>CBDEGI010000004.1:0-4331455 GCA_965237575.1 Bryobacterales bacterium
CAGGGCAACTTCCGGCCCCTACCGCCGCTCACTCGGCCTTAGCGTACGATTTTTTCCGTTTCGTGAGGTGACCCCTAGTGGGACGGGAGCCCTTTTGACAAAATCCGGTTCTTCATCCTCGGATCGACGGGTCAGATCAGTGCATTCAACAACCGATCGACGTCATCCTGGTTGCTGAAAACCGAAGGGGAGAGGCGCATCTTGTTGCCGAAGCGCATCGCCGCGTGCACGCCGGCGGCTCGCAGCTTCTTCATCGTCGTGGCGGGGTCGCTCGCGCGGAAGACCACGATGGGGCTTTCATTGCCCTGCGGGGTGATCGAGGGATACCCCATTGCGGGCAGTTCTTTTTGTAACCGGTCGGTTAACGCCCGCACGTGGTTGCGGATGTTGTCCACGCCCAACTCGTGGATATATTTGAGGCTTTCCTGCGCGCAGATCGCTCCTTCGTATGAGGGGTAGCTCACTTCGTAGCAGCCGGGCGCCGGCCGTGGCTTGAACGTGATCTCGTCCAACGCCGGATCGGGTTTCTCGACCCACGGGGCGTAGTTGAAGCGGACGCCGCCGGAGTGTTGCGTCGGTTTCGCGACGGTCCGCTGCAGGTCTTCCCGCACGTACAGGAAGCCGAATCCCTTAACCCCCATCAGCCACTTGTAGGTAGAGCACGCGGCAAAGTCGATCCCCATGGCGCGGACGTCGATCGGAACCGCGCCCGCTGCCTGAATGACGTCCACGTAGAGGTAGGCGCCGTGGGCGTGCGCCAAGTCGCTGATGGGCTTCACGTCGGAGAGGTATCCGTTGACGTTCGACACCAAGGTGATCGAGACCAGCTTGGTGTTGTGGTTGATGGCGTTCTCCATGTCGCGAAGGTCAATCTGCCAATCCCGATGTTTGACCACGCGAAGGTCGAGGCCTTCCCGTTGCCGCATTTTGTAGTTGTAGAGCGCCGCGGTGTAATGCAGGTCGTTGGTGACAATGTTGCCGCCCGCCAGCGTGTCGCGCATGCCGTTGAGCAGGTTGCTTTCGGCTTCGATGGTGCTGCGCGCGAAGGCGATCTCCTTGGGCTTGGCGTTGATCAGCCTTGCGAACAGGTTCTTTGCTTCGGTACGCGGCTCGGCCCACGACGGCCACCAAGGCTCGCCGACGTCGTGGGTCGCCCAGTCGATGTAGCGATGAAGCGCGGCCGAGGAATGAACGCTCAGCGGGTGAGACGATGCGCAGTCGAAATAGGCGGCGGTTCTCGCTCTCGGAAAATCGGCGCGCACCACCTCGAAGTCGGGCGTTCCCGAACCCGAGGATGCGTGCGCGGCCGCTGTGGCCACGGATGCCGCCGATGTGGCGGCGGTCAAGAATTGACGTCGATTCATGGCATGTCGCTCCAAAAGGACAGTATGTGCAGGCTGGCCGGGCTGGCCAAAGACACCCAGATTCTAACCGGAATTTCAGATTTGGACATCCGGCTCACACAGGATACAAGACCTGCTCCCCGGGAACGGGAGAAATTTTTGCCCGACGGCAGTCGCGGGGGGGGGTCGAAGCGTTCCAACAGCCTGTTTTAGCTGTCCGACAAGGCTGTCTCGCTGCTGCTCAGTCGATTTGTCGCACACCCCTCCGACAGTAATCTCTCAGAACCATAGTTTCGCACCGGTAACGGACCGTCCTACCCACTCGGCAGCGGTAAGGCCCAGATCCTCCGCAGCATACTGCCGAACAACCGCCGATTCAGATGCCCTTCGGCTAGCAGCAACCAATAGTACCTGGCGTGCTTGATCAATCGACCGCCCGTCTTCACTAACCGCTGCTGTAAGCTCGTCAGCGACCAGCGCTTGATTCGCCGCGGCAGTACCAGCCGTCGCCACAGATTACCCAGGTTGTAGGCCAGCACACTCAACTGCAAGCGCACCTTCGTTCGCCCGGAAGCGATGGCACGACAGCCTTGTCCAATGCGTCGCCTGCTTGCCTTCTTTAATCCACTGCTCGGCCGTCCCCCGTTGGTTGTAGAATCGCACCACCGAGCGGCTCGGCAGAGTCAGGTTGGTGACGATGAAGCCGATTCCAAGCGGGAACAGTTCGCCCGGGTGGTGCTCAACCTTCGCTACGATGCGCCGCGGTTTACTCCAACTCGCGGCCTGATAGCGGAAGCTCTTGTAGCGCACCAAGGGTTTCCGGCTCGGCCTTCCCGGCGGGCGAAACAGGATGTCTTCGATCTCCAACTCCAGGCTCTTGTTGGCTGGAATGCGGATGGCGTACTGCACTCCGCGTTCCTCCGCAGCCTCATAAATCTCCGGCTTGGCAAAGGCCGCATCGCCCCGGAAAGCGACCTGCTTGCCTTCGGCCTGCTGTCGTTCGATCTCCGGCAGCAATAGTTCATCCCAGTCCTCGGCGCTGTGGACATTCCCTGAGCGCAGCTTCGCCGCCAGACAGTCGCCGTGCTGGTTGAACAACAACAGCGGGTGGTAGCAGACCGACTCGAAATGGCCGTTGTAAGCGCTCCCTTCCTGTTGCCCATGGACGGGGCTTTCGGTCGAATCCATGTCCAGTACGACGCGCTCGGATTCGTCGCCGGCTTCGGCTCGCCCGACCAGCTCCCGGTTCAACGCCATCAGCCCCAGCAAGTTGTCTTCGCTCGTCAGCGTTCCCGTCTCGAATCCATGCAAGGTCGAGGTCAAGTCCGCGCCGCGATTCCAGTTCTTCTCCGAGCCGCTCGTCCAACTCCCGAACCAGGATTAAGCCACCGTCGGAAGTGACGCGCGATCCATGGAAATCGACCTTCAATAATCCGTTGACTGGGGTATGCACTTGACTCCCGAAGCCCCAAGGTCTAGTATCCGGGCTCTGGAGGACTATTCGCGCACGCTGGGGAGTTTCAAGAGCGCTTCGCCTTCAGGTTTCAAAGTCAACCGCTGCCGTCCCCCCGCGGGGCGCAATGAGCGGCGGCTATAGGACCCACGACCGCTGCCCGATGGCCCCTCGAGGGTGCGGTCGCCGCAGTCGCCGACCACAAGGTGTGGGGTCGTCGGGAGTCAAGTGCATACCCCGATTCCGTTGAAAGTTAGCTGGAACGGCTTTCTCTCTTTTTCACCCATCGGGTGTTGACCTCCCTGGCGTCCTGATTAGGCTTGAACCCCTATCAATAAAGACGCTGAAGGGTGCTGGAAGGTCGGGAGGTCATACATCAAATTGAAAATACGGGTTCTATCGTACAAGGGCGGCATCGGCAGAAGGCAATCGGGTCACGCAATCCGCTCATAGGCAGGTGATGCATGGTCGCGGGATCTCTAAAGCCCAGGTCTCGACGGAGACCCGCAGTCTTTAGGGCATATCGCCGCTATCGCGCCGAAAAAGAAACCCTCCAACCCCTCAATGAAGCCAAACTACTGCTCGTGGGCAACGAGGCAGCCGGGAAAACGTCGCTGGTACGCTACCTCGTCGACAACCTGCCTCGCCGCGACAGCGAAGACCCCACTCGCGGCACTGCGATCCGTGAAAAGATCGACACCAAGAGCTGGTTGGCGGACCAATCCGGAGGCATCACCCTCAATGTCTGGGACTTCGGCGGTCAGGTCATCATGCGCGGCACGCATCAGTACTTCCTCACCCGGCGCAGCCTCTACCTGCTGGTCCTCGACGCCCGCTTTGAGGACGATCTCTCTATCTACGACTGGCTGCGCATCATCCGCAACCGCGCTGACGACTCGCCCGTCATCGTCGTCATCAACAAATGCGACGGCGACCGCCGCGGCCCGCGGCTCCCTGAGGAACGCCTCAAGAAAGAGCACGGCGTTGTCGAATTCATTCGAACTTCTTGCGACAAAGGCGAGGAAGCCGCCGCGACCATCCAGGCCCTGCGCGAGCTGATCACGCAGACGCTCGCCACGCACGATGGACTCAACCAGGATTTCCATTTTGGCCCTGGCACGGCCACAGTATACACCCGCTCCGCTCCGAACAGCACGTCCTTTCACGCTGAACCCTGCACATCACCTCTGCTGGTAGTCGCCAGAGCTGGTTCGACCGCTCACAGTCGTTGATTGAGCGGCTTGAACGGCGCTCCGGCCGACACTGCTCCTTGCGAAACCTTTTGGAGCCAAAAGCTGTTGATCCTCACTCCGGCAATGCTACCCACTCGGCAGCGGCAGCGCCCAGATCTTGTGCAGCATGTCGCCGAACAGCCGCCGGTTCAGATGTCCCTCCGCCAATAAGAGCCAGTAATACCGCGCGTGCTTGACCAGCCGACCGCCGGTCTTCATCAACCTGTGTTGCAAGCTCGTCAGCGACCAACTCTTGATTCGCTACGGAAGCCCCAGCCGCCGCCAAAGATTGCCCAGGTTGTAGGCCAGCACGCTCAGTTGCAACCGCACTTCGTTGGCTCGAAATCGATGGCACGACAATCGCGTCCAGTGCGTCGCCTGCTTGCCTTCCTTGATCCACTGTTCCGCCGTGCCGCGCTTGTTGTAGAAGCGCACCACCGAGCGGCTCGGCAAGCTCATGCTCGTCACGATGAATCCGACGCGCGGGAACAGCTCGCCCTGGTGATGCTCGACCTTAGCGACGATCCGCCTCGCCTGCGACCAACTCTCCGCCTGATAGCGAAAACTCTTGTAGCGCACCAAGGGCTTGCGGGAAGGCCTTCCCGGCGGGCGAAACAGGATGTCTTCGATCTCCAGCTCCAAGCTCTTGTTGGCCGGAATGCGAATGGCGTACTGTACTCCGCGTTCCTCCGAAGCCTCATAAACTTCCGGCTTCGCAAAGGCCGCATCGCCCCGGAAGGCGACCTGCTTGCCCGCAGCCTGTTGGCGCTCGATCTCCGGCAACAAGAGCTCATCCCAGTCCTCGGCGCTGTGCACGTTGCCTGGACGCAGCTTGGCAGCGAGGCAATCACCATGACCGTTGAACAAAAGCAACGGGTGGTAGCAGACCGACTCGAAGTGTCCGTTGTAGGCACTGCCTTCCTGTTGGCCATGGACCGGACTCTCGGTGGAGTCCAGGTCCAGAACGACCCGCTCGGCGTCGTCGAACGCTTCCGCTTGCCCGACCAGCTCTCGGTTCAGCGCCATCAGCCCCAGCAGGTTCTCTTCGCTCGCCAGCATCTCCGTCTCGAAGCCGTGCAGCGTCGAGGTCAAGGCCGCACCGCGATCCCAGATCTTCTGCGAACCGATCAGCCGAAACGTCGGATCGATCGAAACCCGCTCGGCGTCGTTGAGGTCCTCGTAGCCGGCGAGTCGGCTGTAAACCGACTGCCGCAACAGATCAGCGAGCGTGAACTGCTTGTTTGTGCCTTGCCGGGAGTCGCTGAGATGCTCGTCAATCAGTTCTCCGAGACCGAGCCGTTCGTCCAGTTCGCGAACCAAAATCAGGCCACCGTCGGAAGTGACGTGCGATCCCTGGAAATCGACTTTGAGAAGTCCATTGAAACTTAGCTGGAATGGCTTGGTTTGTTTTTCACCCATTGGGTGTTGGCCTCCATGGCGTCCTCATCGGGCTCTAGCCCCTATGAATAAAGAAGGTCTCCTTCGAACTCAACCTGAACGCTGGCGACGGGAGGGTCCTCCCCTTTTTCTTGTAAGAAACGGAAACCCACGCTGAACCGAAAAACAAAGTTGTCCTGGAACTGCGACGCAAACGTAATGGGGGTTGCGTCGCCATCCACGAGAACGCGCGTCTCGCCGATCTCGGTCAGTAGGTTTCGGTCCTCGTCAAACACGAGGAGGGCGGGTGGCTCGGGCCCGATGTTGGCCCCACCTACGGCCGAAATCTGCTGAGGCGAGGCACCGGGCTGGAATCCGGCAGCATTTACGGGGGTGTTGTTGAACACGAAGGGACGTGTAATGACCCCCACGGTGGCGTCGAACGGATCACCTCCGAAGTCCGGTTGGAACGAGCCCGGGGTCGTGAAAGCACCCGGCCCGTTGATGCCCGTGGCGTGAATCTGCCCCAAGGGATCGAACGCCACGTCGGTCACGTTCGAGTTCCGGTTGCCCCACAGGTAGGTCGCGTAGTCGATCTGGGTGAGGTCCCCAGAGAACAGCATGAAATAGCCGCCGAAGACGCCGTTGAGATTGGGAAAGACCGCGTCGGGCGTCGTGGGGATCTGCGAGAAAGTCAGGCCGACACCGGCGGGCGCCCCGTTTGGGTCGACGGCCATTCGCGCCGCTTGGTCAAAGTTGGGCCCGCCGGCGTAGGTGCTTCGGAATTCGGCGGTGCCGGTCTGCTCGTCGAACACGAGCTCAGACATCACCAGGCTCTGCGGCCCTCCTGGATAATTCTCGACGGCTGCGCCAGCGAATGTAGGCACGTTACTGCCGGCGTTGTAGAAGAAGTACACCTTGTCCTTGCTGGAGGGCCCTCCTACGCTGCCTTTGAAAGTTTCGAAAAACACCTCGCTTTCGTCATCCGGCCCACCAGGTAGGTACGTAGCGAAGGCTACCGAGTCCTCCGCCGGCGGCCAAGCGGGCGCGAAACTGGGATCCAGGCGTAAGACGGTGACATGCCCATCGGTTCCGCCGGCCCGAGTCGGGTTGGGCACACCGAATTCGGCCATGTTGTCGGAATCCGTGGTCATCGCGGCGAAGACGTCGTCCTCGTCGAAGCGGAAACCTACGTTGATGCTGAACTTTGAGAAGCTCAGGGAGTCGACAAAATCCGTGCCGTTCCCACCCAGGAGGGAAGTGGACCGGTTGTCCACAGTGAAAGGGACGCCCGCCGTCGTATCGAGCCGAAGAGCGTCCACCCAGCCGTCGGTAGGTCCTGCGCGTTGCGTCTGGAAGGCGTCCTGTGTCAACGGAAAGTTAAGCGTGCCTGTGGTGCCACCGGTTACCACCACCACAAAATCATCTTCTGGGAAGAAATCGATTCCGGTGCCGGTATCGTCTCCGAGACCTCCGAGAGTTCCGCTATGCAGAAGTTCACCGTCAGGACTCACGGCGGCGGTAAAAGCGTCGCGGCCTCCGGCCCACCGGCTGCCGTCAGTCTGTGGGAAACCTCGATTATCAGTGAAGCCGGTGATATACGCGTTGCCGTCGCGGTCAACAGTGACCTCGAAGGCTTGGTCGTTGCCGTTGCTGCCGAAAAAGTTCTGGACTAGGCTGGTGGTCAATAGATTGTCAAATCGGGTGAGAAACGCATCTCTCCTCTCGCCGGGAGGACCCTTGGCGCCCGCGGCGGGGAAATCGGGCGACTCGGTCCAACCGGCAACGTAGATACTCCCATCTGGGCCGACCTCGATCGCGAAAGCCTGGTCGTCCCCACTTCCTCCCAAGTGGGGTATCCATTTGACTCAGGTGACCACAACATACTGTGGTTGGCCATTGGCGGCCCCCGGAAAGGCTTGCCGATAGCACCACGTTTCCAAGCCTGCGATGGCCATGGCGCGTGCGTAATCCTTGATCGGCCCGAAACGCAGCCTCGTGGCCCAATTGCCTGCAGACCGGCGTCTGGCGCCCCAGGGTGCATTCTGGGTGCAGTGTGCTGGCGTCCATGGATCGACCAAACCACAACGCCTAGGGGCTACCTGAGTCAAGTGGATACCCCATTCCTCCCAAATAGGTGGAATACTCAACCTTGGGGTCGATGACGAGGGGATGCGCGCGATCGTAAGGGTCCACTTCGAAGACGACAGATGCGTCGCCGCGTAGCACGTAGCGGCCTCCGACCGGACGCCGCGTCTCCGCGATCTCCTGATAGGCGACCGGCCGGTATTGGCGGACATCTCCTGCCTCGGTACTCAGACGCAGGCCACCTTCATCGTCAATGGACACGTCTTCTGCGCCGTCGAACGCAAGCCGGACCTGCGCCGGGTCGGCACCGGGTTCGACGATGAAGTCGTATTCGAGCAATCGACCGAGATGCGAACGCCCCTCGCGGGCGGCGTCGTAGTAGACGACGTCGATTCCCGGGTAGACATCCTCGAAGCGGACTCTTGCGAAGTGGGGAACATCGGTCCGCCAAGCGGTGGGGTCATTGCCGAGGTAGTAGTTGCTTTCGCCCGGCAGGCGGTCCAGCCCGGTTCCATCGGCCCCGGCGTTCGCGCCAACGATGTCGAGGTGCAGCAGCACGGCAGGCTCGTTAACCCCGGCGCGCAGGTGCATGACCATTCCCGAGGCGTCCACCCGCAGCGAATACCCGGGGCCGCGGCCGAGGAATGACGCGGCCTGCTCGCCGCTTGGTTCTCCAACCGGTTCAAAGTGAAGAGGCGTTTGGCCTACTGCTACGAAGTGGGCCTTGCTTGGAGGAGCCGCACCCGGCTGTGTCGAGGAGAGAATCGCCAATCCTAGCAGCGTCAGCAAAGCAAGGACGCCTAGGTAAACGGAGTTTGGTCGATGGCGAGGCACAGGTCGGGTCTCCCTTGATAGCCGCCGGAGGCTTTTTGGCTGGCGTTTGCGCTGCAAGGGCATCATAGCCCACCCGGTGCCCGATGTTAACCATCGACAAACCTCCAGCTACTCCGCCTTGACCCCTTAACCAGCGCTCCAGGAACGGTGGTTGAAGGCGATATACTGGTGTGCGCCATGAGACTCCTACTCACTCTTCTACTGCTCTTTCCCCTCGCACTCCACGCCGCCGACACGCTCGACATCTATTGGATCGACGTCGAAGGCGGGGCCGCCACGCTGATCGTGACCCCGGGAGGTGACACCGTCCTCATGGACGCCGGATGGCCGGGTTACGAGAACCGTGACGCCAAGCGCATCCAACACGTGCTGACCCGCGAGGCCAAGGCCCAACAGATCGACTATTTCATCACGTCGCACTTTCACGGCGATCACGTCGGTGGAGTGCCGCAGCTTGTCGAACTGGTACCCGTCGAGAAGTTCGTTGAGCATGGTGAGAGCGTCGAGTTGGGCCGCGAGCGTGGCAAGAAGCTCTGGGACAGCTACCTCGGCGCTGCTAAAGGCAAACGTATGACCATCAAGCCGGGCGACAAGCTGCCCCTCAAGGGCGCGGACCTCACCTTTGTCGCCGCGCGCAGCCGCTTTATCGTGGGCGGGTCTGGCGCGCCCAATCCACACTGCAAGAATGCCGAGCTGAAGGAAGAAGACACGACCGAAAACGGCAAGAGTGTCGGCTTCATCGTCAAGATGGGCGATTTCGAATTTCTCGACTTGGGCGACTTGACCTGGAACTACGAGCACGAGTTGGCGTGCCCGGTCAATCGTCTCGGCGAGATTGACATCTACCAGACCACGCACCACGGGCTGACGAACTCAGGCCCGCCACAACTCGTGCTGGCGCTCCAGCCCACCGTCGCCGTGATGAACAACGGTCCCCGCAAGGGCGGCAGCCCGGACATATGGAAGATGCTCAAACAATCCAGCAGTTTCAAAGACCTCTGGCAAGGCCACCGCAACGTCGAGGCCGGCGACGCCGAAACCACTCCGCGTGAGATGGTAGCCAACCTGACCGAGACGAAAGACTGCCAAGGCCACTGGATCAAGGCGTCCGTGCGCAAAGACGGAACCTACACGGTGGTCAACAGCCGCAACGGCTATTCGAAGACCTACCAGGCGAAGTAGCGGTCAGATTCGTGTGGAGCGCCACGTCGCTGGACGCCAAACATCATCCCATCCGCGAAGCATGGTGCCCCGGCCTTGGTCGGGGTAATTCTGGCCTGGGGCGTGAGCCCGGGTAAGAACGGTTGTTACTGATTCAGTTTCAGGCCCTTGGACCTGATAGACGGCCTATAATCTGCTGGACTTTAGTGTGCTAGCCCCATCAGAGGAGAGACAACAATGGGCAAGGGAATCTTGGAACGTCTCGGCGAGTGTGTCGTGCTCGGCGACGGAGGGTACGTCGTGGAACTGGAGCGGCGAGGCTACGTGATCGCGGGTGCGTTCACGCCTGAGTTGGCCGTGACGCACCCGGACGCCATTCTCCAGTTGCATCGAGAATTTGTGCAAGCGGGTGCGGAGGTGTTGCAAGTCATGGCCTTCTATGGGAGTCGCGACAAACTCGCCACGGTCGGGGAGGCGGATCGAACCTTCGAGATCAACCAAGCGGCAGCGCGGATCGCGAGAGAGGCCGCCCGGCTAAGACATTCTGGTTGCGGGGGACTTGAGTGCAACCTGGAAGTGGGCACGCGATAGTCCCGATTCTCAACGACACGTGGCGGGCATGTTCGACGAGCAGATCGAAGCTCAAGAGGGCGTGGACTTCTTTATCGGCGAGACCTTTTGGCACTTTGGCGAAGCCCTGCTGTGCTTGGAGCGAATCAAGACTAAGACGAGCGTTCCAGCGATGATCACCGTGGCGTTCCGCGGCAGCGACAAGGCCGATGATGGCGTTGCGGCGGCCGAGTGTGCCCGCCGGCTGCGAGACGCCGGCGCGGACATCGTCGGGGTCAACTGCATGCGCGATCCGGAGCGCACCATCCCGCTGATTGAAGAGATGCGAAATGCCACGGACGGGTTCCTGCTGACCCAGAACGCTTGGTCGGGTGAGACGGGGAGGCTTGAAGGATTCGACGCATTCGTTTATGCCTACGGAGGCGCCGCCTGGGACCCCATTTCGCACCAACTCAACGGGAAGGCCAGTTGCAGGGTGGTTGGCGATGCTTTCGCGCCGCGCACGCTGCAACACGCCATCATGGAAGGGCATCTGTGCGGCCGGAAGATCTGAACGTTGTCCTTGACGCGAATCAGCCGTGACGAAGTGTTAGCACCGCACTACGTCTGTTCCGCCAGCAGGGTCTGGATATCCGAGTAAACCTGGGCCGGCGTCTCCGTCTCAGTGCCGTCGTAGTACGCTCGGATCCGGCCTTGCTGATCGACCAGCACGAACCGCACGCTGTGTGTGATGATGCCCGGCCCCTCGTCCTGAATGTCGAAGCCCTGGTCGACCGCCAGCATGAAGCCCTTCTTGATCAGACGATAGATCGAGGATTTTTCGCCGGTCAGAAACAGCCACGTCTCGTCGTCTGCCCCGAAGCGGCCGGCGTATTCCGAAAGCACCTCGGGGCTGTCGCGTTCCGGGTCGACGCTCACTGATACCAGGCGGATGTCGGACGACCCTTGCAGGAGCTTCTGCAGCCTAGCCATGCGCGAGCTCATGATCGGGCACGGTCCGGCGCAGTGGGTGAAGATGAAGTCGACGACCCAGACTTTGCCCTGAAGGTCGACGGCCTCGACGATCTCACCGCTCCGCTCGGTCAGCGAAAAGGCCGGTACTTGTCCCAGGACCGGCAGGCCCAGTTCGGCCGTATCGGCGGATGACCGCCACGCCTGGAATCCCGCGATGGCGACGATGGTTGCTGCTCCGGCCAGCAGGTTGACGGTCAGCAGGCGAGTTCGTTGCAAACGTCTGGTTCCTCCTCGCGCACAGAATTCGCGGACCTGTCACCAAGGTCCGCAGTTCCCGCGGACGACCCACCTCAGTGTAGTGATTACGGTGGCCGGGGCTCGTGTGGCGTAAGGCGCTAGCCTTGCCGAGAACCGATTCGTCGGTTCTCAGGTCCACTAGCGACTGCTCGGTTACTTGCCATCCTGAGTCCCGAAGAATCGAGACTCGGCAAGCCTGGAGGCTTACGCCACACCGAGGCCAAGCATTCGGTTAGAGGGCGCGACCTCTCAGGGGATCTTCTCCTGCGAGAGCTCGGCCTCCTACGCCACGACGTCGTCGAGAACCCTGCCCGCAACGTCCGTCAATCGAAAGCGCCGGCCGTTGTACTTGTAGGTAAGGCGCTCGTGGTCCATCCCCAGCAGATGGAGGATCGTCGCGTGAAAATCGTTCACCGAGACCTTGTTGACCGTCGCCTTGTGGCCCAACTCGTCGGACTCGCCGTAGGAGACGCCGCCCTTGATCCCACCGCCGGCCATCCAGGTGGTGAAGCAGTGAGGGTTGTGGTCGCGCCCGGGCTTGGACCCACCGATTTGGGATAGCGGCAACCGGCCGAACTCACCACCCCAAATGACCAGCGTCTCATCGAGCAAGCCCCGTTGTTCCAGATCGGTCAACAGCGCCGCCATCGGCTGATCGGTTTCGCCGGCGAACTGCGTGTGGTTGCCGTGAATGTCGTGGTGGCCGTCCCACGAGCGCGCGTTCTCCATGCCGCCTGAGTAGATCTGTACAAAGCGCACGCCACGCTCGACAAGCCGCCGCGCCATCAGACATTGCCGTGCCATGTGGCCGCAATGCTTCTCGCGCAGTCCGTACATCTGCTGGATGTGGGGCGGCTCGCGTTCGACATCCAATGCTTCCGGCGCGGCCATCTGCATGCGGTACGCCAGCTCGAAACTCTCGATACGGGCGGCCAGCTCGGCTTCGTGGGGGTTCCGCTCGAGGTCTTGCGCGCCGAGCCGTGCCATCAGGTCGAGCTGCGCGCGCTGCCGTTCGTCGTTGAGCGCGCCGGGGCGCTTGAGGTTCTCGATCGGGTCGCCCGTGGGACGTAGCCAGGTCCCTTGGTACACACCCGGAAGGAAGCCCGCGCTCCAGTTGGCGGCACTGCCTTTGGGAAGCCCGCGGTTCTTGGGGTCCGACATGACGACAAAACCCGGCAGGTTGCTGCTCTCGCTTCCGAGTCCATACGCCACCCACGACCCGAGACAGGGATAGCCCATACGCATCTGTCCGCTGTTGATCGTGAACAGCGCCGGTGAGTGGTTATTCGAATCGGAATGGCCCGAGTGGATGAAGGCCATCCGGTCGACGTGCTCACCCAGGTGCGGGAAGATTTCCGAGACCATCTTGCCGCTCTCACCGCGCGGGGTGAACTCGAACGGGGTCTTCATCAACGAGCCGACCTCTTTCGAGAAGAAGCCGGTGAACTTGTCGAACCCTTCGAGTTCCTTACCGTGGTACTTGGCGAGCGCGGGCCGGTGGTACCAGGTGTCGATGTGGCTGGGCCCGCCGTTGATGAACAGCCAAATGACGCTCTTCGCCTTGGAAGCGAAATGCGACTCCCGCGGCGCCATCGGGTTTAGCGCACGGTCGGGGGCTTGGGTGGCGGCGACGAGGCCCTTGTCGTGAAGAAGGCTCGTCAAACCGAGCATCCCCAGGCCCATCCCGGACCGCTGGAGCAGGGCGCGCCGGGAGAGCGCGGGAGTCAAAGGCCGGTTGCGGGACGGTTTCACGTCAGGATTATTGTGGCATAAGACGCTCGTTTAGCGGTCTTGAGGAGCATATCGGATTCCGGCACAACCCTCACTCACCTTCGCCTTCGAAGCGGCTGACCAGATCATCGGGCAGCGGATCGAAGAACGAGTCGGGAAGGTGTACCTGTCCCTTCGCCAGCCCGAGCGGCCGTGGCTCCTTCCGCTGCCGAGTCGTGGGGCGCAGTTCCGCGACCGGTTCATCGCCGCGGCAAATCACAAAGGTTTCGCCCTCGGCGACACGAGCGAGGTAGCGTGAGAGATGTGCCCTAGCTTGGGCTACGGTTATGCGTGTCATGACCGGTGAGGGAGCGAGTCCGAGCCCTGATTCATCGTAGCGCTAACCGGGGCAGGCGTCGAGTGGCAGCACAACTTGACGCGAAGATTCGTTCCCTCGCCTCGAGGTAGCCGAACAGGTGTAGACCCGCGCCGATTTCGGCCCCGGAGGGGCCAGACATGATAGCCCATGGCTTCAGGAAACAACGACCAAACACGACGAGCCCTGGAAGGGCGACACAAGCGGTTTCTGTCTTCCCTTGTTCCGCGCCGGCTGGATCCTAAATCTGTGTCAGAGGTTGTAGTGGAAAGCTGTGTCGCCCCTTTCAGGGCTTCAAGGAATGATTG
The DNA here is from genome assembly GCA_965237575.1 of Bryobacterales bacterium. Taxonomy (GTDB): domain Bacteria; phylum Acidobacteriota; class Terriglobia; order Bryobacterales; family UBA6623; genus JAKZVK01. The sequence continues at coordinate 13,704 of CBDEGI010000004.1, forward strand.
CTGCTGACCCACGGCTGAAGCCGTGGGCTATTATCTCTCGGCCCCTCCGGGGCGAAGAGCGCCGCCGGGCTGGTGCGGTGGGCTCCGTTCGGGCTGTCGGTACGAGGAACATAGCTGCTCTGGCGCGAGCGAATGTAGGCAACTACAGCAGCGGATTTCTCCGAGTGCCGTGAGGCGCATCTCTATCGGATGTAGAGGAACTCGCTCAAACTCATCAGTGCCTGGCAGTAGTACAATCTCTCGGCCCCTCCGGGGCGAAGAGCGCCGCCGGGCTGGTGCGGTGGGCTCCGTTCGGGCTGTCGGTACGAGGAACATAGCTGCTCTGGCGCGAGCGAATGTAGGCAACTACAGCAGCGGATTTCTCTGAGTGCCGTGAGGGCTAAAGCCGAGGCATCCGCCTGGCCTTCATTCGCGTAGGATTGACGCTGGCGAGCAAGAAACTCCTCCGCGGCCACAAGCTCATTTGCCTCGGGCGCCCTTCCATATGCGATCTGGTACACCTGGCGAATCACGGCGGGCCCTTCCAGCCCGTCCAACCTCTTGGCAAGACCCTCCGCGTAGCTTCGGGCTTGCGGGCTGTTGAGAAACATCAAAGCCTGCGGCGCGACCGTGGTCGATGGCCGGCGTCCGATGCCGATGAGCTGCTCCGGCCAGTCAAACAGCATCATCTGCGGAACCAGATCGGCGCGCTTGATGAAAAAGTAGACGCTGCGGCGGCGCATGTCGGCACGGAGGGACCCCGGTCCGTACATGGTGCGATCGAGCAATCCCGAGACCGTCAGCAGTGAGTCGCGTATCGCTTCGGCTTCGAGGCGGCGCGGGGCCCAGCGCCAGTGGTAGACGTTGTTCACGTCCACCGCGGCCTTCGCTGAATCGTGGGCGGCACTCTGCCGGTACACCGCGCTGGTCATGATCAGTTTGTGCAGGCGCTTGAGCTGCCAGCCGTGGTCGATGAGATCCTGCGCCAGCCAATCGAGCAACTCAGGGTGGGACGGCCGGTCGCCCTGTCGTCCGAAGTCACTGGGTGTCGCTACGATCCCACGGCCGAAATGGTGATGCCAAAGCCGGTTTACGATGACGCGGGCCAGCAACGCCCCCGCCCCGCTGTCGACATCGGTTATCCACTCGGCCAAGGACGCCCTGCGGAAACTGGTGCGCTCCCATCCCTGGGGCGGGGAAGCGAGCCAACGCCTCGCGTCATCGCCGTCGGGCATCAGCACTCTCAAGAAATCCGGATTCACCGGCTCTTCTTTTTGGCTCACGTCCCCGCGCTTGAGGAAGTATGTCTGTTCGTAGAAATGCGGGTAGCCGTTGCCGTTCGAATTGTGACGAGGAATCGGGAACCCCTCCGACGTCACCTGGATCTTGGTCTTCGTCGGGAGCGGCCTTGCGAAGAGGTGCGACTGTACGGCGTCGTCCAACTCTCGCCAACGGGCGTCGGACTGCGCATGCCAACGTAGCAGAGCCGCTCGCTGACCCTGAGAGAGGCTGCCCGGGCTCTCGGCACGTCCGAGTACGCCCAAGCCCTCGACCACCGGCTGCGGGACGCCCGCGCCGACATCCAACGGTGGCCGTGGCGCGTGCGAGATCGACAACCGTGGCCGCCCCAAGCTGTACTGGATGTGCCTGCCGAAAGACAGCTTGATCGTCAATCTCGTGCCCCCCTCGAACCCGAACGGTTCGGACGCCTCGAAGGCGGCGGCCTGATCGTGCCCGGTCAACTTTGGGCTCGGGTTCCACCCTCGGTCGGCGATGTTCGTGCCGTACGCCGCCGGCGGCGGTGCCGTATCCGGATCGGGAGGGTCGGTGGTCCATGTAGAGGAGAACTCCAGCTTGACGGGTTCGCCGTCCGGATCGGTGAGTGGTTGCGCAGTAGCCCGCAGGCTCGACAGGCGAAACCTGCCGCTACGCGACCGCCCGGGCCCTGCGTGCGGAAACGATGGGTGCGTGAGCGCCTCGAGCCGAAGCGCGCGGATGTCCCGCGTGTGGATGTCCACCGTGAAGGTGTAGTGATCGAGGTCGGGGTTCTCACCGCTCGCCAGGATCGAACCGTCTTCGAGCTTCTCGAGGGCCGCGCCTTCTTTCGATTCGAGCTCGGTGAAGTGCAAGACCTGCCAGGGGTCTTCCGGCGGCTGCTCCGCCCCGCCGTCCAACCACTCCGCAAACGGTTCAGCCAGTTGCCGTTGCTCGTACGAGCTTCGAGCAGCGACTAACTCGCGGTGCTCACCCTCCCACTTCGCCATGGATGCACGGGAGGCCTCCGGGTCCGGGTCGTAGTCGATCTCCGTGCGAATCGTGTGCCCGAAGGTGGAGGCCAACCGATAGTAGTCGCGCGTCGGGATGGGATCGTATTTGTGGTCATGGCAACGCGCACAGCCGATCGTCAGGCCCAGCATCGCCGTGCCGATGGTGCCGACCATGTCGTCCAACTCGTCGTACCGGACGGTTTCGAATTCGTGCTCGGTGATCTCGGTCGGAAAGGCGCCCGCGCCCAGAAATCCAGTCGCCATCAAAGCCAACGGATTCTCGGGCGCCAGCTCGTCGCCCGCCAATTGCCAGCGCACGAATCGGTCATAGGGCATGTCGCTGTTGAAGGCCTTGATGAGAAAGTCCCGGTAGTGATAGGCGTAGGGCCGGTCGAAGTCGCGTTCGAAGCCGTAGCTTTCGGCAAAGCGGGCGACGTCCATCCAATGCCGAGCCCAGCGCTCGCCGAAGTGTTGCGATGCAAGTAAGCGATCGACGAGATTCTCGTAAGCGTCGGGCGATGGATCGTTGACGAATCGGCTAACCTCCTCGGGTTCCGGAGGTAGGCCCAGCAGATCCAGATAGGCTCGGCGAATCAAGATCCGGCCATCGGCCTCAGGATTCGGCGTGAGTCTTTTTGCGTCGAGCTTGTTCAAAATGAAGCGGTCGATCCTTGTTCGAGACCAGGTCGGATCGCCGGCGGTCGGTGGAGTGCTTCTAGCCAGCGGACGGAACGACCAGAACTGGCGATCCGCATCGGTCACTTCCGCCGGTTGGTCGCCGGCGGGCTTGTCGAGCAGCGGTTTGTCGGCCAGGGGTTTGTCGTACGGCGCGCCCAGTTCGATCCAGCGGGCGATGTTGTTGATCGCCTGCTCGGGCAGTTTCGGCTGCTGGAACGGCATGTGCGGTTCTTGCTCGTGCCGGACGAGCCTCAGCAGCCGACTCGAGGCGGTCGTCTCGCCGAGCTTTCCGCTCTTGGTCAGCGAGTCGCGGCTGGATAGGTCGAAGCTGCCCAGCACCTGTCCACCACCGTGGCAGGGCAGGCAGCGCTCGACGAGAAGCGGTCGCACGTCGCTCTTGAAGAGCGCCAAGCCCTGGGCCATCTGCCGGGCGTGCCGCTCGCCGTTTTCCACGCCAGGCGAAGCGGCTTGTTGCGCGGTCGCGAGTGGGAGGGTCGCGAGACAGCACAGCGCGGAAACCAGCATTCGCGCTCGTAGGTAATGCTGGCGTGATCGTGCAGTGTGCATCACTCCCCCGCAGTCGACATCCTTAGTATGGGCAGGCTCCGCATGCGACGCAACGCCACCCCTACGACTCGGGTTTCTCGTCGCTGAACAGCCGATCACGGCACCAGACCGATACTGATGAGGTGCCCTACGTTTCCGTGGGACTCACTCTCGCATGTAGCTGCGTGGCCAACTCGCTCGGCGTGGTCGTTGGTTGCTTGCACGCGAAGTCGCGGCAGACGTAGGCGGTGGGCTTGTCGTCGATCATTGTCTTTTGCGCAAGCAGCGGGATGCGTTTGGGAGTCGTCTGGTCCGCCGGATCGAGACGGGAGACGACTTTGTTGGGTAGGTAGGAGCGGTAGACAGTACGGAGCAGCGCCTGCGTTTCGGGCGCACCAGCGGCACCGACAATGGCAATCTCCTCGAAGCCTTCATGCCAGGCCTCGATACCGCACAGGAAACGCTCGTGCTGGAATGGGGATCGCGTGAGACCGGCGGCGAACAGCTCGATGATCGTCTTCGCCTTCTCGCGCAGGTCGACGCGGTCGAGCAGGATGGCGAGCCGCTGCAGGTTCATCAGCATCACCGAGTTGCCCGACGGGATCGCGCCGTCGTTGGCCGTCTTGCTTCGCACCAACAATGTCTCGTGATCGGAACCGGTGAAGAAGAACCCGCCGCTCGCGTCGTCCCAGTAGAACTCGATGGCGGTCTCGGTCAGTTGCTCGGCCTCGTCAAGCCAACGTACTTCGCCGCTCCACTCATAGAGACCCAGCAGGCCTTCGACCAGGAAGGCGTAATCGGTGAGGTAGGCTTTGAGGCGGGCGCGACCCTTGCCGTAGGTGGCGAGCAAGCGGCCGTCCTCGCGCATCTCTCGCAAGATGAAGTCCGCAGCTTTCGCCGCCGCCTCGCCGTAGCTCGCTTCGTCCACCACTGCCGCACCCTTGGCGAGCGCCGTGATCATGAGCCCGTTCCAGCCGGCGAGGATCTTGTCATCGAGTCCGGGGCGGATTCGTTTCTCGCGCACCTCGAAGAGCTTGCCCCGGCCGTCGGCGATCGTCTTCTCGACCTCTTCGGCATCGAGCTTCTCGAGCTTCGCGATCACGTCGACTGGACGGCTCACGTGAAGGATGTTCTTCGGGCCGCGCGGCACATGCTCGTCGCCCGGGTGGTTCCAGTTGCCCACCTCCGTCAGGCCATAGTGAGACGCGAACAAGTGGCCGGCCTCTTGGCCCAGGACCTGTTTGATTTCATCCAGAGTCCAGAGGAAGAACTTACCCTCGAGGCCCTCGCTGTCGGCGTCTTCGCTCGAATAGAACGCGCCATCCGGACTGCACAGGTCGCGCAGCACGTACTCGAAGATGCCCCGGGCCTTCGCTTCGCATAACTTCTTCAACCCGACCCGCTCGGTCGCCTGCATCCCGTCGAGATAGATCGAGCTGACCAGCCCCTGGTCGTATAGCATCTTCTCGAAGTGCGGCACGAGCCAGCGCAGGTCGGTCGAGTAGCGGGCGATGCCGCCGCCGAGTTGGTCGTAGATGCCGCCGTTGCCCATCTGCTCGAGCGTCAGCTCGGTGTCGCTTAGGTAGGCGCGGTGGCGCGTGCGTGCGTACTCGCGCAGCAGCAGGTCCATCGACTGGCTCGGCGGGAACTTGTTCGTGCCACCACCCGACACGCCGCCTAACTGATGGTCATAGGCGGCTAGTATCTGGTCCGCGCTGTTGGTCACCGCCTCGCGCGACGGGACCTCGCTCGACTCCGTGCTTACGTGCATCTGCCGGACCGCGTCGACAACCTTTTCCGCGTCGCCGGCCAGTGCTTCACCCTTTTCCATCCAAATCTTCTGGATGTGGCCCAGCAGAGTACTGAAGCCCGGCCGCCCGTAGGCGTCCTGCTTGGGGAAGTAGGTGCCGGCGAAGATGGGTTTCAGATCCGGCGAGAGGAAGACGCTCATGGGCCAGCCGCCATGTCCGCCCGAATAAAGCATAGTGGCGCTCATGTAGATCTCGTCGAGATCAGGACGCTCCTCGCGGTCGACCTTGATGGAGATGAAGTCGCGATTAAGGACCTCGGCCACTTCCTCATCCTCGAAGCTCTCATGCTCCATGACGTGACACCAATGGCAAGCGGCGTACCCGATGCTCAGGAAGATGATCTTGTTCTCTGCCCGAGAGCGCCCTAGCGCCTCTTCGCCCCAGGGGTTCCAATTGACAGGATTGTGAGCGTGCTGGAGGAGGTATGGGCTCGTCTCGTCGACGAGAGCGTTGGTGTGTTTGGGCTCCATGGGTTCAAGGGTACGACGATCGGTCGACCGAACCGATTCTATCGGGCGATAAAGCAAGATGCGGGGCGCGGGAACGCACTACAGGGCTTCCACCCCCCCCCCGCATCATAGACCCTCGTATACATCCGCTCGTTTTCGAATGCGGGTAACGAGTACGATTCCGCTCTGTTCGAGCACGCGATAGACGATTCGGTAGCGGCGTCCCCCGAACGGAACCCGATAGTAGTCTCGGAAACCACGTAGCGCGTTGCTGTCAGGCGGGAATGGGTCCTCGGCGAGGTCTCGAATAATCTCGGCGGCTTCTTGCTTGCGGGCTTTTGATAGCCGCTTCAACTCCTCGCGCGCGGACGCCACAAGCTTCGTGATCCACATACTGAATCATTCGCCGTCTGGGAGTCGACTCTTGCACGGTCATTCCTTGTGGAGCTCGGCTTCCACTTTTCCCCAAGGTATCCACTCCTCGTCTTCTTCCCGCCGCTTGGAGATGATTACGTCAGCCTCGTCTTCGGTGAGTTGGGTGGCGAGGGCCGGCGCTTTGCGACGATCCACGGGCTGTGGGCTCCGTGCGGGCTCCTGGCTAACATCCCCCCGAATCGACCGTAGCTTGGCTTTCGGAGTGCTTGCGCGCTTAGCCGTCTTTGGCATGCTACCCCTACTGTAGCATCGAGGACGAAGACCCCGATGACACCTCTCGGTTAGTCGTGTTATCGCTTTCTCGGGTTCATTACAGGGACTTGAGGCTGGTGTATCAGCTACCTTCGGTTCCATCGGACGCCCGATCCCAGTGATATGATCACGATGAGTTTCGCGTCGAATCCAGGCAGCCGGAGCCACGCATGCGCCAACCAAGGCGGTGGATGATCGCAGCTCTGCTGGCCGGGGCGGCGCCCATACTCGCCGACAATCCCTTCACTATCACCGGAACCGTATTAATGCCCGACGGTTCGCCGCCGCCCGAGCCCGTTGTGATCGAACGACATTGCACGGGACGGCGGCATATCGAGACGAAGACCGATTCGCGGGGCCGATTCTCTTTCCGGATCGGCGGCGATGCGAATCCTCCTATGATCGACGCGACAGTTTCGCAGCCACGTGAGCCCAGCACCGTGCGAGGCGCTGGGAGTCGGCACGGACTTACCAACCTGAGTAGCTGCGATGTCCGAGCCGTGCTCTCCGGCTTCGAGTCGCAGCCGCGGGTTCTCGGGCTTCGTAGTGCCTTCGACCCTCCGGATATAGGGATCATCGTGCTTCAGCCGGTTGACAAAGAGTTGGGCCGATTCGTTAGTGTCACGACGCTCAATGCGCCGCCCGCGGCCAAGAAGGCCTATCAAGAAGCGCAGGAAGGTCTTCACAAGAAAAAGCCTGACCTTGACCGAGTCGTGAAGCAACTCGAGGCAGCCGTTGAGGCTCATCCTGAGTTTGCGGTGGCTTGGCATCTTCTCGGGGTGACCCAGCTACGAAAAAAAGAAACGGGACCCGCCAGGAAAGCCCTTCGAAAAGCCGTTGAAAGCGACAAGGACTACCTGCCGCCATACCTGCCGTTGATCCGAATCGAGATGGCGCAATCTCGGTGGAAGGAAGTCGCAGCCCTCGCCGAGCACGCAGTCAAGCTTGACCCGAATACGACGGAGGCGCGCTTTGCACACGCAATCTCATCTCTCTACCTCGACCGCCTCGATGACGCACTCGCGTCGGCTCTATACGTGCAGAAGAGCGACGACCCAACGGCCTTCCCTCAAACACACCACGTCGTTGGGATGATCTATGCCGACCGGAAGGATTACCACGCGGCAGCGCGGGAGTTCGAGTCGCTGATCAGGCTCAGGCCCCAATCGAAACTGGCTCAGACCCTGCGCAAGCAGTTGGATCTTTGGGCTGAGCAGGGTCTGATCCCGACAAAGTAGCCGCTAGCTACTCATTGACGTAAACCCGGTGCGGGCTCGACCACGCCAAATGGCCTTCCGCGACCTTCAAATTGCCTGGGTAGTCGGGCGAGACGCCTTCTTGTTCGATCCGCCAGTAATACCAATGGAAACCATCCGAGGGTCGATCGACGTAGGCTTGCTGCAATGACTTGCGACCTTCCCCCTGCACCACCAGAATCTCGTCACCATCCTTGACCAGCACCACACGCACGATCGGGCGCGGCGTTCGCACATCGAGCGTGAGTGCCACCTCGTCGCCGGTCGCGACATCGCGGCCCATGAAGATTCCGTTGGCGCGCGCGTCGATCTCGATGCGCGAGCCGTTGGTCGCGAACACGCGGTGGTCTTTGAGGGCATCGACGATCGCTTGCGGCGTCAGCTCCGGCGCGTAGATCCCGGTCAAGCCGCCGCCGGTGCCCGGATCGCGGCGGTGACCGTCGCTCGTGGCAACGAAACCCACCTTGAAACCGGCCGAGAGGTCGCGGTGAATCTTCTCCGGCCGATTGATAAAGACCTCCCAACCGGAGGCGACCTCGATATTCCCGTCACACGGCCGCCGGACGAGCTGAAAGTGAGGGTGCTGCGTGTTCATCACGCCGCCAGCTGCTTCGACTTGATCGCAGAGTTCGTCGAAGTCGCCTTCGTTCTCGGCGTGGCGCACCAGCGGCGTGTCATCGCCGGCAAAAATGACGGTTCGATGGTTCGGGCGCTTGTCGTCGGTCCGGTGCGACCATTCCCATCCCGGCAGTGCGATGAAGCCACCCGGCTCGGTGTACTTGCGGCTAAGGTAGACGCCGACGCGATACCACGCTTCCGGCAACATGCCGCCTCGGTAGGCACCTTGAGCGCCGGCATCCAGCCAAGACGATGCATCGTTTTCCTGCATCACCATGACGTCGATCTTGGCCTTGTCGCGCGCATAGTGCAGTAACTCGTCGGGCTCGCCTTCGGCGTCTTGGGTAAGTGCACTGTGAACGTGCAGATCACCCCAGTACAGGTGGTGGGTTTTGCCATCGATTTCGACCGAACGCCGCGGACCGAAATCGCGCAGTGGAAGCTCTTGTGGCTTCCAGCCCGCGACGCTCGACGGCACACGGATGGGCGCCGCCTTTCCGAGTTCGACGCGCGAGGTGCGATAGCTGTGTTGACGATCGAGGCCGAGAATCGTCAACTCTCCACCGATGGCACGGCGGCTGGAGGGTACTTCGTACTGGATCAGTCCGGAGTGGACGCGATGCGCCTTGGACCACTCCTTCCCGTCGAATCGCATGCCGAACAGCTCGCCCGGTTCGGTGCTGCGATGAATGACCATCTTGTGTTCCCACAGCAGCCAAACTCGGCCCGCATCCTCGACGAGCATCGGGTGACGGCGGCGGCCCGAATACCCGGTGACGATCCCCGGCTTGGGCTCCATGGGAAAGAGCAGGCCATGGCTTAGGTCTGCGAGGTCCGCCGCACCGTCCGTGTCGAAGACCGTCCACGTGCCGTTCTCCCGGCGCGCTCCTTGCAGCGTGTTCCACTGGTCGATGGCGCCCTCGCCACCAATGACGTCGATGTTCGCGACCCAAGCGGCGACCAAGCCGGCGTCCGCGCCGTAGACGGCCGTGGGTTTGAGGCAGCTTTTGCCGGGCGGCGAGAGGCGCTCGATCGGCCCGTGATCCGGAGCCACGCGTCTCCCGTAGACGGCGTAGTTCAATCCCTCGTACTGATCCCAAAACGACCACAGCTCACCGTCACCCGTGGCGGCCAACCCCGTGGCAGCCAACGTTGGCCGGTAGGCCGGTTTGCGCGGGCCGGACACTGTTGTCGGCGCTTGCCAACGCCCCTCGTCCCAGACGCGGACTTGAACGCGCTGCGGCTCACTTGAGTGGTCTTCCCAAGCCACGGCAACCTTGCCGTCATAGGCGGTCGCAGAAGGCAAGAGCGCGGCTTGGCCACGCGGGCTGATCGTTTCAATCGGCTGCCAGAAGCCGTCGTCCAATCGTCTGCCGATAATGCTCCACTGCCCATTTCGCTCCACTTGCCAGAACGCCCAGCCGGATCGCGCGTCGGTCGCGACGAACACTGGCTGGTAGTAGATGCCGACGCCGGCGGTCAGCTCCTGTGCATGGGCGCGCCGTGCGTTCTCGAAGCGCGTGGTGTAGATCCGCTCGTGATTTTGACGGTACGTATTCCACACGTAGGTAATCGGCCCATCGGGGTGCAGGTCGAACGTGCCGTGATGCGCAAGTCCGTGATGGTCGGCGTTCACCACCATCTCGTAGGGCAAGTGCTGCCCAGGGGCTGTTAGGGACCAAGCGACAAGAACAACGAGAAACAACGCAGCGCCCCGCATGCGAGGAATCATATCACGACGTTGCGCGGGGGGCCAGACCCGCGGCCGAACGCCGCACCGCGACCTCTATTTCCGTTCGGTGCATCTCAACGCGGACTTACGCCCGCGGCTCTGAGCGGCGGAGCGGGCCGCCGAATGCGAGCGCGTGAGAGCGGCTATCGAAACCAGTCTCTGCGTTTCCGGGGGAAACCGCGTACGTACAGCAGCGCAAGCGGCACGCCCCAGTTCGGCCAGCGTTCGACGAAGGCCCAGATCTCCGTTCCGGCTAGGGGCCGTGCCAGTCCGGTCAACAAGCCCCACACCGAGGCGTAGAGCAACACGATCCGGATTGGTTTCGCTAGGGCCAGGGCAGCGACGACGAAATCGATGACGCCGATCAGCGGCAGAATCGCAGCGGCCGTCTCGGGAGTAATGCCAAGAGCGCCGGCCATCAACTGCTGAAAATGGGGAGAGGCCCGAAAAGCAAAGATCCCGTGCCCCAAGAACTCGCCGAACAAGGCGATCCTAAGAATCCATTCCACCGTCTTCACTGGCAGGGCTCTCCTGAGAGAATCGACGATTCTAGCAGACCCATTCAGGCCCTTCGCGGGCCAGCGTTGGCGTCGACACTCACTCATTCATCGCCGAATCAAAGCTTTGCGCGGCCAAGACGCCGCCCGCGCGGCGTGGGGTGCTGGGGCGTTCCGTCGAGCGTCCTGTAAAATGGGGGCGTCAGTGAAGGTTCCAATCCAACTGCTGCAAACGCTCCGTATCTCTCTCGTGCTGATTGGCGCGGCCGGAGCCGAGTCGATTCCCATTCGGGAAGCCTCGGGCATCACGCGTCTAGGCAATGACCTTCTCATCGTGGACGACTCGCAAAACGGGGCCTATTTTCGGTTCGCTCTGGCAGGGGAGCGAGGCCCTATGATTCGCCTCACCCCCGAACGCCTGTCGCGCGTGCCACTTCCGCATGCCTCGATGGCAACCGATCTGGAGGCGATCAACGTTCTGTCCGACGGTCGCGTGGTCGTGTTGTCGGAGCGTCTGCGCGCCCTGTTCGGGCAGAACGGCATGATTGCCGACTATGGCGCCCCGCTCAGCGAGTTCGGTAAGCGCGGCCTCGAAGGGCTAGCAGTGCGGCCCGCAAGGAACAACGGCTCTCACGTGGCGGTTTTGTGGGAGGGCGGCTACCCCGACTACTACCAGGTGCCGGAACAACTGCGGTCTCGCGTCGGTCGTCAGGCGCTGCAGCCGGTCGTGCAGAATCACTTGCTCGCATCGGGCGACAACGGCATTCAGGTGCGCGGCGCGAACTTCGTAATGCTCGACGTGCCGGTTCCTCGGGGACGCGGACGCCGTGCGCAACGCTTCCGTGCGCCCGATCTGGTTTGGCATCGCCAGGCCGATGGCGCGTGGGGTTTCATTACTCTGCTTTCGTCGATGAACTCCGTCGACCGCCCCACCTACGAACACCACTGGCTCCAGCGCTTCTCGGGCAAGGGTAAGAGGATTGGCGAACGCCTCGACCTCGACGCGATCGTCGGCGAAAAACTCAGGGGCGTCAACTGGGAAGGATTGAGTTGGTTCGAGTCGGGAAAGAGCCTGGTGATGGTCCACGAGAGTCATCCCGAGCCGGTCCCGACAGCGTATGTCTTGCAGCTTCCCGACCACTGGAAGTCGTCCGCGGCCACCCGAGCTCAAAAGTGCCGTTTGGCGACAGCAACTGACGGCATGCCGGGGTGGGCCTACCACGCTGGCGACTGCAAACGGCTCTGTTGTTCTCCCGGCCGGTCCACCCAGACTCATGCAGCCGGCACCGAGAGGTCCGTAGCACGGATCTCGCTTTTGAGATCCGCGGCCTTTCGCCCCGAAAGGGCCCAACGAAAATAGCACCCGGCTCCGACTGGAAGACGTCTGCCGGCTACAGCACAAGGCTTTCGCCTTCGCGGGCGGCAATCGTGTTTGGGAACTCGGCACGGGCCTTCTCGACAAGGCCGTCGATGAAGTCGTCGTCGTGGCTTGGGTCGTGGTGGAACAGCACGAGTTGCTTGACACCCGCGTCGCGCGCAACGTGAGTTGCTTCCACCCAGGTGCCGTGGCCCCATCCCCGGCGCGCCTCGTACTCCTCCAGCGTGTATTGAGCATCGTAGATGAGAATGTCCGCGCCTGCCGCATTTTCCCTGAGGACGCGGTCGTATTCAGCGTCTCCGTGCTCATGATCGCTCGCATGCACGACCACGCCCCGGGCGGTCTCGATACGATATCCGGACGTCGGGTCGGGGTGGCGTAGCGGAAAGGGCTTCGCCGTCAACAGGGCGTTTCGGTAGCCGTCAACCGGAACCTCGTGGCAGCGAACCCGAGGTGGCGTCGGAACTTGTGCCGGGAAGTACGGGCTCGCCATCTGCCCTTCGAGCACGTGCCGCAGCTCGTCGGCGGGCAGCGTCGAATACAGCTCGCACTGCCCCTGCTCGCGATAGAGGCCGGCCAAGAAGGGAAGGCCCTGGATGTGGTCCCAATGAAAGTGGGTGAAAAGAATGTCCACTCTGAACGAGGCTGGGCCGAACTCTTCGTCCAGCGCCTCCCCGAGCGGAACGATACCCGAGCCGGCGTCGATGATGAGGGGTGTTTGGTTGCCAATACGAAACTCTACGCAGGTGGTATTGCCGCCATAACCCAGATTGCGCGCACGCGGGGTTGGGATGGAACCTCGTACCCCCCAGAACTTGACCCGCAATTTGTCGTCGGAACTCATGAGCTTCACTATCCCTGGGCCGCGCCAGGCTTGTCAGATTGCGGTATCACCCTCATTCACCGTGCTCATGCCCGCTACCAGCGCGGGTAGCTGGTCGAAGGTTAGGCCGTGACAATGCACCGGCCGATCGTAACCCTTGAGCGCGACGGTTAGGGTATCAAACAACTCCAAGTTCGCCGAAGCCCGCTGTAGTTCCGAGTAGGTTTCCGGCCCGATCAAGAGGTCGGCGTCGACGAGTCTGGTTGCCGTCTCCAACCGAAAAGCTCGCGTCACGCAGTCTCCCAGGGCTGTGTAGTCCGACGCGGCTGCGCTTCCCACGTTGCCAAGGGATGCGACGCCGGTGTTAATGCCTGCGCCGATGAGAACCGGATCAGACAGCTCGAACTGTTGCTGGAGTCCTTCGGTCACCTCGACGATTGCCGCCAAAGCCCCCAGCGCCAACGAGGGCCGGTTGGCCTCGTGCGTGCCGGTCCCATGGACCCACACAGCCATGATGGCGTCGCCGATATATTTCTGGCTCCAGCTGCCGGATTGCTGCAAGATGGCGCCCGACTTCCCGATCCAGGTACCCACCGTCTGTGCAAGCAACGCTTCGTCGAGGTGCCGCGAGAGCCCGGTGAAATCCCGGATATCGACGACCAGCACCGTGATCCACTGCATCGAGTACATCAACCGGGTGCGGGTGTCGTTCTCCTCCTCCTCTACCGAGGAAGCTTGCTCAGAACGAAGATGAAGGAAAAGGAACTCTTCCCGTCCGAAAGTGATGCGGTCGCCGTTCTTGAGCGGAACCGGTACACAGACCCGTTGACCGTTGACGTAGGCGCCGTTGCGGCTGCCCAGATCGATGAGGACATACTCATCCTCGGAAGCCCTCTGAATCATCGCGTGAGACCGTGAGACCATCTGGTCTTTGACGACGATCTCGTTCTTCGCGGCGCGTCCGACGCGCCACAGGGCGCCTTCCGACAACGGGATGGGCGGCGCCTCTTCGTTGCCCAGTGGCTGCAACGTAGCGTCCTCGCAGATTCCGGTCGGCACTGCTGCTTATTTTGGGGCACCGAGTGTGGTTTGGCAATGGCCGTCAGGCCGGGGGGCTAAGGGGCCGGAGATTGACAGCCCCTCGGCTCTAGTGTGAACCACGGATGAACACAGATGGATCCGGATGAGGGTCTGCTCAGGGGTTGATGATGCGCTTGATTTGGACCTGTGAGCATCTGCTCCTAGGTGCTGATGCGCCTGAGCTGTGCCTCGGACCCGCGGTAACGAGGCTTCATCTGTGTTTGTCTGTGTTCATCCGTGGTTCCGCATGGATGGCGGAATGCGCTAAAATGGTCCCAAGTCCTACCCCCCAAGAGGAGATGGCAAGCATGCTTCGTTGGAACGTACTTGTTGTTGTGATGTCCGTGTTGTCGCTGGCCGGCGCCGCTTCCGCTGAGGAATGCAAGGGCAAGGTCGACGAAGGCAAGACGCTGTTCGAGACGAAATGCGTCCTCTGCCATAACGCCGACAACAAAGACAAGAAGATCGGCCCCGGGCTGCAAGGCATCAAAGACGGAAAGCTGCCCAGCGGCAAGGACGCCACCTACGCAAACCTCCTCGATAACCTCAACAAGGGCGGCGGAGGCATGCCGGCCTTCGAGAAACTGATCACCGACGAGGAGAAGTGTAATGTCATCACGTACGCGATGACGCTGTAGCCCTGCTTTGTAGTCCCCAAAAACCCCAAGGCTGAAGGCCCCCAGATCTCAAAACCGAGATCTGCGCTACGCACTTTGAGTGGGTGAGGGCCGTGCGGTCGTGCCGGCCCGGCTCGGGCAGGAGGCATCTCGGCACCGTGGCTACAGCTTGTTCAAGCCGTCGAGCGCCGCGACCTTGTAGGCTTCGGCGAGCGTAGGGTAGTTGAAGACAGCGTCGCGGAAGTAGTCGATCGTGCCGTTGTGCTCGATGACGGCCTGCCCTATGTGCACCAGCTCCGTGGCGCTTTCACCCAGGATGTGCACGGCAAGAAGCTGCCGCGTCTCGCGATGGAACAGCAGCTTCAATACGCCGTCATCGCCGCCGCTGATGTGGGAACGCGACAGTTCGCGGAAGCGCGCCAGGCCGGTCTCATAAGGCAAGGAGTCCTCGGTTAGCTTCTCCTCGGTGGGGCCGATCATCGAGATCTCGGGGATGGTGTAGATGCCGAACGGGAGGAGCGAGAAGGACTTTTCGGTTTTGACGCCGAAAGCGTGCATAGCGGCGAGGCGTCCTTGCTCGGCTGAGGTGGAGGCAAGGCTCGGGAAGCCGATGATGTCGCCGACCGCGTAGATATGCTCGATCTCGGTACGGTAGTGCTCATCGACCTTCAGGCGTCCGCGGCTGTCGGGCACCAAGCCGATCCCTTCGAGGTTTAGTTCCTTGGATGCCCCCTGCCGTCCGGCGGCAAACATGGCCGAGTCGCACTTGAGTTCTTTGCCGCTTTCCATCACGACGCGAACTCGGTCGTCGTCGGTGCGCGTGATGGACTCAACGCGCTCCCCGAAACGCAGCGTGATTCCCTGGTCGCGCATGTTGTAGTAGAGCGCGTCTTCGATCTCGTCATCCACGAACTCGAGCGGGCGGGCGCGGCCGTCGACCAACGTGACCCGGACGCCGAGAGTGCGGAAAATCGTAGCGTACTCGGACCCCACGATACCGGAGCCGATGAAAGCCATCGTTCGTGGCAACTCCTGCAATTTGAGCAAGCCGTCACTGTCGATAATCTTGCGGTCGTCGAACTCGATGCCCTCCGGACGCGCCGGCGTAGTTCCCACGGCCAAGACGATCTTGTCCCCGCTTAGCACCCGGTTGCCGCCGTCGGACTGCACAAGAATCCGGTGGGGATCCATAAAACAGCCGTGGCCCGGTAGGATGTCGATGTAGTTGCGGATCAACTGGTCGCGGACGACGTTCACTTCCGCTTCAATGACGCGTTGCGTGCGGAAGGTCAGATCGTGGATTGTGATTTTCTCTTTGACGCGGTAGGCCGAGCCATACAACTCACGTTGGCGGATGCCCGAGAGGTAGGAGGCCGCCTCACGCAGCGTCTTGCTCGGAATCGTGCCCCGATGCACAGAGACGCCGCCGACGCTCAAGTGGCGCTCGACGACCGCCGTTTTCTTGCCCAGCTTGGCCGCCGAGATTGCCGCCTTGCGCCCGGCGGGCCCGCTACCGAGCACGACCATATCGTAATCGCTCATCCACGCCCCTCCTTGGGGGACCAACTCTTACTCAATGATATCGCCATGCCCCTCGCCGGTTTGGGTGGGAACTACAGCATACCCCGTAGTGCTTTCTCTTGGATTTCGGAGCAAGACCGACAGCCCATCAACGAAAGCTCCAGACGCCGTCCCGCGTGGCAGGCGGATCCGGATCTCCCCGGTTGATCGGCGGATACCCGGCAAAACTTCGGTCACGGTCCTTTTCGCGACGCGGTGTTCGCCGCTCCCGAAAAGCCTCGGACATGCCTTCGCTTGCACCGGTAGTGTCTCCGTTTGGGTTTCAGCAGAAGTCCCCGAGGATCCCGGGGGCATGACCGCGCGACTTTTTGGGGGTCCGGATGGGGGCCGGGACGTGGCTGAAGCCGGCCGAGGAAGGACGTTCAAAACGCCCTTCCAGCGTAGTTGCGACCCGCCGAACCGGCCGTAAACAGCCGGCCTACAACGCGCTTCGCGCGGAAACCGCCTGAAGGCGGTTGGGTGGACACAGCGGTCCACCCCTACACGGTGCCGCCGGAAGTACATGGAACGGGTGAAGTTGAAACTGAGACACTACCCTTGCACGGGTGCGCGACATGAAAGTGCCAAGTGGTTGGGGTACGGTCTGGGGTGCGGTGTCCTAGCGTATATAATACGCTAGGATAAGAAGGAGGTGTCCCATGCCCGATTCCCTGCCCGCCTTGGAGTACCGTCGCCACGCGATCTTCCAGCAGATGCTTGCCTTGGGTGATTTTCGCCAAGGCTCCGTCACCACCACTCAAGGCCCTTGCGGCAAACCCACCTGCCGCTGTCGTCAGCGCGGTCATCCCGGCCATGGCCCGCACTGGCGGTTGACCTACAAATCCCGCGGCAAGACCGTCACCCAGAGCCTCTCCGACCCGGCGGCTCGCCGTAAGACTCAGCGGGAGATCACCGCCTTTCGGCGCTTCCAGCAGCTAAGCCGAGAACTCATCGAAGTCAACGAGAAGATCTGCCGCTTGCGGCCCGTTGAGCAAGAGTCCGAGTCGGCAGCGTCTGTGACGCCGCAGGAAAAAAAACGGCCGCGGCGATCCAACAAGAAGTCGCCCAAGAAGTCGAACAGTTGCTGACTCTGATCTTCGCCGCCCGGCGCAAGCAGCAGCACTGGGACCTGGAAGCGCTGGAGACGGCCACCCGTGCGGCACTGCACCGAGCCGGCGCGAAGTTGCTCGAGCAACTGTTGGAGGCGCCCGCCGACGCCGCGCCTGAGCCATCCTGTCGCTGCGGCCGTCGCACCCGTCACCGCGGTCGGCGGCCCAAGACCGTGGTGAGTGTGCTCGGCGCGGTCGCGATCGAACGGCCCTACTACCTCTGCCCGGCGTGCCATCAGGGACAGTTCCCCTTTGACCGCGAACTCGATGTCGACAACACGCACTACTCTCCCGGCGTGCGCTGCATGATGGCGCTGGTGGGCAGCGAGTCGTCGTTTGAAAGCAGTCGCGAGCAACTGCGGGTGTTAGCCGGTTTGGACGTTACCACCAAAGCCATCGAGCGCGGCGCCGAGGCGATCGGGGCCGACCTCGCCGCCCGCGAACAACAACAGATCCAACGGGCGGTGCAACTGCCGCTGCCCGCGGTGGCCGGGGCCGACATTCCGGTTCTCTACATCGAGATGGACGGCACCGGGGTGCCGATGGTGGCGGCCGAGACGGCGGGACGAGCCGGCAAAAAGGACCGCGAGCGCGCCCGCACGCGGGAGGTCAAGCTCGGCTGTGTGTTCACGCAAGCCGAGGGCAAGCCAGGCGACCGACCCGTGCGTGAGGAAGGGTCGACGAGCTATACGGGAGCGATCGAGGGCGCCGAGGCGTTTGGGCGACGCCTCTGGCAGCAGGCGTGGGAGCGCGGCTGGGGGCGGGCGAACAAGAAGGTGGTAATCGGCGACGGAGCCGCCTGGATCTGGAACCTCTCGCATCAATACTTCGCGGGCGCGATCGAAATCGTGGACCTCTATCATGCGCGCCAGCACTTGTGGGAGTTGGCGGCGCAACTGGGGCTCGACGACGAGCCCAGCCGGCGGCGCTGGACCCAGCAACGGCTCCGCCAACTCGATCAGGGTCAGATCAAGAAGTTGGTGGCGGCCCTACGAGGTGTGGTGGCCCCGCAGCCGGATCTGGCTCGTCGACTGGCGAGCGAAGCGGAGTACTTCGAACACAACGCCGAGCGGATGCGCTATCCGCACTTTCGCAAGCAGGGATTGTTCATCGGTTCAGGGGTGATCGAGGCGGGATGCAAGACGGTAGTGGCGCAACGTCTGAAGCGCTCGGGCATGTTCTGGACGGTACGCGGCGCGAACGCCATCCTGGCGCTACGCTGCGCCCGCCTCAGCGGCCGCTTCGAAGACTACTGGGAATCCCGCACCCAGGCCGGATGAGCGGCACTTTTATGTCGCGCACCCCCCTTGCACCCCTCGGCCCGACTGGGGTACAACAAGTCGTCGACCTTCAAAACT
The DNA here is from genome assembly GCA_965237575.1 of Bryobacterales bacterium. Lineage (GTDB taxonomy): Bacteria > Acidobacteriota > Terriglobia > Bryobacterales > UBA6623 > JAKZVK01. Next base: position 32,149 of record CBDEGI010000004.1, read on the forward strand.
TTATTATGAGAGCATTTGCGAGCACGACCCCAGCTACCCACGGTGAAAGCTGGGTTTCTTGTCAAGGCCCGTTCGACGCCCCTACATGTTGCGGCAGGCCGAACAGGCGGGCACGGCATGCCGTGCCCCTACAATCTAGATTCTGCTACGGGCTGCTAGCGGTTGCGTTGACCGTACCTGCGTTCGCCGCTGAGCCGTTGAACACCCTGACCGCGCAGGAACAGAAGGAGGGCTACCGTCTTCTGTTTGATGGCAAGACCATCGACGGCTGGGACGGCGCACCCGGCCTCTGGTCCGTTCGCGACGGCATCCTCGTCGGCTCGAGTCACAACCGCACGATGACGGGGAACAGTTTTCTGATCAGCAACGAGGCTTTCTCCGACTTCATCCTGCGGCTCGACATGAAGGTGGTCAACGAGAACAGCGGCGTCCAGTTCCGCAGTGAGGCACTGCCGAACTGGGTCGTGCGCGGTTACCAAGCCGATGCCGCGTTCGGAAAGTGGTGGGGCAGCCTGTACGGCGAGAAGACCGGGCGGGGCGTGATCGTTGACGGCTATCGCAACAAGGGTGAGAAGGTCGTTCGTGAGGGTGACTGGAACACCTACGAGATCATTTGCCACGGCAAGAAGATCACCCTCATCCTAAACGGTCTGGTGACGGCTGATACCGAAGACGAGATGTCGTCGGAAGGCATCATCGCGTTGCAGTTGCACCGCGGCCCGCCGATGGAAGTGCAGTTCCGCAACGTGCGCATCCGGACGCTCAACTGAGGGCCCCCAGTCGCGGTACCCCCGTCCCGAGACTCGGACATGGCCGGTCGGCAGAGTGGCGCAGGGTGTTGATCTGATGAACAGGGAGTTGACCTGATGAAGAAAGTCTCTCTGGGTAGCTGGGCCTTCGCTTTCGGGCCCTATGCTTCCGATCCGGTCCCTTTTGACAAGACCGCGAAACGGCTCGCCGAAGCCGGCTATGAAGCAATTGAGATCTGTGGCATTCAAGAGCACGTAACACTCGCCGCCTATCCGACGAAAGAATCGCGCCAGAGCGTGAAAAAGATGCTCGATGACCTGGGGCTTGAGACCTCCGGCTACGCGTGCGACCAATACGCGACCGATCCGACCGAAGAGGGGATGAAACAGAAGTACCTCGACCAGTTTGCCCGCAACCTCGAGCTGTGCAACGACGTCGGGATTCGAGACATCCGCGTCGACACGGTGGCGGACCCGGGCAAGTACTCCAATGACAACGACTACGAGTCCGCCAAAGGCCGCGTCGTCGAAGTCTTTCAAGAGGCCGCACAGAAGGCGCAGAACGCCGGCGTGGGCCTGCACTGGGAGTTCGAGCCGGGCTTCATCTTCAACAGGCCGTCGGAGATCGTCGAGTTGCACGGCAAGGTGGCGCACCCGAACTTCACGGTCATGTACGACACCAGCCACGCGCACATGTGCGCCGTGGTTGGCTCGCGTCAGTACGGGGCGAAGGAGACTCTGCCCGGCGGGATCGAGGAACTGCTGGCGAACCTGGAGGGCAAAATCGGCGCGATCCATCTGATCGACTCCGATGGCGGCCTCCACGATAACCACACCAGTACGCACAATCCCTTCGGTACGGGCGACGTTGATTTCAAGTCTGTCGCGCCGAAACTGCTGGCGGTACCCAATATCGATTACTGGGCCATCGACATGTGCTTCTGGCCCGGCTCGTGGGAGCTGGTGGAGTCGTCGCTGGCTTTCGTGAAGAATCTTGTTGCGGAGGCGGAAGCCGCTACGGCGGCGAGTTAGGTCTGCTTTTGGACCGTTCCCTCGAATCGTGGCTCTCGCATTGAACGGAACCCCCGACCAGCCTCACGCCGGCTGCTCCGTAGCCGGGTCGGCGCCGTGATCCGTACCGCCGCAGAACGCACTTTTGCCGTTGGGTTCGCAGCGCTCGCCGTCGCGGCAGCCGGGCTGCTTGCAGTTTTCTTTGCCTCGGATGAAGCGATCCAGCAAAGCATCGTCCTCGTCGATCACGACAACTCCACCACGCCGCTACGGCTGCCGCTGGTTCGGGCGTTGCGGTGGATGTCACTCGCCGCTTCGATCGTCTTGCTCGCCCTCGGCGGCCTGGCGTACGCGAAGAGAAACCGCCTGCTGGAAGTACTGTCGATCTTCATCGACGACGCTCGCGGCTACTGCGCGGAAGTCGCGGCCGAGATTCGGGATCTACTCGCGCCCGGTGAGCGCTGGAAACTGGGTGCCCTAGGCCTGTTCTTCCTGGTGGGTCTGGCGCTGCGCGTGGCGGCTCTCGACGCACCGATGCGTTACGACGAGTCCTACACATTCAACTATCACGGCTTGCGAGATGTGCTCAACATCATCTCCGACTACACGACGCCGAACAACCACATCTTCCAGTCCGTTTTGGTCCACTTCAGCTACCAGTTATTCGACGCCTCGCCCACGGCCCTGCGGCTGCCCGCGTTACTGGCGGGGGTGCTGCTGGTGCCGGCGTCGTTCTGGTTTTGGCGCCGGCTGTTTGACGATGGCGCCGCTCTTATCGCCGCCGGGCTGGTGGCACTATCGGAACCGCTGATCGCCTATTCAACCAACGCGCGCGGATACACCTGGCTGACGCTGCTGTTTCTGCTGGGATTCACGTTGGCAACGCGCCTCCGCGAGAAGCGCAACCTCGCGGTGTGGGCACTGTTCGTGGCGGTGTTCGTACTCGGCTTCTTCACCATTCCCGTGATGCTGTATGGCTACGCGGTCGTGTCAATGTGGATGCTTCTGTCCGTCTCGCCGAATCGGCGCAAGGCTCTGTTTGTCGAACTGATGATTGCCTCGGCTGCGGTGGCGTCACTTTCAATTCTTCTCTACACGCCGGCTGCGGTGCGCTGCACGATCCAAAACATCGTGGCGAACCCGTTTGTCAGGCCTTTACCATTTTCGATTTGGGCGACCTATTTTCCGCAGCTACCCGTGGGCTTGGCGGACTACGCCAGCCGCACGTTTCCGTTGGGTATCAGGATATTGCTGTTGGTAGGCCTAGCCGCCTCGGCGCTGTTACCGGGGGGCCGGGGCAGGTGTGCACGGCGGCTTCACCTGGCCATCCTGCTCACGCTGCCTCCGATCATGATTGTGCAGCAGGTCGTGCCGTTCCTGAGGGTGTTGATTTTCCTGCTGCCTGTCTACTCGGGGCTGGCGGTCGTGGGACTCGCCGGGTTGATCGATTGGGCCTCGGATTCGCTGCGGTGGCGCTGGAGACGCTTTACCTTCGCGACCGCGACGCTTGTGGTGGTCTCCATGGGCGCCGCGCAACTCTACACCAGGCAGCCGCCGCGAGGACTATTCAGCGATCTGCCCAAAGCGCTCGACGGGTTGCGACCGTTGGTGACGGAAGGAGACCCCATTGTGGCGGGCATCCCTCTCAGCGAACCGATTCTCTACCATGCCGAGCGCGCGGGCCTACCCAGAAGAGCGATCCACGAATTCCTGTCGTATTGGGGTGACCGGCAACTCAACCGCTATACGACGATCTACTTCGTCGAAGAGAAAACTCCCCCAAAGCGGTCGTTTGCAAGTTTCGAAGTACGGTCTCTGCGCGTCTCTCATCCGGCCTTCAAGACCTACTTTGAGCCGCCGGAGCAGGTCGGAGAGACCGAGTTTACGACGTGGTATCGGCTGCGACGCAAGAAGGACGAGTCCTAGCCGGGCCTCGACCGTTGGTTGCTACGGGTTGCCTTTACCGGAACAGCACCCGCATCAGCTCGTCGTGGGCGCTGAAGTTGGGGACGATCCAGTCGGCGCCGACCGAGGCGAGCCGGCTGCGCTTGACGGGATCGACCTCGACGCAGTCAGGCTCGTCGGTCGCAACGCCAACCGCCAAGCCGCCCACTTCCTTGACGTTTTCGATCTCGACGAAGCCGTCGCCGAAGCCAAGGAACTGCGAGCCTTCGAACTCGCTTTCGCGGATGATCTGTTCGATGAGGATCTTCTTCGAGAACGATTTGTAGTCGTCGACAGCGCCGAAGCAGCCGTCGTCGAAATAGGCGTCGACACCCAGCAAGCGTGCCTCGGCGCGCATGTACTGCTGGTCGGTGCCACTGGCGAGATACATCTTCAAGCCGCGCTCCTTGAGAGCTTCGAGCAGGCGGCGGCCGCCGGGGACGATCATCTCGTCAGGGGAGATCGAGCCGGACTCGAGCCCCGCGATACGGTCTTTGATCTTCTCCGAGAGGCGGTCGAGGTAGATGTGCTTATACTCGACCGCCTCCAGCGGGGTTCCGCCGCGCTTTTCGATGTGGCCGACGAACTCGATCATCTGGTAGATGGTCTGCCGGCCGGTAAGCCGGCCGACAAACTCCTCGACAATGGCGAGCAACTCGTCTTCACTCTCGCCGCTGTTGAGCTCGAGCAACGACTCCATCATCATCGGCACCATCACGTCGACCCAGCCGGCGCGGATCAAAGAGATCGTGCCGTCGAAGTCAAACAGCACAACCTTCGTGGCGGAGGCATCCGCGCCGGGATTCAGTGTCTCAATCGTTGATTGCATAACCTGCATAGCCTTGAGGGGATCGGGACGGCGCGTTGTGTACGCCCTTTAGAGAAGTACCTTGAAGCGATATGGGGGAGCCACTGACACTAGCCGCCATCGAGGGGGCTGATCGACGACGGATCACATTCGCGACTCGGCGTCCCCCGCAGGAGAAAGTCGTCGAAGTCACCGGTCTCGTTGAACGAACCGACGCCAACCCAGCCGTAGGCAAACGATTTGTCGACGGCGTGGAAGCGCGCCTGGTCCTCGCCATCGATGTAGACTTCGATGCTACCGGGTCCGCTCTTGCGCACAACCCGCACCGTATGCCAGCCGGTGGTCGGCAGCGCGGGCTCCGCACCGGTGCCGCCGATGCGGTAGCGCTCGCCCCCGTCCACCTTGAGAATGCCGTTGTGCACGCGATAGTCCCCGTCGTCGAGCGATACGTGCGCGTAGTAGAAGTGAAGCCGGTCTTGAAAGCCGAAGGCGACCAGCAGGCTCTTGCCCTTGCGGCGCGCCTTGACCGTCACCTCGAAATCACTCACGCAGCCGGGCTCCCACAGGGCAAACTTCACCGGACGCCGCGGCTCGCCGACGGGCCCGGCCTTGGCAAGACGGAGGAAGTGATTGCCGTTCTCAACCGCCAGTTCCCAATGGCCGGGTAGGGGGACGTGCCAACCCTTCAGTCCGCCTTTCTCAAAGTCAATCAGCCAACCGGACTCACCGGCCCAGGCAAGATTCGCACAGAGAAGGATGGCGCAACACAGAACGCAGAGAACGGTTCGCATGCTCTGTTCTTTGTATCAGAGTCGCTAGGCGGGCCGGGCAGCGGCGCACGGAGGACCCGCGTTGGACGCTCCTAAGAGCTACGGTGACTTGCGGACCTTGTCGTTCAGCAACCGCTGGATCTCGGCATTCCGCGATGCCGCCGCCAAGCTCCGTGCGGTCTGCCCGTCGCGAGCCTCCAAGGCTACATCCGCGCGCCCCGCCAGCAAGGCTCCGACGGTCTTGGCATCACTACCAGCAACCGCGATCATCAGGGCCGTCCAGCCGTCACTGCGTTGCGCATTCGGGTCCGCGTCCTCGGCGAGCAGGAGATTGACCACGCCAGGTCGGCCACGGCCGGCCGCGCGCATGAGCGGCGTCGACCCATCGCTCGAGACCGCGCCGGCATCGGCCCCGTGACGCAGCAACTGCCTCACCACGGCAACGGAGTGCGCCTTCTCAACAGCGGCGTGCAGAACGGTCTTCCCGTCGCGGTCCTCGAGTTCGGTGTCGGCGCCTTGGTCGAGTAGGACGCTCATCACCCGCAGGTCCTCGTAGTGAATCGCCATAGAGAGCGGCGTTGTACCGTCTCTCAGTTGAGCGTTCACATCCGCACCGCGGTTGATCAACGCCGTAACCTCCTGGGGACGGCCCATCCAAACCGCGGCAAACAGCGCGTCGTCCGGGTGCGTGCGGTCGTCGGGAGGCAGCAGTGTCACATCCTGCGCCGACAGGACGAATGACAACGACAACACTCCTAGCCAAAGACGGACGGCCTGCATGAAGGTGGGCCTCCGAACCTGCGCCGCGGGCAACCGCGGCGGCCCCGTTCATCTTATGGTACCTGCCGCCGCGGCCCCTTGGTCTCGGCCTCTTAGTCACGGCGGAGGCTCCGATACATCCGGCGCGGAGCGTAGGGGCATCACACGTCGTTCCCACACGCAACTCACAGGGGACGCGAACGACCCCCAAGTAGGCCAAGAATCGCCCTGAGGCGGCCCAAGAAAAATGCCCCCGGCTTCAGCCGGACGTACACGGGCACTTCTGCGCCGGCAGCGCCTCAACGCAAGCTCACGCTTGCCTCTCCGAGTCTCTTCGGTTGGATGCGAAACACAGGCGGGCGGCTCGCCAAGAGGGCTCACGCTAACGCATTTAAGAACCGATCCAAATCCGCGTCGTTGTTGTAAATCGAAGGGCCGATGCGCACACCTTTGATCAGGTGCGTCTCTCCTGAGGGGTGCGTGAACTCCCAGCGCTTCAAGGCCACCACAAAGTACCCGAACGCCTTGTCGAGCTTGGCGCGGGTCTCGTCTTGGTTCGGCGTCAGGAAGCTGACCACCGATGTCGGGTTGCCGGGCGGCGTGATCGCCGGATAGCCGAGCGTGGGCATCTCTCGCTGCAAGCGATCGACGTGCCGCTTGTTGTGCGCGTAAATATTAGCGATGCCGACCTGATGGATGTACTTCAGCGCCGCGTGGGCGATCATGCCCTGCACCCAAGGCAGCGTGCTGCTGCTCTCGTAGATCACCGCGCCCGGACGCAGGTCGAACTTCGAATCCGCCTGCGCGCCGTTGGGGTTCGAGAACTGGCGAGTCCCGTAGCGGGTGCGCTTGACCACCGTCCCCTGCAGGTCATCCTTCACGTATAGGAAGCCGAAGCCCATGTCGCCTTGCAGCCATTTGTACGTCCCGGCTGCCGCGAAGTCGATGCCCAGCGCTTTGACGTCGATCGGAATCGCGCCGGCACCCTGGATGATGTCGGCATAGACGTACGCACCGTGGGCGTGCGCGGCGTCGCTGGTAGCCTTGGCGTCGTGCAGGAAGCCGTTGATGTTCGACACAAGCGCCATCGAGACGAGCAGCGTGTTGTCGTCGATGGCGGCCACCATGTCTTTGGGATCGGTGTGCCAGTGACCGTCCTTGTGGCTGCGCACGACGCGCAGCTCGATATCGCCCTCGCGCTCGAGCATGTGATAGATGAACTTCGACGCTTGATAGTGCAGGTCGTCGAGGACGACATTGCCCTTCTTCCGAACCAGGTCCATGCCGGCGATGACGATGTTTTCGCCCTCGGTGGTGTTGTGGATGAAGGCGATCTCGTCGGGGCCGGCGTTGATCGCCTTGCCGAACATCTCCTTCGTCTCGCGCTGCATCTCGCCGCTGAAGCGCGAGCCGCCGCCCTTGGGTCCGCCGACGCGCCACTTGTAGTAGGTGTCGACCATCTTCTGCGAATAGACGCTCAGCGGATGGAAGTCGCAGCCGCTAAGCCACAGCGAGTTGTGAATCCACGGGAAGTCGTTGCGCACGGCGTCCCAATCGACCTTGCCGTTGTTGACGGCTGGCCCGGCCCCGGCAGCCGGGCTCGGTGTGGCGGTCGCAAGCGCGGCCGCGGATGCGGCGGAACTAAGAAACTGTCGGCGGTTGTGTTTCATGGCGTTCTCCCAGGGACGTGCTCACCGTCCGGACGACGGCTCGGACGGCCTCAGAGTACCACCCACGGAGGAGGAGCAAGAGAAGCGCGGAAGCGGCCCAAGCTGCGCCCCCAATAATTCGGCGCGGCAGGGTCGAACCGCCGCTCAGAGCTGCAGGCGTTAGCCTACGTTGATGCACCCCAACCGCGCAGCGGCCTCTCTACGCACCCAAGCCCCAAGGACTGCCTTACGCCCCCCGTAGGGGCGTTTGAGCCGTGCTCTTTCCTGACACCTCTTGGGCAAGTACACCCTCCCACAACCCCGCCCGATCAGATATCCTCTCCTTGGGGGGAAACAGATGGCCGGACACACGAAAGACACAACGTCAACCGTCATCCCGGGGATGCGCTATCGGGATGCGCCCGCCGCCATCGAGTGGCTGTGCCGCGCCTTTGGTTTCGAGAACGGCTTGGTCGTCCCCGGCCCGGACGGCACGATCGCTCATGCCCAACTGAAGTTCGGCAACGGCATGGTGATGCTCGGCTCGGCGCTCGATGATGAGTTCGGCCTCTTGGTAAAGGTACCGGCCGAATCAGGCGGAATCGTGACGCAAAGCGCGTACGTGGTCGTCGACGATGCCGACGCGCATTATGCCGTGGCCGTGGCCGCCGGCGCGAAGATCGTCATCGACATCCACGACGAGGACTACGGTGGCCGCGGCTATGCGGTCCGTGACCCGGAGGGCCATCTGTGGTATTTCGGCACCTACGACCCGTGGGCAGGATAGCCATCTTGAGTCAGCAGCACCCAGCGCCCGAATTACCGCCGGGATCTCCCGCGACGCGACTCCTCTGCGTGCGCGTCGCCACAAGCCTGGTCTTGCTGGCCGGGGCACTCCACGCCCAACAACCCACCCCGGTGCAACTCGCCTCCCTACCCGCACCGGTCAAGAAGATCATCGAGTTCTCAACCGACATCCAACCAATCCTCGAAAAGAACTGCCTCGGCTGCCACGGCCCCGCCGCGCAGCAAAGCGGCTTGCGCCTCGACAACCGCGCCAACGCTCTCAAGGGTGGGTACTCGGGCGCTGTCATCAAGCCGGGCGACAGCGCGGGTAGCCGCCTGATTCACCTTGTCGCGGGGTTCGAGCCCCAACGGCGGATGCCGATGGGCAGCGACAAGCTCGACGGCCTCGGCATCAGTTTCCTGCGCGCATGGATCGATCAAGGCGCGGAGTGGGGCCAAGATTCACAGACGGGCGAAGCGCCCAAACAAGCCGCAACTCAGCCCACCCCCAATGAAGCAAACAAGCACTGGTCTTTCGTGCCGCCGAAACGACCGACGCCCCCCACCGTGCGCAACCCAGACTGGGTGCGGAACCCAATCGACGCCTTCATCCTGGCGCGGCTGGAAAAGGAAAACATCAAGCCGTCACCCGAAGCCGGCCGAGCCACGCTGCTGCGGCGATTGAGCCTCGACCTCGCCGGCCTCCCCCCAACGCCCCGCCAACTGGACGCCTTTCTCGCCGACACCAGCCCCCACTCCTACGAACAACTCGTCGACAATCTGCTCGACTCCCAACACTACGGCGAAAAGTGGGCGCGGCCGTGGCTCGACCTGGCGCGTTACGCCGATAGCGACGGCTATGAGACCGACCAACTCCGTCCGTGGGCGTGGCGCTGGCGGCACTGGGTCATCGAAGCGCTCAACCGCGATATGCCGTTCGACGAGTTCACGATCGAACAACTGGCGGGCGACCTGCTACCCGGCGCGAAGGTCGAGCAACAAGTCGCCACCGGCTACCACCGCAACACGGTCAGCAACCGCGAGGGCGGCGCTGACCTCGAAGAGTTCCGCGTCGACCAGATCGTCGACCGTGCCGCGAACACCGGGGTCGTCTGGCTCGGCCTCACCGTCGGATGCGCGCGCTGCCACGACCACAAGTACGACCCCGTTAGCCAGAAGGAGTTCTACCAGATCTACGCCTTCTTCAACACAGCCGACGAAGTCAACATCGACGCACCCTTGCCGGGCGAGATCGGTCCGTACCTGGCGGCGCGGCGCGAGTACGAGATCAAGCGTGAAGAACTGTTGGCGCCGGTGCGCGACAAACTAGCCCCGCTGCAAACCGAGTGGGAGCGCAAGCTCCTCACTGCCGACGCCGACCCCGGGAAGATTCACGTCTGGGACCGTGCTTGGGAGGTACTCGGCCTGATCTGGGGCGGCAACTGGGGTGAGGGACAGCTCGAAGGCCAGCGCATCGTCAAGATCGACCCGGCCAAGCGCGCCAAAGATCAAGCCGACAGGCTGTTCGACTACTTCCTGCGGCGCGGCAGCAAGATCAACCCCGAGCGCTTCGAAGAGCTGAAGATCAAGGAACTGAGCGAGAAGGTCGAAGCTCTCAAGGAGCAGTATCCCAAGCTGACCCGCGCACAGATTCTCGTCGAGAGCCCCGAGCCTCGGACTTCGTACATCCACGTGCGAGGCGACTTCCGCAGTCCCGGCATTGAGGTCAAGCCCAGTATCCCGGCGGTCCTGCCCCCTCTACCCAAGGAGGCTCCCCGTGACCGGCTGACGTTGGCGCGCTGGCTGGTTTCGCCCGAAAACCCGCTCACCGCGCGGGTCGCCGTCAACCGTATGTGGCAGGAGTTCTTCGGACGCGGCCTCGTCGCCACTTCCGACGACTTCGGCAAACAGGGCGATAAGTCCACGCATCCCGCGTTGCTCGATTGGGTGGCGCGGGAGTTCATCGCCCGCGGCTGGAGCATGAAGGCGATGCACAAGCTCATCGTAATGTCGGCGACCTACCGCCAGTCGTCCCGGGGACATTCGTCAGAGGGAAGGCCCGAACTCGAAACGCGCGACCCCGACAACCGGCTGCTGGCACGCCAGGCGCGGGTGCGACTTTCCGCCGAACTGGTTCGCGACGCGGCGCTGGCGGTCAGCGGTCTGCTCGACACGACAGTCGGTGGCCCGGCCGTGTATCCTCCCCAGCCGAAGGAGGCGGCATCTTACGGTTACTCGACGCCCTGGGAGGAGAGCCCCGGCGGCGACCGTTACCGCCGCGGCGTCTATACCTGGCTGCAGCGCACGTCGCTCTACGCGCAGTCGGTCACCTTCGATCTGCCCGACCCGAACCAGGCCTGCACCCGCCGTGAACGCTCGAACACGCCACTGCAAGCGCTGACGCTGCTGAACGATCCCGTCTTCTTCGAGGCGGCCCAGGCGTTGGCCGTGCGTGTTGTGACCGAGGCGGGGGGCGGTGTCGACGACCGCATCAGGCATGGCTTCCGCCTGTGCTTTGCCCGCAAGCCGTCCGCCGATGAGCGAGACAGGCTCGGGCGCTACTACCGCCGGCAGGTCGAAATCCTCGAGCGCGCGCCCGAGCGGGTCGAAGAGATGATGCCGTTCCCATTGGAGGGCGTGAACCCCGTCGAGGGCGCGGCCTGGGTGGGTTTAAGCAGCGTGTTGTTGAATTTGGACGAGTTCATCACACGGGAATGATTTATTCTGGGGCGGGTGAAGGGCGTTTCTCGCAAAGACGCGAAGGACCGCTAAGGACGCAAAGAGTTTCGATGACACTAGGGGAGTTGATCAGTATGCAATCGCGGCGAGGCTTCCTGGAGCGGTGTGCTTCGGGAATCGGGATGGCCGCCCTCTGGCAATTGATGGCCGACGAAGGTCGTGCCGCCGGCCCCTCCCTCGGCCCTCACTTCCCACCTAAGGTCAAGAACGTCATCTACCTCTTCATGTCGGGCGCCCCGAGCCAGCTCGACCTGTTCGACCCCAAGCCGAAGATGAAAGAGTTGCACGGCCGGCCTGTGCCCGAGTCGCTGCTCGAAGGCCTGAACGACATCCTGATCAAGAGCTCGGCGAACATCATGGCCAGCCCGCGGACGTTCACGCGGCACGGCGACTCCGGTATCGCGGTGTCCGACTACCAACCGCACGCGGCAAGCTATGTCGATGACATCTGCCTCATCCGCTCGATGCACACCGACGTCGCCAACCACCACCCGGCGCAGTTGATGATGAACTGTGGCACGCCGATGCTGGGCCGTCCGTCGATGGGCTCGTGGTTGAGTTACGGACTCGGCAGCGAGTCGAAAGACCTGCCGGGCTTCATCGTGCTGGTGTCGTCGTCCGGCAAGGGCATCGAGGGCGGCTCGTCACTATGGTCGAACGGCTTTCTGCCGTCGACCCATCGCGGCGTCACCTTCCGCAGCGAGGGCGACGCGGTGCTGCATCTCTCGAACCCCGCCGGCGTCACCAACGAGACGCAGCGGGCGCGCCTCGATGCCGTCCGCGACCTCAACCGCCTGCACCACGGCGCGCAGCACGACGAAGAGATCGCCTCGCGCATCGCCGCCTACGAGATGGCGTTTCGCATGCAGTCGGCCGTGCCTGAATTGGTCGATTTCTCTCAGGAGCCTGCCGCCACCCGCGAGGCGTACGGTCTCGACGATGAGACCACGCGGCCCTTCGGCGCCAACTGTCTACTGGCGCGGCGGATGATCGAGCGCGGCGTGCGATTCGTGCAGCTCTACCATTCCAACTGGGACGACCACACCGACCTCAACAAGAACCTCAAGAAGAACTGCGACATGACCGACCGCCCCACCGCGGCGCTGATGGCCGACCTCAAGCGTAGCGGGCTGCTCGACGAGACGCTGGTCGTATGGGGCGGCGAGTTCGGCCGCACGCCAATGAACGAGGTCCGCCGCGGCAACACGCCCGGCCGCGAAGGCCGTGACCACCATCCTTTTGCCTTCAGCCTATGGCTGGCCGGTGCGGGCGTGAAGCCGGGCCAAGTGATCGGCCGCACCGACGACCTCGGCTACCACATCCTCGAAGATCCCATCCACGTCCACGACTTGCAGGCGACGATCCTGCATCTGCTGGGCATCGACCACACGCGGCTCACGTATCGCCACCAAGGCCGCGACTTCCGGCTGACAGACGTGGGCGGCATGGTCGTCGACAAGCTGTTAGCGTAGGGCGTTTCTCGCAAAGGCGCCAAGGACCGTAACGCCCGCGAAGACGATCGTGACCCTTGCTACAATTTGTACGTGAGTTGGATCGTACAAGATGCCGACACGCTTGGCGGGCAGCCGCGCATTCGTGGCACGCGCCTCAGCGTAAGCTTTGTGCTCGAATGCCTGTCCCAGGGAATGACCGGCGACGAGATCGCCCGCGATTACCCAGGTTTCCCTCCAGAGGCTGTTCCCGAGGTTCTTCACCTTGCCTCCCAAGTCCTCTCTAGCGAGCAGGCCCTGGCTTCTCGACCACAATCTCCCGGCCCCGTTGTCTGAATGGCTTGGGGCACGTGGCGTCCCTTGTGAGACCTCCGCCGCAAGAGGATGGCAAGAGCTGTCGAACGGCGAGCTTGTGCGGCATGCCGAAGACGAGTTCGAGGTCATCCTGACGCGAGATCGGCGGTTCGTTGAATCCGCTGGCGTAGCGGCGCGTGAATCCGACATCTGTATTGTCTTTGTTCAGCTCCCGCAAGCACCTGCACACGCCTTTTTGGAGGCGTTCGACGAAGCGTGGAACCGCCGGCCGATTCTGGTCAACCCAGGCAGCTTGATTGGGTGGCTTGGACCGCTTCGTTGTTAGCGCGTCGCACCCCCTTTGCGTCTCAGCCCAATCCCCTCTACAATCAACCTAGCCGGGACGGACGCCAACTCCGCCACGGCAGGGCGACGTAGCTCGGAGGTGTGCGATGGTTTCACGAAGATCTTTTCTTTCCACAGTGGCAACAGGGGGCGTGATGGCGGGAACACGGACGATGGCGGTATCAAGTGCGGGGGTGGCGCCGATGATCGCGGCAACCGGGCGCAAGCATTACTCGCATGCCGAGTTGGAGGCCAAGGTCAAGCGCCGCGATTTTCGTGGTCTGACTAAACACGACCTACCCACGCCCAACCTCGTGCTCGACCAGGAGGTCTTCGAGCGCAATCTCAAGACCATGGGCGATCACTGCAAGCGCACTGGCCTGAACCTGCGCGCCCACGTCAAGGTGCACCGCAGCGCCGACATCGGCAAGCGGCAAATCGAGTCGGGATCGATCGGCCTGTGTTGCGCGACGATCTCCGAGTGCGAGCTGATGATCGATGCCGGTCTCCCCGGCGTTCTGTGGACCTGCCAGCCGGTCGGTCCGAACAAGTTCAGCCGCATCACCGCGCTCACCAAGAAGGACCCGTCCTTCATGTTCGCCGTCGAAGACCCGACCATCGTCGATCAGCTTCAAGAGCTCGCTGAGGCCGAGAAGATCACCTTCAACGTGGTCGTCGATCATGACATCGGCATCGGTCGCCAAGGCGTCCTACCGGGCCGCGAAGGACTCGAGCTGAGCCAACGCATCATGAAGGCGAAAAACCTTCATCTCGCCGGCCTAATGGGCTACTCCGGCGCGGCGTCGCACGAGAAGGGTTGGCCGGCGCGCAAGCAAGTGTCCGAGGAAGAAGTCGGCATTCTGATGGAATCCGTTCATCTCTGCCGCAAAGCCGGCATCCCGGTCGAGATCGTCACCGGCGGCAGCACCGGCTCCTACAACATCGACAGCGAAGCCAAAGACGGCTTGACCGAGTTGCAAGCCGGTTCCTACGCTTGCATGGACTCCAACTACAGCCGCATCGGCAGCAAAGACGGCGACAAAACATACGACGACTTCGGTCTCGCGCTCACCGTGCTGACCACCGTGATCAGCAAGCACTACCCGAAAAAGGCGGCCATCGACGCGGGCAACAAGTCGATGACCCAGCCGACCGACATGGTGCTCGGGCGCCCGGACCTGCGCGTGAAGCGGGCCGGAGCCGAGTACGGCAAGCTCGAGTGGGACCATGCGGACCGTGAGCCGAAGCTCGGCGATCAGTTCCAGTTGGTGCTGTCGAACCTCGATATGAGCGTCAACTGCTTCGACCGCATGTTCGTGTGCCGCGGCGACGAGGTCGTCGACGTCTACTCGGTGCTGGGAAGGCAGGGCCCGTCGCAGCGCTAGCGACTTTCCGGCCGCATGAAGCATTGCACTTCGCTGCGGGGAGTGTCTCATTTTTTCGCGTGTCCACGGGACAAACGGCCTACCGCCATCTCTCGTAGGCAAAGAATGGGTGACTGTCGCCAAGAGCACCGCTGCCACCTTTGCTGCGCCGGAAACGAGGCAGGCCGCTCCTCCGAATACGGGTGGTAGCCCCGGCAGGGCGTTTGAGAATAGCTCGCGGCGCAAGCCGGGGGAGCGCCTTGGGCTGTTTAGCTGGGTCGCCCCGCTGGGGCTCGTCGATCCGCTGAGCCCACCCAGCGGTCGAGAAACGCGTAGGCCTGCTCGCGGATGGCCGGGGGGAACTCGTGGCCGGCATCGGGGTAGACGGCGACCAGCTTCTCGGCGGCGCTGAAGATGTCGTCGTAGATCGGCATGGCCGCGTCGACACAGTCACGCACGCCGGAGACTTCGAAGTTCGAATCACCGATGGGCGCGTTGATGAAGACCGGCCGGGGCGCTTGCGCCGCCAACACGTGTGTAAAGTCGAACGGCATCTGTGAGGGGTCTTTAGCGTAGCGCTCGGCGATGCGCGGCATGTAGCCCTTGTGGCTCCAGCCGGTGAGGTCGCCGCCCTTGTACTTGTAAAAGGAGTTGAAGCCGCAGCTCGTCACCATCGCGCGAATGCGCTCGTCGAACGCGCCGACGTAGAGTGTGTTGTGTCCGCCGAGGGAGTGGCCGATGCAACCGATGCGGTCTTTGTCTACCTCGGGGAGCGACTGCAACAGGTCGACCGCTCGGGCGTGGTTCCAGATGCCTTTCATCGTGGCGCTGTCGTAGCCGTTGGCATAAGGGTCGAAGACGTAGTCGCCGAAGTTGGGGTAGTCGGGGGCGAGGGCCACGTAGCCGCGCTCGGCCAGTTCCTTGGCGTAGTGCAGGTCGGGCTTGCCGCCGAGGCCCGCCGGTTCGCCCTTGCCGATCTTCGTCGTCTGGTGCAGGCAGAGCATGCCGCCGGTGGGGCCTGCTAGATTCTTCGGCATGAGCAGGTAGGCCGGGACGCGGTCGTTCTCCTCGGCGACATAGGTGATCTTCGTTCGCGTGAAGGTGGGGAAGGTTTCCTTCTCGATCTCCTCGACGTCGAGCTGCGGCTTCTCGTGCTTGGGATACTCGCCCATCACGAGCTGCAGGTTGTAGAGCACGGTCTCGCGGCGGCGTCCCCACTGGGCGCGCGAGGTGACGTTCACGACCAGGTCTTCGGGCTCGCGGTAGGAGGGGTCGGGGGGGCCGCAGGCGGCGAGGCCGGCGGTGGCGAGCAGAAACTCGCGGCGATTGGGGGCAAGCAAGCCGTGATTCGTGATTCGTGATTCGTGATTCGGGGCGGCGGATAGGAGCTGGCGGCGATTGCGTGCGATAGCTGTATGGCTTTTGGGTGTTGTCATGCGGCTCTCCTATTGTTCAATGGCCCTGCTTGTTCAATAGCCCTGCGAGGCCAGGGTGCTTGCCTTGTCGCCCGTCATCAGTGATCGCAAAGCGGCGTCGATGACCTCCATTGCCCGCAGGCCGTCGTTCTGGTTGACGGCGAACGGCTCGTCATTGCGGCATTGCTCAACGAAGTAGGCCAGCTCGTCGCGGTAGGCGTCGCCGAAACGGCCGACGAACTCGGGGAGGTCGCTCCCCCGGCCTGGGCGCCCATCGTCCGGCCCCCCGTAATCAGGCAACGGGAAAACCTCCCACGTCAGTCTTTTGTCGCGGCTGTACGCTTCGACGACGACCTCACCCTTCTGCTCGAAATGGCCGACGTGGATGTTGCCCTCTTCGCTGAAGATCCACGTCTCGACACGGTAGCCGGGGACGTGGTTGCGGCTGACTTGGATCTGGGCGGTCATGTCTGCACCGAACCAGAGTTGTAGAAAGCCGTCGTCAAAGTCCTCGTTGACCGGGGAGTGGCGATGGCTGTAGAGGCGCGAGCCGGTGGCCAACGCCGCGGTGGGCGTTCGGCCAGTGAGCCACAGCACCTCGTCGACGTTGTGCACCGACATGTCTTGCAACAGGCCCGCGCTCTGATAGCCGGGCGGCACGGATGCGGAGTCTTCGAGGACGGAGACGAGCTTGAAGGGGCGTCCGATGAGGCCGTCGTCGAGGAGCTGCTTGGCGCGCACGAGCGGTGGGTCGAAGCGCCGCTGGAAGGCCAGCATCAAGGCGTCGGGGGCGGTGTCGTTGAGCTTGCGGACGAAGGCGCGGTCGGAGTCGAGCGATGCGGTCATCGGCTTTTCGAGCAGGATGCGGTGGCCGGCGGCGATCAACGCTTCGGCGTGGGGGCCGTGTTGGTCGGTGGGCGTGGCGATGACGGCGGCTGTGGTCGCGCCGGCGGCGATGAGTTCGTCGATGCTGCCGAACGGTTGAACGCGCGTGCCCTGGCTCGCGAACTCGGCGGCCAGGGCCTGCGCGCGTGCTCGATCACTGTCGACGAGCGCGGCCAACTCGCAGGCGCCGGTCGCCGCGAGCTGTTGCGCGTGGCGTGCATGCACGACGCCCATGCGGCCGAGGCCGACGATGGCGAGTTTGACCGGGTTAGGCACGGATGTTCCTCATGAAGGCCCATGGCACTGCCTCCCAGTGGCCGCTTTCGGCCGAGCGGAAGAGAGCTTCGATGACTTCGAGGTTGCGAACCGCGTCCTCGAGCGGGAACTCGAGCGGCTCGCCGGTGCGGATGGCGCGCGAGAATAGGTCGCCCTGCAACGTGCATTGGTCGACGACGTCGAAGGCTTCTTCACGGGCCGAGCCGGGCGAGGGGGCGGCGCTGCCGTCGTCGAGGAAGATGCGGCAGGGGCGCTCGGGCGGGGCATTGAAGGGGATCTCGATGTCGATGCGTCCGCTTGTGCCGAAGATCTGCATGCGCTGGAACGGCACGAGCTGCGTCGAGCAGACGAAGCTGGCCTGGCCGCCCGGAAAATCGAGGGGGCCGCTGGTGAGACGGTCGATCTTCATGACGGGGTCACGGTCGATCACGGCGGCCACGCGGGTGGGCTCGGCTTCGAAGAGAAAGCGCGACGTCGTGATCGGGTAGCAGCCGATGTCGTAGATGCCGCCGCCCCCGATGTCGAGTTGGTTTCGGATGTTGTTGGGGTCGAGGTTCGTGTAGCTGAAGAACCCCTGGATCGCACGCAGTTCGCCGATGCGTCCGTCGCGGACCCACTCGCGTGCACGCAACCACTGCGGATGGCTGCGCACCATGAATGCTTCTTGCATGACGACGCCGGTCTCGTCTCTGACGTCGATGAGCGTGCGCGCTTCGTCGGCGGTGATGGCGAGGGGCTTCTCGCACAACACGTGTTTGCCGGCACGCGCCGCCTTGGCCGACCAGGGCACGTGCAGGTGGTTGGGCAGCGGGTTGTAGATCGCTTCGATGTCGGGGTCGGCGAGCAACTCGTCGTAGGAGTCGTAGGATTTGGGGATGCCCAGTTCGGCAGCTACGGACTTGGCTTTCTCGGCGTCGCGCGAGGCGATCGCGGCGATGCGGCAGAGCTTGCCCTTGAGCATCGCCGGGATGACTTTCAGCACGCCGATCTTCGCCGTGCTGAGAATGCCCCAGTTGACGGGGGTGAGGGTTGCTTCGTTCATTGCGTTCTTCCTGGCTGCTTCCGTTGCGAACCGGCCGCGGGCACGGCATGCCGTGCCCCTACATGGCAAGGCGAAACTACGTGCTGCTCACTGTGCTCATCTCTGCTCTGGAGCAGATCAACGCAGGCTAACGCCCGCGGCTCTGCGTGGCGGCGTGTTCTCCAAGGCAGTATCGCGCCTAGTGCGTGCGCTTGACCAGTTCGTGCACTTTGCGGATGATCGTTTCCTCGACCGACGGCGTGAACGGCCCGGGCTGCAGGTAGTAGATCATCGCACCGGACGCCTCGTAGCCGCCTTCTTCCAGCACGCGGCGCGACGGGATGTAGGCGAACACGTCATTGCTGTAGCCGGCGACCCATAGCTTGTCGGCGCCGAGTTCGCGCTTCAAGCGCAAGGCATAGTCCGCGACCACCTCGCCGGCGAGCGCAACGAGCGTCAGATCGTCGCCCAGCTTCCACACCTGCGCCGGGTAGGGATACTCGGCCGGCAAGCGCCCCTTTTGGTCGAGGACCTTCAGCATCTCACGCGCATGGTAACGGTGATACGGGTTGTCGCCCTCGAACATCGCCTCGAGTTTCTCGCGCGAGGGAGGGGCGGCGAAGGCCAGCGGAAACTCCTCGTAGGCCGTTCGCAACGCGCCCCGCACCGGGCGACCCGGCCGCTCCAAAGCCTGCTCGATCATGCCCGCCAAGGCGTCGCCATGGACGTCGGGGAGGTCGTTGCCGCGCGGGTAGGGGTTAGCGTCCGCGCCGCATCCCATCACGAAGAGCGCGGTGACGCCGGGATGCTGTTGTTCGAGACGCTTCTGCGCCGAACCCGCCCAACCGCCGTGAAACTCGTAGAAATCGCCGCGAATGGCCGTGTTATGGCAGGCGTAGCCGAACACAATGGCCCGCAAATCGCCCGCGGCATCTTCCACGCGCAAGACTGGCACGTCGTGATCGACCGGGCCTTCCCAGTTATCGCCGCCACCTCGATAGCCCGCCTGAGTTTTTCGACGCCGATTTACCGCGAAACCGGCGCGAGTGCGCTCGAACCTGAGCCGGGCCGGCGCCAATTGCTCGACCGCCCTGCCGATCAAGCGCACGAGCTGGTCTTCGAGTTCGCGAGTGTAATCGTCGACATCGGCCCAGTGCTTGTCGGTCATGGTCGGATAGGCTGCAGCCAAATTACGCCCGACGACCGGCCCGGCGTGCGTGTGGGAGGCGTTGAGCATGATGGCCTCGCGCGGAAGCTCGTAAAGCCGCTCGGCCTGCCGGGTCACCCTCCGTGCTAAATCCTGCGGAAATCCAAGGATGTCGGCCGTCACCAGCACGACCCGCTTGCCGTTCTGGTCCTTGAGTGCCAGGGCCTTGGCATGCAGCTCCTGGGCGGTTCCCTCGGAGGGCCTTTCGCGCGAACCATACCCTGCCATCCACAACGGTCGGGCAGGCGTGATGCGAGCCCTCGCGACGCCGGCCTTCCAATCCTGCGCGAAGAGCGGCGAGGTCGCCGACGAGACGATCAGCAACAGCAAGGGCGGCAGCAGCAGGGGAAAGAGACGGCGAACGAACCCGGTCATGGGAGCCTCCAAGGGGCAGAGGGGGAAACCCCACTATGGGGATTCGACTTGTGTCGCGTCAACACGCCGAAAAAGGGCCGCAATTCGCACGCCCGGCGGGCGATTGACTTGGGCACGATCTGGAGCACCATGGGCAATCCCAGCGGTGTTACGAGGGGTCAAGGGATTTCAGGTCCTCGCGGCTGGAAGAATGAGATCTTTGAGATGGGTGGCCGCTACTACGTTACGAAGGGCAACCACAACCTGCGCGTGGGCATGGATGTCCGCAAATACCGGGACACCTTCCCGGAGGCCATCCGTCCCGCCGGCCAGCATGTTTTCAACGGGCAGTGGACCAAAGGATCGGCCTCGAACGCTTTCCCGTCCTCGGACTTCGATCTGACCGGTTTCGCAATGGCAGACGCCATCATGGGTCTGCCTCGTACCATTAACGCCAGCGTTGACATTTTCGATCCGAACTTCAGCTCCTTCTCATTCTTCCCGTGGATTCAGGACGACTGGAAGGTCAACTCGAAGCTAACGATCAACTTCGGCCTGCGCTATGAGCGGGCGGGACGGCCCTACTCGCGGAACGACTCGATCTCGAACTTCATCGAGATCTCGCCGGGCGTAGGCCGCATCATGACGCCGGCGAGCCGGCCACCTCCCGCGGGATTCAGCGACACGTTCATTCCGGCGCCGGCGGGTATCAGCCGAGCGTTGATGCACAACGACAACAACAACTTCGCGCCGCGTATGGGCTTCGCCTACAAGGCCACCGACAACACCGTTATCCGAGGCGCCTATGGCCTGTTCTCGCAACGCGACAACGCTTGCACCTGGATCGGTATCTCGATCAATTCACCCTGGATTCGCACCGGCAGTGTCACGCTGGGTGTGAACCAAAACGATCTCGACACCTTCCCGATAAACGACTTGCGTCCCGTTACCGACTTCGTGGCCCCGGGCAGCAAGCCTTCGGTGATCGCGATGACTACCGTCTGGGAAGATGCGTACGTCCAGCAATGGAATCTCTATGTCGACCACTCGATCAGCGAATCGCTGGTTGCGAAGATCGGCTATGTGGGCAACCATGCTGTCGGTCTACGGCGTCAGAACAGTCCGTTCAACTCCCCGCCGCCGGGACCAGGTGATGTCCAGTCACGCCGCCCCTTTCAGCAGCTCAGCCGCATCACGATGCGCGACACCGACGGCCATTCCAACTATCACGGGTTGGAACTACAGCTCGAGAAACGGTACGCCCAGGGCTTTACGTTCGTCACCGCCTACACGTTCTCGAAAGTGCTGGATAACCTCAACAACATGAACCACTGGCTCGGTGGCAACCCCGAACTGAACCGAGGTCCATCGCGTCTGCATCTGTCGGACCGCTTTACGTTCTCGGGCATCTACGAGCTGCCGTTTGGCCGGGGCCGCCAGTATGGGGCTGACATGCACGGGGCGGCGAACGCGATTCTCGGTGGTCGGGACATCAGCAGCATCGTTGTCCTGCGCACGGGTAACCCGATCACCGCTTCGCCTGGCGGCAACATCGCCAATTCGGACCGCCTCACGCTGGTGCCCCACCTGATTGGCGAACCGAACTTGTCGCGAGGCTCCCGGAGTTGGGACGACGATTTCTTCAACACCGGAGACAACGTTTGGGCCACACCGGCGCAATATACGCTGGGTACGGCCGGCGTTCGGCCGTTGTTCGGACCGGGGAACCGGCGCTGGGACTTCTCTATCAACAAGAAGCATCGGTTCACGGAGGACGGCTTGGAACTCCAGATCCGGGCTGAGTTCTTCAACTTCACGAACCACCCGAACATGGGCAACCCGGGCACTCGACTGGGTTCGGCCAGCTTCGGAAGGGTCAACAGCACCTGGACGTTGGACACGTGAAGTCCAGTTCGGCGTGAAGATCCTCTTCTAAGCCTTCGACCAACGGAAAACCTTCAACAAAGCCCGCGGCGTTCGCGCTGCGGGCTTTTTCTTTTGGTGGGCGGGAACTGCGGGGTCAGGCCGCCGACCGGCTAGGAATCGGCAACCCGATGTTATCATGAGCGCTTGATGAGTCTCTCCGAGCCCCCGTCGGTGGTCATCGTCGGGCGGCCCAACGTCGGCAAGTCCACGCTTTTCAATCGCATCACATCAAGCCGGCGAGCCATTGTCGGCAACCAGCCGGGCATCACGCGCGACCGCATTCTGCTTCCGGTCGAGTGGAAAGGCCGCGGCTTCGATCTGACCGACACGGGCGGTATGCTGTTCGGCGACGAGGAGGAATTCCCCACGCTCATCAGCCGACAGGTGCGCGCGGCGCTTGAAGTGGCCTCGCGCGTCATCTTCGTTGTTGATGGCCGCGCGGAGCTCACAGCCACCGACCGCGACCTCGCCGACCTGCTACGTCGGCTCAACAAGCCGGTCGCCTTGGCGGTCAACAAGTGTGATACCGAGACTGCCGACACGCGCACCGCCGAGTTTCACGAGCTGGGTATCGCAGAAGTCTTCGCCGTCTCGGCGGAGCACGCCCGCGGCATCGGCGCGCTGCTCGATCACGTCGTCGAGGGGATGCCCGCGAAAGAGGACCGGCCGGAGGCGGAAGCGGAAGACGGAGCCGAGGCCGACCGGCCTGTCCGCGTCGCCATCATCGGCCGGCCGAACGTGGGCAAGTCCACGCTGCTCAACCAGCTCACCGGTAAGGACCGCGCGATCGTTTCCCCGACGCCCGGCACGACGCGCGACGCCGTAGATGAGGACGTCGTCCGCCGTGGAACCCGTTTCCAGTTTGTCGACACCGCCGGCATCCGCCGCAAAGGCAAGACGCGAGAGATGGCCGAGAAGCTCAGCGTCGTGATGGCGCAACGGCACATTCGCCTGGCCGATGTCGCGCTACTGCTGATTGACGCCACCGAGGGGGTCGCCGCCCTCGACGCCAACATCGCCGGATACGCCGACGAAGCGGGCAAGGCCCTTATTATCCTGGTCAACAAGTGGGACCAGGCACCCGACAACGACCGCCGCAAGTTTGAGCAGGACGCGCGCGACAAACTGAAGTTTCTCGGCTACGCTCCGATTCATTTTGTATCGGCGCTTGAAAACCAAGGGGTGCAGCAGATCTTCGCGCTGGTGCGGCGGGTTCATCAGGCGGCGCGTCTCCGGATCTCCACGGGCGAGTTGAATCGCTTCCTGGAATCGGTGGATATGGACCGGTCAACCACGCCGGGCTCTCGGACGCCCAAGATCCACTATGTGACCCAGGCGGGCGTCGGGCCGCCCACGTTCGTCTTTTTCACGAATCGCAGAGGAAAGTTCCATTTTGGGTTCGAGCGCTTTCTCAAAAATCAACTCCGCCGGGCCTTTGATTTCGAGGGAACGCCGCTGGTGATCAAGTCCAAGGCGAAACAACGATAAGATAAGGCTATCCGTTGCAAGACCGCAGACGTTGCCGGGCCCCGAACGCTACACGGCGGGGTGCACGGGCGGCGCGATCGACTCATGGCGCGAACCAGAGTCTCATTCCAAGGCGAGCGGGGAGCTTTCAGCGAGGAGGCCTGCCGTCAGCTTCTTGGCAACAACGTGTCGTTGCTGCCCAAGGAGCGCTTTGAACAGGTGTTTCTCTCGCTGCAGTCCGAAGAAGCCGACTGCGCCGTCGTGCCGATCGAGAACACCCTGGCGGGCTCTGTCCACGAGAACTACGATCATCTGCTGAACTACAAGCTCCCGATCGTGGCCGAGGCCAACGTACGCATCGTTCACAACCTGATCGGCCGGCCCGGCTCGACGATCGCGAAACTCAAAAGGGTCATTTCGCATCCCGTCGCGCTGCGGCAGTGTCTCGATTTCTTCCGTAATCATCCCGACATTCGCTCGGACACTTATTACGACACCGCCGGGAGCGTCAAACGCGTCATGAACGGGGCCGATTCTTCGCTGGGGGCGATCGCATCGGCCGCGGCGGCGCAGCACTACGACGCCAAGATTCTGCTGCGCTCGATCGAAGACGACCGCCGCAACTACACGCGCTTCTTCCTGCTGCGCCGGAAGGCGCGGAAGCTCCGCCCGAAGAAGGGGCAGATGCTGAAGACCTCGATCGTCTTCTCCACGCCGAACCAGCCCGCCGCTCTGTTTCGTTGCATGAGCGCCTTCGCGTTGCGGGACATCAGTTTGGCCAAGATCGAGTCTCGGCCTCTGCGCGGTAAGCCGTTCGAGTACCTGTTCTACCTGGACTTCCTCGGGTCGCCCGAGGAGCCCAACTGCCGCAACGCCATGTCGCATCTTGGCGAAATGACGGATCTGCTGGCCGTGTTGGGTTGCTACCCCCAGGCTGTCTAGGTTGCGTCCCAGGTTGCATCGCATCGCGGCTCGGATGCGTCTAACAACTGTCGGCAAGCCGTAACCGCTGAAACGGAAACCTATGGCCCAACAATCACTCGACACGAACGAGACCGAAGTGCTGGAGTTTCCCGAAGAGCTGCCGTTGCTGCCGGTGCGGGACACGGTGCTGTTTCCTCACGCCGTCATGCCGCTCAACATCGGGCGGGAAAGCTCGATCTCGCTCGTCAACTCGCTCGGGGAGAACAAGACCCTGGCGGTCGTCACCCAGCGCGACCCGCGCATTGACTCGCCGGAACCGGACGACCTCTACGAGTTGGGCGTGCTGGCGATCATCCACAAAGCCGTCCGCATGCCCAACAACAGCCTGCTGATCTTCTGCGAGGGGATCGACCGCATCCGCGTGAGCGAATTCGTCGCCACCCAGCCCTACCACCGCATCCGCTACGAGCGGCTCGTCGAGGTCGAGCACGAGCCCAACCCGGAGATGGAAGCGCTGCGCCAGAACGCCACAAGCATGTTTCATGACGTCGTCGAGTTGTCGCCGGCGCTGTCGGAAGACGTGCAGACCATCCTTGCCAATATCGAGGATCCCGGCCGGGTGGCCGACTTCATTGGGGCGACGTTGCCGGGCCTGTCGTCGTCGGAGAAGCAGAGCGTGCTCGAAACGCTCGACGTGCGCGTGCGCCTGGAGAACACCGTCCGCTTCCTCGGCAAAGAGCGAGAGGTGTTGCAGCTTCGCAACAAGATCCAAAGCCAGGTGCAGGATCAGCTTTCCGAGTCGCAGCGCGAGTTCTATCTGCGCGAGCAGATGAAGGCGATCCAAAAAGAGTTGGGCGAGGGCGAGGAAGAGGCCGAAGTCGAGGAGCTGCGCCGGAAGATCAACGAAGCGGGCATGCCCGAGGAGGTCAAGAAAGAGGCCCTACGCGAGTTGCAGCGTCTCTCGCGCATGTCACCCGCCGCCGCGGATTACACCGTTACGCGCACATATCTCGACTGGCTGGTGCTGCTGCCGTGGGAGAAGACTTCGGGCGCGGAGGTCGACATCGTCAAAGCTCATCAGGTGCTCGACGAAGATCACTTCAACCTGGAAAAGGTGAAGGAGCGCGTTCTCGACTACCTCGCCGTATTGCAGTTAAAGCCGACGTTAAAGGGGCCGATCCTGTGCTTCGTCGGACCGCCCGGGGTTGGGAAAACCTCGCTGGGCCGTTCGATCGCGCGCGCGCTGGGCCGCGAGTTCGTCCGCATCTCGCTCGGAGGCGTGCATGACGAGGCGGAAATCCGCGGCCATCGCCGGACGTACATCGGCGCCCTACCGGGACAGATCATCCAGGGCATCCGCCGCGCTGGGACGAAGGACCCGGTCTTCATGCTCGACGAGGTCGACAAACTCGGACGCGACTTCCGAGGCGATCCCTCGTCGGCGTTGCTCGAAGTGCTCGACCCGGAGCAGAACAACACGTTCCGCGACCACTATCTCGACGTGCCGTTCGACCTCTCGAAGGTGCTCTTCGTTACGACGGCCAACATGATGGACCCGGTGCCCGACGCTCTGCGCGACCGCATGGAAGTGCTCGAGCTGCAGGGGTACACCGAGTTCGAGAAGAAGCAGATCGCGGTCAACTATTTGATCCCGCGCCAGATCGAGCAGAACGGGCTCAAGAAGAGCTACATTCGATTCCGTGAGGACGCCGTCGGCCACATCATCCACCGCTACACGCGGGAGGCCGGCGTTCGTAATCTCGAACGCGAGATCGGCACGATCTGCCGCAAGCAGGCGCGCCGCATGGCCGAGCAGCGATCCGCGGCGGCGAAGAAGAAGCGGGCGAAGAAGCCCCGCCTGACGCTCTCCGTTTCACCGCAGGTCGTGGAAGAGATGCTGGGAGCGCCGAGGTTCCGCGCCGAGGCTGAAATCGCCGACCGTACCCGCAATCCGGGGGTCGCGGTGGGCCTTGCTTGGACGCCCTCCGGCGGCGACACGCTCTTCATCGAGGCCACGAAGATGCCCGGCGCGGGCAAGGGCTTGATGCTGACCGGCCACCTGGGCAAAGTTATGCAAGAGTCGATGCAGGCCGCGCTGAGCTGGGTCCGCGCGCACGCCCACCGGCTCAAGATCGATGCGAATTTCTTCAAGGAGCACGATCTGCACCTGCATGTTCCCGCCGGGGCGATTCCGAAGGACGGTCCCTCGGCCGGCGTCACCGCAGTCACGGCGTTGGTGTCGCTCATTACCGGCCGGCGGGTGAAGCCGCGGTTGGCCATGACTGGCGAGACCACGCTGAGTGGCCTGGTTCTGCCCGTCGGCGGGATCAAGGAGAAGGTGCTGGCAGCCAAGCGCGCTGGTGTTACCGATGTCGTGATGCCGCGCGAGAACGAAGTGCAGGTGCGGGAAGATCTCAAGTCCGAACATCTCGGGAGTCTGAAGATCCACTACGCCAACAGCATCGAGCAGGTGATTGAGCTGGTGCTTGAGAAACCGAAGACCGCGAAGGCGGTGTCGAAGGCAGGGCGGAGGAAGCGGCGGACGGTCGCGGGGAGCGCGGATTCCCATCCGCGCCTCGGAAGCGACGGGCCGGGTAGCCTCTCAAGGTAGGTACTGGGGGGCGGGCGCCGCGCCGCCAAATGCGACAGATCGGGCGGCCGTGGGGAGCCGCTCCTACTCGGCGAATTCCGCTCGGAGGCGGCGCCAGGTTTCGGCCAAGTCTTCCGGGAGTACACGCGTCTCCCCCACCACGGTGATGAAGTTCGAATCGGCCACCCAGCGCGGCAGCACGTGCATGTGGATGTGCCCGGCCACGCCCGCGCCCGCGGCCTCCCCGACATTCATGCCGATGTTGACCCCGCCGGCGCCGTAGAGCTGGCGCAACGCCCCTTCCACGCGCTGCGTCAGCCGCATCATCTCTTCCGCCGCTTCGGCCGGGGCCTCCTCCAGAGTCGCCAGGTGCCCGTAGGGGACCACCATCGCGTGTCCGCTGGTATAGGGATAGCGGTTCAGCACGACGAAGTTGCTCGTGCCGCGATGGACGACGTAGTTGGCCTCGTCTTCGGACGAGGAGCCGATGTCGCAGAAAACACACCCGTTCGAGCCCGAACCTTCTTTGATGTATTGGTAGCGCCACGGGCTCCAAAGGTAGTCCATCGGGGTTGCACCTAGAGGGAGCGCTTGCAGGGACGCCGGCCCGGGCAGCCTAGTTGGAGCCGCGGCTCAGAAATCAGAACCCGGTAACGGCTCGTAGCCGGCTGTCTCGGAACTGGCCGGCTCGGCGCCGGCCGTCTCGCCGCCTGCCTCGGGCTGGCCGTTGACGACGCCTCTTAACTCTTTGCTGGGCTTGAAGTAGGGAATGGTTTTGGGGGGAACGATCACGCTTTCTCCCGACTTCGGGTTCCGCCCCACCCGGCCGCG
Organism: Bryobacterales bacterium; assembly: GCA_965237575.1. Taxonomy (GTDB): domain Bacteria; phylum Acidobacteriota; class Terriglobia; order Bryobacterales; family UBA6623; genus JAKZVK01. The sequence continues at coordinate 59,714 of CBDEGI010000004.1, forward strand.
CCGCTCACGGGTACGGAAGCTGCCAAATCCGCGGATCTCGACTTTCTCGCCTTCCCGGAGAGATTTGACCACGCTGTCGAGAATCGTTTCCACGATCACCTCAGACTCTTTGCGCGTAACTTCAACAACCCTCGACACTTCCTCGATGAGATCCGCTTTGGTCATGTTTTCCGACTCTCCAGTTGGATGCAAACGGGACGTCGCCCTGGCAGGTCCTACCGATGCATCCTACCACGACCGGCGGCCCCGCGCGAAGCGCCCATCTCCGGTGGGTTGGGCGGCTGCTCGGGCTGTCCGAGGCCCCCGCCGCGACCGACCACGAGGGACCGGGCCGACCCGCGGGCAAGCACGAGGCCCAAGAGGCCTCGTCGGCGATAATGAATAGGCCTTGGCAGGCTGGCAGTTCGCCTCGCGAGGGCTTGTACGTTCAACCCTTATGACTCGCGACGAAATCATTCTCGCCTCCGACCAATACCTCTTCCCGGCGGTCTTTCACTATTACCGGGAGCGGCTGGTGGTCGAGCGCGCCAAGGACCAGTATGTCTGGGATGCCGACGGGAACCAGTACCTCGACTTCTTCGGCGGTATCGTCACTATCAGCGTCGGGCACCTCAACGACCGCGTGCGCGAGAAGGTGCACGAGCAGGTCGACCGGCTGCACCACGTCTCGACTCTCTATGGATACGCGCCGCAGGCCGAGTTGGCGAAGACGATCGCCTCGGTCACGCCGAACGGCGAGTTGACCAAGTCGTTCTTCACCAACTCCGGCACCGAGGCGAACGAAACGGCGATCCTGCTGGCGCGCTGCTATACCGGCCACAGCGAAATCGTGGCGTTGCGGCACGGCTATCACGGGCGTACGGCGCTCGGGACGACGCTGACTGGCCAGGGGACTTGGCGCAGTCCGGCGGCGCCGCAGCCCGGCGTAGTACACGCGCACAACGCCTATTGCTATCGCTGTCCGTTCGGGCTCGAATACCCGTCGTGTGAGCTGCGTTGCGCGCGAGACCTCGAAGAGCTGATCCAGACCTCGACGTCAGGACAGGTCGCCGGCATGATTGCCGAGCCGATCCAAGGGGTTGGGGGCTTCATCACACCTCCCAAGGAGTATTTTCCCATCGTAGCCGACATCGTGCGGCAACATGGCGGGATCTTCATCAGCGACGAGGTACAGACGGCCTGGGGACGCACGGGCGGCAAATGGTTCGGCATCGAGCACTGGGACGTCGTCCCCGACGTGATGACCACCGCCAAGGGCATGGCCAACGGCTGCCCATCGGCGCCACCATCGCGCGCGCCGAAGTAGCCGACTCGATGCGCTTTCTGACGCTGTCGACCTTCGGGGGCAACCCGGTGTCGACCGCCGCCGCGCAGGCCGTGATCGACTACGTCCGCGAGCAGGACCTGCTGACCAACTGCGAGCAGGTCGGCGGCTACTTGAGGGAGCGGCTCGAGGAGTTGCGCGAGAAGTACCCGCTGATCGGCGACGTCAGGGGAATGGGGCTGCTGCAGGCGTTGGAGCTGGTGAAGGACCGCGAGACGAAGGAGCCGGCCAAGGAGGAGGCGGCTGAGTTGCTGGAGGCGGCGCGCCGCAACGGGCTGCTGATCGGCAAGGGTGGCCTCTATGGCAACGTCATCCGCATCAGCCCGCCGATGAACGTGGGCCGGAGTGATGTCGACGAGTGCGTGCGCCTGCTGGATCTGAGTCTGGCGCAGGCGGTGGAGAAGGTGGGCGTGTAAGAGGGTGCCTAGTAGACAGGGTGTTGCGAGCTAGAAGCCCTGGAGTGGCGTCAGGGTTCGTGCCGGACCGCTCCCTTACGGTCACGGCTCGGTTGGACCGGCGACGCTCGCCGGCACCGTGAGATGAACTACAGTGCCCTGGCCAGGACTTCCTGGACCTGATCCGCGGGGAAGGGCTTGCGGATGAAACCCTTAGCGCCCAGCGAGATAGCCTCCTTCACTGTTTTTTCCCCTCCTCGGGTCGTGATCATGATGACCGGGAGGTCCCGGTGAGCGGTGGCCTTCAACTTCTTGAGGAACTCGAGGCCGTTGACGTTGGGCATGTTGATGTCTGAGAAGATCAGCGAGACCGAGTTGCCTTCCAGCATGTCGAGCGCCTCCTGCCCGTCACGTGCCTCGACCACGTCCCCGATCTCCCCCTTGTAGGCTAGGCGCACGCTCCGCTGAACAATCTTTCTCATGACGGCGGAGTCATCGATGATCAATACGTTGACCGGCATGGCGTAGACACAGTGTCGTTGTACATTTCTATCGTCCAGCGGGCGGCGTTTCCTTAGTAAAACTTGCGGCCGGCAGGGTCATCCGGAGCGGAGGTGGGGTATGGCGGTCGTTGAACCGCGGTGTTGCTAGGCCAAACGTACAACGCTACCTCGCGGCTTGCTTCGTGCTTGGCGTTCGGGCGGGAGTTAGCCTTCCGACCCCTCGACCCGGCGGGGCACGAGCGGCTGGCCGGCTTCGAGGTCTTTCATCTCGTCGAGGGTGATCTCCCGGCCCTCTTCGTGATACTCCTGGTCGACGTTGACCTGCCAGAGGTCATAACGGCCGCCGAGGATGTTGCGGGCAGCCAGCATGGCGGTGAGCATCGAATGGTCTTGGTTGTTGTAGCGATGCATGCCGTTGCGGCCGGTGAGCTGCAGGTTTGGGAGGCGGACGAGGAAGCCCCGTATCCTATCCATGGCCGCGCCGTAGCCGCCGTCGTACACCGGATAGGCCTTCTTCATGCGTACCACCGCCCCGTCGATGACATCGGCTGGGTCGGCGAGCCCGAGTTGCCCGACCTCGCGCTTGCCCTGCTCGATCAGGTCACGGTCGGAGCTGCTCCAGAGCCCGTCGCCCTCGAAACAGAAGTACTCGAGCCCGAGGCAGGAGGTGGAGGGGTCGGGGACCATCTCGGGGCTCCAGTTGCCGTAGTTCTGTACCCGTCCCATGGCCACGGTGGGGTCATGAATGTAGATCCAGTTATCGGGGAAGAGGTTGGTGCGGCGGATCATCAGGGCCACGGTGAGGAAGTCGCGGTACTTCAGGTTGCGCGCGGCCTCCAAAATGTCGTCGGGCGGAGCGGGCTCTAGGCTTTCGATCAGGTCCAGCACGGCGATGCTGCTGATGAAGTGTTCGCCCTCGTAGGTCTGCCCGCCGGCCTCGACCGAGCGGACTCCACCGCCGTTCCAGTGCACGCGGGTGACCGGCGCATTGAAGACGACTTGCGACCCCATCTCTTCGATGCGCTGCTGCGCGCGTTCCCACATCATCCCGGGACCGTGGCGCGGGTACTCGAAGCGGTCGATCAGCGTCTTCACCACGTCGTCCTTGCGCTTGGCTCGCTCGCCGATCAGCGCGTTCTTGATGGCTGTGGCCAGCGATAGGCCCTTGATCCGTTGCGCGGCCCATTCGGCCTGGATCTCGGTGCAGGGGATGCCCCAGACCTTCTCGGTGTAAGTCTTGAAGAACAGCTCGAACAGTCGATTGCCGAAGCGGTTCGAGATCCAGGTGGCGAAGTCGTTTTCAGGCTTGCGGGGAAACAGGCGCGCCCAGCCGTAGCTGCCCACGCAGCGCAGGGTCTCGAAGATGCCGAGCCCGGCGAGCGCGTTGAATGCCTTGAGAGGGTAGGAGAAGAACTTACCGTTGTAGTAGATGCGGGACATCCGCGAGCGCTCGAGCATGTCTTCGCCGAGCAGCTCGTGCCACAAGTCCTCGACGACCGACACCTTGGTGAAGAAGCGGTGGCCGCCGATGTCGAACCGATAGCCCTTGTAGACGGCGGTCTGCGCCAGACCGCCCACGGTGCCGGTTTCTTCGAGCACGGCGGAGCGAACGCCCTTCTTGAGAGGGTAGGAATAGGCGGCGTAAGCCCGGCCGGGACCCGCGCCGAGGATCGACAACAGGAGAGGAATCCATATGAAAATACGTACAAGTCTTAGCAGAGGGCTCCCGCCGGACCCGGTGGGAAGACGCCTATGAATGTGCCGATGTCGAACCGATCGAGAACGCTGAGAGGTCGTGATGCGGCGGCTCGCGGGGTCTGCGTCCAGAGCCCGTGAAGGTGCTCGGTTGACCTTGAGCCTTCACGCCGGAGACAAACGCCCTTCTTGGCTAAGTTAGCGCGGCAGTAAGCCCGGCCGGACCCGCGCCGAGAGATGACCTGACCTTGGTGAAGAAGCGGTGGCCGCCGATGTCGAACCTCCGGAGCAGGAGGTCGCGCGTATGAAAATACGTATCTTAGCAGAGGGCTCCCGCCGGACCCGGTGGAAGACGCCTATGAATGTGCGGGAGAGAACGCTGAGAGGTCGTGATGCGGCGGCTCGCGGGGCGCGTCCTAGATTCGTGAAGGTGCTCGGTTGACCTTGGCCTTCACGCCAGAGACAATAGGGCTAGTTATTGCGCCCGTAGCTCAGCTGGATAGAGTGCCTGCCTCCGGAGCAGGAGGTCGCGCGTTCGAATCGCGCCGGGCGCGCCATTTCCCCTTTTCTTCCTCGCCAACCCTGTCCGCTCACCGGACTACGCCGTGGGGCTCACGCAACTAGGCCCCCCGCGCGCCGTTGCAGACAGCCAAGCAGAGCAGTACACTGGGCGGCACTACCGCCCGATGAAACAAATACTTTCACTATTCCTCGTATGCACTTACTTAGCCGTTCCTCTTCTGGCACAGCTTGAGCCGGTTCCTAAGGTCGAGGCGCAACGGTGGACCCGGCATCTTATTCCGCTTCCGAAAGAGATTTCGATTGCTAATAAGGTGACGCTGCCGCCGAGAGGCGTGGCGATCAAGGTCGACACCGGCACCGGGGAGATCGCCGACACCGCCGCCGCGGAGTTGCGCGCCCTGTTCGAGGGAAAGACGGGCCGCGCGCCGGCGGGCGGCTCCTTTGAGATCCGGCTCGCACTGACTGCGAACCCGGACGTTCGGCGGCATGTCTCACGGGAGCTGGCGGAACGCCTCGACGTCCTACCGAATCATCGCCAGGCCTACTCGATTACGCCGATCCAGGAACGCGGCCTGCTACTGGCCGCCGTCGATCCCAAGGGTCTTTATTACGCCTCGCGGACCTTGCATCAACTGGTCGAACCCTTTCTGACACCGGAACGGGTGTCGATTCCGCTGGCGACGATCGTCGACTGGCCGGACCTGGAGGAACGAGGCCTATGGAACTTCCCGCAGCCGGCCGAGTGGGTGCCGTGGATGGCCTCGCTCAAGTTGAACTACGGCAAGATGGCGGGGACCAGGCTCAAGCCCATCGAGCGCGGCAAGCCGAACGGAGTGATCATCGATCACGACCTCTACCGGTCGGCTTCGCGGATGGCCTTCGAGTACCAACCCTTCCTGACGCACTTCAACTTTCTTCACTCCTACGGCTTGTATCGGGCCTATCCCGAGCTTGCCGGCAAGGGCGACGGAGCCCTTGCCGGGCGCTACTTCGCGCACAAGCAGGGCAATCGGCACCGCGTTCCCAATGCGGCTCATCCGCTGTTCCGCAAGCTGCTGGTCGAGTGGTTGCGGGATTTCGCGCGCCAGGGGGTGAGTGAGGTAAGTTGCTGGCTGAGCGAACGGCCGGGGGAGGACGGCCGGCCAGAGACGACCGCCGTGGGTCAGGACGTCATGGAATCGCGGGCCATCGTGGCGGCGTTTCGCGAGGTGCAGAAGGAGTATCCGAAGTTCAGCATTCGCGTCTTCCTGTCGACCGTCCCCACCGGGCGCTACTACCGCGTGATGGCCGAGTTGCCGGACGACATCAAGATCGAGCGCGCCTGCGCCACGAAGATCGAGCGCGTCCTGCACCTGCCGCGGGACTTGCTGCGCAATCCGATGCTTGACCACTACGCCGCCGAAGGACGCTGGATCGCCAGCTACGACGTCCCGATCACGGCGAATGCGCGCGTCGATACGCCCGAGTTCATGGTGCCGGAGAGTTCGGCCCATCGCGTGCGCGACTATGTACGGCAACTGATCGAGCGCCGTTTTCAAGGGGCCTACGGCATGATGGCCTGGGCCGACAATGGGAGGGCGACCTGCGGATTCAACATCCACGCCCTCGCCGAGTACACCTGGAACCTGGACGGCCGCAGCGAGAAGGAGTTCGCGGTTGCTTGGGCGACGCGGGAGGGATACCGCAAGCCGGAGAAGGTCGGCGAATGGGCGGAGCTGATGGGGCCGATCGAGTTTGACGTTTACGATTCGGATTTTCCCATCGCGTACTCCTGGGGCAAGGCGGCGAAGATGATCAAAGAGCGCCGGCGGCCGTATCTCGGCGAAGGGATCTTCCGTTACTACACGAGCCGCGAGGACTTCGATCGCAAGATCGCCGCCGCCGACCGGGCGATGGTGATGGCGGAGGGTTTCGAGAACAAGTACCTCGCGAACGAGACCCGGGTCGTACGGTCATATGTGCGGCTGGCCAAGGGACTTTACGAAGTGGCCGAGCGGGTGGCGACCGACGAGCTACGGACGGCCGAAAGCCTGGCCGCGTTACGCAAGAGTGTCGATGGGCTGACCGCGGCAGGGGAAGAAAACGTCGAAGCGATCCGGCACTGGCGGAGGGCGTTAGACCCCGAGCCTTGGCACTACCGCGTTCACGATGCAATCAAGGGCACCGAGGAGACGGTGAAAGCGGTTAGGGAGTTCGTGACGGGGAGATATCTCTAGTAAGGCGGTTGGCGATCGCCGAAGTGCCGGCAGTGTACGTTCAGCGAGGTTCGGGTGGATGCGGGACAAGAGCCGAGCATGGCTCGGCTCGGCACGCCCTGGGCGTGCGCCAGTGTGCCCAGCATGGGCTGTTTCTTGTGAGTTGCAAGGTACTCACCGGGACCGATGGAGGTAACCGTAGGGAACCGCAGAGTGGAAGTCGTGGGGCGCAAGCCGCGCGGCCAAGCCGAAGGAAGCGGGGAACAAACCTTTGACCGTAGGAACACGAATCGGCAGAGAGGCCGCGTACGGGCGGTAAGCTTGCTGGCCACAGTGAAGCCCCATGTCCATCCGAGACGTGCGAGGTAGAGCCGGACGGTATGAAGGGAAAGAAACAGCACCTTACCTGGGGAGGGCTCCTTGGTGAGAGCGGAGGAGAAGTCAGCAGAGGCCATAGTAGCGAGGAAGGCGGGTAATGTCGCTGGAGCGAAGGGCCGAAGGACCAAGGAGCCAAGCTAGAGGAGCGACTGATACAGTGCCCAAGAGGTTTCCCGGAGTCCCGGGCCGGAAGGTCCTTCCCTGTGAAGGGGAACGAAACGGGGAGCAGGCCGAAGCAGAAGCGGTGGAGTCGTGGCGGGCCGAGGCCGGTGGGAGCCAGGGCAAGTGTTGCGTCCATCCCGACAGAAAGCGATGCACGAGGCACGGGAGGCGGTCGATGGTTGGCGGCCTGCCGGTCTTGCGGCGTGTAGGTACAGCCGCTGGGTCCAACCGCCGGATACGGAAAACCGTACGTCCGGTGGTGTGGGAGGGTGCCGGGGCGCAATCCCCGGTACCCGACCCGATCATCGGCAGCCCGGCAGCGCGCTTCGGCGGGGTCGGTTCGGGAACTGCCCGACGGGCTATAGTAGTTTTCGATGCTGCGCTTTCCTTCACTTTGCGGTGTTTTGGGGCTCGTTGGCGTGATGCTCGGCGGACTGCTGCCGGCTCAAACACAAGTCAGCTTCCAGCAGGACGTTCGGCCGATTCTCGAGCAACGATGTCAGGTTTGCCACGGTGCGGACGCCGGGCAGGGTGGGCTGTCACTGGTGAACTCCACCGGCTTGTTCAAAGGCGGCAAGAGCGGCCCGGCGATCGTTGCCGGCGAGCCGGAGCGGAGCCTGCTGCTGCGGCAGATCAGCGGCACGCCGCCGAAGATGCCCATGGCGGGCACGCCGCTCAGCGAGGAGCAGGTCGAGCTGATCCGCCGCTGGATTGCCCAAGGCGCCAACGACGATACGCTCTCGGACGCCGATACGACATGGTGGTCATTTCGGCGGCTCGATCGCCCAAAAGTTGCGTCGGCAGAGGACCAACAGGGGAACGCCGGTCGCGCGCCGAAGGCGGTGTGGGCCCGAAACTCAATCGACCACTTCATCCTGGCCAAGCTCGGCGAGAAAGGGCTGACTCCCTCTGCCGAAGCCGATCGGCGCACGCTGCTTCGCCGTCTTACGTACGATCTGCACGGATTGCCGCCGACTCCCGAGCAGCGCGACCGTTTCCTCAACGATCGATCGCCCGATGCTTACGAAAACCTCGTCAACCGCTTGCTGGCCTCGCCGCGCTATGGCGAGCGCTGGGGACGCCACTGGCTCGACGTCGTCCACTACGGCGAATCGCACGGCTTCGACAAAGACAAAGCACGCCGCAACGCCTGGCCTTATCGCGACTACGTCATCCGCTCGTTGAACGACGACAAGCCCTACGCTCGATTCGTCCGCGAGCAACTAGCCACCGACGTGCTCTACCCCGACAAGCCCGGCCTTACGCCCGCCCTTGGCTTCATCGCCGCCGGGCCGTGGGACTACGTCGGCCACGCCGAACTCCGCGAAGGCACGCACGACAAGCGCGTGACCCGCAACCTCGACCGCGACGACATGGTGATGGCGACGATGTCGAGCTTCGCCAGCCTCACCGTTCACTGCGCGCGCTGCCACGATCACAAGTTCGACCCCATCAAGCAGGAGGACTACTACAGCCTGCAAGCCGTCTTCGCCGGGGTCGATCGGGCCGAGCGGACGTTCGACCTCGACCTCGATCTGCACCGCAAGCGGCTGGGGCTGTTTGAGGAGGCAAAGCGCATCAAGGTCGAGGTGGAGCCTCTGCTCGCGGAGACGGAGAAGATCACCAGCGATGAGATCGAGCAACTCAAGGTGCGCATCGAAGAACTGGGCCAGCAGCAAACGGACCTGACCTTGCAGGTCGGTGAGATCGACAGCGACGAGAGGAAGGCGCAGCGCGAGGCGCTCGGCAAGCAGAGCAAGGAACTGGGCGAGCAGCGCACGAAGCTGCGCCGTGCGAACTTGGAGGAGGCGAAGCGGACGCGGCTCGAATCGCTGGAGGCACAACTCAAAAAGGTCGGCGCGCGCATCGAGGCGCTTCCCGAACCAAAGAAGGTATATGCCGCGTCGGCGTATTTCGAGCGGCAGGGGAAGTTCGCGCCGGCTTGGGAGCCACGTCCGGTCCACGTGCTGCATCGGGGCGACGTCGAATCGCCGGGTCAACCCGCCGTCGCCGGAGCGATCTCGGCGGTCGATTGGCTCAACCCGCGGTTCTCAATTGACGACTCCGGCAGCGAAGGCGCGCCCACCAGCGAAGGGAGGCGACGCGCCGCACTGGCCGAGTGGATCATCGATCCTCGCAATCCTTTTACCTGGCGGTCGATCGTCAACCGGGTTTGGCACTATCACTTCGGCGTCGGCATCGTCGACACTCCCAACGATTTCGGCAAGATGGGCTCGCGGCCGACGCACCCGGAACTACTCGATTGGCTCGCCACCGAGTTTCGCGACAACGGCGGCTCATTCAAGAAACTGCACAAGCTGATCGTCACCAGTGCGGCCTATCGGCAGTCGTCGAAGGCCGACGCCAACAAGAACCGTATCGACGCGCAGAACCGCTTCCTGTGGCGTATGAACCGCCGCCGGCTCGATGCGGAATCGGTTCGAGACTCGGTGTTGCTCATCAGCGGCAAGCTCGACCTGACGATGGGCGGCCCGTCGGTGGAACATTTCTTTTTCAAGGACGATCACTCGCCCATCTACGACTACGCGCGATTCGACCTCGACCGGCCCGAGAGCTACCGACGCGCCGTGTATCGCTTCATCGTGCGCAGCGTGCCCGACCCTTTCATGGAAAGCCTCGATTGCCCCGACCCGTCGCTGCTAACGCCGAAGCGCAACAGCACGCTGACGGCGATCCAGGCATTGGCGTTGCTGAACGACCCTTTCATCATCCGGCAGGCCGAGCATTTCGCCGGGCGTCTTCGCCAATCGCGCGGCGGCTTGGCCGAGCAGATCGAGGAAGGATATTTACTCGCGGTGGGGCGCCGGCCGCGGCCGGAGGAGTTGCGGACGCTGACGGCCTACGGCGAGAAGCACGGTCTCGAGAACGTGTGCCGTCTGATTTTGAATAGCAATGAGTTTATGTTTGTGGATTAGGCGCTCGGCTGCTTGCAGAAGACCATGGCACCACTTGACCAGCACGCCTGCCGCTCGGAGCAACACCCCCTGACCGCGCCCGAGAACGGCATCGACCGCCGCCGCTTTCTGTGGCACTGGGGCGGGGGCCTCGGCGGCATCGCGTTGGCGCATCTGCTGGGCCGGTCAAACGTGCTGCCAGGCGCCACCGCCGCCAGGCCCGACCTCAACGGCGGCTTGCACCATCCAGCCAAAGCCAAACGCGTCGTGCAGCTCTTCATGTCCGGCGCGGCCAGCCAGGTCGACACATTCGATTACAAGCCTCAACTACTCAAGCGCAACGGCGAACCGTTCGACCCCGGCGGCAAGGTCGAGCTGTTTCAAAGCGAACCTGGGCCGGTGATGCAAAGCCCTTGGGAGTGGAAGCCATACGGCGAGTCGGGCAAGTGGATGAGCAGCCTGGTGCCGCACCTGGGCGAATGCGCCGACGACATGGCCTTCTTCCACTCGATGATCGCGAAGTCGAACGTACACGGGCCCGCGACGTTCATGCAGAACACCGGCTTCATTCTGCCGGGCTATCCCAGCATGGGCGGGTGGGTCTCCTACGGGCTCGGCAGCATGAACGAGAACCTGCCGACGTTCGTGGTGCTGCCCGATCCGCGCGGCTTCGCGCCCAACGGCCCGGCCAATCACTCGGCGGCGTTTCTGCCCGCGTTACACCAGGGAACGATGATTCGTGTGGGACGCCCCAACCCAATTCACGATCTGTTCCCGCCCGAGTCGGCGAAGTACATCAACAAGCAGAGCGAAGCCGACGGCCTGGCGGTTCTCGAGAAGCTCAACCGCTCCCACATGGCCGAACGCGGCGCGGACTCCCGCCTCGAAGCCCGCATCCGCTCCTATGAGATGGCCGCCAAGCTGCAGGTCAGCGCCCCCGAGGTACTCGACATTTCCGGCGAGTCGGCCGCCACGCGCAAGCTCTATGGGCTCGATGAAAAGATTACGTCCGACTTCGGCCTGCGCTGTCTGACCGCACGGCGGCTGCTTGAGCGCGGCGTGCGCTTCGTCCAAGTCTGGAGCGGTGCCGACAACGGCTTCCCACGCCGCAATTGGGACAGCCACGAAGACCTCGCTAAAGACCACGGCGAGTTGGGACGCGAGATGGACCAGCCCGCCGCCGCCCTGATCAAAGACCTCCACTCACGCGGAATGCTCGAGGACACGATCGTCTACTGGACGACCGAATTCGGGCGCATGCCCTGCAGCCAGGGTGCCAAGGGGCGCGACCACAACCCCTTCACTTTCACGTCGTGGTTAGCCGGCGGCGGCGTCAAAGGCGGCACGACCTACGGCGAGAGCGACGAGTGGTCGTACAAAGCGGCGGTGAACCCCATCTATTGCTACGACCTGCACGCCACCGTCCTGCACCTGCTGGGCATCGACCACAAGCGGCTCACCTACCGCCATAACGGCATCGACCGCCGCTTGACCGACGTGCACGGGCGGGTGATCGGCGAAGTGATTGCGTAGGACTGTCTCTAACGTTTGCTACCAAGCAGTTCTGTGATGTAGTTCCTTCGTCACGAGTCGCGGCCCGGACGCCCGATGTTCCGGTCAACCTACAGGGATGCGGGCACGTGGAAGGAGCGACTGGACAGGGGCTTGACGTGTGTGACCGTGACACCCGTACGGTGACTGACTTGTTGGCGAATCTGCTCGTGATTGCCCTTGTTGAGAATCAGCAGGGCGGTCTCGATTCCGCATCGAATCGTCAGCCAGTGCTTTTGGCCGCTACGCAAGAACCCTAGCCCGGGCATGCCGCCGCCGAACGCGGCGTAGTTCAAGGCCTCGATCTCGGAGTATGGCAATTCTTTGACCAGGGTCGCCGGTCCCTTGCGCGCGGAGTAGATCTCCATCCGGTCGGGCCCGAATCGAAGGCTCACTTTCCGTTCCTTGACCTCGTCGCCATGTTGTACTCTCATCTTCACGTTCTCAACCGTCCATGTGGGGATGGGCGCCGCTTGGGCTGAGCCCGACGCCTGCATCAGAGTACCGAACAGAACGAATGCCATAGCCTGAGATCTCATGATTGTCGCTCCCTTAATCGTTTTCATGCAAAGCCCTTGAGCAATAAGGGGGCCAAGAGACGCGGCACCTCACGACGCCGGCAGCCATCTCTTGCAGATCGAGTCACTTACACCTGATTGTCGCCGGCTGACCGCGCCGAGCGGTTGTCGACGCGAGTAGACACCGTTGTTCGGCCGCTGTCTGCTGCGATGGACAACAAGCCCGAGAGCGGCTGTTACGCGGCCTTGTTCGCTCGTCAGTCACTCAGCGGCACGATCGCAGAGTCCCGGTACGCGGGTACCAGCGCCCCGGCCCATATCAGTACGTTCCCGCCATTGTTGACCTGCGCGAGAGCCCCAATAATGGACGTTACCGGTCGTCCCGGCGCGGACGGTTGGTACAAACGTCGCTACGTCGTCTTCGATGTCTGCTGCTCACAGGGCCACGGGTTTGCTTCGCTGCTTTGGCTTGGCGGGGGTGCTGCCGGGCGTCTTGGCTTTGGCGGGGGCCGCGTGGGGGCAGATCGCGATCTCGACCCGGGCAGGGATGATCCTACACAGCGAGGGGGCCGTGTTCGTCGATGGCGCGCCGCTTTCGCTGCCGGCGGCGCAGTTTGTCTATCTCGAGGAGGCCGAAAGCCTTCACACCGGCGATGGCCGCGCGGAGATTCTGCTGGGTGACACGAGCTTTGTTCGGCTCGGGAAACATAGCCGGGTCGAGATGTTGGCCGCCGAAGTGGCTGACTCGCGAGTGCGGCTGGCCGAGGGGTCGGCGGTTGTCGACGTGTGGTTTCTCGATGGACACAGTACCGTGACGGTGCACTGCGGCGAAGTCGAGGTCGGTCTGCTCAAAAGAGGACGATACCGCTTCGATGTGCCGGCGACCGCGCCCGCGACGGTTCGGGTGTTTCATGGACGGGTCGGGGTCAAGACGGGCCGGGGCGCGATAACGGTCCGGCGTGGGCAGCTCGTGAAGCCTACCGCCGGCGAGGCGAAGCCATCGGTTGTGGAGTTTGATTTCACGCAGCTCGATGCGCTCGACCTCTGGAATGCCGAACGGCAGGCCCGTGTGGAGAAGACCACGCGCGCGGCGGCGCGCAGCCAGTCTTGGTTGAGGTAGCGACCTTATTTCGATCCGTGCATCTCAGCGCGGACTTCCGTTCGCCGCTCTCGAGGAACACTCCGATAACTGACGTGTTTTCAACAAACGTGCTCCGAGAGTCCATTAGGCCGCAGCTTCGAGCGGGACGAGTAGAAAGCCGTAGCCGCAGGCCCGTGCTAGTAGATGGGCCTCGGCGCGTTGGCGGTGGCGCTCCCGCTCGCGCGCGAAGACTCCCTCGTCGTAAGCCTCGCCGGTCGTCACCAAGTGATAGATGATGCGTGCCAACTTGTGCGCCGTCGATGTGATCGCCCCGCCGGCCCCAGCCGCGCTCGCATCCGCCGGTGATGGCCCCTAAACAACTACCGACTGAAAGTCGGTAGGATTGGTTGCGACTGAAAGTCGCCTGAAGAAGACGAGGCATCGTGGCGCGCGCGTAAGCAAATGGTGATACGGGCGAAGTCTGGGATCAGCGTGTCGTCCAGTCAACACGACCTTCCCAACCGCTCCTCGACAGTCGCACCACGGAAGAAAAACGGTGCTCGAAGCTGACCGCCTGAAAGGCGGTGGGTTTAGACCTGGCGATTGAACTAAATAGGATTGGTCGCTGTGTAACGATTGCGCCGCAACGCGATCGCCAGCCGGTTCTTCACCTGCCGCGTCCCGCGCCGGATCACCTTGTCCCCCGTCACGTCGTTGTGCGGACCTAGCGCCGCCCAGGAACTGAGCGCCGCGGCGGTGGCAAACTTCGTGAAGTCCCGGCTCTCTTCCGCTACCACCGCCTGCGTCGTCAGCGCCTCGATACCGGGTATCGCTGTCAGGTCCGTCCGCAGCACGCGATGGCAATGTGTGCGCAGGTCAAAATGCGCCCCTTTGCCACGCCGTTTTCACTGCCCGTCCTCGCCGGCTAGGCTAGCGCAACGCTCACCCCCTGTTCCTTCCCCCCCCCCCGGGGCCCGGTCGCCAGACCGGATCAGTCGCTCTGTTGGGGCGCGGTCGGCACGCTTATGTGCTTTGGGATTGCCGCCGACACGGTGTTCCGCCTGCGGCCCAACGGCTTTACACTGTTACGTTATGTCCACCCCGCCGAAGAAGGCCGCCCACCTGCCCGCCCCTGTCGACACGCACCGGTTCCGCTACTACGACTTGCTGGTGCACGTGTTTGTCGTCGTGCTGCTGGTGTCGAACCTGGTGGCGCAGAAGATCTGCGCCATTGGACCGTTCGAGATCGGCGACTGGACGCTGGGGCCGTTCTATGTGAGCGCGGCGATGGCGCTGTTTCCCATCACGTACATCTTTGGTGACATCTTCGTCGAGGTCTACGGGTATAGCGCCTCGCGGCGCGCGATTTGGATCGGCTTCTTCTCGGCGGCGCTGCTGGCCGCGATGGCGCTGTTCACCACCGCCCTGCCGGCAGCCGAGCACTGGGACAACCAGGAAGCGTTCGAGGCGGTCTTCGGCTTCGTGCCCCGCGTGCTGGCCGCGAGCTTGATCGCCTACTGGTGCGGCGAGTTCGCCAACGCTGTCGTGATGTCGAAGATGAAGATCTGGACCCAAGGCAAACAGCTCTGGACACGCACCATCGGCTCCACCGTGGTCGGACAGTTCGTCGATACGGTCATCGTGATGTTCATCGTCTTCTTCGGCCAGGACCTGATGATGATCCTCAACCTGATCTTCACCGGCTACTTCTTTAAGGTGATCTACGAGGCCGCGGCCACGCCGCTTACCTATCTGGTTGTCAACACGCTCAAGCGCGTCGAGGGCGTCGATGTCTATGACGAAGGTGTGGACTTCAATCCGTTTCACACCACGCCGGACGGGAAGTTACCGAGCGCCTCCGGTGAGGGCTCGCCGTAAACCCGGTTTCTGTCCGTCGGCCGCGAACGCCGCTTTGCGCCGCTGCCGCCGCTGCCCGTAGAATGATGGCAGGAGAACAATCCCATGGCTGACAGAATGGTCCACTGCGCGAAGCTCGGCAAGGAGCTGCCCGGATTGGGCGAGGCTCCTTTTGACGGCGAGCTGGGCCAACGCATCTACGACAGCGTGTCGAAAGACGCCTGGGCCATGTGGGCCGAGCACCTCAAGATGATCATCAACGAGTACCGGCTCAACCCCGCCACGCGCGAAGCGCAGGAATTGATCATCAAGCAGATGGAAGACTTCTTCTTCGGCTCCGGAGGCCAAGCGCCACCGGAGTACGAGGCGCCAAAGCAGTAATCGTGATTCGTGATTCGTGAACCGTGATTCGTCGAACGTCGTCGGGGACGCAGGCGGGCACGGCATGCCGTGCCCCTACATTCTGACCAGAGGCGTTCTCGGTTTCTCCACAGGCTGCGAGGCTACGCCGACAGGACTTGGTAGGTAACGAACGCGGCTGTGTAGGCAACAGCCGTCATGTAGGCGAACTGGATCAGCGCCCACTTCCAGCCACCGGTCTCGCGGCGCACGATGGCGACGGTTGACATGCACTGCATCGCGAAGGCGAAGAACACCAACAGCGCGGCCGCACCCGCAAGCGTCAAGTCCGCTTGCAGCGCGCCTTGTAGCCCGATGGAGTCCTCGTCGGCCTCCATGCCGTAGATCGTGCCGAGCGTGCCGACGATCACCTCGCGGGCAGCCAGCGAAGTGATCAGCCCGATCCCGATCTTCCAGTTGAAGCCGAGCGGCTCGATGAGAGGCTCGATCGTCCGCCCGATGGTGCCGGCGACGCTGTCAGCGATCTCCGGGGGTTCGCCGTCTTGTAGCGGTACGCTCGCCAGGCACCACAGGATGATGGTCGTGGCCAGAATCACGGTCCCGGCGCGGCGCAAGAAGATCTTCGCGCGATCGTACAGCCGCAACCCTAGAGAGCGAAGCGTGGGCATGCGATAGGGCGGCATCTCGAGCATGAACGGCGTACCGTGACTGCGGAGAACCGACGACTTCAGCATCCAGGCCGTCAGTACGGCGGCGGCGAAGCCAAGGGCGTAGAGCCCCAGCATGGTCGCGGCCTGCGTACCGAGGAACCAGCCGAGGATGGGTTGGTCGGGGATGAACGCGGCGATCAACAGCGTGTAGACCGGCAGCCGCGCCGAGCAGGTCATGAAAGGCGCGATGAGAATGGTCGCCATGCGGTCGCGCTTGTTCTCGATGGTGCGGGTCGACATGATCGCCGGCACGGCGCAGGCGTAGGCCGAGAGTAGCGGAATGAACGACTTGCCCTGCAAGCCCACCTTGGCCATCGTGCGGTCGGCGATCAACGCCGCACGCGCCATGTAGCCGGAGTCTTCGAGCACCCCGATGAAAAGGAACAGCAGCAAGATCTGCGGCAGGAATACCACTACCGACCCGACGCCGCCCCAAACTCCCTCCAAGAGCAACGACCGGAACCACGACTCGGGCATCGCGGCCATCAGCCATCCGCCGGAGGTGGCGATGAGTGTTTCGACGCCGTCCATCAACGGCTCGGCGACGCTGAAGATTGTCTGGAACACCGCGACGACCACGAGGCAGAACACCAGCGGCCCCACAAAAGGATGCAGGAACACGCTGTCGAGCCTGCGCGTCCATTGCGAAGGCGCGGGCGCACGGTAGGATGCTTTGTCGCCAATGTACCTCGACCACTCGCGGCACTGTGGAACGTTGGAGATGATCGGCAACTGGACAGGCTTCGGTACGGCAAAGGTCCCTTCGAGAAACTCGACCACCGCGGCCATGCCCTCGCCACTCTTGGCGCTGATGAGCGCGACCGGCGCGCCCACTTCTTCGGCCAGCACTTCCGGTTCGAGACGGCCTCCGCGGCTCTTGAGGTCGTCGGCCATATTGAGCACGACGAGCGTCGGGATACCCAGGCTCAGAATCGGCGCGGCGAGCGTGAGGTGACGTCCGAGGTTGGTGGAGTCGAGAATGAGGACGACCGCATCGGGTGCCGCCAAGTCACCGCGCTCGCCACGAAGCACGTCGTGCGTGATCTGTTCGTCCTCTGAACGCGGATGCAGGCTGTAGACGCCCGGCAGGTCGACCAACACGACCTGTTGGCCTCCGGCAAGGCGCGCTTGGCCGGTACGCTTCTCGACCGTCACACCGGGATAGTTCGCCACCTTTTGGCGCAGGCCCGTGAGACGGTTGAACAGCGTGGACTTGCCGGCATTGGGCGGGCCGACGATCGCCACTACGCGCGGATGGCCGGGCTTTGGAGATCGCGGCTCCCGACGGGCCGCCGGGGTTAGTGTCGCCCCGGGTGTGGCGCTCATGCTTCGTCCTGAAGAGAGGTTTGCGCAGAGCGGACCGTCATGCGCGAAGCGGTCTCTCGCCGCAAGGCCACTTCCGAGCCGTCCACGCGATAGACGCGGGGATCTCCGAACGGCGAGCGACGCGCCACTGTGATCAAGCTGCCGGGTAGAAAGCCAAGTTCCATGAGGCGCCGAGCGTCGGCCTCGGGCAGATCGATGTGGTCGAGGTAAGCTTCCTCGCCTTGCCTCAGCTCGACGAGAGTGGCGGTGCCGGCATGCATGGGCGGATGGTTGCGCGAAGTTCCCTTTTGACAACCAGTTGCAACTGTAGATTCAGTATGGGATGACAGCGCGTGGGAAGTCAAGGAATCAATAGGCTAGGAATCATGCCGGTCAGTCCACCAGTAAAGGCACTGGCTTCCCGGAGCCCTGAAGGTGTTGGCTGCAAGCTGGTTGCATAAAGGTGGACCTTCGCATAGGGCAATCGCCGGGACGGCTGGCCGAGCCTAGCTTCTCAAGCTCTCGCCGAGGCGGGGAGTCGAGCGGGGCACCGGCCCCGATAGTGTGGACAGCGGAGGCAGTGGGGCCCGACCGCGATCGGGAATTGAACGGTTGATTGCGCGTTGAAAAGCCGCTCGACGGTTTTCTGAGCTTCGCCGAGGGCCGTGTCGCTGAGGTCTACATCGACGGCTGCGTTGGGTCGGAGGAAATACAAGACGCCGCGCGAAGGGAGCCGGCCTTCCGCTTGTCGCATCGCGAGGGCGTAAAGCTGGATCTGTAGCGAATAGTCCTTCGCGCGTTCGACCGCCTCTCCCTCGTCTACCTCGTCCGTCTTGTAGTCGAGCAGGACGTGCTCTTCACCGTCTTCAAACCAGAGATCGATCTGGCCACGCAAGAGGTGTTCGCCGACCGGGAACAGAACCCCGTGTTCTCGGAGCACGCGATGCGCCCGCGCCGTACGCTGCCCCAAGTCGCTGTCAAAAAACACATCCGCCAGCCGCTGCGCCTCCCCATCAGCCGGGTCGTCCGGCGGATTGCCCGCCAGAATCTCGTGGACGCGCCGGCCTAGCGTGGTCGCATCCGTTTCATCGGACTCTTGAAGACCAGCATCGTCTTCGACACTGACGAAACCGCCGCGGGGGCCTCCATTGGCCTCAAAGCCCAAGTAGCGTGACAAGTAATACCGCCGCGGGCACTCATTGAACAGCCCCACCGACGTAACGGCCGCCGCCGCGTCGGACTGATCGGCCTCCGCCGCCGGATCGACCCACACAACTTCGGACGCCTTGCCGGGCCGGAACATCTCTTTCTGAAGCGAGGGCGTCTGGTCGGTGACGTGACAGAGGAACTGGAAGCCGTGCTGCTCGTGGATGGTGGGCTTGCTTTCAACTTTCTTGAAGTCGACGCCCAGCTTTTCTTTCAAGTGCTTAGCCCAGCCCCTTGCTTGCACCGTCGTACCGAACGAAGCGCTTAGGATCAAGTGCTCCTCGGCCCTCGTCATGGCGACGTACAGCAGGCGATCGGTCTCTTCCTTATCGCGCTCTTTCAGGCGCTCACGGATCACCTCGTGGCTGGAGTCGCCCTTGGGCTCTCCGGTGGCCGCGTCCTCGACCCAGCGAACACCGAGGCCTCGCTCGGGATCGTACAAGGCTGCGTTCGTGTCCCCGCGTGCCGCGCGATTGACGCCTGGGATGATGACGACGGGGAACTCCAGCCCTTTTGCGCCGTGCACCGTCAACACCCGGATGGCATCGACGTCTTCGTCGCCGGAGTCGGCCTCGGGCTCGTCCACAACGGAGGATTTCAGTTCCTCAAGCCGGTCGACGACCTCATGGAGCCGCAGCCGGCGGTGCTCCTGCAGTTGGCGAATGAGCCGCAGCAGCTTGCGGATGTTGGCGACCTTGATGTCGCCGCCATCGGCCGCGAAGGCTTGCGACTCGTAACCGGTCTCGGCCAGCAGGCGTGAGAGAAGCACCTCGACGGGCGTTTCGTCACGAAGTTGGCGAAAGCGATCGAGACGCGCCTGAAACTCGGCGAGCCGCTCGGCGTCCTTCGGTTGCGTCAGGTTGTCTGCACCGAATTCCTTCGAGCCGAGCACGCTGCCAAGGTTCTTGTTGAACTCGCCCGCGAGCTTGATCTCCAGCAGTGCGTTGTCGCTGAGGCCTGCGAGCGGTGAGCAGAGTACGGCCGCCAGTGAGATTTCGTCACGCGGGTTTCGCAGAACTCGCAGAAAGCTCACCAAATCTCGAACTTCCTCCGCCTCGAAAAATCCGCGGCCGGCGGAAACTTGATACGGAATGCCGGCGGCTTGCAGGCCCCTGGTGATGTCAGCTAGCACGGCTCGCGTGCGTCCCAGAACGGCGAAGTCCTTCCACTCGGCGGGCCGCTTCTTTTCCCCGATCAACAAGCTGCCGCGAAGATCGATGATGCGCGCCGCCACGTGTTGCGCCTCGGCCTCGCGGGCCTCGTCGGTATCACGCCCGCGGGCGATCAGCACCTCCACGCTGGAGCCGCGCTTGCGAGGTAGTGCGCGAGCCGCGACGAGCCTTCGCGGCTCAACACCGCCGGACGGTCGGTCGAAGACAGTCTCGACCGCGCGCAGAATGTCGTCGCGGCTGCGAAAGTTCTCAAGCAATTCGACCACCTGGCCGCCGCCCTCCCGTACCCGGTCGCGGAAGTCATGAAAGACGCGTGGCTCGGCGTGACGGAAACCGTAGATCGACTGGTTCAGATCGCCGACGGCAAAGAGAGTCGAGTCGCGCGTACGCTCGCGAAGCAAGCTGACCAGGTCGGCCTGCAAGCGGTTGGTGTCTTGATACTCGTCGACCAGAATGGCGCGATACGGAAGGTTGACCGCGGAGGAAGTGGACAGCAGCCGGACCGCCTCGATCTCGAGGTCGGCGAAGTCGAGCCATCCGTATCGGCGCTTCGATGCCACGTAGTGATCATCGACCTGGCGCAACGTCTCGACCAGCCAACGCCGCGAGTCCTGGAACGCCGGTTCGGCTAGCGGCGCATCCGTGATCTCCCGGCCGGAGGCGCGCAATGTTTGATAGACCTCGAGAATCTCGCCGTGAACGTTCGAAAGTTCGTTGCGCTCGGCATGCGCGCCCGAACCGTAGAAGGCTTGCAGGAAAGCCAGCGTGCGCGCCCTGTGCTGTGCATGGCGTTCGTCGAGCACGTCCGCGATCGAACGGCGCAGCAACACCTCGGCTTCCCAGGCGTCGATGACTTCAAACCCTGGGTCGAGACTCGCTTCCAAGGCGTGCTCGCGCAGCAGGCGGGCGCAGAAGGCGTCGATGGTGGAGATCTGCGCGGTCTGGAAGGAGTCCCGATGCGCGGCGTCACTCTGCTCCACTAAGCGCACGAGCATGTTCGCGGCGGCCTTCTCGGTGAAGGTGATCGCAAGGATCTCGTCGGGCCGGAAGCCCTTCTCCGCGACCAGCCAGCGAAAGCGCTCCACCAGCACGGTGGTCTTGCCCGACCCCGGACCGGCCACGACGCAGACGTCGCCGGCACCCCAGCTTTCCACGGCCTGACGTTGCGTTTCTGTCAGATCCATACGGTCATATCCGTTAGGGGGAGACTCACAACCGCACCCGGCAGATGTCGCGGTAGTCGCAGAAATTGCGGCAGAAGCCGCGGTCGTCAGGATCGACCTTGATCTTGCCGCGGCGGATCTCCCGGATCTTCGCCGCCGTGAGGGCGCGCGCTTCCTCTAGCATGCGCTCGAGGTCCATCTCCGAGACGCGCATCTCCTTGTCCCGCACGACGCCGTCGGGCAACAGACTGTCGACAAGCCAGCCCTGCCGAGTCGTACTCTTGCGCAAGCCCCAGTAGCGCATGCCTGCCGGACGCACGCCTTTCTCTTTCTGCAACCCCGACAGGTACAGCGCCGCTTGGACCTTGCGGCCCTTGCCGTGTCCATCGACGGCCTTCTTGATGTTGACGTCGGTGGAGTACTTGTAGTCGACGATGACGCCGAGGTCTTGCCCAAAGATCTCGAAGCGGTCGATGCGCGCGTTGATTTGGATGGGGTCGCCTTCGGGATCGTCGACGACGTATTGAAGCTCTTTCTCGGCGCCTTGCTCCCTGTACGGCGCTGGGCCATGGCGGCGTTCCTCGTCGGCGAAGCGCTCGAGGTCGGTTCGCATGTTGTTATAGATGACGGCCGTGCGGAAGTTGCGCTTGATCGATTGGCGGCGGCAAGTCTCGTCGAAGACCTCGTCGAGAATGGGCGCGATCGGCTGCTCCGGGTCAGCAATCCATCGGCTTAGAACGCTATGGACCATTGTCCCCATGAGCAGGTTGTCGATGCGCCGCTCGGGGAAGGCGGGGCGCCCTCGGAGATGGAGGGTAGACCGCGCGAAGAACTGGTAGGGGCACTGCAAGTATGTCTCGACACCGCTCGGACTGAAGTGGTCGTGACGCAACTTGATAGCCTGCTCTAGTCGCGAGGAGGACAGGTGCTCCGCATGCGCCACGATGGGCGTGTCGACGCCTTCCTTCAGGCGCACCGGTTCGGCGACGTGGTCCTCTTGCCTGGGCCTCTCGAGCAGGAACGAGCGCACCAGAGGCTTGCCACCTTCCTCGGCCTCGGCGTAGGTGAGAACGAGCTCGGACGTCGCCCGCGTTGTCGCTACGCGAAAGAGGAAGTGCTCTTCGTCCTCACGCTCCTTCGCCGTGCGCAGGCCAACGCCACGCTCCACGGCGTGGAGCCGGTCGCGATCAGGGAAGAGCAAGTCCTGCGCATGGTGACGCGGGAAGCCCTTCTCGACCAGGCCGCATACGAAGACAATAGGCAACTCCCACTGGCGTGCCTCGTACACCGAGAGCACGTGAACTACGGTGCGCCGTTGATCGCGCGCATGAAGTGAGACATTGGACAGCACGATCTCCAGCGCCTGGAGATACTGCTCCAGCTTGACTTCCGTGCTAGCCGAATCAGTGTTTCCCGAAGCGAGCAGTTCGGCGGCTTGGTCCGTCGCGGCGTCGAACGCGTCGATCGCCCGCGCGAGAGAGCGCAACTCGATAACCCGATGCATCGCGACGCCGTCGGAGACATCGGGTAGCCGCAGCACCGTCACGCGCAGGTCGCGAATCCGTTCCGCCCAAGCGGACGCTTGGTGTCTCTCTCGTGCCCAACTCTTGGTCGGCTGGAGGCTGCCGAGGAACGATTTCACTTTCGAAAACGTCTCGGCGTAACGGAGAAGGTACTCCAAGCCCGTCCCGGGAAGTTTCTCACGCAGCAGGAAGTCGTAGGCATCCATCTGCCGCGACTGGCCGACAGGGCTCCAGGAAAGATTCAGCAGTTCGAGTGTCGTCTCGCCAGGGAACCCTTCGTCGATCGCGCGGAGCAGGTGCCGCAGGTAGTCCACCGCGCCGTGCTGGGCGAGCGGCGCGGGAAAACGCATGCGGTAGGGGATTCGAAAGCGATCAAAGACGACGCGCACGATCGGCGCGTAGACCTCGGGCGATCGCAGGATGAGCCCGTGCTCGTGGAAGGGCCGCTTGCCTGAAAGGATGCGGCGGGCGACGTCTTCGATCTCGTGCTCCGGTGTCTTGGCGCGGACCGTCGTTGCCACGAGCTTCGCGCGATGGATCTCGGTGAGGATTTCCCGCGGCAGATAGGGAAACGGGTTCTCGATT
Organism: Bryobacterales bacterium; assembly: GCA_965237575.1. GTDB lineage: Bacteria > Acidobacteriota > Terriglobia > Bryobacterales > UBA6623 > JAKZVK01. Next base: position 82,834 of record CBDEGI010000004.1, read on the forward strand.
TGCTCGGGAAGCGTAACGACGAAGCTCTCTGAGGTTTCCGCAAGCGCCGCGACCAGTTCGCGCTCGGCGGAGGAGAAGTTCACAAAACCATCGAGGTAGACGTGGCGGACTTCACCCAAACGGTCCTGGCGCACGGCAATGGCCGCTTGGCGCAGGCTCTCTCCTAAGGGTGAGTAGCCGCTGCCGTCGAGAAGCGCTTCGTACTCGGCGAATACGGCGGCAAACGCTTTCTGGTAGCGGTCGCGTGCGAGGGCTAGGGCATCCGACGCGCCGGCACCCGTCGCCCAGAACTCGCGGACAGCGTTAGCCAAACTGGCGCGCAGCCCCCGGGAGGAGGAGAGTTCCCGAAACGCCTCGCAATCGGCCCGTGCGACGGCTTGCTCGAGCAGCCACGATTCGACGGCCGAGCCCGGTTCGCGCACCGTGGGTGCAAGGTCGCGGACGAATTCGGCCAGCGTGGAGATCAGGCCGCCCGGCACGACCAAACCACGTCGCGCGAGGGTGTGTTGAAGGTGCTCCGCCATGCTGGCGGTCGGCACAATCAACTTGACGCTTGCAGCACGGCCTGCTCTGACCGCGGAGGCGAGCTTATCGAGAACACGATGGGTTTTTCCGCTCCCAGCCGGCCCGATGAGTAGCGCTTTTTCGCTCAGATCGAGGATTGTAGCAGGCCGAAAGATCAGTAGAATGAAGTCAGTGGACCTTGAGGAAACAAGGCGGTTTGTGCGGGAGCAGCAGGCTGCGTCGGCGGCCAGGATGCGCGAGATCGACGAGCGCCTGAACCGGGTCGATCGGCACTTGGCGAGCCTCCGAACAACGATGCGCAAGCTTGCACGAAACCGAAGGGCCATCGGCAGGGCACGCCGTCGGTTCGAGCGCAGGCAGAGAGAGTTTCGGAAGACCCTCCAGCGGCACGAGCACTTGTTCGGTGACGACAAGGAACACGGGAAGAGTCGTGAGGAGTCCGCACGTCGCCGTCAGGAGACGGCCCATAGGGTTCTGGCAAAGTTGGATAGTCTGATTGAGCTAGGTGGCCAGTCCGAGAAACCTCCCGAAACCTCTTAGGCTGACGCCCGCCCGCCTCCGAGCCATCCGCCTCCCGGTCCCTCGCGTTTCGTGCTATACCGTTAGCTCGCCGCTTTGATCCGTCATGCCGACCGTCAACGAGATATTCGGTTCTCGTCAGGCGTCGGTCGAACACCCGACAATGTGGGGGCACGGCATGCCGTGCCCGCCGACCTCGAGCGGACGACCTGACTCGAACACGGGCACAACATGCTGTGCCCCTACTTCTCGGTTCGCCGGGTCCATTGAGACATCAAGGGTGCAGCCCTTGCCTAGTTGGAGGCTTCTCGTGAGTAAACGATTCTTGGCAGCACTAATCCTCTCGGTAGCTTCCGCACCCCTGTCGGCCGAGAGCATCCGCACCATCGCGGGCACCGGCACGGCCGGCCATTCTGGTGACGGCGGTCCCGGCGTTCGCGCGCAACTCGCCAACCCCTACGGCGTGCAGATCGGACCCGACGGTGCGCTCTACATCTGCGACATCGACAACCACCGCGTCCGCCGCCTCGACCTCAGCAGCGGGGAGATCTCGACCGTCGCCGGCAGCGGCCAGGAAGGCTATGCCGGCGATGGCGGCTCGGCACTCAAAGCGTCTTTGAATCAACCCTATGAAGTGCGCTTCGACAAGGACGGCAACATGTTCTTCGTCGAAATGCCCAACCACCTTGTCCGGCGCGTAGATGCCAAGACCAAGATCATCTCGACCGTGGCCGGCACGGGCGAGGAAGGCTTCTCCGGTGATGGCGGAGCGGCCACCCAGGCCAAGCTCAGCCGTCCGCATAGCATCGAGCTCGACGGCAAAGGCTCCCTCTATATCGCCGACATCGGTAATCACCGCGTCCGCCGCGTCGATCTCGAAAGCGGCAACATCGACACCTTCGGCGGCACCGGCGAGCAAGCGCCGACGCCCTCGGGAGCCAAGTTAGCCGGCACTCCCTTGAACGGGCCGCGCACCATCGCCTTCGACAAGCACGGCGACATGTTTCTCGCCCTGCGCGAAGGCAACGCCGTCTATCGCATCGACATGAAGGCCGGGACCATCCACCACATCGCGGGCACGGGTCAGAAGGGCTATAGCGGCGACGGCGGGCGCGCCGATCTGGCCCAGCTCTCGGGGCCCAAAGGCATCGCGGTCGGTCCCAAGGGCGGTGTCTATATCGCGGACACCGAGAGCCACACCATCCGGCGCATCAATCTGAACACGGGCATCATCCGGACCGTCGTTGGCGACGGCAAGGTGCATGACGGGCCCGACGGCGATCCACTGCAATGCGGCTTGGCCCGGCCCCACGGCGTGTTTGTCGATGCCGAGGGCGTGGTGTACATCGGCGACAGCGAGAACCATCGGGTGCGGGTGTTGAAGTAGGCGCGGCCTACTCCGGGGATCGGGTGCGACGACCTACCCTTTCGAGAATCAAACTGGATGTGTCGGATCGTCTCGCCCAGGTGATCATCGACGGTGTCGACATGAGTGTCGACACGGCAGACGTGGGCGTCTACGCCACGCTTCGCCGGCTAGGAAAAGCGCGCTGGGTTGGCTTCGTCGATCGGGAGGTCCGTCTTTCCTTCAGTCATCAGGTCCGCGAGAATCTTCCCCGTCACCGGGCTCATCATGATGCCCTTCCTGAAATGTCCCGCGGCTACGTAGACTCGCTCGTGCCCTGGGACTTGTCCGATCACCGGCCGTAGGTCCGCGCAGTGTGGGCGGAACCCCGACCAGGCGCACTTGGTAGGCAACGCGGTCACCGCGGGAATCCTCTCGTTCATCGCCTGACGGATCTGCCGCGTGGTGTCGGGATTCACTCCGGCCTCGAACCCGACGTCATCCAGCGATCCACCCCCAGCGACAAACCCCGACGCAAGCTGCCAGTAATAAAAAGTGCTGGTCGTGAGGGTGTGATGCAGCGTCTTCGGAAGCGGCCCCAGGGCTAGCAGCGTGCCGCGAATCGGCCGGATCGGCGGCTGCCAACCGAGCGCTTTGGTGACCAGCGGCGTCCATGCTCCAGTGGCGACAACAACGGAATCCGATTGAATGGACCCGCGATTGGTCACCACCTTGGGCTGCAGCTGCTCGACTGCGACGCCGAGACAAACCCGCACCCCTTGCGACTTCAGGTGCTTCAGTAAAGCCGCCGCCAGCTTAGCCGGATGGAGATGGCCCTCGTCGGCGTAGTAGATCGCGGCAGCCGGTGTGACGCCTAGGCCAGGCTCGAGGGTCCGCGCCGATTTGCCGCTCATACTTTCGGCGCGGAATCCCGCCGCCCGCGCCAGCCCGGCGCGCCTTTCGCTCTCGGACGCCGCGTCGTCGCCCTCCAGGAGTTCCAACATTCCCGGTCGCTCCAAGTCGAACGAGAACTCTTGCGCCAACGCATCGTACAGACGGCTGCTCGCGGCGGCCAGCGGCGAAAGAGAACCGAGCTCGGCGCTCTGCTGCCCGAACCACAGGCCGCCGGCGTTCGCGCCGCTCGCTTCACCGAGGGCCGTACCGCGGTCGAGGATGCAGATGTTCTTCCGTCCGGCACGCGCGAGATAGTAGGCCGTGGCGAGGCCGATCATGCCGGCGCCTACGATCACTACGTCGGCGGAATCGGGCAGCGGCTGCGAATCATTCAAGACGCGCTGCTGGTCAAGGTCCAGCGTCTGAAACCAAATCGATTGCTGCATGCGGGATGTGGGATCGTGAGTTCACGCGTCGGAGAGCAAGTATCAGGCGGGTAGCCGGGCGAGGCCCGGTACGATACGCTAGGCCGAACTTCATCCTATCAGCGGGTGTGTTGCCTGACGTAGCCTGCTACGACACGCCGCGGTGGGTATGCCGCTAAGCGGCCGAAAAAACCAGTTCGATGAAACCGTCCCCCTTGCTAGAATGGTCGAAGCTCGCGGGCAAACCACCGCGGCGTCGACGCAACAGGAGTCAAACATGTCAACCAGCAACCGGCGTTCCTTCTTGAAAACCGCCGCGGGAACCGCGGCACTGGCCGCCCCGGCGTTCCGGGCTTCCGCCGCGAGTCCCAACGAAACCTTTCGCGTGGCGTGCATGGGCGTTCGCGGACGCGGTCGTGGGCTGCTCTATGGTTTCGCCGAGCTTCCCGAGGCCGAAGTCACCACCGTCTGTGACGTGGACACCCGCCTGTTCGAAGAGCGCGTCAAGAAGGTCGAGCAGCTTCAGGGCAAACGGCCCAAAACGGAAACCGACTTCCGCCGCCTGCTCGACGACAAATCGATCGACGCCATCGTGATGGGCACGCCGACGCATTGGCACGCCATCCCGACGATCCTCGCCTGCCAGGCCGGCAAGCATGTCTATGTCGAGAAGCCGGCGTCGCACAACATGCGCGAAGGGCAGGCCATGCTGGCGGCCGCGCGCAAGTACAATCGCGTCGTCCAGGTCGGCATCCAATCGCGCAGCGGCCACAACTACGAAGAGGCGTGTGACTACCTTCGAACCGGCGTGCTCGGCAAGGTCATGTTCGCCAAGGGTTGGGAGAGCGCACACCAGCGCGGCATCGGGCATCCGCCCGACGAGGCGACGCCCGCGGGCGTTGACTACGACATGTGGCTGGGGCCCGCGCCGAGGCGTCCGTTCAACCCCATGCGTTTTCACAGCAACTGGCGTTGGTATTTCGACTACGGCTGCGGCGACCTCGGCAACGACGGCGTCCATCGCGTCGACTACGCGCGCCGCGGGCTGGCAGCTGGGTTCGAGGGGCAGGGCAAGACGCTGCCCGATTGGCCGACGGCGGTCTCGACCAGCGGTGGCAAGTATTTCTTCGACGACGCCCAGGAGTGGCCCGACACGCTGTTCGTCAACTGGGACTACCCCGGCGCGACGCTGAGTTATGAGATGCGCTTGTGGTCGCGGGCACCGCTCGAAGGCTTCGCCGAGGGAGCGGCCGTGTATGGCGAGAACGGCTACGTCATCATCGGCAACGGCGCGTGGCGGGCCCACGGGCCGAAGGGCGAGTTGATCACCGGCGGTTCGAGCAAGAAGGCCGACGACGATGTTCGCCACAAGCGCGACTTCTTCAAGTGCATCCGCGACGGCGGCACGCCCGCTTGCGACATCCAGATTGGTCACGTGGCCTCGGGGCTGATTCACCTGGGCAACATCGCGTGGCGCACCGACAGCAAGCTGCACTTCGATCCCAAGACCGAGCGCTTCCTCGACAACGAGAAGGCCAACGACTTGCTGGGCCGTACCTATCGTGAGCCATGGGTGCTGCCGAAGGTCTGAAGCCTACCGCTCATTCCTAACAAACGACCGCTGTCGCGACTGAGCCGTGTCTATAGTGAACCTTGCGAGGCAGTCGCCACGTTGGACACCTGCGTCGGTTTGGACCCGAGCGCGCGAGGTGTTGCGCCAGGAAGGTCTCCGCAGCCTTTGGTTCAAAGTGCTGGGCGAGATCTGCTACCGGCGATTGGCCATTATCGAGAAGATCTTCGATGGTGAAGCGCAGCCAGGTCCCCCGGTGGAGTGGGAACTCTCGAAGTTGAGTATCTCTGAGCTGCCTGCTTATCACGCCTACCACCCCGGGGCGAACCTTGACGAACTGCGCGGCCGGCTGGAGCGGGGCGGTTGCTGTTTCGTCATGCGCCATGACGGCCGCATCATCCACACCTGCTGGATCGTGAAAGGAACCGAGCTGATCGAGCACCTGGACTGCGAGGTTCGTATCGGGCCCGAACTTGGGTACGCCTATGAAGCGTTTACCGTACCCGAATTCCGTGGGCGCGGCGTGGCCGCCGCCAGAACGCGGCTCATGGAGCCCGATCTGGTAGCGGACGGCTACCGGGGAATCGTCGCAACAGTCCACCCGGACAACCCGGCCGCTCTTCGCTTCAATTTCCGCGCCGGGTACCGCGTGATTGGCACGGTCGGCTTCTTCCGCTTAGGCCCGTGGAGACGATACTTCCTCCGTATCGACAAAACGTTGCGGCCCGCGGCGAATTCGGGATCGATCACGCTCGTCCCCCGCTGACTGGTCTCGCGACGAGACGGTCGTGCGCGGGCCCAACCTTTGAGTAACGGGAACGGATTCACCGCTCGCTCGCGTTCGGGGCTCGGTTTCTTTCTGCGCTCGATCCTCTACCAAGAGATCGCGTGGCCGTCGCGGCGTGGGTCGGCGCCGCCGGCGAGAGCGCCCGTCTCCGGGTCGATGTACACTCCCTGCACGCCGCCCGCGTTGCCCGGTGGAACCAGGTGATGGCCGAGGGCGCGCAGCTCTTCGTACACCTTGGCTGGAAAACCGTGTTCCAGGTAGGTTTGCGAGTCGGCCTTGCTCGGCGCGCGGCCACCGGCGCGGTTCACCATCATGCGCGGTGACGCGATCGCTTGCTGGATGTCCATGCCGTACGCCAGCACTTTGGTGATCACCTGGCCGACGGTCTGCGGGATGGTATAGCCGCCTGCCGCACCAACGGCCATCAACAACTTGCCGCCTTTCATCACCAACGCCGGCGTCATTACGCCCTTGGCGTGCTGGCCGCCTTCGAGCAGGTTGACGTGGTCCGCCGGATCGAGAACGAAGCCGTAGCGGTGCCCGTTGTTGAGAAAGATCCCCGTGTCGCCGGCGATCACTCCGCTGCCGAAACCGCTCACCAGCGACTGCGTAAACGCCACGGCGTTGCCCCAGCGGTCGGCGGCGGCAAGGCTGGTCGTGCCCACCGTCGGAAGCGGCCGCCCGCGGAACGCGGCAACCTTGCCCGGATCGATCTTGGCGCGCTGCTTGTCGGCGTGGTCTTGCGAGATCAACCGCTCGACGGGAATGTCAACGTCCTTGCCGGTGTTGTAGCGGTCGTCGTCGGCCAGGGCGAGCTTCATGCCTTCGAGCCAGTGGTGCGCGAAGTCGGTGCTGTAGAGATCGAGCTTCGCAAGATCGAAGCCCCCCATGATGTTCAGCGCCTGCAGCATGGTCAGGCCGCAAGAGCCCGGCGGCATGACGTGGATCTGATGCCCTTGAAACGAGGTGGTGATCGGCTCGCGCCAGCGAACGTCGAACTTCTCCAAATCGCCGGTCGTCAGAATCCCGCCGTGACGCTGGAAGAAATGGACAATCTCTTCGCCCAGTTCGCCTTTGTAGAGCAGGTCCGCGCCGTGAAGCGCCAGCCGCCGAAAGCTGCGCGCGAGGTCCTTTTGCTTGATGATCTCGCCCATGCGCGGCGGACGGCCGTTGGGTAGAAAGACGCGGGCCGAAGTCGGAAACTGCCCGAGCTTCTTGTCCATGCCGTGTAGCGCGCCCTCGTCGTACTTCGAGATGACGAAGCCTCTCTCGGCCAACTCGATGGCGGGCTCGAACACATCACCGAGGCTTTTCGTCCCATAACGGTCGAGCGCCGCGGCCCATCCCTTGAGCGCCCCGGGGACGATCGGAGCCAGATAACCGCGATCGCAGTCCTCTTCGGTGAACATGTCGACCCGCGCGGCCGACGGGCTGGTGCCCATCATGTCGAGCCCGACGATTTTCTGCTCGGCGGCGAGGTAGATCAACATGAAGCCGCCGAAGCCCCCGATACCCGACATGTAGGGCTCGGCAACGTTGAGCGCCGCCGCCGCGGCCACGATGGCGTCGATAGCGTTGCCGCCGTTCATCAGCATGCGCAGCCCCGCGAGCGAGCCGTGCTGGTCCGCCGTCGCGACGACGCCGTTGCGCCCCCACACGACTCGGTGCGCCGTTCCGGCGAGATGCGGCGCATCGAACTTGATCGTGTCGCCGACTTGCTGGGCATGGGCGACGGCGGCAGCACCGGTACCGAGCCCGAGAGAAGCTAGGAAGTTTCGTCTATTCATGATGACCCTCGCTTACGGGCTCCTGATCGAGCCCCAGTGAATGATAGGCCAGTTGAGACCGGGATTCAAGTAGATGAGTCGACGCGCGCCTAGAGCCGGGGCACCGATAAGATTGAAGAAACCCATCGAGGTCAAGTCCGATGGTCTCACACGGCAAGCAGACGCTGAACCGCTTCCTGCACTAAGGTGCTGGGGCTGTAGTAGTCTGCGTGGGCGACCTTCTCGAGTTCAGAACCTAGGGTCACGTTCATCGGTCCCTCTTTGTAGGCAGGCGAACCGTCTCTCGTGGTTTTAGCTTGGTGCGTGTCGCCGCACTGTAGGCACTCGGGCATGACGACCCCATCGGCACATCACGACGTAACACTTCCAGGCAACCGCGGCAATTGATTATCTTGTCCGGTGGATCAACGTCGTGCGCTATCATGCTTCACGAATCCGAGCAGCGCCTTCATGGGTCGAAACATCTCCCGCCGCCAGTTTGGTTACACCGTCGCCGGTGGTGCCGCCGCTACGGCACAGCTCGGCTTGACGTCTTGCGGCCCCGACACCCCCAGCCCACGCCGTCTCGGCGAAGTCCCGAACATCATCCTGGCCATGGCCGACGATCTCGGCTGGGGCGACACGAGCTACAACGGTCATCCAAACCTTCGCACGCCCTACCTCGATGAGATGGCTCGCACCGGACTGCGCTTCGACCGCTTCTATTCCGCCGCGCCCGTTTGCTCACCCACGCGCGGCAGTTGCCTCACCGGACGCCACCCCTACCGCTACGGAATCTTCCACGCCAATTCCGGCGATGGGCCGTCGTTCTACCCGCTGCCGCGAGAAGAGGTCACGCTCGCCGAGGTCGTCAAACCGCTCGGCTACGCCACCGGACACTTCGGCAAGTGGCACCTCGGCGACTTCGAAGGTGAGAAGAAATCAGCCCCCTCCGATCACGGCTTCGACGAATGGTTCTCGACCGTCCGCAAGGCATCGACCTACGACCCGCAGGGCTATTGGCACAACGGCGAGCCCGTTACCGACGAGCTTGAAGGCGACGACTCAGCGATCATCGTCACGCGGGCCCTCGACTTCATCGAGCGTTCCGTGGCCGAGCGGCGCCCGTTTCTGACCGTGCTCTGGTTCCACACGCCGCACCTGCCCGTCGTCTCGAAGGGCCCTCACCAGATCATCTACAACGACCACCCCGGCGAAGAGTCCAACTACTGGGGAGCCGTCAGCGCCATGGACGAGCAACTCGGCCACCTACGCCGCGAGATGCGTCGCATGGGCGTCGCCGACAACACCATGCTCTGGTTCGCAAGCGACAACGGGCCGGAAGGCGTCGAGCAGAGCTACGAGCGTCCCGGCTCGGCGGGACCGTTTCGCGGGCGCAAGCGCAGCCTCTTCGAGGGCGGCGTCCGCGTGCCGGGGCTGCTCGAATGGCCGGCGAAGATCACCGCAGGCGCCACGAGCGACGTGCCGGTCGTGACGTCCGACTACTACCCCACGATCCTCGATGTCCTTGGCCTCGACCCCCGTATCCGACAGGGGATGCAGCCAGGCACCCAGCCTTCGCCCCTCGACGGAATCAGCCTGCTGCCGCTGATCGAAGGCGGCATGCACGAGCGCCCCCAGCCGATCGCCTTCGAAACCGACCGCCACCGCGACCGCACGCCGACCCTGGCGCTCATCGACAATCGCTACAAGCTCATTTCCAAACTCGACAGTTCGGAAGACCTACTGTTCGACCTGATCGATGATCCCGGCGAAACGAAGAACCTGGTCGGCGATCAACCACAAGTCGCCGAGGCCATGCGCAGGCAGCTTGGCGAGTGGCGCGCGTCGTGCGAGACGAGCCTGCGCGGCGATGACGATTGCTGAACAATCTGTTTCACCAAGACGGTCACGCATTGCAATGTAGGGCACGGCATGTCGTGCCCGCGCGCCGCAACACGCCGCGCAGCCGCTCGTGTAGGGGTGGACCGCTGTGTCCACCCGGCCCTTGGTAACACCAGTTGTGTCTGCTTTGAAGGTGAGAGCTGGTCCGCAGCGCCGGGGCGGACACAGCGGTCCGCCCCTACAACCTATCTCCCGGTAAGTTCAATCAGGTGCCTATCCGTCCCGGCGGGCAGCGTCCCGTAGTCGATCTCCAAGCGCCGCACCGCTCCGGCGGCTACCCATAGCACCAACGCTGTTAGGCCCAGCAACCCAAGCACCGCGGCCGCGGCTGATGGCGGCTCGGCGGGAGCCGATCAACAAGCGGTAGGTATAGCTGCTGGTCAACTGATAGCGGTCGGTTTCCGGATCACAAAGCGGTGCACCGGGGTCGGTCGGTGCGGGCATCGGGCAAAGCGACTGTACGTAGTGCAGCACGCTAAGCTTCTGGAGCACCGACGGCAGCATACCGCTAGCTCTTGCGCCCGCCCGTCTGCCTAGCACATCCCAAAACAGAATCACAATCGCGGGCACGACCGGGTTGCGCAGCAGTAGTCCCGCGGCAAGAAAGACGCTGCCGTACCCAACGCATCCCAGCGCCGCGGCAACGGCGTACCAAAACAAATGAGACGGCCCCGATTTTATTGGGCCGCGAGGCCCTCGCGCCCCGGCCTTGTTTGACGGGCCTTGGGGAGCCTGGGTAACCATTTGGGTGACCTCCTGATTCTGCCAAAAGTTACTTACTTCCACCGCATCCTGCGGCCACAGCATCATGCCAAAGCTAACTATTGACCCACCGGTGAAAATGAGAACGGCGGCAATCAGCCCGGCCAGGTACTTTCCCACCAACAACACTTCGCGGCGAGCCGGCGCCAGAAACCAGTAGTGCAACGTCTTGTCGAGCATCTCGCCGCGGAAGAGATTCATGAAGATACCCAAGCAGCCAAAGAAGATCGCCAGCCGCAGGTAGAAGTACTGAAAGACACCAGCAAACACGCTGCGGTCGGTGTTGAGATCGATCAGTGGCCGGCTTGTCTTGCGTTGCAGGATGCCCGCTTCAAAGCGCAAGTCCCAGCGACTCTTGCCATCGAAGTATTCCATCCTGCGGTAGACCTTCTTGTTGTCGTCTCTGCCCCGAGAGAAGGTATTGTCACTCAGCGGCTCCCCGGCGCTCTGCACTACCTGTTCGTCCGTGTCGCCCTCGCGAACAGCCTCCAGCAAGGCAGCACCCGTCTCGCGCCCCGCCCAACCGCTTTGATCGATTTTGATCTGCACGCCATAAACGAAGAAGATGAATGCGGGAAACAGCGCCAACAGATACACCCAGAAGCTGCGTTTGGAGAAGAACACGCGCCGCAACTCAAGCCGCGCGATCGTCCACACCTGCCTGGCGCGCGAGGCGGCCGTCATTCGCCGCCTCCGATCAGGTACTGGTAGAGCGCGTCCACGTCCTCGTCGACAGCCATGACTTTCTCGACCGTGTGTCCGGCGAGCGAGATGCGGGTCAGTGCGCGGGAGAACTCCGTCCGGTTGCGCGTCATCACCACCAAGCCCAAGCGGTCGTCGTGAACTTTGATCTGCGCAATGTGATCCTGCTCAAACAGCAATGCCGCGATGCGCGACGCGTCACGGCAGCGGATCACGAACTGGCTGGGGTGTTCGTGAATCTCTTCGCGCACGCTGCGGACTTGCCCCTCCGCGACGATCATGCCGTTGGCAATGAGGATGACCTGATCGGAAATCACGTCCACCTCTTGCAGTACATGGCTCGACAGAACCACGTGCCGGCCTTCGGCACCAAACTCCTTGAAGAGCGAGATCGTTTCGGCGCGGACAAGCGGGTCGAGACCATTGAGCGGCTCATCAAGCACAAGAACCTCGGGATCGTGCGCGATGGCCTGCGCCAGGCGTACGCGCTGCCGCATCCCCTTGGAATAAGCAGCGACCTTGCGATGGGCGGCCTCCGTCAGACCCACTTGCTCCAGTGCTTTCCAAGTACGCTCGGCGGCTTCGGCCGGCGGGCAGCCGTTGAGCGCCAGGCCGGTTGAAACGAAAGCGAAACCGGTGACGCCTCGCGGAGCTGCGTCATACTGCGTCGCGTAGCCCGTGATACGCATCAGGCGCTCGGGGTCGCGCGGCGACAGGCCGCGGACGCTGATGGTCCCGCAGTAGGGATGAATCAGTCCCGCCATGAGATTCATCAGCGTGGTCTTACCGGAGCCGTTGGGCCCGACAAGGCTGGTAATGCCTGGGGGGATCCGCAGCGTAACGCGATTGATGCCAAGGACTTCGCCGTAGAACTTCGAGACGTCGTCGAAGACGATCTCCGGTTGCGTCACGAGATGATCTCCACCGGCCGCAGCTTGCGCTCGAGCACCAAGATCATCACAGCCGCCATGGCCCCGATCGAAACAAGACACGCGCCCGCACCCGGTCCCGACATCGCTTCGGCCCCGAGCATGGAGCGCCAAATCTGATTCATCGCATGCGACGGATTGAAAATCACCGCCCATTGGACCCGCAAGACCTGGTTCGCAAACGTCGTCGCGCCGGCGAGAACGAAGAACACGCCCACCACCAAAGCCCCCGCGACCATGCGCCACCGGACCCATGCCGAGCTCGCCATCGCGATCAGACTCACCACCAAGATCCACAGCAGGAAGCCGAAGAACAGCCCCACCCCAAGCATCCAGTTCCGGGCAAACCAGCTCCAGCCCGCCATGCCCGACTGCAATCCGAAAAGCAACAGCCCCGGAATCCAGGTCACCGGCGAAAGCACGCCGGCCAGCACCAACATGCGCGTGATCACATAATCCGCACGCGACAGCGGACGGCTGAAGTAGAGCGCCAACCCGCCGTTGGCGAGGTCGGGGGCGATCAAGCCCGGTCCGGCGAACGCCGCCAAGATCACCGCGAACGTCGCTTGGACGTTCATGAAGTTCACGAAGAACTCGCTGTCGATACGCACGAAATCCGCCAGCTCCGGATCGAACCCGGCCAGCAACTCGCTCTGATTCGACAGGTAGACGAAGGAAAGGCAGGCCACCGGCCAGAACAGAGCAACCATGAAGATCTTCGAGATCAGCCGCTCCTGCATCAGCCCCTGCCAGGCGAACCTGGGCAGCCACACCAACCGCGTCCAACGCCCGGTGAGAGGGCCTTGATATCGCTGATAGCCGCGTTTATGGACGGCCATCGGTGGTCACCTCCGCGGGGGCGGCTTCGCCGGGCGTGTGCTGCAAGTGGCCGACGGCCTTGAGGAAAATCTCCTCGAGCGTGTCCCGGCGATGCGTGAGGTGATGCACGTCAAGCCCTTCTTGGGCGACCAGCTTCCAGATGACGTCCATCTCCACTGCCGGTGGCAACACGATCCGCCAACGTCCGCCTCCCTCGGTGACGCCCTCGGCGTCGTGTTCTCGTAGCGCCTCGGCGAACCCACCGTCGTCGCCCGAGACTTCGAGTTCGACAAAACGCCGGTTGGCGCGGCGCTCCTCTTCGAGGTTGGCGTGATGTACGATGCGGCCGTCTTTGAGGATGACCACCTCGTCGCAGACCTCTTCGACATCACGCAACAGGTGCGAACACAGCACCACGCTCATCCCATGCTGCTCCTTCATTTCGCGCACCAGTTTCAACATGCGGGCGCGCGCGGCGGGGTCCAAACCGTTCGTCGGTTCGTCGAGAATCACCAACTCCGGACCATGTAAGACAGCCTGCGCCAGCTTCGCCATCTGCTTCATGCCGAGCGAATACGTCCCCAGCGTGCGGTAGCGAGCCTCCCCGAGACCGACGTGAAACAGAAGCTCGTGGGCTTTCTCGAGCGCGGCGCGCGGCGGCAGTCCCGAAACCTCCCCCATCACCCGCAGAAAACGAACGGCGGTCATCTCCGCGACGAAGGCATCATTCTCGGGCATGTAACCGAGCCGGGCTTTCACATCGCGGTTCTGCGTATGGCAGTCGAAGCCCAGGACGCGAGCGGACCCGCCCGAGGCCCGATGAAAGCCAAGCAACGCTAGAATCAGGGTCGACTTCCCGGCCCCGTTCGGGCCCAGCAGTCCGATCGCTTTGCCGGCCCCGGCAACGCCCAGGTCACAGGAAATGTCTGTGAGAATCTCACGGCGCCCGAGCTTGACGCTCAGGTTCTCGAGTGCAATGACCGGTATCATGACGCGGCGCTACAAACGCTCCGCTTGCTGTACGCCGCTTCCACTTTGATTGGCACCCTGATCGGCGCCTTGGTTGAGATGAACGCTTCCACCGACCAGCAGCATATCCAGCAGCCAGCTCGTTAGTCGAGTACGGCTCGTGGCACGGATTTGTTCCGCCTCCCCATCCACGACGACAAGCACGGGCTCTCGGCTGCCCATTAGTTTTTCGATCGCCGGGCTCGCGACCAGCGAAGCAAGGTCTGCTAAGACTCCGTTGGTATTGAACCAGAAGAACCCCGAGTGGTGCAGGCTCGACGTGGCCGGAAACCGCTGCTGGAAGCCGGCAGTGTGGATCAGCGGCGAGCCCGACTCGCGAATCGCGATGGCCCGCGCGGCCACCGCCCGATCCGTCGATGCAACCAGATAGCCGCGGTCGTAGGTCCAATGAAGAGTCATCGGTTCCGAACCGGTTGATATCGATTGCCAGTCACGGCCGTTGACCGTCTCCCGTGACAGGGTCAACTGAGCTTGCTCCGGGTCCAAGCTGGCGTTGTACGACTCGACCAACCGGCGAGCCGTTTCATCCAGGGCGCCCGGGTTGACCGCTTCGAAGGCAACCACCCAGCCCGGCACGGGTACCGAAGGACGTTCGACAGCAAAGGTAACGTCCGTGCCGAGGGAGTCCGCAATGTCGAGACCAATGTTGACGCCCGTCTCCGCCTCGAACTTTCGCAACTCTTCGGCGAACTCGCTGTCTTCACCCACCGCCGAAAGGATCTCGTCGAAAGCCTGGCGCGCATCGCCAACGGATGCCGAAGCCACAGCCACCGCTTCGCTCGAAACATATTCCGCCGAGCCCGCTGGCCCCGGGGATGCAAGCCACGAGGCCATCCCCGTGCGCGACTCACGGAAGGAAAGCGTCGCTTCATTCCCCCGAGTGTTGCCATCCGAACGCTGCTCGAAGAACAGATAGTTCATCGAGGAAACTCCAAGAATCTCGGCTTCCTCGCCGATTCCCTGCACGTCCGAGCCGAGCGTTGCGACATCGATGCCGGCCAGCCAACTGACACCGCCTTGGTAGCGGCCGGCGATCTCCGCGGCAAAAAGCGAAGACGCCCCGCCACCGAGGGCCGCGGACATCGCGGCGAGGTGCTCGGCGCTGTCAGAGATCAGCAGCAGACCATCCCCGATCTGGTGGTAAATCTCCTCTTCGCCCGCGACGTTGCTGATCGCAGTTCGCAGATTGTCCTCACGCCCCGCTTGCACCTCCGCCAGCAACAGCGGAATCACCCCATCACTTTCCTCGGCGGCCGGATCCAACGCGAAGACGCACACCACCTCCTCACCCAGCAGCGGTGTAATCGCTTGGACGCGGTCCAGCGTCTTCCGCAACTCCTGGCCATGTTCGGACGACCACCACTCGTCGAGCTCAGCGCTATCACGCGTGCTGCGCTTCACAAGCGAAAGGGCCTCGCGGATCGTGCCGTGCAGATTTGGGATGGCGAAATAGACTTGTGCTCCCGCGGGCAGGTAGCGCAGCAACCGTGCTTCGGTGCGTAGCCCCGGCCCGGGCATCTCGGCAAGGTCTTCCTCAATCTGAATAAACTCAGCCAGCAGCGCGTAGTACTTCTCCGCGTCCTCGGTCCAGGAGATCGCCTGCTCGATACCGACCGAATCGAGGGTCGCATGAGAAGCCGCCTGGTCCCCGGCCCCGAGCACGCTCGTCGAGCCCGGCTGCGAAACCTCGACCGAACCCTCGACAACCGAAACCAGCGAGCCGGCCGTTGCACTCGATACGGCAAACACCGTCCCTTTCACTGAAGCAATCGAATCGCGGGTGACGACACGGAGGTGGCCTCGCCGTTGCTTGGCGGCTTCGATCAACACATCGCCGTAACCGAGACGGACGGTTTGACCGCTCCAGGCCGCGTGCAGCGAAAGCTCCGTGCGCTGGTTCATCTCGACCCGCGAGCCGTCGGCCAGTGCAAGCGTTGCACGGGCGCCCGCGGGGGTTCGCACCACGTCGTTTTCGAACAGTTCGGCGCCCGGCGTCAGCGTGCCCTGTGGGAGCCGGTAGACATCGCCCGAAACAGAAACGACGGTGGCTCGAGAGCCCGACGGGGCCAGTGCCCTGTCGATCGGATCGCGTCCCAGATAGAGCGCCGCCAAGACGACGCCGGCGGCGACGGCCCAGCGCGTCCAGCCGGACCATTGCGAGCCCAAGCGTCGCGGCATCGCGACCACCCGCGCCTTGCCGTTCGCGTCGGCCCCACCGGTCACTTCCAGCCCAACCGTCACTTCCGCCCCACGTTCCACTTCAGCTACTGCGTGGCGGCATGCGGGGCAGCGCGCAAGGTGATCCTCGATTAAGAGGAGCCGCGACTCCGCGAGCCCGCCCTCGAGGTAAGCCGCGAAGTCCGGCCGGAACTCGGTGCACGCGAGCGAGCCGGAGCCCTCCAGTCGCTGCCAAACACGCTCGCGCGCGGCCGCGGCCTGCTCGGGCGGGACGTTCTCTTCCCGCATTTCCTTCAGCAGTTGATCAAAGTTTTCTTCCGTCATCTTGTGGCTCCTTCAACTGGCTCCCTCACTGGCTCAATTCTTTCCGCAGGACAGCCCGAATACGGTGGAGACGGCTCGCAACCGTTCCACGCTCAAGATTCATCAGGCCGGCCAACTCTTCGTAGGAGTAGCCTTCCAGGTAACAGAGGACGAACAACTCCGCATCCGCGACCGGAATCTTGGCCAAAGCCCGCCGCAGCCGCTCCTTTAGCAGCACCGAGATCTGATGGCCGCCCCGATTTTGAGGGACGGCCCGATTTTGAGCGGCGCCATAGTCGCGGCCTTCTTCCATCTGCACTTGCGGCAACACGGCTTTCCGGCGCAAAAGATCGATCGAAGCATTCGTGGCGGCACGGCGCAGGTAGCCCTCGGGAGATCTCTCGGGATCAAGCACGAGACGGTTATCAAAGATGCGCAGAAACACGTTCTGCAAGACATCCTCGGCGTCGGCCGGATTGCCCGTCACCCGAAGCGCCGCGCGATAAACGCTCTCGGAGTAGCGCTCGTAGAGGTCCTGAAATCCCTGTGTGAGAGTCACAGCAAACGGCTCGACCGCCATCGCAACACTGGCTGTTTCCATTGTGACCGTCCTCATTGGCTATACGCAGCACGAGGCGAATTAATTCTGTGGCCGGAAAAGTTTCTTGGACCCGCCATTTTCCGTGCGGTCAAGTAGGGGCACGGCATGCTGTGCCCGCGCCACGAATCGTTATCTGGTCCGGGGTATCGGAGCCCTGCCCAAGCGGTCCACCGAATCCACTACCCTCCCGTCTTGCCAGCCTTGCGGCCCTATAATGGAGGGCGATGAGTTCCGCGTGTCCACCTAACCACCGACGATGAACCGCTATCTGATCCTCGTAGGCATTGCCCTGGTTCTCGCCGGCAGTGGAGATCTTGGCGCCGCCGAGGACACCGAACTACCTCCCGCTCTGTCCGAGCCAGTCGCCTACGAGCGCGACGTCGAGCCGATCCTCCACAAGAACTGCTACCTCTGCCACGGGCCGTCGCAACAGATGAATGGGTTGCGGCTCGACCGCCGGGCCGATGTTCTCAAAGGCGGGCACTCAGGCAAAGCCGTCCTGCCGGGCGACAGCGCCCGCAGTGCTTTGATTCACCGGGTGGCGAGCGACAAAGAAGGCTTCAAAATGCCGCCCGCGGGAACGCCCCTTTCGACCCGCGAGATCGCGACGCTGCGAGCTTGGATCGACCAGGGGATGGAGTGGCCTGAAGACGCCGTCACCGAGAAAAAGGATCGATCGAAAGCCAAGTCGCTTTGGTCCTTCCAACCCATCAAGCACCCTGCGGAACCGCAAGTCAGCAACACCGCCTGGGTGCGCAACCCCATCGACGCTTTCGTTCTCGCCAAGCTCGAAGCCGAGGGAATCGAACCCTCGGCCGCCGCCGACAAGATCACGCTCCTTCGCCGCGTCAGCTTTGACCTCACCGGCCTCCCCCCGACGCCCGACGACGTCACAACCTTCCTCGAAGACGACACGCCCGCGGCCTATGAGCGGCTGGTCGACCGCCTACTCAACTCGCCGCACTATGGCGAGAAGTGGGCGCGCCACTGGCTCGATCTCGCGCGCTACGCCGACAGCGACGGCTACGAGAAAGACCTCGACCGCCCCTACGCCTGGCGCTGGCGGCATTGGGTCATCGATGCGCTCAACCGCGACATGCCGTTCGACGAATTCACCATCGCGCAGATCGCGGGCGATCTGTTGCCCGACGCCTCGGTCGAGCAACGCGTCGCAACGGGCTTTCACCGCAACGCGCTCAAGAACCGCGAGGCCGGCGTGAAACGCGCCGAGGCGCGCTTCGAGGAAGTCATCGACCGCACTAACACGGTGGGCACGGTTTGGCTCGGCCTCACTGTCGGCTGCGCGCAATGCCACGATCACAAGTACGACCCGCTCAGCCAGCAGGAATACTATCAGCTCTTCTCGTTCTTCAATAGCGCCGACGAGGCCGAAATCGCCGCGCCGCTCGCGGGCGAAATGGGACCGTATCTGCGCGCGCTGCCCGCCTATCGAAAGCAGCGCGAGGCCTTGCTCGATGAGTTCGAGATCGCTCCCTTGCAGGTGAAATGGGAAGAGAAGATCCGCCGCGCCATGGACCATCCCGGCGAGAACACCGCCTGGGACTTCCAGATCACGGCGATGCGCGCCACGCTCGACAGCGCCGACCGGCGCTTGAAGACGCCCATCGAAAGGCGCACGCAGTATCAGAAGGACATCGTTACCGACTACTTCGTGCGCCGCTACGGCCCCGAGCTTGCCAAGGACGACTGCGCGGTAGACGCCTTCAAGGAACTACAGCGCAAGCTCGGGGAGATCAAGAAGCCGGTCCCTTTTCTGACGCGCGCCTACGCGCTGACGCCCTATCCTGAGCCAGTCACAACCCATGTCGCCATTCGCGGCGACTGGCGCCGCCCGGGCATCCCTGTCAAATCGGCAACCCCGACGTTCCTGCCTGCCTTGCCCACGGGTGACGATCCACCCCGGCTTTTACTGGCGCGCTGGCTTGTCGACGAAAGCAACCCGCTCACCGCGCGCGTGACCGCGAACCGCGTGTGGCAGGAATTCTTCGGACGCGGCCTCGTGCGCACCTCGGACGACTTCGGCACGCAGGGCGAGCCGCCGACGCACCCCGAACTGCTCGACTGGCTGGCTTCGGAGTTCGTCACGCAGGACTGGAGCCTGAAGCGCTTGCACAAGACGATCGTCCTGTCATCGACCTACCGCCAGCGATCGGACGCGCGTCCCGACGTTAGCGAGCGCGACTCGGACAACTCGCTTTTTGCCCGCCAGGCGCGTCTGCGGCTCAGCGCCGAGCTCGTTCGTGACGCCGCCCTTGCCGCCGGCGGCCTGCTCTATCCCAAGATCGGAGGCAAGAGCATCCGGCCGGTGCAGCCCGAAGGCGTGTCGAAAGTCACCTACGGGAGCTCGACCTGGCAGGCGAGCGAAGGGCGCGAACGCTATCGCCGCGGATTGTACGTTCACTATAAGCGGACCTCGCCCTACCCAATGCTGGCCAACTTCGACCAGCCGAACTCGACGGTCAGCGCGACCCAACGGCGCCGCTCGAACACGCCGCTGCAAGCGCTCAATCTATTAAACGATCCCGTCTTTTTTGAAGCGGCTCAGGCGCTGGCGTTCCGGGTTCTACGGGAATCGAAACCCACGTGGAACGATCGCCTCAACTACGCCTACCGGCTCTGCGTGGCACGCGACCCAGACAGCAACGAGCGCGACCGCCTCGCGACCTATTTCGAGCAACAGAAAACGATCTTCGAGCAAGATCGCAAAGCTGTGGAGTTGGCCACACCCGGCGGCATCTCAAACATCGATCCGGTTAAGTTGGCCGCCTGGGTAAGCGTCGCCCGCAGCCTGATGAACCTCGACGAGTTCATCACCAGGGAGTAAATGTAGGGGCACGCCATGGCGTGCCCGCTGTCGATCGCGCCCACGGACATCTATGAACACGGAACAACTACAACTGATTCGCTCCCGACGCGACTTCCTCAAGAACGTCGCCGCAGGCGTCGGCACGATGGCCCTCGGCGACCTGCTCACCGCCGACGGCCTCACCGCCGCCTCGCTGCCGGCTGACAACCCGCTGGCCCCGAAAGACCCTCACTTCGCCCCTAAGGCCAAGCACGTCATCTTCATGTTCATGGAGGGCGGGCCGACGCAGTTCGAGTTGTTCGACGAGAAACCGGCGCTCGCGAAATACGACGGACAACCGCTGCCTCCGTCGCTCACGAAAGACCTCAAGCTCGCCTTCATCAAGTCGAACGCCGCCGTCATGGCCAGTTCGTTTCCGTTTCGCCCTTACGGCCAATGCGGCATGGAGATGAGCGAGCTGTTGCCGCACCTGGGCTCGACGGCCGACGACCTCTGTCTTGTACGCTCGATGCACACCGACGCGTTCAACCATCACCCCGGCCAGCTCCTGCTCTTCACCGGCAGCACACAGTTCGGCCGACCGACGATGGGCGCTTGGAGCCTCTACGGCCTTGGCAGCGAATCGCAGAACCTGCCGGGCTTCGTTGTTCTTCCGTCCGGCCGGGGGACCAGCGGTGGGGCGAGCAACTTCTCGAGCGGCTTCCTGCCGTCGCACTATCAGGGCACGATGTTCCGCAACAGCGGCGACCCGATTCTCTACCTCTCGAATCCTGATGGCATCAACCAAGCCTCGCAGAAGGCCACCATCGACCTGGTCCGCGACCTCAACCAGCATCGCTACGAGTCGAACGGTGACGTCGAGATCGCCTCGCGCATGGCCTCCTACGAACTGGCGTTTCGGATGCAAATGTCGGGCCCCGAGTTGGTCGACTTCTCGAGCGAGCCGCAACACATCCTCGACCTCTACGGGGTCTCGAGCGAAGACGACGACACCCGCGAGTTCGCCACCAACTGTCTGCTGGCGCGCCGCATGGTCGAGCGCGGCGTACGCTTCATCATGATGATGGACGCCAGTTGGGACGACCACACCGAGTTAAACAAGAAGATCCCCAAACGCCTCCGCAAGATCGACCGGCCCACCGCGGCGTTGATCAAAGACCTCAAGCAGCGCGGCTTGCTTGACGAAACCCTGATCGTGTGGGGCGGCGAATTCGGCCGCACGCCGATGGTCGAGCACCGCAAGCCCGAAGACCGCGACAACGCCGGACGCGACCACCACCCCAACGCTTACAGCATGTGGATGGCGGGCGGCGGCATCCAAGGCGGGCAAGTCGTCGGCAAGACGGACGACTTCTGCCTCAACATCACCGAGGACCCGGTCCACATCCACGACCTGCAGGCGACGATTCTGCATTGCCTGGGCTTCGACCACAAACGTCTCACCTACCGCCACATGGGGCGCGAGTTCCGACTCACCGATGTCGCCGGCAACGTCATCAATAAACTCCTCGCCTAATAGCGCCGCTGTTTGAAATGTAGGGGCACGGCATGCCGTGCCCGCGGGTCGCAACACGAAACGTGCTCGCCTCTGTTACTCACGGAGTGCGGCGACCCGCGGGAGTGTCACGCCGCGTCCCGCAACAACCTCTCCACCTCCTCACGGGACGGCATCGACGGCTGGGCCCCGGCCCTCGTAGTCGACAACGCAGCCGCGGCATTCGCAAACCGGGCTGCCTCCGGCAACACCTTCCCTTCAGCCAGCCCAACCGCCAGGGCGCCGTTGAACGTATCGCCGGCCGCGGTAGTGTCGACGGCCTCGACCGATAACCCCGCGATCGCTTCGCAGAACCCGTCCCCGGCCACCAGGCAGCCCTGTGGTCCCAACTTCAACACCACTGTGCCGACCCCCAGAGCGAGCAACTGCTTGGCCGCGGCCTCGGCTTGCTCGATGGTTTCAATCTTGTCCGCTGTCGCCTCCAACAACGTGAGCGCCTCCGTCTCGTTGGGCGTCAACAAGTCGACGTTGCCCAACACGTCCCGGCTCAGCGTGCACGCCGGCGCGGGATCGAGAATCGTCGTCACCCCCTTCTCTTTCGCAAAAGCCAGCGCTTTCTCGACCGTCTCGATCGGCGTCTCGAGCTGGCAAAGCAGGAAGCCGGCACCATCAAGGTCCGCCAACCTCGCCACTGCCAGCTCGGGTGACAGTGTGGCATTGGCGCCCGGCGAGATGACGATCAGGTTTTCGCCCGACGGCAGCACCAGAATCGTCGCCGCGCCGGTCGGTCGGTCGGCCAAACCAACCGCCGCCGTATCCACGCCGGCCGAGCGCAAGCTATCGAGCAGTAGCTTGCCGAGCGAGTCGTCGCCGACCTGCCCGATCATCGCGGTCCTGGCACCCATTCGACCGGCGACAAAGGCCTGATTGGCCCCCTTGCCTCCAGCGAAGGTTTCGAGGTTCCCACCCCGCAGCGTCTCGCCCGGCTGCGGGACTCGTTCCACCCTCTGGACCAAGTCGGTGTTGAGGCTGCCGAGCACGACAATGTCAGCCGCTGCGACCCGAGAAACGATTTCTCGGTTCTCAGGTCCTCGATCTACCGCCGCTGCTCGGTCGCTTGCCATCCTGAGTCCCGAAGAATCGAGACTCGGCAAGCCTGGAGGCTTTCGCCACAAGGTTCAACGCCCCCGCTCACTCCGGCGCGGCTCACTCGGGCACAGTGAAGACATACAACACTGAGTCGGCGGCCAGCACAAGGTACTGCTTACTGTCGACCGCGTAGGAAACAGGGGCGCTCTTGATCGGGGCGCCGAGTTGCCGCCGCCAGAGCAACTCGCCGGTTGCGGCGTCAAGGGCCAGCAGGTGTCCGAAGGCTGTACCGCCGAAGACGACGCCTCCCGCCGTGGCCAGTACGCCGGGGACGGGCATGCCCTGCAGCAGATTGAAACGCCAGCGATAGTCGCCCGTAAGCGGGTCCAAGGCGCCGATGGCGCCGCCTTGGGGGTCGGTGTCGGCGAAGGTGTAGCCGGTGCCGGTATAGGGACGTCCCGCGATCGGTTCTTTGAACTTGCTCGTGTACATGGCGCAGGCTTCGCGGATGGCGACGTAATAGAGCTCGGTCTCCGGACTGTAGGAGGGAGCGGCCCAGTTGGTGCCGCCCCAGGCGTCGGGACAGGTGCGGACGCCCTCCACGGTGGGGTCCTTGTTGGGGATGAGGATCGGGCGTCCCTTGGAGTCGAGGCCGTCCGCCCAGTCCTGGTAGATGAAAGCCCGGCCCAGGAGGAATTCGCCCGTGATGCGGTCGAGCACGTAGTAGAAGCCGTTGCGGTTGGCTTGGATGAGCAGCTTGCGCGGCCTGCCTTTGAAGTCGGCGTCGAGAATGACTGCTGCTTGGTTTGAGTCCCAATCGTGAGTGTCGTGCGGCGTGTGTTGGAAGTGCCACTTGAGGCGGCCCGTCTCCGCGTCAAGCGCGAGCACGCTGTCGGAGTAGAGGTTGTCGCCCTCGCGGACGGTGCCGTCATAGTCGGGCGCGGGGTTGCCGGTGGTCCAGTACAGCGTTTTCGTCTCGATGTCGTAGGAGCCGGTGAGCCAGGTGGGCGCACCGCCGAAGTCGGCTGATTTGCCGGCCCAGGTGTCGTAGCCGGGTTCATCCTTCTGCGGAACGGCCCAGAAGCGCCACAGCTTCTCGCCCGTGGCGGCGTCGAAGGCGTCGACCCAGCCGTTCAAGCCGCACTCGCCCGAGGTAACGCCGACGAACACCTTGCCGTCGACCGCGAGCGGCGCGAGCGTGATCGAGTAGCCCTTGGTGTAGTCGTCGACCGCGACGTCCCAGATGACGTTGCCGGTCTTGGCGTCGAGCGCTAACAGGCGAGTGTCGAGCGTGGCCAGGTAGAGGCGGTCGCCCAGGATGGCAAAACCGCGGTTGGTCATGACCGTGCAGTAGGCGTGGACGTCGTCGGGCACCTTGTGGCGGTGGCGCCAGATGACGCTGCCGGTGCGGGCGTCGAGCGCGGCGGCGTCATTGAGCGGCCCGGTCACGAACATCACGCCGTCGACAATCAACGGAGTTGTCTCGACGGTGCCCCCTCCGAACTGGAACGACCATTCGTTGTTGAGAGAGGCGACGTTGTCACGAGTGATTTGATCGAGGCGGCTGTAGTGCGTGCCGCGCAAGTTGCCCCAATAGGTGAGCCAGTTGTGCGGCTCGCTGTCGGCGTTGTAGAGGCGCTCGGTCGTAACGTTGAAGTCGGGGCTGGGCTTCCACTCGGCGGCGGTTTTCGGCGCTTCTCCCTTCATCAAAAAAGCGATCACATCCTCGACTTGGGACGCTTCGAGCTTGGCGGCGGGCATCAACGACTCGTGGACTTTGCTAACCCGTTTGAGATCTGCCTTCGAGTGAAGCTGCAGCTTCTCGTTCGTGTCGAGGAACTGAACCGAGAATGTGTCTTCGCTCTTCTTCGCACCCTGGATGATCCGTCCGTCGAGGAACTCGACCTCGACGGTTTCAAACGACGGGCGCAAGCTTTCGCTGGGGTTGGTGATCGCGGTGCGCAAATCGCCGACGGACTTTTCGTCGCGGATCTTGGTGAGGTCGGGCCCGAGGCGTCCGCCGGCGCCAACGAAGAAATGGCAGTTGATGCAGCCGGCCGAACCGAAGAAAAGTGTGCGCCCGGCCTCGGGGTCGCCGGTAATGGGCTCCTGCTTCTCGCTAGACAACGTGCGCAGGTAGGCGACAATCTCGGCGGCCTCGTCGTCGGAGATGGCGAACGGCGGCATCTGGGTGCCGGGGATGCCTTTGCGGATGTTGAGGATGATCTCGGTATCGGAGCCGCCCCATTTCCAGTTGCCGGTCGTGAGGTCGGAGCCGCGTCCGCCGGTGGCGTTCTCGCCGTGGCATGCGCCGCACATTTTGGCAAAGCTTTTGCGGCCTGCTTCGATGGTTTCCTTGTCGCGAGCCGTGTCGGGAACAACCTGCGCGGGCGCGAAAACGGCGGCGAGCGCGAGCGTAACGAGAACGGCGAGGAGACGGAAGGTGCTCTGAAGCGTTTGGTTCATGGGTGGTGTAGGAGTCGCGTCGAGTTTCGATCACTCTATCAAAATCTCGATGGGCAGCCAAAACAGAGTCGTGGGTCAGTTTGGCGTGCTTCAACTGTCAGGTGACAAGAAACGCAAGCCGGCCCCGCGCCGATCTACGGGACCGCCGACGACTTGATCGAGACGCTATATCTGCCCACGCCGTCTCAAGTCCTGAACCACATCTTCGAAGGCCAGATTCGGCTCACTTGTCCTCTCCCCGAAGGCGGTGAGATCGTCGGCGTCTTCCGACAGCCTCATTGACGATCTCGGAGAGGGTGCGGTCGGTCTGCGCGGCCTTCACCCGGCGGGCGCGGTGAAGCGCGGGATCGAAGTAGACGGTAACCGGCTTTTGTTCCGCAGCCATAGCTCCAGTTTACCGTTGTACCGTCAAACGTTCCTCGCGCTTCCGAAACGCTAACTCAGATCGACGATAATGCCGTCACCGCGGGGTGCAACCCCCGGCCAGGTAGAGTGAAGACTCCATGACGACAGACACGGACTGCATCATCATCGGCGCCGGTCACAATGGTCTGGTGGCGGCCTGGTATCTGGCGCGCGCCGGGCTGAAGGTCACGGTGTTGGAGCGCCGACATGTCGTGGGCGGCGGGGCCGTGACCGAGGAGCTGTTCCCGGGCTACCGGCTGAGTGCCTGCTCTTACATCTGCCACATGTTAGAGCGTAAGGTCATCGACGACCTACAGCTTCGCAAGCATGGCCTGCACATCTACCCCATCGACCCGGTTTCGTTGTTTCCGTTCGAAGACGGGAGTCACTACTGGGCGTGGCACGACGCCGACAAGACCGGCCAGGAGATCGGCCGGATGCACGGCGTGTCCGCGGCCGACGCCGAGGCCCACCCGCGATGGATTCAATTCTGGGAACAGGCAGGCGGCCTGTTGCGACGTTACTTTCTAAGGCCGCCGCCGACACTCAGCGAGATCGCTGACGATGTGCGTGGTACGCCCGACGAGCAGGTCTTCGAGACGCTTAGGACCACGTCAGCCCGCGGCTTGGTCGCGGAGTATTTCCAGGACCAACGGGTTGCCGCCACGGCGCTGGGCTGTCCCGACTATGGGCAGATCAGCGAGCCCGGTAGTGCCCTGGCCCAGGCCTACTTCAAAACCAATCTGCATACTGCACACGAGGATCTGGGGATTGTACGCGGCGGCATGGGAGGCATCACCCAGGCCATGGCGCGGTCAGCCACGGCCGCCGGTGTGACAATCCACACCGATGCCCCAGTGCAGAAAGTGGTGATTGAAGAGGGGCATGCCCGGGGCGTCGAGTTGGAGAACGGTGAATCGCTCAGTGCTTCTCTTGTACTGTCGAATGCCGACCCGAAGTCAACCTTTCTGTGTCTCGTCGGCGAGTCGAACTTGCCCAGCGAGTTCGTCTCCCAGGTGCGGTCGCTCAAAACGCGATCAGCGTCCCTGAAGTTCCATGCCGCTCTCAAGCGGCTGCCTGACTTCGATCGTTTTCTCCGGCCGGGACTCGACGAAACAAGCCTCGCCATGATTCGCGTCTTGCCGACGGTCGATGCGATCGAGGCGAGCTGGAACGATGCTATGTCGGGGATACCGACCCGCTACCCCCTGATGCAAATCCAGATCCCCTCGGTCCTCGACCCGACGTTAGCGCCTTCCAGAGAGCATGTGATGTCGGTGTGGGTCACGTACCAGCCGTCGCACCTGCGGAACGGGTCCTGGGATTCGGTCCGCCGGGAGGTCGGCGAGGCGCTGATCGGCGAACTGGCGAAATACGCGCCCGACATTCGGGAGTGCATGGTGGATTGGGAGCTGTTCACGCCCGAAGACATCTCGCAGCGCGTCGCGATGACCGACGGCAATATTCGTCACCTAGACATTCTGCCGGGGCAGATGCTGTCTGACCGTCCGTTGCCCGGATGGGCCGACTACCGCACGCCGATCGAGGGATTGTACCTATGCGGGTCCGGCACTCACCCCGGCGGCGAGGTCACCGGCGCGCCGGGCCACAATGCGGCCGCAGCGGTGCTGGCTCGGATGTAACCGGGGCTTCATCTCCTTTCATTCAAACTGCTTAGCAGAACTTCTTGAGCCAATCCACGACCCATTCGAAGTACTCTTCGGTGTAGACGTGGTTTGACTCCGGCTGGTACACCTTGAAGTGCTCCGGGCGGCCCGCGGCTTCGTAGGCGGGCTTGACGACGCGCACCATTTCCTCGATGCCGGACGTCGGCATGTCTTCGTCACGCGTGGGAGCAATCGCCATGAATGGCCGCGGACAGATGCACGCGCTCACGATCTGCGGATGATCGAAATAGCGCAGCATGTGCGGGATGTAGAAGTACGAGCTGTGCCGGTTGACGTCGCCTTCGTGGATGGCCAGGGCCAGGCTGCCGGCCGACCCGGCAACCGGCACGCCAACGCGGATGGAGGGGTCGCACGCCATCCCATACCAAGTGACGTTGCCGCCAAGCGACATGCCGGTCATGCCGATGCGCTTTGGGCTGACGGCACTGTGCGCGGCTAGGATGCGGGCGGCGCGCAACGCTTCGTCGACCATCACGCCCATCATCGTGCGTCCGTAGGGAGCGAGAAAGCGGATGTGCTTCTCCCAGTGTGTTGGGCTGACGTGTCGGCTGGTTGTGCCGCGCAACGTGATCGAAAGCGTTGCGAAGCCGCGGCGGGTCAGCTCGCGGCCCCAGCCGATCAGCGGTCCTTTGCCGGGTTGCTCGTTGCCGAACTTCGCGGCGGTCAGCCGTTCGACATTGCCGCTGGTGCCGGACATGCACACCACCCCGCCGAGCGAGTCCGTATCGGCGTTGGCCGGAATGGCCAGAACGCCGGCGACTGTGTCACCCAGCAGGTTTCGGTAGGTGAGGGTCGTTAGCTCAAGACCGTCGCTGCCGGTCTCCTGCTTGGCGGTGAGAACCGGGACTTGGTTGGGTATCGGGTCGAGGCCAAGAAGTTCCTTCAGCTTGGGCCGGATCTGGTCTTTCGACAAACCCAGCCGCGGGTGGGCTGGCTTGACGTCCGGCGGGATGCGGGGCTCCTGTTGAGCCAAGCTGGGCGGCGGGCTGACGCCGAGCCCGTGGGCGGCCGCGGCGGCAAAGCCAAGCCGCAACAAGTTCCGGCGATCGAGCAATTCCGCGGCGGAAGGAGCGGTGCGTCTTACCATGGCTAGTGTAGGTTCGTCCTCGGTGTCTTGGTCGGCATCTTGCTCAACTGGGGAGGGTCGATTGGGATTGTAGCGCGTCCGGGCCGGCTGTCCCTTGCCGCTTGCTTTCCCATAGCCGACTCCATCCTATCGGCGCCGTGGTGGCACTTCGCCGCAACTTTGCAAACGTGGAGGTGTTTGGAGAGAGCAAGGACTCTCAAGCTCGAGGCGAAAGAAGCCAAACTGCACCGCGAGATCAAGCGCGACCGCAAGGATGGCGGCGGGCTGACCCTGAAGGAGCGTGCCAAGATCGACGCGAAGCAAGACAAGCTCAGCAAGCAGATTTACAAAGAGAAGCACGACGACCAGAAGCGCGAGGAAAAATAGCTGCGTTTGATACCCCAATAGGTTGCGGCAGGCCGGGCAAGCGAGCCCGGCATGCCGTGCCCTCTACCTTGTGAACATCACCTCCCTTGCTAGAACCCATTCGTGGTAGTCTACATCGCGTTCAGACCGCGAAACGTCCGAGGGGCCCCGATCAGTCAAGATCGCGTGTTGTCGGGAGCGGGCTGACCTTGTTGTCATCGGAGGGCTGATCGGTAGCCGCCGCGGCAACCGGCCGAACGGCGGCCGGCAACGATGCGTTTCAGAGACAAGACGGTCTTCGTCACAGGCGCAGGCTCGGGGATAGGGCGGGCCGCCGCTGCGGCCTTTGCGGCCGAGGGCGCGCGGGTCGCCGCTTACGATCTGTCAGCGGACACGGCCGCGGAGACCGCTCGGCAGATTCGCGAAGCGGGCGGCAGCGCCCTAGCACTCGGCGGCGATGTCGCGGATTCGGCGGCCGTGCAGGGTGCCATCGGTGAGACCGTCGAGCAGTTCGGTTTGCTCGATGTGCTATTTAACAACGCCGGCATTGCCGCGCGCGAGCGCGTCACCGAGCAGGACGAGGACGGCTGGGACCGCATCCTTCGCGTGAATCTGCGCGGCGTGTATGTTTGCTCGAAGTACGCCATCCCGCGGATGCGGCGGCCCGGAGGGGCGATCGTGAATACATCGTCGGTGGTGGGGCTGGTCGGCGTGCGCAACCGCGCGGCTTACGCGACCTCCAAGGGGGCCGTTATCACGCTGACGAAGAACATGGCGCTCGACTATGCGGCGGAGGGAATTCGTGTCAATGCGGTCTGCCCAGGGTTTGTGCGGACGGGGCTTACGGCGGGGTTGTTCGCCGATGCCGAGCGGGGCCAGGCGATAGAGGACATGCATCCGCTGGGACGGCTGGCGAGTCCCGAAGATATTGCGCGCGCGGTGCTGTTCCTTGCGTCGGATGATGCCGCGATGATCACGGGGCAGGCCTTGGCTGTGGATGGCGGGTTTACGGTTGGGCGTCCGGAGGACGTTTGAGGGCGAGAAGAATGTGGTTCTTTCGTCAAGCTGGACCGATGACCCTACGCTGCAAAGTGCCAGGCCGCAAAGACATGGCGGCGACAGCCTGATTTGGACAAGCCAGATGCCGTGCGTCGGGGCTCTTGTATTTGTGGGAGACGCACCTATCCTGCACGGCCGGTCGTGGCCGCGTTGTTGCCTTTGGGGCTGTCGGCTAGCGGAAGGGGCCGGCGATGATGGGCGTGGCCGCGGCCCCTTTGGCCTTGCCGCTTGTCACGCTGCTCCAGGCGCTGACGTCGCCCGACTCGAAGCCATCCGCGAAGATCAGGGGGTCGCCTCCCACTGAATTGTTCGCGTCGAGCGTCGCTTCCTGATCCCCTGTGTCTTCGACATCGACGGCCCAAACGACCGTACCGTCCGGGCCGCCGTCCAGAACGTTAGCCGTGTATGGCGGCGTAAGGTTGGTTCGGAAACGGAACGCAAAACTGAAGTCCGTGCCCTGCACTAGCGTGAGTGACGCGAAGCCCCGCTGGTCGGTCTCGGCGGGCGGGTCGAGGTTCTCTCCGATCAGGTTAGCCTCACGGGTCGTTTCGTCGTTGGGCGAGCCGGGAAGTGGGTCTCCCAGATACGGGAAGACGTCATCGAACTGGTCGGGGCCCTGGTAGGCGCCGTCGTTTAAGGGCAAACTACCCGCGACCGCGTCGTCGGGGTCGCACATGCCGAGCGATGGGGTCATTGGCGCGTTAACCTGGCCACGGGCCGCGCCGTCCGGATTGTTGATGGTACTCAGCTCGATGTACGTTCCGTCGTTGAGGAGTGCTTGCAATTCGTCCGTACTGAGGAAGCAGTCAGCAAACACCACCGGCACCGGACCCGTGGCGTCTCTACAGATCTCGGGACCTTCTTCCCCGGCCGCACCCATGCGGAAGGAACCGCGGATGACGTTCTGGATGTTGTGATTACAGGTGGCGCCGAAGTTGTTCCCGTTGAGTGCGCCCAAGCATGTCCCACCCTGCGTGCTAGGGACCGGCGGCACGACGTTGGGGCCCGTGAGGGTGGCGAAGAACTCGTCGCCCGCGGGCGGCGCGTTGGGGTCGGGCGTGTAGCATAGAACACCCATTACGACTCGCTCCGTAATATCCACGACATCGTCGCCGGGCCGGCGGCCGTTCGGAAACGCCGCGAGGTCACCGCCGGTCACGCCCAGGCGGTTCTGGTCGTCGACCGGTGTGGGCGGAATGTTGGTGTTCAGGCGCATGACCTCGCCTACGGAGCCGTCTTCGTTCAGACCTGAGAAACCCGTAAGGAAGAACTTGACAAGGTCGTTGCGAGGGATGTTGGTCGGCGCGGGGACCCCGAAGAGAGTCTCGATCAGGGCAGGCAATGTCGGGTTGGTGACATATTGCAAGAAGTTCGCGCCATCGTCGCGCGGGTGAGCGGCGTTGAACAGGTTCTTGTCGGGCAGCCCGATGGCAACTTCGTTCACGAGTGGGTTGGCCAGGCGCGAGACCTGAACAAAGTCGCCTAATTGTTGATCGGGCTGTTCGAATGTCGGGTCATCGCTGAGGGTGCGATTGCGGGGCAGGCGTGCAGTGGTCCAGCCACCGATGATGCCGGAGCCACCCTCGGTAAGACAGTCGGTGGGCACTTCCAGAATCAAGCTGGTAATGTTCTTGTCCTTCGTGTCGGAGGCTTCGGCATCCGGGTTGCCAACGGGGTTCAGGTTGATCAAATCAAAAACCTCTCCAAGGTTCACGACGAACGGCTCCTTGCGTTGGCCAACGAACACCTTGCCGTCGTCGCAGCCGGGGATACCGATGTCATGAATGAACAGGTTGGCGTAGGCCGCATAACCATCGGGAATCGAGTTACTGCCGATGTTGTCGAAGGGCATGTCGAAGCGGGTTGCGCCCGTCCCGACTCGCGTCACCGGATTAATGGAGGTCGGGTCATCGATGTTGCCCCGGATGAGTTGCAAGCGGTAGGTGCGAATCTGACTCAGCAGGTCCGTGCCAAAGGGAGAACCAAAGGGACCGACGTTGACGAGCGGAACGGCCACCGCCGTACCACCCACATTAAGGCGGATCGGATTTAGATCCTCAAAGAACTGGAAACGAAACGTCAAGTCCTCAGTGATTTGACCGTCAGGATTGTCGCCCCCGTTATTATTGATGTGGATGTCGTAGCGGGCGTCTTGGTCAAGAGAGAAATAGTTCGCTCCGCCGTAGGGGTCCTGCAGAGGGAGGTAATTGGCAACGACTGTTATGAAGTCCTGGCGGCCCGGTTCATAGCTGCGGAACATGTAAAAGTCCGTACCGTCGACCTTGGGCGTGCTCAGAATCGCCGGCGCTTCGCGGTGACTCGATGCAACCGCCGAAGGAGACTCCCAGGCCACCACAGCCGCGACCACGGCCGTGGCCGCCAAGATG
The DNA here is from genome assembly GCA_965237575.1 of Bryobacterales bacterium. Taxonomy (GTDB): domain Bacteria; phylum Acidobacteriota; class Terriglobia; order Bryobacterales; family UBA6623; genus JAKZVK01. The sequence continues at coordinate 114,741 of CBDEGI010000004.1, forward strand.
GAAAACATCGCTCGCTGTTTCATGATCTGTTTCTCCTTCGGGCTAGTCGCTAGGCGAGCCGGGAAGCGGCGTCTTCAAGGAGGGGAACGTGTCATCAAACTGGTCGGCCTGTTGGATGGCGCCGTCGGTGTAGGGCAGTTGGCCGTCGGGCGCGTCGGCCGGGGGCAGTAGAACCCCCATGACCGCTCGGAGTGAAATGTCGACGGCGTCGTCGCCGGGGCGGCGGCCGTTCGGGTAGCCCGCCCGGTCACCTGCGATGACGCCTAGGTTGTCTTGCGCGAAGGAAGGAACCGCCGGCGTCGCCGTGTTCAAGCGCATGATTTCGCCGTTCGAGCCATCCTGGTTGAGCCCCGGCACCCCGGTCAGAAAGATCTGTATCAGATCCGCGCGCGGGAAGGCGGTTGGCGCCGTGACGCCGAAGAGAGCCTCCAGCAAGGCAGGCAACGTGGGGTTCGTGACGTAGGTCGCGAACTGGACGTCGCTGCTGGGGTGGCTCGCGTTGAAGAGGTTCTTGTCAGGAAGACCGATCACCACCTCGTTAACCAGCGGGTTCGCCAGCCGCGAAACCTGCACCAGCGCTCCAAAGCTCTCGTCGTCCTCATAGAAGCCGGGGTTGTCACGCAAAACCCGATTCATCGGCAGCCTGGCCGTCGTCCACCCACCGATGACCGGGCCGCCGCTGCCGGTCAGGCAGGAGGTCGGGATTTCGAGGATGAGGCTGGTGATGTTTTTGCCGGCCGTGTCGGACGACTCACCGTCCGGCGGCCCTACCGGGTTGGTGTTGACCAGATCGAAGATCTCCCCGAGATTCACCGCGAAGGATTCTTTCCGCTGGCCCGCAAACAGGCGTCCGTTCGTCCCACAGTCCGGAATGGTGATGTCGTAGATGAAGCTGTTGGCATAGGCCTCGTAGTCAGGGATCGACTTGTTGCCGATGTTGTCGGTCGGCATGTCGAACTGCGCGCTACCCGCGGCGTGTGTGACGTAGCCGATCTGCGTCGGGTTGTCGACCGGGCCGACGATCCGTTGGACGTAGAAGTTGCGCTGCACGTTGAGAGCGGCCGTATCGTCGACGGCGATGGGGCCGGTGTTGATCAGCGGGATTGCGACGTCCTCGCCGCCCGAGGGCACAGTGATGAACTTCGCGCGGCGGTTGAAGCGAAAGCGGAAGGTGACGTCTTCGATGGCGTCGCCGTTGTTGGTGATGTGAATGTCGTAGGCCGCGTCCTCATCGAGCGGGAAGTAGTTCGGACCGCCGTAGGGATCCTGGAGCGGGTTGTAGTTGGCGATGAGCGTTGTAAAGCCCTCGCGCCCGCTCTCGTAGCTGCGGAACATGTAGAAGTCCGTGCCGTCGACCAGTGGCAGCCTTGTGATGCCGGGCGCCTCGCGGTGGCTGGAGGCCGTGGCCAGGGAGAGCGCCATGAGGAGTGTGACCACGACCAGAGGAGCCATCTTGTTGCGTACGCCTGGTTTCATGAGCTTGGGTCCCCGTGTTTGACCTGCGGAGCGGCTATGGGAACGAGCCCAAAGCGCGCCTAATATGATACAGCAGCGCGAGCCGCTATCGAGTGGATTGTCGGGAGAATTGTGTGACGCGGGCACCGGTTAGCAAAACCGAGCCGTGACCGTGAGGGAGCGGTCCGGCAACGACGGTCGACCTGGTGTTGTTTCTCTATTCGCTGTCTACGGGTGGCTCGAACTCGTGGATGGGTCTGTTGAAGGTCGATCGTGGCGCGGTGAGTCGAAAACGACAGGAGCGTGCGAGGACTTCTGATTATGACCTAGCGGCGCTTGGAGCGGCGTCGGGGCTCGTGCCGAACCGCTCCCTCACGGTCACGGCTCGGTTTTGTTCGCGCCAACTCGGCACTGGTTAGCGTAGTTGGCCGCGGATCTCGCCGCCGGGGTGTGCGCCGGAGTGGATGTTGACGTACGTGTTGCCTTGCTGCAGAGCCTCCAAGAAGGTGGCATCCACCGGGCAGCCGAACTTGATGGGGCTCACTTTGGGAAGCTCGCACAGCAGCTCGCCTACCGCGCCTGGCGCGCCCTCGTAAACCCCGGCCCGCGTCACGTTGTTGACCCCGGTGAATTGGCTCCAGACGTTTAATTCCGTGTTGTCAGCGTTGGGAACGGTATCGACCCACCCGAACGCATCCGTGTCGACGGGGGGGCCTCCTGGCTGCCTTGCAGATTCGCGCTAAAGGTACGGTAGGGATTCGGCGATCCGGGGAGCGGTGTTCGCAGGTAGGGGAAGGCATCATCAAACTGGTCGGGCCCCTGGTAGGTCTGATCGGTGTACGGGAGCAGGCCATCGGGGGCGTCCGCGGGGTTGCAAAGATTCAACCCGAGATGGCACGGAAGTCCCATGACATCCCTGAGGATGATATCCACCACGTCATCGCCGGGCCGGCGGCCGTTTGGGTAGCCGGCCGGGTCTCCCCCCGCAACGGCGCCCAGACGATCCTGATCAAACCACGCCACCGGAGGTGTCTCAACATTGAGGCGGAGCATGTCCGAGGGTTTTAGCGGCTGATCAAAACGGTCCGTGCCCGCCAGAGGGTGGCCGAAGAGGATGGTCCAGCCGAAGCCGAAGTTCGGGCCGTCGAGCGCCTGGACGCCGAACAGAGCTTCCAGAATCGGCCCCAGCGTTGGGAAGTTAACGTATGGAAGGAACTGACGGTCATCGCATGGTTGGGTGGCGTTGAAGAGATTCTTGTCGGGAAGCCCGATAACCAACTCATTCACAAGCGGATTGCCAAGCCGCGAAACCTGCACGAAGTCGCTGGACTGCTGTGCCGGATCGTCAAAGGTCGGGTCGTCGAGCAATACGCGAGTTCGAGGCAAGCGGGCGGTCGTCCAGCCGCCGAGGATGCCGCCGCCGCCCTCGGTGAGACAGTCGATCGGCACCTCGAGGATCAAAGAGGTGATGTTCTTGTCCTGGGTGGATGACCGCTTGGCGGTCGGATCGCCCACGGGGTCCAGATTCACCAGGTCGAAAACCTCACCCAGGTTCACCGCAAACGACTCCTTGCGCTGGCCGACAAAAACCTTGCCATCGCCGCAGCCGGGAATCTGGATGGGAGTGATATGATTCGCCGCGTAGGCTTCGTAGTCAGGAAACGTTTTCTCGCCGAAATAGTCGAGCGCTTTCGAGAATGAGGTGTCACCGGACCGCCCATTGGTCGCGAACTCAGGCGGGTCGTCTCCCCGAATCACTCTCACCACGTAAATCTCGTCCTCATTGGGCTCGATTCCGGTTGTAATCGGGGTGATGGTGCGTAGAGGATGCTCCACGGTCAAGCCGCCCACGGGTAGCGCTCCGTTGTTCAGGATGTTGAAGAACTGGAATTCGAAGACGATGTCCTCTACGGCGTCATTGTTATTTTCGATGTTGATACGGTAGCGGGCGCTGGGGTCCAGGGTGAAGTAGTTCGGTCCGCCATAGGCGTCCTGGAGCGGGAGGTAGTTGGCGATCAGGGTGACGAACCCGTCGCGGCCCTCTTCGTAGCTCCGGAACATGTAGAAGTCCGTCCCGTCGACTTTGGGATGCTCGGTGACGAAAGGAGCTTCGCGGTGGCTCGACGCTTGGACGGGCGAGAACCCGATGAACAGGACCGTGCCGATCGCCGCCAACGTAACGCAGATGGAAAGAATCGCTCGTCGTTGCATCGTCTGTTCTCCTCCGAGCTACGGTGTGCGCGAGCCGGGAATCGGGGTGGTTAGGTAGGGAAACTCGTTATCGAACTGGTCGGCGCCTTGCCGGACCCCGTCGGTGTAGGGCAGTTGGCCGTCCGGCGCTTCGACCGGGGTTAGCAGAACGCCCATCATGGCTCGGAGCGCAATGTCGACCGCGTCGTCGCCAGGCCGCCGGCCGTTGGGATAGCCGGCCAGGTCGCCCCCGACGACCCCGAGTGAATTCTGCTCATCCCGAGGGGTCGGCGCTATCGCCGTGTTCAGACGCAAGTATTCGGCGGTGGAGCCGTCTTGGTTCAGACCGGGTACCCCGGTGAGAAAAACCTGGACCAAATCAACTCGGGGAAACACGTTGGGCGCGGTGACCCCTAGGACGGCTTCTATGATCTCCGGCAGCGTCGGGTGGGTGACATAGATCGCGAACTGCGCATCATCCTTGGGATGGCTGGCGTTGAACAGGTTCTTGTCGCTGAGGCCGATGGCCACTTCGTTGACGAGCGGGTTGCCCAGCCGCGAAACCTGCATGAACCGGCCGCGATTCTCGTCGGGCTGGTAAAACGTGGCGTCTGTGTCTTCTCTTAGTTCTCTCGTTTCGGGCAGCTTGGCGGTCGTCCAGCCGCAAATGATGTCGCTGTTGCCCTCGGTCAGGCACGAGGTCGGAACCTCGAGAATAATGCTGGTAATGTTCTTGCCCGCGGTGACGGATTCCTCGGCGTCGGGAGCGCCGAGCGGGTCGGTGATGTTCAGCAGGTCGAAGATCTTTCCCAGGTTGACCTGGAACGACTCTTTTCGCTGGCCGACGAACAAGCGTCCGTCGGTGTCGCATCCGGGGATGTCGATGTCGTAGAGATATTGATTGGCGTAGGCCGCGTAGTCGGGGATTGTCTTCTCGCCGATGTTGTCCTGCGGCATGACGAAGCGCGCACCGCCCCCGCCGGCTTGCGTGATGTAGCGGATCGAGGTGGGGTCGTCGATGGGTCCGCGATGGACGGTCGCGTAGAAGTGGCGGTCGACGTTGATGTTCTCGAGGTTATCGACTGCGACCGGGCCGGCCGCGGGCAGGGCGATTGGCAACTCTTCGGGACCGCCCACATCCACAGTGAGAAATTTGGCGCGCCGGAAGAAGCGGAAGCAGAACGAGATGTCTTCGACCGCATCGCCGTCGTTGTTGATGTGAATGTCGTAGCGGGCATCGGGATCGAGTGAAAAGTAGTTCGGTCCGCCGTAGGGATCTTGCAGCGGGCTGTAGTTTGCGATCAGTGTGACGAAGCCGTCTCGGCCGGGCTCGTAGCTGCGAAAGATGTAGAAGTCGGTTCCATCGACCTTCGGCATACTCGTGATGAACGGCGCCTCGCGGTGACTGGAGGCGAGGGCGTACGAGAAGCCCGCGACGAGCACAAGTGCGATCGAGAAACCGGCCTTCTTGCGGACGCCAAATGTCATATCGGTGACCCTTTGCATTGATCCGAAAGGCGGCTGATCTGCCGCTGCGGGAGTCTAACATGATACAGCAGGGTTGGCCCGACCCGAGCGCGTGTCGTGACGCGAGGGCGGGGGCAGGGGCGCGTCCCTGCGGCGGACAATGCCGTCCCCTTTTGGTCGGCAAGCATCCTTTGCGGTGAGGCGATCTTTGGCAAGTGACCGGTTTGTTTCTTTACAACTCTATACGGTTCTGCTCGCTCGGCTCTGCTAGGATGAACAACCTTCGCCATGCCATCCGACGAGAGCCCGCTGGCAACTAAAGCCGACCGCTACCTGCCCGCGTGGGGCCATGGCGATTTGCCCGGACCTCCCCGCTTCAGCGTCGCGCAGTGGACCACCCTGATCGGTCCCGGCCTGCTCATGGTGGGCTCGACGATCGGCGGCGGCGAGTGGTTGTTCGGCCCGATCGTCACCGCGCGCTACGGCGGCACGGTGATGTGGATCGCCGCGGTCAGTATCCTCTTTCAGGTCTTCTTCAACCTGTCGGTGATGCGCTACGCATTGTACTCGGGGGAGCCGATCTTTGTGGGCTTTCTGCGCACCGCCCCGGGACCGAAGTTCTGGATCGTCTTCTACATCATTGCCGACGCGGGTTACATCTTCCCTTATGTCGCCTCGAACGCCGCTGTGCCGGTGGCGGCCGCAATCCTGGGACGCCTGCCCGGCCCCGAGGACGATGCGCTCGTCCGCACGCTGGGCTACGTCATCTTCCTCGCGTCGTTCGTTCCGTTGATCTTCGGCGGCAAGATCTACACCGCCGTCGAGCGAATCATGGTGGGCAAGGTCATTTCGGTGCTCGGGTACCTGCTGGTAATCGACCTCTTCCTGGTCAGCCGCGAGACATGGGCGACGGTGTTCGGCGGGTTCCTTCGTGTGGGCTCACTGCCGGAAGGCGAGATCGATTGGGCCACTCTCGCCGCCTTCGCCGCCATCGCCGGTGTCGGGGGATTGTCGAACACGGTATTTTCGAACTATGCGCGCGACAAGGGCTGGGGCATGGGGCGGCTGGTCGGAGCGATTCCGAGTCTGGTGGGAGGCACGAAGATCACCCTCTCGCACGTCGGCAAAGTCTTCCCCTTGACGCCCGAGAACCTCCAGCGCTGGCGGGGCTGGGTGAAGCATATTCGCCGCGACCAGATCTGGATCTGGGGCCTGGGGTCGGTGCTCGGCATGGCGCTTCCGGCGATGCTTTCCCTCGAATTCCTCGCTGGCGCGGAGGTTGAGGGCCACGCGGCGGCCGCGATGACCGCCCGCGGCATCGCCGACAGCCATGGCGAGGTGTTCTGGTACCTCACGCTCCTTTGTGGGTTTGTTGTGCTTGGTGTCGGCTTCGTGCAAACCATCGATGGTGTTGTGCGGCGCTGGACCGACGTCCTGTGGAGCGCCTCGGGGCGTCTGCGCTCGGTCAAGGAAGGCAATGTCAAGAATATCTACTACATCGTGCTGCTGACCTACTGCTTGTGGGGGTTCTTGGCGCTCGGCTTGGCGCCCAATCCCCTGGTTCTGGCGATTGTCAGCGGCGTGCTGGGCAACGTGGGCCTCGGCTCGTCGTCGCTTCACACGTTGTTTGTGAGCCGCCGCCTGATGCCGAAGGAGTTGCAGCCACCGTGGTATCTGCAGGCTGGGCTGGTAGGTAGTTTTGTTTTCTTCCTCGGAATCTCGGCAATCGCTTTGAACCAACACCTTGGCGGGCTGTTTGACTAGGCCAGTGCCGATGGCAAGGGTGGGGCCGGGGTAGGAGCGAACCAAAAAGTAGGGGCACAGCATGCTGTGCCCCTACTTTTCGGCGGCGGCTCTGCTGGAATATCAAGGGGCGAGACGACAACCTTCGATGAACACCGAACGACAACTCCGCGAGAAACTGCGCAAGATCTACGCTCTGTTCGAAGGAGCGGCGACCAGCGGCGAGCGAAGCGCCGCCGCGGCTGCTATCAAGCGGGTCAGGGAATCTCTGGCGGCCATCGCGGCCACCGAGGGGGCGATAGAATTCCGATTCACTCTGCCCGACCGCTGGCAGCGGCGGCTGCTCTCGGCGTTGTGCAGGCGGTACGGCTTGCAGCCCTATCGCTACAAGCGCCAACGCTACACGACGGTCATGCTGCGAGCGCCTCGTTCGTTTGTTAACAAAACGCTTTGGCCCGAATACCTGCAACTCAAAAACGCGCTCGACGCCTATCTCAACGCAGCGACCGAGCGCATCATTCGCGACGAAGTCTATCGCGATGCCGAGGAAGCGCCGGAACGGGCACGCTAGAAGCCTGACCTTGGATTAGTGATCCAGTGGCCAAGGGGACGGGCGCAGAGGCCGGCCCGACAGTGGTTTGATGAGACAGATGCAGGCTAGGGCTTTTGCGGCGACACTCGGTGTCCTGTTGTGCTTGCTCGGGCTCACCGCTTACACATCGTTGTACGCCCAAGAGCGACAAGAGACTCGCAAGGCTCGTGCCCTCCGCCGGCCCGGTTCAGGCAGAAGCGGCGGCACATCCGAGCCCCTGACCGCATCCTCCACTACGTTTACCGATGCCCATGTCCACCTCAATGACCCGGATATGCAGTTACGTCTGATGAAGGAGTCGGGCAACCGTCGGGCCATTGTGTTCTGGGGCAGGAACAGCACCAACGACAAGCTCGTTACATGGGCACGGGAGCATCCGGACCGTCTCATCCCCTTCGCTTCGATTTCACCGGAGCGATCGAGTTACAGGAAGTATTGGGACGGCGACGGCGCGGAACTGCTCGAAGTCCTGGAGAACCATCTGAAGCAAGGAGTCGTGCGGGGCATCGGCGAGATATCCGTTACGCATTTTCCCGGACGCGGTTTTCCCGACGCCGACTACAGTCCGCTTCATCCGTTGATGCGGGGCATGATGGAGCTAGCGCAGGAATACGACGTGCCCGTCAATGTACATTGTGAGATTACGCGCTTCAGGGAGTTTGAGGAATTACTACGGACCTATCCGAAAGTGACCGTCATCTGGGCCCACGGCGGCTACACGCCCTATTACATCGCCAAGCGCATGATCGCCGACCATCCGAACTTGATCTATGAACTGAGTGCACGCACCTGGAAGAATCACCCACGCTCGCCCGACTACACGATCTTGCAAGACAGCGTTGAGGTCTGGCCGCGCTGGCTGCAACTGATTGAAGAGAACCCGGACCGTTTCGTTGTCGGCACCGACGCCAGTCTCCACGACCTGGGACGGGAGCGTCGGAAGATTGAGAGTGTGCGGAGCTTCCTGTCACAGCTCAGCGAGGAAACCCGAGAGATGGTGGCTCACAGGAATATTGAGACCTTGCTGGGTTTGTGATGTGAGACGCCCTTTGTAAAGTTGGGCTGTCGGTGGGTCTCGATCGCAGGGTTGCGTTGTGGCGGGCTCGTCTCGGACCGCTCCCTCACGGTCACGGCTCGGTTTGGCGGTCTTTGAACTCGGCGAACCAGTTTTGGACGACGCGTAGTTTGACATCGGACTCCCCCGCTTCCGCCTCGCGCACGATGAACCTCTGGCCGTCGGGCGTAACGTCATAACTGAGGAAGTTCGCCGGCCTAAACCACAGGGTGTCGTCAGAAAAAAGCTTCTCAGCGGCGCCGATCGTCAGCGTGGGGGTCGTAGCAACCGGGACCGCCATCAAGCTGTCACCCTCCACGTAGAACAGCTCTTTGCCATCCTTCCGCCAACGCACCTGGGTGCCGCCGTTGGCTGACACCCTACGCTGACCGGTTCCCTCTGGAAAGGACCGAATGTAGATCTCACGTTCGCCGGACTGATCCGAGCCATAGGCAACGAAGCGCCCGTCGGGAGATAGCTTGGCGAGCTGCTCGACGTGCTCGCTGTCGAGGAAAGATGCTTCTTCCCAGCTGCCGTCCTCGCCTCGCTTCAGGTACGAAATATCTGCATTGGCCGTGTTGGGATTTTGTAGCTGCTGCCTCCAAATTAAGATCGTGTTTCCGTCCGAAGACCAGTCTGTGACATAGCGGCGGGCTTCCGGGGATTCGAGGAACACCACGGGGTCCTCGCTCCCGTCGGCTCGAACGATGTGAAGGTCCCTAGGAACTCCTGGGCCGGGCGAACCGGCGGAAAAGACGATCCGATCGCCCTTCGGCGACCAGCTTGGATAGATTTCCGCGGAGGGTGACGTGGTCAGCCGCGTCTTGATCGGACGCGCCACTTCATGGATCCAGATGTCCTGGTTGGCTTGGACAACAACCCGCGAGCCATCCGGCGACAGGCCGGGGTATAGTATGCGGCCGTCATGTGGCTCTCCGATCTCTCCGAGACGGCTACCTTCCCGGTCCTTCCAGACCAACCGCCAGCGACCGGTTGCGGTTACTCCCTCCACATAGGCAAGCGTGCCATCCAGCCCAACGCTGGGTTCGGAGCTATCCTCGCTGATGGGGAACGGGTTGCCGGTTGCTTTCATCGTGTCAACCGAAAAGGGGATCGCCCAGACTCCGCGCGGCTCGATGCTCTCGTAAACCACGTGTCCGCTGGCAGCATAAGCCGGAAACCATCCCTCGGCCAGAATCTCCCGTTGGCCGGAGGTACGGTCGAGAGCAATGATTTGAACGTCGGTAGCCGACCTCGCTTCTACGTAGAGCAGCCTATCCGTACCCTCGCTAGTTGAGAAGAACGCCGGCTGGCTAGGAATAAACCCTTCCTGCTCGGCTTCGAGCCACAGCTCGGCCTGCCCCCCACGGGCGGGCATCTTGAAAAGCTTGCTTTCTGAGGTGAAGATGACCGACTCGCCGTCCGGCGTGAAAGCGGATTTGCCGGAGAAGCCGCTCGCTTCCGCCAGGGTCACCACGGGACCGCCGGAGACCGCCACTTTTTTGTAATCACCCCTAGTCGGGGATCGGAAGCCCACAAATTGGCTGTCGGGTGACCAGAACGGCATACTGGTGCCGAGATTTGTCGGACCCACGATCGCCCGCGGTTGGTTCTGATCCAGGTCCTGCACCCACAGGGTGCGGTTGCCGTCCTGACCGGTCAGGTAGGCGACATGCCGCCCGTTGGGAGAGATAGAAGGCAGCCTCAGGCCTTCCTCGGTCGGTAACGTGAAACGCCGCAGGGGCGCTTCGGGAGCGGGGGAAAACAGCGGGAAGAAGGCGAAGACCAGGGCGAGAACTACACCCAGCGCACCGACGCCGAGCACGAGGCTCTGCTTGCGCCGTTGCGCACGCTCGATCTGCTGCTCCGACGACTGCGGCAACACCCGGATCGCGACAGAGCGGTGCAGCTCGGTGTCTTCAGCAACATAGCGGATGGAGTCGCCGGTCTCCTGCCCGTCCTCGATGACTCGATACTTGACCAGCGGGTGGTCGGGCGCTTCCCCGGTCGAATGTAGGGGCACAGCGTGCTGTGCCCGTGTCCCTGTTGTCTCGTCACCCGCCGCGGGCACGGCATGCCGTGCCCCTACCGATCCGGCCGGGCCCGTGCGTAAGATCGTCGATTTGCCCGATTTGAGCTTCTCTTGCAAGTTGCGTAAGTCGACGACCAGGTCGCCCGCGTTCTGGTATCGGCTGTCGCTGTCCTTCGCCAAGCATTTCCCGGCGATCCACTCCAACTCCATCGGCACGCCGGTTCGAAGCCCGGTCATCGGCTCGGGCTGTTCGTTGAGGATCGAGTAGACGGTGGCTTGATCGTAATGGCCCCGGAAGGCCTGTTGGCCGGTGACCATCTCATAGATCACCGCACCCAAAGCCCAGATATCGGAGCGAGAATCCAGATCCATTCCCTGGGCCTGCTCGGGGGACATGTAGGCGACGGTGCCCATCGTCTCGTCGTGCTTGGTGAGCTTCGATCGGTCAGTGAGCTGGGCCAGACCAAAGTCCATGATGGTGACGCGCTGTTTCGAGCCCTCTCCGGTCACCATCAGGTTCGCCGGCTTGATGTCGCGGTGGACGATCTTCTTTTCGTGGGCGGCTTGCAGGCCTTGCGCTGTTTGGACGGCGATGTCGAGGACGTCCTTGAGCTTCAGCGGGCCGGCCTCGATCTTCTGTTCGAGGCTGTCGCCCTCGATGAACGCCATGGCGATGAAGGTCTTGCCGTTCGCCTCGGCGATCTCGTGGACGATGCAGATGTTGGGATGGTTGAGTGCCGCCGCCGCTTCGGCTTCGCGGCGGAAGCGGGCTCTGACTTCCTCGTCACCCAGCAGGTGAGCCGCGAGGAACTTGAGGGCGACCGGCCTGTTTAGACTGGTGTCGTCGGCCTTGTAGACGACACCCATGCCGCCTTCACCGAGTTTTTCGGTGATTTTGTAGTGGGAGATGGTGGTGCCGATCATGGTCTGACGTGGCCTGGAAAGATTGTACCGCTGAATCGGTTCATCGGCGGTACCATTCCTCCCGCAAGTCCGGTTCACAAGAACATCGACATCGGGGTATGCACTTGACTCCCGACGACCCCACACCTTGTGGTCGGCGACTGCGGCGACCGCACCCTCGAGGGGCCATCGGGCAGCGGTCGTGGGTCCTATAGCCGCCGCTCATTGCGCCCCGCGGGGGGACGGCAGCGGTTGACTTTGAAACCTGAAGGCGAAGCGCTCTTGAAACTCCCCAGCGTGCGCGAATAGTCCTCCAGAGCCCGGATACTAGACCTTGGGGCTTCGGGAGTCAAGTGCATACCCCAGCATCGACATTCTTGTGGGGTTCTAGTGTGCCGCAGCTAGTTAACTGACTGAAAGATCCGTTCCCAGCGGACATCGCCTGGCACGGGCCCCTCTTCTGACATCTGCGAATCCTGCGACCAGTAGATCATCACGGGGCGGCCGACAACATTCTGTGTCGGGACAAACCCCCAATAGCGGCTGTCGAGGGATTGGTCCCGATTGTCACCGAGGACGAAGAAGGAATCCGGAGGAACTACAACCTCTCCGTTCACCGTGTGGTTCTCCACCATCCAATCCGTCGGCAACTGGTACGGCGGCGAGCCCGCGGGGAAGTTGTCCCGGTAATCGTCAACATAGCTCGTCTTGTGGACGACATACGGCTCTCTAACCGACTCGCCGTTTCGAACGAGCTGCTTGTTGGCCAATCGGATACGGTCACCTGGCAAGCCGACAACGCGTTTCATAAAGGTCTGCCTCTGATCGACGGGATACTGGAAGATGATGAGGTCGCCGCGCTCGGGCGACTCTAGTGAACCTCCAAAGGGCCGCGTGAGAATGTGGTCTCCGATGAGGAGTGTCTCTTCCATGGATCCAGTCGGCATTACGTAGGCAACGGAGATTCCGAACAAGACACGCAAGGCAATGATTGCCATCCACGCTACTTGCGCCGCGATGCCTATGCCGGCACCTACAACGATCAGGATCTTGGTGAGCGACGGTCGCCTTGTCATGCAGGCCGCCTATCTCTACACCAATCGGCAAACCCAGCGGCTGACAGCGTCGCAATACCAAAACTCGCCGTTGCGCATGCTCATGCCGTGCGGCTCGGGGTCGTCTTGGCCAAGCTGGATCTTCTCGAGCAGCGTCCCGTCTTTCGGGTCCATCTTGTAAATCGCGCGGTGGTTGCTTTCAACGCACCACAGGTAACCCTCGTGCCAGGCAATGCCGTGCGGCCGCTCGCCCGGTGCGGGGATGCTGTGCAGCACCTTCCCGGTTTCCGGCTCGACTTGGTAGAGCTTCATCGGCGGCGGCACGGCGATCCAATACTTGCCGTCCACCCATTCGAGGCCGTGCGCGCCGGCTTGGCGCTTCGTCTTGCCCCACTTTGGCTGTCCCACGCCGGGAGTGTCGAAGGTCTTGAGCGTCTTGCCGGTGTTCGGGTCGACCTTGATGGTCGTCAGTGCGAACGTTGACGCAATCCACAGGGCGCCGTTGCCGTAGGTGATGCCGCTGCTGTGATGACCCTCGGTTTGGAGTTGGGTGAGCACCTTGCCGTCTTCGTAGCGCACCTTGTGGACCTTGTTGGGGTCCTTTTGGTCGAGGATCCAGAGGCCGTCGTCGGTCGTCTGTAGGCCGTTGGGCATCTCGCCTGGCGCCTTGAACAGCTTTTCCACGCGCCTGGAGGTGGTGGGCAGATCGCCCTTCTTGGCGGCGGCTTCAGCCCGTTGGGCGAGGCCGGTGACGCCCAACGCGCCTAGGAACAAACGTCTCGATACGTCTCTGTTTGCAGACATGGTGCCCTCCTTGCGGGTTGTCGGTTCCACTGTACTCGAATTCAGCGCTCGGGCGCGACATCGATATGGGACGCGCCTGTGGGCCGGCGATGGGTTGCGGCAGTCAAGGCCGCGGATCTCAAAACTGAGATCGGCGCTACGGTTCGGTGAGACGGCTCCCATTTTGTTACGCTATTTCGACTCTGTGACAAGCCCGGTGGACATCGAACCCATGAACCTCTCCTCCAAAGAACTCCTTCGTCTTCTCGGCTCAGGCCGGCCGATCGCCGAGGCGTGCCAAGCTGCCGGCATCTCGCGCGATGAGTTCGACCGTTGGTGGGCGGACGAAACCCGCTCACGCGTGCCGGCCAGCGAGGGCTCGCAGCAGGCGCCCGTTGGTGCTGCGGTCGAGATCGAGCGCGACAAGTGGGGCATCCCGCACATCCGCGCGGCAGCGGACGACGATCTCTTCTTCGGCTTCGGTTACGCCATGGCGCAGGACCGCCTGTTCCAACTCGACTACCTACGCCGTAAAGCGTCGGGACGGCTCTCGGAAATCCTCGGGCCCGACGGTCTCGAACTCGACACGATCGCCCGCACCATCGGTATCCCGCGTATCGCCAAAGCCGAGTGGGACCAGACGCCCGCGGAAACACGCCGTCTCGTCAGCCGCTTCAGCGACGGCGTCAACGCCGTGATCGACGAGTCGCTCGACCGTCTCCCCATCGAGTTTGACCTGCTCGACTACGCGCCCGAGCGCTGGTCGCCGATCGATTGCCTCGCCATTGCCGGCGAGTTCCGCTACTACCTGACGGTCCGTTTTCCCGTGATCGTCGCTCCCGAGATTGGCCGCCGCGTGCTCGGCGACGGAGCCCTGTTCGATGCGTTCCTCCAAGGCGAGGCTGACGAAGAGAGCATCCTGCCGGCGGGCAGCTATCCCGCCGGGCGTACGGACGCCGCCGAGATGGGAAGTGCGGTGGGCGATCCGCAAGAAGGCGAGGGCAGCAACAACTGGGTGATCGGCGGCAGCCGCACCACCACCGGCAAGCCCCTGCTGGCCAGCGACCCGCACATCGCGTTCGCCGCCGTCTCGTGTTGGTACGAAGTGCACCTCAGCGGCGGATCGTTCGACGTGATGGGCATGGCCTACGCCGGCATGCCCGCAGTGTTGTTCGGCGCCAACCGCAAGGTCGCCTGGGGCGTGACGAATAACATCTGCTCGCAGCGCGACCTCTACTTGGAGAAGACCGACCCGGCCCATCCCGGCTGCTTTCTCTACGACGGCGAGTGGGAAACAGCGGGCGAGACGGTCGAGCAGATCACGGTGCGCGGGGACGAGGCGGTCGAGACGACCGTTCGTTCGTCGCGCAACGGGCCGATCGTCAACGACATCCTGCCGCCGCTGGCGCGCGAGTGGGGGCCGATCTCGCTGCGCTGGGTCGGTTCGAGCTACTGTGGCTTGCTTACTTCCTTCCTGGCGATGAATCGCGCCAACTCCTGCGATGAGTTCCGCGAGTCTACGAAGGGCTGGACCGTGCCAACCTGGAGCCTGGTCTTCGCCGACAGCGAAGGCCACATCGGCTACCAGTCCACCGGGCTCCTGCCGCTGCGCAAGTTCTGGCGGCGCGGGTTGCTCGAAGGTTGGAACCCCGAGCATCAATGGGACGGCTTCATCCCGCGCGAGGGTATGCCGCGGTGGGCCGACCCTGAGCGCGGCTGGATCGCGAGCGCCAACAATCGCCCGACGCCCGACGACTTCCCCTACCCGCTCTCGGGAACATGGAATAGCGGCCATCGTTGCCGGCGCATCCGGCAGATGATCGAGCAGCGCGGCAAGCTTTCGCGCGACGACCTCGTCGCCATGCAGCAGGACGTCTGCTCGCTACGCGCCGTCGAGTGCCGCCCGAAACTGCTCCGCGCGCTCTCAGGCAGCACCGACCCGCGGGTCCGTAGAGCGCTCGCCCACCTCGATGTCTGGGACGGACACATGACGACCGACAGCGTGGCGGCGTCGATCTTCGAAGTATTCTTCACGCAATGGAGCCGCCTCGCCGCGGCCGAACGCTTCGACGAAGAGCAAGTTCTCTTCGTCGAGGGGACGATGGGCGGGCTGGCGTCGGCGCTGCTCGAGGAAGACAGCGCCGGATGGTTCGAAAGCGGCGACCGGATCGCCGCCATCGAGGAGGCCTTCATCGACGCGCTCGACCAGATCACCGCACAACACGGCCCGGACATATTCGACTGGCGGTGGGGCGCCCTGCACAAGATTCAGCTACGGCACGTGCTCAGCGCGCGCGGCGACTTGTCAGAGCTACTCGACCGCGGCGGGATGCCGGTCGGAGGCAACGGCATCACCGTCTGCAACACGGGCTACGACCCCAACTGGGGCGCGCTGATGGGCGCCAACTACCGCCTGATCGCCGACTTGAGCACCTCGCCGCTCACGTTTCAAGCTGTTGACGCGCAGGGCGAGTCAGGCCACCCTGGCAGCGAGCACTACTGCGACCAGCTCGATGAGTGGATCAACGCGAGGTACCACGAGCTGCAGTTTGAGCGGGCCGGCGAAGAAGCCGGGGTGAGGCTGGTGCTTAAGCCGGAGCCGTAGGCCTAGCCTCGAAGCCCGACTTCGTCGGCCAACTCGTCGACAGTCTTCGAAACTCCTTCTCCTCGCCGGGCACGACGAAGCGAAGTCAAGAGTCGCTCGGCGTTCTTTGGCGAACCGAGCAAATACTCCGTCTCTTCCAGGCCGCTCAACTCGGAGGCAGGAACCAAGGCTACGTCGTCAAAGCCCTCTCGTCGGATGATGACGGTCTTGTTCTTCTTCGTCACCTGGTTCCAGAGTGAATCCAGGTCTTCACGCGCCTCTTCATATGAAACTTCGATTGGCATTGCGGTTGGAGTCGGTGTGCTTGGTGGGGGCGGCTGCTGCACTGCCGGCCGCGGCCAACGGGATGCCTTTCAATAGTGCGCGCCGGTTGAAGCGTCTCATGGGTTATCTCCGTGGTCTAGCCCTTCCAGTGTGGTACTTGCATTATGGTACGCGGTGCCGGGGATGTTCGGGGAGCCCGTAGTGGCTCAACTTGGCGGCGCGCACGCTCGGGCATGGAGTGCGCGGGCTGCTCACTCTGCCGGGAAAGGCGTCGTTTCCGAAGTCGCCTTCAGGCTCGCCTTCAGGCGGCTTCCGCGCGAAGCGCGTTGTAGGCCGGTCGTTTACGGCCGGTTCAGCGTGGCCGCTCGCTCCTCTCCAGGGCGCTTCAGCGTCCTTCCCACAAGCCGGCTTCAGCCATCGTGGATGGCGGACCCGATTTCCGTAACAGCGGTGGCTGAAACTGAGCCACTACCGGGGAGCCCGTGGGACTTGAGCTGAATGAAGGGTACGGTCGGCCCTGGAGAAGCGCAGGTGGGAATTCAGTGGAGGGTTTTTGGTCGCCCGTGCCGCTCAACGCCGGCTAACGCCCGTGGCTCTGAGTCGGAAGGGGCGGCCCCTCGCTCTCTGTAGATAGCGATCTAGGCTTGGTGCTTGCGCGCTTGCTCGAGCAAACGCTTGGCGCGTGAGGGATTGTAAACGCCGCAGGGACAGAAGCGAGCTAGCGTGGCGACAGCCTGCTCGGAGGTGCGGCGGCCCTCGCGCACCATGTCGAGCATCTTCTTGGCCATGTTGAACGACACCATGCCGTGGCCGCACATGGTGGCCAGCTCGAGCGTCTGACTATTCGGCAGGTGGTCGTGCGGATCTGTGAAGCCCAACGAATACTCGACGCTGTGTCTCTTGATGCCGCAAACCTCGCCCGTCTCTTTCGCGCCGTCCACCGACGTGCTGATATTCACCGACATGCCCAGGTCGGCATCGATCACTTCCCTCAAACACGCCTCGGCCTTCTGGCGCGAGTCGAACACCGCCGCGACCGTGCCTGATTTCTTGACGCCCTTGATCACCGACTCGTAGTCAGCCGCACTCTCGCGGTTCCAGTGGACGGTCGGCCGCAGCTCCTTCGACGGACGGTAGCTGCCCCAGTCGCCGTTACCCATGTTGGCCGGCTCGTGCTTGGCGCAGATGCGAAGGAAGCTCTTCAGCTTCTCGATCGCCCCCTGCTCGTTCTTGCCCTTGCAGGGGATCGCGAAGATGATGACGTCGTCTTGGAAGCTCTCGGCCTTACCGTACCGGTGCAGCGTGTTGGTCAACGAGCTCCTCCTGGAGTTGAACGTTGGTGACGCGCCCCAGCCCCATGTTCGTCTTGGCGCGTTCGTGCGAATAGCCCAGGTCTTCGAGCAGCGGCAGCAGCACGCGATCCTCGCCGTCGTCGTCGCAGCGCGTGGAAACGCCCACCGCGATCACGGTGTCGATGCCCTTCGAGACGTCGTGGACCGTGTCGAGCACGGCCGGCACCATGTCGATGGTGGTCTTGATCTCGACGATCGCCGAGAGGATCTTCTCATTCATCAGGTCGGTCTTGAGCGTGCCCGCCTTCTTGTCGGTCATCAGATGCGTGATAGGGTTCTTGGCCTCGAACGTTACGCCCAGCTTCGCCAGAGCCACGGTCATCGTCTGAATGTGATGGAATCGCACGCCCACACCCGGACGGCCGAATTCGATCACGTAGCCGACCTCACCGACCTCGACACGGTTCGCCACGTCGTTGGTCTTGACCTCTTCGGTTCCGCGTCCGTGAATGCCGGTCGATTTGTGCTCGACCAGCGGGTCGCTGAACACGCGGCGGGCGATGCGTGGCCATTCCAACTCGTCCATCACGAACGCCGAGGTGGGGCAGACGTCGGGCTCGGGCTCGAAGCGGAAGCGAAAGACCTTCGCCAGCTTGCGCACGGTCCGCACCATGGTGGGATTGAGGTTCTCCCCGCTCATGCGATAGCAAGTGCCGCACTCGACGCACTCGTCGGCGTCAATGGTGGCACGATTCCTGGCCGGATCGACGTAAATCGCCCCCATGGGGCAAACGGGAACGCAGTTCGCGCAAGCCACGCACTTGTTTGGATCGATGAGCACGGTCTAACTCCCCAAGGCCGAACGGCATCAGTTTACCATGGGCAGGGTCGGGCTGAGGCTCTTGTCGGAGTTGTGAAGTGTCTCGATTTCAGGCTTCGGTCCGCCCCTATGTAGTTCATATCGCTCCGTCGCCGCGATCCGCCCAGCCGCGTAGCGGCGTCTCAATTAGCTTCCCAGGGCGTGAGCCCTGGGAAGCGTAACCAAACCCGACAGAGCCCTGAAAAGGGCGACTCAACTCCACCGAGGCCGCTCGTCGGTTGACCTCGTCCGGAGTGCCGGTTGTCCACCTGTCAGGGCTCATGAAGTTTGGGTGGCGCGCTGGAGTCCCTGGGCTGACGCCCAGGGCTGTTGATTGAGTCGCCCCTTGCAGGGCCGCACCTTGCAGGGCTCTGGCCGGATGGGTGGGTTGTTTTCCCAGGGTGGACACCCCACGGCTGATCGTTGGGCCACCCCCGTCGGCGGCAGGGGCTGTGTTTCCGAAGTGCCGTGGGCGTGTGCGGCTTGGAAGCCCGGACGTAGGCTACGGGCCCCAAGGCCGCGGATCTCAAAACATCCGCGCTACGGGCTGCCGCGGCGGGAGACGCATTCAACGTAGTGGCTGGCGTGGGTAGTGGCTCAATTTGACTGCGCCACGCTGGGTGACGGGCGTGCGCTGGACACTGTGCCGGAAGGCCGGCGTTTCTGAAGTCGCCTTCAGGCAGCCTTCAACCCGGTGTAGGGGTGGACCCCTGCGTCCACCCAGCCGCCTTCAGGCTGCCTGAAGGCGACTTCCGCGCGAAGCGCGTTGTAGGCCGGTCGTTTACGGCCGGTTCAGCGTGGCCCTTCGTTCCTGCCCAGGGCGCTTCAGCGTCCTTCCGACACACCGGCTTGAGCCACCAGGGATGGCTGATCCGGTGTCCGTGAGACCGTCATGGCTGAAACGGAGCTACTACCCTTATTCTAGCGCGTCTCGTAGAGGGCTCCGTTTCTCGCAAAGGCGCAAAGTACCGCTAAGCACGCAAAGCCTTTCGCCTTTCTTGGCGAACTTAGCGGTACTTTGCGCCTTTGCGAAAAACCGAAGGGCTGCAAGCGCGGCCTCGTTGATGGTTCGTGTGGTCAACAGGACGCCGATCGCGCGCTGCTGGGCCTCCGAGAGCTTGTCGGAAGCGGATTCTTTTGGTGTTGATGATTTGGTTGGTCATTGTGGTCACGGTCCGTTGAACGATTTGGCAGTGTCGGGAGCTTGGCTTTTGTCTGCCCTTCCTCCGATTGCAGGGTAGCAAGCTGGTGGAAGGGGCTCGACCCTCGGGGAGAAGCAAGTGCTTGAATGGGCGAGGGTTAGGTTATTATATTCTTCTGTGACTGGAATTCAGTTTAGTGGGGTATCCATTTGACTCAGGTGACCACAACATACTGTGGTTGGCCATTGGCGGCCCCCGGAAAGGCTTGCCGATAGCACCACGTTTCCAAGCCTGCGATGGCCATGGCGCGTGCGTAATCCTTGATCGGCCCGAAACGCAGCCTCGTGGCCCAATTGCCTGCAGACCGGCGTCTGGCGCCCCAGGGTGCATTCTGGGTGCAGTGTGCTGGCGTCCATGGATCGACCAAACCACAACGCCTAGGGGCTACCTGAGTCAAGTGGATACCCCATTTTCAGTTTTTTTCAGAGATGGGAAGATGGAGTGCCAGGGGGGGGCCACGGGAGGTAAGGGGTTCCGCCGCTTCGCGGCTAGGCCAGGACTCGGGCCTGAAAAAGGGCCCCCGAACTGTCGCGCACCGAGTTCGGGCTTTGTTTCAATGCATAGGTAGTGATGAAGAGGAATCCTCCCGGGGGCACAATGCTGAGAGCGACCACCCGGTCGTCTCAGAGCCAATTCCAGGAGGATTCCATGTCAGAACTCTACTACATCGGACTCGATGTCCATAAGAAAACGATCAGCTTCTGCATCAAGACGGCGGACGGCACCCTCGTCAGTCGCGGCCAGGTCGCGGCCACCTGAGCGGCCCTGACCGCTTGGGCCGCCGCCCTCGAGCGCCCTTGGGTGGGCGCGCTCGAAGCCACGCTGTTTACCGGCTGGATTCACGATCACCTCCAGCCCTTCGCCCAGGAACTGCAAATCGCACACCCGGCCATGCTCAAGGCCATCGCCTGCGCGAAGAAGAAGAACGACCGTCTCGACGCCGACCAGAACACACTCAGGAACGGACGCATCGGACCAGCACATCAGGCATGCTGTTCGCTCGGATTGCGTGCATAACTTAGGTACAATGTGACTGGAAAAGCTGATTTCATGAAATCCTCAGCTACCTTGTTTGGAATCCCGGCCGTCGCCGCATTGGGGCTGCTGATTCTCGCCGTGGCGCCGCGGCTAACCCGGGACGCGGCGAATTCGGAATCGAAAGTGGCCGTTAGCCGAGAGCGGAAAGAACTATCCGAAGGCTTCGGGACGCTCCCCCTGCACTTTGAACCGAACGAGGGCCAAGCTGGAAGCGACGTGCGGTATCTGTCTCGGGGCGGTGGTTACACGCTACTTCTGAAGTCCAGCGAGGCCGTGCTGGTCTTGCGAAGCCCGCTGGCTGAACCCCGAGCAAAGGCGAAACGAATAGTAAGAGGAGAAGAAGCAGAGCGGGAAACAAGCAGCGAACGTAGGGAGCAACAGCGCAGTCGTCAGCCGGTTGCGGTATCCGCTGCGGCCTCGGAAGCCGCCGACCCCAATCTGGTTCACCAGCCGCTTGACCGCCCAACCGTCGTCCAGATGAAGTTGCTCGGCGCGGACCAGCAGCCACGGCTGACAGGTCTGACCAAACTCCCTGGCAAGAGCAACTACTTCCTTGGAAACGATCCTGACCGCTGGTGGACCGATATCCCTCACTATGGCAGGATCCAATACCATGATGTCTATCCCGGTATTGATCTCGTTTATTACGGCACCCAAGGTGAACTAGAGTACGACTTTGTCGTTGCTCCCGGCGCGGATCCAAGCGTGATCCAGCTCAAGTTTGAGGGGGTCCGTGACGTGCGAATCGATGCTCGCGGTGACCTGGTGCTCGAGACAGAGTCGGGCCAGATTCAGCAGCGCAAGCCTTTTGCTTACCAGCATGTCAACGGCGTCAGGCGCACAATCTCCGGCGCCTACCTGCTGAGGCAAGACCAAACCGTCAGCTTTGAGCTAGGCGACTATGATCCGACCCAGCCTCTGGTCATCGACCCCGTGCTGATCTATTCCACCCTTATTGGCGGCAGCGGCCAGGACTTTGCCTTGGCCATCGACGTCGATTCCTCCGGCAATGTCTATGCGACTGGATATACGAACTCAGCGGATTTTCCCGCGGTGGGCCCGATACAGTCAGATTTCGGAGGCGGCTCGGGAGACATCTTCGCGACAAAGCTGAACGCCTCCGGTACAGAGCTGCTCTACGCCACCTACCTGGGTGGCAGTGGGAGCGAATTCGCCGATATCGCCGTGGATGCGGCAGGGAATGCTTATCTCACCGGTAGCACCAGCTCCAGCAACTTCCCCACGGCGAACGCCCTCCAGCCGACCTTTGGGGGAGGCAGGCGCGACAGCTTTGTGACGAAGCTGAACCCCACGGGCTCGGCGCTCATCTACTCTACTTACCTCGGCGGCAGCGGTGCTGAGAATGAGGGTAGCTTGGGCCGCATCGCGGTTGATGCCGCGGGCAACGCCTCCGTCACCGGCATCACGGATTCGCCCGACTTTCCGACGAAAAATGCCTTGCAGCCCACATATGGCGGGGGCGTGTCAGACGCGTATGTTGCGAAGTTGAATCCCGGCGGATCCGGGTTCGCGTACTCTACTTACCTTGGCGGCAGCGGCGTGGAAACCGAATTTTCGAGTGGCGGTATCGCGGTCGATTTTGACGGAAATGCCTACGTGACCGGGTCGACCGATTCGGTGGACTTCCCGACCGCGAACCCGCTGCAGGCGGCCAGAAGCGGCGCCTATGGGTCCAACGGTTCATTTACTCGACCTACCTCGGTAGAGACCAAGGTGGCGCCGCGGCCAACGGTATCGCTGTGGATGCGGGCGGCAACGCCTACGTCACCGGCTACACGACCGGCTTCACGAGTTCCTCCAGTTTTCCCGGGGCGGGTCCACCACCCTTCCCTCCTGGACCGGGTGTCCTCCCGTTCGACGGTTTCGTTTCGAAGCTCAACGCCGCCGGTTCGGCGCTTGTCTACTCCAGATACATCGCGACTCCTCGCGACGATTTCGCCGAAGGCATCACCGTTGACGCTGCCGGTAACGCGTGGGTGATCGGATCGACCGGCGGAGAGTTCGCGGTGACACCGGACGCCTTGTTCCCTATTGGAGGAGGGGGGAGCTTTGTAGTACAGTTGGACTCCGCCGGCGACATTGTCTATGCGACTTTCTTCCCCCCGGTGGCGGACATCGCGGTGGATGGGTCCGGTAACGTCTACCTGACCGGCTCCATTTCGAATTTCGCCTTGCCTCTGGTAACACCCGGAGCCTTTCAAACTGCGTTCCGTGGCGGCGTAGACGTCTATGTCGTCAAGCTTGGCGGAGAGGGTGTGCCAGTTACGACCGTGTCGGCGGCAGATTTTCAGGGCCGGGAGCTCGCCGCTGACTCGATCGTGAGTTCCTTTGCTCCGGACTTTGCGGAACGGGTCACGCAGGCAGATCGCATCCCGCTGCCGACGGAGCTGGATGGCATTTCGATCACCGTGATCGACAGCACGCTGACCGAGCATCTTGCGGGGCTTATTGTGGTCACTCCGCTCCAGATCAATTGGGTCATGCCCCCGCAGGTGGCGGAGGGACCTGCCAGGGTAACGGTTACGACACAGGATGGCCGGGTTTTCTCCGGCGTGGTCGCGATAGGGGCTATTGCGCCGGCTCTGTTTTCGGCCAATGCAGACGGGATGGGGGTAGCCGCGGCTTCGATCCTTCGGATACAAACCGATGGCTCTCAAAGTACAGAATTGATCTTCGATCCCAACGTAAACCCGCCCGGCCGTATCGGTGTTCCGATAGACCTTGGCCCAGAGACCGATCAAGTCTTCCTTGTCTTGTTCGGAACAGGCATTCGCGGCCGGGGCAAAAAGTCAGCGGTCAGCGTGACGATCGGTGGAGAGCCCGTGGAAGTGCAGTTTAGCGGCGCGCAAGGGGAGTTTGTCGGACTCGACCAGGTCAACGTTGGTCCCCTCCCACGAAGCCTAATCGGCCGCGGGGAACTTGACATTGCTCTCACGGTCGACGACAAGCAGGCCGACATTGTCACCGTGACCATTGGTGGTGGACCACCCCCGGTCAAGGGGGGCCTCGATGCCGTGTTTGCGGACTTTTTGAGCCCCAACCGAGTGTGTGTGAACGACGGTTCCGGCAACTTCACCTGCAGCGACGTCAGCACGGATGCCAACAGCACCCGAGATGTGGCGCTGGGGGACGTCGACGGGGACGGCGATCTCGATGCTGTCTTTGCGATCGGACTCGGAACTCGTCATAACCGAGTGTGTCTGAACGACGGCTCCGGCAACTTCACCTGCAGCGACGTCAGTACGGATACAACCAGAGCCTTCGGCGTGGCGCTGGGGGACGTCGACGGGGACGGCGATCTCGATGCTGTCTTTGCGATTTCGACCGATGGTCGCAACCGAGTGTGTCTGAACGACGGCTCCGGCAACTTCACCTGCAGCGACGTCAGTACGGATACAACCCTAGCCTTCGGCGTGGCGCTGGGGGACGTCGACGGGGACGGCGATCTCGATGCTGTCTTTGCGAACGGTAGTCGCAACCGAGTGTGTCTGAACGACGGCTCCGGCAACTTCACCTGCAACGACGTCAGCACGGATGCCAACAGGACCCTAGCCGTAGCGCTGGGGGACGCTGACGGCGACGGCGATCTCGATGCCGTCTTTGCGAACATAAACGAAGGTAGTCACAACCGACTGTGTGTGAACGACGGCTCCAGCAACTTCACCTGCAACGACGTCAGTACGGATACAGGCCGAACAACAGAGGTGGCGCTGGGGGATGTTGACGGCGACAACGATCTCGATGCCGTGTTTGCGCAGGGGGTGTATCTTGGCCCCCAGCGACTCTGTCTCAACGACGGCTCCGGCAACTTCACCTGCAGCCACCCCATCAGGGGTGCCGTCTTTGCCTACGACGTGGCGCTGGGGGACGTCGACGAGGACGGCGATCTCGATGCTGTCTTTGCGCAAGGAGGAGGAACCGTCAGAGTTAGAAACCAACTGTGTGTGAACGACGGCTCCGGCAGTTTCACCTGCAGCGACGTTAGTACGGATACCAACCTCACCGTCGGCGTGGCGCTGGGCGACGTCGACCCGAGATAACGATTTACTTCCTTGGGGAGTTCGGAGTTCGGGCGGAGTTCGGGGACACGCGGAGTTCGGGGAGTTCGGGGGAGTTCGGGGACAGAGCCCGAACCCCACCCCTCGCGCCACCTTAGCCGCAGGCGCCTCCGCCAGTCACAGAAATTTCAAAAAAGTATCTCCCTCATTCCAAAACACTTGTCCCACCCGGCCGCCCTCCACCGCCACAACCTCACCGTACCCTGAAAGTAGAGCCTGCCGGTCCCTTGGCCGGCTCAACCGTTGAACGGCTTAACCGCTCAACGGCTCCAGAAAGGGCGTATCGGTGACAGTCACCGAATTGGCGTCACCGAATTGGCCTTCGATGACGCGCCATGAGGCCTATGACGGCCAGTCACAGATTCCCAAAATACTTTTCCTCCATGTTTTCAGACACTTACCTCTCCGGGCACCCCGGCGGCGGCACCCCCGGCACCTATACTGAGGGCGAGGAAACCTTGACCGCAATCGCACCAGCACCAGCCACGGCGCCCCGCCCTTGGACGGCCTCCGCGCGTGCCCGGCGTACCGATCCGCCGCACCCCGCCAGCCCCGAGGGGCTACCCCGCGGGCGTTCTTCAGACAACAGCCCCGATGGCAGCGCCGCGCGCGAGCCCAGCGACATCGGCCCACAGAACAGCGAATCGACCGCCGCGTGGCGCCATGACCAACCCCGCGGGGGTGATCCAACCAAGAGCCCTGGGCGTGAGCCCAGGGACACCGACCCACACGAGATTCCGTCGAGCGCTGTAAGCGCGGCTCAATCAGCGCCCCGCCCCCGACGGCAACAACCCGGAGGGCGCCCATGCACCAGGACCCCGATGGCCCCTATAGAGGGCGGTCAAAAGCGGGCCAAAGGCGGCCAAAAGAGGCCCAGGATCGGCAGGCGCGGCCCCGTACGATTCACGACTCCGGCTTCCACGGTGTTCTGAATCACGGATCACGGATCACGGTCGTTTCCGATCGGAAGTTTGGGTATCCGTCGATGTGGCGCTGCGGCTTGCTCTCAAGGGACCGTGATCAGACCGAACTGAGTCTGCCGGAAATGAGCGGCGTCACCCCAGGCTGACATCCGGTCGGCGCTTCGCGCCTGGGCGGGAGGTCGCATCAATCGTGATAATCTTAACGGGAGGCGCATATCTTCCGCCCCGGGTATGAAGCGATCCCGTACCGGCTGGGTTCGGACGACGGGCTTGCAGTCCGGCTCCCCAAGGCGGGTGTTGTGAGTTGTGGTAGGGCGGAGTTCGGTACGGCTCATGGACGCTAAACAGGAAAAGAAATTGACGGAAACCGGAGGTCTGCCGCTGCCTGACGGACGCGTTGCCGCTTCCGATCTATCGGGGTGTCTCGGTGACCCCAACGGATCGTCTGAGACCCCTACAGTGTTCTGCGACGTTTTGTCTAAGAATGCCGCCTTGGTATTTTCCGAAGCCGACATGAACTTCGCCGAGTTTCCCGAGGATGCCGATTTACTGTGGATGCGAAAAAGAAAAGTATTCAAACCTTATATGAATCAACTGGAGCCTTATCAGTTGATGAATCATCTTCCCGGTGAAAACGCGCTCATCGACAAGGGGCTGCTCGCCGGTTTCCTCAACGACTACGATCAAGTTCGGCGCGACGACGATGTACCCAAAGATTCCTTCTATCCCGAAACCTACAGGCTCTATGACGAGCTCGAATGCCAGGAGTTTCTATCGAGCCTCCCCGCCACCGACAGTAAGGAAAGACCTTGGCTCCTCAAGCCCACAAATCTCTCCAAGGGACGTGGAATCCGGATCATTTGGGAGATGGACGAACTGCGTGAAGCGTACCGAGACCCGGATCGGCCGGAGCCCATCGCCGGCCTCGAGCCCAACTGCGATTATGTGGTGCAGCGGTATGTCACGGATCCTCTGCTGCTCAACCAACGTAAGTCGGAGATTCGGCTTTACTGGTTGGTCGCCAACCTCGATCCGCTGATGGTGCTGGTGTACAAGGAAGGGACGGTGCGTCTCAATACCCTTCCTTTTACGCTCGACGACTTAGACAATCAGCTCGTTCACGTCACCAACGTTTTCCAACAGAAGAGCCACCCTGACTACGATCCGACGGCCGTGCTTAAATGGAGGTTCGATCAACTGGAGCGATACGTTGTCGAAGAGCTAGGGTTGGCGGCCGCCGGGTTTCTCGAGCGTGAACTCAAACCAAGACTGAAGCAGTGCCTGCGTTTCGCCATCAGGGCGACCGCGCCTGCCCTTTCAAAGACGTGCGGACAGGGTATCTACTTCGGACCGTACGGCGCGGACATTATTCTCGACAGCCGGCTGCAACCGTGGCTAACGGAAGTACAGATCAGCCCAGGATTGAGCTTCGTGGATGACCCAGTCAAGCAGCATGTGATTCCCCCCATGCTGACCGGGACCGCCCAGATCATGTTCGAAGTCCAACGCCGCAAGAGGCGGGGCCTTTCGCTTGCTGATTTTCCGGACTTCGAGGGGTATGAGTGGGTCATCAACGAAGCGTAGAGACACTCTGGTAACCCTCAGGCGTCCCGAAGCAGAGCATTCCGCCGGCGGTCGGCAGCGTTGACCAGACTCCAACGGGCAGCTAAGTCACGTAGCCACCGGTGGTACCCTTTCGGCTTCATTTCATCCACGGTCCCATCCTTGCCTGACCTGCCCACACTTGCCCAACTGCGACGTTGGCGGTTTCGCATCTTCGCGATCACCTGGCTGGCCTACGCCGGCTTCTATCTATGCCGAAGAAACCTCGGCGTTCTGATGC
The DNA here is from genome assembly GCA_965237575.1 of Bryobacterales bacterium. GTDB lineage: Bacteria > Acidobacteriota > Terriglobia > Bryobacterales > UBA6623 > JAKZVK01. Next base: position 142,120 of record CBDEGI010000004.1, read on the forward strand.
CGCTGCTCCAGGAGCACCTGGACGTCTCGAAGCTTCAACTGGCCCACGTGGTTTTCGGGTACAGCCTGAGTTACGCTCTCGGTCAATTGTTCGGCGGGGCATTGTCGGACCGTTTTAGTCCGCGTCGGATGGTTACCGCCGGTTTGGCGATTGCTGTTCTGTCGAACTTTGCCATGGGGTTCAGCACGTCACTACTTTTGCTGGGAGTTTTCAGTTGCTTGAATGGTCTGGGCCAGTCCCAGGGGTGGCCCGGTCTGGTCAAGAGCATGGCCTACTGGTTCGACCCCCCAAAGCGGGGCGTCGTCATGGCGTGGTGGACAACGAACTACGTCTTGGGAAGTTTTCTGGCCACGGTCTTCGCAACGTTCGTGGTCACCCATCCCACGGTGCTGACGCAGTGGGCTTGGCAGCGGGGTTTCTGGGCTCCCGCCATGCTGCTGGCGGCCGTTGCGACTATCTTTCCCATCCTGATGCGCACGCGGCCCGCCGACGTTGGGTTACCTGACACGGCAGACGGCAACGGACGACAACCGGCCCGTAACCTGCCCCTGCTCTGGAAAGAGCTGTTGACCCAACCGCTCCTTTGGGTCACCGGTATTACCGCCGCCTTACTCAAGGTCACCCGCTACTCCTTCTTATTCTGGCTGCCGCTCTACTTAGTCGAACACGTTGGCTACTCGCTGGATTCCGCGGGTTATATCTCTTCCGCTTACGAGCTGGCCGGGTTGCTGGGCGCCATCTTGGCGGGATACGCCTCCGACAAGCTGTTCCAATCGCGGCGGTATCCGGTCGCAACCAGCGGGCCTCATGCAAGGGGGGTTAGGACTCGCGTGTTTGCTGCAACCGTTGCTGGCCCGGCGGGGCTACATCGCCAACACGGTTGGGATTTCCCTGATCGGCGTCATGAACTACGGTCCGGACACTCTGATGCAAGGGGCCGCCTCGCAGGATGCCGGCCCACCGCGTTCGGTCGCCACAGTGGCTGGATTCGTCAGCGGCCTCTCTTCGATCGGGCAGCTCGTATCTCCCTATCTGGTCGCGACGGTTTCCGCCCGGTATGGGTGGGACCGTGTTTTTCAGTTTCTCGTGGTACTGGCGGTGCTCGGGAGCTTGCTGACCGCGTCCCAGTGGAACTACAGCGGCGTGAAACGCGAAGAAGTGAGATCGCCGCTGTAACCGGGCGAGGCGACATCCATCACAGAGTGACTCTCCTCTGGCTCAACGCCGGTCATCCAACGCAGCCGGCGAGTCTCACCCGATGTGGTACTAGCCCTCGAAGGTAGGCCCCAACCGGTCAAACACGACTCAAACACGACGCTGCCTGTGAAGTGCGTGCTTGTCGTGCGGGATGTGCAAAGGGTCGACCCACAGACAGTTCCCTTTGCGGGGCTATCCGTGAGTCGACCCTGATCTTGCTGGTTCGATGAGGTTCGTCAGCGAAGACCCTGACGCTGGTCGTTCGCCGTCCAGGCCCTTCGTCTTAGTCGTCGCCGCCGCTATCGTCGCCGCCCTATCGTCGCCGCCGCTAGTCGTCGCCGCCGTCGTCATCGTCGTCATCATCACCATCATCATCATCGATCGGACACAAGAGACCGTTCTTCTTACTGGTGCCCGCTATCACATCGAAGTTGCCGAAAGTCGATCCGGGGCCGATAGGTTCCGAGCAACTGGTATGAATTTTGGTCTCCTCGCCGCCCACATCAACTTTAATCCAAGACCCTAGCTTGCCGTGGTCGCCCGTACCTTCAAACGAGAAGGAGGCGCCATGCTCGACGACATCGCCGAACACGACGTCGCCATTGCTCTGTCGAACTTCGATGAACCCACTCGGCCCGTTGTTTGCCAACCGGAGATCAACCACGCCACCGTCGCATGGGCCGCATGCCTGCGGGCAAGCACAGAGCGGACTGAACGTCGACACATCCGTGAACGGCCCGCCGTGAATCTCCCTGAGAACCATAGCGCGCCCACCCATTTGACCAGGAACGACGCTTACGTAGAACAACAAGTTTTGATTGCCGTTACCGGACGCATAGCCAAACAAGGTTCCTTCGCCGCCAAAGGCAAGCTGCAGCTTCTGGTCTTGGGCCGAGTCCGGAGCGATGACAAGCTCTGTGTACGTCGCCACAGGATCCGGGGCGGTCAGATCGACGGTAAAAAAGACGACCTCTCCACTGTTGGGTCCGCCGATCAGGTCCGCGCTGCCATAGAGCAGACCGTCTTTGCTGACACTAATATCGCCGAAGCCCAAGGCGGCCGTGTTGCCCTTCAGATCACCCTTGTCGGCGTCCAGGTCGATCGTCCCATCTGCTTTGAAGCTGACCGCACGCAAATCATCCTTGCCGGAATCAACGTACCAATACTGGCCATCGAAAAAGGTCGCATTGAAAGCCGTACCAACCAAAGGTCCAAGCAATCGTGGCGCCTCTGCTGGTGGCGGATCAATCACCATCGAGTAGAGCGTCCGCGTCGCACCGGCATTGGGGATTGCCGCATAGTACGCCGTGCCGGTGGCGGTGTCGTACGCAAGACCATTGGGACCGAACACACCGTTTGGCCCATCTGTCGAAGAGCTCGTCAGTCCCGTATCGCCCACCGGCACTGAGGTACCGGTCGCGGTATCGATTATCATGATCTTCGAGGTATCCGCTGAGTCGAGTGGACGCGCGAAGTCGAGTCCGAGAACTTTGGCCGCCTCGGCTGGGCTTCCTGCCCCGACCAATAGCCATACTGCCGCCAAGGCCAAAGTCTTCTTCAACGCCCTCTCTATCTTTGTCTCTGAGTTCATGTCTAGCTTCCTCTCTGAATTCATATCTAGCCTCGTTGTTAGGTCAGACACCCTAACCGGCTGTCGCCCTTTCGCAGCAGGATCGTCCGGCTCTGAACCCCAATCTTAAAGTTAATTATGCCTGAGGACGATCGGCTGGACAATAGTATTTCCGGTTCATAATTTACTGTATTCAAGTACTGGTACTAGTGGCAGATAAGGGGCTGACGTGAGTGGCCTATACGGTACTTTGGTCGGCCCTGCGAATGACCGGCTAGGCTACGCGAGGCCACCTCAGGTTGCCATCTGTGATCGCGGAACCGGTGCTGTCGTTTGAAGGAGAGTGCGCGACGCTCTGCCGAGCCCTTGCCCGACTTTGGTCATGGCTGCGGCCGGCACGGGGTCCGATGATCGGGCTCCCGAGGCTCACGAATGTCGTCCTAGCGATCTGCGTGCCGGCCTGAAAAGGGCCTGACTGGTCACACATCGGGGTGTTGGTGGCTCACCTGCCGGTGGCGCACCGGACGCTACCGCGATCAGGTGAGCCCTTCTCGGTTAGCAGCCCGTGCTGAAAGCATGGTTTCTTGTCAAGTTTGTTTGATACCCCTACATGTTGCAGTCGGTCGAGCAGGCGGGCACGGCATGCCGTGCCCCTACATTGCGATTCGCGCGGTTCTCGGTTTTGCCACGGGCTGTCAGGGAGCGCGCGCCGGATGATACGATGTCAGCTATCTTCGGCGCCTGGGTCGCCCGAGGCGTGCCAATTGTGATCGAAAGCTCTGGTATGCGTCTAGCGATCTACCGGTGGATCGAGCCGAATGCGGGCGATGATGCTGCCTACGCGGGACTGCGCAGAGCCTTTCCCCCGAGTGTGGAATGGGTTGCGATCGACCTTTGGGCGCCGGCACCCCGGGCCCTGGCGGTAGCGAATTCCTGTGACGGGCTGATTATCGGTGGTGGGACGATCCTCGGGAACCTCCGCACCTGGATCCTTGACAGCCAGTTTCTTGACGGCGTCCAGGTACCTGTGGGTATACTGGGAACCGGCATTCGTGACGAGGGCATGGATGCGATCGAACCCGATATCGTCCGTCCCCTCCACCACCTTTTGCGGACAGCCGATCCGATCGCGTTGCGGGGGCCACTAAGTAAACTGTTTCTTGAGGAATGTGGGTTCGACGATTATCCTTTGCGAGTCGTCGGGGATCCCGCGCTCCTTCTGAGCGGCCACACGATGGGCTCCTCTGGAACGGCAATCAACATTCGGGCTCGTAGAGGAGGAGGGGAACGGCAGACGATCGATATGCTCCTAGAGTTCATCAACGATCCAGGAACGTGCCTGCCCCGGCCTATCTCCTTTTTTTCCTGTCACGACAAATGGGACCTCAAACCCTGTATTCCTATCCCGGCCCGGATTGAGCCGTACCACGGCCTCGACATGCTCCTCCACCGGCTGCAACGCTGCCGGCTCGTTATTGCCTGAGGAGGGCTGAGCCGCAAGGGACCATTGGGGACCCCCGAAAACATGGGGTAAAAAGGTCGGCTGGCAAAGATCCCAGCTTCGCCAGCCAACCCCAAGGAGGTCACCCACATGGTTAGCTCGGGAGCGATTTGGCCTGAACCACTGGTATGCAACCAGACGAAAACAGCATAGCTCCCAAAGGCCCGTCCAACAAGGCCCAGCCGTGACGGCCTCGCGGCCCAATAAAATCGGGGCTTCGACGCCTTACAACTTCCTGCGGCAAGAAGCCGACTCCCTACGGCGGCTTGCTGCCGGTGGTCGGGAGGGCGCTGATCTGAGAGCCTGGCTATGCGCTATGCATAAAATTTTATGCACTAGCCGTAACGCACTGGAAACACGTCACTTCCGAGCGAGGTTTTGACGACGCGGATTCTGGGCGGGAAGGGAAACCGGACACGGAGAAGCCCTGGCCAGTTGCCGAGCTACCACCTCACGACGACCGCCAACCCGCTACGAACGCAGCCACACTCGCAAAGTGAATCTGTGCATAATTCAGGTGTCACCGAACAGCCGCCGGTTCAGATGCCCCTCCGGCCAGCAGCAGCCAGTAATAGCGGGCGTGCTTGACGAGCCGACCGCCCGTCTTCATCTAACCTGTGTTGCAAGGTCGTCAGCGCGACCAACTCTTGATCCTGCTCGGCAGTCCGAGCCGCCGCCACAAGTTGCCCAGGGTGTAAGCCAGCACGCTCAGTTGCAGCCGCACCTCGTTCGCTCGAAAGCGATGGCACGACAGCCGCGTCCGGGCTCGTGGCCTGCTTGCCTTCCTTGATCCACTGTTCGGCGGTGCCGCGTTTGTTGTAAAAGCACACCACCGAGCGGCTCGGCAAGGCCTTGTTGGTTACCAGGAAGCCGGGTCGCGCAAACAACTCGCCGGGGATGAAGCTCGACCTTGGCGCCCGATCCGTCGGGGCTTGGACCAGCTCGCGGCTTGGTAGCGGAAGCTCTTGTAGCGCACCAGCGGCTTGGCGCTCGGTATGCCCGGCGGACGGAACAGAATATCTTCGATCTCCAACTCCAGGTTCTTGTTGGCCGGCATGCGAATCACATAGTCCCTCCACGCTGCTCCAACGCTTCGTAAATCTCCGGCTTGGCGAAGGCGGCGTCGGCCCGGAACGTCACGTGTTTCCCTTCGGCCTGTTGAAACGCTCGATCTCGGGCAGCAGCAACTCGTCATCCAGTCCTCGGCGCTGGAGACGTTGCCCGCTCGCAGTTTCGCCGCCAGACAATCGCCGTGCTGGTTGAACAGCAACAGCGGGTGCAGAGCAGGTGGACTCGAAGTGCCCGTTGTAGGCACTGCCTTCCTGCTGACCGTGGACCGGGCTCTCGGTGGAGTCCATATCGAGCACGACGCGCTCGGGCACTGGTCTGCGCTTCGGCTTGAGCGACCAACTCGCGGTTCACCGCCATCAACCCAAGCAGGTTTTCTTCACTGGCCAGCAGCTCTGCCTCAAAGATTCCCTTCAGGCCGTCGCGAGGTGAGCGCCCCACCGCGATCCCAGTTTTTCTTCGAGCCCAGCAAGCGAAACGTCGGATCGGCGGAGACACGAACGGCATCGTTGAGGTCCTCGTAGCCTGCGACCAAGTCGGCTGTAGACCGACTGTCGCACCAGATCGGCCAGCGGGAACTTCTTGTTCGAGCCTTGTCGCGAATCCGTCAGATGCTCGTCGATCAGCTTGCCCACTCCGAGCCGCTCGTCCAGTTCTCGGACGAGAATGAGCCCGCCATCGGAGGTCACCCGCGAGCCTTGGAAATCGACCTTCAGAAAGCCGTTGAACGATAGCTGAAATGCCCTCTGCTCTTTGTCACCCACTGGGTGTCGCCCTCCCGCTCTCTTGCGCATGCGCTCAAACGCCGCATCTGTAAGCCGGCGCTGAGAGTGCCCGGTTGGTTAGCAGGCAACGGTCAAATCGGAAATCCGGGTTTACAACCAGCGGGCCGGGGCCGAGAACCTCATCAAAGAAGCCAACAACGACGCCGGGCTGGCGGCCCATCCTTCGCGCCGCTTTGACATGAACCGCAATCACTTTCAGTTGGTCATGCTGGCCTACAACCTCAACTGCTGGCTGCTGCTGTTCCAACGCGAAGCCGACGCCACCCCGGAGAAGCTGCGGCACACCACCCTGGCGACGGCGCGGCTGCGCTTTCTGTTCCTGGCGGCCAAGATCTGGCGACACGCCGGACGAACGGGCGTCAGCTACAGCGATCAGTACCAGGAGAAGGGCCTGTTTGAGCGGCTGATGCGACGGCTGCGGGCGATGGCGCCGCCGGGATCGAGCTTCGCGCCGGTGGTGGAGGGTGCGCTGAGTTGAGGGGCGCTATGCATAAAATTTTATGCACTCGCCGCAACGTACTGGGAACACGCCGCTTGCCAGCTCGCTTTTGCCCGCCGATCGGGAGGCGGCTCGAACGGGGAGGGAGTTCGCAGAAAATCCGACACGCGTGAGGATGGCAGCCTACGTAGACAAGCCCGGTGTACTTCAGCTCGTAGGAAATAGCCGGGAACAGACATTTTTTGTCTCTCGGCGACTTCGTCTCGGTACGATAAAGAAAAGATAATCCACCTCGGGAAGCTCTTCGTTGAACAACTCCATATACCGCTCCGTGGTGAGCCGGCGGACTAGTCGGCGCCGTCCGGGGGCTCGGCGACGTAATGGATGTCGAAGGGCTTGTTGGTGATGAAGAGTACGGTCACGTCTTCGTCGGCCGTGGCGCCGTGCTCCATGACGTTGCCTTCGGGGAACCAGACGAACGAGCCGACGCCGAATTCGCCGTCGCGGGTCTTGAGCGCGCCCTCGAGCACGTACATGCCGTGCGCGCAGTGGTGGATGTGCAAGGGATTCGTGAACCCCGCCGGATAGCGCACCATGCGCACTTCCATGCCGGTGTCCGGGTCGGCGAAGAGGTCTTTGCGGTAGAGGTTCTTGCCGGCCTGCTCGTTGAAACGCTCTTGCCAGGGCTGGGTGTTGGCGTCAATCGCTGTAACGTCGGTGGAGGGCATCGAGCCTACCTCTACGAGTGGGATGGTTTCGGGCGGTATGATATCACTGATCGGCCGGTTGCTGAGCGCGGGCCGTTGGAGGAGGAGTCGTCTAAGTCCGCATTTTCAATTTGACTCAGACATCCCGACCTTCCCACGGCCTTCAGCGTCTTTATTGATAGGGGTTCAAGCCTAACTAGGACGCCAGGGAGGTCAACACCCTATGGGTGAAAAAGAAACAAGGCCGTTCCAGACGCGGCTGTCATGCCATCGCTTCCGAGCCAACGAAGTGCGACTGCAACTGAGCGTGCTGGCCTACAACCTGGGCAATCTATGGCGGCGGCTAGGGCTGCCTCACAGGATCAAGAGTTGGTCACTGACGAGCCTCCAGCACCGTTTGATGAAGACCGGCGGTCGGCTGCTCAAGCACGCTCGGTATTACTGGCTGCTGCTGGCCGAGGGCCATCTCAACCGCAAGCTGTTCGGCGACATGCTCAGGCGGCTCTCGGCGTTGCCTGTGCCAGGCGGCTAACTGGCGACGGGCTGCGGCGAAGGAGAGAGCCTGGGTTGCTGAAGAGGGAACTACTAGGAGCAGTGTCGGCGAAAAGCCGTCCAGCAAGCTCGAACGCTGCGATCGAGCGGCATTGAGCGACCGAAACGGGAGCAAACGGAGTATCGATCGTGAGAGGAGAACCAAGGTCTTGCATCCGAGCCGTGGATCGTAGTACCCTGACCTTGCCGGGATGGCCAAAATGGAAATCTTGGACCAAAGTTGTTCAGGTTCGGATGACCCCAAAAAAGTTCCTGGCTCGTTCTTCCCAGCGAGAGGTTCAGATGTCGTTTCGTTATCTGCTAGACAAAATCCAAGCCTGTCCTTTCGAAGAGGCGCCATTCCGGCACATCGAAGTCTTAGATTTTTTCTCGACCCCCCATTTTTCAGAGATCGTTGCCTGTCAGGAGGTCGCCATATCCGTGCCCAACGATGACCGAGCGTTAATCGATAAGTTGCAGACGTTTGGATATGTGGCTATTCCTTTTCCCGGCACGACACAGAATATCGACGCCTACCTAAAATGGCGGGCGGGCGAGGGCGCGCACGATAACAACGACACCTGTGAAGGTTTCGGCATCACGTTCCGGCTGGTTCAGTTCCGCAATACCTTGCTGGAGGATTTGAGTGCGTTCTTCGCGTCGTCTGACTTTCTGGGCTGCGTCGCGGACAAGTTTCGGATCGATTTGGACGGCGTGCGCCTGGACAACGGTTTGCAAAAATATCTTCACGGCTATGAGATCAGTCCGCACCCGGATATTCGTCTTAAAGCATTAACTTATATGGTCAACGTCAACCCAGGTGTCGGGTCGGAGGCGAAAACAATACATACACACTATATGTCATTCAAAGATGAGTTCAGGTATGTGCAGGAATACTGGAGATTCAATTTGCGAGCCGACCGGTGCTGGGTACCGTGGCCTTGGTGCCGAACCGCAAAACAGCAAACCGCCAACAATAGTGTGGTGATGTTCGCGCCGGCGGACGACACACTTCATGCGATCCGCGTCAATTACGATCATTTCTCGATGCAGCGAACACAGTTCTACGGCAATCTTTGGTCCAAGCGAGGCACTACCATTTGGAAACCTCGCTGGCGCGATTTCGTGATTAATGCTAAGGATGAATACCGTGAAGCGTTTCTTGGAAAAGGTCGAGGATCGTCCTGTGGTCACCGCGGGCTTGGTGGTCGCGGTCGCGTTGGTTGCCGCCGTGCTGCCGGCTCAGGTGGCCGAGAAGGCGAACCAGGGCTATCAGACCGAAGAGCAGCGAAAGCGGGTGGCCCGTAATCTGGATAACCCCGACCGGGTCGAGCGGCAGCGGCCGGTCGAGTTGCTGGAAGCTCTCAAGATCAACAAAGGCGACGTGGTGGCCGACATCGGCACCGGCGTCGGGTTCATGCTGCCGTACTTGGTGGACGCGGTCGGCGCTGGGGGAACGGTGTGGGCACAAGACATTCAGGACGACTTTCTCTCGAAGGTCAAGGAGAAGATCGTCGCAGACGGCTGGTCGATGAACGTCAAGATCGTGAAGGGCGCGCAAAAGGACGTGAAGCTGCCGGCAAGCTCGCTCGACCTCGCCTTCATCCTGGACGTCTACCACCACCTCAACTATCCGGAAGAGACGATGGCCACGGTCCACAAGGCGGTCAAGCCCGGCGGCCGGCTGGTCGTGATCGACTTCTACCGTAGCCGCGAGCACCCGCGGATGTCGGAGGAGCGCCGGATGAACCACATCCGTCTCGACCGCGATGGCTTCGCGGCGGAGATCGAGGCGGTGGGCTTCCGCCTCGAGCGCCACTTCGACCACCTGCCCCATCAGTACGTGTTGGTATTCCGCAAGGACGGCTAACCGGCTAGCCGTACTCAGGATGCGGTAGTGGCGGTCGGCGCGCTATCCTGGACGATTGCCCTTGTGGCCTTGGTGGGGACGATTCCGGTTTTCAATCCTTCCGGCCCGCTGCACATCGGGTGCAGTCCATCCGCCGGGCAACAGACACAGCCGTTGTGACTCACCGAATCGTGCTTGCGATGCTGTGGTTCGCGCCGGCTCTGCCGTTGGCGGCGCAGCAGCAGCCTATCGACTTCCCGCACGACAAGCACATCGAGCAGGGGCTCGATTGCATTGACTGCCACAGCCACGCTGACACGGGGGCCGCGGCGACGCTCCCGTCGGTCAGCAAGTGCATGTTGTGTCACGAGAAGGTGGCCGTCGAGGGTGCGGGCGTGAAAGCCCTGCGCGAGTACGCGGAGAGAAAGCGAGAGGTGCCGTGGGTGCGCGTCTATGGCTTCGCAAGGACCGCGCACGTCAAGTTCCGGCACGCACCCCATGCCAGGGCCAAGATCGAGTGCAGCAGGTGCCACGGCCAGGTGGCGACGATGACCGTGGCCACCCGTGCGGTAATCCACAACATGGGTACCTGCATCACCTGTCACCGCGAGAACAACGCCGACGATGATTGCGCGGCGTGTCACTACTGACCGACGACGAGAACGAGTTTATGGATCGACGCAACTTCTTCAAGCTTGTGGGAACGGCCTCCGGCGGCGCCATCACTGGGGCGTGTGGCAAAACGGGGGAGCAGATCATCCCGCTGCTGGTTCCCGAGCAAGCGATCGTTCCGGGCGTCGAGGAGTGGCATCCCAGCGTGTGCCGCGAGTGCAGCGCCGGCTGCGGCACGATCGTGCGCGTGATGGAAGCCGAGAGGAAGATCGAGGTGGAGGGCGAAACCGTTCGTCAGGCCATCGCCGCCATCAAGAAGATCGAGGGCAATCCGCTCGACCCGGTCTCGAGAGGCCGGCTGTGTGCCCGCGGACAGGCCGCCGTGCAGTCGCTCTACCATCCCGACCGGCTCACCGGCCCCCGCAAGCGCAGCGGCGAGCGCGGCGCGGGCGAGTTCGAAGTGGCGACCTGGGACGAGGCTGTCGCCGCCGCCAAGGACGTCTTGGCAGGGGCCGTCGCCAAAGACCCTTCGCGCATCGTTTACCTCAGCCGGCCCGGCGCCGGCACGCGGGCGCTAACAGTGGCCCGGTTCCTCGCTGCCATCGGCGCGCCGCCGGCATCGACCCTGGGCATCGCCGATCTGACGGTGGAGCGCAGGGCCGCGGAGATCGCCTTTGGTTGGCAAGGGGCGCCGGTTTATGAGATCCAGGACGCGACCTTCGTCCTGAGCATCGGCGCGGACTTCCTCGGCGGCTGGGCGTCGCCGGTTTTCTATAGCCGGCGTTTCGGCCATATGCGCCGAGGCCGTCCCGGGCTGCGGGGACGTCTGGTTCACGCCGAGTCGCGCTTTTCGCAAACCGCCTGGAGTGCGGACCAGTGGTTGCCGGTGCGACCCGGCGCAGAGTTGGCGCTGGCGCTGGGGATCGGGCACGTTCTATTGAACGAGGGGCTTGCCGCGGCCGCCGATTCGGTCCCGCGGGCGGTGCGTGATAGCCTCGCATCCGTCGACCTCGAACGCGCGGTCTCGTTGTCCGGACTTGAATCCAAGCAGATCCTCGAGTTGGCGCGGGCGCTGGCCGACGCATCCGCGCCGCTGGTCGTGGCCGGCGCGTCGATCGTGCAGAGCAATTCTCTCGACGCGGTGGTCGCCGGCTTGCTGCTGAACGTCCTGCTCGGCAACGTCGGTGAGGAAGGCGGAGTGAAAGCGCCGTCCGAAGAGAGCTTGCCGGACCTTGCTGCGGCTTCGCCCGTGCACGCCAACCTGGTCGAGCGGTTGAAGAGCGCCGAGGTCGTACTGCTTGATGGCACCGACCCCGTTTACCAGTGGCCCGCCGCGCGCGATGCTTTAGCGGACGTACCGGCAGTGCTCAGCTTTTCGTCGTTCCTCGATGACAGTTCGGCCTACGCCGACTGGATTCTGCCCGACCACGACGCGCTGGAGTCGAGCGCCGCCGTATCGCCTACGGTCGCACCGGGAGCGTCGCTGACAGGGGCCCGTGCGTTCGTCCGGCCGCTACATGACACCAAGGCCACCGAGGACGTGCTGAATGATCTGGCCCAACGGCTCGAGAGGCCGATCGAAATCGAAACGCCGGCAAGCGCCTTCCGAAGAGTCTTCGAAGCTCGCAAGCCCGACGATTTCTCGTCCGGGGAAGAGTTCGCCGACTACGCCGAGCGCCAGGGCGGCTGGTGGAGCGATCCACACGCCACGACACTAGCCGCCGCGACACCCGCACCCGCCGCGAGCGAGGCCGAGTTCGCCGGTGACAGCTCGGAGTTCCCACTGCACTTCCAGCCTTACTTCTCGCCGCAGTTCGGCGATGGGGCGGGGGCACGGCTGCCGTGGTTGCAGGAGTTGCCCGATCCGGCCTCGAGCGCCATGTGGGGCCTGCCCGTGGAGATCGATCCGGGAACGGCGGCGCGGCTCGGAGTTGCGAATGGAGATGCGGTGCGGGTGATCTCGCCCCGGGGTGAGTTCGAGGCGCCGGCCTACATCCACCCGGCGGCGATCCCGGGCGTGGTCAGCATGGCGATCGGCCAGGGCCACGAGAACTTCGGGCGCTACGCGGCAAGGCGCGGCGCCAATCCGCTGTCGATCGTCGCTGAGGTGTACGAGGCGGGGACGGGAGTGCCGGCACTGGGCGCTACGCGGGTGCGTCTCGAGAAGGGACAGAGTCAACAGCGTTTGGTGCAGTACGCGTATATGGATCGCGAGCCGCACCCGCATCGGCACTGAGGGTATCGATCACGAGCTTCCGGCCGCAAGGTCGAACATCTCTCGAGGAGAAAAAGTTGGCGGAACAACTGATTGCGGCAGATGAGATCAAGGGCGCGGCGGACCCCGCCGTTCCTCGCTGGGGCATGGCGATCGACCTCGACCGTTGCACCGGCTGCGAGGCCTGTGTCGTCGCGTGCCACGTCGAGAACAACCTGCCTCTTTCCGACGAGGCCTCCGCCGCGCAAGGGCGCACGCACCATTGGATACGCGTCGACCGCTACTACGAGGGCGAGTTTCCGAACATCAAGGTCAAGTACCGCCCCGTGTTTTGCCAGCACTGTGACGATGCGCCCTGTGAGCCGGTCTGCCCTGTGTACGCGACCTATCAAAACGCCGAGGGCCTCAACGTCCAGGTGTACAACCGCTGCGTCGGCACGCGCTACTGTGCCAACAACTGTCCGTATCAAGTGCGGGTCTTCAACTGGTTTGATCCCGTATGGCCCGAGCCGCTCGACCTGCAGTTGAACCCCGATGTGTCGGTCCGTCCCGCTGGCGTGATGGAGAAGTGCACCTTCTGTGTGCAGCGTATACAGCGCGGCAAGCTCGACGCGGACGCCGAGGGCCGCGAGGTCGGCGACGGCGACGTGCAGCCGGCCTGCGTGCAGGGCTGTCCGGCGGAAGCGATGGTGTTCGGGGACCTGAAAGACCCCGAGAGCCGCGTTTCAAAGTGGGCGGGCAGCGGCCGCTCGGAACAGCTATTGGGTGAGCTGGGCACGAAGCCCAAGGTTTTCTATTTGGAGCGGACCGAGTGAGGGCAGGTGATGAGTTACTAGTGGAATGTCGCGGAGATTCCTTAGGTGTTGGAGTATCCAGCGAGACTGTAGGGGCGGGCCCCCGTGCCCGCCCGGCTGCTCGTTTACCGTTGAGTTTCTTTACGACAGTCCACTAGCGATACCAACTCCTACGTTGATCGAAGAACGCGATGTCGACCATTGTCAGCCCTCTGGGCGCCGTTCACCAACAGGTGAGAGAGGACGTGCTGCGTCCGCTCAAGACCTTCAGCTTGGGCTACTTTGCCGCCGTCGCCTTCTTCGGAGCGATCGTCGCGTGGGCGTTGTTTAGTTGGGCGTATCAGATCGTCAACGGCATCGGGGTGGCGGGTATTCGCCGCCCGGTTTTCTGGGGCTTCTACATTGTCAACTTCGTCTTCTGGATTGGCATCTCCCACGCGGGGACGTTGATCTCAGCGATTCTGCGGCTTACCAACGCCGGTTGGCGCAAGCCGGTTACGCGCGCGGCCGAGGCGATCACGGTCTTTGCACTGATGATCGGCGGCATGTTCCCGCTGATCCATCTTGGACGCGCGTGGCTGTTCTATTGGCTGATCCCGTATCCCAATGAGCGCCTGCTGTGGCCCAACTTTCGCTCGCCGCTGCTGTGGGATATGACGGCGATTCTCACCTATATGATCGGAAGCGTCTTATATCTTTACCTTCCGCTCATCCCGGACCTGGGTGAGATGGCGGATCACAGCACGGGCTGGAGGCGACGGATCTACGGCCTGCTCTCTCTCGGCTGGAGCGGCAGCGACCGCCAATGGCACGCCCTTGAGCGGGCGATGAAGCTGATGGCCGGCATGATCCTGGCGGTGGCGGTGTCAGTGCACTCGGTCGTGGCGTTCGATTTTGGGATGTCGATCGCTCCGATGTGGCACAGCACGATTTTCGCGCCCTACTTTGTCGCCGGGGCGATCTTCAGCGGTATCGCGGCACTGATTCTCGTGATGGCCGCTTTGCGCAAGTTCCTTCGGCTTGAAACTTACCTCCGGCCGCTGCACTTCGACAACTTATCGAAGCTGCTGTTGTTGATGAGTCTCGTGTGGCTGTACTTCACGGCGTCTGAGCATCTGACCGTCTGGTACGGCAACGAGCACATCGAGTTGGCCGTGTTCAACGCGCGCCTCTACGGTGTCTACGCTCCTTACTTTTGGGGGATGGTGGCCTGCAATTTCCTGATCCCGTTCGTGCTACTGGGAGTTCGCCGGCTTCGCAACATGCGGACCATCGCGTTCGCCTCGGTGACCGTTCTCATCGGCATGTGGCTCGAACGCTTTCTGATCGTGATCCCGACGCTGAGTCATACCGCTCTGCCGGCATCTTGGGGCTTCTATCAGCCGAGTTGGGTCGAGGTGTCCATCACGGCGGGCACGTTCGCGGCCATGGCGCTGCTGTATCTGCTTTTCGCCAAGTTGTTTCCGATCATCGCGATCTGGGAGTATGACGACGATGTACGTGCGAGCTGAGTTTCGCGATCGCGACTGTGCCGCGGCGGGGATCGAATCGCTGAAGCGAGAAGGTGTGGGGAAGGATGGGATCGAGGTCTTCTCGGCCCGCCCCGTCGAGTTTGAGCCGGGCGTGCTCGACCGTGCGAGCTACATGTCACTGTTTGCAGTCTTGGGCGCGTTGCTGTTCGGCGTCGGCTCGACGGCCTTCATGTTCTGGACGCAGCTCGACTACCCGCTCATCACCGGCGGCATGCCTTTGAACTCCGGCTGGGCGACGGGAGTGGTCACTTTTGAGTTCACGATGATGGGCGCGATCCTCGGTACCGTCGGGGCTTTTTTTTGGGAGAGCGGCCTGCTTCGCTTCGGCAGACGGCACGCGCCGTCGATTCGCGACGACGTTCTCACGTTGCAAGTGGCGTGTGAAGAGCGCGACGAGGGACAAATCATCACTGTCTTGCGAAGCGCCGGTGCGACCCAAGTCGAGTACATAGAAGGACCGTCGTGAGAGCCGCCGCGATTACACTTCTGCTGCTGGGGGGGACGGCGAGCCTCCTCGTGGCCTCCTCAAAGATTCCTCCGTGGGAGAAACCGCTTCAGGTCGGACGCAATCTTTACCGCGAAAACTGCATTGTTTGCCACGATATCGACAAGGCCGAGACGAAGAAGCTAGGACCGAGTCTATTCCGTCTGTTCCAGAACGAGAAGCTGCCCTTCTCGGGCGGCACCCCGAGCAAACCCTACGTCGACATCAAAATCCGGTTTGGCGGCGATGTCATGCCGGCCTTTCAGAACAAACTGACCCCCGTACAGATCAAGCGAATCATCGAGTACATCCAGGCGCAGCAGTGATGCCTGTCGCTACCGTTGGCCTTGCACGCTGCATTTGCCGTTGCTCCAGGGCCTACGTAAGCGTGCCACGACATTAGCCCAGCATGGCCACGAGCCGGCCCTCCAGTTCACCCTCGTCGATGAGCGCGGCCGGGTGGCGGGCGGCGGCCCGGTCGATGGACTCCAGATCCTTGAATCCATGTCCGGTGACAGGGCAAACAATGGTGTCGTCGCGGCGGACGATCTCTTTCGTCACCGCCCGACGGAGGCCGGCCAACGCCGTCGCCCCCGCGGGTTCGCAATAGATCCCTTCGGTGGCGAGCATCATCTGTTGCGCTTCGTAGACCTCGTCGTCTTCGACCCCGAACGCGTGGCCGCCGTTCTCGCGTAACAGTTGCAACGCCAAGCCGGCGTCGATATCGAACGGCACCGCCAAGCCGCTGATGCGCGTGGTGCTTTCGACAGGCCGGATGTCGTCCGCGCCGCGCTCGAACGCGTCGATGAGCGTCGGGCAGCCGCGTGGCTGGACGGCGTGGACCTTTGGCCGCGGTCCTGGAGTCTCAGCGAAGCCGCGACACACGGCAGCCAGCATGCCGCCGCCTCCAATGGGCACGAATACGTGATCGGGTCCCCCGGACAGTTGTTCACGAAGCTCGGCCGAGATCGATTGCACGCCTCGCATGCCCTCGGGGCAGTAGCGAAAGGCCGAAACGACCATCGCGACGTTGCGCTCCGCCGCGATGCGCTGCAGGCACCGCAGAACGTTGTCGGTCACGTCCGGGGAGGTGATGAAGTCCTTGACCAGAAACAGCCGCGCCCCATGCGCGCGCATCTGGGCGAGTTTGCCCTCGGGCGTTTCGCGGCTTACCACGATCGCGCAGGCGATCTGATAACGCGCGCAGAAGGAAGCCAGCGACGACCCCGTGTTGCCCGACGATGTCGCCACGCAGGCCTTCACGCCGCGATCGAGCAATCGAGTCACCTCGGCGGCGATGAAGCGGTCTTTGTAAGAGCCGGTGGGGTTGCAGGTCTCGAGCTTGAAGAAGAGGCGTGACAGGCCGAGGGACGGTCCGATGTGGATGCTCGGCACCAGCGGGGTGTTGCCTTCACCTAATGAGGCTTGCATGGTTCGGTTCGGTGTCGGGGCTCGGCATGCCGAGGCCGCAGCTCTTGTCGCGCCTATTGCACTGCCGCAAAGAAAACGTAATGGTAAACCGAGCAGCCGGGCGGGCTCAGGGGCCCGCCCCTACAAGTCTCGCTGAATACTCCTAGTCCAGCCCGTGCATGGGCCGGCGGGCGTTCTTGTAATCGAACCGCACCGGGTTGACCGCCGTGAGCCCTCCGGTGTCGACTTCGATGATGCGTTTCGCGATCGGTCCGTACGCCGCCCGGTAGGCGATGGCCGCCTTGACGACCAGGATCTTCTGCCGCTCCGGGTAGACGCCGCAACTGGTGAGTTGATGCAAGCTGAACGGCGGCTGCCGCCGGCTTGTGAGGACCAGCAGGTTCTGTAGATCGGGAGTCGAGCCGGCGGCCTCGACGACCGCAGTCAAGCCCTGATCGAAATAGCGCGCGCCCCCGTGACGGGCCTCCGTTTCAAGAAAGCGGCCGTTGTGCAAACAGCGCACCTCCCCGCGTACCTTGATGGGCTCGCCGTGCAGATCGTCGCTCTTGCCGCCTACTGCCGCGTCGAACAAGCCGTCGACTCCCGCGCCGGCGGCTGCCTGGACGGCCTCGGGATCGCAGACGACCACCGTCCAGCCCTCAGCTTGCTGCTTGAGCAGCTCGGCGAGAACGAACGTGCTGTCGCCGGCCGAGCCGCCGCCGATGTTGTCGCCCATCTCGACCAGGACCACCGGGAATTCATCGCCCTCGATAGCTTCGCGGACTGCAGCCGCGGCGTCCGGCACGTCGAGAACGAGTTGGTCACGCGCCGCCCACAGCATGTCCGAGAGGCGCTTGGCCTCGGTGCGGGCGAGATCCTCATCACCGTCGGCAACCACCACCACGCTCGGCCCCATCGCCGACACGTCGGCGTATTGATATCCGGCTGAAACGCTGACGGCGAGAATCTTGGGGTTTTCTTCGAGTCGCCGGGTCTCTTCAACAATGGGTCGCAGCGGCTCTTCGCTCGTGTTCTGAAAGCGGATGTTGTAGAACAACGCCGGCTTCTCGATGGCTTGCACGGGACGCGCCTCACCCCGGGCCGCGCGGGCCACGATCTCCGCTGCTTTGACGCCCCGCTCGCGCTGGTCGATATGGGGATTGGTCTTGTAGATCACCAAGGCCGACGCCTGCTCGACCAACTCCTTGGCGACGTTGGCGTGAAAGTCGTTCGTCACCACGAGCGGGAAGTCCGGCCCGACCGCCTCGCGCACGCGGCGCACGATCTCGGCGTCGGCGTGCGGGTAGTCTTCACATACCATGGCCCCGTGCAGTGCGAGAAGCATGCCGTCGAGTAGCGGCGCCAAGCTCAGTCGCTTGACCAACTCGCCGGTCAGTTCCTCAAAGGCCTTCGAAGTCACGAGCCCCGACGGCGTAGCTACCGTGAAGAGGGTCGGGTGTAGATCGAACCCGAACCTCTCGGCGCCCTCGATGAAGCCTCCCACTTCGTGTTGGGCCTGCGCCCAGGTGGAGACGAGTTCCTCCTCGCGCGTCAGGCTGCCGCGGGCGAAGTCAGCCAAGGTCGTCTTGGCCGTGCTAAACGAGTTCGACTCGTGCTGAATACCGCCAATGGCAATGAGTGGGCGTGATTTACTCTTTCCCGACATAAATGATTCCGAACATGGAAGTCCTCGGCATGAGTTCTCTCTTTATGAAGGTCACTGTAGCGCACTCGTCGGTGGCGCAATCTCGATGCAGCGTCGTCCCGACAACTGCGTTACAATCTGGTTCTGCTCCCCGCTCTCACCGTGAAGTACGGCACTCCGATCGTCCGCCTGTCGAGCACGGTACTGCTTCTTATCGTCTGGCTCGCGGCCGTCTCCGTCGCGCCGCTGCCGGCCGAAACGCCGCCCGGTCTGCTGACGCTTACGGGGGAATCGAGCACGCCTCCACCGGAACGCGACTGGGAGAAGCTCGGCATCCGCGAGTGGGAGCTGCGCGAGTTGGAGCGCTTCCACCGTGGCGACGGCTATGAGGGGTTCCACGTCGCCTACAAGAGCCTGAAGCTCCACATGACGGGCATCCTCACGCGCCCCTACATCGTCGACGAGGAGACCCGCTATCCGCTGATCGTCCTCAACCACGGCTCCGAACGGGGCGTGAGTGAGCGCTACCGCGCCGTAGCTCTTGAGCTGGCGCGGCGCGGCTATGTGGTCGTGGCGCCCACGTTTCGAGGACGAGGCGGGCTGGAGGGACGATCCCAGGGCCTAGTCGAGTACGGCAAAGGCGAAGTGATCGACCTGCTGCAACTGGCGCAACTGGCCCGCAAGCTCGAGTACGTCGACCCGACACGCTCGGGCATTATTGGCGAGGGCCACGGCGCGACCGCCACGCTGCTGGCCATGGAGCGGTCGAACGTCTTTCACGCAGCCGTCGTGGTTTCGCCGGCCGTTTTCTCGGGGATGGTTGAGAACGGGTTCGCAGGTATGGCTCGGTTGCGGACGATGTCGGATCGCCTGTTCGGGCGCGAGCTGCCGCAGAACGCTCTGATCCGCGAGCTGCGGGCGCGGGAAGCGTTTCGCAATGCCCGGCGGATCACAACGCCACTGCTGTTCATCACCACCGACGCGGACCCCAGCTACCAAGACCAGCGCCGGTTTCTCAGCAAGCTCACCGAACACGCCATCGACTATCGGCTGATCGAGTTCCGCGGCCGCGCGCCGGACTTTCTGACAGCGATCGACACGGGAGATAAGCCGCTGGACTGGACGATGGACCGCGACCGCGCCTGGGACCGGATCTTCGCCTTCCTAGTGGAGAAAATCCCGGAGCCACCGCCGGAAGAAGAGGGACCAGAGAAGGAGTTGGCGGGGAATCAAGAATAGATCGACTGCAAGGGTCGCCTCCCACACCCAGAAGGGCCGTTTGGCGAGAGAAACCGACTGCTATGCCGCAGGCAACGAGAACTTGCCTGGTCGGCCGACCGTTGTTACAACCGAGATGTAGGGGCACGGCATGCCGTGCCCGGCGGCTTCGAGTAGACGACTTGACCCGAACACGGGCACAGCGTGCTGTGCCCCTACTTTTAGCGAACTCACCTTCGTAGGTCGTACCTTGGCAAAATTCGTTCGCATCCTCTTCTACGGTGTCGTTGTCGCCGCCTTTATCTGGGTCGGCTATGAGGCCCGTGATAAGAACCTTGCGGTTTCCGATCTACGCACTTGGCTGACCGAACCGGCGCCCATCGGTGAACGCTCCGGCAACCCGCTACAGCGCCTCGGAATCTCCAAGGACGAGATTCGCTCTCCAGGGCCGGACGACGCCGTCCGCTACGTGGGCTTGACGAAATATCTCAACGCCGCGAAGGCCGTCGTCACTCACACGGCAGACGATTCGAGCCCCAAGGTTCCTGACGCCATCCGGGCGCTGGACCGCTATGACATCAAGGCGACCTTCTTCATCAGTACCGCGCGCAAGGTGGCCGATGACCTGTGGCCCGTGCTGGTGCGAGCGGTCCAAAACGGCCACGAGATCGGTTCCCACGCGCGCACCCACCCCTGCCAGTTTCCTCCTGATCGGAAGTTCTGCTTCCTGGCCTATTCGGACCATGAGCTGATCGGTTCCCGCGACGATATTTTGGCCCGTGTCGATCAGCCCCACGTGTGGTCGTTCGCCTATCCTTGCGGGCTTTGCAACCAGTATGACTTCGTCCACCGCAAGCTTCGGCACGCCGGCTACCTGGTTGCGCGCATCTACCCGGACGAAAGCAACGGCGGCCACCTGGTGCCCGACATGAATACCTGGGACGCCGACCGTTACCGCGCCACCTATACCCAGGCGGTGCAGAAGAAAGGCGGCATCGCCCCCGAAGGTCGCACCGACGTCCCCGCCATCAACGCCAAATTCGACGAGGTTTACGAACAAGGCGGCATCTACAACTTCCTCACGCACCCCAGTTGGCTCGACTACGACGAGGGCAACTTCTACGAGAAGCACCTCAGTCACATCGCCCGACGCGACGACATCTGGTACGTCCCGAGCGGCCCGCTCTACGCCTACCGAGACGTCGTCACGCACACGAAAATCCACAGCCTCGGGGAAGGTCGCTTCGCGATCGTTCACGACCTCTCACCGATCGTCTATCCCAACAGCGTGACGATCGAGTTCGAGGTTGAACCGGCGAAGAGTTGGGAGATGCGGACGGCAGACGGGGTCTTGCCGACGCAGGCCGGCGGGCCTACCTATGGCTGGGACCGCGAGTACGCTCGCCGGGACGGCAAACGGCTGCTGGTCACAGTGCGCCCGAATACGGTCTTGACAATTCGCTCGCAGTAATCGGGCTGGGACAGCTACGTAATCACTGCAGGTAGCCGAGCGAACGTAGGATTCGCACCTGCTCGGGATCGAGTTCCATGGGCGCCGTCAGTTTTTCCTGTTGTTCGACACCCAGCCACTTGGCCAACTCCGCCGCGAGCAGGGCGTCGATGGCGGCGTTGTCGTCACCGAAGAGGTTGTCCTTCTCGGCGGGGTCGCTGAGCAGGTCGTAGCGTTGGACTTGCTCCGGATCGTCGAGACTGCGGATGATCTTGGCGTCGCGCGTCCGCAGCGAAATGAGCGAGCCGTAGAGATCCCCGAAGGCAACCAGAGGCGGCGGCTTGCCACCGGGCTCGCCTTCCAGAAGCGGGGTCAGGTCACGGTACGGATGGGGACCGTCTTCGCGGGCGTAGCCGAAGTCAGCGGGTGGTTCGATGCCCGCCAAGCCGAGGATTGTGGGTGCTACATCCATCAGGCGGACCTGACCCTCCACCACCCGTCCAGCCGGGATCTTGCTCGGGTAGCGCATGAGCAGGGGAATGCGCAGCACGCTGTCAAAAAGATTCTGCCCATGCCCCTTCTTGCCATGTTCGAAGAATTCATCGCCATGGTCCGACGTGACAACGATGATCGTGTCGTCGAATGCGCCAAGGCCCTTGAGGGAGTCGAAAAGACGCCCGAGATGATCGTCGGTGTGGCGGATTTCGCCGTCGTAAAGAGCCATGACGTGCTCGAGGTCGCGCGGATCCATTCGGGCGTTGATCCGGCGATTTCGCATGTACGGACTTGCGATGATGTCGCCTTCGTAGTCCGGGTCGAACATCGTGTCATAGGGTGGCGGCGGGTCGTAGGAGTAATGAACGTCCCACATATGCAGGAATAGAAAGAACGGACGCGGTTGCTGCGACGCGGCCCAGCTTGCAAGCCACTCGCTCGCCAACCGGAGTGACATGGGCGAGGTCACGTGCCCATCGGGCTTGTTTCGGTCTCGGTTCACGACGGTGTAGTCGTCGTAGTCGTCAAACCCCTGGGCAAAGCCGTAGCCGGCATCGAGATAAGAGCCCCCCACAATGCCCGACGTGGTGTAGCCTTCTTGCGATAACACTTCCGCTAACGTGAGCACGCGCTTCGTGAAACGCTCGGACGAAACGTGCACCTGGTGCACCCGGATGGGCAGGGCCGTCAGCAGCGTGACGTGCGAGGGGAGCGTCCACGAGGTGGGAGAGACCGCCGTGTCGAAGCGCACGCCCTCCTGGGCCAGCGCGTCCAAGTGGGGCGTAGTGGGCCGGGGATAGCCGTACGATCCGACATGGTCGCGGCGAAGCGAGTCGATCGAGATCAGCAGGATGTTGGGCCGGCCGTGAGGCGCCGCTGGTTTCGAGCCAGGCGAGAGGGCTCCGAAACCGGCTCCCAGCAGTGCCAATCCGGCGACACCGAAACAGACCAACACGAGGCGGTGGACGAATAACCGCAGCGATTCTTGCGTTCGCAGCAGCGCGAACAGCAGCAGCCACGCCGAGCCCAGCCCAGTGCCCATCAGAGCGATTCCCCAGCGGCCCCAGTGGTCGAGCTGCAGCACCTGCTTAGTCAACCAGAAGCAGGGACCGGTGACCGCGGGCACTAACAATGCCAAGGCCAGCAACAGCGGCAGCCCAACCCACCAATGCGACACCTTCCGCTTCGGCGACTGGAGCACCCCTGCCAGCGGGGGACTCAGAGCCCATGTGACAGCGCAACACACCGCCACGTTAGCGACGATCGCGCCACCTAGAAACGTGGCCAGCCCGGCCCAGCCGCCGAGGTCGTGGTAACGGACGAAGAAGTCGGGCATCGAGCGGGCGGGGTCGAGGCCCAGTAGCTGGCCGGTCGTGTGCAGCACCCGGACCATCCCGACGCTGCGAAGCCGCCCCCCGTCTTGCTCGTAAAGCATCCACAGAGTGTTCACGACGGCCGCCAGGGTCCCGGCAATGAAGGACAGGGACAGCAGTAGCCGCCGCAGTGTGCCCGGGTCACTGCTGCCTGGCTTGAACCCACTGCTCATCTTCTTGTGTTGTTTGGACGCTCACCTGCAATGCGCGAGCGGTATAGCGGTCGGCCGAGCGGTACTGCGACTCTGGGATGAGTGTAGCTCAGTTGAATTGGGTGGCCTGTGGCCTTCAGCCGATCAGGCAGACCGCAAAGGCTCGAGCCCAAGCGAGGCAGGTGCTCTGCATCGACAGGCATCTTGCCGATGGAGCGGCTCAGGCCCGTCCGCGCGCCACGATCGGCGCAGACGCAGTTGCTATTTCTTCTTCTTCGCCGGTTGCAGCGTCTGAAGGTTGTTGGTGACGGCGAAGACCCCGCTCACCTGGTTGGCCTGTATGCCGGCGATGGTCTTGTCCCCTTCGTTGTCAACGGTGCCTTCCAAGGCAACGTTGCCCTTGTTGACGATGATGTGGATAGGGTGGGCGCCTAGCGGCGGGTCGGTCGAAATACCAAACCGCAAGCGCCGCCGGCCGCCGAACAGCGGGACCCCGCGGTTGGGGTTGTAGCGGCTCAGCGAGGTGTGCCCGTAGATGTTCGCGTAGACCGCCGCGCGAATGTCCTCGTCGAAGCGCGAGTTTGGGAGTACCTCGATCTCGTTGACGACCTCGTCCACTCCCTCGATTTTCGCAACGACTCTTTCGACGGATTTCTTTAGGGTGGGCCGGGACGCCTGTCCACGAACGTAGACTTTCGACCCTTGAATCCCAAAGGTAATGTTGTCGAACACACCGTAATTCGGAAGCGTCACAATCTGTTTTCGAATGCGCTGGGCCAGCAGCAGCGTGGCCTCGTTGGATGGCTGTGCGCTCAGCGTCGCGGTTGCGAGCAGGGCAACGGCCGCAAGAGCGCGGGAAATCTTTTCGATGGCAGCTACCATGATCGTCCTCCCGTTCGTCCAACGTCACAGTTGAGGGGCCATTCGGGAACTCGACCGCCATGCCCCAGAGGTGAATCAAATTGTATCAGCGATTCTGCACGGCTGCGGAACCGGAAGGGTACCGGAAGACCCGTTGAAGCGTCCCTAGGTGTAGTAGTTTATTCCGTCTACGGTCAACTGCTTGGGGTCCGGTTTCCCAGACGCACCAAGCTCTCCGCTCTGTCGCTTGTACTGGTGGAAGATCGCTACCCTCTTGCCGGACGAGTTGGAATAGGCTACGATCTGAGAGCGGGTGCAGTAGGGTTCACCCGAGGTCTCTGGCGCGTGAAGGTCGCGCCTGATGTGAGAGCTAAATTCGCCTGACGCTAGACGCTCAAAGAACCGATGAGTATCACAGAGTTCGCGAATCTCTGATGCGGTTATTCGTCTCTTGGGAGGCTCCAGCGGCATGAGCGCGATCGAAAAGCAGCTTCGTGACGTCTTGAGAAGCTATCTGGAAGGCGAGCTTTCAGTGAGTTCCCTTCGAGATGCTCAAGTAGATCTCCAGCTTAAGGCAGAGGCTAGGGGCGACACCGACGCGCTGGCTGTAGCCGATCATGTTGAGATCCTACTGGCAGAGTTTGGGAGGGGCCATCGAAGCGAGAGCAGCCTACGCGCCGAAATATCTGAAATCGTGCAGCCGAGCACAGCCCCATCTTTGTTGGGGGATAGATCGCCAATTGCACCGTCAGGGTAGCTCCGCCGGGCCACCGCGAACCTCTACTTTACAGTCCCAACCGTGCGATCCTAACGGGACCGTCGCCTTGGTTACCACCCGTCCTTTTTGCAAGTAGTTTTTCACAGAGGGACGCGCTCGCCCACTAATCTTGACCTTCTTTTGGCGCTTGTACCAAGGCTGGCGGTTCAGGATTCTATCACACCCTGTCGGGGCAAATTCCCCAAGGTCGCGTTGACAGAAAACGGGGCCGGCGATGAGTCCCTTGGGCTCAATCAGTGCCTTCGACGTCCATGAAGTGATAGCCAATCATGTGGCAAATCACCATGTGGGCGTCCTCGATGCGGCCCATGTGGCCGTCGTCGACATGCAGGCTCAAATCGGATAAAGGGAGCAGCTTTCCGCCGTCGCGTCCGCTGAGACCGATGGTGTACGCGCCGATCGCACGGGCGTGCTCCACGGCGTTGATTACGTTCGGCGAGTTGCCGCTCCCGC
Organism: Bryobacterales bacterium; assembly: GCA_965237575.1. Lineage (GTDB taxonomy): Bacteria > Acidobacteriota > Terriglobia > Bryobacterales > UBA6623 > JAKZVK01. The sequence continues at coordinate 167,239 of CBDEGI010000004.1, forward strand.
TGATGGCCACGAGCACGTCGCCGGGGTTGGCGAAGTTCTTGAGTTGCTCGACGAAGACCGCATCGTAGCTGACGTCGTTGGCGTAGGCGGTGAGCGTCGAGACCGACTCGCTCAGCGCCATGATCCGGAAGCGCTTCTCATGCCCGTAGCTGGCGCCCTTCACCATGTCGCAGGCAAAATGGTTGGCCGTGGCGGCGCTGCCGCCGTTGCCACAGACGAAGATCTGCCGCCCGTCGTCGCGGGCCGCGCCCAGTGCGGCGATCGCTTCGTCGACCTTACCCAGATCGATGGTATCGAGGGCCGAGAACAGACGGCCTTTGTATTCGGTCGGGAAACTCATGACCGCGAACGCCGCCGTTAACCCGGGGAACCTGTCCGCAGGTCACCGTTCTGCATCGAGCGCGCCTTGGCGATGACTTCCGCGGGAGTGGCGAAGCCCGTCCCGGGTTTGGTGACGGTGATACTCGACACGAGGTTGCCGAAGCCGGCCGCTTCTTGGAAGTCGCCCGTCACCTGAAGGGCGAGGGCCATGCCGGCCGAGAAGCTGTCTCCGGCCCCACAACTATCGACGGTGCGTTCGGGCTTAACGGCCGGAATGGTCGTCCTGCCGCTGTCGTCGATGAGCAGTGCGCCCCGTTTGCCGCGGGTGATGATCAGCGGCTCGGTGCCGATGGCATCCCGCAGGCGCGCGTAGTCCACTTTGCCGAAGAGCTTGCGGCAAGCCTCGTCGGCCTCCTGGCGATTGGCCTTGGCGATGGTATTGCGGAAGCGGTCGATGCGGGTACGCGAATCGACCAGTACGATCTTGTGCGGGTTCCGTTCGGCGACATCGGCGATGACTTCGCGAAACGCGTCGGAGACGACCCCGCCCTGCTTCGTTTCCGCCTGGTCGGAGACGATGATGACGTCGAACTTCTTGTAGGCGGCATGGAAGTTAGCGATCAGTTGGTCTTCCACATCGCTTGGCAGAGGACGGTTGTTGATGAAGTCTACCCGAGGCTTGTCTTCCTTACCGTTGCGGGCATTGATCAACTTGCTGTAGGTGAAGGTCTGGAGTTCGGGGGAAGCCACGAGCAGGCGGTAGTCGATGTTGTTCGCCCCGAGAGCGCGCTCGAGTTCAAACCCGAATCCATCCTGGCCGATCGCGCCCAACACCGCCACCCGCCCAGTGCCCAAAGAGGCTAGATTGTTGGCCACGGTGCCTCCCGCGCCCGGCGTCACCTCCGTACGTACGATCCCCAAACGCGGAATCTCCGTCTCGCGTGAGGGGTCCGACTCCCGTGGATCATAGTGGCACCAGCGGTCCAGGCAGATGTCGCCCACAACCAGAGCGCTACAATCCTTGAACTTCCGAACGAGTGTCGAGGGCTTCATGGCACTTCCTCCTTGAGGATAGCGCGTCTCAGGGCCGGCAAGGCGGCGCGATGGTCGCCACAGATATAGTAGCTTTCGCCGCCGTCGGCCACCGTGCGTACGAGGATTGTCTTGTGAGGACGGAAGTAATAGCCCGGATCGGTCTTCGGCAACTCCTTGTGATAATCACCCCCGATCGGCACCAGGTCGAACACGGCGGTGGTGAAGTGGCAAATCTCGCCGCCTTCTTGCCGGGCTACGTTGCGCGCCATCGACAACGCCTTCAAGTAGACCTCGGGTCCCATGATGGCGGAGCCGAAGTTAAGCATTACGCCCCCTTCGAGGTTTTCGACCGTTCGGGTATAGATCAGGAAGTCGCGGTAGCTGGCCGCTCCCAGCGCTGCGCCGTCACAGTTGGGATGCTCGTGGATGATGTCGTAGCCGATACCGACGTGGACGGTGACCGGGATCGAAAGCTCGTAGGCCTTCGCAAAGATACTCACGTCGCGATGGGGATAGTTCTCTTCGATGATCCGCCGCCCAACGTTCTCACCCAAGCCCAGGCCTTCGTCGGCCGCTTCGCCCGCCCACTCGTTGAGTAAGCCGGTCTCCTCCCACAGACCGAACTCGCCCGAGCGGATGTACCGTGCCACGCTCTCGGTCGTGGAGCCGATGCGCGCCAGCTCGTAGTCGTGGATCGCTCCCGCGCCGTTGATGGCGATGTGGGTGATCCAGCCGCGCTCGAGCAGGTCGATGACCTGGCGCGAGACCCCCATCTTGATGACGTGCGCGCCCATCATCAGCAGGCGCGCCGCGCCGTTCTCCCGCGCCTCTCTGAGCTTCGCCGCGACAACGGGCAGGTGAGGATGGTCGAACGCGGGCTCGCCGTCATCCAGGTGGAGCAGGTAGCCCAGATCCATGTCGTGATCGCGCTCGCCGAGCGGGCGCAGCTGTAAGCGGCTACGGTCGAAGATTGGGTACTTGGAAGTCATAAACAGGCGGGTGCGGACAAGCCTCTAGGATAGCCCGCTTGCTTATGGGGCCGTAGATTGTCACCGAAAGGGTAGAGCTGCGGCCAGGCATGCGTTAAGACTTTGCGGCTCGTGGCCGATAAGAGCGGCATCGGTGAATAGTCAATTACTCCAGGTCGCTTGTGTAGCGGTGTGCTTTCTACAATTCGGCTGGGCCGTTAGGCTTTGGCGGCAGGGGCTTGCCTCGAACTATCCCAATCTGATCTCGTACCTGATGGTCTCGGGCCTCCACACGCTCATCGGCATGGCCGTTTATCAGCGCTATGGCACCGGCCCCGATGCCGTCATCTACGGCTGGTTCTGGGTGCTGACGACCCCGCTCATGTGGGCGCTGAGCTTGAGCGTCGTTCTCGAAATCTACCAGAGCATGCTGCGCGGTTATGTTGGTTTGTGCCGCCTCGGCCAGTTGATGCGGCACGGCGCGCTGGCAACCGCGATTCTCCTGACCGTCCTGGCCGCCGCGAACCCGGCTGTGGATCTCTCCACGTGGAGCCGGTTCTGGCGGGTGCAGGAGCAAAGTGTCTACTTCGGGATGACGACGCTGTGCGTGATCTTCGCCGCGTTCGCGTTTTCGTTCCGGCTGGAATTGCGGCACAACGCCACCGTTCTGCTGGCCGCGTTCGGCGTTTGTTTCGGGGCCCACGCCGGCCTGGGCGCCCTGGATTCGTACCTCGGGCCTGCGTGGCGGGACGTTCGCACGTGGGCTGATATCTCCATCTATCTCGTTTCCGTGTCCGCCGCCATGATGATCATGTCTCCGGCAGGAGAGGAAACCACCTCTTCGGCAGAGCAAGCAGTACTGTCGCCAGTGATGGATTACCAACTGACTGAGGCCCTTGTGGCCCTCAATCACACTTTGGCACGCACCTTGCGATGAGTCCGGAGGCGAGAAGCTCGGCCAGCGTTCTACGAACCGAGAAGTCGCCGTAGGTTGTCGCCGGCGACGAGCTTCTTCTTCTCCGTACTCAACTCGGCGTAGTTCAACATGCCGATCGGCAGGCTGGGGTCCCAATAGGGTGCTTGCGACCCGAACAACACGCGGTCCGCGCCGACCAGTTCGACAACCTGCTCGAGCTGTCGATACAACGTATTGAGGGCGTGGGTGAAGTACAGGTTCTTGTGCTTCCGCATGAGCAGGGCCAACTGAGTCTGCAAGCTGCGATGCGTCCGCAGCAGAATGACGGGGAGTTCCGGAAAGCCGCTACAGATGGCGTCCACGTCCTCGATGCCGTAGGTGGCGGCTCCCTCGGGGCGATAGAGTGGAGCGCCTTCGAGCAGCAGCGGCATGCGATGCTGCTGCAGCCGCTCATAGAGCTTTCCGAGCAAAAAGGGCTTGATCATGAGCGGCGGATCGGAGGGGCCGTCCGAGGCGAGAAGGCGGGCCGCTTTTGCTCCGGCGTCGATCATGCGGTCAACTTCGTCTGTTAGGTGATCATCGGGGCCGCGGAGAGTCACCGAGAGCACCCAGCACAGGTCGAGGCGCTCGGACTTGGCGGCCTCGCTCGCACCGCGGAGGTTGACGCCGTCGCGGTAGTAGAACAGAGCATTGTCGATACCGTAGCGGTCCATCTGCTTGAGCAGCGCGCCGGCGTCGGGCATCTCATCGATGATGGGGATACGCGACTTCCCGATCATCACGTCGCAATCAAAGTAAGACCAGCCCGCCATTCGTGCTCCTTCGTTGTCCTCCGCGCGGACGACCCGCGGTCGGAGGTCAGATACAGCTTACCAGGGGCTCGGACCCGGTTGACGTTCGCTAGGCCGGCGCAGTACAACGCACTACAGGGGGACGAACATGGCGGCAACCTACCGCGTTGGAGTCATCGGAGCCACCGGCAAAGGCAACTACGGCCACGGACTCGACACGGCCTTCCAAGGCGTGCCGCGGGCCGAGGTTGTTGCTGTCGCCGACGAGAACGCGGAAGGTCTTCGCAAGGCCGGCGAACGGCTGGGGGTGAAGCGCCTCTACCGCGACTACCGGCGGATGATCGCCGCCGAGCAGCTTCACATCGTCAGCATCGGTCCGCGCTGGGTTACTGACCGCGTCGCGATGGTGGAAGCCGCGGCTGAAGCAGGCTGCCACATCTACTGCGAGAAGCCGTTCGCCGCCGGCCTTGTCGATGCGGACGCGATGATCGACGCGTGCAGCAAGGCCAACGTGAAGATCGCCGTCGCGCACCAGTTCCGCGGCATGCCGCCGGTGCAGAAGGCGATCGAAGACGTGAAGTCGGGCAAGTACGGCCGGCTGTTACGACTGTACGCCCGGCCTAAGGACGACCATCGCGGCGGCGGCGAGGAGTTGAGCGTCCACGGCACGCATCTGTTCGACCTGATGATCGCGCTTGCCGGCCGGCCTCGTTGGGTCAGCGGCCATGTCGCCGTCGGCGACCGGGACGCGACCCCCGACGACACGCGAGAGGGCAACGAGCCGGTCGGCCCCATCGCGGGTGACTCGATCGACGCGGTGTTCGGGTTCGCGGAGGGCGTGCGTGGATTCTTCAACTCGACGGCCAACATCGACCGCCCCGGCCGCATGATTTACGGCTTGCGCATCGAATGCGAGCGGGCCCTGCTGCACGTCCGGCGCTTGGGAGATATCTACGTCTACGCGGCACCCCTCGTGCTACCCGAGCTTCCTGACCTGAGCTGGCAGAAGACGTGGATCGAGCACTGGCACTTTACGCCCGAGCACAAGCCGGCCGACCTGAGTGACTGGATCCCTCGCGGCAACCGCTACCTCACGAGCGAGCTTATCCGCGCTGTCGAGAAGGACACCGAACCCGTTGCCTCCGGACAAGCGGCGCAATACATCATGGAGATGATTCAGGGTGTGTACGCGTCCCACTTCACCGAGGGGCGGCGTGTGCCGATTCCGCAGCGGGAGCGGGAGCACCCACTGGCGTGAAGCGGGGTCGATTCACTTCATCGCGCGCCGGCGGCCTTGAGTATGGCCACGATCTCGGTGCGGCCGCGTTTCTCCGCGGTCTCCAGCGCGGTCCAGCCGCGCGCGGTGGTTCGCAAGTTGGGGTCGGCGCCGAACGCCAGCAGTAGCTGCACAATCTCGCGCTGTCCCATCCCGGCCGCCCGGATGAGAGCCGACCGGCCCATCGTGTCTATCGCGTTGATGTGGGCGCCGGCGGCGAGCAGCAGTTTCACGATCGACACGCTGCCGCTCGGAGAGATCTGGAGTAGTGGCGGCTGTCCGTAATCGGCGGCCTTGTTGACATCGGCGCCTTTGCCGATGAGGAACTCGGCCACATCCTCCCTACCGTAGTTGGCGGCGAGCGCCAATGGTGTGACGCCCTTCTCGATGGCGTTCAAGTCGGCACCCTGGGTCATTGCGTCGCGCACGCCATTCAGGTCGCCTCGGCGGGCGGCATCATGCAGGTTGCCCCACTCTTTGGAGAAGTCGAGGACGACGTTGGCAAAAACGCCGTCTTTGTAACGCCACTTCTCTACTCCATCGCTGGGGTGGACCTCGATCTCGTCCGGCGGCCCGTAGATGGTGTAGATGCGCCCGCGGTCGGTCTTCCAGCCGGGTCCTCTCTCATTCCAGCGCGCGTTGGCATATTTCAGACGCCGATTGTGCTCGTCGCGAAACTCGTTCTTCGGCGAAGCCGGTGTCGGGTCGCGGTCGCGCCAGAACTTCTCGATGAAGACCTCGCGGTCGGGGGCGGTTAAGAGGGCGGCAAAGCTCGCCTTTTCCTTGTCGTTGATGATGTAGACGACCTCCTCGTTGAGCCATATCTCAAAGCGGTCGAGCGTTTCCGCACGCACATTAGAAACGGGCGCGACGCCCACCACGAACGACAGGGCCAGCGCGGCCAAGACGAGCCCGGCGATCAGCGGCCACCGGACAGACCTGCGATCTCGTACCTGTGTCATCGACATAATGCGCTCCATTCGATGCTTCAAACTCGATGCCGCCGCGTGCGAAACACCGGCCGGGCTTGCCTCGACCGAAAAGCGGCACACCTTCAACAAACCCGCGGCGTAGGCGTCGCGGTTCCTACCGGCCTCAACCACTGCCTGATCGCAAGCCTCTTCACGCTCCGCGAGCAAACGCCGGTCAAGCCACCACACCAGCGGATGAAACCACAACGCTGCGCACAACATCGCTTGCAGATAGCCGGCGAGGTTGTCCCAGCGCTTGATGTGCTGAAGCTCGTGGGCGAGGACCGCCTCCAGCTCGGGATCGCTCAGCTTGCCGAGCATGGCCTCCGGCAGCGCGACCACCGGACGCCACACGCCCCATACCCACGGCTGCTCGACCTTACGGGAGAGGATGAGCCGCACCGAGCGCCGTAGTGGGATCGTTCCTCGGACCTGATCGAGTGCTTCGACGGCCCTTGTGTCCCGGCATGGCTTCGTGTCGCCGAGACTGCGCACGAAGCGCCAGTGACGCCGCGCCCATCGTGACAGGATCAGTAGCGTGCCCGAGATCCAGATGATGGTCAACAGGCACCAGGTCTCGGAGTGGGTTGCCGAAGGCACGGTCGCGGGAGCCGATGCGCTCGCGATTTCGATGGGCGAGGCAACGCGTGCGATCGTAGTCAGCGGAACGTACGCAGCCCCGCCTATGCCCTGGGTCTCGCTGATACGTTGGGTCTGCCACTGCAAGGGCTCGGGCCATAGTCCGGCATCGTCGACAATCGTCGCCAGAAACGCCGCCGGCACAGCAAACTTTGCGAGAGCAACGAGCAGCACCGCGTACCGGGTTCGAGCGCTCGTCCGCTTGAGGAGAGCAACGAGGATGATGGCCACCACCGCGAACGCTGTCGCCTGCCAGAGGTGATTGAGGAACCATGGCCACCAGGCGGCCGACCATTGCGCCAGTGCGGCGTGAACATTCATCGACGGCCTCCGCGCGGCTTTGTATGTACCTTTGGGGTACTTACCTTCGGGGCCTTCGCCTTTGCGGGTTCGAGTTGCTTGAGCCGATCTTCTACCTCCCGCACGTCATCGAGCGTGAGCTTGCCCGCGTCGACCAGGTGGGCCATCAGGGGCCTGGCGGAGCCGCCCAGCAGTTCAAGCAGTTCGTCCACCAGTCGCCGGTGGGTCGCTTGCTGTGTGATCGTCGGCTCGAAGATGTGGGCGTTGCCGACCTTCTTCACGCGCCGCACCGCACCCTTTTCCTCCAAGCGGTAAATCATCGTTTGGACCGTGGTGTAGGCCGGCCGCTTGCGCGAGGGGAGGCTCTCGCACACCTCCCGCACTGAAGCCGAGCCGAGCTGCCAGATTTGCTCCATCAATTCCAACTCGTATTTGGTGAGCTTGACTGGGTTGGTTCGTGCCACGAAAGCTGCCTACCTCCTACGTCTCAGGTTGAATCTACTACAAGACTAGTAGGGTGTCAAAAAGATTTTCGTGGCGAGGGCGCGCGTACGTGTGTTTTCGCACACGACCCCGTCTTCGGCCGTCGTTCGCGTCGGCTAGAAGGGCAGGGGTACCCGTTTCAGCCTGTGTGCGGCCGCGGCGGTCCGCCCCTACGTTGACGACAGAACGGACGACGATTGAGGCGTGTAGAGCGAGTGCTCGCGAATGTAGCGTGCGACCGGCGCGGGTAAAACATCCTCGCAGGGGTCGCCCGCGTGGAGCCGCCGGCGAACCTCGGTCGAGGAGACCGGGACATCCACGTCCGTCAGCCACTGTACCTGGGCCGCGGCGGGGGCTTGATCGCGGGCAAGGTCCGCGCCGGGACGGCTGACCACGATGAACTCCACCGCTCGCACGACCTCCTCCCAACGATGCCAGGAGTCGATCTCGGCGAAAGCGTCACAGCCAAGCATGAAGAACAATCGATCGTCCGGCTCCATCTCCGACCTTGCTTGTTGGAGCGTATAAAGGGAGTAGCTCGGCTTGCCGTCGGCCGCGGGGGCTTCCAAACGCGAGGGCTCGAAGCGGGGGTCGCCTTCGCATGCCAAGGCGGCCATGCGGTATCGGTGTTCGTAGTCGGCCTCGGTGATGGCTTGCCGATGAGGCGGCCGGCCTGCGGGTACGAACCAAACACGGTCGAGGTTCAGCCTGTCGGCGGCCGCGCGGGCGACGTCGACGTGTCCCCGGTGCACGGGGTCGAAAGTGCCGCCGTAGAGGGCGATCTTCACGGTGTGACCTTCATGGGGCTACCTTCATGGGGCGGCCACCGGAGTTTGGCGCTCGTCACGCACGCGGGCGGCCAGCAGGCGCTTGAGCGGATCGATACCCTCGCCCGTGACCGCCGAGATCACCAGAAAGGGCAAGTGATGCTCGTCGCAATACTCTTCGAGCCGCCGGCGCCGGTCGTCGTCCTGCGCGGCGTCGATCTTGGTGGCCACGACGACCATGGGCTTGCCCACCAACTCCTCGGAAAAACTGCGCAATTCGCTCAGGATGACTTCGTAGTCGTCGATCGGATCGCGTTCGCTGAAGTCGCTCACGTCGATGAGATGAGCCAGAATCCGCGTGCGTTCGATGTGGCGCAGGAACCGCAAGCCGAGCCCGTGGCCTTCGTGTGCGCCTTCGATGATCCCAGGGATGTCGGCGACGACGAAGCTCTCGAGGTCGTCCGCGGTGACCACGCCCAGGTTCGGCTCGAGGGTCGTAAAAGGGTAGTCAGCGATCTTTGGATGCGCGGCGGAAATCCGTGAGATCAGAGTCGACTTGCCGGCGTTGGGAAAACCGACTAACCCGACATCGGCGAGCAGCTTGAGTTCGAGGCGCAAGCGCCGTTCTTCGCCGAGCGATCCCGGATCGGCTCGACGCGGCGCCTGATTGGTGGACGTAGCAAAACGAGCGTTGCCGCGTCCGCCGCGTCCGCCTTCCCCGGCGATCCATTCCTGGCCGTACTCGGTGAAGTCGAAAACCTTCTCGGCCGTGTCGGCGTCGTGGACTTCGGTGCCGACCGGGACCTCAAGGATCAGATCCTCACCCGAATGTCCGCTGCGATTGCTGCCCTCGCCATGTCGGCCGCGCTGCGCTTTGTGTTCGCGCTGGTAGCGAAAGTGGATCAGGGTGTTGTGTTGCTGGGACGCGCGGAGGATGACGTGGCCGCCACGGCCTCCGTCGCCGCCGCTCGGTCCGCCACGCGGCACGAACTTCTCGCGCCGAAACGCAACGCAACCGTTGCCGCCGTCACCGGCCTTGACGTTGACGATGGCTTCATCGACGAACACGGGGGAATCGGGGAGGGAAAAGCAAAGAGGCGGATCAGCGTCCGCCTCTCAATCTTAGCTTGTACGTTGCCCTCGGGGCGTTCGCGGAAAGAGCCGTCCTAGACTGCTTCGGACACCGCTTCGGGGCGAACGTGGATCACGCGGCCCAGGCGGCCACGGTTGGCAAACTCGACCTTGCCGCCGACCTTCGCGTACAGCGTGTCGTCTTTGCCGCGGCCGACATTCTCACCCGGCTTGAAACGGGTGCCGCGCTGCCGCACGAGAATCGAGCCACCGCTGACGATCTGGCCGGCGAAGCGCTTGACGCCGAGCCGCTGGGCGTTGGAGTCGCGTCCGTTCCGAGAGCTGCCCAGTCCCTTTTTGTGTGCCATGGATGAATCCTTCCTCTACCGGCGGTGCGATGACGCGAACTCAGACAGCGATTTCGTCGATCTTGACTTCGGTATAGTCCTGCCGGTGACCGTTCTTGCGGCGATAGTGTTTTCTGCGTTTGAACTTGTAGACGATGATCTTGGGGCCACGGGCCTGGGAGGTGATGGTCCCCTTGACCTTGGCGGAGTTGACCTGATCTCCGGCCAGCAACTGACCGTCGTCTTGGGACACGGCGAGCACGCGGTCGAATTCGATCGGCGAACCGACGTCGCCTTCCAGCTTCTCGACGCGGACAGCTTCGCCCGAGGAGACGGGGTATTGCTTCCCGCCCGTTTCAATAATGGCGTACATGACGAACTTCCTCGACACCCCCTTGCGGTGGGTGCAATAGCTCTAAGTATAGCGGAAACAGGCAGGTGGGTGGCGCTGGGAGGACGTTGAAGACCTTGTAGGGGCGGACCGCTGCGTCCGCCCCGCCGCGGCCCTTGGCAATGGCGGTTGTCTTGTGCGTTGAAGGCGAGAGCCACTTTGTGGGTCCGGGGTGGACGCAGCGGTCCACCCTTACAAAGTGGTTAGGAAGGTCCGCACAAACGGGTACGGCATGCTGCGGCACGCCGTGCCCCTACCCCTTGCGGAGACCTCACGAAGTGTCAAGTTTTTGCCTTTTGGCGCTGAATGATAAAGCTCATGGCTGGAGGACGATACGGTACTTGCGGCCTCGGTTGCGGGCCGCCTGTTCAGCGAACCGAAACGGGGATTCATCGTGTTTGAGAACTCCAGTTCCGTCTCCGGCCGATCGGGCCGAACCTTCGGCGCCAGCTTTGTCCTGCATGTGCTTGGGGTCTTTGGGCTCGTGCTCTTGGGGACCGTTCCGCAGTCGTCACTCAACGTCACCAAGAACTACCGCTCGGTGACAATTCTTGCTCCGACAATCCCGCCCATCGGTGACTGGAGGGTCCCTCCGCCGCAGCGCAGGCGTCCTGTGGCGCCGCCAAAGAGGATACGCGTCGCACAGCCACGCGCTAACGCGGCACCCGTGCGCAAGGCTTTGGCCGCCGATCCGCCCAAAGTACGCATTGAGCCGGCCGCCCCCCAAGCGCCGGCGGTAGCGGTACGTACACCGCCGCCGGCCCCGCTGCCCGCCGAGCCCCCGGTAAGCCTTGTAAAGACGGGTCTACTGGCGTCGGCGATTGCTCCCGAGATACCGATCAGGTCCCGCGAAACCGTTGAGGCCGCGGGATTCGGCCAGGCAAGCGTCTCTCAGGAAGCGAAGCCGTCCCTCAGCGTCCCGGCCGGCCCCAGTGACTTTGGAGAGGTTGCCGCCAGCGACGGTGCGCGTTGGCGAACCGCCAGGTACGAGCGTCCGACCGAAGGTGAGGCAGCCTTTGGCCAAGCACGCACGGGAACGAAGTGGACCTCCGGGGGGAAGACAAGGTTGACCGGCACCGGCGCGGCCGCATTCGGCGAGGTCAAGGCCGGTAGTGGGTCCGCCAGAGGCGGTGCAACGGAAGACGGTCCGCCTAAACAGGCCGGATTCGAAGAGGTCGTCTACAGCGATGACGCCAAGACGCCTGCGCTGCCCGGGCACCGCGCGCGGCCGTCGAGCGGCGTCAAGATCATCGCGAAACCGCGGCCCGAGTATACCGCCGAGGCGCGAGACCGACAGGTCGAAGGGGAAGTTCAGCTTGAGATCTTATTCGCGGCATCGGGAGACATCGATGTATTGCGGGTCGTGCAGGGCCTGGGCTACGGGCTCGACGAGAACGCGATCGAAGCCGCCCGGAAGATCCGCTTCGAGCCGGCCCGGCGTGACGGAGAGCCCGTGAACCTCGTGGCCACGGTGCACATCCGCTTCCAGCTTGCTTACTAGGAAACTTACTCACCAAGGAACCAGAACCATGACCCACACCATCAAAGCCCCTATCTTCGCAGCCCTCTTCATGCTTGCCGCCGCTTGGCCGGCGGCGGCCCAGCGCACTGATCTGGTCGACCGGCTGATTGACCGTATCGTCGCCAACGAACAGGATTTCGTCGAAACAATGCGGCAGTACCGTCCGGTACTCGAGACCTATCTGCAAGAGGTGGCCGACGATTCGGACGCGGACGCGCCAATTCTCCGAGACCACTACATGGTGGGCAAGCTGACCTTGGATGACGGCGTCCACTATGACCAATTGTTCGTGAGCGAAGGCTTTGACCACTCGCCCGAGAAGCGCGGGCTCCCGTTCTTCTGGAAGAAGAAATCGCGGCGGAACTACTTCATCCCCGAAGGCTTTGCGCAGATGGTGGTGCCAGATGCGACCCACTTTACGCGCCGCACTTATGAGTTCGAGTACGTTCGGCGCGAGTTCCTCGGCAACATTCGGACGCTTGTCTTCGACGTCGCGCCCCACAAGGAAGGCCGGCCGGGACGCTTCGTCGGCCGCATCTGGGTGGAAGACAAGCAGCACAAGATTGTGCGTTTCAACGGAACCTACACGTCGGCTGTGGACGAGGCGCTGTTCTTTCACTTCGACAGTTGGCGCGTCAACGTCGCCGGTGCCCTGTGGATGCCCGCCTTCGTCTATGTGCAGGACGCGAACGCGTTGGGGCCGGACGGCGAGACCATCCGTTTCAAAGCACAGACGCGGCTTTGGGGCTATAGCGCTTTCCGCGGCAGTAAGCTGCAGGAGTTGACGGAGATTCTGGTCGAAGCCGACCACGAGGTGCAGGACGAGAGTGGCTCGGAAGATGTGACTCCGCTCGAAAGCCAGCGCATCTGGACGCGGCAGGCCGAAGAGAACGTCATCCAGCGTCTCGAGAAAAGCGGCCTGCTGGCGCCGAAGGGGGAAGTCGATGACGTGCTGAACACGGTGGTCCGCAACCTCATCATCACCAACAAGATCAACCTCGAGGTCGAGTGCCGTGTCCTGCTGACGACGCCGCTCGAGACCTTCTCAATAGGGCAGTCGATCGTCATCAGCAGGGGACTTATCGACGTGTTGCCGGACGAAGCCAGTCTGGCGATGGTGCTGTCCGACGAACTGGCTCACATCGCGCTGGGACACCGCACCGAGACAATGTTCGCTTTCAGCGACCAGACGATGTTCGAGGATTCGGAGATCCTTCAGAAGCTGCGGCTGGGCCGCGGTGTACGCGAAGTCGAGGCCGCCAGCCGGAAGGCGATCGAGATGCTCTCGAAATCCCCTTACAAGGGCAAGCTCGCGAACGCCGGGTTGTTTCTCAAGGTGCTCGAAAACCGTGCGCCGTACTTGACCAACTTGATTCAGGCGAACCTCGGCAACCAACTAGCCAGCGATGGAAACCTGTTGCGGCTGAGCGAGCTGGCGGGCAAGGCCCCGGATCTCGATGAGGGCAAGATGGAGCAAATCGCCGCTCTGCCGCTAGGCTCCCGCCTCAGACTCGACCCCTGGACCAACACTTTGCACCTTGTGAAGACGAAGCCTGTGGCCTTGCTCTCGGCACGAGACAAGATGCCGTTCGAGGTTACGCCCTTCGTCATCCACCTGACGCGGATGGAGAGTTCCTTGAAGGCCGCGAAGCCGACGCATACGGCGGAGCGGCGCTAGCCGGTTCCTTCTCTCGGACACGGGGACGCCACCCGCCAGCTCGAGAGGCACCTACTCCTCGTCTTGCTTGCCTGCCAACCGGTTGATGACCGAGAGATCTTCAAGCGTCGTGATGTCGCCCGACACAGTATCGGTGGTGACGATCTCACGCAGCAAGCGGCGCATGATCTTGCCGCTGCGGGTCTTTGGCAGGGCATCGCTGAAGCGGATCTGTTCGGGACGGGCAAACTTGCCAATTTCCACAGCTACCCAATCACGGAGAGTGGCGGCCATCTTGTCGTCCGCTGTTTGGTCTGACTTGAGCGTGACGAAGGCAACGATGGCTTGTCCGGTCAGTTCGTGGGGCTTGCCGATCACCGCGGCCTCGGCCACGGCCTTGTGTTTCACCAACGCTGATTCCAGCTCCGCGGTCGACAGCCGGTGCCCGCTGACATTCATCACATCATCGACCCGCCCCAGGACCCAGATGTACCCGTCCTTGTCGCGCCGCGCCGCGTCACCTACAAAGTAAGCCCCGGGGATCTGTGAAAAGTAGGTCTTCTTGAAGCGTGGCTTGTCGCGCCACAACGTGCGGAACATCGAGGGCCAAGGCTCGCGCACGATCAGGTAGCCCTCTCCCCCTTTGGGGACAGGGTTCCCTTCCATGTCGACCACGTCAGCGATGATCCCCGGCAGTGGAAATGTCGCCGAACCCGGCTTGAGTGGCGTCGCTCCCGGCATGGGAGAAATCATGATCGACCCCGTCTCGGTCTGCCACCACGTATCGACGATCGGGCAACGCTCACCGCCGATGTATTTGTGATACCACTCCCACGCCGCCGGATTGATGGGCTCACCCACGGAGCCAAGCAAGCGCAAGCTCGACAGGTCATGCTTCTTCGGCCATTTCTCTCCGAGTCGAATAAACGCGCGAATCGCCGTTGGTGAGGTGTAGAGGATATTGATCTTGTACTTGTCGATGATCCGCCAGAACCGGTCCGGCTCGGGATGGCCCGGCGCCCCTTCGTACATCACCGTGGTTGTCCCCACCAGCAGTGGCCCGTAGACGATGTAGCTGTGTCCGGTAACCCAGCCCACGTCGGCGGCGCACCAGTAGGTGTCCTCTTCCTTGATGTCGAACACCCACTTCATGGTCATGTTGACCGAGAGCTGGTAGCCCCCCGTGGTATGAACAATGCCTTTGGGCTTACCCGTCGTGCCGGAGGTGTAGAGCACGTACAACGGGTGCTCGGAGTCCAGCTCCGCCGCCGGGCAGTGCTCGCTCGCGGTAGCGTCCAGTTCTTCCCAGTCATGGTCACGTCCCGCAACCATGTCGATGTCGTTGTGGGTGCGGCGATAGACGATACTGTGCTTGACGCCCGGGCAGTCCTCGAGTGCTTCGTCGACCGCCGCTTTGAGTGGGACGATCTTGCCCCGCCGCCAGCCGCCGTCGGCCGTGATGACGACTTCGGCCTCGAGGTCGTTGATGCGCGTCTTGAGCGCCTCGGCGGAAAACCCCCCGAACACCACGCTGTGGGCAATCCCCAGCCGCGCGCACGCCAGCATCGCGATCGGTAGCTCGGGGATCATCGGCATGTAGATGATCGATCGGCTACCCTTTCTGAGGCCCAAACCCTTGAGCACGTTGGCGAACCGGCAGACGCGCCGGTGAAGCTCCTGATAGGTCAGGGTCTGTGTGTCACCCGGTTCGCCTTCCCAGATGATGGCGGCTTTGTTCTTGCGCGGCGTGGTCAGGTGACGGTCGAGGCAGTTGTACGACATGTTCGTCTTGGCCCCGACGAACCACTTGACAAAGGGGGACTTCCAGTCGCACACCTTCGTCCATTTTTTGAACCAGTGCAGCTCCTGTTTGGCAAGCTTCTCCCAAAAGCGCTCGGGGTTCCGCTTGGCTTGGTCGTAGAGCTTCTTATAGGCCGCCATGCTGCCGACAGAGGCGCTCTTGGCGAAGTCCTTCGGTGGTTTGTATGGTTTGGCGGCAGGCATTCAGGCGATCTCCAAAAGGGCGGGGAAGTAGGTTCTCGGCGGGTTGATCCGTCTTCCTTAGTTGGGAACCCGCGAGGAATTCAACACTATACAACAGCGAGTGTGGCCCGCGCCTCCGGCGGACAGAACCGAGATCCGTCCGTAAGCAGGTGGGACTGTGTGTCGTCACGCCCTGATGACTCGGTGGGTGGAACTGGAAGAGAGCGGATGTGTTTGCGCTTGGCTCACCCGCCGGGTGTTGAGGGTGTGTGGACACGTTGGTGCTGCGTGTCGATCCGCCGACCCTGCGAGGGTCGAACAATCCTAGCCCATGGATTCATCCATGGGTTCCGAACGCCTGCATCAGCTTGTTTCGCCCCGAGGCTGCTTCTTGGTGCGCGGGGTCGTTGACCGCGCGCAACAAGAAACCGCCTCGGCGCGGGCGGAGGGCGCTATGGACCGCGGGGCAGCGGACAGACTGGAGCCGGGAGATGCCATCACGCCGCCATCACGCCACCGAACCGGGCGAGAGGCGCTCGGTGTTCGCCCGGAACGCCGTCGAGGCGTATCGAATGGTGTTGACCAGGGCCGATGGATGCCGGCATACCCACCGGAAGGTCCCGCGCAGCGCGAAGCCCGGCAGACAGTAAGAGGGCACCTGCAACAAGCGTGCCGCGTTGCGCGTGAAGCGCAGGGAGCGCCCGTTCGCCGGCCTCCTGCGGCGCTCATACTCTCCCAGCAGGTCCGGCACATTCTCCCGAACCAAGTCCGCGAACGTGGCGGCGTCGGCGACCGCCATGTTGGTCCCTTGCCCACCGACCGGGCTGACTGGATGCGCGGCGTCGCCCATGAGGATCAAACCGTCGCAGCCGTAGCGAGGGGCATGTCCCCAGCGGCGGCGAATCCGTGTCAGATCCCCGGGGAACTCCCTGGCTCCCATGACGTCCACAATCCCGCTGTCGATTTCGCGGAAGCGGCTCCAGCCTGGCTGTGTCTCGCCGGGCCGGTCGAAAATCCACGGGCGCACCGCGACCAAGCCGGCGCCTTTGCCGTTGGGTAGCGGCACAGCAAACAGGGCGAGAATGCCCGAGGCCAAGCCGTGGGTGTTGAACCAAACTCGGGTCGTCCGCCCTTCGAACCTCGATGGCCACGCGAACCCAAAGCAGAGGAAGTCCAACGGGAACATCCGCGTTCGCATCGGCAAGCCGCATTCCTGTCGAACAAACGAACGAACCCCGTCGTTGCCTACGGTGTGGCGTGCCAGGAACTCGTGCTGCCGATCCCCTCCCACCTCGCGGCTGCGTACACCGACGACCCGGCCCCGCTCCCGCAGAAGGCCGGTCACTTCCACCCCCCGCCGGAGCTCAAAGCCATCAAGGCTGAGCAGTTGTTCGCGCAGCTTGTTGGGTTCGAGCGAGCAGCGTTCGATTCCGGCACCGTCAAGAAACGCTCGCGAGAGCAGAAGCGACTCGCCGTTCCCGCCCCGCACCTCCACGCTGCCCAAGCGAAGCAGGACGTCCGCCGCCAGCCGCTCCCTGGGAATCAGCGACCCCAGAACCTCGGTTGTCGCCGGCCAGACGATCTCCGGGCGGACTAATCCGGAAGGCTCGGTCGCCTTCTCGATGACGAGCACCCTTTTGCCCTGCCGGCCCAGCAAACCAGCGAGGACGCCCCCGGCAACCCCGCCTCCGACGATGAGGAAGTCGTATTGCACGCTACGTTCTGACAACGGCAGGTGAAGAACCGGCTGATTGATTGAGCCATCATTGCGGCGGAGGTGTCAAGTTCTCCGAACAGGTTCGGCTCTTGTCCCGCCCTCCACCCCGAGGCCCGATCTGAGTCACAGAACTTTCAAATCCCCATTTACTCTGGCTTAGCCGCGAAGCGGCGACCGGATGTTAGCCTGGGGTGACGCCGCCAGGCGGAACCCCAGGTATCGAACCTCTCGCGTCGGGAGCCCTGACAGGGCGACAAGCCTGCCGAAGACGGTCAGGTCGACAGCCTTGCCAAGCTATGCGGCGACCTGCCGCTGGCGCTGCGGGTGGCGGGCAACCGGCTGGCGGCGTCGCTCGCGCTGTCGGTGCAGGAGTACCTGACTCGGCTGGAAGAGAAGCGCTCGGAGCTGCGCTTTGAAGGACGCGACGTCACGGCGGTGTTGGCCGACAGTGTCGAGGCGCTGGAGCGCGACGCCCCGGAACTGGCGACGCGCTGGCGATCGCTGGCGGTGTTTCCCGCGCCGTTCGACAGGGCGGCGGCCGAGGCGGTGGGGCATTTCAAGGACGGCGAGTTGGATACGATGGTGGGCCGCAGCCTGGTGCTCTATGACGCCAAGGACGAGCGCTTCCGGCTGCACGACCTGATGCGGGAGCTGGCGCGGGAAGGCCTGGGCAACGAAGAGGTTTCCGGCGCAGCGAAGCGTCACGCCGAGCATTACCTGAAGGTCGTTTCACAAGCCGACGACACCTACGAGAGAGGCGGTGAGGGTGTACTGGAGGGGCTGCGTCTGGTCGACCGCGAGCGGGCGCACATCGAGGCGGGACAGGCCTGGGCCGCGGAGCACGTCTCGCCGGACGATAGCGCGGCCACGTTGGCGCAAGAGTATCCCATGAGAGCCCCGAACATGCTCGAGCTGCGCCAGCACCCGCGTGAACGTATCCGCTGGCTGGAAGCCTCGCTGAAGGCACGCTGAAGGCCGCCCGCAAGCTGGGGCACAAAGACAGGGAAGGGAGGGCGCTGGGCGGTTTAGGCACCGCCTATCGGCACATAGGTGAGACCCGACAGGCGATCGAGTACTACGAGCAGTGGCTAGCCATCGCGCGCGAGACGGGCGACAAGGGGGCCCAAGGGAATGCGCTAATGGGTGTGGGTAATGGGTACCTCCAGTTGGGGGAGACGCGGCGGGCGATCGAGTACTACGAGCAGCACTTGACGATCGCACGCGAGACGGGCGACCGGCGGGGCGAAGGGAGGGCGCTCAACAACCTGGGCCTGGCCTACGCCGATTTGGGGGAGACGCGGCGGGCGATCGAGTACTACGAGCAGCGCTTGGCGATCGCGCGCGCGACGGGCGACCGGCGGGGCGAAGGGAATGCGCTGATGGGCCTTGGCATTGCCTACGCCGCTTTGGGAGAGACGCAGCGGGCGATCGAGTACTACGAGCAGCACTTGACGATCGCACGCGAGACGGGCGACCGGCGGGGCGAAGGGAATTCGCTGTGGAACATGAGCCTGGCACTCGACGAGCTGGGCGAGCGAGCGAAGGCCATCGAGCACGCCCGAGGCGCGTTGGCGATCCGCGAGCAGATCGAAGACCCCAACGCCGGCAAGGTGCGGCGCAAGTTGGAGGAGTGGGGGGAAGAATCAGGGGCAGGGGATCAGGAGTAGGGTTGTTGAAAGTGCGGGTGGTGGCACAGATGTCAAGCCGGGCAGCGGCGCCTTAATGCTAGCCTGGGGCGCGAGCCCCAGGAGGCAGAGCCCCCCGAAGAACTCCGGGGCCTGGGACCGGCGTCCACGGACGCCGGTCCCAGGCCCTTAATCAATAGGATGGGTTGGGCGACCGGTTCCCGAGGTTGCACCCCGGGCCGGCATGAAGGCGCCGCTATGCGGCCTGCGTGTCGAACAAAGATAGCTAGAGGCGTGGATACACAGCGGGTACTCGGTCGCTTGCTGTCCTGAGAACCGAGGAATCGGTTCTCGGCAAGGCTGGGGCCTTACGCCACGTGTACTCCGACTTGTCGCTTGCTAGGGGAATTGTTCCGCTGGACTACAGCCCGTGGGCGGTCACGCTTCCCAACACCAGCACCACATGGCTACCTTGCCAATCAACCTAAGATCGGTTATGATCCAACTAGTTGATCCAACTAGTTGTTAGGTGACTCGCCATGGAAACCATTGGCGCTTTCGAAGCGAAAACTCATTTCTCCGCGCTGCTGGAGCGTGTGGCGCATGGGGAAGACATCACGATCACGCGGAGAGGGGCCCCCATCGCAAAGCTTGTACCGTTCAAACGCGCGAAGGCAAAACGTGGCTCGGCAGCGTTGCTAAAGGAAATGCGCAAGATCCGCGAACGGGCCAAGCCCGGCAAGATGAGCATTCGCGACATGATCAACGAGGGCCGGCGGTTTTGAGAGTGGTCGTCTTGGATGCTTCCGTTGCGCTTGCGTGGTGCCTATCGGATGAGCGAAGCGCCTACGCCGAACGGGTTGTAAAACGCATCGCCGGATCGAGTCAGGCCGTCGTTCCCGCCATCTGGCCTCTCGAGGTTGCCAACGGACTCCTGGTGGCAGAGCGTCAGGCAAGAATGAGCAGGGCCGATGTCACCCTGGCAGCCGAGCTTCTCAACGAGTTGGACGTACGGATGAAGCCACAACTCCTGGCGCTTGCGATGGGCGAGACGCTGAACCTAGCGCGGCAATACGGTCTCTCGACCTACGACGCAACCTACCTCCACCTTGCGATGCACGAGGGTGCGGAGCTGGCGACGCTCGACAAAGCCCTGGGCGAGGCCGCACGTCAGGCGGGTGTAGGCGTTTGCAGGGCTTGAAGCCCAACTCATTAGGCTTCGAGTTCGTGCGCCTTCAGGGTTGCCGGCACGCCACGCGAAAGCCGTAGTCAGCGTATTCGAGATGAGGAGGGATGCTGCTCCGCGCCGCGCAACGCGAGATCTTGATCTGATGCCGCCACGCACCGCCACGCGACGCCCGACGCACCCTCTCGTCCGGGCCTGCTTCATCCGGTCCGGGGGGATTCACGCGCGGCGACACGCCGTAGTAGTCGGCGTCATACCAATCCGAGCACCACTCGTGAACGTTCTCGCAAATGTCGAACAGGCCATAACCGTTCGGCTCGGACTCTCCCACGCACTCAGGCCCCTGCCGCCAACGCTCCCCGTAGCCCTTGCGCTCGGTGAACGGCGCATCGCCCCACGGGTAGAGCTTCCCGGCCAAGCCGCCGCGCGCGGCCCACTCCCACTGCGCTTCGGTCGGCAGGGAGAACGGTTCGCCTGTCTCGGCGCGCAGCCATTCGCAATAGGCAACGGCGTCGAACCAACTAGCGCCAGTCACAGGCTGCCGCGGATGGTCGAAGTGCTCCTGATGACGGAAACGCGTCTCGTTGCGGCCGGTCGCCCGGACAAACTCGTCATACTCCGCGTTGGTCACTTGGTAGCGACCCAGCCGAAACGCGCCGACCTCGACCTCGTGAACCGGTCGCTCCTCATCACGCCCGTCATCCTGCCCCATCAGGTAGACCCCCGCCGGAATGGCCACAGGCTCAGGAACGAGGAGTAAGCCGGCTTCAGACTGCATCGGTACTGTAGGGGCACAGCATGCCGTGCCCGCCGCCGCGGTCGACGAGGCGGCAACCCCATGCTGAGACTATAATGTTCGCATGCGCACACAGGTCGTGGTCCGCAGCCGCGCGCTTCTCGCACTGGCGGCTCTATCGCTTTCAGTCCAGCCGGCCGTGCTCGGCGCCGAGCACACAACGAAAATATACGGCCATCGAGGCATGGTGCAAGAGTATCCCGAGAACACCATGGCCAACTTCAAGGCCTGCGTTGACCAAGGCATCAGCATCGAGTTGGACGTCTACCTCACCAAAGATGGTGTGCCGGTTGTCATCCACGACGCCACCGTCGACCGCACCACCAACGGCTCAGGCGAGGTGATGGCGATGACGCTGCGCGAGTTGAAGGCGCTCGACGCGGGCTCGTGGTACAACCCGAAGTTCAAGAAAGAGAAGATCCCGACGCTGGGTGAGGTCTTCGACATGATCTCCCGCCGCGACAAGGACAAAGACACCTTCATCGCCATCAACATGAAGAAGCTCTCGCGGGGCATCGAAGAGAAGATCGTCAGCCTGGCCGAGCGCTTCGACATGGTCGACCGCGTCTTCAGCTTCGGCATGGACGCGCGCTCGACCGAGCGCTTCAAGATCGCCAACGCCCGCTTCCCGGTCTCGGGCCGCGCCGGCAATCAGCAAGAGCTCGATGCGGTCCTGCGCTCGACCTACTTCGACTACATCTGGGTGACGCCGGCACCGCCTTACATGCCGACGCAAGAGCAGGTCGCAACGGCGCGTAACGGCCGCAAGCGCGTCCTCGTCTACATCCGCCAGAATGAGCCAGACCGCTGGAAGGCCGCCCACGCCGCCGGCGTCGACGCCATCGCCACCGACTACCCTGTCGAGGCGAAGAAGCTGCTCGGGCTGTAGCTGCCTTTCGCACAGAAACCGAGAGCAACTCCGTAGCCGGGCGGACGCAGGGGTCCGCCCCTACAACGAGCGGCTGCGTGGCCCGGGCTGCTCGCGGGCAGGGCATGCCGTGCCCCTACATTTTGATCAGCGTCGTCGCTACACGATGTCGCTGAGCTTCTTTTCGGCGGTGGGGAAGGACCCGATGCCGGCCTTGAGGGTCTCGTCGGCGACGGTCACGTAGAGGTCGCCGACCGTGCCGGTCGTCTTGGTGTGCAGCCCGGTCTTGAGGCCGCCGGCGTGTCCGGCGACGATCATCGCCAGGCCGTTGTTCTTGTGGGCGTTGGCCTCGGCATGCTCGTGGATCATTACCAAAGCGGTGTGGTCGAGCAGGTTGCCGTCGCCTTCCGGCGTCGCTTTCATCTTCGCGATCAGATACGCGAACTCCTCAACATGCCAGCGGCAGATGTCGCGGAGAATGCGCATGCCGCGCGGCGTCTCGACCTGGCCGTGGGTGTATTCGTGGTGGCGTTGCGCGGTGTGCCCGAGCCACGGGAAGCGCGACAGCCCTTGGCACTTCGTCAGCATGTAGGAAGCCACGCGCGTTTGCCCCGACGCGAACGCGTGCACCAGCAGGTCGCTCTGCAGCTTCGCGATGCGCGGCCAGTCGCGCATGTCGCCGCCCTCGGCCGGGCGCTCCACCGGACGGCTGTACTCGGGTGGTAGGCTCGCGATCGACCGCTCGAGGTCGCGAACGGAACTGAGGTACTCTTCGAGCCGCACCTTGTCGCTCGCGCCCAACTCCGATAGCAACGACGAGGCGTCGTCGCGCACCGCATCGAGAATGCTCTTTTGGCGAGCGATCCAGTGCTCTTCTTTCGAGCCGAACAGACGGTCGAACAGCCGGTGCGGGATCATCTCGGGCGGCAGCGGCCGGTCGCGGTCCGCCCAGCTCATGTTGTTCTGGATGCTCTCGCCGAATGACTCTTGCGAGACACCGATCTGTAACGACCGGAAGCGCGAG
Organism: Bryobacterales bacterium; assembly: GCA_965237575.1. Classification (GTDB taxonomy): domain Bacteria; phylum Acidobacteriota; class Terriglobia; order Bryobacterales; family UBA6623; genus JAKZVK01. Next base: position 189,893 of record CBDEGI010000004.1, read on the forward strand.
TTCAGGCCGACCTTGCGCGCGATCACTTGGTCGATCGACGGTCCGCCCGCGCCTCGGCCCGTGAAGACTTGCCCCGAGAGCATCGCGCTCATCGATGGGTAGTGGCTGTTACCGGGTCCAGGCAGCCGCGCCGCCGGGCTGTCGAGCCCCGTGACGATGTGGATGTCGTTCCGGAAGGGGGCCAGCGGCTTGAGGCAGGGCGTGAATTGATAGTCAGCGCCGGTCTCGGCGGGAATCCAATACTTCTCCGGGATGCCGTTGCCGTTGAACCAGAAGACGAAGCGCGACTCGACCGGCTTCCCAGCCAGCCTGCCCGCGGCGGCGTACGCCGTCCCGCTCGAATTGAACATCGCGTCGAGCGCCGGAACGCCCACACGCACCGCCGCTCCCGCGAGTCCCACTCCGCGAAGGAACGTTCGCCTTGAAATCGGTGGCCTCATGATTAGCTTGGGTACCCTAGAAACGAGTCCGACGTGGCTATTGAGATTATAAGCTCCTCGAAGCGAAAACGCGAGGTTTCGAAGCGCTCGACGGCCCGGTCGATCGAAGGCCGGTCGGCCTCGGCTTCCGGACGACCAAGGGCATAACGGAAGAGCTGCTTCACGACGCAGCGCCGGCAGGTCGGGTCGTCGGCCAAGATGCGTCCCAGCTCCTTGGGCGATGAAAACTCGGCCCCGTTGAGCCCCTGCACGTATCCCGCGGCGTCGATGGCGAGCGAGTACTCGGTGGGCTTGGTCTTCACCTTGCGCCGCTGTTCATCTTGCGTGGGGAAGATGGTGAGCTTTTGCGTTTCGCGGAAGCGTCCAATGGCGTCGAACTTTTCGAAGCCGAAACCGATGGGATCGATCAGGCGGTGGCAAGCGGCGCAGGCCTCATTCGAAAGATGAATCTGGAGCCGATCTCGCGCCGCCAGCGGCTTCTCGTCCGTGAGGGGCGGCAGAGTCGTATCGGTGCCCGCGGGGGGTGGCGGAACCACCTGGCACAAGAAGTGCTCGCGAATGAACTTGCCGCGTTCGGTGGGCGAGGTGTCGGCGGGCTTGCTCGTCACGGCCAGGAAGGTGGCTTGGCCCAGCAGGCCGGCGCGCTCGGTCTCGGGCGGGAACACCGCCCGGTCGAACTCGGAGGCGGGCGCGGGCACGCCATAAAGCTGCGCGAGACTCGTGCTCAAGAAGCTGTAGTCGGAGCGAAAGACGTCCATGAAGTTGCGGTCCGCCCAGGCGACGTCGTCAAAGAGCCGCCGCGTCTCTTCGAGCATCGAGCCCACTAGCTCGGCGCTGAACTCGGGGTAGATGCGGCGGTCGCGCACGGCGCTCTCGAGACGGTCGAAGCGCATCCACTGCGCCAGGAAGCCATGCATCGCCTCGCGGGCGCGCGAGTCGCGTAACATGCGGCGCGCCGCCTGCTCGATGCCGTCGGGCGTCGCCAACGCGCCGTTGCCGGCGGCGTCGAGCAGCGCGTCATCGGGCATGGTGTTCCACAGGAAGTACGATAGCCGGGCCGCTGTTTGATAGGGGTCGGCCTTGCCGAAGGACGGACGCGCATAGAAGAGGAACTTCGGCGACTGCAGCATCGCTTCGACGGTGATCCGCGCGCCCGCCAGGAGGTCGTCCGCGCGTTCGGCCTCGCGGCGGAAGAGCGCTTCGTAGCGGGCGAACTCGTTGTCGGTGAGCGGCCGCCGGAACGCCTTGCGCCCGAAGGTGCGGATGAAGCGGGTGCGGCACGAGGCGTCGTTGGCCGATTCCGGGCGGCAGGGGACGAGGCCCCGGTAGTCGCCCGTTTGGAAGGCGATGCGCGCCATCGTTTCCGCTGCCTGGTTGTAGGCCTCGGCGAGCAGCGGCGCGATGTTCTGTCCCTCCGCTTGATTGGTGAACCCGTGAACGAAGTCTTCCTTAGGGAATGCGCCGGCGGGCCGGGTTTCATCGCCCAGCAGATCGCGCACGGTGTTGTTGTACTGCTCGTGGGTCAGGCGGCGGATCTGTATGTCGGAGATGGGCTTGCGGCTCAGCTCGTCTCGCTGTTGTTGCGCGGCGTCGACGCGATCGCCCGAGAGCTTTGCGAGGTGGCCGATCCAGGCGCGGAGGATGCGCTCTTCGCCGCTGCCCTGGCGGATGCGCTCGCCGCCGGTGTGCTCGAGGCGGTTGGTGGGCTTGCGGAATAGGAGTGACTGCTCGGGCGTGTTGCGATCGACGAACTGTCCGAGGCTGAGGCCGAAGGAGGTGACCTCGTCCGGCGAGGCTCCGTCTTCGGGGAACCGCAGCCGCGTGCGCGAGGCGATCCCGTTGTCGTTGTGGCAGAGCGCGCACTGGGCTGCTTCGAGGATCGGGTAGAGCTCGTCGGTGAAGGTGCGGTCGGCCGTGGACTGGGCGGTGGCCGCGGTGGAGATGAGGCCGCAGGCGAGGGCGAGGGCCGGGAGGGTGGCCCGGAGGCGCAGGTGCGGCGAGTTGCGGTTGAGGAGGGTACGTGTCAACAGGCCCACCGCTAGCATCCTAGCAACCATGAGTGATTCGTGATCCGTGATTCGTGAGGGATGAAGCCCGGGTCCACGCCGGTTGAACGGGGAGGAATTGGGTTTGTTGGGTACCCGTGGGGGTTGGGTTCGTTTGGCCCCCGGACGTCTTGGGTTCGTCTTGCCACGGGGAGATTGGGTTTGTTGGTGCCCCGGGGAGATTGGGTTCCTTCTGTGCCCTGGTCGCCCGGATTTGGCAGGATTTGGCAGGATATGGCACGCTTTTGCTGGGGGTTGTGAGTATCCTTTATGACTGGGTGGCCCAGTTTGATGGCGGGGCCATCGGGTGGTTAGGTGGCTGCTGGGCCGGAGGAGCAGGTTGGTTGGGCCGCCCTTGCAGGGCTCAAGAGATGGTGGTGGGGATCGGTGACCCTGGGCTCACGCCCAGGGCTGTTACTTGGATCACCCCTGCGGGGTTCGCCTTGGCCGGCGCGGCGTGAGGGTGTCGCCCCGGCGCAGTACGCCCGGCCGGAGTGTGGCATTCCAAAGTGCGCCGTTTCGAATGCTGGTGAGATCGCTGCCACGGTTCCTCACCCCCAGTATACGAAGCGGTGGTGGGGCCGGCGGGGCGCTCGGAGTGGTAAGTGATTGAAAACATGGAGGAAATCGACTTTGGAAATCCGTGACTGACCGACGGACCGCCATGGCCCTCATGGTGTCTCAAGGAGAAAGTAGTAGCCTGTCCCCGAGTTCCCCCCGAGTTCCCTTGATCGCATCGAGCTCGTCGGCTTATCGGGTAAGTCGGTGACGACGGTAAGTCGGTGACAGGCTACTACTTTTTGTTGCCCGCCGCTGCTGCAGCGGCCCCGACGCACTTGCTTCCAGACAGCGCCGCTGTTCACCCGAGTGTTTCGAGCGATTGTATGATGCCCTTGATGTAGCCGTAGGCGAAGGCGTAAGACTGCGCGCCACGGGGGTCGTCGGGATGTTGCGGCATGTGGTCCGGCATCAGCATGTAGGGATAGTCCACCTTCCATAGCGACCGCGCCACCTCGACCATGTTCATGTCGCCGTTGTCGGGGTAGACCTCGTAGAAATCGTCGCGCTTCCCAATGATGTTGCGGAAGTGGATGTTGAAGATCTTCTTCCGCGAGCCGAGGTACGCGATGACGTCGTGGATCTCCTTGGCGGGGTCTTGCAGCATCTCGGCCGTCGTACCCAGACAGAGATTGAAGCCGTGATAAGGGCTCTCGTGGATGGAGGCGAATTTCTTGAGCCCATCAGGCGTGCCGAGCACACGGGCGATCCCCTGGAAGCCTTCCGGCGGGACCCCGGGGTCATGCGGATGGCAAGCCGCGCGGAGCTTGTATTCGTTGCACACGGGGATGATGCGCTCGAGGAAATACGTGATGCGCTCCCAAGCCTCGTCTTCGTCGACCTCACCGGCGCGCGTCAGGGGTGGGTAGCCTTTGGCGTCCGCCAGCCGCCACGTGCTGTAGGTGGACCCGCCGCGTCCCGGGGTGCGGTGATTCTCGGGATAGAAGGGCGGCCGCAGACGCAGCACGCCGAGCAGGCTCATGTTGTACTTGAACGCGGGTAGGCCGGCTTCGGCGAAGTTCTTGATCATGATCTGGATGTGCTCGATGTCCCGGTCGCGCTCGGGCGACTGGCCCAGCATGATCGCGCCACGCTTCTCGCGGTCAATGTGGCTGGAACTCAGGAAGGGGAGCTGCACCATGTCGCACGAGACGTCGTGCTTGTTGCACAGCTCGAGCAGCGTCTCGATGTCCTCGCGCGTCCAGTAACCGCGGTCCTCGGGCGGACGCGGCGGGTAGCCACAGATGTGGTCGACGCCATGCCGCTTGAAGTACTGCAGCCGCTCGGGCGTGGTCGGTCCGCCCCGCTGTGTGCCCACGTGCATCTTGATGGGCCTTGAATAATCGCTGGATGGCTTGGCTTCGGGCTGGGGGGCGCTCTCGGCGCAACTGGCCAACGCGGCAGCCCCGGCGGCGGTTCCTGTTAGGAATTTTCTGCGATCCATCTGATACCTCCGTTGATTTGCAGCGGCTTCTTGGCCGACTCCGGATACTCTACAGGTGGTGCGGCGGAAAGGGCAAGGTCGCGGATCTCAAAACCGAGATCCGCGCTACGCGCTTTGGCGGGAACGGCAAGCCCCAAGACCTTGGGCCGGCTGGGTTTCGGGATCGAGACGATCTCGCCCGATCGGCGATCGTCGTATGATGAACCTCGGAGACTTACACGATGAAGATTCGTTTGACGTTACTTTCCTTTGCGCTGTTGTTCGTAGGTGGGATTCGTGCTGGGGATATACCCTCGGCGGCGGACCAGATTGCCGCCGCTATTCTGGCCGCGCCGGAGGGGCGCCGCGCTGAGGCCGGCGTGCTTGGATATGACGCCCAGGGGACGCTGGTCACTTTGCGCGAGGCCGGTAACGATCTGCTGTGCCTCGCGGATAACCCGAACGGTGATCGGTTCAGCGTCGCCTGCTACCACCGGGATCTTGATCCGTTCATGGCGCGTGGACGTGAGCTGTCGGCCCAGGGGCTTAAAGGCAACGAGCGCCATGCCGCCCGCTGGAAAGAGGTCGATGAGGGCAAGCTGTCGATGCCGCGTCAGCCAAGAACGCTGTATGTGCTGATCGGCAGCGGGTTCGATGCCGGGTCCGGGCAGGTAACCGACAGCTACCTGCGCTGGGTGATTTATTCGCCCTATGCGACGCCGGAGACGACCGGGTTGACGACCGATCCTTCGCCGGGTGCGCCTTGGTTGATGTGGCCGGGGAAGGCGGGGGCGCATATCATGATTAGCCCGCCGAGGGAGAAGAAGGAGTAGGCGTTTGCCAGGGGCGAGGCCGTGGCTGTGGTGTCTCGCGCCTCTGGGGCTGAGGTTAGGGCAGGGCGGCGGCCGTGGGTGGAGCGGGTTCGGCTGCACTTTGGGCATCGTGACGCAAGCTTGCGCTTGCGCGCGCGCTGGTTCACACCCGCGCCTCTGATGTGGCGGGTCGGTTTCCTCGCTTCCCTATCAACGAACGGGTCGCTCGAAGCGTCCAATATAGTGGAGGTGCTCGTGCACAACCCTTTCCGCAACTTCCGCAGTTCTTTCCCCAAGGCAATCCTGCTCGCGCTGCTGGGATGCGGGCTCCTGGCCCCGTACGCCTGGGGGCAGACGGCTGATCTTCCCATTCGTAAGGTCGTGCTCTATAAGCACGGCATTGGTTTCTTCGAGCGTACCGCCGACGTGGCCGCGGGCGAGTCGATCCGCTTGCAGTTCAAGGCGGACGAGATGGACGACGTGCTCAAGTCGCTGACCGTCGATTCGCGGGGCGGGGCGGTCGTGGGCGTGCGGTATGACTCGAGTGACCCGCTGGCGAAGAAGCTCGAGAACTTCCCGTTCCGCCTGGGCGGTGCGGAGCCGCTCAGCCGCATCCTCGACCAGTTCAAAGGCGCCCGGGTGCGCTTGCGGCTGGCGGCGGACGAGATCGAGGGAACGATCATCAGCTCCCGCACGATCGCCGCGACCGAGCAGCAGGCCGAGAGCGATCGCTTGCTGCTGCTCAGCGATGACGGCGAGATGCAGACCGTCGATCCGGCAGCGGCGCTGGGGCTGCGGTTTGTCGATGCGAGATTGCAGGAGCAGTTCCGCGAGTACTTGATGCTGATCGCAGGATCGCGGAATCGGGAGAAGCGCAACGTCGTGATCGAGACGGCGGGCGGTTCGGGAGGCAGCGTCAGCGCGAGGTATGTCGTGCCGACGCCGGTGTGGAAGAGCAGCTACCGGTTGGTGTTCGATGCGGAGGGCCGGCCGCTGCTCGAAGGTTGGGCGATCGTCGACAACACATCGGGGGAGGATTGGGAGAATGTGCAGCTCTCGCTGGTGTCCGGGCGGCCGGTGTCGTTCATCAGCCGGTTGTATGAGCCGCGCTACTTGACGCGGCCGGTGGCGGAGTTAGCCCAGGACCGCGCGCAACGGCCGATTGTGCACGGGGCCGTGATCGCCGCCAAGCCCGAGGAAGAGGCGTCCGGGCGAAGGGACCAGAAAAGGCTCGCCGCAAACTTTCGAAGCATGGCACAGTCTCCTGCCGCGCCGACGAGGGGAGCGGGCGGAGTGATCGGAGGGTTCATAGGCCATGCGGCGGACCTTGCCGAAGGATACGCCGCGCCGGCAAGCGCGGCATCCAGCCTGGCGCAGACGGCCAGCACCGGCGAGCTAGGCGACCTTTTCGAGTACCGCATCGACCGGGCTATCACCGTGCGCAAGGGCGAGTCGGCGATGCTGCCGTTCTTGCAGCAGCGGGTGGCCGGGCGCAAGCTGTTGATCTTCAATGAGGCGAACGGGTCGCAGCATCCACTCAACGCCGTCGAGATCACCAACGACAGCGGTATCACGCTCGATGGCGGCGCGGTCACCGTCTACGACGCCGCGGCGTACGCCGGCGAGGCGCTGTTTGAAACCGTCAAGGCCGACGACAAGCGGGTGATTAGCTACGCGGTCGATCTTGGGGCCCGCATCACGACGGCTTTCGACTCGAAAAGCAAGATGATGAGCGAGTTCACGCTGCGGCGCGGCATCCTGACGACGCGAAGCTCCGTCCAGGAGATCCGGACTTTCACAATCCGCAACGTTGACCAGAAGCCGAAGACCGTGATCATCGAGCGTCCCGCGCGGGAAGGATACAAGCTGCTCGGCGAACAACCGTCGGAGAAGACGGCGAAGACCTACCGCTACGAAGTGGCCGTGCCGGCCGGCGAGACGGTCGAGTTCCCGGTGACCGAGGAGCGCGTGGTGTCGCAGAGCGTCGGCGTGACGAACCTGACCTACGACCAGCTTGTCACGTACGTTCGCAACAAGGATCTGAGCGAGGCGGGCCGACAGAAGCTCGAACAGATCGCCGAGGTCAAGCGCCGTATCGCCGACACTGACCGCGCGCTGCAGCTTCTCGAGAAGCAGGTTCAAGAGCGGGTACAAGACCAGGACCGTCTACGTCGCAACATCTCCAGCCTACGGTCGGTGAGCGGGCAGGGACAGCAGGTGCAAAACTACGCCTTGAAGCTGTCGCAGCAAGAGGCTGAGATCGCGGGCATGCGGGACCAGCAGGCGGAGTTGCGGCGGGAGCGAGAACAGTCGCAGACCGAGTTGAACGGGTTGATTGAGACGTTGGTGATTTAACGACGCTGCGGTGCTAGCAGCCCGTGGTAAATGTGTGCTCTGGGGACAGCCAGCCCTTTTTCTCGCGCGAAAGATAGCGGCAAGCTGTTGATTCCGTGGACGCGCGAAAAAGGGTGGCAGTCCCCGAAGGGAAGCTTCGAACTTCCGCCACGGGCTGCTAGGCCGGCTGCTCGTTCAGTTGGTCGGTCGGGATGCCTTGCTCGACCAGCATGACCGGGATGGAGTCGTCAATGCGGTAGATCACCGCGCCGTCCTCGGTAACAAGGCCTTCCTGCAGGGGCTTGTCGACGTCGCTTCCGTCGTAGTACTTCACGGTGTCCTGCCCGATCTTCTCGTTTAGCTGGGCCAGCAACTCTTCAGACACCATCTCGACGGGTACCCGCGTGCGCGGGCAACAAAGGATTTCCAGCAGGTCTTGGCTAATCGGCATGGCGAGCTCTTGGGGGTCACATCCCAGCGGCGCGCGCCGCCGGTAGCTTCTATCGTAGCCGAGCGGGTCACGAATCTGAAAGTCACGCGCGAAAGCCGCCGCGTGGCGGGTCTGTGCCGGGAAACGGATTGTTAGTCGGCTGAGCGCTCGACGCGGTCCAGCGCGTCGGCCTGGGCGGTGGACCAGTCGGGCACGGCGCCCGGTTGTGAGGCTACCAGGGCTCCGACCCGGTTGGCAAAGTCGGCCGCCTCGCTAGGAGTCCGGCCACCGCCAAGGCCATGTAGCAACGCCGCGGCGAAGGCGTCGCCGGCCCCGATCGTGTCGGCGACGTTGACCGGGTGGCCGGGGGCTTCGAGGTACTCGCCGGCGGCGAGCAGACTGCATCCGCAACCGCCCCGCGTCACGCAAACAACCTCCAACGCGAAACGGTCGGCGGCGCGGCGGCAGAAGTCCTCGGTGTTGCCCGGTGGAAAACTCAGGATGCGCACGAGTTCTCGGGCTTCGTCTTCGTTCAGCTTGACGACGTCCGCCGAGGGTAGAAGGCTCTCGATCAGGGAAACGTTGTAAGAGTCCTTGCGAAGGTTGATGTCGTAGAACCGTTTCGCCGAGGGGTTGGACTCCAGCAAAAGCCGCGTTAGACGCTCGGCGGTGGGGCTGATCTGGTGGAGGGTGCCGAAGTAGATCCAGTCAGGACGCCAGGCTTGGATGGCCCGGGATTCTTGCTCGGTCAGCTCGGGGAAGTCGTAAGCCGCGGGACGGTGGAGCGTGTAGCTGGGTTGGCCGGCGGCGTCTAGGGCCACGGTTACGGTACCGGTTGGTTTCTGAGGAAGCGTCTTCAGGTAGCAGGTCACGACGCCGAACTCTCCGGCACGGTTCTGCGCGCGGCGGCCACGGTCGTCGTCACCGACCGCGCTGACGAAGGCGACCTCGTGACCCAGGCGAGCGGCGTGCGCGCAGAAGTTGAACGTTGCGCCGCCGAGATGCTCATCCGGGCCGATCACGTCCCACAGAATCTCGCCGATGGAGAGGATTTTCATGGTGGAGTGTTCGATCACGAGCCGCCGGGTTAGCCGGGGGAAGATGGTTGGTTGGCAGCGAGAACCCGCGGCACGGCGCAAACTCGCCTACCGGTGCAATACCGGCTTGGGCGTGGACTCGTCGATTGCAACGAGGCGCAGATCATCGCTGGCCGTCGTCTTCTCCAGGATACTTGCGTGTAGCTGCCCGGTGATGGCTGCCACCCGACGGGCAGCGGGTATGGATGGTATTCGGCCCCTAATCGCGGTACAATTCATCTCGAAATGTAGTTTCGGTTGACTGGTTACCCCGGGGGGGAACGTGCCTGGAATCATCGAAGGTAAGACGATCAAGGAACACCGTACACTCCGACCGGATTTCTGTGTGATCGGCTCGGGCGCGGGGGGCGGCGTCTGCGCCTTGAAGCTGGCCGAGGCGGGCTTTGATGTGCTCGTGCTCGAGGAGGGCCCCAACACACCGAAGGGCCAGGGGCACGGGGGCGAGTGCCATGTCCGCCCGACGCTCGTCGAGCGCGAGGCGAAGATGTACCGCCGCCTTTATCAAGAGGGCGCCGGACGCCTGACGACTGACGGACGCATCCAGGTACTGCAAGGCCGTTGCCTTGGTGGCGGAACGAACGTCAACTGGTCGGCCTGCCTGCCTCCGCCGAAGCGTACGTTGGATTTCTGGAACGAGCACTTCGGGCTGCCGTTCACGCGCCGGAACCTGCGCCCCTACATCCAGGAGGTCGTCAATTACCTCAACATCCACCGTGACGAGCGCTACAACCGATCCGCGCGGGTGATGGAGGACGGCTGCACGAAGCTCGGCTACCACTTCGATAACTTGCCCAACAACACGGTGGAGTGCCGCGAGTGCGGGTCGTGCGGTACGGGTTGTCCCTACGACCGCAAGCAGGGAGGCACGGTGACCTGGCTTGCCGATGCCGTCAATCAGAAGCCGCCGGGCCGTTCGGCGACGATCTACACCGATACGCGGGTGGTCCGTCTGAAGATCGACGGGGGCAAGGTTCGGGAAGTCCAGGCTCGCTTTCTCGACGAGAACAACGAGGAGACGAAGTTCAAGCTCGAGGTGCGGCCAAAGAAAGGCGTCGTGCTGGCGGCGGGCGGCATTGGGTCGCCAGCCATTCTCCGGCGATCGCGGTTCAGCCCCAACGGGCTGGCGGGGCGATGGACGCAGATCCATCCGATCACCATGTGCTTCGGCCGCTATGAGGGTAAGACCTTCCCGGCCTACGGCGTGCCGGACAACCGCATTAGCAACCAGTTCGCCGACTCGCCGACGGGGTATCTGATCGAAACCGGATCCTTCTTTCCGGTGCTGACCTCCGTCGTGTCGCTCGACATGGGTGCACAGCTTCGCCGAGTGATGAAGCAATACTACCCGAAGGGGGCGATCCTCTACGCGCACCACAATTCGGGGTTCGACCTCAAGTGGAGATATGGCACCGTCAAGCTCGACTCGAATAAGGAACCGGAGCTGGACTACCGGCTGCATCCGGAGAACCAGGAAGCGATGCGGCAAAGCTTGCGCGAGATGACGCTGATCCACCTGCGCGGAGGGGCGAAGTCGGTGTATCACATCACAAACCCGGCGATCGAAATCCGCGCCGACCGCAATGAAGAGCAGGAACTGAAGAAGCTTGACAAGGTGTCGTTCGATCCAGTGAAGACGACGGTGATGACGGTCCACGTGATGGGTGGCTGCCGCATGGGGAAGAAGCAGTTCGAGTCGGTGGTGCGACCGGACTTCCGGCTGCGCGGCACGACGAATGCGTGGGTTGTCGATGGCTCGATCTTCCCCACCGGCCTCGGCGCGAATCCGCAGGTAACCATCTACTCGTTGGCGCTATGGGCTTCGAAGATCATCGCCGGACGGTTCGGCGGCAAGTTCAAGCTGCATTGCCAGAAGAAGAACTGGCCCTGGCCGGAGGCGTGAAGTTGCAGTGAAGGGATTGGTGGTCGGGGGACGAAAACGGGTGCGTGCGGATCGCTAGGGGCCCGCTTGGGAGACGGCTATGAAACCAAGGCAATACGTAAAGATCACGGATGACGAGTTGAATCACCTCGACAAGAGGACGGCCCAGATCCTCTGTGCTGTCGCCGAGGCCGCGATCGGCGCGGACTTCGCGGACATCATCGGCGGCGGGCAAGGCAAGCAGGCCGGTTTCAAGGCGTTCGTGCTCGATGTCGACAACTCGCTGAACTACTTCCGGGAAGACAATCGCGATGACTTGATGACCGGGCTTCGTATCCTTGAGGTTCGGATTACGCGGTATCTGTTCCTGGTGAAGTTTGGCAGCAAGGACTACAGCCGCATGTCGCTCACCCAACGCCAGGAATTGCTGCGCCGCCTGGCGGCACACGATGGTGAAACGCAGCGCAGAGCCTATGGCGGCTTCGTGAACCTGGCCTCAAGTTTCTTCTATGGGCATGAGAATTCCTGGAGAGAGATTCAGTACGAGGGCGTGAGCGTCGACAACCAGGACGTGTTGAAGGACCACCGCTGGCGGCCGAATGACCCGCGGCCGACGAAACCGTGCGTGACGATCCAGATTCAGGGTTGTAGATAGCCCGCGCTAGAAGCCTTTGAGGTGGTGTCAGGGTTCGTGCCGGACCGCTCCCTCAGGGGCTGCGAAAAAATGCTGGGGACAATCAGCCGCGACCTGATCAAACCATTGGGTTGAGCGGTAGCCGGCATCCGAGTCAGGTTTCACGCCACCACAGGAGTTCTCGGCGCGAATCCGCGCGAACCCAAGAAGCCGAGCCCGGAACGCAAGTGACGGGTCAATGCGGCCGGTTCGATAGGTAACCCCGGACCTTTGGCCGAAGCACAAGAAACCTCAAACGCCCCGTACCGGGGCTGGAGATCGTTTGGCGGCTTCGCCCCACGACTTGCGTCGTGGGCTAGTGTGGGGGTACGTCCCGAGGACATAGGTAACAGATCTACCCGAGCACATGGGTAACAGATTTCAGACAATCCAGAACAGAAGGAGGACATTCTGTTTTGGCCTGGAAGGAGACTCGTGTGCACGACGAAAGAGTGAATTTCGTGAGGGAAGTCCAAGCCGGCGACGAATCGGTCGCCGATCTGTGCCGCATCTACGGCGTCAGCCGCAAGACCGGCTACAAGTGGTTGGAGCGCTACGATCGCGAGGGCGTCGCCGGTCTTGCCGATCGCTCCCGCGCCCCGCGCCATCAACCCAACGCCGTCGGCGCCGACGAGCAGGCCGCCATCCTCGCCCTGCGAGCGCAACGGCCTACCTGGGGCGAACGCAAGCTGCATGCCTTTCTCCAACGCCAACAACCCGAGCACGCGTGGCCCTCGCCGTCCACGATCGGCGCGATTCTCAAACGCCACGGGCTCACCTACCAACGCCGCCGCCGTCGCTACGCCACCCCGAGCTCGACGCTGAGCGACGCCACGGCACCCAACCGGGTCTGGGCCATCGACTTCAAAGGACACTTCCGCACCGGCGACGGAGTGCGCTGCGATCCGCTGACGATCTCGGATACGGCCAGCCGCTATCTGCTGCGCTGCCAAGCCGTGGAACGACCCGACTACCAGCACGTGCGGCCGTTGTTGGAAGCGACCTTTCGCAAGTACGGACTGCCGTGGGCGTTGCGCTCCGACAACGGGCCGCCGTTTGCGTCGGTGGCGGTGGGCGGGCTGAGCCGGCTGAGCGTGTGGTTCTTGCGATTGGGCGTGAGGCCGGAACGCATCGAGCCGGGCCATCCGGAGCAGAACGGGCGGCACGAGCGGATGCATCGCACGTTGAAACAAGAGACGGCCCGGCCGCCGAAAGCGACGGCGCGGGGACAGCAACGGGCCTTTGCTCGTTTCCAGTGCGAGTACAACGAACAGCGGCCGCACGAGGCGCTGGGGATGGCGACGCCGGCGAGCGTGTATGTACCGTCGGAGCGAGAGTATCCGGCGCGGTTGCCGGAGATGGAGTATCCGGACGGGTACGAGCGGCGGCGGGTGTACGAACACGGCGATATTCACTGGAGCAACCAGGCGATCTTTCTCAGTGAGGTGTTGGCGGGCGAGACGGTGGGATTGGAGCAGGACGAGCAGGGCTGGCGCATCTGGTTTGGTCCGGTGCTGCTGGCGCGTCTGGACCGAGAGCACTTGTTGTTGCCGCGGAGCCGGGGGCGGGTGCGGGTCGAGTGTTTGGAGCGCGACGCCGCTCGCCCTACGGGCTCGCTGCCTCGCGCTCCAAACACGGCGTCGGGGGAGGCGGCAGAGAAAGAGCCCTCCCCTGGAGAAACATAGAAAAGTGTTACCCATGTGCTTGGGTTATTCTGTTACCCATGTCCCAGGACGTACATTCCATCGCCCCGTACCGGGGCTTGGCTTCGTGGTTGGATGCACCGGATTGCGTCCAGAGGGAACCGCGGGTTCCCACCCGCGGCTTCCATGAGGAGATTCACTTTGTCAACTGGCAAGGTGCCGCGGGAAACTTCAGTTTCGAGACACGTTCGACCGGGCTTCCATCCGCACTCTCTTCGGCGTCTGTCCGACGCGGTGCTGGTTGAAGTTCGGCCTTTCCGACGCTGCTTGCTCGGTGTCGGCCTCCCAGGGCCGGCCGCGGATCGCAGTCGTCGTGAACTCTCGGTCCAACATGTTCTCTCGCTACAGCTTCCTTTCCTCAGCCTTGCGAACGCATGCTGCTCATCTTGTTGCCCCAACCCTCCGCCGTCGCCGGCGGCGCCAACGCCTACGCTGCTGGCTTGGGCGGCTGCGGCTGCCGGCTCTCGCGCTTCCTCTCGTAGAGCGGATCAAAGTCCACGTCGTTCTTCCACAACACGTGCAGCAGGATCGCCAACTTGCGCGCCACCGCCACCACCGCCTTGCGCTTGGCCGCCTTCCCCCCGCGCGCCGCCAACCGCAAGCCCCAACTCCGCAAGCGTGACTCCGTGCCGTAGTGTCCCAGAATGTATTGCCCGCATTGCACCAACAGCCGCCGCAGCAACGCGTCCCCGCTCTTGGTGATGCTCAACTCCGGTTTGCGCTTCCCCGAGTTGCGTTGCTTCGGACGCAGCCCCAGCCGCGGTCCCGCCGCGCGGCTGCTGTTCAACTTCGTTACATCGTCGTCCAGATTCAGTACATGGCGGTGACGAACGCCAGCGACGTGATCGGGCCCACGCCCGGGATCGAGGCCGCAACGTCTCCAGCGCCGAGGACTGGGACGAGTTGCTGCTGCCCGAGATCGAGCGCGACGGCGTGGAGGCCTTGTTCGTGAAGATCATTTCGTGTTGAGGCTGTGACAGGGCTTGGATGTTTTTGGTATGGTTCGTCATAACTTTGTAGTTCCTTTCGTTAAGGGAAGGTTTTGGGATTCGCCCCGCGTCATGGAAGGGGCGGGGCGAAGCCCGTCACTCGGGAGCGTACCGCACCCCCGAGACCGCGAGTCTCCTCATTTCATCTCGGTTGTGTGGTTGGATGCCTCAACTTGCACGATGAGTTGCTGCCAGGCTCCCCGCAGTGTCAACCGTGGACTCCCCGATTTTTTCACAGCCCTTCACGGTCACGGCTCGGTTGCTTCGCGGCTCGGCACGCGGTCGGAATGCCGGCTAGCAGGCGCCGGTAAACGGGTCTTGAGACCGGGTGCCGGTTCTTCGGCATCCACTGACTCCAGCGGCCTTTATCTGCCACAATTCGTAAGCGATGCGAACGTTTGCGATGTTGCTTTGTCTTGGCTTTCTGTTGGCGGCCGCTCCCCAGCGTTCCGATGAACCCTACAAGTTGTCGGGCGAGGAAGTGGAGAGGATTCGCGACAAGATGCGGGTACTCGCCGAGCGACTCGATTCGCTGCGTCCGCAGCGCGCGGATGACGGCCTGCTCGCCGAGGTCGAGATCTACCACAAGGCGGCGGAGTGGATGCTGCGATACCCGGAAGAGGTCTACTCGAAAGACTACGCCGGGTATGCAATCGAGGCGCTCGACGCCGGCGCGGCGCGGGCCGAACTGCTCGCCGAGGGCCGGAGCCCTTGGAAGAAGCAGACAGGGCGTGTGCTGCGGGCCTATCGTTCACGCGTTGATGGCAGCGCTCAGCCCTATGGGTTGGTGATCCCGGAGTCGTATGATGGCGTCGCGCCGGTGCGGCTGGATGTCGTGCTGCACGGGCGCAACCACCGGCTGACCGAGGTTCGCTTCATCGCCAATCACAGTGGCGGCGAGCCGGTTCCCGAGGGCCAGGACTTCATCCAACTCAACATCTTCGGGCGCACGAACAACGCCTACCGCTGGTCGGGCGAGACCGATGTGTTCGAGGCGTTGGCGGCCGTCGAGCGTGGCTACAAGATCGACCCCGACCGTATCGTGCTGCGCGGATTTTCGATGGGTGGCGCGGGGGCATTTCACATCGGGCTGCATCACCCGGACCGTTGGGCGGCGGTCGAGGGGGGCGCGGGCTTCACCGAAACGATCCGCTACGCCAAGCGGCCTAACCTGCCGCCGCACCAGCGCCGCGCCCTGCGCATTTACGACGCGGTCGACTATTCGCTCAATGCCGTCAACGTGCCCCTGGTCGGCTATGGCGGCGAGAACGACGCCCAACTCCAGGCCGCGGTCAACGTTCGCGAAGCGCTGATGCGCGAGGGCTTTCATTTCAGGCAGGACGGGTTGAACTGGACCACAACCGACCTGCGGGCGATCTTTCCGGTCGGGCCGAACATCGGGCACAAGTTCCATCCCAAGAGCAAAGCCCTGTCGAACCGCTTCATCGACGAGATGGTTGCGGAAGGACGGAAGGCGCCCGATCGTTTGCGCTTTGTTACCTACACGACTCGCTACCCGCGGTGTTACTGGGTCACGGTGGAAGGGCTCGAACGGCACTATGCGCGGGCGGAGGTCGAGGCGGAGCGGGTTTTGGGTGACGGCCTGGCCAGGGTTGCCGCCGTCAAGACGCGGAACGTGAGCCGGTTGATGATTCGTGGGCTGGCGAGCGGAGCGAGGCTGTCGATCGATGGGCAATCGTTGGGGGTGGACGAGGGTCCGGCGGAGCGGCGGTTCGTGAAAAACGACGGCCATTGGCGCGGGGAGACGGCCGCGGATCGTGAGGGCTTGCGCAAGAAGCCTGGCCTGCAAGGGCCCATCGACGATGCCTTTCGTGAGGCGTTCTTGTGTGTCCGGCCAACCGGTAAACCGAATCATCCGGCAGCTCACAAACGGGCGCTGGCCGTGGCGGATCTGTTTGGCAAGGAGTACCCGCGATGGCTGCGCGCCGATGTGCCGTTCAAAGATGACACCGCGGTCACGGAAGACGAAATCGCGGGGCGGAACCTGGTGCTGTTCGGCGACCCCGGCAGCAACTCTGTGTTGGCACAGATTGTAAGCAAACTGCCGATTCGCTGGACGGCCCAGGAGATCGCTGTCGGCGACAGCAGTTACCCGGCCGAGAACCATCTACTCGCGATGATCTACCCGAATCCGTTGAACCCGGAACGCTATGTCGTGATCAACAGCGGGCACACGTTCCATGAGGCCGAGTTTCGCGGGACCAACGCTTTCTTGTTTCCGCGGTTGGGGGACTATGCCGTGCTTCGGTTTAGCCCTGGGCAAGATGAGCCGGTGGTCGTGAAGGCGGGGTTCTTCGACGAGGAGTGGAAGCTGCCTAGCCACTAGGGGTGGAAATCGGTGCGGGATTCAGATACGCCCCCGACGCTTGTGGCCCGATCGTAGTAATCTGTTTGGTTATCCCCACTCGCACGCAAGGAGAGCCGTGAATGAATCTGCAAGCCCGTCTCGATGAATCGATCGATCGTTGGAATCTGCTCGAGAGCAAGTTCTATCAGGCCTGGAGCGCTGGAACGCTGCCCGTCGAGGCGCTGCGTACGTACGCTGCCGAATATGGGGCCTTCATTTCGCTGATCCCGCAGGGCTGGGAAAGCCACGGTGACACGGCAACAGCCGCGGTCGAGCGCGAACATCTCGGCATGTGGGGCGGCTTTGCGCAGGCACTCGGTACTGAAGTCGGTGCCGCGAGAACCCCAGGCGTCCGGCAGCTTTGCGATACGGCCGGCCGGCTTTTCGACGAGAAGGCCGCCTCGCTTGGGGCGCTCTATGCATTCGAGGCACAGCAGCCGGCCACGTCGCGCTCGAAGCTCGACGGGCTAAGAGAGCACTACGGCGTGCCTCGGGCGGGCGAAATCTATTTCGAGGTGCACGCCCACGACGACGAAGAGCTGCGCATGCTGCTCGATCGCATCGGGCAGCTCTCACCTGAGGAGCAGGAAACCGCCGCGGCCGCTTGCGAGGAAACTGCCCAAGCTTTGCGCGTCGCGCTCGACGACCTGTACGACCGACACCCGGCTGCCTGCGTGCAGTAGGACGGCGGACAGCATTCCCGGTCAGATGGAGTGGGCGTAAAACGCGACGCCCCCTCCCCACCCCGTGCCCTTTTACGCGGCTCGCTGATGCAGGCGGCAAGGAACAAGGTCCCACATGCCCACTTTCACACCCGACCAACTCCGAGACTCCGCCACCACAGTGTTCGAAGCCGCCGGCGCCCGGCCGGACGACGCGCGGATCGTCGGCGACGCCCTGGTCGAGGCGAACCTCGCGGGACACGACTCCCACGGCGTGATGCGCATCCCCAACTACGTCGCTTGGATGGAAAAAGGCGCCATCAACGTGAACGCCGAGTTCAAGGTCGTCACCGAAACCGAGGCCTTTGCGGTCACCGATGGCGATTGGGGATTCGGGCAGGTGATGGCGCGCAAAGCGATGGAGGTCGGGATCGAGAAAGCGGCGAAGGTGGGCATCGCGAATATCTGCGCGCGAAATTGCGCGCACATCGGCCGCGTGGGTGACTATCCGATTCAAGCGGCCGAACGCGGGATGGCGTCTGCCCTGTTTGTCAACACGCATGGTGCGGGGCGGTTGGTCGCGCCGTTCGGCGGCATCGAGCGGCGGCTTTCGGCCAATCCGATCGCTGTCGGCGTGCCCCGGCCTGGGGGCGACCACATCATCGTTGACATCTCGACCTGCGTGATGGCCGAGGGTAAGCTCCGCAACTTCCGCACGGCCGGCGAACCGGTTCCCGAGGGCGCCATCCTCGACGCCGAGGGACATGCCACCACCGACGCCAATCAATTCTACGGACCGCCCGAAGGGGCGATTCTTCCCATCGCCGCCCACAAGGGGTTCGCGCTTGGGCTGGCTGCCGACATTCTTGCGGGGCCCTGTCGGGCGGTGGCTGTACGCGGCCCGGTGTCACCCGGGTGGGCAACACCTTTCTCGCAACGATCATCGACGTCGAGCGCGTCCGCGGAAGGGACGAGTTCGACGAAGAGGTCCGCAACCTGGTCGAGTACGTCAAGAGCAGCAAGCTCGCCGAGGGGTTCGACGAGATCCTGGTTGCGGGTGAGCCCGAGTTGCGCACCAAGGCCAAGCGTGAGAAGGAAGGTATTCCTGTTCACCCGGACACTTGGCAGGCGATCGTGGATGTGGCTAAGCCGTACGGGGTGATGCTCGCGGGGTGAGCAAGGGGGTTACCTGCCGTCGAGCGTCGGCTCAGCTCGTTGGCGGCGCCCGCCGGCTAGAACGTCTTACACAACGTCCCGCCGTCGACGACTAGTGTTTCGCCGGTGATGTAGCTGCCGGCGTTGCTGGCCAGTAACAGGGCGGGGCCGGCGAGTTCGCGCGGATCGCCCCAGCGGCCGACTGCCGTGCGGGTGGCGAAGCTTCGCTTCTGTTCGTCGGTGAGGACGCTGCCGGGAAGATCCGTGAGAAAGGGACCGGGCGCCAGGCAGTTGACGGTGATATCGTACGGGCCCAGCTCGAGCGCCATCGCGCGGGCCATCCCCACCAAGGCGGCTTTGCTGCCGGAGTAGATGCTGCGGCCCTCCTTCGAGCCCAGCGCCATGATCGAGCTGATGTGAATGATGCGTCCCCAACGGCGCTCCTTCATTGGAGGGACGAGGGCGCGGCTCAGCGCCATGTACGAACTGAAGTTCAACTCGAGGATATTGTCCCAGTCCTCGTCCTTCACCTCGTCGATCGATTGCGGGCGATTGCTGCCGGCGTTGTTGACCAGGATGTCGACCTTACCCATCTCGGCCAGGGCGGCCTGAGCTAGTCGCTCCGACTCTTCGCGGCGGCTCAGATCCGCAACGGCGTAAGCGCCCCGGACGGAAGTACCTTCGGTAATCTCCTGAATGGCGGACCGCAGCTCATCCTCGTGGCGGCTGCTGATGAACACGTCCGCCCCCTGCTCGGCGAAAGCGCGCGCCATGGCCTTGCCAAGGCCTTTGCTGCCGCCGGTGACGAGAGCGGTTTTACCGGTGAGATCGAAGAGTGTCGACATAGGAGAACTATTTTCCCTCAAAGCGGGGCTTGACGCCAGGCCGGTGTCGGAACGGCCACTATGCTTTGCGCAGATCAGAAACCGTCTTCGAGAAGCCAACGATGTTGTTCTCGACGAGCTTGATATCGCTGGTCTCCGCTCCGATGCGTACACCCGTGCGGCCTAGCGGCTTTCGCGTCTCGCGAATGTCGTTGTGGGCGATCGTGACGGATTCGGTCTCGCCTTGCACGTCGACGCCAATGCCCTCCTCGGCTCCGCTGTCGATGATGCGGTTGTTTTCGAGCAGGTTGCGGTGCGGCGCGAAGGCGCGGCCCCTCTCGCGGCGGAAGATCACGCCGACTTCGCCGCTGCCGCGGATGTCGTTGTCGCGGACGACGTTGTCGGTGTCGCGGTGCCCCACCGAGACTCCGAAGCGGCGGTTGTCGACGATCGTGTTGTTCTCCGCCAGCCCGTACTTCACACCCCAGCAGAAGAACAGTCCCAGCTCGTTGTTCTCGAGGCGGTTGCGCCGCATCAACGGACGTTGAGAGCCTGATCCCGGATGTAGTCCATAGCCGGCGTGTCCGTGGCTGTGACTGTCTTCGACGACCACGTCGTGGCAGATCTGCCAACTGATGCCGTCGCCGTTGTAGTCGTGGGCGGTGACTTGGCGCATGTGGATACGGTTGCAGTCCTGCAAGAAGATGCACCCGGCGTAGTTGCCGTTGAGGTTTTCGTTGTTGGCCTTGTTGCCGTCGAGCGTGATATTTTCGATGACGATGTCTTCGATTTCCTCGCCGCTGAGGATCGGAAAGAGCTTCGAGACGGTGGGCGATTCCTTGACCCAGAAGTTCTTGCGCAGGGCACGGTCGAGCTTGAAGCGATTGCCACTGCGGGCGACGAGGGTGCGCTTCAACACCTCCTGGCCGCGGTTGTGAGGGTTGCGTGTTTGAAGGCAGACGCCGTCGCCGACGTTGAAGCCCACCGGGTCGACGAGCGTGACTTCCTGGTCGTACCAGTCGGAGTCCTCGGCCAGAGTGGTGCTGATCGAGGGCGTCTTGATCAGAATGGATTCGGCCCCGCTGCCCAGGATCCGCACGCCGGAACGCAGATAGACGGCGTTGTCGAGACGATACGTGCCGGGCAGGATGTGTACGGTCCCGCCGCCCAATCGCGCTGCGTAGTCAACGGCTGCCTGGATCGGTTTGTCGGTGACGCCGACCAGATCTCCCTTCCGCGCGCCGACGGTAACGGTGAGGCGTTCGCTCCAGTCCGGCTGGAGGGCGTCACCCGAAGTGGCACGCGGGCGGGTGACCTTGGGCCGGCCATCGGCCCCGCTCAAGCGAGTAGAAGCCAGCCCGGCTAGACCAACAGAACCGGCGCTCAGTAAGCGCCGTCGGGTGAGAAGTGAAGGTTCGTTTCTACGCATGATGCCCCCCGCGCTCGAAGCGAGTACTTAGTGAGGACTGCGACCTCAAACCGACCAGCGTGGATTGAGAAACCGAGCCCGGAACAACAGTGACAGGTGCGCTGCCTCAGAGCCATCGGGTGGTGGATTTACCCCTCACTCGCGTTCGGGGCTCGGTTGTTACCGTGGCACGCTACTCCTTGAACTGGACGCGCTTGTTCGAATACTGCTTGCATCATACAGTTTGCTTACGGGAACATCGCGCGCATCCGTGACAGCATGCCTCGCAGGGCCTGGAGCCCGCGAATCTGTCTCAGTAGGTCGGTCATTAGGGCGTCCGGGGAGCCTCCGTAGAGAACGTTGACCGCGCCGGCAGCTACAACGCCGTTCAGGTCTTCGAGCGGGACGCCAATCGCCAGATCGTCGAAGCCATCCAAGTCGAAATCGCCCGCGGCGAGGGTGTCACCGAAAAAGTCGTCCTCCTCCGACTCGTCCATCACACCGGCGCTGTTCTGGAACCAGATCTGGTTCCCGTCCGCGCTTAGGCCCCCGGCTCGTCCGTAGATCACGTTGACTAAGCCCGCGAAGCCGAGCGCTCCGATGTCCTCGCGATTGACGCCGATGGCTAGGTCGTAGAAACCGTCGTTGTCGAAGTCGCCCGCGGCCAGGCTCTCGCCGAGCGTGTTGTCCTCTTCCGCCGTTCCGACGATTCCGGGAGTATCCTGGCTGAAGATCTGGTTACCGATCGAGGACAGCCCGCCGGCGGCGCCATAGATCACGTTGACCAGGCCGGCGTTGTCTGCACCGGGGAGATCTTCGCGGGCCACACCGATGGCCAAATCGCAGAAGCCGTCGCTGTTGAAATCGGCGGCGGCGAGAGCCCACCCGAGAGTGTCGCTGAGTTCCGCGACCCCCAGGATGTTTGTGGTGTTTTGCGTCCAGACCTGGTTGCCGGCCGTCGCGAGCCCTTCCGCGGTGCCGTAGATCACGTTGACGGCCCCAGCGTTTTCAACGGCACCGACATCTTCCAGCCGCACACCGATGGCCAGATCGTCGTAGCTGTCATTGTCGAAGTCGCCGGTGGCAAGCGACCAGCCGAATTCATCTGAGTCTTCATTGGCGCCCGCGATGCCGGGAGTGTCTTGATGCCAGAACTGGTTGCCCTCGATGACGAAGCCGGCGGCGGAGCCATACAACACGTTCACGGCCCCAGTGCTCGTGTCCGCTCCGACATTTTCCAGCCGCACACCGATGGCCAGGTCATCGTAGCCGTCGTGGTTGAAGTCGCCTGAGGCGACCGACCAGCCGAACAAGTCGCCCGCTTCGGCTACATCTTCGATGCCGGCCGTGTCCTGGGTCCAGAGGCTGTTTCCGACGTCAGTAAGGCCTCCGGGGGCGCCATAGATTACGTTGACCGCCCCGGCGTTGCCGACCGCTCCCACGTCTTCGCGCGGCGAACCGATGGCAAGATCGTCGAAACCATCGCCGTTGAAATCTCCCGTGGCGAGGGAGTTGCCGAAGAAATCTCCCGACTCGGGGGCCCCGGCAATGCCTGCCGTCTCTTGACTCCACACCTGGTTGCCGTCGGCGTTGAGTCCTCCCTCGGCTCCGTAGATGACGTGAACGGTACCCGCGTCGGCTAGGTCCCCGATATTCTCATCCGGGGCCCCGATGGCCAAATCATCGAAGCCGTCGTTGTTGAAGTCCCCGGTCGCGACCGCCTCGCCAAGGCGGTCACCCGTCTCATTCGTACCCATGATGTCAGGGCTGTCTTGGTGCCAAAACTGGTCCCCCGTCGAAGAGAGCTGGGCGTGAGCCGTGATCGGGAGAAGGCTGAGACCGAGAAGAACCACGAGGGCGCGGCCTGAGGAGGCGCCCGGCGGCTGGGTTTTGGCCGGGGGTTTGGAGGATTGAGTAGTCATGCCGTTGTCTCCTTTCACGCTCACACCTATTCGGGGACCGCGCCGTAGACCGGCACAGTCACAAACGCTCCCAGGCCCGCGTCAGCGGCGCTGAACCCGACACCTGACAGCCCGATGCCTTCGCCTTCCACCTCGACGACGCCATTGTTGCCCGCCGTGCACGCCAGCAGGTCGCGAATCAGGAAGGGGAAGTGCTCTCCGGCTGTGAACGGACGAGTGGCGTTGCATACCTCGGTTCCGCTTGGGGCATTCGCTCGAAAAGTGACGGTTTGCTCTACCAACGACACGACGGCCAGCGAGGCGACAAACCCGCCCGTGTTGGTATAGGGAACGAAGAAACTGTCATGCAGGCGGCTCTCGGTTGGGATGGAGGCTTGAAACAATCGTTCGCCAGGCACCTGATTGCTGAACTTGGCAACCAGCGCGACAGAGTTCTCCGGTGTACTGGTGACGACGGCGTAACCGATTCGCACGTCCCCCTCCGCGCCGGGCACGGTCACGGCAAATCGTACGCCGCCCGGGGCGATGGCGTCGCCGATCATCCCGGTCTCGATCGTACCGCCGTCCTGCATGACGGGCAGAAGCATCGGGGCGCCGGCACTGGTGAAGAAGGAAACTTCGAAACTTGCGGGCCCGCCGGTGACGTTGACCGCCTCGAAGACAGTGAAGAAGAACGCCCCGCCCGCGAGGGCGCCGTTGGCGATTTGCGGTAGGATTTCATCGCCCGGCAAGACGAACGTCTTCGGTATTGGCCTGTGTGGCAGCGCAGCGGCTAGTGTGCCCGGTGAAAACTGGGCAACTGGGGTGAGTCGGCTGGTTGACCCGCCAGCAAGGTAGCCGAGATGAAAAACAGCGTAAGTGCTCGCAACATTCTGTACCTCCAAAGGACCGTTGGCTGCGCGGAGAGCAGCGATACCCGCGGCCGGAACCGACCATGTGACTGCTCTCGCGCCACGAGTATACCCTGTTGAGTGTTCCTACACAAACCATGCTTGGCTGTTGGCCCGGCGCAAGGGGCTGAAGATGAGGCGGGCCGCTGTGGGGCCTGGGATATAGTAAAGCCGTGATCTCGATGTACATGCGGGCTGCAATGCGCCAGGCTCAGTACGAAATGATTGAAGATGACGATACCTTCTTCGGTCGTATCCCCACGTTGGATGGAGTTTGGGCGAGCGCACCCAGCCTGGAAGGTTGCCGAGAGGAACTCGAAGAGGTAATGGAAGACTGGCTGTTGTTTCGAGTGTCTGAGCGGTTGCCGATTCCAAACCGTCCGCATGCCGAACCCTCATCAGGGTGACATTACCCGAGGGCTCGTGATCCGTATTCTGAGGGAAGCGGGGGTTTCTCGGCAGGGGCGTAGATCGAGTGACGGCGCTCCGCGCCGAGTGCGCTCGCCGCCGGCCTATCCGGCCGCCGCCCGCTGGGCCTTCTCTTCTCTGCGCCGCCGGTCCATTTCCCGCGCCTCGGCCAACTTCGCTTCCAATGCCTCGAGTTGGCTCTCCTCGGTGAACTCCGAGTTATCGTTCTGTGGCGCCTTCGTTCTGGGCCACCTCCAGCCATAGCCCCAGCGAAAGGGAGTGGGGAAGATCCCGAGCGCGCCCACTCTCACGCCGAACCAGCGGAACGGCGCGAGGAACCCCGAACGGGTTTCCCTGACGCACTCCAGGAACTTTCTATCGGCTTCCCGCCGCTCTTGGCTGGTTCCTCCCTTCCAGTATGCAAAGTCGTGTAGAACGCAACACTCGTTCTGGTCGTAGTCGGGTACGACGCTGCAGTTGTCCGAGGTGAACTTCTTGTCCATGTCCAACTCCTTAAAAATCGTCTCGCGCTGCGGGGGCGAAAGCCGAGGATTTCTCGGATCTTATCGAAACGCCTGGAGCATTGTAGCAGGCGTTTCTCATCTCGATGGCGAATAAACTTCGTGCAACCCCAAGCATCGACACGAGTGTCGATGCGGCAGACGTAGGCGTCCGCGCCACTCTCACGCCACCACGGTCGCACGAACCCTCAACCGGGGTGGTCGAGCTTCCACTGGATTTGCCGCAGCATTCCCTGGAACGTGCGCGCATCCCGCGGCGCCAGACGCAACCGGCCGACCCAGCGGCGCACCTTGCGTGTTTGAGAGGCGCGGTTGGAGGGCAGAATAAACCCCCCCGCCTCGAGAGCGGGAAGCAGCATCCGGACGATCCGCTCGCGTTGGGAGGCGTCAGCCGAGGCCGGGGTGGCGAGCGCGGGCGTCGGCTTGGCGTGGCGGGCGGTCTCGTAGCAACACAGGGCCACCGCTTGGCCCAGGTTCATCGAGGGACAGCCCGGCTGCGTCGGGATCGACAGGATCCAGTCGCAGCAACTCAGATCGTCGTTTGCCAGTCCGTGTTTCTCCGACCCGAAAACGAGTGCCGCCTGGCGTCGTTGCAGGTGCGTTCTCAGTGTGGTGGCGCCCTCCGGCAGCATGCGTTGCACATGGTGTTCCGAGCGCCAGCGCATGGCCGAGGTCCCGACGGTCAGCGACGCTTCCCCGAGGGCCTCCGCCAAGTCCGCGGTGACACGCGCCTTCGCCAGCACGCCGCTCGCCCCCACCGCCGAGCGCGCTTGCCGGAAAGCCACGTCGTAGGGCTGCACCAGCCAAAGCTGCGAGAACCCGAAGTTCAGCATGGCTCGCGCCGCCGCGCCGATATTGAGCGAGTTGCGGCTGCGGACGAGAACAACGCGCAAGCGGTCTTGCCAGGGCATAGGTGGCTTTGGGGGTCCCGTAGGCTGCCTTCCGGTTCCCCCGCAACGATGTCAAGCCGAATCAAGCCGGCAGATTTGCTGGACCCCAATAGTATAATGACGGGAGTATGTTCAACCTCTTCAGAAGTCAGAAGCAGATGGTCCGCCTCTTCCTTGGCGGCCTCCTAACGATGGTGGCTTTCTCGATGGTGGTCACCCTGATCCCGGGGCTGCTCAGCAATAATCCCGCCGACCCGACTGAGCTGATCATCGCGGAAGTCGACGGCCGTGAGATCACCTCCACGAACTTGGCCGAACGGCTGCGCCTGATGGGCGTGAGGCCCGACCTACCCTTGCGGACGTTGAACTTGACCTCGGCGCAGTACACGCAGGATCTGATCGCTGACCAGGTGCTACTCAACGAGGCCGAAGCGTTGGGGCTGCTTCCCGACGAGCAAGAGTTGGCCGAGTGGCTGAAGTTCCAGTTGCCGTTCTTGTTCCCGGACGGCGTCTTCGTCGGCCAACTGGCGTACACGCGCTACGTGCAAGAAGCGTACCGGCGTTCGGTACCGGAGTTCGAGGGTGAGCTTGCACGGGATCTCGCGATCAATACGCGCCTGCGGCGCTTGGTTACGGCCAACGAATGGGTCAGCAACGAAGACCTTGAGCAGGCTTACCGGGACCGGCACAGCAAAGCCAAGATTGAGTTCGTCAAAGTGAGCGTCGCCGGCGTTCACAAGCGCGTCCAGGTGACCGAAGAGAAACTGAAGGAATTCTACGAGCAACGAAAGCCCACCTACTTGATTGACGAGAACCGCACGGCAAAGCTACTGACGGTGAGCGACGCCGTGTTGCCGCCTCCGGAGGTGGCCGAGGCCGACATGCGCCGGCACTACAACCAGAACCTCGTCGTCTACCAAAACCCGGAGCGCGTCCAAACCCGCCACATCCTCTTCATGACGTTGGATAAGTCGGAGGAAGAGAGCGCCGCCATCGAAGAGACGGCCAAGAAGGTTCTCGAAGAGGTGCGCGCCGGAGGCGATTTCGTCAAACTCGCCGCGCAGCACTCCGAAGATCCCGCTTCGGCTTCGGATGGAGGAGACCTTGGTTGGGTGACCCGCGGACAGATGGACCCCGAGTTTGAAAAGGGCGCCTTTGCTCTCAAGGCCGGCGAGATCAGCGATCTGGTCAAGACCACCTTCGGCTTCCATATCATCAAGGCCGACGCCCGCGAGGACGGCGGGGCCAAGCCGTTCGAGGAAGTGCAAGAGCAGGTTCGCGAAGCGCTGCGGAGAGAGCGGCTACACCTTTCCCGCATCAAGCTGCTCGACGAAGTGATGGCGGCGGCCAGGGGCGAAGGCGCCGACCTCGACGAGGTGGGCCGCCGATTCAGCCTGCCTGTGAGAACCGTGGGCCCCTTCACCTTGGCTGAACCCGCGCCCGAACTTGCCACGCCGCAGGAGTTTCTGAACGAAGTGTTCACCGCCGAGGTCGGCGAGCCACTATCCTCCACGAAAGAAGGCCAGGTAACGATTGTGGTTCTCACCGAGATCAATCGCCCGCGGCAGGCCGAGTTTGAAGATGTCCGAGACCAAGTCCGTGCCCAGTTCCTCGACGCGGAAGGGACGGCTCTGGCCAGCGAGCGGGCGTATGAGATCGCCGAGGAAGCCGGCAAAGAGGGCGCTATTCTTCGGCGCGTTGCTGCCCGCTACGGCCTCAAGACCGAAGTCAGCCCTTTCTTCAAGACCATCGAACCGGTCCTGAACCTCGGCCCCGCCAGGCTTCTGGGCCCCGCGCCCTTTAAGTCCGAGCCGGGCACCCTGCTCGGGCCCGTGCCGGTCGAGGGAGATTTCGTTGTTTATCAGGTGGTTGCTCACGAAGAGGCCGACTTGCTTTCCTTCGAGGATGAGAAGGAAAGCATCCGCAAGACCCAACTCGATCAGAAGAGAAACCAGGCCTTCGAGGTCTATAAGGCGGCTATGGTTGACCGCTACATGCAAGAGAAGAGGGTCGCGCGCTACGACCAGCGCGTAGCCGAGTTCGCCCTCGGTTTCTCCCGCCGCGGCGGATGAGGCTAGGCGTCGCGCCCCGCAAGAAAAGATCTTCGCCCTCAAATCGGCGGTTCGCGGCCCACGTGGCGTAAGCCCCTAGGTGTCGAGTTTCATGACATGGTAGACACTTCCCTTCGCCACCTATTCGCCGACAGAAAGCAAAGAGATGGCAAACAAAGGAGATACGATCTAGGAACAGGACGGGAAGGACGCTAGGCAATGTCCAGCCTAGTGGAACGCATTGCAAACGCTGTCGATGTCGCGGAGTCAAGACTTGGCGCAGCCAACTCGCTGGAAGGTCTTGATGCCGTGGCATCGACAGCGCAAACATAGTGAGGGCTGGACGTTCCGAAAGTGTCTACGATGTCATGAGACTGTACACCCCTAGGCTTGCAGCCCGTGGTAAATGTGTGCTCTGGGGACAGCCAGCCCTTTTTCGCGCGCGAAAGATAGCGGCAAGCTGTTGATTCCGTGGACGCGCGAAAAAGGGTGGCAATCCCCGAAGGGAAGCTTCGAACTTCCGCCACGGGCTGCTAGGGTTGCCGAGTCCCGATTCCTCGGGACTCAGGCCCTCGAACCACCGCTTACGTCCCTACCGGCAACTCTGCCTCACAAAGCTAAACACTCGGCACGCCCATCGTCACAACATCATCCACCCGCATCGTCTCGCGCACGACAAACGGCTCCCCGTAACGCGCGTGGATCAACAACCCATACTGGCGGCCCACCCCGCGAACACGTTCCGCAATCTCTTCTTCGTCCGGAAACAAGCCGGCGGCGGTCGGCTGCCGCTCATACTGCGTGCGGTAACAAAGCAGCGCCCTCAGGCGCCGTTCGAACTGCGCGCTGATGTCCACCACGAAGCTCGGCTTCACGTCCGCGTACAACGAGGCGTAAAGAATCTTCTTCGGACGGTGCGGCCGGCCCTCGACTGGAAGCTTGGCGAGCCCGGCCAGGAAGCAGGCCTCCGAACCCAACTCTGATGCGCGGTAGTGGTCCGGGTGGCGGGCTTGGCCGTATGGCAGGATGACGACCCTCGGCCGCAGCTCTCGGATCTTGCGCGCAACCTCGAGCCGCGCCTCCAAAGTATTCTCGAGCCGCGCGTCGGGCAGATGAAGATTGTGACGCTCGCTGAGCAGCATCTCCCGGGCCGCCGCTTCCGCCTCGGCGGCACGCTGCTCAGGCGTGCCGCGGGTTCCCATCTCGCCCGCGGTCATGTCGACGACGGCGGTGCGGTAGCCCTTTTCGGCCATCCGAATCAGCGTACCCCCGCAGGTCTGCTCTACATCGTCGGGATGGGCGGCGAAGGCTACGATGTCGATGGGCCGTTGGTCGCTCACTCGCCTCCCCCGCTCGTGAGGAGCCGCACCAGGGCCTTACTGTCGAGCCGGTGCCGGCAGGCCTCCCGGCCATCGATCATCACCACCGGAACATCGTTGGTGTAGCGCTCGCGAAGCTCGGGATTGCCATCGATATCCACCGCCCGAAACTCGAAATCGTGTTCGCGTTGCAGCGCCGCGAGCTGCTCATGGACCTCGTCGCAAAGCCCGCAGGCCGATCTCGTATACAGGGTGACGGTCGGCATCAGTAGGAATACACCCGGCGGTAGCGGCGTCGTTTCGGCCGCGACCAGATCAGCACCGCGCCCGCCACGAAGCCGCCCACGTGCGCCCACCACGCCACGCCTCCCGACGCCTCCCCGCCAAACGAGGCGGCACCGCTGAAGAACTGAATCGCAAACCAATACACCAGGATCACCACGGCCGGAAGCTCGATCGTCGTAAAGAAGAAAAAGATCGGAACGAGCGTCACGATGCGCGCAGTGGGGAAGCGAACCATGTACGCTCCCATCACGCCCGCAATCGCTCCGCTGGCGCCCACGGCGGGAATCGTCGATTGCGGGTTCGCCACCACGTGAGCCACCGAGGCCAGCATCCCGCAAGCGACGTAGAACAAGAGGTAAGGGAAGCGCCCCAACTCATCCTCGACGTTGTCTCCGAAGATCCACAGGAACCACATGTTCCCGATCAAATGCAGCCAGCCGCCGTGCAGAAAAATCGATGTGAATACGGGCGCCAGTCCCTCCACCATTGGGTACTTGCCCGCCAACGCGTATTCGGCCCGCAGCGGAATCGCCCCAAATACCTCGACAAAGGCCATCTGGGCGCGCGGCGACACCATGCCCAGATACACCTGGTAAAGAAAGACCGCGACGTTGAGCAGCACCAGCACGAGCGTGACCGCCGGGTAGCTGAGCCGGGGAGCGTCGTCGCGAAGGGGAAACATAGCGGCTCAAACCCGGGAGACCTGCGTGGCGAACGCCGGCGCCTCGCGGCGGTCGCCGGCGGCGATGAGGCTCTCGGCTTCGTCCAGCCTGGCGATCCCGCCTTGCGCGCCAAGCGCCCGGCAGTTCAGCGCCGCCAGCGCGTTTGAGACTTCGAGAATCCGGTCGAGGGGCCAGCCAGCAAGCACGCCGTAGCAGAACGCACCGTGAAAGATGTCGCCCGCGCCGGTCGTATCCACGCACGAGACGACGAAGCCCGGTGCATAGTGGAACCGGCCGCCGGCGAGTGCCAGCGCGCCGTTTTGGCCTAGCGTCATGGCGGCGACCTTCATCCCGTACTCGCGCTGGATGTTTTCGAGCGCACGACATGGGTCATTCTCGCCGGTCCAGCGGCCGGGGAACTCGGCGGACGCAATCAGGTAGTCCACATGCGGCAACACGCGGTCGAAGCCTTCGTAGATGGTGTCGACATCGACTGTGACCGGAATGCCGGCGTCGCGGGCGATGCGGGCGGCCCGCTCGACGGCAGGTGTGTCGTGTCCGTCGATGTGCAGCAACCGGCCGCACACGATCTGGTCCTCGGTAATCTGCTCGGGGTCAATGCGCAAACACTCGGGACGTTGCCAGAAAATCGTTCGCTCCCCCGTCTCTTGATCGACGATGATATAGGCCGACTGATTGGGACAGTTTTCTCGCGTCTGCACATGCTCGATGTCGATGCCCGAGCCGGCCAGACTCTCCATCTGGATGCGGCCACGTTCGTCGTCGCCGACCGAGCCGATGTACTTCGTGCGCAGCCCCAGTTTCTGACACGCCGCCAAGGCGCTTGCGACCTGGCCGCCCGGGCTGAGGACCTCCTTCTCGAACGGCGCCTTCCCACCCAGCCCAGGGAACCGAGACACCAGCAGCACCGTGTCGGTGGCGTTGAGACCGACTCCGACCACGTCGAAACGCCGCGACATGGAGTTCACTCTATCATGTCGTCTGCGCCCCGCAAGCGACAGAGACGTCGCTTGCGGCAGCAGGCGAAATGGGCCTCGATGGCCCGGCCGGTGGGCCGAAAAATATATTGTGCGGGGGGCCGTTCAGCGGTACGCTGTTGAGGAGGGGGGACTTCGTGCAGACAAGCCGTATTTCCAGGATGCTGTGTGCCGCGGCGGTCGCGGCCTTCGTCGTCGAATCGGCGAGTGCGCAGGTTCGCATTGGGAGTGATTCGACCGGTGGGGGCGGTATTCGAAGCGGCGGCAGTCTCGCAGCTACACCAGGCCGCGTGAGCGGCATGGCGCGCGCCGGCGCGGGGTCCGCAGCCCGCCCGCCGGGCATCGCTGCTGCACCAACGACCGGTGCGGCAGCGGCGGCGCGTCTGCATCCGCGCGGGTACATGGGCAGAACAAGCACGGGCTCAGGGGCCGCTCAAGCCGTTCCCTCACCGGTGCCGTTTCCGGCTGGGTTTAACCATGACGCCAACGGGGGCCCCGCGCCAGGCAGCGCGCAACACCGGGCGCAAGTCGGAGGACCCATCCGCCCACGACTGATCACGGTCCCGCGGGCGGTAGGAATCCCGCCCCTAGGCAACTCGATTCCACCTTTGGAGCCCACCGAGGGGGGGAGGCGGACCGCGCGCATCAGCGGGCACGGACTGCCTGGCCACCAGGGACAGAATCGTTTCCGAACCGGGTTGTTACCGCACTTCCCCGTGGTGTTCGTGCCTCTTGGCTACGGCCCCTACGGCGGGTACACGGAGCAACGCATCGTCGTGGTAAGCCACGAAACGTCGACTCATTCCCAGACGAGCTACCAACGCACCCCGGCGGCCCCTGCCGCAACCCAGCCGGCGGTGCCCATCGAGTCGAAGCTCTACGAAGTCAGGCCGGAGGAGCCGGCGCCGACCGCAAGCGGTGAGCCGCCGGCCGAGCCCGGCGTTGAGTCGATCGAGATGATTCGCGGCGGCGAAGTCGCCGATGGGGCCACCGGAGATGGGCTTTACCTCATTGCTTTCAAGAACGAGAGCGTCGTGATCTCGCAGCGGCATTGGCTCAACGGCGACACTTTCCATTACGTCACACCGAGCGGGCAGCTTCATCAGAGGAAGTTGGCCGAGGTCGACCTCGACCTCACCGCTAAGCTCAATTGGGAGCGTGGTGTGATCTTCGAGCTGGAAGTCCTTCCTGAGAACCGCTAGGACGCCCCCCCCTTGAGAATCGCATCGGACTGGGCGTGAGGCGATACGCCCCTAGCTGACCATGAAGTCTCCCGCGCCAGGGCAGGCCCATCGTCCGGCCGCAAGCTCGCCGCGCCCGATGGACCGCGCCATCCTGATCTTGAGTTTGACGGCGTTCGCTGTCTGCTGCGGTGGATGGCTCTGGCTGGGGATCTCCAGCGAGCAAGCCGGTTGGGACTTCCCAGGGTTCTACATCGCCGGCAACGTGCCGCTGGAGTCTCTTTACGACCGGGCGGTGTCATACGACTATGGAACGCGGCAGCTCGGGCCGCTCGGCGTGGATTACTACCCGGGTTACGTGAGGCCGGCCGTCTTCTCGCTGCTACTGCGGGCCGTAACATGGCTGCCCTTTTGGGAGGCGTTTACGGTGTGGGCAGCGATTCAGTTCATTGCGTATTTGCTGGCGATCTATCTGATGTGGCGGCGCTTTCGTTTTCCGATCGAGCTGATGGTCGGGTTCGGGCTGTTTTACCCGGCGATGATGGGCATCATGACGGGCCAGGATTCCGCGGGTCTGGCGCTGTTGTTGACGGTGGGCTTACTGCTGCTGTTGGATGACAAACCGCTTGCCGCCGGTCTCGTGTTGTCACTCTGCCTCTACAAGTTCAATCTCGTCGTCCTCCTACCCGCGATGTTGCTGGTCAAGAAGGAGTTTCGTGCGCTCGGGTGGCTCTGCGCCGGAGGAGCGGCGCTGGCAGCGGCCTCCGCCTTGCTGAGTTCGGTAGAGCAGTACCTGGACCTACTGCGAAACATTCCCAAGTTCACGGTCCAGTACGAGCCCGCCAAGACCATGATCGGCCTTCGCTCGCTGTCGTATGCGGCCGGACTTCCGGCATTGTATTACCCTCTAGCGGCCGCGGCTGCGGGGTTCACTGTGTGGGCGGCGAGGCGCCTGCCGCTGGCCGAGGCGTTTTGCGCGGCACTCGTCGGCTCGATGCTGTGCGGCTTCCATGTCGCCTGGTACGACGGTGTTTGCCTGCTCATCCCCATCGTGGTGGCCATGGCCGGCCGCTCTCGCGCCACGATGATTCCTTCGGCGTTGTTGCTTTTCCTGTTTCCCTTGTGGCCCTACTCGCCTGCGATCATTTCACTGCTCATCCTCAGCTTTTGGCTTGTCTTGAGCCGACCCGACTCGATGAAGAAACACCAATCTCCAACCCACACACCTTCCACCGCACAATAAACCCAACTCTTCCGACGATATAGGAGGGAAGGGAAGACATGCGGGATACCTAACACTGGGCCTACGGGTAAAGCGCCGAGAAACGCTGAGGTGTTTGCCCTATTTATACCGGCGTTCACGGCGTTTACTCTACTAGTAAGGCGGGCTCCCCCAAGGGCTCCTCTTGTTCCCGAAGGAAACGACCTTATGGACGAACAACCCCCCACTGCGCCTCTTCGCCTCTGCCTGGCGGTGGCCCTTTGCACGCTCGCTACCTTGCTGCTGGAGCTTTCGCTCACACGAATCTTTTCAGTAGTGCTGTTCTACCACTTCGCCTTCGTCGCCATCTCGGTCGCACTGTTCGGTCTGGGCGCGGGGGGCGTACTGGCCTACTATATGCCCGCGGCGACCAAAAAGGAGTCGACCTGGTCGCGGCTGGGCCGATTCTGCACGATGAACGCTCTGGTCGTGGTCCTGGCTCTGCTGATCGTGCTCAACCGTCCGCTGTACTTCGACGTCTCCTGGCAAAACGCCCTGCAGTTGGCCACCGTCTACATCGTCTGTGCTTTCCCGTTTCTGATCTCGGGGGTCGTCGTCTCGCTGGCGATTTCGACGCCGTAAACCGTCAAACAGGTTTCGCGGGTGTATTTCTACGACTTGCAATGGGCGCGGCACTGGGCGGGTTGCCTGTTGCTCGTCCCATTTCTCGACTGGGCGGGCGGTCCCGGCACGGTCGTGATGGCGGGGGCATTCTTCGCCTTGGCCGGTGCGCTTTGGCACAGCCTTGACCCCGCCTCGGGCCGCCGCGTCAAGATTTCCGTCGGGGTGGCCGCCGTGCTGGTGCTGGTTGTGATCGGAAATCGCGAGAGCCACATCATCGACGTCAAGTACGCCAAGGGCGCGCGCATCCAGGGTGAAGAGTACTCTCAGTGGAACTCGTTCTCACGCATCAGCGTCGGGCCGGCGAGTGACACCGGCAAGCCCTTGATTCTGATCGATTCCGACGCGGGTACCGAGATCGCCCAATGTGATCCGGCCACGATGTCCGCCGAAGAGCGGAAGCGCCTGCTCTCGATCGGCCCTGGTCTGCCCTACGCTGTTCGCCCGGGCGGCAAGACACTCGTCATCGGCGCCGGCGGAGGCCCCGACGTATGCCGCGCGCTGGTCACCGGCAGCAGCGACATCACCGCCGTCGAGATCAACCCCATCATCGCGCGCGACGTGATGATGGAGCGCTACGCCTGGTCACCGGCAGCAGCGACATCACCGCCGTCGAGATCAACCCTCATCATCGCGCGCGACTGGAGCGCGCCCCAGAGGGTCTCTATCTGCGCCCCGTCGTCGCGGTCGAGGACGGGCGCAGCTACATCCGCCGTGTCGACGAGTCGTTCGATGTGATTCAGATGACGCTGGTCGATAGCTGGGCTTCGACCGCCAGCGGCGCTTTCGCCCTGGCCGAAAACCATCTCTACACCCAGGAGGCCTTCCGCGACTATCTACAGCACCTCAGCGACGACGGTCTCGTGGCCATCACGCGCTGGGAGTTCACCGAGCCGCGGGAGTCGCTGCGCATCGTCTCACTAGGACTCGCGGCGCTCGAGCAGTTGGACGTCCAGGAGCCGCACAAGCACTTCGTCATCGCGCGGGAAGACGTCGATGCGCTGAGCGAATGGGGCGCGAAAGACACGGTGCTCATCAAGCGAACCCCCTTCACCGAGGAGGAGCTCGCCAATGTCCGCCAAACGATCGAGCAGTATGGCCTCGGCACGGTCTACCTGCCCGACCAGCCGATCGCCAACCCCTTCAGCGACTTACTCCATAGCGACGACCCGGTCGCCTTCGCGGCCCTTTACCCCTACGACATTTCGCCCGTCAGCGACGACCGTCCGTTCTTCTTTTACACCTGGCGCACGAGCCGCATCTGGGACATGCTCGCCTCGCCCTTCACCGCCGACACGAAGATTAATCTCGGTGTGATGCTGCTGTTTGTCTCGCTGGGCTTGGCCGTACTGGGCATGACCGTGATTCTCGTGCTTCCGGCGCTGGTCCTCAAACAGCAGATTCCCCGCGAGCGCCCGATGTGGTTCCACCTGCTCTACTTCGTCTCGATCGGGTTGGGGTTCATTCTGGTGGAGATCGCTTTCGTGCAGCGGATCGCCCTGTATTTGGGACAGCCGACCTACGCGCTCACGGTCGTGATCTTCTCGCTGCTACTCTCGAGCGGCTCGGGCAGCTACCTGAGCCGCAGGGTGGTGGGCGGCACGACCGCCGTCTGATGGCCTTGCTGCTCTCGGTCGCCGTGCTGGCGGCCATCCTGATCACCGTCACCCCGGCGCTGCTCGACGCCTCACTGTCACTTCCGCTGGTGGCCAAGCTGGCCCTGGTCGTTCTGCTATTGGCCCCGATTGGGTTTCTGATGGGGATGCCTTTCCCGTCCGGCCTGGTACGCCTCGAGCGCCAGTACTCGCAGGCCGTCTGCTGGGCTTGGGCGGTTAACGCCGCGGCGAGTGTGCTCGGCTCGGTCGGCGCGATCTTCCTCGCGATCCATGTGGGACTAGCGCAGACGGTGCTGCTCGGCGGGCTGTGCTATCTGGGCGCATTGACAGCGGTACTACTAACCGCGACGTCCGAAGCCCGCGAGGCCAAGACTGTCCTCTCGGCGGCACCGTTGGGTGTCGCCAAATAAACTGCGAAGGCCTTTGTTCGCGGCCCCGAGCGTGAGATAGTAACGAGGGCTGTTGTTCGACGGGGAGCGGCAATATGGCAATCGGAAAGTTGCTTCGTGAGAATACCACACTTGTCATCGGCATCCTGTTGCCGGTCGTAGTAGTTGTCTTCTTTCTGCTCGCGACGTACATTCCACGACTGCTGGTGGATCCCCCGCAGTACGATTTTCTGTTCGTGCAGAAACACACCGACTACTCCTCCCATCCGCAGTCTCGCTGGAGTCATGAAATAGAGATCGACTCCGACGGCAGGCTCCGCGTTCGGGCGTTCATGACCGAGCCCGAAAAATGGGTTTCTCGACCCCGGTTGTTTTTGTACGAGCACTTGAGCGGCAATGTTCGGGAAATCAGGCTGTCGCTGCCCGAGCCTGCCGTGCCTGCCGAGGCCGGTGGCGTCGTTGAAGTTCCCGAGTTCAGCGACCAAGTTATCGACTCACGCCACTTTGCGCCCGACGGCTATGAGCTTCTCAAGCCCAGCCCGAGCCGAGGCTTTCTGGTCGGTGTGTTCTACCGTCGGAGCCGCCGCGACCTCGCGATCTCAAAGGACGGCGCCGTGGTGGCGGTGCCGCCGGGCGATAACTTCGACTCGCGTGAGGTTCAGTTTCTGGGCTGGATTGTCACTCCGCCTGATCAGTAGGCCACCATGTCCACGAAAGAACAAGCGCTCAAGCAAATTGCGGACCTCGCACGCGCCCACGACCTGACGACCGCTGAAGTACTGGCGGAATTGCCTTCCTCGGAGGAGGCTTCCGATTCGCAATCGTCGACCCTGACGCGCCTCTTAGGTTACCTAGGCGGCATCTTCGTACTCGCTGGGCTGGGCGTCTTCATCGAGATGCAGTGGGAGGAGATGAATTCGATCGCCAGAATCACCGTCACGCTCGGTTCCGGTATCGCGGCAAATGGGGTATCCACTTGACTCAGGTAGCCCCTAGGCGTTGTGGTTTGGTCGATCCATGGACGCCAGCACACTGCACCCAGAATGCACCCTGGGGCGCCAGACGCCGGTCTGCAGGCAATTGGGCCACGAGGCTGCGTTTCGGGCCGATCAAGGATTACGCACGCGCCATGGCCATCGCAGGCTTGGAAACGTGGTGCTATCGGCAAGCCTTTCCGGGGGCCGCCAATGGCCAACCACAGTATGTTGTGGTCACCTGAGTCAAATGGATACCCCACTTCGCGGCATTCGTCATGGCCCTTGTTGCCCTTGCCGACGAACGCTTTGAAAAGGCGGCGACCCCGCTTTTCCTGTTGGCGGCGCTGATGCAGCCCACGGGCATTCTGGTAGCCCTCGACGAGTTCTCCACGGGTGGCGACGAGCGCCACGCGTTCCTGCTGACCTCGGGCGCCTTGTTGATCCAGCAGACTCTGATTTTTCTCAAAACACGACGCACCGTTCTGCTCTTCATGACTCTCTTTTTCGCGGTGTGGCTGTACGGAACCGCCATGGACCTCGTCGATCTGGATGAAGACTTGATCTTTGTCACACTGGGGCTCTCGGTTCTGCTGGCCACCTACTCGATCGACCGAACGCCTCACGCGGCGATCACGCCTTTCTGGTACTTCGTGAGTTCGACCGCGATGTTATCGGGATTGTTTTCGCTCCTCCAGCACTCGGTCGTGGAGATCCTCTTTTTGGGCGCCGCTTGCGGTGTGGTGTTTCTGAGCACCTGGGTAAAGAGTCGCACGTTGCTGGATGAAGACTTGATCTTTGTCACACTGGGGCTCTCGGTTCTGCTGGCCACCTACTCGATCGACCGAACGCCTCACGTCGGCGATCACGCCTTTCTGGTACTTCGTGAGTTCGACCGCGATGTTATCGGGATTGTTTTCGCTCCTCCAGCACTCGGTCGTGGAGATCGGCTCTTTTTGGGCGCCGCTTGCGGTGTGGTGTTTCTGAGCACCTGGGTAAAGAGTCGCACGTTGCTGTTTGTTGGCACGGTGGCTATTCTGGCCTACGTCGGCTATTACACTGCTGAGCACTTTTCCGACGTCGTTGGTTGGCCGATCGCCTTGATGCTTTTAGGACTGTTGTTGCTCGGGCTGAGCGCAGCTGCGTTTCGGATCAACCGCAAGTACATCGCCGCCAAGTAGAGGTGGAACGTCCACGGGCTTTGCTGTCGGGAGCACCAGGTCTGGTGGGGGGAGTCGCCAACGCTCGTGTTATCATGCCCCTCTCGCACGTCCCTACCGGAGAAACTGCTTGGCTGCTCGTGTCCTCAATGGCAATCGCATTCGTGATGAAATCCTCGTGGAGGTCGAGCGGAACGTCGCCTCGCTGAGCGCCTGCGGCGTACGGCCCGGCCTAGCCGCCGTGCTGGTGGGTGACAACCCCGCTTCGCAGATCTACGTGCGAAACAAGATTAGGGCCTGCGAGAAGGTCGGCGTTCACAGCGAATCGATCACGCCCCCCGCAAGCGCAACCACCGCGGAACTGCTCGAACTGATCGGCGGGCTCAACGCGCGGGATGACATCGACGGCATCCTGGTGCAGTTGCCGCTGCCGCCGCAAGTCGATGCGGCGCGCGTCCTGCTCGAAGTTGCGCCCGAGAAAGACGTCGACGGCTTTCACCCCTTCAACATGGGGGCGCTGGTGACGAAGAGGCCGGGGCCGGTCCCCTGTACGCCCGCCGGGCTGATCGAGATCCTGCGGCGCAGCGAGATCCCCATCGCCGGCAAGCGCGCAGTCATCGTCGGCCGCAGCGACATCGTCGGCAAACCCGCCGCGCTGCTGCTGTTGCACGAGAACGCCACGGTGACGGTGTGCCACTCCAAGACCGAAGACCTGCCTGCTGTCGCGCGCGAGGCCGACATCCTGGTGGCGGCGATCGGACGTCCGGCGATGGTCACGCGGGATTTCATCCGTCCCGGCGCGACCGTGCTGGATGTCGGCATCAACCGCCTCAGCGAGGCCGCCGAGGTGGAAAGAATCTGCGCGGGCCTGCCGAAGAAGCTCGCCCAGTTTCGGGAGAAGGGTTCGGTGCTGGTCGGCGACGTGCATCCCAAAGACGTCGCTGAGGTGGCCGGCGCCTACACGCCAGTGCCTGGAGGGGTCGGCCCGCTGACGATTGCTATGTTGATGGTGAACACCGTCGACGTAGCCCGGCGGCGGCGGGCGTAGGCAAGGGCAACGTTCACCCCCGACCCGCTACCGACGAGTCAGCCTCTGAAGCAGCACCTGTAAAATGAGAAGTTGATGCTCAAGATCGGACTCACCGGCGGCCTCGCAAGCGGCAAGAGCCACGTCGCCCAGCTACTGGAAGATCTCGGATGCCACGTGATCCATGCCGATCGGCTCGGACACGAAGCGCTGAGGTCGGGCAGCGAGTGCTACAACCAGGTCGTTACCGAATTCGGCCGCAGGATTGTCAAAGACGACGGAGAGATTGACCGCAAAGCTTTAGGAGCGCTGGTCTTTCCCAACCCGGAGCGGTTGAAGGTGCTGAACTCATTCGTTCACCCTTGTGTCTTCCGGCGGCAGGAGGAGTTCTTCGAGCAGACGGCGCGGAACGACCCGCAGGGCATCGCGGTTGTCGAAGCCGCCATCATGATCGAGAGTGGCAGCTACAAGAATTACGATCGGCTGATCTTGACGGTCTGTCCGCCGGAGATGCAGATAGCACGCTTCCGCGAACGCAGCGGGGCCACCGAGCAGGAAGCCCGGGCGCGGCTCGACCGCCAGATGCCGCTAGAGAAGAAACAGCGCTACGCCAACTACGTCATCGACACAGCGGGCACATACGAAGAAACGGCCCAGCAGGTACGAGACGCCTACGAGAAGTTTAAGGCAGCGGCGTGAGGAATCGAACCACCTGGCGACCTTTTTGGCTGGCGGCGTTGCTGACAGCGGCGTTCGTTGCGTGGACCACGTCGCCCCGCTGGCACCGGCCCGCCGGCGCGCCGTTGCCGCCGTCCGATCCCTTCTGGACCGAGGCGCAATCGGCCGGCCTGACCCCGGACGAGCAGTCGAACATCGAGATCTACAACCGCGCTTCGGCCGCCACCGTCAACATCACCAGTACCGTTCTCAGCCGCGACTGGTTCTTTGACGTCTATCCGCGGAAGGAATCCGGGTCGGGATTCATCATCGACGCGGAAGGGCGCATCCTCACCAACCACCATATGATCGGCGGCAACGCGCCGCAAATAGAAGTCACCTTGCTCGACGACGAGAGGCGATATCCGGCGGACGTGCTGGCGGTTGACGAGGCCAACGACTTGGCTCTCATCCAGATCAAAGCCGACAGAGAGCTTCCGCACCTGACGCTCGGTGATTCCGAGTATTTGAAGGTCGGCCAGAAGGTACTCGCGATCGGCAATCCGTTTGGACTCGACGGGACCCTGACCACCGGCGTGATCAGCTCGTTGGGCCGCACCATTCGCGACAACGAAAGCCTGCTCGAAGACATGATTCAAACCGACGCCGCCATCAATCCCGGCAACAGCGGCGGACCACTGCTCGACAGCAGCGGCAATGTGATCGGCGTCAACACGGCGATCTTCGGACCCGGCTCGAACATCGGCATCGGCTTTGCCATGCCGATCAGCCGAGCGAAGCCTTTGTTGCGCTACGTTCTCTCCGATGGCACGGCGCACCGCCCCGAGCATCCGGGAATCGAGACGGCCTTCATTCCCACCCGCCTGGCGCGGGCGCTGGAGCTACCGGCGAGCGGCCTGCTGATCCTCAGCGTCCACGGCGGCACGGCTTCGGCGGAGGCGGACTTGCAGGGAGCGCGACGGGAGATCGCAGTGGGGAACTACCGCATCCCTTGGGGCGGAGATTTCATCATCGAAGCCGACGGCCGCAAGGTCACCCACAAGCGCGTATTGAGCCAGGCGATGTCACTCAAGCAAGGCGGCGACACCTTGCGGTTGAAGATCATTCGCGACGGGCGGGAACTAGATGTGACGGTTACGCTGCACTCGGTGTCCCGGCACCTGCGTTTGTAGCTGGGGTGCCGCCACGCGACGATCCTCCTCGGCCCGTAGCGCGGATCTCGGTTTTGAGATCCGCGGCCTTTCGCCCTGAAGGGGTCCAAGGAGAACAGCTGTGGCCCGAACCCCTTCAGGCGATCCGTCCCGCGCCGCGCTTACGGAACACCACTTTCAACTCCGAGCGCCACTCGGCGCTCACTCCCACCCTCTCGACTTCAACCTCGGGCGACAGGTAATGGAGAATCATCTCCGTCGTGGGATGGAAGTCAAACGCCGGCGAAACCAAGACCAACCGCGGCGGCTGTGACGACACTTCGACCCCGGGGAAGTACCCCCGTCGGATGAACTCCTCGCGGTCGAGGTGCCACTTTACCCGCATCCAATAGTCGAGCCCCTGCAGCGGGAGATGGATGTCCTCCGCGGCTTTGAGTTCGAGCACCGCCAGCCTGCCCTCGCGGGTGCATGCCAGCAGGTCGATGATCCCGCGGTCCGGTCCGGCGACTGTCGGAACCTGAGTGTAGACAGGCTCGGGCAGCAGGGTGCTGTCGAGTATGCGCAAGTCGCTGCGCACTTGTGATTCGAGCCAGCTCTCGGGATAACGCCGGTAGAGCGGGTTCAAGGTGTCGGCGGCGGCGGGCGAGCGCAGCCGGGCCAGCTCGCGCGCCAATGTCATTACGCGATCGAAGCTCTCCGGTCCCACGGGCAATTGTCTCTCGAGTCCGGAGGTCATCACGCCACGGCCCGCGATCGCGAACTGAATACCCCGCACGCGTAGCGACAACAAGCCATCGGCGCGCGGCAACCCTTCGACCCCGGGCAGAGCCGTAAGCTGTTGCACCCAGGCCGCCACCGGCTCCTCGGGCACCGACGCCGGCAGACACGGACTCAGCTCGGTCGCGAGATTGCCGTAGTCGCGCTCGTCGATCCGGCGAACACGCCCCGCCGCGTCGAAGTCGTACAGCTCGAAGTGGAACGCCGCCCGGTTGAGAAAGGCGAGTCGGTTGGCCGTGACCTGGGTCCGTGACCGCGGCAGGAACACCTTCAGGCCGCGCAAGACGCGCCTCTGCTCGTGCCGGCGTAGATAGTCGAACCAGATCAGGCCGAAGGTCAGAATCTGGTCGCACGTGGCGCTGTCGAGGTCGGCCGAACCACCGATCACCGCCCAGGCCTCATGTCCCAAGCCGAGCGCCGCCCGGGCGTAGACGGGCGAGAGCGAGTTCTCGAGATCTGGGGCAGTAGTCAGGTGGCTGATCGACCAGTCCGGGTACTGGCGCTCCAACATCCGCCGCAGCGATTCCCGGAACTGCACGTGCGCGGCCTGGCGGTCGAGCCGGTCGCCGTGTCGCGCGCGGTCGATGAGCGCAAGCTTCACCTCGCCGCGTCCGAAGGTCTTGGCGAGCAGATCGAGCCGGGCTTTCTGCTCGCGCTCGATGCCGACGATGCGCCGAACGATGTTGCCGCTATCGCCCCAAGCCTGAAGCACGCAGCCCTTCGCGTGGGGTTCGACGGCGTAGTGTCCTTCGCTGAGCGCGATGGGCTTCTCGCCGGTCTCGACGACGAACGGTTCGCGGCATCGGGAGATAAACTCGCGGACGCGCTCTCGCAGCTCTTGCGAAGAGAACGTTCGCGCTCTTTGTGCCTGCGTCGCCATGGTCACGGTGGTGCGGATCTTTGTCGAAAGGGACGGTTTCGGAGACAGCGCCCACCTTGCGATCAGCCGGACGCAGAGCGCACGACGAGGGAACCCTTCGATTCGATCAGAAAGCCGGTGAGGCTAACCGGCAGGGCCGTCTTGCAAGCGCAAAAAGGCCGGCGGAGGAAAAGACAACGGCCTACGACAGGTTCGTGACCGGTCCCAGGCCTTGCGACCATCATTCTACTGCAACCCGAGGTTTGGCCACTGGTAGTGTCCCAACGGATTAGGACACTACCTGGCTTCGGCGGGCCGGGATGCTTGTATACTGATGCCGCGGGCAGGAGTTAGTCATGACGAAGACACTTGAAAGACGGCGTGAGGGGCGGGGATCTGCGTTGCTGGTTGCGGCGGGGCTGGGTGGCGTGCTGCTGGTCGGGGCCGCGGTGGTGTGGCTGCCGGATGGTCCTGGCGGGTCGGCGTTCCCGGGCATCACGGTGCCGGCGGGGTTCGAGATCGAGTTGGCCGCCGGGCCGCCGTTGACTGAGCGTCCGATCGTCGTCGATATGGACGAGGAGGGGCGGCTGTATGTGGCCGAGTCGTCGGGCTCGAACGACCACGTCAAGAAGCAGCTCAAGGAACGGCCGCACAGCATTCTGCGGCTCGAAGACGCCGACGGCGACGGGCGCTACGACCGGCGTACCGTGTTCGCCGACAAGATGATGTTCCCCGAAGGGGTGCTGTGGTACGACGGCTCGCTCTACGTCGCCGCGCCGCCTCACATCTGGAAGCTCACCGATACCGACGACGACGGCGTCGCCGACCACCGCGAAGAGTGGTTCGACGGCAAGACGCTCACGAACTGCGCCAACGACCTGCACGGGCCGTACCTCGGTCCCGATGGGTGGATCTATTGGGCCAAGGGGGCGTTCGCGGAGCAGACCTACGAGCGTCCGGGGCGAAAGCCGTTGGTGACGAAGGCGTCGCACATCTTTCGGCGGCGTCCCGAGGGCGGGCTGATCGAATCGGTGATGGCCGGCGGCATGGATAACCCCGTCGAAGTCGCGTTCACGCCGGAAGGGGAGCGGTTTATTACGTCGACGTTTATCGAGCAGCCGGCGCTGGGGCGGCGGGACGGGCTGCTGCACGCGGTCTACGGCGGCGTCTACGGCAAGGTGCACGGCGTGACGGATTCGCATCCGCAGACGGGCGGGTTGCTGCCGGCGCTAGTGCAGTTGGGCCCTGCGGTGCCGGTGGGGCTGGACTACTA
This sequence comes from Bryobacterales bacterium, assembly GCA_965237575.1. GTDB lineage: Bacteria > Acidobacteriota > Terriglobia > Bryobacterales > UBA6623 > JAKZVK01. Next base: position 233,606 of record CBDEGI010000004.1, read on the forward strand.
TTCGACGGATGCTCTCGGCGCGGGCTACCAGGGGAATCTGTTCGCGACGCTGTTCAATTTGAATAAGGTGATTCGCGTGGAGCTGACGCCGAAGGGGGCGACGTTCGAGCCGGAGGTGTCGGACTTTGTCACGTCGACGCGGCTGGACTTCCATCCGACGGACGTGATGGAAGATGCCGACGGCAGTTTGCTGGTGGTGGATACGGGGGCGTGGTACGTGCTGTGCTGTCCGAGCTCGGTGCTCTCGCAGCCGGAGGTGCACGGGGCGATCTACCGCGTAAAGCGGCGCGGGGCGACGGCGGTGGAGGATGCGCGCGGGTTGCTGCTCGATTGGCGGGGGGCGACGGCGGCGGAGTTGGCGGGGCGGCTGGATGATTGGCGTCCAGTAGTGCGCGAGCGGGCGATTCATGAGTTGGCGAAGAGGGGCGGCGACGCGCTGGGTGTTCTGAGAGAAATATTGTCGCAGGAGGGGCGCGAAAAGCGCTCGCTGGCGGCGCGGCGTAATGCGGTGTGGGCGCTGACGCGGATTCCCGGCCCGGAGGCGCGCGAGGCGGTGCGGGTGGCGCTGGCGGACCCCGAAGAGTCGGTGCGGCACGCGGCGACGCATTCGGCGAGTGTGTGGCGGGATGCCGAGGCGAAGGCAGCGCTCGAAGGGCAGTTGGGTCACTCGTCGGCGCAGATGCAACGCGCTGCCGCCGAGGCGTTGGGGCGGATTGGTGATGGCGGAACGGTGGCGTCGTTGCTCGACGCTGTGGAGCGGGCAGAGGACCAGATCCTGACGCATTCGCTGACCTACGCGCTGATCGAGATTGCCGATCCGGCGGCCACGCGGCGGGGGCTGGAGTCGTCGTCGAGCCGGGTGCGGCGGGCGGCGATGCTGGCGCTTGATCAGATGGAGGGGCCGGAAGGCCAGATGGACACGGGCGGCGTGGGGCCGGAGACGGTGATCCCGCTGCTGTCGTCGGCGGACCCGCTGCTTCGAAACACGGCGGTTTGGATCGTGGGGCGTCACGTCGAGTGGGGCGGGTCGCTGGCCGGGTACTTCCGCGGGCGGCTGGCGGCGGCCAAACACGGCGCAGCCAAACATGACGCACCTAAACATGAGGGACAGGCGGACCTGGAGCGCGAGTTGGCGCGCTTTGCCGGCGATCCGGCGATTCAGAAGCTGCTGGCCGAGACGGTACGCGGCGATGGGCCGAAGCCGGCGCGCATCACCGCGCTCGGTGCGATGTCGAAGGCGGCGTTGAAGGAAGCGCCGGCGAGTTGGGTGGCCGCGTTGGCGTCGGTGATGTCGGGTGCCGACGATGAGCTGCTGCGTGCGGCGGTTTCGACGGCGCGGGCGCTGCCGACGGGCGAGGAGCGCAACGCTGGGCTGGACAAAGCGCTATTACGCGTGGGACAGAAGGCCGACGTTGCGGCGGACGTGAGGGCGGGCGCTGTGGCGGCGTCGGCGGTGGCACTGCCGTCGGTCTCGGAGGAGTTGTTTGACTTCCTGGTTGCGCAGGTTGACTCGGCGAAGCCGGTGCCGGTTCGGTCGGCTGCTTCGCGGGCTTTGGCCGCCGCGCCACTCGACGATGGGCAACGGCTCGCACTCACCGACAGCGTGCGGACCGCCGGGCCCTTGGAGCTTCCGACCCTGCTCGGGGCGTTCGAGAAGGGCGGCGATGAAGCGCTGGGTGCGGCGTTGACGAAGGCGCTCGAGGATGCGCGCAGCCTCGCGAACCTGCGCGCCGATACGCTGGAGAGCGTGCTTGAAAAGTTTCCCGCGAGCGTCCAAGAGAAGGGCGAGGCGCTGCTGGCGTCGCTTGACGTCGATCGGGCCGAGCAGAGGGCGCATCTGGAAGAGTTGGCGGCGGCGCTCGGCGGGGGCGATCCGCGGCGGGGCAAGGAGGTCTTCAAGAGTTCGAAGGCGGCTTGCGCGGAGTGCCACCGCATGGGATATCTGGGCGGGCGCATCGGGCCGGATTTGACGAGGGTCGGCAAGATTCGCAGCGAGCGGGACTTGCTGGAGTCGCTGGTGTATCCCAGCGCGACCTTTGTGCGGAGTTACGAACCGGTCGTGGTGGTGACGGCGCGGGACACGTATAACGGCGTGCCGCTCGAGGAGACGGAGGAGTCGATTCTGCTGGCTACCGGCGCCGACGAGCAGGTTCGGGTTGTGCGGGACGCGATCGAGGAGTTGCGGCCGGGTACGGTGTCGATTATGCCGTCGGGTTTGGAGGAAGAGTTGACCCGGCAGGAGCTGGCCGATTTGATCGCATTCATGAAGAAAGAAAGGATCTCGGCCGGGGCAAGGCCGACCGGGGATTGAGGGGCCGCTGTGAACTCCGAGCTCTGTCTCGGTTCTAGGGCTTTCGCGGGGCGTGGCGGTTCGTGCCGGACCGCTCCCTTACGGTCACGGCTCGGTTTCTGGGCTCGTGGTGGCGAGAGGAGTCAAGGCCGCGGATCGAGATCCGTGCTACGCGCTATGTTGGTGGCCCGAATGCTGGAAGGGGAGGTCGCTTCCGTTGTTGCATCTCAACGCGGGCTGACGCCCCCGGCTCCGAGTTGGGGGTCGGGTGGATTGAGTCGGACCCGCAGCAACTTTCCGGGCGCGGCGGGGTTCGGTTAAGCAGAGTACCTTCCCATGTCGAGACGAGTGCAAAGCCCTGGAGTGCCTCCTATGACGACGAGCCTCGGTTCGAGAGTATTCATCTCGGTCGTGTCGGCGGCGCTCGTAGGGGTATGGCTCGTCGCGGCGGCGTGGGCCGCGCCGGTGCCGATCAAGCACGATGCCATCCAGCGGTCCGCGCTTACCGAGGATCAGAAGCTCGTGCATCTGCTGAACCGCATCACGTACGGGGCGCGGCCTGGCGACATCGAGGCGGTGCGGGCCGTCGGCGTGGCGCGGTTCATCGAGCAGCAGCTCGATCCGGCGAGCATCGACGACGCGGATCTTGACGCGCGCCTGCGCCGGCTCGAAACGATCCACCTGTCGACCGAGGAGTTGGCGGCGCTGTTTCCGCATCCGGCGCTGCGCAAGCGGCTGGTGGAGAAAGGGCTGATCGATCGGCGGGACTTCCGCAGCCCGCGTCAACCGCGGGATCGGCAACGGCGAGACGAACAGCCGCGGGAGGGGCAACCGCCCGGGGAGCGAATGATCGGCGAACGGACGATGGCCGACCCGTTCTCTGATGCTTCAAACGTGGGGGTCCCGGATGACAAGGCCGCGCCGGGCGAACCGCGTGAACGCAGGCGCCGTGGGGACGGACGCCGCGGCATGGGCAACCCGATCTTCCGCCCGATCCAACGGCTGCCGGAGCCGATCTACCTCGAAGCCGAGCGTGGCCGCAATGGAGCTCGGACGATCAAAGGCGTCAACCCGCCCCAGTTGATTGTGGCCCAGATGCAGGCCGCGAAGCTCACGCGCGCGATTCACAGCGAACGCCAACTCGAAGAGATGATGGTCGACTTCTGGCTGAATCACTTCAATGTGTACGCGCGCAAGGGAGGGCCCATGCCGGCCCTCCTACCGGCCTATGAGCGGGACGTGATCCGCGCGCACGCGTTGGGCTCGTTCCGTGATCTGCTGGGTGCGACGGCCCACGCGCCGGCGATGCTTTTCTATCTCGACAACTTCCAGAGCATCTCGCCCAACTCGTTCGTCGGCAAGCGGCGCGACCGCGGCCTCAACGAGAACTATGCGCGCGAGTTGATGGAGCTGCACACGCTGGGCGTCGACGGCGGCTACACGCAGCAAGACGTGATCGATGTCGCCAAGGTCTTCACGGGCTGGACATTCCTCGGAGACCGCAGCCGCGCGATGGCGCAGATGGGCCGCCGGCGGTTCCGGCAAATGAGCCCGCCCGTGTTCGGGGATGCGGGCTTCGTGTTCCTGCCGCCCGCCCATGCGCCGGGCGAAAAGACGGTGCTTGGCCGCCGCATCCGCGAGGGGGGCATGGACGAAGGCGAACAGGTACTCGACATGCTGGCGGCGCATCCTTCGACGGCACGCTTCCTCGCGACCAAGCTGGTGCGCCGCTTTGTGGCCGACGAGCCACCCGCGGCGCTTGTCGACCAGGTCGCCTATACGTACAAGCGAACCGAGGGGGACATCCGCGCCATGTTGCGGACGATTTTCCAGTCACCGCAATTTTGGTCGGCGGAGTCGTTCCAGGCCAAGACGAAGAAGCCGCTTGAACTGTTTGCGGGCGCGGTCCGCGCGCTGGATGGCGACTTCACGCCGACGCCGATGGCGATCCTCGCGATGGAGCGCATGGGCGAGCCGCTCTATATGTGCCAACCGCCGACGGGCTATCCCGACGTGGGAGAGGAGTGGCTTAACACGGGGACGTTGCTCTATCGCTGGAAGTTCGCCTTGGGCGTGGCGACCGGCGAGGTGCCCGGCGTGAAGGCCGAGATTCCTGACGAGGTGGCGGGCGAGGATGTCTCGGACGTCCTGAGGCAGCTCGCCGACCGGCTTGTCCGCGCACAGCTCTCGGAGAAGACGCAAGCGAACATCGAGAAGGCGGTTACCAAGCAACTGGCATTGCGCCCCGATCCCCAGGCGCCGCTGGGCGACCGCGAGGTCCGCTACCTTGCGGGGCTGCTGCTGGGCTCGCCGGCATTCCAACGACGGTAGAGGTGGCGCTTGGCGTTGTGGGCGGCAGGCCGCGACATGGCACGCCTCGTAGTTTTCGATCGACCTTTCAGGGGACGACCCCTCGGGGGCTTTCAGGGAGACCTTTCGGGGGCAGTCTCGATTACACCGACCAATCGAGTTCAGAATCACTATAGATCATCTCGTGGTTTCGATCGGTTAGGCCCGACCGCCGGGCGGCTCCGCTCTTGGACGCGCAAGGTACCGGCAGCCTAACCGCCCAGACCAAACTGGCTACGAACGTTACGGCGGCGAAGCCAGAAGCATCGAATGAGCTGGCGACGTTTCTACGAGCCGGAGCACCGTTACTTGCCGAAGCTTCGTACTTGCCATCCGTTTCCGAACGTGCGGTTTGCGGCCACACATCCGGGGTAGAAGCCGCCTCAGTTGAAGCGCACGTACGGATCTGTGCGGGTGGCTCCGGGCGACCGACGTCGCTACCACCACCCAGGGCACGCATCTACTACGGGCTGTTAGGGCTTGGCCCGTGCGCAGCGAAGCCAGTCCCGCGCTCAACGTCCGAGGCTCTCGCCCTGCGCACACAGCGCGGCAAGAACCAGCAGCACCAGGGCCTAACACACGCCGGTTCGGAACGGTACGGAGAAGAGCCAGGCGGTCCACATCCGGGCCATTCAGCTACAACCCAACCTGAAGCCCTGCACGTCGCGAGGCTCGCCGCCGGGGGCAAGGGTTGATCCGGGCCTATCGGAGAAAGATGTAACAGGAACAGGCCCCGGGGCGGTCTAAATAAATAAGGGGCGGCTGATGGTTGATGGCCGATGAGTCTGAGCGAGCTTCCAAACACGGAGGAAATGATGGCCAAGAACAAGGTTTTCACAACGATGGCATGGTTGCTGGCGGGCGTTGCCGCCGGAGCCGCCGTGTCGCTTCTGTACGCCCCGCAATCGGGCGCCAAAACGCGCAAGATGATTCGGGCGAAGGGCAAAGACGGTTACAAGCATGTCAGCGAGACGACCAAGAAGCTGACCGAGCAGGGTCAGGACATGTATCACCGCGGCATGGAATGGGCCGGGGACACCAAGAAGTCTGTCACCAGCCGGGTTAAAGCAATCGCCGCGTAGCCAGGCGTGCGGAAGGGTGCATTTCGATGCGCTCGATCGCGCAATGGTCCGCCCAGGGATGTAGCACGGAGGGCCCACGCCCTTCCCTGTACCAGGCCCCGCAGGCGGGCACGCCATGGCGGGCCGTACTTTTCGAACAGCGCAGCTTCCGACTTCGCCGCCGGCTGCCTAGCCAGCGTGGAACCCGAATCGCTGAGCCCGATCCTCAGTTGGCCTGCTCCGACGCAATGGCCGGCTCGGATTTATCCTTCCTTGACTTCCCTCTCTCCACATCTGCCATAGCCGTAGCGGCCCCTGCCGCCGCATCCACCAACGCGGCGGCGGCGGTCACCGCCAGGGGCAGGCCGTTTGAGTTGTTGTCGCCGGGCGAGGTGTCCCCGACGGTCTCGACAATGATTCCGACGAAGTAGTTGCCGGGTGCCAAGCCGGCCGGCACCGGGTTGTTGCTGGACGTCAGGCTCGCGTCGTTGCCGTTGAGGGTGAAGCTTCGCCGATTCACGAAGGTGTCGTCAATGGTGATGTTGGCGTCGGTGGAGATGTAGATGTCACGGGTGTAGCTGCCGTTGGTTCCCGAGGTGTTCGTCACCTGGTACTCCAGTCGGATCGCGGAACCCGCGGCGACCGGTGTCGGGTTGACCGAGGTTGCCGCCACGGCAATGTCGAAAGGAGTACGATTGGCGGTAACGGTGACAGGCAGAGCCGCGGAGGTGTTGTTCGCCGGGTTCGTGTCGCCGTCTGATTCCACGATGATGCCAACGAAATAGCCGCCCGGATCGGTGAAACGCGGGATGAAGTTGTTGGCCGAGGTCACCTCTCCGGCGCCCGCCAGGAGGTTGACGGGTCGCGTGTTGATCAAGGCGTCGTCCGCTGTAATAGTCGCATCCGTGGACAAGTAGAAGGAACGGTCGAACGTGCCGCTCAGCTCGTTTTGTCCCGTGAGCGTGTAGGTGATGGAGACGGGATCGCCGGCGCCGACGGTGGCCGGGTCGACGTTGTCGATCTGGGCGGCCAGATCAAACGGTGGCCGCTGTGCCACCAAGTCGAACGGCACGGCGTTGGACGTGTTGTTGGCGAGGTTAGGGTCGCCGGGATGGGAGAGGACGATGCCCACAAAGTAAGTCCCTAGCGGCAGGTCCTGGGGCAGCGGATTGAATCGTGAATCGAACACCTGGTCCTCTCCGTTGAGGGTCACGGGACGCGTGTTCACTAAGGTGTCGGTGTCTGGGGAAATGTTGCCGTCGGTCGAGAGGTAGAGACTGCGCTCGACATCACCCACGAATCCGTCGGGATTCATGACTTGGTACTGAACGCTGATACGGTCTTTGGAGACGGCCATGGCCGGAAGAACCGTGTCCGCGCGCACGCCCAAGTCGGCACCGGCAGCTGGCGGCACGGTCAGGTCCACGGGCAGGTTGACAGGCGGGCTGGCACTGCCGCCGAAGTCCATCACCAGCGGCAGGGTCGTACTTCCACCGCCTTTGTGACCGAGAGCCGCAGGTAGAGGATCTGACAGCACGATATTCCCTTGCCCCAGCGCGACGAAGCCGGGCGCGAGCCCCGTGAAGCTGACGGCTTGTGGAACGCCGCCCAGCGTGACCGTCGGCAGCAACTGAGCTATCGAAAGCGGCGCAGCCACCGCCGCCTCGCCTGTCGCTGGAGGATTCGTCAGCCCGCCCACGCCGTTGAAGTAGAGAATCAAGATGTCGCCGGCGCGCGCCGGGCTGGCCGCCGAGATCAGCGAGAAATCGGGGAACCGCTGCACGAACGGTTCGCCCGTCGCGAAGTTGAGGAAGAAGCCGGGTGCGTAGAGAGCGACGGGCGCGTTCTCTGCCGCGCTGGGCACGCCGTCTCGAATCACGATGATCACCAGGGGTCCGTCGAGCGACACGCCGAACGGGATCTGGAAGTTGATCTGGAACACCGAGATGAATCGGATCGGCGCGGGGATGCCGTTGACCGTCACCTGCACCCCGCCGAGGACCGTGGGTAAGGGAATCGAAGTGGCGGCAACCGTGGCACCCGCCAGATTGACACCGAAGATGCTGCCGAGGCCGCCGGGTACCAACACCGCACCGCCGCTCGCGGCGTTCACCACCCCGCCCATGTTGATCGCCGGCACCGGACCGGCGCCGCCACCCAGGCCGATACCGGCGAGCGTGATGACGATCGCCGGGTTGTCAGGATCATCGCTGGCGATGGTGAGCGTCCCGCCCTTCGCGCCGACCGAGCCGGGAAGGAACTGCACGACGATCACCTGCTCATCAACCGGGACATCCAACGGCGTCGCGGGGGACAGCACGGTGAACTGGCCGTTGCTGCTCGTGATCGCGCTGACCTCCAAGGGAGCCGGCCCGTGATTGGTAAGCGTCACTTGCCGCTCCGCCGGCGTTCCGACGTTCACGGCGCCGAAGTCGATGGCATTGCTTGAAACCTCGGCATCAGGCACGCCGCTCTCGACGCCCTCCCCGCTCAAGCCGACGTTCAGAATGGCTTTCTCGGCGTCGTCGCTGTCGATGCTCAACGTCACGGTCTGTTCCCCGATGGAGGTCGGAACGAAACGAAGATCGAGGCTCCGCACTTCGCCGGGCCAGACCTCGAAGGGCGCGAGCGGCGACACGGCCATGAACTCCGGGTTGTTGCTCGTCACCGAGGTGATGTGCAGCGGCCCGGTACACGGGTTGCTCAACTCGAGCATGGCGGTCGAGCCCTGGAACAGGACGGCCTTGCGAAAATCGACCTCGGCCATTGACGCTTGGAGCGCCGGCTGCTGCTGCACGTCGATGGGGCCCACTTCGTCCATGCTGGTGTTGACGCCGTCGGTCGTCAGAACGCGGACGTGGGTATTCGGACCGCCCTCGATCACCGACGGGTCGATCGTCAGTTCGTCGTCAGGCACATCGATGTCGAGCGGGAGCCAGGTCTGGCCGCCGTCGGGGCTGTACTGAATGATATGCGTCAGCGGGCCGCCGTCTGGGTCATTGCTCGGGAACGTGATCGTCTGGTCACCGCCGTCCCAAACATCTCCGGTCTGAGGTGAAGTGATGTTGACCGTGGGAGCGTTCGCGCTGGAATCGATGCGGTCGAGTTCGGTGCCGTTGTGTTCCAACGTCACCGAGCCTAGGTCAGGAGCCGCTGGGATCTTCCAACTAAACAGCGCCTGGTCTAGAGCTGAGTTCTCACCTGTGCGGAACCAATCTTCGAGTTCCTCGAAGCTCGGCTCGAAGCAGAAGCGGTCGAGTTCCCGATCGTTGGGGCCGAACGGACCGGCTTGACCCCTTTGCACGATGCAAACGCTCCCGTCTTCGCCGGTCGCCGGGTCTCCAAAGCGGGAGGTGATGTGGAAGATGGGATCCAGACTGCCGCCCGTCCCGTTCGCTCCGACGGTGCCGCTGACCAGGAGGTAATCCACCGAGGTCCCTTTCGCCCCCCGCGGCGCAGCTCCGTCCTCCGGTGACAGCGACCCCGGTGGAGGATTCGGGGGCAGGGGCGGCGCCGAGGAGAACTGCCGCAGGACCGGTCGCATCCGGCTCTGGTGCAGCCGCCGGGCATTGAAGGGACTGAGCCAATGGTCCGTGCCACAGTAGGACATCACGTCGTTGTGAGACGCGGGAACGAAAGCCCTACCGGGAACATCGAACCCCGGGCTGCCGATCGTGGAGCTCGTGTTCCGAGGCCAGCCTGGCTCGACCCAGGCTGTCGTCCCGCACCCCGTACTCGGTGGAAGGTGCAGGAGCCCGAGGTTATGGCCTATTTCATGGGCCAGCACGGCTTGGTCGTTGCCGCAAACACCCGGCTGCATCGCGATCGCCCGTCCGATGCCGTCGGCGCCAAAGAAGCCGCCGCTGACGCCCAACGTAAGGGCGACTCCGCAGTAAGGAAGACTAGCGTCGGCGACGTTGGTCAGGTTGGGGAACCAGCCCACCAATTGCTCCGGCTTGAACTTCTCCATCGCTTGGTAGATCTTTTGCACTTGCCGAACGACTTTGCGGTTGTTCTCGGGAACCTTCTGCCGGAACACTGGCTGAATGCCTAGCCTGCGGTATCGAAGCCGCCCGTCGGACAAGGGGAATAACTTGGCTGCGAGTCCCGCATGTTGTCCGATGGTCTGGAAGTCCGGGCAAACAATATCGATCGTGCCCGGCGCTCGGTAGCAGTACGGGAAGTATTCGACGTTCCACGGCGGCTCCGGACCTGCCTGGCTGGTAGTGCTCCTTTCGAATTGGAACGTCCGGCGAAGCGGGTGCCCTTCCTGTTCCTTGATCATGCTCTTGCCCGGGGGCTTTAGCTCGGCCTCGATCAGCCTGGAAAGCTCAGCCGCGCCCCCCGTCAGCTCGGGCCCGAGAAAGAAGTTCAGAGAACTGGATCGATCTGTCGGGGTCGGGTTTTCGCTTGGCCGAACCCTCCTGTTGATCGGATTCAGGGTGGCCAACGGGCCTCCGGCGGGGTCTTCGACCACCAGCGTCCCGGATACGCGCAGTCTGAAGGGCCGATTCAATTCTTGTTGCAGCTTGGGAAAGACCCGCACCACGGCGCTCTTGCCGGGCACGAGAGGAACCGTATTGTCGCGCGTTTGAACGGACTGCACGGCCTGAATGCTCTCGATGATGATGTCGAACGGCGCCAGCGGGTAGTCGATCTTATTGCTCTCCAGTGGCAGCCCGTCGCCCCTGCTGAGCAACCCGAGAAGGACAAGGTTGCCCGCCTCATGGGGGATGTCGAACTCGGGAATCGTCAGGGTCCGGCTCCCCTCGCCGCGGGTGATAGACTCGGGCTCCGAAGTTGCGACGGATCCGCTGTCTTGATCCTCGACGAGGAGAAGAAGCTGCCCCCCGGGCTGTCCTCTCGCTGCACCCTCGTGAACTCCGACGAGGCAACCAAGATCCCGTCCTGGTCGAACGCGCGTAGGGCGAGATCCGCTTGAGGACGGCTGGCCAGCCTCCAGTCCACCGTCGCGGAGAACTGCAGCGGGTCGTCTCGTCCGAGAGGCTGTTCCGGGGCCGGCGGCTGGGGATCAATGCTGCTAATGACAACCGAGTCCGAACCTTCCGTCTGCCGGTAGAGGTGATGATCGCGTATTGGATCACCAGCTTCGCTCCGGTCGCGGGGGTCCAAGTACCGATGAAGCTCGACCCCAAAAAGAACAGGCCCTGGTTCGGCCCGGGCAACGCCTCGCTAACAGCGCTCAGAGCGTTGATGCCGCATTCGAACTCATGAGGGAAGAGGGTCGTGGATCCCGTGGTCGTGGGAGTCGTAATCGTATTCAGGCAGCCAGGATCCATTCCCGGCGGTTGGGCGTTCTGGAGCGAGGTTGTCGACTCGAAACTCCCCCGACCAAGTCCCGCAACCGTGAAAGACGTATTCGCCGCTAACGTGACGGGGGCGTCCAACACAACGAGAAAGCCTTCCTGGGTGCCGCCCGGCAACTCCGCGGGGACGCCGAGGCTGCTAATGAAGGTTTCAGCCCGAAACCCAGGCGGGCAAGAGGTCATGAACAGCTTCGGAAAGCTATTGATGTCCGACGAGTCCGCGTCGCCGATCACGCGGCACGACGCCTCGCCGAAGAACTCGCCGCCGGGAAACTCGAAGTGGTCAAACTCGAAGCCGGGGATCTGCTGGGCCGAAACCGCTTGACCGCACAAGGCGCACAAGGCGAGAAGAATCACTAGGGCGCAGCCGCCCCTGGTCTTTTACACATAGCCTCCGAAGCACTACAAGGATCGTTACCAGGACTCCCCCCATCCTGGTGCGTTTCAGAGTATCGAAGCGACGGCTGCCGGTGCAATCGTGGGTTGGTCTCGAAGCAGACCTATGGAACAAGTGCCGAGAGGATCCCCGGCCTCACCAATAGCGTCCTATCCAGGTGGCCGGGTGCGGCTGGTCGATCGGCGGCCGCTTGGTGACGGCGTCCTCGTTGATATCCGAGCCGAGCCCTGGCCCGGTGGGTACCTTTAAGTAGCCGTCGGCGTACTCAATCGGCTCGGTGAGGATCTCGTTGTAGTGCTCGAGATAAGGGTAGAAGAACTCCTGGATGGCCAGGTTCGGCACGCAGGCGTCAAGCTGCAGGCTCGCCAGCGTCGCGATCGGTCCGTTGGAGTTGTGGGGCTGGATGGCCACGTAGTACGACTCCGCCATCGCCGCGATCTTCTTCAGCTCCAGAATCCCGCCGGCGTGGCAAACGTCGGGTTGGATGATCCGCGCCGCCTGTTTCTCAAACAGCGGCCGGAAGTCCCAGCGGGTGTAGAGGCGCTCGCCCGTCGCGACGGGGATATTGATGGCGCGCTGCACCTCAGCCATCGCGTCCACGTTGTCGGGCGGGATCGGCTCCTCGTAGAAGAAGGGGTCGAACGGCTCGAGTTTCTTCGCCATGCGGATCGCGCTCCACATGTTGAAGCGTCCGTGGCACTCGATCAGCAGATCGACGTCCGGGCCGACGGCTTCTCGCACGGCTTTGACCGCGGCGATGGCGTACTTCTCCTCGGACTTCGGAATCATCTGGCCGCCTTCGCGAAAGGGGTCCCACTTGAGGGCGGTGAAGCCGGCGGCGACCGTCTGCTCGGCCTTGCGCGCGATGGACTCCGGCGTGTCGGCGTCGCTGGTCTCGGTGAGCACGCCCTCGAACGCCCAGGCGTTGGCGTAGGCGCGGACCTTGTCGCGGAGCTTGCCACCGAGCATCTCGTAGACGGGAACGCCCAGCGCTTTGCCCTTGATGTCCCACAGCGCCTGTTCGACGCCGCTCAGCGCCGTCAACACCACGAGCTGGCCTTCCCAGAACGTCTGCTTGTAGAGCGAGTTCCAGATGGCCTCAATCTCGAACGGGTCGCGGCCGACGAGGAAGTCGCGGAACGTTTCGAGCGTCTTGACGACCGGCTGGCGATGCCGCTCGATGGTGGATTCGCCGACGCCGGTGATGCCGCTGTCGGTGTAAAGCTTGACGAAGATCCAGTTGGCGTGCCCGCCTTGGGTCTGGAAGATTTTCAGGTCGGTGATCTTCAAGTCGTTCCTCCCGCTTGACGGCGTGCCAGGCCGATGCGACACACCGCAGTCAGATCGTAAACGGCCGGCGAGGTCCAAAGAGTCGCCAGGACCCGAGGCCTACGACGGTTGGTCGCGGGACGGGCCACTGATCAAGTGTAGAAGATTGGCCTTGCCCGCCCGATTGGTCCAAGGTTCCACATGGCCGACCTCGAAGCCGCTTCTGATCTCCTTCAGCTAGAGGTTTGGAGGGGGCCGGCAACGGCCCCTTTTTTATTTCATGGCACGTTGTGGGGGCGTCTCGCAGCCTGAGGACGGTGATCTGCGTGTGGACGGGGCACGCTTCGAGGTTGTCGGCGACGTCGAGACGGTACTTGTCGCGGACGAGATCATCGATCACGCTAGTGAGCGAGATCAGCAGCCAAGCCAGGCCGCCGATCAAGCGGAGGCCGAGGGCATGCCGAAGCGGCCCGCCGATGCCCGCCGGGAACGGTAGCAGCGGCATGGCCAGAAACGCGGCCAGCAGCGGGAAGATCCACCGTAGCGGCCGGTGTCCGTGGCGGACGAGTGAGTTGTCGATGATGTTGTCGGTGCGGTCGACAACGCGGCGGGCGATGGCGTGAAGCACCGCGTCGATGATCAGGCCCAGTAAGCCGGCCACGACTAGCCCGCCGAGGGACCACGTGAGCTGCCGCCAGTCAAGCTGAAGAACATCCATTGTCGGTTTTCCTTCCTCTTAAGAAGGTAACGCTAAGTAGTGCCGGGACATTGGGATGCCGGTGGGCCTGGTCCCACGAAGGAGCCTTTGTCGACACGTCGCGCAGGGTCCCCAGACCTGCCGTGTCGGTACTCTTACCGACACACGCTCTTACCAGCACCCGCTCTTGCCGGTGCCCTGTGCAGCTTCGCGGGCAAGGCCAAGCCCAAGAGGATTGCGGCTAGGACTGTCCCCAAACTGCCGATCGGAAACGACCGTGATCTGTCCCCTTTGGGCTCCTTTGGGCTCTTTGGGTCGATATGCCGCACCGATATCCCTGTCGGCAGGCCGCGCTAGTTGCGCGCCGTCGTCATGAGGTGGAGAACAAGGCTCGATGTCTTCTGACCCCGGACTCTGCCCCTAATCCCGATTAGCGCTGGCGGAGGCCGCTTTGACGGCGATGCGCTCCATCAAGGTTTCTTCAATTCTCTTGGTCGCTTCCCGCGCTTCATTTGGGTCATTGATGTCGTACGAGAGTCCCCAGCGACCCAAGTAGTAGCTGAACAGCGCAACCCGGTTTTTGCAACCACCCCCGAACTGGTATCGAACATAGATCTTCCTATTCTCGTCCGCGTAACGAGGGATCGAAGCCCGAGCTGTGTCACCGCATCGTCCGCCCAGATCACTTTGCGCGTAATCCGCCACCACCTTGCGTAGCCCTGCATAATTCTTAGGAGGTCCATCAGAGCGTGAAGCCGGCGTTTCTAAGAGCGGTAGCAGAACCCATGACTTGGTCAGTGATAGATCGAAAGAGACCTTATCCGTCTTAGCCGCCTCTCGCGCTAGCGACAAATTATTAGGGTCAAAGAACCTTGGTTCATCCGCTTTACCAATCGACAAAGCAGTCTTTAGAGGCCTAGGCGCTCCTAAGTACTCTTCCTGAAACCGCTGTATACGACATTCTCGCCCACACGCCTCATCAAACTTCCACCCACCCCTGTTGTAAAGCTCTCCATCAACCGCCATCAGCAGGGAACACCAGCCAAACGCGGGAGAGCAGAAGCCAACCGCATCACGAGACTCGGGGAAGAAAAACTCGACTTCGGTCTCATCGCCCGGACGGTAGTCTGCCGGCGGCCGGCTATTAAGCCAATAGGTGTCCCACTGGAGCGCCCGTGTTTCGAGTTCCAGCGCTCGTATCGCAAGATCGTGAAGCGGCTGATCAGCCCCAGGTACCGGTTGCGGGCCTGCCCACATGGCAACGGCGAGAGTAAAGATGAGCCGGCAGATCATAGCTACCCTCCTGACAGTACTATGCCATCCCCTACCTACCTTGATACCGTCTAAGTAAAGCGCCACCCGCTCGCGAACGATTGACCGAAGGCGACGGCGTCTGAAGCCGTGTCGACGAGCCGGGCATGGCCCGCGTGGGAGCCCGGTTGGCACGACGCCCCATGTCGGAGGGGCAAGCACTAGGCTGGGATTGACTCAAGTCTCGCCGACCTCACGGCGAATCGGGTCGCCTTTTCGCAGTATCCCTTCGGTGAGAACCTGTGCCCGTAGGCCCCCTCGATGCACGAGGCCTTTTTCGACAGCGGTGGCCGTCAGGCTTTCGAGGTGACCGCAGGGTTCACAGAGCCGCAAGCCGCGCAGGCGCACCTCGCCGACCTGGAATTCTTGGCCGACCAAGTGATTGAGGGCGATCCCGGACGTGACCAGGTTCCGGCGAGCCTGTCCCGGCAGGATCTGCACTTGATAGTCAGCAGCCAAGGCGGCGATTGATTCTTCCTCGATGAGAGTCACCTCGCGATCAGGTTGTCCCGGCTTGCTGAACGTGCCGCTCTGCTGGTAATAGCGATCGCCTTCGAGCCCTAGACCCGGGACGGCGCGTGCCTCCTCGACGGCCCGAGGCTCCGCCGCTTTTGTTGTTGCGATATAGATTCCGACCAACTTTGACATAATGGCTGCCACGCAGCTCGGAGCGCACCTTCGCGAGGTGCGTCGTAATTGAGATTATTGTACCGTTCAATACCTCAACGCGCTGTGGCAGGCCGAGCAGTGTGCTGGGCGGGCGCCCCTAGTGTGCCCGGCATGGGCTGTTTACTTGTGGATTGCAACGTACTCACCGGAGCGCTCTTGAAACTCCCCAGCGTGCGCGAATAGTCCTCCAGACGGGAGTCAAGTGCATACCCCAGTTGAGATTATTGTACCGTTCAATACCTCAACGCGCTGTGGCAGGCCGAGCAGGCGGGCGCCCCTAGTGTGCCCGGCATGGGCTGTTTACTTGTGGATTGCAACGTACTCACCGGAACCGATGGAGCTAACCGTAGGGAACCGCACGGTGGATCTCGTGGCGCACGCCGCGAGCCAAACTGAAGGCAGCGGGGAACAAACCTTCGACCGTAGGAACACCAACCGGCAGCGAGGCCGCCTACGGGCGGCAAGCGGGCGGGGCACCGTGAAGCCCAAAGTCCATCCAGACGTGCGAGGTAGAGCCGGACGGTACGAGGGGAACGAAACAGCACCGTGCCTGGGGAGAGTTCCTTGGTGAGAGCGCTACGGGTTGGTGGTGCGATCGGATCTTGCGACGTGCAGGTACGGTCGCCGGGTCCAACCGCCGGGTTCGGAAAACCGTAGGTCCGGTGGTGTGGGAGGGTGCCGGGGCACAATCCCCGTCACCCGACCCGATCATTGTGAACAGCGCCGACGAGCGGCCGGCTAGTTTCTGAGGGCTTGCGTCTTCGCTTGCTTGCGGCGGAAGCGCTCGACGCGGCCCGCGGTATCGATGAACTTCTGCTTGCCCGTGAAGAACGGGTGGCAGTCGGAGCAGATTTCGATGTGGATGTCGCCCCTGTGCGTCGAGCGGGTCTCGAACGAGTCGCCACAGGCACAGGTGACCTTGACGGTGTGGTAGTCGGGATGAATTCCGGCTTTCATGGTGATGTTCCTCTACGTCGCTATTACCCTTAAGTCTACCACTGGGCGCCAGGGGGGTTAAGCGCGTCAGTCCACCGAGTACGCCGTCTCATAAATACGGTCACGTACCTGCGTGGGGCATCCGCCGCCATCCCGGGCCGGCACCGGGGCCCGCTGCGAGGAGTTTGTTGGGGGTGGGATCCGAACCAGGACTAGCAGGAATAGCTGACCGTCCCGACAGTCCCGCGGCCAGGGCTGCCGGGAAAGGTGGGTGGGTTATTCAGGCTTGCCGGTGTTGCGCAGCGATTCAAAATACTTGTCCCAGGGCTCGGTGTGGTAGTCGGTGCGCTCGCCGCGGTGGCGGGTCTTCAACTCTTTCACCAGACGTAGAAACGCTTCGACGGTGGCCTCAAAATACTTCTCGCCCTTCTCGGCGGTGGCGATCGTCGCGTCGCCGACCACGCCGCTCTTGCTGAAACGCGTCCAGTGGTCCATCGCGTTGACGGGCGAGCCCTGCATCAGGTCGAGCCAGACGAAGTCGGACTCCGGCAGGTTCATGTCCTTGACGGCTTTCGACATCTCGACGCGCTCGGGCGCGAGGTGCAAGTAGACGGACGTTTCGAGCTCAGCCGCGTGCGCCATGCCGCCGAGGGCCGACTCGCGGTGCTCCTTGATCGCACTCATGTCGAGCGACGGCCAGATGAAGCAGCCGCACCAGGCATCGGTCTCGAGAATCGTGCGGCGGGCGACGAGGTCGAGGATGGGCATGTTGGAGCCGTGTCCGTCGGCGATGAGGATGCGCTCGAAGCCGTGGTGCGCGACGCTCTTGGTGACGTCGAGCACGAAGTTGAGCAAGTGCTCTTGACGGATGTCGATGGTGCCGGGGAAATCCATGTGGTGGGTCTCGAAGCCGTAGGGGATGAGCGGCATCAGTAGGATGTCGCCGTCCGCGCGCTTGGCCGCCTCTTCGCAGATGCTCGAGATGAGGAAGTTGTCGGTGTCGAGCGGCATGTGAAAGCCGTGGTCTTCGACCGAGCCGATCGGCAGAACGACGACCGGTTGCTCTTCGACGCGGGCCTTCAACTCCGGCCAAGTGTGGTGGTGATAGTAGTAAGGGACTTTCTCAGACATGGAAGATCTCCGGGAGAAGGGGGCAGCCTGCGTGATGCGCAGCGGGATGGTTCAGAGTACCGAAGCCCCGCTCGGAGCCGCAAGCGTGAGCTTGCGTTGAGGTGCATCGAGCGTGGGTTGGTGGCCTGCGATGTATTGCGGCAGGTCAGAGGGCACTGCATGCCGTGCCCCTACATTTCGGGCGGCGCGGTCGCCGGGCGTGAGGCGTCGCTGTAGTATCGTCCGCGGACGGCGTTCGCTCCCACGTTGCTGGATGTGGCATCCTGGCTAGACCGTTCGAGGAGATTTCATGAGGTTATTAGCGCTTCCGCTTCTGTTTGCCGTAATCATGCCGGCCGCGCCCAAGACCGAATTCATCTTCACCGAGGCGCCGTTCGCGTCCTGTCACGCGTCGACGATCGTCGAGTTGCCCAACGGCGACCTCATGGCGGCGTGGTTCGGAGGATCGAAGGAAGGCAATCCCGACGTGGCGATTTGGGGCTCGCGGCGCACGGGCGGCACCTGGTCCGCGCCGGCTGAGCTGGTTCGCGAGCCCGACATCGCGATGTACAATCCGGTGCTGTTCTACACCAAGGGCGGTCCGCTGTGGCTGTATTACAAGTTCGGACGCCACCCTACCTCTTGGACCGCCGGCCGAATGTGGAGCAAGGACGATGGCAAGACTTGGTCCGAGCGCGAGCACCTTCCGGCCGGCGTGTACGGGCCCATCCGGGCCAAGCCGCTGGTCATGGACGATGGGACGATCGTCAGCGGTACGTCGGTCGAGGCCTACCGCTCGTGGTCGGTCTGGATCGAGCGCAGCACCGACGGCGGCGAGACCTGGGCGAAGTCGGGACCGATCACGGTGCCGCGGCGATTCGTTGACAAAGGCGGGGCGGACGACGTGCCTGGTGCGAACGAGTGGGCACTGACCGACGGCATCATTCAGCCCTCGGTCGTGGCGATCGACGGTAGTTGGCTGCGGCTCTACGCCCGCTCGACGGCACGAACCGGCAAGATCTGCATCGCCGATTCGTCCGACGGCGGCGTGACGTGGACGCAGGCGCGCCCCATCGACCTGCCCAACCCGAACTCCGGCCTCGACGCCGTCGCGCTCAAGGACGGGCGCGTGGTGGTGGTCTACAACCACACCGACCAAGGCCGCACTCCGCTGAACCTTGCCGTGAGCCGCGATGGGGAGAATTTTGAGATGTTCCACGTGCTGGAAGATCAGCCGGGAGAGTATTCGTATCCGTCCATGGTGCAGGCGGCGAACGGCGACCTACTGATTACGTATACGTGGAAGCGCGAGCGGATGCGGTTTGTGCGGTTCCCGTTGGCGGATATCCCGTAGGGGACGGCCCAACTTGGGGTTAGCCGGTAGTCGGCGGGATTTCCAACACCCTTTCAGGGCTCCCGGCCTCTTGATGACGTTTCCTAGGGTTCCGCCGAAGACGGCTGCACCCTAACATCCGTCCGTCCGCTTTGCGGACTCGCGTCCAGTGCGGCTCGGAGATCGAGGCCAGAGTGAGATTCTTGCCGAGCCGGAACGATGGACAGGACGCGAGCGCCGCTTCGAGGACCTGAGGACCGAGGAATCGGCCCTCGGCAAGCCTGGAGGTGTCGCCACGCCCCGGGCTGACATCCCACGCCGCTTCATGGCTGCGAGTGCCGGTCCTGGTAGAATCACGCCATGTTCGTCGGACGCGCTGCGTTGCTGAGACGGTGGGGGCCGCTGTCGGCCGCGGCATTGTTGCTCGCTCAGCCGGCGCTCGGCCAGCCGGCGTACGATCTGCTGCTCAAGGGCGGCCACGTCATCGATCCGGCGAATGAGGTCGACGGCGTGATGGATGTGGGGATCCGCGATGGTACGATCGCCGTGGTTGCCGAGAGCATTGCGTCGTCAACAGCACGCAAGACCGTCGACCTACGCGGCCTCTACGTAACGCCAGGGTTGATCGATCTCCACACGCACGTCTACATTCGGGGACGGCGCAGCACGCTGTATCCCGATGACACGTCGCTCGTCACCGGCGCGACGACGGTCGTTGATGCCGGCGTTTCGGGTTGGAAGACGTTCGACGACTTCAAGGAAACCATCATCGATCGCTCGACGACCCGCGTGCTCGCCATGCTCAACATCGTGGGCGGCGGCATGAATGATGATTCGTCTCTGGAAAGCTGGCTGGAGGACATGGAGCCCGAGAAGACCGCGGCCAAAGTCCGCGAACATCCCGGCGTGATCGTCGCGATCAAGACGGCGCACTTCGGGCTACCGGGTTTCGAGGCATTGAAGCGCACGGTTGAGGCGGGCCGTTTGGCCGACCGTCCCGTGATGGTTGACCTCGGCATGCTCTCAAACAGCGGACGCGATACGCGCACGAAACTGCTCGACATCATGCGACCGGGTGATCTGCATACGCACAGCTATAACGACCGGCAGATCGAAATCATCAGCCGCTTCAGCCGCAAAGTGCAGCCTTACATGCTGGAAGCGCGCCGGCGCGGCGTGCTGTTTGATCTGGGCCACGGCGGCGGCAGCTTTCTGTGGCCCGTCGCGCGAGCGGCCATGGCCGAGGGCTTCCCGCCGGATACGATCAGCACGGACCTTCATCCGTCGAGCATCATGAACCAGGTCAGCGTGCCCAACTGCATGTCGAAGCTTATGAGCCTCGGCATGCCGCTTGCCGACGCTGTTCGTCGCGCGACCGTCAACTCGGCTCGCGCCATTCGCAAGTTTCCGGAGCTAGGCACCCTTGGCGAGGGCCGCGTGGCCGACATCGCGGTGTTTCGGCTGGAGTCGGGCGTGTTCGCCTACATGGACTCCTGGCGCAAGAAGCAGCTCGGCACGAAACGCCTCGAATGCGTGATGACAGTGCGTGGGGGTAGAATCGTGTTCGACGAAGAGGGGTTGAGCTTTCCCGAATGGCAGACGGCGGGCGATTACGAGGTGATCGAGTGAGCAGAGCGATGAACAAGTGGCTGCGTGCTGTCTCGACCGGCGTCGCCCTTTTCTTGCTCTCGGTTTTGGGGGCGGCCGACGCGGCTTCCGCCCAAACTTACGACCTGCTCCTCAAAGGCGCACACGTTGTCGATCCTGCCAACGAAATCGACGGGGTCAGGGACGTGGCCGTCAAGGGGAACCGCATCGCGAAGGTGGCCGCGAACCTCGACCCGGCTGACGCAACCAAGACCGTTGACCTGGCCGGCCTCTACGTCACGCCCGGTCTGGTCGACCTGCACGCGCATCCCTACCTGTGTAATTCCGGCAGCTTGTTCCCCGACGACACTTGGCTAACGACGGGCACGACTACCATCGTGGCTTGCGGCGACGCAGGGTGGCGAAACTTCGACGACTTCAAGAAAACGATCATCGATCGCTCGTCGACGCGCGTGCTGGCGTTCATCAACATCGTCGGCCGCGGCATCGCCGGCGGCAAAGCCGAGCACGATCTCAGCGACATGGAGCCGGAAAAGACCGCGGCCAAGATCAACGAGTACCCGGATCTGATCGTCGGCATCAAGACGGCGCACTACAGCAACCCGGACTGGATCGCCATCGATCGCTCGATCAAAGCGGGCCGCCTCACCAACCGGCCGATCATCGTCGACAGCGGCATCCTCACCAACGTCGGCCGCCACACGCGGGACAAGGTGCTCGACAAGCTGCGTCCCGGCGACATGCACACGCACTTCTACAACGACCGGCAAGTGGAGATCATCAGCCGCTTCCGTGGTGGCAAAGTGCATCCCTACATGTGGGAGGCGCGACGGCGGGGTGTGCTGTTCGACATGGGTCACGGCGCGGGCAGCTTCCTGTGGCCGGTTGCGTCGAAGGCGATGGCGCAGGGCTATCCGCCGGACACGATCAGCACCGACCTACACCAGAAGAGCGTGCGCGCCGGGCAGCCCGACATGCCGAACTGCATCTCGAAAATGATGCGGCTGGGGATGCCGTTCAAAGAAGCGATCCGCCGCTCGACGGTGACCCCGGCGGAGTCGATCGACAAGTTCCCCGAGATCGGCACGCTGGGCGAGGGCAAGATCGCCGACATCGCGGTGCTGACGATCGAGCGTGGTGTGTTCGCGTTCAAAGACGCCTGGAGCAAGAAGCTGATGAGCGACACGCGGGTACGCGCGGTGCTGACGGTGCGCAACGGTGAGATCTTATTCGACGAAGACGGCCTGGCGTTCCCGCTATGGACCGAGGCAGGTGACTATGACAAGATTCCGTGAGCGCACGGCATTACGTTTTCGCAACGCAGCGGTACGGCATGCTGTGTCCGCTGTTGTGTGGCTGCTCATCCTGACGGTCGCCGCGCTGCCTGTTGCGGGTCAGGAGATCATCGACCTTCTCCTCAAGAACGGACACGTCATCGATCCGCACAACGAACGCAACGGCCGTTTCGATATCGCCATTGTTGGCGAGAAGATCGTCCGGGTGGGGCAGGGAATTCCCGCATCCCACGCCAAGAAGGTGGTCGACGTCAGTGAGTTCTATGTCACTCCTGGGTTGATCGACCTCCACACGCACTTCGACGCGCAAGGCGCATACCTGAACCTGCAGCCCGACCATCACTCCTTGACCAACGGTGTGACCACGGCGGTCGACGCGGGCAGCTCGGGCTGGAAGGGATTCGAGAAGTTCAAGGAGACCACGATCGACGGGGCCAAGACGCGGGTCCTGGCGCTGCTCAACATTGTCGCGGCGGGCATGTACGGGCCGGAGGTCGAGGATGACCCCGCTCAGTTGGACGTCGAGGGCGCGGTGAAGATGGTGAAGAAGTACCCCGACATCATCGTCGGCATCAAGACGGCGCATTACGAGCCGCCGGATTGGAAGGCGGTCGACAGCGCCGTCGAGGCCGCCGAGAAAAGCAACACGGTATTGATGGTCGACTTCCGTCCGAAGCCGGACCGCGATTACCCGGAATTGATCCTTGAGCATATGCGTCCCGGCGACCTGCATACACACATGTACAGCCGGAACTTTTCGTGGCTCGACGAGAACAAGAAGGTGAAGTCGTACATGTGGGCTGCTCGCAAGCGTGGCGTGCTGTTCGACGTGGGGCACGGCAACGGAAGCTTCTACTTCCGTATTGCCGTCCCGGCGATCAAGGCAGGGTTCCTGCCCGATACCATTTCAACCGATATTCACAAACGCAGCATCATGCTGCCGCGCGCGAACATGGCCACGACCATGTCGAAGTTCTTGAATCTCGGCCTCACCCTCGAGCAGATCGTCGAGCGCACGACCGTCAACCCGGCGAAAGCGATCCACCGGACGGAGTTGGGCACGCTCAGCGAGGGCGCCGAAGCCGACATCGCCGTGTTTCGACTCAAACACGGGAAGTTCGGCTTCCTCGATTCCGGCCGCGCGAAGATGGTCGGGGATGAGAAGCTGTTCTGCGTGCTGACGGTCCGCAGGGGTGAGATTGTGTGGGATACGGAGGGGTTGGCGGCGACGGAGTTTACTCAAGCCGGGCCGTATACGAATTTTCGGTAGCCGGGCAGTAGCGAAGGCTCAAACGCCCCTGCCGGGGCTACGACCCGCAGTGCGGCGGCCGTCGACTGCACTGCCGACAACCTTATCGGCTGTGCATCTCAACGCAGGCCCACGCCTGCGGCTCGCAAGGAACACTTTTGTAAGTCCCTTGGTTTAAACAGCGACAATTCGTGAAGGCCGAACTCTCTCTCGGTCAGTTCTTTCTCGGTTCTGGGACCTTTCGCGGGGCGTGGGAGTTCGTGCCGGACCGCTCCCTTACGGTCACGGCTCGGTTGTGGGCTTGTGACGTTGGTGGTGTCGAGGGGGAGTCCAACGCCCTTTCAGGGCTGGAGAGGAGTAGAGGGGAGGACCCTGGGTTACGGCTTCGCCTTCACCCAGGGCTAACATCCGGTCGCCGCTTCGCGGCTAACTAGCCGGCGTGGCGCGCGCCCGTGGCGAGCCGAGCCGTGCTCGGCTCTTGTGCCGCAAGCCACCGAACCCGCTCAAGGACCGTACACGCCGCTGCCTGCCTGTACTGTGTTCCGCTACCTGTTCGCAACCCTGCGGTAGCTCGGCAAGACCCGCTGTTTCGCTGACTTCCACAGATCCTCGTCGCCGCAATCGAGTGCGTCGAACCAAGCGTCCATGCGCCGTTTCAGCTCGCGGCGCTGGTTCTGGTAGGCGGGCTCCTCCGCAAGATTCTTCCGCTCGCCCGGATCGCGACGCAAATCGTATAGCTCGCTCGGGAAGCCCTCGGTGCGGTGGATGTACTTCCAGTCCTCGTCGCGGATCATGCGGCAGTACTGATACTCGCCGTACACCACGTTCTCCCATTCAGCTTCCGCGCCTTGCAGCAAGCCGGCGTAGCTGCGTCCGGGGAGGGGTTTGCCGGCCTCAAGCGGCGGCAGGCTCAGGTAGTCGAGCACCGTCGGGGCAAAGTCGTAGAAGCTCGTCATGACGTTGACCTTGCGGCCCGCGGGGATCCCACCCGGATGGTGGAAGAACGCCGGCACGAGCATCGACTCGTCGTACATGTTGAAGGGCCACGATGTGTTGCCCTTGCCCCACAGGCCGTGGTGCTCGAGCATGAATCCGTGATCCGAGAGGAAGATGATCAACGTGTCGTCGGACAGCCCCGAGTCCACCAGCTTGCGGACGATGCGGCCGACGTTGTCGTCGATGGCGGTGACCATCGCGTAGTAGTGCATCTTGCTTTCGCGGTTGCCGACATTGCGCTTCGAGAGGTTGTGCGCGATGGGCTCGTTCAACGGCTCGCCCGGGAAGGTCTCGAACGGGCAGTCGCGATAGAGGTCGAGATACTTCTCAGGCGTGCCCTCGTAGGGCGTGTGCGGTGCGTTGTAAGAGACGAAGCAGAAGAAAGGGTCGTCCTTAGCCTGGCCGATGAAGTCGATCGCCTTGTCGGTGACGACGTCGGTCGCGTAGCCGGGATACTCGCTCTTCTCGCCTTGCCAATACATCTCCGGATTCTGATAACGGGTGCCGCCGAACGGCATCGCAAACCAATAGTCAAAGCCCTGCTGCGGCGTCGGGCTATCGCCAAGGTGCCATTTGCCGCTCAGACCGACGCGATAGCCGTGGTCGGCGAGCGTCTGCGTGAAGGTGGCCTCGCCGTCGAGGAATCGCACGGCGCTGGGCCCTTCGTTCTCGTCGCGAACCCAGTCGTGGATGCCGTGCTGCGACGGGATCTGTCCGGTAAGCAACGTCGCGCGGCTCGGCGAGCACACCGGCGTCGTGCAGAACGCACGCGTCAGCAGAGCGCCTTCCGAAGCCAGCCGGTCGCACACGGGCGTCCGGATCTCGTGGTTGCCGTAGACACCCAGCGTGTGCGGCGCTTGATCGTCGGTGAGGATGAAGACCACGTTGGTGGGGCGCTTCGCGGGCGGAGCGGGCCCGCAAGCGCTCGCGGCGCCTAGAGCGGCGGTGGTCTTCAAAAAGTCGCGTCGATGCATCGAGGGGTATTCTAGCGCGGTCGGTCCCCGAAGCCGCCGAAGGAAGGAGCAAGCGTCAGCCAGAGGTTAGGAGTGAGGTTGTCGTCAAGGCCGTCGAGCGCCCGTGCGTCGGGCACGGCATGCCGTGCCCCGCATTTGACTGCCGCTGCTAGCGGTCCTCGAGCCACTCGAGGATGAGCCGGGTCAGATCCTCCGACTGCGCGGTCTTGAAGGATGTGCGTGCCTGCGCGCGGCCAAAAGAGGTTGCTCTCCCGATCCGGCCGTTCGCCCACCCGGAATTGACGCCCGTTCACGGCCTCTCTATCTCCGTACACACCTAGGGCAAGGCGAACTCTCTCGGCGGTTACGATAGGATTGGCGACTTGATGCTCGATCCTTACCCGCCGCACGGCCAGGTCTATGTGAACTCTCTCGTGTCCCGGGTCCGGCATTGGGACCGGATGCTTCCGGCTGTGTTGGCATGCCTCCTTGTTCTGGCGCCGGTAAGCGCCCCGGGCCAAAGCCATGGTGTCGTCGAGGGCGCCGTGATCATGACCGAGACGGGCGATCCCTTGCATGGGGCGGTCGTCTTGATCGTGGAACTGGGCCTCTCGACCAGCACCGACGAGGACGGGCGCTACCGCTTCGAGCAGGTGCCGCCGGGGTCCTACGACCTCATCGCGCACCTTGACAGCATCTTCACTGAGGCGGCGCGGCGCATTTCCGTCGTCACCGGCGAGACGGTCACCGCGGATTTCTCTCTTGAACTGATGGTTCTCAAGCACCAGATAATCGTGTCGGCCAGCGGCAAGGAGGAGACGGCGTTCACGTCGTTCCAGAGCGTCGAGTCGCTCGACTCGTTTGATCTCGGCGAGAACGCCGCTACGTCGCTCGGGGAAGCGCTCGACCAGCGGGTCGGGACCGGTATCGCCAAGCGCAGTTTCGGTCCAGGGAGCGCGCGTCCGATTGTCCGCGGCTTCGACGGCGATCGCGTGCTGGTGATGGAAGACGGCATTCGCACCGGCACCCTGTCATCGCAATCGGGAGATCACGGGGAGGTCGTCAACACCGCGCAACTCGACCGCCTCGAGATCGTCAAGGGCCCGGCCACGCTGCTCTATGGCAGCAACGCCATGGGCGGCACCGTCAACGCCATCAGCCGGCATCACGCTTTCCACCAGCACCCGCACCAGGGGCTGCGGGGTTTTGCGTCCGGCTCGGGGGGCTCGGCGAATGCTTTCGGCGGCGGCAACTCGGGTTTCGAGTACGGCATCGGCAAGTGGATGCTCTGGGGTAGCGGGGGGGGCTCCCGCAGCGGCGACTACCACTCGCCCGAGGGCCCCGTCTTCAACTCGCGTACCCGCGTTGCCAACGGCCGGGCTGGGTTCGGCCATTACGGCGACCGCATGTTCTTCAGTGTAGGCGCGCAGGTGGATGACGGCGCCTACGGTGTGCCGTTTGCGCATGAGTTCGAGGGCGGGAAAAGGGCAGGGAAGAGTGATCACGGGCGTCGCTTCGCTGGGCCTGCCGGACTGCCGTCCGCCGTTGCCGAGAGCAAGCAGGGCTCAGAGATCGAGCGAATCGGGATCGACGCCCGCCGCATGGCGTACCGCTTCAACTGGGGATTCCGCAACCTGGGTCCGGCGATGGAGAGCTTTACCCTGCGGTTGAGCTTCACTGACTGGCAACACGAAGAGGTCGAGTTCTTCGAGGGCGGAGGGCGCAAGGTTGGCACGCAGTTCGACAACAAGCAATTCGTCTACCGCGGGGAGTTCGAGCAGAAGGCGAAGGGGGTTTTGACGGGCCGCTTCGGGTTCTGGGGCCTGAAACGAGACTACGACGTGACGGGCTCAGAAGCGCTGTCTCCTCCGGTCGACCAGACAGGCTTCGCTGCGTTTGCGCTGGAGGAGCTTGATTTCGAGCCAATCAAGTTTCAGTTCGGCGGCCGCCTCGAAACCAACCGCTACAGCCCGGCGTTTGCGCAACGGGGTCCAGAGGCCAGGCCGGGAGAAGAAGTCGAGCCGGCACGCAAGCGCACCTTCACCGGGGCGTCGGCCGCGGCGGGGCTGCATGCCGGCCTATGGCAGGGCGGCGCGTTCGTGGCCAACTACGCGCACTCCTACCGTGCTCCGGCCCTCGAAGAGTTGTATAACTTCGGGCCGCATCTGGGGAACCTGGCGTTCGAAATCGGCGATCCAAACCTGCAAGCCGAAACCGGCAACGGCCTCGATCTCTCGTTGCGCCACGACGCCGGCCGCACGCGGGCGCAAGCCAACTTCTTCTACTACGGCTTCGACAACTTCGTGTTCCCATTCGCCACCGGAGAGGTGGGGGATGGACTGCGCGTCGTCGAGTTCACGCAGCTAGACGCGCGGTTCGTCGGCGCCGAGGCCGGGGTCGATCTCGGACTGCACCGCAACTTGTGGCTCAACTTGGGCGCCGATTACGTGAATGCCAAGGAGACGGTGCTCCAAACGCCGCTGCCGCGGATTCCGCCGCTGCGGGGTAAGGTAGGACTTGATTTGCATCTGGGTAACTTGAGCGTCAAGCCCGAGTTGATCGTGGCCAACCAGCAGCACTTGAACTTTAGCGGCGAGACCCGTACGCCCGGCTACGCGGTGGTTGGCCTCAAGGCTTCGTACACGATCCCACAGCAACACCTCGCCCACCAGCTTTCGGTGAACGTCTTCAACATCGGCGACCGGCTCTACCGCAACCACTCGTCGTTCATCAAGGACTTGGCGCCGGAAATCGGGCGAGGCGTACGGGTCACCTACACGGTGCGCTTCTTCTGATGACCGAGTGGTGGCTCTGCTGAGCCTAACGAGAATTGTGTTCGCATGAGGCAACGGTCGTACATCAGACAATGTAGACATGATGGTGTGACCTGTTCGACCGCGTGTGGCGCGGATTACGCTAGATACACACACCCAAGGATGCGCAGAGCCGCATCGAGGAGGAACAGGTCATGAAGAAGTTTACCAAGTACATCGGATTAGACGTGCATAAGAACACCATCACCGTAGCGGTGGCCGAACCGACCGGCGTCCCTCAGATCTGGGGCACGATCGAGAATACCCCGCTCGCTGTCGACCGGCTGCTGAAACAGCTCGGCCGTCCCAACCACAAGCTCAAAGTTTGGTACGAGGCCGGCCCGTGCGGCTACGGCATCTACCGCCAGGTACGGAAGTTGGGTCACGAGTGCGAAGTCGTCGCCCCGTCGCTGATTCCCCGCCAAGCCGGCGCGCGGGTGAAAACCGACCACCGCGACGCGCTGCAGATCGTGGGCCAAGGACGGGCCGAACAACTCACCGCCGTGTGGGTGCCCGACGAAGGCCAAGAAGCGATGCGCGATCTGAGCCGCGCTCGCGAAGACATGAAGATCGTCGAGCGCCAAATGAAACAACGGCTGATGGGATTTTTGCTGCGACACGGGCTGCACTACCCGGGCCGCCAGTACTGGACGCAGTCCTTCTTCCGCTGGCTGGAGCAACAACGTTTCGCCGAACGGCCCCAGCAGATCGTGATGGAAGAGTACATCGAAGCGGTGCGGGAGGCCACCCGGCGCACGGTGGCGATCGAGACCCAGGCGCTGGAGGCGGCCGAGTCGTGGAGTTTGCAGGAAGCCTTCGTGGCGCTGCAAGCGCTGCGTGGCATCGACCAGGTGGCGGCGCTGACCCTGTTGGCCGAACTCGGCGACGTGAGCCGGTTTCGGAGTCCGCGGCAGTTAATGGCGTTTGTGGGACTGGTGCCGAGCGAGCACTCCAGTGGGCCGCGGCGGCGGCAGGGAGCGATCACGAAATCCGGCAACCAGCACGTGCGGCGCATGCTGGTGGAGTCGGGGTGGGCGTATCGATTCCCGGCGCGGAAAACGGCGCGCCTGCAACGTCGTGCCGAGAAGACCTCGCCGGCGGTGCAGGCGATGGCGTGGACGGCGCAGAAACGCTTGTGCGGTCGCTACCAACGGCTGACGGCGCGCGGCAAACCCACGCCGCTGGCGGTGACCGCGGTGGCGCGCGAGTTATGCGCCTTCCTGTGGGCGATTGTGAAAGAGGTGATGCCGCCGGCGATGGCGGCGTAAGGAGGATGGATGGGTCCGGCCGGCAGCCGGGCGTGGGACCACAAGGGAGAATCCTCGTTGCCCCTACGCGGCGCCCCCAGCGGCATCAGGGGTAATCCGCGCTTGTAGACCGAGGCAGCTCCTCGACGTAAACAGGTCAGGCGCTATCCAATGCGCGGATATCAGAGTGTAGACCGACGTTGAAAGATCCCACGCCCGTGAGTCGGCCGGGCCGCAGGTGAGGGCTCCCCGTTCCCCTCCTAAGATTCGTCCGATACGAGGGGAACGGGGAGAAGCAGGCTTGGCGGCGACACGCAACAGCGGGTTGCCACCGGGAAGGTCTGCGCTGACTTGACAAGGTCACACCATATCAGGGGCATGCCGTGCCCGGCGGTTTCGAACGGCCGACTTGACCCAACCACGGGCGCAGCATGCCGTGCAACTACTCTTCGATCTCTTCGATCCGCCGGTTCCGTTGGGGCGCCGTCGCGCCAACTCGGATAACGTCTAGAACAGACGCTTCATACGGTTCTTGATGTTGCGTGCAAGCTTTTCGATGCGCTCGGCGCGGCGCAGGCTATTGAGGTCCACGACGTACTCCTGGCTTTCGTCCAGATCTTTTTGCAGCTCCGCGGCCAGTTCGAGGATCTCAGCGACTTCGTCCTTCGATTTGGCATGATCCTGTTTCATGATGGCCAAGTCGCGCGATTTGCCGTCCGGCAGACGGCTCTCGCTGCGTTGCGCCCCGGCCGGCAGCAGGAACAGGAGGAACAAAATCAGTCCAAGAAGTTTCATGACCGTGCACCCACCTCAATGATAATCACTTCGGCGGCGGGCGGGGCAGCGGCGTTGTAGCACTGGTTATTGCACCCACGTAGGCTCGTAAGCGTGGAGTAGAAGCGCCAGTCGGAAGGTTGGGAAGGCGAGCCCACCAGGGGCCAGTGCGGCCATGTTATTCTAAGCCTACTTGCCCTTCGGACGGGCCTGTGGCGCAGTTGGGAGCGCGCTTCCATGGCATGGAAGAGGTCGAGGGTTCGAATCCCTCCAGGTCCACCAGTTTTCTCCCTTTAGAATCATTGGATTGCAGCCTCCGTTTCGGTCTGTGCCAGATCTGTGCCAAAAATAGCGGCTTCGCGGGCAGCCTGGACAGCCCGCATGATGCCGCTGATCCAAGCCTGGCGAGCCTCCGTCCACTTCGCATAATGCTCCTCGGCAATCTTGGGTGAGATGCCCAGGACATCGGCGACGTCCTGGATCGTTCCTCCTTGAGCGAGGATGTCTGTCGCAAGCGTGTGCCTGAACAGATGTGTCCGGGCATGAGGAATCCTGGCTTTCCTGAACACTGCCCCCAGAGTTCGTCTGACGTTGCGGATCACGGCCTCTCGCCCCATGATCCCGTTCCAGAAGAAGTAGGGACACGGATCATCCTTCGAGAGACCCCTTGGCCGGGGAACCGCGTTGAGAGCCAGCTCAAGGTCGGGAGGCAGCGGCAGCTTCACCAAGCCTCGGGTCTTCAGGGTGTGGAGCAAGATCTCACCCTTCCGAATCCGACTCTTCGCCAAGGTGGCAACATCTGAAATCCGCAAAGCCGTGTGTCGCAGCAAAAGCACCATCGCCTTCGCCCGCCGTCGCTCGTACGAGGATCGGCCGAACGTTTCACAGGCGGCCCGAATCCTCGCTAGATCCTCGGGCGTGTAAGGCTCGACGTCCTCGGGCTTAGCCTTGGGGGCCTTGATCTGCTTGGCTGGATTGTCCCGCCGCCACCGCCGGTCTAGACAGAAGCCACAGAACTGGCGCAGCGTCTGCAGCTCCTTTTCTGCGGTCAGTCTCCCCACCTTCCGCTGAGCACGGTAACCCTGCTTCAGGGCAATTCGGCAGTGTTGGCAGCGGCCATCCCCAAATCGAGTCACGGCCGTAGTGCAAACGTACCAGTATCCAGGACGGTGGCTAGTACTCTTGTCTCCGTGCTTTTGTGACCTGCGATCTATTCCTTTCCGGGTCCCTGCACTGGGATACTCAGACCGAGACCTCTTTAGCGATGCACACCACTTCGACGGTTACGAAGCCGGGACTTGCTCTGATAGGCGAAAAACGTCTTGCCATCGCGTTGTTGAGGCAAGCGATACAGGATCTACGGAGCCAAGGGCCCAGCGTTTCATCCGAAGCCCGCAACCCGCCCATAGTATCGGCTGGTAGCCGCTGTAGCTCTGCGGATTCGGAGCGGCAACAGTGGCGCCATGAATTTCGATTTCTGTTGTCGGGTGCTGAGCTACGATCCGTGTCACGTTCGGGAGCAGCTGCTTGCCATCCGACGCCCAGGCGCGGGCGAGTGTTTCCCGTTCACGGATTGCTGCATCGAAGGAGGTTCTGGTTGATGCGTGTCCACCCGTACAACCGAGAAGGTGCGCATCGACAGTCGTCCGCGTCGTCTGGCTGGTGTGCTTCCAGTTAATCAACTGGGACCTCGAAACAGCCTGGGCGGTTAGGATCAAGGTCCGAGAAGCTTAGATGCGGGGCACTGGCCTTCCTGAGACGAGGAGGTGCCCGAATGGGCTCGTGTTGATGAGGGACGAACCGACAACGATCGGCACGCGGTACATCGCCAGCGTGGGGCGGTATGAAGCGATCGTCGAACTGAGAAGAGACGGTTGGCACAAAGGCATTTTCAACGACGACACCCGCCGCTGGGAAGTGCCACCCAGCGGCGTCGAGAGTGCCCAAGAAGGTCGAGATTACTGTGAGAACCACCTCCAGGACCTACAAGATCGTGCCGTGAAGCTCGATTGGAGGCAGGTGGGGGGTCTGCATCACGGCCAAAACCGAGACGAGGTGGCCAAGCCCGGATAGACGACCGCGTGATTAAGCAGCACATCGTAGGGAGAGTGGTCTATCGTACGTGAAGGCAGCGCTTGACTCCACCTTGACGTTAGGACCTTATCTGGAGGAACCCGGCGGGATGAGGGCACAGGGAGGGGGAGGAAGCCGATCGCCGGGTTGCTTTGGATAAGGGCGTTTGAAGGAAGCCGCTCGCGCGGCGGACGCGGTCAAGCTGGCAGGGCTATGGGGATTGAATCGGGTTTTCGTGCCTTCGGGCGCGGTGGTTTCGGGTTGGGGACTACCACGAGGGGACAGAAACGCTGTTTTCCGACAGGGCTGGAGACATCCGAGAAGCGACGCTGGCGGACTCGATGGCAGTTTGGGTAGGCGCATCGGTGAGTGAGGCGCACCTCGACGCAGCGCGTCGGTCGACGCGTGAGTTGAGTCAGGCAGGGAGTGAATTCAGGACGTGTCAAAGTATTTTCCTTCCTTTTGCTGCAGCTGCCAGGCGTCGAGCCTCTCGAGCAGCATCATGGGGCCGCCGCAGAGCGGACAGGTCCAAGCGACGGGTTCACGCTTCTCCCTCGGCACGGCAGGAACCGAGGAGCTGGCGTCGGTCGCCAGCAATTGCTGGCACAGCGGCAACAAGGCTCCTCGCTTGCGAGGGGAGAGGAAGCCGAAGAAGCGGATGCGCACGAAGCGGGGCGGCAGCACGTGCTGCAGGAACCTCCGAAGGAACGCTTCGGCCGTCAACGTCATCAGTCGTTGCTTGTTGCCGTGAGCGTAGTCTTTCCAGCGGAAGGTGACCTTGCCGTCGGCGAAAGCGACCAAGCGATGGTTCGAGATCGCGACGCGGTGGGTGTAGCGGGCCAGGTAGTTGAGAACGTAGCGTGGCCCACCGAAGGGCGGCTTGGCGTAAACGACCCAGTCCTGTTGGTGGAGCGAGCGCACGAACGAGCGGAACGCTTTTTCTTGCCGCAGCGGCTTCAGCGCGCCTGGCAAACAGAGTTCGTTGTTGTGATAAGCGCGCTCGAGAGCGTCGACGAACTTACCGCGGAAGACGCGGCTCAGCGCCTTCACGGGCAGGAAGAAACGGCGATGGGAACGGACCCAGGCCTTGTGATCGGGCGAGAGACCGCCGGCCGGGACCACGCAATGAACGTGCGGGTGGTGGACGAGAGTCTGACCCCAGCTGTGCAGCACGCTGAGGAAACCGATCTCAGCGCCCAGGTGTTTCGGGTCGGCAGCAAACTCCAGCAGAGTCGCTGCAGAGGTGCGGAACAACAACCCGTACAGCAGTCGCTTGTTGTGAAACGCTACGTCCGCCAGCTGCCGAGGGATCGTGAAGACCACGTGAACGTAGGCCACCGGTAGCAGCTCACCCTCGCGTGCAGCGAGCCACTGGTCCCTCGCGCCAGCCTGACACTTGGGGCAATGGCGATTGCGGCAGGAGTTGTAGGAGATGGCCGCGTCGTAGCCACAGCGGGTACAACGGTCGCGGTGTCCGCCCAACGCCGCCGTACGACAGCGTTCGATGGCGCTCAGAATCTTGCGATGAAGTCCGTTGAGTCGAAACCGCTGTTGGAATCGATTGCCTACCGCGCGAATGATGTCAGCCACCTCGAAGGGTGGCCGTTTCACCTCTTCTTCTTATGGAGCTTCTTGGACCGCTTGACCTGGTCCGGACTCGAGAACTCCGCTTGATCGATCGGCGTCCCCGCCGCTTTGAGATGCCGCTCGGACAGATGCAGGTAGATCGACGTGGCCTTCAGCTCGGCATGGCCGAGCAACGCTTGTAGCGTCGGCAGGTCGGCTCCTTGTTCGAGCAGATGCGTGGCGAAGCTGTGCCGCAGCAAGTGCGGGCGAACGGGTTTGTCGATGCCCGCTCGTTCCGCTGCCTCTCGGCAGGCCAACCAGGGCACCTTCGGAGTGATTGGCTTGTCGACTCGCCAGTTTCTGATGGCACCGGGAAACAGATACGTCTTGGGTTTCATCCAGCGGTAGTACTCGCGCAAGGTCTCCAGCAGCTTCGGACTCAGCGGCACGGACCGATCGCGGCCGCCTTTGCCGTGACGGATGTGGACGAGCATCCTCTCGCTGTCGATGTTTTCCACCTTGAGGTTGCAGAGTTCTGCTCGACGCATCCCGGTCGAGTAGAGCGTCATCAACATGGCGCGATGAAACAGGTTGCTGGCCGATTCGATCAGCCGCACCGCTTCTTGTTGGGTCAGGATGATCGGCAGCTCTCGCGGTTTCTTGGGGTAGGGAAACTCCTCGACGGGATAGTTCCGCCTTAACGTTTTGCAGAAGAAGAACCGCAGGCCTGCAGTGTGCAGGCCGACGGTACGGACGCCCATCCTCCTCTCCGTTAGCAAGTACGCTTGGTACGTGCGAATCTCGTCCAGGCCGAGCTGATCCGGAGGACGGCCGAAGTGCTTGGAAAAGTCTTCGACCGTCCTCATGTAGTTCCTGATCGTGGTCTGGGCGTAGTTGCGACGCTGGAGCTCCTCCAGCATCATCTGACGTAAACGGGTCACTGGGACACCTCCTTCGTTGGTGTCCCGACCTTACTCTCAACCAGGCGCCACTGCTGATGGAACGCTCACGCGCAGCGTCCGCCGCGCGAGCGGCTTAGTTCTGACGGCGAAGTGCTGATCCAGCAGGCGGGGACGCCGATTCTGCCCTGGATCAACGGATGGGGACAAGGCAGGATCTGGCCCACCTGGAATACTGCCCCGCAGGACCGGGTGGTTCTCAAAGAGTGGTGAAGGCAAGGGCCAGGGTTAGCACCGTCGACCTACGAGGGCGTCGACAGCTGTTCAGAGGGCGAGGTCAGCGGCGGAGGCGTCTTCAAATCGCGTAGCATCGACCACCAGCTCAACAGGAATGTCGTAAATCCTGCTATTCCAACCGCATACCAGCCCGATGAGTACATTATGTCCTCGAATCCAAGGTCGAAGCCGAAAAAACCTGCGGCCAAAAAACTGAAAATGAAAACTGTGCAACAGCTGTCAACATCAAGGCGGGAGTGAGAGCGATGTTTGGCTCACTTTGAATCGGTGGATCGAAATGCGGAGCGTCCAACGTTCGTCCGGGCGCTTCTATGAACGGTCCCTTGCCTTCATACCACCCCTGAAGTTTTGTGAAAACTTCAGAATGAAAGAGCGCCTTGAATTCATTCTCGTAAGCGTCTGCTAGACGCAGCTCCTGTACGGATCCGTCGTCGTCTATCCATTTCACCCTGAGATCGCGATCACTGAGCCAGTCTCTCCGTACTTCCTCTTCGATTGCGACTATCTGCTTTCGGCGCAACGCAAAACCCACCGTGTCACCTACAAACGTCAAGCCGTCGGTGCCCCGATACAAGAGCCCGTCGTCATACCACGAAAAAGATTCGTAATTTCGGCAGTCCGCGTTCGGAGCGAAAGTTGCTCGCAGCACCTCCGGGTCGTCTGGAACATGGCCTTTCTGTCGTAGCCTCTCATCGATTTTCTCACGGAATTCTCGCAATCCGAAATGGTTTGAAGTGGGGTATCCATTTGACTCAGGTGACCACAACATACTGTGGTTGGCCATTGGCGGCCCCCGGAAAGGCTTGCCGATAGCACCACGTTTCCAAGCCTGCGATGGCCATGGCGCGTGCGTAATCCTTGATCGGCCCGAAACGCAGCCTCGTGGCCCAATTGCCTGCAGACCGGCGTCTGGCGCCCCAGGGTGCATTCTGGGTGCAGTGTGCTGGCGTCCATGGATCGACCAAACCACAACGCCTAGGGGCTACCTGAGTCAAGTGGATACCCCATTTGGTTTGAAACGAATTCATAGCCCGAGTTTACACAGACGGCAATAAGCGAAAAACCAACAACCCAGGCGACGATGGCCCCCGCGGTAGATGCCAAGCCTGGGATTACAACAGCCGCGACGAGCCCAATCGCGATGCGCAAGGCCGTCTCCGTTCGAACTATTTTGATCACAAACGCGGCGCGTACGGACTTCGATAGCACTCTCGTGTCGTCGCGTTCTGCGCCTTCCTCGCCCGCTGCTTCGTAGAATCCGCTGGCGTCGTCAGGACGTCTCACGATGTCATCAATCGACTCCAACGAGATCCCGGCATGCCCCGCAACCGATTCAATCCGCTTGCGATATGTCGCGTGGGTCATCCACAGCTCAGCAAGCCGCCCCGGTTCCACAGGGGACTCTGTAATGCCGCCGATTTTTGCCAGGCTTTGAATGAAAGCTTCAGGGTCGTCGCTAACATCGACGACTGCCGCGTCGGCTTTGCGCTCGACGTAGCGCGACACCGCGAGGTAGCCCAGCATCCCAACCGCCATGACCGCCAGATCGAAGACTACCTCAGGGACCGTGGGCCGGAAGTAGTAGAGGAGCCCCAGACCCGCGGCATACGTGGCGCCAACGCAGGAAAGCAGTGCGCCAAGCAGTAACCAAGGATGAGAACTTTTCAGATGCTTGAGCTCGTGTGCGACGACAGCGTCCACTTGCCGCTTCGTCAGATTTTTCAACAGGTCTTCGCTAACAAGAACGCCGAGGCTGGGAGCCGCCCATGCGCCCATTACTCCACCGTTCGCGCGTTTCTTGACCCAGACCCCCGGAGGCGGAACACCCGCGGTCGTAGCCAACTCGGCTACTCGGGTCTGCAGTTCAGCATTCGCTGGATCAAGCGTTACCTTCTTCGCCGACTCGCTAAGACTCGCGCACCACGCATAGCCGACCCACGCGGCCGCCGCCCAGGCCACCAGACCCGTCCACTCCCCGTGGTAAATCCGGCCGATCGCAATCAGGATGCATTGCAGCGGCCAAAAGTAACGAAGCTGTCCCCACAGCGCCTGAGCCAGAGTATCGCGGAGAGTCCAGTAAGAACCGCCTAGCCTTTCCAGAATGGGAGGCCCCAAAGGGCGCACCTCCACCAAAACTCATACCAAGCCGCCGCTCCGTTCCACGGATTTAGAAGATAGGTGGCAAACGGATCAAGAAGCTCCGCATGCGGCACCAGACGCCATACGAGGTGGAATACCACTAGGCCGGCGGCGCCCGTGGAATAACTTCCGAACCATGCTGGATTGACAATTCTGAGTCCCGAGCGGCCGAGTAGCCCAGCCAGAAGCACCAACGCTGCGGGAGCGAACAGCACGGTCGCGACAACTGTTGCTAGCCGTTCACGATGCTCCACGTTGAACCCAAACGCAACTGCAAGAGACTGGCTTGGCAGGTCTGCGACCTCGCCTGAAAACTGATATTGGACCGGAGATCCGGTCTTCTTGGTGACACTTGATTCCCATCGGGGGTCGACCTCTACATGGGGAGGGTTCGAGTGTTCGATGGAGAAGTCGATGTTCCTGATTCCCTCCGCTTCAAGGGCTGATGCCAATACGGTGAAGTCGAGTTCACCGCTTGTCACGAAGTGGTTCCGTTCGAACGATCCTTGGCAAGTTGTCCACGCGCTGTACCAATCACTCTCGGACAAGGCGATTGGCTCGCTGTCACACGGTACAATCGCCGACATCCCCTTCGTAATTTGATCAGCATCCGCGACGCCAATATCCACCGAAAAATCAACGTCAAGATCACCCGTCGGATGAACCGTGATGCGGAGGTCGGCCGGAGGAGCTACTTCGACTTCTTGCGCCCCAAGCGGTCCTGCCAGCAAAACGAGAATCGTCAGGGCTCCAAGGGCGAGCATAGAGTTATTGTGTCTTGAGTGGCGACAGACCGCGTTCAGGTTTCGACTGAATATTCTCTAGAAAAACACTCTATCTCTAATCGAGTTGTCGTACTTGGAATCGCAGGTTTGACGAGCAGCCAACAATCGGGGCGGGTTGGCGTTCCCAAGATCGATCTCAGTCATCGGCAGAACCGCTACGCGGCGGCCTGCGCTAATCTGTGGCTCTTGTGGGTTGGGGGAGTATTCATGGGTTGGACTACACGAACAGCGCGTACAAACGCCGGCGACGCTTCCGACAATCCCCCGGTGAAGGCGACACGCGAAATCACTGAATCCTGTGTAACGGCGTAGCGTTAAACCAGCCCGTCCACGCGGCCGTATTGCCATACTGCTGGCTTCCGGAACCGGGACAATGCAGAAGCTGCCCGTCATCGAAAGTTGGCTCAGAGCCTCTGAAGGCCCGCTTGATCCTGAGACCTCGGGGGGCTATACCGTTAGGGCCGAATCGGAGCCAAATCGGGGAGCCGAATCGGCCGAATTGGGACAGCCGCTACTCTGCCATTGCGTATCTTATTTGTAACTCCAAGTCTGAAAGGATCGGCGCTTCGGCAAGGCCGCTGTCTGGGGTCGTCTCGATCCGGTTCGTGCCCTTTTTGACAGATTCTGGGGGCACGTCATACTGCAGCCAGCCGTTAGTCGCAGAAGCTTTGCCCAGTGTTTCTCCGTTGATCTTGAAGGTTAGATCGCGACTGCTTGTGAGCTTCTCAACCTGAAGGCGAAGCTTCACGTCAGCCCGAATCCCCTCCGACTCGCCCCACAGGACGTTGTCTCCGACGGGAAGGCGTATCTCGGTCGGCTGACCGGCTTTGAGCGGCGATGGATGCCGCGGCGATAGGACCGGCACGCGCAGAAACGGGTCGACGTTGAAGTACTGCTGCGCCATAGAGAATCCCACCGGGTTGAGGCGGTACACCTTGTCGAGCTTTTGGAGCGTTGCCGGGTCTCCCAGCTCACGATAGAGCCGATCCCGGGTCTTGAACATGTTGAAAGTGTAGACCCCGTCGGCGCCGGAATTCCAGATGTTCATCGCCATGGCGCGGTAGGACTCCGCCGTGCTGGCGATGCCCCTGCGGGATGCGATTGCGGGTCGAATGCAGGGGTAGACAGGAACATCGTACTTGTGGCCCAACGCCACGGTTTCTTCCCAAGGGGACAGTTGCATCTCGCCGGCGATCAGGATATCAATCAGATCTTCCTGCAACCAGCGTTCGAGGTCCAAGCCCAAAGATTGGCAAGCGCCTACAGAATCGGGAACCCGAACGGCGATGAGCAGGGGGCGGTCGCGGTCCAGGCTGACTTCTTCGGTCATCGTTCGGACGCGCCGCAGCAGCTCGGTCATCTGGTCGCGTTCTTCGGTGGAGACTGGCTTCCCTGAAACCGCATAGCTCTTGAAAAAGGGCGGGTGCCGCCAGAAGTCCAGCTCCAAACCGTCGACGTCGTAACGCCGGCAGATGTCTTCGAGGATCAAGAAGGCCCGCTGGCGCACGGCCGGTTGGGCGTAATCGACGCCGCTGTAATAGCCGTACGCCAACTTGGCGCCCTTCGGACCAAACAGATATTCGGGGTGGTCTTTCTTGAACTGCGGCAGTAAGGGGTCGGACCGCACGTAGCCGCGGCCGTCGTGAATGTCGTTCATCCTCATGCCGGAGAAGATCTCGATGCCGTTTTGGTGGCAAAACTCGACCGCCAGCTCCAAAGGGTCGGTTCCTTGTTCGATGAGGTCTTTGGTGATGTTGCGCGTCGGAGCGCCGTCACCAAAATCGAGGGTTTTCGTGAACACCTCCGAAACCTCGCTGGGATGCAGGAAGGCCCCGAAGCTTTGGCTGTCGCAATAGAAGAGGGAATCGATCTGGGTTCCCACCATGGGGGAGATGCGGATGTCCAGGAAGGCCTCGGGCGTGACCGTATCGCTTTGGAGGGTCTTCGTGAAACCGACCGAAGAGATGTCGCTGCCCTCTTTCCGGAAGCACAAGGCGTCGTCGCCATCGTTGTTGAGGATGATGCGGCGGCGGCGCTGAGCGGCTTGTTTGCGCCGGCGTCTCATGGCGCCCAACCGCGACCGCTCCAGCGGAACTTTCCTCGCGCCGGAACAGTGCAGGAGGGGAACCGCCAGGGCGGTCGAGGCCAACGTGGACAAGAAAGAACGGCGGGATTGTTTTGGCTCTTCGCCTGGCTGCTTGCGCTGGGTCAAACTTCCGTCCTGACGCGAGTCTACTAGGGCGCCTCAGGCGTCAGCAACCACGACCACGCGGCGATTGCTAGTGGACCGGTGGTTTTCGCCAGGTATTCCTGGACGGAAGGATAGTGTTCGTTCCTGGCGGGACCCTCCGACGCTTGGCGAAGTTCGGGGTCCTACTCTTCGTAGCGGCGGATGTTGGAGATTCGTATCTCCCCAAGTGGGGTATCCATTTGACTCAGGTGACCACAACATACTGTGGTTGGCCATTGGCGGCCCCCGGAAAGGCTTGCCGATAGCACCACGTTTCCAAGCCTGCGATGGCCATGGCGCGTGCGTAATCCTTGATCGGCCCGAAACGCAGCCTCGTGGCCCAATTGCCTGCAGACCGGCGTCTGGCGCCCCAGGGTGCATTCTGGGTGCAGTGTGCTGGCGTCCATGGATCGACCAAACCATGGACAACGCCTAGGGGCTACCTGAGTCAAGTGGATACCCCATTCTCCCCAATTTGACCGAAGAAGTTGCCCGGACCCAGCCAATTGAACTCGCCGCCGTAGCGGGCATAGCCGGAGAGGCGAGCGCCGACGCTGAATTGCGCATCATGGCGTCGATTGTTGATCAGCTTGCGGCCGTTCGGACTGTTGATTTGCCAGATGAGCCGACCGTCCAGGAATAGTTGATGGAGGTCGTCCGCGTAGCTATACTGCCAGGCGATGTGGTGCCAGCGGGTATCGTGAATTCCCACGTTCTTGCGGTCGGCCACGATGCCCTGCGGCTTTGACCACGGATGCAGGTTCTCGAGCGCCTGGTCCGGCTCGGCGCCA
The DNA here is from genome assembly GCA_965237575.1 of Bryobacterales bacterium. Classification (GTDB taxonomy): domain Bacteria; phylum Acidobacteriota; class Terriglobia; order Bryobacterales; family UBA6623; genus JAKZVK01. The sequence goes on from CBDEGI010000004.1 coordinate 274,070, forward strand.
AAGAAGTGTACGCCCGGCGCCAAGCTGCCATCGGGGGAGTTTTGGCTTGACAGGTAGAGTTCCCACACGCCGCGTTGGCTGTTGTCATAGGTTCCGCAGACATGACCAAAGTCGAACTTGCGTCCGTAGCCATCGACCGGCCCGCCCGGGCGCACCCAAGCCTCGACCGTCCAACCGGTCTTCGACGTTCGCAGGTCAAGCTTGTCGCTGTGCTGCGGTCCGACATAGCCCCCTTCACCACCGCCAATGAAGTAGGGATAGCGTCCCCAGCCGGCACGGGGCAGGCGCGTGTCGCTCTTGAGGTTGGCCCACGTCAAGGTCAGTTCTTCATCGCCCTTCAGATCCGGGATCAATCTGCTGCCAGGCGCCTGCCAGTTCCATAGGGCGACGGTGTGCTCGTCGGGCCCAAGATGTCGCAGTGCTTTGGGGACTACCTTCAGCGTGAGGTCCCGGTATGCCGTTCCGCTTTTGTCGCTGGCTTCGAACTGCAAACGGGTGTTGGTGACTGCCGCGGGGACGCCGGAGATCTCGCCGGCCGTTTCATTGAAGCGCATCCCTTCCGGCAAGGCACCCTTGCGGATCTTCCACCGCACCGGGTCCCTCATGCGCCTGGTAGACAGACTCTGCCGATACATGGATCCCGCGAAGGCCAAGGGGATTGAATCTTCGGCGATGCTTCCCGGCCGAACCGAAAGGGTGAATGCATGTTTGTCGGTCTGGCCGCTGCCGGCGTCGGTCGCCTGAACCGTGAGCTTCGCGTCGCTGATGACCTCCGTCGGAGTTCCGTGCAAGACGCCGCGGTCTCGATCGAACACGAGACCGGGCGGCAACTCGCCTTCCGCCAGCCTCCACGTCACCTTGCCGCGGGCTGCATCGGTTGACAGGCCAATCCTGTAAGGCAGATTGAGGCCGGCCTCAGGCAACTCGCGCCGGACGATCGCGAGACCCTCGGCCACCGGATAGCGCATGATGCTGGATATACGCAGTTCGTCGATCTCCCCTTCAAAGTTCCCGTAATTGGTCAGCCGCAGGCGGGCGATATCGAAGTGGCTGGGCGCGTCCTGGGAGTGCAGGAAGCCTCCCACTGTGAAGGGAAGATCACACCGTGGAGCGTCGTTGATAACGGTTCGTCCGTCAGGCCGCTTTTCCTGATAGATCAGCTTCCCGTCGATGAACATGAAGTGCATCTGGTCTTCGAAGCGAAATTGCCACGCCACATGATGCCACTGATCGTCGTCGATCACGGACGTCGTGTTGGAGATCCCGATTTGATTCACGTCATGGCCGGGCGCCCGTGAATACGACCCCATAAACCGTGCATGGGGGACGACCCCACGATCGGTCACGAAGACGCGATTCACCCTTGGGGCGATTAGGCAGAAATTCCAGCCTGCGCGCACCCCGGGAGTCATCCCCACGCCCTCATCATCCGTGCCACAGATATTGCGGTATCCTTTCTGCTCCGTTCCCCCGGTATGCCGCACCCAGGCTTCGATCGTCCACTCTTTTTTGCAGCCGCGCAGCTCCAGCTTGTCGTTGTTGATCGGGCCGACCAGGACGTTGGGGTCGTCGTCGCGTCGCAGAAAGCGGGCCGATGTCCCGAAGCCTTCATGCCTTTCCCACAAGGCCTGCTTGTTGGCGCGCAAAGTCAGCTCGCGGTCGCCGCCGGCATCGTGAGTCTCGTTGCCCTCGCCCTCGTCAAAGTGATAGAGGACCACGGTGTGTCTGTCGGGCGTGAAGGGTTTGGTCCATTCCCCGCCAGGTGCGGATTGCGCGAGGGCGTCGGCCGGGCTGAAACACAACAGCAGTGTGAAGCAAACAACCCGTGCGATGACCCTTCGGTTCGCGATAGCTCTTTGGCGACTCTCCAGGGCAATTCGCATCGTCCCAATACGGTCAACCACTACTCGATGCTACGTCAACTCCTGCGGGGCGGAAAAGGGGCTCCGCCCACACCCGGCACGCGCAGACCTTCACCCGCACCCCGATCTTCCAGAAGCGGCGCCGTATCGTCTCGGTCTGCGCCCGCGCCCACGCCGTGCCCCACAATCCGCAGTCCAGGCCTCCCGATCGGTTGAAGACCGACTAGTCCACAACCGTAAGGACTTGGTTAGCCGCTACGCTATAAACCGAAACGCATACAGATGGGCGTCGCGGAGCCGCACGCGGATTCTTACCCGCTTCCCTGCCGTTCGCGCTAGATCGTTGCCCTGCTTCCAGCTCACGACGCCTTCAATCTTGTCTCCGAAGATTTCGGGGCAGTCGCCAAGCGTATAGCCATGCAGGGGCTTTCCTGTGTGATCCTGGAGTTCGACGAACATCCCTCCTCCTCCGCTGGTGCTGTAATTTAATTCGAGCCTACGCCCACTGTGGACGACCGGGGGCGTCGTGAACTCACCCCAACCTTCATACGGCCCTTCGACCGACACGAATCCATCGGCCCGCAAGACCGCCCGGCGCACGCGGCTCTGCGCGGAACGCCAGTACTCCGAGTAGTACATCGAGAGTTCGCCGGGACCGGTTTGGATGATGCCGGGGCTCAGGATCGGATTTCGATCCACCCAATTCAGCTCGTCCGGTCCGGGCTTGAGAAACGGATGGCGGAACCGCCGTTCCCAGCGGATCCCGTCTCGGCTTGTCGCGAAGATCACTTCGGATAAGCCCGGGTTCGGTGCTCCCGGCCACTGCCGTTTCAAGTGTAGGACCATCGGAAACGCGAAGTACGCGCGCTCGGCCCGGTCGTATTTGACGGCCGCATTGGTGTAAAGATGAAAGTCCACCGGGTCGCGGTGGTCGGCTGTCAGGACAAGCTCGGGCTTGGACCAATTCCGAAAGTCTTGCGATTCGCTGCGGCGGATCGATCGGCGGCCGCCTTTGAACGGCCCCGAGACGGAAGGGTCCACGCCTCTCATGTAGATCACGTAGCGTTGCCGTTCGTCATCCCAAAGGAGCACATTGTGGCTGTCGGCCGGAGGATCGTCGATCAACGGGTTTGCAGGCACGGGCTTCCATCTCAGACCGTCGGGTGAGACGTACCCCCAGACCTGCCGTGTGCGGGTGATCATCTTGTAGCGCTCTTGAACGCCTGCGTTGGGGTCGATGATGACGCAGGCGTTCGTGCCTTGGATGTCACCGGGTGGAAACAGGATGTTGTTTCGGCGAGAACCCTGCCATTCCACAATGCCGAGGTCGGGCTTCTCCCAATGGATCCCGTCCTTACTCTCGGCGTAGCAGGTCAGCCTCGGCCCACGCCGCTCGTCCGTGTAGCGCCCTGTAGGCGTCACCGGGTACAGGCGATACCACATGCGGAAACGGTCCCCGTCTTTGAGGACGCATGTGTAGGCTCGAATCGCATTCTTCTCCCAGGGCCGATCTCCTACGAGGACAGGCTCTCGGGCCTCGGGGGTGTGGCGGGTCAGCCTGATGTTTTCCTGCTTGTCGAACCACAGCTCATCGATGAAAAGTTGCCGCTTGATTCCGACCGGGATGGGCGTCGCTTCGGATGCTTGTGCTGCGGAGGTCGAAGCAACCATAGAGGCGGCCGTCAATCCGTGGAGCAGATCTCGTCGTGTCATGTTGGTCGGCACCGGGAATCCTCACGCATCGGTCAGGAGGCAAAGCGGAAAGCGAACAGATGCGCGTCTCGAAGCCCGAGGGCCTTGTAATGGGAAATGGTCTGGCCAACCATGGGCCGCCCCAGGCTGAGGCAATTGTACCGCTGAAGGATAAGTGGTGCGAACAACCGATGTCACTCGCTATGGGCCCAGACTGTCGCTAGACGCCTGCGGAGGCTCGATTTGGGTCCGCTTGGCGATCGGTTTCAGAGGCTCCGACGGCTGGACCCGAGCCGTCAGATCCTGAGTAACGGCGAAGTGCTGATCCAGCCCGTCCACATGCCATATTCTCGGCATCTCGGAGATGTGGCGTAGCAGCACGGGCGATTGCGTGAGGCGACGGATCGCTACTTCGCTTCACCTGTCGCAGCGGACGGGAAAGTCTTCATGGCGAGCGAGCCGGGCGTGCTCTCGAAGCCCTACCGGTAGGGAGCTTGCCGCGTTCCGCAGGGCGAACATCCGCCGCGCAAGGCCACACTCCACCGCCAGGTTCAGCGGCTGAACTATGCTGGCAGCCTGCTCATGACTCCACCTGTGAAGGCGTAACCCGATGGGCAACCCACGTGGATACAGTGCGTTGCGGGTTCCCATGTAACCGCCGACAGCGTTGAGGGCTATATGCACCCCGGACGGCTGGAAACAGCGTCTGGGCCCATATGGATATATATACCATTCAAATTGCTACACGAACGTGGCACCAACGTTGGTTTGGTGCTGAGCCGCGCGCTGAATTCGGCCGAGCACGACGTCAACGGAGCGGACCGGAAACAGGTCACGTCGGCTCCGGTGGTCGAGGCACTCTGGCTCATTTGATGAGCGGACCCGTGCCCCCGGGCCCTGCTGACATGTAGCAACGAAAGCTAGAGGGGGCGGCTAACGACTTTTGGAACACTCCTGGAGCGTCCGTGTGACCGTGCCGAGGCTCAGGGCCCATCTCGGCGGCGATCTGTCGCAGGGAGAGGCCCTGACGGCGAAGCTCGATAACCCTGTCGCGGTCGAAGATCCGCCGCGGGCGGTGAGGGGGGAGGTCCTTGCCGGAGCGGGAGTGGACGGTCTTGCCCACTTGGCCCTTCTCGTAGGCGTCCCGGTAGCGGGCCTGGCCGGCTTGCGTGCGTTCCAGGATGAGGGAGCGCTCGAACTCGGCCGCGGCCCCGAGTACGTGGAGCAGAAGGCGTGAGGCAGGGTTGTGCTGATCGGTGTCGATGGGTTGCGTGGTGGCGAGGAAACGGACACCCCAGCGGTCCAGCTCCTCGATCTTGTGGAGGCAGTCGAACTGGGAGCGGCCGAAGCGGTCCAGCTTCCACACGCACACGGTGTCGATCTTCTTCTGACGAGCTGCCGACATGAGGCGGTCCAGTTGCGGGCGCTTGGCCTTGGTGCCGCTGATGACGTCGGTGTAGGTGGCGGCGACCTCCCATCCCTGGCGGTCGCAAAAGGAGCGGAGTTCGCTGAGCTGAGGCTCGGGGTCCTGGTCGGAGGTGGACACGCGGGCGTAGAGGGCTACCTTCATGACACAACCCCTTGGAGTCGGAGTCGACGCCTGCGGGCCGCGCGGCCGGCACAGCGCGGAATCACTGTGCCAGAAATGTGCCACGGATATGCCTTTCTACCCTTTTCTTCCTTTCTGTCCCTTTGTAGAATCAGTAACTTACAGGATGTCAAGGAGGCCCAGGAGTTCGAATCCCTCCAGGTCCACCAATCCCTTCAATAACTTAGCTCCGGGGGTTTCGGCCAGGCCAGCACCATGTCCACACGAATGTCCACACGGAACTCAATTCCGTGGTGCTTTTGCGGCTCGCGGACCGCCTCCCCGCTCTGTTGGCCCCCCGTCTCGCTCGTCGTTACGCCCGTGTTAGTTGTCGTCCTGTAAGGTGCCCCGCGAACCACCTGGCTGTCGCCCTGCCCGTGACCGTCACCGAATCAGCCTCACCGAATCACCCCGCGACCGAGCGAGGCCTGTCTACCGCCTGGTGTGAGCTCGTCTGGGAGCCAGCAGAGTGGGTCCTGCTCACCGTGCTTGACCTGGAGCCGGAGCGAAGGCCTACCGCGTGCGTTGATCCCGTGGCAAACTCTGTAGGCGGTCCGCCCCTTTGTCTCACAGCAAGCCCCCAGCCCCATCCCGGGCAGATCCCAGCTTGGCCTCACGGGCGGATTTCTTAATTCTTCAAGCTTCTCAGAATCCGGCTGTGTCGCCATCCGCCGCCGCCGGCGATGTGCCGACCCTACTGGGGACCATTAAGTCTGCCGGCGCCCGCTGATCAAACCCGCACCCAACGCATCGCCTTGGCTTCAAATCGCGGCAGTTCCCCTCGCTTGACGCAGTTCACCGAAAACCGCAGTCCGAAAGCCCTGTAAAGCCCGTCGGCCACCCGCTTTGTGAGCCTCTCCGAGTTGTCTTCCTTGGCCGAAGGCTCGATCAAAAGACTTATCTCGTCCATTCCCCGTTCCACCTTGATCTCCACCCGGAATTCGCCGACGCCCCCATCCGAGCGCAGAACCTCTTCCACCGCACTGGGATAAAGATTCGTCCCTCGCACGCATACCATGTCGTCGACGCGGCTCAGAATTCCGCCCTCGAGTGCCAGTTCCTCGCTGCCGCATTCACAAGCGGTCGCTTCAGCCCGCCGCACGATATCCCGCGTCCGATAACGAATCACCGGCGACCCGGTGCGCCCCAGATTCGTCAGCACCAACTCCCCGGTCCCCGCCGGACCCACCGCCTTCAACGTCTCCGCGTCAATCACTTCAGGGAAGTAAGCCTGTTCCATCACATGCAGCACGCCCGGGCGTCGCGGACACGCGTACGTCACCGGACCTACCTCCGTCATGCCGTGGTGATCGTAGACCCGCGCGCCGGGCCACAGCTTCTCGATCAGCTCCCGCGTCGCCGGCACGCTCCCGCCCGGCTCACCCGCAACGATGACCGCCCGCACTCTTCCGGCTGACAGGTCGATGTTCTCCTCGACCGCCGTCTCCCCCATCCGAATCGCATACGTCGGTGTCGCGCACACCACCGTCGCCTCATTCTCGAGAATCATCCGCAGCCGCCCGGCCGTCCGGACGCCACCGCTCGGGATCGCGAGCCGCCCGGCTCGCGTCGCTGCTTCGAACGCCGTCCAAAAGCCAAGGAACGGCCCGAAAGAAAACGGGAAGAACAACCGGTCTTCGTCGCCCACACCCGCCGCCTCGAAGATGCGGTCCCAACAGTCCAGCATCCACGACCAACTCTCCGGCGTATCAAGCCAGCGAATCGGCGTCGAGGCGCTCCCACTGGTCTGATGAAACCGGGAGTAGTTCGTCAGCGGATACGTCAGGTTCGACCCATATGGCGGATTCTGATGCTGATCGTCAACCAACTCCTGCTTCAACGTGAACGGGACGCGCGCCACGAAATCATCGAGCCGGTCCAACTCCGCACTCACCCCGGCCGCGGCCAGCTTCGCCGAGTAAAACGGGTTGCTTGCGAGTGTCACCTCGAGAAGTGTTCGTAGTTTCTCCCGTTGGACCGACGCAAGCGCCTCGCGGTTGAGAGGGCTCATCTCCTATGAAACGCTCGCTTCGGAGGTCGCGACAGCCTCCCTGCCGGTCTCAACTAAGGGCCCACCATGCGGCAACGCCTCGGGAACGTCAGCAAACTCCGCCACCGCTCTGAACAACGGCTCAAAATCGCGCGAAAGCTTGCCAATCAAACAATCCGTCAAGTCCGGCCCTAGCTCCGGGTGTTCTTTCAGCAGCTTCCCAAAACTGAAATCCTGATCGTAGAACGCATACACAAGCCGCCGCATTGCCTCGATCCCGCTGCGCATTTCCTCGCTGTACACCGTGAACCGCGCCGCTGAAAAATCTCCCGCCGTCAGCGCCTCGTCCACCGCCTGCCCCGCTAACTCGCCGCTACGCAGCGCAAAGAAAAGCCCCGAAGAAAACACCGGGTCCAAGAACCCAAACGCGTCTCCGGCCAGAACCAAGCCGTCCGCCGCGCAATACCGCGAGCGATACGAGAACTCTCCCGTCACCCGAAAGGGCTCCGTCCGTTCACCGGGCGCCAAGTGCTCTCGAACCCAGGTGTTCTCGCCAAGCTCGCGAAGAAATATTCCTTCCAGATCGCGCGTGCCCCGATACAGATAATCCTTTTCCGCCACGATCCCCACGCCCACCGAGTCTCGCGGCAGCGGGATATACCAGAACCAACCCCGCTCCGGCACCGACGCTATCGTCGTTGCGCCTGCGTCCAACCCCGGGTCCCGTACCGCGCCTGTATAGTAGGTCCAAATCGCAATCTTGTTCAGCTTCGCATCGCGTACCCGCCAGCCGTTGCGCAGCATCGACAGCGAATCGCGGCCCGTCGCATCAATCGTCATCGGCGCGCGGAATTCCAGCTTCCGGCCGTCCTTCGTTACTGCCTCCACGCCCACCGTCACCCCGCCGTCTTGAATCGTGTTGCTGACAGTGGTTTCTTCCCGTACCTCCGCCCCCTTCTCCCGCGCGTTGTCCATCAGAATCTGGTCAAACTCACTTCGCAAGACCTGCCAGGTGCAAGACGCTTCGTGCTTCATGTGGTCAGAGAAATAGAACGGTTGCGATTGTTTCCCGCTCCGACTCACGAACTGTACGCTGTACTTGCTCGGGAAGTGCGACTTCTTCAACCGCTCGATCACCCCGATGCGCTGCAGCGAAAAGTACGTGTAGGGAATCAGCGACTCGCCGACGTGATAGCGCGGAAACGTTTCGCGCTCCAGCACCAGCGTCCGCCGGCCTTTCATCGCCAGCACCGCCGCCGCCGCCGAGCCCGCCGGACCAGCTCCAATGACGATCGCGTCGTAGTGGGTATTCACAGCTCTCTCGATCGCCTACGCAGCGTTGGCGACTCGATGTTCAGGAAGGAAAAACTGGTGCAACAGCTCATCCACGCGCAGCAGCCCATCGCGCGTCAACCGCACGTTCTCGGCGTCCGTCGTCAGGAACCCGTCGCCCTCCAACTCCTCGAATTGGCACGCAAAGCGCTCCTGTAACGCCACGCCGTACTTGTCCTCGAAGTATCGTGTGTTCACTCGCCCCTTTTTCATCTGTAGGATGAACTCCCGTATCATCCGCTCTTCAGCGGTCGTCTTCAGTGCGCGGTAAATCGGCAGCTCACCCTTTTCGAGCGCAGCCTCGTACTCCTCGATCCGGCTCTGGTTCTGGAAATGAACGCCCTGCAGGTGGGAAAACGACGCCACACCGAGCGCCAACAAGTCCGCGCCGGCCCACAACAAGTCGCGGTACAAGAACGTGGCGGTCTTCGAGTCCTTGACGGCCGTATAGCCGCTCGTCAACGTACACCCGGCCTTCTCGAATTCCGAGAACGCGTACTTCGTCCAAGCCCGTTTCACCGGCCAATCCGCCACCGGCGCCGACTCTTGCCCGTGCGCCCGCATTTCCTTTGAGATAACGGTGTTCGGCGGTAACTCCATCTGGTAGACGGTCACGCTGTCCGGGTCCAGCGCAATCGTCTTACTTACGCAAGCTCGCCAGTTTTCTTCCGTCTCGCCGACCATGCCCGCGATCAAGTCGATGTTGATCTGCGGGAAGCCCACCTCGCGGGCCAGTTGGTAAACCTTGTCGATGTCCGCCGCGCTGTGGGCGCGTCCGTTCAGCTCGAGAATCGCGTCCGCGAAGTTCTCGACGCCCAGGCTCAGGCGCGTGATGCCGATCTCTCGGAGGATTTCGAGCTTGGATTTCGAGACCGTCCCCGGCTCGCACTCGAATGTGATCTCCTCCGCCTCGTCCCAGGGAAACAAAGGCCGGATCCCGTCGACGAGACGCCGCAGCTGCTGCGTCGAGATGTACGACGGGGTCCCGCCGCCAAAGTAGACGAACTTGGGCTTCCGACCGGCGGCGGCGGCCTTGCGAGCGTAGAGCGTCAGCTCGTCGATCAGCCCGTCGATATAGCGGTTGATCTCGGCCGAGTCCTTGTCAGTGTATACCTTGAAGTAGCAGAACCGGCAGCGCTTCCGGCAGAACGGGATATGGAAGTACAGACCGAGCGGCACTTCATCCATCGGCGGACGGTCCAGCGCCGCGACCGCCTGCCCCACTTGCCCAGGGGTCCAAAACGAATAGGGAGGGTAGTTGGAAACGAAGTAGCTCCCAACAGCCGTCTTCTCGCTCGTGCCCGTCGTACCCTGGGTCACCTGATGCCCTTTCTCTCCAGCACGTGTCCTTTATTTTAGGCCCTGACCGCCGCTACCGCCGTCGCGTGACGTGGCGCGGGCCCCGACTCCAGCAAGCCTTCGTACCAGTTCTGGACGACTTGGATTGCCGCGAATCCCCTCTCTCTTTGTCCACCGTCACAAATTGTCTCCCCTCGGTAGACCGCCTGCCTCATTGAATCACGACCGTCACGACGTTGGCCACGACGCCGTCGACAATGATGACAATCTCCACTTCGCCGCGCCCGATGAGATCTCGTGAAATCGGACCGAGGTTGAACTGATCGAGCCCTAAGAAGAAGCCCTGGTCTCCGGCAAACAGGACGGGGATCTCTTGTCCGCCGATCGTCGCCTGTACGGCGGAGAGATCCGAGCGCCCCCGAACACCGGTGGCAAACAACACCAGAAACACCTCATCTCCGTCGCCGCCCAGATCGATAGGGATGCCGACACAGTTCCCGATCCCGGCACTGCAATCAAACGTTAGGCCGTCGACCCGTGTGTCGTCCGCAGCAATCGAGATGAACTGAGCTGCGGCGATGCCCTCGCCGCTCGCGTTTGCGGTAAACACCCCCGGCGCAATGGGCGCAATCACGATCACGCCGCGGGAGATGACGCCGTCTGCGTTCGAGATCACAACCTCGGCCGGACCGAGAGCCACTCCATCGGGAATGAAGAAGTTAGTTTGGATAAAGTCCACGAAGAAGAAGCTGCCGTAGTGAATCCTGCCTTCGCTGTCGATGATGCGCACGACCGTTCCCATCAGACTGGTCGGCAAGGGGAGTTGATCGTTGATCCGGAAACCCGTCGCCACGTTCGGTGCGAAAGCGCTCGCAATGCTGGCCGCCGACAAGTTCGGCCCCACGAAGCTTCCGGCCGAGACGGTCACCGCTTCCTCGTCGTCTCCAAAGTTGTCGGGCAGCACCTGAGGGAATTCAAAAATATCGAATCCAAAGCGGCCCGCAACTAACGGGTTCACGTCTGGGATGGTCGCGCCGTCTGACGCGAAATAGCCCGCGATTTGTGCCTGGGCCGCCCGAGCGACTTCGCCGCCCACACCGAGGAGGGCCTCGAAGTCGACGAGGAACGGGTGTGGGTTTTCGCGCAACTGCGGCACGGCCGCGCGAGCCAGGTCGTGACGATAGACTTGCGTCGACATCCGAGCGCCGGCCGCTCGCACGAGGGCGCTGTTTTCCGGGTTGGGGACGGTGGTATCTCCGAGCGCGATCTGAAACAACGTCGGTTTCGCGGGCACACCGGGCAGGGACGAGCGACTCAGATGGGTCGCAAACGCCAACGGGTCTCCCGGCATTTGGGCCCATTCCGCACGTTCAAAAACGGTCTGGATCTCCAGTGCTCCTGGCACGCTGATCACGCGCGGCGGCTGGTTGCGGATGGGATAGTCGTCGTTGAAAGAGCCGTTGTCGTTGAGCAACGCCGGCTCGCGGTTGGCCAAGAAACCGATTGCGATCTCCCCGAGCTCGTCACTATGACGAGAGATATCGACGACCGAGCCGCCCCCGACGTTGAGCACGGCGGCGCGGATGTCCGGCTCGATGGCGTGGAGAAGCGAGCCGGTCACCGCACCCAACGACTGCCCGGCAAAATAGATGCGGCTGGCATCGAGCGGAATCCCTGCCGCTCCGTCGAGGTCGAGGCCCGACTGGATCAGACGCACTAATTGCATGAGATCCACAACGGTCTGACGCAAGCAGTCGCGTATCCCCGCCGGTACCGGTTCGAAAACGATGCAGCCCTCGCGGCCCTCGATCGTCCCGTCGTCGTTCCGATCGATGCTGCGGCCGCCTAGAGGGAGCTCGACGAGTCCTCCGCCGGCTTGCGTCAGGCGCACGATACCGTTCGGACCACCCCCGTGGCCGACTGCGCTGATGGCCAGCGTGGCGAAGCCCTCCGCGGCCAACCCGTTGGCAACCAGCACCGGCCCGCCTAGACGGCTGTCCCCCAGGCCGTGGGCAACGATCGCAACGGGATACCCTTGCTCGGGCGGTGCGGCCGCGGGCAAGGCTGCCTGGAAGAAGATGTCGGTGGTCGAGTTTGGCGCGGGTGGGGGCTGTCCGGTCGGACCGGTTGGAATGAGCTGGTTCCCGTCGAGATAGTTTGGTGATTCGTAAACGCCGAAAGCGACGCGATCAATGTTCGGCAGAACGAAAGCCGGGGCAGGCACGGTAAAGTCGTCGAACAGGCCCGGGCCCGTTTCCGTGCGGACGGTGATCCCTAGCAGATTGCCGAATTGATAGACATTGGGCTCGCCGACGGGCCGGAAGTTGGGCGCCGTGTCGTCGACTTGGTCCCGCGCTCCTTCGAGCCAGGCGGTGGCGCTTAGAGTGGTAAACAACGAGGCCGCCACAACGCCCGAGGGGTCATCGAGCGCGAGCACGGCCGCCGACAACTGGTCGCAATAGTCGCCGTCCGGCTGAGTGAGACAGGCATCGAACGCCGGGTCGCGCTCAACTGCGTCCCCTTGCTCGTCACGAACGTCTTGGGTGACGACCAGCAGGTAACGCCGATGCTGATCAAAGACCTCGTTCGGCTTGAAGTGCGCTGCGTTCGTGGCCGGGTTGTAGACCAGTTGATTGATCTGTGTCGTGTGGCCTTCCGGCCGCAGCCCGGGCTCCTCAGCCGTGAGGTTGTCGAGCCAGACGAAATGCACGCCCATCTCGACCGAATGCAAATTGACCGGCGCCGAGAATCGAATGGTGGTCCGAGGGCTCAGGCTGAAGCCGTCCAGCCGGTTGAGTTCCCCGACCTCAGCACACGAACTGGGCTGCTCGCCGCAGGCAGGGAGAGGGAGGTTCACCCTCAGCCCCGTCTTTTGCGTGGGGTCGGGTACGGTCAGAGCATCGGCTGGGAACGGCCCGACCAGCGGATCCCCCACGTCGAACATTGCTCGGACGCCCGCCGCGGTGAGCACCGTCGTAGGAACAAAGAGGCCAACGAGGGCAGCTAGACAATATAGCCGGTGGCTCGGCTGTCGTGGGGATCTGTTGGGCGGTTGTACAATCCTTTGCATCGGTTGTTGGGCGAATCGCCCGGAGATTCCAACATCCCCCTATGGAACAAGATTCTTCTTGTTCATCTTAGCCTGAAGCCTTCTTGTCAAGTGGCTCTCCTTCAATCACCGACATCGCGTTGAACGTCTTGCCACAGGGTTCGTCGATCTCGTGCACGTGACAGACGTTCGGGTGATGCAAGGCCCCAGACGGCCTGGGCCTCGCGGTCGAAGCGATTGCGGGCTTCTTCGTCTTTGAGGACATGTGCGGCCGGGAGCTTGGGAGCAACAGGTCGTTGTAGCTTGGTGTCCTCGGTCTTAGAGACGATACCGATCCCGTCCTCACCGAGCTTCTCGGTGATGCCATAGTGCGAGATGTTTTGACCGATCATGAGCTAACCTGGCGGGCCTTCGTCCACCTCGGGTCCCTCGGACGGAAACCGGTGGACCGCTTTCACGCACTCCGACAGTGCGTCAATCAGCGTGCTTCCCCAGCCCGGTGGTGGAATACGGAGCCGTTTTCTGATTGGTTTGCTTGTCAGATTCAAGAAGTGATCAAGGCCGCTGCGCCCTGAGGAATGAGACCGCCGTGCCGCTAGCGACGACTTCGGTTGCCGGAGGCCGCGTCTGCGGAAGGCCAAGCGGCCCAAGCGTTGTTCAGCTCGCTCAATCAACGTTTGTGAGCGGATGGACGAGCCCTGGTGCCTACCGGCGGAGGGTATCTGCGGCGTTCAGCGCGAAAAGATGGCTTCTTTGGGGCAGCGCGAGTGTATGCTGTGGCCGTGCCAGGGCCAAACTGAAAATCCTGGTTAAGATCTACCGGCGCTTGATATAGCGGGCGATAGGCAGACTACGGCGAGGCAGTTCGAATGCTGGCAAGCAGGACAACTCACCAGTTCCTCAGAGTTCTCCAGAAGCATCGAGCGAGTACTCCTGCACAAGAAGCCGCACTTGAAAGATCCTCAACTAGGCAGAAAACCTTCGCAGAGCTGATTTACCTCGCCGTTCCTTACTATCCCTCGCAGTCCCTCGCGTTGTGCCCTGGCTACATCAGGAAACTTCAACGCTACGACACGCTGCAACTCGAGGCCTCAGGCTTTGTAGATGACACCCATCCCACCGTGGCCGATTTCAGCAATGACTCTGTAATTGGAGATGGTGCGACCGACCATACCGCTATCCGGTACCGAACTCTCGCCAACAGAAGACAGCACGTCGCACCCCATACCGGCTCTAAATTCCGGGATGGCAAGGAGAACCAACGGTGACGGTCGTGGAAAGAACTTTGCAGCAAAGGCACGGCTCGACTATGCTGTCTCCGCCGGGGACCGTCGAGAGGTCGGTGCCGATTGACACGGCTTTTCCGGAGCAAGTGCACTTGCTCGGTAGCTCGAAGTATGAAGCTAGGGAGGAAGGGAGCTACGTATGCAACTCGACGGCGTCAGCGCGCTCGCTTTGATGGTGATCGTGTCATTTGCGATCGACAGGCCCGTCACAGGTCTGCTTTTCTTGCTGTCTTTCACCCGTTACATCCCCGAGGCGCCGACCGGCGAGCGCGGACCGGATAGACGGTACAAGCTCGATGCCAAGCTCCCGCACTCTGGCTCCATTCAAAACCGATGCGCCTTACGGACGGCTGAGGCTATTTGCACGTCCGGATTAATCCTGAAGGACGGATAGAGCACCTGGGCTCGTCTTCCATGCGGGCAGACACAAGGGAGGTCGAATCTTGGCTGTTCGACCCCGGGCTCTCCAACAAAAGGCCCGTTGGTGTCGAGGCGGTATTCGAACTCTACCACGAGCGGCCGTGTGGTAGTCAAACCGAATCTGAGCCTTGAAAAGCATTGTGGTTCCCGTTTATTCCATCGGGTCAGTTGAAAAATGAACCTGACTGCAACAATGACTTCAGGGCACTTCTGTAGAGGTAAAAACGGGCATCGCCGGCACGGCGGCGATGCTCCACCTTCGCTCAGTCGTCACGCTCGCAGATCCGTCGGTGTTGGCGCATGAGTCGACCCTTGTATGTGGGCGGACGCACCGACACCTGCGCCGCACGCCAATGGCAACTCATGGTCATCAAGTCACGTACAGAACGATCGAGTTTTGGGACAATACGGGGTTGGGAGAGTCCTCTGCATTCTGAAAACGCTCTGACAATGGCTGCCCTACTCCGCGTTCCTTGGAAGATCGTAGCTCTGTTGTCGACCAGCCTCTCTGCGTTCCCTCAAGCAGACCCGGACATCGCTGGAGCCGCGCACACGGTGCTCGCGGAACACTGCCTGTCCTGCCACGGTTCGGCTAAAACATCAGGACTGGATCTGCGAAGCCGCGAGGGCTTACTGCGCGGTGGCGTCCGCGGGCCGGCTGTGGTTTTCGGCCAGATTGAGTCAAGCTTGCTCTACCAAGCGGCGGCTCACTTGGGAGATCTAAAGATGCCGCCGGGGAGCGTCGATCCGCTGCCTGCCGGTCAGCTAGGCATCCTTCGACGCTGGATTGACGCAGGCTTGCCGTACCCAACACCGGATGGCCAGACCGGATCGAGGGCCGATGAGAAATGGTGGTCCTTCAAGCCTCCCCGACGCCCCAAAGTGCCCCAAGGGAAGCACGCTGATCTGCCGAACCCGATCGACGCTTTTGTGTTTGAAAAGTGGGAGCAAGCGGGACTGCACCATGCTGCGCCGGCAAGCAAGCAGGTGTTGGTCCGGCGAGCCTACTTTGACCTGGTCGGTCTGCCTCCCAGCCCGGCGGAGATCATCCAATTCACAAAGGACGAATCGCCCGACGCCTACGAGGAGCTGATCGACCGGCTTCTCGAGTCAAAGCGATACGGGGAGCGCTGGGGTCGGCACTGGCTCGACGTCGTGCGCTATGCCGACAGTGCGGGTTTCGAGACCGACGAGTTCTACCCCGACGCGTGGCGGTATCGCGACTACGTGATCAAGTCGTTCAACGAAGACAAACCCTACGATCGGTTCGTCCAAGAGCAAATCGGCGCGGACGAGCTGTGGCCGAACAACCTGGATCTCTACGACAGCAGCTACGCAATCCGCCCCGAGAAGGTGGAACATCTGGAGGCGCGCGTGGGCACGGGTCTCTACACGTTCGGCACCGCTATTGGCGAGTCGTATCTTGAAACGCCGCAGTTGCTTTATGAACGCTTTACCGATTGGGTCGACACGACCGGGGCCGCCTTCATGGGCCTCACGGTGGGGTGCGCCCGGTGCCACGATCACAAGTTTGATCCGATCACTCAGGAAGAGTACTTCCGACTGCAGGCAGTGTTTGCCGCGAGCCAACCCGTGAGCCTCTCCGTCGTCACGAAGATGACGGAGTTTCACCGGAACGAGGCGTACCCCCGCTACGTCGCGCTTGATGAGAGCCGCAATGCTTACGAGCTGTTTCTCGATCGTGTCAAGCAGCGTCTCGTCGACGAAAAGAAGACGGAGTTCGAAGCGGATATCGTTACGGCGTTCGAGGTGCCCGAGGACGAGCAATCAGATGAGCAGAAGAAGCTTGCCGAACCTCTCGTCGAGGCGGTGGCGAAGATCAAGCCCGAAGAACACCTCACCACCGAGGAAACGATCGAGAAGACAAAGCTACAGCTCGCGATCGCCGAGGCTGTGATCGCGGTTCCTCGACAGGATGCCTCTCACGGCGTTCGCTTCGACGCTTTGTTCGACATCCCCTCGGCAACGGTGCTGGGCCCTGTCGCGCCGGAGCTGATTCCCGCGATCCGTGTTCTTGACCGCGGAGACCTACGAAGCCACAAGGCCAGGGTGGGGCCCGGTTTTCCCGCTGCTCTCAGCCGTGGGGATGAGTTCGAGACCCGCGATCCGAACGGCCCCCGTTATCGCAAAAAGCTCGCTCTTTGGCTCACCAGTCCCCACCACCCACTCACCGCTCGGGTGATGGTCAATCGCCTTTGGCAGTGGCATTTCGGACATGGGATTGTCGGCAGTTCCAATGACTTCGGTCGGCAAGGCCAACCGCCGACTCATCCGGAACTGCTTGACTGGCTGGCCACCGAATTCGTCGCTCGCGGGTGGAGTCTCAAATCGATGCACCGGCTCATCATGACGTCGTACGCCTACAAGATGTCGAGCCAATTCTCACACAAAGAGAACCTTGCGATAGACGAAGACAACCGCTACCTCTGGCGTGCCAACCGGCGGCGACTGGAAGCAGAAACCGTTTGGGATGCGATTCACTCGGCGGCGGGCACCCTGAATCTGAAGATGGGTGGGCGTCCCTTCGTGCCCCCGCTCTCCGATGCCGAGCTGGCGCCCCTACGTAACAAGTGGTGGTGGACGGTGCCGGCCGATCCGGCGGATCATTCGAGGCGGGGCGTGTACATGCTGGCGCGTCGTACTTTCCTGTTCCCGATGTTTGACAAGTTCGACACGCCGGATCCGGCCGTGAGCAGTCCGAGCAGAGAAGTGACCACCGTTGCTCCCCAGTCGCTGTTTCTGCTCAACAATCCGATTGTCTTCCGACAGGCGCTGGCGTTTGCTGGGCGACTGGTGCGAGAAACGGGCGAAGACCCTGCCAACTGGGTTGATCTTGCTTGGCGTATCAGTTTCGCGAGGCCTCCGACGGCTGCAGAAGCGAGGGAGGCGCTTGAGCTCCTGGAATCCGCTTCCGGTGAAGGCGGCTGGGAGAAGGCCCCCGCGAATCTCCCGAAAACCTTGGCAACCATCGATCCGGCAAGAGCACGGGCATTGACGGAGCTATGCCTGGCGGTCTTTAATCTGAATGAGTTTCTCTTTGTCGATTGAGTCCGATGTCGATCTCAGCCTCTAGCGGTGAGTTGGTCCGCTCGCGCCGACAGTTTCTGCGCAAGTCTGCTTTCGGCTTTGGATCGTTGGCGCTGGGTCACCTGCTCGACCGAGATGGTGGCGCATTCGCTGCCGAAACGACATCGAGCCGTGGGAACCCCCTGCACTCCAAACAGCCTCACTTTCCCGCCACGGCGAGGAGCGTCATCTTCATCTTCCTGCAAGGAGGCCTAAGCCAAGTCGACAGCTTCGACCCGAAGCCGGCTTTGGCTCAGTGGGACGGCAAGTTGCTCCCGGCGGACTTCGGGGGCGGTAGGCTGCTGCTCGCGCAAATCAACGCCTTCGAAGCAAAGTTCATGCAGACCCGCCGGACATTCAAGAGGCGCGGCGAGTCCGGCATCGAGATTTCTGATCTTTTCGCGCACACGGCGGAGATGGCTGATGACTTAGCCGTCATCCGGTCTTGCTACCACGAATCCTTCATTCACGGACCCGCCCTCAGCGTGTTGAACACCGGCTCGTTGCGGTTGGGTGCGCCGAGTTTGGGGGCGTGGACCTTGTACGGTCTGGGGAGCGAGACCGACAGCTTACCGGCCTACGTCGTGATGACGGACAACTATCTGAGGTCGAGCAAATCTCTTTACGGCACCGGTTTTCTACCTGCCACTTATCAGGGCACCCTCGTTTCGGCCACCGGACCCGCCTTCGAAAATCTGAATCCACCGCCACAGATCGGTGCCGGACGGCAGCGGAGGATCCTGAATCAGCTGCACCATTGGAACCGAAGACACCTCGAAACGCGCGAGGACGACACGAGGCTTGACGCCCGCATGAGCAACTACGAGTTGGCTTTTCGCATGCAGATGGCCGCGCCCGAACTCATGGATCTGTCAAAGGAGCCTGTGCACATTCGGGAACTCTATGGGCTCGAGGGGACGGAGACGGGTAAGTTCGGCGGCATGTGTCTGCTTGCGCGGCGCATGGTCGAAAGAGGCGTACGCTTCGTTCAGCTCTATAGCAGCGGTTGGGACGGCCACAGCGAGTGCGACAAAGGCCACCTTAAGGTAGCTGCCAAGATGGATAAGCCCGTCGCCGGACTACTCAAAGACCTGAAGCAGCAGGGGTTGCTCGACAGTACGCTTGTCGTTTCTGTGGGCGAATTCGGCCGAACCCCCGTCATGCAAGGGATAGACGGCCGTGACCATAATCCCTACGGGTTCAGCGCATGGATGGCCGGTGGCGGCATTCGAGGCGGCAAGGTTATTGGCGCGACCGACGAGTTCGGTTTCGCCGCGGTAGAAGACAGGATTCATGTAAACGATCTTCACGCGACAATCCTTGAACTTCTTGGCCTCGATCACATGAAGCTGACCTACTTTTTCGAAGGCCTTGAGAGAAGGGCCACGGGCGTGGGCGACTCGGGGCACAATAGTATCGCGTCACGTGTACTAGAGGGATGAAGCACATTCGACTCTCACTCCTTCACCTGGTGCTCGCTGGGCTGGCAGCAAGCTGCGTCCTGCTGGCGGAGGAGTCCGGGCAAGCGATCGCGGAGCCCGCCTTCGAAAACGTGATTCGCCTGCCGCAGGATTTGTACACGCGTGATGGTCAGCCGCTTCCACAAGGCTCCTACCGCGTCCGGGTGCGGTTCGACCATGGCGGCCCGGCGCTGGTTTTCGAAAGCCCCGATCAGGCTAAAACGGTAATCGAAGGGAAGCAGACGGACCGTATTCCAGAGGGTGCCCCCGGCATTGCCATTGCGGGCACGATGTTCCTCCGCTCAACCGATGACCCAGTCGGCACCGATGCTGAACGGCACCACAGCAAGACCGGACATCCCCAATATCAGGAAACAGAACGAGACTGGAAGGCCACGCTCCGCATGTACCGCCATGCGGACGCCAGGCAGAAGGACATCTTGCTCCTCTTTCAAAGACGGTTGCCCGGTGCGCGCTGGGAATCAACAGAGTTCTGGGTTCAATCGAAGAAACCGTAACCCTTGCTAGTCCAAGGGGGCTGTGTCCCTGACAGCTGCGTTCAGCGCCGGCATCAATTCGTGAGCGAATAACTCCATACTGTGAAGCCAGCTCTCCTTGTCATCCCAGTCGTAGCTCATCAGGATCAGGGTTCCGAACGGGCCCGTTTCGTCGCGCATCTTGAGTAGGCGGCGAAGAACTTCCTCGACGTCGCCGGCGATGATCTGCTCGGTCATGAGGAAGTCCAGGCTGCAATCCGCGTCGCTCATATCGAGGTCGCGTTTGTAGATCTTGCGCCCGAGCCCTTTGTCGAAAAGCCGGCCGATGTACTCGTAGTTCTGTCCGAGCGAGTTGCTTCGCGCTTTCTGCTCGGCTTCCTTCGTTGTGTCGGCCAAGAAGATCGATCGCGCAATCTTGAACTGGGAACGGTCGGCGACTCGACCTGCTTCGCCGGCGCCGGCCTCGTAGGAATTCCACATGTCAGCCAAGACGTTTGCTGTCACAAGGCAGTGGCCGAAAGGCTGAAATCCCCTGCGACCGGCTTCTCTCATTGAAGAGGAGTTTCGGCTCATGCCGGGCATGGCAATCGGCGGGTGCGGCCTCTGGTAAGGCTTGTGAATGTACCCGATGCCCGTTTCTTCGTCGACCGTATCCTTCAACCGAATGTTCCAGTGCTTGCCCTCGATTTCGTAGGGAGGATCGGATTCCCACAAGCGAAGGATCATGTCGATCGCTTCGCTCACCATGGATGAAGCGTCTTTGGGGTCCACATCGTACAGCTCCTGATCGGCGGTCACGCTGCCGGGTCCGAAGCACAAGTTGAGTCGGCCTTTTGACAGATGGTCAAGGAACGCGAGGCGGCCGGCGACGTGAGCCGGGTGGTGTTGCTGAAGGCAGACCGGCGCTGGGCCCATGCGAATCGTTTTGGTCTCGCCAAGAGCTCGGGCGATAAAGATCTCAGGCATCACGATGTTCTCGTACTTCATCGTGTGATGTTCGCCGATCCAAAACTCCGAGAATCCGGACTCCTCCGCGCGAACGATGAGTTCGAGATCTTCGTCGTAACACTGCGCCAACGGTTTCCGCGGCGGATGAAACGGCATGATGAACATGCCGTAGCTGATGTTCTGGGTTTCCTCGTTCATGGCAGAAACTCGGGACTCTGGTCGCCGACAGTCTCCCACATTCTAGACAAGTTATGGACGACTCCAGAAGACTCCACAGAGCCGAACCCCGCTACTCGAGTCTTCTTGCGGGTTGAAGCCCTGGTCGGCTTCCAGTACGATTGTGCTGACGCATGGCTGCCGGCACAACGTCTGATCCCTATCTGCTCACCTCAGATAGTGTGGAAGTTGCCCCTACTCGGGCCTTCGAGACCTTGAAGCGAATCGGCCCTGGGCTGGTGACGGCGAGCGCGGTCGTGGGTACCGGCGAGTTGATCGCAACCCCGGTCCTCGGCGCAGAGAACGGCTACTCGCTGTTGTGGCTCGTCATCCTAAGCTGCGGGATCAAAGTCGTAGTCCAGAATGAGTTGGGCCGATACACCATCGGCACCGGCGAGACCGGGCTGGAGGCGCTGAATCGTCTACCGGGACCCCGATTCCGTGTTTCGTGGGTCCTATGGCTGTGGCTGTGCATGTATACCACGACGCTGATGACCCAGAGCAGCATGCTGGCCGGCATCGCCGAGGTGATGAATCGCATCTTTCCATCGATATCGATTCCGGTGTGGGTATGGACGGTCACGATAGGAACGATCGCCTTGTTGGTTGTCGGCCGCTATGGTTTCATCGAGAAGGTCTCGATCAGTCTGGTCCTCTGCTTTACACTCGTCACGGTTGGCGCCGCGCACGTTCTGATGCTGAGGCCCGAGTACTTCTCATGGGAGAGTGTGGCCGACGGACTCTCGTTTCACCTCCCGCAAGGTGGGTTGGTAACGGCAGCGGCCGTATTTGGAATCACAGGGGTCGGGTCGGCGGACCTCATCAACTACCCGTATTGGTGCATTGAGAAGGGATACGCCCGTTACACGGGACCGCGCGACGAAACCTCCGCTTGGGTCAGCCGGGCGCGGGGGTGGATTCGCGTCATGGGAGCGGACGTGGCCATTTCGGCCGTCGTCTACACGTTCGCGACCGTTGCGTTCTATCTGCTGGGTGCGGGCATCCTACATGGCCTCGGAGTCGTCCCTGAGGGGACTGAAACCATTCGTGCCCTTTCGAACATTTACACCGAGACGTTGGGAGGCTGGTCAAACTACCTTTTCCTCGCCGGTGCAGTCGCCGTCTTGTATTCATCACTATTTGCGGGGACGGCGGCCGCCGCCCGGCCCTATGCTGACTTTGTGCGCCTACTCGGTGGTTACGATCGACATGACTCCGTGGCGCGTTTCCGTTACATTCAGGTCTTCTCCGTGGTCCTACTCTTGATCCCGGTACTCTACTACGTCCTCTTGCGGGAGCCGGTGTTGATGGTGAAGATCGGTGGCGTAGCCCAAGCCCTCATGCTCCCCATCATCGGAGCAGCGACGTTGTACTTGCGGTATGTTCACCTACCAGGGAAGATTCTGCCCAAAGGCTGGATCACTCTAGCCCTTTGGATCACGACAGTCGTGACCGCCGTGATGATGGGGTACTCGCTGTTGCGGCAACTGGGTTTCTGACGAGTTCGCCGGCGGACACCAAAGCAATGCCGAAATTCAAGAGAATGTCCGTTGCTGAGGCACTAGCAGCGTTCCTGGTCGAGAACGGGATTCGGTATGCCTTCGGAATCGGCGGCCATGGCAACACACCTTTGCTAGAAGCGTTCATGCCCTATCACCAGAAAAACAAACTCCGGGTCGTGGATGTCCAACACGAAGCCGTCGCCGCGCACGCAGCGACCGCGCTGAAGTGGATTCATGGGATCGACTCTGTCGTTTTTACTTCGATCGGACCGGGCTGGTTCAACACACTGATCGGACAGTCTACCGCCATGAGCGACGGATATGGATATCTCGTGCTGGCGGGCGACAAGACCACGGCCTACGAAGGGCCGAACATGCAGCAGATCATGCGCGACGGACAGTTCGGATTCGTTCACGCCGCCAACGCTGTTGCCAAGCAGGGCTATACCATTATTGACCCGCGTAACCTTTACACCGTACTTCCGGAGGCTCTAGCTAAGACGCGGGAGCCTGGGTCGGCCGGCCCGGTGAATGTTTTCCTCCCCATGAACCTGCAGTCACAGGAGTACGAATACAACACGCAAATGTTGCTCCGGCCCGTGCGGCAAAACGGGATCTCGATTCGGCCGGACAAAGCCCAAGTCACCGAAGCAGTTGCTGAGATTCGCAAGCATCGGAGGATCGCGATTCGAGTTGGTGGCGGAGCGGTCGCCGCCGGTGAAGTCATCAAGTCTCTGGCGGAGAGAGTCGGCGCGGCCGTCATCATGGGGCCCGTCGCGATGGACGTGATCGAATCGGACTTTTCGCTGAACGTAGGCCCCGCGGGTTCAAAAGGTTCCATTGCAGGCAACTATGCCGCCGAACACGCGACCCTGGTCATCAACATCGGCGGCCGGGGTGTTTGTCAGTCCGACGCCTCCGCCACTTTGCATCGGCGTGCCAAGGCATTCATCAACGTCAACCTCAATGGAGTCGAAGCACAGCGCTACCGGGGCATCGCCGTGGTAGGCGATGCGCGAGCGGCCGTCGAGGAGATCCTGATAGAGCTTCGCAAAGGTGCGCCTATCGAACCTGATCCGAGGTGGCAAGCGGCTCTAGTTCGAGCTAAGAAGAAGTGGGAGACCTACCTCCAAAGCTTCTTTGACCATCCGGTGATCAACGGGAAGCTGACTCAACCCGCTGTTGTCAAGGCGATTGATGACTATGTAATAGGGATAGGAGGAATCAAGATCTTTGATGCGGGCGACGTCCAAGCTCACGGTTTCCAGATCTGCCGTCACGAACAGCCTAAGACGTATCTGAATGAGACAGGCAACTCGTGCATGGGCTTCGGTATCTGTGCCGCGTTCGGACTCGGTCTCGTGCCCGGCGGTCGTTATCATGGTCAACCGCGATCATCGGAGACGGTTCGTTCCTCATGCAGGCGCAGGCCGTCCGCGATATGGTCAAGCACAAGCCCAACTGTACGATTGTTCGTTTTGGACAATCAGGCGATGGGCGCGATTACTGCTCTCCAGTGGGCCCAAGAATACGAGGGCTTCGCCACGGTGGATCCAACGCCGCTTCAGCCGGTGGATTACGCGATGCTCGCCCGATCGATGGGCTGTCGGGCTTATACTCCTCGGGCCAACACCGACTCCCTCACCGACGCGCTCGACCAGGCTTTCCGTCAAGAGGGCCCGGCGGTTATAGACGTGAAAGTGCATCTCGGCCCGGAGGAATACGCTGCACTGGGAGCGTTTGGCCGCTGGAACGTTGGTCCCTGGTCGGAGCAAGTCGAGAAGATCTGGGAAGGTAAAGCGAAGCCCGAATCGTGAGGCTCCAACCGAACGTGTCCACCCTTAGCGAAAGATTGATTCTGTTTGCCCGCAGCCGCCGTTGGCGTCCTTTGCTGGTGCTGCTGACTTTGGCCCTAAC
The DNA here is from genome assembly GCA_965237575.1 of Bryobacterales bacterium. Taxonomy (GTDB): domain Bacteria; phylum Acidobacteriota; class Terriglobia; order Bryobacterales; family UBA6623; genus JAKZVK01. The sequence continues at coordinate 298,215 of CBDEGI010000004.1, forward strand.
GTGTTCTTGCGAGCAGCCCCATAAGACGCGAATCGGCGTTGTGCCGAAAGCGATCTCTCTGGTCTTCTGGCAAAGTGTCCATGCGGGCGCGGTGGCGGCAGGTCGGGAAGAGGGTATGGACGTCGATTGGAACGGCCCTACAACTGAGACCGACTTCTCCCGGCAGATCGAAATCGTCGACTCCATGATCAACGCGCGGGTCGATGGCATCGTCGTTGCTCCCTCGGAAGCCACCGCGTTGGTGGGGGTCGTCGAGCGGGCGGCCCGTGAAGGGATACCCGTCACGATCTTCGACACGGGCATCAATACGGAAGAGTATGTGTCTTTCATCTCGACAAACAATTATGAAGCCGGCGTTGTCGGTGCCAGGACATTGGCCGGCGCGCTTGCCGGCAAGGGCCAGGTCGCCTTGATTCGCATGGTTCCGGGCAGCGCCTCCACGACGGCTCGAGAGGATGGCTTCGCTGATACGATCAAGCGGGAATTCCCGGAGATCGAAATCGTGGCGGAGCAGTATTGCATGGCGGACCCCGCGAAGGCATTGGCTGTGGCCGAGAACATCCTAACCGCTCATCCTGACTTGAGTGGCATGTTCGCGTCGGCGGAACCTGCCACCGTAGGACCGGTGCAAGCCCTCAAGGCCCGTGGCCTTGTGGGCAGGGTGAAGCTTGTCGGCTTCGATTTTGGCGATACCATTGAGCAGGCTTTGAAGGACGGTGTCCTGGTCGCCGCCGTTGTCCAGGACCCATTCAATATCGGTTACACAGCGGTCAAGACGATGGCCGCCAAGCTGAGGGGCGAGACGCCGGAGAGACGAATCGATTCGCCTGTGAAGGTGGTCACCGGCGAGAATCTATCCGAGCCTGAAGTCGACCGATTTGTCCATCCCGATTTGGCGGGGTATCTGAACTAGCCGATTCAGACGCGTAAGTCATGCAGCCACCACAGATAGCTGTCGGCATGGTTGGCCGCACATCGAGGGCTATGAGCGCCACCCGCAAGCGAAAGTGGTGGCCGTCTGTGATGCTGACGAAGATCGAGCCCGGTCGTGGGCCGCTCGCCATAACATTTCCAGAATCTATGGCGACTATGAGACGATGCTGGCCGACTCTGAGATCAGTCTCGTCGACATTGCCACGCCTACGTATCTCCACGCTCCGATGACGCTGATGGCCGCTGAGGCCGGCAAGCACGTCCATTGTGAGAAACCGTTCTGCCGCAGCGTTGTCGAGGGCTCGGCTGCGTGCGACGCGGTGCGGCGAAACGGAACGAAGCTCGTGGTCGGTGAGACGTACGTTTTTCTCACGTCGCATGTGAAGGCCCGCGAGTTAATTACCGCGGGCGAGATCGGGCGGCCTATGCAAGTGCGGTTGCGGCACGGCGGTTGGTGCGAGCGGCGGCGACCCCGTATCGACACCGGCCCGGCGGATCGTACGTGGCGGGTCGACCCGGAAAGCTCTGGTGGCGGAAAGTATCCTTGGCTCTTCGACCACGCGGTTCACTTTTTCGCTAGCGCCGAATACTTCATGCTCGACACACCGATCTCGGAGATCTATGCGCTCCGCGGCGGTTCGGCCCGCCACTCGGAGAGTGCAGGAGCTGCGCACGATCCCTACACATCCGCGGAAGTCGACGTCCCGATCATCACTTGGCGCTATGTCGACGAGGAACGGCAGGGTGTCTGGATGCGCGCCGAGCGCCTGAACCACAAATACGACTATGCGAATGGTTTCACCACAACCATCATCGGGGAAACAGGCGTGATCGATGTCCTCGGCGAAGGCGGTGGACAGCTATTCGAGAAGGGTGAACCTCAGCACCTCGTTCTCCACCGGCAGGGCAAGCCAACGCTTTTTTTCCGCTTCGAGGAAGGCGGCGATGCCGTGTGGGACTCTGACATTTGCTACTACACCCAGGGGCACGTGAATCAGGTTCACCACTTGATTGACAGCATCTTGACCGATACGGAGCCCCGGTACGGCGGCGAGCACGGAGTTCATGCAGTTCGCTGTACCCTAGCCGCTATCCGGTCGGCGAATGAGCAGCAACCGGTTAGGATTGACGAGATCGCTGAGGACGATACGGCTTGAACACCGATCGCCACCCTACAATCGCTGGACGAAAGGCAAAGGTGATTCCATGAGACCCATCACGCCGCGGATCTCTTCGCGCACCGCCGCTTCCTACGTTTTCGTGTTGAGTGTCACGATCGGCCTAACGGCGTGGGGTCTGAGAGCCGTCGCAGCGGGCGAAACACCCATCGGCTCGAATTGGTGGCCCTCGGAATGGGGTGCGGATGATCAACGCGGCGCCGCCAACCGACTAACGCCCGACAAAGTACTCCAAGCTCGCGACCTGATCGAGCAAGGGCGTATCTACCAACTGGGCCGAATCTACGAACACGGGATGCCCATACCCGGCAAACGCCACTTCAGCCTCACCATTCCGGGCCTGCCGACGGGGACGCCGAGCGGTACGAATCAGATGGTGTCGAACGACGAGTTGGTCAGCGGCGAAATAGGTCAGGTCGGCACGCAGTTCGACGGGCTCGGGCACGTTGGGGCACACGTCGCCGGCGAAGACATCTTCTACAACGGCTTCAAGCTGGGTGAATTCGGTGATCCCTACGGGCTCCAAAAACTCGGTGTGGAAAACGTGGGTGTGTTTTTCACGCGGGGCATCCTGATCGATCTAGTCGCCCTCAAAGGAATCGACCGCTTGCCGGCGGGCTACGCCATCCCACCAAGCGAACTCCGCGCGGCCTTGCGTGCCCAGAGTCTGGAGATTCGTCCCGGCGATGTCGTGCTCATCCGCACCGGCCACGGCAAACTGTGGATGCGAGACAACGAGGCGTACGGTGCAGGTGAGCCGGGTCTTGGCATGGCATCAGCCAGGTTTCTCACCGATAGCAAGGTGGCTCTGATCGGGGCTGATACCTGGGCCATAGAAGCCGTGCCACACGAAGATCGCGACAAATCGTTTCCGGTACATCAGTGGGACCTCACACGCAATGGGGTTTACCACCTGGAGAATCTAGATCTCGAAGCATTGGCCGCCGATCAGGTGTATGAGTTTGCGTTCCTGTTTTCTCCGCTCAGACTCAAAGGTGCGACGGGTTCCCCAGGCAATCCGATCGCTGTGCGGTAACGGCTGAGGGCAACGTTGCGAAGCTTTCCTGCTGAGTATTTTGAATCCGTCGGCACCGACTTGTTCCGTGTGGCGGGCGCTCCCAACCCCGAGGCCCGGCAAGTCGCCGCATCGCTGGTTCGGTCAAGTCTTGCTGGTCACGATTCACATGGCGTACTTCGCATCCCGGAATACTTGCAGTTTATCGTCGACGGTACAGTCTGTCCCGGCGCGGCGATTGAAGTACGACGAACCTCTCACACCACCGCCGTGGTCGATTGCAAACAGAACTTCGGAGCGGTGGGAGCAAACCGTGCCCTTGAGACCGCCATTGAGATCGCTCGAGAGTACAAGACTGCCTGCGTTACAACGCTTCGCTGCAGTCACGTCGGCCGTTTGGGTGAGTATGTCGAAACGGCTGCTCGCAACGACTTGATTGCGATTGCGACATGCAATTCGCCGATCGGCGGACATTTCGTTCTCCCGTGGGGGGGCCGCGAAGGTCGATTGGCCACCAACCCCCTCGCCTATGGCACCCCCGCCGCCGGCGACCCCATCGTCGCCGACTTCTCCACCGCCGTCGCGCCCGAAGGCAAGGTCCGGGTCCACCGCAATCAAGACAAACCCCTTCCACCGGGATGGATCGTCGACGCGGATGGGCATCCCAGCACCGATGCCAACAAGTTCTACGGCCCGCCTCGCGGTGGCATTCTCCCTCTGGGCGGTGCAGCGGGACACAAGGGATTCGCGCTCGGCCTGCTGGTTGATATCCTGGGGTGCGTCCTGAACGGTGTCAGCAGCTCGGATCCGGATACGCTAGGCAACGGAGTCTGCTTCTTGGTGATCGACCCGGCGGCGTTCTGCCCAGTGGATGTCTTTCGCCAAGAAGTCGCGCGGACGATCAAGTACATCAAATCCTCAGCGCCCGCCCCGGGTTTCGAGGAGGTGCTCGTTCCTGGAGAGCTCGAGTTTCGAACCATGCGCCGGCGCGAGGCAGAGGGCATCCCGATCGATGAACGCACCTGGCAGGCGATCCAGGAACATGCTGATCGGCTGGGGGTATCGCTGGAAGGGATCAGTCGCGAGGAATAATGACGCTATCCACTGCGTTGAACTATGGCATGTTCGTCATGCCGATCCATGACCCACGTAAGCCTCTCGCGCAGTGCTTCGACGAAGATCTTGAACTGGCGGTGAAATGCGAGGAGCTGGGCTTTAGCGACTTCTGGGTGGGCGAGCACCATTCCTCCAGCTACGAGAACATTGTCATGCCCGAGATATTTCTCGGCAAGGTTCTCGGTATGACGAAAGCGATGCGCGTCGGAGCGGCTCCGGTGTGCCTTCAGTACCATCACCCCGCCCATATGGCGGGCCGCCTCGCCTTTCTCGATCATCTGTCGCACGGACGCCTAAACGTCTGTTTCGGTCCTGGTGCCGTACCTACTGACATGGAGGTCTACGGCGTTGATCCGAAGGACACAGGAGCACGAATCGCTGAAGCGATCGACATGATCCTGAAGATCTGGACCAGCGATCCGCCGTACGAACTCGACGGGCAGTTCTGGAAGGTTCGGCTGCGCGACACCGTTGACGAGGAAATGGGCATCGGAACGCTTCACAAGCCGTTGCAACGGCCGACCCCGCCAATCTTCGTTCCGAGTATCAGCCGCGCCTCCGCGGGCCTGAAGGCGGCCGCCGCCCGGGGCTTTCGTCCCATCAGCCATCACATGCTTCACGAGGAGGTCCTCGTCGATCAGTGGAAGACGTTCGTCGAAGGGGCCGCTTCGGTGGGACGGCAGGCTGACCCCGCGGACTGGTGTGTATCGCGAAACGTCCTCGTCGCGGACACAACGGCCGAGGCTCAGAAACTCGCTCGTAACAATTCACTGGGCTCGTGCGTTCAGTACATCCTCGACTTGACCAACCGCACGTCGGGTTCAGGTCTCACCATCTGGAAGCCCGATTCAAGGATGAGCGACGACGACTGCAACCTGGACTATTTCATGGAGCAGGTCATCATCGCGGGCGACCCTGAGCATGTCACCCGCCAGATCCTGGAGCTTCGCCAGCGCATCGGACCCTTCGGCACTTTAGCCCGCATTTTCAATTTGATGTTTGACATCCCGACCTTCCAGCGGCCTTGAGCGTCTTTATTCATAGGGGCTAGAGCCCGATGAGGACGCCATGGAGGCCAACACCCAATGGGTGAAAAACAAACCAAGCCATTCCAGCTAAGTTTCAATGGACTTCTCAAAGTCGATTTCCAGGGATCGCACGTCACTTCCGACGGTGGCCTGATTTTGGTTCGCGAACTGGACGAACGGCTCGGTCTCGGAGAACTGATTGACGAGCATCTCAGCGACTCCCGGCAAGGCACAAACAAGCAGTTCACGCTCGCTGATCTGTTGCGGCAGTCGGTTTACAGCCGACTCGCCGGCTACGAGGACCTCAACGACGCCGAGCGGGTTTCGATCGATCCGACGTTTCGGCTGATCGGTTCGCAGAAGATCTGGGATCGCGGTGCGGCCTTGACCTCGACGCTGCACGGCTTCGAGACGGAGATGCTGGCGAGCGAAGAGAACCTGCTGGGGCTGATGGCGCTGAACCGAGAGCTGGTCGGGCAAGCGGAAGCGTTCGACGACGCCGAGCGGGTCGTTCTGGACCTGGACTCCACCGAGAGTCCGGTCCATGGCCAACAGGAAGGCAGTGCCTACAACGGACACTTCGAGTCGGTCTGCTACCACCCGTTGCTTTTGTTCAACGGTCATGGTGATTGCCTCGCTGCCAAGCTGCGTCCAGGCAACGTGCACAGCGCCGAGGACTGGGATGAGCTCTTGTTGCCGGAGATCGAGCGCCAACAGGCTGCGGGCAAGCAGGTCGCCTTCCGGGGCGATGCGGCCTTTGCGAAGCCGGAAGTTTATGAGGCTTCGGAGGAACGCGGAGTACAGTACGCCATTCGCATTCCGGCCAACAAGAGCTTGGAGCTGGAGATCGAAGACATCCTGTTTCGCCCGCCGGGAAGGCCTTCCCGCAAGCCCTTGGTGCGCTACAAGAGTTTTCGCTATCAGGCGGAGAGTTGGTCGCAGGCGAGGCGGATCGTCGCTAAGGTCGAGCATCACCAGGGCGAGCTGTTCCCGCGCGTCGGATTCATCGTGACGAGCATGAGCTTGCCGAGCCGCTCGGTGGTGCGCTTCTACAACAAGCGCGGCACGGCGGAACAGTGGATCAAGGAAGGCAAGCAGGCGACGCACTGGACGCGATTGTCGTGCCATCGATTTCGAGCCAACGAAGTGCGGTTGCAACTGAGCGTGCTGGCCTACAACCTCCCTGAAGGCACCCTTTCGCTCGGCAATCTTTGGCGGCGGCTGGGGCTTCCGCAGCGAATCAAGAGTTGGTCGCTGACGAGCTTGCAACACAGGTTGATGAAGACCGGCGGTCGGCTGGTCAAGCACGCGCGGTATTACTGGCTCTTATTGGCGGAGGGACATCTGAACCGGCGGCTGTTCGGCGACATGCTGCACAAGATCTGGGCGCTGCCGCTGCCGAGTGGGTAGCATTGCCGGAGTGAGGATCAACAGCTTTTGGCTCCAAAAGGTTTCGCAAGGAGCAGTGTCGGCCGGAGCGCCGTTCAAGCCGCTCAATCAACGACTGTGAGCGGTCGAACCAGCTCTGGCGACTACCAGCAGAGGTGATGTGCAGGGTTCAGCGTGAAAGGACGTGCTGTTCGGAGCGGAGCGGGTGTATACTGTGGCCGTGCCAGGGCCAAAATGGAAATCCTGGTTTAGTCCTTGTCGCGCACGATTGGGACGATCGCGATCGCTGGATACATAGTCTTGAGCTTTTCGCACATGAGGTTGCTCCACGACTAAACCGAGCAGTCGAGATTGACGCACAAACCCTGTTGTAGTCGGTTGACAGGAAGAACCTCGGGGGGGGCTGTGACCCCCGGGCTCGTTTCGCGGGCGGGTTAGGGCAGGGTTAGCAGTCCGTGGCAAAACTGAGAACCGTGCGAATCGCAATGTAGGGGCACGGCATGCCGTGCCCGCCTGCTCGACCTACCGCAACATGTGGGTGTGTCTTACGGTCGTGACAAGAAGCCCGGCTTTCACCACGGACTGTTAGGGCTCAGCGGACTCGACAACAATCACTCCGGTTGCGGCACAGATCCCCCGGAGCGGTCCTCGATGGTCCGCTTCCCTTGGCGCTCCGTCTCAGCCAGGTTGTCCGCTTGCTTGAGTTTTCCGAAACGGCCCAGTGCTTGGGCCGCCTTTTCCTTTGCGCCAAGCCGGCGGTAAGCAAGGCCAAGCTGGTAGTGGGCCTCTTTCAGCGTAGGGTCAAGCCGCACTGCCTTCTCGAGATGCGAAGCGGCCCCTTTTATATAATGTGACTGGTGCAAAGCACGCGATCACCGTGAACAAAGGCACAGCTACGACAGAGCAACTGACCCTCCCGCTCGCAAATCAACTCCTCACAGAACTGGCATATTTCGTTCCCGCATCTACACCGGCCTCGGATTTCGGACACCTGGCGAATGGCGTGGCCGGCGTGGCACAGGGGTATGACTTCAACTTCGTTGATGCCCAGTTCGCCCTCAACGAGATTGATGGTCTTCTCTTTGCGTCTGATGTTCTGGTCCGGCGGCACAGCTGGAAGCGACGACACGACAGCCGCGTCCAGTGCGTGGCCTGTTTACCTTCTTTGATCCACTGCTCGGCCGTGCCGCGCTTGTTGTAGAACCGCACCACGAGCGGCTCGGCAAGCTCGCGCTCGTCACGACGAATCCGACGGGCGGGAACAGCTCGCCCTGTTGATGCTCGACCTTGACGACAACTCTTCTGGCCCTCGACCAACTCTCCGCCTGATAGCGAAAACTCTTGTAGCGCACCAAGGGCTTCCGGGAGGGCCTTTCCCGACGGACGAACAAGATGTCTTCGATCTCCAACGCCAGGCACGACGGGCTACCGCGGATTTCCATCCGCGGCTCGGCAGTGGCGGGTGGCGAGGCGGAGTCGCGTCTCGGCTGAGACCTGACTTCCCCCGAACCCGCGTCCTGCCGCCTCGAGTCTTCTTCGTCGGCCCGGCCAAGAACGTTACGGCCCTTTTCGTGCCTCCCGTTCAGGCCTCCGCCTTTTTGCGGACGGATTACGGACCGGCCCCGCTGCCGACCTCGTCCCCATAATAGAATACTTCCAGCATTTCTCACTTCCGGCAGACATCCCCGTCTTTCGCATCCCTAGGGAGAATCCTCATGAGTCCCAACGCCCCAGGCACCCTTTCGCTCGACGAGCATTGGATGCCTTTCACGGCCAACCGTGCCTTCAAGCGCGATCCCATCCTCATGGTGCGCGCGGAAGGAATGTACTACTGGAACGAACAGGGCGTCAAGATTCTCGACGCCTGCTCGGGCCTTTTCTGCGTCGCCGCCGGACACAACCGGCCGGAGATCCGCGAAGCGGTCGCACGCCAACTCGGTGAGCTCGACTATACGCCGCACTTCCAACTTGGCTTTCCCGGCTCGTTCGAGCTGGCCCGGCAGGTGACGGAGCTGGCGCCCGCGGGCATCGACCGCGTCTTCTTTACGAACTCGGGCTCGGAGTCGGTCGACACGGCGCTGAAGATTGCCCTCGCCTACCACCGCGCCCGCGGCGACGGCCATCGCAACCGCTTCGTGGGGCGCGAGCGGGCGTATCACGGGATGAACTTCGGCGGCCTAGCCGTCGGGGGCATCGCGCGCAACCGCCAAGCGTTCAGCACTGGACTGCCGAATGTCGTGCACTTGCGCCACACCTGGCTGCCGGAGAACCGCTTCACGCAGGGGTTGCCTGACGAGGGTGCCTATCTCGCCGACGATCTTGAGCGCTTTGTCGAGATTCACGGCGACACGATTGCGGCGTGCATCGTGGAGCCAATCTCGGGTTCGAGCGGAGTACTCGTGCCGCCCAAGGGATATCTCCAGCGTCTGCGCGACATCTGCGACCGCAGCGGCATTCTGCTGATCTTCGATGAAGTCATCACCGGCTTCGGCAGGCTTGGGCGGCCGTTCGCCGCGCAGGCTTTCGACGTTACGCCGGACATAATCACCATGGCGAAGGCACTAACGAATGGCTGCATGCCGCTGGGTGCGGTTGCCGTGAAGAACGAGATCCATCAAGCGGTCGTCGAGTCCGGCGCGGAGGGCGGCATCGAATTCTTCCACGGTTACACCTATTCGGGCGCACCGGGACCGGTCGCGGCCGGTCTGGCCGCCTTGGAGATCTATCGCCGTGACGACCTGTTCGCTCGCGCTGATGAGATGAGTCCTGTCTTTCTGGAGGCGCTTTTCTCACTGCAAGATATCCCCGCCGTCACCGACATTCGGGGCTACGGAATGCTCGGTGGTGTGGACCTCAAGCCGCATGGCGCTCCAGGCAGCGTGGGGTCCGAGGTGTTCGCCCGGCTCTACAAGAGTGGCGTGCTCGTGAAGGCTACTGGCGACGCCTTGCTCATTGCGCCGCCGCTCGTTGCCGAGCGAACTCATATCGAGTTCGCGGTCGATCGCATTCGTGACGTGCTTTCGTCGTTGTAGCCGGAGAACTTCCTGCTCGCCGAATCCATCCCCGGCGTCGAGCTGAAACAAACCGTGGTGGTCTTGCAACTCGCCGCATGGCGCGGCGACCGGCACCAGACCGCTCGCGGAGAGCTGCCGGCCACGAGATGCGTGATTCCAAAACATTCTCACCGCTTCGCCGATGCTGCTGCCATGCTGGAAGAGGCAGTAGTGCGACGTATTGAAACGGCTGGTACTTTACCGGTAACCGGTTAGGAATCAATAGCTTAGAGTCCTGGATCCCGACGTGCCCTGCCAACCCTTAGCTCTACATCCGGATTCGGTCGCGCCGGAGCCGCCTCTGATTTCAAGGAAATTAAGATCGAATATATATATTGTGCTAAATTTTACCTAAACTGTTGACATATTCTTCGTACACATGGTACAAGACTTTGTGTAACCCATCACGACGCTCCTTCGTTGGACGTCTCGACGGCCGCAGAGCCGTTGTCCGCGTAGCGCCGCCGAAAATGCGCCGCAGGCCGGCGGGATGACATCCCTGCACTAACAGACTGCCTTCCATCTAGGGCGAGGGCAGGCCAGGTGAGCCCCTCAGTCTGGGACTCAGAGGGCGGGAGCATGCCTCGCGGCTCTTCAGAGCAACAACACAGCATCGTCACGCAGGTCAATCAGCAGGGCCGGCGTTCGGTTCAGCCCAAGCGCTGGTTTGCCCTGAGCGTGCGGGCTCGTCACGAGAAGATGGTCGCACGGGTGCTATGGCAAAGGGACCTGGAGGCGTTTCTGCCTCTCTACCAGGTGAAGCGGCGATGGTCGGACCGCTATAGCCTTGTGGATCTGCCATTGTTCCCGGCGTATCTCTTCTGCCGGTTGTCCCGCGGCGAGCACTCCGCAGCCTTGCAGGTTCCCGGAGTACGCTCGGTTGTCGGGAGGATGGACGGGCCGGAACCGATCGACGAGCACGAGATTGAAGCCGTGCGGACGATCGTCGGCTCGGGGGTGGCGTCGTCTCCCTGTAGCGCGCTTCGAGAAGGGCAGTGGGTGCGGGTTCGGAATGGACCGCTATTTGGATGTGAAGGTGTGCTCGAACGCACGAAGGGATCCTGCCGTCTCGTGATCACGGTTTCGCTGCTGCATCGAGCCGTTGCAGTAGAGGTTGATCAGAGTTGGGTAATGCCTGTCATGCCACCGCCACAGCACGAGACCGGCCGCCGGCGGCCGGCCCGGCGATTCGGCTTGGCGAGCCGCGGGCGCGTCGCGGCTGCGCGTTGACGCCTTGACAGTGCGTCGCTCGAAGTCTCTAGACGCCACTGCTGCCTTGGTCGCGGCGCCGCCCATGAGATCGAAGCGGCTGACCAAGCCGCACTCCCATGAATAGGAAACCTACTCTTCCCCCTGTCTTCCATACAGGCGGGCCGTCGGTGCCTCAGGCAGCCCCGCCGGCCCGCCTTGTTGCCGCGGGTGACGGTTTTCCGGGAGGTGACGCCCCCCTGCCGGCGGGTCGTGGCTTGGCCGGCTTGTCGAGGATTGTGGCCAGGCACAGGGCTAACCTTCTGCTGCTCTCGGTGGCGGGCGCGGCCGTCGGGCTGCTCTTCGCCCTCGCTCAGACGCCGGTCTATCGAGCAACCACGTCACTGGAGGTACAGGGTCTCAACGAAGCCTTTCTGAACATGGCGGCCGTCAGCCCGATTCGTGGTGGCGTTGGTGCGCCGTCGCCGTGGGAAATTCCTACGGAGGCTGCGATTCTGGGGAGCCAGGGGCTCATTGACCGGACGCTGGCCCGCTTGCAGTTCCAGCCCGCGCCGGAGCAGGCTTCGCCCTTGGCACGCTGGAAGCGAGATCTGGGTTTAGCCGACGGGCCGGCTGCCGCGCCGTGTGACACGGCTCTGTCCCTGGCGGCCATCAGCCTCGCGGTCCGGGTGCCCGGCGAAACGCGCATCATCGAGTTGGCAACGGACTCGAGCGATCCCGACATCGCGGCCGGTTTTCTGAACACCCTCGCCGACCTGTACATAGAGGAAAACCTCGCCGCACGCTGGGAAACGACGAGGCGCACCCAAGAGTGGCTCGACCGTCAGCTCGCTGAGCTCCGTGAGCGGCTACAGGCCTCCGAGGAAAGCCTGCAAGGGTATGCACGCGCCAGCGGGTTGATGTTCGTTTCGGCGCAGGAGAGCGTGTCGGAGGAACGGCTTCGGCAGTTACAGCGGGAGCTGTCCCACGTTAGCGGCGAGCGGATCGCCAAGCAGTCGGCCTTCGAGATGACCGCGGGCGCAGAGGCCGAATCGCTACCTGCTGTTCTCGACGCGGGGCCGTTGCGGCAATACCAACTTAGCCTCACGGACTTGAAACGGCAGCACGCGGAACTGAATTCGACCTTCACGCCTGCCCATCATCAAGTCAAACGTCTCGCCGCGCAGATCGACGAGATGAAGGCGGCGATCAAGCACGAACGCGGCGCCGTCATCGAGAGAATTCGCAACGACTACCAGGCGGCCCTGCGCCGGGAAACGTTGCTCGCCGATGACTACGCCCGGCAGTCGCAGCTCGTCTCCGAACATGCCGTGAAATCGATCCGCTACAACATTCTCAAGCGCGAAGTCGAGACCAACCGCGAGCTGTACGACGGCTTTCTTAAGAAGGTCAAGGAGACCGGAGTCGCCTCGGCGCTGAGTGCCAGTGCCGTTCGCATCGTGGACCGCGCACGTCCAGCCGTGGAGCCCTACAAGCCGAATCATGTGCTGCTCACGATGATGGGGCTGTTTGCCGGGCTGTTCGCCGGTGTTGCGATGGCCTGGGTGCGCGAGACGACCGACAGTACGATCCGCGTGCCGGGGGACGCCCTTGGCTGCCTTCGCACACCTGAACTCGGCGCGATCCCCTGCGTTGGCCCGATCCCGTGGCTTGGTTCCCCACAGCGGCCGATGCGCCTTCGTATTCGCTACGCCAGAGGCCGCGGCGGTAGTCTGCGTCCCCGGCGCCTGGCCGCGCTAGACGCGCTGCACCCCGACAACCTCCTGCCGGAGCGGTCTGTCGAGCAGGCCGGAAACCCGATCTTGAAGGAGAGCTTTCGGGCCACCCTGACCTCTCTTCTCTTTGCGAGTCGACGGTTCGAGCCTTGTCCCGTGCTGGTTGTGACAAGCCCGTCGCCTGACGAGGGTAAGACTACGGTCACCTGTAACCTGGCGATCTCACTAGCGCAGGTCCAGCGTAGGGTCTTGCTCGTCGACGGGGACCTACACCGTCCCCGCCTCCACAAAGTGTTTGGTGTCGACGACTCATTGGGATTGAGCAGCCTCCTCCGCGACGCGCGCGAGATTGATCGTTCACCCGTTGACGCGGTGGCTCACCCAGCAGTTCGTGCCACTCGCGTCCCAGGACTGTACGTTCTACCGAGCGGGCCCGCGAGCGAGCAGGCGTCGAGCCTCCTCCACGGCCCACGGGTCTCCCAACTACTCTCAGCGCTTCGACGGCAATTCGACGTGATCTTGATCGACACGTCGCCGATCATGCCGATCGCCGACGCCCGAATCATCGGCCGCCACGCGGACGGCGTGATCCTCGTTCTGCGTGCGGGCTCGACAACGCGTGAGGCGGCGCGTGCGGCCGAGGACCGTCTAACCGCCGACGGCAGCCGCGTCCTCGGCACGGTGCTCAACCGCTGGGTCGTCTCCGGTCAACACGACTATTACTACGCCCCCGATCCCCGCGCGGCATTCGTACCGGAGTCTCAGCATGCGCGGGCGGCGGCAACCGGCGCATGAACGTGCCGGCCCATCCCCCCGTAACTTGTCACACTCCACGGCTTGGTACACGCGGTAACTTGTCACACCCGACTCGAGCGAAAGGCTACCTTCTGGCTCTGCTGAGCGTCCAGTTAAACCGCATTGCGGGAGTGATGGTTGGATTCTGGCTGACCCCGTTTGTCTTGGGTTTTCTCGATCCGTCAGAGTACGGCTTGTACGCCTTGGCGATCGGTGTCGCCTCGTGGCTAGGCGTCTGCGACCTCGGGCTGTCGGCGGGACTTCAGGTCGAGCTGTCGCGCCAGTGGCAAACGAGAGATCGCTTCCCTTTGGTGCGATACGTGAGTTCCGCATTTCATGGCCAGCTTGTACTCGCCTGCTTGATCGTAGTGCTCGCGGCGGGGGCCAGCGGCATCGTTCCACGCTTGCTCGAAGTGCCGATGGCGCACATCGCCAATGCACAAACCCTGATCGTTGTGCTTGGCGCCAGTACAGCGGTGGTTGTTGCTTCGAGAACGTTCGGGGCAGTGTTGACGGCCTATCGACGGGCCCACGTCGACAACCTCATTCAGTTCGCCGTTGCAATGGTGCGGGCCGGCCTTGCCGTTTCGTTCCTGGTATCAGGATATGGGCTGCTCTCGCTTGCTTGGGCGCACTTGGCCGGTTCAGTCGTTGGAACGCTGCCGGCGTTCCTCGAAAGCCGTAGGGGTATCTCGGGTTTCCGGCTGAGCCCTCGTCACTTTTCCTGGCCGGCGGTCCGCGAACTGTCCGGGCTGGGATTCTGGTTCAGCGTGGGCGGGCTTGGAGGCTTGTTCATTCTGGCCACCGACCGCGCCTTCGCGGCGAAGCTCGTATCGCTCGAAGCCGTCGCGGTCCTTTACCTGACCAGCCGCCTTTATACCCTAGCGGAAACCTTGCTGGGACCGATCGTCAACAGCGCGCGTCCGGCGATGGGAGAGCTGCTCGGCGAGGGCCGTTGCGATGGCGCGGGTCGGGCCTACGGCAGCGTCGAGCAGGCGGCTCTCGTCGCGGCTTGTGCGGCGGCGTTGGCGATTTGGGCCGGCAATGAGACGTTCGTTATCGCGTGGGTGGGTGCGAAATACTACGGTGGTTGGATGCTTGACGCCGCCCTAGCGGTCGCGCTCGTGGCCCGGGCCTGGATACTGCCCAAGCGCGCCCTGCTGTCGGCCGCAAAGGTGGTCCGGCCGCAGGCACTCAGCCGGCTGTCGGAGGGCGGGCTCAACTTGTTGTTCAGTTGGATACTGGGGCGCTGGTTGGGGCTGCTGGGAATTGTGATCTCGACGTCCGTCGCCGCCGTGGCCACTTCGTGTTGGTACTTGCAACGATTGACGAGAGGGGTCTTGGGCGGTTCGGCCGCGAAGGGCCCAAGCTTTTCCGTCGGCAGGGCCTATATTCTAGTTGCACTCCTTCTCCCAATTACGTGCATGGCTCGTTGGCTCGCCGGAGAGGTGGGCGGCTATCTCGGCGCAGGTTTGGCGATGGCGATCATGAGCGGCTGCGTGCTTGCGGCAGCGTGGTGGGCCATCGGCAGTGAAGACCTGCGCACCCGCGTGGGCAGAGTCATTCCGGCAATGGTGGGTCCGTAGTGGAAAACCTGATCGCACCGCAGGAGCTTCTCATGGGCGAAGCGGGAAATGCTCCGGCGCGAGCGTTGAACCTCAAGCAGAGGCTCGTCGTTTGGATGGCTGAACAGATTATAGGGTTCCGGCCTCGCGTGTTTGTCGACGCATTGCGGCGGCGCTACGCCGACGAGATGGCGGAGAGGCTCTCCGCTCCGCGCTACTTCCATCTGGACGAGTGCGAGCTGCCGCCACGGATCAGCCGATTCGATGATCTCCTCGGGCTGTTCTGGTCAAGTCCGTTGAATCGGGGCGTGCTGCGGCAGGACCTGGACGAGGCAGCCGCCATCTTCCAACTGGTAAGCGACCTCGAAGCGCCGGCCGGCCTTGAGATCGGCCGCTTCTTCGGCGGCAGTACGATACTGCTCGCCGCAGCCGTAGGAGAGGACGGAAACCTGCTTTCAATCGACCGCGCCCCACAGGACGACGATGCCTTGCGGCGCATCCTACGGGACAAGGACCTAGACCGACGAGTCACACTCGTGACCGCGGATACCAACGAGGTCGAGTGTTCCGACACCTTCGATTTCGCCCTGATTGACGGCGATCACTCCTATGAGGGCGCGAAACGCGACCTCAACCGATGGGCGCCCAAGGTACGAAGGTATGTCGTCTTTCACGACATGGCGAAAGCCCGCGGCATGGCGACGCAGCTTCCGGGTCTGATGCGGCTTCGCGAAGAGATGCTGGCGCAAAATCCTCCGGCGCTTAGGCTTGACCGCGAGGTCGGGTCGATGTCGATCTGGCTACGCACCGACGCACCTTGGACGCAGCTATCGCCTCAGGAAAGCGTAGTACGGTGCTAGCTCCCGCTGTTCCGGTCGGCACGATGGACCCATCGCAACATCACCCCTGAGAAGCGCTCACTCCGCCATGCCAACCCAGGCTGCCATTCGCGTCGAGTCAAGGCCGGTCCAAGCCGACTTCAGCCCGGGGCGACGCCCGGTGGTCCTCACACTCGCGCGTCAGCAGGACCATCACATCGAGCCCTTCCGCTATCGCCTCTCGCTACCGGTCATCAATGACGAAACCTGGGACCCTGGCATCCTCGACCGATACGATGTGGCCCTCCTCGTCGTGCTTAGTAATGACATCTGGGATTCCGACCGATGTCTCCGGGCCGCCCGGCGGAAGCGCATTCCATCGCTGCTGCTCATGGACGGCATTCTCGAGTTCAAGCACCAGTGGACGAACCCACGCTTTGCGGCCGGAGGGGGGGCGCCGTTTCTCACGCCTGTCCTTACCGACAAGGTCGCGTGCAAGGGGTGGAACGATGTACGTAGGTTGGAGGCGTGGGGCAATCAGGGAAAGTGCGAGATCGTCGGGCTGCCGCGCCTCGACCGTTACCTCACACTCCGCGGACAGCCGAGAAGCGTATCCACCCCAAAGCGCATTCTCGTCACCAGCGCCAACACGCCCTGGTTTACCGACGAGCAGCGACAGCATGCGCTGTATGGGTTTAGGGCATTGCGTGAGTTCGCGCGCGCGCGGCGCGACTTTGAACTCGTTTGGCGGTTGCGGCGCTGGATCGGCGACAGCATCTCCCTGCGCCCCGACGAATGCTCCGACCCGGCGAGTCCTCTGCCTTCGGTTCTTCGCAACGTGGACGCCGTCATCACGCAGGCGAGCACGGTGCAATTGGAGGCGATGCTCTTGGGCCTGCCCGTCGCAGTGCTCGACTTCGACAACGTGCCGGCTTTCCTCCCCTCGGCATGGCGCATTACTAGCTCGTCCCAGATTGAAGGCGCGGTCGACGGGCTGCTCGATCCCGAACCGGCCCGGTTGTCTTATCAAGACGAGTGTCTCCACAACGAACTGGATTGCAGCTCACCCGCCGCCGATCGGTTACTGAGCTTGATGGAGGAGATGATCGCCGTTGGGGAGCGGGCCAAGCGCGAAGGGGGGACGCTACGACTGCCGGCGAGGATGCTACCGCGTCTCTGCACGATGCCTTTCAGCTTCCATTTGGATCTAGAGCGGCAATATCCCGGACACCCGACTTTCGGCAACAAAGATCTGCTCGACATGCAGCGTCGCCTGGCCATGGCCGAGCAGGAACTGCAATCGTGCCGCCAAAAGCTGAAGCGACGTTCGTTCGGCTACTGGATTGAGAGAAGCTTTCACTCACTCGGCCGCCGCGTCAATCGTAAGAGTCACCGACAAACCGACAGCGCTCCAGACACAAGCTCGTGGTCCAGCACCATCGGGCGTCCGCGGTTAGCTCCATGAAACTCCTCTTCATACCCGCCTCCCATACGTCACCGTCGGCGCGTTTCCGGGTACTCCAGTTCGTCGAACCCTTGAGCCGCCTCGGCCACGACGTCACTGTACGTGTCATTCGCCCGGAGAGAACCTGGCAGAGCCCGCTGCGCAACCGTACCCTACGCCGGCTGCACGGCCGGGCCGGCACGGCTGTTCGACTGGCCACGGCGGGCGTGGCTTTGCATGACGCCGAGGACTTCGACGTCATCTTCATCAACCGAGATCTTCTTCCGGAGACCCGCATCCGCTTCCTCGAACCTCTGCTTTCGCGTTCGAACCCGAGAATCGTCTTCGATTTCGACGACGCGATCTTCCTCGGCCCGCGCGCCGCGAAGTTGCGCCACATCCTCCCTCACGCAGCGGCCGTCGTCGCGGGCAACGAGTACTTGGCCCGCTTCGCCCGCGACGCTCATCCTGACATCACGATCCTGCCCACCGTGGTCGACACCGACTACTTCCGCCCCTGCCTTACAAGGCGGCCCGGTCCCGTGCGCGTGGGTTGGACGGGGTCCTGGGAGCCCATGCGGGACTACCTGCCGCTGGTTAAAGGCGCGCTCACTGAACTGGGCAGGCGGCATCCTCTCGAGTTGGTCGTGATCTGTAACCGCAAGTTGCCATTCTCGGTACCCAATGTGCCGGTTCGGCACATTCCTTGGCGCACCGCCACCGAAGCGGAAGATCTCCAGGAAATCGACATCGGCCTGATGCCACTGGCCGACGGCGAATTCGAACGGTGTAAGAACGGAACAAAAGCCATCTTGTATATGGCCGCCGGCATCCCGGCCTTGATCTCGCCCGTTGGAGCAAGCCGTGAAATTGTTACGCACGATGTGACGGGATTTCACTGCTCGAGCGAGCAGGAATGGTGCTCGGCTCTCGGGACCCTGATACGGGACGCTGACCGGCGCCGTCACATGGGCGTCGCCGGGCGGCGTCGGGCGGTGACCCATTACAGCCGCGCCTTCGCATTGCCGGTCTTGACGGAACTCTTCACCCGTGTCGCCTCGCGGTCTGCCGGTGCGGCGAGGCGGCCGCCAAAGCTGTTCCGGGCAGCACAAGCTCACGCATGACGCAGACTGTTCCGATCACTGCGGGTCACGCTGCGGTTCCGGGGTGCGCGTTTGAGGCGATCCCGACGCAGGCAGCCCATGGCGACACCGACTCACAGCTCGCGATCTGCGTGCCGACGTACCGGCGCCCGCACCTGCTCTCTCTTCTGCTGGACGACCTCATGAATCAAACGTGCCGTCCGGGGTGCCTGATCGTTGTGGATGGCGATCCGGAATCAAGCACGGAATCAAGCCCGGAATCAAGCGAGGTACGGAAGGTTATCGACCGTTTCAATGTTCGGTGTGTACAGCCGATCGTGTACGTTCCGTCGGCACATGCGAACCTCCCGTTCCAGCGTTACCTCGGCTGGCTTGCGGCCCAAGGTGCCGAGTATCTGCTGTATCTCGACGACGACTTGCGCATCCGGCAGCGTAGCGCTATCGCCGGGTTGGTCCGGCCTCTTCGCTCGGACGCCAGCGTCGCCGGTGTTACCGCACAGATGTGCTATCCGGACCGCGGAACAGACCGAGCAAGCTACTCATGGACGAACTGGGCCGCGAGACGTTTCGGAAGCGGTAAGCGCACGCGGCCTGGAGGGCTTACACCGACCGGCTATCGAAGGCTTCCCGACGCGAGCGGTCGGGACTATGACGAGGTGGAATGGTTACGGGGCGGCGCCATGGCCTTCCGTATGTCCGCGCTTTCGGAAGAGTCGTTTGGCGACGATCTGTTCGCTCTACACCGCATCGGTGTTGGCCTCGGAGAGGACACGGTCCTTGCGAGAAGAGTCCGCCCGCGAGGACGTTTGCTGCTGGCTCGCCACGTCGAACTCGAGCATCCCGACAGCGACATCACTCGCGCCTATCCGACCGACGCCTTCCGCTACGGCTACGCCTGGGCTTACAGCCGGCGGATGATCAACGACTCCTACCGAGGCTTTGCACCGCCCCGTTTGTCAGATCGTCTTGAGCTGCTACGAACCTACGCCGGCAACGCAGCCTGGTACGCGGCTTCGATGCTGACGCGCCCGAGCCGTAGCCGCTGCCTGCCGGCACTCGGCTACCTGAGCGGCGCTTGCGCGGGCATCGTCGCGAAGCCAGCCTCGTGCCGACTCACCCCTGACATCGATTGGCGTGCCGACGCGCAGCGTTCGCTCTTAGCCGCAATCACTGTGGCTTGAAGCGCCACATCGACAAAGCGCCCTACCGTGTCTCTGGCGACAGACAGCATCACTTTTCCGGAAACGCTCTGGGTCCGCAGCACGCCGGTTCCTCACGCGCAGCCGCTGCTCTCCCGGCGCGGCTGCGTACTATTCCTGGCCGCGGCGGCGTACCTGGTGACACCGTTGCTCGACGTTCCGCTCTGGGGCATCTCCTGGTCCACGCCCGCGCTGCTACTTGTTGCCGGCGAGGTTTTCCTGCGGTCTCCCGGTCCACAGGGGCTGGCCTATTCCGGTTGGATCGCGCTGGCCGGCTTGGTGTGGGGCGGCCAATTTCTCTCGCTGCTGGGCAACGTCTTCGCCGGCGAGATCACGGCGGTGTCGTCCACGGATCTCGCGTGGCTTCTGCGCTACGGCCTTTGGATGACGGTGTTCGTCCTGACGGTGATGCTGGTTTCCCAGCCGAGACTAGGGCCGCGCGTTGTCACGGTGTTGGCTCTTGCCGTGTTGGCTCTGGCCGCGGTCCGGTGGTTAGACGTATTGTTCTACGGAACGACCGGGGCAGGGAACTCTGTCCTCCTGACGCAGAACAAATACGGCTGGGGGTTTTCCGTGTTTATGCCCTTTGCTGTGTTTCTCGCCTTCACGTTGCAAGGTTGGTTGCGGCGCGGCATGTTCTTGGGCTTGATGGCCGCACTGGTCGCTGTTGCCCTAAACGGCTCTCGTTCCTCGTGGATTGCGGTCGTGGTCGGAGCGGCGCTCACCTTGAGTTGGCTGCTCTTGACCGCCGGCCGCGGCCAGCTGGGCAAACTGCTGTTGGGTCTCGGTGTGCTGACGCTTTGCGCAGTGGCCACGGCGTTCGTTCTTCCCGAAAGCTTGCAGGGACCGGTCAAGCAACGCGCACAAACCCTGCGGCGACTGGATCGCGACAAGCCCTTTCTTGTGCGTCAACTGATGGCTCAAAAAGCGGCGCGCCTCTTCGACGGAAGCCCCATGTTCGGTGTCGGGCCGGGCCGCTTTCGCACAACGTCGGTCCCGCTCGACGTTCCGTCCGCGCTGCGTCATCGCACCCAGGATCAGTACAACCGTCGGTCGGCCCACAACGCCTATGCGGCGTTGTTGGCGGAGACCGGGCTAGTGGGTACGCTACCGTTCGCCGTGTTAGCGCTGGTGCTTCTGGCCGGGGGCGGTCGTGCGGCTTGGCGACACTCGCGCCGGGGAGAGCTCTGGGCCATTCCCGTGTACGCGGGCTTCGTCGGCATGTCTCTTCACCTCTGGAGCCTCTCGGGACTGACCGGCACAGCGGCTTGGTTCGTCATGGGCTTGGTGGCGGCTCTGATGCAACGCGAAGCCCAGGAGTCGCGACTCCGTCCCGCGCGCGTACGCCACGGCTGAATCGCAGCGACGCTGCCTCTTCCCTCACCATGCGCCTAGGTTTCCACTACCACGAGCCTTGCCGGCGGGCGCCGGACGGGCGTCTCCAGATGAGTGGCCCGCAAGGCCGCTTCCTCGACGCACTCGCAGCACAGTGCGAACAACTCACCTGCTTCCTTCACTCGGCTCGAACCGACGAGCTTGCCTACCTCGACCACACGCTGCGAGCCCCGAACATCAGATGGGTTGACCTGGGCCCTCATGCTTCGTTGCCAACGAGAATATTGCGTAGCCCTCTGAGTGCCCATGTCGTGCGGTCGTATCGGCGCGAACTCGATGCTTTGCTGATCCGGGGTCCGTCGCCGCTCCTGCCGACACTTGCCCGAGCCGCACGTGCGGTTCCCACAGCCCTGCTGCTTGTGGGTGACTACGTGCAGGTTGTACGCGATTCTCCGCAACCCTTGTGGCGCAGGAGCCTGCTGCAACTCTGGGCCCATGCCAATGCCCGAGGCCAGTCGCGGGCCGCTCGGCGGACGCTGACTCTGGTCAACAGCCGCGAGCTTCGGGACCGTCTGCGTCCATCCCTACCCGACATCCGCGAAACCCGAACCACGACCCTGCGCGACACCGACTTCTCCCGCCGTGAGGACACCTGCGGGCAGCGGCCTGTGCGTTTGCTCTACACCGGCCGCATGGAGACCGGCAAGGGTCTGTTGGTTCTGATCGAAGCACTCGCTGGATTGATCCGACGGGAAGAAGATGTCGTGCTCGATCTAGTCGGCCGGCCACAGCGCGGCGACCCAGTTTTGGATGAAGCGCTGGCGCTGCCAGGGAGTTAGGTGTTGGGCACCGAGTGCACTATCACGGCTACCGAAATCTGGGAGGCGATTTGTTTGATTTCTACCAACGCGCCGACATCTACGTCCAACCGTCCCTGTCGACAGAAGGCTTCCCGCGCAGCCTGTGGGAAGCGCTGGCGTACAGCCTGCCGGTGGTCGCCACCAGAGTCGGTTCCATACCGTACGACCTTCGTGATGGCCACTCGGCCCGATTGGTCACTCCCCGTTGCGCCGAAGCCCTCGCCGGCGGAATCTGGGATGTGCTTCACGATCGCGACCTCCGGCGCCGGCTGATCGTCAATGGATTCACCCTCGCGCGCAGCAACACGCTCGAGAGAAGAGCAAGTGAACTCGTGAGACTGATTGAGTCTTGGAGAACGAAACAAGCCGGCGTCACCGGCGAATCAGCCACCGACGCCTGGGTGGTCTCGACCGAGCCCCAGTGACCACACACACCGACAACCAACCCCCGACGCTTATCGTCAGCAACTTTCTTTCGCGTACGCTCGGCAACCGTGCTGTGTGCGAAGACCTAGCCGAGAATCTCCGGAGCCGGGGTTGGCCGGTGTTGACCACGTCCGCACGTGCGGCCCGGGTGGCGCGTGTTGGCGAAATGGTTTCGACGGCTATCGCAGCTCGCCGGCGCTACCGGGTAGCCCAAGTCGATGTGTTTAGCGGCGCGGCGTTCCTGTGGGCTGAAGCCGCCTGCTCGGCGTTGCGCGTGGCGCGCCGCCCCTTCGTGCTCAGTCTTCATGGTGGCAACCTGCCGGCTTTTGCCGGCCGCTACCCGGACCGCGTCGGCAGACTTCTACGGTCGGCGCAGGCGGTCACCGCGCCTTCTCCCCACCTTCGGGACTCGTTTCTGCCCATTCGCGCGGACCTCATTCTGCTTCCCAACGCCCTCGATCTCTCGGCTTTCGGCTTCACGCTCCGCCGATCTCCCAGGCCCCGTCTGATGTGGCTGCGAGCTTTCCATCGCAAATACAACCCAAGTCTGGCCGTGCGTGTTATGGCCTCGCTCACGGATGAGTTTCCCGATACGACTCTCACGATGATCGGTCCCGATCGCGGTGACGGCAGCCTCGAGGAAACACTTCGGCTCGCTGCCGAGCTTGGCGTGGAAGCCCGACTCCACCTGCCGGGAGCGGTTTTTCGGCCGCAGCTCGCGCGGCAGCTTGCCAACGGAGACATCTTTCTCAACACGACTGCGTATGAGAGCTTCGGCGTCTCCGTGATGGAGGCGGCCGCCCTGGGATTGTGCGTCGTATCCACCAACGTCGGCGCTGTACCTTCGATCTGGACGCATGGACGCGACGCCCTGCTGGTGCCGCCAAACGATGTCGCGGCCATGGCGCGCGCCGTCCGTCGCATCCTCATAGATCCATCGTTGGCGGCCGGTCTTTCGGGGCTGGGCCGACAGCGAGCCGAGCGGTGCGACCGCTGTCTGGTCATGCCTCGTTGGGAAACCCTGTTGCGATCGCTCGCAACGACCCCTTCATGAGCGACACCTACCTACGCCTGTATCATCGTCTGCCAGCAAGGCTGCGCTCGGTCGCCGCCAGTGCGTACGGCTTCAAGCTTCGCCTGGAACGCTACGGTCCGGAGACGGAACGCCTGGTCGACGAAGTTCTGGAACGAGAAACGTGGTCGCCGGAGCGCTGGCGCATGTGGAGCGATGCTCGGTTGGCGTACGTCCTCGACCGCGCGGCTCGGTACGTACCGTTCTATCGGGCGATGTGGCGGCAACGTCGGTTCCGAGGCCGTTCCTGGCAGAAACTCGAAAATTGGCCGGTCCTTGAGAAAGAGCAGCTTCGTCAGAATTCCCGGGCATTCGTGGCGGACGACTGCGACCCGCGGTCGATGACGACCGAGCACACCAGCGGTTCGACCGGTACGCCGCTGACATTGTGGCGGTCGCACTCGACGATTCGCACCCGATACGCTCTCTACGAAGCGCGCCGCCGCCGTTGGTACGGTGTGTCGCGCCACAATCGCTGGGCCATGATTGGCGGCCGCCTAGTGGTGCCCGCGCACCAAGATCAGCCGCCGTTTTGGGTGTGGAATGCAGGCCTGCGGCAGCTTTACCTCTCCTCCTATCATCTCTCGGCCGAGCACATCCCCGACTATCTCCAAGCCCTGCGCCACCATCGGGTTGAATACCTTTGGGGCTATCCTTCGTCCCTCTACGCACTCGCCCAAGGGGCCCTGGAGATGGGGGTGCGCGGGGAACGTGGCGACCAACAACTCAACGTGCGGGTGGTCATCGCCAACGCCGAACCTGTCTACGCCTACCAACGGCGGGTCATCGAGCGCGCCTTCGACTGCCCCGTGAAAGAAACGTATGGCATGGTCGAGCTGGTCGCCGGGGCGGGGGAGTGTGAGCACGGCCACCTGCATCAGTGGCCGGACATGGGCTGTGTGGAGGTATGCCAAGGTGACCGCCCGGTGGCGACCGGCAGCATCGGAGATCTCGTCTGCACGAGCCTGCTAGACGCCGACATGCCTCTCATCCGCTATCGCGTCGGTGATCGCGGCCAAAGCCCCGATGCCTATACTCCTTGCGCTTGCGGCCGCAGCCTGCCGCTCTTATCCCCGATCGACGGCCGCTGCGACGACGTGCTCTACACGCGCGACGGCCGGCCCGTGGGCCGCCTCGACCCAGTCTTCAAGGCCGACCTGCCAATCCGCGAGGCGCAAGTGGTCCAGGAGGGGCTCGACCGAATCAGGGTCGTGTACGTGCCGACGATGGATTTCACGGCCCGCTCCGGACGCCTCTTGAGCGAACGCCTTCGAGATCGCTTGGGGACCGTCGAGGTCGTCCTGCAGCCGACGGACCGGATTCCACGTGGACCGAACGGGAAGTTTCGCTCGGTGGTTCGAAGCCCTAACGTGGCACCGCCGCTCGTACGGATCTGACCGCCGGTCCACTCGTGATCCGCTATGGCTAACTCCGGCGCAGCTCGTTTGCCGGCCGGCATCGAGCGTTCCTCCGCCGGGCGCCACTGGTTTTCGATGGCTGCTTTCGGTCTTGCCGCCGGCCTAGCGGTCTTACTTCTCTCCGCTGCTGAGCTCGCACTGCGTACCTGGTGGCCCCAGACTCTGCGAGTCGTTCAATCCGCTTCCTCGATGAGCCAACAGTCGGGGTCGGGACAGCCAATACGCGCGAACACACGGTTCGTCGTCGAAGGCCCTGAGTACTCCGTGGAGTATCACACCGACCACCGTGGGTTTCGAACGGCCGCCGAACCGACCGCGGCGGCGACTTCGGCCAAGCGTCTTCTCCTGTTGGGCGATTCCTTTACTTTCGGATCCGGCGTGGCTTACCACGAAACGTGGCCGGTGCGCCTACAACAAGCACTACGGCAAGACGGACTCCTTTTCGAGGTCATCAACGCCGGGCGGAGGGGCGCCGACACCCGCTCAGAGGTGTCGTTGCTCGAGAGACTCCTGCCCCAGGTGCAGCCCAACTTCGTTCTGCTCGTATTCCTGCCCAACGACCTCTTCACCAATGGGCCACTGGAGGCCGGCGCGACGTTGACGTCAACGACCTCTCGTGGCATGCCGTCGCGCGTACGTACTCGCCGGGACAAGCGTTCCGACTTCGATGTCGTGACCTTGGGCAAGAGACTCCTGCTCTCCTTCGACCCTTCCTACGTGGCGCTGTACTCCATCAGCGCCCGCCGGGAGTACTTTAGCGCTCCGCCCTCTGACCACTGTCTCCGTCAGCTTGAGACGACGGAAAGCCTTCTTGCAACGGCCGCCTCTTTGTGTCGGCAAGCGGGCGTCCCGTTTGCGGTGGTCTCTCTCCCACAGCAGTTTCAGGTGATCGCCGAGGCAAGCGAACTTGCTCCCGACGGCGTGGATGTCGATCACATTGATCGCTCCATGCGGGAGTTTGCGGTTAGACAGGGGTTTCGGTGGATTTCAGGGCAAGACGCGCTTGTTGAGGAGTACCGCAAGAACGGCGACGACTTATACTTTCGCCTGGATGGGCACCTGAATACCGCGGGCCACTCCCTCGTCGCTCGCTGGTTGTCGGACCGTTTCTCGATAGACCTGCGGTATGCACTCTGATCGCGAAGCCACGGGATCTCGACCTCCGCGAGTCTCGGTCATCGTCCCTTGCCGCGACGAGGTCGCTCACATCCGCCGGTTCCTTAGCCAACTCTTTCAACAAACGGCACACCAGGATTTCGAGCTGGAAATACTGGTCGCCGACGGAAGAAGCGGCGACGGAACGAGAGCCATCCTTGATGAGTACGGGCACAAGCACCCAAGGTTGCAGGTGCTAGACAACCCGGAACAGATCGTGTCGACCGGGTTGAACCGTGCAATCCGAGCGGCTACCGGCTCCGTCATTCTGCGAATGGACGTTCACACTCGCTACGCGCCGGACTACATAGTGCAGTGTGTGACTACACTCGAGGCGTCGGGAGCGGACACCGTCGGCGGGCCCTGGGTCGCCGACGGTGACAACTACGTCTCGCAGGCCGTTGCGCTAGTGTTCGACTCGCTACTCGTTTCCGGAGGTGGCAAGGCACATGCCAAGTCGTATGAGGGGCCGGTGGATACGGTGTACCTGGGCTGTTGGCACAAGGAAGCGTTCGAGCGATACGGTCTGTTCGACGAGTCGCTTCTGCGCAGCCAAGACAACGAACTGAACCTGCGCATCCTTCGCGGCGGCGGCCGGGTTTGGCAGACGCCGCGCATTCGGTCATGGTACACGCCGCGCGGCACGATCGCGAGTCTATTCAAGCAGTACGTGCAGTACGGTTACTGGAAGGCTCGAGTCATCAAGAAACACCGGCTGCCCGCGTCGTTCAGGCAGCTCGTGCCCGGCGCCTTCCTCGCGGCTCTCGTTGTTCTGGCAGTCGCTTCGCCGTGGTCCGGGGCGACCCGAGGGTGGCTCCTGGCTGCACTGGTGGCCTATGGAGCGGTAGTCGGGATGGCTACGCTGGCCGCCTGCCGCACCCGCAAGGCGCTTGGCTTCGCGCCGGTCCTACCGTTGATCTTTGGCGCGTTCCACTTCGGTTTCGGCTACGGCTTCCTTCGTGGCGTGCTGGACTTCTATCTGCTGCGCCGCGGCGGTAACCCGAGCTTCGGATCCCTTACCCGCACTTCTCCAACCATGTAGTACGGAAGCGCCTGCTTCCGACTGAGAGGTTCCATGGAAAGCACCCTGCAAGAGGAGTTCGTCTCTTCACCTGCGCTTCCGTCGACGCCCGGACGCCTGCCGAACCGGCCTCCGGCGAGCACGCAGCTCATCGACGATCAGAGCCTCCGGGGCCGGCCCGGCGTCGAGCAGACGCGAAAGACCTGCGTTTGGTATCTCAAACGCACGCTGGACTTCTTCCTTGCCGCGATCGCGCTCACCCTGGCCGCGCCGTTGCTCCTCCTGGCGGCAATCTCGATTAAGCTCGACTCACCCGGCCCGGTGCTCTATCGCCAGCGCCGCCTCGGCTTTCGCGAACGTTCCTTCGAACTGCTCAAGCTGCGTTCGATGCACGTTGACTCCACCTCACCACCCTGCGAAGGGCGGTGGACGGAAGTCGACGACCCACGCGTCACCCGCGTCGGCAGACCACTCCGCCGGTATCGTATCGATGAACTCCCTCAGTTGTGGAATGTGCTGCGCGGCGAGATGAGCTTGGTCGGGCCCCGCCCGGAACAAGTGCCCATCGCCGAGCGCCTTGCGGCCATCGCTCCCGACTATCGGTTTCGCCACTTGGTTCGGCCGGGCATTACGGGTTGGGCCCAAGTCAACGCGGGCTACTGCGCAAGCGACAACGCGTCCTTGAAAAAGCTTGCTTACGACCTTTACTACGTCAGCCGGATGTCGTTACTGCTGGACATCCAGATCGTTTGTCGCACCGTGGCCGTCGTGCTGACCGGGCACGGCGCTCGCTGAATCGCAGGACCGCACCGTCCAAGACCCAATCCGCCGCGACTCCTCCTTCCCGGCGGTTTCTCGCGGCCCGCTACGAAAGTGCAATCCCCCGGCTGGCTAGCCCCGCCTTGACCGCCCGATAGTTCTGCGCCACCTCCACGTCCTTCAAGTAGCGGCGATAGTACAGCGCCGTCGCAACCTCGCCGTCGAAGTACTTCCCGTTCGCGTACTGCCCGATCGCCCGATACGTGCTGTCGAATACGCCCGATGAGGGCGTCGCAGTGTCGGAGGCAATGAGGGTGTCCTCGTTCAGAACCTGATCTTGAACCACCCCGTCCTGCCACCGAAAGGTCATCATCTTCCACAGCCCATCATCGGCGATCCCCCCACCCGGACCTTGTACCAGCGACGAACTTACGCTCGCACTCAGCCAAAAGCCGATGATCGTATCAGTGAAGAACCGAATGTAGGTGCCTCCCGAGTTGTGACCGAACAGCGCGCGGTCCTCCGTGTCCGCGGAGCCGGGTGTCTTCTTGAAGGCAATCTGCAGGGTCAGCGCCTCGGCGTTCTGCGTGGCGGCGGCCGGTGTCAAAACAAAGTCGTTCTCTGCGTCAAAGGCTAGGCGATGCGTCCGCCATAGCGGGTCGTTCACGTCTTCGAACGTGGAAGGACCTAGGTGGCCGTCCCGCGCTTTGCCGCTTCGATCGGCCACCACTTGGTTGTCGGTCGTCGGCTCGTACGCGACCGGGACTACCCCCGTGTTGAGCTGTGCTCCCCACACAACCATCGACCCAGTTAGTGTCACATCCTCCGCGCCGCCAAGCGTGGCGGAATAGGCGGGGACGACGGAACAGCGCACCTCGGTGTTCCCCGAGTCGTTGTCGGTCTCCGTCACCGCAACCCGCCAGTATGCTCCTTCATCCGACACCAACAGCGCGCCGCCACCTGTTCTGAGCGCCAGGGCACCGGTCTTGGTGTTGATCTGTCCCGCCGTCAGAGGTTCGGTCACGCCTCCCGCCGGTTGAATCCGGAACTCCGGGAATCGCGACTCGTCATTGTCTTTCTTGACGTACACCGAGAAGGTGTAGCTGTCGGTGGACGAGACGATCGGCACAGTCTGCGTGTACTCTTCGGTCACAGCCGCACTCTGATCAGCCACGCTATCGGCCGTCACGTCTCCACGCGGCGAAACTTCGAGATTTGCGGTCACCGGCCCTGTGCCCCAGACCGCATTCTCGAACTCTTCGGAATGCCGCAGCAAGTTGTTCTTCCGAAAATCGTAGTACCCCTCCAGGCCGGCACGGACAAGCCCTGATTTACGTGTGTGAAGCACTAACAGTGACATAGTCTTTTCTCGAAAAGAGATTGAGATACCGAAGGGGAAGTTCGGCGATAGCCCCGTATCCGCACGATCACTACGAGCTAAAACCCGAACTTCCCCTTCTGCCGCCAGACTATCACGCGAGTACCGGGCCACCGGACACCTAGAAGTAGAAGCTGTTGATAGGAAACCAATTAGAAGTTTGAAACTTCTGTGACTCAACTGCGAGGAAACTCAAAGTGGACGTGCCTTGCCGGAGATTGCCCGTGGCAGCCGCCTGGGTCTCGACTCCAATTCAGTAGCGTGGGAACCCAGCCGGTACGGGTCTGATTCATGGGGTTGCGCAAACGAGCGACAATCCATTCCGCGGGCTCTCGAACAGGCTCAACATCCTGCCGCGGCGGCTCAGCCACGGTGCAACCCGCCAGGTGAGCACGAAGACACCAAACTCCGGCTCCGTCGCGGGCAGCTCTCCGTCAAACTCGCCAATCGGTTGCCGCACGGGCCAGCCCGTCATGGGGATCCGAATCGGCCTGCCGCGATACCGCGCGCGTAGGCCCCGTCGGTAGTAGTCTCGAACGCTGCACAGTTCGTATTGGGCCCCTTCGGGAATGTCCAACTTCGAGAGGTCGGCGCGCACTGAACAGCGGCCACCCCAGTTGTAGATGACAATGGTGGCGCGGTTTGGCTCGTACTGGTTCGCGCGGATTTGGATGAGAGTCTCCTTCGGTTCCGGCTCGCCATCCCCGAAGTAGCGGTTCTCGGGGAAGTGTTGTCGGAACGACTCGCTCGAAATGTCGATCTTGCGGTCCGCGTTGCTGTAGGAGGTCTTGCCGTAGAAGAGATTGTCTGAAATGGCGACAGTGGGGTATCCATTTGACTCAGGTGACCACAACATACTGTGGTTGGCCATTGGCGGCCCCCGGAAAGGCTTGCCGATAGCACCACGTTTCCAAGCCTGCGATGGCCATGGCGCGTGCGTAATCCTTGATCGGCCCGAAACGCAGCCTCGTGGCCCAATTGCCTGCAGACCGGCGTCTGGCGCCCCAGGGTGCATTCTGGGTAGAAGAGATTGTCTGAAATGGCGACATCTTGGCAGCGGTGAATTTCAGCCGCCGTGCGGCCCGGTCCTTGTGAAAAGACGTTCCCTTTCAGCTCCAGTCCCGTGCAGCCGCCATCCGCTTGTCCGAACCGGTTCGAGCCACGCCCGCCGCCCGAGGCGTAGTAGGTGTAGTTCTCGATGAAGGCGTTGTCGCGGTGGTCTGTGTTGCTGTTCCCGAACATCAGATTGCGGTGCAGACCGCTACGGCCGATGCCGTTGTTGAACAGCACGTTGCCCTCGACCAGGAAGTTGCTGAACACGTTGTTAAACGACCCGAACCCCTGCAACGCCTGCCGGAAGTGCTGGAATAGGACGTTGTCGCGAATCAGCTTCGTCGGCGAGGTCGATCGATTGCGGATATAGAAGCCGGGCCCATGGCTACGGTCGGGCGCATCCCAACCGGTGTTGTATGCAATCATGCCGTACAGTTCAATGCCGGTGGGCTGCGACTCGAACAGCGTCGTCCCCACATCGTGGATCACGAGATTGATGAGCTTGGTACCTGGCCCGGCTTGGCTGTGCAGCCCAATGCCGCGAGGGTCGCCCGTACTGCCGGTCACGTTCGTCCAACGAACGGTGCTCGAGTTCATGATCTCGAAGCCCCAGTACCAGGTGTGTGCGCCGACAATGCGCAAGCAGTCCGAGCCGGGTTGCTTCGCCGTGATGGCGACGCAATCAATCGTGGCTCGTTCGCCCGCCACCTGCCGGACGACGATGGGACGTCCCGGCGCACCCTGCAACGAACTCACCAGCGTCTCCTGCGGTACGTAGCGGCCGCCCAGCAACCGAATCGTGTCCCCGGCCTGCACGGGTCGCGGCTGGGCCAGCGCCGTCACAACGTCCCACGGACTCCGACGCGATCCATTCCCACGCGGAGTGCCATCCGGAGCAACGTAGAAATCTCTCGCTCCCAACTCTGAGCCGACCAGGGCGGCTCCACACACAACCATCACGGCCCACCGGCCGATCAAACCAGGCATAAGGCTATACCTCCGACCTACAGCGGCCTACGGCAACAACCAGCAAGCTAGTCGGCTTTTTGGGGTTTTCGCTGTAACAAGCGATATTTCCGGATGGGCGCAGCCTTGCGGCCTGAACCTTCCCATCGCGCGCACGAGCCCCTGGAAGGCTGAGACAGCCTCCCGGTTTCCTTCAATCAGCTAGCGATGGGATGGACCTGCGGGACTACGCCTGACGGGCGAAGGCACGAAGACAGAGAAGCCGGGGCAGGGACGAGCACCTTTCCTCAACAGCTCAAGAGGGCTCAGCGGCCCTCGCGGTAACCCCTCGGCCATTCCGTCAATCATGTCCGCTACCGGCCGAGGTCTTGCGACATCGGAACGGCCCGCGACTGACGTTCGCTACAGCGGCAAGTAAGCAGTAGCCATCCGCCGATAGTATAGCTTGCCGATGGTCGGAAAAACGGAAGCTTCCGCTTCTAAAATGGAACTAGAACCAAGTACCGCAAACTTCTTTTCAACCCTAGGGTGTCTAAATAATATGTATGGGGTATCCACTTGACTCAGGTAAGGCGTTGTGGTTTGGTCGATCCATGGACGCCAGCACACTGCACCCAGAATGCACCCTGGGGCGCCAGACGCCGGTCTTCTGGCCATCGCAGGCTTGGAAACGTGGTGCTATCGGCAAGCCTTTCCGGGGGCCGCCAATGGCCAAC
Organism: Bryobacterales bacterium; assembly: GCA_965237575.1. Lineage (GTDB taxonomy): Bacteria > Acidobacteriota > Terriglobia > Bryobacterales > UBA6623 > JAKZVK01. Next base: position 329,934 of record CBDEGI010000004.1, read on the forward strand.
CACAGTATGTTGTGGTCACCTGAGTCAAATGGATACCCCACTTAATATGTAATGGGGTATCCACTTGACTCAGGTAGCCCCTAGGCGTTGTGGTTTGGTCGATCCATGGACGCCAGCACACTGCACCCAGAATGCACCCTGGGGCGCCAGACGCCGGTCTGCAGGCAATTGGGCCACGAGGCTGCGTTTCGGGCCGATCAAGGATTACGCACGCGCCATGGCCATCGCAGGCTTGGAAACGTGGTGCTATCGGCAAGCCTTTCCGGGGGCCGCCAATGGCCAACCCTAGGGTGTCTAAATAATATGTTCAAGATCCGGCGCGATGTAGCTGGTTCCACGCCAATTAGCTCACCCGTCGCCAGACCTGTTGGTGTCAGCTTGTGATGCGCCTGCCGGAACTGCGGACTTTGCCGGAGAAAAACAAAAACCTCTGTGACTGGATCCCTCCGTTTACGGAAAGTAGGGGCGTCGCGTGCCACTGACGTGCCTCAGGCTAGTACTACTGTGTTACAAAATATGATAGCCTAAGAGTGTGCCGAACAAGGAGTCGGCGCCAGGCAAACAGCAACAACGTTTCGCGGCTTATCTCGACAGCCTGGCGCGTGCCGCGAAACATGCCGACCGCAGCGAGCCCTTGAAAGCGTACTGCCGCGGTCTCCTGCTGCCCATCGAGCGCAAATGCGTGGAGCCGATGGCAGCACGCCTCGCCCCGCACAACGTTCGCCGTACACACCAGTCGCTGCATCATCTGGTCGCCGATTCGCCGTGGGACGACGACGCCCTGCTCGCCGCCGTTCGGGGCCGCGTGCTGCAGGCGATGAAGAAGACCTCGCCCGTCGTGGCCTGGATCCTCGACGACACGTCCTTTCCCAAGAAGGGCAAACACTCGGTCGGCGTGGCGCACCAGTATTGCGGACAACGAGGCAAACAAGAAAACTGTCAAGTCGCGGTGAGTCTGTCGGTCGCTACCGGGAAGGCCTCGCTGCCGATCGCTTGGCGGCTGTACTTGCCCCAGGGCTGGGCCGACGATCGAAAACGGCGAGGCAAAGCCGGCGTGCCCGACGAGATCCGCTTTGAGACGAAACCCGAGATCGCGCTGGGCCAGATTCGTCAGGCGCTCGCAGACGAACTCGAGCCGGGGGTCGTGTTGGCCGATGCCGCCTACGGCAATGACAGCGCGTTTCGCGGCGAACTGGCGCAACGGGGACTTGAGTATGTCGTCGGAATCCAGAGTTCGACGACCGTGTGGCGACCGGGGCAAGGGCCTCTGCCAACGAAGAAGTACTCCGGTTGCGGGCGGCCGCCGAAGCGGTTGCGACGGGGCAAGCAGCAGCCCATCACGGTAAAGGAGCTGGCCGGCGAGCTGTTGGCGACCAAGGCCTTCCGCGCGCTGAGCTGGAGGGAGGGGACCGGCCAGAAGCTGGGCTCGCGTTTCGCCGCCGTGCGAGTGCGGCCGGCGCGTCGCGACTACGAACAACACGAACCGCACCCCGCGCAGTGGCTGTTGATCGAGTGGCCTGCGAAACAGGCGGAACCGACCCACTACTGGTTGGCGAACCTCGGCGCTACAACGACCCGCCAGGACTTAGTTGCGTTGGCCAAGCACCGCTGGATCATCGAGCGCGACTACCAGGAGCTCAAACAAGAACTGGGACTGGGTCACTACGAAGGACGCGGCTGGCGGGGCTTTCACCATCACGCCACCCTTTGCATTGCGGCGTATGGGTTCCTGGTGGCTGAGCGGAGCCTTTTTTCCCCCTCGACACGAATCGGCCGATTGCAGCTACCCCTCCCCAAGCCGCCGTGGGACTTCCGCCCGCGCGGGGCGCCCGATTCGTCCCGAGCGGCATAACCCGAGCTCGATTGCGACGCTGCGGAGGCAAATCGGTCGCCACATTCTGCGTCAGCTTCCTTGCTGTCCTTTTTGTGGCTCTGGATTTTTATAACACAGTAGTACTAGCAGCCCGTGGCAAAAGTCGAGGGCGGTGGGCTTTGCATGAGATCCGCGGCTCATCCGGACGACGATAAAGAAGGGGCAGGAGTCGCTTGTATGGCCCGTCCAGGGCTCCGCGTGTTCGTCATCTCCTTCTGGGCAGACGGCCCGTCAGGTCGAACAATCATAGCTCATGGATGAAGTCCATGGGCTATGATTGTGGCGCCCGATTCACGGGCGCTGAAGGTCCTGTCGCGGTGTCCTCGACCTAACACAGATCCTTCTGCTCGGACCCCTAGCTCCAGATTGTTAAGGTCACCTCCGCCGTCCCCTGCGTCGTCCCATTGCCATAAAACAATTTTGGCATGTTCTGTACTTTCACCACGGACCCCTACGAGGGGCTTTGGCCATCAGCGCCAAACAACCGGCCATGGTTGCCGGAGCGCTCTGTTTACGCAATCGGCCGCGCGTCTATCTCGATAGGACAGAGCCCATTCTTGAACCAGCCGTCAAACCGAATGCTATTGAGGCAGAGGCCGGTTAGCGCAGCCGACCGGCCGCCAGGCTCGTTAGCTCCCGATCGGTATACGTCGCACCGTCAGCGCCGATGTAGAGCGTTTGGGGTAAGGGGACCTGCTGTCCGATTGTTAGGGCAGGCAGCGCGACCTGCAAGATGTTGGTTTCGGCAGCGGACGGTCCATAGTGATACGTCAACTCGAGGTACGACCCGGGAGCCGGTTCGATCGCGGGAGCACCGCAGGCCGGCCGAGCGGAGATCGTCATCTTAAGCTGCACGCCGGCGATGGGGCTTACACCATCGGCCGACGTCGTCCCCGTGTCTCCGACCCCAACCGTTGCCAGGGCATCGGCGTTGCTGGTGCAGGCGGCCTCGACATCGCAGAGCCGGATGATGATGGCATCGTCATCGCAGCCCGTTCCGTTCGTCCTCTCGGCAAGTCCGGCAGATGTGAAACCCGTCACGTCCCAGGCCCATAACAATAGAGGAACCTCGTCCGGCAGGCTGATGTGCTCGACGTAGTCGGGGCTCTCGAACATCCATGTGTCGACAGTCTGTGCGAAGGTGTCACCTAAGATTCTCGGCAGCGCCCGACCGTAATACTTCGAGCCGATGATCGCTGTATGGGTCGTGGAGTTGGGCACGAACACGCCGACCTCCGGTCCGAGACCGCTCAGTTCCTCTCGGACACCCCACGAGAACGTCTGTCCCGCTGGGGTTGACTTGCCTGGAAGACATGTGTAGCCCGGGCCACAGGGGTTCGTCGCGCTGCATCCAATCACCTGGTCACAGGTGCCGGTGTCAGGCTCGAAGCGAAAACCGGGCTGATCGCACTCGCCCGCGCCGGCCACCCCCCTGGTGCAAGTTCTCCCGTCGCACTGGAAGCCCGCCGGGCAATCATCATTGTCCTCACAACCCGAGAAACCATCCTCCAAGCAGTAGCCGAGAAAGCAGGATTCACCTTCCATGCAGCAACCGACGCCTCCCGGACAGATCACGTCATCGTTACATTCATTGGCGTGGGTCGCGGTCAACCCAACGCACGTGGGTCCGTCATCCAATCCAAAACAGGCTCCGTCATCCGGCGTGCAATAGCTTGGAGTACACGGCTGAACGGTGAGGCACGACCCGCCCAGGCAACCCTGACCGTCGCCGCAGTCCGCGTCGGTTGTGCAGCCGCCGTCGCGCGCGCACCAACCGAAGACGCCGAGTTGGGGCGCGGTTTTAGCGTCGAACTGGGCCATGAATACGAACAGGCCGTCGACGGCGCCAGCCTCGTCGGCGGCCGGCACACCGAGGTGCCCCGAGTCAACGCCTCCCCGGAATTGGGCGATTCCTTGACCGTTGATCAGGTGGATCGCGTTGTTGCAGAGGACCAGATCGTCCGGGTGCGCCTCGACGCAATCCGTGTCAAGCACCTGCCCCCAAAAGCCAGGCGAGTTTGCTTCCACTAGGTACGGCGCTGACCATAAACGGGTCGCTCGAAACGGTTCCGGCCTCGGTTTCCCAGTGAACCCGCACCTCGACCTCACCACTGCCGACGTCGAGTTCCCAAGGCACCTGGACGTTGGCTTGGTCCGAGAGGGCTCCGAAGTCTTCCCGGGAAGAAGACACCGAAAAGCGCGCCGGGCAGGCCGTTGAAGGTGACGGAGAAACCATCGAGATGGAAGTTCAAAGGAAGGGAATCGGCCGTGACTGTCCGCACAGCGAAAAGGCCGAAACGGAAACGATCGAGCCCGGTGAGATCAGTTCCTGACACCCGGCCGCGTCGCAAACGCCTGTGATCTCGTGAGTGGCTTGTCCGCTTGGAAACTCCGTGAAAAGGGCGGCCTTCTCACCGCTTCCCGCTCGCTGGGCTACTGCAACCTCGGAGACCCTAGGCCCTAGCTGACCCTTTGGCGACTGTGCTTGCAGCGGCGTTCCGAACGGTAACGCCAGAGTAGCCGCCACAAGAGAGAGAACTGCGGTGGTTGTTACGGCTGCCGGCCCTGATCTAACTGCGTTGGAGTTCATGATGACGGGACGGTCCGACGGTAGGCCTCATCCAACAACTCCACCACGTGCAGCACTCGCTGCTTCTTCCCGTACTTCTCCACACCTACCCGAAGCTGCAACATACACCCCGGGTTCGCCGTCACGATCGTGTCCGCCCCGGTGGTCTCGATCATCTGCATTTTCTTTTCCAGCAACGCCATCGACATGTCGGTGTGCTCTACGTTGTACACGCCGGCGCTGCCACAGCAGATCTCCGACAGTGGCAACTCGCGAAACCGCAGGTCTGGGATGGCGGCCAACATCTCTCTGGGTGGAGTACGCACTTTCTGACCGTGCAGCAGGTGGCACGAATCCTGGTAGGTAACCGTCAGGGGCAGGGAACCGAGGTTCCCGTTGAGCTCGATGCCGGCCAAGAACTCGCTGATGTCCTTTACCTTTGAGGAAAACGCGACCGCCCGAGCGTGCCAGGCCGGGTCGTGCTCGAACAGCTCGGGATACTCCTTGATCACCGAGCCACACCCCGCCGCGTTGGTGATGATGGCGTCGTAGCCACCCTGCTCGAACGCTTCGATGTTCTGCTTCGCCTGGCGGCGGCCCAGATCCCGTAAGCCGGCATGAACCTGCAGCGCGCCGCAACATCCCTGTGCCGCCGGCACCTCCACGTCGCAGCCGTTGCGTTGCAGCACGCGCACGGTGGCCTCGTTCATCCGCGCGAACGACAGATTCGCAATGCACCCCGCCAGCATCGCCACATGGTGCTTACGCTCGCCCTCGGCCGGAAACATCTTGCCGATCTGTCCGAAGAAGAACGGCGGCTCGGCCGTGGGGCTCAGCTCCTCGATCTCGGCGAGCCTACCGAAGAGCTTGAGGATGCCGAGCTTGCGCACCAACGCTTGCAGGCCACTGCGCTGATAGGCCCACAGCTTGTAACCGGCAACCTTGAGCAGAAATGGACTACAGAGCAGGCGATCAAAAACAAACCAGCGAACCAGGCGTTCAAACCATCCATGCGGGCGGCTGCCCTCGATTTCCGCGCGCGCTGCCTCGACCAACTTGCCGTACTGCACGCCGGAAGGGCAGGCCGTCTCGCAAGCTCGACACGCCAGGCAGAGGTCGATGTGTTCGATGTAGTCGGCGTTGATCGCCAGCCGCCCCTCGGCGACCTGCACCATTTGGTAGATGCGTCCGCGCGGCGAATCCATCTCGACGCCCAGTTCGCGGTACGTCGGACAGGCGTTCAGGCAAAGCCCGCAGTGAACGCAGCGATCGAGATCCTTCCGCTGCGGCGCGTCGAAGGCAGGGACCGCCGAGGAGGCAGCGGCGGAAGGCGTGGTGGCGGTACTCATGTCCGGGGTCCAGTGGGATCAGAGAACCATCGTCTCGGCAACAGCCCCATAGTGTAATACGGCTTCTTGTTACGCGCGTTGTTAGATGCGATTGAACAACCGGCCCGGGTTCAGTAAGTGGTCGGGATCGAGCGTATCCTTGATGCGCTCCATCACCGTGAACTGCTCGCCTGGGTCGGCCCAGCTTTCGAGTGAGCGCTTGTCGTTCGCCGGGGCGGACTCCACGAAAGCGATCAAACCTGCTCCGCGGAAGGCGCGTAGGCAATCCTCCGCCTGCCGGGCGCTCTCGCACCAGACAAAGCCCACGCCGGATGCCGCCCGCGTCAGCACGGCAGTTCCGTCGTGAGCGTACGCGAAGATCTCAGCCAGCTTCTTAGGCTCCGAAGAGACGTGCAGCACAATACCGTCCGCCGCAGCCGGGAAGTCTCGCACCCGCTGCCAGACGCTATGCGCCGCCTCGCCCGAGAGCGTCGAGACCTGGCCGACGCCCGCCTCGCTTGCCAGCTTCGAGTACTCCCGCTCGTACCGCTCAACGACTGGCTTGCTTCCCAAGGTCTCCAGCAGCAGGGCGTAGTCTTCACTGTTGGGTGCGGCATCCTCGATGGTGGCACCTTCAAGGGCAACCTGCTTGACCGCCGCCGGGTTCAAGAGATCGATTGCGACCGGCTGAAGGACGCCCTGCAGAACGCTCTGGCGCAGCTTCATGAGCGGTTCGATACTCGTCGCCGAGCAAATAAATGTACGTTCCTCCTCGGGCTGTGGGAATACCTTGAAGTTGACGCTCGCAATCGCCGCCAGGGTGCCGAACGACCCGATCATGAGCTTCGCCATATCGAGGCCGGTCACATTCTTGACCACCATGCCGCCGGACTTGAAGGTTTTGCCTTCGATCGTGATCATGTTCATGCCGATGACCAGATCCCGCGCCGTCCCGTACTGCCTCCTGCGCGGACCGCTGCCGTTGGTCGCGATCACGCCTCCCACGGTAGCCCGGTCCGAGAGCGGTGGGTCGAGGGGGAGGAACTGTCCTTCGTCGCGCAGTGTCTGCTGGAGGTCTTGGTAGCACATGCCTGCCTCAACACTGACCGTCAGGTCCTTGGGCTCATACGCAAGTACCCGGCCGAGCGCGCGCGTCGAGAGCACGGCGTCGCTTTCGGCGATGACGCCACCCATGGTGCGCTTCGTGAAAGCGCCACCCAACTCAACGGTCTGCTTTCGGCCGCCGCAGTCGCGCAGTGCCTCCGCGAATTCGTCGACGCTTGCGGGGGCTACCTCCACAGGGTCATCTCCACGGGCATCTCTCTATGGTACGGACTTTCATGGTACGGATTTCATTGGCAAGGATTTCACCTAGCAGCCCGTGGTGAAAGCATGGTTTCTTGTCAAGTTTGTTTGACACCCCTACATGTTGCGGTCAGTCGAGCAGGCGGGCACGGCATGCCGTGCCCCTACATTGCGATTCGCGCGGTTCTCGGTTTTGCCACGGGCTGTTAGGGGCCTCAGCGCTGGACGCCCAGCGCGTCGCGAATCGCTTCCCGCATGACCACCGGGTCGGGATCCTGGCCTGTCCAAAGTTGGAAAGCGATCACCCCTTGGTAGACCAACATGGTCAGCCCGTCGAGTACCGCGAAGCCCTGCTCTTTGGCGGTGCGCAGGAAGCGCGTTTCGGGTGGATTGATCACGACGTCACACACCAGCATTGCCGGCTGGGCGGCGGACAAGTCCACGTCGGGCTGCTCTTCAACGTTCGGATGCAGCCCGATCGAGGTCGCATTGACGAGCAAGTCGGTGTCGGCGGGGACCGGGAACGTTCCCTCCCAAGCCTCGAACCGAATGGGGCCACGTGTCTTTGTCTTAAGATCGTCGACGATGGTTGCGCCCCGCTCCAGGGTTCGGTTGACGACCAGCAAGTCGGCGACACCGGCGAGCAACAGTTCCGCCGCGGTCGCCCTTGCCGCTCCACCGGCGCCGAGCATCACGACACGCTTGCCTTTGGTGTCGAACGCCGCATCGTGAAGCCCGCGCATGAAACCCTTGCCGTCGGTGTTGTCGCCGATGAGCCGCCCGCCCTTGTTCGTGACGGTATTGACGGCGCCAATTACCTCAACCGAGGTCGAAATTTCATCGAGGTAATCGATCACGGCGACCTTGTGGGGAATCGTTAGGTTGAATCCCCGCATGCCGAACGCCTTGGCGCCCGCGACGGCGTCCGCCAATTCTTCGGCCTTGACATCAAGCATGAGATAACGCCAGTTCAGACCCGCCGCCGCAAACGCGGCCTCCTGCATGACGCCCGTAGGGTTCTCCGCGATCGGGTCGCCGAAGGCACCTACGAGTTCCGCTCTGAAGTTCATGGACGAGCTGTGGCCCTTCGTACGCAATCCACCGCTGTAGGAAGCGTTTCTTCCAAGTGAGAGATGGTCGGCGCCGCGGTGTCCAGCCTAGTCTTGAAGGCGTCGTAAAAAGGAACCCGAGAGCGCGATCTCTTCCAACTCGCTCCGCTGCCGCCCGTTCAGAATAACCGCATCACCCTTCGAAGGGTGTGCCTCACTGGGTAGACGATCGCTTCAGGCATTGATCACCTGCCAGGCACCGCGGGCCTGCGATCCATCGCCGCGGCGGGCCATCGCGAGAAGGAAATCACTCGTTCCAACGAACAGCGTGTAGATGACATCGACCGAGAAATCCTCATCCGCGAAACTGCCGGAAGACAAATTGGTCGTGTTTGTGTCGTCGAAAACATCAAATCGATAGACCGGCCCGGACAGCGCGGTGTTGGTGTCATTCTGCGCCTGTCTGAGGGCGGCGTCGGCCGATTCAATATGGCGGAACGAGAGGATGTGGAGCGAATCCTTGCTCCCGATCTGGCTGAGGGTACGGTACATGCGAAGCGTCGCGAGAATTCGGCCAGTGTACTCCCGGAAATCGACTTTTCGAGTCTCGGCGATCGAGAGTCGGCCTTCGAGGGCGCTCAGGGTGTAATCCGCGTGTTCGTATCTGGGATAGCGAACCGTCGTTCCGGCGCCGTCCTCAGAAAGAGTCCGCGGACCCCGCAATCCGTCCCATGAGACACTTCCCGCAGCGGCGCCGTTTTCTTCATCGGTGAGCGGGCAGACCGTGCCGCTGGCGAATTGCACCTTGAAAAAGGTCCGCGCCGTGTCCGGGGCTGCTGCCGGCCAGAAAGTACTGAGGGCGGCACAGAGCTTGGCATCTTCTGGAAACGGGCTGCCCAAACCATAGGACGACAGATGATTCCGGGAATTTGACCCGGGGATGCGATCGTTGCTGGTGTCCCATCCGGGAGCGAAGACTCCCGCGGCGGCATCAGGTAACGCGGCGTGACGCAGGGTGGTGGGTGTCTGCGGTTTCGATTTTCGCAAGTCGATACGTTGGAGGGGTGCTACGATCGACGTCACCGTGTCGTCGTCGTCATCGAACCCCGAATCTGTCAGTCTCACGTTGGGCGCGGACCGCTCGTCCGAAAGCGGAATAGGGCCGGCCCGCCAGAAATCCCAGAAGCCCTGAACGAGATCCTGCAACCACGGCGGCAGGGTCGGTGTCACCTCGCCGTCCTGCAGCCTCTCCCACCATTCGAGAACTTCACGCTGATCGACAGCCGGGAAGAAATCCGGTGCGGTGACGAGCGAATAGGCTGGAATGGATTCGAGGCCCTCGATTCCGGAAACCGATGCCTTGATCCAGCCGTCGGCAGTAGAATCGGAAATATTGAGCGCGGCGTAATTCCCCCCCCGTTGCGCGGGCCACTGCGTCTGCGTCGTTTCCAAAGTACACCGCGTTGCCGTCTTCCACATCGAAACGGACATGGGCATACTCCGGCCACGGCCGTATCGGGGGCGTCCCCGGCGGCACTCGTGGCGCATTCACCGAGAGCGTGGGCGAAAACGCATCGCCGAAGCTTGCTCCGGTCATGGGAGGCGATTTGAAAGTCAGATGCGCGTTATTGAAAGTAGCCCGTTCGGAAAGAGGATGCGGTTGGGCCGAGAGCAATCCCGCCCCCCCTTGCCAAATGCCCAGCCATTCGGCCAGACCGTGGTCCTTGATGAAGGGGGGATTCTGGCGGTCCGCGGCGCTGAATCCCGACGGAAAGCCTTCATCCTCCAGGTGCTGATGAAGGCGCTCGATCTTTCTGTTCTGATGCCGGGCCGTCAACGTAACCTTCACGTTTTGCCCTTCGAGACATTCCTTGCCGTTGAAGAGTTTGTGAACCGGCACCCAGAACTTGCGATTGGCGTCGTCCGGTTTCGCCCGGGCAGGTCCAAATCGATTCTCTTTGGCGTTCGACCGGGCCGCAAGCCAAGTCGCATAGCGGCAAGGTAACACGCGAATCGTGTGCGCCGTGTCTCCCTCCTGGAAAGGGACATGGCCTCTCAGCCTGCCGTCATAGACGGCACCCGCCGTACCGACACGAGCCACACCGGTCCGGGAGAGACAAAGATCGGCATGCCGCTGGTGCGGAGTTTCAGGCGCCGGGCGATACTCGGAAGCGAAAACCGCCACGGCGAGTTCGACGGAGTTACCGCTGATATCGAGGAGCGTCGCCGCGTGCTGCCGGACGTCATCCACGCAACGGCCGGCTTTGGCGAAAATGTAGTTCTCGACGGTGTCGAGTTCCTCGACCGATGGGAAATCAGTGATGGGTTGGCTCAGCGCTCCGAGCGGCGTCCCCTCTCCCGGCGCCAGATGGACTCCGGGCGAGGCGAGAGCGTGGTACAGCAAGCTCGCGGCCGGATCGCCCGGCTCGATCCCGCGCGCACGATCCTTGATGAAATCTCCGAAGCCGGGAATGGTCGCATCGACGTCCACTTCCGCGTCCAACGCTTTGGCGAGTTTCTGCGCACTGCCCTGCTTGATGTCGATCCCGTGCTTTAGCATGAGATCTCTCCAGCCGGCATCCGCGAGACGATCGCAAATTCGTTTCACGTCATTGATGAGCGCCATGGTTCGTTTCTCCTGTTGAGTTTTTCCGTGAATCAAATCGAGGTGGAAGTCCGATCAGACCCTGCTCAATCGGGAAATCCAACCCGGTTCGTTCGCTTCGGTACAGTTTTCGCAGTCGGCTGACGTCGCTGTCGAACCAGTCGCGCAGCCACTGCGTGTAGAGCCGCGCGGCGCGGGAATCGGCGATCTCGGCCCGTTCGCAGGCGGCGATCAGACTGGCGGCCTGCATCCCCGACATCAGCGCGCGCAAAACGCCGTGGGAAGAGGCCGGGTCGAGTACGGCAGCGGCATCGCCGAGAAGAAACCATCCCGGTCCGGCCGGGCGATCGCTGATCCGCCACGTCACATCGGCGCCGCTGCTCGAGCCTGCCGGATGAAACCCGGATAGTTCCGGCGGCATCCAATCCGGTCCCGGGTCGATTCCGTCGAATCGCATCCGGGTCCAAGTGCAGCGGTCCTTTCGGACTCGGGCGATCCAGGTCCAGCCATCGGCATCGCGCCGAATGCGGGGAATGTCGAACGGGCCGGGTTCTTCCGTACAGCCGACGTAGCCAAAGCGGGCGCACAATCTGGGCGAGCGCTGCGTCGACGAGATGCCGAGCTTCCGCGACAGGCATTGGGACCGCCCCGAGGCGTCCAGAAAATAGCGCGCTTGGACGGAGCCGCGTTCGGTCTCGATGGTGGTGAGCCGACCGTCTTCCAAGATCGGATCGCGCGCTCGGCAAGGTTGCCACACGGCTGCCCCGTGCGATTCCGACTTGTCGAGAAGAATCCGGTCGAGTTCAGGCCGCCACGCTTGATAGCCGAGCCACTCGCCACGATCGTCCTTTCCGAATCGCTCCAGCCGTTCCGGTTCCCTCGAGTCCCAGAGAATTCGATGTCCCGGATGGCGCAGGAAACCGGCGGCGTTGACCTTCTCCGCAACACCAAGTTCTTCGAAAATCGGCTCGACCCCCGGATGGAGCGACTCACCGGGACGGTGTCTTGGAAAAGATGATGCTTCGAGCAGCAACACCTTCAGGCCGACTCGGGCGAGCGAGATCGCTGCCGCGCAGCCGGCCGGGCCGGCGCCGATGATGGCCGCGGAGTAGCGCATCCTCGGGGGTTGGGGATCGGATGAAAAGGATCGTAAACGGTCAGCCATTGATCAGGGTGCAACTCGCAGTTGCCGATTCAAACAGCGAAGACTCATTGTCGTATCCCCGTGACACGCTTGATGATGTTCGCCACGGATTGTACGCCATTTGTGCTGTTTTTCACAACAAGATTTTCATCAAGGTTTTCATCGATGTCAACGCAACGTAAAAAGTTCCTCTGGTTATGCAAAGTGAGAAGTTCCCTCTGGCTGGCGTTTGCTCCACAACAGTCTGATGAACGCTGACAAGCGAAACTTCCTACGTTGCGTTGACGGGACAGGATCTTGCGTGTGGAGGCCATGTCTGCTCCTGCACGAAGCAGGGAACCCCGTATCGTGTCGACATCCAGTTCGCGCAGGACCGCTGCGTCGCTGAGATCTCGGGCGCCGAAGCTTGAAGAGCGGCTACTGACAGCCGCACGGCGGCGATACTCGATCGCTAGAACCGTCTAATTTAAAACGAGCAAGACTGAGAGGGGCACTGGCAGCGCTAACGGGATTCGAACCCGTATTTGAGCCTTGAGAGGGCCCTGTCCTAACCCTTAGACGATAGCGCCGGAGAGGTTCATCTGCGAGACAGTACTCCTGATTGTATGCCGATCGAGGCACGCGGTCAAGAACGCCTCAGGCCGCCTGGCATCTGAGCCTTGAGAGGGCCGCGACGCCGTCGGAGCCTGTCTCCACTCGCCCACACCAAGGCGCCTCACTCCAAATACTTCGATGGGATCTGATACTCCACGCCTGCGTACTGGAACTCCTCCGCCTGCTTGTGCTCGGAGTCCTTGGCTGCGATCTCTGCCAGTTTCCGCACGTTGATCTCCACCAGCTTGTTCACCGACTCCTGGTCTACTTCGTCGAGCAAAGGCAGCTTGCGGTTCGTCGACTCCAACCGAGCCTTGATACGCATCGCCATCGAGTAGTTGATCGTGCCGAGCGCCTGCGCCGCCCGCAGCTTCTTGTCGAACGTGGACGAGATGTCTATCACTTTCGGCTGCGGCGTGAAGGTGGCCGTCGACTCAGCTTCCCGGCGGCGCGGGTCGAACGGCTGAGCGTAGTGATACAGTTCCGGGGTGACGTGCGTCTCGAGCCCGACCACACTGAAGGGCGGCTGGAAGTTCGGCAGCGACGCCGCGCGCCGCGCGTCCTCGGCGGCCTGCCCGGTGTAGAAACGGTCCAGCACCTCGACGTACTCGGCGTACGGATTCGGGATGAACATCACCGCCGGCTTGTATAGACGGACATAGAACAAAATGCGGTCACGCAACTCGGTCGGAGACACACCGCCCAACTCAGCGGCGCGATAGCCGAGTGACTCGACCTCCTTGAAGCCCAGGATCTTCGCCGCCTTCTCGCTCTCTTCGCGCGTGCGGCGGGCGGTCTCTTCCGGCGTCAAGTCCCAGGAGTCCTTGTCGTCGTTGGTCACGCGGACCAAGTAGGCGTCCGCGCCGTCGTCGATCATGGCGGCGATCGTGCCGCCCGCGGCTAACACGTAGTCGCTCGCATCGGCCGTCACAACCAACACGACTTTCTTCTCGGCACCCGCAGCGGCCGGGACAACGCCCACTCCTAGGAGAAAGGCAACGCCGGCCATCGCAACCCAGCCAAAGGCCCGCGTCACCAACTCGCGGCCGGCTCTTTCCAGAAAAACTTTCATTTCTTTCTCACGTTCTCCACGAGATAGTCCGTCAACCCGGGCCAGGGGTGCCATTCATCGAGACGCGCGTACACCTCGGCCCACTCGACGCCTTGTTGCCGGCCCTTGCGGCGCGCGTCCCACTCCATCGCCCACTCCTGCATGCGGGCGTGCGCCTCGATGTCGCTCAGCCCGTCCAGATCCGGAACTGCCAGCCCCTGCTCCTTTAGTCGCGTGCGCATCGACCGTCCCCCGCCGGCGCTCAACCGCACATTGCGATGCAGCCAATACGACCGCGCCTTGCGCTCGACGTTCGACTCATCCAACTCGACCGTCGCGTTCGGATCGTACCCCTTCCCATAGTCGAAGCGCTGCGAGTAGAACTTGAACGGTACCCGATGCGGCTCGAGCCCCAGCTTCAAGTGCTCCGGGTGGACGTTCCTCAGCCCCGCCATCCACACCGCCTCGCCCACCGCCCGTGCCACTTTGCGGTGGTCGGGGTTGCGGTCGTAGTGGCCCCAGGGATGGTACGACATCACGACATCCGGGCGGAACTTGCGAATCAGCAGAATGAGTTGCGCGCGGATCTCCTTGTTCGGCGTCGGGTCCATGTAATCGTTGCGCCAGTTGAGGCTGATGACGTCTTTGATGCCCAGGTTCGCGGTCGCCTCGTGGGTCTCGCGCAGGTTGATCATGTCGTTGTGCGGATAGCCGTGGCGCCCGTCCTTCTCGTCGTTCGACACCCGAACGTAGTAGCCGTCCCAACCGGCGTCGGCCAGCTTGGTGATCAGCCCGGCGTGGCCCCAGTTCCAACTATGGTCGTCGTGGTGCGGATGGATCACGAGGAAGGTCTTGCCGGCGGGCAGCGGCGTAAGCGGAAGTTTCGCCGCGAACACAAGCCCGGCTGCGAGGCCCAAAGCCGGCAGGCAAAGAGCGAGCAACCCGCGGCAAAGTCGAAAGCTGCGCCGCCCAAAATGTAGGGGCACGGCATGCCGTGCCCGCCTGCCCGACCCGCCGCGGTGCCCAGCATTACCGAACAGGCAGCGGCGCAGCGTGCTGCCCGCGGACAGTCCCACCGTCATGGCGTCACCGCATTCTGCTCGATGTAGTCCCTCAACCCCGGCAAGTGGTGCCACTCATCCATGAAGTAGAACACCTCGGCATACTTTACACCGTTCTCTTTGCCCCGCTTGGCCGAGATCCACTCCATCAGAAACTCCTGCGCCCGCTGATGCGTTTCGAGGTCAGACAGCCCTTCGAATGCCGCGATCTTGAGCCCCTCCGCATCGAGCGTTTGTCGAATACCGCGCCCCGCACCCGCGCTTACGCGAATCGTATGCAGACGGTACGCCCTGCCCTTGCGCGCCACTTGGCTCTCGTTCAACTCGACCGCGATGTTCGGCACGTAACCTCGGCCATAGTCGCCGCGGTGCGAATAGTACCGATAGGGCACGCGGTGTGGCTCGAGTTTCATCTTTCCGTGATCCGGACGCACGTTCCCCAGTCCCGCCAGCCACACCGCTTCGCCCACCGCCCAAGCCACCTTGCGGTGGTCGGGGTTACGGTCGTAGTTGCCCCAGGCGTTGTAGGACATCACGACGTCAGGCCGGTACTTGCGGATCAGCATGATCAGCTGGTCGCGCAACTCGATGTGCGGGATGGAGTCCATATGGTCGTTACGCCAATTGAGGCTGATCACCTCGTCGAGACCCAGGTGCTTGGTGGCGACGAGCGTATCTTCGTAGTTCCCAATGTCATTGCCGCCCCAGCCGCGGCCACCGTCCTTTTCGTCATTCGAGGCGCGCACGAACACGCCCTGGTAACCCGCGTCGACCATCTTCGCGATCAGCCCCGCGAAGCCGTACTGCCAGGAGTGGTCGTCATGGTGAGGCTGGATCACCATTAGCCGCTTGCCCGGCGGGATCTCGCCCAGCGGCAGCGGCCCGGCCGCAAACGCAGCGGGCGCCCCAAGGGCGCTCCCCAGCAAGGCGATCACGAGTGTGGCGGTTCGGCCTCTCATGGTTCTACAGCATATGATTCGACAGCGGATGGCTCGACGCCTCACCGCTCGACGGCGTTCTCCGAGATGTACTGCTTCAGCCCCGGCAGATGGTCCCACTCGCCGAGGTAGTAGAAAACCTCGGCGTACTCGACGCCGCTTTCGCGTCCATAGCGGGCGGAACTCCAGTACATATACCACTTTTCAATCCGCTCGATCGCTTCGGCATCGCTCAAGCCGTCGAGATCGGGCACCGTGAGGCGGCGCGCCCTCAACTCCTCGCGCATGGCTCGGGCACCCTCGGGACGGAAGTAGATATTCCGGTGTGCCCACAGTCCTTCGGCCTTACGCTCCACGTGTCGGCGGTCGTGCTCGATCGCGATGTTCGGCTCGTGCCCCTTGCCGTAGTCGCCGCGGTGGGTGAAGTAGACGTGCGGAACGCGATGGGGGGTGACGCCGAGTTTGAGGTGTTCTGGATGGGTGTTGGCGTACCCGGCCATCCACACGGCCTCGGCAACCGCGCGAGCCACCTTGCGGTGATCGGGGTTGCGGTCATAGTGGCCCCAGGGGTCCCACGACATCACCGCATCGGGACGCAGCTTGCGAATCAGCAGAATCAACTGCGCCCGCAGCTCCTTGATAGGCGTGGGGTCCATGTAGTCGTTGCGCCAGTTGAGGCTGATGACGTCGTTGATCCCGAGGTGCGCGACGGCCGTCTGCGCCTCGCGCAGATTGACCATGTCGTTATGCGGGTAGCCGTGAGAGCCGTCCTTCTCGTCGTTCGAGACTCGCACGAAGTAGCCCCGGTAGCCCTCGTCGATCATCCGCGAGACCAGCCCCGCGAAGCCCCACTGCCACGAATGATCATCGTGGTGCGGCTCGATGATCATCAGCACCTCGCCCGGCGGGACATCGCCGAGCGGCACACCCTCCTCGGCTCGCACCAAGCCAAGCCCCGCCAAGCAGGTGATCCACACAGCCGACTTGGCTGTTCCTCGAAGGCCCTTCACGCCAGCGATTGTCGCAAATCCGACCCGGGTGCGCCGCCCCTCCGGGACGCATTCCATCAATCTTCGCCCGGGGCGCGGGCCCCGGGACCGGGGGGGACCATCGACTTTCCTGATCAGGGACCTTGGACCGGGTGTGCCGGAGCAGGACGTACGAGCAGCGCTACGCAGCCGGGTTCTCCGACCGATCGGGTACTCACCGTTCTTACCACGAGGGACGGTCCTTCCGGACCGTCAGGAGAGGTCGGAGCTTTCCGGCGAATCGCTGGACTTCATCTCGAGGGACTGCAACTCTTTACCGGGCTTGAAGCGGACGGCTTTCCCCGGAGGGATGCGAACTTCCTCGCCCGTGCGCGGGTTGCGGCCGATGCCGGTCTTGCGTGGTTTGATATTGAAGACGCCGAAGCCGCGCAGCTCGATGCGCTCCCCGCGCTCCATGGCTTTCTTCATCGTCTCGAAGACCGTTTCAACGGCCATCTCGGCCTTGGTCTTGCTCAAGCCCGTTCGGTTGACGACGCGGGTGACGATGTCGTACTTGATCATTCGCTTGGCTTTCGGCGCCGACGGGCCGCCATTCGCTTTATGCTAGGGAAGCCCCAAATGCTTTGTCAAGAAGTGTTTCCCGGCGGCTACGCGTCCGTTTCAACCCGATAACCGCACTCGCGGGATCGCTGAAAAGGGTGTTGACAGCCCCGGTCTCGTGCTACTATAACTTCACCAAAGGGCCTCTTCCAGGTGCTAAACGGACGGGGCCTTGAGGACAGAATCGATTTGCGGATCAACTTGTTTTTGGGGGAGTGAGACATGGGGGTTGCAGGCCCGGTGGGCCGCGCAATCCTTTTTTTGTTTTGCCCCGTACTCTCACCGCGATCGAGTCGCCCCGAAGGCATCGGGCGATTGACGAAAGGAGAAGCTTATTTTTAGACGACATTTCAGACCTTTCCGGCGAGCCCGCAAGGACAACGTCAACGAGTTCATCCGGGCGAAAAGCGTTCGCGTGGTTTTCCCCGATGGCGAGACCGAGGTGCTGCAGACGCACGTGGCGATCGGAAAGGCCAAAGCACAGGGGCTCGATCTTGTGCTCGTGTCCCCCACCGCAAACCCGCCCGTGGCCAAGGTGATGGACTACGGCGAGTACACCTACCTCGAGAAGAAGAAGAAAAACGAGGCCAAGAAGAAACAGCATCGTATCGAGGTCAAGGAAGTCAAGTTTCGTCCCAACACCGACCAACACGACTACAACTTCAAAAAGAACCATGCGATTCGGTTCCTCGAGGAAGGCAACAAGGTCAAAGCGGTTGTGTTCTTTCGCGGACGCGAGATCACGCACTCCGACCTGGGGCGCAAGCTCCTTGCGAATCTAGCCAAAGACGTGGAGGATCTGGGCGAGCTTGAGGGCCATCCGAGGCTTGAGGGCCGCCAGATGCACGTTATCATCGGCCCCAAGAAGCGCAAGAAGGAGCCAACGCGGGAGCAGAAGGCCGCGCCGGAGGCTTCCGTGCAAAAGGCGCCACCGCCGGAGCAGAAGGCCGCGCCAGAGGCTCCCGCGCAAGAGGCGCTACCGCTGGGCCAGAAGGCCGCTCCAGAGGCTCCTGCGCAAGAGGCGACACCAACTCCGTCTGCTAGTCAAGTCGGCTAGCGCCCGCCAGCGGACGCTAACCCGTCTCAGCTCAAGCCGGCAGCCGCTTGGTCAACTCGTTCTGTCCGCGAACGTCGGGTGAGGCTCTGCTCGCATCCCTAGGCGACAGCGCGGGGAAGATCCAAGTCACCTATCTCCCCGGCCACGCGATCGCCAAACATGCGATCATGGGAGGCTTGACACGGGCCGGAGCGAAGCCGCGCTCGGCCTGCGGCTCCGATCGTTGGGAGGGCGAAACATGAACTCCTTCATGCAGATTGGTATCCTCGGCATCTTGCTCATTGCCCTGCTCATGCACTCGGTGCAGATCAGCGCTTTGCAGCGCGAGTTGAAAGAGCTCAAGGCGCGCTTGCGTAAGACGGATCCCGCGTCGTCGAGAGAGCCGGTCCTCAATATCTAACTGGCTGCCCCGAGAGAGCCGACGGTTCCCTGCCGTCTCGGCCCGCCGGGATGCCTGTGTTAAACCAAGAATCTTGACTGGAGAGCAGCCATGAGTCACCCGGAAAGCTTCGCCAACTACATCAATGGTGAGTGGGTCACCGCCGACGATTCGTTCGAAGTTCGCAACCCTGCGAACACAGACGAGATCGTCGGAATCTGCCCCCGGGGCACGACAGAAGACATCGCCGCCGCCGCGACCGCAGCCCAGGAGGCGTTCGCCGGCTGGTCGGCGATGCCCGGTCCCGCGCGCGGCAAGCTGCTCTTCAAAGTGGCCGAGATCCTCGAAAGCCGGCTCGATGAGCTGGGCGAGCTGATGACGCGCGAGGAAGGTAAGACGCTTCCCGAGGCCAAGGGCGAAACGATGCGGACGATCAACATCTTTCGCTACTTCGGCAGCGAGGGTTCGCGCATACCGGGCTTCATGGTGCCGTCGGAGCGTGACCGTGTCTTCATGTATGCGATCCGCAAGGCCCTTGGCGTGGTCGGCCTGATCACGCCGTGGAACTTTCCGAGCGCTATCCCAGGATGGAAGCTGGCGCCGGCGATCCTGGCAGGCAACACGGTCATCCTCAAGCCCGCGTCGGCGGCGCCGCTGAGCGCTTGGAAGATCGTCGAGGCGTGCCACGAGGCGGGTGTCCCGAAGGGCGTCGTCAACTTCGTGGCCGGCTCCGGAAGCGAGTTGGGCGAGGCCTTGGTAAATGCCGAGCCGCTTAAGGCGATCTCGTTCACCGGCTCCTGCCAGACCGGCAACTGGCTGCACGAGCAGGCTTCGCAACGCCGGCTGCGCATTCAACTCGAGATGGGTGGCAAGAACCCGACCATCGTGCTCGACGACGCCGACCTCGGCAAGGCCGTCGCCAACACCGTCAACGCGGCGTTCTTTTCGACGGGGCAGAAGTGTACGGCCACCAGTCGCGTCATCGTCGAGGAGGGCATCTACGACCAGTTCGTCGCAGCCTTGGTCGAGGCGACCAAGGCCCTCAAGGTGGGCGACGGCCTGCAGGCGGGCATCCAGATCGGACCGGCCATCGACGAGGCGCAGCTCGACACGAACATGCGCTACATCGAGATCGGCAAGAAAGAGGGCGCCAAGCTCGAATGCGGCGGTAACCGCTTGACCGGCGGTGACTACGACAAGGGCTACTTCTGCGAGCCGACTGTGTTCACGGGCGTCACCGAAGAGATGACCATTGCCAAGGACGAGATCTTCGGGCCAGTGCTGGCGGTGATGCGCGCCAAGGACTTCGACGACGCCATGCGCATCGCGAACAACGTCGAGTTCGGTTTGTCGGCGTCGATCCAGACGCAGAACGTGTCGCGCATACACGAATACGTGCAGCAGATCGAAGCGGGGCTGGTGACGGTCAACTTACCGAGCGCGGGCGTCGAGTACCAGTTGCCCTTCGGCGGCACGAAGGATTCGAGTTTCGGGCCCAAGGAACAGGGCCCTGCGGCGCTAGACTTTTATATGGACTACAAGACCGTCTACCTGGGCTACTAGTGGACGCGCCGGCAACATCGGAGGCCACGTGAAACTCACCCAGATCCGCGACGTATCCGGCTCATTGGTCGCTGCCATCGCTGACAACGGCGTCTTCCGGCCGATACCCCGTCGTACGCTGGCGTCGTTGATCGAGCAGGCTGAGCAGCAAGGCCGCGACTTGCCGGCGGTTGTCTCGGAGTTGGCGTCGAGCGAGACGGTCACGGCCGAGCCGTCGATTCCCGTGACGCCGGCGGAGGTTTGGGCCTGCGGCTGTACCTACGCTCCGAGCGCCGAGTTCCGCGACAACGAGTTGGGCGCGAGCGAGGGCCCGTACGGCTACGTCTCCGACCCCAAGAACCGCCCGGAACTGTTCTTCAAAGGGACATCGCGGGTCTGTGTCGGGTCCGGCGAAGACATCGGCATCCGAGCCGACTCGAGCTTCACCGCCCCCGAGCCCGAAATGGCGATCGTGATCAATAGCCGTGGGACGGTCGTCGGCTATACGTTGGGCAATGACGTCTCGGCTTGGGACATCGAGCGCGAGAACGCCCTATATCTTCCGCAGTCGAAGGTCTACAAGGGGTGCTGCTCGCTCGGGCCGGTGATGGTGACGCCCGACGAGATCGACGATCCCTACGCCTTGCAGATGAGCTGCACCATCACGCGCAGCGGCAAGACCACCTTCGAAGGCACGGCCTCGACCGCCCAGCTGCGCCGCAAGTTTGACGAACTGGTCGAATATCTTCTTCGCAGCAACAACGTCCCGGCGGCCACCGTGTTGATGACGGGCACCGGCATCATCGTCACGCAAGAGGCGGCTCTCGCGCCCGGTGACGTAGTGACCATCAGGGCCGAGGGTTTCGGCGAGTTGACGAACCCGGCTGTCGTTGTTTGATCGACGGCTAACTAAATTAGTCAAGGCCGCGGATCTCATAATTAAAACCGAGATCCGCGCTACGCGCTTCCGGTAGCCGCTTGGCGCAGGCTCTAGCCTGTTCAAACCTTGGGTAGCTCGAATCCGGCGCGGTACTCGCGGCCGAGATACTTGTTGGCCTCTTGGTCGTGGGGGAAGGTTTCGTTGTTGGGGTCGAACACGAGCCGGCGGCCTGTACGGTAGGAAATGTTGCCGAGGTGGCAGAGCAGCGAGGAGTAGTGCCCCTCTTCGATGTCGGCGATCAGGTCAGCGCTCTTGCGGCTCTTCACGCAGCTAATGAAATTCTGATAGTGCCCGGCTGAATCGACCCAGGTCTTCTCGAATGACGGCCCGGCTTCGTTGTCTTTATGGAAGACGCGGTAGCCGTCGCGGTCGACCATCATGTAACCCTGGTCGCCGTAGAAGATGTTGTCGTTGTCGAGGCGATGGCCCTGCATGCGGTAGGGCGTGAAGTCGCGCTGTTCGAAGACATAGAGCAGCTCGTCGTACTCCCAGGTGACGACCATTGTGTCGGGTGTTTCCTGCGCGTCGCCCTTCGAGCCCAGCTTGGCGCCGCTGCACGAGACCGCGTTCGGCGCCTTCAGCCCGAGCGCCCAACGACCGAGGTCGACCTGGTGGACGCCGTCGTTGCCGAGGTCGCCCGTGCCGTACTCCCACGTCCAGTGCCAGGTGCCGTGAAAGCGGTTGCGGTTGAACGGCTGCTCGCGGCCGGGTCCCAGCCAAAGGTCGTAGTGAACGCCCGCGGGCACCGGTTCATCAGGGCGGATGGGCTGTGTCCGGCGGCGCTGGTTGTTGATGGCCTTGATCATCTTCACGTTGCCGATGACTCCTTGCCGCAGAAGTGCCCATGCCTGCTCGTAGTGCGGTGCCGCGCGGAGGTTGGTGCCGTGCTGCACGATGCGCTGGTATTTCCGCGCCGTCTTGATGGCGGTGCGGCCTTCGCGGATGTTGTGCGAGGCGGGTTTCTCGACGTAGACGTCTTTGCCGGCCTGGCAAGCCAGGATCGTGGCGGGCGCGTGCCAGTGGTCGGGCGTTGCGACCGCCAAAGCATCGACGTCTTTGTTGTCGAGCAGGGTCCGGAAGTCGACGACCAGCGGCGGCCGGATGCCGGTGCTTTCCTTGAGCTTGTCGCAGAGTTGGTTGCCGCGATTCTCGTCGACGTCACAGATGGCGACGACTTGGCTTTCGCGCAGTTCCGCGAACCAGCGGGCCAGCGTGCGTCCACGGCCGCAGCCCAACACGGCGACGCCGACCTTTTCGTTGGGGGAACCGGCGGCGCGTCCCACGGCTGCGGCCCCGGCGAACGCGGCCGACTTCCCGAGAAAACTACGGCGACTGACTGGGTTTGTCATCGGACGTGCCTCCTGTCAGAAGAAGGGTAGCACCCGGAGCGGGCATTCCGGGCGCGGCGCGGCGACCTTGATCCGTAGGTAAGGAGGCGGCGGGTTTGTGTCGTACCAGCAAGATGCATCGATGGGCGAGGGGAGACCGCCCGTTTTTCGTCTTCCCACAGCGCGGGCTCCCGCCCACGCGCCCGCGGATTCACATGCGCGGCTCTGATGTGGCGAGTCGGGCTGGTTCAGTAGACCGCCGTTGCGCCCGGATTCAAGTAGGCTGTGCGGCGTGTATGGAAGGCGACGTTGGCCAGATCCGGGCCGCACACGGCCGAGTGCCCCACCTCCACCGGCGCGTTCGGCTCTTTGCGGCTTCACGCAGTCGACGAAGTTGCGCACGTGTAGCATCGTCGGCATGCGGTCCTCATACTGCTTGACCGGTTCGAGATTGTCCTTCCACAGCTCGGCGTAGATGCGGTAGCCGCTACCGTCGAGTACGAGGGTGCCGTTGTTGCCCTCGAGGCGAATCGTCCAGCCGTTTTCGTAGTCGTTGTTGTAGTTGAGGGTCCAGGTGGCGAGCATCGTGGAGTACTCGAAGGCCGCCGCGAAGGCGTCGGGCACCTCGGAGCCGGTCATGTCGAACACGCGTCCCTGGCAAACGGCCGAGCGCGGCGTGCCGGCGTTGGTGAACCACTGAATCACGTCCATCAGGTGCGTCCCCTGGTCGGTCATGTTGCCGCCGGAGTAGTCCCAGAAGTAGCGCCACGAGCGAAACCGCTGGGGCTCGATCGGGCGCTTGGGGACCGAGCCGAGAAAGGCGTTCCAATCCACTTTGCTTTCCAGTGGCGAGTTGTTGAGCGGCGCGGAACGGACCCAGTTCCACTGTGCCTTGGCCATATAGATCTCGCCAATGATGCCGTCGTCGACGAGCTACTTCGCTTCGATGATCCACGGGGTGCTGCGGCGCTGCATGCCGATCTGCACGATGCGGTTGGTGGCGCGCACCTCGCGAATCGCCCGTACACCCTCGGCGATGGAATGCGTCATGGGCTTCTCGCAGTAGACGTCTTTGCCCGCGGAGACGGCGGCCAGCATCATCGGCACATGCCAATGGTCGGGTGTGGCGATGAGAACGGCATCCACGTCGTTGCGGTCGAGCACGTGGCGGAAGTCGCCGTAGGTGGCGGTCCCGTCGCCCGCCATTTCGACACCTTTGGCGAGGTTCGGCTCGTAGATGTCGCACACAGCGGTGCAGGGCGCGCCCAACTCGATGAAGCGGCTGGCGACGCCACGCCCGCGGCCGCCGGCGCCGATCAGCGCGAACTGCACGCGGTCGTTTGCCCCGCGAGCGGACGAGGGAAACAATAGCGGCTCCGCCGCGGCGGCGGCCAAGAAGTCGCGGCGTCTTTGGGTGGTGTGATGCGTCGTGGGTTTCATGAGTTCCTCTCTGCAGAGCTGCTTATGGGCCCCCCTGGCGTTATCAAGATACCCCAATCGGCCCGTAGGCCACCAGGTGATTCGGTGACTGAAGGTGATTCCGCTGATTCGGTGCTGATTCGATCACAGTGAGGGAATTGTGGTCATTTGATTGCACCCAAGCCGCCGAAGCGCAGCCCGCAGGTGGTCCAGGCTGCCGCTGAAGGGGGTTGAAGCCAATTCGCTGACTGTCACCGATTGGGAGTGTCGCTTTCCCCTCCAAATCCGATGACAGGTTCTGAGAAACAATTTTCCCAATCCTTTCAACCACTTACCTCTCCGGACCCCACGCCGGAGACATTGCTGATTCTGAGGGTTGGAGATCGCTTGCGGATATCACTAGAGAGATGGAGCAAGGATGGGCCATAGGAGCCTCCATCGCTCATACCATACCCTGTTCAAACAGTTACTTGACTGAGCATTATTGTCTCCCAAGCCGGGGTATGTCGGCGGATTCTGCGTCAGTGATGCAAGCGGTAACTGGCTTCTGGAGGCTTGGGCCGTTCGAAGGTACAAAGCGCGCTTTTGTCTCGACCAAGGTTCGGTGAGTGACCACCTCTACTATACTTTGCAGGCGGGAGACTGCAATTGGTTCCCGACAGCTTCTTATATCTGGGGCGCGCCGTGGCTTGCTAATACATACACGCTGTTACGATACGGAAGTGAACCTGGATTGCTGGCAGTACGACCCCGTCCCGCTATTGGAAACATGCTTCGTTCAACGGGAATGCAGGCGATCGTTATGACTTTTCGGTCTTAAACGGGCCTGCCGCATCCATCTGTTCGGCGCCGTGACCTCCGGGGCTCGGCCTGGAGCTTGCGCGGGGATCGGTTGCCTGGACGAGACGCTCCGATGTTGAACTAGAGGCCCCTATGCTCAACTCACCCCTTGTGCTGAACTAGCAAGGTGCAGTTCAACGCGCAGGGCGCCGATGCCGGCAAGCGGCTCGACCTCTTTCTGGCCGAGCAGATGCCCGACACCAGCCGTGCGCGCATCCAGGCCTGGGTGCGGGCCGGGCGCGTCGAGGTGGACGGAGCCACGGCGAAAGCGTCAATGCGGCTGCGGGGCGGGGAGCAGATCCAGGTCGACCCCGCGCCTGCGCCGCCTCTCAAAGCCTTCCCCGAGGCGATCGACCTCGACATCCTCTATGAGGACGACGACCTGGCCGCCATCAACAAGCCCGCTGGCATGACCGTCCACGCCGGGGCGGGCAAGACCGCCGGGACGCTCGTCAATGCCTTGTTGCACCATTTCGGCGCGCTGTCGACAGTGGGCGGCGACGTCAGGCCCGGCATCGTGCATCGGCTCGACCGCATGACGAGTGGCGTGCTGCTGGTCGCGAAGACCGACCAAGCCCACCGCAAGCTCGCGCGGCAATTTCAGTCGCGCAAGGTGCGCAAGATCTACTGGGCGCTGGTCGAGGGCGACGCGTCGAAGGCGCCAGCCAAGGGACGCGCAGTCGAAGTGGACGGCGTCCACTGGACGCGCCTCGAGATGCCCATTTCGCGCGACCCGCGGCAGCGAATCAAGATGGCCGCCCGCCGGGAGGGGCGCACGGCGCTCACAGACTTTCGCATGTTGCGGCGGTGCGGCAAGCACTCGCTGGTCGAGGTGCGCATCGGCACCGGGCGCACTCACCAGATCCGCGTGCACCTGGCGGCGATCGGCCGGCCGGTGGTGGGCGACACGCTGTATGGGGCGGCGAGAAACCCGGCGGGACTGCGCGAGCCGGAACGCTTCTACTTGCACGCCAAGGAGATCGGCTTCGAACATCCAACCCGCGGCGAGGCCATGACCATCGAGGCGCCGTGGCCGGACGATTTCGCGGAGTTGATCAGTAGGCTGGGGTAGCTTGGTTCGGCCCTTTGCAGACGGAACGATGGAAGATGCTGTCCAAGATACAGCCCCACCTAGCCTTCAGAAGCTCGAATCGCGGTGTGCTGGTCAGGTGTGGCGCGCGCCTCCGGCGGGCAGGACCGGCGTCCACACCGGTCTCTTCACCGACCTGGGGAAGCGGCTGTGTGTGCAGAAACGTCGACCCGGCGGTCGACGCTGCCTGCCAGGAGGCGCGCGCCACCTCCAGACGCAGGCACACTTGGCACACTATTCGAAGGCTTGGGGCCATGACCGAGGCGTTATAATAGGGTCACCGGTCAGCGGGACCATGAAACGCTTGTTTGCACTGTTTGTCTTAGCGGGTACGCTCTGCGCCGGGCTGTTGTCGGCCCAGCCCGTACAAACCGCCGGGAGTGGGTCCATCGTCGGTGACGCGAACGAGCCGCTGCTCGATCTCGATACCACGATCCGCGTTGAGGTTTCGCGCGTCCCGCTGCTGTTCACGGTTACCGACAAGAAGAGCCGCTTCATCACCAATCTCGACCGTGAAGACTTTCGCGTCTTCGACAACAAGGTCGAGCAGGACATCCGCGAGTTCGTGCGGGAGAGCGACCTGCCGTTGCGGATCGGCATCCTGATCGATTCGAGCAACAGCGTTCGCGGACGCTTCAAGTTCGAGCAGGAAGCGGCGATCGAGTTCATCCGCGGCGTGTTACGCGAGGAAGCCGACAAGGCCTTCCTGGTCAGCTTCGATACCCGCGCCGAGTTGGTGGTCGATTTCACAAACGACGCCGACGAGCTGGCATTGGGCGTGCGCCGGCTGCGCGCGGGCGGCGGGACGACGCTCTACGACGCCATCTACTTCGCTTGCCGCGACAAGCTGCCCGAAGACTGGCCGCCGGAGCAGTTTCGCCGGGCGCTCGTCATCCTGGGCGACGGCCAAGACAACCAGAGCAGCGTCACGCGCGACATGGCGCTCGAGATGGCCCACAAGGCCGAGGCCGTGATCTACACCATCTCGACCAACCGCAGCGGCAAGCAGATTGCCGGCGACAAGGTCCTGCGAAAGTACGCGCAGGAGACCGGCGGCTTGCCGTTTCATCCGTTTCAAGCGCGCGATCTGGAACAGTCGTTCGTGAACATCGCCAACGAGTTGCGGCACCAGTACTTCATCCTGTACTCTCCGAAGGATTTCGTCGCGGACGGGACCTTCCATCGTGTCCAGATCAAGACCCGCATCAAGAACACCGAGGTGCGTGTGCGGCGCGGCTACTACGCACCTCTACCCGGCGAGGAAGTTCGCTAGCGGTTGCGGCCTGCCATTCGCTGCCTTCCGTCGGGGTCGAAAAAACGTTCTCGACCCCCTTTCGCTTTTTATTCGCCTTTGGTACAATCTCGGATCAAGGGCGGATTTGGGACAACAAAGGAGTGAATGCTATGGACGAGCGTGAGCGCACGCGTAGCCTCGAGCACGCGTTAGGTGAGATTGAAAAGGCCCATGGGAAGGGCTCGATTGTACGGTTGGGTTCGCGGGATTCGTTGGTTCCCGTGAGCGTGATCCCCACCGGGTCGCTGGCGATTGACAGCGCCCTCGGCGTCGGCGGGTTACCGCGCGGACGTCTGGCGGAGATCTTCGGTCCCGAGTCATCGGGCAAAACCACGCTGGCCCTGTCAACGGTCGCGCAGGCACAGAAACTCGGCGGCATGGCGGCATTTATCGACGCCGAGCACGCCATGGATCCGATCTACGCGCAGAAACTCGGGGTCGATGTGGACAACTTGCTTGTCTCGCAGCCCGACAGCGGCGAGCAGGCTTTGCAGATCGCCGATGTGTTGGTGCGTTCGGGCGCGATCGACATTCTGGTCGTCGATTCGGTGGCGGCGCTGGTGCCGCGCGCCGAGTTGGAAGGCGAGATGGGTGATACGCATGTCGGGTTACAGGCGCGGATGATGTCACAGGCGATGCGGAAGATCACCGGCATACTCTCGAAGTCGAACTGCTCGATGATCTTCATCAACCAGATCCGCGAGAAGATCGGCGTCATGTTCGGCAGTCCGGAGACGACGACCGGCGGCCGGGCCCTGAAGTTCTACGCTTCGATACGCATCGACATCCGGCGCATCGCGGCCATCAAGGACGGCGACCGGATTGTGGGCAATCGCACCCGGGTGAAGGTGGTCAAGAACAAAGTCGCCCCGCCGTTCCAGCAAGCGGAGTTTGACATCATGTACGGCGAAGGGATCTCGCTGGAAGGCGATCTGATCGATTTGGGGGTCGTCAACAAGTTGGTGGCGAAGAGTGGCGCCTGGTATTCCTACGGCGGCGACCGCATCGGTCAAGGCCGTGAGAACGCCAAGCAGTTTCTAATCGACCATCCGGACCTGCGGGACCGGCTGGAGCATGAGCTGCGTGCAGCCATGGGCTTGCAGAACCCCGGGGTGCCGGAAGCGGCGCCGGGGCCGGAGGTCGTGGAGGCGCCTGAGGCGGAGACAGGGCGAGGCTCTCGCCAGGCCGCGCAGGCGTGAGTTGTTGGATGCAGGACACCTTGTAAGACAAGGTCCCGGCTTGGCCGCGGCTCAATTCGTCGCAAGAAGGGTTCGCTGTAGGCCAACGGGCGTGCCTGTGTACGCAACACACACAAGAGAGCTGGTCCGTCTTGGCGGAGGAACCTCACTCCGACCTCGCCCCACCAGCCCCAGCCCACATCGGACCCGAGTCCGCTAAGCGGACGGACGGATGCTAGCCTAGGGTGAAGCCGTCAGGCGAAACCCTAGGTACCGAACTCTTTACGCCGGGAGCCCTGA
Organism: Bryobacterales bacterium; assembly: GCA_965237575.1. Taxonomy (GTDB): domain Bacteria; phylum Acidobacteriota; class Terriglobia; order Bryobacterales; family UBA6623; genus JAKZVK01. Next base: position 358,407 of record CBDEGI010000004.1, read on the forward strand.
AAGGGCGATGGAAAAGCCTCGACGTACCGCGCGGCTGCGTGCCAAGGCAGGCATCCCGCATCGTACCGATCATGGCTCGCGAGACATTCGACGTTTGCGTGATTGGCTCCGGGGCAGCGGGGGGCACGCTCGCGGGGCAACTGGCTGAGCGGGGTGTGCGCGTCGCGCTGATCGAAGCCGGCGGATACCGCGACCCGACGAAGCTACGCACGCACCGCTGGCCCTACGATCAAACGCGGCCCTCGGCGATCCCCAACGTCACTACCGACCCCGAACGCGAGCCGGTCGAGTACACAGGCGACGCCGTTTCGGTGAGCCGCGGCCGCGTGCTGGGCGGCCGCACGACGCACTGGAACGCGGTAGCGTTGCGCTTCTCGGCGGACGACTTCCGCGAGTGGTCGGTCAACGGCATCGAAGAGGATTGGCCGCTCAGCTACCAAGAATTGGCGCCCTACTACGACCAAGCCGAAGACCTGATGGTCGTTTGCGGCACCCGCGAGAACCTCGAAGTGCTGCCCGACGGACGCTTCATTCCCCCGTTGCCGCTGCGTTGTTCGGAGAAGATCATCGGGCGCGCCGGCAAGAAGCTGGGCATGCGCGTGATCCCGGTCCGCAAGGCGCTGGCGACGCGCGACGGCCACGGGCGTGCGCCGTGCCACTACTGCGGCCACTGCATGGCGGGGTGCGGCGTGTCGGCGATCTTCAACACGGCCGAGCACGTCTTGCCGCACGCGCGGCGAACGGGCCGACTCACGGTGCGTTCGGGTTGGATGGCGAGGGAGCTACGCACCGACGAAGACGGCCGTGTGCGCTCGGCGGTGATCTTCGATCGTGAATCGAGGCAGGAGGACGAGGTCCGCGCCGAGGTGTTCGCCGTGTGCGGCGGCAACATCGAGTCAGCGCGCCTGCTGCTGAACTCGCGTTCGCCGCGCTTCCCCAACGGACTGGCCAACAACAACGACGTCGTCGGACGATACCTCCACGGGCACATGACCGCCGGGGTCTTTGGCTACTTGAAAGAGCTGGTGGGCACGAAGGCCGGTAATCAAGACGGCGCAATCGACCATGCCTACATCCCCCGCTTCCCGCCTCTCAGGCGCACCGACTTCGCCGGGGGCTTCGGCATCCAGCTCAATGTGCGCGCGTACATGAGGCCGCATCACGCGCCCTACGTGCCGGGCTTCGGGCGCGCTTTCAAGAAGCGCGTTCGCGATCTGCAACCGGCCCAGAGCTCGATGACGGCGTTTGGCAAGGTTGTCGGCCATCCGGACAACCGGGTGACGCTCGACCCAACCCGGCGGGATCACTACGGCCTGCCGGCGCCGCGCGTGCACTTCCGGTGGCAGCCGAATGACATCGCGATGCACGAAGCGATGGTTGAGGCGTGCCACAAGATCTACGACACGGCCGGCGTTGCGCTCCGCATGGAGCGCCAGGGCGGACCGAGCGGCTTCGCCTCGCACGAAGTTGGTTGCGTGCGAATGGGCAAGGACCCGAAGACGTCGGTGCTGAACAAATTCAATCAGGCGCACGAAGTGAAGAACCTGTTCGTGGTGGATGGAAGCAGCTTCACGAGCTTCCCGGAGAAGAACCCAACGTTGACGATCGTGGCCTTGGCGATTCGCGCGGCGGAGAACATTCGGGTGCTGCGAGGCCGCGGCGACTTGTGAGAGGGCCTCGCTTGCGCTCTCCGTACGGGAGGCCCAAAGCGGAAACCTGGCAATATGGGCCGTCCGCTGCTCACCGAACGTACAATGGCAGGCGGGTGCTAATCAGCACGGGCGGTTCACTGCGGGCCGTGCTTTCGGGGCTCGGACTGGTTAGAGTGGAGGAAACCATGCAGGAACTTTTGGCCGAGAATCAGTGGGTTCTGGTCGTGCTCACGGTGTGGGCGATCCCTTGGAAGGGCGTGGCGTTGTGGAAAAGCAGCCAGACTCAACGATAAGTGGTGGTTCCTCGCACTTCTCATCCTCCAGACCGTGGTGCTGCTGGAGATTCTTTACATCTTCGTGTTCAGCAGACGACGGAAGGCGTGAGAGTGTCTGATGCACACTGAAGCGCAGTTGAATTAGGAGGTAGACGACCGATGAAAGCCACATTACGGGCCCTGTCGATTGCGTTGATGGTCTCGTTCTTGGCGACACCTGGGGCGTTCGCTCAAACCGAAAGCCCTGAAGCTATCCGTCAGAAGATTCGTCAGATGACTCAACAATACGTAGACGGAGATTTCGACGCTTATTTTTCCAACATCGCAGTTGGACAGCGCCGTTTCGGTCCCAACGGTGGGCCGCTCACCGGCCCTATGACGAAGGAGAGTATCGCTGCCGCGGCCAGAAACGTCAAAGCGAACTACGAGAAGGGCGCCCGCCGCAACGTTACGCTCAAGTCGATCGTCGTTCAGGTTTTCGGATCGACAGCAGTCGCGTCCTACTTGATCGAGGGCGATGATACCAACACGAAGGGTGAGACTACGCATCTTCGACGACGCAAAACGACGGTTTTTATTCAAGACAGCGGGGATTGGAAGGCGATTCACTCGCACACTTCAGATTTCGTCTCTCCCTGACGCTCCCCTCAAAAGTACTCGAAGGTGGAATTGGATTTCCCGATTGAAACGGCTAGCACCCTTCGTCGCTGCAACTGCCTTTCTCGCCCCGCCCTCGCGCATGGCGGTGCAGCCCGCCTACCTTTAAGGACGTCGAGACGCTCTCGCATCACCTGCTCTGTAGATCCAATCGACAGAAGACCGCTACAATCGCGGTCGGAGAAACCACTGCCATGTTGCAACGCAGAGATCTACTGAAAGGCCTTGCGCTCACGCCGTTCTGGGCGTCGGACCTGTACGCCCAGGCCACGCGCGGACTGCCGCCGCTCAAGATCGAGAAGGTCGACGTGATCGGCACAAGTCCGCGGGGCCATCGCTGGGTGTTCATCAAGGTCCACACGAGCGAGCCCGGACTATACGGGCTGGGCTCGGCCAATTACGCCTACCAGGCATGGGCCGCCAAGGCGGGGCTCGAGAAGCACATGGCGCCGTTCTGGATCGGCAAGGACCCCGATCGCATCGAAGACCTCTGGCAGTGGAACCACGTGCGTTCGTACTGGCGCAACGGCCCCGTCACCAACGTGATGCAAGCCGCTCTCGACTCGGCTCTGTGGGACATCAAGGGCAAGCGCGCCAACATGCCCGTCTACCAACTCCTGGGCGGCAAGGTGCGCGACGCCGTGCCACTCTACGCCCATGCCGGCGGACCCACCATGGACGCCTGCGCCGAGAGCGCCCAAAGCTGGATGGAAAAAGGCTTCCGGCACGTGCGTGTGCAGATGGGCGGGTACGGCGGCGGCGGCTTCATCCCGCCGGGCGAAGGCAGCCGGCCCGAGACCGGGTACAGCGGCAAGGCGTTCGACGAAGAAACGTACGTCGATACCATCCCGAAACTGTTCGAGCATCTACGCGACAAACTGGGGTGGGACGTCAAGCTGTTGCACGACGTTCATGAGCACCTCACGCCGGCAATGGCGCTCGAGTTGGCCAAACGCATGGAGTCGGTTCGGATGTTCTTCGTCGAGGATATCCTGCCGCCCGAGCAGATCGACTACTTCAAGCAGATCCGCGTGCTGACGTCCACGCCGATGGCGATGGGCGAGCTGTTCGTGCATCCGCACGAGTGGCGTCCGCTGATCGCGGGCCGAGTGATCGACTTCTTCCGCGGACGCGTCGGCATGATCGGCGGCATCACGCAGGCCAAGAAGATCGCGGCGCTGTGTGAGCAGTTCGGCGTGCGCACCGCTTTCCAGGAGGGCGGCGAGAACGACCCCATCAACCAATTGATCGCCTACCACGTCGACCTGACGATCCCGAGCTTCGGCATTCAAGAAGAGAACGACTACCCCGACGAGGTTTTCGAGATGATGCCAGGCGCGGCGCGAATCCGCGGTGGGTATCTCTACGGCAGCGACAAGCCCGGCCTCGGCATCGATCTCAATGTCGAAATGGCGAGGAAGTATCCGCTCAAGGACGACCACCACGTCTCCGACTGGACGACCGTGCGCGGGATGGACGGGTCGTTGGTGAGGCCGTAGCGGCTCGGAAGTGCATGGGTGTTCTCGTTCGGCGACAGGCGTACATCCCGGAATGTAGGGCACGGCATGCCGTGCCCGGCCGCTTGGAATTGACGACTTGACCCGAACACGGGCACAGCATGCTGTGCCCCTACACTTGGTTCGCAACTCCGTAGGGGAGCCCTTGAATAGTTAGGCCTTGGCCCGAGAGTGACGCCGTGCCGTCCAGGTTGCCGGGCCGTACTCTCCCAGATCCACTTGGCCGGAAAGCTCGCCGTTCTGAAGGCGGCCGGTGAAGGTGTAGGTCATTCGCGAGCCTTCGTAGTGAAGTAGGCTCGACAGTTCCAGACGATCACCGTCGATCATGCCTGCCAGATCGGAGGTCGTATTGCGGCCGTGATGCGTGCCGCGAATCTGGTTGCCGTCGGCCTCCAGGTACAGAATGTGCTTCGCCGTCCCCTTCACAAATGTTAATTCCGCGTCCCAGCGACCAGTCAGGTCGGTGGCTGGTGCGGCAACCTTCTTGTCTTTCGGCGGTGGTGCAGTTCGAAAGGCCTCGTGCAGCCGCGCGGCGACGGTCTCGACCTGGTGCTCTTCGATGTTCGTTACACGGAGGGGAAAGGAGTTCCCGCTACCCCCTGCCATGGTCTGCATGCGCGGCTCGCCGTCCATCAATACATCATGTAATTCCTGTGCGGTGAACCCGATTTTGGCGGTGTCCCATGATACCAACAGATACGAGTGAGGGTTGTGGGCAGGCCGAGCAACAAGCTCGGTGCTGACACCGGGGACCTGCTCGATGCGCCTGGCGACTCGCTTCAACCAGCCGCTCCACATCTCCACTTCTTGGTCATAGTCACGGCGTGAGTAACGCGCCTCGACCGCGGCAAGCGCCCCCATAATCTCTTCCTTGCCGACCTTCATCGCGCGCCCGAAGGAGTGGTGCGGCGCGCCGTTGAGCCACGCGGCGTCCACCATGTCTTTCCTGCCGAACAGGAAACCGGAGCACTGCGGGCCACGATACATTTTGCCTCCGCTATAGGTAATGAGATCGACGCCGCGCGACAGGTAGGGATCCGGCGATTCCGGGAAATGAGCCGCCGCATCGACGAGCACAGGTACGTCCCTCCGGTGGGCCATTTCGACGATCTCCTCGAGGCTCAGTTCCCCTCTAGGCTCGCCGCTCATCCCGACCATCGCCGTACGGTGACTGAGGGCATTCTCAAGTTCCCGGCGCGTGGATGCCGGGACGATTCGCACACCCAACGTTCGAATCGCATGATCGTAGGTATACCGAGACAGCATCACGACCTCGTCCTTGAGACCCGTCAGGTCGGGGAGTTGCTGAATCAACTCCGGGTCGCCTCCCGCGATGCAGGCCGAGGTAGCATGGGTCAGCGCCGCTGAGCATCCCGAAGTAACGATGGCGGCCTCGCATTGCAGCAGTTCCGCCAGACGTTTCCCCACGGCTTCCATCAGTTCATCAATATGAACCGAGAGGCGAGACGCCTGGTCCATGGCCTCTTTGACTTCCGGCAGCGTCAGCATGCCTCCATTCATGGTGAAGGCGCCCGTCAGGTTGAGGAACGGACGAACTCCTAGACGTTTGTACGTATCGGCAACGGTCGGTCCCTTAGGCGCCGCTGCCGCTGTATGGGCGCCGAGCAGGCCGGCGGCCGCCGTCATCCCGGAGCGCTGGAATACCTCGCGACGGGTTGGCTTCGTCTTACGTGACAACTTGGACGAACTCATGGTCGAACCTCCTGAAGCTACGGTGTTCTGCTTTGGCCATTATCCGCCAACCGCAGGCCTCGCGCACCGGGACTTTCGGGCGGGCCAGGTCATCGGGCGGACGAGACTGAGCCAAGCGCTGCTTGCGGCTGTTTGTTTCGAATGGGTGAGGCTGGGGTATGCACTTGACTCCCGAAGCCCCAAGGTCTAGTATCCGGGCTCTGGAGGACTATTCGCGCACGCTGGGGAGTTTCAAGAGCGCTTCGCCTTCAGGTTTCAAAGTCAACCGCTGCCGTCCCCCCGCGGGGCGCAATGAGCGGCGGCTATAGGACCCACGACCGCTGCCCGATGGCCCCTCGAGGGTGCGGTCGCCGCAGTCGCCGACCACAAGGTGTGGGGTCGTCGGGAGTCAAGTGCATACCCCGATGGGTGAGAAACGGCTCTCTTATCCTTCCTGTTGCGGCTTGGCCCAAGGCGCGGCGCCGTCGACGTGGCGACAGAGGACTATGTTAAAAATACTCTCGCAAGCGCTCGTGCATGACACGCCCCACTTTTCCAGCGCCGCTCGGCGTGATATGGACGACGTCGTAGTAGTCTTGATCGTCAAAACGAACGTCACTCGTGTCAATACAAATCGCACCAAGAGCCTTACAGGTCCCTACTGTCCGAGTCGCCTGCATCCTCATCAAATGGGCGATATCAACCCCGTTGCCTCGGTGGCCGAATAACACCCATTCGTGATCGAGCCCGATGACTTGGCCGTCTGTACTTACTTTGAAGTGCCGACCCCCCTGTGTCACAAAAATCACGTGCGCCCCGAACCGACGAATCTTCTCGTCAAGGCGGCGGAGCCGCTCTGCAAATTCATTGAGCTTTGCCACGACCTTTGAATCGGTTCGCCACTCCATCCCTGAACGAACTGCGTTCGTCGTCCACGGGGCCTGCGAGGGCCGTAACCCGCCATGGTCGACTCGGAACGCATATCGGGCGAGATAGGCGCCCTTCAGTTTTCGGTATCTGGGGTATGCACTTGACTCCCGAAGCCCCAAGGTCTAGTATCCGGGCTCTGGAGGACTATTCGCGCACGCTGGGGAGTTTCAAGAGCGCTTCGCCTTCAGGTTTCAAAGTCAACCGCTGCCGTCCCCCCGCGGGGCGCAATGAGCGGCGGCTATAGGACCCACGACCGCTGCCCGATGGCCCCTCGAGGGTACGGTCGCCGCAGTCGCCGACCACAAGGTGTGGGGTCGTCGGGAGTCAAGTGCATACCCCGATTCGGTATAAGTCATAGACTGCACTTCGGCCGAGAAGCCATGCCGCGTCCGATTTGTCTCGGGGATCATCGAACGTTGTGGCGTCGCTAGCGTCCAGGAAAAAGTCGTTTGTTCCGACGTATACCAACACAAACCGTGCGTTCAGACCGGGAATCTTGGGAAACCAGTACTCGAAGTTCGCAAGATTCCCCAGGGTTGACTGCCCATCGACCCCTGCATTGACTACCTCAACGTCTCGGCCGTCCTGGGCAAAGGCTCGCTGCAGAACCGACTGCCAGGTCCTTTGGTCGTCCAGATAGCGCTGATCGGTGGTACTGCCGCCGATCGTCAGGATCTCGATGGACCCCGGATCGACGTACCTACCGCGAAGACCGTGCCGGTCGCGGCGGTATGTGATCATTGGTCCTTCCGGACTTTCGTAGAGATCCCGAACGTCGAACTGCAACTCGACGTCGAGAGGAATAGAGAGAGGGTTGAGAGCCCTCCCACCGAACCATAGTTCCAGCAGGCCCAAACCGGCCAGCACGCCCGCGAGATTCACGACTAACACGCGGAACCAGACCCGCTTTCGCTTCACGTGATGCCATTATAGTCCCACGCCTATGGCCACGCCCCGGGGGGCCCCACACTACCGGCAGAGCGGGTACACTAGGCAGGGGCAACGGGATGCCCAACGGAGGTTCAACGAGATCATGGCCATCAATAGACGAAGGTTCTTAGCAGGAAGCGCCGCGGCGGCAGCCGTCGCTTCCCAAGCGGCTTGCGGACCCGCCGACCAGGCAGAAGCCAAAGGTGCGCTCAGCGATCCCATTCGGACCGATGGCTCGATCGACTGGGAGGCCGTGCGGCAAGCGTTTCCACGGGGTGTCAACGAAAACTATTTCAACTCCGCGGCGCAGCACCCGGTCGGGCTCCACACCAGACGCGGCATGGAGCGTTATATCGACTTCATGTCGCAGGGGCCGGGCGAGGGGCGCGAGGACTTCTGGGAAACTGGCTATCGCGAGATCAAGCCGATGTTCGCGAAGCTGATCAACGCGAAGCCCGAAGAGATCGCTTTCTGCGCCGGGACGACCGTCGGCGAGAACCTCATCGCGAGCGGCATGGATCTCAAAGGGGGCAACGTCGTTACCAACGACCTTCACTACGGCTCCTGCCTTTCGAACTACCTCCAGCGGAAGGAACTGTATGGGCTTGACGTTCGCATCGTTAAGCATCGCGATTGGCAAATCGACATCGTCGACATGGAGAAAGCCGTCAACAACAAGACGAAGCTCGTCGCCGTCTCGTTCGTTTCATCCAACAACGGCCACCTGGAGGACCTGAAGAAGCTCAGTGACCTCGCGCACGCCCACGGGGCCTACCTGTTTGCGGACATCATCCAGGGGTGCGGCGCCACTCCGATTGACGTGCGGGCCATGGGAATCGACTTCGCCTCTTGCGGCATGTACAAGTGGCTGCAAGGGGAGCATGGATTCGGCTTTCTGTACGTGAAGGAAGACCTGCAAGGCAGCGTCGTCAAAGGCACGCAGTTCACCGGCCACGCGGGTCTCAACTACAAGCCGTGGACCGACACCCCCGATGCGGCCAAGCCCGAGTTCATCCATCATCTCCGTACCGGCATCGCACAGTTCGAGTGCAGCACGCCGGCCGTCGTCAACTATGCCGGGCTGTACGAATCTCTCAAGTTCATCGAGAAACTCGGCGTAGACAACATCCGCGCGCACGCCCGTGAATTGACCGACCGCTTGGAGAATGAGCTTCCCTCGGAGCGTTACACGTCGATCACGCCCAAGGGCACGGAATCGGCGATCGTCGTCTTCCTGTGCAAGGACACCGAAGACATCCGCAACCGCATCCGGCAAGCCAAAGAAGAAGGCCGCGCCAATATTTCGATCGGCGGCCCCAACTCAGGGCTGACCGTCGGACGCAACGGCAACCAGATGCGCTTCTCGATCTCCGTCTTCAACAACCACGACGACATCGATCGAGTGCTCGACGTGTTGTCGTAACGGCTTTCGGCGTGAGAAAAGGGTGGAAGCCGTAGGAAGAAACCGAGCCCGGAACGCCAGTGACGGGTGCGATGCCACTGTGCCGCCGGGTACGGATTTACCCCTCACTCGCGTTCGGGGCTCGGTTGCACGTCACCGAACCCGATAGCGGTCCACGAACTCACTGTCGAACTCCAGCCCCAGGCCGGGCTTCTCCGTCATTTGGATGTAGCCGTCTACGACGCGCAACTCGGGCCGATAAAGCTTCGACCAAATCTGATAGGGTTCCGTTCGGGGGCAAGCGGGGATCATCAGCCCATTGGGAATCGCTGCGACGAGATGGCAGTTAAGGTCCGGGTACTGCGCCCCGTGAGGCGCGACCTTCGCGTGATGGGCTTCCGCCAGAGCAGCGATTCGCAGTTGCCCGGTGTAGCCGCCGCCGGTCAGGATGTCGCTCTGGATAACTTCCAGACCGCCTTGGGTGATCAGCTCACGCACGCCGTAGAGCGTCCCCTCTCCCTCGCCGCCGGCGAGCAGGGCGTCGGTACTTGCGCCGACCATGCGGTAGTAGGCGAGCAGGTCGTCACCGCCGACCGGCTCTTCAATCAAGTACAGGTTGTAGGGCGCGAACTGTTTGGCCAGTGAGGCAGCCTGCGGCCCATCCCACATACCAAACATGTCAATCATCAGCCGAATGTCCGGGCCGACTCGTTCGCGGGAGAGCTTCACCTTTTGTACCGCTCCCTCGAAATCCCGGTGGGTCGTATGGAATTTGACGATGCTATACCCCAGGTCGGCGTGCTTCTTGACGAGGTCCGCCATCTCCTCAGGCGACTGATCGTAGTAGCCGATGCCGTCCGCATAGACCGGCACGCGGTCGCGATAGCCGCCGAGTAGTCGCCACACCGGCTCGCCGATCGACTTGCCGTAGAGGTCCCACAGGGCGATGTCGAGCGCACCGATCGAACCCATGGCCGAGCGCCCTGGCCCGCGGAAGCGCCACGCCACCTCATACATATCCTCCCAGAGTTTCGCGATTCTGCGAGGGTCCTGGCCGACAAGCAGCGGAGCCAGTTCCTCCTCGATGAGCTTGGCATTGCCGCCCCGGCTGATCCCGTACAAGCCGTTGTCGGCGTGAACCCGCACCAACCGGAAGTCCCGCGTCTTGCCCTCCTCCGCGGGGCCCCAAGGGTGACGCAGCGTGATCATCTCCACGCGCGTGATCTTGGTCGCCGGCGCGGGAGGGCTTTGCGCGGCAAGGAGCGCGGCCATCAATGCGGCGGCGCCGAGAGCAAACGAGTGCAGTGGAAAGAACCGTCGGTTAGGTGTCATCACGCTCAGATCATCGTCCCTTAGAGGACCGATTGCAACCTCCCGCGAGACTGAAAGCCGGCGCCGTCGATGCACCCGGACGCGGCTCTCGAGGAACAGTTTGTTGTTCCCCTATTTTCAACAGGGCGATCTTGAAGACCGAACACTGTCTCGGTTCTAGAATCTAGAGCCTGCCGAGGGGCGCGGGAGTTCGTGCCGGACCGCTCCCTAACGGTCACGGCTCGGTTTCCCGGCTCGTGGTACCGGTGGTCATGCGTGCCACCCCTGCCGTGTTCCTTCGGGCCGTTCCCCGGTCGGTGGACCGCGGCAGTCGCTCTGATCCACTGCCTCCGCCATCCGGCATACTAAGAAGTATCCGGCTGTAAATCGGGTACGTTTTCGCACCGCCCGCGCGGGAAAGGCCACCCGGATCCGGGGTTTATGTCAAACGTCGCCACGACTCGCAACGGACACGGCGGCGAAACGGTCTTCGAAGCCCGCGGCCTGACCAAGATCTACGACATGGGCGAGGTGCGGGTTCACGCGCTGCGCGGCGTTGATCTGAATCTCTACTCGGGTGAACTGGTTGTGCTGCTGGGCCCCTCCGGAAGCGGAAAGTCCACGTTGCTGAACATTCTCGGGGGGCTCGATACCGCCAGCAGCGGACACGTCAGCTATCACGATAAGGAACTCACAGAGGCGACCGATCGCGAGTTGACTGAATACCGCCGCTCGCACGTCGGCTTCGTCTTCCAGTTCTACAATTTGATCCCCAGCCTGACGGCGCTCGAGAACGTGGCTGTCGTCACCGAGATCGCCGAGAAGCCCATGAAGCCCGAAGACGCCTTGGCGGTCGTGAACCTGAACGATCGGATCAACCACTTCCCGGCACAGCTTTCCGGTGGGGAGCAGCAGCGCGTGGCGATCGCGCGGGCGATTGCGAAGAACCCCGCCGTGCTCCTGTGCGACGAGCCGACCGGCGCCCTCGATTCCGCGACCGGCATCGTCGTGCTCGAAGCCCTCGAACGGGTGAACCGCGAACTCGGCACCACGACCGTCGTCATTACCCACAATGCCGACATCGCCGGTATGGCCGACCGTGTGATCCACCTGAGCGACGGCAACATCGGCGAGGTGTATCGCAACGAGAAGAAGAAGGCGGCACGGGATCTCCACTGGTAGAAACCCATGGTGACCGAATGAGCGCTCTGCATCGCAAGCTGCTGCGGGATCTCTGGGCGCTCAAGGGGCAGGCGCTGGCGATCGCGCTCGTGATGTCAAGCGGTGCGGCGACGTTCGTGATGTCGCTGAGCACGCTTGACTCGTTGCGGCACACCCAATCCACGTTTTATCGCGACTACCACTTCGCCGACGTCTTCGCGTCCCTCAAGCGCGCGCCGGAGAGCTTGCGGGCTCGGTTGCAGGCCATTCCGGGCGTGCGTCATGTGCAGACGCGCGTCAACGCGCCGGCCAATCTCGAAGTTGAGGGCTACGACGACCCGGTCACCGGAATGTTGGTCTCGATTCCCGACTTTCACCGTCCTCTGCTCAACGACCTCTATCTCGAGCGGGGACGGTTCGTCGAGTCGGGCCGCGACGACGAGGTCATGGTGCACCAGTCGTTCGCCAACGCACATGGTTTCAAGCCCGGCGACCGCATCACAGCCGTGATCAACGGCCGCCGCAAACGTCTGAGCATCGTCGGCGTAGCGCTCTCGCCGGAGCACATTTTCCCAATCCGCTCCGGCGACTTCATTCCCGACTTTGAAAGCTTCGGTGTGCTGTGGATGGCGCGGACACCCCTCGAAGCGGCGTACGACATGGAGGGGGCGTTCAATGACATTGCCCTCACTCTCACCGCCGAGGCTCAGCTCGAAGAGGTGATCGATCGGGTCGACGACCTGCTCAAACGCTACGGGGGGCTCGGCACGTACGGCCGCAAGGATCAAGTCTCGCACCGCTATCTCTCCGAGGAGTTTCGTCAGCTCGAGCAGATGGCGACCATCTACCCGATCATCTTTCTCGGCGTGGCGGCCTTCCTGTTGAACGTCGTTGTGAGCCGCCTCGTCCGCACCCAGCGGGAGGAGGTAGCGACGCTTAAGGCGTTCGGCTACAGCAGCTTCGATATCGGCCTGCACTACGTCAAGTTGGTGCTGGCGATCGCCGCCCTTGGCGTCGTCGGAGGCATCGTGCTGGGCGAGCAGTTCGGCCGGGGCATGAGCGGAATGTACATGGAGTTCTACCGCTTCCCCTTCTTGCTCTATGTCCTCGAGCCGTACGTAATGATTACGGCGGCGGTGGTGAGTGCGGGAGCGGCCCTGGCCGGCACTGTCTACGCGGTGCGCGACGCGGCGCGGCGCCCGCCGGCCGAGGCGATGCGCCCCGAGCCTCCGGCCCGCTATCGCGAATCGCTCATCGAGCGCTGGGGGCTCAAGCGCTGGCTTTCACAACCCGCACGGATGATCGTCCGAAACATCGAGCGCCAGCCGGTCAAGTCGCTGCTGGCAACGATCGGCATCGCGCTATCGTACGCCATTCTCATGATGGGGTTCTTCTTTGGCGATTCGGTGGATTTCATGATCCAGGTGCAGTTCGGACTGGCGCAGCGGGATGACATGACGGTGAACTTCGTCGAGTCAACTTCCGGGCGGGTGCTCCATGAGCTGCTCAGCCTTCCCGGTGTCGAGTATGGGGAGCCCTTTCGCTATGTCCCGGTTCGGTTGCGTTCCGAGCACCGGACTTACCGCACGGCGATTCAAGGCGTGACGCCGGGCAGCGATCTCTATCGCCTGCTTGATACGGATCTCGAGCTGATTCATATTCCACCCGCGGGGCTTGTGCTGACCGATTTTCTCGGTGGCCTGCTGCACGTTCGCGAGGGTGACACGCTGACGGTCGAGGTGCTGGAGGGCAGCCGTCCGGTGAGAGAGGTTCAGATAGCCGCGCTCACCAATCAGTATGTCGGCGTGTCGGCCTACATGGATCTCGACGCGCTCAACCGAATGATGCGCGAAGGGCGCGCCATCTCGGGCGCGTATCTTGCAGCGGACTCGCGCTACGAGCCGGCCATCTATGCGCTACTCAAGGATGCGCCGCGGGTCGCCGGCGTGACCTCGAATAAGAAGAAGCTCAAGAGTCTTGAAGAGACCATGGCGGAGCAGGTGCTAACCTTCGCGTTCTTCATCACCTTATTTTCCGGAACGATAGCATTCGGGGTGGTTTACAACAGTGCACGAATTGCATTGTCGGAGCGTAGCCGCGAGTTGGCCAGCCTGCGCGTGCTCGGGCTGACACGGGGGGAAATCTCGTTCATCCTGCTGGGAGAGCTTGCCGTCTTGACGCTGGCTGCCATCCCGGTGGGGTTCCTTCTCGGTTGGGTTCTGTGCGGGTACATCGTGAGGTCACTCGAGACCGACTTGTTTCGAATCCCGTTCGTCGTCGAGCCCGCTACATACGCGTTTGCCGCGACGGTGGTGTTGGTCTCGGCCTGCATATCCGGACTGCTGGTGCGGCGGAAGCTGGATCATCTTGATCTCGTCGCGGTCTTGAAGACAAGGGAGTAGCAAGGGAGTGTGCCGATCATGAAGTGGCGGCGGAGACTCGGACTGCTGGTGTTTGCGGCCGCGGTGATTGCGGCGCTGGTTTGGGGCTTCCTGCCCAAGCCGGTGCTGGTGGAGACCCAGCCGGCTGTACGCGCGCCTCTGCAGGTGACGGTCGAGGAGGAAGGCAAGACCCGCGTGGTCGATCGCTTCGTGGTCTCGGCGCCCACGGCCGGGGTCGCGCGGCGTGTGGATCTCGATGTCGGCGACGTCGTGCGGCGCGGCCAGGTGCTGCTGACCTTGGATCCGCTGCGTTCGACGGTCCTCGACCCCAGGGCACGGGCGGAAGCGCAAGCGCGGGTGGCGGCGGCGGACGCGGCACTGAAAGCGGCGAAAGAGAAAGTGGTCGCGGCCGCCGCCGACGCCAGCTACTGGGAAACGCAACTCGCCCGCAGCCGGGAGCTCCACGAGAGCGGCACCATCTCCGATGAGGCATTGAACCAGGCCGAAGCCGACTCTCGCCGCACACGCGCCAATCTGCGTTCGGCCGAGTTCTCGGTGGACGTAGCCCGGCACGATTTGGAGGCCGCTCAAACGGCCCTGCGACACTCGGCGGCACAGCAGGCCGCAAAGCCGGCTGAAACCGTCGCCGTGCGTTCGCCGGTTGCGGGAAGCGTGTTGAAGCTTCTGCACGAGAGCGAGGGCGTAATCAATGCCGGCGAGGCGCTGCTGGAGATCGGCAATGCCCGGCACCTCGAAGTCGTGGTCGAGCTGCTCTCGGCCGACGCGGTGCGGACGGGCCCCGGGACCCGCGTGCTGTTCGAGCGTTGGGGCGGGGAACATCCTCTCGAAGGCCGCGTACGGATGGTCGAGCCGTTCGGCTTCACCAAGATCTCAGCCCTGGGTGTCGAAGAGCAGCGCGTGCTGGTGATCGCCGACATCGTATCTCCACCCCAGGACTGGGAGTTGCTCGGTGACGGCTACCGAGTGGAAGCGAAGTTCATCTCGTGGGAGGAAGACAACGTCTTACAGGTTCCGAGCAGTTCGCTATTCCGGCGCGGCGACGAGTGGGCAGTGTTTGTCGTCAACGCCGAACACGCTCGGCTCCGCACGGTGCAGCTCGGCCGGCGCAGCGGTCTGACGGCTCAGGTCCTCTCCGGCATCGAAGCGGGCGATCTCGTCATCACGCACCCCGACGACGAGATCGAAGACGGCCTTGAGGTCCAACCGCGCTGAAGCGTCGTGAAACTCGCAAGCCCTGTGGGCCGTAGTGGGGCAGGTTTCGTTACTTGCCGTTTTCGCCGCTCGATGATTGGACGGGCTGTCACGGGAGCCGCACTTTGTATCATGCGCCGTATCAATGCGCCGCTGCCCGGTAGATCCTCCGCATGTCCGGCCGCTCGGTGCAGTAGTAATGCACCCAAATATAGACGTGGCTGAACGCCGCCGACAACAACGCCGCCTTCGAAGCAGCCAGTAATCCCGGTAACCAAACCACCAGCAATCCAAATGTGTACATCGCGTTCGATGTAAACCGGAAGATGCCCTGATTGACGAGCGGCCTACTGCGGTAGGACGGATCGAAGTGGTCGATGCCCAGCGCGCGCCGGTAGGTGAAGTACCGCGTCACCGAGTACATCAAGTATGCAACCAGGGCCGCGAACAGGACCGCGAAGGCAGTGAGGAGAGGCCGGCTGACGGCGAGCGTCCCCTCGTTCGCCAGCGCCAGCAAGGTCAGCGTGGACAGCCGTAGGAACGCGAGCGACGCAAACCCGGCCGCATAGAGCCGAAACCCGTTCTCGCCAAAGTGCCGCGACAACCAACCCGCGTGCAACTCCAGCCGCCAGCACACTAGCACCCACACCTGATGAACGACGGGGAACGCAAGCGAGAGCCAAAACCACACCGGCGTCGAGACGCCCCACAGCGACCCGGCCTGATAGTCCTCGCCGCGAGCCGCCACACCGGCTACCAGCAACAGCACAACCAAGAGCGCTAGGTGCCGGCCCTGCTTTTCGAAGAATAGTCCCACGGTGGATGACCGCCGAAGTAGCAGGACCAACTATACCCGAATCCCGGCGGTCGCCTGAGTGATCCCCTGCTTGTCGCGGATGTCGGCCACGATCTCGGCCGCCATGCACCGCTTCAAACGGGGCTTTGATCACGAAGCTCGCGGTTCACGGCTTGAGATTCGTACTCGAAGTGGCCCAGTTGCTGGAGCTGACTCGCTGGCTGTGCGACCGCCCACGTCGCCTCTACGGCGGGTACTGACTGCCGCAGCTTGGCGCGAAGCGTTGTCTTTGGCCGTTGCGATAGAGTGAGCCGCATGCGATGGTCTCTCCTCAAGAAGATCGCCTTCCGGTGGTTGTTCGCGTATCTGATTCTCTATTGCGTCCAGCTGCCGCCTACCTGGCTCTGGAACCGGGTAGTCCCTTGGGCGGGCGAGCTTCTCGGTGTAGAGGCCATCCACCAATTCAACGGTAGCGGCGACACGACTTTCCACTACGTCCAGGTTCTCTGCTTCGTCCTCATGGCACTGGCCGCCACGCTGGTCTAGTCGGTCCTCGATTACAAACGTGGCCACTACCACCGCCTTTACCTGGGCCTCCGTTTGTTGGTTCGCCTGTCGCTCGGTATAGCGCTGATCGGGTACGGCGCAGCGAAGGTGATCCCCATACAGTTTCCACCGCTGGCGCTGCACCGGCTGGTGCAACCACTCGGCGAACTCTCCCCGATGGGGTTGCTGTGGTCATTCATGGGTGCATCCACCGCCTACACCATATTTAGTGGTGCTATGGAAATGTTGGCGGGGCTTCTACTCTTCTTCCCCTTCACGACCACACTGGGGCGCTCTTCTCCATCGGGGTGATGAGCCAGATCGTGGCCCTCAATTTCTGCTACGACGTACCCGTGAAGTTGTTCTCCTGCCACCTTCTGGCCCTAGCGATCTTTCTGGCAGCCCCGGATACAAGGAGGCTGGCAAACCTGTTCGTCTTGAACCGGACTGCTGACCCTGCTTTGATGGAGACCGTGTTGCAGCGGCCCGCTTTTCGGCGCGGAGCCTTCGTGCTGAAGATGCTACTACTGGTCGGGGTTGTGGGATCGTCTGTCTACCAATCCCATTCGAGACTGCAGCGAATGTCGGAAGAGTCACCACTGTCTGGGATCTGGGAGGTGGAAGAGTTCACTCTTGACGGTGAGGTTCGCCCGCCGCTGCTTACCGACGACTTTCGTTGGCGGAGATTGATCATTGGCCGCGCCCAACAGTTTGCGTTCGTTCAGCGGATGAACGACGAGCGTCGCGGCCACCCCCTGCAATTGGATGTGGCCGGAAAGAAACTGTTCCTACGAGATGATAGATTCGCCTACAGCAGGCCCACCCCCGAAACACTACGTCTGGAAGGCAAGTACCGGGGCCGTGCGCTCCGGGCGCGATTGCGGCTGATGGAGCCCAGCGAATTCCGGCTGACCAGCCGCGGCTTCCACTGGATCAACGAACGGCCATACAACCGCTAAGGAATCGTCAGGGAATAACATTTCCGTATTGAGGGCCCCGCGGAAGGAGGCCATAGTTCCAGTCTCCATGGAATTCTTCTCGCCGCAGTTGCAGCTCAGCCATCTGTTTGTCAGAGATCTTGATTCCTTTGGGATACAGATTCGTATCCAGTTGACTCTCCACTCGCAGGCCGTTCTTGGTGGTTGTGGCCGCGATCAGATTGATGATCACCTCGTGATTCACCAACGGCTTGCCACGCCAGTTCTGACTGATCGCCGAGAACAAGCGGTGCTCAATCTTGTTCCACTTGCTCGTGCCCGGCGGAAAGTGGCAGACCGCAATGCGCAACTCCGTTTCGTCGGCCAGCTTCTGTAATTCCCATTTCCAGAGTCGCACCCGCGCCCCATTGCTGCCGCCGGCATCGGCGGTGATCAGCAGTTTCCGAGCCCGCGGATAGCAGCGCCGACCCATCGAATACCACCAGCGCCGAATGCTCTCCACGGCAAAAGCCGAGGTGTCATGATCCGCTCCGACACTGACCCAGCCGCTGTTGCGCCCCAGGTCGTAGACGCCGTAGGGCGCTACTTTCCCCCACTCCTTGCTCGGGAAATCGTGTACGCCAACCCTTTCCGGTTCTCCTTGCGGCCGCCATTCCCGCCCGCCGTTCTTAAACTCGCCCACCCGTTCCTTCTTCTTCGTGTCCACCGAGATCACCGGCTGACTCTGCAACAGCTGCTGCTGCACCCGCTCATTGATGTATTCGAACTGGGCGTTGCGGTCGGGATGCTGCTTGCCTTCGAGCGTCTTGCGGTTCGCCTGCAGGCGGTAGCCCATGGCCCGCAGCAACTCCGCCACGGTCTGACGATTCGTCTGCGCCTCGATTCAACTCTTCGGCCAGTTTGCGGACGCTCTTGCAGGTCCAGCGCAACGGCGATTGCGGGTCGCCTCGCGTGACCGGATCCAGCAATCTCTCCAACTCCTGCTGCAACTTCGGATCGCGTTCGATCGCTCTCTTGCGGCCGCCTCCCGTACGACGCACTCGGCCCACCGGCGGAGGCGAGACCGCCTGCTTCAACTCCGCTATCCCTTTTCGGATCACCGGCCGCGATACGCCGGTCGCTCTTGAAACCGCCGAAATCCCGCCCCGCCCGATGGCTGCACTTTCCGCCGCGACCATCAGCCGCCTGGAGCGCTCGTCGAGCACTGCCGCCAGAGCCGTGAAGCGAGACTTGATTCCTGCCAGGTCCGCCATCTCCCACAGGATAGCTCAAAACCACTCCTAAATGGAAATGTTATTTGCTGACGACCCCCTAAGGCTTGACGTTAGGTCAGGCGGCTGGGGGCCCTACCTTGTCGCGCTTGAACCGGAGGTCCTCGCCGGGTTCGCCGCAGCAACCGAGCGCGGCAGCACCTTCAACTTGAACGGCTTCGCCGCATAGGCGGGCCGCAAGGGTGAACGCGTCTCGACGGTGCCGGTGACGTGGACCAACCGCTCGGTCGGCTCGACATCCGGCAGCGCTTCGAGCGTGAACTCACGGCGGGTCTGGTGTTCGGTAATCAGCACGCCGTTGAGGCCGACGTCCGTCACGCGCACGCCGAATGGCAGATTCAGGATCGCCACCGGAACGCGGCCGGCAAAACCATTGCGGCGCTTGATCGTCACCGCCACCTTGGTGGTCGTCCCGGGTTCGAGCGCGACCTCCGGCGTGTCGACGGTCACTTGGATGTCGGCCGGCTGACCGAGTGCGATGTAACGAAGCCGGTTGTCGGCGCCCGCCGTACGCG
The DNA here is from genome assembly GCA_965237575.1 of Bryobacterales bacterium. Lineage (GTDB taxonomy): Bacteria > Acidobacteriota > Terriglobia > Bryobacterales > UBA6623 > JAKZVK01. Next base: position 377,593 of record CBDEGI010000004.1, read on the forward strand.
CCACCTGGCTGTCTCCGATCCGGGCTTTGCCTACGATCTCGAGCGGCGCGGGATGCGCGAGGTCGGCGTTCTCGTCCGCCCACAGCGTCACGGCCGTCGATGTCTCCCCGGCCGCGATCGTCTCCCGCGTGGCGCTCAGTCCGGCCGGCAGGCCGAGCACTTCCACATCGATGGCACCGTCAAATCCGTCAATGCGCAGCGCGTTCACCGTCACGGTCGCGCCGCCGCCCCGCGGGACATTCGGGTTGGGAGGGTTCAACGCCAAAAGGTAGTCGGGCTTGGCCTCGCGCACCGTCAGCCGGTAGGCGAAATCCTCACCCTGCAGGCCGCGCAGGTCCCGCAGACGCACCAGGTAGTCGCCGTCCCGCGGCGCCGTGAACTGCAACCGCGAGTCCTTGCCGTAGCCGGGCCCGCCGTCGTCGTTGCGATAGTAGAACTGCTTTAGTGGCAACCCGTTCGGCTGGAACTTGGCGTGCGGCGGATGCAGGTTGACCCGGTAGACGGGGGCATCGAGCGCGTGCGCTTCGGGGGTCGTGTTGAAGTAACCGATGCGCTGGCCGCCGAACGCCGTGAATCCCGTACCGTCGTCGGGGCCGCGCGGCAGCGCGGCGATGCGCAGGATCTCGTTGCCGATCATCACGTAGTCACCGACCTCGAAACCTTTTTCGATCGGCGCGCTGATACGCAGGGACGCCTGGACGGAGTTATGGTCTCGCAGCTCAATTTCCGTCTTCACCTCGGCGCGGGCTTGGATCTGCGAGATCGGCTTGCCCTCGGAATCGAACAGCTCGAGCACCGAGTCGAGCGGCGAACCGAGCCGGCGCGCCTCGACCTCCATCACGTAGCGCTTACCTTTCTTGGCCTCGAAGCGGAAGTAGTCTTCGTCCGCGGTGGCCCCGTTGTCGGCCAATCCGCTCACGCGGCCGTTGATGGTCGTCCCCACGGCCACCCCCATGGCGGAGGCGGCATCGGCGCCGCTCTCGGTCTCACTTGTTTCGGGGTACTGGCCAACGGCCAACTTCAATTCGTTGTGCGGCCGCCCGAGGTCGAGGTCGGGCCGCAGGTCTTGGCGGGCCATCGACTCGTAGTCGGACTTGCCTTCGACGGTCATCCTGCGCTGGTCGCCGAGGTTGTATCCGCGCAGCGAGACATCGGCCGTCTCGCCCTCGCGCACGCCCAGCGGGTAGACGCCGGTGAGATAGGGGAAGTGGCCGATCTTCAAGCGATAAAAGTGATTCCGGCTGCCGCCGCGCTCGACGTCCGATACGGCCAGGAAGTACGTCCCGTCGGTGGGGACACGATAGGCGAGCGCCGGCTCACCGTCACCGTACGCGACGGACTTGCGAACCACGGCCACTCCCTTCTCATCGAGCAGTTCCATCGACCAGCGCAGCTTCGAGCCCAACTCGGCCGCGGTGATCTGCGCCACCAGCTCGTCCCCGGCGGTCGCGTCGAAGCGTAGATAATCGACATCCCCCGGCTCGCCGAGCTTCCCGGTGACGATGGTCGGCGGAAAGATATAGTCGTCCTGCAACAGGGCGTCCTGTAGCGTGTCGTTCGGTTCGACCTCCGGCCGCGCACCATAAAACGGCTCGACGCTCACCATGCCGGTGTTGGTCGTGCCCTCTTTCGTCACCAACCGGAAGCGGTAGAGGCCCACCTTGGCCTCGGCGCCGGCCTCGACTTCCATCGTGACCTGGCTCAGAGGCGGGGGATCGCCGCGGTTGACGGTGCTGCGGCCGCCGTTGGAACCGATGAACTTGCCAATGAACTCACCCAACGCGTTCACGTGAAGGATGCGCCCCTTGATCGCGGGATCGTCGAACAACACCTCGGTCGCGCCCACGAGATTTATGCCCTCGACCTTCACCTCCACGGCCAGGCCGCGCGCCACGGCCGCCGGCGACGTCTTCTGGATCGTGGGCGGGTTCGTGCGCGGGTCGGCGAAAGCGACGGTCGCCAATCCCAAGACCAGGAGTGCTGTGAGTAAGCGTTTCATAAGCCTCTCCAAAGGCGGATTTCTTATCACGTGGTTCTCATTCACTGTCGTCAATCACCGGGCCGCGGCCGTGACCTGCGGCGCGCGCCACAACGTGCGTTGCTCTTTGTAGGACCCGGTTTCGTAAAACGTAACGGAACCGTCGTAGCGGCCGACAACGAGCGTCGAGCCGTCCGGGCTGTAGGCCAGCGCCGCGGCCCAGTCCGGTTGGCCGCCGAGCGTGTGCTTTTCTTCCAGCGTCGTCGAATCCCACACTTTGAGCGTGCGGTCGACCGATGACGACGCCAGTGTATTGCCGTCCGGCGAGTAGACGATCTTGAGAATCGAGCCTTCGTGGCCGGTCATCGCCTTGATGAGCCGCGCCTCGCTATTCTGCTCGCTGGTGATCTCCCACGTGCGGATCGTCTTATCAGCCCCGGCGGCGGCGATGCGGCGCGCCGTCGGGTGGAACGCGACCGACAACACTCCGGCGAGGGGCTCGCTGAGCGTCAGGCTCGGCTTGCCAGTATCGAGCCGCCACAGTTTTACCGAGCGGTCGGCGGCGCCGGAGAGAAGATCGGTCTCCCGCACGCCGAAGTCCACAGCGTAGACGGCGTCGACGTGGTCTTTGAGCGTCTTGATCCTCTCGCCCGTAGAGGCGTCCCACAACTCGACGAGCTTGTCGTAGCTGCCGGTGACGAGCCGCTTGCCGTCGGATGAAAAGTCGACCGAATAAATGCAATCGCTGTGCCCCCGGATGCTTGTGGTGGTCTCCCGCGTATCGAGGTTCCAGATCTTGACCTCGCCGTACTCGGACGGCGCGCCCCCCGCGGCGGCTAGGAACTTACCGTCCGGGCTGAACGCGAGGGCTCGGACGAGGTCGGCGTGACCGTCGAGCGTCGCTCTAACAGCGCCGGTCGCGCCATCAAGCAGTTGCACTTGCTGGAAGCGGCCCAGGGCGAGGTGTTTTCCATCGGGGCTGAACGCGAGCGCGCCGATCGGCGCGGCAACCTTGACGTGCGCCTCGATGGGCGGCAGCGTCGGGCCGCCGGCGGTGACCACTTCGCCCTTGGCGCCCGAGTCGATCCAGGATCTCAAGACGGCCAGATTCTGGGGCGGCAGGCCTTCGCCGCCGAGCGGCATTTTGGGCTGCGCACGCCCGTCGAGCATGCGGATGAGCAGGCTCGCGTCGCTGTCGCCCGGGACGATCGACTTGCCGTTCTTGCCGCCCATCATCAGCCCGTCGTAGTCTTCCATCACGAACTGACCCATCTTCGCCTGGGCGCTGTGACAGGCGAGGCAATTGTCGCGCAGGATGGGGAAGACGTCGTTCTTGAAGGAGGGATCAGCAGCGGTGACAGTGGTGGCGGTCAACAAGACCGTGAGGCCGAGAAGAGCCCGTATGCCGTAACAAGTTGCCATGTTTGCTATAGGGGCACGGTCTGCCGTGCTCGCCGGGGCTGGCCTCAATGGTTAAACAGAAACTCCTTGCCGGTGAGCAGTGCCCACATCAAGTCTTCCAATGGCTTGCGGCGCGGGTCGCGTTCGAGCGGATCGGCCGACGTCTCCCGCTCCGCCTCCTCCAGCACGCCCAACAACGCCTCGCTCTCGCGCTCCGTCGGGTAGCGGCTCAACGCCGACAGGTACAGGTGATCCAAGATCTTTCGATCCGACAGCCCCAGCTTCAAGAACATGTCGATCGCGCCATCATCCGCCCGCAGCATCTGGTTCAATGTGTCTCCGTTGATCACGTGCAGCGCCTGCTTGATCGTCGGCGCATGCTCGCGCTCGGCAGCGTCGACGTTGATTCGCGGAGGGCGCCCGAAGACCTCTAAGAAAAACGAGTTCACTTGCGTGTCGGGTAACTGCAACGCGCGCGTCCCCTCGGGGTAACCGCTGAAGCGCGTCGGCACGCGCGCCACTTGCGAAATCGCGTCCAATACGACTTCCGCGGGCAACCGCCGCACGATGTAGTGCGAGTAGTACTTGTCGTCGTTCGCGTTGGTTTCGTTCGTACGCGACGAACGCTGGTACGTCGCCGAGTTCATAATGCGGCGGACGAGATGCTTCACGTCGTATCCGTGCTTAACAAAGTCGTCGCTCAACGAAGCCAGCAGCTTCTCGTTGCTCGCCGGGTTGGTCTCGCGCATGTCGTCCACCGGATCGACAGCGCCGCGGCCCATGAAATTCGCCCAGATCTTGTTGACCACCGCGCGCGCGAAGGCGGCGTTGTCGGGCGCCGTCAGCCAATCCGCCAAGTGACGCCGCCGGTCTTTCTCGCTATCGAGATCCAACGGCTCGCCATCCAACGGACGCGGGGGCAGCGGCTTGCCTAGCTTCGGATGATTGATCCCGCCCGCCGGACTGCGGTAGACCACCACGTCGCCCGGCTCGGCGCCATTCTTCTGCGAGATGCGAGAGACCAGATTGGCGAACTGGTAGTAGTCGTTCTGTGTCCACTTCTCGAGCGGATGGTTGTGGCAGCGCGCACAGGTGATGCGCAGCCCCATGAACGCCAGCGTGACGTTCTCGGCGAGGTCGATCGGGTTGCGATGGAGCTGGTAGTAGTTGAGCGCGCCATTCCGGCGGCTATTGCCGGTCGAGGTGAGGATCTCGCGAACGAACTGGTCCCAGGGCTTGTTCTTCTCGACGCTGTCGCGAATCCAGCGATAGTACGACCACATCGCACTCGGCGCCAAGTCACGGCTCGATACCAGCAGCAGGTCCGACCACTTGTACGCCCAGTAGTCGACGAACTCCTCGCGCTCGAGAATCGTCTCGATCAGCTTCCGCCGCTTGTCGGGCGCTGTCGAGGCGGCGAACCGCTCGACCTCATCCGGCGTGGGCAGCACGCCCATGGCGTCGAGGTAAGCGCGGCGCAGGAACTGCGAATCGCTCACGCCCCCCGATGGAGCAATGTGCAATGCCTCGAGCTTCTCGAGCACCAACCCGTCGATGTAGTTGTTCTTCGGTGCTTCGCGGTAGACCGCGGCATCGATCTTGTGGTCGAACGCCACGCCCACTCGGGCGAAAACCACCTTGCTCGAATACCAGACCGTGATCGCCGCCTGGCCCGCGCCCTGCATCTTGACGTGCCCGAGGTCGTTGACCGTGGCGACGCCCGAATCGGTGCTCGAAAACTTCACCCAGCGCGTGACATCGCGCTCCGCCCCATCGGAGTAGTTGGCCTGCACCAGGACCTGCTGCTCCGCCCCCGGCGTCAGCCACGCTTGCTCCGGGAACACCGAGAGACTCTCGATCACCGTGTCCGAGGCCAGCGGCGCCGGCGCACCGTTGGCGATCCATTCCGACAGCACGCGGAACTCGGGCGAATCGACCGCGAAGCGTTTGCCGCCCTGGTGGGGCAACGTAAGAGTGGGCTTGCGCAGCATCAGGCTGCGCTCGGGGGCCCAGCGCGCCACGCGCCGGCCGTTCGCTTGCCGGGTCAGCACGGCGTGGTCGAACTCGGGGTCGTATCCGCGCAGGCTCAACTTGAAGCCGTTCTTACCCGCTTCCGAACCATGGCACGCACCCGAGTTGCACCCGCCCTTGGTCAGAACGGGTTGCACGTCGTTGAGAAAGCTCGGGACGAACGGCTTGTCGAAATCGCGAACTTCCACCGTGACGGCGGCCTTGACGCCGGAGATCTCGGCTTCCACCTTCGCCCGGCCATTCGACGCCGGACGCAGCATGCCCTCGTCATCGACCGTCACGACCGACGGATCGGCCGAAGTGAGCTTGGCCTTGGAGGTAACGTCGTTCTCGTAGCCGCTTGCCAGCGTGGCTTGCACGACAAGCTGCCGACTATCCTGCGGCCCGTTGAGCGAGACGTCGCCGGGCAGGATCGTCAGCGATTGAGGAGGTTCAGCGAAGCACGGAAGTACAAGAAGGGCCAGAACCAGAACGCATCGCACTGTCATGCATCGCATCGGCACTCTTTCGATTGTCATTCGCGCAAAGGCCTCGGCCCGCCACTCAGAGCCGCGACCGTCAGGGAGTGATGAGGACGGTCCACGATCCGCTTCGCGCGGCTACACAAACAATTCCTTGATCGGCTCGACCCCGTGATCCACCACGCGGATAGGCCTGTCCTGCGGCCCGGGCAGCTCGGTTCCCAATTCAATACCGAGGGCGTGATACACGGTCGCGGCCACCTCGGCCGGCGTCGTCGGACGGCTCTTCGGCGCGCCACCGATATCGTCGGACTCGCCCACAACTCGTCCGCCCTGGATGCCACCGCCCGCCATCACGACCGGCCAGCACGCCGGCCAATGATCGCGTCCGCCGGCCGGGTTGATCTTCGGCGTGCGGCCGAACTCGCCCGTCGCCAGGATCAGTGTGTTGTCGAGCATGCCTGTCTTCGAAAGGTCTTCGACCAGCGACGTGAATGCGTTGTCGAACATCGGACCAACCAAGTCGCTGTAGCACTCGATCGGGCTGAACGGGCTCGAGCCGTGAATGTCCCAGGTGATCTCATCAAACACGGTCTCGAACATGTTCACGGTCACAAACCGCACACCGCCCTCGATCAGCCGCTTCGCCATTAGACAGCTCTTGCCAAAACGATTGTTGCCGTAGCGGCGGTGCGTGTCATCGGATTCCTGGGTGAGGTCGAACGCCGCTCGCGCCTTCTCCGACGACATCAGCGTGTACGCCTGGTGGAACGTTGTGTCGAGCAGCTTCGCGTCGGGCACGTCTTCGAAGTGCTTGACCGCGTCGTCGATCATGTCGCGCCACTTGCGCCGGCGATCGACGCGCACCGACGAGATGTAGTCGGGCGGCAGCATGTCGGGCACTTCAAAGTTCGGCTCGGAAGGATCGGCATTCAACACGAACGGGTCATACGCCTTGCCGAGGTAACCGGCATCCTGTCCGTGGGGCATGTTGCCGCCGGTGTTGCCAATCGGACGCGGCAGCAAAACGTGCGCCGGCACGTCGCCCTTGGGCCCGCGCAGCTTCCCGAGCACTGAACCGAAATGAGGGTGATTGAGACCGCCTTGGAACAGCCGGCCGGTCTGCATCATCTGGTGGCCGGTGTCGTGAACCGCGGCGGCGGTGTGGTTGAGCGTGCGCACCAGCGACCACTTGTCGGCGTGCCTGGCCATGCGCGGGAAGATTTCCGAGATCTCGATGCCGGGGACGTTCGTCTTGATGGGCTTGTAGGGCCCGCGGATCTCGGCAGGCGCGTTGGGCTTCATGTCCCACGTGTCGAGCTGGCTGGGGCCGCCGACCAGGAAGAGCATGATGACGTTGACGTCGCTCTTGTCTTTGGAGACGGCGCCCTGGGCCTTCAGAGAGAGAAAGTCACTCAGCCCAAGGCCGAGCATCCCCACCGACCCGGCGTGCAGAAAGTCGCGACGCCGCATGCCGTCGCAGAATTGAACCGCCTTTTGGTCATCGAGTCGAAACACGGCTAAGCCTCCTGGGGGCTGTATTGGCCTACACCAAACCCGCGCCGTCGGGCCAGACGGCTGTGATCATTGTACTGCTGGAAATTCAGCTTCCGCAAGGGTTTACGGGAACCTGCTCGCGGCAGCTCTGTGCCGTCAAGACGTAGGGGCACGGCATGCCGGACCCGGCAGCCCGGCCTGGCGCAACGGGACCAACCTGACCAGCAACCTCACTCGCACCTCCGGCCGCTGTCTCGCCTCCCAAATCTGCTACAAACAAACCATGGACCCCTTGATCAAACCCAGCGTCGAACTCTACGGTGTCAGCACAGCCCTCACCGAGAAGGCCATCGACGGCTTGTCCGCCGAAGACCTGCGCAAGGCCGCGGGACCCCACACCAACCCCGCCATCTCGATCTTCACTCACGTCACCCACAGCCGCTGCTCGCTGCTGCGGCTACTGGGCTCCGACCGCGAGTTGCCCTGGGAGAGCCGCTTCGGCCGCGGCGGCGCCATGGACGACCCAACCCAATACCCCGACCTCGAAGAGATCCGCGCGGTTTGGACAGACGCGACCGAGCGGCTGCAGCAACGCTTCGAAGAGTTGACCGATGAGGAGCTATCCACCGAAGCGCCGCGCCGATTCCCCGTGCCGGACCGTACGATTCGAGGCGCCATCAACTTCCTCGCCTACCACGAGGCCTACCACGTCGGCCAACTCGCCTACCTCCGCAAATGGCTCGGTCACGGCGCGCTCGTAGGCTAGCGATCAGTCTACGAGCAATGACTCAGAGCCGCAGGCGTTAGCCTGCGTTGAGCGCCTTCGGGCCCTCACCGAGAACTGCGGGAACACGACGATGGCCGGCCCTGGGTGTGGCGCGCGATTGAAGGCAACGCGGTTCTTCGTGGCGACCTACTTGATCGTCCCGGCGTTTTGCTACATGTTCGTGCGCGAGCCGGTGATGATGGTGAAGATCGGCGGCGCTGCCGAAGCGTCGCTGTTGCCGGTGATTGCTTTCGCGACCATCTATTTGCGTTACCGCCACCTGCCGGCGGGCGTCGTGCCAAAGGGCTGGATCACGCTCGCCCTGTGGGTCACGTCCACCATCATGCTCTTCATGATGGGCTACTCTTTGTTGGCACAACTCGGCTGAGATCGAGCCCGCGCCACGTGGCCGTCGGTGCGCCTGGCGCTAGTGCGTCAAACAACGGTGCGGTCTATGTGTTCGAAAAGCCCGCGGGTGGCTGGTCGGGGGCCGTGTTCGAGAGCGCTCGACTCGAGGCTAGTCTGCCCGTAGGCGGTAACTGCCGACTGGGGACATCGACCGACATCGACAGCGACACCGTCGTTGCCGCCACCTCAACTTGTTTTAGCACGGACGCATTCGAAGGCCGAGTCTTCGTCTGGAAGAAACCGGCCGGCGGTTGGTCGAGCGTCCCGTCTCCCATTTTGCCGACCGTACAATTGGATAGCAGCGACCACGTGTCCCTCGATTTCTTCGGCAGTTCCGGGCGAAGTAAGAACCCCGTGGCGGTCTCGGGTGACGTGGTGGCCGTGGGGGCAATGCGCGAGGACGAAGCTTGCCCAGCGACCTCTCCCAATTGCGACGCAGGCTCCATCTACGTGTTCGTCGAACCTCTTGGCGGTTGGGGGACTACGGGGTCTCCACTGTTCGAGGCGGCGAAGCTGATTGCCACCCCCTCGGGCCAGGGCCTCCTAGGAACCACCGTCGATATCGATGGCGATCTGGTGGTGGCTGGATCTGGTGCTCATGCTCCGGTGTGGCAAGAGCCCGCGGGAGGGTGGTCGGGGATTCTGACGGAGACATGCTTGATGAACGGCGGCATTGCCGACATCGCGATTGCGGGGAGCACTGTCGCCATTGGCCCGAATGGCGGTGGTGGCGGATCCGGCGTGCCGATCTTTGTCCTCGGCCCGGTCTGCGGTGTCGGCCCGACCAACCAGCCGCCGGTGGCCAACGCCGGGCCCGACCAGACGGGTGCCAACGCCGTTGAGTGCACCAGCTCGGCCGGGGCCCAGGTCACCCTGGACGGTTCGCTCTCCTCCGATCCCGACACCGATCCGCTGACCTACGCGTGGACCAGTCCCTCCTTGGGCACACTCATGGGCGTTTCGCCCATGGTAGACCTAGCGATCGGCACGCATACGGTCACGCTGATCGTCAACGACGGCACCGTTGATTCCGCGCCCGACGACGTGGTCATCACGGTGGAAGACACCACCCCGCCCGTGCTGACGCTGGTCAACACCTCGTTCAGCATCACCATCCCGAGTGGGGGGACGAGCGCGGTCGTCGACGTTTTGCTCGAGTCAGGAGCTGCGGCGACCGACGTCTGCGACGATGACGTCGACATCACCTTCGCACCCCCGGGCCCGTATCCCCCGGGAGCGACCGTGGTCACGATCACCGCCACCGACGACGCCGGCCTGACCGACGACAAGCCGTTCACGGTCAACGTCAACCGCGAGCCGGTGGCCAACGCCGGCGCGGACCAAGACGTCGAGTGCGTCGACCCGGCTTCCACCCCGGTGACGCTGGACGGTTCGTTGTCGTCCGATCCTGATACCGACCCGCTGACCTTCACCTGGACGGTGCCGGGTGTGGGCACGGTGATGGATCAGTCGCCGACCGTCAACCTGCCGCTGGGTGTCACGGCGATCGAACTCGAGGTCGACGACGGCAAGGGCGGCACGGCGACCGACCAGGTGCTCGTCAACGTGGTCGACACCACCGCGCCCGTGCTGACGCTGGTCGGCGCCAATCCGCAGACGCTCGAGTGCAGCGTCGACTCCTACACGGAGCTCGGCGCCACGGCGCTGGACGCCTGCGATGGCGACGTGACCAGCTCGATCGTCATCGACGCCAGCACGGTCGATCCATCGACGCCGGGTGGCTACTCCGTCACCTACGACGTGGCGGACGCGGCCGGCAACGCGGCGGCGCAGGGGACGCGCACGGTCAATGTCGTCGATACCACGACGCCGGTGATCGGCGTCGCGCCTGGGAGGATCACCCTCTGGCCGCCGAACCACAAGTATCACACCGTCTCGGTCGGGGATTTCGTCACATCGGTCACGGACGATTGCGAGACCGGTCTGTCGGCGGCCGACGTTGTCATCACGTCGGTGACGAGCGACGAGCCGGAGGACGTCGGCGGCGGCGGTGATGGCAACACCTTGGACGACATCGTGATCGCCGGGGACTGTCGGAGCGTGAATCTGCGCTCGGAGCGCCAGGGGGGCGGCAACGGTCGGGTGTACACGATCCAAGTCGCGGTGAACGACGCGGGCGGCAACTCGGGTACAGCGTTCTTCCAGGTCGAAGTGCCGCATAACATCAACGCCACGGCCACGGACGACGGGCCGGCCTACAGTGAGAGCGGCTGCTCGCCGTAGCTAAGCGTCCCGGTACTGATCGACTCGGGGACCCTCGCTCGAGGATCCCCGAGCGGCCCTTTTGTCTGGGCATGGCGCGCGCCTCCCGGCGGGCAGCGTCGGCCTCCCGGCCGACGTAGACTACCTTGTTTTCCTTCCAGCCAGCACCCCAGCCCGGGGGGAAGAAGAGGCCGGCACGGATGCCGGCCCTGCCGGCCAGGAGGCCCGCGCCACCTCATCCCCCGCCGCTGCGAGAGCATTCCGCCAAGTGGGCCGCCCGCTCGATACACTTTGAGGTTGAGCCCGTCAACTTCACAGGTTCTCCGGCTGGAGAACGTCACCAAGACCTACCGTGCCGACGGCGAGGAAGTGCGCGCCCTCGACGGCGTGTCGCTCGATGCCGCGGCGGGCGAGTTCATCGCCATCGTCGGCCGTAGCGGCTGCGGCAAGACCACGCTGCTCAACCTCGCCGGGGCCATGGATTTCCCCACCTCCGGCCGCATTCACATCAACGGCGCCGTCACGTCCGGCCTGGGCGATGCCGAGCTGACCGCCATCCGCCGCGAACAGGTCGGGTTCGTGTTTCAGTTCTTCCAACTCTTCCCGAATCTCACCGCCGTCGAGAATGTCGAGCTGCCCCTGATGCTGGCGGGCGTCTCGGAGCCAAGAAGCGCCGCGCGGCAACGCCTCGAATGGGTCGAGATGGATGGCCACGCCGATCGCCTGCCGCACCAACTCTCGGGCGGACAGATGCAGCGTGTCGCCGTCGCCCGGGCGCTGGTCCACTCCCCGAAGATCTTGCTGGCCGATGAACCGATCGGCAACCTCGACGAAACCAGCGCGGACGTCGTCATGAAGCTGCTGCGCCGAGTCGCCACGGAACTCGAAACCACCATCCTCATGGCGACCCATAGCGTGGAAGCCGCCGAGGTCACCGACTCCATCGTCCGCCTGCGCGACGGACGTATCGAGGAGATCCGCCACCCGTGAACCAAGCGGTGACTCTGTTCTTCCGCCTGATCGTCCGGCCGCTGGGCCGCGAGCCCGCGCGGACCGCGCTTACGACCTTAGCCGTCGCTCTCGGCGTGGCCGTCGTCGTGGCGATTCACCTGGCGGGCGAGGCAGCGACGGGCTCCTTTCGGTCGTCGCTCGAATCACTCACCGGTGAGGCCGACTTCGAAATCAGCACCGTGGGTGGCCTGGACGAAAAACTGCTCGGCGAGCTGACCGCCCTGCCTTATCCATTCCGCTTCTCGCCACGTGTGGAGGGCTTCGCCCTGGTTGAGCCGGATCGCGTCAGTGCGCCGGTGTTTGGTTTCGACCTAATTGGCGACGTTTCGCTGAAGGGCAGCTTCTCCGGTGAGCGCTTCGATATCGATTCTTTGACGCGCTCGGATTCCCTGTGGGCGGGGAGGCGCTTGGCCTCCGCGCCCGGCGAGACCCTTCGCCTGACGGTCAACGATACGACTCGGGACTACACGGTCCACGGGCTTCTCGATACCGAGGGCCTGGCCGGCGTGGGCCGCGACGGTATCGTCGTGATGGACATTCCCACCGCCCAGCAGGCCCTCGGGCGGAAGGGTCGGCTCGACCGCATCGATGTCTTCCTTCCCTCCAGCGCGCAGGCAGAGGAGGCAGAGAGTGTCCTCCGCGGCGCACTGCCCGCTGGCGTCACGCTACAAGCCAAGGGCACACGATCACAAGAGAACCGTAAGATGCTCAGCGCTTTCCGGTGGAATCTTCGAGTCTTGAGTTATATCTCGTTGGTCGTCGGGGCTTTCCTGATCTACAACACAATCGCAGTTTCGGTGGTCCGACGACGGACGGAGATCGGCGTGGCTCGCGCCCTCGGGGCGACCCGGCGGGGCGTGCAGGCAGCGTTTCTGGCCGAAGCGGGACTGCTGGGGTTTGTCGGGAGCGTGCTGGGTCTCGCGCTGGGAAGGCTCATGGCGGACGGCGCGGTCGAGTTGATGGCCGCGACCGTCAACGCCCTATACGTCAGTAGTACTCCGGGCGAGATCGTCGTGACGCCCCTGACGGTGGTGGCCGCGCTGGCGGCAGGCGTCGGCGTATCGCTGCTGGCTGCATGGATGCCCGCGCGCGAGGCGGCGCTGGTCGCTCCCACCGAGGCTATGGCACGGGGACGGCACGAGTACCACGCGCGCCAAGGGGTCGGTCGCACCCTTGCCTACGCTGCTCTGCCGGCCGCCGGGGCGTGGCTGGCGTCGTTGGCGCCGCCGGTAGCCGGCAAGCCGTTGCTGGGCTATCTGTCAGCGTTGTTGCTGATCGTGGCTAGCGCGATGGCCACCCCGGCGTTGGTGGTAGCGGTCACGCGGGCCGCCTCCGGGATGGTCCGGCGAGCTTTTGGCGCGGAGGGCGTGCTGGCGTCGCGCGGACTGGTCGGGGCGTTGCCCAGGACCTCGGTGCTCGTCGCCACGCTCGCGAGCGCCGTGGCGATGCTCGTCAGCGTCGCCATCATGGTAGGCAGTTACCGCGAGACCGTGACGGTGTGGCTCGACCAGCGCCTCGGCGCGGACTTCTACGTCCGGCCGCCGGGACGCCGCGGCGCCGGGCAGTATCCGACCATGGACGCGGCCATCCCCGACCGCATCGAGAACCAACCCGAAATTGAGGCGGTCGATCGCTTTCGTGCGTATCCCATTCGTTACGAAGGGCGGCGGGCAACGCTCGGGGCCGGTCAGGCCGAAGTCATCGCGCAGTTCGGGGACGTGCGGTTCTTGTCGGGCCGGCCGCAGGAGGAAGTCCTCGCCGAGTTGCCCGCGGGTGACCACGTGATCGTGAGCGAGGCATTCGCCGACAAGCATTCGCTACGGGTCGGCGATTCGCTACGGCTTCCGATGGGTGATCGCGAGCCGGCGTTTCGCGTCATCGCCATCTACTATGACTACTCGAACGAGAATGGCTATGCCATCATGGACCGGTCGGTCTTGCTGAAATACCTACCAGACCCCTCTGCCGGCAATCTGGCAGTCTACTTGAAGCCGGCCGTCAGCATCGACGACGGTCGCACCGCGATCGAGCGCGCGACGGCGGGACGAGAGGTCCTCATCACGGCCAACCGCGCCCTCCGCACCGAAGCTCTGCGTGTCTTCGACCGGACGTTCACCATCACGTATGCCTTGGAGGCAGTCGCCATCCTCGTCGCGATCATGGGGATGGCCGGGGCGCTGCTGGCTTTGGTGATCGATCGGCGTGGGGAGATCGGCGTGCTGCGGTTTCTTGGGGCGTCGGCCGGGCAGATCCGGCGGGTCGTTTTGTTCGAATCGGGCTTCTTGGGGCTGCTGTCGAACCTGATTGGGCTGGGCCTCGGAGCGTTACTGTCGCTGATTCTGATCTTCGTCGTCAACAAGCAATCCTTCGGCTGGACCATCCAGTTCCACGCACCCGTGGGCCTGCTGCTGGGCGCCCTCACGCTGGTTTATGTAGCCGCGATCATCGCCGGGCTCTACCCGGCCCGCATCGCGGCGCGGCTATCGCCGATTGAGGTGGTTCACGAAGAATGACTCGTAGTCTGTTGTTACTGCTTGTTTTTCCAGCGCTGGGCTGGGCCTGGGACTTGGCCTTGCCGGGCTACCGATACCAGTTCCCCAGGGATCACTTCAGCCATCCGTCGTTCAAGACGGAGTGGTGGTACTACACCGGCAACCTCACTACCTCCGAAGGCCGCCGCTTCGGTTTCGAGCTGACCTTCTTTCGCCAGGCGCTCGCCCGGGACTTATCTGGGGAATCTGACTTGCCCGGGAACTCGGCCTGGGACCTTGACGACCTCTACCTGGCCCACCTCACACTCAGCGACCTCAGCGGCCAACAGTTCTTCAAGGAGGACCGGCTGAATCGCAGCGGCCCCGGGCTGGCGGGCGTGGATGCCGGTAGGGGGCGTATGTGGAACGGCAATTGGGAGGTACGATGGCTTCAGCTCGACGAGCCTCTTGCGACCCAGCGTCTGCGGGCCGTCGCCGATGAATTCACGCTCGACCTCGCGTTGACTCCGGCCAAGCCACCGGTCATCCACGGGCGCAACGGCGTCAGCCAAAAGGCCGAGGGCAGGGGCAAGGCGTCACACTACGTTTCGTTCAGTCGCCTGGTGGTGGCGGGAACCGTCACGCTGCGACAGAAAACCCATGCGGTCAGCGGTCTGGCGTGGATGGACCATGAGTTTTCGACCGACAGCCTCGGGCCGGGTCAAGCGGGGTGGGACTGGATGAGCATTCAACTCGAAGACCATACCGAGGTCATGCTCTACCGCATGCGACGCACTGACGGCTCCGCCGATCCCCACTCCTCAGGCACTTACGTGGACTCGGCGGGCCGAAGCCGCCACCTCGACGGGAAGGACATCCGCATGACACCGGGCGGCCGCACCTGGACCAGCCCATCGACCGGCGGCCGATATCCGCTTACGTGGCAGGTCGAGGTGATCCCGCTCGGCTTGGAGATCGCATGCCGCACCACGCTCGATGGCCAAGAGGTCGTCGCTGAGCGCGGCGGCCCCAGCTACTGGGAGGGCGCGGTTCAATACGAAGGCAGGAAGGCCGATAAGAACATCAGCGGTGTCGGCTACCTCGAGATGACCGGCTACGACAAGCCTGTTACGATTGGCTTCGCCGAGGAATCAACTCGCTGACTCGACCGACTTGGGTGCGGTGCGACGCCCGACGGTGTGGTGGCACGGCATGCCGCGCCCAGCGGCTTCGAGTGGGCACCTGCTACTGCCAGTACGTCCTGCAGCATCCACAGCGCAAGGGGCAGCATGCTGTGCCCCTTTTCGGTTCGCCGGTTCCACGGAAACGATTCGACCACACCGGTAGTTTCGGCCTGTTTTCAATTAGCTTTCAAACATTTGTCCCGTGGGCCGATAAGCAGCCATACGAACAAAACAGGTACGGCTGTGCCGTGCCGGCCAGAAATGGACTTCTGGCACAAAATCTAATTCCCAAGGAAGGAAATCATGGCTGGTTTCTCAATCGCAACCAACATAGCATCACTGATAGCTCAGGAAAACCTGAACAAGACGAACGTCTTACAGGAGACAACCATTCGAAGGTTGACCTCGGGCTTGCGCATCAACTCATCCGCGGATGACGCGGCCGGACTGGCAATCGCAAACCGATTCCGGTCCGACATCTCCGTCCTCCGTCAAGGCGTCCGAAATGGTGCGGACGGCTTGAGTACTTTGCAGACCATCGACGGTGGTCTGAACAATATTTCGTTGCTCATTGACCGTGCCCGAACGCTGGCCACGCAGTCAGCGTCCGGGACGTTTACCGGTGATCGCAGCACCCTGAATACAGAGTTCCAGTCCGTGCTTACCGAGATCGACCGTCAAGCGCAGGCTGTGGGTCTGGATCCGGGAGGTACGTTTAACGCTGCGCTCTCGGTGTTCATCGGTGGCGGCCGTGCCAACAACAACGTCACGGAAGTCACGAACGGGTCGGTTCAAGTCGATCTGTCGAACTCATCGGTGAACGCAAATCGCCTGGGACTGAAGGGGGTTCAAGCGCTCGGTGGCACCGAGGGAACGACGGACATTGGTGCGAGCTCGACGACAAGCGTCGACAGCATCGTGGGCGACGCGACGAACGCCGCTTCGGTTGCCACAACTGGCTTCACTGAGCTCTTCTTTGCAGGGGCGGAGTTTTCCGACGACGACAAGGCTCGGCTTTCGGTCAACCTCTCCGGAGTGGTCGACACGACCACGCTGGCGGCGGCGGTCAACGCTGCGATCGACGGCTTCAGCGCCACCTCGGCAGCCGGGCAAGCCTTCAAAGATGCCGGCATCACAGCAGTCATCAACACCGATAGCACCGGGAAACAGCAGTTGGCATTTAGCTCCAGCAACACGGCATTCCAGGTGCAGGCCGGTGATCGGCTGTCCAACGGTCTGCTCGGCAACTTCAGCGCCGGCGCGACCGGGGCTCCTTTGGACGTGACCGTGGTCAGTGGGACGGCCTCGGGTGACTCGACGGCGATCAACACGATTAGCGTCGTCCTCCAGGGCGGCGGACTGGTGGGATCTCAAACCGTTTCGATCACGACGGCGAACGGCGATACGCAAGCCGACGTTTTCACGGCGTTGGGTACGGCTTTCGCCGCCAATACGACTCTGGCCGGTGCGGGCTTCACCGTGACAACGGACACGGCGGCCGATACGGTCACCTTTACCAACGACCGGGGTGAGAAGTTCACGGCGTTTGTCGCCGGTGATCAAGAGAACCTACTCGGCTTCGGCACTGCCGAGTTGGGAGGTGCGGGCGGAACCGACGCAATCTTCAGCGAGATTACCGACGGCGGTGCGTTGGCAGTCGGCAACGACGGAAGCGCCACGTTCTCTGTGTTGGTCGATGGCGCCGGTTCGGCTGAGACGTTCTCCGTCACAGTGACGACCCTGAACAATACGGACGCCGCCGACATCGTCGAACAGATCAACGCTCAAATCGCTGCCAACACGACGTTGTCAGGCGCCGGTATCATTGCTTCCCAGGCCGCCGGCGTGCTGAAACTCGAGTCGGCCGCCGGAACCAACTTCCTGCTCTCGGTGGACGACGATGACGCCAATGCGATCACTAGCTTTGTCGACGTCTCGGCCGCGGGTCTCGCGGTTGTGATCAACGGGACACTCGCCGAGGCCAACGGTCTTGTCGAATCTACCGTGAATGCCGGTGGCGCTCAGGCGACGACCGGCAGCTCGGCGGATCCCATTGCATTCACCGGACTGTTCTTTGGGAGCGATGAGCAGAACGTCGTTATCAACGCGAAGGACGATGCGGGCGTCGTGCAGACCATCAGTGTCACGCTCAGTTTTTCGAACGCCAAGACACTTGATCAAGCGATCGACTCGATCAACGACCAACTGCAGGCCTCCAACAACACAACCTTGCAGCAGGTCGTTGCGGTCAAGGAGCGCCTCAGCGGAACGGCCGACGGTATTCGGTTGCTCAGCACGTTGACCAACGGCTTTACCGTCGGGGTGGGCGACCTTGCCAACGACCACGGAATTGACAACTCCGATTCCAATGACTTATTGAAGGTGTCGTCCCAGCTTGCTGGTGGCGCCATCGCCGACATCTCGTCGCAGGAGAACGCCGAGACGGCGGTGACCTTGCTGGCGGAGGCGGTGTCCAAGCTGTCGGTAGTCCAAGCCGACGTTGGCAAGGGCCAGAACTCCTTGCAGTTCGCAATCGGTCTGGCCGCTACGCAGATCACTAACCTGTCCGCGGCCGAAAGCCGCATTCGGGATGCTGACCTCGCTGCGGAAGCGGCGAACCTAACACGAGCCTCCATCGCCCAACAAACGGGCGTGGCTGCTCTCGCACAAGCCAATACGGCACCCCAAGCCGTGCTGGCGTTGCTCCGAGGATAAACTCCATCCTCTGAGTAATCTTTCGGTCCGTCCGGTCCCCGCCGGACGGACCTTTTTTGTTTGGATCTAGCGCAGGCCTCCTGGCCGGCAGGGCCGGAATCCGTGCCCGGCCTGTTCTTCTCCAGTCCGGGGTGCTTGCTGGACGTGTAAGTTAGTCTGACGTCGGCCCGGAGGCCGACGCTGCCCGCCGGGAGGCGTGCGCCACCATGGCCTCAGGACGCCTGCCGCATGGGCGGCTGCGGTGCCGGCAGTTGCAGGATTTCGCTCAGCTCGGGGAAGTCGTCGGGAGTGAACGCACGTCCTACCTCCCAGGCCTCGACGCGCGTCAGTACTCGCCGGCAGAGCGGCTGGCTGTCAGCTAACAGCCGCACTTTCTCACCCCACCGCAGCAGCCCGTTCGTGGACTTCACAATGAGCGAAAGGATGAAGGCTAGACAAGCTTCTTCGGGACTGGTTTGATCCAAGGATTGGGGACTCTTTTCCAACGTCTCGAGCGCGCGCTGGTGCTTCTGTTGACGGACTTGGATGTGAGCGAGGCGGGGGCGCACTGCTTCCATGTCCTCTACCAACTCTTCGTAAAGGGTTTCCGCTTCGGCCCATTGCTGTTGCCTTTCTCGCAGTTCGGCCAGGATCAGCTTGGCCAGTCGCCAGCGGGTCTCCGGGGGCAGGACATACTCCTGGTGGCGGTAATCAAGTTTCGCCTCGGGCGAGAGCGCAATTTTCAACTCCTCTTCCGCCCGTTCAAGCTGGCTGGCCGCCAAGTACCCGCCGGCAATGAACGCGTGAAGAATGGGGGCTTCACCGAACTCGGCGAGCATCCGCCGCGCCACGTCGGCCGACTCGGAACGGCGCCCGGCGTTTCGCAAAGCCGCCGCGTAGTGCAACAGGCCGGATGGGATCCAGGCCATGCGTTCCTTGAGATCGTCGAAGTGCGTATCGACATATTGCGAGAACTCTTCCAGGCGCCGTAGGCGCTCGGCGCCTTGGGAATTCATGGCCCAGTAGTGGAGGTAGCTGCTGCGTAGCATCGCTGAGCCCCCGTTTTCGGTGTCCTTGAGGCCGAGTTCCAGCAAGCGCACGTTGCGGGCGATCTTTTGTTTCTCCTCCATAACCGTGGGGTGGTAGCCCTCATGATGAATCAACGCCTGCGAATGGCCGGCCACAGCGGCGGCTAGATTCTGCATCAACTGCTCGTGAATCCGCCCGACGTAGTGCATGCCGGGCGTCCTGCGAAACAGGCGAACCAGACGCACTTCCGTGCCGCTCTCGCCGTCCGGATACAGGTTCAGCAGCCGCAGGTACCACAGGTCGACGTTCGGCGTGGCGGCGGCCTCGCGCACGTAGTGCTTAGTGTCGGGATCGAGCCTCTCGTCCGCATCCAGACTGAGGACCCAGTCTCCGCGGCAATGCATCAGTCCGTGGTTGCGAGCCGCACCGAAATCGTCCGTCCACGGGAACGAAAGGACCTCTCCATGACTGGCGGCCTCTGGGCGGTGTCGTCGGCCGAACCGGTATCAACGACAATCATTTCGTCGACAACGCCTTCAACCGACTCCAAGCAACGGCCGATCGACGCCGCCTCGTCCTTTGCAATCAGGTTGAGGCTGATCGTGAGTGTCTGCGGGGGCGTGACACGTTGCGTTTTCCGGGCGCCCTCTTCTTGCCCTTGGCTCGAATCGCGACAGAACGTACGGCTCCCCACCTGTCTATCGGCGCTCTCGGGCGAATGCGTCAGCCGGGAACCCGCTGTACGCCTTCGTGAGCACAAGCGTTCCGCGCCCCCTCTACAACTTTGTAGGCGACGGGCCGATCGGCTCCGTAGGGAAGGGAAGTCCGTAGTCCGTAGCGCGGATCTCGATTTTGAGATCCGCGGCCTTTTGCCCTGAAGGGGCCCAAGGAAAATAGCCCCCGGCTTCAGCCGGGGGTACAGGGCAATCAGGTGCTTGAGCCCTGGAGGGGCGCAGGAAAAGTTTCCACAGCCAAAACTGTTCCTTGAGAGTCCTGGGAACGAGAAGGCGCCGCCGCAATGCACAGTGAGGTCGACATTCGTGGGTTCTATGAGACCCACCCGTATCCACCCTTCGACGACAACCTTGATCTGCACTCCTCCGGCTCCCGCAGCAGCGTGGGCAACCCGCGCGACTGGTTCCATCTGTACTTCCCCTGCCGGCCGTACGAAGAGCAACTCGACATTCTGATCGCAGGCTGCGGGATGAGCCAGGTGGGCCTCATCGGTTTGGCGGCGCGGCAGGCGCGCATCACGGCCATTGACATCAGCCGCGTCGCGCTCGAACGCAGTCGCCGGACGAAAGACAAGTACCGGATGGACCATGTCGAGCTGCTCGAGCTGCCGATCGAGAGCGTGCCGCAACTGGGCAAGACGTTCGACCTGATCTACTGCACCGGCGTCCTTCACCACCTGGCCGATCCTCTCGCAGGCCTGCGGGCCCTTCGGTCTGTCTTACGGCTGGAAGGTGCGATCAACGTGGATGCGTCAACGTACGGCTGGTACGGCCGGTTGGGCCTCACCATCATGCAAGAACTGCTCCGTCGTGCGGGCGTGAGCGCCGACGACGCCGGCATCGCGAAAACCCGCCGCTGGATCGCTGCCTTGCCGGAGACTCACCCGCTTCACCACGCCGCCGCGCAGTTTCGGGACCTCGACCAAGATGCGGGTCTGGCCGACCTGCTGCTGAATCCGCGGGAACGCTCGTACACGGTCCCTGAGATCTACGATTGGTTGGATCAAGCCGGCCTGCGCCAACAGCGCTTCATGTATCAGTCGCGCTACTGGCCGAGGTGCTCGCGGTTGAGAGAAACGCCACTGCTCGGCGACATCGAGAAACTTCCTCTTGCCCGGCAGCACGCCATCAGTGAGCTGTTCCGCTCCTCAATCAGGAAGCACCAGTTCATCACTTGCCGCAAAGACCGCCCCGAGGCTTCGACGCGAGTCGATTTCACGGGAACCCAGTGGCTGCGCTACGCCCCGATCAGAACGCCGGGCGTGCGGATGACGGAAGGCGATTTCCCGTCAGGGAAAGTCGCTCAGTTGCACTGGCCGGTCTACGAAGCACAGGACACCAAGATAAACCTGGACCAGTCCGCCTACCGCATGTTCCAAGCCGTGGACGGCCGCCGCAACATCGAGTCCATCATCGAAGCCGCCGAGCTTACCGGCGAGCTGCAACAGAAAGAGCGCACCGCCCGCGAGTTCTTTCAAACCATGTGGGACTTTGATCTGGCCCTCTTCCGAACCCTGGAAGCCGAGCGCCGGAGCGGCCCGCTGTTGCGGAGAGATTCAATTTTGGGCAGGCAGCCAAGCGCGGCGGGCGCCGCAAGATCCCGTACCCCCTACGAGTGCTGCCCGCTGTGCAACCACAAAGACTTCGCGCTTTACAGGGAAGGGAAGTGCGACAAGCATCCGCTCTACCAGCCTGCCTTCGACCCTCGCATCCGTTGGAACCGCTGTGCTCGCTGCCGGCACGTCTTTACCGACGGCTATTTCGAGCAGGTTCATTTGGAGAAAATCCTCGAGAAATCGAATCCACACCAAACGCCCGGCGGTCGGGCTCTCGAGCCGCAACGACTAGCCGCGTCCCACATAGTCGGCCGCGTCACCGGGCATGTGGGCCGGGCCGCGGGCCGCTGGCTCGACGTCGGGTTCGGCAGTGGCAGCTTGCTGACGACCGCCGCCGAGTTTGGCTACGAAGCGAAGGGGATCGACGTGCGAGCCGGCGTGGTAGAGGAAATCCAAGCGTTGGGCTACGAGGCCGACTGCGCGGATCTGTTGCGATTCGACGACCCAGACCCCTTTGACGTGATCTCTTTGGCCGACGTTTTGGAACATCTACCATTTCCCCGGCCGGCGCTCGCCCGCGTCAACGCCTTGCTTCGGCCCCGAGGCATTCTGTTCGTCTCGACGCCGAACATGGACTCGGCCGTCTGGAGAGCCCTTGACCGGGAAGGGAACAATCCCTACTGGCAGGAGCTGGAGCACTATCACGTCTTCACGCGCCCAAGCCTGGTTCGTCTGCTTCGGGAAAGCGGCTTTGACCCCCTGGAATTTGCCGTCAGCGAGCGCTACGTCTCGGGTATGGAAGTGATTGCCCGAAAGACCAAGAAGAAACCTGCTAAGGTCTGAGGTGGTTTCAGTGATCCGCACACCAGAAGCCGCCGGCATCCGACTCAATTGACGCTGTCCCGGTTTTCCCCTAGCGTGCCCGGAAGCGTTCTTCCTCAGCCTGATCCCCGTGCCGGCCGCCGGCTGTTCCCGGGGGCTTCCGCTACGTCCGGGGCCGCCTTATCAGGCGTCCCCAGACTCCACTCCAGCCCCCGAAGCAGCCGCTTTCAACCCCCCCCTCCCCTCCGAGACCCCCTACTCTTACTCCGCCTCAGTGGCCTAATTTTGCTCCGCCCTTGACATCCGAAAACCCTCATCTGCGGGTGTGAATTGCACGGACTTCAGATTCAATGAGTCCCGAAACTTCGAGAACTCATCGAGGGCGAACTCCACGATCAGCCCCGGTGTTGATGCCAATTCCGTAACTGGGGTATGCACTTGACTCCCGAAGCCCCAAGGTCTAGTATCCGGGCTCTGGAGGACTATTCGCGCACGCTGGGGAGTTTCAAGAGCGCTTCGCCTTCAGGTTTCAAAGTCAACCGCTGCCGTCCCCCCGCGGGGCGCAATGAGCGGCGGCTATAGGACCCACGACCGCTGCCCGATGGCCCCTCGAGGGTGCGGTCGCCGCAGTCGCCGACCACAAGGTGTGGGGTCGTCGGGAGTCAAGTGCATACCCCGATTCCGTAATAGTTTCTGATTGCTCCAGTTGGTCTTTGGGCAGGTGAATTCTGTAGAACCCGTCAGTCCGCAAGAACAGCGACCTTCGTCCCTTTGCAGAAGGCGTTGACCCATCGAATGAAATATCCACCCAGTCTCCCATTTTCAGCATGACGTGATAGTCTCCGTCGCGCGATTGAAGACGGACTGCCACATCGCTGTGAGCCTGGTCGACAGCTTCGGTGAGGGCAATGACTTTGGGCTCGGCAATACCAGAATCAGAATAATCGACTCCCAAATAGTCAATGGCCCAGAATCCCACAGGGGGCCGAAGCCGCAGTGTCAGCGTCTCTCCTGATACCTGGCTCACATCGAAGGATACGACACGATCCTCATGAGCCAGGGGGCCGCCACCGGGAAGCAAGCCGCGCGACACCCACTTTTGTCGCTCCTTGACATCAACGTTGAGGATATACAACTCTTCCCTTTCCACAAACTCAGCGAGTTGCAGCAACTCGGAGCCGAATTCGTCGACGGCCTCGTACCAGGTCTCGACTTGATTTCCCCGCAGTTCGAGCATGCTACGCACCATCCGAGACCCCCACGGAGAGGTCCCACCGCGAAAGAGCAGTTTGGCAGTCGTGGCCCTTCTGGGTTTGGGGAACGTCAATATCAGTTCATGCCGCGTCTTACGTTCGCTCCCTGCACCTTCCCGCCAAAGGTCCGACTGCCAGAAAAGTCCCTCTCGCTCGTTGAGAAAAAATTTCAAGTCCTTTCCGTCCTCATCGAAGACGGACTTGGGAGGGAGCGTCTGGTGCACTATGTGGAACGTCCCAAGAGCAGTGCTCACCACTTCGGTCCCGGCGGGGTGGTCAATGCTCAGCAGGGCTACCTCATCCAGGTATTGCGTCTCCTCTTGCTCGTTACGAACCTGTATGTGGTACCGGCCCTCCAGTGGGCGTAGCTTCTGCAAGCGTGAGTAGTCGGCCTTCTGGAGGCCCGCCGTGATCGTACCCCCTAGTGGTTCCGCTTCGAAGACGTACCTTTCGCCATCGTAGGAATAGACGAGAGGGCAAGATGTGCTTGGGGGCGGCTTGGGTGCTTCCTCTTTATCAGATCTTGTAGCAGCGATAGCAATTGCCGCTGCGGCGACTGCAACTCCGGCGATGAGTAGAGCCGTTCTCTTACCATCAACAGTTTCTCTTGTTATGAAAACGTAAGAGATGTCGTCGAGTCGAAGCTGAACAGCATTGCCGCCCTCCGTCTTGCCCTTGAGGCTCATGGAACCCGGATCATAGGAGGCACCGGCCTTGTCGAACTGGACCATTTCCCCTGTCGTCAGCGTGGCAGAAGAGATCGTCTCATTCTCGTCAAGGGTTCTTGTGGGCAAACGGGTTGCTTCGATCGTGCCGCCTGGGCGACGGACCTTACAGCCGGCTCCGCTCAGAGCGTTCAATGCGAGCATGGTCGCGACGAGGAAGAGTGCAATGGTCGATTTCCCTTTTGAGCGCCGATCATTTTCTGCGAAAAGCATGGCAACTCCTTTTCCGCGGGAATGCCTCAGCTGGGGTATGCACTTGACTCCCGAAGCCCCAAGGTCTAGTATCCGGGCTCTGGAGGACTATTCGCGCACGCTGGGGAGTTTCAAGAGCGCTTCGCCTGTTACCGCAGCGCGACAAAGCGGCGCATGGGCACTGGTAAGAGAGCTGTGGGGCGAGGGAGTGCTGGCTCGAACAGTCGCCACTTGCGCGCCACGATCAGGTTTCAAAGTCAACCGCTGCCGTCCCCCCGCGGGGCGCAATGAGCGGCGGCTATAGGACCCACGACCGCTGCCCGATGGCCCCTCGAGGGTACGGTCGCCGCAGTCGCCGACCACAAGGTGTGGGGTCGTCGGGAGTCAAGTGCATACCCCGATGCCTCAGAAGAGGGACAACCCGCCGTCCGCAACGATGACCTGACCACAAATCCACCGAGCCGCCGGGCTCACAAGAAACGAGACGACATCGGCAATATCTTCGGGTGTGCCCAACCGCCCGAGCGGTGTCCGGCGCTGGGCTTCGTCTGCTAGAGCATCAGCATCGGGAAAGTGCCGCATCGAGTCGGTTTTTACGAAGCCACCGGTGACCGCATTCACGCGGATACCGGATGGCCCCCATTCCACCGCCAAGTGCCGAACAGCTGCCTCTAGCGCCGCTTTCGTCGGCCCCATGGCCCCGTAGTTCGGGACGGCGCGTACGCTTCCCAGACTTGATATCGCGACAACGCTTCCCTTCGTCATGAGTGGGGCACAACGCTGAGCGCACAGTAGGAACGCCCGTGCATTCACGTTCATCGTCAAATCCCATTGGTTTGGACGTATGCTCGCAAGCGGCTTAAATGTACCGATAGCGGCGCAGTGGACGAAGGCATCGAGGCCATCGGACACGGATCGCAGTTCCTCAAACATCCCCTCGATCTCGGTGGGTTCACCAAGATTCGCCTTGAGAAGAACAGCGGAACAGCCCGTCTCTTCGATCGCTTCTTTCACCGATTGCGCGGCTTGGTCGTTCTGCAGATAGTTCACAAACACGGTCTGCACGCCGGAAGCGGCAAGCTTTAGCGAGACCGCCCGGCCGATGCCACGGCTCCCACCCGTAACCAGCGCCGCCGCAGTGTTCTTGTTCTGGGAACTCATTTCAATGACACTTCCTGATCTGTCACAAACGATGCCGCACGTATTCCACCAGATGGCGGACGCGTAGCACGGACTCTTGGTTTTCTTGTCCAGCCCAAAAGTTCAGGGCTTCCACCATTGCGTCTTGGTCAATCTTGATCTCAAAAGCCTTTTCCATGCGAAACCGAATATCCAAAACGTCGAGAGATTCGGCGCCCAGTTCCTCAAAGATCGCTGAATCGGGTGTAATAGTTTCCGGCGAAACAAGCAGCGCTTCGCGCAGGATCTGTTTCAGCGTGTCGAGAATCTGGCCGTTGGTCACAAGTTCACGCTCCTTCTCGCCGCAGAACTAGAGACGCGTTCTGCCCCCCAAAGCCGAACGAATTGGAACGGACAATTCGCAGCGACGCCTCCCGCGCCGTGTTGGGAACATAGTCCAAGTCACATTCGGCGTCGAGCTCCTCATAGTTAATGGTGGGGGGCAGAAACTGCCCTTCCAATGCCAACACGCAGGACGCGAACTCGGCTGCGCCCGCTGCGCCAACGAGATGCCCGATCATCGACTTCGTCGAACTGATCGGTAATGACTTCGCGTGCTCACCAAAGACCTGCTTTACCGCGAACGTTTCCGTCTTGTCATTCATGCGCGTTCCCGTACCGTGAGCATTGATGTAGTCGACGTGCGCCGGATCGATGGATGCTTCCTTGAGAGCTAATCGCATCGCCTGAATGCAACTCCATGCCTCCCGTGGCTCGTCGGTGAGGCGAAAGGCGTCACAGGTCGTGGCGTATCCGATGATCTCGCCGTAGCTCTTACCCCCTCGGCGGCGACAATGTTCACGTTCTTCCACCAGGAAGACGGCTCCGCCTTCGCCCAGCATGAAGCCGTCGCGTCTCTTGTCGAATGGCCGCGCTGCTGTCTTGTAGTGCTCATTGTTCTTACTCAGTACCCCAAGAACACTGAAAGCCACCAAGCCGTTCGGGTTCACCATCGAATCGCAGCCTCCTGCGATCATGACGTCGGCCACTCCAAATTTGATCTGACGGTAAGCCTCGCCAATGGCCTGCGCCGACGACGTACACGCTGTGGAAATCGTCTGGCAGACGCCGCGGGCGTTGTAATTGATCGCAATGGGGTATCCACTTGACTCAGGTAGCCCCTAGGCGTTGTGGTTTGGTCGATCCATGGACGCCAGCACACTGCACCCAGAATGCACCCTGGGGCGCCAGACGCCGGTCTGCAGGCAATTGGGCCACGAGGCTGCGTTTCGGGCCGATCAAGGATTACGCACGCGCCATGGCCATCGCAGGCTTGGAAACGTGGTGCTATCGGCAAGCCTTTCCGGGGGCCGCCAATGGCCAACCACAGTATGTTGTGGTCACCTGAGTCAAATGGATACCCCACTTGATCGCAATATGAGCTGCTGCCATGTTGGGCAGAGCCTTGAGAGGTGTGAGGGGGTGGATCGATTGAAGAGTATTCCGCCAGACCTTGGAGTAATCGAGTGTCGGCGTCCCGTTTCCGACGACCGAGTCCAGAATAAGGTCGAGTGTTTCCCTGGAGTTGTCCGAATCCCACAGGCCCAGCCCTCCTGTCCCTATTGAGACACCGAATCGATAGGGATCCACCGCGACCGCGTCAAGATTGGCATCCTTGACAGCTTCCTGAGCGGCGACCACACCGAGCTTAGCCGCACGGCACATCGTCTTAAGCGATTTCTGGTTCTTGACCAATGGATCAAGCTGGCAATCGTCCGGAGCCGATGCGGCAAAGCGCGTCGGAAGCTGTGAAACATCGAAAGACGAGATCAGCGATGCCGCGGATGCTCCTTGTCGAAGTCCGTGCCTGAGGGCTGGCACGCCAATACCAAAAGGGGTCACAGCACCCAGACCTGTAACGACGACGGATCGCTCATTCATCACGGTCTCGCAGGTTCCGATGTGCAACGGGGAACCCAATCAGTTCGGCTTCCTCCAGGAGAAACCGATAGACAGACTGCACCAGGTGCCTCATCGAATACCGGATAGAATTCAGAGGCGTCTTTCAGCGCAAAAGTCAGGTTGGCGGTCGCAACCAACTTACTCTCCACTCGGATCTGGCCATCCATTCTGGCCAAGTCGCGGCTCTTCTCGACCACGTTGCCGGCAACCGAAAGCTGATCTCCCGGACGCACAGGGTTGCGAAACTTGGCCTCATGAACCATAACCAGAAGAGCTTTCTTCTGATAATCGGAAGACACTTCAAACAGAGTCGACCCAGCCTGTGCCAAGCATTCGATCAGGAGGGCGCCAGGCATGATTGGGTACCCGAAGAAATGGTCTGAGAATACGTCCTCTGAGAGGGCGACGTTCTTCAGAGCGAGAATGCTCTTATCTCGCTCGATTCGCTTAACCCGGTCTATTAGGAGGTATCTCACAAGCCCGTATCCGCCGCTCAGCGACTAGTGCGTCCAAGACCGCTGATCTCAACCGGGATTTCCGTTTTGGCCGTGCCAGCACGAGTAGAATAGCCGAGCCGGAGCGGCGACGCAACGGGGTTCTACCTTCCTACGGGAATCTCCGATTTCGGTCTCGAGCCATCGCGATTGTACACACCCATCCGCTGAAACGCAATGATTTCGCGGCATGCAAGCAGGCACGGGCCGGGTCGAGGGTCACCGAGGGCTGTTCGTCCCGCTTGATGAGGCCAATCCGTTGCTCCCCAGGCGATTTCTCAGACACCCCTCCGACCCTCCTCCCTCGACGACCAGATTTCGCACCCGTAAGGGATGGTCCTAGCCGCAAGGCACCGGCAGCGCCCAGATCCTCCGCAGCGTACTGCCGAACAACCGCCGATTCAGATGGCCCTCCGCCAGAAGCAGCCAGCAATAGCACGCGTGCTTGATCAATCGACTGCCTGTCTTCACTAACCGCCGCTGTAAGCTCGTCAGCGACCAGCTCTTGACCAGGATTCCATTTGGGCCCTGGCGCGCCCCAAGTATACACCCGCGCTGGCATTGGCAGTTAATCTGAGTCTCTTCCGTATACGCCCCGGCGAAGCACACCGGCCCCTGTGGATTCGCCTGTGTCTTGCAGTCGGCCGAGAGGCCTCCTCGCTCGTTGACAATTCCACGCAAAACGCCGATCTATTGGGTTGAAGTTGAAGCACACGACTGTGAATGCATGATGTCCTTGCGCGGGAGTGATTGATGCCGAGCAGCTTACAACGGTCCCAAGTCGAACCAACTGACGCGTCCCGGGTCCCCAGCGTAGCGGAAGAGTGCGGCGGCTCTGAGCCGGACCCCGTTGTGGCGAGCCCGCTCCATTGGTTCCACCTGTACTTTCCCGAACGGAAGTTCACAGAAGACCTCGAGGTGCTGATCGACGACTACGACACCCATCGAGCAACGACTCGAGCAACGACGCTGGCGGCGAGCAGCCCCGGGGCGGCTTTTCTTGTCGCGAACAAGCAGGGCGGGCCGTCCCAGCCGCTGAAAAGCTCTACCAACGGTCGTGCCCAAGCGAACCTAACGTTTCCCAGCCTGAATGTGGAGCAGCTTGCCAAGCAAGGAAAGGACTTTGACCTGATCTTCGCGGATCGACGCTGTGAGAGCCGGGAGCAAGCCGCACAGTGGCTCGCTCAGCTTCGACACATGCTGCGGCCTGACGGCGTCCTCCACTTGACCTTGCCGGGACGGTACGGAAACCAGGGGCTGGAAATGTTGCGGCAACTGATTCGCCTGATGGAGATCCGCCCGGGCGCCCAGGGAAAAGCAAAGGTCGACACGCTCCTACGAAACCTGTGCGAGAACGACACAGTCAAGCTCGACCGCTACGAAACAGAAGCGCTGAGTCAGAACCCCCGGCTCGCTCATATGCTCTTCGAGCCCGGCCACGTCTCATTCAGCGTCCCTGAGTGTCTGGCGCTCATTCGAGCCGCCGGCCTACGGTTCCAACGGTTCTTCTATCAAGCTCACTATCTGCCCCAGTGCAGCACGCTGGCCAAACAACCCGACCTGCTGACTGACGTGTTAGCGCTCCCGGAGGAAGAGCAATACGCGGTCGTGGAACTCTACCGCGCTTCAGCCGCGAGCCATGAACTGGTTGTGCGCCGTGATGACCTCCCGGTGCAGTCCTACCGGATTTCGTTCGACGGCAACGAGTGGGAAGGCTACGTGCCTGTGCGGAACCCGCATGTCGGGGTCGAGACCGAGTCGCTCCCGCAAGGAGCCGTCGCCCGCCTACGCTGGGAGGCCCATCAGTATCCCGAGATCGCCGTGTCGCTCGACGCAACCCAAGCGGCCGTGCTGGACATGATCGATGACTGCATGCCGGTGTCGGACCTGCTGTCTGCGACTGGCCTTGGCGAAGCTGACGGGGGCGTCGAGTACGTCCGTACCTTCCTCGAGTCGATGTGGCGATTCGACTATCTCTGGTTCAAGACCGGGGCCCGAGTAAACCCGCCCGGCCCCACGTGGCCTGGGAAGCTTGAGCCTGGCCTCCTCGCCACTCTTGGGCGGGTCAGGCCGTGAGTCGCGGTTAAGGAGGGGGCTTGCCCACGGCACGATGTGCCCGCGACATAAATTTAACATAATATTTCTTATACGCCTTTTAAGTCACTGGGCAGGTCGCACCCGCAGCGAAGGCCCCATTTCCCTCTATCCTCCTACCTAACCGCAACCACCTGTATATCCTGCACCTTACCTGGTCTTCCGCAGGTAACGCATTATTCTCTCGGCAGATCGCCACGGAGCTTCTCGCCCGTCGAAGACTCAGGGCCTTGCTTCAGAAACAACGCGGCGTGCCTTGTGGCGCGGCCCTCCCGGCCGGCGGCGTCGACCTCCGGGTCGACGTCTCTGCGCGTACAGCCCGCTTTCCGAGGCCAGGGGAAAAGACCGGCGCGGACGCCGGTCCTGCCCGCCAGAGGCGCGCGCCACACCTGATCCTCGCTCCTGACAAGTACTCGACCTTCCCCAAGCGAGTCCCAGAGGGTCGGTTCAGAAATTAGCGCCCGAATAAATGGCACAGCATGCCCCGTGGCCTAGGCCTCCGGGTCGGCGGTCGTTTTCGCCCCCCCCCGTCAGGCCCGCTAGGTCGAAAGCTCTTGCTCTAGCACCCCAACCAGTTGGGCGGGTGACTCGACCCGCCGCAGCCTCATCCCGGCAGCCCGAGCGGCGGTGGCACCGCTATCGGAGTCTTCCACCACCAGGCAATCTTCGGGATGGAGCTTCCCTGCCCCGTGCGCGTCCACCGCTCCGGCACGGTTCACGAGCTCCAGCGCCAAACGGTACGGTTCGGGGTCGGGCTTTCTCTTGTTGACATGGTCCCCGCAGACCAGGACGTCGAACGCCGATCGGATGTTGTACCGCAGTAGCAGGGGCTCGACCTCGGGGACGAGACTCGAAGAAACCACGCCCAACACGACGCCGTTGCCCGAAGCTGCGGTGAGCCAATCGCAGATGTCCTGGCCGATCGCGAGCTCCTCGATGAAACGCGCCTGATACATCGACTTCTTTCGCTTGGAAGCCTCGCGGGTGTCGGCTTCAGTCGGCGTCAGACCGGCTTCGCGCAGCATGATGCCGCCCACCTCGAAATCAGCCACTCCGACAAACCGGCGTACATAGTCGTCCCACTCGACGTGCCCGCCATACGGGCGGACAGCCTGCATCCAGCAATCGTAGTGGAGGGGCTCGCTATCGACCAGCGTGCCATCGAAATCAAGGAATACCGCTCGCGGTGAGGAGGCCAAGCCTCATTTTAGCGAGGCCGACGGCCCAGTAGAGTGCGGCGGTGGAGAACTTGGCTCAATCAAACGCGGCTCAGTAGAACGCAACCGTGCCCAGCATCTCTTCGTAGCGCGTCCGCAAACCGTTGTACTCGCTCTCGGGCGCGACAAACGCGATGTAGAACAGGCTGTTGAGACGCAGCGTGGTGACCACCCACACCAACTCGCTCTGGTTATCAACTGGCGACTGACCCGCCATGAGGATGCTCTCCGCCGCCTGGCCATGCATCGCGGTTGTGCGGTGTTGCCCCCGCAGTGGTGCCAATCCAGGGTTCGAGTTCTGGAAATCGGCCAGCAGCGCTTGGGTGTCCGAGCCGAGACCGCGCCCCGACGATGCGACGTACCCGGCCATGACTCCGCGCGCGAGAGCGGGCGAACCGGAGCCGGCCGGCACCAGCCCGTTCGGCGGGGTGATCGTGACGGCAGCTCCCTCGTTGGCTTCATACACCGTCCACGAGGAAGGAACGCTCACTTCGTAGCCCGCGCCCCGATACCGTTGCGTGCCTTCCGCCGCGGGCGCGGAGCTCCCTGCCCCGCCTTGCTGTGCTGATCCGCCCTGGGCAGGCCCTCCCTGAGGCGGAGCTTGCGGCTTGGGGATCTTCACCTTGGCCGCGCGCGCCTTCATACTTTCGAACTCCCGCGCATTGCCCTTGGTGTAGTCGCGCGCGGGCAGGTACTGCAATTCCTCCTCGACATAACGGACGCGGTTGCCCGGGTCGGGGTGGTCGGAGAAAAACTGAGGCACCCGGCCGCCGCCTCCCGATTCCCCAAGCTTCTGGAAGAACGTGGCCATCTCGACCGGGTCATAGCCGGCCTCCGCCATCATGCGCGCGCCCAAGATGTCCGCTTGCTTTTCGGCCTTGCGAGAGTACCGCAGGAACATAGAGTTCACGCCGAACCCGATGCCCATCTGCGCCAGCCCGGCGAGCATGCCGCCTTTCTTGTCGAGAAATCCGCCGGCGAGCGCAAGCGGCAACTGAAACATCTGTGCTTTGGACGCCTGGTTTGTCGAGTGCCGCAAGGCGACGTGCCCTACCTCATGAGCTAGCACGCCGACCATTTGCGCCTCGTTGTCCGACGAGGTCATCAGCCCCGTGTGAATGTAGATCGGCCCACCGGGCAAGGCAAACGCGTTGATCGAGGGGTCCGCGACGACTTTGAATGTGTAGGGATAGTCCGGCGCGGGCGACGCGCCGGCCAGGCGCTTGCCGATGCGCGCGACATAGTTGGTCAGGCGCTCGTCGTTCACAACCTTGACCTGCTTTTCAATTTCAGCCGCCGCCTCCTGGCCGAGTTGCACGTCCTGCGCGGGCGTGAACAGGTTCCAGCCGGGCTTGATCTGCTGTTGCGCAGCAGCCGGCCCGGCAAACAGAATAACGGCGGCACACAGACCGCGAACGGTCGACCTTGCGATGAACTTCACGGAAGCCCTCCTCGATACCCGTGGGACGCACGAGTCTACATACAACGTTACATCAACCATACCGAGCGCTTCAACGGGGCCGGCCCAGGTCGTGGCGACCGGGGCCTGGCGACCCGCGCCCCACTTTTCGGCCGGCCTTCCACGCAATGAATCTAGGCCGTACCGTACCACGCCGGCCCCTCCAGTTCTCGGCTTCACTTCTCAACTCCACTTCTCGGGGTCAGCCACTCGGCATCCGTTGCTCCTGGCCGATAAGAGCCATGAAACGGCAGGTTATTTTTGCGATCACCGCTCGAGACGAAGTCCATCCGGATC
Organism: Bryobacterales bacterium; assembly: GCA_965237575.1. Lineage (GTDB taxonomy): Bacteria > Acidobacteriota > Terriglobia > Bryobacterales > UBA6623 > JAKZVK01. Next base: position 410,671 of record CBDEGI010000004.1, read on the forward strand.
GTTATCGTGGACGACCAGACTCTCTTCCGGCAGGGTCTACGTAAGATCCTGGAAGAGCAGCCCGACATGGAAGTCGTGGCTGAGCTCTCCGACGGCCGTGGGGTGCTTGGCGCCGTCGAGACCAGCCGCGCCGACTTGCTGCTGCTGGATCTGGAAGTCCCCGGCCTGGATGGCTACGAAATTCTGCGTCAACTGCGGACGTCCGGCAAGCGTGTTTCGGCGATCGTGCTGACATCCAACGAGGACCGCATTGACCTGTCAATGGCCCTCGAATTGGGAGCGGGCGGTATCCTGTCCAAACGCGCCGCTACGACGCAACTGCTCATTGCCATTCGCGAGGTCTACCAAGGCGTCACCTGGCTGGACGATGCGCTCCACCACGATCGTCCGGGCAACGTGTCTCCGAATGAACTCGCGGAAGATCTCATCGCCACCCAGCGCTCGGTCGGTATCTTCACCCACGCGTCCGACGACCTCACGCCGCGCGAGACCGAGATCGCCGGCTTGGTCACCCAAGGCCTGCGCTACAAGGAAATCGCCCGCCGCCTGACGATGAGTCCGCACACCCTCAACAACCACCTACGACACATCTTCGAAAAGCTCCAAGTGCGCGGCCGCGTGGAGTTGGCTATCTACGGCACCAAGCGCAACCTTTAGCCCGCCTCACCACGTAGGGGCACGGCATGCCGTGCCCGCCTGCCGCTGGTCTTCATGGGCACACCGAACTCTCTGTACTGACCGGAACATGGGTAAATACCCTTGTAGGGGCGGACCCCTGCGTCCGCCCTCTCGCCCTGGCAACGCACCCTCATAGGGCCCCACGGCCACCGCTCCTTCCACCACCCGACCTTCCATGCGAGAATGAACCTTTCCATTCTCCGTGGCTCAGCCATGATCGTCATCCTCGCCACCGTGCTTCTGCTTCTCGGCGCTCCCGCTACTTGGGGGGCGACCGAGATCGCCACCGGCGCCATGCTGGGCCCGCGCTACAAACCCCACAAGTTCTACATGCGCACATCCGCTTCGAGCACGTGGAAAGAGACCTACTCCGAGAGCCGCTACCGGGGCAAGGCCCGCGGTAAGCTCATGAACATTCGCTTGAACGAGGCACTCTTTGACGGCAGCGCCGTCCCCGGCCAACACTTCGACCCGGACCGTAACACGGGCCGCGTTATCGAGGCGCTCGATCTCTACGCCGACTACGGCATTCGTGCGATCACCGTCAGTCTGCAAGGCAACCGCGGCGACGGGCCGCCGCCGGGCGGAAACGTCGGCTCTGGCACGCTCAGACCGGGCTCCACGCAATGGAGCGGCTTCCAGCCCGACGGCACCCTCAAGCCCGACTGGGCCGCGCGCCTCGAACGCCTCCTGCAGGCCGCCGACCGCAAGGGCATGGTCGTTTGCGTGACCTATTTTTCACACGGCCGGCTGGAAATGTTCGATTCTACCGGCGCCATCGTTGCCGCCGCGCGCAATATGACCGATTGGCTCATTGCGAACAACTTCCGCAACGTAATCATCGACGTCGCCGATGCCTGGAATGGGGCCACGGGCGAGTGGGGCCAGGGCAACTTCATCCCCGAGTACATCTCGCATCTGGTCGAGGATGTGCGCGAACGCTTTCACGGCGCCTCCTTCGCGCTGCCCATCGGTGCCTCGACCGACGGCAGGATGACGTACCCCGCCTCACTGGCGCAGATGTGTGACGTGGTCCTCGTGCGCGGCGACGGCCGTTCCCCCGGACAGAAGCGCAACCGCTTGCGTGAGCTCGAGGCCAACCTGCGCCCGGTCTGGATGGTGGCCGACGACAACGGCCACGAGATCTCCGAAGCCAATCTCCTACGTGACACCTCGAGCGCGGCCGAGGTGTTCCACAACGGCGCCGGCTGGACCTATCGCCCGTGGCACCAGGTGCGCCAAACCCCGTTTGTCTACCAACCCGCCCCGTACACCGAGTCCGCCGAGGCTGCTTCGGCGAGCAACCCCGAAGGCGTCTACTTCCGCTCCGTCCTCGAAGAGATTGCCACGCTCGTGATGAAGAAGCCCCCGCAGAAGAGGAAGAACAAGAAGAAACGGTGATCCCGCCGACGGGTCGCCGTTTGCCCTGCCTTGGTTCCGAACGTCCGCGAACCCGTGATACTCTCTGAGACGGTCTCAACGTCGCCGCGGCTGCTCGACTTTCCCAAGCCGAGCCGAAACGGTTGGGGAGCGGCCACCACCGCTCGGGCCGGCCGGCCGTTTGGCATGGTTTGGCTAGGTTTTCGGTCCGGAACTGCGGAACTGCCCATCCGACCTTCTCGCCTAGCCGCGACCCAGGCGGGCCACGATCGCGAACCCCCAAAGGGGTGGTCCAGGTAACAGCCCTGGGCGTAAGCCCAGGGACACCGATCCCCGCCCCCATCTCTTGAGCCCTGCAAGGGGCGACTCAACCCCGGCCACCTGCCGCCGCGTCCGATACGACCGCCCTCCACACGCGCAACCCGGCCTTTCCGGCGCGCACCCGAACCGTAGGGGTGGACCGCTGCGTCCACCCATCAGCCGCCCGCCGTCAACGACGCCCGACCCAACCGCCCCGCGCTAGAGCGGTCGCGCGGCGTCAACCCCGCGAACTCTCACCGCACCCACGGTGCCCCGGCCTAGCCGCGAAGCGGCGACCGAATGTTAGCCTGGGGTGACGCCGCCAGGCGGAACCCCAGGTATCGAACCTGTTGTGTCGGGAGCCCTGACAGGGCGATGGAAAAGCCTCGCCGGACCGACCCGTGGTCGGTTCAACCGCAGGCCGTATCGCCCTGGACGAGTGTCGCCACCGCCGACGCACGACTCGGGGGCCCTGGGGGCCTCCCGCACTCTCGTTTTCACGAAATCCCGTGGAACGATCTGGCACTCCGCCGAGCTCGACGTTGCTCCTCTTCTTCCTCCGATTCCAGGGTAACAACAGGGCGGAAGGGGTTTGACCCTGGTGGAGCGGCAAGTGATTGAAAGGAAAGGGAATAAATTCCTGAAAGATTCGTGACTCAACTTGCGGTACGTGGTGCGATGGCGAGACGGAGTCCCAGGGGGGTGCCGCCGATCATGGCCGGGTGCCGGAGCCCCGGAGGCCGGAGTTCGGACCCTGCCCCCGAACTGCCCAACTTACGGGTCGGCGTTTGCCCAGTGTTGGTCCCACGCGTCCGACGCCTCGGCCACTCAGCAGTTCACCGCTAACCGCTCCCCGGAGGCTTCTGATCGTGCATCTTGTCCGGCCGTTCGTCCTTCACGCCGAAGAGGGTCTCGAAAACCTCGCGCAACTTGTCGGTGGCCTGTTTGGAAAACATCCCTGTCATGCCCGCTATGGCCGCAACACCGAATGGGTTCAACTGCCGGACGGCCTCGTTGCCGCCGGCATTCCCGTCACCGCCAAAACCCGAGATCAGCCCGCCGCGAATCACACAGTACATGATCACCGCCAGTGCCATCCCGATAAACGGACGCAGCAAAAACCACCATCCCCAACTCCAATTCAATTTGCGCGCCCCCGCGTAGTCGGCAAATGATGTTGCCAGATGGACGTAGCTACCCAAGGCTCCGGTGAGGACAACGATGAAGAAGTATTGAATCTCCGACCCAACGTGGAAGCCCCACATCAGATCCTTGCCTCCCGTACTCGTCCCGGCTTCGGGCCAAACCACGTAGAGACCGTGCAGCAACGCCAGATTCAACACAACCAAATACACGCCGAAGGCGATCTCCTTCGGCCGACTCACCGGCGGCGGTGTGGTCGAGCCGGTGTGTGAGGGTCCCTTAACAGCGGGTCCGTCGGGCATAGCGTCCTCCCAGGCGGGCTGGGAAATCAGCCCCAGTTCATGTCGTTTGCCGCCCCTATCATAGCTACTTCTCGAGGCTGTGGCCTCTCCGGTACGACACGTGCCCCAAAACGCCATCACGACAACGACCTTGGGTGTCAAACGAGCGTCCAAGGGAAGGTTGGTGCCGGCCGTTTTCCCACAGTTGGGCATTTCCGCTGAATACTGATTGCAAGATTGTTCTTGCAATAACAGTACAACAAAATGGGGTATGCACTTGACTCCCGAAGCCCCAAGGTCTAGTATCCGGGCTCTGGAGGACCATTCGCGCACGCTGGGGGAGTTTCAAGAGCGCTTCGCCTTCAGGTTTCAAATTCAACCGCTGCCGTCCCCCCGCGGGGCGCAATGAGCGGCGGCTGTAGGACCCACGACCGCTGCCCGATGGCCCCTCGAGGGTGCGGTCGCCGCAGTCGCCGACCACAAGGTGTGGGGTCGTCGGGAGTTAAGTGCATACCCCGATACAACAATAGAGGCTGTTGTTGGACAGAAGCATTCGCGATCGCGTTGTCGAGTATGGCCCAAATGGGGTATCCACTTGACTCAGGTAGCCCCTAGGCGTTGTGGTTTGGTCGATCCATGGACGCCAGCACACTGCACCCAGAATGCACCCTGGGGCGCCAGACGCCGGTCTGCAGGCAATTGGGCCACGAGGCTGCGTTTCGGGCCGATCAAGGATTACGCACGCGCCATGGCCATCGCAGGCTTGGAAACGTGGTGCTATCGGCAAGCCTTTCCGGGGGCCGCCAATGGCCAACCACAGTATGTTGTGGTCACCTGAGTCAAATGGATACCCCACTTGGCCCAAATCAAGAGGACGACTGACGAGAGCGGTAGTCCAACGTGGCGCTACGCCGCCGCGCTGGAGCACCTGGCCAAGCAAATTCTTTCGGGGAAGTGCCTTGCTTTCCTGGGGGCGGGAGCCTCGGTCGATCCCACCAAGGAGGACCTTCCCACCGCCGTCGAGCTCTCGAAATCCCTTGCCGAGAGGTGTCGGCTGGAATGGCACGAATACATACCGCTGTCAACAGTCGCTTTTTACTACGAATTCTTCTTTGCGCGCGATAGTCTGAACGGGCTGTTGAAAGAGACGATAGCCGCCCCCACGATTACGCCTTCGAGAACACTGGAGAAGCTCGTCGAGGTTCTCGAGCTAGTCGAGCAGCGCAACCAAAGCACGACCATCGTCACCACGAACTACGATATGCATTTCGAAACAGCCTATCGGCAAAGGCTGGACCGGGACCCCGAGGTGATCATCTATCACGGGGCGCAGGATCCGAACCAGAAAGGTATCAAGCTACACCTGGACGTTGAGACCCCGAGTTTTGGGCGCCGTCGGGGTTGACCGCTCGAGTTTTGGGCGCCGTGAAGACCCCGAGTTTTGGGCGCCGTCGGGGTTGACCGCTCTGTACAAAATGCACGGGTGCATTTCGCGAGCGACCGGGCAGAATCTTGTGATCACTGAGGAAGACTACATTAACTTCCTCACAAACGCTCTCGGCTCCGACCCGAACAAGCGGCTTCTTCACTACGTTCGCGGGCGGATGGCGCTGTCAACGATCCTGTTCGTTGGGTACAGCCTTTCGGATTGGAACTTCCGCGTGATCTTCAAGGCTACGGCAGAGGGCCGCGGCACGAGGTCCTACGCTGTCCAATACAGCTCCAGCGAAGACGAGATGAGCGATTTTGACCGCACTCGCTGGAACGCTCTGGTCGAGTTCTGGGCGCACAGAGAAGTGGACATCATCAATGTCGACGGAGCGCAATTCATGGAGGACCTGCTGGCCGCCGCTCGATGGGAACTCCAAAGACCCACCGATAGTCAAGCAGTCGGAATGTGACGTTTTATGGCAGTCGAGCACGTCCATAGTCCCGATTTCCAGGGATCGCACGTCACTTCCGACGGTGGCCTGATCCTTGGCGAACGGCTCGGTCCCTGGCATTTCCTTGCCTCCCTAGGTGCTAACTCCGTCACCGATCGGGAACTAATTCAACTGACCCGCTCCGAGGAGTTGCGGGTGGCGATCGATATGGTCGCTGCGTCGCGGGTTTCGATCCTCTACGCGTACTCGGGCAACGGCAAGAGTTCGTTGATCAATGCGGGGCTCGTGCCGTTCTTCGACAGCCAAGGCTGGGCGACGTTTCGTACGCGGCCGCGCCCACCGTGGTCGATCGAGAATCCACTGCAGGCCTTCAAGGACTGCATCTTGCGGGAATTGGACGTGCCGGCGTTCAACGAAGCGGATTTTGAGTTGCTGCAAGCGCTGAAAGGGAAGCTCGCTGGAGTTCCTGGCGGGTCTCAGAAGGATTTCACTCAGCTGTTCGAGAAGTTCGAGCACTCGATGGCTCGAGAAACGACGCGCGGGACAGAGTACAAAGATGTCCATACTCGGCTGCGGGACTACGTGCACCGACCCCTGAACGAGTTCCTACAAAGAGCGGTTACAAGACCTTGCAGGCGGCGATCGACGACTGGTCTTCATCTGTGACCAGTTCGAGGAGCTCTTCGTTCACTACGCCAACACTCCACAGTTGGAAGAACTCGTAGCAGCGCTTGGTGAAAGTTGGGCCGACGATTCCCTGAACATGCATCTGCTGTTCTCGATGCGTGAAGAATGGGTCGGAAGCATGATCGCCTTTCGCAAGACGATTCCCGACGTTTTCAGCAACTACTTCAAATTGAATCCGCTTCAACGAAGTCGCAGCAGCGAAATCCTGCGGTTGCCCCTCACTCATCGGGGGCTATCCATCGAGGACGAGACGGTCGGTCGAATCCTCGACGATCTGGCCGATTGCTACTCGATGAACGCCGGAGAAAGATACGCGGAGGTGAATCTCACCCCTACGACACCGAGCGACCCCTTTATTGAGCTACCGGCCCTACAGGTGCTGGCCGACCGGTTGTGGCGTTCGCGCAATTCTGGAGCGAAACCGTTCTCCATGGCCCACTATGAATCCCTGGCGCAAGAAAGTGGACTCTCCGCTGGCCAAGGGGATACAGCGTTCCAAGGCCCGGCGGATTCACACTTGCCGGCTCGCGTTGTCCTGGACGGATACCTTGGGGACCTGCTCGATCGCATCCCAGAAACGCCGGACCCCTTGCAGAGACACGAGTGGAAGGAACTTCGTATCGATTGCCTATATGCACTCACGGACAAGACGCGCCATCGCCGGGCGTTCGTTGCGTCGGAACTGATCGCGGAAGCAAACCGATACCGTCCCACGGAGCTCGAATTGCCGCGGGCAGATGACGAGATTCTGACCACAGCACTGACGCCGCTGATCGAGGCCCGTTTGATCGTCAAAGCGGCAACAGCAGGTGGCGAAGACCAGTACGAGTTGGCACATGATTTTGTAGTCCGATCGGTCGTGAAGCTATGGCGCGATCTCGATCATCGCCGCACAGGTCAGCTGGCGCTGCAGTTGGAGCTGAAACGAGAACAGGAGGAGGAACTCGAGCACCTATCGGGGGTACAGGGGCGGTCGTTGCGCGTGATGCGGCTCATGCCGCTGCTGAGCATCGGCTCAGGACTCTTGTATTCCGGTATCGGGGTATGCACTTCACTCCCTACTACCCCACATCTTGTGGTTGGCCGGTCCGCCTGCCGCGTAGGTGTTGGACCATCTCTGAATAGGTCGTGGGCCCAACGGTCGCGGCCTGTTGTACAAGCCGGTAGAAGAGCTTTCCCCGGTGACGAGAGCGTCGTCGATTGAATCGAAACGTATACTCATCCAGGTAATAGTCCAGGTGTTCACGGCTCACAGCGCCTTGGTGCGTCCCGATCAACCAGCGTTTCAACAGGGCAGCCACCCGGTGAACGTGGGGCAACAGCTCGGAGGCCGACTGGCTCGAACCGGCCAGAAAGTCGTACTCGTGCCGATAGCCAAGCGCCTCCAGGCCGACGTACCCTTCCCAGCCGTCGGTGTGGATCGTGCTGTCGGGCTCGACAGCCTCTTGGATGAAGCCGTGCAGCTGTTGCTTGGACGCTCCGCGGATGCGCTTCATACGGATCCTTCCTATCCCCGCGCCGTCTTCCTCGGCGGCGATGGCTAGCAGTGCTTTTTTCTGCGTCTGCCGTCCGCGCAGTCCCTCTTCTGCGCCCCCCACATAGGTCTCGTCGACCTCCACGCGACCGCTGAGCCGTTCTCGGCCGGGCCGCACCATCGCGCGCCGCAGCTTGTGCAGCAACGCCCAGGCGGTACGGTAGCTTCCCAGACCCAAGATGCTTTGCAGTCCCAGTGCGCTCGCCCCGTTTTTCTGGCTGGTCACCCACCACATGGTCCGAAACCAGGTGCGCAGCGGCAGGCGCGTGTCCTGGAAAATCGTGCCCTTGACAGTTGTTAGCGGCGGAGAGAAAATAGGCCACAAGGGGCGGTGTTCAGCCGTGTTGTGGCAGAGCAAAACTAGGCCGGCCGCCGGCGTTCCGCAAAACAGCCCTGGGGTGTTTTGTGGGATGTGGGAGGGATGTATTCCGTGGAGCTGTACGGGCGTGTCCGGCGGGCGGTTTTTGTCGAAGGGATCAGCAGGCGGGAGGCGGCGCGACGATTCGGTCTAGCGCGCGCGACCGTTCGTAAGATGCTGAGTTACGCGGCTCCGCCCGGCTATCGCCGCAAGAAACCGATCCGACGTCCGAGGCTGGACCCCTACACCGGTGTCATCGATCAGATTCTCCTCTCCGACGAGGCCCTACCGAAGAAACAGCGGCACACGGCCCAGCGGATCTTCGAGCGGTTGCGGGACGAGCACGGCTTCCCGGGCGGCTACACGATCGTCAAGGACTACGTGCGTCTGAAGCGGACCTCGCAGCGCGAGATGTTCGTGCCGCTGACCCATCCGCCAGGGCATGCTCAGGCGGACTTCGGCGAGGCGCAGGTGGAGATCGGCGGGGTACTGGCGAAGGCGCACTACTTCGTCGTCGATCTCCCCCACAGCGACGAGAGTTACGTGCGAGCGTTCCCGGCCGAGACGACGGAAGCTTTCTTGGAGGGGCATGTCGAGGCGTTTCGCTACTGGGGTGGCGTACCGCGGCGGATTCTCTACGACAACACGACCCTGGCCGTGGCACGGATTCTGGGCGACGGGACGCGGCTCAAGACACGGGCGTTTTCGGGGTTGCAGTCGCACTACCTGTTCGAGGAGCGCTTTGGGCGACCGGGCAAGGGAAACGACAAGGGGAAGGTCGAGAACCTTGTGAAGATCGCCCGCCGGAGCTTCTTCGTCCCGCGGCCGCGGTTCCCAAGCTGGGAAGCGTTGAACCTGTGGCTCCAAGAGCAGTGCCGCAAGAGGCGAGAGCGCCGGTAACGTGGGCATCGAGAGACGATCGCAGAGCGCTTCGAGCGTGATCGGGGAGCACTGCTGCCGCTGCCGGCCGTGGCGTATGAGGCCTGCGAGACGCGTCCGGGGAGAGTGACGTCGTTGTCGCTGGTGCGCTACCACACCAACGACTACTCGGTGCCAACCGAGTACGGACACCGCCAGGTGCTGATCAAGGGCTATGTGGACAAGGTCGTCATCAGCGCCGGCAGCGAGGAGATTGCACGGCATCGGCGCAGCTATGGGCGTGAGGAGCTGATCTTTCACCCGCTGCACTATCTGGCGCTGCTAGAGCGCAAAACCGGAGCACTCGAGCAAGCGGCGCCGCTGGAAGGCTGGGAGTTGCCCGAGGAGTTTGCTCACCTCCGGCGGCTGCTTGAGACACGATTGGGCAAAGCCGGTTCCCGCGAGTATATCCAGGTGTTGCGCCTCTTGGAAGACTTTCGTCTGGAAGAAGTCGGTGCCGCCGTGGGGGATGCCCTACGGCTTGGCGCCATCTCCTTCGATGCGGTAAAGCATCTGCTGCTGTGTCGTATCGAACACCGACCGCCACAGCTGGCACTGGAAAACTACCCCCATCTGCCGACGGCTCGGGTCTCGACCACGGCGGCGTCCGACTATCTGGCGCTGCTGGGCGCAGGAGTGCCGTGATGGCTAAGCCACAGGTTCTGCTCCAAGAGCACCTCAAGGCATTGCGACTACCGACCTTCCTGCGCGAGTACGACAAAGTGGCGCGGCAATGTGCCCAGGAGGGTGTCGATCATCCGCGCTATCTGCTGCGGCTGAGTGAGTTGGAGTTACTGGATCGCGAACAGCGCGCCACCGAGCGGCGCATCAAGGCCGCCAAGTTCCCGGTGCTCAAGAGTCTGGAGACCTTCGAGTTCCCCTCGATGCCGTCGCTGAACAAGAGCTTGGTCCTGGAGCTGGCGCGCTCGGAATATCTCGATCGCAGAGAGAACGTACTGGCGCTGGGCAACTCCGGTACGGGCAAGACGCACCTGGCCCTGGCGTTGGGGCTGGCCGCTTGCCAGAAAGGCTATCGGGTCCGTTTCACCACCGCCGCGGCGCTGGTCCACGAGTTGCTCGAGGCGCGGGACGACAAACGTCTCCTGCGCTTACAGAACAGCTGGCCAAGCAAGACCTGCTGATCGTGGACGAACTGGGCTACGTCCCCTTGTCGAAGACGGGCTCGGAGTTACTGTTCGAGATCTTCAGCCAGCGCTACGAACGGGCCTCGACGCTGGTGACCTCGAACCTACCGTTCAACGAGTGGACGGAGATCTTCGGCTCGGAGCGGCTGACCGGCGCCTTGCTGGATCGTCTCACCCACCATGTCCATATCTTGGAGATGAACGGCGAAAGCTACCGTCTCCAGCAGAGCAAGGGTTCCCGCAAGCGCTCTTCCTCCGCCTGATCCCCCAGCGCCTGGCCGCCGGCTGTTTCGGGGGGCTTCCACTCCGTCAGGGGCCGCCTTACCAGGCGTCCCCTGACTGCGTTCCAGCCCCCGAAACAGCCGCTTTGCTCAACGAGTCATCTCTCCTGAGATGGTCCACTTTTACTCCGCCGCAGTGGCCTAGTTTTGCTCCGCCCTTGACAGTCACCGAAGCCTGATAATCGCATTGCCCACACCGCAGCAGGCCCCGCCGGCTGGGCCGAGCTCTCCGCCCTCCACAGCGGGGACACACAAAACCCTGTGGCCAGCGCAGTTGCATCAGATACTCGCGACACGCCTGCTCAGTGGCAAAACGCCCCTCAAACTCCTCCAGCGTCCGCGGGTAGTCCTCCACAGCCCCGCATGCTATATGTTGGGGTCTCGGGAGTCAAGTGCATACCCCGATTCCGGTATTGTCTCAGAGCAACTTCCAGACCTGTTTTTCATTTTGCATAGTTGGTCATTCCTGTCGCGCACTGCACTCTTGATAGCTCTCTCGGGTGCTGGGGTCATCGCCGCTCTTGGCGCAATTCATCGCGTCAAGAGTGGGCTAACATTGGGTCTCTTGCTCGTAGCCGCAACAGCGGTAGAGGTTGATCGACTCCTCATAACGATAACCGGAGAGGCTGATCCACAGACAAGGACGCTCTGGGCGATCTTATTGTGGCTGGCCCCTTTGCTCTATGTTTATCCACGCGTTTTCATAGCCTGCAGTCGTCTTCTCAACGACCGGCCGGTTGGGCGAAGGGTAGTCTCAGTTTTGTGGGCAGAGCAGATCGATGTGGCGTTGCTTTCTGGGATTGCTGTTCTCCTCGGGCTGGGTGCCGGCGAGATGTTCATGCGCGATGACGAGGTGTGGGCTTTTCTGATTGGCTCCGTCGTCTGCGTCGTGGGCTTCGTCATGCTAGGGAGTCGCGTGTCGGGAGTGCGAGGGACATCACTCGGGTATCACCTTGCTGGGTTCCAGATTGAGAAGCTCTCGGGAGGAGCAGCCTCCTGGCAACGAGCGATCGCGCGCAGTTTTGTCTTCGTGATCTGGCAGTTCCCTCTTCTGATGTCCGTTGCTTTCGGATGGTTACTGATCTATGGTGAGCTGTCCTTTGTAACAGGAGCATTCTTCACTATACTTCTGGTCATTCTGGTATGGACCGGCGTAGGGACTCTGATCGTCTCGAAATCTAATCAGCAACATGCTTTGTACGACATGCTCTGCGGTCTGCGTCCGGTTGAAGTGGATCGAAAGGGAAGGACAACCGCGCCCGGGGAAAGTGTGCATCGCACAACGTACCTTGGGTTGAGATAATCCTCGCCAGTTCCGAACGGGCGTTTAAACATAGCCTTCAGGCCGCCCAAAGCACTCATCTGGCGACGTCTGCGACTTCGAAGAGTCCATCGAGCCAAAGGGCGTTCTCCTTGCCGTACCCGTCCAACAGGCGCAGCCGTTCGGGCGCGACAGCTCAAATGGGGGATCCTAAGGGACGGATCCTAAAGGGGACAGAGCCCTTTTTCGTCGAGTCTCGACTCATCCTGCGCTTGCACGATGGGCGGTTCAGGGACAAAGCCCGAACCCAACTTGGCAGGGCGACCTTACGGCGCTGCTCGAGGTGGACCAGCGTTCCACAACGATTCCGCTGTGCAACATCCCCACCGTCGGAAATCCAGTCACGGAATCTTCATCCCACAGAATCAATAACTTACGGCGAAAAGGGCCGATTCGCTCAGACCGGTGCGCTACCCTGAGACCGGAGAGGGGGAACGTGGACAACCCATGCATCACAACTTTTCCGAAAACCTAGCCAAACTATGGCGAACGGCCGGCCGGCCTGAACGGTGGGGCCGCTCCCAACCGTTTCGGCTCGGCTTGGAAAAGTCGACCGGCCGCGGGCTCACCCCCGCGCCTCTGCTGTGGCGGGCCGAGGGCGACGAAACCTTGACCGCGATCTCACCAGCAACCGCCACCAGCATTCGGCGGCAAGTCTGGAGGGCCACCCAAGCATATACGAACGATACGGCTCCCTATGGAGAGCAGTCAATAGCAGCCAAAGGCGGCCAAGAGAGGCCAAGGGGACGAGAATCGGCAGGCGTGGCCCACACCGTTCACGCCTCATGGTCTCGCGCCTCAACAACACGAGCCCACTCATGCGTGGGCCAACAACAAACCCAATTCCTCCATGCTCATTAGCCCTGGGTCTCCACGTCCCGGATCCACCCTCCGGCATCGCAGTTGTTCGGTTCACGATTCACAGTTCACGGCTCACGGTCGTTCCCGACTCACGAATCACGGTTCACAATTCACGGCCGTTTCCCGTGCCTGTCGCCCTCACACCCGCTGTGCTACATTCATCCGCATGAAACGATTGCTGGTTGCGATTCTTCTCAGTTCCCTGCCCCTATGGGCGCAGCTCGATGGGTTCTCGAAAGAGCAGCTCCTGAAGTACACCGCCAAGAATCCCTTCGACCGCTTCCCCGACGGGCGTCCCAAGATCCCTCAGAAGTACATCGATGCCTTGAATACCGCCTCGTCGGAGATGCTCTGGGGCCCCATGCGTGGCGCCGGCTTCCACAATCAGTGGGACGGCGGATGGCAGATCGTCCGCCCCGAGAAGAAGCTCATCGGACGCGCCTTCACCGCGCAGTTCATGCCGGTGCGTCCCGACGTCAACGACATCATCGAGGCCGACAACAACAGCGGCAAGAAGAAAGTCAGCAACAACCAGCGCGTGATCAACATGCTCCAGCCGGGCGACGTGCTGATCGTCGACCTGTTCGGCAAGATCGAGCAGGGCACCTTCGCGGGCGACAACCTGACCGCCTCGATCCACGCGGCGACGGGCAACGGCTTCGTCATCGACGGCGGCGTGCGCGACCTCGACGGCATCTACCCGCAGAACGTGCCGGTCTACGTGCGCGGCTTTCACGTCTCGGCGCTGGGCAACGTGATGCTCACCGGCATCAACGTGCCGATTCGCGTCGGCAACTCGACCGTCATGCCCGGCGACCTGGTCGTCGGCGACCGCGAGGGCCTGACCTTCGTGCCGCCGCACGTCGTCGAGGACGTTGCCAAGCAGGCTAAAAAGACCGAGCTGCACGACGTTTGGACGAAGGGAAAGTTCGCCACCGGCAAGTACAAGTCGAGCGAACTGTATCCCCGACCGAAAGACCCCGCGCTGCAAAAGGAATACGCCGATTGGCTGGCCGCGAAGCTCAAAGAGCTCGGCCTGGACTGATACTGCAGCTTGTAGGGGTGGACCGCAGCGTCCACCCCGCCGCCACCCCCGGCACTCGGCGTGTGTTTCGCGGAGAACCCGAGAGCAACTTCGCACGCCGGGGTGGACGCAGCGGTCCGCCCCTACACCATGAACTGGGCGCCCGCGCGACGACTCGAGCGCGTTGCACACCCACATGTTGCGGTAGGTCGAGCAGGCGGGCACGGCATGCCGTGCCCCTACATTTGCCACGGACTGCCGGCCCTCAGGTCGTAGTCGCGGCGGCCATGTGTTCATCGATCATGTTGCGAAAGAGGCGGATGTGGGCCGGCGTGCTGCCGCAGCAGCCGCCGACGATGCGGACGCCCGTGTCGAGTAGTGCGGGCAGTTCGGCGACCATCTCTTCGGGCGTCTGCTTGTAGACGACCTTCATCTTTTCGAGGACCGGTTGGCCCGCGTTCGGCTGCGCCATCGTCGGCAGGTCGCAGACCGATTGATAGGCCTTCACGGCGCGCGCGGCCCAGCCGACGTCGACGCCCGTGCCGCAGTTGAGGGCGAGGATGTCGACGCCGGCATCGCGCATGAACTCGGCGGCTTGCTCGGGGCCGATGCCCATCATGGTGCGGAGCTTCGTGCCGTCGCGCGTTACGTCGTAGGCCATCGATCCGATCACGCAAGGAGCGCCGGCCTTCTTGGCCGCGTCGATGCCGATGGTTAGCTCCTCGAGGGCGGTTTGGGTTTCGACGATGATGGCGTCCGCGCCCGCCGAGACGAGCGCCTCGGCCTGCTCGGCGAAGGCCTCGCGCACACGCTGCTCAGGGACGTCGCCGTAGGGTTCCATCAGTCCGCCGAAGGGCCCGATGTCACCGATCACGAAGCCCGGCCGGTCGCCGAAGGCTTCGCGCGCCAGCTTGACGCCGGCGGCGTTGATGGCCGCAACGTCGCCCGCGCGGTCGTGACGTTCGAGCATCACGCGGCAGCCGCCGAAGGTGTTGGTGATGAGGCAGTCCGAGCCCGCCTCGACGTAGGCCTTCTGGATATCGAGCAGGCGCTCGGGGTGATCGGTGTTCCATGCCTCGCCGCACCCGCCGGGTTCGAGCCCGGCGTATTGGAGCTGCGTCCCCATGGCGCCGTCGCTGAGGAGCACCCGTTCGCGGATTGCTTCGAGGAGGGTCTGTGGCATGTGAGTGATGGCAGGCCTATAGGTATTCTACGACGGGCTCTACGGCCGGATCGGATTCGGTTCAGCCCCTCTTGACACGCACCCTCGGAGGCGGTACCTTGACGCTGACGTTGAAGGCAGCCGAGCACGTGCGCTTGTTGGCCGCCATGCGGGCCCTTTGGATCTGGCTGGGCAAACGCTAGGCCGCTAGGGAGGAGTGAAAGGGCTGCCTTTACCCCCACAAGATGGTCGGATTCACCCCTTTATCATCAGTATCATCGCCGGATCTTCCAACGGCATATCTCTTTTGCTAGATTACGGAGGGCAGTATCGGCTTGGCAACCTCAGGGCTGGGGCGGTGAAACACTATGGGTAATTCTGTTGCACGGACCACTGGGGTGACTTAACGTCCTCTGGCTATGTGATGGGTAATTCTGTTGCACTTCGCGATAGGCCTCATACCTCTGCTCGGTGCTCCGGCACCGAAGCTCATCGGAGAGGACAATCATCATGCCTGAGACGACGCTCAAGACCGAGTTCATAACGGCCGCGTTCAACAATCAAGTGGAGTACCTAAGATACCTTGGCAACATCGACCTCCGGATATTCTTTGGCTACATCGCTCTCCAACTTGTCCTCGCGGGGTGGCTGTCCAAGCTTACGGCAGCCGTCTTCGCGGCGAAGCTAGGTTTCTTTTTGATCGAAGTGGGGTATCCATTTGACTCAGGTGACCACAACATACTGTGGTTGGCCATTGGCGGCCCCCGGAAAGGCTTGCCGATAGCACCACGTTTCCAAGCCTGCGATGGCCATGGCGCGTGCGTAATCCTTGATCGGCCCGAAACGCAGCCTCGTGGCCCAATTGCCTGCAGACCGGCGTCTGGCGCCCCAGGGTGCATTCTGGGTGCAGTGTGCTGGCGTCCATGGATCGACCAAACCACAACGCCTAGGGGCTACCTGAGTCAAGTGGATACCCCATTTTGATCGATCTGGGGTATGCACTTGACTCCCGAAGCCCCAAGGTCTAGTATCCGGGCTCTGGAGGACTATTCGCGCACGCTGGGGAGTTTCAAGAGCGCTTCGCCTTCAGGTTTCAAAGTCAACCGCTGCCGTCCCCCCGCGGGGCGCAATGAGCGGCGGCTATAGGACCCACGACCGCTGCCCGATGGCCCCTCGAGGGTGCGGTCGCCGCAGTCGCCGACCACAAGGTGTGGGGTCGTCGGGAGTCAAGTGCATACCCCGATGATCGATTTGTCCTTTTCAGTAGTGGCCGCATTTCTACTCGTCATGAACAACAAACGTAGATCGGCGGCACTCCTAAACTTCAACAGTATCGTCGATGCTATGGGGTTCCGTAAGCCAGACGAATACCTTCCGGTCGGTCCCCTCTTCTCGCCGAGCGGCGAGAGGGTTCCTGGTTCACTTCCTTGGTACCTGGTCTCAATAGTCATCTCGACAGTTGGTGTTTTACTGGTGCTGTTTACCGTGAAGGTAACGCCTTAGAACGGCTCTCTCGGAGCCATTCGGGGAGTGTCTGTCAGGACGCCGCAGAGCGCTTCCCTGGTCTTCCGGCAACGCGTTAGAGCGGCTCTATGGGCCGATTTTGGGCATCGGAAGAAGGTCAAAATTAGGAGAGTGGGGTATCCATTTGACTCAGGTGACCACAACATACTGTGGTTGGCCATTGGCGGCCCCCGGAAAGGCTTGCCGATAGCACCACGTTTCCAAGCCTGCGATGGCCATGGCGCGTGCGTAATCCTTGATCGGCCCGAAACGCAGCCTCGTGGCCCAATTGCCTGCAGACCGGCGTCTGGCGCCCCAGGGTGCATTCTGGGTGCAGTGTGCTGGCGTCCATGGATCGACCAAACCACAACGCCTAGGGGCTACCTGAGTCAAGTGGATACCCCATTTTAGGAGATTCTTGCGATGAAAAATCAAATCATTGCCGGTCAAGTGGATACCCCATTTTAGGAGATTCTTGCGATGAAAAATCAAATCATTGCCGGTGTGGTGGCCTCTCTCTTGACTGCGGCAATCCTTTGGGCACTTGGCTGGCTTGGTCGCATACCCAGCCTTCGAGTTCCTGAGCGCGCAATAGTTGCATTCAACGACACTTCCTGTCCAACAGACGGTGAATGGGAGCCGTTTGATCTGGCGCGAGGACGAGTTGTAGTCGGTGCTGGCAATATGGATCAGGTAGACCCACATGACAAGCTTCTCACCAATTGGGGTGTGTCGCAGACCGACGGCGAAGAAGCACATGTACTTACTGAACAGGAGCTTGCTCCGCATCACCACGTCACCGCAGGCAGCTTCCACCCGCAGGGAGCCAAGGAGGCTGGCGGGTACCTTGGACCTACCACGAAGCATAGTCTCGAAGATGGCGGCGCTGCCGTCTATTGGGAATATGAGGGGAGCAGAACGACAACCGTACCGGAAGGTCAAGTAGCTGCACACAACAACATGCCACCCTTTGTGGCGCTCACCTACTGCCAGAAGATCAGGTAGAACGCCCAAAAACTGCCCCACAGAAGCCGCTGGAGGGGTTTACTCGGGAGGGGGCCTGGGGAAGTCCGGATTTCTCCGTATGGTCCGGGCGGGCGGTGAAACGATATGGGTAAAACGGTTGCACCGCCGTCCTTCGTTGTCTTCTATACTCTGAGGACCTCATGGCTACCCAAAGCCCGCAGGAAAACTGGTACCCAGATGAACTTCCTCAAGAGACTGTTTGGTGGGGATGAACCTCGCAAGGAGGAGCTCACCGCACCGCCCGATGCGCCCCAAGAATTCGATATCGTTGTGGATCCGAAAAAGGTTGTGGCGATCTTCGAGGTCATTGGATCACCAACTCTTCGATTCAGCGACGAAGACATCGCAAAGCTGTACCTGAGACGTAATCCAAAGTTCGAGGGCTCCAATCCGATCTTGGTAGTTCAGAGCGCTCACGAGTTCCCGGCTGACCCTGGGGTCGACGCTCTCGAGTCGGCGCTCGACGAAGTTCTCAGCTCTGAGCACGGAAAGCTGGTAGGTGATTGCTTGACGCTTGCGCAAGTCGTCGGCGTGAACACACGCGACAGCTCCGGGAATGCGAAATCCGTGTCGGTATTTCTGCTGACCTACGTTGGCCAGATGCCTGAGCCCGAGATCCACCTACTCGCATATCCTATGGCGATCAACTTCCAATCCGGATGAAGCGCCAGAAGTCCAGGGCACGCGCCCGGACCGCCAAACTCGTTTCGCGATCGACGAGGGCCCTCCAGCACGCCCTTTGGCTCTAGCGTATGGGATGATCCTTCCCGCTGGGGGCCTCCCGAGGTTGATCTACTAGGCGATAAAGTATATTATCGACTACCAACTGAGCTGGTGACGAGCGCCGGTGGCGCGTGCGCAGCCACAAAACCACCGGCGGCCCCCTGACCCTCAATCGCGTTCGCGGCTCGGTTGCGACAGGCCGTGACCTCAACCTTCGACCGTGAGCGTAAACTCGGTTGGCATCGGCTTGAATTGGCAGCCCTCGACGAACACCTCGAAAAAGTCGGGCGTGGTTTCAAGCTCGACGTGTTCGATGCGCTTGACGAGCTCGTCGATGGACTGCCGCTTGGTCCTGGACAGCAACAGTTCCTTCGCGCCCTGCACCGACGCGTTGCCGATCTTGACGATGCGGTCCTCCGGCACCGAGGCGAGGAAGCCGATTTCGATCGCGTTCCGCACGTTGATGAAGTTCGCGAACCCGCCGGCGAGATACAGCTTGCTGATGTCGGCGGGCTGCAAGCCGAACTTGCGCATCACGATGAACTGCCCGCAATAGTTCGCGGCCTTGGCTTGCGCCAGATTGCTGGCGTCCTCGCGGGAGAAGGTGATGCCGCGGTCGGGCACGAGCATCATCTCGTGGGAGCGGTCGGCGAACACCGCTTTGGGGCTCATGCGGCCGGCGCGCCGAAGCTCGGCCAGCAGATCGATGAGGGCCGAACCACACAGGCCGGTCGGCTCGCCGCCGCCGATTGTTTCGTATTCGATATCACCGTTCTTCAGCCGCAGTGACTCGATCGCTCCATCGACCGCAGCCGTGGCGTACCGTACTCCCCCGCCCTCGAACGCCGGACCCGCCGGGCAGGAGGCCGCCATCAGCCTCCCCTGGTGGCCAAGCACGACCTCGGTGTTGGTGCCGATGTCGACGAGCATGACGACGTCGTGCTGCGATTCCATGTCGACGGCCACCAGGTCGGCGGCCATGTCCGCGCCGACGTGGCTGGCGATCAGCGGCGGGCCGTATACCTTGGCCTTGGGGTTCGCCCACAGGCGCAGTCGGCGCGCGTCTTCGGTGAGCGAGGTGGTCTGCCGAGTCCCGGCAAGGTAGTCCTGCTCGATCTGCGACTTGTAGGGCCGCTCGCCGATCGTCTGGACATCGAGATCGAAAAACAACTCGCGCATCGTCGAGTTGCCCGCGACGACGATTTCGTAGATCTCTTGCCGCGGGAACTCGAGCCGTCGGCACATCTCGCGCAACTCGTAGTTGAGCGCGTTGATGATCGCCTTGTGCAACTCGCCTCGAAACGGACCGCCGTCGTACGAGATGCGATGCATGATGTCGCTGCCGCCGAAGCGCTGCGGATTTTCGAATGACGCGACATAGCGGCTCTCGCCGGTTTCGAGATCGACCAGCTCGGCGACGACCGTCGTCGTGCCGAGGTCGATCGCAACGCCGTACAGGTGCTTGCGGTAGCGGTCGATCACGTCGTCGCCGTAGCGGACGGTATCCCCATCCCGGCGAACGAGGGGGTCGAGGGTGATGTCCTTTGCGGGCGCCGTCGTCAGGATCTTCGGATTGCTTCTGAGCAGCGAGAACTCGACGTCGTGCTCGGGCTTCTCGATGACAGCTTGGCAGGCGAGGCGGTAGTCGTCGCGCAGAAACTCTTCGGCCTCGGTTCGGGCGGACAACGCCTCATGGCCGGCGTTTATCTCAACGATGCACTCGTGGCAATAGCCGGTGCGGCCACATGACGTGGGCACGCGAACGGCCAACTCGTCGGCGTAGTCGAAGACCGTCTTGCCGGCTTCCAACGGGAGTTTCTTGCCGTCGTGACCGATCTCGCCCATGCGGTTGGTGTTAGAGGGAAGGTTGGGGCGGAGCGCCGACCGTCAGTCGGTTTCCCAGGCGCTGCGGTAGTCGAGCTTGTCGTCGCCGACGCACAGGAAAGGTTCGCCGGGATTGGGCGGCTTGGCTTGGTTGCGGCATCCGAACTTCGCCGTGCATTGGTCGAAGCGGTTCTTGTAAGGGCAGCGCTCGGCCGAGAGTTCGTCGGCGTGTTGGATCATGCCGGCAAAGATCTCGGTGATGCGGTCGAGCCGCTTCTGATACTCGTGCTGGTCGATCTTCTGCATGCCGCTAGCCTGACGCTGCTTCATGCTCGGCGATGAGCTGCTTCGCGAGCGAGACGCACTCCATCGCGTCCTTGCCGTAGCCGTCCGCGCCCATATCGTCGGCGAATTCCTGACTGACCGGGGCGCCCCCTACCATGATCTTTACATCGTCGCGCATATCCTCGTCAATGAACGTCTCGATGGTCACCGCCATGTTGGGCATCGTGGTGGTCAGCAGCGCCGACATGCCGAGCAGCGGAGCCTTGTGCTCCTCGATGGCTGCCACGAAGTCGTCCGGCCGGGTGTCGACGCCAAGATCGAAGACTTCGAAGCCCGCACCGCGGAGCATCATGATGCAAAGGTTCTTGCCGATGTCGTGCAGGTCGCCTTTGACGGTGCCCATCACGACCCGGCCCGTGGGCTTGACACCCGAGGCCGAAAGGATCGGTTCGATGTGCGCCATGCCGGTCTTCATCGCCCGCGCGCAACCAAGCACCTCGGGTACGTAGATGAAGTTCTCGCGAAACTTGATGCCGACGATCTGCATCGCGGAGATCAAGCCGTCGTCCATGATCTCGAGCGCTTCGGTACCGTCGGCGAGCGCCTTCTGGGTCAGCTCGTCGACGGTCAGGTGCTGGCCGTCGATGAGCGCGGCCGAGATCTCCTGCATCTCCGGGCTTGTCGTCGCAAAGACGTCAATCACGCGCTGGCGCTCGTCGGGTTGCTCGAGATACTCCTCAATCTCGTTGCGGACGAACTCGTTGGAAATGTCGCTGATCGACGCCATCGGCTTCTAGCGGGTCCTCACTCCCTCAATTCCCTCCCCTCAGTTTTGGGTGGAGTGTTCCCGGTGCCAGTCCTTGACGGCCCGCGGAATCTCCTTGAGGTTTTCGATTGAGGTTTGCAGCGGGATGGCGCACTCGGGCCCGACCAGCGGGACGTGGGCGTCGAGGTTACGGTAGACCTCCTGGCGAACCTCCTCGGGGCCCTTGGCGAAGAGGGTTTCCGGGTTGTTGATGTTCCCGACGAGAGCGATGCGGCTTTTGACGATGTCCATCGCCTCGCTCGGCGGGTTCTTGGAGTCGTAGTGGAAGGCGGCCATCCCGGTTTGCGCGATGTAATCCATGCGGTCGAGCGTCTTGCCGCAGATGTGAAGGATGAGCGGCACGGGGATGCGCTCGACGAGCTCGATATGCAGGTCGAGCAGGTAGCGGTGGTAGTACTCGCCGCTGACCAGGTCGCCGGTGGCGTGGTCCGGCAAGGTCAAGGCATCGGCCCCGGCCTCCATCTGCGCCAAGCCATATTGCACCGTGGCCTCCTTCATGCGGTCGAGGCAGAGCTTGGTCTTGCCCGGGTCGTCGAGCGACATGAGCAAGAACGGCTCGACGCCGAAGCAGTGATAACCGAGCGTCCACGGGCCCATCGTCTTGCCGATGATGGCCACCTCGTCGCCGTATTCCTTCTTGAGGATCTTGATGGCGTCGAGCACGCATTTCGTGTCGTTGTGCGTGAGAAAGTCGGAGGGGAGCTTGATGTCGTCGGGCTCGACCCAGATTGGCTCACGCATGCGGACGGTGGGCCAGTTGTCCTTCTGTTCCCATTGCATCTTGCATCGAAGGGCCGACGACTCCTGGATGATGGTGAAGACGGGCATGATGGAGTCGAAGCCCAGTTCGGTGTAGCCCGTCGCGGCCAGGCGCGCCATCAGCTCGGGGTTGCGGTTGGCGTCGGGGAAGGGCGCGTCGACCAGGTCCATCAACTCGACGGTGGCGACGGACGTGGGATTGCAGACCGGCGTGCGGTCGACGGGCCGACCATGCAAGGCGGCGAGAACGCGTTGACGGCCGTTCATCGCTTCGATTTCCGGCATTCCATGAACCCTCCCGAGGGCACGGTTTTGTGACGCTACTTCTGGGCGCTGGGCGCCAGCAACTGTCCGCGCGCGGCGGCAGCTTCGAGCTCGCGTTCGACGCTACGCACATTTTGTGCCCGAACCAGTAGTAGTCCTATCAGTTTATCGTGGGCTTGCCCGCACGGGAACGCGATCTTGTTCTGGTCGCGGTCAAGCCACTCCATCTCGGCGAGCTTGACCAGGCCGCCGGCGATGGCGGCGCGGCGTCGCTCGGTGTTGTCGCCCTGGCCGTCGCTGTGGAGTTGGTAGCCGCCGTCGCCGAGGCCGGCCGCGGTGACATTGGCGTCCGCTTTCTTGTCGAAGATGCTGAGCGGTCGCGGCGCAATCTCATCAGCGGACGGCAACTTGCAGGCCTCGATAAAGAGGCGTTTCGAAGCGAGGTGATGCGGCGACCCGCAAGCGAACCGCAGTCGGTTGGTCCCCTCGATACGCTCCATCCCTCCGAGCGCCGCCATCACAGCGGCCACGAAGTCGATGCGCTCGGGCGCGCCCTCGATGCGGCTGTAGGTATGCACCAGCAACTGCGGCCCGCCGTCGTGCTCTTGGCGGTAGAGCGCGATCGAGATCTCGTGGAAGTGCGGGTTCATCGAGACCAACTCGATGCGGTGTCCAATGTCGGTGGTAAGTCCCATCTTGCTCACAAGATGCCGGGCCGAATCGGTCGCGGCGGGGCAACGATACCGCGCTCGATGGGGCGCGGAACAACAACACAAGGCCGTACGATAGCAACATTCAGGCTTCCCCGACAACAGACTCCGCCGCGATTAGTTCCAGGGTTCTTCCTTGTTCTTCCCGCCACGCCAGGAGTACTCTCCGAAGAGCAAACTGGCTAGGGCCGTTGGCCTCAGCAATCTCGTGGACGGTGCAGATGTTGGGGTGGTTCAGGGCCGCCGCTGCCCTCGCTTCCCGCTCCACCCGCTTGCGTACGTGCTCGTCGGAAACGAGATGAGTCGCAAGGACCTTCAGCGCGACCGGACGATCTAAGTGTGGATGGCCCTTTGGGGCTGTTCCTGCCTAGAGTTGATCGCGCAGATAGTCGATCGTTTCGCTGTCATCCTGAAAGATCCGGGTTGTTGCACGAAACTGATCGCCCGGCAGCGTGCCTCCGCGGCGTCCTCTCGTCCCGACGTAGACCTGGCTCTCCAGTTGGACCCGGACAGTGAGGTTTGGTGTCACGCCTCGCTTCACCACGAGCCGGTTGCGCATTACCGAATACGGGAAACGCCGCATCCGCCAAGCCGTGCGTAGATAGAAGCTCGAGCGGTCTATTTGCTCGAGATCGCTGAAGTTGTCCGTCACGACGCTGACGATTTTTTGCCACACCTGGTCCTCACCTTCGGTTTGCACCGGTTGAACCGTCAACCATGTGTTGGCGACATCAGAGTCAACTGTTTCCTGAAACGCCTGATCTTGCTCCAGACGCACCATCACGATCCCCTTGTGACCTTTCGCGAGTTCGGTCGTCCACAGTCCTAGCGCGGCGTCCTTTTCGGCCCGCACCGCATAAGCACGGTTCTTGCCCATCTTGAGGTCGACAGTGACCGGCGAGATCCCGACGAAGTTGCCGTTTACAAAGACGCGGCCCTGTTTCACCGGCGCCGTGTCAATCGTGAACTTCTTTGCAAGGGTAATAATGTAGTTGACACACCCCAACTACGGGACTTGACACGGTTTGGTAAAATGAGTGGCGACAACTCGCCACTCATTTTTGGAAAGCGAATAAAAGGCGAATGTGTTGATCCCTAGGTGCAGAGAGGGTGTTGACGCCCAATGATAATGTCCCCTTGAGCGCCCAATAGAAATGTCCCCTAATCTGGACCTCTGCGAGGAGGTGAAAGATTGGGAAGGACATGGATGAGTCCAAAAGAGTTGAGGCGCGGCGAAGTGCTGAGCCGAGTGAAACGAGGTGAACTGACGTTGGCCGAAGCCGCCGACCTGCTGGAGGTTAGCTACCGCCATGCGAAGCGTCTGAAGAAGCGGTACCGTGCGGGCGGGGCCAAGGCTTTGGTGCACGGTAACGTCGGTCGCGCTTCGAACCGAGCCGATCACAAGCGACGCGAGCAGGTTCTCGAGTTGGTGCACGAGAACTATTCGGGCGAGTGGCGCGAGCGCTTCGGGCCGACGCTGGCGTCGGAACATCTGGCAGCCGATCACGGCCTGGAAGTGCCGCGTGAAACGCTGCGGCGCTGGATGCTCGCGGCGGGCCTGTGGAGCCGGCGGCGCAAGCGCCAACCGCATCGCACCCGGCGCCAACGCAAAGCGCACTTCGGCGAGCTGATTCAACTCGACGGTTCGCACCACCACTGGCTGGAAGGACGCGGTCCGAAAGCCTGTCTGATGAACTTCGTCGATGACGCGACCGGTCTTGCACTGTGCCGCTTCTCGGGGGAGGAAACGACCTGGGCAGCAGCCGATCTACTCGCATCCTGGGTGCGTCAACACGGCGTTCCCAAGGCGTTGTACTGCGACTGGAAGAACGTCTACCAGCGCCAGCCGACGTCGCGGGAAGCGATCGAAGGCATCAAGCCCGAGACGCAGTTCGGGCGTATGTGTACGAAGCTCGGCATTGGCATCATTGCCGCTTCGTCGCCGCAAGCCAAAGGCCGAGTGGAGCGCCATCACGGTACGCACCAAGACCGCCTGATCAAGAAGATGCGGCTGCGGGGGATCGTCGATTACGAGGCGGCGAACCGTTATCTCGCCGAGGAATACTTGGCCGAGCACAACGAGCGCTTCGCCTGCGAGCCGGCGGCGGGAGCGGACTTTCACCAGGCGCTACCCCGCGGCACCGAGCTGCGAGGGGTGTTCTGTTGCGAGTACGAACGGGTGGTGAGCAACGACCGGGTGGTGCGGTTTGAGAATCGTTGCTTGCAGTTGAAGCCGAAACGCAACCAGGGCGTGGGGGCGGGTGCACGGGTGACGGTCCAACAGTGGCGCGATGAGAGCTTGCAGGTGAGGTTTGAGGGGCACGAGATCGAGCACGAAGTGATCGCCACGCCGACACCACAGCTGCGGACGAAGCCGGCACCGCAGGGGCGTGTGGTGGCCGGACGCAAGCCGGCAGCGAACCACCCCTGGCGGCGACCTGTGTTGCGGAAAACACGAGCTGCGAATTCATAAGAGGGCTGTGGAAATGCCGGGTCGGATGGAAAGCGTGGAAAACCTTCTCGAGACAGCGTGCCGGGTTCGAGGAGCAGTGGATGGTTTTCCACCCTTGCCACCACCCCTTGGAAATCGCTACGCGATTCCCACAGTTCCACAGCCCCGACGACGACGATTCTCTCCTCTCACCAAGGGGACACTTCTACTGGGCTACCCAGGGGGACATTTCTATTGGGCCTTGACACCTAGGTGCAGAGAGGGTTGACAAAGTTGATAGGATAGGGTACAGATAATACTCTGTCAATCCTCATGAAGAGTGGAGGGCCGGGGAATCGAACCCAAATCCAGAGACAGGATCTACGGCTTTAGAGACCGCTTGTGCCACCAGGCACAGGCCCTCCAAGACAGGAGGCCCCGGTTGGATTTGAACCGACGATTCGCAACCTTGCTAGGGTACGCCGTTGGACCGCTTCGGCACGGGGCCTCCATGTATTTTACGCGATCAGTGGTATGAGAGACAACCCGCACCCCAAGAAAAAGCGCACGCCGCGCAGCTTCATGGCGTTCGAGCGTTTGACCCAGAAGCTTATAGCCGTCAGTAAGGCAGAGATCTACGAGCTTGAGGCGAAGAGGGTGAAACGCAGGGGCGGTGGTCGTCGTCCGATGTTGAGGCGCGCCTAGGAGAGAGGTTCGTCATGTCAACCCCAACTATTATGTTCCAGCTAACATGCTGGGTGCGCCACGACGAGCCGACCGATGTATTTGTCTCGCGGTGCCCCAGCATGAACGTCTACTCGCAAGGTGAGACCGAAGATGAGGCACTTGCCGCAATCAAGAGTGCTGTAGGCCTTTATCTCAAGGCTGCATTCCAGCATGACCGCTTGGAGCAGACATTGCGTCGCGCTGGGTTCGCTAGTCTGTCAACTGAGCCAGTTGTTCGTACACCCACAGAGTTCGTCGCATTTCAGTCCAAACCGGAGATGAAACCGTACGATATCGAGGTTCCTTTGGCCTTGCTGGCGTACAATAACCAGAGTGCCAGCCCTAGCTCCAATCCCTCCTAGGGTCCTAAAGGACGTTCTTGTCAAAGACGGCTGGTCGATCTACGACGAGGATTCCTACAACTGGATTCTGACTAAGGGCAATCAGATCCTCCCCCCAGTCCCGAAGCGTGGAGGCGTAGTCGCTATGGAAGTCCACGAGCACTTGTTGGGTGCCGCTGGGATTCCATTGGACCGCTATTTCAAGCTGCTCAAAGAGATCGGGTACAGCCTGAGAACGGCGGAGCGAAACTAGACCATAGAGCGGCGAATCGAAGCTGCTTTTGGGCGGAGTAAAAGTAGACCGTCCGAGTGGTCCAGCGAACATTCCTGTGGTGTTTGTGGGACACGAGAGGGATGTATCGCGTGGAGCTATACGCTCAAGTACGGCGCAGTGTCTTTGTCGAAGGGCTCAGTGAGCGCGAGGCCGCCAAACGGTTTGGCCTGGCGCGAGGGACGGTGCGCAAGATGTTGCGCTACGCCACTCCGCCGGGCTATCGGCGGCGCCAACCAGCGCAGAGGCCGAAGCTGGATCCCTTCACCGGAATCGTCGATCAGATCCTCATCGACGATCAGGAACGTCCGAAGAAACAACGCCACACCGCAAAACGCATCTTCGACCGCTTGCGCGACGAGTACGATTTCACCGGCGGTTACACGATCGTCAAGGACTATGTTCGCGACAAGAAGCTCGGCGGGCAAGAGATGTTCGTGCCGCTGGTGCATCCGCCGGGCGATGCCCAGGCCGACTTCGGTGAAGCTCTGGTGGTCATTGACGGCGTACAGCGCAAGGCGCACTACTTGGTGGTCGATCTGCCGCATAGCGATGACGCTTTCGTAAAAGCTTTCCCGGCCGAGACGACGGAAGCGTTTTGCGAGGGGCACAACGCAGCGTTTCGGTACTTCGGCGGCGTGCCACGCAGCATCCTCTACGACAACACGACCTTGGCGGTGGCGAGGATTCTGGGCGACGGCAGGCGCAAGCGGACCAGGGTGTTCAGTGAACTGCAGTCGCACTATTTATTCTCCGATCGTTGCGGGCGTCCGGGCAAAGGCAACGACAAGGGAAAGGTGGAAGGACTGGTCGGTTATGCCCGGCGGAACTTCATGGTGCCGGCGCCAAGGTTTCCAAGCTGGGAAGCGTTCAACGAGCAGCTCGAAGCGCAGTGCCTCAACAATCGTAAGCGGCGCTTGCGGCGGCACACCGAAACGATTGAGGAACGTTTCAAGCGTGACCGCCAAGCGTTGTTGCCCTTGCCGCCCACGCCCTATGACGCCTGCGACAAACGCACCACGCGGGTGACGTCGCTGTCATTGGTGCGCTATCGCGCCAACGACTACTCGGTGCCCACACGCTACGGACATCGCCAGGTGTTGCTGAAAGGCTACGTCGATGAAATCGTGATCTGTTGTGGCAGCGAAGAGATCGCGCGCCACCGGCGCAGTTACGAACGCGAAGAGTTGATCTTCGATCCGCTGCATTACCTAGCACTGCTGGAACGCAAGACCAACGCGCTCGATCAAGCGGCCCCGTTGGCGGGCTGGGAGCTGCCCGAACAGTTCACGTGCTTGAGACGTTTGCTCGAGGCACGGTTGGGAAAGCCAGGCAAGCGCGAGTACGTGCAGGTATTGCGATTACTGGAGGACTTCCGATTCGAGCACGTTGCCGCGGCGGTGCGCCAAGCCTGCGAGTTGGGAGCGATTGGCTTGGATGCAGTCAGGCACTTAGTGCTGTGCCGCATCGAGCAACGGCCGCCGCGCTTGGACTTGACGAAGTATCCGCACCTGCCGGCAGCCCAGGTGGAGCAAACCTCCGCTGCGGACTATTTGGCACTGCTGGCACAAGGAGGGGGGTAATGGCGAGGTCGAAACTTCTGCTCGAAGCGCATTTGAAAGCGTTGCGGCTGCCAACCTTCCTGCGCGAGTACGACAAACTGGCGCGGCAATGCGCCGCCGAGAGCTTGGATTCGAGGAGCTTCCTACAACAACTCTGCGAACTGGAACTGCTCGACCGTGAACAGCGGGCCACCGAGCGCCGCATCAAGGCCGCGAAGTTTCCCGTGACCAAGAGTCTGGACACTTTCGACTTCCCGTCCTTGCCAGCGTTGAACAAGAAGCTGGTGCTGGAACTGGCGCGCTGTGAGTTTATCGACCGCCGCGAAAACGTGCTGGCACTGGGTAATTCCGGCACGGGCAAAACGCACATCGGCTTGGCGTTGGGACTGGCGGCTTGTCAGCGCGGCTATCGAACACGCTTCACAACAGCGGCGGCACCGGTCAATGAGCTGCTCGAAGCCCGAGATGAACGGCGCTTGCTGCGATGTCAAAAGCAGTTGGCCAAGCAGGATCTGCTGATCGTCGATGAACTGGGCTACGTGCCGCTATCGAAGACCGGAGCGGAGTTATTGTTCGAAGTGTTTTCCCAGCGCTACGAACAGGGCTCGACGCTGGTCACCTCGAATCTGCCGTTTAACGAATGGACGGAGGTCTTCGGCTCCGAGCGGCTGACCGGCGCCCTGCTCGATCGCCTCACGCACCACGTTCATATTCTAGAGATGAACGGCGAAAGCTTCCGTCTGATCCAGAGCAAGAAGAAGCGGGCTCACTCTTTGGGCTGACCCACCGGCCACTCGCCCGGTTTTCGTGGGACGGCCTCCACTACGCCTGGGCCGCCCTAAAGGGCGACCGCAGGCTCCGTTCCAGCCGTCCCACGAAAACCGCTACCCCTTCACCAACTGGTCTACTTTTGCTCCGCCGAAGTGGTCCAAATTTACTCCGCCCTTGACACCCTTCTTGCGGTTCTTGACGACCGTCGCCTTGACCTTTCCACGGCGCTCCAGCATCCCCATTACGATCGCCTTGCCGACCGCACCGCGCCCGTGGATTTTTTCCTTACGCTTGTCGGCGTGCATGTTTCGGGCCTTGCCACCGATGAAGGTTTCGTCAACTTCAACCTTGCCAGACAGCTTCTCAAAGGTGCGACTTTGCATCGCCAGTCTGACCCTATGGAGCATGAACCATGCGGTTTTTTGGGTCACCCCAAGCGCCCGATGAAGCTCCCAAGAACTGATACCGTTCTTGCAGTTGGCAATCATCCAGACCGCAGGCAGCCACTTGGCGAGTCCAACCGCGCTATCCTCAAAAATGGTCCCCACCTTGATCGAGAACTGCTTTCGGCACGGACGGGTAGTACACTTAAAGACGCGGCGAGTCTTGAGGAAGCATACTTTCTTGCTGCCGCAGTGTGGACAGGCTGGACCTTTCGGCCAGCGGATCTTGGCTAGAAACTCTACCGCAACGTCAGGGTCCGCGAAGTGCTTGACAGTCTCGATTAAGGTTCGTGGGAACACGCCGTTGTCGTTCATATATAGATACTAACACGAATCGTGGGGTGTGTCAACTATATCATTACCTTTGCAAGCATAGGACTCGGGCCGGCGGCCAGCCAGCTCAGCGATAGAACACCTATGCTCACAATCGTTTGTGGGTTCATTTATGATTCCTCCTCCAAGACCGTATCGTGGCCGGTCGATCTCCATCTTTGAAGCGGCCCGAGGGGAACGATTTCGGGTCTTCCCAACCAGAGTGTAGTCCGGGAATGGCCATTGACGCAACGTTCCGAGTCCAGCGCCGGCACGGTCGCGAGGGCGCTAAGGACGTGTCCTCGGCCTTGTAGACGAGACACATGCCGCCTTCGCCGAGCTTCTCGGTGATCTTGTAGTGGCTGATTGTGCGGCCGATCACGACACGCCGATTCTAGCGCGATTCAGATACCTAATGAGAACAAGCAGATGTCACAAACGAAGAGATTTTACTCGTCTGGGGCGGCTCTGGCGTAGGTTCTGGATCCACCGAGACGACCACACAGGCTTCAACCGACGGAAAGGTGGACGGAACCCGATACTCTCGACAGCGAAGTGCGGTTCGGGCCGTCAGACCACAAGCTCCCGGTCGAGGATGTACAGCTTGACCGTCTCCCTCTTGACGCCGTCAAAAGCCAAGGCTTCCGCCGTCTCGGGTGCATTGAAGCCCTTCATGTAGGTCTCCAGATCATCCGGCTCGAAGCAGACCGAGACCTGATTGCCCTCAATCACTGCGAATTGTATGGGCTTGTTGACGCCGTATCGGTTCCGGAACAAGTCCGCATGAGTGCGAAACCCTCGCTCCCATTCGACCGGGTCGTTGACCTCCGCTGTCACTACAACCTTTGGCATATCTTGATCCCTCCTGGGTCTGAATGTCCGGTGTTGGTCAGACCGGTGCAGGTAGTGTAGCCAAGCTCCGCCGGTTTTCGCACCTGCTTCGACGACAGGATTTTACCGTTCCCGCGATTGCTATCGCGAACAACCGAACCCACCAGCAATCCAATCTTTTACGGCCCGGCCGCTGAGAGACTCGGCTTCTGGCTCCTCGCAGTGGCACTCGGGGGAACTCCAGGAGTTTGGTAGATGATGGTTGGCATGGCGATTTGGACGAAGGCGCTGAGCGGCGGTGAGCGGGCACCAGGGGAGGTTGTTCATGAGGGAACCATACGAACAACTGATCCACCGGAGTGAGATGGTGGACGAACTGCCGGCTCGGTGGACGGCAGGACGAGTCGAGGGCGACCGAGCCTGCGTTTCTCACAACCTGACGGACGAGCGCGTAGAGTGTCGATGACGGCATCAGGATTCAGGGGACACGTCAATCGGGGGCAGCGCGCGGCTGGGACCACCCCTCAGCTTCAGGAACTGAATCAGTGGCATCCGCTCTTACCCGGGGCTTACGCCCCGAGCAACCCGGGCTGAGCCCGCGCGCCCGCGGATTTACATCCGCGGCTCTGTTGTGCTCGATGGTACGGTTGCGGCGGACTGGGGAGTCAAGTGGCGTACGCTTCGTACTGACGGTCTTGCCGCGCCGCTCGCCTCCGGGATCGAGGGCGGCCGAGACAGGGCCCGCTCAGTGCGTCATCGAGTAGACGATGTAGTTGATCCCCATGCGATAGGCCTTGGCGGTGTAGCGCTCGGGATAGTGCGGCCAGTCGGCATGCTCCCAGGCATCGCCCAGGTCCATGTTGTGGTTGATGATGAGCATCAGGCGCCCGTCGTCGTCGTACATGCCGCGCCAGTGGGGTTGAACGCCGTCCTGCTCATACGTGCGGCCGGTGTAGAGCATCTGCACACCGGGGATCTGCTCGTCGGGCTGCAGATCGTAGAGCACATGGAAGATCTCCTCGTTACCCTCCAGGTCCACGATGGCACGGTCGGGAAAGATCTTGCGCATGCCCCGCATGAACATGGCCCATTCGTAGCTGCCGTGAAAGTCATCGAAGATGATGAAGCCGCCGCGGAGCAGGTACTCGCGCAACTTCTCGGCTTCGAGGTCGGTGATGGCCCAATGGCCGGGCTCGACGACATAGAGCCAGGGGTAGTCGAAAAGCTCTTCATCGGCGGCGCGAAGGTAGACTTCCCTCGATCGCGACTGGATGTTCGAGAGCCGCCGCAAGCCTTGTAGAAAGTGCCGTTCAGCAGCGGGTGAGTCGATCATCCACGGGCGGTCGCCTTCGAGCATGCCGTAGGGGTCGGAATAGGCGAGCCTCGCAAACGTGAACTCGGAGGGCTTGTTGGCGTCGGGGGGCTCTTCGTAGAGGCTCAGCTCCGGCGGGAACGGGATGTCGCGATACGTTCGCTGCGCAAGCAGGAAACCCGACGCGCCGACCAGCAGGACAAGCGCGGCGGCTCCGAACCGGAAGCGCCCAAAACGACTCATGTTCCAAGAATAACATGAGGTCTCGGGAGGCCTGGCGGCGCAAGGTGATCTTGGCGACACGCGTTCGACGACGTGGAGGCATCGTTTGAAGGCCAACGGCTCGCAGAGCGTGGTTGACGAGAGCAAGTGGATGCAACGGACGGGCGGAAGTGACGGGCGATTGACACTCGTAGCGGTCTCAGCCTAGACTGAGAATCGCAGGGCGGGAGTAACTCAGTTGGTAGAGTGCGACCTTGCCAAGGTCGATGTCGCGGGTTCGAGTCCCGTCTCCCGCTCCAAAGCAAGCCCCTATCTAGTCGAGCGGAACACGCAACGGTTCCGCTGTCAAGATCTCAGGCGCGGTAGCCAAGTGGTAAGGCAGAGGTCTGCAAAACCTTTACTCGTGGGTTCGATTCCCACCCGCGCCTCCATCACCAAACCCTTTCTTTTCAACGCAGTCCGCTGATTCCAGCGGACTTAACCCAGTGCTTTTGGTGTGTGCTGAGACAGCATTCGTGCCACTGAAATGTACTGGTTTGCACGAACCACTGGACAATTTCCAGGACAGAAACAGGACAGTGTGAAAGGAGACCCTAGATGGACCAAACAACAATCCAAACCATGCAGACCGAGATCCGCCAGCTTGAAGCGGATCTCGCTCGCATTGATGAGCAGCGCAAGCAGAAGAAGGCGGATCTCACCAGGAAGCGCAAGGGCATGAAGCTGTGGACCGGCGAAAAATCTTCGAGCAACGGGGATGGGACAAATGATGGATGATCCGTTCGCTCAATTGTTCGATGAAGACCCCTTCGTGGGTTACTTCTTCATCCGGCGCAAGCAGGTCGCTCGCCACCGGTTTTCGATGACGGCGGCTTTCGTTACTTCTTGCCTATTCCTGCTCTCCTATCTGACCTACCGCTATTACGCAGGCTCGGTGCCGTTTACGAAGCAGGGCTGGATTCGCCCGGTCTACTTCACGATTCTGATTACTCACATCGTGCTGGCCGGCCTGATCGTGCCCTTGGCGCTGTTGACTCTCTATCGGGCGTGGCGGGAGCAGTTTGACCGGCATCGCCGGATTGCGCGATGGACCTTACCGATGTGGTTGTATGTTTCGGTCACGGGTGTCGTCATTTACTGGAGGGATTCGGGGGGGGGGATTCGGGGGACAGGCACCCTAACTCGGCATCTCAACTCGACGTTGTACCAGCCACGAAGCGGGAAGTCGGGGGGGGAGCCTGGCCGGTTTGCGATCGAAGCCCGCCACCAGCCGCAAACCTGTCGGGCCGGCGCGCTAATCGTGAAAGGTGACCTTCCGCAGCCGGAACCGAACGGTCTTCTTCGGACGCACCTTGATGTGAAGCCAGTTGCGCTTCACCGTATCGACTTCGCCGGCTTGCAAATCCGCTTCGTAGAACTCGTGCGCGCGGACCTCGATCTCGGGCTCGTCCGGGGCCAGTTGGACTTCCGCAGTCACATGATGGACCGGAAGCAGGACGGTAGCGGTGCGGTTCCGATGATCCACGCTCACGACCTTCACATTGAGAGCGCTGAGGCTTGCAGTGAGCAGCCACGCCCCCGCAACCAGCACGAACAGCATCTTCTTCATGAAAACTCCTCGGGCGGATGATCGCCTTGGACGGCCGGCTCGTTCCGTGCCACCCGGCCCATTCCGAGCCAGCAGGACTTGTGCGGTTCGTGCGGATTCAGAGATCAGACGTCGCCGGCTTCAGGCGACAAAACGGCTGCGGAGAATGCCTCGTCGCAACGGCATCCGGTACCCGACCATCGAGAACTGGTCGAAGGCCCACAAGACGACGGACTCGATATTCTCCGCCCTCGCCAAGCGCCGCTCCCAGTTCCAAGGCTCCGACGGACTGAAGACACCGACCAGATGGGCGGACTCGGCCCGCGGGAACCCCATCACCAGCGGGAAACGAATCGACTCCAGAGCCTTGTTGAGCTGTTGGTTTCCGGTGTAGGTGAAGTTCTCGGTCTTGAGCACATCGAGGTTCGTGGTGGTCCAGTCGCCGTCCGGGAAGTTCACCACCCTGGTCAGCGCATGATCGTTGACATCGTGTGGGTAGAGGACCTCAAATTTGGTCGTCGGATACGTCGCGCGAACGAATGACCGAATGGAGGCGGTGAAGTCTCCGATCAAGTCGGGCAGGAACGCCGCTTCGTCGGGAAAGGGACCCGGGTCGTCGTCATTGCTCGTGAAGACATGCATCGCGCGAGAGAACTGCGACTGGAACTCGGTCTTGGTGTAGTCGTCGTAGAACGTCATGCCGGCGGCCGACGGGAAGTACCACCACTGCACCTCGCCGAACTGCAAGTAGGGGGTGATTGCCGCGTCGTCTTGCAGCTCGGCCATCTCGAGGTACACCTGCTTCCAGAAAGCGAGGCTCGTGGGTGAGAAATTCGTTTGAACCGCCGGCGTATTCACCAGCACGGGGCTGTCATCGGGATACCGTTGTGCGATGCCCGCCGACGACGACGGATCGCCGTGAGACAGCTCGGTACTGAACGCGGCTGTCACGTCGATGCCTCGACTGTCTAGCGCGGCAAAGTAGGCGCGGTGCCAATCACGCGCCGCTCGGTTGATGCGTACCAGGGCGACCGTGTCCGTATACCAATTACCGTCAACGCCGCCGGTCAGCGTCGTCCCACTCGCAACCGCCTGAAACGAGCCGGTCGTGGGGCTCGCCGAAAGCGTCACGCTGTTTCCTTCCGTGCCTAGCTTGCGGGCGTTGATCGTGAGCACGGCTCCGGCCACCGAAGCCCAGACGCCCGTCGAGCCGTTGTTGATGAGGAACTCGAATGCCTTGGCGATGCTTGCGTTCGTATCGGTGCTCAGCGTCAATCGGCTGAAAACCGTGCCGTCGATCACGACCTGGACGTTCTGGCTAAAGACCGGCGTACCCTGGAAGGTGACCGTGCCCTGCGCATACACATTGCCTGAGTTCGTTAGCTCATAGAATAGGATGGCGCCCACAAAGTGGTTGGCGCGTCCTCGGAAGCCAAGCATGTCCATGTTCCAGGCCACCCGCTCCGGTGCAAGGACCAACGAATGGTCGGTATCCCAGTCCGTGGCGAGCGTTTCTTTGGGACGAGCCGGCTGGGCATCGACCGTCGTCGCCTCGACCGCCTCTTCGACGAAATCCACGTAGAACGTGTTGTCGCCGGAACTGGGGTTCGCCCCGGTCAGCGTCGCCTCAACCGTGTGCTGACCCGGCCCGAACGTACCCAAATCGAGCCTGCTGAGCACATCTTCGTCCGGGATATAGAGGTCAAACACCTGCGCCGGCTGGCTGTCGACCGTCACCGAGATCTGCCCCGCCTCGAAGGTACGGCGGGATCCCAAGAACAATCGATGCGTGAACTGCGATGACTACGTGACCGACGCTTCATCGCCGACGGTGTTGGTTTTCTTGATCGTCCCGTCGGAGAAGTTGCCGCCGGTCTCGGACCAAGTGCCGGTAAAGTCGATCGCGTTCGCATCGTCGAAACACCGGCTCTTGGGGTCGGCTACGGTGTAGGCGCGATTGGTTCCGGTGACCGTCCAGTCGGTGACGGTGACATCGAACTCGCTTCTCGCAAACACACCCGGCTGCAAGGCCGCTGCATACGTCCAACGCATCTTGCGGACTTTATCCGTCGGCACGGTGGCGGCCAACTCGTCTTGCACGTTCCCGAAGTCGATATCGACCTGCCACTCGGTCGGAGAGACGCCGCCACTCATCATCTGGCTCGTCGGCGACCACGACTCGGTCTGCGCCCCGCCAACGGAGGCGACGATGCCCAAGCGGTTGCCGTCCTCGCCGGCGGTTAGGTTCGTCAACGTAATCGTTCCCGCCGGAGCCGAATGCGCCGCCGAGACCGTTGTCGAGAAGGTGTCGATGTTCAGCTCCAGATCCGCCAACACCGAAGCGATGGTGTCTCCGCCTGTGACCGTATGGAAGTAGTTCTCGTCGAGCCATGAAAGCTCCACGACATCGCCGGCGGTCAGCGTCCCTTGCAGCGTGAATGTGGCCTCCGCCGCGACAGCCGTCCCTTGCGAGACGGTGGCGTAGTCGGCCAACTTCACCCGGTAGAGCTGTTCGTCGCCTCCCGCGTCCTCGGCCCAGATCCTCAAGTAAGGCCAATCCACGGTGGGAAACAGTGGCGAGTCCATCAGGATGCAGTTCGTCCGCTGCTCCTTGTAGCTGAGGGTGAGTCCGCTGAGATCGCCGTCAGGCAGGTTTCGCAGAAGGGGGTGCTCGTAAACGTTGTCCCGATTCCATTCGATCACCGCCCAGTCGAACTGCTGGCGCCAGGTGCCCGAGACGGTGAAGCCCGTCGGCCCCGCGCCACTCAGGGCAGCCACCGCGGACGGACGAAAGAAGAAGCACTGCAGGTCGCGATCCGGTCGCAGCTTCTCCAGGCTCTCAGACACGAATCGTCACCGTCAGGTCACGGCCTGGGTAGTCGGTGCCGATCGCCACAATGTCGAGAGTCAGGTTCGACAGCGACTGAAGCACGGGAAGCTCCGCCCCGCTCACGACGGTGCCGAAGGTTTGTCCCGCCGTAACGGTCAGAGTGGTGATCTCCATGCCGTCCTGATTCACGCGCACTTGGAGGTCCGCGCCCAAGGGAGCCCCCTTGACGACCGCGTAGGCGTCGCGGATCGACAGGTTCTCTTGGACCGACACCGCCGGCACGGCATCATCGAGCACCGCAAGTAGGCCCTCGATCTGGAAACTGAACTGTCCGCCGTGAAGAGTCCGCAATCCCCCCTCGGGCAAGGCGGAGTAGTTGTTCGTCGCCAGCGGGCTCTGCCCAAACGAATTCGTCGTCAATAATTCCGCGCAGGCCAAGCGCACGTTCGGAATCCACTCACTGTGACTCCATGACCCGCTGGCCGTGGAGCCGAAGAAGTTCTTCTCGAGCGGAACCACAACGCTTTGCTCTTTCAAGTCGTATGTCGGCGTGTTGATCGCGTGCGCCGCGGCCGTACTTTCGCATTGGCCGCGGTCGACGTCGTACTGCGTGCCGCCTCCCGAGACCAGGGTCACCCGCATGACCTCGCCTTCCACCTGAACCAGCGAGCCCACTTGAGCAGACCCGGCCTGACTCAGCGTGAGCGTGGTGTCGACGGCCGAGATCGCGGCAGCCAGCAGCGTCGTGCTGGGGCCCGACAACTCGTCGCGAACATAGAGTTGAACCGTTGCTGACGTGATGCTTTGGGTGTCCTGCAACAGGGGAAAGCCAAGACTGCCGAACTCCAACATCCCGTCCCCGTTGACCGCAACACTGAAGATGGCTTCCGGCGGCACATCGACGTCGGTCACACCGAGGCCACCGCCTCCGATGCGCCAACGGGTGACGATCGCCAGTCCTTCGAGCGACTCGATGTTCTGCGCATTCGCCGATCGGCCCGTAATTTGGACCACCTGGTTACGCCGGTTCGGAATTTGAAAGCGAGCCGGGCTCGTGCGCGCGCGGCCTCCGAAGCGCCACGTATTGTCCGAGACGACGAAGATCGAGCTCTCATCCGGCTCCACCTCCCAGTCCGGAGTAACGAACAGCGTGGTGGCGGAATTGTTTGTGACCGTGCGCTCCTGCCCGGCGCCCTTGCCTCGCAGCAAACGCACGGCATGCCCAATCAGAGCATCCGGAGTGAGCGCCAGCAGGCTGCTGCCGACCGAGTCCGGACCAAAGATCGAAGCGAACTGCTCGTCGGTGTCCTCGAGACGCCAATAGAAGTTCGCATGGTCGTATCGCGGATCCGGAGCGCCCGTCAGCTCGGCCGTCAGTCCGGTGTCGGTGAAGTCGGTCGCCACGGCCTGACCCGAGGCAATCCGCAGCAAGTGCGTCGGCAAGTCGCCTCGATACACGCTGAAAGTGTCCGTGCCTTGCGTGAAGCTGAGCCCGGTGAGCTGCACACTGTGAGTCGAAGGGCCCGGCGGGACCGTCGCGCGCACAACGAACGACGGATTGCTTTCACTGCCGTTCGCGTCGGTACCCGTGACAACGTAGTAAAGTGTCTGGTCGCCGTCAAGCGTCCCGCCGGTCGTCAGAATCGTAGGCTGCAGGTTGACAATGGGGACGCCCGCTACCAGCGACTGCCCGGCGTCGGGGGGCTTGAAGGCGACTTCGACTTCCGTCAGGATCGTCCCATCCGTGCCGGCGATCTCGAACTCCGTGATCAGGAACTGCTCTTCGCCGAACTCGTCGAACTCGTCGCCGTAGAGTGGATCAGGCACTCCCGGCTCCGATTCCGGTTGCCTTCGAGTCACGGGCACCAACGACAACTGACCATTGGTGTCCTGGTACCAGGCGTCGTTGTGGATCTGCGCCGTGATGCGCACCGAGCGGTAGTTCGTCGAAGGTTGGATCTTGAGAATGCGAACCGGTTGATCGATCAACCCCTCCTTCGCATAAGTGACCGTTATCAAGTCACCGACCCTCTGGCCCAGCGCCTTGACCGTCGTTTCGAACTCGATGTAGCGATTCCCTTGGATCGACCTATCCAGAGAGAACTTCAGAATCCGTCCCGCTTGATCAAAGGTCGGCAGGCCGTCAACCACAAGCCGCCCCGTGAGTTCTTGTCCGGTCCGCGCGATGTCCTCTGCATCCACCAGTGCCAAACTATCCTGCTGATACTCATTGAACTCATCAGCAAACTCCACGGAGAACCGATTCGGTGTATCCGCCGTCGGACGCGACCACAGCCGGACGGTCGAGGAGTTGTCCTCTTTTCTCAAGATCCCCGACGCCAGTCCGGGAACCGACCCGTCCGCGTACACATACGCTGGCCACCCTCCATTCAATTGGCTCGTCGCGTTAGAACCGGCAGGCAGTGTCGGTTGCTGGATCGCAATTGAGTGCTCGACTTGTACCGCGATCTTGCCGTCGCTCTGATAGGTTAGTTGCAACCGCGCGTTGTTCCGAATCCCCCGTATCACTTGCGCCGCTGTCTTCCGTGAACGCACGACCACGTTGCACTGAAAGCGTTTGACAGAGATTGCGTTGCCTTCATTGTCCGTAGCCGCGATGGTTTCGTCGCAGAACCCGGCGGCTGTTGAGAAACTCGGCAGGTCCATCTCGTCCAGCGTCCACCCGCTGCGGCGCAGGACGTCAAGCAGAAGCCAAGCGGGGTTGTTCGAGAACTGAAACCCTTGGGACAGGCCGGCACCGTCGAACGACTCCAGCCGCAGCCCCTCGGCAAGCACTTTGACCCTTGGCAACACCTTGCCGTCGTTGATCTGATTAGGGACCACGATCGACAAGCACGCCATGCTCCCATAGGGGTCGCCCTGCGGGTTGCCCGCGAAATCGGCGAAGTTCAAATTGAATCCACCGTTTCGGTCCCCTCCCGCAAAGAGGTTCCACCAGCCGCTCCTGGTCATGTCGCGGCCGCTGATTCCGATTGGGATCTCGATGTTGTTAACCAGGACTTTGGCGACTTGGTTGATCTTGCCAAAGGACAACAGCACTTCCATCCGGGTCAGGTTGCCGTCGTTACGCGCAAAGACGATCGGCGGCTCGATCCAGTTGGTCCCGTAGATGAGCGGAACGAAGTCGTTGTATCTGGCCTCGTTCGTCACCACCGGCGAGTCGTGCGTGCCACGCTCACCGTGACTGCGCACTTTGACCGTGGGAGGGACAAACTCGATGCCGCCGAACCGCCTGGTGATGTTGGTCGACGAATCCTTGTCGAACATTCCCCGGGCAATGCAGTCGGCACGAGTGAAACTGCACTCAGTGAAAGGCGATGCTCCATCCAGGTCCCCAGTGCCGCCGGCTTGGTCAGGCGAGTATCCGCAATTGTGAAACCGAGAGTAGATACCCTCATTGCCCCCGCTGACGGCCTCTTGTCTTTCCGCCGTTGTTGCGGGAAACGCCCAAGAGCACCGCCGCTGTATCCTCACCGGCGGCAGCAAGACGCGTTGCAGGTTCATCCGGTTGATCGCCGACAACCGAATCGTGTTCTCCGCGATCTCGTCGGGGGGGTTCAGGATTCCCTTGAAGACAACGATTTGTTCGCTAGCCTCCAGGTCCCCGATGAGGTCGTAGAAGAGAAACGTGACGGTTAGCTTCGCCCCTTTGAAGCCAATCGCCGTGTCGATCTGCGAAAGCACAGAGTCGGCGTTCGCCAGTGTGACACGAATCTTTGGGATCGCATCGATCCCATGATCGCTGGCCGTTTGGACTTCAAACACGTTATGGCGCAGGACTCTCGCCTCGTAAGAGTTCGAGTCGACCGTGACGGCATGGGTGCACCAGCGCTTGGTCTCTCCGTTCGCCATGACGACGTCGAAGAGCAACAGGGGCGTTTCGGTAACCGCCTGTTCCTTTAGATTTGCGATGGTGCCCATAGAATCCTAACCACACCCGCGTGCCGGCCGACGCCCGTCGCCCGATCGCCCAGAACGTCCTGGCCGAAGCGGGCATTGGGGTACACGCCGGCTTGTTTGAGAGTTCTTTTGTACACAGATACCGCCGGCTGCCCTTCAAGCTGTGGCCCAAAGATCTCCACCACGCCGCCGGCGGGGACAACGACTCGAAACACCACCCACTCCGACGCCGAAGACAGGTCGTAGCGGACCGAGTAGCGCTTCCACCCCTTGTTGGTTTCGATCTCGTGCTCAACCAACTGGCCGCCATCGTCATCAACACGCAAGAACGCACCGGCAGCGGCCGTCCGCACCCACAGGCTCCCCGCATAGCGAAACGACGCCGGAACATTCAAACGCTGGCGCAGCGTGCCGCTCGACCCGCCGCTTGTTAGACGTCCCGCTCCCGATCCCCCAAGCGGATCGGCTTGGCCTTCCAGCAACGAGATGCCCGCATCCCTCTCCCACGCCGCGTCGCTCAGAAACTCCGACCACGACAGCAGGTTCGCACCCGGCTCCAGGAAGAGAAAGCCCTGAAGCCGCCCCTCAGCCTGCTCGAAGACATCTTGCACCCCTTGCCACTCGGCGTCGCTGAGCTCATCGAACGGCAACTCCCACACTCGCTCGTGAAAGTCCACATCCGCGAACGCGATCTCCGAACCGTCTCCTGCCCGATTGAGCAGAGTCCGAAAAGCCCGCTCCCGCCGAAACGGGAATTGCGCCAAGGCCCCGGTACTCAACTGAGGAAAGACAGTCATCAAGTCACCGGTCCAACGATCGTCATCTCGACGCTCAAGTCGAGTTCTCCATTTGAGTTCAACGGCAATCGATCCTCGTCAAAGCGGCACCCGCTCACCGTCAGGCCCGTCCAGGGGTCCTCGAAATCAAAGACGCCGAACCGTCCCTGCCGCTCGACGAAGAAGTTCATCAGCTCCGCTGCCTCCGATTCGTTCAGCTTTGAGAGCGCCACCACCCACCGGCGGCGCAACGCCCTAGCATCCCGGAATCGCTGCTCCGAGTTGTCGAGATACCGCTTGACGACGGTCGAGAACCCGGACTCGCGAACCACCGGATACTGGGCAACTACTTCGGTCTTTAGCTTTGGAAACGACGCCACCTTGCACCCTTCTCATCACGCCCTACCGGACGTCACCACACGCAAACGCCCGCCACACGACAGCAGACCTACTCCAATGTTCGAAACACCGGAATAATCTCTCGGTCCGCGCTCTGATTGACCGGTGTGCCACCGGACTCAGCACGCACCTTCAAGTACGACACGCCTACGAACTTCGAAATATCCAAAGGGATGTACTGTCCCGAGTCCGCCTGCACGGCTAAGGGAGAACCGAAATCGTATACGTCGAAGAAGTTCGCTCCATCTTGACTCGCACTGAACACAAGATCAGCGGCATCGGGGTATGCACTTGAGGGGCCATCGGGCACTCCCGACGACCCCACACCTTGTGGTCGGCGACTGCGGCGACCGCACCGCTCGAGGGGCCATCGGGCAGCGGTCGTGGGTCCTTGAACGGCGCTCCGGCCGACAGCCGCCGCTCATTGATCGCCCCGCGGGGGGACGGCAGCGGTTGTCCCTCCGCCAATTTGAAACCTGAAGCTCGTCAGCGACCAAGCGCTCTTGAAACTGCAACCGCACCCCCAGCGTGCGCGAATGCGCTTGTCGCTCCAGAGCCCGGATACTAGACCTTGGGGCTTCGGGAGTCAAGTGCATACCCCATCAGCGGCATTCCAGGCGCTCGGCATGTAGAGCCCGACCACCGTCTCACTCACTAGCTTGAGAACGCCCGATTCCGCTTGTCCGCTCGAAATAACAACTCGACCCGCTTTTGGTGACATTACCGCCAACCCTCCTGTCTTTCTCGTCTGAATTCTTAGGGAGTCCCATCATTCACTGTTTCAATCACGACCCGCCATTTATCGGGACCGTCCTTCTTGACCGCAGCGCTCGCTTCGCGCAGCCGTCTTTCGATTTCTTTTTGCGCGTCGCCCTCCGTGAGGAACACGCTGGGTGGCACGAACGGATGCCACTTCTCCGGACGAATGTCATGATCCAGAAACAGGTTGATCTGGTACTGGGAAACCGTGTGGTGAGGGTACTTGACTACCTGATATGCCGATGAATCGTGATCCATGATCTGCGACT
Source organism: Bryobacterales bacterium (assembly GCA_965237575.1). Classification (GTDB taxonomy): domain Bacteria; phylum Acidobacteriota; class Terriglobia; order Bryobacterales; family UBA6623; genus JAKZVK01. Next base: position 453,311 of record CBDEGI010000004.1, read on the forward strand.
CAAGAAACCGGCCCATCCACCCCGTGTTGGTCTCATAGAACGTCGGACGCCCCATGTTCCACTCCTCATACACGGCTAATGCACTCGACAGCGCACTCTGAGACACCCATTCCGGCATACCCACGCCCTTGAAGAAGCGCAGCTCCTGCTCCCACTCGACCGTGGCCACCTGAAAGGCACGGTAGCCGCCCTTGACCTTCCTGTAGTCCGTCCACTTCGGTCGAACCCCGAAAAGCTTAACGAATCCCTCTGGTAACTCTTCCTGCTTCGGCTTCCAGTCCTGGTACAGCCATGGCTCGCTCACGGTGAAAGGGTTCACCAACCACCACTCCCCGCCATATTCGGGAGGCGCTTGGTAGTACGGCCCTACCGGGGCTTTCCAATGATCAGGGACCTCTTTGTAATGCGTTGTGTGCATAGCTTCCTCGCTCTACCTTTTTTGGCTCCTAAACTTCGCCCACTAAGTCATTAATCGGGTGCATGTGCAACATCGCATCCCGAACTGCCAGCGCAATGTCTCCGGATCGGTCCAGAAACGACTGAGAATCCATCGCGCTGACATTCACCACTACCTGTGGAGCTGCCGAGACCGAATCCTGCGCTACCGCCCTCACTTCATTACGATTGCCGTGGACCACGCTTGGAAGTCTCGCCAAGATGTTGTCGCTGTTCGCCCTCTCCAATGCGATGCTGGGCGGCAGCTCGAACGGCAGCAACGGTTCCGGCTCTTTCTTCCGGGAGCCGAACAGGCCTGCGATCCTTAACCCGACAGAGGCAAGTCCGAGCCCTCCGGTTAGGAAGCTCAAGATGTCGCCTCCACCCTTCGGCGAACCGCCGCCCAACAGACCACTCACGAAACCGCTGATGCCGTCCCGAAGATCTTTCGAGTTCTGTTCTAGCGCCGAAGTATTCCGACCCATACTCACGCCCAGGTTTCGCACGGATCGAGCCGTTACATTCAGCGCCTCCTCCACGGTTCTCTGACTGGCGACAAGCAGCGGAATAGAGAATCCCCTCCCCTGCACAGTCAAACGGTCGTCCGACCGAGCATCAGCAACAGTCCCTGCCACGCGTCCTGCAGCCAGTCGATTGAAGTCTGCCTGCGCATCGCTGCCACCCGCACGCGCCGGCGCCCTCAACAGCTCTCTCGATTCCGCTAGCAGCCCGCCGGCCAGTTCGCCTTGTCTGCGGACCTGTGCCGTCAGCGTTCTCAGCGCGCGTGTCGCTTCTCGTTGCGCTTGTGCCACGCTTTGAAAATTATTCGCCATTTCGCTGCCTCTCCAACTCCGTCAGCTCCCAGTGCAATGTGCTAAACGCATCTACTCTCCGCGCCGGCCAGCTCACCGCATCTGCGCCCGACGGCATCGCGAGGTGCGCAAGGAAGTCCTCGACAAAGGCAACGCTCTCGCCGGTGATTGCGCTCACCGGACACTCCGCGAGAGCCAACCGTTGCTGGCCCCGCGAAGCGACCGGGCTCACCCACACCACCTGCGGCGGCCCGTCGTGGCCGCCTTCAACCCACCCGCATCTTCGTTTCTTCTCCAGGCCTACGCGCCGGCATTCGTCGCATTTCCATCCGGCCTGGTTGCCGTGTCTGAAATGGAATGCGACTCGGAGTTTTTTCGCTCGTCCTCCGACAAGCCCGCTTCTCGTCGAACCAACTCGACCGCCTCGGCAACCAGCGTCTCGGGTCCTTTCTCGATCAAGCTCGCCGGAGTTGCCGCTTCGCCGTCGATCTCGAGCCCATCGACGGTCTCAAGACCCCAGCGCAAGTACTCACAGTCGAGCTCGCTTGCTAGAACCGCCGCTTCCGCATCTTCGGCCGGTCCTTGTTCGCCGGCGGCCAAGAACTCTAACCGCCCAAGAAGGTCCTTCACCCTCCGAATCAGATCCAATCGGTTCCCGAAAGACATCCTCCGAGCGGTCAGCCAAACCCCGGGGAAAACCTCCGACTCCGTCCTTACCGTGCTTTCGTAGTTCATTTGTTTACCCGAATGCCACCACAACCTCGTCGTTGTCCAGCCCCTGCGCCCGTGAGTTCGAGAAGTCCCACTTGAGAATGCGCTCATCGTCATTGAACTCTGGCACGTGGGGAATTACATCCCGCATGTAGACACCCAGCAACTGCCCCGCCGCTTGCCCCAACTGGAACATCACTGCGATCGGTGTCTCCGCTCGTGCCGCTCCGTACAAGTCACTCGTCTGGGTGTCAGACATCTCAAATAGCTCACTGGGGTATGCACTTGACTCCCGAAGCCCCAAGGTCTAGTATCCGGGCTCTGGAGGACTATTCGCGCACGCTGGGGAGTTTCAAGAGCGCTTCGCCTTCAGGTTTCAAAGTCAACCGCTGCCGTCCCCCCGCGGGGCGCAATGAGCGGCGGCTATAGGACCCACGACCGCTGCCCGATGGCCCCTCGAGGGTACGGTCGCCGCAGTCGCCGACCACAAGGTGTGGGGTCGTCGGGAGTCAAGTGCATACCCCGAATAGCTCAAAGTGGGGTATCCATTTGACTCAGGTGACCACAACATACTGTGGTTGGCCATTGGCGGCCCCCGGAAAGGCTTGCCGATAGCACCACGTTTCCAAGCCTGCGATGGCCATGGCGCGTGCGTAATCCTTGATCGGCCCGAAACGCAGCCTCGTGGCCCAATTGCCTGCAGACCGGCGTCTGGCGCCCCAGGGTGCATTCTGGGTGCAGTGTGCTGGCGTCCATGGATCGACCAAACCACAACGCCTAGGGGCTACCTGAGTCAAGTGGATACCCCATTAGCTCAAAGTTAGCAAGCACCCGTCGAACGCCGGCGGTAATGCACAGCGGCACCGATGTCCCAAACTCCCGAGTCCGCAAATCGATGTCGTTGTCAAGCTCGATCACGGCACTCGAAACGGTCAGGAACTTGTTCGTCGGCGTACCGAGCCATGCTTGCCCAAGATTCCCCGGGACCGGTAGCCCCGTGCTTCCACTGACAGCCGGCTCAGCGGGAAAGGACCCCAACTGCCCCTGGCCTGACGTAAACGACACGGTGTCGATCACGTCCTGTGCCTCCCCGCTGAACTCCAGTTCGTGGAAGTCGCCGTTCACCTTCACCTGCATCCGATCGCAAACACCACCGACCAGAATTCGGTCCACGGCCTCCGTCGGGTCCCAGTAGTCGAATACGGAAACACTCGGCAGGTCATCCGCCGGAAAGTAACTCACCGCGGCCGTCAAACTGTTTCCCGACGCCGGCGCCGAGCTGAACGGCGCGTTCACTTGCACCGTCGTTGGATCAACCACCGTGTCAACAAACCGCAGTTCCCCACCGAAGCCGAACGCCTGCTTCTCCACGAGCCCGTGGGACGAACTGAAATTGATCTGCGTTGTCGTCGAACCCGCCCCCGCCGTGCCCCCGATGAAGATCGTCGGCGGGGCTCCCAGGGACCCCCGCACCATCGACCCGATCGCTGGAGGCGTACTCGGGCTGGGGTTGTCGGTCAGGTAAGTTTGCAGGCTGAAGTTCGTGTGCGTGCGGCCTCCAGGAGCCATGCCTTGATACGTGCGAGTACCTGTCTTGTCCCGACGGTCCCGCGCCTCGAGCTCCTGTCGCATGCTCAGCTTGACAGCGGAGATCCGCTCGCTAACGGCAATCGTGGGAACCTGCCCGTAACTCGATTCCACGTCAACGTAGAACCGATTCTGCGTAGAAAGTACACAATCCGGCATCTTTCTCTCCTCTTCCTCTCTTCCTATTCGTGCGCCTGCAGCTCAACCTCGATCTGAGAGGTCTGGATGAAGTTCCTACCGCCTGCCTCGACTTCGCGGAACCGAACGTTGTAGGCTCCGCTGTACGTCAAGTTGTCCGTCCACTGGCCCTGACTTGCCCCAAGCACCGCCCTCACCGCCTCGACGTAGCGGGCGAGCTCCTCATCCAGCCCCTCGATCCGTTCGCCACTCACGCGCACATCGGCAACGACAAAGATCGGGCCCGAGAACTTCGTAAACTTCTCCAGCAAAACGTTCTCCATCCGGTCGCAGTAGAGATATACCGACGGATAGACCGTCGCATTGTTCTCGTCCGCGAGCTTGGCCGGGACGTTCTGAATCAGAACGTTCTGATTCGTGAGTGCAGGCAAATGAACCATGTTGCTCGCGCCGATCGCCGTCAGCGTCGCATTCGCACCGTCACTCGCAAGTAGAACCTCGCGCAGCTTATCCAGTGCCGCTAAACAGAGACTCGCCACAGTCTTCTCCTTCGCTCCGCCATCGTCCTCAACTCAGCCGTCTTCACGCTCAACCTCTTTGCAAGAACCGCGGGACCGTCTTGAACGCACCCGGCTCCTGCCCGCTGGCCAGCGGCATCCCACTAGCAAGGCCCGACCCGGGCATAGCCCAAGCTGTACCCGTGTCGAGTGGCTCATTGTTCTGCTTTGTCAATTCCGCGGTCGATTCGCCCACGTACACGTTCCAGCCGGTGACTGACCCCGGCGCCATTGGCGGCGTTACGCGCAGGGCATTGCTACTCGGAACCCCGATCGCCTGTTGCACACTCCCCGCGCTTTCAACTGCTCCCGAGCCCACCCACGTCATCCTCACGTACCACGCCGCCGCATCCAAGCTGGATGACACCCAATCCAGGACCGGCGCCTCCGGCCGTGCCAACGGGCTCGATGTAATCCCAATACCCGTCTGCAACAGCAGGTCCCACGCCCAACGAGCTAGTTCTTTGTACTCGCGCCACTTCGGCAGGTACTTGTCGTTCAGCTTGCGGTTGTACGCATCCCGATAGACGATCGCCAGCGTTTGAAACGTGTGAACAAGTTTTAAGGGCGGCGTCACCACCACTTGGCTCAACTCGAACCGCGACGGATTCGACTCCGCTCCGCTCGACTGCCACCCCGCCCCATTGGCAAAGTAGATGTTTCCGGGGCTCCGGCTCGCTGCTTCCAGCTGCGCTCCCACTTCCGTGTGCGCCAATCGCAACTTCGAGTTCAGATCGATTCCTTCCGCGGCGGCGATTTCCGGTAGATTCGACTCGTAAGCCGTCAGATCCGGAACTTCCGAGATGAACTGGTCCGTAAACAAAGACATCAGACGCCCCTTTTATGCCTTGCGGCTCCCTTTGCCCGACCCTTGTAGAGATCGAAGATCCGCCTCTGAGAGAATCGCGAACTGAATGCGCTCGGCCTCTCGCCGCTCCTGCTCCGCCTTCCGTGCTTCCTCGGCCCGAGCCCGCAACTCCCGTCCTTCCTTGGCCGTCGCTAACTCGGCCAAACCGTCCGTGATCATGCGCGCCGCCACGGCACGTGACACCTCTGTCAACCGTCCGCCAGGCCCTCCCACTTCCTGGGCCAGGCTTTTGACGATCGGGAACTCCTCGTCAATCGCTGCTTCCACGTCCCGAATCTTCTTGTAGTAAGCTTTCAGATCCATATCTCCACCTGAACGTAGTCAGACCGGCCCCACCCCTCCGCGAGGAGCGGGGCCGCCTGTTCCTACGACTCGACTTGAATACCGAACTCGTTGCGAATCACAGCCGCGCCGTACAGCACGTCGACCGTGAACTGCTGAGCCAGCGTGTTCGGCTGGTAGCTCATAACCACCCGCATGCCGAAGTTTCCCAACTCGGCGTACTCCGCGATCGCGCCGGTACCCGGCAACGGTTGCGGCAGACGGCGAATCACAAGCCCAATCGCATCCCGTCCGAAAGCGACGTTGTGCGTGGTAACCGGCGAACTGCCCGTTTTGGGAATGAATTGCGACCGGAAGACGAAGAAGTCCTTCAACCGGCCGACCACTCCACTGATCAGCGCGTTCACACCCGCCTCACCCGCGGTTTGAAACTCGCTGAACCGCGGAATTTGGCGCAGCGCCGAATAGCCATCCGGATCAACAATCAAGTGCTTCGGTTGGCTCTGCGGCAGCTTCGCCTGAAAGAGCGTCGTCTCGCCCGTATCAATCACGGCCTCGGTCAGCGCCGTACCCGGTGTACCCAGAGTCGGGTTCGACGTGAACGAGGCGTAAAGGTTGAGCAGATCAGTTTCGATCTTTTCGGCGATAGCGATCACCGCCGGCTCCATGTAGATCCGTAGCAGGTCCGGAACCGCCAGAACTTTGGTCACGTCCGGAATCTGGAACGTGGCCTCCGCGTGCGTGTTCAAGACGATCTGCGCATTACCCAGGCTGGGGTTCTGAGTGGTAACCGTACCGCCTTCGGCGATATTGTTTGCCACCATGCTCGGAACGATTGGGATGTTCACCGTGTCACCGGCTTGTCCCAGAACCGGTTCATAGTTCCGGTTCACCAGGTTGCCCATGACGAGATTTCCCATCAATGTGGGCAGCGCATCGGCTGCCACTAACTTCACAATCGCTTGCGCGATATTTGCCGATGTAATTGCGGCCATTCAACTTCCTCCTTACTTCCTTCTTGCAATCCGAGGTTGTACCCGCATGGGCCCGATTGCCGCGCTAGCGGTTCTCGGAACCCTGACCAGCCAGGCGAGCAACCTCTTTCCACGCCTGGGCCAACTCTTCCTGTTTCATTCCGGGCCGTATCCGATCCAGATCAAATCCGGCGGAGGTCAGATCACTGCCGCTTCCGCCGGCCGCTCCAGAGCCACCGGAAATCCGCGGCGGTAGGAACTCGGGGTTCTCCGAGATGAAGCTCGCCAAATGCTCCTGGTAAGGAACCCGGCCTCCCCCACTCTCCGCGTACAGTTCTCCGTCCTCGCCTCGAAAGATCTCATCCTTCACCAGCCGAAAGGCCAGGTCCGTCTTCTGCACTCCCATGTCACGGAGGCTGTCGCGTACTCTCGAAAACCGTTCCGCCTGCTCCGCCCGCTGGCGCGTTTGCCGATTCTCTTCCTTCAGCCCGCTCAGCATGCCTTCGAGCTTCTCCCGGCGCGAGCGCTCCTCCGACAACTTGGCCTTCAAAGCCGGCTCCTCTTGCTCTGACGCCCGGCGCATGTATTCGCTGATGACCTTACGGACCACCGGCTCGAGATCATCCGGGCCGCTCGACCCCTTCAGTGCTTCCAACGCAAGTTTTTCCAATCCCATACCGTTTCACCAAAAAAAAAAAGCGCCGGGCCGCCACCCCTGTTTTAGGGGCGGCCCGGCGCTTACCAGCACACCGCTTGACTGTGCGCGCTACTGTGCCTCGATCTCCCGAATCACCTCGCGCTTGGTTTCCTGACTGGCGCCGTCTAGATACTGAAGCGCCACCCGTTTTTGTACCTCGGTCTCAAACCGCTTCGACCGAATGCCCGCCTGCTGAAGCCGCAGAGCGTTATCCAGCTCCTGGGCGAAGTCGGGCACGTCGAACTGGTCCATGCCCGTCACTTCCGTCCGCACTTCGTCCCGTCGAGCCAGCGCCACGATATCGATAATCTTCCGCAGGAACTCCTTCACAAGCCCGCCGTACGCCCGCAGCACCTCGTGTGTTACCGCGAAGTCTCGCCGCTTGCTGTCACCCGACTGGCCCAGATGCCGCGCTTCCCTGCCCCCGGCCTGCGTCATCAGATAGCAGACTCGGTAGATCTCGTCCTTTAGACGGTCCAGATTGTCCGCCGCGATCTGAAACACATGCCCCTCGGGCTCCGTCCAGCCAAACCGATCATCCGGACCGAGCTGGATGTAATAGGCCTCTCCCACAATCTGCTGCCAGTCGCGCTCCGAGTAGACGACCGGCATGGCAAACAGCCCCATATGCAGGGCCCATGACAGTGCGTTTGACTTGTTGAAGTGTTCTTGCTGCAACAACACGGCCTTGTTCGCCAGCCAAAGCCCGTCAGTGACCGCCATCCTCAAGAGCGGAACACGCTTCGCATCCGCCAGTGAATGCCGACCCTCGTCTACTAACTCCACGCCCTCATCGCCAGGCCCCGCATCGGACGCCGCCCCGCCGTCCGCCTCTTGACTTCTATGCACGTAGATCCGAAACTGCTCCCGGTCGTACACGGCCCAGCGCCGCTCTGTCACCACATCATGCCCGGCAAACTCTTCCTGGTAGGTTCTGGCGGTCTTGAGAACGATCCAATCGTACTCCCCGGTATCGTCGACCTTCCAATTCACCAGTCGGGAGTCAAGTGCATACCCCGATCGTCGAGAAACCGTGAATAGAATCTCTGAGTGCTCTCCGTCTTGCTCCTCAGCGAAATACCCGGCTGCCGTCGAAACAGCGTGGCCGAGTACCAATCGATGCACGAGCCGAGGTAGTTCTCGTAAAAGACTCTGGCTAGGCGCTCTGAGTAAACGTCACTCGGCTCTTTCTGTCGACGAACAAGATACTGGCTCGCGTTGCGGCGAAGCTGCTCCCCGCCGACGTAGAAGTCCCAGTACCGTTGCCACATCTCCGCCCGGTCGCGGTGTTCCGGGTGCACTTTGTCCAGTAGGTCGATCACATCATCCTCCAGCCACAATCGCCACACATGTTCCAGGCCGCCTCAAACAAGTCGGTGCTTCTGCTCACCCATACGCGGCAACGGCCGAAACTCCTGCCACAGCAGGTAACCCAACGCGTCCGACAGGTGCGTCCTTCGCGAATCACTGTCTTTGTCAAGCTGCGAGCTTCCCGGCTTGTAACAAACCTGCTCCAGGTCCTGGATCAACTCCTTGCACTTCTCGTCGATCGCCAATCTCCGCTCGCCGCTCGCGTTCCGTAGTCGCGCGTTGACGGTGTTCACCCGGTCCCGCACCGCCGGATTCGAACTGCCGAACATAAACTTCCCTTTGAGCCGTCGATTCGTCGTTATGAAGTCTCGAATGATATGGTGATCCGACAGCCCGGAAGAAGTCTGCCTACTCTTCGCTGTAGCATCCCCGTACACCTGCAAGCCGGCCGAGTGCTCTCCGTAACGGACCAGAAACTCGTCACAGACCTCCGGAGTGGACGACGAGTCCAGAACGATCTCGTCCAGAACATACACCGCGTCGTCCTTTTGTTGGCAAATCAGCGAGCACATCGGATGCAGGTTGAAATCCCACGTCCACAGCAGCGGAGCATCGTTTTGAAGCTCAAACTGTCCGACGTGCTCTTTTCGCTGAAAGCCGTAGTACACTTGCCCGGACCGTGTGTTGACGAATTCCCCGAGCACTTCCTGTCTGTAGAACTGTTCGTCATAGCTGGCTTGCAGCCTCTCGTAGTAATCGGGAGTTCGGTCGAGCACATGCCTGTTCTCGAACGGTTTCGCCTCGATCAGCTCGGACCCTTTCACCGGATCGGCCCGAAATCGTCGATAGACCCAGTCAAATCCGTTTGGCGTCCCTACTCCGAAGCCACCCAACAGGTCCGCCTTAGGGTCGCGCAGTCGCGCCTCGAGCCGTAACCACGCCTGCTCAGGCACATAGGTCAGCTCGTCGACCCCAAACCACGCCAAGCTGGTTCCGCGCAGCCTCTCGTACTCGTCGAGCGATCGGAAGAGGATTCGGGACCCAACTTCCGGTATCGTCATCGTGTTCGTTGACTTATTCATCTCAAAGGCTATCTTGACGTAGTCCAGTAGTTCGCACAGGCTCGCAACCGTCGCGTCCCGTAGCATGGGGTATGTTGGGGCACCCACCAACCCCGTCCTTCCCTTGTTTTGGTAAGTGTATCTGACGACTTCCTGGCATAAGGCCATTGTCTTTCCCGAGCCCACCGGCCCGGAGAATACCTTGAAATGGGGTATCCACTTGACTCAGGTAGCCCCTAGGCGTTGTGGTTTGGTCGATCCATGGACGCCAGCACACTGCACCCAGAATGCACCCTGGGGCGCCAGACGCCGGTCTGCAGGCAATTGGGCCACGAGGCTGCGTTTCGGGCCGATCAAGGATTACGCACGCGCCATGGCCATCGCAGGCTTGGAAACGTGGTGCTATCGGCAAGCCTTTCCGGGGGCCGCCAATGGCCAACCACAGTATGTTGTGGTCACCTGAGTCAAATGGATACCCCACTTACCTTGAATCTTGCCTCGCTGTCATGAAAGACCTTTTGAGAAGGTAGTGGCTCATACCCTAACCATCGCTTGAGAACTCCCCGTCCGTTTCCTGCCATACGACCCTAATCTCGTGCGGAGGCTCTTGCTCAATCAGTTCCCTTTCCAGTTTCAGAAGCTGTACCAGTGAGTTGATCGTTGCCTGGCTTACGTTGCCATCCGTTTGAAGCAACTCTACAACCTTCTCGAATGCCGTTTGGATCAGCTCTTTCCGTGTGGCGGCACGATCGTCCTTCGATGCTACCTCGCCATCGCCAGGAAACTCGACTACTTCAGTCCGTGCGCCGCGTCGTGGGAGCTGTCCAACCGACTCCGGCCCAGTGCGCTCGGCGTCATGCGGCTGATCCCCGCCTTCGGCTGATACAGCAGGGCTATCGCCCGCCATCGCCGTGGTACGCCTACTCGGCCTACCAGCTTTGACTCGACCCGTTGCTTTCCGCCGAGTTGTCGTTGGTGAAGTTGTCTTAGCCATTCCGTCTCGCCGCGCCCACACCCTTGTCACCGTGCTTCCTGCGGTGTGGTGCCACGCTCTCTCTTACGCCATCAGACTAACACCCGTCCCTTCACTTACCGGCCACCACAAAAAGAGAAGTAACTGATAACAGGGGAGTTAAAAAACTTGTTTTTCTGTGACTCCTCTGAAGGCACTACTGTTCGGGCGGCCGACAGCGTGCGCGGACAGCACGGGTGACACCGTCAACCACGTTGTAAACCAGTGATAACGCGGCTGATCTGTCCTACGACAGCAAGGGAGGACGCCGGGCCAAACCTTGGCGTCAACTACTTCGCGCTATGAACGCAGCCCAGCGCGCTACTCGCGACCCCACGGAAAAGCCAGCGTAGGTGGATGTCTGTACCGCTCGATCGCAAGCGTTAGAGTGGCCCCTGCACCTGCATCGAGCAGCACTTCGATGTGCGTATCGTCAACCGGGACGGATTGCCCATCCTGGTCGACCTGTTGAAAGTGATGCTCCCCGTAAGCGCCGGCCTGCACGGTCACTCGCCGCGCCGCGGTCTGGCTTGTGTTGACGAGGGTCACAACAACGCCCGCAGGCGTGATTTTGCTGACCAAAGCGGCCACATCCTCCGGAAGTCCCGCCCGGCGCTGGTCCGGATCGAAATAACGCAGTCGGCTGTGTAAGACGCTACCAGCACTCCCCGGACTGTTCCCGCCCAGAGTCAGATTCACAAGGGCCGTGGTTGCGACAGGATTGAACCGCTGCGCGGAGTCCGAGCCCCTCGAATCAGGCGTGCTCTGGTCCTCCCGCAGGCCTTTCACCCTTCCCCGAACACGCGCGAGCTCAGCTTGCAGCGCCTTCAACGGGTACCCCGAATTCCGTCCATCGAGATACGAAATCCAAGGGTCGCCTTTGATCCGTTCCATGTCAGCCGGGCGCATCGACCACAGATAAATGTCCCGCTGAACATCGAAATGTTCGCCGCGGCGATAGCCATACCATCCGTTGTCGCCGTGCTTGTTAGGCAAGAGGATGCGCCCGTTTTCCATCTTCTTCGCCGCGTACAGGTTGTCAATCTGCCGCCGGAGCGGCTCCACAAAGCCCTGGTCACCCGTCAACATCAACGCTTGTCCTAGAGCAACCCTCGGCCCGCGAATATAGTAGTTGCGGCTGGCGCTTTGGGGCCAAAAGTTCCAACCGAACGTCCCGCCGTACCACTTCCCGTCCCATTCGCCGCCGATGGTCCCGTCCAGCCCGATGTTCGTCGGGATGTTGCCCTTGTTCTGGAGTATCCGGTCCCGCCATGCCGAAACGTACTCCAAAACCCAGTTCCGGTACTTAGGTTCATGCGTCAGCATATAGGCGTTCGTGCCGAGCGTCGCCGAGCAGAGATTGAGAGGGTGGTCGCCGCGAATGTTGGCCGCCGTCGAGTACCGCTCTTGGCGTTCCGGCCGCCCTTCGACCGCCAAGCCGCCCCAGTCCTCCTCACTCGCCGGACTCAATTTCGGTCCGCGGCTCCCGTTGTGCAGGCTACGAATGATCTTGTGTTCGGAATCGTAGTTCCTGGCGAACTCATCTTCTCCGTTGTAGAAACTCGTAAACCGCCGAACACGCCTCCGATACATCGGGTCGTCCGGCTTGCCTAATCCGTAGAAGTGGAACGCCGCCAGCCCTTCGCCATTGTGCTCCCAGTCAAATGCGGTAACGAACTCCCGCCAGTACATTCCGTCCTCGGCCATTTCGATGCCGGCAGCCTTGACCTCGGTGTATTGGAGAATGTGTCCCTCCCACGCGCGCTTGTAGAGCGTCAACAATGATTCCGACGCTCCCAGCGCGTAGGCCAGAGTCCAGTTGTTGAAGGTCTCCATCGCGTCATCGGGGCCGTCGTTCCCTCCCCAACGCTCGACGCACAGCAGGTACCCTCGGTCGTCCAAGTAGCGATGGAAGAAGGCTTCGGCGCCGCGCGCGTTGGCTTCGAGCAGTTCTCTCTCCGCCAGCACCCAAGCCGGCGGCGGCATCGCTTCGTCGATCACGATCCGCACCTCGGCCACCAGAGATCCAACCGTCAGCACGACTGCACCCACCAACACCGCCAGCCGCCCAAGAGCCTTTCCCACTCTGTTTCTCGCCGTCATACCTTCACCTTGGCCCACTTCTTCCCCACCTGAACAACCAGCTCCGCCACCGTGGAATCCAACGCCAAACTCATCTCGCGATGCTTCGTTCCGTTGATGGACACCGCGCCTTCCTTCAACTTCCGATTCGCTGCCGCACCCGACTGGCAGAGCCCGATCTCCCGCAGCAGCTTGTCAACCCGGATCGCCGGTTCGTGCCGCATCGCCACCGGTAGGTCGAACACCGGCATATCCTCCGGCACCTCTCCCTGCTGGACGACGCGCCGAAAAACATCCGCCGCCTCTTTGGCCGCTTCGCCCGAGTGAAAATCCGTCACGATCTGCAGCGCCAACTCCATCTTGGCCTTCATCGGGTGCTCGTCACCTCGCTGAATCCTCTCGCGCAACACATCGATGTCGCGCAGACTCACGTCGGTGAGCAACTCGTAGTATCGGTACATCAGCTCATCGCTGATCTGCATCACCTTGCGGTACATCACCTCGGCCGGCTCGGTCATGCCGATGTAGTTTCCCAGCGACTTCGACATCTTCTGCACGCCGTCCAGCCCTTCGAGCAACCCCGTCATCGCAATGATCTCCGGCGGCTGCCCGTAATCCCGCTGGATCTCCCGCGCCACTAGCAGATTGAACTTCTGGTCCGTGCCCCCCAACTCGACGTCCGCTTCGAGCACCACCGAGTCATACGCCTGTGTCAGCGGGTACAAGAACTCATGGATCAGGATCGGGTGTTGCGATTGGAAACGCTTGCTGAAGTCGTCTCGCTCGAGAATCCGTGCCACGGTGTAGTGCGAACACAGCCCGACGAGATCCTCGAAGCTCAGCGGTAGCAGCCACTCGCTGTTGAACCGGATCTCCGTCTTCTCCTCATCTAAGATCCGAAACACCTGTTCTTTGTAGGTCTCCGCGTTCGCGAGAATCTCATCCTTGGTGATAGTAGGCCGCGTAGCGTTTCGGCCCGAGGGGTCACCGATCAACGCCGTACCATCCCCGATCAGAAAGACGACCGTGTGCCCGAGGTCTTGAAAGTGCTTGAGCTTACGGAGCACCACAGTGTGACCGAGATGCAGGTCGGGCGCTGTCGGGTCGAACCCGGCCTTCACGCGCAGCGGACGCCCCTGCTTCGCCGCCTCAACCAGGCGCGTCTTCAGCTCCTCTTCGCGGATGATCTCCGCGAAGCCCTTCCTCAGGTATTCGAGTTGCTCGTCAATGGTCGGAGTCATGAAAACCCACGCAAACACCGGGCTACTGCTTGAGCAGAACCCGCCGTTCCGCGATGCGAAACTTCCCATTCAACACAAGATTGATCGCTTCCGTATAGATGCGGTGCTCCTCTTTGAGAATCCGGATCGACAGCGTCTCTTCCGTGTCGTCGTCGCTTACCGGCACCGCTGCCTGCTTGATGATCGGGCCGGCATCCAAATGCTCGTCGACGAAATGCACCGTGCACCCCGTGAACTTCACACCGTAGTCAAGCGCCTGCTTCTGGCCTTCCAAGCCTGGAAACGCGGGCAGCAGCGAGGGATGCACGTTCAGAATCCGGTGCCGAAACTCCTTGACGAAGTACGCGCTCACTAGCCGCATGAACCCGGCTAGGCAAACCAGGTCCACCTTCTTCTCCCTCAGCAGCGCAACCAACTGCCGGTCGTACTCTTCACGCTGCAAGCCCTTCGACGGAATGCACACTGCCGGAATGTCACGCTTGCGCGCGCGCTCCAGCCCCAATGCATTCGGCTTGTTGCTGATCACGACCGCGATCTCCGCGTCGATCTTCTTCGCATCAATGCTGTTCGCAATCGCTTCGAAGTTCGACCCTCGGCCGGACAGCAGAATCCCTAGCTTTTTCACTCGTAGATTACTCGCCGGCGTCCCTTGGTGACCTCGCCAACCCAATACGCCGTCTCTCCCAAATCCTCGAGTGCCGCCTCGACCCGACGTCGCGCACGCGCCGGAACCGCCGCAATCAACCCGAGACCCATGTTGAACGTGCGATACGACTCCGCCTCATTAAGCGCGCCTAGCTTTTGCAGGTAGCGGAAGATCGGCTGAACCGGCCAAGAGCCTTGACGCACCGTGGCGGCCAGCCCTCTCGGCAACATGCGAGGCACATTCTCCGTGATCCCCCCGCCGGTAATATGCGCCGCCGCGTGGATGACCCGCTGCTCCAGTAGCGCCTGCAGCGGCCTCAGATAGCTTCTGTGGACTCGTAGCAGCTCCCGGCCGACGCTCCGCTTGAGAACCGGCACCCGCTCACTCGGCTTCAACCCCTCCACATCAAACAGCAACCTTCGCGCCAACGAATAGCCGTTCGTGTGCAACCCGTTCGACGCCAACCCAACGAGCAGATCGTCCGCCCTAACTCTTGCGGATCCAAGCAGTTGTGAGCCCTCTGCTAAACCAACAATAAAGCCCGCCAAGTCATAATCCCCGGGCTGATAAAGCCCCGGCATCTCCGCCGTCTCGCCACCAATCAGGGCACAGCCGTTCTCCCGGCAGGCCCGGCTCAGACCTCTCACAACCTCCGCCGCCACTTTCGCATCGAGCGTTCCAACCGAGAAATAGTCTAGGAAAAACAGCGGCCGCGCGCCCTGGACGGCGATGTCGTTGACGCAATGATTCACTAGGTCCTGGCCGATCGTGTCGTGGACATTCAAAGCCACGGCCACCTTCAGCTTCGTGCCAACCCCATCGGCCGAGCTGACCAACACCGGTTTCCGCAGCCCAAGCCGGCCAATGTCATACATCGCGCCGAAAGAGCCGACGCCCGCCAGCACCCTCTCGTTGAAGGTGTGCCGCACCAGGCGCTTGATGCTTGCGGTCGCACGGTCAGACTCGCTGATGTTGACGCCGGCATCAGCGTAGGTAATCGGTTTTCTCGAACCCATTCGCGAAGAGACCCATTATCGCACCCCGCCAGGTCCGCCAAGCAGCACCCCAACGCGTCGTCACAACCACTCCAACTCCCGCGCCCTCGTTTACCATAGAGACTCCATCGAACCCCAACGGATGCTCCACCTGAACCGACACGAACAGCTCTGGCTCCTCGCGGGCTTGTTGCTGTTTGCCCTGTGCTCGTTTCCCTGGCTCGCCCTCCCCGGCCCCTATCAAGACGAGCTCTATTTCATCCCCGTTCTCGAACCGTTTGACTTCGAATCCCCTCTCTATTCCTGGACGGTAGCGGGCACGGAACTCCCCATGATGATCGTCTCCTACGCAGGAGCGTTGAAGGCGCTGCTGATGAAGGTTGCCTTTGCCGTCTGCCCACCCACCGTGGCAACCGTGCGGGGTTCAGCTCTCCTACTCGGGATGGGAACGCTGTGCTTCACGCTGGTGTTCCTACGCCGGCATTACTCCACCGCGGTCGCAGTGGCGGCCACTCTGCTGCTGGCAACGGATCCGAGTTTCATCCACACCATCCGCATCGACTGGGGCCCGGTCGCCTTGATGCAGTTCCTGAAGATGGCCGGCCTCGCATTCATCTCCGGTTGGCTCGTGAGCGGACGCCTAGCGCTCTGGATCGCCGGCATGTTTGTGTTCGGCCTGGCCGTGTGGGACAAGGCAACGTTCGTGTGGATTCTGCTGCCCTTGGCACTCTGCGTCCTGGTTCTTTTCCCGCGGCCGACCCTGGAGCGCTTCAGCTATCGCAACGCCGCGATCGGCGTCCTCGCGTTTCTACTTGGCTCCATGCCGTTCTGGATATTCAATATCAACAAGGAGGGACAGACGGCCTCGGAAAACTGGAACTTCGAGTACCGTCCTGATAAGCTCTCGACGGCTCGCGGTACTCTCGACGGCAGCGTCGTGCTCTGGCTGATCGTCCGAGACGATTTCGAGGAGGCACAACCGCCCGAGGACATCGCACTGCCTCAAGTCGCAAGCGCCCTCAAGATGCTAGGACAGGCCCGCTCGACACTGAGCTGGCCGCTCATGGTGGTGTCCTTGCTGCTCCTTCCGATCACACTCCGTACCCGTCACCGCCGAGCAGTGCTCTTCCCTCTCGCCCTGTCACTGGGTATCTATCTGCTAATGTTCCCTTTTCGTGCAGGAGGGGGTGGCTCCCACCACGTCATGATGATCTATCCGTTCCCACTCCTTTTAGTCGCTGTGTCGTTGGCGGCAACGACCGAAAAGCTGAAGCTGCGAGGGGTCTTCCCTCTCGTTATCGCGGCCGCCCTGCTCTCGAACCTGTCTCTGAACGCACGCTACCTGGCTGGCTACGCCCACACCGGCGGCGCCGGGAACTTCACCGATGCCGTCTACGAACTGGTTCCCTACATGCGCGATCGCCCGCAGCACACGTACCACCTGCTCGACTGGGGAATCAGCAACACGCTGGCCTTCCTCGGGGAGCCGTACGACATCCGCTGGGAGGACCTCTCCGGCCAATACATGGGAACCGAGTCGCCCGCCCAAAGAAACCAACGCATGAGCAAAGTGCTGGCGGATCCCAAGAGCCGGTTCGTTGTCCGCGGCAGCCAGAAAACGGTTTTCCCCGCGGGACGGAAGCTAATCGACAAGTGGCTCACAGAAGGGCGAATCGAAAAGACGACCGAGTTCCGGGAACGCTTGGGAACCGTTGCATTCGAGGTGTATCGCCCCACGCCACCTGGCGGCGAACCCGCCGATCGGTCCCGGTGACCTTCCATCGCCACGCGCGCCACTGCGCACCTCTTGTGCAATAGTGTCCGAGAGGACAAATCCACCATGAGCGATCCCGTAGGCGCAGGCATCATCGGAACCGCCCACTCCCACGCCCGAGGGCATCTCGAGGCTATCCGCCAGTCCGCGAACTACACCTTCATCGCCGCCGCCGAACCTCACCCCGACCTCCTCGCCAAGGCACGCAGCGACCCTCGATGGAAGGACGTGAAATGGGTAGACGTCCATGATCTACTCGCCGACAAGTCGATTCAGATGATCTGCATCGAGACCGATCCGCTCGAGGCGCTCTACTACTCACTACTCTCGATCGAAGCCGGTAAGCACACCAAGATCGACAAACCACCCGGCATGAATCTGGGGCTCTTGAGAAAGGTCTACCAAGAATCCGAACGGCGTCACCTTCTCGTCCAGATGGGCTACGTCTTTCGCTACAACGCCGCGTTTCGGCTCGCTCAACGTGCGATCCAAGAAGGCTGGCTCGGCCCGGTCCGCTCGGTCATCTGCCAGATGAACGACAGACTAAGTCCGGAAGGCCGGAGCCGGTTGAATCGCTACCCCGGCGGACAGATGTTCGAGATTTGCTGCCACATGATCGATCCGCTCGTCTGGCTCCTGGGCAAGCCCGTCCGCGTCACTCCGACACTTCGCCACAGCGATCCACCCGACGACGGGCTGGAAGACGACGTCCAGGCGAGTTTTGAGTTCGATCCTGAACTTGCGATCCTCCGCAGCAACACCAAGAACGGCGACCGCTACTTTCACATCTACGGTGAACACGGATCGATTCAAATCAACGATCCCGATCGGCCGAAGGTCCAGCTAGCCCTGAGCAAGCCGCATGGTGAATACAGCGCCGGCGTGCACCAAGTGGATGTCGGACCGTCGCCGCGCTATTTGCCTGACCTCGACGACCTGGCCCAAGCGATTCGAGAGCGCCGCCCCGTGGAGTTCTTTACACCAGAGCACGACCTGGCCGTACACCAAACGCTTCTGCAAGCCTGCGGCGTCAACGTGTAACGAAAGTCTCGTCTAGAATGTAGGGGCGCGGCATTCCATGCCCGGCGCGGCAGCCGGCACCATAGGACCGAAAGGGAGTCCATCCCATGAAGCCCATACCCCGACGCGAATTCCTCTCCCGCTTCACCGGCACCGCCACGGCCCTCGCGGCCTCCGCCACCGTCGCAATCCGAACCTCCTCAGCCTCCCCGAACGCCCAACTTGGTGTCTCTGTCGTCGGCGTGCGCGGCATGGGAGGCGGCCACGTCAAGCGCCTATTGAGACGAGACGACGTCCGGATCACAGCCATTTGCGATATCGACCAGGCAATCGCCGAACGTGCCGGACAGGAGATCAACCGCGCAAAAGGGTTCACACCCAAACTCGTCGAGGACTTCCGCAATCTGCTCAACGACGACTCCGTCGACGCCGTCGTCGTCGCCACCCCTCACCACTGGCATGCACCCATCGCCGTCCGCGTAATGCAAGCGGGCAAGGACGTTTACTGTGAAAAACCCGCCAGCCACGTCTTCCGCGAGGGGCGGCTGATGGTCGAGGCCGCCAACAAATACGACCGCATTTTCCAGCACGGCACTCAGATGAGGTCAAGCGAAGTCACCAAGAAAGCCGGTGAGCTGTTGAAGCAAGGCATCATCGGCGAAGTCAAGATGAGCAAGGCCTGGAACGTCCAGAATCACAACCACCGCAAACCGGTCAGCGATGCGACACCCCCGCGAGGCGTCAACTACGACCTCTGGCTGGGCCCGGCGGGAGAGCGCGACTTCAACGAAAATCGTTTCCACGGCAACTGGAACTGGTATCGCGAGTTCGGCAACGGCGACATCGGCGGTGACGGCATCCACGACCTCGATATGGCACGTTTTGGCCTTGGCGTCGAAACCCACCCCGTGCGCATCACCGCCCACGGCAGCCGCATCCACCTGGAAGGCGAACGGGACTTCCCCGACAACATGATGGTCGCCTACCACTACGAAGAAGGTAAAGTCCTGCTCTACGAAGATCGTGGCTTCACGCCCTACGGCCTCCACGGCTTCGACAGCGGCAACGCTTTCTACGGTACCGAGGGCTACATGATCTTCTCGCGCCGCGGCTATTTCCAGGTCTATCTAGGCAAGAAAGAAGAGAAGGGCCCCGGCATCATTGGCGGCCCCGGCGGCCACCCCGAGCACATGGACAACTTCGTCGATTCGGTGAAGTCGCGAAAACCGACGAACGCCCCGGCCCTCACCGCCCATCTAAGCTGTGGCCTCGTTCACTTGGGCGAGATCGGCTACCGCGTCGGCGAGGTGCTGCACTTCGACCCCCAGGCCGAAAAGTTCCGTAACAATGCCAAAGCCGATGCATTGCTGACGAAGGAATACCGAGCACCATGGAACGTCCCTGACCCGGTCTAAAAAGCGCTGCTTCCGTGCCGCGCGCGTCAGCAACCTGTCCATCGGCACGCTAACCTTAACAACGACAGGCAAACAACGATTCCAAGGAGATAGACGCAATGAACGCCGTAAGCCGTAGGAAGCTCTTCTCAACAACCCTCGGGGCAGCCGCGACCAGCCTTGCCATCCGCACCAGCTCCGCTTCCCCGAATGAAAAGGTGACCATCGCGGTCGTTGGCGTGAATGGACGGGGAAACACCCTCGCACGGTACCTCGCGAAGCGCTCCGACACGCGAATCTCGGCGCTCTGCGACGTGGATCAAAGCGTCCTTGAACGCGCCGCTCAAACGGTTCGAGAGTTCGGCGGAGCCCTCCCCAAACTTGTCGCCGACTTCCGCCACCTACTCGACGACAAGTCCATCGACGGACTCGTCCTCGCGACGCCTCATCACTGGCACGTGCCGATGGCTCTTCCCGCTCTCGCTGCCGGTAAGGACCTCTACATCGAAAAACCAGCCAGCCATGTCTTCCAAGAAGGCCGCCTCCTCATTGAGGCGGCGAAGAAGCACAATCGCATCGTGCAGCACGGCGGGCAGACCCGCTCCAGCAAGGCGACGGAAAAAGCAGCGGAGATCCTCGCCTCCGGCCTTCTCGGCGAGATCAAGATGACGAAGGCCTGGAACATCCAGCGCATCCAGCCCCTCCAGCCGAAGCCAGACAGTGCACCACCGCCGGGCGTGGACTACGAGATGTGGCTCGGCCCGGCCCCTAGGCGGCTCTTCAATCCCAACCGTTTTCATCGCACTTGGCGCCCTTATCGCGACTACGGCAACGGCGATCTCGGCGACGACGGCGCCCACGACATCGACATCGCCCGCTGGGCTCTCGGCGTCAAGACGCACCCGGTCCGCATCACCGCCCACGGCAGCACGGTTGATCTCGAAGGGGAGCGAGAGTTTCCCGACAACATGATGATCGCCTACCACTACCCCGAGGGGAAGGTACTCCTCTACGAAGACCGTCTCTGGACGCCCTACGGCATGCACGGCTTCGACAGCGGCAACGCCTTCTACGGAACCGAGGGCTACATGATCTTCTCGCGCCGCCAGCATCTGCGCGTGTATCTCGGCAAGAAGGAGACCCCTGGACCGAGCATGGGGCCCGACGGCCTGCCGCCACCCACGGAGCTGCACCTAGGCAACTTCATCGAATCCATGCAAAGCCGCAAACAGCCCATCACGCCGGCAGAGGAGGCCCATCTTTCTTGCGGCTTGATCCACCTCGGCGAGACGGCCTATCGCGTCGGTCGCGTGTTGCACTTCGACCCCGCGACGGAGCAGGTCAAGAACGACCCCGAGGCCAACGCGCTGCTGACCAAGCAGTACCGTGCACCGTGGGGTGTGCCCGACCACGCTTGATCTCGAATGGAGCCGCCAGTTGGCCGGCACTCTGACTGTGAAAAGCGCCCTCGGCGCCCTGTTCGATGATGATCTTCGGTTTGGGGACAAACAACGTTGTGCTCGGCTCTCCGGGGTCGAGCCATTGCGCCGTTTGTGACCGGCCCCGTTCATTCAGCGTCCGGTTCGTTTACCGGTATATACACGTCCTGTGGCTGTTCGGCCTTCTGCTGAAGAAGCGGTACGTGGTATGGTGTGACGTTTGTGAGCGGGGAGGCGAGATTCCTCTCGATCAAGCCCAGCCCTTCCTTCGCAAGCAGTCGAAGCCATGGATGTGGAACGTCGGCAGCCTGGTTCTGCTAGTCGGGCGCGTCCCCCTTGTTCTTCTTGGTTGAGCCAAGCCATCAGCACTGGGATTCAGTATTCACGAGGAAACGTTCATGCCCGACAAAGTCCGTATCGGCATCATTGGCGCCGGCAACATCTTTCGCCAGCGCCACTTCCCCGGGCTCGCCAAGATCGACGACGCCGAGGTCGTCGCAATCTGCAACCGTAGTGAGAAGTCCGGTTGCGCCATCGCGGCGGAGTTCGGCCTGAGTCCCGAAATCATGACCGATCCGCACGCCCTCATGGCGCGCGGCGATCTCGACGCCGTGATGATCGGCACCTGGCCCTACAAGCACTGCCCGTTTGTTCTCGAATCGCTCGACGCCGGCAAGCACACCTTCGTGCAAGCGCGCATGGCCATGAACCTTGCCGAGGCCAAGGCCATGCACGCCAAGGCCGAAGAGACGGGCCTCGTGGCCCAAATCTGCCCCTCGCCCTTCGGCCTCAAGGGCCACAACGTGATGAAGCGGCTGATCAGTGACGGTTACCTGGGCGAGATCTACAACGTTCACGCCCGCTTCCTGACGGGCGACCTCGTCGACCCGGGCAGTCCGCTCCACTGGCGTCAGGTCGCCCGCTACTCAGGACTCAACGCCCTGGCCATGGGCATCGTCGTCGAGACCATCCACCGCTGGTTCGGCTACATGAAGACGGTTTCGGCCCAAGCCGAAACGTTCACCAAGCAGCGCCCGCTTGGCGAGGGTGCCGGATCGGCCCCGGTCGAGAGGCCCGACACGGTCTACATCACGGGTCAAATGGAAAACGGCGGCGCCGCGGCTTTTCTGTTCTCAGGGGTCGCGCGCCTGGGTGTCCACCCGCTCGTCGAAGCCTACGGCAGCCACGGCACTTTGATATACAACCTGGCGACCGACACGATCCACGGTGCGCAAAACGGCGACGATGCCCTGGGCGAAATGCCCATCCCCGAAAACGAAGCCAAGCCCTGGACGGTCGAACAGGACTTCATCCACGCCATCCAAACCGGCAAGCCGGCGGACACGACCTTCGCCGCCGGCGTCAAGTACATGGAATTCACCGAAGCTGTCTTCCGCTCGGTCGAAACAGCCGGCACGGTTACCCTGCCCCTGGCCGACTAGCCGCTTCCAGCGGCAAACCGCTACTTCATGTACTGCCGGTGATACGCCTTCGTATTCAGCCGCACCCGATACAAGCTCAAGTCGATCGTGACGTACAGCACGCTCGCCTCGTCACCCATCCCGAACTCCACGTTGCTCGGCAACCCCTGCGCGTTGTCCGGGTCCGTCTGGTTCTCCGGCCCCGTCGCAATAAACCCAACCTCGTCGCCCTCGGGATTGATTATCAACACTCCCGGGCGCTTCAGGCTCCTCGCCGTCAGGTAGATATTCCCTTGCTCGTCAACGGTCATCCCGTCGCAACCGGCCTCTTTGCCGAAGTCCACTAACGTTCTTCGCGGACCGTTGACCAGCCCATCGTCTCCCAGTGGAAACGCATACACCTTCATCGCGCCGTGTTCGCCCTTGGGCGCATCGGGGTCGGTGATGCTTTCACTCCCGTTGTTGTGATCGGCGAGATAGAGCGTCTTTTCATCCGGACTCAACGCCACCCCGTTAGGTTTCTCCACCTCGTGCGTCACCTCGACCACGGTCCCGTCGGTATCGATACGATACACGGCCAAATGCTCCAGCTCCCGCGGCTCGGACCCGAGGTACCGTGGATCGCTGAAATAGATTCGGCCCTTGCCGTCCTGGCAGATATCATTGGGAGCGTTGAACTTCTTGCCCTGATAGTTGTCGGCGACCGTCGTACGCTCACCGGTTTCCACGTTCCAACGTGAAACGCGCCGACCCCCGTAGTCGGACCCCTCTGCGGCCAACAGATGGCCGTCCGCATCAAAGGTCAAGCCGTTCGACTTGCCGCTATCTTCAGCGAACACGGTCGTCTCCATCGTCTTCGGGTCGAACCGCATGATCAGACCCTTGTCGGTTCCGAATGGGATATCCGAGAAATAGATGCTCCCGTCCGGGGCCACGGCAGGACCCTCCGTTAACCCGCCCTGGATATCAGCCGAACGGGTGAACACCTTCTCCAAGGTGGCGTCTGCCGGAACAATCGGCTCGGCAGCAGCCGGCTCGAGCACGGGTGCCTCGCCTCCACAGAAAACACTGCAAAGAACCACAGCAAGAATCAAGAAACGGTAGTGACGCATCGGAAACCTCTGGTGAACTTGTGGTGAGCTGACACGAGGCAGCATCCGACGTTCATTCCGCCGGCGCAGCCCCATCGTGCCTCCCATGCTAGTCCGCCATGGGTACGGTGGGCAACTACCCCAAATCCGGACGGAAGATGCCCCGGTCCGCCACAGCCGTTCCATCGAAGCTTCAGAGCCGCGGGCGGAAGTCCGAGCCTCTCCCCGGCGCAAGCTGGTGTATCCAACGACAGGTCCGAGCCCCGCCAGGGGCGTCTGAAATGAACGAGCCGGCGAAGCCCAGCCGCGAGACAGTGCTGCGTCGGTCAGGTAATACACTTGCCTGGAAAGGCCGCGCTCAGAAACCGAAGCGTTCTGGGTTGCGGCCAATGATGATGGCCGCAATGATCTTCGGGACGTACTCACGCGTCTCCACAGGCAAGGCGCGGACGCGGTACAGATACCAGAAGTTGCGCTGCTTGATCGGGTCTTCTACCCTCCGCACCGCGCGTCTTACTTTGGTGGGGCCCAGGTTGTACGCGGCCAAGGCAAGCATGACTGAGCTGCCGGAGCCAAAGTTCAAGATGAGTTCACGCATGTAGCGCGTCGCCGCCCGGGTCGATTTCTCAAGGTCGTGGCGCTCGTCCACGCCCGGTTCGACCTTCATGCCGTAGTAACGAGCCGTCGCCTCCGTGAACTGCCAAGGGCCCACCGCACCCGCGCGGCTCACACTGGCTCTGAGAAAGGCACTCTCCACGAGGGCCATGTAAGCCAGGTCCGGCGGCAACTTAGCCTCCTCGAAAATCCTTCGCATCGCCTCGAGGTCTTCGCGGGACCGGCCTAAAGCCCGCTCGACGTGCTTCTGGTCACGCGTCTGATACTGCTCAATGAATCGTTTCACCTGTTCCACAAACTCCGGCGGGATGCTATAGACCTCCGCCCCGAAATCCTTCAGTAACGCGCGGATCTCACGCTGGACGAAGATCTGCTCCTCACCCCAGACGCCCCAGCGATAGAGCAAGCCATTTTGCAGCGCGCGTGCCCTGCGCTGCTGGGCCTCCAGCTCGTCCAGCAGACCTTCGATCTCGTCGGCATCTTGACCGCCCGCGGCCAGTCTTTCCTCGATGACCTGAATCTGCTGATCGATGCCGCTCTTCTCGAGCTTGATCTCCTCGATCGTCCAGTAGCCGTATCCAGTCAGAGCGAGGAGGATCACCACCAGCGAACCAATCACAAGCTTGAACTTCTTCCCCGATCGGTCGATGGCCTTGCCTAGCACCTCTCGCATGATGATGACGGTCTGATCGGATTGACCCATCCGCCGAGCCCGTCGCGCCTTGCTGACGGCATGCGAAAGCAACTGCTCGTCCTGCCCGCTGATGCCTGTGCCGGCCTTCTCGCCGCCACTCTCCTTGGGCACGTCCGCGGGAGCCGCCATGACCAGAGTCTTCTCGATTTGAGGCGCACGCGCCTCCTCGACTTCGAAGGCGAAGCGTGGCCCTTCCGCGCCCAGACGGATCACCATGTCATGGTCGAGAGCCGCCTCCGACACCCGCCGGTCTTGAACGTAGGTGCCGTTTGTGCTGCCCAGGTCGAACAGCCGGAACCGGTTTCCTTCCCTGCGGATCTCAAGGTGATTCGAAGAAACCACCGACGCGTCTTCGCCATCGATAACAACGTCGTTCTTGGCAGAGCGCCCCAACCGCGTGACCGCGCCACGCAGCGGGTACCGCGCTCCGGCCGTGGGTCCGCTCAGCAGAACCAGCCAAGCTTGCGCCTCTGTGGGTACATCAGAAGGGAAAGGTTTCATTGCGGGACGCGGAACGAGGCGAACGTGCCGGCGCGAGGAGACCGACAACTGCACTCCGCCACTGTTGCCATTATAGTCGCCGGGAGCGCACCCTTCCGTCGGTTTACGCAATGATGTCGCGAGCGCACCGGAACCCTTGGCGACGGGATCAATTTGGCCACCACATCAGACGCAACCTCTTGGCCCAGGGCTTCCAGGCTGACCGACGAACTCGCCGGCAGATAGCGGCACCTCGAACCGAGCATCGAGTCGATTCACCTCGATTCGGCTCCGGACGTAACCGCCGCGATCCGTTCATAGCAAGCGTCGGCCTGCTGCCTCGGCTCAGAAGCAGCTTGCTCAGGAAGCCTAGAGCTGACGAGAACCACGCCATCTCACGTCAGCGCAAGTCCGGCATGGTCGTACCTATTGGCATCTGGCCGCGAACCCTTACCTAAGGATCGAATCAGTCGGGATCATGGATCTCCCGCTCCATTGTTACCCAACGTGGCTCGGGAACTCGGGCCTCGCAAAGCCTTCGACGTCAACTCCCTCCTCGCCCCCACCTCGCGAGATGCAGTTCCGCTGTCTCTAACTCAATCTGACGATCAAGGTCGCGCTGGTGTATCCGCAATCGCTTCGCCCGCAGCTTCCCGAGGAGTTTGACATCGCGGCGCACCTCAACCAGACGCGCCATCTGCTGACGACGCTGCTCCTCGAGCTTCCGCTTCGCCTCCAGGGTCAACGCACGCCTCTCATCGAGTGCCTCGACGTACTCGCCAGTCAACCGCAGAGCCGCGCCGTCGGTCTCTTCCCGGCCCGTAGCGGCCCCGCGGCAGGCCAACGCTTCGTCCTCTAGCGCTACGGCGTGACTCGCCAGAATAAATTCCTGCTGCAATGTCCGCTTTAGGTTCGACTCCGCTAGATCAAGCTTCCGTCGGCGGAAAGAAAGCACCTTCTCAAGCGGAAAGGAAAACCGCTTCATAGGTTCTGGGCCAGGGCCTGCAGGTCCGCCACGGTCTGGTCGATTGGCTGGTGGGCCGCCGTGTCCTGACGTAGAAAGGCCACGACATTGTCGCGCTGCTGGATCGCCGCATCGACCTTCGGGTTCGATCCGGCGGTGTAGGCGCCCAGATTGATGAGGTCCTCGGTAGCCTGATAAGCCGCGAGCGACTCGCGCAGGCGGGCCGCGTTGGAGAGATGTTCGGAGCCAGCCAACCTCGGCGCCAATCGGCTCACACTCGAGAGAACGTCGATGGCTAGATAGTGGTTAGCAGCGGCCAGATCACGGGAAAGAATGATGTGTCCGTCGAGAATCGCCCGGCAAGCGTCGGCGATTGGGTCGCTGAGATCATCTCCCTCCACCAGCACCGTGTAGAAGCCCGTGATCGACCCTTTGCCGAAGTTCCCCGCGCGCTCGAAGATCTTAGGAAGCATCTGAAACACGGAGGGAGTGTACCCCTTCTGGCTGGGCGGCTCACCGGCGGCGAGCCCGATTTCGCGCTGGGCCATCGCGAAGCGCGTGATCGAGTCCATGATCAGCAAGACGTCCTTGCCTTCATCCCGAAACGCTTCCGCAATCGCGGTCGCCAGAAATGCGGAGCGCACGCGAACCGGGGCCGGCCGGTCGGACGTCGCCGCCACAATGACCGACTTCCGTACCCCTTCCGCGCCCAATGTTTCTTCGAGAAAGGCTCTGACTTCCCGGTTGCGCTCGCCGATCATCGCGATCACGTTCACATCAGCGGAACTGCTGCGCGCCATCGCACCGAGCAGAGTGCTTTTCCCTACTCCCGAACCGCCAAAGATGCCTACACGCTGACCCCGGCCGCACGGCAGCAGGCCGTCGATCACCCGTATGCCCGTACTCAGCGGGACGGCGATCGGCTCGCGTTCCATCGGCCCGGGCGCGTCCTGGTACAACTCGCGGAACTCCGACGGGCGTAATGGCCCACCGGCGTCGATTGGGTTTCCGAGACCGTCGATCACCCGTCCCAGCAGCGAGTCACCGGCCGGCGCCCGCGCTTGGTCGTGGCGGGCAATAATAGGCAAGCCGGGTTGCAGGCCATCCACCTCATCGAGGGGCATCGACAGGACCCGGTTCGCCCGGAAGCCGACCACCTGCGTGCGGATGCGGTTGGTTGCTGTAATCTCGATCTCGCAGATGTCACCCAGCGATGCCGGCGGGCCGTCCGATTCGATGAGAAGACCCACCACGTCGGAGACGACCCCGCTGCAGCGAATCGGATCCAGCGACGCCACACGCGCGGCATGGGACCGAAGCACGTCAATCAGACCGGGTTCGCTATTAGCCGTCGCCGAGTCCACGCTCGATCTCCTGCATCTGGGTTTCGATGCGGGCGTCGATCCGTCCCCGCGTCGTCTCGATAATCGCGCCTCCCCGGCCGACGCCTTCGTCGGACACGATCTCGAGGTTCTCGGCTCGGTTGTTCTTAAAATACTCGCGCACAGCATCGAGGTCCGCCGCGCTCACCTGCAGGCGATGAACCTCCGCGCCCTGAAGCTCATCGAGGCAGGTCCGCACGATGGCGAGGACCGTGGTCGGGTCGACCGTCAGTTCTCGATGAATCACCCGCCGGGCGACGGCGAAAGCAAGGTTGACGACCTCGCGCTCCGCTTCTGTGCGCAACCGGTGCTTCATGGCGACCAGTTCGCTGACGGTGCATCCAAGGCCGTCAATCGCTTCCCTCCAACGTCCCTCGGCGTGTTGCTCCGCAGCCTGCTCGCCTTCCGCAAACCCCGCCTGGAAAGCCTCCTTGCGCACTTCATCCAAGTCAACCTTCGGTTCCGACGGCTCGCCTGCCGAGACATCCTGTTCCGACGAGCCGTACCCTGCCGTCTGGTTTCCCCCTCTTGCCGAAGCTGAACCGGCCGTGTCGCCATCGGAAGCTCGCAGCACCTGTCCATCACCCGATGCCGAATCCGGACCGACCCTTCGAAGCTCGAAAGCCCGGACGCCGGGTTCAGGAGCTGTTCCTTCCACGGCAAGAACCATCGGCTCGAACTCCTCTGCTCCTTCCTGCGGCTTGAAGATCCTAGACAACGTACTGCTCACCGACAGCGCCTTTCAGACTTAGCACGCCCTCAGCCTCCAGAGTGCGGACAACGCCGATGATCTGCTGTTGTGACGTCTCGACGTCTCGAATCTTAATCGGCCCAAGCGCCTCCATATCTTCTTGCAGCATCGCGGAGCCACGCTCCGACATATTGCTGAAGAAATGGTCGCGCAGCTTCTCGCTGGTTCCCTTCAAGGCGATCGTCAGCGTCTTCTTGTCGACTCGTGAAAGGATCTCGCGCATGCCAATCGTATCGATGAGCAGCAGGTCCTCAAACACAAACATCAAGTTGCGAATGGCCTCGCCCAGCGCCACGTCTCTTTCTTCGACCTCCTGCAGTAGTTCTTGCCCCGCGTTGGACTCCAGCCGGTTGAACATCTCCGCGACTGCCGGCACGCCTCCGTAAGACTCGCGGCTAAACTGACCCAGCGACTTCAGCTTCTGCTCGAGAATCGTCGCGATGCGGCCGACAATCTCGGGTGAGATCTGGTCAAGCGTCGCCATTCGGCCCGCAACATCCGACCGCACCTCCGGCGGCAGCGCCATTAGCATCCCCGCCGCTGAGCTGCTATTGAGGTGCGAGAGCACCAACGCGATGGTCTGCGGGTGCTCACTCTGAATGAACTTCGCCACCTGCTGCGGATCGGCCTTCTGCAGCGGCTCAAACGTTGAAAGCTCGTCGCCCAATGACTTGACGAGTCGGTCGATGATATTCCGAGCGCGATCCTTTCCGAAAGCGCCGTTGAGGACCCTTTTCGCGTAGTCGATGCCCCCCGACACCAGGTAGTCGTGCGCCATCGAAAGCTCGTGAAAGTCCTGAAGCGTCTTCTCGGCTTGATCCGGTGTCACCGTTCCGAGCTTTGAGATCTCGCGACTGACCCGCTGCACCTCCTCATGCCCACGTGAAATTAGAGACGGTGACGCTGGACACCGACACCACCGTGCACACGCTCCGTCAGCAGGCGAAAGACCTCCGTCGCGACATCGTCACCGAGCGCGACGATAGCAATCGCCGCCTTCCGCATGCCGGAAAGGATTATATTTTCATTTTCCGCATTGCTAATTGCCATGGCGGTCTCGGTAACTTCTTACTGACTCTGACGAATTATTCTGACGGGACCATGTTCACATGTACGGGCACGGCATGCCGTGCCCGTCTTCCAAGGTCACTATACTTTTTGAGCCTCAATAGGTGGGCTTCTGCTACCTCCGGCCCCTCACAACCCGTCGAGGCTATTCGTCATCCTCATGGATCCACGAGCGAAGCAGTTGAACAAAGGCATCGGGGTCGTTCGCTGCCGTCTCCTCTAAGTGTTTCTTTAGTACCTGTGCCCGACTTGTACCCAGCGTCGTATTCCTCAAGCCCTGTAGTAACTTGGCTTCTTCGGCTTCTTTCAAGCTCTTCGCCTCTTCGGCGGCTTCCAATTCTCGGAGGGACTGCTCCGCTCTCTGACTGCTCCGCTCTCTGGAGAAGCTCGGCCTCCTTCTTGGCGCGCAGGGCTTTCCTCTTCGAGCGGCGTCGGTTCCACCACAGAAACGCAACCGCCAGGACCAGGGTCACGACTCCGCCGGCTACTAAGTTATATCGGTTGTCTTTGATCCAATCGAGCCAAACCACGCTCGGCTCTTCCTCGGGCTCGGGAGGCGGCTCGACAGCCGGCTCGAAGATCGTGAACGGCAAGTTCTCGATCGTCAGAGTGTCGCCCCGCTGCTCATCGATTCCCGCCGCCGCAACCACCAGTTCGCGTAAGGAAGCCATCTCTTCATTCTGCCGAGGCCTCCGCACCAGCTTCCGGGCCACCTCGTCCCACTCAATCACTTGGTCGACCAGTACGGCCACGGATAGCCGTTTGAGCTCCCCACGCTCGATTTTCATATTCGTGACCGTGCGGCTGGTCTTGTAGTTCGTCGTTTCCAGCGTGCGCGAATGCCCCGTGGCTCCTACTTCCGGCGTGGCTGGCTGCCGCGGCAGGTTCAACTGCTCGCCGCTGAACTCTTGTCCTTCCGGCCGCGGCTTGGCCAGGATGCGACGATGCCGTCCCCGGCACTCCGCTCTGCTGCAAGGGCTGTGAGTTCTCTTCGGAGCGCTGGGTCGACATGACCACGGTGTTCGGATCGTAGATTTCCTCGGTCTGTTCTCCACCGTTCCAGTCGACATCGGCCCTGACGTTAGCCCGGCTCGGTCAAAACCGAGGGTTCGAGAGTCGCCAGGATCTTCTTCTCAACTTGCGACTCGATACGCCGCCGGTAATCCAACTGCTCGCCGCTGAACTCTTGTCCTTCCGGCCGCGGCTTGGCCAGGATGCGTCCGCGCGTGTCGACGACGACCACCTTGCTGGAATCGAGGCCTTCGACCGCGCTGGCAATCAAATGAGTGATCGCATCGACCCTTTCTTTGGGTAGTTCCTCCGAACGCTTCAGTTGCAGTACGACCGACGCCTTGGCAACCTGTTCGTAGTCGAGAAAAACGGAGCGCTTGGGCAAACTGATGTGGACTCGCGCCCGGTCCACTTCGTCAAGCGATCGGATCGTCCGCTCTAACTCTCCCTCCAGCGCACGTCGAAAGTTTACCTGCTCGGCAAACTCGGTCGCGCCGAAGCTCGATTGGTCAAAGAGCTCGAACCCCTGACGGCCGCTTCGAGGCAGCTTCTCGGTGGCAAGCTGCAGGCGAGCGTCGTCCAAATGTTGTTCGGGCACCATGATGGTGGTGCCCCGCGCCACCAGCTTATAGGGGATCTCCAGTTCCTTCAGCCGTGTAACCGTTGTCCCCGCTTCCTCGGCAGTCAGATCGGTATACAACGGCCGGTAGGCCCTCTGGGCCATGTACGAACGAAACGACCAGATACCGGCGAAGATCAGCACCGTTGAGGCCACAAGCACGACGCGCTGGCGCGGACTCAACCCCGTCCAGAACTCGGCAAGACGGTCCCTGAACTGAGCCAGGACGGCAAGAATCCGCCCCATCAGAACTGCGCTCCCTGGCGTAGCGCCATTTTAGTTCGTTGCCCCGTCATGTCGATCCATTGAGCAACGCGCACACCTGTACACCTCGTCCCAACCGCGTGCACGTACTTGTCCGGATGCGGCGGACGGCTAGATGACCCAGAGAGTGAATCGGGGTGTCGCGTCATCCTTCTACCCACCGGCGTCTTGCCGCCGGCCGCCGAGCGAGAAAGCCTGCCGGAATTCACACCTGCATCCGCATCACCTCCTGGTAAGCGTCAACGGCCTTGTTGCGAATGCTCATCATCAACTGCGACGCAAGTCCCGCCTTCTCACTCGCCAAGAGCACCCGATGCAGTTCGACGGGCTCGCCCGCTAGCAGCTTGCGCAACTCCCCATCCGCCTCGCTCTGCAACTGGTTGAGGCGTCCCATCGCATCGGAAAGAAGGTCTCCAAAAGAGCCCTGCTCCTTCTCCGGTGACGCGGGCGCCGGTGGCTCGATGGCAATGGACGGCTTGATTCCGCCCAGGCCCACTGCGTTCATGATTACCCCTCCTTGGAAGTGCACCCGGCATCAGACGGGCCGGCGGCCCCCGCGGCAGCACACGCCACCCTAACGGCTGATGTCGATCGTGCGATTGATCATCTCTTTGACGGCGGCGATCACAGCCAGATTGGCTTGATAGGCTCGCACCCCGGCCCCCAGGTCAACCATGTCTTCCACTGGGTTGAACGGCGGAAACTCCACGTAGCCGTCTGGACCGGCATCGGGGTGGCTGGGTAGATAGCGCCGCTCCGGTGGAGAGTCGTCCTGCACCACTTGCGCTACCTTCACTCCTGTCGTCGCCGGGCTCGCCGAAGGTCCCAGCCGAGCATGAAAACCCGCCAGCATCGTGCTGAAGGCCGAAGCCAGTTGAGGCTCCGACTCAAACACTGCGTGCTTTCGCCGATAGGGACCACCTTCGGGCGTCCGCGTCGTCTGTGCGTTCGCGATGTTCTGTGCCAAAAGCTCGACGCGCGTTCGCTGCACCGACAATCCGGAACTGCTTACGTTCAATGTCGAAAACAAACTCATAGCCACGCTCCCTAGCCGCCACGTCCCTCTAGAATCGCGTTGCGGACCGCGTCGACATTCCCCCGCACCAACATCGAGGCCAGTCCATACCGAATGACGGTTTCCGAGAGGCGCTCCATCTCGCGGTCTACGCTCACGTCGTTGCCGTCATTCTTCACCGCGAGGCCGCCCACCCGGTGCACTTCAAGTGGACCGGGCGGACCGGCGTCCACGCCCTGCAGCGCGCGCGCCAGTTCCATCTCAAAGTGAATGTCGCGCGTTTTGTAGCCCGGGGTATCGGCATTGGCAATGTTCGTACCCGTCACCTTTTGCCGCACCGACAACAGATCCATGTAGCGGGCAAGCAGCAGCGTTTGTGGTCCTAGCATTCGCACCCTCCTACGTCGGGTCTGAACAGGTCGACCGTCATTGTCCCGCCCGTGCAGCTTGCAGACTGCGCAACTTAGCCGCGAAGGTCGTACGCTTAATCCGCAGCAGTTCCGCGGCGCGCTTCTTGTTACCACCACAGCGCTGCAAGGCTTGATGCAGCAAGCCCAGCTCGAACTGGGTCACAACGGAGTCGAAATCCAGTCCGTCGGCTGGGAGTCTCAATTCCGGCACCAGAGGCGAGGGGGTCGCGATAGGCGACGATGGCAGCGGGAAATCGCTGGGATAGAGGATCTTGCGGTCGCCGCTCAGCGCAATGGCTTTCTCGATTGCGTTTTCCAGTTGGCGGACATTGCCGGGCCAGTTGTACTCCATCAGCCGCTGCAGCGCCTCCGGTCCGACACGCTTGATCTCCAGCCCCTCGCGGCGGCACACCTTGGCCAAGAGGTTGTCGACCAGCAGTGGAATGTCCTCGACACGCTCCGCCAGGCTGGGCAGAGCAATAGGCACTACGTTGAGTCGGTAGTAGAGGTCCTCCCGGAACTCGCCCCGCTGCACCATCTGCTTGAGATCGCAGTTGGTGGCGGCCACCACGCGCACGTCAATCTTTACTGTCTCTGAGCTGCCGACTCGCTGTAGCTCTCTCTCCTGCAACACCCGCAGTAGCTTGCTCTGCACCTCCAAGGGCAGCTCGCCGATCTCGTCGAGAAAGATCGTGCCCTCGTGCGCCTGCTCGAACCGCCCGACCCGATGGTTCACCGCTCCCGTAAAAGCGCCTTTGACATGCCCAAAGAACTCCGCCTCCATGAGGCTCTCCGGAATCGCTCCGCAGTTGACCAACACCATCGGCCGATCCGGGCGCGCCGAAGCCCGGTGAATCGCTCGCGCGACAAGCTCCTTGCCCGTGCCTGTCCGTCCGACGAGCAACACCGTCGATTGCCGGGGCGCGATCAGGCGAATCAACTGGATCACATCCGCGATCGCCTTGCTGGTGCCCACCAGCTCAGACCACTCGTGATCTGCCGAGGCACAGTCAGCCAGAACACCTCCGGGGGACTCACAGATCGCCCGAACCCGCGTCAGCAACAGGGCCCCTCGGTTCTGAAGGGCCTCGCTCAGCGCCAGGTAACTATGAGCGCCGCAGCGTGATACCTGCACTGCCTGGTCATAGTCAGGCTGTCGAGCCAGAACCACCACCGCCAGGTTCGGGGCCTTGCGAAGCAGCTCCTCGAGCAACCTCTCGAGCGGCAGCTCGAACAGGCCTGTCAACAGCAAGAGTGCTTCGTACTGCCCGTCTTGCAGACCGTGCAACGCTTCGTGGACGGTGTCGGCCCGATCGAGATCGGCCCCCAGAGCCCGAAAACTCGACTGCAGGTAATGAGCCTCGTTCTCGTCTAATCCCAGAGTCAGCACTCTGATCTTCTTCGTCATACCCCTCGCCATACCTACGGCCTTTGTCTTCGGCCAAGCAGTCCGATGTCGCCACACGGCTTCGGCAGTCGGGCTAGATTCCACTCGCACTCCGGACGCCGGTTTCACCCCTTCCATCGGTCGTTCCTGGACGTTCGTGCATCTGCCGCTCTCCGCCCGGAGTCTATGACCCTCCAGTGGTATCTGTTGGGTATAAAGAAGTTACCGCATCACACCGAGAGCGAGGACCGGCTTGACAGAGGCTGCCGCCGTCCTTGTGCACACGGCCTCCCCCGCCGCAAGTTCGCAGCGGAGAGTGCCAGTGCGGAAGAGTAAGGAACAAAAGAACCTAACGTCGCGCTCGGAGTCGATTTGTTCCGTTCAGACCGTTCCGTTCACACCACCGTAACGGCCTGCGAGTCAGGAAAGGGACCTGCGGGAGACCGACGGAACCGCTCGCCAAACTGTTGCGGACCCGTTGCGAAATCATCAAGGGTGGGTGGCGCCAGCCGCGCGTTGTAGGGGCGGACCGCTGTGTCCGCCCTGGCTGCCCCCTGTTGACGCGTCCCCTGAATCCTGATGCCGTCATCCACGCTCCACGCGCTTTTCCTTAATACTGGGGAAACTCAGGGTTTTACCCCGGGGCCAGTATTAACGAAAATGGGGTATCCACTTGACTCAGGTAGCCCCTAGGCGTTGTGGTTTGGTCGATCCATGGACGCCAGCACACTGCAGTCAAATGGATACCTGGGGAAACCACTTTAACGAAATACGTCCAGGCGCGTATGCCAAGCTCGACCATCAGGTGGTGAGGAATGCAGGCTAACTTTGGGCTAGCGAGCCCTACCGACTCGCCAGATAAAGATACCGGTCGCAGCCGTCACCGCCGCTCGCGCAGTGGCCTTGGCGGCCGCCTTGCCGCTGTGTTTTGGTACGAACAGAATATCGTCTTGGTGCAGTGCAACGTCGGGCATTTCGCCTGCCATGATAGCCTTCAGATTGAGCGGGATCTCCTCCTTTTCAGCAGGACTATCCAGCGGCCTCAGGATTCTAGCTCGCTTCAAGGCGGGGTTGCTTGCCAGCCCACCGGCCATCGAAAGAGCCTGCAGCACCGTCACGCTGTCTCGCTCCTCGAGCACGAAACCACCCGCGCGCTGCACCTCGCCCATCACATACACCATGTCGGCGCGTGGAACCGAGATCACATCGTGTGCCCGGACCAGGATGTTGTGGGCCGGCTTTTGGCCTTTCAGGACCCCATCGAGATCGACTTCCGCCACCAAGAATTTCCTGGTCTCGTCCTGCGTCACTCCAGGCAAATCAATCGGTCCCTCGTCAACACGGCGGGTGATTTTCACTCGGTAGCCTGCATCCCTGCGCAGACCACCGGCCAACGACAGCACTTCGAGCAGGGTCTTTGGTGCTCGCAACTGCTGTACCCCGGGTTGGTTGACCGCGCCAATGACCGACACCGGGCGGCTCAGAAACTCCGTGACCGTTACCGAGACGGTCGGTTCGTGAATCACCCGCCGCAGCCGGTGGGTAATCTCCGCCTCCAGTTGCTCGGTGGTAAGGCCCGCGGCCCGGAACCGCCCGGCCATCGGTATGTTGATGTAGCCCGAACTCCCGATTCTGAGGGGCACAGAGGGCACCTCGTCCGATTCGACCACCCAAACCCGAATGCCATCGTTCGGGCCGAGCGGGTAAGCCGAGTGAATCCGCTGCGGCGAGAGTGGCGCCCCGATGGGCTCACGCTGCAGCGCCACGGGCTCAACCGATAGCGGCTCGACGGGCTCCACAGTCTGCTGTGCCGTAAGCGAGAGGGCCCCCATCAGCAACAGGGCCGCCGGCATCCCTAGGACCGCCAGCCGTTTCAATGTCTTGACTCGTTTCCTTACCAGTTCCAGTGCCACGGTTCCGCCCCCCTGTTTCATTCCCGAGTTCGCCTGCCACGACGGCGCCAACGGTTGGCGGGTCCGGCCCCGATTCGCACAGGCCCTCTCAGCGGACCACATGCCTAGGGGGCGGGCTCGCCGCCGTTTGCGACGCAACTCCGCTTCAACTGCCGATTGCGAGATTCAAAAAAGGAGCAATCCCGACGGGGATCACGGAACATTGCGCTTCCGCGCCCGGAAAGGTGGGACAGACGGTCTTGATTCGAGAATGACTCGTCGAATTTGAAGTGTCAGGCTTTTGATACCACACCCATCAAATCGCTGTCAAACCGACCCACCTGCAACCCTTCGTGAGGCCCTACCATTCGCTGTATTTACTTCCATCCAGCCCGACTCGGTCTGAACTGCTCTTCACGTCAAAAAGGCCCGACTCTCCGCTCGGACCCGTATCGCTGATCTCGTCCCACGTTGAGCTCGACTCGGTGAACGGATCCATCGGGACCGAGCGCAAGTAACGCTCCGAAACCAGCTCGTCGAGCGACTGCGGCGGGGCCTCTTTGTCGTAGGTGTATTGGTCGATCACCGCCCTGATCGTAAACAGATTGCTCTTGAGAACGCTCTCCTTGGTGCGAACGATCGCCCGCGTGTACATCGGGATCGCGATGGACAGGATCGTGATCATGATCGCAATCACGACCATCAACTCCACCAACGTGAAGCCGTGAGCGCCCTTTGCCCTGTTACCAATCACGGTAGAACGTCCCATCGAGGGCCATGTCCATGCTCTTCGAATACACATCAAACACGTTGCGGCCGCCCCAGCTCATCGACTCCGGCTCGTCTTGGACCGACCGAATGCCCCAATCCGCGAAGCCGGTGATGGGATCCACAGGGATGCGCCGCAGAAAGCGGATCTTGTTGGCGTCCTCGTCGTCGGTTCCCACGCCCGCGGGGTTACCCATGCCGCCACGGCCCATGCCGCCGCGGGAGTTGCTGCCAAACCCACTGCCCGAGCCGCCTCCCGAACGCCCGCCAAAGGCCCCGCCGCCACCCATGCCTCCGGCACCCCTGCCGCCACCGCCAAACCCCGACCCTCCGCCGAAGCCACCGCCTCCGCGCGAACCACCCCCGAATGCGCCCGATGACCGATTCCCAAAGCCCGATCCGCTCCCCCCGCGCTGGGACCCCATCCCCGGCATCCCTGGGATGCCGGCGCCACCGAGCCCCCCCATTCCCTGAGGGCTGACCTCGGTGCCTTCGACCAGCATCTCTAGGGATTCCGGATAGCCATGCGTATCAGGATCCACCGTGCCCAATTTCCCGGCGTCGGCCATGTCTTTGTAGCGGTCGACCGCTTTGCGGATCTCGCTGAGTCGCTCTCGCAGAAGCCGCTCCTTCTCGCGCTGAACCTTGATGCCGGCTAGCGGTAGCGCCATGCTCGAGAGAATGAGCAAGATCGTGAATGCCACGATCAACTCGATGAGCGTTAGTCCGGAACGCCTGCTCCTCAGCATCCTCACGGGGTTACCCAAATCCCTTGCTTCATTGTCGGCCCTACTCAGCTATCGTACCGTCACGGTCGCCTGACCCGAGGTAATATTCACCCGCTGTGACTCCCCGTCGCGTGCTCCCGTCGGAATGATACGCAGGTTGGCTGAACCGGCCGCAACACCCTCGATGACCAACGTGACCACGACACCGGCGCCATCAACGCCGCCCGTACCTGGGAACCGCGAAATGTTGACAGCGGCCTGACCGACTTCGTTGCGGATATTCTTCGAAAAGATCAGATCCTGCTCGTCACCCTGCAGGAACTCTCCCTTGGTGATGTCGACCAGTTTTACGAACTTCTGATCGAAACGGATGCGCATGGGCACGGCGAAGATCTGAGCCGCGTTCTGCACCGCTATGTGTACCGTGGCCTGCTGTCCCACCGCCACGAGCGGTGCGGCGGGCTGCAGCACAAAACTCGGTCCGGCGCCAGGATCTGCCGCCGGTGCCGCCGGTTCGGGAGCGGGTTGGGCCGGCTGGGCAACCGGCGCTGGCGGTGCGACCGGTTGGGTCTCTTGCTCGGTCGGTGCCTGCTCAGTCGGCGTCGGCGGGGCTTGGGGCGCTGCCGGCTGTTCGGCGGGAGCTTGAGCTACGGCCACCTTCGCCGGATCGGGTTTCGTTGGAGGCTCTGCGTCCACGCCAACCTTCGTCAGCGGCGACTTGTCATTGGGCGGCGACTCGTATCGGACACGGAAGACCTGATCTGTACCCGAAGCAACGGCCTTCAGATTGGCGAGGCGGATTTCGGGAAGCCGTACGACATGGGGAATCAAGACGATCAGCAGCTCGTTCTCGTCTATTGTCGTCTGTTCCGTGCTGAACAACCTTCCCAAAAACGGAATATCAGCCAGCAAAGGCACGCCCGCCCGAGTCTTGAAGATCTGGGTCTGTAACAACCCGCCCAGAATACTCGCCTCGGCGTCTCGGATGCGGATGTCGTGACTGACCTTGCGCTGCCCGATCACCGGCTGCGTAATGCCCCCGAGGTCCACGAAGTCGGCCACGTTGGAGATTTCGATCTCGATATGCATCGATACTTCGCGGTCGTTGTGGATCTTTGGTGTCAGATCGATGTTGACGCCGACCTCTTGGTATTGAAACTGCGTATTGACCAGACCGCCAAATCCTCCACCGCCTACTCCGCCCACGCCCAAACCGGATCCGAAGCTACCCGTGGCGATGGGAATCCGTTCTCCGATGCGTAGGCTCGCCTGGAAGTTGTCCTGCGCCCGCACCCGCGGCGATTGCAGCAACCGCGTGTCCGAGCGGCTCATCAATGCCTGGATCACGCCGCCGGGGAGAACGGTCGACCAATCCCGGCCACTGACGTTGCCCAGGTTGGTCAAGGGAACACCTCCCCCTTCACCCGCTCCGACACCCGCACCCGTGAAGGAGATCGGCAGGTCGATGCCGGCCGCTCCTCCCGAGAGGGGCGCGATCCCCAAGTCGCGCGTCGCGGACTTGCTCGTTTCGAGTACCAGCACATCAATGATCACTTCCGGGCGCGCCTTGTCAACGTCGGTGATCACCTTTTCCGCCAGCGCGACCTTGTCCGCCGGGCCCCGGATAATCAAAGCGTTCATCGAGCTGACCGGAAACATACGCCGGATGTCGGTGAGCCCTCGAATCGCCGTGGCAATCTCCTGCAGCTCCTGCGGCGTGGAAACGTTCGTTAGGTAGAACGTCTTCACTATTTCATCGTCGTAGTCACGACGCTTGTTGGTGTTGTCGTTGGTGACGAAGATCGCGTTGCTCGTCAGCGGCTTCCAATAAGACTTCGCCAGCAGGCTGACATAGTCGAGCGCTTCGTACAGTGTGGTACTGCTCAACTCGATGCTGATTTCTTTGTCTTCGTACTCGGAATCGAAAAGGACGTTGATCCCCGCCAGTTTGCCGATGGTCTCGAAGATGACCTTGCTTTCTTGCTTACGAAAGGTGAGCGCTTCCAGCTTGCCGCTCGCGAGCGGCGCCAACTCAGGTAGGCCTTTTAGGCGGCCCAGCTTCTGCTCCCGCTCCTCGCGCTCCTTCTCGAGAGGCGAGGTCGTGTCGAACTCGCCTTGCTCCACTCCCTGTTTGTCTCGTTGCTCGATCAGTTCCAGCACGGCCCGGCGTTCCTGCACCGCCACCGTCGACGCCGGATCGATCTCGAGCGCGCGCTGGAACTCAGCCGCCGCCTCCTCGAGGTAGCCCTGCTCGCGCTGGCGTCGGCCGATCTCGACGTGCGCCTGCCCCGCCACGAAGCGCATCCGGCTGGCGGCCAACAGGTACTTCGGGTCCTCGGGGTCCTCGGCGACCGCTTGCTCGTAGAATTCGAGCGCCTTGTCGTAATCCTTCCCCAACTCGGCCGTGCGTCCTTGCTTGTAGAACTTCGCGGCCTTGCGCCCACTCGCCACAGCGGGCTCGGCCGCCACGAAGCCAAGCGTCAGAACCAGCCACAAAGCAAGCCACCAGCGAGCCCCGCCCTGCGCCCGGACCGGCGAATCTGCAAACCTAAGGGGGACGATCGCGGATTCCCCGCCGCGCGCTCCCCTTGAGCTTCGGGCCGATGCCCTTCGGAAAAGCCTGGTCATAGAAACTCCGTCCTAGAAATCGTCATAGTCCCGGCGCTTGTTAGTGCTGTCGTTGGTGACGAAAATCGCGTTGTCCGTCAGCGGCTTCCAATTCGACTTCGCCAGCAGGCTGACATAGTCAAGGGCTTCGTACAGCGTCGTGCTCCTCAGCTCAATGCTGATTTCGCTGTTGTCGTACTCGGAATCAAACAGAACGTGGATCCCTGCCAGCTTGCCGATGGTCTCGAAGATGACCTTGCTCTCCTGTTTGCGGAAGGTGAGCGCTTCCAGCTTGCGGCTCGCCAGCAGCGCCACCTGAGGGAGGCCCTTCAGACGGCCCAGCTTGTGCTCCCGCTCTTCGCGCCCCCTCTCGAGAGGCGCGCTGGTGTCCTCGGCAACGGCCTGCTCGTTGAACTCGAGTGCCTTGTCGTAATCCTTCGCTAGCTCGGCCTTGTTCCCTTGGTTATAGAACTTGTTGGCCTGTCGGCTACTGGCCACCGCCAGCTCGGCCGCTGCAAATACAAGCGTCAGAACGAGCCCCAGCCCGAGCCACCAGCCCACACGGCCCTGCACCCAAACCGCTGAATCTGCAAACCTAAGGGGGACAACCGCGGATTCCCCGCCGCGCGCCACGTTTGAGCGTCGGGCCGATCCGCGTAGGTAAACCCTCGTCATAAGACACTCCATCCTAGAAATCTGACGCCGCCTACCGCCCCAACGTGGAATCAAATGCAGGAGACCGACGGAATCAAAATCCTCTGCGACAACCGCAAGGCCCGCTATGAGTACTTCTTGATGGACCGGATCGAAACCGGGATGGTCCTCACCGGCAGCGAAGTCAAGTCCGCCCGTGACGGGCAGATCCAGCTTGCCGACGCCTACGGCGCCATCAAGAGCAATGAGCTGTACCTCATGAACGCCCACATCAGCGCCTACGGGCCGGCCAACCGCGAAAACCACGACCCCGCCCGACCCCGCAAGCTTCTGGCCCATCGTCGCGAGATCAACAAGCTGATCGGCAAGACCCGCGAAAAGGGCCTCACTCTGATTGCGACCAAGATCTACCTAAGAAAGGGTCGTATCAAGTGCGAGTTGGCCCTCGCCAAGGGCAAGAAACTGTACGACAAGCGCGCAACCCTCCGAAAACGCGAAGCCGACGCCGAAGCCCGCGCCGCGATCGGCCGGCGAGGGTGAGCACGTGGCGAAGCGCAGCACCAACCAACCGAGCCGTGACCGTCAGGGAGCGGTCCGGTACGAACCCTGACGCTCCTAAACCGTCTCTAAGGCTCGCTTGCGCCCGGCTAACCAGGCGCGTCCATCAGCCTCAGCGTCTCTGACCACCCCCACCCAGCCGACCGTAATAGAATGGGGATTCGCCTATGACGCACAGCTTGACGTCCCAAGCCCCCGAATCGATCGATTGCGACTCGGTTGCGCTCGTCCTCTTTGAAGAGGAGGGCCCGCCTGCCAACCGCTACAACGATCTGACGAAGGGCCTTATCACGGAACTCTATTTTGAAAAAGGCTTTACAGGTGAGTTCCTCAAGACATGCTTGATCCACCGCCCAGAAGGATTCCAGGCAAGCCGACTGCTCTTGGTAGGAGGTGGCAAGGCCGCCGACTTCAGCACCGCCAAGCTTCGCCGCTGCGCTTCGGCAGCCGTCCGCACACTCAAGCAGGCAGGCTCCCGGCGGATCGCCCTCGTGCCCGCAGGCGACCTTGATGCCTCCGAAAGCGTGCAGGCATTGGCCGAGGGCAGCGTCCTGGCAGGCTACGAGCCCGACGCCTACAAGACTGGCCCCACCGACCGCCCAGTCGTGGACGATATCCAGATCGTAGCCTCTCCCGACCAGCAGATCTCTCTAGACCGGGGCGTGGCCATCGGTGAGGGCCAGAACTTCGCCCGCACTCTCGTCAATGAGCCCGGCAACCTACTGCCACCCAAGGAGTTAGCAGCCCGTGCCGTCGAAATGGCCAACCGGGCGGGCCTTGAAGTCGAAGTCCTCGGAGAGGACCGCCTCGCAGAGATGAAGATGGGCGCTCTGCTGGGCGTCGCCAAGGGCAGTGAGCAGCCGCCGGTCTTGATTGTGGTGCGCTATCGGCCCGGTGCCACCGCCGGCGATGGAGCTCACCTAGGTCTGGTCGGCAAGGCGGTCACGTTCGATACGGGAGGCATCTCAATCAAGCCGTCCGCCGACATGGACAAAATGAAGTACGACATGGCCGGTGGTGCGGCCATGTTGGGCGCCATGAAGGCTATCGCGGCACTCAGGCCGTCCGTGCCCGTCACGGCGGTCATCCCGTCGGTCGAAAACATGCCCGGCGCCCGCGCCCAGCGCCCCGGCGATGTCGTCACAACGAAGTCCGGCAAAACCGTCGAGGTGCTCAACACTGACGCCGAGGGTCGCCTCATCCTCGCCGATGCCCTGACCTACGCCAAGCAGAAGGGATGCACCCACTTGGTCGACGCCGCAACCCTCACCGGTTCGATCGTCGTAGCGCTGGCCAACGTACGTGTCGGCGCTTTCTCGAACGACGACGCCTGGCTCGATCAATTGTTGGCGTCGTCCGAGGCGGCCGGCGAAAAGATGTGGCCCATGCCGATGGACGAGGAGTACAAGGAGCAACTCAAGAGCCTCATCGCCGATCTGCCCAACATCGGTACCCGCTATGGCGGCTCTATCACAGCCGCCCTGTTCCTACAGGAATTCGCCGACCCCATCCCGTGGGTCCACCTCGACATTGCGGGCACGGCCTGGATCGACGAAGCCAAGCCCGACATGCCCAAAGGCCCCAGCGGTGTGG
Organism: Bryobacterales bacterium; assembly: GCA_965237575.1. Lineage (GTDB taxonomy): Bacteria > Acidobacteriota > Terriglobia > Bryobacterales > UBA6623 > JAKZVK01. The sequence continues at coordinate 496,319 of CBDEGI010000004.1, forward strand.
GCGTACGTACCTTCGTCCATCTTGCCATGGGCATGCGCTGAGAACCGAGCCGTGACCGTAAGGGAGCGGTCCGGCACGGACCCTGGCGCCACCCGGGAGCCTCTAGCCTACAGCTAGCATCAGCCTCGGGGCCTCACTCCAAGCCGCACCCCGTCGCTGTTCAGATTCTCCTAAGATGAACCTCCTAACAACTCTCCTCCGTCGCGCCAACTCGCCTCGCACACCCGCATCCCGTTGAGAGGTTTGCCCGGTTGCCGAAAACCAGGGAACCCCTCTATGGTGAATGAGACCTCCTGATCTGCGTGTTCTCGGGCCGCGGTCGCCTTCCTTCCTGATGCTCCGCCTCTGCCTGACCATCTTCCTCAGCGCGTTTCTGCTGTTTCAGGTGCAGCCCCTCATTGGACGCTACATCCTGCCGTGGTTCGGTGGCGGCCCCGCGGTCTGGACGGCTTGCATGCTCTTCTTTCAGCTCCTGCTGCTGGTGGGCTACGCCTACGCCCACCTGATCAGCAGCAGACTAGGTCAGCGAACCCAGGCTTGGCTGCACATGGCCCTACTGGCGGCGTCGCTCTGGTTCCTCCCGATCGAGCCCGACGCATCCGTCTGGAAGCCGCTGGCGCCGGATGAGCCGACCGGCTACATTCTCGCGCTCTTGTTGGCCACCGTCGGCATGCCGTACGTATTGCTCTCGTCCACGGCACCGCTTATCCAGCGTTGGTTCAGTCTCACCTATCCGGGGCAATCCCCCTACCGGCTGTACGCTCTCTCGAATGCCGGCTCGTTGCTCGCTCTTCTCACCTACCCTTTCGTGATGGAACCGAGCCTGACGCTTGGCGCGCAAGTCGATGTGTGGTCGGTGGCGTTCGCCGTGTTCGCGATCTTATGCGCCTGGAGCGCCGTGCGTTTCGCGCGGCTGCCCGCGCCCGCAACGCCCCATGCCGCCACCGGAGATATGGGTGGCTCCGACCCCAAGCCCGCCGTGCCGACCATCCTGCTCTGGCTGGGACTGGCGGCCATGGGCTCGGTCATGCTCCTGGCGACGACGAACCAGATGTGCCAGGAGGTCGCGGTCATCCCCTTTCTCTGGGTGCTGCCGCTGTCGCTCTATCTGCTGACGTTCATCATCAGCTTCGAACACGAGCGCTGGTACCGCCGCCGGCCCACCGGGTTGCTGCTAGCAGCCTCATCGGTGGCCGCGGTCATCGTCCTGGCGGGCGGAGCGTTCATCCCGCTGTGGATTCAGATCATCGTGCACTCGGTCACCGTTTTTGCCTGCTGCCTGTCGTGCCACGGTGAGTTGGCCAGGGCCAAGCCGGACCCACGCCACCTCACCCTGTTCTACTTGGCCGTCGCCGGCGGTGGCGCCCTCGGAGGAACATTCGTCGCCCTTGCCGCGCCACGCTTGTTCGCCGGCTACTGGGAATACCATCTGGGCCTAGCCGGCTGTGTGCTGTTGGTGCTGATCGCTTGGTACCGCGACGGCGTTGGGGCGAGGCTGTTCCGCCGGCCCCGGGACCTGTGGGCCCGCGTGGGCGTGGTCTACGCCCTGCTGGTGCTGACGCTGCTCTACCAGACGCATCGCCACACGAGCAATGCGCTGGCAGTCTCACGCAACTTCTACGGTGTTCTGCGTGTTGACGAACGAGTTGACCTCGGGGGCCCGAAGCTCACCCTCACGCACGGTCGCATCGTGCACGGGTATCAATACCAAGATCCCCCAAAGCGTCTTTGGCCCACCGCCTACTACGGACCCGACAGCGGCGTCGGCCTCACCCTCACCCATCACCCGAATCGTAAAACAGGCAACCCTCACGGCACGGGCCTGCGTGTCGGCATCGTCGGCCTCGGCGCCGGCACGATCGCCGCCTACGGCCAGGCCAACGATTACTTCCGTTTTTATGAAATCGACCCCGACGTGCTCGACTACTCCGACGAATACTTCACCTACCGCAGCGCGTCGGCGGCCCGCCTCGACGTAGTCCTCGGAGACGCCCGCATCCGCATGGAGCGGGAGATCGCCGACGGCTCGCCGCGGCGACTCGACGTCCTTGCCGTGGACGCGTTCAGCAGCGACGCCATCCCGATTCACTTGATTACGCGCGAAGCTGCCGCGTTGTACTGGAAGCACCTCAAAGACGACGGCGTGCTGCTGTTCCACATCTCCAATCGCTCCCTCGACCTGGCCCCGATCACCCGCGCCCTCGCAGAAGATTGCGACTGCGAAGCCATCCGCATCCACTCCGCCAAGGACGAAGCCCGCGGCGTCAGCAAAGCCACCTGGGTCGCGCTGACCCGCAACCAAGACTTCCTAGCGACCGAGGCAATTCGCAACGCCGCCGCCCCCTGGAACGACGACGACCGCCCGCCGCTGCTCTGGACCGACGATTACGCCGCCCTGTGGCAAGTCCTCAAGTTCAACCGGGACGATTGATCGCGGCGTGCCGTAAGCCTCCACCTCCAGGCTTGCCGAGGACCGATTCCTCGGTTCTCAGGTCCGCTACCAAAGGGAATGCTCGGTCGCTTGCCATCCTGAGTCCCGAAGAATCGAGACTCGGCAAGCCTGGAGGTGTACGCCACGTGCGCTGAGACTTCGCCCGCTTGGGTCCCCATCCCACTAATAAAGCGTCGGCAACACAGCGGCATCGCTGCCAAACTCCGTGTAATGCAACACCCGTGTCGAATGAAACTCACGCACCATGGCCGTCAGCCGCTCGACCGCCAACTTGAAAATCCTCTCCCCCTTCTCGGGCGTCGCGGCGAACGGGTCGCCCGACGTACCGTTGGCGCTTTCGCGGCGGCGCTCGGGCGTATGAGCGTATTTCTTTACCGCCGGGCTGTACGGCCAGCGCGTCTGCCCCGCTTCGCGCCGGTCCATCAGCACCAAGTGCGGCCGCAGATACATCTGGAACGCCGTCTCCCACTCCCCTCCATGTCCCGGCCCGCGGCCGTCCGCCGTTGACCAGTCGCGCATCTCCTGCTGCACCAAACTCCAGTAGGGAAAGCTGAGCGTCATGATGTCCTCCTGCGCCAGCTTGTTGGCAATCGCCGTGACCGGCGCGACGTTGCCCCCGTGTCCGTTCATCAAGACGATGCGGTCAAAGCCGTTCGCCTTGATGCTGCGGCAGACGTCGCACACCACGTCAATGAACGTTTCAAGCCGCACGGTGATCGTGCCGTAGCCGCCCATGTTGTAATGCGTAAAGCCGGTCCACACCGGCGGACCGACGATGACGGGGAAGTCGTCGATGTGCTCGGCGGTCTCGACGGCGATGTGATACGGAATGCTGATGTCCATGTCGACCGGACAGTGCGGGCCGTGCTGTTCGAGCGAGCCGATCGGCAGGATCACGACGGGGTCGTTCTTCAGCGCATCGGGGAATTCGCTGCGGGCCATCTCGTTCCACAGCACTTTTCGTTTCAGCGGACGCGAGGCGGGCCACTCCCCTGCTCTCACGCTGTCGGCCTCGACGCCTCCGGGCGCCTGGGCGGCCTGTGTGTTTTGAGCGGCCACCGCCCCTGCGGCCGCCGCGGCGGTCGACGTCTTCATGAAATCCCGTCGGGATGAGTTCTGGTCAGGCATCTTGCCTCCTTTACGCTGACCATTCTGAGGGGCGGGCATGCCGGGGGTCAATGTGCTGCCCCGGGCGTTTCAGCTTGGGATTGGTTCATCCGCGGATTTCACAGATTCACACAGATTCTCTTGAGCGTGTATCGGTGTGAGCCTCGTCTTTCGTCTGCGTGAATCCGCGCAATCTGTGGATCCATTGGTGGTGTGAAGATGAACCGTGATCGGTTGAACGATCTGGCACTCTGGGAATCTTGACTCTGCTGCTGTCATCCTCCGATTTCTAACGTAACACCCTGTTGGATGGGATTCGACCGGCGGAGATCGGCAACTGACTGAAAGGAAACGGTATAAAGTTCTGGAAAATCTGTGACTCGATTTTAGTTCATGGCGAAATAGCGAGACGGAGTGCCAGCGGGGGTGCCACCAGCACAAGGCCGACGTGCCCATGAGGGATTCTGAATCCCTCGTTGCGGCCATGGGCGGCGATCGGGTCGCGTACCGGGGATTGCGCCCCGGCACCCTCCCACACCACCGGACGTACGGTTTTCCGTATCCGGCGGTTGGACCCAGCGGCTGTACCTACACGCCGCAAGACCGGCAGGCCGCCAACCATCGACCGCCTCCCGTACCTCGTGCATCGCTTTCTGTCGGGATGGACGCAACACTTGACGAAGTCGGCACGATACGCACTGCTCAGCGTATGGCCTTTATATACGATCGAGAGGGCGACTTCGCGCTTGTGGACAATGCTGCTCGTGGCAAACTCGCACGCCAAAGACGAGTTCATCCACGGATTTCACAGATTCACACAGATTCTCTTCACTCTGTCGGGAGGCGTGTTTTACCCTTTCATCCGTGTGAATCCGTGCAATCTGTGGATCACTTGTTTGGCGTTAACAAGAACCGCTTGTATTCCAGGCTACGAGCACCAAAGTTGATCAGCAGCGCATTGGTCAGGCCCTCGTCGCAGACGAAGTCGGCGCGATACGCACTGCTCAGCGTATGGCCTTTATATACGACCGGGAGGGCGACTTCGCGCTCGTGGACAATGCTTCGCGCGGCAAACTCGCACGCCAAGGCTTCTTGGTAAACGGGCTCCAGGAAGCCATGTCCGAGCACACGGCGTACTTCCATGGCGGCCCCGATCACCGCATACGTATCAGGATCATCCGCCGGGCTCACAGATTCGCGTAAATCGTCTTCACGGTTCATGGTTTCGACTCAGCATGTTTCACAGCTTCACACAGATTTTCGTCATTCCGCCTGAGATTTGGGTTCGCCTTTCATCTGTGTGAATCCGTGTAATCTGTGGATGACCGCCTCTGTATCTTACTATCAGCTCCGGCCCAAAGGTCCACAGGTCTTTTCAACCGCGAAACGCGCTTGCTGACCAGGGTAATGTGGGAGTTACGGTGGCTGACCGCTTCGGCACCCTTCGGCCCCGTCCGGTTCGGCCCTTCGGACCCAGGACGAGTTCATCCACGGATTTCACAGCTTCACACAGATTCTCTTCACTCTGTCTGGAGGCGTGTTTTGCCCTTTCATCTGTGTGAATCCGTGTAATCTGTGGATGACGCCCTCTGCATCCTACTATCAGCTCGGGGCGCACCGGTACACCCCAAACTTCTACAATGACGCGAACGATGCCTTCGGCGACAACTGGCACAACCGTGGTCGAGGTGGCGAACCTGCGCAAGACCTACGGGTCGACCGTGGCCGTCGACGACATCTCGTTTGACGTGCGCGAGGGCGAGATCTTCGGTCTGATCGGGCCCAACGGCGCGGGCAAGACCACGACCATGGAGTGCGTGGAAGGCATCCGCAAGGCGGACCGCGGCTCGATCTCGGTGCTGGGCCTCGATCCGTTGCGGAACGCGTACTCGTTGCAGAACCGCATCGGCGTCCAACTGCAACAGGCGCAGCTCCAGAAGCGCATCAAGGTCTGGGAGGCGGTCGATCTGTGGTCGTCGCTCTATCCGCAGCGGGTCGACGGCGGCGCCTTGCTCGAGCAGCTCGGCCTCAGCGGCAAGCGCAACGCCTGGTTCATGAATCTCTCCGGTGGCCAGAAGCAGCGGCTGTTCATCGCCTTGGCGCTGATCAACGATCCGGAGCTGGTGTTCCTCGACGAGCTGACAACGGGGCTCGACCCGCAGGCTCGCCGCGCCATCTGGCGGCTCGTGACCGGCATCCGCGACCGCGGCAAGACGGTGTTTCTGACGACGCACCTGATGGAGGAAGCCGAGCGGCTGTGCGACCGGGTGGCGATCATCGAGTACGGCAGGGTCATCGAGATGGACAGCCCGTCCGCGTTGGTGAACAAGCACTGTCCGGAGAGGGCCGTCGTCGTGTCGAGCGAGCAACAGGGGGTGGGCGATCGCTTCGAGCGCATTCCGGGCGTGGCATCGATGAGCGCGAATGGATCAACGTATACCCTTCGAGGAAGCGGCGAAGATTTCGTGACGGACGTGATTCACTTTCTGTCCGAGGAGGGCTTGCGGGTCAGCGATTTTCGGACCGTCATGCCGACGCTCGAGGACGTCTTCCTCAAGCTGACCGGCCATGGCATCAGGGATTAGGAAGGTGCTGGACTGGCTTTTCGCCCCGAAGGGGCCGACGGAAATAGCCCACGGCTTCAGCCGTGGGTATGCGGGAGTAGTGTGTTGAGCCCTGGCGGGGCGTAGAAAAGACTGTAGCGCGCATTTAGATCTGCGGGTTTGCGCGGAGGCGCGTGCTCGCCGACGGGGGCGAATGGAAACCAGGTAAACAGATGCTACGCGGATTCTGGAAGCTGACTTGGGTGGAGATCAAGATATTCGTGCGCGAGCCGATGGGCGTAGTGGCCACGGTCGGCATCCCGGTGATCCTGTTCTTGCTGCTCGGCCGGGTCTTTAGTTTCCGCGCAGGCGCATCGAGCTTCGCGCCCGGGGCCCTCAGCGGGAAGCTTCCTGTTCTCGCCTCGATTCTGATGGCGCTGAGCGCGGTGACATCGCTGATCGCCATCATGTCGATCTACCGCGAAGGAGGGATTCTGAAGCGTCTGCGTGCCACCCCGCTGCGGCCGTGGACGATCTTGGGCGCCCACGTTGTGGTCAAGCTGACGTTCACCGGCGCGGCGCTGGTGTTGCTGGTGATGGCGGGCCGGCGCTTTTATCCGGCGGCGCTCGATGTCAATCTGGCCAGCTTCGCGCTGGCTCTGCTGCTGAGCACATTGAGCATTCTCTCGGTCGGTTTCGTGGTGGCGAGCATAGTCCCGACGGCACGCTTCGCGCAGCCGATCGGAAGCGCCGTTTTCTACCCGATGCTAGCGATGTCGGGCCTCTTTTTCCAGCTCGATATGCTGTCGCCGCCGTGGCAATTCGCGACGAACCTGTTGCCGGTGACCCACGCCGTGTCGCTGCTCCAAGGGATTTGGGCCGGCGCTGGCTGGTGGGAGCACTGGCCCGAGATCGGCGCGCTGGCTCTGAACTTCGCTGTGTGCACGGCGGTGTCAGCGAAAGTGTTTCGCTGGGAGTGAAGGAAGATATGTCGACGCCAGGCCCCGCCGGACCACTCTAGGCACGAGCCTTACAACCTACCCAATATCTGTGCCACTTTGTCCTCATAAATCTTCTGCCAGTGGGGCGCCAGCATGCAGTCGCTGTCCTCCTGGGCTCCGCCGACGTTCTGCAACTGTTCGGTCGTGGGTGCGTAGTAGATGTAGCCATTGGTATAGCCGGCAACGAAAGTGAGGTCATGGGGCGACTTGCGTTTGATATTCAGCCCGATCCGTACCGTGAGTTCTCCTGGAAAGCCCGTCGTCAGGACAAAGTCTCCGATTCTCACCCCCAGCAGCTCTACCTCAAGTGTTGGCTTGCTGGCGGCTAATCGTTTGTCCTGATGCCTCTGTAACAAAGCCAGGTTCGTGTTGATCCTCGTCAGTCGCTCCATCGTATGGATGTTGCGAATGTACTGCCTCATGGCTTCGCGGTTGTCGGCGTCGAGCTTGCGCAAACCGTTGCGGCTCAACATATCCTCGTGCTTGTAGCCGTGCGAGTAGTAGGAGGGGAACTCACTCCACAATTGATACTTGACCATCAACGGAAGGAATGTTTTCAAGTTGAGACTCGTGCCCTGCAAAGACTCGAGCAGCCTCATCCGCTCGGCCTTTATCGCCGCCATGCGTTGCACAGTGTCCGCTCTCGGAAGCTCGAGTACTTCGTTGAGGACCTTCAGCCGCTCGGCATCGCGGGTCCGTATCTTTTTCACCGCCCGCAGCGCGCTCAGGCCCAGCATATTCCCTAGCGGCTCCGCATCGAGCGGATGGTCAACGTGCTTATAGAAGATCGGGTTAATGTCGCCGGCGCTTCCTTGCAGAAAGAGCGCCATCGTACCGTCATCTAGGTTGTCCTCCAGCACCTTGGAAGCAAAGCCAATGATGTCCGCGGTGTTCCCGCCGCTGGGAACGCCGTGGATCGGGTGGACAGCGAAGTTGTATACGACGGCCAACACGCGCCCGTCTTCCCGGTCGAGTCGAAGAAGGCCGATCTCCGGGTCCACCGGACCCACTTCCACGACCTCGTCGTCGGGCGGAAGCGAGTAGGCGCGGCGGACATCTGCTTCGGTGCCGTCTTTCAACTTGAAGCGGCGGTTCTCCATGATGCGGTCTTCATGGCCGGTCCCGGCGCCGGCCGTGACGGGGACCATGTTCTCCGAGGCTTCTTTCACCGCCCGGAATGTCAGCTCGTCGATGTCGGAACGGACGATGCCGTGGCAGTGGCTGGCATTGATCATGACGTTGGTCGGCGCAATGCCCAGCTCTTTCTCGATTCGCGCGCGAACGGCGGGCAGGTAGTCATTGCTGATGTACCCGATCTCGCCGAGGGAAACCGCATCGACCGTAATGATTGCGAGCGTCGTCGCGCCATTGTTCAGGACGAGCGCTTTCGCATACAAGGGGTCATTGACCGGGCCGGCCTCTCGATCGGTAATGTCCGCCTTGGCGACGCCGGCTTGGAGTTGAGCTGCGTTTGCGGCGCCGGTGGGGAGCAAGCCGGCCAGCAAAAGTGAGGCTACGATGAGCACCGCCGGTCGCCGGTTGCGTGCGTCCCGACGCTCCAGGCGGGATGGTCGAGCATTGCTGAAAGTCACGAACGGACTTGTGTTCACCATGCTAATAGCCTTACTGGGGTATCCACTCCGACTCCCGTAATCCTTGAGCCCCAAGGTCTAGTATCGGCGGGCGCCTGGAGGACTATTCGCGCACGCTGGGGAGCCTTGGCCAAGAGCGCTTCGCCTTCAGGTTTCAATCTTTTGAGTCAACCGCTGCCGTCCCCCCGCGGGGCGCAATGAGCGGCGGCTATAGGACCCACGACTCGCTCGGCCCGATGGCCCCTCGAAGCGCCCCACCGGTGCTCGGGGTGCGGTCTGTGATGCTCGACCGCGAGTCCGCCTGATAGCGAAAACTCCGACCAGGCCTTCCCAAGGCTCTTGTGGCGGTCGTCGGGCCGCATCGCCCCGGAAGTCAAGTGCATAGGGGCAATCACCTGAGTCGTAGGATACCCCATAGCCTTATTCCGATCTACAGCCGGGAGTCGGTCCGGAATCTCATCGGGTAGGATACTTGATGTTTGCCTCGCGCCACGGGGTGCCGGCGCGCCCGTTGTAGTCGAAGACGACGCGCCCGGCCCGAACCGTCACTTCACAACCTAGACGCTCGCTTCCCTCGATCCGCCCGCGCCTGGTGTCGAGGAACCCGAACTGCCCGCGATCGAGGCGCAGCACCGCGAGATCCGCTTCGGCGCCGACGGCGATCTGTCCTAGCTCCGGGTGCTTGACCTGCGACGCGGGATTCGTCGTCGAGCGCTGGACCACTTCGTCCAGCGGAACGCCCATCGCAAGGAACTTCGACATCAGGCTGACCATGTCAATCATGGCGCCGTGATTCGATCCTCGATGCCAATCGGTCGAAATGGAATCGGGCCAAAACCCTTGGCGCACCGCCGGCTCCGCATTGCGGAAATGGAAGCTTCCGCCGCCGTGGCCGACGTCGAACTTGACGCCTCGCTCGCGCGCCTTGTGGAGGTACGGCCGCACCTTCTCGTTCTCGTCCAGCAGCGGCGCGGGCCAGCGGTAGAAGTGCGTACTGATATCGCCGGGGCGCAGAATCTCGAGCACCAACTGCTCATAAGGCCGTTCGGGCAGGAAGTAGCCGAAATCCACCATCACGAGAACATCGGCAATCTCGGCTGCCTCGATCGCTTTTTCGACGGACAGAAAATTCGGCGCGCGCCAGTGCGCCGACTTGATACCGACCACGACATCGCTGTGCTTCTTGGCCATCTTGCCGGTCTTGGTGGGGTCGAGGTCCAGGGGATGCTGTTCCAAGTCGTAATCGATCATCCCGGTTCCGGCGATGTTGATCATCGCGAAGACTCGGGTCCGCGCGCGGTCGATGATGGTTCGGCGAAAGTCCTCGAACCTGCGCCAGCCGGACGAGCCGACATCCACCACCGTCGTCACGCAGGAACCGAACGTGACGTGATCGGGAAAGATGCTCGACAACCCGGCCGTGATCGAACCGTTCTCGGTCCCGGCGAAGGCGTGGTAATGGAGATCGATGAGCCCCGGCGTCACATAGAGGCCGGCGACGTCGAGGGTCCTCTTGGCATCGGTGGCGGGTAGGTTAGCGGCGATGGCCACGATACGTTCGTCGCGAATCGCGACGTCACGAACGGCGTCAACCCCATTCTTCGGATCGAGGACGTGGCCACCCTTCAGCAAAATGTCGTATTGGTCCGACTGGGCATGCAGAGCCGACCCGAGCACCAATACCACCGCGATCATGGAAAAACGCATCAATCCCCACCCCCTTCGCCGGCGATCGGCTGGCAAGTCCAACGCTCGATAGACCGCCTCTTCACCATCAGCTCTCGCCCATCATATGCCCTTCCGCGGACGTTCGCTTCGGGCGGTGTCGTTCCGTGTGACACTTCCACCAGCGAGTGGGCTCAGACCGACTACGACCCGCTCGTCCGCACGACCGAGGTGCTCCTCCCCGGCGAGTCACAGCTCACCACCGACTACAATGCCGGCGCAATAGGAGCGTGTCCTCTCAGAAGGCTTTCCGAAGGCGGGCACAAGCTGGATGCGATCCACGACCTGCTCAACGTCCGCCACCGGGTCGAAAACTCTCGAGCAACACGTCCAGGACTTGCTGACTAAAGCGGCCTGAGAAGATTGTAAGAATGGGCAGGGGCCACTCCCCTGCCCTTTTTTGGTGCGGTGGAGAGGCGTAGGTGAGGACCGGGGCTGGAGCGCCGGTTGAAGAGACCGCGGTTCCCACCCGCGGCTCCGCAGTGGCGGATCGGGGCGTGGGTGGGCGTTGGAGGCCCGCCAGCCTCGCCCTTGAGCAGACGAGGAAGTGACCCCCGGGTCCTGGCGGCCCCGGATACATCCACTACAATGGTTGTTTCTGTTGACCTCGTCCCGGCGGCCGGCAGGCCTCGGGTCGCAGAGCCCCTAAGGAGCGCAGATGAAGGGTAATCCGGAAGTCATCGAGTACCTCAAGGAATGTCTTAAGGCCGAGCTGAGTGCTATCAGCCAATATTTCCTGCACGCCGAGATGTGTCGGGACTGGGGCTACATGAAGCTGTATGAGTACATCAAGAAGGAATCGATCGACGAGATGCGGCACGCCGAGGCGTTGATCGAGCGGATTCTGTTCCTTAACGCGATGCCTAACCTGCGCGAGATGTTTCCTCTCAAGATCGGCAAAGATGTCAAGGCTCAGATCGAGAACGATCTGGCCGTCGAGCTCGAAGCGCTCCCCCGGCTGAACGCCGCGATTGCGAAGTCGCAGGAAGTCGGCGACAACGGTTCGCGCGACCTGTTTCAGAAGATCCTGGTCGACGAAGAGCGCCACGTCGATTGGCTCGAAGCGCAGCTCGAGATGATTAACCAGATGGGCATCGGCGTCTACCTCTCGCAGCAGATGGGCGAGGAAGAAGGCGAAGCGGACGCCGGCGCGTAGCCGTCGGCCGCGGCTTTGTGATCTCCCTCACCTCGATGGCGTAGCCGAGGCTGTCATCCGACGGACGCCCACCGCGCGATACCCAACCCACCCGGTAGGTCGTGGTGTGCTAACGTCTGCGCATGATCAGGAATCTTGTGCTTCTGGCTTGCGTCTCGGCGGTCTCGCTGTGGGGACAGATGTCCGGGTTCTCCAAAGAGGACCTCCTCAAGTACACCCGTCTCAATCCGTTTGAACGCTTCGAAGACGGGCGCCCCAAGATTCCCGACGAGCTGCTCGAGCGCCTGTCGATCGCGACCTCGACGGCGGCTTGGGGACCATTGCAATCGACGGGTTTCATCAATCAATACTCCTCAGGCTGGAAGGTGCTGCATCCGGAAAAGCGGCTCGTCGGCCGGGCGGTGACGGCGCTGTTCTTGCCGCGGCGTCCTGACGTCGAGGAGGTGATCGAGGCGGAGGCCAAAACCGCCGGCCTCGGACCCGGTACCACGCAGCGCGTGATCGACTTCCTGCGTCCGGGCGACGTGCTGGTGGTGGACGTGATGGGGCGTGTCGAGGACGCGACGTTCGGCGGCGACAATCTGGCGACGGCGATCTACGGCATCACGGGCAACGGCTACGTCATCAACGGAGCGATTCGAGATACCGAGGGTATCCACGCGCTGAACATCCCGGTCTTCACGCGCGGCTACCATCCGAGCGGTCGCAACGCCATGGTGGCGGGCATCAACGTGCCAATCGACGTGGGCGGCGTGACTGTCATGCCCGGCGACGCCGTTCTGGGCGACCGCGAAGGGGTGACGTTCATTCCGCCTCACATGGTCGAGACGGTCGTCAAGAGCGCCGAGGGCGCCCAGCTCCACGACGAATGGACCAAGAAGATGTTCATGACCGGTAAGTACACGGCCACCGAACTCTATGGGAGCCCAAAAGACCCGGCCAAGCTGCAGGAATACAAAGACTGGCTGGCGAAGCGCAAGGCCGAACTGGGGATTGAGTAGGGCGGATCGTCAAGCGGCTCAAGCCACTTCTTCGGCGATGACCGCATTCGCGGACGACGCGAATGAGGACATCCCGCAGCAGGAAGCAACGCAGGATCGCCAACTCCACGACGTGAACCGCGCCATAGCTTGACAAAGGCCCGTTGTATGCCTAGTATAGTTAGGTATGAGAGGCGAGCTACTCAAGGGACATCTGGACTATCTGGTTCTGGCTGTCGTGGAACCGGGGCCGCTACACGGCTACGCGATCATTCGGCAGCTTGCGCAACGCAGTGCAGGCGCCTTTGATTTGCCGGAGGGAACGGTCTATCCGGTGCTTCACCGACTTGAACGAGCGGACCTGCTGGGCGGCCGCTGGACCATGCATGCCAGACGAAAGAGGAAGGTGTACCGGCTGACACGCAAAGGGAAGCGAGCGCTGGTGCAGCAACGGGACGAGTGGCCGAGCTTTTCGCGAGCCGTGTCAGCCGTACTGGAGCCAGCGACATGACGCAACCTAGCCCGATTCAGTGGTATCTCGAAGACCTGCGCGACCGCCTCGCCGCGGTTCCCGACTGCGATCGCATCCTCGCCGAGGCCGAAGACCATCTTGTGGAGGCAGCCGCCGAGTTGCAGCAAACCGGCCTGCCGGCAACCGAGGCCGAACGCAGCGCGACACTGCGCTTCGGTGAGCCACAGGCTGTCGCCGAGCGTTTCATACGCCAGTTCAAACAGGGGGAGATGATGCACCCTAAAAAGAACCTACGCGGAGTGAGAATTCTGGCTGCCGTGTTCGCCTTCACCGCCGTGACTCAATCGGCCGGGGCGATCAACGCGGCGATCAGGGTCAACAGTTTGTTCGGGTTTGCGCTGCTGCAGCCGCTGATCCACGTGGTTCTTGCGTATGGGCTTTGGCGCCATCGAAGTTGGTCGCGGAACGGCCTTATGGTTTGGTCGGCCGTCATGGCTGTGTGGGGCGCCGTACTGGTCACGCAAGGACTGGTTGGTGGGATATTGCCGATTGCTGAGATGTTACCGATCCGCGAAACGTTACGTATCCCATCAGCAATGTTCATAGGCTGGGGGAGTGTGACGATCTGTATTGCGGCTGCGATGTTCAAATACATGCGCAGCCCCGGCGTACGTCTTCACCTGACGGAGTGAGCGCAGCCGGCGCAAAAAGCTGATTCTTCCGTCTTCTTCATCCAAACCGGCAAGGGCGGTGGCCCGCCGTGCAGCCACGGGGTCGACTCGTGCCAAGCGTCGCGCCGGGCCGCGTAGCTCAGCCGCAACCTCGGATTGCTCGCCGGTTGCCGCCAAGTTTCACTGTTGGAAAAGGGGCCCACCCGGAGTTCCGAGTTGGACTAGTCTCCACCGGACACCTGGTGATGGATTGCCATTCGTCGACGCATCGGGCGACGATGGTAAGCCGATGCAGTTCGAGCTGGATCACATTTTCGTTTTCACCACGCCGGGCGCGTGCGAGGCCGAGTTACTGTGCGACCATGGCCTCACGGAAGGCGAGCCCAACCGGCATCCGGGACAAGGAACCGCGAACCGGCGGTTCTTCTTCTCAAACATCATGCTCGAGCTGGCGTGGGTTTGCGACGAATCCGAGGCGCTGAGCCCGCCAGCGAACCAGCTTCACCTGGTCGAGCGATCGAAGTGGCGCGAGAATGGAGCGTCTCCGTTTGGCCTTTGCTTTCGACCGAGCGATGACACGATGCCGGATGACACGATACTGAATGACAAGGTCACGGGGACGCCTTTCCCTGGCTGGAGCTATTGTCCGTCCTATTGGGGCGGTGCCTCAGCCCACGTGGGCGACAACTCCGATCGCCTGGATGAACCTCTGCTGTTCTACATGAGCTTCAACCAGCCGCCATCCGACTGCTCTCAACCGGCCAAGTTTCGAACGGTCGAAATGGTACGAGTCCACGGCTGGCGACCCAACCCATCGCCGATTGCCATCGCACTTGCCGACGTGCCGGGCTTGGAACTGCAGGGCGGATCGGAACCTCTGATGGAACTACAATTTGGGGGCCACGGTGCTGTTCGGGACTTTCGTCCTGAGTTGCCGCTTATTGTTCGCAGGTGAATCGCCATGAAACTACTTTCGGTCAGTGTCTCCATGGGAACGGAGGTCCCGTACATGGGTAAGACCGTCACCACCGGCATCTTCAAAGAACCGGTGAGCGGCCGGGTCATGCTTCGGTCGTTGAATCTCGACGGCGACCGCCAGATCGACCGTCGCGGCCACGGTGGCCCCTTCAAGGCGGCTTGCGTTTACACCATGGAGAACTACGAACACTGGGGACGCGAGCTGGGTCGAAGCGACTTCAGCTTTCCTCAGTTCGGAGAGAACTTCACCGTCGAGGGCATGCACGAAGACGACATCCATGTGGGTGACGTCTTCCGCGTTGGCCAGGCCCTCGTTGAGGTAACCCAGCCGCGCGTCCCCTGCTACCGGCTCGGCATTAAGATGGAGGACCCTCATTTCCCGAAGAGGTTTCTGCAGAGCTGCCTCGTCGGCTTCTATTTTCGTGTGCTTGAAGAAGGTGAGGTCGGCGCGGCTCATAGTATCGAGCTGGTCAAGGCAGACCCCGAAGCCGTGAGTGTTAGGAAGATATGCCACCTCTACTACTTTGATCGGGACAACGTGGAGGACTGCAAGAAGGCCATTCGCATCAAGGCGCTATCGCCGGGATGGCGAGAAGGGTTTGAGGATCGGTTGGCTAAGGCCGGCATTCCCGTCGAGCGCGCAGCAGAGCCCGAGGATGAGATGTGCTGCGGACCCAAGGGCCAAGAGGTTCTCAAAGATTGAGCTGATGTCGAGCGGGCACAGTCGAAGACCGAGGGTATGCGTAGGAGAAGAAAGTCTAAAATCGGCAACGATCGCGCCGTCGGACTCGTCCGGCATGACGCGTAAGGGAGGTCGGCGTGGCTAAACGATATGACGCCATTGTGATCGGCACGGGCCAAGCGGGCCCGTCGCTGACGGCGCGCCTTGCAAAGGAAGGCCTGAACACGGCGGTGATTGAACGCAAGCTGTTTGGCGGGACCTGTGTCAACACCGGCTGTACCCCGACGAAGGCGATGGTCGCGAGCGCGCGCGCCGCCTACGTTGCACGGCGGGCGGCGGACTTCGGCGTTCTCATCGACGGACCAATCAACGTCGACATGAAGGAGGTCAAGGCGCGCAAGGACGTCATTGTCGGGCGCTCGAATCAGGGCCTCGAAAGCTGGCTCGGCACCATAAAAAACGTGACCGTCTATCGCGGCCATGCCCGTTTCACCGGCCGCGACACCGTTCAGGTCGGCGACGAGTCGCTCCAGGCGGAGAGGATCTTCATCAACGTCGGCGGCAGGGCGTTCATTCCGCCGGTCGGGGGCTTGGACGAAGTCGACTACCTGACCAATTCCAGCCTCATGGAGGTCGGCTTCCTGCCGAAACACCTCGTGATCCTTGGGGGAGGCTACATCGCGCTCGAGTTTGGCCAGATGTTCCGGCGCTTCGGAAGCCGGGTCACGATCGTGCAGCGCAGCGGCAGGATACTATCTCGCGAGGACGACGACATCGCCGTGGCGATTACCGGCATCCTGAAGAACGAGGGCATCGACGTTTGCATCGATACCGGGGACTACCGCGTGGAGAGTCGCGACGGCGCCGTGTTGATGCGGATGCAGTGCGAAGGCAAGCCGCGTGACCTGGTCGGTTCGCACCTGCTCGTAGCGACCGGCAGGCGCCCGAACACCGACGACCTCGGACTCGACCAAGCAGGCATCGAGACGGACAAGCGCGGCTACATCCAGACCGACGACCAACTCCGCACGAGTGCGGAAGGAGTGTGGGCGCTAGGCGACTGCAACGGCCGCGGGGCGTTCACGCACACGAGCTACAACGACTTTGAGATTGTTGCGGCCAATCTCTTCGACAACGATTCACGGCGCATAAGCGATCGAATTCTCAACTTCGGCCTCTTCGTCGATCCGCCGCTCGGCCGCGTGGGGATGACCGAGCGAGAGGTTCGCGCGTCAGGCCGCAAGGCGTTGATCGCCACCCGCCCGATGACCCGCGTGGCACGCGCTGTCGAGAAAGGCGAAACGCAGGGCTTCATGAAAGCACTCGTCGACGCCGAAACCAAGCGGTTCCTGGGCGCGGCGATCCTGGGCATTGGCGGGGACGAGGTCGTGCACTCCATCCTCGAAGCCATGTACGCCGATGTTCCGTACACCGTGCTCCAACGGGCGGTACACAATCACCCGACCGTAACGGAGTTGATTCCGACCATGCTGGAGGACCTCAAACCGCTGGAGTAGTCACGGACAGCTCTGCCGCCTGTCCCAGCCTCCGCTACCATCCCTCCGAACCAGGCTCGCCTTTGATCGGCCCGACAATCTCAGGCGTCACCCAACCGCCGTAGAAGCCCCCGGGCTGCGGTTTCGCCTTTACGTCGGCGACGAAACAATCGACCAGTGCCGGATAGAACGCCACGTAATCACAAATCTCCTCGTAGCCTGGAAACGGATCGGGGTAGCTCCAACCGGCGTTCTCGACCGATCGATCGCCGCTGCGTAGATGCCAGTATCGCGCCGGTCCTTTCCACTCGCAGATCGTCTGATGCAGAGGGTTCTCTTTGAGCAGCGCCGTCCGCAAGTCACGGGGCGGAATGTAGTAGACCGGAGCCCCGGATGTTTCCAGCACCCGCTTTGCCTCGCCGGTCTCGGCAATGATCTCTCCGTCGAACTCCACGCGCACACGCTTGGCAACGTCCTCGGTCCGCGGCGGGCGCGGATAGTCCCATACGCTCTCCTGGCCCGATGATGGCTTTTCGATCCGAGCAGGCCGCTCACGCTGCTGCTCCCGGAATCGCCGGACGCGCTCGTAGAGGCGGGCAGTCTTTTCCGTCACGAGTCCATGCTACAGCAGGACCCGGGCTTCTGACCGACCGCGATTGGTTCCGGTCGCAAGCGTCCCTCCTCGAACAGTGAGACGGCGATCTGGCGAGAAATCCCAGCAGCAATCACCCGGTTTGGGACCTTCGGCGGGCCGTCGTGGGCCCGGAAAGCGAGTCCGAACAGGGGCCTGGCCGGAAGCTCGTCGGGTGGTTGGTGCGAAGCGTAGTCTTCGCCACTCGCGTTTTAGGGTAAAATCGGATTGGCATGGTCGGTGCTACCATCAGCCACTAGCGCGCATCACCGAGAAACTCGGTGATGGCGGAGTGGGTGTCGGCCATGACGCCAACGACACGAAGCTAGAACGGTCAAGTGCACTCCTCCTGATCTCGAATTTACCTCGCAACCGGGGGCTGGTTCGGACCAAGGTCTTGACGATCGAGGCAACGAACAAGCCATGAAAATCCTTCTCTACAACCCGGACAACGGGGTCAGCCGCAACTACATGCCTCACCTCTGGATGTTCCTGCTCCAGAAGCTCACGCCGGCCGGTCACGAGGTCATCCTCATCGACGGCAATGCCAAACGCATGACCGAGTCCCAGTTGGCCAGATTCGTTCGCTCGAACGACATCGGCTTGGTCGGTATCGGCGCCATGACCCGCATGATCGCCCGTGCCTACCGAGTGGCCGACGCCATTCGCGAAACCGGAATTCCCGTCGTGATGGGCGGGCCCCACGTGACCGAACTGCCCGACGAGGCGCTTGGGCGCGACGGCGGGCCGCGTCACGCCGACGCGGTCGCGGTCGGCGAGGCCGATGAGACTTGGCCCGTTGTCGTCGAAGACGCGGCCAACGGGCGTCTCAAAGAACTCTACGAGCCCGTCGACTCCGAGGGCGAGGAGCGCAAGCCAAGCTTGGACGCATACCCCAAGATCGACTGGGACGAGCTGGACCTGTCGCAGTTCAATCTGGTGCCGAAAATCCTCCGCTCGCGGCTGCGCAAGATGGCCAGCGGCTGGGGATCGTTCCGCGTCATCCCCATCGAATCCGGCCGCGGTTGTCCCTATGGCTGCGAGTTCTGCACGGTCACCGGCTTCTTCGGGGATTCGCTGCGGTTTCGCTCCAATGAGAGCGTGGTCGAGGAGATGCTGCGCCTCAAGCGGCGCGCCCGCCAAGAACAAGGCCAAGTGGCCGTCTTCTTCGTCGACGATAACTTTGCCATCAATCGCAACCGAACCAAGTCGCTGCTGCGTGCCGTCATCGCCGCCGGCGCCCAGATGCCGTGGATCGCGCAAATCAGCGCCAATCTCCTCGAGGACGACGAGCTCGTCGAACTCATCGGCGAATCAGGCGGCCGCTGGATCTTCATCGGCATGGAGTCGATCGATGCAGGGAACTTGAAGGACGTCAACAAGAGTTTCAACAAGCCCGAGAATTACCAGAAGGTTCTCGAAAGCTTGGCCCAACGCAACATCTACACGATCACTTCGTTCATCTTCGGCATGGACAACGACACCCCGGGAGTAGCCGAGAGAACCCTGGAGAAGATCCACAGTTGGCCGCCCGGCCTACCCGTGTTCGGCCAGTTGACGCCGTTCCCTTCCACCCCGCTCTACGATCGCTTGCTTTCGAGCGGGCGGCTGGAGCGGCCCAAGCACTGGATGGATTTCGCCCCGTTCGTGATGGCCCACAAGCCGCTCAAGATGACCATCAGCGAGGCCCGTGAAGAAGTCGATCACGCTTGGCGAGCGTCCTACAGCCCGCAGCGCAACCGCGAAGCCATCGAGTATCTCAACTCCAAGCCGGTCGGCGAACAGCTCTCGCACCTGTTCGCGCGCATCGCCTTTCGGGGCATCTACTTCCCGCAGGTGGGTCGACTCCAGCAGTTGCGGGCGATCGGTGAAAACTGGCGGTTGCTCCTCCCGCTACTAGCTCGCGCGAGAGTCTCTTACCGCGGCTGGCGTAAGACCGTCGAAGCCGGCGCGCCGGGCTAAGCCCGCCCTCGGCCCATGAACTGAGGTTTCGATGAACCACCCGATCTTCGGCTGGAAGCTCGTACTCCCTTTCATGCTCCTCTCGGCCCTGTGGACGTCAACCGCTACCGCCGCCGACCCACCCTTCTATCGGGATAAGTTCGACCTGATGCACTACTCCGACGCCGGCGGAGCCCGTCACCCCGTCCGCACCAAAGCCGACTGGGAGAACCGCCGCCGCCACATCGTCGCCAACATGGAGCTCGTCATGGGGCCGGTGCCGCACGGTCCGAGACCGCCGCTAGACGTCAAGGTCATCAGCGAAGTCGACTTCCGGGACGTCATCCGCCGCAAGATTACCTACCAGGCGAAAGAGAACGACCGCGTCCCCGCGTACCTCTTTATCCCGAAGAACCGAAAGGGCAAGATGCCGGCGATGGTCGTCCCCCACCCGACCTCGGTCAAGTTCGGCAAGGGGATTCCAGCGGGTGTCGGTGGCCGTCCGCGCAGGGCCACGGCGCTTGAGCTCGCCGAGCGCGGCTACGTGACCATCGCGCCCGACTACGTCTACATGGGTGAACCACAGAAAGACCCCTACGAGCTGGGCTACGTGAGCGGCACGATGAAAGGTATCTACAACCACATGCGCGCCGTGGATTTACTGCAATCGATGCCCGAAGTCGACTCGGAGCGCATCGGAGCCATCGGCCATTCGCTAGGCGGCCACAATTCACTGTTCCTGGCCGTTTTCGACAAGCGCGTCAAAGTGGCGGTGACCAGTTGCGGCTTCAATACCTTCCCGCGCTACTACGGGGGCAAGCTGAAGGGCTGGAGCTCGGACAAGTACATGCCGCGCATCACCAAGGTCTACGACAGGAACCCCGACAAGATGCCGTTCGACTTCACCGAGATCCTGGGCGCGATCGCGCCACGCCCTGTGTTCATCAACGCGCCGATTCACGACGCGAACTTCGAGGTCTACGGCGTCCGGCGCTGCGTCGACGCCGCCTACCCCATCTACGCGGAAGTCTTCGGCTCCCTCGACGGCCTGGTGGCCTACTACCCCGACGCCGCGCACGACTTCCCCGACGAGACCCGCTGGCGTGCCTACCTGTTCCTCGACTGGCACCTCAAGCGACGATAGGAGCGCCGTGGGCACTTCGAGCATCTGGTTTCACACCAGTTTTGCTAGAGTCGAACGGGAGAATTGCCATGGCACGACGAACCGTTTTCGCTTTGACCCTGCTAGCTGTCTGGGCCGTCATTCTATTTTCACAGCCCGGGTTTTCCGAGTCCGACCACACGCCCCTTCCCTACGAACTTGACGCGCAGTGGCCCCAACTCCCCATCGGCTGGAACTTCCAAGAGACGCCCGGCGTCGCCGTCGGACCCGACCAACACGTCTACGTCCTGCACCGCGGCGACCACCCCATCATCGAATTCGATCGCGACGGCCGCTTCATACGCTCGCTCGGTGACGGGTTGTTCATCCGCGCCCACGGCATTGAGGTCGACCGCGAGGGCAACATCTGGACGGTCGACAACGACACCCACATGGTGCTCAAGATGGACCGGCTGGGACGCGTGCGCATGGTGCTCGGCCGCCGCGGCCAAAGCGGCGAGGGCGAAGACACGTTCAACCGCCCTACCGATGTCGCCATCGCCCCAAACGGCGATTTCTATGTCTCCGACGGCTACGGCAATTCACGCGTCGTCAAATTCTCGAAGGATGGCACGTTCATCACGGCCTGGGGGAAGAAGGGCGACGGCCCCGGCGAGTTCGACCTACCCCACTCGGTCGTGCTCGATAACCAGGGCCGCGTCTACGTTGGCGACCGTGAGAACTACCGCATCCAGGTGTTCGATGCTGATGGCGAGTTCCTCCACCAGTGGAAACACGTCGGCTCACCATGGGGCCTCGATATCACCGCTGACGAGAAGATCTTCATGGCCGACGGGCACAACAACCGTGTGTTGAAGCTCGACCTCAACGGCAAGATCCTTGGTGTGCTCGGCGGCTCCGGCAAGCTCCCCGGACAGTTCAACTATTCCCACCATCTCGCCCTCGACGCCCTCGGCAATCTCTACGTCGCTGAAATCAAGAATTGGCGCGTGCAGAGGTTCGTCCCGAAGTGAGCGGCAGGTTGTTGTTGCGAGAGATTCACACGGTGGGACGCGCGGGCCTCGTGCTTGGCCTCCTGACGCTCGCCGCGGTTCCAGGCCTCTCTCCACTCCATGCCGATGACTGGCCCGAATGGCGCGGCCGTGGCCGCCGCGGCGTCTGGAACGAGAGCGGCATCGTCGAAGCCTTTCCCGCCGAGGGCTTGCGCGTTCGCTGGCGGACGCCGATCCACGCAGGTTATTCCGGTCCCGCTGTTGCCGGGGGCCGCGTCTTTGTCACCGATTTCCAAGCCGGCGATGGTACGCAAGGCGTCGAGCGCATCGTCTGTCTCGACGAAGAGACCGGCGCTGTCCAGTGGACGCACGAGTGGCCGGTCGACTATCGCGGCCTCGACCATGCGCTCGGCCCGCGCGCCACGCCGACCGTCGCAGGCGATCGCGTCCACGTACTCGGTGCGGCCGGCGATTTGATCTCCCTTCAGGTCGTTACCGGCGAGGTCTTGTGGAAGAAGAACTACGTTACCGACTTCGACGCGGAACTCCCGGCCTGGGGCTTCACCTCGGCGCCGTTGGTTGGCGGCAGTCTCCTGTTTGCGGTACCGAGCGGCCGTCCCGACGCCAAGGTCGCCGCGTTTGATGAGCTCACGGGACGGGAAGTTTGGCGCGCGCTCGACGCCACCGAATCCGAGCCGGGCTATTCGCAGCCCACACTCATCGAGGCCGGCGGCGCGCGTCAGCTTCTCATCTGGCACGCGGGCGCGCTCACCTCGCTTGATCCGTCGACGGGCGATGTCTACTGGGAACAGCCGTTCAAGATTCGCATGAACACCCCGATCGCCACGCCGCTGCGCGCTGGTCCCCACGTCTTGGTGTCGGCCTTCTTCAACGGAGCGCGCTTGTACCGTCTCGACGACACCAAGCCGGAATCCTCGCTGGTATGGAAGGGCAGCAGCGACAGCGCCATCAGCACCGATGGTCTTCACTCCTTGATGGCGACGCCCGTCATCGAGGGCGGCTACATTTACGGCATCGACAGCTTCGGCCAGCTTCGCTGCCTGCGGCTCGACACCGGCGAGCGGGTGTGGGAATCACAGCAAGCGACAGTCGAGAAGAAACGCAATGTCTCCGCGTTCATCATCCGACACGGCGGTCGCTACTTCTTCCACAACGATCGCGGCGAGCTGATCATCGCCCGCCTATCGTCGAGTGGTTACGCCGAGCTGGGCCACACCAAGCTGATCCGGCCAACGACGACGCTCGGCGCAAACCGTCGCGAGCTGGGCGCGGTCAACTGGGTCCACCCGGCGTTCGCCAACCGGCACGTCATTATCAGGAACGATAAAGAGATCCTCTCAGCCTCACTGGCTGCCGCCGACTACGCGAACGGACCGTAGCGCCGAGCCGGGTACCAGAACAGGCGGCGGTGCAATGTAGGGGCGCGGCATGCCGTGCCCGCGGCGTCTGGCCCGGCTTTTGCCGCTTGCCGTACGGCGTACTACGGCCGATGATCCGAGGCCGAGAGCTGCACCTCGATCCCATCGGGGTCATCGAAGTACACACGCCGGCTGCCCGCGGGTTGGCGAGGGTTGAGACCCTGCACTCGAAGCTCCTCGGTAACCTTGCCGACCTCGTAATCTTCGATCGCGATGCAGTAGTGGTTCATGCCCGGCTGCGCGTTCTTAAACAGCGCCAGGAAGTTGCGGCCCATGCCGAGGAAGCAGTTGCTCGCCGACTCGCTCACGACCGGCAGGCCGAGATGCTTTTGGTAGAAGTCGCGCGAACGCGCCACGTCGGTCACCTGCAGCGCGACGTGGTTGACTTCGACGCCTTGAAAGGTCGAATCGGCCTTGGCCGAAGCCGTCGATGCGCCCGCCGCCAGCGCGGCGACCGACTGCACAAGCTGCCGGCGGGTGAGCCGGCCATTCTCGTAGGCATGTAGCAAGCTGGAGACGAGATTCTTCATGGGGACCCTCCTGTGGCGATCATAGCGCGTACAGCGACGGTGAAAAGTAGGGGCGCGACATGCCGCGCCCGAGCCGCCAATCGCCTCGGCCTCTACTGTGCCCTCGATTGGCGAAACCGGGGTGCACCGGCCCTAGTTGGGGCGAAGGGGAAGAGGTGCAACCACGCAACAACCGGCGGGTTTCACCTACTGGATCGTCAGCATGCGCTGGATGGCCGCTTGCGCCTTCTGTTGGATCTCCGGCTCAACTTCGACTTCGACGCGGTCATCCTCGAGAGACTGGAGCAGCTTCTCGAGCGTATTCATCTTCATGTACTCGCAGACCGCCTGGTCCGAGACCGGATAGAACGTCTTCTCCGGCAGCATCTTCCGCAACCGGTAGAGCATGCCCATCTCGGTACCCACCACAAATTCCGGTGCCGGGGACTTCTCGGCGTGGCGAATCATCTGCTCGGTGGAGAGGAAATACGACCGTTGGTAGGGCGAAGCGCCATTGATCGTCTTCGACAAGCACGCGCTCGAGCAGCCGCATTCGGGGTGAATCAGCAGGTCTGCGTCCGGGTAACGGTCGAGCGCCTTCTCGAGCGCCTTCTCGCCCATCTTGGCGTGGACGTGGCACGCGCCGTCATAGAGATCAACGTTCTTGGGGTCCACATTCGACTGCGCCAAGGCGACCGAACCGAGATACTTGTCCGGCAGGAATAGGATCCGCCGGCCGGGATTCGACCGGGCCGCATGCTCCAGCACCTGCGACGCATTGCGCGACGTGCAGATGTAATCGCTGATTGCCTTCGTCTTGGCGTCGGTATTGATGTAGGAGATCACGACCGCCTGCGGGTTCCGCGATAGCCAGGCCGAGATGCGCTCGTGATCAATCGAGGCCACCAGCGAGCAACCCGCCTCATCCGGCATGTAGACCTTCGATGCCTCGCCGAGAATCGTCTTCGCCGTCTCGCCCATGAACCAGACGCCGCAAAAATCCACCCGCGGCGCGCGCTTCTCGGCGACGAACTGCGCCAGCCCGAGCGAGTCACCCACGCTCTCGGCTACTTCTTGCAGTTCAGGGTACTGATAGTTGTGGGCCACGATCAGCGATTGCTTCTGCTCGGCTAACTCGCGCACGCGTTTGCCGATGTCCACCAGGTCCTTCACGTAGTCGCGCGTGTATCGGCCCGGGTAGAGGTCGCCCGCAAAACGGTTGAAGTCCTCGTACCAAGTGTCGAGCTGAATCCCGTCTTGCGTTGCTACTTCGATCACGGTGTTTAGACCAGGAACGACTTCCCACAGCCGCAGCTCTTGGCGGCATTAGGGTTCTGAAAGACGAAGGCCTGCTCCATCAGCGTGTTCTTGAAGTCGAGCGTGAGCCCGTCGAGGTATTCGTAGCTCTTGGGGTCAACCATCAACTGGATGCCGTCCACCTCGAACACGTTGTCGTTCGGGCGCGGCGTCGACTCGAACTTGAACTTGTAGCTCAAGCCGGAGCACCCGCCCCCGACAACGCCCAAGCGCAGCCCGCCCTCGACGTTGTTTGCTTCCAACATCTCGCGGATTCGACCGACCGCGGACGGCGTGACGTCAATCATGGGAAACCTGGAACCAGGCAAACCTTCGGATAGCTGACCTCACTATATCAAAACGCTGCGCGCCCACCAGCCCCGCATGGCGGCACATCCAACCCCATCCGCTTCCTCTTACCCTTCGACCAGCGCCGGCCGAACCATGAACTCATTCCACCAGCACTGCAGCACCAGCAAAACCCACGGAACATTCATCTCCCGCCGCGAGCTTTTCGTCTCCGGTCGCAGATAGCGCTCCAATCGCTGCCTTTGAAACAACTCTCCCGGCGAATCAAGTAGTACCTCCTTCGCGAACTTCCGCATCGCCGGGTGTTGGTTCAAGGCCCTCGGGAATTGAAAGCCGAACTTCCGGCGTTGCGCGACTTCGGGTGGCAGTACATGAGTCAGCAGCTTGAGGATGTACTTCTCCTGCCGCCCTCGCAGCTTCAGGTTCGACGGCAGACGCAGGGCGAAATCAACCAACGGGCGGTCGAGGAACGGGATCCTCGCTTCGAGCCCGTGTGCCATGTCGATCTTGTCGCGGTCGAGCATAATGCCATCCGCCAGGCGATGGGTGAACTCCAGCGCGAGCCGGCGCTGCAACCCGCCGCGGCACGAAGCCAGGGTTTCGGGCGCGACCTGCAGCGAAGCCAAGTCCGGCTCGGCGTCGTGCAGTTCGCCCTGGAGCACTTCGTCACGGATCGAAGGCGACAGCGGCTGGAACCACTCGATATCCGCCGAGGGCGGGTCCTTCGCGCCCAGCACGCGCAGCAACATTTGCCAACGCAGCGCCGGTACTCGCGTCGACAGCATCCGAGCCAAGGGCCGAGGCGTCAGGTAGCGCAGCGGATAGGCCAACCTAGTATACGGATGGCAAAGCCATTCGTAGCCCGCGAAAAGTTCGTCGGCGCCCTCGCCGCTGATCACCGTCTTGACTTCGCGCGCCGTCATCTCGGCCAATTGGTACTGCAGCAACGCGGGGCTGCGAATGTAGGGCTCTTCGAGCGCCCTCATGACCTTGGGCATTTGATCCGGAGCGGCGGCCGCGTCGAACTCAACCTCGTGATGCTCCGTCCCCAAACGCTCGGCCACCTGACGGGAGAAGCGGGCTTCGTCGACTTCCGGGTCGTTGGGAAACGTAATCGAGAACGTTTTCAGCCTCACCCCCGCCTGCCGGGCGGCCAACGTCGCCGTCAGCGACGAGTCCCAGCCGCCGCTGACAAACGCACCGACGGGAACATCGGCCGCGAGATGCGAGCGCACCGCCGACTCGAGCAGATGCTCCAGCTCCTCGGCGTAATCCTGCTCGCTTCGCCGCGGCAGGTCATGGCGGAACCGCAACTGCCAGAACTTCCCCCGGCGGATTTGGCCGGGCTCGACCGTCATCCAGCCGCCCGCCGGCAGCTTCTCGACTCCGGCGAAGCCGCTGCGCGGCGAGGGGATGTAACCCGCCGTCAAGAAGTTGGCCAGGGCGGTCCAGTCGGGTTGGGCCTCGACTAGTCCCGATGCCAGCAAGGCCTTGACTTCCGAGCCGAACACAAACCCCGACGGGGTCTGGGCCCAGTAGAGGTACTTCATGCCCGCCCCATCACGCCCCAGCAAGAGCCTGCGCGCGCGGACGTCCAAGATCGCCACCGCGAACATGCCGTGGAGTTTGTCGAGGCAATCGACGCCCAGCTCTTCGTAGAGGTGGGCGATCACCTCGGTGTCACAGCGTGTCTGAAAGCGGTGGCCGCGCTTCCGGAGGTCTTCGCGCAGCTCCGGGTGGTTATAGATCTCGCCGTTGAAGACGACATGCACCGTGCCGTCTTCGTTCGACATCGGCTGATGCCCGTCCGCCACATCGACAATGCTCAGGCGCCGGCACGTCAGGGAGGCCCCGAGGCCGGGCCAATCGAAACTCCCATCCTCATCGGGCCCGCGGTGGCGGATCGCCTCCCCCATCTTCGCCACAGCCGCGACGCGCTCCTCCGCTGACAGCTTGCTATCGAAAATTCCGGCGATTCCACACATGAGGGAGCTGAGGCGCGGCGGGACGAACTCCGCAGTCCTTCCGGGGGGTTCTATGGTAGCAGTGAACCCCAGGGCCCCGGCGCGACCCGATGGCAGCGTCTCAGTTTCAGCTACGCTCCATGCCGCATTGACGCAGTCGCCTTCAGGCGGCTTCCGCGCGAAGCGCGTTGTAGGCCGGTCGTTCACGGCCGGTTCGGTGTTCCCAGCTAAGCATCGGAAGGGCGTTTGAACGTCCTTTCTCCGCCGGCTTTAGCCAGCTCCCGGCCTCCTGTCCGGACCGTGAAGGATTCGGGCGATCATGCCCCGCCGCCATCTCGGACCATCTACTGAAACCCAAACTGAGACAATACCAACCCGATAGAATGGGCTCTCGACGCAGGGCACAGACTAGAACGCCCCTGTGTACTGCACCCCTGCATATCGCAACTTGCAAAAGCCGCTGCTCGTCCAAATCCTACACGTGACCAAGGGAAGACGTCTTTGGTTCATCAAGGCCCTGATGCTGGATGTCGCCGCCGGCCTGTGGAGGCGCTGCCTACGGCGGACCACCTTCATCGCGATTACGGGAAGCGTGGGCAAGACCACCGCCAAGGAGTGCCTCGGCGCCGTGCTCGGCGCGCATCACCCGATTGTCAAGACCCGCCGAAACCACAACGCGTTCAATCGCGTTTGCAAGGTTCTTTTTGACGTGCGGCCCAGGCATCGCTTCGCCGTGGTCGAAGTGGCTACTGAGTGCCCCGGGATGATCGGGCACTGGGGCGGGTTGTGCGTCCCGATGTCGCCGTAGTCCTCAGCGTCGCCGGGGCCCACGCGCTCAGTTTCAAGGACCTCGACGCGATTGCCGCCGAGAAGGCAAAGCTGCTGCGGGGCGTAAAGCCGGGCGGCATCGCCGTGCTCAACGGCGATGATCCGCGCGTCGCCGCGATGGCGGATGAGGCCCGCCGGGGTTGCGAAGTCGTCTTCTTCGGATCGTCCCCTTCGTTCGATATCTCCGGGCACGACGTGACCGCCCAGTGGCCCGACCGCTTGGCTTTGACGATCCGGGCAGGCTCGGAGTCCATCCGTTGCCGGACGCAGCTTGTCGGCACGCAATGGGCGGTTTCAGTGCTGGCTGCCGTAGCCGTCGCTCACCGGCTCGGGTTAACGTTGCGGCAGGCCATCGAGGCAATCGAAAAGGTCCCTCCCCTGCCGGCCCGGCTACAGCCCGTCCGCTTGCCCAATGGAGCGGTCATTCTGCGCGAAGACACGAACAGTTTCCTCGACGCCTTCAAGGTCGGGCTGGCCGTGCTGGGCGAGGCGCGCGCCGAACGCAAGATCTTCGTCACCAATGGCTATACCGAGGCTCGTCTGAACGCGCGCCGCAAAGCGATCAACCTTGGCGAGTTGGCCGGTCCTGTGACCGACATCTTTGTCTTCTTCGGCCAGTTCCGAAAAGATGCTTGCCGGGCGGCGATTCGTACCGGGGTGGCTGAGCAAAACGCCTACGCCTTCAAGACGATGCCCGAGGTGATCGAATTCCTGCGGAGCGAGATCCGCGGTGGTGACCTGGTGGTAATGAAGGGGCGGTTTGCCTCCCACCTCGTCCGTATCCTATTTGCGCTGGTCGCGGACGTGAAATGTTGGATTGACACGTGTGACAAGAGGTTCGTCTGCGACGAATGCCCGGAGTTGGGTGTTGACGCCGGCGTCGTCTCCGAACTCGTATCGGTCTCGCAGTTTGACCAAACCTACCTGTCCCCGCCCGGCGGCGACGACTCGCAAGCCACAGCAGCGAGCGAAACCACCTAGCAGCCCATGGCAGAACCGAGAACCACGCGAATCGCAATGTAGGGGCACGGCATGCCGTGCCCGCCTGCTCGACCGACCGCAACATGTAGGGGCATCAAACAAACTTGACAAGAAACCATGCTTTCACCACGGGCTGCTAGCCTAGCCCGCCGGCGCCGGCCAACAACACCGGCTCTTCGGTATCCCGAATCCTCGGGGTACCGAATCCTCGGTGTACTTGACTTCCCACCTTTCTTCGCGTGTAGTTTGGCGCTGGAGGATTCTTCGAAATGAATGCGCATTCCTTTGTCTATGTAGGCAATCTGGTCGCGGCGACCGTGAACTTCCTGCGATCCGCGTTAGGCGCGCTCTCCAGGCAGGGGCGAGCCTTAACTCCGGAGGAAAACGCCAATCCGAGGCCATCGAGAGTGCGGCTGGGCACCTTGAAGAGGCGCTCAAGGCCCTGTCGCCGTTTGCGAAATCCGCGGCGGCCGCGGGCTGAGAGGAGGCCGAGCGGGCGCGGCGGCTTGTTAGAATCCCCTCAAGATTCCCCTCAACACGGTCGTGCCATGACGAGGCGAGTCACTGATTTTCCAAAACTTTATTCCCCTGTTTTTTCAACCACTTGCCCCTCGACCGACCCCAAAACCCGACACTACGCGTGCTAGCCTGATAGCGGAAACGACCGGTGCGGACAGATCGCCGGACCAACAACGACCGTTTCCTGGCTAGGCAGTTTCGATGTTGCTCTCCGAAAATATGTAAGCGACCTTCCCCCGCGAACGGCAGCTCTTGACCCAATCGGTTCAGGAGAGGACCGTCCGTTCATGCCCGCTCTTTCGCTCCTATCCTGGGCGGGCCGCTGAGGTTGACACAGACTGGAGCCAGAGGGCCCTCTTTTTTTTGAAGGAACCGAGCCGTAACCGTCAGGGAGCGGTCCGGCACTGAAGTGCAAAATGCCTACACCGGTGCTGGAGCAGAACTACGTCTCGGCTCGCCCAAACCGAGCCCCGACCGCGAGGGAGTGGGTGCAATGCCCTGGACCCATCAAGCCGCCAGACGCCCATCCAGCAGGCCGGACGCTAGTCGGGGAATCCGCTCATTTCCAGTCACTCTGCCCAGTGACACCGATTTCCAGTCGCCTTTGCCGCCGGCCACAAAACCCGAGACCGTCCCATTTCGTCCCATTTCGTCCCATGCGCCCTCTCACAGGGCCCCGGGGAGCGGCCTGTCGGCGGCCCCGTCCGGCGCGGCAAAATTTCGATTCCGTGTGAACTTTTCGTTCCCCGGTCTCGTTTAGTATTAGTAAGGTAGGGTGCGGAAGCGATGGCCATGACAGGGGAAGCAACGCTGCCTTGGGGGGGCGCCCTGGGGGCGTCCGAGTGCCGATATCGCAGTGTCGGAGCAGATTGCCCGGGACCAGATCCAGCGGGACGCCGGCCTGGTCGAGAAGTGCCTCCACGGCGACAACGGCGCCTGGGAGGAACTCGTGCGGGCCCACACGCGGATCGTCTACGGCACCTGCCACCGCTTTACCGGCAACCCCGATGACGCGCGCGAGCTGACCCAAGAGGTCTTCCTGCGGGTCTTTCGGGCGCTCGACCGCTACGACGGCCGCTGCGGCTCGTTCCGCACCTGGCTGATGCGCCTCACCCGCAACCTGCTCATCGATCACTACCGCAAGAACCGCAAGCACAACGTGCTCGAGGCGATCGAAGACCAGCACTTCTCGCCGAAAGACCGGACGCTGATCGGCGGCCGGGCGGACTACGCCTTGGCGCGGCGTGAAACGGGCGAGTTGCTCAGAGCGGCGCTGGCGCGCCTGTCGATGGAGTTGCGCGAGGCGGTGATCCTCAGAGACCTGCAGGAGATGGAGTACAAAGAAATCGCCGACGTGCTCGATATCCCGCAAGGGACCGTCAAATCGCGGATCAACCGCGGGCGGCGCGAACTGGCCCGGCAACTCAGAAGCATGGGGGTGCGGCCGTGAAGTGCTCTAGCATTGACAGCCGTATCTGCGACTACCTCGACGGCACGATTGCCTACGAGGAGCGGCAACAGTTTGACGAGCACATCAGCCACTGCACGTCCTGCGCGGGCAAGCTGGCGGATGCCGAGTTGGCGCTCGAGTGGACGCAAGCCTCTCCCCGAGTCGAGCCGCCGGAGGAGTTGGTCAGCGAGATTCTCAAGACGGTGGGGCCGGCTCACGCCCCTGGCGTATTGCTTCCGGCCGGGGCGGCCGCCGGATCGCGTGGTTACGGTGGACGGGCCTACGGCGGGCTGCGTCTGCTGATGCAACCGCTGTTCGAGCCCCGCTTCGCGATGAGCATGGCGTTGGCGTTGGTCTCGTTTTCGATCTTGACGCTGTCGGCGCAGAGAACGTTCGAGCAATGGTCGGCGGAAGGTGTGAATCCGCTGACGCAGGTGTCCCAGGCAAGCCGGGAGGTCGATCGCCTTTGGAGTCAGGGCTGGAGCCAGGGCGCGGCGTTCGTGCGCGAGAGTCTGTCGCGGGCCGCCGCCCCGGCGCAAGAGGCGACTGGGCAGCGAGAGGCGGACTTGCAGCAAGGGTTGGACGCGCAACAAAAGGCCGGCGGGCAGAACGAGCAGACCGGGGAACGGGCTCCGGGAAGCGAGGCAGGCCGGTAGGCATCTTGCTTACCAATCGCGCCCAGCCGTCACTCGATTCCTTACTCGATCGCTCATCGTGAGTTCCTCATGAATTGCGCCACCCACCAAGAGTTGACCGCCGTTGCCTTCTGCCGCGAGTGCGGACGAGCGCTGTGCGAGACTTGCCGGCAAGAGTCCCAGGGCGTTATCTACTGCGAGGATTGCTCGGCACGCTTGTTTGAGGCCGAGCCGGTAGTCGCCGGCGCCGAGACGGATGCTGACCCGCATCGGGGTGAGGCTCTAGCGATCAGGCCGGAGGAGTCGATGAATCCCGAGGGGGTGATCGGCCCGGAGACGGCGAGCCCACCCGTGGCCGCGGCGCCGCCACCGCCGGTCTCGCCCGAGGAAGCCGCGCCCGCGAACGACACGCCGTCGCCGGCGCTGGCTTTCATCCTTGGTCTTGTGCCCGGCGTCGGGGCGGTCTATAACGGGCAGTACGCCAAGGCGGTCCTGCAAGTGGTCCTGCTGGGCGGGGTGTTCTCGTTGATCAGATCACGGGCCGCAACCGGGCTGGAACCGCTGCTGATTCCCCTGGTGATTCTGTTTTTCTTCTACCTGCCGCTCGACTCATTGCGGACGGCTCGGCGTCTGCGCCGCGGCGAGAGCGTCGACGAGTTCTCGGGCCTGTTCTCGTTGCGGGACTTGGCGCGGAGTTCGCCGGTGGCGGGCATCGTGTTCATCGCCGCGGGCATTGTGATCCTGCTGCACTCGCTGGGGTATTGGCATATCCGGGAGATCCTGCCGTTCTGGCCGGCGATTCTGATCGCTATCGGAATCTACATG
This sequence comes from Bryobacterales bacterium, assembly GCA_965237575.1. Lineage (GTDB taxonomy): Bacteria > Acidobacteriota > Terriglobia > Bryobacterales > UBA6623 > JAKZVK01. Next base: position 528,616 of record CBDEGI010000004.1, read on the forward strand.
GTGTACGAGCGCGTGACCCGCCGGCGTGAGGAGGAGGAGCGAGCTGCGCATATGTACGACGACTCCACCGCGGAGCCACATTCGTGAGTCAAGGCCGCGGATCGCAGGACCGAGATCCGCGCTACGGGGCGCAAGCGATCAGCCGTTCCACGAGTCGATGGGATTGTCGAGTTGCCAGCCGCTGCCTTTCGGGCTGCTGATGCCGGCGCGGGCCGAGGCTGTGCGGGAGGCTTTGGCGAGCACTTCCTGCAGCCGCTTGGCGACGATCGCTTCCTCGCCGGGGTCGAGCATCCAGGTGACGATCGTGATACCCATCGGTGTGCGTAGCGGGACGACGCTCGGCTCGCCCGCCCGCAGTTCCTGGAAGCAGTCGTCCCAGGTGTAGCGCCACTTTTCCTCGGGCCAGCGCACCCACAAGCGGGGGACGTGGTTCGTCACCCACTTGGGGACGTAGCCGGTTTCGACGCCCTCGATCCCGGCGAGCGCGCCCTGGACGTGGTCCACCTGGGCTTTCCAGCGATTCCACTCTTTCTCGTGATCGAGTTGAACGTAACGCTCGACCGCTGCGAGTGTGCCGATCAGGGCTTCCTTGGAGATCTTGAGGTCGCGCCCGATGCCGCTGTAAGGGCTTTGGAAGTACTTGGCGTTCTCGATCAGGTCTTTGCGGCCGACCAGCAGACCGGTGTTCTGCGGTCCGCGGAGGCCTTTGCCGCCGCTGAAGGCGACCAGGTCGGCGCCCATCTTGGTGTAGCGGGTGAGGTTGTCGTGAGGCGGAAGCTCAGCGGCCGCGTCGATCAGCAGGGGTAGGCGCGTGCGCTTGGCGATGTCGATGCACTCTTCGAGCGACACCTTGCCGCCGGGCGCGTCGAGGCGGTCGCGGTGCGTGCCGAAGTGCTTCTCGGCGACGAGGTAGTAGAGCATGGCCGTCTTGCCGGTGATGGCGCGCTCCATCTCGTCTTTGTGTTCGACGCTGATAACCCGCGCGCCGGCGGCCTCGCATTGGCGGACCCAGCCGGTGCGATGCAGATTCTGGCAGACGACTTCGTCCTTCATGCCGTCGGTGAAGGGCAGGCGCTTGCGCTTGTCGGGGTCGTCGCCGGCGATCGCCGCACACGTCGCGACGAAGATGGCCCCAGCGGCGCCGGTGGTGACCATGGCCGCTTCGTTGTCAGTCAGCTCGGCGATGCGCGCGCCGATGGCTTGCGAGAGGTCGCGGATGGGCACGTAGTGCTTGCCGGCGTCGACCATCGCATCGACGACCTCCTCAGGCATGAGCGAGCCGCCTAGGTGCGTTTAGGTGCCCGCGGCGTTGATGATGGGCCGCAGCCCGAGACGGGTGTACACATTGGCGGAGTTCTCGCGGGAACGCGCTGCGACGGCCGCTGCCAGCCGACGGCCGCCGGGCAACGCGCCCAGCAGGCCGAGCAAGCCGCCGCCTTGCAAGAAGCGGCGACGATTCCAACGAGGGTAGAGACGAAGCATGGTCAACCTCCGGGCACTCAGCGGTTTCGACGACGCGAGCGCACCAGTACCTTCCGCGACCCGGCGGGGGCGTGTCAACCCGGGAGCGCAAGAGCCGGCGGGGGCCGCGGTTCAGGAAGGCATGCCCGTCCGGTCCCTACCCTCTCACCAACATGGCCAGGGCGCGCGATGTGGTACTAGCCCTTTGGTACTCCGCGGGGCTACTCAAAAATGGTTTCAGGGGTCTATTGGTTTTCGTCTGAAATTCGGTGAACCTTGAGCTATGAACTTCGATCTCGCTATCGGTGGCGGCCTGGCAACCTTGCTTGTGTTAATTGCCTTGGCGTCGATACGTAGGAAGATCTTGCGGAAGGCCACAACGGAGGAGTCCGCCAAAGAGATACGACTCGACCCCACAGAGGCAACATCGGGGGAGAAGGCGGCATCCGAGGGCTCGCACAATTCGATCCTGTATTGGACCGCGCCGAACGGCACCGAACAGCGCCTGCCCGTGAGTGTGCCTGAGCCTATACCTGACGAGTTTTCCTTGCTGCTGCCGGTGGCATTTCAATCAGGTCGCAGGGTGTGGATCGGTCAACAGTGGCGTGAATCGATTCCTTCCGTCGCTCGCCAGTGCGTCAAGGAGGGCGAGTCCTTCCGGGTACGTCTTGAGCGCCAGCACATGGATCGCCGACGCACAAGGCGGGCAACAACCTCGGGCACAGGCACACTCGAATGGAGAGCGGAGGATGGCACGAAAGTGGAAGCCACCGTCGCGGTCTGTGATGTCGGCGATGACGGACTAGGAATGAATACACCGAAGCCGGTCCCAGTCCATCAAGTCGTGCGATTGTCAGGACAAGACATTGAGTGTGTTGGTTCCGTCCACTCCTGCGCGGAGGCGGGAGACCAATATCGCGTCGCGATGCAGTTCGTGGAAGAACCGTATGTCGCCGGGGCCCGCGCGAAGATCAGCGAAGACCCCTCTCCCCTGCGTCTCTCGGCTCAGTCCACCTGAGGCCCTGCGTGAATTGAGCCCTTCCCAGGCCTCGAACTTGGGTGGTTTAACCTGCTGAACTTTCCCGGAGGAGGTTTGGCGTCCCCAGCGGGATTTGAACCCGCGTTACCGCCGTGAAAGGGCGATGTCCTAGGCCTGGCTAGACGATGGGGACGTGAGAAGAGAGTGCTGTGTACAGCGGTGGGCTATTTTTCAGTCTAGATGGGGCTTGTTTGAGGCGTCAAGTTGGGGGCGAAGCCACTGAAGCCACTCGACACATCGTGGCTTGTCCATCGCCCTTTTCAGGGTTCCCATCGCAAGGAGTTCGCTACCTAGGGTTTCGCCTGACGGCTCCACCCTTAGGCTAACATCCGTCCGTCCGCTTCGCGGACTCGGGTCCGGTGTGGGTTCGCGGATCGAGGTCAAAGAGGGATTTCTTTGCCATTTCGGACCGATGGACCCGCGTCCCGCGGTACGCGGGCACGGCATGCCGTGCCCTTACACTCTAGTCAGCGCCGTTCTCGATTTCACCACGGGCTGCCAGGCGATGGTCATCTACCAGGCGGCGACCAAACCGTCCTTGCGCGGGTCGGTGCCGCCGATCAAGACGCCGCGTTCCCAGTCGATCTCGATCGCTTGATAGCCGCCGAAGACACCGGGCGAACGGACGATGTCGTGACCGAGGCGGTTTAGTTCGGTGACCGTGGTGGCGTCGACGCCCGACTCCAGCGAGACGCTTCCCCCGGCTTGGCTGTGTTTGAAGCGCGAGGCCTCGCCAGCCTCCTGCACGTTCATGCCGAACTCGACCCAGTTCAGGAAGACTTGCACGTGCCCTTGCGGCTGCATGTCGCCACCCATGACGCCGAACGTGATCCACGGTTTGCCGTCCTTGTAGGCCATGGCCGGGATGATGGTGTGGTAGGGCCGCTTGCGTCCCTCGATGCGGTTGGGGTGTTGGGGGTCGAGCGAGAATAGCGCGCCGCGGTCTTGCAACAGGATGCCGGTTCCGGGGACGACGATGCCTGAGCCGAAGGAGTGAAAGAGGCTGTTGATGAACGAGACCGCGTTGCGGTCTTTGTCGACGACGGTAAGGTATACGGTGTCGCCGGAACTGGGGAGCGAGCGCGTGGGGTCGGGAATGCCGGTGGTCACCTGCTGGGCCGCCTTGCCGGGATCAATGCGCTGCCGCTGCTCGGCCGCGTAGTCTTTTGAAATCAGGCGGTCGACAGGCAGTTCGGCCCGCTCGGGGTCGGCGAGCCAGGCATCGAGGTCGGCGAAGGCCAGCTTCTTGGCCTCGATGAGGTGGTGCAGGTACGAGGCGGAGTTGTGGCCGAGCGGCCGCAAGTCGAATCCCTCGAGGATGTTGAGCATCTCGAGCGCCGCCATGCCCTGGCCGTTCGGCGGCAGCTCGTAGAGACGGTAGCCCTTGTAGTCCGTGCCGATGGGCTCGACCCAGTCGGAGTGCTGCGCGGCAAGGTCGTCCATCGTCACCGGCCAGTCGAGGCTGTTGAGGTGGTCGACGATCCGCCGGGCGACCTCACCCTTGTAGAAGACGTCGCGGCCGCCTTGGGCGAGTTGACGGTAAGTCCAAGCGAGGCCGGGGTTGGCGATCACGTCGCCGTGCTTGGGGGCTTGGCCGTCGATCAGATACTCGTCGGCGAAGTGGGGATCGCCGCCGAAGTCGGGGACCTTCGCTGCCCAGGCGGCGGCGGTGATCTCGGAGACGGCGAAACCCTGCTCGGCGTACTCGATGGCCGGCTGAAGGACCTCGGCGAGGGTCATGGTGCCGTATTTGTCGAGCAGCTTGGCCCAACCGTCCACGGCGCCGGGGACGCTGACCGAAAACGGGCCCGTCACGGGGATCTGCTCGAGACCGCGCGACCGGAAGAACTCAATGTCGACGGCCGCGGGGGAGAAGCCGCTGCCGTTGAGGCCCGCAAGCTCGCCCGTCTTGGCTGTAGAAACCAGGGCGAACATGTCTCCGCCCGGTCCGGTCATCATGGGTTCGACGACGGCGAGCGTGGCGGCGGTCGCGACGGCGGCGTCAACGGCGTTCCCGCCCTGTTGCAGGATGCGCAGCCCGGCTTGCGCGGCCAGGGGCTGGCTGGTGGCGACCATGCCGTTGCGGGCGACGACCGCGGAGCGTCCGGCGTCGGCTTGGCCCGCGGGGCGGTCGGCGGCGAGCACGACAGCCGAGAAGGCAAGAGTGGTGAGGAGGACTTTGGCGACGAGCATGGGTTCCCACATGGACAAGATTCTATATGGTTTGGGGTCCGGCGCGGGGAGGTGGGTGCTTTGGGCGGCCAAAGGGGGCAGGAGTGGTCTTGGCGGCGGTATTTAACCGGCAAGATGGGTGACACATCATGCCAAGCACACAGGTCCCCCGCCACTGCATAAACCATTCCCTCCCAGAAATGTTCTATACCTGAAAGTGTTGCCCATGTCCCGGTAAGTTCAACGCCGAATGCCGCGTCGCGGCGGCTCAATTCGCGCCGCGGCCGGCGACGACGCGGGGGATGGAGTGCAGCAGGATCTTCAGGTCAAGCCAAAGGGACCAGTTGTCGATGTACTCGAGGTCAAGCTTCATCCAGGTGTCGAAGTCGACCCGGTCGCGGCCGCGAATCGCCCACAAGCACGTCAGCCCCGGCCGCATGCGAAGACGGCGCCGTTGCCAAGCAGCGTACTGCTCGACCTCGCCCGGCACAGCGGGCCGTGGGCCGACGAACGACATGTCACCCTTGAGAACGTTCCAGAATTGAGGCCACTCGTCGATCGAGAAGCGGCGCAGGTAATGTCCAAGTAAGGTGAGCCGGGGGTCGTTGGCGATCTTGAAAACGGGGCCGTCCTTTTCGTTCAGGTGTTCGAGTGACTGCCGCTGTTTGTCGGCGTTCTCCACCATCGAGCGGAACTTGTAAAACACAAACCGGCGGCCGTTGAGCCCGCAACGCTCCTGGCGGAATATGGCCGGTCCCCGCGACGTCAGGCGCACCAGCAGTGAGAGCAGCATCATCGGTACAGCCAGCACGAGAAGGGAAATCGCCGCCAACACGATGTCGAAGACGCGCTTGAGCAGCAGGCGGATCTCGTCATCGGGTGTAGCCGAGAAGGTCAGAAGTGGGACGGCGCCGAAGTGGTCGAGATAGACGTCACTGTGGACATGCGGAAAGAAGTCAACGACCACGCGGGTCCGCACGCCCTCTTCGTCACAGAGCAGGAGGATCTCTTCCAACTCAGAGAGCCTCTGCTCCTCGACGGCAAACACAACTTCGTCGATCACATGACGGTGGAGCATCTCAGGTAGATCGCCGAGTTGCTTCACCGGGTAGTTGCCGGACAACCGCACCGATTCGCCAAGCCGATTGGAAAGATCCACAAAGGCCAGCAACTTGACGCCGTAGTCGCCCGACTCCTCGAGGCGGCGTCCGATATCGAGAGCGTTCTCGCCGGACCCCACCACGACGTAGAACGACTCCTCGCCGAAGAGCCGCCGAACGTGGCCGCGCAGCACCCCGGCAAAGACCCGGTAGAGCAGCAATAGTGTGAGAGTGAAGAGTCCGAACAGGCCTATGAAGACGCGGCTGATCTGGAGTTTCAGAGCGAACTGAAACGCGACTAGGCACAGGGTGACGACGATGAGTTGTCGGAAGACGTCGTAGACGGCGGCGCGGGTGTCGCGGGCGTAGAGCCGCTGATAGACGCCCATCCACCACCCGACGATCAGCCAAGCCAGGAAGGTGAAACCAAGAACCAGGGCCTTGGTCGTCGTGAGTAGATAGAACTCGAGCTCGAGAGGCAGCGCCTTGCGAAGCTGATAGGCCGCTTCGAAGGCGGCCAGCAGGAGAATCACGTCGGCTGCGGCGAAGAATACCGCAGCCTTTTTTCTGTGCCTGTCAAACACCTGAAAGGTCCCTCTAGCGGATTTCGGCTTCAGGATAACAGAGGGGTGCGACGTTCACCGGGAGGGGACTGCGGCTGGTTCCGAATTGCCAGCCCCTGTCTCCCTTCGGCTCCGGGTGGCGGGTCGGGCCTCAACGCGAGCTGCTACGGGGTCCCGACTCGGATGGAGATGCCGTCCTGCGTTTGGAGGCCGCCGATCTTGGCTAGGAGTTGCACGTCGCCGACCGGCAAGTTGGGGACCGTGACGGTGATCTGGTAAAGACCGACGAAGCCCGACAGGCCGGCAAAGAGCGGTGTCACTTCCTCGTCACCGAAGCAGATTGTCACCTCTTGGTTGGTCGCGGAAGCCACGCCCGGTTCCAGCACGGAGCCCGGCAGCGTTCCCACCGGAACGGGCGGAGTGGTTGGGCCGAAGCCAGTGCCGAACAGCAAGACGATGTCGTCAGGATTCGCCTCGCGCGTGGTCACGCCTGGAAACAGCCCGGGCGGACCGACCAGCGTTCCATCGAGGTGAACCGCCGCCACGTTTGGGGCCGCCAGCGGGAAGAAGCTGGGTGAGAGCGCCTGATGGATGACCATTGCGGCGGCGCTCGTTCCGCCGGCGGTCACGACCTGGACCGGGACAAGTCCGCCCGCACCTTTGTTGTTGGTGGTGGGCGCGACGAAGTTGATCTGGTCGAACGGGACGCCGAAGTCATCGCCTTCGCCGACGAAGGAAATGAACGCGGGCTCACCGTCGTAAAGAACCTGCGCACCGCCCAGCATGGTCGGCGCGACGCCGTTCTCGTCGAATGAGTTGTCCCAGGTAAGGGTGACGCTGGTCAGGTCGACCCCAAAGATCGAGCCGAACGTATTGGATGAAAGCCCATCTTCAGGGTTGAATGTGTTGCTAGGTACTACGCCGTCCTCGTTGATCGTCGGTACGCCAGGCGGCGCCGCGGGGTCGATCTCAAAGCTCTGCAGGTGGATACGGTTGCCGGTCACACCTTGGTTACCGTTGGCGGCGTTGGCAGCCACGTACATCGTGATCGTGCCGACATCGGCGGGCGGGGGCGTCCACTCGAAATCGAAGATGCCCTCGGCCTTGGGGTTGATGTTGTGGCCCAGATATTGACCAGGATTTCCATTTTGGCCCTGGCACGGCCACAGTATACACCCGCTCCGCTCCGAACAGCACGTCCTTTCACGCTGAACCCTGCACATCACCTCTGCTGGTAGTCGCCAGAGCTGGTTCGACCGCTCACAGTCGTTGATTGAGCGGCTTGAACGGCGCTCCGGCCGACACTGCTCCTTGCGAAACCTTTTGGAGCCAAAAGCTGTTGATCCTCACTCCGGCAATGCTACCCACTCGGCAGCGGCAGCGCCCAGATCTTGTGCAGCATGTCGCCGAACAGCCGCCGGTTCAGATGTCCCTCCGCCAATAAGAGCCAGTAATACCGCGCGTGCTTGACCAGCCGACCGCCGGTCTTCATCAACCTGTGTTGCAAGCTCGTCAGCGACCAACTCTTGATTCGCTGCGGAAGCCCCAGCCGCCGCCAAAGATTGCCCAGGTTGTAGGCCAGCACGCTCAGTTGCAACCGCACTTCGTTGGCTCGAAATCGATGGCACGACAATCGCGTCCAGTGCGTCGCCTGCTTGCCTTCCTTGATCCACTGTTCCGCCGTGCCGCGCTTGTTGTAGAAGCGCACCACCGAGCGGCTCGGCAAGCTCATGCTCGTCACGATGAATCCGACGCGCGGGAACAGCTCGCCCTGGTGATGCTCGACCTTAGCGACGATCCGCCTCGCCTGCGACCAACTCTCCGCCTGATAGCGAAAACTCTTGTAGCGCACCAAGGGCTTGCGGGAAGGCCTTCCCGGCGGGCGAAACAGGATGTCTTCGATCTCCAGCTCCAAGCTCTTGTTGGCCGGAATGCGAATGGCGTACTGTACTCCGCGTTCCTCCGAAGCCTCATAAACTTCCGGCTTCGCAAAGGCCGCATCGCCCCGGAAGGCGACCTGCTTGCCCGCAGCCTGTTGGCGCTCGATCTCCGGCAACAAGAGCTCATCCCAGTCCTCGGCGCTGTGCACGTTGCCTGGACGCAGCTTGGCAGCGAGGCAATCACCATGACCGTTGAACAAAAGCAACGGGTGGTAGCAGACCGACTCGAAGTGTCCGTTGTAGGCACTGCCTTCCTGTTGGCCATGGACCGGACTCTCGGTGGAGTCCAGGTCCAGAACGACCCGCTCGGCGTCGTCGAACGCTTCCGCTTGCCCGACCAGCTCTCGGTTCAGCGCCATCAGCCCCAGCAGGTTCTCTTCGCTCGCCAGCATCTCCGTCTCGAAGCCGTGCAGCGTCGAGGTCAAGGCCGCACCGCGATCCCAGATCTTCTGCGAACCGATCAGCCGAAACGTCGGATCGATCGAAACCCGCTCGGCGTCGTTGAGGTCCTCGTAGCCGGCGAGTCGGCTGTAAACCGACTGCCGCAACAGATCAGCGAGCGTGAACTGCTTGTTTGTGCCTTGCCGGGAGTCGCTGAGATGCTCGTCAATCAGTTCTCCGAGACCGAGCCGTTCGTCCAGTTCGCGAACCAAAATCAGGCCACCGTCGGAAGTGACGTGCGATCCCTGGAAATCGACTTTGAGAAGTCCATTGAAACTTAGCTGGAATGGCTTGGTTTGTTTTTCACCCATTGGGTGTTGGCCTCCATGGCGTCCTCATCGGGCTCTAGCCCCTATGAATAAAGACGCTCAAGGCCGCTGGAAGGTCGGGATGTCAAACATCAAATTGAAAATGCGGGATTGAACGCCGCCGGCCGTGTTGACGCTGGTCGAGGCATCGACGGCGGCGAGATTGCCCGCCTGCGCGTTGGCCGGGTCGCGAGAGCTGAGCTCGAAGCCGAAGACGACCCCGGCGGGGTCATCAATCTCGAGTTGCAGGTTCTGTGGCACGCCGGGGCTGTAGGTCGCACCGTCGGGAAAGTTGATCGACACGGCGTCGGAATCCTCAATCAGGGCGCCGGAGTCAGTCATGTGACAGCCGGCCTGCCAGCAGGTCTCCTCACCCGGCGCTCCGGTGGTCTGCGGGGGCGGGGAGGAACGGAACCCAACGATCGCGATGGGGAGGACGCTGAGGGCGATAAGGAGCCTAGTGAGCAGTGACAGAGCTGGACGGCGTTGCATCGGAGTTCCTCCTCGAACTGGAGACGGCGCAGGCGCCTCAGTAAGTTATGGGTTGCCGCGTCACCACACGGGGAAGGGCGCAAAACGCGTTTCCCATGATAGAACAAACGTGGTGGGTTCGGCGAGGGGGAACTAAGCTGTTGACCGTGCGTCGATCCGTTCGTAAGCCGACGTGCAGGTTGCGTAGTTCCGCCCCGAAGAGCATCGGGCCGGGCCTCGACGAGCACCGCCGGCCTCTCGTGCTTGCCTCCCACCTGGTGCCAGGGGGAGACAACATCTCAGCCGCCCCTGCCGGGGCTGGGAGTGGTTGTAGGATGCATCAGGTTGCGCCGAGGGGGAGCCGTGGCGCGGACTGAGACCGCGAGTCTCCTCACTTCATCTCTGTGTGGCGGATAGATAGGGTGACGGCCGGCCGCGGCTCACTCCAATCCAAACAACGGCTTGCGGACGCGCTTGTACTCGAATCGCGCGGGGTTGACGGCCGTAGCACCGGGGCTATCGACCTCGATCATCACGCCGGCGATGGGCTCGTAGGCCGCCCGGGGCGCAATGCACCCTTTTGCCACCAGGATCTTTTGCCGCCGCGGATAGACGCCGTTGCTGATGAGTTGGTGCAGGCTGTTGGGGCTGGAACGCTTGGCCGTCAGAAGCACCAGGTTCGGCATGTCGAGCGTCGAGCCTTCGATTTGGATCACGGCGGTGTGGCCCATGTCCCAGTAACGGCCACCGCCATGGCGCACTTCGGGCTCGACGTAGCGGCCCTCGTGCAGCGAGCGGACGCGTCCGCGAATCCGCACCGGCTTGCCGTGCATGTGATCGGTCTTGCCGCCCACCTGGCCTTCAAACGTGCCGCCGATGCCGGCGTCGAACGCCTTCTTGGTCGCCTCGGGGTCCGCCATCACGACGACCCATCCTTCGGCCTTCTGCTTGATCAACTCCTCAAGGATGAACGTGCTGTCGCCCGGTGTACCGCCGCCGATGTTGTCACCCATGTCGATCAGCACCGCTGGGAACTTACCGCCCTCCATCGCCTTCTTGACGGCTTCGGCGGGCGTCGGCACCTTGAGCGCCAACCGGTCGCGCGTGCTCCAGAGCATGTCGGAGAGCCGTTGCGCTTCCCGTTGCGCCAACTCGGGATCGTTATCGGTGACGACAACTACGCTCGGTCCCATCCACGGCACGTCGGCATACTGGTAACCGCCCGAGACGCTGACGGCGAGGATCTTGGGGTTTTCTTCGAGGTTGCGGCTCTCGCGAACGATGGGGGCGAGCGGCTCGATCGAGGTGTACTGGTAGACGATGTTGTACATCATGTCGGGCTTGGCGATGGCCATCGTCGGCTTGGCCTTGCCGGCCGCCATGTCCGCCATGATGCGCGCCGCCTGGATGCCACGCTCTTTCGTGTCGAGGTGCGGGTTCTCCTTGTAGGTGATGAGCGTGTTGCAGTACTTCGTCATGTCGGGGTCGACGTTGGCGTGGAAGTCGTGCGTCACGATGATCGGGATGTCGGGCCCCATGGCCTCGCGGACGCGGCGGGTCAGCTCGAGATCGCCGCTGGGATGGCTCTCGACGACCATCGCGCCGTGCAGCGCCAAGAAGATGCCGTCGAGCTTGGGCGCGGCTTTGAGTTCGGTGAGGATCTTCTCCGACAGGGTGTTGAACGCGCGGTCGGTGACCGGCCCCTTGGGCTGCGCGTAAACCACCGTGGTCGGGTGCAGATCGAGCCCGTAGCGCTTGGCGCCCTCGATGTAGCCACTGACGGTTGTGTTCGACTTGGCCGCCTCCACCAGGAAGCGATCGTGCGGCACGTCGGGCCGCTGCCTGAAGTCCTCGAGCTTCGTCGGATTGACGTTGAATGAGTTCGACTCGTGGCTGATGCCGGCGATGGCGATCAGCGGACGGCGCTGTTGCGCCGACAGCGTCAGAGCCGAGAGTAAGACGCACAGAAGAACCCGCTTAAGAACTCGCATAGTACCCCTTGGCAGGCGCGACGGCTCCGCGACCTGCCCCGTGTCTGAAAACGTAATCAGAGTGTAGTGTACGGGATCGAAGGGGCGCGGGCGGTTAGGCGCTGGCGGGCGGGTCGGTTGTCGGCGCGCCTTTGCAGAAGTGCGAGCGTTCCGGCACCCAGTAGCGTACGGCGAGCTCCGGCGTGTCGAGACGCTTGTAGCCCTGGAGTCGCGACTCGAGAGCGAAGTCGAGAGTGCCGCTGGTGAGCAGGGTGCGCTCGACCGGGTAGGTTGCGTCGCCCGTCTCGAACATCTTCTCGATGTTCATCACCAGGCAGGCAAAGTGACGGTGAGGCTTGCCACTCTGCAGCCACATCAGCGTCGAGACGGGCTCGCTGCGGCCTTCGACGTCACTGGCCACAGTGAAGTCGCGTACCCCGCCGGTCAGCAGGAAGGCCGCTGCTTGAAGCCCGTCGCGGTAGTCCACCAAGAACACCGCCGGCTCTTTGACCAGCTCGCGCAGGTTGCCGGGCTGTCGCGTCTCGCTATGCGAGATGGCTCGGTCGAACAGCCGCTTCACCCACGGCGTTGTGTCCAAGAGATTCCACACCGCGTCGTGCTGCAGGCACTGCACGGCCTTGACGCCCGACTCGCCGCCTTTGCGCCGCTCCACTATGCATTGCAGCGACTCGAGCAGATGGAAGCCGTAGATGTCGAGTCCGCTGAAGCTGATGGCGACCGCCTTGGTGGCGCGCTCGCCCCAGGGGAAGTCGATGGCGGGCTTGCGGTGGCTCACCGGAACCGACGAGCCGGCCATCATCGGGAAGCCCATCTCGCGCGAAATCTCGACCATGCGGCGGGCCTTGAGCCAGTTGTAGGAGAGATGCTTGTCGTTGAACACGGGACACACGCGGCCCGTCTGGCGGAAGACGTCGGTGATCTCGAGGAACAGCTCGAAGCGCGGATAGAGCTTCTGCGCCTTGTCGTTCATCGGGTAGTCGCCGTGCTCGCCGACGAGTAGGACGCCGTCAACGGCCAGTTCGCCGGTGCCGAGGGTGAGAGCCTCGTAGATCGTCCGATAGATCGGGACGCTGTGTTTTTTCGACATGGCACGGCTCATGTCGTTGTCGGGAACCTGCGCGGTGTACATCGAGACGAGCTTCGATCGCGGGCCGGGGGGTTGGTTTTTCTGCAACCAACCTTCCATATACTTGCCGACGAGTACGTCGGAGTGGGAGTTCGGACGGTAGACCGTCATGATGGCCGCGACTTTTTTGGGTTCGGCGGCCAAGAGTCGCGGGCCGAGAAGGGTCGTGGCGAATGTGGAGGTTAGGAACGTTCTACGTTGCATGAGGTTTTGTGTTTCTCGCAAAGGCGCTAAGGACCGCAAAGAAAACAAGAAGGGACTACGCCCACGGCGGGGGCCCCTTGCAGAAGTTCGACTCGCGCGGGGATTCGTACTTGACGCCAAGCTCCGGCGTCTCGAGCTTCTTGTAGCCCTGGAAGCGCGACTCCATGCAGAAGTCCAAAACGCCGCTGACCAGCAGCGTCCGTTGGACCGGATAGGTCGGCTTGCCGCTTTCGAACATCTTCTCGATCTGCTTCGACAGGCAGGCGAAGTGACGGTAGGGCTTGCCGCCTTCGAGCCACATCAGCGTCGAGACGGGCTCGCTTTGGCCCTCGACGTCGACCGCCACGGTGAAGTCGCGCACGGCGCCGTTGAGCATGAACGTCGCGGCCTCCAAGCCGTCGCGGTAGTGAATCAAGTAGGCCGTCGGCTGCTTGACGATGTCCTTCAGCTCGCCCGGCTGGCGGCGTTTGCTTCGCGAGACGGCGCTCTCCATCAGCCGCCGCGCCCACGGCGTACGGTCGAGATAGGCCCACACGGCGTCGTTGTCGAGACATTCCGCCGACGCCACGCCCGTTTCCCCGCCTCGGCGCCGCTCGACCATCGACTGCAACGACTCAAGCATGTGGAACGCGTAACTCTCCTGGCCGCCATAGGCGACCGCGGCCGCCCGTTTGACCGACGCGCCCCGCGGCAGGTCGATCTCGGGATCGCGATGGCTCACCGGCACCGACGAGCCGGCCATCATCGGGAAGCGCAACTCCTCCGAGATCTCGACCATGCGCTTCGCCTTGATCCAGCTATAGGAGAGGTGCTTGTCATTGAACACAGGCACCGACTGCGCGGTCTGGCGGAAGACGTCGGCGATCTCGATGAAAAGCTCGAAGCGCGGATAGAGCTTCTGCCCCTTATCGTTCAGCGGGTAGTCGCCGTGTTCGCCGATGAGCAGGACGCCGTCGACGGCGAGCTTGCCGGTCCCTAGCGTCAGTGCTTCGTAGATCGTGCGAAAGATCGGCACGCCGTGCTTCTTGGCCTTGTCGCGGCTCATGTCGTTGTCGGGAACTTGCGCCGTGTACATCGACACGATCTTCGACCGCGGGCCCGGCGGCTTGCCGTCCTGGTTGTAGCCTTCGAGGTACTTGCCGATGATCACGTCGGCGTGCGAGTTCTCGCGATACTCGGTGATGACCGCGCCAATGCGCTTGGGCGGCGCGGCCCTGCCTTGCGCCGCCCACAGGCACGCGCCGGCACTCGATGCTAGAAACGAACGACGATCCATACGAGGCAATCTCCGGTTGCAACCCACCGCAATGATACTACTGGGGTATGCACTTGACTCCCGAAGCCCCAAGGTCTAGTATCCGGGCTCTGGAGGACTATTCGCGCACGCTGGGGAGTTTCAAGAGCGCTTCGCCTTCAGGTTTCAAAGTCAACCGCTGCCGTCCCCCCGCGGGGCGCAATGAGCGGCGGCTATAGGACCCACGACCGCTGCCCGATGGCCCCTCGAGGGTGCGGTCGCCGCAGTCGCCGACCACAAGGTGTGGGGTCGTCGGGAGTCAAGTGCATACCCCGATGATACTATTGCAGATTTTCGATATCCTGAGTTGCGGGACACGCTCCCCGACACAACCACATGGGCATTCTCGAACTATTCGGAATCCAAAGAAGAGACCCCTGGGAAGAGCCAGGCGAAACTCCGTCCGAGACGGTACGCAAAATCACCGAGCAGCTCGACAAGATGGACCGCGACCAGGCGCGCTACATTGCCGCGTATGCCTACGTTCTCGGGCGCGTCGCGCACGCCGACATGGAGATCAGCGATGAGGAGACGCGCCAGATGGAACGGCTGGTCGAAGGCATGGGCGGGCTGCCCGAGGAGCAGGCAATCCTCGTCGTCCAAATGGCCAAGACACAGAATGTTCTTTTCGGCAGCACCGAGAACTTCGTCGTCACCAAGGAATTCAACCGCATCGCATCGCGTGACCAGAAGGTGGCCCTGTTGAGCTGCCTGTTCGCCGTCTCGTCGGCGGACCAGTCGATCTCGACGGCGGAAGACAACGAGATTCGCCGTATCAGCCAGGAACTCCGGCTCGACCACCGGGATTTCATCGCGGCTCGGTCGGCCTACATACACCATCTCGAAGTACTGAAGCGGCCCCCTGGCAAAAGCGACTCCGGCGGCGGTAGCTCCAAGAGCGGCAGTTAAGGTACGATGCGGCGTTGCAGTGTGACCTATCGTGCGATGTCCCGACCGGCGTACCGGCGGCCCCGCTGCGACACTCTCCTGTACGATAACAACCCGGGGTAACACGAAAGCAACAAGGTGCAACACGACAACAACAAGCTTGTCCTCGCCGTTGCCGCCGTCTGCGTCGTCGCCCTTGCTCTTGGCCTGCTCGGCCTCTGGCAGTGGTTCGGTTTCATCTTGTGGCCGCTACTCTTTCTCTGCGTCGCGCTCGGCCATGGACGCGATGCGGGCCGCGGGCCGATTCGCACCGCCCTGTACGTGATGGCCGCCGTCAATTTACTGCTCTTCGCGGCCATCCTGCTCACCGATCGCACCGAGGGCGACGCGGTGCTCGTGCTTGGAACGCCGTTCAGCACGGCGTTTCTGATCTACGGCATTTGGCCGATGGGCAACTTGATCGGCGTGTTGTACTTCGCCGTGTTCGAGCGTTCGGTGCTGCCGCGTGAGAAGCTCGAGCGATTCCTAGTAGACTTCGCGCGCCGCGACCCCGCTGAACGAAACCGGGGCAACTGAAACCCGGCTGACTGAAACCAGACCGACGAACCCACTCCTACTCTATGCCTGTCGCCGCCGCGCCCCTCATCATCTTCTGCGTCGTCGGCTACCTCATCGTCTGCTTCGGGATCGGCGCGTGGGCAATGCGCCGCACCCGCAACAGCGCGGATTTCTTTCTCGCCGGCAAGAGTCTGGGGCCGCTGGTGGTGGTGCTCGCCACGATGTCGAGCATCATGAGCGGCTTCGGTTTCGTTGGCGGCCCGGGCTTGGTTTTCGAATCGGGCGCCAGCTCGTTCTGGATCACCTTCGCCGCGACGTTCTCCATGCCGCTCGGCGCAACGATGGTCGGCAAGCGTCTGCGGTTGATGGCCGAGAGCCGCGAGATCCTGACCCTACCCGACGCGGTCGAGGCCCGCTACGGAGGCCGCTGGTCCCGCTTCTCGATGGCGCTGGCGATCCTGCTCGGCGTGCTCGGCTATCTCGGCACACAAGTGATGGCCATCGGCCTCGTGCTGGTCGCCGTGCTCGACGTCAGCCTGCCGGTTGCCTTGACGATCGGCCTCGGCGTGCTCGCCTTCTACAGCATTGCGGGGGGAATCCTTGCCGGCGTGTATACCGACCTTTTCCAAGGCATGCTGATGATCGGCGCTTCGCTGGCGGTCTTTTGGTATGCGATCGACGCCGCGGGCGGTGTCAACGAGATTGGGACCACCCTCTGGGACCTCGACCCTACCTTCCTCGGCCCCTGGGGCTCCCGCGGACCCACCGCGGCTCTGAGCTGGTTCCTGTTGTTCGTCATCGGCGGCGTCGGTCAGCCGCACGCCATCACCAAGTTCATGATGTTGAAGCGGATCGGCGACCTGCGCTGGGCCGGCCTGCTGACGGGCCCTTGCTATGCTCTGCTGACGCTGTTGTGGGTGAGTATTGGCCTGTCGATGCGAACCCTGGTCGAGAAGGGCGTGCAAACCCCGCTCGACTCTCCCGATCTCGCCGCGCCGGTCTTCCTGCTCAACTACACGCCCGAGCTGTTGGCCGGCGTCGTCTTCGCCGGACTGCTCGCCGCCATCATGTCGACGGCGGACAGCTTCTTGAATCTCGGCGCGGCGGCGCTGGTACGCGACATTCCGACCGCGCTGCGGGGCCGTCCGCTGAAGCACGAGTTGCGCTGGTCACGGGTCGCGACCGGCGTATTGCTCGTGGCGTCGGCCTTTTTCGCGGTCTACATGGAGAACTTGATCGCCCTGCTCGGCACGTTCGGCTGGGGGACGTTCGCCGCCGCCATCGTCCCGAGCCTCGGCATCGGCCTCAACTGGAAGCGCGCCACTGCCGCCGGATGCGTCGCCTCGATCCTGATCAGCATCGGCCTCAACTTCACGCTGGAACTCAGCGCCCGCCACGCCCTGTTCTCGTTGCCCTACGGCTTCAACGTCGGCTGCTTCTCGATGCTCGTGTCGATCATCGTGTTCGTCGTTGTCTCTTGCAGAACGTCGCCGGCGGCGCGGCGAGAGATTCCGGCTGATGTCGAAGCCGCGATGGATGTCTAACCGCACCCGCTGTTACACGCCTCCGGCACAGACGCACCATGACCATGACCCTCCGCCGCCCCACGAATCACGGTTCACGAATCACAACACACTACCACGCTCAACGACCAACGATTCACCATTCGCTGCACCTCCCCAGGCGGACACGAGCCCCCGAAGGTGGCGGCCCAACGATCAGCCCGGTTGGCCCTGCGGCGAGGAGCAAGAAGTAGTAGACTGTCCCCGACTTTCCCCCGACTTTCCCCGTCCCCGACTTTCCCCGACTTTCCCCCCCCCCCGACTTTCCCCCGACTTTCCGACTTTCCCAAAGCCCGTCTCGGCCCAAAACGCAGCAGGTAAGAGAGGACTGGGTGAGGAGCGGCTGGTTCGGCCAGACGCGGATCACCGTCCCTGTTCGACCCCGTCTAGCTAAGGCTTCAGCTCCCACATCGTAAGGCTGTTTCCGCAGAGATCCTAGACCGGGTTCCTGAGAGCCGTTTGTGGGAGTTCGTCAAACACTTGGGGAGTGGGAATCGTGGCGAGGTGTATCTGGCTGCTCGCGCTGTGCGTCGTCGCGGCGTCCGCACAATCGGATGGCGATCTATCGTCGGAGCCGCGTCTGACGATCTACATCGACTTTGACGGCAGCGTCGATGGGGGAATCGATCTGCCGGCGGCGCCTGCTGACCTCGATAGGCTCCAGGCCGGCCTCGCGGCCGCCATCGGGTGCGATGAGGAGCTAATCGTGGTAGACAGAGACGGAATCTGGTCAGCAGCTCTTTGGTGCGGTGACCCGCTTCCGCCCGACAGTCTCCTGCTGCATGCCGAGCTTCAATTGGAGAGTCTTCGGTCGGCGCTGCAGTTGGAAGCCGTCGAAACGATCAATTTCGTAGTGTCGCACCCCCGGGCACCGCACTTCGAGATGCGGCCGGCGATCGATGGTGCCCACTATGAGCCAGGCCGCGCGAGCATAGCGCTGCCGATAGACGAACTGCCCGCACGGGTCGAGATCACCGTAGGGTACACGCGCGAATCCATCATCTGCCGCTCAGTAGCTCCCGTGGCGGCGATTCTGCTATTCCCACTGGGGGCATTCTTGCTCGGGCTGGCCGGAACGAAATCGCATAGTCGCCTTGCCCGAAACGCGCTCCGGGATCTCAGCAGCGTTGGCAGCTTCCTGGCAGCGCTCACGCTTTGGTATATCTGCGTCGACATCTCCGGACTCGCTGATCTGCCACTCTTTCTCGCTTATTTGCCGGGTCTGTACGGTGTGACTCTAGCCGTGTCCCTGCTCGGTCCGCCGCTCGTTTTGTCAATGCTGGCAGCGCTCATCGCGAACGGCTTTCTTCTCAAGCTCGGGGCCTCCGCGGAGAGTGGCACGACCGTGGGGCTTCGGCTCTTGTGTACGCACCTACGCTGGATTGGGCCGACCGTCGCATTTCTCGGAGTCCCCTCGGGTTGGTTCTGGGGGTTGTGGGCGACCCTCGCCTGGGCTGCGATCGGCGTCGTTGCATTCGTTGTCCCTACCCTGTACTTACGGTTGCAAAAGAGGCGGAACGAAAGCAGTCTTACCGAAGGACCCCTCTATCGCCGAGTTGCGCAACTGGCAAAACAGGCGAACGTAAGCGTTACCCAACTCCGTGTTGTTCCGGCCGGGCTGTCACGCTTCGCCGATCTTGACGTCCGCCAACATCGAGCGGTGCTGTCAGAGAACTTGCCCAGCATTCTGAACGATCGGCAGTTTGCCGCCTTTGCGCTCTATCGTCTGATCTACTCGAAGCGAAATCGCTCTACTTCCGCAAGTGTCGTGTGGGCGGTCTCAACGTTGCTGGGTCACAGTGGCGTCTCGTGGTTCATTTCCGAGACGGCGCCAGCGTGGCTACCCAGCGTCGCGTTTCTTGCAACCGCCGTCGTCAACTACGCTGCCGTGGTCTTCGCTTTTGACCGGCTCGCAGAGCGGGGCGCCGCGGAACATTGTTCCGACCCGGACGCGCTTGTCTCCGCTGAGATTCGCGTGTGGCGTTTCGTTTGCGGCGAAGACGTCCTCCCGATGTCTGCTCGACGCGAAGTCGATCGCATTGCGGCGCGCGCCGGCTTATCCGCAAGCCGGGTGGAGACTCTGCTACACGAGCCCCTTCCGTCAGCCGAGACGCATCCGTCTGAACCCGAGGCGGCGCCAAGGATTTTCAGCGACGACTATGCTCGGCGGATTACAAAGCATCTCGCTTGGATGACCGTGATCCCCACTGTGGCGGGGCCGGTCGGCGTAGTTTACTACGCTGCCGCGCTCGGTCTGGCGGATCAGTCGTTGTGGACGCTCTATGGAGCGGCCTGGGTCGGCCTGACCTTCCTCGTCCTCGCGGTCGGTTTCGTCCAGCCATTTAGCGGCTTGCGCGGCATGGGACGCAAGTTGAAACAGAGGCTGCAAGCCGAAGGACTCCCCACGTTTGGCCCCCACGTCGCTGTCGTCGGCCTCGGCCCGCACGCGGAGCAGCGTAGCTACAGCGGGATGACGTTTTGGGATGCTGGGCTGCTCTTTCTCGGCCGAGATGGAATCGCCTACGTGGGCGAACAGGCTCGCTTTCGGCTTAGCCGTGGCCAGGTTGACTTCGTCTCGGCCGCCGGGGAAGGCAAAAACTTCGCCGCCGGGGCCGCCGTGCAGGTCCGTTGGCGCGACTCGAATCGAAATTCGAACGGAGTGTTCCGTTTGACCGGTCTCAGCGGCAAACTGTTTCGGCCACAGCTTCCGCGCTGCCTGGCACTGTGGAATCGGAACGAATCACTGGATGAGTTGCCCGCGACACTTCGCGATTTAGCGCCGCCGGGGCTCCCTGACGTCGCTGGCACTTCGATGGACGCAGCCTATTCGCTAGGTAGCCTGGTGCAGGGCTCCGTAACTGTGGGGATTTTGGCGGGCACGTCGGCCTTCCTTACCGGGCTTCCCTTACACGTTGCGACGGGGGCAGCGGCGGCGTGGCATGCGGTGCTGATATCGATAGCTGTCTTGGCCGCAGCCGAAATAGCGGCGCTCGCCGGTCGCTCGAAGCTTTAGCGAACCTCGTCGGACCTCGTGCTGAAGGGACGGTCCTAAGCGGACCGAGGTCCCGGGAGCCGACGTTCCGAGTCTCAAGCCTCCGGGACAATCGATTTCCAGGGCGGTTTACTCTCCAGTCGAGCGGCGAGGCCATCGCCGATAGCGTTCAGGCGTTCACTATCGATCGCGTTGAAGACAGATCCATCAGTCTTCAGAGTTAACGTCAGAAACCCCACTAGTTGGCCGTCGCACCCGATCGGGTGGGCAACGGTAGCATCAGCCGGCGCGCCCGCAGTTAAGTCGACTCCGTCATCCCGCGAGACCGGATCCACGTCCCAGTCACCCGTCCTAACCTCTTCCCGGTGGGCGGCAAGCTGCGGATCGTCAACGGGAATTGTCGCATCTTGCTCGCCCTCCCCAAGTGTGACCCCTTCGGCGAGATAAACAACCCGAAAGGAGTCATCCCGTCTCCAGTGAACGACATAGAGTTCCATGTCGACCGCTTCTCGAATGACTTGGGTCAATTCCCCGAAGATGTCCTGCGAACGCATGCGCGGTATCGCGCTCCGCCAGGAAAGGAGCGCCGCAGCCCTTCGGGTCTCGCTCGCAAACAGGCGATCGATGAGACGGCTCCCGTCCCTACCAAAACACGAGAGGCAACATTCGCGTACGGCAAGACGAGCGGGAACGATGCGCTTGGCTTGGTGAAGCCATACGAGCCCGATAGGGAGTACGAGGACCGGAGCGAATAGAGCGGTCCCGAACCAACTAGACCAGGACGCGTAGTCAGGTTGGGCGTAGTCGAAAAGAAGCGTGACACGCAGAGCGATCGGTACGAACGCAACGACGACGAACGTTCTCAAATAGCGAAATGCCAGGATCTGTCGGAAGCTGTAGAGAGGTCTTGTGCCACAGAATGCTGTTGTAAGTACCAACGCAGTCAGGGTGTAGAGCAAGAAGTTCATCGAAAAGAAATGAATCATGCGGCCGTAAGTACGGCCTCGTAGCTCGAGCCACTGTAGGCTGGCGAACGGCCAGCATCGCCCGTTATCTGACTCCCTACGGCGGCTTGCTCACGACCAAACGAATCACCCGAGCCATGAGCCCCTACCAGTTTGTGCTGGCCCTCGTGCTCGAGACTCCGCTTCATCGCTCGCGCATCCTGACCGGCATCTTAAAAGTGACACGGCTGCCACCGCAGTCCACGCTGTGGCGCTTTCTCTCTGAAGAGCGCTTTCCGGGCTTTGCCGGCCGGCGTGAAGAAGGCGCGGGCCGATGCCGGCTTTTATTGCTGGGAGGCGGTGGCGGCCTACGAGCAAGCGCGTTGTCAGTTCGTCATCGTGGCGCGCAAGACGCGGCGACTGGTCGAGCAGTTGCAGCAAGCCGAATGGAAGCCCTCGCCCCACAGCGACGCTGAAGCGGAGTGCGAATTCCTCTACCAGCCGGAGGGCTGGGCCCAGCAATATCAGTTGTTCGCCACCAGCAGCTATACCTACCGCGTGTTTGTGACCAATCTCGCCGAGCCAATCGCGGCGGTGGTGTGGTTTTACAACCAGCGGGCCGGGGCCGAGAACCTCATCAAAGAAGCCAACAACGACGCCGGGCTGGCGGCCCATCCTTCGCGCCGCTTTGACATGAACCGCAATCACTTTCAGTTGGTCATGCTGGCCTACAACCTCAATCCGATCAGTTGAATAACCGTCAGGACCGCGACGATCGGAGTAACGACCGCGACCCCGACTCGCAATGCCGCTGGTGGCCATAGCCTACCCGGAAAGAAGAGAATCAAAAGGATCAACCATAGGATCCCTGGCCAAGACGCGAGGTTCTGGTAAATCACGCTGCCCGAGCGCCAGGGCTCTGGCCACAGCAACGGATCGGCGAAGGACATTCGTCCCGCTTGAGCGAAGAGAACGAGGACCCCTGCGAGCAGCCAGGACATCGCCTTGACGGGAGATGTGAGGAGCAGGTAGGCGGCGAGACCTACGCAGACCATCGGCCAGCCTACCGCTGTCAGCCAGACCGTTTCCTTGCTAGTTGGTGTAAACTCCCCCGAGCTTCCGGAGGGGAAAAGCACGATCGTTTCGACCGGTACTTGCTCACCGGTCGAGTGCTCCACCGTAACAGCTAGCAACTCGCCGGGCTTCACGGAAGCGAAAGTCGCTGATTGGACTACGCGGTTGACAAGTGGCCGACCATTGATCGCGACAATTCGGTCCCCTACATGAAGGCCCGCGGTGTCGACCAAGGGGTTTGTGACTCCGATCACCCGCCCGAAACGGTTCAAGGTCCAGGGCCGTAGTACCTGGCTCTCGACATCCACGAGCCGAAGGGCGGAGTCGACAGCGAATCCCCCTTGGAAGGCCACGGCCACGCACGCCACCACCAAGCCCGCGAGCCGGAGGTGCCTCGTGTTCCGAGTGTGCATCGAGAGCGAGTTCCTGGTCGGAGCGGTCACGTGGGCGCCAGATCGCATCTCAGTTCGACGACGCAGTTTTGGGCGCGGTCGCTTACAAGAAAGCCGAGGCCGCTACCGATTGTGTCGTGCGGAAAGTCCTTGCCTGAATCCTATCCGACACGGCCAGTGATATCCGTAGGGGGTTTCGCCTAGTGGAGCTTTACCAGAGTGGTCTTTGTGCCTGGGAACCCTCCTCGGGACATGCGCTCGTACTCTGCGACCGGGACCCGCGCTGTCCTGTCCGTTCATCCACCAGCCATGAGGGACAGCTGGATCCCGGCTAGTCGTTAGTGTATAGCGATGACGCCACGCCGCTCACTTCGGTCCGTCGGCTCACCGCCCCCACGATACGACCGAAGATGTCGGTGACAGTCAGGGAATTGTGGTAATGGGGTATCCACTTGACTCAGGTAGCCCCTAGGCGTTGTGGTTTGGTCGATCCATGGACGCCAGCACACTGCACCCAGAATGCACCCTGGGGCGCCAGACGCCGGTCTGCAGGCAATTGGGCCACGAGGCTGCGTTTCGGGCCGATCAAGGATTACGCACGCGCCATGGCCATCGCAGGCTTGGAAACGTGGTGCTATCGGCAAGCCTTTCCGGGGGCCGCCAATGGCCAACCACAGTATGTTGTGGTCACCTGAGTCAAATGGATACCCCACTTTGTGGTAATTTGACTACAGCTAAGCTGCTGGGGAGTCCGGGCGGCAGCGTGGGGCATCTCTTCGCATAGCAAGCGGAGTGCCGCGCCTCATGGACTGCGCACGGGCTAGAGTGGGATCATCATTGTAGAAACGGCTATGAAGATCACAGTTCAGAAGTGGGGCAACAGCTTGGCGGTGCGCATTCCCAAGACGATCGCTCAGCAGACGAAGATCGAGCGGAACGCCATCGTCGATCTTCAGATCGTAAAGGGCAAGTTGGTTCTGACTCCGGCCTCGAAAACTGAGTACTCTCTCTCAGAGTTATTAAGAGATATTGAGGACGATAACCTGCACTCGGAAGTATCCACAGGTGAACCGATCGGCACAGAATCGCGGTAAGTTCCTACGAGCCGGAACGAGGGGATCTCATCTGGCTGGACTTCCATCCGCAGACCGGGCGCGAACAGCGCGGGTGCCGTCCCGCTCTCGTTCTATCTCCTCTTCGATACAACGCGAAGGTCGGATTAGCGCTGCTCTGCCCTGTCACGAGCCGAGTTAAAGGGTATCCGTTCGAGGTGGCGGTGCCAGTAGGGCTTCCCATCTCAGGCGTGGTGTTGGCCGATCAGGTCAAGAGCCTGGACTGGCGGTCGCGGAGCGCGGAGTTCGTCTGCAAGCTACCCCGGCCCGACATGGATGACGTGCTCGCGAAACTCGAAGCTCTGCTCAAACGCTAGGCTCGTTGAGCACTGGTCGTGGAGAACTACACGCCGCATTCTTGCATGGCCCGCGCCCGGACGATGTGCGATGATTCTTCTAAGCGGTACGGGTCGGAGCCATGAATTGCGCCAATTGTGGAGGCATCGTCAAAGCGGGCGGGAAGTTTTGTCCGCATTGCGGGAGTGCGGTGGCGGCAGCGCCGCCGGTTGAGCCTGCCCCCACGCGGCTCGGAGCGGCCGAGCCGGCTCCTCCTCCCACCACGCGCTACTGCATGACCTGTGGCGGCGCCGTCGGGGCTAACGAAGCTAAATGTGACACTTGCGGAGCGCCGCTGGCCGCGCCCGTTGCGAGCGGGCCTCGGAAGACGCGCCTCGCCGCGCCGATCGACGCCAGCTACGAAGCGGTGGGATCGACACCGGTGCAACCCCCTGGCGCGGCAGCCCCTGGATCCGGGGCCCCTCGCCCCTGGGCGGCGACACCGACGCGCGTCCAAGCTTCACCCGCCATCATCAAGGGCTCGAATCACACGTTTTATCAACTGCTCGGCCTGGCGTTCCTGCTGATCGCTTGCGCGTACGTCGGATACCATTACTGGTCGGCTCCTGCGGCGCCGGAAACGCGGAGAGCGGAGGGTGTCGAGCCGGTCTATGGGGACTTGGCTAGTTCGGGCGAGGCTACACCGGGCTCGGGTGCGCAGGGTTTGGGGGCATCGGGTTCCGTAGCGCAGGGTTCCGTAGCACAGGGTTCTGGGGCCGTGGGCTACTCGCAGGGTCAGCCGGGCGATGAGTACCAGGCGCAATCGGCGGCAGGGGCCGGTGGGCAACAGGCGGGGCTGAGTGAGGGTCAAGCGCCAGGCACATTTGGCGCGGCGTCCGGCGCGGGTGTCGACCTACGCGGTACCGCCGCCAGCGGATCGGTGGACCGGCGCGCCGAAGCGCTGGGGACGGTGCCGTTGTCCGGCGAGGCTGGGCCATCACGTTCCGCGGACCCCGCGGCGACGCGGCGTGCGTCCCGTCAGCCGATAGACCCTCGCGCGCCGAGGATCGTGACGCCCCCCCCCCGGCCGCCCCGTTGGCCGTTGAGTCGAGGCCACCCGCTAAGGTAACTTTGCCATCAGCACGGCCGAGAGAGCCCGTGCCTGTGGAGCCGGTTACGCCCAAAGATCCGTCGTCCGCCGGCGCGGGGCAAGCACCGCCGTCACAAGGTGACAAGGTGCTGTTGCCCGGAAGTCAGGCGTGGCGCGTGCCTTCCAAGAAGAGTGCTCCGGCCGACGAGCCCACGCAGACCGCAGCCGCTTCCCCGCCCCCGCGTTCGGAGCCACGTCCGGTCGCGCCGCCGCCGCAAGTTCGCACCGAGGGCATCATCTATTGGACCGGGAAGCTCAAGAAGAACCAAACGATTGTGATCGATGGAGCGGAGGCGACCGTGGGTTTCGCCGACGGGAACCTCTTGCCGGGCTCGGCGGTTGAAGTCCACATCCCGTCGCCGGCCGTCCAGTTGGTCGAGTACCCCACCCCGCGCGACGGATGGAAGAGGGTCGCGTTTCGCTGTTTGCGGTCCACCAAGCGGTCGGTGACGTTGAACATTCAGTGGAAGCTCAGGTAGTGGGTTGTTCGTCGGCGCCATGAACGACAAGCGTGCCTGCTTCGAGGACCTGAGAACCGAGGAATCGGTTCTCGGCACAAAGCCTGTAGGCTTAGGCCACATCCTGGAACCAGCGGGCCAGTAGGTTCGTAGTAATTGCTCGGGCTCCGCTGCGACCGTGACCGTTCCTCAACCCCATCCGCCGCGCCGACGTTGGATCAAGCGGGCCATCGTCCTGGCGCTGCTTCTCGTTGTTGCCGCCTATGCCGTCCACCGGGCAGTGCCGAGGGGCGACGCTGCAGCCGAGATCGATCGGCTCGTGGCGCTGCTGCAAATCTCGCCTGGCATGACCGTGGCCGAGATCGGTGCGGGTGCGGGCGCAATGACGCTTCAGATGGCTGATAGCTTGGGCAGCATGTCACGGGTCTACGCCACTGAGTTGAACCCGGAACGCCTCGACCAGATCCGCGAAGTCGTGCAAGACGCCGGCCTGGCGCACGTTACGATCCTGGAAGCGGGCAAGGGCGAAACCAACCTTCCCGCCGAATGCTGCGATGCGATCTTCATGTCGAAGGTCTATCACCACTTCACCGATCCGGAGGCCATCAATCGCAGCTTGTACGACTCGCTCAAACCGGGCGGTGCGCTCGCCGTGATCGACTTCGAGCCCGACGTCTGGAACTTCTGGCTCCCGCATCCTGAGGGCGTTCCCGAGGACCGCGGAGGGCACGGCGCGCCGCGATCGCTGGTGGCGAAGGAACTGGAGGCCGCGGGTTTCGAGATTGAGGAGCAGATCAGTGACTGGTGGCCCCGCCCGTTCCGACGCTTCTGCGTGGTTGCCCGCAAGCTGGTGGCGCGGGAGCCATTGTGAGCTAGGCGTCAAGACAAAAATATTTTATCAATATTATCAATAAGTTACGGAGATGTTTTAATGTAGAGAATTAGATCGGCCATCTGCTCGACAGTGATCTGCTTGTCGGGATCCTCGGGCATCGATGAGAGTTCAGCGGCGTACATCCGCTTGATCTGGTCGCGGGGGACGATGTCCTCTTCCCCGCCCTCGCGGCGGAGCGTGATCGAGGTGGACGTCTGCGGTCCCAGCACGCCATCGAGCGTCCGCCCGTCGCTGGTCTCCACCACATAAGCCTCGTACTCAGGCTCGATTGAACGGCTGGGCGAGAGAATGTCGCCCAGAATGTATTGCGACGGGCGGCTGCGAACGGTCGCCAGGTCGGGACCGACTTCTTTGCCGACGCCGTTGAGTTGGTGACACTTTGAGCAGTGCTCTTCGAACACGGCCTTGCCCCTCTTAGCATCTCCCTTGAGGTCGAGCGCGGCTTGGTAGCGCTCGATCACTGCCGTGCGCTCGGCCGCGGGCCGCTCGATGAGGGCACGGGCGCGCTCGCGGAGCTTGACGTCTTGATGCATGATCAGGCGATGGCGGACGCGGGATGGCAGCGTCCACACTTGGATCTCCTCACGCTCGAGCGCGTCGACCAGCATGGTGAGTCGCTCGGAGCTGCGGGCCATGCCCTCCCCCGCCGCGCCGCGAACCGCGCCGGTGAAGTTGCGCCAGTTGTCGAGGAGGAATGCCGCTACCGGTTCGCCGTCGATCGTACCCAGGGCGCGAATCGCTTCGGCCTGCACGGCGTCAGGCACGTCCGGCGCAATGAGGGTCTTGAGCAACGGCTCGTGGGCTTGCGGATCGCCCAAGGCGAGCAGACGAATCGAGTCGGCCCGCTGTTCGGGATCGATGCTGGATTTGCCTGCGCGCTGGGCAGCCTTGGCAACAGCCGCGCTGAGATCGGCGTTTGGTTGCAAACCACTTGTCGCGAGCAACTCTAGCGCCGACTTGCGAAGTGAGCCGTGTTCGCTTTCGAGCAGACCTAGCACCAGCCGCTGCAGGCCGGCGTCGAGACCGCCGGTGTGCCCCGCGATCCCTTGCGCGAGGCCTTTGAGGCTCGCGTCACGCCACCAGAGATTCGCCTCTCCACGCGTCTTCGCGACTTCCGACAGGACAACTGTGAGGTCCGGCGCCTCACGGTTTGCCGCCACCATGCTCGCGATCCGCTCGAAGAACTGTGCCTTGGCCGGCGACGCGTTCGCGACCACCGACGGACGGGCGATGGCTTGGCGAAAGATCTGATCCGGCTGCACCGACTTCCAACTGAGCGCCGCCACCTGCGCCCAGGGGTCTTCGATGTCTTCGAACAACCGCCGGTCACGCACCTCCCGCGCCCGCGGCGAATCGACCTCCCCAAGCGTTGCCATCACCTGGTAGCGGACCCTCGGGTCGGCGTCGTTCGCCATAGCGAGAATCCGCTCGAGCAGCAATGGGGCCGACGACAGCCGCGACTCGGCGAGCAGCACTGCGTTTTCGCGTACCCCTGCCTCGGGGTCGTCGAGCGCGAGGGAGATCAGCGCAGGGTCGAGGCGGTCGAGTCCATCCAGCGTCCACAGCACGTGCAGCCGGCCCACTGCGGCGGGGCTCTCTTGGGCCAACATCGTCAGATCCGCGACCGACTCGACGCTGTTGCGGTCGAGCAACAGGCGCTGCGCGGTGCGCCGCCACCAGATGTTCGGATCGGCAAGCTTCTGCACGAGGTCACGGTCCGACTGTTCGTTGAGGTCGAAGCGCTCGACGGGTGGCAGGCCGCCTTGGGGGACGATGCGGTAGATGCGCCCATGGCCGCTGCCGTCGTAGAGTTCCTCGGACTCGTACGTCTCGGCCGAGGTCCACTCGGGATGTTCGATCACCTCGCGGTAGTAGTCGAGCAGGTAAAGCGCGCCGTCCGGCCCCACATAGAAGTTCACAGGGCGAAACCAGCGATCGGTCGAGGCCAGAAACTCCCGCTCCTCGTGCGCGCGACGGGCGGTGAACGTCGCGCCGCGCGATTCCCACACATCGCGATGGACGAGGTTGTGGACCGGCTCCGCAACGAAGGAAACGTTTTCAAAGGCCGGCGGGAACTTGCCGCCGAGATAAAGCGTGAGTCCGCAGGCGGAAGTGAACTGGCCGGCGTTCGACAGGATTTCGAAGCGTGGCCGGACGGTGATGGGAAACACCTTGGCGGGGTTGCCATGGTCGGACATGTCCTGCCAGGGCCGAGCGACGCGCAGGTGCGGGTTGCGCGACAAGTAACGAGGGGCAACGACTTCGTGCCGAACGTGATTGGAGTTGTTGTGAACGAACACGCGGCCCCAGCGGTCGAACGCCACCCCGAACTGCGACTGATTGGCCAGGTAGTCGATCTCCCCCGAGTCGGGCCGAAACCGGAGGCTGCGCCGCTCGACGGGTAGGCGCGGCGAGTCGGCATGAGCGGGATAGTGGATCTCGCTGCCGGGATTGTTGAACTTGTCACCGAACACGGTCGAGGGGCCGTAGCCTTCGTGGGAGAGGTAGATCCAGTTGTCGAGGCCGTAGTAGGGGCTGCTGACGGTGTGTTGTGGATTGTTGAACGGGAAGCCGGCCAGCATCACTTCGCGGATGTCGGCGCGGCCATCGCCGTCTTCGTCTCTGAAGTACCAGACGTTCGGGGCGTCGGTGACGAGGATGCCTTTCTTCCAGGCCATGACCCCGGTGGGCATCGTGAGCCCATCGACAAAAGTGGTCGAGCGGTCGGGACGGCCGTCGTGGTCGGTGTCCTCGAGGAGCTTGACCTTGCCGAGAGCACCTTCGGTGCTGAGCGGGTAGCCCGAGTTCTCGACGACGTAGATGCGGCCGGCCTCGTCGATCTCCATGGCGACGGGGTCGGCGATGTCGGGCTCGGAGGCGAAGAGTTCAATGCGAAAGCCGTCTTCGATCTGAAAGGTCTCAAGGGCTTCGTCGGGCGGGTAGGGTGGCCGGGTGGTTTGGCAGCCGGAGGTCAGACCGAGGACGACAATGATGACGAGCAACGTGATGCACGCGGTTGGGCTGGAACCGCATGGGCCGGCGACGCGCGCACAGTCCATGACGCCCCTACTCGGGCCGTTCTGTTTCATCGCTCGTGACAATCTCCACTCCATCGGTCCGCATCTCATCGAGCGCCCTGCTCACATCCCCGGCGTGCAGGTCGATCCCGCGGCAGCCGTCTTCGATCACGTGCGCCTTGAATCCGCACTCGACTGTGTCGAGAGCGCTGAACTTGACGCAATAGTCCGTTGCGAGGCCCAACAGGTAGACGTCTGTGACGCCTTGCACTCGCAGGTAGTCGGCCATGCCGGTCGATTTGCGGTGCGCGTTGTCGAAGAACGTGCTGTAACTGTCGATGCCGGGGTCCGTGCCCTTGTGGAAAACCTTCACGATTCGGTCCGTTGCCAGGTCGGCGTGGAACGCTGCGCCTTCGGTTTCTTCGACGCAGTGGTCAGGCCAGAGGATCTGATCGAGCCCATTCAGGTCGACGACGTCACCCGGCTTGTTGCCCGGATGTTGCGAAGCGAAGCTGCCGTGGTCGGCCGGATGCCAGTCTTGCGAAGCGACGACTAGATCGAAGCGGGGCATCACGCGGTTGACGACCGGCACCACCGCGTCCCCATCGGGCACGGGCAGTGAGCCTCCCAGCATGAAATCGTTCTGCAGGTCGATCACGATCAACGCTCGCACGGCCGTCTGATTCCTCGTCGCTAATATCCGGTGACTTCCTTCAGCTTGGCGAAGAAGGCTCGCTTGCGGGGCGTGACGAGGCCCCAGTTGACCGGCGGGCATTGATAGCCGTCGAGGTAGTTGCTCTCACCCGGATCGAAGTAGCCCCACGAGGCGTACTCCCCGATCGCCGAGAGCATGTTGTAGGAGGCATTGCTGAAGTCGAAGTGGTCGTCTTCGTTGAACACGATCGGCATGGGACGGTACCCGGGCACCTGGCGGGTCTGTCGCACCATCTCGGTGATGCGCGCCGGGTCTTTCACACCGTTGCCGTGGACGAGCAGGAAGTCGGCAGCGCGGACGACGTTCTCTTCGGGCACCCTACGTCCTCCGTAGCTGGTGCTCACCAACAAGCGGCGGCCGTCCCGGGTACGGGCCTTGGCCCGCTCGATCAACTCGTGGATGCGGTCGTCGCCGAGGATCTCGTGGTCGTACCTGCGAACGTTACATTCGTTGTTGACCTCGAGCAGGACGTTTCGATAGCCCTTAGCAAGCAGCCAGTCGACAGCGTTGTCGAGTGCGCGTTTGACGGCCGCCTCGTCACGCAAGCGTTCGTCCTGGCCGAAGTAGAACAGGCCAACGATCGCGACCATCCCAAGCTCGTCGGCGCGGTCAAGGATGCGCGTCAGCCGCGCCAGATAGGCAGGTCGCAGTTCGCCGTCGGCGGCGAAGGCCGAATTGTGCCACGGCTGGCCTTTGGAGTAGCCCTCGGGGCTGCCGCCCTGTAGGTTAATGGTGAACGCGAGCAGGCCGTGCCGCTTCCAGAGCGGCATGGCGGCCACGAACTCGTCTGTGTTGCGCGCGGCGTCCCAGCGACCGGTGTCGGGGTAGGCCCAGCGATCGCGCGTCTCGGGGTTGAGGTCGTCGAAGATACCTTGCACCATGCGCGAGTTGAACAGCAGTCCCTCGATGCGGTGGCCCTGCCAAGTGCGGCCTTCGTAGGTGTGCTTGCCGTTGATGAGGAAGCGGTCGGAGTCGATGGAGACTTCGGTGTGCGAGGGCGGCTCGCCGCCGGCAGCGATGGCCAGGGCCGCTAGGACTACGATCAGGGATAACGCGGCAAGTGCCTTGGCCATCCCCGTATTCTCGTTGCTGGCGTGGGGGAAGTAAACCGGTGATGGATCCGCGCAATCTCTCCGCAGGCCGCCGGGAGGATCCAGGCGCGGGCCGGTCGCGGGGACGATGCACCTAGGAGCGGCCAGAATGGGCTCAGGGCTTGTGCCGGACCGCTCCCTGACGGTCACGGCTCGGTTTCCGGGCTCGTGGCGGCGGTGGTTAACAAGAGGAGAGACATCGACCCGGCGGTCGACGCTTGCAGGCCAGAGGCCCGCGCCATCAGGGCGTGATGGCGATCACGACGGGGTCTCCGCGACCAGTCGAAACGGCTTAACGCGGGCTCATGCCCTCGGCTCTGAGTTTTGGGTCGAGCCGGCTACGCACAATGGGATGTGCAAAGGCACCGAGGCTTAGCTGGTGAGGGGCGTAGGAGGCCCGGCGAGCGCAATATAAAGCCAACATTAAATCGGTATATTTTATTTATTATTGGGTTGCTTTTTCTGGCAGGTTTGTGATTTGATGATGGAGGTCCCCCATCCCTAACGTGGCAGCGCTTCTTGCGGTACTGCTGCTTGCGTGCTCGCCGTTAGCCGCACAGTCGCCGGATCCGGCCCGCGATCCTCTCGAACAGGCTCTCGCACAGGGCTATGCAGCCTTGCAGGCGAGCGACCTGCTCGACGCCATTCAACACTTCGAATCGGCCGCAAGGATGGCACCGGTACGGGCGTCGATCCACAACGAACTCGCCTACACCTACCTGAAGACGACGAACGAGCAGACCGCGCAGGATATCTTTCGCTACGTCTTGCAGCTCAACCCGCGGGACCAACAGGCCACGCTGGATCTGGCGTTCTCCTATCAGCGAACAGGTAACATCGATCAGGCAGCGGCGCTCTTCGAGCGTGTAGCTGCCCACGGGAATGAGACAGAACAGCGAACGGCCGAACAAGCGCTGAGCGTTCTTCCTGCGCCGCCCGAACCGCCCGCTGAGCCCGCTGCCGAGACAAGCCCAGCACGCGAGCCTCTCGAAGACGCCTACCGCGCGCTGCACGACGAGGACTACGACACCGCGATCGTGCACTTCCGCAAAGCCGTACAGGAGGCCCCGCTGCTGGCGTCGCTCCGCAAAGACCTCGGCTACACATACCTCAAGGTTGGGGAGAGCGAGTGGGCGCGCGAGATGTTCACGCAAGCCGTGGAACTCGATCCCCGCGACCGGCGGGCTTCGCTGGAGCTGGCGTTCCTGTGGTACGAAACCGGCGAGCAACGGCGGGCCTTCGAGTTGCTTGGCTCTCTACGCGAGGACTCCGACGTCGAGGTCCGCGAGACCGCGCGTAAAGCTTTGGAGGGAATCGACCGCGAGTGGAGCGAGGGCATCGCCCGCTGGAAGAAGGTCGTTGAGGACGATCCGTTCAATCGTTCGGCGCAACTCGAACTGGCCGGCCTCTACGAAAAGCACGGGCAACCGGCGAAGGCCGTCGATCACTATCTGGCCGCCTGGATCGTGCCGTCTGACCAGCCGCGGGACGAAATCTTGCTCAAGCTGGCGCGCTCCCGGGACGCAGCCGGCGACCCCGAAGCCGCGGTGGGCGCGTGGCTGTTGGCGTCTCGGTCGAAGGACACCCGCATCGCTGAAGCCGCGAAGGAGAAGCTACCGGCGCGCTACCCCTATGCATCGGAATTTCGCCGCGCCCTCGAGTTGCACTACGAGGACGCGGAACTGCGCCGCGACCTCGCCTACTTGCAGCTCGAGGTCGGCAACACCGAGGAAGCCCGCAAGGAGTTCGAGATCATCGTTCGCCAGAAACCCGACGATCTGCTCTCCGCCAGCCAGTTGGCGTTCTTGTATCTCGAGCGGAGAAACGAAGAAGCGGCGGTTCGACTACTCGAGAAAGCGCGGCAGAGCCCCGACGATGGCGTAGCTGAACGCGCCCAAGAGACGCTGCGGCACATCAACGAGGCGAAGGCCAAACCGCACCGTGACCTCGGCGAGAAGAGCCTGCGCGCCAGCTATCTCAAAGACGCCCTACGCGAGTTCCTTCGCGCGTACGAAATCAACCCCGGCGACCATACGGTGGCTCTGAAGCTCGGTGTCGTTCACAACCTGCTCAGGCAAGACCGCGAGGCGTTCAAGTGGTTTCGAATCGCCTCGGCCAGTTCGGACTCAGCGATCGCGGAACAGGCGCGGCAGTCGTACGAGAACCTTGAGCCGCAGTTCCGGCGAGTGACGACAACGTTGTGGACGTTCCCCTTCGTCTCCTCCCGATACAAGAACACCTTCCTATACTCGCAGCTCAAGACGGAGTTTCGACTGGGACGCTTGCCGCTGCGGCCGTATCTGTCGCTGCGGTTCATCGGGGACGCCCAGCAGCATCCTTGGGGTTGGCTGGCGAAGCTGGGATCTTTGCCCGGCCGAAGTCGTTCCACAGTTCCTTTCGGAAAGCTCACTGATCGCAGGATTCGGCATGCGAACGCCGACGCGCCA
Organism: Bryobacterales bacterium; assembly: GCA_965237575.1. Lineage (GTDB taxonomy): Bacteria > Acidobacteriota > Terriglobia > Bryobacterales > UBA6623 > JAKZVK01. Next base: position 562,297 of record CBDEGI010000004.1, read on the forward strand.
CGGCGTGACTGTATGGGGCGAAGCGGGCGAGGCGTTCAACTATCAAGGCCGGCGTCCGCGGGGCGTGCCTCGCGCCGGGCCGGACTATCGCGGCGGCATCAACTTCGTCCGCGCCACCGGACCGACGTTGGCCAACCGCTGGTCGGGCAAGTTCATTGAGACGAACGTCGATGCAGTCTACGTGAGCCGGTTCGATGACGACGTGGTGGGGTACTGGCAAGTCCGTCCGGGCTACCGGCCGGCACCGCGTGGCGGCTTCAACGCCAAGGTATACTTCAATCTCAACCTCACGGCCGACACCAAGCGGCAATACTGGGCGAACTATGCCGAATTTGGTCCGGGTATTCGGCTGCGCGTCCCCGGCGTTTCGCCGCCCATGGACCTCTCGGTGAATGTCGTGCGCGGCGTGCATCTGGCGAATCGCTTCAACCCACGAGGGCCGAACTATTGGGATGTGCGGGTGGGTCTGTGGTACTCGTTCGCGATGTAGGCATGACCACTCCCGGCAAGGTTTTCCGGTTCGCGTGTGTCTTGCTGTGGACGGCTGCTCTGCTGCCGGCGCGCACGCCGGACGAACCGCGCCGACCCGACTTGTCCGTCCAGGTGGATGAGCCTTCCCTCTGGCAACCGGTGCTCTCCAGTGTCGGACTGAATGCCACGCGATCCGCAACCCGCTTTCGCATCGTCGTCGGCGACTCGCCCGCTGCCCGCGAAGCTGGATTCCATCCCGGCGGCAAGAGTGTCCGGGTGGCAAGCGTGGTCGATCGGCGAGCCCCGAAGCTCCCGATCTTTTGGGAGAAGCCAACCGAGGTTCCGGTCTACGCTCTGCCCGGCGACGCTGAAGTCTTCGTTCGCGAAAAGCACAGCGGCGCGCCGCTCGTCGCCGGGCTTCGCCACTCCGAAGGCGGACTGCTCTGGAGCATCCTGCCTCCCGGCCAACAGGGCTACGAACGCTTTCCTTATCTGATTCACGCCCTGGTCGACGTGGGCGTCACGTTGCCGTTTCGTGGCGACCGCACCTGGCTGTTCTTCGACTACTCCTACCGAACGCGTGTCGACTTGGCCTACATGGCCCGTCGCTGGCGGCAAGCCGGAGCGGCTGCTTTGCACGTGAGTGCCTGGCACTTCTATGAGAAGGACGAGACACGCGACGCCTATCTGCGCAAGCTCATCGAAGAGTGCCACCGGCAGGGCATCCTCGTCTACGCGTGGCTCGAGTTGCCGCATGTCAGCGAAGAGTTCTGGCACCGTCACCCCGAATGCCGTGAGAAGACCGCCACACTCGACGACGCGCAGCTCGACTGGCGCAAGCTCGTCAACCTTGCCGAGCCACGTTGCTTCGATCGCGTCGAGCAGGGCGTTCGAGGCTTGCTCGAGCGTTTCGACTGGGACGGCGTAAACCTGGCGGAACTCTACTTCGAGTCGCTGCACGGACCGTCGAACCCGGCGCGCTTCACGCCCATGAACAGCTTCGTGCGCGAGGAGTGGCGCAGCCGAGCGGCCATGGATCCGATACTCCTCTTCGATCCCGCATCGCCCTATTTCTGGGACCGCAACCGGAAGGCCTGGGAGCAGTTTGCCGACTATCGCGCCGGGCTTGCCTTGCGCCTACAGCAACAGTGGATCGAGGTGGTCCGCGATGTGCGTCCCGAGCTAAACCTCGCGTTGACACAGATCGACGACCGCTTCGACACCCGCATGCGGGAGTATCTCGGCGCCGATGCCGCCGCCCTGCTGCCTTTGGCCGAGCAGCACGACTTTACGTTGGTTGTGGAAGACCCGGCAACGCTGTGGGACCTGGGCCCTGGGCGCTACGTCGAGATCGCGCGCCGCTACGCTCCCCTCGCGCGTGACCCCAGGCGGCTGGCGATCGACATCAACATCGTCGAGCGTTACCAACAAACCTACCCGACCAAGAAACAAGTAGGCGTCGAGCTATTCCAGCTCTTGTGGCTTTCCGGACAGGCGTTCTCGCGCGTTATGCTTTACTTCGAATACTCGATCTCGCGTCCCGACTGGGGTCTGTTGCCCTTCGCGGCGGCAAGCGTCACGGCAGCAAGGGTCGACTCGAAGGCCGGCCGCGATGAGGACGCCGATCCCTGGCGGGTCGAGAGTGACCGGCCGTTTGGCGTCAACTGGCCGGGGCCCGTTCGCGTCAACGACCGAAGTTGGCCTGTGACCGACGGGACGACGGCGTGGCTTCCGCCGGGCAAGCATCGCCTTGGGCCCGGCGATGCCGTACCGCCGATGCGGCTGTTGCGCCTGACCGGTGATCTTCTCGATGCACAAGTCACCGAGGACGGGATCGAGTTCCGCTACGACTCCGCCAGCCGCGCCATCGCCCTTGTCGACGTGCATCCAAGTACGATCCTCGTTGACCACCAGCCCGTGGGTTTGAAGGTCCTCGCCGCCAAGAACCCTGGCAAGAATCACTGGGCCGTGATGCTTCCGAGAGGACATCACCACGTCCGACTACTGTGTGACGGTTTGTTACGATAGTCGGGGCATGGGCGAGCCGCAGACGCCGCAGATTCCGGATCGACTGTTCTTTCGCATCGGCGACGTGAGCCAGCTTACGGGCGTCGAAACCTACGTACTACGGTTCTGGGAAGGCGAATTCCCATCTCTCGCGCCGAAGAAGTCTTCGAACGGCCAGCGCCAGTACCGACGCAAAGACGTCGAGACGGTGCTCGAGATCAAGCGTCTGCTCTACGACGAGGGCTACACGATTGCCGGCGCGCGCAAGGCGATCCGCGACAAGTCGAAGCAGAGGAAACCCAAGGCTGAAGAGCAATCCGCCCTGCCGTTCGTCGTCCCCCCGTCTTCCCAAGAAGGCTCGGTGGACCTCAGCGGGATCAAGAAAGAACTGCAAGAGATCCTAGCGCTACTGAGGCGCTAGCAGGTGCTGCGGTCTACTACTCATTGCTCGCCGCCGACCCAGATCGGGCTCGACCAGGCGTAGCTCTCGTTCGTTTGTGCGACGCGGACCTGGTACCAGTCGGTGCTCGCTGTGTCGCTCTCGTCGACCAAGGTGAACTCGGTTCGATAGTTTTCCGGGAATGCAACGCGGTGGAACATCACCGACTCCGATGAGAACTCACCGGTGAAGAAGATTTCGGTCGACTCCGCCAGGTCGTTCAACGACTTTGTGAACGTATGTTCCGCCGGTTTGGTCATCGACAGCACGATCTCTGTCTCGGGTGACCCCTGAATATCGAGGACCACGTCGTTGGTGGGCTTTTCCTCGTAGGCGCCTGCTCGCGAGGTGAACGAAACGACCTCACAGGAAGTGTCACTGACCGACGTCACCTTGTTTCGGCGCTCCTCGTCAAACGGACGCGATTGGAAGTGCGGCGACACGCCGAGCAGCTTGCCGTTGCGTACCTCGATCTTGAAATTCCAGTCGGCCGTTCGCGCCATGTCGAAGGCCGCCCAGGGACCCCAGCCGTACTCGATGCGCAGCAGCACGGGCTCCGACCAACTCGCCTCGCCCGGCTCGTCGTCCACGGGGTGCTCACGGTGAATCACGCGATTGTTCTTGAGCACTTCGACCCGATCGATCACGTCCTCGCCCTTGACGCGCACTCGGATGTTTCGCCTCGCTGCCGGGCCGATCGTCTCGCCCATCCAGCGGCCATTCAGCCGAACGTCTAGCTCGATGCGGTCGGCATTGACCGCGTAGGTGCGGCGTGCCTTGAGCGCCTCCATGATCCCTTCGCGCGTCAACGACTCGGCATAGACGGCGGCCAGTCCCTGCCCGTAAGCGCCCGGATGGCCGAGATGGTCGTCGGTGCTGGCAACGACTCCGACTTGCGCGCCGGTCTTCCACAGCCACTGCACGGTGCTCTTTGTGTGGCGGCCGCCCAAGCTGTGCCGGATGTAGCGAATCGGAGCGCGGTCGGACTCGGCATTACCATGCTCGGACATCATCTCGACGATCGGCGAGACCGTGGGATCGAGCCGGCTCCAGTCCCAGCCGCGCCAATAGGGCAGATAGGCCGGGTGATGCGGGATGAGAATCGCACCGCTGCTGCGGGCGTGTTCCTGCCACTCTTTGATGTCTTTGAGATGCAGCAGCGCGCCTTCCGCTCCGGGATAGACGATGTGGAAGTCGCCGGAGTTGTAATGGACCTCGTAGCCGTGGAAAGCGACGAACTTGCCCGGCTTCGTCACCTCGTTCCCGAGCTTGACGATTCGTTCCCAGTTCGCCTTGACCGCGTCAAAACCGCGAACAAACTGCGCGTTGCGGCCTCCGGGAATCGTGCGCATGTCGGGCCACTGGCTCTGCGGCGTGAAGGCAAAGAAGTCCAAATGATTCTGTGCGATCTCGAATGACCTCTCAAGTGACCCTCGAATCTGTCCGATTGAGTTGTGATTATGGAGATCGCCCCAGTAGAGGTTATTTCGATCGGCCGAGGCGGTGTCCGCGGGGGGATCCGTGGTGTGGCGCGGTTGATCACCGCAACCAAGAAAGCAGGCCAGCGTGAACCAAGCAAGAGAAACCACAGGTAGGTTGAGAGAGCTGACCACGGCGTTCTCCTATGCGAGGGGAGTAAGGTCCGATGGTACCAGGATGCGTGATTCTCGATCGCCGAAAAGCGCGAGATGGGGGCGGGACAAGAGCCGAGCGGGGCTCGGCTCGGGCGTGCGCCACGCCCCGAGCGACCGCGCCAAGGCGGGCTTACCCTCCGTGTTTTGCGGCGGCCCGCTCGTTGCCGAACCTCAGGGCCGGAGAGGGCGACCCGATACGGTCGTCCCGGGGAAGTAGTGCTGAAGGATCTCCAGGAAGCTCGATCCGCCGGCGGCCATCGCCTGCGCACCTCGCTGGCAGAGGCCTACACCATGACCGGTTCCCTGCCCGCGAAGTTGAACCATCTCGCCTTCGCGGCGGACGCGGTAACGGTTGCTCGGGACGGCGCTCCAACCGAGCACGCGTGTGATGCCGAGCCGTGCGCTCTCGAAGCCGGTTTGCGTCAACAACGCGTGGGCGTCGGAGAGGGGCAACGACCTTTCCCACGCTTCCGGCGACCGCGCGCAGGGACGACACGTCACCGAGTAGAAGGGATACTCTCGCGCAGCCAACCCTACCTCTTTGAGTGAGTGCGTACGGCCTCCACAGCTTCGTGAATAGAGGGCCTCCAAAGCCGCTCCGTCGTAGGTGATGACAAGTTCGCGCGTCGAGACTGTCGCTTGCCAGGTGGGGTGCCCCGGCGGCGGGGGTTCGCGCAGGTACTGGCAGTGCGTTGTGTCGCAGAAGTCGAACCGGTCGTGTCGGTTGCCGGCAGCACGGAGGTAAGAGCGAGTCGCTACGGCCTGCGCGCGCAAAGCTTCCAGTGAGGCGCCCGGCGGGCTCTCGGCGGCGACGATCGAGGCGATCGCGGTTTCAGGGTCCATCGCCACGACCGCGATTAGAGAGTTGCCCGCCATGAAGACATCGAGGCTTCCACGAAACTGCCGGGCGATCGCTCCGGGAACTTCGAGCTGGAAGGCCGCCGGCCCTACGCGTCCCGTGACGGAAACGCTCGGGGCACGGGCGATCCGATCGGCAGTTTCACAGCGCACGGCGCCTTTCTGGAACGTCAGCCGTGCGGTCTGGAGCCCTTCGAGAATGATCGTCTGTTCACCCGCGCGCAACGACAGGACCTCCCCAGCGGCCGGGTACACGATCAGCTCGGTTGGATGAAAGAGTCCGAAGACGTTGAAGCGAAACGTCTGTTGCGCCGAAACGGAACTGACTCCAGCGATAAGGAGCCATGAAAAAGCCAACCGCGTTGGATAGAAACGGTGCACGAGTTCTAGTCGTCGTATGACCGTTCGAGCAACTCGCCCGCGGTCTCCGCTGCCTGCCGGCCCGTAAGGCCATGCGCTTGTAGCAGCAAGGCTCGGCGCGGACGGTCCGCCGGATAGAGCACGATCACATAGCCGTCACCGTTGGAGCGGCGCAGCCCGGCCAGGTGGCCTCGATGCATGCAAGGCCCGGTGCCCGTCTTGGCGAGTGCAGCCCGTTGCGTTCGGCCCCTGCCCGCACCCGCGGCCGTTCCCTCGCGCGCAGCCAACGCCAGCCCGGCGACGATCTCGCGCACACCGGGCTCCTCACGGCGGCGAATCAATTCTCCGTACGCGCCCACGATCTCCTTCGGACGGATCTTCCAGCCATCCCCGAGACCGAAGTATGTGTCCGTAGTCGCCCCGCGCGCCGGGGCCGGCAGCCCGAAGCGGCTGGTGACCCCGGCCAAGTCGTCAAACTCCACTTGGTCGCTCAGCCGGCGGAAGTACGCATTGCACGACTGCGCCAGCGCCCCTTTGATATGAACTCTCCCGTGGCCGGCGGGCAGCCAGCAGCGGCTTGCCGTCCCCGGGCACTCGAACTCGGGATAGATCAACGAATGCCCTTGCCCATACGCAAGCGCGGCGAACGGCTTGACAAGCGAGCCCAGCGGGATCGGCTGGTCGACTTCTTCCCAGTTGGACTTGACGACACCGCCCGTCTCCACGTCGACGAGAATCCATGACACTCCAGCTCGTGAGGCAACGGTGCCCGCCGAAACGATGTCCGGCGATCCCGGAGGCGACGCTGCCACTACAACCGCTGCCAGCAACGAAACCGAACCGAAGATCCTCATCGACTCAACTCGTACGTCACGGTCTGGGACACCGACGGCCCCGAGTCGCGCGTGACGACTGACACGACGCCGACCCGCGACAACGTGCGGCTCAAGCTCGCGACGTTCTCCGAGAAGAAGTGCGGCGGGCGCTTGCCCGCAAAGCCGTAACGCCTCGCTCCCGCGTAGTCGAGGTGACCCATCAACTTCACGTAGGGTTCTCTCGCATCGCCATGACGCAACGAGGCCGCGTAGACACCCGCGATCTCGGGGACGGGCTCAGACATCCGCGAAAGAACGCCTTCGAGCAGCGCTGTTGCGTTCGACACCACCAAATGCCTCCCGCGCACGGCAACCATCAGCGGAGTCAGCCCGTCGAGCTGATGATACGCGGCCTCGTCCCCTCCACGCTTAACCCACTGCGCTCCAAGCCGCGAGGTGGTCCAAAGCGCTTCGACCGACGATCGCAACACATTGCGGGCCGTGCCGGCGTCCCACTCGGTGGCCCCGAGCAGCACGACAGCGGACCGGTTGCCCACGAAAACGCCGCTCAGATCACGGCTCGTTTGCACATGCAGTAAACCATTGACGCCGGTTTGATTCACCAGTTCACGGAGGGCGTCCCGCGAAAACCTCTCGCGCGAAAGCGCCGGAGGCGGTTGGTCGATCCGTGTTTCGAGCGCGCCTTCGAAGCCGACCCGTTGTGCGCGCAGGTTGACTCGCGGCGCTGTCGTCGCAGGCGGCGCCGCGCCGGCGTACGGAGCCAGCACCTTCCGCTCGAGCAGTGCGATCGCCTGAGAGTTGGCCGGGTGCACCCACGCTCGATAGAAGCCCGCATCCTCAGGCACGAGCCGCAGCACGGATGCCAAATTGGTATCGCTCACCGCCTCCGCACCGCTTCCAAGCTCTGCTCTTTCTTCCTCTCCACTTCCCTCTTCGGCATCGTGCCGCAAGAACACCCGCTCTTCGCGAACCCGCGTCGGCGAACGATGAACATCGGCCACGCCGGCGCGATACTGCCTCAGCTCATCGACGTTGTGTTGAATCCAATACGAACGAAAGTGCGGCGTGCGAACGAGCGCCTCGAGGTCGAGCACCAGACGCAAATCGCCACGCTCCTGTTGCGCTGCGATCGAATCGGCGTACCAGGGCTCAACCGCCACATTCGACCCGCCGGGCTCGCTCATCAACGTGAGCGCCTTCGCGATCAGATTCTCTGTCGTCGCTAACAAGAGGTGCTCATCGGTGGCGGCGAACGCGACGACGCGGCCCGACTTCGGGTCCGTACGAATGTAGAACGGTCTCCCCGCGACCATGCGCGACTCGAAGTTGGCGCGCTGCTGCCACAACAGGTTCTCGACCGCCCTTGCCGATGGCAGGCGTGTGATGTAGAGGAACTCGAGACGACCGGTGTCGTAAAGGCCCAACACCGATTCCCTGCCTGCGATTGACTCGACGAGCGACATCTCCGGCGTGAAACCGGCGGCCTCACCAAACTCGCCTTGTACTTGCTTCAGCCGCAACAAGAGCTTAGAGCGCGAGAACACTTGGTAGTTGTCGCTTTCGAGCCAGAGCCGCTTCTCAGGCGACGTGTTCCAGTCCCCGACGAGCCGACCGAGGTCTTTCGACTCGATCACCAGCAACGGCCCCGGCGGCAAGTAGCGAGCCATGATGTCTACCGAACCGGACGGTACTTGTACCAGCGCCGTGGCCGCAACCATCAGCGCCAGCAGCGCGGCAAAGAAGGCAGGCCTGCCTGTGGAGATCCTCACAGCGACCCCTCCCCTTCGAACGTTGGTCCCTGAGGACGGACCAGGCGGTCCTGCTCGAGGTTCTTGCTGATGACCGGCCTCACCCGCGCGTTCCGCGAGAGCTCGGAGCGCTCAAGCCCCAACCGGGCGAGCGCCTCCTCAACCTCCCCGCGGGCTTGGCCATCCCCCTCCGTTCCGGGATCGAGTTGCAGGGTCGCCTGATACGCAGCCGTCGCCGCGCCTAACCGGCCAAGCTGCTCCAGCGAATCACCCGCCTCGCGTGCAAGCCTGGCGCGCTCCCGCGGTTCGAACCCGGACCGCTGCACGAACTGCCGCGCGGTGTGCTCGTCAATTGGGGCCCGGTACGACTGCTCACCGAGAACAGGATCGCGCTGGGCAAAGAGGCTCTCCCAGCGTCCGCTCGACATCATCGCGCTCAGAGCGTTCACCGCCAGCCGATGGCGTCCTAGTTCTCGCGCTGTCCGGAACAACTCGATCCGCGCCTGGTGCGCACTCGGGCGAATCTCAAGCGCTTCTCGCAACCACCGCAGGCGTTCATCCGCATCGGTCGCCGATGCTGCTGCTGCCAGACGCGCCGTGACGAAGAAGGGCCGCGCGGCCCCGGTCGATGGCCCCACGTTCACAGCCGTCACGCCGCCCGCCACTGTCTCCAACTCAAGGGAGCCAAGGGTCTGCCCGCCGTATCCAATTTCGGCCAGCGCCCGCGAAGCATCGAGACGCAGCTCGTAGGGCGACTCCCCAGCCGAAGCAACCTCGATGAGGGACGGAACGGTGTTGTCGCCGCGACCACTGGCGCGTCGCGCCCGGGCCAGATCGAGTTGCGCCTCGCGGTCCCACGGCGCCGCCTCGACACGCTCTGCGAGCATCTCCGCTGCGTCAGACGGGCGGCCCATCTTCATCAGCAGCGCGGCGGCCTGCTTGTGATGCTCGAACGGCTCGCCGGCCACCAGCAGCATGCGCCGCAACAAGCCAAGGGCCTCGTCACCCTGCTGTTGCTTCAAGCGCAGCTCCGCCAGACCGAGGAAGTTCGCGGCGCTCAACTCACGCTTCGACAGCAGACGTGTGTAATAGAACTCGAGCAGCCGTTGGGCGGAGGTTTCGTCTCCACTCTCCGCGAGCTTCGCGGCGGCATCCCGCAGCGCGTCGAGCCCGGGCGCCGCAACACCGTCCCTGTCGGACGAATCATCTTCCCTCTCGTACCTAGTGAGAACTTCCTCCAACTGTCCCGAGAGCGCCGCAACCCGGATCGCCAGCGGCGCTTGTCCTTGCGCCAGCGCTGTCTTCAGAGTGGCCGAGGCATTGTCAACGGCAGCCTGCGCCTTCGCCGCCTGTTTGGTCTCCAGCAGATACTCGATCGAGCGAGTTTGCCATTGATCGTAGGCCTGCTGTGCATAGAAACGGCCCTGCCCTCGCGCTTGAGCCATCTGCCGCCGTGCCGCTTCAATCGCTCGCTCCAAGACCGTTTCGCGTTGTGCCCCCGGCACCCAAGTCTGCGCGTCGATGGCCGAGAGGTAGCTCAACGGGTTGTTCGCTTTGTCGGCAAGGTCCAGAATCCTGGCCATCTCGGCCGACGGGTCCGAGGCGGTCTGCACGACAGCCTTCGCGAGAAGACCCACCTGGTAGCCGCCGTTCTGGCTGACATAGAGGTCCAGCAGTTCGTGGATCGCCTCGTCGAGCCTGTCTCGCGCGCCGAGATCGTTGATCTCCCGAATCATCGCGGGCACGGACTCCCAGAACTCCGGCGACACCTGGCGCTTGTCAACCTGCTCGCGATAGGCTCCGAGAGCCTTGCGCCATTCCTCGACCGCCTCATCCACACGGCCCGTCTTTGCCAGGATGCGAGCTATGCGGCTACGAGCAAGTGCGTTGTTAGGATCCAACTGCAGCGCATGGCGAAACTCCCGCAAGGCCGGTTCCGCTTCTCCGCTGTGACGGTAGTATTCCGCCAAGCCGGAATACGCCGCCGCCCGGCCAGGCGCCGTCTCGACCGCCGCCGGCAGATAGTCTTCGGCCGTCTGTTGGCCGGCGTTCGCGAGATACTCCCCGTAACGGGAGCCGTAGTAGAACCAAAGGTCACCGGCGAGGTTCTGGTCGCGGTCGATCGGCTTGCCGACGCGCTCCCCGATGGTCCCGCCGCCAAGCGCGGCGCGGAAGGCCTCGTCCACTTCGGGGGCCCAGTGGCCGTAGTGCAGCCCGACCAACCCCTTGTATGCGCGGGTCCAGACCGGCGGCAGCTTGCGGCCCCGCGACTCGACCGCGCGCAACGCCAACTCGACTCCCCCGCGCGCGACCGCGTAGTTCGCTGCGGCATCACTCTGTGCCAACGCGACCAGCCAATCCGGCCGCCGCGTGAGCAGCATCTCGAAGTACCGCTCACGGAACCGGCCCGATAGTGTCCGCCGCTCCATCGAATCGAGCACGCGAAACTCGGCATCCTCGTCGCCCGCGTCACGGTACGCCTCCGCCGCCTCGCGGAGAATCGAATCCTTGTCTGGTTCCGCCGGATAGATGCTCCAGAAAGTCTCGAGCTGTTGGCCCAATTCGCCGTAGCGCAAACGTTGCCGTTGCAGTTCGATCAGACGCCTACGGTGTCTTGTGCTCTGCGAGGCAGCCGGGGAGGCGAACATGAATTCATGACGCCACTTCACCTCTAGTTCCACGAGACCGGCCTGCTGCACAATACTCAAGAATGAGCGCCTCGTACCTGGTCGTACCCTCGTCTTCCAGCTTTCGAGAAAACTAACAAAAGCGCTCTTCTCCTCGGGCGTATAGTCGCGCTGCACAACGGGCGCCATCGCCTGCAGGGCCGTCGGAAACAACCCGCGCCGAAGTTCGGGCCTGGCGCCGGCCCACGCCCTCTCGATGTTGTCAGTCGCCCGTGCGTACTCGCGAAGCCGCGTCATCAACGCAACGTAGAGCCGCAAGCCCGAGGCATACGAGCCGGCGAACACCCGGTTCCCCGCCAGGTCGATGCCCTGCTCCGCCGCGTCGCGCGCCTCCTCCAGGTAATTCCAGGTCTCGAGCTTCCGCGCCGCGGCAAAGTAGTGCTCGGGGCGAGGAGGACGCCCCTCGATCAGCGCCTTTCTTGCCGCCTCAACCGCTTCGGCCCGGCGCCCCTGACGCGCATACACCTCGGCGATCTTCTCCATCCAGCGCGGGTCTTCGTACGCCAGGCCGTACAACTGTTGATACGTCGTCAGGGCATCGTCGAAACGCAGCAGCCGCACCTCCAGCAACGCACGGGCTTCGAGCGACTCGGTGCTGTCCGGCCGCACTTCGATCGCGCGTCCGTAGGTCTCAATCGCCGCCGACAGGTTTTCGAAGTGGGTGTAGACCCACGCCAGCACACGGTGATAGCGGAAGTCACGGGATGACTCACGGGTGGTCTTGACGTAGTAGTTGGTGAGCTGGTCTCGGCGATCATGCCGGTCGGCGTAGAAGCAAGCCTCCTTGACCAGATCCGCGTCGCTGGGGAAGCGGTTGATGATCTCGATGTACTGGTCGACGGTGGCGGACCCGTCATTCAACTTCGTCAGCGCTGGAATCAGCCCGCGCCGCAGCGAAGCAATCTGACGGTCCCGTTGCGCGCGGGGCATTGAGGCCTCGCGAAGCTCGCTGATCTTCCGCTCATAGAACTCCCGCACAGCCTCGTAGTTCCCTTCGCGGGCGTACGTGTCGGCCATGGCGGCGACGTAGCGCGGCTCGTACGGCTTCTCAGTAAGCAAGGTCTCCAACGCACCTCTGGCCCGAGCGTACCGGCCGGCCTCGGTCGCCTTGTGAGCCAACTCGAACCGAAACTGCTCCGCCAGCCGCGGATACGCCACCCCGGCACTTTGATCGAGCAACGCCAGCGCCCGCTCGTAGCTCTTCTGACGCCAATGGAAGTCGACCGCGCCTCGGACGACGCCCAGGACCCGAGGCTGCTCACGGTAGAGCGCTTCCGCCAGACGCCGGGCAGGCTCGACGCGCTTGGCGTCTTCGAGCTGATGCATCAACGACAGCCGCAGCCGGGTGCGATCGACCGGGTCCGACGTCAACTCGATCTGCCGCTCGAGCACCTTGAGACCAACCTCATCATTACGCCGCGAGGCGGCGATGCTGCGCAGCCGCTCCAGTAAATCGAAAGACGACGTACCGCCGGCCAGTCGAAGAAGCAACTGGTCGATGTCATCGTCGCGCTTCTGCGTGGTGAGCACGTCCACCCGCAACGAAATGGCATCCGGGTCGGGGTCCGCATCAGCCACTCGTTGGCGCGTCAGGTCGTCGATGCGCTCACGATGCGCTGGGCGGCTCGCGAGTTGAATCAACCGACGCCGCGCGGGCGAATACCCGTTACCGCCCAGGGCGCCCTTCCAGTACTCGCCGATGGCCGCGTCGTAGTCCCGCCGGTTCTCGTAAACAGCGCCCGCCTCGTAGGCATAGAGCGCCTCGTTGCCGAGCGCGCTGCGTCCGTCGCTCATGAGACGCAAAGCGTCGTCGAAGAGGTAGTAGTCCCAGAAAACGGTCGCGGCTTCGAGATAACCCTCGGGCCTACCCGGCTCGACGACCGCCATACGCTCCCAGAACGGCCTCGCCCGCTCGAACAGTTCGCGGTCAGCGAACGTGTCGCCGGCGAGCGCGAGCAGGTCGCGGTCGCGTGGATCGTAGCGATGGCGGCCCTCGATCAACGCAGCCGCCGCCTCAGTATCGACGGGGTTTTCGTAAGCCAGCGAGCGATGGAGCGAAGCCGTTCGCTTGGCCCGCGCCGCATCGCCCGGCAGGTTGCCCGCCAACGCAAACATCAGCGGCCCGGCCTCTTCGTAGTGGCAGCGCCACAACTCCGCCTCCGCCAAGAACTGCGCCGCAGCCGGGTTCTGGCGCACTAGCCGATTCCAGCGTCCCTCGCGTGCCGCATCGGCCGACGTGCGCAGAGCGTACAACTCCGGCAGCAGCCGGCCCGTCCGGTTCAAGTGCTCCAAGAAACGCGACCGCAGATCGTCGGCATAGAACCAGTACTGCCGCAACAGCCGGTCCCATGCGACCCGATCGCGCGTCTCACGTCTCTGATAAGCGCGCAACAGGTTCCGCACAAACGTCAGGTTGTGCGGGAAGCGTTCAAGAGCATAGCGATTGAGCCGGACGTGCACGGCGGCTGTCCCGCCACCGACGACTCCCTGGAAGTACTCCTCGAGGTCCGTGCCCGAGAACGTGGCGATCACTTGGCGCGATAGCTGTTCCCACTCGGCCTGCCGTTTCGTACGCACGTACCACCTGGCGAGCTTGTGGTGCCACGACGGATCCTGAAAGCGTGCGATCGCTTGACGATAAACCTGGTCGACTCTTTCCGCGAGGTTGTTCTGCTCAAGAAATGCCGCTAAACGCGCATAGAGCCCAGGGTCGTTCGGATTGCGTGCGATTTCGCCCGCGTAAAGCTCGACTGCTTCGATGATTCGCTTCATCGACACTAGCCGCGCGATGTAACGGTCGAGCACGCGCGCGTACTCGGGCGATCGCGCCGCCGGAATTGCCTGATAGGCAGAGCGGTATGCAGACGGACTTCGCTGCGTTTCGCCGGCGGCACCCAAAGGCACCCTATCCGCCTTCGCCGCCAACTCGTCCAGCAAGGCCGCGTACGTCCTGAATTCCAGCTCCACCTGTTCAGTGCGAGCGTACGCCTCGGCCATCAGCAGAGCCACTCGGCTGCGATGCGCGGAGTCGGGGAACTGCGACAGGAACTGCTGGGTACCACCAATCACGCCGCCGTTGTCGCCATACGTCGCGTACGCCTCAATCAGCCTGACGTGCAGGTATGAACGTCGCGTCGAGCCCGCGAACCGCTGGTCGAACAGCGCCAGCAACTCCGCCGCCCGCGCGCGGTGGAAGTACGCCACCGCCGTACGCTCTTGTGAGGCGAAACGGCCGCGTGGGCTCTCGGAGTTGAACAGCAGTGACACTATCCCGTTCAAGAAGCCGGGATGGTCGTCCATCGTGGCGATGTCGCGGTAGAGTGACAGGTCGCCGGAGCCGAACTGAATAGGCTGTTCCGGTGCAGTCAGGAGCACATCGATCAGACCCGCCAGGGCAAGTTCCTGGTCTTGTTCGGACGCACCACCCAGGCTGTACAGAGCGTAGTAGTATCGCGCCGCTTCGTTGTAGTTACTGACCTTGAGGAAGAGTTTCGCTAGCGTCTGCAACTCTTCCGCCGTCCACGCTGCGCTTCTCGCCTCCTTGCCGCGGCGGAAGTCGTTCAACGTAGACTGCGCGACCGCGGGGTTGCCCTGTCGCCTGTAGTAGTGAAAGATCCACGCCGCCGACCGCAGATCGTCCGGATCGTTGCTGAAGCGAGCGCGCACGCGGTCCAGCTCACTCCGCAACCGCCCCGCGTCTTGCAGCAGCGAGAAGTACTCCTGAATCAAGTTCTCCGGCCATAACGGCGCAAAGCTGCGCTCGTAAATCGCGAGAGCGTCGTCGTCGGAGCCCTGGCGGCGCGCCACCGCCGCCTCGGCCTGGACAGGGAACGTCTTGTCGCCAGGGAAGGCCCTTGTGTACCCGTCAATCGTCGCTTGGGCCGCGTCGAAGTCCTGCTGTTCCACCAGGTGATCGAATAGATCCCGATGCACTGCCGCTTCCCCGGCAAAGCTCTCGACCCGCGCGCGATGGTAACCGGTGACGGCGTCGCCACGTAGCGCGTGCGCCTCCACCAAAGCGAAGATGCGGTTGTATGCCTTCCACGAACGATGCTCGCTGACCGGATGCAACATCTCGGCGGCTGTTGAGGCGGAGCTACCTACCTTCAACAACGCGTCGATCTCTTCTTGCGGGCGCAGCCGTCGGTGGTAAAAGTCGGCGAGCGCGAGCTGCCCACCCACCGGGTCGGCGGCAAGCGATGCGTGCTCCTTCCAATCCTTCTCCGCCGCAACGAAGTCGAGCCGCCGCTCGGACTCTCGCGCCCGCAACGCATACAGGCCGGCGTCTTCCGTCCCGCCCTGCAACAACAACGTCAGGGCGGCATGCGTCTGGCTCGGCGGCCGCTCGACGGCAATCGGCCCCGAGGGCAACACAACCGTCTGAAAGAAAACATTGCGCAGCGGGCTGTTGCTCTCGACAAACCGCACCCATTCCGGCAACTGCGCCTGTGCGGCAAACACCGCCAGGCACACCATCACAACCGCCGGCCCAGCCGCGCGCTTCAGCAGCCGGGAAAAATCCCCTAGCTCACGGCGCGACTTCAATCGAAACCTCCTCGGTGCCGATGTTGTGCGCGAAGTCTTCCGCCGTGAACTTAAGCGAATACACCCCCGCCGCCAGATGCCCTGGAATTACAAGGCGCCCGGTGTTGTACCCGGCCTCGGAATTCCACCGCAGGCTGACCGGCGGCACGCCGTACATCCTCGCCGTCAACGTCCGCGTGCTTTGCGATGCGCTCACCCTGAGGTCGACCGTCTCGCCCCGGCGGTAGTGTTTCTTGTCGAGCCGCACCCGCACGACCGGCGGCTTCGACGCAATCAGAAAACTCTTCGACTCGCGATACACTCTCCCTTCGCGGTCCCGCAGGACCAAGCGCACGTGGTGCTGCCCGTCCGGCGTGTCTTTGGGAGCGAGAAAGCGCGTCTGCCAGATGTCCTCTTCCCCGAGGTACTTCAGCTTCTTGATCAACCCAAACGGGAACAGCGCCGTGACCGAGACAATCGACTCGTCCGTGCGCACGCGCAATACGGGGTCGCCCGGGCGGATCACGCGCGGCCGCAGCAGTGATCGCGGCGCAGCCAGAAACGACGTGTACGGCGTCACGAATTTGTACTTCTTTGCCAACCGGATGATCTCGTCGATCGTGGCGCGGTCCTCTCCCTCGCGCTCGATCTTCGCGAGCAACGCATCCACGCGCGCCCGCGCCCAAGTTCGGGGCAGGTGCGGATGGTCGAGGTCCGACTCGGGCAAGGCCAACTTGGCTTGCAGCTCGAACGCCTCGCCCGCGCGAAAGCCGCTGACGCGAAAGGTGGCCTCAGCTCGCGGCTCAGTGTACGTACCCACCCACGACGCCACCGAGCCCGAATACGTTGTTTCCTGCAACGGGTAGACAAGGTCGAAAGCGTCCGTTGGCGCAAGCGAGAGCTTTAGGTCACCCACCGGCCGCCGGCCGATCTTCGAGAGAAACGTCTCCAGCTTGAAGTCGATCGGCTCGGTCGAGCGCACCCATTCGAGGTCGCCGTCCTGGCGCGCCAGCATTCGCAGCAGCGGCAGGTTGGCATCGTCGCCCACCGCAAAGACAAACGTTCGCGGACGCCGTTGCCGCTCGATCGCCTGCCACCGTTCAGCGAACCACTCCGCAAGCCGGCCATTGTGAATCGTGCCCTGCGTCGCGCCGCCGTCGGTGAGTAACACGACGTAGCCCTCGCCCGCCGCCGCTCCCGTGCCGTCACCCCAAGGCTGCGCCAGCGCCGTCTCGAGCGCCGCCTCAAGCCCCGTCCCGCCGCGAATCGGCGCCGCGCGGACAAAGTCAAGCGCCCGCTGGACGTTCTCCGGCCCCGCGGCCTGGGGCGTCTCGGCAAACAACGAGACCTCTGTGTTGAACAGGACCAGGTTGAACCGATCGTCGGGCCGGAGCCGCTGTAGCAGCGTTTCCAGGGCGAGGTAGCTGCGATCGAGCTTCTCCCATTGCATCGATAGCGAATTGTCAAACAACACGACCACTGTCCGCGGCGGCGCTAGGTCCTCTGACGGGCTCTCTCCCGGAGTCGGCGGGCCCACCGCGCCCCCCTCCGCCGCCAGCGGCGCCAGCAGCGCCGAGGCCGCGAAGAATCCCGGCTCCACCGCCGCCCGCTCCGGGGACACTGTGTCAGGGCTCGGCGTTGACACCTCGGGATTGCGATACGTGAGCACCTCGAGAGCGTCTCCTTGTAGCGCGCTCAACCGATACTCGAACGCGAAGTCCTCTTTGAAGACGACGTTCGTCCCTTCGAATCGCGCTTGGATGCGATGCGGCGTCCGCTCAGTCACGGCCAGCGAATAGGCCCCGCCGACGGACTCGAAATCCTCGATCGCGTGTTTTGATTGCAGATCGACGTCGACCTTGAGCCGCGCCGCCGTCTGCGCCTGATAGGCGTCGGGCCGCAGTGGCAGTGCGAAATACGACCGCAGGTTCTCGACGGGAATCCGCTGGTGATATTCCATCTCGACGCGCTTGAACCCATACGCCGGAATCGGTACTACCTTGGCGCTGAAGACCGCCGTCCGCCGCGCTTCGTCGGCCCCGTACTCGCCCATCTGCAGCAGCCCGGGATCGATGGCCTGCCACTTCAAGCTTTCGTAGACCTCGCTGGCCCTCCGACGCTCGAGTATCACGCCCGGAATGCGCGTCACCCCGTCCCACACGACGAAGTCTGAAACCGTAGCGCGGTCCGGCAACGCGAACACCCAGTTGCCTTCGAGCACCGAACTCGAGTGACTCGCGAAGATCTGACGGATCGACACCCGCGCCACGCCATTGTCGATGCGCACATCGACATCCATCTCTTCGAGCGAGAGGATTCTCGGGTCCGGCTGCGGGTTGTTGGAGGGGATCAAGACCCCCGCGTCGCCGATCGCTTGGCTCGGTGCGAGCACCGAGAGTAGTGCGGCGAACAAGATAGGGAACCAGACGGGCGCGCTCGTCTGTCTCATGGCGTTCGGCGAGTTCATGGCGACGTCAACCGCTCCTCGCTGACACGCACCAAGCCGTTGTCCGTGCCTATATAGAGGTAAACGCCGTTGAGCGCCAACGCCGTCACGTTCGTCGACGGCAACCCTTCCTCCACCGCCGTCCATCGGTCCGTTGCTCGGTCATAGACGTACAGCCCGCGGTCGAGCGTGCCGACATAGACCCGCGTGTCCGAAGCGACCATTGCGTTGGGGTTGACCTCGAACGCAGCCGTCGCGTCCGGCAGCTCGTGCCACTCACCCGACGAGTCGAGCCTCAACACGCCCGCCCCGTAGGTGCCCACCAACCACTCCTGCCCGTCGGGAACGATCGCCGTGATCCAGTTGTGGCCCAGCGCAGAGTTCGCCGTGGTGTAACTCTCTCGCACGACTTCGCTCTCGACGATCGACAACCCGCCCAACGTCCCGGCGAGCACGCGTTCCCCGCTCACGCCGAGCGCGTAGACGTGATTGTTCACCAAACCGTGAAACGCATACAGGCTGCGCGCGCCGCCGTTGCCCAGGAACGTCAGGCCGGCCGGCGTGGCCAGCGTCATCGAACCCTTGCCGAGCGCAACATCGGTCACGTGGTTCGAGAGCAAGCCGTCTTCCCGGCGCAGCACTTGCTGTTGCCGTCCGGCATCATCGAACGTCACCAGTCCGTTCGCCGTGGCGACCGCCGTCAACCGGCGCTCAGCGTCATGGGCGATGCGATTGACGCAAAACACAAACTGGTTCTCGACATGCGTCGTCTGGTTGGTTGCAAGATCAACGATATCGAGCCCACGGTCGAAGTAACCGACCCACAGCCTCCCCTTCGAGTCGAACTTGAGCGCCGAGATGTTGCCGTCACTCAGCGGCGCCTCTTCACGGTCGAACGCCGCGCGCCAACCGCCTCCGCCCTGCTCGCGGACATAGAGCCCGTCCCGCGCCCCAATGCGGGCCACCGCGTAGCTCTCGCCACCCGCGTCGAATAGCCCTTCAACGTTCTCAAGCTGCGACCCTCCCGCAACCTGCCGCGGTCGGGCTCCCCTCCCTCGCACCGTTCCAAGAGGAACCTCGACAATCCCCTCATCCAGCGTGCCGACTCGCAGCGTGCCACCGGCGACCAGCAACGCCTTGGCAAAGAAGCCGTCCGCAAGAGTGCGGTAATAGCGTCCGCTGCGAAACTCGGCGACGCCCAGCGGTGTACCCACGTAGGCCGTCTCTCCCTCGACCGCCAGCGAAAGCACTTGGCGGTCCGGCAGTCCCTCCGCCTCACCGAACGTATTGAGGCTCCCTCCACTCCAATGCAGGACGCCTTCACCGAGCGTCCCGATCCACAGGCTCGCCTCGTCACCCGCTAGCGCCGTCACGTACTGATCGCTGACTTCCTTGTGGAACGGAGACAGGCGCTTGCCGTCGTAGAGCAACAAGCCCCGCTGCTCGGTCCCCACCAGGACACGCCCGGTGCGCAGCGGCAGCACCGCGGTCAGATCGCGATAGGCCGCCTCGTCCGCGCGCACCTGTTCGAACGCCGCCGACTCTCGGCCACCCTGAACGACCAGCAGACCTTCCCCCGCCGTCGCCACATAGAGCACGGGGCCCGCCGCGTCCCTCAACAAGCCCGAGGCGAGTTGCACCACCGGCGCGGCTGGAAGGTCTTGGCCCACGCGGTAGCGGGCGAGCAGGCGGCCATCGCTGTAGACCGAAACACCCGACGGCCCGGCCAGGTAAAACCGTCCCTCGAAAACCACCGCATCCGAATAAACCGCCGGGGACCGGATCGACTCGAAAGGCGCGGCGGACGCACCCGCAGGCACCCCGCCGCCTTGCGTATTCGGCCCACGCCCCAACCGCCGACTGACCTTCGCAAACGCAATCTCCGAGTCGGCAACGACGTCGCGCTCGGCCTCGGCAATCGCCCGTGACGTCTCGCGATACACCAACGTCACCGCCGACAGAGCGCCCAACCCCAGCAGCGTGCCTGCCAACAGCAGCGCCCCTTTCACCTGCTTGGGATGGAACCGTCCGTTCAACATTGCCTACTAGCCTACGTCACCCGGCCGCTGACAGCCCTAAGGCTTCTCCCGCAATTCATTGCTTCGATCGATCTCCGGCCCCGGTCACCGAAACCCGAGACACTCCATGCAAGACTCATTCCAAATCGACTTTAGGTACACGAAAAGTCACAAACCGCCTACTCAGCCCACTTTTCCTGTTTCACCCAATCGGCCCTCACCGCCCTTCCCAAGTGTAATTTCTACGACCAACCGAACGTTACAACGCAATCTTTACCCGCCAAACAAGCACCGCAGCACCCACCGGCTTCGAACGCTGTACAATATCGAGCGCTAACAAGCGGCCACCCGAGGATACAGCCGCGTCACAACAGGAGGTCTCCATGTCCCAAGCCCGAAACAGCCTTACGTTACTCCTTTGCCTGCTGCTCCCGGCCCTCATCATCCCGCCGAACCTCCCCGCGCAATCTCTCGACGCCGCCCAACTCCACAAGGAAGCCATCGTCGTCGACGGACACGTTCACATCGTCACGCCCGTCTTCCACCAAGGCATCGACCCCTGGAAGGTGCAGGAGACCGGCCTGTTCGACTACGCCCGCGCCAAGCAAGGCGGACTCGACGTCGTCGTCCACACCGTCTACATCGAGGACCCCTACAACAACTACAACTACGCCGTGAAGCAGGCCTGCCGCCTGATCGAAACCTTCTACCGCGTCCTCGATGCCAACGCCGACAAGATGGAACTCGCGCTCACCTCCGCCGACGTGCGCCGCATCGTCGCCAAGGGCAAGATGGCCGCCGTCCTCGCGCTCGAAGGAGGCTTCGACACCGAGGGCGACCTCGACGTCTTACGCCTATTCCACCGTCTCGGCGTCCGCATGATCCAGCCACTCAGCCACAACACGACCAACGCCTTCATCGACGCCAAGCTTGGCATGAAAAAATGGGGCGGTCTGACCGAACAAGGCCGAAAGATCGTTGCGGAGATGAACCGGCTCGGGATCATGATCGACCTCTCCCACGCCACCGACGAAGCCAAGATGCAAATCATCGACGCCAGCCGCGCACCGGTCGTCGGCAGCCACCATGGGCTGCAACATTTCGTGGACCACCCACGGACTCTGTCCGACCAAGTGCTCAGAGCCATGGCGGCCAAGGGAGGGCTCATGGGCATGCACTCGAGTACCACGCAGATAGGGCGAGAGTACTCGGAATGGCAGCGGTCTCAATCGAGTGATAATGCACCCCCGCCGCTACGGCATCTCATTCAGGACTACACCTTCTTCCGCAAGCCTTACGAAGACTTCGGCGCCTACATCGGTGCACTCGACGCGGAGATGCACGACCGCTGGGTGCGCGACCGTGATCAGCGTGGCGGAACCGCGTACGGCATCCCCTGGCGCGAACGGCACAAGAGGGCCATCGACGCCGGCGCGCCACTCCCGACGGTCGATGACTGGGCCGACCAGGTGGACTACGCGGTCGAGATGGTCGGCGACCGCCACATCGGCATCGGTCTTGACCTGATGAGCGGCCCCAACCTGCTCGACTTCGATGCCACCAGCTACCCCCGCCTCACCGAAGCGCTTGTCAAGAAGGGCTACAGCGAGCAACGCATCAAGAGAATCCTCGGCGAGAACTGGCTCCGCCTCCTCGACGCCGCCAAGGCGCCCTGACCGTACCGAGTGCTCGTGTTACCTTAGGGACGAAAGCAGCGATCATTGAGGAGTAAAACTCCGAAGCAAGCTACGCCTGGAGCGGTCAGCGTGGTCCTTCTCCAAGCTGATCACGCTCCGGCAAACGCCCTTGGCTCACGTGCCAAGCGGAGTATGATGAACGCGGCTCCGACTGGAAGGAATGATCAAGTCGACGCGCCGGCGTTTTCTCGGCTCGACCGCGACCTCGGCGGCACTGGGCGCGACTGCTCGCAAGGCCTCCGCTCAAGAAACTTCTGCGGTCCCTCCGGAGGTGAGCCGCGACGCCCTTACAAAGCTCCGCGACCACTACCGCGACGAGCTATTCAACATCCAGCTTCCCTTCTGGGACCAACACGGCATCGACCACGAGCGCGGCGGCTTCATGACCGCGCTCGACTATGACGGGACGCGTCTCAACGACGACAAGTATCACTGGTATCAAGGCCGCGGCATCTGGGTCTACAGCTATCTCTACAACCACCTCGGGCGCGACGCCCGCCACCTCGAAATAGCCCGCAAGACAAAAGAGTTCTGGCTTCAGCACGCCCGTCAGGACGACGGTTGGTACGCCGTCAACCTCTCCCGCGACGGCAAGATCCTCGCGCCCTTCAATGAAGACGTCTACGGCATGTACTTCCTCGCCGAGGGCCTGCAGGAGTACGCCGCCGCAGCCGGTGACGGCGAAGCGCGAGACCTTGCGATCCGCCTCGTCAAGAAGCTCTTCGGCCACATCAGCCGACCCGACTTCCAGGATAAGTACGCGCCTCACCCCGGCGCACGCATCCAGGGCAACTGGATGCTCAACCTACAGACGTGCACGCAGATCCTCAACCGCGGCCACGACCCCGAGATCGAGCGCATCGCTGACTTCTGCGTCGACGCGATTCTCCACAAGCACCACAACGCCGACATCGGCCTCACCAACGAATACCGTAACCACGACTTCAGTCCCATCGAATCCGAGAAGAACAAGTCGCTACTCGGCCACTGCTGCCAATGCCTTTGGATGGTGATGGACGAGGCGTTGCGCCGCGGTGACCAGGCGATGTTCGACTTGGCGGCACGGCAGCTACGCCAGCACCTCGACATCGGCTGGGACCACGTCTACGGCGGGCTGTCTGAGTGGATCAACGTCGATGCGGGTTGTTATGAGTGGCCCCCGATGCAACTGCCGGGCGACCGTCCGGAGCTGCGGCTCACCGGCGAGTACTTCTACTACAAGAGCATGTGGGCGCAGCAAGAGGTCCTGGTTTCAGCCCTGAAGGTGTTCGAGCACACCGGCGCCGCGTGGGCCGCGCGCTACTTCACCCTCGCGCAGGACATCGCCGACAACAAGTTCTCGCTACGCCGGTTCGGCCACCCCACCTATAGCTTGGGCGAAGACCGGCACTTTAGTTTCAAGCCCGGTTACCGCGGCGTCCGCCAAGACAACTACCACCCCCTGCGGCGATTGATGATGAACCTATTGGCCCTCGATCGCATGCTGGCTCGCGAACACATGGCCTAGCAGCCAAGCCGGCCCTTCCCTACTCCACCGCTACCGCCCGCGTGTATTCGTACTCGACATTCCCATCCACCGCGTGCAGCCGGAAGGCGATCGTACTCTCGTCCCCCACCTTCTTCGCCTGCACCGACAAGAACCCACCCATCTCACGATGGAACTGATGGTAGACCGGATCATGTCCCGGCGAGCCACCGGCATGAATATCACTAATCGGCCCGGACGAGAACTCATGCATGCCCGACTTGGGATGCACCGAATGGTACTGCCAATGGCGGTCGCCGCAAGCCCCGAAATAGTTGTCCGCCAAGTTCTCTTTGACAAAGTTGCGGAACTCGTCGCCTTCGTGCGTGAAGTCGACATTCGAGTGATTGTCGTGCTTGTTGCTGCGGTCGGGACCGACGATCGGCGTCGGACTGATGAGCACCTTCCAATCGGCGTCGCTGGCGAGCAGCGTCTCTTTGAGCCACTTCTTCTGCTCGGCGCCCCAGATCGTCTTGTCGGGGCCGTCTTCCATCGTGTTGGGTGAACGGAAGTCCCGTCCCTCGAGAACCCAGACCTGCAAGCCCTTGCCCCAACGGAACGTGCGGTAAGGCTTCTCGCTCATCGGCACTTGCTCGTTGTAGACCTTCAGTCCTTCCTCGAAGGTGAACGGGCTCATGAAAGGGCGCATTAACCCGGGCCAGCCGTCGTTGAGGTGCGAGTCGTGATCGTCCTTCTCGAAATAGGTGGGCACCTTGAGATGGAACTCGATCAGCTTCGGGAAGCTGTACATGCGGTGCCAGTGGTAGCGCGCGATGTCGATCGTGGCGGCGGGCGGGTCGTCGCTGTCGTAGTAGACCGTGTCGCCTGTGGGCACGATGAACTTGGGGCTAAGCGCGGCCATCGAGTCGTACGCCATGAAACCGTCTTTGTGGTCCGAATGCATGTACATTTGGCCGGTGATGACGGTGAAGGTCACATCGGCGTACTCGTCTGCAGGCGGCGCGGTTTCGAACTGCCCCAGAAGCGGCTGGTGCAAGACGGAGTCGTCGAGGTTCGAGGTCTCCGCCGAGTAGTTGTAGACGGTGGAGGGCTGCAAGCCGGTGATCGCGAACTGGTGCGTGAAGTCGTCCTCGGCCTTGACCTCGTGCCACGGAGTCTCTTGGCCGTCGGCCGGGCCTTCGGGAAAGTTGTCGAATACGCCTGCCTGCGTGCTGTAGCGAACGCGAACACGCCCCGGCGCGCCCGGCGCCGAGCCTTCGAGATCGGGGACATTGGGGATCTCCGGCGGCACCTTCTTGACGGAGCGCTTGCGCCGCAGGATGCCGTCGTTGCGCCGCTCGGCCTTCGCGGTCAGGCGCATCGCCACGATTGCCGACGATTCCGTCACCTCACCCACTTTGACGCCAGTCGCCTGGCGGCTTTCGTCGAGCACTTCATACGAGGGCCCGCACGACGCCAGCGTCGCCAGACCAACGAGGGCGGCCGGCACGACTACTGACAGAGGAGCCACGCAATGCTTCGTACTCTTCAAACGCATAGGCGGGATTGTACCAGGAAGGTTCGCTAACGGTTGCGGCTCAGGCGGTGCCTACGACTCCAACGCAGCCCGCATACGGCTTGTCGTCAGCTTGGTCAACTCGCCCAGCCAGTCGGCTGCCCTGGACGCCGCCTCGTCGCCGAGCTGCCGAATCGCATCGATATGCAAAGCAACCTGGCGGGACTGTTCGTACTCTTGCAAGAAGACATCGGGCAGCGGTGGAACATCGGGTCTCGACGTGATGATGTCTCCAATCTGCTCTCGGCTCTTCAACAACAAGCGATGCTCGCCCTCAAAACGCGCCGCCGCTTCCCCGCCCGACGCGGACAACTTCGCAATCGACCGCTCCAACTTGCCGATGATCTTGTCAAGCCGCTTGGCCCGCTCGGCGATGTGCCGTCGGATCTGCTCCCGCACCGCCCCGTAGAGCGCCTTGTGGTCATCGTCTCCAAACGGCATTCGCACATGCTCGTACCAGGCATCGAGCGCGTGAAGGTTTCCAACGAGCTTCGCCGTGGCCAGGAACTTGCGCTTCAAGCCCATGTAGATCTCGCGGTCAAAGCCATCGGTGGGCTGCGTTTCCGCCGACTCGAACTGGACACAATCCGGACCGACGTCGTTTCGAACCATCGACCCCGCCGCCACCACCGCGCCGAAATCGATGTGCAGCGGCCCCACCAGCCCGCAGTGCCCGCCCACAAAAACCGGCGCCGACCGCAACAGCACGCCCCGCACGTCGCCGATCAGGCTGCTCCACTTGTCCCCGCGCGGATCGAAGTTGAAGTGGATCACTCCCGAGCCCACCTCGCTGTGGTCGTCGCGTGAGGTGCCGCCGCTCATGAAAATGTCGCAGTAGTTGATCAGCGACCCGGTGACGACCGTCGCGGTGAGGATGGTGTTCTTGAAGGCGACGCTGTGGGCGGCTTCGGCTTGCTCTTCGAGCAGCGTGCCTTCACGCAGTTCGGCAAAGCCCCGTACGCGAGCCCCATCGAGGAGCGTGGCGTTTTCGTAGGAGCCCGCCCCCAACTCGACATCGCGGCCGATCTGGCAATCCGCGACGCGCGCGTGACCGGAAACGCCGATCCGCGATCGGCGGCCGATGCGCAGTTGCGGTCCGCT
This sequence comes from Bryobacterales bacterium, assembly GCA_965237575.1. Classification (GTDB taxonomy): domain Bacteria; phylum Acidobacteriota; class Terriglobia; order Bryobacterales; family UBA6623; genus JAKZVK01. Next base: position 588,164 of record CBDEGI010000004.1, read on the forward strand.
CAGCGCTGCGCTGATCAGGACCGCGCCGGACTCGATGTTATCGAGCGGCACATCGGCGGCGACATAGACCCGCTCAGGGCCCCAAGCGTCCACGCCACGCTCGATCAATCGCGAAACACGTTCGCGATTCCCGGCGTCGTCGTAGGGTGCGGGTTCGGACACTGGATCTTCCGTCGGTTTAGAGGAACGGTGAAGAGTGGATCACGCAAAGGCGCAAAGCCCGCCAAGGGGAACCGTTGCCTTTGCTTGGAACATCCGCCGCCTTGGCCCAGCTACGAATCGGCCATCTCGCCGACCAACTCGTACACCTTTTCGAGCGCCGCCGGTACCGCTCCCACATTCTTCCCGCCTGCCTCGGCCAAGTCGGGACGGCCGCCGCCGCGTCCGTCGACCGCCTGCGCCACCGCGCCGACCAGCTTCCCGGCGTGCACCTTCTTGCCGGCTAGGTCTTTCGTCACCGCTGAGATCAGCGCCACATTGCCGTTCGCGGTGCTTGCCAACACCACCACGCCCGAGCCCATCTTGCTGCGCAGCGAATCAGCGAGCGACCGCATCTGATTGCGGTCCAGCCCTTCAACACTGGCGGCGACGACCTTGATGCCGTTGACGTCGCGGGCGTTCGCCGTCAAGTCGGCCACGCTCGACCCGGCCAGCTTGCTCTTCAGCCGCTCGACCTCTTTCTCCAACGCCTTGCGCTCGGCGGCGAGCCGCTCCACCGTCTCCAGCAGCTCCGGCTCGGCGACGTGCAGCGCCGCGGCTAGCCGCTCGATTTGATCGGTGGCCCGCCGGTACCCCTCGTAGGCCCCCAGCCCGGTGACCGCCTCCACCCGCCGCACCCCGGCCGAGATGCTGCTCTCGGACGTGATCTTGAACACCCCGATGTCGCCCGTGCGGGCCACGTGCGTTCCGCCGCACAGTTCTTTGCTGAAGTCGCCGATCCCGACGACCCGCACGTCCTCGCCGTACTTCTCACCGAACAGCGCCATCGCGCCCGTTTTGAGCGCCTGGTCGAGGCTGAGCACTTCGGTCGCGACTGGCGTGTTCTTGAGGATTTCCTCGTTCACGAGCCGCTCGACCTCTTGTTGCTCGGCCTCGTCGACCGCGGCGTAGTGCGTAATGTCGAATCGCAGCCCGCCCGGATCGACCACGCTGCCGGCTTGCTTTACATGCGTCCCCAGCACTTTGCGCAACGCCGCGTGCATCAGGTGCGTGGCCGTATGGTTGCGCATCGTGGCGTGGCGCAGTTGATCGTCCACGCGCCCGGAGACCTTCTGGCCGACCTTGAGCGACGAGGTCGTCTCGATCCTGTGTACCGAGAGGCCCCGGACCGGCGCGTAGACGTCCACGACTCGCGCCACGGCCTCACCGCCCGACAGGATCACGCCGTGGTCGCCCATCTGTCCGCCCGCTTCCGCGTAGAAGGGCGTGCGGTCGAGGATCATCTCCACCTCGGCCCCTGCGGGGACCTCTTCGGCGACTTGTCGGTCGACGAGCAGGCCGACGATCGTCGATCCCTCGGCCTCCAGGTTTCCATAGCCTTCGAACGCCGTCGCGTGTTCCTTGCGTAATCCTTGATACACCTGGGCGACGGCGGCGGCTTCCCCACCCTTCCAACTTGCCCGCGCCCGGGACCGTTGCTGGGCCATCTCGGTTTCGAACCGCGGGTGGTCGATCGTCAATCCTCTCTCACGTGCAAGTTCTTCCTGTTCATCAGGAGAGAGCCCGAAGGTGTCGTAAAGCTTAAAGGCCGTCTCACCCGGCAAGACCCCGCCCGCAGCCTTCTCGACCGACGACTCAAACATCTTCTCGGCCAAGGCAAAACTGTGGCGGTAACGGGTCTCCTCTTCCTTGACAATGCGGGCCACGCGTGGCACCGACTCCATCAACTCCGGGAACCCCGGCTTCATCAGCTCGGCGACGAACCCGGTCATCTCGTAAAGGAACGGCTCGCTACGGCCCGCCAGGCGCGCGTGACGCAGGGCGCGCCGAATGATCTTGCGCAGCACATACCCGCGTCCTTCGTTCGAGGGCAGCACGCCGTCGTGCACCAGGAACGCGGCCGCGCGGCTATGGTCGGCGATGATGCGGAGCGTTGTGTCGGTCTTGGGGTCTTGATGCAGCGCGACGCCGGCGCCGAGCACCTCGGCCGCCCGGTCGATGATCGGCCGGATCAAGTCAGTCTCGAAGTTGCTGAACTTGCCTTGCAACACCGCGGCCGTTCGCTCCAAACCCAAGCCAGTGTCGATGGAGGGCTTGGGCAGCGGCGTTAGCTTGCCCTCCGTGTCGCGGTCGAACTGCATGAAGACCAGGTTCCAGATCTCGACAAAGCGGTTCGTCTCGCTAGGGAAGGGCTCGTCGTTCTCACCGGGCTCCAAGGCCTCGGGACCGAAGTCGTAGAAGATTTCCGAGCACGGGCCGCACGGGCCAGTATCGCCCATCTGCCAGAAGTTATCTTTGGCGCCGCAGCGGAAGATGCGGTCCGACCCGATGTCGGTGACCTTCTTCCACAGCTCTTCGGCTTCGTCGTCGTCGTCGAAGACGGTGGCGTAAAGACGGTCCTTGGGCAGGCCGTAGACCTTGGTGACCAGCTCCCAGGCGTAGACGATGGCATCGTCTTTGAAGTAGTCGCCGAACGAAAAGTTGCCTAGCATCTCGAAGAACGTGTGGTGGCGGCGCGTCTGGCCGACGTTTTCGAGATCGTTGTGCTTGCCGCCGGCGCGCACGCATTTCTGTGAGGTCGTGGCGCGGTTGTAGTCGCGTTTCTCCTCGCCAAGCAAGACCTCCTTGAACTGGTTCATGCCGGCGTTGGCGAACAGCAGCGTCTGGTCGTTGGCGGGCACGAGCGACGAGCTGGAAACGATGCGATGACCGCTGCCCTCGAAGTAGCGCAGGAACTTCTCGCGAATCTCGTGTCCTGTCAAGACTTGGCCTCGTTACAAACGTGAGCCCCAGGGTTGAACCCCACAGGCGCCTTCGACCGCACCCCCGTCAATCGAAAAACCTGGGAACTGGTCAAAACGTTGCCCCCTGGAATCCCTATTGAACCGACGACCGAGATGTAGAGGCACAGCATGCTGTGCCCGTGTTCGGGTCAGGCCGGCCGCTCAAGGGTGCCTGGCACGGCATGCCGTGCCCTTACATTTTCGCATGTGCGACCCTCGCTCAACGTGAACCAAATCCTCTCTACTTTGCGCATGGGTGGCTAATCAAACGCCTCGTCGGTCTGGTCGGCGAACCCCTCCAACCACTCGCTATCGGAAGCGATTTCCTGCAACGCCTCCACGATCTTATCAGAGGCAAATCCAGCCCTGATCAGCCCTCGATAGAGTCGCGCGATGTGCTTGGGATCAGTCACCGGCCGCTCCCGATAGCCTTTGCCGAGCTTGCGACGCAGGTGCGCGCGAATGAGTTGGGCCTCGTCAATGTCTTGGTAGGCCTGCTCGACGGCTCCTCCCGCAACGCCCGCGTCGACCCCCCGCCGCTCCAACTCCCGTAGGACACGCTTCGGCCCCAGCGCCTCGTACTGACGCCGGAAGCGCGAGTACGACTCGGCGAGATTCGCGTCATCGAGATACCCCACGTCGGCCAACCGCCCGACGACTTCTTCGACGTCTTCCTCATGCGCCGCGCGCCGCTGGAGCCGCGACCGCAACTCGACCGCGGTGAGTGAGCGCCGCCCCAGCGCCCCAACCGCGTACTCATAGAGCGCCTCAACCGCCAGGAGCGTGGGACCGCGCGAAGCCACGCTGTGATTCTAACGTGTGACTCCGGGCTTACATCACCGCTCCAAGAAGCAACGTTAGAATGGAAGCTATGAAAGGCCCAACCGTCGAACTGATCCCTGATCCTGAGGAGGGCGGATTCACCGCGCGCGTCCCGGACATCCCTGCCTACGGGGAAGGCGAGACCGAGGCCGCCGCCGTCGCCGATCTCAAAGATGCGCTCAGCCTGTACATCAAGGAGTTTGGGCTCGACGATGCGTTGTCGCGCATCAATGCCCCCACCGAGTTGCGCCGACTCGATGTCGAGCTAACGGAACTCGTGCGTGTCTAGACTTCCACGCTTGACCGGCGCAAGGATGGTGGCTTTCCTCCAGAACGAAGGATTCATCCTACGCCGCGCCCGTGGAAGCCACCACATTATGGCGAAAGGCGAGCTTCGCACAACGGTCCCGGTTCACGGTTCTCGGGTGCTCAAAGTAGGCACTCTTCGGGGGATACTGCGTGACATTCGAATGAGTCCTCGGGAGTTCGAGGAGAGGTTGCGCTAGGCGAGGATTCGGCGACCACCCGATGCTATCCAAATCCCTGCGGCGAGCCAACTTTCGCCTCCTTCCCGGCCGCCTGTTCTACGGGCCGGAATGGCTTGTGCTCGGCGTCAACAACATTTGCAATCTGCATTGCAAGATGTGCGACGTCGGTACCGCCTTCTCGGACAGCAACTTCTACTACCACCTGATGGGCGCTCAGCCGGTGAACATGCCGTTAGAACTCGCCCGTCGGATCCTTGATCAGGCCGCCCGCCATTACCCTGAGGCCAAGATCGGCTACGCGTTCACCGAGCCGGGCATCTACCCTCACCTGATTGAATCGCTCGACTACGCCCAATCGCACAAGCTCTACACGACCGTGACGACCAACGGGCTCAACCTGCCCCAGTTGGCAGAAGATCTGTCGCGCGTCGGGCTGCGGGAACTCAACGTTTCGCTCGACGGCCCGCCGGAGGTTCACAACCGTATTCGCGGCCATCCGAAGTCCTTCGAGCGGGCGTTGTCAGGGATTGAGAAACTGCTCGAACAACCGGGCCCCAAACCCGCGGTGTCGGTCTACTGCACGATCACGGAGTGGAACGTCGGCCGGCTCGAGGAGTTCCTCGGCTTCTTCCACCACCTGCCCCTGCGAGAAGTCGGCTTCATGCACACCAACTACACTCCCACCTCCGTGGCCGAGGCCCACAACCGAGTGCATGGCGCGACCTATCCCGCGACCGCTTCCAACATGGAAGGAATTGATCTCGCGCAGATGGATCTCGACCGGCTGTGGGACGAGGTCGAGGCCATCGAGTCGAACGCCTATCCCTTCCGCGTGATCTTCTCCCCCGCGATCGCCAGTCGACCGGGCCTAGACATCTTCTACCGCGAACCCACCCGTCTGCTCGGAACCCTGTGCAACGATGCCTTCCGCAACATCATGATCAAGAGCGACGGCAGCGTGATTCCCGCTCACGGCCGCTGCTACCGGGTGGTGGCCGGCAGTATCTACGAGCAGTCGTTGCCGGAGATCTGGCACTCGCAACCGTTGGCCGGCTTTCGAAAGACGCTGATCAAGGCAGGCGGTCTGCTCCCAGCCTGCTCACGCTGCTGCAGCGCTTTTTGAGCAAAAAGCCGCGGATCTCAAAACCGAAGAGTCGCGCTACGCTCTCTATTTGAGTTGGGCCGCAGCCATCCCTCCGAGGGCCAACCGTTCGCCCTCGCTGTACTCTCGCAACCACCTGTTCTACAATCCATCGGTATGGCAACCACCCTGACTCGCCGCGATTTCACCAAGGGCCTCGGAGCCGCCGCGCTAGCCGGCGCCGCCGGCTGTGGCGGAGAAGCCCCTGCTCCCGAACAGGCCCCCCCGCCCGAACAGGCAGGCCCGCCGCTCAAGATCGTCGACCCGCACGTACACGTCTGGGTCAACGACCCTAAGTACCCTTGGCCGAAAGAGAACAAGAACCCGCCCAAGGAAGACGCCTCCGCAGAGACGCTGCTCGGTCTGATGAAGGCTCACGGTGTGTCGAACACGGTGATCGTCCACCCGATGCACTACCGTTGGGACTGCCGCTACGTCGGCGACGTCATGAAGAAGTACCCCAAGGAGTTCCAGGGCGTTTGCCGCGTCAACCCCGAAGCCACTGACGCGGCCGATGAACTGACAAAGTGGACCGAGGAGTGGGGCTTCAAGGGCGTGCGCCTCAGCCCTTCGGCCAGCGAGGCGGGTGATTGGATCACGAACACCGACTTGATGGACCCGATCTGGAGCAAGGCGCAGGCATTGAAGGTCCCGATGCTACTGTTAACCAAGGCCTCACGGCTGCCCGACGCGCAGAAGTACATCGAGAAGTACGGCGACCTCGACGTCGTCATCGATCACATGGCCGACTACAAGCCGACCGACCCGTTGTCCGAGTTGGACAAGCTGCTCGCGCTGGCGCAATTCCCGCGCGTCTACGTCAAGATCTCGCACACCTGGAGCATCTCGAGCGAACCGTATCCTCACCGCGACACCTGGGCCCAGGTGAAGACGGTACTCGATACCTTCGGACGCGAGCGCACCATGTGGGGTACCGACTGGCCCGTCTCGAAGAGCAAGATCGACTACGGCAAGACGCTCGAACTGGTGCGCGATGAAATGGACTTTCTCACCGACGAGGACAAGGAGTGGCTGCTGAGCAAGACGATCGAGCGCCTGTGGCCGTTCACGGCGTAGCCGATGCAACTCAACAAGAAACCGAGCCGTGACCGTAAGGGAGCGGTCCGGCACGAACCCTCAACCTTGCCCGAAGGGATCGAGAGCCCGAGCACCTGACCCGCTCACGCTTTCATCCCCCGCAACTCACACCATGACCCGACGAACCCTACTCTGCACGCTCGCCGCCGCCGGCCTGACCGCCTCTGCCGCCAGCCCGCAAACCCGTCGCTACGACATTCTCATCAAGAACGGCGAAGTCCGAGATCCCAGCCGCGGCTTTCGCCAAAAGTCCGACGTTGCAATCCTCGACGGCAAGATCGCAGCCATCGAGCCGAACATCGCCGCCGACAAAGCCATCGATGTCGTCGACGCGAAGGGCCTATACGTGACACCCGGTCTCGTCGATCTCCACACTCACATCCACACGGGGTTGGGCATCGGCATCGACGCCGACACCGTCGCCGCACGGTCGGGCACTACAACCTGGATCGATGCCGGCACGTTCGCTTACAACCAGATCAATGGCTTCCGGCGTTTCATCGTCAATCCCGCTCAGAGCCGCATCTACGGATACGTCTACCTCTACCCGAACAACCGCAATCCCGACGAGGACCCGGTGAAGCACGTCCAGGGCGTGATGGACCGCACCGGGAAAGCCGCCGTCGCGAACCGCGACATCATCCTCGGTGTAAAGTTCCAGGTCGGTTCGAACATGAACGGACGCTACAGCCCGCCGTTCCTCAAGATCGCCCGCCGGCTATGCGACCGCTACAAGCTTCCCCTCATGGCGCACATCAGCTTCGCACCGCCTTCCACCGATGACGTGATGCCGCTGATGCATCCAGGCGACGTCGTCACCCATTGCTTCAACACCCACACCCTGGGCATTCTCGACGCAAACGGAAAGATCAAAGACAGCGTCAAAGACGCTCGCGCTCGGGGCGTCCACTTCGACGTGGGTCACGGCGCCGGCAGCTTCAACTTCGAGATCGCGCGCAAGGCGCTCGATCAGGGCTTTCTACCCAACTCCATCTCGACGGACATCTACACCCTCAACATCAACGGCCCGGTTTACGATATGCCAACGACGATGTCGAAGTTTCTGCACCTGGGGATGAGCTTCGACGACATCCTGTTGCGCTCGACGGCCAACCCTGCCAAGGCCGTCAAACGGTTGCCGGGCATGGGGGTGCTCGCGGTCGGCGGCCCGGCTGACCTTGCGCTACTCGAAATCGTGGATGGCCGGTTTCAGTTGGTCGACTCGCAGAAGAAGACCGTCACCACCGAGAAGAAGATCGTCAGCCGCCTGGCCATCTGTCGCGGCAAACGTCTGCTCGCCCCCGTGTAACCGTCTGATCTACGAGTCACACGAACAAGAGCATCAAGCCTTGGAACAGATATCCGGGCCTGCCGTGGCGTAAGCCTCCCGGTGTACAGTCTCATGACATCGTAGACACTTTCGGAACGTCCAGCCCTCACTATGTTTGCGCTGTCGATGCCACGGCATCAAGACCTTCCAGCGAGTTGGCTGCGCCAAGTCTTGACTCCGCGACATCGACAGCGTTTGCAATGCGTTCCACTAGGCTGGACATTGCCTAGCGTCCTTCCCGTCCTGTTCCTAGATCGTATCTCCTTTGTTTGCCATCTCTTTGCTTTCTGTCGGCGAATAGGTGGCGAAGGGAAGTGTCTACCATGTCATGAAACTCGACACCTCCAGGCTTACGCCACATGAGCTGCGACTTGCTGGTCTCGGGTCGCCTCACCTCGTTCCGATCTCAGCGTGGTCCCAAGTCCGTACGTAAGGATTCTAACGATCGCTTGAAGCTCCGGTCCGCCGCAACTGCACGCCGCGGCACAACTGAGCCGCGGATGGGAATCCGCGGTTGCGTCTTGGCGCAAACGGACGCGCGTCCAACCACAGGCCCGAGCCCGGAAGGGCGTCACAATCCTAGCCCATGGATTCATCCATGAGTGTCGGTCCACAGCGCCCTCCGCCCGCCCCGAGGCTGTTTCTTATTGCGCGCGGTCAACGACCCCGCGCAATAAGAAACAGCCTCGGGCGAAAGAAGCTGATGCAGGCGTTCGGAACCCATGGATGAATCCATGGGCTAGGATTGTTCGACCCTCGCAGGGTCGGCGGATCGACACGCATCACCAACGAGTCCGCACACCCTCAACACCCGGCGGGTGAGCCAAGCGCAAACACATCCGCTCTCTTCCAGTTCCACTCGCCGAGTCATCAGGGCGTGACGACACACAGTCCCACTGCCTTACGGACGGATCTCAGCGTGGTCTCTCCCCCCGAAACTGGTCTACAATAACCACAGACTCGGCCGCTGCGCCACGCGGCAACACCGTGGGCAACGGCCCCATACCTTCCACGAGGTGAAACCGATGCAGAGACGGACCTTCTTCAAGAGCGCCGCGGGCGCTGCTGCAGCAAAAGGAATGGCGTTCGCCGCCGGTGGACGCGTGCTAGGCGCGAACGACCGCGTTCGGGTCGCCGTTCTGGGCGTCAACGGACGCGGCCAGAGCCACATCAAAGGCTTCGAGCCGCTCGACAACGTCGAGGTCGCCACGCTCGTCGATCCCGACCGTGACATCGCTGCGAAACGCGCCGGCGAGTTCGAAGCGAAGTACGGCCGCCGTGTCCCCATCGAGCAAGACCTGCGCAAGGTCCTCGACGACAAGGATATCGACTGCATCAGCGTCGCCACCCCCAACCACTGGCACGCGTTAGCTGCCATTTGGGGATGTCAAGCCGGCAAAGACGTCTATGTCGAAAAGCCCGGCGCCCACAACATCTTCGAGGGACAGCAGCTCGTCGCCGCCGCCAAGAAGTACAACCGCATCGTGCAGCACGGCGTGCAGCTTCGTAGCTCCGAAGCGATGCAGGAAGGCATTCAGCTCCTTCGCGACGGCATCATCGGCGACATCTACCTGGCGCGGACGTGCATCTACAAGTGGCGGCCGAGCGTCGGCAAGAAACCGTCCGAGGCACCGCCCGCCCACGTCGACTGGAACCTCTGGCAGGGACCCGCGTCCGAGCGGCAGTACTCGAGCCGCTACGTCCACTACAACTGGCACTGGCACTGGGAATACGGCAATGGCGACATCGGCAACCAAGGCATTCACGAAACCGACCTGATGCTGTGGGGACTCGGCACCGGCCTACCGAGCGAGATCACCGCCATGGGCGGCAAGTTCCTCTGGGACGACGACAAGGAAACGCCCGAGGTTCTCACGGCGCTCGTCAAGTGGCCCAAGGAGAACATCATGGGCGAGATCGCCGTCCGTCCGTGGAGCAGCAACTACGAAGACGGCGTGCGCGTCGGCAATCTCTTCTACGGCTCGAAGGGCTTCATGCTGATGAAGGACTATCACAGCTACGAGGTCTACTTCGGGCAGAAGCGCGAGCCCGGCCCGAAGGGCGACGTCGGCGGCGACCACTACGCCAACTTCATCAAGGCCGTGCGCAGCCGCAAGACGTCCGACCAGAACGGACCGGTCGAGACTGCGCATTCCGCCTCATCGCTGGCGCACATGGCCAACATCGCGTTCCGCCTCGATCGCCGGCTTGATTTCGATCCCGCGACCGAGCGTTTCGTCGGCGACGACGAGGCTAACTCGTTCATCAAGCGCACCTACCGCGCACCCTTCGCCGTACCGGATAAGGTCTGATCGCCGGCTTCTGTGCACCGGCAGCTTGGGATATCGTAGCCTGGCTCCGCACCCCCAAGGCCGAACCTGACGGACGCTACAGCTCTTTGATCTGGATGTGGCGGAACTCGATCGGCTCGTTGTGTCCCAAGAACCCTATGTGGCCGGACTTGCGTTGCAAGCCGGGGTGCTTCTCGATGATCTCTGGATCCTTGACCGCATCGAGATTCGCATCGAGGACGGTGTGGCCGTTCAGGATCACCTTGACCTGGCGTCCTTGCACGATGACCTCCTGCTGGTTCCACTCGCCCGATTTCTTGAGGTAACCCGTCTTGGCCGGGAACACGTGATATAACGAGCCGTGCTTCTGCCAGGGTTCGATGTTCTTGTAGCGCTCGCCGTTGTTGTTGATGATTTGCAACTCCATGCCCTCGTAGGCAATGCCGCCCGCCTGTAGGGGCGCCCGGATGGCCAGCCCATTGTTCGAATCGTCTTCCAGCTTGAACTCAAAGCGAATGATGAAGTCGGCGTACTCCTTGTCGGTGAACAGATTCCCGCCCCCCTTGCGCGGGCAGACGATCTTGCCATCCCCGACCAGATAGCCTTCGCCGGTCTTGCCCAGCAGCGTCCAGCCGTTGAGGGTCTTGCCGTCGAACAGCGGCGTGAATCCCTCCTCGGCCGCGAGCGCGCTGCCGGCCATACCGAAGAGACAAACAAACAGATAAACAAGCGTGGTGCGAACGGTACGAAGCATCATCGGTTGACTCCCTACGTCCCGGACGCCATGTCCGGACGCATGCAGATTACCACTTCGGGCGATAGCGCTCAAGCGGGCGCACCTGGCAAGAGTACGTGGCCTAACCGTCTGAAGGGCCGTAATCCGGGGAGGCCCGGAGCGCCGGATCGTGCCCGCATGATCCTTCACAACACTGCTCCAACACTTGACAGTTCCATCCGGATGACGCTTAGATCAGACCACGAGGGCCTCGGAGGGTACTTCATGCGTCATCGGCGGATCATCGTAGCGGCGGTTTTTCTCGGGCTCGTCTCGGCGGCTCTCTGGACCCCTCCCGGCGAAGCGCAGCCGGGCACAGTCAAAGAGATCGCGCCGGGTGTGTGGTTTCGCGAGGGCGAACAGCGCCATCAGGGTCACTGCAACAACGTCATCATCGAGATGAAGGATTACCTGATCGTCGTCGACGCCAACTTCCCCTCTGGCGCGCGGCTCGTGTTGCGCGATATCGAGAAGCTGTCCGCCAAGCGCGTGAAGTATGTCTTCGACACCCACCATCACGGCGACCACGCCTATGGCAACCCCATCTGGACGCAGTACGGCGCCACGACCCTCGCCTACGCCGGCGTCGCCGAGGAGATCAAGCGCTACGAGCCTGCTCGCTGGCAGGCGGCCGCCAAACTGCGTGAAGGCATCGCGGCACTGAAGCTCGACGCGCCCGAGCCGCCGCAACAGACCTTCCGCGAGTCGCCGTTTGTGCTCGAGGACGACACCCGGCGGGTCGAGTTCCATTTCTTCGGCTGGGCGCACACGCGCGGTGACGGCTTTGCTTATTTGCCGAAGGAGAAGATCCTCTGCACCGGCGACGCCATCACCAACGGGCCGTTCAACTACACCGGTGACGGCTACATCGGAAACTGGCCGAATGTCGTCCGGCAAGCGAAGAAGCTCGACGTCGAGGTGGTGCTACCGGGACACGGCGGTCCCGGTGGGCGGGAGTTGCTCGACGGCGAAGAGCGCTTCATGACCGAACTGCACGCTGCGGTCAGCAAGGCCATCGAAGACAGGCGCAAGCTCGAAGACCTCGTCCGCATGGGACGCGACGGCGTGCCGCAGTCAACCACGATCGAGTTGTCGGCGGCGGTGCGAAACTGGGTAGGTCCGAACCTGGCCATGCAGGTGCGCAGCGCCTACGAAGAGATCAGCCAGGGCAAGCCGCATGGCGAGATACTGGGCGGCAAGTAACGGAACGGGTGCGCCCGCAACAAATCGGGTGCAGCTGATCGCGCGGATGTGGCGCGGACGCCTACGTCTGCCGCGACACTCGTGTCGATCCTTGGTGTTGCCTGCCATACGGTGCTGAAGCCCAGTGTGGGTAAGAGTACCGACACGGCAGGTCTGGGAACCTGAGCTACGCCGCTGGGTGCTCTTAATCGCTCTGTTAGAATTGCGAATCAGCCACCAACCGAGGTTCCCCGATGTCTGAGACCACAACCAAATCGAGTAAAAACAGGACCGATCGCCGCCACTTCGTCAAAGGAGCCGGCCTGACCGCCGCCGGCTGGACCATTGTACGGCCCGAGTCGGTTTACGGCACGCCGGCTAACTCGAAGCTCAAGGTAGGCTTGCTCGGCTGCGGCCGCCGCGGCTCCCGGGTGAGCCAGCTTTTCGTCAAGCATGATCAAACCCAGGTGTCCGCGCTGGCGGACATTTACGACGATCGCATCAAGGCGGCGCGCGGCATTGTCCCCGCCAAGGAGGCGCAGGCTTACAAGAGCGCCCAAGCGATTCTCGACGCCGACATCGACGCCATCTACATCGCGACGCCGCCCTACCTGCATCCCGAGCACTTCGAGTTGGCGGTGGCCTCCGGCAAACACATCCTCATGGAGAAGCCCGCCGCTGTCGACCCGGCCGGTGTTCGGCGCATCATCGCCGCCGCCAAGAACGTGAAGCCCGGGCAGATGGTGATGGTCGACTTCCAACAACGCTGGGGCGTCGATTACCGCCGCGCCTACGACATGATCGTCGCCGGCGAGATCGGCGAGATCCGCATGATCCGCTCGGCCTGGCTGGGCGGCGCGCTGCCGATCCGCTCCGGGCACGCGGACTCCGAAGAGAAGGTGCGCAACTGGCTGTTTTACAAGGAGCACTCCGGCGATATCATCGTCGAGCAGAATTGCCACAACATCGATGTCGTCAACTGGTTTACCGGCACTCATCCGGTGACGGCGACCGGCTACGGGGCTCGCGTTGTGCGCGACGACATCGGCGATATCATGGACAGCCTCGCCGTTAGTTACAAGCTACCCGACGGACGCGTCTACACCCACTCGGCGAACCAAATCTCCCAGGGCCGCTACCGCGACGTGGGCGAGTACTTCTTCGGAACCAAGGGCGTGATCACGACCTCGCGCCAGGGCTACACGGTCCACATCGAGGGTAGAACGCCATCGCGCCAGGACACCAAGTACAACATCACCGAAGACGTCATCAAGCACTTCATCCGCGGAGCGCGCGGGGAGATCGCCCCCGAGAACGCCGCGCTGTTCGCCGCTGAAAGCACTCTCACCGCGATCATGGGCCGCATCGCGATCGAACTGGGCCGCGAAGTGACCTGGGACGAGGTCTACAACATGTAGCGTGGTGTGGCGCGGGTCCCCAGACCTGCCGTGTCGGTACTCTTACCGACACGTGGGTTTCGCCGCGGCCGGCCTCTTTTTGTAGGGCGGACCTGCGTCCGCCCGGCAGCCTCCACCGGAACCGCTGCCCTGTTGTCGAAAGGCTGGGGATTCCTTTCGACGTTGGAAGGACCGCGGACTTCCGTCCGCGGCTCTGAACGGCGGGTCGAGGTGCAACTACGACAACGCGTTCAGGAGTTGGTCGAGGTCGTCGTCGGTGGTGAATACCGACATCGATACGCGCAGCAACTTGTATGGCGCAATCATCGTTGCGACAACGTTGGCACCCTCCAGCTTCTTCGTTACCGCCTCAGGGTCCTTCACACGGAACGAAATGATCGAACTGCCGTTGCCCTCGGGCGTCACCGTCGGATACCCGATGGCCGCCATGTCTTTCCGCAGCCGCGCGATGCGCTTCATCGCGTGCGCTTGGATGGTCTCGACACCGAGCCGCTCGATCAGCTTCAGCGACGCCTCCGCCGCCGCGTAACTCACAAACGGCGGCGCGCCCACCTCGAACCGCGCCGCGCCCTTTCCCTCGCCGACGATCACCTCGTCCTTCGATGGATCGGGATTGTCGACCCACGGCCGGTAGTTGAGGCTCACGCCGCCGTGCATCTCGGTGGATTTGATGACGCTACCCTGCAAGTCCTCGCGGATATAAAGAAACCCGAAGCCGTGGATTCCCATCAGGAACTTGTACATCGAGCAGGCCGCGAAGTCGATGCCCATCGCGCGAACATCGATCGGCACGGCGCCGACGCACTGGATGACGTCGGCATAGAGATAGCCGCCGTGCGCGTGGGCCAGGTCGCTAAGGGCCTTGGCGTCCTCGAGATAGCCGTTCATGTTCGAGACGAGGGCGACGGAGATGAGCCGCGTCTTGTTGTCGACGACGTCCTCGACGGCCTTCATATTCGTCCGCCAGTCCTTGTGTCTGGCGATGCGCAGATCGAGGCCGTGTTTCTTGCGCTGCGAGTAGTTGTAGAGCGAGGCCGAGTAGGGGAGGTCGTTGGTGACGATGTTGTAGCCGGTGTTTTCGAGGCGCAGGCCGTCCATCATGATCATCTCGCCGGCCATCGTGCCGGGTGTGAAGCAAATCTCCGACGGCTTGGCATTGATCAAACGGGCGAAGCGCGCCTTGATGTCGTGCAGCCGCCGCCGTTCGGTCTCGTCGGCGGGGTCGGCGATCATGTGGTCGAGGTAGCCGCGGGCGGCGCGGGCGGCATACACGTTGAGAGGATAGTGCCGCGCCGAGTTGAGATAGGTCTGGCCTTCGCGCAGGTAAAAGTGTCCGCGCAACTTGGAGAAATCAGCCGGGGCGGCCTCGACGTTGTCGGCCGCCGCCAAAGCTGCGGCCGAGGCCAAGCCCGTCGCCTCCCGTAGAAACCCGCGCCGATCGATGCTCATGGGGCGCCTCCTCGGGTGAAGGGTATCAGATCCAGCGTGTGGCGCGGACGCCTACGTCTGCCGCATCGACACCCTCGTCGATGCTTGGGTTGGCTTGCGGGCCAGCGCGGAAACCCGTGCGTCGGTAAGAGTACCGACACAGCAGGTCTACGGGCCTGCGCCACGCCGCGGCCGACCAGTAGCCCGCCGCTATAATGAACCCGGAAGCACCCGATGCCCGTTCTCATCCTCCACTACCACGAGATTTGGCTCAAGGGCTGCAACCGTAACTTCTTCGTTAGCAAGCTCAAAGAGGCTGCCGAACGGGCTCTCGAAGGCCTCCCGGTCCGCTCCGTTACGCACGAGGATAGTCGCATGCTCGTTTGTCTGACGGGACCGGACGAAGTTGGCGCCGACCCAGCAGTCGCCGCGGCCGTCCAACGGCTCCAGAAGGTCGGCGGCGTCGCCTACCTAGCCGTGGCGCGCGAGACCGAGCCGACCATGGAGGCCATCGTCGAGGAAGGATCGCGCCAAATGGCGGATGCCAAATGGCGGATGTCGCGTTCGTCACGTTCCGCGTCCGGGCGCGGCGGGCGATCAAGACTTACCCGTTCCGCTCCGCCGACATCGAGCGCACCCTGGGACGAGCGATCGAAGACCAAGCCGCAGCGACCGGGCGGCCCGCCAAAGTGGACCTCGAACAGGCCGACGCTACCTGTTATGTAGAGGTCACCAAGCACCGCGCGCTTGTCTACACCGAGAAACTCCCCGGCCTCGGGGGGTTGCCGATGGGCACTGCCGGGAAGTTGCTGTGCCTCCTCTCGGGCGGATTCGATTCGGCCGTGGCGGCCTACAAGATCATCAAGCGCGGCGTGCGCCTGTCGTTCGTCCACTTCTACGGCGCGCCGGCGCGTGTCGGCGAGGACAGCCCGCCGGTCGCGCGCGAGCTAGTACGCGTCTTGACCCCCTATCAAGGCGCGTCGCGGCTGCACCTCGTGCCGTTTGACGAAATCCAGCGGCAGGTCGTCACCTCCGCGCCCGAGGCATTTCGCATCCTGATCTATCGCCGGCTGATGCTGCGCATCGCCGAGCAGATCGCCCGCCGCGACAAAGCGCACGGCGTGGTAACCGGCGACAGCATCGCGCAAGTGGCGTCCCAGACGCTTCAGAATATGGAGGCAGTCAACACCGTGGCGCGGATGCCGGTCTACCGTCCGTTGGTCGGTGATGACAAGCAGGATATACTCGATCTGGCGAAGAAGATCGGCACCTATCAGATCTCGGCTGAACCCTTTACCGATTGTTGTCCGATCTATTTACCAAAGAGCCCGCGGATCTTTTCGAGCGTTTGGGAACTGGATGCAGCCGAGGCCGGACTCGATGTCGAGACGCTGGTGCGAGAGGGCGTCTCGCAAAGCAGCAAGGAAGTCTACGAATACCGCAACGGCGCGGTCCGCGAACGCGTCCGACAGCTTAATGAGGCGCAACCGTCCCAACTTGCCGCCGAGCTTGCCCGGTAGGTGTTTCGACAACCATCGGACGCTTGTCGGCGCCCCGTCCTCACCCCGCGACATGAACTCGATTGGTCGCTCCCTCACGCTCTGCCTCGCGCTGCTCACGGCGATGGCGTCCGGCGTGCTTGCCGGCGAGGAGCCCTCGAGCGAGAGCACCGACGGTCCGGCGGGCCTCAAGATCGTCAAAGCCGACATCCTCGACGGCGAGGGTGGCTACAGCATTCCCCCCGACAGCGTTTTCTTCCCCGGCGAGACCGTCTATCTGCGGTTCGAGGTGGGCGGCTACACGCGGGGCGAGTTTGACCGGGTGAAGCTCTCTTGGCGTATCGACTCGTTCGGGCCGGTCGGTGACCGCTTCGTGATGGCCGACGCGGGCAAAATCGACACCGAGTTGGCGCCGCAGGACAAGGATTGGCGGCCCATCATCCGCCACGCCCCCTTGCTCCCCGCGCATGCCGAGGCCGGCGGCTACCAAATCACTCTCCAGGTCGTGGACGAGTTGAACATGGCCAAGGTGACGAAGCAGATGGCGATCCATGTCCGCGGGCAGCAAGTTCCGGCAGGCAACGAGTTGACGGTTCGCAATTTCACCTTCTCGAAAGTCGAAGGCGGCGCGCCGCTGCCGGAGTTGGTGCTCGACCCCGGCGACACGCTGTGGGCGAAGTTCTACATCACCGGCTTCCAAGTCGCGTCCGACCACTCGTACGACGTACACGCGGAGCTGGAGCTTCGCGATGAGGCGGGTGAGCTGCTCTTCACATTCGATCCCCAGGGCGAACAGGGTTCCCCGTACTATCCACGGCGCTGGCTGCCCGGCACCTTCCGGCTGGACCTCGATGACGACATTCGGCCCGGCAGCTACTCGATTGTGCTCTCGCTACAGGACAGGCTGGGGAACCAGTCAGTCCGCGAGCACAAGCTGTTTCTCGTCCAGTAGATCCCTCTGCGACCCGCGATTCGGCGCGACCAAACCCATCGCGGCCCATTCTGCGTAGAGTCCGTTAGGTCGTTTTTCCAAAGCCGGCTAAGGTTGACGGTTAGTTGTAGTGCTCCGGGTGAGTACGATATCACCATAGAAGACCGGTTCTAGTACTCTCTCTCTGAAGTTGATTCGGACCCTAGGCCGCCCCGCGGGCACCAATGTCGGATAAACCAAAACCCATAGAAGTAATCGCCTGCGAGACGCAGCCGATCGTTGTCGAAGGCTTGCGTAAGAGCCTCGACGAGGCAACCGACCTGAAATTCATCAGTGCGGTGGCCGACCCCACCGAGCTGCTGGACCAGGTGGCCGAGCACACGCCGAAGGTCTGTTTGCTCGACAAGGCTCTCGGTACGTCGACCGTCTTCCAGTTGATCTCTGACCTCAAGGCGCGAGCGCCGGAGACGGAGCCCGTTCTGTGGGCCGCGGAAGTCTCGGAGGTCGAGTCGTTCCGGGCCTTGCAGGTCGGCGCCCGGGGGATTCTCAAGAAGACACTCCCTGTGCACGCCATCCTCGACTGCATCCGCACCGTGGCCAAGGGCAACATCTGGATCGAGAGTTCCATTTCGAACCAGTTCGTCGGCTTCATCAACCGTCGCTCGACACCGCGCCTGACGCCGCGCGAGGATGAGATTCTCAGTCTCGTCATGCGAGGCATGAAAAACAAGCAAATTGCCAATTCTCTTCAGATCACCACTGGAACAGTCAAAGTACACTTGATGCACGTCTTCGAGAAGACCGGAGTCAAAGACCGCTTCGAGCTGGCCATGTATGGCCGAAAGTTGAGAGGATATAGCGACGAGCTTGGCGACGACCTGGCAGCGGCTGCGACCGCCGTGCCGGGCGATGCAGCGTAGCTCAGGCCGCCGGCTCCCCCACCTGGAATGCGCCCTGGCACGGCCATCGCCGGCCTTGGAATCGTTCTCGCGCTGTACCTGCTGAGAGCCACCTCCTCTTGGTCGCCCCACGACTTCGGTTACCTTCACGACGACACCCTGTATGTTGGCTCGGCCCGCTCGCTGGCCGAGGGCTCGGGCTACCGCGTGCCTAGCCTGCCGGGTACGCCTGCCCAGACGAAGTACCCGGTGGGGTATCCGCTGGTGCTGTCGCTGCTGTGGAGAACGCGGGCTAACCTCGGCCAGGTGCTGCAAGGGGCCCTGTTCGTCAACGCGTTGTGTGGCTGCCTGTTCTTGGCGGGAGCGTTCCGGCTGGTCGGCCAGCTCGGGGCAGGACGGCTCGCCGCGCTGCTGATTACGCTCATTTGCTCACTTCACCCGATGCTCGTGGATTTGGCTCGGATGCCCCTGAGTGATTTGCTATTTATTGCCTTATCAACGTGGACGCTCTTGGCCGCCGGACGGCATCTCGAACCCGGCAATCCGGCTGCGTCGCTGGGCTGGGCCGGGGCGCTGGTCCTAGGGGCAGCCGCGGTCGGCGCCCGCTCGATCGGCCTGGCGGTCGTGGGCGGGGTGTTCCTGGCCGCGGCTGTCCGCAGGTTGCATTGGCGGGCTTGGACGTACCTCGCCGGCGCCCTTCCCTTCCTCGGCATGCTCGGCTGGTCGGCTTTGTCAAGCCAACCCGAGGCCGCCGGGCAGCTCGAAGGCTACCGCCAGACGCTGCTGTTCTACACCAGTTACACGGGCTTCTGGAGGCTCTCCGTTCCCGACCTCTCCACGTTTATGGCGCAAGTCCAGTTCAATTTGGTCGAGATGCTCAAGGCCCCGGCCATGCTGTGCTTCCATCTATCGGTAGGGGGCTTTCAGGGTGGCTTGTGGCAGGCTGCCGCGATCGCAATCTCGTTCCTGATCGTCAAGGGAGTGTTCCGCGAACGCGGACCAACGAGTTGGCATGGAGTGCACTTCGCGCTGCTGTGCCACGTCCCAATCGTTCTTGTGTGGAACTACACGTTGATGGAAAGGCTGCTGCTGCTGTTTCTGCCGCTGTTCCTGTGGGGGGCGGTGGCCGAGGGGCGAGGCCTTGTTGGGCGCGCCATCGAAGTCTGGCGGCAGCGGGGGCCTTGGGGACAGCGGATCGCCGGGGCACTGATCACGGCGGGGGTTGGATCTCTGCTGGCGTACGGGGCCTACCGGGCCCTGTGGGTGATTCCTGGGCACACAGTCCGGCAGACCGCCCAGCGCACGGCCCTCGCCGTCCACAAGCAAGCCGCCTACGACTGGATCGCCCGCGAAACGGCCCCGGAGCATCGCTTGATCGCCTATGAAGACGGGTTGCTGTTTCTCCACACCGGCCGACAGGCGATGCGGCCCATTGCCACCTCGACCGCGGCTTTTTACCGGCAGGACATGGCTCCGCTCAAGCATGACCTGGAGCACCTGGGCGACACGGCCAGGGCCATTGGGGCCCGCTACTGGCTGGTCGCCCAAGACGACTACCACCTCGAATCGGCCAGCGAGTTCCTCCGCGAGGCGACAAGCGGCCAGCTCAGGGGCCTCCCGATAGCGTTCGAGAGCGGCGACGCGGTCAGGATCTACGACCTGTCCGAGCCGAGGGAGCAGGATCGTTGATATCCGGAGGTTTACCGCTTCGTACCACGAAGGTTATAGAGCGGGTTGGCGGTCGTCGTGAGTCGATTGAACATATTACTGTTATAGTACTGTTAAAGTTATAGTACTTTCAGTCGATTGAACATATTACTGTTGGATCAATTAACTAAACCTATGCAGTACGTCAGACTATTACCGTCGGTACGACCCTGCCTGTCCCTCCCGCGGCCGGCTCTATTTCGGCGTTCGACAAACGGCATGCCCGACTCGGAGAGATGATGGGACCGGACCAGACAACACGGCGCATCGGCTGGCTGCGTGGTTTCCTCGTTCCGTCGCTGGCCGATTGGGTGTTCGTCTCCATCTTGGGATGGCTATTCTTCGCCGGGGCCGGCGCCTCCTCGCTGCTAGCCGACGGCGACACGGGTTGGCACATCCGTACCGGCGAGCACATTCTGGCCACGGGCGAGTTCCCCCACGAGGATCTCTTCTCGTTCACGATGGAGGGCCGCCAGTGGTTCGCCTGGGAATGGCTGGCGGACACTCTGTTCGCGCTCGTCCACCAGGTGGCCGGCCTCAAGGGCATCGTGTTCCTGGGGGGCGTCGTGATCGCCGGGACCGCGGCCTTGCTGTTCCGCTACATGATGTGGCTCGAGGTGAACGTGCTGGTGGCGATTCTCGGCATGTTTGCCGCGTTGTCTCCGGCCACGATGCACTGGCTGTCGAGGCCGCACATGTTCACGTGGGGATTCCTGCTCTTCACGCTGTGGCTGCTCGAAGCCGACCGGCGGCGGCCGAGCCGGCGCGTCTACTGGCTAGTCCCGCTGGTTATCGTGTGGACCAACACGCATGGAGGCTTCGTCGCCGCCCTGGTCGTCATCGGGATCTACCTGACTGGCAGCAGCATCGAGGAGTGGTGGAGCCGCGGCGAGTCCGGCGAGTCCCTGTGGGCTATCCCGCGCGCCGCTCGGCGATACGGCGGGCTGCTATTGCTGTGCCTGGCCGGCACGCTGATCAACCCCTATGGGTACCACCTGCACGAGCACATAGGCGCTTACCTTCAGTCGGACTTCATTCTCAAGTACGTGCAAGAGTTCCAGTCGCCCAACTTCCGTGGCGAGAGCATGAAGGTCTACGAATTGGTGTTGATCGTCAGCATTGTGCTCGCCGGCCGGATGCTCGTTCGACGGCAGGTGACACCGGCCCTGCTGGTCCTGGCGTGGGCGCACGCCTCGTTGATCTCGGTTCGGCACATGCCGCTCTTCATGATCGTGGCTGTCCCGTTTCTGGCGCGCGAGGTCAGCGAGTTGCTCGAGGCGGGCGCGAAGACGGGCAACACGTGGCTCAGGGCGGTTTCCGATATCGCGCACGACTACGGGGGGCGGATCGAGGGAAGTCCGGGACAGGCTCGGTCCGAGTCGGGCCCGTTTGTCTTTAGTCTGTTGGGCATCGCGGCCATGGCGGGCTTGGCCGTCATGCTGCACCTTCGTGCCGGCGAGCGCGATTGGAAGGCGGAGTTTCCGGCAGCGCGCTTCCCGGCGATGGCGTGCGACGCGCTGGGCGATCGGTTGCGGGAGCGGCGCATTCTCAGCACGGACCAGTGGGGCGACTATCTGATCTACCGCTACTACCCCGAGGTGAAAGTCTTCATCGACGGCCGCAGTGATTTCTACGACCCGACGCTCCGTGACGAGTACGTCGAACTGCTGGGCGCCGACTGGAAGTGGGAGACGATTTTGGGCAAGTACGACCTCGACGGCGCCTTGATACCGGCGTCTTGGTCACTGGCCGCGGCCATGAAGCTGAGCGCCGGGTGGCGTCTCATCTATGACGATGGTACTGCCTTGTTCTTCGAAAGGATACCCTAGTTTCGTCTTGGCAACGCTCGTGGCGTGCCGCGGTACCGGGGCTGGAGGCGGAGCCGAAGATCAATCGTAACACACTGATTAAACACAACTTAGAGGGATACGATCGCCCGGTTCTAGGAGGACCATGAGCAGCGTTGGGTGGATTGTCTTAGACCGGCTTAAGTAACGATACTCCTAAAACTGCTCGGTTCTGTGAATACCTTTGGGAGAGGGTAATAGGATATCTCTCAAAAGACGGACTTTATCCTTGCACTCAGGGCGAATGAAGGACGGCACGGCGCGCTGTAGCGCTTTCGCGCTACGCGGCTGCCGGCCACGGGTTGCGAACAAACCATGAACTGGCTGTTTCTGCTTTGTCTGGTCGTCGCGATTGCAGCCTCGGCGGAGGATCTCTGGCACCGGCGGGTGTCCAACGCGATCACCGCTGGAGCGTTCGTCGCAGGACTGGCAACGCAGTCATGGCTGTTTGGGCTCGACGGCGCGTGGAGCGCCCTTTTGGGCGGCGTTTACGGGTTTATCGTGTTCTTCATCTTTTACCTCCTGGGCGCTATGGGAGGCGGTGACATCAAGCTCATGGCTGCTCTCGGGACGATCGTCGGCGACGAGAAAATCTGGCTGGCCGCGATTCTCACTGGGATACTGGGAGCCTTGATGGCTCTGCTGTACCTGGCAGGGCGAAAGGCCTGGGAGTGGCTCCGCCCCGCGCCACACAAGGATACGAGCGTTCCCGCGCGCAAAGCCTACATCCCGTATGCGCCGGCCATCAGCTTAGGGATGCTGCTAACTTTTCTCACCGAGGATGGGTTATGGACAAACGTTTAGTCACCGTCATTATGGCGGCCGTTCTGATGGCGCTGCTGATCACCGCCATCTTCTATCAAGTCACCGTGGGTCGCGAGCCGACGCAGGCCGAAGTACCGACGCGAGAGCTGGTCATCGCCAAGTCGGATCTGCCCATCGGCGCGGTGATCGGGAACGCAGACGTCATTGTCAAAGACTACCCAGAGCAGGCCTACCCCAAGGACGGTTTCTCGAACATCGAAAACGTGCTCGAACGCTCGGTGCAGAAACCGATTCTGGCCAACGAGCCGATCCTGCTGGGCCGCGTCACCGAAAAGGGCGTCGGCTTCGGGCTCGCGCCGTTGATTCCAGAGGGTATGCGGGCGATGGCCATCTCCGTCAACCAGGTCAGCGGGGTGAGCGGGTTTATCTTGCCGGGCTCTGACGTCGATATTCTATTGACGGGTTCGCCGCCGGGCGCCAAGGGCCGGGTCACGACGACCGTGCTCGAGAAGGTCAGGGTGCTCTCCACGGGCCAGCAGACGGAAACCATCGACGGAAGAGACGCGCAGGTGGTGCCCGTCGTAAACGTGTTGGTGACGCCCGAGCAAGCCGAGTTGCTGACGCTCGCCACCCGCGAGGGCGCGATCCAATTGATTCTGCGGAATCCGATCGACCATGAGGAGACGGCGAACGACCGTTTGGCGGTCCACAGTAGCGATCTGTTTACCAAGGCACGCCGCAAGAGCCAGCCCACCGGGCGTCCGCGTCCCCGGGTCGTAGTACAGCCACCGCCGCCACCGCCGCCACCGCCACCCCAAGTGGAGATGATCCGCGGTAATCGACGCACGGTGGAGACTCTCGCAAGCTCGACAAACTAGAAACCCGCTGAAGCCAAGGTACAGTCATGTCACAACGCCCCCCCCCTAATAGCCCGGTTACTACGCGACAGCCGGCCGCACGCAGCAAGCAGCGGCTGGCGGCGGCTTGCCGGGTTTGTTCCAAGCTTGCCTCGTACAGCCGGTCGCACCTTTCTGGCGGCTCTCATCCTCGGGGCCGCCGCGGTAAGGACGGCCGCCCCCAACGGGGCCGGTGATGAGATTCCCCTGACGGTCGGCCGCTCGGTGGTGCTCGACCACCCGGACGAGATTTCGAGGATCTCGATCACGGATCCGAACGTCGCTGATGCCGTCCCGATCTCAACCCGCGAAGTGCTGATCAATGCGAAGGCTGCGGGCGTATCGAGCTTAATCCTATGGTCGCGTTCCGGCGAGCGGAACTTCTTCACCGTCTCGGTAACGACAAACATCGAGCAGATTCAAGAGCATCTTCAGTCGGCGTTTCCCGGTGAAGACATCCTCGTCACTGCGAGCCGCGGTGTGGTGACTCTTGACGGCAAGGTGTCCAGCCCCGGGGTCGTCGACCGGGCAGTGGCGATGGTCACCGGCGCGAACGCCGGCACCGTGGTGAACAATCTGGAGCTGCCTCCGGCGCCGCCGGAACGGCAGATCGTGCTCAAAGTTCGCTTCGCGGAATTGCAACGGACGGCGATGTCCGAGTTCGGCGTGAACATCCTCAGCACCGGCGCGGCCAACACCCCGGGCGTGCTTGGCACCGGCCAGTTCGGGCCGCCGAGCGTCAACAGTGTCGGCGGCGCTATCGGAGCACCGCTCGAAGGCACGAGTTCGGAGTTGACGCTGAGCGACATCCTCAACGTGTTCGCCTTTCGGCCGGACCTTAACTTGGGTGTCCTGATCAAGGCGCTGCAATCGAAAAGCTTGATCGAGATCCTGGCCGAGCCGAACGTCGTCACTACCTCGGGCAAAGAGGCGCGCTTCCTGGTCGGCGGTGAGTTCCCTGTTCCGATCCTGCAAGGCGGCGCCGGCGCCGGCGCGGTGACGGTGCAGTTCCGCGAGTTCGGTATTCGGCTCATCTTTCTTCCGGAGTTGACACCCAACGGCTCGATCAAGATGGATGTCACGCCCGAGGTCAGCGCCCTGGACTTCGCCAACGCCGTGACCTTTTCCGGCTTCCTGATCCCGGCGCTGTCGACCCGGCGTATCGAGACCTCCGTCGAGTTGCTTCCGGGACAGAGCTTCGCCATCGGCGGGCTGATCGACAACCGTGTCGCCGAAACAATCAATCGCGTTCCCGGACTGGGGCACATCCCGCTGCTGGGCAAGCTTTTTCGCAGCCGCTCGATGCAGAGGAACAACACCGAACTGCTGGTCTTCGTGACCCCGGAATTCCCCGAGCCATACGAAGCCGGCGAGGAGTTCCCCGACGTGCCGCGGCCGCTCGATTTCCTGCCGCCGGTCACCGACGAGGAGATGAAGTTTAAGTAAGACGGGCGCGGGCGGCGCAACCCGTTCGCGAACCGGTTCGACGAGAAGTCATGGCCTCTTACGAATACAGGAACCGTACCGAGTTGACGGCGGTCTTTGTCTGCCCGAATCGCGAGCTTGCCCACGCGTTCGAGACCGCAATCTCCGACACGCGGGCCCTGACGATCGTGGCGGAGGTCAAGGAGTACCCTTCGCCACAGAAGTTGGAGGCACGCCTGCGCCAGGCAAGGCCCGACGTCGTCCTTCTCGACCTCAGCGCGGACGTTGAGACGGCGGTGGAGTTGATCGGCGCGATCTTGGCGTTGCGGCCCAAGATCCACGTCGTCGGCCTGCATATGAGCAACGACGCCGGCATTATCATCCGTTCGTTGCGCGCCGGCGCCACCGAGTTCCTCTGCGCGCCGTTCGATCTTGAATCCCTCACCACCGTCATCACCCGGATCTTGCGATTGCGCGATTCCGATGACCAGCCGCCCGCTCCGGAGTTGGGCAAGCTCTACGCCTTCGCCGCGGCCAAGGCGGGCCAAGGAACCACAACCATCGCCTACAACACGGCCTTTATCGCTTCCGAGCTGGGTAAGCGCAGGGTGTTGCTGATCGATCTTGACCTGGCGGGCGGGACCATCTCGTTTGCTCTGCGAATCAATCATCCCTACAGCGTGCTCGACGCGATCCGGCATGCCGAGAAGATTGACAAAGCGCTTTGGTCCGCGTTAGTGAGCAAGCGCGACGGAGTCGACATCTTGCTCGCTCCCGAGAGGCCTGAACCGGTCAGTATCGAAAGTCATAAGGTGGCGGCCGTGCTCGAGTACGCCCGGGCGAACTACGACATCATCATCGCTGACCTCGCGGCGGTCTACGACCGCGTGGCCCAGGCGGCATTGGCGGATGCCGACGGGGTCTTTCTGGTAGCGAATCCGGACCTGCCGTCTCTCCATCTGACGCGCAAGTGCCTAGTCTATCTTGAGCGGCTCGGGATGACGCGCGATCACTACTCTCTGCTCGTCAGCCGCATGCAGCGCCGCGGTGAAT
Organism: Bryobacterales bacterium; assembly: GCA_965237575.1. Lineage (GTDB taxonomy): Bacteria > Acidobacteriota > Terriglobia > Bryobacterales > UBA6623 > JAKZVK01. The sequence continues at coordinate 614,101 of CBDEGI010000004.1, forward strand.
TGACGTCGCAGGACATCGAGAAAGTGTTCAACGCCCCAATCAGCTTCGTGTTTCCCGAAGACCGCACCTCGACGCATCGGGCGCTGACTGTGGGCAAGCCGATCCCGCCTAACGTCGAACTGGGCCGGGCCCTGCGTAACTTCGTGGCGGCAAATCTTGGAGAGGCCAAGGAAGAGAAGAAGAAAGGGGCCAGGGGGCTGAAGCTGACGGCATTGCTGTCCAGCGGCTAAGCGCTGATTCGGCGGAAACAACGAGATCGAGATGGCGCTATCACAAGAGCTGAAGACGACTTCCGACGGTTGGGAAGACCGCATCCGGCGTGGTACTCCGCGCACCCGCTTGACGCTCAATCCCGACTACCAGGAGTTGAAGTTCAAGCTCCACCGGCGTCTGCTCGACAAGATCAACCTCGAAGCGCTGGCCTCGATCGAAGACCAGAAGGTGCGTTCGGAAGTGCGGAACGCGCTGATGGCGCTGATTGACGAAGAGTCGACGCTGCTCAGTTCGATCGAGCGCCAGCAAATCTGCGACGAGGTGCTCGACGAGGTCTTCGGCCTCGGTCCGCTCGAGCCGCTGCTGCAAGACCCGACCGTGAGCGACATCCTGGTCAACACCCACAAACAGGTCTACGTGGAGCGAAAGGGCCAACTGGAGTTGACCAACGTTTCGTTTAAGGATGACGGCCACCTGTTGCGCATCATCGACAAGATCGTCTCGCAGGTGGGCCGCCGCGTCGACGAGTCCTCCCCGATGGTGGACGCACGCCTCGCCGACGGCTCGCGCGTTAACGCCATTATTGCCCCACTCTCGGTCGACGGGCCGCTGCTGTCGATCCGCCGTTTCGGCACCGACAAGCTGATGCCTGACGATCTGGTGGCGTGCCTCACCCTCACCGAAGGGATGATGGAGCTGCTCAAAGCCGTGGTGAAGTCTCGGTTGAACGTCGTGGTGGCGGGCGGAACCGGTTCGGGCAAGACGACGATGCTCAACGCCTTGTCGGCGTTCGTCTCGCCGAAAGAGCGTGTCGTGACCATCGAAGACGCCGCCGAATTGCAGCTCAAGCAGCCGCACGTGGTACGGCTCGAGACGCGGCCGCCCAACCTCGAAGGCGAGGGGGCGGTGCGCCAGCGCGAGTTGCTGATCAACGCTTTGCGTATGCGTCCCGACCGCATCGTCATCGGAGAGTGCCGCGGCGAAGAAGCGCTCGACATGCTCCAGGCGATGAACACCGGCCACGACGGCTCGATGACGACCGTCCACGCCAACACGCCCCGCGACGTGATCTCGCGTCTCGAAGTGATGGTCACCCTCGGCGCGCAATCACTGCCGATCAGCGCGATTCGTAGCCAGATCGCCTCGGCCGTGGACCTAATCGTTCAAATCGAGCGGCTCAGCGACGGTACCCGCCGCTGCCGCAGTATCACTGAAGTCACCACCATGGAAGGCGACATGGTGATGCTACAGGACCTGTTCGTGTTCGAAAAGCTGGGCATATCCAGCAACGGACGCGTGCTCGGCCGCTTCGCGGCCACCGGGATCCGGCCGCGTTTTTATGAGAAACTCCTCGCGGCCGGCGTTCGCTTGCCGGGCGAGCTATTCGAGGAGTTGGTGGAAGTGACGGACTAGGGGATGGGTATGGACTTTGTCATCTTCTTTCTCTGCCTGGCGTCCGCGATGGTTCTCACCATCTTGCTGCTGAACCACGCCATGCGGAAGCATGACGTCAACCAGATGCGCGACCTGGTCTCGGGCAAGGCGATCGCGCAGAGCGGGCCCGGTGAGCCCGCGGTGTTGGTCAAATCCGACGTCACCCCCGGCCGCGAGCGCGTCGCGCGCATGATGGTGGGACGGGAACTGATCGAGAAGATTCGCAACTTCATCGAGCAGGCAGGCCTGGATTGGGACCCGGCCCGCACCGTGCTGGGCGCCATGATTCTCGCCCTGCTTGGATTCAACCTCTTCTGGTCTTGGGTTCCCAAGGGAGAGCCGATCTCCCCGATCGGATTCCTGCTCGGGGGCGGCGGTCCGTTCTTCTACATCTACACACGGCGTCGGGCTCGCATGAGGAAGTTCGAGGCCCAGTTCCCCGACGCGCTCGAGTTTGCCGCCAGGGCCATGCGCTCGGGACATGCGTTCTCCGTGTCGCTCGAGATGCTCCACAAGGAGTTCAAAGCGCCCCTGGCCGACGAGTTCCGGCGAACGTTTGAAGAACAGAATCTCGGGTTGCCCCTCGAGGTGGCGCTCGAGCGGCTGGGCAAGCGTGTCCCGCTACTCGACGTGCAGTTCTTTGTTTCGTCGGTTCTGATGCAGAAGCGCACGGGCGGCAACTTGGCCGGGCTCCTCGACAACCTGGCCTACTTGATCCGGGAGCGCTTCAAGCTGCGCGGCCGGATTCGCGCGGTCAGCGCGCACGGCCGTATTTCGGGACTCGTGCTGTCGCTGATACCGATGGTGGTGGCGATCTTGATGTTCTTCACCAACCCGGAGTACGTGCTGTTCTTCGTTGATGATCCCGACGGCAAGGTCATGCTGGCGGTTTGCGTCGGCCTGCAACTGCTGGGCTTCGTATCAATACGCAAGATCGTGGACATTGGGGTTTAGTCATGAGCGTACTGCTGGCGTCGATTCTGATGTTCTTCCTGTTCACGGCGCTGTTTGGCTTGGTGGGCTTCAAGTTCTGGGCCCAGCCCAAGACGGCGATGGAACGCGTGGCCGGGGAAGTCGAGCTGGCGCAGCATCAGGGACACAGCCCCAATCTCGGCTTCCGAGACATCCTGACCAAGATCGGCAACCTGGTTCCGCAAAACCCGACCGACGTCAGTATCCAGCAGCGCCGGCTCATCACCGCCGGCTATCGCCACCCGCACGCGCTGCGGGCGCTGTACGGCATCAAGATCACGCTGGCCCTCTGCTTCACGCTAATGAGCGCGGGCTTGTTGTTCGGCTTTGAACTCCAGAGCGACATGACGATCTTTCAGATCGGTGCGGCGTTCGGCGTCGGCTGGTTCGGTCCCAACGTCTGGCTGAGCCGCAGGGCCAAGCGACGGCAGACACGCATTCGCAAAGCGCTGCCCAATGCGCTCGACATGTTGGTGATCTGCGTGGAGTCGGGTCTGGGACTCGACCAGTCGCTGATGCAGGTCAGTAAAGAGTTGCGCTACGCGCATCGCGAGATCAGCGACGAGTTCGCGATCTTGAATCTCGAGATGCGCGCGGGCAAGCGCCGCGCCGAGGCGCTGCACCATCTCGGCGAGCGCACCGACGTGGACGAATTGAAGAAGTTCGTGAGCGTGCTCGTGCAAGCCGACCGCTTCGGCACGAGCATTTCGCAGACGTTACGCAATTTTTCGGATTTCATGAGAGTCCAGGCGCGGCAGGAAGCCGAAGAGAAGGCGGCCAAGATCGGCGTCAAGTTGGTTTTCCCGATCTTCTTCTTCATTCTCCCGTCTCTCTTCGTGGTCACCGTCGGACCGATGGTGGTGCGCGTGACGAGAGACTTCCTGCCGAAGTTGCTGGGCCCGTGAGAGGCAACTCGAGAAGAGTTCGTTCGTATATCAATCAACACGCTTGACTAGGAGAAAGAAACCATGGAACCCACAACCGTTCGCATCATCTGTGGCGTCTTGGCCGTCGTGCTGCTGACGCTGATCATCATGAGGCGCCGCCAGCGGGCGCAGCAATAGTTCGCACGAGGCAGATCCCGATCGCGGGCCCCCCGGCGCAACTCTTCAGAGCCGCTGATCCGGAGTGATCGGGACCGGCTCACCTGCCCTCTACCCGGGCCCGCTCCCGCGGCTGGCCCCCGTGGTAGCGGCCGAAGAGTCAAGTGTGTGTCTCGGTCGGCGAGTGGACGAGGTGCTATGAGAATGACGAGATCGATTGACGTAACAGTTCTACGAGAACGTTCCCTGGTATGGGTGGGCGTTCTGTGCTTGGTGTGGCTATCGCTGCACGTTCTGCCGCAGCCGGCGCGCGCCCAGAGTATGAGTACGGGTTCGTTCGGCCATGTCATTCCCCTGCCCGGGCACATCAACGAGATTATTCTTGATGAGTCCCGCGGGTTTGTCTATGCCGGCAATTTCAGCGCTGGTCGAGTGGAAGTGATCTCCACGACCACGCATCAGCGGGTCAGCTCGTTCTTGACCAATCCCAGTCCCTCGGCTGTCTCGGCGATGGCCATGACCCCGGACCATCGGTTCCTGGTGGTTACCAATGTACCGGTGACGACCACGATCCCCCGGCTTTCCGGTTTGACTGTTATCAATCTCAATGACCCGGGCGACCGTCGCCACTTTCCAATGGCCGAACAGCCCTTGACCCTGGCGTTCGGGGCCGATTCGGAAGCGCTGGTGGTCACGCAGCGGAAGCTCCAACTTTTCAACCCCGTCGACGGCAGCTTCGTCGAGATCTTTGACCTGGAAGATCCCCCGGGCGACGTGGTCCTGCCGGTACCCTCGCCCACCTTTCCCAGGGAGATCGTCAAGGCCCATGCGACGGCCTCCCGTGACGGACGCTATATCTACGGAGTCACCGAGACCTTCGTCTTCTCCTATGAGATCGCTGGGCGCCTCGGCTTCTTGATGATCCGGCCCAACGATACGCTCGTCAGCGCGCCTCTGTTCGGCCAGGTCAGCGCGGCCGACGATGGCGGCTACTTCATGGCGGGGCAGTTGCTGTTCAACAACCGGCTCAGCGTGATGGCTGACACGCCGGAAGCACCCGAGGACGATGCCGACGGCCTGTTCGGCGGACACGTCATTGACAGCGCCATCGATACCGTCTACGCGGTCTTCAACACGCCGGCCTCGACCGGGCCGCCGGGCCGCCAGCCGGGCAGCGTGCTCAACGTGATGGATGCGGACAACCTGCATGTGAGGCGGCGCATCCAAGTACCCGAACAGGTGCAAGGCCGGCTACTCGTCAGCGACGATGGCCGCCATCTGTACGCCACCAGTGAGTCCGGTGTCACCTACCTGCCGCTCGACGATTTGAACAGCGAGCCTCAAGTGGAGGTTCGGGCCGAAGACCGCGATCTGCTGTTCCAGTTCGACTTCTGCAGCCAGCGGCCCCAAACCAAGATACTGAGGATCGAGAGCCCAGGCGGCGCTCCCGCGGGGTTTTCGTTGCGGGCAACCTTCTCGAATGGGACACCTGCGCCCGGCATCTCCTTCGAACCCTCGCAGGGCGTGACGCCGGCGGAAGTGCGCGTCACGGTCTTCCCCGATTCCCTGCCTCCGGTCGACGGCACGGTCCCCTTCGATGTCATCGTCGATAGCGATGCCGTCAACGTCCCGGCGGTGGCCAAGCTCCTTGTCAACGTCCAAGACCTCGACCAGAAGGGCCGTTTTCATGCGGTGGCCGGGAACTTCGTGGACGTCATCTCCGACCCCAACCGCGACCGCTTCTACGTGCTCGACCAAGAGTCGTTCCAGGTTCACATGTTTGACTCGGAGTCTTTTCGTTTGCTCGGATCATTCCGTACTGGTAATACCCCAACTTGGATGACCATCGGGAACTTTGGCACGTTCCTGATCGTCGCCAACTCGCGGGCTGAGACGCTTACGCTAATCGACCTCAACCAGAATCGCAAGTTTGGCGACATCCAGATGTTCTGGATCAACCTGGCGGAAGGGTTCTACCCGGTAAGCGTGGCCACCGACAACGCCAACGTCCTCATCGCGGCCGAAACGGCGGAGGGCAACGGCAAAATCGCACGCCTGTTGCTCCCGTTCCGTGGCATTTCAAGCCCCGTGACCCTGGGCATCTTCGAGAACGACATCTCGACTGCGACCGCCCTGGTTCCCTTGACGAACGGTGCGGGGATCATGCTGGCGCAGTCCGATGGACGGACGGCCCTGTGGGAAACGCAGACCAGCCGGCTCGTGCTAGCCCGGCAGGACTTCCCGTCGTTGGGCGGGGCCGTCGGCGCGGGCGATGATTTCTTCGTCGTGCAAGATCAACTGCTGAACCAGTCCCTGGTCCCCCAGCTCAGCTTCGACGACGCGTCAGCTGGACAGGCGCCCTCCGGATTCGCCCTCATGCCTGACGGCATGGCTGTGCGTTCGACGCGGCCCGCTTCGGGCAACGGTTCGGGCCTCCTGCAGCGCTTCGACACCCGTGACCCGAACATCCTGCTCAACTCGGTACGCATGGTCGAAGCACCGCCCCCGCCCTTTTCCGAGGAATTCCCCTTTACCCGTACGCTGGCAGCCTTGCGGAACGGGAAGCTGGTCTCGACCGGGACGGCCGGGATCGTCGAGTTCGTGCGAGGGTTCGACACAAACTTGCGCACGCCGCGTGTCTCGGCGATTACCAATCCCGCGAACTTCAAAACCGACGCGGCCACCGGCGGACTGATCACCATCTTCGGCGAGAACTTGGCCGAAGAATCGGTATCGGCCGAGACCACTCCCCTGCCCACGACGCTGGGCGGCACGTGCGTCTCGATGAACGGGCTCAGCCTGCCGCTGCTTTACGTCTCGGCGACGCAGATCAATGCGCAAGCGTCGTTCGCCCTCGGTGGGGGCATCAGCACGATTGTCCACACGCCGGGCGGGCTGAGCGACATCTTCCTGAGCAGCCTTGCCGCCACCGCGCCGGCGGTGTTTAGTATCACCGGGCCCGACAACGGAGTACATGCGGCGGTCTTCCGGCTGAAGAACAATCAAATCTCCACGCTCTCGAATCCCTTCCGGCATAACGAGGTCGGCGTGATCTTCCTGACCGGCATGGGCGGGGTGACGCCGCTGGTTCTCGACGGCTTCCCGGCCCCCGCGTCGCCGCTGTCGGTCACCACAGCCGAACCCACCGTCACGGTGGGCGGAGCTCGCGCCACGGTGCTGTACTCGGGCCTGGTACCGGGCTTCGTTGCGCTGTACCAAATCAATTTTCTGATCCCGCCCGGCGCGCCATTCGGCTTGCAGATTCCCGTGACGGTGAGTGCCGGCCAGGTGACCGAGACCTTTTTCGTGAGAATCGTCGAGTAGCTGTTCCGGAGACGCCGGGCGTCTCCGGGAACCAAATTCCCGCGCATTCTGATAAGGCTTATGTCCTTGGAAAGATGAGAAACATCATGAGCGCCTCCCCCCAAACCATTGCGCGACTTGCTTTCTTGTGTCTCATGCTGGCGCTGAGCAGCCCCTTGTTCGCCGAGGGCAGTCATGAAATCGGCGTGCTCGGCGGCTTCACGTCCTACCGCAGCGTCGACGTATCGAACCCGGAGCGGTCCGGCAAAGCGGGTGCGAAAGAGGGCCCGGCAGCCGGGTTCGTGCTCGGCCAATCGATGGGCAACCATTGGGGCGGCGAGTTCCGCTACCTTTATTTTAGGAACGACTTGCAGCTCGAGGGGGGCGGCGCCTCGGCGGACTTCAAGGCCGAATCCCACGCCGTTCACTACGACGTTCTGTATTACGCAAACGGCCAGGAGGCGCGGGTGCGTCCCTACGCCGCGATTGGCGTCGGCCTAAAGATCTACCGTGGTACCGGGACGGAGCAAGCCTTCCAGCCGCTGAGTGACCTGGCGCTGTTGACCAAGTCGAGCCAGACGGTCATCGCCGGCGATGTGGGCGGCGGAGTGAAAGTGCGTGTCGGCTCGAGCGGCATGTTCCGGGTGGAGTTTCGCGGCTACGTCACACCGGTCCCGGACAAAATCATCGCCGACTCGATCGACTCGAAGATCAGCGGCCTCCTCTGGCACTGGGCCCCTTTGTTCGGCTTCAGTTGGACGTTCTAGCCGACACCCACCCGTTCCCTCAGCCCGCCGCGGCGGTGGTTTGGAGGCTGAGGCAGGCCGTTTGGCATGGTTTTCGACAAACTTCTGATTCCAGGGTCGGCGGCGCACCTCACCGTTGCAGCGCTGTAAAAAGAAGGCTGCGGGCCTGGCTGGCACCCACGACCATGCCAGGCGGCATCCAGTATCGCTGACTCACCCCTTCTCGCCTCCAGTATACACGCCCGTTTCGGACCGGACGACCGAAGGAGCACGTAAGTTGTTGAAACAACGTGGCAAATGGTCTCGGACCATCTGTGATGGAAAGGAGTGCTTGACAAAAAGTGGTAAGCCCTTGAGGCCCGATGCCCGTACATGGATCTCTGGTCACGTGACTCGTTGACCTTGTGACTTGATTCGCAAAAACGCTCGGGCTGTGAAGCGTCACTGCTGAACACCACGCCCCCGCTGACGGGAGGATTCGGATGACTGCGTCCATCCTTGACAGATAGCTATCATGAATGTCCCCAAACTGCCCCAAACTGCCTGCGGCCACCTCGTAAGCCTCACAGTCACCGGCGTCGAAAAAGGCCTCGTGCATCGAGGAGGCTTACGGGCACAGGTTCTCACCGAAGGGATATTGCGAAAAGGTGACCCGATTCGCAGCATGCGCCCCGATTCCTGACGCCGCGTACCCCCGAACCTCCGTCCGTGATCTAAACCGGCCCGTCCCGGCCGTTTTCACGAGATCCCGTGGGACGATCTGGCACTCCGCCGAGCTCGACGTTGCTCCTCTTCTTCCGCCGATTTCCTCCGATTCCAAGGTAGCAAGAGGGTGGAAGGGGTTGGACCGGCGTGGAGCGGCAAGTGATTGAAAGGAAGGGGAATAAATTCTTGGAAGATTCGTGACTCAAATGCGGTTCGTGGTGCGATGGCGAGACGAAGTCCCAGGGGGGGTGCCACCGATCATGGCAGGGTGCCGGAGCCCCAGAGCGGGGCAGTGGCTGGAGTCCGGGCTTTGTCCCCGTCGGATCCCGTCGAGTCCCGGTTTCCCCCGGTGTAATTGAGGCTGTCCCGGTTTCCCCCCGTCAAGCTCGGTCCCGAGGAAAGCTTCTATTCCAAGTGGCTGTGGGCCTGCCCGAGGCCCATCCGGGTTGGCGATGAATTGTGGTTCTACTACGCGGGAAGCAATCGCGACCACGGCCGCAGAGCAGGCCCGTCGGACCACAAGCCACAGGCTGCCTTGACCCGTGCCATCCTTCGCCTGGACGGCTTTGTCTCCGCGGATGCCGCCTACACCGGCGGCACGCTAACGACCCCGCCCATCATCTTTCAAGGCTCCTGCCTTGAACTCAACCTCGATACCAGCGCCGGCGGCTCGGCTGAAGCGGATGAGCTGAACGGTAATAGCGTCAAGTGGGGTATCCATTTGACTCAGGTGACCACAACATACTGTGGTTGGCCATTGGCGGCCCCCGGAAAGGCTTGCCGATAGCACCACGTTTCCAAGCCTGCGATGGCCATGGCGCGTGCGTAATCCTTGATCGGCCCGAAACGCAGCCTCGTGGCCCAATTGCCTGCAGACCGGCGTCTGGCGCCCCAGGGTGCATTCTGGGTGCAGTGTGCTGGCGTCCATGGATCGACCAAACCACAACGCCTAGGGGCTACCTGAGTCAAGTGGATACCCCATTTAGCGTCAATATGCGAGTTTCATGGAGAGGTAGCGCCGACGTTTCAGCGCTTTCAGGGAAACCTGTCAAACTGCATTTCAAGCTCAGACCGTGCAAGCTGTACGCCTTCCAGTTTGTCAATCAGATCTCGATCGAAAAGGACGGTGATGGCGCGAGGCGCCTCCCAGAGATCCCCCGCAATTCCGCAAACGCGCGGTGCCGGGAACACAGCCAGAGACAGCCAACACTACGGGTACGCGGACTCCCCAATGCAAAGCCCCCATGGGGCCAGCCCGGTCCAGCCAAGGTCTGGGTGGGCTCGCCCATGCCGCCGCAGAGGGCGTTCTTCGCCTTGTGCGCTTCGTCGAAAACGATCACCGGCTCTTCGCCCAGCCATTCCTCGATCTGTTCGAGCCGCGTGCTTCCCTGCTCCTTGCGGCTCTTGCCGATCAGTGAGGCGTAGGTCGTAAAGACGATTCCGTCGAGCAGGTTGATCCGGTCGTCGGTCTTAAAACCGTTGATGAGGGCGATCGGAACCTCACGCGCACAGAGGTCCGCGAGGTCGCGCTTGGCGTCCTCCAGCAGATCCTTGCTCGCCGCTGACCCACAGCGCCTTCTTGCGTCCCTGGGCGCGATTGTCCAGAACGATGGCTGCTACTTGACGACCTTTACCGACACCCGTCCCGTCACCGATGAAGAAACCACCGATCGAGCCGTTTGGCAGCCGTGTTTGGTGGCGCTGTCCGGTCAAGCAGACGCTCTCAGCTTGCAGATCCGACAGGAAGCCGTTGCTACGTATGAAGTCCGGCAGACTACTGCGATATCTGACGGCTGGCGGATGGACCGCCGACATCGGGCCGGATTCGACAATTTCGGCGGGGTGCTCCGGCCACGTTTCCGTAACCGAGGGATGGGGCCGGTAGCGCACATAGGTTCCGGTCTCGTCCTCCCGTTCCGGAGACAGGCTCTGCTTCGAAGGACGAAAGGCTGCCTGTCGGCAAGCGCCGTTCGAACCGCGCGTGCCGCCGTACGCCTCGCGTGCGGCTTCCACCGCCTCGTCCTGGAAGACGAGGGCATAGTCCTGAGGTTGAGGCCGGAGCAGGCAGGCGACCTCGCCGGTGTGGTCGGTCGCCAGCGCTTCCAGAATCGGTTCGACCTGGGCGCGTATGATTGCGATCGACTGATAGGCGCTGCCGCGCGCGTCGGCCTCGCTCGCTTCTTCATCCGTCCCCTCGACGCGCTGTCGCCACGTGCGGGCCAGGGCGTCCAGTCTTTCGCGTGTGAAACGGCCCGGTTCCTCGCGATACGCTTGCTGGCCGCGCGGCGTGAAGAAGAGGTCCTGGGGGGCGTGACTGACCGAGGCCGGGATGCGGTCGCAAGCGGCTTCGGCGGCTTCGGCGGCTTCCTCGAGCCAGCCGTTTTGAGCGAGGAGGTCGGCGGCCATAACCAGCTCGCCAAGGTCGAGCGCACCGGGCACGTCCGATCCCATCCGCCGGTGGCGGCAGCTCGAAGTCGGCCATGGCCAGGGGAAGGCCGGGACCGTTGCGTGCCGTGTATTGGGCGGTCAGACGGCCATCCTTCTCGATAGACACCGTCAGCGGGCCCCGGGTCAAGGGGTTCGTCAAGAAGGTGGCCATCGCCATGACGTACGGCTTGAATCCCAGAGTCTCCTCGAAACCAACTAATCTAGAGGCACCATGTCATTGTTGAACCGCCGCCACGCCCTGAAGATGCTGACCACAACGGTTGCTGGTTTTGCTGCGGGGACGCCTCTGTGGGGTCAGGCCCGCTATCGTCAGCAAGCTCCAATCCGCCAGCCCAGGATTACCGACATTCAGGTCAAAGAGATCATCTCACCGTTCCACGATTACAACGCCAGAGCCCTCTTCCGGAGCCAATCCGATTACTCGGTTCGGACCGTCTATATCGTCCGGACGGACACCGGTCTGGAGGGCTACGGCGAGAAGTGGGACACCAAGACTCCCGAAGACTTGTCCTCTTACCTGGACACGACTCCTTTCGATTGGTTCGGTAGCACTCACAGTATGCCCATGAGCATGGCCCTGTACGATCTGATCGGCAAGATCCTGGGTATTCCTCTGTGGAAGCTGTTGGGTCCACAGGTTCGCAAGTGGGTTCCGGTGGCTGCCTGGACTGTCTCTCAGCCTCCCGAGGACATGGCTGAGGAGGTCCGGCAGGTCTCGGCCCGTGGTTACCGTTGGCTCAAGTACCACGTGGATGTGTTTCAGAACTCCATCGACCAGACCGCCGCCATGCAGGAGGCTGCGCCTCCCGGCTTCAAGATCCACTATGACTTCAACGCCGATTCTGAGCTGGCCATGGTGTATCCAGTCCTGCGGGAGCTGGAGAAGTTCCCGGTAGCCGGAGAAATCGAGGACCCCATCAATGTCGAGGACCATGAGGCCTGGAAAGCGTTACGGACCAAGTGTTCCCTGCCGTTGATCTTTCATTACGGACTCGATCCCACAGAGTTTTATGTCCGCCATGGACTCTGCGACGGCTTCGTCGCCTCCCGTTTTCCTGTAGGTACGAACATGAGACTGGCGGCCCTGGCCGAGAGCACCCGCATGCCCTTCATCCTTCAGCTGCCCGGTGGGAATCTCAGCATGGCCTTCCTGGCCCACCAGGCGGCCGTCTATAGGATGGCGACGCTTCCTGGGATTCCGCTGGCCAACCTCTGGAAAGACGACATCACCGTCGAGTCCATGCCTGTTGTCGCGGGAAGTGTCCAGGTCCCGGAAGGGCCCGGCCTGGGGTTGAAGCTGGACCGGCAGAAATACGAGAAGTATGCGGCCACCTCCAGGCCCGATCCGGGACGGTTCCTTTTCCGGGTCCGCTATCGAAACGGTCCCACTCTTTACCTTCGGCCGGGCCAGAAGCGGCAGGCCCTACGCACTGGCTCTTCAGACCTGCCCGGACCGGTACCCGGATACGGCAACGCCGTTCTGACCGACCATTGGGATGACGATGACAGCCAGCAGTTTCGAAGTGTGTGGGAAGAGACGGGCCGGGGACCCGTATGGCAGGGACGGTAGAGGATTCTCCGAATGCAGTCGAAGGATCGACCTACCCAGCTAGAAGATGTTCGATCTCTTTTCACCGGGTTGGATCCCTCAACGGCCCCGAAGACTCGTGTGTACGTTGCACGGGGTTTGGCGCCTCGATCTGACCTCTTGGAGTGGCGACCGAAGTGGGCCGACCGTCGCTCCTTTCCTGAGAGCCGTTGAGTGGCGGTACAATCGAGCCGTCGATGACCGACTAGACCATCTCGCGCTAAGAGATCACCGATCATAAACCTGCAGCGGCGTCCAGGTCTCGGACCGGAGGGCGACGGCCGCTCCACTGTCATCGCTGTGGCCAAGGAGAATCGCATGCTGAGACGAAGCTTCCTGGCGCTTGCCGCGGCGGTGCCGGCATGGGAGAAGATCAAGACCCGAGGAGCCCGGTCGAGAAGGTCTTCGACTCGCCCGGTCCGAAACCCAACGGACTGCAAGCGACCGACGAAGGTTTGTGGATCCTAGACCAGGGCAACAATCACGCCTACTTAGTGAGCTTCGAGGACGGTAGGGTGCTGCGCGACCTCCATACGGACTCAGACCGAGGCAGCGGCATCACCTTCGATGGCGAAGCGATCTGGATCGGCTCGACCTACAACCGCAAGATTATTCGCTCCGATGCCAAGACCGGAGAAACGCTGGCCGAGTTCTACACTCCCGGTGCGGGCGTGATCTACCGGATGCCGAACGACGCTCCGGGACGCCGTAGTCCGCTCCTACCACCGCCAGTAGCCTTCCGTCCGGAGCGGAGTCGCGGACCGAGTTCGGCACCGCGGATGGGAACCGGCGCGCACGGGCTCGAATGGCGAGAGGGAAGGCTCTGGGCGGCTGTGCCCCCCCTCGCGAATGATCTATCGCATCGAACCGAAGTCGTGGGTGGTCGAGCATCAGTTCCCGACGGCGGGCAATCGCCCCCACGGCATTGGCTGGGAAGGCCGCTGGCTGTGGTGCACCGACAGCAACTTGAACGCCTTCTTCAAGCACGATCCGGACTCAGGCGAGATCATCGAGAAGATTCAGCTCGGGGATTCTGACCCGCTGCCACACGGCATGTCCATCCGCGAACGGACGATGTGGTACTGCGATGACATTGGCATCGTTTGTCGTCTCAAGATGTAGCTTTTTGGAGCGCAGATTCGCATCTCTGCAGCTGGATCAACCTTTCGCAGTCAGGGTGGATCCATTCGGCTATTTCAACAGCAAGGAAGACTTCTGAGCCGAAGTCGTGCGGCACTACAGGAGCAGGTTCGGTCAGCTTCGCACGCCTCGTCGCCTATTCAACCCGATAGAGGTTCACGAAGTCCCAATCCAACTCCAATCCCACGCCGGGCTTCTCCGTCATCTGGATATAGCCGCCCACTACTCGTAACGGCGGGCTGTAGAGCTTGGACCAGATCTGATACGGCTCGGTCCGAGGGCACGCTGGGATCATCAGGCCGTTGGGAATCGCGGCGACGAGATGGCAGTTGAGATCGGGATACTGCGCGCCGTGAGGCGCGACCTTCGCGTGATGGGCTTCCGCCAGAGCAGCGATTCGCAGTTGCCCGGTGTAGCCGCCGCCGGTCAGGATGTCGCTCTGGATAACTTCCAGACCGCCTTGGGTGATCAGCTCACGCACGCCGTAGAGCGTCCCCTCTCCCTCGCCGCCGGCGAGCAGGGCGTCGGTGCTTGCGCCGACCATGCGGTAGTAGGCGAGCAGGTCGTCACCGCCGACCGGCTCTTCAATCAAGTACAGGTTGTAGGGCGCGAACTGTTTGGCCAGTGAGGCAGCCTGCGGCCCATCCCACATACCAAACATGTCAATCATCAGCCGAATGTCCGGGCCGACTCGTTCGCGGGAGAGCTTCACCTTTTGTACCGCTCCCTCGAAATCCCGGTGGGTCGTATGGAATTTGACGATGCTATACCCCAGGTCGGCGTGCTTCTTGACGAGGTCCGCCATCTCCTCAGGCGACTGATCGTAGTAGCCGATGCCGTCCGCATAGACCGGCACGCGGTCGCGATAGCCGCCGAGTAGTCGCCACACCGGCTCGCCGATCGACTTGCCGTAGAGGTCCCACAGGGCGATGTCGAGCGCACCGATCGAACCCATGGCCGAGCGCCCTGGCCCGCGGAAGCGCCACGCCACCTCATATCCTCCCAGAGTTTCGCGATTCTGCGAGGGTCCTGGCCGACAAGCAGCGGAGCCAGTTCCTCCTCGATGGCCCGCGGAAGCGCCACGCCACCTCATACATATCCTCCCAGAGTTTCGCGATTCTGCGAGGGTCCTGGCCGACAAGCAGCGGAGCCAGTTCCTCCTCGATGAGCTTGGCATTGCCGCCCCGGCTGATCCCGTACAAGCCGTTGTCGGCGTGGACAAGCACCAGCCCGAAGTCTCTCGTCTTGCCGTCTTCGAGCGGTCCCCATGGATGACGCAAAGTGATCGTCTCTACGCGGGTGATCTTCGATGCCCGGCGCGGAGGTTCCTGCGCGGCTAGGAGCTCTCCTAACAAGACCGCCGTGCAGATACCGAAAGAGCACAGGCCGGAAAGCGTTCGGTTTGTCGTCATCGCTCTCAAGGAATCTTTCCGTTTCTAGTGATGTATGTCAATCATTAGCGAGGATTTCCGATTTGGCTTCTCTGACGGCACCAGTCTACACCCTCACCCGGCGAAGAACAACCATTACTTCACCCGGAAGAGGCGGCGGTTGAGGCGGGACCGATCGAGCCCCCTTCTTGCCCCCATGGAGGCTGATCCGCCGCTCCGGAGGCAATTTGTCACACACCCCTCCGACCTTCCTTCTCAGTAAGGGCTACCTCCCGGCACCGGCAACGCGTCGATCCTCTGCAGCATGTCTCCGAACAGTGTGCGGTTCAGATGCCCCTCGGGCTGTGATCATGAAACGCGCTCATTGGTGTAATCTGCACGATCAGCCCGGTTGGATTCATGGATTCATAGTCGGCGACAGCAGCCCAGTACGGCTAGAGGGTTGAGCCAGCCGCCTGGATCTGACTGGATCAAGCCTTCGCCGTCAGAACTAAGCCGCTCGCGCGGCGGACGCTGCGCGTGAGGTTCTAGTCGGCATTGGCCCGGCGCTGAGAGTAAGGTCGGGACACCAACCAAGGAGGTGTCCCAATGACCCGTTTACGCCAGGTGATGCTGGAGGAGCTCCAGCGTCGCAACTACGCTCGAACCACCATCAAGAACTACCTCGGTACGGTCGAAGACTTTGCCAAGCACTTCGGCCGCCCGCCGGATCAGCTCGGCCTGGATGAGATCCGCTCTTATCAGGCCTACTTGTTGCAAGAGAGGAAGATGGGCGTCCGCACCGTCGGCCTGCACACCGCAGGCCTGCGATTCTTCTTCTCGAAAACGTTACGGCGGAACTATCCGGTCGAGGAGTTTCCCTACCCCAAGAAACCGCGAGAGCTGCCGCTCATCCTCACCCCACAAGAAGCGGTGCGGCTGATCGAGTCCGCCAGCAACCTGTTTCATCGCGCCATGCTGATGACGCTCTACTCCACCGGCATGCGACGCGCGGAGCTCTGCAACCTCAAGGTGGAAAACATCGACAGCGAGAGGATGCTGGTGCACATCCGTCACGGCAAGGGAGGCCGCGATCGGTCCGTGCCGCTGAGTCCGAAGCTGCTGGAGACCCTGCGCGAGTATTACCGCTGGATGAAGCCCAAGACGTATCTGTTTCCCGGTACGAACAGAAACTGGCGCGTCGACAAGCCGATCACTCCCAAGGTGCTGTGGCTGGCCTGCCGGGAAGCGGCCGAACGAGCAGGCATCGACAAACCCGTTCGGCCGCATTTGCTACGGCATAGCTTCGCCACCCATCTGCTCGAACAGGGGGCCGATCTGCCGACGCTGCAGGCGCTGCTCGGTCATGCGGATCTGAAGGCAACGTCGATCTACCTGCATCTTTTCGAGCGTCATCTCAAGGCGGCCGGCACGCCAATCGATAACGCGGAGTTCTCCAGCCCGGACCAGGTCAACAGATCCAAGAGACTCCATAAGAAGAAGACGTGAAACGGCCCACCCTCGAGGTGGCCGACATCATTCGCGCGGTAGGCAATCGATGCCAACAGCGGTTTCGACTGAACGGACTCCATCGCAAGATTCTGAGCGCCATCGAACGCTGTCGTACGGCGGCGTTGGGCGGACACCGCGACCGTTGTACTCGCTGTGGCTACGACGCGGCCATCTCCTACAACTCCTGCCGCAATCGCCATTGCCCCAAGTGTCAGGCTGGCGCCAGGGACCAGTGGCTCGCTGCACGCGAGCGTGAGCTGCTACCGATGGCCTACGTTCACGTGGTCTTCACCATCCCTCGGCAGCTGGCGGACGTAGCGTTCCACAACAAGCGACTGCTGTACGGGTGGTTGTTCCGCACCTCTGCAGCGACTCTGCTGGAGTTCGCCGCCGATCCGAAACACCTGGGCGCTGAGATCGGCTTCCTCAGCGTGCTTCACACCTGGGGGCAGAACCTGATCCACCATCCGCACGTTCATTGCGTGATCCCGGCCGGCGGTCTCTCGCCCGATCACAAGGCCTGGGTCCGTTCCCATCGCCGTTTCTTCCTGCCCCTGAAGGCGCTGAGCCGTGTCTTCCGCGGTAAGTTCGTCGACGCTCTCGAGCGCGCTTATCACAACAACGAACTCTGTTTGCCAGGCGCGCTGAAGCCGCTGCGGCAAGAAAAAGCGTTCCGCTCGTTCGTGCGCTCGCTCCACCAACAGGACTGGGTCGTTTACGCCAAGCCGCCCTTCGGTGGGCCGCGCTACGTTCTCCACTACTTGGCACGATACACCCACCGGGTCGCGATCTCGAATCACCGCTTGGTCGCTTTCGCCGACGGCAAGGTCACCTTCCGCTGGAAGGATTACGCGAACTCCAGCAAACAACGGCTGATGACGCTGACGGCCGAAGAGTTCTTGCGGCGGTTCCTACAACACGTGCTGCCGCCCCGCTTCGTTCGCATCCGCTTCTTCGGCTTCCTCTCCCCTCGCAAGCGAGGAGCCTTGTTGCCGCTGTGTCAGCAACGGTTGGCAAGCAGCCCATCGACTACGGCTGAATCCCCGGAAGCCGGCCAGTCTCGCGCTCCAGACAACACCTGGACCTGTTCGAGCTGCGGAGGTCCGATGGCCGTGATCGAGAGGCTCGATGCCTGGCAGCTGGAGCAGAGAGGTTACTTTGACACCTCCTGAGGGGTTGAGGCTTCCGGGCGCGCCCGCGGGTCACCTGACGCGCTTCGCGGAAGTGTATCTTGCGCTCGCATCCGCAGCGCGAACACGCCGCCAAGTCCGTCGCAGAGCCCTTTTGCGATCCGTCACCACCGTCACCAAACCGTCGTTTCGTTACCATCACCGCACTCGCCAACCCGAAAGCAGCGCGCCCTAGGTCGCGAAACTCGATTCAATCCCCATAGCCGTGCCAACTTGACCGCGTCCGCCGCGCGAGCGGCGTCCTTCAAACGCCCTTATCCAAAGCAACCCGGCGATCGGGCTCCTCACCCTCCCTCTGGGCTCATCCCGCCGGGTTCCTCCAGATAAGGTCCTAACGTTAATGGCACCTCCAGGGCGCCGGACTCGCCTCCGAGAATGCCCGTAGAATTATTCGGTAGAATTGAACGGTTCCGATGCCATCTGTTCACCCTACGGCCGAACGATTGTAAAGACAAGACTGAAATGTAGATCCGGACGAAGATCTGCGTCGTTTCAAATCGGCGGCACAGGTTCAACGATTTCTCTCGGTCCACGGCCAGATTCACAACCTGTTCCGAGTTGCACGTCATCATCTCAAAGCGTTCCACCATCGACTCCTGCGGGAGCGAGCCCTTCACTGACTGGAAGACGGCGACGTGTCCGCGCAGAAAGGGGAGAAACCTCGGACGATCTCCAGGGCAAAATCGCCTTCGCGCCGTGAAATTGACAATGCCCCGGCGAGCGATACGGCACAAAGCTCACGATCAACTCCACGGGAAGGGGCTGTTCGAAACCGGGTGCAGCTTTCCCTTTTCGTAACGGCTGAATCGAAACGGCTCGAGCAAACGACTCGGCCGGCCTATGATTTCTTGCGCAACCAGTTTGCCGACACCGATCATTTTGAAACCGTGGTTCGAGTCCGCAATGACATAACAGTTGTCCCGAAACACATCGAAGACAGGGAAACTGTCAGGCGTGAAGGCGCCGATTCCCCCTGAGGGTTCATCTTTGTAGAGGTGCGACTTGCCACGGAAGCGTTCCTGGCAAAAGGCCAGCGCTGAGCACCACCGATGAGCAAACTCTTTGCCAACGACGAAGTCGGGGGAGTCCGGGCCATAGGGGTCAATCCTGACTTCGTCCAACTCCCTCTCGACGCGCAGGGGCATGGCGCCGCCTTGGATGCCGCCGAATCTGAAGTCGGGCTTGAAGTAGATCCCCCACAGACGATCGGTCAACAGCGAACCGTCCACGTCGGAGTAAAGCGGTGCGTCGGTGTCAACGTGCAACACCGGGGCCGGTCCGCCGTCGTTGGTTCGTTGCAGGTCAGGATCGACGGCCAGCGTGCCCTCCTGAAGGGACCAGAAAGTCCACATCGGCACACCGTTCCGCATTTGGCCTTCGGCGTTTCGAGCACGGATCGAGAGCGGCAGCCCCAGCATCTTCCACAAGGGATAGATCCACGGCCCCGCGCCGATGACGACATAGTCGACGTCGATCGGGCCGGCTTCAGTTTGAACGCGTCGGATCGGGCCGCTGTCCGGCCGGAAGCCTGTCACTGCAACACCGCTGAGAATGTTGACCCCCTGTCCACGCGCTTTCTCGGCCAAGCCGTGCATGGCAGCTTTGTTGTTGGCGTAACCTCCCTTCTTCTCGTGAAGAATGCTCGTGATTCCCTCGGCGCTCCAGTCGTGAAACAGTCCCTGCATGTAGCGGCGGCAGGCGTTCTCGCCTTCAATGAACTCCGAGGTGTAGCCAATCTCTTGCTGCTGCGCTGCGATCCCGGCCAAGTCCTGGCGCATCACTTCGGGACTGAGCTGAATGTACCCGACCGCATGGTAGTGAAACGCCTCGGGGTCGTTCTCCCAGACGGCAACACTGTGGGCCATCAGCTCCCGCATGGCCGGCTGAAAGTAGTTGTTGCGTATGACGCCACACGCGATGCCGGAAGCGCCGGCGGCGATGTCCTTCTTGTCGACAACAAGAATATCCGCCCCTGAACCCCTGCCCTGCGCTTTCAGTTCCAGGGCCAGGTGGTAGGCCGTACTCAAACCGTGGACGCCGGCGCCAACGACTAAGTACGGGATGTGAGACGGTAACTGCATCTTGAAACGGGTGGCTTTCGGCCACCGTAGCGTCTAGAGCTTCTCGGCGAACTCCCGGTTGTGCTGCTTGAGGCTCGGGTCGCTGCCAAGCGCGTAGTGCTTCGACATGTCAGGCGAGTAGCGGCTGGCCTCGGTTTCGCGGCCCAACCCTTCGGCAATGGCGCGAATGTGATGCGGGCCGGCGCCGCAACAGACGCCCAAGTAGCGCACCCCCATCCCGTAGGCCTCGCGAGCAAACTCGGCCATCTCGTAACGGTTACACGTAAACGGGTCCAGCGCCGTCGGAAACGCACCATCATCCGGCAGGCAATCGCACTCTGTATCCTGCAACGACTGAAAGGTCGGGTGTTCAAGAGTCGTCCGATACGGCACGGGGAGGGCGGCTACGTGGCAAGAGACCGCCGCTCGAACGCGTTTCACTAGAGGCAACAAGGTTCGCGGGCCGCGCGTGCAGTTGAGGCCGACGACCTCGGCGCCGGCTTGCTCCAGACGCCGGCAACTCTCTTCCACCGTGTAGTCATCGCGGAGCTTGCCCTCCAAGTGAACCGCCAGCGTAACGACGGCCGTTAACCCGGCGTCTCGGACTACCTTGAGAGCCAGCTCAGCCTCGCCGTGAAACGACAGCGTTTCCGCAATCACGAAATCAACACCGGCTTCACTCGCCCACCGAACCTGCTCTTCGAACATCGCCCGAACTTCTGTCTCGGCCTGTCGGTCCCCCGGCTGATAGACATTTGTGTTGCACACGTTGCCCGCAACCAGCGGTGCTTCGCCCTGGGCCTCCGAAGCCACGGACTTCGCAATCTCCAACGCGTTTCGCTGCAGCGGCTCGAGCTTGTCCTCTTTGCCGATCAGACGCAGCTTCGTGCGGTGTCCGTAGTACGTGAATGCCTCGATGACGTCCGAGCCGGCCCGTAGAAACTCCCGGTGGAGTTGAGCGACAACCTCGGGGTGATCGAGAACCACTTCAGGGACGTACGCACCAGCCTGCAAGTAGCCTCGCCGCTCCAGTTCGAAAAGATAGCCTTCCGCACAGATGACCGGTCCCGCCTCCAGGCGTTCCGGAAGACTCCGTTTTGGAGGCCGTGCTGAGGTCATAGGCTTTCTCGGTTGATGCGTTAGGCCGCCCGTTGATCGGTAAACATGGTAGCGAACGATCCGCCCGGTCCGCCTTAGCGATCGCTCCGGGCACCCTTCACGCCGGCAACCGCCCTGGATTCCCGCGCAGCCCACGCAAGCAGCCACTGCACGGCCAGGGCGAGGCCAATCAACCCGATGCAAGCCAGGTAGGCCGCCGAGGTCGAGATTTCGACCGAGATGTACCCTGCCAGAAACGGAGCACAGACGGATCCGACCCCCACAAGCGAATGATGGATTCCTGTCTTCGCGCCGCGGTGTTTTGCTTTCGTGAGACTGACGACTAGGCTTGCCGCGTACGCGGTCGCGAGAGCGATTCCGAGTCCGACGAAAGCGACGGCGAAGAGAGCCGAGGGGATGGTAAGCCCTGCCGGGTCCGAACTGCCGCCTGCGGGCACGAGGTAGAAGCCGAGAGCAACGAGAGCAAAACCTCCCACGGCAACCAGTTGAAAGGCGATTCGCCAACGGACAAAACGGTACCAGTCGGTGAATCCGGTGAGCGACAGAAATGTCACGAGCTGCCCCCACGCGACAATGGACACCAAGCCGCCCACGCTTGCGGCGCTGAAACCGATGTTCTCGGCTTGGGTGGGAAAGACCCATCCAATCAGGGAGTAGCAGAACCCAACCGCCAACTGAGCCAGCCAGACGGACCCCAGTTGCTCCCAGTCCTCGCCCTGGGGAGCGGTCGTAGCCACAGGCTGTAGCTTGTCTTTCGGCTCCTCCGGTACGGTTTCGGGGCCTTCCGACCGGGGCGACGGATCGGACATGTACAAGCGGACCATGAGGCATCCAACAGCGATGACGGC
The DNA here is from genome assembly GCA_965237575.1 of Bryobacterales bacterium. Lineage (GTDB taxonomy): Bacteria > Acidobacteriota > Terriglobia > Bryobacterales > UBA6623 > JAKZVK01. Next base: position 635,792 of record CBDEGI010000004.1, read on the forward strand.
GACGGTCTGGTAGCTCACTCCCGGGCCGAACTGCTCGGTGATGCCTGCGTACAGGAATCCGGCCGCTCCCCCGGCAGCCCATCCCAGGTTGTAGAAGTGCATCTCCCGGGCGAGGGGTCCGCGAGCGCGGTCCGCAAGCCACGCCTCGAAGACCGGCCAGACCCCATTGACACCCATCGTGATGACAAAGACCGTGGCGACAAACAACGGGAACTCCGTCACCGACGGCATGTACCAGCAAGAGCCGATCAACACGAGGTAGAAGAGGACCATGGTCGGCTTGCGGCCGAACCGGTCTGCCAGGATTCCGGCCAGAGGAGGCGTCAGAAAGTTGGCCAGGCCGTAAGCCAGGCCGGTCTGGCCCGCCGAGAAGGCATCACCTCCCAGGTCCCTGACCTTGAGGGCGGAGGCAAGCCAGAACATCGTCTCGGCCATGCAAAAGACAAAGCTGTAGGTGAAGTTGAAGATGAGCCGCGATTTCATCTGGGCTGGGCGAATAGGGCGCTATTCCGCTTGATCCGCTACCGGGGATCCCGAGGGCGTCTCGAGAAACCGGCGGAGCACGTTCTCCGTGATGCGCGAGACGTTGTTTTCGTATTGACTGTGGGAAAGGCTGCCGGTCCAGGTGACTGATCCCGCGGCAAAGACGGCTCCCCCTCGTGGGCGTGCCCAAAACGCGAGATGAGCTACTGGAGGAACAGGTGTGCGCCGAGGAGGCGTGAAAGCATCATGGCGTGCTTCCGCCAGCACGACAGGCTGGAAATCCTCTTCATCCCCTTGCCACTCCCGAACGGAATCCATCTCGAAACCGGCCGCGCTTCCCAGGTTCAATCCGAAATCGCCGATCACTTCGTCCCGCCCGACTCCCTCGAAGATGAAGCGGTATTCCGGCTTGTAACTCCCCTCCACACGCCGAAACCCCCAACGGCCTTCCGCGGCGGTCCATACATTCGCTGAGTGTTCAACACCGAGCGTGCACCGTGGGGACCGCCCACGCCGCGCCCACAGACCACCAAGCTCGCCTGTCGTGCTGTGTTGCCATTCACCAGGCTGTGGGACGTAGGTTGGACCATAGTCGCCTTCTCCTCCCTTACGCACTTCGATCAAATGGGGACGATCTGCATCGATCGACGTCACCCAGTAGAGACCATTGCCCCCTAGATACAGGACCCGGCCCCCGTCGCGGGTGTATTGCGAGAGAGCATCGACCATCTGCTCCGTGCAGTATTCGGGATGGCTGCCGAGAATGATGCAGCGATATCGGGAAAGTAGGGAGTTGCCCTCGCGGTGGAGGTCTTCGTCGGCATAGACGTCGTAGTCAAAGCCTTTCCGCTCCAGCCAATCGATCAGGTAGAGGTTGGCGGTGACAGTATGGGCGCCCCAATGTTGAAACCCTGCGCTTGGATTCCACGAGCGTGTGGGCTGCCGGCGGGTGCGGTAGTAGACCAGAGATCCGTCGCCGTGCACGTTGTACAAACTGAGTCCACGGTCAAGAACGCCGTCCTCGGTGTAGCTGTAGCAGGCCCGATTGCTTCCGTAAGCCTGCCAAGTGAGCGTTGGGACCAAGCAGGCCAATGAACACCGTGGCTCTTTGGGACGAACTACGAAGGGGACGAACAGTTCGTCGGCTTCGCTGGCGACACGGGCAGCATAGATGCCGGGCCGGGCATCCGCAGCTACCTCAACGTCATAGGTAGGTTCCCACTGCGCGCCTTCGAGGTCGTCGTCGTGGAAGTGGACGGCGCCGTAGTCTCGCGGAGCCTCGGTAAACAAACGAGAAGGCATGCCCGCCCAGAAAGGCCCTGTCACGGCGCGGCCCGGGGCATTGACCGCCTTGCCATGGTTGCCGTGCCCCGATACGTCGACAATCCGCGATCCGCTCACGTCGAGTGAAAGATCCCAGCAGCCGAGCGCGCCTTCCACTCTTGCCGGGTCGCGTTCTTCGGATAGCGCCCAGACCTGCTCACTATCGAGAGCTTTGCCCACCACCACCGGATGGCCGATCTTGCCGTTGAAGTGGGCCCAGTGGCGGCCTGTGTGCTCGAAGTCGGGTGTTGCTCCGAATAGCAGCGGAGCAGTGCTGGCAAAGACCGGGCTCTGGCTCAGGCGCTTGGGTGAGACGACGAGTTCATCGTGCAAGCTGCGCGTTTCCACCGCGCCCGAGGTGTCGCCCACTCGCTGATAGAGGCGTGCTTCCCCAGTCCGCGGATCGTAGCTGAATGCGACAAAGTGCCAACAATTCAAATGGGCTGTCTCGCGCGCCGTCACCCATTCCGCCGTGTGCCCGTCATGAGAGATCGTCGCCGTCAGGAACCTGTCGCCGGCGTAGAAGAATGCATAGCTCAACTGCCCCGGCATCCACTTCGCGGCCAAGGTGTGCCAGCCGCTGGGCTGCAGGGTCGGATAGAACCACATGGCGAGCGTGAAGGCCGCCGTCGGGTTGAGCGAATCGGAGTGCGGGATTCCGATGTAGGAGCCAAAATCGGTGAACTGCTCGCGGACCGGGACGGTCGTCGGCTGTCCCCAGTTGACAGGCTCTTGTCGGTATCCCGGTCCGGCGGGATTCGGATCCCCGTGAATCAGCCGGACGACCCGCCATTGTGCTTCGCCAGGAGGGCCACTCAGCATAAGCTGTAGGCGCTTGCCCGCGGGAACAGACATCTCGTCCGCATAGCCTTCGAGCCCAAGACCAGGGATCGGAGAAAGACGGTTTACGTCGGAACGCGCCACTAGTACGTCAGCCCTCGATACAGATTCTCATCAATCCGCACGGCCAGCACTGTCAGTTGCCGATTCGCCAACCAATCCGTGAGGGCGGAATCAAGCACCTCGAAAGAATGGACCCGGAGCCCTTTCGCACCAAAGCCCTCAGCGACAGCAGCCCAATCGACGTCGCCAAAGTCTACACCCCGCAAGGGTAATCGCTTGGCCTTCTGCGCGATCTTGATCACGGCCAACGACCGATCGCACAGGACTACGATCAGGGGTTTGACCTTCAGACGCACCGCGGTTTCCAACTCCTGGACCATCATCCCGAAACCACCGTCACCGACAACCGCGACGACAGGCCTGTCGGGAGAAAGCAGTGATGCCGCCAGCGAGGCCGGCAGCCCGAAGCCCATCGACGACAAGCCGTTCGACACCAAAAACGAGCCCGGCCTCGGGGCGCGCCAAACCTGCGAGACCAGCATCTTGTGGGCTCCCACGTCTGTGGCGAGAATCGTTTCCTCGGGCAAGTCTTGCTGCAAGCGTTTTAAGACGTCGTACGGTGACAGGCCGGCTTCGGTCTCCTTTTCTTCGGGGATCATGGCCGCTCTCACGCGCTCGCGTATCTGTTGGAGTTCGTCCGGGGTCCAGGTTGGCCGGCCCGCGTACTTGCCTCGCAGTTCGTCGAGCAACTCGGTGACATTCCCTACGCACTCGACTGTGGGGGAGAAGTCGCGGAACGCTACAGAGCTGTTCGAAATCGAGTAGAAAGGGCGGTCTCGGTGCCAGTCGTGGCACGATTCGACCGGGTCAAAACCGATCCCAAGCAGGCAGTCGCTTGCTTCCACTGCTTCGACGGTAACGTCGTCCCCCGCGGCCGAGGCGATGGTTCCCAGGTAGCCATCAGCGCGCTCATCCGCAACGCCCTTTCCCTGTGGCAACACGACGAACGGGATTCTCGTTTCCGCAAGAAACCGCCGAACGGCCTGGTGGTCACGGTGAGAATCCAGCGCGAGACCGACGGCGGCCAAGGGGCGCTGTGATTCGTTCAGAGCGATCAGTATCGTCTCTAGGCACCCAGGCTCACACGTTTCATCACGTACCTTTCGGCCCGTGCCGGCTTGATCCTCCTTCCCTGCCACGTCGGGCGGAAGACTTAGGTGGACAGGCCCTCGTGGTGGAGTCAGTGCAAGGCTCGCGGCTTCGCGAACCGCAATCGCCGTTCCGTGACCGTCCAACCGAACGGAACTCTTGCTGATCGGCGAGAAGACCTCGGTGAGGGGAAGGTTTTGCTTGCTGCTTTTTTCGTTGAAGGCGTCCGGCGTCCTAGCGGAGAAGTGCAGTAGAGGGTCCCGGTCCAACCAGGCGCTTGCTACCCCCAAGACCGCGTTGCAGGCCCCTGGGCCCAGGGTGGATAGGCACACCCCCGGGACTCCCGTGAGGCGTCCCGAGACGCCGGCCATGAATGCGGCGGCGGCTTCGTGGCCGGTGAGAACAAACTCGATTCGATTGGTTTCGAGCGCTTCGATCAGCTCGACGATCTCACCTCCGGGGTGTCCGAACGCACGACGAACGCCTAGCTCGAACAGTTCACGAGCAACTACGTCGGCGCAAGTCATTGTTTCTCGAATCCGGCAAGAACCGAGTAGGCCTTCACTCGGCCATCAACGTGGCCGCCCCGATAGCACACGCACACCCCAAGGGCTGCGTTGTTGTAACGGATTCGTTGAGTATGCCCCAAGCCAGCAGCACCGTCAGGACGGGATACGTTGTGACCAATGCCGTCACTACCGCGGCCTTTCCTCCTTGGCTGAACGCTCGGTAGTAGAAATAGTTGCCCAACCCGCCCGTCAGCCCCCCCAAGACCGAGTAGAGGAATCCTTGTTCATCCCAGACCACACGGAAACCCAAGTACATCAAGATGGGAATCGTCGCCAGCGTGAAACCGATCGTCTCCCAAACCTTTGCGCCTAAGGTCGTCATCCGCCCGGTTCCCAACTTCGAGAGGATCGACCACGAAGCCCACAGCAGCATCGTTACGAGCGAAAGCGTCAGCCAGCTTTGCATGGGCTTACAGACTGAACAGGAGGATTGCGGTGAACGCCAGTGCCACGCCGATGGACTGCCGGAGGCTGAGGCGCTCTCCGAGAATCAGCAAGGCGAGCCCAAGTGTCACCACCGGGTAGAGCGCGGTCAGAGGGACAACGACGGAGGCTTTTCCACGGGCCAACGCCCAATAGAAAAACAGAGCCGCCATCTGGGCAACCACTCCCGCGATGCACGGGATTGCGCCCGACCGTGAGCGAAGATCTCTCGGGAAGCCGAGAACCCAAGCGATACCGACGGTGATCGGCACGTAGCCGACGACCCACCAGACGGCCACACTGGTACCCGGCAGTGTATTCGCGGCCATCTTCGCGGAAAAGCTACAAACCCCGAACACTCCCCACGCCAGAGTGCAGGAGAGCAGCCAGGAGCCCGGCGATGGCTTCGGCAACTCTGAAAACCCTGGCGATTGATCCATGTTGTTCCTCCGTAACTTTGCCGCGTACTTCCCTTCAACACAGGTACGGCTGATTGGGAACTGCCTTCATCAGGTCCAACCATTCAAGATGCGAAGTGGCAACCTTTTCTGGATGCGACTCGCTGCGCACTAGCAAGCCCGGCACATCACGCCCCGTGGGCATGGCGGGGTCACAGTATCGTATATCAAGACTCCAGCGAATCCTCGACGTGCGATTGGGATACGACCGGTGAATCGTCTTGTGATGGAAAACCACGACGTCACCCCTGCTTGCGGGACAAGCGAGTCGCCGCCCTGTCGGCAGATCCTCTTCGCGAATGCCGATGTGACCATCCGGGTAGCCGGCGATTTGAACGTGTTCCTTCAAACCCTCCAAGTGACTTCCCTCGATGACCTCCAGGCATCCATTGTCGACCGTCGCATCGACGAGCGGGATCCAGAAGTTCATCATGAACGTTTGCCCGGCTTCAGGCTCGAGGAACGCCAGGTCCTGGTGCCACGGAATCTCAGATCGTAACTCCAAAGGCATCTTCGCCTGTACGTTGTATTGCGGATGCGCCAAGATTTCCGGACCGATCACAGACTCGACGGTGTCAAGAATCGCCTTCTGCGTGATGATGGCAAACAGACCGGCGGTCTTCAGGTGCTTGCCCGTAACCGCCCTCTTGATCTGTGAGCCGTCGTCCATCGCGTCTATGATTCGGGCCAGACGTGTTTCGAAAGGCTGATCCTCGAAGAGATCAGGTAGTCGCCCCTGTTTTTGCGCTTCGCAGGCTTCCTTGTCAAGAACAGCCGTGATCTCATCGATGAAGGGCTCAAGATCATTCGGTGACAAAACACCCGCCAGGACAAGATAGCCGTCCCGCAGAAACTGCGAACTTGGCTTCCATCACAGCGGCTCTGACAGGGCCTCGCCCGCGGCTGAGCCGTAAACCCGATCGAGTATTCCATCACGCAGCCATCTCCTCGGTGGGCTCAGTGACAGGGATAGTCAAGTTCATCGGACCTCGCAGGCCGCAATGAAGGATTCTGAAGTAGCCGTAAACCCGATCGAGTATTCCGTGAGCAGGATCAGACGCTGGGTAAAGGCCATCTCCTCGAGATCGCCCGGCAGTTCGATCGCCATCGTACAGTCGCGGAGCAGCAGCACCTGATAGTTCAAGTTCATCGCATCGACCATGGTGGAATGCAGGCAAACGTCGAGCGCGAACCCAACACAGACCAAGGTCTTGATTCCCAGGTTACGCAGGAACCCGTCGAGCCTAGTCTCAAAGAAGCCGCTGTAGGAGTGTTTCCGGATGAAGTAGTCATCGGGTTGAGGCTCGATGACCTTCGAGAACTTCAGTGCAGCCGAATCACCGCGCACGTACTCGCGCGGATCGACCGTATCCTCCGAGCCCCATTCTTCCCAATCCATGTCACAGCATCGGCGGGCGATCTTTGCCAGCTCAGAGTGGTTGATCGCGATGCGTGGAGCTGAGTTGTTTAGGTAGATGATCGGTAAGCCCGCCCTACGGGCGGCATCCATTGCGGGCCGGATGTGATCGACGACAATCTCTTTCTCCTTTGCCGCGCTGGCGGTGGAGCTGAGAGAAGGGTACTCGTGCGGGCGGTCGTCTTCGGGTGAGAAACCCAGGCCGTAAACATCAACAACCAGGAAGGCTGTGGCAGCAGTGTCCAGTGCCAGGGGTTCTTCCGCGTGCCCCTGAAACTTCTCCGGGGGATACATCCTGTAGTAGCGGCCGTTCAGCTTCAACTTGGGCTTGCTATCCACGTTTGTATCCCAGATCCCCTCCGCTCTGGCCCGCTCAGGGACGGCTCAGATGTGTCGGACCAGGCCTCCGTCCACATCGATCGAGGCGCCCGTGATGTAACTTGCCCGCTTGCCGGCGAGGAACGCCACGACCGCCGCGATCTCCTGGGCCTCCGCCACGCGGCGGAGGGGTGTGTCCGCGGCGACTTGCTGATAGTACTGTTCCAGCTCCTTGTCCGGCGCAAAGTATTCCAGACTGCTGCCCCAGGCTTCGCTCTTGACGTTGCCCGGATTTACGCTGTTGACCAGTATTCCGTACTGGGCGAGATTGTCGGAGAGTACCTTGTTGAAAGCTATGCAGGCTGCACGATCGGTGCTATTCGCGATGTATTCCGGAGCCGACTGCCGGCCAACGATCGAGTTGATGTTGATGATCCGCGCCTGGTCGCTCGCCTTCAGATGTGGCAGCGCCGCACGCACGCAATGCATCGCGGCAAAGAGTTTGACGTCGAGGTCCGCCTTCCAACGCTCTTCCTCGACTTGTTCGAAAGTTCCTGGTAACGGACTGCCCGCGTTATTAACGAGGATATCCAGACCGCCAAACTCGCTGGCCGCCCCCTCAACAAACCCCTGAACACTGCTTCGATCCGTCACGTCAGCGGGCAACGCGAAAACCTTGCGCCGCGTTTTCTCCCGCAACTCGTCGGCGGTGGCCTTCAGCGCGTCCGCTCCACGCGCGCAAATGGCAACGTGCGCGCCCTCGCTGGCGAGCTCATAGGCAATGGCCTTCCCAATGCCCTTGCTCCCGCCTGTTACGATCGCCCGCCGACCTTCGAGTCCTAGATCCATATCAGACTGCCCTCAGAACGATGCGCCCGTCGTGACGGCGATGTCCTCGCCGTTGATCGCTCGAGCCTCTTGGCGACAAAGGTAGCAGACCATCTCGGCGACTTCCTCCGGCTGAATGAATCTCTTCTGCGGATAGTTCTCCCGCCACCGGCGCCGCATCTCGTCAGGTGAAATCCCCTCACGCTCGGCCCACTTCGTTAGGTGCATCTCAGCGGAGGGAGTCTCGATGATGCCCGGGCTGATCGTGTTGGCGGTAATGCCCTGATCGGCAACCTCAAGTGCGAGCGATCGGTTGAACCCCAACAAGCCGTGCTTCGACGCGGCGTAGGCGCTGTACTCCGGAGTGCCCACGTGGGCGTTGGTCGAGGCGATGGAGATAATTCGCCCCCACCCCCCGCGCAACATGTGTGGAAGCACTTCCCGTGTGCACCGGTATGCTCCGTACAGATTCACATCGATGACTCTCTTCCAAGCTTCGTCGTCATGTCTGAGCACCGTGTGGACGCAGTTCGTGGCCGCGTTGTTGACAAGGATGTCCACCCGGCCGAACGCATCGTGCGTGGATTGAACCAGATGCTCGACGTCCTTTCCAATACTGACGTCGCCGTCGAAACCGCGGCAGCCCACGCCCAGTTCTTCTATCTCCTGTCGGGTCTTGTCAATTTCGCTCCTGTCGGCGAAGTATTTGAGTTCTGTCGTGTGCCTCCGAACTCGTTGCTCACTCAGCGACATGATCGAAACGTTGGCGCCTTCACGAGCCAGGCGTAGGCCGATAGCGCGACCGAGCCCACTCGCGCCGCCGGTAACGATCGCCACTCGCCCGGAAAGAATGCCGTCGCTCATTGAACTACGAGGTCATGAGACGCTTTTTCAGAGCGGCTCGATCAAGCTCTACACCCAGCCCAGGCCGGTCCAGAGGGACTCGTATCTTACCGTGATCGAAGTCGAAGCCATCGGCGGCAAGTCCCCCGAGACGGCTGAACGGCTCGGGAGCCCACTCAAAGGGCAAGGGTTTTGCACTCCCAGAAGGGGGTTGAGGAGGAAGACTGGCAGCCAGATGGATTGCCGCGGCGGTTCCTACTACGCTGGCGTATCCGTGGGGCGTACATTCGACCCCAAACGTCCAAGCAAGATCGGCGATCTTCTTGCACTCGGTAAGACCACCGGCGAGACCGGTTTCCGGGATCACAACATCGAAGACCCTCCGTGTTAGGACGTCTCGGAATCCGGCCCTGCCGAGCAATGATTCGCCTCCAGCCAGAGGCAAGCTGACTGCTTCGCGAAGCGACTCGTAACCGGGAAGATCGTCGGGGGGTAAAGCGTCCTCAAACCACGCAATGCCGAGATCTTCCATTGCCGCTCCAAACTCCTTGGCTACCCGCGAAGTGTAGGCGTGATTCGCATCAACCATCAAACCGACGCCGGGCGGCAGGGATTCCTTTACGCGACGAACCCGCTCGAGGTCGTCCCGAACGTCGAGCAGCCCCACTGACATCTTGATCGACGCGAATCCCCCTTCGACGAATCGCTCCGCCATGGGTACGGGATCTGCCAAGCCGTCTGCGCCGTCAGCGGCCCTCAGGTAACGTAGGCCGGATGCGTAGCACTCGAGTTCAGACTGGGCCGCTCCGCCCAGCAGCGTGCAGACAGGTACTCCGAGCGCTTTGCCTTTGATGTCCCAGCAGGCGATGTCGATTGCGGAAATGGCGGCCATCGCCGGTCCCGGAGTTCCAAAATCCCGGGCGTCGTGAACCAACCGTCCCCACAGTTCTTCCGTTTGGAAGGGATCTGTGCCGATCACGCTTGGCTCGCAGAAGTCCCGGATCAGTGCCTCGACGGCCCTGGGCGGACCGTACGCCTCACCAAGTCCACTCACACCTTCATCCGTATTTATCTCGATCAGCAACGCGGGTGCGGACGTGACCCACCCTTTCGAATAGGCCCAGGCTGGTTCCTGAGGAAAGTCCACGGGATAAGTGCTGATCTGGGTAATCTTCATTAAATCGCTCAGGTGAACCACGGCAGTAGGTTCCAAGCAGATTGGCCAAAGTAGGGGCTGCGACTCGGACCCCTCAAGCTTGTGTCTCGGCCCACCGGGAAGACGCTTCGATCCTTGGATGGAAGGTCCGATTATCCTGCCGATCTGTCGGTCCGATTCTACCTTGAAACAGGGCTTGCGAAAACAGGCTTCCCACCAACAATGCGATTCTCTCACGCCCAGGGCCTTGAGCTACCCGGCTTCCCACGCCTCGATGGGGACAGATGGGGACATAAGAGTGACGCTCCATTACACACATTCCGATCTGGAGCGCCGACGAGAGGCGATTGAGGAGATGACCGCCCGTCTATACCCGGATGGCGCCGTTGGGGTTATCGGCTGTCCGAACAACGACGTGAAATCCCGCAAGGTTTCCGAGGAGGCTGCCGGGCGTAGCAAGGTTGTCGGGCGGCGGGAGCGAGTTCCTGTAAGTCCCACTAGACGAATCACATAGCCCTTGTTCGCAGATACCTGTCGAAATCGGGTTCGCATGAGAAATCCGCCGACTGTCCGTCTAACTTGTTCCAACGTAGGGGCTTAGGTCGAATCGCTGGCGCACTTGGCTGTACGGTAGGCAACCCGGGACAAGTGTCGCCCTCTTCCTTCACCGCCCTCGAAGACCCGGATGTGCGGCCAAATCCTGCCTTGTCGTTAGTGCCGTATCGGGGCTGCCTCGGGGTGCAAAGGTTGGTGGAAGAGCGATGAGGCGGGTCCGGGGCAGTTTCGATAGGGCGACTTGAAGGAAGCCGCTGGGCGGGGCGGACGACTATGGAGCTACGAACCACGTCAGGCGGTGCTGCGAGTCGCCGCAGGCGTCGCGAGGATGGCCGAGCAGCCGCGACAAGGCAAGTACAGAGATCGGATCGGCGATCCGCGGGGTTGAATTCACTGCGACAACAGGGGATGTACGTTGCACTTTGGCCGCTCGGGCACACTTGTACGTCGGCGTGCGGTTGCACGTCTTTGCGCCGGAAGGGGGCGGGCGGTTGACTACGAGCTGTCGAAGTAGCTGCATTGGAGAGCGAGTTGGACAGGCGTAAGTTGAGGCCCGATTCGCATCGGCGTAGAACACCGGGGGCATCGCCAGGTAGGTTGATCGGCGGACGCTTGCGAGCAAGACTGCGCCGGGTCTGGCGCGGAGGCGAGCAACCGACGCGCGAGTGCGAGGAGTGTTTTGCGGCAGCGGTGAGCCAGTAAGCCGAACTGCCGGATGCGAACGAAGCCTCGCGGCAGCACATGTTGGACCAAGCGGCGTAAGAACTCGGTCGCGCTGAGTGTCATCTTCCGCTGCCGGTTGCCCTTCGCATAATCTTTCCAGCGGAAAGTGACACACTCGCCGTCGAAGGCCAACAAGCGATGGTTGCTGATGGCGACGCGATGCGTATAGCGACCGAGATAGCGGAGCACTTGCGCCGGTCCGCCGAAGGCGGGCTTGGCGTAGACGACCCAGTTTTGACGGAACAAGATCCGCAGGAAGGCGGCAAAGGCATGCGGATCTTTGAGAGTCGCAAGCGAGCCGCTGAGCTTGAGCTTGTTGTGGCGGTGAGCTCGCCGTGAGCCGTCGACGAACTTGCCTCGAAAGACGCGACTGAGCACCTTGACCGGTAGGAAGAACGCATACTTGGGACGTACCCAGCGGGTGCGATCGGAAGAAAGTCCTCCGGCGGGAATGACACAGTGGAGATGGGGATGAAGCAGCAGGTTCTGCCCCCAGGTATGCAAGATGCTTAGGAAGCCGATCTGAGCACCGAGCTGCTTCGCGTCCGCCGCCACTTCCAACAGAGTCGGTGCGCTGGCCCAGAACAGCAAGCCGTAGAGGACCGCCGGGTTCTGCTCGCAAAGCATGTTGAGTGCGTGCGGCAGGGTGAAGACGACGTGAAAGTAGGGCACGCCTAAGACTTCTTGCTCGCGCGCGGCGAGCCAGCGTTGGCGCGCTTGCGCCTGGCACTTTGGACAGTGCCTATTACGACAGGAGTTATACGAGATCGCCTGCTGATTACAGCGCGGGCAAGCGTCAATGTGGCCCCCCAAAGCCGCGGTTCGACAGCGCCCGATCGCTTGCAGCACCTTCAGTTGCTGGAAGCTGAGCCACGATCGATAGCGATCCACGAAGCGGTCGCCCTGCGTCCGGATGAGATCGGCCACCTCGAGGGTGGACCGGCTCATGTCGGCTTGTGCCGTCGGCGCGAACGTTCGATGCGCGCCGCAGGGGAAACCGCGAGTTGATCCAGCGGATTCGCCGCCGCCTGCAAGTGCTTCCGGGAAAGGTGCAGGTAGATCGTTGTCGCCTCGATATCCACGTGCCCCATGAGCAGTTGGATGGTTCTGAGATCAGCGCCGGATTCGAGCAGGTGCGTCGCGTAACAATGCCGCAGCGTGTGAGGTGTGACGCGCTTCGGGATCCCGGCGCGTTCGGTCGCTTCACGAACCGCCATCCAGACGACCTTCGGTGTGATGGGTGTGTCGACGCGCCAGTTGTTGATCGTGCCGGGGAACTAATACGTCTTGGGCCGCATCCAGCGGTCGCACTCGCGCAACGTCTCAAGCAACTTCTGGCTCAACGGTACTTCGCGGTCCACGCCACCCTTACCGCGTTCGACGCGCAACATCATTCGTTGGCTGTCGATGTCGGCAACTTTGAGGCGGCACAGTTCGGCGCGACGCAGCCCCGCCGAGTACAGCGTCATCAGCGTCGTGCGGTGGAATAGCGTCCGCGCCGAGTCGATCAGGCGTGCCACCTCGTCGGGACTCAGAATAATTGGCAGACGCTTGCGCTCCTTTGGATAGGGCAGTTCCTGCTTCATCTCGCGCCGCCAAGCACCTTGACGTACAGGAATCGCAGCGCACTGATGTGCAGAACGACCGTGCCGACGGCGAGCTTCTTGTTCTCGATCAAGTGCACCTGGTAGCGGCGCAGGTCGTCCGGGCCGAGATGATCGAGCCTCCTTCGAGCGTATTCCCGAAACTGCTCGACGGCTCGCAGATAGGTACTAATGGTTGTTTCCGCGTAGTTGCGGCGTACGAGCTCTTCTCGCATCCGCTGGGTGAGTATCGTCACAGAGACCTCCTTCTCTGCGACAAACTCTACTCTTCCCTTGCCACCCACGCCGCAGGCGTCCGCCGCGCCCAGCGGCTTCGTTCTTGTCGGCAAGGGTAGATTCAGCGCCACCAGAAGGACGTATAACGCCCTACTCGTAGAACTCCCCGGCTTCTCGGGCTGCCGAACCGGATCAAGAGCAGGTCGCTAATAAGCTTGCAGCACCGGCTGATGAAGACAGGCGGACGGCTGGTCAAGCACGCCTGGTACTACTGGTTGTTGTTGGCCGAAGGGTATCTGAACCGCAAGCTGTTCGGCGAGATGCTCAACCCCTCGCGGTACTGCCTGTGCCAGGAGGATGACGGGGTGAGCATCGGAGCAGCCGGGCGAGAGTTGCCGAGAGGCAAGCTCGGAGCAGTGTCGGCAGAGTGGGCGCTAGCGTGGCCGGAACGCCTTGACCAGACTGATCTGAACGCCGGACCGGCGAAGATAGGAGGATCGAACGTGAATGAAGTGAAGTGCCAGCAACGTCGCATCTTAGCCGCAGTTCGGCTACACTGTACGTGGCCGGACGGCCAAAACGGAAGTTCCGAACGATACCATAACTTTCGCGCAACCTATGTCGACGGAAGGAAACATCCGATGATGGCAGGTCCAAACAAAGGGCAGACCTATCAATCTCTTGGGCATTGGTTTTTTTCGATCCTATTAGCGGTCATCGTAGCAACACCCGGAGCGGCGGAACCTCCGCAGCGAGTCTATCGCAACGAGCTGAAGCCGCTGGCCAATCCGACGCCTCTGCTTGCCGACTACCCGGAATTCATTCACCCGATACGCGAGTCTGCCCGGTTCGAAGGACCGGCGTTGATCGACGACCAGGGAGCCGACCTTTCGGTGCGGGGCTGGCGTTTTTCGATGAACGCCCGGGCCGTCATCGAGATGCCGAACCGGCTGCGCGGCGACAAAACGGCCGTCGTCGTCGTTCATCCGTGGGGCATCAACGACGGCCAGGGTTGGCGGATCCCCGAGCCGGCCGGCTTTGCCTTCGGAACGCCTGCCACGGTGGACTACATCGCGCGGCATATGCGCGAGGTGGTCAATCCACTCTTGAAGTCGCTCCGCGGCAACGTCGCCCTCGTGATGTACAGCATGCGAGCCGGCGAAGATCCGATTCGCCGCCGACTGTATCGGTCCATCCGGCACCGGCCCACTCGAGCGGAAAGTGAGCAGGCAAGAAGCGATCTGACGGCGAAACTCCGGTCGTTCTCATACGAAGCGGGCTCCATTCCCGAGTCGATGCCGTTGTCGCAGCAGAATCCCGTAAGCGACTACTTCCAACAGCTTCCCGGCGGCCTGTTTCGCGACAAGTACAACGGGCCAGGATTCTGGGACCTACCGATTCCCATCCATAGCGCCATCGATGTCGCACCCGATGACGTCGTGATCTACGACGCCGACGGTTACGAAGCGCTCCGCGATTTTCTGCGTCAGGAGGGAGTCTCGCACATCTTGCTCTGCGGCTACGCTTGCACCAAGTGTTATCGCAGCACGACCGCCGGCTATCTGAATCTGGAAAAGGACTTCAACGTCTTTCTTGTCGGCGACGGCACGCTGGAACCAACGCCTATGGTCGATAACATCCGCTTTGCCACCTCGGCTGCGATTGCGGCAGCGTCGCGCGATCATCTCATCACGCAGGCCTCCTGGATTCAGGTGATTCCTGGCCGCAAGCCGGCTGCACGTCCCGCGGAGCACTCCGATGAGCCCAAACTCTCCTCCCGGCAATAGGTCCAATTCGCGGCGCGAATTCCTGCGCACGACGACAGCCGGAGCCGTCGCCCTCTCAACAGGCGCCGTAGCGGCAACGTCGCCGCGCGGGGCGCTCGCGTCGCCCGGCAGATCGTCGGACCTTGGCGAGTTACGCATCGTCTCCGGCCCTGTGGTTGCTGCCGGCGGCAAGTATGACTTGCATCTCGCCTTCACTGCAAGGGTCGACCTGCAACCGGGTGCCAGATTGTGGCTGTTCTTTGAAGACCGCCAGGGCGCCGCCGTGGGGCAGGTTGACGATGCCGCGGCGGACAACTTTCTCTCGGTGCGGAGATCGGACACTCCCGATAAGGACCTGACACCGGAATTGCCGCGCGTGCCGCGCACCTTCGATCTGTTCCCCGTGGCGCCCGAGTTCCTGCACATGATCGGCGTTACGCTCGACGATCGATTGGCTGCAGGGGGTGAGATCGCGTTTCAAATTCGCCGCTGGGAAGGTCCGCGGCAGCCCATCGACCCGTACCAGTTCTGGCTGGTCATTGATGATCGGGCCGAGTGGGACTTCGCGCCGATCGACTTTCGCCGTTATCGAAAGTTCGTGAATCGGCACGATCAGTCGCGCGTGCCCACCCAGCAGCTCCGCGAGAAGACCTTGATCCATTCGCTGCGCGTGACGGGAAAATACGCCCCCGTCGCAGCGTCGAGTCTCCGTCGCAGGCCGGGAGTCTTCTGGGGCGAGTTCCACGGCATGGTCTTCAACCAGCGGCCGCTCGACGACTATTACCGGTACGCGAAGAATGTGGCCAAACTCGATTTCTGTGCGCCGTTCTGGTTCAGCTACGGCACGTGCGTCGAGGACGTCTGGCAGCAAGTCAAAGACGCCGCCGGCGACATACCGAGCGGGGCAAGTTCGTGGCGCTGGCGGGCTTTGAATGCGGAACGCCGCCGGATGACAGCCATCGGTGCGTGTTGTTCCGCGATCCTGACAAGGTGCCGCCCATTTTCTGCGACAGTCGTCCGCCCGCTCAAGATCCGTTTCACCAAAGCCGGCTCCACCCCGAGACGGTCGTGTGCAAGACGTTGCCGGAGTTTTACGAGACGATCGAGCGATTTGGCGGCGTGGTCACGGGACACTTTCACACGCGGCACTACGACAAGGAAGTGCTGGCCGAGATCTACCAGAAGAATCTAAGGCAACCCGCTCGCGAGGAAGAGCGAATCTTTGAGCTCATGCGGCAGGGAAAGAGATTTGCTCTGGCCGGCACGAGCGATACGCACGATTCCATGCCTGGCAACCCCTTTGCGGAGCCTCATCTGCCGATGGCGGCCGGGTTCACTGGCGTCTACGCTGACGCGCTGACGGCCGACGCGCTGTTGGACGCGGTAGTCGCCCGACGCACGTTTGCGACAAGCGGTACGCGCATGTTCATGAATTTCCAGAGCAACGGCCAACCGTTGGGGGCTGAGTTGCCCATCGACGCGCGGCGGGTGTTTAGCGTAGAGGTCGACGCGGCCGGCCCGCTCGATCGGGTCGAATTATTGCGCGACGGACGGACTCTCCAGACGTGGACGCCGACGGGAAGTCAATTCACCACGCAGGCCAAGGACGACGAGAGTTCGGCCAGCGCTTTCTACCTCGTCCGCGCCCGACAGCAAGACGGACATCAGGGTTGGACCAGTCCCATCTGGTTCGGCTAGAGCATTTTCATAGGTTTCATGGTCCGTAGCCGCAATGACGGAAGCAGGCTTGGACGTTCTGCGGGGTGACCGTGGCAAGGGCATCGGTGAGTCTTTCCTCCAGCGCGGTGTGATCGAGTCCCCTCAGTGGCCTGCCGAGGCTCTGGGCCGATTCCGAGTGACATCGGTTGTTCCCGACAGCTATGCGGCGGTACAATCCGCTAGGGTCAGGGTCGGCACTTGATAGGCACCACCGTCAGCCACTACCGCGTTGTCGAGAAGCTCGGAGAGGGCGGCATGGATGTTGCCTACAAGACTCCGCTCAACCGACGTGCTTTTCTCTCTTTCGCCGGAGGGTGGGCGACGGCGTCTCTCGTCGGATGCAGCCAACCGCAACCGGCCTCCGACCAGTCGCCGTTCGAATTCGTGCCCCACATCGTCGGCGCAAACACCGCCATTCAGGGCGCGGGTTTCTTTGAGGCGATCGATATCGTGCGAGGCCTCGGATTCCGGTCCCTCGAAGTCCTCCTCGTCTTGGGACGCCTTGAAGCTACCCCGGACCAACACCCCGGTTTCCGCTTTGATGAGCTCACAGACGAGCAGAAAGAGAAGATTCGAGCGGCGCTCATGCCGTTTGACCAAGTAACGGTGCACCTGCCCTTTTCGGGATCCTACATGCTCCCAGATGAAGACGACGCCGTTGCGGACCTCGAGATCAGCATCGAGGCCACCGGGTTCATGGGCGCCAAAGTTGCGGTACTGCACCCGCAGCCCCGTGGCACGAAGCTGGAAGAGAATCGGCAGACAGTGATCGAGCGCACGCGGAAGTGGGGGTCGATGGCCGCCGACCGCGGATTTCAGATCGCCTGCGAAACCAGCGTGCCCCCATCGATTCCGGGCCTCGTCCGATTCATCGAAGAGATCAACCACGACAATGTCGGCGTGACCCTCGACGTCGGGCACCAGTCCCGCTTCGAGGAGCTTTCACACATCAAGCCCGAGGAATACGGCACGCCGGAAGGCATCAAGGCCTACAACGACGTCAATGTGAAGATCGTTGAGGCGCTCGGCGACAAGCTGTTCCACCTCCACGTCCACGACATCGAGCCGCACACCTGGAACGAACACAAGCCGCTCGTCCACAACTTCATCGATTACCCGCAGCTCCTTTCGGCGCTCCGAAGAATCCGATATCCCGGTGTGCTCATCTTCGAGATCGGTGGCGAAGGCGACAAGATGCCTGAGTATTTACGGGATTCGAAACAGAAGCTCGATGGTTATCTGGCTGCATCGGCGTAGCACCGTGCCCTGTATCCCAGGTTGAGAGAAGACTGGAATCGAAATGGCCCAACGTTCGACGTCGGGACCCGGCCCTCTCGGGTCGACCGGAAACGTGATGACTCACAAGTGAAAGAGGTTGCCCAGATGCAGAACCATGGTGCGGGTGTGTTCAGGGAACTGCAAGCGATCTCGCTCGTGCTCGTCACGCTAGCAGCAGCCGCAATGCTGGCCTTTTTGGGTTCTGTGCTCGCGCAACCAGCGGCAGTCGACATCGCTAATCGACTCGAGCTGTTCGTCGATCAGCACCGCATCGAAACGATGCGTGGCGTGCGCCTGCAACTGCATCCGCCGCGGCGCGCCGAAGTCGCTCTCCGGTTCGACAAACCCTGGGAGGGGTCGCACTCCGCCTACGTCACCGTCCTCAAGGACGGCGACCGCTATCGCATGTACTACCGTGGGTGGCCGGCCATCGATGGACCTGACCAAGTCTGCTATGCGGAGAGCCTCGACGGCATTCACTGGGTGAAGCCCGACCTCGGCCTCGTCGAGTGGCAAGGCTCCAAGCGCAACAACATTCTTTGGAACGGCATCGGACGCCACAACTTCACTCCGTTTGTGGACGCCCATCCTGGCGTGCCGCCCAGTGAACGCTACAAGGCCGTAGGCAGGGGCTTGAACCCGAGGAACAGGTTATGGGGTTTCGTCTCCGCCGACGGCATCCACTGGCGGACCGTGGGCGACGAGCCGGTGATCACCGACGGTAAGTTCGATTCGCAGAACCTGGCTTTCTGGGATCCTAACCGAAATAAGTACGTCGCTTACTTCCGCATAAGTCATCGCGGCGTACGCGCCATCGCACGGGCCGAGTCCGACGACTTTCGCCACTGGTCGCCGACCACGCCGATTGAGTTGGGCGACACGCCACCCGAGCATTTCTACACCAACGCCACTCTGCTCTACTTCCGTGCACCGCACTACTACTTTGCGTTCCCCAAGCGATTCAACCCGCAACGCAAGCGGCTCGATTGGCACCACAAGAAGGGCATCTCCGAAGCCGTCGTGCTGAGCAGCCGCGACGGTCTTCATTTCGACCGTACGTTTATGCAAGCCCTGATTCGACCCGGCCGCGACGAGCGCAACTGGGGCGACCGCTCGTCGATGCCCGCATGGGGTTTGCATCAAACCGCTTCCGATGAGATGTCGCTCTACTACAGCCAGCATTACGGCTTCGACACGGCGCACATGCGCCGCGGGGTATTCAGGCTTGATGGCATCGCCTCCGCTCACGCCGGGTACGAAGGCGGCGAATTGGTCACGAAGCCGTTGCTGTTCGAAGGCAGGCGCCTGATTCTCAACTACGCCACATCGGCGTCGGGCAGCGTCCGCGTCGAGGTCCAAGAGATCAACGGCAAGCCCATCCCCGGTTTCGCCTTGGCCGACGCGCCGGAACTCTATGGGGACGCCATCGCCGAACCCTACACTTGGACTAGTGGAGCCGACGTGGATTCTCTTGCAGGGAAGCCAGTCCGCCTGCGGTTCGTGCTGAAAGACACCGACCTGTACTCGTACCGTTTCGGCGACTGACAGCCGAGTAGCAGCCTGGGAAAGGAACGGCGTCCGGAGATGGTTTTGCCCACGACACTAGGCCGATCTAAGAGGCTCCGACGGCTGATTCCGAACCGCCAAGCTGAGTGGTGCCAAATGGCCATCGCGAAACGACAGACCATCAGTAGCGTTATCTACCTCACTCTGCTTTTGTGTTTCAGCCCGGCCGACGCCCTCGCGCAATCCGCACCTGGCGGGGAATGGACTAAACCCCTCACGCCCGACAGACACACCGTGGTCCTCTATCACTTTGACGAGGGCGAGGGCAACGAGACTCACGATGCCGGCGGCGACCGCGAGCTGACTTTGCGCGCCAACAAGCAGGCCTTGTGGGAAAGGCATGAAGGCTTCGGGACATCGGCCCGCTTTCTGCGACGCGACGACGACCCCAACGTCCTGGTCGGCCCGATCAACAACGACAAGCTGGAGCTGCGCGGCTGCAAAAAAGAGTGGACGATCGAAGCCTGGGTGCGGCATACCGGGGGAACGGAGCAGAAAGGATACCGCAATATCTGTGGCACGGATGATGAGGGCGTGGGGATGACTCCCGGGGTGCGCGCAGGCTGGAATTTCTGCCTAATCGCCCCAAGGGTGAATCGCGTCTTCGTGACCGATCGTGGGGTCGTCCCCCATGCACGGTTTATGGGGTCGTATTCACGGGCGCCCGGCCATGACGTGAATCAAATCGGGATCTCCAACACGACGTCCGTGATCGACGACGATCAGTGGCATCATGTGGCGTGGCAATTTCGCTTCGAAGACCAGATGCACTTCATGTTCATCGACGGGAAGCTGATCTATCAGGAAAAGCGGCCTGACGGACGAACCGTTATCAACGACGCTCCACGGTGTGATCTTCCCTTCACAGTGGGAGGCTTCCTGCACTCCCAGGACGCGCCCAGCCACTTCGATATCGCCCGCCTGCGGCTGACCAATTACGGGAACTTTGAAGGGGAGATCGACGAACTGCGTATATCCAGCATCATGCGCTATCCGGTGGCCGAGGGTCTCGCGATCGTCCGGCGCGAGTTGCCTGAGGCCGGCCTCAATCTGCCTTACAGGATTGGCCTGTCAACCGATGCAGCCCGCGGCAAGGTGACGTGGAGGCTGGCGGAAGGCGAGTTGCCGCCCGGTCTCGTGTTCGATCGAGACCGCGGCGTCTTGCACGGAACTCCGACGGAGGTCATCAGCGACGCGAAGCTCACGGTTCAGGCGACCGACGCCGGCAGCGGCCAGACCGACAAACATGCATTCACCCTTTCGGTTCGGCCGGGAAGCATCGCCGAAGATTCAATCCCCTTGGCCTTCGCGGGATCCATGTATCGGCAGAGTCTGTCTACCAGGCGCATGAGGGACCCGGTGCGGTGGAAGATCCGCAAGGGTGCCTTGCCGGAAGGGATGCGCTTCAATGAAACGGCCGGCGAGATCTCCGGCGTCCCCGCGGCAGTCACCAACACCCGTTTGCAGTTCGAAGCCAGCGACAAAAGCGGAACGGCATACCGGGACCTCACGCTGAAGGTAGTCCCCAAAGCACTGCGACATCTTGGGCCCGACGAGCACACCGTCGCCCTATGGAACTGGCAGGCGCCTGGCAGCAGATTGATCCCGGATCTGAAGGGCGATGAAGAACTGACCTTGACGTGGGCCAACCTCAAGAGCGACACGCGCCTGCCCCGTGCCGGCTGGGGACGCTATCCCTACTTCATTGGCGGTGGTGAAGGGGGCTATGTCGGACCGCAGCACAGCGACAAGCTTGACCTGCGAACGTCGAAGACCGGTTGGACGGTCGAGGCTTGGGTGCGCCCGGGCGGGCCGGTCGATGGCTACGGACGCAAGTTCGACTTTGGTCATGTCTGCGGAACCTATGACAACAGCCAACGCGGCGTGTGGGAACTCTACCTGTCAAGCCAAAACTCCCCCGATGGCAGCTTGGCGCCGGGCGTACACTTCTTTGGCGCCGAGCCGGACCAGGCGCTCGAGAACCTGCATCCGTGGTCAAAGCCGCAGGGCATCGTGGCCGACCGCAAGAACGTGGGAATTCACGATACCCGCTGGCACCACATCGCCTGGCAGTATAGCTACGCGGACGACCTCCATCAACTATTCCTGGACGGTCGGCTCATCTGGCAAATCAACAGTCCGAACGGCCGCAAGCTGATCAACAATCGACGCCATGATGCGCAATTCAGCGTCGGCGCTCGCCTCTCCGGCTATGCCCGCTACGGCGGCGAGTTCAATTGGCTGGGTCCGGGCAACTTCTTTGGTCAGATTGGGGAGATACGAATCTCCAATATCCGCCGCTATGAAGAGTAAGATGGCGCACCTGGTCACGCGTCCGAGAAGTCCGCGAGGAGCGAAGACTATTCCTTTTGCCTGGTAATACGTGCTAAGGGTTGATCTGGCCTTACCGACCGGGTCTTCTGCGTCGCGTGTAGTGGCATCTGAACACGTGCGGAACACTGCGCTGGAGCGTTGTAAGTGATTACCAACAAAGCGCTTCTCGACGGATTACAGATAACTGCTGGTATATCCGGGTCCGTCCATCAATCCGTCGGTGTGAAGGCCTGTTGAGAGACCCGCCGGTCCGGCCATCGCTCAGCCAGACGATCAGCCACCTGGTCAGGCAGGTGGGATCGGTACATTGCGATTGCGGCTACCTGCTTTGAGTGACCCCCACTTTCCGGCGTAGTAGTTTTCGCGAACCGCGTAATATAGCAGCACCACAGCGACGCGCCAACCAATCGTTTCGGACGGTCCGTCGTCCGTGTTCATCTTGGCTTTGACATCAAGTTCCCTACTCACCGACCCAGGGCTCATGACCCAACACATGACTCGCCGACAATTCACCACGGCATGGTAACTCGCCGACAATTCACCACGGCATCGCTGGCCTTCGGCGCCGGGACGTTGGCCGGGCACGTTCCACCGCGCGCCGCGGCCGATGACTCGACGGCGCCCCAAGGCCGCTATATCGACATGCATGTGCACCTGACACAGGCCTGGTTCGGAAAGGAACGAGGCCCGGTGACCGCCCGGCACATGATCCGCTGGATGGACGCGCATGACATCGCCCAGGCCGTGGTCCTGCCGCTAGTATCGCCCGAGGGATTTTGGTACCCGATCACCACGGAGTACGTGTTGCAGGAGACACGCCCGTTTCGTGATCGGCTGATTCCCTTCTGCGCGATCGATCCGCGGCGGCTGGTCACGCATCTGACGACCAAACAACGGTTGGTGGATATGCTGAAGCGTTTCCGTGAGGCTGGGGCGCTCGGATTCGGTGAACACAAAGCCATGCTGGCGGTTGATGACCCGTTGAACATGAGGCTCTACGAGGCGTGCAGCGAAACCGGGCTCCCGGTGCTGTTTCATTTGGATAATCGAGCGAACATGGACCGGCCAGGGTTGCCCGGGCTGGCGAAGGTGCTGGAGGCTTTCGCCGAGCTGGTCGTGATTGGGCACGGCAAGGGCTGGTGGGCCTCGATTGCCGGCGGCCTGCAGCAGGCCGATTTACACGTGGGCTACCCCCGAGGGCCGGTTGCACCCGGCGGAGCGATCGACGCACTGATGGACCGCTTCGGGAACCTGTATGGCGACCTGTCGTCCAGCGGAGCCCATGCGGTGCTGCGGGACCGCGAGTTCGGCCAGGCGTTTCTGGAACGCCGAGCCGACCGCTTGTTGTTCGGCGCCGACTATTACGACCTGAAGCAATCCAACTTCGCCCAGTTTCAACTGTTCGACGAGTTTCCGCTGCCCGGGGAAACCCAGCAGAAGATCGCCCGAGACAACGCTCGCCGCATTCTCGGTCTGGGATGAGGGCGTGCCTTTGGCTTGCCCCATGGCCGCAAGATCACGGCCCGCGCGGTCGTAGGTCATCACGCGAGGACGGATGAACTTCGATGACGATTTGACCGTCGTCGGGATGAATCGTCGCCAGGGGAAACTTGGCCTTGGCCGGATCCAACACCGGTAACTTTCCCAGGCCGACGCGGATTTCGTTCCGGTGACCGACGGGGTCCAGAGCGGAGAACTTGCCCGTGGTCACCTTCAGCGTCGTACCGTCACTCCACCGCAGCGAGTTTCCGTTGCGCTTCGGATCCCCCTGGCACCACCAGAGCCAATCCGTATCCGAGTGGCGGCGGACCACCATCCGCCTGGCGGCGCGGTCGATCTCGATACGCATCGACTGTCCGGAGTCCCCTGCGCAAGCGATAGCGGCCCTCTTCTCGTCGTCCTGTGGCGCCGCGATGCTCAGCGCGCCCAACGATTGCTGCCACCCACGACCGCGACGTTCGATTAGCACCGGTCTGCCACCGGCGTGCAGCACCAGGCCGCGCTTCGCACTGATTGCGGCCAACAGGTCGCCGGGCTCCCAGGAACCGCGGATGTAGGCCTCGTTGACGGACGGAAAGTGGTACGACAGCGGGGCACCGGCGCCCGCCGGGGAAACACTCTCGTCGTACCACAGGTAGGCGTAACCGCCGTGGGCGAACCAGAGAGGAATCTTCGTGGTGGGAGTCAAGTAACGACTCGGCTGCACCAGGCCCAGGGCGTGATCCCACAGGGCCAAGTGCTGGAAGATCGGCCGACGCTGCTCCCGAGCCAGGCGGAGCAGCACGGGGGAGTAATAATCGAGCTGGCCGTAGGAGGGTTCCAGCACCACGGTCTCGTCGATGCGGTTGTAGCCGGGGTGCTTTTCCGCCGCCACCGACGCCAGGGCCAGGTCGGCATTCAGGAATTTGCCATAGTCTTCGAACAGGTCCTCCCCAGTGACACGACGCAGCGCATCCATAAAGAACAACCGGTACTGCATCGTCGACGCCCAGAAGGTGGACCCTTCGACCTGTGCACCGTCCACTGCAAGGCCTTTGGGCAGCAGGTGCTCTCTGAACTTTTTGATCGTGTGGTCCAGCCAGACCCGGGCTTCCGGCACATCGTCCAGCAGAGCCAGGGCCACCACGCCGAACGAACCGTACTCGACAATCGCGTGGTGCGTATGAAAACCGGGCCCCGAGATGCGGGGCGTGCTGAAGTACTCGGTGTAGTACTTCTGACCGATCGCTGTCATCGCTTCACGAACCTCGTCCCGTTCGGCCGGGCTGAAGCGGTCGTAGGCCAGGTCGTAGCCGACCGCCGCCCCTTTGAGAAAACGGTTAACGGCGTAGGCCGTACCGCCGTTGAGCGGGATAGTGGTTTCGTTTTTCCACACGCGGCAGGTCTGCAGCACCCAATCGCGGGCCCGGTCGCCGTACCGCTCGTCGCCGCTGATCGCATAGGCGAATGCCAGGTGCTCCGTGACCGCCATATCCCGCATCATGGTGTAGAAGCGGTCGTACAGGTTCTCGTAGTTGGGGTCGGGCGTGACCGGCGCGATCCACTCCTGAATCGGCTCGATTGTCATGCATTCTTCGGCCGACCGCTCGATATTCTCCCAGATCCGTTTCCGCACTCCTTCCCCTCGGGCAGCACGCACGGCGGGCAGGTTCTGGGCGGTCAGGTACAACCGTGGGTGAGCTGGAGCCTCAGCCAGCGCATCGTCCGCAGCCGGGCCCAGGATGGCTGTGAAGAGGCAGGCGGTCAGCCAGCCAATGGCTCTGGGTGGAATCAGTGGGCGATGGGTCATGAGTTTCCCTTCTGGTTGGCTGGTGGCTTGTGGCGATGGTCTTGGGGCCGATGGCTTATGGCTTTCATACCAGTGACAGGGCGCTGATTCGGCCCAGCTTTCGATTCCGCTGAGGGTTAGGCCAGGACCTCATCAGCCGTTAGCTGGTGCGATGCCGATTTGAACGCAGCCGCTGCGCGGCGGACGCTTCGCGTGGTAGGATTTGGCAGGGCAACTGCTGATGCGGTCGATCAAACTTGGAGCAGCTACCGTCCCCCTGTCCATCTTCGCGGGCCGACGACACCGCACCGCGCAGAACGAGTTGGGATACAAACCCCAGAAGAGCAATTGCCCTGCCAAATAGGGCCGCTGCCTTCAAATCGTTGTATCGCAAGCGCTTACTTCAGCGTGGGGTCGACCCTCTCTGCTCCCGGCGCCTGCGATACAACACTCTGATTTTACCGACACGAATCCGTCAATTGGAGACTAAAGTCCTTTTGATTCTTACGGTTAACCACCTTTGTGGTCGTGGGCGACAAATCCATCTACTTTGGCGGGGACGTCAGGCTTCGAAGAGAGTGTTGCCGCCCATTACTGTGCGAATGATCTTGATGTCCTTGATCTCATCCGGGTTCACATCGTGCGGGTCTTTCTCGAGGAGTACGAAATCCGCAAGCTTACCCGGGGCGAGCGTACCCTTGCTCTTCTCTTCGAAGGAAGCGTAAGCGCCATGCACGGTGCAGATTCGCATTGCTTGGGTTACCGAGATGCGTTGGTTCGGACCCCATACTCGACTTTTCACATCCTTGCGGGTCACCATGCTTTGGATCGCCATCATGGGCTCGAACGGTCCCGGGGTGTAGTCGGAGGCGGGCGCTACGGGGATGCCGGCATCGAGGAATGACCGGTGCGCAAACATCCTCTCCATCTTCTCCGCACCGTATTCGGTCCATTTGTTGCCGTGGAAGTGAGCATACGTGTAGAACGGCGTCGGTACAACGCCTGCGGCTTTGATGCGCTTAAGCAACGAATCGTTGACTAGCGAGCAGTGCTCAATCCGGAATCTGGGATTCTCGCCTTTGCGGTCCTTGAGCACGCGCTCGTAGGCGTTCAAGACCATTCCTATCGTGGTGTCGCCGTTCGCATGAATCGCGACGCGGAAGCCATAGGCGACCGCATCATCCACCGCTTCGTCTATCTCCTCCTGCGTCATCGTCAGGATGCCGTAGTCCTCTGGCCGCCCCGCGTAGGGCGTGCTCATCCTCATCGTTCGTTCCGAAGCGGACCCGTCTGCCACGAACTTGACGGCTCCGATGCGAATCATGTCATCTCCGAACCCGGAACGAATACCGGCTTGCTTGAGGCCCTCGTAGACCTTGTTGGCTCTGCCTGCATATTTGCTTCCACCGTAGGGCATGAATGAGATGCGCACCGGGAGTTCGCCGGCGGCCCGCGTATCCTGATACGCGATCAAGTCATCGTGACCGCCCAGCGCATCGGTCGTTGACGTCAGCCCCGCCGCCGCCATGGATTGCAGGGATATGCGCGCACTTTCTCGGCGGGTCCTGCGATCCATGACCGGCCAGTCGCCGGCTTTGCGGAACACATCGAGCGCATGCTCAGCCACCTTTCCGGTAAACTCTCCGCCCTCGCGGTAGAACTTACCGCCAACAGGATCCGGGGTATCCATCGTGACGTCTGCCACCTCGAACGCCCTCGAGTTGACCACCGCAGTGTGCCCGCCCCGATGAGCAACAAAGACCGGGTGATCTTTCGCGACCTCATCGATGTCGTTTCGGTTGAGGGGCCGTTCATCCTCGAACTTCGTATCGTCATAGAGGACTCCAAGAACCCACTGGCCCGGCGGTGTCTGAGCGGCCTTACCCGCAAGAGCGTCCTTGACGTCCGCAATGCGGCGAAGGTTGACGTTGACCCCCAGCACCTCCTGTGCCAATAGCGGATGGCTATGCGCATCGATGAATCCCGGAGTAACAGTCAGGCCTCGCCCATCGATTCGTTTCGTGCTGGAGTTCGCGAGGCTTTGGATATCGTCGTCGGCACCGACGGCAAGAATGCGATCTCCACGGACTGCAATTGCCTCTGCAACTGCTTCAGCCGAAGTCATCGTCAGGACCCTTGCACCGGTGACAATCATGCTCGCGTAACCGGTTGCTGATGCGCGCTGAGCTGAAGCATCGGTCGACAGAGCCAAGCCGAACGGCAATGCGGCCGTCTGGCCAAGAAGCCTTCTGCGAGTGAGATGCCTCATCTTTCAACCTCCGTCAGAGCGCCCCACTGCCTGATAGCGGAGCCGCTCACTGGGCTTTATGTTCCCAGTCCTCGACGGCGTGCGCGGCCAGGAACTTGAGAGCGACGGGGCGTTCCAGCTGGTGTCCTCGGCCTTGTAGACGACGCCCATACCGCCCTCACCGAGCTTCTCGGTGATGCGGTAGTGCGAGATGGTTTGACCGATCACGACGGTCCGATTCTACCTTGAAAACTTAGGTGGCGTGAACAACCGATCCCACAAACCACCCGCCGAGATTCCCGCTAGCGGCCTGAAGGGCTAGCTTTGGGGCCCTCTGGAGTCTGGGTCGCGAGGAATCCGGCGGCTGATTGCTCAACGAGAAGCTGTCTCTCAACACCTATCGACCGCACCTGTCCGCTTAACAGACCGGCATCGGAAAGCGGCACAGGCTTCTCGTGACCATCAATTGCCTACGGGTCACGCAGATCCCCCACCTCGACTCCTCCCTACCGCTAGTCGCCTTCACGCGGCTTGATGTCAACGAGTCCAGCCGTTGTACGGCTGGTTCCCGGTCCACCTAGCAATCATAGCCGCAACCTCCTCTTGCCAGTCACAGAACTTTCAAACTCTTCTCCACCTCATTCCAGGCCATATCAGCCACAAGCGAGCTACTCCGTAATCTTGATCCACGACACCTGCGTCACCAGGTTGTCGATCGCGGCCAGTGAAAGTGCGGCATTGGTGGCGTACGCGGGCGTGGAATTGGCCGGGAACGTCGCCAGCGTCGCGTCGCCGACGAGGAACACGTTAAAATCCTTGCGCAAATTCACGTATCCGGCCGTGGTTCCCTTGAAGCACATGTCGGTACAGTACCCAGTCAGCAGCACGTGGCGAATCTTGTGTTTCTTGAGGAAGTCGCGGAGGACTTCGTAGCCTTCGGCATCGTAGATCACGACGTCGTTCGGAGAGGTATCGAGTGTCTTCAGTACGGGGATGGGCAACCGCCAGTAGCCCGCGCCGTTGTAATCGGGTCCCGGATCCAGCCCGCGGAACTGGCGGAAATAGTCGACCACCGGCAGGTCCTTGGAAACGGCTAATTCTTCCGGGACGGAACCGGCATTGTAATTGAACCCCTTCAGCTTGGCCTCCAGTTCCTTTTGGCCCTCGGCCCGCTGCTTGTCTGTGGGCCGGCCGCGGACTGAACGATACAGCTTTTTGCGGATCTCGTCTTCACCGCCCGGCTCACTGTGCAGGACCAGTCCCATCTTCGGCCGCAGGCGCTGCAACAGGGGATTCAGCACGCGCTGGACATGTTCGTGGGAAAAGGCGTTTTTGGCCGGAGTGCAAAAGTCGGCCGCGCCGGCCGGTTCGGGCGTACGCCAGCCCTGCCCGTCGTCGATGCCCCAGGGGTGGACCACGATCAACGCGGTGTCGTAGGCCTTCAGTCGATTGGGGATCTCAATGATCCCTCGCGCGTTGTACGACCACCGCCACGCGCGGACATCCAGGTCGGCGTCTTCGTCGACCACCAGCGGCGGGGCTTCGTAGTGCACCAGGTCCTTCACCGGCTGCACGAACTCGGGGTAGTCGGCCAGGATCGGCTGCGGGTCTTCGATCTTCACGAGCTTGTTGGCGTAGACGTTGTACTGAGCGTCCGCGTCTCCCTGCTCGGCTTTAATTCTTAGCGCGTCAACAGAGGGTTGACAGGCGAGAGTTGCCACCACGATGACCAGAAGAATCGCGACGGCGCAGCGGTGCAGTCGAACTCGCATCCCGAGCGCAGCATAGCTCGGTTCAGCGGGCGGCGCAACGACCGGGTGGAGGTTCGTCAGACGTCGCACCTCAGACGAGGGCTAGTGGTGCGTCGCGAAGTGCTCGGTCTGCTCGCGCCTCAATGCATCCAGCCGCTCCTCGGCTTCCGTCTCGGCATCCCGTAGCTGCCCCACACGCTTCGCGTCGTGGGGGCCGAAAGGCACGTTCGGCATGAAGCTCTTCCTCGCGGCGTCCGCGCGCACGACATCGTGTAGTGGCAGGACGCTGGCCGAAAAAAAACGGTCTGTTCATGACATCGGTTGTTCCCGCCAACAATCCGCATAGCGGTAGAATTGGACTGGCATGGTCAGTCAGGTCAAAGGCAGGCGCCAACGGTGGTTGTTCCAGACTTTGGTCCTTACGTTTTTGGGAAGCTCAGGGACAACGACAGGATTGGAAACCGCCCGCGGCCAGGCAATAGAATCGGGCTTCGAAAGTCTCTTTGACGGGCAAACCCTCAACGGCTGGCGGAAGCACCTGGGTCTGCCGACGGAACATGTCGGCGGCCGCTGGGAGGTGATCGACGGCGCCATCACGGGCTTTCAGTATCCGCCGGGCAGAGGCGGATTCCTGGTCAGCGACCGCACCTTCGGCGACTTCGTTTTGAGACTGGATGCGCGGCTCGATGATCCCGTCGACAGCGGCATCTTCCTCCGCGTCGGCAAGGACGGTAAGAGCCATCAGGTAACGCTGGACCTGCGCCCCAAGGGGGACATTGGGGCCATCTATCTTCCTTGGACGCAACGCATGGTCTTTCCCAATCCGCTGGGCGAAAAGGCGTTTCATAAAGATGGGTGGAACCATATAGAGATTCTGATGAAAGGCGAACCAGCGCTCATCCGAGTCCGACTGAACGGGCGTCTGATTACTGACTTCCAGCACACCGAAACGACCACGAAAGGGGTGGGGAGGCGCGGCGGCATAGCGCTTCAGGTCCATCCCGATGTCAGACACGTGAAGCTCTGGCGCGCAGGCAACCGCGTCCGGTTCCGCAACATCCGCATTAAGGTTCTGGACGAGTGAGTTCCCCGTGACAGTTGGTTGAATCGTGGGTGATGACTGCACTGCGGGGGATCTCGGCGGATAGCTTGTGACATCGGTTGTTCCCGCCAGCAATCCGCATAGCGGTAGAATTGGACCGGCATGGTCAGCCAGGTCGTCTCTCAAAACAAGATCACTCCGAGCGTGAGCCATGGGCTTGCAGATGTGGTTCGAGGTCTGGTCTGTTCCATTGCCGCGATAGCGTCTGTCAGTGCGATTGGCGGCGCGGAGCCGCCTGGGAACCGGCCGCGGTTTCGCGGGCCGCGTACCGCTTGGCCGAAGAGGCCGAACAAATCGTTGGCGGCGATCCGGCCCTTCCGCAGTTATGGCCGAAAGTGTCGCGTCTTGTCTCCGTGCGGACAGAACCGACGGGGGCCGATGTCTACGTTCGAGAATATGCCGACCCCGAGGGGGATTGGCGGCATCTCCGGCAGACGCCAGTTGAGGGTGTGCGTAGAATGGGTAAACCAACGATGCATGGAGTAGAAACCACAGTGACGCAGGCTCGATCCGCCAAAAGAGCAAGCTAGGTTAGACACGGGGGTAACATGTTAGAAAGGACTTTCAGAAGTGTCATGTGTCTCTACAGCCTCTGCAAAGTGCAGCGCTTCCGGTGCCGTCCGAGGGTTCTTCTCAGCCTGCTGCTTTGCTTTCTCTGGCCTAGCAGTGGGGCGGCGGGAAAGGATCCGGAAGAGACGCTGACGTTCAATCGTCACATTCGGCCGATTCTTTCTGATACCTGTTTCCAATGTCATGGCCCCGATGCCAACACTCGAATGGCCGACCTGCGACTGGATCTGGAAGAGGCGGTTCGGAGCGACCGCGGCGGATATCGCGTGCTCGTCCCCGGTAACCCGACGGAGAGCGAGCTCTACAGGCGCCTCACGTCGACTGAAGAGCTCAGGCGCATGCCGCCACCCTACAGCCCCAAGCAGATCTCACCTGGACAGATCGAGCTGATTCGGCGCTGGATCGAACAGGGCGGCCAATACGAGCGACACTGGTCCTTCATACCACCGGAACGCCCAGGATTACCCGAGGTCGGGCGCACAGACTGGCCACGCAATCCGATCGATCATTTTGTGTTGGCCCGATTGGAGAGTGAGGGTCTCGTGTCCTCACCGGAAGCGGATCGCGGCATTCTGCTGCGTCGAGTGACGCTTGACCTGACGGGGCTTCCGCCGACGCCGAAGGAGCTCGATAATTATCTCGCCGACGAATCTCCTGACGCCTATCTGAAGGTCGTCAATCGATTGCTCGACTCCCAGTCGTTTGGCGAGCACCTGGCACGATACTGGCTCGATGCGGCGAGGTTTGCCGATACCAACGGCTTCTTCCGGGACAGCGAAAGGTCGATGTGGCGATGGCGTGACTGGGTCATCGACACCTTCAATCGCAATATGCCCTTTGATCAATTCACCGTCGAGCAACTGGCTGGTGACCTGCTGCCCAACCCAACCACCCACCAGCGAATCGCCACAGGATTCGGTCGGAATCACATGACGACGATGGAAACCGGCGTCATCGACGAAGAGTATCGCGTTCACTACGTGGTCGATCGCCTTGAGACCACTTCGACCGTCTGGCTGGGCTTGACCACGGGTTGTGCTCGCTGCCATGACCACAAGTTCGACCCGATCTCGCAGAAGGAATTCTATCGACTGCTGGCCTTCTTCAACAACGTCCCGGAGAAGGGCACCAAGACGAAGGTCGGAAACTCGCCGCCGATCCTGCATGTGCCTGATGAGGCATTCACGGCACGCTTGGAGAATCTACGCGAGCAGGCCGAGGTAGCCGGCCAAGAACTCGCAAAGATCGAACCACAACTCAAGGCGGCCCAGTCTAGCTGGGAGCAGACGGCCAAGGACCATCTGCCTGAACCGCCGTCGGACGGTCTGGTGGCACATTTCCCGATGGACGGTCCGGAGGAGGATGCCGGTGCCGCGACGTTTACGCCCGGCCTGCTCGGCGGAGCGGTGCAGCTGGAAGGCGATTCGGCCATTGAAGTCGGCGCCGATCTGGATTTCGACCGGAGCGACGCCTTCTCATTCGGTGCCTGGGTCAAACCGACCAAGGGTGGTCCGAGCTGTGTCCTTTCGAAGAATGACGATGTCAACGGCCTCCGCGGATTCGATCTGATGCTTCGAAAAGGCAAGGCGGTCGTCCACCTCGTCCATGAGTGGAATACCGATGCGATTCAGGTGACGACATCCGCCTCCGTACCGAGGCAGCAGTGGCACCACATCCTGGTTACTTACAACGGCTCCTCAAAGGCCTCAGGCGTCAGGATCTATTTGAATGGGCAGGCTCAGACCCTAAAAATCGGCCACGACAGTTTGACCGGAACGATCCGGACCCAGCAGCCGCTGAGGATTGGGCGCCGCAGCACGAGCGCAGCGTTCACCGGACTGATCGATGACGTGCGCGTCTATGATCGCGCGCTGACTGCTGACGAAGCCAATCGCCTCGTCACCCATCAGCTTGTCGGCGCCCTTGTGGAGCTGCCGGTCGACAAGCGCTCATCCGAGCAGCAGAAGAAACTTCGTGGGCATTTCTTGACTACTTCGGCTGGAAGGCCCTTCCGGGCGGTTCATGACAAGGGAGTCCAGCTGCGTGCACAAGTGGAGGAATTGGAAGACAAGGTTCCTACGACGATGGTCATGCAGGAGATGCCTGAGCCACGGGAAACACATCTTCTGGTGCGCGGTCAATACGACTCGCCCGGAGAGAAGGTCACCGCCGGGGTTCCCGCAGCGCTGCCGCCGCTGCCGCCAGGGGCACCGGTCAATCGGCTGGGATTCGCTCAGTGGTTGGTCGATCCGTCGCATCCCTTGACGGCCCGCGTCATGGTCAATCGCTTCTGGCAGCAGTATTTCGGCACCGGCATCGTGGAGACGGTCGAAGACTTTGGAGCGCAAGGCGCATGGCCCAGCCATCCTGACCTTCTCGACTGGCTGGCCGTCGAGTTCATCGAGAGTGGTTGGGACGTGAAGCATCTCCAACGATTGATCGTCACCTCGGCAACCTATCGCCAGTCGTCGATTGCAGCTACGCCCCTCCTCGAACTCGACCCGGAGAACCGCCTGCTGGCACGAGGTCCGCGGTTTCGACTGGACGCCGAAGTGGTCCGTGACAACGCCCTGGCGACGAGCGGGCTGCTGGTTAAGCAGGTCGGGGGCCCCAGTGTCAAACCGTATCAGCCGCAGGGACTCTGGGAAGCTGTCACCTATGACGGTGCATTGTCCTACCCACAGGATCACGGAGCCGCGCTTTACCGGCGGAGTCTCTACACCTTCTGGAAGCGCCAGAGCCCGCCGCCGTCAATGTTGGCATTCGACGCTCCCACGCGCGAAACCTGCACGGTCCGGCGACCCCGCACCAACACCCCTCTGCAGGCGCTGGCCATGCTGAACGACATCACCTACGTTGAGGCGGCCCGCGCGCTGGCCCAGCGGATGATGAATCAGGCTACCTCAGCGGAGGCCCGGATCCACTTTGGTTTCCGCCTGGCGACCGCCCGGACGCCTCTGCCAGAGGAAGTCGAGATCCTGCTGGGTGTGTTCCACCAGCAGCGTGCCAAGTACGAGGCGAACACGAAAGCAGCCGCGAGACTGCTTGGCGTGGGAGAGTCTGCGCGCGATCCGTCGCTTGACACCCCCGCGCACGCGGCCTGGATGACCGTCGCGAGCACGATACTCAACCTGGACGAAACGGTCACGAAGCACTGATGAGTGACCCACGACAGCTTCTAGGACCTTTGACTCGCCGGCAGCTCCTTGGGCGATCAGCGACCGGGATCGGAGCGGTGGCGCTGGCGTCACTGTTGAATCCGGAATTGTTCGCTGCCGGTCCTCCCAACCGCCCCAGCCGGGGAAAGGGTGCTATGCCCGCGGCGCATTTCCCGGCGCGAGCCAAACGCGTGATCTACCTGTTCATGCACGGTGGGCCCTCACAGATGGAGCTGTTCGACTACAAGCCGGCGCTGTGGAAGTGGAATGGCACTGAACTGCCCGATTCGGTGCGCGGCAACCAGCGGCTGACCGGCATGACCTCTGGCCAGGAATCACTTCCGATTGCCGCGCCGAGACAGTTTGAGTTCAAGCAGCACGGCCGGAGCGGGGCTTGGATCAGCGAGCTGCTTCCAAACCTCGCAAGGGTGTGCGACGAAGTCTGTTTCGTCAAGTCGCTCAACACCGAGGCGATCAACCACGATCCGGCGGTGACACTGCTGCAGACCGGACACCAACAGCCTGGCCGTCCCAGCCTGGGTGCCTGGACGAGCTACGGAATCGGCAGCGAGAACGAC
This sequence comes from Bryobacterales bacterium, assembly GCA_965237575.1. GTDB lineage: Bacteria > Acidobacteriota > Terriglobia > Bryobacterales > UBA6623 > JAKZVK01. The sequence goes on from CBDEGI010000004.1 coordinate 670,038, forward strand.
GATCTGCCGGCCTTCGTCGTGCTGATCTCACGCGGCAGCGCGGCGCGCCCGGCAGACCCCCTCTACGCCCGACTCTGGGGCACGGCGTTCCTGCCATCCAGCCACCAGGGTGTCAACTTCCGCAAGAGCGGCGATCCGGTGCTCTACCTTTCGAATCCTCCCGGGCTGGACGCAGCCACGCGTGTGAGCATGCTCGAGGGGTTGGTCAGGCTGAATCGGAAGCAATTCGAGCTTTACCGCGATCCCGAGATCGAAACCCGGATCGCACAGTACGAAATGGCCTATCGCATGCAAACGTCCGTACCGCAGTTGACCGACCTGTCTGACGAGACGCCGCAGACGTTTGACTTGTACGGCGAACAGGCCCGTACCCGAGGAACCTTTGCTGCCAATTGCCTGCTGGCTCGACGGTTGGCGGAGCGAGGCGTACGGTTCATCCAGCTCTATCATCGAGGCTGGGACCAGCACTATAACCTGCCCAGCGATATCAGGCTGCAGTGCAACGACGTCGACCGCGCCTGCACCGCTCTGATCACCGATCTGAAGCGGCGGGGCCTGCTCGAGGAGACGTTGATCGTCTGGGGCGGCGAGTTCGGTCGCACCGCTTACAGCCAGGGCAAACTCAGCGACACGGACTACGGCCGAGACCATCACGGACGCTGCTTCACGATGTGGCTGGCCGGTGGAGGCATCAAGCCTGGCGTCAGCTTCGGAGAGACCGACGACTACTCCTACAACATCGTCAAGGACCCGGTGCATGTGCACGACCTGAATGCCACCATTCTCCACTGCCTGGGCATCGACCACGAACGGCTCACGTTCAAGTTCCAAGGCCGCCAGTACCGCTTGACCGACGTGCACGGCCAGACGGTGAAGAACATCCTTGCCTGAGAGCCTGAAACTTCAATTATTCGTCGCACCTAGGAGCGCCTGAACGTCGCACGTCCTGGGCTGGGCAGCGTCAGCTCCAAGTAATCAAGCATCGACAGTCCAACGGAGCCTGGTGGACTTCATACCTGCTTCGTGACTCTCAGAAGGTCTTTCTAAATACTCGACAGAAGGACTAAGTCCCTTAGAACTAATGACATAGCGTCCGCTTGCCGTTAGGTGGCGCGAATCAGGTTCCGTCCACCCATTCCTGGTCGGGACGCCCCTCTCGGGAACCACAAGCTCTCAAACCGGCACCGAGTCAGGCATTCCGCGTCCAACCGGCGGATCATTTGTGGGATCAGTTGTTCGCGACACCAATCCGCGAAGAGGTAGAATCGGACCGGCATGGTCGGCACCACGATCTCGCACTACCGCATCATCGAGAAGCTCGGAAAGGCCGAACGTTCACGGACTGGCAAACGGCGACGTGTGCCTGCTGAAGGGGGAACCTAGGACGATCTTCCGGGCCAGTCCGCCCTCGCGTCGTTAACTTGACAATGCCCTCCGCAGAAAGACTCTCCATGTATCGTACTGTGACATTGTGTGCGCTGTTGATCTGCTTGAACACTCTTTCGGTGGTATTGTCAAGTTAACTGATTTTCGCGGGTGGACGCCACCATATGGAGCGTTCAGGCTTGCCCTTATATCCCATATCTTGGGGCTGTCTCAGGCTGTCGTGCGTTAACTTGACAATGCCCTTCTCCCCGCTCCCAGGACCTGACCTTGAGAGACCGCCGTATGTAGACGCCGTCTTCGGTTGTACCTTCGACCCAGACCGCACAGCGGCACCGCCGGTAGTACCGGTCCTTTTGTTTGCAGGTTCGGCTGTGGCGCCTATAGAGGGTGAGCATCGAGCCGTCTCCATTCCCGAGGTTGTCGTACATCTATCGTACACCGAGACGAAGACTGGTGCAAGTAGTTGATTTATAGGAAGTTTAGGTGGCGGTGAGGGTGGGATTCGAACCCACGGAGCCCGCGAAGGCTCAACGGTTTTCGAGACCGCCCGATTCAACCACTCTCGCACCTCACCGGACGGAAGATTGACCGCTTCATTATAGCGTTCCCTCCTCGGGAGACGAGTTGGTTTGGCATTGATCGAAGCAGTGAAGCCGGGCGGTGCGGCGGACACCGAACGGGCTGATGTTATCGCTGGAGCCTCCGGTACAATGGGAACGGAGGAATGGCCGAGTGGTTGAAGGCGGCGGTCTTGAAAACCGTTAGCGGGGTAACTCGCTCGGGGGTTCGAATCCCTCTTCCTCCGCCAGGTTTCGGTCGCTTAGCCGCTGGCTGGCAGCCCAAGCGTTGAGTAGCGCCTGCGCCCGGCTTTGCTATCACGTTCCTCAACAGATCGCTGCCTGCCCGTTACTCCCGAATCGGCTTAGAATGGGTTCTCATCAACGCCAGGGCCGCATCGTCGGCCCATCGGAGGAAGCCGTGGCTCGTGATTCCTTTCCGTTTCGCTCTGCGTTCATCTGGTCGGTCGCTTTATTGGTCACCCTCTTCGCGGCCGGGGACGTCCACGCTAACGACTGGCCGGAGTGGCGAGGCAAGGGCCGCCAGGGTGTTTGGGCGGAGACCGGCATTGTCGATAAGTTTCCCGAAGCCGGCCTGACCGCAAGCTGGCGAGCGCCGATCGGCGCGGGGTATTCCGGCGTTGCCGTGGCTGACGGCCGCGTCTTCCTCACCGACATCGTCGATCGCCAAGGGCGCCGCGGAACCGAGCGTGCGCTTTGCCTGGACGAAACGAGCGGCGAAGTTCTGTGGAAGCACGAGTGGGCAGCCGACTACAGCGGGATGTCGTACGACAACGGGCCTCGCGCGACGCCCACCGTCGACGGGGACCGCGTCTACGTGCTTGGCGCCACTGGAGTGCTGCATTGCCTCAACGTCAAGACGGGCAAAGTCCTTTGGAAGAAAGACTACGCCGCGGACTACGGAGCGGACCTGCCGACCTGGGGCATCTCAGGCGCGCCGCTCGTCGATGGGGACCACCTCATCGGGCTAGTCGGTGGCGAATCGAACGCCAAGGTCGTAGCCTTCGACAAGATGACCGGCAAAGAAGTCTGGCGAGCCCTCTCTTCTGATGTGGAGCCGGGCTACAACGCACCGCTTCTGATCTCGGTCGGCGCGTCGCGGCAACTCATCATGTGGCACCCGGCGGCAGTGACGTCGCTCGATCCCGCGACGGGCGACGTCCTTTGGGAGCAGCCGTTCTCGGTGCACCACGGACTGACGGTCGCGACCCCCGTCTTCGATCGCAATCGCCTGCTGGTGACCGCCTTCTATGAAGGTTCGCGCATGCTCAAGCTGAGCCCGAGCCGTCCGTCCGCGGACCTGGTGTGGAAGGGCAACAGCACGAGCGAAATCGAAACCGACGGTCTTCACTCGCTGGTCAGCACACCGGTCATTCAAGGCGATTACATCTACGGCATTTGCAGCTACGGCCAGTTACGTTGCTTGGATGCGAGGACCGGCAAGCGGGTCTGGGAAACGATGGACGCGACCAAGGAGAACGCCCGCTGGTCCACCGGGCACATCGTCCGGCACCACGACCGCTACTTCATCAGCAACGACCGCGGCGAGTTGATCATCGCCAAGCTTTCGCCGGAAGGCTATCACGAGATCAGCCGCACGAAGATCATCAAGCCGACCTCGTTCGTCAATCGCCGTCGAGAGCTGGGGGCTATCAGTTGGACGCATCCCGCGTACGCGAACCGGCATATCATCACGCGCAACGATGAAGAGGTCGTGCGCTACTCTCTTGCAAAGCCGTAGATCGGCACCGGAGCATCACCATGAACCGTGTTATTCACTTCGAGGTGGCTGCCGACGACCCGGAGAAGACGGTCGCCTTCTACCAAGAGATCTTCGACTGGGAATCAACACGTGGGAAGGACCCCAAGCTTACTGGCTGGTTACGACCGGCCCCAAGGATCCAACGGGCATCAACGGCGCAATCATGCCCCGACGGGAGGGTTGGCCGCGCACAATCAATACGATCGAAGTCCCTTCCGTAGACGAGTATGTGGCGAAGGTAATCGCTGCCGGCGGCGAGCTTGTCGTGCCCAGAATGACGATTCCCGGCATCGGCCATCAGGCTTACTGCAGAGATCCTGAAGGCAATCTGTTCGGTATCCATGAGATGGAATCGGGGGCCCAACCGGACCCATAACGTCCGCACATTGCTTTATAGCCGGCCACAACGGCGCCAGGCGTAGCACGCGACACCCCCTACCCCCCCGCGACGATGGTCAAGAGCGCGTCCGCTCGATGGCGTTTTCTGAGAGGCGGTCCCTGATAGACAGCGGCGTCTCGGCGACGATGTCAACACCCTTGTCGGTGTCGGCACGCTTGACCACGCGCGCATGCTCGTAGAGGAATGAGATGCGGCCTCCTTCGGTGTGGCCGAAGTGGTAGCGCTGCGTGATGACCTCCTCTCCGGGCAGGCAGCGGTCGATCGCCTCGACGAGGTACGCCAGCCCGCTACCCTCTCGCGCCGAGATCCCCACTACCTCGACCGCTGTGCCCGCGGCGGATTCACTGGCCACCGCCGCCCGCACTTCAGCGTCGCCGGCGCGGTCGGTTTTGTTGAGCACGAGAAGCTGCGGCTTTTGGTGGGCTTCTAGCTCGCGGAGGACTTTGACGACCTCCTCCATCTGATCATGACGGTGCTCGGAGGAGATATCGACGACATGCAGCACCATGGCAGCCTCGCTGACCTCCTCGAGCGTGGCGCGGAAGGCCTTGATGAGTCCCGGTGGGAGTCCGCGGATGAATCCGACGGTGTCGGAAAGCAGCAAGCGCCGCCGCGAGGGCAGTTCTAGCGTCCGGATCGTTGGATCTAGCGTGGCGAACATTCGAGCGTCGGCCGTGACGTCACTGTGCGTAAGAGCGTTGAAGAGGGTCGACTTGCCGGCATTGGTGTAGCCCACCAAAGCGACGGTGAGCAACGGCACCGCCGTCCTCTTCTTGCGCTGAAGCTGCCGGCTGGTGCGTACCGATTCGAGGTCGGACTGGAGCTTTTCAATCCGCCGGGCGATGCGGCGGCGGTCGGTCTCGAGCCGCGTCTCACCGGGCCCGCGGGTGCCGATGCCGCCGCCGAGCCGGGACATCTCGACGCCGCGCCCGGTGAGCCGCGGCAGCAGGTAACTCAGTTGCGCCAACTCGATCTGAAGCTTGCCCTCCCGGGTGCGGGCGTGTCTGGCGAAGATGTCGAGGATTAGCTGCGTGCGATCGATGACACGGCGGTCGAGTTCGCGCTCGAGGTTGCGCTGCTGCGTGGGGGTGAGATCGTGATCGAACAAGACCAGATCGACATCGAGTTCTTCGGCCCAGGCACCAATCTCTGCCACCTTGCCGCTGCCGATGAGCGTCGCTGGATCCGGCCGTTCACGAGTTTGAATGATGGCGTCCGCGACCTCAGCACCGGCGCCCAAAGCCAACTCGGCCAGCTCATCGAGCGACTCTTCGGGCGTATAGGTTAACGCGGCGCTTGCGCCCAAGCGGTGTGACGAACGATCGTCCTTGAGCTTCAATCCGACGAGGACGCAGGTTTCCGGTCCCGAGGCCGCTGTGGCATGCAGCCCACCTGGCGCGGTATGAATCGAGGCGGGATGGCGGGCGGAAGTGTTTTGCTTCAAGAGCTGTACTCAGCTAGGTGCATATTGGACTTATGTCCGCCTGGCGTCAAGACGGCTCGGACGGAGGCAGCGCCGGCGTTGCGTGTGTCGCAGGCGCAGCGGGTGTCGCAGGCCCGGCGGGTGCCGCAGGCCCGGCGGGTGCCGCAGGCGCGGCGGGTGCCGGAGCTTCCGCTTCACCGGGCACCCTCGTAGGCGCGGGACCGGGGCTTCGGTGAGAACCGGTGCTGTCGGCTGCGCTGTGCCCAGGCCCGTGTCCGGAGCCGTGTTGTTTTGGAGTCACGACCGTAGAGATTGCATGCTTGAAGATGAGCTGCTCTTGATGGTTGGTTTCAAAAACAACGCAGTACTTATCGAAGCCTTTGACGCGGCCCGACAGCTTGACGCCACTCGTTAGGTAGATCGTGACCGGAACGCGCTCTCTGCGAGCGTTGTTGAGGAAACCGTCCTGTAGGTTCTGATTCGACATGACGCACACCACCCGGTGAGCTACGCAGCCGGGAACGCCCCCCGGTCCGTGGCAACTTCGACCGAAACCGGGCCGCCGTTACGGCGTCCTGTAATTGTAGTTTACCGATGGCCATGCCGCAACGGAAGAAAGCCCTCGTGTCAAGGCCCAATAGAAATGTCCCCCTGGATAGCGGTAGAAGTGCCCCTTTGGTGAGGAGAGAATTGTCGTCGGGGCTGTGGAACTGTGGGAATCACGTAGCGATATTCGAAGCGGCGATGCCTTCGATCCGCTCCCGCGTCGCTGCCCAGCCGCCGGTGCAGGGCCTCTCGGTGGCGGCACTACAGCTTCTCGGACGCTACAATGCCTGTAGAAACTCCTCCAGTCGTTGCGACTGGCGCCGGACGAGACGCCGGCGATTCAGTTCTCATGCCGAAACGATTGGCCAAGCAACAGGTGGAACAGTACCACCGCGACGGCTATGTGTCGCCGATTCCGGTGCTCTCGGTGCAAGAGGTGCGCCGGTTTCTGGCGGCCTACGAAGAGCTCGAGACGGCCTTGGGCGGCAAGCCGAAGGCAACGGAGTTGGGCCAACTGTGTTTCAACTTTCGATGGGCGTGGGACCTGGTTCGGCACCAAGCCGTCCTAGACGCGGTGGAAGATGTGCTCGGGCCGAATATCATTTGCTGGGCGGACTCGGTCTTCCCCAAGCAAGCGCACGATCCGGGGTTCATCACCTTCCACCAGGACGGTACCTACTGGGGGCTGAACTCGACGCAAGTCACCACGGCGTGGATCGCCCTGACCGAGAGCACGACCGAGAACGGCTGCATGCGGGTGGTACCGGGCACGCACACCGATCCGATTCAACCACACAAAGAGACCTGGGCGGACGATAACCTGCTCAGCCGCGGGCAAGAGATCCAAGTGGACGTGGACGAGCGCGACGTTGTCGACATCGTGTTGCAGCCCGGCGAGATGTCGCTTCACCATGTACAGATCATTCACGGCTCGAACGCCAACGATTCCGACCGCAAGCGCATCGGTTACGCGCCACGCTACGTGACACCGGAGGTTCGCCAAGTACAGATCGAGGGGCGGCAACCGGCGGTGCTCGCGCGCGGCCGCGATGACTACCACCATTTCGATCTGATCGAGCAGGCTCCGCCCGACGATCCGTTTGACGCGGTGGTCGAGCGGCATCTCCACGCGTCACGGCAACACCTCGAAGAGATTACCGCGACGGAAGCAGCTACATCGTAGCTCGACGCTTCTCCAGGGCCTGACACTTCTCGATCGCTCGCGGCGCGTGTAGTACTCTGACCTCTTGATCGGACCAAGCGATCAACGCGACGGAGCAGCGGTTCCGTGACCCCGCTCGACTGGCTCATCTTGATCGTCCTCAACGGGGCGATCGTCGTCTACGGCCTGCGGATCTCGCGGGGCACCACCAAGACCTTCGATTGGTTTCTGGCGGCCAAGGGGCTGCCGTGGTGGATCGTCGGGATGTCGATGTTCGCCACGGCGGTCGACAGCGGCGACTACGTGGCGATCGTCGGCGGGGCGTACACCTTCGGTATTTCGAATCTCACGACGTGGTGGCTCGGCCTGCCGATCGGGTGGTTCATTGTCGCCTACGTAGTTTTCCTGCCGCTATACCGCAGCGGCATGTTCACCAACGCCGAGTATTTGGAGTACCGGTTTGGGCCGTCGGTGCGGCTGCTCAGCGCGTTCATTCAACTGCAGTACCGCACAAACGTGTTGGGTAACGTCGCCTTCTCGTTGTATCTGACCTTTTCGATTCTGACGGGCTGGGACGCGGCGGCTTGGTGGCTGGTGGGCGCTATCGCCGCCGCCGCAGCCGCCTACACTGCGATGGGCGGGTTGAAGTCGGTGGCCGTCACCGATGCGATGCAGTCGGTGATGATGTTCGCGGCATCGGCCATCCTTTGGCTCACGGTATGGAACGTGGTCGGCGGCTGGAGCGGGCTGCAGGAACGCTTTCGCTCGATCGACCCGGCGCTGGTCGACTCCATGCTGCACGTCGGCGGACGCCATGAGCCGGGCGTGCCGGCGGGGTTGATCGTCTTCGGTTGGGTCGTCGTGCTGACGGCGTATTGCGTCGTCAACCACTCGCAGGCGATGCGGCTGCTGGCGTCGCGTTCGGAGTGGGACATGAAGATGGCGGCGTTCGTGGCGAGCGTGGCGACGGCGATCGTCATGTGGTTCAACATCACGTTGGGCATTCTCGCCCGCGCCGTCTACCCGGACCTTGCAACCGTCGACCGCGCCTACCCGATGCTGGTCCAGGAGTTTCTTGCGCCGGGGCTGGTGGGCGTAGTGGTAGCCGGGGTGCTCGCGGGCGGCATCTCGACGTACGATTCGATCGGGTCGTCGCTGGCGGCCGTCTTCACGCGAGACGTCTATGCGCGCTTCTTCGTCAAGAACAAGGACGACTCTCACTATCTGCTCGTGTCGCGCTGGGCGACGCCGGTGGTCATCGCCGCGTCGTTCGGCTATCTGCCTTTCATTCAGGCGGGGATGCTGGCGTTCTATCTGCGAATCACCAGCGTCGCCGTGATCCCGCTGTTCACCATCTACCTGATGGGCACGATGACGCGTGTGCACCGGCGCTCGGGCGTGGCCGGGCTGGTGGCGGGCATCGCGTACGGGCTGAGCTCGTTGCTCGGCGAGATGTTCGGCTGGCCATTGCCGCTGTGGTGGACGAACACGTGGTGGGCGTATGTGTGGAGCATTGCCATCACCGCCGGAGCGATGCTGGTGGTGAGTATGGTCGTGGGCTGGGCCACCGACGAGGAGGTTCGCGGGTTGATGTACTCGTCGGGTGAAGAAAAACTGGGTGCTGCGGCGCTGCCACACCTGGCAGCAACCGAGGGCACTTGGCTCGAGAGCACACGGGACGAGATGCCAGCGATGCCCAAGTATCCCTTCCCGGTGGGCAAGGGCGGACCGGCTTGGTATTTGAAGCCGGTCGTTTGGGCCGGGTTGTTTCTTGGTGTGATTGGGTTTGTTTGCTTGGTTGTGTTGTGGTGATCGGGGACATCGACTGGCAAGGTGAGAGCAAGTGTTCTATAATCAACCTAGATGTATAGAAGGATGAATTCATGGCTCTGAGTATCAAACACCCGGAGGCTGACCGCCTGGCACGTGAGTTAGCCTTAGAAACCGGCGAGAGCCTCACTCAAGCCGTGGTCCAAGCCCTACGAGAACGCTTACGGCGGGAACGAGGGCGGGTCAACGCTCCCCGCCTGCGGGATGAACTACGCGCGATCCGCAAGCGCTGTGCGGCTCTTCCTGAGCTGGACAAACGGAGCGCCGACGAGATTCTCGGATACGACGAGCACGGGCTACCCCGCTGATGGTCATCGACACCTCTGCCCTGCTGGCGATCCTGTTAGACGAGCCCCGAGCCGCACAGGTCGAAGTTGCGCTCGAAAGCGACCCCGTTCGCTTAATGTCGGCTGCCTCGGTGTTGGAGGCGGCCATGGTTGTGGAATCTCGCCGGGGAGAGCCCGGCGCACGGGAACTTGATCTGCTTCTTCACAAAGCCCTCGTTCAGGTGGCTTCCTTCAGCGCAGAGCAGGTAGAGATGGCTCGCCACGCGTTCCGAGAATTCGGCAAGGGACGGCACCGAGCAGCTTTGAACTTCGGCGACTGCTTCGCGTATGCGCTGTCAAAGACGTCCGGCGAGCCGTTGCTATTTGTGGGGGATGACTTCAGTCAGACCGATGTTCAGCCGGTAACGCTGGGGGCTGCCGCAACCTAGCCCGACGTGCGAAGATCACGACTTGGGTTCAGGTCCAGCTTTCATGATGGGCCAACTTTCATGATCAAATGGTGGCCGATTGCCTTGCTGTTGGTCCTACTTGGGCTGCTCACGCTTGCCGCTTGTAGCACCGATGCCTCCTTAGCCGCGGACAACCAAGGGCCGGTGTCTTTCACTGACCCGGCGCCTCCCAAGACCAACGCCCTTTCCGGCAAAGCGGCACCTGAGGCCAAGCCCAACCCCGACGTGACCTTTCACGCCAAGGCCAAGCCTCTGCCCGAAGGCGCCGTCACTCACGAGTGGACATCGTTTCTCGGCCCGCAGCACACCCCCATCTCGACCGAGACCAAACTGCTGAAGGACTTGCCCGAGAACGGGCCGCCACTGGTATGGGAGCTCAAGAAGGGTACCAGCTATACCTCGCCCGCGATTGCCGGAGACCGCTTGGTGTACCTGCATCGCGTCGGCGATGTGGAGCGCGTCGAGTGTCTGCACCCAGAGACGGGCGAGCTGTATTGGCAGTTCGAGTACCCCACCGACTTTCGCGACCGCTACGGCTACAACAATGGTCCGCGGGCGAGTCCGGTGATCGACGGCGACCGCGTCTACATCTATGGGGCGCTGGCGCAGTTGCACTGCCTCGACCTCAAGACCGGCGAGGTCCTCTGGAAGCGCAACATCGCGTCGGAGTTCAAGGTGCCGCAAGACTTCTTTGGCATCTCTTCGACTCCGTTGATCGACGACGGCCGGCTGATCATCAACGTAGGCGCACCCGGCGGTCCAACCGTCGCGGCGTTCGACACGAAGACGGGGAAGATGGTCTGGGGCGCGGGCACTGAGTGGGGCCCGGGTTACGGCTCGCCCGTCCCCGCAACCGTGCACGGCAAGCGACGAGTGTTCGTGTTCGCCGGCGGGGAGAGCCGTCCGCCGACCGGGGGGTTGTTGGTCATCGATCCCGCCGACGGCGCGGTCGACTTCACCTTCCCGTGGCGCAGCAAGAGTTACGAGTCGGTCAACGCATCAACGCCGACGATCGCGGGCGACCAGGTGTTGATTTCCGCCTCGTACAAGACCGGCGCGGTGCTGCTGGACATCCTGCCCGACGGTGGGCGCGAAGTTGCCTGGGCGAACCCGACTTTTGATCTCCATTTCACTACAGCGGTGCATCGAGACGGATATCTCTACGCCTTCCCGGGCCGCAACGAGCCGGACGCCGCGCTGGCCTGCGTGAACCTCAAGAACGGCAAAGAAATGTGGCGCACAGTCCTCGAGTGGAAAGAGACGCTCGAGATTCGAGGGCAGACACGCGAGATCGTCGAGAGCACCTTCCGCGGCTCGTTGTTGCTTGTGGATGGACGGTTCCTGGCGCTCGGCGAGCACGGCCACCTGCTCTGGCTCGACCTGACGCCGGAGGGTTACAAGGTGCTGTCGCGAGCCTCGCTCTTCAAGGCGCGGGAGATCTGGGCCCTGCCTGTCTTGAGCCGCGGGTTGCTCTACGTGAGCCAGAATACTCGCGGGACATTCGATGGGAGTTCGCCGCGGCTGCTGTGCTACGACATGCGGGCGGGCCAGTGAAGCACGACTTGCCCGTACCTCCCCGCTGAACCGGCATTTCGCAACGCCGCCGATACAATGACGTCATGAAGGTCGACAAGCGCCTGGCGATTCTGGGCGGCGGACGGATCGGGGAAGCGCTGCTTCGCGGGGTGCTCGAAGCGGGCGCGCTGTCGCGCGAGGACATTCGCGTTACCGTCAAAACCGGCGGGCGCGGCGCCGAGTTGGCCGAGCGTTATTCCGTCAAGGTAACCGCGGGAGAGAGCGCCGCGGCCGCCGCCGAGAGCGACATCATCGTCCTGGCGGTGAAGCCCGGCGTCGTCAGCGATGTGCTGGGCGAGATCCGCGAGGCGATACGCCCCGGCCAGACCTTGATCTCGATGGCAGCGGCGGTACCTCTGCGCCTGGTGGAGCACCACCTCCCTGCCCCGATGCCCGTGTTTCGCGCGATGCCCAACATCGCGATGATGGTTCAAGAGAGCGCGACCGCGCTGTGCGCCAACGAGGTAGCGAGCGATTTGGACCGGGCCGCCGTTCAGACGATCTTCCACAGCGTGGGGACGGTGCACTTCGTCGACGAGACGGCCATGCACGCGGTCACGGCTCTCTCGGGCAGCGGACCCGCTTACGCGTTCTTCATCGCGGATGCTCTCGCCGCCGCGGGCGCGGAGCAAGGGCTGCCGCGGGACGTCTCGCTCGCACTGGCCCGGCAGACGCTGCTCGGTGCGGCGAGGTTACTCGAGACCGGCGCGGCAGGTCCCGAAGAGATGATCCGCCAGGTTACGACGCCGGGTGGGACAACCATCGAAGGCTTGAAGGTGCTTGAACGCCACGACGTGCGCGCGGCCTTGATGGCCGCAGTGCAGGCAGCGGCGGAGCGCTCGGAGGCGCTCACCAGCGAGATCGTGGCAGACCTTTCTTCCAACGGCGAATAGCCCGGTGGCGCGGTTGCGGCACGCGGGCACGGCATGCCGTGCCCCTACATCCTGAACAGCGCGATCAGAACCCCATGGCCGCGCGACCGGCGTCGGTGAGGCGGTTAGCGTCCCAGGGCGGGTCCCACACGTTTTCGATGGAGACTTCGCGGACGCCGGCCAGATCGAGGAGACGGCGGCGAATCGGCTCTCCGATGAAACCGTATTTCGGGCGGCCACGATGCGGCATGGTCATTACGATGTGCACCGTCCCCTTGCCGACGCGCACGTCATACACATAACCCATGTCCACGACGTTTGCATCCACCTTGTAGAGTTGGGGGTCGCGAACTTCTCGGAGTGCTTTCCAGATCTCGGCTTTCGGTATCGAGGCGTCGCCGGCCTCACCGGACCTCGCCAATGACCCGAGTGTCGCCGACGGGCGGATCGAGTCAGGAAGGTCGCCTCGCTCGGCCGCGAGTGGGTTGAGCAGGCGATGGCGATAGGCCTCGACTTCCGCCGCGCCGCCTTCGCGTTTGAACGGCGACACCAAGTAGGCGTTCCGCTGCTCGAGTCTCGCGCCGGCCTGGAGGGTCGGGTTGCCGCGGGCGGCCCAGCGGCTCCACAGTTGTCCGTGGTTCATGTAGTTGAGCGTCGGCGCGCCACTGTGCTTGAGGCCGTCGAAGTTCTCGGCCTCGTGCTCGAGGAAGAGGGCGATGAAGGAGTCTCGGTTCTGACGGTTGTAGAATCCGATCGCCCAGAGGTCATCCTTCGATTCGTCGGCGACGGGACCTTCACGCAGCTTTCCGTCACTCGGCATCCACAGCATGTCGGTGAAAGGCGAACCGGAGAAAACCCATTCGTCATCGCGAAGGTAGGTGATCTCCAAGTCTGTGAGCGTTTCCATGCTGCCCCGCTTGACGAAATAGGGCAGTCCGGTATAGAAGCGGTACTCGACGTTGATGTGAAAGCGGCTCGGCGTAAAGAGCGGGTGAACCGTCGAGTGCGGAAAGCCCCAGCGACGCACGATCGCGCACACCGGGCCGCGAATGACTTCGTAGTCGGGGCAGTCGGCCCAGTTGGTGACGCGCATCTTCTGAAACGCGCCGGACGTAACGTAGTCGTGCGCCCAGTCGATGCCTGGCGGCTCGCCGTGTCCGTCGCCGGCGGCGAAAAGCTCGCGGCCGCCTTGCTTGTAGGTCAGCCGCTCGATCTGCCCCATCTGACGAGATAGCGAGGCGCGATAGTGCCTGTTCTCGATGTCGAGGCCATAGCCTTCGCCGCGAACCTCGAGGTCAGACGAATAGTCGGGTAACTCGGCGTCCGGATTACCCCAGAACACCAGATAGTGCGATCGGACGTGAGCGGCCGAGTCGGCCTGGAAGAGCAGGTCGCACAGCCGTTGATCGCCCCGGCGGCGCTCCCGGATGACCTGGCATGGCGTCTGCGTGAGAGTACCCGTCGAAGAATCGACTCGCGCCAGCCGTAGCTCGCGGGGGAGCATGGTCGTCTGGTGGGACGGGAAGGCCGCCGCCAGCTCAATGGGTTCGCCGGCACGCGGCATCCCGACGGTCTCGTCAAGCGCGAGGACCTCATAGTGGGTCCAACCCTTGGCCCACCGCCGCCAGGGTTCGGGAAGCTCGTCGACGCGCCGGGAGCCCCCCGGCGCGAGGTCCGGCGGGCCAGGGTCTTCGGAAACCTGTTGAGTGAAGACGATGGTGTCCTTGATGGACTCAGCCAGGGAGCGCGCTTGGTCGTAGCGACCACGAGCGAGGGCGTCTCGCAGAAGGCGTATCTTCTCTTCGACTGAGTCTGTCCGGTGGGAGTATTCGGTTTCTTTCATGATTCTTGGGCTCTATGGCGGCGGCGAGGCGTCAGCCGCGCGTCCCGTAGAATACATGACTCGAGAAGAGTTGCCGACGCGACGTTGATTCGATCGTAGGCTGGCCGCCGTCTATGCTGTACCGCCCCGTGACGCGACAGACGCGGGCTTGCGCCTGCGCGCCCGCGGATTCACATCCGCGGCTCTGTTGCGGCTCGGTTGAAGGGTACACTGTTGGCTGGAGGATGGTCATGAAGAGATGGTTTGTTGTGCTCGTTGCGCTGACCGCTGTTTTCGCGGCCGGACCGGACGTGATCCAGACGTCGGCGGGTGACGTCAAGATTACACCGATCAGTCACGGCAGCGTGATGCTGGAGATCGAAGGCAGGGCTTGGCACATCGACCCGTGGAGCAAGGGCGACTATTCGTCGCTGCCGAAGGCCGATGTGATTCTGATCACCGATATCCACGGCGACCACATGGACCCCAAAGCCATCGCCGCGATCCGGAAGTCTTCCACCACGATCGTCGCGCCCGCCGCTGTCGCGAAGACCGTGACCGACGCGAACGTTCTGAACAACGGCGAGACGACCACTGTGCATGGCGTCGAGGTTGAGGCCGTGCCGATGTACAACCTCAAGCGGGGGCCTGCGCCCGGCAAGCTCTACCACGACAAGGGACGCGGCAACGGCTACGTGCTCACCGTGGGTGGCAAGCGGATCTACTTCTCCGGCGACACCGAAGCGGTGACGGAGATGCGGGCGTTGAAGAACATTGACGTCGCATTTGTGTGCATGAATCTGCCGTACACGATGACTCCCGCGGAGGCCGCCGATGGCGTCAAGGCATTCAAGCCCAAGGTTGTTTATCCCTACCACTATCGCGGCTCGGATCTGGATGTGTTCGCCGCGGGGTTGAAGGGCAGTGGGGTTGAGGTACGGATGCGGAAGTGGTATTGAGGCGACTTTCGTGATCCTGAGGCGGTGGGGGATCGGCATCACAGTTGACGGGTGCCGGTTGCTCGATGGGACCGCTCATCGCGAGCCGGTTGATCCCGGATCCGCCAAGCGGGCGGCCTATGGGTGATCGTTCCAAGTCAAACGAGCGTGGGACTGACCCGTGTCGTTGGTGGCTCTGCTCTCACTTGGTGCGCGTCAAACGGGAAGAGCCGGCTGGTTCGGTGGAGACGGGCGTACTGGAGGAGATCCGCGGCGAGGGAATGCGTGTGGCCGTGGAAGATCCCTGTGCGCCGGGCCAGGCCCTAACCATCAAGACCGACGGCTTTGAGCAAACCACCGTGGTGGCCGCTTGCGCGCAGCGTGAGACGGATTACCTCGTGGAACTGCGTTTCTGTGACGCGTTTCGGTGGACCCCCGAGGACTGGACGCCTCAGCATCTTTATCTTCCCGAGGCCCAGAAGTCGAACGCCCAGCGCGCGTCGTCGGGTGCGTGACGGTTGGCTCGACGAACTGCGCAGGCGGTGCTAGGGATGAGTCGCCCATGCAGGGCTCATCAGATTGCGTTTAGGATCGGGATCCCTAGGCTCACGCCCAGGGCTGTTATCTGAGCCACCCCTTCGGAGTTAGGCCGGGTAGGCTGGCACCTGGGCCTCCCCCCATCTGCACCGCACCGTGCCGTCCCCTCCAGCAGACACACCACGACCCCATCGCCCATGACGCGGGAATCACGGTTCATGAATCACCGACGCCCGCGACGCACGATTCACAAATGACGATTCACGGGCGCAGCCGCCGGTCGGAATGCTAACCTGAGTCGGGCACGCCCCTCGCATCTCAGAAACCGCTTCGCACGTCCTGATGGTTGAACCTCGCCTTTCACGCGGCCTGCGTGACCTTTTGCCCGAATACATGCTCGCCCGACAGCGGATGATTGACACCATCCGCGGGGTCTACGAGTTGTACGGCTTCTCGCCGCTCGACACACCGGCTGTGGAGTTCCTCGATGTCCTCTCGGGCTCGGCTGGCGAGGAGGCGCAACGGCAGATCTTCCGCGTCACCAACCCGGAAGAAGAGCAGCTTGGCTTGCGGTTTGATCTGACGGTTCCGCTGTCGAGAGTGGTGTCACAGTACCCGGACATGGTGCTGCCGTTTCGGCGCTATCAAGTCTCGCCCGTATGGCGCGCCGACAAGCCGGAAGCAGGTCGCTACCGCGAGTTCACCCAATTCGACCTAGATTCGGTGGGCGCGGAGTCGGAGGTCGCGGACACAGAGATCCTGGCCGGGATGTGCGATACGCTCGACGCGCTCGAAGTGGGTCCGTACCATGTTCGCTTCTCGAGCCGGAAGATTCTCAACCTCCTGCTCGACTACGCGGAGATCCCCCAGGATGATGGTCCGGCGGTCTTCCGCGTGCTCGACAAGCTCGACAAGATCGGCATCGATAAGGTGAAGCTCGAGCTGACGAGCGGCTACGAGGACGACTCTGGTGCACCAATTTTGGGGCTGGGCCTCACCCCCGAGCAAGTCGACAAGATCAACCGCTTTCTCAACACAAGCGGCGAGACGCGCGATGAGGTGATCGCGAAGCTGCGCGAGTTGTTCTCCGGGGTGGAGCACGCACCGGATGAGATCGACGTGATTGCGCGGATCTCATCCCAACTCGAGTCGCTGGGCTACGGCAGCGACCGCGTGGTGATTGACCTGAGCATCGCGCGGGGTTTGGCGTACTACACGGGTCCGGTTTTCGAGGCGACCCTGCTCGATGCCCCGCAGTTCGGTTCGATCTTCGCCGGCGGACGCTACGACGACCTGGTCACCCGTTTCACCGGCAAGCGCATCCCCGCCACCGGGGCTTCGATGGGCGTGGACCGGTTACTGGCGGCGCTGATTGAGTTGAAGCGTGTTCGCCTCGAACGCACCACGACGCAGGTGCTGGTCACGACCATGGACGCAGGCCTCATGTCGGAGTACCTGGCGATTACGTATGAGCTGCGGCGCGCGGGGATCCGCTCCGAGATCAATGTGGGCAAGCCCAAGCGGCTGGGCAAGCAGCTCCAGCGTGCGGATCGGCTTGAGATACCGTTCGTCGTCATCATGGGCGCGGACGAAGCCGGGAAGGGTGTCGTCACGCTGAAGGAAATGGGCGAGGGCCGCGAGAAAGCCGCTGCGGTGACGAGTCACGAGGAGTGGAAGGCCGAGCGGTTTGGCCAGCAGGAGATTCCACGAGCACAGTTGGTGGGGAAGTTACGCGAGTTGCTGGCGGAATAGCGATGGTTTCCGTGGCACGTGCCAGCCAAGTGATCGCGGCGGCCCTGGCTTGATTCGGATTTCTAGGAGTGTCCATGACGGCGGTGGAATGGTTCGTACAGGGTCTGCAGGAGCGTGGCGTGGAGTGGGTCGCGACGTTGTGCGGACATGGGCTCGACCCGTTCGACTATGCCTGCCGCCAGGCCGGGCTGCGGCTCGTTGACACGCGCAACGAGCAGACCGCCGCCTACATGGCCGAGGTTCACGGGCGGCTGACGGGGCGTCCCGGCGTTGTGGCGGTGTCCGGCGGGGTGGCCCACGCCAATGCCATGACGGGCGTGGTGGACGCCTGGTTCGACGGCGCGCCGATGCTGCTGATCTCCGGCTCTCACGCCCTGCAGACAATGGGGATGGGCCACTTCCAAGACTTCGACCAGGTCTCGCTCGCGCGGCCCGCAACGAAGTTCTCCCGCGTGATCGACTGTCCGGAGAGGACGCTGCAGATCCTCGACGAAGCGATGGCGACGGCCGCGGCTCTGCCTCCCGGGCCGGTCCATCTCACTTTCCCGATGGACGTGCAGGAAGCCGAGGTCGCCGAGGACAAGATGATCCGGACGACGCGGCAGAGCGTCGCGCCCGCGCATGGGGACTTGCGGGAAGCCATGCGGAAGCTGGGCGCGGCCAAGCAGCCGCTGATCGTCGCGGGAAGCGGGATTCACTACGCGGGCGAAGGCGAGGCGCTGTGCGAGTTCTCCGAGCGCTACTCGGTGCCGGTGGTCACGCCGATCTGGGACCGTGGCTCGATCGACCGGCCGATCGAGAGTTTCGTAGGGGTTGTCGGCGCGGCGACCGGCGGGGCACGGCTGCTGCCCGATGCTGATGTGATCGTCATGGCCGGGGCGGTGGCGGATTATCGTGTGGGGCACCTGCAAGCAGGGTCCATTCGCGACGATGCCCAAGTGGTGCGCGTCGATCAAGGCTGGCGGGAGTTCGCGGCGAGCTATGAGAGCGCCGGGGGCGCGTCGCACGGAGACTGGTTGGCCGAGGCGAGACGCCGCCAGCGGGAGTTCCGCGAAGGGCTCGAACAGAAATCTACCGAGCAGGCCGGGGATAAGCTTCACGCGAGTCACCTGATTCGCGCGGTGAAGCAGGCACTCACCGACGATATGGTTCTGCTGTTTGATTCCGGCAGCTTCGGCCAATGGTGCCATCAGCTACTGACCGACCGCTACCCGAGCCATTGGCTGACGTGCGGCCGTAGCGGCGTCGTCGGCTGGGGACTGGGCGGCGCGATGGCGGCGCGATTGACCTATCCTGAGCGGCCCGTGTTGTTGTTGGCCGGCGACGGTTCGTTCACCTTCACGGTCGGCGAGATTGAGTGCGCGGTGCGGCAGGGCATCGGGTTTGTCGTGGTCGTCGGTGACGATCAGTCTTGGGGCATCACGCAGTCCGGGCACGTCGCCAAGTACGGCGAGGCCATCACCAGCTCCTTGGGCCCGATCGATTTCGTGAAGCTGGCCGAGTCGTTGGGCGCGCGGGGCGTGCAGGCCACGACGGAACCGGCGTTCGGCACGGCGCTCCAGGAGGCCTTGGCGTCGCAGGCCGTCACCGTCATTCATGCGCCGATTGTCGGTGGGGCGCCGTAAGTGAGATTCACAACGCGAGAATCGACGGACGGCTGGTGTTCGGTGAGCCCTGTCGTTCCGGCAGGTAATGGAACCTGACAAAACGGTGCAACTCTTCCATCGTCAGGTTGCCGTCCGCGAGGGTGTAGAGGTCCCCACCCGCAAAGATGAGCTTCAAGCGGGTATAGCAACCCTCTTGAGTTTCAACCAACTCGAGGTAGGCGTCTCTCAACTCAGAGCCGGAGTATTCGTTTCGTCCAAGCCAGGACCGCACCGAAATCCGATCCTCGTGGAATTCGTACCGGAAAGACTGCAAATAGAGTGCTCTTGCTGTGCACCAGACAAAGAAACCCACTATCAACAGGCCAAAAAGAACGCTGCCCCAGGACCCCCTGACCCAGGTGCGTGCAATGAAAATGGCACCGTAGCCAGTGAGGATGGCCATCCACAAATGCCAAAATGCAAGCGATGAACGATAGTAGAAGTGGAGAGGTCGACCACTCACAGTTCCAAGAGCCGTCGATGGTGCCTGGGAGTCAATGATGCTGTAAAGTTCCGCGTACCTCGGAAGCCCCCTCGGAATGGTGATCCGGTTCTTAGCCGATGCGACGATGAGGGAGTGGCTGCGAACCGTTGCTTCGACGATGTCGCGCCATCGGAGCGTTATTCGTCTTCTAGAGCCTCGCTGTTCAATGCCTTCGTCCGTAACGACGAAGCAGCGTGCTCTTGGGCGTTCTCGGATGTGACGGTAGATTGAGAAGAGAAAAGCCGCCTCCAGAAAAAGAACCCAAAAGGACAGCTCCTGCGTGACGAGAACGTAGGCAGCAACTCCTGCAAACCCAAGGATTACCACAAAATAGAACCACCAGAAGAGCACCGGAACGCGAAACTGAACATCACCCGATGGTGCGTCTGGTCTGTTGAGCAGGTCTTTCAGCACTGATCTTTCCCAGCGGTGGCGCTACGCTCCGTCAACCCACAATACCAGCAACCAGCACGTCTTTTACTTCAGGAGTCGGCCCAACGACGATCGAGATCGGTTGCGAACCGACTGGCATCGTCGCTAGGTAGGAACGAATGACGGAATCCGTTCTTGAGCAGGTCGAGCAGCTCGCTGTCGGAGAAACCCAGCGTCGACAGATGCTCGAACTCCTCGGCCAACGACGTATTGAAGAACGTGGGGTCGTCGGTACTAATGGAGATCGGCACACCCGCTTCGTAAAGCCGCCGCACCGGGTGCTCGCCGTATGAGTGATAGACCCCCGTGCGCACGTTGCTCGTGGGGCAGATTTCAAGCGGGATCTGCTTCTCAGCTAGGTAGTCCACGAGCTTGGGGTCTTCGATCGCCCGCACACCGTGGCCGATGCGCTCGACGCCCAAGCTGCGAATGGCTCCCCACACGCTCTCGGGACCAACGGCCTCCCCCGCGTGCACGGTGAGACGCAGGCCGGCGTCCCGGGCGACGCGGTAGTGCTCAGCGAATGGCTCGGGCGGATACTCGTGCTCCGCGCCGCCGAGAGTGATGCCGCACACGCTAGCGGGCCGCTGGGCGAGGATGCGCCGTAGCGCGTCCAGCGTGATCTCCGGGCCGAAGTTGCGCACCAGATCGACGATCCACTGGATACGGAGTTGCGGCGACTGCGCCGCGACCTCCATCGCCGCGATCAGCTCGGTCAACTCCAGCCCTTGATTCAGGTACTCGATCACCGAGACGGTGACCTCGGCGTACACCACGTTCTGCGCGATGAGACCGCGGCGGACCTCGTCGATCAGACCCTGAAAATCGGAGATGTCTCGGAAGAAGTAGCTCGTAAAGAGATACGTTGCCAGGAACTGCTCGAAGTTTTTGTAGTCGAACAGACCGGCGGCCCGGTCGTCGAGCACTTGCGCACCGTCAAGGCTGGCGTCGGCCAGGAACGGCGCGAGGTTCGGCGCGTTGCGGAACCAGTCGAGATGTTGCGGTGGGGCGTCGGCGAGAGCACGCGCGGCGGAGTACTTTCGCAGCAGGCCGATGAAATAGCGGCCCGGCATGGCGCCGCGAAGGTGCAGGTGCAGCTCGGCCTTCGGGGCCTCGCGGATGAAAGGCAGGATCCGTGACGGAGTGCGCTCTTGCGCCATGACGGTGCTAGTCGCGAAACCGGCCGAGGCTCTACGGCAAGATCGCGACGCCCCAAGGGCGCTCTCCCACGGGGATCTTGGCGACAACTTTCTGGGTCGCAACATCTACCACTGACACGTCATTCGACGGACCGTTAGCGGTGTACAACGTCTTGCCATCCGGCGTGATCGCGATACCCCAGGGCCGTATGCCCACCTCCACCGATCCGACGACTTCGTGGGTGGCGGTATCGATCACCACCACGTGGCGCCCGCGGCCGGTGGTGACGTAGATCTTTTTGCCGTCCGGCGCGACGGCGATTCCCATCGGCCTCACCGTGTCACCCGTCAGCTTGATGGTGTGGATCACGTCATGCCCGTCCGTATCGACGACCGCGATGGACTCGCCCCGCTCGTTTGATATGTAAGCGCGAGACCCGTCCGGGGAAAAAGCGGCCACGCGGGGCCGCAAGCCTACCTCGAAGGTCTTGACGAGCGTCTCCGTCTCGGTATCGATGACAGAGATCATGGCATCGTCCTCCGATGTGATGTAGACCCATTTGCCGTCGGGGCTGATTCCCACCCCTTCGGGCTCGTCGCCCACCGGGAACGTCTTGATGATGCGGTTGGTTGCCGCGTCGACGATGCTGGCCAAACCGACGTCTTCGTTGGCCACGTACAACTTGCTGCCGTCGCTGCTCACCGCCAACTGCTCGGGATCGGAGCCTCCGTCGAGAACCTTGATGAGCTTATTCTGCTGAATGTCGAAAACACCGATCCCATCCGCGGTCTTGTCGGAGGGGGGCAGCGTGTCGCGGTCGACGCCGGGGCCGCCGAAGGGAGACCCGCTGAGGGCGACAAAAAGGGTCTTGTGATCCGGGCTGAGCTGAATCCCGCGCGGGCGCTTGCCCAAGGGGACCGTGGCCAGCACCTGGTTCGTGGCCGAGTCGATCACGCTCATATCGCCCGAGGCTTCGTTGGTGATGTAGACCCACGGCGCGGAGCGTTCCGCGGGCAATTGTGGTTCCGCGGCCGTGTCGCTGTCGCCGCCACAGGCGCTCAGGCCGGCAAGACACAGTCCCACGACGGCCCATACCAAGGATTGTTTCAACGTAGACCCCGTCCAATACCGTTGCATAGGTTTTTCGTCGCTCTCCTCAAAACACGGCACGGGTCGCCGCGCCACCCACCACTATATTACGGGTGCAGGTTGTCCCGTTTCTGATCGCTCCCGTGTAGAATCCATTCAGACCCGTCGGCGCGTCCGGGCGGAGATCATGCAATGACATCCTGGCGCTACCTTGCGTTGCCGGCAACCTTCGCAATCCTTGGGTGCTCGGCCTCCGACGAGTCGCGCCAATCCAGTGCGGAGGTCGAGCCTACCGCGTCTGCTCTCTCGGCGCTGGGGACTGCCGGAGTCGTGGCGGGCCGAGTCTTGTTGGAAGGGATAGAGATTCCTCAGGTGACTGAGATCGAAAATACCACCGACCCCGACCATTGCGGAAGAGTTCACTCACTCGAGGACATCGTCGTTTCGCCTACAAGCCGTGGCATCCGAAACGCCGTTGTGGCTCTCGTGAACGTCCCACTGCCCAACGGCTACGAACCGCCGATTTCAAACCTTGTGCTCAACAATCAGGACTGCCGCTTTGAACCTCATGTGTCGGTGCTTACGGTGGGCTCCACAATCGAAGCCGTCAATAGTGACCCCTTCTATCACTCGGTCCACCTCTACGGACTCAAGCAACTCAACGTCTCTTTGAACACATCGCGATCGAGGCTGATCGAACTCCCGAATCGCCCGGGTTATCTGATCGTCAAATGTGACGTTCATGGCTGGATGCAAGCCTACGTCCGGGTCGACCGGCATCCCTTCCACGCTGTCACCGACGCGGATGGTGGCTTTCGGATTCAGGGTGTTCCGGCGGGAACCCACGGGATGGAGATCTGGCACGAGGAACTTGGTCCGCTAGAGAAGAGCGTGTCCGTGGAGCCGAATACAGTTTCAGAAGTGACCATTTCTTATGCGAGTCGAACGGAGCGAGAAGACAAATGACTAAGACGCTATGGAGTCGATACATCTTTCTGGTCCTGCCGTTAACGATCCCTGGGACGTTGATCGAACCGTGCTATGGCCAAGCCGGGCCGCGTTCGCAACCCGGCGCCGAGATGCGTATCTACGCGCCGGAACAACATGACCTCTACGACGGCCACTTCGTGTTGGGGGCGGGCCGTATCTACCAGGTCGGCAGCTTGAACGACCCGCCGGGCTGGGACCACATGGGGAACGACGTGGAGAACGTGCGTCCCGTGGAAGGAACGATTGAGATCGATGTCGATGAGATCAACAACAAGGGCAAGTTCGTGGCAAAGTTGAAAGTTCCCGAAGGCCGGCTGGAGATCTCAATGGATCGGTTCCATGAGTTCAGCCCGTGCCAGAACGGAGGGGTCGCCGCGTTTATTTACGAGCACGGCGACTCGGGCTGTGGTGACACCAATTGGCCGAAGTCGCTGCTCTATGTTGCGGGTTGGGGTTATGGACACGCAACGCTCAACGGAAAGAAACTTTACGACAACTACCAAATCCACTTCATGGTGACGCAGGGAATGCGAGATCGGAAATCACTGAAGGTCAACTACCCGCTACTTAACAAGAAGAGCCCGGCCGGCGCGATCAACCCGACGATGCAGCAGCTTGACTTCTTCATTCGCAGTCCAGAAATGGACGAAAGAAACAACCCTGGCAGAAAGGTGTTCGATCACTTCTTTGCCATGGAGGTGACGTGGAAGTAGCAGGAGGGCGTGTCGGGAGGGCTTACTGCGCCCGGTCGCGCTCCATCATCTCCTCTTCTTCTTGCCTGAACTTGCGGAACAGTTCCAGGTGGTGTTTCGCTTGGTCGGGTTGGTTCAGGCGCCGATAAAGGGTGCCAAGGCCGTAGTGAAGCGTCGGGTTGCCCGGCATATATGACTCGGCCTTCTTCATGTACGAAAGTGCTTCCTCGGGGTTGGTCGTTGCCAGTACCTTACCCATGGCAAGGAAGACCTGGCCGTCATGAGGCAGATGGCGCAACGCCTGGCGCAGCGCTTTCTCGGCTCCGGCCTGGTCGCCCTGCTCGTGCAAGGCCAGGCCAAGAAACAAATGCGCCTCCGGGATGCCCTGGGCCGTCCCCGCCCGGTATGCCTGGTTGGCCCGTTCCGCTTGGCCCTTTTTGTTGCTGACCAGGCCCTCCAAGACCGACACTCGCGGATCGTCCGGCCGCGCCTCACGCAGGTTGCGCAGCGCCGTTTCCGTGAACGGGAGTTCCGGAACGAAATACCCGGCAACGCCGAACTGATACTGGATATCCGGCTGGTCGGGGAATCGCTTGCTTGCCTCGATCGCTTCCTTCAGGGCTAGTTCCACCTGGCCGATGCTCAACAAGGACGAGACCAAGAACTGCCAATGCCGAGCATCGTAGCCGTTGGTCTCCAAGCCGCGCCTGGTCGCATCGATCGCCAAGGCCGGCTGATCCAGCCGCTGATGCGCGGCGGCCCGGGCGGCATGGTACTCCGAGGCAAGCTGTTTGTCGGCCGGCGCGCCCTCATGGAGGACGTATCGCCCAAGTACCGGCCTGGAACCATCTGCATGGCCGTGGGTCCCGCGGGATATGTGGGAATTGTACGGCTGGAGCAGGGGCTACTCAACGTCGCCGGCGCGATCGATCGGGCGTACGTGCAGCGTTCTGGCGGACCTTCGAGTGCGGTCGAAGGCATCCTGAAGGAATCCGATTTTCACGTTCCCGAGCAATTGGCTACCGGTGCCTGGCAGGGTACCGTTCCGTTGACCCGCCGGACGGTCCGGCCGGCCGGACATCGGATCCTCGTGATCGGTGATTCGGCGGGATACGTGGAACCGTTTACCGGAGAAGGCATTGCTTGGGCACTGGAGGACGGTACGGCTGTCGGGGACTTCGCACTTCGCGGATCCCGCGGCTGGACGCAGTCAATCGAGAACGACTGGATTACCGCTCACCAACAACACGTTGTGCGTCGCCAATGGATGTGCCGAACACTAACCGGCGCCCTGCGGTCTCCCCTGCTGATCCGTTCGCTGCTGCGCTTTTGCTCCCTTTTCCCGTCGTTGGCGGGACGCGCCGTGCGGCGAATCAACGGGCCTCGCTCAGGATTTCAGATGGGGCACCTATGAGCCTCCAGATTCTGAGTATCGGCACAGCCCTGCCTCAACACCACATTGCACGAGAGGATATGGCTCAACTCGCTCGAGCTCTTTGTGGCACGAGCGCCAGAAAGTCGAGGTTGCTGCCCGCGCTGTATCGCCGTGCGGGAGTGGGGTCTCGGCACAGCGTAGTAGTGGAATTGTCTGACCCGGCCGACGCAGTGCGGCAGACATTCTATCCCCAGGCACTCGACGCTTCGGACGCCGGCCCGACAACCCGCCGGCGAATGGAACGTTATGAAGCTGATACCGGGCCGTTGGCCGTCGCCGCGGCGCGGCGAACCCTAGAGAGGGCGAGCCTGTCCCCAGCCGAGGTGACCCACCTGATCACCGTGTCCTGCACGGGCTTCGCCGCGCCCGGTGTCGATGTCACGCTGATTCGTGACCTCGGCCTTTTACCTCATGTTTCGTGAACTCAGGTCGGCTTCATGGGCTGCCATGGCGCGTTGAATGGACTGCGCGTCGCTCGTGCGTTTGCCGCTGCCGATCCCGCCGCCTGCATCCTGATGTGCGCCGTCGAACTTTGCAGCCTTCACCAACAATACGGGTGGAATCCCGATCGAATCGTGGCCAACGCGCTGTTCGCCGACGGGGCGGCAGCGATCGTCGGTCGCTGGAGTTCAGAAACTGAGACCGGCGGCCGGGATGCCATGTCTAGTGCTCCGCTGAGACTACTGGCCAGCCGTTCCACAGTCATTCCGGATTCCGAAGACCTTATGGAGTGGCGTATCGGAAACCATGGCTTCGAGATGACCTTGTCACCCCAGGTGCCGAACCTGATTCATCTACATTTGCGTCAGTGGCTGACGGAATGGCTAGCCGGAAGAGTGTTGACGATCGAGCAAATCGGTTCGTGGGCCATTCACCCGGGTGGCCCGCGCATTTTGTCGGCTTGTCAAGAGGCCGTCGGCCTCAGGCCAGAGCAGCTCGCGACGTCCCGGAGCGTGCTGGCCGAACTCGGCAACATGTCATCGCCCACCGTGCTGTTTATCCTCGATCGTCTTTGTCTACAACAGGCGCCGCTGCCATGCGTGCTACTCGGGTTCGGTCCTGGACTTGCGATCGAAGCGGCTCTGGTCGGTTGATATGGGATCACCGAGGGTTGTGCTGGGAATCGCAGGGTGGCTGGCGCAAGATGGCGAGCCTGGGCGTCCTCTGAAAGTTGTCGACTACTCTGGAGACAGATATGGGAACTTGCGGCTTCCTGGTGTCGAAACACAAACTCATCGAGCGCGGACTCCCGTCCGCGGCTCTGAACGGTGCTTCGCCGCCGCAACTCCGTGACCCGATCGATGAATCGTAACCCTAGCCTGCCTCGTCCGTAACCTCGATCACTGCCTTGACCAGGTCGGGCCGGCCGGGCAGGCTCGCAAACTGCTTCGGCACGTCGGCCAGGTCGAGCCGGTGCGTTATCCAGGGCTTGGTATCGATCTCGCCCGTCTCGATCATGCGGATGATGCGCGGGAACTCGTGACAACTGTTGCGGCTGGAAAGCACCGTTAGCTCGCGCCGGTGAAACTGCGGGTCGTCGAACGAAATGCGTCCTTGGACGAGGCCGACCAGCACGAGCTTGCCGCCGTGAGCCACGTAGTCGAAACTGGCGTCCATGGCCTTGGGGTTGCCTGTGGCGTCGAAGACCACGTCGGCGAGTGTCCCGTCAAACGCGGCCAGGATCTCGATGCCCAGTTGGCTTACGAACTCCCTTCGCGGCCCGCTCTGCTCAAGTACCCAGATCTCGGCGCCGGTGGTGAGCGCGAACTGAATCAGGCCCAACCCGATCGGCCCGGCACCGACCACGAGCGCCGTTTGGCCCTTTTGCAGTTGGCTCCGAGCGATCGCGTGCGCGCCGATGCCGAGGGTTTCGACCAGCGCGAGTTGTTCAAGCGAGAGCGTTTCCGACTTGTGTAGCAGCGACACCGGGACCGACATCAACGGACGCATCCCTCCGTCTACGTGGACGCCCAGTACCTTCAAGTCCTCGCAGCAGTTCGGACGGTTCAGTTCGCACGCACGGCAGTGGCCGCAGCTCAGGTAGGGCTCGACGGCGCAGCGGTCGCCGACTCGGATTCCCTGCTCATTGTCTGGGGCCTCAACCACCTCCACGCCCAACTCGTGTCCGATACGCGCGGGTACGAAAAGAAGGGCTGCCGGCCGGCAAAGGCGCCCAGGTCGGTGCCACACACACCGATGCGTTGGACCCTCACCAAAGCCTCGCCGTCAGAGCGTTGCGGAGGGGCGACGGAGCGCTCCGCGAATTCGCCTGGCTGGTTGAGAACGATCTCTTTCACAAGGTCACTGTCGCACACCTAGGGAACGTGTAACCGGCACGCGAGACCGAGGCGAGTCATTTGTAGGGGTGGACCGCTGCGTCCACCCCGGCGCCGCTCAGTCGCTCGCGCCTTCAACGCAGAGACGAGCGGGATTGCCAAGGTCCACGGCCGGGCGGACACAGCGGTCCGCCCCTACAAAGCGGCGTGATCGGCCTCAGGGGATCTTGGTGCCGATCAGTTCGAGCGCTTTGCGGGCCGACTTCCTTAGTTCGTCATCGCCTTCCCGCACGACACGCAGCAGATGGCCGGCGGCCTCTTGGCGCTGTCCGAGCGCTAGCAGGGAAAGTCCGAGATTGTTACGGGCTTTCGTCTTGCCGGGGTCGATGGCCAGTGTGGCCTCGAACTCCCTCCGTGCTTCGTCGTGGAGGCCACGTCCAAAGAGAGCCGTTCCAAGATTGAGATGTGCCTCGGCATACATGGGGTTCGCCTGCGTACCCTTGCGGAACGCCTGCTCGGCCTTTTCGTGCTCTCCCAAGTCGATCAGCGCGAGGCCGAGATTGCTATGGGCGTCAGCGGAAAGCGGGTCGAGCTCAATCGCCTTTTCAAAATGCTTGATCGCCTCGCGAGTGTGGCCCAAGTCGGCCAATAGGTTCCCCAGGTTGTTGTGGGCCTGAATAAACGCCGGGTCGAGTTCCAGAGTTTTGCCGTAGCTGACGCGCGCCTCTCGCAACTGCCCGAGCTTGACCTGTGCCTCGGCCAGCTCGGAATAGGGTTCCGGGGACCTCACCTTGGCCTCGGCCAATGCACGCTTCAGTTTCCTGACCGCACCAGCGCGGTCGGCTCCCTCTTTGGCCTCGGCAATTCCAAGAAAGACATCACGGACAGCCCGGTCGAGTTGGCCCTTCGGGAAGTAGAGAACGGGGAGGCTCTCGTAGTCGTGCTCCTCGTCACGCAGCTCTCGTTTGGGGGCAAGCAGATCGTGCTTCGGCTTGACGCGTTGGATCCGGTGGTCGGTCATGGCGACGTGGACGACATCATCGGTGCGGTGCGGCGGCATGTGACAGTCGACGCAGTTCGACTCACTGAACCGGGCCGCTTCCATGGGATGGGTCTTGGCGTCATCGGTTGAATGGCAGGTGAAGCAGCGCTCGCGGTAGTGGGCCGCGATGTCATCGTCGGGGACGGAGCGGAGCGGTGCGGGTCGTGGCAAGTCGTGCAAAGCAACTCTCCGCTGCTCTTCTGGAAACACTCGGACTTTCGCAATCGATAGGCGGCGCTGACGATGTCGAACCCGTCCTCATGACCGGTGCCGGGCTCGTAGTCGAAGTGCACGATGTGGTCACCCAGCGCCTCCCCCGGCCGGAAGCGGTAGAACGTCCGCCCGAAACGCAGATGCGACTGCGGGGACCGAAAAGGCGTTTCCAGATGGCACTGCATGCAGACTTCAAGCTGCCGCTCGTGGCTGAGGTCCGCGGGGTTCAGAATCGACGCTCGGATGTTGACCAACGAGGTCGCTTTTTGGGCCTCGCTCACATGCTGCGCCCCGGGCCCGTGGCAGCGCTGGCAGTCGATGCCGAGTGGCAGGCGGCCTGGGAAGCGGGGATCGTGGTCCCACCCCGGGCGGTCCGCGTTCGGCGTCTCGAACGGATAGCTGTTGTGGCAGAACATGCACTTGTTGGTGATCGCGCGAGAAAAACCCTTGTGGTTGGGCCGGTCGTAGCCGGGTGCCATCGCCCAGCGTTGCTCTTGTGAGTACCAGCTCACCGGCAGCTCGACCATGCGTCCGTCGTCGGACCGATGAATGTAGCTCAGCGCGCGCTCGCCCGAACCCATCACGTGCGTGATCTGCTTCTCGATCAGATGGATCTGCCGCCCGTTGTCGTCAAGCTGGTAGCGCCGGACGAAGAAGCCTCCGTCTCGCCGGACCATCTCGTAATGGCGCTTCGAGGGCTCGTGGTAGAACGTGTTGTTGTCAGTCCAATCTTCCTTGACTTCGCGGGTGCCGGGCAGAAAGAGGGAGCGGCCCATAGGCGTCTTCGAAAACTTCTCGTAGATGCGACCGTGACACGAGGCACAGGCTACTGAATCGACGTAGCCGTTCTCTTGCGCCGGCAGGACAAACGCGATGAGCGGGACGGCGAGCTGGAGCAACGTGGCTCGCCGTCCAAGACGTCGCACAAGACTGGGCCGGGGGCGCATCTGTCTCATGCTCACTCGGCGCTCGCCGCCGTTTCAGCTCCGAGTACCTTCGCCAAGATGGGCGCCAGCGTTTCGGACGCCCGAGCATAGCCCTGTTTCGTCAGATGGATACTGTCCACAAAGAGGACGGGCTGTGATCGAAACCGCGGCACCAGATCTACGACAGTGACTCCCAGTTCCTTGCCAACACGCCGCAGGGCCTGTTGCCGCTCGATCTGCCGGTCTTCCAACGCCTGGCTCTGATGCGGCCAGACCTGCACGATCGGAATCGCGCCACGCAAGCGGCACCACTCGACCATGGCGCGGATCTCGTCGTCGAACTCCTCGTCGTTGAGGCGCGGACGCCTTCCCGGCGTGACTCTTCGCAGCAGACGCGTCAGCCGATGGCGGCTGAACCCCCCCCTCCCTTTCGGCGGCCAGCAGCTCCTTGTGTTCGGCGTCGCTAAGGTGGTCCCAGATATTGCGGCCGTTCGGCCAAAAGGTGATCACAACCGCGTCGGGAGCGGGCTTCTCTTTCCACTGTTCGAGCACCAGCCGCCCCTGAAAGGCCGAGTAGCCCGGAACTGCGGCGTTGATCGCGCGGATCTTCATAGCGTGGCTCTTCGTGAGTCGCTGCTGCACGCGCCACGGCAACGACTCGTCGTCGTCGACGGGGATGCCGAAGGTGCACGAGTCGCCCAAGAACAATGAGGTCTTGTCGGGGGATTTCACCTTCGGCGTGCGGCGGCGGCGGTCACTGTCCGTCGAGACGGAAAACGGGTACACGGCTCCCGGCAGCCGCTCGGACGCCTTCACGCCGCGAAGGTTCGGCCGCAGGCGCCAGAACAACTCGTCATCAGGATCGAAGAGCTTCTCGGTCCCGGGAAAGACGTCGAGGTTCGTGACCAGGAGTTCCCAGCGGGGGTTCTCCGCAGCCGCGAGCGGTTCTTGGCCGGTGTGGGTTCCGATCGCCAGCAGCAAGGCACCAACCGCGGGGACGGTTGCGGAGCGGTGCCAGAGATTACGCCGCATCGTAACCTCGACCACGCTGCTGCGCAAGGGCGATTGGTCGGATCATTGGCCCGGACCCATTTGCTGAAGCGCCGCCTGGGCGGCCTGCCTGGCGCGTGCATCGCCGCTTTGCAGCGCCCGCTGATAGTGCCGCCTCGCCTCGTCGGTACGTCCCGTGTGGGCGAGGAGCGAGCCCAGATTGAGGCGCGCCGTGGAGTAGTCGGCGTCGAGAGCCACCGCCTTTTCCAACTCGCGGATGCCCTCGTCGTAGCGGCCCAGGTCGGCCAGGGTTGCGCCGACGTTGGCCTGAATCTTGGCTGACCACGGCTCGAGTGCCAAAGCTGCCCGGTAGTGTGTGAGCGCTTCCTCCGACCGTCCGCTCTTGGCGAGCGCGTCGCCGACGTTCGTTTCGAGCAGAGGCAAACTGGCCTCGGTGCTGTGCACGCTCCCGGGCAGCAGAGGCGAGCGCGAAGTGCTCTCCGCGGCTCTGGAATCCGCACTGCGCAGGGCCAGGGCTCGCTCGTAGTTTTCGATCGCGCCTTCGAGATCCCCTTTCTGCGCCAACACTGCCCCGCGATTGTTGTAGACCTTGGACGAGTCCGGAATCAGCGTCGTTGCTTTGTCGTACTCGGCAATCGCGTCGTCGAGCTTGCCTTCTTTCCACAGCGCATTCCCCAGGTTGTAGTGAGCCGTTCCGACATCGGGCGATGCCGCGGCGAGCGACTGCGCCATCGCCAACTCGGTCGGAGAGCGTGTGAGCTCGAGCGTCGCCAACACAACGACAATCGCCGCAAGGTAGGCGGCCTGAACGAGCCCCTTGCGGCTTGGCTGGAGCTTGCGGATCGCCTTCTTCATCGAGGCGGAGGCCGCGGCGAGGCCGGTCGTGCCGGGTTCGACCCCTGTGATGTCGAGATACTCGCGCGTCCCCTGCTCTCTCACTTTCCAAATGAAGCCGTCGTAGTAGTAATGCAAGGCGTTGGAGGTGAAGATGAGCGCCATCAAGGTCTGCCGCAGCGCCTCGTTCTCGAGGAAGTTCGGGACGAGGTTGATACTTCCGTACCCGAAGATCAGCGCCGTGTAGAGAATGACCAAGCCCCAACTCGGACGAAACAGAAAGCGCACGAACGACGTGAGCGGGCTCTTGCGAGCGACGCGATTGCGATTGAACGCCCAAACGATGCCGTAGTACTGAATGCAGTGAAATGCCGACCAGACGGTGAACCCGACGAGGAAGTCGTCAGTGCCTACGTACAGGTAGTAGGTGGCGGCGAGGAAGATGCCCATCAGTACGAGCTTCTTAAGGCTTACCGGCTTTCCGGTGCGCCAAAGGTTCAAGTGATAGCCGACATACGCGAGTGTGAGCAGCGCAGTGAGTCCGATCAAGCCCGTGCGCAGGCCGTCGACGAGCTCGGCGGACAGCAACGGCAGGCCGCTCTGGTAGGCGCGGCTCAGCATGTTATGCGAGTAGTGCGGGCTGATCGCGATCAGCGTGATGTACCACGAAATAGCAAACGCCCAATCAAGGTTCGAGGTCAGCTTACGAACGCCGCCGGCCTTCGAGTCATAGATGCGCATGAAGCCGTAGTGCTGCATCAAGACGTGCCAGATATCCCACGCGGCCACGAACAGCAGCAGCCCATGCAGGTCGCGCGAGCTGAACCACAACGCAGCGACGAACAGCAGAGGGGGTGCCAACAGAAAGCGCGTCTTGAAACGCTCGAACAGCTCGACGTCACCATAGGAGCGCAAGAACGTCGGGAAATGGTGTCCGAACGTGAAGAACGCGAGGGAGAGGATGGCGATCTGCTCGGAACTGATGAAACCTCGCAGAGGGAGGAAGACCGCAATGACGACTGCCGGCGCGCCGATAAAGAGCAGGCTGTCCCACAACGGACTCAGTATCCAGCCGGACCGCCGGGGTGCCACGACGGCTCCACCATCAGCCGATGCTGCTGTAGAACCCCCCGCACGCGCGGGTGGCCCTGTTTTCTTGCGCCCCATCAAATCCCCCCCGCGAGCCAACAGCCCCCGAGACCTCCATTTTACCTTCTTGCCGCGAATCCAACAGTTGGCCCGATTCTAGCTCGACGCCGATGACCTCGCAACGGGGGGTGTTTCGTCTCGTCAAGAAACAATAGAAATGTCCCCTGCGGCAGGGCAGCAGAAGTGTCCCCTTGCCAAAGTCACGTGACTTGCCGCGAAACGACATCAAACCGATCGACTGGTGCAACCCACAACGTTCGCCAAATCCTCGCCAGTCACTTCCCTCCGAGTTTACGTCAAGCTGGTTGTTCAACCTGCAACAAGAACGGGCGTAGCTCCGCAGAAGCAACAAGGATTCTCGGCAGAGTTCGTAGACAAATCACCTAGTTATCCAACGGGCCCCTTTCGCACGGTTCAGCCGTGGAATTACATCAGAGCCGCCAGCTCGCGGCGGCTCCGGCAGCGAAGCTAAAAACCAGTTATAATCGTCAGAACACAGCGCAGAAGTAGACTGCTCAAGGCGGAAACCTGCTCAGCCGAGGGCAGATTTCGGCCGGTACTTGACCTGTGTCAGCGGCTTCTTGCGATAGTTTACGAGCCTGCACATGGCCCACGCAATCTTGGTCGGGAGTGTTACCCAACCGCTGACGCAGCAGGAACTGGTAGCTATCGAGGGCACTGTTGATTACCTTCGTATCTGTGCAGACCGGCTTCCAGCCAGAGTCAGCTCTGACCTGAATTCTCGTTTCCAGGGAGACACCGTCTTTAGCCTCCGAACCGATACCCATACCACAACATCCCGTCAGCGAATTGAGAAGTTATTGACCGCGGCGGTGCAGTACGATCTCACTGAACTCGACGCAGAAACGGATCTCGTTGGTGAGGTCCTCGACTCGATACCCCCTTCGAGGCGAATCATCCGTTGGTGCGGCCCGGCGCGAGATTGGCGTGTTCTCTACGAACGTTTTCAGCGGCTGGAGGCTATACCTGCGAAGTACTACGTATTCGTCACGGAACCGTCACGAAACGGCGACGAGCTTGTGGTTCTGGAGTTTCTGTCCTCCATACAACGCACCGATGTCACCGCTTACGCCCAGGGGCCGTTGGGCTTCTGGACGAGGCTATTGGCTCCTCAGGTTGGTGCGCCGCTGGTTTTCGCCTCGGTTCACGAATCGGCGACCGCCTGTGGTGAGCCGAGCGTGCATCGGCTCATGACCGACTATGGATTTCCAAATATCGGTCCGATAAGCGAATTATTCGGCATCGTCGGCAAGTCCGCCCTCCAGTCTTTATTTCCCCTAAATGGGGTATCCACTTGACTCAGGTAGCCCCTAGGCGTTGTGGTTTGGTCGATCCATGGACGCCAGCACACTGCACCCAGAATGCACCCTGGGGCGCCAGACGCCGGTCTGCAGGCAATTGGGCCACGAGGCTGCGTTTCGGGCCGATCAAGGATTACGCACGCGCCATGGCCATCGCAGGCTTGGAAACGTGGTGCTATCGGCAAGCCTTTCCGGGGGCCGCCAATGGCCAACCACAGTATGTTGTGGTCACCTGAGTCAAATGGATACCCCACTTCCCCTAATACAGAACTCCGCCCACCGCTATTTCGGTCGTTCGGCGATCTGTGTCCCTTTCTACGCCGAGAGTTATGACGACTTCGCACCTGAATTCCTCAACGGAGACCGCCTGCGTGCTTTAGGATGGCCACTGAAAGGGTTAACAATCGTTTCTCCCCTAAAGGAAGCTGCTTCCGAACGGGCGGCGGCTACCACACCAATGGCCGAGTTCGCCCGCTCCTCTAACTTCCTGGTTCGACGAGATCATGGCGACTGGAGTGCGGACACGAGCGATCCAGAGGGCGCCTTGCTATCTTTGGAGCACGCTGGCGTTTCCATCACGGCCGTGGACGTGGCCGTTGTCGGCTGCGGCGGATCAGGACGGTCTATTGCCGCTGCGATGAAGGTTTCGGGGGCAAACGTGACGCTCGTGAATCGAACCCTCAGCCGCGGACGGTGGGCCTCGACCCGGCTTGGGCTTCCCTTCGTACCGTTGTCGGAGTTTGATCCCGGCTCCTATTCCATTGTCGTCAACGCGACACCAGTGGGCCGTGACGGTCAGGGCTGCCCATTCCCTCTCGACCTCCTACGCGCCGACGCGGTGATTGTCGACTTGGCTTGCGGTCAGCAACTGTCTCCCCTGGTAGTTGCGGTCCGGTCGAACGGGGGCAAAGCGGTTAGCGGCCGTGAGGTGATGGTCCAGCATGCCGTGAAACAGTTCCGCGGAATGACAGGATTAGAAATGGATCGGAAG
The DNA here is from genome assembly GCA_965237575.1 of Bryobacterales bacterium. Taxonomy (GTDB): domain Bacteria; phylum Acidobacteriota; class Terriglobia; order Bryobacterales; family UBA6623; genus JAKZVK01. Next base: position 705,029 of record CBDEGI010000004.1, read on the forward strand.
CTCGCTGCCAAGTGGCTGGAAGCCCAATCGAGGGAAGGAGTCTTGGTGTCAGCCGCCCCATAGTCGATGACCCCAACGAAACGCGGTCGTTCCAATTCAATGTTTGATCTCGGCCTGGACAAAGAGAAGGAGGAACTGGTAGCGCGTGTGGCCACGCTGGCCCGTGAGAGGTTCGCACCGCGCGCGGCCGCCTACGACCGGGACGCTGCTTTTCCGGCGGAAGACTTTGTGGACCTCTTCAAAGCCGGACTGTTCGGCGCTTCCATCCCTCGCGAGTACGGAGGATTAGGCTTGGGGCCGTATTTCGACGATACCTTCACGTTGTGGATGATGACCAAGGAACTCGCCAAGGCGGATCTATCATTGGCGCGGTGCTGGGAAGGTCATATTAATTCGCTGGTCCTTCTAGCCGGTCTCGCTACGGACGCACAAAAGGCACGCTGGTTCGACGGGGTCACCAGCCGCTCGGAAAAGTGGGTCGCCTGGAGCGGCGAGCCGCAAGCCCGCACACCGCAACAGAAGACCCGACCCGGCACCGCTGTCAAGCGGGTCGACGGCGGTTATGTCATAGACGGCTCCAAAGTCTTTGCAACGAGCGCGGGCGCTGCTGAGTGGGCCATTCTTCTGGTCAACACCGAGGGTCCCGGTGGTGCCAGACATGCCGACGGAAGTCCGGAAGGATTGCTCCTCTTGGCCTGTGACCTGGACGATCCGAGTGTCAGTTTCGACAATTCTTGGTGGGATCCTATCGGCATGCGGGCGACAGTCAGTCACCTCGCCCGTTTCGACCAGACGTTCATCCCCAAAGAGAATGCGATCGGTCAACCGGGTGAATACCACCGGGGCGGCTGGCAAAGCTGCTTCACGCCCGTCAAGCTTCTACGCGTCAAGGGGGCGGCCGAGGGCGCATACGAGTTCGGGCTTGACTACCTCACAACGCAGAAGAAGACCTCTGATCCCTTTGTGCAACAGCACATCGGGCAGATGTCACTCAACATCGAAGCCGGCCACCTTTGGTTGAAAAGGGTTGCCGGATTTTGGGAAAGCGGACGCCACGACGAGGCCAAGCTTGCGGGAGCGCGGGCGCGGTACAGCATCGAACTGCTTGCCGACGAAACCGTCAGACACTGCATCCTGGCCTGCGGCGCACGTTGTTTGAATCGGCCCGGCCCTCTCGAAAGAATCTACCGCGACCTTTCCTTCTATTTGCGGCATGACAATCGTGATCACATTTTGGCGAACATCGGACGGTCGCTCCTCGGACAAACGTTCGACGCAGCCTTCTTTCGCGCGGGGGCAGGCGGAAGCTCCAAAGGCTAGGAAGACAAGATTGGGTCAGTGGGGTATCCATTTGACTCAGGTGACCACAACATACTGTGGTTGGCCATTGGCGGCCCCCGGAAAGGCTTGCCGATAGCACCACGTTTCCAAGCCTGCGATGGCCATGGCGCGTGCGTAATCCTTGATCGGCCCGAAACGCAGCCTCGTGGCCCAATTGCCTGCAGACCGGCGTCTGGCGCCCCAGGGTGCATTCTGGGTGCAGTGTGCTGGCGTCCATGGATCGACCAAACCACAACGCCTAGGGGCTACCTGAGTCAAGTGGATACCCCATTTTGGGTCAATCTAGTGACGGATACCATGGCTCATAAACGTCAGTTCAGTTTAGGGATCTGGTGGTTTGCGCTTGGCTATTTTGGTTTCTACATTCCATACAGCGCGCTTGTTAAGGCCATCACCAACGGCGCTATACCAGGCATGCCTAAACTCTCGGGCCTGGAGCTACTACCCGCCACCATTATTCCGGCGGCGCTAGCGATGGTACTGTTCATCACGCTGAAGGGCTGGTGGAAATACCCGGACCGCCGGTCGTTGTTTGGCGTAAGCGTGCCGGTCCCGAGGCGGAGCACGGCGCTTTCCGGCCTCGGTTTCGCCTTGATCATCGGGACGACCACGCTCGCCTATACCTTCGAGGGAATCTCGATCGTGTTTGCTTTGCTCCTTCTGCGGGGCGGCGTGCTGGTGATCGCCCCGATCGTCGACACGCTGTTTCGCCGGCGCGTCCGCTGGTTTTCCTGGATGGCGCTTGGCCTGAGTCTGACCGCCTTGGCAATCGCATTCTCAGACATCGGCAACTACACGATGAGCATCGCCGCGGCTTTGAACGTCGTGGCGTATCTGACGGGCTATCTCGTGCGGCTCCCGTGCATGACGCGGACGGCAAAGTCCTCAAAGAAAGAGGTGACATATCGCTACTTTGTCGAAGAGCAGTTGGTTGCAATGCCGACCCTTGTTCTCGTTCCTGCTTTCTTTGCGCTGTGGGGCGCCACCGACGCCATGTTACAGCTCCGCAGCGGGTTCGTTACACTGCTCACCCTTGTTCTCGTTCCTGCTTTCTTTGCGCTGTGGGGCGCCACCGACGCCATGTTACAGCTCCGCAGCGGGTTCGTTACACTGCGGTGAGGCTGCCTCGCCTGCTTTGATCGTTGGAATCCTCTACGCCTGCCTTGGCGTCTGCGGCACGATGATCTATCTCGATCGCCGGGAGAACACTTTTTGCATTCCTCTCAACCGCTGTTCTAGTCTGCTGTCGGGCGTGGTGGCATCCTTCGCTCTGAGTTTCCTCGTCGGGCTCGCCCCCCCCCCGAGTCCACTGCAGTTGGTCGGGACTGCGCTCGTCATCGTGGCGGTCCTCTCGTTGTCACCGCTCCACCACCTATTTGATAGGCAGCCGGAAGTTTCTCCCTTGACGCGCCTTCGGGGGACTTATCTGTTTGTATGCGGCGGCAACACCTTTCGCTCGCCCCTGGCCCAGGCCGTCTGCCGCTCGGAAATCGCTCGCATCCTCGGGATTGATCCCGGCCGGCTGGAGCAACAAGGCATCACCATTCTGAGCGCCGGCGTCAGCGCGAAGCCCGGCGATCCTCTCGACACGAACGGTGCGCAGGCCCTTGAGAAGCTTGGTGTGCCGCTCAGTCATCACACTGCGCAACAGCTGACTCCCTCATCGATCCATCGGGCCGATTCCATTTATTGCGTAACCGAATCGGTCCGTCGCGACGTCATCCGCATGGCTCCCGAGGCCGAAGCCAAGACGTACTTGCTCGGACCGGAATCCGATCTGGGCGACCATCGTGGCCCCGACGCCCACCAGGCGCTGGAAGTTGCAGAACGGTTACAGCAACTCGTATCTGAAATGCTGCGCCACCGTAAACCATGCTACGGAGCCATAGGTGTAGCCTCGTAGAAACCACACCCCGGGCGAGACCAGTCACGCCGAAGCCATCGTCGACTGATTGATCCATTTGAGACTTCGCCGTGCCCCCACCCCGCCAACCTACATTCGTCGGTTACTTGAAGTCCTTCGGCCCCGGCATCGTTACGGTTCTTACCTGGCTTTCCGCCGGCGACGTCGTCGCTGCAGCTACTGCCGGCGGGAACTACGGTTACGCCCTGATGTGGGCGTTTTCCATTTGCATTCTGGTACGGTGTTTGTTTGTTTCTCTCATCGCCAAGTACCAGTTGTGTAACGTTCACGGTGAGACCGTCATCGCCGGCCTGTCTCGCATCCACAGGCTTGTCGCGCCGCTGCTGTTTGTTGCGGCCATGGCCCTGTCCCACGCCTTTGGCGTCTATTTGCTTGTGGGTGGCGGGGACGCCGCCGCACGGTTGCTGGGCATGGCTCGCCCCTCGGTCTGGGCCGTTGCCATCGCAATTCTGTGCTTCTGGTTCGCAACAGGAGCCCGCTATCGGTCCATGGAGCGAGTTTTCATGGCCACCACCGCGGTCCTCGCGTGCCTGTTCGTCGGCCTCGCCCTCGTCAGCCGCCCGTCTCCGGCCGAGCTTGCCGCCGGCGTATTCGGTTTTGCCGTGCCTGAGATTTCCGGGCAATTCAACGCCGAATTGGTCCTGTTGTCATTGATTGGCGCGATCGGCGGGGGGCTGCCGAATTTCATCTACCCCTACTTCGCTCGCGAGAAAGGCTGGACCGGCCCTGAACATCGCCGCGTCCAGCAGTATGACATCCTGTTCAGCGCGGTAGTACTGATCGTTCTCGATCTCTCGGTCTGGATTGTCGGCGCGGAAACCACTTTTCGAAGCGGCGGCGAGATCACCGACCTCGATAGCCTCGCGTCAACACTCGGTGTCCAGTTAGGCTCTACCGGGAAGCAGCTTTTCTACCTCGGCATCCTGAGCACGATTGTGAGTACCATCATCGGCATCAGCCGATCGTTCGCCCAACTCGCTATTGACGCCTCTCAGAATTGGCGTCCGGACACGCCCGATTTGGCCTCGCGAGCCTACACCGATCACCCCTGGTACCCATGGATCGTCGCCTGGGCCACCCTCTCGCCGCTGGCTTGGCTGATTCGCGCCGACCTTGACTTCGTCCTCCTGAGCCTGCTGGTGAACGCGGCTCAGGTCATACTCGTACCGCTGCTGGTTCTAGGCGTGTGGTACCTGACGAGTTCTCGCCGGCACATGATCGCCGCCCATCGTAACCGGCTCTGGGAGCAGGGGGTCGCCGCCCTCCTGCTATTGGTTGGATGCGTCAGCACCTTCTTCAGCGCTAGAACTTTCCTGAATTTCTGAGATTGCTCGGAGTATGCCGGGCCGACCTCCGCACGCACTCACACTTTCCTTGTCACGACTTTCGCCATACCTAGCCACACTTAGGCCCGGCTCACGTAAGCACCGTCCGCCGTGTTGACCCGGAGCTTTTCGCCCTCTTTGATGAAGGGCGGGACCTGCACCATCAGCCCCGTCTCCATCTTGGCGGGCTTGGTCACGTTGGTGACCGTGGCTCCTTTGATGGCGGGTTCCGTCTCGGCCACCGTCAAGTCCATCGTTTGCGGCAGGACCACGTTGAACGGGGCTCCTTCGTAGAACTGCACCTTCACCACGCCGTTCGGCAGTAGATACGAAATCTGGTCGCCGAGGTCCTCCTTCGTCAGAGACACCTGCTCGTAGGTCTCGGTGTTCATGAAGTAGTAAAGGCCGCCGTCTTCGTACAGATACTCCATCTCCTGTTCGTCGAGAGCCACCTTCTCCACCATGTCTTCGGAGGAGAACTTGTGCTCGATCATCGCCTTCGAGTGCTGGTTGCGCATCTTCGCCTGGACGAAGCCGCGCTTGTTGCCTGGGGTGCGGTGCGAGACGCTGAAAACGGCAAACAGCTTCCCGTCAAACTTGATGAGCATGCCCGGACGCAGTTGGGTCGCTTGAATATCCACAGCTAGACTTGGTTCCTTCCCGTGGTCAAAACCGCTCTACGCGGCGGCCGAGGGAGATTCTGGGGATCCGGCAGCTTTTGACTCTCTCTCGATTTTATCAGGAGCGCGGCCCTGAACCGGCCGATACGATGCTTGGCGGCCTACGCGCCCCCGCCGCTTACGGCGTCGGCCCACCGCCATAAGGTCTTTGACGGATATCATCCGTCAGCCGAGCCGCCGTATCCTAGGATGGACATACTCTAGGAAGGACCATAGCATGGACCAGGGAAGGGAGAACGACCCATGACCGCAACTGCCCGCATCGCATGCCTATTCGTAACGTCAGCCGTTTGCGCCATGGCGGCCGATCCGGCACTGCTGAACCTGGCCCGTCCCGACGTGAACTTCGTCATGGGCATCGACGTGTCCCAACTCGCCTCGTCGCCACAGGTCGCAACGGCACTCGCCGAGGCGTGCCGCTCGAAGCCCGAAGTTGAGCAGCTCTTCGATATGCTCGGCCCCAACCCGCTCAGCAACCTGGCAGAAATCGTGGTGTCGGGCCGAACGGATCCCGGCCAACCGAACAGCGAACCCAAGAATCTGCTAGTGGCGGCACGCGGCTCGTTCGGCGGAGATACCTTCATGGACCTGGTCTGCACCAACGGTTGCGAACCGCAGGAGTACCGCGAGAGGGAGATCCTGCGATTCCAGTCCAAGGACACGGGCGAACCAGGCTACGTCACCTTCCTCGATTCCAGCTACGCCGCCCTTGGCAAGCTGGAGGACGTGCGGGGCGCGATCGACCGCAGCGCCATGGAAACGGAGTCGGTCTTCAGCCCGGCGCTGCAAAACGCCGTTCAGAGTTTGGGCCACCACCATATTTGGCTGGCGGCGAACGGACCCTTCGGGAATTCCATGGGTGGAGGCATGTCCGCGGGCGGCATGATGCCGCCGGGCGCGGCGCAGAAGATCAACGGCTTCGGCCTGGGTATCACTCTCGGCCGCAACATTGACTTCGCCATCGAGCTGGAGTCGCACAGCCCGCAGGACGCTAAGCAGCTCTACGATATGGTGAACGGCCTGATGGCGTTGATGAAGGCCGGCGACACCGACGCGGATACCAAAGCCCTGCTCGATAGCTTGCAGTTGACGCAAAGGGGCTCGTCCTTGTCAGCCTCGCTACAAATCCCCGAGGCCCTCATCAAGAAGCAACTTGCCCAGAGCAGCACCCTGGCTCAGGCGGGGACCTCGGCAGCCCCGACGGCTTCCCGACCCTCGGTTGCCCTAGCCGGCCCCTCGGCGCCAAGGGTTTCTACCGTCGCCCCGCGTCGTCCCCGCCGCGAGGGCGGCATCCGCATCTACGGTCTCAAGAACGAACCGGTCGAATTTCCCACACACCCCAAGTAACCCGCAGCCGAAGCCTCGGGTTCGCCGCTTGGCGCTCGCGCCTTGTTGGGGTCGCTCTGGCCTCCGGCGAGAACCTCGTACACCAGGGGTGTCCCTCACTTTTCTCACTTTTCTCACTTTTGAAAAGTAGCAGCCTGCCCCCCACTTTTCCTAGCAATAGTTACTTCAGGAACCCGCTAGCGACTCGGCTTGAACCAATGGTCCACTTTCAGCGAGAGAGTCAAAACAGTGCTCAAGATCTTAGTTTTCAAACCACTGAGCGTTCGCTCGTTTGGGTCACCGAGGTCAGCCTGGAATTGGACCCACTCCACGTTGAGGTCGCGTAATCTTATCCAGTCTGACTCCTGCAACTCCTCGCATCCGAATGCGAACACGTACGCGCCACCTCTTGACCGAAAGACTTCGCCGTACGCCAACGCCTGGTCGCACGACAGTGTGGGCTCAACTACCCCTGCTTTCGATAAGTAGATTTCAACGCTGATTTCTTTCTCCTTGACAGCCACGTTGTCGAAGCGTCCTACGGACTCAAAAAAATCGTTGTTCTCTGTAAACGCGGAGAACCTGACGCCGAGCAATTGACTATCACGATCCCTAAGCCAATCGTAACAAAACACGCCCACTTCGCCAAAGTGGAGAAATGGGGTATCCATTTGACTCAGGTGACCACAACATACTGTGGTTGGCCATTGGCGGCCCCCGGAAAGGCTTGCCGATAGCACCACGTTTCCAAGCCTGCGATGGCCATGGCGCGTGCGTAATCCTTGATCGGCCCGAAACGCAGCCTCGTGGCCCAATTGCCTGCAGACCGGCGTCTGGCGCCCCAGGGTGCATTCTGGGTGCAGTGTGCTGGCGTCCATGGATCGACCAGAAGCCCACAACGCCTAGGGGCTCCCTGAGTCAAGTGGATACCCCATTTCATGAAAGTGCAGGTATCCATTTGACTCAGGTGACCACAACATACTGTGGTTGGCCATTGGCGGCCCCCGGAAAGGCTTGCCGATAGCACCACGTTTCCAAGCCTGCGACGCGGCCATGGCGCGTGCGTAATCCTTGATCGGCCCGAAACGCAGCCTCTTGCCTGCAGACCGGCGTCTGGCGCCCCAGGGTGCATTCTGGGTGCAGTGTGCTGGCGTCCATGGATCGACCAAACCACAAGCCTGCTACCTGAGTCAAGTGGATACCCCATTTCATGAAAGTGGGGTATCCATTTGACTCAGGTGACCACAACATACTGTGGTTGGCCATTGGCGGCCCCCGGAAAGGCTTGCCGATAGCACCACGTTTCCAAGCCTGCGATGGCCATGGCGCGTGCGTAATCCTTGATCGGCCCGAAACGCAGCCTCGTGGCCCAATTGCCTGCAGACCGGCGTCTGGCGCCCCAGGGTGCATTCTGGGTGCAGTGTGCTGGCGTCCATGGATCGACCAAACCACAACGCCTAGGGGCTACCTGAGTCAAGTGGATACCCCATTTCATGAAAGTGCCGGGTCAATCCATTTGATCCTCAGGTGACCACAACATACTGTGGTTGGCCATTGGCGGCCCCCGGAAAGGCTTGCCGATAGCACCACGTTTCCAAGCCTGCGATGGCCCATGGCGCGTGCGTAATCCTTGATCGGCCCGAAACGCAGCCTCGTGGCCCAATTGCCTGCAGACCGGCGTCTGGCGCCCCAGGGTGCATTCTGGGTGCAGTGTGCTGGCGTCCATGGATCGACCAAACCACAACGCCTAGGGGCTACCTGAGCCGCCAAGTGGATACAACCCCAAGAACCCCATTGCGCGGCCAGCCCACCCAACAACCTGAAGAGCGCTTTCCGGGTTGCCGGCCCATCTTGGCGGCCCCCGGATTGCTGGGAGGCGGTGGCGGCCTACGAGCAAGCGCCGTCCGCATAGCACCACGTTTCCAAGCCTGCGATGGCCATGGCGCGTGCGTAATCCTTGATCGGCCCGAAACGCAGCGGGCTCGTGGCCCAATTGGCGGCCTGCAGACCGGCGTCTGGCGCCCCAGGGTGCATTCTGGGTGCAGTGTGCTGGCGTCCATGGATCGACCAAACCACAACGCCGAGGGGCTACCTGAGTCAAGTGGATACCCCATTTCATGAATTTTAGTGCCGCGTCAATTTTGGCGACACGCTTGATCTGTGTATGCCATCCCTCGCTTCCTATTTTGTGTATTGAATATACCTCATGGCGATCTCCCGGGTGCCTGCCTGCGTCGTCACCGTAGCCGCCATCGTATACTCGGCCGCCAACCGGCCCCGTGAATCATAGACGTAGATCAGCGCCGTTCCGTTGACATCCTTGCGGACACGGCGGCCCTGGGCGTCGTAACGGGTCAGGACCGAGACGCCGGTGGCCGTGAACGTCGACGCCAAGTTGTTGGCGTCATACGTGATCGACCCGCTGCCGGGAGCGATAAAGGGATGGGCCGTCATGTTCCCCGCGTTGTCGTAGGAGGCCGCCGCGAGCCGGTTCGTCGTTGCTTGAAATGCGCTCTGACTCGTCGGTGTCGCCATGTGGAGCGAGCGATTGCTGAAAGCGATCCAGCGGTTGCCGAAATGGTCGAAATCGTACTCCCGGCACCAGCTTGCCGTCGCCGGACAGGTCTTCGTGCCGGGCACCGTGGCTCCTTCGACCGCGATCTTCAAGCGGTTGATCTCGTCGTATTCATAGTACTGGCTTTGGCTGAAGCCGGGCGCTGTGATCGTCTGGGCCGCTGGGGCCGCTGGGGGACGGGCCGCTGGAAAAAGCCGGGAAAAAGCCGGAAAAAGCCGGGGACAGGCTACGACTTTCTTGAGTTAGGAGAGGCGTCAACATGACTTCGAACATCGGACCGCAATGTCTTCGACTGGCCGTGCTGCCGGCCATCGCATCACTCATCAGTGCCGGTGGGCAGGCCCAAACCGCCCCCCAGCAAGTCGTCTTCAACGTGCAGATCGTCCAGGCGGACACGGTCGCCGGCAACGCCTTCGCCTCCAAGCGCGAGCGTCAGGCGGTCGACTTCAACCGCACCGACCAGATGAACATCCATGTGTTGCGTGAGAACACGCCGCTCGACACGCTGGTCGCCGCGCAGACCCGCGCCAACGCGGCCGAGTTGGTCAGCCTGCCGAAGATGACCACCACCGCCGGCGCAGGGAACTCGTTTGGCTGGGCCCACTTCCTCATCGGCGGACGCTACCCGGTCCCCACCATCGACGACCCGGCCGCGCCCGCCGGCCAGCCTGCCTCCAACGCAGCCCCCTTGCCTACATCGGAATTTGGCATCCGATTAACGATGCGCCCGATCCCGTTGCCGAACGGCCTGCTACGCGTCCGCGTAAAGCCGCGCGTACAGACGGTCGACTTCGGCAACTCGACGACGCGAGGCGGCAAGTTCGTCCCAGCGATCGTGACGCGGCAGATCAACCGCTCGATCGACCTCAAGCCCGGCCAATCGTTCGCGATCACGGGCCTATTGAACGACCAAGTGGTGCAGCAACTCACCCGCGTCCCCGAAACGACTTACCTCACGGCTCAATAGCCCGGCTTGCCAGTGTTTCATCTGTGAGAATCCGTGTAATCTGTGGATCGAGGGTTTGATGTGGTATTGACCTCCCATCGGGCCCGGCATCACGGATTTTCCAGAACTTTATTCTCCTTCCTTTCAACAACTTGACCCGCCGCCGACCCTGGAACCCCCACCTACGAGTGCTAGCCTGATACTGGAAACGACCGGTGCGGACAGATCGCCGGACCAACAACGACCGTTTCCTGGCCAGGCAGTTTCGATGTTGCTCTCCGAAAATATGTAAGCGACCTTCCCCCGCGAACGGCAGCTCCTGACGCAATCCGTCAGGTGAGGACCGTCCGTTCAAGCCCGCCTTTTCGCTCCTATCCTGGGCGGGCCGCTGAGGTCATCACAGACTGGAGCCAGAGGGCCCTCTTTTTTTGAAGATGAGTGGCGGCGCCGTTCCGAAGCGGGGCGCTGTTGGTGGACGTTAGCCGCGGAGCGGCGTTGGACGTCAGCCTATAAGGGTGCAGCCGTGTGCGGCGAAACCCTAGGTGTTAGCCCAAACAGGCAGGAACCCTGAAAGGGTGATGGAACAATGGCATACATGGAACGCTGCCGATCGTTCCACGAGGCCGGGCAAAAACGTAGTCCGCGGATGACACAGATTCACACAGATTCTCTGATGTCCCCGAAGTCCAATCCTTCATCTGCGAGAATCTGCGCACTGGGGTATGCACTTGACTCCCGAAGCCCCAAGGTCTAGTATCCGGGCTCTGGAGGACTATTCGCGCACGCTGGGGAGTTTCAAGAGCGCTTCGCCTTCAGGTTTCAAAGTCAACCGCTGCCGTCCCCCCGCGGGGCGCAATGAGCGGCGGCTATAGGACCCACGACCGCTGCCCGATGGCCCCTCGAGGGTACGGTCGCCGCAGTCGCCGACCACAAGGTGTGGGGTCGTCGGGAGTCAAGTGCATACCCCGATCTGCGCAATCTGTGGATCGACCGGTTTTCGATCGCCAGCCCCCGGGACCCAGCACCCAAAACAGATCCCGCACCCTCCCACCCGTCGGTCGCCAACCGTGGCACGCCCGTGGCACTCCAGTTCTATTGCAGCCTCGCCGCAAATCCCGTACTCGCTGCCCATCCTGAAGAACGTCTACTTCCTGCCCTCTCAATCACTTACGTCTCGGGAATCGCCCAAGCTCCGACGGCGGAGTCCTGGTGCCGTGCCGGAATCGCAAATCTTCCCGGAGTGCCAGATCGTTCCACGGGATTTCGTGAAAACGAACCCCTCTAAATTAGCGGTCGGGGCTCGGTTGCTCGGCGGGATGTACTCTCGGTCATCCCTACGTTCGGGTTGGTCTCTCTGATAAGGTGGTCGGCTTGGGCGTGACGGGTTCGGTGAGGGTTGCGGCGCTGGTTGTTGCCGTGGGTGCTGCTTGGGTGGCGGGATGCGGGCGCGGTATATAAAGCGCCGGCAAGGCGGCCGCGGACCCTGGGCGGACGGCGTTTGGGAGCTACTGCGCGGCTTGCCACCAGTACGACGGGCAGGGAGTCGGTGAAGCGCCGCCGTTCGAGGGGTCCCCGTGGGTAACGGGACCGGAAGAGCGGCTGATAAAGATCGTGCTGCATGGCGTGCGCGGGGCCATGGTCGTCGACGGGAAAACCTACAACCGCGAGATGCCGGGATTCGGGCAGATTCTCGCGGATGAGGACGTGGCTGCGTTGTTGTCGTATATCCGGCGGAGGTTCGGAGGGCCGAGCGGGTCGATTACGGCGGAGAATGTAGGGCGTGTCCGGGAGGAGAATGAGGGGCGGATCAAGTATTGGACTGTTGAGGAGTTGTTGCAGGGGCGTTGAAGCGTTTTTAGAGAGGGTTTGGCTAGGGGGACGGGAGTCGAGCGCGGCGGCGCCAAGGGTGTGAGCGTTCGGCGGGGCGGCGTGGCAGTGGGCGCCGGCAGTTCGAACCGGGCCGCGAGCAGCGGGGCCTGTTGATGCCGTTTGGGCGGACGCAGCGGTCCGCCTACAGGTTATTAAGGTTCCAGAGATACAGTGACCTTGGAGGACGGGCACGGCATGCTGTGCCCCTACATGTGAACATGGGTCCCGTCATCATAATTCGCGAGAGTCGGTAGGTGGGTCGTCGGCGTTAGTGTTTGCGTCCGAGGCCGAACTCGTTGCTCATCTCAACCACTTTGCCGTCGCGGAAGTGGACCTCGATGAACTTGGAGCTGCTGACCGGAGTGCCGTTCTCGTCCTTGAGCGTGGCGACGAGCTTCTTGGTCTTCGCGTCGAAGACGTCGGGCGCGTGGGTCCAGGCGTATTTGCCATCAAGGCTGAAGCACACCCAGCCGTGTCCGCCTTGCGATAGATCGACGTGGCCCTTGGGTGCGGGAGGCATCTTGGTGGCGTCGAAGATGAAGAGCTTCTTGCCCTTCTGATCGCTGATCCACAGTTCGGTCTCGTCGGGCGTGAGGGCCGCCCCGTGGGTGCGGTGCGGAATCTTCTCGTCGCTTGCGAACACCCGGTGCAGGCGTTTGCCCTTTACCAGGTCAACCACGTCGAAGCCGATGTGATCGCCGAGACAGACGTAGGCGATGGTTTGCCGGCTGTTGATGGTGTAGGGGAAGATACCGCGCTCGCCAACGTCGGGGACCTGGAGGAGCATCTTGTCAGTGGCCGTGTCGAACATCGACAGGGTGGTTTCGGTGCCGAGGTACACGCGTTTGCCGTCGAGGCTGACGATGCTGTTGTGGGCTTTCGGCCCGACATGGATGCGCTTGATCAACTCGCCGTTGTCGCCGTTGACCACCAAGAAGCCGGCGTCCTCGCCGGAATACCAGAAGCCGGTGGGGACGTAGATCTTTTTGCCGTCCATCGTGATCGACGATCGATCGCAGCCGCCGTCATAGGTCTTCTCCCAGACGACCTTCTCGGTCTCGAGATCGAAGGCGCCCAAGCGGCGATTGGTTGAGGAGTAGTAGACCCGGTGGGTCTTGAGGTTGCCGGTGAAACCGCGAAGGCCCTCTTCGAAGATCGGGATCGGGATGCGGCGGACGAACTTGTGTCCGTCGTCGATGTCGAAGATCAGGATGCCGTTGCCGGAACGGCCTTCCTTCTGAGCGCCGTCGGGCATGCTGAGGTAGAGGTAACGCTTGGTCTCGGATTGGCCAAAGGCGAGGGTGCCGACCGAGAGGAAAACCGCGAGGGCAGAGGCGAGGAGTCGCATGGCGGAATTGTACGGGCCGATGCGGCAAGGTGTCAAGGATGCGTCAGGTTGTAGGGAACAGCGCCGAGCGTGGCTTGGCGGCACCGGGGTGGACGCAGCGGTCCACCCCTACAATGAACTGACCGGGTCATAGGTAACAAAGCGTGAGCGATGCGCCACGCAGCGGGCACGGCATACTCTGCCCCTACATTTTGGACGGGGCCGCGGGGGCGCCGGCCATGTGAACGCCGGCTGCGGCGAAGGCCAGCAGGTCGCCTTCTTCGCGCGCGACACGTCCTAGTTCGTCGTAGTTGTTGGCCAACTGGCAAAGCTGCATGCGCGTGGGACAGGACAGGTAGTTGGGGTCGACGTCTTGGAGGAAGGTCTCGGAGACCTCAATGGCGTCACTGAAGCGGTTGAGCTTGATGAGAAAGCGCACGAGGACTTGCGCGGGATAGCTGCCAACCTGATCGGGGTCGTAGGCCGCCAACTTGTTTCGGAAGTGCGCGATCGCCTCGTCGACGTCGTCACCGAGCAACGCACGCAGGTAGACGCCGTGGTCTTCGTAGACGTTCTCGAACGGCGGCTCACCCGGGTATTGAAACATCTCCCCCAGATGCTTGCCGTAGTCGGCTAGCTCGACGATGAGGCGCAACGTTTCGGGCTTCGTCAGATCGAGCCCGAACTGCACCACGGAGATGACGTGCGAGGTGTCGACGTAGTAGCTGTTGCCCTCAAACAGCCAGGCGCGGCCGGAGATTAGTTCCGGGATGCTGCCGCAGTCCGGCGCTTTGCCTTCCTCCCGCTCGATGACCCGCTTGAGGTTGGCGACCAGCTCGCCATGAAGGTTCTCGACGAGAAGGTGGGCGCTTTGCTCGCGCGTGGCAGGGTCGGGATACTGTCCGAAGCAGGTGATCGCGCGGCAGATGCCGTGGTTGGCGAGGATCAACGCAAAGCCCTTGGCTGTATGGACGCGTTCGTGGAAGGCGACCTCGATCACACCGTCGAGATCCTCGCGGGGTTCGAGCCGGTCGATGGCGTCGACTACCGGTTTGGGATCGCCGACGGCGCGGAAGTAAGGCCAGGCGCGGTCGATGTGTCCCTCGGCGAGGAATAGGTCGCCGGCCTCGCGCGCGGCCTCGATCGACTTTTCGTCGTAGGCGTTGCGGGTCTCCTCGGGCAGATCGCGCAAGGGTTCGGTGGGAATCAGCGGTAGCCCCAACTCGTGGCGTGCCCTCATTAGGCGCGCTTCGAAGAGCAGTGGGTGGTTCTTCTCTTTACGGAAGTGCTCGATCAGATAATCGAACGCAGCGCTCGAGCCGCCGGTTTGCAGCAGGCTTGCGACTTGATCAAAGGCTTCATTCATGTGCGTTGAGAAGATGCGGGGTGACTTACTTCAATCTTACCGTCACCGAGGGGCCTCCCGTCAGGGCGTTGGTGAAAAGAACTATGGATTGTCGGTTTCGGGGGATGGCTCTTCCTCGGGCTTCTTCTTGAAGAGATCGAGGATGCTCCCTAGGTTTTGTTGCAACAGGCCGGCTACGTCGGGACGCACCTTCGGCTCCTGAAACGTGCCCCGCACCTTGACCGGGACGCGCAGCGCGCCTCCGGGATTGGAGAGTCCTACCAGGCCGCCCACTGTAGACGACAACCCGCCGAGCACGTTGGTCATCAGATCAATATGCAGCTCTTCGTCGAATGTGAAATAACCTTCGCCGGTGATCTTTGAGGATGAGTTTTGCAACACCAAGTCGCTGAGATGCACTTGGCGGTTGCCGATGTCGAACCCCGTTGTGGCGTCGACGAACTCCGTGTCACCTTCGGCGGCGCTATCCCCTCCGAGTACCTTCTTGATGTGCCGCTCGATCGTGTCGAGAAGATCGAACATGGCTACGCGCCCTTCGCCAAGCGTGAGATGCCCTTGGCCGGTGAGCGAGCTGCGGATCTCTTCCGCCGTCGCGCCGGAGAAACGCAGGCGATACTCGGAGATTTCGGCTCCGCCGAACAGTGAGTCGCCGGACTCGGTGAACGCCTGCAGTAGTTCCTCGATCCGCACGCCGGCAACGGAGCCACTGCTTCCTCCGTGCATACGGGAACCGTCGTAACGGAGGCGGCTCTCGCCCCGCCATCGCCCCTCTCCTAGTTCCAGTTCTGCGTCCGCAATCCGCAGTTCAAAAGTCGGATCGCCCAAGGCATTGTTCACGACGAGTTCCAACGGTGCGCGGCCTTGCATGGGCAGCCGGTTTTCACTATCCCGGCCGAGCTGTAGATCATCCACCGTCAGTTCGCCCGTGCCCTCGAGCTTACCCATCAGGTCTCCCCGCATCGCGGCGGCAAGGGTGACGCGCGAGCTGCTACCAGGATCTCCCAACGAATGCGCCCAGTATTTGAGGCGGATGTCATCGGGGATCTCGGCGGGGGCCAACTCGACCGAAAGGTCTCCCTCGGCCGGCGTCGACTGCGCACCGAACGGGCCCGCCCGTCCGCTGAAACCGAATCGGGACGAGTCGGAGTCAAACAACCCCGCCTCAAACGTTACCCGGCAGGTCTCGTCGACCGAGAAGTCTTCGACCGATACATGAATGTTGTGCAGCGTAAGCGACGGCTCGGACTTGCCCGGCTCGAGGTAACGAACCGTGCCTGACTCCAGCAGGAAGCTGTCGACCGAGAGGCCCAGGCCGTTTTCGTTGACGGAAGGCTCCGCTTCCGGGGTAGCCGGGCCGCCTTCAGAGAGGGCGGCGAATAGTGCTTCGAGATTGGTCCGCCCGGCTCGGTTCTGCTCGATGGTCAGCCGCGGCTCGTACAACGTGAAGGCACCGACCTCGACCTTGTCCCCAAACAACGACAGCAGGCCGAAGTGCGCCGAGACTTCCCGCGCTTCGAGCAGTGACGGGGACGTGAACCCCTCCGGATTGCCGATCGTCACGTCGGCAATGCTCACTGAGGGGCGGAACAAGAACCACTGCAGGAGGTCGAAATCACCGTCGCCCATCGAGATCGAAACGGGAACGCGTTCCTCAGCCGACGCAAGCAGGCTCTCGGTTTCAAACCCTGACAGCACCAGTTCGATCGCGAGCCCGGTGAGCAGCATGACCACGAGGTAGCCGCCCAACACTAGGATCAAGGTCTTCCGCCAGTTCTTCATGGAGTCCTCTCCTCTTGAACTCGGACGAATCCGAACAGCGAAACTTGCAGCCCGCGACAGGCACGGCCGACTTGGTCAGTTGGCCGCTAGATCACACCCACGGCGCGCAGGAAGACCAGCACGATCGCCACCGGCACGAGGAATTTCAGCAGCAGCAGCCAGCCCTTATAGAAGAACTGTAGCTTGCTGCCCGAGAGGAAGTGGTCGTGGCGAATCGCGTCGTCCATGCGCCAGGCCGTATAGATGGCGATGCCCAGCCCG
Source organism: Bryobacterales bacterium (assembly GCA_965237575.1). Lineage (GTDB taxonomy): Bacteria > Acidobacteriota > Terriglobia > Bryobacterales > UBA6623 > JAKZVK01. Next base: position 721,748 of record CBDEGI010000004.1, read on the forward strand.
CCAAGCGGGAGCATCCAATTCGACGCCAGATAGTCGAACGAGTCGAACCAGTTCATACCGATCAGTGCGGCGAGGTCGGCGCCGAAGAACTTCGTGCCACCACTCAACGCTGATGGGATGCCCACCAGCACGACGAGGGCCCCGGACACGATCGTTGCCTTCCGCCGCTTCCACTGACGTTCGTCGATGAAGTACGAGGTCACGACCTCGAGCATCGAGATGGCGCTCGTCAGGGCCGCGAACACCAACAGAGCAAAGAACACGGGTGCGAGGAACGTCCCGCCGGTCATCTGCCCCATCGCCATGGGGATGCTGATGAACACCAGCCCCGGCCCCTGCGCCGCTTCCATCCCTCGGCTGAAGATGAACGGGAACAGGATCATCGACGCCATGATGGCGATGGCGGTGTCGAGGAAGCAGATCGTGATGGACGAACTCATGATGTCGTCCTCGCGATGCAAATAGCTGCCGTAGGTGAGCATCGCGCCCATGCCGAGGCTGAGGCTGAAGAACGCCTGTCCCAGGGCGTCGAGTGCCGCGGCGGCGGTGAACTTCTCGGTGTGAAAGCCGAAGACGAAGTCGAGCGCCTGGCCAAAGCCGGGAACGGTGAAGGCCTTGATGAGCAGGATGAGCATCATCACGAACAGGGCCGGCATCAGAATGCGCGACCAGCGTTCGACGCCCTTGGCGATGCCGCCTAGCACGACGGCGACCGTCATCACCATGAAGACGACGTGCCAGAAGAGATTGAGACCGACCGACTCGAACACACCGCCGAAGAGCGCTTCATAGGCCGCGGTTTCACGACCGACCAGGTTGCCGGTGAGCGAAAGCCAGGTGTAGTGCAGCGACCATCCGGCGACGATGCTGTAGAAAGAACCGATGACGAACGCCGACGCTACGCCCAGCCAGCCGGTCGATACCCAGAAGCTGCGCGGGCCGGCTAGCGACTTGAACGCGCCGACAGGAGAGCACTGCGTCGAGCGGCCGATGAGGATTTCGGCCACCATCACCGGCAGGCCGACCAGCGCGACGCAAAGCAAATAAACCAGGACAAAAACACCCCCGCCGTTTTCGCCCGTGACATAGGGGAACTTCCAGATATTCCCCAAGCCCACAGCCGACCCGGCCGCCGCAAGGATGAAGCCGACGCGCGATCCCCAATGTGCTCTTGCCGCCAATGTCTCGACCTCTTGCTTTCTCGATGATCTGATTGCGGATTCGACGGAAACGCCAAGATACCACAGTCAACCGCGAACCGAGACCACTGCCTGTAAGGGTGCATGTTACCCTCGACATAGCGATGAACGGTTCACGGGTAAGCCGCCGCATCGGCCTCATCGGCTGCCTCGCCGTTTCCCTGCCCGCTTCCCTGCCCCTGGGCGCCCAGGACGCCGACTTCTTCGAGAAACAGGTCCGGCCGATCCTCGCCAATCGCTGCTATGCCTGCCACGGCCCCAACGTCGGGGAGGGCCAGGCGGGGCTGCGGCTCGATTCGCTGGCCGGCATGCTAAAGGGTGGCCGCTCGGGGCCGGTCATCGTACCGGGCGAACCCACCCGAAGTCTGCTGATCCACGCCATCAACCACGACACGTTTGTGCAGATGCCGCCGAAGGCCAAGCTTCCGATAGAGGAAGTTCAGACCCTGACGCGCTGGGTCCAGATCGGAGCGCCGTGGCCCAATTCGGAACTTCTTCCCAGCAAGCAACCCGCCGCTAAACCCGAACCGGTGAAGGCGGACCACGCGCCCATCGAAGGCGAAAAAGAACGGCCGCACTGGGCGTTCCAGCCCGTGGTCGATCCCGCGGTACCCGAGGTCCAAGACGAGTCGTGGCCGGAGTCGCCGATCGACCGTTTCGTGCTGGCCCGGCTCGAAGAGAAGGGGCTCCGTCCGGCCGCCCCGGCCGACAAGCGAACGCTTCTTCGCCGAGCGACCATCGACTTGCACGGCCTGCCTCCGACACCGGACGAGGTGCAAGCGTTTCTCGCCGATGAGTCGCGCGGCGCGTTTGCGAAGTTGGTTGATCGACTGCTTGCCTCGCCGCGTTACGGCGAGCGTTGGGGACGGCACTGGCTCGACGTCGCCCGCTACTCAGACAGCAACGGTATGGACGACAACATTGTCCACGCCGACGCATGGCGTTATCGCGATTACGTGATCGACGCTTTCAATAACGACAAACCCTACGACCAGTTCATCCGCGAGCAACTCGCCGGCGACCTGATCACCCAATGGGGTGACGACAACCGCGCCGAAGGACTGATCGCCACCGGCTTCCTGATGCTGGGCCCGAAGATGGTCGGCGAAGACGACCCTGTCAAGCAGAAGCTCGATTTCGCCGACGAGCAACTCGCCACCACAGCGCGCGCCTTCATGGCGCTGACCGTCGACTGCGCTCGGCGCCACGACCACAAGTTCGACCCGATTCCGACCGAAGACTATTACTCGATGCTGGGCATCTTCACGAGCACGAAGACCGTGCTCACCTACCGCGTCACGTCGAAGCTGAACGCCGTCGCGCTGATGAATGCCGAGGACGAGCGGCGCTTATCGGAGATCGAAGACAGGTTTGATTACCACGACGACCTCGTCACAAACCTCAATAGCGCGACAACGCCGAAAGAGGTGCGCGACGGGCATAAGGAGGCCGTGGAAGAGGCGAAGAAAGAATACGAGACGATCCCCAAGGCGATGGCCGTCGGCGAGGGAGAAATCGAGGACTTGCCCGTGTTGATTCGCGGCAGCCATCTCACCCCGGGCGAGACAGCGCCGCGCCGCTTCCTGCGGGTTTTATCCGGCGGCGAGCGTCTGCCGATCGGCCCCGACCGCAGCGGCCGCGAGGAACTCGCCGACTGGATCGCGAGCGCGGATCATCCACTGACCGCGCGCGTCATGGTCAACCGCATCTGGAAGGGGCATTTCGGCGCGGGGATCGTGCGCACGCCGGACAATTTCGGACGCCTGGGCGACCCGCCAAGCCACCCGGCGCTGCTCGAATGGCTGGCCGCGCGTTTTGTCGAAAGCGGCTGGTCGATCAAGTCGATGCACCGGTTGATCATGCTATCGAGCGCGTATCAGATGTTGGCCACCGCTTGTGACAAAACCCAGGCCGCGGGCGCTGGTAGCTCTGCGGCTGATTGTGAGGGCGATTCCCCCGAGGTGCTCGCGCTCGATCCCGAGAACCGTCTTCTGCGGCGCATGAATCTTCGCCGCATGGAGGCCGAGGTCATTCGCGACTCCCTGCTGGCGGTCGCGGGCGAGCTTGACCTGAGCAAGGGTGAGAAGCCGGTCCCGCACCCGAGTTTTACGAACCTCAACGGCGAGGGACGGTCGCGCGACCCTAAGCTCTACCAGACCAACCTCCGCAGCGTGTACCTGCCGGTGCTGCGGAGCGCGCTGTACCAGGTGTTCGATGCGTTCGATTTCGCGAACCCCTCGACCATCAACGGCCGGCGCTCTTCGACGACCGTCGCGCCACAGGCTTTGTTCATGATGAACAGCGAGTTGATCGAGCAGGCTTCCCGGAAGCTCGCGGAACGGTTGCATCGGGAAGCCGCGAGCGGCAAGGAGCGGATTGCGTTGGCGCATGAGTTGCTCTACTCGCGGCCTGTCACAGGGCGCGAACTGGAATCGTGGATCGCGTTTTTGAGCCCGCCTGAGGAGGCTCTTGCCGATGATGAGGCGGGCGTAGGGACACCGGGTTGGCAAGCCGAAGCGTGGCAATCGCTGTGCCGCGTGATGCTGTCGTCGAACGAGTTTGTGTATGTAGAATGACCCCAGGAGTATGAACGTCCTCGATCAACCGCCAGCTCTCTCCCGCCGCGCTCTGCTTCAACAGATGGGCGCCGGTTTCGGCTCGCTGGCGCTTTCGGCGCTGCTGGCCGACAAGTCCTATGGGGCGGTCACCAATCCGCTGGCCGTTCGTGCGCCACACTTCGCACCGCGGGCCAAGCGCGTGATCATGCTGTTCATGTTCGGCGGGCCATCGCACATGGACACGTTCGACCCCAAGCCGATTCTCAACCGCGACACAGGCAAGCCCTTGCCGTTCGCGAAGCCTCGAGTGATCTCCTTCCCACGGCGGGGCGGGAACCTGATCGGTTCGCCATTCGAGTTCAAGCAACACGGGCAGAGCGGCGCCTGGGTCAGCGAACTGTTTCCGAATATCGCCGGCATCGTCGACGACCTGACGATCATCCGCTCGATGCATTGCTCGAACCCGCGGCATGGCGGCGCGGTGCTCGAGTGGCACACCGGCAGTGATACGTTCATCCGGCCGGCGATGGGTTCGTGGCTGACCTACGGCCTAGGGTCGGAGAACCACAACCTGCCGGGTTACATCACCATGTGCCAGGCGCTGGCCGAGGGCGGCTCGAACAACTACGGCTCCGCGTTCCTTCCCGCCGCGCATCAGGGGACGCCGCTGGGCTACGACAATGTGAAAGCGAAGGACGCCGTGTTCCCATTCATCGGCGACGGTTCGGCGCGGGCAAAACGGCAGAGGCGCGAGCTGGCGATGTTGCGCGAGGTGTCCGAGCGGCACATGGAACGGATCGGCGAACGTATCGGCCAGGGGAGCGAACTCGAAAGCCGCATTGCAACGTTCGAGTTGGCCTTCCGTATGCAAACCGAGGCACCCGAGGTCCAGGACATCAGCAAGGAAACCGACGCCACCCGCCGCCTCTATGGGCTCGATGATCCCGCGACCGAAGACTTCGGACGGCAGTGCCTGATGGCGCGGCGATTCAGCGAGCGTGGCGTGCGGTTCGTGCAGTGCAACAGCAACGGCTGGGACCATCACAGCAAGCTCAAAGACAACATGATCAAGATGGCGGGCCGGGTCGACAAACCGATCACCGGTTTGATCCAAGACCTCAAGGGCCGCGGCTTGCTGGATGAGACGTTGGTCATCTGGGGCGGCGAGTTCGGGCGCACGCCGACCGCCGAGAACGAAGACGGCCGCGACCACAATCCCCACGGCTTCACGATGTGGCTAGCCGGCGGTGGCATGAAGCCGGGGCTCGTCTACGGCCGGACCGACGAGTACGGCTACTACAGCGTCGAGAACAAGGTCCATTTCCACGACCTGCACGCGACGGTCCTGCATCTTCTGGGCCTCGACCACAAGAAGCTCACCTACCCCTACGCCGGCCGGGATTTCCGGTTGACGGATGTGCATGGCGAGGTGGTGCGGCCACTGCTGGCGTAGACGGCGGGCAAGTCCTTGAAATGGTGTCGGGGCCGCAAGCGTAGTATCCTAATCCGCCGTCCCCACACAATTACGCGGAAAATGCGGGTCAAGATGGCGGGCCGGGTCGATCACACCGGGGAACGTGCCTTGGCGGTGATTATAGCGTATATGCTATACTCACCCCGAGTGCGATGTCATGGACTGTCGAAACTCTCAACGCCACTGTCGACGAGGAACTCGAAGCTCTGCCGGCCGACATGCTCGCAAAGTTCGTCCATATTTCGTTTCTGATTGAAGAGTTTGGTCTCGAAAAAGTGCGCGAACCGCAAGTGAGGCATGTGCGTGGGCCCCTGTGGGAGATGCGCTTGACCGGACGGGATGGCATCTCCCTAGCACTTTACGTAACGGCCGCAGACCGGCGTATCGTCGTGGTTCGAGTGTTCATCAAGAAGAGCCAGAAGATCGCCCCCCGCGAAATCAGGCTCGCCCTCGAGCGAGCGAAGGACGTGTCGGAATGACCAAAGTAAGAGACTTGCACCGCAAGTGGATGAAGGACGCGGACTATCGCAACGAGTACGCCGCGCAAGAGAAGGAGTTCGAATTGGTCCGGGCTCTGATCGACGCCCGCGTCCGTGCCGGCCTCACCCAGAAGCAGCTTGCCGCCCGAATGAAGACCACGCAATCGGTGATTGCTCGGCTCGAGGGCGGGCGGGTCTATCCGTCGGCTCGAACCCTCGATCGTTTTGCCAAAGCGACTGGGACGCGTCTCAAGATCAGCTTCGAGCCCGAGGGCGTCTCTGCCTGAATAGAGCAACCCGCAGGCGCTGTTGGTGGCCTGGGTGCTGCTCGGTTATGATGGGCGGCGGTGCTGAGAGCGCCGCCGCCAGCCATGACCCGACTCCTTTCGCTCGTCCTCACATCAGTTTTACCTCTCCTCGCCCAGCAACCCGACTTCCCGATCAACCTGCGCCAAGGCATCATGGCTGGCGAGGTGGGTGAGACGTCGGCCATCCTGCAATCGCGGTTGACCGACAGCGACCCCTTCCAGGACCCGCATTGGGAAGGGGTTCGTGGCATCGGCGGATGGGGTTACTTTGAGATCGCCGACAACGCCGGGTTCCGCGACGCCCGAAAGCTCGATTGGATGCAGGCCACGCCCTTCACCGACTTCATCGTCAAGATTAAGGCCTCAAACCTTACGCGCGCCACGCGATACCACTACCGGCTGCATTACGGCCCCGACAAGGACAGCCTGCGCACGTCCGCGACCGCCACGTTCCGCACGCTCGGAGGCGCGTCCACGGTCGAGACCTACAGCTTCACGATCGTGACCGGGATGAACTACTCGGCCTTCCATCACACCGGCGGGCCGCGCAAGGAAACCTACCGAGGGCCGGACAAGCACCTCGGCTATCCGGCGTTGAAGTCGATTCTCGATCTGCAGCCGGACTTCTTCGTCGCCACCGGCGACAACGTATACTATGACGCCCCCGGTCATCGCGGCCGCGCGCAAACGCAGCACGAGATGCGCAAGAAACACCACGAGCAGTACTCGCAGCCGCGCTTCCTCGACCTGTTCCGCAGCGTCGCGACCTACTGGCTCAAGGACGACCACGACCACCGCTTCGACGATTCCGACGCCGTCAACCCGGTGCGCATCCGCCAGCCGAAGCAGCTCGACTACTACCCGAAGACGAACCTGTTCGAGGGCGAATCGGGGTCGGGCTTCGCGCCCTCGCATGAGCTGGGCCTCCGCCTGTTTCGAGAACAGTTGCCGGTGGTCGATCCGGAAGCCATCAGCCCGGCGACCTACCGCACGCACCGCGTCAGCCGCGACCTGCAAATCTGGATCGTCGAAGGGCGCGACTACCGCAGCCCGCTCGACCAGAACGACGGACCGTTCAAGACCATCTGGGGCGCCGAGCAGAAGGCTTGGCTCAAGCGCACGCTCAAGGAAAGCGACGCGACGTTCAAGCTGCTAATTTCCGCGACGCCGATGATCGGCCCTGATTCGGCCGCCAAGCGCGACAACCACAGCGACATCAACGGCTACAGTCACGAGGGCGAGGAGTTCTTCGTCTGGCTCGCCGACAATGGCATCTCTCCGGATGAGTTTTTCATCACGTGCGGTGACCGTCACTGGCAGTACCGTTCGATCCGCCCGGATGGGTATGAAGAGTTCTCAAGCGGCGCGTTGGTGGACGCGAACGCTATTATCGGGAGTTTTCCGGGTGACGCTGACACGACCGACCCGGAGGGAAAGATCAAGCAGCCGTATCACAGCCCCGAGCCGAGTGGTGGTTTTCTGATCATCTCAGTCAAGCCGGACGGCGAAGCCGCGGTCGCCGAGTTCCGCTTCTACGACGAGAAGGGTGAGTTGCTCTACGAGCACAGCAAACGGTCGAAGTAGTGTTGCTTCGACGACCAATCCGCGGAGACTCAACGCCGCCGCCAAACCCGCGCTTCGCGTTGAACCGACCGGGACATAGGTAACCTTTGTAGGGGCGGACCGCTGCGTCCGCCCAGCCTCGGCGGTTTGCAATGCCGGTTGTTTCTGCGTTGAAGGCCAGAGTGGTCTCGCGGCACCGGGTTGGACGCAGCGGTCCATCCCTACACGAGCCTTCCCTGCCGCGCCGTTGGCGGTTAGGCCGCGAACTGCTCGCGAATCCGCAACCCCACCATCGGGTCGATCATCGGCGCCGTCGCCAGATGGACGTTGTGGGCGCCGGCGGCGAGCCGCTTCCGCACGTCGTCGGCCGTCATTACGCCCCCGACTCCCACCAGTAACAAGTCCGACCCGGCCTCGCGGATGGTCCGTGACAGCATCGCCAACTCTTCATTGCATCGCTTGCCAATGGCCGCCCCGCCGATGCCGCGCCGTAGGCCACCGAACAGTGGCTCGCCGTCGGCACCGCGCACCGCCGCCGTGATCGAGTTCGTGGAGCTGAGCGCGTCCGCGTAGGGGCTAACAGCGCAAACCAACGCCTCGGCCTGCTCAGGAGTCTGGAACAGGCCGATCTTCAACACCAGCGGCGTGCGGTCCACGCGCGCACGAACCGTCGACGCGATCTCAGCCGCCGCCTCGGCTGCGAGATATAGGTCCGCCTCCTTCGTGCAGACGTTGGGGCAGGAAAGGTTAGCCTCGACGACTTGCGCGCCGGCGTCGACAGCCCATGCAGCACACTGCGCAAAGTCGTTGGCTACTTGCGTCATCGTCCAACCGTCTTCGGGCGAAGCCACGACCGAGACCGACAACACCTGCTTCGGTCCGAGCCCGCGCCGAGCGGTCTCGACATCGGCACGCCACTCGTAGGGCTCTTTCGACGGCATCCCGAACGAGATGGCCCAGGTATCGTAGGCGGTCGCGCCCGAAGCCGCCGGGACTTCCCCGCCCTCGCCCGCGAGCTGTTGCACCGTCACCGGCAACAAGTTCGGCGGCTCGTACGACGCGCGGTAGCGCGACCGCACCGTCTTGTAAGTGAGAACGTCGAACCCCAACCGTGCGTAGCAGAGGATCCAGCCGCTGTTGAGCAGCGGGCCTGCCGGCACGCCCAACGGCGACCCCACTGGGATGCCGCAGAAGTTCCACTCGCCGGGCACGTGCAGTGGCGCCGGCAAGTCTTCCAGGTCGTCCGGCCCCGGCGCGTGCTCGTAGTTCCAGTCGTAGGAGCGCGCGATGTCGTAGCGGCTGACCCGCGTTTCGCTCTTCACCCGCGTCACCATCGCCGTCATTGTAGGGGACGAGCCGGCCGAGCGTTGCGCCATCCCGTCAACGGGCCTGAGACGCTACCGCATCAACGCGGCGACCCTGCTGCGGCGTGATTGGGGATGGAGCACCGCTATTTGCGTCTGCTAAGCTGTTACGCCCACCGTCCTTACCCGCTCCGCATCGTCGCCGTGAACGTCGCACTCACCGCTCTCGATATCGCCATCTTCCTCGGCAGCCTCGCGCTCATCATGGGCGTCGGCCTGTGGAGCGGTCGTAAAGAAAATACTGCCGAGGACTTCTTTCTCGCCGGACGCAACGTGCCGTGGTGGGGCGTTGCCGGTTCGATCTTTGGCACCAATGTCAGCGCCAACCATCTCGTCGGCATGATGGGCATCGGCTACTCCGTCGGCTTCGCGCAGTCGCATTTCGAGCTCGGCGCCATCGTGGCGCTGATGGTGTTGTGCTACATCCTGCTGCCGCTCTATCGGCGCATGCGGGTTTACACGCTGTCGGAATACCTGGGCCGGCGCTACGACGCGCGTTGCCAGGTGCTCTACTCCCTCGTAGCGTTGATCGTCATCACGCTGATTCAGATGGTCATGGCGTTCTATATCGGATCGCGCTCGATGATGTTCCTTCTGCGCGATACGCCGCTCGAGTTCAGTTATATCACCGGCATTCTTATTTTCGCGGCGGTCACGACCGTCTATACCGTCGTCGGGGGCCTGAAGGCCGTCATCTGGACCGACGTCATCCAATCGGCGCTGCTACTGCTTGCGGGAGTCTTCGTCGCCATGCTCGTGTTCGCGCAACCCGAGATCGGCGGATTCAGCGGACTCATGGCCCAAGATGCGGTGCTGCCGGCGGCCGAGCAGAAGTTCCAGCTCTACCTGCCGCCCGACCATCCCGACTTGCCTTGGACCGGCGTGCTCACCGGGCTGATGTTTCTGCACCTCTTCTACTGGGGTACGAACCAGTTCATCGTTCAACGGGCACTCGCCGCCCGCAGCGGGTTCGACGCGCGCATGGGCATCGTCGCCGCGGGCTACCTGAAACTGCTGATCCCGTTCTTCGCCGTCGCCGGCGGTATCGCCGCGGGCCACCTATTCCGCGCTCGACTCGCCACCGGAGTAATCGCGGAGTTGCCCCAACCCGACGATGCCTTCCCGCTGCTGGTGCGCCTCGTCGTTCCGGCCGGCTATGGGCTCACTGGGCTCATTACCGCGGGCCTGATCGGCGCGATTCTCTCGAGCATCGACTCGATGATGAACTCCGGCGCCACGCTCTTCACCTTCGACTTCTACAAGAAATACGTGCGCCCCAACGCCTCACAGGGGGAGTTGTTGCTGGTCGGACGCATTTCGATCGTGGTGCTGGTAGTCATTGCGGCAACGCTGGCGGCCCTCTTCTACACCGAGAAGGAGGGAGACAACTTCTTTCTCAAGATCGCCAGCCAACAGGGCCACCTGACGCCGGGGGTTCTGGTGGCGTTCTTGATCGGAGTCCTTTGGCGCGGCGCGACCGGTCACGGGGCCGTCGCAGCGATTCTGTCCGCTCCGTTGTTCTCGGTGTTCGTCGAACGGGCTTACCCGGGTTGGGTGGCTGGGTCCTTTCCGCTGGCGGAAGCGGTGGGGTGCGCGACATAAAAGTGCCGCTCATCCGGCCTGGGTGCGGGATTCCCAGTAGTCTTCGAAGCGGCCGCTGAGGCGGGCGCAGCGTAGCGCCAGGATGGCGTTCGCGCCGCGTACCGTCCAGAACATGCCCGAGCGCTTCAGACGTTGCGCCACTACCGTCTTGCATCCCGCCTCGATCACCCCTGAACCGATGAACAATCCCTGCTTGCGAAAGTGCGGATAGCGCATCCGCTCGGCGTTGTGTTCGAAGTACTCCGCTTCGCTCGCCAGTCGACGAGCCAGATCCGGCTGCGGGGCCACCACACCTCGTAGGGCCGCCACCAACTTCTTGATCTGACCCTGATCGAGTTGGCGGAGCCGTTGCTGGGTCCAGCGCCGCCGGCTGGGCTCGTCGTCGAGCCCCAGTTGCGCCGCCAACTCCCACAAGTGCTGGCGCGCATGATAGAGGTCCACGATTTCGATCGCGCCCGCGAAGTATTGATGCGAGAGGTTCCAGATCCAGGCGGCTCCGTCGCCGATTACCACCTTCTTGTTCGCCCGCCCCCAGCCGCGCTCCCACGCCTGCTGCCAGAGGCGTCGCCCAAACGCCTCGGCGCCCTCGATCGCTCCCGTATAGCTCGTCGACCCTTCCTCACGCACGGGTCGGTCGCCTGGCTTGCCCTCGGCTTGCGTGAACACACAGCCGAGCTTGACCTCCCGCGTGCGGGCGCGCTCGCGGTCCTTTTTGCCGGCTCGTCCCGCCGTCTCGGCCGCCACCATCGGCACCCCGGTGCCGTCCATCTCGATGTAGAGAACCGGAATGTCGGCCCCGGCCACCGCGGGCAGCGGCAGTTGCACCGCCCGTTGGATCTGTTGTTGTTCGCGGGCGGCGAGGTCGGCCCCGATCGCCTCGGCGCCGCGCTCGATGGCTTTGGTGGTAACGTCCAAACCGGCTAACACCCGCAGTTGCTCGCGACTGCTTTCAAACGACGACTCGCTGCCCACCAGCGCCATCATGCAGCGCACGCCGGGAGAGTAGTGCGTGTTGTCGACATCGAGTTCGCGGTCAAAGGGGAACTGTCCCTGATGGCACGCCGGGCAGAGGTAGTAGGGCCGTTCGATCGCGACCGCGCCGAGCACACTCACCACGGTCTTGGGCCGCCGACCGCGGTGACGGGTGCGACGGCCGCAGCGACAGGATGGCTCAGGCGCGGCGTCGGCGGGCGCCTCCAACAGTTGCTCGAGCAACTTCGCGCCGGCTCGGTGCAGTGCCGCACGGGTGGCCGTCTCCAGCGCTTCCAGGTCCCAGTGCTGCTGCTTGCGCCGGGCGGCGAAGATCAGAGTCAGCAACTGTTCGACTTCTTGGGCGACTTCTTGTTGGATCGCCGCGGCCGTTTTTTTTCCTGCGGCGTCACAGACGCTGCCGACTCGGACTCTTGCTCAACGGGCCGCAAGCGGCAGATCTTCTCGTTGACTTCGATGAGTTCTCGGCTTAGCTGCTGGAAGCGCCGAAAGGCGGTGATCTCCCGCTGAGTCTTACGGCGAGCCGCCGGGTCGGAGAGGCTCTGGGTGACGGTCTTGCCGCGGGATTTGTAGGTCAACCGCCAGTGCGGGCCATGGCCGGGATGACCGCGCTGACGACAGCGGCAGGTGGGTTTGCCGCAAGGGCCTTGAGTGGTGGTGACGGAGCCTTGGCGAAAATCACCCAAGGCAAGCATCTGCTGGAAGATCGCGTGGCGACGGTACTCCAAGGCGGGCAGGGAATCGGGCATGGGACACCTCCTTCTTATCCTAGCGTATTATATACGCTAGGACACCGCACCCCAGACCGTACCCCAACCACTTGGCACTTTCATGTCGCGCACCCGAAGCGGTGGGCCGAACATTCGGCCCGAATCTCAACTTCATGCACCGCACGGCGGTGACGGTCGTGTTCGCGGCGTTGGTGCTGATTGCCGTGAGCCGCCTGACACGGCGGTCGCGCAATCCCGACGGCGAGACGTTTACCTGGTGGGCCTACCGATCGTCCGCAAGTGACGAACCCGAGAGGCCCTTTTGGCGCAGCGAACGGCCCTGGGCCTGGCTGCTGGTGGGCCTGATGTTGTGGATGATGGTTTCGTTCGCCTGATGGTCGTCCCTGGCGAGCGCCTGCCGCTGTGCGGGCGACGGTGCGGGAGCCGAACTTGAAAGGCGTGCACAGACCCGTGCAACAATACCTAGTCCCCGGTTCCGCTCCGTGCCTCTGACTCCCAGCCGACTTGCATTCGCCGCGGCTCTTGGTGCTGCCGTTTTTCTGGTGACGTGGGCCTACTTCGACTTGGCGGAGGGGGGCCCCATCATCGGCGCGCTGTTGGCGGCGAGCCTCGCGTCGGCGGCCATCCTCTTCGAGCCAATACTTAGCCGCTGGCGCCGGGGTTCGCTGCGTTCGGGCACGGAGCAGCCCGGGATGCCGACCATCGGTGATCTAGAGGAGTTCCTGCCGGGCTCCACGGCCGGCGAGATCCATCTCGCGCCGACAGGCTACGCCTTCGGAGATACCACCGTCCAGGACATCGTTTTGCTCACCCTCGCCGCTAAGGCGATTGGGGCCAAACGCGTCTTTGAGATTGGCTCCTTCCGTGGCCGCACCTCGCTAAATCTTGCGCGCAACCTCGATCCCGACGCCCGTATCTTCGCTCTCGATCTCGACGAGCGCGAGGCGGCCGAAATGGGTCTCCGGAACCGGCTTCTTGCCGGCTCGGGAATCGAAGTCGAGCTTCCCGCCGAAGATCCGACCGGAGAGTGCATCGAGAGCGGCGCAGTCGAGGAGGAACTGCGCCGGAAAGTTACGCAGCTTCGCGGTAATTCTCTTCGCTTCGACTTCTCGCCCTATCGGGGCAACGTCGACTTCGTGTTTGTTGACGGCGGCCACACGTACGAGGTGGTGGCGAGCGATACCGCCAATGCGCTCGAGATGGTTCGCCCCGGCGGAGTCGTGGCTTGGCACGATTGCGACCATAACTGGCCCGGCGTCATTCGATACCTGAATGAGTTATCCAAGACGCGGAGATTGTACCGCTACGGGGACACGTCGTTGGTCTTTTATCAACACCAGGACGAATTGCTCGTCTCGCGAAGCTGTTGATGGTTGGAACCGGCTCGTCGCAGGCGGACGCCTGCGACTCTGCGCGGCGGTCTTGCCTATAGGATCGTCACGACGACGGCGTTTGACATGACGCCGCCAACGCGGACCACAAGCAACTGGTCGCCGCTGGGAGTGCCGGCCGCGGGGAAGACGTTCAACTGGGCGACGCCCGTCATGCCGGGCGACGCCGCCGATCGTGACTGTGATGTACCCCAGCGAGGCCGAAGAACTGTACAACGGCTTCGACGCCGCCGATCGTGACTGTGATGTCGCTAGGCGCCCTTATTAGGGGGAACGAGGGCGCGGCGCGTCCGGCGGGCCAGTCAGGCGCGACGACGCCCTGGCCCGTCATGTAGATGGTGAGCAGGCTCTCGGCCGCAGTTGGGTTATCCGCGGCGTTCATGGTGCCGTCAGCGTTGGCCGCCACCGCGCGGTTCGCGCCGGTGGTAAAGATACCCGGGGCCCAGGCCTGGATTGGAACTACGGTCGGCTCACTGCGAACACCGTTGAACTCCACGACGATGCGCGCGCTGGTGTGCCCGAAGAGCGAGAACAGCAACTGGAAGTTGATCTGCCTGTCGCCGACGTACAGCAGGGGCGCCTCACCCATGAAGGTGCCGTTCAAATCGTACACCAGGACCTTCACGCCGCCGAGACTCGTCGGCAGGCGGTCGCCGGTTCGTCCGCCGAAGCCGGCGTTCAAGCCGCCCACCGGACCGCCGAGGTTACGGCCGAAAATGGCGATGAGAATGCCCGGCGACAAAGGACCCGTAAAGGTGGCTGAGCTGACAACTCCCTGGTCGTTGATCAGCGGCGTGGGGATCGGCTGTTCATCGAGCACCAACCGGATGACGGCAACGCTGGCGCTGATGTTCGTCCCCAGAGCCGTGATGGTGACGCGCCCCTCGAACGTGCCGGCAGGCAAGCCCGTGCTGTCAACTCTGACAAACACGGTCGAGGGCGTGTCGCCCGTGGTTTCGGAAAGCGTGATCCGTTCGGCCAGCGCGCCCGAGACGCTTGCCTCCCAGCGCAGACTGCCGCCGCCGGACGATATACGAAGGATCTGAGCGCCCGCACCCGCTCCCTTGGCAACACCCGCCACGCCGGGGAACTCGAGCAACGGGGGGTTGGCCGTCATGGTCGCGGGCAAAGGAGGCGAATCGGACGTCAGCAGCGCGAAGTTGTCGATGCCGTTGCCCTCGATCCCCGCAGCCAGATCAGCGGACACTTCAATACGCACAGCGTCCGCAAGTACTTCGGCAAAGCTGTCGTCACCGGCGGCGAGCGTCCACTCGTCCGCCGTGAGAGGCGCGATCTGGTGGGCCCAGATGTCGGCCGGTACGACGCCGGTCCAGGTGTAGGCCGTGTCGCGACCGACCAGCCGAATCTCGACCGGCCTGCCGGCGCCCGCGGTTGATTGGTGCAGGTAATCGAACTCGAAGCGCGGGCCGTCGAGGCCCGACAGGTCCCCCAGGTACTCGCGGCCCGAGACAAACGCATCACCGCCATCCGCCGCGGTGCCAAAGATGCGAAGATAGCCGCCCGGATTGCCTTCGACGTCGACCCACACGAGGTCGGAATCTTCGTCGCCCTCGGTACCCTCAGGGAACGTGTCGGCGGCGGGGAAGTTGCGCCCCCAGCCGTCGGCTCCGCCGGAGAAGCTGGTCACGGTCGGCAGCACTGCAATCGGCGGGGCTCCGCCGCGCGCAAGGAGGCGGAAGTTGTCGAGCCCTGTGGTACCCTGCTGCACCACGTACCGAGCCCGCACTTCGATGCGCGACGGGGCCGAGAACACCTCCTCGAACGAACCCAAGCCCACGAAGCGGTTCCACAGATCCGCTCGAATGGTGACGGCGAACGTCTCCCATCCCTCGGTGGTGGACGGCGGCCGCAGCCCAATCCAACTGTAGCCCGTGTCGCCGTTGAACACGCGCACATGGACGTCGAAGTTGTGGGCCGAGTCGCCCGAAATGCGGCGCAGATCGAATTGGAAGCGGGGCCCTTCGAGCGCGAAAAGATTGATGAGGTATTTAGGCGGCGCCAAAAACCATTCGTCGGGGCCGAAGAGGGCGACATGCCGCAGCCGCGCGTACCCGCCGGGGTTTCCGCCTTCGGCAAAGTGGCTTAGGCTTGTGGTACCCGCGCCGACGTTGGTACCAGGAATCGGACTCGCCGTGCTGTTGTGCGTCCAGCCGTCTAGATCGTCGGTGAAGATAGACTCTTGTACGCGTACCTCGGGATCGATCGCGGCGCCGCCGATGGTGGCGGTCAGCACGCCCTCATGGCGGATGCCGAGGTCGCGCAGGCGGAAGCCGATAAAATAGATGCCCGGCTTGAGCCTAAGGTCGGGCCGCCCTAACTCCGTGCTGATGACGATCCGGGCCAGCGAGTTGCCGTCGGGATCGGCCAGATAGTCAGCCCGGCCATCGAAGAACGGCGCGGTGCCGACGTCCCTGTCCGCTTGGGCAAGTAACTCCACACCGGTACCCGGGGTGGTCTGAAACTCTACCGTCAAGGTACGGGCGCCTGGGGGAACAAAAACGATATACCCGCTGTTGCCGTTGACGATAAAGCGATCGAAGAATCCATCGACGAGCTCGCCTGGCGGCAGGCGGACGTGTAGAGGGTGGCCGTTGGTAAGCAGGGTCGGCGACGCTGTCCCGGTAGTAGTACTACTGAGAAGCAGCGAGAAGAATAGGAACGCGCGTAGGCCGTGCGGCCAACGCCGGGCGAGTTTTCTGGCCGGCATACTGACTACCAAGGTCATGGTCCTACGCGGCTCCGGAACTGGGGAATCAGGAAATCACCTAAGGGCAAGCTGCGATTTGACTTACGCGGCCGCCAAACCATCGGTCCCCGTCTTAGAAGGACCCTCCGAGTTCCTTTTCGCGGGCTCATGGCACCACGCGAGACCAGGTTCAGTCCAACATGCGTCAAACCCCTGAGGCATCATACTTTCGGGCCTCTAGGCTCCTCACCTGCCCGATCGCGGCTTCCGCACCGCTGGCCGCAGCGTCCTCGCAAGCTAGGAGGTCCAGCGGACGGGCATAGGCCAGACAGCCTGCCAACAGTACCATTACTTTTTCTGTATCGACAGTTTGGGACGCCGACAACGCACATACCACCCAATGACCGGCCGGCGACGCACCTCCGCGAACCCCGAAGGGGTGGGCCAGATAATAGCCCTGGGCGTGAGCCCAGGGACACAGATCCCCACCAACCTCTCTCGATCCCTGCCAGGGCGACTCAACTCGCGCGATCACGCAGGCAACCTGGAGGGCCGTCCATTCGCGAAAGCTCAGAGTGAACCGATGGTATAGCCAAACGGCTTGGCTGATGATTTAGGAAAAGAAGCGAATCCCGCAAGTCTCGCCCATTTCGGTCGAGACCTGGATTAGCTCCGGTGTGTTGACGACTTCTTCGACCGGCACGGCTGCGTGCTCGTCGAGGCGTCGCTCGTAGAAGAGCATCGGGTTGTTGTCGAAAGCCACTTCCGGGAACTCCAGGCCCGTCAGCTCTTCAATCAGGGTCGTGGACGACTGGTAGACAACGAAGGGGTCGATCTGATTATTGCCCAGCACCTGCTTCTTCTTCAGGATCGATTCGTCGTCCTGGAACACGAGGAAGGCGCTGACCTCCAGATCCTTGCTTGCCTCGCCAACGTAGGCGATCAGCTTCCAGAAGGCCGCCGGAATGCGTCCGGGCTCGAGACTCGGGGTGGGCATGATAAAGCGATCGGTTGGCGAGAAGACCGGCCCGCACATGATGTTGAACTTGTCGTTCACGTCGATGCGGGTGTTCTCGATCGCCTTCTCCAGCGCGTGCCACTCGTCTTGATTGAAGTTCGCGTGTTGCAGCGTCACGTTCGGAAAGAAGCAGGAGTCCCTGCTGGCCTTGTTCGCGAGTTTCTTCGTGTCACCCCACGAAATCGCGTCACGACGCGTGAGGTGTCCGCGATCGTAGGGGTTCGTCACACCATCGAGATCCTTGTAGTAGATGTTGCCCAGCTGCTCCCCTTCACCGAGTCGACCGTCGAGTCGGAAACTCCGGCCCTTGCCATTGTTTTTCTTGAAGTCGGCATTCGCCGCCGAGAAGAAAGCCTGGCGCGTCGACTGGTTCATGACGACCGAATAGTTTAGGTATTTCAGCTCGGGACCGTCCTCCTCGGTTGCTCCATCGGGGAATACGATGTCTCCCTGATGCTCGAACGAAATGGTCGGTAGTTCGAAGACCCTGTTTTCGCCCAGAAAGTCACTGCGGTATCCGAGTGTGCTCATTCGCTCTCTCCGTTGGACGTCAGGTCCTTGTGTTTTCTCAGTTCGATCCACTATACCGCGTACAACAGATGCCGTCTCGGGCCAATCAAAGTCAGTGCGACGCCTCAAAGCGGATAGTCTACTCGGGGCCGAGCCGGCGATCGGCAACTTGCCCCAGTTTTGCCTGTCTCACACAGGGGTCCAGTCCACCTTGAACTCCTTCTAGCCCTTGAAGTAATGCAAGAACGAGGATCGCACCGGGTATGGCTTTCTTCATTGCCGTTCCTTCTGGCTGAGGTCCGGCCGGGCAGCGCATCCGACAAAGACGCTCGGGACCGCAAAGGACACCAAGACGTGATGGGTTTCTTTGCGAGCTTTGCGCCTTTGCGAGAAACAACTCCCTTGATCCCGCCAGCGAAATCGGTTACTCTGTTCAGAGGCGAACAAAAGGGGAACAAGATAACTTTGAACTTCTCACTCAGCTTTGTCGACGCTCCCGAACCGCAACCGCCGGCGCGCAATCCGCTCGTCCGTCAAGACCGTTCGCTTGAGCGCGCGGTGCAGTATCTCGAGGCCTTGCGGGACCAGGACGACTCGCCCGTCACCGCTATCCGCCGGCAGCCGGCTCGCGAGGCACAGTTCGTCGAGATCCCCGAAACGGTTGACTCCCGGCTGAAAGGGGTACTGGCCGAGCGCGGCATCACCCAACTTTACAGTCACCAGCGCGAGGCGTTCACGCATCTCGTCGCCGGAGAGAACGTCGTGATCCCGACGCCCACCGCCAGCGGCAAGACCCTCTGTTACAACTTGCCCGTGCTGGCGGCCTTGCTCAACGACCCGAATGCATGCGCGCTCTATCTCTTTCCCACCAAGGCGCTTTCCGAAGACCAACTCGACGAGTTGCACGGCGTGATCGAGGCCATGGGCAGCGACCTACGCGCCTTCACCTACGACGGCGACACGCCCCAGGACGCGCGCAAAGCGATCCGGCAGCGCGCCAACGTCGTCCTCACGAACCCGGACATGCTGCACAGCGGCGTGCTGCCCCACCACACCCGTTGGGCACGGTTCTTCGAGAACCTGCGCTACATCGTTGTTGACGAGCTACATACGTATCGCGGCGTGTTCGGCAGCCACGTGGCGAACCTGTTCCGGCGGATGAAGAGGATCTGCGAGTTCTACGGCTCGAAGCCGCAGTTCGTGTGCTGCTCAGCGACGATCGCCAACCCGCAAGCCCTCGCCGAGAAGCTGATCGAGCAGCCCGTCGTCCCGATCGAATCGAATGGAGCACCGGCCGGCGAGAAGTATTTCGTGTTCTACAATCCGCCGGTCGTCAACCGCCAGCTCGGCATCCGGCGCAGCTACATCGCCGAAGCGCGCCGTATGGCGCTGGGCTTTCTCGATCGCGGACAGCAGACGTTGGTCTTTGCGAACTCGCGGCTGGCGACCGAGATTCTGGTGCGCTACCTCAAAGACGCTATGGACCGCGGCAAGCTGCCGCCCGCGTCGATCCGCGGCTACCGCGGCGGCTACCTGCCACGCGAACGGCGCGAGATCGAGAAGCAGTTGCGCGAAGGCGAGATCCTGGGCGTGGTGGCGACGAACGCGCTCGAGTTGGGCATCGACATCGGTTCGTTGGACGCGGTGGTGATGGCGGGGTATCCGGGGACGGTGGCCTCGACTTGGCAGCGCGCCGGGCGCGCCGGGCGGCGGCACTCGCTCTCGATCACGGTGCTGGTGGCCTCCAGCGCGCCGCTCGATCAGTACATCGTCGAGCACCCGGACTACTTTTTCGGCGCCTCGCCCGAACACGCGCAGGTCAACGCAGACAACGTCGAGATTCTCATCAGCCATCTCAAGTGTGCCGCCTTCGAGCTGCCGATTCAAGACGGCGAGACGTTCGGCCCGCACTCGACCGAGGAGCCCTGCAAGTTCCTCGAGGAGATCGGCGTCCTGCACCACGCGGGCAACTCATGGCACTGGACGTCGGAGTCGTATCCAGCCAACGCCGTCAGCTTGCGGACCGTCACCAGCGATAACTTCGTCGTGGTCGACACGACCGGCGAGCCGCAAGTGATCGGCGAAGTCGACTTCACTGCCGCGCTCACAACCCTGCACGAGAAGGCGATCTATCTTCACGAGGGCAAGCTCTACCACGTCGATCGCTTCGACTATGACGAGCGCAAGGCCTACGTGCGGAGCGTCGACTGCAACTACTACACCGACGCCATCGATTACACGCGCGTGAAGATCCTCAGTACGTTCGACACGGAGGGATTGGGGTCGGGGGCGCTGGGGCCGGAGGGGAGTAACCCGGCGGTCCGCAATCATGGCGAGGTGCGGATCAACCGCCAGATCGTCGGCTTCAAGAAGCTGAAGTTCTACACCAACGAGAACGTCGGGGCGGGCAAGCTCGCGATGCCCGAGCAGGAGATGCATACCTCGGCCTTCTGGCTGCACTTCCCCGAGGCGTTTCTGGCGGGGCTTAGCGAGTACAGCCCGACCGAAAAGCAGAATGGCGTGGCCGGGTTGGCGAACGTGTTGCGGACGGTCGGGTCACTGCTGTTGATGTGCGATCCGCGCGACTTGGGGGTGGCAATCGGTGGGGACGAGGAGGACAGCAGGCGCGGGTATGAGCCGAACCTCTACCTCTACGACAACTTCTCGGGGGGTATCGGCCAGAGCGAGCCGTTGTACCGCATGCACGGGCGGTTGATCGAGCGCTCGCGGGAGTTGCTGGATTCGTGTCCATGTGAGGCGGGGTGCCCGTCGTGCGTGGGTGCGCTCGGTGAGGTGGGAGAGAAGGCCAAGGAGGTGGCGCGGCGATTGGTGGGCGAGATCCTGGGCTCCTGACAAGGGGCGGCAGGGTTGTTTCTCGCAAAGACGCAAAGGACGCCAACCCATCCTGTCTTTCTTTGCGTCTTTGCGCCTTTGCGAGAAACATGAAGCCCGATCTCACCAAGCAACTCGATCACCTGCGGCGGCGCATCCGCCGTATTGAGAAGAATCCGCCTCGCCCGGCCTTCGAGCACGAACCACCCGCCCTCGAAACCGACCATCCCGAGCACTACAACGCCGACACCCTGCTCGACGGCAAGGTCGTGGAGAACCAATGGGGGCGGTACTTCCTCTCAGAGCGCTTCTATCCCGGCACCCATCGCCACGGCAGCATGGACATTTCGCACCTCGGCAACCTCCCCGGCGAGCTACTGAAGGGCGTCTCGCGAGACACCATCCCTGCGCACGACCCTTCGCGCTGGGCCTTTCTCGACACCGAGACGACGGGCCTCGCCGGCGGCAGTGGTGGCCGTTCGAGCGTATGCATCACCTCGACCTGCTGCATGGCGCGAGACGGTTATGGAAGCTGCGCATGGAGAGCTGCCGGCTGATGCAGCTCGAGTACGACATTCTCGGCGTCGTGCGCGAGGGCGACCTGCCCGGCGAGCTGATCCCGTACTACTACTTCGAGTACTTGCGCACGCGGCAGGCGTTCAAGCTGGTCCCGCTGTTTCATCACAACGTGATCGACATCGTCTCGCTCGCCTGCCTCACGGCGGTGGTGTTGCCGGCGTTTGCCGACCCGGCGGAGGCACGCCTGCGGCACGGCGCCGATCTGCTCGGCCTGGCCCGCTGGCTGCGTCAAGGCGGAGAGCACGAAACGGCTACGAAACTCTACCGCCGCTCTATCGATGCCGGCCTAGCCGATGAAAACCTGTTTCGTGCGATGTGGGAGACAGCGCTGCTCGAAAAGAAACAGCGGCGCTACGGCGAGATGTTGGTGATTCTCGAAGACCTGACCGGCCTCGAGAACGACTATCGCGCCCAGGCCTTCGAAGAACTCGCCAAGCACTACGAGCACCGCGCCAAGAACATTCCACAAGCTCTCCACATGACGCGCTCCGCCGAGCGCATCGGGCCCTCACCGGAGCTGCAGCACCGCCAAGCCCGTCTCGAAAGACGGCTGGCCAAGGAGCAGAAGCGAGAGCCAACGTTGTTGTAGGGCTCCGCGTTTCCCGCACAGGCGCCAAGGACGGCTACGTTCGCCAAGAAAGGCAGAAGGCTTTGCGGGCTTTGCGGTTCCTGGCGCCTTTGCGAGAAACCATGAGGCGCCCCGCCGTAGTAGAATAAGGACGAGATCCGGGTTGGCGTAAGCCGGGCCGCATCTCTCTCCCATCCGTGGGGGCGTAACGGATTCGACGGGGCTGTACCGACGTAGAGAGGCATACCGGGTTCCGAGCTCCCGTTAAACGATCGGAAAAACAATAATTGCCAACGATACGCAGTTTGCGTACGCCGCCTAATTAATTAGGCAGCCGTCCTCACCCGTAGGCCCGCATGGGGGTGCCGGACGTCACATGGCGGGATTGGCCTGACGCTTCTGTCCGGAGCCGACGGCTGAAAAACAATCGGGCTGGGCCGGTTCGTGGGTGTCCGCTGCTGACAACCGGCTGAGATTCGGGAGTTGGACGAGCGGCTCGGTCTCCAGCGGACTAAGTATGTAGGCTCTCTGCGGTGGACTTCTTCGGACGCGGGTTCGACTCCCGCCGCCTCCACCACTTTATCTCCTTTAATTCCTGGGGCTTGCAACCTCCGGATAGAGGATGTAGCAAATTTGCAGCAAGATCTTTCGCAATCGGACCGCGCGTCCACGTCCGCCGCACGTGAGCATCAAGAAGATCCTGACGCTCTTTCACCCAGGCGGCGTAGTGCTTCTCGGCGATCCTCACGGCGCTGTGGCCAAGCAGTATCGAGACCGTTCAAACGGGACGCTACCTGTGCTGAAGATGGCTCCGAATCAACAAGAACCTATTTTGTACGCCTGAACTTCGTGCCAAATCTTCAGCCGCAAACAAGGCCCACAAAGGGTTTGTGGATTCATACACAGATTTCAGAAGCCGAACGGCTTTCGTTTGCCGCAGCGGCCGGCGACTGACGGGTGACCTGCCTCCGCTGCCGCATCTCAGCGCGGGCTAACGCCCGCGGCTCTGAGATTGGGTTCGTGAACCCCGCCTGTCAGTCACCGCCGTGAGTCGAGCGCAACGTAATACACTGTTCTATTCGTACACCATCAACCATGCCCACTAAACCCATGCAAGTCGACCTCAGCGGCCGCACCGCCATCGTGACCGGCGGTGCCACCGGCATTGGCCGAGCTATCTCGGTGGGGCTGGGCCGCTCCGGGGCGTCGGTCGTCGTCAGCTACCACACCAGCGAGCAGGCCGCGGGCGAGACCGTCGCCGAGATTGAGCAGCTTGGCGGGACGGTCGTCGCCCATCAAGCCAACGTCACCCAAGAGAGCGACGTCCAAGGCCTGATCTTGCACGCCAAAGAGCGGTTCGGGCGGATCGACATCATGGTAGCCAACGCGGGCACACCGACCGAGCGTACGCCCAGCACCGAGCTATCGAGCGAGCAGTGGGACCACGGCCTGGCCGTCAACTGCAAGTCGGTGTTCTTCTGTGGCAAGCACGCCATCCCCGAACTACCCGACGGCACGGGGCGGCTGATCGTCACCTCGTCCGTCAGCGCCCGAACCGGTGGCGGCGTGCAGCAGATCAGCTACGCCGCAGCGAAAGCGGCGGTCGAGAACATGGTGCGGCATTGGGCCAAAGAGCAAGCGCCGCGCGGGGTGACCGTGAACGCCATCGCGCCCGGCATCATCCGCACGAGAATTCACGAGATCTGGACGCCGCCCGACACCTACCAGCAGATGATCCGCGAGCGCATCCCAATGCAGCGTGACGGCCTGCCGGAGGATTGCGTGGGGTCAGTGCTACTGCTTGCGGGCGACGACGGCGGCTACATCACCGGCCAGGTGATCGAGATCAATGGCGGGATGTTGATGGTGTAGCGTTGTAAGGACTTCCGATGCCACAGCGATTGGTTTACTTCAACGGCGAGTTCATCCCCGAACAGGAAGCGCGCATCTCGATCTTCGACTGCGCCTTGATGTATGGCGACATGGTCTTCGAGATGACGCGGTCGTTCAACCAGAAGCCCTACCGGTTGCGCGATCACCTGGGGCGGCTCTACGCCTCGCTGCGCTACGTCGAGATTGATTGCGGCTTAGCGATCGATGAAATGGAAGCGGCCACGCTTCAGACCATCGAGCACAACCTGGCCGCGCTCGAAGGCTTTGATTTTCAGATCATGCACGATGTGACGCGCGGCGGGATGGCGCTTTACGAAACGATCGTCAAGGAAGGCACGGCGCCGATCGTATCGATCAACGTCATTCCGTTGGTGCGTCACAACGGGGGCATGGCCCAGAAGTACGAAAGCGGCGTGCATTACGTCGTAACACCGCAGCAGTCCGTACCGGCGCGCTACATCGACCCCAAGGCCAAGAACCGAAGCCGTATCTACTACAAGGTCGCCGAGATGCAAGCCGCCAGGATGGAAAAGGGAGCCATGGCGCTTCTCACGGATGAGCGCGGTTTCATCACCGAGGGCACCGGGAATAACTTCTTCATCGCCCGCGGCGGAGAGATCTACACGCCCAAGGGCCACGACATCCTACGTGGCGTCTCGCGCCAGGCGTGTATCGAGATCGCGCGAACGCTCGGCATCGCCGTACACGAAGCCGACATCGAGCCTTACGATGTCCGCGCCGCCGACGAGGCGTGGTTCACGAGCACGACCGTCTGCATGGTACCGTGTACGCGCTTCAACTTCCAGCCGGTGGGGGACGGCCGGCCCGGCCCGGTGTACCGCCGCCTGCTCGACGCCTGGTCGGAAGAAGTTGGAGTGGATATCGCGGGTCAGGCCAGAGAGTACGCGAAACTCGCCGACACCTGGAAGCCGTAGGTCGGGGCCTGCTTCGTCGCGGACGCCGGGGGCTTTGCTTGTTATCACGCCCCCGGGGCGGTTTCCCTCAATGATGGTTATCGCCGGCCTTGGGGAAGTCCTTACTCTGCTTAACGCCACCCGTTCCGGGTCTGGACGGCTTCCGCGTTGCCTTCTTCGTTGCTTTCTTCGCGGAGGGACTGGCGCCTACTGGCGACTTTTTTCTTAGTGGCCTTCTTCGCCGCGGGTTTCTTCTTGCCTTTGGTCGCGGTGCTCTTAGTGGCGGCTTTTGTCTTAGTCGCCTTCTTTGCTGCAGGTTTCTTCTTGGCCTTGCCGATTGACGTGGGTTTCTTTGCCATATGACGTTTCCTCTCTGAATTTAGAGACATCCAGGTCGCGATTTGCGGCCATCATACCAGGCACGGTGCGACGGGGTCAATGCCGCGGATGGCAAGTAAAACGAAAAAATCTTCTGGTCCCTACTGTCGCCTTCCGCGTATCTTGCAGAATTGATCGCCCTCCACGATGGCCCGCACTGCCACCGAGAAACGATAGTCGTTCTTGGCCAACCGCTCCAGGATTTCAGTCAACAGTGGTTCGTCCGAGAGTTGTACCTCGCGGCCGAGGGCGTAGCCCAGCAGCTTGCGGCAGAACTGGCCTAGGAGCGCGTCGCGGCGTGTTTCGAGGAGATAATCCCGTAGGCCGGGTAGGCCGTGGATTTCGGTGCCGTCGGGCAAGGTCGTTTGCGTGTCGATCGGGCGGCCGGCAAGATCCGTGTCGCGGCGGCGGCCGATCGCGTCAAAGCCTTCGAGCGCAAAGCCGAACGGGTCGATCCGTTGATGGCACGATGCGCATTGCGGGTCGCTGGTATGCCTCGCAACGAGTTGGCGTACGGTCAGACCATCGGTGGCCGTTTCGTCCGCCGGCAGTTGGGGCACCTCCCGCGGCGGACGCGGCAGTTTCTCACCCAATAGCACTTCGCTGACCCAGTTGCCTCGCAAGATCGGGCTCGTGCGCGAGGCGCCCGACTGCTTCGCCAGTGTCGTCGCGAGACCCAGGATGCCGCCGCGGCCATGCTGCCGAACTCCCTCGACACGACGCCACTGCTTAGCTTCGGCGCTCTCGATCCCATAGAAGCGGGCGAGTCGTTCGTTTACGAAGGTGTGGTCGGCATTCAGCAGGCTCAGCAATGAGGCGTCGTTTTGGAATAGATCGGTGAAGAACCGGATCGATTCCTCATACATATCACCGCGAAGTTGGGCGAACTCGGGGAAGTACTTCTCGCTTTTCTCGTCGAGCGTATCGAAATCATGGATGTGCAACCACTGGCAAGCGAACTCGGTGGCGAGGCGTCGCACGCGAGCGTCACCGAGCATGCGCCGGGCCTGCTTCGCCAGTACTTCGGGCTGATGAAGCGTGCCGGCAGCGGCGAGGGAGCGGAGTTCCCCATCGGGTTGCGACGACCAGAGGAAGTAGCTCAGCCGGCTGGCGAGTTCCCAATCGGAGACGGCCCCGGCGGCGGGTCCCTCGGGCGCGTTCTCGAGCCGATACAGGAACGCCGGGGCGACAAAGACTCGGGCGAGCGTCAGGCGAAAGGCCTCGTCATGCGGCAGTTCTTGCTGGCGCAGCCGGCGATAGAGCCGCCTCAGTTCGCCGGCTTCCACGTCGGTCAGCGGACGGCGATAGGCCTGCTCGGCGAAGTCGACGAGCGCATCGACCTGCGCCGGCTCGTGTGCGACCCGTTCCTTCCGGTATGCGGCGGCGTCCTGGTCGAAGGGCTCGCGCAAGGGTAGCATTGCTTCGTACTGAGAACGGTCGTCCACTCCGTTGCCCTGCATCGCCTCCATCAGCAGGTCCAACGCCGTGACCCGCAGCAAGGCGCTCTCGCTGACGTAATCCAACTCGTCCCACAGCCGGTCGATCTGCGCCTGCTGCGCCTCGTCGAGCATCAGCCGCGCGAGATGATCATCCTCGCGATAGAACACCGCGAGCGTGAGGACCTCGTCGACCGGCACGATCTGGTTGAAGCAAAGCGCCGCTGGAAACAGGCTGCGAAATTCGTCGAAGGCCGACCCCAGCCCCCGCCTCGTCGCGCTGTTCTCGGCAGAGAGAAAGCTTCGCTGGAAAGAAACGTCCCGGCGATCTGAGAACACTTGGGTCACGCGGGAGAATGTGACAACGACCTCGCTTGGCAGAAGCCTTGAGGTGGAGGGCGGCCCGACAACCGCGTCTACTTGCACGCCACCTTCGCGCCCCGTCTTCTGGTCGAGCGCAGCGGTCGCGACGAGTTCGCGGCCGGCCGCCAGGTAGCCGGGAAGACGAAACTTGATGACCGACGGGACACGAACCACGAGGGCCGCAGCGTCGATCGTTTTGCCGCTCGGGTGCTTGCCGAACATTGCCGGGTCTAAGCCCCACGCTGTTGAGTCATCGGGATACAGCTCGCGGATATCGCGCAGGTAGATGTCCGCGCGGCCGGGTGCAACGAGCCGCGGCTCTTGCCACACGACGAGTTCGTGATCGTTGGGGCCCACCGCGTTGGCTGTCACTAGCGAGAGCACAACTTCGCTTCTTGCATGTAATTCCTCAGGCATGGAGAAACGGACGTCCTGTTCGGCTACTAGCGGATTGACCGGTTCCATCCACCGCAAGGGGCCTCCCTTCCGCCCGATCAGCCCGACGGGGCCGAACGTCCAGAGCCCCCGCTGCCAGGCGGCGACATGCGCGGCGAGAGCAACCGCGTCCTGCGGCGTTGCACTGCGCCATCGGGCCCGGAGATCATCCAAAAGCAGCGATGTGTCGGCGGTCGTGAGACTTGACCAAAGCGTGCTAAGGTACTTGGCGCTCAGGCCGCGCTCGATTGCTACGGTTTCGATCGACTTACTGCCTGTCGCAAGGGCATCTCGTTCGGCGAGTGTGGCGGCAAAGTATTTCTCTAGGGGCAGGCGTCCCGCGAGTCCGATTCGCGTGTCGCCGTGGACTTCGACGTTGCCGACATCATTACCGACGCCAAGATCCGCGGTGTCGGCGAACTTCCCATAGAACCCGCGGATCTCGGCGAGGATTTCGTCCGTCCAGTCGCGTCGTGTCGCCTCCGGAGAGAAGCGAAACCCGTCCTTGAGCAGCACGGCGTGTTGGGCAATCTCCTTTCCCGCGTCAAGATACTTCCTCAGCAGGGCGGGCGACATCACCAGCGCATTGCCTGTGTTGGTGAACCCCTCCCCCGCCGCGCTATCGGCCGGGAACTCGCGAGCCGGACTGAGTTCGACTCCCGTCAGATCGCGAACGGTGTAGGTGTACTCGGCGTTGTTGAGCCGCCGCAGAACGACCGGCCCCGGATCGCCGGCGTTGGCCAATGCCTCGGCGTGAAGGTACCGCTCGACCCATTCGCGCAGCGCCTTGCGTTGGTGGCCTGTAGGCTGCTTGGCGGGTTTCGGAGGCATCTCGCCGTTGTCCAGCATCTCGACAACCTTGAGCCAGGTATTCGTGTCGCGCCGCACCTCGGCCAGCGAGGCGAACCGTTCGAGGTCCAACTCGCCTGTTCGCAGCTCCGTCGAATGGCAGCTCAGGCAAAACTCTTGCATGACCGGCCGAATCTGGGCTCGGTACTCCTCGGCCAATCCTGCGAAGTCAACCCGGCTGGGCTCGGCGGCGAGCAGACCGGGCATCCAGCTAGTCGTCGCCAGAAGCGCCGCGAGAACGATACTGAAGCGCCAAGCCATTTCGTCTTCCTCAGGAATTGTACCGCCGATCCGCCGGAGTTGGCCTGCCCCCTGAGCTTGTCAGGGCCGCCGGCTACGCGTAAGCTGGTCTCGCGGGAAGCCGCAGATTTGCCCGGAGACTTACGATGACAAACAAATTCAGACCAACAACCGGCCGGTCGGTTTGCTGCCTCACGAGTGTGCTTCTACTTGTCGGGGTTGGCACCTCTCTTCCGGCCCAAGAGTCCAAGGGGTCTCACGTGCCGATCACGCGGCCGCAAGAGGTGATTGCGACGGTGGACGGCCGCGGCAGTGCCGCCGGTTACGTGGAGTTGCCCGACGGCAGCATCCTGATGGCTCACGAGGTTGCCGGACAGCGGGGCCCGCACTTCTCCACGTCGCAAGACGGCGGCGTGACTTGGTCGGATCCCGCCAAGCCTAGCGACATCACCGGCGAGCCGCTCAAAGGGATGGGGGAGTTCAACCTGATCCGCCTGCAGGGCAACGCCATCGGTTACCTCGGCCGTACGCGCGACGCACCCGGCGAACCGAGCTTTCTGATGTTCTGGCGCAGCGAGGATGCGGGCAAGACTTGGCAGAAGCCGTCTCGCGTCCACCCACCGATGCCTTTCACGATCGCGACGGTGAATAACATTCTCTTGCGCACGACGTCGGGGCGGATTGTTCTTCCAGCCTACTCTTGCATGAACCAAGCCGCCGCAGGTCCCCGCCGGATCACCTTTGAGGAGCCGTCGATCCCGCGTACGCTGGGCGGGTTGATGAGAGACCAGTGGATCGGTACCGGCGCGCATCATCTCGACCCTGGGTTTTGTTGGTCGTTCGTCTACTACTCCGACGATGACGCGCGTACGTGGAAGCGGAGCCGCGGAGGCGAGATTTACATTTGGGAGAGCAAGACGATGAGTTGGAGCATGACGGCCGAGCCGTCGGTCGCCGAGGTGGAGCCGGGAGCACTGCTGATGTACATGCGTACCGACTGGGGGCGGCTCTTCAAGTCGTGGTCGTTTGACAACGGCGAGACGTGGTCGGCGCCTACCGCGACGCCCTTGTCGGCTTCGGGGGCACCGGGGCAGATTAAGACGATTCCCGGCACCGGCGACTTGCTTGTGGTCTGGTCCCAGGAGAGCCCCGAGGAGATGAAGCAGGGTCTCATTCGCAACCGGCTGAGCTCGGCGGTCAGCCGCACCAACGGGTCCATCTGGGAGCACTTCCAAAACGTCGACTCGACGCTCGAAGGGGCGCAGGTCGAACCGGGTCCGGTCGGCTTCTACCGGCCCGAAGGTATGGTAGCCGGGCCCACCGAGCCGGCGCCGAACCGCGAGGGTCGCTACATCGTTGACCTGCCGGACAACTACTGCAGGTGTTCCTATCCGTCGGTGTTTTTCTGGCGGGACCGTGTGCTCATCGGGCACACTTATGCCCATTACGACGAGAACAATGAGTACGTGATGCCGGGCCGCCTACGAGTGCTGCCAATCAAGTGGCTCTACGGCGGCGACGAGAATAACATGAAGCCCAACGAACGGTTGAAGAGAATGTTCCCGCTACCCCGACGCGAGAACAAGTAGCGTACCTACGGAGCAACAAAGCGAATGCTGCCGGCGGTATAATCGATCCAGCTTTGCGGCTGCTGGCCATCCCCCTTGTCCTCGTCACCGGCCTGTCCGCCCAGGTGCGCTTCACTGACGTGAGCCTGGCAACCGGTGTCGGAGGGGCTTTCTACAACTCCGCCACCCGTCACAGCCTGGGCGTCAACTGGATCGACTACGACAACGACGACCGCCCCGACCTTTTCCTTGTCAACGGCGGCCGCGGTCTGACGCCGCATCTTTATCGAAACAAAGGTGACGGCACCTTTTCGAACGTCGATTCGCTGCTACCGCCATTCGATCACAACGTCGACATGTCCGGGTCGGTGTTCGCGGACTACGACAACGATGGCGACCAAGACATCTATATCTTTACGGACAACCAACAGTGGGCCGGCGTCACTCGATTCCACGAGGAAGATGGCCCGGCCAATTTCCTGCTGAAGAATCTGTGGGTGGAAAACGGCGGCAGGACCGTACCGGGAAAGGCGCTGTTTGAAGAGGTCGCGGCGGCCGCCGGCGTGACCGATCTGGCTGATCCTCCCTTGGGTCCGTTGCCTGGAATGCGCTCAAAGACGGGGGGCTGGGTCGATTACGACCGTGACGGCTGCGTCGACCTGTACGTCGGACATATTGTCTTCGGAATCACTAGCGGCGATATCGCCAATCGCGATCGGCTCTATCGCAACCGATGCGACGGCACGTTCGAGGACGTCACCGTGCAGAGCCAACTCGATTCGGGCGCCGCCCTCTCCTATCGGCAGACACTCGCCTTCATCGCTGCCCATCTCGACGGCGATCTTCAGCCGGACCTCTACGTCGTCAATGTGTCGGACCAGCCGCTCGTCTTTCGAGACTTCCTGTTCCTCAATAACGGCGATGGGACCTTCGAAGATGCCACCGACGGCTCGCCGGGGCTCGGAGACGATTCTCAAGCGGGCATGGGCGTCGATGTCGCTCCGATATCGACCTCGACCTCGGGGACTGGGACTTCTACCTCTCTGATCTGTTGAACACGCCCGATGACGCGCGGCCGATCGGAAACGTTCTCTACAAGGGTAACGGCGACGGGACATTCGCCGACAACTCGGCTCTCGAAGACGGCGTTCAAGGGGATCAATCGTGGGGCGTGAACTTTCTTGACGTCGATCACGATGGCTACGAAGACCTCTTTGTGGTGACCATGCAGGGAGTTCCCAACTGTTTCCTGTACATCAACAACGGCGACGGCACCTTCACCAACGTGAGCTCCGACGTACCCATGCCGACGGTCGCTGGACGTGGCAGTGCCTCCGCGGACTTCGACGGCGACGGCGATCTGGACCTCGCCGTGATCGCTCAGAGCGACACACTCAAGCTCTTTCGGAATGACACCACACCATTGGGCAACTGGCTGCGGGTGCGGCTTCGGGCCACCCAAAGCAATCGAACGGCAATCGGGTCGCTTATCAAGGTGACGGCAGGCCCCCTGAACATGATGCGGCAGATCAAAGGGGGGTCGAGTGCCCACTCGCAAGACGAGTTGGTGGTGCACTTCGGACTGGCGCAAGAGGCGACCGTCGACCGAATCGAAGTCTTCTGGCCAAGCGGAGTCACAGATGCGGTCACCGGCGTGGGTCCCAACCAGGTGCTGACGATTGTCGAGGGCACGACGGCGGAGCCGAAGCCCCGCATTCACGTCGTTCCGCTCTACCTGGACTTCGGCTCAGCGGAGTTGACCACTTCCAACCGGCGGGCTGTCCGGATCGTGAATGAGGGGTCCGAAACACTCACCATCACCGGGATCACCAGCGAGAGTGCGGCGTTTGCGATTCTCGACGGTTCTACCCCTTTTGACCTGGCTCCGTACGGCGGCTCGCGTGACCTTCCGATCGATTTTGTCGCGATGGAAGACGGTGTTGTGAGCGGGCAGCTCCGTATCGTGAGCAACGACCCTGACGCCCCGATCAAGACGGCGCAGTTGCAAGGAACAGGAACCCGCGCCATCCCCCTTCGTCTGCGACTCCATCCGGGCCGCAGCCGGCTACATCGGAGCGCCCCGTAGCGCCGGAAGAGGACGGCCCCTTAACGCAGCGTGATCGACGCGCTACCTCAGCGGCATTCCTATGAAGTTGCGGCACGCAGCAAAGCTCCTGATCGTAGTGGCCATCGTGGGGCTGTGGTTCTTCGTTCCCTCCGAGGCGCCCACGGGCAAGAGCGCTCCGCCAACGGAGCGCTGGCTGCAACCGCAGAACTGGACCAAACACACCGCAGGTCCGGTCGTCGCTCTGGGAGAAGCGGGTGCTTTCGATGACCGTCACGTCTTCGCGCCCTCGGTCTTCTTCGACGCGAATCGCTTCTTCCTGCTCTACCCAGGCTCGCGCGGCGAGGTGGCCGAGCGAGTTTTCCGCCTGGGTCTTGCCACCGGTGACGATGGAGTGCACTTGGACAAGTCGGCCTCGAACCCGGTTTTCGAGTTCGGAGACGGCCGCCGTTCGGTGGTGACGCCGGCCATTCTTCGTGACACCTCCGGCCGGCCTCTGCGTGAAAACGGCAAGTTGCGCATGTGGTTCACGGCCGTGGACTTCCACGACGGCTTGCACACGCTTCACGAGACCAGCGGTGTTGACGCGTCCCAGTGGTCGCCACCTTCGGAAGCCCAACTCGAGCACGCCTACGCACCCACGATCATTCGCGAGGCGGGCCTTTACCATCTCTGGTACACCGATGTTGGACGCGAGCCTTGGTCGTTTCGGCACGCTGTGAGCCGCGACGGCAAGACGTGGGACGTAACACCCAAGCCGGTTCTGACCGTCGATCAGGATTGGGAACACCGGCGGCTGTTCTATCCAACTGTCGTCAAGGCCGCTGGACTTTACCTGATGTGGTACGCCAGCTATTGGACCGAGCAGCCCGGCGCCGACACCACCGCCGTCGGCTTTGCGGTCAGCACCGACGGAGTCCGGTGGCGGAAGAGCCCGCACAACCCTGTCCTTCGTCCGGACCCGTCGCTGCCATGGGAGTCGCACTACAACAGCAGCCAGTCGGTCATTCGCCTGCCCGACGGCACATGGCGCATGTGGTACGCCTCGCGCAAGGCGCCGCCCTACGTGAACAAGTACTTCGCCATTTGCACAGCCACCTGGCCCGGGCCGAGCTAGAAAAGCCGCGGATCTCAAGACCGAGATCCGCGCTACGGGCTGTGTCGCCGCTCGGCCCGGACCAACGTGGCCGGTGGTCTCCCTCGAAAACCACGGTCGAGGTGCAGCGGGACTACGTCCGGTTCCTCGACCCCACGATCCCGATCGCTATCATGGAAACGTGTCGCTCAACTCAACGCCGCGCATAGTCCGGTCGGCGTCTGGCTGCCTCCTTCCCACAGCTTTGCTCTGCTGCATCGCCTGCTGTGCACCTGAAACGAAACTCTCGATGCCCACACTGCCGAACCTCCGCAACGACGCGCACTCGTATTCCAATCCCGAGCAGGTACAGGTAACGCGGGTCGAACTGGACCTCGATGTCAACTTCGACAAGCGGTCGCTACAAGGTTCGGCAACCCTGACGCTACGAAAGACCGACCCGGCCGCCGGTGAGCTGGTCCTCGACACGCGCGGCCTGGCTATCGAACGCGCCGAGGCCGGGGACGAATCCGGCGCCTTCGAGCCTGCCGACTTCAGGTTGGGCAAGAGCGATCCCGTCTTGGGAGCGCCGCTGACCGTTTCGCTCAGCGGAAACACCACGCGAGTGAGGATCTTCTACGCCACGCAGCCCGACGCATCGGGCTTGCAATGGCTCGAACCGCCGCACACCGCGGGCGGCAAGCATCCTTTCCTCTACACGCAGTCCCAAGCTATTCACGCGCGAAGCTGGATACCGTTGCAAGACACCCCGGGCGTTCGTGTCACGTACGCGGCCACCGTCCGCACGCCGAAGGACCTGCTTGCCGTGATGAGCGCCGAGATGGAAGCCAGGAGCGCCGCCGAGGCGCCCACACCCGGCGCCTACCACTTCCAGATGCCGCAGCCGATCCCGTCGTACTTGATTGCGCTGGCGGTCGGAGACTTGGTGTTCGAGCCGATGAGCGAGCGCACCGGTGTCTACGCCGAGCCCTCGGTGGTGAAGAGCGCCGCCCGCGAATTTGAAGATACCGAAGACATGATGCAGGCGGTCGAGAAGCTCTACGGGCCTTATCAGTGGCAGCGCTACGACATTCTCGTGTTGCCGCCCAGCTTTCCCTTCGGCGGCATGGAGAACCCCCGCCTCACCTTCGCGACCCCCACGATCCTCGCAGGCGACAAGAGCCTCGTGTCGCTCGTGGCCCACGAGTTGGCGCATTCCTGGTCGGGCAATCTCGTCACCAACGCGACGTGGCGCGACTTCTGGTTGAACGAGGGATTCACGGTCTACCTCGAGCAGAGGATTCAAGAGCGCGTCTTCGGCCGCGAGCGTAGCGAGATGGAGGGCGCGCTGGAGGTCCACGAGTTAGAAGACGAACTCAAGGGACTTGAGCCGCGGGACCAAGTCCTTTATGTCGACCTCGACGGACGCGACCCCGACGAGGGCTTCACGTTGGTCCCTTACGTGAAGGGAATGCTGTTCCTACGCTCGCTCGAGCAAGCCGTTGGCCGCGACCGCTTCGATACTTTTCTACGCAGTTACTTCGACCGCTTCTCTTTCCAGAGTGTCACCACGGCCGACTTCCTCGAATACCTCGATCAGTACTTGCTGCAACCCAACCCGCTTGTCGCGGACCAAGTGCCCGTCGAGGACTGGCTTCTCACTCCGGGCCTGCCCGAGGGCATGGCGCGTCCCGAGTCGGATCTTCTCAAAGGCGTCGAGCGCCAGGCGCAACGGTGGACGGCTGGCGAAATTGCCGCCGAGGACCTACCCACCGCGGACTGGTCCACGCAGGAGTGGCTTCACTTCCTGCGTTCGCTCGGCGACACGGTTGAACCCGCAAAGATCGCTGAACTCGACGCGGCCTTCTCACTGACCGCAACGGGGAACTCCGAGATCATTCACCAATGGCTCCTGATGGCGGTGCGCAGCGGTTACGACCCGGCCTATCCGCGGCTGCAAGATTTCCTCACCTCGGTGGGCCGCCGCAAGTTCCTCAAGCCCCTCTACACCGAACTCGCGAAGACTGACGAAGGCAAGCGCCGCGCCCTGGCGATCTACAAAACAGCCCGGTCCCGCTACCATCCCATCTCTGCCAACACCATCGACGAGGTACTGGCCTCGGAGAACTAAATCCCGCACGACCGCCGACACCACGAGCCCGCCAACCGAGCCGTGACCGTGAGTACCTATGTAATTGGTTTCTGCACAGCCCTGGCAGGAATCTCTCAAGCGGTCGCGCGGATCAGGTCCAGCTCGGGTAACACGACCGTTTCTGGGAGCTTGAACGCCAACGCGATCACCTGCTTGCCGAAGGCGGTCAGATGGTATCGGTAACTCCGTGCAATCTTGCGAATCAATCCATGCACGCGCAGCCGCTTCAATAAACGACTCACGTGTCCGGAGTTGCGGCCCGGAAGCTGCGCCCGCAGCTCGCCGTTCGTCATCCCGCGCAACTGAAACTCGCCGCGTGCGATCGCCTTGAGCACGCCGCCATCAGCGCATCCTCCGCCATCAAACGCGACACCGTGCGCCCTCGCTCCCAACTCTTCGGGCAGCACGTCAGCCGCGACGGACACTCCCGACAATCCGATCCCTTCGCCTGATACTGGCGATACCTGCGCTCCCGCTTCGTCGATCGGCGCTGGAACGCCAACTCCTTGCCTTGCGGGCAGCGCAGCAGGTCGGCCTTCTCGTCGTACTCAAACCCTTGCGCCCGAAACTCCCAAGTAATGCCGGCCGCTTTCTCGGCCGCGCGGGAGGCCGCCTGCGGATCCGGCGGCGGCGACAGGAAATCCACCTGGGCTTCGATCGTCGCCGCCACGTTGGCGCGGCTCGCGTAGCTGGAGTCGGCCAGGGCTTGGCGCGGCTTGTGGTCCAGCCGCCGCTCGACGTCCGACGGCGTCTGCGGCCCCTCGATACGCGGAAAGCTGCGGCCAGCCTGCTTCCAAGCACCTCCGTCCCTAGCCGCCGCAGCTCAACGCAAGCTCACGCTTGCGGCTCTGAGCTTGACTTGACGGCTCCAAGCCATCTCACGACCTTCTGTCCGCCGCCAACACATTCCACCCCCACCATTGACAACCCCTCGCACGAATGCTGCATAATGGTTCTCAGCAGGGTTCCACCCTCGCGGAATTACATGCAAGGGGCTGAGCACCCCCGCTCAGTCGTGGTTGAACACCTTTCAAACTCAGTCATGATCAAAGTTGAAGGCCTGACCAAGCGGTACGGCCCGACGTGGGCCGTCAAGAACATTAGCTTCGAGGTCGACAAAGGCGAGATCGTCGGGTTCCTCGGGCCCAACGGCGCCGGCAAGACGACCACGATGCGCATCCTCACGTGCTTCCTGCCGCCGACCGAGGGCGCGGCGAGTATCGCCGGCTTCGATGTCATGGAGCAGGCGTTGGAGGTCAAGAAGCGCGTCGGCTATCTCCCCGAGACGCCGCCCCTTTACCCCGAGATGCGGGTCGACGACTACCTGCAGTTTGTGGGCAGGCTCAAAGGCATTGCCGGCAGCGACCTCGCGAGCCGGGTCGACGCCGCCGTCGACCGCTGTGCCGTGGGCGACGTCCGCAACAAGTTGATCGCCCACCTCTCGAAAGGCTACCGCCAGCGCGTGGGATTGGCGCAGGCCCTGATCCACAATCCCGACGTGTTGATCCTCGATGAGCCCACGGCCGGGCTCGACCCCAAGCAAATCAGTGAGGTGCGCCAGCTCATTCACGCATTGAGCGGCGAGCACACGATCATTCTGAGCACCCACATCCTGCCCGAGGTCCACAACATCGCCAGCCGCATCATGATCATCAACGAGGGCAAGCTCGAGGCCAGCGACACGCCCGACAACCTGGTGGCGCGCATGCAGGGCCACGAGTCGGTCGCGCTCGAGATCGACGGCCCGGCCGACGAAATCGAAGCCAAGCTGGGTTCGGTGCCCGGAGTCGGCGGCGTGCACCGCACCAACGGCCACGGCGGACGCAGCACCTGGAAGGTCGAGACCGGCAAGGACTCCGCCATCCGCGGCGAACTGGCCCGCGCGGTGGTCGAGTCCGGCTGGGGCCTTTACGAGATCAAGCCCGTGGGCCTGAGCCTGGAGCAGATCTTCCTCAAGCTAACTAGCTCGGAAGAGGGTACGGAGGCTGAACCCCCTCCCGGAGAAGAGGCCGCCGCCAGCGAGCCTGCCGTCGATGAAACTCCCTCCGAGACGGCCGAGGCTTCGTCCGACGGGGCGTCGCCCGCTGCCGACCAAGAAGCCGATGAAGAAGGCGCCGGAAAGGAGGCTTCGACCTCGTCATGAGAAACGCTTGGACGATAGCAAGGCGGGAGCTGAACAGCTACTTTGCATCTCCCATCGCTTACATCCTGCTGGCGATGTTTGCCGTGATCTTCGGGTATTTCTTCTTCAGCGCGGTTGCCTTCTTTGTCGACTTCAGCGGCCGCGGCGCGATGGGCATGGGCCAGGGCATGCCGCCCATGAACATCAACCAATTCGTGATCCAGCCCACCTTGGGGAACTTCAGCATCATCCTGCTGTTCCTCTCTCCGATGGTGACGATGCGGCTGTTCGCGGAAGAGACCCGCAGCGGCACCATCGAGCTGCTGTTGACGTCGCCGGTGAGGGACTTCGAGATCATCGTCGGGAAATGGCTGGCGGCCATGCTGCTTTTTGCCTGCATGCTAGGCATCTCGATGCTGAACCTGGTCGTCCTCTTTGTCCTCAGCACGCCGGACTGGCAAGCACTGGCGGTGGGTTACCTAGGGCTGCTGTTGATGGGCGGTACGTTTCTCTCGCTGGGAGCGTTCATCTCGACGCTCACGCGCAACCAGATCGTGGCGGGAGGGGTGACCTTCGGTCTGTTTTTGCTCCTGTGGGTGCTCGACTGGGTCAACGCTTACAACACGTCGACGATTGGGAAGGTTTGCCAGTACCTGGCGATCGCCACGCACAACCAGCAGTTCTCGAAAGGCGTGATCGAGTTGAAAGACACGGTCTACTACCTGAGCGCTATCAGTCTCGGCCTGTTCTTGAGTAAGCGCTCGCTTGAATCCTTGCGGTGGAGAGCCTAGGCGGAGGAGTGCGCAAGATGAAATTTGATTGGCTCAAGAGCCGGCAAACGAAATACGGCGCCTACTCGGCTACGTACATCATCGTAGTCCTGGCTTGTCTGGTGGCGGTCAACTATTTGGCCGACCGCTACAACAAGACCTTCGACGCGACCAAAGACAAGCTCTACAGCCTGTCGGACCAAACCCTGAAAATCCTCGGCGATCTCGACCGCGATCTCAAGATCTACTACTTCGACCAGGGCCCGCGCTTTCCCGAGGCGCAGGTCACCTTGGTCCGTTACCAGAATGCCTCCCATCGGGTGACGGTCGACTACATCGACCCCGATGCCAGGCCCGAGTTGGCGCAGGCCATGAACATCCGCACCTATGGGACCGTGATGATCGAGGCCGGCGCGAATCGCGAGGAGGCCACCTCCACCGACGAGGAGGACGTCACCAACGCCATCATCAAGCTGTTGAAGGGCGAAGAGAAGACAGCCTGCATCGTGACCGGTCACGGCGAAGCGGATACGAGCGACACGGAGCGCGCCGGTTTCTCCGCGGCCGAAAGCGCCATCAAAGACGCGAACTACGAAACCCAAGTCGTCTCGCTGTTCGAGAATCCCGAAGTGCCAGGCGACTGCACGATGCTGATCCTGCCCGGGCCGGAGAAAACGTACTTCGAGCCCGAGCTTGACGTGATCAAGGCGTATGTCGAGGGCGGCGGGCGCGCGCTCATCATGCTCGACAACAAGGCGAGCCCCGACCTCGTCGAGATGGTGTCGGCGTGGGGCGTGAGAGTTCGCGACGAGTTAGTGATCGAGCTGTCGCCGGTTGGCCGGATCTTTGGCGGCGGGCCACTCGCGGCGCTCGTCGGCGACTATGAGAGCCATCCCATTACCGAGGTCATGGGTAACACGGTGAGTCTATTGCCTATGTCGCGCGGGGTCGAGGCAGGGGATGCCGTCGGCGGTTGGGACGTGCAGAATCTCTTTCGTTCCACCGGCGGAAGCGTCGCCACCGAGGACTATGAGATCGAGGACATGGAACTTCGGCCCAATCTTGACAACGCGCGGGAGGGGCCCATCACTCTCGCTGTGGCCGCGACCTACACCGTTCCCGACAGCGATAGCGGTGAGGACGATAGCGGCGAGGACGAAGGCGGCGAGAGCGATGACGACGACGAGGACGAAGATGGCGACGCCGCCGATCTCGACGAGGAAGACGAAAAGCAAGCCCGTGTCGTGGTCGTCGGTACGTCGCAGTTCGCACGCAACGCGTCGCTGGGCCGTGGCGGCAACGTCGATCTACTGCTCAATATGCTCAACTGGCTCAGCTCGGACGAAGATCTGATCTCGATCCGCCCCAAAGACCCCGAGAGCACTCCGCTGAACCTTTCACAGTCGGAGATGACGCGCATCTTCTGGCTGAGCGTCGTGATCTTCCCGCTTGCCATTGTAAGTATGGGAGTCCGAGTCTGGTGGGTCCGCCGCTGAGCCGCTGGCATCCACCCTTCAGGTATTCGGAGGTATGCACGTGAAACCTCTTAGGCTTCTGATCGCAGTGGTCGTGCTCGTGGCCCTGGGCGGGTTCGTCTACTACACCGAAGAGAACCCGCCGGCTGACGACGACGAGCGGGTCAAAATCGTTGACGTCGAGCAGGACGATCTCCAGGAAGTCAGCATCGCCCGCCCCGGCAACGATACCCTCACGGTCAAACGCGGCGAAGACGAGAAGTGGCAGTTCGGCGCCCCCTTGGCTATTCCCGCCGACGATTCCGCCGTCGGGTCGATGCTCAACAGTGTCAGCCCGCTGCAGTCCGACCGCATGGTGCAAGAAGAGGTCACCGACTGGAGTCCCTTCGGCCTGGAGGGCGAGGGTACGCTGCGGATCGACCTCAAGGCGAAGGAAGACAAATCCTACCGTGTGATCTTCGGCAACGACACTCCCACGGGTTCGGGCGTGTTCGCCCGGCTCGACGGCGACCCCCGGCTCTTCACCGTTTACAGCTACGTCAAGAGCGGCTTTGAGAAGGAGGTCTTCGACCTTCGTGACAAGAAGTTGCTCAGGCTTGACGGTGAAAAGATTTCACGCGTTGTGGTTAAGGTCGGCAAGCGCGCGCTCGAATTCGGCAAGAGCGGAGACGACGCCTGGCAGATTCTCGAGCCTAAGCCGCTGCGGGCGGATAACTTTACCGTCGGCGATCTGGTCCGGGCGGTCGAGAACGGTGAGATGTCTTCCGTGCTGGCCGAAGCGAGCCAACCCGCGAATGAGTACTCCTTCCAGCGGCCCCTGGCCGTGGTTGAGGTCACCGACGAGAGCGGCGTTCACACGCTGACGATCGCCAAAGACAAGGCCGACAAGCACTACGCCAAGAGTTCTGACCTCGAAGGTGTCTACGAAGTGTCCTCCACCTTGGCCGAGGCGCTCGACAAGCCCCTCGACGATTTCCGCAACAAGAAACTGTTCGACTTTGGGTTCACCGATCCGGCGGCGATTCAAGTACGGGACGGTGACACCCGGCTGAATATAGCGAAGAAGGATGACCAGTGGATTCTCAGCTCCGACGGTGATCGTGAGCTGGAATCGGAGAAGGTTCAGGCCTTGCTCGATGACCTGCGGGCCTTACGCGCCGAATCGTTCCCCTCAGACGACGAAGGCGATCAGGGCAAGTACGGACTCACCAACCCGGCGATCGAGGCCGAGGTCATCCAGGCCGGCGACGGCGGCACAGAGAAGGTTGTTCTTAGCTCGCCTGCCGAGGAGAAGGTCTACGGCGCGCGCGTGGGGCAGTCCACAACCTACGAGCTTGAAAAGAGCGACGTGGAAGATCTCCGCAAGCGGATTGAAGAGCTAACGAAGCAAGAAGAGCCCGGCGAAGAAAGCAGTGAGCAAGAGTAAGCTCGGTTTCAACAACGTCCACAAAGAGGTATCACTGCCAGCTCCGGGTGAGGGCGGTTGTTGAGAAGGCTGAAACGGCGGACTTCTTGAAGAACATCGCGTTGAGGGTTTCTCTGCGGAAGGCCAAGGCCGGAGCCGGCGGTGATGGTTTTCAGCACGACCGCATACCAAGCAGGTGCCCTGCCACTCCTAAGCCTTTGTATTTCAACGGTGTGTGACAGCCGGTGGCGTCAAAGTCTTGTCCCAGCCGGCGAGAAACTGACACTTCGCCGCCGCTATCGGCGCCGACCCGTCCCACCATCGGGCAAGCGAAATCTACCGGGCGAACTGGCGCCGGAAGTCCATTGCCGCAGCCTGGGGCTCGGTCGGCAGTGGGTCCGCGCGCTTCGAAACCTGCCCACTCAGCGCCTCGTCGATCGAGACACCCATAACTTCGAGTGTCCGAGCGGTCGATTGGTCAAGATTGTTCTTCGCCTGGATATAGGCGTTTTCGGCGCTGATCTGGTCGACTCGGGCCAACGCCAAATCGCGCTGCGCCTGTACCACCAGGAAGATCGTTGACGCGCCCAGGTTGAACTTCTTCTGTTCGGCTTCGAGCGTCCGTTCCTGTAGGATGCGTGCCTTCTCGGCGGCGGTGTGCCGGGCGCGGGCTTGCTCAAGGCTGATCAGCGCGTTCTTGACCTGTTGACGAATCGTGTTCTCGGACTGGCGCAGCCGGATCTCCGCCCGCCGCCGCTCAAGCATCGACGCCGACATGTCGGCCTGCGCCCGCCGGTTCCACAGCGGGACGCGCAACTGAACTCCGAACTGGTAGTCCGGGAAGTTGCGGCGAAACACCTGGCCCAACGCGCCGCCCAGCCCACCCAAGAAAAAGTCCGGAATCTCGGGCATCTCGCCGGGTAGGCCCTGGAAGTTGTTGTTGAATTGGCCCGCCAAACCGTTGTTGGTGAAGTCGACGAACGCACTAAGATCGGGACGCAGGGCATTTCGCACACCCTTGAGGTTGATGTCGCGGTTCTCCAAGTTGATCAGGCTTTGCGCGAGCTCCGGACGCGCCTTCAATGCCGTCTCCATCAGCTCCTGAATCGGTGGGATCGTCTCAACCGCCGGCAGTTCGATTTGGTCGGTGGGGACGATCTCCACTTCGAGCACTGAGGGGCTGGCCAAGCCGTTCTTGCTGATGGCGTTCTTGATCACGGTCTCTTGCTGCTGGACCCGCGTGACGGCAAGCGTCAAGTCCTGCTGGCGGGCCGCCACCTCGGCTTCCGCCCGGACAATCTCAATGGGCGCCAGGGTGCCGATCTCCACGCGCTTTTTGTTGTCTTCGTAGAGCTGTTCGGCAAGTCGCAGGTCTTCCTGCCGGCCTCGCACGACGGCGGTCAGGCTGACCAAGTCCCAGTACAACCCGCGCATGCGCGACACCGTTTCGATCACCTGTTGCTTGAACGCCAGGTCGGAGATCTCCCGGTTATTCTTCGCCACCCGGATGATGCGCGAGTTAACGTCTCTGCCGAACCCCCGCAGCAACGATTGCGTAATACGGAGGCTGAGGTTGGTGGAAATGCTGGGATCGAAATTCCGTCGCACGCTGTTGGTGTCCTGCCAGAAGTTGTTCCATCGCAGCGTGGCGGTCGTACCCGTCAGGAAGTTCTTGCTAACCCCGATCTGCGACGCGCTGGCCTCCCGGACGAAGAAGTTCGTACCCGTGACGAAGTTGCTGGTTTGGGGGTTGCTGAAGTGCCCCCAGTCGATCCCCGCGAAGAGTGTGGGGTCGAGCTGAGGCACGGTGGTGCCGAAGAACGTGCTGGCGTCTCCGACGTCGGCGGCGCCGCCTCCTCCCCCTCCGGCCCTTTCGTCAATGCCGGTCTCGTCGCCCCCGCCGCCGCCGGTCCCGCCAGCGACCGACTGCCCGGTTGACAGCGTGCTGATCTGGGTCTGCACTCCGCGCAACTGGCCGCCGGCGTTCGCCCGCAGAATGTCGGCGTCCGCCAGCTTGGGCGCGTAGCGGGCGTAAGCGATGTCGAGATTGTTCTCAATCGCGAGCGCGATGGCGTCGCTGAGTGACATGTAGAGCTTGCCGTCGCGAATAAGCTGGTCCAGCCGCGGCGAATTGGCGAAGTCCACCACGGGCACCTCGACTTCCTTGTACACGCTGGTGAAGCTGGGCCAGGCCTTGGGTCCGCGCGTGTAGTCGGGCGAGTAGTTGGTTTGCATCTGGGCGGCGGCCGTCGAGGCAAGCACCGAAGAAAGACACAGCAATAGAGAGCATCGTCGCATCAACGTCATCGTCAAAGATTCTCCACGTTCACGGACCGGTGTGCCAGGTCCGAAAAGATCACAAGAGTTAACCCGGTCTGCCCTGTGAGTCTGCGCTGTAGATATGCGGGTGTGGGCGACCCTGAGGGAAAGTGCAGGCCATAGGTGGCGGAAGTCTTTTGTTATCCTAACACTGCCCTGAACGCCTCTACAGTTTTCGAAGGCGGCACTCAACAGCTAAGACGCCGGCACCGGTCCAAAGGTTAGCGAGCAGCTCCCTCACCGCCGGTTTTCCCGGGCCCGTGACAGAGTGTTCCTGACCTCTCTTCCATGCGCAACTTTAAGGCGACGCTCGCTTACGACGGGACCGACTTTCACGGCTGGCAAGTGCAGCCCGATCGGCCTACCATCCAGGGGACGCTGAAGTCCGTGTTGGCCGAGATCGAGGGAGCGCCGGTTGATGTTCAGGGGGCGGGACGGACGGACGCCGGAGTCCACGCCCTGGGGCAGGTGGCGTCGTTTTCGCTGACCAACCCGATCCCTGCCGTGAATCTGCGGCAAGTTATGAACAGCTTTCTCCCTCCGGCAATTCGCGTCTTCGATGTCGTCGAGGCAGAACCCGACTTCCACGCCCGTCACTGTGCGCGGGCGAAGCTCTACGAGTACCGCATCTTCCGCGGGGCCATCTGTCCACCGTTTGACCATCGCTACGTCCATCACCATCCTTATCCGCTTGACGAAACGGCGATGACCGCTGCAGCCGCCGGCTTCCAAGGAAAACATGACTTCGCCGCCCTGGCCGCCGCCGGCGGAGACGAAAAGGAAACTACCGTCCGCACGATCTTCTCTTCGACCATCGAACGGCAAGGGACGATTGAACGGCAAGACGAGCTTGTCGTCTATCGGGTTCGCGGGACGGGGTTTCTCTACCGCATGGTGCGCAACATCGTCGGCACCCTAATCGAAGTGGGGCGTGGCCGTCTTGCGATCTCGGACATCGACACCATCCTGGCCGGCAAGCAGCGCTCGCAGGCGGGCCCGACCGCTCCGGCCAAGGGATTGTTTCTCGTGCGGGTGGAGTACGGCGAATAGCGGCGGTAGGCGCGGACCTCTGTCTCCGCCTACTAATCCTGCTGTTTTCCCCGCCGGTACCTCTCGGCGTGAATCCGCGCCACTTCCC
The DNA here is from genome assembly GCA_965237575.1 of Bryobacterales bacterium. GTDB lineage: Bacteria > Acidobacteriota > Terriglobia > Bryobacterales > UBA6623 > JAKZVK01. The sequence goes on from CBDEGI010000004.1 coordinate 766,218, forward strand.
ACATGTAGTGCTCGCCGCGATAATCCTCCGAGGCCTTCGTCAAGTGTTCCTGCGCCCACTTCGGGCTGTCAATCAACTCGTGATACAGGCCCGAGTACAAGTGAGCAAAAAACAGCCGCTGGGTCAGCTCCGCCTCCGACGGGTCGCCTACATGCACGGCCTCGAAAACCTCGTCGATGCTGCCGTCTCCGCGGAAGAGCCGATACACCTCCTGCATAGGCACACGGCCATCCTGGCCCACCGGCAGTATCGCTGCGCGCGCTTTCTCGGCACCCACCAGACCGGCGTTACACAACACGTGCCAAACCGCGTTCTCCACGTCGTTTGCGTTCACCGTCTGATGCAACTCGAATTGCCGCTTGCCCTCTTCGTATCGCCCGGCGTAGTAGTACGAGATACCGCGCTGCCAGTGGTGAGGTTCGTCGTCGGGTTTCAGTTGGATCGCAAGCGAGAAGTCCTCGATTGACGCTTCGATCTTGCCGCGCCGGAACTGCAACGCGCCGCGAACGTTGAGCACGTCGGGAAGCGCCGGCTCCATCGCTAGGACGAGGTTATAATCCTTGAGCGCCTTGTCGAACTCCCGCCTGAAGTCATAGGCTTGGCCGCGAACGTAATACGCATTGGGACTGCGCGGGTCCAACGCGATCGCCTTGTTGGCCAACTCCAGCGCATCGTCCCATTGAGCCAGCCGCGATGCCTGCAGCGCGTCGTAGAGGTACTCGGTCGCGTTCGGCGGCTCGCCCTCCTGCGCCCGGCCCGGCAAGGGCACAAGCAGGACGCATATCAGAACGCCGGGACACGATAAGCGGCGACGAGCCATGAGGGTCTGAAACACTTTATTCATGATAAGCGAAACACCGGACGATCCCAGCCGCCGTCCCACGGTCGCTCCACACTGCTGTTCGCTTCGAGGAACCGAGGAACGAGTCCTCGGACCGTGTACGAATCATACGCAGCAGGCAGACTTTGGTTCCGGGAATCCCCAATCGCGGAAGTAACTGGCGGATCGCACATTCGCCAACCTGCTAGCGTGATACTCGGGCCGCTTGCTCGATCAATCATGACAGCGTTTGACACCCGGGCCGAGAATAGCCGCGAGCTGCAAGTGATCACGCTGGTCGTGTGTTCCCTAGCTTTTTCCTGCACGGGCGGACCAGCCGGCAGCCCAAAAGATTACCCGCAGTGGCGCGGCCGTGATCGCGATGGGTCGGCGAGCGCCTTCACGGAGCCCGGCAAGTGGCCTGACGAACTGACGCGACGGTGGAAGGTTGAAGTGGGGGAAGGCTACGCGACGCCTCTAGTGATCGGGGATAGTGTTTATCTGTTTACTCGGCGCTGAACGCGGACACCGGCAACCAGCTTTGGCATACCGGCTACGCCGCGTCCTATGAACCCTCAAGAGCTGCGGCGGCCCACGGCAGCGGCCCTAAGGCGACGCCGGTGTTTTACAACGGCAAGTTGTTCACACTTGGCATCAGCGGCATAGTTGCAGCTTTCGACGCTTCCACGGGCGGGCTCCTGTGGCGGACAGACCCCCCAGAAGAGCCGCCGTTTTTCAGTGCGGCTTCGTCACCAGTCTCTGAGGATGGCTTAGTCATAGCCCATCCTGGCAACTACGGCTCGCTAACAGCCTTTGATGTCGACACGGGCGACATCAAGTGGACTGCTGGCGAAGGTGGTTTCTTCGCGTCGCCGATGGTAGTCGACCTTGCGGGAACTCGCCAAGTGATTTCTGTGACAGCAAAAGAGGTCATTGGGGTTTCTCCAAGTGACGGCGAAGTGCTGTGGCGTTATCCCTGGGAGGGAGGAAACGGCGGGCCCATGCCCGTTCTGCACGGCGAAACAGTTATCGTCAGCGGTCACAACCTAGGTGTAACAGCGTTCAAGCCGAGTCTCAGCGCGGACGAGTGGACGACTGAGACGGTTTGGGAGACGAAAGACGTCTCGATGTATATCTGCAACCCCGTCGTGATAGGTGACACCCTGTTCGGCCTGTCGCACCGAGCGAGAGGCCAGTTCTTTGCACTAGATGCTGTTTCTGGGCAGGTCTTGTGGCTCGGCCAGCCGCGCGAAGCGAAGAACACGGCGGTTGTCAAAGCTGGCGATCTGCTCTTTCTGCTCAACGACGATTCGGAAATGATCGTCGCGAGAAGCAACCGCTCTGCATTCGAACCGTTGGAACGGTATTCGGTGGCCGACAGTCCCACTTGGGCTCAGCCGGCCATCTCGGGCAATCGGGTATTCGTCAAAGACGTCTCTTCGTTGACGTTGTGGACTCTAGACTGAGCGATCCCTCTACTTCCGACAAGTCCTGATCGCGGAAGCCACCCGTGGAAGACGCACCCACTTCCTCGATTCCCCCTTCGCGGAAGTCGAACGGCTATCGCGCGACGCTAGCCGCGCCAGCCAACCGACCGCGCCCACTTATCTGGCGCAGCTCGCTCCCGCCGAACCGCCTCTAGCTAGCGCTGTCACAGACGGTGAAGAACTCTGGGCCGCCTCCGGTACTGGGTCCAGCCCCACTGCAGCGCGCCGCTCGTTCACCAAGCCGGGGTCCTCAAGCACGTAGACTGTCCGCCGTTCTTGATTGTCCAACGCACAGTGAGTGCCATAGATTTGAGGACGGCCTTCGAAGAAGCAGATTCGATCTGTGAGATAGGCGGCATGTCGTCTCGGGATCTCGTGCCGCTCAGCGGCTGCCTCCAGCAATGGCAGGTACTGACGCATCAGACCGGGGCGGGAGATGGCGTGCTGGAGGACCAACCAGGCGGCCTCAAGGCCCTGAAATACTGCCGAGATGTGAGGAGGCCTTGTTCCGATTGGCCTTGATGCTTTGAACTGGACTTTGTGTTCAATGAGTCGTAGACTAGTTCCATCATGCATATCTTGGGCGCAACTCTCTGCGAACTCCGGCGTCGGACACCCCGCGTTGCCGCTTTCGCTGCGGTCGTCATAGCGAGTTCAACTCTTTCCATTGTTCTGACAATCGGAGCGTCGCGAGTTACAGCGCAGATGTCGTCCACGCGACATGTGTACGTGACAGTAACCAATTCACAGGGTCGCCTGGTCACCGGTCTGCACCCGCAAAACTTTGAAGTTTTCGAAAATGGCGTTTGCCGGGCGATCACCGATCTTTCAGCCATCGGTTCCCTGATCTCGCTTGCTATCGTCGGCGAACAACCACTGCTCTCCGTTGGCCCGCTAGGACCAAGGGACGAGGTGATTCAAACACCGTCCCTGTCCAACGCTGTCCGGCAACTGGCAGCTTCGAAGAACCCCCGGAAAGTACTCTTAACGACTGCCAACACTGACCTCCAACCGATCCCCTCCGGTATTCAACGCTTGCAGATCGATCCAGCCAACCTACCCGAAGCGCTCATCGAACTCCGCAGGCAATACAAGGTTGGATTTGAGTCAGCCACGCCTTCGGCTAGCGTCGAAGTCGTGCTCCGTCAGCCTGTCGGTATACATGACTTCAAACTGGACTGGATGTAACTGTCGGCCCGCTTCCGACATGTCCTGCGAGCTCAACCGGTCGATGCAACACAAGCGTTAAGTCTTTCAGCCTGGAGTGTTCGAGTGCTTAGAGGGACAAGTAGCTTGGCCTACAAGCCGAGGCTCCAACCGCAACCGCGTAACTCGTTGTACTTCAACAGCGTGTAGAGGGAAGCGCGCCATCCTCGCCGCTACCCTTTTTGTTTCTTAGGCTTTACACTTCACCGTCTCCATTCGCTCGACGTGTTGCGTTGATGGGTTCAGACCACCCCCGACAGTACCCGGTTCCGCCGCCGGACCGGTTGCTAGTTCGGTACGCAATATCGTGGATCTGCCGAGCAGGCCCATTCTTGTGGGCCGCCGTCTGTAGGTTCGCGCCAGCCCTTCTTCCTTAACTGCTCGCGCAATCGTTTGTTTGCCGCAGCGCGCGCTTCTCGGAGTCGCGAATTGCGCTGGTGGTTCCACTCACTGAGATCATCCGACCGGGCTCTCTCAGCCCTCGCCATCTTCCACGGCTCAGCACCCGCGTCGAGCGTCAAGGCGTGTTTGCTCTTTAGTAAGTACTCCTCCGCCCCAAGAACAAAACGGGCCTTGCCTTTGTTTACTCTGATCGTCGGCGGTTCCCCCGGCGGCGCGTCGATCCGATACGATCCTTTCTTCGAGAAGTGAAGCTCCCCATCGCCAACACGGACAGAAACGACGGAGTCCTTATCTACGACAAACTCGACCTGGATCAATAGACGACCTTTCACCAGCCGAGCGGTACCCGAAAGTAAGCCTGCCTCGACCATTTCCACCTCGGAACCCTTCCCAATCCGCAGGAAGCTACCAGCGGCAAGCAGAATCTCGGCGCGCCCGTTCTCCGTTCGGAGGTGGTGGCTCGGTTCAAGGTAGGGAAACTTGCCGGGAACCAATTTGAAGGCCTTGTTGTCGAGGAAGGTCTCTCCTTCCACGTGAAGAATCATACCGGCTTGGATGGAGATGACGTCCTGACTCCTGGTTTCAGGCACCAACAGGCAGCCAAGCACGCTGACAAGCGCGATCCCCAAACGAAGTCGGCTGCCAAACCAAGCGGACCTAAGACGAGGGGCGTTCGACAACTTGGCTGCTTCGAACGCGTCCGTCATGCGGCGATAGTATCACAGGTTCACCGCAAAACGCGGACTACTTCCGACAAGTCCGGTTCGCGGAAGCTTGGGCAGACGAAGCCCCCTTCCCCTCAACCACCCGGCTGCCGTAGAACCTGGGCGCGATCGCGGTTCGAGGGCAACGTTGGCCACATCCGACGTCCCGCGCTTTCGTAGACTCGAGTCCATGAGACTCAAACTCTTGTCCGTCTCATCCTCCGGGCGGCGGTACGATGTCGGACACGGGGATGTCTGACACCGGCGGTTTGCAAGCCGGACAGCCCCATCGGCTCATGCGGTTATCCAACCCCACCCTGATGCGCTGCCTGTACCGCGTGCATCAGGCCAGGATCCACCTGCGCTCGGCGGGCGCTTGGTTTCGCGGCTACGTCCGCTACCTCCGGCCGGGCAGCCGCGCCTATCGCCGCCACGTCCGCGAGGAGCTAAAACACTTCGGCGAAGTGCATTCGGAAGAAGACAACAAGACGGTCGGACAAGAGAACCTGTTCGAACCCGCGCCGCCAGCCTGGGACGAAATCCACACACTGGCCAAGGCTCTCATTCGACAGCAGACCGGCAACGATGTAGACGGGCATGTCATTTCACGTCTGCGGGCCCGCCCAAAGGTTCGACTGCTGTCGCTCGGGTCCGGCCCGGGCGGCGTCGAGCTTGGCTTTGCGAGGCAGGCGCCTGAGTCCGACATCGTCTGCATGGACCTCAACCCCAACCTGTTGCGCCTGGGCGAGGAGCGCGCGCGAACTGAGAATCTCCCCGTCCGCTTCGAGCCCGCCGATCTCAACTCCGTAACTCTGCCGCCTGATGAATTCGACATCGTCTTCTGCCACGCCTCCCTCCACCACCTGATCGAACTCGAATCGATCATCGAGCAAATCAAGCGGACCCTTCGTCCCGGGGGAGAGCTGATCGTGGTGGACGTCATCACGCGCCACGGCTACCGCATGTGGCCGGAAACGCGCAAGGTCGTCAGCGCCTTGTGGAGCACCCTGCCGGAGCGCTATCGCGTCAATCACACCGCCTATGCGCGCAAGGCGGTGGACAGGCGGATATGGGAGGCTGACACGCGTCCGTCGAGCATGGAGTGTATTCGCTCGGGAGACATCCTGCCGCTGTTGAGTTCCCATTTTGCGACGCAGGCCTTTGTCCCCTACTTCAGCATCTGCCGGCGATTCTTCGACACGATGTACGGCCCCAACTACGACCTCTCGCGGCCACTCGACCGCGCCATCCTCGACTGGATTTGGGAACTGGACTGCGAGTACCTGCGCACCAACACCCTCCGCCCCGAAACGTTTTTCGGGATCTACAAGCAGGCGCCCAGCCGCTGAAGCTCTGAGCCGCGCCCACTCGAATGGGGCTGTGGGATAGTTGATGCATGCGACGAACCCTAGCTGCTCTTCCCGTCTCGATCGCCCTCTCGCTTTCGGCGCAAACACCCACCCTCCACCGCCTCACTTCGACGCCCGAGACCGTGGTCTTCGGCTACTACGCCGCCGCGACGCCGCCGGTGCTGCGGATCAAACCCGGCGACCGTGTCGAGATCACAACGTCGATGATCGCGAGCCCTCAGATGCTCGAAGAGGCCGGGCTTCCCTCCGATCAGATCAAGCCGGCGCTCCGTGATATCCACATCCAGGTCACCGACCGCGGACCGGGCCCGCACATTCTGACCGGGCCGGTTTACATCGAGACCGCCGAGCCGGGCGACGTTCTCGAGGTGCGAATCGAGTCGATCCGGCTGGCGGTACCGTACTCGTTGAACCTCTTCATCCCCGGCAAGGGAGTCCTGCCGGACGACTATCCCTACAAGCGGGTCAAGATCATCCCGCTGGACGAGCAACGAATGGTGGCAGACTTCGCCGAGGGCATCGAGATTCCGCTACGGCCGTTCTTCGGCAGCATGGGTGTCGCGCCGCCCAAGGAGTTGGGACGCATCAGCAGCGCGCCCCCGTGGATCCACGCCGGGAACCTCGACAACAAGGAACTCGTCGCCGGGACGACGCTCTTCATCCCGGTTCACGAGCAGGGTGCTCTATTCCTGGTCGGTGACGCCCACGCCGCGCAAGGTGACGGGGAAGTCGATGTCACTGCGCTTGAAACCGCTCTCACTGGCACGTTTCGCTTCCTGGTCCACAAGGGCCAACGGCTGCGCTGGCCGCGCGCCGAAACCCCGACCCACTTCATGACGATGGGATTTCACGAAGACCTCGATACGGCCATCGAGATCGCGTTGCGAGAGATGATTGACTTCCTGGTGAGCGAAAAAGGCCTCAGCCGCGACGACGCCTACATGCTCTCGAGCAACGCCGTCGACCTCAACATCACCCAACTCGTGGATGGCAAGAAGGGCATCCACGCCACGGTGGCGAAATCGATCTTCGTCGGCCCGCGTCGCTGATCTTGGACCCCAAACCGGCGAACCGATATGTAGGGGCACAGCATGCTGTGCCCGTGCTCGAGTCGACCGGCCAAGCCCGCCGGGCGCGGCATGCCGTGCCCCTACACCTCGCCATAACCATCTATCTTCACTTCACCCCGTACTTCTCGATCGCCTCTTCGTTCAACTCTAACCCCAGCCCCGGCTCGGACGGAATGTCGAGCATCCCATCCTTGGCAACAATCCGCTGCGTGGTGACGTGCTCGCGCAGAGTCGTTCCCTCCTCCGCGGCGAACTCGCAAATGAACGAATTCGGCACCGAGTTCAAGAAGTGAAGCGCCGCCGCCACGTTGATGTAGGTCGTGAACCCGTGGTTCGCCACCGGCAGTCCGCGATCAACCGCGAGGCTCGCAATCTTCATCGCCTCGGTAAAGCCCCCCACGCGCGTCAGATCAATCTGCACCACGTCGACCTTGCCGCGGTCCATCAGCTCGATGTATGAGAGCCGATGGCTTTCCTCTTCCCCAGCGGCGATGCGCAGGTGCGTCGCCTCCGACAGCTTTCGATATCCATCGTAGTCGTCCGGCGACAGAGGCTCCTCCAACCAGAAAATGTTGTAGTCCGCGAACGCGCGCGCGCGTTGAATCGCCGTCTTGGCGTCCCACACCAGTCCGGCGTCGATCAGCAGGTCCACGTCATCCCCGAGCCCTTTGCGCGCCTCGCGGACGAGCGCGATGTCGGTCTTCTCGTCCTGCCCCATCGGCTCCCAGCCAAACTTGACGGCGGTGAAACCTCGATCGCGGAAGCGCTGCGCCCGCTCGCGCGTCTCGTCCGGCGTCGCCCCGAACAGCGTGCTGGCGTAGGGACGGATCTGCTTGTGGAACCCCCCGCCAAGCAGTTTCCACACGGGCTGGCCGAGCGCCTTTCCCTTGATGTCCCACAGCGCGATGTCGATTCCGCTCATCGCATGCAGACCGACGCCGCGGCGTCCGCCGTAAATGTTCTTGCGGTACATCTTGTACCAGAGGTACTCCGTCTCGAAGGGGTCTTCGCCGATAACCAAGTCGCGCAGCCCCGACGCCACGTTGTGTGAGAACGGCCCTTCGATCGCGCCCTTGACCGCCAGCGGAGCGGAGTCGACCTCGCCGATGCCGGTGATCCCGGCGTCGGTCGACACGCGCACGACCAACGCGTCCTGGCCGCTGTCGGTCAACTCTTTGACCTCGGGCAATCGCAAGTAGATGGCTTCGACGTTAGTGATCTTCACGACGTTCTCTCCTCAAAGCTGGGGCCACAAAGGCAATGAAGCGACTTCCCACGACAGACCTCCCGTGACAGGCAGCCCCGAGAGTCAAGCATGAATTGTCGCAAAACGCGCGGCCGTGATGGGCACGGCTGCTAGAGACTTGCGTTTGCGATGCCTGTTCGGTTCACGGGGCCAAGTCGGCCGCTCCCGCAGCCGGTTCTGCCGCCTTATGGGTCCGCGGGCTTGAGCTTCGGAATCGGACCGAGATCCGGTTGGCGACGCGGTGGGGGCCGTACCGCAGGCGGGTTCTCGATCGGCGGAAGCCCCTCCCCATCCGGTTGCCAGTGGGTACAGTCTGCCGCATTCACCCTCGTGGCGCCCGACCCGGGCCGAAAAGGTCCTGCCGAACCATCGGGCAGAATCGTCGCGGCGTCGGTCTCGGCCGCCGAGAGTTGCGGAGCCGTCAAGCCAGTGGCGCAGCGTAGGTTCGCGCCGCGCAGGTCCGCCATCTCGAGCTTCGCCTCCGCCAAGCGCGCCGAGAACAGCGAGCCGCCCCGCAAGTCCGCTTTCCGCAGATCGGCTCCACGCAGATCGGATACGGCCAGCGACGCCCCTTCCAGCCTCGATCCCTGGAAGTTCGCGTTGGCGAGGAAGCAGTAGGAAAGTACCGCAAACCGCAGGCTCCTGCCGCTCAAGTCCGCGCCCGCGACGCTCTGAAGATTGACAGGTGCGCCGAACTGCGGCTTGCGCGACAACTCCGCGAACTGGACCTCCAAGCGCGCTGGAACGACAGACGCAACTGGAGACTCGACCGCCACGTAGGACAAGGCCGTGAAAGCGATCACGCTGAGCACGGCGGCCCGCACCAACGCACGGCGGCGAAGGACTCGCTCCGTATCCGGGTGCGAATCCTCCGTTTGGAACACCCGCCGAATCGCACGGCTGCGCGAATGGGCGAGCCCCACCGCCGCCGAGAGCGTAACGATCTGCAAGAGCGCTCCCCACGGCTCCTGCAACGCCAGGTAGCGCCACCAGAAGGCCGCCAACACGACGGGCGCAGCCCAGAATAGGCCGCCCTCAATCAGCCACTGGGGAATACGCTCCCAGCGCGAGTTCGACGTCTCCTCCTCGAGCTGCGGCATCCATCGCGCCGCCAGAACGTTGAGCGGCCAAACCGCCCCCCGCGCGGACAGCGACGAGCCGTCGGGAAACAGCGCGGGCAGGCGGGCGCCGTAGCGCCACACACGATCGAGATACAACAGATGCCACCAGAAGAACGCCACCAGAATCTCCGGCGGCACCAGCCAATACAGCATCGTAGTGGTGACCGGGATCTGCGTGAAGGGTACTCGAAAAACCTGGGAGTCAAGCAGTAGATCGGCATCGGCCGTCGTCAGCACCAAGTACAGGTTCAGAGCCACCAGCACGCCCACGGCCAAGGCGAACCAGCGGACGCCTCGGGCGATACGCTCGCACCGCGCCGTGAGCTGCGTCAGCGGATAGGAATCCGGCAGGACGGCAATGGTCAGGTCGGCGCCCCCGACCGACATGCCCTCGGTGTCGGTCGGCACGGGTCCGTTCAAGGGCGTGTGCTGAGTCGTCGCCGTGTCGGTGTCATCGGAGAGATCAGCGTTGCTCAGCGTGGCGTGGCGGAAATCCGCGTTCCGCAACACGGCCCCACTGAGGCGCGTCCGGCTAAGATCGGCGCCGCGCAAGTTGGCGTTGGCCAAGTCCGCTTGCCGCAAGTCGCAATCGGCAAGATGGACGTAGGAGAGATCCACGCCGGCCAATCTCGCCCGAGCGCCGCTCTTGCAACCCGAGCGAAGCCAACTGTCGTGCTCCTCGAGGATTTCGCTCAGCGGCTGGCCGTCAATCTGAATGTCGTCGGGAGAGCGATGGCTCATGAGCGGGTCGGCAAACGGGAGCGGCGTGGAGGTGGCCGACTGACGTTGTGGGGACTTTAAACGCAGAATAACCACTCGCCCGCCTCGCCGCAAGCAGGCGACCGGTCATCCCAACCTTTCGGGGTACGCACGTGCCGGTCCCATGAGGCCCCGCATGGCCCGTCCGTGAAGGGCTCTCGCCTTTGAGCGGGTCAGCAAGGGCAGCGCTTAGGTGGCCGCCGGAGGTTTCAGGAGCTACAAAAGCAGAATAGCCACTCTCCCGAAACTGCTATCCGGCGCCCCAAGCGACCTGGAAGCACGGGTCGTCGGTCGAGTGCGGCGAGTGCTGCCCGAGAGCGTGCGGATTGCAACTCGCGCGGTGGATTCGTTTACCTTGACGCCTGGCGGCAAGCTGCGCATCGTCCAACCTCTCGCTTCGGCCGGAGCAGGGCCTGTAAAGACCCCGGCCTGAAAGACATCGAAGACGAAGGCGACGGTCAGGGTCGCTTGAACGTAAACCGCCGCAAGGCGATCTGGTCGCGGCGGGGGATGTGGAAGCCGAACTTGCCCGCGGTGAACTCCGCACCGGTGTGGACCCAGTGGTCGATCACAGACCACTCGCTGTTCTGCAGCAGGCGGTGGACCAGCGCGTCCGGCGCAACCTCGATCTGCACCGCAATAACACCGCCCCATGGCAAGGAGTGCGGAATCTTGAACGGTTTCGACCTGCGGCCGTTGGCGACTTCGGTACGGTGGAAGTAGTTCTTACCAATTTGAAACAGCGCGTAGTTGTTCTGATCGACGTGGTTCGCGACCCACTCCAGTCGGCGGCCTTTTCTGAGCAAGGCAGAGAACTCGTACACGCCGGGCCCGCCGTCGGCCGGTGCGAGAATCATTCCCCCGCCGGACCGCGTCAGCAGGTCCCTCTCACGACGCCAACCGCCGGCCTCGGCCCAGTCGTCGAGCCGCAAAGCGGGCCGTGCGGCGGGTTGACTCTCGAGGGGTCGCAACTCCAAACGAACCGTCTTCGATTCGCTCGCCTGCAAACGGATCGTCGCACCATACTCCTCGAAGCCCTCCGCGACGGCCGTCACCGTGTAGGTGCCCGCTTCGAGCTGCAACGACGAGTCGATGATGGCGCGATCGTTCCCCTCGCCTTCGCGCCGTAGGCTGAGGCGCGCCTTGACCTCGGGCGGGCTGACTTCCACGCGCAACGTTCCCAGCGCGCCTTCGAGCAGACCGCTGACCTCGACCGTGCCGTTCGCTTCGAAAAGCCGGCTCGACTCTCGGAGTTGATAGAGGTCCTTGCGAATCGTGACGCGACGACGGCCCGGCTCAATGTTCGATGCCGAGAAACGGCCGTCCGGCGGAATGACGCCGATCTCGTTCCCGTCGATTAGCACGGTGGCGCCCGGAATGCCGTTCGGGATCTTCAACGTGGCGGTCGTGGGCAGAGGTGTCAGTTTGAAATCGAGCCGGCTTTGCTCGCCCTTGCGGATCTGAACGGTCTGCTCGGACGGAGCCCGGAAGCCCTGCTTCTCTACGCGCACGGTGTACTGGTTGGGATAGAGGTAGATCAAGGCGCGTCCGCGTCGGGTGAGCCTGCGGTATTTCTTGCCGTCGAGATAGATCGTCGCGCCGTCTTGGCCGGTGTGGATGCGGAGTCCGCCGACGTTGCGGTCGGTTTGGAGGAATATCGCGAGACTGGGTCCCTCGGCGCTGTCGAAAATGACGCGCCGCGTCTTGCCGCCGGCATTCAGCTCCAGCTCGTGTTCGCCCTCGGCGAGTGTTTCGAAGCCGATGGACGTGGCGGGGAGTCCATCCAACTCCTCTTCGTCGAGTGCGGCCTCGCTGATGACCGCGTCGCTGTAGAGCCTTGCTTGCGGCCCGAAGCCGGTGACGACGACGGCACGCATCTCGCGAGTATCGAGCATTTCCCGCACCAGCGGCAACGACCCGGCGGGCGATTCGAAGCGCAACGTGGCGCTCGCGCCTGCACCCGACACAGTCAGCACGTGCTCGCCCGGTGCCATGGAGCCAAGCGCGATCTCAAGTTCACCTTCTTCCAGCACGCCGAGCGCTTCGTCATCGAGAGTGACTTCGCCGCGCGGCAGGTCCGAAGAGATGCGCAGAACGGTCGGCAAGGGCGAGAGAGTCAAGGTGAACGGCGCAAGGCTCGTGTCGTTTTTGGAGACGTCATCTTCCGTAACGTCGAACGACAGCAGGGCCGGCAGGTAGCCGGCGAGGCGGGCTTCGGCTTGGTAGCTCCCCGATGTCAACTCGACCGCGCAGGTGGACGTGCCGCATTCCTCTCCACCAATTGACAGGGTGGCGCCGGCAGGAGAACTGCGCAGGCTGACCAGGAACACCTCGGCTACCGGCGCCGGCGGCCCTTCCACGGAGCGCGAACCGATCCACCACGCGGTGAACAGGATGATCGCGACACCGGCCCCTAGCGCCGCCGGTAACAGCGGAGAGGTCTCGTGAATCTGCCGGAGCTTCTCGTAGGCCTTCGGCAGTTTCTTCTTGAACATCTCCTGGGTATGGCGCGTCAACGCGATCACGGGACTCGCGATGGCGCTCCCCTGACGGCGGAGCGTCTCGAGAGCCTCGCTCCACTTGAGATTCGGTTTCCCATTCGCGGAGCGACGTCCCCGACGCCACGAGGTCTTTGTGCTCGAATGCAGATCGAGCAGACGGACATCGTTCGGGTATATCGCGAGCGCCTGTCCCACGAGCGCCTGGACGCCTTTTTGGTCGCCCTGCTCTTCGAGACGCTTCGCCTGCGACAAGCACCAACGAACGAACTCCTCCCGTTTGGGGTCGACGGTCTTGCTGAGCTGCACGGCCTCGGTGTGCTCTGGGTCGAGCCCGAGGGCCTGTTGCAGCAGCACGTCGGCCGCATCGCGGTCGGATTCGATGATCTGCTTGGCGCGCGCGGCCAGCGCGTCCAGTAGTGTGGCGCGAATGTGCCCCGAGGAGCAGATTTGGGCGTTGGCTTCCGTTGCTCGATAAGCCTGCCACAGAAGCTCGATCCCCTTGTCGCCGCTACCTTGCCGGCACAGCTCCTGGCCGCGGTTGAGCAGCCGCAGGACTTCCTCGATGCGCGTTAGTTGGGGCTCGTCGGGGAACTGCTCGAGGGCTTGGCAGACGGCTCGCAGCGCGAGCGCTGTGTGGCCCGCGGCCAGGTGTGCCTCGACTTCGTCTTTCGCGCTTTGTTGGGCGCGGGCGCGCGCTTGGCGATACTCGGCTTCGACCCAGTTCTCTAGCCCCCGAAACGACGCCAGCACCTCGGTGGCGACGTAGGGAGACTCCGCGACGTCGCCCACCTCGATCACCGGCTGTGAGTCGACGGCTTTCGACAACTCCGTCAGCGAACGAATCTTTTCGATCAGCTTTGCCTGTGCGAGGGCGTCACCGTTCTCGGCCAACAGGTGGAGATAGACCTCGGTACCCGTTCCGATCTGCTTGGCCTTGAAGGTTTTGGTGGGACCGTCGTAGACCAGCTTGTCCAGCTCGTACTTGGTGTGGAGACTCATCGGGTAGCGGGATGGAGGGGTGTGGCAACTCCATCATCACACCGGGTCCGGGCCGATTCAATAGATCCATCTTCCTAGATTCACAGTCACTTACAGTAAATACACTCTAAGGTGAGTTACTTAGGCCTCTACGGTTACGACCTCTGTGTTCAACACTCACTACTCATTCGCCGGAGGCCAAGTCCTCGACCACCGCCGCGGCTCTAGTTACGTCGCCATCTCCAGTGCCATCGCGCGGATCTTCTTCAGATCAGTCTTGCCTGACCCGAGAAGAGGGATCTCGTCGATGAAATGGAAACTCTCCCGCTTCGGCATCCACAGGTTCGGCAGCCCGGACTCCCCGAGACGCGTCGACAACTCTTCGCCCGATACATCCGGTTCGGTATAGAACACAACGAGCCGCTCGCCCTTGCGCTCGTCCGGCACCGCCGTCACCGCACTCGGCTTGCCCCCCAACACGCTCGTGACAGCTTCTTCCACCTTGATGTGCGGGACCATTTCGCCGCCGATCTTGCTGAAACGCGACAAGCGGTCGGTGATGCGGATGAAGCCGTCATCGTCAATCGCCGCGACGTCGCCCGTTCGGTACCAGCCGTCGGTGATGACGTCCTTCGTCTTCTGCGGTTGTCCCAGATACCCTCTCATCACGTTGGGGCCCTTCACGAGCAGCAGCCCTTCTTCGTCCGGCGGGAGAACATCGCCGGTGTCGAGATGAACAACCTTCGCAACGACGCCAGGAAGGGGATGGCCCACCGTTCCAAACTTCTGTCCGGTCTGCTTCGCCCCACGGCCGGCATGGTTCGGCGCATTCACGGCCACGATGGGTGAGGTCTCGGTACAACCGTATCCTTCCAGCAGTTCCAGACCAAACTTCTCGCGGAAAGCCTCCGCCAGCGGCTGACGGAGCTTTTCAGCTCCCACCAGAACATGCCGTAGCGACGAAAACTGCTCGGCGGAGCACTTTCGTACGTAGTTTGAAAAGAAGGTCGGCGTCGCCAATAGAAGCGTGGCTTTGTGCCGCGCCGCCATTTCTCCCACGGTCTTGGCATCCAAAGGATTCGGATGATAGGCCACCGCAAAGCCCGACAGGATCGGGAACCACAGGGTGACCGTCAGGCCGAACGAATGGAAGAACGGCAACACGCCGATCATCCGATCTTTCTCAGTGACCCAGAAAACCTGAGCGACACCCTCGAGGTTCGACAGGATGTTGTGGTGCGAAAGCATGACGCCCTTGGGCACGCCCGTACTCCCACTCGAGAAGATCACCGCCGCCAGTGCGGAGGAGTCACGCTTTTCCGGAGTGTAGAGTCGCGAAACCAAGCGAGACGGCAGCACGGCGGCCGCGATGGCAGCGGCGATCTTCTGCGCCGGGGTCACCAGCCGCGTGACGTCTTCAAGGAAGACCATCCCTTCCATCTCGTCGATCTTGGCCTTCTTCAGAAACCGTTTCGAGGTCAGGATCGTACGGATCTCGCACTGCTCGATGGCGGCTCCCACCGCCTCGGCGCCCGAGGTGAAGTTCAGATTCACCGGCACCTTGCCCGACATCAGCACAGCGACATTCGCTACTGCGCCGCCCACCGACGACGGCAGCAACAACCCCACCATCTCCTCGTTCCGGCAATTTCGACGGACCCAGCGTGACAACGCCAGCGTGCCAATCAATGCTTTCCCGTACGTCAACTCCTTGCCTGTGGAATCAGCCATGCACAGCGAGAACCAGTTGCGGCGGGCGGTCTGAATGAAACGGCGGTCGAGCTGGTCATCCGGTTCACGCCGCAATTCGGCCGCGTCGGCGCCCAGTTCACCAATCGCTTGGCGTACGTCGTGCGCCTTCGCGGTGGCGGGCAGCGGGGACCCGAATGAAACGGTTACCCGGTAGGGAATTTTCTTCGGCCATTTCCAAAAGAACTGCCCTTCGCTGAAGCTGAACACACTTCCCCACAGCCGATCGAGGTGCACCGGGATGACGGGGACGTCGAGGCCTTTGATGATCCTCTCGAAGCCGCGTGCGAAGGGAAGCAAGTTGCCGGTCCGGCTGACCGAGCCTTCGGCAAAGATACACACGACATGGCCCTGCTCCAACTCTTCACGCGCCCGCCGGAGTGACTCGACGACCTCTCTGGGGTTCCCCGCGGCCACCGGGATCGCGTTCGTCACGTTCAGCGCCCAACGAAACACCCTCATCTCAAAGAACGGGCGGTAAACCATGAACCGAACAAAGCGCTGGATGCAAGCGCCCACGAGGAACCCGTCTACAAGGGATATGTGATTGCAAACCAGCAAGGCGGGGCCGCGGAACGGCACATGCTGCTGTCCTTCGATATGGATCTTGTAAACCGTATGGGTGAGCAGCCACAGCAGGAACCGGGTCAGAAAATCGGGCAGCACTTTGAAGACGTAGACCGTCCCGAGCAGGGTCAGGCCGCCCGCCAGCAAGATGGTTTGATCCGGGCGAAACCCCAGGTGGTCGCTCAACACCCAGCTTAAGACCGCGGCAACAAGGATCCCGATGTTGGAAAGAAAACCGGCGGCTGCGATCAGCCGGCCCCTCTCCTCCTGCTCCGCACGCTGCTGCAGGAAGGCATTGAGAGGAACGATGAAGAATCCGCCCGAGAACCCGAGGGCCGTCATCCACGTGGCCGCCCAGGAATAGGAAGGTGCGGAAGCTGACAGCAGCATCGAGAACACTCCCATGCCGATTGCGCCGAGAGGCACGAGACCAAGCTCAACCTTGTCGCCCGACAGGCGGCCCGCCACCATGCTGCCGACGCCGATGCCCACCGCGAAGAAAACCAACAGCCCGCCGACCTCCAGATCGCCCGCGCCCAGCGCCTGTTTGCCGAACAGCAGAATCGCGATCTGCATCAGCGCGCCGAGGAACCAGAAGTAGGAAATGCCGGTCACCGTCAACCACAGACGCCGGTCGTTCCAGAGCCGTCTGACGCCGACCGAGACTTCACCCCAGGGATTGAGACGGAAGCGCCCGCCACTGCCCGCCGCCGGGACCGGCGCGATTCCAAAACTCGCCATCACGCCGGCGACCGCGACGGCCAGCAGCATCAACCCGACAACCCACAGCCGGCCGGACAGGGAGTCGACGAACAGTGCGCCCAGCGACGTGCCCAGGATGATGGCGGCGAACGTCGTCATCTGCAACAGGGCGTTGCCGCGGGAAAGATCTTTGTCGGCCAGCAGTTCCGGCAGAATCCCGTACTTCGCCGGACTGAAGAAGGCCGACTGCGTCGCCATCAGAAAGAGCACCGCGAGCATGAAATCCATCCGGCCGGTCAAGAAAGCCACAACCGCCAAGCCCATCGCCAGGATTTCAAAAGACTTGGTGGCGATCAGAACCGTGCGCTTGCTGTAGGTGTCGGCGAAGTGGCCCGCGTACCCTGAGAAAAGAATAAACGGCAGGATAAAGATCCCCTGCGCCATGGACAGAAACTCGCTGCCTCCGCCCGCGTCGATTGCGACATTGACGGCCGCCAGCGACACCACCATCTTGTAGATGTTGTCATTGAGGGCCCCGAGAGATTCCGTCCACAGGAACGGCTGAAAGCCTCGAAAACTGAGCACGTCCCTGAATCTTCCGATCGACATCTACGCCTCGTCTCCCGCTAGCCGGCCAGTGACCTCTTCGTCAACACGCAGACGCATAGCCAGATTCCGGCGACCGCACCATGAGGGGCTCACCCCAGACTTGCACAACAGAGTAGAGCACGCCCGGAAGCTCGCTGTACACCTGCCGGCATTGATTGAAAAGAGCTTCACCACGGGTCAGCAAGACGCACCTTGCGCTATGCTACGCGTGTCGAAGGGGACTTGAACCATGGTGATCATTGACACGCACGCGCACATCTATTCGCCGGACGAGAAGCGGTACCCGGCGATCGAGAAGCCGCTGCGGCCCCCCAAGGGCAAGGGCGCGCTCGAGGATTTGAAGCAGGAAAGCCGCGCCAACGGCGTCGACGCCGTCTGTGCCATCCAGACCAGCACGTTCTATCGTTTCGACAACCGCTACATCCTCGATAGCTCTAAGGCGAATCCCGACTGGGTGGCCGGGGTCTGCACTTTGAATCCCGACGACCCGCGCAGCCCCAACTTGCTGGCCCGGCATGTTCGCGAGCACGGTGTCCGCGGTATGCGCAGTATTCCCGCGAAGAGCGGGGAACTCGACCACCCCGGCGTCCGCGCCTTGTGGAAAACGGCGCTCGATGTCGGCATCGTGATCAACGTCCTGATCGGCCCGAGCCTGGCCGGCCACGCCGACCGGCTGTTGGGCCAGTTCCCGGATCTGCCCGTCGTGCTCGACCACTGTTTGAACCCGAAGGCCGGGCCCGACCTGGACGCGACGATCGAAAAGGTGCTCTATCTGTCGCGGCACAACAACCTGCATGCGAAGCTGACCTTCGTTCCCACCGGAAGCAAGACGGGCTTTCCGTGCGCTGACATGCACCAGGCTTGCTTGAAGGTGGCCGACGCGTTCGGCCCGGAGCGTTGCGTCTGGGGCAGCGATTATCCCTCAGGCCTGTGGACGCCGCGGGTCAGCTATGCCGAGCACTTGAGGATCTTCACCGAGGTGCTGCCGCTGGCCGACTCGGCGCGCGCCGGGATTCTGGGCGAAACCCCGCGCCGGCTGTGGTTCCAGAACCTGTAAATGGCGTTCGTCGGCGGGGGGATTCGGGAACCCGATGCTATACTGAGCGATTCCTCGAATGGCCGTCCGGAAGAAGCGCACCCGCCTGAACAACTACGTTCTCGTCATCTTCGATAGCTGCCGCTACGACGCCTTTATCAAGGGGCGTCCGAAGGTGATGCGGAAGCTGGGCAAGGTCGAGAAACGCTGGTCGTATGCCTCGTGGACGGCGCCGTCGCACTATAACCTGCTCACCGGACTGCTGCCGCACAATAGTCCCAAGCGCGTCTTCGCCTCGGAGTACTACAAGAAGGATTTCCTGCAGTTCAACGAGCGCTTGGGGGCGGACAATATCGAGTTCAAGTCGCTGGTCCCGGAGCTCTATTTCCCCGCGTTTCTCAAGCACAAGATGGGCTACCGGACGCACGCCATGGTGTCGCTGCCGGTGCTCAACCCGAAGACCATCCTCAACCACGGGTTTGACTCCTACGAGTTGATGGCGAAGCACAACGACATGCGCGCCATGTTGAGCAAGATGACGTTCTCCGAAGACAAGCCGTCGTTCTACATCTTGAACGTGGGCGAGACACACTATCCCTACGCGTTGCCCGACGAGCCGCCGGAAGAGTGGCCGCGCATTAGCGGGGTGCACGGCGTGTTCAAGCATCTTGATGATCACGTGGTGGGCGGCAAGCTGGTGAAGAGCAAAGAGCGTTTCTTCAACCAGAAGGCGCTGGATGAGTTGCGGCAACGGCAGATCAAAACCGTGAAGTACCTCGACCGCGTGGTGGAGGAGCTGTTCGACCTCGTCCCCAAAGACACCTACGTCACCATCACCGCCGACCATGGCGAGTTGTTCGGCGAGGACGGATATTTCGGCCACGGCCCGATTCAGCACGACAAGGTTTTCGAGGTGCCCTTCGTAGAGGGTAAGATCCGCTAAGCCGCACGGGTCGCGGCCCATTCACCCATCTTGGTATTGGTAGTGGTTTGAAACGGCCCTTCAAGACCATTCGCTGGAAGACCATTTGCTTTGCCGCCGCCGCGGCCGGTCTGCTCGCGTTGGCCGCCGTCGCTCCCCCGGACCCGCCCGACACCACCCTCCACCTCGCCTATATCGGGCCCGGTGCCGGGTTCGCTTTTCTCGGCTCGTTTCTCAGCCTGCTGATGGCCTTCTTGCTGGGCGCGGCGTCGATCTTGATCTGGCCGTTCCGGGTGTTGTGGCGGGTGCTGTCGGGCAAGAAGGGCCTCAAGAACGCGCACATCCGCAAGATGATCTTTCTCGGGCTCGACGGCCTCGACCCGGACCTCACCGAGCAGTTCATGGCCGAGGGCAAGCTGCCGAACCTCCAGAGGCTGCGTGACGAAGGGACGTTCCGCCGCCTGCGCACGACCTATCCGCCGCTCTCGCCGGTCGCCTGGGCCACTTTCGCGACGGGCGTCAATCCGGGCAAGCACAGCCTGTACGACTTCTTGAACCGCAGCATCCGTACCTACGTGCCCGAGTTGTCGTCGTCGCGCGTGCGGGCGCCGTCTAAGTGGCTGACGCTGGGCCGCTGGCACATCCCGCTCAACCGCGCGACGGTGGAGATGCGGCGCAAGAGCCGCACCTTCTGGAGCATCCTCGGCGACCATCACATCGGGTCGTCGATTCTGCGGGTGCCGATCACGTTCCCGCCCGAGAAGTTCAACGGCAAACAGTTGTCGGCGATGTGCACGCCTGATCTGCTGGGCACCCAGGGCAGCTTTCAGCAGTTCACCACCAGCAAGACCGTCGAACCGTTGTTCGAGGGCGGTAACCGCTTTGAGCTGGAGCGTGACGGGGACCGCTTTAGCGGCTCGATCGAGGGGCCGCCGAATCCCCTGCGGACCGATTCCGAGCCGATGCGGGTCCCGTTTCGCCTGACGCTCAACGGCGACGCCCAATCGGCCCGACTCGATCTCGACGGCGAGCGTCTCACGCTCGAACGCGGCGAATACTCCCCGTGGATGCGGCTCACCTTCCGCGCCGGTTGGGGCGTCAAGGTCCAAGGCGTGGCGCGGTTCCTGTTGACCGAGGCGAACCCCGACGTCTCGCTCCCAGTGGTCTCCCTGTACGTCACGCCGATCAACATCGACCCCGAAAAGCCGGCGCTGCCGATCTCGCATCCGAGCTATTACGCCACCTACCTCGCCAAGCTGCTGGGCACGTATTCGACCCTGGGGCTGGCCGAGGACACCTGGGCGCTCAACGAGCGCGTCATCGACGAGAAGGCGTTTCTCGAACAGGCCTACCTGATCTGCGACGAACGCGAACGCATGTACATGAATGCGCTGAAGAAAACGCGGCAGGGGATTGTTGCTTGCGTTTTCGATACCAGCGACCGCGTGCAGCACATGTTCTATCGCTACTTGGAGCCCGACCACCCGGCGCATCGCACCAATCCCAACGGTGCTGGTCCGAACGGGGCCAATCCCAGCGGCGCCGGTCCCAATGGCGCTGAGGAGGCTGACTACCGCAAAGTCATCGAAGATCTCTATCGCCACATGGACGGTATCGTCGGCAAGAGTCTCGAGTACGTGGATGACGAGACTGTGTTCTTCGTGCTGTCGGACCATGGCTTCAAGTCGTTCCAGCGCGGCGTCAACCTCAATACCTGGTTGCTCGAGAACGGGTACCTCGTCCTCAAGGACGGCGCGAGCGAGAGCGGCCCCTATCTCAAAGGGGTCGACTGGAGCCAAACGCGCGCCTACACCTTCGGGCTGACCGGCGTCTATCTCAATCAGAAAGGACGCGAGTCGCAGGGGATCGTGCCGGCGGGCGCCGAGGCCGCCGCGCTCAAGAAGGAACTGGCCGAGAAGTTCACCGGCCTCGAAGACCCCGAGCGCGGCACGACGGCGATTCGCGAGGCCTGGGCGAAAGAGTCCATTTACCGCGGGCCGTATATGGATGCTGCACCTGACGTCGTGATCGGCTACAGTGCCGGCTATCGCAGCGCCTGGGACGCCGCGCTGGGCAAAGTCGGCGGGCCGGTCTTTGCGGACAACTCGAAGGCCTGGAGCGGCGACCACTGCATGGACCCGGCCCTGGTGCCCGGCGTGGTATTTTGCAATCGTTCGTTTGAGGCCGAGGATCCGGGGATCGAAGACCTCGCGCCAACGGTGCTGTCACTGTTTGGCGTCGAGCGGCCGGGTTACATGGATGGGCGCGACATGGCCGTGAAAACCGGCGAGGCACCGAAACCGGCTCGGCAGGCCACCGCCTAGCCCAATACTAGCCCGGAGCGCGACCCCGGGGAACAAGCGGCGCCAGCAGACGATCGGCTAGGAGGTTCTATGGGCGACTCAATCCTTCCTTTTTTATTCGTGACGCAGGTCGTCCTCATGGCCGCTGCAGTGCGCAGCGCGCAGCGCACAGATAGACTGGCCTCCGACCGGGCGCAGCCGCTCTATATCGTGATCGCCTTGCTGGTCCTGTGGGCGCCGATCAGCGCCTGTCTTGCCCTCAAGGGGGTCTATACACAGCCCGCGGTTTTGGAGAGACTTCCCGGCCTTTGGGTCACAATGGTGCCTGTGCTTGTCCTGATGGTCCCCTGGGGCCTTTCGGCCGACTTTAGGGATTCCATCAATAGTGTGGTGGACGCCGTCGGAGTGCATAAGATCATGCTGTTCGAAGGTCTTCGGGTATTGGCCATCGGCGGGATCATCAAGGGTCTGAAGGGAGAGTTCTCGCCTGAGCTCGCCTTCTATCTTGGGATTCCCGATCTTGTCTTCGGAGCGCTGTCGCTGTTGGCGGGATATCTGCTCTATCAGAAATCGCTGGACCTGAAATGGATCCTCGCGCTCAACGTCTACGGTTTCGTGATCATCGTGCCCGGCGGCGTCGTCCTGATGAACCTTGGTATACCGGGCCCCTGGCACATCATCCATTCGACGCCGGACATGGTTTCCATGTTCGAATACCCGATGGCGGTAGCACCCACGGTGGTGGTGCCGATATTCGTCGCGATCAACGGCTTCATCATCACCTATGTGATGAGCCGGAAGAGCGCACTTCCTTAATCATCGTCACCAGCTTGTAACCGCCTGGAAGAAAGCCACAGTCATGACCGGCAGCCAATTGATCGCCCGCATCCTCAAGCTCGAAGGCGTCGAGCACGTTTTCTGCTTCCCCTTCACCCCCATCATGGAGGCGCTGACCGAGCAGGGCATCCGGTCGATCGTCGCGCGGCAGGAGCGTGTCGCCGAGAACATGGCGGACGCTTTCGCCCGCACCACCAACGGCAAACAGATCGGCGTCGTAACCGTGCAGCAGAGCGCGGGGGTGGAGAACGCCTTCGCCGGCATCGCCCACGCTCACACCGATTCGAGCCCGCTGCTGTTCCTGCCCGGACATCCCGGCCGCAACCGCGCCGGCGTGCCGCCGACCTTCGACGCCGTCAAGAGCTACTCGGCGGTCACGAAGTGGGCGGACATGATTCCGTCGGTAGAAGCGATTCCCGAGCGCATGCGGCGGGCATTCACGGCCTTGCGTACGGGGCGGCCCAAGCCCGTCATGGTCGAGGTACCGGTCGACGTCGCCAAAGAAGAGTTCAGCGGGACACTCGATTACCGGCCGGTGCCGCCGGTGCGGACCGGCGCCGATCCGTACGCCATTCGCGAGGCCGTCAAGTTGCTGCTCGCTGCCGAGCGGCCTATGATCTGGGCCGGGCAGGGCGTGCTCTACGCCGAGGCTTCGCGGGAGCTGACCGAGGTGGCCGAGTTGCTCGCCGCGCCGGTCATGACAACGCTGCTCGGCAAGAGCGGCTTTAACGAGAGGCATCCGCTTTCGCTCGGAACCGGGTCGCACAGCCGCACGTCGATGGTCGAGGACGCTCTCGCCAATTGCGACGCGGTGTTCGGCATCGGGGCGAGCTTGACGCGAACCATCTTTGCGCCGCCCATTCCGCCCGGCTGGCGGACCATCGTCCACGCCACCAACGACCCATGCGACCTGAACAAAGACTACGTGGCTGACGTGCCGATCTTGGGCGACGCCAAGCTCGTACTCGAACAGATGGTAGAGGAGATCCGTTCACAGACGGGTGGATCGGGTCGCGCGGGCAGGGATCAGGTCGAAGCGCACCTGCGGGGCCTTCGGCAGCAGTGGAACGCGCGGTGGGCGCCCAAGCTCCTGTCCAACCAAACACCCATCAACCCCTACCGTGTGATGGGCGAGTTCATGAAGGCGACCGACCCGGCCGAGACCATCGTGACGCACGATTCGGGCAACCCGCGCGATCAGCTCGTGCCGATCTACGAGTCCGTCACGCCGCGCGGCTACCTTGGGTGGGGACACTCGACGCAACTCGGTTTCTCGTTGGGCGCCGCGATGGGAGCGAAAGTGGCGGCCCCCGAGAAACTCGTCGCCAATTTCCTGGGCGACGCGGCCTTCGGAATGGTGGGCATGGACGTCGAAACCGCCGTGCGCGAGGAGATCCCCATCCTGACGCTGCTGCTCAACAACTCGGCGATGGGGAACTACGAAATGTACATCCCGAAGTCGGTCGAGCGCTACGGGACGAAGTTTCTCTCGGGCAACTACAGCGAGGTCGCCCGCGGGCTGGGCGCGTACTCCGAACGGGTCGAGCGGCCCGAGGATGTGGCTGCCGCGATCGAGCGGGGCATTGCCCAGACGCGCGAGGGCAAGCCGGCGCTGCTCGAGTTCATCACGTGCGAAGAACCGGATATGGCGACGCCGAAGTAGGCGCCGCACAGGGCTCGGTGTCTGCCCTGGCGGCCCGTTGGGAAAGCAAGGTTTCTTGTCGAGCCGGTGCGGGACCCAACACGTTGCAACAGGTCGAAGCCGGCGGGCACGGCATGCCGTGCCCCTACTTCTTAGCGAGCACCGTTTCTCGATTTCGCCATGGGCTGCTACGGAATCAGCTCGATCAACTCCCGTTCAGCGCTCCGAATCTGATTCGCCAAGCCGTCGAAGATCCCCCGCACTACCTTCACCTGTTCGCCGGCCGTCGCCCACTCGTTCTGCTCGATCGACTCCCGCACGCCGGGGATGGTCTTGACGCCGTAGCCGGTATAGAACCCCGGTGCGTAGAGGGCGTGCTTGTACCACTCCCGTTCGCCGGGCAACCCGCCTTCGAGGCGCATCTTTTGCTCGACCTTCCGTAACGCGGCGTTCACTTTCGCCACATCGCCGTTGGGACCGCTATTCGAGAAAACCTCCTCGAACGCCTTTTCGTACGCCGCGGCCGCTTCGGCAATCTGCTCCTGCCCGTCCCGCAAAGGCGCGAGATCGAGCGAAACCGCCGGGTGCTTCCTGCGCTTGTTCTTGAGCAGCTTGTCCAACTCGTCCAAGTAGACGCTCAAGGTGTCGGCGAAGTTCGTGAACTCGAACGGCAAAACATCCGCGTCGGCCATGCGGGCCATCGCGAGTGCGTGGAACTGCGCCAACGTGCGCCCGTACATGAACTCAGGATCGCCGAAACGCCGGTACCAATCGAACGAGTCGTAGATTGAGTGGTAGACGCCGAAGACCGGGGCGCGAAACGCAGTGTTCACTGACGAGATCGCGAGGTGGTCGAGGAAGACCGTATAGTCGGACCCCGAGCCGAGCGCGCCGATACGCAGGTCACGCCGGCTGTCGATCTTCTTTTTCTTCTCGTCGTCGTCGCCGGCCTTTTTGAGCGCGTCCTCCTTCATGACCTCCCAGGCGCTCTTGCCTGTGCGTGGATCGGTCAGGTCGCGCGCCGCGTCGTTCAAGAAACGCTCGAGCGTGTGGGAGCCGGAGAAACTCAAGATGCCCTGGCGGTTGCTGTCGCTGTTGAAATAGACGACGGTCTTTCCGCGCAACTCGTCGGCGTGCTTCTCGGCCCACTCGGTCGAGCCGATCAAGCCCCACTCTTCGGCGTCCCAACTGGCGAAGATGAGGGTGCGCCTGGGCCTCCACCCTTCTTTCAATGCCGCGGCCACGGCGCGGGCCGTTTCCATCAAAGCGGCGTTGCCGCTGACGGGGTCCATCGCCCCGTTGACCCAGGCGTCGTGGTGGTTGCCGTAGATGATCCACTCGTCGGGGAACTCGCTGCCGGGAATGCGTGCGATGACGTTGTAGCCGGTGGGGATGGTCCAATCGAACTCGAGCTTGAGTCGAACCTTCGCCGGTCCCGGCCCGATGTGATACGTGAGCGGCAGGGCGCCACGCCACTTTTCGGGCGCGACAGGGCCGCCGAGGTTGCGCAAGATCGGCATTGCGTCACCCCACGAGATCGGGAACACCGGAATCTTCGGCAGTGTCTTCGCCTCGGCGATCTCCAGGCGGCGGCCTCCCGGCACCGAGCCCCAACCGGGCGTGAGGGGGTCCCCGGGGTGGATGGGCATATCCATTGTGCTGCCCCTCTGGACGCCGAACTCCGGCCGGCTCGCACCTTTCGGGTAGGGATCGTTGTTGAAATAACCGTCGTCCCTGGGGTCGGAGAAGATCAGGCAGCCGATCGCGCCATGTTCGGCGGCCACCTTCGGCTTGATGCCGCGCCAGCCGCCCAGGTAACGCGCCAGGACGATCTTGCCCTCCACACTGATGCCCAACTCCGCGAGCTTTTCGTAGTCGGCCGGCATGCCGTAGTTGACGTAGACGATCTGCCCGGTCACATCGCCGTCGGGCGAGTAGGCGTTGTAGCTCGGGAGCTGGCCCGGGTCGGACGAGTCCTTGTCCTCGGGGATGGCGGGCTCCTGCAAGGTCGGAACATAGTTCTCGGGCTCGATCAGCTCGAGATACCGCTCGCGCGGCGTCGGCATCAAACCTTCGAACTCTTCGAGTTCCGCATCAAGCCCCCACTCCTTGAATTTGCCGAGAACGTACTTGGCGACATCCACGCTCGCTTGGCTGCCGGTGTGATGGGGCTCCTCCGACATCACCTGGATGTATTCACGAACGAGGTCGGCCCGAGGGACCTTGAGGAGCTGCCCTTCGAGCGCACGTTGTTTGGCGGTGTTCGCCTTCGAGAAGCCGCGGAGGGGTTTGGCATTCGTCTGTCCCCAGGCGAGCGACGTGGCGCAGAGCGCGGCGGCAAGTAGGATCCGTTTGTTCATGTGAAAGCCATTCTACCTGAGGGGTTAACCTGGCGGAGGACGCCCCAACCTCGGCGCAACCGCTCGACCTGCCCTTCAGAGGCACGGACGGAAGTCCGCGCGCCCGCGGATTTACATCCGCGGCTCCGTTGTCGCGGGTGGTGCGGTTGCGGCGGGCCGAGGCATCAAGCGATCGTCAGAATCCTTGCGTACGAATCTGGGACCTTACCCCTCGCTTGAAGCCAAACAAACTTCATCCGATAATGAAGGCTCGCTGCGGGGCTTGCAGGGGCACCCCCTGACGCGCCCGCCGGATCCTTTCACTGTGACGACTGCCAACGGTTCCACCATTCGGCACGACTGGACGCTCGACGAGATCGACGCCATCTATTCGGCGCCTTTGCCCGACCTGGTCTTCCGCGCGCAGACCGTCCACCGCGCGCGCCACTCGCCCGATCAGGTGCAGGGCTGCTCGCTGCTGAGCATCAAGACCGGCGGCTGCCCCGAAGATTGCGCCTATTGCCCGCAGTCGGCGCGCTACGAAACCGGTGTCGAGGCCGACGCGCTGATGAGCGTCGACGAGACGCTCACCGTCGCGCGGACGGCTCGCGACAACGGCGCCACGCGCTTCTGCATGGGCGCGGCGTGGCGCGACGTGCCTGATGGGGAGCCGTTCGGCCAGGTGCTGGAGATGGTTCGGGGCGTCCGGGCGCTCGGCATGGAGGCGTGCTGCACGCTCGGCATGCTCACGCAGCCGCAGGCCGACGAATTGGCCGCCGCCGGGCTCACAGCCTACAACCACAATCTCGACACCTCGCCCGAGTTCTATGGAGAGATCATCACCACCCGCCGCTACCAAGAGCGGCTCGACACCCTGTCGCGAGTACGCCGGGCCGGGGTCACGGTTTGCTGCGGAGGCATCATCGGCATGGGCGAGTCGCCTCGGGACCGTTTCCGCCTGCTGGCACAGTTGGCCGAGCAGCGTCCACACCCGGAAAGCGTCCCGATCAACACCCTGGTGCGCGTCGAGGGCACGCCGCTGGCTGGTGAACAGAGCGTCGACCCGCTCGACCTGGTTCGGATGGTGGCCACAGCTCGCATCCTCATGCCCGCGTCGATCGTGCGCCTGAGCGCGGGACGTCTCTCGCTTACCGACGAAGCACAAGCGCTCTGCTTCCTCGCCGGCGCTAACTCGATCTTCCTCGGCGAGAAGTTGCTCACCACGCCCAACCCCGAAGCCGACCGCGATCAGCAACTGTTCGACAAGCTCGGCATGCAGCTCTGTACCGAGCCCGTCACTCACCGGGAGTCCGGTAAGCCGGCTGGTGGGGAGGTAGCCGTGGCCATTCCGGCGTCCAACGGATGAAGAAGAATGAGATCGAGCAACGCGTGCGCCGGCGGCTGGTCGAGATCGAAGCGGCCGGGCTGACGCGACGCCTGCACCCGCCGGCCGGCATCGACCTCTGCTCGAATGACTACCTTGGGCTCGCGGACCACCCCGCCATCATGGCCCGGCTGGCCGAAGCCACGCGGACTCACGGTTGCGGGTCGACCGGCTCGCGCCTGCTCCGTGGGCATCGCGACAATTTTGAAGCGGTTGAGCGCCGCTTTGCCGCGTTCAAGGGCACGGAGGCGGCGCTATACTTCGGCAGCGGGTACGCCGCGAACGTCGGCGTACTCTCGACGTTTCTCGAAGAGGGCGACGTCGTTTTCTCCGACGAACTCAACCACGCCAGCCTAATCGACGGCATCCGTCTCGGACGCGCCCGCAAGGTCGTCTTTCCCCATAACGATGTCCACGCGCTCGAACCCGCCATCGAGGCCGAGCAGGCTGCCCGGCAGCTTTTCCTGGTTACCGAATCGTTGTTCAGCATGGAGGGTGACTTCGCACCGCTGGCCCGTTATGCGGCCTTGTGCGACGCCACGGGCATGGCACTGATCGTCGACGAGGCGCACGCAGTCGGCGTATACGGGGAACGCGGCAGCGGCTTGATCGAAGAGGCGGGCTGCGGCGACGCGGTGTTCCTCTCGGTCAACACCGCCGGCAAGGCCTTGGGGGTCGCCGGTGCGTTCGTCGCGGGCCCCGAATGGGCGATTGACTATCTGGTGCAGCGCGCGCGGTCGTTTGTTTTCTCGACCGCCCCACCGCCCGCCCTGGCGGAGGCGGTCGACTCGGCGTTGACAGTGATTGGCGCGGAACCCGAGTGCCGGCAACGCCTGAAGATGTTGAGCGCGCGATTACGAACGCTGCTCGCCGAAGCCGGCCTCGAAGTGCCACCGGGGACATCGCAGATCATTCCGATCATCCTGGGCGACAACGATCGCGCGGTGGCCGCCGCGGCGGCGTTGGCCGAGCAGGGTTTTGACGTGCGCGCGATACGCCCGCCGTCAGTGCCCGAGGGGACGGCCCGCCTGCGCCTGTCGGTCAACGTGAAACTGGACGACGCCGTGCTCGAGAGGCTCGTCACGGCGCTTGCGGTCGCCGTCGAAACGGCAAGCCCCGCCGCCGCAGCCGTCCCTGCCCGAAATAGGTAGGGGCGTCGCGTACGGCACTCCTGTTGTTAACAACATGCTCCGCGGCCTTTTCGTCACCGGTACCGACACAGGAATCGGCAAAACCGTCGTCAGCGCGGCGCTGCTCCATCGCTACCGTCCGGCGGGGCCCGTCGCCTACTGGAAACCCATCCAGACGGGGATCGAGCAAGACGATGATTCCGCCGCAGTGCGCGAACTCGGGTCGGCTGCGGACAGCGAAATCCACTCGGAAGGCATCCGGTTGGAGCGGCCGCTGTCGCCCCACCTCGCTGCTCGGCTGGCTGGCCGCGAGATCGAAACAGCCCATCTGGCAAGCCTGATCGATTCCTTACCCACAAACACCCGATGGATCGTTGAAGGGGCCGGCGGGGCGCTGGTACCGATCAACGACTCCTGGCTGATGACCGACTTGATGAAACGCCTTGGCCTGCCGACGCTCATCGTGGCTCGCTCGGGGCTCGGCACGATCAACCACACGTTGCTCACGATCGAGGCACTGCGCGCTCGTTCGCTGCGGGTCGCCGGCGTGGTGATGGTCGGCGAGCCGAACGCCGAGAACCGTGCGGCGATCGAGCAGTACGGCGATACCGTCGTGGTTGGTGAGATGCCTTGGTTCAACCGGGTGCATGCGGACGAATTGGGCCGATGGGCCCGTGCCGAACTCGACCCCGCGAATCGGCTTGCTGAGTTCTTTCAAAGCTGACCTACAGAATGGTCATCCACGACTAGCGAATCCGACAACCGATGTGGCGTAAGGCTGCCTTGCCGAGTCTCGATTCGTCGAGACTCAGGATGGCAAGTGACCGAGCATTCGCGGTTGGTAGGGGACCTGAGAACCGAGGAATCGGTTCTCGGCAAGGGCTGAAGCCTTACCCCACATCTCGCGAGCACACTTCAAGTCTTCCGCACCGCTCGTCGCCACTCGCTCGTCATCCAGTAAAGCCCCCCCCAACAACAGCGACAGCTCCACCGCGATCTCGATCACATAACCCAGCACGTAGTAGGGGTCGTCGAAGCGGTAACCGACAAAGAGGCTCGGCTGCTTCCGAACGAGGCGGTAAATCACGTCGCCGAGGTCATGCATGCCTTCGTAATGTGAGGCGATGTGAAGCCGATTGAGTGGCTCGAAGGCCCAGCGGGCCAGGTCCGGCAGATTGGCCGCGAACGCGCCCAGTACCCAGCGGCAAAGGCGCGCCGAGTCCGAGAACAGAAAGAACAGGCCCGTGATGAGCAGGCCGACGGCCAACCGGTAGATTCCCTCCACCGCGAGCAACGGGCTCACCGCCCACACGTAGAGATAGAACGGGAGCAACCCTCGGTCGCGCCGGGCGAGAACCCACAAGGCAGGCAGCAGCGCCAACCCCAGCACGGCGACCGTTACCGCGAACGCCTCGCTATGGCTGACTCCCAGTTTCTGCGAGAGCGGGTAGAACGCCTCGAAATGGTAGATCGCGTCGCAAACGAAATGGGAGAGAAACGCGAGCGGAAGGGCGATCCAGAGGCGGGGCGCCGTGCCGACGATCGCCGCGCCCAACACGGCGTGGGTAGCCGGCGACATGAGGTTTCATTCTAGTCGTCTGACGCAAGCAAATGTCTGAACGATCGCGTCAGGTTTGTGGGAGCGGTCGATGTAAGAAACCGAGCCCAAGCGCCAGGGAAGAGTCAATCCGCCGGTGGCACAGCGGTTGCGCACCCGTCACGGGCGTTCCGGCTCGGTTTCTCCATTGCCCCCGGCCACGTTACCATGAATAGAGCGCATGTTTGCCCGACTCACCCTGCTGGCGTTGATCCTCCTGCTGCCTCTCGAGGCTGTCCAGATCAAGCTGTATCTGAACGGCGGCGGCGACCTGTTGGTCAGCGAGTACGAGGTCCTCGAAGACCGCGTCCGTTACTACAGCCTCGAGCGCAGCGCCTGGGAGGAGATTCCTCGGGATCTCGTCAATCTCGAGAAAACCCGCCGCCGGGCGGAGAGCGTCGAGGCACGCCGGCAAGAGCTTCGCGAGGAAGAGCGCATCGAACGCGAGGCGGTGCGCCGTGCACGCACCGAACTGCACCGCGTTCCCCTGGAGGACGGCGTTTATCACGTCGACGGGGAGAATATCGTCGAGCTCAAGCAGAGCGTCGTAACGTTCAACGGCAGCAAGTCGCGCACCCTGCTGCAGGTGCTCGCGCCAGTGCCCGTCGTAGCGGGCAAGACCACGGCCGAGATCGACGGAGCGACTTCGGCGCTTACGGCAAGCGGCAACCGGCCGATGTTCTACGTCAGGCTGGACAAGATGTCGCGAGTCGAGTTTTTCAAACTGACCCCGAAAAAGAAGACCCGTGTCGTACAGGTGATCAACACGGTCAAGAACGTTGAAGAGAAGTTTGAGAAACAGGAAGTGATCGAGATCTTCCGCCAGCAGCTTGCCCCGAAGGTCTACAAGGTCTGGCCGGTCGAGCCGCTTGCGCCCGGGGAGTATGCCGTGATTGAGTACACGCCGGGCGAGGGGGATATTCGCGTCTGGGATTTCGCCTTGCGAGGCATCACGCTCGGAGCGCCGTCAGGAGACAAGCCGTCGGTTGAATCCGCCACCGCGGCCGAACAGAAATAGATAGGCCGCCCCCCAGCGGCGGCGCGGCCACGGCCAGCAAGTTCCGGAGCGGATGAGCCGGGCGTCATTTGACACCCTAGCCGCCGGCCCGATAAACTTACCTCTCAAAAATGTTGCTACCGAGAACATTCATTACTTATATGGCCCGAGAACTGACCCGTCGGCTCGGGCAGGAAGCCTGTGTGTTTCCCGACGAACCAGCAGTGCAGGCGGCCTTCGAGACGGCCATCATCGACGAGCTAAGCATCGAAGACGAGATCAACGCCGAGGCGCGGGAACTGCTCAATCAGTACGCCGATTACATGCGCCGCGAGCGCATTCCCTATCAGGAGATGTTCAAGAAGGTCAAGCGCAGCATCCTGGCTGAGCGCAAGGCCGTTTCAGCTCAACCTCGCGGTCCCGCCGAGCAGAACATGAAAGTCTCTCGCGATAAAGTCACTGAGTTGTCGCACAAGCTCGCCGGACAGCTTCCGCGCATTTCCGGCGTTCGGCTCAACAAACGCTGGAACGAAGTGCGCTTGGAGATTCTCAAGGAGATGAGGGAGATCCTCACGAAGGAAGAGGCGATCGACCAGCTCGCCCAGCAGAAGATCACCAACCAGAAGCGCGACATCCCCGAGGGCAGCGAGGAATGGACGTTGCTCTACCGCCGGTATTACGAGGAAGAGATGAAGCGCTACGGCATCGACCTGTCGCCGGGCCCGGGACCGATGTAGCCGCCCGGGCTCCCCGTTTCCCGCTAGCCTTCCGCCGACATCTTCGGGAAGAAATCCTTCAAGGCCGGATACAGATCCCGGAACACCCGGTACCGCTTCTCATACTGCTCGGCCCGCTCCGGGTCCGGCTCGACGCGGTCCTGCTCCCGCACTACCGTGCGGCACGCCTCTTCGACCGACGCGTATTGCCCGCTCCCCACCATGGCCAACAGAGCCGCTCCATAAGCCGAGCCTTCCTGCGATTGCAGGACCGTGACGGGGTAGTGGAAGATCGTGGCGAGGAGTTCGCGCCATAGGGGGCTGCGGGCGCCTCCGCCCGAGGCCCGCACCAGCTCGATCTCGACGCCGAGCGATTCGACGATCTTCAGACAGTCTTTCAGGCTGTAGGAAACGCCTTCGAGCACCGAGCGGACCAGATGCGCGCGGCGATGGCTGGCCGTCAGTCCGATCCAGCCGCCGCGCGCCTGCGAGTCGAGGTGCGGCGTCCTCTCGCCCATCAGGTAGGGCAGCCAAAAGAGGCCCTCGCTGCCGGGCGGAACCTCGGCGGCCTCGGCGGTGAGGATTTCGTACGGATCGACACCGCGTTTCTTGGCTTCTTCGACGGCGTCCGCCGCAAGTTGATCGCGGAGCCATTGCAGGCTCAGTCCCGCACCCTGGGTGACGCCCATCACGTGCCACTTGCCCGGCACCGCGTGGCAGAAGGTGTGTACGCGCCCCTGGGGATCGTAAGCCACCTGATCGAGGTGCGAGAACACGACGCCCGACGTCCCAATCGTGGCGGAGACCAATCCCGGCTCCACAATCCCGTTGCCGACCGCGCCGGCCGCCTGATCGCCCGCGCCGCCGACAACCGGCGTGCCCGCCTTCAGCCCTGTGTTCTCGGCGACCAGTTCGCTGACCCGGCCCGTGATCTCTGGCGATTCGACCACGCGTGGCAGCAAGCCGCGGTCGATGCCGAGCTTGTCAATCAGCGGGTCGGCCCAGCGGCGATTGACGACGTCGAACAGCGCCGTCCCCGAGGCGTCGGAGACGTCGCCGGCGAACTCACCGGTGAGGCAGAACCGGACATAGTCCTTCGGCAGCAAGACTTGCCGGGTCCGCTCGTATGCCGCCGGCTCGTTGTCGCGCACCCACAACAGCTTGGGGGCGGTGAAGCCCGTCAGTACTGGGTTGGCGGTCTGTTCGAGCACCATCTCGGGCCCGGCGGTGTCGTTGATCCAATCCACCTGGGCCTGGCTGCGCTGGTCGCACCAGATCAGCGCCGGCCGGATGACATGGTGATCGGCGTCGAGCAGCACCAGCCCGTGCATTTGGCCCGAGAGGCCGACGGCGGCGATATCGTCCGCGGCGATATCCGACTCGCCGAGCACTTCGCGAATTGCTTGCTGGGCGGCCTCCCACCAGTTCTCAGGACGCTGCTCAGCCCACAGCGGCCGCGGCATGTGCATCTCTTCATGCGGGGCGGTGACGGCGTCGACGACCCGCCCACCCGCATCCACGAGCAGAGCGCGTGAACCGCCGGTACCAATGTCGAGTCCGAGCCAGTATTTCATCCGAAGAGCAGCCGACAACCCGACGCTGCAATGTAGGGGCACGCCATGCCGTGCCCGCGCCACGAATCGCAGCCGCGTCTAGCAGTTTTCGATCCGCGAGAACGCGTTTTCGTACAACTCCAAGAACGCCGGTAGCCGTACAACCAACGCGCGGTGTTCTTTCCAACATTCCGCGCCGAGTGGACCGCCCCCGCCGGAATGACCAACTCCTCGCCCACCTTCGGACGAGAGACGACGCCCTCGACGTCAAACTCCATCTCGCCTTCGAGCACCGTCACGACCTCGTCTGTCTCGTGGGTGAAGTCTTCCCAGCACTGCCCCACGGCGTCGAGCCACAAGTCGCAACTGAACCCGCGCGCCAGCCAGCCGGCGGCCACTTCCGATCGATCGACTTCGGCCATGCCCGCTTTCTAGCCGTACTTGTTCACCGCCTCTTCGATCGTCGGAGCGGCCATGCCCAAATCCTCGGCCAGCATCGCCGGCGTGACTTCGACGCTCGCGTTGAAGGCCAGGAACCAAGGTTCAGCCACCGAGGGAAGTTCACACGCCTCATCCATGTCGAGAATGAGGACCGCGGTTCGAGTGCCGTTCTCGGCGATGAAGTAGGCCGCCTCGGGCTGCTGTTCGTCGAGAATCGCTCGCATCCGTTGAAAGCCGTTCTTGGCTTCAGCGTTGCCCGCCTCGACAGGGATAGAAACCTTGACCATGAAACGCATCTGTTCACCTCCGCGCTCTATCGAGAGCCGTGTTGGAATCTTGGAATGATAGCAAGCTGGTGAGTCGCAAGCCGGCGTTGTCGGCAGTCAAGGGCTGGGCGTAGCACACTCCGGCCGATGGCAGACCCCTACTTCTTTGCCAGCCTCACAAACAAAAACTTCTGCCCATCCTCGGTCACATCATACTTATGAAGCCAAGGCGCCTCGTCCTGGAAATTACCCCGCATGCTCGAGTAAGAGAAAAGCCTCTTCGCCTCACCATGCGTGAACTCGCCGTCGGTCTTGACCGGCAAGTAGGCCAGCGTATCTTGCCCCATGATGTAGTAGAGTTCCTTGCCGTCGCCGCGCCAACGGGGCTGCCCGCCGCCGCCGGCCCAACCCGACCGTAACTCCGCCGACACCTTCCATTTCTTCGCCGGGTTGGCCGTCTGGCAGACGTAGACCTCCCACATCCCGCCTTCGTTCGACGAGTAGGCGAAGTACTTGCCGTTGGGCGAGAACTTCCCGCCGTCAGCCCACACGCCGGCCTCTTTGGGGATGAAAGCCTCGGGCGTGGCGCCGTCCTTGTCGAGTGCGAGCTTCCACAGTGTTCGGCCGGCGGGCTCGTTCTTGGTGAAGATTAGCTTCTTGCCGTTCGGTGAGATGTCGCGGGGGTACTCGGACGTGCCCTCGGCCTCGAGGATCCGTATCGGCGCCCCCCGCGGCTCGACGCTGACGCGGAACAGGTCATACTTGGGCACCCTACTGCTGGTGAAAACAATGCTGCGGCCATCGGGCGTCCAGAGCGGGAAGTTGTCGTTTCCCTTGACCTTGGTGATGCGGCGTTTGGTCCCCGCGGCGATATCGTGGATCCAGACATCGCGGTCGTTGACCTCGCCGTTGCGCGACGACAGGACGATGAACTTGCCGTCGGGAGAGATCTCCGGGAAGAAGATCGAGTTCTGCACTGCCCCGACGGTCCCCAGCACATCGCCCGAGCGATCGAGCCAGACCATCTGTTGCGGCATGTCCTTGGGCCCCGGTTGCTGGGCGGAGGCAACGATGGCAAGCGAAACAGCGAGAATAGCGATGCGCATGAAGACATCCTAGGGGATTCGGATGGCCGAGGTCGAGCCGGGCTGGGTCGGCCGATTCTAGCCTGTCGTTTTGTCGCTTACGGTCTCGCCATCGGGGCCGACGGTGACAATGCGGCGGAAGCCTTCGTCGAAACTAGGTGGTTCGAGCTGCGCCGCCATGGCGTTCATCACGTCGGTGGGTACACGGCGGTGGCGCGCGGCATTGCGCTCCCGGCACACCGCCGCCGGCACCTGGAAGTAGGTCGCCTCGGCCGTACAACCGTGCTCGCGCACGATGCGAAGAAACGGCTCGCGCAGATGGCGTAAGAAATTGGTGGCGTCGATGTAGGTAACGGGACGCCCGAGCTCGAGACGAACGTGCAGTAAGAAACGCAGGGCACGAAAGATGTCGTCCTGATAGCGCTGCTCGTCAACGTCGTCGGCCAGGAGCATGCGCAGGCCATCGCTTGATAGGGGTGTGATGCCCTGTTTGTCGAACCAGGTTGACTTGCCTGAGCCCGGTAGGCCGATGGCGATAACGACCCGCTGCTCGTTGTTCGGATCCGGGGCGGCTTCAGACAACGAACTTCTCGGCGGTCAAGAGTCGGGTGGCGATGTTGCGCCGCAACTCGATTGTGTTGAGCGGAGTAACGCTGGTTAAGCGATGCAATGCGTGTGCTTGTTGGTCGAGCGTGGTGTCGTTTTCCGCCGCAGCAGCAAGAACGGCGAGTCCCCGGCTCTGAATCTCCCGCATGGCATCGAAGACCAGAACGCGCGTCATGTCGAAGGCCTGCTCGCCGCGGCCGGAGGCTTGGACTTTCTCGGTGCGCAGCAGGGCTGACTCGGCCGCGTAGATCGCCATGACCATGTCGCTGATGGCGCCCGAGATTTCTTGTTGTTGCTCGAGTTCCGCGCCAAAGCTTTGGTAGGCGGCCCCTGCTACGAGTAGCGTTGCCTGCTTGGCCCGCTGGACGGACTGCTGGTCGAGGGCAAGGGGACCTTGAGCTTCGGGCGGCGGCGAACTGCCCGCTGCCGCGGCCATAGTGGCCTCGCCGACGCCGCGCATGAGATCCAGCCGCCCTTGCGCGGCGCGCTTGAAAAGCATGCCGGCCGTGAGCAGGCGGTTGATCTCGTTCGTACCTTCGAAAATGCGGTTGATCCGCGAGTCACGGTAGGCGCGTTCGATGTTGTAGTCCTGGTGGTAGCCGTAGCCGCCGTGAATCTGCACGCCCTCGTCGACGATGAAGTCGTATGCTTCGGAGCCGTAGATCTTGGCCACGGCGCACTCAATGGCGTACTCTTCGACCGCTGCCAGGCGTTGCCGTGCGGCGTCCTCGACATCCCACGAGGCGTCCGCTTTGTGTTCGGGGCCCAGCCGTTCGTCGATAAGACCGGCGGTACGGTAAACTAGGCACTCGTTGGCAAACAGGCGCTCAGCCATCGCGGCGAGTTTGTGCTGGATCAGCCCAAAGTCCGCGATGGCGTGGCCGAAGGCCTTACGCTGCTTGGCGTACGCGATCGCGTCCGCGAGGATCGTCTTGCCCCCACCGACACAGCTAGCCGCCAACTCCAGTCGGCCGATGTTGAGGATGTTGAAGGCGATGACGTGCCCGCGGCCGACTTCGCCCAACACGTTCTCGACCGGCACCGCTACGTTGTCGAGCACCAAGGGAGTCGTCGAGCTGCCCTTGATGCCCATCTTGTTTTCCTCGGCCCCGGGGCGGACGCCGTCCATCGCTCGCTCGACAAGGAACGCGGTGAACTTGTCGCCATCGACCTTGGCGAAGACCGTGTAGAGGTCGGCCCACCCGCCGTTGGAAATCCACATCTTTTCGCCGTTGAGGACGTAGTGCTTGCCGTCGGGCAAGAGCTCGGCGCGGGTGCGCGCGGCGAGAGCATCGCTACCGGCTTGAGCCTCGCTGAGGCAGTAGGCGGCGAGCCATTCGGCCGTGATGAGGCGGGGCAGGTAACGTTGTTTCTGTTCTTCGGTGCCGAAGTAGACCAGGGGCAGGGTGCCAATGTGGGTGTGCGCGCCGAAGGTGGTGGAGAACGACGCGTAGCTGCCGAGGTTCTCGGTGACGACCTGGGCGGTCACCATGTCCATCTCGAGGCCGCCGTGTTTCTCGGGTACGCGTACGGCGAGCAGGCCGAGTTCGCCGGCCTTCCGCATGAGCGTGCGGGCAAGACCGGGTTGTTGCTGCTCGAACTCGGCGCGGACGGGAAGGACCTCGTCAGCCATGAAGCGGGCGGCGGTGGCGGCGATCTGCCGTTGTTCTTCGGTGAAGTCTTCGGGAGTGAAGGTGGCAGGGGTTTCGCCGAGGAGGAAGCCTCCACCGGGCTGGATGGTCGCCGCTTGAACTTCGGTGGTGGACATGAACTAGATCGCCGGCCTGTACCGCGCCGACTAATGCGCGTCGCCTTCTGGATTACTCTAGAGTCGTTCGAAAATACCAGCCGCGCCCTGGCCGCCGCCGACGCACATCGTCACCATGCCGTAGCGGACTTGGCGGCGTTCCATCTCATGCAACAACGTCGCGGTCAACTTCGCGCCGGTCGCTCCCAGAGGATGTCCCAGCGCCACGGCGCCGCCGTTGACGTTGACAATGTTGGGATTGATGCCGGTCAGCTTGATGACGGCAAGGGCCTGCCCTGCGAAGGCTTCGTTCAACTCGATCAGTTCGATGTCGTCAAGGTCGAGGCCGGCCAGCTTGAGCGCCTTCGGAATGGCGACGGCAGGTCCGATGCCCATGATCTCGGGCGGGACCCCGGCGGTGGCGAAGCTCATGAGGCGCGCGAGCGGCTTCAGACCTAACTCGGCGGCTCGCGTGCCGGACATCACTAGGGCTGCGGCCGCACCATCACTGGTCTGCGAAGAATTGCCGGCGGTGACCGTTCCGCCCACTTGGAAGACCGGCTTGAGCGAGGCAAGTTTCTCGGCGCTGGTGTCGGTTCGGATCCCTTCGTCGCGCGTGAACTGGAAGTCGCGCGTGGTGGCGGAGCCGTTCTCTGCCGCGGTGATCCTGATGTCCAGGGGCACGATCTCATCGTCGAACTTGCCGGCCTCTTGTGCGGCAGCGGCCTTGCGGTGGCTCGAGAAAGCAAACTCGTCCTGTGCGTCGCGCGGGATGCCGTATTTGCTGACCACGTTCTCAGCCGTCAGCCCCATGTTGATGTAGACCTGGGGCAGATGCTCCATGATCCAGGGATTGGGCGCGAGCTTGTGGCCGGCTTTGGGGATCAGGCTCATCGATTCGGTGCCGCCGGCGATCACAGCGTCGGCACCGCCCGAGCGGACGCGGTCGGCGGCGAGTGCGATCGCTTGCAGCCCCGAGCTGCAGAAGCGGTTGATCGTCATGCCGGGGACCGAGTCCGGCAGCCCGGCGCGCATCGCGGTGACACGCGCCACGTTCATGCCTTGCTCGGCCTCGGGCATCGCGCAACCGAGAACGACATCTTCAATCTCATCGGCGTTGAGTTCGGGGGTGCGCTGAAGCAGCACCCGGATGACCGTCGCAGCCATGTCGTCGGGCCGGGTGGTCTTGAGCGTGCCGCGCGGCGCTTTGCCGACGGCGGTGCGCAGTGCGTTGATGATGACGGCGTCTTGCATCTCGATGCCGCTCCTTGGAGAACGTTCGGAAGGAGGGTGCTCGTTCAGATTGTAGCTTGAACAAGTTGAAAGCGGCTGGTGGCCGGGTCAACTCCGCGGATTCGAGCGATAGGCGGCGAAGCGCGGTATGGTAAGCAGAAAGTTGACAATCTTGTGGAAGCTTCGTTTACCAAACTCCAAGGGCAATATCTAGCCTTCATCGCAGCGTACGCCAAAGTGAACGGCAGGCCTCCGGCGGAGGCCGACATCCAACGACACTTTAAGGTGACGCCCCCGACAGTTCACCAGATGATCTTGACGCTAGAGAAGCGAGGCTTGATCGCGCGAACGCCGCGCCAATCGCGTTCGATCCAGGTTCTCGTGCCGCGGGAGCAACTTCCCCTGCTCGACTGAATGCCGCGTTGGGAGAGGGAGCGTTCGATGCAAGGACGTCACGAACGTCCAGCATGCCGCCGCAACCGGCGAGCATGACCCCCCACGACCAAGCACGCTGGTATACTCTCTCGCGCCGCTCTCAGGTGATCGGCCAGCCGTTCGACGGCAAACCTGGGCAAGTCCAGGAGGATTGTGCGTTGGCGAAACTCGGGACATCAAAGCGTCCGGCCGTAGTGCGTGTTCAGTCGCTCGCGCGAGGGGAAGAGATCGTATCGCTGTGCGACGAGCGCGGCTGGAAGGTCATCGTGGGCGTCGAAGAAGACGAACCGGAAGATGTGTCAGACGTTGACCGCCTGCTGGGCGGTGGGGCCGCTCCACAGACCGTGCGGCGGGAGCCCAAGGTTGGCAGCAATGCTCCCTGTCCCTGCGGAAGCGGCCGCAAGTTCAAGAACTGTTGCGGGCCGAGGTGACCTTCGATCGGATGCGGGACAGCCCTCTGGACAAGACGCATCTCTCTTCGAGCGCTGCGCTGAACTACCGGCCGTTCGTGGGGGCTCGAACGGCTTTGCGTTACCTCTGGCGCGCCTTTTGCTCCGACGGCTGCAACGTCTTGTTAGGCAGTCCGCCATGGCGCCGGACTGCCTTCGCTGTGCTCAACACACCACGAAGGGCAGCGTTGACAGCTTCCTCGGTTGGAAATGCCGCGGCCACTTCCGGATCAAGCAAGACGATGTTGCCTTCTTCACGGAGCCGCTTCACATACTTGCCCCGGACACCACCGGGCATGGCGGCAAAGTCATATTCGGGGCGCATGTCGTCTTGTTCGGGGCGGTCGGCCTTCCTCATAGAACTTCCGTTCGCGCAACGTAGCTTTCCGAGCGCTGATGATTCGAATCGTGGTGTCTTCTTCGGTATGTGAAATCACTAACAAACGCTGAGGCCGGGTCATCCCGATCGTCAGGAACCGCGCTTCGCTCTGGAGTGATCTAGGTCCGAGAAAGTCGTCGACAACGGATCACGTAGCACCGTGGCCGCCTCTCGGAAGCCAACCCCGTGCTTGCGGACGTTAGCGGCTGCCTTCCGTGGATCCCACGTGAAATCCACGCACTTAGTATACGCCCGTCCCCGGTAGCCACGTTGACCATCACCGCGACACGGACTAAGCCGGGCGGACCATGGGCTGCCTCATCGCCCGCCCCGGCAGGTCCGGGACCTCCCTTTAGGAAGGCCGCTACTGTGCAGCCGGAAGAAACATCTGTGCGATGGCCATGCCGTAGCGCGGCGAGTCGAACGGAAGCGCGTTGGCCTGGAGTGCTACGACCACGCCCTGCTCGTGGTAGTTGGCAACGAAACTGCGGGTGCCTTTAACGGTGCCGGTGTGACTTGGGAACGTGCGTCCGGCTTGATCTTCCAAGATGCGCCACACGAGGGCCTGCCGAAAGTCACGCGGCTGCGGCTCGCCGTCGGGAACGAAGCGTTTGACCGACGGGTCGAGCTGAGGTTCGTGCATCATGCGGACGGTTTCGGGGTCTAACAGCACGCCCTCATTGATGGCGATCGCAAAGCGCACGAGATCTTCCGCCGTTGATAGAATGCCGCCTCCCGCGTACTTGTAACTCGGGTTCTCCCAGATGGGATGGACGAAGCGGCCCTGGTCGTCGCGGACGTATCCGTGGCCGCGATTGCGGATGACACGCGACGGCACGTCAAACTGTGAGGCCAGCATGCTCGCGGGCTCGAACACATGACGCCGCATATAGGTTTCAAAATCTTCACCGGTTAGCTTTTCGACAATGCCGTGGATCAGGTTCGTGGCATGAGACGAGTAAGACCACTGTGTGCCCGGTTCGAATAAAAGCGGGTCGTCCCGCCACAGCCGCGTCGCTTCCTCGAAATCGTCGTAATGCCGCATCGCCAACAGGCGATGCTCTCCAAACTCGACGTCGTTGTAGTGCCGCGTACCGGACGTATGGGTCAGGATGCGGCGCACGGTGATGGGCCACTTCTTCTCCGGGTAGTAGGGCAGATAGGTCTGGACCGTCGCATCAAGATCGAGCTTTCCCTGTTCGACCAGACGCATCAGACCCACGACGGCCAGGATCTTCGAAATCGAGCCGACGTTATGGACGGTTCGGCCGGTTTGGGGTGTTCGATTGTCCAGCTCGGCGTAGCCGACCCCTCCCGAGAAGACGATCTCGCCGTCCACTGCGACGGCAACCGACAAGCCGGGCAGGTCGTTGTCGTCGCGAACCCGCTCCATGTAATCGAGCAGTTGTTGGTGCTCGGCAGGAGTTGCTGCTAGGAGACGTGCGACCGGACTGATCACAAGCCCGACGACGAGCAGGAAGATTGGTCTCATTGCGTACTGA
The DNA here is from genome assembly GCA_965237575.1 of Bryobacterales bacterium. Lineage (GTDB taxonomy): Bacteria > Acidobacteriota > Terriglobia > Bryobacterales > UBA6623 > JAKZVK01. The sequence goes on from CBDEGI010000004.1 coordinate 808,108, forward strand.
AGATTCATGGTGGCGCCTCGGTGTTACTCGGTTTTCGGGAAGCCAATGTGGGCGAATGCCTTGCCTATCTCGTCGAGGACGGCGGGGTCCTCGATGGTGGCGGGCGTCTTGTAGTCCTCGCCGTTTGCCATCCTTTGCATCGTGCCGCGGAGGATCTTGCCGGAGCGGGTTTTCGGTAGGCGCTCTACGACCGTGGCGATCTTGAACGCCGCGACAGGCCCGATCCTCTCGCGGACCCTCGCGATGACTTCCTCGACGATCTCGCTGTGGGCGCGGCTGACGCCCGCCTTGAGTACCAACAGGCCGAGCGGGAGCTGCCCCTTGAGCGAATCGTTGATGCCGATGACGGCACATTCCGCCACGTCGGGATGCGCCGCGAGGACCTCCTCCATGCCTCCCGTGGACAGGCGGTGCCCGGCGACGTTGATGATGTCGTCGGTGCGAGACATCACATACACGTAGCCATCCTCATCGATGAAGCCGGCGTCAGCGGTCTTGTAGTAGCCGGGGAACTCGGACAGGTAAGACTCGACGAATCGCTCGTCGGCGTTCCAGAGAGTCGGGAACGTTCCGGGAGGGAGGGGCAGCTTGACGACCAGCGCACCGATCTGGCGTGACTTTACCTCTTGGTTATCGGGGTCGACAACTCGTACGTCCCAGCCGGGCACGGCTTTGGTCGGCGATCCGTGCTTGACCGGGAGCTGCTCGATGCCGAGGCAATTGGAACAGATCGGCCACCCGGTCTCGGTCTGCCACCAGTGGTCGATGACGGGGACGCCCAGGTGGTGTTCGGCCCACTCGAGCGTGTCGGGGTCGGACCGCTCCCCGGCCAGGAACAAAGTACGGAAGTCCGATAGGTCGTACTTCTTGATAAATGCACCGTCGGGGTCGTCTCTCTTGATGGCGCGGAAAGCGGTCGGCGCCGTGAAAAGCACCTTGACCTTATGGTCGGAAATCACGCGCCAGAACGCGCCGGGATCGGGCGTGCCGACGGGCTTCCCCTCGTAAAGGACGGTGGTGTTGCCGTGAAGAAGCGGTCCGTAGACGAGGTAGGAATGGCCCACAGCCCAGCCGATGTCGGACGCGGCCCAGTAGACCTCGCCGGGATCGACGCCGTAGATGCTTTTCATCGTCCAGTGGAGCGCGACGGCATGGCCGCCGTTGTCGCGCACAACGCCCTTGGGCTCTCCGGTCGTGCCCGAGGTGTAGAGGATGTAGAGAGGGTCGGTGGCGGCCACGGGAACGCAGTCGTGGGGTTCGGCGCCGGCGATCGCGTCGCGCCAGTCGAGATCGCGGCCCGGTATTAGCGCGCACGGGTGGGCCTCGCGCTGAAGGATCACGCAGTGGCTTGGCTTGTGGCGGGCGATCTCAATCGATTCATCGAGTAAAGGCTTGTAGGCGACGATGCGGTTGACTTCGATACCGCAGGATGCCGAGACGACGACTTTCGGTTGCGCGTCGTCGATGCGAATGGCGAGTTCGTTGGCGGCGAACCCACCGAAGACGACCGAGTGCACTGCGCCGAGCCGCGCACAGGCGAGCATCGCCACCACCGCTTCGGGGACCATCGGCATGTAGACGATGACGCGGTCGCCTTTGCCCACCCCGAGCCGCGCCAGCGCGCCGGCGAACGCCGCAACTTGGCCGCGCAGTTCCTCGTACGAGAACCGCTGAACCACGTTGGTGACGGGGCTGTCGTAGATCAACGCGGTTTGGGCGGCGCGGCCGTTCTCGACATGCCGGTCGAGAGCGTTGTAGCAGGTGTTCAGCTCGCCGCCGGTGAACCAGCGATAGAACGGCTTGTTGGTGTCGTCGAGTACACGGTCCCAGCGTTTGAACCAGTGGATCGCCTCCGCTGCCTCGCCCCAAAAACCACCGGGATCGCGGAGCGACCGCTCAACAGCGGCTTGGAGGGTTCCTTGGCTCATCATCGGTCTCTCACACGCATCATCCCGTTCGGCAACTCACTTTGTAGGGGTGGACCGCTGCGTCCACCCCAGCGCCGCGGAATCGCTCACGGCTTCAACATAGAGTCGAGCCGCATCGCCAAAAGGCACACCGGGGGGACACAGCGGTCCGCCCCTACGCGTGGCAAAGGCGTAGCTGCGCAGCCAGGCTCGCCCACAATATACAACCTGCGCCGCTTCAGCCGTCTTTTTCGTTGATCGGGCCTTTTTCGTTGATTGGGTAGGCGCCGGGTTGGCCGATGAAAGGCAGGGCCAGCATCGAGGGGAGGCGCTCGACTTTCGCGGGATCGCGGAATTGCGAGAGGCCGATGGTCATGCCGAGATGGCCGCCGTCGGGTTGGGCGCGGTAGGTGCCCATCAAGCGGTCCCACCAGGGCAGGTTGAAGCCGAAATTGCTGTTGGCCTCGCGCCGCACGACGGAGTGATGGACGCGGTGCATCTCCGGAGTCACCACGAGCAGGCGCAGAATGCGGTCAATGCTTTCCGGCAGGTAGACGTTTGAGTGATTGAACATCGCCGTCGCGTTCAGGATCACTTCGAAGATGACGACGCCGGCGGCGGGCGGTCCAAGCAACACCACGACGGCCATCTTGATGCCCAACGACAACAGGATCTCGATGGTGTGGAAGCGTGAGCCCGTGGTGACATCGAAATCGAGATCGGCGTGATGAACCATGTGTAGACGCCACAGCGCGGGCACGGCGTGAAACATGACGTGCTGCAGGTAGACCACGAGATCGAGCACCAGCACGGTCACGACAACGGCCAGCCAGTCCGGCAGCGTGACGCGGTTGAGCAGGCCCCAACCGTTCTGCTGGGCGACCAAGGCGGCGCCGACGGCGGCGACCGGTAGGACCGCACGCACGGCCAGGCTGTTGAGAAAGGTGAGTCCGAGGTTGCTTGTCCAGCGCAGGGGTTTCGAGACAGTGAGCCGGCGGCGGGGCGCCAGTAGCTCCCAGATCGCCATCACGATCAGCACGCCGAAGAAACAGCCCAAGCGGATGAGGGTTTCCTGTTCGAGAATGAGATCCATGGGCGCGCCGGTTGCAGCCGCGCGGGAACAATGCGTGGAGGCGGTTCGGAGTTCTCATTTAACCAGATTGGTTTCTCGCTATTGTGTGAAGCTGGAGTTGAGGCGCCGACTGAGTTGATCACGCGACCGCGCATCCGCTAACCTCTCCGTTTCTGTCTCGCCTGCCGCTCGATGTCTCAAACGACTATTAGTCCCTCGCGCCTGGAACGCCACTTGCAAAGCCCGTGGAAAGTCGCGGCGGCGTTCTTGTTGCTGGCGCTGCTGATGACCTTCCCGCTGGTGCTCGACTTCACCGGCTCGCTGCCCGCCGGCGCTGGCGACATCTGGCAGAACCATTGGAATTTGTGGTGGTGGAAGACGGCGTTGCTCGACCTTGGCCGCTCGCCCGCCCACTTCAGCCCACACATCTTCCATCCGACGGGCGCGAAACTCATCTTTCACACTCACTCGCCGTTCAACATGCTCGTCGCTCTGCCGATCACGGCGACACTGGGGCCGACGGCGGCTTACAACTTCTGCGTCATCTTGGCTCTGTGGCTGGCGGGCGTCGGGATGTATCTGCTGGTCAAAGAGATCACGGGCGACCCGCGCGGGGCCTTTCTGGCGGGGCTGGTGTTCGCCTTTTTTCCGCAGCTCATGGAACAGGTTTTCGAACACCTGAACCTCGTGGCGGTGCAATTCATGCCGCTGACGCTTTTCTTTCTGCTGCGGCTTTTCCAACACGGCGGCCTTCGCAACGTGTTGGGTGTCAGTTTCTATTTCACCCTCACGGCCCTTTGCAGTTGGCACCTGGGCCTTGAATTAATGCTCGCGATGTTGCCGGTGGCAGTGATGGAGTTGATTCGCCGGCGACATCGCGCTGGGATGGCGCTACGAGATCTAATCGTGGCGAGCATGGTTGTGGGGGTCTTGCTGTTGCCGTTGGTCACGCCGATGATCGTTGAGATGATTGGCGGCGCGGACTACTTCCGCAAGCCGCCGCAGAACCTCGGCGTGGACGCGCGCTTCCTGCTCATCCCGCATTACGGGCACACACTCTGGGGTGGGCTGGTTTCCTCGCTCTATGTAGATCAGCCCTACCGGTCGCCGGGATACATCGGCTACCTCGGGTTTGTACCGTTGGTGCTGGCGATTCTGGCGGCGGTTCGCCGGCGCTCGGGCTGGCTGTTCTGGTGGTGCTTTACGGCCGGCGCGATCCTGCTGGCACTGGGCCGGCACCCGTTGTGGGGCAGAGAAGTAATCGACTCGATCACGTTGCCGTTCTATCTGCTTCAGAAGGTCCCCGTGTTCGATCTGTTGCGGGTGGCGAACCGGTTCATGATCCTGGCGAGTTTGGGCCTGGCTGTGCTCGTGGGCGTCGGATGGACGGCCCTGCGCAAGAAGAGTGACGTGCAGTTTCTCGTGCTGGCGGGTTTGATCTGCTTCGAGTATTCGTGGATCCCGTACCCGGTGAAGAAGGTTGAGGTTTCGCCGTTCTATGAGGAGCTGGCGCGGTCGGATCGGCCGGGTGCCGTTTTCAATGTCCCGTCGCATCAGCGGAGCCGCTCGGGTCCGAATTTGCTGGCGCAGACGGTCCACGGGCGCCCGATTGGGGACGGATATGTTTCGACTCGTCCCGTGGAAGCCGATGATTTCATCGTCCGCGAGCCCGCTCTGTCGGACCTTATCGGCATCCCCAAGCTCGAACGCCCCTTGGATCGCGACCGACTGCTGAAACTGGGCTTCGACACCTTCGTCATCCACAAGTTGAAAGTGAACAGCTTCAAGACGAAGGCGATGGCTGAAGCCGACCCAGCCGACATCGTTGGCATGCGCTCGGTGCGGCGGCTGGGGGGCGTGCCGGACGCGACCTACGAGCGTCTACGCGCCGAGCTGACTCAGCTATGTGGCGAGCCGGCTTTTGAAGACGACAAGATCGTGGTGTTTTTTCTCGAACGCAGACCTGGCGGTTCCTGAGGCCTGGGCGTCGTGAGACTTGGCGCTCAGCGCTTGTAGCCGATCTTGCGCAGAAAGTCGTGCCGGTGTTCGATGTCGGCGGCTTGCTCAACGCCCGTGGGCGTTTCGCCGTCGATCACGCCCAGGACCCCTCGGCCGAGGTCGGTCTCGGCCACGATCACCTCGAGCGGGTTTGCTGTCGCGCAGAAGATGCGCACGACCTCGGGACACTCCTTGATCCGGTTCAGCACGTTGATGGGGAAACCGTCCTTCATAACGATCACGAACAGGTGTCCGGCGCCGACGGCCGTGGCGTGGTCGGCGGCCACCGTCTTGAGGTCGTCGTCGTTGCCCTCGACCCGCGTGAGACGGTCCTGGGAGGCCTCGTTGAAGGCAATGCCAAACTTCATCTGCGGCACAGTGGTGACGATGATTTCGTAGAGGTCCTCGACCGTCTTGATGAAATGCGACTGGCCAAGGATCAGGTTGGCGCCTTCGGGGATGTTCATCTTGACGGTGCTGAGATTCATGATCGGGCCTCCAGGGGCGCGGGCGGCGGGACTGAAAACCTTATTCTATCCGTCTGATCTGAGCGTCACCGGAGAGGTGAAGTGTCCTTACAGAGGTGTGGCGTAAGGCTCCAGCCTTGGTGCGCTGGTGAAACCAGCAAGAAGTCGCGAATGAAACAGTCGTACAGGGAAGGCCTAGCGAGCCACCCTGACCCCGAGTCCTGCGTGGCCGGTCGTGAGGCCGGACGCGAAGCGCGGACAGGGTCACAGACAGGCAGGGCTACTGAGCTCCGAAAACGCTTGCTTTCGAGCGCCGACGCAGTCAAGGCATGCGGAAGGCCACACGGGCGCGGTCGCTAATCGCAAGAGCGCGTCCGGCTCGGCGGAGTCGAAGATCCTTTGCGCATGTCTGGAAACTTCTTGCACGGGAACCAGGAGGGCCCGGCGGCGCCGGCGGCGTGAGAAACCGTCGGCCGGAAAGGGAACGCGATGAGTAAGTAAGCCTTTCATGCACGCCGCCGGGGAGTCGGACAACTCGGTAGTACCAGCGAAGGCTCCGAACAAAGAGGACCGACACTCGGCGGAGGGGCTGGAGGGAAGCGGGTTGATCGAGGAGAACGCCGGCAAGTCTCACACGGGCCGTACGCAGCGGCGGAAGGCCGTGTCCCAGGGACTCGACGGCGTGCGGCAAGCCGCGAAGAAGGATAAGCGGTTGCGTTTCACCGCCCTGCTGCATCACATCACCGAAGCACTGTTGCGCGCCAGCTTCTACTCGCTGAAGAGAGGGGCGGCTACGGGAGTGGACCAGGTGACGTGGCAGGAGTATGAGCGAGGTCTGGAGGAACGCCTCGGCGATCTTCACAGCCGCGTTCATCGGGGCAGCTACCGCGCGCAGCCCGTGCGGAGAGTCTACGTGCGAAAACCCGACGGGAGGCAACGACCGTTGGGCGTCGTCGCGCTGGAGGACAAGATCGTCCAACAAGCGGCGGCGACGGTCCTGCAAGCGATCTACGAGCAGGATTTCGTGGGCTTCTCCTACGGCTTCCGGCCGCACAAGAGTGCCCATGATGCACTGGACGCTCTGACGGCGGGGATCGTGCGGAAGAAGGTGAACTGGATACTGGACGCCGACATCCGGGGCTTCTTCGACCACATTGACCATGAAAAGTTGATGGCGTGGATCGAGCAACGGGTGGCGGACCCGAGGATGCTGCGGCTGATCCGGAAATGGATCAAAGCCGGGGTGTCGGAGGGAGGGCAACGGTCCGAGACGAAGGTAGGGACTCCGCAAGGGGCGGTGATCTCGCCGCTGTTGGCGAATATCTACCTGCATTACGTGTTGGACCGTTGGGTGCAGCAGTGGCGACGTCGAAAGGCAAAGGGAGATCTGATCATCGTGCGCTACGCGGACGACTTCGTGTTGGGCTTCGAGTCTCGCGACGACGCCGAGCGGTTCCACGAGCAGTTGGCGGAACGGCTGGGCGAGTACGGGCTGGAGCTGAGTGCGGAGAAGACGCGCCTGATCGAGTTTGGGCGCTATGCCGCGGAGCGGCGTCGGCGGCGCGGGGCGGGGAAGCCGGAAAGTTTTGACTTTCTGGGATTCACGCACCGGTGCGGCACGGTCTGGAAGAGCGGACGGTTCCTGGTGAAGCGCAAGACGGTGCGGAAGCGGATGGCGGCGAAGCTGCAAGCGATTGGGGCCGAGCTGCGTCGGCGGATGCACGAGCCGAGCGTGGAACAGGGAGGTTGGCTCCGACGGGTGGTGGAGGGATATTACAACTACCACGCGGTGCCGGGCAACCTGCGGGCGCTGCGCTCGTTTCGGCGCGAGGCCGCGCGGCATTGGCGGCACGCGCTGCGGCGGCGCAGCCAGCGGAGTTGTCGGCGCTGGGAGGATTTCCTGCCGTTGTTGCAGCCGTATGTGCCCTGGCCCAGTGTGCGTCATGGCTATCCTATGGAGCGATTTGCGGCCATCTATCCGAGATAGGAGCCGTGTGCGGGAAAGCCGCACGCACGGATCTGTGCGGGGGGCGACGGGCAACCGTTGTCCCTACCGCGACCCGAGTCTCGATTCTTCGGGACTCAGGATGGCAACGGACCGAGCAGCGGCTGCAGATCGAGGACCTGAGAACCGAGGAATCGGTTCTCGGCAAGGCTGGAGCCCTACGCCACGACCGGCAAGGTCGGCAAGGTTGGAGGCTTAGGCTACATCGACGGGGACGTGGTAGAATCGACGAAGGTTTTTGCGTGTAGGCTGCTAGGGATACGCTTATGAAGCGGAGACGATTCTGGCAGACGGTCGTCGTTTCGGCCGCCGCCATATTACTTCCCATCTCGAGTGTCTCCTCGCCGGTCACCGATCCCTTCACCCCGGCTCAAAGAAGCTACTGGGCGTTTCAGCAGGTCGAGCGGCCCGCGGTTCCTGAGACCAGCCGCGCGGGATGGGTGCGCAATCCCATCGACGCGTTTGTCGCGGCAGAGCTCGAAACGAAGAGCATCAAGCCCGCGGCGCGCGCCGATAAGGCCACGCTCATCCGGCGGGCGACGTTCGACCTGATCGGCCTGCCGCCCACGCCTGAAGAGGTCAAGGTATTCGTTGAGGACGACTCGCCCGAGGCGTTTCAGAAGGTCGTCAACCGTCTGCTCGATTCGCCCCACTACGGCGAGCGTTGGGGACGGCACTGGCTCGATCTGGCGCGCTATTCCGATAGCGAAGGCTTCAAGTCCGACGAAACTCGTCCCAACGCGTGGCGCTATCGTGACTACGTCATCAAAGCCTTCAACGACGATAAACCTTACGACCTATTCGTCAAAGAGCAAATTGCGGGCGACGAATTGTGGCCCGGCAACCCCGAAACGCACGTCGCCACCGCCTTCAATCGCCACTTTCCCGACGAAAGCAACGCCGCCAACCTGCGGCAGCGCCGCCAGGAGATTCTGCACGATATTACCGACACCGTCGGTGCCACTTTCCTCGGCCTGACGTTCGGCTGCGCGAAGTGCCACGACCACAAGTTCGACCCGATCTTGCAGAAAGACTACTACCGCCTGCAGGCCTTCTTCGCGAACACGGCCGAGTACGACGAGGTCCCGATGGTCGGTCCCGCGGAGTTTGGCGAGCACCGGCGCCAGCTCATCGAATGGGAAGAGGCGACGAAGAAGATCCGCGCGGAAATCGACGAGCTGTTCAAGGCCCAGCGAGAGGAGAGCTGGAAGCACCAGGTCGGACGCCGCACGCCCGAAACCCGAAAGATGCTGGCTCGCGAGGGGGGCGAGTACACGCCGTACGAGCGTCAGATCCTCCGCAAGCACAACTGGGAGATGAGGTTTCTTGTCGGCGGGACGAGAATGGCGAAAGGCCTCAAGGGAGACGAGAAGGAACGCTACGAGCACCTTGAAGCGGAGCTGGCGAAGTACGATCACCTGCGTCCGGAAGAGCTGCCGCTGGGTACGGGTGTCAGAGACCTCGGGCGTGAGGCGTCGCCGACACATGTTCTCGGCGTGAGCTCGTATGAGGCGCCGCGCGAAGAGGTGCAGCCGGGGTTCCTGTCGATTTTGGACCCGGCGCCCGCAGTGATCCCGGACCTGCCGCATCTCGACTCTACAGGCCGCCGCACCGCGCTGGCCGGCTGGGTCGCGGGCCGCGACAACCCGTTGACGGCGCGAGTAAAGGTCAACCGCCTGTGGCACTACCACTTCGGGCGCGGCATCGTGGCGACCCCGAGCGACTTCGGGCTGATGGGCGGGAACCCCACACATCCCGAACTGCTCGACTGGCTGGCCGCGGAGTTCGTCGACAACGGCTGGAGCGTCAAGCAGATGCACCGGCTGATCATGAACTCGGCCACCTATCAGCAGAGTTCCGTCTTTCGCGACGGGGCGAACAAGACGGACCCGATGAACCGGCTGTTCTGGCGCTTCCCGCCACAGAGGCTGGAGGCGGAAGTCATACGCGACTCGGCGCTATACGTCTCAGAGATGCTTGACCCTGCGGTCGGAGGCCCGAGTGTGTTTCCGCCACTGCCGGTTGGGATGCCGACGCCGCGAGGCGGCTGGGACGTAGCCGAGGAGCCGGCTGAGCAACAACGGCGCAGCGTGTATGTGTTCGTACGCCGCAACGCACGCTACCCGATGCTCGAGGCGTTCGACATGCCCGACACACACGAAAGCTGTGCGCGGCGCACCGTTACGACGACGGCGCCGCAAGCCCTGGCGTTGCTTAACAGCGAACAGACCATCAACTGGGCGCGGGGTTTCGCGGGTCGCGTGTTGCGAGATTCGGGTGCGGACTTCAGCGCAGGCGTGGCGCAGGCGTATCAAGTGGCCTTTTCCCGCAATCCCGATGGCTGGGAGAAGGATCACGCACTGACGTTCCTCGAGCGGCAGTCGAAGGTGATCGCCGAGCGGCACGCGGCGGGCGAGACGCTGGCGCTGCCGACCGTTGCGCCCGAAGGCTTGGCGGCGGAACGTGCGGCGGCGTTTGTCGATTTTTGCCACACGTTGCTCAACGCGAACGAGTTTGTGTATCGGTTTTAATAAGGTCTCGGCGGGCCAAGCCCGCGGGCACGCCATGGCGTACCACTACACTGGGTCCGACAATTAGAACGTTCTGGCTATGAGCGCAAAGAGACGACCCCACGGTCCCACCCTTCGCACGCGGCGCCGATTCCTGACTCGCGCCGGCAGTGGCCTCGGCCTGCTCGCCCTGGGTAATCTGCTCGATCAAACCGGCGCTCTGCCGCGAGCGTCGGCAGCGCACGCAAATTCGCTGGCTCCGAAAGAGCCCCACCACCCGCCGAAAGCCAAGTCGGTCATCTGGCTGTTTATGGAAGGCGGGCCGAGTCACGTCGACTTGTTCGATCCCAAGCCGATGCTCGATAAGTTGGGCGGGCAGCCGATGCCCGAATCGTTCGGGCGTCCGGTAACGGCGATGGGGACGGCCGGCAATACGCTGCTGCCAACCAAGCGGACCTTCAAGCAGCACGGCGAAAGCGGGCTGTGGGTGTCGGACTGGTATCCGCACGTCGCCGAGCACACCGACAAGCTGGCTGTGATTCGCTCCTGCTACGCCGACGGCCTCAACCACGTCGGGTCGGTGTCGCAAATGAATACCGGCTCGATCCTCGCGGGACGTCCCTCGCTCGGCGCCTGGGCGACCTACGGCCTCGGCACGGCCAACCAAGACCTGCCGAGTTTCGTGATTCTGACCGATTACAAGAGTGTGGTCGGGGGCGCCAAGACGTGGAGCTCCGGATTCCTGCCGGCCGCTTTTCAGGGAACGCGGTTTCAACAGGAGGGGCCCCCGATCCTTAACCTGGCGCAGCCCGACACCGTGGGCGACCGCCAGCAACGCGGCAAGCTTGATCTGCTCGCCGCGCTCAACCGTCATCACGCCGAGACGCGTCCCGAGGAGAGCGAACTCGACGCACGCATCGAAGCCTACGAGCTAGCCTATCGCATGCAGTCGGCGGCGCCGGAAGCCGTCGACATGGCCAGCGAGTCTGAAGCCACCAAGAAGCTCTACGGCATGGACGAGGAAGAGACGGAGAAGTTCGGCTCCAACTGCCTGTTGGCGCGGCGGCTGGTCGAGCGCGGCGTGCGCTTCGTCGAGTGCTACAGCGGCAGCGGCAGCGGCTGGGACGCCCACAAAGACATCGAGGGCAACCACTCGAAGTGGTGCAAGGCGTCCGACAAGCCGATCGCGGGGCTGCTGGCCGACCTCGAGTCGCGTGGCTTGCTCGAGGAGACGCTGGTCGTGTGGGGTGGAGAGTTCGGCCGTACGCCCTTCAACGAGAAAGGCATCGGCCGCGACCACAACCCCTGGGGCTTCACGATTTGGATGGCCGGCGGCGGCATCAAGCCGGGCCAGGCCATCGGCTCGACCGACGAGATAGGCTTGAACGCGGTGGAGAAGCCGTATCACGTCCACGACATCCACGCTACGATTCTGCATGTGCTCGGGTTGAATCACCTCGACTTGACCTACCTGCACAACGCTCGGGCTGAGCGGCCTACCGTCAACGGCGGCAAGTTGATTGAAGAGGCGCTGGCGTAACTGCGAGTTGGTTTTGGGTCGCTTTGCGGCGGGCCCGACGTCGGCCTGTGAGTTGCCAACATAGACTTGGAGCCGCAAGCGTGAGCTTGCGTTGAGGTGTAACGGCCAAGAGGGTGCGGCTTCACCGAGGTGGGAGCTGCTACCCCAAAGGAGTGGCCGCCGTGGTCGGTGGAGGGCTATCAACGCAGGCGGACGTCTTTCGGTTCTGAGTGGCGATTGAGGCTGTACCGGCGGCGAGGAGGTCATCGAGCTATGAAGACCCTGGAAATCTCCGATGCCAAACGTCCACTGGCCGATTATGCGGGCGAGGTGGGTGAAGAGCCGATGGTTCTCACCGCGGGAGGCAAACCCGTTGCCGTGCTGACTTCCGCGGAGGGTCTCGACTGGGACTCCCTCAGCATCGGCAGCAACCCGGATTTCCTCGACCTTCTTGAGCGCTCCCGCCGCAAGCTGCGTTCCGAAGGGGGACTCTCGACCGAGCAGGTGCGGAGCCGGATCGAAGTCGAAGCAGACCCCTGACCCCACTCTCGGTTCCGTAGCGGGTGGCGACCCGAGTACCGGGTACCGCACGTGCGCATCGCTGGGTGCAGCCTCCCAGCAACGTGGGCGCCCTCGAACCTAGACGAAGGGCCAACGTCGATCCTCAGACCTACGGTTGTAACGCGGCGGCCACCAGCACGTCTAAGCACCGAAGGAGGCGATCATGCATATTCGGAAGCTCGGGCCGGTGACTGCGGCCCTACTCGCCGGTTTCGCCGGCGGCGTGCTCTCAAACCTCGTTTGGACCCAGGCGACCGCTCTGGCCCAGGGTCAATCGCCCACAGCCGTGCCCGCCATCGTGAAGGCCCAGGAGTTCCAGTTAGTAGATCCAAAAGGTGTGGTCATTGGTGAATTGAAATCGGGGCTATTGGGCGGAGAGTTTACGCTCTATAACCGCCTGGGCGAGGCGACTTGGTACGCGCCGCAGTGGCAAGGTCCGCGAGTCCATCCTTTGACTCAGAGCCCGAGCCCGTAGCGGGGGGTGTGTCGGTTCGACACAGTCCGCACGCAGAAGCGACTCAGCGCGGCCACCGTACAGTCAGGAATCCATTGCTGCCTTGGCCCGCGCGCGTGGGCATGCGGCATGTGCATGGACTGCGGTTCGCGGACATTCCCGGAGCGTCGGTCAGCCCGCGTGGAGGCGGGGCACGCTACACCCCGTCGCCGTAACTGCCTTCTGTTTCAAAGTTGTAGGTGCTCAGTGCGCTGCCCCAGCCAGATCCAGCGAGGCAACAACCACCGAGTTCCGATGCCTGCGCAGGATTGAAAACGCCCAGATCGCCACCCCTCTTGGAGACGTTAGTCGTAAGACAAAGACCTATGGCGGCAGCGGCCCCCCGTGTGCATACTAGAGGGACGCCATGGTGCGCTTCAAGCCACCGCAGGCCGGGATTGTCCTGTCCCTGTTCGCCTGTCTGATCGCCGCCGGCAGTCTCCCGGCGCAGGAACTCGAGGGAGATGCCGCGCGCGTCGTCGCGGCCGAAGGGCAGGTCTCTGTCCTGCGTGGAGCCGAACCCTGGGCCCTGTTCGCCGATCAGACCGTCCGCGTCGGCGAGACCATCGTCACCGGTGACGACGGCTTTGCTGAACTGCAGGTCGCCGACGGCAGCATCTTTTTTGTCTTCCCCGACTCGCACGTGGTGTTCCGCAAGAACCCTGGCAGCCTAGGCGACTTGCTCGACCTCTTCCTCGGACGCGTCAAGATCCATATCCAGAAACTCGGCGGACGGCCAAACCGCAACCGCATCTTTACGCCCACCGCCGTGATCTCGGTTCGCGGCACGACCTTCGACGTCCAAGTCGACGAGAACGAAACGACCACCGTGCTCGTCGACGAGGGCCTTGTTAGCGTGGCCCATCGGCTGCTGCCGAGCAACGATGAGATCCCAGTCGGCGAGGGCGAAAGCCTCACCGTCTACCGCGACGCACCGCTCGCTAAAGCGGGCGTCGACAAGGCCAAGGCCGTTGAGCTTGCCGATAACATGGCGCGCACCTTGGCCTACATCTGGAATCGCATCGGCCGCTCGACCGGAAGCGGCGGCGCGCCCGCGCCCACCGGCGGCGGCGCTCCTCTGCCCGGCGACACCGAAGCCCCCGAGCCACCTCCGCCGCCACCACCAAGCCGGTAGCCGGCGCTCCGCGTCAGCCAAGGCTTTCGTTCGGCACGATCGTCGCCTTGACACTGCGCATGGCCATGGCGCTTTCGATGGCTTCCATGATGCCTTGCTCGCTGAATGGAAAGCAGGTCTGCATGCCGGACCACGGATAACGGTCGCGCGCTCGGTCGAGCATGTCAATCGCCAAAGGAATGTCGTTGGCCGTGAAAGCCCAACTGCCCAACAGGTTGACGTCCTTGACACAGAAACGATGCCAGTTGGTCTTGATGGCGCCGGCGTCAGTAAACTGCCCCATCTCGACGTAGGTGCCGCCGTCGCGTAGCATCTCGATCCCCTCGGGACCGGCTGAAGGATGGCCGCTGCAGTCGAGCACCAAGTCGGCCCCGTAGCCGCCTACGATCTGCCGCACCGTGTCAATCCGGGCCTGGGGGGTCGTATGGATTTCGATGCTGACCGTGGCCTCGGCGCCGAACTCCCGGCACAGGGCCAACCGGGGCTCCTCCGGGGCGCCGACCACGATCACGCGCCCGGCTCCCATCTCCTTGGCCGCGACGATCGCCAGCACACCAATGGGCCCCGACCCCTGAATCACCACCGTATCGCCGACGCGAAAGCCGCCCGCGGAGCCGGCGCGGTTCATCGCGCGAACACAGGACGTAAGCGGCTCCGATAGCGACCCGAGCCGCAACGTCATGTCATCAGGTAAACGGTAGATCTTCGTCGCCGGCAGCATGTCGAGATCGACGTAAACCACTTCGGCCCAACCGCCCCACAGATGAGGGGCTTTTTTGAAAGGGAGGTAGCGGCCATAGTAGGTGGGATTGAGACAGCGGTTGGCGTTCGTGGGGTAATGCACGCAGTAGTAGCACTCGCCACAGGGCATCAGAGGCGGCAGCATCACTTTGCTGCCGACGGTAAGCGGCCGGCCCATGAAATCCGCCTCGAGAGCCGGACCCTTTTCCACGATCACCCCGGCTAACTCGTGACCGAGCGTGAAAGGCCAGGGCAGGGGCTTCGGCCAGTGTCCTCGCAGGATGTGGATGTCCGTGCCGCACACGCCACAGAACCCGATCTCAATCAGCGCCGCGTTGTCGGGGATCTGAGGCCGTGGAACGGTCTCGATGCGGGCTCTGGTCCCAGGCCCGTCAAAGGTGGATACGCGTACCGTGCTCATGGGGTCCTTCCCGCCTGCACGGGCGAGCCGATTCTGTTGATTGACCGGGACATCGGTAACAGTGTATGTCAAGCACGAATCGGGTTTCGCCTGGCGTGCACCGAAAGCGCCGTGGAACCAGATGAACGCGCAAGACGGATGGGTGGTGGCCGCCGAGCGGACTGGCGCCCCATCCGAGCTCCGCACTTGCTTGCGCGTCGGGCTTAGAATGAAAGCGAGTGAAGGTGCGGGACTTGATCCGCCTCGTGGAATCGGATGGGTGGAATCACGTGAGAACAACCGGCAGCCACCGGCATTTCAAACACCCTTCGAAGCCCAATGTCGTCACGATCCCGGGACATCCCGGGGATGACGTGCGTGAAGGAACGTTGAAATCGATCCTTCGAGCTGCCGGCCTGGAAGAGAAGAAATAGCATGACGTATGCCGTTGTCTTCGAACAAGCCGGCAGCAATTGGTCGGCGTACGTGCCGGACCTCCCCGGCTGTATCACGACAGGCAAAACACTGGAAGACACCGAACGTAATATTCGCGAGGCCATCCAGGGGCACATCGAGACCCTTCGCCAATTCGGCGAAACCGTGCCCGAACCGACCAGCCATGCCAAGCTGGTCAGCGTTTCTTCCGCTGCCTGAAGTGCGAGCAAGCGGCCAGCAACCACAGCTTGTTCGATCGACCCTAACGGTCTATCCACGCCACGTACGCGCGGGTGATTTCGCACGGCGTCGAGGACCGCCTCAACTTTCTCGAAAACGAGTATCAACGAAACCGCGTCCGGTGGAGTATACATCTATAGGACGTTGATTCGTGTACTCTGCGAGCCGACTGAGCCGACTCTCGTGGACGCAACAGGCTTTGATCTTGTAGCGATCGAGATGGCCCGCCGAGAGGACGAGCCGAGCGAGGAGATCGTCCGGCTGATTCGGCGCGCCCGCGAGAATGACCTTGCCGCGTTCGAACAACTCATCCTCTTGCACGAGCGGCGGGTGCTGCGCACGGCGCTGCGGCTGCTCGCCCGGCCTGAGGACGCGGCAGATGCCGCGCAGGAAGTCTATCTGCGGCTCTTCCGGCATTTGCGTCGGTTCGACGAGCGGCGCGACTTCGCGACTTGGCTGTATCGGATCACGGTGAACGTTTGCCGCGACGTCCATCGGCGGCGGCAACGGAACCCGACGCTGTCGCTCGAGGAGATGGGTGCGCGCGTGCCGCCCGTGGAACCGCGGGCCGACTCCCCCGACCCTTTCGACGAGGTCGCGCAGGCCGAGGAGAGATGGATCATGACCGAGGCGCTGGCGGGGCTGCCGGAGAAGGAGCGCGCGGCGGTGGTGCTCCGCGACCTCGAAGGGCTATCGACGGCGGAGGTGGCGGAGGTGCTCGGCTCGTCGCAAACCACCGTGCGATCGCAGATCAGTCGGGCGCGGATCAAGCTCAGGGCCGAGCGGGAACGCCGGCTGAAGGAGCGGAAATGAACTGCCACGATCTCGAACCACAGATCGCGCTCGAGGTGGGAGGCGACCTGCCCGAGGCGGATCGGCCCGCGCTCCAGGCGCACCTCGATTGCTGTCCGCGCTGCCGGCTGTTCGCTGACGGGCTCGACGAGAGCCGGCAAAGCTTGCAGGCTCTGCATCGCGAGCCGTTGGATGTCGCCCAATTGCAGGCCGTTCGGGCGAGTGTAGTCGAACGGCTTGAAGCCGAGGCCGGTACGCGGCGTGGGCGATTCGTGTGGTGGCTCGGCCTGCGGTCGAATTGGACGCGATTTGCGGTCCTGGCAGCGGGTTTCGTGGTTGCCGTCGGGCTGGCGTGGTGGTATACGGGGCCTCGGCCGCCGGGCGGCCCATTGGCGTCCCCGGCCGGCGGAAACCAGTCTGGGCTCGCAGCGGTGCCGAACTCGCCGGCGACACAACCTGCGCCGGAGCCTGACGATCCGGGCGCACCGCCGAGCAACGACATCCAGGCCCAAGCAACCGTGGCTGTTGTGGCGGAGGTGAATGTGCTGCAGCCTAGGCTCGGGGTAGTAGAGGCCACCGATCCAATGCCCGCAACGCAGGGGCAGCTGCAAACCGAGCCCGTCCAACAAGAAACCGAGGAGCCTGCCACGCCACCGGAGCGGCCACGCTACGAACTGGTGACGGTCCCCGTGACAGACCCTGAAGGCGGTGAGTCGGAGCAGCATCTGCTTCGGGTCGCCAGTGACAACCCGAACATCGAGATCTATTGGATGCTCGACGAGAACGGAGATTAGCCATGACGAACCAAATGATTCGCGGTCTTCTGCCGCTCGTAGTGGTCACGCTCGGAACCTGGGCTTCGACTCTACCCCTCGTGGCTCAGGAAAGCGAGTCCAAACCGGCGGCGGAGGAAAAGAAAACGCCGCAGGTCGCTCATATCACTAGGATCGTCGAGCTAAGGCACATCGACCCCAGCCAGGCGCAGGGGCTCCTGAGCGGTCCCGCTGTGAAGATCAGATATAGCAGGGGGCTGCCGGTCATTAGCATCTCGGGTGAACCCGATGCCGTGGCCGCCGCTGAGCAAGCCATCCGGGAACTCGATGTTCCGCGCAGAGGTATTTCAGAGCAGGGGTCGGAGAATGTCGAAATCCTGTTCCACCTGTTGGGCGCCGGGGGTGAACCAACGGCATCGGAGGTGACCGGCAACGATCGGCTGAGGAGTGTGGTTGAGGAACTCAAGGGCAAGTTCCCATACCGGAGTTTCCAACTACTCGAGACGGGTTCTCTACGAGTAAGAACCCAACATCGGACTTCGACTAAGGGATTCTTGCCCGGCATACCGGGTGTGAGCCGCGAGTTGACCACTTACAGCTTTCACGTGCGCGTCATCGACGTGCTTGAACGGCAAGACAAGCATCTCATCGTGCTCGGAGATCTCATCCTTACCGTACGAGTGCCCGTGTATACAGACACCGGACAGGTACGATACGAGGAAGTCGAAATCCGCTCAGAAGTGGATGTCCTTGAAGGTAAGACGGTCGTCGTCGGGAAGACCAGCGTGCAGGGGTCGATCCGCGGGCTGTTTCTCGTTCTGACGGCGAACGTTGTCGAGTGACGGTCCGGCACCGATCGCCCAGGCTGGCAAGCCATGAGTGGTCCCGCCGGCTAGCCGAAGAACCTTCCAGCGTCTCGGGCGCCGTGCAACACCCGGGAGATACGCAGTCCGCCCTTCGTCCGCCGATAGTAGATGACGTAGTTGCCAACCGGGAAGCTGCGCACACCCGAGCCCATCTCCTCTCGTCGGCGGCCCATGCCGGGTGTCGAGACAAGGAGCGAGAAACGCTCCATGATGGAGTCGATCAGGTGATCGGCCGCTTCCAAACTCTGTTGCCGGGCCACATAGACCCAGATCTCGTCAAGGTCCGCGCGGGCCTTGCGGGACAGTCGAAGCCGGCTCGTCAAGCAGATGTCTTAGTGCGCTTGGCGGTGAGCCGCCGCCGGCCCTGGCGCTTGATGTCCCGGGCGAGGCCCTGCATAGCCCCACCGGTGTGCTCGGTGTAGTCGCCCTGTTCTATCTGCTCAAGGCCGGCGTGCACGTCGCTGCGGAGTCGCTCGAGCTTCCATTCGTCGTGTTCCTTGAGCAGCCGTAGGGCCTCTCGGACGACCTCGCTGGCCGTTTGGTACATGCCGGTCTGCACCTTGTCACTGACGAGTCGTTCCAACTCCGGTGTAAGGGAAACATTCATCGGTTTGTGATACCTCACGCTGAGCGTGCGTCGGTCCTGATAACAGGATATAGCAAAACTTGCTATCGCGCTTCAAGGAGCGGGTCGGACTAGCGGACGACTTCAGCCTTGGCCAGGAAGTCGGGGTCGATCTGGACGCCGAGACCGGGCGTCGCGGGCATCTTGACCACACCGTTCCTCACCACAAAGTTCGGCGAGTACCACGACACCGGCTGGTGGGGACGGCGCCAGGGAAACTCCATATAAGGGCCAATGTTGGGGATGGCCGAGGCGAACTGCAACATGTTGACCGCGGCGGCGCCGGTCTGCGTGTTGTGGGGAACGATCTTCATGTTCGCCTCGCGCGCCATGCGGGCGACCCGCGCCGCGCGGATGAAGCCGCCGTTGTAGTTGAGGTCGGGTTGGACGATGTCCATCACGCCGTTGTCGATCATCCACCGGAAGCGCCATAGGCTGGCGTCTTGCTCGCCCGCCGCGACGGGCATCCTCAGCGCTTCGGCCACCCGTTGCGTCTCGCCGAGTTCCTCCCACGGGCAGGGCTCCTCGAAGAAGCCGACGTTGAGGTCTTCGAGCATGCGGCCGACTTCGATTGCCTCCTGTGAGTTGTAGGAGCCGTTGGCATCGGTGTAGATGATGATGTCGTCGCCTAGCTTCTTGCGCGCAAGCCTCATCATCGTTTCGGTGCGGCCGGGATAGGCGTCGAGGTTGCGGCTCATGCGGCCGCCGATCTTGAACTTGACGGCCTTGGCGCCCGTGCGCTCGACGCCGCGGACATAGATGTCGACTTCCCCTTCGGCGGTGAGCTCGCGCGCCGAGCCCGACAGGTAAACCGGGATCTCCTTCCGCCGTACGCCGCCCATCAATTCGCCCGCCGGTTTGCCCGCCACCTTGCCGAGCAGGTCGAACAGGCTCTGCTCGACGTAGGCCACCGGACACCAAAAGGCCTGGCCGGCCATCTTGTAGTTCTTGATGTAGACCTCGTCGACCAGGGTTTCGAGGTCGCGCGCGTCGCGGCCGAGGTAGTGGGGGATCACGCGCCGTAGCAGAATCGGGACGTAGTCTTCGATCTGCTTGGTGCGGCAGACGCCTTCAGCGCCGTCGGTGGACCGTGCACGGACGAAGTGGTAGCGACCGTTACGCAACAGCTCGATCGAAGCGATCTTGACCGGTGACTTCGAGGCCGCCTGGAGGTTGAACAGCGGCTTCTCGTAATCGGGAACGACTTTCTTCTTGGCAGCGGTGGGGAAGGCCCCGCCGCGTAGCGGCAGAGCCGCGGCAAGAGAGGTTTTGAGTAGGGTTCGGCGGTTGATCTGCATGGTGCTCGGTCTACACAGTCGGAAGCTGCAAGCTGCCACTCAGAGCCGCGGGCGTGAGCCCGCGTTGATCTCTTGCATCCAACGATCGAGTTCGGTGCGCGCCACCCTGTCGCCAGTTTGAAGCACCTCAACGCGAGCTAACTAACGCTCGCGGCTCTGAGTGTGAGCTGGGGCCCCCACTTGTGCTCAGCTACTCGGGGGCATCTGGAACGGCTCGTCCGCACTGCCGCCGTAGATCGACGGCACTTTCGCGCCCATCGGCCGCAGGTACGCGGAAAGCTGCCCGCGATGATGCACGGTGTGGCGGATCAAAAACGACAAATAGATCACCGCCGGCTCGTTAAAGGCGCCCATCATGCTGACGTTCGCGGCTAATTGTTCGCCGCTCATCGCCTTCACCCGCTCGAGTGCCGCGGTCAACTGGTCGTCGTAGATCTTGACGGCGTCGGCGATCGTCGTGACGGAGGTTTCGGCCGACCCGTCGGGCATGGGGAACTCGCCGTCGGCCACGGCGTTGGCAAACCACACGTCGCTCGAGCCCATATGGCGGGCAATCTCCAGAGCGCTGCGCGAGTCCTCATGCGGCCGATAGCCGCTCTTGTCTTCAGGGACCGCGGCGATGATTTTTTTGTTCGTCTGCGTTTCGTGCTGGATGACAGAAAGAAAAAACTCCGACATCATCTTGGCTTGTTCGGGTGACATGGTGTGCGTTCCTCCTCCAAAAAAGCGCGCCCCGATGCAGTCCAGCGGAGCAGCATTCTCCCAGTATAGAGCGGCACGGTGCAGAGCGGCGCGGCCGCAAATCTGTGGTCGCTTAAACTACCTGTACCAACCGAGCCGTGACCGTAAGTACCTATGCACATGATTTCTAGACAACCCTGGCAGAAAATTCTAGAGCCGGGACAGAGGCGCGGGGGTAAACCCGCGCGCTCCTCGAGGCTCCGCGTCCCGTCCGGTGCGGCAGAGAAACCCATTTGGTTCCGGCTCGCCCGGGTCAGGGAGCGGTTTCCTCGAGGCCCCCATCACTTCCGAGACAGCCCGGTTCGACCCTGGAGTGGTACGAGATGGAACGAAATGGGACGGTTGTGGGTTTTGGTTGTGCCGGGGAGGGCTGGGGCCGTGAGTTTCGGGCGTAAAGAGGCATGTGACTGACGGTTGCGCCGGGGTGTTGGTTGACTGGCGCTGGATTGACGAAGCTGAGGCATCGCACGCCCCTTGCGGTCCCTTGCGGTCTGGGCTCGATTCGGGCGGTCGGGCGTAGTTCGGCTCTAGCATCCAGGGTCGAAGGTTGTCCGTGCCGGACCGCTCCCTGACCCGGACGAGCCGGAACCCAAAAGGGACTTCGTGGCGGACCGGACAGCGGTGGGGCATTGAGGGAGCGCGCGGGTTCCCACCCGCGCCTCTGTCCTCGGCTCTGGAATCTTCTGCCAAGCTGGGCAAGGATTTCACTCTGTAGGTACTGACGGTCACGGCTCTGTTCAAAAAAAGAGGGCCCTCTGGCTCCCGTCTCGGTCAACCTCAGCGGCCCGCCCAAGATAGGAGCGAAAGAGCAGGCTTGAACGGACGGTCCTCACCTAACCGATTGCGTCAGGAGCTGCCGCCCGCGGGGGAAGATCGCTCTACTTCTTATCGGAGAGCAACATCGAAACTGCCTGGCCAGGAAACGGTCGTGTTGGTCCGGCGATCTGTCCGCACCGGTCGTTTCCGTTATCAGGCTAACATGCACATCGAAGGGTTGCGGGTTAGGTCAAGGGGCAAGTGGCTGAAAAGGCTACGAAAACTATTTATGAATTCCTGTGACTCACTCAGGGCTGTCAGTCTTGGTCGCACCCAAAAAGGGCTTCGACCGCCTTGCTAAATGAACTAGGCCCCGGCCAAGTTTCGCGGAGTCGTTACTCCAGGGCCGGGGCTCGGTTCGTATTTGACGCGGGCCGGGTGCAGCGCCCACGTCGGGAGCGCGGTCCGGAAGTGAAGAATGGCACCCCCGCGGCGACCGTGATCGCCGCGGCTCTCGCCAACGGAAGCCGAAGCCTCCGCTCCACATCCCGGGCGCAACGGAACCCGATGTTGTTGTTCCTGTTGCCCGGATCGTTCCTGTTGCGATTCGACACCCGCAGGTTCGTCGGTTTGTTGTTCCACGAGCCACCGCGGACGACCCGTTAGACCGCACACCCCCTTCGAAACGCGAACTGCCCGAGCAGTTGCCTTCGCAGCTCCCAGGTGTCCCCGTGAGCGGCATGGGCAATCCACGCTCGAACTCTTTGCTGGACCTCCTCCGGCCGGATCAAGTTCTCACCGTAGGCTTGTTGCAGCCGGCGCATCCGTCGCCGGAAGCGAACCAGGTTGCCTCGCACCAGCCGCGCACGGTCGGGAAACACCCGCCAGCCCAGAAACGTCACGCCTTCTCGGCATCGGTAGACGCGGCTCTTGCGCGGATGTAGGTTCAGCCGCAGGTTGCACAAGAGCGCTTCGATCTCCGAGCGCATTTCGTTCAAGTCCCGCTTCGAATCTCCGAACAGCAGGAAGTCATCGACATAGCGAGCATAGACTCCTGGTTTCAACTGGTGCTTGACGAAGTAGTCCAGCGGATTCAGATAGACGTTGGCGAAGAACTGCGAGGTCTGGTTCCCCAGGGGCAGGCCAAGCCGGCGCTCCCAAGGCGTGAACAAATCGTCGCCGGGGAAATAGGCCATGACGGACTCCTGCGGATTCGAGCCGGCGATGATCGTGCCGGCCAACTCCAGCGTCGGCTTACACTTCACCACGCGACACAACAGACCCATCAGAATCTCGTGGTCGATCGACGGAAAGTACTTCCGGATGTCGCACTTCAGGACGAAACGATATTTCTTCGCTCCGAGCTTTGCCCGTTCCAAGGCGCGGTGTGTCCCAAGGCCGCAACGGCAGGCGAACGAATCCTTGGTGAAACGCCGCTCGAAAAGCGGCTCCAACATCTGCGTCAGTGCATGATGCACGACCCGGTCGCGGAACGGCGCCGCGGAGATCATCCGAGGTTTGGGTTCATAAATTCGGAACGTTCGATAGGGACCCGGTGCATAGGTACCTTGGGTCAGTTGGCGTTGCAAGCCGAATAGTTCCGTTTCCAGATTCATCAAGAAGAATGCGACGTCGGGCCGAGACCGTTTGCCGGCCGCGGCTCGGCGAGCTGCCGCCAGCAAATTCGCAAACGAAACCAGCCCGGGCCAGAGCCTGCCGTGGCGCTTCATTTTTTCTTAGAGGTCGACCGCTGCCAGCCGCCAATCATACGGCCGATTTCGTCGACGCGCTCGGTAGCGTGAGCGTAGGAATCGACCGACACAAGCCGGAGGTCTTTCGAGAGTCGCAACAAGTAGCGGAGCGCATTGGCCTTGAAACTTGCCTTGCTTAGCAAATCACCCTTCTCAACCGCATACGCTGCTTCTACAACGTTCAACAACAAATCCAAAGCATTGGAGACAAGGCGGTCACCCACACTCAGGCGGTAGGAGCGCGGGAACTTCTCCGTCTTGGGAAGAATCCAAAGGGTTAGGTCGTAGGCTTTGCCAACGATCTGAGCCGGCTCTTGCTGGACGGATGTCTGGGTGCGTGCCAAAACTCAGAAACTTTTCTCCCAGGGGGCTTCGCCCCCTGGACCCCCTCCCACGAACCACCGCGCAGGACCCGGAAGTCCCCAGTCTCGGGGCCTGGCGGGTCCTCGGTCGGTGAATTCGCATAGTAGTCCGGCTCATACCAGTCCGCAGTCCGTTCCCAAACGTTTCCGGCCATGTCGTACAAACCAGATCCGTTTGCAGGGAACTTGCCCACAAGGGAAGTGTACTCGAAAGCGTCTCGACCGCCTGTGCCAGAGAAATTGGCATGTTCATGCGTCAACTCAGTTACATTGGGAAACTTAAGGCCTTCCCTTCCCCCACCGGCGGTGAGAGCAACCCGCGGATCTCAAGACCGAGATCCGCGCTACGCGCTCTGAGTGATGGCCTGAAGCGCGGCGCAAAGTCAAGTTGGGCTAGAATACGAGTCAGACAAGTGCTATGGCGGAAAATGACAAAACCTACAAGGCGGAGAACCTGGGCAGCGGTACCTTCGCCATCTCGAAACCCAAACGCAAACCCAAGAAGCTGCGGCAGTCGCGCGTCAAGAAGCCCCGGCGCGGTGCGCGCAAGTAACGGCGGCACCTAGCCTGGATTTCTCACCACCTGACGTCCGACGTGCGCGGTAAGGCCGCCATGACTTCGTTGCGCTTGCTTGCCGTGCTCGATGTACGTCCAGTACACCACAACCTCACACAGGCCAGGGCGCCAAGCGGCTCGCGCCTCGTCCTGACAACCTTCTCACGCACTTCGCCTCGCCACGTGGTGAGAAACCCAGGCTTGCGCCCCTCACCCGCGGGACAGAAAAAGGCCCCGCAGGGATGGAGGCGTTCCCGTGGTCCGACGGGTACTCCCTGCAGGGCCTGACTCAGTGGACGAGTCTAGCGTGGCTTCTCCGGTTCCACCGGCTCCCGGCGGACGCCCGGGGCCACGACGCGCACGAGCGCTCGCAGCACGCCCCACTGTAGGGCCAGCGCGAAGCCGAACGACGCGGCTAAGACCAAGCTTGCCAGAACCAGTTGACCGATGCTATCCACGTGGTTGTGTTTAGCAACAACGGGGCCAAAGCCAAAACGGTCGGTTTTCGGGGGTTTCCGGCTATCTGATCGCCGAAGGAGCTGGAAAGTTTTACGTCCCTTCGCCGCAGAGCGTGTAGGAACTGCTCGCTTGAAGGAGCTCGCCGCGCAAGGACAGAGCCGCGGGTGTGAACCTGCGGGCGCGCGGGCACGGCCCGCGCAGGGGTTCGACGAGCCGCGCCAGTGGATACAGAGCGGTGGATTGAGCGTTGCGAGAGTTTCCACGCCCGCCGGCGCGGGCCCGCGGGTTTACACCCGCGGCTCTGTCGCTTGCGTTCCAGGCCCGGTTTCTTGCGCACCGACTCCCCGGCGGCTAGGATGATGCCATGCGAACCAAAACTGCGGCTCTCGCGCTGACTCTGGTGCTTCTCGCCTGCGCCGCCCGGCAGCCGGGCGATCCCCTCAGACCGGGCTACAACGTCTTCTCAAAACAGCAGGACGTCGAACTGGGACGGGAGGCCGCCGGAGAAATTCGCAAGCAGGTTGAAATCGTCGACAATCAAGACCTCCAACGCTACATTCGAGACCTGGGAGCACGGCTCGCCCAGCAACCGCAGGCAGGCGAGTACCCCTACGAGTTCACGCTCATCAACGAAGGTTCGATCAATGCCTTCGCCCTGCCCGGCGGACCCATCTTCGTGCACTCGGGCCTGCTCAAGGCAGCCTCGACTGAAGGCCAGTTCGTCGGCGTGTTGGCGCATGAAGTCTCCCACGTCGCCCTACGTCACGGCACCAGCCAGGCGTCCAAGGCGCAGATGATTCAACTGCCGGCGGTGCTTGCCGGGGCCGTCATGGGTCAGCAGTCGGTGTGGTCGCAGGCGGGACAGATCGGCCTGGGGCTGGGCTTGAACGCGCTGATCATGAAATACTCCCGGAGCGCCGAGAAGCAGGCCGACGCACTCGGTGCTCGCATCATGGCCGGTGCAGGGTTCAACCCTGTCGAGATGGCCGACTTCTTCGCCAAGCTCGAAGAGCAGGGCGGGCCGCGTCCGCCGGCGCTGCTGTCGTCGCACCCTAGCCCCGGCAATCGGGTACGCCTGGTGCGGGCCGAGATGGAAGCCTTTCCGCCCGCGGACTACGGCTATGCCAGTGGACGCTTCCCGCGCTCCAAGCAGCTTGTCGCTCAACTGCCGCCGCCAAAGAAGCCGCAGCACCAGGAGGTCGCCGCCGGCTCCGCACCCCCTTCGCCGGACGTGGGCGCCTTCCGGCGGATCGAGGGCAGCACGTTCTCGCTGGAGTTGCCCTCGACTTGGAAGGCCTTCGGCGATCAATCTTCGAGCACCGTGACCCTGGCGCCTGACAACGGCATCGTGCGCACGGCCGGCGGTGGCGGCGGCATCGGCTACGGGGCGGTTGTCAGCCACTACCGCCCACGCCATCGCACGGACCTGCTCAACGCCACCTGGGAATTGTTGCAGCAGATGCAAGAGGTCAACCCCAACCTGCGGGCCGCGATTGCCCCACGGGAGATAGACGTCGCGGGGAATCGTGGCCTCGTCGTGGGCCTGACGGGGCCGTCCCCCTACGGCGGAACGGAGAGGGAGATGCTGCTCACCGTGGCGCGTCCGCAAGGCATCTTCTACATGGTGTTCGTCGCGCCCGAGAAACACTACGACCGCCTCCAGCCCGCCTTCGACCGGATGGCTCGCTCCATTCGTTTTCAGTAGCGGTCGACATGTCGGCCGTTTGCCCCACAATCTCGCGCTTCGTCGCAAATGGCCAACCCACGATCGGCTAGAATGTACATCGTCCATGGCCGGGTGCAGGGCGTCGGCTTTCGCTACTTCGTCGAGCGGGCGGCCCGCGACCTCGGCTTGGCCGGGTACGTCAAGAACCGCGCCGACTCCACCGTCGAGATCTATGCGGTGGGCGGCCCCGAGCAACTCGACCGCTTGGAGCAGCATCTATGGGCCGGGCCGTCGTTCTCCCGCGTGGACTCCGTGGAGCAGCGGGAGACCGATCAGGAACCGACCCCGGACCACAGAAGCGACTCGGGGTTTAGAATCGAGTACTGAAGGATAGAAACAGACTTATGCCGACTCAAGAATTCGCGGGCAACCCGTCAAGTGTCGAAGCGGAGCTCAAGAAGCTCATCCGCGAAGTGCCTGACTTCCCCAAGCCGGGGATTCTGTTCTACGACATCACTACGTTGCTCCGCGATGCCGCCGGCTTGAACCTGATGCTGCGCGAGATGTCATCCCCTTTCGAGAGCGACCGTCCCGACCTCGTCGTGGGCGTCGAGGCGCGGGGCTTCGTTTTCGGGGCGGCCATGGCCAAGCAGCTCAACGCGGGCTTCGTCCCTGTGCGTAAGCCCAATAAACTGCCCGCCGAAACCGTGCAAGTGAGCTACGAGCTCGAGTACGGCGAGGACACGTTGGAAGTCCATCGCGATGCGATCGAGCCCGGCCAGAAGGTGCTCGTCGTGGACGATCTTCTCGCCACCGGCGGCACGGCGGCCGCCACCTGCCGGCTGATCGAGCAGCTCGGCGGCGAGGTCACCGCACTGGCGTTTGCGGTCGAGCTGACCTTCCTCAACGGGCGGGACAAGCTCGACGGATACGAGGTTTTCTCGCTCTTGCAGTATCACGAGTAGCATGCCCACTTTGTCGGGCCGCGCGCCGGCCAAGGTGAACCTTGGCCTCAAAGTGCTCGGCCGCCGCCCGGACGGGTTCCACGAACTACGCACGGTCTTTCAAACCATCTCGCTTGCGGACCGGCTGAGCGTTACGTACTCACCGCGCGGCCGCGGCGGCGTCACAATCCTCTGCAATCAGGCCGAACTCTCCAACGACGACAACCTCGCGGCCCGCGCCGCCCGCGACTTGCTCGCAGCCGGACCCTGGCGTGGCCGGGTGCGGATCGACTTGGTAAAACACATCCCTCACGGCGCGGGGTTGGGAGGCGGTTCGAGCGACGCCGCGGGCGTTCTGCGGGCACTCGGGCGGCTGTTGCGGCCCGCCCCGGATGCGCACCTGCTCTTCGAGATCGCCGCCACTCTCGGAAGCGACGTGCCTTTCTTCCTTGTTGGGGGCACAGCCGTGGGCGTGGGCCGTGGCGAGGAGGTATACCCTCTGCCAGAGTTGCCGCTGCGATGGATCGTGATCTGGACGCCGGAGGTGAAAATCCCCACCGCCGACGCCTATCGCGCCCTCGCCCGCAAGCGCCCGCGTTTGACACCCGGCGACAAGCTCCATATCATAAGAGGCTTCGGCTCAGGGATTTGTGTCTCTGAGCTGGGCGAGGCGCAAGATCTCACAGGAGACCTGCCAGGGATTTTCGAAAACGACTTCGAAGAAGTAATCTTCCAGCAATTTCCCCAGATCGAAGCAGGGAAGAATCGCTTGGTACAGCTCGGTGCTTCTCAAGCGATGCTGTCCGGCAGCGGATCAGCCGTGTTCGGGCTGTTCCCCGACCGGACTCTTGCGGAGAAAGCGCGGCGCGGTTTGGCCACCCTTCCCGGCGAGGCTTTTCTCGCCCGAACATTAAGCCGTCGAGCGTATCGCCGATTGTGGGATTGAGCGGACCCGAAAGCGTCTCTTCAAGGGTCGGGGGTTGACTCGGGGAGCGCGTTTCCCGCCGAACAGGTGGAGGCGAACAGACTGGGCATTGCGCTGTGAGGAAGCACTTTGGCTGCACCGCAGTTGGCAACAACGATGAATCGTGATCGGCTGAAGGTTTTTACCGGGAGCGCCAACCCGAAGTTGGCCCAGGACATCTGCCAACATCTCGGTGTTCCGGTAGCCGACTGCATGTTGAAGAGGTTTTCCGATGGCGAGATCTGGCTACAAGTCGAAGAGAACGTGCGTGGCGCTGACGTCTTCGTCATCCAGTCGACCTCGACGCCGGTGGATCACCACCTCATGGAGTTGTTGCTCATGATGGATGCGCTCCGCCGCGCCTCGGCCAAGCGCATTACGCCGGTGCTGCCCTATTACGGCTACGGCCGCCAAGACCGCAAGGACAAGCCGCGCGTGCCGATCTCGGCCAAGCTGGTCGCCAGCCTGCTCGTCACCGCCGGCGCCGACCGCATCCTCGCACTCGACCTTCACGCCGCACAGATCCAGGGCTTCTTCGACGTGCCCGTCGATCATCTCTTCGCAACGCCGGTGATGGTGGACCATATCACCACGCTTGGGTTGGAAAACCTCACGGTGGTTTCGCCCGATCCCGGCGGCGTGGAACGCGCACGGGCGTTCGCCAAGCGTCTCGATGCGCAACTCGCCATCATCGACAAGCGCCGCGAGCAGGCTAACGTCGCCGACGTGATGAACGTCATCGGCGACGTGAAGGGACGCACCTGCATGATCGTCGACGACATGGTCGACACGGCGGGTACGCTGGTCAAGTCCGCCGGTGCGTTGCTCGAGCACGGCGCGGCCGCCGTCTACGCCTGCTGCACGCACCCCGTGCTTTCCGGATCGGCGCTGAAGAAAATCAGTAAGTCATCCCTCACCGAGTTAGTCGTCACCGACTCGATCCCCTTGCGGGACGAAGCGCTCCAGTGCGGGCGGATTCGTCAGTTAAGTGTGGCGCCGCTGCTGGCGCAGGCGATTGAATCGATTCACGAGGAGACCTCGATCAGCCGGCTGTTTGTGTGAGCCGCTAGGAGTTTCGCCATGCAACAACAGATTGAGATGGATGCCCAGGTGCGGGATGAGCGCGGCAAGAGCGCCGCCGGCCGTCTGCGCGTGGCCGGTAGGCTTCCCGCGGTCGTGTACGGGCTCGGGAAGGACTCGATCGCGATCACCATCGACACCGCGCACATCACCCGTATCTTGCAGTCGCCCTCGGGCCACAACCAAATCGTTAACCTGACCGTTGGCAACGAAAAGGCTTCGGTGTTGGCGTCGGACTGGCAAATCGACCCCCTCAAGGGCCACCTGCTGCACGTGGATCTGCTTCGCGTGGACCTGAAGAAGACGGTCGACGTGATGGTGCCGATCGAGATCGTGGGCGTCTCCCTAGGTGTCCGCGAGCAAGGTGCGCTCGATGAGATCGTCTCGCGCGAGGTCGAGTTGCGCGCCCTGCCGTTGAAGGTTCCGCGGACGATTCCCATCGACGTCACGGATTTTGAGATCGGAGACGTGGTTCGTGTCAAGGACCTCGACGCGATCGAAGACGTGACCATCCTGAGCCAGCCCGATCGCGTCTTGATGCACGTCATCGCACCGAAGGTAATCGAAGAAGAGGAGCCGGAGGCCGAGGAAGGTGTCGTGGCCGAGGGCGCTGAGGGTGCCGAGGGAGCCGAGCCCGGAGCCGAGGAGGGCGAGGACGAGAAAGACAAGGACAGGGAGAAGGGCCAGGACAAGCGCAAGGAGAGGGACTAGAGGGCCGGAGCGTGATGAGTCATGGCCGTCTGGCGCTGGCTGGAGCGTTTGCGCGCGCCGGGTTCGGCGGGTTCGTTGCCGAAGTCGGGCGGCTCCTCGGCGGTGCGGCGGGAACCGGAGTATCTCATTGTGGGGCTCGGGAATCCCGGCCCCAAGTATGAGCTGACGCCGCACAACTTGGGCTTCTTAACGCTCGATCGGTTGGCGGAAGAAGAAGGAATCCGGTTCGGCCGGCGCGAAGGCAATGCGCTGGTCGGACAAGGTGAAGTGAGCGGCAAGCCGGTGTTGTTGGCCAAGCCGCTGTCGTACATGAACCGCAGTGGCGGTCCGGTCAAAGTGCTGCTCGACAAGTACCAGCTCGACCCCGGATGCTTGCTGCTGGTTTATGACGAATTGGCGCTCCCCTGGAGCACGCTTCGCATACGCGAGCGCGGCTCGGCCGGGGGGCACAACGGGGTGGAGTCGGTGATCGGTTCGGTCCGGTCGAGTGACTTCACCCGTCTACGGCTGGGCATTGGTCCCGGCCATCAGGTTGATGATGGGGCAGCGTACGTTTTGCGGCCCTTTCGTCGCGGTGAAATGAAGGAACTGGAGGATCTGCTGGGACGCGCGGCTGACGCCGTCCGGTCGGTCCTATCCGAAGGCGCCTCGAAGGCCATGTCGGTATTCAACCGGCGCGCCCAAGGATCAACAGAGGGAAAATGAGAGTCTACGAACTGATCTTCATACTCAAGCCGGACCTACAAGACGAAGAGATCGACGCCGCCGTCGAACAGGTGCAGAGTACCTTGACCGAGGGTGACGCGAAAATCGACAAGACGGATCGGTGGGGCAAGCGGCGACTGGCCTACATGATCAAGAATTGCCGCGAGGGCTACTACGTCCTGATTCAGTACTCACTGGAGGTGGAAAATGCTGCCCTGGCCAAGGAGATCGAGCGCCGCTTGCGTGTCTCCGACGCCGTGATCAAGTACCTAACGATCCGTACCGATATCGAGCAGAAGCGCGTCGAGAAGCAGCGGCTGAAGCGCGAGAAGCGTGCCGCGCGCAAGCCGGCGGCCACCGCTTCCGAACGGCCCGAGGCGAGAAGCAGACCGAAGCCCGCGCCGGCTGAGCCAGGCCCACCCTCTCCCGCTCCCGCTCCAGCGGAAGCGGCGCCGAAGTAACCCGGGAGCGGTGACCTAAAATGGAAACGAGATATCGAGGGAGAGATCATGGGCGAGACTGAAGACAAGACAAGTACCAAGGCGCCGGCTGCGGAAGCCAAACCCGCCGAGAATCAACCGGCCGAAGGCCAATCCGCCGAAACGAAACCCGCCGGCCAGGCTGCGGAAGCTAAGCCGACCGAAGCCAAACCCGCCGGCCAAGCTGCGGAAGCCAAACCCGCGGAATCCGAACCGGCCGAAGCCAAACCCGCTGGCCAGGCCCCGCAAGCTAGACCCGCCGGCCAGGGCGGACAAGCTAGACCCGCCGGCCAGGGCGGACAAGGTAGACCCGCCGGCCAGGGCAGACCCGCTGGGCCGGGTGGCGACCGTAGGCCCGGAGGAGGCGGAGGCCGCCCGGGCCAACGCGACGGACGTCCCCGAGGGGGTGGCGGTGGCAGGCGATTCTTTCGCCGCCGCAAGGTCGACTATTTCAGCGCCAACAAGATTGACGACGTCAACTACAAGGACGTCAATACGCTTCGCCAGTTCATCGGCGACCGGGGCAAGATCCTTCCGCGCCGCCACACCGGCCTGAGCGCGCAGCATCAGCGCCTCGTCAAGCGCGCCATCAAGCGCGCCCGCAATATCGCGCTGCTACCCTTCGCGGGAGACGGCTAGCCCGGAGAACCAAACCATGGTTGAAGTCATACTCAAGCAAGAGATCCGAAAACTCGGCAACCGCGGCGACGTCGTGCGCGTCGCCAACGGCTACGCCCGCAACTTCCTGTTCCCGAAGCAGATGGCCATGCCGGCCACCGGCGCCAACAAACGCCAGCTCGAAGAGATGAGGGCCGCCGCCGACCGCGAGTCCGCGCGATTGAAGGGTGACGCCCAGAAGCTGGGCGAGATCATCCAGGGACTCACGATCGAGCTTACCGAACGGGCCGGCGAGTCCGATCAGCTTTTCGGGTCCGTCACGTCCCGCGACATCGCCTCGGAAATCGAGAAGCTCGGTTACACCATCGATCGCCACAAGATCGTCATCACCAAGCCGATCCGCACGGTCGGCGAGCATGAGGTGACGGTCCATCTGCATCGCGACATCGACATCCCGTTGAAGGTGAAGGTGCTGGCCGAAGGCCGCGAAGAGGGCGAGGAGCCCTCCGAGGTCGCCGCGTCCGAAGACGGCACTGCAGCCGAAGAGGACACCGCGGCCCAGAGCGACACCGCGGCCGAGGTCTCCGCGGAAGAGCCTGCCGCCGAAGCCGACCAAGCCGACGAAGAGTCCTGATGTTCTTCGATCTCAACGGTCAGACCGCGATTGTCACGGGTGCCGCCCAGGGCATCGGCGCCGGCATCGCTGACCGTTTGGCGAGGGCTGGCGCGCAGATTGTCGTCGCTGACCTCAATGCGGACAACGGCGAGGCCGCCGCCGCGAAGCTGAACGCCGACGGCCTCAAGGCCTTCGCGGTCCAAGTGGACGTCAGCCGTCGCGATTCGGTCGAGCCGATGGTCCAACACGTGCTCGACCGCGCAGGCCAGATCGATATCTTGGTCAACAACGCCGGCATTGCCGGCATCGCCGCGCCGATCTGGGAGCAGGGCGACGACGATTGGCAAAGCGTCATCGACGTCGATCTCACCGGCGTCTTTCTGTGCTGCCGCGCGGTGCTGCCGCATATGCGGGAGCGCGACTATGGTCGTATCGTGAACATCGCCTCCGTCGCGGGCAAAGACGGGAATCCAAACATGGTGGCCTACTCCGCGGCGAAGGCCGGCGTGATTGCGATCGCCAAGTCGGTCGGCAAAGAGGTCGCCAACAACAACATCTGCGTCAATGCCGTCACTCCGGCGGTCATCCGAACCCCGATCCTCGATCAGCTCACCGAGGAACAGGTCG
Organism: Bryobacterales bacterium; assembly: GCA_965237575.1. Taxonomy (GTDB): domain Bacteria; phylum Acidobacteriota; class Terriglobia; order Bryobacterales; family UBA6623; genus JAKZVK01. Next base: position 840,980 of record CBDEGI010000004.1, read on the forward strand.
AATACATGACGTCGCGCATTCCCCGCCGGCGCACGGGCACGGTCGAAGAAGTCGCGGCCGTCGTCCACTTTCTCTCGAGCCCCGACTGCTCGTTCGTGACCGCCCAAACCTACGACGTCAGCGGCGGCCGCTCAACGTTCTAGCGAACTTGCGGCGTAAGCCTCCAGGCTTGCCGAGAACCCGTTCCTCGGTTCTCACGACGGCAAGAACATCGCCACCCGCTAATTAGCCGCAGTACCACCCATTCAGCGGTACAATTGCCTCATAATCAGGCGTAAGGACATGGCTGGGATCGGCCAAACTATCTCGCACTACAAGATCACCGAGAAGCTCGGTGAGGGCGGCATGGGTGTCGTCTACAAAGCCGAGGACCTTCGCCTGGAGCGCACGGTCGCTCTCAAGTTTCTCGGGTCCAGCGCCTTGGAGGACGAGGAGCCCAAGGCACGCTTCATCCATGAGGCCAAGGCCGCAGCGGCCCTGAACCACCCCAACATCTGCACCATCTACGAAATCGACCAAGCCGACGGACAGCCCTTCATCGCCATGGAGTGTATCGAGGGGACCAGCGTCAAGCAAAAGGTCGAATCGCGTCCCCTACCATTGGACGAAGCTTTCGACATAGCGATCCAGGCAGCCCAGGGCATCCACGCGGCTCACCGGCGGGAGATTGTCCATCGAGATATCAAGAGCGCCAACATCATGGTCAGCTCCGAAGGCCTGACCAAGGTCATGGACTTCGGCCTGGCGCAACTCGCCGGCCGCACCAAGCTGACCAAGACCGGCTCCAGCCTGGGCACACCGGCCTACATGTCGCCCGAGCAGGCGCTTGGCGAAAAGGTCGATCACCGTAGCGATATCTGGTCGTTCGGCGTCGTGCTGTACGAGATGGTCACGGGTCAGCTCCCCTTCAAGGGTGAAGTCGAGGCGGCCGTCGCATACGGGATTGTCAATGAAGAACCGGAGCCGCCTACCGGGCTACGGAGCGGTGTGCCGATCGAGTTGGACCGAGTGGTGAGCAAGGCCCTGGCCAAGAGCCGGGAAGAACGGTACCAGCACATCGACGAGCTACTGGTCGATCTGCGTGCGCTGCGGAGGGAAGTCGAAACGGGCCGCGCCAAGCGAGCGCCGTCGCAGGAGCGAGGGGGTCAAGTCTTAGAGACCGGCGTACAAACGGACCAGGGTGCCGCTGAGGTCATTCCGAAGGACCGGGCCGCAACTCCACCAGCGGGCGCCGAACCGGGGGCTCGTCCCATCGACCTCAGCCTCCTCCTGCGATACATCGGTCGGCCGAAAATCGCCATTCCCGTGCTCGTTGTTATCGTCGCGCTGATCGCATCCGGGACCTGGTTAATCCGGCGAAACGCCAAGGTGCGCTGGGCCAGGACAGAAGCGGTTCCTCAGATCGCTCGGCTGGTTGACGAGCAGAAATACATCGCGGCGTTTGGCCTGGCTCAAGAGGCGGAACCGGTCATCCCCGATGAGCCGGCGCTGGCCGCCCTGTGGCCGAAAGTCTCACGCGAGATCTCGGTACAGACAGATCCTCCTGGCGCAGACGTCTACGTGCGGGATTATTCGGATACGGATGCTGAGTGGCAGCACCTGGGTCAGTCTCCTGTCGAGGGCGTGAGGATCCCACTGCGGTACAGCCGCTGGCGTATCACAAAGGACGGCTACGAGGAACTCGAGACTGCTGATGTCTCCGGCCCCTTAGGTTTGCGGAGGGTGGACGACCTTCGTTTCGAACTCGCGGAGCAGGACAGCCTACCTCGGGAAATGGTTCGCGTCCCCGGCGGCACATTCCGACAGCGTGCGGGATTGCTAGGGACGTTAGGCCCCGTCGAGTTGCCGACGTACCTCATTGATCGATTTGAAGTCACGAACAAGCAATTCATGGGATTTGTCGATAGCGGAGGATACCAGAAGAGCCAGTATTGGACTCATGAGTTCGTCAAGGAAGGCGTTAGGCTTACCTGGGAAGAGGCCATGGTCGAGTTTCGCGACGCTACGGGACGGCCAGGACCCTCGACTTGGTTGCTGGGAACGTATCCCGAGGGGCAGGACGATTTTCCGGTGAACGGCGTCAGTTGGTACGAGGCGGCGGCTTATGCGGAATTTGCCGAAACAAGTTTACCCACCATCTATCATTGGCGCCATGCTGCATCGGTAGGCCGACAGGACCACATCATTCCACTCAGTAACTTCGCGACGGACGGCCCCGCCAAGGTCGGTAGCTTTGAGGGCATCAGTCCCCGCGGAGCCTACGACATGGCGGGGAACGTCAAGGAATGGTGCTGGAACGCTCTAGGGACCAGCGCCTGATCCTGGGAGGGGCCTGGAACGAGCCGCGCTACATGTTTAGCCAGGTAGACGCGAAATCGCCCTTCGATCGTTCCGCCACCAACGGATTCCGGTGCGTCAGGTATGACGATGCCGAGTCGATCCCCGAAGAGGCGAAGCGGCCGGTTGAGCGAAAGTTCCGAGATTACACGAAGGAGCAGCCTGTCAGCGAAGAGACCTTTCAGATCTACAAAAACATGTTCGCCTACGATCGAACGGACCTCAACGCAAAGATTGAGTCGGTAGACGACAGCTCACCCTACTGGACCAAGGAAAGAGTAACCTTTAGCGCCGCCTACGGCGACGAGCGGGTTATCGCTCTCCTGTATCGGCCCAAGCCGACGGCTCCACCCTATCAAACGGTCGTCTACTTCCCGGGAAGTGGGACGCTCCGAGACCTCCCGGGAAGTGGGACCTCCCTTGAGGACCTACGAGGCATGGGACAAATCGCTCCAATCATTAGAAGCGGCCGAGCGGTTTTGTATCCCGTCTACAAGGGAATGTATGAGCGTTCGGATCCATCTGACGAGAGCCTGGGCCCTCGCGCACGGAGGGATCGAATGATCATGTGGGCAAGAGACCTGGGCCAGGCCGTCGATTACCTGGAATCCCGGCAGGACATTCGCCATGATCAGTTGGCGTTTTATGGACACAGTCTGGGCGCGCTCCGGGGGCCCGTACTGCTATCGGCTGTAGACCGGTTTCAGGCAGCGGTGTTCTTGAACGGGGGCTTACGTCTGACGGAGAATATGAGTCTGGCGGAGGCCGATGATTTTAACTTTGTTTCGCGGGTTAAGCTGCCCGTTCTAATGCTGAATGGCGAACATGATCTGATCTTCCCCGTCAATGAATCTCAGAAGATCCTGTTTCGTCTGCTGGGCACGGCAGAAAAAGATAAGCGCCACGTTGTTTACGAACGAGGCCACGGCAGACAGGTCCTCTCCAATGAAGAGATCCGTGAGATCCTCGATTGGCTCGACCGCTACCTCGGGCCTGTGAACTGAAAGCCGACATCCAGAGGTGGCCGTTGAGCTCGAGCCGACGAGTCGATAAGCCCGCTCGGCTTGACGCGCGATCGCCATTCTGTCTCGTTGATCTCGTGCTACGCCCGGTTCACGCCGCCTCGGTCTCCAGCGACACCACCAAGCGTCTACCCAAAATCGCCAGTGCTTCCTCGATTCGCGGTAGCTTCGTCGGGTGACGCGGGTTCAGCATGCGCCGCACTTCCTTCTCATCCACGCCGAGTCGACGAGCCAGTTGAGTCCTGCTCATGCGCGCATCGCGTAGTGCCAAGTAGAGCGACGCCTTCGCGGCCATCGATCCCGATAGCACGACGAGGACGTGGCCACGTTTGGCACGGGTAGGCCGGGGGATCTCCAGGCCGTCAGCAATACGTCCCGCGATAGCCTCTTCCAGGCAATCGGCCGCCTGCCGCAAAGCATCTTGCCGATCGACGCCGCTGGTGATCGCCTCGGGCAGATCGGAGAAACGCACCGTGAACTCGGCGCCGGCTTCAGGCTGGAGTCGAGCCGGATAGTTGAAACTCCACATAGGTCGCCTACTCCAGGTCCATGAAGGACAAGCCTAGCTGATTGAGCATGGCGTGAAGAGTCCCGGTGGGTAACTCTCTCTCTTGGGGTCCTGGATCACAGTGCGCGCTTCGCCGTAATGAAGCGTGGCATGACTGCCCTTGCCCCGCTTGGCCGAGAGTCGAACGGTAACCCCCCTGCCGCCTGCCAAGCGGCTTGATCTTCCGCACAAACTCCGACCCTTTCAATCGATTCAGTATCGGACATTTTTGCCCTTCTCGCAAGCAATGTGTCTCGGCTGCGGCCTCTTCCTCGGAGCAGAATTTCTTCGGGAGAGTCATTGAATCCCCCTGGTTTGATACCATTGCTTGCGTTGCGGAGGAGAGTCCATTGCGTCTCATCCGCAGGCCTTAAAGGGACTACCTTCATGTTGCGTCTGATCCTAACCGTTGTGTTCATCTCTTCGTCGCTCGTCGCCCAGAACTCGAGCCGCGTGTACCAATCCGCCGACCGTCCACGCGCGCTCGCTCTCATTGGCGACCGCTATCACAGCCCGGTCTACATCCGCGATCACCTGGTACAGGCGTTCATGCGCGAGAACGTCCCCATCACGTTCATCGAGAACGACAAGGCACTTACCGCCGAGGCGCTCTCGAAATTCCAACTTCTCCTCTTTCTCAAGGACGGCATGCTATGGCCCGGCGGCCACGACAAGCCGCCCGTCAAGTGGATGACCGAGGCCCAACAGAAAGCGATCTGGGATTTCGTGCACGACGGTGGCAGCTTCCTCGCGCTGCACAATTCACACGGCATCTACCCGCCCGACGGCCTCTACTACAAGCTCTTCGGTGGCGACTATGGCGGACACCCTCCGCCCGAGACCTTTACCGTCCGCGTTGAAAACAAGAACCACCCCGTCACCCAAGGCGTCGAGGATTTCGAGACCTACGACGAGCAGCACCTGAGCAAGTACTACCTCGACCGCGAGCACTTGCTGTTGCGCAACATCTCCCGCGGCAACAAAGCGGCCCCGGCGGGATGGTGGCGCGAGCCCGGCAAGGGCCGCTTTGTCTACCTCGCCCCCGGACATACGCCCGAAGCCATCGGCCATCCCATGATGCAGCGCATGATCCGCAATTCCATTCGCTGGCTCACGCGGTTGAATGACAGTGAGTAAAGCCGGCCCGATGACTTCCCTTCCCGCAAGGTTCCGGCACGCGGAACTGCCTCCCGCTGTGACGTGTGGCCCGTGGGTATGGCTGTTGCCGTGCCTACTTTGCCTTGTGACGCCGCTGCCGGCTCAGCGATCCACGATCTACCCACTCGTGCGCGTGGTCGACATGAAGGTCGGCGCCACCGAGAAGGTCGAGCTGAGCAGCCGCTTCCACGCGACCGTAACGTTGCTCGCAGTCCGCGAGACGCGCGATCCCATCCGCGAGGCCATTCGCAAGGCCGAGGTCGATCTCGACGTGAACGGCGAGAAAGTGACGATCGAGTGCGGCAATTACAATCTGCCGGTCGCGGTCACCGATGTCGATATCGACTGCACGATCACCGCCGGCTACCGCTCGAACAGCCATCGCGCGGGCGACGCCTGGAACCTCGATCTCGACGCGCGCCTGCGGCTGTGGCCCAAGGGCTACCCGTTCATCAAGCCAGGGACGTTCGTCTACCCGGTGAAGCAGCGCTGGTTCGCCTCCGACACGCAGATGTCGAACCAACCGGTGTTCGTCGACGGCGGGGAGGTCCCGTCGCGCCGGGCCGTCTACTATCACAGCGGCCTCGACATCGGTGGCGCCGAAGGGCTGGCGGAGGTGGTCGCTGCCACCGATGGCTTGGTCGTGTCGCTCGGCGTCGAGGTGCTGTCGGGTCAAGAGGACGATACGCCGATCAAACCGCGCTACGACGTGATCTATATTCTCGACCGCCGCGGCTGGTACTACCGCTACAGCCATTTGCATTCGTTCGACGAGGATGTCGAGTTGGGCAAGCGGGTCAAGCTCGGCCAGCCCCTAGGCCTGCTCGGCAAGGAAGGCGCCAGCGGCGGCTGGGCGCACCTGCACTTCGAGGTCAAGAGCCGCCAGCCGAACGACAAGTGGGGCACGCAGGAGGGCTACGCTTTTCTCTGGAACGCGTATCAGTGGGAGTCGAAGCCCGAAGTGATCGCCGTCGCCCGGCCGCACGCGTTCATCCGCACCGGCGAGACGGTCATGCTCGACGGCCGCCGCTCGTGGAGTAAGTCGAAGAAGGTCGCCGCGTACGAATGGACCTTCACGGGTGGCTCAAGGGCCGAGGGCGCGACGGTTGAGCGAACTTACAAAGAACCCGGCTCCTACAGCGAGATCCTCAAGGTCACCGACGGCGATGGCCATGTTGACTACGATTTCGCCGTGGTGCAGGTCGTGGCGTCTCAGGCGCAGGACGCGAACGAGGTTCCGCCCACGCTCCACGCTGCGTACCATCCCACGAGCGGCATTGAACCCGGCGCCGAGGTGACGTTCAAGGTTCGTGCCTTCCGCACCACACACGGCAACGAGATGTGGGACTTCGGCGACGGCAGCCCGAAGGTCGAAGTGCAGTCCGATGGCAACGCTGAGAAGCACGCCAAGGACGGCTACGCGAAGCCCGGCGACTACATCGCCCGCGTCGAGCGCACCAACCAGCGCGGCGAGACGGCCGTAGCTCATCTGCACGTCCGTGTTGGCACGGTCGTGCGGTGAGGGGTCGCGGCCCCCTACGGTGTGGCGCGGGCCTCTGGCCTTGCACAGCCGGCATCCGTGCCCGGCCTCTTCTTCCCCCCGTGCTGGGGTGGTTGCTGGAGGGAAAACCAGTAAGTCTACGTCGGCCGGGAGGCCGACGCTGCAGGCCGGAGGCCCGCGCCACTACCCTGTACCGAGGCCTATCGCGCCGGGCAGGAATTCGCGGCGATCGAGCGGGGTAGCGGTTCGTACCTCGTGGCTGACCATGTCATCCCTGCTGCTTCATGCTCCAGACTGTCAGTTCGCCTCCCGCCATTCGCTTGCCGCCGAACAGTATGCTCACCGCGAAGCCGACGCCGAACAAAAGAACGTGGCTGATAACGCCAATGAGCATGGGCGTCATTTCGAAGTTGTAGCCAATGTCGACGCCGAGGGCGCCGGTGACCGTCGCCCAGGTGACAAACGTGAGGCAAACGAGGATCCCGATGTTGGCGCCGAGGCGGGTGGCGCGCCGGGAGAAGAAGCCTAGCGCGAATAGTCCCAGCACGCCGCCTTCCAGCACCGACACGAGCATCGCGATGATCTCGTACGACGCCGTGGCGCGGGTCATCGTAAGAGCGAGAGCGGCTCCGGTCGAGGCGATGCCTCCGGCCACCACGCCGAAACGGCCGACGGTCAGTTGCACGCGGTCGGCGGCGTTGGGGCGTAGGCGCAGAAAATGGTCTTTCGTCGCCACGGTGGCCACGCTGTTGAGATCCGCGCTGACCGACGACATAGCCGACGAGAGTAGGGCGGCGAGAATCAGGCCGATCAGCCCGCTGGGGAAGTGCGTCTTGATGAAGTAGGGCAGGATCGTGTCGGGCTGGCCGGTGACGTGCGCCGGCAGCGCTTCGGCGGTCAGTTGGTAGAACGACCACAGGCCGCATCCGATGATGCCGAACGCGAACCAGGTTGGGACGGTGGAGAGGATGCCAACGCGGACGCCGCGCTTGGCGTCTGCGTCCGAGCGCGCCACCAGATATCGCTGCACCATGCTCTGTTGAATCGTGTACATGCGAATGAATGAACTCATCCCGGCGAGGAAGTAGATCCAGGCGGTCGGCTCGACGAAGTAGAGGCTGCGCGTGCTCAACTCCGTGTTGCCGATGGCGAACTTACCGGCGTCGTAGGCGTGCGAGAAGATCGTCGGCGCACCGAGGCCGGATTCGAAGATGACCGAGGCCATGATGACGATCGCGCCGCCGATCATGATGACGCCCTGGAGAACGGATGTCCAGATCGACGCCTCGATGCCGCCGATCAGCGTGTAGACGAGAGTAAAGAGGCCGACCCCGACGATGATGGTTCGGATGTCCCAGCCGGCAATGACCTCGACGGCGATCGCCGTCGTGAAGAGCGTGTAGCCGACGTCGATCAGCCGCTGCACCGCGAATCCCACCGAACCGTAGAGCCGCGCCGCATAGCCGAAACGCTGCTCGAGGTATTCGTAAACGCTCATTCGCACGACCCGGCGGTAGAACGGCACGCAGAGATTGCCCGCTATCGGGATGGCCAGCAGCGCGGCCGACATGTAGAACAACTGCCACCAGTCGCGCGCGAACACCGAGCCGGGGATGGCGACGAATGTGGCGCTGCTAATGGTGGTCGTCATCAGCGTGAAGCCGACGGCATAGCCCGGGATGCTGCGGTTGGCGACGAAGTATTCGCTTGTAGAAGTTTGTTTCCGCGCGGCGCGGAGGCCGATCACGGCGACCACAGCCAAGTAGGCGATGATCACGATCGCGTCGAGGAAGCTCACGATTGCGGGGGCTGGGTGAGAGAGGCTGGGGGTGCGACCGCACCTGAGGTTGGAGGATAGCACGAGAGCGGCCGATAGACGGGAGTGGAGTTCTATAGAGACACTAATCCTGCTCGGTGAGGCTTGGTCGAGGGCGGCGCCGTGCAAAGGAGATCCCGAGTGCTTACGGGGACTGCTCTGAAAGAGAGCCCCGGCTTGGCCTACTCGCCCCTTCGCGATTCGGGGTTTCGGCTCGTCCCGTGAGGTGAATCCCTGTCGGACTCATCCTTCCGGGCTGGCTCAGCGCAGGCTGGCTCCAGGTGCACGCCTCAGGCGGGAGGGCCCAGGAGATCTTCAACAAAGGCCAGGGCCAAACAACATGAGAGGCCACGGATGGAAGGCATTTTAGGTAGGTAAGTGCTGTGATTACAGTAAGTTGTGAATCTTGAAGTTTCGTGACTGGGTTGCTCGTCCGAGACGCAATCGAGGCGGAAGTTGCGTTGACGATGCGGCGCGTGCCCAACGGCATCCGGAAACGCGGCTATCCAAATGATTTATGCAACCGATAGGAATTATCTTTTGCCCTCGTAGGGAGCTGTCAGGTTATACTTCGTCTAAGGTCGATCGTGATCTCCGTAGCCCTTGCGGGAGTCCAATAAGCGCCCGGTGCGGTAGTCGTGAGGGAGAAATGTATTTCACAGGCCGAGGACAGTCGGTAGAAAACTCGATAAAAGAAACTCTGTATTATTCTTCGCTTACCCCTGCGCTTCGCCAAAGACTCCTATAGAGCGTGATCAGGAATCGGCCGGCGCGCCTGAAACCGGGGTCGGCTATCTCTGAGCCACTGGTTGGGACCTGGCCTGCGAAAACAGGGCTAGGTTACGAGGGCGCCAAGTGCCTGTATGGCCGCCTAAAGAAATGAGTCTCGGTGCACAATATGAAAATACGCATCTTGTCGTTCTTGTTTATTGGATTACTAACCCGCCTTCCTGCCCTCGCGCAAGAGGGATCATCTCAAGTCAATTCGGGTGACAACGCCTGGGTCTTGGTCTGTTCGGCTTTGGTCCTGATGATGACCGGACCCGGGCTGGCGCTGTTCTACGGCGGCTTGGTCAGGAAGAAGAATCTGTTGGCCACGATGATGATCGCAGTCGTTCATCATGATGGGCCTGATGACCGTCCTGTGGGGCATTGTCGGCTACAGTCTGGCGTTCGCCCCCGGGAACGCGATCCTCGGCGGGTTTGAGTACTTGTTCTTATCGGGAGTGGGCCCAGAAGCCGCGCCCGGGCTGACGATTTCTCACCTCACATTCATGGTCTTTCAGTTGATGTTCGCGATCATCACGCCCGCACTGATCACCGGAGCCTTCGCGGAACGCATGAAGTTTACCGGGATGCTCTTGTTCATGGTTCTGTGGGCATTCGTCGTGTACTTTCCGATGGCTCACATGGTGTGGGGACCGGGCGGCCTGCTCAACGTGTTTGACGGCGGAGCGATCGGTTGCCTCGATTTCGCGGGAGGGACGGTCGTTCACATCTCGTCCGGCGTCTCGGCTCTCGTCTGCGCCCTCTACCTCGGAAAGCGGAAAGGATATCCTACAGACAGCATGCGCCCCCATAACCTACCCCTGAGCTTCATCGGCGCCTGTCTGCTTTGGGTGGGTTGGTTCGGGTTTAACGCCGGCAGCGCGCTCGAAGCGTCGGGCCTCGCGGCCTCGGCGTTTGTTGCAACTCATTTCGGAGCAGCGGCCGGGATTCTGGGTTGGCTCCTCGCCGAATGGATACGCAACGGCAAGCCGAGCATCCTGGGCGCGATCACGGGTGCGGTGGCCGGTCTGGTGGGCATCACGCCCGGGGCCGGATTTGTGTCGCCCATGGCTGCCCTTCTGATCGGCTTTCTGGCCGGCTTGATTTGCTACTGGGCCGTTGCCATTCTGAAGGCCAAGATGGGCTACGATGATTCGCTCGACGCCTTCGGCGTTCACGGAGTCGGCGGGACCGTAGGCGCTGTGCTCACAGGTGTGTTCGCCACCGTTGCCGTCAACGACGGTTTCGATGGCGCTCCGATGGGCCTGCTCGACGGGAATGTCATGCAGTTTGTGAACAACATCCTGGGCGCGCTTCTTACTTGGGTGCTAGCCGCGATCGCGACGTTCGGTATTCTCAAGCTCGTCGACGCGACCGTCGGCCTGCGGGTCGACGAAGCGGATGAAGTCAGGGGGCTCGACCTGACGCAGCATGGAGAAGAGGCGTACAGTCTCGAACATTGATACCCCCGAACATTGATACCCCGAACATTGATACAAGGAGAAGACATGAAGAGGATTGAAGCCATCATCCAACCGCACAAGCTCGACGATGTTCGGGAAGCCCTGAAAGCGATCGGCGTCGACGGCATGACAATCTACGACGTCAGAGGCCACGGCCGACAGAAGGGCCACAAAGAGGTTTATCGCGGCCAGGAGTACGAGGTGGACCTGCTGCCCAAGGTCAAGATAGAGATCGTGATCGCGGAGGAGCGGGTTGAAGAAACGGTCAACGCGTTGGTGGACTCCGCGCGGACCGGCAAGATCGGAGATGGCAAGGTCTTCATCTACGCCGTAGAAGAGGCAGTTCGCATCCGGAGCAACGATCGCGGCGAAGCGGCACTATGAAGCAACAGCGTGAACTGGCTTTGAATAGAAAGCCCCTATGAGTTCCGCGGCAACTCATGAATACGTCCACGGAGCAACCTCCCTGCAGCTAAAAGGCCTTCGTTATCTGATTCCGTTTCTGCGCCAAACCCGAGCCATCGAGCGCGCCATGAAAGGGTTGCCGGGCCTCGTCGGATACAAACTGCGGGCAAAATTCTTCCAGTTGCGATTCGAAACCCGCAGCGTCTGGCAGGACCCTCAAGCACTTGGCCGCCTCATGGCGCTGCCGGAGCATCAGGAAGCCGTTCGGCGCTTCGCGGAGTGGTCGGCCGAGGGCTCCAAGACCGTCCATTGGAGCGCTCCGACTACCGAGCTCGATTGGGAAGAGGCCGAGCGCAGGTTGGCTGAGGCGCCCGCCATTCCGATCCGCCGCTGAGGTTGCCCGTCGCGCAAGCCTCCAGCCTTGCCAATCCCCAACCCATCGGGAGTCGGGCCTTTTTGGAACGAAGGAAAAGAAAATTTCGAATGCTGTGATGCTGGGTCCTTTTGATCATTTCAAGCCGAGCTTCTTGCCGGCTGCCAACAGGTTGACGACTTCACGAAGACGTCTATCTTTTGTTTCGTCCCGTTTGGCCGAGTCGATCCAGCCTATGTATGCCCGCCGGTACGACGGGGCCAACTGTTCGAAGTACTGCCAAGCACGCGGATTGGTCTTCAACGCGCTCTCAATGTAGGATGGCAGCGCCGGCGGGGAGGGCCTTGCCGCCTCGGGGCTGGTGGCCTGAGAGCTGTGACTCGTCGGGGCACGCTGTAGCCCTGGTTCCGCTAGTAACCCGCGAGACGCAAGATCCGTATACCGCCGACGGTTGATCGCGGACCACTTACTTCGTGCCTTTCGCGGGGTGAACTTCCGGGCGTACCGGGCGTCGTCCAGGCGTCGAACCAGGCTGTCGATCCATCCAAAGCACAGCGCCTCCTCGACGGCATCGTTGTAGCCAAGAGACGTAACGCCCGTATGGCGCTTGTGGAAGATGAGCCAAATCTCGGCTCTTGAAGCGTGGTTTACTTCCAGCCACTTCCGCCACTCGTTGCGGCTCCGTACGTCAAGCGTAGCAATGGGCTTCGCTGACATCGCTGTGCCTGACCGGACTCCCTCTACGCCAGCGCTTCAATCAGCCGATCAACATCCGCCAGGTTGTTGAACACCGACGGCGAAACCCTCATCCGCGCGTTCTTCCCCCCGCCCGCCGAAACAATCACACCGGCCTTCCGCAGCCGATCGCGCGCCGCCTCGGCATCCTTGAGCCGGAACGTCACAATCGGGCTTTCGTTGCCCTTGGGCGTGATCGACGGATATCCCACCGCCGGCAGCCCCTCTTGCAGCCGCTCGGTCAGGGGCCGGACGTGCGAACGAATGTTCTCGACACCCAGCCGGTGGATGTACTGTAGCGCTTCGTGCTGGCAAACGAAGCCCACGTGGTTCGGCGTGCTGACTTGGTACTGGCGCGCGTCGGTTTGGCCGGCGCCCTTGCTGCCGAATTGGGTCGGCTGCAGGACGCCGCCTCCTGACTTACCGCCGTGCAGTTCCTCGCGCACGTAGAGATAGCCAAAGCGTCCGCCCATCAGCCACTTGTAAGCCGAGCACGCCAGGAAGTCGACGCCCATCGCCCGCACGTCGATCGGGACGGCCCCCGCGGCCTGGATCACGTCAATGTAAACGTACGCCCCATGCGCACGCGCCAGGCGGCTGATCGCCTTGATGTCATGCAGGTAGCCGTTGATGTTGGAAACGAGAGCGAGAGAGATGAGCTTGGTCTTGTCGTCGACGGCCCGTTCCATGTCGCGCATGTCGATTTGGAAATCACGATGCTTCACCACACGAACATCGAGCCCGCGTTCCTTGCGCATGCGGTAGTTCGCGAGAGCACCGCCGTAGTGCAAGTCGTTGGTGACCACGTTGCCCCCGGCAGCGCGGATGCCGAGGCCGTCGATCACCAGGTTCTCGGCAATCTGGGTGGCAGGGACGAAAGCGACCTCGGAGGGCTTGGCGTGAATCAACTCGGCGAAGAGACGTCGCACGTTTTCCTGCAACTCGGTGTTTTCATAGCGAGCCCGGCCCGAATCGGGCCCATGGGTCAGATACCCTAGGTACTCCTGCATCGCCTTCGACGACGGGAGGCTGAGCGGGTGCTCGAGCGCGCAGTTGAGGTAGGTCTCGCGTTCCGCCCAGGGGAAGTCCTTGCGGGCGAACGACAGGTCCTTGGCGTTGGCCGGATAAGCCGTGGGCAGCGCAACAGCGGCGGACGCGGCTCCGGTGAGGAAGCGGCGGCGATTGAACTTCATGGAAAATCCTCCGCTGTCAGTGTACAGGCAGAGAGGGACCGTGATGCGGGTGTCGACCGGCAACCGCTTGCGTCGCACCGCTCCCAACGCCGTCTCGGTTCTACAGCCTTCCGAGAAGTGTGGGAGGTCGTGCCGGACCGCTCCCTGACGGTCACGGCTCGGTTTCCGGAGTCGGGTTCTGAAGGTCGTCGCGGCGGAGCGTTGCTAGACGCCTGAGGACAGCGGAGTCGAGACGTCCAGGCCGGCGCGCAGCAGGTCCGCACTCAGGACTGACGGGCACCAAAACTGCTCGACATGCTCGATGACCATGTCGGTCCCACGTTGGTGGCTGACATAGGGTTCGTCGCGCGGGTCATACATGGCGTCGGTGAGGTCGCGCACGAGAACGACGTTCCGACCCAGCCGTTTCATCTGCCGGATGCCGAACGGACGGCCGAGCACGCACATGTTCGTGTGGACGCCCGTCATCACGACGTTGCGGATGCCGAGCAGCTCGCAGTAGTTGTAGATCTCCTGGCCGCGGTCGCTGATGCCGTCGTAGGGCCCGATGACGATGTCGGGGTGCTGGCGCTTGTACATGCGAACCCGCGGACGGCCGACCTCGTCGTCGCAGGGCTCGTTGGTGTCGTCGATCGGCAGCGGCGCCTCGGCGTGCTTGTCGAGATAGCACCAGCGGGCGATCGGCACCGGCGGCATCACATGCGGAGCCTCGATCATGCGGCGTCTCTGCGGCGCGGCTTCGTAGAAGTCCATCGTGCTGCTGGGCGAGTGAATCACCGCGACCCCGGCCTTGCGGGCCGCCGCGAGCACCTGGTTGAGGCGGGGAACCATGGCGGTAACGCGCCGGGCCGCCGAGACGCAGTAATGGTCATCCCACATGTCGCAGATCAGGATGGCCGTCTCTTCGGTCTTCCACGCGAGCGTCCGCTCGTGAACCTCGACCTCGCCGCCGGCGCCGGATACTGCCGCCCGCGTGCGCGAAAGAAGCTGCAGCCGGCCGGGCGCCGTGGGGCGCGTTGGCAGCGGTGAGCCCAAGTCCTGGGCAAGAATAGGAGCTCCGATCACCGTCCCGGACAGAACAGCAAGTAGGTCGCGTCGGCTCAGCATGGCTTGATCCCTCCTTCGGCTACCGTATTGTATCGGCCAAGGCGGGCGCAGACAAGCCGCGCAACAGCCCAAGGCCAGAGTTCGGGCTACGGACTGGTTCCGGCGGGCGGCTCCGCGGCGTCATCGTGAAGCACGACGCTTTGGACGTCGATAACCTCGTCCGACTCGCTCCGCCTTACTGTCGTCGGGCGTACTGTCGTGGGGCGTACTGTCGTCGGGAGCCACCACCATCGAATCGCCATCACCCCCAACGCCACCGCGGCCACGATCAGCAAGATGGTGAAGAAGAAGAACCCCACCACGAGCAATCCGGCCGCGACGATCGCCGTCACAACCCTGCCAAGCCAGCTCGAAGGCCCCCAGGCAACCCGCTGCTCCCGTGTCCCAAGCTGATAGTGAAAACGCATGGCGTCGGCGTTTCGTATCTCCCGTTCGCATCATAGCGGCCGGAGCGCCCTTGCGTCACTCACGGCTCCTCGCGCCCCGGGGAAAGTCGATCGCACAGATCTGCTTCCAGGCCGTCTCGGAGGTTCTTACCGTTCGGGACCCAGAGGCAGGCCCGAGCGGCCAACCACCACGCCTGTGGCGATGAACCAGACAGAATTCAGATGAAACACGGGTGCGTAGTACTCAAGGTTGTCCGGCAAACCCATCGTCAAAGCCATAGCAGCCAACCCGAGCAGAATCGCCGCGACACCGAGCCACTGTGGACCTCAATCCTGCTATCGATCTTGGAGTTTGGCGCGCCAGTTCGTGATGACGGTCAGCGACTCGGTCATGGCTTCCTCGGTCTGGTGGACAACGCCCTTGTCGTGCCGCTTCGATACCTTCAGCCACCTGGCGGGCGATTTCGAGCGCTTCCTTTAGCGACCGTGGAGATTGTTGGGCCGACTATACGGGTTTAGTCCTGCTGGCGGTCTTTGAACTCGGTGAACCAGTTTTCGACGATGCGGATGGCGGGCTCCTGAGCCTCCGCACCCACCGGGTCGGCTAGGAGAAACCGCTCTCCGTCTGCCGAGACATCGTATTGGGCTATTCGTAGTCCTGCCGCCAAACTCGGATGCTCAAACAGTCTGGTCACTGAGCCGACCGAGAAGTTCGGACTCGCTTCGACAAGAACAGCCATCAGCGTGCCCCCCTCGACGTAGAAAAGCTCCTTGCCGTCCCTGCTCCAGCGTGCTTGCCGGCCCCGTTGTTCGACACAGTTGTCCTGCCGCCGCCTTTGGGGAAGGGTAGGACATAAACTTCGTCTTGACCTGACTCGTCCGACACGTAGGCGATAAATCGGCCGTCGGGCGAGAGTTTTGGCGCACGCTCATTGAAGGACGTTTGCAGGAATGCGTGAGGCTCCCAGCCGCTGCCGTCTTCGTTGCGTTTCAGATACCAGAGGTCGACCCCGCTTTCCGGATGGCTCAACTGATAGAGGAGGTACTTTCCATCCCGCGACCAGTCGGATAGATACTCGTCGTGGGGTGTAGCCGCCGGCACCGTCTCCTCTCCGCTGCCATCGGCCCGCCGCAGGAAGATATCGGTGTTACCCGCCGGACTGGAGGAGAACGCCAGTTCCTCGCCTGTAGGCGACCAAGCAACGGGTGCAAAGACTGCAGCCCGGGCCGCGGAGTTCAAGCGAGTCCTCGCGCCACGATTGATATCGTAGACCCACACCTCAGTGTTCGAGCCCTCCTGCGAGGAAAAAGCCACCAGCCGCTCATCCGGCGATAGGGCTGGGTAGCGGATCGCCTCCTGCACCAGGTCCATGTCTCCGGTTTTCTGACCACGGCGGTCGCGCCAAACCAGTCGCTGCTGCCCGCTGCCGGCGCTGTCGAGGTAAACCAGCGTTCCGTCAGTCGCAACCGTAGGGCCTCGGCTGTGCTGCGATAAGGGGAAGGCTTCGCCGGCGGCCTTTAAGCTGCTTAGGGAAAAGGGCAAGGCCCAAAGATCGTGCTCGAGGAGAGACGACTGATACACAAGATGGCCGCTGGGTGAATAGAAGGGGTCTGCACCAGACCCCAGAATCTCTCGGTCGCCCGTCTGGAGATCCTGGACGGCAAGCGTCCCCGCGCCCCCGCTACTGAACGCAAAAACCAGAACACGGGAGCCGGCCTGGGGCGGCAGGAAATGAGGATTGACCACGACGCCCCGTAGACTTCCGGACGGGGAGTCGGACTCGTCCGGCGAAATCACTACACCGGGGGCGCCTCCGCGTGCGGGCACTTCATAGAGCACCAGTGGGTTGCCAGAGGAGAAAACAATCAGCTCACCGTCGGGACTCCAGGATCCTCCGGCCATGACGCTGGAGAACAAATCACACAGCCGAATGGCCAAGCCCCCCTGCGCGGAAACCTTTTTGAGCTCTCCCCCTGCCCCAAAACCGATGAAACTGCTATCGGGCGACCAGAATGGCCTAAAAGCGCCTTCGGTGCCTTCGATGGCGCGGGGCTGTTGCTGATCGAGATCCTGGACCCAGAGCTTTGGCTCGCCGTCCCCGGCTACAAAGGCAATGTGCCTGCCGTTGGGTGAGATGGCGACATTCGTACGGAAGGTAGTCGTGCTCACAGGCACCGGCGGCACAAGTGCGAATCGGCGCAGGGGGGCTTCGGCGGCGGTGTCCGTCGAAGAGAGCCAGAGAACAGCGAAGACCAGACCGAAAAGGACACCGAGCAGAGCGCCTCCAAGGAGCAGCGTTTGCTTGCGCCGTTGCACACGCTCGATCTGCTGCTCTGACGACTGCGGTAATACCCGGATCGCGACGGACCGATGCAGCTCGGTGTCTTCCGCCAAGTACTTGATCGAGTCACCTGCTTCCTCCACGTCCTCGATGACCCGATACTTCACGAGCGGGTGCTCGGACGATTCCGGTGCTGTCTCCTCAGGCGCGGCGGGCACGGCATGCCGTGCCCCTACATCGCTTACGACGGGGCCGGTGCGTAGGATCGTGGACTTGCCGGATTCGAGCTTCTTCTTGAGCGTCTGTAGATCCAGCAGCAGGTCATCGGTGTGCTGGTAGCGCTCGTCGATGTCCTTCGCGATGCACTTGCCGACAATCCACTCCAGCTCCATCGGGACGCCCGTGCGCAGGGCCGTCATCGGTTCCGGGTCTTCGTTGAGGACCGAGTAGACGGTGGCCTGGTCGTAGTGGCCCTTGAAAGCCTGTTGGCCGGTCACCAGTTCGTAGATCACCGCGCCGAGCGACCAGACGTCGGTTCGATGGTCCAGGTCCATCCCCTGGGCCTGTTCGGGCGACATGTAGGCGACCGTGCCCATCGTCTCGTCATGCTTGGTGAGTTTCGACCGGTCGGTCAACAGGGCCAGCCCGAAGTCCATGATGGTGATCTGCTGCTTGGACCCCGAGCCGGTCACCATCAAGTTGGCAGGCTTGATGTCGCGGTGGACGATGCCCTTCTCGTGAGCCGCTTGCAGTCCGTGGGCGGTTTGGACGGCGGTGTCGAGAGCGTCGTTGAGCTTCAGCGGTCCGGCTTCGATCTTCTGATCGAGGCTGTCGCCCTCGATGAAGGCCATGGCGATGAAGGTCTTGCCGTTGGCCTCGTCGATTTCGTGAACCGTGCAGATGTTGGGATGGTTGAGGGCCGCGGCGGCTTTCGCCTCGCGTTCGAAACGTTTGCGGACCTCTTCATCAGAGACAGAGGTGCGCGGCGAGGAACTTCAGCGCGACGGGGCGGTCGAGTTTGGTGTCCTGGGCCTTGTAAACGATACCCATCCCGCCTTCACCGAGCTTCTCGGTGATCCGGTAGTGCGAGATGGTTTGACCGATCATCAAATACTAGGCCTTAGCCGTCGAGAGCGTTCTCGAAGAAGATCTTGGTGTTCTCCGCCGTCTTGGCCCAAGTGTAGCGCCGGGCGCGCTGTCGTCCAGCCTCGCCGAGGTTGGCCGCCAACGTTGGGTCCTCCAAGACACGCTGAATCGCGGCGGCAATCTCACTGGGGCTGCGGGGGTCGACAAGCAGCCCCGCCTCGCCCACGACTTCCGGCATCGCCGAAACGTTGGACGCGACAATCGGAAGGCGCGCCGCCATGGCCTCGAGCAGCGGCATGCCGAAGCCCTCATAAAGCGACGGAAAAACGAAGACGGAAGCAGAGCTATACACCGCCGGCAGCAGAGGACGCCGCACGTATCCCACGGCCGCTGCGTTCTCGAGCCGCGCGAGCCGTCTCTTGATCTGGCCGTTCTTCCATCCCGCGGTCCCGGTCACCACCAGCGGATAGCGCTTCTGCAACTCGCTGGGAAGCAAGCGGAACGCCTCGATCAGGGTCGAGAGATTCTTGCGCGGCTCGAGCGCGCCGACAAAGAGAATGTAGCGCTCGGGTAGATGGTAAGTCTGGCGCGCCAGGTACACGCTCGAGAGCGCCGCTTCAAAGAAATCGTCCTCGACTCCGTGATAGACGACGGAGATCTTTTCCTCCGGCACGTGGAAGTGCTCGACCAGGTCGTCTTTGACCGCTTTGGACGGAACCAGCATCGCCCGGAGCCGGGGCAAGGTGTTCTCGGCGAAGTACTTGAAGTAGCGAATGTTGCTTTCGGTATGGCACTGCGGCAAAAAGGCCGGCGTCGGATCGTGGACGATCGACGTCAAGGGCATGTGCCGTGGAATCTGCCGGGGCAGTTGCGTGATGTGGAACAGGTCCGCGCCGGCCGTCAGAAACGGCGGCAGCGGCAAGCGCAGATAGTTCGACGCCGTAATGCCGCCCAGCCGTAGCTTCGTTGCGAGTGCGGGGTAGTTCGATCGTTCGTTGTCGTTTTCGGTGAGGCCGTCTAGCGCCGGGAAAAGCTTTAGCCGATGGGGTTTGAGAATCGGGGCGAGGTGCGTGAGCAAGGAGTAGTGGTAGTTCTTTACGCCCGCGCTCCGCATCAACAGCGGACTCGCGTCATAGAGAATGTTCACTGGCTCCTCCTCACTGGCGACTCCCTGTGACGCGCACGTTCTCCTCTTCCTCTGAGTCGCTCTTGCCACGCAGTTTCGCGATCTCGTCCCTTTGCCGGCGAACCTCCCATTCCAGCAGACCAACCTTCTGCGCCAAAACGATGCTGTGGTCTTTGAGAGTTGACACTTCTATCGAGAAACGGAAGAACGTGAACAGAAATAGCAGGCCCGCCACCGTCAACAGGATAAAGGCGGAGCCCCGCAAACCCAGCAGATCCGAGACCCAGTTCAGGGCGCGGTCCGACACGCCCAGCGCCAGCAACAGCAGCGCCGCGGCGAACCATCCCATCGAGATCTCCACGCGAATGTGTTCGCGGCGCACCGCCCGAATGATTTGCACGATCAGCAGGATGCAAAATATGATCGTTGCGATGCGAATCCGCTCCACGCCCTAGCCTTTCGCGCCTGTGTGAAAACGCCGCTCGTACTTGATCACATTGACCAGCACGCCCAGCAGTACCCGCACCATATACCTCGAACGCTCGCCGGTTCATCGCTACGAACCCGGAGGTCGGGTCGGTAATGCGTTGGTTCAGTATCGGATACAACAGCCACGTGAAGAGGAGTCCGCCAAAGCGCCGCAAGGGCTGGACCGGGTAGTGGTTCTTCTCCAAAAACCGAGAGCCCGTCACCACGTCGTAGCCGCCCTCGTCCAGCGCATGCAGCAACGCCGGGATGTCCTTCGCATCGTGCTGGCCGTCACCGTCGAGCCGCACGACGCGATCGTAGCCTTGATCGAACGCAAACCGGTAGCCCATCTGCACGGCGCCGCCAAGGCCGAGGTGATGGGGCAATTGCAGGAGTTCGGCTCCGGCTTCGACAGCGGCCGCGGCCGTGTCGTCCGCAGAGCCATCGTCGACAACAACAACCAGCGCATCCGGCACGACGCGGCGCACCGCCTCGACAACCGGGCCGACCGAGGCTTGCTCGTTGTACGCCGGGATGAGAACCATCAATGAGGGCATCGGGATCCGAATCTATTGCAGTGCCACCTCGGTCGCGGACGCCCAATAGCGCCGGCAGAGGCGCCGGAACTCGCCGCCGGTGAGCTTCCGCTGCTGGCGGATAAGTCGCCTCTTTTTAAGTAGATCAGGCAACGACTTGAAGGCGCTCGCGTAGGCGGACGCTACTATTATCACAAGTCGCCACCAGCTCTCGCCGTCGCGTTGGAATTCCGATGCCAGACCGTGGCCGCTGATCACGCTCCACAGGTGGCAGAGGTAGCGCCACGAGGAGTAGACGGGCACCAGCGGCAGCCGGCCGGCGGGAAAGACCTTCAGCACCGTGTACAGCCGATTGCGCTCCACGTAGTATGCCTTGAGGCGGGACGCCCGGCCCGCCGAGCGCGAGTAGTCGTGTTCGACGACCGCGCCCGGGACATAGAGGCACGTCCAGCCGGCCAGGCGCGCGCGCAGCCCGAGATCCGCGTCTTCGCCGTAGAGGAAGTAATCCTTGTCGAACCAACCGACCTCGTCAAGCCCAACCTCGCCAAGCCTAACCTCATCAAGCATCGAGCGGCGATAGAGCGCGGCGCAGCCGCTGGGTAGGAGCACCTCTTCTTCGTCGCGGAAACCGTCGGCGGCCTGGCCGTGCCCGCGTTGCTTGGTGGTGCCATCACCGTAGATCGCTAGCCCTGCGGAATCGAGGTGATCCGGGTGGGTGCTGAGTCGAATCTGTGAGGCGCACATGCCTACGTCGGGCCGAGCTTCGCAGGCCTTGACGAGGCTCGACAACCAGTCCGGGTTCGGATAGGCGTCGTCGTTGAGGACGGCGATGAACGCCGCGTCGGAGGCTTGGCCGGCCTGGTTCACGGCCTGGCCGAACCCCAGATTGCGTGGGTTGCGAATGAGTTGGACATCGCCGGCTTCTACGGCATCGGCAGCACCGCAGCCGCTGTTATCAACGACGACAATCTCGCAGCCCGCCAGGCTCTGCGCGCGGAGAGCCTCCAGGCAGCGAACCAGTTGCGGCCCGGCATGGAGGGTGGGGACAACGACCGTGACGAGAGCGGACAACCTTGGATCTTAGCACCCGGTCCCGGAAACCCTGCCGCGAAGCGGTGTTGAATTCCAGCCCAGCGTGGTCCCGGCCCAACGTCCTTCGCAAGCCCGCCCACGACGCCAAGCTATTATGAAGCTCTTCGTGCTCAACTGGCTTCCCTCGCGCACGAGGAGTTCCACGCATGCCCACACACCGTCGGATCGGCGTCAACGCGCTCTACCTCATTCCCGGCGGCGTTGGCGGCACTGAAGTTTACTTGCGCAATCTGCTCCAGGCGCTGGCCCAAATCGACTCGCGGAACCAATACTTCGTATTCGTAAACCGCGAGACCGGTGACGATCTTTGCCCCGTGTCGCCTAACTTTACGCTGGTGAGGAGTAGTGTCTCCGCGCGTTTGCGGCCGGCTCGCCTCGTCTGGGAGCAGACTGTCTTGCCGTTACAAACAGTGCGTCTGCGGCTCGACGTGCTGTTCTCGCCTGGATTTTCGTCACCGATGGTTTGCCGCGGCCGTAAGGTGACCGTGATCCACGACTTGCAACACAAGCGCCAACCCGAAAACTTCGGCTTTTTTGAGCGAAAAGCGTGGGACGCGATGGTGTGGTCGTCGGTGCAATTCTCGGATGCATTGGTAGCCGTATCAGAAGCCTCACGCCAAGACGTCATCAACGTTTACCGTGCCGATCCGGCGCGAATCCACGTCGTGCACCACGGCGTCGAAGCGGCGTTCTTCGGCATTACCGGGGCCCGTGAACACGACCCGACGCTACTAAGCCAGACCGGTTTGCCGGATTGCCGCTACCTGCTCGCCGTTTCCACCATCCATCCGCACAAAAACTGGTTGCGGCTTCTCGATGCATACGGCGCGCTGGTGCGTGATGGCCGAGACGAGCACTTGGTTGTAGCCGGGCTGGCCGGCAAGGCTTCCCGGGATGTGGCCGCCCGCCTCAATGACCCTCAACTGGCATCGCGCGTTCACCTACTGGGCTGGCAGCCCCGCAATGTCCTGGTGGCTCTGTTCCAAAGCGCCGAGGCGCTGGTGTTCCCTTCGACTTTCGAGGGTTTCGGCATGCCGGTGCTCGAGGCCATGGCCGCCGGTGTGCCCGTGGCCTGCTCTGACATCCCGCCCCTGAGGGAGGTCGCTGGTGACGCGGCCGTATTCTTCGATCCCTACTCACCGGAGCGAATCGCGGAAGGCGTCCGCCGTGTGCTCGATGACTCGGACCTGCGTGCGTCGATGATCGCCCGCGGGAAGGAACGCGCCGCGCGCTCCACCTGGCGCCGCGCCGCCGAGCGTACCTTGGCCGTGTTACTCCAAGAAGCGCGCCCCTGAGTTGCGACACCGAGACGCTCGGTCTGCACATCCGCCTTCCCGCCTGATTCTGCTCCGCCGGTAGCGTGTCCTCGCCCTCTGTCGTTCAACAACCCCTATCGGCAATGCGCCAGTTCCGAGCTTGCCCGCCCGATCCCCAACGCTTTAATTTAGGCCGTCGCATTGCCGATATCGTTGATGCAGTTCCGATGTGTTTTCGTCACTATGTTTTAGGGTAAAATCGGAGCGGCATGGTCGGCGAGATCTTTGGCTACTACAACAAACTTGTCGACAAGGGTGGGGATACTTCGTCGGACGACCCAGTCGCTCTGAAGCTCCTTGCTTTGCACCTGGTCGGCGCGTGCCGGCGCTGTGGCCGCCGATCGACGAAAACCCAAATTTGAGAGTCAAGCTCAAGGGAAGATTGGAAGTATGCACAGTCTCAGCCCTCGGATGACCTGGCGAGACTTCACCACTTTTCAATGAAGAAGGTACAGGACGGTCGAGAGATCGAATTCGTGATCACAATCCGAGAAAAAATAGTCGGCCAGGACCAATCGATGAGGTTCTTTGCCCAGGCCGACAAACAGACCAATCAGCGGACAGCCCCGTTTACGCCATTCGGGTGGGGCAGCGATTTACTCACGGCCCTCACAGAGTGTGTCCGATCGGTCCACCTGTTTCCGTATGAGGAACCGGAAGTGGAGAAGGACGAGCCGAAGTAGAAGCTATGGTCGGCCAAACCATCTCGCATTACAAGATCACCGAAAAGCTCGGTGAGGGCGGCATGGGTGTCGTCTACAAGGCCGAGGATACGAAGCTGGAGCGGACCGTCGCGCTGAAGTTTCTGGCCGGACACCTGCTCAACGACGATGAGGCCAAGGCTCGCTTTCTGCGCGAGGCCAAGGCGGCGGCGGGTCTGCATCACGCCAACATCTGCCCGGTTCATGAGATTGGCGAGGCCAATGGGAAGACGTTCCTCTCGATGGCCTTCATCGAAGGCGAGCCCGTCGAAGCCCGCATCGCCAACGGGCCGTTGCCGCTCAAGGAAGCTCTCGATATCGCTCACCAGATGGCCGACGGTCTTGATGCGGCACATGACAAGGGCGTAGTCCATCGTGACATCAAGCCCGCCAACGTCATGGCGGACGCGAAGGGCCACGTCACGATCATGGATTTCGGGCTGGCGCTGCTCACGGAAGCATCGCGTCTCACCAAGATCGATCAGACGATGGGGACGGTTGCCTACATGTCTCCTGAGCAGGCGCAGGGGATGGAGGTGGACCACCGTTCCGACATCTGGGCCTTGGGCGTCGTGTTGTACGAGATGGTCCGCGGAGGCCGGCCGTTTCAGGGTGAGTACGACCAGGCGCTGCTTTTCGAGATCGTCAACCAAGAGCCGGAGCCGCTGACGGGGGTGCGTGCCGGCGTACCGATGGAGTTGGAGTTCATCGTCGGCAAGTGTTTGGCGAAAGACCCGCAAGACCGCTACCAGAGAGCCGGTGATGCGGTTGTCGATTTGCGAAGCTGCGCCGAGAAACTGAAGTCAGGGCGATCGACGACTTTCCGGGCGGGCACCGTTGGGACGACACAAGTCACAGGCGCGACCGCGGGCACTCAAGCAGCAACCGATTCTCTTGCCGGTCCGGAACACGCTGGAACCGTCCCTATCAAGCGAAAGGTCGAGCTTCCGTGGGTGATTGCCACATTGGCCATCGCCATTGCTGTGGTGTTGGCGTGGGTTCAATTCAGTCGCACACCGCCCGACTACGAGTTCACCGTCTCACTCCCGGAAGGAAGCCGGCTTCATACTCTCAGCGCCTCACCCGATGGACACCACCTCGCCATCGCTGTTCGCGGCGGGGAATCGAACTCCCCCCTCCTGGTCCGCTCGCTCGATTCGGTCGAGCTGCGAGAACTTGCCGGAACCGAAGGCGCCGGGTACCCGTTCTGGTCCCCCGACAGCCGCTACATTGGTTTCTTCGCCCAGGGCAAGCTCAAGAAGATCGCTCTGGCGGGCGGCCCCGCTCAGTCTCTGTGCGACGCCCCTGTCGGGCGCGGCGGAAGCTGGAATGAAGACGGCCGGATTATCTTCGCACCAAATCCCTATGGCGGGTTTCAGTACGTGTCGGCCGGCGGCGGCGAGCCAGTCCCTCTCAAGACGGGTGACCCATCGCAGGCGCAGATATCGAGACGTTTTCCCCATTTTCTGCCGGACGGTCGACACTTCCTCTACCTCGACCGGAGTCCCCGAGGCAATGATGAGTCGGGCATCTTCTTGGGGTCTATCGACGGGCAACCGCCCAGGCGGCTACTAAGCGATCAATCGAACGTCATCTATGTGCCTGGCGCGCCCATGGACGAGGGCTTCATTCTCTTCGTTCGTGAAGGCAGCTTGATGGCGCAGCCCTTTGATGCGGCTGGTCTCGAGTTTGCCGGGGACATCTTCCCGGTAGTGGAAGCCGTCGGGCGAGTGGCAAACTCCAACAACCATGGCTTCTCAGCGTCAAACAGCGGAACCGTGGTGTATGCGGGCGAGGGAGCAGAAAGCCAAGCTCAACTTGCATGGTTCAGCCGAGAGGGTTCGGAAATCGATCGGATAGGCGAACCCAGACCGATCAGGACGTTTGACTTATCCCCCGATGAGCAAAAGGTTGCTCTCAGCGTACGAGCCGATTCCACTGCGGACATCTGGGTCTACGAATTAGCACGCGGCACGATGTCACGCTTTACGTCCGATCCCCAAACGGATTTCTTTCCGGCATGGTCCCCGGACGGAGCCTTCATCGCTTTCGCGTCCGACCGGGAGGGGACGTTCACCATCTACCAGAAGTCCGCGGGCGGTGCCGGTGAAGCGCAGGCGCTATTGACGCCCGAGCAGCGGGGGCTAGCCTCTTACGGGTCCGCGTGGTCGCAAGACGGGCGCTTTCTTCTCTATTCGGTTTCAGGCCCCAACACGTCGATTGACATTTGGGTATTGCCCCTTGATGGGAAGCAAGAGCCGTTCCCCTTTCTGGCGACCGAGTTTCGGGAGTCAGCCGGCCAGTTCTCCGGAGACGCGGTGGGTCGCTTATCATGCGAATCAATCAGGTCGATTCGAAGTCTATATCCGCCCGTTCCCCAAGGCTGACCGGGAATGGAAGGTCTCTACCGGGGGCGGGTCACAGCCCCGCTGGCGTGCCGATGGGAAGGAACTTTACTACATCGCGCCTGACGGAACAGTAATGGCGGTTCCGATTGAGGCAGGTGAGACCATCAAGGCCGGCGTTCCCAAGCCTCTCTTCCAGACACAAGTCCCCGGCACAAATTTTGGAGCGGCTGCGTCCAGGTACGATGTGACTTCCGACGGCCAACGATTCCTCATCGCCAACCGGACCGAGGAAGCCATGGGTCAAACCCTTACCGTCATCACTAACTGGCGCGCCAAACTCCAGAACTGAGAGTAGGATTGCGGTGGAGGCTCGTACGCCCTTGAAAAAGGACAACTGGCATGCAGCGTGACTTCTCGACAAACCTGACCGCCTGGCTCCTGATCACCTCGGCGTTGATGCTGTGGTTCGGCTGGATGATTCTGCCCTTCCACATTGGCACGTACTTCGCGGAAGGAGACTTCGCCGCGATCTACGAGCAGTGGCATCTTTGGATTTGGATGTATCGCATCCATATCTTTGGCTACGTGATGATGGTGATGGCCCTGGTCGCATTCGGTGCGGTGATCGCTGGGACACCGTCTCGGGTCCTGATTTGGCCGGGTGTTGCTGTGGCCGTCGCCGGCCTATTCGTCAGCGCGCTTGGTTCTGCTTTCTACTACCACCACGGCGCCTGGGGAGCAAACGAGATGGCTGGGCAGCCATCCGGTGCTCTCCGCTCGTATGTGGAGGCGTTGCGCCTCGACACCGAGTACGTCACCTGCCTGGTGAGATTCGGCCGTGTCTTCTTTGGGCTGGGGATGCTCGTCCTCGCACTCGGCTGCTTGAAGTGGCGCCGTGCCGTTGTCCCTTTGTCCATGGCCCGCCCTCTCCCCTAACTCCTTCTATTTCAATCCGATAACTGGATTTCGTCAAGTGGCACCGTGAGTGCTCTACCGAGGCCGAACAGCCATCACCGGCCTCAGGCCCTTGGAGCAAACAGATGAAGCAACTTCGAGCATTCGTACTTCTCTTCTTCGTGGCTACACTGGCATTTGCCGGCCCCTCGAAGCTTTCCCGCGACCTCAGAGAAATGAAGCGCGAGCGGCCCAATGCGAACGTCAACATCATCGTCCACTACAAGCAGAATCCGCACACGCGCAACTTCGAACGGGCCACCCGCCAGGGAGGCAAGTTCAGGAAGCACTTTCGGCACGTCCGGAGCGCGGCTTTCTCGATCCGCGCACGCAAAGTCGAAGCGCTGGCCGCCGACCCGGACATCGAGTACATCTCTCCCGATCGCACCGTGCGGGGCGCCCTGGAACAGGGACCCTAAAGGGGACGGAGCCGACGGAGCCCTTTTTCGTCGAGTCTCGACTCATCCTGCGCTTGCACGATGAACCTTGCGACCTGACGGGCGTCCTGGTCCTCGCAGCGCCAGGCAACGTCCGGTGCTCTGCTCCAGGGCGCCTACGAAACCCTCACTCCCCAACGGAACAACCCGCTGCGTCGCCTCCCGGAGGCGGCGGGTCGACTCAGGGTCCGTAGGCCGCCTCAGGCATTCCGCCCAATCGCCACGCCTTCGCACCTCGTGCCAGAGTGAGAAATCGATCAGCCCCAGCGGGTCCTTTTCCTCGACATGCGCCCGCGCACTCGACCACGGGTACACCTGCGCACTCCCGACCATCCCCGCGCGGACGGGATTCAAGTCCACATAGGCCAGCGCGGTGACCAGGTGATCGCGGTCCAGGCCGCAGGAAAAGAACCGGTTCTGCCAAAGATGCCCGCTGCGCTGGTAACGCCGATTGAAGCTCTGCGCATAGCGCGAATGCACCCGCCGCAACGTGTTCGCCAGCGAGTCCGACCGGCCCGGAACCGCCACCAGATGCACATGGTTCGTCATCAGGCAGTAGCCGAG
Organism: Bryobacterales bacterium; assembly: GCA_965237575.1. Lineage (GTDB taxonomy): Bacteria > Acidobacteriota > Terriglobia > Bryobacterales > UBA6623 > JAKZVK01. The sequence goes on from CBDEGI010000004.1 coordinate 868,701, forward strand.
GATCTGCAGGCCACACTGACGGCTCTGCTCCGCCAGCAGTCCGACATAGCTGTGGCGGTCGGACTCCAGCAGGAAAACGTCCTGGCAGTTGTTGCCTCTCTGGGTGATGTGATGCGGGGTGCCCACCGCCACCACCCGCGCCTGGCGGGAGCAGCGTTCCATAACGATTCCGCTGTGCAACTTCCCCACCGTCGGAAATCCAGTCACGGAATCTTCATCCCACAGAATCAATAACTTACGGCGAAAACGACCGATTACCTCAGACCGGTGCGTTACCCTGAGACCGGAGAGGGGGAACGTGGACAACCCATGAATCACAACTTTTCCGAAAACCTAGCCAAACTATGCCGAACGGCCAGCCGGCCCGAACGGTGGGTCCGCTCCCAACCGTTTCGGCTCGGCTTCGGAAGGTCGAGCAGGTGCGGGCTCACGCCCGCGCCTCTGCTGTCGCGACCCGAGGGCGAGGAAACCTTGACCGCGATCCCACCAGCATGCGCCACCAGCATTCGGGGACAAACCAGGAGGGCCACCCAAGCATATACGAACGATACGGCCCCCTATGGAGAGCAGTCAATAGCAGCCAAAGGCGGCCAAAAGAGGCCCAGAGCGACGAGAAGCGGCAGGCGTCGCGCCACCGGGGTTCGGTGGGGCGGTAGGACGCATCCGTGTTGCGCCAAGAGGAACCGCGGACTCCCGTCCGCGGCTCCGGTTCCTCCGGCGGCTCTTACCCCAGGAGAGAAATAGAGGCTTGGCAGGCGGTTGACTCACTCTTCGGATGGAATGAGCAGACGTGCACCCAGACCTAGGCCCAGCTATACTTCGTACCGACGGAGGAAGAGTTATGTCGACAATGAAGATGCGCTGGCAGGTCAGTGGAATCGTGCTCGCTGCAGTGATGTTGGCACCCGCCGAAAAGGCTGCCGCGCAAGGCCCGACGATGAAGCCGGTCATTCGCGGAACGGCGTACGCAGTATCCAGCCGCAAACCGCAGGCAAGCCAAGCTGCGGAACGGATCTTGCGGGCGGGTGGGAACGCCTTTGACGCTGCCGTAGCGGGCCAGGCGGTCCTTTGTGTGACGGACCCCGGCTCGAACGGCGTTGGCGGCGATGCGTTCATCCTGGTCTTCGATGCGAAGTCCCAGAAAGTCTACTCGGTCAATGCCGGGGGCTACTCGCCCAAGCTCGCCACGATTGACTGGTACAAAAAGAACAACGAGGGGAAGATACCCAAGAGCGACAGCTTGCTCTCCGCGACGGTTCCGACCAGCGTTGACGCCTGGTACACGATGCTTCAACGTTGGGGCACGATGACCTTCGCGGAAGTCTTGCAGCCGGCGATTGAACTCGCCGAAGGTTTTCCGCTGAGCGAGAGACTGGCGGCCGCGATCGGGGGACGCAGGGAAGGCCGGCGGAACATCCTTGTTCAAGAGGACGGCATCGAGATCGAAACAGAGCGCGTCCGCGGCAATCGGAAACTTCGCAAATACCCGACGAGCGACCGGGTTTACTTTCCTGGGGGCAAGCCTCTACGGGCTGGAGAGGTCTTTGCCAATCCGGATCTGGCGCGCACCCTGAAGAAACTGGTCGCAGCCGAGAAAGAGCATGCCGGCAAGGGACGGCTGGCCGCGCTGAAAGCCGGGCGAGACCGCTTTTACAAGGGCGACATCGCCCGGACGATGGCCGAGTTTTCCGAGGCCAACGGAGGGCTATTCCGCTACGAAGACTTCGCCGACTATAGCGTCAAGGTCGAGGAGCCCGTTTCTATCAACTATCGCGGTTATGAGGTCTTCAAGAATCCCTCCGCCTGCCAAGGGCCTTCGGAGCTGTTTACGCTCAACATCTTGCGAGGCTTCGACTTGAAGGCCATGGGACACAATTCGGCGGACTATATCCATACCTTCGTCGAAGCGCTCAAACTGGCCTTTGCGGATCGTGAGATGTTCCTTGCCGACATGGACTTCGTCACGATTCCATTTCCAAGCCTGCTAGCGGAATCCTACGGGGCGCGACGACGATCGTTGATTGACGCCAAGAAAGCTTCCCGAGAGTTCCGGCCGGGGCGTGTCGACACGGACATCTCGGGCGCGTCGCAGCGGCCGCGGTTTCGCTTTCCCGTTTCCGGCGACGCCGACCATGAAGGGGACACCAGCTATGTGGCGGTGGTCGATAAAGACCGCAACGCCGTGTCGTGGACTCCCAGCCTGCACTCCGGGTTCGGGACCGGCGTCGTGATGGCCGACCTAGGGTTCGTCTTCAATTGCCGCGGGGACTACTTCTGGCTACAGGAGGGGCACCCGAACGCACTGCTGCCTCGCAAGCGACCGCGCAGTACGTTGACACCCACGCTGATTCTCAAGGACGGCAAACCGTTCATGGCCGTCGGTAGTCCGGGGGGCGACGACCAATGCATGAGGATCATGCAGACCTTTCTGAATGTCGTCGAGTTTGACATGAACATTCAGGCCGCTATCGAGGCCCCTCGCACGACGACGCATAGTTTTCCGTCCTCGGTTTTCCCCCACGCGATGGACCCCGGGCACCTAGCGGTTGAAAGCCGTGTTGCGGCTGACGTTGTTGAGGAGTTGAGAAGGCGTGGCCACCGTGTTGACATCCGAGGAGCTTGGTCGATGAACGCAACTTCGGCGATCGTGGTCGACCCTGACACAGGAGTCCTGAGCGCCGGCGCCGACGTTCGGGGCGATAACTACGCCCTCGCGTGGTGAGCATGCACGCAAACGGAGCGCGATATCTAGAACCAATGCCGCCTTACGCCAACACTTCGTTGATCACGTTGCCGTGGACGTCGGTGAGGCGCATGTCGCGGCCGTTGTGGTGGTAGGTGAGCTTCTCGTGGTCGAGGCCCATCAGATGCAGGATCGTGGCGTGGAAGTCGTAAACTGACTTGCGGTTCTCGACCGCTTTGTAGCCGAAGTGGTCGGTGGCGCCGACGACCGTCCCGCCTTTGACGCCGCCGCCGGCCATCCACACGGTGAAGCCGTAGGGGTTGTGGTCGCGTCCGTCAAGACGCTGGCTGATCGGCATGCGGCCGAACTCGCCGTGCCAGACGATCAAGGTCTCGTCAAAGAGCCCGCGGCTCTTCAGATCCTTGATCAGGCCCGCGATCGGCAGATCACTCTCGCCGGCGTGCATGGTGTGGAACTTCTTGAGCGACCAGTGCTGGTCCCAGGTGGGCTCGTGGTTGCCCCCGCCGGAGTAGAGTTGTACCATGCGCACGCCGCGCTCCACCAGCCGGCGCGCCATCAACGCCTGACGCCCGAAGTACTGCGTCGCGGGACTGTCGAGGCCGTAGAGCTTGCGCGTCGCTTCGGTTTCGTTGGAGATGTCGATGGCTTCGGTGGCGTGCACCTGCATCCGGTAGGCCAACTCGTATGATTGGATGCGCGCTGACAACTCGGTGTCCTCGGGGTTCTGCGCGAGGTGCTCGCGGTTGAAGCTCTGCAACAGGTCGAGCCACTTGCGCTGCCGCTCGCGGCTCATCTCTTTCGGCGGACGCAGGTCGACGATCGGGTCGCCGGTCGAGCGGAACTGCGTCCCCTGAAAGGCCGCCGGCATGAAACCGTTGCCCCAATTCGGCGAGCCGTTGATAGGGCCGCCACGGTGGTCGGTGAAGACGACGAAGCCGGGCAGGCTGTCGTTCTCCGTGCCCAGGCCGTAGGTGAGCCAACTGCCGACGCTGGGGTGTCCGGCGAGCAGGGTGCCGGTGTTCATCTGGTAGAGTGCCGGGCCGTGATCGTTGCTGCTGGCGTACATCGACCGGATGACCGCTAGATCGTCGACGTGCTCGGCGACATTCGGGAACAGCTCTGAGACTTCCAGCCCGCTCTGCCCGTACTTCTTGAACTTCCACGGCGAGGGCATCAGCCCGCCCGGGTTGCCTTGCGAGACGACTACCTCGCCCACACCGGCCATGGCCTCGCCGACGTGCTTCGCCAGCGCGGGCTTCGGATCGAAGGTATCGATGTGGCTCGGGCCGCCGTAGCAGAAGATCGAGATGACGTGCTTGGCCTTGGGCTCGAAGTGCGGCCCCTTGGCCTCGAAGCCGCCGATCTTGGGCTTGGCCAGCAGGCCGTCACGAGCGAGCAGCCCCGCGAAACCGAGGTTCGCCAACCCGCCGCCGAGAACCTTGAGTAGATCTCTGCGCGTGTGAGCGATGGGAGCGATGGGAGCGGGCATGGCCGATTCCCAAGACAGTGAGGGGCTTCTCCTACGGTACACTACCGTGTTCGGTAACCGTCCGCGACACTTGGTGGCGGGTCGGTCCCAGAGGTTCGTCATCCTGGCGAGGCCGAATCGGCCCTCGCAGTGCGGCGGAAGCCGGCAAAGGTCACGACGCTGAAAGCGTGCCAAGCAGGCCGCAGCCCCTATACATTGAAACAGTCAGCCCTTTTTCGGGCTCAGAAGAGCAAGGCCGCGGATCTCAAAATCGAGATCCGCGCTACGCACCGAAGGCGGCTGCCCTGGCAGAAACGTCACAGGGCAGACGAGGGCGCAAGGGGAAGCAGTATCCGGCCTACGTGGATCAAGAAGAATATGAGTAAGCTACAAGCAAGCTACTGAATTGTTGGCACTTGTGCGCTGCCGAGTTCGTTTTGGTTCCACGACGGTCCGAGGTTATGCCATCGCCTTTGGTGCGGTCTTGGCCTCAGAGATCTCGACCGAGGCGCCGTCGCCCTTAGCCTCGCCGCTGAGGGGGATCTCGACCTCGACCACTAGCCCGGGGTGGGCGTTGCGGGCTCGGATCGAGCCCTTGTGTAAGTCCACCGCACGGCGGGCGATCGATAAGCCCAGGCCCGTGCCGCCGCTGCCGCGGTTGCGGTCGCTTTCGACCCGATAGAAGGGGTCGAAGATGCGCGAAAGGTCCTCTTCGGGCACGCCGGAACCGTGGTCTCTGACCGAAACGAGAGCGCGGTCACCGTCGCTATCCAACTTGACGTCGACGATCGTGCCGTCGGCGGTGTGGCGGATGGCGTTCCTCACCAGGTTTTCGACAGCGCGGCGCAGCAGTTCGGGGTCGCCCTTCACCGTCGGAGTAGATGCGCTGCGGAAGGCCAGCTTGCAGTTGCGGGCCTGTGCCTCAACTCCGCAATCATCGGCGACCTCGCCAACCAGTTCATCGAGACGAACAATCTCGAGGCGAAGGCTCTCCTTGTCGCCCTCGGCGCGCGTGACTTGGAGCAGCTCTCCGATCAAGGTGTTGAGCCGCTCGGACTCGCGGCCGATCTGCTTCAAGGCCGCGGGCCGGTCGGCGTCCGACTCAGCCAAGGCCGCCGCCACGCCGAGACGCGCCAGAGGCGAGCGCAGCTCATGGGAGACGTCTTGAAGCAACCGGCGTTCGGCCGACAACAGCACCTGGATACGTTCAGCCATGCGGTCGAAGGTGCGTCCGAGCTCGCCCAATTCGTCGCGGCGCTTGGCATGGGTCCGGGCCGAGAAGTCACCCTGGCCGAATCGTTCGACGGTCCGCCGCAGGTTCCGCAGAGGCGCGGTCAGATAGTAGGCGAGTGCCGAACAGAACAGGATGCTGACAGCCAACACCCACAGATGCTGCGCGTTGAAGAACCAGAAAGGCTCGTCGGGCTCGGCTGACCGAACGATATAGCGGTATTCCCCGTCCGCGACCACTCGAGTAAAAGACGGCCGACGGCTTCCGAATAAGAACCACCACATGCTCGGATCACTATTTTTGACCGCCGAGAGGTCTTCGCCGGTGAGCAGATCGCGGCCCTGCGCATCCGTTAGGTGAATCTCCGTCCGCGGGAAGTCACCGGGGCGGCTACCTCGCGGCACACGCGCCCCTGGGGGACGCCTGATTGGTGGAGCGTCACGCGGTGGACGTACTCCCGGCGGACGGTCAGCGCGCGGGCGTGGGCCCGGTGGCCGATCGCCGCGAAAGCGACCGCCGCGACGTCTGGTACGTTCAAGAAGACGAGCGAGTCCTTCCGTGCCGCCCGATTCGTAAGCAAAACGCGCACGCTGCAACTGAAGCTCGGCGAATTGATTCCTCGGTGAGCGGCCCGGCTCCGCACGCTGGATCGTCATCGCCGTAATGACAAAGAAGCCCACAAACGTGACGGCGACGGTCGCCACAAACCAGAGCAGGATCTTGGTGAACAGCGATTTCATGCGACGGGCGCTTCTTCCGCGGTGAGACAAAACTGATAACCGACGCCACGAATCGTCTTGATCAAAGTGCGTTCGGCCTCGAGCTTCTTGCGCAGGTGGCTGATGTGAACGTTGATCGAGCGGTCAAAAGCGGTGGCTTCGCGGTCGTAAAGTTTCTCGATAATGGCGTCGCGGGAGAGCACGCGTCCCGCCGCACGCATCAGCATTTCAAGAATGTCGAATTCGAGGGTAGTCAACTCCACCTGCCGCTCATCGACATAGACCTGGCGGGCTGCGTAGTCGAGGATCACGCCGTTGACTTCAAGACGCCGCGGAGCGGCTTCGGCCTGGGATTCGAGGCGGCGCAGAACGGCGCGGATACGGGCGGCCAACTCGTGTGGGTTGAAGGGCTTCGGCAGGTAGTCGTCGGCACCGAGTTCGAGCCCCACGATGCGGTCGACGTCTTCGCCACGCGCCGTCAGCATCAGGATGGGCACGCGGCTCTCCTGGCGAACGCGCCGCAAGATCTCGAAACCGTCCATGCCGGGGAGCATGACGTCGAGGACGACCAGATCGGGGTCTTCGCTCAGGGCGCGCTGCATCCCGCGGGTGCCGTTATGCTCACAGTCGAGCTCGAAGCCCTCTTGTTTCAGGAACTTCCGCAGCAGGTCGCAGAGCTCGACATCGTCGTCGATTAGGAGGATCCGCACTATCCCGAATGTAACATGGCCCAGCAAGAGTGCGGGTAAAGTTTGCTAAACAAAGCTTTACAAACCTTAACCTTTCAGGGAGGCTGGATTTATCTTTCGCGGGTATGCTGAGGATGACGCCGATTGCAGGGGCGGCGTGGAGACGAGGAACTCCCCCGAGCGGATGCAACCGCTTTTTCATGTAAACCCGATAGGGCGGTTTTGGTTGCGGGTGGTTGGGCGATTAGTTGGAGGAATCGGATTGGACAGCGGATCTCACCTAGCACACCGTTTCACGCGGCGTTTCGCAAGTTCAGTTGAGTGCCGCGCCCCTACATGGCCGTCAAAACACACCTGTGTTTGGCTTGTGGTTGTGGCTCTGCTGTTGATGTCGGCGATCGACGCCGTGGCGGCCGAGCATCAGGGCACAGTACTGGCGAGAGAGCTGGCGATTCCAGGCGCCACAGTCAAGGCGACGCAAGGCGACCAGGAACTGTTGACGTGGACCGACGAAGCAGGTGGGTACCACTTCGAGGACCTTGCGCCCGGCACTTGGGTCATCGAGGTTGAGATGTTCGGTTTCGAAGCGTCGCGGCGTGAAATCGAGATCGGCGCCGAAGCGACGCCGATTGCATGGAACCTCGCGGTCGCGAAGCCGCCGGCTCAGCAGCGCCGCCAACCCTCGATGCGGGAGCGCCGGGAGCGGTTGCAACGCCTGATGGCCAGTCAGGGTCAGCAGGCCCAAGTCATGCGAGACCTCACGGCCATGCCCGAAACGCCCGCCATCGGCAACGGCAGCCAGGACGCAACGCAATCTTTCCTGGTCACGGGCAGCTTGAGCCGCGGCCTGCAGGCACCCCGAGGGAGCAACGACCCGTTTGGGATGCGCAGCATGTTAGGCGGCGCCGGTGCGGGGGGCCAAGGTAATCCCTTTGCAGCTTCGGGCGGTGCGCCGCAACCCGGTGGTGGCGGGGGGGCAGTGGGCCCTGGTGGTGCGGGCGGACGTGGAGGACGTTTCGGCGGCGGCCGGGGCAGAGGACCCGGTGGTGGGCGCGGCGGTCGGCGAGGCGGCGGCCGGGGAGGAGGTCCCCGTGCAGCGCGGGGGCCCGGGGGACCGGATGGTCCTGGTGGCCCGGGCGGTCGCCAGATGACGCCAGAACGTCGACGCCGCATTCAGGAGTGGATGCGCCGACGCGGCACATCGCAGTTTGGGAATCGCCTCGGCGCGGGCCGGAACTCCATGCGCGCGATGGCGTTCTTCTCCATGCGCAACTCGGCTCTGGACGCGCGGCCTTACTCACTGACCGGACAGACGGTCGCGAAGCCATCGTATGCGCAAAACCAGTTCGGCGGGATGCTCGGCGGGCCGCTGAAAATCCCAAAGATCGTTGACGACGAGAAGACGTTCTTCTTCTTTTTCTATCGCGGGGCCCGGAGCCGCAATCCGTTCAATGCCACCAGCACGCTGCCGTCGGCGCTGGAGCGCGGCGGCGACTTCTCGCAGTCGGTCGGACCCGTTACGATCTTCGATCGAGCGACGCAGCAACCGTTCGCGAATAACTTCATCCCGGCCTCGCGCATCGACGGCGCTTCGGCGGGTTTGGTTCCTTTCTTCCCCGACGTGAATCAGTTGGGCCCGGTGCAGAACTACCAGTTCATCACATCGGTGCCGCAGAACAACGACAACTTCTCGGTGCGGCTGGGCCGCGCAATCACCGACGCCGACCGGTTGAACTTCTCTTACAACATCCAGATGCGCGACTCCCAAAGTGCGCAGTTGTTTGGCTTTCGCGACACGATCGACGGGCGGGCCCAGAGGGCCACGCTGGGCTGGACGCACAACTTCCGCCCTGACCTGATCAATAACCTGCGCTTCACCTACACGCGTAACCGTAACCGGACAATCCCCTTCTTCGCCTTCAAAGAGGACGTGGCGGGGAACCTCGGCATTGAGGGCACGTCTAGCAATCCGGCGAACTATGGTCCGCCGAACCTCTCGTTCACGAACTTCGGAAACCTGACCGACGCTAGCACGGGGCTGCGACGCGACCAGACGTTGGCAGTGAGCAATGGCGTTACGCTCGTGCGCGGTAGCCACAACCTGTCGATCGGCGGCGACTATCGCCGCATCCAGCTCAACAATCTCAGCGACACGAACGCCAGGGGTTCGTTCACATTCAGCGGCTTAACGACCAGCGCGTTCAACGAACGAGGGCTGCCGTTGCCGAACACCGGTTTCGACTTCGCCGATTTCCTGTTGGGACTGCCGCAATCAAGCACGATCCGCTTCGGCAACCCGGACACGTACTACCGCGCGCCCGCCTACAGCCTCTATGCGCAGGATGACTGGCGGGTCGCCTCGAGCTTCACGGTCAACTTCGGGTTGCGCTATGAGTTTCTGGCGCCCTTTCACGAGAAGTACGATCGGCTGTCAAACCTCGACGTTGAGCAAGGCTTCACCGGAGTCTCACCGGTCTTCCCTGGAACGAGCGGGCCGTACACCGGCGCTTTCCCCACAGGGCTGATCGAGCCGGACCGTAACAATCTGGCGCCGCGTCTCGGCTTGGCATGGAAACCGTTTGCCAAACACACCACGCTCGTCCGGGCGGGTTACGGCTGGTACTACAACGGGTCGGTCTACAACACAGCGGCGAGCCGGCTGGGACAGCAGCCTCCGTTCGCGAATACGACGACGCTGACCACGAGCATCAACCAAACGTTGACGGTCCGGGACGGGTTCGCCGGATCGCCGTCGCAGGAGATCACCAACACGTTTGCGGTCGCCCGGGACTACCTCGTTGGCTACGCACAGACCTGGAACTTGGCCGTACAACAAGAGATGCCCGGCGCGATGGTGGTCGAGGTGGGTTATCTCGGCACGAAGGGAACGAGACTCGATATTCAACGCTCGCCGAACCGCGCGCCGGCGGGGTCGCCGCTCGACGCCGAGGAGCGACGCCTGATCGGCAACGCCGTCGGATTCACGTTCGACAGCGCCGAGGGCAACTCGATCTATCACGCCGGGCAGGTGCGGTTGTCGCGGCGGTTCCAGAGCGGCGTCTCGGGCGACGTGCTGTATACGTGGTCGAAGTCGATCGATAACGTCTCGACCTTCGGAGGCGGCGCGGCGGTGGTAGCGCAAAACGACAGAGACCTACGCGCGGAGCGGGGCCTCTCGAGTTTCCATCAGCCGCACTCGCTGACGGCGTCGTTCCAGGTGACGTCGCCCGTGGGCCGCCAGTCGAGCGGCGGGCCTTCGCGGAATCTATTCGAGACGTTGTTTCGAGATTGGAACTTCAGCGGCGGGGTGACAGCCGCCTCGGGGACCCCCTTCACATCGACGGTGCTCGGCAACCAGGCGAATGCCGGCGGGTCGGGGGCCGTCGGCAGCGGACGTGCGGATGCGACCGGCCTGCCGGTGACCGCCGGCACGGGCTTCTTCAACCCGCTGGCCTTCACGAACCCGCCACCGGACCGGTTCGGCAACGCGGCGCGGAATACGATTCCTGGGCCACGGGCGTTGTCGTTGAACTTTGGGATCAGCCGGCAGTTTTCTCTCGGCGAGAGGCGCAGCATTAACTTCCGTGTCGAGAGCACGAACATCACGAACACGGCGACGTTCACGGGCCTCGGGACGACGGTGAATGCTTCGAACTACGGAAGGCCGACGAATACGTCACCGATGCGTACGATGCGGGCGAATGTGAGGTTGCGGTTTTGACGAAGCAAGGGGCTAGTGTGCTGTCGCGGGGAGAACGTGGTGGTGAACCAATGGCCGGGCGGGCACAGGGGCCCTCCCCTACGGACTCGCTGGATACTTCGATTCCCGTGGCTCTCTGGGTTGCCGCCGTGCTGGTGGTCGTTCTACTTCTGCCTTCGCTGGGGACCGCGCAGGAGCCGACAGGTCAGGAATCCGGCGAGGCGTTCAAGTTCGAGGTCACAAGCAACCTGGTGGTTCTCAACGTCGGGGTGCGCGACCGCGGCGGCAACACGGTTGAGGACTTGACGGCGGAAGACTTCGAGATCACGGAAGACGGCAAGCGGCAGCAGGTTTCGGTCTTCGAGTTCCAGCGTTTGGAAGGGGATGATCTGTTCCTCTTGAAGCCGACGCCCGATCCACCCCCCTCTCCCGAGGCCGACATCAGCCGTACGCGCGACATCACGCCGTCCGCGCCGGGCCAAGTGCGGTACGACGACAAACGCCTGCTGGTGCTCTATTTCGACTTCTCGTCGATGCCCTCGGCGGACCAGATTCGCGCGCAGCGCTCCGCGCTGAAATTTCTCGATGAGCACATGACGACGGCCGACCTGGTGGCGGTGATGGCGTTTTCGAGCAGCCTGCGAGTCTTGCAGGACTTCACCGACAACCGCGAACTGCTGCGCGAGGTCATTGGCTCGTTCCGTGCCGGCGAGGCCAGCGAGCTGTCGGAGTTGGCTGAGACAGGCGAGGAGGAGGCTGTCGATGACGGCTCGGCATTTGTCGCCGACGAGAGCGAGTTCAACATTTTCAACACCGACCTCAAGCTGAGCGCGCTTGAATCGGCGGCGAAGATGCTGTCATCGCTACCGGAAAAGAAAGCGCTGATCTACTTCTCGAGCGGTGTCGGCAAGACGGGCACGGAGAACCACTCGCAGCTTCGTTCGGCGGTCAACGCCGCGGTGCGGGCCAATGTGGCGTTCTATCCCATCGACGCGCGCGGCTTGGTGGCGGAAGCGCCGCTCGGCGACGCCACCCAGGGGTCGCAACGAGGCACGCGTGCGTACTCGGGCGCGGGCCAGCGGCAACGGCGCGCGCGCTTCAACGATCAACAGGATACGCTGTTCACCCTCGCCGCCGACACCGGCGGCAAGGCTCTGCTCAATAACAACGACCTCAGCGTCGGCATGGTGCGGGCCCAGCAGGACGTTTCGAGTTACTACATCCTCGGCTACTACAGCACCAACGCAAAGATGGACGGACGATTCCGGCGTGTGAAGATTCGCGTGCCGTCGCGCAAGAACCTCAAGCTCGATTACCGCTCCGGCTATTTCGGCCCCAAGGAGTTTAGCCGCTTCAGCTCGGCCGACAGGGAACGCCAACTCGAAGAGGCCTTGCTGCTGGGCGATCCGATTACTGATTTGACGCTGGCGTTGGAGGTAAACTACTTTCGGCTGGAGCGCGACCGTTACTTCGTTCCGGTCGCGGTGAAGATTCCGGGCTCGGAGTTCGATCTGGCGCGCAAGCGGGGACACGAGCAGACCCGCATCGACTTTATCGGCCAGGTGCGTGACTCGCGCCGCAAGCTGATGGCCAACCTGCGCGATCACGTACAAGTGAAATTGCGCGGGGACGACGCGGCACAGCTTGCCGGACGCCGGCTGCAATACGACACGGGATTCACGCTGCCGCCGGGCCGCTACACGCTGAAGTTCCTGACACGAGAGAACGAATCGGGTAAGATCGGAACGTTCGAAACGGAGTTCACCATTCCTGATATCGACGATCAGAAGGACTACGCGCGGCTGAGCTCGGTCGTTTGGTCGAATCAGAGGGAGCCGCTCGAGTCGGCCATCGGCGTCGCCGAGCGCAACAAGAAACTGCTAGCGCTGCACCCGCTGGTGCGGGACGGGCAGAAGCTCATCCCCAGCATCACGCGAGTGTTCCGGAGCGATCAGAGCCTCTACGTGTATTTCGAGGTTTACGATCCAGACACGCAGGGAGATGAGAAAGCGCCGAGCGTCGCCGCCAGTGTAAGCTTTTTCAGAGACGGCAAGAAAGCTTTCGAATCCGAGCCGCTTCGCGTGCCGGCGCTGGCGCCCGAGAGGCGGCGAACGGTTCCCGTCGAGTTTCAGGTTCCTCTGAGCGAGTTGTCGCCGGGCGAGTATGTCTGCCAGGTGAACGCGGTGGACGAGTTCGGACAGAAGTTTGCTTTTCGGCGCGCCCCGTTGGTCGTGCTGCCCTGAGGCAGCCACGGCTTACGAATACGCGCGGATATGAATCTTTGGAACAGCGAGGCCAATGATGAGAAAGCAATGCACTCGAATCGCGATGGCTGCCCTGGCATCGGCGACCCTCCTGTGGGCGGGCGGCTTTTGGGACAAGAAGGGCTACACCGACTGGAGCGAGAAAGACGTCAAGAAGATGCTCAATAGCTCACCCTGGGCAAAGCAGGTCAGCATCACCATGGGTGGGGGCATGGGCGGCGGCATGGGTGGCCGCGGCGGCGGTGGCCGCGGCGGCGGTGGCGGTGGCCTGGGTGGCGGCGGCGGCGGCGGTGGCGGTGCCGGCGGTGGCGGTGCCGGCGGAGGGCTCGGTGGCGGTGGCGGCGGTACCCGGATGCCGGGTGGCGGGGGCTATGGCGGTGGCGCGCCGGGCGGCATGGTGCGTCCAACCACGATGCTCGTCGTCCGCTGGAGCAGTTCGCTGCCGGTGAAGCAGGCGATGGTGAAGGCGCGGTTCGGGGCCGAAGCCGAGACCGCCAAGGAAGCGCAGGATGCTCTGGCGCGACCCGAAAGCCATTACATCATTACCGTCAGCGGGTTTCCCGCGCGGATGGCACGCATGGCCGAGAATCCCGAGCGTATCCAGCAATCGGCTTTCCTCGTGCGGAAGAAAAAGCCTGACCTCGGGGCCGAGCACGTGCAGGTCAGCCCCATGGAGGAGTCGGTCGACTTGCACTTGATGTTTCCGCGCACCGAAGCGATCACCCTCGAGGACAAGAACGTCGAGTTGAAGCTTGCGCTTGGGCCGATGGACGTGAGGAAGAAGTTCAAGTTGAAGGACATGGTCTTCAACGGCAACTTGGAGCTTTGAGGTTGGTTGTGGCCGACTGACAGCGGAAGCCCGAATTTCATCTTGTAGGGGTAGACCGCTGCGTCTACCCCGGTGCCCCTAGCAATGCCGTTTGTCTCTGCGTTGAAGTTGCGAGCAACTCCGCGGCGGCGGGGCGGACTCAGCGGTCCACCCCTACAAAACCGCTGTGCAGAGGTTGGCGTCCACGTTACCGCAGGCGGCGGGGGCCCATGTTTCGCAGGGAACTGCCGGGACCGCAATAGGCTGGTCGGGGTATGCACTTGACTCCCGACGACCCCACACCTTGTGGTCGGCGACTGCGGCGACCGTACCCTCGAGGGGCCATCGGGCAGCGGTCGTGGGTCCTATAGCCGCCGCTCATTGCGCCCCGCGGGGGGACGGCAGCGGTTGACTTTGAAACCTGAAGGCGAAGCGCTCTTGAAACTCCCCAGCGTGCGCGAATAGTCCTCCAGAGCCCGGATACTAGACCTTGGGGCTTCGGGAGTCAAGTGCATACCCCAGTAGGCTGGATGTACCCTTCTCAGACGTCAAGCCCGGGCCAACCAAGCTTTACAAACCTTTACCCGGACGTAGCCGGGACTTTACATTCGGGCGATATGCTGAGGGTGTCAAGAACGGAGATCAAGACGGCAAACGAAAGCAGTTTCCGCAAGGTCTTCGTGAAGGAAACGAAAGGAGTGATGGTCATGAGAACCCTAAACCTAATCGCAGTCAGCGTCCTTTGTGCAACCACCCTAGTGGCACAGGGGCCCCGGGCACTCGAGCGCGGCGAGGGACATCGCGGACGAGGCATGCACAGCGAGGCGCTCAACAGCTACCTGAACCTAACCGAGCAACAGGTCGCCGAGCTGAAGACGGCCCGGCAGACGTCCCGTGAAGAATCACGTCCGATCATGCAGGCATTGCGCGAGAAGGGTCAGGCACTCCGCGAAGAAATGCGCATGGAGTCCCCTAACCCTGGTGTGATCGGAGACCTAACGGTCGAAGTGAAGGATCTGCGTGATCAGCTCAAAGCTGCCCGGACGGCGCAACGCAACCAGCTCCTTGGCTTGCTGACTGAAGAGCAGCGCGGACAGGTGGAAGAACTCGAGCGCGTGATAAGCCTCCAAGCCGCGGCACATCAAGCGGCCGCGATGAACTTCATCGAGGGCCCGGAACGCAGTCCGGGAATGCGCGGTGGCCGTGGCGGCAAAGGCCGGCCGGGCTTCGGTCCTCGCGGACGGATGCGCGGACCCGGTCCTGGCGGTCCGTCTGGTGGCCCGCCTGAGGGAGCGGCGCCCATTTTGCTGGATTAAGTTTTCACATTGTCACTCGCCAGGGGCTATTCGCTGGGCCCTCGTTCGTTGCCGCCGGATGCTTCGGGGTCGTAGGGCCCCACATCCGGCGGCATTAACACTGACCGCCACTCCAATCTGACACTTCAATCCAAGGACCCCAACCCATGAAGACAATCGCAACTGTGACGCTATTCGCGCTGCTGGCGGCGGCTTCGCTCACGTCGGCGGCTGACGTTGACGGTAGGTGGCTGGCCGAATTTGAGACGCGGCGCGGCCCCTCGGAACTCGAGTTCACCTTCAAGGTCGAAGGTGACAAACTCACCGGGACCGTCGCCAATATGATGGGCGACTTCGAGATTCAAGACGGGAAGATCGAGGGCAATGAAATCTCGTTCAAACAGATCATGAACTTCCGGCGTGAGATCACGATTCTCTACACCGGCAAGATCGAGGACGACGAGATCAAGTTCACCCGCAAGGCCGAAGGTTTCGGCGGACCCGGAGGAGGACCTCCGGGCGATGGCGAAGCGAGACCGCCGCGCGAAGGCGCTACTGGGGAAGCACGACCGCCGCGAGAGGGTGGGCCGGGCGCCGGCGGCGGACCCGTAGGCGGCAGGCCTCGCGGCGGCATGCGCGCGCCGATCGAGTTCACCGCCCACCGCGTGAAGTGACATCACGCCTGTGTCGGCGCGAACGAACTGTCGGAACCGCCTCGGCCTAACCCGCCTAGCGCTAAACTTGAAGTTACGTCTATGCCATCCGACCGTCCCGTTCTGCTTGCGCTCGGCAACCTCCCCGACCCCTGGTTCCCGCAACTCGCCTCTATCGAAGAGCTAGTCGAGATCAAGAAAGCGAAGACCCCCGAGAGGGCTCGGCCCCTAATCCCCGAGGCCGAGATCATCTTCGCCTGGGAGGGTTCGTCGGTCTGGCTCCGCGATACGCTGGCAACGGCAACGAAGCTGCGCTGGATCCAGAACAGCTCGGCAGGCTTGGAGAGGCTTCTTTTCCCTGACTTGATCGAAAGTTCTATCACGATCACTAACGGCCGGGGACTCTATGCGCCGGCGCTGGCCGAATTCGTCATACTGAGTGCCCTGTATTTCTCGAAGGACGTCGCTCGCCTCGACGCCAGCCGCCGCGAGCGCCGCTGGGATCGATTCACCTGCAACGATCTGGCGGGGCACACGATGGGCATCATCGGCTACGGCGGCACCGGCCGACACACCGCGCGCTTGGCCAAGACCTTCGGCATGAAAGTCGTCGGAGTCAAGCGCAACCTCGACAACGTCGAAGGCCGCGAGTGGGTCGACGAGATGGTGCCGCTCGATCGCTGGCACGAGGCGCTCGTCGCGTCCGACCACGTGGTCAACGCCTTGCCTCTCACCGACGACACGCGCAGCATGTTCGGTGAACCGGAGTTCCGCGCCATGAAGACGACGGCCATCTACATCAATGTCGGCCGCGGCGGGACAGCGCAGGAGGATGTACTCGTCCGGGCCCTCAAAGAGAAATGGATCGCCGGCGCGGGCCTCGACGTATACGAAACCGAGCCTCTCTCGACCGAAAGCGAGCTGTGGGACCTGCCGAACGTGCTGCTCTCACCGCACTGTACGGATATGACGCCTACCTACTATCGCGAGTCCGCGCGCTTGCTGTGCGAGAACGTGCAGCGCTACGTCAAGGGTGAGCCGTTGAAGAACTTGGTGGAAGATATGCAGCGGGGTTACTAAACGAACCTTGCAAACCCTCCAGTCCAGCCGGATCAGGCAGCAGGCAAGTCGGATCATTTCAAGAAGAAATTCGAGGATCTGACCAGCGCGCGGGCGGTGATCAGGGGGCTGCTGCGAAAAGCTGCGAAAAGGGGCCGAGCGGGTGGCGCCGATTGCCGAGTCCACCATGAAGCAGGTGCGCGAGCGCGTGGGTCTCTACTCGGTAATCGGCTACTGTTTCTTCTTTGCAACTCGTCGAAGGGTTTTGACCGCATCCTTTAAGACGCGGAGCCAATAGCTATCTCCACGGTCTTCCGCTTGAGCGACACGGAGGTGCCGCTGCAAGTGTAGGATCATGTCACGGTCCCCGTATTCAGCTGCCGCTTCGAAGGCGAGAGTTGTAACGCGATCGCTAGCGAGTTCGAGCAGCAGCGCACCCTTCGTGCTGCGGTCCTTTCTTTTGGCCAAGCCCATAATTGCCTCGCATCTCGTTTCATTGTCCGTGTCGGCCAGCCGTTCTCTTAGTATCCTTCGGATTCTCGGAGTATCCAAGTCGATTAGGGTCCCAACGCCGAAGGTTGACCAATCGCGTACAAGGCCTGCAGGGTCTCGTGTGAGTTCGATCAGCGTACGAACCGATATCGAATCCTCGCGCCCCGAAAGAGCCATAACGACACCAAAGCGGACATTCTTGTTCGGGTGGCGTCTGAATGCAGCGATTCGCCTTAAGCCACGGCGGTCTTCGGCATGCTGCGCATGTCCGATTGCAACAAGGACTGAGTCGAGCACATCAGGGACCAATTCGCTGCGCAACATTCGGTGAAGAACCTTCAAGGCTTCACGCGACGAATCCTTATCCGGCGCCCTTGCTTGTCCCAGAATGTCCGCCCCGACTTCCCTTTCGCGGGCCTTTCCACGATAAGTCCTCGTTCTTGGCCGTCAAGGCGCGACGGACCAGCGTCGGCACGCGCCAGGATTCGCGCCCGCCTTTGGGACGATCGTTGCTGCGTTTCCTCTTTCTACCCATGGCTTATCTGGTTGACCAACGGTATGGACGCGACTGGCGGGTCGCCCGGTAGGTTAAGCGCGCGGCTTGCGGCACATAGACCCAACGCTCCCCGCCAAGACGGCTACTTCCTCGCAGCCCGGATCCTGACCCGCACCTCCGACTCGAAGTCGATCTCATGCCAGCCGCCATCAGCAAGGTTCTCGATCGCGATGATCCCCCCGCGCTCGGCACGGACATCGAGGAACTTCGAGCGGTTCACCTTCACACGATACGGCTGTCCTTCTTCCAGCCCCACCAGGTAGATCGCCTTGCCTTCGGGCACCTTGACCTTGAACGACATCGGCACGCGGGCGAGCACGACCGCCGCGCCGGGAAACACCAGCGGTGCTTGCTTGTCTTCGGGGCGGATCACGTGCCGTTCGCCGTCGGCGAAGATCTGGAACTCACCGCCGAGGTAGCCGACCCATAGATCGTGGTCCTGCCAGCCGGCGCGCGCGAAGACGCGTCCGCGCAACTTGTCATGCACAAACAGAGGCGCGGAGAAGTAGCTCAGGCCCGGCAGATAGGGGTTCACCCACAGGAATTCGTAAGGGGCACCCAGTGGCGACACCAGCGTGAAAGAGTCATGCCGCAGCCAGCCTTGCAGGAACGGGTAGTTGCCCACGGTGTGCTCGTAGGCCACGAAGATCATCTCGGCGATGCGACCGTAGGAAGCCTCGCGCACCAGGTCGGGCACCCGACCCACCGGCGCGGCTGCTCGGCGGAACAGGCCCTCGGGTGTCTCCACCGAGCCGGGATAGTACTGCAGGATGGCAACTAAAGGCAGCGCGCCGAAAAACGGTGAGGGCCGGTCCCAGAACTCGATCTCGAAGTTGTACCGAGCAACCTGGGCGATCTCTGCCAGCGCGGCCAGATCAGCGGGGCGGCCCATCGCGTCGCCTGCGTCGACGGCCGGGAACAGCCGCGGCGTCCAGTGCCGCTTCATCAACGAATCAATCACGGCCGGGGACCGCTCCCAGTCGCCCGCGATCGACGTCAGAGCCAGAAAAGCGCTACGGAACGCAGCCAGGCTGACATCGCCTCGATCGGCCAACGCTGCCGCATCGGCCCCCATCGCGGCAGCGAGGGATGCACGCTCCCGCGGGGTAAGGAGGTCGTAACACCAGTCGAAGACGACGGCCGCGAGCCGCAACTCGGCGGCGTCCTCAAAGCCCGCGACGCCTCTCTCCCGAGCCCAGGCGGTGGCTTGGCGGCCCGCCCTTTCGTCATCGGCGACCTGGAACCGCAGCGCGAGCACCAGCGGCTCTTCCGGGAAGATGACGTCGGCCTTGATCAGACGCTGGAGGTTCCGCCAGCGCTGCGACTCGCGCTCGACGTCCTTACGCAACCGCTGCAACCGGCGCGCCTCGAGCCAGACGCGCGGGTGGTCGTTATAGACCTTGTAGTCGGCTTGGGCAAGAGCCGACTCCGAGGCCATGACCAACAGCAGCGCTACGCAGCGAAGCAGCATCACTCTAAAGGCTATTGTAGGCGGGTGCTCCAGTCTGATCCATCTGTACGCGGAGGCCTTGCTCGCAATAAGGAATGAGCACCCACTTGCTATCCTGAGTCCCAAGGAATCGAGACTCGATAAGGTTGGAGCCTTGCGCCACGGGCCCTCTAGCCCGTATTTCTCACCACGTGGCGAGGCGAACTATGCGAGAAGGCCGTCAATACGAGGCGCGCGCCGCTTGACGCGCGGAGGCGTACTTGACGGTACGTTGAGCACGGCGAGCAAGCGCAACGACGTAATGGCGGCCTTATCGCGTGCTCCGGCCGTCAGGCGGTGAGAAATCCGGGCTAGATACTCCCGGCGCCTTTGGGTTTGCTCTCCGGCTTAGGCTCGCCAACCGCCAGACGCACAGCGGCGGTTTCATCAGGATCCGCCACGCGCTCCACGTCTCCAAACGCCTCTGCCGGCCCGCCGAGGGACACCTGCCCACCGGCTGCAAGATACTCGCGGTCCCGCCAGGGCGTCTCGGTCTCATACTCGGCCTCACCCAAAATCCAAACAGGCGTCCCGGGTGACTCGACCGTCCATCCGCGCGGCCCGAGTTGCCACTCGTCGCCCCACTCGTAGAGCCATCGTGCGTCCCGGCCCAGCATCCGAACGCACCCGTGGCTGGCCGGATAGCCCGGCAGCGCATACTCGTGGAACGAGATGCCGTACTTGTTGACGAAATTGAAGTACCAGCGCAGGAACCACTCGGGGTTCACCGTGCTGGCGCGGCCTTTGGATTTCCAGTTGAGGTGATAGAGCCCCGCGGGCGTAGGACGACGCCCAGCGCCCGAGCTGACCGGGCCCCAATGCACCAGCACGCCGTTCTCATACGCGCCGAAGATCTGCATCGGCTGATGGACGACCATCGCCTTGCCATGCTCCGCCGCCCAGTCGGATCGCTGCGGCAGGGGACTGTAGTCCAGCTCGCGAAGGTCCCAACGGTCAGGAACGATCATCTCCCCCAGACGCACGAGATGCTCGACGTCGGTGCGGTTCAGCTTTTCGAGAATGGCGAGTTGTGAGGGACGGAAGCGGCACTGGATCTGCTCGGGATCGTCCGGAGCCGGCTCGGTGCGAAGCCGCACCGGTGCTTCCCTGTCCTCCGCTATCTGATCCACCGCGGCGCCCGATTCATACACCGCGGCGCCGGCTGGCGCGAGAAGCACAAGCGCCGACAGCAATCCGGCCAAGACCGGCACGAGCCAGCCCGGCGCTCTCCCTCTGTTTCTGCTTGGATGCCACCGCCTCCAGTACGTGTGCATCGAATCCCCCTCCGTTATCGGATGCTGCGAAGACCACCTAGACCCTTCGCAACTCCGGGGCCGAAGTCCTTGTGTTGCAGTGTTGTTGGCGTGTGCTCTGTGTAACCCTCCTGTTTGTTTGACGTTACGGGCGTCGCGGTGATTTCGCCGGATGGCCCGGCCGATGTGCGGAATCGTACACGTCTTACACACGTCGGCAAAATCTTCCTGGTGAAGTCGCTGGGCGGGGAAGAGGGTATGCGAGTGGGGCCGGCCGGCCGGCGGCCCGAGCGGAGCGGGATCTGCAACGATTCAACGCTAGAAAGACCGCTGAGAAGGGTGGACCTCGGTTGCCGCGTAGACGTATACTACAGCCCTATACGATCTAAGAAAGAAACTTTGGTCAAAGCCGATGCCGGATCAAGATAACCGTAATCTCCTGTCGCTAGTGGGTTCCTTTGTTCAACTACGGTCGCGCGGGTTTGCGCAACGGCTCTTGCTTGTTGCGTCCCTGCTCGTGGTCGGAGCGACCAGCGCCCAAGCCCACCAGTTCTCCGTGGTCAGTGGGGGGAGTACGACGCAGGTGCCTGCAGGCTCCACGTCACGGGTGAATCTGTCCGGCCCACAGGCGACGATTACTGTCACGAACTCTGGCACCGAGACCGGCTGTACCACCAGAGTGACGGCCACCGTGCAGGGTACCGCCGTGGGCCTCCAACAGCAGGGCGGCGGGCTCGGAAGCACACGCACGGTCAGTTACACCACCCCCCCCGATGACTAGCGGCTCTGTCGTCGTCGAACCCGTCGAAAACGGGATGTCCCGGGTGACGGTCACTTGGACTATCACCGCCACGAGCCCAAGCTGTGTCGGCAGTAACATGGCACGCTTCGATTTCACCGTGACAGGACAGACCCTGAAGCTGACCAATGCGGAAGCAGACAACCCGCAGCCCTTGGGAGACCCCGTCTCTCTCGCCACAGGCGAGTTGCATGACCCGACCGTGCTGAGGCCGGACCTGTTTCTGGGCGGTCCGCTCGCGCTGACGATTGGCCGGTACTACGCGGCTTATTTAACCAACACGGGTTTCACCGGGACTCTCGGCAACAACTGGACGCACAACTTTGATTTCTCCGCGGCTGTCGATGGGAACACGGCGACCGTCACGCTGTTCGGCGGCAAGACCATGATGTTTCAGCGCGACGGAGGCGACTGGGCCTTGGCGGGCACCGAAAAACTTGACCATCAGTTGCAAGACGCCGAAGGGGGTGGGCTTCGGTTTCTGGATCTTTCCACAACCCGCATCTACACCTTCGATAACGCCGGGCGTCTCACACTCATCGAAGATCGCAACGGCAACGCACTCACCGTGACACAAGGCGCCAACAGCCCCGACATGGTCACGGACGGGCTAGGCCGCTCGCTCGCCTTCACCTACACCGGCGGCAAGCTGACCCGCGTCGAAGATCAAACCGGCCGCGGCGTTGACGCGGCTTATTTAACCAACACGGGTTTCACCTATGGTTAGACCATGATGTTTCAGCGCGACGGAGGCGACTGGGCCGGCGGGCACCGACTTGACCATCAGTTGCAAGACGCCGAAGGGGGTGGGCTTCGGTTTCTGGATTACCCGCATCTACACCTTCGATAACGCCGGGCGTCTCACACTCATCGAAGATCGCAACGGCAACGCACTCACCGTGACACAAGGCGCCAACAGCCCCGACATGGTCACGGACGGGCTAGGCCGCTCGCTCGACCTACACCGGCGGCAAGCTGACCCGCGTCGAAGATCAAACCGGCCGCGGCGTTGACTACGACCGGCGACGACTTAACGATGTTCACCGACTCGAAGGGTGCGACGACAACCTACGTCACAAACACCCAGGGAGACCTTCAGGGATTGAGGACGACATCGACCTTGCCCGACGGCAGTCAAATCAGCACCCAAACCTTCGACGGAGACGGGCGCGTCGACACCCAGACCGATGGCGAGGGTAACGTCACGACCTTTCAATACGAACAGCCCCCCAACGACGAGGGCACGGCGGTCCTTGATCCCCTCGGCCAAGTCAGCCGCTACGTCCACACCGACGGTGAGAACCTTTCGGGGGCGACCGATGCAGACGGGAATGCGGACGCCTCGACCTACGACGCGAACAACCGCATCGTCTCCTATACAGACCGGCTCGGAAACGAGGCCGTCTTCACCTACCACGACCCCTCCGGTTTCCCGGCCAGCGTGACCGATTCCGGAGCCACCTGGACGATGGACTACCAACAGCAAGCGCAAGACGGCTTTCGCTTCTACGTCCCTCGTCAACTCACCTTTCCCGACGCTGCGATCGAGCAGTACGAATACGACGCCCTAGGCAACCGGACGAGGTTTATCGACCGCGAGGGCGACGAGTGGACCTTCACTTACAACGAGCAAGGAAAGTTGTTGACCCTGACCAACCCGCTCGGAGGAACAGGCCGGTACACCCCCAACGAGGATGGCTCGCTGGCAGAAGGGGTTGACGCCCGCGGTGCGGTGTCACGCGAACCTACCTCTACGACCGGCTCAAGAGGATACAGACGATTCGAAACGGCGACGGCTCCGAGCGCGGCCTGGAAGTGAACGACGCGGACAGCATCGTGCGGGTCACCAACGAACTGGGCCACGTTGTACAAATCGGGTACGACGACAACGACCGCATCCGTACGATGACCGACCCGCTCGGCAACGCCCGCCGCTTTGACTACGACGCCAACAGCCGCCTCGCAGGCTTCACCGACCGGAACGGAAACAACACGACCGTGGACTACGACCCCGTGGGCAACGTTTCAGAGATCCGCAACGGGGCGGGGGAAGCTGTCCGTTATCAGTACGACGGGCGCAATCAGTTGACGTCCGTCGCCGATGGCTTGGGAACCGCCGTCGAGTACGACTATGACGATGAGGGGCGGCTCACGTCCGTGACCGATGGCCTAGGGAAGACCGGAACCGTGACCCAAGACGCGGTGGGAAGGGTGACGGCTCTGACGGCCCCCGGCGGGCAAACGATTGGCTACACCTATGACAGGGTCGGCCGCTTGACTTCAACACGCAGCCCCACCGGCCGGACGCGAGCGTTCGGCTACGACGCGCGAGGGAACCTCTCGCAGATCGATGTGGACGGCATCACCACCAGATACGAATTCAACGCCCTCGGCGAGTTGGATGTCTTGACCGGTCCGAACGGCGACCGTTGGCTGCGGGGGTATAACGGTGGCGGACAGCAAACTTCCCTGACCGATCCCCTCGGACGCGTCATCGAGTACCGCTACGATCTACGGGGCCGGCGGGACGAGATCCAGACGCCGCTGGGGTTGACGAGCCGTACCTTCGACGCCCTCGGCCGGCTTACGCGCAACCAGTTCTTTGACGGCACCACCTACGACTACACCTATGACGATAACAACGCACTCCTGACGACCGCCGAGCTGGCTCTGCGCCGGAACGCCGAAAGCCAGATCATCGACTCGAACGGCATTCTCAGCGAGTACGACGCGGCCAGGCGCGTCCGGAAGATCACCTACGCGCCCGGCAACGAAGTGACTTACGACTATGACGCGCGTGGACGGCTCGTCCAACTCGCTGACTGGACCGGGGGCGTAACACGGTTCATTTACGACGCGGCGAACCGGCGCACGCGGATCGAACGCCCCAACGGCGTTGCGACGGATTTCACTTACGACGACAACGATGCGCTAACGGGTGTGCGTCATTCCGGCCCGGCCGTTGAGGCGGAGGTGACGCTGGAACGAGACGACGACGGACAAATCACTTCCGCAACCTTCGACACGCCGTTGGCGGCCCAACCAGCCCCGGGTGTGCGCGCCCTTACCTACGACGCGGCGCATCAGATGAACAATGCAACGTCCGACGCGATCGGGAGGCTGACGGCGGACGGCTTGCGGCAATACCGCTGGGACGGCAACTCGACCCTGACCGGCTACGACGGCGGCGACGGAGCAGCCGAGTTTACCTACGACGGGCTGGGGAGCCGCACGTCGCGTACCACCGCCGCAGGCACGGATACCTACGTTCTAAATTACGCCCACCCGCTGGCGACCGTGGCGATTGTTCGGTCAGAGGGTGTCGATCAACGGCACTACCTTTACGAACCCAACGGACGGCTGCTTCAAAGCATCGAGGCGGCCGACAACAGCTCCACGTTCTATCACTTCGACCATACCGGCTCCACGATCATGCTGACCGACGGCGGTGGCACGATGACGAACGCCTATGCGGTGGCGCCTTTTGGAGAAGACGTGCAGCAGCAAGGCAACTCTGACCAACCGTTTATCTATCACGGCGCATTCGGAGTGATGTGGGAACGTGGGACGACTCTTTACAACATGCGGCGGAGGTATTACGATGCGGCGACCGGCCGCTTCGTGACCCGCGATCCGATCCTGCTATTGGATCCCCTGGGAGTCAATTCCTACCAGTTTGCCTTCAATCAGCCCCTGCGGTTTGTGGATCCCTCGGGCCTGAACCCTCGCTTCGTGGATGGGGGCGCGACGGGGCCCGGAGTAACGCCTAACGTAAACCAGTTATGGGGGGACTGGTTTATTGTTGATGACGCCAACGGCTTTGCTCAGGGTGACAATCTCGTGCATGTCGGACCCGACAACCCCCTTTGGGATGACCTGCAGCCCAACACCAGCGGCGTCAACACAAGCAACAATCCGCACGGCTACACATTCTACGGCCGCTACGTTGCGGCGGGCGGTTCCCCGAACGGGCAGGACAATCGAGAACCCCTGGGAACCACCTGGGGCACACGCTATATCGGCGCATTCAGCGGGGGTACCACTTACGTGGCCTGGCGGGACTCGACAATTGATGACACGACAGCTCAGGACACCACGCAACGGGACGACTCCCCCTCCGGGAAGGTCGCGGCGGTTCCCGAAACCGGGGGAGGAGCGGCCGACA
Source organism: Bryobacterales bacterium (assembly GCA_965237575.1). Taxonomy (GTDB): domain Bacteria; phylum Acidobacteriota; class Terriglobia; order Bryobacterales; family UBA6623; genus JAKZVK01. The sequence continues at coordinate 894,045 of CBDEGI010000004.1, forward strand.
CGACTGCCCGCGGTTACGTAACCGTGGACAACATAAACTCGATGAGCTTGGTGTTTGGCGATCCCGGAAACGACATCGTAGGGGGCTCGAACCTCTGCGATGATGTGGAACTCGCCGACACGGGCGACTTTTTCTTCTTTAGCTCTGACAACATGGAGTTCTTGATCAAAGTCCTTGACGGTGTGAACGGCCCAAACGCTTTTGGAAGCTTCTGGGTGTTCCACGCGGCGACCACGAACGTTGAATACACTTTGCGAGTGACCGACACGGCGACGGGGGCGACAGCCGTCACGGACACACAGGCCTTCGCAACCTGCCCTTGATGAGAAAAGCAATGACAAGATTATCGACGCTCGGCCTCCTTCTCCTCCTCGCTGGTTCCCTTGCGGCCCAGCAGACCATTCAGTACAGCTACGATGCGGCGGGCCGATTGACCGCGGCGAGCTATGACAACGGCACGTCGATCAACTACACCTATGACGACGCGGGAAATCTGCTGCGACGCGAAGTGACGGCGGGCGGGAATCCCGTCGCCACCGTTTCGTCCGCCACCTTCGAGGCGGACGCTGCTCTGGCGGCCGAGATGATCGTTTCCGGGTTCGGCCTCGGGGTTGGGACCGGCGCGGCGGATGTCACCGAACTGCCTTTGCCCACCGAGCTGTTGGGAACCACCATCGAGGTTACGGACAGCCAGGGTACGGCCCGGCTGGTAAAGTTCTTCGCGCTGCGCGAGAACCAGGCGAACTACCTCATCCCCGCGGGAACCGCTCTCGGGGCGGCGACCATCAAGGTAACGTCAGGCTCGGGCAACATGCTCACCGGGGTGGTTCAGATCGAGTCCGTGGCACCCGGCATCTACACCGCGAACGCCCAAGGGACCGGCTTGGCCGCCGCTCTGGTCATTCACATCCGTGGTGACGGCTCCGTAGAACAAACCCTCACGTTCGACCCGTTTACCGGCGCGGCCGTGCCCATTGATCTCGGGGCGGAGGATGATCAGGTGTTCGTCGCCCTTTTCGGAACGGGCATGCGAGGCGCGGCCGGCCCGGCGACGGCCACTGTGGGAGGCGAGGCCACGGCCGTGCTCGGACCCGTGCCCCACACGGTGTTCGAAGGCCTCGATCAGGCCAACCTGGGGTCACTGTCGCGGGCCCTGGCTGGCCGCGGCGACGTGAACATTGACTTCACCGTGGACGGCAAGGCCGCCAACACCGTCAGTGTCAACATCCTTTGACGCCGCCGAGACACAGCGTGGCCCAAGCAACCCAGCGGTGACCGTAAGTACCTATGTAATTGGTTTCTGCACAACCCTGGCAGGAATCTCTCAAGCGGTCGCGCGGATCAGGTCCAGCTCGGGCAACACGACCGTTTCTCGGAGCTTGAACGCCAGCGCGATCACCTGCTTGCCGAAGGCGGTCAGCTGGTATCGGTAACTCCGTGCAATCTTGCGAATCAATCCATGCACGCGCAGCTGCTTCAATAAACGACTCACTTGTCCGGAGTTGCGGCCCGGAAGCTGCGCCCGCAGCTCGCCGTTCGTCATCCCGCGCAACTGAAACTCGCCGCGTGCGATCGCCTGGAGCACTCCTTCCTCCTGCTGGTCAAAGAAGTGAAACCCGAACCCGGGGTGTTCGCGGCGTTCGGAGAGCACTTCGCGGATGCGGTCTTCTTTGCGGAAGTCCTTCTTGCGGATGTAGTCGATCTTAGGGCTGGAGATGTCCCGCCAGCCAGACGATGTAGTCGCTGTTGCGGCGGCGGACCTCTTCGAGCAACTCGCCTGGTAGCTCGTCGATCTTTTCTTTGAAGAAACGATGGTCGCCGTCGGGAGACTGGCTGTCCCGCGTCCCGACCAAGTTGCCGATCCAGAAAACCAGGAACAGATTGCCGTCCACGCGGCCCTGCGTGGCGTCCCCCAAGTAGTAGCCAAGGCCGCGTTGTTGATAGCGAGCCGCCAGGGCACTCTCAGCGCCAAAGGCGTTCCGCGCCGCGAACTCACAGCAGCGGTCGACCATGCGCTCGAATAAGGACCGCCAGGGGCTGCCGGCGGGTTCCTGTGACAGGACGTCGAGCAGTTGCAGTTGCAGCTCGCCGGAGATCTTGTAGTTGACCCGCCCGCGCGTGGCGCGTCCGATCATCGACAGCACGCGCGCCTGCTTGCCGCTGCCGGAGTGGATGCTGAGCGTGCCGTTGAAGTGCCGCGCCACCGACGCCAGTTCGGAGACGCGGTTTTCCAGCTCATCGACCGGTTGGCCGTTGAAATCCTGTGCCGCGCGCGGCACCAACTCGGGCCACATCTTGCCGCCGGCGTACTCCGCCAAGGCATCTTGGCTTTCAGGGTAAGCCTGGCGTTTCTTGAAACCAAGGTTGGGCGGGACCAGGCTCGCGGGCCGTCCGCGCGCCGCCAGCCAATGCATGTAGAAGAGCAACTCCTCGGGGGTGGTGAGCGTCTCGGCTTCGTCGATCGACGGCTCGAAGTCGAACGCGCCGCCTTGTTTTTGCTCGCGGATGAAGTCGTAGAGCTGCTCGTTCAGCTTGAGGCTCTCGGCAAACTTGACGGCAAGCCGGCGCACTTCCGCGGGCGAGAACGCATAGTCGTAGCCATCCAGGGCGAAGACGTTTCCGAACTCAGCAAGCACCCAACCCTGCTCGTCGGCTGAGAGCGTTCGCCCAAACTCCGCTTCCACTCGGGCTTCGCTCCACGCGTTGGGGTGGCGCGTGTCGGCTTCGAGCCGGAACAGGCGTGAGGAGTCGGTCGTGAACTTGGTGTATCCGGCGGCGCGACGGATTGCCTCTTTTGTCGATTCGGTCGACGCGGCGATCTCGTCCGACGTAGCGCCAGTGATGATGAAGTGGTCCGCCTCGGCCGTGTAGCCGTGACGCCAGCCGGCTCGAATCGCAGCCCACAACCCGGCGTGATAGAGATGCTCGATCGAGACGCGCGTGTGCCCGATCGCGGTGGGGTCCTCGCCGTCCCGCGCGGCAATACCTTCGTCGATCGTCATCTCGCGAGTCGCCGAGAGTTGCACGGTACTCGCCATGTTGACGCCCGTATCGTTGAGGATGCACCCAAAGGCGTCGAACGCAGCCGGCAGCGACACTTCCGGATGACGGTTGCCCACGGCCACGGCGGGCTGCTCTTTCTGCGGGCGCGGGAGGAATGACTTGTCGATGGCCTCGGCGAAGTCGTGTACGGCCGCGCGATCGGTTGCGGCAAAGGGACGGACCTCGCACGCCGCTTCTCCTGCCGAGCCTGCCGAGAACACCAATAGCTTGTGAGGCTCCGGATCGCCGAGCCGGTCGGCCGCCAGGTAGAGGGTTTGTGGGTCTGCCGGGTCCCGAGCCAGAGACAGGTAGTGGAACATCCACGGTTCGTCGGACGGCGGAGCGGTCTGCGCGGCCCGCGTGCGGAGTTCGTCGGTGAGATCCGCGTCTGTGACGACTTGATGAATGTGAGAGCCGATTCGCTTCAGGGTGGCTTCCATCGGGATTGTTGTTTCGTCTTGCCGCGGCTACGAGCGTTGACCCAAGGGGCGGAACGGGCGTAGCACGCTATGCGTCAACGCGCGGGAACAGCGGCGCGGCAATGCTGACGAGCGCGCCTGCGCAACCTCCAGCCGGAGCCCAGCGTCCACAAGACAAAGGACTGGAGTTTGCCATACTGGGTGTGCGTAAAGCAATGATAGCGGTTTTCCTCACACTGCTTCTGATTACGGGCGTCGCGGACGCGCAGACCAGCAAGCGCAAGCGCAGCGGCGCAAAGCCGGCTGCCGCGGACGCGAAAGCCGCGGCCGAGAAGCCCAAGAACAACGACCCCTACCCTCTGCGAGAGATCCGCATCATCGGCAACCAGAACTTCCCCACCGATGAGATCATCGCCGTCACCGAACTCGAAATCGGCCAGGAGGTCCGTCCGTACGACTTCGAGAGGGCCGGGCGCAAGCTCGAGCGGACCGGCGTCTTCGATTCATGGGAGTTTCGCTGGGGGCCCAAGGACGACGGATACGCGGTTACCTACACTGTCGCGGAGGTCGTCGAGTTGTACCCAGTGCGCTTCGAGGGTTTCGGTGTCACCGAGGAGGAGCTCTCCGCCACGCTGCGGAAAAAGATACCCCTGTTCGGCCCCAAAGTTCCACCCACCGGGCTGATGGTTCGGCGCATCGGAAACGTGCTGCAAGACTATTGGCGTTCGATGGGCAAGGAAACGAAGATCGTCGGACGCCTGGATTCCCGGTCGCCCGACGAGTTTGAGATGCTCTTCCAACCCCAAGAGACTATCCGGACGATCGCCTTCGTCAAGTTTGAGAACGCCGGTGTCATTCCCACTCTCGACTTGCAGCGGGAGTTCAACCAAGTCGCGATCGGCGAGGCGTACTCCGAGCGTCGGTTGCTCGAACTTCTCAAGTTCAACGTATTCCCGATGTACGCCGCGATCGGACGGTTGGAGGCGAAGTTCTGTCCGTGCCGCGCTGAGCCCGACCCCGATACCGAGGGCCTTATCGTGACCATTCCGGTCGCGGAAGGCGAGGAGTACAAGTTCGGCAAGGTCGAGTTGCCCCTCACGACCGGCATCGACCCGGACGAGTTGGGCCGGATGATGCAGTTCACGTCCGGGCGGCGGGCCGAGATCGGCAAAGTCCACGACACATTGCAGCGCATCGACGAGTACTTGAAGCGTCACGGTTTTCTGAAGGCCCAGACGGGCTTTGACGAAAACATCGACGTTGAAGCCAAGACCATCGACATCGCGCTGAAAGTCAGTCCGGGCGCACAGTACAAATTCAGGAGCCTGAAGATTAGCGGGCTCAATCTGGTGGGAGAGGCCGCGCTCAAAAAGCGTTGGGGGCTCAAGGTCGGCGAGCCATTCAACGCCGGCTACCCGAAGTTTTTCCTGGAACGGATCCGCGCGGAGCAGATGTTTGACAACCTCAAGAAAAGCGACTCGAAGTTGACGATGAGCGAACTCGAGCAGACGGTTGACGTGGAGTTGATCTTTAACTAACCTGCATCCACCCCTCAACGAACGAGCCCGTAGCGTGAATCTCGGTTTCGAGATCCGCGGCCTTGCTCGATGTCAAGCCTTCTTGACGCCCCGCTCGCCGCCTTCGACCACGAACGACGCGCGTGTCGAGATCGCGCCCCCCGGCCGCTCGACGAAGTCCATCACTTGATAGTCGGCGCGGCACTCGCTTTTGCTCAACGAACAACGCACGTAGCCCCGCTGGTTGTTGAAGAAGCGAACGAAGGGGTTGTCGCGCAGCACTCCGTCGGTGTCTTCCCGTTGATCGGAGCCGTCGCCGCCCGAGGCAATCGACGTGCCGACGAACTCCGTTGCAACAATCTTCGAGCCCGGATCGGCGAAGTCTAGGTGCAGGTCGTTCACCCAGTTGTTGTGGATATCTCCGGTCAGCACCAATGGGTTTGAAGGGTTGCCTTCATCGAGGAAACGCATGAACCGCTTCAAGGACGCATCGTAGGCGCCCCACTTGTCCATACTCAGAACCTTGTCCCCGCCCGGCACTCGATCGAGAGGCGCCACCATCACCTGCTGCGCGACTACGTTCCACAGCGCCTGAGACCGGCCCAGCCCGTCGAACAGCCACTTCTCCTGCGCCGCGCCCATGATCGTGGCGTCCGAGCCGAAGACACCCTCACACGGCGGCCTATTCCCGTCGCCGCACGGCTGATCGCTGCGGTATTGGCGCGTATCGAGCACGTCAAACTGCGCCAGATTGCCGAAGACGATGCTCCGGTAGAGCTGCATGTTCGGGCCGTTCGGGATGGATGCCCGCCGCAGCGGCATGTGCTCGTAATAGGCCTGGTAGGCCGCCGCCCGCCGCGCGAGGAACTCATCCCGCGGCATCGGGCCCTTCTCCTCGGGGATGTCGGAGGCGTAGTTGTTGTCAAACTCGTGATCGTCCCAGGTGACGACCCAGGGAAGGGCTTCGTGGGCCGCTTGCAGGTCGGGGTCCAGGCGATACTGCGCGTAACGCCGGCGATAGTCTTCGAGGGTGTGCAGCTCACCGCCAAGGTGCTTGCGCGGACGATCGTCCGCACCGGCGCTCTCGTAGATGTAATCGCCCAGATGGATCACGAGGTCGAGGTCACCGGCGAGCATGTGCCGGAACGCGGTGAAGTAGCCGTGCTCGTAGTGCTGGCACGAAACAAACGCGAAGTTGAGCCGGTCGAGATCCTGGCCCGCTGCAACTGCGGTCCGCGTCCGACCTCGCGGACTGACTTCCGATCCGGCCCGAAACTCATACCAGTACCACCGTCCCGGCTCGAGCCCATCGACCTCGACGTGAACCGAATGCGCCAGCGCGGGATCTGCCGTCGCCGTGCCGCTTTGGACGACCTCGAGCATGTTGGAGTCGGACGCAACACGCCAGTGGACTTCGTAGTTTTCATTCGGCGGCAGTCCACCGCCGTCGAGCGGCTCGGTCGCCAGCCGTGTCCAGAGCACAACGCCGTCGGGCCAGGGGTCCCCCGACGCCACTCCCAAACTGAAGGGGTTTGCCGAGAACTTCGGCTCCCGCGAACACCCGCTGTGCAAGCCGAGAACGGGCAGACCGAGCAGCGACGCCGCACCGGCAACAAAATCCCTGCGGTTCACGCCCCTTGACCGGGCGCTGCTCGGAAGACTCATGCTGCGCATGGATTTATCCTAGACGATGGCTGCGGGCGGCGTAAGCAATTGAATTGCGGCAGGTAGTACTTCGGACCCAGCAGGGCCGCAGGGCCGGGGCGGATGCCCCACCCAGATACGTGACCGTATTTATGAAACGGTGTACTTGGCGGTCCTCGGCGCCTTGTGGGAACCCAACTAGACCGCCGCCCCAATCCCGAAGATCTCGAACGCTCTAGGCGGAATGAAGGGATGGATCGTCGCGGGCGTGATGCCCTTCTTCAGCAAGCTGATCTGGTAAGCGGCGATGTTCACGTGCGGAGCAATCAATAGCGTGTGCGGTTTGGTTTCATAGCTGGGATTCTGCGAATCGGGGAACCTCGCCCGCCAGCCGTTGTTCCCTTCGTAGAAGACCGGCTCGCCCAGGCCCCATTCGCGGAAGTCTTTGGTGACTTCTTCCAGTCGGACCGCGTCGAATCCTTCGGGCATGCCGACCCCCTTGAAGTATTTCAGTGACTGTTCCCATTCGATCAAGGCGACTTGGTGCGTCCAGTAATTGCGTCCGAAGTCCTCGACCAAGGGCCGGGGTCCGAACAGTTGCTCGAAGCCCTCCGGCAGTGGCGTCGGCTCAGCCTCGGGAGGCGGAGCGTCGAGAATTCGCCACGGTTCCCAATTGAAGGGGTTCACCTGCCACCATTCGCCGCCGTACTCGGCAGGCGCCTGGATGTAGGGACCGAAGGGGGCCTTCGCGAAGTCGGGCACCTCGAGGTAGCGTACCGGTCCGTCGAGCGCGTCCGCCGGGACGAAGCCCAACGCTTCGACCGGGTTTGGTGGCGCCGGGGGCGTCGGAGGCGTGGGCGTCCCGCCTCGTGTACGCGGCGGCAGGTTGACTGACGCCGGAGGCGTGGGTGCCCCACCTCGTCCGCGCGCTGGCAAGTTGAGCGACGCCGAGTTATACGCATGCCCTTGAAGATCGAGGGCAGAAGACGCCGCGTCCGAGGCCGTTAGTAACGTGGATGTGTTGTGGATACCCGTTGGCGGAGTGGCCACCGCCGCCTCGCTCTGGCGGAGGACCGCGGCGAACTCAATGCGGCGCTGCAGGCCGAAGTCGGCGGTCTTGAACGTGGGCGTGGCCGTTGCCTGGGCTCCGGTTAGTTTCGCGAAGGGGTCAATCATGGCTGCTCTACCTCGGGTAGTCTATCGGCGACAAGGTGACTCGGCCACAGGGCATGCAACCGCTCTGCCAAAGGAGAGGGAGCCCCGAGCAAACGCGGGAGCGCGACAGGGAAAGGGTTTAGGCAGCCCGACGCTGTTCAATCAGGTCCTCGGGGGCGCCAAGAAATTGTCTCGGTGGCAAAATTGTCGCACCGGATTTCGCGCGGATCGAGGCTCCGGCCGTGCCGCCGCCAAAGCCGCCTACGAGGCCGGTTGGTAGCCGCGGTATTCGCCGCGGGCTGTGATCGCGGCCGGTCCGCGCAGGACGACGTCATCGGAGTCCCAAGTGAGGCGGAGTTGTCCGGCGGGCGTCGAAACTGACACAGGGCTTTGGGCTCTCCCCAGCAGGATGGCTGCCACCGCCGCGCCGGTGGAACCGGTCCCCGAACTGATGGTTTCCCCGGCGCCGCGTTCCCAAAAGCGAACATCCAGGCTGTGATCGTCCAGGCGCTTGACGAAGGAGACGTTCGTGCCTGCGGGGAAGCGATCGTGCGCTTCGATGACGCGGCCGATCTGCCGCCAGTCAGAGGGGAATCCGTCCACCATGAGGACGCACTGTGGATTGCCGACGTTGAGCAACGTGACCTGATACTCGCCGAGTTCGGTTTGGAGGCGGTAGTCAACCTCGTCTTGACTGTACTCGGGCCGGCCCATGCTCATGTCGAACAAGAACCACGGGTCCTTTCGCTCGATGAGCCGAATCTCCTTGACGCCGGCCTGTGTCGCGATCTTCGCGGTCTTGTCACGCTTCCCTTCGGAGACGAGGAAGGCTGCCACGCAGCGGGTCCCGTTTCCGGAGATCTCGGCCTCGCTGCCGTCGGCGTTGAAGACACGGATCGCGGTGTCGGCACCCGGCGCGAAAGAGCCGGGCGCTTCGAGCACCTCCAGCCCATCGGCGCCAACTCCGAAATGGCGTTCACAGATCTGCGAGGCCAAACGGGGCAGGTCAGCCTCGACGAGGCCCAGCGCTGACAATTGCGGCCACTCCACGATAAGGAAATCGTTGCCGACCGCTTGGGCTTTGATGAAAGGAATGACTGTGGGCGATGGCACTGACGACCATCTTAGCCTGACACCCTTGGCTCGCGACGTCCGCGGTTCGTCCGGTGTCCCGGGGGCGGGTCACCGAGGTGCTTGAAGCGGCTACTGGTGTGCTGCAAGTGCCTCAGCTTGTAAGAAAACCGACACTCCCCGATGGAACTCCATCGCGGCAAGAGCGCTAAGATAGCTCGACTTACGAAACCAGGGTGTCGGGTCCCGCGTTGGGGTTCCCGAATAGGTGCTGCAGTGAAATATGTTCATGCCCTCTTTGCCGCACTATTCCTGCTCACATCGCCTCTTCTCGCTCAAACCGAAGAGGCCGTGCCGGGCTTCGGGGAGGTGCGCCAGGGGGTCTTCCGAGGCCGGCCTGTGTTCTACCACGTGGTGGACGGTTGGGCTGTCACCGAGGGCGATATCCTCCTGGGCAGGGCGGATGAATTTGAGGCGCAAGCGCGGGATAACAGCCTCAAGCCCAAGGAATCCGGCGACGCCAAATCGCTCACACGGTCCGACGAGGATTTCCGTTGGCCCGACCAAACCGTCCCGTATACTTTCGACCCGTCGGTCAATCCTCAGCTCATCCGGGACGCCATCGCGCACTGGGAAGACAAAACCGACATTCGATTCGTCGAACGAACCGAGGAGGAGGACTTTGTCACTTTCGTCTCGCCCGCTAGTGGGTGCTCCTCTCTCGTGGGGAGGGAAGGCGGGGAGCAACTGGTCCGCCTCGCGCCAGGGTGTTCGTTTGGTAACGCAGTTCACGAAATCGGGCATGCCGTAGGACTGTGGCACGAACAGCAGCGGTCCGACAGGGACAGCCATGTCACGGTGCTTTTCGACAACGTAGACAAACGTGTCGTCCTCATCAACTTTTCCTTACGGGGGGCAGCGGGGACGGATACCGGCGACTATGATCTTGGATCGATCATGCACTACGGCCCTTTCTTCTTTACGAACCAACTTGGGGCGCCGACGATAGAAACCGTGCCCCCAGGCATCATGTTCGGTCAGCGTGACGGTCTTTCGGCGGGAGATGTGGACGGGGTGGCGCGGTTCTACACGGGGCCTCCGTTGAGGACCACGATTACCACGAACCCGCCCGGGCTGGAAGTCACGGTTGACAACCAAACATTCACCACGCCACGGACTCTCAACTGGATACCCGGTAGCGACCATGAGTTGAGCGTCGCCACCCAAGGCGATGAGCACACCCGCTATCTGTTTGGCGGCTGGAATGACGGCGGCGAACAGACGCACATGATCACGGCATCGTTGGCCCGTACCGTCTACCAGGCCGATTTCATCGTGCAGCACCACATTGAAACCGGTGTCGAGCCGCCGGGGAGCGGTACCGTCGTTGTGGGCCCTCCCTCGCCGGACGGTTTTCACACGTTGCGATCTCCGGTGACCGTGACGGCGACCCCAGTGCCTGGGTTCTTCTTCGTCGGATGGTTTGGTTTGACTTTCTCCCCTGTGCATGGCCTTTCCGCCAATCCGGCCGGCTTTCTGAACGCGATCGGGGGTACTTCGTACCAAGCCTTCTTTGCTGACTCGCCCCCGACCATCATCACGACCAACGAGCCCGGCCGAGGCGTGCGGATCGGTAACATCGTGGGTCCGGCCCCTGTCGCCGCGGTGTTGGAGCCGGGGACGAGCCAAACCATCGGAGTTGTACCGACCGTCCAGCGCGGGCCCTCCGGCGCCATCCAGTGGGTTTTCCGTGATTGGAGCGACGGCGGCGCGCCAACCCATGACATCACGGTTCCGGACGGTGGCGGCGAGTTCATGGTGAATTTCGATACGCAGTTTTTCCTGAGTACCTCGGTGGTACCTTTCGGAGCAGGCGAGGTGTTCGTGTCTCCTCAGACGATGGACGGTTACTACAACGTAGGGACCGATGTGATCCTAGCGGCGTCCACTGACGACGAATTCAACTTCGCCGGATGGTTGGAGGACGGTACGTCCGCGAGTCTCAACCCCACTCGCCGCATCACGGTTGACGAGCAGAGGGACAGCATTGCGGTGTACGCGGAGGCGAACAAGCTGGTCTCGGGCGAACGCGCCAGCTTCACGCTGCCTCCCTTCCCATTTCCGGCGCTGCATACTGATCCGGACCTCGTGTTCTCCATCGAAGTTCCACCGGGCGCGACGGAGCTCAAGGTGGAGGTCGCAGCGAACAATCCCGGTCAGGACGTAGATCTGTTTGTACGGAGGGTTTTCCCGCCTGAGGTCTCTGACGGTCAAGTTGTCGCCGATCACTCTTCCACGACCTTCGGAGCCTTCGAGACGGTCATTGTCACGCCTACCTCCACGCCGCCACTGGAGCCGGTGACCTACTTCATCGCCCTGGCCTCCTTCACGGTTGATGCCACGATCAATGGCAGCGTGACTGCGACGATCAAGGGCGGCGACCCACAGCCTGAGGTCGGGCTTTCGGCCGAGGCGCTCACGTTCACTTCGCCCGACGGAACGAACCCGGCGCCGCAAACGCTTAGCATCCGCAATGTGGGTGCCGATACCCTCAGCTTCCTGGTCAACTCCGACCAGCCGTGGCTGCATGCCACGCCGAACGAAGGCACGTCGATGGGCGACGAGAGCGAGATCACGATTCACACGGACAGCAGCTCGCTGCCTCCGGGGACCTACGACGGCAACCTCTCGATTCTGCAGGTGGATGAACTACCGGAAGCCGCCGAGGACCCCAAGGGCAAAGCAGCGCCGATGGTGGTTCCGGTGACGCTGGTCGTCGTTGTGTCCGCGCCTTCGATCAACGGCGGCGGGGTGGTCAATGCCGCGAGCGGAGGAGCGATCGTCGTACCCGGAGGCATCGGCAGTATCTTCGGCTTGAACCTGGCGGCGGCCACGGTGTTAGCGGGCGGGGTACCCTTGCCCACGGAGTTGGGCGGTGTGCGTGTCACAGTCAACGGAATCGACGCGCCGATCTTTTTCGTGTCGGCGACGCAGATCAACTTCCAGATTCCGTTCGGGGTCCCCTCGCAAGGGGTGCTGACGGTTGTTGTAACTCGTGATGGTGTGGCGAGCGGGCTCGAACCAGTGCCGGTGGGCCTTTATGCACCGGGTGTGTTCGTGAACTTCCTGACCGGCGAGCCCATTGTGCAGCGATTCCCTGATTTCTCTCTCATCACGGCGCAGAATCCCGCCAAGGCGGGTGACGTTCTGATCATCTACTTCACGGGTGTCGGTGGAGTCACCAACGCGCCTGCTACGGGGACGCCGGCCTCCGCTAATCCGCTTTCCACCGCGTCGTTAGCGCCCACGGTCACCTTGGGTGGCGACCCGACGACCTTGCTGTTTGCCGGTCTGGCGCCCTTCTTCGTCGGGACCGGGCAGGCGAACGTCGAGTTGGGCGCCGTGCTGCCGCCAGCGACGATCGGGCCGAACGGGCCGACCTCGGCCCTAGTCATCAACTTCGGTGGCGCGACGAGCGTTCCCGTACAGCTACCGGTCGAGTAGAGGGTGTCACGGGCACAGCTTGAAGGCGCGGGGCAGGATATAGCCTCCGTCGATGCGGAATGAGCTTCCCGTGACGTAGGACGAGTCTTCCTCGGAGGCGAGAAAGAGGACGGCTTGGGCAATGTCCTCGGGTTGGCCGAGCCTCTTGAGGGGGAGCTGCTGGGCGGCGTCTTGGATCTCCTCTTCTGACGCGTAGATGCGCTCGCCGGGCGTATCGATCCAGCCGGGCTCGATCGTGTTTACGCGAATCCTATGCGGGGCCAGCTCCGCGGCCCAGGTGCGTGACATGTGAATTACGGCGGCCTTGGCGCCGTTGTAGGCGGTCGAGAGGCCGTACGGGCGCACGCCGTGTACCGAGCTGATCGAGATGATGCTGCCGCCGTCGCCTTGCTTGATCATCTGGCGGGCGGCGAGTTGCGAGCAGTGAAAGACGGACCATAGGGTCGGCCCCCAGGTTTTCTCCACGTCTTCGACCGTGAGGTCGACCAACGACTTGCGGACCGATGTGGCGGCGTTGTTGAGCAGGATGTCGACTCGGCCGAGCTTGGCGAGAGCCTCTTCGAAGAAGCGTTCGTCGTCGGCGCGCCTGCCGACGTCGCCGATCGAGAGCAGTCCCCGCCGCCCTAGGGCTTCGATCTCGGCGATCGTGGCCAAGCCTTCTTCCTCCAGCAGGTCACAGATGGCCACGTCCGCCCCCTCACGAGCCATGGCCAGCGCCGAGGCCTTACCAATTCCGCGCGCGCCGCCGGTTACAACGGCTACTTTGCCTTCGAGTTTCATGGGTACCCCAGGTTCCGATTATAAGAGGAGCGCAACATCAGTTCACTTCTCTCTCTCCTCATGGGCCTCGAAGCTCAGTACCACTTGGCCTTGTCGGTGAGGTTGCAAAGCGGTTCGCTGCGGGCGAAGCGGCCGACGTTATCAAGCAACACGGCCAGGTGACGCTCGGAGATCCGTGGCGAATAGCCTGCGACATGGGGCGTGAGGATGACGTTCTCCATCTTCCAAAGTGGATGGTCTGCAGGCAACGGCTCTACCTCGAACACATCCAGCGCGGCGCCGGCGATCTCCTTGGCCTCGAGCGCCGCCACCAGATCATCCAAGACAACGATCGCGCCACGCCCGATGTTGACCAGGTAGGCCGTAGGTTTCATCTGCTGGAACTGCGGCCGCTGGAACCACTTTTCGGTCTCAGGCGTGTGGGGAGCGGCGATCACCACGAAGTCGCTTTCCGCGAGCAGATCGCGCAAACGATCGGGTTTCCATAGTGCTTCGACCCCCTCGGGAGCTTCGGTCTGCATCGGATCGATCGTCAGTACCCTCATGTGGAAGGCCAGCCCCCGGCCGGCGATCTCGGCGCCGATCGCGCCTAGTCCGACGACGCCCAACGTTGCATCACCCAGGTTCATGTGCGAGCGGTCGATGGCGTTGATGACGCCGGGTCCGGTCGCGAAGCCCGCCCGTTCGGTCTCGCCACCGATCGGCTCCCACCGCGCCTCCATCTGGAATCGGATGTAGCGGTGCAAGTTACGTGCGAAACAAATGATGTAGCCGAACACCTGGTCGGCGATGTTGTCCGAGAAGAGCCCACGCATATTGGTGATCTGGCAGGGGTGTTCGATCAGGGCAGGGAATAGGTAGTGTTCCAGACTTGCGGTCGGGCTCTGCACCCAGCGCAGCTTTGTCGAGGCGGCCAGCAGCTCAGGCGTCATCTTGCCGAAGAACGCATCGGCGTCGGTGATCTCCTCCAGGGCTTCTTCCGGGGTCTGCGTGTTGGCGACGGCCATCGGGCCGGCGGCTTCGGTGATCTTGGCCAGGCGTTCGGCTTCAACGGCAGGGTGAATGACCAGCTTTATGAGGGTATCCTTCTCCTGTTTGTCAGTCTGGATTGCTGTCAAGCGGCTGAGACTACAACATTATGCACAGATTGCGTGGCACCGAGCGGAGGAGCGGATGGCAGTCTTGATCGCTGCCCGGCTGCTAGCACGACGGGGGCGGCCCACCAGCCGATCCGCCAGCAACCCCGGCCTGCGATCCCGGTTACGGGAAGCTATGTCCCTACATTACTGATTGAAAATGATTTAAGACCGGAGGAAGCGCACGTCAATATCGGTATTACTTATAATGAAGCTCCCGTATCTTCTGTTGCATTTATAGTGGCTCAGATGGTATTCTGTGTGGAATCCTCTCGGTCCCATCTCGCCTGTCACAACGGGCCGGCCTTATTTGGAAAGCTGCTAGTTGTTCGGGGTAGCCGACCCAGGAAGTTCGGCTGGCGGGGAGACTGCGACCCATACGTTATGAACTCCTTCGGACTACCTCCGCGGCAGGGGCTGTACGACCCTCGGCACGAGCATGACGCCTGCGGAATCGGCTTCGTCGCCGACATCAAGGGACGTCCGTCGCACCAGATCATCCAGCAGGGCCTCGAAGTCCTCGTCAACCTGACCCACCGGGGTGCCTGCGGTTGTGACCCCGATACGGGCGATGGCGCGGGGCTGCTGATCCAGATGCCGCACGAGTTCTTCGCCGGCGAGGCCGAAGCACTGGGCTTCGATCTGCCGGCCCACGGCGAGTACGGCGTCGGGATGATCTTCCTCTCAACGAAGCTCGAAGACCAGCCGGACGTGCACCGCATGGTTGAGCACGTCGTACGAGAGGAGGGCCATCGCGTGCTGGGCTGGCGCGTAGTGCCGACGGACAGCAGCGCCATCGGGTGGCTGGCGCGCGAGTCCGAGCCGCGGATCGAACAGGTTTTCATCGGCAAGGGAGAGGGCTCTGAAAACCTGGACATCGACGAGTTCGACCGCAAGCTCTACACCCTTCGCAAACGCACCGAGACGGAGGCGCACAAGCACGGCTTCAAACGATACTACCCTTGCAGTCTGTCCGCGAGGACGATCTGCTACAAGGGCCTGCTGATCGCGCCGCAGATTCCGAACTTCTATCAGGACTTCAGCAACCCGAAGTTTCAGTCGGCGATCGCGCTGATCCACCAGCGCTTCTCGACCAACACGTTCCCGACGTGGGAACGGGCGCAGCCGTTCCGCTACCTGGCGCACAACGGCGAGATCAATACCTTGCGCGGCAACATCAACTGGATGCGCGCGCGTGAGGCGACGCTGACATCCCCGCTGTTCGGAGACGACATCAAGAAGATCCTGCCGGTCATCGATGAGAGCGGCAGCGACTCGACGATGATCGACAACGCGCTCGAGTTGTTGATCCAGGCCGGGCGCGTGACCCCGCACTCGATGATGATGCTGATCCCCGAGGCATGGTGTTCGCATCCTCACATGGAGGATTACAAGAAGGCGTTCTACGAGTTCCACGAGACGATGATGGAGCCGTGGGACGGTCCGGCGTCTGTGGTCTTCACCGACGGACGCTACGTCGGCGGCGTGCTCGACCGCAACGGGCTGCGTCCCAACCGCTACTGGGTGACGCACGACGACCTCGTCGTCATGGCGTCAGAGTCCGGTGTGCTGCCCATCGAGCCGGAGCGCGTGCGCTACAAAGGCCGTTTGCAGCCGGGTCGCATGTTCCTCGTGGACACCGAAGAAGGGCGCATCGTCGAGGACGACGAGATCAAAGCGACGATCTCGAAGCGCCGTCCCTACCGCAAGTGGCTCGACGAGAACTTGATCCACATCGACTCGCTGCCGGAGCCAAAGGTCGTCCACGGTACCGACTTCGATACTTTACTGCAACGCCAGCGGACCTTCGGCTACACGCTCGAAGACGAACGTCTGTTGATCGGACCGATGTGCGAGAAGGGTCAGGAGCCGCTGGGTTCGATGGGAGTGGACATTCCGCTCGCTTGTCTGTCGGACCGGCCACAACTCCTGTTCAGCTATTTCAAGCAGCTCTTCGCGCAGGTCACCAACCCGGCGATCGATCCGATCCGCGAAGAGTTGGTGATGTCGACGATGGTCTATGTCGGGGCGGACGGCAACCTGCTCGACGAATCGCCCGAGCACGCGCACGCTCTGAAACTGCCTTTACCGATTCTCACCAACCACGAACTGGAGAAGCTGCGCGGGGTCGGCGAGCCGGGCTCGGCGGAGTACGGCAACGGCCACAGTGTTCTCGACGGCGTCGGCGGGCGTATCCGCTTCGGCGCGAGAACACTGAAGACGCTGTTCACAGCCAAAGACGGTGCCGACGGTCTACAGAAGGCGCTCGACGAGCTGTGCGAGCGGGCCGAGGAGGCGTCCCGCAAAGGCTACAGCGTGCTGATCCTCTCCGACCGCGGCGTCGACGACGAGATGGCGCCGATCCCCAGCCTGCTGGCGCTGGCGGCGGTTCACCATCACCTGATCCGGGCGCAGACGCGCGGCCAGGTGGGCATCATCGTCGAATCGGGCGAGCCGCGCGAGGTGATGCACTTCTGCCTGTTGCTCGGCTACGGGGCGACGGCGATCAACCCCTACCTGGCGTTCGAGACGATCGAGGACATGGGCAGCCGCGGGTTGCTCTCGTCGGGCCTGTCACGCGAGAAGGCGTCCGAGAATTACATCCAGGCGATCCGCAAGGGCGTGCTGAAGGTGATGTCGAAGATGGGCATCTCGACGGTGAAGAGCTACCATGGCGCACAGATTTTTGAAGCGGTGGGCCTGAGCCGGTCGATCATCGACCGCTACTTCGTGGGCACGGCGTCACAGATCGAGGGTGTCGGACTCGATGTGCTGGCGCAAGAGTCGCTGCGGCGGCATGACTTCGCCTATCAACCGCTGACCGGGGCAGTGACGCGGTTGGACGTGGGCGGCGAGTACCAATTCCGGCTGCGCGGCGAACAGCACCTGCTCAACCCCGACACGGTTTCGAAACTACAGCACGCGGTCCAGCGGAAAAGCTACAACACGTTTGGCGAATTCACCTCGACCATCAACGACATGAGCAAGACCCTGTGCACGCTGCGGGGCCTGTTCGAGTTCAAGAAGGCCGAGAACCCCGTGCCCCTCGACGAGGTGGAGCCCGCCACCGAAATCGTCAAGCGCTTCTGCACGGGCGCCATGTCGTTCGGCTCGATTAGCCGCGAGGCACATGAAACGCTGGCCATCGCGATGAATCGCATCGGCGGGCGCTCGAATACCGGCGAGGGCGGCGAAGACCCGGCGCGATTCAAGAAGGACCCGAACGGCGATTGGCGTCGTAGTGCCATCAAGCAAGTCGCCTCGGCGCGCTTCGGCGTCACGTCGGAGTACCTGGTGAACGCCGACGAACTCCAGATCAAGATCGCCCAGGGCGCCAAGCCCGGTGAGGGCGGGCAACTCCCCGGCCATAAAGTGGACGAGACGATCGCCTGGCTGCGCCACTCGACACCCGGCGTGGGACTGATCTCGCCGCCGCCGCACCACGACATCTATTCCATCGAAGACTTGGCGCAGTTGATCTTCGACCTCAAGAATTCGAACATCCACGCCAATGTGTCGGTGAAGCTGGTCTCGGAAGTCGGTGTTGGCACGGTCGCCGCCGGCGTGTCGAAGGCCCACGCCGACCTGGTGCTGATCAGCGGTCACGACGGCGGCACCGGCGCGTCGCCAATGAGTTCGATTCGCCACGCCGGCACACCGTGGGAGTTGGGACTTTCGGAGACCCAGCAAGTGCTGGTGATGAACGACCTGCGCAGCCGCATCAAGGTGCAGGTCGACGGCAAGCTGATGACCGGCCGCGACGTGGCGATCGGAGCGTTGCTCGGCGCCGAGGAGTTCGGCTTCTCGACGATGCCGCTGGTATCGATGGGCTGCATCATGATGCGCAAGTGCCATCTCAATACCTGCCCGGTGGGCATCGCGACGCAGGACCCCGAGCTGCGCAAGAAATTTGAGGGCAAGCCCGAGAACGTGATCAATTTCTTCTTCTTCATCGCCGAAGAACTGCGGCGAATCATGTCGGAACTCGGTTTCCGAAGGGTCGAGGAGATGGTCGGGCGGGTCGACAAGCTCGACGTGAAGAAGGCGGTCGAGCACTGGAAAGCGAAAGGGCTCGACTTCAGCCGCGTTTTCTTCGATCCACCCGTCGACAAGAGCGTCCCGCGCCACTGCACGCGCGAGCAGGACCACGGCATCGATCAGCAGCTTGATAACAAGCTGATTGAGTGGAGCCAAGACGCGCTCGAGCACCAGAAGCCCGTCGAGTTCCAGTTGCCGATTCGCAACATCAACCGCACGGTCGGCACGATGCTGAGTGCCGAAATCGCGCGAAAGTATGGCAAGCAAGGGCTGCCCGACGACACGATCAAGATCCACTTCACCGGCTCGGCGGGACAGAGTTTCGCCGCCTGGGCGTCGAAGGGGATGACGCTGACGATCGAGGGCGACGCCAACGACTACTTTGGCAAGGGGCTTTCCGGCGGACGGTTGATCGTTTTCCCGCGGGAGGGCTCAAACTTTGTGTTCGAAGAGAACATCATCATCGGCAATGTGACGTTCTACGGTGCGACCGACGGTGAGGCGTTCGTCAACGGTATGGCCGGCGAGCGCTTCTGTATTCGCAACAGCGGGGCGACGGTCGTGGTCGAGGGCGTCGGCGACCACGGCTGCGAGTACATGACGAACGGGCGTGCTGTGATTCTAGGCCGCGCGGGACGCAACTTCGGAGCAGGGATGAGCGGTGGTTTCGCGTACGTGCTCGATGAGGCGGGCGACTTCGCCGAGAAGGCGTGCAATCACTCGATGGTCGATCTGGACCCCCTCGACGATCCGGAAGACGTCGCGTTCGTCAAGGGCTTGATCGAGCGGCACGTCGAGTACACAAAGAGTCCGAAGGGCCAGTGGGTGCTCGAGAATTGGGAGTCGATGCTGCCGAAGTTCATCAAGGTGTTCCCCAAGGAGCTGAAGCGCGCCTTGGCCGACCGTTACGAGGCGGAGAGATCGTTGGTGTCGGCGTAGGGGTATGGGCAAAGTCACCGGATTCATGGAATACACACGGGAGTCCCCCAAGGGCCGTCCCGTCGAAGAGCGCATCAAAGACTACCGGGAAGTCTACGCTCCGACTCCGGAGGAGACCCTCAAAGTCCAGGGTGCGCGCTGCATGGACTGCGGCATTCCCTTCTGCCACACCGGTTGCCCGCTCAGCAATATCATTCCCGACTGGAACGATCTCGTCTATCACGACCGCTGGCAGGACGCGCTACGCCAACTGCACTCGACCAATAACTTTCCCGAGTTCACCGGACGTATCTGTCCAGCTCCCTGCGAGGCCGCCTGCGTGCTCGGCATCAACGACGACCCGGTCACCATCAAGAGCATCGAAAAGGCAATCGCTGATCGCGGCTGGGCTGAAGGCTGGACCGTTCCCGAACCGCCCTCCATCCGCACCGGCAAGAAGGTCGCGGTCATCGGTTCCGGTCCCGCCGGCATGGCGGCCGCACAGCAACTCAACCGCGCCGGCCACCAGGTCACCGTGTACGAAAAGAACGAGGTCATCGGCGGCCTGATGGCGCTCGGCATCCCCGACTTCAAGATGGAAAAGCACCTGGTCGAGCGGCGCGTCGAGCAAATGCAAGCAGAGGGCGTCACCTTCAAGACAGGAACGCACATCGGTGTCGACATCGACGCCAAGGACCTGAAAGACGAATACGACGCACTCTTGATTGCGACCGGCGCCGAGAAACCGCGCGACCTGCCCATCCCCGGACGCGACCTCGAAGGCGTCTACTTCGCGATGCAATTCCTGCCGCAGCAGAACCGCCGCCTCGGCGGCCGGCCGGTCGAGGCCGGCTTCGACATCACCGCCAAGGACAAGCATGTCATCATCATCGGCGGCGGCGACACGGGCGCCGATTGTCTGGGAACGTCACGCCGACAAGGGGCGAAGTCAATCCGCCAGTTCGAGCTGCTACCCAAGCCGCCCCTGACACGCGACGAACCCGGAGCGCAGCCCTGGCCGCTATGGCCGTTCACCTTCCAGGCCGAAAGCTCTCACCAGGAGGGCGACGTCCGCGACTGGGCGGTCAACACCAACGAATTCATCGGCGAGAACGGCCACGTCCGCGCCTTGCGGGGCATCCGGCTCGAGTGGCCCGATCCCGATCCCGAAACGGGTAAACGTCCTTTCAAGTACGAGGAAATCCGGGGCTCGGAGTTCGAGTTCGAAGCCGACCTCGTGCTGCTGGCGATGGGCTTCGAATGCCCGGTACAAGAAGGCCTGCTGGAACAACTTGCCGTCGACAAAGACCCGCGCGGCCATGTGAAGGCTGAATACGGCGAGCACGCCACGTCGATCCGGGGCGTGTACGCGGCCGGCGACGCGCGCCGCGGCCAATCGCTCGTGGTCTGGGCCTTAGCGGAGGGGCGCAAAGCCGCCCGTGCCATCGACCTCTTCTTGATGGGCGAGAGTAGCCTGCCTGAGCACTGACAGCAACCACCGAGGGAGCCGATTCGACGGGCCTAGGCCGGTGGACGGCCATTGGAGGCGTTGTGCTGTAGGGTGTCGATCAGGCGGTTGAGCTTCTTGTCGGTGGCCTGCTGCGCTTCCGCCAGGCGGCTAAGCCGTTCTTCCGTCACCTGCTGCGCGTGGGTGAGGCGCCTTTGTGCCTCTACCACCTGCTCCAAACCATCCGCTATCGATTTGATCTGACGGTCATGGCCCGCGATCCGACGGTCGTGGCCCGCGAGCAGCTTCATGCCGGCTTCGATCATGTTGAGAATTGCATCCTGGCGGACACTCATCGCCGCGTGCTGCTCGAGGATGAACTCCATGGTCTTCTCGGGGTCCATGCCTGTATCTTAGCCCGTAGTTGGCATGGTCACAAGGAACTCCCGCGAACGGCGCAAACGACCGCCAGTTGCACGTCGGTGCCGCACGTTTCGCTACAGCACCATGGGCTGCGTTGGTCAGGCCGTGGGACGGCCATTGGAGGCGTTGCGCTGGAGGGTGTCGATCAGGCGGTTGAGCTTCTCGTCGGTGACAGCTTGAGCGGCGGCCACCTTCTCGACCGCCACCTCGGTGGCCTGTTGCGCTTCCGCAAGACGACTCAACCGTTCTTCCGTCATTTGCTGAGCGTGGGTGAGGCGCCCTTGCGCCTCAACCACCCGCTCCAAACCATCCGCTAGCGCATTGATCTGACGGTCATGGCCGGCGATCCGACGGTCATGGCCGGCGATCCGACGGTCATGGCCCGCGATCCGACGGTCGTGGCCGGCGAGCAGCTTCATGCCGGCTTCGATCATGTTGAAGATTGCATCCTGGCGGACACTCATGGCCGCTTGCTGCTCGAGGATGAACTCCATGGTCTTCTCGGGATCCATGCCTGCATCTTAACTTGCAGTAGGAAGGATCACAAGCGTGGCGCACTCTGTGTGCGCTACCGCACCAGCACGACTTCAGCCAAGTCCCGGTCCAAGTGGGCGCAGTAGCGCCCGTCCCTGGGGTGAATCCACAGGCCTTGTTCCGGCCCCACGCTAGGGAAGGCGGAGGGGTCATCGTAGAGACGGCCACCCACATCCTCGACCTCGGGGCTCAGCGGTCCGACGTGGATGTGAGCGTGGCACTGGGTGCGGAAGAAGTATCCGTTGGCGGCGAGTCCCCAGCGGCCGGGGTATAGCTCTTTCGCCCTGACAATGGCCGCCTCCCAATAGCGAATGCGCGACTTGCTAGGCAGTGAGCCGTGCGTCTGCAAGCCCCGGCCGTGGGCCTTGGGGAGCGCAAGATGCCGATTGGGCTTATGAGGGTTGATGTCTTTGAGGAAGTAAAACTCGGTGGTCTGCTCTTCGGCGGTTCGGCAGAGGCCACAGACGCGTGCCTTGAGTGTCTCCGGCCGGGCGTGATCGCAGGGGCAATCGACCACCGGAGGCGCGAAGCTCCAGAGCCACAAGGTAGCGCCCAACATGCCGACAACGAGAGCCAACCGCTTCATGAAGTCGAATTATAGCGGGGTCTCCGTGACCCGCTCCCGAGCAGGCTAGCTGTTGCCGGGCCCGGCGGGTACGTCTTCGAGAATCTCGTTTGCTTGCCGCAGCAGAAACGTGTCGGTCATGCCGGCCAGGTAATCGCACACGACCCGATGCAGCGGGTCCCGCTCGGCCTGGTCGCGATAGGACACCGGGAGCCTTTCAGGGCGGCGCATGAAGGCCTCAAACAACGACGAGAGATTCTCGCCCGTGCTTTCCCGCACGCCGGACAGCAGCGGTGAGTCATACACCTCTCGGGCCAAGAGACGCCCCAACGCCTCCGACGCTTCCGCGGCTGCCGGCGTCAGCTTCGCTAGGCGTTCCTTGTACTCGCGCACGTCATCGACCGAAGACACGCCCGCTGCCCGGGTCGCCTCCCGGGTGCCGTCGATCAGGGCTGAAACAAGGGTATTGAGTAGACGGCGGTGCGCCTCGTTGAAGATCTGCCGAGCCGGTGCCCGTGGGAAGTCCCGTTCGGCTTCGCGCATGGCCCGGTCGAACAACTCCACCTCGCGCCCCACGAGCGAGACGTCGAGTATCCCGGCGTCAACGGCGTCATCAAGGTCGGCGGAGTTGTAGGTCACCTCGTCCGCTAGGTCGATCAACTGGGCTTCGAGAGGAGGCTTGCGGTCGAGCAGATACTCCGCAAGGCTGGGATGCTCGGCCTCGCTGTAGTCGTGCGAATGCTTGACGATGCCCTCCCGCACCTCGAATGTCAGATTGAGGCCGGGAAACGCCGGGTAGCGCTGTTCGAAGGTTTCGATGATCCTAAGGGCGTGCAGGTTGTGGTCGAAGCCTTCGCCATGGCGCCGCATCTCGCGATCGAGAACTTCCTCGCCGGCGTGCCCAAACGGCGGATGACCGATGTCGTGGGACAAGGCCAGTGCCTCGACCAGGTCTTCGTTCAGCCCCAGCGCGCCTGCCACGGTACGGGCGATCTGCGACACCTCGATGGTGTGCGTGAGACGGTTTCGCGAATGGTCGGAGTCGGGGGCCGTGAATACTTGCGTCTTGTGCTCGAGCCGGCGGAAGGCCCGGCAGTGGATCACGCGGTCGCGGTCACGTTGATAGATGTTGCGGTATGGATGGGGAGGCTCGGGGTAGCGGCGTCCACGGCTGTCGGCGGGCGAAAATCGCAATTCGGCCGGCATCGGGAGTCCGGGTCAGGCCGCGCTCAAGGAGGCGCCTGCTAAGGGGTCGGCGCAGCGGTGGCACGCATCTGTTCTTGCTGGACCACGGCTAGTGCCCGAGCCGCTTGTTCCGCCCCGGCTCCACCACCCTCCTGAATCTCTCGGAGCGTCTTCGCGGCATCGTCAGGGTCGGTCTCCTTGAGGACGGTGATCAGGGCCAACTGGGCTCTTACCTTGGGGACCATCGCCGACGGATTCTCGACCAAGTATTCGTAGTGTTTACGCGACTCATCCAGCTTGCCTTGGTGGCGCAAGAGGTCGGCCAAGCCCATTCGGGACAAGGCCCCAAGATCTTTGTTTGAGTCGCCGATCAGCGCTTCCAGCTTCGTCCGGCCCTCGTCGTACTCACCCATTTCGAGATCGAACATCGCGCGATACAACTCGGCGGCCCGTCCCTCGAAGCGGCCGGAGTGATCATTGATCACCTTTTCCAGCGCCTCCGTGGTACGCATCTCCTTCTCGATCGAAGTCGCGAAGGTTACCTGGCCCTCCTTCTGGTCGAGGGCAACAGTGCCATGAAACACGTTCATCGACTCTTGGAAGGCGCGCCTGGCGGCGGCCGCCTGTTGTGCGCGGTAGCGATAGAAGCCCGACCCGCCGACGATCGCCACCACCAACAGCACGGCGAGTACGGTCACCTTGGTGCGATGCTGGCGAATGTAGCTGACCTGGTGGCCGACCTCTTCGGCGAACCGATCCTTCTTCAACTGCTTGCGAGTGATTCGTGTTGCCACAGTTGTTCCTGTCCGGCCCTATCTGTAGCCGACGCGCGACGCTGCGACCGCCGTATCGGCCTCGCGGGCCGAAAACCGCGCTGTCGGGAGGTTGGCCGCCCCGAACTAAGGCGACCCGCACGTGAGATCAACCTATGCGATCATGCTAGCAATGCGGCGGAATCGTGTCAATCGGCACAGGCAACCGCCCACGCCGGAGAGTACTAAGTTTGGCCCGCATTCGTAGCCTGGGCTTAAGGGTTTTCAGGACACCGCCGATACTATAAACAGAGGGGTTCACTCTAAGGTGAACACCTGAAATTTAAGGTAAACGCTTGGTAAATAAGCATTAGGGATGTATACTCGCTTTGATAAGGATGCGCGATCTAGAACGTACTCCAGTCCTGTCGCGGGACGAAGTGGTCATAAGTAAGAACGTCCAACGCGACCGATCCAGAGACTGGCCACCAAGCTACTCGCGCCCGTAGTCCTGTCGCGGGACGAAGTGGTCATAAGTAAGAACGTCCAACGCGACCTCCAGAGACTGGCCACCAAGCTCTCGCCCCGTACCCAGACGGTCGAGAGGCGCTGGCGTCGCCGGCTCAAGACCGTGTTCGCCGGCGGGTTGAGTCCCAGTGGGGCGCGCGCCCTGGCTTCGATCAACCCGGGGGCGTGGGCGGACCTGTTGGCGGAGGGCAACATCAATGCTTTCCTTGAGCAGGTCGACTATCACGGCCGCCGATTGGCCAAGCTCGATGTGCCGCCCAACAGAGTGCTCGAGTCCCTGAAGGAATATGAGGAGGCCTTGGCCCCCGACCTGAAGCGGTTCTTCCCGGGCAACTACGGCCGATACCTCTCGGCCCTCGATCATCTCAACTTTTGCATCAAGCTCACGCTCAACAGCGCTTACTACCAAGTGCGCGACTCTGAGGCGCAGGCCTTCTACGAGGTCTTCCAGGACCAACTCCAGTCTTTGAGCGTTGACGACCTGATGGCGCGCGTCCTTGCAACCCTGATGCGCACCTTCCGCGCGCAAGGAGGGGTGATTCTGCTGCTCGAGGAGGAGTCACGGAGACTGGTCGCAAAAGCCTGGAATGGCATGGAGGAGTCCCTGGCCGCGCGGTTCAACGCCGCTGTGGGCCGCGGGCTTGCCGGCAAAATCGCCGGCAGCGGCAAGCCGCTAGCTGTCACCGACGTCGCCGGCGAGCGGCTGGTACGCTCGGCCGAGATTCGCGAGGCGTTCCGCAGTATTTGGGGAGTGCCCCTCGTGGTGGATGGCGAGGTTCGAGGCGTGCTTCATCTTGGGTTTTCACGCGAGTACCACTGCCTGCCGCGCGAGATGACTCTGCTCGAGGCGATCGCAGAGCGCTGCGCCATGGCGATTGACAAAGCGCGGCTGCTCGAGGATCTCCACGACCGCGAAGAGAAGATCCGCCAACTGGGCGAACACATGCTCAAGGTGGAGGTGGAGGAGCGCCGGCGCATCAGCCGGGAACTCCACGACGAGGTGGGCCAATCGATGCTGGTGATCCGGCTCTACCTCGAGATGCTGCGCGGCAACCTGCCCCCCGAGGCAAAGAACTTGGCTCCGAAGCTCGAGGAGACGCAGCAGTTGACCGAGCAGACGATCCAGGAGATGCGCCGCCTGATTTCGGCGCTCAGCCCGAATGTGCTCGAGAACCTGGGCCTGCCGGCCAGCATCCGGCAATTCGTCAGCAACTTCCGCCGAACGTTCGAGGGCGACGTTCGCCTGCAAATGTCCGGGTTGGACGACCTGCCGCAAGGCACCCAGATCATGCTCTACCGGCTGGTGCAGGAGTGCTTCAGCAACATCATGAAGCATTCTCGTGCCGCCTCCGTGGCCCTGAGCGTGGGCCGCAAGAACGGCAAGATTCACCTTCAAGTACGAGACAACGGCGTCGGCTTCGATCTTTCCGAGGCCGGGCGCAAGCGCGAGTCGTTCGGACTCGCGGGTATGAAGGAACGCGTCGCCCTGTTGGGCGGCGACATTCAGATCCAATCCTCTCGAGGAAAGGGAACGAAGGTAGAGATTGCGATACCGGCCTGAGTTGCCGGGCCGCGATCCGTTGTAATAGTTGAGTTTTTTAGGAGTGAGTGAGGTTAACCCTATGGCAAGAATTCGCATCCTTCTGACCGACGATCACACGCTGTTTCGGCAGGGAATTCGTACCCTGCTGTCGGCTGAATCCGACATTGACGTGGTGGGCGAGGCGGCCAATGGCTCCGAGTCCGTGGAGCAGATTCAATCGCTTCGGCCCGACGTCGTGCTGATGGACATCGGCATGCCCGGCTTGTCGAGCTTCGAGGCGACGCGGCAGATCAAGAAGGCCCGTCCGGAGACGAAGATCCTGTTCCTGACGATGTACGACGACGAGGACTACTTGGTCGAGTGCATGGAAGTCGGGGGCAGCGGCTACGTTCTCAAGGACAGCCCGGCGCCGCAACTGCTTCTGGCTATTCGAGACGTCTACCGCGGCGGCAGCTATCTGAGCCCCAGAATGCTGTCGCAGTTAGTCGACGACTTTCGCAGCCGGATCAAGTCGACCCACCGTCAGCCGCGCTTCGCCACGCTGACCCCGCGCGAGAAAGAGATCCTGAAGTTCCTCGCCGAAGGGCAGTCGGTCAAGGAGATCGCGCAGCATCTCAACCTCAGCGTGAAGACTGTCGAGGCGCACAAGTTCAACTTGATGCGCAAGCTCGACATTCACAACAAGGCGCAGTTGGTGCAGTACGCGATTCAGAAGAAGATCATCAAGATTCCAATCGGGCCTTGACGCAGCGATCGGGCGTGGCACGGGCCTCCCGGCTTGCAGGGCCGCCAATCCTTGCCGGCCTCTTGTCCACCGACGACTGAAGTGCGCCGCGCGGATCTCGGATCGTAGGGGTGGACCGCTGCGTCCACCCCGCCACGTCGGTCGCCCGCACCGGTGCGGTCCTCGTCAATCCGCGGCCACTTGTCGTACTGCCGATCTTCTCTGGATCCCGTGTGGGGCCTACTCTTGCGGCTGCACCGCGCTCCTCGCTATGGTGTGCTCTCAGCGATGCAGTGGTCTTGGTAGGCCTGCTTGAGAGTCGCCGCAATCTGGTCGGGATCACGGCCCTCGATCTCGTGGCGGTGCAGCACGTAGATGGGCTTGCCGTCTTGAAATAGCGCGGCACTGGGAGAGGAGGGCGGGTAGTCGGAGAGAATCTCCCGTACGCGCGCCACCGCTTCGACATCCCCACCCGCAAACACCGTGGCGACCTTGTCCGGACGCACGTCATTTTCGAGCGAACGGATCACGCCAGGGCGGGCCGATCCCGCGGCGCAGCCACACACCGAGTTCACCACCATCAGCACGGTTCCACTGCCGGGGCGAAGCAAGTCGTCGACGGCCTCGGCCGTACGGGTTTCGATGATCTGATGTTGCGTGAGTTCCGCGCGCATGGGCGCGATGAATTGTTCAGGGTAGGTCAAGGCGTCTGTCTCCTGCAATTAGTGTAGCAATCAACCTTCAGCCGGTCCCGCCGGGAGTAGCATTCGTAGTAAGAGCCACACCCCCGCGGATCGCGTCCCGACAGAGCCTCAAACACTCAGAGACCACCTCGCCTGCCTGAGCACGGCGCGCGGCGAACCCTTCATCACTTCGTACCAAATCGTCACCAGCGTTCCATCATCAAGCTGCGCCGTCGAAGGGTACCCGAGGTCACTCCCCATCCCGTCACTCGAGATCGTCACCGGGTCCGACCAAGTCTTGCCGTGGTCCGCGCTCACCCGCGCCAGGTTCCCGAACGGCTCCCGCCGATGCCCGTACGTCATCAGCAAGCGCCCGTCGAGCAGCCGCGCCAAATGAGACGGCAACCCCCACACCCCGATCGAATGCGGCATCGACCAGGTGCGCCCGCCGTCGCTCGACTCGCTTTGCAGCGTCTCTCGCTCGTGGGCTTTGTTGTGGTTGCGGATGTGGCAGATCAGGTCGCCGTTCGAGGCCTCGCCGATGTGCAGCTCGTGGTAATCGGTGAAGTCGTCTCCCTCGCGCGTCGGGATCTCGGCGAGCCAGCGCCAGGTCTGGCCGTCATCGTGCGAATCGGCGACGCCGATGCGCTTGTTCGTTCGCCACAGCCGCTTCCCGGCGTAGATCACTCGGCCGTCAGAAAGCTGGATCGGCCCATGAGGGCTGTTGACGGGAACGCGGTACGGGGCGGACCACGTCGCGCCGCTGTCGGTGGAGCGCTGCATCCAGGTGCCCAACATGTGCTCTCGCTCGGCGGCGGTCGTTCGCCGATGGGCCGCCTGCCAGCGCTTGAGACCGTCGCCGGTCCAGTCGGTGAAGCGTCCTTTCGTACCGGCCTTCGCCTTCGCCATGTAGTCGATGTAGGCGAGCGAGGTGAAGGTGGTCACTAGCAGCGACCCGTGGGCGGTTTCGCACACGCCGGCGTCACGGTCGTCGATGGCGGTATCCATCAGCACTTGGGGCCATCCCCAACTTTTTCCACCATCCTTGGAACGCATCAGCTCAACCCACCCGAACGGGCACACGTGCGACTCGCGGCCACCGGAGCAAACGACCAGCAATTCACCGTCGCCCCGCCGGGCCAGAGTAGGCCAGCCGTGATAGAGGTGCGGCCGCATGCTGATCACGTCCGTCGAAAGAATGCGCGCCTTCGCGGCGGCCGCGCTTCTCGGGCGCAGTGCCAGGGCGTAGCCGGCGCTTACGATGGCGCCGGTACGAAGCAGCCGGCGGCGGGGGATTGGTTGCGTGTCGGGCATTGCTGTCCTCTCTAGTTGGAACTAATGAACCCAATCTATCCTAGCGCAGGAGCCCAAGACCTTCCGCTAGGCCAGAAGCTTGTCGACGACCTTGCCGGCGACGTCGGTGAGGCGGAACTCGCGGCCCATGTGGCGGTACGTGAGGCGCGTGTGGTCGAAGCCCAGGCAATGCAGAATCGTCGCCTGCAGGTCGTGAATGTGGACCGGGTCCTCGGTGATGTTGAGGCAGAAGTCGTCGGTCTTGCCCACGACTTGCCCGCCCTTGATGCCGCCGCCCGCCATCCACATGCTGTAGGCGCTGGGCCGGGGCAGATCGCAGTTCGCGTGAAGGCAGTGCGAACGGCACGCCGTGCACATTGCCTCGCCAGGCGTGGTTCAGCTAATCTGACATTTTCGGGATAGTCAAAATGGATACCCTGGACGCTGCCTTCCATGTCGCTTTACCGCAACTTCGGTACGGTTGTTGCCTTCGTGTTTCTGGTATCGGTCGACGTTGTCTCTGCTCAAAGCGGGGGCCCGCCACAATGCCCCGCCGGCGATCCGCGGTCGTCCACCCCGCAGCCGAGCGAATCGGGCGACGCCCCTGACCCCGAGGACGCCGCGGGCTTCACGGAATCTTCCAATCTCTTAGGTCAGACCGATACGGGCGCCGCAGAGAGCCGCCGGAACGAGAATGTCCAGTTCAACCTGGTCGACAACAACGCCTTGAAAGAACTCCGTGTCCGTTTGGGGACGACCGCCACGATCATCGAGGAATTCAAGCCGGCCGGCGGCTACTTCGGGGCGGAGTTCGGAGCTTCGCCGAAGGGTCCGTTGCACATGGTCGGCTCCGGCGGCAGCGGCCTACACGGCAGCCTGTATGAGCTGCACCAGAACAGTGTGTTCACGGCGCGGTCGTTCTTCCAGGTCGGTGACGTCCAACCGGCGCGGGAAAACGATTACGGATTCAACGTCGGGGCTCCGGGTTGGGCGGGCTCCCACTGGTCGATCGACGCAAGCCGGCAGAAGTTGCGCGGTGTCGTCAACGGCAACGTACTCGTACCAAAACCGGACGAACGCACCCCGCTGACCCCGCGATCCGTCCCATCGTCGAACGATACCTTGCCGCGTACCCAGCGGTCCTGCCCAACCGCACCGATATCAACGAGCGCGCGCTCAATACGAATGCGCCGCAGCGGATCAACAACAACAATATGTCGACTCGCCTCGACCAGCTTCTCGGCGGCCGTGACAGTCTCTATCTTCAGTACGCTCTCACCACGCAGCAGGTGGACGCCTTTCAACTTGTTGCCGGCCAGAACCCGGACGCCGATATTAAATCGCACAAAGCGACGATGACTTGGAACCGCTCATGGACGGCACAGACCGTGACGGATTTCTCGGTGGGTTTCGACCGTTTGCGGACTCTGCTCGTTCCGGAAGAGAACGCCGTTGGCCCGTTCGTCTCGGTAAGCGGACTGCAAGGGTTGGGACCGGTCGGCTCGATTCCGATCGATCGCGCTCTGAATCGCTTTCGTTACGCCGGAAGAGTGAGCCACTTCCGCGGCAGCCACAACGGGACCGCCGGATTCGAGGTCTTGCGGCGGCAGTTGAACGGCATCGAAAGCGACGTTCACCGGGGGTTCCTCAGCTTTGGAAACAACTTTGGCAATGACGCCATCACGAATCTACGCCTCGGCTTGCCGACGCAAAGCATCGTTTCGATCGGTGACGCTTCGTCTATCTGTGGGCGGACGGCATCTATTCGAACATCCGTTTGGACGACGAACGGCAGTGTTTATTGGTTGTTATCGGCGCCTTGGCCGACGGCCGCAAGCAATTGTTGGCGGTGCATCACGGCTTTCGCGAAAGCGAGTTGTCCTGGACGGAGCTGCTCGAAGACCTGAAGCGGCGCGGCCTGGAGGTTCCGCCGAAGCTGGCGGTGGGCGACGGCGGTTTGGGCTTTTGGGCGGCCCTTCGTACGGTGTATCCGACGACGCGCGAGCAACGCTGTTGGGTGCACAAGACGGCGAATGTGCTCGACAAGCTGCCCAAAAGTATGCAGGGCAAAGCCAAGGGCGCACTGCACGAGATCTATCTGGCTGAGAGCCGAACAGCGGCGCAGGGGGCGCTGGATCACTTCGCCGGCCTCTACGAGGCGAAGTATCCGAAGGCCGTTGCGTGCCTCAAAAAAGACCGCGCAGCCTTATTGACGTTTTACGACTTCCCGGCCGAACACTGGGGGCATCTGCGAACGACGAATCCGATCGAGTCAACGTTCGCGACGGTGCGCCTCAGGCAACGCCGAACGAAGGGCAGTGGCAGCCGCGAAGCCTCGCTGACGATAGTGTTCATGTTGGCCCGCCAAGCAGAGGCCCGCTGGCGCAGACTCAACGGCTCGGAGCTGATTGTCCACGTCTTATATTAGAAGGAAAGAAATTCAAGGATGGAGAACTGATCGAACAACACGCCGCCTGACCCGCCCCGTCCACAACATTTGACAATACCTCGTCATCAATGGCTCGCGGGGATTCTTTGACGCGGCGCGCGCTTCCGTCGTCGTCCGGTCATGGCAGGGCCTGTCGTTCGAGGCGGCCTACTGGTTCAACAAGGCCATCGACCTCGGAGCGAACTACACAAACACGGGTTATGGGGCTGATTCGCGTCTCTCGCGCAGTCAGACGGAGTTCGACCAGCTTGGCGATATGCGAGGACTCAGCGACTTCGATCAACCGCACTCCTTTTTGTGGTCAGCCAACTACGAGACGCCGAAGCTCCCGGCAACTCACGGCTGGGTGCGGCAAGCTTTTGGCAATTGGAACGTTGCCACGGTGCTGCTGCTCAAAAAAGGAACACCCTTTTCGGTTGGCAGCGGATCAGACGCGCCTGGTTTCGGCAACGTCGACGCGAACGGCGGGGACCGCCCGAACATTCTGAATCCCTCGATCCTGGGAAGAACGATCGGCAATCCCGATACATCGAGTCAGCTCCTGCCCGCCAACGTGTTCTCGTTCATCCAGCCGACCGAACTTGCCGGTACCCTCGGCCGCAACACGTTTCGTAAGGGCGGTATCGCCAACCTCAACGCCTCGCTGTCCCGCAGTTGGAGCCTTGGGTCGGAGATGCGCTTGCTGTTACGCGGGGAGTCAATCAATCTCTTCAACACGCCGCAGTTCGCTGAGCCGGGCGTCGCTCTTTCGAACGCCAACTTCGGAGAAATCACGAATACGCTGAACGACGGACGTACCTTCCGCCTCCTGCTGCGCTGGATCTTTTGAAGGCACTCCGGCTGCTCGGTAGACCGGGGCGATGTCGCCGCCGCTTCTGAGCGTCAAGAAGGCATGGAGTCGCCTTCGGAAGAAGGTGGCTGTGGGTTGCCGGTTCCACGATCTGCGACACACCGCACTGACCAGGATGGCTGAGGCGGGAGTCCCTGAAAGCGTCATGATAGCCCTTGCCGGACGCCTAAGCCGGGCCATGCTGGAG
The DNA here is from genome assembly GCA_965237575.1 of Bryobacterales bacterium. Lineage (GTDB taxonomy): Bacteria > Acidobacteriota > Terriglobia > Bryobacterales > UBA6623 > JAKZVK01. Next base: position 926,432 of record CBDEGI010000004.1, read on the forward strand.
CGCTTCTCACATGTTAGGATGAAGGCAAAACGGGAAGCCGTTGAGGCCATGCGTACGGTCAGGCCGAAGCGTGCTTCAAACGAAGCACCCACAGAATCCCCCACAATAGCTCCCGTGGAGATGGTTCAGTGGTAGGTAAGTTGTTTCTTATCAGCAAGTGCTGGCGTAGCTCAGACGGTTAGAGCGCCTGATTGTGGATCAGGAGGTCCCCAGTTCGATCCTGGGCGCCAGTACCAACCTTTTCAATACCTTGCGGATCTGAGTTGTGATCCGGGGTTCCATTAGGGGTTCCAGTTATGGAGGCCCCACCGTCGTGAATCTGCAATCCATACGCCTCGATTTGCGACGGGATCGAACCCGAGTCGTCGGTGTGGCTGTAGATGTCGAGGGTGGTTCTTATCGACGAGTGGCCGAGTTGATCGCGCACAGCTTCAGCGGCCACACCAGCCCGTCTTGCCCACGTCGTGTACGTGTGCCGGAAGTCGTGCCACGATACCCTGGGCAGCCCTAGCTTCTCACAAGCGGGTTTGAGGTGACGAGCGGCGACGTTGTGCAAGTCGATCGGGGAGTTAGTCCGAATTGAGAACATGAAATCGTCCGGTCCCGTGAACTTACACTGCAACCGCCACTCCTCGATCATCGCGCTGGCAAAAGCACCCACTGCTACAACCCGTCGCGACTTGCGGGTCTTCGGAGTGCCCAACTCACCGCGATAAACCGTTTCGTCCACCCTTAGACCCTGGTGTGAAACATCACACCAACGCAGAGCCTCCAGCTCACCCTTGCGAAGGCCGCACAAGACCGCTACTGCCAGGAGCGTTCGATAAGGCTGCGTGAGCAACAGAAACAGGTCTTGGAACTGCGCCGGGTTCAACACGACTTTAGGACGTGTGGGTGCGTTCTCAGGCAAACGGAATCGGCCTCTGACGGGACTTGAACCGAGCTTGATCCATCCCCATTCCTCAGCCACCGAAAAGAGTCCGCTCGTGTATGCTTTGAGGTCCCTGACTGACTTTCCTGAAAGAGTCGTAACCGCCGAGGTCAAGAACCGTTGCACATCCAATTTCTCGATCTCTGAGACCGGCACTGGCCCAAACGACCGTTGATCCTCTTGAAAGCCCACTCGTAGCCCTCCTGAGTGGATCGCTTCAGGTTGGGCTTCACGATCGAGCGCCATTGGCTGATCAGGTCATTCATACTCTTCTCAGTGTGTTCCACTCCCTCGTCAACATCGTTAATCGGCCCCAGGAACCGCTGGGCTTCCTTGCGGGCCTGGGTGAGGGTCATACTGCTCACTCGGCCCAGGCACTTCGTCTTGCGGACCCTGCGTACTGCCCCGTCCGTTTGGGCCTGATCGGTCCAGTATCGAATCTTCCATGAGCCTTTCTCCTTTCGTGGTTCCGGTCTTTGGTTCCGTCTTCGACGAGCCATCTTTCGCCATCTCCTTTTGGGTGATGGCTCGCCTGGTTGGACGGCTTGGAGTTTAGCAAACATCGAGGTGGCCGATGGCTCGCCCTGCCTCTGAATATCTTGCCCAGGGAAGGGCCTGCGAGAATACGGGTTCAAAAGTGATTCTTGGAGGCGTTGATGCCCCCGTTTGTCAGATCGAACTCGCCGAAGTGGACCTCCAGCAGCGAGTTGGAGCGGTTCCCCCACCGAAGCTTGAAGCCCAACGAGGTCGACCAGTTCTTGCAGTTCTTGTTTTCAGACGTCGCGCGGCGACCCGGCGAGATGCGCCTGCGGGAGGCAGTTCAAGTAGCCAAATACCTTCGGTCCCTGGCCTGGGAGCTTCCACCCGGTCCGGGTCGTGCACTCCTCGACGACCTATCGAAGGTCATCCGGGACACGGCCTTTCAGGTGGCGCCGATCAAGTCCACCAAGAGGCCGTCCGTCACAGGTTTCCTTCGGCGACACGCCGGTACGTACTTGCGGAGGTCCATCGCCGAACGGGCTATCGCATTGGTGGACGAGTCGGACATCCCGAAGCCGTCGGAGAAAGAAGCGAATCCCCCGGAACTGATTTCGCAGCGTATGTCGATTCGAGGAGACAGCGTGGCGCACTTGCGGGATGACCTGGGGGAGCGCATCTCGGTGGGCTACTGGGCGATTCGGGAAGCGAAAGTCCATGGTGCACGGGGCCTTGTCGCTAAGGCACTGAATGCCCAAGGACACAGGCAGAGAAGTCGACAGGGCGGTGTCCAGGCCTGGGATTCGTACGCGGTCTACGAGCGGGTGAAACAGGTTGAGACCCGGAGCACGAAGAGGCAAGGGTTCACGAAGAAACAACACCAGCGGTGGCGCAAGGCGATGGTCAACAAGTGGCTGGGGCTGTTCCACTTGGCCAAGGACGAGGAGCGGAGCTAGGCCCTTGCCAGACCCACCGCAGGGTTCGGTTTTGCCAGAGGAATCAACAGCTAGAGAGGCGGCAACCAGGCGGTGCTCGGGGCGTTCTCAGCCTCAGGGGGGGCCCTTGAAACGGCACCCGAGGGTCCGTCCACCCCGGTCGCATCGTCTGGAACCTCTGCGATTGGTTGTGGCGTGCGATCGTGTGCTACCTGCCTGGTCGGGAGGCGGGGGCAGCGGTTGGTCTGGCTGGTTGTTCAGAAGTGCAGCGAGCTCTCGGTCGAGGTCGCGAACGTCCAGCGCATCGAAGGCGACCCGCTCATCCCGCACAAGAGTCTAGGCCGGCTGACCTTCGCCAGCGTCGTGTTCAATCGCAGCCCTCTTCGGGGCGATCTAGGGTTCAGCACGCGATTCAGCACGCCGAATGGCACGTTGTTCGGCTCAGCGGCTGAATTGTGCTCAAAGTCGCTTGCAACCGGGTAACCTGAACGGATGGTGCGATGGCTCAACCTACATGGATAGAGCGCGTTGCGGGCCTACATAGGCCCGTGGAGTTCGTGCAGCGCTATAGGCTTTCTATGTGCACCCGGACACGGGCTCAGGCACATATGTATATATATACTAGTGGGGTATCCATTTGACTCAGGTGACCACAACATACTGTGGTTGGCCATTGGCGGCCCCCGGAAAGGCTTGCCGATAGCACCACGTTTCCAAGCCTGCGATGGCCATGGCGCGTGCGTAATCCTTGATCGGCAAACGCAGCCTCGTGGCCCAATTGCCTGCAGACCGGCGTCTGGCGCCCCAGGGTGCATTCTGGGTGCAGTGTGCTGGCGTCCATGGATCGACCAAACCACAACGCCTAGGGGCTACCTGAGTCAAGTGGATACCCCATATATACTCCTGCAATTTAAATTGTTGCACCGAAGTGGTACCAAAGTCGGTTCGGCGCTGAATCGGCGCTGAATCTTTGACGCTGAATTGGCCGAGAGCACACCCGAGGTTCGCACTCGAAACAGGCCGCGGCGGCTCCCGTTGTGGAGACACTCAGCTTCGTTTCATGAACGCACCCGTGCACCGGGCCCCCCTGACACCAGGGCGTCGGACCTAGAAGGGGCCGCTAGCGACTTTTGGAACAGGCCTGCAGCGTCCGCGTGACGGTCCCGAGCCCCAGGCCCATCTCGTCGGCGATCTGCCGGAGGGAGAGGCCCTGACAGTGAAGCGCAGAAGTTCAACCCATGAACCGCGCGAGGGGAGCAGAGTTCTTATATGCGCGCCGATGAACCGGTGGACTCCTTGGACCAGATCCGTATACGTCTACGATACCGATTGCTCCTGCAACCGTTTTGGGAGGGGGGAATCAGCAGTCGGGCGCGCATTCAAGCGTAACAGGAGAGGGTGGGGATGAGTCCGGGAAGAGGTTTGTCGATCGCAAGCCGAAGATGAGTGGCTGGAGGGCTCGGACGGAGAGCCTGCCTGGGCGCGACGCGGTGAGCCGGGAAAGGGGGACACCTCCCTGGCCTGCCGAAATCGTTCTGGCGGAGTTTTTGACAAGGTGCTAGCGTCAGAAAGCGCCGGGATAAACCGGCGGAGAGTTGGGGATGAAAGAGCCCCACAGTGAAGGAGTAGCGAACCACGCTGACCTCGAGTCATGCGCCGGCCGTGGCGACACGGCGGGTGAAGCGTTGACAGAGGCACTGGCGGGCCGGCTAATGAGCCGCGAAAGACTGAGTTCCGGACGCCGACCCTGTGGACAGAAGGGGAAGGCTATATCGTGGGTCGCGCATTCGCGAGCGGCTCGCGAGTCCGGCGCGGTCGGAAGAACCCGTGCACGCCAGGAAACTCTCCGCACGAGAACCGGGAGACCTCGGCAATGCTCTGTCGCCTGCGAGCGACAGGCCGGTGGGGGAAGGCGCAAGCCGTACGCCCCACGTGTACGTTGTCGAGGAGTCGGACGGGGCCGTAGTACCTGCGAAGGGTCCGAACCAGGGCGGGCCACCGTCGGCGGAGGATCTGGAGGGAAGGGCCCGGACCAAGGAGAACGTTCGTCGGGTTGCACGGTCCGCACCCAGTGGCGGACAAGCCGTGTCACTGAGACCGGCGGGCGCGCGGAAGGGATGTCGCGTTGCGGCGTCCTCGCCGCCATCATCCGAGGTAGGAGCCGTATGAGTTAATGCTCACGTACGGATCTGTGCGGGGTTGTGTCAAGAAGACGTGAGAGCGTCATGCTGTACCAGAGATGAAGGTGGGCCCTTCGGAGCCGGCTTGCAGGAGCAGGCTCCAAACAGCCGTAAGCTGCTGTCGTCCAATGGCGGTGGTGGTGAACGTTACGGAAAAGGCGCGGCAATGATCGCGTCATGTGTGGGTTAGAGAGACGAATGCAAGTGAACCACTGATGAGGCCTCGAAACAGATCTACTGATGACATCAAAACCGGAGCGCCCCCGCTCTCCGGGAAAAGCATGGCGGAAACCTGGTTACTGGCCATGCGGTGTCCGGGGTACAGGCGGCGTGACTCTAATCTTGGCTCTGGTATGGAACTTGAGAACCTGTTCGGCGGTGCAAAGGGAAAAGGCGCAAGCGGCAGCCCCGCGAGGCCGAAAGTACCGATACGCCGGTCAGGGGCGGACTGTCCCGTAGTAGTGAGGAAGCGGGGTAACGCCCGTGGAGCGAAGGGGGCAGGCCATTCGCGTCAGGATCGACTTGGTCAACTGGCAACAGGAGGAACCGACTGGTCTCGGCGGAGGGCGGCAGCTCTCAATGGATGGCACGAGCCGTGTGACGGGAGACTGTCACGCACGGTTCTGTGAGAGCCTCGGGGTGAAATTCCCCGGGGCTACTCGGCGGCGAGCAGCAATGCTCGTCCCTACCGCGACCCGATATACCACAAGATGTTTCAGCGCTTGATAAAGTGCAACCAAAGGTGTACAAGGGAAGCGTTCTCAGGTCTGTAGATTTGAGCAAAGGGTCCCCATCCCTCATGGCTGGCGGTGGGCGGGCTGAGCCGGCTGAGCGTGTGGTTCTTGCGACTGGGCGTCGTGCCGGAGCGCATCGAGCCGGGCCACCCGGAGCAGAACGGGCGGCACGAGCGAATGCATCGCACCTTGAAACAGGAGACCGCCCAGCCGCCGAAAGCGACGGCGCGGGGACAGCAACGGGCGTTCGCTCGCTTCCAGTGCGACTACAACGAGCAACGACCGCACGAGGCGTTGGGGATGGCGACGCCGGCGAGCGTGTATGTGCCCTCGGAGCGAGTGTATCCGGCGCGGCTGCCGGAGATGGAGTATCCGACCGGCTACGAGCGGCGGCGGGTTTACCAACACGGCGACTTTCATTGGCGCAACCGGGCGATTTTTCTTAGTGAAGTATTGGCGGGCGAGACGGTCGGTTTGCAGGAGGACGAGGAGGGCTGGCGGATCTGGTTTGGTCCGGTGCTGTTGGCGCGACTGGACTGGGAGCCACTGTTGCGAGCGCGGCGGAGGGGTACCCGGAGTCGGGCGCGGGTGCCGGTCGAGTGTTTGGGACGAGCTGCCGCTCGCCCTACGGGCTCCCGACACCCCGTCCCAAACACAGCGTCGAGGGAGGCTGCCGAGAAAGAGTCTTCCCCTGGAGAAACATAGAAAAGTGCTACCCATGTGCCGGGGTTATTCTGTTACCCATGTACCCGGACGTACACGCATGGACCCCCGAGCCTATCAGGCCACGCCGCTAAGGGATCACGCACAAATAAGATCCCACTATTGATCGGAACTTGGACACTTATGTGCTGTTCTTGGGGGCCGGGCCAGCGCGGGTGAAGAGCGGCCTGATCCAATAAAACCTGGCAGTCCATACACTACGGGACCCGATCCATCATCTGCGGGCAATTATGTTATAGTTCATGACTGAAGGAGACCACAGTCGGAACTCTAACATTATGCGACTCACTACCTTTGATCCTTCTGTGCTCCGTCGGCACCTGCGCCGCCACCGCATCGCCGATCTGCCCGCACTCAAACGCGCTCTCGGTACCGCCACCGATCTCACCGTGTTCCGCAAACTCAAGCAACTCGGTTACCTCGCGAGCTACACCCATCGCGGCCGCTTCTATACGCTCTCCGAGCTGGCCCGCTTTGATGATCGCGGGCTGTGGTCGCACGAGGGGGTCTGGTTCTCCCGCCAGGGCACCTTGATAGCCACCGTGGAAGCCTTCGTCCTGGCTTCCCCCCACGGCTGCTACGCCCAGGAGTTGGCCGATCTGTTGCACGCCGAGGTTCAGGAACCTCTCCGCCATCTGCTCCAACAGCAGCGCCTGAGCCGAACCGAAGTCGATGGCCAGTTTCTCTATACCGCCATGGATTCCGCCGTTCGGCGCCAGCAAACCTTGGCTCGCCGCAGTGCCCAGGCGGTTCCGGTGGCCGTTCACTCCTCCGCCCTCCAAGTCTCTCCCGACGAACTCCACGCCGCGATTGTCTTATTCTATGGACTGCTCGACGAACAACAGCGCCGCTTGTTCGCCGGCCTGGAGTCCCTCCGGTTGGGTCACGGCGGCGACACACTGCTCGCGGATTTCCTGGGCCTGGATCCGCACACTGTCGCTCGCGGCCGGCAACAACTGTTGGATCAGAAGGTGGTCATCGGCCGCACGCGCCGCCCCGGCGCTGGCCGCACGCCCAGGGGAAAAAAACGCCCGGCCTAATCGACATCCTGCGCTGCTTGCTGGAGCACGACACCGCTGGCGATCCGATGTCGGGCTTGCGCTGGTCCCGCCGTACGACCAACCGCATGGCCGATGAGTTGGGGCAACTCGGGATCTCCGTCTCGCCCAATACCGTCGCGCGCCTGCTGCGGCAGATGGGCTACTCGCTGCGCGTCAATCACAAGCAGATCTCCAGCAGCTTCAGCCCGAACCGCAACCTGCAGTTCGAATACCTCGCCGAGCTACGCGACCGCTTCCAGCGTCGTCATCTGCCGATTATCAGCGTCGACACCAAAAAACGCGAACTGGTCGGCAACTTCCGCAATCCCGGCCAGCGCTGGGAATGCGCTCCTCGGCGGGTCCTGGATCATGATTTCCGCAGCGACTCGCTGGGCGTCGCCATCCCCTACGGCATCTATGACATCAGCGAGAATCGCGGCACTCTCGTGGTCGGTGTTTCGCACGACACTCCCGCCTTCGCCGCCCACGCCATCGCGCACTGTTGGCGCCGGGAAGGTTCGCCCCGCTACCACGGCCCCGGCCAGCTTCTCATCTTGGCTGACACCGGTGGCAGCAACGGTTGCCGCTGCTATGCCTGGAAAACCGAACTCCAGTCTCAACTGGCCAACTTTTCCCTGGCCGTCACCGTCGCCCACTACCCGACCGGCACTTCGAAATGGAACCCCATCGAACACCGTCTCTTCTCCGAGGTCTCGCGAAACTGGGCGGCTGAGCCGCTGGACTCCTACCAGAAGATTCTCAACTACGCTCGCAGCACTCAGACTCAAACCGGCCTTCGGGTCACCGCCTACCTGGATCGTCGCTCTTACCCTCGCGGCCTCAGGCCTCCCCCAGAACAACTCGCCGCTCTGCGCTTACAACGTCATGAAATACTGCCTGAGTGGAATTACACCATCAAACCCCAACTGTAAAGTTATTGTTGCGTGGCCCCTAAGCTCAATCGTTTCAACGCGGACGAAGTTTACGATAGGCACAACGTAGTTTTGGCGAGCGACAGGGCCGTTAATCTCAACCGCGAGCTACTGCTTCGTTTTGATGAACAGGACCTCGCCACGCTCGATCCATCCCTTTCTCAGATCCACACGGAACCATCCGTCGCTCGTTTTGATGAACAGGACCTCGCCACGCTCGTCCACACGGAACCATCCGTCTGAAAGCGAACAGGGGATCGCTTGCCGAATTCCTTGAGGTCGTACTGCGCCCAGGTCCTGCCCATGTCGGGCGAAATAATGAACCCCGTGTGGTAGGGCGAGGCGGGCGCGTAATGCGCCGACAGAATTACGCCGTCTTCGATAATCATGTTCGCGGATTCGTATTGCGGATTGAAAAGCATGGTGTGCTTTTTCGGATTGGTGAGATCCGCCGGGTCGCAGCAGAATATGCCGCGATCGTGGGGCAGGGTGCCGTTGTTTCCATTCGCGTCCGCTGCCCAGTAGAGCCGGCCACCGACAAAGTTGATGCCACCCGATTTGTAGCGCGAGTTCGAATTGACCGAGACGAGGACGTCCCAGTCCCACGCATCGTTCTCCGCATCGTAAGTGCCCCTCAACCAATGGCATTCGTGTACGGAGCCCCGGTCGTGGTCGCCGGTGCATGCGTAAAAGGCATTCTCTGCCGGGTTGTATGCCACCGAATGAATGTGGCGGCCACCGGATTATCGGGGTTACCCAACAGGTCAGCGTTGCCGGCCCCTTTTTGCTGAAATTGTGGGTTTGGTCCAAAGGAGTAGGCGAGTTTTACGGTCCGGCCCTGGTCGGTCGAGTAGTAGATGTTAAGCGGCACCGCGCCGCCGAGGACGTTGCAGTAATTGCCCCACACCAGCATTTCCGATCCGTTTACGTCCCATGCGTGAACGCCGTCGAGCGGATGAAAATACCAGCCCGGCCGGTCCGGGTCAAGTGGGGCGTGCGGAAGGTAATCGCTGCCGTCGGTATCTTTGACGATAATCCGCCTGTGCGTCCTAAGATTGTCGGTGCTCAGATAGAGTTTCGTTCGCGTGGCGAAGAGGATGTTCCCGTTCTTCAGGATACAACTGAAGGTGATGTTATCCGCATTAGGAAACGCGGTGCTGTGCGGCCACGTCTGCGCATTGTCCTCAGACAGAAAAACCTTCCCGTCGCCGAAACCGAAGGCTTTGTTCTTGCGCTGCGAATCGATGTAGGGTCCCTCCGGCGCGAGGCGATACCAGAAATGATCGGTGGAACGAGTGTCGACAGCCGCCGCGCTCAGCTTACGTTTTCCGGGCATGAGGAGCCCGCCAGCAACTGCTGAGGCGGCTCCGAGGAATCGGCGCCGGTGCATCGGAGGAAGCGGAGTTGTTGCGGTGTTATTCTTCATTGCTCAGTCACCAATTTCGCGATCGTTCCCCTCCAATTCAGAGGCCCGGCCGAGGTCGATCAAGGGTAGCACAGAAAGGCCGTGACGACACGCGAAGTCGTACTATCCAAGAGCTCGATCGGCTCATTCGGCATTGTCAAGTTAACACCGGTCGGCGAGATTCGACCGATGGAATCACTGTGTCGACGCCACCGGTTTTCACCCGAAACCATCAGGTATGCCGTTTTGGCTGTATCATCGGTAGCTGGCGGGGAAGCCGTCTGTGAGAACTACAGCCTATGTCACAGAAATCAACGATTCCGCTCCTCAAGCATTCCCTACATCAGCCGAGCGCGTTTTCACCCCACAGCCTAATTGCCGCCGTGCGTGAGGAGCGTGGACTCAAGGCGAATCGTGTTCCCGCCGTCTGTGTGCTCGAGTTTGATGGTGACTTGACCGACTGGCTGCTCGAGCAGAAGCTCGTCGCTCCGTGCCTGGCGTGGGCTTGCTTTCACACAACCATGTTTGAGTTGGAAGCGGATGGCACCCCATGCGGCGTGATCCCGCGTACGATCGGCGGTCCGTACGCGGTTTTGGTTGCGGAACAGCTTTTCGCGTCGGGGGCGCGAGTGGTCCTTGGCCTCACCACGGCTGGCAGGGTCCAACCCAGCCTGACCGTTCCCGCGTTGGTAGTTGCGACAAGCGCCGTGCGCGATGAAGGCACCTCGTACCATTACTTAAAACCTGCGCCAACCGTTGATGCTCCCACAGAACCGGTTGAATGCCTCATCCGGGAACTCAACCAGCTCGACCTCCCGGTCATGCCCGGTCAGGTCTGGACTACCGATGCGCCATACCGTGAGACGGAGCAGCAGCTCAACCGACACGCGCGGGGCGGCGTGCTAGCTGTCGAGATGCAAGCGGCTTCCCTTTTCGCGTTTGCCGAGGCTCGTCGGGCTACGGTGGGAGTGGTCGCTCATGTGACGAATGCTGTCGACCTTGAAGGAGAGGCCTTCAACAAAGGCTCACAGGAAGACGGTCTTCGAATCCTTCAAGCGGTGTGCCGGGCGGGCCTGCAGTGCCTTGAAGTCGAAGGCCCTGATGAAATACAACCGAGGGGGTATTTCTAGGGGTGTTGACAGACAACGCGGGACTTGACATCGAAATGGTAGGGGTGTATACCGCCTATTGGGCAAAGGGTGTTGGTGAGCCCCTCGGGTGTCGCCGGGCACAGGTGCTGGCGGCTCGCTGCAATATTCTGTGTAGCCGATCGGGAGAGGAGATCGATCAGATGCGAAATCGGTTCGGAGGCCTGAAGATTGCTGTGGTTAGCGCCGCAGCAGTAGCCATCCTCTCGCTGGCCGTGGAACCGACCGCTGCTCAGGCCCCGGGGACGGCGGACGGCAAACCCAACTTCAACGGTATTTGGCAAGCCCTCGGCACGGCACATTGGGATATTCAGGGCCATGCTGCGCGGCCGGGACCGGTGGTTGCGCTCGGCGCGGTCGGCGCAATCCCAGCAGGGCTCGGCGTCGTGGAGGGCGGTGAGATCCCTTACCAGCCGTGGGCGGCGCAACAAAAGAAGAAGAACTTTGAAAACTGGCCGGCCCTTGATCCGGTCGTCAAGTGCTACCTGCCGGGCGTACCGCGCGTCACGTATATGCCCTTCCCATTCCAGATTGTTCAGACTCCGGAGTACATCCTGATTGCCTACGAGTTTGCGAGCGCCAGTCGGGTCATCTATATGAACAAGCCGGATTTTGAGAGTCCGATCGACTCGTGGATGGGGCACTCGGGCGGCCGCTGGGAGGAAGAGACGCTCGTCGTCGACGTGACAAGTCAGGTTCCCGATACCTGGCTCGACAGCGCCGGCAATTTCCATAGCGAAGCCCTGCGTGTGGTCGAGCGCTACACCGCCATCGGCCCGAACGCTCTCAGGTACGAAGCCACCATCGAGGATCCGAAGGTGTTTACGCGGCCCTGGAAGATGAGCATGCCTCTCTATCGCCGGCTGGACGAAAACGTTCAACTCCTGGAATTCAAGTGTGTCGAGTTCGTTGAAGAGCTCATGTATGGGCATCTTCGCAAGGGCGTGAGCCAGTAAGGAGGGGTCCGATGGGCTATCGAATTCCAGCTTCACTGGGGGCTGCGCCGACCGTGATCGTGGTCGGGTTGCTAGCGATGGCGCCCGCAGCCGGCCAAGCCCCAACAGATGCAGCGGAAGAGTGGGCCGTGCCACGCACGCCATGGGGCGAGCCGGACTTACAAGGGGTGTGGGACTTCCGCACCATTACGCCCTTGGAACGGCCCAAGGAGCTTGCCGGGAAACAGCTCTTTGAAGACGGGGAAGCAGCTGAATTTGAAACGCGAGAACTTCAACGCCGCGACAAAGATCGACGAACCTCGGACGGCCTGACTGCTGAACAAGACGTCGGGAACGCGTACAACCAGTTCTGGTGGGACTATGGAAACAAGCTCACCGAGGACAAGAGAACGTCACTGATCGTCGATCCGTCGGACGGAAGAATTCCCCCTCTGACACCAGAGGCGCGGAAAAGACGGGATACCATGAGAGCAGCTAGGGCGCGTCCCCCTCACGGTCCCGAGGACCGCGGCGTAGCCGAGCGCTGCATCTTGGGGTTCAACGCTGGACCGCCGTTCACGCCCAGCGCATACAACAATAACGTACACATCTTCCAGACACCCGAACACGCGGCGCTTTTCATCGAGATGGTCCACGACGCTCGCATCGTTCCTCTGGACGGGCGCCCGCACCTTCCGGAGAACATCCGCCAGTGGCGCGGAGACTCGCGCGGCCATTGGGAAGGCGATACGCTGGTCGTGGAAACAACGAACTTCACCGACAAAGCGAGTTTCCGGGGATCCGGCAAGAACATGCACCTGAGCGAACGCTTCACCCGGATCGGCCTTGACCGGCTGCTTTACGAATACACGATCGATGATCCGGAATCGTTTACGAAACCCTGGTCAGCAGCGATCCCCATGAAAAAGACGAACCAGCCGATGTTTGAGTACGCCTGTCACGAGGGGAACTACAGCATGGTCACCATGTTGGCCGGCGCGCGCGCCGAAGAAAAGGCTGTCCAAGAAGCCGCCCAAAAGGAAGCCAGCGAGGCAGTAAACTTAGAAAGCAAGAGGTGAGTTCGATGCGCACAGAGCTAGCCGTAGTGGTAGCAGGGTTCTGTCTACTTCTCTTCGTTCCTGCAGTGCCGGTATTGGCGCATCACGCGTTTTCGGCGGAATTTGACGCGAACAAGCCAATCAAGTTGGAGGGAACGGTCTCAAAGATGGAATGGATCAATCCGCATTGCTGGATCCACGTCGAGGTGAAAGGCGCTGACGGCAAGCTGGAAACGTGGATGATCGAAGGGGGCACCCCGAACACCCTGCTCAGGCGCGGTTTTACAAAGAATTCCCTACTGCCTGGAACGAAGATCGCCGTCGATGGCTATCAGGCGAAGGACGGGTCGATGAAGGCAAACGGCCGGGATCTCACATTCCCCGATGGGAGTCAGCTGTTTCTCGGTTCGTCCGGTACGGGCGCCCCAAAAGATGGAAGCGACTCCAGGGAGCCGAAGCGATAGGCGCCTAGAAAGGTCTGAGACCCCAAAACCGGCAAGTCGGAGCTCATGTGGCGTAAGCCTCCAGGCTTGCCGAGAACCGATTCCTTGGTTCTCAGGTCGGCGGCCAACAGCAGGTGCTCGGTCGTTTGCTGCCCTGCGTCTCGAAGAATCGAGACTCGGCAAGGCCGCGCCTCACGCCCCATCCCGCCCGAACACTCCTTGAAGGCTTGACAGGGCTATGTTCAGTAAAACGCGATCCAGCGCCCCGAGAACCCCACGCCGAACCAAAGCCCGAGTGAGACCAGGGCGACAAGCTTAGCCCAGATCGGTCTCAGACGCGTATCAGCGGCCGCGGCCACCTTGCGACGGACCGTTAGAGTGAATACGATCGCCAGGGAAAGAAAGCTCATCTTGTACCAAAACGGAGGACTGTAATAACACTTGATAGACTCCGCCAAGAACAACAGCATCCCGGTGACCAGCATCATCGCAAGACTGCCGATCAGCCACGGCTGGGCGTCCCGTGCCAGTCGCGCTGCCGGCTGACGCCACAATCCGAGACCGAGCAGGCGAAGGTCCACCACCAAGACGGCGCCGCCGATCAGGGCTAGCCCCAGCAGATGGATGCACTCGATCACGGGGAAGAGCCACAGCGAGTCGCGAATGGCAGTGCCCACCGCTGTGCTTTCGCACCACTCAAAGAAAGGCAACAGAGACATTGGGTAGCCCCACTAGTCGAACCAGTTGTACGCCTGCATTCGCCCCGCAACGACAACGCCGGCCCACAGCGCCAACGACAAAAAGCCCGCCACCCTCACGCGCAACGGGGTGACTGCTGCCTGGTCCCAATCCGCCACTCGGCGATACACCGTTTTGTGAAAGAGAAAGGCGTTCAGGCCCGCCAATACGATCATCGCCATCTTGACCTGGAAGAAGATATTCTGCGAGGCCTTGACGGGGCCGGAATAGAAGAGCAGCACACCGCTGATGACCATCACACCAAACCCCGCCACGGCCCACGGCCAGAGCCGCCCTACGACCTGCGAGGCAGGCACACTGCGCATCGCCAGCCCCAGCAGACGCAGGTCCCACATGGCAGTCATCCCAAGGAACAGGCACAACGTCAGTACATGGGTCGTCTCGACGAGCGGGTAGAACAAGATGGATTCGCGGATGGCCACACTCCCTGGCGTATTCTCCAGCCATTCGAAGAAAGGAAGTAGCGACATTACTCAGAGCAACCTCCCGGCCCACGGCAGATCACAGCCGCGAGCTCACCCGAGGCGCACCGCCATGCACCCCGGAACCCGGGTAGCCCGGGACACGATTCAACTGTGTGCCCGTCCATCTCAGCACCCGAAGGGCTTGTGAAGACTCTATCAGAAGGCCGCAATGCCCGCTAGCTTGGCATTGAATAGGTTGGCCGCACCTGGGTACGGAAGACGCTGCTGGTCAGCAAAGAGTATGCTTTCAACAGCGAGCCGCCCGCACCCCACGGCGGGGCGGCTCAGCGCATCGGGCGAAGCGGAACGCTGTATCGTTTCTGAGAGGCAACCTCAAGGGGGGAGCAATGGCCGCGCGAATTCTTGTTTGGTTTCTTCTGGTGAGCGTTCTGCTTCTTCTCGCGAGCGTCGCGATGACGCAACAGCCCGCGGTGAAACCCGTCGCCAGCGTCAAGCGGCTCATGCAGGCGATGGTCATTCCCTCCTCGAATGCCCTGTTTAGTGTTGCAAGGCAAACCCCGAAAGACGATAAAGAGTGGGCCGCCGTTCAGAACAGCGCCGTGCTACTGGGGGAGTCCGGAAACCTGCTCATGATCGGAGCCCGCGCCAAGAACACTGAAGTCTGGATGAAGACGTCGCGAGCGCTGGTCGATGCAGGGGGCCTCGCGCTGGAGGCGGCTGAGGCCAAGAACGTAGATGCAATCACAGATCTAGGCAACCAAATCATGGATGCCTGCGAGACGTGCCATGAGCGCCATTGGGACAGGAACGGCCAGAACGATTAGAGCGGGTTGCAGAAGGAACTGTAGCCGCGTAGCGCAGGGCTCGAAGAGAACTACGGCTTTTCATCCTGGCGTCCCCCGGCAGGTGTTCGTTGCAGCTGGGGTCTGGCTTGGCCAAGCGTCCGCGCCCGCCTGTCAACAAGGCGCGTGGTGGACCGGCAGCAAGCTTCCTACAGACGGATTTGGGCCCCGCCCCTGCGCTTCGTCAGGATTTCGTCGGTCCCGAGATCCTGATAGACTTCGCTACAGTATGGCTGGGATGAGATCAAGAGCTTGCTCTACTGCTCACGGAATTCATCGACGGTGAGAGTTCGGGGCAGCAAGTGAAAAAAGGCCGGCAAGGAAGCAGCCAAAGCAAAGAAATAAGGAGTTCCCGATGAGCCATGGATTTTCCACTTCAGTGAGTCTTGTAGCAACCGCGTTTGCGGTCGTGTCACTGGCGGCCTTACCTGTTGCCGGTCAGGCCCCAGCGGCCGCGGCCAATACGTGGACTCCGCCACATACATCGTGGGGCCATCCCGATCTGCAGGGGATCTGGACGAACGAAACCATCACGCCCTTCGAACGACCCGATGAGCTGTCGGGGAAGGAGTTTCTTAGCGAAGAGGAAGCGTCTGAGTTGGAACGGCAGACAGCACAAAAGAACGCTGCTGCTGATGGCACATCCCCACCGGGCACCGTTGGCGGCTACAACCGGTTCTGGTTCGACTCCGGAAGCGAGATCCTCTCGACCGTCGCTGGTTGTGGACCCGCCCGATGACCAGGCAAACGTCGCTGGTTGTGGACCCGCCCCCCGTGAGGCCGGAGGCGGAGGCGAAGCGAGACGACAACCGCGCACACAGCACCGAGTCCTACGAGCACATGAGCTTGTGGGATCGCTGTATCACGCGCGGTGTGCCGGGTTCGATGTTTCCCACTGCCTACAACAACGCCTATCAGATTCTGCAAACTCCTGAGCACGTGGTGATTCTCTACGAGATGATCCATGACGCTCGCATCATCCCCCTGGATGGCAGCCCGCATGTCGGACCGAAGATCCGCCTATGGCTGGGCGACTCGCGCGGCCACTGGGAGGGCAATACGCTGGTAGTCGACACGACCAACTTCACTGACAAGGGACGGGTCGAGTCAAGGGGTGCGTCCCAGCGCATCATGGGCCTCCCCCAGAGCGAGGCCTTACATGTGGTCGAACGCTTCACGCTGGTCGAGGCAGACACGATCGGCTACGAAGTTACCATCGAGGATCCGGAAGCGTATACGAAACCCTGGAAAGTCACGATGCCCCTGAACAGGGATCAGGACTATCAGATGTTTGAGTACGCGTGCCACGAGGGGAATACAGCTATTGGCCTCATCCTCGGTGGCGCTCGCGCCGATGAAAAGGCCGCCGAAGAAGAGGCGGAGAAGAAAGAGCCGCTGACGCCCTGACCTGACGGTCTCTGGAGTCAAGTTGGACACCGAGCGACATAGGAACCGAGCGGCCTGACTCGACCATCCGGCAAGGGTCAGGCAGGTTCACCCCGGAGGCCAGATCCCTGAAAGGAGCGTGTTCCATGCAGAAGGCAAGCGTATGGAGAGCCGCCCTCCTCGTCACGGGGGTCGTCGTTGTCGTGCTGATGGGTGCCTGTGCCCGGACTGAGGAGGCTATCGTCCAGAGGAACAGGGTGGCCGAGAGCGAGGCCGCGGCGCAGCCACCATTCAAACCGGTCGCGAGCGTACAGCAACTCATGCACGATGTGGTCTATCCCAACGCCGACGCGGTGTGGGAGTCAGTCGGGACGATCATCTCTTACGAAGGAACCGAGGAGATATACCCGAGGAACGATGAGGAGTGGGCCGCCGTCCAGAGTAGCGCCGTAATCCTGACGGAAGCCGGGAACCTGCTCATGATTGGAAGCCGCGCCAAGGACGCGGAAGTCTGGATGGAGAGGGCCCAGGCGCTAGTGGATGCCGGCGCGGTCGCCTTGAAGGCGGCGGAGACCAAGGATGCGGACGGCATCTTCGCGTCCGGCGAACAGATCTACAACGCCTGCGAAGACTGCCATATGCTGTACCGGTACGACGACGACCCCTCTATCATTCGTCGTTAGTGCGGCGGCACGCGGAGTTATCATTTCCGTGCCCGGCAGTTTCCATCCGGATAAGGCCGGCGCTCGCATCATCGAAATACATAGCCGTCTCCAGTAGTTGTGGCTATCGTCAACTCCGTCCGCATTGAAACGATTGAGCTTAGGGCGTCGTTCGGCAAGGACGCGCCGATCACGAGACAAGTCCAGCCGCCGGCATTGGGTCAGCTGATCGAGATGCCAGTGGTCGGCAGGCTGCACCATCGCTACCTGCGGCGAGCGGCTTGAGAGCCCGCGCTTCGCTGCGGCGTGGCCATCGGCGGTGATCCACACCCGAAGTGTAGCTTTGCCCAATGCACTGTTACAGCCGACGACTGAGAGTGTTGGAGGTCCTCAACGGTCCCGAACCGCGCATCTGCTATGTCGGGGCGATCGGTCTTCGCCCGATCAGCCCCATCTTGCCGCCAGCATTCATCCTCTATCCACCCGGATGGAGTAATCGGTACGCACAACTCTCTCACTGGCCGCTCTGCCCGCCATGCGTGTGATCGAACAAACCTGGCGCTTCAATCTCGTCTAGCGGCTGGACTTGGCCTCCGGCGCTCGGCTCCGGGCCCTAGAAGCACCCGCCCCGGCTTTGCGCCGGTATGTTCACCCTGGTCAAGGACCACGCGGCCGTTCACAATCACATAGGGAATGCCCTTCGCATATTGGTGTGGGTTCTCAAACGTAGCCTCATCCCTGACCGTCTGCGGATCAAAGAGCGTAATGTCCGCTTTCCAACCCTTCCTCAGCAGACCGCGGTCCGCGATGCCCACTTTCTGCGCGTTCAGCGAGGTCATTTTTCGAATCGCCTCGGGAAGCGTTAATACACCCTCCTCCCGAACATACTTGCTCAAGACTCTCGGAAAGGCTCCGTACCATCGGGGATGCGGCTTCCCTCGCCCAAGGATCCCATCCGGCCGTACGGCACTCCCATCCGATCCGATCGACACCCAGGGGAGCTTTAGGGTCTGGCGAACATCTTCCTCGCTCATCATGAAATATATCGCTGGGATCGAGCCTCCCTCGTCGAGCAGCAGATCACAGATCGTGTCGATCGGTGATTGGTTCATGGCTTCAGCAATAGCGGCGATCGACTTGCCTTCGTACTTCTTGTTTTCTTCCGTGCGAACGGTGGCTACTCGGACGTTCTCCCAAGTCCCCATCAACAAATAGTGATTGAACCACCCGTCGATCCCGCTGTGGATGTCTTGCTCCATGCGCTTTCTCGCTGCCGGATCACGAAGGCGGGCAAGAACTTGATCCTTACTTCCCTCTAACGACCAGGGAGGCAGTAATGCTCGAATGTTGTTCTGACCGGCGACATAGGGATAACGGCTCGCGGTAACCGTCACTCCCCGAGCCTGCCCGTCCTCAATCGTCTTTCGAATCAGGCTCACCTTGCCCCACATCTTGCGGTCGACGTTGTTCAGGTGAACCAACTCTACTGCTACGCCAGCCCGCTCACCGATCTCAATCGCCTCGGAAAGCCCGGCGATGACGCCGCCACCATCACGGGTGTGCGTCGCGTAGATCCCCCCGTGTTTGGCGACGACACTCGCCATCGCAACTAACTCATCGGTACCCACATAGGTATCCGGGGGAATCGTCAGGGCGCTCGACAACCCTAACGCGCCGTCCCGCATGGCCTCGTCGACCAACGCTTGCATCTCGCCGATTTCTTCCGTGGTCGGCTTGCGAGTCTCCTCGTCACCCAGAACGCAACTCCGAATCAGCGTCGCGCCGACATAAGTGCCGACATTGACCGAGATTCCTTGTTCTTCAAGCCGCTCAAAGTATTCTCCGAGCGTCGACCAATCAGCCTTCGTTTCGTAACGGCTCAGGTCCAGCCGGGATTTCCCCTTAAGGGGACCCGCGGATCTCTGTTCGCCGTTGATCTCGGTCGTCACGCCCTGGCGGATCTTGCTTTGCGCCGTACCATCAACCAGGAGCGTGTAGTCGGAGTGGCAGTGGCTGTCGATGAAGCCCGGCGCCACAACGAGTCCTGCCGCATCGATTTCGCGGAGACCGCCTTTCTCGTCGTCGATGTCCCCTATCGCGACAATCCGATCCCCACTAACCCCAATGTCCGACACAAAACCTGGCGCACCCGAGCCGTCGACAACCACACCGTTCCTGATCACAAGGTCGAATCCCGGTTCCGCCGGGGTGCAACCTGCCATGGCTAGGACTGCCGAGCAAAACGCAACACAGCCGACAAGTCTCCGCAGATTCATGAGAAGACCTTACCAGAGTGGGTTCTCAGGCGGCATTGTCAAGTTAACGGCGTTGATCCGTGACCGGCTCTAACTGGCTCTATTGCCCCATGCCGCTCCAGGCTTTGATCCCGGCTCGACTGATGAGCGGGAGGTTCGAATGCCCCAGCGGGCTTGCTGTATGATTGTCTGATTATGAGGGCGTGCGCTTGGTTGCTCTTGCTGGCTGCACCGCTGGCGGCCCAGCATGGACTGTATGATCGCGAGTCGAACCATCCGGCGATTGGCGATCCGAAAGCGATCGCGGCTGGGGAGACGCTGTACCAGCGCTCGTGCGCCGGTTGCCACGGACCTGATGGCAGCGGCGGGCGCGGCCCCAACCTGGTGCAACGGCCGATGTGGCATCCGCTGAGCGACGAGAAAATATACTCCCTAATCCGCGACGGACTCCCAGGGGCCGGCATGCCGCCCACCAATCTCGCGGACGACGAGACGTGGCAGCTTGTCGCCTTCATCCACGCTCTGACTGGTCCGGCGGCTGAGAATTTGGTACCCGGAGATCAGGTGGCCGGCCAGAAGGTGTTTTGGAGCGAGAAGGCGAGCTGCTCCAACTGCCATGCAATCCGCGGCAAGGGCGGCCGCTTGGGGCCGGATCTGACCAACATCGGCGGGCTCCGTCCGTTGGCCGTTATCAAGCAGGCGGTGCTCGAACCCTCGGAAGGGCTGTACTTGCTTGGCAGCGAGGGCGTCACCGTAAAGTTCAAGAGCGGCGAGACGATTCAAGGCGTCGCGCGCAACCGCAACAACTATTCGTTGCAGGTGGTCGACGAGAACGGTAAGCTGCATCTGATCTCCATGCCCCAAGTGGCTGAGCTGGAAATCCTCGAGCGCTCGCCCATGCCGGACGACTACGGCAGCCGGCTGTCGGCCGACGAGCTTGAGAATCTGTTCGCCTTCCTAGCCCGGCAGAGCGTACGCAAGGCCCGAAAGGAGAGCAAGTGATAAAGCGGTGGTTGTTGGTCTTGGCCCTGTGTAGCGTGGCGGCGGCCCAAGTGAAGTACGAGGACGTTCTCAAAGGGCCGGGAAAGAATTGGCTGACCTACGCCGGCAGTTACAACGGTTGGCGTCACAGTCCGCTCGACCAGATTACCGTCGAAACCGCCGGCTCGCTGGTCGCCAAGTGGGTCTATCACGTGCCGAACGCCCGCGGGCTGCAGACGTCGCCGATCGTCCACGACGGCGTGATGTACGTGACCAACTCGAACGCCGTGTATGCGCTCGATGCGCGCAGTGGGCGGCTCGTCTGGAGCTACGTTGATTCGCGGGCCAAGCAGCCGGGTCCGAACCGCGGAGCGGCGATCTCCGGCGACCGTGTCTATTTCCTGACCAGCGACAACTATCTGACGGCGCTGGACCGGCGGACGGGTGGCGTGATTTTCAGCGAGCAGTTTGCCAGCGTCGACGACGGAGTGACCTCGACCTCCGCTCCGCTCGTCGTCAAGGATAAGGTGATCGTTGGTAGCACAGGGGGCGACAGCGGCATGCGTGGCTTCCTGGCCGCTCTCTCGGCCGAAACGGGCGAAGAGATTTGGCGGATCTATACCGTGCCCGCCAAGGGCGAGCCGGGCTCAGAGACCTGGGGTGACCTGATCGAGTGGGGAGGTGGCGCGACCTGGCTGCCCGGCACATTCGACCCCGAGCTGAACACCCTCTACTGGACGACGGGCAATCCCTGGCCCGACTTCAACGCGCAGGCACGCCCCGGGGACAACCTATACACCTCCTCGCTGCTGGCTCTAGATCCCGACACCGGCAAGATGAAGTGGTACTTCCAATTTACCCCGCACGACACACACGACTGGGACGCGCAGAGCTGGCCCATGCTGGTTGACCTCGAGTGGGAAGGCGAACCGCGAAAGCTGGTGTTGCACGCCAACCGCAACGGCTTCTTCTATGTGCTGGACCGCGAGAGCGGCAAGTTCTTGCGGGGGACACAGTTGATCGACAAGGTGGACTGGGCCACGGGCATCGACAAGAGCGGCCGGCCCATCCTCGTGCCCGGCAAGGACCCGACGCTCGAGGGCAATTGGGTCTGCCCCAGCGTGAAGGGCGCAACGAACTGGATGGGGCAGACCTATGACCCGGGCACGCAACTGCTCTACGCGCTCACACTCGAGCAGTGCGGCTGGTACAGCAGTTCCGACCAAGAGCCGGTCCCAATGAAAAATTTCTCCGGCGGCGGCGCGACCGCAGAAGGCGGGCAGGTCATCCTGCGGGCCATCGACCCGACAACGGGTGAGCGCGCTTGGGAATACCCGATGACGGGCTTCGGGCGCATGTGGAGCGGAACGGTCTCGACGTCAACCGGCGTGATCTTCTCGGGCGACGACGCCGGGCAGTTGGTGGCGCTGGAGGCGAAAACGGGCCGCCACTTGTGGAACTTCAACATGGGTGAGGAGTTGACAGCGTCGCCGGTCATCTACGAGGTCGACGGAAAGCAGCAAGTAGCCATCGCCTCCGCCACCGCGATCTTCGCATTCGGGCTGTTTGAACCGGCCGAAACCGTGGCGTTGCCGAAAATCACGACGCGCAAGTAGGGCAGTTCGTGAGCCGGTTGTCGCGCCAGAGAATAGGGCTAGAGGCAGGCCCGGCGCTTGAGACTCTCCTAGGTTAGCCGTGGGGCGGCTTTCGGAGACATCGACAATGACGGTGACATCGACGTTGTTGTTAGCAATAACAATGGGTCGAGCCTGGAGGGCGTTACTGTCGAGTGGCCCGGGGCCTCGCGCGAGATCTGGCACGGAATTCGACCCGGGGGGCGTCATCACCCTGCGCCAGGGCAGCGGCCAACCACTGACCGCCACAAGAGACCAGCCCCCACCAGCCCAATGGTGTTCATTCAAGTATTTTGGGCGCGGTCTTGCGGTACGGTCGGACAAGCATTCCCACCGCCGACTGGACCAACATTGACCCCAGCCTGGTGAGACGGGTGACGTTGCTACTCGCCTCGTCGGCGCTGCCGTAGGCCCTCAAGTCCCCAGGGCCTTGAGATAGGCGATCAGGTCGGCCATGCCTTGCACGTCGATCGTTTGCTCCAGATCCTCGGGCATGGGTGAAACGCTGAGCGAATACATGGTCTCGACGTTGCCCCGCAGGATGGTGTCTTCCTCGCCCTTCGCCCGACGGATCGTGACCGTCGTCGGGGTCTCCTTGGCGATGATCCCCGAGAGGGATCGCCCGTCGACCGTGTCGACCAGATACTCCTCAAAGCCGGTTTCGACCGACTGATTCGGCATCAGGATGTCGGCAAGGAAGACCTCCTTGTAACGTGTCGTGAGAGAGCAGATCGGGGCCCACCTCGTGGCCCAGGTCGCCGACCTTGTGGCACTCCGCGCACGACTCTCGGAAAATCTCGAGGCCCCGGCCCGTGTCACCGACCAGGCGAAGCGCGGGGAGATAGCGTTCGTAGACCGCCTGACGATCCTCGCCCTGGGCTTGTTCGAGCAGTGCTATGGCGCGTTCCTTGATCTCGGCCACGGGGTAGCGGCGCAACTGGCGGGTCCGCGCCGGTCCCAGGGCCCATGGCTGGATCTTGCCGGCTTCCACTGCATCGAGCAGCGTGTGGAGCCGCGCGCGGTCGGCGAAGAACCACCCCAGCGCGACCTCGCGGACCGGCGCGGAGAAAGTGCGCCAGCGTTCGGTAAAGAGGCCGGCGGTGTTGCCACCGGGCAGGTAGGTCAGCGCGCGCGCGGCGGACCGCCGCACTTCCGCAGGCTGCTGCGGTACGATCAGCGACGCGAGCGTCTCGCCGGCAGCTCCCGACGGGTCGAGCCCGAGAACACCCGCGGCATACTCGCGTTCAGCCAGGTCCGCTTGATCGTCTTGTGCAACCTGCATCTTCAGCTTGATGAACCGCCGTAACGCGGCCGACTCGGCAAGCTCGACCTGGGAGGCCAACTCGAGTGCCGCGGTCCCGATCTCGGGGCCGCTGTCTGACAACAGACTCACCAGAACTGATTGGCCCCGTGGCAGACGGACTCTGCCGCCCGATCCTTGGCTCAACCCCTTGCCGAGGCCTTCAAGACCAGCAGTCCGCCACCATGTCGACTCGGTCCCCCGCCCGCTTCGAACCATCGTCAGCACATCGGTGATCTCGTCGTCGTGATGCCGTGCGCCAACGATCGCGGCCGCCCGCTGCAGAAAGTCCCTCTTGCCTTCCGAACGAGAGTCGCCGAAGCCCGGACTCCGTAGCATGGTCCGGAACCACCGCACGGCGTTGTCCGCTGCCGACGTCAGCACGGCAATGCGAAACCACGGGTCTTCGAGATGGCCGAGAGCAATCTGCTGCAACGTACGAAATGCCTGTGCGGCCGGCAGGTCGTCTTGCCGCAGAGACAGCGTCAGCGCCAACTGAAACTGGACGGCCGCATCGGGATCATCGACCAGCCGGTTCAGCTTTTGTTGAAGGGCGGTGTCGGGCAAGCGATTCTCCGCCAGCCGAATCGCTTGACGCCGTACGGCAGGGTGCGGGTCCGAAAGCGCTTCGATCACGAGGTCGTTATCAAGCGCTTTCAACCCGTCCAACGACCACAGTGCGTGGATGCGCGCCATGGGTGCGTCCTCTTGCCGGCCGAGTGTCAACAAGGGCTCGATAGCGCTCGGGTCCTGCCGGTCCATCAGCAGCCGTTGCGACTCCATGCGCCACCATTGATTCTGATGCCGTAGGTTTTCAACCAGCTCAGCGGTGGAAGCTTCAGCAAGATTCGGCCGCGGCCACAGTTTGGACGACTCGTGGACCACCCGATAAATCCGTCCGAGCTGATGCGGTGATTTAAACTCGATCTCCTTGGACAACTCCGGCGGCACGAACTCAGGATGCTCGACCGAGACTCGGTAGTAGTCGGCGATGTAGAGGGCACCGTCCGGGCCGGTCGTGGTAAACACCGGCCGGAACCAACTGTCCTTGGACGCGAGGAATTCGCGGCCGTCATAGGCTGGGGTGGCGGCAAACGTAGCGCCCTTCGGCTTGACGACGCTCCTGCGAACCAGGTTGTGCACCGGTTCGCAGTTGAAGGTGTTGTTGTCGAAGTCTTCCGGCAGGGCGGCGCCCGTATACACCGACAAGCCACAGGACGACGTGAAGTGGCCGATCTGGGAATCGTGAATGTGTAAAGGGTTCTCGGTAACAGGGTACACCGGCGCAGAGTGATCGAGTCCCGACGGCGAGTAGTAAGCCTTTTCGACCGCGAGATATGGGTTTTGCTTCAGGTAGCGGCTTTCGATCACTAAGTGACGGACATAGTCGTTGTTCCAGGTCGTAAAGCGATTGCCCCAGTGGTCGAAGGAATTGCCGAACTGTGAGCCACCGCCGAGCGCCTCGACACGACCTTCGTCAGGCCGGAAGCGGACGTCTTCGGCACGGATGTCGAGCGGAGGAGCATCGGGGTAATCAGGGAACCGCAGGGCGTCACCCGGATGACCGAATTCCTTGGCGTACTTCCGCGGCCGGATCACCCGCGGGTAGTTGGCGTAAATCCAGTTGTCGACCCCATATCGCAAGCCGTTGACGCGCAGCTGCGGATTTGTGGCCGAAAACCCGGTGAGCACGACCCGGCGTACGTCGGCCCGGCCGTCTCCGTCGGTGTCTTCCAAGTAAAGAATGTCGGGCGCCGAGGTAACCAACACGCCGTCGCGCCAGCGCATGACGCCGTTGGGAAAGTTGAGCTGGTCGGCGAAGACTGTGCTGTTCTCGTAGTAGCCGTCGCCGTCGAGATCTTCGAGCCGCTTGATCTGTCCCTGCGGGCGAAGATCGAGGGGATAGTCGAGCATCTCGACGACGTACATCCGCCCCTGCTCGTCGAACGTGATGGCCACGGGATCAACGACATCGGGCTCGGCCGCCACCAGCTCGATGCGCAAGCCGGCGGGCAGTTCGAATAACTCCAGGGCTCGCTCGGGCGCGTAGGGCGGTCCGGTCCGGCTACAGGCAAAGGCCGCCAGACAGCCAATCCCACAAAGAGCAATCCAGACGCGGTTTGTCTTTTGCATGACTCCCTGCTTTTGGGTACGGGCCAAGCTCCACGTTGCGGAAAAAGATTGTAGCGCTTTCGGACGGGAAAAGACTCTCTCCTACACGGACGTCAGCCCAGCTTTTCCAACTGCCGCAGTGCCGAGCCGACCATCTTGGGTGCGGCATGCGTTTCCAGGAAGCTCGATTTGGCGCGCCAGGTTTCATACCCGCCGTGCTCGTGGCCTTCGACAGTGGGGATGTAGCCCCGATAGTCGTTCGCCAACTCGATGAGGAACTGCGTTTTGAACGGGCTCTTTTTCTTGACTTCCAGGCCCAACTCGACAAACGCCTCTCCGGGAAAGGTCGCGATTCCCAGATCACCAATCCGCATCGTTTGGACGAAGGTCTTGACCGTCGGCTCGAAGGTCTCACTCATGATGAGAGTTTCGCGAGCGTAGATCTGGGCGCGGTCGCTGTAGTTGCCTTCTTTCGGCGCGCCCGCCAGGATCTTGCGCGCTTGTGCCACGTCCGCCGCAGTGGGCAAGCGGACACCCAGCCCTATCTCTTCCAGCGAGGCACCCAGTTCGACCGAGTCGTGATAGTCGATCGAGCGCCAAGTCCGGTAGCTCTCAGCCGCCAGAATATCGGCGTAGCGTTTCATCTGCGCATAGGGCGGGTGCCTGACCGAGGGCTTCAAGAAATCGACACCGTTGATGTTCCCCGAGCAGGCGTTGGCCAGAATGGGAACAATGGGGTATCCACTTGACTCAGGTAGCCCCTAGGCGTTGTGGTTTGGTCGATCCATGGACGCCAGCACACTGCACCCAGAATGCACCCTGGGGCGCCAGACGCCGGTCTGCAGGCAATTGGGCCACGAGGCTGCGTTTCGGGCCGATCAAGGATTACGCACGCGCCATGGCCATCGCAGGCTTGGAAACGTGGTGCTATCGGCAAGCCTTTCCGGGGGCCGCCAATGGCCAACCACAGTATGTTGTGGTCACCTGAGTCAAATGGATACCCCACTGGGAACAAAAGGCGGGAAATGACGCGACGGCCTCACGCCGGCGATCCGTGCCATTGCCGTCGCCCATTCACCGAAGTAGTCCGCGGTGATGTGGGTGGAGGCCCCCGGGCCCACGTAATGCAAGGCGTAGCTGCCCAGGACGCAAATCGGCTGCCCGTCGAGTGATTCGACCGCCAGAATGCCCACCTCCGCGTCGGTCGGACCCGCGGCTCGGACCAGATCGGAGCTTGCCCGGGGCGGATTCATCCTGACCGTGTCGGTCGTGCTGCCGAAGGGGTCGGGCGGGATCGTCCCCGGCTTCATGAAGAACCGGCGATTGAAGACCAGCCGATCCTCTCTCCCGACCCCCCATCCGATTCGGGCCGGCTGTAGTCGATGAACCGCCAGACGAACGGCAGCGGCGATCCGAGCGCTCAACCAGTCCTGGTAGGCGGGGTCGGCCTCGCTTTGGAAAAGATGAGCCGCCGGCGGAGCACTGTGGGTGTGCGTCGCCGACACGAGCACATGACTTGCCGGGATCTGGGTTTGCTCGCGGATCAGCTCTTTGGCGCGGTCGATGATCTTTCGTGGGACAACGCAAGAGTCGACGACGGCTAAGGCCAGCCGGGTGCTGCCGTTGTCCAGCACCAAGCTGCGCACGTGCAGTTCATCGTGCACTTCGTCGGCGATGCGGTTGCGCATCGAACCGGCCAGCGAGCAGCCCAGCGAGGGAGTGATGTTGTAAGTGGCCGCTCCGGCTTGGAGCCGGCCCCCCACGGCTCGAAGGATCTGCGGAGACGCGGCCGCCACCGGCGCGGCAGCCACAGCTCCCCCCAGAAACTCTCGTCGATTCCAGTGTCGCCCTCTCATGTCGCCTCGATGCGCACACCGATTATACTGTCGAGGACGCCGGAAAGCTAATCAGCAAGGCACAACGCGTACGGGGCGGCGGAGACGAGGCGCGCCCACCTAGTGCGAGGGGGAACATGTCAATGGCAATATACAGTAGCTAACTCTTCAACCTCTGACTTCGGCCGGAAGATCTCAACCGCTGCCTTTTGCCCTCCCCAAAAGAGTTTCGGTATAGGTATCGCGCCGTAGTTAAACCTGGACGAGGAGTCAACCGACTCCAGCGATCTTTTTCACAACTTCAATGGCATGCTCTGGAGTCGAGGTGGTCCCATGTTCCATGCCGACATACCCGCTGTATTTCTCCTCTCGGAGTGTTCGGAATATATTCGTAAAGTTAACCTCGCCCGTACCTGGCTGCTTACGACCAGGCACGTCGCCGATCTCAACGAATTGAATCCATTTTTTTTCGAGCCCCAGCCTCAAATTATTGATCAGGTTACCTTCCCCGAGCTGGAGATGGTAAATGTCGAAATCCAGCTTGACATGCAAATGGTCCACCTCAGCCACAATCTTGAAACCCTCTTCGGCGGAGAGGACACTCATTTGCGGTGAGTAGATGGGGTTGAGCGGTTCCAAGCAGGCACAAACTCCGTATGTTTGTGCTATGTCCCCAACCTCACGCAGTCCACTGATGATCTGTTGATATTGCCTTTCCCACGGAACGTCTTTCTGCACTTCCCCCACGAAGATGACCAAGTTGGGGGCACTGAATTTCTTGGCCACTTCGCAGTTCTGCGTGAAGAGGTCCAGGTAGGCTTGCTCAAAACCCGCCCTTGTGAAACCGGTAGTCCAACCAATCCGGCCGCTGCCCGCAATGCTTCCACACGCCAAGCCGGTGTCCTGCTGCACCGCCAACATGGCTTCTTCTTGTTCCGAGACATTCCAGAAGCTGAACGCTTTTAGCCCTTGAGCGGCGACGCGCTTGATACGTTCATCGCGAGGCAACTGCCGCGGAAACAGGGTCTCGATATTTGCCGATAGAGTGTAGATGGGAAGAGGAAGGCCTCCGGACGCCTCCGCAGCAGATCGAACGGATTCTACTGCAGCGGCTACCGATCCAAGGCCTATCGCTCCGAGCACCGTACGGCGCCTGATGGACGATCCCCGATCCTCGGTATCATGCAACTGGTTTTGAAGCTGTGATGACGTTCGGTCCAATTCTTCGTCCTCCTCTGGGCCAGGATTTCCATGGGGGCCCTAGCACGGTCCCAGTATACTGCTGATTCTCGACACCGAGGGATCTCGACGTTGTGGTCGCGCGGATCACCACCCAGGGGCATGCGTCGCTCTTTGACGTCGCGATCCGGGGTTGCCGCCCCGCAAGTCGAGGACAGGCTTGCTCAGGCGCGAGGCAGCGAGCAACAGGCGTCCCGCCCCTCACGACCCCAAATCCGCCAGCGCCTTCTCCACCAAAGCTGGAACGAAAATGTCCATTCGTCGATGGACTGACGGGGCGGTTTTCGGTAGGGCCTCGATCTGCGCTTTCAGCGACGCCGCCTTTCCGTCCAACTTGTCGATCGCGTTGAGCGCCAGTGTCGCGATGAAGACGCCGTTCTTCTGCACATCCGCTCGCGCAATCAGGACCGCCAGGCTCGCCTCCCGGCCGCCGCGGTCCCCGAACTCGGCCAAACATCGCGCAGCGATCACCTGGACCGACGTGGACTCATCCTTCAGCGCATCGCGGAGGGGCGCACTAGCTTGGCGCACCGCAGGCTCGCCGCGCATCAAAAGGCCCATCGCACCCCAGTAACGCTCCGCGCTGTCAGCGCTTCCTAGCGCTTGGATCAGCTTCGGCGTGTCTTCCTCATCGAGCGAAGACGCCGCCTCAGCCACTTCCATGATCCGCTCCAGCGCGTAGCTCGGCGAGTGCCCGTAGTCATAGGGCGTTCCGCTGCCGGCGCGAGTATGGATCTCCTCCTCGGGCAGGAAGCCCAGGTCCCGGATACGGAGTGCGTGCTCGCGCAGGGCCGCTCGGAGACGCTCTACAACCTCCCGATGTTCCGGCG
The DNA here is from genome assembly GCA_965237575.1 of Bryobacterales bacterium. GTDB lineage: Bacteria > Acidobacteriota > Terriglobia > Bryobacterales > UBA6623 > JAKZVK01. The sequence continues at coordinate 955,633 of CBDEGI010000004.1, forward strand.
ACGTCGCCAGGTTTCGGACCTCGTCGGGATCGGCTTCCAGGTCGTACAGCTCTTCGGGCGGCTTTGTTTGCCAGAACCGGGCCTGCTCGGAGTTGAGCTTCCCTGCATCGAAGAGCTGCTTCCAAACCCGCGTTGTCGGCGTCTGGAACATGTAGGCAACGTGCTGGCCGTAGATCTCGTGCGGCATGTAGTTGCGGATGTAGACGTAGCGCTCGCCGCGCACGCTGCGCACCATGTCGTAGCGCTCATCCATGCGTCCCCGGAAACCGTGAAGATACTCGCGCGGCTCAGCCTCGAATTCTCCGGCAAACGCCCCGCCCTGCATGTGGGCCGGCGGCTCGAGCCCCACGAGACTCAAGACCGTCGGCGCCAGATCGACAAAGGACACCAGCCGGCCGCTCGTCCCCCCCGCGGCATAGCCGGCCGGCCGCAGGTGCGCGAACTTCTCGGGGATGTAGACGATCAGCGGGACGTGGAGACCCGAGTTGTAGGGCCAGCGCTTGCTGCGCGGCATCCCGGAGCCGTGATCGCCGTAGTAGAAAATGATGGTGTCTTCGGCCAGGCCTGCCTCCTCCAGCTCGCGCAGGCTTTCCCCTGCCAGCGCGTCCATCTCGGTGATCTTGTCGTAGTACTGCGCCCAGTCCTGCCGAACTTCCGGGGCGTCGGGGTGATAGGCCGGCACGCGGACCTTCGCCGGGTTGTGAACCGCCTCGTGGGGCCGTTTTCTGATCTGGCTCTCGTGGGTGACGGTGAGGTTGAAAACCGCAAAGAACGGCTGATCCGGCGCGCGGTTCTTCCAGTGAGCGGTCTCCGAGGACTCGTCCCAGACTTGTCCGGGCTTCTCTAGGTTGTAGTCTTCCTTGCGGTTGTTGGTGGCGTAATAGCCGGCCTCCCGCAGGTATTGCGGAAACATCTTCATTCCTTCGGGCAACCGCGTCATGCTCCGCATGTGCTGGGAGCCGGTGGAGGGAGGATACATCCCGGAGATGATGGCGGTACGGGCGGGCGCGCAGACCGGTGCGTTCGACCAGGCATGGAGATAGATCATGCCCTTGGCCGCGAGCGCGTCCAATTGGGGCGTGGTGGCGTATCCGTCGCCGTAGGCACCTAGATGCGGCCCGTTATCCTCGCTCGTGATCCAGAGGATGTTGGGGCGCGGCACGTCGAACAGAGAGCAAGAGCAGAAGGGTAGTGTGAGCAGAAGAAGCCAGGATTTGGACATAAGAGAACCGGGTGGACGGAGAACAATCTAGCATCGAAGCGCTGGTGAGTCAAACGCCATAGTCTACGCCCCGCCCACCACATCAGAACTCGATAACAACGTAGAGGAAGATCTCCTGCTGGGTGTCCTTTCACGCGGCTGCTGACGGCGCAGATGCACATCTGTGAACCGGTCCTGGCCGTCGTTGCTCAAAGGACGGTCGACCCAACCTGCCGTAGGCTGCGCCTGGGAATCAGATCGGAGGCAACAAGTGCATCAACATACTCGAATGGACACTTCGATGGGGCTAGTCGGGGCTGGTCTCTTGCGGCGGCTAGTGGTTGGCCGCTGCCTTGGCGCAGCGTTATTACGGCCCCAGCTCGAGTTTCGTGCCAGATCTCGGCTGAGGCGCTGGGCCACTCGACGATAACGCCCTGCAGGCTGGGTTGTTGTCCCAGGCCGAAATGCACGCGCACGTCGTTGGCGCTCAGGTAGCTTCCATCCCGATGGGCGCGCCGGAAAAGAGGCTCTTTGTTGTGGCGCAGCACCCGAACCCTTGCTCCGATGCCTTCCCGATTTGATGTTGTCCCTTCCAGCCGAACTTCCAGCCAGTGGAGCCGGGAGCCGACCTCATTGCGCAGAAGCCGCACCGGTCCATTGTTGTTGCCAACAACAACGTCGATGTCACCGTCGTTGTCGATGTCGCCGAAAGCCGCCCCACGGCTGACCTCGGAGAGCTCAAGCGCCGGGCCTGCCTCTGCTGTCAGATCACGAAAGCGGTGACCGTCGTCGTTGCGCAACAGCTGATTCTTCTGGTGAAACGGATAGGGGTTGCCCCGTAGGGCTTCGATCACGGTCACTGCGCCGTTGGCAACGAACAGGTCCAAAGCCCCGTCGTTGTCGTAGTCCGTCCACCCCACCCCGAAGCCCGTGAATGGAAAACTGGCGCCGGAAAGACGATGTTCACTGGTGACATCGTGGAAGTTGGCCTTTCCATCGTTACGGTACAGAGTGTTCGTTTCCCTGGCGAGGTGTGTCATGAAGAGGTCTTCATCCCCGTCATTGTCAAAATCACCGACCGCAATCCCCATGCCGGCCTCCGCGGTTCCGTCGGCGTTGAACGCCGTCCCTGACGGAAGGGCCATGTCCTCGAAGCGGCCATTGCCCCGGTTGATCCATAGCTGGTTGGCGCTGCCGTCGTTGGCCACATAGATGTCTACCAGCCCGTCGGAGTTAAAGTCGGCAGAGGCGACGCCCAGGCCACTCCCAAAAGCGGTATCGACGCCCGCCGTGTGGGTAACGTCAGTGAACCTGCCCGTTCCGTCGTTCCTCAGAAGGCGGTCGGGAACCGGCCGGTAAGCAGAAGGGTCGCAGTAATCGCGCGCCCCCAGGGCGTCATAGCATGTTCTGTTGGCTTCGAGGGAGAAGTCGAGGTAATTCGTCAGAAACAGGTCCAGGTCGCCATCGCCATTGTAGTCAACGAACGTGGCGCTTGTGCTCCAGCGCGGGTCGTCCGCCCCTGCCTGGCGCGTGATCTCGCTAAACGTGCCGTTGCCGTTGTTGCGGTACAAAACGTTGGGGCCGAAGTTCGTCACGTAGAGGTCTAGGTCGCCATCGTTGTCGTAGTCCCCGACCGCGGCGCCCATGCCATAACCCTCATGGCCCACTCCCGCTTGTTCGGTTACATCGGTGAATCGCAACTCGCCTTCGGGGTCTACCTCGTTGCGGTAAAGTCGGTTGCCCGGCCAATGGTCTGTCGGGGTGGTAAACTTGCTGTCGGCCAGCGTCTTGCTCTTATCCAGCAGGGCCCCCTGTAATAGGTAAACATCCAAGTCGCCATCGGCGTCGTAATCAAACAAGGCCACACCTGCTCCGATGATTTCAGGAATAAAGTAATCACCGGTGGCCCCGATGAAGTGGCGAAAATCCAGACCTACCTCGCCTGCAAGCTCCTGGAAGATGGGTGCGGGGGAAGATGTGATATCGCCTGGCGCCTCCGTCTGGACATCACATGCAAGAAAGGCAGTGCATACGAATATGGAAACGCCAAAGCGTCGAGGAATCCGAATCAGAGCCAGGATGCCTTTCGGATCCAACCTGCTTAGATTCCACGGCCCGCCTCTTACTGTGGTCGCCCGGGAGTCTTTTCTTTCGACAGCGCGAGGCATTTGATCTGAGGTCGGGACTGCGTTGGTTAGGGTGAGAGAGATGATGGGGGGTTGTTGCCTGCGGATGGTCCGCCCGTTCAGTGTCGTGTCGACTCCAGGTTTCGCAGGAGCTTCTGCGCACTTGGAGTTCATCGTACACCTCGTCCGCGGGGCAGTTTCTCCGCAGACCTCGCGAGCGAACAGCCCGCTGCAGCAGCCACAGTTCTGCCGAGCAACTGCCGTCGGCTCCAGCGTCGGCCTCTCATGTCCTCGACACCGATCATAGCGCTAAGGAGCAATTATGTCGCCAAGGAAATCGGGGAGCTTATGAGCAAGGTACAATGACTCCGTCCGCGGCGGGGACGAGCCCTGCCAAAATAGCACGCGTGGGAACATGCCAAACGCCGCCGTCTACGCGCGGCAAACCACATCAGAATGCAATTGGGTTCCCGTCGTCTCGACATAAAACAGCTCTGCCGTTAGGGAAGGCCTGACACAATTGCAAACGGATGTCGCTGGGTTCGCGAACCGATGCGAAATATCGTCCGCCAGGTTCTAATCCAGCACCTTGATGCGGATGTTGCGGAACCGGACGCGGTTGCCTTCGCGCCAGAGCGTCACGTGGCTGACATCGGGGTGGACCTGAAGTGCTATGCCGCCGCGCCGTGGCACCCCTTTCGTCGTCGTTTCGGTGTGCTGGAAATCGGTGATCAGACGTCCGTTGAGGTGGACTCGGATGAGGGCCGGTTCGCCTTTCATTCGAATCTCTATTTGGTTCCATTGGTCTTCGCGAAACGCTCTGCCGCCCCGCGGGTTGGGGAGGACCATGCCTTGGGTCCAGGGAAGGTAGATGGCCCCGATGTCCCCCTCTGGACGATGGTCGAGTGTTACCTGATGGCTCCTGCCGTCCTTGCCGACGCGGAGAAAGACACCGCTGTCGACGGGATAATCGAGCTGGGTATCCAGTCGCAGGATGAAGTCGCCGAACTCGCGGTCGGTGACAAGAAATCCGCCCTTGCCTGGGGGGTCCTGGAAGCCCGTGACAGCGCCGTCGATCACCTCCCAACGGCCCCCGACATGTCCCTTTGGCAGGCCCAGGTGCTTTCGCCAGCCGTTGAGGGTTTGCCCATCAAAGAGGCTCTCGAAACCGGATTCTATCACCTGGCCACGGGTGGTTTGCAGTCCAGCCGTGCCCCACGAAATTCCTACGACAATAAGGACCAAAGTCTTGAACAACAACTGACGGCGGATACTCTTATCAACCCGCCCGATAAATGCTCGACCACGGTCACTCATTGCAGGCCTCCCAGAGAATCTCTGAAACCACACGGCAGCGAACGAACAACCGCCACGAGAAGATGAAAACTCAAGGGCTACTGGGAGAGGTCGAGCCGGGGATATTCGCCTTCGCCTCAACGCCCGACGCCTCCTAGCTCTCGAAGGAGTTTTTCACTCTCTGCCGTAACTTCACTTTGCCCAACAAGAACCGCGCGCTTTCGGGCCTCTTGAGCGTAACGGCTTGCCTTGTCGCGATCACCGACTCCCGCAAAAGCTATTGCCACATCGAGCATGTACCGGGGCGTCTGTTCATCCTCAGGAGTCAACGTGCGAAGAAAATGTTGCAACGCCTCGTCGGTCTTGCCTTGCGTGAATAACAAGCGGCCCAGGTTGAAGTGGGCTAGGCGGTAGTTTGGCTTGTGCTGGATGGCGCGACGATAGTGTTGCGTGGCCTTGGGAAGGTGGCCTTGGTCCTCAAGAATCTGGCCGAGGCTGTTCTGTGCTTCAGCATGCGTTGGGTCGATCTCTAAGGCCTTTTCAAACGCCTTCGCCGCATCGTGGTACTTTCTTCGCTCCGCCTTCAACACGCCGAAGTTAAAGTGGACATCGGCATGGTTCGGATCGATGCTGACGGCCGAATGATACCGCTCTTCGGCTTTGTCCGCCTGACCCAACCTGCCGTAGAGCGAGATCAACGCCACATACGCCTCTACCAGGTCTGGTTTGGCGCTGAGCACTTGCTCGAACTGCGTGAGGGCTTGCTCCAAATGACCGCTTTCGGCAAGGCTCAGGCCCCTTTTGAAATGGTCCTGCACATGAGAGGCCTTGAGACGAGTGACAGCGACCAGCAACTCGTCTTCCAGAGGCTGCTTCGAAGATCGAAACTTCTGGGAGAGAAGAAAATGGGCCTGGGCCTGCTCCTCTTCGCCAACGTCTCGGTAGGCGAGCCCCAAGGCGTAATGGGCAGAGCCGAAGTCCTCCGACAGCTCGCAGGCGCGGCGGTAGTGCTCGATCGCGGCTGCTGGGCCTGCCCGAGCCTGTTCCACTCTCCCCAGCCCGTAGTGGGCCAGTGCCGAACGCGGATGCTTTTCTGTCACCGAACGATAAACCTTGCCGGCCTCCTCCCATTCGCCACGGGCCGACAGGCTCTGTGCCAGCTTGAGTAGTGCCGGCACATAGTCGCTCCTCAGCCGCAGCGCCTCGTCCAGGGATAAAATGCCTTCCGCGTCTCTGCCGAGGAGGAAGCGAACGCTTCCCAGATAATAGGCCCAGCGGAATTCACGTGGCCTCAACAGGTGAGCCCTTTCGTAGCAGATTTCAGCCGCCTCCAGTTGCCCGTAGGCATGCAAAACCATTCCCAAATAACCATTGGAATAGGCTGAGGTCGGCTCTTGACGCGCCTTGATGTAAGCTTCTTGCACTTGCTGCCGGACGACGAGACTGATGTTCTCCAATGGAAGAACGGGCAAGTCGGGAAGGGGAGTCGATTCTTTGGTGGAGCAGGCGGTCCAAGCCAGAACGAGGACCGTTCCAAGAGACACTGTCACCCTGCGCCGCCCACGATTCGGCATGCGCTCATCATCGTAGTTGCGCCTTCGGATCAAGTCAATTTCTTTCGATAACAGAAACGGTCGAACGGCTGGCCGCAGTAGCCAGGGATACAGAGCCGACCAGCCGCTTCAGAGCCCTTCGCCTTGCGCCACAGCCGACGGCATTCGCCGGTTTGAGACCGTAGTCCTCGCCAGCCAATCCGCAGACTCGGAACACAGATGCCCGGCGCCGGCGACCACTGCTCAATCTGGGATAGTTCTCCGTAACCAATGGAAAACAAGTGACTTACACTGGAAGATCAAACGGTTGACAGCCGCCACGCGGATATGCTATACTAACCCCAGTAGTTTTATGGGGTGCATCCAGGGCATTCTGTCGAGACCTGCAGCGGAACCGTCGGTGCAGCAGAGAACGCAAACACCAGCCGACGAAGGCGCAGATCTTCGCCCAAGGCAACCTTGTGCCCGCTTGAGAGCGTACAAATAAGGGGGAAAGATGAAAACTCAACGGACGAAGTACGCACACCTCATCGTCAGCTTGGCGATAGGATTCTTCTGCTCGAGTCTGGTGTTGCACGCCCAGACTATGTCCACCATCCGAGGCACCGTGGCTGATGCCACCGGCGCAGTCGTGCCCGGTGCCGAAGTCACGGTCATCGCAGTCGAAACCAACGTCACGGTAAGGACCGTGACCTCGAACGCGGGCGGCGATTACGAGGTGCCGGACGTCGTACCCGGTGTCTACCGGATCACGACGGCACTGGAGGGGTTCAAGACCTTCGTGGCGGACAACATCATTGTGGAGGGGTCCCAGATCAGGCGTGTGGATGTTGCCCTGGAAATTGGCCAGCTCACGGAGACGGTCACGGTCGAAGCAGGGGCGACGCCCATCACGACGGACACCGCGACAATCTCGTCTCAGGTGAAGCGCCAGCTATATGATCAAACCCCGCTGGTGCGCAACTATTATCCGCATTCCGTGCTGGTGACCTTACCGGGTGTCGAGTCCCAGGGGAGTGGCTGGCGTCTTAGGATCAACGGCACAAACCCATCACAAGCAGCGATGGGAATGGACGGTGTTACCAACGATAATACGGTGAATCTGGTCAATCGGCTGGACTTCAGCGAGATCAACGTCGTGGGTGTCAGTGCCACGGCCGAATACGCACGGCCTGCCAACTACAACATGGTCTCCAAGAGAGGCGGCGGCGACTTTCACGGTGAAGTGTGGTACACGCACTACAACTCAGCTCTGGTTGCCCGCAAGTTCTTCGACCCTGTGAAACCGCATGAAAAAGAGCACAGAACCCAGTTTCAGGTTTCCGGTCCCCTTATCAAGAATCGGACATTCTTCTACGTCTCGTATTTCTACTTGAGTTTGCCTGCCGGTAGCTTCCGCCGCGAAAGCGTACCGACGTTGCAAATGCGTCAGGGGGACTTTTCCCAGTTGTCTACACCCGTCAAGGACCCGCTTACAGGGAACTTGTTCCCCAATAAGATGATTCCTGCCTCTCGTTTTAGTCAGGTACCCTTGAACATTCAGCAGGCGTACATCCCGGAGCCCAACTTGGGCGGCCCTGACGATTTGGTAAGCAATTTCGGGTTTATCCACCCGTTCCCGAATGACCTTTTCGAGGCCCGCTATCCGCAGTACCGCATCGACCACAACATTACAGAAAATAATCAGGTCTATGGCCGCTGGATTCGGCGACGCACTCCTTATGTTCTGGCGAGGGGTCTACCCGGTTTCACCTGGACGCGGATTCGATCGCATACGGCGACGGTGCTCACCGATACCCATGTCTTCTCACCCAATTTGGTCAACTCCTTTCGTTTTGGGCTGAAGACCGATTTCGTGGAAGACGGCTTAACGACGTCCGGTGTCGACCCCATCAAGGCCGATGACGCGATTGCAGTGATGGGGCTGGAGGGAGTGAACCAGGGAAATTATCAGGACCGGCAGGGTTCTCCCAGAATCGACATCACCGGGCTCACCAGTTTACAGACCATAGGCGGAGGGGTGGCTCAAGACGACAACCAATACAACTATGCTAACACTCTCAGTTGGTCGGTTGGCCGCCATGTCCTGAAGGTCGGAGGCGAACTGAAGGTGTATAACAGATTTGGTGGAGCGGTTCGCGATCCCGCCTACGGGCGGTTTGGCTTCAACGGGAGCCTCTCCGATGCGCCCTACGGCGATTTTCTGCTGGGGTTGCCTTTCAAAAGCGAACGATCCAACCCCCTAGTCAACCGGGTCCGTAATGTGAAAGAGTTCGGCATTTTCGTCACGGACACATTTAAGCTTACTCCGAAACTAACCCTCGATTACGGGCTGCGGTTGGATTATTTCCCCTCCGCCAGCTATGAAGACGGCCTGCAGTACGCTTGGGACCCGGCCTCGGGCAATCTGATTGTTCCCCAAGGCAAGTTATCCGCCGTGAGTTCCCTGTACCCCCAAAATATTACCGTCGTAGAAGGAAATGTCTTGCCGGAGGCTAAGACAAGCAACGTCCGCCCGCGGCTGGGTTTTGCCTACCGGCTGCGTGATACAACAGTGGTGCGGGGCGGCTACGGAATGTTTACCGAAACAGTCGGTTATTTTAGCCGCTTGCAGGGAGGCGGTCCTTTTTCGCTTTCTGAAACGTACTTTAATTCGGTTGAGAACGGGAATCCGCTCTTTGCTTTCCCCAATGCCTTTCCGGCAAGCCTCGCGTCCGCCACGGTTTCTTCCCAGAGTATCAGGGCTTATCCCACGCGAACCAACAACGGGACGATCCACCAGTACAGCCTGAGCGTGGAACAACAGGTCGGTGACACAGGCTTCCGGATCTCATATATTGGCTCGCGAAGCCGCGGTTTGAATTCGCGAAGCCGCGGTTTGAATTACAATTTGAATATCAACAAGCCGGAACCGAGCCTCATTCCCTTCACCATAGCCAGGCGCCCAATTTGAATATCAACAAGCCGGAACCGAGCCTCATTCCCTTCACCATAGCCAGGCGCCCGTATCCGCAATTCGTCAACGTGACCATGGCGCAAGAGGACGGTAGGAGCGACTATAATTCGTTTCAGTTTCGAGTCAATCGCAAGGTGGGTACGATCACATTCGACGCTCATTACACTCTACAATCGAGCATCTCCGATTTTCTGAATTTGGAGAACCCGTACAATCACCGGTTTTACAACCGAGAGGCGTTCAGTGCGCGGCACAAGGCCGTCATCAGCGCGGTGATCGACCTGCCTTTCGGCACGGGTCAACGATATCTATCGGGCGTACCGGGGGTGGTGAACAACGTGGTGGGCGGATGGAGGCTCATCCCCATGGGGATCTTCCAATCCGGTCAGTTTTTCAACCCCACGTTCTCAGGTTCCGATCCATCCAGTACCAATAGCTTCGGGGGACTTCCCGACCGCATCTGTGATGGAAATCTGGGTGGGCAACGTTCGATTGAGCGCTGGTTTGATCCTTCTTGTTTCGCCGCTCCGCCGCCAGGCCGGTTTGGGAACAGTGGTGTCAACGTCCTGGAAAGACCAGGACTTAATCTAATACACCTGGCGGTAGTGAAGCAGTTCGACCTGAGCGAGCGCTTTAAGCTAGAGTTTGTGTCCGGGATGTCGAATCTGTTCAATCATCCACATTTTAGACCCCCTCGTAGCAACATCTCGGCGGCGGACCCCGGGCGGATCACCAGCATCCTGACGGGGGCCGATCTGTCCATGGAGAAGACAAGATCACGTGAGATTGAGTTTACGCTCCGCTTGAAGTGGTAGAGGTTGGCGGCGCACAGACTACCATGCGGGCCCCTGTTGACCGCCCAAGTCAACAGGGGCCCGAGTTGGGTGGTGATACGTCCCAATGGAATTGGCGGCGTCGTATGGCCGGCAATCCTGCTGCTACCTATTCTGCTGAGCAGTCCACCTCAGCGCGAGGCGCCCATCCCGACGCTGCGACAGGCGCAGGCGCGTCGGGAACCGGAGCTTGGGAAGTGGCCGGCCGAACGGGTCGCGCAGCGCATGGAAAGGGCGCTAGCCAAGCTGGCCGAATACATCCTGGTCTCTCCCTCCCGGCAAGACAAGGCGCTCCCGCAAATTCTCTCTAACCAATTCCGGGGAACCGAGCTTGAGCCGAAACAACTAACCCGGGTCGCGGTTGGCTCCGGACTGCGACTCTACAAAGGAAGGCCGTCGGGACGCCAAACGATCTCCAACACACGCTTTGCCGCGGCCCTGCGTCAATGGCTGGGCGGCTATCGGGTGGTAGAGCGTGCCTTATTCCGTGTTACGCAAATCGACATTGGCCCACCCAGTAGCGCCGAGGCAAAAGCCACCGTTCTCTATGACATCGCGGGCATGAATGAGAACGGGGGTCCCAGACAGGATCGGGGTGTGTGGAAAACCAGGTGGCTTAAGGATAGTAACGAGGTTTGGCTCCTGGCCGGCTTGAACAGTGAGGGTGTCTCTCGGCAGGAAAGCACTGACTTCTTCTTTCATGACGTGACGACAGCTTCTCTTGGCAAAAACGCCTCTTACCATCGGCAGCTGAGCAAGGGCACGGGATACTGGGCCAAGAACCTCGACGCAGCGTCCCAGATCGACTTCTATGGTTTGAACGGCATCGCCGTTGCCGACTATGACGGAGATGGTTGGGAAGATTTCTACGTCTGCCAGCCCGGGGGTTTGCCTAACCGTCTCTTCCACAACCTCGGCGACGGCTCTTTTGAGGATGTCACTCAGAAAGCCGGACTGAGCGTCCTGGACTCGACGTCCGCGGCGCTCTGGGCCGACTACGACAACGATGGTGATCAAGATCTGTTTGTGATCACAGCCGGCGAAATCCTTCTCTTCGCCAACAACGGCAGCGGCCGCTTTCGTCGTTCTGAAACCGCGAAATTCGTGGTTCCTCCCGAGCAGAAGAGTGGGATGACCATGGGGGCTCTCGCCGACTATGACCGGGACGGATTCCTCGACCTCTACGTCGGCCAATACAGTCCGGCGTCGGGGAGCGCAATGACAAACAATCTGTACCAACCGGCTCCCTATCATGGTGCGAACAACGGCGGCGCGAATCAGCTCTTTCGCAATAATGGAGACGGGACCTTTGCGAACGTCACCTCCAGAGCAGGGCTCATGGTCAACAACCGTCGCTGGAGCCTTGCGGCAGCTTGGGGCGATTACAACCGGGATGGATACCCTGATCTCTATGTCGGCAACGACTTCGGAGCCAACAATCTGTACCACAACAACGGCGACGGGACCTTCAAGGACATCGCCCGCGAGGCGGGGGTGGAGGATATCGCCGCCGGCATGAGCGCATCCTGGCAAGACTACGACAACGACGGCAGGCTCGACCTCTACGTTTCGAACATTTGGAGCGCCGCCGGCCAGCGAATCATGAGCCGCCCGAGCTTCCGTCCCTCACTCTCAGAAGAGGCGAGGCAAGTCTTCCATCGATTCGCGAAAGGCAACACTCTTTTTCGCAACACAGGAAATGGGACTTTCGACGACGTGACTCTGCACGCTGGCGTGGAAAACGGAGGCTGGGCTTGGGGCGCCGGTTTTGTCGATTTCAATAACGATGGCTGGGAAGATCTTTTTGTCTTGAACGGTCATATCACTGGCGATGACAGAACGGACCTCGAGAGTTTCCACTGGACCCGGATCGTTGCCGAGTCCCCCTTGGCTTTCGGCCGATCGAAGAGATATGAAGAAGCCTGGCGCGAGTTCCTGGCTCTGATGAGCGAATCGGGGTTCTCGGTGCACGGGGGCGAAAGAGGCAGATTCTACCTCAATACAGGCAAGGACAAGTTTGTTGATATCTCCCACCCCTCTGGTCTGGACTTTGCTGATGACGGCCGAGCTTTTGCAGTGATCGATTTCGACCGTGATGGGGACCTGGACCTAATCGTGAAGAACCGCACCGGCCCACAGATCCGGCTCCTCCGCAACGATACCCGCAACTCCCACCACGCGGTCGCTTTCGAACTTGTCGGTCGTCAAAGCAACCGCGATGCGGTGGGAGCGAAAGTCTTTTTGAAAGCCGGGACACAAGTACGCATCAAGGAAAACAAGGCGGGGTCAGGGTTCCTTTCGCAGCACACTCGGAGGCTCTACTTTGGCCTCGGGAACCAAGACGTGATTGCCCATGCCCGCATCGAGTGGCCCAGCGACATCGCGCAGGAATTCCACGACGTCCCTGTCGACTCTGTGATTCGCATTGAGGAAGGCAACAACAGCTTGGTGACGCGACCGTTTCTCGCTGGGACAACCAGGGCCGTTACAGAGACCACGAACACCCAGCCGGCGGACCAGGGCTACCGCGGGACATGGCTGCTGGAACCCGTCCCGATGCCTAAGCTCCGGCTGCTGGATGCTTCCGCTAATCCGGTGTCGCCGCTCGAAGACCTTCGTGGATCCCCGGTGCTTCTGAATCTGCGGCGTGGGGACTGCGAGCCCTGCAGAATAGAACAGCCGGAGTGGGAAAAGCTACGACAGTCCGCGCGTACGCCGGCGGTGATAGCTGTGGAACTGGATAAGACGCGGGCGGCCCGTGACGTATATTTTGCAACAGATGGGGCGACAAGTTTGATCAGCAGTGTGGTCAAGCACTTGTTCGTGCGTCGGCGTGAGATCGGTTTGCCACTCACACTGCTCCTCGACGAAACAGGGGATATTGCCAAGATCTACCGCGGCGCCATCCAAAAGGATTGGATTCTGGCTGACATTCGTCGTCTGCCTTACTGGCGGCAGCAGAGGGCCGAACTCGCTTTGCCTTTCAAGGGGCGATACTACGGCGACCTAGGCTCCAGGCTCGAAACGTATTTCCTGATCGCTACGGATTGTCTGAAGGGTAACCTCGAGGAAGAGGCACTGCAATACTTCGACCAGTGTCTCAAGATCGATCCCAGCCTCGGCGAGGTGTTGAACAACATCGGCATTATTTACGCGAGGAGGGCAAACCACGAGGAGGCCCTGGTGAATTTCCGCAAGGCTGCTCGGTTGGACCCCCAATCTGCACAGGTGCACTTCAATATCGGCACGAGCCTAGCGATGGTAGGGCGCCCAAAGGACGCGGTAGCCGCTTTGGAGAAAGCCGCGGGGATGGACCCGGGGGTCCCGGAAATCTGGACCAACCTCGGCAATGCCTATCTGGATCTTGGGGAAGCGACCAAGGCCCAGAGCGCGCTGGAGGACGCCTTGCAGCTAGATCCTGACTCGCCATGGGTCCGGAACAGTCTCGGCACGATCTATGCTGAACAAGGCTTGCTTGACCGCGCGACGGCCCACTTCCGCGAGGCGGTACAGCTGCAGCCGAGCTACCACGCGGCTTGGCTGAATCTGGGAATCATCTACTTGAGGCAGCAAAAGCGCGACGAAGCACTAGAGATGTTCCACAAGGTGCTGGAACTGAATCCCAGTGATCCTGATGCTAGGCGGTTGGTTGACCAGCTTCAATGATCCGCAATCTTCTCACCGCGATCCTTCTGCTGGTACTCCTCCCACGTACCACTCTGCCACAGAATGCTTCCTATCAGCAGGCTATCCGGCTGTTGACGGAGGCGGACGATGAGTGGCAGAGCAGGAATATCGAGAGAGCAGCGGGGCTGATGAGACAAGCTGCACAGGAGGTCCGAAGGCTGAGCCAGGACCTTCAGATCCCTCCCGCTGAACGGAAAGGGCTCGTGCGAATGGCCGAGGAGCTATTGCAGCTGAGCGTTCGAACGCGCTCCCAGAGCTCCAATCCCAAACTGAAAGTGTATCTGGATTCTCTTGCAGAAACACGTCGCTTCTTTCCAAAACTCCGGACGACCTATGTGGAAACCACCATGATCGAACGGGGCGGCGGGGGACACGCCAGGGCTCCCGGCAAGCCCCCTCCCATACGGTCCTCCGTGGATGACATCGCCGAGCTAGGCGATCGTATGGCCGTCATCCCAAACTTCCGCGAAGTGCCCCTGATCGCTGAGAACACTTACTTTGGCACAAAATCCAAGGACCACATTTTGGAATCCACCGGTGGCGGAGTCGCGCTTTTCGATTATGACAACGACGGCTGGCTCGACATCTACGTTGTCAACGCTATGGAGATCACTTCAAAGCAACAGTTAGTCCCTCACCGCAATGTCCTTTATCGCAACCGTGGGGACTGGAAGTTCGAAAGCGTGGCGAGACGGGCCGGGGTCGACGCCGCGGCTTGGGGCTGTGGGGCTTGTGTCGGCGACTACAACAACGATGGACATCTCGATCTGTACGTCACCAACTTCGGACCCAATCTCCTATATCGCGGCAACGGCGACGGCACGTTCCGAGACGTGGCGGGAGCGCTGGGAGTCGATCACTCGGGGTGGAGCACCGGTTGTGCTTTCTTTGATGCGGACGGCGACGGCGACTTAGACCTTTACGTAGCAAACTATCTGACGGCCTCTTGGGCCGAAGTTCTCGGCGCCGAACGAACCCGACTATGGCGAGGTGGGCCGAAAGTGATGTTTGGGCCCACCGGACTCCCAGCCGCGGCAGATGTGTTCTACCGAAACGAGGGTAAGGGCGGATTTTCCGACAGCACTCGTGCGTCCGGCTTGGCCACGCCGGAAGCGTATTACGGCTTCGGTGTCCTCGCCGCAGACTACAACCGGGACGGACTCGTCGATCTGTATGTGGCAAACGATTCGAATCCGAATTTGCTCTTCCGGAACCAAGGTGGCGGACATTTCGATGAGGTGGGGCTGGCGAGCGGCGTCGCGTTGAGTGCCGATGGTAGGGAACAAGCGGGCATGGGGGTCGATATCGGGGATTTCGACGCCGACGCACGGCTGGATCTTGTGGTTACGAACTTTGCCCATGACGCCAACACGCTCTATCGAAACCTCGGCGACGGGCTTTTCGAAGATGTGACTCAACCGGCAGGCCTCTATTCCCGTACTTTCAAGCGCTTGGGATGGGGCGTTTCCTTCTTGGACTCCGACCTCGATGGCGACCTGGACCTTTTCGTCGCCAATGGACATATCTTCCCTCAGATAGATCAGCATCCCCAGTTGAGGGAGTCGTTCCGCCAGAAGAACCAACTGCTGATCAACGAAGCCGGCAAGTTTTGGGACGTTTCTGAGGCCGCCGGGAATGGACTGCAGGTGGAAGAATCAAGCCGCGCCCTCGGCGTCGGAGACTTGGACAATGACGGGGATTTGGATTTGGTAGTCAGTAACATGGATCAGGCTCCAAGCGTTCTGGAAAACCGAACAAAAACTACAAACCATTGGATAGGTCTGAATATAACAAAAGAAGGACGTAATCATTTCTGCATTGGGGCCCGGGTGACAATCACCGCCGAAGAACAAACGCAGGTGCGGGAGATCCGGTCGGGCGGCACTTACCTTTCTCAGAGCGACCTTAGAGTCTATTTTGGACTCGGGTCCCACGCGGGCCGCGTGGATGTCGAGGTAGTTCTACCGGGCGGTGGGCGGTGGGTTTCCAACGGGCTTGAACCTGACCGGCTCACTTCCCTGATGCTCCGCGAACGGGATCAAATCAAGCAGAACTAAACCGGCACGGCCCAAAAGACTGCAGGCCGTCCAACCTCGGCGGAGCGGTTACAGATAGAAAACGAAGGGGAGGATCTCTTTGATGACACGATGTACGTTGCCTATCGTATTCCTGGTTGTTCATAGCATCCTACTGGGGACTTCGGCTTGCACCAGGACGCCCGAGCCCGTCCTTCGTGCCGGGGCGTACGCCGTCGACGCCACACCAACCACGTTTCCGGTGGTCATGAACTGCATGTTTCTGCCGAGGATCGCCAAAGAAGCCAACGATGCCCTGCACGCACGTGCGCTGGTGCTCGACGATGGTGAGAATCGCATCGCCATCACCGTAGTCGACAATTGCATGATGCCGCGAGAGCTCCTGGACGAAGCGAAGCAAATAGCCCAGCGAACCACCGGCATACCGCCCGAACGAATGCTGATCGCAGCGACTCACACGCACTCGGCTCCGGCCGCCATGGGCTGCCTCGGCACGGACGCCGATGCCGAC
Source organism: Bryobacterales bacterium (assembly GCA_965237575.1). Lineage (GTDB taxonomy): Bacteria > Acidobacteriota > Terriglobia > Bryobacterales > UBA6623 > JAKZVK01. Next base: position 971,832 of record CBDEGI010000004.1, read on the forward strand.
TACCAACGGTTTCTCACGGATCGAATCGCCGAAGCGATCGAAGGAGCAGTAAAGAACCTAAGGCGCGCTCGCATCGGCTGGGCCGTCGCCAAAGCCCCTGAATACACCCATTGCCGGCGTTGGATTCTACGACCGGACCGCATGAGGGAAGATCCTTTCGGGGAGGTGACGGTGCGAGCAAGTAACGGCGCGGGGTTTGAGAACCCCAATGTAATAGGTCCGGCCGGACCGGTGGATCCGAATCTCTCGATCCTATCGGTGCAGTCCACCGGCGGACAGCCGATCGCGCTCCTGGCCAACTACTCCATGCACTATGTCGTGGGCGCCAAGTCCGTCACAGCGGATTACTTCGGCCAATTCGCCGAACAAATGAAACGGTTGATTACGCCTGAGAAGGTAGACCCGCCCTTTGTGGGAATCATGTCACAGGGAACGAGTGGGGACCTGGGCTGGCAGGACCCCAGTAAACCGCGCCAACAGACGACCATTCATGACTATGCCAACGCGATCGCGCAGGTGGCGTATCGGACTTACCAACAGATCCAATACCACGACTGGGTGCCGATCGCGATGAGTGAAGCGAAACTGGAACTGTCCCGACGCACACCGAATCAAGAACGTCTCGCGTGGGCCAAGGACCTGATGGCCAAGATGAATGGCAGACCGCCGGCAAACCGCCCGGAGATCTACGCCCGAGAACAGCTTCTGCTGGCTGAAGAGCCCCGCCGCGAGTTGAAGCTGCAGGCCCTGCGCCTCGGGGACCTTGGCATTGCCGCGCTACCGAACGAGGTCTACGCCATTACCGGTTTGAAGATCAAGGCACAAAGCCCACTCCAACCCACATTTAATATGGAATTGGCGAACGGATCCGAAGGCTACATTCCGCCCCCGGAGCAGCACAAGCTAGGCGGGTATACTACCTGGGAAGCGCGCACCGCTGCGCTGGAAGTCAGCGCCGAACCAAAGATCGTCGACACTTTACTGGAACAATTGGAGCTAGTTTCCGGGGGGCAGAGACGGATAGTGAAGGAAGAGCACGGTCCGTATTCACAAGCCGTCCTAACCTCGGAACCTCTGCTGTATTTGCGGTTGGACGAGTTCCAAGGGCCGAAGGCCTTGGACGCCACAGGGCATAACCACCATGGAGTGTACGAAGACGGCGTCGCCTTGTATCTGGAAGGTCTTCTGTGGTCGGGTGAAACGCAAATGAATCGAGCACCCCACTTCGCCGGAGGACGGCTCACCGTCGATCTCAAAGACGTTCCCGAGCCGTACACGGTCGAGATGTGGTTCTACAATGGGTTGCCTGTCGATACGAGATCAACAACAGGCTATCTTTTTTCCCTGGGGCCGGATCGCGCCGACGGCAAGCCCTATGACAGCTTGGGCATTGGGGGCACGGCCGGGGCGCCAGGCAAGCTACTGTTTACTCAGGGTGATCCTTCGGGACAATCGATTCAGGGCGCCACAGACATAGGGGTGAAAACTTGGAATTACGTGGCGATCGTGCGTGATGGCAACAAGGTAACAGTATATTTGAACGGGAGGACGACGCCGGAGATCTCGGGCAAGTGGCCCAACAAGAACTTTGCTTCATCCGGCAAGCTATTCATAGGTGGCCGAAGCGACTCTGTTGCCAATTTTGAAGGAAAGATCGACGAGGTAGCCGTCTATAACCGTGCTTTGTCACCTGGAGAAATGTCGAAACATTTTGCCGCCTCCGGCAACGAGCCTGGCGGCTAGAGGCCAGTTGCGTTCAAAGCCGCGAGCAAAGTCATTCCCGGCCCAGACGCGAAGCCAAGTGCGTTAACACCGCCCTGGTCTCAACGATCTGCTGTTCCAGGCTTTGTTTGTGTCGGACAGCCTGGCTATCAATTCTTTCTCCCGGGTGGGCCAGATCTTCTTCCAGCTCCTTCAGGTAGCTTCGAGAAAGCTCGAGATAGTGATCAGCCGTTGTCGGGTTATGGAAGCTCGCTCCGTTCACTCTGATGTAGACTGGCGTCGTATGGGCGACTTGGGTGTGGGCGGCATCGGCCCGGGCGGCGACCCAGATTCCACGTCCAACCGGCAGCTCCATCTCGATAGAGAGCATTTCCTTACTCTGACCCGGCTCCCCCGCAGAGACCTTCGCCAGCGTTTTCCCATGCCCCAGGATTTCCAGCTGACGTAACGGGATTTGAGACGCCTGCCCGTAGGCTTTGGCTGAGATCCTTACTTCAGTGCCCGGTTCGACATCCAGCGTCTCTCCAGGCAGCCGGTCATTCACCGTAAATTCCAGCATCGGTCCGCTGGTGACGAAGGTGTGGCCTGCCTTTACGCCCTGCATCCAGCGGTCAAACGAGAGGCTATCGCCGGTATAGGTGTAGAACCGGGCGTCGCCGATCTGCGAACACCCCTCTTCGAGGCCAAAGCGAGGTCCTCGCCCACACCAGGGAAAGTCTGAGCCGCCTAACGCTGTGAGCTTGTATCCAAGATCCAGGAAATGATAATAGTGCTTCAACGCCAGCGGCCCTTCCTGCGGACAGAACTGCATCACCTCGAGGAAGTCGAGCTTCCCTCGCAACACGTTGAGTGTCATTCCGCGGTAACCGTGAAAGGTCATCGCTTGATGGGCGAAGCCGGTAATGCCTCCCAGCTCGTGCACTTGGTCGAAAACACGGCCGTAGTTGTAGTAATCGTCTCGAAATCGGACGAACTCTTCCGCACCGAGCGAGATAGTGTGGCCGATCTCGGGCGTCCGGGGGCCTTCCTGACCGGGCGAGAGGATGTAGTCCCCTTCGCGGTAACGGCCCCTGCTGCCCCACGCATATTGAGAGTAATAAGTGGCCCAAAAATCCCCCATTTGGAGAAGATGCGCCACGTGCACATCCTCTGCTGCCGCCCAGCGAAGAATGGTCGGGTCGTCGCGCGGCGACCGCCGCAGGTGAATGTGATCGTCCCCAGAGTACCAACCACGCCGGGGCATGTTGATCCATCGCTCCAGCTTGTACTCTTTGGAAAGGCTCTCGCCCGGGTTGAGGTTGAGCTTCACGGTTTGCGCGACGAACTCATATCCCTTGGACAGCTTGAGCGAATACGTCCCCGGGGGCAGTTGCGCCTCGAATGACCCATCGACATAGAAGGAGCCGTCGGGCTGGAGCAGATACCCTTCCGAGCGATCGTAGCGCCCGTACATGACCGGAATGGCGGCGTCCGGGATGGGGAGCGCAGATTCCGAGACCGCTAAGGCGCCCGTGACCCGAGGAGTGTTGCCGTCCGAGTCCGTGAGCAGGACCCGCACTGGCGTGGGTTGACCGGTGCCAGCATCGAGGATGCGAACGGAAAGCGAGGCCTCGCGGCTCGACTGAGCGGAATAGATGACGCTGAGCACAAAAAGCCCCGCGCAGACCAGCCGCAGGCTCGAAAGAGACATGGAAACTCGTGGGGCCTTGATCAGCACTTCCATTTCGACCCTGGTGCCATCGACAGCATACCTGAGCACGGCATTGTCGTCAAGTTAACGGCAGTCGGCGACAATCGACCGATGGGATCACTGTATCGACGACACCGCTTTCCACCCGAGATCATCAGCCATGCCGTTTGGCTGTACCACCGCTTCACTCTCAGCTTCCGCGACGTCGAGGACCTTCTCGCCGAGCGTGGCATCGTCGTATCGTACGAAGCGATTCGATCCTGGTGCCGCAAGTTTGGACCGGCGTATGCCCGCGCGCTACGGCGCCGACAGGGCCAACTCGGCGACATCTGGCACGTGGACGAGGTGTTCATCACGATTTGCGGCGAACGCCATTATCTTTGGAGAGCCGTGGACCAGGATGGCGATGTCCTCGATATCCTGGTCACACGCCACCGAGACAAGAGAGCCGCCAAGCGCTTCTTTCGCAAGGTCTTGAAACACCACGAGAGGCCACCGCTTGCAGCTTGTTACCGACAAGCTGCGAAGCTATCCGGCTGCGCACCGAGAGGTCTTTCCATCAGTGACCCACCGAACCGGGCAATACGAGAACAACCGGGCTGAAGTCTCGCACCAGCACACCCGGGAGCAGGAACGCCAGATGCGTCGCTTCAAATCGGCGGCTCAGGTTCAACGATTCCTCTCGGTCCAGGGCCCGGTTCACAACCTGTGGCTGGCGAATTCGTAAGAACTTGAGAGATCGCCCGCTGTTCTTGTCGCGTGAGCCGGAGTCATCCTCAACACGGTCAGGATGGCGGGCGTAAGATGTGCTGCTGAAGCGTCCTCGTCGGTTTCGCGATGGCCGTCACGCGAGGGACGGCGAACACGGGCGGGGCGACCCACCAGCCAGCGTCTTCGCCTTCAGATTTCAAGCGGCGATCGGCGTCTAATAGAGTCCGCGGCAATGCTCTTCCCATCGGTAGCGGTTGAGCGTTGCGACATCCTTCCGTTTTCGGGACTGGCGTCCGTCCTTCCAACGACGCATGCGCCCGATGAGCATTGTAGAAGTCCTGGAACTCGAACAGTTTCTGTTCCAGGTCGGACGCGGACCAGAACAGTATCCGATCCAGGCATTCTCGTCGCAGGGTGCCGATCAACCGTTCGACAAACGGATGCGACATCGGAACAGAAGGAACACTCTTGACCTCGGTCACACACAGCACCCGCAGGTTGGCCTGCCATTGGTAGAACCGGTACAGCGGATCGTTGTCGGAGCTGAGGTACTTCGGCGTCGCATGCCCTCGCGTGGCCTGGTTGAACATGCAGCACAAGGCTCTGCCATCCATGATGCCGGCATGGATCCCGAAGCCGACGATCCGCCGTGTGCACTGGTCCATGACCACCAGCACCCAATGGCTTCGCAAGATCGCTGACTCGCACCGGAACAGGTCGATGCTCCAGAGGCTGTCTTTCGCAAGTCCGAGGAACGTCAGCCATGAGGGGCCACACGAGTCTGGTTCCGGCTGGCGCCGAACGGCGAGAATGCGCCGAACAACATCTTTATCGATGGGAATGCCGAAGGCCAGGGCGATCTGTTGCGCGATCCGTGGACAACCCCAGGTCGGATTCCGCTGCTTCATGTCGACGACGGCGGCCATGACGTCCTGGGTGCGTCCCTTTGGGCCAGGCTTCTTCGAGACCCCGGATGAGAAGAGCTGGCGGTATTTCCGCTTGGTCAGCGCTCGATGGAGGCTCAAGAGCGTCGAGGGTTTCATGACGATTGCAGAACGGATCAACCGGCGAGGACGCATGAGGAGTGCACACAAACCAGCGACCATGCGCTCGGAAGGGCGAAGGTTGGGTGAACGTCTCCGGGAGCGATTGAGGATCAGAACTTGCTGCTTGACGAGCACGGATTCGGCCACCACGGAACGGGCGCCGCCAGGACCGGCGAGTCGGGCCACGGTCGCCAACAGATGGAGAAACAGGAAGGCCAGATCGCGCATGTCACGATCCTAACGAGTTCGCGAAATCGAAGAAATGTTCACGGAATTAGCAATTCGCCATGCACGCCCAGATGGGCTGGAGCTTACCACCGACGAACGTGCGAATCTCGTCGGCCTGAATCTCCTCGACGGCCAGTCCAGTGATCGTTCGATCGTTGAATCGATGGCAGGAGTCGGCGGCCCTTTCGAGCCAGCGATCGACCGTGTTCCAGGCGATTCGCTTGACGCGCGCAATGGCGGACTTGTTCAGGCCTTCGACGCTGAGGGCAGCGACTTCGTCGAAGGTCGCGCGACGATGTTGGATTCGATGATAAGGGGTGCCGGTGTTGGCGCAGAAGGTCTTGCCGCAAGTCCGGCATCGGTATCGACAACGCCTTCCTGTGTGTAGCCAGAACTTCATCGTTGACTAGAATCAACAACTTGGTCGTGTCCTAACAGTTAGGACACTACCAACAACTTGGGGTGCCGGGCCCTGGGGCTGTTGCGCATGGTAGAACGTAGGGTTCCGTGCTTGAATTCATCCTGGTTCCCCTCGCCGCCGTGCGAGATGCCGCTCGTGTAACCGACGGCGAGAAAGCTGCCGTCGGGCGAGTACCGAACGCAGCGATCCAGTCGGTCTGGCCCTCGGAGGCACGGAGCGCCCTGGAGAAGAAAGGCTTGGCAATGATCTCGCGCAACGCCTTGTCCACGTGGGTGCGGTCGGACACGTCGTGACGGTCGAGTAGCAGGAACGCGTGCCTGGCGAGCAGCGCCGCGACCTCGTCGTTCCCCGCCTCCTGCTCGACGCCGGCAAGCGTCGCGAGCTCGCGCGCCTTGCGCTGGGCCAGTTCGCGAGCCCCTAACTTCCGGCTAGCCGAAACGTACTCCTCCTGGAGTGGCGTCGGATCCGGCGTCCAGTCCCCGCGATCTTCGAGCGTCTGGATGACCTTGCGCAGATCCGCGCCCCTCAGAAGCAGGCTCGGATCGCCGACGCGGCGGTTGCCACTCCACAGCGCGGGTCTCAAGGCGAGCGTGGAAGCGTAGCCAATCGGGGTCGGTATCCAGAGCCTCAACGAGTTGCGCGACGCCGCGCGTGAAAGCGTCCTCGTCGCGGAAGAACAGCCAGTTCAGATCGCGTAGGGCTTGCGGCACTCGGTCTTCGTCCGTCTCCTCCCTAATGAGCGGGATCAATCGCTTGTGATGCTCGGTGGCGAACTGGAGACTCCCATCCGCATTCCCGGGAGGCGAGCGAGTGACTGGTGACCACGAACGCGAATGTCGTCGCCGATATGATGGCGGACTCGATATCCTCCCTCCAGCGGCCTGTCGGAGGGATGCCTTTCCAATCGACCCAAGGTTCGCGCCCGAGCTTGCGCAGCGCCTCGTACAGCTCACGCACGAATGCGACGTCCTCCCTTGCGTAGGAGACAAAGACGTCGCTACTGGTCATGGCTCTTCTCGCCTGTCACGCGACCAAGCCCAGTGGGTGCTGGGGGGCGTGATTTGCATCAACCGGTGATCTTGTAATGCGAGACAGTCCGGCCAAGCACGTCGGTCTGATTCTACCTCTCGACGCATACCTGGTTGCTGAAGAGGGAACTACTCGGAGCAGTGTCGGCGAAAAGCTCTCCCGCGAGCTGGAACGCGGCGATCGAGCGGCATTCAGCGACCGAAACGGGAGCGAACGGAGCATCGATCGTGAGAGGAGAACGAAGACCTTGCACCCGAGCCGCGGATTGGAGTACCCTGACCGTGGCGCGATGGCCAAAACGGAAATCCCAGCTAAGATAGACGACAATAGCCTGGAGGATGCAGCGGAGCCGATCTACCTTGAGAACGCTGGCCTGGTGCTCACCGGATCGTTTCTGACGCAGTTCTTCGGCAGCTTAGGCATCCTCGAGCGGGACGACAACGGCAAGATGCAGCTGCGCGACAAGGATTCCTATTCCCGCGCCGTTCATCTGCTGCAATTCCTGGTCGACGGTCGGACCTCGGCGCCGGAGCGACGCTCGCCCTCAACAAGCTGCTGTGCGGGATGCCGACCGGTGTACCGGCGGCGAAAGAGATCGACCCCACCAACCAGGAGCGGGAAGCCTGCGACAACATGCTCAACTCGATGCTCGCCAATTGGGAGGCCCTGTCGGGCACCACGGTCGCGGGGCTCCAAGAGACCTTCTTGCAGCGTGAAGGACGGCTGCAGCGGGGCGATAAAGGATGGAAGCTGAAGGTCCAACGCAAGACGCTCGATGTGCTCATTGACCAGATACCATGGAGCATTTCCGTGGTTCTCCACGACTGGATGCCGGAGCCGATCCATGTCGACTGGTAGCGCCCCGAGTGCGGCCCGCAGCACCGCAGCCAAGCCGACCAGGGTCAGGCCGAGCTCCCACGAGACGCCAACCGACGTGACACCAACCCAAGCCGCGGCAGCCTGCTACCAGCCGACGGATCCCGATCTGGCCGCCAACGCGGCGTGCATCCGGGCCGAAGTGGAATGGTTCCAGGCGGTGCTCGATCGGCGGATGCGAATGCACGCGGGGGGAACAGCCGGCCTGCGACCCAATCAAGGTCTTGCCACCGCCAGAACTGCCAGAAAAGAGAACCCCACTCAGACGCCATCGCGCTTCTCGACCTTCTCCACCGGATCCATGGCGGCTACCAAGACCGCCAGGTCATCTCGGCTCTGTTCGACTCGCAAGGAAAACGCCTTGAGGGAGACGATCTCATCAAAGTCCGGGTCCACTCAGGCAGCGGGAAAGAGGCCCATGCTTGGTGGTACTCGGTCGATCCATTCGACGACTACCAGTTCATTCGAATTCCCGTCAACCCAGCGGCGGTCATCGAATCGTTAGCATCCCCAGCCGAAGAGCAGAACGCCCAAGCAGAATCTTCCGATCAAGGGCCGTGGCAATCTCCAGGCGGACAAAACCCTCAGGATTGTCCAACCGCCGCTGACCTTCGGCGTCCGCGCTCGTCAGCCAGCCTTTGCCCATCAGCGCGATTAGCACGTCACAGGGACCGACCGTCCGTTCGATCACCTCGACGAAGTCTTCGCCGGGGTCGATGGTGTCGATGTCCATGAAAACCTGATCCTTGCCGAAGTGAGAGGCAAGGCGGTCGTACAGGCGTCCGGCGGCGTGCGTTGTGTCCTCCCGACGGTAGCTGAGGAAGATCCTGGACATGGCCCACCCCGGATCATACGCCGAACGGTGGAAGGGGTTCAAGCCCGCCGGGCCGGGACAGGGGAACGGCGCTGGCACTAGCGGTGATCGACTAGCTGGGAGGCTGACCGTCAGAGCCGTTCAGAAGGGCCGATCCTTGGGGGTTCCATTAAGGGGTTCCAGTTTCAGACCAGGATTCGTGGGGTGTCCAACCAGACGAGCCTGTGTTTTCAATGCGTTAGGGGTTAATCAAGTGGCTTGAGCGCCTGATTGTGGATCAGGAGGTCCCCCGTTCGATCCGGGGCGCCAGTACCAACCTTCCTTTCGTCAGCGATGGCGAAGCCTGCCTGTACGATTGGCCTTGAAGCAGCGAAACCGTGCCCGAAAAACGAGTGACGGGTTCACAGTCTCGACGCCGTTGGTCCACCTGTTGAGGGCTGGCTTGCGTTCGGAGCGTAGTTTCGCAGCCGTCAGGCACAGACCAGAGGGCGTCGCCGTGCGCCCAGAACCGCCGGGTTCAGGGTGCCGCCCCCGGACGCCAGGACGCTACCAGGGAAATCGCAAGTGGGCTGCGTTTCCGGCAGTTCCGTTACTCGATCGATCACCCGGCTGACCACCCATCTTTGCGCCGCCAGCTTCGTCTCTACCGCCTGTTTGAACCGCTGAGTTCTCTCTTCATGCCCAAAAACCGGGCTCATGATGATAAATCCCAGCTCAAGCGTCAAGAAACTGAAAAGACGACGAATCTCGTTGCCCGGCCGCAGAATCGGTCTTTCCCGTACCTATAGGGGATACGACCAGGGTCTTCCGGGCATCGGCCCTAAATTTTACGTACAGTTAACATAGAACGTGATATCATCACCCTGTATTCCGTTCTTCAAGAGGGCACTATTGCTTGGGTCTCGATGGATTTATGGCTGCAGTTGATGTGGTTGCGACTGCTGAGTCGAGGGTTCAGACAACCTGCACTGCGGGTAGTGCCGTCACAGGGCATCGACTCTGTGATGCACCCGCCGGAAACCGTACTGCGTCGCTAGGCAGGTAGTTGAGGACAGGCTTCTCAAGCGACTGGAGGTAGCGAAGTGCAAGGAGTGGCTGATCCCGTTAAGGTGGAACGCGTGCTCAAGGAGCTCTATGCCAAGAAGAAGTGGCTCGACACGATGATCGCGAGCTTGGAGACCGCGGTGGAATCTCCTCACTATCGCTTGATCCAACGTGTGAACCAAGCGCTCGGCAATGGTGATGGTGCGAAGCCCAAAGTGGACATTCGTAAGCAACAGCAGGTCCGTCTGGCCGAACTTGCGGCGCAAGTCGGCAAGACCCGCCGCATCAGACGCCGCAGACGCATCTCCGCGTCACGACCGCTCGATCAAGTCTAGATTCTGCCTCGCCCCGCTGGAGACCGCCTAGAGCCACAGCCCAGCAGTAAAAGTCGCGAAGTACGTAGGATGGGCTGCCGTCGATTGGCGGTCCATCGTTCCGCTACCCATGGATTCGCGCCGGCGGTTCTTGCTCCCGTGTGTAGACGGCAATAAATAGCGGATCCTTCCTGTGAACTGCATCCCTTCCCGAGTCGACGCTCAGCGGCCTGCGCCGCCGAGTTCCCCCGTAGTTTCTCTGCTAAATCACTGCCGCGCCTGCTTTGAGAAACGAGCAACCGAGAAGTGGACGTCAGGCAGCCGTGGATCGGAATGCCAAAGGCCGGGGCAGCGCGTCCTTATTTCGTCGAGTCTGATGACGTGGCGCTGTCGGAGCTGGACTGCTGCTCGGTCTCAACCGTGATCGATTCAAAGGGATTCGGCTGACTCTGCTGTGTAGGTGGGGACTCGGGTTGTTCGGGCGCGGCGGCCTCGGGAGCCGGAGCCGCCTGCCCGGTACCGGTACGCTCAATCACGGAGTCGCCCGCTCCACCTTCGCGGCCCCGCTGAATGCCGAGCCAGATCGACGTGAGCATAAAGAGCACGGCTGCGAACGTCGTCGCTTTCGAAAGCATCGTCGCGGCACCGCGCGGGCCGAAGGCCGTTTGGGAACCCATCCCGCCAAACGCCCCTGCCAGATCAGCGGCTTTGCCGCTCTGCAGCAGAACGACGATGATCAGAAAGAAACAAACAACCACGTGAACAAGCGTGAGAAAGATAACCATGACTAAGATTCTCTCGGGGTCTCGGCGGCGTCGTGATAGTGAACGATCGCCGACAGCGAATTCGGATCCAGGCTCGCACCGCCCACCAGGGCTCCGTCGATTTCGGTTCGCTGCATCAGCCCTTCGATGTTGTCGGGCTTGACGCTACCGCCGTAGAGAATACGCAACTGTTCCGAGGCATCGCCGAAGTTCTGATGAATGCGAGTGCGGATGATCTGGTGAGCTTCAGCCGCGATGTCGGGAGTGGCGGTACGTCCCGTTCCGATGGCCCACACGGGCTCGTAAGCTACGATTATACGCGACACGATTTCGTCGGTCAACGAAGCCAGGGCGCCGTCGATCTGGCGTCGCAGTACCTCCTGCGTCTTGTGTTGTTCCCTCTCGTCGAGGGTTTCGCCCACGCAAACGATAGGCCGGAGATCGGCGCGAAGAGCGCTCTCGACCCGCCGATGGACCGTATCATCGGTCTCGTGGAAGTACTGGCGTCTCTCGCTGTGCCCGATGATCACGTCGCGACAGCCGGCGGCACGGAGCATCGCGGCCGAAACTTCACCGGTGTAGGCTCCCTCGTCCTCCCAGAACACATTCTGCGCCGCAACGCGGACCCTGGCCACTTTGATTGCCTCGGCGGCGGCGGCGAGCGCCAGGAACGGCGGGGCGACGATGATTTCGCAATGGCTGACGTCTTCGACGAGAGTCCGGAACTCTTCAAGAAAGCTGACCGTCTCTTCGACGGTCTTGAACATCTTCCAATTCCCGGCGATGACCGGGGTCCGTGCTGGGGTGAGTGAGAATGACAATGCCGGCTTCCGGGCTCCCACCCAACCAAAAACCTTCTACGATTCTTTCAAGTACTTGTCGAGGATCAGGCGGAGGTTGCGGCCGTTGTAGTAATTGCGCTCGGTGCCGGCGTGCTCTTCGCGCACCATCCCTTTGCGGTCGATGAAGAGCATGTGGGGCACATAGGGCGGACGCTTCACCACCGAGAACCCGCCGACGCGGGCCCACATCGCGCGGTCGCCTACCGCTACGGGGAAGCGAACGTTGAACTCGTCGACGAATTTCGGCAGGTCGGTCTTGGCTGAGTCATTCGCGGCAATCCCGACGATCTCGAGGCCGCGGGACTTCCACTCCTCGTAGATCACGTTGAGATTCTGCGTTGCCTCGTGACACAACGGACACGTCGAATAGAAAAACATGACGACCACGACCTTGCCCTTGAGGTGGTCGAGGTCGACGATCTCCCCCGTCACGGTCTCGAGTTCCAAGCCGACAGCCGGCCGGGGAAGCTCGGCGGCGGCCAGCGCGCCGAGGCTGACTAGCGACAGGGCCGCTACCCGGACGGCACGGGAAAAGCTTCGGTGAGACCGCTGGGCTGTTGGCAAAATGCGCGTCCTAGCTGGGTTTCTTTCCCTTGGCGGACTCGGCCAGCAGTTTCTCCAGTTCCGCCTCGATGTTCTTCGCTAGAGCGCCGTAGAATGCTTTGTCCGTGCCGGGGTGATCGCCGCGGATGTTGCCCTGGCGGTCGAGGAGGAACATGTAAGGTACGTAGAACTTCGCCATCACCGAAAGCCCGGCGAAGCGCGTGCACTCGAAACGGCTGGAGATCGATAGCGGAAACTGCACCTGGTACGTCTGCTGGAACGTCGCGAGGTCCGTGGCCGCGGAGCGGTTGATCGCCAGCCCTACGATCTCGAGGCCGCGCGACTTCATCTTCGCGTAAAGCGGATTCAGGATCTTCGTCGTTTCCTGGCAGTGCGGGCAAGTCGTGTAGAAGAACATCACCGCAACGACTTTGCCGCGCAGTTGCTCGAGCGACAGGTTCCGGCCGTCGATCGTGGTGAACTTCAGAGGTGGCGCCGGACGCGGGACCTCTCCGGCCGGCAAAGCCGAAGCGATCAACAGCACAAGCAAGGTGATGAGAGCAGGCTTTAGAATTCGCATGGACTTTTTGTTACCTTCGTGCAACGGTTTGGGCGGATTCAGTTTTGACTGCCGAGTGAGCCTTCAATGTATCATCGGGCAGTCCTTCGATGCTACTGACAACGGTACCGCGTAGCGTGAGAACGAACCTGCCGGTTTCGCTAGCGCCAGTGACGCGCTGCGGTGTCTCGGTTTCAAACACCGCTGATCGCCACTTCTTCTTGCACACTTGGCTGTAGAGGTCGAAGAAACGCGCGGCCGCCTCGGCGTCTTGCCAGCGGGAGGCGTAGACCAAAACGGCGCGGTCCTTGACCTTGGTTTCGAGGATGCGGTAATGGCCACCGCGCCACTGTGGCGATAGGGAGTCGGCTTCGTCCTGGGAGAAGTACTGCTTGAGAAGGACGTGATGGTCGAGTTGGCCAATCTCGCCACGGGCCACTTTCTTGAAGCCGCGTCCGGGCTTGGCTTTCGGCAGCGGCGGGTGCGCCGCCTTGCGCCGGGCGAAGTAGGCCTCGGGCTCCATGATGTGCTGCGAGGTGAGCGGCGGGCGCTCGAAAACCTCACGGAATCCGGCCTTGCCTCGTTTCTCGACTACCGCCTGCTGGAAGAGCAGTCCTTCGACGTAGGGGAACAGCATCGTCTCTCGCAAGAAGAGCGGCGCGGCGGAGAAGACGGGATACTTCTCTGCTTCAAAGCGGGAGGCGCCGGCCGCCGCGATAGCCGCTATGCGATTGGTCGCCAGTGACCTGCCTGTCTCCTGAAAAACGTACTCGGTCATCAGCCACGACGCCTGCCCCTCCATCACGGCCGAGCGCGCGACGTCGCCATCGGCGCCTTTCGACTTCTTGAGGTATTTGTCGAGGTTGAAGTGCTGGTCGGCAAGAGCGTGCGCGAGTTCGTGGACGAGCGCGAACTCCTGCATGTCCTCGGGCGTCCACGTGGCGAGGTAAAGTTTGCGCGTCTTAAAGTCGTAGAGCGCGGTGGCTTGCTCGGTCAAAACGTCGACGAGTTGTTGTTCGAGGTCGAAGTCATCGCTGACGAATCCGAAAAGCTTGAGAAACAGTTCGTCGAGGCGGATCTCTTCGGGTGAAGTTTCTTCGGCGATGCGGGTCTCGACAAGCTCGCGGATTTCGTTACGGGTGATCAGCTCGCGGTCGATGGGCTTACGGAGTTCGAGGCCCGTGATCTCGCTCAGGATGGCGAGCATGCCGTCCACCTTGGCGAACAGCTTGTCGGCGCGCTCGGGGGCAATCGCAGAGTCTTGGGCAGTGGCGGGAAGCGAGCTGATGAGCAGCAGGGCCGCGGCGAGGAGAGATGCGACGGCGGCGCGTCGAGGGTACACGTGTGAACTCATGGTCGTTGATCGAGAGACGCGATGCGCGCGGCGAGCGTTTCCGCGCAGACGGGGGGGGAGCTGAGACCCGAGCATAGCATGAGGTTGTGGCAGCGCCCTGTACCTGTGTTTGGTCTAACGAAGCAGCTCAGGTGTGGCGCGCGCCTCCTGGCGGGCAGGGCCGGCGTCCTCGCCGGTCTTCTCCCGTGCAGGGCTCACAGGAACGTCGACCCGGAGGTCGACGCCGCAGGCCAGGAGGCCCGCGCCACGAGCACGGCATGCCGTGTTCCTACATTCTCGTCGCGCGGTGTTACCGGACGCGGACGCGGGCAGACCAAATGTCGCCCCATTGCTCTTCGTCGCCTAGCGCGATTCTTGCCCACACGACGACCAGCGTTCCGTCGTCGAGCTGCGTGACGGATGGGTAGGTGACTTGCCGCCCCCAAACCGCGTCGCCCTCGGCTGGGATCGCCACCTCGGCGAGCGTGACCGGCGCCGACCAGGTCTCGGCGTCGTCGGAGGAGACACGCAATGTCAGCGGCGTGCGATGGGGCGGCGGAGACGCGTCGTGGGTGAGCGCGATGCGTCCGTCGCGCAACCGAAACAAGTTGTGCGAGGCGCGCGCGGCGACGAGGTCGGTCTGGACCGGCGTGCCCCACGTTTCTCCCTTGTCTTCCGAGGCAACTTTCCAGAGGCGGCCGCCGCCGGTTCGCAACACCATCAGCACGGCGCCGGACTTGAGTTCCGCGATGGTGGGCTCGTCCTGTCCGGCCGGGGTAGTCACGTCGCCATAACGCTTCCAGGTGCGGCCGCCGTCGCCGGACTTCAGAACCCCCGCGTGTCCCCCGGCGAGCTTGTAGACCGGCAAAAGCAGCTCGCCCGTCGTAAGCTCGATGCCATTGGTACGGCAGTTATACCCGGGCTCTACCGTGGCGGCTTGCGGCGGGCCCCAAGTTTTCGCCGAGCCGTCAGTGACGCGGAAGTAGATCTGGAAGGAATCGACGCCGACCTCGCCCTGCTTCTCGCCCCGCACGAAAGGGTAGCGGTTCCAACGGCCCTCGGAGAAGAACAGCCACGTTCCGTTGCGGCTGCTGACAAACGCCGGATCGAAGTCGGACGTGCGCGGGAAGTCGTTGAACACCTCGGCAGGCGTCCAGGTCTTGCCGCCGTCGGAAGAGTAGGAGCCCAGAATCGCCTGATGCACGGAAGCCTCGAACGGCCCGGAGAACCAGGCGCATGCAAGGCGGCCGTCGGGTAGCACCGTCACGCTGGGGCCGTGGTTGAACCCATGGCGGTTATTGAGGTCGTAGGGGTCGGCGTGAGGATGCTCGAACACCAAGGCGCGCGAGACGATCTCGATTGGTGTAGTTTGAGCGCTGGCCAGGAGCGACGCGAAGGTCAGTAGGAGTAGGGCAAGTAGGAGTGGCATCGGTGGCGGTCCTGGCTGGCCGGTTCACGGCCGGATCAACGGTTGCGCGTGCGCCGTCGCATCCAAACACAAAGCAATGGTTTGCCGAGTATCCTTGGGGTCGAGAATAGCATCGACATGGCCACGAGCCGCCGACCACTTGGCATCGAGACAACGCTCGTAGTCGGCGCGAGTTCGGTCCATGGCTTCCGCTAGTTCCGCGCTGACGGCCTCGCCTTGCGATTTGAGGTGCTCCAACTCGGCCGCGTAGAGGGCCTGCACCGCCGACTCGCCTTCCATAACGCCCACCCTCGCCGTCGGCCAACTGAAGATGAAGTCCGGATCGAACCCCTGTCCCGCCATGGCGTAGTAGCCTGCGCCGCTAGCGTGGCTCAGGGTGACGACAATCTTCGGCACGCGCGTGCAGGCCATGGTCTCGACCATCTCGGCCCCGGCGCGGATGATGCCGCTTTGCTCGGCCTCCAGACCCACCATGAAGCCGGTCACGTCCTGCAAGTACACCAGCGGCACTCCGGTACGGTCGCAACGCTCAACGAACTCCGCCACTTTGCGCGCGCTTTCGGTGTAGATGATCGCCCCCACACGCGCCTTCTTTCCCCGCAAGAAGCCACGCCGATTGCCGACGATGCCGACAGGCCGTCCCTCGATGCGGGCGTCAGTGCAGAGAACCTCGGGTGCGGCGTCCGCCTTGAACTCCAAGTAGCCCTCGCGGTCGATGACACGGAAGAGCACTTCCTGCACGTCGTAAGGCAGACGATGGTCCGCCGGCAGCACGGAGTAAATTTCCGTTTCATCGAGAAGAGGCGCGGACGCGTCGTGCTTCGGCGTGCAGGGCCGAGGCGGCAGGTCGGCCACCATCTGCCGGATCATCTCGATCGCATGGTCGTCGTTACGGGCCTTGTAGTGCGCGACGCCGCTGATTTCGGTATGCATGGCAGCGCCGCCGAGCGATTCGGCGTCGACGGTTTGGCCGATCGCACCCTTGACGAGGTTCGGTCCGCCCAGGCCCATGAAGCTGGTCTTCTCGACCATGATGATCACGTCGGAGAGTGCGGGCAGGTACGCGCCGCCCGCGATGCACGGTCCCATGACGGCCGAGATCTGCGGCACCTTGAGGACGCGGCGCATCAGCGAGTTGTTGTAGAAGATGCGCGCCCCGCCGTACTGCCCGGGAAAGATGCTCTCCTGGAACGGCAGGTTGATACCCGAGGAATCAACCAAGTAGAGGATCGGGATCCGGCAGCGCATGGCGATCTCCTGCATGCGCACGATCTTGGGAACGGTCTCGGGCCACCAGGCCCCGGCCTTGACGGTCGAGTCGTTGGCGACGATTGCCACGGGGCGTCCGCTGACGTAGCCTACGCCTGTTACGACGCCTGCTGCGGGCGCACCGCCGTCGTAGCGGTCCCATGCGACCAGCAGGCCGATCTCCAGGAAGTGCGAGTCCGGGTCGACGAGCTTCTCGACGCGTTCGCGGGCGGTCAGCTTGCCGGCGCCGTGCTGCTTGGCGACCCGCGCCGCGCCGCCGCCCTCTCGAAGGCGGGCCTCCAGTTGGCGGACCCGCTCGACCAGCATCTGCATGTGGCCCGAGCGGGCCGTTCGCTCGCGGGCGTCGGGCCGGGCGAGGCCCGGCTGGGGTTCGAAGGAGGACGCCATGAGACGTGTCGCGTTCTAGTCAGGATCGTATCACGGGGGTTCGAAGCTGGAATCGCCTGTAATGAGAAGGGTCCCCGTCTACAAGCCGCCGCCACAAAGCGTCGGCGGTCCCAGTCGGTGTCCGCGATATCGATCGCCACCTGGGCCTCCTCCATTCCGCGCGAGCTTGTCAATTGTCTAGCGCCCGCCCGTCTTGAGTGCTATGTTACTGGTGTTTTAACCATCCGAGGCACTTTAGCAGTGAATTGCTGACGTACCCAAAGGAGACCGTTATGCCCGCGGCTATTCGTTTTCGCAGAATCGACGTCACTCTGCTCCTTGCCGGCGTTTGTCTTGGCGTCGCTTCGCTCAGCGGGGGAAGCAGCGTCCCTCTGCCTTCAGGCCCAGCGAGTGAAGTTCGCTTCGAGCAAAACGCCGGACAATTCGACCCTGCCTTCGATGCCGCCGTACGTCGCGGCGATTCCACGGTCCTGATCGGGGCCGGCCGAATCTATGTCCGGCTGAACAACGCCACAGACCACCAGTGGGCTGATGTCGAAATCGAATTGCGTGGCGCGAACCTCGAAGCGACCGCGGAGTTTGAGGATCGACTGCCGCTGCGAACCACCTACTTCCTCGGCGACGACCCCTCCCGCTGGCATGCCGGCGTCGGTAACTACTCGCGGGTGCTCTATCGCGACACCTATCCGGGCGTGGACCTTGTGTACTACGACAAAGCCAACCGGGTGGAATACGACTTCATCGTTGCGCCGGGTGTGGACCCGTCCACGATCGAACTAACCTTTACCGGAGTCGCCGAGATCAAGTCCGGCGACGAAGGAGACCTTGTTCTCGAGACCACCGCCGGGGACCTGATCGTCTCAACGCCCTTTGTCTACCAAGACTTCGACGGAGAGAGGCATCAAGTGGCTGCCGCCTTCGAGCGACGCGGCGCCCGTGGCGCCGGCTTCGCACTCGGGCCGTACGACCGTAGCCAACCCTTGATCATCGATCCCGGCCTCGAGATGGGAACCTTCGTCGGTGGCAGCGGCTTTGACAGCGTTCTCGGTGTCGCCGCTCTGGGAGATAACATCTGGGTGGTCGGCCAGACGAACTCTCCCGACTTCCCGGCGCCCGGCGGGGGTGATCCGCCACCTATCGCGGGCGACATTGACATGTTCGTCGCCGAGTACGTCCAGGTACAAGGGAAGGGCTCCGCCTTCGCTCGTGTGATGAAGAACCTGGTTTTCATCGGGGGCTCTGGGCGAGAGACGCCCACCACGATCAATATCGACGATGAGGGCCTCATTCACCTGGTCGGCACCACCGGGTCGGCGGATTTCCCCGTTACGCCCGACGCGGAGCAGCCGGAATACGGGGGCGGGTTGACAGACTTGTTCTTCACAGTGCTGCGGCTGGATATAGCCTCCGCGCTGTCCCCGGAGAGCGGCGGTGGGGCGATCTTCGAGGGACCGCCGCGAACCACTCAACCGCAAATGCAGTACTCGACAACGTTCGGTGGTAACGGCGAGGACGGCACCACCGCGGCGGGGCAAACACTCGAACTCGTTGTCCGCTCCGGAGGTAACGAGCTCCCCCTCTGGTGCACTTTCAATTTCGGAGTCACCGACTCCACCGATTTCCCGAGCACTCCATTTGGCCGCAGCGAGCTGAGCGGCCCCGCGGACGGCTTCGTCCTCACGAACTGTTTGAACAGGCCCGGCCAGACGCCCTCGGTCGTGAAGGCGTTCGCCGGCCTGTTCGGAGGAAGCGGCCGGGAACTCGGAGGCGACGTGGTGGTGGTGCGGGTGGGCCCACGAACCAGAGTCGGCAAGATCGACTACGGGGACTCGAAGGACAGGGCCGCGCCGGCCGATGCTATCTTGCCACAGCCGAACCCGGGACAGAACACCGATGCTTTCCTTGAAATACTCGACCCAATCGACTTGTCCCTCGACGACACCTTCAGCTTTGAAGACGGCTTTAGCACCTACCTGGGGGCCGACGGCGACGAATTCATGGCTCGGTTGACGGCGATCGAGCAGACCGACCCCGACGTGGACCCGACCTTCTTTCCGGTCATCTCGGTGGCTTCTCAATCCGAGACTGCACCCATTCCGGATATCGGCGGAGTTCCGTTCGAAGAACCGAACCCCGGGGGCGTTACACCGTTTGTCGCCATTCTTAATTCGACCTTGACCGGGGCGATTGCCGGCAAGTGGGTCGGCGGGTCCGGTACGGACTTACTCGCCGAGATGGTTTACGACCCCGCGAGCGGTTGCTTGACACTCTTTGGCCTAGCGGAATTGGACTTCGACATTTCCGACAATGCGTTCCAAACAGACCCCGGGGAGGGCTTCGAGGGGTTTATCGAGAAGAACTGCCACACCATCCCCGCGCTGGATGAACCGACCGACCCCGCCCTGATCTTCTCCGACGGCTTCGAGTCGGGCGACACCACTGCTTGGACGAACCTGCTGCCAGCCCCCGAAGTAGCTCGTCCAAAGTTCGGAGGACAGGATGCGGACCGCGCCCTCGATGCAACAACAACAGCGAGCGGCAATGATGTGATCGTCGGCCAGACGAGTTTTATTGACAGCACCTCGTCGGCTGCGAAAGGGACTGGCTCACGTGGTTTCCCCGTCACTGAAAACGCGCCTCAGCCCACGCCCGGCGGAGGTGAGTCCGACGGTTTCATCATCGAGGTGTTTATCCCTCTGCTGCGGGGCAACGCCATTCTGGGCGCGGCGGATTTCGGTTTCCGGGGAACGTCCGGCATTGCTCCTCAGGAGATCATGACGATCTTCATCGCCCGGGGCGGCCCGGAAACCCCCATCGGCCTCACTCTCGACGACGACGGCAAGGTAACGACCCAACTCGGTCCGACTCGTGTCCTCTTCAATGGCGTGCCGGGACCGATGGTTGCGACATCTCTCAACCAGGTGAGCGCCGTGGTCCCGTCTTCGATGCCCGCCAAGGGGCCTCCGGGAGAGGTGATCGTTGAAGTCGAGGTTGATGGGCAGCGTTCCAACCGGGTGCGATTCACCGAGGCGGAGGCGAATCCGGCCCTCTTCGCTCTGAACGCACAGGGGTTCGGGCAGGGAGCGATCCTCAACCCCAACTTCACGGTCAACGGACCGGAGAATCCCTCCGACAGCTTCATCGTTGTCTATGGGACCGGTGGTGGTCCGAATGACGTTCCTTGCCCCGACGGCGAACTGGCGCCGGGCGCCGAGCCGTTCCCTCGACTCACACTGCCTCAGCGCGCCTTAGTGGACGGAGCGGAGGCGCAGTTGCCGTACGCGGGTTCGGCGCCGGGCTTGGTCTGCGGCGTCAACCAGTGGAACGTCGTACCGACGAACAACCCAAGCGGTGTCGTATCTATCCAGGTTTGCGCGGGCGAGAACTGCAGCCAGGAAGGCATCACGGCAGCGTTCGAATAGGGCGGCTCTCCGACTTGTCAGACAGAGACTCTTCAGCGTGCCGCTTGACGGCGCCGTTGCTGGGGCTCTGGCCGGCAACGCGGGCTACCACCCTGGCGTTCGCGCGTGACCGCCCGTTGCCATTCATGTTAATCAGGAAATGGGGCGGCTCATGATCCTCACTGACGTAATGCCGCAGTAGTGTCAAGTACCGGGAAACCAACTCCGGCATGAGGAAGTGGTCGCGGACATGCTCCCGGCCGCGTTCCCCGAGCGCCGCCGCTTCGTGCGGATCGTCGAGAAAACGCGCCATCAGCCGCGCGACAGCGTCAACGTCTTTGGGCTCGACGAGGTAACCGGTGACTCCGTCGACCACCTGCTTCGGGATACCCCCGGCGGTGGAGCCGATCACCGGCGTCCCCTGCCACAGCGCCTCGGAGACCACCAGCCCGAACCCCTCGCGGGTTGAGATGTGAACGAACACCCGCGCCAAGTGGGCGAGCGCACCCACGACCTGATCGTTGTTCGCCACGTTGACCAAGAAACGGATGTCGGGGTCATCGCCGGCCTCCTGCTGAAGCGACTCGAGCATCGCGCCGCCCTCGGGGTCGTCTGAGGCGGTGTTGCCGAGAAAGATCAAATAGGGCGGCTCCGCGTACGTCCTCTCCTCGCGCAGTCTCTTGAAGGCCTTGATGATCGTAGCCTGGTTCTTGTGGATGTCGTAGCGCGAAACGGCCGCCAAGATCGGCCGGTCAGGATCGATATTGTGCTCGTTGAATAGCGGCGTCAGGATGTCGAGCGCCTCGCGGTCGGAGTAGTCGTGGTTCTTCTCCGCCAGCGGATCGATACAGGGCGCGATCTCGTACACCGGCTTCCGCACGCCCTGCCCCACGAACTCGGGTTGCGTGAAGACGGCCCCCGCGCACTGGTTGATGTAAGGCAGCAGCGCTCGCCAAAGCAGCCGATTCGGCTCCGACGTATCGATGTGGCAGCGCCAGATCACGTGGCCCGACAGTACGCCCGCCGCCGTCAAGGCCAAGGGCTGCGGATCGTGCAGGACGATCATGTCCGAGCTGATGTAGGCGTTCTCGGCGTTCTGTTCAATCGTGTCGAGATACTCGCCGAAGATCTCCTCGAGCGAGATGGGCCGCTCGACCCCCTGGAGAAGGTTGTGAAACTTTTTAGTGATCTGGAAAAACTCCGGACGGCCCTTGATCGCGCACCAGTGGGCGTCGATGCCCAGCCCGCGGGCCAGCGGCACAACGCTGCGGAGCTTCTCCGCAACGCCCCCGCCTTGCAAGGTCGAGTTTACGCTGACCCAGCTCCTTCCTTCGCAGGCGCCGGCCAAGCGTTTCAACTGCTCCACCCGGACCGATCCGATGAACGGACGATAGTCGTCGGCGGTCCGCGTGAAGGAGGGTTCGTAGCTTTCCAGATTGTGTGTCATTGTCTTCGTCTCTGCTCATCGGCAGTAGTTCAAGATTCCCAGGGAGTCGTCGTCCCTGGGGAGCATTCGTGGGGCGCGCGTCAAGCAATCCGCAACCACCACCGTTTCAAGCCCCGCCGGCAAGCCTCCCCGGGCAGAGACCTGAAACATTTCTGCAATAAATTGTTTTGGGCCATATGGGGTATCCACTTGACTCAGGTAGCCCCTAGGCGTTGTGGTTTGGTCGATCCATGGACGCCAGCACACTGCACCCAGAATGCACCCTGGGGCGCCAGACGCCGGTCTGCAGGCAATTGGGCCACGAGGCTGCGTTTCGGGCCGATCAAGGATTACGCACGCGCCATGGCCATCGCAGGCTTGGAAACGTGGTGCTATCGGCAAGCCTTTCCGGGGGCCGCCAATGGCCAACCACAGTATGTTGTGGTCACCTGAGTCAAATGGATACCCCACTTGGGCCATTATCGCTTGAACGTTCGCTCCCTATCAATGGGGACGCAGCAGGAGTTATCAGGGTTCCTTAAGGAAGTATCGGGCGGGATGGCGCGGGCGGCAATAGCGCAGAAGGGCTATTTTGGCCAGACCGAAAGTACTTCTACCCCCGTCAGAGAATCAACCTAGACGCATCGCCGCGGCTTGGGCGAGGGGAAGAGGAGGCTTCCAGTGGAAGGCCTCCTGATTGCCTCCTCGTCGGCGGTGGCAGAGTCAATCCACCTACGATAGCCGAGGCGGATTGCCACGTCAAGAGCCCGCGGCGAAGAATCTGCGTGTCCCCGCCTTGAACGGACCTTCTTGCCAGACAGGAAGCGGCTTGCTATCGTCGATGCCGTTATGAGACGACTTCGGCTGGTTGCGACCGCTCTTTGGCTCCCAGGATGGCTTTCCCTGGGGCTGCCCTTATGGCTTTCCTATACGATTTTCACGATCAACCCCGCCACCGGCGCTGAGCCCGTGATGATCGAGCCCAAATACAAAGTCCGCATCGAGCGCAACGTCAGGATTCCGATGCGCGATGGGAAGCACCTTTCCGCCGACCTCATCCGGCCCGACGCCGAGGGGCGCTTCCCCGTCCTGATCGAGTACCACCCCTACCGCAAGGACGACGTCTCGCGGGGCGGGCACAACCAGCACTGGTATCTGGCCGAGCGTGGCTTCATCGGCGTGCGCCTCGACGTGCGCGGCACCGGCGGGTCCGACGGCATCAACACCGACGAGTACGTCCCGCAGGAGCAGGAGGACGGTTACGACGCCGTCGAGTGGCTCGCGCGCCAACCGTATTCGAACGGCAACGTAGGCATGTTCGGCACCTCCTACGGCGGGTTCACGTCGATTCAGGTGGCCATGAACCGCCCGCCTTCGCTCAAGGCCATTGCGCCAATGTACGCCACCGACTACCGCTACACCGACGACTGCCACTACACCCGCGGCGGCAACATGCGCATGTATTACGACGTAGGCACCTACGGCGGCTCGATGGTGGGGATGAACGCCGTACCGCCACTGCCCGAGCTGGCCGGTCCGCGCTGGGCCGAAATCTGGCGCGAGCGCCTTGAGAAGAACGAGCCCTACCTGATCAAGTGGCTCCGCAACCAGCTCGACAATCCTTACTGGCACGGGGCCTCGCTGCGGCCCGACTATGACCGCATTCAGTGCCCGGTCTACGTGATCGCCGGTTGGCGGGACGGCTACGCCAACGCCATGATGCGTGTCTTCCAGAACGTCAAAACGCCCAAGAAGATGCTGATGGGGCCATGGGTGCACCAGCGTCCTCACCAATCCGTGCCGGGGCCGCGCATCAATCACCTCAACGAGATAGCGCGCTTCTTCGCCCAGTACCTGCGCAGCGAGGACACCGGCTTCATGGACGAGCCACCAGTGCAGGTCTACATGCAACGCTACGCGAAGCCCGACCGAACGCTCGACCCGACGCCCGGCCACTGGCGCAACGACAACGACATCACGCCGCGGGAAACCACCGAGCTGACCTTCTACCTGGCGGCCGAGGGGCGCTTAACGCGCGACGCCGAGACTGACGAGGGAGCGGACGAGTTCGAGTACATCCCCACCGTCGGAACCGCTAACGGCTACTGGTCGGCCGGCGGCATGAGCTTCTACCTTCCCGACGATCAGCGTCCCGACGAGGCACTCTCGCTTACGTATACCACCGAGCCTCTCGAGGAAGACCTGCGTATCCTCGGCTGGCCGAAGGTGATCTTGCACGGGTCGTCGTCGGCCAAGGTTGCAACGTTTGTGGCCAAGATCGCCGAGGTGGCCGAGGATGGCTCTTCCGCTCTGATCGTCGACGGCTCGCTGAACGGCACGCGGCGGGGCGTCCTTGCCGACGCCCTGAAGAAGCCCGCGCCCATGGTCCCGGGCGAAATCTATGAGCTAGACATTCCGATGTTTCCCACCGGGTGGGTCGTCAAAAAAGGACACCGGCTGCGGCTCGCGGTGTCGGGGGCCGACTTCCCGAACCTCTGGCCCACGCCCTATGAGGCGACCAACCGCGTGCATCGAGGCGGGCCGTACGCCTCACGCATCGTCCTGCCGGTGGTGCCCGAATCAAAGCTCCCACCGCCGCAATTCCTGCCGGCGCCGCATCTCGCAACCATCGTCAAGTCCTACGGCGAGCAGCCGTCTCAGCAGACCATCGTCGACCAGATCTCGGGAACGGTAACGGTCACGAACAAGCGGACCGGGACGGTTGTGCTCGAGGACAACCTCGGCTCCCTTTTCCGCTCCGGCGAGTTCCACGCGACCGCCGACCGTAACCGCCCGGACCGCGCGAGCATCGTGGGAACCCACACCTACGTGTACAAACGCAACGGGGACGAGATCAAGGTTGTGGGCGAAAGCTCGATCCGCGCCACCCGCGATGCGTTTCATTTGGTGATCGACCTGAACGTCACCAAAAACGGCCGCCCGTTCTTTCAGAAGCAGTGGAGCGTCTCCGAGCCCCGCCGGCTGATGTGAGCAGCACGACACCGGCATCAGCCGAACACTGGGAGTTGACGCGGGCTGCGTCCGCGAAGGGGTTAGCCGCTGCGCCCGCTTGAAGGCGTCGACGATCCGCAGTTCGCCACCGGCCGGCCCTCCCGGCACTTCTCACTGAAGCGACCTTTCACGATCCAGTGGAACAGCAAGTGGTGTTCAACATAGACCTTCGGCTGGGCCATCCGCGGCATTTTTTCGTTTTAAGGTGCAAAACTCTCCTCGGAGTTGTACAATACCTGTCCAGCACCACCCTCCGAAGATCATCCAGACCCCGCAAAGGAGATCGATATGAGACAGGAATTCCCTAACAATACGGTTGCCCGCATAAACCCCGGCGCTCCGACCAGAGTAAGCTCTCCAACTAGCGTCGCCGGCGTGACAGGCACCATTAGCGGCGTGACGGTGTCCTGCGACATCCTCCACACGTTCACTAGCGATCTCGTGATCGCCCTAACGAGCCCGGACGGCCGTCGAGTTGTCTTGGTCAACCGGGAGGGTGGCAGCGGGAACCATTTCATCGGCACCGTGTTCGACGACCGTTCGACCTCGTCCATTACCCGGGCGAGTCCCCCGTTCCAGGGTCGGTTTCGTCCCGCTGAGCCCCTCAGCACGTTCGACGGAGCTGATGCGAACGGTAACTGGACGCTTGAAATCGACGACAGGGCCTTCCAAGACGGGGGCTTTCTGATCAGATGGACGCTCGGCTTCACAAGCGAGCCTGCGACCGACACGGGCTTCTCGATTGCCTTCAATTTCGGAGGCGGCCTAAGTAGTTCGCAGCGGCAGGTGTTCTCCGCCGCCGCAAGTCGTTGGTCCGAAATCATCACGGGCGCCACGGACGGCACTGAACTGAGGGTAGTAATTGATGCCGACGGCGTTCCGATTGACGGGGCCGGCGATGCCAACGGAAATGTGCTGGGACGAGCCGGCCCCAGGGGCTTTCACGCCAACGGTCTTCCCTCCAGCGGCATTATGGAATTCGACACGTTCGACCTCGACAGTCTGGAGAGGGAAGGCCTGCTCAATGTGATCATCCACGAGATGGGCCACGTTCTCGGCCACGGGACCATCTGGCGGAGTCGAGGAGTGCTGGTTGGTGCGGGTTCGACCATCTGGCGGAGTCGAGGAGTGCTGGTTGGTGCGGGTTCGAACAATCCGGTATTCCTGGGCGAGAACGCGATGGTCGAGTTCGGCGTGCTGCTGGGCACAAATCAACCAACGCCCGTTCCGGTCGCCAACCGAGGCGGTCGGGGTACCGCGGATTCACACTGGCGCGAAAGTACATTCGGCCGCGAACTACTCACGGGGCGACTTAACGGAGGGGTTAACCCCATCAGCCGAATGTCGATCGCATCGCTGTCGGATCTCGGCTATCAGGTGGATCTGGACGCTGACGACCCGTACCAACTACCCGACTTTAGGGCACTTTCGCTGTTGGGTACGGACGGTGAGGGATCGAGTTGTTGCTGCGGCCCCCGTCGCGTGATTGGTGGCGCGCAAGGGTCGCACGATCTCTGATCCACGTTTTCGCTTATGATTTAGGCAGGACATGAACGCACGCTTGCTTTCCCGTCGCACAGTGCTGCGGGGCCTCGGTGTCACGATGGCGGTGCCCTGGATGGAGTCGCTTCCTGTCTGGGGCGCCACCGAGGCCAAGAAGCCGGGCAGCCAGGCTCCCCTACGCCTGGCCGTGCTGTTTTCGGGGAACGGTTTTCGAAGCGACGAGTGGTGGGCCAAGGGCGAAGGCAAGCGGATGGAGCTTGGCCAGGTACTGGCGCCGCTGACCGACTTCCGCGAGAAGCTGCTCTTCATTCGCGGGCTTTACAACGAGGAAGCCCTCAAGGGCAACATCCATAGTTCACAGACCGGCAATCTGCTGTCCGGCGCGCCGCTGGCCTCGGGTGGCACGATCCGTTCCGGCACGAGCATCGACCAAGTCGTCGCGCAACGGTACGGGCGATCAACGAAGGTGCGGAGCCTCGTCCTCGGCTGCGAGCGATCGAATCCGGGCATTCACAAGAACTATTCGATGCTCTACAGCTCGCACATCTCGTGGAGCTCGCCAACCGCACCGACGCCGCTGGAACTCTATCCCGCGCTGGCGTTCGACCGGCTGTTCAAGGACCAGGTACAACGCGGAGAAACGAGCGTGCTCGACGCGGTGCTCACCGACGCTCATCGTTTTCGGCGGAACATCAGCTCGAGCGATCAACACAAGCTCGACGAGTATCTCAACTCCGTGCGTGAGGTCGAGCAACGCATCGAACATGCCGGCGGCAGGGGCGAGTTGCAAGGCTGGCGGCCGACGCTCGACAAGCCTAACGTCCCGCGTCCGCCGGACGGCATTCCGCAGAACCTCGCCGAGCACATGCGCCTGATGTGCGACATCTTAGTGCTGGGCTTCCAGACCGACACCACGCGTGTCTCGACACTGAAGCTCAACAACGATCACAGCTACTTGCTGTTCCGGCATCTCGACATCGATGTCGGCCACCACGAACTCTCGCACCGCGACGACGGCGATTACCTCAGAGTGAATCAGTTCTTCCTGTCGCAATTCGCCTACATCGCCCGTAGGCTGGACGCGATTCAGGAAGGCGACAGAACCGTGCTCGACAACTCGATGTTGATGTATTGCTCGAGCATGCTGTCGGGCAGGCATATCGCCACACAGTTGCCCGTGGTACTACTCGGCAGCGCCGGCGGGCAATTGCAAACCGGCCGGGCGCTCGACTACCTCGAAAAGTCCAACCGCAAGATGTGCAGCCTCTTCCTATCGATGCTCGACAAGTTCGGCATCCGCCCCGAGCAGTTCGGCGACTCGACCGAACGCCTCGCGGATGTGTGACCGGCTGAACCCCTACGCAGTACCCTTCAGGTAACGCTGCCGCTGGCGCTCGGGGAATCGCTCGATCGCGTAGCGCAGCATGGTGCGGGGCATGCCGCGATAGTGCTTGTCGAGGAACGCCTTCTCCGCCTTGACGCTCTGTTTGCCCACTTCGCGCAACATCCAGCCGACGGCTTTGTGGATCAGGTCCTCGCGGTCGTTGAGCAGTCGCTCGGCGATCTGCATCGTGTCGTCGAAGTCGTCGTGGCGAATGAAGTGATAAGTCGCTAGGACCGCGATGCGCCGCTCCCACAGATCGCGCGACTTGGCGAACCGGTGGAGGATCGACCGGTCCTTGTCGGCCAAGTAACCGCCGACGATGTGGGGTGCCGAGCCGTCAACGAGGTCCCAGTTGTTGACGCCGTGCCGGTTGCGGATGTAGAAGTCGTAGATCTTCTTCTGCTGCGATGGGTCGCCCTTGTTGAATCGCAGGACCAACACGAACAGCGCGAGCTGGCGTTCTTCGTGAATCGGGGATTTCAGGAGCTGTCGCAGATTCGCGAACGTCAGGTCCCCGCAGCGGCGTGAGACACCGCGCACATCCGGCACCTTGAGGCCGAGGAAGCGGTCGCCCTCGCCGTACTCACCGGGACCTGTCTTGAAAAAGCGCGTTGAGTGTTCGGCTCGCCCCGGGTTGCCCAGCTCTCGCAGTTGTTTCCGAACGTCCGCTAGGGCTTTGCCCGGCCGTCCCGGCGCCATCGCTTAGCGTCCCGGGGCCTGCGTGGCCTCGCGGTGGAGCTGCGAGCGGGCCAGGTTACGCCACCAGCTTACGGTGCAACCGGGGCGACTCTCTCGGAATTTCTCGACCCCCTCCTGTGTAACGGCCGTCCCGCCAACACGCAACGCCTTGAGGTGTTCGAGCGCGGCGAGTTGTCGCAGGCCGTCGTCCGTCACCGCGGTGCCGGAGAGTTGCAGGCTTTCGAGTTGTTCCAGCACCAGAAGCGCAGCAATGGCCTGATCGTCGACGCCCGTGGCGTATTCCAAGCTGAGGTGCCGCAATTGAGGCAGCTCGCGCAGCGCATCGAGCGCCGGACGAGTCAGAGGCGTCCGGTTCAATACGAGACCACGAAGGTTGACCAAACCTTTAAGATTCGGCAAAGACGTCAGCTCTTTGCGCCGCGCCAGTTCATGTCCGGGTCGGTCGAGGCCACGGTCGGCGATGTTGGCGCCATTGAGCTTGAGCGTTCGCAGCCCGGTCAGCTCGCCGATCTTGTGCATGTTACTGTCGTTGAGCGCAATGCCCCACAGACCCGAATCGACGCGTTGGATGCCACCCACATCAAGATGCTTGAGCGCGGGGAGGAGCTTCAACAGCGACAGCCCCGGCCCCAGAATCCGGTTACTTCCGATGGCGAGTTTCTCGAGATGGGGCAGAGAGGCGAGTTTCTCGAAGCCGGCGTCCGTTACCTCTGTCGACGAGATGTCGAGTGCACGCAGGCTTTCGAGGCCCTTGAGGTGATCGAACACGCGGCTCGTTACCTTCGTGCCACGCAAGCTGAGATGTTTGAGCTGCGTCCATCCCTTGATGTGGGCAATGCCGCTGTCGGTGATGTACTCGGCGAAGTAGAGGTTCAGGTCGAGCACCTCGCTCAGGCCGCGCAAGTGCTCCAGGCCCACGTCGCTGATCTTGGTGTACGCGAGGTCGAGCCTGCGGAGTCGGGTCAGCCGCCCCAGCCTCGCCATGTCAGCATCGGTGACCCACGTCGAGGTCAGATCGATGCCGATGACCTTGCCGGCTGAATCCTTCTCGACCACACCACCCTGGGACCGAACCCAGTCCGCCATACCCGATGCGTCCTGTGCCGCAAGGGGGAAACAAAGCAGGCCCAACAGGCCCAGTCCTAGAAACCTACGCATCAAGACCTATTCTCCCAAAGGCGAGCGGGCCCAAGCAGAGGAGCCCGTCTTCCGATCCCTTCACGCGCAAGCCGCAGCGAGGTCTTCAAGCTGTTCAGCCCGCGTGACCCCGGTAACAACCGAGGTAACACCGGCTTGATCGAGCAACCATCGCACCGCGTAGCGGCTCGGCGACAAACCTGCGGCGCGCGCCTCGTGTTCAAAGCCCTCGATGCGGCCGTGCGCTTCCTCGTCCGGCGGACTCAGCCACTTCGACTCCGTCGCGCGCGTGCCCTCAGGCAACGGGCCGCCCCGCCGATACTTGCCCGTCAGCAGTCCGCCTTCCAGCGGACGGTACGGTGTTACGGCGATGTCGAGTTCGCGGCAAAGCGGCAGGTGCTCGGCTTCAGCGCCGCGGTTGAGCCAACTGTAGGGCGGCTGGCTGACCACGGGTTTGGGATAGGAGTTCTCCTCGCAGATGTGCATCATCTCGCGCACTTGGTCGGCCTCGTAGTTCGAGAAACCCCAGTGGCGCACCTTTCCCGATTGGACCAACCCCGCCATGACCTCGATCGAGGTCTCGAGCGGTGTTTCCGGATCGGGCCGATGCAGCAAATAGAAGTCAACGTAGTCGGTCCGCAGCCGCTGAAGGCTGGCGTCGATCTGCCGCGTCAGGTGCACACGGCCGAGTCCGGTATCGCCTGGCTCGGGCCCGACCGGGTTACCGGCCTTGGTAGTCACGACGGCGTCTTTCCGCCGTCCTTGCAGCGCCTCGCCGAGGAACTCCTCCGACTTGCCCCCCGGCGAGCCCATAAAGCGGGTATAGCCCTCATACATATCGGCGGTGTCGATGAAGTTAACTCCGTGGTCGAGAGCCCAATGGACGATTCGAGCCGCCTCGTCCTTGCCGACCGGCGTGCCGAAGGTCATCGTGCCGAGGCAGAGACAGGAGACCTCGATGTCCGTCGCTGGGACCGTGCGATACCTCATGGCTTGCGGCACAGTGTAGCACTCGCCCCCGGGTGTGGCATTCGACCCCGGAGAGCCCTGGCCTCAGGTGGCGCGGGGCCCTTGACCTGCTGTGTCGGCACTCTCACCGGCACAGGGGGGGCTCCCCGGTCCCCTCGCCCAACAGTGGCCCAGGCATTGGCACGAGGGTCGATGCGTCAGACATAGGCGTCTGCGCCACACCTCAAGGCCCAACGCCCAAGGCCCACCACATCGGTTCTGGCGACACATCGGTTCTGGCGACGGTGCGCTCGCAGTATCAATCACTTACACTCGCTGGCAGACCCAAATTCGTCAAAATCACCGTCGCCGTGACGAAGTTGGGCTAGGCTTAGTGACGTAAGGAAAGGGCTTTCCTGCGCGGGCAGCGAGCGCTGCCTCCAAAGAGAAACTTGCCGTTGGCCGGAGTGTGTACTAGCCTAGGCACTCACGTTCGGGCTTTGTTCACGGGATGGCTGGAGGGAATCATGCGCGTCGCGGTGGTTGGAGTGGGTGCGGTCGGAGGATACTTCGGGGGCCGTCTGGCACAGGCCGGAATCGACGTTGTCTTCGTCGCGCGCGGGGAGGCGGCGAGACGGTTGCGGACCGACGGGCTGAAGGTCAGCAGCGTCCAAGGCACCTTCGCAATCCCCAAGCCCACGGTGATGGACGACCCGAGCAGTGCCGACCCTGTGGATGTGGTTTTCATCGCGGTCAAGGCGCCGCAGGTTGTGGATGCCGGCCGGTGGGTCGCGCCTCTGGTGGGTCCTGAGACAGCGGTCATCCCGCTGCAGAACGGCGTTGAAGCGCCGAGTCTTCTGGCGGATGTTTTCGGCACGGACCGCGTCTTGGGCGGATTGTGCAGGATCCTCGCGTCGAGGACAGCGGATGGGAAAATCCAGCATGCGGGCTTGGAGCCAACGATCGTGTTCGGGGAATTGACGCCGGGAGGCACGGGCGGAGTGCTCAGCGACAGAGTGCAGGCCATCCGCGCCGCCTTCGAATCCACAAGCGGCATGACGGTTGCCACCTCCCGCGACATTGCGGCCGCCATGTGGAAGAAGTTCCTCTTCATTGCACCGCTCGGCGGCGTTGGGGCGCTGGTACGCGAGCCGGCGGGCCTCCTGCGGGAGGTGCCGGAAACGCGCTGGATTCTACGAGCGGCGATGGAGGAGGTCGTTGCAGTCGGACAGCGGCGCGACGTCGCAATTGACAGTAGCGCGGTGGACCAAGCGATGGGTGTGGTCGACACCCTGCCGCCGTATGCCACCGCGTCCATGCAGCGGGACATCAGCGCGGGCCGTCCTTCGGAGCTGGAGTTTCAAACCGGCACCGTCGTTCGCTACGGACGAGACTCCGATGTGCCGACTCCTGTGAACAGCGTGATCTACGGAGCCTTGCTGCCTTCCGAGCGGCGGGCGTCCGGCAAGCCGACGGACTGATTCTCGACCAAACTGTCGATCTGCTCGCGGCTGTACTGCAACTCGTTCAGAATCTCAGCAGTGTGCTCGCCCGCCAGCGGCGCCGGGTGATGTGGGTCAGGGCGCTCGCCGTCGAAGCGGACCGGGAACGCGACTTCGCGATAGTCCGGGATGCGCGGGTGCGGGGTGGGCTCGAAGATGCCGGCGGCCCGCACCTGCGGGTCGTCAACGACTTGCGAGACATCGTGAATCGGCGAACATGGCACGCGGTGTTCCTCGAGCAGCGCGCGCAGTTCGGCCGTTGCGAATTCGACGATGCGGGCGGCGAGTATGGGTGTCAGTTCGTCCCGGTGGTCAACGCGGGATGGGTTCGTGCTAAAGCGCGGATCGGCCGCCACCTCCGGGATGCCCAGCGCCTCGCACAGCCGCTGGAAGATCGCGTCATTGCCCGCCAGGATCATCAACTGCCCGTCCTTGGTGGCGAAGCCCTCGTAGGGCGTCATCATCGCGAACGCGGAGCCCATGCGCCCGGGGATATTGCCGGTTGCCAGATAGCTCATCAGGTGATAGCTGACCCACACCAGCGAGGTGTCAAGCAACGACGACTCCACGTGAGCCCCCTGGCCGGTTCGGTCGCGCTCTCGCAGTGCAGCCATGACACCGAGCGCGGTCCACATGCCGGTGCCGATGTCGATGAGCGCGCCGGCCGCGCGCGCCGGCGGCCCGTCGGGATGGCCCGTCATCGACATGAGGCCGCTGTAGGCCTGCATCAAGGGGTCGTATCCGGGCATCTCGCGAAGCGGCCCTTGTGAGCCAAACCCGGTGATGGACGCGTAAATCAACTCGGGTCGGCGGGCGCGCAGCTTCTCGTGCCCAAAGCCCAGCGATTCGATCACGCCCAGCCGGAACGACTGCACGAAGACGTCCGCTGACGCGACGAGGCGCTCGACGACTTCGCTGCCACCGGCGGATTTGAGATCGACGGTGATGCTGCGTTTGTTGCGGTTGGCTGCCAGGAATAGCGGGGCCTCACCTTCCCAGAAAGGAGGCCCCCAGGCGCGCGCCGGGTCGGCCCCCAGGGGCTCGACCTTGATGACGTCGGCGCCCAGGTCACCGAGGATCTGCGTGCATTGCGGTCCGGCGAGGTTTTGCGACAGGTCGACGACCCGAATTCCGTCCAGCGCGTTCAACGTATCAACGTACTACAACCGCCTCGCCAGCCGGTGCGATATCGCCATGGTGTCAAGCTCGTAGCGCGGATCTCGGTGTTGAGATCCGCGGCCCTTATTGCCCGGCCCCGTTCAGCCCCTAGTGATCGACACCGCTACAGCTTCAAGAACCACCGCCGTCGCCAAAGCACCCACGCAAACACAAAGCTCAGCCCTACCTGCACCAGCGAATAGACGACCGACGCATTGGCCGCGCCCAGCACCGGTTCCAACACGTTGTAGATGGCGTACCGCACCGAAACGTCCTCACCACCAAGCCCCGCGAGGGAGCCCATCACGCCGTGGAAGACGTACACGGCCAAGGCGTTGACGCCGAAGATCACCCACGGCCGGGTCCACCGGCCTTGCCGGCCACAGCCATCGATCAGCCAGTAGCAGATGCCGAAGGTAATGTGGGCCAGTCCGGCGGTCAGCAGCGTGTAGGAAACGGTCCACAGGCTTTTGTTGATCGGTTGGATCGCGTCCATGGCCACGCCCAGAAACAGCACGTTGCCGCTCAGGATCAGCAACACGGCTTTCTCCGCGATGCCGCGGCCCGTTCGTAGGAACTGACCCGCGAGGATCCCGAACAGGAACGTCCCAATGGCGGGCAAGGTGCTAACGATACCCTCGGGGTCCCAGGTGCCGGTGCAGCGCCACATGTGCCCGGTGAGGAAAAGGCGGTCGACGCGGGCGGCGAAATTCTCGTTCACCTCGTAGCCGCCGGGGTGCATCAGAGCGAAGTACACCGCGAGGCAACCAACCAGCCAGGCCGCCCTGCCCCGCGTGCCGCTATAGAGGAAAATCGTGCTACCAATCGAGTAGCAAACCGCGATCCGCTGCAGCACGCCGGGGATGCGCAGGCTCGCCAAGTCCGGGTGGTGGAGGAAGTTCAGGGCCACGCCGATCAAAAAGAGCAGCGCCGCCCGGCGGACGACGTGGCCGAGAAGGGTGCGCCGGTCGTCGCCTCGTTCCACTCTCTTCGCGGTCGAGAGCGTTGTGGCGACGCCGGCGATCCAGAGGAAGAACGGGAAGACGAGGTCCGTGAAGGTCCAGCCGTTCCAAGAGGCGTGCCGGAGTTGGAGGTACGCGACGGCGCCGACCTGATTGTTGACCATCACCATCGACGCGATGGTGAGGCCCCGGAAGACGTCGAGGGAGACAAGGCGTTTGGCCGTCCACGGACTTGGGGGCGGGCTGGAAGATGTTGCTATCGCTGCCGGTGTCGCCACTGGATCTGAGTCTCTTTCACCTGTTAACAAGCCAAAACCGCGAGGTGCCCTCGACCGCCATACGACAGGATGCGACGGTCGGCTTCGGTGCTCCCTGGTTGGCGCTCAAAAGTAACGTGCAGGCAACCGGCGGAAACACGGGTTAGTTCTGAAGAGCCTCCCAGTCGCCGCCGGTCGGTTCGGTTAGATCGCCGTGAATCTTCGCCATGCCCTTGAGGCAAGCGTAGAATGACCCCTCGCCCTCGTCCGCTGGTATCACCTTCACGTAGGGCTTGCCGCGTTTCGTGATGCGGATGGCGTTGTACTTACGATCATGGAGGTCCCGCATCAGATCGAGGCACTTCGCCTTGAACTCGGTTGCTGTGACCTCGATTGACTTCTCACGCGCGGACATTAGGATGGTTCCTTATCTTCATCGTTGTAACAGAGCAGTTCGGGCGGGCCGTCAGGGCGCGCACAGCGGCGCGCCCCTACGAACGGAGGACCACGACGCCTCAAGCCGCCACGGCCTCCTTCTTCTCAAACCGCATGCCGTCTTTGTCACCTTCGCGGTCGACGACGACCACATCATCCTCGCCGAAGTCGCCGTTGAGGATGGCCATCGCTAGCGGGTCCTGAATCAGCCGCTGGATAGCCCGCTTCATCGGGCGCGCGCCAAACTGCGGATCGTAGCCCTGCGCGAGCAGCAAGTCTTTCGCGGCCGGCGTCACCTCGATCTCGATCTTCTTGTCTTCGAGCAGCTTGCCTAGGTACTCGAGTTGCAGATCGACGATTCGGCCGAGGTGCTCGCGCCCGAGCTGGTTGAAGACGATCATGTCGTCGATGCGATTCAGGAACTCCGGGCGGAACGTACGCCGCAGTTCCTCCATCAGCTTGCGCCGCACCGAGTCATTGCTGTCGCTGTCGTCGTGAGTCAGCGAGAAGCCGATGTCGGTGCCGTTGATTTCAGCCGAGCCGACGTTGGAGGTCATGATGATGACCGCGTTGTTGAAGTTCACCGTGCGGCCCTTGCCGTCGGTGAGCCGTCCGTCGTCGAGCACCTGCAACAACACGTTGAACACGTCCGGGTGCGCCTTCTCGATCTCGTCGAGCAGCACGACCGAGTAGGGCTTACGCCGCACGTGCTCGGTGAGCTGGCCACCCTCTTCATACCCGACGTAGCCGGGAGGCGCGCCGATCATGCGCGAGACGGCGTGCTTTTCCATGTACTCGGACATATCGATGCGCACCATCGCCCTCTCGTCGTCGAACATGAACTCGGCGAGCGCGCGAGCCATCTCGGTCTTACCGACGCCGGTCGGCCCGAGGAAGACGAACGTGCCGATAGGACGCTTGGGGTCGCTCAAGCCCGCCCGGTTGCGGCGGATCGCGTTTGACACATGCGCCAGTGCCTCGTCCTGTCCGACCACGCGCTTCCGTAGTCGCTCCTCCATGTGGACGAGCTTTTGAATCTCACCCTCCAGCATGCGGGTGAGGGGGATGCCGGTCCACTTGGCGACGATCCTGGCAATGTCCTCTTCGTTGACTTCACCGCGCAGGAGGCTGCTGTCGGTCTGCTGCTCCTCGAGACGCGCTTCGGCCTGAGTCAGATCCTTCTCGATCTCGTTCTTTTGGCCGTAGCGAATCTCCGCGGCGCGCTGCAAATCGCCGCGGCGGGTGGCCTCTTCCTCTTCGTTGCGAAGTTGCTCCTGACGCTCTTTGAGCGACTTCACTTTGTCGATAAGCTGCTTTTCGGACTGCCACTTGCCGCGAAGCTGCGAACTCGTCGACCGCAGCTCTTCCAGCTCGCTTTCGATTGTGTGCAAGCGCTCTTTCGATGCCCGGTTGGACTCTTTCTGCAGCGCCTGTTTTTCAATCTCAAGATGAGTGATGCGGCGCTCGATCTGGTCCACCTCGACCGGTACCGAGTCGATCTGCATGCGGAGTGCCGCGCCGGCCTCGTCGATCAGATCGATGGCCTTGTCCGGCAGAAAGCGGTCGCTGATGTAGCGGTGCGACAACGTCGCCGCCGCGATCAGCGCCGCATCGGTGTAGCGCACGCTGTGATGAATCTCGTAGGTCTCCTTCAGGCCGCGCAGGATCGCGATGCTGTCATCGACCGACGGCTCTTGCACCAGCACCGTCTGGAAGCGCCGCTCGAGCGCCGGATCTTTCTCGATGTACTTGCGGTACTCGTTGAGTGTCGTGGCTCCGATGCAGCGGAGCGCGCCGCGCGCCAGGGCGGGCTTGAGCATGTTGGCTGCGTCGATCGACCCCTCGGCCGCGCCGGCGCCGACCAGCGTGTGCAACTCGTCGATGAAGCAGATGACTTGGCCCTGTGACTCCTCGATCTCCTTCAGCACAGCCTTCAAGCGGTCTTCGAACTCGCCGCGGAACTTTGTGCCGGCAACCATCGAGGCGAGGTCGAGCGAGATGAGCTTCTTTTCTTTCAGCGTCTCGGGCACGTCGCCACCGATGATGCGTTGCGCCAGGCCTTCCACGATCGCCGTCTTGCCGACGCCAGGTTCGCCGATCAGCACGGGATTGTTCTTCGTACGGCGCGAAAGTACTTGGATCACGCGCCGGATCTCCTCGTCGCGCCCGATCACCGGGTCGAGCTTGCTCTGGCGGGCGGCCTCGGTCATGTCGAGCGCATACCGCTCCAACGCCTGATACTTGGCCTCGGGATGTTGGTCGGTGACGCGCTGTGTCCCGCGGACGCTCACCAACGCCTGCAGGATCACGTCGTGCGAGGCCCCCATTTGGTTGACAAGCTTGCCGGTGGGATCGCTCTTGCGGCCACAGATGGCCAGGAAGAGATGCTCGGTCGATACGTACTCGTCCTTGAAGCGCTCGGTCTCTTTGTGCGCCTGCTGGAAGATCTCGTTCAACGACGGCGCCATGTGCGTGCCGCCCTCGGCGCCGGTGACCTTCGGGATCGAGCCGAACTTGCCACGCGCTTCCTGAGCCACCGCGCCGGGCTGGATGCCTACCTTCGAGAGCACGGCCTGTACGACTCCCTCGGGCTGCTCGACCAACGCGACCAGTAGGTGCATTGGGTCGATCTGTTGATGGCTCTGCTCGGCCGCCAGCACCTGGCTTTGCTGCACGGCCTCCTGCGCCTTTTGTGTGAACTTGTCAAAGCGAATCATAGTGCTTCTCCAAAGGGTACAGCGGGCGTCCCGGCTATGGGTCGGCGTACAGCACCGGCAGGACTAAAGCATCGCTAGTGACCGCTCCCTGACGGTCACGGCTCGGTTCGTTCTCATCTTATCCTGTCGTCCCAAACGCGCCGCCAACCTTGATAAGAAGGGCGGACCGGAACCCGGCCCGCCCCCAGTTCACCGGGTTAGTGGATGTCAATCACGCGAGCTTTCTTCTGCTCGACTTCGACCTTCGGAATCGTGATCTCCAGCACGCCCTTGTCGTACTTGGCCCCGATCTTCTCGGTATCGACCGTGTCGGGCAGCGTGAAACTCCGCAGAAACGACCCGTGAGCTCGCTCAACGCGGTGGAGATTCTCCTCCTCGGTCTCCTTCTCATACTTACGCGCGCCCGAGAGAGTGAGCGTGTTGTCCTCGACCTTGACCTCGACGTCTTTTTCCTCGACGCCGGGCAGGTCGGCGCGAACGACGATCTTCTTGTCGTCCTCGGCGATGTCGACGCTAGGCGCCCACGTACGCGTGGACGGCTCGCGCCGGGCCGGCACGAATCCCAGATCAAACCATCGATCCATGTCGTCAAACCAGGGGGTCAGGCCCCGCGGGGTGTGTCTGATGAGACTCATTGTCTTTCCTCCTTCATGAATTCGGTTGCTGATTCTTCTCCGTGGCCCGTTCATCCGGGCCACTTAGTGCACGGTCACAACCTTGACCTTCTTCTCCTTCGCCTTCACCTTGGGGAGCGTGATCTCGAGCACGCTTTTCTTGTAGGAGGCTGAGATCTTCTCCGCGTCGACCGTTTCGGGTAGTGCGAAACTGCGCCGGAACGATCCGTAACCGCACTCGACGCGCTGCAGGTTTTCGTCCTTGGTCTCCTTCTCGAACCTGCGCTCGCCGCTCAGAGTCAGCGTGCCGTCGTCGAGCTTGACCTCGATGTCTTTCTGGTTGACGCCGGGCAGGTCGGCCTTGAGGACGATCTTCTTTTCGTCCTCGACGATGTCGACGGTGGGGACGAAGCGTCTTGTCACGGGTCCCGGAGCCGGTTCCCGGGCAGGCTGGCATGCCGGCGCGAATGCGGCGTCGAACCAGCGATCGATGTCGCCGAACCAGGGGGGCGTGGGTCTCGTTGAAAACTTGATCAGGCTCATCATGGTCCTCCGTGGCTTGATTTCTATCTTCAAGTACATCATAAAATATTAGTGTAATATTGTCAAGTAAAATCTTGGCCTACGGATCTTGTTGGAATGATTGGCCTTGGATGGAAGATTCAGCACGTATCTTAGTGTAATGTTATCAACTTATGACGATTGAGCCCAAAGAGACGAGATCCCCGACTGCCCGGCCGCTGGGGTGTGGACCTCGGCTCGGGCCGATCAAGCGTAGGAGTGTTCCGGCGGGGGCGCTTGGTCTCTACTTTGAGGCGCAACCAGCCCAGACGCGCGACCTATCCGTTACTCAAGTACAGGAATCTGGCCAGGAAGAGCAAGGTCATCAGGTAGACCAGCCAGCTTACATCGCGGCCTCGGCCGCTCAACACCTGTAGCAGCGTATAGGCGATGAAGCCGATGGCCAGGCCGCTGGCAATGCTGAAGCTGAGGGGAATGGTGATCAGGGTCAGGAAGGACGGGATGGCGATGGTGGGCTCGTCCCAGCGGATGTCGCGCACCGTTGTCATCATCAGCGAGCCGACGATGATCAGAGCCGGGGCCGTGGCCGCCCCCGGGATCGTCCCCACCAGCGGGGCTATGAAAAGCGAGGCCAGAAACAGCAGGCCTACCACGGCCGCCGTGAAGCCCGAGCGGCCTCCGGCGGCCACTCCAGCGGCGCTCTCGATGTAGCTGACGACGGTCGACGTCCCCAGCAGCGAGCCGGCCGTACTGGCGACACCGTCGGCCACGAGAATTCGCCGTAGCCGGGGAATGCGACTCTCGGCACCGAACAGGCGGGCCTTCTTGCCGACCGCCACCAGCGTCCCGACGTTATCGAACAGGTCGACAAACCAGAAGACGAACACGATTTCGAGCAGACCCAGGCTGAGCGCCGAGCCGATGTCCAGTTGAAAGGCGGTGGCGGAGATCTGGCCCCAGCCGTAGTCCGGCGGCACCCAGTGGACCAGGCCAAACGGAATCGCGGCCACCGTGGTGGCGAGGATGCCGGCCACCATGGCGGCCTTCACGCGCCAGGCCAAAAGCGCGCCGGTCACGAGTAGCCCGAACAGCGCCAGCAGCGTGGTGGGTCTCGACAGGTCCCCGAGCGTAACCATCGTGACGTCGTGAGCGACGATGATCCCGGCGTTCTGCATGCCGATCAGCGCCAGGAAGAGCCCGATGCCGCCGCCGACGGCCCCGTGAAGATCGCGCGGGATGGCGTGAACGATCGACTGCTGTACCCCGGCAAAGGTAAGCGCGAGGAAAATCAGCCCCGAGACGAACACCGCCCCCAGCGCCGTCTGCCACGAGACGCCCATGCCGATGACCACGGTGTAGGTGAAGTAGGCGTTGATGCCCATGCCCGGCGCCAGCGCAATCGGGTATCGCGCATAGACCCCCATCAGCAGGCTACCGAGCGCCGAGGCGAGACACGTGGCGACCGCGACGGCGGTGGCGGGCATGCCGGCTTCGCGCAGGATCGAGGGGTTGACGAAGATGATGTACGACATCGTCAGGAAGGTCGTTACCCCGGCCAGGGTTTCGGTCTTCCAGTCGGTGCCGAGCTCGTCGAAGCGGAAGTGGCGTTCGGCTTGGCGGAGAAGGTTCACGCGGTGTCAGGGCGTAGAGTACTACGCGCGCTGATCGTTGTGTGTGGATTCGTGATTCGTGAACGAGACGCCTCATCGGGCGCAGGGGTGCTTTTCCAGAACAGGGGCGGTGCGGGCAGGACAAGAGCCGAGCGGCGCTCGGCTCGCACGGGCGTGCGCCACGTCGGGAGTCGGCCGTGCGAGTTGGCCAAGTAGCAGCGGTGTTCGTCGATGCTTTCGGGCGGACGCGGGGGTCCGCCCCTACGTACGGGTGCCTATGTCCGGCCAGTTCAAAGTTACGCCGCCGACTCCCGCACAAAGCCTGAGATAGGAATGATGAGCGGTTCCTTCGACACGCGCAAGGGCAACGTCGTCAGAATCACGCAGGTGAGCTTCGCGGCGGGATCGGCCCAGAAGAGCGTCCCGGTGGCGCCGAAGTGGCCGAAGGTGCGCGCCGAGCAGGCCTTGCCGAACATGCCCGGCTCGATCGCGAAGCCGATGCCCCAGGGCTTGTTGAGCCCCTGGTTGTGATCGACGATCATCGAGCGGGCGGTGGCGGGCTTGAGGACGCGGTCGTCGGGATCGAGGAAGTACTCGAGCAGCTTCGCCAAGTCGGGACCGGTCGAGTGCGCCCCGCCCCACGGAGCGCCGAGGTCACGCCAGTACGGGCTGTTCCAGTCCCAACTGCTGTTGTCGCCGCCGCCATAGAGGCCGGGTGCGTGCTCGACCTGGCTTTGCGCTGTTTCGGGGATCTTGAACTTGCCGAGCCCGAGCACGGTGCGCTTCATACCGAGCGGCGTGAACAGGTTGTCCGCCAGAAACCGGCGGAAGGGTTGTTTCGTGATCCGCTGCGCCACCTCGGAGGCGATGAGCAGCCCCATGCTCTGGTACTTGACCTCCGTTCCGGGCTTGAAGAGTAGCGGGGTCTTGAGCGCGCGTTCGATGAACTCCTCGATCGGCGCGTGGCGCTTGCGCAACTCTACGTTCTCAGGCAGTTGATCGGGCAGCCCGGAGCTGTGGCTGAGGATGTCTTTGATCGTGATCAGCTTGCGGTCGCCCTCGGTAAACTCAGGGATGAACTTGTGCACCGGGTCTGAGAGCTTCAACTCCCCTCGGTCGGCGAGCGCCATCATGCCGACGGCCGTCATCGGCTTGGTGATCGAAGCCAGTAGGAAAATGGTGTCGGGCGTTTTGGCTTCGCCGAAGACGCGGCGGAAGGTGTAGCTACCCTGGCGCACGTGCAGCCCGGCGGCGCGCAGCTTGCCGTCGTCCACCCACTTGCGGAGGAAGGCGGCGGCCTGGTCGAGCTTGGCGCGCTCGAGAGATGCGAAAAGGGGACGGCTGAGGGCGGCGGAGGTTGTCAGGGAGAGAAATGTTCGTCGTCGCATCTGGCTCCAATCGGGGGGGCTCGAATCGTGGCTGATGATAACACGATCGGGTGCGCTTTCCGCGAATCGTATTCCGCAACGGGCGCCGAACCGTTACCGGTCCGAATCGTCCTGGAAAGAGCCGGCCGCGGATGCTATAACGTTGAACGGCGGCACGCCCGGCTCATCCTTCTCAGCTTGCGGTTACTGTCGGCAAACACCCGCCACAGCGTTAAGCATCGACACAACTGATGAACGACTAGGGAGACTGGTAGGAGGTCCAAAATGGACTTGAAGATCATACAGGGGACGCCTCCTTGGGAGTGGCCGGAAGACGCCGGTAAGCAGTTTCTTGCGGTTCTTCGTGATGACCAAGCCGACGAAGCCGACCGCCTTCTCGCCGCGGATCTGGCGGGCGATTCAGTCGTCATCAACGACGAACTGGCCGATAGTTTGCTGTCAATCCTACGCAATGGCGACGAACCTGGACTTCTGCGCGGCATAGCGGCTATCTCTCTGGGCCCGGTCCTCGAGCGAGCGGACCAGGACGGATTCGAGGACTTTCTTGACCCCGTGCCGATCACCGAGGACACTTTCCATAAGATCCAGGAGTGGCTCCGTAGGCTCTACAGCGATACGGTCGTTCCCAAGCTAGTACGACGACGAATCCTTGAGGCATCGGTGCGCAACCCTCGGGAATGGCACCAGGATGCGATCCGGTCCGCCTACGCCGGCGATGACGAAGACTGGAAACTGACCGCGGTGTTCTGCATGCGTTGGGTTGGCGGTTTCGACGACCAGATACTCGAAGCATTAGGAAGCGCGCACCA
The DNA here is from genome assembly GCA_965237575.1 of Bryobacterales bacterium. Classification (GTDB taxonomy): domain Bacteria; phylum Acidobacteriota; class Terriglobia; order Bryobacterales; family UBA6623; genus JAKZVK01. The sequence continues at coordinate 1,014,337 of CBDEGI010000004.1, forward strand.
GGAGATTCACTTCGAAGCGGTGTGCGCGGCCGGCAATTGGGGGGTGGAGAAGGCTTGGCGGCACGTTGCAGCGCTCGTCACAGCGAAGGACACCGACAAGCCACTGCGGATCGCCGCCATCGAGGCCGTGGCCGGCATCCATCCGAAGAAGGCAGAACAGCTTCTCATCGACCTCGCCGACGCCCGCGACGAGGACATCGCCGAGGCGGCCCGCGATGCCATGGTCATGGCGGAAGTGTCATTCGACGACGAACAAGACGACGACAATATTTTCCACTGAAGGCAGACAAAGAGCCCGGCGCCGCGAATGGCCAAGAAGAAGATCAAACCGAGCCAGGAGAAGCTGGTGGCTTGGATCGACGCGCGCAAGCGCCACCGCCTATCCCACACCCAGGTCCAGATGGCTCGTGAGCTTGGGATAAACCCGAAGAGGCTCGGCAAGAAGGACAACCACCACCAAGAGCCGTGGAAAATGCCGCTGCGGCAATACATCGAGCACCTATACTTCAAGCGCTTCGGGAAGGAGCGGCCGGACGTCGTCCTGTCTGTCGAGGAGAAGATGCGTCTCGATGAGAAAAAGAAGGCCGGCAGGCGCGAGGAAAAGCTGCGACGCCGGCAGGAAGAGGCGGCGGGACAGGTGGAGCCCGAGGTGAGTCGCGCATGAGCGAGATGAGCGCAAAGCATCGACAACTAGAGTCTCCACAGCCTGTTGGCAAAATCTCCTGGCATGGCGTGATCCTCGCGGTACAACCCCGTATTCGGCTCACGCGCTCCTTCGACCAGCGGAGCCATAGCTACCTCGGTTACGTGTTGCACCTCAAGGGTACGGTGGACGGCGAGACCAGCGAGTTCATGGTCGCCATTGGCGCGGGTGCACACGCCAAACACCAGTTTCAGGCCGGTGACGAGGTGAGCGGCGAGGGTGTCTTCGTGACTGATCCCCGCACGAAGACGGCTGATCTTTACAAAGTGAGCAAGCTTCAGGTGCTAAAACATAGCCAGGGCCAAGCGCATGAATCGCCGCCCTGGCACGGCATTCCTCCGGAGCTTCCGGTGTATCGCGAGCGCGGTCATCGCCGGCTGTCTGCCCGGACCTATGCGACGAAGTGCTCGACCTGCATCTGGGGCTGCAAGATGTCGGTGGCGATGATCATCGATCAGTGGAACCCGAGTCAGAAACGGTACCGCGAGGAGACGTTCTGCTATGGGCCTCTCTCGTGCCCGCACCACAAGGCCGGCCCTACCCGCAAGGTGCCCGGGAGAAAAGGCATGAGCTGGGAGGAGGAGGATTGGGTCGAACAGGAAGGCGTCGCGCACCGCCGTCCCGACGATTGATGGCGGCCTGATTCGCCTTACGCCCCGCCACGCCCTCGCCTCCTTCCGCTCAGTTCTGCTCAAAACATTCCCCTTCTCTTTTGTATTTGCATTCGCCACCGATTCGTGGCAGAATACTATGGCGAACAAAAGACGAAGAAAGGAATGGCTTGCCCGCTTCTCCCCGTCTGGACACGCTTCGAGACCTGCTGCGCAAGCAGGGCTTGGGTGGAGCTTTGCCCAAGCCCGCGGGCCGCCGCGAGCCGCCCGTCCCGACCGGCTTGGTCGAGCTGGACGCGCTGCTCGGCGGCGGCGTCCCGCGCGGACAGATTAGCGAGCTGGTCGGGGCGGACTCCAGCGGGCGCACGAGCGTTGTTTTCTCGTTGTTGGCCGGGGCGACCGGGCGCGGCGAGGTGGCGGCCTATATCGACGCGACCGACTGCCTCGATCCGCCCTCGGCCCGGCAGGCCAGGGTCGTGCTCGAGCGACTGTTGTGGGTGCGCTGCGGGACGTCGGGGCGGGCGCCGGCGAGGAGGAGGTACGAACGGATCGTCGCCAAGCAAGCGCGGGTGGACAAGGCTTGGCAGGCGATCAATTTGGTAGCGTCGGCCGGCGGGTTCGGCGTGATCGTGCTCGATTTGGGCGGGTTGCCGCGTCGCAGGCTGCGTGCCTGGCAAAGCCGGCAGTGGCTGCGGCTGTTGCGGGCGGTGGAGAACAGTCCGACGGCGCTGGTGGTGTTGGCCGGGGAGCACCTGGCGGCGAGTGTGTCGGCCTTGGTGCTGGGGCTGTCGCGCGAGAAAGCTTGTTGGTCGGGCAAGGCGGGTGTGTCGTTGTTGTTGGACGGGATGGAGAGTCAGGTGAGGGTGTTGCAGCAGCGGCGGTAGAGAGGGAGGGAAGACGCTCGGCGGTAGTGCCCTGTAGGGGTACGGGAAAATAGCCCACGGCTTCAAGCCGTGGGTACGAATCACAAAACGGAGAAGCCCTGAAGGGACGTAGGAAAATGACGCATAGCTTCCACTATGTATTGATTCATGTCGTTTTCTCGACCAAAGAACGGCAGCCGATTCTAACCGATGACATTCGCAACCGTCTCTTTAGCTACATGGGTGGAATCGTACGGGATGCCGGCGGGAAGGCATTGATCATCAACGGTGTCGCCGATCACGTTCATTGCCTTGCCTCGATGCCCTCCATTGCCTTGCCTCGATGCCCTCCACCGTGTCCTCGGCGGATATGATCCGCATGATGAAGGGGAAGTCGTCGAAATGGGTTCACGAGCATTTCCCTAAGAAGCGATCTTTTGCGTGGCAGCGGGGATATGGAGCTTTCAGTTTGAGCCATTCGAAGTTGGGAGAAGTGACCCGATACATCACCAATCAAGAGCAACACCATCGGAAGGTGTCGTTCCAAGAGGAGTTCCTGTCTCTGTTGAAGAAACACGATATTGAATTTGATGAACGCTATATTTGGGGTGAAATTCTCCTGCGCCCCTTCAGGGCTTGACTGATGCTGCGTACCCACGGTTGAAACCGTGGGCTATTTTCCTGGGCCCCTATGGGGCAAACCCAGGGCATGTGCCTCTACGGCAAATGCGCAGGCCTGCTGCTTGGACCTGAAGCACCCATGGATCTGTTGGCAACATCATGTGCTCGCTGTCGCACATTGAGGCCAATAGGGACGGTCACGCTTGCTATTTTCTTCGTGTAACTTTGTATGTCCCATCTTCATGCCTGCCTTTATGTTCCTGACTACCCCGCGGCGGTGCGGCTGCGGGGAGAGCGGAATTTGTGTGCGCCGCCGACGGTGGTCTTTATCGGCAAAGCGCCGAACGGCGTTGTCTACGCCGTGAACGAAGCGGCGCGGGCCGGTGGAATTCGAGAAAGCATGCCATTGGCGGAAGCCAAGGCCCGGTGGGAAACGTTTTCCTTTGCGTCGCCGGCGTCCTTGAATGGAAACAGGTCTGCGTCGCGGTCGGGAACGGTAGCGCCCTCGAAAGGGAACAGATCTGCGACATCGGCGCGGCCGGCATCTGCCGCGAATGGGAATCCCTTGCAAGGTAGCTTGCGAAGCAATCGGCCGGCCGGCGGGGTCGGGCATCCACGCAACCTGCGGCCGGGAGTTCCACATGCGTCTTCGTCCGAACCCGCGCGGACGACGGAGGCTTCCCCAGAGCCCACGACATTGCAGCGCACCACATTGCAGCACGCCACTTTGCAAGTGCTCCCTCGAGATCCCGCAGCCGAAAAGCAAACACAGCAGGAACTACTCGATTTGGCGCTGACCATCTCCCCGCAGGTGGAAGACGCCGCGCCGGGGATGATCGTGCTCGACCTGGCCGGGCTGCCCGACCCCTATCACTCGGCGAGCCGCCTTTCGCTTGGTGCGGAAAAGTTAGGGCTGGCGGTCAACGTGAGCGTTTCGCGGAATCGTTTCGTGGCCCTGTGCGCGGCGCGGACGCAGGCCGGGGTCACGCACGTCTATCCCGGTCAGGAGGCGGGCTTTTTGAGCACGCAGCCGGTGGACGTGCTGCCGCTCGAGGAAAGCGAGCAGGCGACGCTCGCTCGCTGGGGGATCCGTACGATCGGCGAGTTGGCGCGGCTGCCGGAGGATTCGCTCGTCGTCCGCTTCGGCACGCGCGGCGCACGGTTGCTGAAGCTTGCCCGCGGCGAGGGTGACGCCGTGCTCCATCCATACGAACCGCCTCTGTCGCTGGAGGAGACGACGGACCTTGATTGGCAGGTGTGCGAGCTCGAGCCGCTGGCCTTCTTGCTGTCGGACCTGCTCAACCGGCTTTGCTTCAAGTTGCAGGGGTTGAATCTGGCGGCGGCGGAGATTCGCGTCGCGCTCAAGCTGGCCGAGGGGTCGCGGTTCGAGAGGGCGGTATCGCTGTCGTATCCGCTGGCCGACCCGCGCGTGTTGTTGACCCTCGTGCGGCTGGATTTGGCGGCGCATCCCCCTGGCGACGCGATCGAAGGCGTCAGCGTCTCGGCCAAGCCCGTGCCGCGGCGCATGATGCAGTTCGCATTGTTCGAGCCATCGGTTCCCACTCCCGAGAAGTTGGCCGTGACCCTGGCGCGGTTGTCGAACCTTGTTGGGTCGGACCACGTGGGCGCGCCGCAAGTGGTCGATACTCACCGTCCGGGCGCGTTCGCGGTGGAGGTGTTTGAGCCGGTCCAACCGAGCCGTGACCGTAAGGGAGCGGTTGCCTCGAATCGACGATCGCTTCCTGACAGAACGAAGCAACCCCATTTGGTTTCGGCTTCTTCGGATCAGGGAGCGTTGCGATCTCTTGAGACAGCAAAAAACGGCACTATCCCCCACACAGCCAAGGCAATGTGGCGTAAGCCCCCAGGTTTGCCGCCTCGCGATTCTTCGCGAGGCAGGTCTTCCCCCGAGCTATCTCACTCTTTGGGCAACAACGTGCCCCCGACTACGACAGTCGAGAAAAAATTCAGTGCAAACGTGATGCCCGCCACACCGGGCACGGCATGCCGTGTCCCTACGATTGTTCAGAAAGCGATGGAGCAACAGGGGGCCGAGTCAGAGTTAGTTGGACAGGCAAGAGTGCCTGTCCCTACCTTCGAGGTTTACGATTTCCGTGCGAAGCGGGTACGTCAAAACCAAACCGCCGACACCTCTCGACGCTTCCTGGCATTTCGCTGCTTCCGTCCGCCGGCGGAGGCCGAGGTCATCCTACGCGACGGGCTGCCGGTGTATGTTCGCGCCGGCGATCTGCAAGGCCCGGTGCGCACCCGCGCCGGCCCGTGGCACGTTTGCGGCGAATGGTGGACTCCCGAGGGCTGGAGCTACGAAGAGTGGGACGTGGAGGTGAAACAACGGTTGTATCGGGTGTGTTGCGAGAAGCCGACACGGGTTTGGTATGTGACAGGGGCGTATGATTAGGACTGTCAGGAGAGCGATACAATCCCTAAAAACTCGTGACTACCATTCGTCAAAGTAAGGACAAGTCAGACATTAATGTCAGGTAAGTAGATTGTCGATTTCGGCATTGGTCAGATGGAGCGTACCCGGCCTCTTGGAGCGAATCAGAGGAAGCTTGACCGAGTACTCCTCGGTGCTCTCTTCTCTTGCGATTTCCGACTCAACGGCTGCCGAGACGAGGTCTTTGATACTGATGCCGCGTAGCGCCGCGGTGGCTTTCATCTGTCGAAACAGGGGGGCGGGCAGATCGACGGTTGTGCGCATATTTATAATTTAGCATAAAAGCATAAAACTGATGTACCTCGAACTCCATACCGCTTCCGGCTTCAGCTTTCTCTCGGGGGCTTCGCAGCCTGAAGACCTCGTCGCGGAAGCCGCGCGGCTGGGCTATGAAGCGCTTGCTCTGTGCGACCGCGATAGCGTCTCCGGAGCGCCGCGGTTTCATAAGGCGGCCCAGGAGGCCGGGGTGCGGGCGTTGATTGGGTGCGAGGTGTCGCTGGAAGGTTCGTTGGAGGATAGCGGCGCGGGCACGGCATGCCGTGCCCCTACAGGTTCACAAGATGCGCGTACGGCATGGCGTGGCCCTACAAGTTCAACGGCCAAAGGAACACGAATCACGAATCACGAATCACGGATCACAACCCAAACCCTTCCGCTACTGGTCGAGAACCGGCGCGGCTACCAGAACCTGTGTCGCCTGTTGACCCGCATGAACACGCGTGCGGCGAAGGGCGAAGGGCGGGCCACGTGGCGGGATATCGAGGAGTTCTCCGGCGGCTTGATCGCGCTGCTATCGGACCTGCGCGACGCCGAGCCGGTGCGCGCGATCTTCGGTCCCGGCCGCCTGTACGTCGAGGTGCAGCGCCACCTGCGGCGCGAGCAGGAACAAGCCAACCGTGTCCGCGTCGACTTCGCACGCCACTACGGCCTACCGCTGCTGGCGACGAACGGCGTCCGCTACGCCAAGCAATCCGGGCGGGCGCTGTTCGACGTGCTCACCTGCGTCCGCCACAAAACCACCCTCGACCAGGCCGGACGCCGGCTCGACGCCAACGCCGAACGCCACCTCAAACCGCCGCGCGAGATGGAGCGGCTCTTCGCCGACCTGCCTGACGCCGTACGCAACACGCGTGAGTTGGCCGGCCGGCTCCAGTTCACGCTCGAAAACCTCGGCTACCAGTTCCCGCGCTATCCGGTGCCGGCGGGTGAAACGGCCACGTCCTACTTGCGCCAAATGACCTTCCGAGGCGCCACCGAACGTTACCGCCAAACGTCCCACCGCGAGCGCGCCTTCCGTCAGATCGAGCACGAGTTGCGGGTAATCGAAAAGCTTCACCTCGAAGGCTACTTCCTAATCGTCTGGGACCTGGTCGAGTTCTGCCGGCGCCACAAGATCCTCGCCCAAGGACGTGGCTCGGCCGCCAACAGCGCCGTCTGCTACAGCCTAGGCATCACGGCGGTCGATCCGGTCGGCATGGAGCTGCTGTTCGAGCGCTTTCTCTCAGAGGAGCGCGGCGAGTGGCCCGACATCGACATCGACCTGCCGAGCGGCGACCAGCGCGAAAAGGTCATCCAACACGTCTACGACCGCTATGGCGCGCGCGGCGCCGGCATGACGGCCAACGTCATCACCTACCGCGGCAAGAGCGCCGTGCGAGAGGTCGGCAAGACGCTCGGCTTTCCCGAGGAGATGATCGGGCGGCTGTCGAAATGCATCCACAGCTTCGAGTACACCGACGACTCCGACAAGCTCGTCCATCAGGCGCGGAGCACCGGGTTTGACTTGTCGCACCCCCGCGTGCGGCACCTGATCCGCCTGTGCCTCGAGATTCAAAATCTGCCGCGGCATCTCGGGCAGCACTCCGGCGGCATGGTCATCTGCCAGGGCTCGTTGGATTCGGTCGTACCGCTCGAGAACGCCCGCATGCCGGGCCGCGTCGTCGTGCAATGGGACAAGGACGATTGCGCCGACCTCGGCATCATCAAGGTCGATCTGCTCGGCCTCGGCATGATGGCCGCGCTCGAGGAGTCGATCGAGATTCTGCACTCGCAAGGACACGACGTCGATCTCGCACGGCTGCCGCCCGACGATCCCAAGACCTACGCCATGATCCAAAAAGCCGACACGATCGGCGTCTTCCAGATCGAGAGCCGCGCGCAGATGGCGACGCTGCCGCGGCTGCGTCCGCAGTGTTTCTACGACCTGGTGGTCGAGGTGGCAATCATTCGCCCGGGGCCGATCGTTGGCAACATGGTGCACCCCTATATCAACCGCCGCGTCGGCCGCGAGCCGGTTACCTACCCGCACCCGTCGCTCGAGCCGATCTTGAAGCGCACGCTCGGCGTGCCGCTGTTTCAAGAGCAGTTGCTGCGTTTGGCGATGGTGGCGGCGGGGTTTACCGGTGGCGAGGCGGAAGAGCTGCGGCGCGCGATGGGCTTCAAGCGTTCGGCCGAGCGGATGAAGTCGATTGAAGAGAAGTTACGGCGCGGGCTGGCGGGGAACGATATCCACGGCGAGGCGGCCGAGCAGATCATTCGCTCGATCACATCGTTTGCGTTGTACGGGTTCCCGGAGTCACATGCCGCCAGCTTTGCGCTGATCGCGTATGCCAGCGCGTATCTGAAGGCACACTACCCGGCCGTGTTCACCACGGCGTTGCTCAACTGTCAGCCGATGGGGTTTTACAGCCCGGCGACGCTTGTGAAGGACGCGCAGCGGCATGGAGTGCGGGTGCGGCCGATTGATGTTACTGTTTCCGGCGTCAAGTGCAAGGTGGAACCGAGCCGTGACCGTAAGGGAGCGGTCAGGCCTAGTGACAAGGGGCCAAGTGAAGGGGAACACGGGCCGAGTGATAACGGAGCCGCGGGCACGGCATGCCGTGCCCCTACAAAGTCAACAGATCACGGATCACGGATCACGGGCCACAAAAACACCATTCGTCTTGGGTTGATGTTCGTCTCCGGTTTGCGTGCCGAAGCCGCCGAAGCGATCGAGCGCGAACGGCGGCGCAGAAGGTTCATGTCGATCGACGACCTGGTCCGGCGGGTGAAGCTGAAGAAACCCGAGCTGGACGTATTGGCCGAAATCGGCGCGCTCAACTCGCTCGGTCGGGGGATGCACCGCCGCGAAGCCCTGTGGCAAATCGAAAAAGCCTGGCGGCCGAAGGGGCCTTTGTTTGAAGACAGTCTTGAAGACGGTAAACCGAGCCGTGACCGTAAAGGAGCGGTCCGTTCCAGGGACAAGGAACACCGGGTGAAAGACAAGGAAGCCGCGGGCACGGCATGCCGTGCCCCTACAGAGTCACGGCCTACCGTTCACGAATCACGAATCACAAATCACGATTCACGAAACACGAAACACGAATCACGAATCACGAATCACGACCCCTGTCCTCTGCCGCCGATGAACCCCTTCGAGCGTCTCGACGCCGACTACCGCGGCGCGGGCCTCACGACCGGCCCGCATCCGATGCATTACCTGCGCGAGGGCTTGCGTGCACTGGACGTGCTATCGGCCGTTGAGCTGCCGAAGTGCCGTCATGGGCAGTGGGTGAGGGTCGCCGGGGCGGTCATTGTCCGCCAGCGGCCGGGGACGGCGAAGGGTTTTTTGTTTGTCAGTCTCGAAGATGAGACCGGGGTGGCGAACATTATTTGCAAGCCGCCGTTCTTTCAGGACAACCGGCTGGTGCTGACGACTGAGCCTTTTCTTTGGTTCGAGGGGGTGCTGCAACAGCAGGACAATGTGACCTCGGTGAAGGCCGAGAGGGTGAGGCCGCTGGCGGAGGTGGAGAGGCTCGAGATTGCCTCGCATGACTTTCATTGAGGGGGTCGGCCGCAAAGATGTGGCATGCCGATCCACTCAGAGCCGCGGGCGTAAGCCCGCGTTGAGGTGTGGCGTACGCGCACGACATTCTTATGGACGCTACCCTGTTGCCACCTTGCAGCATCTCAACGCAGGCTAAAGCCTGCGGCTCTGAGTCTGAAACGGAGCCTCTCGATCTACTGAGAGAGTTTTTCCTTTCGGACGGTTAGCTCGGCGATGTAGTCTCGGTCGACTTCGTAGCCGAAACCAGGCCCGTCGCGAACCTCGATCACCCCGTCCGCTGTGACTTCGACTGGCGGCTGGATGATGTCGCGTTTCCAATACCTCTTGCTGGCCGAAACATCGCCCGGCAACGAAGTTCTCTAGTGTCGAAAGCGCGATGTTATGGGCGCGGCCGATGCCGCTCTCGAGCATCCCGCCACACCACACAGGGATGCCGTGGGCCCGCGCTACATTGTGCACGAGAAGGGCTTCGGAGAACCCGCCTACACGTCGCTACATTGTGCACGAGAAGGGCTTCGGAGAACCCGCCTACACGTCCGAGTTTGACATTGAGAATGCGACAGGCCTTCATCTCAATCGCCTGCTCGGCGTGCCGCGCGTTGCGGATGCACTCGTCCAGACAGATGGGTGTGTCGAGCTGGGCCTGCAGCTTGGCGTGATCGATGATGTCGTCGTGTGCCAGGGGCTGCTCGATCATCATCAGGTTGAACTCGTCCAGTTGCCGAAGGTGTGCGGCGTTACTGAGCGTGTAGGCCGAGTTGGCGTCAGCCATGAGCTGAATGTCCGGGAAGCGTGCACGCACCTGCCGGATCACGTCGATGTCCCAACCGGGCTTGATCTTGACCTTGATGCGCTGGTAGCCCGCGGCCAGTTCGCGTTCGATCAGAGCGAGTAACTCGTCGATCGAGTCTTGGATGCCGATCGAGACACCGCAGTCGATCTGCGAACGGCTGCCGCCGATGTGCTTCCATAGCGGCAGGCCGAGCAGGCGGGCTTCGAGGTCCCACACGGCAGCTTCGAGGCCTCCGCGGGCCATGTGGTGGCCGCGAATGTGGGAGCTGAGGCCGGCCACTTCCGCCGCGGAGTTGATCTCGCCGTTGACCACTTGGGGTGCAACAAACTCGCGCAAGATCATCCACGCGACGTCGACCCACTCTTCGTTGTAGAAAGGCCGCTCGCCGCAGGTGACCTCTCCCCAGCCGGTGGCGCCGTCGCCTTCGACCTCGACCAAGAGAATACGGCGTTCGGTTGTGCGGCCGAAGCTGGTCTCGAAATGATGGACCAGGGGCATGCGGATTTCGTGGAGGGTGATGCGGTCGAGTTGCATTTTTGTGATTCGTGATTCGTGAACCGTGATTCGTGAGCCGCCCAGCGGGCCTGAGCCCCGAGGAATAGGGACTCGGCAAGCCTGGAGGCTGACGCCACCGCTTAGGCCGGCACTCGCGCTAACTCGAACGTGCCGCCGGCTTCGGAGCGGCGATAGCCGATGACCGTGAGACCGTCGACGAAGTGCTGCTGGAACTGCTCCCGTACGCGCGTCTGGATCCCCTTGGCTTTCTCGGGATCGCCGGTGCGCAACGCGGCGATCTCCGCCGGCACCTCGATCGTCTGCACCACCGTCAGGTCGGGCTTGGGGCGGTCCTGCACGATGGCCTTCACACGCGGGCTCGAGATCTGCCAGTCGGCGACCAGCCGGTCGGTCGCCATTCCCCCGTGCAGCGGCGACGATGTGATGCCGTACTGATTCGGCAGGAAGCGCTCGATAATTACGCCGAGCTTTTCGATGTTGAAATGGGCGTTGCGAATCTCGAGGGGATCGAAGAACCATTCGATCCGCTCGATTCCCGCGGCCAGCGCTTCTTCGCGTTGCTTGAGCTTGATGAGCCGGCCGATGCCGAGACCTTGGTGGTCACCAAGCACGCCCGTCATGTGGCTGTGCCAATACCGGCCTCCGTCTCGCTTCGCACCCGGCAGCGCGAAGCTGAAGCCGATCATGAGGTCACCGTCGTAGGCACCTAAAATTAGTCCGCCGATATACTTCGCGACGCTGAGGATGCGTGGCGGTACCTGGTCGACTTCCGAAAACTTCCACACACCGCTCTGCACCGCGAGCGTGTCGCGAAACTCCTCGTGACTGCCGAGAACCCGCACCTCGATGCTGCTACCGTTGCTCACCCTGCTTGGACCTCCTGCCACAGCCGCTCTCTCTCGTGCGGCTCCGACTCCTCGATACGCCTGCCTTGTTCGCGCAGCCGCACCTCCATGGTCTGGAAGCGTTCGCGAAACTTGCGATTGGCGTGGCGCAAGGCCATCTCGGGATCGACCCGCAAACGGCGCGCCAACGCCACCATCAAGAACAGCAACTCGCCGACGTTTTCCTCGGCCGTCTCGCCCTCCTCGGGCCGGCCTTGGCCGTCGGGCTGGCGCTCGGCACGCAACGTTCCCAGGTCGGCTTCGATGCGTTCCATCAGCGCGTCGTCTTGGGCCCAATCAAGTCCGGCTTTAGCGACCCGCTTGCCGATCTCGCGAGCTTCGAGAACCGCGGGCTGCGACCTCGGCACGCTGTCGAGCAGCGAGCCGTGGCCATCGTCCTCTGCCGAACCCTTGGCACGTTTCTCCTCGGCTTTGATCTCGTCCCAACGGTGGAGCACCTCGCCGGCCGTCTCGGCGGACTCAGCGCCGAAGACGTGCGGGTGCCGCCGGACCAGCTTGTCGTTGATGTGGTCGAGGACGTCGTCGATCGAGAACCAGCCGTTCTCCGAGGCAATCTGCGCCTGAAAGACGATCTGGAGTTGCACGTCGCCCAACTCCTCGGCTAACCCAGCCCAGTCTTGGCGGTCGATTGCGTCGATCACCTCGTAGGATTCCTCAATCAGATAACGGCGCAACGATTCGAACCGCCGGGGGCACGCAACCGGGCCATCAGCCCGAGCAACCTATCGAACTTCGCTGAGGACTCCGAAGACTCCGGGGACATGGGACAATGGGCAGGCCAGAGCACAATGTAACATAGCGGTTTTGAGCGTTTTGCAAAGATTGGCAAGGCGCTGCTCGGTCGTTTGCCGCCCTGAGTCCCGAAGAATCGAGACTCGGCAAGGCTGGAGCCTTACGCCACAACTCGGCTCGGCACCTCTTGCGGGCTTTGAGACTTCTATTCAGATGAGGGTTGGATCAGACGGTTGGCGGCAGCACGGCAAGGTGCGGCCCACTATGCCAAACCCCTATAAAGTCCGACCGCGACATTAGACGATAGATCATGAAGGCCATCGGTGTGATCCCGGCGCGCTACGCCTCAAGCCGATTCCAAGGCAAGGCGCTGGCCCTGCTTGGCGGACGGCCCGTCGTTCAACACGTCTATGAACGTGCCTGCCGAGCGCGGAAGCTCGATGAGGTGTTCATCGCCACCGACGACGCTCGCATCGCCGATGCGGTGCAGGCCTTCGGTGGACAATCGGTCATGACATCCACCAAGCACGCCTCCGGCACCGACCGTATCGCCGAAGCAGTCAGCGGACTCGACGTGGACGTGGTGGTCAACATTCAAGGCGACGAGCCCTTCATCTCACCCCGCGCGATCGACCAGACCGTCGAACCGTTCGAGAGCCAACCGGATCTCGACATGACGACGCTCATGTTGCCCATCACCGAAGAGAGCGAACTCCGTGATCCCAACGTCGTCAAGGTCGTTGTCGACCGGCAAGGCTACGCGCTATACTTCTCGCGTTCGCTGATCCCGCATCCCCGGCGGCAGGCACAACAAAGGGCTCGGCAACACATCGGACTCTATGCGTATCGCAAGGATTTCCTGCTGCAGTTTGCCAAGCTACCCACCGGAGAACTGGAACAAACCGAAGCCCTCGAGCAGTTGCGGGCGCTCGAGAACGGCCACCGCATCCGGGTCATCGAGGCGGAAGATTATTCGGGCGTCAGCATCGACACACGCGAAGATCTGCACAAGGCGGAGAGCCTGTTGGCGGACAACGAATGAGAGACCGGGGATGAGGGGCCGTGTGAGCGATTGTGCGGGAGGCCACGTACCACCAGACCGCAAAATTTGCCGTGCTGAAGGATTTATTCCGGTGACACGCGACCAAGGGCCACAAGTCCGCTTGACAGGCCGTGTCGCCAAACGGCAATCTAAGGGGTTGCACGGTGGGCGAGGCGCTGGGCGGGTGATTTGCACCAACGCCGACCGTGGGTAGAGGGGTAGTCAATGCCTGATCCGAGCGAGGGCCCGGCCACGGAGACCGAACCTTCCTTTTTCACCAAGCTGATTGAAGGCTTCAAGAAGGGTGGCACGCAGGCCGAACAGGTCAAGATCCGCCGCCGCTTCGTCGCCTTCGCCATCAGCGGCTTCCTCACTACAAACTTCTTGATGTTCCTGCGGTTTTTCTTTCCGCGGACGATCTTTGAGCCCAAGACCGTCTTCAGCATCGGCACACCGACTGACTTCGGGATCGGCGTCGATACCAAGTTCCAAAACTCGAACCGCATCTGGGTAGTGAAGAACACCGAGCGGCTGTTCGTGATCAGCGCGATCTGCACGCACCTGGGGTGCACGCCGGACTGGAAGCAGTCCGAGCAGAAGTTCAAGTGTCCCTGCCACGGCAGCGGATACGACCCCGAAGGCGTCAACTACGAGGGGCCGGCGCCGCGTCCGATGGACCGCGCCAGAGTCGAGTTGGACGCCGAGGGACGGATCGTCGTCGACACCAGCGTGGTCTTCAAATGGGAAAAGGGCAAGGCCAGTCAGTTCGACGACGCGGGTGCGTTCATTCCGGTATAGCCAGCGGGGTTGAAGCGCCGGTTGCAAGCCGGCTCGTAGGGTCATAGCCGTTTCCTATGTTGTTTCGGCAGCGTCGCAGGGTCCCGCGGGCGACGGGAGCCACCACGGGCAACGGTCGAGTTGGCTTCGGCCGCTCTGCAAAGGGAGTCAAGCAGTCATGGCAGACCAGACCACGGAAGGTTCCAAGCAAACCGGCTCCGGCAACGGCGCGGGCTCGAACGGGAAGAAAGGTTTTCTGGGATTGGACCCTGCGGCCATCAAAGAGAAGGCCACCGAAGACCTCGAGGCCCTAAAAAAGCCGACCAAGACCGAGCTTTACAAGTCGGTCTTTCGGGTCAAGCACGACGAGACGCCAAGGAGCCGCACACTGGGAGTGCTCAGCAACGTCTTTCTGCATCTTCATCCGGCGAAGATCAACCGGGACGCGGTCCGCTACAGCTACACCTGGGGCATGGGGGGCATCTCGTTCTACCTGTTCTGGGTGCTCACCTGGACGGGCGTGCTGCTGATGTTCTACTACCACCCGACCAAAGTGCAGGCGTTCCGCGACATCTTGTATCTCGAACACGACGTCCCGTTCGGGAAACTGCTGAGGAACATGCACCGCTGGGGGGCGCACGCCATGGTGCTGACGGTGTGGATCCATATGTACCGGGTCTTTCTGACGGGCTCGTACAAGAAGCCGCGTCAGTTCAACTGGTGTGTGGGGGTGATCCTGCTGGTGTTGACGCTGTTGCTGTCGTTTACCGGTTACCTGCTGCCGGACGACCAGCTCGGCTTCTGGGCGGTTACGGTAGGTACGAACATGGCTCGAGCGAGCCCGATGCTGGGGCACGAAGGGCCGTTCGGGGCCCAGTTCGGCATGACCCCGTTTAACGATGTGCGGTTCGCGCTGCTGGGGGGCTCGATCGTCGACGCCAACGCTTTGCTGCGCGCCTACATCTGGCATTGCATCGCGATACCGGGCTTCGCGGCGACATTCATGATCGTACACTTCTGGCGGGTTCGCAAGGACGGAGGCATTTCGGGGCCGTCGCCCGTCATGCTCGCAAAAGAGATCAAGCCTCTACGCAAGTTGTAGGGCCGAGGATCCTCTGAAGGTTAGGGAGACGCTATGGACTGGGCGCAACTCTGGGAAATCTTGACCTTGCCGGACAACGTGCCGATTTTCGGCGTGATGATCCTGATCCCGTTCTACACCTGGTACGCGCTACGGCAAGGGTTCGCCAACGACCGGCTGATCGAACAACTCGAGGCCGACCCGGAGATGGCCAAGACGCACCACCGCAAGACGTTCCCGTTCAAGAAGGGCTGGGCTCGCGAGGTGCACGTCTGGCCGTTCTTGCTGCGCATCGAGTTCCTGGCGGCCGTGATCGTGACCGCCATTCTGATGGTGTGGTCGATTGCTCTCGACGCACCCCTCGAGGAGCCGGCGAATCCGACCCTGACCATGAACCCCGCCAAGGCCCCCTGGTACTTTCTGGGCCTGCAGGAGATGCTGGTCTACTTCGACCCCTGGATCGCGGGCGTGGTGATGCCGACATTGATCATCGTGGGGCTGATGGTGATTCCTTACATCGACACCAACCCGCTGGGCAACGGCTACTACACCTTCAAGCAGCGCAAATGGGCGATCTGCGCCTTCTTGTTCGGCTTCCTCGTGCTGTGGTGCGTTATGGTCGTGATCGGCACGATCATCCGCGGCCCCGGTTGGATGTGGTTCTGGCCGGGAGCTACCTGGGACCACAACAAGCTGGTTTTCGAGGTGAACCGCGACCTGCACGAGGTCGTCGGCATCTCGGATCCGGTCCTGGCGGGGATCTTCGGCCTCATCGTCGTGGCCGGCTTCTACGTGGTCGTGGGGTACGGCGTCCACAAGATCATGACGATGAGCGAATTCAACCGCAAGATTCTCGCGCGGATGACAGCTCTGCAATACCTGACGCTGCAGATCCTGTTGATCAGCATGATCAGCCTGCCGGCGAAAATCCTTGTGCGTCTTCTGTTCCGAATCAAGTACGTTTGGGTAACGCCGTGGTTCAACGTCTAGCGGCGCCCGTTGCGGGTTTTCTTTCTTTGGGGCACCGCTCCTCGTCTGGAAGGAACCGGCAAGCAACGCGAATATGGGGAGCTTGAATGGCTGAAACTCCGACTCCAGAACAAGATCCGGTCGTCACCAAATCACTGAGCGTGCCGCTGCTGGTGTCGACACTCATCCTGATGCTGTCGCTCGTCTGGGCCCTCTACGACGAGGTCTGGGCGATGCGCCCGTGGAAACAGTATCAGGCGGACTTTATTGAACTGTACAAGGCGCACTTGACGAAGGTGAAACCCGAGCAAGCCGGACGTGAGCAGGAGGTCAAGGAGTCCGGTGAATACGCGGAGCTCAGCGCTCAAGTCGCAGAAGCCGAGGCAGCGGCCGCTGAGCAGATTGACGAGATCGACCGCATCGTCCGCAACGGCGTCACGCCAAGAATGAGGGTTTCCCGCCAGGCCTACCAAACGCTTCGCAGCGAGGTCGACGCCATCAACTATCAGATCGAGACCACCGAGAGCGAATCGAGCAAGCAATCATTGCAGGAGGACATCGACGAGATCCGGCAGCGTGACGTGGAAGTCGAGCTGGCCCTCGAAGACGGCTCCGGCGGGACCGAGACCGTCAAGATGAAATACGCGGCATGGGAGACCGAGTTCAGGCGACTACAAGACCGACGCGTCGAGCTGCAGGCCCAGCGCGCCCGCTTGACTGAGCCCGCCAGCGCCTTGCGCCGCCAGCGAGACGCCTACCTCAACGAGCAGCTTTTCGGATTGACGGCTACCGGCGTCGACGGCCTGATCAACAAGATGGACAACTTCGGCATTGACATCAAGCAGATCCATCTCAATGACATCGACTTGGTGGACCGGTGCGAGTCCTGCCATTTAGGCACGCGCGAGCCCGTGATGATCACAGCCGCGGATATGGGCGGCCGGGCCGAGTTCGTCAGCCATCCCTCGCGTGACCTACTTGACATTCACGACCCCGAGCGCTTCGGCTGCACCCCTTGTCACAACGGTAACGGGCGCGCCACGCGGAGCATCACCAAGGGCCACGGTCGTCACAAGTTCTGGCTGTGGCCAATGTGGGAGAAAGAGAACACGGAAGCCGGCTGCCACCAGTGCCACGCGCGGGAGATCGTGACCGAGCACGCCGACGTGCTCAACAAAGGCCGGAATCTGTTCATGAACCGCGGCTGCTGGGGTTGCCACCGCCTTGAGGGATTCGACTCGGAGTCCGACCGCTTAGCCGCCGTCCGCCAGCAGATGCAGGTGATGCGCGATGAACGTGCCGCCATCGACAAGGAACAGCGCTTCAGCTTGGAGCAGGGTGATTTGGCCGAAGACAACGAAACCGCACAAGCCTTCTACGGCCGGGGCGAGGAACTGCGGCTTCGTCTGAGCAAGCTCGATGCCGAGTTTCACACGTTGCGCGTCGAGCAGGCCAGTGTGGCTCAAGAAGCCAAGAAGTTCGGTCCCAGCCTGCGCGAGATCAGAGTCAAAGACCGCAAGGAGTGGATACCGGTTTGGCTCAAGGACCCGCACGAGTTCCGTCCCGGCAGCAAGATGCCGGTCTTCCGCTTGCTCGATGAAGAGATTCAGGCGATCTCCGCGTACCTCTGGCAAAACGCTCTCGATGCGGAACTCGAGCAGCACGCTCCCGGCAATGCGACGAACGGCAAGGAGCTGTTCGAGACCCGCGGTTGCATGGGCTGCCACTCGATGGGCGACGGTGAGGAGAGATTCGGTGGTACCTTCGCCGCGAACCTCAGTCGGGTTGGGGAGAAGACGAATTACAACTTCCTCGTCCGCTGGATCAGCAACCCCCACGAGTTGACGCCTGATCCCGACCAAGGGCCCGACGACGTCCGGCTCCTTCCGATCATGCCGAACCTTCGGCTCAGCCCTCAAGAAGCTCGCGATATCGCCAGCTACCTGATGGAGCGAAAAACCGACGCTACGTATCCAGCGGCTGACTTCATGGACGACCCCGAGCTCGCCGCACAGGGCTTGCCCCTCATTCGCCACTACGGTTGCTCGGGCTGCCACGAAATCCGTGGACTCGAGACCGAGGGGCGCATCGGCACGGAGTTGACCACCGAGGGCAGCAAACCCATCGAGCGCCTCGACTTCGCCCTACTAACGCATGAAGCCGAGCACGACGGCTGGTACAACCATAAGGGCTTTTTCGACCGCAAGCTCCAAAACCCGGCTATCTACGACGAGGGCAAGATCCGGCCGCATCTTGAGAAGCTTCGCATGCCGAACTTCAACCTCACAGATGACGAGATTACCGCGCTAACGACCTTCCTGCTCGGGGCGGTCGAGTCGGTGTTGCCGGAGCAATATCGGTACTTGCCGGAGGATCAGCGGGCCGACGTGCAGAAAGGTTGGTGGATCGTTAGCCGATACAACTGTACCGGCTGCCACCAAATCAAGCCCGGCGACGTGACCTCATTCATGACGATTCCTCGCTATGACGACCCGAACTGGGCGGAACAGTTCCCGCCTCAGCTCTATGGAGAAGGTGCGAGAGTTCAGCCCGATTGGCTGCTCGGTTTCCTTGAGAACCCCGCGCTCAGCGAAAGCGACATTCATCGTAACGGGCTGCGCCAGTATCTTGAGGCCCGCATGCCCAGCTTCGGTTTCTCCGATCGTCAGGTGGGGACCCTAATGCGGTTCTTTATGGCGCGCTCCACTCAGCCGCACCCTTATATCCCCGACCAAATCGAGCCGCTAACGCCGGCCGAGCAGACCATGGGGCGGCAGCTTTTCACCAGCCGAGGCGCGCCCTGCCTGCGGTGCCATATGACCGGCAGCCCAGCACACGATCGCAACGCCACGGCCCCGAACTTCTTGACTGCCACCGCGCGGCTCAAGCCGGATTGGACGTTCCGATGGATGATCGAGCCGGCGATGATTGCGCCCGGTACCGCCATGCCGTCCGAACTGTTCCGGATCGAAGGCGGTCGCTGGATCTTCAACGGTCCGCTGCCACGGTCGCTGCGTGGATACGAAAAAGATCACGCCCAGTTACTGGTGCGATACATGTTCCAGCTCGACACGGCGGAAGTCCGCCGCTTGACGGCGAGCGGAGTACAATGAGGGGTGCTAGCTGGCAATTCTTACCACATGGCAAGTTACATGCCCCCGGTTTATCGGAAAATTGTCCTAAAAGGAAGAGGAAGGTATTGAGTATGTTGTCATCAAGGAAAGTTTTCGAATTTCTGGCGCTGGGCCTGCTGGTCGTGGCTCTCGGCTGCGGCGGCGGAGACGAAACCGCTGACGCGCCCGAAGCCGAAACCGCCGACTACTTCAAAGTAGACCCCGCGACGGCGGCGACCGTTACGGGCAAGGTTGCCATCGAAGGCGACACGCCGAAGGCGCTGATGCGCGCCATCAACATGAGCGCCGAGCCCGACTGCGGCAAGCTGCACGACAAGGCTCCGATGGCTGAAGTCGTCGTTCGTACCGACGGAGGCTTGCAGAATGTTTTCGTGTGGGTGAAAGCCGGCTTGGAGGGCAAGAAGTTCGAGGTGTCGAAAGACGCCGCCCAGCTCGACCAAAAGGGCTGCATCTACACGCCGCACGTTGTTGCGCTGCAAACAAGGCAGATGCTCAAGGTCTCAAATAGCGATCCGACCACCCACAACGTCCACCCGCTGCCGAAGGTAAACCGCGAGTGGAATAAGTCCCAACCGGGGGGTGCGTCCGACATCGAGTACCAGTTTGCGCGGCAGGAGATTATGCTGCCGGTCAAGTGCAACATCCACCCGTGGATGCGGTCGTACATCAACGTGGTCGATCACCCCTTCTTCGCCGTGAGCGGCGCCGACGGCGCCTTCGAGATTAAGGGGCTTCCTCCGGGAACCTACACCATCGAGGCTCACCACGAGCGGTTGGGTACAAAAGAGATCAGCGTGACCGTGGGCGACGCCGAGTCGAAAGAGATTGCCTTCTCGTACAACGCAGCCGGCTGAGTCAAGTCCGGCCGAGTCGCACGGGCTGCACCGCTTCGCGGTCTTCACCGCGGCCTCGACGTTTTGCTTGATCATTGCCGGAGCGCTGGTGACAAGCCGGGACGCGGGGCTGTCCGTGCCCGACTGGCCGCTTTCCTACGGTCAATGGATGCCGCCCATGGTGGGCGGCATCTTCTATGAGCACGGCCATCGCATGATCGCGAGCTTTGTGGGCCTGCTGACGATCATCCTCGCTGTGTGGCTTCAGGTAGCGGAAAGCCGCCGCTGGGTGCGCCATGTCGGCTTCGCGGCGCTCGGTGCGGTGATCGCCCAGGGACTACTGGGCGGGTTGACCGTGATCTTTCTGTTGCCGACGGCCGTGTCGGTCGGCCATGCCTGCCTGGCGCAGCTCTTTTTCACAATGACCGTCAGCCTGGCCTTCGTCACGTCGCCGGGTTGGCGGCCACCGACCGGAGAGCCTGCCTCGCTCGACGACGCCGGCCGGCCTCCGCTCTCGCAACTCTGCTTGATGATGAACATTGCGATCTTCGGGCAACTGGCGCTCGGCGCCGCCTTTCGGCACAAAGGGGTGGGGATCATCCCGCACCTTGTCGGCGCGGGTGTGGTGGCGGCCATGGTCGTGTGGCTGCTGGTGCGCGTCATCACCCGCTACCAGGACTGGCCGCGCATCCAGCGCTGGGCGCTGCTGCTCAACGGGATGGTCATGCTACAACTCGTACTCGGCGCCGGCGCGTACTGGATTCGCGTTGTCACCCAAGACGCCCCACAGCCGCTGCTGCCGATGGTGACCCTCACCGTGGCGCACGTGGCCTTGGGAGCGCTGCTGTTGGCGACAAGCGTGCTACTCACGATCCAGGTACACTACAGACTTCGGCGGCGATACGCCGATCTCCCACACCGAACGATCCCCGCCGCTACATGAGATCGCAGGCCTCCACCGCACAGACCGTCTTCTCGGATGCCCAGGCGTTCGTAGGGGACTATCTCGAACTGACCAAGCCGAGCGTCGTATGGCTGATCTTGATGTCAGCCGCCGTTGGTTTCTACATGGCGCCGGTGCCGCTGGACGTGCTCATGCTGCTGCACGCGATGTTGGGCACAGCGTTGCTGACAGCGGGGACCGGCGCGCTGAATCAATGGCTCGAGCGCGAAGCCGATGGCAAGATGCGGCGGACCGAAAACCGTCCCTTACCGGCCGGACGCCTTCGCTCCGGCCCGGCTCTCGTCTTCGGAGTCCTGCTTTCCCTCGCGGGCTTGGTTTACCTGCTGGTCGCCGTGAATCCCCTTACCGCACTGCTCGGGTTATTGACCTGGGGGTCGTACCTGGGCCTCTACACTCCGCTCAAGTCGCGCACCTGGCTCTCGACGTTGGTGGGCTCCTTCCCGGGAGCGATGCCGCCGATGATCGGCTGGGCCGCCGCCCACAACGAGATCGGCATCGAGGCATTGGTGCTGTTCGCGATCTTGTTCCTGTGGCAGTTTCCTCACTTCTACTCCATCGCTTGGATGTACCGGGAAGACTACGCCCGCGCGGGCATCCGGATGTTACCGGTGGTCGAGCCCGACGGGGCTTCGACCGGGCGCCAGATCGTGTGGTATGCGGCGGCGCTGCTGCCCGTCAGTCTGGCGCCGGTATGGCTGGGTATGGCCGGCTTCGTCTACTTGGTGGCGGCGCTGGCGCTGGGGCTCGCGTACTTATATTTCGGAGTCGTTCTCGCCCGCGCCAAGACGGGCGCCGATGCCCGCCGGCTGCTGCAAGTCTCAGTGGTGTACCTCCCTCTGTTGTACGTTTTCCTCGTGGCCGACCGGCTCTAGCCTCGGCTGGATGCGCGGAACAAGCCGCGTAACCGCGCCTTAATGCTAGATGAAATGAGAAGACCCGCACGCTATTCAGCGAACCGCATCGAATACAAATCCGCGTCGCGCAGGACGAAGCGCAACCGAACGGGCTTCTCCGCGAGTCTCGCTAGGGGATTTCGGTCCGTCCGCCCTTGCGGGCGCTGCCACCGTACTTCACCTTCGATTTCATCCCCGTAGATGACCGGCGAATGCTCGAGCGCGAAGCCGGGTATGGGATCGCCGTCGGCGTCCTGCACCTCCACGCGAATACTGCCCGCGGCCGAGGTGGAGTAGTTGAGAACGAGCCGACTGCCCTGGAAGATGAGCGGCTTGGTCACCAACTCACCGCCGTGATAGCCGGCGTGCACGGAGACAAACCCGTCCGTCCGCACGACCATGCGCTCGAGGTGGTTGGTCGGATACGTGTAGTGGCGCGCGACGTACAGCGAAATCTCGCCGGGCGCGGTCTCCGCGAGCCCGCGCGACACCGCGTTCGTGCGATGCACCCAGTTGCGCGGATCGCGTCCAGGACGGATGAAGGCTTCGAGGAAACGGTTCCAATGCAGCCCGTCGCGGCTGCTCATGAAGACGCTCTCGGAGATGCCTCCGTGCGGCGGCTCATCGACCAGCGCCCGCCACGGCATGAACCGTTTGGGGAAGGCCAGATAGATGTGCGGCGCGCGGAAGTAGGGGATCGTGGCGTTGGTGTAGAGGTGCTCAGGCGGCGCGTCGCCGAACTCGGCCCACTCGCCCGGCGTCCAATGGAGAAAGTCTTTCGACGTGGCGGTCTTGATGGTGCGCACGCCTTGGGTGAAGTCGCGATAGACGGCGACGTAGAGGTTGCGCTCGCCGTCCCAGAAGGCCACGTTTTGCGAGTCGAATTTGCCGTCGCTGATGATGGGTTCGTCTTGCATCTTTTCCCAGCGGATGCCGTCGGCCGACTTGAGCGCAATCAACGGTCCGCCCGCCACCGCCTTGTAATGCTCCGACGCGGGCGCGGCTGGGTTGCCGTCGATGAACGGCGCAAAGTTGTGCGCGCCCTCGCCCATCCAGATGATGCTGTTGTCCTTCGAGCCGTTGAACTCGTAGAGACCCAGCGAGGGCCGCGTCCAGTGGATGCCATCGGTGCTCTCGGCGTAGGCGGTGAGTTGGTCGTGCGCCGGCGGAACTGTCTCGTCGGGCCCCACCACCGATCGAATGACGTAGTCCGGATGGACGCTGCCGCGGTAGTACAGACGATAGCGGTCGCCGTCTTGAAGCATGGTCACGTAGAGGCTCGTGTTGCCTTCCCACGGCTGGTCGAAGCTGAACACCTTGCCCGCCGAGCGGGGCGAGTGCAAACGCAGCTCGACGTCGTTCATCGACTCGATCAGGTAGTCATCCACGAACAGCTCGAGGCGCGAACCAATGTTGACTGCCTGACCGCCCGACTCATGAGACGCCGGTTCAGCGGCAACAGGCGACAGGAGCAGCGAATAGAGAACGAGAACAGCTGCGTACTTGGCGAATGGCATGACTCTCTCCAGAGGGACTCCGGTCCAGAGTACTACTTTCGCGCGGGTCGCTTCGGGGGCAGCGGGCTCCCAACCGCTGTCGAGAAGAGAAACGCCACTACCGAGGAGTAAGGCGGTCCGCAGGATCTCAGTACGTCGGCCTGCCACTCTGAGCCGCGGGCGTAAGCCTGCGTTGATCTTCTTCTGCTTGCCACGGCGGCCGCCGACTGCATGACAACGACCTCTCGCGCCCCTGCACCTCAAACGCGCGCTCACGCCCGCGGCTCTGACTGGTGGGTCGGGCGGTCACGCTCCGCGCGGCGCGGAGTGGCGGGCTAAGGCGCGAGGCGTCGGTAGGGGTTTGGGGCTACGGGGCGCGTCCACTCCATGATCAAGACCGCCGGGACGAACCGCGCTTTCTCGAAGCGCTCCTCCTCGCCCATGTCGACAAACAGCGGGCGTTCCGGCTCGTCGACGTAGTGCTCGGACGTGTGTGTGGATTGCAGGCCGGCTCGCGCAGCGGCCGCGTGCAACTCTTCCGGTTGGTAAGGATAGGTCTCGATCTCGTAGACTCGTCCGTCGAATTGGAACGTGCGCTTCCAGCCCCTCTCGGTTGCACTCGGGTGAAAGTCGCTGATCAGAAGGCGGCCGCCGGGGCGCACCAGGTTCGCCAGTTGTTCCAAAACATCCGCCGGACGCGGCGTGTGTCCCAGCGCCAGCGCGCACAGAACCACGTCGGCGCTTCGCTCACGGATCGGTGGCTGTTGCAGGTCGCCGCAAGCGACGCAGCCCTCGAAGTCGGGTATCTCGGCCATGGCTTCGGCCAGCATGCCCCGGCTCAAGTCGAAACCTACGGCCCGGACGCCATCCCGATACGGGTTCCGCAGATGACGCCCGGTGCCGCAAGCGGCGTCGACAAAGACCTTGTCATCGGACACAGGAAGGAGCGGACGGAGGTGACGGGCTTCCAAGAACAGAAACGGGTTCGGGTCCCACTCCCACGTCTCGGCCCAGAGGTCGTAGGCCTCTCGCGCCGGGAGTCTCAATCGTCCAAACCCCACTCGCCCTCCAAGATCCAGAACCGCGACGGCGCGCGCCGCCGTGCCAGCCTCGCTTGCAATGGCCGTAGGTGCCAGCGCCAGCCATACCAAGGCCGGTGAATCTTCCACCGGACGGTCAACTCGCGCGACAACCGCGGCAGCATGTCCTCATCAAGGTACTCGATACTCGGCACCGAATCGGAGCGAAACCCAAAGCGCTGCTCGAACTGCCGGTGACGCTCTTCACGCATCGTCTCGCCGTCCGACGAGTGCCGATACACGGGCGAGTCCATGATGATGATCCATCCCGGCCACCGCAGGCAGCGACGCACCTCTTGCAGAGTACGGCGGTAGTCGGTTGCGTAGTGAAACGACGAGTTGAACACAGCCAGGTCGAACCGCTGGTCGGCGAACGGCAGGTTGTCGAACTCCGCCTGGAACAACGGGAACTCCCGACCGAGCGGGGGGAAGTAGTGCCTTGCGGCGGCAAGGCCGTCGAGCGGATCGGCGAGCAGGTCCACCGCCACCGGCCGCTGGCCACGCAGTGCCAGCCGGTAGGAGAGCCAACCGGTCCCCGCGCCGAGGTCGAGAACATCGAGCCCGTCCTGCGACTGTCGCTCTATCGATGGCAGGATGCGCCGCTCGAGGTAACGGTAGCTCTTGCCGCGCATCCGCCACTGGGCCGACAGTTTGCCGGAGACATCGTCGAAGGGCAACGCGAGGTAATAGGCTGGGTCTTCGCTGCCGCGCCCTTCGGCTTTGCGGACCGTCAGGTACTCACTAAAGAACCGTTGGTAGTACTGCCGGCGGTCGTCGGGCAATCCACGGTACACGCCGTCGCGCCGTTCGAGGGTGAAGCCGCATGAAGGGCAGGTCCAGGTTTCGCGGAGGTCGTCTACGCGAACCTCGCCGTCGTGACAGGCGGGACAACGGACATGGAGGGTGGTTGCTTCAGAGCCACGACGGTTGGTGAGGGTCGAGGTGGGGGGAGACACGCGATTCATTCGGCACCAGGATCGGAGAGAGGTGTTTGTATCACCCTTACCCGCGCTGCTCGTGAACTCGGCCTTTCCCGCGGCTGAAGCCGCGGGCTATCGATGTCTGGCCCCTCCGGGGCCAAGACGAGCGCACGATCCACGTCCCTTCATTCGCTAGGTCTGGATTTGACAAGTGTAGAGATTGCCGGGCACAGCATGCTGTGTCCCTACATTCCTCATCGCCAAAATCACAGCCGGCCGAGTTCGTCCTCGGTCAGGGCACGGCGGTAGATACGCACGTTCTTGATGCGGCCGTTGAAGTGGTCGTGCTGTCCGAAGCCAATGCGGAGAGGCCGGCCGTTCGAGAGGTTGTAAGCTGCCGGGTCGAATGTCGACGAGGTAGCGACCTGCGTTTCGTCGATGTAGAGCTTGAGCGTCGTGCCTTGGCGCATCGCCACTATGTGCCGCCAGCCGGGGCGCAGTGGGTGGTCGTCGGTTGCGTTCTTCCCGGCTTCGAACGACCAGACGTGACCCGACGGTAGCGTGCCCACGAAAAGCCTGCCCTGATAGACGGCCATCGACCAGGCACGATGGTACTTCACGTCCGGCGTGTGGTCGATGTGGCCGACGGGCGTCCAGTGGCCGCCGCCGTCGTGGCGGAAAATACGCGCTAGCGGCAGCGACCCGAAGTACATCTTGCCGTTGTAAACGTTTGGGCCCATCACTTCCTGCTCCTCGCCGAGGCGGCCCGTGCTGACCCAGTGGTCGTCGCCTTCGTAGCGGTAGACGGTCGCCTTGGGCCAGCTCCCGGCGTGTAGCTTCCCCCGGTGGATCGCCATGCCGTAGACCTGGGTGCTGTCGCCAAGCCGGCCGGTGTGACTCCACTTCTCACCGTCGAAACGATAGACGGCTCCCTCGTCATAGCCGGTGGCGTAGATCGCTCCGTTGTAGACGCACAAGGCCTCTGGACGCATCCCGCCGGGTGAGCCTAGCGCCGTCCACCCCTGCCCGCCCTCGTGGCGAAACAGGCCGGGCTGGTAGAAACCCGAGACGTAGAGCCTGCCGCCGAAAACGACCATGCCGTTGACGCCATCAAGGCCCGGCAACTGGCCGCAGTCGACCCATTGGCCGTCTTCGTAGCGGAAGACCTTGCCCCCGATGTGGTGTGAGATGGTGGGCTCAAGACCTGAATAGTGCAGCAGCACTCGAGACACCCCCACATAGAGATGGCCGTTGTAGCTCGCCATGGCCGTGACGCCGTTGCTCTTCGAGGGGGCGCCGAGGTCGGTCCACTTGCCATTGTCGAGGCGATAAACGTGCCCCTGGTCGGCATTGGTCTGGCCTTCAACGGTGCCGACGTAGAGCTCGCCGTTATGGACGGCCATGGAGTGGTTGAAGATGGACTTGCCCGGCCGGCCGTGGTCGGTCCACTCGCCGGCTTGCGCGTTGTCGATGCCGAAGTGCAGGTTGCGATAGTTGGCCTGGCTGCCGGTGACGCCGGTGTTGTGCTTGATCGAGAGGTTGAAGCCGCGGCGGGTGTCAGGGTCGTATTGTGTGAGCAGGTCGCCGAGGGTATCGACGAGGTCAGCAGCGGTTTCAACGTGCAGCGAGAGGGTGAAGTCGCCGGCGCCGAGGTCGAGCGAGGGGTTGGCGGGCACTTCGACGTAGGATTTCCTGCCGTCGAAGCGCGCAGCGGTCGGCGCAAGGTCCACGCCGACGTTGCGGCCATGGTTGCCTTTCCCCGAGTGGTCGCGGGCGTCGCCTTGCAGCTTCCAATGGCCGGCGAGTGATGGGTCAGCGGCGGTTGCCGGCGGGATGAACAGTAGACAGGCGGCTGCGGTAACGGCCTGGTTGACGAGGTTTCTCATGGCGAGCAATCTGGCATCACGGTCCGGCAAAAGCCGGCGTTTCTTTGAGCCAGGGTGGGCCACGACGGGTCCTACGAAAGCAGGCCGGCCTGTTGGAAGCGGGTGCGCAATTCCGCTTTCTGATCCTGCGTCAATTCCACCAGCGGCGGACGCAGGTGCATATCGGCCACGCCCATTTCACGCAGCAGGAACTTCATCGTGGGAATGACCGGGAAACCCTTCATTAGCGCGACCCGCTCGTTGAGGTGCTTCTGCGGTCCGGAGGTATCGGTCCCGGTCAGATGCGCTTGAAAGATCGACGCCGTCTCCTGGGGAAAGATGTTGCCATTGCCTGTCAGCGCGCCGCCGCCGCCTTGCTCCAGTACTCCTTCGATCAGCGCTGCCGCGCCGGTAAAGATCTTGAGTTTGGGGAAGGCGCGGATGTAGGCCGCAGTCCACACCGGTTTGCCCCAGGAGTCTTTGACGCCATAGAGCCGCGGGTGACGCGCGAGCCGCCGCACCAATTCAACCGGAATCGAGACACCGCTCAATTGGGGGATGTTGTAAAGCATCACGGGAATGCGCGACGCCTCCAACACTGGCTCGAAGAAAGCCGTCAGTCCGTCGACCGAGTTGTCCTTGAAATAGAAAGGCGGCAGGACCAGCGCGGCCTCCACACCGTTACACTCGGCATGGCTCAGGAGCTCGATCGTCTCGCGAACATTGTTCGCTCCCACGTGGCACATGACTCGCAGCGCGGCACGGTGCCGGAGGTAGGTCTGCAGCATCCACTTGCGCTCGAGCACCGAGAAGGACGCGAACTCGCCGGTGGTTCCGTTAACGAGAATCGATTGCACACCGTTGACGGACAGGTAGTTGAGGTACTCGCGGACGAGTCCGGCGTCGATTTGCCCACGCCGGTTGAGGGCGGCCAACGCCGCGATGATGAATTGCGGGTCCTTGACGTCGTCGAGGCCGCGGGAAACGTGGCAGGCGTTCGAACGATCGCCCGCGACCAGCGCAGCCGCCGGGCCTGCGAGGAATTGGCGTCGAGTGAAAGACATAGTACGTTAGTTGTTGGGGACTATTTTAGCAGGCAATTGGCGGCGGACGACCTAAGAGGTATGACTGAGGAGCCCTAAGGGTCGACGGGAGCGTCCCACGGTTCGACGGACGCGGCTCGAAAGGGCTGCTGGACAGCCTCCCCGACCGCCGACTAAGATGACCTTATTGTCAGTCCGTGCTCAGAGGGCCGGGTTGAGAGGAGAATCAATGCGGTTGCCGTCTATCTTATGGTTCGTTTTCGCCCTCGTATCGGCGAGCGTACCGCTGTGGGGCCAAACAGCGGGGTCGTCGTTGCGTGGGCAGGTGAGCGATGAGTCGGGCGGCGTGGTCGTCGATGCCCAGGTGTCGATTACCAATGTGCGCACCGGCCTGGTCCGGGTGACGCGCAGTAACGAGCGGGGCTACTACGCGGCGCCGGCTCTGTTCGCGGGATTTTATCGAATCGAGGTCGAGGCGACGGGATTCAAGAAGCTGACGCAGGAGGGCATCGAACTGACGGTGGGCGAGCAGGCCAGGAGCGACCTCGTCCTCGAGGTGGGTGATCTGTCGGAAGAGATCACGGTCACCGCCGAACTGGTGGCACTCGGAGCGGAGTCGGCGGCGTCGGGCACCGTGATCCCGAATAACTACATCGTCAACCTGCCGCTCAACGGACGGAATTTCATCGACCTGGCCCTGCTCGCCCCCGGTGTGACACCGGCCGTGCAAGGGTCAGCGGGCTCCGAGCGCGGGCGCTTCGCGTTGCAGACGTCCGGCTCGCGCGAGGACGCCAACGCCTACATCTTCGACGGCGTCTACGCCATGGACCCGGTCCTGAACAGTTTCTCGCTGGCGCCCTCAGCCGACGCCATCCAGGAGTTCCGCATTCACACCAGCAACACCGACTCGGCCTACGGACGCCAGAGCGGCGGACAGGTGGCGATCCTGCTCAAGCAGGGCAGCAACGAGTTTCACGGGTCGCTCTACGAGTTCTTCCGCAACGACGTGCTCGATGCGCGCAACTTCTTCACGGCGTCCGACGGCCCGACGCCGAAGCTGCGCCGCAATCAGTTCGGGTTCGCTGTCGGCGGGCCGTTGCGCAAGAACAGCAGCTTCTTCTTCGCCGACTACGAAGGGCTGCGAGAGCGGCGCGCGATCACGCGCGGGACGAACGTACCCACCGCGGCCGAGCGAATGGGCGATTTCTCGCAAAGCACCCTGCCGGCTCCGATTGACTTCACCACGGGTCAGCCGTACCCGGACGGGCGGTTGCCGTTCGCGCATCCAATTGGAGTCGCCGTCGCAGCGCTCTACCCGCTGCCCAATCGCGACGTGCCGGGCCAGAACTTCATCGGCAGCCCCACGCAATCGGATCGCAACGACCGCTTCGATGCTCGCTTCGACCAGGCGGTCGGCAGTGGCGGCACGCTGACGGGCCGCTACAGCTTTGGCGACCGGGACCTGTTCGAACCCTACGCGGCGGCTGCGTTTTCGTCGGTGCCCGGGTACGGCAATGACGTCGTCGAGCGCGGGCAGAACCTGATGATCGGCGAGACACACACGCTGGGGCCGGCTTGGATCAACGAGCTGCGTTTCGGCTACAACCGCGTGGCATCGCGCGTGTTTCACCAGAACATCGGCCGCAGCGTCAACCAGGAGGTAGGTCTGCCGGACTTCGGCACCCGGCCGCGCGACTTGGGACTGAGCTTTATCAACGTGACGGGTTTCTCGTCGCTGGGCGATGAGTTCAACAACCCGCAGCAGAGTGTCGTCAACAGCTATCAGATCCTCGATACCATCAGCTACACGCGCGGCGACCATCTGTTGCAGTTCGGCTTCGAGCAGCGCTGGATTGGCCAGGACGCTTTCCGCGACGTGCAATCCCGCGGCCTGATCAACTTCACTAGCTTCGCCTACACGCAAAACGCGCTGGCCGATCTGCTGTTGGGCCTGCCGACGTTCACCGGAGGGGCGGCTTCGGACAACCCGCAGGCCTTGCGGACCGGCGCGACGAACGTCTTCGTGCACGATAGCTGGCGCGTGCGGCAAGACCTCACGATCAGCCTGGGCCTGCGGTACG
Organism: Bryobacterales bacterium; assembly: GCA_965237575.1. GTDB lineage: Bacteria > Acidobacteriota > Terriglobia > Bryobacterales > UBA6623 > JAKZVK01. The sequence goes on from CBDEGI010000004.1 coordinate 1,044,542, forward strand.
AATACAACACGCCGGCGCATGACGCGAACAACGCCGCTGGGGTCTACGACCCGGACACATTGTCGATCGTGCCGGTCGGAGCAAACGGCGTGCCGCGCGCCGGATACGCTTCCGACAAGAACAACTTCGCACCGCGTGTCGGGCTGGCCTGGAGCCCGTTGGGATCGCGGCGGACGGTGCTGCGGGCCGGCTACGGCGTGTACTACAACTTCTCTCCGCTGGCGCCCGGACAGGGGATCTACTTCAACCCGCCGCTGTTCAACTTCCAGCTCTTCTTCCCCTCGCAACAGGCGCCGATTACGATCGACAACCCCTGGCCGTCGGGGTCGCAAGCCCCCGTGCCGCCCAGCGCGTTCACCTACGACCGGCGGCTGCGCACCGGCTATACGCAGCAGTGGAACGCCACAGTCGAGACGGACTTCGGCCACGGCCTGGTGCTCGAAACCGGTTACTTCGGCACGAAGGGGACGAAGCTGCTGGGTGCGCGCGACATCAATCAGCCGGTGCCGAGCCCACAGATGCCCAACCTGCGCCCGGTGCCCTTCTTCCTCGACATCAACCAGATCGGTTCGGCGTTCGACTCGATCTACCACGGCCTACACACACGCTTGCAGTGCCGCTTGCGCGGCGGGCTGACAGGTATGTTCTCCTACGCCTGGTCGCGGTCAATCGACAACGCCTCGGGGTTCTTCCCAAGCGGCGCGGACGCCAACTATCCGCAGGACAGCAACAACATCAGCGCGGAGCGAGCGCTGTCGAGCTTCGATGTCGGCCACCGCTTCACGGGGAGCTTCGTCTACGACCTGCCGCTGGGACAGGGCAAGCGGCTCGGCGGCGGCGCGACGGGGCTGGTCGGGGCGCTGATCAGCAATTGGCAGATGAACGGCGTGATGACGTTCCAGACCGGCCAGCCCTTCACCGTGGCGCTGCCGGGTGAGTTCGATAACAGTAATACGGGCTTTGCGAACCTGGGCTTCGGTGCGGGCGACCGGCCGAACGTGGTTGGGAATGCTGTTCTCGCAAACCCCGACCCGCAGCTCTGGTTCAACACCGCGGCTTTCGCGCTGCCACCGTTTGGATCGTTCGGCAACGCCGGGCGCAACGTCGTCCGCGGGCCTTCGCTGCGCAACGTAGATATGTCGTTGCTCAAAGACACGGCGATCACCGAATCGACGACGCTACAGTTCCGCGCAGAGTTTTTCAATGTGATGAACACTCCGAACTTCGGCCTACCCAATTTGTTCTTCGGGACACCGGGCTTCGGCCGCGTGCTCTCGGCCCGCGATGGGCGCGAGCTTCAGTTCGGCGTGAAGTTGCTGTTCTGAGCCGCGCGGCGGGCGCTGATCTGTCCTACGGGAGAACTGATGAAAGCCAAGGTGCGTCAATATTCCGGGGAGAACGCCGCGGTGACTTATGACGTGGTGAGATGTATTCACGCGGCCGAGTGTGTTCACGGCTTGCCCGAAGTGTTCGACCCGGAGAGAAAGCCTTGGATCCTGCCTGACCACGCCAACCCTGACGAGCTTCTGCGGGTGGTGGTGGCGTGTCCGACGGGCGCGCTGCATCTCGAGCGGACGGACGGCGGACGGGTTGAGTCCGCACCGGAGGGGACCATCGCCACCGTCGCGGCGGATGGGCCCGTGTACGTCCACGGCGACGTGGAGATGGTCACGCACGAAGGCGAGGCGTTGCTTAAGGATACGCGCGTGGCTCTGTGCCGCTGCGGGGCGTCGGAGAACAAACCGCTGTGCGACGGCGCCCATGATCGAGCGGGTTTCAAGGATGTTGGGGCTATCGGGTCAGGCCCGGAAGCGCAGGCGGCGGACGGGGTCGCCAAATTGAAAGTCACGGCTCTGCCGAACGGACCGCTGCTGTTTGAGGGGCCACTCACCCTCGTAGGAAGCGACGGGAAGCGGACACACTCTCAAAAGGGAGCGCTCTGCCGTTGCGGCGCCTCGGCGAACAAACCGTTCTGTGACGGGCAGCATGGCCAGATCGGCTTTACTTCCGAATAGGTAGGCGCTGGCCCGCCCGCTCACCACGCGGCGAGACGAAGCGCGAAGCAACCGAGCCGTGACCGTGAGGGAGCGGTCCGGCACGAACCCTGACGGGACTCGAGGGCCTCTAGAACGCATATCTTTCACCCCTCACCCCCACTAAGACCGCCGCGACCCCAGCAGCAACACGGACGCCCCCAGTAGAGCAAGAAACTTCACGGCATCGATCGCGATGTAAAGGTCGTGCAGCGGCGAATCGACCGGTGTGCCGCCGTCGATGACCAGCTGCGCACGTTGGTCCAAGAGGGGCAGCAGCCAGAGGGTTTCGAGCAGCAGTCCAACCCAAGCGACAGCACACAGGGTCACCAGCAGCGGTCGGCTCGCTCCCCCGGCGAGGACCAATCCCGCCGAAAGCAAAGCGAACGCAGCCTCCGCCCGGTTCAGCGCCTCGAACGTGGCGCGCCCGACCTCCAGCGCCACGGGAAGAGTGAGGCTGGGCGCTGAGAACTTCGCGGGGGTGGCCAGGAATGCGACCCCGAACAAGACGCCCGCCCAAAGTAGAAGCACCAATGCCAGGGCGTTGCTTTTCCAGTTGGACATCGCGATTTCAGACCTGAAATCGGATCAGCGGCAATTGCAGGAACCGCGCCCGGAACGCCAGGTGAGGGGTCCGCTGCCTCGTCCGTCCATTGAACTCATAGTCAGTGCCACCGGGTACGTCTTGACCCCTCACTAACGTTGGGGGCTCGGTTGTCTCCGCGGCACGTCAGCCGCCGCCAGCCGCCGGCTCGAGGTGGATGCGGGCGATGCCGTAGACCAGGAACTCGGGCACCGTGAACCGAATGCGGTTGCCGCTGGCCTCGATCGTCAGCTCTTGCGGGTCGGGTTGCTCGGGGGAGAGCGCTTCGACCTTCACCGCCCGCTGCCCCTCAGGGACGACGAAGTCGACACCGACACTGGTGACCGCGATGGGCTTCTCGTCCGCGATGCCGTTGCCTCGGTAGCCCTCGGGGCCTTCTTCACGGTTGTAGTTCACGAAGTGGAGAGTCACCTCATTCCCCTCAGCGGGCCGGCTGGCTGAGACCCGCACTTTCTCGGGCGCATCGAAGCGGCTGATCTCGTCGAACGTCTCATCATCAATCCGGCCCTCCGCGGAGATGTCGTACGCCCGCGTGTAGGTGGCGGTCTGCTCGGCCGTAATGACTTCATCGGGGACCACATCAAAGAGCACGTGCTCGTCCATGAGCCGGTTGCCGATCTTCTGAAAGGCCGTCATGGCCGCGATGAGCTCGCCCTTTTGGTTGTGGCTGCGGGGGTGCAGCAGCACGGCTTCGCCGTAGGGGCGGTTGGCGCGGTAGACGTCGTCGTAGCGTTTGAGGAACTGGTAGTAGCGCACGAGCTCGGCGCGGGCCGCCGGGTCGGTAAAGTTGATGTACTTCGCCATGGGCGCGCCGCCGTTGGCCATCAGCTCGGCCATCGACGCGCGGATTTTGACATTCTCGTAGTGGCAAACGGTGTAGGGCTTGTCGTCGAACGAGCCCCGCAGGTAGCGCAACTGCAAGGTAGGCTCCTGCTTGCCGAGGCAGTACCACAGGTAGCTCTCGTCCTTGCCCCAGAGCTCGGTGGGCAGCATCATGCGCTCGTCGTTGTTGCCGCGGGGCGGGTTGCCGAAGTCGCCCGAGCTGTGTCCCCAGACAGAGGTAATCAGGTCGGGCTTGAGCGAACGGCCGTACTCGTGGAACACCTCGTCGAACGACTCTTTGTTGGTGATGTCGGAGAAGCGTTGCATCTCGAGCCGCAGCGGGGTCGTCTCGTTAGGGTTGTGGCGGGAGACGATCTCGGCGAACTCGTGTGCGTCGAGATCGACGATGTCGAACTGCGTGCGTAACTCTTCCGCGGTAAAGCGGTCACGCAGGTGGGCCTTGAAGCCACGCCGGCAGTGTTCGCAAAGGCAGTTCACGCGATAGAAATAGTTGATCTGAAAACCGTCCACCCCACGCTCGATGCCCCTTTTCACCCAGGCCTTCTCCACGTTTCGCCAGTGAGGATTCGACGGACAGGCCATGTAGACGTTGTAGGGCGCCGCATCGGCGTCCGTGGTGAAGTAAGGGGTGCCGTCGGCGTTCTTTGCCAGCAGGTCGATGGGGTCTTCGACGGGCTTGGGACCGAGCTCGGCCTCGTCCCAGAGCTCGTTGTAGAAGGTGAAGAATCCCCCGGTGAGCTTGCCGGAAGTGTCGGGCAGGCCGAGCAAATACTTCGAGACGTCGAAGTGGCCGATGGGCTTGACGCCGCGCTTCTTCAGTTCGGCGTTGATGTTCTCGAAGTACTCGGCGCTGAGGCGGATGCGCTCGGCTGGGTCCGTGGCTTTGACCGCGCCCGCATGGATCGGCAGCACGGGACCGGTCAGGCCCTTTACGTCGTCGGGCATGTGAGCCAGTGTCCAGAAGTCAGCGCCGTAGAAGCCGACCTGTGCGATCTCGGGCTCGGCTTCCTCGACGAACTCGAGATAGCCCGGTTCGAGGTACTGCCCCCAGTGAACGATCATGCGGGTGAACTCGAGGCGTTCGGAGGCCTCGGGGGCGGCGGGCGGTGTGGTGCTATCGCCGCAACCGGGCCATGCGATCAGCAGAGAAGCCATCGCACCGAAAACGATGAGGGGCCTTGGTATCCTTTGCATGGTTCGTTCCTCGAAGACGTGGGTTGCCGGCTCACGGACCTGAGTCCCGAAGAGTCGGGACTCGGCAAGGCTGGGGCCTTGCGCCACATCGCCCGGCGGTCCCGAGTATAGCACCGAACCCGTCTCGTCTTGGCTCTTCTTGGCAACCTTAGCGATCCCTAACGAGCTGGGCGCGGCACCCGGTAGACCGGGAGGCGACTTGTGGAGCGATTGGTTAGTATTATCAGGGGTCGGTCATGATCTACCGAATCATCTTCTCGCTGCTGATTACCGTTTCTGCTGGGGCAGGGCCAGTCCCCGGTGCCGACGAGCAGCTTCGTGATCTTGCCACGAGAGCGATGAGCCAACTCACACACGAGATCCGCTGGGAAGCCTTCTGGTTTAGTCGACCGCCGCCATCTGATTACCGCGCGGGCGACGAGATCGAAATAGAGTTCTTCTTCCCGGAGTCACGTGATGCCGTCGGATTCTGCTCTTCGGTGTTCGGCTGGTGTTCGCTCTACATGGAGTGGGATGATGGCGAGTTGTACGACAGGGGCGGTGAGAGGTTCGATGAGAAGTGTGAGCGGCAATGTCGTGTGCGGCTGTTTCAGGAAATGTATGTAAGAGCACCTCGGCCGCAGGACATCAGTTCTTCGACCCTTAAAGGCTATGAGCCAAAGTACTTCGACCCCAACAACTTTAGCGTGCCGGGCAGACGCGAAGTGGCTGAAGAGAAGAGACCCTCTTTCGATCTCTCGCTGATTGTGTCATGGGGTCTACCGCCGGTTTCGGAGCCACCAACTCCGCAGGCTGGCAAACTTCCTGGAAGCTATCCCCAACTACGCAAGGTGGTTGAGAATTACATCCAGAGCAACCTGGGCGGGCCGTGCGGTGACATAGCTCGAGCGTCAATTCCTTACTACGTGGGCGCTGATAGGCGCATCTATGGTCGGTACCAGTTCGAGAGTCCTTGTGAGGATCGGGTTGCGCTGTTCAGCTACTATTCCGGTTACTGGGGGATTTCGTACGACATCAATGACCCGGTTGAAGCACGAGAGTCCACAGCGCGCATCGAGAAACTGTTGATGGAGAGCATCACAATTACAGCCTCTACCAAGGCGGATCAGGATTAGGGAGCATCACAATTACAGCCTCTACCAAGGCGGATCAGGATTAGGGGTGAACCGGTCCAGGGTACGCCACCGAACCCGTCTGGTCTCGGCTCTTCTTTGCGGCCTTGGCGGCTTGGCGAGAAACCGCTTTTGACTTTCGCCCCGTCCACTGATAGAATCCGCCCCGGTGAAAACCAAGCTAGGAGGCCCCATGCAAAGAAGAGATTTCCTCGGCGGTGTTGCCGGTGCTCCTATCCTTGCGAGTGCCCAAGCAAGGCGCTCTCCAGGGAAGCCGGGGACCCCGCCCAACATTCTATTCATCCTGTTCGACAAGTGCCGGCGCGACGCCTTCGGCACCTACGGGATGAAGCCGGTTCACACGCCCAACATCGACGCCTTGGCCGCCGGCGGCGTTCGCTTCGACACCTACTACGCGCCGCAAGGCTTGTGCGGGCCGTGCCGCGCCTCGATCATCACCGGCAAGTATCCGCACGCGCACGGCATGCGCAGGAATTGCCATCCCACACACGGCCGCGGACGCAACTCCTATCACGGACGCAACCCCGACCCCTTCCACGACGACCGCTTCGATCTGTGGGACAACTTCCCCTACGTCCTGCACAACGCCGGCTATCAAACGGCGCACATCGGCAAGTGGCACCTGGGGCCGTCAAACCCCGGCTTCTTCGACACATGGCGGACGTTCAACTCGCAGATGTTCCACTGGGTGGGAGAGCCGCACGAGTCGGCGTATCGTCCCGACATCCAGACCGACCGCGGCATCGAGTTTATCGAGCAAAACGCACGGCGGCCGTTCTTTCTCTATCAGTCGTTCTACCCGCCGCACCCGCCGTGGGACCCGCCCAAGCAATACTACGACCACTATCGCGGCAAGAACCTCGATCCCGAGGGCTACTACGAGACGGTCTCGAGCCTCGATTGGAACGTCGGCAGGCTGGTCGACACGCTGCGCAAGCGGAACATCCTCGATAACACGCTGATCATCGTCACCACCGAGCACGGCATGACGAGCCGTCTGCGTCCGGGGACGGGGCTGCACGGTTACAGCAGCCCTTACGACGAGGTCTCGCGGATACCGCTGGTGATGCATTGCCCGTCGCTGCTGCCGCGGGGCAAGGTGTGGAGGTCGGGGGCGAGCCCCGTCGATCTCGCGCCTACGATCATGGACGCCGCGGGAGCGGTAGGTCGCCTGCAAGGGCGATACATGCCGCTGGAGGAGCGCAGCCTGTTGCCCGACTTGCAGGCCGGACGCGACCGCTGGCGTGGGCCGCTGGTGATGATGAACATCTGCCAGCGGTTGTACGAAGGCGCTTTCTTTGAAGACCGCGCGATCCGTACCGAGCGTTGGAAGCTGATTCTGCGGAAGTTTGAAGGGGAGTCGACGGGGAGTCCGGGGTCGCTGTATGACGTGGCAGCCGACCCGGATGAGGAGAATGACCTGTACTCGGCACCGTCACACCAGGCGACGGTTGTCGATCTGGCCCGCCAACTCATGGCCTGGGGCGAGGCTCAGGAAGACCCGCTGTCGGTCGAGTTAGGGGCGCGGGCGCTGATGGGGTGAGTGGCAGGCGCCACGACTAGAGCGGGTCAACCATACGACTGCGCCTTTTGAAAAGTAGGGGCACGGCATGCCGTGCCCGCGGTGCCGCAATGCGCCCCGGTCCGCGAACGAACGCACCGACCCCGCGGCCGACTCCCGACGTGGCGCGCGCCCGCGGCGTGCCGAGCCGAGCCGCGCTCGGCTCTTGTCCCGCACCCAACTGAACGCTTTCTAGAACGGCACACCACCGCCCCCGCGCTGACCCTTCAGCTCTTCGTAGTCTTGCGGTCGGTCGATGTCGCGCACAATCCCTGGGTCCTCCACGTCGATGAACGCCGTTTCCTCACGGTGGGCGTGGATGACGTCTTTCGGTGAAGCATCGGAAGGCAGGGCCAGCATCTCCTCCAATACCGCTCGCGCCGCGATCACCGGGTGGCCGCGCCGGTCGCCGTAGCGAGGGATCACGATGCCCTTGCCCGAGTCGCGAAATGCGGCGAGAAGCCGATCCACCGTCGACTCGGCCACGGCCGGGTGATCAACCAAGGTGAACAATGCCGCTTCGGCCTCCGCCGGCAGGGCGCGAATGCCCGCTTGGAGTGAAGACAGCATACCCCGCTGGTAGTCCGGGTTCATTACCACATGAGGCCCTGCGGCCATGCTCTCGCGGATCGCCTCGGCGTGGTGGCCGAGCACAACAATCAGCGGGTCCACGCCAGGCTGCAAGACCGAAATCAAGTGCCCGAGGAAAGTCGTGCCGCGGTAGGCGAGCAGCGCCTTATCGCGCCCCATGCGGCTCGATTCACCCGCCGCAAGAATGATGCCCGCCGGCTTGGCTACGGGGGGGGACACAGGAAAACTGAGGGAATCGCGAAGCCGGCTAGGAGCCGGTCGTGGTCGCCTCGACATGAGCCGGTGCGGCTTCCGGGGTAGCTTCCGCCTCGGGCTCCTCGGCCTCTTCGGCGGCGTGGATCTCGAGCGCCTTCGGAATCCCTTCGGTGAAGATCGACTTCGAGATCTGGTTCCATCCCTCGGTCGGCCGTTGGCGGCGATGAATCATCTCGGCCACGACCGCCACGGCGATCTCCTCGGGTGAGACGGCCCCGATGTCGAAGCCCATGGGAGCGTTGATTCGCGAAAGCTTTTCGAGCGGGATGCCGTCTCTCTGCAGGTGCTTGAGCACTTCAAGCGTCTTGCGCTTGCTTCCAATCATGCCGATGTAGCGGGCGGGCCCCTTCGCCGCCCAGCGCAACACGCGCATGTCGTCACGATGCCCGCGGGTGACGATGATGATGAAGCTCGATTCGTTCACCTCGAGCTTCGGGAAGACGTCTTCATAGTCGTCGGCGTGGACTTCGGCCGCCTCGGGGAAGCGTTCGCGATTGGCATAGGTGTCGCGGTCGTCGACGACGACGGTGCGGAACCCGGCCAGCGTTGCGACCTTTGAGAGGCTTTTCGAGATGTGCCCGGCGCCGAAGATATAGCAGCCCGGAATGGGTAGGATCGGTTCCACGTAAACGTTGAGCTGCCCCCCGCAGATGAGGCCGTTGTCGTACGCGGCCTCTTGCCCGAGGTTGAACTGCAGCATGCGCGGCTTTTCGGTTTCGATCACCTCGCGGGCCGCTGTCCAGACTTCGGCTTCGGTGCAGCCGCCGCCGATGGTGCCCATCATGGTACCGTCCTCGCGCACGAGCAACTTGGCGCTCTGGAAGCTCGGAATCGACCCGGCTACCTCGACGATAGTCGCCAGCGCGGCCTTCTGGCCGCTGCGGCGCAGGTGCACGAGTTCTTCGTAGACGTCAACGGGACGGGCCATCTCAATTGCCTCGGAACATCCTTATTGTAATACGGGCTCACTATAATACGGGGTTCGCGTTCAGCCTCTAGGGACAAGGAGTTGAGAGATGAAAGCAGTCCGCATCCACGAGCATGGCGGTCCGGAGGTTTTGCAGTACGAGGACGCGCCCGAACCGAAGCCGCGCGCCAACGAAGTAGTTGTCAAGGTCGGTGCTTGCGGTTTGAATCATCTCGACTTATGGGTACGCGGTGGTTTGCCCGGGTTGAAGCTCGAGATGCCGCACATCCTGGGAAGTGATGCCGCGGGGGAAGTCGTCGAGGTTGGCGATGTTTGCGATGAGGTGAAGGTGGGCGAGCGGGTCTTGATTGCTCCGGGGAAGTGCTCGCGCAGGAATCCGTTCGCCGTCGCGGGGCAGGACAACTTCAGTCCCGACTATGGCCTGTTTGGCTACCGTTATCCGGGCCTGAACGCGGAATACGTCGCGGTGCCGGAGGTCAACGTTTTGCCGATTCCGGGCGAGTTGAACTACGAGCAAGCGGCGTCGATTCCGCTGGTGTTTCTGACCGCCTGGCACATGCTCGTGGGCATCGCCAAGATCAAGATGTGCGAGGACGTGCTAGTGATCGGCGCGAGCAGCGGCGTCGGCATCGCCGCCGTGCAGATCGCAAAGCTCTTCCACTGCCGCGTGATTGGCACCGCGGGCAACGAAGAGAAGATGGCCAAGGCCCGCGAGATCGGCGCCGACGAGGTAATCGACCACTACCATCAGGACATCCGTAAGGAAGTGCGGCGCATCACCAACAAACGCGGCGTCGACATCGCCTTCGAGCACGTGGGCGCGGCGACCTGGGAGCATTCTACTGCAAGTCTGGCGCACCACGGACGACTCGTGACCTGCGGGGCCACCACCGGCGCCGACGTGAATCTGAACATCGCGCATCTATTCTTCAAGCACCTCAGTCTGCACGGATCGTTCATGGGGACACTCGGGGAGCTGCACGAGGTGTTGAAGTTTTTCGATCGCGGACTGCTGAAGCCGGTGGTGGACAAAACGTTCCCGCTGGCCGAGTTGCGCGCCGCGCACGAGAGGCTCGAGAACAAGGAACAGTTCGGCAAGATTGTCTTGGTTCCATAGAGGCTGAACGTTTTTCCAAGCAGTACATTCCCGTGCAGGTCAGGAGATAGGGTGGCCGTTAGCTCCGCCAAGATAAACCTCTCAGGGGGAGACCGTCAGGTGCAAGCCGACGAGCGACTGACCGAACCCAATTGTGCTTCCCAAGTCGGCGACACGCTTTCCCAACTTGGGGCGAAATCGGTTTTTCTCGTCGTAGATCGTCCGGCTTACGAGCTGTCCGGGGCAAGGTTGGAGCTAGTACCCCATTGGGGGCCGCGCGATATTGTTGAGTTCGACGGCTTTGCGAACAACCCGCAACTCGAGGACGTCCTCCGAGGCGTCGAGCTGTATCGGCGAACACCGTGTGACGTCATTGTTGCAATCGGTGGGGGCACCGCACTCGACATCGCGAAACTGATTCGTTGTTTTGCCGGCCAGAGGCACCCGCCCGCCGACATCATCGCTGACAACAGCCTGATCGAAACCACAGCGTGTCCCTTGGTCGCTGTTCCAACAACAGCGGGCACCGGCGCCGAAGCAACGCACTTCGCCGTGCTGTACTGCGGCGGCGTCAAGCATTCGGTTGCCCACGAGTCGATCCTGCCGGACGTCGCCGTCGTCGACTGGCGGCTCACTCAATCTCTCCCTCCGAAGATCACGGCGGAGACGGGCCTCGACGCGTTCAGCCAAGCGATCGAGTCCATCTGGTGTATTCATTCAACCGAAGAGTCCATGTCGTATTCCGTGGAGGCTCTCGAGCTGGTCCTCGACCATCTTGAAGCCGCCGTCCATGCACCGACCGCCACGTCCAGGGCAGCCATGTCTCGCGCCGCCCATCTGGCCGGCAAAGCGATCAACATTACAAAAACAACGGCGCCCCACGCGATCTCGTACAACATTACTCACCGTTTCGGTATCGCGCATGGCCATGCGGTCGCGCTGACGTTAGGGCCTGTGTTGGTCTTTAACACTGACGTCTCCGAGACGGATGTCACCGACTCACGCGGCGTGGAACATGTTCGAAAAATGATCGACCTCGTTCTCGTGAAGCTCAAATGCGCAAACGCGGAAGACGGCCGAGCGAGGATTGAAGAGTTGATGGAGTCGATTGGATGTCAGACTCGATTGAGCGAGCTCGGTATCACCGGGTCTCCGACGCGTAAGGCGATTGCCGAAAGCGTGAACGTCGACCGCCTCCGAAACAATCCGAGGGCACTCACCGCCACGCAGCTCATCCATCTACTCGAATCGATTCAATAGCGTCACTAACAGGATCATCATGAGCATCCACAATGACTTCGTTTTTCGTCGCGAGTATCGAGGGCGCGTCAAGGCACTGGTCTTGGACTGGAGCGGCACCACAGCCGACGCCTACGTCATCGCCCCCGCCGTCGTGTTCGCGCAAGTATTCGAAGCACAAGGCGTAACCATCACCATGAAAGAGGCCCGCGGCCCCATGGGACTCCGCAAGGACCTACACATCAAGGCCTTGACCGAAGATCCGCACATCCGGGAACGCTGGAAGGACGTGCACGGCCAATATCCGGATCAAACCGATGTTGACCGGATGTTCGAGGAGTTCGTACCCGCACAGCTTGCTTGTTTGCCTGCGCATACGGGGCTGCTGCCCGGCGTCGCCGACGTCGTTTCCCGCTTGCGGCAACAGGGCCTCAAGGTAGGCTGTTCCACCGGCTTCATCCGCCCGATGGTTGACGTCCTCGAGAAAGCCGCCAAGGAGCAAGGGATGGAACTGGACGCGTCGGTCGCGGGCGACGAGGTGGCCCAAGGCGCTCGCCCTCGTCCCTTCATGGTCTACCGTAATCTCGATCTGATGGATGCCTGGCCCATCCAAACCGTGGTCAAAGTCGACGATACTGTCAGCGGAGTCGGCGAGGGTTTGAACGCCGGTTGCTGGTCGGTGGGGGTTTCGCGATACAGCAACTATCTCAACATCAACAGCTATCAGGAAGCGGACGACATGCCCGCCGCCGAGCTCGATCGGCGGCATGAGGAAACACGCGACATCCTGCGCAACGCCGGAGCCCACTACGTCATCGATTCACTTGCCGACATTGAACCGGTCATCGAAGACGTCAATCAGCGGCTCGCACGCGGCGAACGCCCGTAGCCCCGGACACGGTTATGGGCACAGCAGAACCCTCGTTTCGGACAGCGCAGTTCCGGACAGCACAGTTCCGGACAGCACAATGGCGCATTCTGCTGGCCACGATGTTCTGTTACCTGTTCTTCTATACCGGCCGCCAGACCTTCGGCTTCGCCATCCCCGGCATTCAAGAAGAACTGGGGATCGGCAAAGCCACCCTCGGCTGGGCCGGAACCTGTCTCCTGTGGTCCTACGCCCTGGGGCAGTCGATCAACGGCAACCTCGGTGATAAGTACGGCGGACGCCGCATCGTAAGTTTCGGCGCCGTCGCGTCGTGTGTCGCAAACTGGGCTGTCAGTTTTGGCAGCAGCGTCGGCGCCCTGCTGGTCCCTTGGGCCGCCAACGGATACTTCCAAGCGATGGGCTGGGCGCCCGGCAGCCGCGTTCTCTCCAACTGGTGGAGTCAATCGGAACGAGGCCGGGTCTACGGGCTCTACGTTTTCGCGGCCGGGATGTCGTCGGTTGTTTCCTTCGTTACATCGCTGCTGGTGATCGACACGTTCAACTTGGATTGGCGGTGGATCTTCCGGCTTCCGGTTCTGTTGCTATTGGTCGGCGGCTGCGTCTATTTCATCCTCGTGCGTGACCGTCCCGAGGACGTAGGCTGGGACCCGCCCGACCCTCTGCCGGACACCCCCGGCACGCAGGCGCAACCGGCGGACCCATCGTCCGAGGAAGGGTCGCGCGAGCGTTACGTCCAGGTCCTCAGCAACCCGCGATTCATGATCGCGAGCGTGGCGATCGGTTTTCAGAACCTGGCCCGCTACGGCCTGCTCTTCTGGGTCCCCGTGCATTTTCTCGGTGCCGACTGGAAGAACTCCGACGACAAATGGGTGAGTCTGGCCCTCCCGATTGGTATGGCCCTGGGGCCTTTGGCCAGTGGCTGGCTTTCCGATCGCGTCTTTCGCGGCCTGCGGTGGCCCCTGATTTCGCTGTTCATGTTCTTGGCCGCCCTCTCGGCGTTCGGGATGTACTTCATTCCCCGTTCCAACCACGGGTTGGGCATTTGCGTGCTGTTTCTGTGTGGGTTCTTCGCCTACGGACCGCAGTCTGCCTTTTGGGCGTTGTGCCCGGATTTGCTCGGGCCGAAGCGTGCCGGTACGGGTACCGGTATCATGAACTTCTTCGCGTACCTGTTTGCGGGTGTGGGTGAGCCCGTGATTGGCAGGCTAATCGAAAGCAACCAGGTGATCAGCTCTACGGGCGAAATGGTCGATGACACAGGAATTGCATTCCTGGCTGTGACCGTTGCATGCCTTGCTAGCGGAGCCACGGGCTTGCTGATACGCAGGTAGCTCAACGCTGGAAGGCATGCCGCAGCGGCGGGTTTCAACTACCTCAACTGCTGCCTACGCCGCGCCACTTTCTCGGCTGTCAGGCCCTCAGAGCGAGTGCTCTTCACGAGTTCAAGGCTTGGCGGCTGGAACTTGGATGGCGACGATGCTCGGTTGCCCCAGGCGGATAGCGAGTAGTTGGCAATCGCGGCGATCTCGGCGTCGTCTAGGTGCCCGAATCCTGGCATGATTCCCTCGTAGGTTTGACCCTTGATCGCGATGGGCCCTTGTAGCCCGTACAGCAAGACGGCGACGGTGTAACGGCTGTCCTTGAACAGGTACGGGTTGCCGGCCAAAGGAGGAATCTGCTCAGAAACTCCCTTCCCGTCTTCGCCGTGGCAGGCGCCGCAATCGCGGTTAAACAGCTTCTGGCCGTCGAGTACTGACACTACCGGTGGAGTCGGCTTGTTGTCGGGCACGGGCGGCGGATCGGGGCCCAAGTAGGTGGCCAGGTAGTCAACCAGCGCCTCGTGCTCGTCCGGCGTAAGCTTCATGCCGAATTCTTTCATCTCTTCCATCACCCCGAGCCACAGCGCGCGGCTGATGCCGGCGGACTGAATCACAACATCCATGGCGTGGCAGAGCCGGCATTTCGCGTAGGCGAGGTCGGCGCCGGGGCCCGGCGGAAGAGTAGTTTGGGCCGTCAGGGGAAGGAGCGAGGCCAACCAAGCGACGGCTGCGCTGAGAAAAACGGTGTGCCGTTTGCGGCGCAAGGGGATCATCGGTGTCGGGCGGTAAGCCTAAATGTCAGCGGCACCCGGGTTACCCGAGCGTGACCTTATCCACGCCGTACCACTCGTAGCCCGAGGGGTTCCAGTGGACCGCACCGTCGGCGGGCTGGCCCTGTCCCATGGCGTCGATCGACCGGGCCCAGATCTCGCCCGAGCCGCCGGCGATCGCGATCTCGATGTTCCAGTGATGCCACGCGTAGGGGCCGGACGGCTTTTCCACGTCGGCACGGCGCCAGGTGCGTCCGCGGTCGGTGGACACCTCGACGGCCGCGATCACCACACCACCGTCGTTCCAGGCCACGCCGCTGACCTCGACCGGTCCCGATGTTACTGCCTCGCCCGCAGTGGGTTTCCAGATGACCGTTTTGATCTTCTGCCGCCAGGTGGGCAAGCTCGTGTCGGCGGTGATAGGTTGGGCGCTTCCCGGTTCGACCGCCTTAACGAACGCACGATAGCGCTGAATGTGGTGACGGTTCTGCGATTCCTCCGCTTCGAAGCGCAGCTTATGGAGCCACTTGATGTTCATCGTTCCGTAGTATCCGGGCAAGACGAGACGCAGCGGACCTCCGTGAAGCACCGGGATCGGCTCGCCGTTCATCTCGATCGCCAGCAAGCCATTCTCGAGAGCGTCGCCCAACGGTACGGAGTGTTCGAAGTCAGGCGCCTGCGGCGACACCGGCCCATCCTTGCCTTCCGCGGCCAGAAACTTGGTCTTGGGATCGATCTTGAGTTGCAGCGATTCGAGAAGCTTGGCGAGCGGCACGCCCTTCCAGCGAACGTTGCCCATACCGCCATGCGCCCACTGCGTGCCTCGCGTCTTGACCGAGCGGGCGTAGAACGAGCGTCCGTTGCCGGAGCACTGCAACACCGCTTCCACCTCGATCTGCTCCAGGCGCGCGATGTCGGCGAACGCGACGGTCCGTGGCTGGTCGATCAGGCCCGACAACTCCACGGTCCAGCCGTTAGAGGAGAGAGGCTTAAGTGTCAAAGCACCGGGCAGTACTTGGTTGTTGCGGATAAACAGCAGTTCCTTGGGCGTCAGGCGGTCCTGCCGCAACAGCTCAAGAGGCGTTCCGAGCACACCGGGCCGGGTGTTGTGGACGATCAGGCGCTTGTCTTTGCCAAGTTGGGCGAGGAACGCAGCGCCTTCGTCCTGCGCGGCCGCTGGCGCAACGGCGAGAGACGGGAACCCGATAGCAGCTGCCGCAAGTCCCGCTTGCTTGAGAAAGCGCCGGCGATCGAGAGAGGAGTTCTCGTCCCCAGGGGCGGGCATCTCCGGTTGCTGTGTTACCGCGACGAAACTCTCTTTCATGGTCTCCTCGTTCAACACCTTTGTCTTGCGGTAGTACTTGCCTCAGATTGTACCGTTGTCCGTTACGGATGGTTGCGGGGCTACTCGATCAGAGCGTGATGGTTGACGGGCCCCGAACCGTGCCCCAGGCCCGGTGCGGTTTCGATGGCGCGAGTGATGTATCGCTTGGCGCTGCCGACCGCCTCGCGGAGAGATATGCCCTTGGCCAGTCCGGCCGTGATCGCCGCTGAAGACGTGCAACCTGTGCCGTGGGTGTGTTTGGTGTCGATGCGCGCGGCGGCGAACGTCTCGACGCGGCCCTCGTGAAAGAGGACGTCGACCGCTTCGTCGTCCAGGTGTCCGCCCGTGACCCAAACGGCGCGGCAGCCAAGGCCAGCAATGCAACGGGCTGCCTGCTCCATCGAAGCGATGTCTCGCACCTCGATACCGGCCAGCACGGCGGCCTCGTGCAAGTTCGGCGTGACAAGGTGGGCGTGCGGCAACAATTGCTCCGTCAGCGCTTGCCGAGCTTGGTCGGCCATCAATGGAGCGCCGTGCTTGCTGACCATCACCGGATCGACCACCAGTGGGAACGAAACCTCCCGTGCCCAGGCTGCGACGACTTCGATAATCTCCGCCATACCCAGCGCGCCGGTCTTGGCCGCCTGAGGAGGGATGTCTTCCATCACGGCATCTAACTGCTTCTGCACGTACGAAGGGTCGAGCGGATCGACCGAGCTCACGCATTGCGTGTTCTGCACGGTAAGCAACGTGACAACGCTCATCCCGTAAACGCCGAACTGGTGGAACGTCTTCAGGTCGGCTTGTATGCCGGCACCGCCTGAGGGGTCGGAGCCGGCAATGGTCAGGGCGGTGGGTTTCATGGGGTGCCGGAGACTGGCGCGTAGCCTCTATTGTAGGAACGGAGGCACGGATGTGAATCCGCGCGCCTCTGGGCGCAGGGACAGAGCCGCAGGTGTGAACCTGCGGGCCCTCGGGTGCAGCCCGCGGTGACGACGAGCCGTGCCGGTAGGTATGAAGCCACGGATCGACATTTGCGAGACTATCGGCGCCTCCCGGCGCGGGCCTGCGGGTTTACACTCACAGCTCTGTTGCTTGTGTCGGGGCGCGGCACACGGTTCCGCCGGCGGGAGTGAGCCACGTCCCGCCAATGCTAGACTGGAATTCCTGCCACTTTTTCATTGATGCCGCGTGACTTGCTGGGTACTTGGAAGGGATTCTGGGGCCGTCCTGCCGCCGAACCCGCTGTAGTTCGCAGATACCAAGAAGACCGCTTGCGGCGGTTGATAGAGCACGCCTGGCGCAACGTTCCGTACTACCGACGGCGGTTTGAAGAAGCGTGCGTTCGTCCGGGCGAGATTCGTTCCCTTGACGACCTGCCGAAGATTCCCATCAGCGGCAAGCCGGACTTCCGGCTGACATCCTTCAACGACCGGGTGGCAGCCGGCGTCAATCCCGAGCGCTGCATTCGGCGTGTAACGGCGGGCTCGACGGGACAACCCACAAACCTGCTGCGTACCCGCTATGAAGAGTACCTTCTCTTTGCCTATCGGCAGAGGGCTGGAGGGTACGCGGGTGTGAGCCTTCGGGAGAAGCGGGCGGTGGTGATGAATGGGGAGAAGCGCCGTTACTTTCCGCACAGAATGCTTGGTATCGCGCGTCAACTCGAAATCGACGCTTTTCTTGAAATCGGCGAGATCCTCGCACAGTTGAGGGCGTACCGCCCCGCCATCCTGGGATCGACCCCCCAGAACTTCGACCGCATGCTGCGCGCGCTCCGTCCCGGCGACCTTGAGACAATCCGTCCCCGGCTCCTGGTGTGCGGTGGCGAGCTTCTGACGCCCACTCTGCGACGACGGATTACGGAAACATTTGGTAAGCCAGTGTTGGACACGTACGGTGCACACCAATTTAACCTGAAGTGGGGTATCCATTTGACTCAGGTGACCACAACATACTGTGGTTGGCCATTGGCGGCCCCCGGAAAGGCTTGCCGATAGCACCACGTTTCCAAGCCTGCGATGGCCATGGCGCGTGCGTAATCCTTGATCGGCCCGAAACGCAGCCTCGTGGCCCAATTGCCTGCAGACCGGCGTCTGGCGCCCCAGGGTGCATTCTGGGTGCAGTGTGCTGGCGTCCATGGATCGACCAAACCACAACGCCTAGGGGCTACCTGAGTCAAGTGGATACCCCATATAACCTGATTGCCTGGGAATGCCCCCTTTGCGGCGTGTATCACACCTGTGACGACACAGTGATCGTTGAAGTACTGCGCGAGGATGGGACGCCTGCAGCGCCGGGCGAGGAGGGCCGCGTGATCGGCACCGCACTGGAGAGTTTCGCCATGCCGATCTTGCGCTTCGACCTCGGCGACCTGGCGCGGCGGCCGACCGATCCCTCTCCCTGCCGGGTGCGGTTCGGCACAATCGAGTCAATCCTGGGCCGCTCGACAGATTCGATTGCTCTTCCAGATGGACGAGTGTTCAACTCATACCGCATTGTTCACGCTCTTCGGAAGGAAGCGGGGATTGGACGCTTCCAAGTGGTGCAGGAAGAACTGGATCGCGTACGTGTCGACTATGAAACCCTCCCCGGCGCGGCGGTCGATCTCGGGCGGACGATCGAGGAACGTTGCCGGGAGCAGTTCCCGCCGGAGGTTACCGTGTACGCCAGCCGAGTGGACGAGATCCAACCGGGGCCGGGGGGTAAGCTGCAGTTGATCCGGTCGCTTTACACGGCGCGCCAGGACGGGACGGGGCCTGCCAAGCGGATGGGGGCCCGAGAGTGATCCGCTGGCAGAATCGAATGGGGGTTGGCACAGCGCCCTCAAGGCGCGAGAGAGACTCAAGGGCTTGTTGTTCGAGTTCGGCCTGAGCGTGAACCATGAGACGGAGATCAACAGTGCGCATCACGATGTTCTTGGCCGGCGTCCCCTGGCTGGCGTGTGGCCTCAATCTAGCCGGCCTGGCGTCGGAGATTCCCTCGGCCAGGGACGTATCCGTCAAGGCCGACGTGCCCACACCTAAAGACACCATCTCCCTGGAGCGGCTGCAACAACTAGCCTCAAGGGAAGCCAGTGCCTCGTATTCCCCCGACCGTGTGATCAGCCCGCCGATGCCGATTGCGATCCGGCAGGAGCATCCCGGCGGCCCCACGTACCAGGAGGGTCTCAGCTATACCTTCCTGATTCACTCGATGAAATTTGCCGGCCTCACTCGCGTGGACAACGGACGTATGGTGCTGGTGTCAACCGGCTGGCTCAAGGACCTCGTCCGCGAGGAACGCGCAGTCTTCATCATGCACTCGGACGACGAAGCACAGAGTTGGAGCAGCCCACGGGTCATCCATTGGGGCCTCGAGCGGCCCGAGCCCATCTATCTCGGCGACAACAAGCTGGTGTTGATTCCCCGCGATGATCCAGGCTTCATCAGCACTAGCGAGGATGGCGGGCTGACTTGGGGCGAGAAGGTTCCCTTCCCTCGGCTGCCCGACGGCAGCGACCGTCTTACCCATCGTCACGGCACACCGCTTGTCGAAGGGCTAACGATCACCGGTGTGTTCTACACAGAGGGAGAGCGACACCAGGACTGGACGGCTCACTCCTTACTGCGCCGAAGCCGCGACGGTGGCCGAACATGGGGTGATGAGCTGTGGCTGCCACCCGAGTGGCTCACCTCCGAGGGTGCGATCACCAGAGCCCGCGACGGAGCGCTGGTCGTGGCGCTACGCACCGCCCAGGCGCCGGGCCTGCCATCCCACAGCGACCATTGGCGGCGCATCACGACTGCCCGATCCATGGATGAGGGTAAGACCTGGACCGACCATCAGGTCCACTTCCAATACGGCAAGGTGCACAGTAGGCTGCTCGTGCTCCGCAACGGAGACATTCTTCTGACCTACGCTGCGCGGATGGGAGAACTCGACGGGGAGATGTACCACGGCATCGAGGCCGTGCTCAGTCGCGACAACGGCAAGACCTGGGACTGGGAGAATCGGTTCATCTTGTTCCGATGGGCGATGCACCAGAGCATGCATAGTCCGCAGTCGATCGAGCTTGCCGATGGCCTCATCCTGACCCTATTCGGCTACCACTACGACGCCAGGTGGAATGAAGGGCCGTTGGGCGCTCCCGGCTATCCCCTGGGCATGACTTCGACCGTGATTTGGTCACCGTACCCTGAGGACGAGTGATTCTAGGCCAGCTTGATCGAACCCGGTCCCATT
This sequence comes from Bryobacterales bacterium, assembly GCA_965237575.1. GTDB lineage: Bacteria > Acidobacteriota > Terriglobia > Bryobacterales > UBA6623 > JAKZVK01. The sequence continues at coordinate 1,064,545 of CBDEGI010000004.1, forward strand.
TCCTGACCCGGACGAGCCGGAACCATCCCAACCTGAAGGCGAAACGCGCCCAGCCACCTACGGCAGGCAACGATCCTCGCCGGCACCATCACAATGTCCGGACGCAGACAGGCCCGTTCAACGGGCCTTGTTTCAACTAGGCCAGGCGTTGTACGCTTGGTATATTGGCCCCGGGCAGACGCATTAGCAGCCCGTGGCGAGACCGAGAACCGCGCGAATCGCAACGTAGGGGCACGGCATGCCGTGCCCGCCTGCTCGACCGACCGCAACATGTAGGGGTATCAAACAAACTTGACAAGAAACTGAGGCGATCAAGAAACCAGCCGTACAAACAGTCTGGCCTAGTCGACCCCAGGCCAAATCCTGCCACTCTTGACCAGAATCCTCCTTGGTAGGTCCGGAACACTGCTCTACCGGCCACTCTTGACCAGAATCCTCCTTGGTAGGTCCGGTATCAAACACAGTCTGGCCTACACCAGCCCATGCTCCGTGCCGCACAGCCAAACCTTGAGGCCTAGGTTGCGGAAGGCTTCGAGCTTGGCGGCCAGGGCACGCTTGGCTCCGTCGGCGTCGGGCGCGTAGGCCACTTGAATGTGGTTGGACTTGTGGCGCGCCATCAGCTTGTCGCGATCGACGCCGTAGGTCACAGCGTGCATCATGGGCCATTGGGGCGTAGTGATGCTCCAGCGGCGCTCGGTCTCTTCTCGCGGCAACTCAACAGCTTTGGCGCGGCCCAGGTCGGCGTGCAAAGCCCCGTCCTCGACGAACACGCGGCTCCAGACGATCTCACCGGGCTTGCTGACGCCCTTGATCGTACCGCCGCCCTTGGGGAAGTACATCGGCGGCTGGCGCTGGCTCACCGCCCCCTGGTAGCCGCCGGCGAGATGGTTGGGCGGAACCGACCCCGAGATCTCAAACACCCAGACAAACTCTTCCGTCCCGTCAACAGGGTACGACTCGCCGTAGCGCACGTCGTGCAGGGTGGTCTCGGGATCGAAGCCCAGCTTAGTCCAAACGCGGTTCGTAACCAGAGCGTCGAGCCCGGCGCACTCGTCGACCTCGTTGAAGTGCGGCAGGGCCTTGCCCTCGTAGAGGATGCGTCCATTACCGGCGGCCTTGGCGGGAGGACGGTCGACGTTGTTGAGTAGCCCCTCGACGAGATCGGAAGCGACCGTGAGGTCCTTGAGCCCCTGCTGGTACTGAATGCCGATCGTGTCGCAACCGAAGTCGTCGGCAATGCGCAAGGCGGCGATGTACATCTTGCACTGCTCGAGAATCTGCGCGTCGGTGAGCTCGGTCGCTTCGTCGCTGCCGGTATCGAATTGCATGCCCTTGTCATCGAGCCACCCGCGCACCTCTTGCGCCTCGGCGTCGCTTACCTCGCGCATTGCCGCATAGAGCCCGGACTGGCTGAGGCGCTCCTTGAAGACACCGGTCGGGTTGAGGAGATGGTCGGGGATGATGGCGTTGTACATCCCCATGCACCCCTCGTCGAAAACGCCCAGGATCGCCTTGTCCTTTTTTAGCTCCGCGGCCACCTCGCGCCCGACGAGTGAGGACTTGTGCGGGATCATGATGTCGTTGGCGTCTTTAGCGTGTCGCGTGTCGTGTTTCACCTTGCCGTTCTCGAGCCACCCACGCAAGCCGTTGAGGAAGAACTCGTCGTCGAAATCCTTGCTCCACAACGTGCTGTAGGGGACACCCGCCTTGGTGAGGCTGCCGTTGAGATTGAGCATGCCGACCAAGCCGGGCCACTGGCCGCTCCAATTGGCGACGGTGAGGATGGGACCCTGGTGGGTCCACAATCCCGGCAGGATGTGCTGGCTGTACTGCCAAACCGCTTCGACCACGACCAGCGGCGCTTTTCGGTCGAGGGTACGAAAGACTTCGATGCCGTGTTTCTGGCTGTCGATGAAACCGTGCTTTTGGGCCTCGTCGTATGGATGTCCGCGCTTGACGGTGTGACCTTGGCCCTCAATGGCGGCGGTGAGCTTGGCTTCAACCTCGGCTTGCGCGGGCCAGCAAGTTTGGTTCGCGGAGAGCCGCAGATCGCCGTTGGCAACCAGGATGACGTCTTTCCCCATGTGGGCATTTTCGCAAAGCCGGGGGAGCGGCTGCCAGGTCGCCCGCCCCAGCCGCCGCCGATGCAGCCCGCGGTCATAGCCCGCGGTCCAAGTTGCCTAGTGGCCTTCCGCACCCTATGCTGAACGGAACGTCTTCCCGCGACGATGGCCCGCATCAAAGTACTCGCAGACAACGTTGCCAACAAGATCGCGGCCGGCGAGGTCGTCGAGCGTCCGGCGTCGGTGGTCAAGGAGCTTCTTGAAAACTCGCTCGACGCCGAGGCCACCAGGCTGCGCATCGACGTGGAGCTCGGCGGCAAGCGCTTGATGCGCGTTGCCGACGACGGCACGGGTATGGTCCGCGACGATGCCCTGCTGGCCTTCGAGCGCCACGCCACGAGCAAACTGCGGCAGGCCCGCGATCTGCTTTCGATTTCGACACTCGGGTTCCGCGGCGAAGCGCTCCCTTCCATCGCCAGCGTCTCCCGCCTGCTGCTCGAGACACGCTCGGACGAAGAGCCGACCGGCACGCAAGTCGAGATCGCCGGGGGCCGCATGTTGAGCGTCGAGGAGACGGCGATGCCGCGTGGCACGACCATCACCGTGCGCGACCTGTTCTACAGCGTTCCGGCGCGCCGCAAGTTCTTGCGCACAGAGAAGACCGAGCTGGCGCATATCGCCTCGCTCGTGACGCATTACAGCTTGGCGCACATCGACAAATCGTTCCAGCTCACGCACGAGCGGGGCGAGTTGCTGAATGCCACGCCCGTGGGAAGCCTACGCGAGCGGGTGTTCCAGGTGTTCGGTTCGTCGACGCTGGAAAAGTTGGTGGAGTTGGGGCCGATCGAGCGGGAGTTGCAGGTCGCGGCGTCTCCCGCGCCTCCGACGCAGGCGGCGGAGCGCAACCGCGCCGGCCTTGACCAGCCGCAGACGCACGTCTTCGGACTGCGCGGCTTCGTTTCCACCCCGCAGGTGCAAAAGCTCAACCGCAACTCGATCTACATCTTCGTCAACGGACGGCTCATCCGCGACCGGGTGTTGCTGCGGGCGATCTCGTCGGCATATCACAACCTGATGCCGTCGGGGAATTTTCCGTTTGCGTTGTTGTTTCTCGCGCTGCCGTTCGAAGAGGTGGATGTCAACGTACACCCGTCGAAGACGGAGGTGCGGTTTCGGCATCAGAGCTTCGTCCACAACCTGGTTCGAGACTCGATTCGGGAGCGGTTGATTGCGTCGAAACCCGCCTCGGCGCTTCCGATGCCGGCTGATGGGCGCGGCATTCCTCGCAGTCCGCCGCAGCCGGCAACCGAGGTGCCCTATTCGGAGTCGAGCTTGCTGTTGAGCCGAGACGATGTACCCGTGGAGGGGTCATGGGGGCTGCAGAGCGTCCCGCCGCCGAGCGGGCGTTTGGTTTCGCTGAGGCCACCCCCGATCGAGGTGGCTGCGGCCCGGGCCGCCGAGGCGCCTGAGGCGATGGGGGTCTCGGCAGGAGCGATCGCTCCGGGCGCGGGGCCGATACCGGTGGGGCAGGCTCAGGCGCTCGAAGCCTTGGCCGTGTCAGACCGACCGCATGCAAGAGCGCCCCTCGTCGACACCCAACCGGAAAGCTTGGCCAATCTCGGCCAACTGCGTCCGCTGGGTCAGATCAAGGAGAGCTTCATCGTCGCGGCCGGTTCAGACGGGCTGTGGATCATCGACCAGCACGTGGCGCATGAGAGGATTCTGTTCGAAAAGGTGTTGCGCCAGCGCGCGCAGGACGGCGCGGAGTCACAGCGGTTGCTGATGCCCATCATCATCGACTTGCAACCCGACCAGGAGATCAAGTTCACACAGATCGAAGAGGAGTTTCGGGCCAACGGGTTCGAGCTGGAGCCGTTTGGCCATCGTACGGTTGCGGTGAAGGCGGCGCCGGCGGCCCTGTCGCCGCATGAGGTCGAGACGTTGATTCACGAGATTCTCGACACGCCGGAGAAGGAGTTACGCGAGTTGTCGTTGTCTGACCTGCAGCGGCGCGTCGCGGCGACCATCGCCTGCCACGCCGCGATCAAAGTGAACATGCCGCTCGATCGGCCCAAAATGCAATGGATGCTCGACGAGTTGGCGAAGACGGACTGCCCGATGTCATGTCCCCACGGCCGGCCCATCGCTTTGAAGTATGGGCTGAGGGATATCTTGAAGGCATTCCATCGAATCTGACGCGCTGGCCTTGCCCTTACCCCCCCCCGCTGCGGCGAGAATCAGAACCTATGCCCACACCCGTGCTCCTGATCGGCGGCGGCATGATCGCCCACGACCAGATCCTTCCCACTCTGTATCAAATGCAGCGCGAGGACCGCATCGGCGAGATCACCGTCTGTGCCCAACACGGGCGTACCGTGAAAGCGTTGGCCGAGGCGCCCACCCTGCGGAAGGCGTTCCCCGACCGCTCGTTCCGTCCGCTGCCCGACTACACCGCCGGCGATGTCGACAATCGGCAACCGGACCTCTACCAGCAAGCCCTCGCCGAGCTGCCTGCGCGCAGCGTCGTCATCGTCGCCACGCCCGACCAGACGCACTACTCGATCGTGATGAATGCGTTGCGCGCCGATCAGCACGTCTGCTGTGTGAAGCCGCTGGTGCTCGACGTCGCGCAGTCGATCGAGATCGAACAAGAGGCGCAGCGTCGCGGCTTGCTGGTCGGCGTCGAGTACCACAAGCGATTCGACCCGCGCAGTCAAATGGCCCGCACCCACTTCCGCCAAGGGCTCTTCGGCGAGTTCAAGTTGGGTACGGCCGTGCTCATGGAGAAGTGGCACTACCGCTCGTCGAATTTTCAAAACTGGTTCGTGTGCGAGGAGACCGACTCGTTTGTCTACATCGGCTGCCACTACGTCGACTTACTGCACTTCATCACCGGGTTGCAGCCGACGGGCATCAGCGTCTACGGCATCAAAGACCGCTTCCCCAACGGCAAGGAGGGTTACCTTTGGACCGACGCGCGCGTGATCTGGGAGAACGGCGCCGCGCTGAACGTACAGAACTCGCTCAGCTTCCCCGACGCCGCCGCGGGACCGAACACGCAGGGCATGACGCTCTACTTTTCCGGCAACGGCAACGGTGCCTGGCTACAGCACTCCGACCAATACCGCGGGCTGAAATACTCCTTCACCGACAAGCCCGACACGCCCGGCGGAACGCAGTACGCCGAACCGAGTCCGGACTACTTCATGTATCAGGACCTCGGCGGGCCGGGCCTGGTCCCGTGGGGCTACGGCGTTCGCTCGGTCGATTTCATCGTGAGCGAGGCGATGAGGATTGAGAGCGAGACGTCGGCCTTTGAAGGGGAAGCGGCCGCCGAAGCCCGCCGCGCACGGATCGACGAGATCGAGCAGCAGGGCATCGTTGCTACGCCCGCCAACAGCCGCTTCAACGAACTGGTGTGCCAGGCGGCGAGGCTGTCGATCCTCAACGGCGGCCGGCAGGTCGAGATTCGCCATGAGCCGCCGGGGGTGGAATTCGCGTAGCCGCTCGAGTGGGCCGGATTCTCTCCTCGTTTAGACGGTAACGCATCGGAAAAGTAGGGGCACGGCATGCCGTGCCCGGCAGCTTCGAACAGCTCCCTGACTCGAACACGGGCACAGCATGCTGTGCCCCTACATTTCGATTCGTCGCTTCGTGAAACCAATACCACAACTACCCCCGCCAACGATTACCGCAGATGTCACAGCGCCGCACGCCGCCGAACAGCAACAGCGGCAAGCCCAACAACAGCAAACTGACCAACCGCCAGCCTCCTTGGATGACCGGCGCCGAGCGCGTGCCGCCGCAGGTCGGGCAGAACGATTCGGTGTAGGGCTCCTCTTCGAGTGGCGCAGGCTCTGACAAGTAGGCCGGTGGTGGCTCTACCTCGCCGCTCGGCTCCGGCATCCAGCCCTCGTCTTCTAGGGCTGCTTCCTCCACCGCCTCTAACAACTCCGCGGCCTCGTCCAGATCGGCCGCGCGCACCTGCACTCCCACGCCCCCGGTGAGGTGGGGATGCATGATCATGCGGGTGGTGTTCTCGTTGGCGAGAAAGACCTGGATGCCGTGGGCCTCGAGCAGGCTGCGGACAAAATAGGCGTGCTGCAGCGACTCGCAGGTGGTGAGGTTCGCAAGTTCGTCCGGCACAACAGGTCGATGGGGTTACTCGAGACCGGCTTGCTTGACCGCCGCGCGCAGGTCTTCGTCCGAGTGCGCCCCGACGAGATACGAAGCTACCTTACCCTCGCGGTCGAGCACGACGACCGTCGGCAACACCCGCACGCCGAACTCGCGCGTAAGCGATTTGGCCGAGTCCACGAGTGTTGGAAAGCTGTGCCCCTGCTCCTCCACATAAGCGCGGGCGGTTTCCTGGTCCTCGTCATTTACGCCAAGCGCGACGAGCCCCTGGTCCGCGAACTCCTGGTGCAACGCTTCGATCCGTGGCAGGTCAAGCCGGCACGGACCGCACCAGGTGGCCCAGAAATCGAGCAACACGACCTTGCCGCGCATGTCGTCAAACCTGCGAAGCCGGCCTGCCAGGTCTTTCAGTTCGAACGCGGAACCCTCTTGACCCACGACATCACCCGGCTCGATGGCCTCCACTTCGACCGCCCCCTCCGGCGGCGTGAAGGTGAACAACTCGTCGGACAGAGTTTCGTTGGCCTTGGCGACCAGGAACGAAACGTTCTGCGCAGCTTCCATGGTCAAGCCGCGTTTGGCGTCCTTGACGGTCAGCTTCGATCCCTCCCTGAGAATCAGGTTTCGCCGCGGATCGATCCATACCTTTTTCTCAACGGTACGGGCAGCAATCCCGCGGGGCGTTTCGTACTGGGCCCACACCACGGTACAGAGGACCTCGCCATCGGAGGTTGTGACGGCCTCTTCCCCTTCGATCTTGGCGTCGATGATTCGCTCACCGAAATTGCGATAGCGCGACACGAAGCGGTCCCTCAGCACCTCGAGGTTTGGCACGCCTTCGCCCCGGTGGGCCTGCTCACCAAGCAACTCCCCTTCCAGGCGCGTGTACTGATTCCGGCGGGCAAGGTAGGCCCAGGTTGCGTCGCCGTCGAAGACGACTTTGCCCCCGTCGACCGGATGATCGGACTCGACGCGAAACCGGCCCTTGGCGTCCGCCGCGGTCAGCGTGCGCGCGTCGGTTCGCCTCTCTTTGCCGTTAATGCTCGATATCGAGCTTTCGGCCGCTTCGAAGTGAAAGGTCTCAACCTTCTGATAGGCCTCTCCAACCGCTCGCAGGAGCGCGATCGCTTCGGTGGATGTGTCGGGTTCGGTGTCGGTCTCGATCTCGTCCGCCAAGGAGATAGGGACGAAGACCAGCGTGAAGAGCAGAGCGTACAGGAACCGTTTCATGTTTCAGTCTGTACTCTACCAGTTGGTATCTGCCCCGGCTGAACGGGAGGTGGCTTGCGCGGCTCGGGGACCGTTCCGCTCAGGAACTGTGGCTTTTGACACTGCGGCTCCCGACCAGGCGCCGCTCCACCAAGCCAAGGCCGTAGTCAGCGGCCAGCGCCATTAGGGCGGCCGGGACGGCTCCCAAAAGGATCAACCCCGAGTTAACCGTCTGCAACCCGCGATAGATAAAATCACCCAACCCACCCGCGCCGATCAGGGTCGCCACGGTCGCCACCCCAACGGCCGTGACCGTCGCGACACGCAAGCCCGCCATGATGGTCCTCGCAGCGAGGGGGAGTTCGACCATTCGCAGGATCTGCCCGTCCGTCATGCCCATCGCCAGCGCTGCCTCGCGGACCGCCGGGTCGACCTCGCGGATGCCCGTAAAGGTGTTCCGCACGATCGGCAACAGAGCGTAGAGCACCAAGGCTACGATGGCCGAGCGCGGGCCGATGCCTCCGATGAACGGCAGCGGAATCAAGAAGCCGAACAGCGCCAGGCTCGGGATCGTCTGCACCGTGTTCGTGAACCCAAGCACCCAACGCTGTGCTCGGGGGCGGCGCGTCAGCAAGATCCCCGCCGGGATGGCGATGGCGCTCGCAATCAGCATCGAGATGCCAACGAGCCACAGGTGCTCCCAAATTCGCGCGATGAGCTGCGGCTGATACTGGTTGATCAATTCGGCGAAGGTCAATCCAAACTCTCCCGAAAAGCGCTGACGTGCGGGTCGGTGGAGGCGCGAAACTCGTCAGGCGACCCCATCCACACAAGCCGGCCGGCCTCCATCAGCCCTATGCGCCCACCAAGCAGCAAGGCTTCGCGCAGGTCGTGGGTGACGAAGACGATCGCCTTGGCGAGCGTTCGCTGTATGGCGACGAACTCACGCTGAATCTCGGCGCGGGTAATCGGGTCGAGCGCCCCGAAGGGCTCGTCCATCAGCAGAATGGGGGGATCAGCCGCCAAGGCCCGGGCGACACCGACCCGCTGGCGCTGGCCGCCGGAGAGTTGATCAGGAAAGCGGCCGAGGACCTCGGCGGGCAGCCCAACGCGGTCGAGCAGTTCAGCGGTCCGGCGCTCGATCTTTTCCGGCGACCATCCTTCTAGCGACGGGACGAGGCCGATGTTTCTAGCCACGGTGAAGTGAGGAAACAGGCCGACGTCTTGGATGACGTAGCCGATCTGCCTTCGCAACCGGATGGCGTCCCACTCGGTGGTGGGCTTGCCTTCGACAATCACCTGACCGCCGGTCGGCATCAGGACGTGGTTGATGAGCCGCAGCGCGGTAGTTTTGCCCGAGCCACTGCGCCCGACAAGCACAACCGTCTCCGCATCGTTGACCTCGAAGCTGAGCTTCGAGACCAGCGCGGCGTCGCCGATGCGATAGGTGACGGCGTCGAGCCGAATAGGCTTTTGGGGGCTGGCGGCCATTGGGATCGGGACAGGGTCTACAGGCCCAGTGATGTGGATCACAGCCCCACTCCCGACGGTCAGCCGAAATCTTGTACACTCTTGGGGTTCGTGAAGGCCGCTAGATATGTTAAAACATATGAGGTGAGAAATGTTTTGGACTGAGAACCACATGAACCGCCAATCGAACCGCCGCACGGCCGCGAGGCTTCCCCCGACTGCGTTGTGCGCGGCGCTGTTGCTGCTTGTGATGCCTCTGCTTGTTAGTGCGCAGAACAAGCCCACCAAGCGCGCCCTGCGAGCCGGCGTGGTACTCGACGAGATCATGGGCATGTCGGAGAAAGGCATTCCACAGGATCTGCTCGGCAAGTGCCAATGCGTAGCCATCGTGCCTGGAGTGAAGAAGGTGGCGCTCGGATTTGGAGGCCGGGGGGGCAAGGGAGTGATCGTTTGCCGCGGCAAGGACGACAAGGGCTGGACGGGCCCTTCGACCGTCCGCATCGAGGGCGGCAGCGTCGGGCTCCAAATCGGAGTGAGTTCGACCGACCACGTGCTGCTAGTGATGAACAAACGCGGCGCCGAAAAGCTGCTGTCCAGCAAATTCACGTTGGGCGGCGAGGCCTCGGTCGCCGGCGGGCCGGTCGGACGCTCGGCGCAGGCGCAGACCGACGTGCAGATGAGTGCCGAGATTCTCTCCTACTCGCGTTCCCGAGGCGCTTTCGCCGGCGTGTCGCTCGAGGGCGCCACGCTGCGGCCCGACCACAAGGACAACGAAAAAATCTACGGCCGGCGTGTCGAACCGAAGCAGGTTCTGGCCGCTGAAATTCCCGCACCGTCGAGCGTTCAGCCTCTGATCAACACGCTGAACAAATACTCGGCATCCAAACACCGTTAGTCAGGAGGAGTACATGACGCGATGGGGATGTGTGCGGGAGGCGTGTGCGTACTCGCCGGGAAACAGGAGCCAGGTGTGGCACGCTTGGTTGGGCCGGGGCGTTCTGCTGTCGGCGTTGGTCGCGCTAGTAGCAGCGCCTGCCGCGGGAAAATCGAAAGTCGAGCGGCGTCTCTATGAAGCTGCCTTGGTGCTCGAAGCCACTCTCGATAGTGCCGACCAGGGCATTCCATCCAACTTGCTCTCGCGAGCGGATTGCGTGGGGGTCTTCCCCTCGGTCTGGAAAGGGGCGTTCTTTCTTGGAGGCCGCTACGGTAAGGGAGTCGTGACTTGCCGCCAGTCGGACAATTCCTGGAGCGCGCCGGCGAACTTTCTGATCGAAGGCGGCAATATCGGATTGCAGATCGGCGGACAGGCCACCGATATCGTGTTGCTATTCATGGGCGAGAAAAGTGTGCGGCGGCTGATGCGGACCAAGTTCACCCTTGGTGGCGAAGCCTCGGTCGCCGGCGGTCCGGTCGGGCGGACGGCCCAGGCGCAGACGGATGCGCTATTCGGCGCGGGGATTCTGAGCTATTCGCGGTCTCGAGGAGTGTTCGCGGGAATTGCGCTCGATGGGGCCACCATGCGTCCGGCACATAAGGCCGACCGTAATCTCTACCAGGGGTCCGCTCCAAAGACCACCGAGATTCTGAAAGGCGCCGTCCAGCCCCCTGAGGCGGCCCGGCGATTGCTGGCGCTGTTGGCTAAGTACTCGCCGGAGAAGAGGCGGCGGAGCGACTAACGGCCAGTCGTTGGTGCCGGGGCAACTGCGGGCACGTTGACGGGTCGGGCTCGGGTGGGTCAGCATGAAGGGCGATGCCTCAGCCGAAACCCAACATCAAACTGATCCCTACACCCGACTATCGGGAGAGCTACTCCAACAGCGTCCAGATCCGCGTCAACCTGTGGGACTTCTTCATCCAGTTCGGCACGGTGCACCAGAGCAAACCCGAAGAGGTCGAGATCAAGAACTTTCAGGGCATCTACCTCAGCCCGCAGCAGGCCAAAGCGCTGTACCACGTGCTCTCCCAAAACCTGTCTCAATACGAGAACGCCTTCGGCGAGATCAAGATTGACCCCAACGCCGTCGGGACAGGGTCGGTCCAGTGATGGAGGGATTTCCGAGCCTGGATTCCTCACCACGTGGCAGGGTGAAAGCAACCGAGCCGTGACCGTAAGGGAGCGGTCCGGCACGAACCCTCACGCCACTCGAACGCCTCTGGGGAGTACTGGACGCACACCGAGCACGGCAAGCAAGCGCAACGAAGTCATGGTAGCCTTATCGCGTGCTTCGACCGTCAGGTGGTGAGAAATCCAGGCCAGGCGAGGTTAAGCATCGTCGACGAGATCGAGTTGATCGATCACACCGATGACCGCCGCGTCGATGGGCGATCGCGGACGACCGACCGCCGTCATCGCAGCCCAGCCATCCAGCGCCAGCAGCACGCGGTCGCCAACACCCGCATCCACGGCGTCGACCGCAACGAAGGGCGCGCCGGTAGCCTTCTCCGTAAGATCCAACGGTTCGACCAACAGCAGTTTCTGGCCGGCGTGCGAAGCATGCTTCGCCGTCGCGACGACGTTCCCGACCACGCGGCCCATCAGCAAAGCAGTTTAGTCCCCACGAGTGACCTCAACGGAATCGACGATCCCCACGACTGCGGCGTCCGCGCCGACTGCGGCGGGCAGCAGCGCCAGGCTCGCCTCGCGTCCCCGGCACCAGTAGATCGTCTCGCCGGCTCCGGCCCCGACGGCATCGACAGCCACCAGCGGCTGTCCCGTGTCGGTGCCCTCGGCAGTAATCGGCTGGACCAGCAACAATTTGACGCCTTCGAACTGATCGACCTTGACCGATGCCCAGACGCGTCCCACCACACGGCCTAGTCGCATCTCTTACCGTTTCTGCTGTTTACCGCGAGGGGGGCCGTCGAGTTCGACATCGTCACTGTCGAGTTCGACATCATCAACGATCCCGACGATCGCCGTGTCGACGGGACAATCTTTCATGCCCGACGCCATGCGCGCCGAACTGCCCGAGACCGCGATCACCTTCTCGCGATAGCCCGCCCCGACCGTGTCGATGGCGATCACGTAGCCTGGCTGGTCGACGCCCTCGGGCGAGACATGGCGCAGCACCAACAGCTTCTTGCCTTCCAGCCGGGGGTCCTTGTGCGTAGCGACCACCGTACCGACAACACGGGCCAACAGCATACGATCATCCCTCGGCGGGCTCTCTTACTTACTGCCCGACTTGGGGCTGATGGAAAAGACGTCCTCGAGGTTGGAGTGCGGACGCGGAATCACGTGCACTGCCACCAACTCGCCGACCTTCCGCGCGGCGGAAGCTCCGGCGTCGGTCGCGGCCTTGACGGCGGCCACGTCCCCTCGGCACAGCACGGTGACGTAGCCGGACCCGATCTTCTCCCAGCCCACCAGCGTTACCTTGGCTGCCTTCACCATGGCATCGGCGGCCTCGATCAATCCGACCAGGCCGCGTGTTTCGATCATTCCAAGGGCATCGCCCATTGACTCATTCTCCTCTTCAATTATCCGCTATCCGCTTCGTGCTCTCATCGCTTCTTCTACAAGCTGCACGAGCTCGTCACGCGTCACGTAGAACCGGTCCCGGCCGTCGCTTGCCGCCGCACCGGCGTCCTCGGCCGAAACCGGGCAGCTCGCGTCAACCGGCGCGTTCGAAGCGATGCCGTACCGCCCCCGCGACTCGATCAGTTTCTGCACTTCCTTGCCGGGCAACACGCGCGGGCCGCCAAGCATCTCCGCCACCAGGTTGATCCGCGCGAAGTGCTCGACCGTCTCCATGCGAAAGAACGCCTGCTTGACGTCCTTGCCGTACGACACGGCCCCGTGGTTGGCCAGCAGGATGGCGTCGTACTTCGGGATCAGCGGCAGCATCGGTTCGGTGAGTTCGGGCGTTCCCGGCAATCCGTACTCGGCCAGAGGAACGCAACCCAGGCCGATCACGACCTCGGGCAACAGAGCCTTGCTCAACGACAGCCCGGCCGTAGCAAACCCGGTCGAAACCGGCGGATGCGCATGAACCACTGCTTGAATGTCCGGACGCATCTTATAGATCGTCAAGTGCATGGCGATCTCGGACGTACGTTCGAGCCGCCCCAGGATCTTGTTGCCTTCGTAGTCGACGGTGATCAGGTCATCGGGACCCATCATCCCCTTGCTAACGCCCGTGGGCGTGCAGAGAATGCTTCCCTGATCGAGCCGGATCGAGACATTGCCGTCGTTGGCCGCCACCCAGCCTTTCTGGTAGACAAGACGGCCGACCTCGACGATGTCTTGCCGGTATTCACGCTCGGTCTTGACCATGCGAACTCGTATCCTATCGTGGGGCTCGCGTGAAAGTAAAGAAGCAGTGCCGAGTCCTTGCGTCGGGAGCCACCCTAAGATCTCAGAGCCGCGGGCGTGAGCCCGCGTTGAGACCTTTTGACGTGTCTCTGCCGCTGCTCTGCCCTCGCGGAACTACGGGCGGTCTTCTGCTAAAGTGATCGCATCTTGGCTGGCGCCCGATCAACGCAGGCTCACGCCTGCGGCTCTGAGTGGCGGTTCGCGACCTCACGGCGCAACGTCAGATTCCTACGCGCCGCGGAGCCTCGTTGGTTACAATTCGGGTCGCCATGGCGAAGCTGAGACACAGAGGATCGCTGCCGGTCCTACTTACCCTGCTCGCTCTTCTACCACCTGTCCTCGCGCAAACAGACCGTCAACCCAACTTCGTCATCATCTTCACCGATGACCAGGGCTATGGGGACGTCGGCGTCTACGGGGCGACGGGCTTTCGGACGCCGAACCTCGACCGCATGGCCGCGGAAGGGGTACGCTTCACGGACTTCTATGTAGCCGCGCCCGTGTGTACGCCGTCGCGCGCGGCACTACTTTCCGGCAGCTACCCGGTGCGCGTCGGCTTGGGACATCGCGTGCTGTTTCCCCACTCCGATACCGGGCTTCACTCCGACGAGGTGACGATCGCCGAGATTCTCAAGGAGCGAGGCTATGCCACCGGCATCATCGGCAAGTGGCATCTGGGCCACCACCGAAAGTTCCTGCCGACGCGCCAAGGCTTCGACTACTACTTCGGCATCCCTTATAGCAACGATATGGGGAATCACAACTACCGCATGCAAAACATGATCTCCCCGCCGCTGCCCATCTTGCGAAACGAGGACCTCATCGAGCAGCAGCCCGACCAAACGCAGCTAACACGGCGCTATACGGAGGAGGCCGTTCGGTTCATTCGCGGCCACAAGGACCAGCCGTTCTTCCTCTACCTACCGCACTCGATGCCCCACCGGCCGCTGGCAGCCTCGTCGCGGTTTCAAGGGCGCTCCCCCCTCGGCCTCTACGGCGATGTGATCGAAGAGATCGACTGGTCGGTGGGACAGGTGCTCGACGCCTTGCGCAACACGGGGATCGACCAACACACGCTAGTCATCTTTACCACCGACAACGGCGCCACGATTCAACCCTGGCCGCGCCGAGGCTATCGCTCGGGCTCCAACGGACCGCTGCGTGCCGGAAAGAACACCACCTGGGAAGGCGGCATGCGCGTGCCCTGCATCATGCGCCGGCCGGGCACGATCCCCGCCGGGCGAGTGCAGCGGGAACTGGCCACCGCCATGGACTTCCTCCCCACCCTGTCCAAACTCGCCGGCGCGGCGCCGCCAACGGACCGCATCCTCGACGGCAAAGACATCGGGCCGCTGATGTCGATGCAACCGGGTGCGAAGACCCCGCACGAAGCCTTCTACTACTACCGCGACGAGCGTCTGCAAGCCGTTCGCAGCGGGCTGTGGAAGTTGCACGTCTACCGGCCACAGTGGAGCGAGGCCTCCAGCGGCAAGAAGCCCATGCTGTTCAACCTCACAGACGACATCGGCGAGCGGCATGATGTGGCCGCGTCCCATCCCAATATCGTCGAACGCCTGCAACGCCTGGCCGAGAAGGCACGAGCCGATCTCGGCGACGCCGCCACAGGCCGGAAGGGTGCGAATGTGCGTCCGGTGGGGCGGCTGTGAGGGGCGGCTGCGACTGTTTGATCCAACCCGAGAACTAAAGAAAGATGTCAGGTCCTGAAGAAGCTTCCCGGACGCGATGTGGCGTAAGGCTCTAGCCTTGCCGAGTCTCGATCCTTCGGGACTCAGGACGGCAAGCATCCGAGCATTTCCCTGTGATAGCGGACCTGAGAACCGAGAAATCGGTTCTCGGCAAGCCTAGAGGCTTACGCCACGAGGCGCCTCCAACGGCATGCTACAGTAACATTTGATTCCGAGCCGTTCGTAGGTTCCCGAGCGCCCTAGAGAGCCCTGGATCGGCGCGCCTAGCGGGTCCGGGCGCCCGACGGCGTGCTCGATTGATGACCTCCGTGGACGAGACCACTTCTTCAAGCGAACCGGAGACCGCGGCCACGGCCACGGCGGGTTCCGCGATCGACCCGCTGGTTGAGCGAACCCCCTCCCCACTCGACGTCCATCTCGACCAATTCGACGGCCCGCTCGATCTACTGCTGAGCCTCATCCGCAGCCAGAAGATCGACATCTACGACATCCCGATCGCCAAGATCACCGAGCAGTACCTCGACTACCTCCGCCAGGCCGGGGAGTTCAACATCGACCTGGGTGGCGAGTTCGTCTTCATGGCGGCGACGCTGATTCACATCAAGTCGCGGCTGTTGCTGCCCAAGGACCCTCTCCTGCCCGAGGGCGAAGAGGATGACCCGCGCCAGGACCTGGTCGAGCAACTGCTTGAGCATGAGAAGTTCGTCCAAGCAGCGCAGATGCTGCGTGAGAAGCGGCTGGTCGAGGAGAACGTGTGGTCGAACCCACCGATCCACGCGTTTCTCGATGAGAGCGATGAGCCCGATCTCGCGGTGGACCTTTTCGACTTGGTCAAAACGTTCGACTCTGTACTCGAGCGCGCCAAGCAACGTCCCACCTACGAGGTGACGGCTGAGGAGGTCTCGGTCGCGAGTCGCATCCAGTTCCTCAAGAACCTGCTGCTCTCCGAAGACCAGCCGGTCTCGCTGCGAGAAGTGTTCGAGCGACAGCCGAGCCTGCAGGCGTTGATCGCCACGTTTCTCGCCATGCTGGAGTTGGTGCGGATGCGGGCGATTGTGCTGCGCCAGAAGAAGCTGTTCGACGAGATCATTATTCGCAAGCACAAGATGTTCGACGCCGTCTTCAGCCGGGAAGAGAGCTTCTTCGACGTCGCTGAGGAGTATCAGGCTTGAGTGAACAGCAAACCTTACCGGCCGCCACGCCGGATGCAGCCGAACGGCGCGCGCTACTCGAAGCGATTATTTACGTGGCGGAAGAGCCGCTGACGGCGAAGCAGATCGCCGAGGGGCTTGATCTGGACCCGGAGCAGGTGGCGGCCGACCTTGACGCCCTGATCGAGGAGTGCCGCACTACTGTTGGGCGCGGCATCGAGATCCGCATGATCGCGAAGGGCTACAAGATGTCGACGAAGCCCGAGCACCATGATGCCGTGCGCAAGTTCGTGAAGACGTTGCAGCCGAAGCTTACGCTCTCGTTGCCGGCGCTCGAGACGCTGTCCGTGATCGCCTATAAGCAACCGGCGACCCTGCCGGAGATTCAGGCGGTGCGCGGCGTCAATTCAAATGCCGTGATCCACACGCTGCTGAACCGCAAGCTTGTTGCGACGGCCGGCCGCAAACATGTGATGGGCCGTCCGATGCAATACAAGACGACGAAGGAGTTTCTGGTCCAGTTTGGATTGAAGGACCTGACGGAGCTGCCGACGCTCAAGGAACTCGAAGAGTTGGGGCGGGCGGCGCTCGGAGAGTTCGAGGAACCGGGTAACAAGGAGTCGGCTGGGGAAGCGAACGCGGCCCGAGCAACGGAGACCGAGGCTACGCCGGAGGAAGGCGCCGACGCACCGAGCAGCGAGGAGCCCAGCACCGAGGCCGAGGCGGGTTAGTCAAGTGACCTGCAACGTACCACTGGCCGGTGCGTCGTCCGCGATCGTGTAATGAATGGGTCGGCGTCAGTTGCGACCGCGCAGGCCGTGGATTCGGAATGGTGCCGCGACTGCTGGTACCCCGCCGGCCGTAGCGACCGGATCCAAGGCAAGAAACTCCAAACCGCCATGCTACTGGGCGTGCCGTTGGTCCTGGGGCGCGACCGTGCTGGACGAGTGTTCGCCTTGCGCGATAGCTGTCCGCATCGCGGCATGCCGTTCTCCTACGGTCGCTTCGACGGCGAACTGCTGGAATGCTGCTACCACGGCTGGAAGTTCGAGGGACGCACGGGAGAGTGCCGCGAGATTCCGTCGCTCACCTCCGACACTGAGCTCAAGGTAGATCGCATCCGCGCCGAGCACTTCCCGTGCGAGGAATACGACGGATACGCCTGGGTTTACATGCCCGACCCAGCATCGAAGCCGGCGTCGAAAGGTGGCGAGCCACCGCCGGCGCCGCGTCTGCCGGTGTTTAGCGACAAATACCGCATCGCTCATCTGGTCGCCTACCTTCCGTGCAGCGTCGACCACGGCATTATCGGCCTCATGGACCCCGCCCATGGGCCGTTCGTTCATCAGTCGTGGTGGTGGCGGGGGAAGCGAAGCATCCACGAGAAGCAGAAGATCTTCGAGGCGATCCCGAACGGCTTTCGGATTCGCGCCCATGCACCGTCGGCTAACAGCGCCCCGTATAAGCTGCTCGGGGTCTATGGCAAGCCCATAACGACGAAGATCGAGTTCGAGTTGCCTAATCAGCGCCGCGAGGAAACTCGTTGCGGTGACTATTGGTTCTCAAGCCGGGCGACGGTGACGCCCGAGACGCACGACCGCTGCCGCATCGACTTCTGCGCGGCCTGGAACATCTTTCGTCACGTGCCGCTCATCACGACGGCTTTCCGGATCTTCGGCCGCACGTTCCTCGATCAGGACGTGCAGACCATGGTGAAGCAGGCCGACGGACTCAAGCACAACCCATCCCTGATGCTCATCGACGACGCAGATCGGCCCGCCAAGTGGTACTTTCAGTTGAAGAAGGCTTATGTCGAAGCGACGCGCAACGGGACGACGATGACGCACCCGATCACGGAGCCGGCGACGTTGCGATGGCGCAGTTGAGGGGCCACGTAGGACAAGGCATACCGTGCCCGCCCGGGCTCCAACGCATACAACATAGAACCTAGGACATTCGTCGCCCGGCAAGAGAACCGGCCGCTCCCCCCGCCACCCCATGCAAGAACGCCTCCAGAAGATCATCGCGCGAGCTGGCATCGCGTCCCGCAGGAAGGCGGAGGAGCTGATTGTGGAGGGGCGCGTGCGCGTGAACGGACGCGTGGTGACCGAGCTGGGCACCAAGGCCGATGCGGCGGAGGACTCGATCAAGGTCAACGGCAAGCGCATCAACGCCCCCGGGGGACAGAAGCTCTACCTGATGCTGAACAAGCCTAAAGGCTACATCACCTCGACCGCCGATCCCGAGGGCCGCCGCACCGTGATGGATCTGCTGGGGCGGTACCACTCGCGTGTGTATCCAGTGGGACGGCTCGACTACGCGAGCGAAGGCTTGCTGCTCTTTACCAACGACGGTGACTTCGCGAACCTCGTTCTTTCCGCCAAGAGTGCGGTTCCGAAGGTGTATCAGGCCAAGCTCAACGGTAATCCGAGCCACCAGCAGCAGGAGCAGCTTCGCGCCGGCGTGAAGCTCAACGGGCGCCTGACCGCACCGGCGCGAGTGCGGCACATCAAGCCGGGGGACAACCCATGGTTCGAGGTCGTGCTCACCGAGGGCCGCAACCAACAGGTACGCCGTATGTTTCGGCGGGTGGGCTTTCTCGTGGAGAAGCTGAAGCGGGTGAAGATCGGGCGGATCTCCCTGGGAAAATTGCCGGTCGGCAAGCTGCGCGCGTTGACGGACCGCGAAGTGGAATCGCTACGAAAGCTCACTAAGCCCCGGGAGAGCAAAGCCGCGTGACCGACACGCAGATCATCGAGCTACTCCGAGACTCGAAGACGATTGCTGTCGTCGGCCAGTCGCGCAAACCTTGGCGGCCGAGCTTCGGCGTCAGCTCCTACATGCAGGCACAAGGCTATCGCATCATCCCCGTCAACCCCAATATCGAAGAAAGCCTGGGGGAGCAAGCTTACGCAAGCCTCGAAGACATTCCGGAAAAGACCGCTGCAACAATCGACATCGTCAACATCTTCCGGCAGCCCGATCACGTTGGGCCGATTGTCGACTCCGCGATCCGGTTGAGCGTGCAGTGCATCTGGATGCAGGAATGCGTGGCAGACGAAGCGGCCGCCGCGCGTGCCGAGGCCGCGGGCATCGCCGTGGTCATGAACCACTGCATCCTGAAGTACCACCGCCGGTTGTTGAGGTAGGTCTTGCAGAATGTAGGGCACGGCATGCTGTGCCCGCCTGCCCGAGATGCGAACCTACGATTCCGACCACTCATCGAAGCGACGCAAGATGCAACCGAGCCGTGACCGTGAGGGAGCGGTCCGGCACGAACCCTGACGCCACTCGACGGCCTCTATGCTCGATTCGCCAGCGGACGAGCTTAGATCAGCAATTCGCGATCAAGGGTCCCGTCCTTGGAGCCCAGATCATCGTCGATCGGTTCCAGGTATAGCTCGATCGCCTCGCGAATGTGGGCGAGCGCCTCTTCCAAGGACTCGCCTTCACTGATGCAGCCGGGTAGCCCGCGAACGAGGGCCGTGTACCCTCCCTCTTCGCTCGGCTCAAGCACAACCTTCAACGTCATGATTCTCCCTCATCATTATTCTTGAACGAGGGCGCCTGAGCGTGTGACGCACCCGCCCTCCCTTGCCGGCATCTCATTCCTAACCGGGCCAGCGGTGGCTCTTCGGATCAAGCAGCCGCGTCGGGCTGAAATACTCCGGCGGGTAGTCGTCCTCTTCGTCGCGATTCCCCAGGATACGGTTCACAACGCATCGCCCGGCATTGAATGACACCCCGGTCCCCGAGCCCGCCATGCCGCCGATGATGTACTGACGTTTGCCATCCATCACCCCGACGATCGGGTATTCGTCCGGCGTGTAGCTGACGGTGCCGCTCCACTCGTTCGTCACGTGGTACCGAGACGGGCCGAAGCCCTCGCGCATCTGGGCGATCAGAAACTTCGTAATGAAGCGCGACGGCTGGATTCGGCCGGCCTCGCGATCGGGGACAAGCGTGGCGTCGGAGCCGACCATCACCGAAGAGCCGTGCCTCCCGAAGAATCCTTGGTGGCCGCTGATGCCGATGTGCGGTTTCATCGCCGGCGGACCGCCCTCGCCGCTCGCCGCCTGCGTCTGCGTGGGCCGGATCAGGTTGTGAAATTGCGGATGCAACAGCGGTGTGTACGACTCGGTCGCGTTGACAACATGCCGGGCGCGCAGGTCGCCACGGTCCGTGCGAACCAAGTACGTCTCACCCTCGTCTTCGACGGCCAACACCTTGGTTCGCGAGTACAACTCCACCTTTCCGGATTCAATCGCCCGTGAGAGTAAAGACCATACCCATTTCGCCGGGTGAAAAGACGCGGCTGCGATCGAGAACCCGGCCTTGCATTGAACTCGCATCCCGGTTTTGCGATACACCTCGTCGGGCGTGATCTCGGTCCAATCGGTGAAACCGGTCTCGACGGCCAAGCGGACGGACGTTGCGAGGTCGGCTTGTTGCGCTGCGCCCTGCGCCTGCACCCAGCCCGCGCGGACGTAGTCGCAATCGAAACCTTCCTCGCGGATGGTCTGTTCGATCAAGTCGGCGTTGCGGTACGCGGCACGTACGTAAGCGGCTGCGAACTGACGGGCCATCGCCTGGCGGTCGGCGATGCTGTGATCGCGGAGGGTCACATCGAGGTTGTGGATGACGGTCTTGTAAACGTAGCGGTAGAAGCGCCCCATCACCACGAGCCCTTCGTTGCGTCCGGAAGATCCGCTGGCAGCGTCGTCCATTTCAAGGACCACCAACTTCGACTCAGCCGGCGCTCGTTTCGACCAGTGGTAGGCCAACGCCCCGCCGGTAAAGCCAGCCCCGATGACAACCGCGTCCGCGGCTTCGGGCAAGTGGGCATCAGGACGTAGCTGCCAGGGATGATTTTCGAGAGGGTTCCCCTGCGCGAGCCATGACGGCGTCTTCGACACCGTGCGCGCCCACGTCGTATGCTGCATCGCTTGGGGGATTTCGCCGAGCATCTGACGGACTGCCCAGCCGCTGAACTTGACGATCGCAACCGGAAACGAGTGGCGGCCGGCGTACATCATCCGGATCCAAGTGCGAGCAGCGCGGAAGTCGTGACGGCGCAGACCACTCAGCAGGCCGAGACAAACGCGGACCCGATCGAGGATCCCGAGAGGAACTTCCGGCAGGCTGTCAGTAGTAGGCAAGGTGTTTCGGCCTGTAGGGGCACGGCATGCCGTGCCCGGCGGCTTCGAACGGACGACTTGACCCGAACACGGGCACAGCATGCTGTGCCCCTACTTTTCGGTTCGCGGTTTCCGTTAGACATCAACGGCGCAGCCCTTGGTAAGTTATTTGCCGGAGGCCGGGGCAGCGGGCGGAGACAGCGCCCCGCTCCTATCGCTTCTCGTAGTAGTCCCACTGCTCGGCGGCCTGCTCAACGATCCCGGCCATGTCGCGGGACAGCACATAGCCTTCACCGGCCAGTTCGCGGGCGGCCTTCGTGATCCGCTCCAGGTACTCTTCGCGATTGGCATAGCGCTCTTCCATCGACAGCCGCGGGTCGCCCTTTTTCACGCGCTCGGCCTTCGTTCTCGGGAACGCAACGTACGAGCCGCGCATGCTGTAAAGCTCTTTGGGCGCGCCGATCTCGGGGGCACGCAGGTTCCATCCCATATAGCTGGCGAGCGGGGCTTGAATCACCGGCAGGCGGATGCCGGACGTTTCATTGCCGTCGCGTTCCACTTGGGGCACCAGCATCGTAAAAGCCTTACCGACTTTCGGAGGCTCGATCGACACGATACCCTTGGTGCGGAACTCAGGCCCGTAGTCAACCCGGTACCCGTGATGCATGCGCTCGGGCGCCGCGACACCGGGGATCTTGGGAAACTGCATCGTGCTGAGCGAAACGAGTTGGTCCTTGTCGATGCGCGGGTACTGCGAAGCCGGCGGCTCGGTGCCGTCGGTGACCCAGTGATTCATGGCAAGCAGCAGCGCCCGCATCGACCAGCGGTAATCATTCGCGTTGGAGGGGTTCTGCGCGCCGCTGCCGCCGGGAGGGAAACTGCCGGCGCCATGTTGCGAACCGGCGAACATGTAGACGCGCGTGTCGTCATAAAGCTTTGCATCGCTGCGGCCGTCGGGCGAGGTGTGAATCAGCGAAGCGGAACGGCCGTAATACTCATACGACGAGTTCGTGTAGAAGATCTTCGGCGCGACGCCCTGCTTAAGTGTCCGCGATAGAATGCCCTCGTCGAGGCCGGTCTCGGGGTCTTTGACGCCCAAGTCGGTGAACGGATAAATGTCGGTCGGGTAGAGGAAGTTGAAATGGGGGCGCGCGTCGCGCGAGGGTTGTGCGAAGCGGTGATTGAAGTTGCCGCGGCCGCCGCCGGCCACGTGAGACCAGACGCCGTCGATGACTCGCCGCTTCTTCTCGTCCTGGTTGAACCCGTAGTAGAGGTAGGTCCGTAGGAAACGTCCGCTCTGCGACGAGCCGAAAGCGATGGCGCGTTCGATGTGCCGGTTTAGACCGGCAAGCGGGCCGGTCTTCCCTGCCCCGCCGTACTTGAGGTAAGAGATCAGGTCGCGCGTGGCCGCCGGGCCCAGCCCGACCAACTTGGGGTCCTTCGCCGGATACACGATCTCGTAAATCTTGCCCGGCACGAGACCGGCGTTGACGAATACGTGCGTGCGGTTCGGGACCGGCTTGCCGTTCTCCTCGCGGGCAAACTGCCACTCATCACGCGGGACCACGTGACGCGGCGCGTCGATACGGTCGCGCACGGTAAGGCTAATCCGCGCGTCATCGGGATCGAGTACCGGGTACGGAAAATGCGTGCGGTCGGCCAAGTGGAAGCTGAACATTTTCTTGTCTGGAACGTAGTCGGAGCGGACCAAGCCGACGATGGGCTTGTCGCCGTCGCGCGCGGCGGGCACGAAGAACTGCATCAGGTTGGGCTCGGGCGGAACGTCATACTGCCAGCCCATCCATGCGATCGTGTAGCCCTCCTCCATGAAGAGTCCGTCGCCGAAATGCCCCGCCGCCCTCGGATCGAACGAGCCCTCACCTAGATTGAATTTACTGAGGGCGCCCTTGCGTCCGCGATTGACCACTTCGTAGAACACGGTTCCGTTGCCCTTGGCCGGCACCTTCGGCACAAGCAGGTAAAGGTCGGCTGAAAACTCAACGCGGCCTTTGTCGTTGACCGGTGCGAAATCGATGTCGGAGATTCTGCGGTTGGCCTCATGCTTGGGGTCGACTTCGAAGTACACCTTGCCCACAAGCCGTTCATAGGGGCCGGTGTCACCGAACGATTTTCCGTCGAGCACGGCGCTCCGCTCGGTCAACTCGACGCGTACAACTTCCGTCGGCGCGGGTGCGGCGAGAGCCCCCATCAAGGCGCAATACAGAAACGGTCGAAATCGGCGCATGAAAACCTCCTCGGGTCTGTGATCGCGATGCCTAGACTAGCAGCCCGTGGCGGAAGTTCGAAGCTTCCCTTCGGGGACTGCCACCCTTTTTCGCGCGTCCACGGAATAAACAGTTTGCCGCTATCTTTCGCGCGCGAAAAAGGGCTGGCTGTCCCCAGAGCACATTTTCCACGGGCTGCTAGTCGCCGCTGGACCAAGCAGGCTGGGGTTCGGAGAGTAGTCGGCTGGTTTCCTCGACGATGTCCAGCAACCGTCGGCGATGACTTGCTTCTTCGAAAACCAACGAGGGGTTGCGGTAGTACTCCGCTTCCTTCTCCCAGCGTTCCTCGATTGCCTTCCGGACAGCTTCGACGTAGACCGGTTTTCCGTCTTTGTGGAAGTACGCTGGGTTGGCGTGCGCCCAGATCTCCCACTCGCCCTCACGATGTAATGCGTTCGCACGGGCGATGATCCACGAGCTTTCCGTGATGGACGTTTCGAAATCCAGCGCCAGCTCGGTGCTCAACGTGTCGCCGCCCTTCACGGCGACGACGCGACCGTTGACGACGATCTCCAGTTTCTCGATCGGGCGATGGAAAACGACCGTGGCCCTTCCCTTGAGCGTCGTTGTGGCCCCGCTCCACGAAATAACGTCGCCGGAGGTCTTGCCATTCACCGAGAACTCGAGCAGTGGGCCGTTCGAGACCAACACCGCTCCGCTGCGAATGCCGTCCTCCCAAGCGTCGTAAGCAGACTCACCGGCGGCGGCCTTGACCAACGCCCGTTCGGGACCGAGCAATGGGAACACGCGCGGGCGGTCGGCGCGGACGCCCGCCGGGAAATCGCTGCCGGCGTTGCCGACCACGCGGAAGCCGGCATTGAGCAACTCGTACCAACGATCGATATGGAGCTGGCCGAACTGGAACAGCTCGATGAAATCGATTGTGTTGCGCGCCAAGTTCATGAGCAGAGAAGAGTTGGGCTGTCCGCCGTCGAAGTGCGCGAAGCCGACGGCGCCCCCCAAGTCGCGTCCCTGTTGGAAGAAGACCGTGGGGAATGGGTACGCGGTGGGCGAGTTGGCGTAAATGTTACCGATGCTGAGCGGGCGGACGATCTTCTCGGCGCCGAGCACCAACGTGTGGCCGTAGAAGCGGCTGCGCGTTTCATGTCCCGAGCGGATCGAGAAGCCCGGCTCACGAGCCTCGCCCTCCCGGCCGAAGGCGTACTGGACGGCCGCGTGCTGCTGGCGCTGCAGTTCAAGGAAGTTGCCGACGGCGAGATCCTCTGCCCGTAGCCATTTCAGAAAGATGGCGTCGTCTTTCTTGTCACGCATCAAATGGATGTGGTCGTCGGCGGCGAGCCAATTCTCCTGCCGGCCGGGAGCGATCGGTTCGAGATCCAGCGTGACCGTCCGCTGCCCGTCGGCCTCGAGGGTGAACACGGCGACAGCGGGCTTGAAGAAGATGCCGTGGTAGGCTTCAAGCCGGTACGTCTCGTCTTGGTCGGTGCGCGAGCGGGGCAGGTCGAACGAGGCGCGGCCTTCGAGCAGGATGAAGTGCGAGGCGTCGCGCGCGATCACTTCGAGCACCTTAGGGTTGTCGGCCTTGTACCAAACGCGCTCCCGATAGTAGGTGTCGGCGCGAAGCGGCAGCATCGCGTCCACCGGGCTGAGACGGAAGGCGCGCTGCCCCTTGAAGAGGTAGATCCGCGCGGGAACGACCTCGCCCGTGTCGGCGCGGCGCGTGACAATCGTCAGCCGCGACGCAAAGTCAGGCCGCAGCGAGTCGCGCACCTGCGCGTAGCCAAGCACGAGCACGAAACCAACGAGAAGACAGACACGCACAAGGCGTTGATGAGCGGACAGGTTCGGCATGGCGATTCCGGGACGATTGTAGCACCGCGATCACGACCTCGAAGCCCCCACGCCCGGAATGCCGCGTTGCCTCGGGCTCGGCCGTGCCGGGCGGCCAACAGAGGGCTATACTGGTGCGCAGGTTGCTAACCGATTTGGAGGAGTCCCCGATGCCTTCCACCACAACCCGCCGTCAGTTTCTCGCCGCCGGCGCAGGTCTGCTAGCCGCACCCCTTCAAGCCGGGGGAGCGCAAATCACCGTCGGGATCACATCGAACACCCGCCCCGACTGGGCCGGGGGAGAGAACTTCCTCAAGTCGATCCGCGAAGCCTCCGACGTCGGCTACCACTGGATCGAAACCTTCTGGCCGTACGTCAGCCACTGGGAAGAGCGCCCCGAAGAGCTGATCGAAATCATGGCCAAGCTCGATCTCAAAATGGAAACGGTGTCGAACGGCGGCGACATGAACACGTACTTCCAGCATCCGGCCCAGCGCAAAGAGGTCATCGCCGACCACATGCGTCTAGTGCGCTTCATCAAGAAGCTCGGCTGCGACCACCTTAAGATCAACTGCGGGCGAACGAATCCTGGCGGTAATACGCCGGAGATCTACCGCAACATGGCCGACACGTTTAACGAGTTGGGCCGGCGCATCAGCGACTCGGGCATCAAGTTCGGCGTTCATCATCACCTGTGGAACCAGTACGAGAAACGCGAGGACGTCGACGCCATCATGGAGTTGACCGACCCGCGGCACGTCCACATGATTCTCGACACCGGCCACACGACGATGGCCGGCATGGACGCGCTGCAGCTCACGAAGGACTACGTATCCCGAATCATCGAGTTCCACATGAAGGATTGCGCGCCGAAGAACCGTGGCGGCTACAAGGGTCCGCCGCTCAAGCGCGGGAGCGTCAACACCAACAAAGACAACCTCATCTTCTTTCCACTGGGCAAGGGAGGCGTTGACTATCCCGGCATCAAGAAGGAACTCGACGGCAACGGGTGGAAGGGTTGGATGACGGTGGAACTCGACATGACGGCGACGACCGCCAAAGACAGTTCAGCCATCAGCAAGAAGTACCTCGAAGACGCACTGAAGCTCACCGTGTAAGCTTCACAGGAGTTGTGCCCCACCTGTGTTGGACGCCACCTCTTCCAATTCCGTTTTGCCGTGGGATGCCATAATGTCCTTCGCAATGAAGGCGTTCCGTAAATGGCTTGTACTGCTTGGCCCAATCACTCTGCTCTCGATCACACTGCTCACGGCTCCTTTGGCGGGCCAGTTTACGGTCCAGCAGCTCCGAGACCCTGTCACCAACCGTTCCATCACCCGCTACCAGAGCCCGAACCACGAGACCCACCACTACTACTTCATCTCGCCCTGGTCGCCTGATGAAAAGCTGATCACCTTCTTCCAGTTCGACGAGGACGTCGAGAAGCTGACCGCCACCGGCCGCTATCCCGGCGCCCTGTGGCTCATGAACGTCGACGGCGGCGAACGCCGCAAGCTCGTCGACGGTCTTCAGGGGCACTACCACGTCGGCGTCAACCAGTTCTGGGGGCCGTGCGGCCAGTACATCTACTTCCTTGACACCTCGCCGCAGCGCCGCTGCATGGCGCGCGTCGAGGTCGAGAGCGGTGACGTCGAATGCATCGACACTCCCGTGCCGTGCCGCCGCGCCAGCCCTGACCTCAAGACTCTCTCCTGCGGCACGGGAGATGAATGGGGCGTCTTCGACATCGAGACCGCCCGCTACCGGCGGCTGGTCACCCTCGAGCGCGCCATTGCGCTGACGCCGAACAAAGAACTGGTATCGAACCGCGAGTCCCAGTTGCAGAACACTCGCTTCAGTCCCACCGGCGACAAGGTCATCATTGTTCACCGCACGCGCGAATCCTACCCGCGGCTGGTCGAGATGTTTGTTTACGATTTCAACAAGCAGCAACTGATCTATCTGGCCGACGACCTGCATCATCCCGGCTGGCGTCCCGACGGCAAGGCCATCCTGTTCGTCCGCTACGACAAGCGCGCGAAGTTGCAATCGCTTTGGGAGGTGGCTGTCGAGACCAAAGAGGAACGGCCCATCTTCAACGCCCGTCACGTGCCGGCCGGACACCCCTCGTACCATCCCCGCAAACAGCATCTGATCGTGACCGATTGCTACGGCGGGGACTTCGGCAACGGTCTCGCCCTCATCAACCTCCAGACCAACACGATGGAGCAGCTTGTCGCCATCCCGCTCGGCTCCAAACCCGAAACGTATCCCGACGAGCGCTTCCCGTTTCGCAACCATGGCATCTGGGCGCCGCCGCGCAAATATCTGAACGAGCCTCGCCCCGTGTGGAGCAAGGACGGCTCGAAGGTTCTCTACACCAGCGAGGAAAGCGGCCGGCTCAACCTCTACGTCGTCGATACGTCGGATCTGTGAGGCCCGCCATGAAGACGAATCGCCGGGCCTGGACACCGCTTTTCTCGAAGACGCTTCTGCCGTTCTTACTGGCCGCGGGTCTCGCGCACGTTTGTTGTTTCACGCAAGCTGCGGCGCAGACGAAGCAAGAGGACCCGTCCTGGCCGGTCATTCACGCCGATCTGCCCCAAACCCCGCCCGAGTGGGCCCTGCTCGAACGGCATCTGATCGAAACGATGAACCGCGCCGGCAAGGAGTTCGTCAAAGCCTACGCGCGCCCCGACGGCACCTTGCGGTGGAAGGAACGCTACGAGGGCGGCATGAACTCCTCCGACGACGCCTACGAGGGCTTCCGCGGGTTCTCGCTCCACTACGTCCTGGGCGGCTCAAAGGAGCTGGACACCGTCCACCGCCACCTTTGGGAGGGCATCACTCGGCAGTTCTCCCGCTACGGACAGATCTACCGCGAGTTCGACAGCAACTGGGACTGGATGCACCACGGCGAGGGCTACGTCTCCTTCTACCCACTGGGCATGGCCGACCCCGACGACGCGAAGTTCCGCGAGCGCGCCGTGCGATTCGCCGCGATGTACATCGGCGACGACCCCGAGGCGCCCAACTACAACCCCGACCTCAAGCTCATGCGAGCCTCGATGAACGGCAGCCGCGGCCCCAAAATGAGTTGGACCAAGCGCGACTGGATTCCCACTAACGCCAATCTGGTCTACTATCACCTGCCGTTCGACGACATCCCCGGCGTCGCCTCATCAACCGGTTGGATCAACGACCACCCCGATGACGACCAATTCGCCCGCATCGTCCAAGTGATGAGCGACCGTATGGCGCGCGGCGACGTGCCGATCAACCTGACCGCCGCGCCGCTCATCGCCAACGCCTTCCTCTACACCGGCGACGATAAGTACCGTCAATGGGTCGAGGATTATCTCGGCAAGTGGGTTGAACTCACCCAGCAGAACGGCGGTATCACGCCCGACAACGTCGGCCTCAGTGGCAAGATCGGCGAATACAACCAGGGCAACTGGTGGGGCGGCTACTACGGCTGGAAGTGGGTGCGCGGCGGCACCGACATCGTCCTCGCCACGCTGACCGCCGCCAAAGTGGCAACGCTCCTGACCGGCGAGCAACATTGGCTCGAGCTGCCGCGCAGCCAGATGGCCGTCATGCGTGACCGAGGCAGGCTCGACAACGGCGTTCCCATGATGCCGATCCGGTACGACGGCAAGAACGGCTGGCATCATTATCGGCGCGAGCCGGCGTCCCCGTACGTTCACCTCTGGTTCATGTCGCAGTCAGACGACGACCGGGGCCACATCAACCGCCTGGCCGAGGCCGAGCGCAAGGCCGGCGGCTCTCTGCGCAACGCCGATCTCGGCTGGGCCCAATTCGTCAGCGGCTCGAATCCCACCTTCCCCGAATCCGCGTTCCGTGCCGACCTGCGCTTCGTCGCGCAGAAGCTCAAGCGTATCCTCAGCGAACACGGCGACCCCGAGACCTGGTTCGACGCCCAATGGCTCGCCCTCGAACCGATGCCCACCGACAATCTGGTACGGCTGACCATCGCTGGCCTGCCGGTCCACAAGCGCGGCGAGATGCTCCATTCGCAGCTCCGCTATTTCGACTTGCATCGCCGCCGGCCAGGGCTCCCACAGGGCGTTACCGCGCTGGTGACCGGCGTTTCGAGCGATCACGTTACGCTGGAGCTAATTAATACTAACCTGTTCGAAACAAAGCAAATACTCGTTCAGGCTGGAACCTACGGAGAGCACACGATCACCAATGTCGACTACCGCGCCGCCAAGCCGCAACAGCCCGTTGGCACCCGGCCCCGGAACCTCCTACAAGCCGCGACACGAACGGCCAACGTCAACGGGACCCACTTCCAAGTCGAGCTCGAACCCGGCTCGGGAACCACGCTACGCATCACCATGCGCCGCTACGTCAACAAGCCCTCGTACGCCTTCCCCTGGCCCCTGGAGCGCGGTCCATGAAGAACCGTGTAGGGGCACGGCATGCCCTGCCCGCCTGCCCGACCTCGCACAACACGTCGGGGCATCGCACGGGCCTATGCGTTTGCGCAGTCGCCCTCCTCGCAGCCCTCGCGCCCCTGCAAGCGCAGATGGGCTCGCCCGGAGGCGGCGAGACCCAAGCAATCGCCCTACATCCGACCCGCACCGAGATCATCTACGTCGGGGCAGCCAAGGGTCTTTGCAAGACGACCAGCGGCGGCCTCGACAACTGGCCCTCCACCGGCCTCGAGAACCTCTCACCACGCGTCATCGTCCTCGACCCAGACAACCCCGACGTCATCTATACCGGCACGTATGAGATGGGGATTTACAAGAGCACCGATGCCGCCGGCTCGTGGCAGCCGATGAACAACGGGCTCTCGAACCTACGCGTGCGCGCCCTTGTGATCGACCCCAGCGACGGCTCGACCCTATACGCCGGCACCGACGGAGGCGGCGTGTTCGAAACGACCGACGCCGGAGCAAGCTGGCGTGAGATCAATCGCGGCCTGATCGACAAGACGGTCCGCGCCCTAGTGATCGACCCAACCGACCCGGCCACGCTCTACGCCGGTACGTGGCACGGCGGCTACAAAACGACCGACGGCGGGGGGTCATGGGTTGCAAATCCCAACGGCCTCTACGATGTCGATGTCCGCGCCCTGGCCCTCGACCCCACGAACTCCAAGACCCTCTACGCGGCAACGAGCCCGCGCGGCGTCTATCGCTCCACCGACGGCGGCATCACCTGGACCGCCGGAGACAAGGTCCTAGCCGAAGACATCCTCACTCTGGCCGTCGACCCGGCCAACCCCGCACAGGTCTACGCGGGCACCCGCGCCGGCGTCTTCCGCAGTACCGACAGCGCCCGCACGTTCGAGACTGCCGGCCTGCGTTGGTCGAACCGCACCTGGACGTTGGTATTCGACACCAAGACAGAACCACCCACCCTCTATTACGGGGGCGAGGGTGGCGTGCTCAAGACCACCAACGGCGGCCGCTGGTGGAACGTCACCGGCCCGCAGCACTGAATTTGCCAAACCGAGCCGTGACCGTAAAGGGAGCGGTCCGGCACGAACCCTGACGCAGCGAGATGGCGTCTAGACGAACCCGGTCTCACCCCGGTCCGACAGCGACCAACCGTCGGGCCGTCACTACAGCCTTCTCTAAACACGTTCGGGGGAAGGTCGAGGGTTCGTGCCGGACCGCTCCCTTACGGTCACGGCTCGGTTGACCGGTCGAGCGTCAACGCAACAAGTTTCCTGAACCCCGGACCCGCCTACCCGCGTCTTAATAACTATGAAATCCCGGCACGTAATCTCGATCCTCACCGTGCTCGGTTTGAGTATTGGGCTCGCCCTTTCGGCGGAAAAGCACCGGCCCAATCGCTCTGAGGCGAGCGGCTCGAACACGCCTCAAGAAGCCGCCGTGGTACTGGTCGAACTATTCACATCCCAAGGCTGCTCGAGCTGCCCACCCGCCGATCGAGTGCTGGCCCGCGTCGTGACCGAGCAGCCCATTGCCGGCGTGACGGTGATCGGCCTCAGCGAACACGTTGACTACTGGAACCGTCTTGGTTGGAAGGACCCGTTCTCGGCGCCTCAGTTCAGCGCCCGACAATCCGACTACAGCAAGGCTTTCGGTACCACGCAGATCTACACTCCCCAGATGATCGTCGACGGGACCGAGGAATTCGTCGGCAGCGAAGGCCGCAAGCTCCGCCGAGCCATCTCGAACGCGCGGCGCAGGCAAAAAGCCGACGTTACGGTGTCGGTGGCGCCCGCCGGCCTAGCTGACAACGATGTGTTGCTGAACATCCGCGCATCAGGATTTCACAAGGAAGTGCAACACCCCCGCGTCGCCGTTCTGCTTGCCATTACCGAGGACGACCTGCAAGTCCGCGTCCCCCGCGGTGAGAACGCGGGAAAGTCACTCAAGCACCAGCGCGTGGTGCGCCGGCTCGAGGTTCTCGACAGGATCGATACCGAAGCTGCCCAAACCTTCTCGACGGCCGCAAAGGTACGCCTCGACCCGAAGTGGAATCGAAACCATCTGCGCGCCATCGTGTTCCTGCAAGATCGCGACTCCCGCCGCGTGCTAGGAGCAGCCGAACAGCGGCTGTAGCGGGCTCCCTGACGCCCTAGAGTGTCGGGCCGGCATGTGGCGTAAGGCTCCAGCCTTTGCCCCATGAAGTATAGGCTCTGCGATTCTTCGGGACTCAGGACAGCAAGTAGCCGAGCAGCGGCTTAGTCGCCCTTCGCTCCCTCAGCAAAACAGTACAACCCCCAGTTCGTCCGTATATACAACTTGCCGTCCACAATCGCCGGTGTGGCATAGGCATCATGCCCCAAATCATTCACCTGTACCACGTCCCAATCCGCCCCAGGCTTCAGCACCGACACCTTGCCCGCCTGGCTCATCATGTAGACCTTCCCGTCAGCCGCGACGGGCGCGGAGAAATACTTCTCCAGGGCGTCGCGCAGCCGCCCCTGCTTGAGAACCTCCCCGGTTTCGGCGTTGAGCGCGGTCACGATTCCACCGTCTTTCACCAGGTACAGGACATCCTGATACAGCAACGGCGACGGCACGTTCGGCAGGGTCTTGTAGTGACGCCAGCGGAAGGCGCCCTCGGTCATATCACCCTTGCCTCCTAACCGAATGGCGTTGACCGCATTGACCGACGAGCGTTTTGCCCGATAGTGGTGCCAATCCCGCTCGTTCATGTGCCCATCGAGATCCAGGTCGTACGAGTTCCAACCCTTCTTCATGGCCGGCTCGGGTGCTTCCTCTTGGGTGATCCCGCCGTCCTTGTTCGCATCGTATAGCTTGAGGGCTTCCTCGAACGAGATGACCTCTTCCTGCTGGCCCAGGTCCGCGTTCCCCGCCCAGCACAGGACGTAGATCGTGTCCTCGTCCATCACCGGCGTAGGCTTAAGCTGCCACGTCAGCCCGCGCACCCACCAGACCCTTTCACCGGTGGCGACCGAGTACGCGATCAACTCGTACGATCCGGCCACGAGCACCTGGAGTCCACTGCCGTCCTTGGGGTCGTAGAGAACGGGTGTCGAGAACCCACGAGTCACGAATTGACGCTCGTTGCGCCACGCCACCCGGCCGCTGTCTTTCTCGACCGCCAGCATGAACGAGTCAGTCTCGGAATCACAAACCTGGATCACCAGCCCACCGGCGATGATCGGCGACGCGGCCATGCCCATCGGGTTGTTGAACGGCCCCAACGGCAGCCGCCACCGCTCGTTGCCGTCCGGCCCGTAGGAAATCATGCCGACATCCTGAAAGAACACATACGCGTTCGTCCCGTCGGTTGCCGCACTAGGTGAGGCTGGGCCATTCGTCTCATGCAACTCCCCGCTGCGCCGTCTAGCGATCTCGCGACGCCACAGGATGCGCCCCGTCTCGCGGTCGAGCGCAAAGGTGAACAGGCTTTTGTCTTCCCAGCCGGTCAGAAAGATCGCTTCGTCACCAAACACGGGCGAGGAGTGTCCCGGCGGCAACTCAGTCTTCCAGACGACGTTCTTGTCCGGACCGAACTCGACCGGCAGGCCCTTCTCAGCGGAAACTCCGCCCCCATTCGGTCCGCGAAAGCGGTCCCACTCCCCCGCCCACAGAGACGCGGCATGCAGAGAGACAAGCACCAGCACCAGCAACCCGAAACGTCGCATAGTTCCCCCGAACCCACGAATATACCGCACAGGAGGAAGCAACCGAGCAGTAACTGTGAAAGGGAGCGGTCCGGCACGACCCCTGAAATCGCTCGGGGGCCTCTAGGTCAACGATGACGACGGGCGTCCAGTGCCCTTACTGCCGCCGTTACTCCGGCGGCATGTCACCAAACGCCGGCAGGGTCACAAACGCCCCCAGCCCTTGGTCATCAGCCGTGAACGCGACGCCGCCCAGGGTGGTGTCACTGCCAAACACCTCCACGAGGCCTTCAAACCCCGCCGTGCAAGGCAGAAAATCCTCAGTCAGAAACGGGAAGTGCTCGCCGGCATTGAAGAAGCGGGCCTCTTCGCACAACACGTCGCCGTTGAAGTCGCGCGCAACGATGTCGACTTGCTGGGCCGTCAACGACACCAGCGCAATCGACGAGCGCACTTCGTCCGCGTTGTCGAACGGCACGAAGAGGCGATCATGCAGACGCGTGGTCTGCGGAACGCTTGCCTGGAACAACCGGCTCCCCGGCACGAGATTGTTGTAGGTGGCGATCACGGCAATCGAGTCCAGAGGGTCGCTCTCGACGATGGCGTAACCCGCCTGCATCGGCTCGTCGAACGGCCAGGTGTCGCCGAATCGAATGGCACGTCCGGGAATCGTGTCGGCGATGCCTACGAAGTCGCCGATGCTGACGCCGTCGTCGAGCAAGCTCGGCATCGGCATCGGATCGCCGTTCGCGTCGAAGTAGGAGATCACGACGTCGGCCGGGAAGTCGGTGATGTTGATGATGCGAAAGATTGTGAAGAAGATGTGGCCGCCATCGAGTTCGCCGTTCGCAATCTGAGGCACAAGGTCGTCGCCCAGGCGCACGAACGCCTTCACCCGCGCCTTGGGCGAGCCCACGGGGATCCGCTTGGCCAATGCCTCGGACGGAAACTTGCGGAAGCTCGCCGCGGTCGGAGCCTGCGCGGCGAGTACGGCCGGAACCAGTAGGAACAAAGCTGCTCGTAGGTGCATCCGATTTCCCTCCCACCCAAACAGACGAGAGAAACCGGCGTAAGGGTTCCGGTTATCTTGCCCATGTCCGCACGTAAGGATTGATGACTCGGCTCGCCGCAACCGTGCCATGCAACGCTTCAGAGCCGCGGACGCCAGTCCGCGCAGGTGACCGCTCCGTTGATACCGGCGGTTGAAGCGTATCGTGTAGCGCCAGTGCGCCCGCCCGATGGCCCGCGCGAGCGATGTCGCCCGCTGCGGGATGGCGACCAGATGCACGTGGTTCGTCATCAAGCAGTAGCCCAACAGGTCAGGCCGTGCTGCTGAGATTTCGCACGTAGCGCTTCGATGTAGGATCGCCGATCGTCGTCGAGCAGGAAGACGTCTTGGCGGTTGTTGCGCCTCTGGGTGATGTGATGCGGAACGTCCTCCGCGACCACCCGGGCTGCTCGTGCCATGCCGAGTGTGTTCAGACTACCACAATTCGGTGACTGTCACCGATATGCATAAGCATCAACATCACTGATGCGCCACCAAAAGTTCTCGGCCGAACCGGCCTCATCCACCGATCCCTACTCTGCATCGCTCGCAACATACAGAGGGGATGCAAAGATGATCTTTCCGATCTCATCGGACTCAGTCAGTAGCCTTCTCGCAAGAAAACCAAGCCGCACACGGGGTCCCTTCATCGTCCTTACTAGCAAGCGCGCTGCGCGCACAACGTCGGGGCTCTCCACAACCCGCCCTAACTCATCGCGGGCCTCCGCCCAATCACCAACGGCTCTTAGCAGTGCAGGCAGCAAGGAATGCGCGTTATGCGGTTGCTGATCTACATTAGCGCTCCCCAGTAAATGTGTCGCAGAGCCACCCATTACAACGCTCACACCGGCGACTTCACCGAGGAACCACACAGCCTTCATCTCGCTATCGATGTAACCAAATGACATATCTAGCGACGATCTGATCCAGGGCCGTGAGTCAGTCAAAGAACCCACATCGTTTGGGTCCAGCGCATTCTCTACGACCCCTAATCTCTCGATGCGATGAGAATCTGACGGCATAGGGTCTCCAGGCTTGTAAGTCGCCTTCAGGGGCAACCACGGAAGGCCCACAGAGAGTTCCAACCGCCGCACCAAAGCTCGGAGCGTTTTCTCGGGAATCTGTGCAGCCAACATATCAACTTTTGAATCGGATACATAGATATAGTACTTCACCGCTAAACTCCTCTCCGGCACCGAAACAACTATCACTTCAGATATTCGAAAGCCTGTCGAATACTACGTTTATAGTTGTGTCCACCCACTCTTGCACAACACTGGCAACCGGGGCATCCTGATAGTTGACGAGCGTGATAAGGCCCAGCGACCGCATCATCGAGACCGTTTCGAATGGAAGTGCGTTGTCAACCCGGACACGCCCGTCGTAGGCCGCTCGGCGAATGTCAGCGACAAAGATCTCAATGGGGTATGCACTTGACTCCCGAAGCCCCAAGGTCTAGTATCCGGGCTCTGGAGGACCATTCGCGCACGCTGGGGGAGTTTCAAGAGCGCTTCGCCTTCAGGTTTCAAATTCAACCGCTGCCGTCCCCCCGCGGGGCGCAATGAGCGGCGGCTGTAGGACCCACGACCGCTGCCCGATGGCCCCTCGAGGGTGCGGTCGCCGCAGTCGCCGACCACAAGGTGTGGGGTCGTCGGGAGTTAAGTGCATACCCCGAAGATCTCATAGAGGTGACGTAAACACACCTTTAGCACCTGAATTATGCACAGATTCACTTTGCGAGTGTGGCTGCGTTCGTAGCGGGTTGGCGGTCGTCGTGAGGTGGTAGCTCGGCAACTGGCCTTTTGGCTTCTCCGTGTCCGGTTTCCCTTCCCGCCCAGAATCCGCGTCGTCAAAACCTCGCTCGGAAGTGACGTGTTTCCAGTGCGTTACGGCTTGTGCATAAAATTTTATGCATAGCGCATAGCCAGGCTCTCAGATCAGCGCCCTCCCGACCACCGGCAGCAAGCCGCCGTAGGGAATCGGCTTCCTGCCGCGGAAGTGGTAAGGCGTCGAAGCCCCGATTTTATTGGGCTGCGAGGCCGTCACGGCTGGGCCTTGTTGGACGGGCCTTTGGGAGCTATGCTGTTTTCGTCTGGTAACCATGTGGGTGACCTCCTTGGGGTTGGCTGGCGAAGCTGGGATCTTTGCCAGCCTACCTTTTTACCCCATGTTTTAGGGGGTCCCCAATGGTCCCTTGCGGCTCAGCCCTCCTCAGGTCCACGCCGCAGTGCATAATTCAGGTAGCACTGCCTCACCTCTTTCTGTCTGCAAAGCTTGGCGCGTCACGATCTGTACCATCTCCTCCCATTCGGACTCTTCAAAGATTCCAAACTGACCATCTATACCAAGCACATTGCCGATACCGACCCGTCCACCAACGCAGTAGCGCCCCCAACTAAAAGTTTCTGCGGCGAGACCGCGCGCCGCCCCTTCAAACGACGAGTGCAGCAAGATCGACAGATCGATGAGGAGGTTCAGCAATCACCAGCTCCGTCTCAGGCGTACCGTCTCTGAAATAGTTGAGGGTAAGCGGCGGGCGGCCTCCTTCAATGAGTATCTACCTACAGGATGAATAACCAGATTGCGACACCGCGGCTCGACGGGGGCGAAGAACACTATGTCTTCGAACGAACTAAAGCGAACGCTCAGACCTTCAACCAATGCAGCAAAGGCTGACGATGGCCAATCAGCAACGTGGGTACAGCGCCTCTCAAGCGCGCTCAGCAAGTGTGTTTCATCAGAATTCAACTCTCTTGCCATAACCTTGGCCAGACGTGCAACGTTCGTGACTGCGCTGCCATCCTGGAATGACCCGAAATGGGGTATCCACTTGACTCAGGTAGCCCCTAGGCGTTGTGGTTTGGTCGATCCATGGACGCCAGCACACTGCACCCAGAATGCACCCTGGGGCGCCAGACGCCGGTCTGCAGGCAATTGGGCCACGAGGCTGCGTTTCGGGCCGATCAAGGATTACGCACGCGCCATGGCCATCGCAGGCTTGGAAACGTGGTGCTATCGGCAAGCCTTTCCGGGGGCCGCCAATGGCCAACCACAGTATGTTGTGGTCACCTGAGTCAAATGGATACCCCACTTGACCCGAATTTGGTTGCTAGATCATCAAGCACCTCTAGGTCTGAAGTGACAAGGCGTCCAAAGGAGCCTTTTCGGGCTTCGACGCGAAGCCAATCAAGAACAGCAGAGGCTAACAATGTCTGGCAGTAGGAAAGGAGCTCAACACGTGATTTGCGTTTCGGGTCAGACTCAGAGAGTTCAGATAGTCTCTCTAGCGGGCCCTAGGTGAAGCAAGCTACCTGTTCGGGCGTAGGTGGGCGCCCTTCTCCAATCTGCAGCGATCGATCTCCTCTCTCCAAGTCCACATACTTGCTATACGATTTGTGATCAGGTGTAGTGAACTGTGACTGTGCCCAGGTTCGCGCAAAGATACGAATAAGTTCATGGCAGAAGGTCCCAAACTCGTTTGTTAGGTCGTAGGAGGACCCACAAAGAATGGTGACGCGTTGCGAAGCTTGATCAAAATGTATTTCCACAGACGCGTCGGACGTCCGCTCGTAATTAAACGCGATACGGGCTCGTATGTCAAACTCCCTTCTGAAACGATGGATCCATTCAGACATGCGAATATACCGTTGATCGGCATGCGTTGAGAAAAAACTCTCGTCTAGTTCTAGCAGTGTCGGACCGGGAAGGAGTGGAAACGACGATAGCATGGCCAGCATTTCACGGACACTTGAGACCTTGTCAAGCATCTCTGTGTAATACGGAATAGGTGGAACGCAGACGGCGGACGCGAATATCTGGCTCAAGGCCCTGACGTCAGCCAGACCAAATTCCTCGGCGTCATTTGCCGTCGTGGTGTTTGCACCTACGTCGAGAATCGATATCGTTTTAGTGGCCACGTCGTACATGATGTTCCCTGCATGTAGGTCACCATGAGGTAATCCGAGGGAGTGCATCGAGGAAACCGCATTACAAATCTCAACAAAGTGACTGAGGCGATCGGCGTAAGGGAGTGTTAGGAATGGTGAAGGCAATCAGGATCTGAGAGGGTACGTCCGTCACGCCACTCAAGGATTAGATGGGGTGTGTGGCGAGGTTGCAGATCAAGGTCGCAGGCAGCAATTAAATTGGGAACGGCGGCGTGGCGAACTGCAGCGAGTTTGTAGGCCTCGGATTTCGCCTTGGCGATCGCTGCTTCGCTGCGGTCTCGGAACACCTTAACAGCAACGTCGCGTTGCACCGAAGACTGGTGGGCACGGTAGACGTCTGCCGTTGCACCGACTGCGACTAGATGTCTTGGGGTTAAATCGGGATGGGCGGGGAATGACGTTGTTGCGTCAGGTTGTGATGAAGTGATTGGTAACGTGCGTCTATGCAACCTGTCCTGCACTAGGTCGACTGCATACGATATGGCTCTCTCGTACCTAGCCTCATCCAGACCGATGCCAATGAAGAAAGTGAGGATGTGTACACCACGATCGACTTTGATGGCTACATCGAAGGCTGTACGACCGGCGATATGAACGACAAAGGGCGTTTCCGGCGGGAGACGGGCCTTAAGATCGTGAGCGGCGCGTTGGCGAAGACGGGCGTCGCTCGCGTTAGAGTGCTCGGAAGGTGGGCTGTCACTCATGGATGCTGCGAAGCGCTTTGGTCGGGAATCTCCGATTTCGGTCTCCGACCCTTGCGATTGTACATACCCCAGCCGCTGAAACGCAATGATGTCGCGGCATGCAAGCAGGTACGGGCCGGGTCGAGGGGCACTAGCCGCTGCTGTAATCTCGTCAGCGACCAGCTCTTGATCCTTGTTGGCAGTCCCAGCCGCCGCCACAGGTTGCCCAAGTTATAGCCAGCACACTCAACTGCAAGCGCACTCCGTTCGCCGGAAGCGATGGCACGACAGCCTTGTCTAATGCGTCGCCTACTTGCCTTCCTTAATCCACTGCTCGGCCGTGCCGCGCTTGTTGTAGAAGCGAACCACGGGCGGCTGGGCAGGGTCAGGTTGGTGACGATGAAGCCGGATCGCGGGAACAACTCACCCTGACGATGCTCGACGCGATCAAGCTGGACGGCGGCGACCCTGCTAGAATGACTCGTTGGGCTTCGGGCTCCGTGCAGCGGGATGCTGCGAACTCCGCCAGGTCCGGAAGGAAGCAACGGTAGTGGCCTCTGCCGCGTGCCGCGGATTCACCCGAAGCCCGCTATTTCGAACCGCTTCTCCGACCCCGCGTTCCACACGCCGCGGCAGAGATCTACACTCGGACGTACACTTGCCGAAGAGGCCGCCACGGGGCCTCCCTCGGCTTTCGAACCGGTAGTAAAGGCCCGCGATGTACCAGGTCATCGCCCGTAAGTATCGCCCCCAATCCTTCGCCGACGTCGTCAATCAAGATCACGTCAAACGCACGCTCACCAACGCGCTCGAACAAGGGCGCGTCGGGCATGGCTACATCTTCTCGGGCCAGCGCGGCACCGGCAAGACGACCATGGCCCGCATCCTGGCCAAGTGTCTCAACTGCGATAAAGGGCCAACGGCCGAGCCGTGCCTGAAGTGTTCGAGTTGCACCGAGATCGCCGCCGGCAACGCGATGGACGTGGTGGAAATCGACGCCGCGTCGAACCGCCGCATCGACGACATCCGCGAGTTGCGCGAAAACGTGCGCTACCGCCCCGTGCGCGACCGCTACAAGGTCTTCATCATCGACGAGGCGCACCAGATCACTTCCGACGCTTTCAACGCCCTGCTCAAGACGCTCGAGGAGCCGCCCGAGTGGGTGGTCTTCGTCCTCTGCACGACCGAGCCGCACGAAATCCCGGCCACGATTGCTTCGCGCTGCCAGGGCTTCCAGTTCCGCGCCGTGGAATTCGACAAGACCGTCGAGCGCATGCGCTGGATCTGCGGCGAGGAGAAGATCGAGGCCGACGAGGACGCCCTGATCGCCATCGCGCTCTCAGGCGACGGCTCGATCCGCGACGCGCTCTCGACGCTCGACCAAGCCATCGCTTGTTTCGGCAACAAGCTCGAAGCGCGGCCGGTGCGCGACCTGCTGGGCGCCGTCCCCAGCGACATCACCGACCGCATCGTCAACGTCCTTCGCGAGAACAAGCCCGCCGACCTGATGGACATCATCGAAGAGGTCGTCAGCGAGGGCCGCCACGTGCAGCACTTCTGCGGCGAGCTGACGCGCTACTTCCGCAACCTGCTTGTGATGAAGGTCTCCGGTGCCGACACTCGACTCGTCGCCGCCGGGCCCGATGAGAAGAAACGCCTCGCCTCGCACCTGGACGATTTCAGCGAAGAAGACCTGACGCGCTACCTGCAATTGCTGCTGGAGCTCTATCGTGAGCTGCAGTTCTCGAGCCAATCGCGCTTCCGGTTGGAGGTAGGTTTGCTGAAGCTGGTCTATGCCGGGCGGCTCGAGCCGATCGAGAAAGTGATCGCCGAGTTGGGCGGGAGTAGTTCGCCGAAAGCGGGCGGCAGCGGACGAGGCGAGAGAACTGCGGGAGTAGCCGCCAGCAACGTAGCCACCCGTGCCGAAGGTGTCCCGGCCGAAGCAAGTACACCTGTTTCTGCGCCGCGGGTTGCACCGCAGGCGGCCGCCGTGCGGCCCGCTTCCGCAGTTTCGCCTCCGGTGGCACCCGCTCCCTTGGCCCCGGCTGGCCCGTCCTCGGTGGCGGCCACCGTGGCACACCCGGAAGCCTCTACGCAGCCGGAAAAGGTAGCACCTGAGAACGGCGCTGCCGCGGCGTCCGCGCCTGCTCCGGAAGCGTCACCAGCCCCGGAGGGTCTCGAGGGCGATCTCAAGAGCCGCGTCCTGATCGCGCTGCACCGCGGCGACCACGAACACCTCGCCGACGCCGTCGAGCACGGTCTGCTCTCGGAAACGGACCACGATGTCGAGGTGCGCTCCGCCGCCGACTACCGCACGACTTTGGAGTTCGAACTGGCTATTCTCAACGACGCAGTCAGTGGCATTCTGGGCCGCAAAGTTCGTGTTAGACTTGGGGACGATCTCGGCGAAACAGAAGTGAGCGCGATTGTTTCGCGCTCACCAGATACCGCCGCTGCGGGCGAGCGGCCCGCTCCCGAGTCCGGAGCCCCGGCTCCGAACGGGAGTGAGTTGATGGAGCGCGTCCTGGCTGACCCGAAAGTGCAAAAGATCCAGCAGCTTTTTGAAGGACAGATCCGAGAGGTCCGAAACCTCAGGGGGTACTCGTCGTGAAATTGCCGGGCAACATGCAGAAGGCCGTGCAGCAGGCGCAGAAGATGCAAGAGGAGATGCAGAAGCGCATCGCGGAGATCCGCGTCGAGGCCTCGACCGGCGGCGGCATGGTGACGGTCAAGATGGACGGCAACAAACACGCCCTAGCGGTCACCATCGAGCAAGACGCCATGGAAGACCGCGAGATGCTGCAGGACATGATCCTCGGCGCGTTCAACGAAGCCACCAAGCGCGTGGACGAAGAGACGCAGAGCAAGATGGGCGGCATGTTAAGCGGCATGGGTTTGCCGCCGGGCCTAGTGTAGGGGCGAACCGCTGCGTCCGCCCCGCTGTCGCGGACCTGCTGTCGGCTTCAAACCAACGATGAGCGCCATTGCCAAGGGCGGTGCCGGCGTGGACGCAGCGGTCCACCCCTACAACCTCGCCGTACTGCGATCGCATCAGTCTAACCACTAACCCGAAATGTAGGGGCACGGCATGCCGTGCCCGCAACTCGCCCAACGGCGCTTCTCGGCTAACCAACGACCCGACCGCCGTAACCTCCGCCCTACCTAGGAACCGATCGCCCCATGACTGACCTAGCCCCGCCGATGGCCCGCCTGGTGGACGAGCTGAAGCGCCTGCCCGGCATCGGCGCCAAGTCCGCGCAGCGCATGGCCTTTTACCTGCTGGGTGTCGAAAAGGAGCAAGCCGAGCGCCTCGCCCACGCCATCTCGGAGATGCGCGCCTCGATCCAGTTGTGCGAAAAGTGCAACAACATCGCAGAAGGCCCCGTGTGCCCCTTCTGCAGTGACCCGAACCGCGTCCAGTCGACGGTCTGTGTGATCGAGCAACCCACCGACATCACCTCCGTCGAGAGGACGCGCCAGTATCACGGCCTTTACCACGTGCTGCACGGCGCGCTATCGCCGCTTAAGAAAATCGGGCCCGAAGATCTGAAGTTGAAAAACCTTCTCGAACGCCTCGGCGAGGGCAAGGTGCAGGAAGTGATCCTCGCGACGAGTCCCACCAGCGAAGGCCAAGCTACGGCCTCTTATCTAGCCCGGCTGCTCAAGCCGCTTCACGTCAAAGTCACTCGCATCGGAATGGGCGTACCGGTAGGCTCCGAACTCGAGTTCATCGACGAAGCCACCATGATGGAAGCCATGGAAGGCCGCCGCGAGTTGTAGACTCGCTGCGCCGGCTCAGTAGCGTGTTTCGCAAATACGGTTACATTTCGGGTTTGCCCTATAGCCTCCGACGACTAGGCGGCGCCACCGTCGGAATCCCACTCACGGAATCTCCATCCCACAGAATCAATAACTTACGACGAAACGGCCAGTTACGCCCACCCTTGTGCGTTACCCTGAGACCGGACAGGGCCAACCCAAGGGAAGCTCAACGCTTCTTGTAACGGACAGTAGCTAACCCTTCACACTGGCGAGACTTACGTCTCTGACCGATATAGATGAATGAGGGACCGGTATACCCGAAGTGCGTTCAGCTCAACATGCGCTGCGGGGCGCGTCACTAGGGCTCGCCCCGTGGTTCCGCTACGGCTGGAGGGAAAGAGCGTGGGTAACTGCCGCCGGTTTGGCGGTCCTCGCCCTCTCGCCATGGGCCGGTGTGCCATCGCCGTGGTTTGCCGTGCCGGCGTGCTCGGCCCTCACCTACCTGGTCGTCCGCTATTGCGTCAAGCGCGCTAGGGATGACCGCGCGCACTATCGCCGAGTCTGGGAAGTCCTGTCCCTCGCCGCTTTCGCGAAGGCCGCATGGGAGACGGTTGCGCTGGTGGCTCCGCAACCTTGGAGTGCGAGCGTCTGGGGTCAGGCCTTGCAGGCGGGGCTGGCGGGGTTGGGCTTCAGCGCTCTAGCCATCGGCTTCTATGTATTCTCTTTCTTGGCCGTTGGGCAGGAGCGGTCCGCCGCGCATCGCAGCCCGCTGCGCGTTGACATTCTTTTGATCGCGACCGGGCTGGCGTCGATCGCCGTGTTGGCGGTTCCCGTGTTGCGCTCGATCCCCGGCAGCGGGGAATGGTTGGCCGCGGCCATCGGAGCGTTGATATGCGTTGGGGCGGTGATGGCTTTGCTGATCGCCGGACGGCGGGCCCCGGATTTCGAGCTACTCGGCGCCTGGACCGCCTTGAAGATCGCCGCCGGCATCGAAGCGGCGCGGGCCTTGCTGTTGAGCCTTCCGGTGGCGGCCATCCAGGCGCTCGCCGTGGACTGGCTGGTGGGGCCGTTGGGTTTGGCGAGCGTGGCATCGTTGGCGGCTGTCGGCTTTGCCGCGGTCGGACACCGGCCGCCTCCGATTCTGCGGCTCTCGAGTGAGACGCTACGCCCGAGTGTGGCGGCCCCGGCGTTCGCCACCGCTTGTCT
Organism: Bryobacterales bacterium; assembly: GCA_965237575.1. Taxonomy (GTDB): domain Bacteria; phylum Acidobacteriota; class Terriglobia; order Bryobacterales; family UBA6623; genus JAKZVK01. The sequence continues at coordinate 1,108,557 of CBDEGI010000004.1, forward strand.
CGTCGTCGCGGCTCTGCTTCAGATCATCGCACCGTACCTACTGGGGGCCGCCCCATCCAAAACCGGATGGCCCGCGGTCGCGCTACAGGGTTTCCTGCTCGGGTTTCTCGCGCTGATGCTGCTACGGGTCTATACCGACCAGTGGCGGAGCGTGCGGGACATGGGGCAGCTTCGGACCAAGACGGTCGAATTGGGGATCCTACTCGACAACATCAACGATGCGGTGGCGACACAGAACTTCGATGGACGCGTAGTTTTCGCCAACCGCACTTTTCGGGATCTGTTCGGCCTGCGGCCCGAGAGTCCGCATCTGCCTCCTCTTGACTCGCTGGTCCATCCCGATGATGCCGAACTGTGGCAAGAGTTTTGCTCACGCAGCCTGATGGGCAAGCGAGGCGCCGGCTGTCTCCGGCATCGCGGCGTACGCGCGGACGGAATCGCACTCGAATTGGAGACCAGCATCACGCCGTTGTCGTCGGGCGGCATCGCTTGGGGCGTGCAGTATGTCATTCGCGACGTGGCCCGGCAGCGCCTGATCGAAAAATCGCAGCGGGCCATGGCACAGCGGCTCGAGTTCTTCGTTCGCGAGATGCCGCTGGGATGCGTGATCTGGGACCACAACTTCGCGGTCCAGGAGTGGAACGAAAGCGCGCAGCGGATCTTCGGTTGGTCCGGTCCCGAGGTGCTGCATCGGCGCTATGCCGATTTCCTGGTGCCGCCGGACGGCCGTGCCGCGGCTGAGGAACTGTGGCGCACGCTTTGCACCGGACACGCCGCCAGCCATGGCGTCTGCGAGAACCAAACCAAGCAAAGCGGCGCCGTCGAATGCGAGTGGTTCCACACGTCTCTGATTGACGACACGGGCCGAGTCGTCGCCGTCGCTTCGATGGTGCACGATCTCACCGAGCGCAAAAACCTCGAACGGCAACTGTTGCAGTCGCAAAAGATGGAAGCCGTGGGCACCCTCGCCGGAGGCATCGCGCACGACTTCAACAACCTGCTCACCACGATCCTCGGCCACGTCAGCTTGGCTCTAATGAAGCTTGGGCCCAGCCACTCCACGACGCCCGGGCTTACCGACGTCCAGACCGCTGCCGAGCGGGGTGCTGACTTGGTCGGGCAACTTCTACGGTTCAGCCGGCATGCTCCCACTAAGCTCAAGCCCATTTGCCTGAACGACTGCGTCGCCGAGGTAACGCGGTTAGTCCGTCCGAGCATCGACGCCCATATTGAGATCAAGACGGAGTTGGATCCGCAGTTGTGGAACGTGGAAGCCGATTCGGGTCAGATCGAGCAGGCCCTGATGAACCTGGTCATCAACGCGCGTGACGCCATCGAGGGCGACGGCCGCATCGTGATTCAGTCGGCCTGTCGCAGACTCCCCGCGCCGACCCAGACGGACGACCAGCACTCCACCGCGGACTTTGTCGAGTTGGCCGTGATCGACAACGGCTGCGGCATGGACCGCGCGACGCAGCAGCGAGTCTTTGATCCATTCTTCAGCACCAAACAGTTGGGGCGCTCGGCCGGGTTGGGCCTGGCGATGGTCTTCGGCATTGCAGAACATCACGCGGGCAGCATCAACGTAGTAAGCGAGCCCGGCGAGGGATCGACCTTCCGCCTGCTCATTCCGCGCAGTAAGCGGCGAGCCGAACACGACGAACGCCCTGCCGACGAGACGACGCCGCACAGGGGGGGGGAGGAGACCGTTCTCTTCGTGGATGACGAGTCACCGCTGCGCGCGCTGGGCCGCGCCGTGCTCGAAAGCAGCGGCCATACGATCCTCGAAGCGGCCGACGGCCAGGAAGGCGTCGACGCCTTCGCGCAACACCAGGACGAGATCGGCTTAGTGGTTCTTGATCTGACGATGCCACGAAAGTCAGGCTGGGAGGCATTGGAGGAGATCAGAAAGATCAAGGCCGATGTGCCGGTGATCGTCTCGAGCGGCTACTCGATCGAGGGTGGCGCCGAGGCCGCCATCGAGCGCGGCGCCAACGCATTCCTGCCCAAGCCCTATCGAGCACAACAACTGCTCAGCACCGTCCTGGAAGTACTCGCGCATGAAGACTCGCCACGGCCGAAACTCCCCGCTTGAACGTCCAACACCGTCGAGAACAACCACGGCGCGTTTGAACAGAGTGACCCGACCGCTAGCCACATCCTTTGCTACCCGTCCTCCGGGTCGCCGAAGCCTCCGCCGCCGGGCGTCTCGATCGTGAGATGATCGCCGGCGCGCGCCCGTAGGTGTCCCTTCGCAAGCACGCTGTCTCCGTTGAGAAGATTGCGGCCGGGTTGGCCCGGGCGCCCGCCGTCGAGGCCGTAGGGCCGCGACTCACGCCGATCCGACAACAACGCGATGTCGGTGTCGGTCAGAAACTCAAACTCGCGAACGACGCCATCGCCGCCACGCCACTTCCCCGCCCCGCCGGAGTCACGCCGCACCCCGTAGCGCCGCAGCCGCAATGGGTACAGATGCTCGAGCGCTTCGACCGGCGTGTTCAAGCTGTTGGTCATGTGGTTTTGCACGGCGCTGATGCCGTCCATGCCGGGACGCGCCCCCATGCCGCCGGCGATGGTTTCGTAATACGCGAACGGCCGGCCGGTCGCGGGATCGACGCCGCCGACGGAAAGGTTGTTCATCGTGCCGGCGGCGGCCGCGGGGATCTTGTCCGGCAGAGCCTGGTGCAACGCGCCGAGCAGCACGTCGGTGATGCGCTGCGACGTTTCCACATTGCCCGCCGCGACGCTGGCCGGCGCTTGCGCGTCGAGAACGCTTCCCGGCCGCGTGACCACGTGAATGGGCCGCAGCAAGCCGGCGTTGTAGGGAATGTCGTCTTCGATCAGGCAGCGGAAGCAGTACATCGTCGCCGCCGCGGTGATCGCGAGGTTCGCGTTGACGCCGCCTGACTGTTGCGGCGCGGAGCCGGTGTAATCGACCGTCGCCTCATCGGCTTCGATCGTAAGCCGGCAGTGGATGCGCACGGGCCCGGAGCCGAAGCCGTCGTCGTCGAGGCGGTCTTCGAACTCGTAAGCGCCATCGGGGATGGCACTGATGCGTGCCCGCATCATGCGCTCGGTGTAGTCCTTGAGCGCTTCCATCTGCGCTTCGATGCGTGGCTGTCCGTACTTGACGGTCGCCTCGAGCAGACGCCGCACTCCGACGTGGTGGGCCGCGATCTGCGCGGCGAGGTCTCCGCGGCGCTCCTCGGGCGTGCGCACGTTGGCGAGAATAATCCGCAGAATCTCATCGTCGATCTGTCCCTTCTTGAGCAGCTTCACCGGAGGGAGGCGCAATCCCTCCTGATAGATCTCCCGCGCCAAAGGCATCGAGCCCGGCGACATGCCGCCGACATCGGCGTGATGCGCACGGGTCGCCAGGTAGTAGGCAGGTTCAGCGTCTTCAACGAAAACCGCCGACACGGAGGTGATATCGGGCAAGTGCGTGCCGCCGCGGAAAGGGTCGTTGAGAATGACGATGTCGCCCGGCTCGAGCGAGTGTGAACGTAGCGCCTCGGTCACCGAGAACGGCATCGCGCCGAGATGCACCGGCATGTGATCGCCCATGGCGATGGTCTCGGCGTGGCGGTCGTAGACAGCGCACGAGTAATCGCGGCGCTCTTTGATGTTCGCCGAGAACGCCGTGCGGCGCAGGACGACACCCATCTCCTCGGCGATTGAGACGAACAGGTTGCGGAAGACTTCGAGCTCGAGATTGAGGGCGTCCATATCTTGCTACTCGCGTGTGAGGATCGTGTTACCCAACGAGTCTTCGCGCTCGTGCCAGCCGCCGGGGACGTAGGTTGTCGAGAAGCTGTCGGTCTCGTTAGGCGCGGCAAGGTCGATCTTGTCGAGCGGCGCGACAGCCTTGACGCGCGCGGTCACGGCCTCGACATCTTGGTCGTGATGATCGTAGCCATAGAGCTTGCGATGGGCTTCATGGAAGTTGTCGCGCTCGGCGAACGGGAGCGTGATCTCATACGACTGGCCCCGGTAGCGCAAGTCGAGCGAGCGCTCGAACACAGCGTCCGGCAGGCCCTCTTCGGCGAACTCACCGGCAGCACGGGCTTCCAGTTCCTCGAAGACGCTTGCGGCGTCGCGCCCGAGCGTCGATTGCGAGAAGTCACGCAGGCAATCGGCCGCGAGCATCCCCAGCGCCGAAAGGACGCCGGCGTGCGGCGGCACAATGACGGTAGCGATCTCAAGCCGCTCGGCTAGCTCGCAAGCGTGTTGCGCACCCGCGCCGCCGAAGCTAAGCAGCGCGAAGTCGCGCGGGTCGTGGCCGCGCTCGACCGAGACCACGCGGATGGCGCGCTCCATGTTGGAGTTCGCCACTTCGATGATCGCCTTGGCCAGCTCGATGCCCGACTCGGGGCCCGAAATGCCGAGCGAATCGGCGAAGGTTTTCATGTAGCGGCGGGCTCGCTCGACGTCGAGCTTCATGCGACCGCCGAGAAAGCGCTCGGCGTCAATGCGGCCCAGCAGCAGATTGGCATCAGTGACGGTGATCTCTTCGCCCTCGCCGTAGCAAACGGGCCCCGGTTGAGCGCCCGCGCTCCGGGGGCCGACACGAAGCGCCCCGGCGGCGTCGCGATAGGCGATCGACCCGCCGCCGGCGCCGACGGTGTGAATGTCGAGCATCGGGACGCGCACCGGGAAGTCGCCGATGACGGACTCGGTGGTGTAGCTGAAGCGTCCGTCGTAGAGCGACACGTCGGTGGACGTACCTCCCATGTCGAAACTGATGATGCGCTCGTAGCCGGCCGCGCGGGCGACCGCGGCTGCGCCAAGCACGCCGCCCGCCGGACCCGACAAGACGGTGTGGACGGCCCGGCGTCCGGCGCCCCCGGCGGAGATCGAACCGCCGTTCGACTGAAACACGCGCAGCCGCGACTCGCCCAGCGTCTCGTCGAGGTTCGATAGATAACGGTCCATCAACGGCGACACGTACGCGTTGACCAGCGTCGTCGAGGCGCGCTCGTATTCGCGGTACTCGGGCAACACTTCGTGCGAGAGCGATACGAACAGGCCGCCGAGCTTCTCGGCGAGCTGGCGTTCATGCGTCGGATTAGCGTAGGAGTGCAGCAGGCAAATCGCGACCGACTCGACACCCGCGTCCCGCAGCTTGCGCGCGAGAGCGTCCGCGGCATCGGCGGTCAGGGCGCGTTCGATGCTGCCGTCGTGCAGCGTGCGCTCGGGGACCCCGAAGGTCCACTCGGCCGGTACGAGGCGGGGTCTGGGCTGGGCGAAGAAGTTGTAGAGTTCCGGACGGTTCTGGCGGCCGATTTGGAGCAGGTCTTCGAAGTCCTCGGTCGTGACGAAGGCGGTCTTGGTGCCGTGGCGCTCGAGCAGTGCGTTGGTCGCGACGGTCGAACCGTGCACGACCTCGGCCGCGGCAATATCGGTGAGACCTTCCAAGATGGCGCGGGTCGGGTCGTCCGGGGTGGACCGAACTTTGCGTGCGTAATAGCGCCGGCCATCCCAGACGACGAAGTCAGTAAAGGTGCCGCCGGTGTCGACGCCCACGCGGATGCCGCCGTTGCTCATGCGCGCCCGTTGTCCATGCGGAGAGAACCTGCATTGTACGCGAGCGCGCGCGCTGCCCGGTGCCCCGTTGTTCTGCGTGGGGCAGGCCAGGCCCGGGCATCGACATTCGTGTCGATGCGGCAGACGTAGGCGTGCGCGCCACAGCTTGAGAGAGGCACCCTGGGCGCACGGGGGGTTTGTTGGTTCATGTTGTCCTCGCTCTCGATGTTGTTTGTGCGCTGTCGGTGGGTGTTACCTCCCCATGACCTCCGCGGCCGCGCCGCCCGGAAGGTGGGTCACAGGCGTTGGTCGTGTTTCGTGATTCGTGTTTCGTAATTCGTGACGCGGGCCGAGTGCCTCGTGCGGTTTCCAGCCTATTGATTGCAGGTAGGTTCGGCGAGAATGGGTTTGGGGTGGTTTTTTGTTCGTGAGACGTGATTCGGGATTGGTGATTCGTGATTCGACGCCGGTTGATAGTGCGACGTTTTGCGGCAGGTCGGGCCGGCGGGCACAGCATGCCGTGCCCAACGTTGGGCCCCAGGCCCAACGCGGCACGCCGCAGGCGTTCGCCACGCCGGTGGTGGGCTGCGCACTGGCCGTCACGTCGGCTCCGGCTGACGGCGGGGGGCGGAAGCCGATCGGGCCACGGGCAGTTTCCGCTGCCGCCGCCGGTGGTTCGTAGCGCCGCAGGGGCGGTTGCGGATCGTCGGCGTAGTAGTCGAAGCCGGTCACCGTGGCGCGGTGGATCGCGCCCGTCTTGGGCTCGACGTTGCCGCCGAATTTGGCCTCGTCCAACCGCAGTTGCCGCAGCATGTTCACCGCCCGCTTCATGGTGCGGTGAATCATCGTCTCGCAGCGGCCCAGATTGGTGAGTTGCGGCGTGCGTTCGTCCATGCTCTTGCCCAGCATTTGGTTCTCGCCGTCGCGGCCGGGCAGGATGGTGTCGGGATCCCATTTCTTGGTACGCCGGGTGGCGCCGGTGTAGGCGTGGGTGGAGAAGCCGGCTTGGAGGCGGTCGAGGCGGCGGAGGCGCCATTCGGCGTCGGCGATCTGGCGGACGAGGACGAATTCGAGGACGTTTTTGGGGAAGAGGTAGTGTTCGAATTCCTGGAGGAGGCGGTCGTAGTCGGCGGGGTCTTCGTCGGCCATGACGGCGTCGCGGGCGAGGAGTCCGTGTTTGAGTCCGTTTTGGGAGGAGCGGGCCTTGCCCTCGGCAGTGCGAGGGCCGGTGGATTTCTTCGCGTTTTCGCGATTCGCCTTGCGTTGTTTGTCTGTGGTCATTGGTTCTCTCCCTGAAAGTGAAAAGCCGCGCGGTGGGTCCGCGCGGCCTGTAGCGCCGGCCATTGGACCGGCGTTCTTCGCTCTCAGGATACGGTGGGGTTGTGGGGCTGGAGGGGAGCCCGGTGGGGTAAGGCTCTTGGAATCAGCGGATTGGAGTTTTGAGACTTCTGTGACTGGCAGAGGGGATTGCGGCTAGTGTTGCGAGATGGGCGGTTGACTCAGCAACGCGAAAGCAGCAGGACCGGTGTCTGATCCGGCCGGTAGATCGACTTGAGATGGAGACTCGCTCACCGATTGCGGGCTCTGTCCCCGCCCGAGTCCCCGCCCGAACCCGATCATGTCGGGCACTTGCCCGGACGCCAGGGAACTATTTCTTCCGTCCGCGGCTCTGAACGGCCGGCCGGGCCGACGCTACTCACGCAGCTCTTTTCGTGGCTAGCGGCTGCCGGCGGGCTTGGGGGGCTGGTTTTCGCTGAGGACTTCCGGCTGCCGCACCACCATGACGAGTAATTCCTTCACGGGGATGCGTCCGCCCAGGCGCCCGTCAACGACCGGCTGGGCGTAGATGGTCGCGGTGACCGGCATGCGTGTCACCGGCGTGTCGCGTTCGGACAGAAATACGAACGTCGCCTTCTGGCTCTTCGTCCGGAAGCGCTCTTTCTTGCCCTCGTTGAAGGGCGGAGGACTGTCGGGCTCGACCTCGGTGGCCGGCACGGCGCGCACGCCCTGGGGCAGACCCTCGATCGACAACACGACGAACCCGTCGAAGCCCTCTTCCTGATCGGTGATGACGCTTAGCTTCTTCGCGCGGCCCGCGACGAGATTGAGCCGGTCCTGCGCGATATGAACCTCGCCCATGTGCGGCACTTGCGGCCTCACCAGCACGCGGTAGCGCATCTCGCTGTCGCCGTAGCTGGCCGTGATGTCGCGGATCTCGAGGGTGAACTCGCCGTCGCGGGCGAAGGCGAAGGCGGTCTTCGCCTGGTTCTGTTTGGAGATGTTGCCGTTGGCGTTGACGTTCGAGTAGACGTTGGTAAAGGCCTCGACGCCCGCGGCGTCCGTAACGCGTAGGTAGGGGTTCATCAGCGGCTTGGTCTTGGCGGGCAACTCGATTTCGAGGATCAGCTTGTCGCCCTCTTTCGCCGCAAACCGCACGCGGTCGATGTCGCCCGGACGCTCGATCGTGCCGACCACGAGAGCCGGCAGCGGGATGAGAGGCGGCTCGATGGGGAGCTGGGTCGGCTCGGCATCGGCGTCGACGATCGGGACCGGCGGAATCGCGGCCGCGGCGTCGTTGGTTACGGCGTCCTTCTGTTTGGTCTCGTCCTGGGTGTCCGTGGCCGGCTCTTGCACCGAACGCGACCACAGAGCTTTCATGCGGTCGGTATCGAGCTTGCGGGTCCAGGTGCGTTCCAGCCACTCAGTAGAATCGGGCTCCTGCCGGCTCGCAGTTTGCTCGGCGTCCTCAGGCGCCGGCATGACGCGCAGGACGTAGGAGTGGTCCGCGCCGCCGTAGCCCCAGAAACCGCTGACTCGTACCAGGAAGTTGCCCGCCTTCTCGAAGCGGTAGTCGAGCGCCGCCTCGGTCGTGAGGCCGGGATATGACACGGGTTCGTCGTGAAACGCTAGGCGCGTCGCGCGATCGGGGCTGAACCAACTGCCGGTCAGCTCGTAGATGGCGATGGAGGGATCGAGCGGGCCGCTCGACAACGCCTCGAAGCGTAGCGCCTCGCCTTGGGGCACGTCGATCGAGTAATAGTCGACCTCGCCGACCTCGGCGATGCGTCCGTGAACAGCCAGCGGACGCGACGACAGCGCCTGCGGCTCGGTCGGCAGCTCATGCGGCTCGTTCTGCTCGGTGACCGAAGGCTCCGCGTGCAGATGGAGTTGGAGGGCGTTCGACAGGCCATGCGAGGTCACGACCCGGAACCTGTGTTGACCGGGCTTGGCGTCAGCCGCGATTTGAAAGCGGACACGCAGGAGCTGGGTCGGCTTCTTTTTTTTCTTGGACTTGCCGGCGTCGGGCGGAAGCGGCTCGACGTCGAGCTGTTCGACGGTGGCCTCGATTCCGCCGCTCTCGAACCAGAGGGCATAGGCGCCGTCCATCGACTGCCCGCGAATCGTTGCAGTGAACGAGGTGCCCGCCTGTCCGCCCAGCGGGTAGACCGAGGTAGTTTGCGGCTCGGGCAGGGGTTCGGCGGCCGAGGCGGGCGCCGCCAAGGACCCGATGACGCCAAGTGCGCAGATGATCCCTACGAGCCTGCTTCCAAGATACCTCTGAAAAGACAGATTCACCGAAACGCCCCTGCTGGCCCTAGTTTACACCAGGGGTTGGGGGTGGGAGGCGCGGCATCACCAAGCCGGCTGTCTCGGGCACGGCACGCAGTGCCACGACATCTCAAACCGAGACGCAACCCTATTTGTAAAACACGGATTGGGCGAGCCGACCACCGCCTCTACGGCGTTCCCTGATGCCGGACCGTCACTCCGATGGCGACGACCTTACCGTCAACGACTTCGAGGCCGCCCTCCGGCATCGGTGGGCCATCATGATCGCGGAAGAAGAGCGGAAGGCCTTCGGCGAGGTTGATGGGCCCGAGCGAGCGGGGCTTTCCACCGTCGGGGTTTCCCCGCAGATGATGGATGTGGATGTGGGGCTCGCTGGTATGGCCCGAGTTGCCACAACGGCCGATCTCTTGGCCCTCGGCGACCTCGTCTCCCTCCTTCACCAGGACACTTCCCTGCTTGAGATGGGCGATCGCGAGGTAAGTCTGGGTGTCGGGAAGCTGCAGGAAAACGTGGTTTCCGAAGGGCTGAAAGGCATTCATCTCTCCCGGGGTCTCATCGCGGATGCCGTCTTCGGCGGTAGCTACACGCGCGGAGACCGGCGCTACGACCGGGACGTCCCAGCAGCCGTAATCTTCAAGGTTCTTGCTGCCGGTGAAGTAGGGCTCCACCATCATGTCGTAAGCCCATCGCTGATCGGGGACAAGGGCATGCTGGTTGACGGAAATGGTGTCGCCACCCCACGCGACCTTCAGGGGAACGTCGGCCGGCAATCGCACTGTCGCCGATGGTTGGACGGAGTTCACATCCGCCGGGTAGGCGATGGGCAGGATGCCCAACTGCCAACAGAGTGGCCAGATCGCCAAGAGGGAGACAACTGTTGTTGCAATAACGGGAGTGCTCAGCCGGCGCTTCCACGCGGCGTAGCCGAGCGTCACGAGCAGACTAGGCGCGCCTAGCAGGAAGAGTTGCATCAACACCAGCCAGGCGATGACGCCGGCGAACCCTCCGGCTAGCACGAATCCCCAGCACAGCAACAGCGAGACGCTGAGAATCGTCAGAGGTGTCCAGCGAAGGATGCGCCTCAGTCGGGATTGAGAAGTGCTGCCGTTCGTCATGGGCTACCTCATTGCGTCCGTACCCAGATTGGCGACGACCAAGCCATCTCCAGGTTCTTCTGCTGCACCCGCACGTAGTAGTAGCTCTCGCCCGGCGTCACATCGTTGTCGACGAACGTGAAGGCCACTTCATCGCCGAGGTTCTGGCGGTTGTGCAGGAACGTCTGGTTCTTGATGATGTCGATTTGCTCGATGCGCGCCGTGCCGATAACCTTCACCGACAGCTTGAACGGCCCCTCGACCTCAACGATGTCGCCCTGCAGGTACTCTTTGCCGTTGGCCTCGAGGCGGTAGTCGAGGATGATGTTGTCGGTCGCGGCGTAGGAGTGGCGCTTGCGCATGGCGTCGAGCAGGCCTTCGCGGGTGAAGTCCTCGGCGATCGTGCAGGCGTAAGAGATGTGGGTTGAGATGTGATCGGAGCTGGCCTGCACGCCGAGCTTGTAGCCCTTGGCCCAGGCGTTCCAGACGTAGCCCTTGGACTTGAGGCCGCCCTGCTGCATCATCGGCCTCTCGCTCGTGGCCGCGCGCGGCGCGCCTTCGTATTCGGCCGAGACGCGGTCGCCCTGATAGATCTCAACCAGCGGCTCGACGTCGGGGTCGTTGTCGCGCCAGTCGGTGCCCATGCCGGTGGCCGAAGTGTGTGCGATCGCGATGGCGTTGTAGCGTCTTAGATACTCGTACAGGCGGGCGGCTCCCTCTTCGCCCCGGCGTTCGGCATCGGAAATCACCAGCGTCGGTATGCCGCGCTTGGCCACCAGCACATTGCGATGCCCGTTGGGGTACGACAAACTCCGCTCATACGTATACACCGGCACGAAGGTCCCGGGCAGATGAAACACGTCCGACGCTTGCGGCACCAGCCAGTTGATGTACTCGTTGTCCTGGCCGCTGCCGTAGTTGTGCTCGCTCACGCCCAGGAAGTCAAGCTCGGCGGCATCGAGCGCATAGCGGTAGGTCTCGAACAGTGAGCCGTCGCTGTAGCCGTCATCGGAAAACTCCGTATGCCGATGCGTGTCGCCGCGATAGATGCGGTACGTCTTGCCTCCGGACTCGATGCTGTAGTTGCGGATGCGTTCGAGGTCTTCGGCTTCGTTCGGGTGAACGGGAAACGTTGTGAAGACACGCTGCTCGGGCTCTGCGAGCCTGGGCGCTTTGGGCTCGCCGGCGAGGCCCGGCAGCTTGGCGGCGTAGACGTCGCTGTGCTGGAAGTAGTAGTCATCGGAGTTGCGGTTGTCGGTCGACCAGGCGGCGAACAGGTCACCGTCGCCGTTGGCGGCCAGCCCCCAGCGTACGTCCTGGCGATTGCGGCTGAAGGGCAGGTGCAAGGGCTCGGTCCAGCGGTCGCCCTCGTAAGCCGTACCGTAGATCTGCCAGGCGGCGCGGTGGGCGGGCGTGAACTCCGGCGTATCGCGGGCGCGAAGCTTGCGGTGCCGGAAGAACAACCACATGCGGCCCGCTCCATCCGGTTGCAGCACCGGCAGGTCGTTGAATTCGGGGGTGTATTCGGGCAGATGTTTCGCCAGCGCGCGGTTGACGTCGCCCGCCGGAACCTGCCAGCGTCCGTTGGCCCACACGGCCACGCCGAGCGAGCGAGATTGGTAGAGGCGCGTCGCTTCCTTGTAGATCATGAAGCCTGAGTCCTTGCCCCACTGGAAGCCGCTTTCGTTCCAGGCGGCCCACACGCGGCCGTCATTGTCGCAAGCGAGCGTGACGTGGGCCTCGAACTTGGGCGTGTCGGCAACGGGGATGATGTCGCTCCAGCTCCCGTCTTCCCAGCGCCGCATCAGGACGTCGTAGTTACCTTTGTCATAGCTGTCCCAGGCGACGTAGACGCGGCCGCTGCCATCGGCGGCGATGGCGGGCTTCCAGTCGTTGGCGGGCGAGGTCGAGACCTTCTCCTCGGGCGACCAGGCCGAGCCGCCATCCGAGTCACCATCCGGGCCACCGAAGCGGCGTGCGAACACATCGGACTTGCCGTCCCGAAAGCCCTGCCAGGTGAGCCACAGGTTGCCGTTCGAGTCGGTGGTCAAGGCATGCTGGATGTCGGGCTCGGGGGCGCTGGTGAGGCGCTCAACCGCCGACCAGCGATCGCCGTCGCGATAGCGTCCGTAGAGGTCGAAGTTGTCGTCGACCTGCTCGGACCACACGACCCACGGTCGCCCTTGCTTGTCGCGGCCCATCTTGACGACGAAGATGTCGCCGGGCTTGTCGGTGACTTGGAGGGGGTCGTCCCACGCACCGCCGTTGAAGCGGCGCGCGAGTATCACGTTGGCTTTGTCGCGGTAGCCGACCCAGGCGGCCCAGGCGTCGTTGTTGCCACCCAAGGTTGTCGCAAAGTCGCTCTCATACTCCGGCGTCGACAACGGCTCGGCGGTCGGCACGCGATCCACCACCACCGCCCCGTCTAGGAACGAAAGCGCCCCACCGACTTGCAACTCCCTGGGCCAGACTTCGAACCCGCCCCGCGGCGTGGTGATGCGCAGGCGTGTCGCCCGCGTGGTCTTGACGTCGATGACGACGCCGGGGTGGTAGACGAACTCGACGGTCCCGCGCGGGTCCTCCCATTGGTAAACGCGCCGTGGGTAGTTGGCTCCCTTGCGCGTGGCCAGCACCCACCCGGTCGTGCCGATGATCTGCTCGGAGGGGTGCGGATTCCAGTTCCGCAGACGAAGAACCTCACCGTTGGTGACGTCAAGCCGGCCGTCCCAGGATCGCGGTTCGGCATCGCTCATGCCGAATCGCACGCGAAAGGAGACGGTCGCGTCGTCGTCCGGCGGGGCTTGGGCCGCAAGCCGGGTGGGGCCGATGCTCAGACAAACGGCCGCGGCCGCCGCCAACAAAAGGGAAGAAGAGCGTCGTCGCAACATGAATCGCCTCGTATGCCGGTCCGCCGATCGAGAGACGGACGATTGACGAGGAGATTGTAACAGCGGGCGGAGAGAACCGCAGGCCAGGGCCGTTACGACAGACCGGGGAGTCACCGGACGGACGAGGTTGGATCTCCGCAACAGAGCGGAGGAACAGCGCCATTCAGAATGTAGGGGCACGGCATGCCGTGCCCGCCGCGGGCCTAAGCCCGCGCGCCCGCGGATTTACATCCGCGGCTCTGTCGTGAATTGCGAGGAATCGCCGGGGTCTCAGCCCACTTCACACACGCCGTCGTCGCACTTCTTGGTGAAGCGGTAACGGTTGCGGGCGATCCAGGCGTAGGAGGCGCGGCAGATCGTCTTGAGGACGGGTACGCGGTACAACCAGGCGAGATACTTCCACCCTCGCAGCCGCCGCGAGATTTCGTACACCGCGTCGGCGCCGACGCTGACCGAGCCGTCCTGTTGGACGAGCCGCATGCCGGAGTTGAAGTCGCCTTCGGTGAGCTGAGGGAAGCGTTGATCGAGGCCCTCCGCCTGGCGTGGCTGGTATTCGAAAGCCTCGCCGGGGTCGCGACGCTTCATGTTGTCGACCTGCTTGAGGCAAAAGGGGCACTCGCCGTCATAGACTACAACGGGACGAGTGAGGCCGGACGGTAGCGCGCTGGTCGAGGCCATCGGATTCCCTATCTCTTATTCTACCGTCTCGTCCCCGGGTCGTCTCGCTGGAAGGGCGCAAATCATGGCAAACACGGTTCGAGTCGAGGTCAACCAGGTTGGACGGGCAACGTCGGAAGGAGTGGTTCGCGGACACCGAGTCCTGATCGACCGACCGGAAGCGAAAGGCGGGGACGACCGCGGCGCCATGGGCGGAGAGCTGCTGCTGGTCTCGCTCGCCGGTTGTTTTATGAGCAACCTGCTGGCAGCCGTCCGGGAGCGCGACGCGGATATCTCGAACGTCCGCACCCAAGTCAGCGGCACTCTCGACGGCACGCCGACACGGTTCACGGCCGTCAAGATGCACGTATCAGCGCATGCCGCTGACCGGGAGCTGCTCACCAAACTGATCACCATCGCGGAGCGCGCGTGCATCACAGCGAATACCCTGCGATCCGCCCTGGACCTGTCGGTTCGCATCGAAGCGTAGAGACGACCGAACCTACCCAACTTTCATCGTTTTCTGCTCGCCATTTCTTCTACAGCCGGACTTTCTACATGTGGTAGCTTAGTCCCAAGCGGCAGGCACCGCAGGGTCTCCGCGGCCTGACTTCAAAAAGGGGAGGACTTCAGGTGATCACACCATTCTGGATTCGTTCACGGCAGCTCATTTCGATCGTAGTCTCGGGTTTGTTGGTTTACCCCTTGTCGGGCGGTGTGCCGACGTTAAAGCCCGACCGAATCCCTACGTTCGCAGTTGAGCGAGCCAAGGAACCGGACCCGTCGCCCGGACGGCCATCGGTTCGCTTCGAGCAAAACCTCGGCCAATTCGATGAGCAAGTCGACTTCGTGGCACGGCTCGACGGCTACTCGTTGGCCCTGGCGCCCGACCGGCTGCGAATGCGCCTCGGCAACCAAAGCCCCAACGCCATGATGCGCCTCGTGGGAGCGGAACCAAGGGCGGTTGGCAAAGGCGAACAGCCGCTGGCCGACCGAACGCACTACTTCCTCGGCAACGACCCGTCGAAGTGGCAACAGAACGTGCCCCACTTCGGCAAGGTTCGCTACGAGCAGGTGTATCCGGGCATCGACTTGGTCTATTACGACAAGCAGGGCCAACTCGAGTACGACTTCGTGGTGGCGCCCGGCGCCGACCCGTCGGTGATCGAGCTGGTTTTCGAGAATGTACAGGACGTGGTCATCGAGGACGGTGCGTTGATTCTGCGGACACCCTCGGGAGAGGTGCGGCAGCAACGGCCCGTGGTCTACCAGGACGAAGCAACGAAGGTGCCCCGAAGCTCAGTGATGCCGGCCGTGGCAGCCGCGTCACCGCATGAAGTTGCCGGGCGGTTTGAGCAGACCGGCCCGCACAGTATTCGCTTCTCCCTGGGTGAGTACGACCCCACGCGGCCGCTGGTCATCGACCCGATCGTCGAGATCTCGACCCTGCTAGGCGGAGCGGGCGGCGACACTCCCGTGCAAGTGAAGGTCGACCAGAAGGGAGCGGTCTGGGTCTTGGGCTCGACCAACTCGCACGATTTCACGCGTGCCGACGACACGTCGCCCAAAGGCGGAGCATCCAACGACGTCAATATCTTCCTCAGCGAGCTGACCGAGCAGCGCGATGACCAGGGCCAGCCCTTCTGGACGGTGGAGACCTTCTTCTTTGGCGGAAGTGACGTAGATGTCCCGTTCTCTTTCGAGTTCGATCCCACCTTGGGCTCCGACCAGATCCTCATTTCCGGTGAGACCTTTTCGACCGACTTCGTTGGAGCTCCCGGCCCCGAGCCGCAAATGCCGCAGGGCTTTCTCTTCGGACTCACGCGGACCCCGTCGGGAGAATCGTTGGCCCCCGACAAGGGGCACAATCCCACTTTGGGCGAAAGCTTCGAAGAGTTTCTCTTTTTCAAGTAAATGGGGTATCCACTTGACTCAGGTAGCCCCTAGGCGTTGTGGTTTGGTCGATCCATGGACGCCAGCACACTGCACCCAGAATGCACCCTGGGGCGCCAGACGCCGGTCTGCAGGCAATTGGGCCACGAGGCTGCGTTTCGGGCCGATCAAGGATTACGCACGCGCCATGGCCATCGCAGGCTTGGAAACGTGGTGCTATCGGCAAGCCTTTCCGGGGGCCGCCAATGGCCAACCACAGTATGTTGTGGTCACCTGAGTCAAATGGATACCCCACTTTCAAGTATTTCGGATATGACCTTAATGACGTTGTTGTGTTTGACTGCGGAGACCTGAGAATTCGTCTCTTTGAGGGAACAGAGCGGTTCTTCAGTGACAGATTCGACAGCTCCAGTGGCTTCAATGTCGGCAGCTCCAGTGGCACCGATGTCGGGATTGAGGTGGAGAACGCCAGTGGCGGCTTCAACGAGCTGTTTCTCGGGATTGAATCCATTAATACGGTCATCAAAGACGTAACCCGCCCGATTCTACAGGAAGACGGCAGCAAGCTTTTCTACGTGTTGATGGAGCACGGATTCTCCAGCAAGTTCGCCGAGGTCAACTGCATCGAGATCGCGCCGAATGGCGACATGCGTGTCGTCAAGAAAGCCACCTACGGCACCAATGCACAGGATTTCATCCGGGAAGCGTTTAGGGTGCTGGCCTCTTCCAGGAGCGAGGACGACGACGAAGGGGACGACAAGGGTCTGGAGGGTGCTACGGCCTTCAAGGCGCTCAATACCGACGGAACGGAAGTGTTCGGGGGCGGAGAGGAGCTCGGCGGCGATCTCACCGTGTTCCCCTTGCAGCCGGGCAACATTGTTAACGAAGGTCCCGCGGCGGCTCTGAGCGTCAGTTCCCGTGTGGAAGGAAAGGGCGGCGGGCAGGCGAACCCCTTCGGCACCAATGGCGTCCTCGTCACGCTCGGTGATGATCTGCGGCCCACGCTGGCCCGCTCCATCGTCGGCTCGGGGACCGATCGCATCGTCGCGATTGAACGGTTCGACGACCAACTCAGGATGGCGGGCGACACGGACTCGACCGATCTTGGCTTGCCTTTTCGCCGTTTCGGCGATGAGTTGACCGTTGCTCTTGCGGAGAGTAGCGCACCGGTCAAAGGCGGCGTGGGCCCGGATACGGACGTTCTGGTCTGGTTCTACGAGCCTGAGGAGGATCTCACCATCGACGCCGGTGTGTTCGGCGGACCGTCGGACGAAACCGTCATCGATGCCGCGCTCGACCCCGGGGGGAACCTGGTCGTCGTCGGCACCACGGACGGCCCCTATCCCACGACCCCGGGCGCGCCGATGGCCACCTTCGCGGGTGGCGGGACCGACGTGTTTGTCCTGAAAGTCAAGCCCTTCACCGTTATCCCCGACGGCGTTCTCAATGCCGCCAGTCTGATCCAGGAGGGAGACCCGCTGCACCCGACCGCACCAGGCTCGATCGTTTCCGTCTTCGGGAATTTCGCCTGGGTCTCGGCGAGCGCGAGCACGGTCCCGTTGTCCACCGAGCTAGGCGACGTGATGGTGACCTTCGACGGTATCCCGGCCGCCCTGTTCGCCGTGATTTACGGCAGGGACTTCGGCTTGCCGTTCGATCAGATCAACGCTCAGATGCCGTGGGGCGTGAATACGGACGACGGCGTGATCGACGTGATCGTGATCCATGACGATGTCGCGACGGCCCCGGAACAGCTAGATATCGCGACCGTCTCGCCCGCCATCTTCACGTTCGAGTTCGGGGGCGGCCCGGCGATCGTGCAGAACTTCAAGTTCGAGGACAACGATGTGATCGATGGCTCGTTCGCGCAGCCGCCGGGCTCGATCCCGGGCTTGACAACGCAGGCGGCGCCGGTGGGCGGGGCGATCGTTATCTTCGCGAACGGGCTGGGCGAGCCGGACTCTCCGATTCCCGACGGGGAGGCTGGGCTACGCAACGTCCCGGGCATTCGGGTCTTCGTCGACGGCGTCGAGGCGCCGATCATCGGCAGCGCGGTGTTGCACCAGACACTGGTGGCGTTAAATCAGGTCAACGCTTTCGTCCCTGGCGTCGAGCCGGGAGAGCAGAAGTCGCTGCAGATTGAAGTCAACGGCGTCAGAAGCCGCCCAGATGTGTTCATCGCCGTGCGTCCGGCTCCTTGAGGGGAGGTGAACCGTTAGCCTGCCGACTTGGCCGCGGGAAAACGCTCGCCGCGGTTAGCGAGGGTACTCTCGATCTCTTTGTTGACGCCGCCTTCGTAAAACTCGGCGGCCACGCGGATGGCGTTCTTGATGGCGTTCGCGTTCGAGCGGCCGTGGCAGATGATCGCCACGCCCTTGGTGCCGAGCAGAGGCGCGCCGCCGTATTCGGAGTAGTCCCAGCGCTTGCGAAAATCCTCGAAAGCCCCGTAGGTGAGCATGGAGCCGACCTTGCGGGCGATGTTGGCTTCGAGCGACTCCTTCAGGGCCGACTTCAACGCTTTCACTAGCCCCTCGCTCACCTTCAGTGCCACGTTGCCGATGAAGCCGTCGCAGACAATCACGTCGGTCTGGCCGCTGTAAAGGTCTTGCCCTTCGACATTGCCGATGAAGTTGATCGGTGACTGCTTGAGCAGCGGCGTGACGGAGCGCGTCAGCTCGTTGCCCTTGTGTTCCTCTTCGCCGATCGAGAGCAACCCGACGCGGGGTTTGGGGCGGTGGAAGATCACTCGCGCGTACACCGACCCCATGACCGCGAAATCGACCAGCATCTCGGCGCTGCAATCGACGTTCGCCCCGACGTCGATCAACACCGCCCAGGTGCCTCCGAGGGTTGGGAAGACCTGCGCCAGCGCGGGCCGGTGCACCCCCGGCAACACGCCCATGACCACCTTGCAAATGGCCATGGCGGCGCCGGTGTTGCCGGCCGAGATCACCCCGTGCGCGCGGCCCTCATGCACCACGCGGGCGGCCACGCGGATCGAGCTGTCACGTTTGGCGCGCAACGCCTTGCTCGCGACGTCGTCCATCGAGATGACTTCGCTGGCGTGAACGATCTCAATCGGCAGGCCGTTGCCGTTGCGCCGGCCCAGTTCCGCGTCAAGAACCTTTTGGTCGCCTACGAGAACCACGCCCACACCGTACTCGCGGGCAGCCTGAACCGATCCCTCGACCTCGACGGCGGGCGCCCCGTCCCCTCCCATAGCATCGACGGCGATCTTGATCATGAGTGGCTTGCCGCAGGTGCTGCGCAGAGCGACAGTTGGTATTCTGTCATCCACGCCGAAGGATGGTCAACCTGAGAATCGGTGCGTGGCAGCCGGAGGGATCGCCACGCGCGGGCTATTCGGTTTCGACCTCGACGACTTCGCGGCCACGGTATTTTCCACAGTGCGGGCACACACGATGAGGAATCGTCGGCTCCCCACAGTCCGGGCAGGTCGAGGCGGGCGGCTTGGAGAGAAAGTCATTCGCCCGGCGCTTGTGGGTTCGGGCTTTCGAGTGTTTCCGTTTCGGGTTCGGCATAGCGTTTCTTGTGGAACCTTCTTTATTGAATCTTCAGTTTCAAGTCTTTGAGGCCGTCCCAGCGCGAGTCGGTGAAGGTCTCCTGGCAGTCGCAGGCCCCGGCGGCCCGTTTCGCGCCACAGCGCGGACAGATGCCGGGACAGCTCTCGTCGCACAGCACTCGCATCGGCAGCCAGAGCAGGATCTGCTCACGGACCACGGTGTCGAGCTCAAGGCCGTCGCCCTCGTAGAAGCCAACCTCGGTTTCGTCCCGGTGGATCGACACCTCTTCGGATCGCGCGATCACGTCCATGGGGTAGTAGAAAAGATCGACTGCCCCGTCGAGCTTCTTCGCGATCGGGTCGAGACAACGGGCACAACGGCCTTCGGCGGTTCCTTCGATGCGCCCTCGAACCCGAATCGCACGAGAGCTGCGCCGGTCGAGCAGTTCGGCCGCTCCGCTCACGCGGAGATCACCGGTGAATTTCCAGTCGCCTTCTAAGAGAGGGAGGTTTCCCGGCTGGTAGGCGCAGTCGAACGGGACTTTGCGGCGTTCCAGCTCTGAAACCGAGATAAACACTGCGTCGCCTCTGGCTGGCCCATGCCTTCCTCAAGTATAGCGGATCAGCCGCCGGCAACCGTGGTCAGATCCGCTACCATAGGCTCGTCCCTAACCCGTGCATAGGCGATGGCAAATCCAGGCTGGGGCGGGCAATCCGCCCCCTGTTCCAAAGCGGGAGTAGCTGTGAAACTCGGTCTCGATCTGTTCAGTTTGCGGTCGCAGGGCTGGAGCCCTTTCGAACTGCTCAACTACGCCGCGAATTTGCGCGTCGATGTGGCTCACTTCTCCGAACCGCGCTTCCTCGGGGGCGTGGACGACGCCCACCTTGACCGCGTCAAGGCCCACGCCGACCGGCTGGGGCTCCAATTGGAAGTCGGCTTCGGGTCGATCTGCTCCTCGTCGAGCCGCTTCGATCGAAGGCAAGGGACACCGGAAGAGCAACTCGTCAAGATGTTCGCGATCGCGCGGCGGCTGGGTTCGCCGTTGGTGCGTTGCTACTTGGGGACGTCCAAGGACCGTGAGGGGCCGGTCTCGCTCGACCGGCACATCGAAAACACCGTTAAGGCTTGCCGCGGGGTGCGCAGCCAGGCGCTCGACTTGGGGTTGAGAATTGCGGTGGAGAACCACGCCGGCGACTTGCAGTCGCACCAACTCAAGATGCTTGTCGAAGAGGCGGGTACGGACTACGTAGGGGCCCTCTACGACACAGGCAACGCCGCGTGGACGCTCGAAGATCCTTTGACGGCGCTCGAGATCCTGGCCCCTTACGTCGTGACCAGCGGCATCCGCGACTCGGCCGTGTGGGAGACGCCCGGCGGGGCGGCCGTGCAGTGGGTCGCGATGGGCGAGGGTAACGTTGGGATCGAAGCAGTCGCGAAACGCTATAGCGAGCTTTGTCCCGGCAAGCCTTTCTCGCTCGAAATCATCAACACGCGTTCGCCGAGGATGTTTGACTACTGGACCGAAGAGTTCTGGGATGCCTACCTCGATGTTCCGGCGAGCTTCCTGGCGCGTTTTCAGAAGCTGGCCCGCAACGGCGAACCCTACACGAACGTCCCTACCGCGCCGCCGGGAGTGAGTCCCGACAGCGCAGAGTTCAAGGCCTTCTTGGTCGAGCAAGAGCGGCGCGACGTCGAGCAGGCGGTGGAGTATTCAAGAGAAGTGCTCGGCTTGGGTGAAACTTAGTTCGAAGGGATTCGCCCCTCGGACTCGAGCAAATGGACCTCTTGCTCACGTTGCCGGCGACGGTTCCGTTGGCCCACTTGGTTCGGTGGGCGGCGGGACGACGACGTCTTCGTAGGGGTGGCGCTTGGTGATGGCCCCGCCGTGTTCGAAGACGTTGAGGGCCTGCTCGTAAAGGTCGCGGGGGATGGTGAGGTCGCCGCGCCAGCAGCCTAGCTCCTGGTAGTCCGCGATCGTAGCGGCGAGGACCTCGGGGTTGATGTCTTCAAAGAACGGGGCTTCCTTTTCGGCGATCTCATCAGGCGGGGCTTTGCGCACCCATTCGCGGGCGCGGCGATAGGCGCGGATAAACGCCCGGGCGCGGTCGGTGGCGAGGAACTCGCGGGTGGCCATCAGGGTGCTGAAGGCTACCTCGGGCATGGCTTCGCCAACCGAGGCGACGACGCCGGCCCGTCCTTCGTACTGATGCTGCCGCGGCGCGGGGCCCTGCTGGTGAACGTAGGCCCAGCGGCCGGTGCGAAACTGCCTGTCGATTTGATAAGGGTCGCCGGCGTCGAGGACGTCGATCTTGCTCCAATCGACGCCCTGCTGGTGAGCCGCGTATTGCAGCATGAGCAGCGGCTGACGGCCGTGGTCGGCGAGCAGGCTCGCGCCCTCGAGCTTCTTCCAATGGAAGTCGGGATCGGGCCGGCTCGCCGCGAGAAAGAAGCCGTCGCGGCGGTTGATGATCGCGAAGTGGACGGGCAGGTTGGTCTCGCCGCGCTCCATCGGGCCCCAGTTGGAGCCCGGCGCGGACTGCATGACGTCCACTTGGCCGCTCTTCAGTAGCGGGTGCGAACGGTCGCCGGGCGGCAGTTCGGCATAGGTGGCTTCGAGGCCTTCGTCGTCGAGGAAGCCGGCGGCGATGGTCGAGATCAGCGGGCTGTAGAACGCCGAGTGGCGGGCGACCATGATGCGGAGCGGGGTGGCGGCCATGTCAAGGTTTCTCCTGGTTTAGTTGCTGCGGCGCTGTTTCTTCCGGAGCGCCGGCTTGGGGCTTGCGGAACTCGGTGAGCCGGTAGTGGTGCGTTTGCGGCTGCCAGCCCAGCAGGCGGGCCATCCATCGGTCAGCGGTGGAGTACGGGACGAAGAGGTGCTCTTTGCCACGGTAGTGCGCGGCGGCTTCGGACTCAATGTGGCTGATGACGCCGCCGGGCGAGATGTCGTGCGTGTTGCGGAGGTACCAGATGGTGTCGAGGCGGCGCTCGTTGACACGTTTCGTCGCCAGGGCTTGGGTTGGCTCGCCCCAGATCTTGATGGTCTCCATGTGTCCGTATAGCGCGGCGAGTAGAGGCGACGGGTCGGTGTTGTAGCCTTCCACGAGCATCAGGGCGCCAGTGGTCGAGCCTTCCGGGCCGGTCGAGTGTTCGCGGACATAGCGGGCGATTTCGCCGAACGGAACGAGATACCCCTGGTTGAGAAAGCCTTGCTTGCTGAAGTACGAGGTGAGGGATCCGAGCGAGACCACGAGCAGGCCGGTGCAGATGACGGCGCCCGCGCGGGGCTTGCGCTCGCGTCCGGCGAGCAACAACAGCAGGTAGAACGGCAAGACGAACAGCAGGCGCGCGCCCACGAAGGCGAACGTGACCCACGCGGTGGCGCCGAGATAGCCGATCAGGGCCACCACGCTGACCAAGGGGAGCCAAGGTGGACGTCGCGATTGCCGGTGTAGGAGGCGCTGCGGCATGATCCCATGCCGTAGCAACCACAGGACCCAGGGACCGAGCACGACGCCCAGCGCGATGGCCCAGGTCGGAAACGCCTCCCCGAACGTGAACGACGTGAACCAGTACGCCAGCTTGACAGCGGTTTCGAGCGCGACGTTCTGCATCAGCCAGTAGGGCTCGGCGCTCGAGACGCGGGAGACTGATTCGGCCAACGTCGCAACCCACGGGAGGTAGAGCAGGGCGATGAGGGCGTTCGAGATAAGGAGCGGCTTCAAGAGATCACGCTGCCGAATCCATCGCCAGGCAAGCATCAAGGCGGTAGCCCCGGCGACAGCCAGCCCGGGCAGGTAATGGGTGTAGAGCAGCGTGCCCGCCGCCAAGGCGTAGGTCAGCAACCGGCGGCGGGACGAAGGCTCATCGAGGAAGCGCAGCGCGAGGTGGATGGCCACGACGGAGACCAGCAACTGCAAGCTGTAGGAGCGTCCCATGCGCGAGTACATCAGCAGCGTGGGCGAGAGGCACCACAGCGCGAGGAACCACAGGCGCGTGGTCTTCGAGGTGTTGCGGAGCCAGAGGAAATCGACGGCGACGGTCGCGACCAGGCAGATCGTGGCCGAGAGGGCACGCAGCTCGGCTATATCGCTGCCGGGCCACGGAAGCTGCGTCCACAGGCGGGCGAGGAAGTAGTAGATCGGCGGGTGGATGTCGGCTTGCAGAATCGGTGGAATCGCGGCCCAGGGTTGGCGGACGACGTCGAGGGTGAATTGCTCGTCACCCCAGATGGGCAGCAGGTCGAGGTTGTGAAACAGCAGGCCGAACTGGAGTAGCAGAAACCAGGGAAGGGGCCGCTCGAGTAGAAGGGCGGTCCAGGTGCGGCTGCTGGGCGTGCCGGCCATCCACGAAATCTAGCATGGTGGTGCGAGGGGGCACAAAAACCGAGGGCTGCGGACTAGCGCCTCGGGTCCCACCGACTTCCTCAAACCGGACATGTCGGAAGTAGCCGCGTCTACTCGTTGCAACAATGCCCGTCGGTCGACGGTCCCGGCAAGCCGCTCTACATTTCGCGCAGGTTTACTCGTGGCCCAACGAGTTGACCGGGTCTATCCTTGTCGCCCGGGCCGCTGGCGCGAGGGTGGCCAACAATGCCGTTCCCAACACCAGACAAAGTGTGGCGACGAACACCGTTCCGTCGGCGGACTGAAACGGCAGGATCACAGCGGAGAAGGCACGTGTGGCTGCGAGCGCCACAAGCGCTCCCAGTCCGGCGCCAATGCTGGCCAACAGTAGCCCCTGACGCAATACGAGCCGTCTGATCTCGGCGGGATCTGCGCCCAAAGCCATTCGAATCCCGAACTCATGTGTACGCTGGGTCGTCACGTAGGCCAGAACGCCATAAACCCCAGCCGCAGAAAGCATGAGCGCAAAGCTGACCAGCGGTACGAGGATGAAGACGCCGACCAGCATTTCGCTAGCCCCAGCGTCGAGCTGTGCCTCGATAGTTTGGACGTGCGTGACGGCTTGCCTGGGGTCCAGATCGGCCACCTCCCGGCGCACGGCTGCCGCAATCGATGCTGGGTCGCCAGAAGTGCGCAGGAGGAAATGGCCACGCTGCCTTCTGGGGTTAGCTGAGGCCGACTCGCTTGCCTGCTGAGTTAGTGGCACATACGCAAGAGGAGCGGGATCGCGCAAAACACCACGGTTCAGGGTATCTGAGACGACGCCTACGATCTGTCGCGGGCGCTCGCCCTCTCCCTCGAACTCCAGGACTTTTCCGACCGCGTTTCCGGCTGGAAAGAATCGGCGCGCCAATTCGGCGTTCACGACGGCGACCCAAGGTGCATTCATGACGTCGAATTCCTCAAGGCCCCTACCCTGCAACAAATCTAGGCCGACGGTTTGGAGGTAGCGGGGTCCAACTGGATGACAGGCGACGGTTGCCGCTTGTCCTCCTTGCGACAGGAACACAAGCCGTCGATTCCACTGCGCCTCGTGCGGTGGCGCAAACGTACCGAGGGAAACGGAGACGACGCTCGGTAGAGCCTCTAGGCGACGCAGAATGGATTCCTTCAGGGCTTGGGCGTCGTCGGGTTCGTATTGATCCGCGGGCGACAACCCGCGAAAGGTAAGTAGCGTCTTCGTCTCGAAGCCCGGATCCGCTCCCGCCAGCAGTCCGTAGCTACGGATCATCGCTCCGCAGACAATCATCGCCGCAAAAGTAATTGCAAGTTGGCCGACCACAAGGGCGCTACGAAAGCTTGCTCGTTGCGCGCCTCCGGAATGCGGCCGACCACCCAGTTTCAACTGCCCAGCGACATCGGTTCTGCCGCCCGAGAGGGACGGCCCGAGCCCAGAGAGAATACCGGTAAGTACGATCAGCGCCGCAGTCAGCCCCAGAATGTGGATGTCGATTGGGAAATCGAAGAAACGCGCCTCCGGTGGTGCGAAGGACAAGATGACGCGCAATGCGCCCGAGCACAGCAGCACCCCAGCCACTCCGCCGAGGCTTGTTAGCAAAGTGTTTCCGCAAGAAACTGCCGGACGAGCCGCAACCGGCTGGCCCCCAACGCTGTTCGAACGGCAGTTTCCGAACGCCGGGCGACCCCGCGCGCCGCCATGACTACGCCTACGTTCACGCACACGACCAGCAAAATGAGCCCAATGGCAGCGAGCAAAAGTTGAATTGCACCGGCTGCTTGTGCACCGAATAGATGGCGTCCCACAAGAGGTACGCTGCGAACGCCCCGGCCACGCTCATCCTCGGGAAGGAGTTGCTGTTCAAGATTGCGAAGGACGGTTTCGGCAGTACGCTCCAACTGTTTCGACGAAACTTCGACTCTCTTGCGTGCGACCACAAAGAGGCTTCGATTTGCCATGTCGTGGTCCGCTGGATTAACACGCAACGGCAGCCACAGATGCGTCCCTGGGGTATGGAACCAGAACCGCTCAGGAAGCACACCGACGATGGTATGGCTCACACCATTCACGTGGACCTCTCGGCCGATCGCCTCGACCTGACCATTGAAGCGCTGCTGCCAAGCGCGGTGACTCAACAGTGCTACGGTCTTTCCGCCTGGCTGATCCTCTTCCGTGCTGAAGTTCCGACCCAAGGCAGGTTGCACTCCCAGAAGCGGCAGCAGGTCGGCAGAGATAAGCTGAGACGTCAACCCGATCGGATAGTCGTTGATTCTTACATTCACGGTCGAAGGTAGCCCTGCCGCCGCGAAGCCGTCGACAAGTTCGATTGACTCTTTCCAAGTGCGATAGGTCATCGCAGAGCTCCGCCGCAACGCTTCCGGCTGTCTGATCGGCGTTTCTGCGAGCCATAGCAATTGCTCTGGCTGATCGTAAAGCGAAGGGGTGCGCAGCAGGATTCCATTCAAGACCGTCAGAACCGCCGTACTGGGGTATGCACTTGACTCCCGAAGCCCCAAGGTCTAGTATCCGGGCTCTGGAGGACTATTCGCGCACGCTGGGGAGTTTCAAGAGCGCTTCGCCTTCAGGTTTCAAAGTCAACCGCTGCCGTCCCCCCGCGGGGCGCAATGAGCGGCGGCTATAGGACCCACGACCGCTGCCCGATGGCCCCTCGAGGGTACGGTCGCCGCAGTCGCCGACCACAAGGTGTGGGGTCGTCGGGAGTCAAGTGCATACCCCGACCGCCGTATTACCGCCGATTCCAACCGCCATAGAGCTTATGACAAGGGCAGCGACCCACGGGTTCTTTCGCAACAACCTGGTTCCGAAACGCAGGTCTTGCAGTGTTGACAAGAGCCAGGTAAATCCGGATTTCGTCGTGGAGTGCATGATCAGGGAGTCCGAGCCGAGCTAGCGCTATCCTACATCCCCAGATTCGCGGCGAGGAAGCGCACGACTTCAGAACTCAAGCGCCGGCAGCAGTGTATCGCAATCCAGCTAGCCACTTCCGCGAAGGGGGATTATCGGAAATAGCCGCAAGGAAACCGACCTCCGGTCATCCCATCCACTGAGGTCAATACTGTTTCTTGACTGCGACTCGCGTTGACGTCGCGCCACCGTCTGACTCTAGCTGGTCTCGCGCTCTACTTTCTCGGCGCCTTGATATCACGTGGGCCCTGGTGCAACATCAGGTGGGTCACGGCGCCCTTTTCGTCCTTGAAGAATTCGATCTCGGCGTCCATCACCTTTGGGAAGAACTTCGTTTCCGACTCCGCGAACAACGGCATCTTGCGCTGCCCGGTGGCCTGCGAGACCAACTGGCCGCTTTCGAGCGTGATTACCAGATCGAACCCCGGCCGCATCTCGTAGGTACCGGTATATTGCGCCAGAATCTCGGGCGAAACTGCGATTTCTTTGCGCTCCGCCACCGTATCGCTTGTGCGCCGCGCCTTGTTGTCACGTCCGCCCTGGCGCAGCACCAGATGCGTGACCGCGCCTTTGTCGTCTTTGCCGAATTCGATTTCGGCATCCACCACCTTGGGAAAGAACTTCGTCTCGGATTGGGCGAACAGCGGCACCTTGCCCTGTCCCGAGAGTTGGCTGATCAGTTGACCTGCCTCCAGCCTGATCATCATGTTGACCTTGGGCCTCAGTTCGTAGGTCCCCACGTACTGCTCGAGGACCGTCGGTGCAACGGTGATCTCCTTCCGCTCGGAGGGCAGTTCGACCTTTTCGCGGGTGCGCGACATAAAAGTGCCGCTCATCCGGCCTGGGTGCGGGATTCCCAGTAGTCTTCGAAGCGGCCGCTGAGGCGGGCGCAGCGTAGCGCCAGGATGGCGTTCGCGCCGCGTACCGTCCAGAACATGCCCGAGCGCTTCAGACGTTGCGCCACTACCGTCTTGCATCCCGCCTCGATCACCCCTGAACCG
Source organism: Bryobacterales bacterium (assembly GCA_965237575.1). Lineage (GTDB taxonomy): Bacteria > Acidobacteriota > Terriglobia > Bryobacterales > UBA6623 > JAKZVK01. The sequence goes on from CBDEGI010000004.1 coordinate 1,135,994, forward strand.
ATGAACAATCCCTGCTTGCGAAAGTGCGGATAGCGCATCCGCTCGGCGTTGTGTTCGAAGTACTCCGCTTCGCTCGCCAGTCGACGAGCCAGATCCGGCTGCGGGGCCACCACACCTCGTAGGGCCGCCACCAACTTCTTGATCTGACCCTGATCGAGTTGGCGGAGCCGTTGCTGGGTCCAGCGCCGCCGGCTGGGCTCGTCGTCGAGCCCCAGTTGCGCCGCCAACTCCCACAAGTGCTGGCGCGCATGATAGAGGTCCACGATTTCGATCGCGCCCGCGAAGTATTGATGCGAGAGGTTCCAGATCCAGGCGGCTCCGTCGCCGATTACCACCTTCTTGTTCGCCCGCCCCCAGCCGCGCTCCCACGCCTGCTGCCAGAGGCGTCGCCCAAACGCCTCGGCGCCCTCGATCGCTCCCGTATAGCTCGTCGACCCTTCCTCACGCACGGGTCGGTCGCCTGGCTTGCCCTCGGCTTGCGTGAACACACAGCCGAGCTTGACCTCCCGCGTGCGGGCGCGCTCGCGGTCCTTTTTGCCGGCTCGTCCCGCCGTCTCGGCCGCCACCATCGGCACCCCGGTGCCGTCCATCTCGATGTAGAGAACCGGAATGTCGGCCCCGGCCACCGCGGGCAGCGGCAGTTGCACCGCCCGTTGGATCTGTTGTTGTTCGCGGGCGGCGAGGTCGGCCCCGATCGCCTCGGCGCCGCGCTCGATGGCTTTGGTGGTAACGTCCAAACCGGCTAACACCCGCAGTTGCTCGCGACTGCTTTCAAACGACGACTCGCTGCCCACCAGCGCCATCATGCAGCGCACGCCGGGAGAGTAGTGCGTGTTGTCGACATCGAGTTCGCGGTCAAAGGGGAACTGTCCCTGATGGCACGCCGGGCAGAGGTAGTAGGGCCGTTCGATCGCGACCGCGCCGAGCACACTCACCACGGTCTTGGGCCGCCGACCGCGGTGACGGGTGCGACGGCCGCAGCGACAGGATGGCTCAGGCGCGGCGTCGGCGGGCGCCTCCAACAGTTGCTCGAGCAACTTCGCGCCGGCTCGGTGCAGTGCCGCACGGGTGGCCGTCTCCAGCGCTTCCAGGTCCCAGTGCTGCTGCTTGCGCCGGGCGGCGAAGATCAGAGTCAGCAACTGTTCGACTTCTTGGGCGACTTCTTGTTGGATCGCCGCGGCCGTTTTTTTTCCTGCGGCGTCACAGACGCTGCCGACTCGGACTCTTGCTCAACGGGCCGCAAGCGGCAGATCTTCTCGTTGACTTCGATGAGTTCTCGGCTTAGCTGCTGGAAGCGCCGAAAGGCGGTGATCTCCCGCTGAGTCTTACGGCGAGCCGCCGGGTCGGAGAGGCTCTGGGTGACGGTCTTGCCGCGGGATTTGTAGGTCAACCGCCAGTGCGGGCCATGGCCGGGATGACCGCGCTGACGACAGCGGCAGGTGGGTTTGCCGCAAGGGCCTTGAGTGGTGGTGACGGAGCCTTGGCGAAAATCACCCAAGGCAAGCATCTGCTGGAAGATCGCGTGGCGACGGTACTCCAAGGCGGGCAGGGAATCGGGCATGGGACACCTCCTTCTTATCCTAGCGTATTATATACGCTAGGACACCGCACCCCAGACCGTACCCCAACCACTTGGCACTTTCATGTCGCGCACCCCCTTTTCGCCGTGTGCTATCGCCGCCAAGTGCGCGACAATCTGCTGGGGAGGCGCGCCCCGTCTCAGGTTGCTCAGAGCGACCGCCGTCACCTTGTCGTCGGGATAGTAGGCGAGGAAGGTAGCAAACCCTTCGATCCCGCCGCCGTGGCTGATCATCTTGCGCCCGCTCGCCGTGCGCACGGCCACGCCTAAGGCGTAGTCCTTTTTGAACGGCGTAGTCATTTTGGCCAGCGACGCAGCCGAGAGCAACTTGCCGCCGAACAGCCCCTGCTGCCAGCGCAGCAAGTCCTCGGTGGTGGAATACAGCGCGCCCGCCGAAAAGGGGATGCTCATGTGAACGAAGCCGGTGTTCACCGGCCCGTCTTTGCCGCGCCGATAACCTGCCGCGCGCCGCGGGATGATAGCGGAGTTCGAATCGTAGCCCGAATCCTCCATGCCAAGCGGCCCGAAGATGTTCTCCTGCACGAACGTCTCGTAACTCTGTCCGGCGGCCTTTTCCAGTAGGTAGCCCAGCAGAAGGTATCCGGAGTTGCTGTAGGCCCACTTCTCACCCGGCTGGAAATCGAGCGGCTTGTCGCGGAAGCGTGCTACCAGCTCCTCAGGCGTGGCAGCGGTTGCCTTCTGGGATTGGTAGTCGGGAAAGTTGGTGAAATTCGGAATTCCCGAAGTGTGGGTCAGCAGGCGGAAGATGGTGATGTCGTCCCACGCGGCGGGCGCATCCGGCATGAACTTCTTCACCGGGTCATCAGTGCTCAGCTTGCCGCGTTCTTCCAGCAGTAGGATCGAGGCCGCCGTGAACTGCTTCGTGACGGATCCCAGCCGGAACTTGGTGACGGGTGAGTTGGGGACGTTCCACTCCAGATTGGCCGAGCCGTACCCTTTGCTCAGCAATACCTTGTCGCCGCGGGCCACCAGCACAGAGCCCATGAACTTCTTGTCGGAAACGTAGGACTGCACCACTTGGTCCATTCGTGAGACATCCTGGGCCAGGCCGGTGGCAGCGAGTAAAAGTGCGATGCCGATGTGTCGAATCATGCATACTCCTCGGGTAGATGAGGCAATTGTACCTCTTGAGACAGCCACTGAAGTACCTCTTTAAGGCTTGCTTCGCTTCCGCGAACCGGACGTGTCGGAAGTAGAATACTGAGGAAGCGCCTGTTGTGCACAAGTTCGCTCGGGTTCTTCATCTCGCTTTAGGAGGCTCCAAATGAAGAGACGTGACCTGCTGGCCTTGACGGTTTCAGTGCCGGCCCTTCTGCGTGGCCAAGCGACGCAAAGCGCAGAGAATGCATCGACTATGCACGAGCAGGGCATGGCGCTCCTTCGACGGATGCAGGCCGCTCTCGGCGGCGCTGAAAAACTCGCTGCGGTCCGCGACGTGGATTGGACTATAACCGGGAAGACTTGGAACAGGTCCGGCGCTCCCGGACCGGACGTCACACGGCGTATCAGATGGATACAGCCCAACATGTTTCGCAAGGACCAGCGCGCTGGCAAGGTGGTCGTCAAGTATTTTTTTGACGGCAACGGCGGTTGGGAACTCGTGCCGGGTGCAGGGCTAATCGAACTTAAAGGGCGCGAACTCGATTTCGTCAGCGGTGAGGCGCGCGGAACGTATCCGAGGAAGTGGCTGCCGGACCGCGATTCTCGTTTTCGAGTGACTTCCGGTGGCCCCAATGTCATCCGGGTCCTGAAGGACAGCAGCACCAGGGGAAACAGTATCGTCGTCGACCTTGAGTCTGGGTTGCCGCTTCGAATCGCGGGCACGACTCTATCCGGCAAGGTGGGGACAACCTACCGGCGGCTTCCCAAGAGGCTAGAGTTCGCCGAGTGGCGGACAGTCGGCGGCATAGAGTGGCCTCAGAAGTTACTTAACTTCCATGAAGATGTGAAGGTGGCGGAGATCACGACGACTGAGATCGGGATCGATGTGGGCCTCGACCCGCGTGAACTTTCACGCAAGCCCGCAGCCTGAGCACCGGGCTACGGTACCAATAGCTTCCGCGATCCAGGACTTCTCGGAAGTTACGCAGCGCTCCGTTAGTCTGGTCGACCGTCCCACACCCAGACGATGAAGTCCGTCAACGGCGGATCTCCGCCAAGTTCTCGAATTCGAGTGGCGAGCTGAGCCCGATGATAGTGGCTATGCATCGCCACCTGAAGGAGCGCCTCGCGCACTGTGTTCCGACGCTCTTCATGGCCGGGAACGTTGAGGACGACGGTCCGCTCCAGATCATCTGGGCTCAGGCTTTCGAACAATGGGAAAACCGAGCCATGGTACTCCTGCACGGAAGCTCTAAGCTCGCCGAATGAGTAGAACGGCCGTTGCAACTTCTCAAGGTCAAGGGGTTCGTCCCGGATCAGCGCCAGGTAGGCCATTTGAACGCTATGGGTATGGTGCAGCTTTTCCTGGATCGTGGAATCGTCCCATGCTCCGGTGCAGTTCTTTAACGCCTGCAGCAATTTCGCGTCGGCCCAAGCCTCATGGCGAAGCAGATCTCGCAGTGTCTCAACCATTTGTGACCTTCCGTGCCACGATCCTACATCAAGACTTCCGCGAATGGGTGCGTCGGAAGGGTGCTCCGGCCGTTCGATCTGACCCACTAGCAAATTGAGAGCGGCGGCCTTCGGTACACTGGTGGCCGGGAGGCCGCCACACGCATGAACAGGAGACGTTTTCTGCAGGGGTCCGCCGCTGGGATCGCCGCCGCCGGGGCAACGCGCAAGCAGCAATTGCTGGCCGCGCTGGTTCCGGCTGCGAGCGGGACGGCCGCCGGGGTGCTGCCGGCGTTGGCGTTTCAGGGCGTCTCGAGCGGGCTGCGGATCACCGATGTGGAGGTCGTCTACCCACGGCCGAAAAGCCCGGAGAACTTTTGGGGTTGGCTGCAGAACACCATCATCGCCAACCCCATGTCGATCTACCCCAAGTACAAGCAGAAGCGTGCGTCGTGGCGCTCGGACAAGATGCGCGCGATCTGGGTGCGCATCTCGACCAACAAAGGCGTCGTCGGATACGGCAAGGGCGAGGGCGGCGGGGCATCGAGGTTCATCATCGAAGAGCATTTCAAGGGGCTGCTGCTGGGCGAAGACCCGTTCGACATCGAGCGACTGTGGGACGTGCTGTTTCGCTCGTCGCTGCCCTACGGGCGCAAAGGGGTCGCCATCATGGCGATCAGCGCCCTCGACCTGGCGCTGTGGGACATCATCGGCAAGGCGCACGGGGAGCCGGTCTACAAGCTGCTGGGCGGCAAGACGAAGGACAAGATTCCCACCTATGCCACCGGCAACGACTTCGAGCTGTATCCGCGCTTCGGATACCAAGGCGTGAAGCTGGCCATGCCGTACGGTCCGGCGGACGGCGTCACCGGGATGAAGAAGAACGTGGATCTGGTGCGGCGCGCGCGGGAGACGATCGGCCCCGACATGATGCTGATGCTCGACTGCTACATGGCCTGGGACGTGGCCTACACAATCGACATGGCGCGGCGGCTCGAGCGCTACGAGGTGTACTGGATCGAGGAGTCGCTGCCGCCTGACGACTACCGCGGCTATGGCGAGATCAATCGCGAGATCCGGTCGACGCTGATTGCGACCGGCGAGCATGAGTACACGCGCTGGGGGTTTCAGGAATTGCTGGATCATGAAGGAGCGCAGGTCGTGCAGCCCGACATCAACTGGTGCGGCGGGTTGACGGAGATCCGCCGCATCGGCGCGCTGGCGGCAGCGAGGAATCTGCCAGTCATCCCTCACCAAGGGGGCACGGTGTGGGGTCTGCACTACCTGATGGCGACACCGAACGCACCTCTGGCCGAGAGCATCGGGCCGTCGCGGCAGATCGAGGCCGAGCGCAAGTCGTTCATCCGAGCGGTGACGCCGCTGCCGGACGAGGACGGCTATGCGACGCCGTCGGACGAGCCCGGATTCGGTTTGGATCTCAAGCCCTACTTGGGCTAAAGTTGTACTTTCGGCACACGTAGCCGTCTTCCGTGAGAAAGCCGACCCCCTACAGTTCTTCCGAGGTTCTTCTTTCCCTTCGCGAAAAGGCCCCAGTACCCGAAAAGGCCCCGGTAACCGACAGGGGCCCAGGAACACGGTGCCTTGCTTCGTGCGCTGCGTTTGAGCCATGGCGCAGCCCGTGGGGCTCCGAGGAAGCCGCGGACGAGGGCTCGATGCATTCGCTTCTAAGGCATACCTAGTGCGGAATTCACAGAACCCGGTTTCCCCGCCCCCGTTCGGACCTTGGACGACCGCCGTCACGGCCGGTCTGGCCGCGGCTGTGTCGCTGGCGTCGTTTGACCTCATGCTCAGCGTGGTGTTCGGGCGCTTTGGGGCGCTTCGCGAGGCCGCGGGCGTGACGACGTACTTCGCCGGCTCGTTTGTTGTGGTGGCGTCGATCTACGTTCTGCTGTGGGCCGTGGTCGGCCTGCCCGCCTCCGCCCTGTCCGTCGGCCTGGCCACGACCGTTGTTTTTCCCTTGTTCCTTGGCGTGTTGAGAGCAGGGAGCCTCGACATCCAAAGACTTGCCGGTAGCCTCTATGCGATCTGCGCGGTGGTGGGCTTGAGCCTCACGCCTGGCGTGTTGGCCTATCTGCTGGCCTCGGCCCTCGACCGGGACGACGGGCGGTCGTGGCGGGTTACCCGGGTGTTCCTGGTCGCGCCGGTGATTCTGGTCGAGGCGCTCGCGATTTTCTGGCTACGGTTTGCCTGGCTGGGCGGGCCATTGTCGTCGCGATCGGTTGTTTTCTACCTGTTGGCGCTGGCGTTCGTTATGGGGACGGTTCGGCTGTTGTGGAAGCCGAGGGCCATGAGACGCGTGCCGTTGCTGCTCTCGGCGGTGGCGCTGGTTGCGTGTCTCGTGGCCGGGGTGCGGACCCTGTCCCGCGGCCCAACGTTGGAGGCCGAGGCGCCGCTGTTTTCGCAAGACCACCAAGTCAAACGAGTGCTGCTCATCACAATCGACACGCTGAGGCACGACTCCGTGTTGGCAGGGGCACCGAGCGACGGTCCTAACATCGATGCGTTGGCTCGGCAGAGTGTCGTGTTTGAAAACGCCTATGTGCCGTCACCGTGGACGCCTCCCTCCATCGCGTCGATCATGACGGGGCTTACCCCCTGGGCGCACACCGTCTCACGGCGGCAGACTGTTTTTCCAGCGGCAACGCCCTATCTCCCGGATCGGATGCTGGAGGCGGGCTACGCCACCGCCGCCTTCGGCGCCAACTCGTTACTGACATACCAGAACGCACTGTCACGGAGCTTTGAGACCTATCATTTCCCGGAGCGAGGCCGGCCCACCACCCTCGGGGTGGCCGCACTTCGTGCTCTGCTCGGTCCGGTCAAGATGAGCGATCAGCATTGGACCGAGGAGATTACGGCGCTGGCTGAGCGGTGGATCGAGTTGCATCAGGAGCAGGATTTCTTTCTGTGGCTGCACTACTTCGACCCCCATGCGCCCTATATCCCGCCGGAGGAATTCTTGTCCGACATGCCGGACCGGCCCCCGCTGCGCGCCGGGTTTGAGTTCGACCGCTCGCAGTTGCTCTCTCGGGTGGCAACGTACTCACCGCGGCAGAAGCGCTGGCTGAAGGACCTTTACCGAGGCGAGGTGCGTTATATCGACGACCGTATCGGCCGGCTGATCGGCACGCTCAAGCGTCTTGGTTTGTACGAAGAGTCGCTGATCGTAGTCACGAGCGATCATGGGGAGGAGTTTTGGGAGCACGGGGCGGTACGACACGGACACACTTTCTACGATGAGTTGCTGAAGGTGCCGCTGCTCGTGAAGCCGCCTGGCTCGCCGACGCCCTTGGTGCGGCAGGTGCCGCAAAACGTCTCCACGGTGAGCGTGATGCCGACGGTACTCGAGATGTGTGGCTTGACGTTCAACCCCGAGCAGTTCTCCGCGCCTTCACTCGTGCCTTGGTTCTCCCGGAAGGGCGACGGGGCTGGCGAGGCGGAAAAGGAGCAGCCCGTCTTCGCCACGCATCCAAATTACTTCGAAGACCGCGAGGTGGTCGTCGAAGGCCATTGGAAGTACATTCGTTTTGAAGAAGAAGATCGGCGCGAACTCTACGACCTGGCGGCCGACCCGGCCGAGCAAATGAACATTGCCGATCGAGAGCAGGGCCGCGTCAGTGAACTCGAAGCGGTGATCGCGCTGCACCGCGAAAAGAGCGCCGAGCTGAAGGAGCGTTACGGTATCGGCCGACCCGCGAGCGCCGAAGAGCGGGAGCGGATTCGCGAACAGCTCAAGTCGCTGGGCTACATCCAATGATGGAGAGGGAATGACGGATTCGACACGCGGGAGTGCCGCGGAAAACGGCGGGTGGGCCGCGCGCATACCTGCACCAGTGGCCGTCGGCTTGATTGCCGGCCTGACTCTGGGCGCCTTCGATGTCGCTGTGGTGCTTCTCGGCGAACGCTCGACGTCCATTGCTCCACTGCCGGCCCTGTTGTTCCACACGGCCGGGTCGATGGTGGTGGCGTGGGCGATCTACGCGGTGCTGTGGATTCTGATCGGGCTGCCGTTGAAGTTGGTTGGCAAGCTGCCGGCGGCGACGGTGTCGGTTGTGTTGGTGGCGGGATTGGCGCCGCTGTTGGTGATCCGGGGGGCGTTCGCGCCTGTTGCTTCCCTGGCGGCGATGTTCAATCCGTACCGCGTCGTGATGTTGCTCGGTTTCAGCGCCGCGGTCGGATGGTCCGCGCTCTACGCCGCGAAGGCGATCGCCACGCAGGAGGAGATCCGGCGGCGGTTCGTGACGGCGGCGTGGGTCCTGCCGGTTCTGGCGATGCAGGTCCTTGTTCTCGTCTGGCTTCGCATCTTTCAACTGCGCCCGGGTCTCGGCTGGAAACCGATCGCTCTCTATCTAGGTTGTCTGGCCCTGATGATCGCGACGGTCGCGGCGACGCGGAGCGCCCGCTTCCGGCGTCTAGCGCCCCTGGCGCCGGTGACGATTATCTCGGTGCTGCTGTCGGTCTTGGGAGTGTATCCGCTCACGCTCGAGCCGGCGATCGAGACGCACGCCGCGCCCTTTTCTCAGGAGCATTCGGTCAAACGCGTGATCCTGATCACGATCGACACGCTGCGGTGGGACGCGTTGACGATCTACAACCCGGCGAGCCAACTCACTCCCAACCTGGCCGCGCTGGCCCAGGACAGTGTCGTCTTCGATCGCGCCTTCGCCCCCTCACCCTGGACCCTGCCCTCGATGGCGTCGATCATGAGCGGGCTTTCGACCTTGGTGCACGGCGTCTCGAAAGAGAACCCTGGATTCCCCCACGGGGCCCCTCTGCTTGGTGATCTTCTCGGTGACGCCGGTTACGTCACCGGGGCGCTCGGCGGCAATACGTTGTTGCAGCGGCAACGAGCCTTGGCTCGCGGCTTTCAGGCGTTTCACTTCCCTCGCGGGGCGCCCGCGGAAACGCTGGCCAAAGCCGGGTTGATGGCGGTCGTGGGGCGCGCGACGCTGTCGGGCCAACAGATGACGGAATGGATCACCAGATTTGCCGAAGATTGGACTCGTGCGAACCGGGACAACGATTTTCTGCTGTGGGTTCACTACCTCGATCCCCACTCGCCGTATCTGCCGCCCGAGGAGTTCATTCCCAACCGCGAGCTGGCGCCCGGGCTCGACATGGGATACCGCTGGAATTTTCGCGCGGTGCGTAACGGCGACGTGCGGATGTCGCTCAAGCGGCAGGCCTGGGTGCAGGAACTCTACCGCGCCGAGGTCCGCTACGTCGATGACCGGATCGGACGCTACCTGGGCACGCTCAAGGAGTTAGGGCTCTATGACGATTCGCTGATCATCGTGACCAACGACCACGGAGAGGAGTTTTGGGACCACGGCAGCGTCGACCACGGCCATACGCTCTACAACGAGATGATCCAGGCTCCGCTGATCATCAAGCTGCCCTCGTCGACGCCGCCACCGGCGCGCCGGCAGGTGGACAACTATGTGTCCACCGTGAGCTTGCTGCCGACGATCCTCGAGTTGTGCGGTATCGGCTACAAGCCGGAGGATTTCTCAGCGCGGTCGCTGACGCCGCTGTGGGCCGGGGAGGCGGAGGTGACCGAAGACCGGCCGCTGTTTGTCTCCAAGCTCGTCTACTACCAGGAACAGGAAGCGGTGCTACACGGAGGCTGGAAGTACATTCAGGTGCTGGGCCGCGACGAGGAGCAGCTCTACGATATGAACGCCGATCCCGGCGAAACGATGAACGTCGCGGTGTCAGAGGTCGCCCGCAAGGCCGAGCTGCTAGCTCTGCTGGAGGAACACCGCACCGCGAGCCGCGCACTGGCCGAGAGACATGGCCTGCGGTCGCCGGACACGGCCGCCCAGCAGGACAGGGTGCGCGAGCAGTTGCGGTCGCTGGGGTACATCCAGTAGGCGCTACGAATGCCCGAGACACCTGGTCGTAGACTCAGCCAGGGCGACGCCCAAACGCCCGCGTTCGGATCGCTCGCGGCCCGAGACGGCGCTGAGCATGCGAGAATCCGCCGGAGTGCTCTTGATGGAGGCGCAGGCGACTCCAGATCTCCTGTACTCTAGGTCGCAGCCCAGCCGGGAGTAAATCCTTGACTCGTGAGGAATCCAAAATAGCCGACGTAGTGTACGCGACGAACGAGAAACACTACGAAGCGAAGTACTCCACGTTGGATCCCTCGGGGCTGATCGAGCGGGCAAGGGATCTGACTTTTTTTCACGAAGCGATCCGCACCCACACTTCGTGGTTCTCCCTCTACCTCGACGGCTTTCAGAAGCGACTCGCGACCAAAACCGTACTCGAGCTGGGTGCCGGCGATGGGCTCAATGCCTTGCTGATGGCGCGGCTTGGTGCAAAGGTGATCGCCGTCGAGATATCGCGGTCGGCCGTCGATAAGTTTTCTCGCGCCGCCGACGATCTCAGCCTGGATGTGACTGGGCTGTGCGGTGATTTCCTGGAGATGGATCTACCCACCGTGGACTACGTAATCGGCAAATCGTTCTTGCACCACTTGACACACGAGACGGAAGACCAAGTTCTTGGGAAGGCCGGCGCCTTGCTCGATCCATCCGGGCAGGCACGATTCTTCGAGCCCGCCGTGAACTCTCGAATGCTGGACACACTGCGATGGTTGGTGCCGGTGGAAGACAGGCCCTCCAGTCTGAACAGGGTCAAGTTTGCCGAATGGAAACGAAAGGACCCACATCCGGACCGTGACAATAGCAGTTCACATTACGCGGAAGCGGCAGCAAAACATTTCAAGAAAGTGCGCATTGTGCCGGTGGGTGGCATCGAACGATTCCGGAGGTTGACTGGCCGCCCTCGCTGGAGCCAAGCGTTCGGGCGCTGGGCGCTGACGTTCGAACGGCGTTTCGTACCCGAGGGGATACACCGCCCCCTCGCGCGTTGCCAGTTGATTGTGATGTCCTCGCCACTACACAAGGGTGGGTGAAGCCCGCCTCGTGGCCGCGCGCATTGCTGGACGGCACACCAGACGGACCTTCTCCGGCAAGAAAGTCGTTGACAGGGCGGCCCGTATATGCTACGGTTTGTAACGTTATGGATTGTAACGCTTGGAACGACCTCAGCGGGCTCGAAGAACTTGTGATGAGCTTCGTGTGGTCCAACGGCTCGGCCACCGCGGAAGATGTTCGGACCTCCCTGGCCGCCCGTCACCCCATGAAAGACTCCACTGTGCGGACGATCCTTCGACGCCTGGAGGCCAAAGGGTACTTGACGCATGCCGTGGAGGGCCGCACCTACCGTTATCGTCCCCGCGATCCCGGCGAAAGCGTGGCGGCTCTAGCCGTCAGCAGGATCGTCGACCGATTCTGCAACGGCTCGCTGGAGCAGCTTCTCATCGGGATGGTCGACAACGACGTCGTCGACGGCAAGGAACTCGAACGGTTGGCCAAACGAATCGCGGCGTCCCGTAGGACGAAGAGGAGGAAGTCATGATGGACCTAACGGCGCTCGAGTTCGGAAGAGCCGTGTTTGACCTGCTTTTTATGTCTTCGGTTAGGGCGGTCGCGCTCATCTTGCCTGTGCTGTTGACTTTGGCTCTGATTCGTCCGCGTCGGCCGGCACTTGAACACGGGGTCTGGACGGCCGTGCTGTCTGGGATGCTCCTGTTGCCGGTGCTGGGCTTGTTGAGCCTGTCGCCGGAACTCTCGCCAAGCGTGTTGGTCGAAACGGCGATGCCCGTCCTGACGATCCCGGCATGGTCGAGCGCGGAAGTTGCGGCCTTGGCGGCCGACGACGGTTCTTCGGTCGACTGGCGGGGCTTGACAGGTTTGCTGTCGATCTTGGTGACAGCGTTGCTGCTGTTGCAGTCCACGGTCCTACGACGTCGGATCCTTCGGTTGATTGCCCGGGCGGACGCCATTACCGAACCAGCCGCCCAGCAGTTGCTACATAGTCTGCTCGGTGAAACCAAACTCAGCCACCCACCTACACTCGTCTCCAGCCCGGAGGTCGGGACACCCGTTGTATTCGGATGCTTCCGGCCCACCATCATCTTGCCGGCGACATGGCTGCAATGGAGTAGAGCAAAACTGCGCGCTGTGCTGTTGCACGAGCTCTCGCACATCGCTCGCCGGGACGGATGGGTCATGGTGACAGCCTCGTTGAACACCGCCCTGTTTTGGTTTCATCCAGGGGCCCGCTGGCTGCGCAACCGGTTGAGAGCGCTGGCGGAGATGGCCTGTGACGATCACGCGATCATGGTCGCGCGAGACCCCGAAAGCTATGCCGAGACGCTGCTCGAGATCGCCAAGTGCTGCCGGGACAAAGGGGCGCTTCCGGCGACGACACCCGCGATGGCGCACACTCCTCGCGTGACCCGACGAATCGAACGAATCCTGCGAACCCCTGGGTTTCATTCCGGGATGCTGCTTCGAACCGTGCGCCGGCGGTTGGCCCTTGCTGTCTTGAGCGCGACGATTCTGCTCTCGCTGGTTTCGGTAACCCTCGGTCAATCTGATGGGGTCACTCTCACCGGCTCCGTGCAAGACGCTAGTGGAGCACGCATCGCGGAGGCCACCGTCCTCATCGTTGACTCCGTCCGGAACACAACCGAAGCGACCACCACAGGCGCGGACGGGTCCTACCGTCTCGATGGTCTTGCACCGTCGGCGACCTATGAAATCGAGGTGTCGGCCAGGGGTTTTGCGACCCACAGTCAAACAGTGGACCTTACCGCTGACAAACGCTTTGACGTCACCCTGGAGGTAGGTCGCATCCAAGAAGCGGTCGTCGTCTCGGGCAAGAGGCCACCCGCTGGTCCCTCCCAAGCCAAAGGCCCGAGAAAGCGGATTCGGGTCGGAGGAAACGTCCAAAAGGCAAAACTCGTTAAGCATGTATCACCTATCTACGCTGTGGATGTTCAGCAGGAAGGTGTAGAAGGTACCGTGCTCCTGGAGGCCGTCATCAGTAAGGAGGGCGAGCCGATCGGTCTGAAGCCCATCAACACGGTTGTCGACCGGCGCCTGGTGACCGCAGCGATAGAATCCGTGAGCCAGTGGCGTTACCAACCCATGCTCTTGAACGGCCAACCGATCGAAGTCGTGACGACGATCAGCGTCGCTTTCCAGCTGCCCTGAACGAGAATCGCTGGGAATTCAGAAGCCGGGTCCTGGACAGCCGGCTGCCACCGACCGCCCCCTGACCATTACCTGCCGCCCTCTTGGATGGCTTTGATCATGTCGTCGCGCTTGCGCTCGGCCGCGTAGTCCACCGCGGACCTGCCCTCGTTGTCCTTCGCCTCTATTTCGGGCTCGGCCGCGAGTAGCGCTCGTACGTTGTCGAGTCTTCCGGCCTCCGCCGCGAGCATCAGCGGCGTCTTACCCTCCGAGTCCGCCGCGTCGACATCGGCGCTCCATTCAAGCAGGACTGCAATCATCGATGTCCCGGGACTGGCGGCGGCGAGCATGAGCGGAGTGCGTCCCTCGTTGTCACTGTGATCGACGTCCGCTCCGTACGACATCAGAAGGCGAGCCACTTCTCCCCGGCCGTTCAGTGTGGCGGCAAAGAGCGGGGTCCGGCCGTCCTTGTCGGTCGCGTTCGCATCGGCGCCCGCGCCCAACAGCAGCCGAACGCTCTCGACCCTGCCCATGATCGCGGCTCCCATCGCTGGCGTCCGGCCCTGGGGGTCAGCCTGATTCGGATCCGCTCCCCACTTGAGCAATAGGGCAAGCATCTCCACCTGCCCCCCAGCAGCCGCGACCCCCAGAATCATCGCTCGATGCTTCGGACCGTCCAGCGTGGCGGACTGCATGTCGGGATCGGCTCCCTTGGAAAGCAGGACTCTGGCCAAATCGATATGCCCGGAGAGCACGGCCGAGGCAAGCGCGCCGTCCAGTAAGCGGGAGTCCGCGCCTTCCGTGAGCAGCTCGACGGTGTCGATGAAGCCCTTCTTAGCGGCCGCTACGATCGCGCGCTGCATCGTCTTGAAGTTGCGCTTGACTACCGGGCTGGCAAGGAAGGCACGAACGGTCTCCGTGTGACCGTTCTCGGCCGCGGCCTCGAGCGCCGGCGTCACGCTGTTGGCCTTGCTGAGCTCGTTGGCGTGGGCGGCGAGGAGGTCCTTAACTGCTGGGGTGTCACCGCTCTTGGCCGCCTTCAGGAGGTCGGCGTTTATCTCAGCAGCCAGAGTGACCGGAACGATCGCTGCCAGTGCCAGGCGAGCCAATACGGAGATCATGGGACCTCGGTGGTAAGTATACTTCAGTCCCCGTTCGGTCTTAGCGACTGCTCTACTCGACTTGTTTCGTACGGTTACGAGGATGCCGAAGGGCTAGTGCCGGCAGACTCCAGCACTCGCTTGAGCGCAACGATTTGGCCGGAGTCAGAACGCTTCATCAGGTGCCGGATGAGCGGGCCGATGAGCCGCCAGCCTAGCCCTCGCATCTCGCAGCCCGCTTGCAACGTGACGCGTGTGCCGCCTGCTTCGGGCTCGCATGTGTACTCGTAGGTTGCCGTGACCCCGCCTTGCTGTGAGAGCAGCACCAGCCGCCGCGTCGGCGACCAGACCGCGACGGTCGATTCCCGGTCTGCCCCTCGGGCGCGGAAATGGACAGCGGCGCCCTCGGCGACCGATTGCGGGTCGGGTCCGCGCATCTCGTCAATCCCGTTCATCCACAGGGGTGCTTGTTTCCAGTCCGTGAGGACGGCCCAGACTTCCTCCACCGGGCGGGGAATGTGCTCGCTTGATCGGAATCCGTTGTCCATCATCGCCCTCCTCTTGTTACGTCCTTGGTTCGTCGTGCGCGGCCGTTTGGTTCCGGGCAACCTCACTGGCGCGATGAGCGATCGAACACTAGCAAGGTCTGGCAGGCGCGCACGCGGACATCCATCACCGAGTCGTTGAGTAACGGGACCAGCTTCGGAGCGAGCGATACGGCCTGCGCATCGCCGGCGAAGGTGGCTGCATAGGAGCGGATCAACTTGTCCTCGTGGCTCAGATTCCGCTGGAGGGCCTTCAGCCCTTCGGCGTCGCCGAGAGCGGCCAGCGAGTGCTCGAAGTAGCAGCGCGTCAGTTCATCGTCCGAGCGGCGAACACCGGCGCGAAGCCCGGGGACATCGGACGGGCCGCCGATTCGTCCCAGCACCCAGGCTGCGATGCGGGCGGTCTCGAGATCGGGATCGGTGAGTCTCGCGTGCAGCATCCGCATGGCGCCGCGGTCACCGTGCTTGGCGAGGGCGCCGGCGGCCATGATCTGCAGGATCGGATCGCTCCGGTTCCCCATGGCCGCGCGCAGGGCGTTGCCGTCACCGACCTGGCCCACTTTGTAGAGGCTTTCGGCGGCATGGACGTGGGCGTAGGCGTCGGGCTTGGCGAGGATTTGGAGCATGACGCGGGCCTTCGAAGCGTCACCGGCTCGCACGAGTTCGCGCGACCAGACGCATTTCTTGCGGTCGTCGGTTTCGTTGGCCAGGCGTTGAGTGAAGGGGCCGGTGACTTCGTGAGCGCGTCCGGCGCGGGTCAGAGCTTCGGCGGCGTGGATCGCCGTAGGGAAGTCCTCGGCGTGAATCGCTTCGTTCAAGATCGAGACACAACGAGACTTCGTTTCCGGCGAGAGTTGGTGGCCCGAGGGCGGCTGGGCGTGGAGAGGGGTTGTTGCGATAGGGAACGCGAGGAGGATGGTGGCGAGGATGCGCATGGGGGCTCCGGCAACAAGCAGGAATCGACGACCGTGGACTATCCTAGCAGCGCTCACGGCTTGGCGAGAGTCTTGATGCTGACTTGGCTGGTGGCGTGCGCCACACCAGGCACCGATCAATCTTCGACGGCGGCCGACACCGCGTTCGACACGCGGCGCAGCAAGCGGCCGCGTTCGACCATTCGGTTGGTCAGAATCACGCACAGCAAATCGCGCTCGGGGTCGGCCCAGGCAACCGTGCCCGTGGCACCGGTGTGGCCGAAGGTCGCCGGCGTAACCAGCTCGCCGAAGAAGTTCCAGACCAGGGAGTTGGCCAGCCCCCAGCCAAGGCCCCAGGGGGCTTGGAGGTGCGTGTTCTGGTCGGTCGTCATGGCGCGGACGCTCGCCCGGCTGAAGATGCGCTTGTCGCCGTACGTGCCACCGTTGAGCATCGTTTGGAGCAGGACGGCCAAGTCGGGCGCGGAGCTATGCATGCCTCCCCAGGGGTGCCCCATGTCGCGCCAATAGAGGCTGTTGGGGCCGAAGCGCTCAAGGTCGGCGTGGTTCGCGGCGTTCGGCGAGGTTTCGTACCACACCGTATCCGCGATCCGGCGTCCGCCCATGCCCAAAGCGCTGCCCTTCATCCCAAGCGGGCCGAACATTTCCTTCTGCTCGAAATCGCGAAGGCGCTGACCCGAGACGCGTTCGACAATCTCGGCGGCCAGCAGGATGCCCTTGCTTTGGTAACGGAAGCTGGTTCGCGGTGTGTAGAGCAGCGGCGTTCGGGTCGCGCGGCGGACAAACTCGCTGAGGGGCGCGTGAGCCCGGCGCAAGTCTCGATTTTCGGGCAGCATATCAGGCATCCCTGAAATGTGCGAGAGCAAGTCGCGTACTCGGACCTTCGGGCGCTCCCCGCCTGTGAACTCGGGCAAATACTGCGACACCGGATCATCGAGCGACACCAAGCCGCGGTCAACCAGGATCATGAGCGCGCAGGCGGTGACCGGTTTGGTGATCGAGGCCAGTAGGAAGATGGAGTCCGGTTGTACTTGTGGAGCGCCGGGTGAAGGCGTGAGCTTGCCGAAGCCTTTCGAGAGCACGATGGTGCGATTGCGCGCCACCGTGATGGCCGCGGCGCTGATGCGGCCGGCTTCGACTTCCGAGCGTAGGATGCCGGCCGCGCGGTCGAGTTGCGATGCCGACATACCGACAGAAGAAGGGGAGCCTGGTTTGAGTTGGGCTTGGAGGATCGGCGCGCCGATGGCCAAGATGGCGGCGATGAGGAGGGTCAGGGTTATACGGGTCATGGGGTTTTCGTAGACGCTGCAGGTCGATGTCCTGTCGGTGATATTAACCGGGCAGATGGGTAACAGATGATGCCCGGTTAATACCGGTGTAGGGGCGGACCGCTGTGTCCGCCCTGCCGTGGCCCTTGCCGATGCCGGTTGTCTCTGCATTGAAGCTGAGAGCAAAGCCGCGGCACCGGGGCGAACACAGCGGTTCGCCCCTACAAGAAACAGCACCGAGGGCCCACGCAGCGTCCGCGCCTATCGGGCGTAGTAGCCGGCGCGCGCGCGTACGATGACGCCGGGGCGCTTGACGTTGATCTTCACGTTGCGCCAGCCGCCGTCGAAGACCTGGTCTTCGGGATAGTAGGCCACGCTGTAGACGCCGCGCAACTCCGCCTCGATCTGCGGAAAGACCGGGTCGAGGTCTCGAATCGATTGCGCCGGGAAAAGCCGTCCGTGGGTGGCATCGGCGAGTGCCCACATGCGTTCTCGGGCCTTCTTTGACCAGTTCCGGCCGAAGCGCTCGCCCGAACGCAGAAACACGGGGTAGATCAGGGCGTTGATTTCACGCGCGGCCTTGGCGAGGCGCCGGAACTTGACGGCCGATGGAGCCTCTTGCTTGCTGATCTGGTTGTCGATGCCGTCGCTGATGACGATCAAGGCGTTGCGCTCCCCGGGACGCTTGTGGAGGTCTTCGAAATACGCGAGTACGATGCCGTCGTAGAGCGGCGACCCGCCGGTGACGTTGGGTAGTTGCTCGATCGTGGCGATCAGCTTGTCGCGGTCGTCCATCAGGGGCGCGATGACGTGGAAGACGTCGCCCGCGACAGCATAAACGCCCACTCGATCGTGCGGGCCGGCCAGCGCGACCAGGCTCTTCACGGCGGCGGACATGGCGGCCCGGTCCGGCTTCGTGCTGCCACTGAGATCGAGCAGAATCGCCAGGTTGAAGGGGGCTTGGTCCGAACCGGCGAAGCTGAGATCTTGCGGTTGGCCTTCTTCGATGACCTCGAAGTCTTCGGCGGTGAGGCCGGTCGCGGGGTGCCCTTCGGCATCGACGGCCGTGACCACGAGGTTGACCATCCGCACATCCGATCGAAAGACCGTTTCGCCCTGGGAGGCCTTGACGGACTCGGGCTCGTCGGTTCGCTTTGCTTTTGGCGGCGGGATCGGCGACGGGCGGAGGATTTGCTCGAGCGCGGCCGGGGCTTGCCAGGGCATTTTGATCGGGGAATTGTCCGGGATCGGGTGGTCCATGATGCGGATGAGTCCCGGCTCCTTGGCCCGCCCGCGGACCTCGCCATAGGTAATGTGGCTCGACTTGAGCTTGTCGCGCAGACGCCAGATCTTGCGAGTTTCGGTGACTTGAACGTCTTTCTTGGTGAACTTCACGCGCTTGGGAAGCTCGATCTTCTTGGGGCGCTTTTCCGTATCGAACTGGATGCGCGTGGCCTGCAGAGGGACGGCCAGGCTGATGTCGCCGCTTTGGGTTCGCAGGCGCACTTTTCGGACCAGGCCGGTGATGTCGATGGCGCCCTTGTCGGTGGTCACGTCGAGCCCGTAGCCGACTGGGACGACGACGTCCAACTCGATCGGCTCGTCGTCGGCGGGCTGGCAGCGGAAGACGGTGCGGCCGGGCAGGCGGGTAATCGTCGTGTCGTCTTGAGTGACTTTGCGGTTGGTGCCGAGCCCCTCGATGTGCAGGCGCGATCCCGAGTCGATCTTGATGTGAACGCCGCCGACCGGGTTGTGGATCTCGAGGGTCTGGGCGGAAGCCGGCGCCGCGGCCACAAGGGCGGCGAGTATGCAAGCCGACTGAACCGGAATCCAACGCATGGGCTGACCTTCCATGGTAGCGCCCGGTTCGGGGTGTAGGATAGGTTGCCGCGGAGGCGGCTGTGTACGTTTCTGGAGAGGTTTCCGCGGTCGAGGACAAGAGCCGAGCATCGCTCGGCTCGGCACGCCATGGGCGTGCGCCACCGGTTATCGCCTGGTGCCCTTGATGTCGGTGCGGAACTTGAAGAGCGTCTTACCGGCGGTGACGTAGAGGGTCTTGAGATCCGGGCCGCCGAAGGCGCAGTTGGTAATCGTGTCTTCGGGGACCGGAATGAACTGCTTCAACGTGCCGTCGGGCGAGAAAACGTGGACGCCGCACTCGGTGTCGAGGGTCTCGCTGGTGCCGCGGCGGCGATGGAGGCCGGCGGCGACGTAGAGGTTGCCCTCCGAGTCGATCGTCATGCCGTCGCCGCTGCGTCCGGGATAGAAGTTGTGGAAGACGCGCATGTTGGTGACGCTGCCATCGGGTTCGAGGTCATAGGCGCGGATCATGCGCGCGCCGCCTTCGCTGCCTTCGGCTTCAATCAAGTAGAACGTTTTGTCATCGGGCGAGATGACCAGGCCGTTGGGCTTGTCGATCTCGGGCTCGACGAGGATCTGCGTGATCGTGCCGTCGAGGTCGATGCGGTAGACGGCGTCGACGTTGGTCTGGTCGGGGGCCGGGTTGGCGCGGGGTCGGTCGGTGAAGTAGAGGCGTCCCTGGCTGTCGAAGGTCACGTCGTTGGGCTGATTGATGCGCTTGCCCTGATAGCGGTCGGCGAGGACTTCGAGTTCGCCGGTCTCCATGTTGGTACGGGTGACGCGCGGGTTGTCGGTCTCGGCGTCGCTCCCCTCGCAGGCGATCAGACGCCACTGGTCGTCGAAGATCAGTCCGTTGGCGCGGTTACTGGGTTGGCGGAAGACTTCGAAGGGGCGGTCGGGCGGCAGCTTCATGATGCGCTGGCCGTAGGTATCGGTGAAGAAGACGCTGCCGTCCTTGTAGACGGTGGGACCCTCGGTGAAGGTGATCGTCGTGGCGGTTTGGACCTCGGGGATGCCGTCTTGTTGCGTCGCCTCCGGGCGGGCCGCCGGCGTGTCGGTGCGGCCGCCGCCGCAGCTCGCCGAAACGAGTAAAGCGGCAGACGATACCAGTGCTACAATGATCAGCCCGTATTCACGGTTCACGATTCCCTCCGTCTGGGTGGCGTCACGCTGAGCGAATCGTAACAGTATACAAACCGGTGCAGAAACGCCCTTTGGGTTGGCTTTCGGCGCGGCCCGTCGTGCCGGCGCCCCGATGTAGGGCAAGGAGAGTCAGGAGCGATGGCGGACGAAGCGAAACCACTGGTCGCGGTGATGATGGGAAGCACCTCGGACTGGGAGACGATGAAGAACGCCTCCGACGTGCTGACGGACTTTGGCGTGCCGCATGAGTGCAAGGCTCTGTCGGCGCACCGCACGCCGGCGCTGGCCATGGAGTTTGCGTCCACGGCCGAGGAGCGCGGCATCGAGGTGATCATCGCGGCGGCCGGCGGCGCGGCGCACTTGGCGGGCGTGGTGGCGGCGCATACACTGCTGCCGGTGCTGGGGGTCCCGATGGAGAGTGTACTCAACGGGCTCGACTCGCTGCTCTCGACGGTGCAAATGCCGGGCGGGATTCCGGTCGGCACGCTGGCCATCGGCAAGGCCGGCGCGAAGAATGCGGCGTTGTTGGCGATTGCGATCCTAGCGCGGCAGCGCCCGGACTTGCGCGAGAAGCTCGCTACGTTTCGCCGCGAGCAGACCGAGAAGGTCGCCCAGCGGTCGAACCTGCCGTAGGACCGTCCCACATCCGGTTTCCCAAGATCCATTTCGATCGCCGGCCGCACGATCCCGTTACCTGCCCGTGTTTGCCCGCTTTCTCCTGGGGCCTTGGACGGCCCGGCGAGACGAAATGGAACGAAATGGGACGGTTTCGGTGTTCTTGGCGGCGGGCAAGGTGCTTGAGGTGGAGGTGAATCGGAAGCTCCAGCATCGCACCCACTCCCTTGCGGTCGGGGCTCGGTTCGGGCGGGCCGGACGCAGTTCTGCTCTAGTAGCGGTTGGCGAAAGTCTGTCGCCGTGGTGCCGGACCGCTCCCTCATGGTCACGGCTCCGTTCGGACGCACTTGTGCTGCGCGGTCGCGGTGATGTATGCCTGTCGAAACCCAACCTCCGATACCTTCAAGAAAAGAGGGCCCTCTGGCTCCAGTCTGTGTCAACCTCAGCGGCCCGCCCAGGATAGGAGCGAAAAGGCAGGCTTGAACGGACGGTCCTCTCCTGACCGATTGGGTCAAGAGCTGCCGTTCGCGGGGGAAGATCGCTTTACATATTTTCGGAGAGCAACATCGAAACTGCCTGGCCAGGAAACGGTCGTTGTTGGTCCGGCGATCTGTCCGCACCGGTCGTTTCCGGTATCAGGCTAGCACGCGTGGTGGCGGGGTCCGGGGTGGGTCGAAGGTCAAGTAGTTGAAAAGACTGCGAATAGATTTTTCAAAGATCCGTGATGCCCTGTCATAGCCGGACCAGAAAAGGGCTCCGTCCCCTTTAGGGCCGCCTCCCCTTTAGGGCCGGTTTATCCCGGCGCTTTCGCTCCGTCCCCTTTAGGGCCCCTTTAGGGCCGAATCCCCCCCGAATCCCCGAGCTCCCCGAACTCGCCCCGGAACGGCGCTACGGATCGAATCAGCGCCTCAGGCGCGCCACGCGTCGCCTTTCACCTCTAAGGATTGCAACACCTTCCCATGTCTTTTCTCTAATACTGGGGTATGCACTTGACTCCCGAAGCCCCAAGGTCTAGTATCCGGGCTCTGGAGGACTATTCGCGCACGCTGGGGAGTTTCAAGAGCGCTTCGCCTTCAGGTTTCAAAGTCAACCGCTGCCGTCCCCCCGCGGGGCGCAATGAGCGGCGGCTATAGGACCCACGACCGCTGCCCGATGGCCCCTCGAGGGTGCGGTCGCCGCAGTCGCCGACCACAAGGTGTGGGGTCGTCGGGAGTCAAGTGCATACATTCTCTAATACTGGTTATCGGGGTATGCACTTCACTCCCGACTACCCCACATCTTGTGGTTGGCCGGTCCGCCTGCCGCGTAGGTGTTGGACCATCTCTGAATAGGTCGTGGGCCCAACGGTCGCGGCCTGTTGTACAAGCCGGTAGAAGAGCTTTCCCCGGTGACGAGAGCGTCGTCGATTGAATCGAAACGTATACTCATCCAGGTAATAGTCCAGGTGTTCACGGCTCACAGCGCCTTGGTGCGTCCCGATCAACCAGCGCTTCAACAGGGCAGCCACCCGGTGAACGTGGGGCAACAGCTCGGAGGCCGACTGGCTCGAACCGGCCAGAAAGTCGTACTCGTGCCGATAGCCAAGCGCCTCCAGGCCGACGTACCCTTCCCAGCCGTCGGTGTGGATCGTGCTGTCGGGCTCGACAGCCTCTTGGATGAAGCCGTGCAGCTGTTGCTTGGACGCTCCGCGGATGCGCTTCATACGGATCCTTCCTATCCCCGCGCCGTCTTCCTCGGCGGCGATGGCTAGCAGTGCTTTTTTCTGCGTCTGCCGTCCGCGCAGTCCCTCTTCTGCGCCCCCCACATAGGTCTCGTCGACCTCCACGCGACCGCTGAGCCGTTCTCGGCCGGGCCGCACCATCGCGCGCCGCAGCTTGTGCAGCAACGCCCAGGCGGTACGGTAGCTTCCCAGACCCAAGATGCTTTGCAGTCCCAGTGCGCTCGCCCCGTTTTTCTGGCTGGTCACCCACCACATGGTCCGAAACCAGGTGCGCAGCGGCAGGCGCGTGTCCTGGAAAATCGTGCCCGCCGTCACCGAAGCCTGATAATCGCATTGCCCACACCGCAGCAGGCCCCGCCGGCTGGGCCGAGCTCTCCGCCCTCCACAGCGGGGACACACAAAACCCTGTGGCCAGAGCAGTTGCATCAGATACTCGCGACACGCCTGCTCAGTGGCAAAACGCCCCTCAAACTCCTCCAGCGTCCGCGGGTAGTCCTCCACAGCCCCGCATGCTATATGTTGGGGTCTCGGGAGTCAAGTGCATACCCTGATACTGGTTATATGACTAAAGTGGTATTGGAGAAAGCTTTTTCCTGTGCTAAATTAGGGTGTTCCCCCTAGTGTAATGAGAGGTAAGGAGAAAGCAGATGAGACTCAAGCACTATGACTTTTCGCTCTACAATGGCGCCGTGACAGGTCCACATCGAAATCCTGGTTTATCCATCCAGACTCAGGTGACCACAACATACTTCATGTGCCGCACCACGTTTCCAAGCCCGATGGCCATGGCGCGCGCTGATCGGCCCACGAGCCTCGTGGCCCGCTCTGCGCAGCAGTGTGCTGGCGTCCAGCAAGGGGCTACCTGAGTCAAGTGGATACCCCATCCCCCTAGTGTAATTAGAGGTCCTGGTTACAGCTCCGCTTGAAATCCTGGTTTATCCATCCAGAGGTGCTTCATGTCGCGACCCGACGGCTTGCAGAGTCCGCTCTGCGCAGCTAGCAAGGCTCAAGAGTCTCCCCGAAAGCTCTTGCGAAAAGGACTACTGACGTTTTGTGTGGTCCTGCTGTGGCTCGTGGGACCGGCAGCGGTCCTACAAGCTCAAGGGCCGCCAACGGTGAAGCCAGGGGAAACCATCACATTTAGCCAAACCGATGCCATTGGGGGCGGTTTCGACGAAGGAAAAGGTTGCGTATGTTTCCCCCTCAGGTGTGACTTAAACACCGCAGCCTCGTGTTCTGCAGATGCAGAGGGCACACCCGATCAACCGTTTGACACCGCCAAGCCGCTCAGCGCTTTCGTGACGGCAACAGGTCGAGGCCGCAGAGCTGTTAGCGAGATCGGCCAGTTCAACGACTTTGAAGTTGACCCGGGAAAACGCCTAGACGCACTCTTGCCTGCTCAGGTTTCAGGATCGGTCGACGTCAATGGATTCTTGGCGCTGGTCGGCGTCGGGCAAGTGAAAGCGGTCGTGAAGCTTGAAGTGCGCGATGTGACTGATGATCCTCAGGGTGAGGGCGAACTGCTCAAGACGCACACCATATCCACCAATTCGCTATTAGGATCCTTCAGTCCTTCGGCGGGCGCTGGGCTCAAGATAGACGGCGGCGCTCCCCACGGAGCGAGCATAGGAATCGTCGGTCCGTCGTTGAACTTTGGCATCAAGGCTCAGAAGCAATTCGTCAGAGACGGCGGGAGGTTTCTTTTTGATGTGCTTCTGCGAAGGGGCCGCCGCTATCGACTGATGCTTAAAGCAAGGAACTCTGTCCAGTTAGGAGCCGGTTTGAAACACGGATTGGCCATTGCCAGTTTCTATTCTCCTGACGATCCTTTGCTTTGTCTTACAGCTCCGCTTGCTCCGTCCTGTGGCCCCGGCGTACCCAATCTTGTCGATCGGCAAAACTGGTTGGCGCAATTGGGACACTTGGCGGAGTTTGACCTGCCTGACATAGACCTCCCATTTCTAGAGAGCCTGCCATTCACGAAAACGGGCAGGGGTCTTCGCTTATTCGAAGACCCTGGCAGCCAGCCTCTCATGAAGGCACTTGAATTGGCCTCAGAGCTAAACATCCCGACTTCCTTCAATGGATTGACTGGGGTATGCACTTGACTCCCGAAGCCCCAAGGTCTAGTATCCGGGCTCTGGAGGACTATTCGCGCACGCTGGGGAGTTTCAAGAGCGCTTCGCCTTCAGGTTTCAAAGTCAACCGCTGCCGTCCCCCCGCGGGGCGCAATGAGCGGCGGCTATAGGACCCACGACCGCTGCCCGATGGCCCCTCGAGGGTGCGGTCGCCGCAGTCGCCGACCACAAGGTGTGGGGTCGTCGGGAGTCAAGTGCATACCCCGATGGATTGATAACAAGACTGGGTCTCGGAGTCGATGATGATGCCCTGCCGGAGGTTATCGCATTACCAGGGGTAAAGCTCCTCAACTTATCGGTGACCGTCCAGGAAGACCAGGGCGAATTCCTGGAGGACCTTAGCTCAGGGCACATTGAGGAAGCGCTCGCTCGGTGCAACAACCTGGTAGGTCTCTATCTGCCGGGGGAGTTCGGCGGACAATTGGAAAGGGTGGTGGACCTGGTTGATTTGCGCATCACGGGCTCCGAGGACGCCGGCTTTCGCGTAATACGGGCACGAAAATTCTTCGATGAGGCGCAGATCGCCGTTGACGACGAACGCTATCAGAGAGCCTTCATCAATTTGTGCGATGCGTACAACGAGTTGCGCCATATGTTCAGGGATGACGACGATGACGACGATGACGAGGGTGATAGGGACAGCTAGCCTCTGGGTAGGCCGAAGCCCTAAAGGGGATGGAGCCCTTTTCGGCCCACTCCAGACCGTGCCGGGGCGCAAAGCTGTTTTCGGAACTTACGGACGGACTATGGGAGGGAGCGGTGGCCAGCCGGCTCGCTCACCGAGGGCCCCGTTCGCTACCATGTGAACCGCGCCGGCAAGGCGCACGCCAACGACTTCCCTCGTGTGAGGTATTGCCGCCATGGCTGGAAAGACAATCCGCTTCCTAGACGACGAGGAGTGGCCCAGCTCCTGTCTGGGATTCGATCTGCCGCTGGATAGGGAGACCACGGCGCTGTGCGTCATTGACATGCAGAACTACTGTATCGACCCGGCCGGCGACCTGGTCCACAGTTTGAAGGTGCATGATGAGGGACTGTTCGCGTCCTATCGCCGCCGAGTCGAGCTGGCGCTTGACCAGACGCGCGCGCTGGTGGCGGAATTCAGGCGTCTCGGCCGACGCGTGATCTTTACCCGCCACGGCAGCCTGCTGCCCGACGGCTCGGACCTGATCGAACGCCGGCGCAGCCGCGAGCAAGTCGCATTGGCTGCGTCCGAGCGTAAGTCGGGACACCTGGCCGCCGCCGGCACACCCGGCCATCAAATCGACCCGAGGCTCGAGCCTTTGCCCGGTGAACTCGTGCTCGACAAGAACACCAGCAGCGCCTTCAACTCCACCGGCATCGAACTGCTGCTCCGCAACATGAAAGTCGAAACCTTGGTTGTGGCGGGCATCGCGTCCGACATGTGCGTCTTCACGACAGCGCTCGACGCCGCGGACCGGGGCTTTCACGTGGTGATCGCCGAAGACGCCTGTACGACTATTGACCCCGGCAGCCACGAGGCGGCCATGCTGATGTTCCGGAGGGTCTGGGGTCTGGCTTTACCGACCTGTGAAATTTTGGATTGGGCGGCCGGGCGGCATGAGCTGACTCGACGGCCCGCCGCGCCCGCCTCGGTGTAGGGGGTGTGTGCGGTGTCAACCCTGGGAAAACAATGCACCTAATCCCAAGGGGGCCCTGCAAGACTCAACTCCACAAAGACCGCTCGTCGTACTCCACCTCATTTCGCTTCAAGAACGAAACCAACTCGCCCTGATACGCGTGCTTGCTCTCCGCGGAAAGGGATTAGCTTGCAGGTCTGTACCTTGTACGGTACACTGAACATTATAAGGTGCAGGATGTCCGACAAGCCGCGGCCACAGAAAATCCCGCTGATCTTCTTCCGCACGGCGGCGGGCAGCGAGCCCGTAAGGGAGTGGCTGAAAGATCTGGATGAGGCCGAGCGGCAGGCGATAGGAAGGGACCTGCTGAGGGCGCAATGGCGTTGGCCGGTAGGCATGCCCCCTGTGCCGCCCCATTGTGCCGCCCCATGGGCAACGGCCTCTGGGAAATCCGGACGGACCTGCCGACCAAACGGACGGCTCGTGTGCTGATCTGCCTGTACCGCGAGCACCTCGTGGCGCTGCACGGGTTCATCAAGAAAACGCGGGCGACGCCCGAAGGGGATCTGGCAACGGCGCGCAAGCGTCAGAAGGAATTGGAACGATGAGCAAGAAGCATATGGGTTCAAGTATCGATGCCTTCCTCCAGGAGGAGGGCATCTTCGAGGAAGCACAGGCGCAGGCGGTCAAGGAGGTCGTTGCGTGGCAGCTTGCCGAAGCCATGAAAAAGAAGAAAATCTCGAAGAACAAGATGGCGATGCTATTGAAGACCAGCCGTACCCAGGTGGATCGGCTGCTCGACCCGAAGAATGACATCACGCTCTCCAGCCTGCAACGTGCGGCGGCGGTAGTCGGACGCCGCGTGAACATCGAGCTGGTGTAGGTCCAAACGGGAGCTTTGAGGGACAGAGCCGATCATAGCCTGTCTGGAAATGATGAGCCGCCCTTTCAGGGCTCGTCAGATTGGGTTGGGGGACCGGCTTCCCTGGGCTCACGCCCAGGGCTGTTATTTGGATCACCCCTTCGGGGTTAGGCCGAGCCAGACTGCGGGCACGGCATGCCGTGCCCCTACATTCTCAGTGCCACGGCCCGCTAGCGGTTAAACAGGAACGCGTTGCTGTTGACGAGGGCCCAGAGCAGGTCCTGGGCGCGCGAGGCGCGGCTGGGGCCCTTCTGCAGAAACGTCAGGGCGTCGTCCAGCTCGCTGGGCGTGGGGAGCCGGCTGAACGCGCCGAGATACAACTCTTCGATCAGCTCGCGGTTGGGCGTGCCGGCGATGATCAGCTTGGAGACGCGGCCCTCGGGGTCGGCGATGGCTTCGGCCAGCGTGGGGCCGTTGATGAGACTCATGGCCTGCGGCAGGCTCACGTCGCTGCGGCGTTCGCACTCGCAGGCGGACTCACGCTCCGGGCGCCCGAAGGTGTCAAGGAAGCCGCCCTTGCCGATGTGCGGGTCGGGCAGCTCTTGCGCGGTGAAGTCCGGCGGGACTTCAGCGAATTCGGGCCGCGAGCCGGTGGCGACGGTCAGGGCGTCGAGCATCGACTCGGCCGTGAGACGCCGCGGGAAGAAGTGCGAGAAGTTGCGGTCGTCATCCGCGTTCCACTTATTGGGGGTGATCGAAGCCTGGTACGTCCGCGAGTTCACAATCGTGCGGATGACGTGCTGCAGATCGTAGCCACTTTTGACAAAGTCGTCAGCCAGCGCCTGGAGTAGCGCTTCGTTGATAGGCGGATTGGACGCGCGAATGTCGTCGACCGGCTCGATGATGCCTTGGCCGAAGAAGTAGCTCCACAGGCGGTTGACGATGGCGCGGGCGAAGAAACGATTCTTCTCCGACGTGAGCCACTCGGCCAGGGCCTGACGGCGGTCGCGCACTGAGGCGATGGGGGGAGCCCCCGTCGTCGCGATGAGATACTCGGGCTCGATGACGCGGCCGGTCTTCGGGTGCTTCATGTCCTTATCGCTGCGCTTGAGGTAAACGATCTCCTCGTCGCTGTCGAAGCCGGGTTTGACGCCCACCGCCGCGAAGAAAGCCGCGAGTTGGTAGTACTGGTTCTGCGTCCAGCGCTCGAAGGGATGGTCGTGGCATTGCGCGCACATCATCCTCACGCCGAGGAAGAGTTGCGACGTTTTTTCCATCGCCTCTTTGGGGTCTTTGTTGACGCGGAAGAAGTTCGCCGGTGGATTTTGATAGGTGCTGCCGGTGGCGGTGATCAGCTCGCGCACCATTTCGTTGTAGGGCTGATTAACCGAGATGGCGTCGCGGATCCATTGCCGGAACGCCCACGTACCCTTCTCGCCCAGATACTTGCGGTTCGACTGCAGCAGGTCGCCCCACTTGAGCGCCCAATGGTCGATGAAGCCCTTGCGCTTCATCAGGTCATCGATCAGGCGGACGCGCTTGAGCCGCGATGTATCGGGGTCTTCGAGAAAGGCCCTCGCTTCGTCGGGCGTGGGCGGAATGCCGACTAAGTCGAGGTAGACGCGGCGGAGAAAAACGCCGTCCTCGGCGACGTCCGACGGTTGCACCTTGAGTCGCTCGAGCTTGGCGTCGATGTGCTCGTCGATGAAGTTATGTTGCGAGAGCTGCTTCCACTCGAATCCGGGCTCGGGGTTGAGCACGGTGACCGGCACGATGACGAACTTGCCCTCGTAGCGAACGAGCAACGTTGCTTCGCCGACACGAACCCCTTCGACGACGGACTCATCGCTGACGGCGGCGGTCGTCTCTTGGCTCGAGGCGATCACAGCTTCGCGAGTCACGTCGCGCACGGAGCCGTCGCGATAACGCGCCACTACGAGCAACTGCTGCTCGCGGCCGGGACGCGACATGAAGACCTCCGTCGGCAGGACTTCGATCTTGTCCACGCCATCTTTGGCGGGATCGCCGAAGGGAGTGCCTTTCGAGATCCAGTCGAGCACCGTTTGGTAGTAGCGCGAGCCCGGCTTGATGACCTGACCGCCTTCGTGCGGCACGGCTTGGGTGGGCTTGGCGAGCATCAGGCTCTGGGCCGGATCGGCGCGGTTGAAGCGGCGGCCCGAGATGTCGTAGAGCAAGGCGCGATAGTCGAACTCGGGGTCGTAGCCGCGCAGCGACAGCTTGAAGCCGTTCTTTCCCTTGGCCGAACCGTGGCACGGTCCGCCGGTGCAACCCGTTTTGTTGAGCACGGGCATCACGTCGCGCAGAAAGCTGATCGGATGCGGGCTGCCCAAGTCGCCGACCGTCACCCCGACCTGCGCGGTCAAGCCCCGGGCAGTCACGGTCACCTGCGCTTGGCCCTTCTCGACGGGCATGAGGTAACCGGTCTCGTCAACCCTGACCGCGGCGCCGCCGGATTCGAGTTGGGCGTGGTTGGTAAAATCGATCTTCTCGCCCTCGGCGGTGATCCCGGTGACGAGGACGCGCCGGCCTTCGCCGGGCACGGAGAGTTCGAGTGACGACGGCTCGACCACGAGTTTGGTGATCTGCACGGCCTCAGCGGTTGAAGCGAGAAGGGTGAGGCAGATCGCAAGCAAGCTGAGCAAGGTGGCTTTACGTGGCATCATTGACTCCAAGGCGCTACCGGACTGTCGCTATCTCCGCGGACTTCTTTACCGTGATCCGCGCCGTAACCGGCTCAATTTTATACGGTACCAGTTCCTTGTCACGGCCGGCCAAGGTCGAGGCCGGCGCCACCTCGACCTCGTACTCACCGGGCTGCGCGCCGGGGCCCGCTGCGCAAGACAAGCGATACTGGGCGGGCGCGCCGCGAACCTCCGCCGGCTTGCACGCGACGCCGAGCGGCAGGTTGTTGACCTTGACCGTGACGGGGGCGGCGAAGTCGGGCTCGCGGTGAAACGCGCCGGTGATCTCAGCGACGCCTCCGCTGCGGATCTCCACGGGCTGGGCGGGCGGCTCGAGACGGTAGCCTTGCACGACATCGAACGTGATCGCGGACGAGGCGACGGTTTGCTTCCGTCCGCCGATCATGGCCTCGGCCGAGAGAAACACATCGAAAGTCATCGGTAGCGTGCCCATCGTCGTGTTGAGATGGAGAACGCCTTCCTTGGCGCCCTTCTTGTTCTTGGCCTCGCCGATCACGCGGATGTTGCCGACGCTGGGGAGGTTGCGGACGCCGACTCGATCGGTCAGGCGCGCGCCATCCTCGCGGGCATGAAACGAGTACTTGATGTCGTGCTCCATACCCTGGATGAGTCGCACACGAAGGGGCGTCAGCACCTGCAGCGTCCCTGCGTCGGGTTCGGCCACGCGAGCAGGCAGCCTCGCGGCCAACCAGGGAGCGGTGACGGGGTCTTGCTTCGTGCCTTTCACCTCCGCCATCATGCCGGGCGCTTGCGCGCGCACGCGAATGGTTCGGCCGTCCTCGGTCCGCCCCTCGCCCCACAGTTCGAGGTCGACTTCGCGGGCTTCGGCGCCAGGCTTGGGCTCGATCGTGAGGATGCCCTGTCTCGAAGTACGGCTGGTGGTCATGCCGCCGACCTCGGCCGGCACGTGGCCGCCACGCAGCAGAAGATCGTCCGGCAAGCCGGCGGCGGTCAACTTGATGTCGCCCATGTAACCGCGGCGGATGACGTCGACGTTGACGAGCGCGCTCCCCTTTTGCGGGATGTTGACGTAGGGGGTTGTCAACGTGAGGGTGAAGTCCGGCGGCTGCGGGCGGGCCGACAGGCGATAGCCGTAGCCGGGTCCGCCGCGTCCGAGTAGATCTTCGATGCTGACGACGATTTCCGTCGTACCCTCGGGCGCTTCGAATCCCAGGTGCGGGTCACCGAACGTACCTCCGGTCGACGAGATGAACGACAGCGGTTCCTCAGGCTCCTGATCGCCGGCCGAGGCGAGCTTCTGGCCGTCCTTGCCGTAAATCGTGATCAGGCCATAGAGCGACGACGTTCCCAGGCCCGCGGCCTGCGTTTCGATCATCCAATGTTCGCCGGGCTTGACGGCCAGCCGATAGCGGTCGATCTCGCCCGGCTCGAAGATGCGGCCGTTGATCACGACTTCGGGCATCAGCTTGTGGGGGCCTTTGCCCGTCGGCTCGAAGGCCTCTTTGCCGTCGCTGACAACCATCGCCAGCGGCAGCGTAGCGTTCTCACCTGGCGGGCGCAACGTCGCAAAGTCGGAAGACGTGGCCGCCGCCGAAAGATCGGGCTCGACCTGGACGGGCTTGCTCAGGTTGCCGCCGAGTAGTTCGACTTTGACCTTGCCGTCCCGCCGCCACCCGAGCGGGAAGACAGCGCCGGCAAACTGATACGCGCCGACTTTGAGGCGATAGAAGTTCTCGCTCTGTGCGCTGAACCGCGCGTCGTGGATCTGGACGTAGGCCTCGCCGTCGGCCGGGAAGACCGCTTCGGCGCGGGCGTCGACGCCGGCGCCTTCGGAATCGTTGGCGCGAGCGAGCAGCTTGCCCACGCGGTCGCGGATCTCGAGGACCGGATCGACCGCGGAGCCAACGCGGCGGGCCTCGACCTCGAAAACCACGCGGTCGCCAGGCTTGCCGGCGATGCGGTACCAGTCGCGATCAGCGCCTTGCAAAGTGCCGTTCACGGTGACCGGCGATTCGAACGGCTCGGCATCGGCGGCGGCGTCGTTCGTGTACTCCTGACGCCGGGCTTCGGATTCGGCCTCGATGACTTCACGGAACGGGCCGACGGTGAACAGCAGGATATTCGAGATGCCGTCGGGGGTTTCGACCCGGATGGGGTATGCGCCCACGGCCGCGTCTGGTGAGAGTTCGAGCAGGTAGAGCAGTTCGCGGCCCATGCCGCGTTTCGGCGTCAGCTTGGTGAGGGCTCCGGGGACGTTGCTTAGCAGGCGCGTCTCAGCGGTGAGGTCGTAGCCGCGGAGGGAAAGCTGAACGGCCGTGCCCTGTTGGGCTCCGCGAGGCTCGAGTTTCGTCAGCTCGGGCGCAGTGGCGAACAACGCGGAGGTGAGCAAGAGGGTGAGGCTGATAAGGATGGCTGTGCGCATCGCGGTTGTTAGCGGGATCGCCCCCGTCACTGGCGTTCTGGGCTCGGTTGCTAGCGTGCTGAGCTCATCTGCTTTTCTGGCAAGGGCACGGGGACGAATTCCTTCCTTAGTTCGCCCGTGGCGGGGTCGAAAAGTCGAATGCGTCCGTCGAACCCGGCCGCGAGCAGTTCCTTCCCGTCCGGCCGGAAGGCCAAGACGAACGTGCCTGCCGCGGGAACCTCGCAGGTCGCCACCAGATCGCCCGTTTCTGTGTTGTAGATCGGCACTTCTTCGGCAATGCCGCCGATCGCGGCGCGACTGCCGTCGGCGTTGAAGGCCAGCGAGTGAATCGGCCCCGGGAGTTCGTCGAACTTGCGAACCAAGGTCGAATCGTCGGCGATCTTGAGCGCGCGCGGCCGGTCCATCATGTAGAGGTAGGGCACACGATCGCTGCCTCCGATGAGAACGTGGTCCCGCCGGGGGTGGCGCGCGATGGCGAAGAGTTGCTCGCGCAGGAAATTGACGTTTTCAATAAACGCACCGCTGGTGGCGTCGGCGAGCTTGGCGGCACGGTCTCGACCGACGGTGACGATGCGCTTGCCGTCGACGTCAAAGACACTGTCGAGCACCCAGTCTTCGTGGTAGCCGGCTTTGAACATCTCTTTCCCGGTCCCCACCTCGATCACACGAACGCTGTTGTCGGCCCCGCCGATCGCGACGAGCTTGCCGTCCGGCGAGAGCGCACCGCCAAAGAGGGTGTCGTTGGTGATCATCAGCGAGCGCACCTGCTTCTTCGATGCTACGTCCCAAACCTGGATCTCGCCGAAGCGCGCCGGGGTCCCGCCGACGGCGACCAGGGTCTTGCCGTCAGAGGTGAATTCGATGGAATGGATGCGGTCGGAGCGGCCCAGTAGGCGTGCTTCGATCTTTGATCCATCGGTACTGTGGAAGAGAATTTCGCGGTAGCCTCCGACCGCCAGCACAGAGCCATCGGGCGCGTAGGTCGCAGCGGTAACGACCGGCGGTAGATTGTACGTGGGCGGCTCGGTTGGCACTTCGGGCGCGCGGGCCGACGCGGGCGTGTCATCGTCGGCGCCGGCTTTGACCCAGCGGCGGAAGAGATCGATTTCGGCGTCGGCCAGCGGGTCCTGCCCCATCGGCATGCGCGGTTCCTGCTTGCCGGTCAGGCGCGCGACGAGCGAGCTGTCGTCGGGCGAGGCGGTGTTGAAGACGGGGCCTTTCAGGCCGCCGGATTTGATGGCTTCATGCGTCGTCAAATCGAGGCCGCCCATCTTGTTGGCGGGCTGGTGGCAGCCCTGGCAGGAGCGCTGAATGACCGGACGGACATCGTTGTAGTAGCTGACGGCGGCGTCCTCGGCTTGGAGGGTAGCGGTTGTGACCAGGGCGGCTGCGGCAAGTGCCGCCAGCGTCGGGAGGTGCGGCGCGGTTTTCCGTGTCATACGGGTACCCGGATGGGATTCAGTTGGCTCTTGCATTATATCCCGAAGGTGCGGTTATGGAGATCCCAGCCGCCTACCTGGTGATGACGACGAGCTTCCCCTCGGCGCGGTTCTCTTCCATGAAGCGATGGGCTTCGACGATCTCGTCCAGCCTAAAAACTCGCCCGACTTTAACGCGGCTGTGCCCGGCTTCGACCTCGCTGACGAACTGCTGAAGCGGAGTCCTCACAAAATCCTCGGTACCGCCAGCGTACGTTGTCAGGCAGACGGAGGTCGGAATGGCTTCCATCGGCGCGAAATGCTCGAAGTCCCATTTGTCGCCGACCATCCCGGTCATGCAGACGACGCCGTGACGCTTGGCGGCCTGGAGCGAGTCGAGCAGCGTCGTCGTCCCAACGAGCTCCAGAACGTAGTCGACTCCATCGGGAAACGTGTGTCGGACCTCCTCGGCGATGCTGCCGGTGTCGACGAAAACAACATCCGCACCGTTGTCGCGCAGGAGCTGTCCACGTTCCGGACGACGACTCGTCGCTGCGACAGTGACACCGTGTTTTCGCGCCAGAACCGCCGCCGCCAGTCCCACGGAGGTCGTGCCACCGCGAATGAGGAGGGTCTGGCCGGATCGCACCTGGAGAGAGGTGTGGAGGGAGCCCCACGCAGTCTGGATCATCTCGGGAAGCGCACCGAGCGTTGGCCAGTCAAGCGTCGTTTCGAGCGTTTGCACCTGCCTCGCCGGAACGCAGGTGTACTCGGCGTAGGAACCGTCGAACTTTCGGCCCATACCTCCCATAGCGGTGGCCACGGTCTGGCCCGGCGACAACTCGGTGCCCGGAGCGGCCACGACCTCCCCCACCGCCTCGATCCCGAGAATACGCGGGAGCGTGACCGAGGGCGAGTGGCCTTGCCGAGTGAACAGCTCGGAGCGGTTGAGCCCGAAGGCGCGGATCCGGATCAGCACCCAGCCCGGCTTCGGTTCCGGTACCGGCCGTTCCTGGAGGCTCAGAACCTCTGGCGGCCCCGGCCGTTCGATGACGACAGCTTTCATGCTCGTGCGCATGGTCGGCCCTCCTCAGTCGACGTGGCGGTAACGCGTGTTCTGTGACATGGATCGGCTTCTTATTCTCGGGTTGACGCATTGCGACGCGGTGAAAAACGGGAGAACGGAGCGGGCTCTCCATACCCACGCCCGTGCTCCGCAGGGATCAAGTACCGATGGGGTATTTTGCTCGCCCAAACGACATTGTGTCAAGGCGAATCGGGCAGTTCCGATTTCAGTACCCAGCCAGCGCGATTGTACACCCCCAGCCGCCGAAACACAAAGATGTAGCCGGATGAGAGCGTGCCCGGCGAGTGTCGCAATCTTTAGGCGAAAGGCGACAGCTCTGTAGCAGGCTTCAATCGGAGCGTCGTGATTGGATGCGGGCCGGGTGGAAGGATCGGAGGAAGGTCAAGATTTGAGGAGACATTGGCAGCCGATAACATACTTTATCGTCTAGTAAAAACAAGGCCGAAGACGACGCTGGGACGGACCGCTGACACCCCCCTACATATAGGGGGTCAGCACTGGATTGCTGGGCGAAAGGCTTCTAAGTGCTATATATATCGCCGGCGCGAACACATGAGCGGCTAGGAGCTGAGAAGCGGGGGAGGCGACGAATTCTAGAATCGATCCCCCGCTGGCTCCCGGTCCTACAGTTGTTGACAGTATTCTACGACGTTCTGAAGTGTCCTCAGTGGGACGATCTTGGTCGCATTGAACCTCCCTACGCCGGATGCAACCATGAGATCCTGGATCGAATGTGCGTTCTCTGCCTCCACGATCCACACGAAAGTGTGTTCGAGTCCGGAGTGCCACGCCGAGACCAACTTGACGTCATGCTCGGCCGACATCTCTTCAAAGCCCGCCGCAGCCTCCAGTAGCAGCTTTCTATTCCCTTCGTGGAATAACGGACACGTCTCGGCGGTATGAGTACCGTAGATTCCGTAGTAATCGACTCTCTTTGCCATTTCTCTACTCCTTTTCGTTGGGACGCCGCGCCTTCCCGGCGCTAGACCCCGTGTACAGCCAGCGCTCAAAGAGGCGGGTCAACCTGGGTAACAAGATGTACACGGCTGTTGGAACGGTGACTGCGGTTATCACTAGAACCGAAGCCACTTGCGACATCTCGAACGGTAGCCGGGATAGCAGGGTCGACATCACGAGCACGGTTGGAAAGACTGCGATCCAGACGACGAACGCGGTCTTATACCTGGGTGCCGTCTTGGTGTGACCATCCCCTGGTAGCGTGAACCACGTCTCTAATCCGTTTAGTGTCGTGATCACCGGACTGTCCGCCAGTGCCTCCATGCCCTCGACCCATTGGCGCCGCTCCTCGGATCGCGACCAACGTTCCTTGGCCTCTCGGTTCTCGAAGTGGAGCGTAACCCTGTACTCGGGCCGATCGGGATCCCTCGGACGCATGACCTCTTCTCCCTTGAACCCGGGGAAGCGCCTAGTCTCTTCCAAGAGGCTGGCCTGTAGGGTCTCGTAAGCGGTCTCGCATCCGGGCCTGACGCTCAGGACAAGCGAGGTGCGGTCCGGATCCTGATTCTGCGAGTTGGGTGCCTCTTGCTCGTTCATAACCAAAGCTTTCTAGTCGGTAAAACACTCCACGCTTGCCGTATACACTACCACTTCCCATCCCGCCTTCGCCGAGCTGGACCGGCTGGAACGGATTCTGAGGCCCCTCCTTAGACATCGATCACGACGTCCGTCTTCGGCTTAGCGCAACAAATGAGTACGTGTCCCGGATCGGGCAGATCAATCGGATCGCAAACGTACGCCACCTCACCGCGAATCAGTGGAACACTGCAGGTATGACAGATGCCGGCGCGGCAACTGAACGTCCACCTCACCGCGAATCAGTGGAACACTGCAGGTATGACAGATGCCGGCGCGGCAACTGAAGTCCGGGAAGTCCTTGGGCCTCGGCAAGCTCGAGGACGTTACCGAACTCCGAACTCCAGCGGACATTCGTCTCAGACCGTGCGAATGAGACCTTCCAGTCGGCGCCGGCGGACTCGGATTGCCGACTCTTGCGGCCCCTGCTCAGGTCCGTCGCAGGCCCAAAGAACTCGTAGTGAATACGCGCAGGAGGCACTCCCCAGGACTCCAGGTCGCGGAACAACTCCTGCATAAACGGCGTCGGTCCGCACAAGTAGAAGTCATAGGCTGCGGGAGGAAGAATCTCCTTCAACAGCTCAACAGTGATCCGCCCTTGCGAGTCGAAGTCTCGGCCCACGACGTCCTCAGGCGTCGGCTGGCTGTAAGCGAAGTGAAGCCGGATGCTCTCATGCTCCGCGGCCAACTTCTGCACTTCTTCCCGCAGCGCATGCTCCCGCCCGTTTCGTGCGCCATGGACAAACCAGACCGGGCGTGCGCCGTCCTCTTCAGCAACCGCAGCCAGCATGCTCACTAAGGGCGTCAGCCCCACGCCGGCGCTGAGCAAGACGATCGGGGAGTTGGTTCTTGGGTCGAGGAAGAACTTTCCACGCGGCGCCTTGATGCTCAGCTCGTCGCCCGCATCCACGTGATCGTGCAGGTGTGACGAACCGATTCCCGCGCGCGCCTCGCGGATGCCGGGAGGGGGAGCCAGCTTTTTTACGGTGATTCGATAGGCATCCCTTCGGGTCGGACTGCTTGAGATGGAGTAGGTGCGGGTGACCGGCTTCCCTTGGCTCTTAACCCGAAGCCTTAGCGTCAAATACTGCCCGGGCAAGAATGGCGGCAGCTGCTTCCCATCTCTCGGCCGGAGGTGGAACGAGGCGATATTCTCGCTTTCCTTGACCTTTCCGCCGACTAAGAAGGGTCGATATCCCTGCCAACCGTCCGAGGTTACGACTGGGCGCACTCTTCCGAGGACGTCTTCCAGGTATTTGCGCCAGGCCTCTCCGAGGTCGCGTGACCGCAGCAGGCGCTCGAGCTTTTCCGGATCGTGTGAGTCGAAAAGATAGGCGCGAATGAACTCGGCGATGGTGACCGAATCCTGGTCGGTCTCAATCAACTCCAGCTGGTCACCGGAGCGGAGATCTCCCTCTTCCAGCACGCGAAAGTAGAAGCCCATTCGACCGCTCTGTTGAAATCGGGCAGGAAAATCGTCTCCCGCCTGCATGCGGAGAGCCAGTTTGTAGCAGGGTATCCGTGGCTGCGTGACCTGCAGCTTCAGGTTGCCGGTTCGAAAAATGTCCCCAACGCGTACGTCTTCTTCACTTAGTCCCTGGACAGTCAAGTTCTCGCCAAACTGGCCGAGGGGGAACTCCTTACGCCCCAGTTCGTTTTGCCAGAAGGAGTAGTGCTCGACCGGGTAGGCGTAAATCGCCATGTCACGTCCACCGTGAACTCGCCGGTCCGCCTGATCGTCCCCGTCGATGTTCAGCTTTCGGACTCTGACTGGCCCATCGAGCGGGACCTTAAGGATCCCTGTCGTCACCGTACTGCCACGATATGGGACCTCCTTCACCTCGGATACATTTACGGACAAGATCTCTGCGCGGGTTTTTTGCCTCATGTTAAGTCCCTTCGAATCGACTCCGGAGCGGAGCGGTCAGTCATGCATGGTCGCGTCACTTTGAGCCAGCACGCGTGGCGGTGAGGTCTCTGCTCCAAGATCCGCCGCCTCGCCAGCGTAGGGAGCCCCTTCGGTCTGGATCATCTCGGGAAGCGCAGCGAGCGTTGGCCAGTCAAGCGTCGTTTCGAGCGTTTGCACCTGCCTCGCCGGAACGCAGGTGTACTCGGCGTAGGAACCGTCGAACTTTCGGCCCATACCTCCCATAGCGGTGGCCACGGTCTGGCCCGGCGACAACTCGGTGCCCGGAGCGGCCACGACCTCCCCCACCGCCTCGATCCCGAGAATACGCGGGAGCGTGACCGAGGGCGAGTGGCCTTGCCGAGTGAACAGCTCGGAGCGGTTGAGCCCGAAGGCTCGGACCCTGATCAGCACCCAGCCCGGCTTCGGCTGCGGCACCGGCCGTTCCTGGAGCGTTAGCACCTCGGGCGGTCCGGGGCGTTCGACGACGACAGCTTTCATGCTCGTGCGCATGGTCGGCCCTCCTCAGTCGACGCGGAGGTAACGCGTGTTCTGTGACATGGATTGGCTCCTTATTCTAGGGTTGACGCATCGCGACGCGGTGAAAAACGGGAGACGGAGCGGGCTCTCCATACCCACGCCCGTGCTCCGCAGGGATCAAGAGGTCTTGTTGAACATGTAGCGGGAGATCTTCCAGACGCCGTCCTTCTTCTGGAAAACAAAGAGCTCGCGATTCTCCTCAGGAGCGGACGTGCCGTCGGCGAGGACGGTCACCGTCCCCTTCGAGCCAGTGCGGGCAAAGGCGATTGAGCCGTCGGCGACGATCTCCTCTACAGTGAAGGCGATGTTCAGCTTGATCGTGGTGAAGACGTGTTCGTAGGCCGCACGCACGCTCTCGATACCCACCGCGGTGGGTGCCGCCGAGGGCATGAAGACCCCGTCATCGGCGTAGAGTTCGATCACGGCGTCGACGTCCGAGGTGTTGAGCGCCCCTTCATAGCGGTCGAGGAGCGTTTGGAGATCTTGTCGGTCTTGATTCGTCATGTTCTTGGGATCTCCCTTAGTGGTCGAAGTGCCGCCGGCGCATGCGTGCCCTCCGACGGCGATGAGTAAGACTGTGAGTAGCAGTGAAGTGGTGAGCCTCATGGCATTTTTCCTCCTGTTTGTCTCTGAGGGTAAGATATTTCCTGGGAATGGGGTATCCACTTGATCTCAGGTACCCAGCCCCTAGGCGTTGTGCGTTTGGTCGATGTTCTTGGGATCTCCCTTCCATGGACGGCGATGAGTAAGACTGTGAGTAGCAGTGAAGTGGTGAGCCTCATGGCACTCCTGGGAATGGGGTATCCACTTGACTCAGGTAGCCCCTAGGCGTTGTGGTTTGGTCGATCCATGGACGCCAGCACACTGCACCCAGAATGCACCCTGGGGCGCACGCCGGTCTGCAGGCAATTGGGCCACGAGGCTGCGTTTCGGGCCGATCAAGGATTACGCACGCGCCATGGCCATCGCAGGCTTGGAAACGTGGTGCTATCGGCAAGCCTTTCCGGGGGCCGCCAATGGCCAACCACAGTATGTTGTGGTCACCTGAGTCAAATGGATACCCCACTTCCTGGGATAGGGTCAACGCGGGCTCACGCCCGCGGCTCCGAGCAGCTCAATCCGCTATCCCTTGCGAGGCGGCCGGCTCGGGCGCATCTCGACACGGCTGATCAGACTGCGCGGCGGCGTCCGTAACAGGTGCACGACCATCTCGCCGATGTGCTCGGGGGAGATCTTCCAGTCGGTGGGCGGGGCGTCCGGACTCGAGAACCTCGTGTCGACGCTGCCAGGCATGATCGTGCTCACGCGAATGTTGTGATGGCGCAGATCGAGCATGGCGGCCTCGGTGAATCCGGCCAGGCCGAACTTCGAAGCGTTGTAAGCGGACCCGCCCGCGAAGACGTGCTTACCGGCGAGGCTGCCGATGTTGATGATGAACCCTCCGCCGCCGGCTCGCATAAGGGGAACCGCCTCGTGACAACAGTAGAACGGGCCGTTGAGGTTGGTCTCGATGATCGTCCGCCACTGCTCAGGCGTTATCTCGTCGACAGGCGCCGCTCCCCCGACGCCGGCGTTATTGACCAAGACGTCGAGACGGCCGAAGGTCTCGCGGACGAACCCGAAGAACTGCTCGACGTCCTCGAATCGTCTCACGTCGCAGACCCGGCCTTCGACCCGGCCTCCGGCGCTGCCTCCGGAGCGGACGTGCGGCTTCATCCGTCCCACAGCCTGCTCAACACTGGAAGCGTCACGGCCGCAAATCACGACCGACGCACCCTGCTCCAACAGCGCCTGAGCGACGGCTGCGCCAATCCCGCGGGCGCCTCCGGTGACGACCGCAACCTGCCCTTCAAGGTCCGTGCTCATGCGTTACCCACCTCGTCCGGAACGGCTGGGGTTCCGACTACCCTACGCTACAATAACAATCGTTCGCGCCCCGGGGAACCGGAACGGGGAACCGGACCGGGGGCGCCGGCAGGGGCAAACGGAATGCAGCAAGACCTGGAGTCGAGAATTCAATCGGTCGTCGAATACGCTCTGACGGGCCGGATGGACGAAATGCGGCGTGAGCTGACCGAGCGCCTGAAGGATGAGTGCGAAACGGTGGTGCAGGCTCAACTCGACGAGCGCGGGTCCGAGTCCGCGCGCGAGGCACGACGCCAGACAGCGGAAAGCCTCGCCGACGGGGTGCGGCGGATTCGCGTGGAAGACACGGTCGCCGGGATCGCCGGGGCACTGGTCGATACCGCTGCCGAGTTCGCCGGGCGTTGCGCTTTGTTCATCCACAAGGGCGACCGGCTGCTGGGCTTCCGGATGTCGGGCGGAGGCGAAGAGCGGTCGTCGTTTGAGAATGTTGAAGTGCCGCTGGTGGACGCCGCGGCGTTGGCCCACGCGGTCGAGACGCGCGATGCGGTCGTGGCGGGAGGTAGTCCCGGCGACTTGTCCGACGACGTCGTCGCTTTGTTCGGGCTCAAGGCCGACGATCGCGTTTACTTGTTTCCCATCGTGCTGCGCGACAAAGTGCTCGCGGTGTTGTACGCAGACGGGGGCGAGTCAGGACTGGACGTCGAGCGGGCGGCGATCGAGACGCTGACGTCGGTGACCGAAGCTTGGCTCGAGGCGGTGGGGACCCGCAAGAAGCCTGCCGTCGAGCGGCAGGAAGCCGCCGTTTAGTAGCCCGTGGTAAATGTGTACTCTGGGGACAGCCAGCCCTTTTTCGCGCGCGAAAGATAGCGGCAAGCTGTTGATTCCGTGGACGCGCGAAAAAGGGTGGCAGAGGCCCTTCGAGCCCAAGCGTAGCATTCCACTCCTCTACGGCAGCTTGCCAGGTAGTGGCTCAGTTTCAGCCATGACGGTCTCACGGACACCGGATCAGCCATCCACGGTGGCTCAAGCCGGTGTGTCGGAAGGACGCTGAAGCGCCCTGGGCAGGAACGAAGGGCCACGCTGAACCGGCCGTAAACGACCGGCCTACAACGCGCTTCGCGCGGAAGCCGCCTGAAGGCGACTTGAGAAACGATGGCCTCCGGCACAGTGTGCAGCGCACGCTCATCACCCAGCGTGGCGCAGCCAAATTGAGCCACTACCGCTTGCCACGCGCCGCCCCTGCTGAGAGGCTACGATGTAAGTGTTGGTTCTACTTATCCTTTTGTCGTGACCGCCCGTTGGACAGCCTCAGCCGTTGGTCTGCTCGTCGTCCTCTTCGTTTGGACTCAAGGCGGACGCAGCGCCGTTCCGGCCGAACTCCAAAAACTAAGCCGCGATTACCTCAAGTCAGGTAAGACCGCCGACCGCAAGCTCTTGGCGTCCTACGTGGGCAAAGCCAAGTCCGCCGAGAGCCGCGCCTTGGCCCGTTTCGCGCTCGGGATGGCCGATTACGAAGCCGACTCATTCAAGACCGCTGCGGCAGAACTGAAGCGCGCGCGCGCCGATGCCGGCCCCCTGGAAGACTACGCACGCTACTTCCACGCACGGGCGCTGGTTGGAGATGAGGAACACGGCGCGGCCGCCGACGCGCTGGCGGACTTCCCAAGACGTTTCCCCAAGAGCCGGCTCGTGCCCGACGCGGCGCGGCTACGCATCGAGAGTCTGATGCGGGCCGAGCGTGTGGCCGAAGCCCGCAAGTTGCTGCAGTCTAAGTCGGCGCTGCCGGAGCCGGTGCGGCTCTACCTGCTGGCGCGGACGCAAGTTCTCGAGGGGAACCGCTTGCAGGCAGTCGAAACCTATCGGCGCGTCTACTACAAGTACCCGCTGAGCGGCCAAGCGGACGAGTCGGAAAAGGCGCTCAATACGTTGCGGCGTTCGTTGGGCAAGCGCTATCCCTCGGCTCCATCAACGTGGCGTTTGGAGCGCGCGGATGTGCTTTTCAAGGCCCGTCAATACGCCGAGGGAGTACCGGCGCGCGCTCGACGGGCTGCGCGGGACCGACCTCGACCACGCCAACGTTCGTGCCGGCGCGGCCGACTACCGCCGTCTGCGCACGACCGTGGCGTGCAACTGGCTTTCCAAGCTGAAGGTGAAGACGCCTTCGGCCGACGCCGAGCGGATCTACTACCTCGGCGAGTGCGCGCGGCGGAAGTCACGGCGCAAGGAGTTCGCCGCTCGCGCCGAGGAGTTGGACCGCAAATATCCGAAGTCGCCGTGGTACGAAGAGGCCCTGTTTTCACTGGGCAACCACTACTTGCTCAACAACGAGGCGCGGGTCTATCGCAGGTACTACGAGCGCGCGGCACGCACCTTCCCCAAGGGGCAGTATGCCGCGCGGGCGCACTGGAAGGTCTGCTGGCGGGCCTACGCAGACTCCGATCCGCGGTGCGAGGCGCTGCTCGAGGAGCACGTCCGTCTCTATGCGAATTCCCCGACCTCCGCCGCCGCGATCTACTTTCTGGGCCGGCGGGCGGAGAAAGCGCGCGACACGTCCGAGGCCAGGACGCTCTATCGCGAACTAGCGCGGCTGTTCCCGCACTACTACTACGCCCACCGCGGCCGGGCGCGCCTGGCAAAGTTGGGTGGCGCCGCCAGCCAGGGCGAAGCCCCGGCGTTTCTGAAGGGGGTTCCCGGCCCGCGATCAACCGCCGCCGTGCCAACGCGGCAGTCGCTCGTCTTGCTCGAACGCGGACGTCTACTCTATCAACTGGGCCTCGATGATTTGTCGGAGCGCGAGTTGCGCAGCGGCGACTACCGCCGCCCCGATGGCTACTGGATCGGACTCGAACTGGCTAAGCAGGCGTCCGAGCAGGGCCGCCACCATCAGGGTCTTCGGTACATGAAACGCTATGGGTTCGGTTATCTGCGGCTGCCGATCGGCGCGATGCCACGCGAGTACTGGGAGCGGCTGTTCCCCCTGCCCTACTCGCGCCAGATCCGAGCCCGCGCGAAACCCCACCGGCTCGACCCCCACCTCGTGGCGGGCCTGATTCGCCAGGAGTCGGAGTTCAACGCCGGGGCCAAATCGAGGGCGGGCGCGCTGGGGCTGATGCAAATCTTGCCGAGTACCGGGCGATCGCTGGCCCGGCGTGTGGGCATCAAGGGCTTTGCCACCCGGCAACTCTACAACCCCGATCTCAGTCTTCGCCTTGGCACATTGCACTTCCGCAGTGTGCTCAAGCAGTTCGACGGACAACTCGAGTACTCGTTGGCAGCCTACAACGCCGGGGAG
Source organism: Bryobacterales bacterium (assembly GCA_965237575.1). Taxonomy (GTDB): domain Bacteria; phylum Acidobacteriota; class Terriglobia; order Bryobacterales; family UBA6623; genus JAKZVK01. The sequence goes on from CBDEGI010000004.1 coordinate 1,179,810, forward strand.
CGCCGGGTCGAGAAATGGATGACCTGGGGCGACTTCAGCGAGCCTGAGGTGTTTGTCGAGACGATCCCGTTCACTGAGACTCGCGGGTACGTGCAAGCCGTCTTGCGGAATGCGGACGTCTATCGGCGGTTGTATGGCGAGGCCCGGCGGGCTTCGTCCGGCGCAGTGCTCTCGGCGGGGCGTTGATCGCCGGCCTCGCTGTAAACTCCTTATCCTTCGTGCTGAGTACAGCCCGTTCCGTGTGACCTTTCCCCGCCACCGTCCGTCATAATCAAGAAACCATGCCAGGAATTCTCTTCGCTCCACGGCCTGTCCGCCCCGCTTGCGCGTTCGCCTGTCTGGCGGTGCTCTTAACGATAGGGCTAGCGCCCGGCGGCTTCGCCCAAAAGGTCGAGCCACAGGTCCACATGCTCGACAACGGGATGAAGCTGCTGCTGCTGCCTCGCAAGGGCGACCCGAACATCTCGACCGGTTGGGTCGCCAAGGTGGGCTCGGTGAATGAGCGGCCCGGCATCACCGGAGTGGCTCATCTCTTCGAACACATGATGTTCAAAGGCACCCACACCCTGGGCACCAAGGACATCGACAAGGACTTGGCGACCATCGAGAAGCTCGACGCCCTCAAAACCAAGCTGCGGAAAGAAGAGGAAGCGCTGATCGAGAGACACCGTCGCGGGCTGATCGAAGATCCCAAGGACGCCAAGAACCGTAGCGAGAACCATAAACAACTCCTCGAAGAGTTCGGCGAACTGCTTCAACAGCAGCGCGAGTTGATCGAGAAGGACGAGTTTGACCGCATCTACAGGCTCAACGGCGGCTCGGGGATGAACGCCGGCACGACTCAAGATTTCACCGTCTATTTCGTGAACGTGCCCGCGAACAAACTGGAGCTTTGGTTCTGGATGGAATCGGACCGGCTTTCCAACCCGGTTTTTCGAGAGTTCTACGCGGAGCGGGACGTGGTCCACGAAGAGCGCCGCCTGCGGGTCGACTCGACCCCGACGGGCAAACTCGACGAGCAGTTCGACACCCTATTCTGGCAATCGTCGCCCTACAACTGGCCCGTGATCGGCTGGCCCAGCGATCTTGAGGGCATTACGCGGGAGGAGGCGCTGTCGTTCTTTGGCACCAACTACGCGCCGAACAACCTCACGGCGGCGCTGGTCGGTGATTTCGACCCCAAGCGGGCTATCGAGCTGGCCGAGCTGTACTTCGGGCGGCTGAAGCGCGGGGACAAGGAGCCCGAGACGGTCCGGACGCGCGAAGTCGAGCAGCAGGCCGAGAAGCGCATGATCGGCTATGCCGATACGCGGCCGACGGCGAAGATTCGCTACCACACCGTCGCCGACGCCCATCGCGACGAGCCTGCCCTGATCGTTCTTTCCGGCCTGCTCAACGGGCGCACGGGGCGGCTCTACAAGTCGCTGGTACTCGAGCAGCAAGTCGCAACGAACGCCGGAGCCGGCGTGAATGGGCTGAAGTACGACGGTTTCTTCGAGCTGTCGGGCGTGGCGCGCGAAGGGCATAAGCCCGAGGACGTCGAGCAGGCGCTCTACAAAGAGATGGACGTGCTGCGGGAACAACTCGCCGGAGAGCGGGAATTGCAGAAGGTCAAGAACCAACAGCTTGCCTCCGACTTCCGGCGGCTGCGGTCGAAAACAAGTTTGATGTTCCAGTTGCTGATCTACGATGCGCTGGGCGATTGGGAGAACGTCAACAAGTTCTCCGACCGCATCCAAGCCGTCACCGCGGAGGATGTGCGGCGCGTGGTGAAGAAATACTTCAAGCCGGAGAACCGGAGCGTCGCCATCTACAACACAAGAGAGGGAGGCGGGGCTCGGCCCGGGCCGCCCGGCCGCCCGAGGCCACCGGGAGGGGCTCGATGAATTCCCGAATGATGAATTCCCGTACGGGGCATGGGGGATCCCAAGTGAGGCATGGCCAAGTGAGGTATGGAATGAGACGCCGTGAATGGATGAATCTGGCCGCCGTGGCGGCGTGCGCGCCCGCGGCGTGGGGCGCGGAGAAGATTCCGGCGCACCCGGACCAACTCAAGTTCTCTGCGCTCGACTACGACGCTCCGAAGCCCGCCAACTACCGCCACGAGTTGCCTGGCGGCGCGGTCGCCTACGTTGTCGAAGACCACCAGCTCCCGCTCGTGAATATCTCGGTGACGATTCGGACCGGCGGCTACCTCACCGAGGCCGATAGCACCGGGCTGGCATCATCGACGGGCTCACAGATGCGCGCGGGCGGGACGAAGACGATATCGGCGCGCGACTTCGACGAGGAGGCCGCGTTTCTGGCGTCGAACATCGGCAGCAACATCGGCGCCACCTCCGGCTCGGCCAGTGTCGACTGCTTGAAGAGCAATCTCGATCCCACGCTCAAGCTCTTTTTCGACATGCTCAAGAACCCCGGTTTCGACGAGGAACGCCTCAAGCTGGCCCAAGCCCGGCAACTGCAGGGGATGGAACGGCGCAACGATCGTACGGCCGGCGTCGAGCGCCGCGAGTTCGCGCGGCTGATGCGCGGCGACAACCACTTTTCGAGCCGCCAGGCGACCAAGGCATCGGTGGAGTCGGTCACTCGCGAGCGCATGATGGAGTTCCACCAGCGCTACTACGCGTCCGGGTCTATGATCTTCGCGGTGTCGGGCGATGTGGATACGAAGGAGATCCTGGCCCGTCTAGGGCAGGAAATGACCGACGGTTGGCCTGCCTCCGAGCACGACGTCCCCAAGGTTCCCGCGCCGGAGCACCAGCCCGCGCCGGGCGTCTACATGGTGAATAAGCCCGAAGTGAATCAGTCGCGCATCGCCATCGGACACCTGGGCATCCAGCGCGACAATCCCGACCGTTTCGCCGTGAGTATGATGAATCAGATTCTCGGCGGGGGCGGCTTCACGTCGCGGATCATGTCGCGCGTGCGGTCCGACGAAGGGCTGGCCTACAGCGCCGGCACCAGGTTTCAAGCGGGCACCTACTACCCCGGCACCTTCCGCGCGGGCTTCCAGTCGATGAACCCACGTTGCGCGCAAGCAACGGCGATCGTCCTCGAAGAGCTGGAGCGTATCCGCCAGGATAAGGTCTCCGAAGAAGAACTGGCGATCGCCAAAAACTACTCGATCGAAATCTTCCCCCGCTTCTTCGCCACCGCCTCCGCCGTGGCCGGGACCTTCGCCGATGACGAATACACCGGGCGCGAGAAGGGCTACTGGGAGAAGTACCGAGACCGCATTGCCGCCGTCACGCAAGACGACGTGTTGCGTGTGGCGCAGAAGTACATCCACCCCGACGCACTCGTGATCCTCGGCGTCGGCAAAGTTGACGAGATGCTGGCCGGGAATCCTGACAAACCCGAGTTCCAATTCAAGACCATGGCGAAGGGCGGCGACATCGGGCGCATCCCGCTTCCCGACCCTCTGACGATGGTCTATCCGGAGGCGTAACGGCCGGTAGAGGCGTAGCGTGCCCGCCCGCCGGGTAGCCGGTCCGGCACGCCTAGCTGCCGATCAGGCGAGCCCTCTCGGTCGGCGCGAACCCTGCGCTTCCCCGACCGTTGCGTGAGGCAGATACCCTAGGTCCCCTAGCACCCCTCCCGACCTTCCCCTAGGAGAAATACGCCCCGCCTCTGTGCGTGGATCTCCCGATTTACCTCCTGCACTAATCGGTCGAGAATCCTTGTAGTCCCCCTAGCTGTGGGCGGAGCCCGGTCGCAAGCAATCGTGACAAGCAGCCGTCCCAGCGCAAGGGGTTCCGAACAAGTCCGGTGACGGGGCCCCCGGCCCGCCTGCTTCGTGAGCTGCCGCGTGTGCTCCGGGCTCGGGTTGCCGACGCAGATGCCGACCGCCAGTTCAAGCCGCCTCATCCCCTGGGCCCCCTTGGTCCGGTTGCTCTACTTGGCCGCCGGCGTCTGGATGATCGTCGAGACGGGCCGCTGGTCGCTTTCTCTGGCCGTTCCACTGTTGCTGTGCTTCCTGCCAGCGCTGCTTCACTTGGCCTTGTCGCTCCCGCGATGGCGACCCCTGATCGCCGAGCGGCCTTACGTGCTGCGCTGGATCTACGGGCTGCCGGTGCTGGCGGTGCTGGCCTGGGTGTCGGCGTGGACGATCCCACCGGTCATGGGAGCTAGCGACGGCAACAATATGGGCTTTCTGTTGGCGCGCCTCTACCATCAAACACCCGTCGGGGGCCAGAACGCCATCGCCTTGTTGGGGCTGGGTGTGGCGGTCATCCTTCTGACCTGGTACTGGTCGAAGGCTCTGGCCGAGGGGTGGAAGCAGGCAGCGCTGGCCCACCCCAGTTCGACGATGCTAACTCTGCTGTGTGCTCCGCTGTGTGGGGCGGTGGCCATCGCCCAAGGATTTACCCTGCTCGGATTACCCGAGACAGCCCTCGACACCGCCGCAACCGCGGTCCACACGGTCCTCTATACGCAGTTTGTGTTGGCCCGCGTAACCGTGTTGGTTGTTTTCCCTGTAGCTATTGCGGGATTGCTGGCCAGCCGTGACGGCCTACCGAGCTGGGTCTGGCCATCGACTAGGTCGTAGCACGGATAAAAGTCCACGTCACGCTTCCACAAAACGCGCAGCAGCACCGGAGGTTTGCGGGCTCGGCCTCGTGCCAAGCCGACGCGTGCGACGGAGCTACACTGACGGGCATGCGACGCGCGCTTTGTTCCTGCCTAGCTTCAGTACTTCTGCTGCCAACCCTCGTAGCAACCGCCCAGACTCTTGCGGAACCTGATCCCCTGGAACCGATTTTGCGGCCCGTGTTGCGGTCCTCCGTCTCCTCACTGGTCGAGCATTACCGAAGCGAGCGCACCTACCCTTTGGATGCGTTCCCGCTTGCGCCGCCGAGGTTTGAGACCTTTCGGCGGGACGTGATCGGCCGGCTGACCCGCTCGCTCGATCTCGAGGAGTGGGTAGTGCGTAAGCCACAAGGTAAACAGAGCCCGATCCGCCATCTGTTTCGAGACAAGCTGCTCAAGACGATTCGCCATCACGGTATCGAGATGGAGGTCCATGTGATCGAGCTTCTTGAGACCGGCGATCGTATCCCGGCGGTTTTGTGTCTGCCGGAGGGCTCCGGCAAGCGTCCGGCTGTGGCGGCGTTCTCCGGGCACGGCAAGAACGGCTTGCGGGACTTAGTGATCGACCTCGACAGTTACCAACGGGGCGTCGCGACACGGCTGGCGCAGGCGGGCTTCGTGTCGATCGCGGTCGAGAAGCTCGACACCGGATACCTTTCGCGGACGTTCCCCTCAGGCGTCGATGAACAGGAGATCGCCGCCTGGCGTCTGGGCATGAGCAAGGTGACTCGGTCGGTGCAACTGATGGCCTCTCTGGCGGCGCTCGAAATTCTTGCCGCCCACCCACGCGTGGACGAGACTCGCATCGGAACCACCGGGGTCTCGCTGGGGGGGTGGCTGGCGGTGCAAGCGGCGCTGCTCTCGGACCGCGTCGCCGCCGTCGCCGACTTTGGGCGTAAGACGGTCTTCCTGCCCGAGGACACGCCGCCCGAGGAGTTGGTCGAGATTCGTGACAAGTGCCACATCCTTCCGGGGATGTTCGCGGTCGGCGACCGCAATCTGTTGCTGCTGGCCTACGCGCCACGGCCTATGCTGGCCGGGCATGGGCGCAAGGATCGCGGTTCCCACGAGCAGAGCCCTCGGTATTTCCGCGACTTGTTTGCCGCCCAATACCGGGCGCTGGGTAAGGAAGAGGAGTTCGAATACAGCATCCACGAGGGCGGCGACACGATGCCGGATGAGGTGGTGGTGGAGTACTTCCGGCGGCGGTTTGGGGTGGATGGGGAATGAGGGGTGCGCTAGTCAGCGGCAGTGCCGGGTTCATCCGCTGGGGTGCCGGTGGCTTTGTTTGAGGCGACAGGCTGGCGACGCTCTTCGTTGACATCGAGGTGGAAGACGTCGGGACGGGCGTAGTGGCCCGTGACGTCGAAGTCATACTTGCCGCGCGTGATGTCGTCGAGGTCGAGATCGGCGGTGAGGATGGTTTCCCCCTCGAAATGGGGTCCGGCGAGCACTTCGCCGAGTGGGTTGACGATCAAGCTGCCGCCGCGCATGAGCACGGTCTTCGGATCGTCGCCTTGGATGGCGGCATAGTCGTCGGGACAATCGGCCCGCGTCAGGTACTGGCACGCCGAGAGGACGAAGCAGCGGCCTTCGAGTGCGACATGGCGCATGGTCGGGAGCCAGGTTTCCCGGTCGTCGGCGGTGGGGGCGCAGTAGATTTGCGTTCCCTGGGAGTACATGTAAGTTCGCAGCAGAGGCATGTAGTTCTCCCAGCAGATGACGGCGCCGACTTTGCCGACCGGGGTGTCGATAACCGGCATCGTTGAGCCGTCGCCGAAGCCCCATACCAAACGCTCGGCCGCCGTCGGCATGAGCTTGCGATGCTTGCCGAGCAGGCCCCGCTTGGGGTCGAAGAACAGAACGGTGCAATAGAGGGTGCCGCCGTCGCGCTCGATGACACCGATGACGAGGGTCAGGCGATGCTCTTTCGCCGCGGCAGCGAGTTCGGCGGTGGCCGGACCGGGGACGTCAACCGCGGCGTCCCAGTAGCGGAGGAAGTCGTCACGGCCCTCGGGGCGGCGTGAGCCGACGCGCGCGCCGAAGTCGAGACCCTTGGGGTAGCCTCCGATGAACGCCTCGGGGAAGAGGGCGATTTCGGCATTTTGAGCGACGGCTTCGGCGGTCAGGCGGCAGGCCTTTTCGACGCCGGCCTCACGGTCGAATACAGGCGAGGCGGCCTGCACGACCGCGGCTCGTATGGTTCGCATTGGGTATCTCCTGGCCGCCGTTCCCGCGTGCCCGCTCGTGGTTTGCCGCGGTCTGTAGTGGCCGACCGCTGTGCTCGCAGCGTCGGGGAGAAGACAGCGCTCCGCCCCTACTGGTTCTTCACAAGTTCTTGCGACTGCGCGCTGATCCAAACCAGGCGCACGCGCTCGAAGCCCGCGTCAAACCGGGTTCGCAGATTGTGGGGCGCCATCGACGTTGCAGCGGAAGCACCATGCAGCACCCAGGGCGCCAGCCGGGACCCCGCAATCGTGTCCGCCGAACCCGCCGTTGGTTGGAAGGCCACGACGGCCAAGACCACCGCCGTGGCAATGAGAAGTCCGCGCACCAAACCGAAGGCCGCGCCCAGCAGGCGGTCGAACCATCGCAGGCCCGTCCAGTGCAAGAGCTTGCCGAGCATCCGGGCGACGATAGCGCCGGCCACTAGAGAGCCTACGACGATCGATAGGAACGCCGCGAAGGAGGCCATCTCAGCGTTCTCGACGTAAGGCCGCAGATGGATCGCCAGGTCTTCGTACCACCACATGCCGGCGACGATACCGCCGCCGAGAGCAAGGAGCCGAATGACCTCCCGGCTGAGCCCGTTCCAGGCAGCCGCAATGAATGACAACGACAGGATGAGACCGAGGACGACGTCTAGCCAGTTCATCTCATAGCCCTCCCGAGGTTTGATAGCTGAGGCTGGCAGCTAAGGTACATCAAGCGCGGCGCTTGCGGGAGGGCGTCGCGGGGCCGAGTCTCTGGAGGGCAGTATAACAAGGCCGGCTGGAGATGTTTCGGGGCCGGAGTTGCCCAGAGCAAGATGATCCTTAACATAAGGCCGCGATCATGCTGCAGCGGTGCTGCCCAGTACGCGGCCGTCGTCCGTCTCACTTCGGCAGCGCGGCCTGGCGTCGCTTGGGGTGCTCGAAGTCGAAGCGCTCAGCCCGGATCATCTCGAGCGTCTGCTCGATCGAGGGGCGGTCACCCCAATACGTGCCGTGGTAAGCGAAGCGGACGTTGCCGGCGGGATCGACGATGATGGTTGCCGGGCGGTTGATTTATTCGGCGTGAGCGAAAAAAGTCTATTTCTGGATTTAGCTTCCGTGCTAATCTCAAGCCAAGTCGCCCATCGGACGCAGGAAGCGTGACGTTGTTGGGCTACGCTGCCCTGCCTCGTGCTCCCGGTCAACCCGCACACCTGCAACCATCGCACGAATCGCATCCGTGAGCGGCCTCGCAGGCATTCCATCATCGGCTCACGAGGGCCGCAATAGCGAAATGAACCTCGCATGGAAAACCTCGGCAGCCCGCGGGCTTTGGTGGTTGCTGATCCTCACTCCCGCGCTTGGCGCGGCGCAAGCGCAGGTTGCGGTTTCGGCGCCAAGCACGGCCAAGATCCAGGAAGAGGGCGCCACCCAAGAAGAGGGCGGCAAGCCTATTGAAGGACCGGTCCTGGGCTACGTGTTCGACCGCGAAAAGCAACTTCTGTGGCCCTTAATCGGCATCGCCGGCGCCTCACAGATGGCGCCCGCGTTCCAACTCGGAGTCCATCTCGGCGGACTGGAGATCTCCTCGCGACAGAACTACGGTCTCGGCCACCAAACCGGCACGGGCGAGGTGCATCTTTTCGATTTGAGCGGGGCCCAACCGGTGGAACGAAAAATCTCCGGCCGCGACACCGGGATCGATCGCATCGTTTTGAGCCCGAACGGTGACTCCGCCGGCCTCTACGACCGCCAGACGAAGCAAGTACAGATCATAACCGGGCTGCCGGACGAACCTCGAGTGCGCGGTCGCGTGTCCCTCGAGTCGTTACCGGGAGTGTTGGCGGCGCTCGCGATCAGCAACAGCGGCGAATTGCTGCTGGCCGGAGTGTCGGAGACGGGCCGTGGCTCGGTGCATCTGCGCTGGGACCGCGGCGCTCTCCCCGCTCGGTCCTGCCCCTCGGGAGGCCCTCCGCCATCGCTTTCCTGCACGACTCCTCCGACGCCGTCATCACCGACTACGACCGCAGCGAAGTTGTCTTGGTCCGCGACGTCGCGGGCACCGCGCAGGTGAACGTCCTTGGAGGCGAGAGGGAAGGCATTCTGAAACCGGTGGCCGTAGCCGCCTCAGCCGACAACGCGCGCATCTTCGCCGCCAGTTCTCAGACGAAACAGGTGGCGATCCTCGACGTCGACGACGGCGCGCCCACCTTGGTTACGTGTGGGTGCCGGCCCAGCCGCTTGAAGCCTCTGGCGGGCAACGCGCTGTTCCGCATCACCGGCAGTTCGGTGTCGCCCGTGTCGCTGCTCGATGCCGATCACGAGTCCGATGGGCAGCTCGCGCCGCGTATTGTGTTCGTACTTGCGGGTAACGACGCGCTGGAGCCGTCGCCCGCTCCCGACCCGCCTCGCCTACCCCGCGGGAGAGCCCTCCGCTGATCCGCCGCGCCCGATCACCTTGAAGCACCCAACCCTTATTTCCGGCGCAGTCTTGCTTGCCGACAACCTCGATTGGCGCGAGGTCAAGCACCAAGCCTCACCTAAAATGGAACCTTGCACGTCTCCGATTTCGACTACCACCTCCCCGCGGGACAAATCGCGCAGCACCCCCTCGACGACCGGGCGGACGCGCGCATGCTGGTCGTCGACCGCTCCGGCGGAACCTGGCAGGACCGCACCTTCCGTGACCTCCCACGATACCTCCGTTCCGGCGACCGCTTGGTTGTTAACAACACCAAGGTAATCCCGGCCCGCCTGTTCGGACGCCGCGCCGGGGTGCACGCCACTACATCGAAGACGCACGTTAGCGGCCTGGTCGAGGTGCTGCTGTTGAGAAAGGTCGGCGACCATCCCCTACGGTGGGAAGCCCTGGTGCGTCCGGGCCGCAAGCTGCGCGTCGGCGAGAGGATTCAGTTCCCCGGTGGGCTCGAGGCGGAGATCATCGAACACGGCGAGTTGGGTCTGCGCATCGTCGAGTTCACCTCCGACGACGACTTCTATGAAACGCTGGCGCGCATCGGCCACACGCCGCTGCCCCCGTACATCAAGAGGTCAGACGAATCAGCGGACCGGGAACGCTATCAAACCGTGTTCGCCCGGCAGCCGGGCGCCGTGGCCGCCCCGACCGCCGGACTGCATTTCACGCCGGAGGTCCTCGGCCAACTCGATCAACTGGGAGTCCATCGAGTCGAGGTCACCCTGCACGTCGGCCTCGGCACCTTTCAACCTATCTCGGTCGAACACGTCGAGGAGCACAAGGTCCACGCCGAACCGTTCGAGATCTCAGAACAGGCGGCCGGCGAACTCAACGCCGCCGAGCGGATCGTCGCCGTCGGAACGACAACCGTCCGAACGCTCGAACACGCCATTCGGGAAGGCGGCGGGCGGTTCAATCCCTGCACCGGGGACACGCAACTGTTCATCTATCCCGGGTTCGACTTCAAGGCCGTCGATCTGCTGCTCACCAACTTCCACTTGCCGCAATCGACGCTGTTGATGTTGGTGTGCGCCTTCGCCGGACGCGAACTCGCGCTCGACGCCTACGCCCATGCTGTCCGCGAAGGCTATCGCTTCTACTCCTACGGCGACTGCATGCTCATCGTGTAGTGGCGCAACGCGATCCGCCTAAGCGCGGCGGCAAACCCGACGGCCGCCCCTACTCATCCATCGTGATCTTGAGGGCACGGAGGAAGGCGTGGTCCTGCGGGGTGAACGAAACTTCCGACGGAACGAACGCTTCGTCGTGAACGCGGTTGCCCTCGTCTTCGGCGCGGCGATTAAACCCAATCGTGGCTTCAAGCACAAGAAAGACGTCGTAGCCCTCTTTCTTGATCTCGCCGATTACCTCGGCGATGCCGTCGGACTCGGACAGCGTATCGTTGATCGCGTTGCCGAGTTGCTGCATCAGATGTTTGAGGCGTTCGTCCACTGGGCTCCGTTCGATACGGACGTCTATCTCTTGGATGGCTACGCGGGTTGGAGCGTTGCGCTCTTCGTCGCGCCGGAGCGGTATCTCCGATCCCGATTATCGTTCAATCGGATGATGCTTTCAACCGTGCGTGCGCCGCCACCGTTTCATAGACGGTATCGGTCGGACTTGCCGAAAACTAAAGACGCGCCAGCCTTTGCATCGGCCGGTAAACCCAGAGTGAATCTTCGCGGCGGAATCGATGACTCTTGCGTTACGATGAGGGCAATGCCCGACGAGGTATTCGAGACCGACTGCCCGTGTTGCGGCGCCATCTTGGAGATCGACGCCTCGAATCAGGTCATCCTCTCCCATCAGGTCCCCGCGCCCGAAACCACGACACGCGATCTGCGCGAGGCCGTGCAACAGTTGAAAGCGGCGGAGAGCGGCCGCGACGAGCAGTTCCAACAGCAGGTTGCCGCCAAGCGGCGCCATGAAGAAGAAGCCGGTAAGCGCTTCGACGGCCTCCTCAAAAAGGCTCGCACCGAAGGCCCCGTCAAACCCGCCCTGAGAGACATCGACCTCGACTGAGTTTCGCGTTCAACCGCCGCCGGCTTCGGTCGTGGCCTTTCTGCAAGTGGCCATCCTTGCCGGGAGTGATCTGCCATATTTTCCAGGAAACCCTTACACCGCATCTTAATCGCGCGCATACCGCCGCCGCAGAAGGTCGCGCGCTTCGTCTTGCGAGCCGGCGAAATCGCCGTAGTCCAAAACCTTTTGGTACTGCCCCTCCGCCTCGGCGCGCCGGCCTAGCAAGTCGTACGTCTTGCCCAACTCCAGATGCGTGACGATACGGGTCTGCACAGCCGCGGGCTCCTCCGCAAGCGACTGGCGGAACGACACCACCGATTCCCTCAAGTCGCCTTTACGTCGGAAAGCCACGCCGAGCCGGTTATGAATGGCGGCCCTCTCCAGCCGGTCGTAGCGGTCTTTCTTGGCATCGACCTTACGAAGGATGTCGCGATAGATCGTCAACGCGGCGTCGTGCCGCTGCATCAGCAACGCGATCCCGCCCATGTCGAGATGCACCAGGTAGTTCTTCGGGAAGCTCTTGAGCAGCGTCGACATCTCGTCAAACGCATCTTGGAAGCGTCGCTCGCGTGTGTAGATCAGCGTCAGCAAGACGCGCGCGTCGTGATTGACCAAGGTTGCGTGCTCGCTTGTCATCCGCAGCAATTGCCGGCCTTTTTCCTTGTTGCCACGGTAGCCCAACAGATACGCCAGCCAGCGCGTGCTCCAACCGAGGCTGCCCGTCACGTATTCAAACGTGCCCATGCTGATGTAGGCGTCGTAGACGTCGGGCTTGAGGCGCAGCAGGTCGCGATGGTAACGGTAGGTCTTTGACCCGGCGCGGAATGCGGCCCACCACGACCGCTTCAGGCTTGCCTCGTAACTCGCCACATTCTGATAGGCAAGCCCCAACAGGAACAGCGCCGCGGGTTCCTCGGCGTTGCGGTCAAGCCTCGCCCGCGCCTTCTCGATCCCCTGCGTGGCGACGCGCAAGAACCGCCGCTCGACCGCGGGCGCGACTTCCGGCATGTACTTTGGCGACTCCGCGAAGAAGTCCGACGAAGCGAACCGGTCGATGCTCAACTCCTGCTTCTTGACCAGCTCCTCGAGCCAATACGTCTTGGCGAGAAAGATGTAGCCGACCGCGTCGTCGGGATCCTCGCGAATCATCGCCTCGAAGATTGCGGCGGCCCGGCCGTGCTCGAGATCATAGTTCGCCTGGAGCCCTTCTTGGACCTTCGCTACCTGTGCGGCCGGCAGCAGCGTGCCGTCCCCCGAAGCAGCCGCCACGCGCGACACCGGCAGGACAGACCATCCCACCAGCAGCGCCAGGAGGAAGTGATCGCGTCTCATGAGACCGGTAGGTGCACGGTGACCCGCGTGCCGCGTCCTTCGGCGATCGGGCTCTCGAGCTCGATTTCTCCGCCGAGCAGCCGAACGTTTTTTCGGACGATCGCCAGCCCCAGCCCCGTGCCTTTTAGCTTGGTAGTGACAAACGGCTCGAACACGCGCTCCCGCATCTCGGCTGCAATGCCCGGCCCCTCATCAGCCACGCGAATCGAGACATGGTTCTCCGGCGCACCCGTCACTTCCACCATCACGCGCCCGCCGTCGGAGGACGCCTGAATGGCATTCAACGTCAGGTTCAACACAATCTGCTGGATCAACTCGGGATGCGAGTCCTTCAGCAGTGGCGCCGCCCCGTCGCGATACTCCACCGCAATTCCCCGCCCTGCTGACTGCCGCTGCAAGGTCTGCGTCGCGTTCGCCACCAGCTTGGCCACATCGACATCGCCGGTCTTCTCCGGCGCAGGCCGCGAGAACGACAGTAGCTGCTGCACGCTCGCATCGAGCCGGTCGATCTCGCCGATCATGTACGACAGGTCGCGATCGTATTTCGCCCGCACGTCTTCGTCCTCGCGCATGAGCTGCGCCAGCGTCTTCATCGAGCTGAGAGGATTCTTCACTTCGTGCGCGATCGCCGCCGCCGCCCTGCCAAGCCGCGCCAGGTGCTCTTGCTGCACCAAGGCCCTCTCAATCTGTATCTTCTCCTCGACGATTCTGCCCGTTTCGATCGAGTGCGAAATCTGCCGGCACAGGCCCAGCAGAATGCTCTCGTCCTCGTCCATGAAGATTCGCGGCGAGGAGTCGAGCAACAGCAGCCCCGTCAGGCGGTCCTCATACCACAGCGGAAACAAATAGTTGAACCCGCCGGCTTCGAGGATCTTGCGCAGCTCGGCGACGCGGGTGAGATGCGTGTGGACGAACTCCTCGCGCCCTGCGTAGACGAGCGATTCGAGCTCCGCGAACGCGTCCGGTGACACCGCTTCGTCTTCGAAACCAATGCGGCCCTCGAACCGATTCTCTCCCGCGGTGGCCAGCAGCACTCTTTTCAGTTCGAAGGTCCGGGCTACCTCTTCGGCGAGAAATTGGACCCGCTTCGGGGGCTCCAAGACTCCCGCGGCCTCTTCAATCAAACGCTTGCTGAAATCGGCGTAGAGCTGCGCGCGTTTCGAGAGGAACCGATTCATCCAACCATAGAGCGGCAGCCAGACCAAGGCCGCCGCGAAGATCATCGCCAGTTCCGTCACCGTGCCGAAGAACCCAAACTCGTCCTCGACAAAGTCCACCAGCCTGCGCACCACAAACAGATAGAACGCGACGAACAACCCCAGCATCAACGCGAACCTGAGCTGCCGCCGAATCTGCAAGCCCAAGAAGTTGTAACGCTGCACGAAGTGAACGAAGCAAACCGACGGTACCAGCGACGACCAAATCATGGCCGCCGGGGTATCGCTTGCCGTCACCACCACCGCCGGGACGGCCAACGCGCCGGCAAAGGAAAAGAGGAACCTTCGCAGCCGTAACGAACTTTCTCTCCGTGCCGCCCGCACGCAGAGCAGCGCAACGGCCGCGAGCACCACCGCCAACAGGTAACGGTGGCCGCGGCCATCATCACCCTGCATCAGCCAGACGGCCACTGGTACCAAGCCGTAGCCCAGCACGGCGAGCCACTTCGGCAACCGTCCCGAAACAACCCCGAGATGGAATAGAAAGGCCGGCGTAGCAATCAGCCCAACCTCCGCAACCGCCTCCGCCACGCTTAGAAATAGACTGTCGTCGCTGTCGCTGTTGATGCGGTAGAAGAAAGCAGCCGCCTCGCCCGCATACCACAGGACGGCGCTGACAGCCGCCCCGAAAAACAAGCGCCCCAGCGTTCCCGACCGGATCTTGCACGCCAGCAGCGAGACCAAGAAGGCGTGCAGTGTCGCGCCAGCCACGTAGCCCAGCAACTGCAAGGTAACTTCGATCAGCATGGGGACTCTTCGGCGGGACGCTTCACGGGCAGCATGACGACGAACCGCGTCCCTTGGCCGGGCGGGCTTTCGACTTCGATCCGCCCACGGTGGGACTTAACGATTTGGTAGCAGATCGGCAGCCCTAAGTCGATCCCTACGCGGCCCATCGTTTCCCTGAACCCCGGATCGAAAACATGCGGCAGGTGTTCGGCGGGAATGCCCTCGCCGTTGTCGGTGATCTCGAGTCGCACCATATCACCGGCCCGCTGCGCGCGGAGTTCGATTCGGCCCGCCCCACCGTGCCGGCGGATCGAGTCGCGGGCCTTGAGCAGCAGGTTCATGAAGAGTTGATTCAGCTCACGCGGCGAGCATTCGATCTCGGGCAGATGGTCGAAGCGGCGAACGATCTCGATACTCTCGTCCAATTCATCCCGCAGGAACTCCAGCGACTGCTCGATGCCCTCGATGATCATCGCCCGCCGGAACTGCGCACGGTCGAGTTGGGCGAAGTCCTTCAAGTTCTTCAAGATCGTCGAGACGCGATTGCATGCCACCTGCGACTGCACCGCTGCGTCCGTAAGGGCTTGCGCCAGCCGCGACGATGACTGCCCCTCGGGCAATGGCTCGCCCCTCAGCAGCGCCTCGACCCGCGGCGCCGCCCGGCTCGTCGTGTCACTGATGCTTCGCAACACGCCCAATGGTGTGTTGATCTCGTGGACGATCCCGGCGACGAGCTTCGAAAGCGACGCCATCTTCTCGGCGCGCAGCAACGCTATCTGGGACTCCTTGAGTTCTTTGAGCGTTCGCTTCAACTCCTCGGTGTAGCGGCGGTTTTCGCGGAGCAGCCGTTGTTTCTCGACGGCGTTGCGCACCGTGACCCGCAGGTCTTCCAACTCGAACGGTTTCGAAAGATAGTTGTAGGCCCCCGAGCGCAGCGCCTCGGCGGCGATCTGCTCGGAGCCGTAGGCGGTCATCAACACCACCAGCGGCGGCTCGCTACGCTCGTTCAGCCGGCGCAGTAAGGCGAGACCGTCCATGCCCGGCATATTGATGTCGGAGACGATGACGTCCGGCTGGAAGCGTTCGATGGCGGCGAGAGCCGTGGCGCCGTCCGGGGCCTCTTCGACGGCATACCCCTGCTGCGACAGCGCCCGCGAGACCGCGTAGCGCGCTGACTCTTCGTCGTCGATGACCAGGATTTTCGTTTCGCTCTCCAACGCGCCCCTCCTCGCTGTATGGAGAACCGTTAGGTTGTGGCGAGTCTAGCACAGCACCAGCCAAACTCTTCTCATCCTAATCAGGATTCTCATTTGGCCCTGGCACGGCCACAGTATACATCCGCGCTGGCCCGAATACCGCGTCTTTTCACGCTGAACCCTGCACCTCACCTCCACCGGTAGCCGCGAGGGCTCGTCCGTCCGCTCATAGACGTTGATTGAGCGGGCTGAACGGCGCTCTGGCCGACACTGCTCCTTCGAGCGCCGCTGGGAGTCCACTCGGCACTGGGCCCGCCGCGCCACCCACTACAAACCCGGAAGAGCGATAAATAAGGACGCTCAAGGCCGCCGCAAAGTCCGGATACCGAGTTCAAATTGAAAATCCGGGTCAACCTCTCAACAGGCCCTCCACGGGGGAACAGATGAGAGAGATATAATCACCGGCTCGGACTTGGAAATCCCACCCACCCATTCGGACCCGAAATAGCGTTGTCGATTCTCGGCTTCCGAGCCGCGGCTACCCTACCTTAAGACTCAACGGAATGACACACCAACTCGGAAGGAAAGGAACCCCGAATATTCCGGGTGATAGAGGTTCCGCAACTCCAATCGGAGCCCCATCTTGTCTTGAAACCAGTAGGTCAGGCCTCCACCGTAGTTCAGGAAATGTGCTGTCCCACTACGGAAACCCAACGTGTAGCCTGTCGTGACAAAAGGTACGAACTTCCCTGCCTGGGAGAGACTCAATAAATGGTACGAGGCGTTGACCGAGGCGAGGCCAAGACCTGCTCTGAAATCTCGGCGAGAAAAAAGGTAACCGAGGTCGCCACCAATCCCGAGCCCCTTGTAGAGCAGGCCCTCACCTCCGGCCCCAATGCCAAGGACTTCGCCGAAGTAGGTTCCGGTGCCGCTGGGCGCGAAGTAGACATATCCGGTGCTTGAGGAGTGGCGGGAAGCATCCTCGGCTCTGAGTAGCGGCATCAGGACCAGCCAAAGCATCGCCAGCACACTCCCTCGTCTTAGCGCTTTCATTTGATTTCTCCTGCATCTCCCTATCGCGGTTTGCGCCTTTCCTACGGCACACCGCGGGCCAGTGCGCCCGAGCAGTCCAGGGGCTTGGAAACCAAGAGGTTGCAGGCCGGCAGGAGAGTGGCCGCCAGTTGATCACAGCAATGTTCGGCTGACAGTGGCAGGTTTAGGTGACAGCCCTGTAGAGAGGTCGGGTCGGTTTCTGTCCCCCCGCGGAAGATTTGAACGATGTGAATGCGTCTCCGTAGATGCGACCGTTCCCTTGATCAAGTCGCAGAAAATCTGGGAGCGTGGCTTGGCCCTGCGTGCCACCGCCGGGTGGGTAGCACTTCCCTTGAGGGTGCAAAATGTGGTTGCCGGTACGAGGATCGGAGGGGTGTTTGAGAAATCGCCTTGGGAGCCGCGGATCGGCCTGATCAAGCGGCAACAGCGGCCCTCGGCGAGCGTCGACGCGGCCCGTGCCTGCCTTCATGCCGCGAAATCATTGCGTTTCGGCGGGCTGAGGTGTACAATCACGCCGGCAGGCGACCGAAAACGACAAAGTGGGGTATCCATTTGACTCAGGTGACCACAACATACTGTGGTTGGCCATTGGCGGCCCCCGGAAAGGCTTGCCGATAGCACCACGTTTCCAAGCCTGCGATGGCCATGGCGCGTGCGTAATCCTTGATCGGCCCGAAACGCAGCCTCGTGGCCCAATTGCCTGCAGACCGGCGTCTGGCGCCCCAGGGTGCATTCTGGGTGCAGTGTGCTGGCGTCCATGGATCGACCAAACCACAACGCCTAGGGGCTACCTGAGTCAAGTGGATACCCCATAAACGACAAGTGGGGTATCCATTTGACTCAGGTGACCACAACATACTGTGGTTGGCCATTGGCGGCCCCCGGAAAGGCTTGCCGATAGCACCACGTTTCCAAGCCTGCGATGGCCATGGCGCGTGCGTAATCCTTGATCGGCCCGAAACGCAGCCTCGTGGCCCAATTGCCTGCAGACCGGCGTCTGGCGCCCCAGGGTGCATTCTGGGTGCAGTGTGCTGGCGTCCATGGATCGACCAAACCACAACGCCTAGGGGCTACCTGAGTCAAGTGGATACCCCATTAACGACAAAGTGGGGTATCCATTTGACTCAGGTGACCACAACATACTGTGGTTGGCCATTGGCGGCCCCCGGAAAGGCTTGCCGATAGCACGTTTCCAAGCCTGCGATGGCCATGGCGCGTGCGTAATCCTTGATCGGCCCGAAACGCAGCCTCGTGGCCCAATTGCCTGCGTCTGGCGCCCCAGGGTGCATTCTGGGTGCAGTGTGCTGGCGTCCATGGATCGACCAAACCACAACGCCTAGGGGCTACCTGAGTCAAGTGGATACCGACAAGTGGGGTATCCCTCAGGTGGCCATGGCGCGGGCATCGGCCCGAAACGCAGCCTCGTGGCCCATGCAACCGGCGTCTGGCGCAAGTGGATTAACGACAATCCTTGACGACCCCACACCTTGTGGTCGGCGACTGCGGCGACCGTACCCTCGAGGGGCCATCGGGCAGCGGTCGTGGGTCCTATAGCCGCCGCTCATTGCGCCCCGCGGGGGGACGGCAGCGGTTGACTTTGAAACCTGAAGGCGAAGCGCTCTTGAAACTCCCCAGCGTGCGCGAATAGTCCTCCAGAGCCCGGATACTAGACCTTGGGGCTTCGGGAGTCAAGTGCATACCCCAGTAACGACAATTCTAGTTGAGTGCCTTCCGCGGGGTCAGTGAAGGGAGTATTCGCCTACGTGGAGGATGGACACTAAAGCGATATTCGCAGTTTCACACTGCCCTCGAGGGATCCTGGCATCTGTGCACAAGAATGTGCGGACGAGCCTAACCGCCGGCGGCAAAGGCAACGATCACTATCAGAAACAACGCTCCTATTCCTGCTACTACTCCAGCCAGAACCCACACTGCTGTGCTCGTGCCGCCTTTTTTGACTTTAAGAGACTTTACTTCATCGAAACCAATTGTCCTTTCCTCAATCTGGTTCCCTTTAGCGTACTGAACAACAAATCCCTCATCCGAGACTTCACCAAGCCGCCCCCGCAACTTCTCCTTGCTTTTCAGACGCACCTGCACCCGCGATCCAGGAGGTATCTCGAGGACCTTTTCGTGAAGCGTAGGCTTCTTGGTCGCCTGAGGCGGTATGCCGGCAGAAGTGGCCATAGCGGCATACGTCACATTGGCGGAAAGGATCACCACTAGAAGAATAGAGAGTATCTTTCGCATGCTGCCTCCTGACTCCAAGCCATGCATTTGCATGGCCAAAGCTTTGTTCCAGGTTCGGCTGCCGCCAGAGCCTCCTTTCGTTGTGCAAATTACTGAAACAACAAAGGATCAGTGACTCGCGGTGCTGCCCTGACGGCCGTTCCTGCCGGCGCTCAACTCGAAGGGCTCCGGCCCATAAGGCGATATTCGCAGTTTCACACTGCCCTCAACGGATCCTGGCATCTGTGCACAAGAATGTGCGGACGAGCCTAAGCGTCTCTAAGGCCGAAGTACAGTATCAGAAAAACTACTCCTACTCCTGCTCCTACTGCAGCCAGAACCTTTACTATGTTGGTGCCGCCTTTGTTGACTTTAAGAGACTTTACTTCATCGAAACCGATTTGCCTTTCCTCAATCTGGTTCCCTTTAGCATACTGAACAACAAATCCCTCCTTCGAGACTTCACCAAGCCGCCCCCGCAACTTCTCCTTGTTTTTCAGACGCACCTGCACCCGCGATCCAAGAGGTATCTCGAGGACCTTTTCTTGAAGCGTAGGCTTCTTGGTCGCCTGAGGCGGCATACCGGCAGAAGTGGCCATAGCGGCATACGTCACATTGGCGGAAAGGATCACCACTAGAAGAATAGAGAGTATCTTTGGCATGCTGCCTCCTGACGCCAAGCCATATATTGGCATGGCCAAGGCTTTCTTCCAGGTTCGGCTGCCGTTCCTGCCGGCGCCCAACTCAAAGGGCTCCGGCCCACCTTACCAAGGATTTCCATTTTGGCCCTGGCACGGCCACAGCATACACCCGCGCTGCCCCGAATACCATCTCTTTTCGGGCTGAACCCTGCACATCACCTCCGCCGGTAGGCGCCAGGCCTCGCTCGATGGAGAACGGTGAGGTTGTGACGAGTCTAGCACAGGGGTGGCCAAACTCCTTTTTTCCTTCGGGCCAGGCCACCGGTAAGCCATCAGGATCCACGCCGGAGGTCTCATGGGGACCCGCAGAGGGTATCAGCGGTCTTCCCGAACTAGCCGCCAACCGCTGCGGTACGACGCCAACTCCTGCTGTCAGTGTCAGCCGGAACTGGCTGTCACGTGTGTCATCCCTCGCCCGCCACTCCGCTTATCTAACTGACTTCAAAACCCTTTACCCTTGAATCCCAAGCGGCCCCTTGACTGCACCAAACCAGGGCGCGGGAGGAGGTTCAACAAACACCATGCAGGTTCATCGAAGAAGTTGGGTACTGCTTGCCATTGCCGCTTGGGTGGCGCAAGCCGCCGGGCAAAGCGCCGGACAAAACTTGGTGGAGCAACGACTGCCGGAAACCAACGCGGCTGGCCAGTTGCCGTCCGAGGCCCGGCAGATTCTCAAACAACGCTGTAGTGAATGCCATAGCAGCGAAGGAAATGCTTTCAAGGCCGTCGTGGTCGACGACCATGCTCGCCTCGTGGGCAACGGAGGCCGTCCCGTCGCCCCGCAAGACAACCAATCGCCGCTGTTGCGCCTGGTCCGAGAAGGCACGATGCCGCCGGGCGACGTCAAGCTCACGGCGGCCGAAATCGACATCCTCGCCCGCTGGGTTGAGCAAGGGGCCAAGCCTTGGCCCGATGAGTCCGTACTTCCGCGACGCGAATTCTTCGGCGAGGCTGACATCATTAATGCCATCGAGCAGGACCTACTCTCTACGCAACAACGCCAACGCCGCTTCATCCGCCACTTCAGCCTCGCGCACCTCTATAACGCCGGCGTGGGCGAGGCGGAGCTCGACGTCCACCGCCGAGCACTGACGAAGCTGCTCAACAGCCTCTCGTGGCGGAAACGAATCGCCATCCCGCATACTTTTGGGCCCGGACGGACGCTGCTGCGCATCGATCTCCGCGACTACGGTTGGACGGATTCGACCTGGCACCAGCTCGTCAGCCACTACCCCTACGTCTTCGGCCGTTTCGACGAAAGGAGGATCACCGATCTCTCGGGGTCGCCCGTGGCCTACCTGCGGGCGGACTGGTTTGTGGCAACGGCTTCCCAGCCGCCGCTCTACTACCAAGTTCTCGGCCTGCCGTCCACGGTCGGCCGGCTCGAGACGCTGCTGGGCGTTGACACGGCGCGGCATCTCGCCGAGGAACGCGCGGTGATTCGCGCCGGCGTGGCCAATAGCGGGGTCTCGCGCAACAACCGCGTGCTCGAGCGGCACGAGTCGCCGCACGGCGCCTACTGGAAGAGCTTCGACTTTCGATCGAACGCCGGACGCCAGAACATCTTTCGCCACCCGTTGGACTTCCAGGCCGCCGGCGGCGAGATGATCTTCCATCTCCCCAACGGCATGCAGGGCTATTACCTGGCCGACGCCGACGGGCGCCGCATCGACAAGGGCCCGAGCGACATCGTCTTCGACCGCAGCAACCCCACCAGCCCCGAGATCGTCACCGGCCGCTCGTGCATGAGCTGCCATGTCTCAGGTATGAAGCGGTTTCGTGACGACATGCTGCCGGTCTTAGCCCAACGACCCTTGAGCGAAGAACGTGAGACCGCGCTGCTTCTCTACGCCGGACAGGCCGACCTGGATCGGTTTCTCGATGAAGACGGGGGGCGCTTCGGGCGGGCCATGTTCGAGGCCACCGGCGAGCGGCCCGACGACACGACCCGAGAGCCGATCGGTCGCGTCTCGACCGCCTACGAAGCACCGATTGACTTCGCACGCGCCGCCGCCGAGCTGGGAGATCAGCCCGTCTGGTTGCGCTCACGGCTTGACTTCACTCGCGATCGCGGCACACTTCCCGGCCTCGACGCCCTCACCATCGAAGGCGGCACGGTCAGCCGCGAGTCATGGGAAAGCACCTTCACGAGCGCAGTCCGCACCTTCGAGCTGGGTGGGGGGGACTTCCACCGGGAGGGGGCCGTTCGATCGCAGAAGGTCGCTCGGACTGGGCTGCGGTCGTCGTTCGTTGACCGAGTGCCGAAATCGGTCGAGCTTCTGCGCGGGGCCCGCTCGCTCTACATCCATTCAGGAAGCACTCGTCTGCGAGTCGAGGCCGTGCAGCAGGGTTTCCGCGCGAACCAAGCCTTCGACAACACCGAAATCGCCTTCGTCGATCAGCCTCGTCGCGCGGACCTGAGGCTGCGAGTCGGCCGGCCGGTCTTCACGTTCGACTTCACCTACAAGCTAACCGATCGTCGAACCGGCATCGTCCTCGACAGCGGCCGCTTTACCGCCGCCGACGCCCAGCTCGGGATTCAGGAGATCGTGAAAAGGGTCGTCAACAAACTGACCTCCGGCCGGCAGGTGCAGCTATGAGGCGCAAAGACATCACGCCGGCCGGACTGGGGAGGGGCAACGTGCCTGCCGGGCGCACTTCCCCGCCCCGCCTCGGCCGCACGTCGAGCGATAACGCCCCGCAGCGAGGCCAACGAGGAATCAACCATGACCCCAAGCCAATCGACTCATCCATCGCTCAAGGATTTTCTCACCCGCGCCGTTCTACTCGCGGTCCTACCCTGGGTCTTTGTTCTCGCCCTCGTTGTTGAAATACGCCGCCGCTTCACCGAAGTGAACTAGCCTCATCGGCCGATCCGCACGACGGCCAAGCCGACGCAGGAACCGCCTCGAAAAAGTAGGGGCACGCCAAGCCATGCCCGCGCCCAGAATCGGATCGCTACCTGCCGCGAAGTCGGGTGGCAAAGCCGCCTATCACACTCCTCGCCGCCCCGCCTGGCAACCAAGCACCGTCATCGCCTATAATCTCCCTAGGCGGGGCAAGACCTCCGCTTTGTGCCCGGGGCCCCACCCGACTTACATGCGCCGCAATCCCCACCCTCACAGCGCGACCCGCCGAGGACGCCGCGAAGTTCTGCGCCATGGCCTGGTCGGCATGGGCGTGGTCTTCACCGGTTCGCTGCTCTCGCGTTGCCGCGAGGCCACCGGTCCGAGCGCGGGTAAGGTGACGGGGCGCTCCCTCGACCGTCTCGGTACGCACCTATGCAACCTTGGGCCTCTTCGAGAGCCGGACGCCAACGGCCTCCGACTCGCCGAGGGCTTCACGTCGCGCGTCATCGCGCGATCGAGTCATGAGCCGGTCCCGGGCTGCGGCTATCGCTGGCATGCCGCTCCCGATGGCGGTGCCGTCTTCGTCCCGGGCGACGGCGGCTGGATCTACGTCTCGAACGCCGAGGTGGGAGGCAACAAGGGCGGCGCCGGGGCACTCCGCTTCGACGCGAATGGACAGGTTGTCGATGCCTATTCCATTCTCGAAAACACCACTGCCAACTGCGCCGGCGGCTCGACCCCCTGGGGCACCTGGCTCTCTTGCGAAGAGTTTGACCAGGGCCGCGTTTGGGAATGCGACCCGGCTGGAAGCAATGACGCCGTGGTCTGGCCTGCGCTCGGCGCCTTCAAACACGAAGCCGCCGCAGTCGATCCCGCTCGCAACCACATCTACCTGACCGAAGACCGCGGCGACGGACTGCTCTATCGCTTCGTACCCGACGGTCTCGCCGGCAACGGTTCACCCGATCTCTCCTCGGGACGTCTCGAAGCCGCGCAAGTCCTGGACGGAGAGGAAGGCCGCGTGGTCTGGCACCGCATTCACGACCCTAGCGGCTCTCATCAGCCAACCCGCTTGCAAGCGCCTAAGGCGTCTGCCTTCAAAGGCGGCGAGGGCATGTGGTTTCACAACACCATGGTCTTCTTCACGACCACGCGGGACGATCGAGTCTGGGCCTATGATGTCGAGACGAGTTTGATCGAGATCGTCTACGACCACAATCGCTTCGATGACGCCTGCCTAACCGGTGTCGACAACGTCACCGTCAGCTCGGCAGGAGATGTTCTCGTCGCCGAAGACGGCGGCGACAATCAGATCTGTACCATCGCGCCTGACCGCGGGCCCGTGCCGGTCGTTCACCTCGTCGGTCACGACGGCTCCGAGATTACCGGACCTGCCTTCGATCCCTCCGGTACCCGGCTCTACTTCAGCTCGCAACGCGGCGAGACCGGCCAGTCCGAAGACGGCGTCACCTACGAAGTGACCGGCCCGTTCCGCGGCTGACCCTCTTGCTGTCCGCTTCTTGATGCTCCCCGCTGTCCCGGGCTAGGCGAAGTCCTAGCGGGCTGGGGTTAGCGAGTTGGATAATCTGACACCGACGACCAACGACTGCGGAGAAGCTCCGTTTGTTGGGGCATCAGGGCGCTCAACGCTTTGTCAAAGGTCACCAGCGTGAAGCCGGCGGTCAGGGCGAAGGCCGCCAGGTAAGCATCGGCCCACACCTTGGTGGACCGGCGGTTACCCTGGCTCAGGGTCTCGAAGACGTGCTCGAAATCCCGGCCTGCCGGCTCGGGATGGAAGGTTACTCGGTCGTCTGCCAGCCACTTGCGGTAGGCCTGCCAAGCTCGACGCTGGCTCAACACATCAGCGGCCATCACCTGCTCGTTTGTGAGAAGGCGGAGCAGGCCCAGTTGGGTGAACCGACAGAAATAGAGCGACGCGTCGGTGAGTCCGTCGAGCCAGCGTGCCGCGGTCGAGTGATGGATGTGGCGGCCGTAGGTCAGGGCCAGCCAGACGTTGACATCAGGGAAAAGGAACGATCTCATAGATCCGTTCGTTTGTCAGATTCAACGAGCCCGGCTGTTTCGATCGAACCAGCGGTAGCTTCACCCTGCGCACAGGACGAGCCGACCCTCCGAGTTCCTGTTCCACCCCGCGCAGAATCAGTTCCTTGACCGCGCAGCCTTCTTGAGCCGCCCGGGTCTTGAGCCTGCGATAGGTCGGGTCCGGAATATCGACCGTGGTTCGCACAACCTCACCCTACCATATTTATGGCTTGACACTCATCGAAAATCCTTGGCGCAGCGGAAGCCGATGTTGGGGCTACGGCTCGCGGGGCGCGAGAAGGTGCGGTAGGCGCTCGTGAGGTACTTGGCGGCGTCGGCCCACGACCCGCCTCGTAGGACGCGGTGGATGCCTTCGTCGGGGCCCTTGGGATTGTCAAGCGGGGCACGCTCGTAGTAGGTGCGCTCGTAGCGGTCCGAGCACCACTCCCACACGTTGCCCGCCATGTCGCACAGGCCGAAGTAGTTGCGCGGGAAGCGGCACACGTCGCGCTCGCCATCGAGCACGTCGAAGTGGGCATGCTTGCCCTTCTCGGGCTCCTCCTCGCCCCAGGGGAACTTGACGCCCTCGGCCATGCCGCGGGCCGCGCGCTCCCATTCGGCCTCGGTCGGCAGACGCTTGTCGGACCATTCGCAATACGCCACGGCTTCGTGCCAGTTGACGTTGACCACCGGGTATTTCTCCTGCCCCTCGGCCATCTCACCGTCGATCCAGTGGAACGGCGGCCGGCGGCCGCTGGCTTGGAGGAACTCGATGTACTGCGCGTTGGTGACTTCGTGCTCGTCGAGGTAGAACGGGTTGACCGTCGTCGGCTTCACCGGCCGGTTGTCTTTGAGCAGCGTCGGCCGCCACTTTAAGTCATCGTCGAATAAGACGTGGGTCCGTCCGCGCAGGAACTCGCCGCCGGGGATGAAGGCCATGCCAGGCTCGGCCGGGGAGGCCGGGATCGCCAAGAGCGCCGCGAGGACGACGCAGCCAGCGGCCACCCGAATCCTTTGGCGGGCCGAAGAGCGGGCACGGCATGCCGTGCCCCTACACGTCAGATGCGGCGGCTTCGGTGGGCGGGGCCCGCTACCCATAGATGTTCGAAAGCTCGTCGTTGGGGATGTAGCCGTTGGCACCCAGCGGATCGACATAGGTGTAGCCGCGTCCGGAGGGAGTATTGCTGATCTTCTTCGTCCAGTCAATCCCCAGCGCCGAGTACATCGTCGCCAGGACGTTCTCGTTGCGCGGCTGCTCTTTCAGGTCCCAGCCGGTTTCGAGGCACTTCTCGCCTTCGCTATCGGAGCGCCCGAGCCGGACGCCGCCCTTGACGCCCGCGCCGGCAAACATCGCCGGATAGCAGGGGTTGTAGTGGTCGCGTCCGTCCATGTTGTTGAGCGCGCCCGGCGTGCGGCCGAACTCGCTCATACACACGACGAGCGTTTCATCGAGGATCGTCTGCGAGGGGTTGGTCTTCGAGGGCATCGTCGACAGGTCTTCGAGCAGCGACGCGAAGGCCTTGTCGAGCTCGGCGCAGAGGACGTAGTGATTGGCGTCCTTCGAGCGGTCCCAGATATAGACGTGGTGGTCCCAGCCCGGGTGGCACAGGTGGACGTAGTGCGTCCCGGCGTCTTGCGCCAGCACGTTGCGCGCGAGGATGGCGCCCATGCCGGCGCGGGAGGTCCCGTAGCGCTCCTTGTCTTCTTCGGTGATGCGGAAGGCGGCCGGCCAGCGCTCGTCCGACAGCAGCTTGTAGGCGGCGCCATAGAAATCGTTGTAGCTCGACATGTCGCGGCCGTAACCGGAGAGGCGCTTGTGCTCGACCTCGCGCAGCTTGCTGAGCAGGTCCCAACGCTGCTCGAGCAGCTCGACGGCCTTGGCGTCGAGCGCCGCTCCCTCCGCGGCCGCGTCGGTATTGATGTCGACCACCGAAAAGCGCGGCGGCAGAAAGCCGGTCGACAGCGCGCCGGCCGCGCCCTTCTCGAGGTTGAATGACATGTAGGTCGGGAAGGTGTCGTTAGACCGGCGGCGCGGCTCGAGTTCCGACGCGATGACCGAGCCGATCGACGGGATTTCTTTGGCGAAGGCCAGGTTCATCTGGCGGCCGGTCTGCACGTAATACTGTGCGCGGAAGTGGACTTCCTCGTGGCCGGTCATCGAGCGCAGCACGGCCAGCTTGTCCATCTGCTTCGAGAGCCGCGGGAACAGCAACTGCGACATCTCGAGATCGGAGCCGAGCGTCTTGACGTCGAGGTCTTTGGGCGTGCCGTGGTTCTCTTTGAAGTCGAACGATTCCACGTGGCTGATGGCGCCCGACATCTCGTAGTAGAGAACGTTGCGGGCGTTGCCGCGCGGATGGACGCCGCCGGTCTGCTTGGCCGAGACCTTGAGCGGCCACACGCCGTCAATCGACGCGCCCAGTAACCCGAGTCCGCCGATGCGGAGCAGGTCGCGCCGCGATCCGAGCAAATCGCCTACCTGGGTGGGTTTCGCCATAGCCAAGTCCCCCCTTGTCTGTATCCGGAAGCGACTCCATTGTAGCACCGCGTTCCACCTGAAAAAGGCCACAACCTGTCCACGGCCGGCGACGGGCAGCTTGACGGTCTCGCTGCTCTCTTGGCAGTCCCGGACCTCCGCTGGCAAGCCGCGGCAGGTATTGTAGCTGGCCAAAAGAACATTTCGACCGGACAAGTTGTCTTCGCATGGACAAACTGTCCGGGTCACGCTAAGCCTCATCGAATCAGCAACTTCGGTCGAATCTACCGTCTGCTTCAACAGTCTTCGCGCGACATTCCGTCCCACGTAAGTCTTTCCGGCATGATCCCTAAGAACCTTAGTTTCAACGGGTTAGGCTCCCTTGGCGGAATGGCCCTGGGTGTGCTCTCTAGTCAGCGCAGGCAGAACCAAACCACCTGAAAGGAAGACTACGAATCATGCGACATAAACTCTTCACCTTTGCTTTGCTCATTCTCTGGAGCAGTCTGTCCTTGGTTGGCCAGATGACCAGGGCGAGCCGGGGAAGGATGCCCATCGGACCGAAGTCGAAAATCGCTCAGGACCTGCGAGACCGCCACGGCGACGAAACCGTCGACGTGATCGTTAGGTTCAAGAAGTCCGCACAGGGAGAGCGCCTGACCAAGGCACGGGCGCGACTGTCGCCGAAGGTCATGCGCAGCAGGAGCCAACGCAGGACCCGGCTCGATCTGATTCGCAGCAGCGTGTACCGCGTCCAGGCCGGCGAAATCGAGGCCCTGGCCAACGACCCCGATGTCGAGTTCGTCGCACCTGACCGTGAGGTCTTCGCCTCGCTCGACAACGCCCGGCCGGCTGTCAGCGCCGACATCGCACAACAGTACGGCTGGACAGGGTCAGGGGTCACCATCGCGATCATCGATACCGATATTGACAGCGACGAGGAGGACCTGCTCGGCGAAGACGGCGACGACAACGACGACGACGGCGATGTGCGCGTCCTCTATCAGGAATCCTTCGTTCCCGGCGTCGGTCCCGAAGAGAAGGACAACTCCCATGCCACTCACGTCGCGGGCATCGCCGTTGGCACGGGAGAGGAATCCAGCGACGACGAGCACACCGCCACGTACAAGGGAGTGGCGCCCGGCGCCGACCTCGTGCATCTCCGCGTTTTGGATAAGTACGGCCAGGGCCAAGACAGTTGGGTCATTGCCGCCATCGAACGGGCGGTCGAGCTCAAGGATGAGCACAACATCCGCGTCATCAACCTGTCGCTCGGTCGCCCGGTCTTTGAAAGCCATGAGGACGATCCCCTATGCCAGGCCGTGAAAGCCGCCTGGGAAGCCGGCGTCGTTGTTGTTGTGGCGGCGGGCAACATGGGTCGCGACAACTCCTTTGAGAACCAAGGCTACGGAACCGTCACCTCACCGGGCAACTCGCCGTATGTGATCACGGTCGGTGCCATGAAAACGAGGACCACTCCCAATCGAAGCGACGATTACATTGCCAGTTACAGCTCGAAAGGCCCGACTGTCATTGATCACATCGTCAAGCCGGACCTGGTCGCGCCCGGCAACCGCATTTCTTCGGTGAGGGACGGTGGTTATCTCACCAACACGTACCCGGGCAATAACGTTCACTACTCCGAGTACACAGAGCCCGGCTATACCTCCGGTAATGACTACTTCCGCCTCAGCGGCACCAGCATGGCCACGCCGATGGTCAGCGGTGCGGTCGCCCTGCTGCTTGAAAAAGAGCCGAACCTGACCCCCGACCAGGTCAAGGCCCGGTTAATGAAGACGGCCTCGAAGGCGTTTCCGACTTGGAGCATTGCCACCGACCCCGTCACGGGAGAGACCTTCACCAGCTACTACGACATCTTCACCGTCGGCGCCGGCTACCTCGACGTCAATGCCGCCCTGGCCGACAGCGCGGTCTCCCCAGCAGGCAAGAGCGCCCTTTCACCGGTTGCGGTCTTCGATGAAGCGACCGGCGAGGTACAGATCGTGACGGACACCTCCGTCGTCTGGGGTACGGGTGTGATCTGGGGTACGTCCGTCGTCTGGGGCACGAACGTGATCGTCGAGGACAACTCGGTGGTCTGGGGGACCTCAGTCGTTTGGGGTACCGGGGTGGTCTGGGGCACCGGTTCGCCCGAAGGCAACGGTGTCATCTGGGGCACGGACTCACCCTTCGCCAACTCGGTGATCTGGGGTACGGCGGACACGGTCGGGGCGATGAATGTGCTTGTCAACGGTGAGGAATGAGGAATAGTGGGACCGACGGAAAAAAGGACGGTAAGGAGATAACATGCCCACCACAGCCAAGCTCTACATCGCCGGTGTGATTACCGCGGGCGGCCTCATCCTAGGCTCATCGCTTCCCCACGGCTTGTCGGCCAAGCCGCTGCACTACCTGGTCTTCTTGGTCCTCGCCGTGCTCGCCTCGCTGCTCAAGCTCCGGCTACCCGGCATGACGGGAACTTACTCTCTCAACTTCCTGTTCATCCTGATCGGCATCGCGCACTTCAGCCTGGCGGAGACGCTCGCGGCGGGTTGTGCGGCCGCCCTGGCACAGTCATATCTCAATGCCCAAAAGCGGCCGACTCCGGTGCAAGTGATATTCAACGTGGGCAACCTTGCGCTCAGCGTCGGGACCTGCTTCCTGGCCGCCTACGGGCCGCTGAGTTCACTGCTCCGGACGAACCGCCCGGCAACACTGGCCTTGGTGGCCTGCGTATACTTCGTTGTCAACACGTTCCTGGTGTCGGGAGTTCTCTCGTTGTTGCAAGGCAAGCCCCTCACGGACGTGTGCCGGGAGTGGTACGTGTGGTCTTTCCCTTATTACCTGGTAGGGGCTGTACTCGTCGGCCTGTTTCCGACTGTTGGCACCGCACCGGCCCCGGAAGCATGGCTGCTGTTAGTTCCGCCTCTGTACCTGGTGCACTTCTTCTACGGACTGGGTCGCGGAAGTCTCGGCGATCGCGCGGATCCAGCCTCCCAAGAGTTGGGCCTGGACCTTCCGTTCCGAGCAAAGCTCTATATCGAGGCCGTCATCGGCTTCGGCGCGGTCCTACTCGTTCTCAGCTTGTTGCGAGCCGACTTCCAGGACGCTCCGCGCTTCGTCAGCTACGTTGTGATCGCCGCGGTGGCCTCCGCCTGCAAGATTCAGGTACCTCGGGTGACCAGCACCATCTCACTCGGCTTCGTGATCCAACTGGCCGCGATTGCCGAATTGGGTCTCGCGGAAGCACTGGTGATCGGGGCCGGCGGAGCGGCCGTCCAGAGCCTTTGGAAACCAAAGGTTCGTCCGCGCCGGATTCAGGTTGCCTTCAGCATGGCTACGTTGGTTCTCAGCATCGCAGCCGCCCACACGGTCTGCCACGAGGCCCTCCCGGCAGCTCTGGGCGACTCGCTGATTTCGTTGCTTGCGGTGGCGGCTGGTTTCTTCTATGCAGCTAACACATTGCTCGTCGCGGCGGCGTTGTGCCTGGTGGAGCAAAGGCCGCTGCGGAGAATCTGGCAACATTGCTGCTTTTGGTCGTTTTCCTACTATATGGTCGGCGCCGCCTGCGCAGGCCTCATGGTGGCCACGAGCCGGAGTTCCGGCTGGGAGCCTGCTCTGCTCGTGCTTCCCGTGATGGTGCTCGTCTACATCTCCTACCGGCTGCACCTCGGCCGAGTGGCGGAGGCATGACGGCGATTCTTACTCATTAGGAGCCTACTTACCATGCAGAAATCTCACGACAATCAGCCCCGTAGCCACAGCGAGCGCGGCGCCTTAGCACGGGTACAGGGCGAGCCCGGCTTGCCGGACGCCTACTCCTGGAACCTCTTGAGCAGGGAGCCTCTGAGTAGAGAGGAAGCGGTCTCAGCCGCTTCGTTCTCGCTCACCGGCGATCACGGCTTCCTGTTTCATCACACTTGGGGTGGCTGACGATGGGGACGGTGATCCGCCTTCGACGGCGGCGACGCCAGACGGCGCTCGCGGTAAGGCCGCGATCAAGCGCCGCGAGTACGGATGTACGGGATGCGACAGAATCTCGTTGGACGGGGCACACTCGACAATTTCCCCCTCGTGCATGATCGCGATACGCCGGCACAGGGACGCAACGGAGAGCAGATCATGAGAGATGAACAAGATGGCTACATGGAATCGTTGATTCAGCTTTGCGAACAGCTCGAGCACTTCGGCCTGGGTGATCACGTCGAGGGCGCTGGTCGGCTCGTCGGCGATGAGCAGAGCGGGACGGTGGAGGATCGCCATCGCGATCAGCACACGCTGTGCCTGCCCCACGCTTAGCTGCCGCGGATAACGCGTGAGAAACTCACCGTCGGACGGCAGGCTGACCTCTTCGAGCGATTCGGCAATTCGCCTCCGGCCCGCCTCGCGGCCACCGCGTTCGTGAACACGCCATGCCTCGTTGAGTTGCACGCCAATCCGCAACGCCGGGTTGAGCGACGACAGCGGACTCTGCTGCACAAGCGCCACTTCCCTGCCCCGTATCTTGCGCATCTCGCGCTCGCCGGCCTGGCAAAGATCGCGGCCCTCCAACCGAACCGACCCGCGGCACACGCCTCCTTTGAAATCGAGCAACTGCAACACGGTCAAAGCCAACGTACTCTTACCTGATCCGCTCTGCCCGACCAGCCCCACAATCTCGCCCGACTCGACGCGCAGCGACACGTCACGCAGCACGCCCGGCTTGCCGGGGTAGTCGACTGATACCGACACATCGAGCAGGGGCGGGGGCATAGTTAGTTACTTTTCGGCGCAACGACGATTTTGTTCTCGTTAGGCGAGTCGTAGCTACAGCAGTCCTACCGGCTCAGTTCACGGTGTAGGGGTGGACCGCTGCGTCCACCCCGGCGTGCTTGGCATAAAGTGTTACCCCCCGGCGCCGCTCCGTTGCGTTCTGTTTCAAACAAGCCAGGCCCATTGCCAATGGCCCTCCGGCAGGGCGGACACGGCGGTCCGCCCCTACAAGCTGCATCCTCGACGCTCCGAGATACCAAGTGCGGAGCCCCGGGATACTCGGTCCCGGCTAGTCGCGGCCCTCCGCGACAGCATTGTCGAAGTAGATGCGCTCGGCATTCCAGAATGTCTGCGGCCACAGCACGCCCGGCTCGACATTACGCAAGCGCGGGGAGACCGCCGACAACGCGTTGCGATGGACCAAGTAGATGAACGGCGCCTGCTTCCAGACGATCTCTTGCACGCGGTCAAAGGCGGCCTTCCGTTTCGCAGGCTCGATCACGGAGGCTTGCCGTCGCATCAACCCGTCGATCTCGGCCTCCCACGGTGTGGCGGGCTCCTTTTGCATGGGGTTCCATTGATGGCTCCTGCCCGAGCTGAGCCAGACGTTCATCTGCGCGTTGGGGTCAAGATCGACATTGACAAGCCCCAGCAGACAAGCCTCGTAGTCGAACGACCGCGTGATGCGCTCGATCAGCGACGGGAAGTCGAGCGTGACGACATTGAGGCGGATACCCAGGGTCGCGAGATCCTGCTGGATCATCGCCGCCATCCGCTCGCGGCCTTTGTTCCCGGCATTCGTGATGAGCGAGAACTCGACGGGGTGGCCTTCCGCGTCGAGTAGAGCCTCCCCCTCACGGCGAAAACCGTTTTCCTTCAGACGCTTCTCGGCCGACGCAGGATCGAACGCATGCGGGGCCAACTTGCGGTTGAACCAAAAACGATTGGCCGGCGAAACCGGTCCCGTGGCCGCCTCGCCGCGCCCACGATAGACGACGCGCACCAGATCGTCGCGGTTGATCGCGCCCGACACCGCCCGTCGAAACACGGCCGAGCCGAACCACCGCTTCTTGTACGCTGGGAGCGGTGAGCCGGGCACCTGGTTGAACCACAGGAACTCCGAATTCAGCGACGGTCCGGCGTCATGCACCGACCGCGCCTCCGCCGACTGCAAGCGGTCGAAGTGCTCCGGGGCGACGCTGTTGATCACATGGAATCGTCCGCGGCGAAACCGCAAGATCTCGATCTGCTGGTTGCGTTGTACTTCGAGACGGACGGTATCGAGGTAAGGCAGCCGGCGGCCTTTGTCGTCACGCTTCCAGTAGCGAGGGTTGCGCTTGAGCAGCACGTAGGAGCCGGCTTTGTGTTCGTCGAGCAGGTAGGGCCCCAGCCCCGCCTCGGGCTCGTCACCGGGCTCGGACGACAGCATCGGCACCTGGTCGAAGAGGCGCTCGACCCCGGCCACTGGCGCGGGAAACCGAATCGACAGCTCGTGGGGACCGGTCACATCCACCTCGACCTCCCCCGCGCTTGAACGAAACGAATCGCCGGTCGGCGAGTGCAGGTCGGGGGCCATCAGCTCGGCCATTGTGAACGCGACATCCTCGGCGGTGAACGACGTGCCGTCGGAGAACGAGACCCCCTTGCGCAGCCGCAACCGGATCGTGCGCCCGCCGTCGGCGATCTCCCAGGACTCGGCCAACCGCGGCTCAACCTCTTGGGTCTTGCGGTTGACACGCATCAACACGCCGGTCGTGAGGTAGCGCACGGTCTCGGCCGGCTCGTCCTCAACTGCCAAGGGGTTGAAGGTCTTCGGGTCGGCGCGCAGGGCGAAGCGCAACTCGCCTCCGCTTTGCGCCGGCGCGGCCAGCGAGGCAACGAACAGAAAGATCGTAAGCCCGGCAAGATACCGCTTAATGGCGCTTCTGTTCATGACGTCGAACCCTCCTTGGAAAGAACAAGCTGCAGACAAGCCATCACGGTGACCAGCAATCCCGCCGGCGCCAGCATCCAGGGGTTGTCTTCGACCGCGGGATAGTTCTCCAGCTCGGCGAGCAGGTTTCCCCAAGATGGCAGCGGCTCCGTTACGCCTAGCCCCAACAGGCCCAAGTTCGCCTCACTGAGGATGAAGAGCGGCACGGCTACCCAAAACTGTGCCGCCAGGATCGGCCGCAGATTCGGCAACACCTGGACGAAGAACAGCCGCAACCGTCCCGCGCCATACGCGCGTGCCTGCAACGCGACGCCGCTGTCGCGCAGAGAGTGCGCGGCCACACAGACCGTCCGTGCCGGCCCGGCCCAGCCCAGCGAGCCAAGCAACGCAAACGTCACAATCACCGAGATCCACGGCGACACATTCAGCGGCAGGGCCGCGCGCACCGTGAGCAACAGAAACAGCCATGGAAGCGACAGCGCCAAGTCGATGCCGGAGAGCGTGAAGCGCTCCGGCCACCCGCCGGAGAAGCCCGCCAATCCGCCCACGACCGCCGCGATGGCGCAGCTCAACAGCGCCGCCGCCGGAGCCAGAAGCAGCGAAACGCGGCTGCCGTGAATCAGACGAGACAGGCGGTCGCGGCCAAGGTCGTCGGTGCCGAGTGGAAACTCGGACGACGGTGGCGCGCCCGGCGACTCGCGAAACTGCGCGGCGTAAGGGGCGGGTGCGACCAGTTCCGCGGCCATCGAGCCGCAAAAGACGGCCGCCAGCACGACCCACGCGGCGCGGCGCAACCAGGTCACGAATGGGCCCACCAACCGATTGCCATGTCGGAGAACGCGTTCGCCAACAGCGTCACAACCGTCACGAGAACGCTCAGGTTCACCAGTAGGGGTAGATCGCGGGACAGCGCGGCCTCCCACGCGAGTTGGCCGATGCCGGGTGAATCGCAGATCACTTCGATCGGGATGCTTGCTCCAAACGCCATCGCGGCCGACACACCCAGCAGAGCCAGCAACGGCGGCGCGGCGCACGGCAGCACGTGACACAAAAGGATCCGGACATCTCCAACCCCCTTCGCCCGAGCCGTCAACACGTGAGATTGCGCGGATGTTTCCGACAAAATGTTGCGCACATACCGGAAGACCTGCGGGAAGACGACAAAGCCGATCGCGAGAGGCCCAGGCCCCTCGAAGAACAGAAAGACCAGCGCCAACAGGGCCGACGGCAACGATAGGAAGACGCCGCTCAGCGCTGTGGCGATCACATCAAACGCAGGGTGACGGAGCAGCGCAGCGCTGAAAGCCAACAGCAACGCCAGCACCCAACCGGCCACCCAGCCCAGCCCAACCCAACGCAGCGTGACCGGGAGCCGTTCGCGAACCAACTCGGCCACCGGCCGCCCCAAGGCGTGCGACGTGCCGACGTCGCCTCGGGCCGCGCGGGTCAGATAGCCCCAGTAGAACGCCAGGATGTTGCGCTCGCCGGACCGCGCTTGGCCACGTGCCTCGACGCTTTCCTGGTCGAGCCGGGTGTCGAGTTGGTGTACGTCGATACCGAACCCCGGTGCGAAACGCACGAGGGTGGCCGCGAGCAGTCCCCCGAGTAAGACGGTGAGGACAGCCATCAATAGGCGCCCTATCAGCCGGCGCCAAGGCACTGGTCCCATCTGTTCTGCTTATCGGAAGGCTTTCGGGAGGGCTTTAAGGCCTCGCGAGGGAGAGGTCAAGGGGCCGCCGGCGTAAGGCGATATTGGTGACAATGTGGAGCCGCCTACGCCTGCTCGTCATGCCGGCCGGAGGCCCTACGTTCCCGGGGCCTCTTCACGAAAGGTCACCTCGGCAAACGTAAACAACGGAGATTGTCTGAGTTCGAAACGCCGAAACTCCTCGAGATAGTAGTGGCGCGCTAGCTGCAGGCTCAGACATGGCTCGGTAGCAGAGCTGCCGCCCTTGCGGCGGTTTGCGGGGACGACCGATAGGCTGATGATGGTGTTCCCTAGGAAACCTTCACGAAAGTCACAGAAGACATCTTGGACTTCGCAGAACCTGGCCGAGACGATCTGGCCGTAGGGATGAAAAGGTGAATCCTTATCTTCGTAGTTGTAGTGAGCGAAATCGATCTCGACTGCGAACACCCCGGTGCAGGTCTGACCGCGGTCTTCATCGATTTCATCACTGGAGGTAATCGCGATTCGTTTCATGAAGCCATCGTGAAAACCATTGAAGTAGTCGAGGACCGTAGCGGCCTCTTCCACAGATGAAACTCGAAAGCTTGATCGCTCCGCCATACAGACCGTCACCCGTCATCCATGGAAGCATCTCCTGAACGATGGCGTTTTGATTACTGCCGGTACACGAACTCGTTCAGGTTAAACAACGTCTGGCAGAAGTCAACTAACCCGGTCGGGTTCTGTTCGATGAACGCCACAGCTCGCTCCCCCGAGGAGTACGCCCCAGTGCGAGTTGGAACGCACGCTCGACCTGCGCCGCCGGCTTATGTCCGGCTTCATGAATCACTCGTTGCGCGAAGAACTTCGCCTGCAACAGGATCTCGGCGTTGTTCATCAAAAGCAGCGCCTGCGGAGCGACGGTCGAACTCGCGCGCTCTGAACAGTGCCCCACCATATCCGGCTGGTCGAACGCCTCGAACATCGGGTAGCGGATCGAGCGCTTCGAGAAGACGTAAACGCTGCGCCGCCAAGTCTCGCGGGCCCCCACTGCCTTGCCGCCCCATACGCGTGACGTGCTCGACTGCCACAGGTCCGGATCGATGTAGGGCCGCACCGCCGGGCCACCCGTTGTGCGGTCGAGCGTTCCCGCCGCGGCGAGGATCTGGTCACGCAGGATCTCCGCCTCCAGCCGCTGCCTGGGCATGCGCCAGAACAGCCGGTTGCCGGGGTCGGCCCGGAGATTCGCGGCCACGTCATTCGACGAGCGCCGGTAGGCCGCGGAGTTCATCATCACCCGGTGCATGTGCTTGACGCTCCAGCCGGAGCGGACGAACTCCGTCGCAAGCCAATCGAGCAGCACCGGGTGCGACGGCTTCTCGCCCATCGTGCCAAAGTTGCTGACCGACCGCACGATGCCTTCGCCGAAGTGGTGGCGCCAGATTCGGTTCACCATCACACGCGCCGTCAAGGGGTTCTTCTCCGACGCAATCCACTCGGCAAACTGGCGGCGGTGGTGGCTGGTCGTAGCCCCGGCGGGTGGAGCCTGATAGGTCACGGGCCGCCAAGCGGCAACCGTCAGTACGCCGGAATCCATCCGCGAACCCTTCGATCCCGGGTCTCCCGGGTTGCCGGAGTTGATCTCGTCGCCGGCGATCTGCTCGAGGATGAAACGGTTGTAGGGCTTGTCGCTGTTGAATGCCTCGATCACGTAATCGCGGTAACGCCACATCGTCGGCCAGTCGAAGTCGCGCTCGTAGCCTCCCGAATCCGCGTAATGGACCAAGTCGAGCCAGTGGCGGCCCCAGCGCTCGCCATAGTGCGATGAATCGAGCAGACGGTCGACGAGCCGCTGCCACGCATCGGGCGCCGTGTCAGCAATGAACGCCTCGACCTCTGCGGGATTGGGAGGGAGCCCGGTCAGGTCGAGATAGGCGCGCCGAATGAGAGTGCGTTTGTCGGCCGGCGGCGCGGGTCGCAGGCCTTCGTCGTTGAGCTTCGCCAGCAGGAACACGTCCACCAGGTTGTCGGCGTTATTGCCGGGCAGCGGGGGCGGCTGGCGGCGAACCGGCGGCTGGAAGGCCCACCACTGGCGCTCCTCGTCGGTGATCGGACGGTCTTCGAGCTTTTTCAGCGCGGCCAGGCGCTCAGCGTCTTCGTTCGACACCGCTGTCTCGGGGAACGGCGCCCCCGCCACGATCCACTTGCGGAGCGTCTCGATGTCGTCGTCGGAGAGCTTGCCCCCCGGCGGCATGCTCGGTTTGGCCGCGTTCGTAACGAACTTCCATGCGAAGCTCAGATCCAAGCTCGTCGGCGAGACCGCCGGGCCGCGCTCGCCGCCTTGCACCGCTTTGGCGCGCGTACGCAGGTCAAGCCCCGACATCTGCATGGCCGCGCCGTGGCAAGCGAAACAGTTCTCTCGGAGGATCTGGTAGGCGCGCTCGGACAGGTCAGCGGCGCTCAACAAAGCCGGTAGACCAAGCAGGATGATGAACAATCGGGGCATCAATCACTGGGTGTTTTTCAAAGTCGAATGGAAAGTGCGCGGCCCAGTCGCCGCGCAGGCAGGGACGAAGACAGCAGGTTCGTGCGCGGCCATCTACCAGTATATCGAGAGCGCCTCAACACCATGGACACAACACCAGCGACGCCTGTGAATCCGCTAGAAGAGCATCGGCGAGAAAGGGGTCTTCGGTTTCCAGACTTATTTGGCCATCGTGCGCGGCCGCGGTTAGGCGGTCCAGCTCGAGACGCCAGGAGTTGAGAGCCCATCAGAAAGTTCTTGCTAAGTTCGCTGCTTCTTAGATACCATGGCTGCCGACAGCGAGGTGATTACATGGCCAAGACATGGAAAAACTGGGCGAAAACGATCATCTATAAGCGGCTCAAGGAAAACTACCATCCCGAGTCGTTGGACGACCTAAAACGCGATATCGAGGATGCCGGAAGCCAAACGCTCAAGGTACGGGTTGTGGGGTCCGGCCATTCGTGGCGCCAGTTGGATCTGGATGAAACAAACGGCGCGGTCATTCGCATGGACAAGCTGAACAAGATCTTGAAAGTCGAGGAGGACACATCCGGTGCATCCGTCCACAAGGTGTGGGTCGAAGGGGGCGTAACCATCCATGAACTGAGCAAGAATTTGTCGGCACAAGGCTATGCGCTGCCCAACATGGGCGATACCGATCGGCAGACCATAGCGGGTGCCATCTCCACCGAAACCCACGGTTCGGGAGCCAATCTCGAGAGTCTGTCGGAACTCGTGACGGGAGTGAAGCTGGTTGGCTACGACGGCTCCAAGGCTCAGGTTCATGAGCCCACCGGAGAAGATTTGAAGGCGGCGCGCGTTTCGTTGGGCGCACTCGGAGTGATCTACATGGTCCAAATTCGTGTCGTCAAGAAGTTCTACCTTCGCCATATACGGACAGTGGTCGAGATGCGCGAAGAACTCGATCGCTTCAAATCCGTCCTGAACAAATACAGGAACGTGGAGTATTGGTTCTACCCTTATACAGGGCTCTCGGAACGCATGGTCCGCTACGAGATTCCCTGGGCGGGAGAGAACAAGTACCTCCTCCGTACACTGCGTACCCGGATCGGCGTGCAGTTGGCCGGCGCGCGCGGCAAGACGCGGCCACACACTCTGCCAAAGTTCTACCAAGCCGCCCTGGGACTAAGCCGGATCGACGTGAGGGAGGGGCCGTCGCACATGATCCTTCCGCTCGTAGCACAGTCCACAGTCGATGTGAGCAAGACGCAGACGATGGAGTACCTTTTCTCTCAGGAGAAATTCGGGCAAGCCGTCCAAGAGTTGGACGACAGCATCGCCAAGGCTGCCCGCCAAGGCGTCTACGTTAGTTTGCCGGTGCACTTGCGTTTTGTGAAGCAAAGCCAACGCAGCTATCTCAGCCCCTGTGTGCATGACGTCACCGCATCCATCAGCATCAACTTCTCGACCAGCTACTCAGGGCACGAGGTCTGGTTTAGAGACTTCGAGGCAAGAATGCTCAAACTTGACGCACAACCCCACTGGGGAAAGATCTACTACGAGCGGCCCAAGGTCGACCCGCGCTTTTGCGAAGTCCGAGCCAGGTTGGACCCGACAGATACGTTCCTTCACGCGGGGTTAGATTGCCCGCGAAACCCGTAGGACCAACGATCCGGTTTGCAAATGTGCGGGAGGACCAAACGCGCTCGCCTTAGCCAGCGTTCACTGCCTGCATCAAACCGCGAATATAGCCGTGGGTGAAAGTGCGGCCGATGTGCCCCCATCCCGTGTCGCCGTCAACCCGCGGCGTATGGTCGGAAACAAACGGCCCGTTAAAGCCCGAGTCCCGGTACATCTTCATAGCGTCGAGCATGTCGATGTCGCCTTCATCAACAAACACCTCCCGGTATTTCGGGACCGTGCCGCGAACCGACCGGAAGTGAACAAGCTTGATGCGGTTGCGCGTGGCGAAGTAGCGGATGTCCTCCAACACGTTGACGCCCATCTCGGTGATCGTGCCCTGACAAAACGTAATGCCGTTGTACGGGCTGGGGATCTCTTTGATCAGTCGGCGCAGACCGTCGGTGTGGTGGAAGATTCGCGCTACCCCACGCATGTTCTCGACCGGCGGATCGTTTGGGTGCATGGTTAGCTGCACGTCGGCCTTCTCGGCCGCGTCGACGATCGGCCGCGTGAAGTAGAGGAAGCGCTGCCACATCTCGTCTGCCGAGACTTTGCCGATCTCGGGGAAGTTGGGCTCGTTGGCGATGCGTGCGTAGTCGAACGCCTTGAGACCCGCCCAGCCGCGGCCTTCGAGACGGTAGTACCCGACCCGCTCATCCCAATAGAAGTCCGGCCAGAACCGCCACTCCATCGTGCGAACGCCGGCCTCGCCGGTTGCCTGGATCGTGCGGATGACGTTTTCGATCTCCTGGTCGCGCCCGTCTTGTTCAAACCGCGCCTTGGTATAGAACCCGATTGGGATCATCATCGACGTCAGTTCCACGCCGGCTTCGTCGCATTTGCGCTTCTGCCGCAGGACGTCCTGCTTCGTCCAATAGCCCTTTCCGTCGGGGTCGACGTGGTCCGTACCCTGGAAGACGGCGTGCTTGAGGCCGAGTTGCTTCAACCACCGCAATGTATCCGGCTCGACATTGTGGAGATTCTCGGAAACGACGGGTTGCCAATGCTCGCTCGCGGCAGCGGCCGACTCTCGTGGGAGCAAGGGAACCGCGGCAGCGCTCGCCAGCAGTGCTCGACGCGTGATCTTCATGGGGTATCCTCGCCCTGACAATAGGGCACCCTCACCGAAAAACGCAACCGCGTCGTGGCGTGAGCGGTTTCGTCTGGCTCGCCGCTACGACACGAGCCGAGGCCGGCTTTCGAGGACACCAAACGCAACCTTCAACCCGCGGACCCTACGCTAGAATAAAGGCCATGCTTGAGACCCTTCTGCGCCGCCGCTGGCTTCTGCCGGCAGCGACCGTCGCGCTCGCCCTGGTTCCGGCCGCCCATGGTCAAGCCGACAACCTATTCGGCCCAATCACCGGCGAACAGCCCGCGGTGTCGCCCCCGACCAACGCGCTCGACAAAGCGGACCTCGAGTTCTACGTTCGCCATCTGCGCGTGTGGGGGCCTGAAATCAGCGTGGAGGTCAGCGACTTCGAGCCGACGGAGATCGAGGGCCTGCTCAAGACCACGGTTCGCGGCTCGTTCAAGCTGCGGTCTGAGGACCTGGTGTTCTACGTCTCGCGGGACGGACAAAACATCATGCAAGGCACTATCTACGAGGTGGACAAGAACCCGTTCAAGAACCACCTGGACAAGATTGACAATCGCGACGTCCCGGCATTTGGCAAGGAAGGCGCACCGGTTGTCCTCGCCGTCTACAGCGATTTCCAGTGCCCGTACTGTGCGAAGGAAGGCAAGCTGCTCAGAACGCAAGTTCCCGCCGCGTACCCGGAGAACGTGCGCGTCTACTACCACGACTTCCCACTCTCGGGTCACAATTGGGCAAAGCAGGCCTCGATCGCGGGCCGTTGCATTTACTCGATGGAGCCGTTAGCGTTCTGGGAGTATCACGACTGGGTGTTCGACAACCAGAAAAACTTGACACCCCAAAACTTCAACAGCAAAGTGGGCGAGTTCGCCGGGACCCAAGGACTCGATTCGTTGCGGCTCTCCCCCTGTCTTGACGACCCCGAAACTCGTTCTTTCGTGGAAGCGTCAATTGAAGAAGGACGTAAGCTCGGTGTCAGCAAAACGCCCACAGTATTCGTAAACGGACGCAAGGCGGGCAACCTCAACTGGAACCGCCTCAAGCGCATCATCGACTACGAACTCGAATACCAGAAGGTGACAAAGAACGCCGGTGACGATTGCGGCTGCGAAGTGGAAACCGACTTCCCCGGCGAACCCTAGACGGTGCGTTCCGCCAAAATAGGAGCGCGGCAAGCCGTGCCCGCGGCTTCGCCAGTCACACAACGCCGTGAGCGTGCAAAGGAACTTTGGCCGACCCTGGCTGGCACTCTGCGTGGTACTCGCGATGCACGTAGCGGACGAAACGTTGACGGACTTCCTCTCCGCCTATATTCCAGCCGTGACAAGTCTCAACGAGGATCTCGGGTTTACTCTATTGCCGACCTTCAGTTTTGCGGTATGGATCGGGCTGCTGATCTTCGCACTGGTGGGACTATTCGCGCTCACACCGCTCGCCTACAAGGCGCAGAGGGGTTTCATTCCGGTAGGATATGCTTTCGCGGTCGTCATGTTGATCAACGGCGTGGCGCACATCTGGGTCTCGCTGTCGCACGGTGAATGGATTTCCGGCGTGTACACGGCACCTCTGTTGCTTGCCGGCGCCATCTATCTACTCACCTCTTTGCGAAACCTCAAACGGGCTTGAGTCGAGCAATCCCATCCCAACAGGGCACATCTATGCAACGTCGTTTTCTTCTTTCCATCCGCCTGCTGCTTGCCGCGGTTTTGGCTGCGGCCTCGACCGCCGCCGCAAAGCTCGAGGGCACGTCTGCCGACAAGTACATCGAGCACGTCAAGGTTCTGGCCGCGCCGGAGATGAAGGGCCGTGGCGCCGGCTCGCCGGAGTTGGAGCGCGCCGGTGAGTACATCGCCAAACAGTTTGAGCGCCTCGGACTCGAGTCCGCGATTGGGGGCAAGTACCTCCAGCCCTTCAGCGTCACCACGGGCGGGAAGATGGGCGACGACAACCGCTTGGTGGTCCGCACTCCGGACGCCGAAACCTCCCTCAAGCGCGGACGCGACTACGTTCCGGTTAATTTTTCCTCCTCAGGTTCGGTTTTCGGGCAAGTCGTGTTCGCGGGCTATGGAGCCAGCGCCGACGAGCACGGCTACGACGACTACACGCATTTCGACGTGAAGGACAAGATCGTCCTGCTGTTGCGCTACGAGCCGAAGTTCTTCTCCAAGAAAGGTCCCTCCGGCGGACAGCGGCTCTCGCACCACGCCCACTTGATCGCGAAGGCGATCAACGCGCGCGACCGCGGAGCCAAGGCCGTGATCCTGGTGAATGGCAAGCTCGACGAGGGCAAGAAAGACCAGTTGCTCAAGTTCGGCGCGGTGGCCGGTCCCGACGACGCCGGCACGCTGATGGTCCACGTGAAAAACGACGTCGCCGACCAGTGGCTGCGCCAAGCGGATACCTCGCTCGCCAAGTTGCACGAAGCAATCACCTCCAACAAGAGCCCGCAGTCACTCACGCTGACGCCGGAGATGACCATTACGCTCGACATTGACATCGAGCGCGAGAAAGCGACCGTCCACAACGTCGTGGGGTTTCTGCCTGGACGCAGCGACGAATACGTCGCGATCGGCGCTCACTACGATCACCTCGGCCTCGGCGACCACAGCTCGCTCGCCCCTTCGAAGATCGGCAGCGTCCACCACGGCGCCGACGACAACGCGTCCGGTGTTGCCGGTTTGATCGAACTCGCGCGCGTGCTCTCGCGCCACCGCGAAACACTCGAGCGCGGCGTGTTGTTCATCGCCTTCACCGGAGAGGAGATCGGCCTGCTCGGATCGTCGCACTGGGTCAACCATCCGACGCTTCCTCTCGACAAGGCCGTCGC
Organism: Bryobacterales bacterium; assembly: GCA_965237575.1. Lineage (GTDB taxonomy): Bacteria > Acidobacteriota > Terriglobia > Bryobacterales > UBA6623 > JAKZVK01. The sequence continues at coordinate 1,223,366 of CBDEGI010000004.1, forward strand.
GATGATCAACATGGACATGATCGGCCGCATCCGCGACAACAAGGTCTACGTTGGGGGGACCGGCACGGGCTCGACGTTCAACGAGCTACTCGGAAAGATCGAGCCCAACCACGACTTCGAGGTCTCCTTCTCCGAGAGCGGCTACACGGCCAGCGACCATACGTCGTTCGTGACGAAGAAGGTCCCCGTGCTGTTCTTCTTTTCGGGCCTGCACAGCGACTATCACAAGCCCTCCGACACCGCGGAGAAGATCAACGGTAAGGCCGCGACGGAGTTGCTCGACATGATCGGTGACATCACCACCGAGCTGATCGGCGCCGACGCCAAGCCAGAGTTCCGCAAGGTGACCGCGGCCTCGCACGGCGGCGGGAGCCCCGGCCGGGGCGGCGGGGGCGGCTACGGCCCCTACTTCGGGTCCATCCCCGACTTCGGACCCGTGGAGAGCGGCGTCAAGTTCGCCGATATCCGTCCAGGCTCGCCGGCGGACAAGGCGGGCCTGCGCGGCGGCGACATCCTGACGCAGTTCGGCGACAAGGAGATCAAGAATCTCTACGACTTCACCTACGCGTTGCGGGCGGCCAAGGTCGGTGACGTGGTCGAGGTCACGGTCGAGCGCGACGGCCAGGAGGTCTCAGCGAAGGTGACCTTGGAGCAGAGACAGTAGCTGCGACCGGTTGGCATCATCTCTCTACGGGAGAAGCCGCGACACCTTTCTTACGACACGACTGGCTGAAATCCGCAAGCATTGCTTTCGGCATAACAGACGAAGGTGTTCTCCAATCCGCGATGAACCTGATCGCGACGGCGGATGCGCAAGACCGCCACCCGACGCCGGGAGTCAAGACTCGATAAGCTTAGGTCTGCCGTGTGTAGCGTCGGCTGACACAGTCGAGATTGTTTCAAATGCTGCGGTCAATGACAAGAAAGCAAACGTCACCTCGAAGGGTACGTTTGCTTTCAAGGGAACTCCGGACATTACAATTCAGGTTGCAGGAAAAAAGTGCACACTTAGGGGATCCGCCCGAGGGTCAGTACCCATGGGCTGCAACTACCTAATTGAGGTTGCCGCGGACGGCTCACTCTCAGGTAAGCTAACTTCCGGCAACGCCGTTTGCACGCAGTCTAAGGACATCGAGGGAAGCTGTAAGTAGTCTTCAACCTCATCGAGGGAAGCTGTAAGTAGTCTTCAACCTCACCAATCCCACGAACTTCGGCGCGCCGGCCTTGGTTGCCCTTGCCGGAACCAGGGACGGTGAATTGCCGTTGCCGACCTTCGGGCGTATCCGCGACACGGTCACGGATGCGCGGCAGATTCGACCTCTAGCGCAACTCTCATTCCGGCCACGGTGGCTGCGGCCGCTGCAGGAGCCTCCGCGTCTTCTCCGCGAGCCGCATCAACTCCTCCCGCTGGCTTTCCTTCTCAAACACAAACCCCGCCGTCTTGTAGAACTCGATCTCGGCCTCCCACTTCCGCAGAACCGACTCTCGGTCGTTCTTCACGTAGACTGGCCGGCGGCCCTGCAGGACGTAGGCGGGGTTTGTGTGGGCCCAGATGCGTATGTCCTCCCGCAAGCGGGGGCTCTCGGTACGCGCGGCAACCCAGGTACTCTCCGCCACGGTGAAGTTGAACGCCAAGGTGAGTTCCTTTTGCTTCCCATCGCCTTTGACCGATGCGACCACTTCGCCGTTTGCCACGATTTCGAGATACTCCAGCGGCCGGTGGAACACCGCCGTCGCCGTGCCCTCGACTTGCTGCGAGCCGCCGTCCCAAGCGATCACTGCTCCCGAACGTTTTCCGTTCACAGTGAAGTCGAGCAGCGGACCGTTGCTGACCACGGCGTCACCGCGGCGAATGCCGTCGGCCCAGGTTTCCCAGGCCGACTCGCCCGGCTCGGCTTTGACCAACGTTCGCTCCGGTCCCAGCAGCGGCAACTCGCGCGGCCACGGAATGAAGTGATCCGTCGGGTCGGGAAAGTCGCAACCACCCGTACCTACCACGCGGAACCCGGCGTTCAACAGCTCGTACCACCCTTCGGTCTTGATCAGCGCGTACTGCATCACCTCGACGAAATCGAGGTTGTTGAGCGCGAGATTCATGATGAACTGCGATTGCTTGCGGCTGCCGTGGAAATGGGCGTAACCGACGAGGCCATTCACCTTGCGCCCGTCGTTGAACGTGACCCAGGGGTGCGGATACGCGTAGGGCGAGTTGCCGTACATGTCGCCGATTCCCAGCGGGCGGATCAGCTTGTGACCACCAAGCACGAGCACATGGCCGAAAAAGTCGCTGCGCGTTTCGTGTCCCGAGCGGATCGACTGCCCCGGCATGCGCGCCTCGCCTTGCGGGCCCCAGGCGTACTGCACGCCGAAGTGTTGCTGCCGTTGGCCCTCGAGGTTGTTCAGCACGTGAAGGTCTTCGGCCTCCATCCACCGCATGAGCAAATCATCGTCCTCGCGCGCGCGCATGATGTGGACATGGTCGTCGGCGCTGATCCACTCCTTCTGCCGCTGGGGCGCCATCGGTTTCACTTCGAGCGTGACGGTCTTATGCTCGTTGGGCTTGACGGCGAAGTCGACGACGGCGGATTCGAAGAAGAGCCCGTGATGGGCCTCGAGGCGATACTCCTCCCACGGCGGCATATCGAACGTCGCCCGGCCTTGCGTCAGGATGACGTGCGACATGTCGCGAACCGTCACCTCGAGCGACTGCGGATTATTGGTGCGCCGCCACACGCGGTTGCGGTAGAAGTTGTCCTGCGTGAAGGCGATCAGGTTGTCCGTGGGACTTAGGCGAAACAGCCGCCCGCTGCGAAACAAGTAGATGCGCGCGGGCACGACCTCGCCCGTATCCGCCCGCTTGACGACCACCTCGACCTGCACGGAGTGGTCGGGGCGTAGGCCGGGGTCGCGGAATTGGGCGAGCATCAGCGGCAGCAGAGATGCCGCCAGTACGGCAAAGGCTGCGCCGGTCCACCGTGATCGTGTTCGTTTCATGTCGGCCCGATTCTAGAGCCCCGAGCTGTCCACGTCAAATGCCGCCGACGAAGGTGTCGGGGGCAACAGAAAGGTCCAGCGCCCGAGTGAATCGTGATTCGTGAGCGGTGATTCGGAAACCCCGGACGCAAGAGCCTTTGAATCCATCCGCAGATTGCGCAGATTCTCGCAGATGAATCGTGAAGCAAGACAGGCACAGGAAGAATCTGTGCGAATCGGTGTAATCCGCGGACCAACGGCGCTCCTGTCGTCTTCACGAAATCTCGTGGCACGATCTGGCACTCTGGGGAGCTTTGCTTTTTTGTCACTGCCTCCGATTCCAAGGTCGGAACTCGGGTGGCAAGTGATTGAAACAGTGGGAGTAGAAGTGGCTGACGATCCGTGGCGAGAGTCGGATTTGCGGCCAAGCCGTGGGACTGCGGGTGCCAGAGGAGTGCCACGGGTGGTGAGCGACGGATGGGAGAGTTCGGGCTGCGTCTCGGGACCTCGTGTCCTGGAAGCTCGGCTTCCCGGGACCTCTCGCTGGACGGGGGTTGGTTGAGCATATTGGTTGACACTTTGCGGTGGGACGAAATGGAACGGAATGAGACGGTTTTGGCTTTAGTGGGGTATCCATTTGACTCAGGTGACCACAACATACTGTGGTTGGCCATTGGCGGCCCCCGGAAAGGCTTGCCGATAGCACCACGTTTCCAAGCCTGCGATGGCCATGGCGCGTGCGTAATCCTTGATCGGCCCGAAACGCAGCCTCGTGGCCCAATTGCCTGCAGACCGGCGTCTGGCGCCCCAGGGTGCATTCTGGGTGCAGTGTGCTGGCGTCCATGGATCGACCAAACCACAACGCCTAGGGGCTACCTGAGTCAAGTGGATACCCCATTTTGGCTTTTTTTGGGCGCTGACCCACGAGTTGGGCGTGGGGCGGGGTTGTGGCGGCAAGCACGGTTGCAGGAGTGTAGGACGATCAGAGGCGGATTGAGGCGGGCGAGACATCGCACCCACTCGCTTGCGCTCGGGGCTCGGTTCGGGCGAGTCGAGACGTAGTTCTGCTCTAGCACCGGTGTAGGCATTTTGTACTTCGCTGCCGGCCCGCTTCCTGACGGTCAGGGCTCGGTTGCTTCGAGACCTCGATGCAACTTGTTGTAGGATGGAGCGCCAGGGGCCGGTTGTGCCTAGGCCGGAAACCTGAACTCACATGTCGCTGCTCAAAGACAAGACAGCCTTCGTCACCGGCGCGGCCGCGGGCATCGGACGCGGCATCGCCGACCTGTTCGCGGAGGAAGGCGCACGGGTCTATGTGCTCGACGCCGACGCGGAGGGGGCGGCCAAAGCGGCCGAGGCTATTCAATCGAGGGGCGACGCGGCCTTCGCCTACGGGTCGGACGTGCGCAAGCCTGAAACCATCCAGCCGGCGATCGACCATGCGCTGCGGGAGTTCGGCCGCGTCGACATCCTCGTCAACAACGCAGGCATCTATCCGCGGCGGGCGTTTGCCGAGATGACCGAGGCCGAGTGGGACGCGACCCAGGACGTCAACATCAAGGGGATGTTTCACACGTGTAAGCTCGCGCTGCCGCACATGACGAAACAGAAGGCTGGGAAGATCGTCAACATCTCGTCGGTCACGTTTCTCATTGGCTACCCCAACTTGACGCACTACGTTGCGTCGAAGGGCGCGGTGATCGGGTTTACACGGGCGCTGGCATGCGAGGTGGGCGAGCACAACATCTACGTAAACGTGGTGACGCCGGGGGCGATTGAGACCGAGGGGGAGAAGGTCCACGCCAACCCTGACGACATCGCGAAGATTCTGACCGAGCAGTGCATCCAGCGCCGCATTGTGCCGCTGGACGTGGCTCGGGTGTGCCTGTTTCTGGCATCGGATTTGAGTGACGGGCTGACCGGTCAGACGGTAAACGTCGACGGCGGATTGGCGATGTATTAGACCATCCTGTTCTCGTAAGGCGACGGTCGTACGGCCGAGAATGTGGGGACAGCATGCCGCGCCCCTACATTTCGCGCCTACACGATGCGTTCAGCCAGTACCTCGGCGACATCGACGACTGCGATATCGTCTCGGCCGGCGTGCTGTGCGGCGTCGTTGAGCATGATGGGACAGTAGGGGCAGGCCACCGCGATTCTCGCCGCGCCGGTCGCGGCCGCCTGCTCGAAGCGCTTGTGGTTCACGCGGCCGCCGGGCGCGGTGGCCTTGTCATCGGCGGCCTTGTCGTCGGCGATGAAGAGCTGCGCGCCGCCCGCGCCGCAACAGAAGGTGCGCTCGCGATTCTGCTCCATCTCGTTGATGTCGGCGCCGCAGGCTTCGAGGATGTTCCGGGGCTGGCGGGTCACGCCTCTCCCTCGCGCCAGGTAGCAAGGGTCGTGGAACGTCAGCTTCTCGCCCGCCGGTTGCAGCGACAGCGAAGGCAGAAGTTGATCGAGCAACTCCGTGTGATGCACGACCTCGATGCCCAGTTTCTGGTAGGAGGCGAGTTGGCGGTAGTCCCCGTCGAGCATGCGCGTGCAATGCGGACAGCAGCTCACAACCTTGGTGACCTTCTTCCCGCGAAACGACTCCGTCAACTGTTCGGATAACTCAAGGTAGAGATACTCGTTGCCGGCACGCCGCGCCGGCTCGCCACAGCAGGTCTCGCGCGCGAGCACGCCCCAGCTTACGCCCGCCGCGTCGAGCACCTTCTTCATGGCCCGTGCAACGTCTTGCCCGTGCGGATCGTACCCGTTGCCGCATCCGAGCCAAAACAACCACTCCTGTGAGCCGTCGAAGATCGGGAAGTCCTCCGACTCGACGAACTTGCGGCGGGTCTCGTGCGGCATGCCCCAGGGGTTGTGCGGGGCGCGCTCCATGGTGGTGAACAGTTGTGTGAGCTTCGCCGAGTGGGTCCGTCCTTCGCTGACCAGACCGCGCCTCATGTCGAGAATCTTTGCGCCGACATGCTCGATGCCGACGGGACAGGCCTGCTCGCACGCGCCGCAGGAGAGACATTGAAAGAGGTCCGTCTCGCGGACCCACGCTTTGCCTTGCTCGACTTCGGCGGCTGTCCCGGCGGGGGTTTCGGCGCCGTCCAGCAAGCCCCGCTGGGTTTGCAGAATCACTTCCTTTGGGTCCAAAGTCAGACCGACCACGTTGGCCGGACAGACGTCAGTGCAGCGTCCGCACTCAACACAAGCGTTGACGTCCAGGATGTCTTTGGTCGAGAGGTCGGCGAACTTGAGCATGCCGAAGTCATCGTCATCGCGCAGCGCTCGCATCGCGCTGGTTGTTTCCGATCGGAAGAACACTGCGACCGGGCCGAGCACGAGATGCAGGTGCTTCGAGTTTGGAATGACCACCAGCATCCCGAGCAACGATAGGGTGTGCAGCCACCAGTTGATTCTCCAGGGGGTCGTCGCCACCGGCAGTGTTCGCCAACCCAACAGGTAGGTCGCCATCAACACGATGATCAACGCGGCCACGAGCGCCGACGACCACGAGAGTTCCCCCAAGGCCCGCGGGCGCATGACGAATCGACGAATGCTTAACCCGACGATGCCGACCAGCACGGCCGCTGCCCACAGGGCGGCGAAGCTCGCGTACCATGACGTGCCGAGATGGGATGCGTCAGGCCGGGCGTGGTCGAACCCCTGGAAACCAACCGCCAAGTGCTCCAGGCTGACCCACGCGAAGGCGAAGAACCCCCACATCACCAGCGCGTGCAGTACGCCTGTGATCGGCCGGTCCGCGATGACGCGGCTCTGGAGCATCACTTCCGAAAAGGTGCGCCAAAGCCGCTGGGGGATGCGGTCGCGCGGCAACGGCGTACGAGCCGCGGCTATCGGACGCAGGCGGCGAATAAAAACATGCGTAAAGTAGCCGATGCTCAGCAGAAGCAAGGCAAGGAGTACGATGCGTTCGAACATGCGGCCGGGGAGAAGCTCTCGCGATGATAGCCGAACGTACTGAAAAGGGAACGGGCGGAACGGCCGGCCAGAGCGGCAGTGTCAGTCGCGTAGCGCCGCCGTCAGCGCCGGGACCACCTCGAACAGATCCCCAGCGATGCCGTAGTCGGCGATCTCAAAAATGGGCGCGGTCGAATCCTTGTTGATGGCGACGACCGTTTGCGCGCCCTTCATTCCCACCACATGTTGAATGGCGCCGGAAATGCCCAGCGCGACGTAGAGTTTCGGGGAGACGGTCTGTCCCGAGCTGCCTACCTGACGATCGAGCGGCAACCAGCCGTTGTCGCAGATGGGGCGCGACGCGCCGATCTCGCCGCCCAGCGCCGCCGCCAACTCCTCGGCGAGCTTGATGTTTTCCGCATTCTTGATGCCGCGTCCTACCGCGACGATCACATCCGCCGACGACAGATCGACATCGCCCTTGGACTCGCGAAACGCCGGCTCGGGCTTGGTTCTAATGCGCGCGGCGTCGAGGTGGACGTCAAGCTTCTCGATCGGGGCCGCAGAGCTTCCGTCCTCCAGGTGGTCCGCGCGAAAGGCGCCGGACTGGATCGAAACGAACTGGGGTCCTCCACCAGAAACCGTCACATCCGCGTGCAGCTTGCCCTGAAAGAGTTGCCGAATAAAGACGAGCTTCCCCTCATCCACCCGCAACCCGATGGCATCGCTTACGAACGGCCGGCCGAGTGAGGTCGCAACCTTCGGCCCGAAATCACGCACCTGATAGGTGTGCGGGAAGACAACCAACACCGGCTCAACCTGCGCAACGGCTTGGCCGATTGCATCGGCGAAGGCGTCGGGAGTGTATTCGGCCAGCAGTTCGTGGTCGAGGGTAACGACTCGCTCGACCCGTTTAGCGGCCGCCTCGGCGGCGAGGGCGTCCAGGCCCGATCCGGCAATGGCGGCGACAACGTCCGTCTTCAACTCGTCGGCGGCTTGCCGCCCGGCAGCGAGGGCCTCCCAACTCATGGCGTGCCACTGGCCGCCCTGCTGCTCGGTGATGACGAGGACGCTCATAACACTCGGGCCTCGAACTTCAGTTTCTCAACGAGCTGCGCGGCCGCTTCTTTGGGCGAGCCTTCGAGCATCTGCGTTTGCTTGGATTTCTTCGGCGCGTAGAGTCGCTGCACCGAAAGCGCCGGCGTCAGGTCGACGCCAAGATCTTCGACCGTGTATCGTTGCAGCGGTTTGAATTTCGCTTTCTTAATGCCCATCAGTGTGGCGTAGCGCACCTGGTTGATACCCGACTGGATCGTCAACAGCGCTGGCAACGGCATCTCGACGTGTTGGAACCACCCGGCCTCGAGTTCGCGCTTCACGCGGATCGACTCGCCGGCGACCCTAATCTCCTTGATGATCGTCGCGTGCGGCAGGCCCAGCAACTCCGCCAGTACGACGCCGGTCTGGCCGAAACCGGCGTCGTCGGATTGAAGGCCGGTCAGGATGAGGTCGCAGTCTTCCTTGCCGAGGGCCGCGGCGAGCGCGCGGGCGGTCGTCAGGCTGTCGGCGTCGGTGAAGCGATCGTCTTCGACGAGGACGCCGCGGTCGGCGCCTTTGGCCAGAGCTTCGCGAATCGTGGACGCCGCCCGGCCCGGCCCCGCCGACACGGCGATAACCTCCCCGCCATGTTCTTCTTTGAGACGCAGGCTCTCCTCCAAGGCGTAGGAGTCGGGGTCGTTCATCTCATAGCTGAGGTCGCTCTGGTTGATCGAGGGCGAGGAATCACCGGGCCGGATGACCGAGTCTCGCGAGGGAACCTGTTTCAGGCAAACGAAGATCCGCATGGCGCCGAGCCTCGGAGTTGAGCAGCCGGGTCGCGGCTACTCGTCGAACCGCTTGAAAATGAGCGCCCCGTTGGTGCCGCCGAAGCCGAAGGAATTCGAAAGCGCGTACTCAATCTCCATCGGCCGAGGCTTGCCGGGGACGTAGTCGAGATCACACTCCGGGTCCGGATTGGCCAAATTGACGGTGGGAGGGGCGATCTGGTCGCGTATGGCAAGCACGCTCAGGCCGGCTTCGAGTCCGCCGGCTCCGCCCAGCAAGTGTCCCGTCATGGACTTTGTCGAACTGACGGCGATCTTGTAGGCGTGATCGCTAAAGGTCCTCTTGATGGCGTTGGACTCGATGCGGTCGCCAACCGGCGTGGAAGTGCCGTGTGCGTTGATGTAATCGACGTCGGCGGGCTCGATGCCGGCGTCGTCCATGGCGTTGCGCATCACGCGGTGCGCGCCGTCGCCATCCTCGTGGGGGGCGGTGATGTGGAAGGCGTCGCCGCTCATGCCGTAGCCGACGATCTCGGCTAGTATGGGCGCGCCGCGCCGCTTGGCGAATTCCAACTCTTCGAGAATGAGAACGCCCGCGCCCTCGCCGACGATGAAGCCGTCGCGGTCCTTGTCCCACGGACAGCTGGCGTGCGCGGGGTCGTCGTTGCGCGTCGAGAGGGCGCGCATCGCCGCGAAGCCGCCGATGCCCATCGGAGTGATCGAGGCTTCGGCGCCACCGCAAATCATCACGTCGGCGTCGCCGCGGGCGATGATCTTGAAGGAATCGCCTACCGCGTGCGCGCCGGTGGTGCAGGCGGTGGCGGCCGCCGAGTTGGGCCCTTTGGCCCCGAGTCGAATCGAAACATGTCCCGAGGCGAGGTTGACGATACTCGCCGGGATGAAGAACGGTGAGATGCGCCGCGGGCCGCCTCGCAGCAGATTGTTGTGCTCCCGCTCGATGACGTCGAACCCACCGATGCCGCTGCCGATGTACACGCCGACCCGCTCGGCGAAATCCGGGGTGATCTTGAGACCCGAGGCTTGGCTGGCGTAGTCGGTAGCGGCGATCGCAAAGAAGATGAACCGCCCCATCTTCTTGAGGTCTTTCTTGTCGATGTACTCGAGCGGGTCGAAGTTCTTGACTTCACCCGCGATGCGGCAGGCGAACCCTTCCGGATCGAAGTGCGTGATGGGAGCGATGCCGTTCTTGCCTTCTTGGATGGCCTGCCAAGTCGCATCCGTACCGATGCCGACCGGAGACACCAACCCAACCGAGGTGACGACGACTCTACGCAAAACGTGGGCTCTCTTTCGATGGCGGGGGGATCGAGTTTCTTCTCTACTTCTTCTTCTTTCGGGACTTGATGTACTCGAGGGCGTCTTTGACGCTGCGGATCTTCTCGGCCTCGTCATCCGGGATCTCGATGTTGAACGTCTCTTCGAAGGCCATAACCAGTTCGACGATATCCAGCGAGTCGGCGTTGAGAGTCTCGACGAACGACGCTTCCGGCGTCACCTCCGATTCCTCAACGCTCAATTGCTCGCAGATGATCTCCTTCACCTTCTTGTCAATGTCCATGTAGCCTCCGAAACCAGAAACTGCGAATTCTTGATTCTAGCCGGGCGGGAGCTATGGCGGCAAGCGGAGCCCGGCGGAGCGGCGGAGCTGCAACCGAACAGGAGCCACAGGCGCTACGCCCACCGGCGGGCAATGTGGGGGCACGGCATGCTGAGCCCGGCGGCTTGGACGGACGACCTGATCCCGAACACGGGCACAGCATGCTGTGCCCCTACTTTTCGATTCGCCGATTCCGTTGAGATCTCGAGCGCGCGGACCGGGCCCAGCCCTCGGCTAGTTGTACCGCCGGTGCACAGCCAGAACCCGCCCTTGAATCTGCAAGTCCGCCAGTGGCACAAAGATTGGCTCCATCTCGGCATTGGCCGGCTGCAGGCGGGCCTTGCTGTCCGACTCGCGGTAGAAGCGCTTCAGAGTCGACTCGGAACCGTCGACCAGAGCGACCACGATATCTCCGTCGCGGACGCGGTCGGTTTTCTCGACTAGGACGTAGTCGCCTTCCATGATGTGATCGTCGATCATCGACTCGCCGCGCACTTCGAGAGCATACACGTCCTTGCTGCCGGCGAAGTCGGCGAACGAAATCGACTCCGGATTCGGGTAGCTCTCAATCGGTTGGCCGGCCGCGATGGTGCCGAGCAACGGCGTCTCGGCCGGTGAAGCGGCCAAGGCCTTCTTCTGCTGGCGCAGTTCGCGGTGGTACTTGGGCGCGAGGTCGAGAGAGCGGCTTTGATTGAAGTTGCGGTTGAGGTACCCTTTGCTGTCGAGTGCCGTCAAGTGCTTGTGAACAGTGGCGATCGACGCCAGCCCGATCCCCTCGGCGATCTCCTCGAAGCTGGGACTGTAGCCGTTGTGAGCGAGAAAGTCCGCGATGAAGTCGAGAACCTCTTTTTGTCTCCGTGTCAGGGCCATGGCAGCCTCCTTCGCCTTATATTCTAGGGGAACAAAGAGTGAAAATCAACGGGGCGTCGAGGTTACATCCCCAGAATCCCTTTCACAATGCCGGGCAAATGGGTGGCAAGCTGCGCGCTCACCCGCAGGACGACCAGCAGCAGCGGCAGCCCCAACCACCAACGCCGCTCCGACAAACCCAGCATCGCCAGCCAAACCAAAATCGGCGAGACCAGACGGCCGAAGGCATACGCCTCGGCCCAGACCTTCGGGTTTGCGACGAACGCGATCGCCAGCGTGAAGGTAGCCAGCGCCACAACGACGGGCGCTGATTGCCGTTGCCAGGGGCGCCGCTTCCAAAGCAAATACAGTACCAATACGATCGCCAGCCAGACGCCCAGCACGGCCAGGTAGTCGAGGACCGCGGCGATCACGTCCGGCGTCCCTCCCAACCAGCGTACGACCGGCCGCAAGGTGCGACGGTACAGGCCGAAGAGTGGAATCAGGTGGGTCCATCGTGTTCCGTCAGCCAGGACGTGGGCATCGACATAAGTTGCCCACTGGAAGAACGGAACTGAGGCGGTGAGCGCGAACACGGCACGCCCCCACCGTCTCTTCCCTGCCGAGAAGAGCGCGTGGCTCGCGCACAGTAATAGCCCGGTCTCGCGGACGAGCGGTGCGGCCATGAGGATAGGCAGGATCTTCCACGGCGAGCGAGCGTCGGCGTACAGCGCATACCCCACGCATAAGCTCACCAGAGCCATGTCGATCGTTAGCCTTTCGACGGCGATCATCGTGGCGGGGACCAGTAGGTAGCCGAGAGCCCAAGCAGGGTGCCGGTCCGCACGAACGGCGTACGCGCCCAGCCAGTAGCTGCCGAGAAACAGGAAGGCCAACGTTACGGCGAGGAAGGCCGGGTCGACCCACGCCGCGTGCCCGAAGGCCAAACCGTAGGCCGAGGCTGGAATCAAAATGCGCCGCCACCGCAGACTCGGCCCGTCCATATAGGGCGCAAAATCCTCGGGTGAGAACGGGCTGTGAGCCATGTAATGGTAGAACTGCGCGTCGTAGCCGAACGTTCGAGGGAAGCGATAGATGTCCTCGGATGCGAGCGATGGGGGAATGGGCCGCCTTACGCCCGCGTGGTAGAGCGCCGTCCAGTTGCCGCCGAAGTTGAAGTGGACCGTCAGGCACTGCCACGACCACGCAAGTAGGACCGACAGCAGCGCATAGGAGAGGCACGAGCGCTTCCATCCCGCCGAGACAGGACGACGGACTGGCTCCGCTAGTTTTTCCACGGGTAAGGGGGAGCGGGCTGTCACACCAACGACGCGCCGCCGTTCGATCGCAAGAATAGTTAGTTCAACACGGGGAGCGGGTCAGGTCAAATCGGCGCGGATTGAAACCACGGATGAACACAGATGAAGCCTAGTTACCGAGGGTCCGAGGCACGGCTCAGGCGCATCATCACCTAGGAGCAGACCCTCACCCAGATCCATCTGTGTTCATCTGTGTTCATCCGTGGTTTCAACTCCTGCGCTGGGCCTGGGATGCAACCCTCTATCATGAAGGGAATGGCCGAACGCACCTACGATGACCCGAAGCTCGCGCTGAACCGTATCTACACCAAGTCGGGCGATGCGGGCGAGACGAGCCTCGCGAACGGCCGGCGTATTCCCAAGGACGACCCTCGCATCGAGGCCTATGGCACGGTGGACGAGTTGAATGCGTTCGTCGGACTGGCGTGTGTGTCGGTTCAAGAGTTGGCGGCAACGGCGCCACGGCTGGCTCGGCTCGGCGACATCCTCGGGCGGGTGCAACACGAGCTGTTCAACCTGGGTTCCATCCTCGCCACCGACCCGGGGGAGGTTCATCCCAAACAGGCGCGCGTGACCGAAGCCGACGTGCGGCAACTCGAGGCCGAGATCGACGAAGCGAATGCCGAGCTGGAGAAGCTCCGGTCGTTCGTCTTGCCGGGTGGCTGCCGGTTGAACGCGGAGCTCCACGTATGCCGTACCGTCTGCCGCCGCGCCGAGCGCATCGCCGTGGCCCTGGCTCGCACCGAAGAGGTGCCCGAAGAAGCCATCGGCTATTTGAATCGCCTCAGCGACGCCTTTTTCGTCTGGAGCCGCTGGGCGTGTCGAGTTCTGGGGGTCCCGGAAGTCCTCTGGGAGCCCAACCGGGCGGCCTCCGCGCGGCAGGACTGAAAGGACACTCCACATGTTCCGGCAGGTCGAGCAGGCGGGCACGGCATGCCGCGCCCCTACCTTTCGACGGTCACCGTCCTCGATTTCGCTACGGGCTGCTCGCTTGGTGCGAGTCCGCCTTTTCGATCTCGTTGACGATCAGTGTCTCCACCTCGGCCCAGACGTCGGGGTCGAAGCTCATCTTGGCGTGTGCAACGCGGAAGAGTTTCCTGAACCAATGGACGTGGGAGATGTCGACGTCCTTATTGCTGTAGTCGTACTTGAAGTTGCCGATGATCTCCGTTCGCGCAGGGTCTTCGGCGCGGATCTCGGGTTCTCCCTTGATGAACCAGCCGTTGGGCTGATAGAAGTTCGCGGCCCGGCGGACGTTGGGAGGGATGGACGCGTCGCCGACACCTACGCTGTCGACCTGCACAGTCAGGAGCACGGGTATCCCCATGGCGTCGAGTTCCCACGATAGTTTCGCGACGGCCGCGCCCCCGAAGCTCAGCCCATACAGGATGATGCGGGCGGATTTTCGCTCGCCGGCGGACAGCGTGCGGTCGCCATCGCGGTCGAGCGCCTTCCGGATGAGCTGAACGGCCAGCGGACGTCGCGCGTTCTCGAGAGTCTCGACCCGGACGCCGGGCATTGCGCGGTCGCGCAGGTGCAGGGCCAACTGACGAACCGAGAGCTTGTCGTTGTTCCACGGCTGGCGTCCGCCCACGATCCCGATGATGAGGTAATCGTTCCGGCGAAGCGGTGTCGGCGTCGTGAAGTCGGAGTACTGCTGCGCGGGGCGCAGGCAGCCGGAGGCGATCACAAGCAAGAACGCCACGAGGGCGCCGATCGACGCACTGATCTGCCTCGTTTTGCTCAAGGTCTTGGGGATTCTGATGCCGGCGGGCGTCAAGCCTGCGCGCTACCCTGCTTACTTCGGTTTCAGGCCGGCATAGTACGCGGCGATATTCGCAATATCCTCGTCGCTGAGCGGCTTAGCCATGGGAAGCATCATGGCGGCGTTCCCTCCGGCGCGCTCCTCACTGCGATAGGCCTTCAAGGCGGACGCGAGGTACTCCTCCTTCTGGCCTGCGAGGTTGGGGTAGATCGGGGCCACCCCGATGCCGTCTTGGCCGTGGCACGCCGCGCACGCCGCCGTTTTCGTTTTACCGGCGTCGGAATCGGCGGCCCAAGCACTCGACGCCGACACCAGCAAGAGCCAACTCATCGAAAGGGTCAGGTACGCCTTCATGCGATTCCTCCGGGCCTGTCTATGAGGCCGATGCGTCGGCAAAATGCCATGAGTTCGTAAAGCTCGTACAACGAGTGTAGAACCCGTTGCGCCGCGATCGCAACGGTGCGTTTTCCCAACCGGTCCGGCATGGGTCGGAGCGTGTGGAAGGAACCTCCCAGTGGCTCGGGAGACGGCAAAGTCGGTGCAACATACCTGTTGGGTCCACTCCGGCTGAGCTATGCTGGCAGCGTCTCAGCGGACCGTGGCGATGAATCCAGCACGAAGCGTTCTCCTTGCGGCGGTTACCGCCACGGCTCTATTCTTCTGCCTGACGGTGTCCGTGGACTTCCCGTTCATGGCGGATGACTACAACCACTTGGCCGCGGCCTACGATGCCGAGAGTTTCGTGGAATGGTTTGCACGTTGGCTCAATCGCGTGCCGGTATGGAGCTTTGTGATGTGGGTGCTCTTCGGTTCGCGTGTGTTGGAACAGACCTGGGCGCCGATGTATCTGTTCTTCTTCTGTCATGCCCTCGGGCTGGCGGCAACCGCAAAGTGGCTGGACCGACGACTGCCCGAAACCGGCGCCGATGTGGAAACGCCGTCGCGGACGGCTTTGTTTGTCGGCACGATCTGCGCTCTGGCGCTCTATCCCAGCACGTACGAGATCCTTTATTGGCCGACTTGCATGCCGTACGCGGTAGGGGCGGCGCTGCTGGGCCTGGGGTTGTGGGTGAATCGCTTTGCTAATCGCGTCGTCCTCCTTGCTTTGAGCTTCCTGACGTTGGAGACGTTCGTTTTGCCGGCGCTGGTGCTGCTTGCCGCGCCTGTAGTGCTTCGGGATTCGCAGGGGAGACGGGAGTGGTTGCATCCCGTCAAGGTGTGGGCGGCGGCACTCATCGCGACTCTCGCGGTGCGTTGGGCCGTGTCGCTTAGCTTGGGGCCGTACCACCACATCACGAACTTCGATCCTGCCCACATGAAGGGCAAAGTGGCGGATACGTTCAAGGAACTGTTCCACGTGCGGTTCTTTGCCGCGGACACGAACGAGATCGCCACGGCGGCGCAGTTTGGGTTGGTGATCGTTTTGGCGTGCTTGGCGTGGAAGCGGGTTCGGTGGAACAGCCTTTGGATGTTGGCGCTGTGTTTTGCGTCGACGGCGGCCTATTGGGTTCTGGCGTATCCAGCGCCTCGGGCGATCTATGGGTCGCAGGTTCTGTTTCTGGCGATCGTGGCGTGGCTAGGGCTACGAGCGGCGCGAGAAGGGTGGGCTCGGCGGGTGGTGGCGTTTGGGCTGGCGGTTCTACTCGCCGGGTATTTGTACCAGTTGTTTTTCATCTACGAGATCAAGTCCCACAATGCGCAGGTGTTGCGGGAGCGGGAGGCGGAACTGGCGGCGAGGATGGGTACGTGCGCCGAGCCGTGCGTGCTCGAGGTGGGAGCGCTCAATGAAGGGCTCCGCGAGGATTGGGTGCTGCACCCCGATTACTGGACGCAGTACCTGAAATACGTGAAGGCTCGGCATGGGGCAGGGAAAGAGATTACTTTCGACGTGCGCCGTGACTGAACCCGGCGGCGTTAGAACCGCGTGCGCAGTTTGACACCAACCATGCGGCCGGGGGCGAGGGCCGTTCCCGAGAACAGGCCGGTGAAGTTGATCACGTTGAAGCGGTCGGTGGTGTTGATGACGTCGAGTTGCAGGGTCAGTGACTTCGATCCTTCATTCCAGAGCCGCGTGCCGACGGAAAAATCCAGGTTGAAGTTGGGCTCGACGCGGCCGCGCTCGACGTTCACTTGGTCGAGGATCCGCGGGGGGATTCCTTCGAACAGATTCTCCTCTGCGCTGCCATCGTTTTCAAGCTCGACCGGCAGCCCGCTGCCGTAGCGCCCACGGACCGAAACCCACACGAGCGAGTGCGGCTCGAAGCGCGCCATCGCCGTGACGGTGTTGCGCTGGTCTTGTGTGATCGGAAAGGCCTTCGCCACGTCGAGCAACTCCTCGGCTTCACCGCCCTGAATAAACAGGCCGCCGGTGACGGGCGAATTCGCTGTGCCGAGCATGTTGGTGTAACTCACAAACGAAGTGATGCCTTGCCAGCGCGGCAGGTCCAGACGCACCTCGGTGCCTTCGACGCGCGCGCTGTCGAAGCTGATGGGGAAACCGACGCCGGTGTTGAGAAACACGTCATCGTCGTAGAAGTTCTTGAAGTTGCGCCAGTAGTGGCTGACGTCCAAGCGAAACCGGTCTAACAATGCTTTGCGGATGCCCACTTCATAGAAATGGGCGCGGCCGGCCGGCACCGGTATGGCTCCTTCCACGTCGTCGAGATTGCTCGGAGTCACCGAGCTGCTCAGCAGCAGGTTTTCGAAGGGCGGAATCTGGAAGACGCGGTCGTACGAGCCGCGGAACAGCAAGTCGGCGTTACGCCAGTAGTACGACAAGCCGGCCCGCGGGCTCAACGCGGAGTCGTTGATCAGCAGCCGATGGTGATCGAAGCGCAGCCCGGCGTCCACGACAAAGTCGCCGAGGTGCAGCCGCTCCTGGACGAACAGGCCCACGTCGGTCCCGCGCCGGCTCTGGTTGAACAGGAAATCAATGTCGGGCAACGCGTTGCTCTGGGCGAAGAGAAAGTTCTCGGTCAGCCTCGTAAAGCGCGCGTCGCCGCCGAGCTTGAGCGCGTGCCGTTCGCCCTGCACCGACAGCGTGCCGGAAACCACCCCTTGGCGAATCTCACGGTCCTGCTCCACGAATACCGGCGTCGAGAGGGGGTTGCTCCACAGGTCTGCGCTCACGTTGCGGACCATACCGCGGACGGCGCCGAGCGTGCGGGCGGAGAAGACGTGCTGATAGTGGATCTGGCCCGCGGTTTCAGCGCCGCGCCGGTCCTGGCGCTGCCCGGCGGCCTGCTGCTCTAAGTCGTTCGGCACGAGGAAGCCGACCCGATTCGACCGGAAGTACAGGCTGAGCCGATCGTGCTCGGTGACGTCCTTCTCGAAACGGCCGTTCGCGCCGGCTGAGCTAGCTTTGTTGGTGAAGTTCTCCAGCGAGGGAGGGTCGAGGTAGCGGTTTGTGTGCCCCGCGCGAACGCCGGCCGAAAAGCTGGTCCCGTTGCGCGAGTAGAGGTGCGAGAAGGCGCCGTTGATCGTATCGTGGCTGCCGCCCTGGACGAAGAACTCGGGATGATGCCCGACCTCGGCCGCGCGCCGCGAGTGCAACTCGATCACGCCGCCGAGGCGGCGACCGAACTCGGCCGGCAGGTGCCCCGTCATGACATGGGCTGCTTCAAACTCGTCCACCTCGAACGCGGGCACGAAGCTGATCGAGCGGTTGTCGTAGAGTGGGACGCCGTCGATCACGTACTGAGTGTCGTACTCCGACCCGCGCGGGTGGAGGACCGCGTTGGCCTCGAGCAGCCAGCCGGGCAACTCGTTGACCGCTTCGGTCATGCCGCGCCCGAGGGTGGCGAACGGTTGCTGGTCCATGTGCTCGC
Source organism: Bryobacterales bacterium (assembly GCA_965237575.1). GTDB lineage: Bacteria > Acidobacteriota > Terriglobia > Bryobacterales > UBA6623 > JAKZVK01. The sequence goes on from CBDEGI010000004.1 coordinate 1,241,452, forward strand.
GTCCGATGGGGAGGACCATTCTCGCTTCCTGCGGATCGAGCAAGGGCGCGCTCTCCTCGACCGTGATGGACGTCGCGACTTCCTCGACCTGCAACACAACCGTTCGTTGGACCGGCACCTCCGAGGGGACCGACATTTCAGCGGAGACGGGTTGGAAGCCGGGCCGGCGAACGTGCAGCCGGTAGAGTCCGAACGGCAGCCGCTTGAAGTGGGCCGTCCCGGAGCTGTCGGCGGCCTGTGCGGTTCGAAACTGCGAGACCCAGCTCAGCAGTTCGACTCGGGCGGGCACCGGGAGGCCGGCGGGGTCGTGAACGGTGACGATCAGTTCCCCCTCCATACGGTCTGCACTGGCGGGCGCGACGAGGGCCACGAGGACCGCAACAACCGGCAGGAGGCGTGCCGGGAACGGCAGTTCCGCGGAACGACGCGAAGCCTCATCTGGCCCGGGGGGATTTGAACCCGGGCCTACGCGGGCTTGACGGCGAACATCGCCAAGCAGCGCAGCGAGCAAGTTCCGAAAGCCCGACGTGATGCGTGAGTTCACAGCCGGTCGGAATCGAGTGGCGTCGTTTCGTGGTTTCGTAGTGCTTGGTCCGCCATTGGTTCCAGGGTAGTTTTGTGAAATCCGAGTTGACGCCGAGCCCTTGAAGCTCCGCAGCTCGCTGGAGGTATGGCTTTGGAAACTTTTCCTGCGCCCCTCCAGGGCTCAAGTACCTGATAGTAGCCCATGGCGCAAGCCGTGGGAAGCGAACGCCGAAAAGGCCAGACAGCCCCGGCAGGGGCGAAGGAGATGGCACTCGCCGCCGTAACGCCGAACGTCTGTTCGACGAGGCTCCACAGCAGCCCGCCCCCCAAGAACTTGGCACGTTTGTTCAGATGTCGCTCGGATCGGACGACTTAGAGAGGTAGCTCACCGCGACTGTGTAGCCGCTGACGCCAAGGCGGTCTCGGAGGAGGATTGCTGCCGATGCTCGACGCGATGGCACGCAAGATCCCGGCGGATTGCTTCGTCGTGCTGACGGACAGCGAAACGTGGGCGGGAAAGATCCACCCCGCCCAGGCGCTGAAACAGTACCGCGAGCGCATGGGGATCCCGGCCAAGCTGGTGGTCGTTGGGATGGCGTCCAACGGCTTCAGCATCGCCGACCCCAACGACGCCGGCATGCTCGACGTGGTGGGCTTCGACGCCACAGCCCCGAACGTCATTTCCGACTTCGCCGCGCTGTCCCCTTTGGCCGGTATCATAGCTGCATCTTCGGGTACTTTTGGGATTCCCGCGGCGCCACTATGCAGGCCTCCTCGAAGATCCCTCGGTGCCGCTCCAGGAGTTCAGCTTTCTCAAGCCGGTCCGGCTTCTGCAAGCGTGGCCAATGAACTGGAACAACCTCAAAGCTTCCTCCTCGTCCTCGGCGGCACGCTAGTATTCCCATCCCAAGCTCGACAATGTGTTCGAACAGAAGGGGATCTAGTTCTCTTAGTTCCGCCGCCGCGTCGACGAGTTGTGCGGCCACAGGCACCGCAATCCAAACACGATCCGAAAAGCGAACATAGTTAGCGGCCTGTTGAACAAGCCTAACGTTAAAGTCAAGCTTAACCTCTACAGTCACCAACTCAATTATTTCGTCAGAACGCCAGTGTACCGCAATGAGATCAACGTTTTCGTAGCCGCTACCTGCGCGATCGTTATGGACATCGAAAACATAGTCACACTCTGGCCCAAATTCTGTTGCGTATAGATCATCCAACCTACCTTTTACGTATGTGACAAGCCGCGCCTCATCCTGGCGATACTCACGTGGAGGTGCGGGTGTCTTGGCATCTGGAGGTTCGGCGTCTGCTTCCTCTGCTTCAGCGTCTGCCGCAGCTCTAGTGTTTTCCTCAAGTTGCCGATGGGCTTCCTCGGAGTAGAAGCTTCTTCCACGATGATAGTGTCGAGCCTCGCTGTCCGGGCCAGTGTCGTCCAGCTCGTAGAACTTTAGCTTTGCAATGATCTCGGTAACGTTAGGAATCCCTTTCGCCTCAAAGTGTCTTCGCAGGACCCGAGTACTCACGCATCCCTCCTGCTGCCGGAGCATATCAAGAAGTATCTCTCTCGCTTTCCCCAACTCATCTGTTTCTGTCTCAGCAGGCCGAGCATAAGGTTCGCTGTCATTCATCGCTTTTGCACTCCTTCCATCTCACCAGCTGCGCCAAAGCCGGAATATCCGATTGGGACCTCCAGCAGCGTGATAATACACCGTAGAACGGGTTGCCTGCAACAACCTGGGCGTTTCCTGCGCTGCTGCCGAAAACCTGGAGGGCTGGATGCGGGTTGTTAGGAAAATTTGCGATATCGCCCGCTGCAACGTGAGCAACTTGGCCCATCAGCTGTTGCACCGACTAAAACCGGGACAGCCTCAATTATAAGCCTCGCGCCCCGCCACGTGCGCCCGTGCGCCGGTGTCAGTGCGCCGGCCTCGCCAAAACTGGAGCCCTCGCCTGGTTGTGTAACGGCCTTTGAAAAGGGCGAAACGCCGCGGGGCTCGAAGAGCCCTGCGCCGCGCGCGAGAGGGTACGAAATGCCTGCCTAGGAACAATCCCAGGGGCAAGGTTGGGTTGCTGGGCTGCGGGAGCCCACCCTCTCGAGAGACGTTGCGCGAGGTGAGCGATTCAACACGTTGCCGTAGCGGTCGACTTCGATATCACAGCAGTCCTCTAATAGCGACTTGAGCTTTTCACGCCCGCGCTGCACACGCGACTTCATGCCCGAGAAAGAGAGGTCCAGTACATCGGCCGCCGCTTTTTGTGTCAGTCCGCCGAGGTCGGTGAGTTGGAGCGCCTGGCGGTAGTTCTTTGGCAACTGCTCCATGGCGGGCCCGAGGCAGGGCGTCAGGTCGTGAGGGTTGCTGGTGTTGGCAACGTTGTGAGAGGCGGGTTCGACGCCGTCGGCGGGGGTTTCGGGCCGGCGACGCCGTAGATGGTCGATCACGGCATTGTGCGCCACGCGGAAGATCCACGCGCGTAGATTCTCTTCCGACCGCAGCGAGTCGAGGCGCTGATGGACGCGGAGGAAGACATCCTGGAGGATGTCTTCCGCGTCGGCCTGGTTGCCGACCCGCACGTTGATGTAGCGCCTCAGTTGAGGGTGGAACTCGCGCCAGGCGGTGCTGGTGTTGGAAGTCATGTCGACTTTGTTTTCAGCCTAACAGCCCGACAAGCAGCGGCGAGCCCCCCGCCACAACCGAGCCGCGGATGGAAATCCGCAGTTCCTTCGGCCCAACGCAGATGGATCCAACCACGCCACCGATCCCCGGCGGGCGACTGAGAAAGGTCCGCGGTTGCCTGCCAAACCGAGCGGATTTACCCGTCACTTGCGTTCCGGGCTCGGTTTCTTGGGTTCGCGCGGATTCGCGCCCAGAACCCCTGAGGCGGCCTGCCGCAGTCACGGCTAGCAGCACTTGGCTCCGGCTGTCGACGCCGAGCCTTGTTTGTGCTCGAAGAACTGCCGGAGTTGAAGCGGCGGTTCCACGGTTTGGCGACGCTCGGATTTGGCGGCGTCCCGGCGGCCGACGAGCGCACGCAAGACCGGCGCCGCGCGATGAACCTCCCCCCGCCAGCGCCAGACGCGGCATTGAAAATCCTCGCCGCAACCACAAACGTCGCCGCAAGGCTCGCACACCGACTCTTCGATCTCCGGTGCGATGTCCGTCCCATTAACACGGATGGTTGGGGAGCTGGCAAACCCGAGTTCGCCGGCTTGTTCCACGGACTCGACTTTCGTCTTCCTGACGTCCAGGCCGATGCCAAGAAGCTCGGCAACGGGGCGCAGAGTTTCCAGTGTGGCGTCTAACTGCGAGCCGGTCTCCCGGCATCGTCCGCAGACTTCGTCATCAAGGAAATGGAAGGCAATCTCAACCCGATGCCTCCCTTCGGAATAGCCCGAGGTAGGCTCGGCAGGCTGGGAATTCGTCATCGTTTGGTCCTCCTTCGCGGTGAATGGTCGATCCCGATGGGATCTTCACTAGCTCAGACGAGCGAGGGCGAAAAAGGACGCAAACTTCCCACGGGCCGGGCGCGGCGAGGGGGCCGTCAACCGGGCCGGCGCCACAGCACCGACAGATCGTCCTTGGGGGCGAAGCCGAGGATGCGTTTCGCTTTGTCGTTGCGGAACTTGCCGTGGGGCATGTCGCCGAGGACGAAAAAGACCTCGCACTTCGACGGAAGCGTCGCCAAGTCGACTTCGAGGCCGAGCCTGAAGATCTCGCCCGCATCGCCCCACGACACGATGAACGGCACGCCGCCGGCGCCGGGCTTCAGCTCGGTCACCTCGCGGAAGTTGTAGAAGAGATACTCCTGGACCCAGATGTCGTGATGCTTGGTGAAGAGCCGGCAGACTTCTTGCCCGAGCGACTTGGAGTGTGCATACAGGTTCGTGCCCGATTGCGGCGGCACCTCGGGGACCAGGCCGTAGTCGAATCCCTCGTACGGGGGGCCGGTGATCGTGAAGTGCGGGCCCGTGTTGATGAAGCGCTTAATGCCGTGCTCGACCGCGGCCAGCATCAGGTTGTAGCAGCCGATCGTGTTCACGTCGAACGCGATCTTGCGGTGGCTGCGCAGCACCGAGAGGTTGACGATGGCGTCCATACCCTTGGCGGCGTCACTCACTTGTTCGAGCGAGGTTACGTCCACGTTGCGAAACTCGTGCCGGGTGGGCGCGGGCGGCGGCCTGATGTCGGTGATGAGCAATTCGTGGTGATCCTCGAGGGCCTTGACGACGTGTGGCCCGAGGTAGCCGTTGGCTCCAATGACGAGGACTTTCATGCCGCACCTCCCCCATCATTCCCGCGGGGTTCGTAACCCAACATGCCGTTGGCCCTCGCGGAGGAGAAGCGCGCATCCGCCCCCGACGATACATGAAAGACTGCCCACCGGCCCAGGGATTGGGCGTTGTCCTCGACCTTACCGTTCAGGGCAAGTGAAACCGCCTGGACGGCGTCTTCTTCAGCAATGGAAGTGGGCGTCTGCGGGTCGGTCGACCCGACGAGATCACCGAGCCTGAGAACTACGATGTCGAGCTCACACGCCCGCGCGAACTCGCGGCAGGTGAACTCGGCCAGGTACTTGGGAAGCCCCGGGGCCGATAGGCTCGGCCGCGGGCGCCAGCGCTCTTCCACAAGGAAGTCGGAGTCATAGGCGGTCATCATCTCGAGCGTGCTAATGAAGACAACCCGGCGGACGTCCGCCTCTGAGGCGGCCAGCAACAGGTTGTAAGTACAGCGCGTCAGGTGATCGATCTGTGAGTGCAGGTCTTCGCCCGGCATCGCTTCGGCCACGTGAACGATGGCCCCGACGCCCTGCACCAATTCGTTCGTCGGTTCCTCATGGCCCAGGTCCGACTTGGTGAACGGGTGATTGGTTTGCACGTCTCCGCGGGCCGTGAGCAGAACCTCGTGGTTCGTACTGAGGGCGTCGGCGAGGGCCTGAGCCAAACGGTGCTCCGCCGACGTAATCAGGATGCGGGTTGCGCCGGCGTCGTCGCCTCCCGGGCCACAGGCCATCCCGGCGCTACCGACGGCCGCGAGCCCGGTGTTTCTGACGAACGTTCTACGATCCATGGCTGCGTCACTTTCCGCCGCGCTTGGCCTTGATCTCCTTCATCCGCTTCTCTTTGAACGCCTCGAACTCTTTCTTTAACTCGGGCGTCAGTTCGCCGCCGTAGAGTTGGCTCGCGCGCCACTTGCCGGTCAGCAGCTTCGCCTTCGTCCAGTCGTCTTTGATGTGGATGTAGTCGGCGTTCTCCAAGACTTCTTCGACCAAATGCGGAGGAATGAAGATCACGCCCTCGCGGTCACCGAGCACGACGTCGCCAGGCATCGCGATCGCCCCGCCGATCTCGACCGGGATGTTGATGCCGACGGTGAGAACGCCGCTCACCGCCGAGGGATGCGCCTTCTTGTAGTAGAGGTTCAACGGCAGGTCGAAAGACCCCTGCAAATCGCGGATGGTGCCGTCGACGACTGCCCCGCGGCGCGTCGCTCCCCAGATGGCCGAATGCAGGTTGTCACCGCCGAAGTTGTGCCCTGGCGTCGCGCCCATTAGGTCGACCACGGCCACGTCGTCGCGTTGCAACACGTCGATCACCTTCTGGGTGTTGCCGCGCGCGAGGCCCTTCTTCTTAGCGTCGGCATTGACCACTTCTTCGAGGTCGGGACGGTGCGGCAAGTACTTGGCTGTGAGGGCGCGGCCGACGAGACGCTGGCCGGGCTTGAGAATCTCGAATCCGTCGGCATACTGGCGCATGTAGCCCTTGCCGCGGACAACGCCCCAGGCTTCCTCGACAGACAACTCGGCGATGCGTTCGAGGAGCGGGGCCGGCACTTTCGGTCGCCCGTCGGGGAAGCGCTCGTAAGGGTTGAGTTTCGTCCACTCGATCATCTGCTCGCGGGTCAGGCTGAAGATCTGGCCCGAGGCAGGCAGTGCGAGAAGAATGGCAACGATGAGAGTCGAAAGAAGTTTCATGGGTTTTGTCCTGTGGGAGGGTTCCGCGCGATCATGATAGGGGATCGGGGCGGGAGTTTCAAGTTCGTTTCTCGCAAAGACGCAAAGGACCGCAAAGAGCGCAAAGAGAAACTGGCAACGAAGAAGCTCAGAGAAACAAACCTCTTGGCGGCCTTGGCGGTCCTTTGCGTCTTTGCGAGAACCGCCTTTGCGAGAAACCTACAGCCGCTCTGTCGCGGCCTTCATCTCCGCGAAGCCGCTGCGCACGGCGAACAGGTCGTGGCCCGGGCAGACCATCCGAAAGCCCTGCTCGACGCGCCGTTTGGCCTCGTCGAAGCCGTTAGTGACGTACCCTGCCGCCACGCCCGTCTCCTTGGACGCCGCCACCACTTCCTGCACGAGGTCTTCGACGATGTCGTCCCTCATCGACGCCGCGCCGACCGAGCGCGACAGGTCGTAGGGGCCGATCAGGATGCAATCGACATCCGGCACGGCCATCATCTCGCGCACGTTTCCGATCGCCACCGGGCTCTCGACCATCGGGACGACCAGAATCTCGTCGTTGGCCTTTTCGACGTACTCGAAGAAGTCGTTGTTCGACAGGTGCGCCGTGCGGAAACCCGTCGCCGAGCGGCCGCCCCGCGGCGGAAACTTGGCCGCCTGCACGATCTGCTCGCACTGCTCGGCGGTCTCGACCATCGGGATGATGATGCCCATCGCACCAAGGTCGAGCACGCGGCCGATCCACGATGGCTCAAGCCCAGGTAGCCGCACGATGGGCGCGGTGTCGTGTCCGACGCAGACGCCGAGCGCGCCGCTGAGGGTGGTCTCGGTCCAGCCGCCGTGTTGCCACTCAAGCCAAAGGTAGTCGAAGTTGTGCTGCAGGGCTTCCTCGACAATCTCGGTCGCGGGATAGGAAACCGAGGGGCCGGAGATGAAACCACCGTCGAGGAGTTTGCGTCGTGCGTGGTTGGTTTGCATGGATGGGCTTTCGATTGCGTACCGGCAATGGCCGGTCGGCGGGTAAAGATCTAACTGGGAAAGAATAGCAGGTCTGTTGGCGTCCGAATGGCGGTGGGCCCCGTGGTGGAGGGACTAGCGGTGTGCTACCCCGGGGTTTCGTAGTGCAGGTTCCAGTTGCCGAGTTTGCGCATACGCGAGCCCGCCAGTCTGTGCGCGGGCATGCCGGCGGCGGCCCACTCTTCGAGCTCTTGGCGATGGCCCAGGCGCCGTAGCGCGTCCCAGGAGGGGCTGAAGTCGTTGCGCGCGTTGGTGTCCCAGAAAAAAAGATGGTTCGAGCCCGCTTGATAGAGCGCGTGCGCCCGGCGGCGGTACTCGTCGCCGCTCAACTGCCGCGGCATCAAGTTTAACGCCAGCTTGCACTGGGTTCCCCGCGTGATGCGGTAGAAGAACTCCGCGTCGGCCGGATTGACGAAGGAATCCTTCGAGCTGTTGATGCCCCGCACCGACGAGTACGGCATCAACGTGTCGACCAGGCCCTGCTTGACCCATTCCTCTAGGTCAAGGCCGTAGTAGAGGTTCTCCTCCTCGCTGCTCAGTACGATGGCGCTGACCTCGAGTGGTTGCCGGCGGCTCCGCTGTCCGGCAATCTCGCTGAGCGCTTCACGCAACTCGCGCATGAACGTCGTCATGAACGTCGCACGGTACTTGAGCCAGCGGGGATCGTTGTCATCCAGTTGCGTTGCGTCCTCGCTGTGTTGTGCGCGAAAGCCATCAAGCAGGGGCTGTTCGTATTCGAGGTAGGGCGGCCGCCGGTTGTAAGCCAAGCAGACGCCATCGACAGGATATCCGGCGATCTCCCCGAGGTAACCGACGGCGATGTCGCGCACCCCTTTGAAGGCATAGGATAGCCGCGGCGTCGGACGCCCTTGCTTGTCTTGCCCGCGCCACTCCGGGTGTTGGTCGTAGGCGCCGCCTTCGTTCCACTCGTCCTGCGGCACGGGGAAGTGGAAGCCGCTGGGGCGGTAGGTGGCGTGGAACTCCAAATCGATGGCGTGGGCGTGATCGGCGGCGACACGGAGAGGGTCGATGCCCTTCTCGCGCCAGGTCTGCCAGGTCTCCTTGGCGAGCCGGTCGCCGACTCGGTAGGGATCAGCGATCCATTCATCCGCCGCTGTGATTCGACCGATCTTACTGGGATAGTACAGGCGGTCACCCATGCCGGCTTCCCAATAGATCCGCGAGAAGTCGGTTTCCCGGAACGGCTCGATCTCGCGCCGAATCTCGGCCTCGGTCGTCGGGCGGTAGCCGTAGGTGTAGCTCCAGGCGTCGTTATGACAATATAGGAGGCGCGTCTCGCCGCTCTTCCGCTCGGCCTCGAGTGTCCGCACTTCTGTGTCTGTCAAGGGGACGAGCTTGACGTAGGCCAGCCACGCGCCGCTGCAGGAGTTCCCCAGCGAGTCGGGGTTTTCGGGCACCAGACGCCGGCAGAACTGTCGGAAGACCACCTCGTCATGCCCGTTCAGTTCGATCGTGCGCCAGTAGTAGTCATCCAGATGCTCCTCTGAACGCTCGTGATGGTGCATCATCGAGAACGTCGAATCGCGCTCGAGGCGCGCTTGCAGCTTCGTCGCCTCCTCGCCGGGGCCGTAGGACCGCACGCCGAACGAGATGGCGTACCAGCCCTTTTGTTTCAGCGGGAGACGAACCTCTGGCGCGCCGGTGTTGCGGCCCGCCACGAGCATCACGCCTTGGAAGGTCTCGGTTTCGTAGTCGAGCAGCCGCCAGTGGTTGCGGCGGGGTTTTTTGGAGAGCGCCGAGGCGGGGAGGCACCGGCTCATGTCGGAGAGGTAGATGGGATCTGCGGCTGGCGCCGCGAGCGCCGCGGGCCAGTCTTGTAAGGAGTTGGCCGCGGCGGCGGTGCCAGCGGAGGTTCGGAGGAATCGGCGTCGTGTGAGTGGGGTGTGGGGAGCCGGTGGCGTTTTGTGGTTCATGGCTGGCCTCGGTTGTCCAAGTTAATCTAGATCGGGTTGGCGATCTGCCCTCGAAAGCTTAGCTGGGTGGTGCGCGGGAAGCAATGGCGTGTTGGTGGGACTTGGTTTGGAAATGACCTGGAGGCCGGCGGGCGGTTGCGTTGGCCGGGTGTCGGTGCCCACTAGGGCTGCCGCGCCGTTTGGAGGGGACCGCGGGTTCCCACCCGCGGCTCGGAAGCGGCGGGTTGGGGTGGCATCCCACCCCAGAACATTCCGGGGCGTCTGGCTTGCGTGCTAACTTGTTTAATCGACCGGCCTGTATTGTGAGCCGATAAGACCCTCGGGAGCCGAGGTGCAGGCAAGGGGGTGGCGTCTTGAGCTATCAACCCATCGAGGACTACGGAATCATCGGAAACATGCGGACCGTCGCCCTGGTGGGCATGAACGGATCTATCGACTGGCTCTGCTTTCCCAACTTCGATTCCCCCAGCGTCTTTGCCAGGGTTCTGGATGACAAAAAGGGCGGGCATTTTTCCATCGGCCCTACGAACACCGACCGGATGACGCCGAAGCGCTTCTACTGGCCCGACACGAACGTTCTCGTCACGCGCTTTCTGTCACCCGAGGGAGTCGCGGAGATCATCGACTTCATGCCGGTCAGCTCGTCGGTTGTCCCGTTCGAGGAACACCCGATCATCCGCTTTGTCCGCGTGGCGCGCGGGGAGATGTCGTTTCGCCTCGAATGCAAGCCCGCCTTCGACTACGCGCGGGAAGAGCACAGCGTCGAGGTCCACTCCGGTGGCGCCCGCTTCCGTTCGAGTGGCCTCAGCCTCGGCTTGTCGACGCGCATCCCTGTGCGGCAGTGGGGTTCCGGCGTGGAGGCGGAGTTTGTACTCAAGGAAGACGAGTCGGCCACCTTCGTCCTGCGGGAGGTCCCTCAATACGGCAGCGGCGGCGTGGCGATCTCCGACGCGGAAGGGCAGCGCGCCTTTGAGCAGACGGTCCAGTTCTGGCGCGGGTGGATTGCCAAATGCACGTATCGCGGCCGCTGGCGCGAAGTCGTGCATCGATCCGCTCTGTGCCTGAAGCTGTTGACGTTCGAGCCCACCGGCGCGATCGTCGCCGCGCCCACTTGTAGCCTGCCCGAAGACCTGGGCGGAGAGCGCAACTGGGACTACCGCTATACGTGGATCCGCGACGCCGCGTTCACTCTGTACGGCCTGTTGCGTATCGGGTTCACCGACGAAGCCGCGCGGTTCATGGAGTGGCTGGAGGCCCGCTGCCACGAGCTGGGGCCGGACGGCTCGCTGCAAATCATGTACGGCCTCGACGGCCGCCGCCAACTCACCGAAGAAACCCTCGGGCACCTGGAAGGCTACCGCGGCTCGAGCCCCGTGCGCATCGGCAACGGCGCCTACGACCAACTGCAGTTGGATATCTACGGCGAAATGATGGACTCCATCTACCTCTATAACAAGTACGGGAGTCCGATCTCCTCGGACCTGTGGACGCACCTGCGGCGGCTGGTCAACTGGGTCTGCGACAACTGGGCGATCGAGGACGAAGGCATCTGGGAGGTGCGCGGCGGCCGCAAGCACTTCCTCTATTCGAAGCTTATGTGCTGGGTGGCGATCGACCGCGGATTGCGGCTCGCCGACAAGCGCTCGTTTCCCGCCGACCGCGACCGCTGGATCAAGGTGCGTGACCAGATCTATGAAGAGATCCTCGATAAGGGTTGGAGCGGCAAGCGGCAGGCTTTCGTGCAGCACTACGGCAGCGACTCGCTCGATGCTTCGAACCTGATCATGCCTCTTGTCTTCTTCATGTCGCCGAACGACCCCCGCATGTTGAAGACACTCGAGGCCATCATGGCGCCGCCCTCCAAAGGCGGACTGGTTTCCAACAGCCTCGTCTACCGCTACAACCTGACCGAAACCGCCGATGGCCTAAGCGGCGACGAAGGCACCTTCAACATGTGCACCTTCTGGCTGGTGGAAGCCCTCACGCGGGCCGGACGCACCGACCGTAAACTGCTGGAGCAGGCGCGGCTCATTTTCGAGAGAATGTTAGGGTACGCGAATGACTTGGGCCTCTACGCTGAAGAAACCGGACCCAGCGGCGAAGCCCTGGGGAACTTCCCCCAAGCGTTCACGCACCTGGCGCTGATCAGCGCGGCGTTTAATCTCGATCGCGTCCTCGGCGCCAAAGGGCGCTAGAGCCCACGTCGGGGTGGAGCGTGCTACGCCTGCCAGGACGTCTGGCCTGACCCGTTACTTCCCTTCCGGCCTCGGTTTTCTGTAGGCAACCGGCAGATCAAATGGCCTCGCGACGATCCATCGAAGCGGAAACTCAGGAAACGGTCCGCCGCTTCGTCCGGGAACGCCTCGAGAATGCGCTGATCGTTTCGGTCTCGAACCGCGAGCCTTACGTCCACTACATGGCCGGTGACGAAATCCGCTGGCGGCAGTCGATCGGCGGTCTGACCGTGGCTTTGGATCCGGTCATGCGGGCGGTCGAGGGCATCTGGGTCGCTCACGGCTCCGGCGACGCCGATGCCGACGTATGCGACCGCAAGGGGCAGGTCGCTGTTCCTCCTGACGATCCACGCTACACCTTGCAAAGGGTCTGGCTGTCGAAAGAGGAGGAAGAGGGTTATTACAACGGTTTCTCGAACCAAGCCCTGTGGCCGCTGTGCCATAACGCGTTTACCCGGCCCGTGTTCTTGCAGTCGCACTGGGACGCCTATCGTGCCGTCAATAAGAAGTTTGCCGACCGCGTGGCGCAAGTCATCGGCGACCGCGAGGCCCTGGTTTTCGTGCAGGACTATCACTTCGCCCTGCTGCCACGCATGATTCAGAAGAAATGCCCCAACGCGACCTGCATTCAGTTTTGGCATATCCCGTGGCCGAGCCCTGAGATGTTCGGCATCTGTCCGTGGAAAAGGGAAATCCTCGAAGGCGTGTTGGGCAACAGCCTCATCGGCTTTCATCTCCAGAATTACTGCAATAACTTCCTCGACACGATCGATCGTGAGTTAGAAGCCCGCCGCGACTTGGAGGACTCGGCTATCGTCCACAAGCAGAACGTCACGCAGGTGAGGGCCTTTCCGATCAGCGTGGACTTCGGCGCGATCGCCCGCCTGGCCGACAGCGACGGCTGCCAGGAGCAAATGGAGTCCCTGCGCAAAGAGCTACGCCTCAAAGACACGTTTGTGATGGCCGGCATCGATCGCATGGATTACACCAAGGGCTTCCCCGACCGGCTGCGAGCCCTGGACCGGTTCCTGGAGAAGTATCCCGAGTTCGTTGGCAAGATGGTGCTCGTGCAGGTCGCTGCCCCGAGCCGTCAACGCATCCCTCAATACAAGGCCTTGGCGTGGGAAGTCGAGCGGCTCACCGAGGAGATCAACTGGCGTCACGGTACGGCAAGCTGGCAGCCGATCCTCACCATCAATCGCAGCCTTTCGCATGTCGAGGTGCTCGCCTTGTTCCGGTTGTCCGACGCCTGCATTGTCAGTTCGTTGCAGGACGGCATGAATCTAGTCGCCAAGGAGTTCGTCGCGGCCCGGACCGACGAGAAGGGCGTTCTATTGCTGAGCCGGTTTGCGGGCGCCGCATATGAGTTAGGGGATGCGCTCCCGATCAATCCGTACGCCCTCGACGATTTCGCCGACAAGATGCGCGCCGCTATCACCATGAGTCCGACCGAGAATCGCCGCCGGATGAAGCGCCTGCGCTGGAGCGTCAGCCAAAACAACATCTATTCCTGGATCCTCAATATCCTCGAGCCGCTCAGCGCGATGAAGGCCCTGGGCCGCGGGATGGGCTGAGTTGGAGCATCTGTTCGAGCGCTGGACGGCGGTGCGCCGGGTCATCGGGGCCGCGCCGCGGTTGCTCCTGATGCTCGATTTCGACGGCACGCTGTCGCCGATCGTCGAGCGTCCCGAGGATGCCCTCTTGCCCGAGCCAGCGCGCGGACGGTTGGCTGCGCTGGCGCAGTTGTCGGATGTTGATATCGGCATTATCAGCGGCCGAGCGGCGGAGGATGTGCGGGTGCGGGTTGGCCTCGACGGCCTCGAGTATGTCGGCAATCATGGCCGCGAGCGGCTGCGGCCTGGGGGTGGGACTGGCGACGGGGACTTCGAAGCGAAGCAGCACGTGCGTGCGGCGACGACGGCGTTCGAGGATAAGCTCGGCGCGATTCCAGGGATCTATCTAGAGAACAAGGGCCTCACGTTGGCCGTCCACTTCCGCCGCACGCCGGCGTCACGGCACGCGGACGTGAAGCAGGGCGTCGATGAACTGGCCCAGGCTTTCGCTGATCGCTTTCACGTGAGCGAAGGCAAGATGGTCTTCGACGTCGTGCCCGCGGACGAGGTCAGCAAGGGCTCGACCACACTGGAGATGATCCGCGAACGCGGCGGGATGGAAAAGGTCCTTCCCATTTACTGCGGCGATGACACGACCGACGAGACGGTCTTCCGTGCGTTGCCCGAGGGGGCCGTGACTGTTTGCGTGGGCGGCCCCGAGAAACAATCGGCCGCCCGCTACCGTCTCGATGACCCCGACGAGGTCGCCACGTTTTTGGATAGAATCTTGGCGTGCAGACGAGTCGAGACCAAGCCGTGACCGTACGCGGGCGACGCCGTTCTGTGCGCTCGTTCGGCTGCGTACTCCCCTTGTGGGCCTGCCTGGCCCTGCTGCTCCTGCCTCTCGCTCTTCCTGCTCAGGAGAAGGGCACCGCTCAAGAAGAAGGCGCGGTCCTCGTGCTGACCGCCGGCGGACGCGATTACCTATTCGGCGCGGGTGGCACGCTGGCGAAGATGATCGACGAGGGCCGGCCGGTGTACGTCTTGCAGTTCGGCAACGACGAGAAGGACTCGGTCGGACTCGGCCCCGCCCAAACCCGCATCGCCAACAACGCCGAAGCCGAGAAAGCGGGCAAGGTACTCGGCGTCAAAGAGGTCCTCAACATGGGCCACAAGAGCGGCGAGCTGGGCTACATCTCGAGCAGCGAGATGCGCAACCAGGTCATGACGATGGTGCGCTTTTACAAGCCCGAAATTCTGTTCTTCCCAGACTGGTACGTCCACTACGTCGACGACCAGGACATCTACCGCGTTGGCCGCATGGCAGAGGAGTCGCCCTACGGCGGCGGCAACTACTTCTTGCAGGAGATGACGTACGCGGGACTCAAGGGCTACGCCGCTCGTTTCTACTATTTCTACTCGCCTTACCGGCCTTATCGTGCGGGCGAAGGCGGCGAGGGGCGCGCTTCGTTCAAGGGTGTCGACATCACGGGGACCTTCGAGCGCAAGGTGAAGGCGATCCTCGAGATGAAGACCTCGAACCACCGCTACGGTGTCGAAACGAAGAAGCGCCTGGAACTCGCCGGCCGCCCGTCACGCCTGCTCGACCCCCTCAACGCCCTGGCGGTTAGCAACCTCGTCCGCGCCTATGTGGAGGAGTTGGCCGAGACGATCGGCAAGAGGCACGGTCACCGCTACGCGGAAGAGTTCAACCACCTGGGGCAGAATCCGGGCATCCCCAAGCACGTGCTGGAGCGGGCGAAACCGATTCAGTAAGAGAACCCGCGTCAATCGGGCAAGCACTTCATCGAATAGCGTTCCGACACGGCCGGCACCGCTGGTTGACAGCCACCTCCACTCAACCCCATCCTATTGCGTGTGCCAAGACCCACTCGACGGCAAATCCTCTCCTCGGTAGGCGCCCTCGGTGTTGGGGCCGGCGTCGAGGACTCGCTGTATTCCGCGACCGCCGCTGCGCCGGCCTCCGCCACGACCATGCGCATCACGCGCTACGAGGTCATCCCCGTGCGCGTGCCGATGCACGAGCGCATCCGCGAACCCTTCTCGGCGGCCTACCGCAAGCAGGGGATTTTTCGCGACTACTACGACTCGACGATCGTCAAGCTTTACACCGACGAAGGGCTCGTCGGCGTCGGCGATGCTCTGCTCGACGTCGAGGACTCACTCGGCAGTGTCCCGCGCGCCGAGGCCACGCTTAAGCGCCTCGTCGGCCGCTCGCCGTGGGAGTTTCTGCTCGACGACAGCCTCGGCGGCATCTTGATGGCGATCTACGATCTCGTGGGCCAAGCCGCCGGCCTGCCGGTCTCGCGCCTGTTCTCGGCCAATCCCCGGAAGCGCATCATCCAGACGTGGTGGAGCCAGTGTCTGCCGCCGGACGTGATGGCGTCGGAGGCCAAGCTCGGCGTCGAACGAGGCTACAAGGTCCACAAGGTGAAAGCTCGGCCGTTTGAAGATCCCATCGCCCAGGCCCAAGCCATCACCTCGGTGGTGCCGAAAGACTTCCGCATTTGGGTCGACTCGAACTGGACTTGGGGCTCGGTCGGCCGGGCGGCGGAGTTCGCGCGCAAGCTCAGCAACTTCCAGCACTACTTTGCCGTGGAGTCACCCGTACAGCGAGCGAGCGTGGAGGCCTACCGCCAGTTCAAGCCGGAAGCGCCGCTGAAGGTGGCCGAGCACATCCCCGCCGACCCGATGCCGTTTATCAACCAAGGGCTGCTCGACGCGCTTGTCGTCGGAGGCCCACTCGGTAAGACGACCGTCCAGCGTGCCCTGATGGCCGAAACGACCGGCGTGCCGTTGTGGATCGAGCACAGCATCATCACCGGTGTCGCGCAGGTCTTCCAGGCCCACCAGACCGCGGCGTTTCCGGGCATCGAGTACGCCATCAGCATCACGCATGTCATCCAAGACGACTTGATGCGCGAACCGTTCGAGATGAAGAACGGGCGCTACGAAGTGCCGACCAAGCCGGGTTTGGGGGTTGGCTTCGATGACGATGCGGTCGAGAAGTATCGCCGGGGGTGAAAGGAAAGTACGGTTTTCCCCGCCCAGCGAGTTATGTCAACTCCGAACCGACGCGAAATAGTCCGCTCGATTTCCGCCGTGGGCATTGGTGCGGCGGCACAACCGCTGCTTGCTACAGCCACGGTCGCGCAAGCCAGCGCCGCGAAGATGCGCATCACGCGCTACGAGGTCATCCCCACCGTCGTTCCGATGGACGTGCGCATTCGCGACGCCTGGCAGCGAAGCTGGTTCCTGCAGAACCGCCACCAAACGCACCACGAGCCCGTCGTCGTTAAGCTCTACACCGATGAGGGGCTGGTCGGTATCGCCGACTCGATGCTCAGCCCGGCCCAGACCAACGGCGTGCTCCGGGGCATGGTCGGCCACTCGCCCTTGGAGTACTTGCTGGACGACAGCATACGCGGCATTCTCGTTGCGATATACGACTTGGTCGGCCAAGCGACCGGCCTACCGGTCTCGCGCCTGTTCTCCTCATCGCTCCGGACACGCCCCAAGGGGAGCATCGTGCAGACGTGGTGGAGCCAGTGCTTCCACCCCGACTTGATGGCGTCAGAGGCCAAGCGTGCCGAGAGCCTCGGTTACAAAGTGCACAAGGTCAAGGCGCGCCCGTGGGAGGACCCCGTTGAGCAGGCCGAGGCGATCTGCGCGGCGGTCTCGCGCGACTTCCGCGTCTGGGTGGACGCCAACGCCTGGTGGGGCTCGGTTGGCCGGACGCTCGACATCACCGAGCGCCTGGTCAAACTGCACAACTACTTCGCGATCGAGTCGCCCATCCGCCGCGAGCGCCTCGATGGCTACCGGCAATTGAAGGGCAAGGTGGCGCTGCAAGTCACCGAGCACATGCCCGCCGACCCGATGCCCTTCGTTCGCGAGCGCCTGGTGGACGCGTTTGTCGTCGGCTTCCCGATGGGCCGGACGCTCGTGCAGCGTGCCTTGATGGCCGAAGTCACGCGCATCCCGCTGTGGGTCGAGCACAGTACGCGCTGCGGCATCAACCAAGTCTTTCAAGCACACCAAGCCGCCGCCTTCCCCGGGATCGAATACTGCATCAGCGTCACGCATATGCTGGAAGATGACCTGGTAGCCGAGCCCTTCACGATGAAGGACGGTTTCTATAAGGTACCGACCAAGCCGGGTTTGGGAATCACGCTCGACGAAGCGGCTGTGGACAGGTATAGGGTGGGGTAGTGCGCGAACCGAGCGACGGGCCGTTCGTCGGATTGGCCGGCTTCCCAAGTCTTCCGGGTGACAAAATCCCCACGCCACGATAAGATCGCTTGTAGAAGAGTTTCGAAGGCTACGATAATGGTCCTCCAGATCGAGCTACCTGACGATGTAACGGAGTCGCTCACCAGCCGGTGGGGCGATCTGCCTCGGCACGTTCTGGAGAGCCTGGCCATAGAAGCTTACAACGAAGAAACGCTGACGGAGTCCCAAGTCCAACGCCTGTTGAGCTTTCAGGCCCGCGGCGAAGTTGAGGCGTTTCTCAAAAGGAAGCAGGCGGCTCCTGCCTATACCATCGAGGAACTCGAAGAGGATCTCGAGACGCACCGGCGCGTCGGCACGGTGTCCTGAGGCGTGATCGTCGTCGCCGATACTTCCCCCATCAACTACCTGGTATTGGTTGAGCAGATCCTTGGGCGCGCTGACGAGCAAGATCTTACGCCCGACCTTCCACACATTCTGAAACGCCTTGAGAGCGAGACCAACTTTCGTATCCACCGGCCCGCGGTCGATCTTCTGCTTGCGCGCCACTGTGGAGGCACTAACGGCTAGGGGGCGTCGGCTGGTATGTCGGCGCGTAACGCAATGAATACTCGACCGCGGCGTGGACGAAATCTGCTCCCGCTTGCGTTGATCGGTGTCGTAGTGGTGTCCGCGGTTTCGCACGCCCAGCAACCCCGCAACTTCCTGCAGAACATCCTCGGGACGAAGCCGGTTGACGAGCAGCCGATGCTGAGTTCCGTCGCGCCCCGGTTCGGCATCAACGTAGCCAGCCGCGCGGTGAAGGCCGCAGAACACATCGAGGGCGGCATCGTACCCCTCAAAATCGACGGCAATCCGGTCAAGCTTCAACTTCAGTACGAGCGGCAACAGGGCATCGACCTGTACCGCATTCGGCACGCACCCGACTCACCTCTACGTGGCGAGCAGGTCAGGGTTTCTTGGTCGTTCTCGCAGGGCTACAACGAGTCGATGACCGTGGACACGGGAGCGCTGCAAGGCCAACCGCTCTTCTTGCCCAACGGCAAGGTGCCAGACAATCACTTCACCAACTGGGCACGCTCTTCTACCATCGCGAGGCCAACGTCGCCATCGGGACGCAACTCGCCGGGGCCGAGCCCTCGCGCCATGCGCGCCGCGGGCACTCGCGCTTCAGCCGTACCTCGACGCTGCAATTAACGACGACCACCGGCCACCCGGAGATGGAGGTCCTCTTCTTTGCCTACCGGCCCAAGGACGAGCGTTTCTGGTGGGCCGAGTGGTATCAACTTCGCCAGCAAAGCGACCCCAACATCCCCGAGAACTTCTTCCCGGTCGTCAGTGCCTTGGACATGAGTTGGCGGCCGGGTGAGCGGCAGACCGTTGTGATCGCGCCCTCGGCCGCCGATGCCGGCCGCCGCATGGAATTGGTGCTGATCGACGACATCGGCCGCGGCGTCGTAAGCCGTGTGCCGTTTGATTACGAACTGCCGGTGACCCGCGTGTCGCTTGAGGTGGGCGATTGGCCCAGCAGCCTTTACCGCGCCATCATTGTGCCGGCCGGCTCGGACGTCGACGCATCGGTTGTCAACCAGGATGAAAAGCTCATCAATGTCATCGTGAGGCCGAGACAACCCAGCGGCGATGTGCTGTTCGTCGCGCCGACTGACATGTGGTGGGCCTATGCCACCAATGGCAGTCACGACTACCACGGCTGGCGAACCGGCTACGACGGCAGCGTCGGCTACTCTCCCACGGTGATGAGCAGCCGCCGCCGCAGGCTCAACCACTTCTACTACAGCCTCTACGACCGCTACAACGACATCAAGCACTTCCGCTACGTTGACGAGTTCGCCCGCCGCGAAGGCTTCACTGTCGATTACGCCACGCAACACGACGTCGCACTCGGCCGCGTGAAGCTCGACGACTACAAGCTCGTGCTGGTCGGCAACCACTGCGAGTTCACGACCGCGGAAAGCTACCGCCGGTTCACCGAATACATGGGCCGCGGCGGCGCGGTGATCAAGCACTTCCGCTACGTTGACGAGTTCGCCCGCCGCGAAGGCTTCACTGTCGATTACGCCACGCAACACGACGTCGCACTCGGCCGCGTGAAGCTCGACGACTACAAGCTCGTGCTGGTCGGCAACCACTGCGAGTTCACGACCGCGGAAAGCTACCGCCGGTTCACCGAATACATGGGCCGCGGCGGCGCGGTGATGATTCATGGCGGCGACTCGTTCGCCGTGCTGGTGGAGTATCTGCCGAGTCTCGAGCAGCCACGTTACCTCTGGCAGCGCGGGCCACGTTACCTCTGGCAGCGCGGGCACATGTGGGCTCATCTCAGCGACCAGCCGAGCGAGTTCCGCGTGCCGGTGCTGCTGCCGTCAGACGCTCCGCCCGATGCACCTATCGTCAATCCATCTCGCGGCGATGCCGTCGACTACCTCAATCCTTTCCATAATTCGGTGGACTATTGGATTCCGGGCAGCAGGGCCGTGATCGCCAACACCGCACATCCGGTGATCGAAGCGATGGGCCTCAAGCTTGGCGACGAGGTGCCGGGCCGCTGGGGTGGCGAAGTGGATATTCCCTACGAACCTCATGCCTGGGATGTGCTCATCCGGTCGGACCGTACTGCGCCGGCCGGACGCGAGTTCGGCATCGACGCCTTCGACCCCACGCCGATTCACCGCGTCGGGCTGGCGATCCACAAGAACTTGCGGCTCGGCATGCTGACCGGGGAGAACTTCCCGAACTTGCTGGGCGACGAGCGCAACGTACGCTATCGCGAGATCTACCGCCGAACGCTGCTGCACTTTTTGAACAGCGCCGCGGCGCTCACCGCCGAGCGGGTTGCCGTTGGGCCCAGCGTAGTCGGGCCGTCGCAGATCGCCTGGGACGAACCGGTGCGACTCGGGGCCCTGCGCTACGAGCTACCGGCCTTCATCAGCTTCGATGACCGCGACTGGCATCGCGGGCCAGCACCCTATGCCCACTACGTCGTCGAGGGTTCGAACGACGCCGAGACGTGGTTCGTTTTGGCCGACCGCCGCCACGGGCCCTGGCGCGGCGCGCAGACCGATGTTTTCAGCGCGACCGAAGTTCGCTATATTCGCTGGCGGGGTACGTTCTCGAACAGCGAGCCCTTCCGGGTGCGAGGCATCCAGGCATTTCGCGCGGAGTAGAAGCCGCGCGAACTGCTACGATTCATTCGACCATGCAACCTAAAGAAGTCCTCGAACATATCGATGCTGAAGCCATTGCCCGAGACACCCTCGCCTTCGTTGAAGTCAAGAGCGAGACCTGCACCGAGGGTCCGGGCAGCGAGTTCCTGGCCGAGCTGTTCCGCCGCGAAGGCTTCGACGTCGAGAGGGACGACGTCGAGCCCGGCCGGCCGAACATCTACACGCGAATTCCCGGCGCCGGCGGCGGGCCCGCGCTGGCGTTCAACGGCCACACCGACACGATCCCGATCGGCAGCAGCGATCCGCCAGGACGCGACGGCGACTGGATCATCGGGCGCGGAACCGAAGACATGAAGGGCGGACTCGTCGCGATGGTGCACGCGGCCTCCGCGCTCAAGAAGGCGGGGGTGCGGCTTGGCGGCGACCTTTGGCTTACAGGCGTCATCGGCCACGAGGCCCCGGAGGGAAAGAAAGAAGGTCCCAAGCGATTGATCGAGCACTTGCGGTCGGGACGGATTCCGGCGGACGCGGTGATCATCGTCGAGGGCCCGTGCGCCATTTGGGCGGCCAGCCTGGGATCGGCGATCTTCAACATCGAGGTGCACGACGACCGCGGCCCGATCCACACGATCAAGATTCCCTACGAGACGAATCCCGCGCACTGGGTTGGGAAACTGCTGGTCGAGCTTCAGCAGCGCGAAGAGGAGTTCAAGCAAGGCCCGGCGCACCCGCTGTGCGGACGCCAGTTGTATAACGTCGGCATGGTGCACGGCGGCGATTACATGAACCGCTTGCCGGCCGAGTTCCGTGTCACGGGCACGCGGCGCTGGACGCCGGGCGTCACGCTCACCGACATCCGCGCCGAGTTCCAAGAGATCTGCGACCGTTACTCGCAAGAGTCCGGGCTGCGCTGGAGCTACTTCATCGAAGGCGAGCGCGAGCCGTTCGAGACGCCGGCCGATCATCCGATTGTGAATGCGCTGCGGCAGGGCGGCGAGGCTGTCTCGGGCAGCACGCCCGAGATCATCGGTATGGGGCTCGTCGGCGACGCGAATCTCTATGACAACGACGGCGGCGTCAAAACCGTCTACTACGGTCCGGCACACCAGACCGCACATTCCGACCACGAGCGGGTGTCGATTTCACAACTGGCTCACTGCGCCAAGGTATACGCGCTGGCCGCGATGGATTACTGCGGGGTCGCCGAGTAGAACCCACGGTGCGCCTAGTTAGAAGATATCCGCGGCTCGGATCTCGAACTCGAGCTCCGGCAAGACGAAACTGGCCACCTCGTTGAGCGTGTGATCGGTCAACGAGTGAAGGGTACGCCTCTGGGGATCGACCAGCCAAACGCGGGCAACGCCCCATCGGCAGTACTCTTCGAGCTTCTTGAGCGTTGCGCTCATGGGATCGTCGGGAGAAAGGATTTCGATGGCGACCAGGGGCGGCGTCGAAGGCACCATCTCAGATGGTTTCTCACCCACGTAGACCGCCAAGTCCACGATCCGATAGTGGCTCTCACTCACTCGGACCCGCAGCTCGGGGCGTCCATGAACCAGGTGCTTCTCGTTGAGTTTTCCGAAGGCTAGGCACAACCGCCACTGGGCTTCGGAGTGCGAGTCGTTTCCCACATTTCTCTCCACAACTTCGCCGTCCAAGTACTCGCGGTCCGGCTCGAAGGTGGTGTGCAAATACTCCTCGATCGGGGTTTGGACCTTAGTCACCATTCGCTTCAAGCTTATCATGGGGCGTCCAACTGACCGTTGGAACTAGCGCCGTACCACTCCGATGTTACAATACCGCTGGCGCTGAGCTTCCGCTCGCTGTCTTGACGGACGACGAGCGACGGCCGCTCCAGTGCCGAAGGGGAGAACGATGACAACATTTCACAGCGGTTGGGACCGCAGAAAATTCTTACTGGCTGCCGGGATCGCCTCGGCGGTGGGTTCGCTGAGGCCCAGCAACCTGTACGCTTCGTACCTATCGAGCCGTCACGGGGAAAGCTATCGTGCGCTGGGCGTACGACCGCTCATCAACGCCGCCGGCACCTATACGACGCTGACCGGCTCGGTGATTTCACCCGAGGTGCGGGACGCGATGGCCGAAGCCTCGCGCTACTTTGTTCCATTGCTTGACTTACAGCGTGCCGTCGGCGCGCGTATCTCGAAGATGCTGGGCGTGGAGGCGGCCATGGTGAGCTGTGGCGCCGCCAGCGCGATCACGCTGGCCACGGCGGCCTGTGTCACCGAGGGCGACCCGGACAAGGTCAGCCGCATCCCCGACACGACCGGCATGAAGAACGAAGTCATCATGCCCAAGCAGCACCGCATGGGCTTCGATCACGCGGCGCGTGCCGTGGGCGTGAAGATCATCGAGGTGGACACGCCCGAAGAGCTGGAAGCGGCCATCAATGAAAAGACAGCCATGCTGTTCTTCGTTCACATCTTTGAATCGAAGGGCAAGATTCACCGCAACCACTTCATCGCCGCCGGCAAGCGCCACAACGTACCGGTGTTCAATGACGCGGCCGCGGAGTTGCCGCCGGTGACGAACCTGTCGGCGATCGTCGGCGAGGGATTCGATCTGGTGGGCTTCAGCGGCGGCAAGGGCCTGCGCGGGCCACAGGCTTCCGGCTTGCTGCTCGGCCGCCGGGACCTGATCGAAGCGGCGCACAAGAACAACAACCCACACAGCAACACCATCGGCCGTGGCATGAAAGTCGGCAAGGAAGAAATCATGGGCCTGCTCAAGGCGGTCGAGATCTACTACCGCCGCGACCACGACGCCGATCAGAAAGCCTGGCGCGGCTTCATGGAACGCATTGCCAAGATGGTTAGCGATGTCCCGACGATCGACACCGAAGTTTACATCCCGGGACCCGGCGGACACCCGATCCCCTACCTGCGCGTGAAGTGGGACGAGGCGAAACTCGGCCTCACGTATGCGGAGTGCTCCAAGAAGTTGCAGCAGGGTGAGCCGCGCATCGACGTCAACAGCAAGAAAGAGGGTCTCGAGTTGGCGTCGTACAACCTGTTCGCGGGTGAGGAACGAATCGTCGGCATACGGATGCGGGAGATTCTTCTCGACGCTGCGAAGAAATCGTAGGGGCACGGCATGCCGTGCCTGCGACCGCAGCGCGATACGTTCCGTACGGCAGGATGCACCGCATGTCGCAGCAACACATACGCCCCGTAGGGGCAAGAGATAATAGCCCACGGCTTCAGCCGTGGGAACGGAAACGCGAGGATTCCAGGTCAGGGTGAGATGAGGAATCGGTTTACACGCCGATTCCTCATCTCACCCTGACCAAACGCTTCTGCGGTCGCCCACCCACGGCTAAAGCCGTGGGCTATTTTCCATAGCCCCCTGCCGGGGGCGTGGAGTTTCCGCCGATGGGGCAACCTCTGCCGAGCGCCGACAACTAAGGACGAACTTGATGAAACTCTTCCAGAACCTCTCTCGTAGGAACTTTTTCCGCAACTCGTGGCTGCTTCCGGCTGCCGCTTCGAGTGCCGCCGCGGCCACGCCCCCTCGCAACCTCAAGACCGCCGGCGTCTATCAACGCCTGGGCGTCCGCACTTTCATCAACGCAGTCGGCACGCTGACGACGCGCGGCGGCACTTTGATGCCTCCGGAAGTCAAGGCAGCGATGGAGGACGCCTCCACCAACTTCGTCATGATCCACGAGCTACAGGAGAAGGTCGGCGCGCGCCTCGCGGAACTCACCGGCGCCGAGGACGCGTTCGTCACAGCCGGCGCTTCGTGCTCGCTGTGCCTAGCCACCTGCGCGGTGACCGCCGGTGACGACAAGAGGAAGATGCGGCAGCTACCCGACCTGACAGGCATGAAGAGTGAGATCGTGATCCAAACGCCCCACCGCAGCTCCTTTGACCATGCCTTCAGCATGGTGGGCGTGAAGCTGGTCAACGTGGACACCGAGCCGGACATCCCGAAGGCAATCAACGAGAAGACGGCGGCGCTGGCGTTCGTGCTGAGCCACAACAGCATGGGCCACAAGGTCTCGCTGGAGCGTTATCTCGAACTCAGCCACCAGCACAACCTGCCGTTGATCCTCGACGCGGCGGCTGAGATTCCGCCCGCGGAGAACCTGGGCAAGTTCGCGAAGATGGGTTGCGACATGGTGGCCTACAGCGGCGGCAAGAACCTGCGCGGTCCCCAGTGCACCGGCATCTTGATGGGCAAGAAAGAGTGGATCCGCAAGGCCTACGCCAACGCGGCTCCCAACAATTACCTCGCCCGCATCGCCAAGGTGGGCAAGGAAGAGATCGTGGGGCTGCTGGCAGCGGTAGAGCTCTATCTCAAGCAGGATAACGCCGCCATTCGCCGCGAACACTACGCCAAGCTCAATCGCCTCGCGGAACGGCTCAAGGGCCTACCGACCGTCCATACCGAGTTCATTCCCAACAACGACTACAGCCACTCGCCGCGACTATCGGTGCAATGGGATGAGACAGGGCTGGGCCTATCGCTCGAGCAGATGCTGCACGAGCTTCGTCACGGCGATCCCTCCATCGAGGCCAGCGATATGACGCGGTTCCGGCCGTCATGGAAGGGTCTCGGGATTTTCCCCTACCAGATCGAGCCGGGCCAGGAGATTCTCATTGCCGAGCGCATCAACGAGATTGTCAAAGAGGCGGCCGCGAAAGCGTAGACTGTTCCTGCCCGCGGAGCCTTTCATGAACGGCATCGCAGCCAAGCTGTGGCGCATACTCTCAGCGTGCCGAGCCGAGACTCGTCTCGGCTCCTGTGTCTCGTCGTGGCACCGAACCTCTCTGCGGCGCCGAGCCCTCTTGCCCCTCCTGCTCTTCGCCTTCGTTGTCTCCCTTACCTCAAACGCCCAAACCTACGATCTCCTCCTCAAGGGCGGCCACGTGATCGACCCGGCTAGCGAGATCGACCGGGTGATCGACATCGCCATCAGCGGCAACACCATTGCGAAAGTCGCGCCCGACATCCCGGCCGAACAGGCGAAGAAGACGGTGGACGTCTCAGGGCTCCACGTGACGCCCGGCCTGATCGACCTGCACGGCCACACCTACGGGCCGAGCGTCAGTCTGTTCCCCGACGACACCGCGCTCACCACCGGCACCACCACCTTGCTCGACTGCGGCGGCCCCGGCTGGAAGAACTTCGAGGACTACAAGGCCAAGATCGTCGATCGCGCCAAGACGCGCGTGCTGACGTTCATCAACATCGTCGGCGGCGGCATGCACGACGAGGACAACGTCGAGGACATGGACCCGAAAAAGACGGCCGCCAAGATCTTGCAATACCCCGACCTGATCGTCGGTATCAAGAACGCGCATTTCGGCGGAATGGGGTGGGTGTCGGTGCGGCGCGCCGTCGAGGCCGGACGACTCTCGAACACGCCCGTGATTCTCGACAACCACATCCTGACGAAGTATGACCGCGACACGCGCACGAAGGTGCTCGACATTCTCCGTCCCGGCGACATGCACACGCACTTCTACAACGACCGGCAAGTCGAGGTGGTCAGCCGCTTCTCCGGGAAGGTGCAGCCCTACATGCGCGAAGCCCGCCGCCGCGGCGTGCTATTCGACATGGGGCATGGCGCGGGCAGCTTCCTCTGGCCGGTCGCCACCAAGGCCATGGCGGACGGTTTTCCACCTGACACGATCAGCACCGACCTCCACGGCATCAGTATCTTTACCACCGAGTCGGACATGCCGAACTGCATCTCAAAGTT
The DNA here is from genome assembly GCA_965237575.1 of Bryobacterales bacterium. Taxonomy (GTDB): domain Bacteria; phylum Acidobacteriota; class Terriglobia; order Bryobacterales; family UBA6623; genus JAKZVK01. Next base: position 1,267,834 of record CBDEGI010000004.1, read on the forward strand.
GATGAACCTCGGCATGGCGTTGCCCGATGCCATCGAGCGGTCCACCGTCAACCCGGCGAAAGCGATCAAACGCTTCCCTGAGTTGGGCACGCTCGGCGAGGGCAAGGTCGCCGACATTGCGGTGCTTCGTTACGAGAGGGGAGCGTTCGCCCTCAAAGACGCCTGGAAGAAGAAGCTGATCGGCACGAAGCGCGTGCGCTGCGTGCTGACCGTGCGCGACGGCGAGATCGTGTTCGACGAAGACGGCTTAGGGTTTCCGCTCTGGCAGCAAGCAGGCGATTACGAGAAGATCCCCTAGCCTCTTGGTTCAGTCAAGCGATTGAGTGAGCCCCAAGCCGCAATCAGTCGCGTGGGGAAGAGCTGCCGGTTAACTCTACGGCGCAGGCCCGACCGCGATCGTCACGTCGTCGCGGCTGCGGAAAACGTTGCCGTCGCCGCAATCGACTTCGATCACGATCGGTACGGCATCGCCTGGGGTTATCCCGCCTGGAACCACGGCATTGACTTGGTTCACGCCGACGAGCGTCGGATGCAGAACGGGGAAAGCCTGGGCGAGCTGGCCCCCGATAAACACTCGCACGACCTTGGTCGGGACGAGCAGAACCGCGTTCCCTTCTTCGTCGAAGCCGGGAACATCCCCCGTCGCGGGCGGCATGGGAACCGGACCCAGCCCGTTCGACCAGATAATGATCACGCCACCGATGGGAGCCGGCGCGGCCGGTGTCGCTCCCAGGGAATCCGCCGGCTGGGCGAAACTACCGTCGAGGTTCTGCACGATCGCCCGGCCGGGTCCGAAGTCGAAGGTGAAAATCCCTGGGGATGCCAGGGTCGCGTTGACCTCAAACGGCCCAGTCGCGAAGGCTTGCTTGGCGCCGTTCTCGGACCGATATACTCTCACGTCGACCTTGCCGCCGCTCACATCCAGATTCGACGGCACGTGTACGTTGGCTTGGTCAAAGGCCCCGTCAAACACGCCGAACGGCGCGCCCCAGATTTCTTCGCCATCGATACCGGTGAACGACGCCGAGAAGCCGTTGAGATCTACGCTGAGGGGGATACTGTCGGCTACCGCTGTCTCGTCGGTGAAGAACCCGCCGATCGCCACGACGGACCCGGGCGAGATCACTGCCTGGAATCCCGCGGCGTCAAACGCACCGCTCACAAACTGCGGGCTGATCTGTTGAATCATGGTGTATCCGAGGTCCTGCAGCATGCCGATCTCGATGTCGCTAAAGGTTCGGGCGCTGGGACCGGGCGCGGTCGCTGCCAACAGCATCAGTCCCGCCAAGGCAGGATTTTCATCGTCAAGGTGACCGATGCTGCTGCCTTCCTCGAACTCCTCCGGGGTATACAGTCCCACCGGGCTGCCACCATTGGCCGCCACGGCGTTCGGTCCCGCGAAGAAGAGGCCTCCGGCGAAGCCAGCGCTGGTGCCGCCGACGGCCTCGCGGGTGAAGCCCTCTGGGTCGTCGTTGATGAAGGTAGTACCGTTAATGAAACGAGTGCCTGTTCTGTCCGAGAGGAACTGATCATACATGTTCCATTCGCCCGGATCTCCCCCGGACAGGCCACCGCCGAAGGAATCAGCCCCCGTGGCCGCATCGGCCGTGTCCAGCCAGCCCAAGGCATGGACCAGTTCGTGATAAACCGTGGAGTAAAAATCAAAGTTGCCGCCCGCGGGAGTCGTGTTGATATCCAACTCCCACATCGTCTGGTCGAAGTTCCATGAGACTGATCCGTCCGAATCGGGTCCATTGAGGTCCGTCGCTCCGTTCGACAAGATCTTGTTGCGGACGGTTTCGAGCCGGCCGAAGCCGCCGCCTGAGAAGTCATCACTCTGAAGGTCGTTGCTGCCGGCCGTCGCGAGGGGCGGGGCCGTGCCGGATGCATCGAGCAGGGCTGGCGCATCTGGTTTGGTCCATGACGATCGTTGCGTTGTATCCGCCAAACGCGCTGCTGCCAAAGACTTGAGCAGCCTGCTCGAGCGCGGCGCGGCGGGCGGGGCCCGCCGTCGGGTCGTTGAAACCTACCCCAGGAAAATCCGTGTAGTTGAATTCGAACGTGATGGCGCCGTGTGCGGTCGGAGCCATCACCAGGATGAGCAAGGTGCACAGAACAACGGAGACCGGCGATCGCATGTCGGAAGTGACTCCTTTGTGGACAACAGCGTGGGCTTTCGCCATGGTGAGACTACGAGTATACCGATGCCAAACCGGGTAGTGCAATTCCGATAGATTGTTGCGATTCCTCCTTCGATTCATCGCATTCCCGATCCCGGCTGCCCTTGCTTACAGGGCGTTCGTCGCACTACTCTAAGAGTAAGGAGAAGAGGTCATGATACGCCCGTTTATTGCCCTTCTGGCGCTCGCGTTACCACCAACCATGCTTTCCGGTCAGCCAATGGACGCGAAGGCCGTCGAAATCGCCCAGACCCTGACGGACGCAATGGGCGGGCGCGAGGCTCTGACGAACGCGCGTTATCTGCAGTTCAGTTTTCTGGTGGTAGCGGATGGCCAGTACCGGGCGCGGCGGCATCACTTCTGGGATACCTGGCAAGGCCGTTATCGCCTGGAGTCACGGCCGGTGAGAGGCCAAACTGAGTTTGTCTTGTTTAATGTCAATACTCAACAGGGGGATGTCTACGTTGACGGCAACAAGATCGAGGGAGAAGAGGCTGAAACGGCCCTTACAGCCGCCTACCGCTCATTTATCAACGATACTTATTGGCTAATGATGCCCTGGAAGTGGCTGGACCCGGGCGTCAAACTGAGCTACATCGGTTCCGAAGAGTATCGTGGCGAGGTGTGCGATGTCGTGGAATTGACCTTTCAGGGTGTAGGGCTGACGCCAGGGGACATCTACCGCGGCTATGTTTCCCGACAATCAGGCTTCATGGTCCGCTGGACGTACACGGTCGAGAGCGGATCTACCGGCGACTGATCTACCGGGACTGGGAGTACACGGAGACCGGCGGTATCAAACTGGCGAGCAACCACAAGAGTCCTGACGGCCGTGAGATCCGTATGGGCACCGTCGTGGCTTCCACGGACTTGGCTACAGACGCCTTCTTCACCGACCCCACATACGAGCTGGTTAGGAAGCGCTAGCTACTCTCCGCCTTTGCTAGAGGCCGGAGCCGTCAAAGGGCCGTGGCAACAGATCGGACAGGCGGAGGACCTCTTCGTCGCCGCACAGGTTGGACAGCACGATCTCGATATCGCCGCAGTGCTCCCACAAGACCTGGCGGCAGGCGCCGCACGGGGTGGTGACGGTTTCGCTGTCGGCGACCACGGCGGCACGAACGAACTCGCGCACGCCTTCTGACAGTGCCTTGAACATGGCGACTCGCTCGGCGCACATTGTCAATCCGTAGGAGGCGCTCTCGACGTTGCAGCCGGTGAAGATTTCGCCGTTGTGGGCCTCAAGGGCGGCCCCGACGGCGAACGCCGAGTAGGGTGCCACGGCCTGGTCCCTCGCTTGGCGAGCCGCTTCGATGAGTTTATTCTGTTGGCGTGTCATGGAGTGGCAGGGGGGCTGCCGGCGTGGGCCGCACGGGCCTCGTGTTCTACAGGTTTCCGAGGGCCGTCGGGTTCGTGCCGGACCGCTCCCTGACGGTCACGGCTCGGTAACGTTACTCAGAACGCCAGCGGTAGCTTGTCGGCCGCCCGGCTGCCCTGGCCTTCTTCGGCCGGCTCGCCGTCACGCGGAGGCGGCTTCACCAGGAAACCGAAGTCACACCCCTCGTCCGCCTGCAACGCATTCTCGATGTAGAGCTTGCCATAGCCACGGTCGTAGTGCGGACGTCGCGCCTTCCACAACCGCAGGCGACGACTCATTTCGTGCTCGTCGATCAGCACATCGAGCCGGCGGTTCTCGACATCGAGCCGGATCTGGTCGCCGTTCTCGACAACCGCCAGGGGCCCGCCGATGGCCGCCTCCGGAGACACATGCAGCACGACCGTCCCGTAACTGGTGCCGCTCATGCGAGCGTCACTGATGCGCACCATGTCTTGGACGCCCTTCTTGAGCAGCTTGGCGGGCAGCGCCAGGTTACCGTACTCGGGCATGCCCGGACCGCCCACCGGACCTCCGTTCTTGAGCACCATCACGCAGGTCTCGTCGATGTCTAGATCGGGCGAGTCGTAGCGCTCCATCAGGTCTTCGTGGTCCTCAAAAACCACGGCGCGCCCGGTGTGTTGCATCAGTTTTGAGTCGGCGGCGCTGGTCTTGATGACAGCGCCGTTGGGAGCGAGATTGCCGTAGAGGATGATCGTGCCGCCGCTGGCCTGGATGGGATTGTCGAGCGGCCGGATGACGTCGCGATTGTGGCAACGGGCGGTCGCGATGTCCTGACCGAGGGTCTTGCCGCTGGCGGTGATCGCGTCGAGTTGCAACAACGACTCGATCTCCTTCATCACGGCCGGCACGCCGCCGGCGTAGTACATGTCTTCCATCAAGTACTTGCCCGAGGGCCGGATGTTCGCGATGACGGGCGTGGTACGCGAGATATCGTCGTAGAGCGAAAGCGGCAGATCGATCCCCAGCCGGCCGGCCAGTGCCTTGAGATGGATGATCGCGTTGGTCGAGCCGCCGATCGCCATGTTGACCCGGATGGCGTTCTCGATCGCGCGGCGTGTGATGATTTTCGACGGCGTCAGGTCTTCGCGCACCATGTCGACCGCCCTCGCCCCGCTGCGTTCGGCGATTTCGTAACGGCGCGAGTCGGCCGCGGGGATGCTGGCGCAGCCCGGCAACGTCATACCCATGGCCTCGGCGAGGCTGGTCATCGTCGACGCCGTCCCCATCACCATGCAGTGGCCGGCGCTGCGCGACATGCAGCTTTCCAGCTCGCACCAGTCTTCTTCGGTGATGCGGCCGGCGCGCACCTCGTCCCAGTAGAACCAGACGTCGGTGCCGGAGCCGAGTTCCTTGTCGCCCCACCTCCCTTTGAGCATCGGGCCGCCGGTGACCATGATGGCCGGCAGATCGGCGCTGGCGGCGCCCATGAGTTGTGCCGGGGTGGTCTTGTCGCAGCCGCAGAGCAGGACGACGCCGTCGAGCGGATTGGCGCGGATCGATTCCTCGACGTCCATCGCCATCAAGTTCCGGAACATCATCGTCGAAGGCCGCATGAACGGCTCGCCGAGAGAGATGGTGGGGAACTCGAGGGGGAAGCCGCCCGCCGCCCAGACGCCCCGCTTGACGGCCTCGGCCACCTGGCGCAAGTGCGCGTTGCAGTTGGTCAACTCGCTCCACGAGTTACAGATACCGATGACGGGCTTGTTTTGAAAAACGGCGTCGGAGAAACCCTCGGTCTTCATCCATGAGCGGTGGATGAAGCCGAGTTTGTCTTTGCGGCCGAACCAATCCTGCGAGCGAAGTTTCCCGTTAGTAGACATAGCAGGGACATTATACTGGCGCGGGCTTTCGCAAACATCAGACGGGCCTCTGCTATCGTATTCCCCATGTCTGATTCGAAGAAACTCAGAAGCGCGGAATGGTTTGAGGGGTCGGAGTACGAGGGCTTGGCGCGCCGGGCGGCGCTGCGGTCGGAAGGACTGGCGCCGGCGGGCTTCTCCGGCAAGCCGGTCATCGGCATCTGCAACTCCTGGAGCGAGTTGACCCACTGCAACATCCACTTGCGGCAGGTCGCCGAGGCCGTCAAGCGCGGCGTGTGGGCGGCCGGGGGCGTGCCGCTCGAGTTTCCGACCATCTCGCTGGGCGAGCTGTTCATGAAGCCCACCACCATGCTCTTCCGCAACCTGATGTCGATGGACGTCGAGGAATCGATCCGCGCCAATCCGATCGACGCCGTGGTGCTGCTGAGCGGTTGCGACAAGACCACGCCCGCGCAGCTCATGGGCGCGGCCAGCGCCGACGTGCCGGCCATCATGGTGACAGGCGGTCCGCAGCTCAGCGGGCATTGGGGCCAGAAGGAGATCGGCTCGGGCACCGACGGCCGCCGCGTATTCGAGGAGTATCGCGCGGGCCGCCTGACCGACGAACAGCTCAATGAAGTCGAGGGCTGCATCGCGCGCAGCAACGGCCACTGCATGGTGATGGGTACGGCCTCGACCATGGCGTCGATGGCCGAAGCGCTGGGCATGACGCTGCCCGGCAACGCCGCCATCCCCGCGGTCGACTCCCGCCGCTACCAGCTTGCCGAGGCCGCCGGATACCGCGCCGTCGAGATCGCCCGCGACGATCTGCGCCCGTCGAAGATGCTCAGTAAGGCCGCATTCGAGAATGCCATCCGCACCGACATGGCGATCGGCGGCTCGACCAACGCCGTCGTTCATCTGTTGGCCATCGCCGGACGTGCGGGCGTCGATCTGCGGCTCGCCGACTTTGACCGCCTGTCGCGTGAGACGCCGTTCCTGGCCAACATCAAGCCGTCGGGGCAGTACCTCATGGAAGACTTCTACTACGCCGGCGGCCTGCCCGTGATCATGAAAGAGATTCTGCCGCTGCTCGACGGAGGGAGCATCACCGTCAACGGCAAGTCGCTCGCCGAGAACCTGGCCGGCGTCGAGTGCATCAACCGCGACGTCATCCGCACGATGGCGGAGCCCCTCGGGTCCGAGGGCGGCACTGCGATCCTTTACGGCAACCTGGCCCCCGACGGCGCGGTCATCAAACAAACGGCCGCGTCACCACACTTGCTCAAACACCGCGGCAAGGCGGTCGTGTTTGAGCGCTATGAAGAATTGCGCGCGCACATAGACGATGACGATCTCGTGATCAACGAAGATTCCGTGCTGGTACTGAAAAACGCCGGGCCGACCGGCGGACCCGGCTTTCCCGAGTGGGGTCACTTGCCGATACCAGCCAAGCTGCTCAAGCACGGCGTTAAAGACATCGTCCGCATCAGCGACGCGCGCATGAGCGGGACTAGCTTCGGCACCGACGTGCTGCACGTGTCGCCGGAAGCCGCTATCGGCGGTCCTTTGGCCGCGGTGCAAACCGGCGACGAGATCGAGCTCGACGTGCCTGGCCGCAAGATCGAGCTGCGCGTCGACGCGAGTGAAATCCAGCGGCGCCTCGATGCGATCCCGCGACAGCCGCCGCACTACCGCCGCGGCTACGGCAAGTTGTTCCTCAACGAAGTGACCCAAGCGCACGAGGGCTGCGATTTTCGGTTCTTGCGGTCGGAGGAGGCGGCGTAATCTCTCATCAGGCTCGGCTGATACCCCTAGCCGTTGCGGAGCGCCGGGCAAGCGGTCACGGCATGCCGTGCCCCTACATTGAACGGCGCGGCTGCCGACCTTACTGCAGGTGTTGTGGCCCGCCCACTCCGCGACTATTTCCTATCCGGCTTGGCGATCTCGAACTGCTCGCGATGAATCAACTCGGCCGCGCTTTCGCTCTCGACCTTCAGGCGCACGCGGCCCGCCGCCTCGATGGGTATCTCGACGGTGAGCAGGTGCAGGCTACGAATGCGCTCGATCAATTGCTGGAGGTAGGTGGGAATCTGCGCCACGCTGTCGCAAAAGAGCACTTCGCCTGCCGTGGCCTGGGCAAACCGCGTCAGCCCGTTCTGGTAGACGACGTTGAGGTTGTCGCGGCGGTTCTCGAGATGCAGAAAGAACAGCGGCGTCCAGGCGCCGATCAACTTCTCGAGCGTGCGCTGAATCTGCTCCTGGATCAGACGGTCGCGAAATCGCCGGCTTAGATCGCCACCGTCGCTGGGATTGATCACCGGGTTGGTGTAGTCGCCCCGATACTCGTAAATGCTGCCGTCGGTGATGTAGAGCACGGCGACACGCACGTCAGAGGCGCGCATCATGCGGTCGCCGAGCGTCGCAGCCTCCTCGATCGACTCGAGCAGGCCGGGAAAGCCTGACACCCGCATGGCCAGCAGACTGTCCTTGAGCGCCTCCCGATTGGCGGTCGGCTCCTCGACAACTTGCAAGCCGTCCTGCGCCCGCAGCAATCCGGCGAACTCCCGCGGACCGAAGCCGTTCAACGCCTCCACCAGCGCCTCACGCGCCGCGTCTATGCGTATCAGGTCGTCGACCACGTCCATGACGATCAGCAGGATCAAGTTGCCGGCCGGCGCGTGCAGGGATTTGATCTCGACGGCCTCATCCTCCAGCCACGCACGCAACTCCGCCTGTGGAATTTCGGTGAGGAAGTTCCCCTCCGCGTCCTTGGCCCACACCGGGATCTTCAACTCGGCTTGGGCCGCACCGGTAGACAGGAAGAGGTGAAGCAGGAAAATGAGCGTCGCGGGAACGAGCCGTCCGGCCTCGCGCCGGACCCACGGGCCAAGACTCAAAAATTGAACCTCGCGCCGAGTTGCACGACCCGTCCGCCGTACGAGCCGATGATCCTGCCGGCATTGACGTTCGGCGCGTCCGCCGGGCCGATCACCGGGTCCGGGTCATTCCAGTTGCCATGGTGGAGGAAATTGAAGCCCTGGAACAACAGTTCGATGCTGCGCTCGCCGGAAAGCGGAACGCGCTTGGTCAACGACACATCGTGATTGTTCCAACCTGGGTTGCGCAACGTCGGATGGGTGCGCGGGGCGTCGCCGATCGAGAAGTCTGGCGGATCGACAAACGCCGCCGGGTTGAAGTACATCTCCGGCCCGGGGTTCGCTACCTGCGGGTTGACTCCCGCTACCCCGTTCACACGTAGGAAGCGCACGACGCCACCCGTATTGTTGAACTCCGGCCGCAGCGCGATCGGGTCGCCGCTCCTCCAGCGCGTGAACCCGCTGAGAGACCAGTTCCCCAACACGTGCCGCAGCTTCGAATCGCTCAGCATGGTCTTGCCCCGGCCGAACGGAAGCTCGTAGACGTAGCTGAGCGAGAGGCGGTGAGGACGCGTCCCCCGCGACAGCGCCCATTCGTTGTCGCGTTTGAAGTAGTCCTGCACGCCAGGCCCCGAGTAGTCGTCCCACCGCCGATTCAGCGAGTAGGAAAAGTCGAGCGTCAGCCCGTGCGAAGCCCGTTTCTGCACGCCGAAGTCCGCGCCGTGGTACCGGTAGCGTCCGAGCGGGAACTGTCCGTTGGTCTGGAAGTTCTGGAATTGCGGGAAGGGCCGCAGCGTTCGGCGGAACTCCTCGTCATTGAGGGCGTCGCGGTGGCCAAGAGCATCGAGTGAGATGGCGTTCACGCCGACCGAGCTGCCGCCGAGAAGAATGTCCTTTCCATGATAAATCTCTGCGCCGGCACGCACGGTAAACCCCTGCGGCAAGCGCCGCTCGACCCGCAGCGAACCCCAGCGGTAGCGAGGCTGACGGCTGGTTTGCGGGATGAAGTCGGGGTCCGTGTCGTTGGCCGCTTCCGGTCGCAGGTCCGGCAGCGGATGCTCCAACGCGGGGACGCCGTTCTGCAACGTGACCGCCGGCTCGAGCTGCTGGTTGGCGGAGATGAGCGTGCGCCGCGCCGTGTAGCCTTGGGTGCCGAAGGTCCCCGAGCTGATGCTGAGGTTGGAGTGGTACTGCCCGGCCGAGACGCGCACTACCGTGTCGCGGGCGTCCGTCGGACTCCATGCCAGCCCGAGCCTGGGCTCGAGCCGCGTGCGGTAGGGCTGGAAGGCGCGGCCCTGCCCGTCATGGCCGGCGAAGATCAGCGCTCCAGGCCTACCGTTCTCAGGATTGACCGCGGCAACGTCCACCGTCGACTGCCGGTCGAATTTCTCCACCCGCGGGCTCGACATGTCGACATTGAGCCGCAACGTAGCCGTGAGGTTGGGTGTGATTTCATACTCGTCGCCGACGCCGAACTCGACCGAGGTGCGCCGCAAGTAGGTGGGTTGCAGCAACTCGGTCGTCTCGGCTCGATATGACCGGCCGAGCAAGAAACTCGAGAACGAGTTGCCGGTGTTGATGATGCCCGGCAAACCGGTCAGGTCGTCGTTGAACTGGAAGTACCCCGACAGCGAACGAGGACTGAACGTGTTGACCTGATAGCGCGACACCTCGCCCCACAACCTCCACGAGTGGCGGCCGCGGCGCAGGCTCAGCGAGTTGTTCATGTGGTAGCTGTTCCAGGCATTGCGGTACTGCGAGCCCAGCGGCGAGCCCAGCGCCTGGAAGTCCCGCAATTCAATGCGCGGAAACACTGATCCGGTCACGCCCTCCAAACCCAGCTCAGCCGGGATGTCGGCGTCGCTATCGAGACCGGCCGTTCGCCGCGTTCTCGACCGCGCACGGCCGCGCACGGTGTAGATCGAGCTCGGGGAAATGGCAAAGGTGTCGCTCACGGTCAAGCGGCGTTGCTTGAAGAAGCGATCGGGCGAACCCGGGTTGGCGATGCTCGGGTAGAGTCGCGGCGATGCCTCGAAGCCTTTCGAGTAGGCGAGGTCGACGGTGATCTTGTGGCGCTCGAGCAAGCTGTGGTCGACCCTCGCGAGGAAGCCGTCGGGGCGCTCGATGGCCGGCGGGTTGACCCAGTAGTTGTTCCGCAGGAACGGCCCGGCGCTGGTGTTCGGCTGCGGCAGATGGCCGGCCATCGTCTGGGCGACCGGGTCGAGTCGCGAAACCGGCATCACGTTGTTCGGAAACGGATCGCGGATGTGTTGGAGATTCGATGTGGAGACATTCTGCGAGGGGTCGAACACCGGGTTCAGACGGGTGCTGTCGGGATCGTAGATCGTCACCGGCGCGCCCGCCTTGTTGACCACGTCGGAGAAGTCGCCTAGCTGCTGTTGCGACGTCGGGATGGTATTCAGAAACGACCGTCCCACGCGCTGACGCGTCCCCTCGTAGGAGAACGTGAAGAAGGTCTTGCGGCGCCCGTCATAAAGCTTCGGGATGTACACCGGACCGCTCACGCTGAAACCGAACTGATTGCGCCGCAGGACGTTGCGCTCGCCTCCGCGCTGCACGACTTCATGCGGAACGGCGTCGAAGGCGTCGTTGCGGATGTACTCGTAGATGCGGCCGTGCCACAGGTCCGCGAGGCTCTGGTTCGGCGCGCTCCCGAGGCCGACGCTATACAGCCCCAGCCGCTCGGCCTCCTTGTTGAAGACGCGCAGCGCCTTCTTCATCTCGGTGATCTGAGGATCGACCTTGCGGGACGCGCTCTTGGCTGACGCGTTGCTGGTGGATTGGTTGCCGCTGGAGGAGGCAGCCGAAGCCGATGCGGCGGTGGCCTCGGGGGCGGCACCCGCACTCGCATAGGAGGAGCCGGCCGGCGCTGTCGAGCCGGCCGCACGCCCGGCACCAGCCGAGGCAGACCAAGCCCACGTCGCCCACGCTAGAATCAACGCACCGCGCTGGAGTCGATGAGTCAAGACGCGCAAAGAGGGAAACCCTTTATATCTTATCGACTTCCGCCGCACAATGCCAGTGCTATCAGGGCGCATCTGTGCTGTCCCGTACAGATCTTTCGCGGGTCGACCAGCCTGTGGGCTGCGGGCTAGCGGGAGCCTACCTTAGGATGGGTCGGTCCGGCTTTGATCGCCGAAACCGATCACCGAATCATCGTCACAACCCGCCCTGCCACGGTCCGTAGTTACGTGATGTCCACACAGCCCGACGCCCGATCGTTCGGCGCGGGAGCAGCGCGATGTAGCGATAATCTGGGTGTAGCGTTAGGTAGATCCCAGAGACGTTACTCCAAGAGAGGTTGAAAGCACAGGTGATGTCGGCAATCAGTCACATCAAGGCGGCGACTCCTGCCCGGACGCGCGATGCCCTCAAGTCGCTCTACTATCCCTGCTACCGGGGCTTTGTGCTTTGTGCGGAGTTGGTGCCGACTGCTGGACCTCCGCGAACGCCCGCATCACGGCCCGGGCGGACGCGACCGTTTTCCGCCGGCCTATCTTCGCTACCGAGTCAGCGGTACGCCAAGCCTCGAGGTTTTTCTTCGGGTCGGCAAGCGTTCGTATCAAGACCTTACCGCGAGCCTCGAGGTGGCGGGCAGGTCGCTCTCGTCTTTGGGAAGCGTCCTGGACTTCGGGTGCGGCTGCGGCCGCACGATCTCCTGGCTTGGGCTCGACCACCCGGAGAAAGACCTGCATGGAACCGATATCGACGACGAGGCGGTCGACTGGTGCCGTGCCAACCTTCCCCTTCCCCAGTTCCGCACAAACGGGCAGGAGCCGCCCCTTGAGTACAGCGCCGAGACGTTTGACCTGGTCTATGCGATTTCCGTGTTCACGCATCTGCCTGAGCGGTATCAGCTTCTGTGGCTCGAGGAGTTCCGGCGAATCCTGCGGCCCGGGGGGGTACTCGTCCTGACCGTGTACGGCCAAGAGGTTTGGGAGAGGCTCGATTCGGAGATCGCACGGCAAGTCATCCGAAAGGGAATCCTGCACTGCAGTTCCGACAAGCTTCGGGGAATTCACCCGGAGTGGTATCAAACGACCTTCCACACATCGGAGTACGTGCTGCGCGAGTTCGGCAGGCGCTTCGAGGTCTTGGCTCACATCCCCGGAGGAATGGGGGATCTTGATGCGGTGGTTTTGGGGCGTAGGTGAAGGGCGCAGATGCGAGCCGGTCTTTCCATCGGCCGGCACGGGGGCCGGGGGGGGCCGGCCCTACGGGCGGCTCTGCAGCAGCATCTGTTCGGCGGCATCGAGGTTGCGGTGGGCCTCCGGGTCCTCGGGCGTCATTCGAACGACGCGGCTAAAATCCGCCACAGCTTCGCGGTAGCGTCCCCGCTCGAAGTTCGCCGCTCCTCGCAGTTGGAAGATCCCCGGGTGTCGCCCGCGGGCGGCGGCGCGATCGAAGTTTTCCCAGGCTTCTTTGTCACGCCCGAGCCGCAGTTGCGCGACAGCCAAGTTGGCCCGAATCTGCGATGCTCCACCTCGAATGGCGAGGGCGCGTTCGTAGTATTCGACGGCCTGCACGTAATCCTTCCGGTGGGCGGCTGAGAGGCCAAGATTGTTCAGTAGATGGCCGTGCTCCGCGGAGTTTGGCTCAACCAGCTCCTCGGCCTTCTCCCAAGCGCGCCTCGCCTGGGGGTGCTGCTCGCGGTCGTTGTAAACCTTGCCGAGCCACACCCAGGGGCGGGCCTTGTTAGGCGATTTCTTGACCGTATCCGTCCACAAGGCTACCGAGTCCGCCCAGATCGCGCTCCGCTGGTAGGTGCCGACCGAGTAGACGGCCACCACCGCGATGAGCACCGCGTACGCGGCATTCAAGTTGGGTTGCCAGTAACGGGCCATCGCCGCGGTCCCCGCGATCAGCAGCCCCAGCATCGGTAGATAAAGGTGGCGCTCTCCCGCGTAATCAAGGAACGGGAAGAAGCTGGACGTCGGGGCCAGTGTGCCGAAGAAGAACAGCACACCGAAGGCGACCCATGGGAAGCGTTTGTGGTAATACAGCACCGCTCCGACGCCGACCAGCAACAACAGCAGGGCCAGCCACGACCCGTGCTCCCACAGCGACATCGATGGCGTGATGTCGTGGTCCGCATTGAGCCCGAAGGGCACGAGGATGAGCCGGAGGTAGAGGAAGTGCATCCGGAACTGCGTGAAGAGATAGCTCTGCCAGTTGAGCCGGAAGCCCGCCGAAGGCGCCCTGAGAAACGGCTCGATGACAACAAAGTAGGCCGCGATACCTCCCACCACGAACAGCGCATACGTGGGCCAGTTGTCCTTCAGCTTGCGCCGGTCACAGCGCGCCAGCAGCAGGTAGTCCATCACCAGGATCACCGCCGGCAGCACTATGCCGTTCTGCTTGGAGCCGACCGAGCCGGCGAAAAGAAACGCAACCAGAAACGCCGTCTTCCACGGTGATCGCTTCCGCATCGGGGAGACGAAGACCCATAGCGCCAGCAGGAAGAACGTTGTTGCCAAGACTCCCGAGCGGCTGCTGATGTAGGCGACCGATTCGGTCTGGATCGGCGAGGTCAGAAACAACACCGGAATCCCATAGATAAGGAACGCCCGGTAGCGTGCGGGAATCAGGTCGTCGAGCGGGCCTGTCTTGAACAGAGCGATCAAGAAGCCCCACAGAAACATCGCGTTGAGGCAATGGAGCAGGACGTTGGTAAGATGGAACGGGAACGGCTGAAAGCCGTCGAAGCGATGGCTCAAGACGTAGCTGGCCATGAGGACCGGCCGGCCCGACCCGATGATGGCACGCAAGCGGCCGGTACGGACCGTGCTGGCGGTCTCCTGCAGGTCGAGATCATCGAAGACGAACTGTCCACCGAGGGCTGGAACGTAGATCAGCAATCCCCAGGCGAGCAGGGCCAGCGGGAACCACCAGAAGATCCGAAGGCCCGGCTCCGGCTTCACGCTGCGAGAGGACTCGGGCGCGCGCCGCTTGCGGCGGGATGCCTTGGGCGTCTTCGACTTGGCGGGCGAACTCATTTGCCCTAGGTTCGGTATTGCGCGAGAGTCTCGTCCCAACGGCCCTGCGCTTTGAGCAACAACTCGATCACGTCGCGGACACAGCCGCTCCCCCCGATGGACGGTGTCACGTAGTGCGCGGCCTCGAGCACCTCGGGCCGCGAGTTGACGGGGGCGGCGGCCAACCCCACGCGGCTCATGATCGGCAGGTCGGTCACGTCGTCACCGATGTAACCCACCTGCTCGGGCTTGAACCCGGAGTCGGCCAGAATCTCCTCGAGCAGAGGCGCCTTGCGCGTGTCGCCCTGGTAGAGATAGCGCATCTTGGCCGAGCGCGCGCGTTCCTCTACGGCGGGCGACGTGCGGCCGCTGATAATGCCGGTTTGGATCTCCGCGCGGTAGGCCCACTGCAGGGCGATGCCGTCCTGGGAATCGAAAGTCTTCGTCTCGAAAAGGCCGCCGTCCGGCGCGGGCAGGAAGTAGATATGCCCGTTGGTGAGGACGCCGTCGCAGTCCATCAACAGTAGTTTGATCGGCTTGGCTCGCACCACCAAGTCTGGGGAGTAGGGTTTGTTGTCGCTCATGAGCCTGAGCCTGCAATTCTACAACACCGCTCCGTGATAGCCCCGAGGTCAGGTGGAAGGTAGCGCCTGCGGCCGCTAAGGCTTCACGGAGATCCGCCGATGGACCAGATAGGAGAGTTGCGTGGGACAAAGTCAGTTGCATGGGTCAGCGGAGTAGCACTTTGAAGCGCCTTGCCGCCGTCATCCTTATCGTGTCGCAGGGGAGCCAAGCCGCCGCTGCCCTGCAGAGCGGCGGGCTCTTCCCCTGGTTGCGGCGGGGTGATCCGAAGATCGAAACCTTCGTGTTCATGCAACGTGCGGGGCTTGCGGTCGGCAAGAAGCGGATCGGGCTACTGCCGTTTCCCGCCGCGCGCGAGGCCGAACCTGTGCCCCCGGACTTCGCTTCCTCCCTGCTGCGGGCGCTGCTCGAAGACCGCCAGGTGACCGAAGTGCGTAAGCCGGAGCAGGCCCCGTGGGTGGCGTTGCCGGAATGGCGAAGGCGGGAGTTGGATGAGCCCGAGCAGGTCCGCTCGGCGGTGGCGTGGGGCCGGGCCCAGGGCTTGGACCTGATTGTGCTCGGCCGCACGGAGGCCTTATTCCGCACCGCGCGCCAGGGACTCACGGTGAAGGTGTCGGTGCGTGTTCTCTCGGCGGAGGACGGCCGCGTGGTTTGGTATGGGCGCAAGCGGGCCGAGTGGATTCGTTTGTTTCCGATCGAGGACTGCATGTTGCACCTGGCGCGGTCGTTTGTCGAGGAGTGGCCGGTGGAAGAGATGGCGACGGCGGCCAAACCCTGAGCCACATTTCGTACTCGCCACAGCCTTTCGGGAACCCTCCGAGCAGCGACCAATTCGACTACAATGGTTCCTCGTTGGTGCGGCCTCTCGCCGAAGCACCGTGCGTTGTGAAAGTACTTCCTCTTATGTCGTCTCGTTGGCACTTCCGAATTGGCCGCCTCCGAGTCGGCCCTCTCGGGATTTGCGTCTCGCTTTTGGGAGCCATGCTCTTGGGAACCATGGCGGCCGGCATCGGCCCGGCGGCCTACGCGGCGAGCCCTCCGGACCCGGCGGTTGAGCGGCCTCAACGCAGTTACCCAAAGAGCCCGAAGCTTCGATTGCGAGGCGCCACGGCGGGCGACTATGCCGGCGGCGACGATCCCGTCGTCCGTACGGCATCGGTCGAAGCGCTGGGCAACCATAAGGGTACGGTCGTGGTCGTGGATACTGCGACGGGCCGGGTGCTGACGGCCGTTAACCAGAAGCTCGCCTTCTCGAGCGGCTATATGCCCTGCTCGACGGTCAAGCTGGTGGCCGGACTGGCGGCCCTGAGCGAGAACCTGGTCGAGCCGGAGACCAAGGTATGGTTCGACGGCTACTGGTTCATGACGATGACCGAGGGGCTGGCAATTTCAAACAACGTCTACTTCGCTCATCTCGGACGGCGGCTTGGGTTCGACCGGCTCAAGCGCTATGCGCACTGGTTGGGACTGGGCGAAAAGGCGGGGCTCGACATACCCGGCGAACAACTCGGCGTCGTGACCGCGAAAGAGCCCAAGGCCGGGCTCGGGCGCATGGCCACTTTCGGCGATGGGATCTCCGCGACGCCGTTGCAACTCGCCGCGCTCGTCTCTGCGTTGGCGAACGGCGGCACCTTGTACTACCTCCAGTACCCTCGCAGCCCGCAAGAGGCGCAAGCGTTCTCGCCGGTGGTCAAACGTTATCTGCCGATCGTAGACTCGATCTCCGGCCTCGAAGCCGGCATGGCCCAGGCGGTCAAGCGTGGCACCGCGAAGAAGGCTCGTACGCCGGGCCAGACGATTCACGGCAAGACGGGCACCTGCAGCGAGCGGATTCGCCGTCGCCGCACGCCGCTCGGCTGGTTTGCGTCGTACAACGAAGGGCCGAACCGCCGACTGGCTGTGGTCGTGCTGCTGCGCGGTGGTGGCTACGCGAGCGGTCCCCGTGCCGCCGAGGTGGCGGGGCGGGTATATCGCGGTCTTTCGGATCGTAGTTACTTTTCCAGCACGCGACCCCAACAGGTACAAACGGCTTCCCTGCCTCTCGACTGCTGCGCAGACTGACCGCTCCGAACCGAACGGGGTTGCTCTTCTAGGCCGGTGTTGGATGTGAAGGCGAAGCAGATCCAGATCAGACCGAAGGAAACGGCCAAAGTTCCTCGACGGTCTTGCCAAGCATCCACCGTTTGTCGTCTTCGTTGAGGAAGTCCATCTCGTCGCGAACCAGTTGCAGGGCTTTCGCGTAGCCACAGGACTCTTCGACCCCGGGCCAGTCGGTACCCCACATGAGCCGTTGCGGCCCGTAGACGTCATACAGCTTCTTCACTTGATCCCAAGTGTCGCGGTACGGGTACGGTTCCTTCGACAGAGACCAGGTGTGCGAGATCTTCACATAGACGTGGGGAAACCTAGCCAGGTCGAGCAGCTTCTCTAATTCGTCCGGCTGATCAATCGGACACGACGCCATGTGATCAATCGAAACCTTGATGTCCGGATAACGCTCGATCCATGTCGCGACGGCCGGCAGCCGTGAGGCGCCGGTCAGAATCAGCATCGGGATCTTCAACTCGTCGGTGCGCTTCCAGATCGGGTCCATCAACTCCTCGTTGTGGATCCAATCGCCGGCGTCCCGCGTCGAAGGACTCAACCGCACGCCGCGAAACCCGTACTCCTCGACCCACTTGGAGAGGTCGTCCGCGGCGCTGGCGGCCTCAGGGTTGACGCGGCAGACGCCCTGGAACTTGTCCGGATACTGCTTCACCACATCGGCGGCATAACGGCAGTCCCAGCGGTAGTAGATCACATGCACGATCACGGTATGGGCGACACCGTTGGCCTCCATCAGCGCCAACAGCGGTTCCGGCAACGCGTCTTCCTCCGGCGGGTTCTCCAACTCGGCCGGCCACGGGTAATTGGGATCGTTCTTCCAGATGTGAACGTGAGGATCGATGATCTTGTAGTCCGGCTGGGCGGGCGCCGCCGCCTGCTCGGGTTCGCCGCCGGCGCAACCGGCTTGGGCGATCAGGCCGGCACCGGCGATGCCCTTCAGAAGATCACGGCGAGTTGGATGCTGGTCCTGCATATGACCCTCCCGGGTTAGACCGTCAAGAACGAACGCAAGAATCGGTTGCCGCGCGGGATGGCCGTCGATTGGTCCTCTTTGCCTTCGTAGACCAAGCTGATGAAGCCGTTGAAGTGCACGCCGCGAAGGATGTTGAACACCTTGTCATAGTCGATCCACTTCTCACGTCCCTGGTCGTCGAGATCGTAGAGCTTGGCGCGAACAAACTGCGTGAGCGGAGCGACCTTGGCGATGCTGTCGTAGTAGTCGCCGTAGTCGTGACCGGCGTGGACGGGCCCGTTCGGGCCTTTGCGGCCGGTGAAGTGGCCGGTGTCGAGTAACAGCGTGAAGTTCGGGTGATTGATCTCTTTCTTGAACCGTACCATTTCGTCGCCGGTGCTGGTCAGTCCGCTGTGATTCTGCAGGGCGACCGGCATGCCGAATTCGGCTCCCATCTCCGCTGTCTTACGCAAGCCCCGAACGCCCCTTTGAAAGGCCGTTTCGTAGTCATCGCCGTCGGGCACCCGCCCGACAAATACCCGCAGCAGGGGCGCGCCGAGGAACATCCCCACTTCCATCGCCTCGCGGGCCTTGGCGATTTCAGCGGGATGCGTGTCGTCCGGACCGCCGAAGCGGGTGGAGACGCAGAAGCACGCCATCGTCAGACCGAGGTCGAGACCGCGCCGGCGCACTTCTTTGAGATGCGCCTTGTCGGTTCCGCTGAGATTGCGGATGTGAACCGAGACGCCGTCGAGATTCAGCTCCCGGCAGGTATCGAGGAACTTGAAGATGTCCATCGTGCCGGCGTTGAACTGCCTCGCGTAGCTGAGGGACAAGCAGCAGAGTCGCATCATAGGCCGATCTCCTACAGAAAGGATCGTCCAGGATTCCCGGGCGATGTCCTAGAGTTCCGTTGCCGTTCAAGCGCTTCGACGCAGGATTGCTGAAGCAGATACCATCCTCTCGACCACCACTCTAACCTGAAGGCGGAGCCCGAACGCACCAACGAGCTGCCAAGGCGCTTGGGCCAAGCTGGCTGGCTCGGCGTTCAAGATGCCTCAGAGCATACCAGAGCCCACATCCTACGTCCCACCGGCACAGGTTCTTCCGGTATCATCAAACTTTGGTCCGGCATGGCGTGGCTAGGTATGGCATGGCTTGGCTGGGCGAGGCAAGGGGGCCAATGGCCCAGGAGAAGGGGCAGACGATGAAGTCTGCCCCTTTTCTTTGTTGCAGTAGCGCAACATCCCAACGGCAACGTAGCGGAGGACACTGCCGACCGGCTCGGGGTAGTCGGAGCTACAGCGCGCACGCGATGAGGGTTCACCTGCCGCGACAGAGTGGAGATGTGCCTTACCAAATGGAGATGTTGACTTCGTTGTCGGAGTCCTTCACATACACGAGTTCGCCCTGTGCCTCCCCCAACGCGGAGATTGCTTCCGTGAATCCAAAACTTTCGCCGTCGTAGGAGTTGACGAGTTCCGCCAGCATGGCCAGCGGCACCCGGACCCTCACCGTCTCGTCGGGTGTCGACACGCTCACGACCAAGTCAGGGCCGCTCTTCGTCACCAGCACGGTTTCGTCGCGGCTCTCCACCGATACCAGCGTGGCTTCGTCGACCTTGGCCAACTCCTCCACGGCCGCGGCGAGCAGAGCCTGGTACTCGGCAAGTTCAGAGTCCTGGAAGCGGGTTGCCTCTGTGGGCGTCAACCAGAGGGTCGCTTCGATCAGCGCCAAAGGAACGGGCGCAAAGATGCGGAAGCCGTCGTCGGCGCCCGCGTGGACGTCGATGACACAGTAGGTGGCCGTTGCCAGCAGGCCGGCGGGGATCAAGATGGCAATCGCGACGGCCAGGGCGATCTTCTGTTTGCGTGTCATGGCGGGGTCTGGTTTTGCTGTTGCGGTCTCGGCCCCGGACTCAGCGTCCGGGGCCGGCTTCAGGCTTAGCTGGTCTCGTCGATCCAGATGCGAACTTTCTTGTCGCCGTCATCGACTTTGACAATCTCACCGCGTTGGGTGCCGAGGCGGCGAATGGCGGCGCGCAGGTTCAGTTCCTCGCCTTCACCGTCAAAAAGGGCGTCCACGACTTCAACGGGGATTTCGATACGCACCTTCTCGTTCTCACCGGTGCGGTCATCCACGTTGATGTGCAGCGTATTGCCGCGGCGCGCGATGCGGATGTGCTGGTCCTTCTCCTCGACGGAGACGAACTCAGCGTCGCCCGCCCCGCGGAGGTCCTGCCACATGAGGCGGAGGTCTTCGACGGTCAGGTTGGCGTTCTTGAGTTTGAAACGGCCCTTTTCGACGACCTTGTCGGGGGCGGCGCTCAGGCCGATCTCGACGACCGAGAGGGGCAGGTTGACCTGGACCTTGGTGGCATCTTCGCCCTGCTCGGTGACGTGAATATGGATCCATGGGCGGGCGGTTTCCTGCGCGGCGGCGCCCGGTGCGAGAAACAGCGGGGCAGCAAGCAGCGTTGCGACTGCCAATGTGGTCGCGAGTGCGGCCGCTAGATGTCGTTTCATGGAAGTCATCTCCTTGTCGGTTGGGGCTGGTTCGTTTGGGCTGATGATCAGCCGGTCTTGATCGGGTATACGCGCACGGCCGGCGAAAGTTCCCGTCGGCGGATCTTGACACGCCCGTAGGCCGGCAGGAGATTCTGTCGTACCTCAACGGCCGTGCCGCGGAAACAACCGAGCCCCGAACGCCAGTGAGGGGTCAATCCCCGCCCGGTGGCACAGAGGCAGCGAACCCGTCACTGGCGTTCCGGGCTCGGTTTCCGAAATGGACGCTCGTCGGTTTGCGGTCGAAGACCGTTTGTGCGGGTGGTCATGCACACAACATTGCAAATCACCTCCACCTGAACTACCCTCATCCCCATGGGTCATCATCACCACCCCACACGCCGTGAGGTTCTTGAGTCGATTCCCTTGATCGGAGCCGGGAGCCTACTGCTGCCTGCCAATCTGCTGCGGGCGCAGAAGCCCGATACCGAAACGCCGGGCATCATCCGCGGGAGCTTGCGGGACGCCCGCACGGGTGCGCCGGTGGCGGCGAAGGTTCGCGTGACGAATACGGCGTCCAACGAATCGTATCTGCCCGAGAACGCCATCAGGACCATGCCCCAGCGCACGCAGCCTGATGTGCGGCACTACTTCTACGCGCGAGGCGACTACGAAGCGGCCGTGCCGCCGGGACGCTACCGCATCGAGGTCGTGCGCGGCATCGACTATGAGGCCGAAGTGCAGTTCACCGAAGTCGGGGCGGGGATCACGCACGTCCACAACTTTGAAGTGCAGCCGCTGCGGGATATGCGTGCGGCCGGTTGGTATTCGGGCAACACCCACACGCACTATCACCTCGAGATCGACGAGAACCCCGACGACCGTCTGCGCATGGTGCCCCCGGCCGAGGGGCTCGACGTGAGCTGCATCAGCTATCTGATTCGCAACGACTCGCCCTACATCACCAACCGTTATCCGGTAGGCCGCCTGCCCGAGTTTTCAAAGCACGGCACGCTGATGGATATGGGTGAGGAGGCGCGCAACAATTCCACCTTCGGCACGATCGGCTATGGGCACTGCCTGTTCCTGGACATCCCGCGGCTGGTCGAGCCGGTCTCGACCGGGCTGCTCTCGTGGGATGGCAAGGCGCATGACTTCCCGACACTCTCGATGCTGTGCGAGGAGGCGAAGAGCATCGGCGGCATCACCATCTGGTGCCACAACGGGATGGGCATGGAGCTACCGATCACGGCGGCGCTGGGGCATCTGGATGCCTTCAACCTGGCCGATGGTTTGGACGCGGACTACGAACGCTATTACTCGTTGCTGAGCGCGGGCTTCCGACTTCCGGTGTCATCGGGAACGGACTGGTGGGTGTATGATCACAATCGCGTGTACGTGCAAATCGACGGCGAGCTAGACTACGACAAGTGGATCGCCGGATTGCGGGCGGGGCGAACGTTTGTCTCGAACGGCCCGTTGCTGGATTTCACCGTAAATGGGAGGAAGGCGGGCGCGACGCTGGGCGGCCTGGACCCCGGCGAGCCGCTGCAGGTTGAAGCGCGCGCGGATTCGCGGCTGCCGTTTGACCGCTTGGAGATCCTGCAGAATGGCGAGGTCGTCGCCGAGGTGTTAGCGGCGGGTCAGCGTGAGGCCGCCCTGCAGCGCGAGATCAAGGTAACACGCGGGGGCTGGATCGCTGCGCGCGTGCGCTCATCGAGCAAGACCCATGCCGGCACGAAGGTCTTCGCCCACACCAGCCCCATCTACCTGCGCGTGCCGGATACGCCTCACCGCTCGGCCGAAGCCTGCGGGGCCTTTATCGACGAGATCGAGAACTCGATGCGCTTCATCCGTAAGAACTACACCTTCGCCACCCAGGCGGATGAGGCTATCGCGATCGGGCGATTTGACCGCGGACGAGAAAAGTACCTTCAGCTAGTTCAAAATAGTTAGACCATCTTTCCCGGTGATACGACATGGCAGAGAGTCCCAATGATAATCGGGCGGCAACTTTCTCCCAATGGACAGACGGGCTCTTCAATATCGCCAAAATCGTTGCGTTGCTTGGAGCAGCGTTGTGGACGCTGTTGGAGTGGAACGTCTCGATCTTTCCCAAGGAGTCTCACGAGGAGCTGCTGAGAAAGGCCCAGAAGAGGACAAGCTTGGCCATCAAGCTGGGAGATATCCAGACTCATCGGCTTGACGAGACCACGCAGGCCGCCGGCTCGAACGACCAGCAAAGGCTCCTGTTCATCGGTGAGTGTTCGTTTACCAATGAACGTAACTTCCCGATAGCCCTCCAGGCCCAACAACTGACGGTGAGATTTGCGGCAGGCACAAAGGATCTTCCCACGCCGGGGAAGGATACAGGCGGAGTCAATGCCTTCCAGATTCAATGGTCCGATGACATAGAGATCGACTATGACACGGCCTTCGGGCCCGTCAACGAAGGCCGCAACGCCACGATTCTTGAGCCACGCGGCCGGAATGTGATCCCACTATGCGCTCCGCCGCTTCAGTACCAGGATCCTTCCTATCCCCGGGCCGTCTTCCTCGGCGGCGATGGCAATGTATGTACTGACCTCCACGCGACCGGTCACAATGAACTGGAAACCGTCGGAAAGCAGGCGGCTCGTCGAGATCGATATGGACTTTGTCATTTACGGTGTCGACCCCGAAACGAGCGAAGAGATTGAAGGTTCCCGTGTGGTGAATCGGCTTGCTTGCCCACCGCATGTTTGTAGACAAGGCCGGGGGAAGCCGCCGCGTGGCGCGAACATCCAGACGCCGGTAGCTGTCGTTGATTACCTGAGGTTAGGATCATGAAGCTAGGTTGCGTATTGTGGACAGTCCCGTTGATTACGATGGTTATTCTCGTCGCGACGTCGTGCGGAGACGCCTCGCTTTCCGAAGACGGCGTGCAAGTGGGCTCGGCCACCGAGCAGCATGTGATGATTCCTATGCGTGACGGCAAGAGGCTGTCTGCCTATCTCTATTTCCCGGAGGGCACGGGCCCGTGGCCGGTGCTCTTGGAACAACGATACGCCGACCTGCGTGCCGACCGCACACGCCAAGGCTTGGCCGGCCTGGCCTCCCACGGCTACGTCGTCGCGGCCGAGAACTTTCGTGGGTCTCATCTCTCTGAAGGCATTTGGGACGGCTATCGCTCACTGGCCTGGGGCGAGCGGAAGGACGGCTACGACACCATTGAATGGCTGGCCGCGCAACCCTGGTCGACAGGGAAGGTCGGAACCTTCGGGTCCTCGCAGGGCGGGTACGCGCAGAACTTTCTCGCCGTTACCGAGCCGCCGCATCTGGTGGCACAATACATGATCGACACGGGGTTGAGTCTCTTTCACGAGGGCTATCGCATCGGCGGCGCCACCAAGCCGAATCGCTTCAAGACCATGGCTCGGGTTTGCCGCGTCCCTGAGGAAAACGACCGCTGGCTGCGGGACACCTTTGAGCACCCGACCTACGACGAGTATTGGGAGCAGGAAGACTGCACACGGCACTTCGCAGAGATGAACGTACCCAATTTCACGATCGGCAGTTGGTACGACTACATGAGCGTCGGGTCGATCCAGAGCTTCATCGGACGCCAACACAAAGGAGGGCCCAACTCGAGGGGCCGGCAGCAGTTGTTGCTTGGTCCATGGCTCCACGGCCGCTACAACAAGTCTGGCGCGAAGGTCGGGGATCTGGAGTACCCCGCGAACTCGACGTTTGACGTCAAGGATCACATGGTGCGGTGGTTTGATCACCATCTGAAGAACGTCGAGAACGGAGTCGACAACGAGCCGGTGGTGCGGTACTACGTCATGGGAGCGGTTGGCGAGCCAGACGCGCCCGGCAACGAGTGGCGAACGGCGGACGATTGGCCGGTCCCCGTGACCGAAACCTCGTACTACTTGAAGGCGGCGCAAGACGGGGAAGGCGGGCTCGCGCTGGCAGCTCCAAGCAGCGGGCAGGCATCGACCACTTACCGCAGCGATCCGGCCCACCCGGCACCGATCCAAACCCGCGCCTTCCCCGGTGCGCGTGACGCGCGTGGCTATGAAGAGCATCCCGAGACGCAGACGTTCACGACCGAGCCCCTGGCCGAACCCGTGGAATGGACCGGGAAGGCGCGCGTGGAGCTGCACATCTCAACCAACGTCAAGGACACCGATTACATCGTTCGGCTAACCGACGTCTATCCGGACGCTCGCTCGATCTTGATCATGGACTCGGTACGACGGGCTCGTTTTCGAGAGGGCTTCGAGCGCGAAGTCTTCATGGAGCCAGGCAAGGTTTACAAGATCGCGTTCGACATCGGGTCGCTGAGCCAGATCTTCAACCAAGGTCATCGAATCCGGATCACCGTGGGGAGCACCGGCGCGGAGTTCTACGAGCCCAACCCCAACACCGGCGGGCCGATGACGATTGAGCCACCGGCCGAAATGCTCGTGGCGGAAAACACCATCTATCACACCGCGGCGCATCCGTCGCGCGTGATAGCGCCAGTGGTCGACGACGCGAAGTAGGGTAACTCAAGCAAATGATCTGGGACCTGCACGTACACTTCAGCAACTTCGAGGGACGCACTCCCGACGAACGGATGGCGAACCTCATCAAGATCGCCGACCGCATGGGGATCGAGCGGTTCCTGCTTTATCTCGGTTTTCCGCCGCACCCACACGACCCCACCCCGGAAGAGCTGACAACAATCAACGACCAAGTGCTCGAAGCGTTGACCCATTGGCATCATCGCGCCTGGGGCATGGTGTACCTGAATCCCAATCACCTCGATTTCAGCATGCGCGAGTTCGACCGTTGCGTACGCGATGGGCCGATGGTTGGCGTGAAGCTGTGGATCGCAAAGCCGTGTAGCGCGCCCGAACTCGACCCGATCGTCGATCGCGCCGCCGCGATGAATGCCGTCATATTCCAGCACACCTGGTTCAAGGTGAGCGGGAACTATCCGGGTGAGTCGACACCGCTCGACCTGGCGGCGTTGGCGAAGCGGCATCCCGAGGTGCCGATCGTCTGCGGCCACACAGGCGGCGACTGGGAGCGCGGGATTCGGGCCGTGCGGGACTGCGGGAACGTCTCGATCGGCATCGCCGGGTCCGACCCCACGAACGGGTTTGTCGAGATGGCAGTCCGCGAGTTGGGCCCAGAGCGCGTGATCTACGGCAGCGATGCCGGAGGACGCAGCTTCGCCTCGCAACTGGCCAAGGTGCAAGGCGCCAACATCCCCGAGTCGGCGAAGAAGCTCATCCTGGGCGAGAACCTCAAGCGCATGCTCACGCCGATCCTCGAGCGCAAGGGAGTCGCGGTATAGCCGTATCACGTCTGGCGGCCCCTTGCTTCGCCGCCCTGGATTTGTTGGAATGAGGCTTCTATGCCCTCTGCCGCCAAACTCGACCTGGAAACGTTCGTCGGCCGCCCGGTCGATCGCCTCACGCTCGATGAGCGCGAAGCGCTGATCGGCAAGTACATCGCGCGGGAGATGTATACGCCGCAGACGCTCCCCTTGCAGCGCATCGAGGCGATTGGAGACTCGGTGGAGGAATGTGTCGCAATGCTGAAGCGCCGCGAGCTTGATCCGCTGGTCTTCGAGTTTGTGCGGTTGAATCCGGCGTACTGACCCCCGAGCCGTCCGTACCCATCCGCCCCGCAGCCATGCACCCCCACCTGGCGCGCATCAGCGTCTTTCCGGTGAAGTCCCTCGACGGGCAAAGCGTCTCTGAAGCAGCCGTGCTGCGATCGGGCGCGCTGTCGCATGACCGCGAGTACGCCCTGGTCGACGCGGAGGGCGCACTCCTCAATACCAAACGCCTTGGGGAAGACCTGGTGCGTATTCGATCGGAGGTCGACTTCGCCTTCGGTGAGATCTCGTTGACCGACCACACCAGCTCAGACGGGTATCACATCGAGCGCGAGCAGGGCGACATCGAAAGCTGGCTGGCTGGGAGGCTCGGGCGACTGGTCCGGCTGGTGAGCAATGCCGAGAAGGGTTTTCCCGATGACGATAAGGCCTCCGGACCGACGGTCGTCAGCACGAAATCGCTCAGGGCCGTCGCGTCGTGGTTTGGGCTCCCTCTCGACGAAGTGCGCCGGCGCTTTCGAGCCAACCTCGAGATCGACGGCGTCGACGCTTTTTGGGAGGATCGACTCTTCGGGCCTGCGGGCGAGACAGCGTCGTTTCGAATCGGCGAGGTCAAGTTTGCAGGCGTGAACCCTTGCGCGCGCTGCACCGTGCCAACCAGAGACTCGAAGAGCGGTGAGATCCGCGAGCCGAACTTTGCGAAGATCTTCGCCGAGAAGCGCCGGCGGACCCTACCGGCCTGGGCCGAGCCAAGCCGCTTCGATCATTACTATCGGTTTGCGGTGAATACCGGTGTGCCGGAAACCGAGGCGGGCAAGGTGCTCTACGCCGGCGACACGGTGTATCTGTAGTCTGAGCGGGTCGTCGAGCCTTACGCCACATTCAACCCGAGTCGCCTGGGTGAGGAACCTGACTGGCTACTGCCGCGCTTCGTCGCCAACGTTCAACACCGCCAGGAAGGCCTCCTGCGGGATGTCCACCTTGCCGACTCGCTTCATGCGCCGCTTTCCTGCCCGCTGTTTCTCGAGCAGCTTGCGCTTGCGCGTGATATCCCCGCCGTAGCACTTGGCGGTCACGTTCTTGCGCAGAGCGGCGATGTTATTGCGCGCGACGATCTTGTTTCCAATCGCGGCCTGTAGGGCGATCTCGAACATCTGCCGCGGGATGAGCTTGCGCATCTTCTCGACGAGCGCCTTGCCGCGGTCGTGCGCTTGGTCTTTGTGGACGATCATGCTGAGCGCATCCACCGCGTCGCCGGCCACCAGCACGTCAAGCTTCACCATGGGCGAGGCTTGGTAGCTCGAGAAGTGATACTCCACCGAAGCGTACCCCCGCGACACGGTTTTCAGCCGGTCGTAGAAATCGAGAACAATCTCGTTGAGCGGGACTTCATAGGTCAGCACCACGCGGTTGCCGGCGACATACTCAAAGCCTTTTTGCGTGCCCCGCTTCTCTTCGACCAGCTTGAGGATGCCGCCCAGATGGTCGTCCGGCGTGATGATCGTGACCGCGAAGACCGGCTCTTCGACTTGGCGGATCTGCTGCACCTCGGGCCATCGGCTGGGGTTGTCGACCTCGACGACCGTGCCGTCGGTCTTCGTCACCCGGTAGCGTACGCCCGGGGCGGTCGTGATCAGGTCGAGGTCGAACTCGCGCTCCAGCCGCTCCTTGACGATTTCGAGATGGAGCAGTCCGAGAAAGCCGAGCCGGAACCCAAAGCCCAGAGCGACGGAACTCTCCGGCTCGAACTGAAACGAGCGGTCGTTGAGCTGCAGCTTGAGCAGCGCTTCCCGTAGAGCTTGGTGTGCGTGCGACTCGACCGGGTAGAGTCCGGCGAAGACCATCGGCCTCGACTCTTGAAACCCCGCCAGACCCTCAGTCGGCAGCCGGTTCTCGTCGCAGATGGTGTCGCCGATCTTTGTTTCGGTGACGTCCTTGATGTTGGCGACCACCCAGCCCACCTCGCCCGCGTGCAGCTCGTCACAAGAATGGATCTTCGGGGTGCGGTAGCCCAACTCTTCGACCGTGCACGTCCGCCCGGTCGACCACATTCGGATCTTCATTCCCTTCGACACCGAGCCGTCCACGACGCGGACCAGCATGACGACCCCGCGGTAGGAGTCGTACCAGGAATCAAACAGCAGCGCCCGCAGCGGCGCGTCGGGCGAACCCTTCGGTGGAGGAATGCGCTTGATGACTTCGTCCAGGATCTCCGGCACGCCCCGGCCGGACTTCGCGCTGACGAGCATGGCGTCGGACGCGTCGAGGCCGATCGCGGACTCGATTTGCTCGCGAACCCGTTCGGGCTCGGCGGCGGGCAGGTCGATCTTGTTGATCACCGGGACGATTGCGAGATCACCATCGAGCGCCAAGTAGGTATTCGCCAGCGTCTGCGCTTCGACGCCTTGCGAGGCATCGACCACTAGCAAGGCTCCCTCACACGCCGCGAGGCTGCGGGAGACTTCGTACGAGAAGTCCACGTGGCCGGGCGTGTCGATGAGGTTGAGTTGGTAGGTCTGGCCGTCGGCGGCCTGATAGGGCAGCCGAACGGCTTGGGCCTTGATGGTGATGCCGCGCTCGCGCTCCAAGTCCATGGTGTCGAGCACCTGCTCGGTCATCTCCCGGGCCGAGAGCGCCCCGGTCAGCTCAAGCAGGCGATCGGCGAGCGTTGATTTGCCGTGATCGATGTGCGCGATGATGCAGAAATTTCGGATTCGCGATGGGTCCATGTAAGAGCGCCGGAGGGCATGGCGGGAACTTGAACTCTCACGCTAACAAGCAGGTGGGAGGGTGTCAATGAAAGCCCCCGTTGCTGTCGGAACCAAGGACTCAACCAGCCGTTGCGATAAGATATCGCCTATGGCGAACTTTCCCGTTGCAATCATCACCGACGAATTCACGCAAGACTTCGAGCGGGTCTGCAAGCACGCCGTCGAACTGGGCGTGACGGCGCTCGAGCTGCGCACCATTTGGGACAAGAACATCGTCGACATGAGCGACGACGAGGTCCAAGAAGTCGGGCAACTCGCCAAAGATTCGAACCTGCAAATCGTCTCCATCGCCTCGCCGGTCTTCAAATGCACGCTCCCCGACGGCGGCGAGATCGATCAACGCTTCGAGCAGGACGCCTTCCACTCGGCCCATACCTACGAAGACCAGCCGCGCATCCTTGCCCGATCGCTCGAGGTGGCTCAGACCCTTGGCGCGCCGATCGTTCGGGTGTTCAGTTTCTGGCGCACCGTCGAGCCGGAAAACATCACCTCGCGCATCATCGACGCCCTGCGCGGCGCGGTCGAAACCGCCGGCCCTACTGGCGTCAAGATCGGGCTTGAGAATGAACACGCCTGCAACGTTGCGACGGCGGCCGAATCGGCTCCCATCCTGGAAGCGATCGAAGACCCCAACTTCGGGCTGGTCTGGGACCCGGCGAACTGCTACATCGCCGGACAGGTGCCGTTCCCCGACGGCTACGACGGGCTGCCGGCAAACCGTATCCTGCACGTCCATGCCAAGGACGGTGTTCTGCCGCCGGGCAGCGACCGCATGAACTGGGGTGACGTCGGCGCCGGCGAGGTCGACTGGGTCGGTCAATTCTCGGCCATGGTGCGGGACGGCTACTCGGGCATGGTGAGCCTCGAAACGCACTGGGGCGGTCCCGGCGGCGACAAGTTCAAAGGCAGCACGATTTGCGCGAACAGCCTGAAGCGGCTGGTGGCCGAGGCGGCGTGAATTCCGACTACGATCCCGCAGCCCGCTTCCAGAGCACCCGTTCCCTTCGCGTCACGCTCGCGGGCAACCGGCCCACACCTTCGATTCGCGCTTCGACCCGGTCACCGGGTTGAATGCGCGCGCCCTTGGGACAACCGGTCGAGAGGACGTCGCCCGGCTCGAACGTCATCACCTTCGTGTGGAGGGCGACCAGGGAGTCGGGGCGGTGGCGCATGTTGCGTACGAAGTCACGCGAGAAGACGGCGCCGTTGTGCATCGTGACGACCTCAAGATTGTTGACGTCGTCGATTTCATCTCTTGTGACGATCACCGGGCCGAAGCTAAAGAATGTGTCGAAGCTCTTCGAGCGTTGCAGGTAGCGCGTGTTGCGGCGCAGAACGTCGAGCGCCGTCATGTCGAGCGTCGTCGCGTAGCCGACGAGGACCTCGCTCCACAGCTCGAGCGGCACGTCGCGGCATCGCGTGCCGAACACCAGGCCTAGTTCCCCCTCCGCGTCCACGTCGCTCGAGACGTCCTCAGGCGGTAGCTCGATGGCGCCGCCGGGCTCGAAGATCGACGAGCTTGGCTTCATGAAGCTGCCCGGCTCCTCCGGTTGCACCTCGTCGAGGTCTTCGGCGTGCGACTTGTAGTTGAGCCCAATGCACCAGACCTTCGGCGGACGGGGATAGGGGAGCGTCAGCCGAACCTCGCTGATCGGAAGGTCGGAGGCGAGCCCGGATGAGGCTTCCTTTAGTTCGTCGACCGCTTCGGCTTGAATGAGGGCGAGTAGCTCGACCGGCAGTTTCGTACCGGCCTGCGCGTTGACCTCTGATACAGGGAGGAGCTTCTCTCCCAAGACGATGCCTGCCGCGCTCCGGCCCTGATGCTCGAAAGTGCAAAGTTTCATAGTTCGTGTGGTGACCAGCCCGGCAGTTCCGGCAGGCACGGCTCTATTGCCGCGACCACCGACGATTATGCCGGATTCTCGTTCGGCCCGTCCTACAATGAGAAAACGCCGCTATTCAGCGGACCGATGCAAGTCCCAGTGCGAGCAAAACGGCTGTCAACACCATCGGCC
Organism: Bryobacterales bacterium; assembly: GCA_965237575.1. GTDB lineage: Bacteria > Acidobacteriota > Terriglobia > Bryobacterales > UBA6623 > JAKZVK01. The sequence goes on from CBDEGI010000004.1 coordinate 1,298,613, forward strand.
ACAAACAACTTCGAGGCGCGTCTGCGGGCGCTGCCCGGCGTCTCGGTCCAAACCGACGTCGCGCTGAGCGAACACACCCGCTTCGCCATTGGCGGCCCGGCCGACCTGTTTGCCGAAACCGAGAGCCCGGAATCGTTTGCCTCGGCTGTCCGGTTGTGCCGCGAATGCGCCTTTCCCGTCTACATCCTCGGGGACGGCAGCAACGTCATCGTATCCGACGAGGGCTTTCGAGGGCTCGTGCTGCGCTACATCGCCCAGGGCCTCGATCGCGACGGTGACAACATCACAGCCGACTCGGGCGCGTCGCTTCAGTCGCTGGTTGATTTCGCGATCGACGCCGGACTGAAGGGCGTCGAGACCCTCGCCCGCATCCCGGGCTCAGTCGGCGCCGCCGTCTACGGCAACGCCGGCGCGTATGGGCATTCGATCGCCGAGCGCGTCTCGTGGGTGCGGTTCTTCGACGGCGAGAGTGTGCGCGACCTCGACAACGCCGGTTGCGAGTTCGACTATCGCGAGAGCGTCTTCAAGCGCCACAAAGAGTGGATCATCTTCCGCTGCGGCCTCGCGCTCGATCCCGCCGACCGCGGCGAGTTACGAGAGAGGGCCGACGAGATCACGGCCATCCGCGACGAAAAGTTCCCACCCACGATGCGTTGCGCGGGCAGCATCTTCAAGAACCTCCACTTGAAGGACCTGCCCGCCGAGGCCGCCGCTCAGGTCCCCGAGCGGGTGGTGCGCGACGGCAAGGTCGCCTCGGCCTACTTCCTCGAGCAGGTCGGCGCCAAGGGCATGCGCCGCGGAGGCATCGAGATCGCCTCCTACCACGCCAATCTCATCTACAACACCGGCAGCGGCACTGCCGCCGAGGTGAAGTCGCTGATTGACGAGCTGAAGCAGCGCATCCGCGACCGCTTCGGGTTCGGCGTCGAGGAGGAAGTGCAGTACGTCGGCGACGTCGGGGTGTAGTGAAATTTGAGGGCGCTCATCCGTTACAGCAAGTCGTCCCGACCCATCTTCTCGAGCCGCTTGACCAGCGAAGACACATCTTGCGCCGCGTCGCGTGAGCAAACCAACAGGGCATCGGGCGTATCCACCACGACCAGGTCGCGCACGCCCACCAAAGCCACCGGCTTTGCCCGGGCGTCCACATAGTTGCCGCGGGCATCCAACTGCAGCACGTCGCCGCTAGTCACATTGCCCGCGCGGTCGGCGTGGCCCAGCTCATAGACGGCCTGCCAACTGCCCACATCGTTCCAGCCGAATTCAGAACAAGCGAACGCAACGATATTTTTGGCGTGCTCCAAGACGCCGTAGTCGATCGATCGGTTGTCGCATAGCGGATACTGCTTTCGCAGCGAGGAAGCGAATTTCCGCGACGAGAGCGGAGCTACCTTGGCTAGAGCGCCCGCGGTTCGCGGCAAGTACTCCGCGACCGCCTTCGTGATCGTGCGGGCCTGCCAAACGAACATGCCGCTGTTCCAAGAATAGTTCCCGGCGCGTACGAACCGTCGGGCCTTTGCCTGCGGCGGTTTCTCTTCGAATTTCACGACCCGCGACGGGCGTGGATCTCCCACTTTCACGCCTTTCGGGAACTTGATGTACCCGTAACCGGTCTCCGGGTGCCGGGGCGGGATACCGAGGATGATCAACTCGTCCTGGGTCGCTGCCTTGATGGCGCGCTTGAGGACCGTGGCGAAAACCGCCGGTCTCGCAATGAAGTGGTCCGCCGGGAACACGCCCATCACGGCATCCGGATCCTGCTCAGCCAGAACGCGCGCCGCCAGCGCGATGGCCGGTCCGGTATTGCGCTGCACCGGCTCGGCGATGATTTGCCGCGGCGGAACTTGCGGAAGCTGCTGCCGGACACGGCCCCGCAACCGATCGCTCGTCAATACCCACAGACACTCGGGCGGGGCCAGCCTCTCGATACGGGCGGCCGTCTGCTGCAGAAGCGAACTCTCGCCCACAACGGGAAGCAACTGCTTGGGCAGATCCGCTCGGCTGCTGGGCCAGAAGCGTGTGCCGCGTCCGCCGGCGAGGATGACGGCGTGAAAGTGCCGCCGCGCACTCATGGCGCGCTCAGTGCATGGGCATGGATAAGTTGGAACGTACGGCTCCAGCGGGTTTTGCCGAAGAAGTTGAACAGAATATCCTGCAGATGACTGAGCGAGATCCCGGCGTCCTGGAGACGTTCCGTGGGTGCGTCATACGACCAGTAGATGACCAGCGGCTTGCCGATGATGTTTTCCCTCGGGACGAAGCCCCAGTAGCGGCTGTCGAGCGACTGGTCGCGGTTGTCGCCCATGGCGAAGTAGCTGTCCGGCGGCACGACGACTTCGCCGCCCGAGACATGATTGCGCAGCATGCTCAAGACACGGGTATCCGCTTGCAAGTGGGGTTCGCCCGCTGCTGGAAAATTGTCCCGATAAGGGTCGATGTAGGACGCCTTGTGAACCACGTATGGCTCGTCGGCCTGGGCGCCGTTTACGTACAACTGCCCGTCTTGCAGGCGGAGTCGGTCGCCTGGGATGCCCACAACCCGCTTGACGAACGTCTGTGTCAGATCGACCGGGTAGCGGAACACAATGATGTCGCCGCGCTGGATATCTTGATACGGCAGCACGTATTTCCCCACGCCGCCATGCGGTGAAAAGGCCAGCTTGTCAACGAGCAGATGGTCGCCGATCAGCAGGGACTCCTCCATCGAACCGGTTGGGATCACAAAGGCTTGGACCAGGGTCGTGGTGCCGAAAAGCAATAGCACGATGGTGACGGTCCACTCAGCGATCACGCCGCGCCGTGGGACCTCCGCCCTCTCTTCGACTTCCTTGGCCGGCTCAGGCTTTGCTTCCGGGCCCTGCTTTTTGTTCGTCACAGACAACTCACTCCTCGATGCAAGTTCTCATTCTAGCCAAAAGCTCTCGGACGCCATGATTGTCCGTTGGGTTGTGCCGCACGGTTCCACTGTACCCAGCCGGCCCGCAACCATGCCCGACCCGCAATCGGCTGTAACCATCCCCCGGCCCAGACCGCCAAAGAGTTCAAACTGCCGGCTGTTGACAAACCTTGAGACGGCCCGCGAGAATCCAGTAGACGTTTGACCCAGGGGGTTCCAATGGCCAACCATCGCGGGGCATCCCGCAGACTCCGTTGTTTCACGTCAGCGTTGTTAGCGCTGGCCGTCCTGCCGGCGGCACTGCCGGCGAAAGAGAAACTGAAGCCCGAGCAGTTGGTGGCTCTTCATCTCGACTCGATCGGCCCCGCCGAGGCCCGTGCCACCGCCAAATCGCGCATCTTCCGAGGCAAAGGCATGTGGCGCGTCATGGTCGGCGGCCAGGGCCAGGTGCCTGGCAGCGTGTTCCAGGTGTCCGACGGCACCAGCAGCAGCTTTCGATTCGACACACAGGGCAACCCCAGTTACTACGGCGAGCACCTGATCTTCAATGGAGAGGATGCCCGCATTTTCCAGGGCTTTCAAAACGGGCGGTCTCACCTGGGTGAGTTCTTCCAGGCTAACCAGGCGCTTCTTCGCGAGGGCCTGCTCGGCGGCGTAACCTCGACCGCCTGGGCTTTGCTCTCTGTCGACAGTCGCAACCCGAAACTCAAGTACTCGGGGCTTAAAAAGGTGGACGACCGCCAGCTGCACCGCCTTGAGTACAAGCCCCGCAAGGGCGCGGGCACCACCCAGATTCATCTATTCTTCGAGCCCGAAACGTACCGGCACGCCCAGACCAACTACCGCTACGAGATCCCCGCAAACCTGGGTGCTGACCCCGACGCCTCGGCACGCCTGCAGCGCACCTATCTCCACGTCACCGAAACCTTCTGGAACTTCCGGGAGATCGACGGCCTGATGCTGCCGGCGAATTGGAAGATCCACTACAACCGGACCGGCGCCGGGTCGGTTGTCTCGGAGTGGGAAATGGGCTTTGCTAGTGCGGTCCACAACGAGGCCATCGACCCGAGCTATTACACGCCGGGCACGAAGGCCCCATAGCTGAGCGTGTTGCTGGACAGATTTGGCTACTGCGCCGCGTAGCCGGTGGCGTTCTCACCTTCGCGCTGGGCCGTGCTACCTTCACCTCGACCTCCATCAAGGCCGTTTCGGCGCGAAAGACTTGGCCGGGTGGTTGTTGGGGGGTGAGCAAGCCGGCGCTGACGAGGCTTAGGGCGGCGGTGGTCAACGACCGGCGGATGGGTGAACGCATGCGGCTCCAGCTCCGAGACGCGGTTCGTGGGCCCTGCCCTCAGTCACGGTAACACCGAGAGGGACATCGAGATCGGCCCGTGGTGGAGGACTTGATCATCGGCGCACGGTGAGTGTCGTGTCTCATACGCAGGCTCACGCCTGCGGTCCGACGGTGCTACGCCGAGTTGAAGCACACGGGGTCCTGGTGCGACAAGAGCCGAGCGGGGCTCGGCTGGCAATAAGCGTGCGCCACGCTCAAGGGGTCCCTGTAGAAAAAAAGGGGCCGTCGGGACGTCCTCTTATGAAGCCGGGCGTGGTGGTGTTTCTCTGTGGCTCCGGATTTTTGTAACACAGTAGTAGCAAGACTAGACCTTCACCTTGTCGTAATCGAACGGCTCGTCGACCAGGTGGTATTCGGGCTCGCCATCTTTTTGCAGGTAGTAGGTCACCAGCGGCGTACGCTCGAAGTCGGTCAGCTTTCGGGGTTGCGCCTCGCCGTCGATCCACTCATAGATCGGCACTTCCCACGGATTGAACGTGTCGCTCAACCCGCGCTCTTTGGCGATGCGATAGAGGTTGACGTTGCCCGGCTCGTGCCCGGCCAGCCATAGGCCGATCAGGTCCAAGCGGAACTTGTCCTTGCCGAACATGACGATGTTCGTCAGATGGTCGTTGCCGATGGTGAAGGCGTTGCCGTCGCGTCCGTAGATGCCCTCGATCATGGCGAGGCCGGTGTTGAGCACCTGCATGTTGTCGCAGGTCTTGTGCGCCCAGATTTCCTGGTGCATTGGGCTAAGCCGTGCCGGCGAGTCGTAGCGCGCGTAGCCGAGCTTGCGGTGGTTTTCGAAGTATCGATTGACGCGCGCCTCGACCTTCGCGTTGATGTTCGGCTGCATGAAGTCCGGCGCGCCCGTCACCATGTTCCAGCCGGGACAGAACCGCACGTACGGTTTGACCACCAACCCCTGCTCGTTCTTCACCGACTGCGTCAAGCACATGCCGTGGGCTTTCCACTTGGCGATGTTGAGCATCCACGAGTTTGGATCGTTCACCGGCGTATAGTGCGGGATCTGGTCGTAGATCACCGGCTCCGGCACCTTCGACCAGTTCATCTCGTAGCCTTCGTCGAAGTTGCGAATACGCCGCTCGCACTCGTTCATCTTGATGCCGTGGCGCTCGTTGATGTCGACGAAACCGCGCAGGTTCCAGTTGTGATAGTTGTTCGCCTCAACGAACGTCATGTCACGGACGCCCACTTCTTTAAGGCCCATCACCATGCCTTCGTAGAACTGCGGGTCCGTGCCGCTGCCCCAGGTGTCCTCGACGGGGCGGTCTTTGGCCTTGACGCTGCAGACGTTCGGCTTGAGCACCACCTTGTGCGTGACGGGGATGCCGGGCGTATCGGAGGAAACGAAGATCTCGCGCGCCAGCTTCAGGCCTTCGTTGCGCTTCTGGTCGTTGTCGAACTTATGCTTGGCGTGAGTCCGCCGGATGAAGATTGCCTTGGGGTTCTGCTCGATGAACGGATGGACCGCGAAGTAAGGTTTCGCCTGCCGCTGATCGAGTATCGGCAGCGCGGGAACCGCTCCGGTTACCGCCGCCGCTCCGGCCACCAAACCACCGTGCAAGAAATGCCGCCGCGTTACGCCCATCTCGTCACCTCGTTGTCGTGCTGTTGTTTTCCGCTTGCCGCCCTACGGCTATCGCCTTGACCAGCCTACACTTGGCTGCCCCTATTGTACACCCGGCAGCGCCCGTTGCCGCCAGTAAAAACGTGACGGGGGTGCGTAGCGCGGATCTCGGTTTTGAGATCCGCGGCCTTTCACTTCCACCGTGCTAGTGACGGCTCACGGAGCAGTGCAGAAGTTCGCCTTGCTAGACGTTTTACGGCCGGTTACGCGGTGCCCGTTACGCCACCCGAAGGCGCTTCAGCGTCCTTTCCCGCTCTACGCCTTCACGGCAATTCGGCCACAAACGCCGCTTCAATACTCATCCCCGACTGCAAATCAACGCCATAGGCCCGCCGGTTCGGCGGGTGCGTGCCGAAATACGCTTGGTAGGCCTCGTTGACGGCCGCAATGTCGTCGACCACGTGCTCCAGATAGAGCCGCACCGAGACGATGGCCGTCTTGTCAACGCCGGCCCGCGAGAGGATGTCGTCGAGCTGCCGGAAGATCTCCTGCAGTTCCGCGACCACGCCTCCGCTCACGGGCGTCTTCTCGCCCGGAGCAATTCCGGTCAGGACGGTTTCGAGGGTGCGGCCGGAGTGGATGACGGCCGCGCTGAAGGGGAAGCCGGGTCTAGTATCGATGAATTCCATGAGGTTCCTTTCGATGTGGCAGTGTATCAGATGCCCAGACTCGAGTGGTCGCGAAGGCGGTCGCGTGTGGTCGGCGACGACTCGCAGCCGCGGCGTTGGGGTTTAGGGTTGGCGGTGCGGGGCGGCGAAGCGCAAAGCGGTGGTGGCGGTGGCGCGCAAGTTGGCGATCCTGCTGCACGTGTTGAGGAAGCGCGAGGTGGACTTTGATCCGTTCTACGGGAGCAAGGACCCGAAACCGCCCGTCGAAGCGGGCCCCGTGTCGGGGTCCGCGTCCGTGCCGGCGGGATGAGTTGAGCGGCACGAGGGAAGCCGGATCCGGTAGGTAGTGCGAGTTAGCAAGGCGGAGGAAAGGAAGCCCGCAGCGAAGGGAACACGTCGGACACCGAGTTCGTGGCGACTGTGCGTTCGGGGCCGGCCGGCAACGGAGGCCGCAGCTGAGACAGCGATGCCACTCGAATCCGCGGAGTCCTCTGAAGTCCCAAATCGCCTGGGGTCAGTCTAGTGCGGCTTCGTCCCGCCGCGCCACCAACTTCCCCCGCGCCTCACTATAAAGCCGCTGAATATCCTGCTTCTCGGCCTCGGTGTTCCACGGGCCGGTGGTCATGGCTTGATCGAGGACCTTGTCGAGGCGATCGATGAGGTACTGTGCGCCTTCTTTCGAGCGGATGGGCTTGCGGTCCACGATGACCCGGACCGGCATCGTGGCCGCGAACGGGAAGGCGCGGCGGATAGGGTGGCGCGCGTACTTGGCGCGCGTGCGTACGGCGAACCAGCCGCTGCCGTCGATCGTAATATTCTCATCGAGCGTGGCGATCCGAGGCTGATCGCTCGGCTCTAGCGTGGCCACCACCTTGTTGTTGAACAGCAGCTCGATCTGCTCGATTGGCATAATCGAGCGCACTTCCGCGACGGCGTGCAGTTGGTGGCTCCCCGCGGGTAGTTCGATCTTGTCACCCGGGTCCTTTCCGTTGACCGTGAAGTAGATCAGCGGACCGGCGCTCACGAAGCTACGTCCGGCGCGGAAGTCGGCGATCCATTTGTCGTAGTCGAGTTCCTTGCCCGTTTTCACGTACACACGGTTGGAGCCGACGATGTAGCTGCGGTAGAAGTTTCCGAACGCGTCCTCGCCGGCCGAGGCCACTACGTCGTAACCGCAGTTCCACGCATGGTACAGCGGCTCCATCCCGCCGATGGAATTCACCTCGACGAAGTCGACAGTTTCAAGAGCCACGTCGACGGGGAAATTGCGTCCAGCACCATGCGCGTAGCCCGCCAGTGCCCCCTGGGCCCGCGCCACACGATTGGCGGTTGTGTTGGAGGGATGAAGGCTCGCCACCACCGTGTTCTGATAGCCCACATAGTCGGGAATGACGTAGTGCTCCTTCAGGTTCAAGAACGCCCCGTGCCCCCAGAACGGCGGGTGGTACTCCTGGTTGTGATACAGGATGCGCTCTTTCGTTGAAACGGGGTCGGGCTTGCCAGTGAAGTGAGCAATGTCTGGAATGCGCTGTTCTTTGTTGCAGATCAGATTGTTCAGTACGCGGATGTCTTCCGCGTCGCCCTGAAACATCATCGTCTCGGGCGGGTTGTAGTAGACGCCCGAGTAGTTCATGTGAAAGTGGTTGGCGCCGTCCCACCAACCTTTGTCGCGGGCCTTGTCTAGGCGTTCCAGGGTCACCGTCATTGACGCAGGCTGGTCCTGGTGCACGGTGACCTCACGATCCGCCGGGAGGAACTCAAAGCCTTTCGCCACTCGGAGGGTCGTCTTTCCGGGTGGAAGGTCAACATCGAACTCACCGTCGGTGTGGAAGTAGTGATACTCCTCCTCGTCCACGTGGTCGTACATAATCCAGTCGACCCGCAGCCAACTCTCCGGCGGTGCGTACGACCGTCCGTCCGCCGCGTTCAAGTGGACCCGCGCCGCCGTGGGCCGACCCGTCTCAGCGTCGACGATCTTCACGCGTAGCGTGCCCATCGGACGTTTGTAGACCAACTTCTCGGTCCTGATCTGCTCGAGCTTGCCTCCGAACCAATGAAATAGCCATAGCGTCGTATCGCCGGTCTCATTCGAGATGAACGCAATGCGATCGCCGTCGGGCGACCAGCGCGGGCTCGTACGGTCGAAGTCGCCGTAGGTAAGCGGGAAGGCGTCGCCGCCCTTCGGGGGCATGGCCCAGAGCTGCTGCCACTGGCGTCCGAGGTACGAGCTGTAGACCATCTTGGCGCCGTCGGGTGAGATTGACGGCCGCGCGCGCCAGGTGGTCTCCTCGTAGTGGAAGCGCGTCATCTCGGCGTCGGGCTCGGCCTTCATCGAATAGAAGCCGCCCGAGCCGTGCTTGTTGTGGCGGTTGGTGATGAAGATCATCTCCTTGCCGTCGGGCGTCCAGGTCGGATGCAGATGGATAGCCCAGTCGGCGTAGTAGACCGTCCGCGGGATCAACTCGAAATCACTTGTGATGGCGTACGGATCGCCCATCGTGCCGCCCGCACTGCCAGTCGCGAAGTCCATCATCCAGATGTTGTAGCGGCCCTGGGGCCGACTGGAGACGAACGCTAGCCGCGTGCCGTCGGGCGACCATTCCGGCTCGACGTTGATCGAAACGCCCGAGGTCAGCTGCGTGACCTTATCCGTTTCGAGGTCGAGCAGTTTTAGATGGATCTCTTCGTTGATCTCCGATGTATAGGCTAGGTAGCGGCCGCTTGAATGCCAGTTGGGCATCGAGTCGTAGGCGGCCCCAGTGGTCAACTCGTAGGCAGTGGTTTCGCCCACCGTGATCTTCCATATCGAGCCCTTCATGCCGAAGGCGATCTGCTTGCCGTCGGGCGACCAGGTCGGGTAGTTCGGCCCGTTGGTGATCTGCGGCAGGTAGCATTCGAGGATGTAGGGCTCGCCGGTCATGATCTTCGAGAAGACGCGGCGGCGGCTTTGTGGTTGGGCTTGGGGCGCTAGAAGGAAGGTGACCGTGACTAGCGATAGGAAGAGTCCGATGGAACGTAGTTGATTCGTAGGCATGGTTTCCTCGAAAGTTGTGGGTGCCGTCACATGTCTCGAAGCGCGTGGCACCTAGCCGGCACGTACTTCTTTGGGATCAACGTCACCGTCGTTGTCCAGTAGGTGCCGATCTTGTGCGAAACGATGGAGCCCATCAGCATGTGAGCTTCCCACTTCGTCAGCCCGCACTCTTCGCGCAGCCAGCGAATCATGTCGGAGTTGGCCTCCCGCAGCCGCGAATCGGTGTCGGAGTCCTCGGCCGGATTGGCGACGATCGATGCGATGTATTCGTCGTTGACGAGCCTGGGGCCGGTGAGGTTTTTGTTCTTCACAACGCGGACCGTGAACTCCACGTCAAGCGAGGTCTCGATGCCCGCGCCGAAGCCCTCGCCATCCCCTTGTTGTCCATGGCCGTCGCCCAGAAACAGATACGCACCTTTGTGGTAGACGGGGAAATAGAGAGTGGCACCCTCCTCGACGTCGTTGTAGTCCATGTTGCCGCCGTGGGTCGAGGTCGGGCTGTAGGGCTCGTGTCCCTCGCCGGGCTCGCCGACGCCGATCGTCCCGAGCATCGGCCGCACGGGGATCTCGATCTTCCAATCCGACCGCATCTCGGGCTTCAAGCGCGGGCTCGTGGTCAGCTTCTCGAGGTCGATATCCCAGGGGACCAAGTCGCCCCGCTCGGGCCGCACCGCGTCCATGCCAAAGATCGGCTCGCGCGCGTTCTCTGTGTCATCCGGCTTGATGCGCGCGTCAGGAATGCCTGACGTCGTATAGCCGTAGTTGCGGTTGACGCGCACCTTGTCGAGATGGACTTCCAAGGCATCGCCCGGCTCCGCCCCTTCGACATAGAACGGTCCGAAGAGAGGGTTGCCGCCTTCGGGCCTTTGGTAAGGGTGCTTGAGGTGGTGGATGCCTTTCTGGTCCCCGCCGCCGGAGTCCCACGTCCGGGTCACAACCGAGTCGCCCGACTTGATCCGCAGGATGGGCTCTTTCTTTATGAGATTCCGCGAGTGATGGTTCGGGAAGATCTCATGCGTCTCCGCGCGCAGTGACATCGTCCCAGGCAGGAGCGCCAAGAGCACCAGGCCTGCAACCGCTCCCGTGAGCCCGGCCAGGCCGCGACGACGGTATGCACGGAGTCCTGAAAGGACGGAACAATCGCAGCCCAGGGCGTGAGCCCTGGGTACAGCCGGTAAGAGATCAGAGAGCCCTGAAGGGGCGACACAATGCCCCGACCCCGCCCATCCACCGCGACCACCACACCGCGCCCCTACATTCAACCGTCTCACTACTCACCTCCAAACGAATGACAACGCGGCGGCAGATACTTCTTCGCCATCAACGTCGCAATACTTCCGTAATAGGTCACAATCTTGTGCTCCACCACCGATCCGAGCAACATATGTACCTCCGGCGACGTCAGGCCGCACTCCTCCTGCAGCCAATGCAACATGTCCGAGTTCGCCGACCGCACGCCCATGTCCATATTGCTGTGGAATTCCGGCTGGCTCGCGATCGAGACCAGATATTCATCGTTGATCAACCGAGGGATGCGCAGACGCTTGCCCTTGTGCAACTTGACCGTGAACTCGACATCCATCGACGTCTCCACACCGGCGCCGAAACCCTCGCCGTCACCCTGCAAGGCATGACCGTCGCCCACGTAGAGATACGCGCCGTCCGCGAACACCGGCAGCAGGACCGTCGAGCCTTCGACAATATCGTTGTAGTCCATGTTGCCGCCATAGTCGCCCGACGGACCCGAGGTCCGAACCTGATCGCCGGCCGGAGCCGGGGCCACCCCGATGCACCCCAACATCGGCCGCGCCGGCAGCTCCATCTTCCAACCGGACTTGTCCTGCGGCCGGAAACGCGGCGTCACCGTCTTCTTCTCGAGATCGATGTCCCAGGGGATCAGGGTCCCCCGTCCGGGCCTCACCTTGCCCATGCCATAGTTCGTGTCGTGGATCTTCTCGCCCGGGTTTAAGATGCCCGGCTGCACCGAAAAGCCCGTGTAGCCATCCTTGCGGTTCATCCGAACCCTGTCGATGTGCACTTCCAACGTGTCGCCATACGCCGCGCCATCGACATAGAACGGCCCCATCAACGGGTTGCCGCGCGCCGGGTATTTGTAAGGATGCTCGATATGCCACACCCCGTCGCGGTCCTTGCCGCCGGAATCCCACGTCCGGGTCTTCACCGTATCGCCTGACCGGATGCGCGCGACCGGCTCCTTATCCGCCGAGAACACCTGCGAGTGGTGATCGGGATAGACTTCGTGAACCGCGGCGACGGCGGGTGCAAACAGCCGCCCCGCGAGCAGGATTGCCACAAACAAACACAACCGCATCGTAGGAATTCCTTTCAATAATTCGGGAGGCACGGCCCGCCACTTCAGAGCCGCGACCGTGAGGGAGCATGGAGGCCGCTTCGTCCGTCCTGAAGGGCCGGTCCATTCGAAGCTGCCGCCCTCGGTACTTTCCGGCGTAGGAGCGATGGGCTTCCCTTCGGGGACTGTCACCATTTTTCGCGCGTCCTGGGCATCAACTGCTTATCGAGACCCTTCGTGCGCGAAAATTGGTTGACTGTCCCCAAGAGCACGGCTTCCGCCCCTGTTGCTCCAGAACGCGGCCACAACCAACCACCACAAGCCCTTTCCGGACTACGTACTCTTACTCGCACCCCGCAGCAACTCCGTAATCCCCCGCGCCGCGAAGATCTCGTCGCCGTCCCGCATGCACTGCGTCGTCAAACCTGCCGCGGGCCCGTCGCCACCCCCGTTGATCAAAATGCGCGGCTCGCCCTCTCGCAGGCGCTTCGACAACTCTCCGCCGGAGATCGGAATCACGCTCTTATCCCAACTGAAGTAGACGTTGTTGTACCCCTGCGTATTGTCTTTGCACTCGGCCTTCATGCCGGGCACTTCGTTGAGACGGTCGGCGACGTACTGCGCCTTCTTGTTCCATCCCTCGGCAACAGCGTCGTGGTCCAACGCCGCATACCGCCGGACGGTGGCCACCAGCCCGATGATCTCCTCCTTGCCAACCTTCATCCCGCGCCCGATGGCCTTGTAGGGCGAATGGTTCAGCGTGGCGGCTTCGATCAAGTCCTTGCGCCCGGCGAGAATTCCCGAAGACTGCGGCCCGCGCAACCCCTTGCCGCCACTGATCACCACCAGGTCCGCGCCGGCCCGCGAGTAACGGGTCATGATGTCACTCGGTGGCAGCTCCGACGCCGCATCCACCAAGACCGGCACACCATGCTGCTTGCCGATCTCGATCAACTCCTCCGGCATCAACGTACCGGGCAGATTGTTCTCCTGCCGGTAGACCCGCGCCAGCACCGAAATCATGGCCGTTTTGTCGCTGATCTTGTCGATGAGCCCTTGCTTGGTGTCCGCCTCGACGATCTTCATGCCGGCGGCGCGATAGGCGCGATCGTAGTTGAAGCGGTGCTGCGTCTGCGTCAGGCATTCCACCTTGTCCCAAGTAGGATGCGGTAGGGCCTCGATCTTCTCCTGGTCGGTGCCGGTCAGGCAGGCGGCCGCGCCGAGCAACATCGCCGAGAACGACCCGGCGCTCACCACCGCTGCCTCGGCTTCCATCACGCCGGCGATGTAGTCGCCCGCCGCCTTGTTCAAAGCGTGCATGTCGATGAAGTAGTCGTTGGCCTCGGCGATCGCCCGAATGACTTCCGGCGGCATGCGCGAGCCACCGATCACCGTGTTGTGACCCTGGCAACTCAGAAACGGCCGCAGGCCCAGCCATCGCGTGTAGACGCTCTCCTCGCCCCACGCGATGGGTTCCTTGAGCCGAGACGCCGCGGTGCCGCAGGCCGTGGCCAAGCCGCTGAGTGCGGCGATCAGTCCGCGCCGGGTAAGGCGTAGCGGCGCTAGGTTGGTTAGGTCCATGCGATCGGTACCCTCTGTTTGGTTATCGGTGAGTTGCGAATTCATGCTGACCTCCTTCGATAGGACCCGGCTGGGCAATGTAGGGGCACGGCATGCCGTGCCCGCGCTACTAGCAACTCCTGCCGCGGTCCCTTCCGCACGGGTGCTTACGTGGGTCGGCCCTCGGCAAGAAAGAATTCTCGTAACCGGCGGGCCGCGAAGATCTCCTCTCCGTCCCACTGACACCGAGTCGTCATGGTACCGCCCTCGTCGTTATCGTAATACACGATGCGCGGCTCGCCCGCTTTGAGCTTCTCACCAGCCTCTTTTCCCGTGAGCGGGATGATCTCGCGGTCCCAGCTCAGGCTGATGTCCTCGAACCCGTGCGCGTTCATCTTCCGTTCCGCGTTCAGGCCGGGTACGTCGGCCAACTGATCGACGACATAGCGGGTTTTCTTGTTCCAGCCCTCGAGCACAGCTTCGTGGTCGAGCGAAACGTATCGGTTCAGTGCGGCGACGAAGCCGACGATCTCCTCTTTCCCCACCTTCATCCCACGGCCGAGAGCGGTGTTCGGCGAGTGGTTGAGTGCCGCAGCTTCGATGAGGTCCTTGCGCCCTGTCAAAATGCCAGTGGATTGCGGTCCGCGGAGGCCCTTGCCGCCGCTGATGACGACCAGGTCGAAGCCGGCTGTCGTGTAACGGGTCAGCGTATCGAAGGGAGGAAGCTCCGACGCGGCGTCGATGACCACCGGCACCCCGGCCTTCTTGCCAAGCTCAAGGAAATCGTTGGGCATCATCAAGTCCGGCTTCGGGTTGCGGCTATTCTCCTTGCTCGCCAGGCAGGCCAGGAAAGCGGTCTTCTCGCTGATCGCGTTCGCGACCTGCTCCTTGGTCTCGAAGTCCACGACCGTGGCGCCGCCGGCCCGGTAGGCGTGGTCGTACCCGAAGCGGTGAGCCGTTTGTGTCAGGCACTCGGCCTTTTCCCAGGTCGGATGCGGCAGAGCCTTGACCTTCTCGGGATCGGTTCCCGAGAGACATGCCGCCGAGGCCAGCACCATGGCGGAATACGAACCGGCCGTTACCAGCCCGGCCTCCGCCCCGGTGACCTCGGCGATGCGTCGGCCGGCGGCGTCGTTCAACTCGTACATGTCGACGAAGTAGTCGTTCGCCTCGGCAATGGCCCGTATGACTTCGGGCGGCATGCGGGACCCACCCACGATCGTCGTGTGCCCGCGGCAGGTCAAAAACGGCCGGATGCCCAGCATCCGCGTATAGATGCTGTCATGGCCCCAAGCCTTCGACCCTTCATGAAGCTTCGAGGCGGCCGTTCCGCAGGCCGACGCGAGACCGGTCAGGGCGGCGATCAGGCCGCGCCGGGTCATCTCTAGCGGACCCAATCGCGGGGTTTCGGGGTCTCTGGTGAGTTCTCTGTTCATTCCATCCTCCCTACTGACAAGACCCATGTTCACATGTAGGGGCACGGCATGCCGTGCCCGTCTTCGAAGGTCCGTGCCCGTCTTCGAAGGTCACTGTATCTTGCGAGCCTTCAATAAGTACACCGTTTCACAAACGATGGTCACGTATCTGAGCGGGGCATCCGCCATGCTGAGGGTTTCGGGCACGGCATGTCTACATGGCGAACGGAAACGTCCCGCCCCGCGGAAATGATACCAAACAAAAACAAACGCGCTAGAACTGCCAGCGCAGACCCATCTGCATCTCGCGGCCTTCCAGAGCACTGGTGATCTGCCCGAAGTTCCCTGCACATCCCTTCGGCCCGTCCGGGTCGTTTGGGTCGATGGGGGTGACGGTGTTGCACCCCATCCGAGGCGTGAGGAATGGCGGCGTGTTCGTCGCGTTGTACATCTCCCAGCGGAGCTGGATCCGGTGACCTTCCGCGACATCAAAGTTCTTGAAGATCGAGAAGTCCAGGCTGGTCCGCCCGGGCTCTTCAATGATGCTGCGCCCGGCGTCGCCATACTGGCCCTCAGCCAGCCTGAAGGCAGCAGTGTCAAACCACCGTTCCACTGATCGAGCGCTACCGGAAAGGTTGCCATCAGCGATACGCATCGGCCGGCGAGTACAGCGCGAACAACCGTCGTCGACGGGAGCTCTGCTCTGGGTGGGGTGAACCGGCAGCCCGGTGGCTAGCACCAGAACGCCGTTGACCTGCCAGCCGCCGACAATATGTTTGGCGGCGCCGCTCAGGCCCCGGCCAAACGGCAGCTCCCACAGAAACGCCGTCGTCGAACGGTGCGTGATGTCAAAGTCGCCCCGGCCGCGCTCGGCGGTCCGGCGGTCGTGCGGGTTGTTCGGCCGCTGCGCGCCACAGCAAGCGCGGAAATCGAACATCGCCTTCGCCCAGGTGTAGGTCTGGAGGAAGGTGACGCCGCCGCTGAACCGCCTCTCCACCTTGCTCAGCAGGCCATGGTAGCTGCCCGAAGCCGCGGTATCGAGAATCTCGATGCTCGAGAACTCGGGATACCGGCGGAGCGGGTTGGCCGTGCCGATCGTGCTCGGCAGGAACGCGTTGTACTCAGCGGGGAGGTCAAAGTGATCCGACTTCGAACCGCTGTAGCCGACCTCGGCAACCAAGTTCCAGGGCAGGGTCTTCTGAATGTTGAAGTTCCATTGCTGGACCACGCCGACCGTGTTCTCGGTGTTCGCTCCGAAGATGCTCGATCGAATGAGCTGGTTCTGCGCCTGGTCGGCGGTCGCCATGGTGATCACCGGTCTGCGCTCGAGGGCGACTTCCTCGATGCGCAACGTCCCCGGCGGGTTCGCGGCCTGACTGGGGACGAAGTTATTGATCATATTCACGTTGTAGAAGATCCCGTAGCCGGTGCGGACGACGAAATCGGTACCGCCCAGGGGCCGCCAGGCAATACCGAATCTAGGAGCCCAGTTGTTCTTACTCACCGTATTCAAGTGTTCTTACTCACCGTATTCAAGTCCGCGGTTACGCCGGGCTCAGGGAACAGAGTGCCGGTACCAAGATCGAAGTTCCGCGACTCACCGCGATCATCACGGAACGGAGAGTTGTACTCCCAGCGAATCCCCACGTTCAAGGTCAGGTTGGGAGTCAGTTTCCATTCGTCCTGGATGTAGGGGTGCAGGCGCCAGTAGTCGAAGTCTGGAAACGTACCCGCGTTGGCCCTGCCCGGAATGTTGCCCAGACGAACGCGCCGAGGGTGGTCGAGCAGGAAGTCAGCGTAGCCAACACCGGAGTGCAATCCAGTGAACTGAAAGTCGCCGTTGGCAAATTGGATGGTGCGGCGGGCCGTTCGGACGAGGTTGTACGAGATCCCTAACTTGATATTATGGTTGCCCTTGATGAAGGACGTATTGTTGGCGATCATCCGCGACTCGTCCCAGATCTGGTTGACGTCGGACGCGCCGAGGCCGCAGCAACCGGTCACGCTGATGCCGCTGATACGTGCGTCGTGTGAGTTCTCGGTCTGGCCTGGGATTCCCAACTCCGTGAGGTTGCTGAATCCGGTGTCGGTGAAACCAGTCTCGCGGAAGTAGGTGTCCCGGTTGTACGAAACCCGCAGTTCGTTCAGCGCCGTATTGGTGAGGAAGCGTGTCCACGTCATCGTGGCGTTCTGCTGGCGCTTCGGATTGAAGAACGTGAAGCGCGGGTCGAAGGAAGCTATGACGTTGACACGTGTCGGTTTGATGTTCTGGTAACCGTAGCGTCCGAAGATCTTGTTTTTGTCGTTAATGGTCCAGTCGCTCCTCACGTAGAACTGGTCGTCATCCAGATCGTTCTTCGACTGTCCGGTAAAGTTGTTCGTGCCGTCGAATTGCGGACTGCCGAAGTTCGGCTGCGGCCAGAAGCCAATCGCGTTTCTCGCGATGGGCGAGATCCGGCTCGACGGAATGACGTTGTTCGCGAAGGTCCCACAAGTGGAGGCGTCCGCCAGATCCGTGCAAGTCGAAATATCCAGAATCTGCGTGCCGGCGAAGGCCGGCTCGCTAAGCTCGCCTCCGCGCATGAGCTGGCTCGGATAACGGCCGAAGGTCTGCCCGCTACGCCGTTCGCTGAGACTCTCCACGTTGACCGTGAAGAACAGCTTGTTCTTGACGATCGGGCCGCTGAGCACGCCGCCAAACGTGTTTCGAGTGAGCGGCGCCTTTTGAGCGTTCGGATCCTCGAAAAAGCCCCGGGCATCGAGTTCCTCCGCGCGGAAGAATTGGAACAGCGTGCCGTGGTAATCGTTCGTGCCGGGCCGGATCGAGGTGATGATCTGAGCGCCCGATTGGGTCCCGTACTCCGCGTTATACCAACCCGCTTCAACGCGGAACTCCTGAATGGCCTCGACAGAGGGCCGCATCCGGACCATGCCGTGGATTCCCGTGCGCAACGGGGCGCCATCGAGCATGATGTTGTTGTTGTGCATCTTCTGGCCCTGAGCTGCGATGCCATACCCGGGTCCGAAGCCCGAGGTGGTCACACTGCTCCGCGGGCCGCGGCTCATACCGGGAGCGAGCAGCGCGAGGCGAAAAAGGTTGCGGTCGCCCGGAATCGGCAACTCGCTGATCTTGGCTTCGTCGATGACCGTGCTGATCGTCGTGTCATCGGTCTGGATCGTCAGCGCGTCGGCCTGGACCGTCACCTGCTCCGTCACGACACCAACTTGCAGCGTCATGTTCTGACGGCGAACCAAGTCCACCTCGAGCCGAACGTCGGTTGCCACTGCGGTGCGGAAACCTTCTAGCTGAGCTGAGACCTCATAGATACCGATGTCCAACGCGGTAACCGAGTAGTCACCACGCTCATTGGTTTCGACGGTTCGCACCGCCTGCGTACCGTTGTTGGTGACCGTGACCGTCGCACCCGGAACTGCAGCGCCTGATTCATCCGTAACCGTTCCAATAACACTGGAACTGTTTGCCTGAGCAAAAGCCGCCTGTGGGACGAGGCCCACCAATGCAGCGAGAACAAGAACAGCGAAGCCCGTCAAAAGGCCGCTGCGGCACGCCGTTGCCGGCGTGCGAAGGTGTCCCGATTCAAAAGATAGCATCCGACTACTCCCCTTCATTCTTGGGCTGTGAAGACTGGCAGGCGATCCAACCGCCCTGAAACCGAGAGCAACTATAGCACACATCGCGACTGACACGTGCCGAGCGACGCTGCAACCACCCCTGGCTTTGCACCAGCTACTGCAACTTCCGTTCCAGAATAGAACGCTTGCGCCGGATAGTGATCACAATTCTTCGAAATGGGGTATCCACTTGACTCACCAGGCGTTGTGGTTTGGTCGATCCTACTGCATGCACCCTTCTGCAGGTTGGGCCACGAATCAAGAACGCATGGCCATGCAGGCTTGGAAACGGATCGGCAAGCCTTTCCGGGGGCCGTGGCCAACCACAGATGTTGTGGTCTGAGTCAAATGGATACCCCATTCTTCGATTGGGCCCTCAGTTTCCAGCAGGCTGGACGAAAACGACAATTCCTGCTCGCATCGATCAACAGCACCCCAAGTAGGGTGATCCGACTTACGGTAGAAAGTGGGGCATATCCCACATGCCGTAGCCGCCGCCGTGGCACGGGCCTCCGGCCTGCAGGGCCGGCATCCGTGCCGGCCTCTTCTTCCACCAGGACTGCGGTAGTGGCTGGGGGGACATAGGTTGCCGCAAACGCACAGGCCCGTACTCGTAAACGTTGCCGGCAAACCGTAGAATAGAAGGCGGACCGGTCGAAACATGTTGCCTGAAACATCAGCGGATCGGCGTGCCCGGCCCGGCAAACCATGGTACTCGGCGGTGACGCGATGCGCGGTGGTGAAGTGGTGCTCCGTTCCCGTCGCGGCTCTGGCGACCCTCGCGTCCGTAGTCGGATGGCACGTCTTGGCTGCGGCGTCTCCGCTGAGCCGGGTTGCTGACGACAGGCCAACCTACCGGGCCGTCCAGAGCGGGCAGCGCTACCGGCTTGCGCAGGGCAAGTTCCTCGTCGCCGGCCGCGAGCTGATGGACCCGAACTTCGCGCAAACCGTCGTTCTCCTCTTCCATCACGACGAGGAGGGCAGTGTCGGGCTGATCATCAACCGCGCAACCGACATCAAGCTGTCCGAAGCGGTTGACCATTTCCAGCAATGGGAGGGCGAGGACGACACGCTCTATCGAGGCGGCCCCGTCGCACGGCAACGCGTGACGATGCTCATCCGCACCGACGAGGAAATCGAGGGCGCCCATCAGGTGTTTGACGATGTTCACCTCGGCGCCGCTAAGGGTCTGCTACAAAGCCTGGCCAACGGCTGGGACAAGCCGAAGGCGTTCCGCGCGTATACCGGCTACGCGGGATGGGGCGCCGGCCAGCTCGAAGGCGAGATGGAGCTCGAGAGTTGGCACGTCCTGCCGGCCCGGGCTGACATTGTCTTCGACCCTGATCCCGACACCGTGTGGAAGCGGCTGATGGAAGAGACGGACAAGGTCCGCTGGGTGCGAGCCCTTCCCAACACGCGGATGAGGTTATTCCGTCCTTGGGCCGCCGGCTAACGCTTTCGTTCACCGGTGCTGTTCGTCAGCAACCTCTGGCAACGTCGCCGGCGGCGCCATTCACGATGTAGGGGCACGGCATGCCGTGCCCGCTTGCCCGACTTGCCTCAATCGGCACGGATCCACACAAGAAGCTCACTTGGGGTCGCGACCGTCAAGCCTTCTCCGGCAGGCGAAACTCCTTGTTGTAAGTGCGCCCGAGAAGATGATTGGCGACATCGTCGCCGGCGAACGTCTCGGTCTTGGGATCGAAGCGCAACTCGCGCCGCAGCCGATACGAGATGTTGCCCAGCAGACAGAACGCGTTCGAGAGAAAGATGTCTTCGATCTCGGCGTTGAGCATCTCGGGTTTGCCGGCACGAATGGCGTCGAAGAAGTTCGCGAATTGAATCTGGTCGACGAGACCGAAGCCGCCCTCCAGCTCCGGCAGGTCGCCCACGCCCGGTTCGGGTTTCTTGTTGCGGCCCATGAAGACCTCGAAACGGCCGCTCGAGAAGAGGCGCATGTACCCCTTCGTTCCGTAGAAATGCCAACCTCGCGGCTCGCCCGTGTAGAACCCGCGGATCTCGCCCACCAACAGCGTGCCATCGGCGAACTCATAGATAGTGGTCAGCGTGTTAGGCGTCTCGGCCTGATCGTTGTAACCAAAACGTCCGCCCACGGCGTGGATGCGCGACGGCAGCCCCTTCTCTTTGCCGAGGCCCCAGTGGCAGATGTCGGTCGAGTGGCTGCCGTTGTTGCCCATCTCGCCGTTCCCGAAATCCCAAAACCAGTGCCAGTTGTAATGGACCAGGTTGCGGTGGAACGGCTGGTCGGGCGCGGGACCGCGCCACAGGTCCCAGTGTAGCCCACTGGGTACGGACTCGGCGCTCTTGAAGCCGATCGACTCACGCCCGCCGGTCAGCAGCCAGCGCGTCATGTAGATGTCGCCGATCACGCCGTCGTGGATCTGCTTGATTGCGGCTTGGAAGTGCGGGTGCGAGCGCCGCTGCGTCCCACCCATCACGATGCGCTTATGCTTGCGGGCGGCGTCGACTAGCATGCGCCCCTCGCGGACGTTGTGCGCGACGGGTTTCTCGATGTAGGCGTGCTTGCCGGCCTGGCAGGCCCAGATGCCCGCCAGCGCGTGCCAGTGGTTGCAGCAGGTGACGAACACGGCGTCGATGCTCGGGTCGTCCATAATGCGGCGCAGGTCGGGCTCGAGCTTGGGCTTCTTGCCGGTACGCGCTTCCAGTTCGCCGCCCCGCTCGCGCATGCGGTTCTCGTCGGGGTCGCACAGGGTCGCCACTTCGACGCCGTCCATGCCGGCCAAGGTCTTCATGACGCTGCCGCCGCGCCCGCCCATGCCGATGATCGCGAGCCGCAGACGGTCGTTGGCCGAGGCCCGGCCGGCGCCAAGTAGAGACGCCGCGCCGATCGCCGACGAGGTTCGCAGAAACTGCCGTCGCTTGATGGATGCCATGGTGACCCTCCCAGGGTTGTCTTCCGGATTCCGGCGGGCGAAGTTCCAGTCCTCAGCCGCGCTACTACTATAACTCGTTGCAGCCCGAAATCCAGAGCGTATGATGAATAACTCACAATTCTAAATGTAGGGGCACGGCATGCCGTGCCCGCAGCCACTTCCTTTCTACGCAATCTCACCTTCCCGCGGTTCAACCCCCCACGGTCCAACAAGGTGCATTCGGCTCAACGGCAACCAACCCCACAACCCTTCACTGCCACCCGACCGTTCCATCCCCTGGTCCGCAACGGCCACGCGCAAACCATCGTGGCCCGCTATTGGCCTGCGCCGCTCGATGAATCTCGTTGGCCCACGCAGCCGCGTTTGTTTCGCACCGAACCCGACGCGCAGGTCTTGGCGCACGAAAACCGACAGCCAGCCAACCAACAGCGGCCGACCCCGGCCCGTGGGACGATCGTGGCCACCCACGGCCTGGCGGCATCGAGCGACGCTCCCTACATGCGGCGGCTGGCGCAGTTCGCCTTGTCGGCCGGGTTCGACGTCGTTCGGCTGAACGTGCGCAACTGCGGCGGGACGGAAACCTTGGCGCCGACGTTGTACCACTCCGGGTTGACCATCGACCTGCGCCGCGTCATCGAGCAGTTGGCGCCCCAGCCCTTGTGCGTGATCGGCTTCTCGATGGGAGGCAACCTGGCGCTCAAGCTGGCGGGCGAGTGGGGCGAGGACGCGCCACCGCATGTCCGCGGCGTGTGTGGCATCTCGGTCCCGATTCAACTCGGCGCCTGCTCGCGCCGCTTGGGAGAGCCGCGAAACCGCGTTTACGAGCTGCGGTTCCTGCGGGCGCTGCGGAAAACGTTCCTCCTCAAGCAGCGGTTGTTGCCGTCGCGGTTCGGGTCGCTCAGCGTCGACGGCCTGCAATCGATCTACGACTTCGACGACCGTATCACGGCGCCGGCGTTCGGCTTCCAAGACGCCGAGGACTACTACACCCATGCTTCGTCCGCGGCATTTCTCGAACGCATCCGCCGGCCGGCGCTGTTGATTCAAGCCGACGACGATCCTTTCATTCCGCGCGAGGTTTATGATGACCCGGTATTCGAGCGGAATCCGTATTTGTCGTTGTTGCGAACGTCTCATGGCGGGCATGTAGCGTTTGTGGCGAAGGGGCAACCCCGCTTCTGGGCCGCTGAGCAGGCGTTGGAGTTTTGCTCTAGGCTCGTCGCCTGAAATCCCCTGTGGGACCAAGCCGCGCAGCGGCGCCTTAATACTGGCCCGGGGTGATCAACCCAGGGTACCCGTCGCCCAACCCATCCTCGTTCGGGGCCTGGGGCCGGCGTCGGTGGACGCCGGTCCCAGGCCCCGGAGTTTCTTTGCTGGCGACCCCCTTCCTGGGGCTCGCGCCCCAGGCTAGTATTAAAGCGCCGCTGCACGGCTTGGAATCGTGGCTCATTTGGCGGGAGGCCGGGATTCGGCGGAGCACCGTAGCGCACGTCCCCAGACCTGCCCGTGTCGGTACTCCTGGCGAGATACGTCGACCGGGAGGTCGACGCTGCAGGCCGGAGGCCCGCGCCACACCAAGAGCGCCAAGCATCGACAGGAGTGTCGATGCGGCAGACGTGGGCGTCCGCGCTACCTTGCGAACGGGCACGCTGACTTTGGGCGCACTGCGGGTGTAGTGTCTCATGTTGTCGTTCGCCTCGACGTTGTTTTTGCGCGGTTGGGCGGCGTTAGCTCCCCAGTACCTCCGCTGCCAGGCGGCTCGGAACGGGCGCCATGGGGGTGCGGTTCGTTCCGTAGTTCGTCCTGAGGGCTTCGGCGGTGCTCAAGCCCTTTGTTTTCACCGGGCCTTGGGTTCGTCTGTGGCCTCGGTCCCTCCTGGGTGACGCGTGGTTTGGTTTTCGTGATGCGTGATTCGTGAATCGTGATTCGTCGCCGAGCGTCGCTTGGGGGCTGGGCACGGACTCGGCGCGGAAGCCGATCGGGTTGGACGTCTGTGCTGCCGCCGCCGGTGGCTCGTAGCGCGGCGGTTGGCGCTCCATCGGGTCGGGAGTGTTGTAGGGGTCCGGGTCGGTGACGGTTGGACGGTGGATCGCCCCGTTCGCGGCGCGATTCTCTTTGCACTCGTACTCGTCTTTGCGCAGTTGCCGGATCATCCTGAGAGCGCGCGTGATGTCGCGGCTCGTCATGGTGCGGTAGCGGGCCAGGTTGTTGAGGGCCTGGGTGCGGTCTTGCATGCTCTTGCCCAGGAGCTGGTTCTCGCCGTTGCGGCCCGGGACGACGGTGTTGGGGTACTGTTTCCGGGTGAAACCATCGGTGCAGTGGTACTGGTGGGTGGTGAGGCCGGCCTCGATGCGGGTGATGCGGCGCATACGCCAACGAGAGTCGGCGATCTGGAGGACGAGCTCGAATTCGATGGCGTTCTTGGGGAAGAGGTTTTCTTCGAGGATTTGGAGTTGGCGGTCGTATTCGGCGGGGTCCTCGTCGGCCATGACGGCGTCACGGGCGAGGAGGCCGTGCTTGATGGCGTTTTGAGAGGAGCGGGCTTTGCCCTCGGGGGTGCGGGGGCCGGTGGATTTTTTCGCGTTCTCGCGGTTCGCCTTGCGTTGTGCTTCTGTTGCCATGAGATTCTCTCCTTAACGTGAAAAGCCGCGCGGTTTGGTCCGCGCGGCCCGGTGCGCCGGCCGTTGGGCCGGCGTTTCTTCGCTTTCAGGATACGGTGAGGTGGTGGGGCTGGAGGGGCGGCGGCGGGATAAGGCTCTTGGAATCAGCGGGATGAAGATTTGAAAGTTGTGTGACTGATCAGGGCGGGGCGGAGGAAAGCGCGAGAGGTAGGCTGCCTCACCGGCCAGAAGAAGTAGGGATCAGCGGTTGAGGGTTAGGGTGACTGTCCCCTTCGGGCCCTTCGGGCCCCCTTCGGGCCCCGTCCCCTTGGGGCCTGAAGCACCCGCTTGAGTCCCCGCCCAAAAGTCGCAGCCTCGACTTTCCGACATATATTCCGACCGCTCCTTCGTAGTTCGATTCCTCACTGCGTCCGCGCGGCACCTGCGGCCCGGCGCTGAGTCTGCTCGTAGAGTTCGCACATGAGGTCAATCAAACCCGGGCCCCAGTTTCGTTCAGCTTTTCCAATCTGCCTTCTAAGGGTGGTTAGGTTGGCCGCGTCAGTCAAGAGTAATTCGCGCTCTTGAATGAACCCAACCACCCGCTTGCGGAATGAGTCGGACGGCATGGCGGACAGCGTCTCCTCGAGATCGTCGGCTTCCATTGATGCCGGTTCTCTACTAACGAAGCGGCGGAATCTGATGTAGCCACGGAACCAATTAATAAGAAACTGATATAAATAGCATAAACCAAAGACTCCTAGCATTAATAACAGTCCAATAATTATAATGGGGTATCCACTTGACTCAGGTAGCCCCTAGGCGTTGTGGTTTGGTCGATCCATGGACGCCAGCACACTGCACCCAGAATGCACCCTGGGGCGCCAGACGCCGGTCTGCAGGCAATTGGGCCACGAGGCTGCGTTTCGGGCCGATCAAGGATTACGCACGCGCCATGGCCATCGCAGGCTTGGAAACGTGGTGCTATCGGCAAGCCTTTCCGGGGGCCGCCAATGGCCAACCACAGTATGTTGTGGTCACCTGAGTCAAATGGATACCCCACAAATTATGATTAGCACGATATCAGCCTTATCATACTTGTCAGCCACCCACATGACGACCAGAAATCCGACAGCGCCGGATAGGCTGACACGATCTTTCCGCAATCTTTCTCGAAGCCTTTGCAACCATGCCTTTGGGCGAGTTCTCAGACCCCAGATTCTTATGAACGGCTCGAGCGGCCAGGCGATCGGGCTTGAACATTCCCCTATGCTCGCGGAGCGAATAGCCAGGGGGCCCCATGACCATGCGTAGGCACAAATAAAGAAGCTGGCCACCCGCAGGATAGGTACGTCTACTACACGTACTGGGTCGATTAGCCCGGCTAATGCGACCAGCCCGATCCACCCCGTCGTCGCTGCAAAAATCAGACGCATTTTGTACAGGAACGACCAAGGTAACCATATTGTCAACCCGCTGACAAGCAACGCGAACACCAACACGGCAGCTGGTACCGATGCCGGAAACAATGTAAGAACAGAGACCACGGCCACCAAATGCATCGCCGCGCTGATTGGAGAAATCCACACGAGTTTTCTCAGAGTCGACAGAAACTCTGAGGAGCGGTCAAGCCGTGCAAGATGAGCAGATGTTGCGATCCGATCGACCCGCAACGTGCCATTTCGACCCATAGCCACAAGGGCTTCACGGATCGACTTGGCGATGTCGCTCGAGATGGCGTCGAGGCGGGCCACCTGATGGTAGGCGCTGTTCCTAAGCCACTGACTGTCGCTGGCGAACGCAGCCCGGACCATGGCATGCAGCGTTTCTGAGGGCGCTGGTCCAGCGACATCCAGAGCCCACTTGCGGTCTAGTCTGCTCCCCGAGGTAAACGCGCTCTTCAAGATGAAGCCGATCTTCTCACGGATATGATGGGGAAGCTCGGAGAGACGGCTGCCGAAACCATCTTGGATGATGCTGCTGAGGTGTATGGTACCGACAGGCCACGGGAAGTCGGCCAGTTCGTCCGCTGCCGTCAACTCCTTTTGTGTCGCGAGCCACCCAACCTTCTCGTCCAACAGGCGATCGACCTCTGCAACAACAGGCGCTAGCACAGCGGGGTCCTGGGTCTGGCACATGACCACGAGTGCCTCCCTCCAGCGGGCATCTGTCAGCAGTTGACGCGGACCCACCCTGCCGGGCTCTCGCAGAAGGACGCACGTCGAGAAGTACTCCTGGAAGCGACGATGGGCAAAGGTGAAGGATGCTGGGTCACCGGGTTCACCGCTCTCCGAGCGCGCAAGCTTGATGTACTCAAGGGCGTCCATCGCTACCGTTATATCCACCCCTGTGTGGAGTCCCACGCGGCTCATTGCCTCGCGAAGTCGGTCCCGGCTGGGGTTAAGGCCTACACCTTCATCGGCGGCCATAGCGAAGGCTATGTGTTCGGCCGTGACACGGAGATCGTCTGACGAAAGGCCATAGCGCCTGCGGATGCGGTCCTGGTCGCTCTTCAGCCGTCGCTCGATGTAACTGTCGAATATGCTGTGTGGGCTGTCGGGAAACTCATGCTCGTTGCGGACGTGATTCGCGACTAGCCCGAGAAACATGGGGTTCGACGCCATGCGGCGCGCCGCTGGGGCGGCGGTCTCCAGCCACACCAGAAGTTCCTTCTCTTCGTTGCGATCCAGGTTCACATTGCGGACTAGCTCGCGGCGGCGCTCCGGCGAAAGTGGCTTGATCCGGAATCTGGGCCATGGGAGTCGTCCAGGACCGCGAAAGCCCCTTGAAGCGACAATGCCTCGACACTCATTCAAGCCGAACAGGAAGTCTCGGATCGCCTCGGCGTATGTACGAATCGTTTCGTCTGCTTCTGTTGAACTGAGAATATCAGCGATTTCGTCGAAGGAATCGAACAGGAACAACCAGGTTCCCCGGCGCATACCGCGTTCAAATTCTGTCTCAAGGAACCTCTCAAGGTCACGATCGTTACCGGCCATCTTCGCCAGCACGAACTTCTCTATGAGGTTGCGGTCGATCTCGGTGCCCGGTTTGCGGTTGATGCCCTTGAGGTTGATGTATATAGGAATGATCGAGTCGCTCGACCGTGTCTTCATCGCCGACTCGGCGAGGGAGATAGCCACGTGTCGCAGAGCTACACTCTTCCCTGATCCGGGCTCTCCTTCAAGTAGGCTCAGTCGCTCCCGGCTCGACTTGAGAGCGAGCGCTAGCGATCGCTCCCGGCGCAGGCCTTTTCGGGTGGGCCGCATGTACGGAATGGTTATCCAGCCGACGGTCCGCCCCTCAGCCTCCACCTCCGCTTCGAGCTCGGCGAAGCGATAGTCCTGCCAAGACTCCCGCGAGTTTAGGCTATCGAGTTGTGCCTTAACATGCTCGGCAAAGCGTCTGCGGTCCTCCGCCAAACGCCTGGCCTCGGCATCGTAGAAGATCGGGCGGATACTCTGCAGCCAGAGTTCTCTGATCTTGGCGACGACATGCAGCACGCCCCATAATCCGAGTACTAGGAGACCAGCGAGCAGCGCATACTTCGACGCGGTGGTTACAATAGTCGGCACATCGTCTGCAAAAAACAGCTTGACGACGGCGTCAAACCAGGCTTTGACATCTTCGAACTTAGGCAACTGAAACTCCCGTGAAGGTCGACTCCTGGTCAATATTCGGGAAAGTTGGGAACAGGCTACTACTTTTTGCCTGCTGATGCAAACGGCCCAATCTCGCCATCCTAGCGGCACCTCCCTCCGCCAGTCACAGAACTTTCAAATCTTCATCCCGCTGATTCCAAGAGCCTTATCCCGCCGCCGCCCCTCCAGCCCCATCACCCCACCGTATCCTGCAAAGCGAAGAACGCCGGTCCATTGGCTGGCGCTACAGGCCGCGCGGACCCACCGCGCGGCTTTTCACTTTCAGGGAGAGAACCAATGACCACAGACAAACAACGGAAGGCGAACCGCGAAAACGCGAAAAAATCAACCGGCCCTCGCACCGCCGAGGGCAAGGCTCGCTCCTCCCAAAACGGCCTCAAACACGGCCTCCTCGCCCGCGACGCCGTCATGGCCGACGAAGACCCCGCCGACTACGACCGCCTCCTCCAGGAGTTCGAACACTACCTCTTCCCCAAAAACGTCCTCGAATTCGTCCTCGTCCGCCAAATCGCCGACGCCGAATGGCGCCTCCGCCGGCTCGACCGCCTCCAGGCCGGCTTCTCCACCCACGCCTACACCGGCGTCACCCGGCGCACCAAGAAATGGGATCCCGACACCATCCTGCCCGGCCGCGATGGCGAGAACCAAATGCTGGGCAAGAGCATGGACGAACGCACGCCGCAACTCACCAATCTGGGCCGCTGCGAGACGATGATTCACCGCACCATGAAGCGGGCGGTCAACATGCTGCGGCAACTGCGGTTGGACGAGGCCAAATTTGGCGGCAACGTCGAGCCCAAGACGGGCGCGATCCACCGCGCCACGGTGACCGGCTTCGACTACTACGCCGACGATCCACAACCGCCCCTACAGCGCTACGAACCGCCGGCGGCGGTAGCGGAAACTACCCGCGGCCCGATCGGTTTCCGCCCCCCGCCGTCAGCCGCCACCCCGCTCAGCGCCAGTGCCCAGGCTACGTCCAGTGCGCCGCCGACGGCCGGCGTGGCGCGCGCCTCCTGGCGGGCAGGGTCGGCGTCCCCGCCGACCTCCCCGGCCCACAACCCACTCGCCACCACCCCGTGTCCCCAATGTAGGGGCACGGCATGCCGTGCCCGCCGGCCCGACCAGCCACAAAACGTCGCACTATCAATCGGCCTCGAATCACGAATCACCAATCCCGAAACACGTCTCACGAACAAAAAACCACCCCAAACCCATTCTCGCCGAACCTACCTGAAATCAATGGGCTGGACACCGCACGAGGCACTCGGCCCGCGTCACGAATCACGAAACACGACCAACGCCTGCGACCCACCTTCCGGGCGGCGCGGCCGCGGAGGTCATGGCGAGGTAACACCCACCAACAGCGCACAAACAACATCGAGAGCCAGGACAACATGAACCAACAAACCCCCCGTGCGCCCAAGCTGCCTTTATCAAGCTGTGGCGCGGCCGCGGACGGAAGTCCGCGGTCCCCGGAGCACCAACATTCGTTAGGCCCCAGTGGCGGTCTGCACCCCGTAGCGCGGATCTCGCTCTTGAGATCCGCGGCTTTTCTCTGTCCCGCCGGGTTTCCGCCCCAAAGGGGCCGAGAGTTTGGTTTCCCAGGGTTGACACCCTCGGCTGATATTTGGGGCACCCCCTTCGGAGCTTTGTTTGGAAGTGGCGTGGATGCGGATGGAAGGAAGGTCGGGCCCGCGGATCTAACAACCGAGATCCGCGCTACGGGCTGGGCGACGCCACGGGCGTGAAGCGCGTGCGCGCTCAAGGTTCCAGCAAGCTCATTGTGCTAGCATCGTTACGCTCAAAAGCCGGGAGCATCCGTCCCGGTCACCGCACAAAGGAACAGGCGACATGGCACAAGACGAGGGAAACCGCTGGCGATTTGTCGGCGCGGCGTTGGTGATGCAACTTTGCTTGGGGGTGCTCTACTCCTGGAGCGTCTTCCGGGGACCGCTCGAGAACCTGCACGGTTGGTCGAAGGAGACCAGCATCGCCCCCTACACAACCTCGTTACTGTGCTTCACGATCGCCATGGTCATTGCGGGCTTTTGGCAGGACAAGAAAGGACCGCGGCTGGTCGGCAGCGTCGGCGGCCTGCTGCTCGGCACCGGCTGCCTGCTGGCGTCGTTGATCGGCGAGACGTCGACCGGTTTGATTCTCGCCTACGGCGTACTGGGCGGGCTGGGAGTCGGGTTCGCGTACGTGACGCCGGTGGCGACTTGCATCAAATGGTTCCCCGACAAACGCGGGATGATCGTCGGCCTGGCGGTGATGGGTTTTGGCGCGGGGTCGCTGATCTTCGCGCCGCTTCTGGAATCGTTGATCGGCGCCGATGCGTCGATGCACGCCGAGACGATCCCACGGACGTTCGTCATCATGGCCGTCGTCTTCTACATCTGCGTCATCGGCGCGGCGCAGGTCTACCGCGTGCCGCCGCCGGGATGGAAGCCGGCCGGCTGGGAGCCGCCCGCTGCCGCTGCCGGCGCGAAACAGGACTTCAGCCCGGGCGAGATGCTTTCCACCTGGCAGTTCTATGTTTTGTGGCTGATCTACGCGCTCGGCACGTCGGTCGGATTTGTCGCCATCGGGCAAGCGGCGCCGATCATTCGCGAGATCGCCGCCGGGGGCGCTTTGCTGACCGGAGGCGCGGCGTTGGGCGTGATGTCGTTCTTCAACGGAATCGGCCGGCTCAGTTGGGGCAGCCTGTCCGACAAGATCGGGCGCAACTCGACCACGCTTGCCATGTACGTCGTCTACCTGGTGGCCTGCGTGTTCTTGCTGCGAACCGCCTCGGGCTTTTGGCCGGTCCTGATTGGGCTGTGCATGGTCGGCTTCGCGTTCGGAGGCTACTTGGCGCTGCTGCCCTCGTTCACCGCGGACTACTTCGGGGCTAAGAACGTCGGGGCGAACTACGGCATTGTGTTCACGGCGTACGGGTTGTCGGGTTACTTCGTGCCAGGCTACTTCGCCTCCGTGATGGACCAGGCGCGCCAGGCGGGCGATCTTGCCGCCGGTTACAACCAGGTTTATCTGACGCTGGCGGGCTTTGCGGCGATTGGAGCCGTCCTGGCGTTGATCGTGAGGAAGCCGAGCCACGCGGCGGGCTAGCCACCGCCCGAGAGGCGTGCTACTGAATCGGCGAGTAGTCGGTGGCGTTGAGAAAGACCGACACGACTTTATCGACAATCTTGCCGTCTCTCTCTGACGCCTCTTTGGCGCGCTTCCATTCCGGGTCGTCGCGAAACGCTTGCCAAGCGGCGTCGCGGGCGGTGCGGCTCGGATAGGCCAGAATGTAGACGAGCGTGTTCTTCGACTCGGGGCCTTCGGCCGGCGTCCAGTAGCCGATGAGCGACATGCCGTGCTTGACGAAGATGCGGTTGGTGTGCCCGCTGAAGCGCTTGTGAAGGGCGTCGAGCCGGCCCGGGTGCGTGGTGTAAGTGCGCATCTCGAAGACGCGATGCTCGGCGCCGTGGGCAACCGAGGCCTGCGATAGCAGCAACGAACCGGCCAGGGCCATGGCGCACCCGAAAGCGCCCAGACGTCGACCGCCTCGATGAAGGAAAGCGCGGGTTCTGTGAAAACGCAGGTTCATGGGTTGACTCCGGAAAAGCGGTCCGCCGCGTGGGTTGCTCCGGACCGTTGGGCAATCATAGCGTGATTTCGTGCTCGATCCTCGGGAGTAAGTTCGCCAGCCGGCGGTGCCCGGCGCAGCCACGCTGCCGGTCCCTTTCCCTCTCGGCGTTCGGTGAGCTTGGGCGGTTGGGGATATGTTAACATCACGCTTGCGCATGATATCCGCGCGATCGAACGAGGGTATTTGATGGCCGCCTCGAAGACATCGTTCTTCTGTCTCGGGCTGGGGGTCGGCGCGTGTTTCGGGTTGCTGGTGGCCCCGAAACGCGGCCGTGAAACTCGCGCGCAGTTGGCGGCCGGAGTTTCCGAGGGCCGCGAGTACGTCAAGCGGCGCAGCGGGGAACTGGTCAACGAGGCGGAGGAGATTCTGAATAAGGGCAAGCAGACAGTCTCCCTCGGCCGCGATCAGCTCACGGCCGCACTCGAAGCCGGACGCGAAGCCTATCGGCGGGCGGTCGAGGAAGACGCCCCGGCGAGTTCGGAGGCTTCCTCCGAGTAACCGTTGGTGGGCGGGCTCGGCGCGTCTGTCCGTTGTCAAACCACCTGGAAGGTCAAGACTGATGGAACAAAACCTCCTCATCGTCATGGCGGTCTTTACCGGTATCGCGGCGATCGCATTGCTGGGCCAGGCCGCGGCTCTCATCGGCGTGTGGCGGGCGACGAAGAAGTTGCAGAGCCGGACCTCGGAGTTCATGGACCGCTGGGAGCCGGTGGCGGATGCGTCGCTCGAAACGATGGAGCAGGTGCGCAAGGAATCGGGCGAGCTGCTCAAGCAGGCTCAGGGCGTTGTGACCACTGCCAAGGGTCAACTCGACAAGGCCGACGCCGCGCTCGACGAGATCACCAGCAACGCCAAGACGCAGATCGAGCGCGTCGAGCGGACCATCGAGTCGGTCGCACAGCGCGTGGACGCCACCGCGGCCGAAGTGCAACGGACCGTGCTGGTTCCCCTGAAGCAGATCCGCGCCTTCGCCGCGGCACTCGGCGCGGTCGGCGACGCACTGATGGGACGCCGGCGGTCTTCGGTGGATCAAGCAACGCTCGATGAAGAAATGTTCATCTGAGGGGCGGGGCCGCCGTGGCCTGACCTCGCTTTGACCCCTCCCCCGTGGTCGCGGCCCTGAACCAAAAGAAACAACCATGGCGATTCGAGTGGCTCTTCTGGGCACGAAATTCATGGGAAAGGCCCACAGCCAAGCCTATCGCAGCGTGAACATGTTCTTCCCGGAAGCGCCGCGGGTCGAGATGAAGGTGCTGGTGGGCCGCAACGCGAACGAGACCGAAGAGGCCGCGCGGCTTTATGGGTGGCAAGAGGCGTCGACGGATTGGAAGGCCGTGATGCGCCGCAAGGATATCGACTTGGTCGACATCTCAACGTCCGGCGATCAGCACTACCCCATGGTGGTTGAGGCGGCCAGAGCCAAGAAGCACATGGTGTGCGAGAAGCCGCTCGGTAATACGCTGCGCGAGGCGAAGCGCATGGCCGCTGCCGCCAACAAGGCCGGCGTGCGTCACTTCCTGATGCACAACTATCGCCGCCTCCCCGCGGTGACGCTCGCGAAGAAGATCATCGATGACGGGCGTCTGGGCAAGCTCTACCACTTCCGTGCGCGATACCTGCAGGATTGGGCCATGTCGCCGCAGCTACAGATGCTGTGGCGCTTCGACAAGAAGCTGTCCGGCAGCGGCGCGCTGGGGGATCTCGGCTCCCACATCGTCGACTTGGCTCAGTATCTGTGTGATCACATCACAGACGTCTCCGCGACGATGGAGACCTTCATCCACGAGCGGCCCCGTGCCGCCGGCGCGAGGAAGAAGGACAAGGTGACCGTCGACGACGCCGTCGTGATGTGCGCGCGGTTTGCGAACGGCGCCATCGGCACGCTCGAGGGCACCCGATTTGCCTACGGCCGCAAGAACCACAACGCGTTCGAGATCAACGGCAGCAAGGGATCGCTGGTGTTCGACCTCGAGAACCTGAACAACCTGCGCTTCTGCTCGGCCGATGACGCGCCCGACGTGCAGGGCTTCCATGAGATCATCGCGGTCTCGAAAGGCAAGCATCCCTACGCCGACCACTGGTGGGCGGACGGCCACATTCTCGGCTATGAGCATTCCTTCACGCACAGCGTGAACGACTTCCTGATGGCGATTGCGTCGGGCGGCGAGATCCATCCGAACTTCGACGATGGATTGAAGAACCAGGAAGTGCTCGATGCCGTCGAGCGCGCGTCGCACTCGAAGCGGTGGGTCAAGGTGGGCTGAGTTGATCGACATCCACACCCATGCCTTGCCGGGGGTGGACGATGGAGCTCCCGACGACGAGACCGCCCTTGCGATGTGCAAGATGGCGGCCGAGGCCGGCACCACCGACCTCGTCTTAACCCCGCACAGCAACGCGCAGTTCAGTTTCGACCCAAAGCACACCGAAGAGAAGCGCCAGGAGATGCAGACGGCCGTCGGCGAAGGTCTCTACCTTCACCGCGGCTGCGACCTGCATCTCGACTTCCGCAACATCGAAGCGGCGTTGGCGAACCCCTCGGACTTCACGATCAATGGCCACACCTACTTGCTCGTGGAGTTCTCCGACGAGATTCTCATGCAGGGGACGGCGCAGGTGTTTCGACAGTTCGAAGAGGCGGGGATCGTCCCCATCGTCACGCATCCGGAGCGCAACCGGCTGTTGAGAAGAAACCTTCGCCGGCTCGCGAAGTGGGTCGAGCGGGGCTGCCTGCTGCAAATCACGGGACAGTCGCTGCTGGGCTCGTTCGGCGAGCGGGCGGAGCAAGCCGCCATCGCGATGATGGACTCGGGGCTCGTGCACTTTGTCGCTTCCGACTCGCACGACCTCAACGGTCGTCCGCCGACCCTCGACGAGGCCTACGAGGCGGTGGCGGACCGCTGGGGCGACAAGGAAGCCGATCGGCTCTTCATCGATGATCCCTGGGCCGCGCTGTGGGGCGAGCGCATCGAGCCGCCCGAGCCGAGGTTCAGCCGCCGACGCTGGTCGGTCTTCGGCTGACCTGGGAGGCGGATCGGGGATCGGGAAGGGTGAAGAGAGGCTGTGTGGCGGAGTCTAGAAGCCTCTGAAGGATGTCAGGGTTCGTGCCGGACCGCTCCCTGACGGTCACGGCTCGGTTGCTCTGAAAGAAGGTTGGCTATGAATCGTACACTGTTTACCGTCTCCGTCGCGCTTGCGTCGCTCTTGGTCGGCGGTTGCACTGAGCCACCTGCTGCCGACACCCGTCCGAACATCGTGTTCGTGTTGCTCGACGACGTGCGATGGGACGACCTCGGCGCGGCGGGGCATCCCTTTGTGCAAACGCCGAACTTCGATCGCGTCGCTCACGAGGGTGTGCTATTCCGTAATACGTTTGCGGCTACGCCACTGTGCTCGCCGAACCGCGCGAGCATCCTGACCGGGCAGTACGCGCACACGCACGGCATCATCGACAACGTCGATCGAAGCGAGCAGAGCCACCGGCTGGTTACGTTTCCGCGGCTGATGCATGACGCCGGTTATGAGACGGCCTACGTCGGTAAGTGGCACATGGGGGTCGACGACTCACCGCGTCCGGGCTTTGACTACTGGTACAGCTTACAAGGGCAGGGCTACCACTTCGACCCAGACGTCAACGACAACGGGCAGCGCAAGAAGGTCGAAGGCTATACGACGGACGTCTTCTCCGAGCGAGCGGTGGAGTTCGTGCGCAAGGAACGCGACGCGCCCTTCGCGCTCTATTTCGCACACAAGGTCGTTCATCCGAACATCTTTCAGAACGCCGACGGGAGCCCGGACGGTCCGCGTGGCGGCGCGGAAAAGTATACGCCGGCGCCGCGACACAAGGACCTGTATACGGGCCAGGTCATTCCGCGGCGACCGAATGCGAAGAGCTACGCCGAGGGCAAGCCGGCGTTGCAGCGCGAGATCCCGGGCCTGCCGCCGATCGGTCCGACCACGGGGACTGATGATGCGACGATCCTCAACCGTCTGCGCATGCTGTCGTCGGCGGATGAGGGGATGGGGGCGATCTTCGAGGCGCTCGAGGAGATGGGCGAGTTGGATAACACGGTGGTTGTCGTGACGAGCGACCACGGGTTCTTCTACGGCGAGCATGGCCTGGGGCGCGAGCGGCGGCTGGCGTACGAAGAAACGGCTCGGGTGCCTTTGTTCATCCGCTATCCTCCGCTGATCGAAGCCGGGAGTGAGATTGATGTGTTTGCGTTGAGTATCGACTATGCTCCGACGTTGCTTGAGTTGGCCGGTGTCGAGATTCCGGCCGAGATGCAGGGGCGGTCGGTGGTCCCGCTGCTCAAAGGGGAGGATGTCGCCGACTGGCGCAAGTCGTTCTTGCTGGAGTACTACTCGGATACCGTCATGCCGCGCCTGGTGACGATGGGCTACAAGGCCGTGCGGACGGAACGGTGGAAGTACATCCGGTACGTCGATCTCGAAGGGATGAACGAGCTTTACGACCTGGAAGCCGACCCCTACGAGGTGAAGAACCTGATCGATGACCCCGCCGCGCAGCCGGCCCTGGAAGAGATGAAAAGCGAGTTGGAGCGGTTGTTGAAAGAAACGGGTGGGGAGCTTGAGTCGGGCGGATAATCGCAGGCCGAGATCTGCTGCCTTGTCGCTCGCCTAGACGGTAAGGTCGAATGCCGGCAATTACGGCGGGGCTTCGTTCGTAGGTTGCACGAGTTGCCGCTGCTGGGCCCGCGCGGCGAGTTGGGCGGTGATTCGATTGCAGTCGGCGGGCCGTCGAGCGCGGGGACTTGGAATAGGCGGCTGTGTCGGAATCGGCGATGCCATGACGTTGATCGTCTGGGTCGGAGGCATGCCGGTGCGGGCAGGCGCCTGATCATTCAGTCATCGGCATGGCGGTTCGCCTTTCGTTTAGTGGCGGATTCAGGCTGTGGTCACCGCGCTCACACCAACTCCAACCGCACCTGACGTCCTATCGCCGCGGCCGCCTTCTGCAACGTCGCCAGAGTAACCGATTCATTTTCGGGGTCGAGCAAGCGGTCCAGAGCGCTGCGGCTGGTCTGCATCCGCCTCGCCATCTCGGTTTTCGAGAGGCCGTCTTGCTCCATGGCAGCCTCCACCTGACGCGCCAGCACACGCTTGATCGCCCCGGCGGTGACTTCCTCCTGGATGCCTTCTTTGCGTAGCCAGCTATCGAACGACGTTCCAATGTTCTTCTGCTTCATTTGCCGTCTGCTCCCTTCTTGCGTTTCAGCGCCAGCTCGATCTCCCTCTGGGGTGTCTTCTGGCTCTTCTTGATGAAACCGTGCAGCAAAACCAGCCGGCTCTCATCCACACAGAAGATCACCCGTGCGATCTTGCCGCCGGTTAGGCTGCTACGCACCTCCCATAGCTCTTGGCCCAGGGAGCGCACCAACGGCATGCCAATGGGCTTAAGGAAACTCCACATCCTTGATGTCTTCGCCAATGATCTTGCGGTCGGTAGCGTCGAGATCCTGCAACCACTCACGAACCGGCTCCCGCCCGCGATCAGAGCGGTAGAAATACGCTGGCAACCGTTTGAGTGCCCGAGCCACAGCTAAGTGTACCAAATGTGGTACTCGTCGTCGACAAAAACGTGTCCGTAGAGGGCACACACCGGTTGCAAAATTCGGCCAGTGCCGCCTTGACACCGACGCGGCCGCCCGGCAAAGTGGGGCATGGCCAAGGCGAAATCCCAGAGCGTCATCCCGATTGAGCGCATCGCTAGCTGCATCTACCTGACTCGCGGCGAAAAGGTGATGCTGGATGCTGACTTGGCCGAGCTTTACGGGGTTGGGACTGTTCGACCACATCCGGAAGCTGCTCGAGCCGCCCGAGCCGAAGAAAGCGCCTTATTGGCTTATCCATCTGAAGGGCGCCTGAGAACAGGACCCCATCCTTTGCCCCTTTTGGACCAGACATGCTGAACTTCTACAAAAAGTATCTTCTTCCTGGCTTCGTTTTTCAGTCGATTGTGATCGGCGGCGGTTATGGGACCGGCCGAGAGTTGGTCGAGTTCTTTCTCAGCGAGGGCCCCGCGGGCGGCTACTTGGGCATGCTCGTCGCCACGGTAGTCTGGGCCGTCATCCTGGCGCTGGGCTTCGAGCTGGCGCGGCTGGGTCGGCATTACGACTACCGGACGTTTCTGAACTCCCTGCTGGGCCGCGGCTGGATAGTGTTCGAGGTGCTCTACGTCCTGATGGTGATTCTGACAACGGCCGTGGTCGGGTCGGCGTCGGGCGAACTGCTGAATGAAACCTTGGGTTGGCCTCATCTTGTGGGTACGCTCATCCTGATGTCACTGGTGGCTCTCTTCACCGGCTCGGGCAGCAGCCTTATTGAGAAGTTCTTCTCAGTTTGGTCGTTGGGACTCTACGTTGTCTACTTCATCGTGATTGTGCTCGTTCTTAGGGAGTCGAGCGATGCGATCTTCAGCAACATGACGGTTTGGAAGGAAGATTCAGGCTGGCTTCTGGGCGGGTTGAAGTACGGCGCGTACAACATGGCGGCGCTGCCGGCTATGCTGTTTGCGCTGCGGCATCTCGAGCATCGGCGCGAGGCCTTTGGCGCGGGAGCGTTGGCGGGTGTGATCGGGATGTTCCCCGGCGCGCTGATCTACACCGCGTTTCTGGCAAACTACCCGGCCATTGCAGAAGAAGCGATCCCGGCCAATTCTGTCCTCACCGGCCTGGGGATGCCTTGGTTCCAGACGTTCTTCCAAATCATTCTGTTCGGCACGTTCATCGAGACGGGTACCGGCATGATCCATGGCTTCAACGAACGGATCGCCGGCGTCATGAAAGAGCGCGGCCGGACGATGTCAACCTTGCAGCGATTGGGCGTTACGGCGGGTTTGCTGGTGGTGGCAATCTGGATGGCGGACCGCTTTGGCTTGGTCAAGCTGATTAGCGATGGGTATGGCTTGATTACTTATGGTTTTTGGGCTTTGTTTTTGTTGCCGATCTTGGTGATCGGGTCGTGGAGGATTTTTGGCAGAAGCCGGTCGCAGTAGGTGATTGATTAGGCGGCGCTTTCGGCTACAGATCCTTCCGAAAGCATCGAACCATTCCAACATCCTCGAAGCCCAGAGCGCGGTGGGCCAGCCGGCTGATTTCGTTTTCAGGTTGGGTGTCCGAAGCAAACTCGGCACAACCCTGTGCACGTCCCCACTCCTCGGCGGCCTCAAGGAGGGCTCGCCCGATCCGCCGGCCACGGGCCGCGGGCTCTACATACCACCCTTCCAGGTAGGCGACACGGTTGGTCCGGCAACCCTCCGCACACGGCCGGATCGAAAGCTCAGCCAAGCCGACCACCGTCTCGGATGCATCCACCGCAAGAAGAACGGCCTGCGGTTCACGGGACCGGCCGGCAAGGAACTGCTCAATCTCGCCGCGATGTTCTGACTCAGAACCCTCAGGCCACAGGGCGCGGCGCAGCTTTAGCCACGAAGCCGCATCACTCCTAGCAACGGGTCGAATCGCCACCATTGGGGGAAGGTTTAGCTTCAGGCTGCGGGCTGCGGCTGGTACCGCTCGACCTTGATCTGATCTTGACGTTTGCGCGCCTGCGCTAAATCGTAGGCCGCCTGCACGCGGAGCCAAAAGTCGGCGTTGGACCAGCCGGCCTTCTCGAGGCGAATGGCCATCTCCGGCGAAACGGCCGCATGGCCGTTGAGCACGCGTGAGAGCGTGTGACGCGCGACGCCCAGCACCTTCGCGGCATCGGTGACGTTCAGGCCAAGCGCATCGAGGCAGTTCTGCTTGATGCTGCGGCCCGGATGCGGCGGATATTTCATTGTCATGGCTCGTCTGCCTTTCGTCAGTGGTAGTCGGTCAGATCGACATCGAAGGCATCGCCGCCCTCAAAACGGAAGATGATACGCCAGTTGGCGGATATCCAGATACTCCAAAAACCCTTCAGATCTCCCTTCAACGGATGAAGCCGATAGCCTGGCAAATCGAGGTCTTGGCGCGTTTTGGCCGCGTCCAGATCCGCCAAAGCGATCCCGATCCGTTCCGCCTGATCGGCCCGCAGCTTGCTCGCCTCTCCTCGCTCACGAAAGCCGCTTGAGGCCGCGATGGCGGAACGTCCGAATCATTGGTCAGTGTACCGCGTAGCGGTACACATACCAACCGGTCATGTTCTTAAGGGGTCGCTTATCCGGTGGCGGTTCGGGTCGCCGACGCATCGGCTGCTGTTTCCACCTGTTTCATTACCCGTAGCGTGTTCCCACCCAGGATTTTCTGAATATCGCCGTCACTGAACCCGCGCTCCTGCAAGCCGGCGATGAGGTTGGGGATCTTCGAGATGTCCTCCATCCCCTCGGGTAGCTGATCGCTTACGCCGTCGAAGTCTGAACCCAACCCAACGTGATCGACGCCCGCCACTTTGGCAGCGTGTTCGAAGTGGTCCAGCAGCTTGGAGAACGGGACCCGGCCCACGCGCTGGAGGCGTTCCTGGTCGATCTTGCGTAGCTCGACGGACTGCTGCTTCTGATCGCCGGCGTACTCCTTGCGGACGGCTGTGGCCTTCGCGTCCAGATCCTTCAGAGCACTGGTGAACGGGTTGCGCTCATGGTCGAGGAAGCCGTTGAAGTAATTGATGTGAACGACGCCGCCGTTGTTGGCCAGCGCGCGCAGCATGTCGTCGGTCATGTTGCGGCCCTGGTTGGCGATGGCGCGGCAGGAGGAGTGGGATGCGATGATCGGCGCGGACGATGTCTCGAGGGCATCGTAGAACGTGTCGTCTGAGACGTGTGAGATGTCGACCATCATGCCCAGCCGGTTCATCTCGCGCACGACATCGCGACCGAACTCCGTGAGGCCCCGTGATTGCGGCTTGAGCGCGGCGCAATCGGCCCAAGGCGTGTGGCCGTTATGAGTGAGGGTGAGGTAGCGGACGCCCAGCTCGAAGAAGGTCCGCAGCACCCCAAGACTGGAGTCGATCATGTGGCCGCCCTCGACCCCCATCAAGACGGCGATCTTGTTGTGTTGCTTGGCTGCGGCGATCTCGGCGCTGGTCGTTGCGAGCGCGAGATCCTCGGGGTGGCGGCGGACCTCGACCAGAACCTCGTCGATGATCTCGAGGGCCTTCTTGACCGAGGCGGTCGGGGAGCGCGCCGTGGCGCTGGTCCAGATCGAGAAGAAGATGCCCGTCACGCCGCCTTGCCGCATCCGCGGGATGTCGACTTGGCCATAGTCGTGACGCTCGCCGAGGTCGTACCCCTCGGCGCTGATGAGCATGGGCGTGTCGCAATGCAGATCGACGACGATCGAGCGTTCGAGCAGAGTTCTCTGTTCGATGTCGGCGGCCGGGTTGGCCGACCCAGCATCAGGCGAACCAGGATCGGGCGACGAGCAGCCTACGCCGCCCAGAGCCGCGCCCGCGGCGGCAAAGCCCCACTCTCTTCGCGTGAGCATCACCGCCTGATTATAGTGTGGGTGATTGCGGTCGGGCCCGCTGATGGTTCAGCCCAGGGGATCGTTGGCCGAGTTGCGTTCAGCCAGACGGGCCGAAAGCGGGGCGGCAAGCGCCCCAGGCGAAGAGGAACTTGCCGCTACAGCGGAGTCGTAGGAGAAGCGGTCTAATCGGAAGCGTACAGCAAGAGTAGAAACACACCTACGGCCAGGAACATCCCAATAAAGAAGTACACGACGTACATCTGGGACTTGAGCGCTTTGAGGTCGGGGCTGCCGCCTTGCGCGTTCTTCATGCCCTCGGTAATCGCCTTCGAGATCTGCTCGCCCATGCCGCTCACGTCGAGGGAGCCTCCACTGGTTCCCTCGCCGACGGAGACGCCCTTTTCTTCGAGCGTTTTCGCCAGCGACTCCAGACGCTCGGCCATCTCGTCGACGCGCGGGTCGGCTGCTGCGTTCTTCGCGTCGGTGGGGGACTCGACCACCTCCAGGCGTCGGGAGAGATCCTCGATGTCGATGCGTATGCCCTCTTCCCTTGGGTTCTCCTCGACAGACGACAGACGATTCGACAGCTCAGCCACGCGCGGGTCCGGGACCGGTTCACGGCTGCCGTCTTCCATGTCCGAGAGGCGGGCGAAGACCTCGTCCAGCCGGGAGTCATCAAGCCCAGCGTCACCCGTCGGGCGCTCGGCTTTCTCTTCGATCGCGGCGATGCGGCGGGTGAGGTCGTCCACGGCGGAGTCCGGCGGCGTTTCGACTTGGCCTTTCTCGATGGCCTCCAGCCGTTCGGTCAACTGATCGATGAGCGCGGAGGACAGGTCCCCGGCCGGTTCGGCCTCCAACGCACTCAGGCGTTTCTCGATAGCGGTGGTATCGAGGGGTTCTCCGCCCAACCCTTCTTGCTCTTCGAGAGCCGAGATGCGCAGCAGGACCTGGTCCAGCCGCGGATCGACGCCAGGGCCCGAGGATTCGAGCCTCTCCAGCCGTTCGGTCAACTGATCGACGAGCGCGGGGGAGGGGTCCCCGGCCGGTTCGGCCTCCAACGCACTCAGGCGTTTCTCGAGGGCGGTGGTATCGACAGGTTCTCCGCCCAACCCTTCTTGCTCTTCGAGAGCCGAGATGCGCAGCAGGACCTCGTCCAGCCGCGGATCGGTACTGGGGCCCGAGGATTCAAGACTCTCCAGCCGTTCGGTCAACTGATCGACGAGCGCGGGGGACGGGCCACCGGCCGGTTCGGCTTCCAACGCACTCAGGCGTTTCTCGAGGGCGGTGGTATCGACAGGTTCTCCGCCCAACTCTTCATGCTCTTCGAGAACCGAGATGCGCAGCAGGACTTCGTCCAGACGCGGATCGACGCTGGGGCCCGAGGATTCAAGACTGCCCAGCCGCCCGGCCAACTCATCGACGCGCGGATCTCCGCTGGATTCGCTGACCGCCGCTTCCAACTCATCGAGGCGCTGCAGCAGGGGGCCCAGGTCGGGCTCGGGCGTCTCCGCGGCTCTCGATTCCGCGTCGGTCAGACGATCGTTCAGAGCGGAGATACGAGATTCGGCATCCAGGTTTTGCAAGCGCTCATCCAGCGCCGCCCAACGCTCTCCCAACTCTTCCCATCGTGGATCATCGGCGGGCTGCTCGACCTTCGCTTCCAGAAGAGACAGCCGTGTCGCCACCTCGCCAAGCCGCGACTCGGTCTCGGCACCGTCGGAACGCTGCTCCAAATTCTCCAGGCGCCCCGCGACCCGGTCGTAACGGGGGTCGTGCGGAACTGCTTCAGCGGTCTCCTCCAACGAATGGATGCGAGAGATAACCTGGGCCAACTGCTCGTCCTGCACCCAGTGGTCGGCTCTGGTTTGGAA
Source organism: Bryobacterales bacterium (assembly GCA_965237575.1). Taxonomy (GTDB): domain Bacteria; phylum Acidobacteriota; class Terriglobia; order Bryobacterales; family UBA6623; genus JAKZVK01. The sequence goes on from CBDEGI010000004.1 coordinate 1,341,143, forward strand.
GAACTCCACGCGCTCAGCCAGGGCCTCGAGTTGGGAAGCGGCGGGTGACGTCTGGAGTTGCTCTTCGAGATCGAATACGCGCGTGATCAAAGTGTCGACGCGGGGGTCGGCGGCTTCTTGTGCTGCACCGTTTTCCAACTCGGCAAGCCGCGAGGGTAACTTCGCGAACTGGTCGTTGTCGAAGCGCCCCACAGCGGCTTCGACCTGCCGAACTCTTTGCAGCGCTTCCTGTAGCTGGTCTGGCGGTCGGGTGTTCTTCGCCGCCGCCTCGAGGGAGGCCGTGCGGATCACCAGATCGTCGGTGCGGGGGTCGACGGGTGAGATGCCGCTGATTCTCCGTTCGATCTCATCGAGCCGGGACGCAAGCTTCTCGGTGTGGGCCTTGTCCGGCTTTTCCTGTTGGCTTTCGAGGGCCGCCAACCGGTGGGCCACTTCGTCCAGGATTGGATCGGAAGTCCCGTTGCTGACTTTCTTTTCGAGTTCAGCGACGCGCATCAACGCCGAGCCGATCCGCGGGTCGGTGGCCATCGCACCGATCTGGCCCTCGACCGAGGCGATACGGGTTTCGACGTCTTTCATGTAGCGATCGTCGGGCGCTTCGGCGACACTGTCGCCGTTGATTTCGGCGGTCGAGGCGTTGGCTTTGGGCAATGGGGCGTACCTCCCGGTGATGACGGCGAAAGCTGTTGAGCCGAAAAACGGTACGACGGGCTCATACCACTCCCCTTTTACAGTCTTGTGGGGCGGAGAGTGCGCGACAATAAGCGGGTCAACCTAATTCCCTAGGTAAGAAATCCTAGTGGCCGACTTCCGTGTACTATCGCTCTGCTTGGTACTAGGCCGCCGGCCCCGGGAGTTGATGTCCGGCTACCGGAAGTGGAACCACAACAGGAGAATCGAGCACGCGACCAGGCCCGTCGCGAGGCCTAGGCCTCGCTCGCTGCGCGCCTCGCCGGCCGTCTCGGCCCAGTCGAACGTCAGACCCGCGATGCGCGACAGAACCGGCTTTACGCTTACGCGGCTGACGGTGATCATCATGCCGACGCAAGCGAAGAACACGATCACGCTGAAGTTGAGGAAGCTGAAGCCGACCAGGGCGTTCAGAGGGCCGAGGTCGTATTCGAAGCCACGGTGAAGAATATCGAGAACGAACCGGCCCGCCCCGGCCAGGCCTCCAAAGATGAGCGTCGCGAGCGCCGCCCGCGCCGTCGCGCCCCGCCACAGGATGCCGGTTAGGAAAACGGCAGTGATGGGCGCCCCCACATAGGCCTGGACGCTCTGCAAGTATTGGTAGATCTCATCGTTGAGGTAGCGGATGAAGGGGATCCAGGCGACGCTGAGACCCACGATGACGGCCGTCGAGAGGCGTCCGACGTGGACCAGCATGCGCTCGCTCGCGTGTGGGCGCAGCTTTTTGTAGACGTCCATCGTGATCAGCGTCGAGCAGGAGTTGAAGACCGAGCTGAGCGACGACATGAGCGCCGCCAGCAGCGCGGCCACCATCAGGCCCGTGAGGCCGGGCGGCAGCAGCCGCTGCACCAGCAGAGGGTAGGCGTTGTCGCCGGTGACGTCGTGGGGCCACAGCGCGCGGGCGATCAGTCCGGGCAACACCAGGATGAACACCGGCAGAATCTTGAGCCCGGCAGCGAAGATCGCACCGGCCCGCGCCTCGGGCATACTCTTGGCGGCCAGGGTTTTTTGGACAATCACCTGATCGGTGCACCAGTACCAAATCCCCAGGATCACCGTGCCGAGCGTGGTGCCAAGCCACGGGTAATCGGGGTGGCTGATGGGCTTGATCATGTGGAAGAAATCCGCCGGTAGGGAGGCGCGCAGGCCTTCGAATCCGCCCGCGTGCCCCAGACCGAGCATCGTGAGCAACACGGCCCCGCCGATCAGGATGAACGCCTGAAACAGGTCGGTGTAGATGACGGCGGCCAGTCCCCCGGAGACGGTGTATACCCCGGTCGCGATGACCAGCAGGATGGCTGACGTCATGTAGTCCCACCCGAAGATCTCGCGAATCAAGATGCCTCCCGCAAACAGAGCGACCGAGATCTTCGTGAAGACATACGCGGCCAAGGAAACGCCGGTCAGATACCAGCGGCAGCCCGGGCTAAAGCGGCGTTCCAGAAACTCCGGCATCGTGAAGACTTTGCTGCGCAGGTATTGCGGGATGAAGAGCCACCCCAAGGCGATCAGGCAGAAGCTCGCCGACCACTCATAGCAGCCGACGGCGAGGCCGGTGGACGCCCCCGAACCCGCCAGCCCGATGAAGTGCTCGCTGCCGATATTGGTGGCAAACAGTGTTGCGCCCACGGCGAACCAGCCGACGTGCTTGCCGGCGAGGAAGTATTCGGCGGCGGTGGTTTTGCGGCGCGAGTGGTAGAAGCCGATGCCGAGGACGGCGGCGAAGTAGATGGCGATGATGAACGTGTCCATGGAGAGCCTAGTTTCTCGCAAAGACGCAAAGACCCGCAAAGGCCGAGGACAAGACTAGGTTCGGAGGCGATCGGCGTAGGTGATCAGTTGCGGGAAGAACTCGGCGAAGTCGGAGCTGAGGGGGGCGTAGTGTTCCTCAAGTTGTGAAACGGCAGTTGGCAGGGGGTTCTGCCTCTTGACGCGCCGGGACAATCCGCCCAGTGTTCGGTCGACTCCCTCGATCGTCTGATAACGGCCCAGCCAATCCTGCTCAACCATGAACGGCACGACGCGGCGCAATCGAGGAGGCAGGCCGTTCTGGTTCTCGGTGAGCACGCCGTAGGTTCGCTGTGTGAAGCGGTCGAGGCTGGTTTCCGGGGAGTACTGCTCCCAGCCGGCCGCGAGAAAGTGATCGTAGAAAACATCGACCAGCACGCCGGCGTAGCGTCGATAGGGCGGCGGCATGCGCCTCTTGCTGCGGGCGACAACCGGATGCGTGTCGGTGAAGCCGTCTATCTTCTGGTGCATCCGAATCCCGGCACGGACGGCCTGCGGGTAAGCCCCGACATCGACGCCCTTGAGAAAGTCTCCCATTAGATTGCCCATGATCGACTCGGGGGCGTCACCCGCGAGGAAAAGGTGTGCCAGAAAGTTCATGCCTGATTTTGTTTAATCCTCGAAGCGGCCCCGCGATCACAGATTCAGCGTCCTGAACTCGTGCGCGGGATGTGCCGTTGTCTAGCCTTGGAGATGAGCCCAGGCTACCGGTACACCGCGATGCGAGGCAGTTCCCAGTCCGCAAAGCGGACGAAGGATTTCAGCCCAGATTGTGGACAACCCTCCGACTACGACCAGCGACGAACCAACGATAAGAGTGCGGCCGTCCGGGTTTTGGACGGCTGCACCCTGGGTATCGAAACCCTAGCGGCGGAAACCCTGGAAGGGCGTGGGACCCGCTCCGGCCGGGCGCGCTGAATCGTCAGGCTTGTTTCTCGGCAAGGTCGCCGATCACCGGCAACTTGTACCACTCGCCTTGATAGGCTTTTAGCACCGCGATGATCCACAACACGAAGAGCCCAAGCCAGATGATGGGGAACAAGAGAGTCGCTATGATCGCGCCGAGGACAGGTACGAACGCAAGGATAGCCGCGAGAATCATTGCTGCGATCCACAGGGCAAACGCCGCTAGGCACAAGAAGATCATCTGGAACGCGTGGAAGCGCACGAACTTGATGTTCTTGTACGGTTCGATAATCAAGAAGATGATCGCAGGGACCAAGGTCACATAGGCCAGCGCCCCCATCATGTTGTCCTGAGAACCCGAGGCAGCCGCGGCTGCCGGAGGGGGCTGCGCCGCACCCGCACCCGACGATGTGGGGGGCGAACCTGTGGATTCGGCGGCCGGTGGCGCCGCTGCGTCAACCTCGGCAGCGGCTCCGCATTGCGGGCAAAAACTGGCGCCGCCAACATCGGCGCCACACTGTGAGCAGAAGGGCATGGGATCCTATTCCTCCGTGAGAATGGCAACCGGGCCGCTCAACCGAAGAGCCAGGCCCGTGTCGCGGCAATAGTATAGCAATCCATCTCGCAACACGCGCCACTCCTCGAACCGGAGCTTCAAACGGCATGTGGGGGCACGGCATGCCGTGTCCGCTTCCGACAACGCAACCCATAGGTTGAGGTCCCGGAGCCGATCGCGGGATACTCGCCCAGCCTCCCCTCGGCCGTCACCCGTCTTCCGAGCAACGAAACGCGGTACCGGAGCATCTTCGCCACTCCCCACCGGTTGTGGCCGAATGAGTCACCACCGTGTCAGAAGGCGTCAGCCCACCATCCGAGTCCACCTTAAGTGTCAATGATAGAATGGGTTAGGATTGGCAGTCGGCTTGCCTCCGGTCTTTCCGTCATGCGCCCGAGATACGGTATGGTCTGCCTGATCGCCCTGGGGATGGGCGCGGCCCTGGCATCCGCCGCCACCCTCGAGCAGATGTCGCTCGACGACCTCGTCGAGAAGTCCACAGCCGTTGTGCGCGGCCGGGCGGGTGGCCGGCGCGCCACCCAGGCCGGCGCACTGATCTATACCCTGACTGTGTTTGATGTCGCCGAGCAGTGGAAAGGCGAGCCTCTCGGGCGCACCGAGGTGGCTCTGCCCGGCGGACAGGTGGGCGGGCTCAGCCAGCGCTTCGGCGTGGTGCCGGAACTCGAGAGCGGCAACGAGTACGTGCTCTTCCTCTGGCGCGGGCCCAGCGGCCGGACGCAGATTACCGGCTTGAGCCAGGGTCTGTTCGAAGTCGAGCGCCGTCAGAATGGCGAGATCCTGGTCCGCCGCAAGCCCAACACCGACCTGGTGCTGCAGCCCGGTAGCAGCACCTCGGCGCCGAACAGCGGCATCACGATGCCGCTCGATCAGTTGGCGATGCAAGTGCGGGCGATCCTGCAAAGGCGGGGGACGCCGGTTCCGTGAGACGGACGTTGAAGCCGAGGTTGAAGCCGAGGTTCGGTATCGCCGCCTTGCTCGCTGTTTTCGCCGCGGGGGGACTGCCGGGCTACCACCACTTCCTGCACTACCCGCCCGGAGACGGATCCGACCCCGCGGCGCCGGTCGTCGAGAAGTTCGATCTCACGGCGCTGACGGATCACACGGTTTTCTTCTTCGTTTCGAGCACCCGTCCGCGGACCGTCGCCAACGACAGCTACGAGGCGATGGTCAGCCAGATTCGCCAGGCCCTCTCGGTCTGGGACTCGGTGCCGACCTCCGCGTTGCGTGTCGCCTTCGGTGGTGTCAGCGACACGCCGCTGCCGGGCGCCGCCCCGGCGGGCGAAATTATCTTTGCCGAGCTTCCCCCCGGCGTGATCGGCCTGGGAGGCCCCGTCACCCGCGCGGATCCGCGCGACGGGGCCATGCCCATTCTGCGCTCGCAGGTAATCCTGTCGAACGACCTGACCACGGGCAGCCGTCCGCGGCCCAGTTTCTCGGAGATCTTCTTCACCAGCTTGGTTCACGAAATCGGACATGCGCTCGGCTTGCAACACACCCTGACCAGTTCGGTGATGAGCACCGACGTCACCCGCTCCACCACCCGCGCCCTGCCGCTGGCCCTCGACGACGCGGCTGGGCTTTCGGCGCTCTACCCGAACCAGAATTTCCTCGACCTTTTTGGAAGCCTTTCCGGGCAAGTACTGATGGCTTCCGGCGCGCCGGTGCACATGGCGTCCGTCGTGGCGGTTAGCTCCGACGGCAGTGTGGTCAGCGCTCTGACCACGCCCGACGGGACCTATCGCATCGAAGGGTTGGCGCCGGGCGAGTGGTTAGTCTACGTCCATCCGCTGCCGCCCGCAACCCAGGACGGCCTTGGGCCGGCCAACATCGTCTTGCCGACGGACGGGACCGACCGCGTGATCCCGGCGAGCGGCCCCTTTCGAACCGTCTTCCACGGCGGCGCCAATCGTCCTGAGGAATCGACGCCGCTAAAAGTGGCAGCGGGCGTCGATCGCGGCGAAGTCGACTTCCGTGTCGACCCCATCCGGGCCTCCAGGCTGTTCAACGTTACAACCTTCAGCTTTCCGGGCAACGGAGCCGCCGGCGTGCACCCGGCTTTTCTGGATGTGAACCGGCTCAGCCCGTTCATTCTGGCAACGGGTCCGAGTCTGATCCAGAACCTGCAGGCGGTGTCGCTCGAAGTGCTCGGCGGCGACGTCACGGTCAGGCCCCCGGCCGTTTACCCCTTCGATGCGCGCTTCGCGATGATCCGCTTCGGGTCCACATTGTTCAGCCCCTTGACGCCGAAGCACCTGCTATTTCGCTTGGGCAACGACATCTACATCCTGCCAAGCGCGGTCCGATTCACCGCGCAACCGGCGCCGGTGATTTACTGGATCACGCCGACAGTCGGACCGGATGGCCAATTGCTGTGGCGCGTTCGCGGGGCGAACTTCGAGCCGCGCTCCACGGTTTACTTCGACGGCCTCCCGGCGCAGGCCGTAGGTTTCGACCCCTTGCTCAGTGAGATCTGGATCCGCCCGCCGGAAGGGCCGTCGGGCCGCGCGGCGGTGGTCACCGTCTACAACTCCGACGGACAAAGCTCCGCCTTCACATTACCGGACGGCAATATTCTCTTCCCGTTTCCCAGCAGCATCGCCCCGGTGATCGAGATCTCTCCGCCATCAAGCCGACCGGGACGCGACCTGATCGTTTCTCTCAAGGGGGTCAACACCAACTTTGTCCCCGGAGAAACCGCGGTTGGCTTCGGTACCAGCGACATCGTCGTGCGGGAAGTGCACATCGTCAGCCCGACGCGACTCGACGTCGTGGTGACGGTCCGGCCAGAGGCCGCGCCGGGTCCCTATGTGCTCAGCGTCATTCGAGGCTTGGAAGTGATCGCGTTACGCGATGCGTTTCGCGTGGAAGAGGAAGCTGCCGAAACCGAAGTCCGGCCGACTGTGCGCTTCCGTAGCCTCCTCAACAGCGCGAGCATGCGCCCGGAGATCTCTCCGGGCGTGTTGGCTACGCTCATCGGCGCGCATCTGACCGGCGGCACAACGGCGGTCAAGGCGGACCCTCCTCTTGTGACGCTGAACGGCCAAGCCTGCCGAATCCTGAGTGCCGCCCCCGGCCGCATCAACCTTCAGGTGCCGTTGTCGTTGGACCTCGGTCCCGCGGTGCTGGAGGTCGAGAACGAGCTCGGCAGAAGCGACCCGATGCTGGTCGACATCCAGCGTGCTTCTCCCGGTCTCTTCGGCGTTTTTGACACCGCCGGCGACGCGATCAGCGAGAGGAACCCGGCGATTCCGGGGCGACGACTGGTCTTGACGGCGACGGGGCTGGGCCGTCTGGCGACCCTGGCGCCGGACACCGCGGCCGCCGTCAGTCCTGCGAATCGCCCGCCCTTGATCTTGTTAGGCGGGCAACGTATCCAGCCGTCTTCGGTTCGCCCGGCGGGCAACTTCCCGGGGCTCTATGAAATCAGCTTCACGTTGCCGGCCTTTTCGACCTCCCTGTCACAGGAAGTATCGCTACTGGCCGAGGGACGGCGCAGCAACGCGCTTCGCCTCGAGGTGCGCCGCCCCAACCAGCCACCCGACAACCCCGCCGACCCAAATAGTTTGGCCAACCCAAATGGCCCCGATGGCCCGGACAAGCCGGATACTCCCGACACTTCTAGCCCGACGAAGCCGACAGACCCGTCGATTCGATCAAGGAACGCGACCGCTCGTCCCAGCGGCTAAGGCCGTCTCGGTAGCGCTCGTCTCGTCTGTTCGCACACCAACTGGAGTTGCCGCCCGGCGAGGGTGCTTCGGGATGACGGCGTTACAACTCCTACAATCGCCCGCCTCGGTATCCCTCCGGATTCCTTCGCGGTAAGCTGAAGGCAGCCGCTCGCGTAGCGGGGCGTCTCTGCAGCCGATCTTCGACCGACAGGTCCGTGAGCCCCTGATGGCAACACTTCCGGATGTCCGTCCTCTCCCGGTTCAACTGAATCTCAACGTCCGCGGGCTCAAAGCTTCCGCCACGCTCGCGATCAACGAACGGTCCGATCAACTCCGCGAGCAGGGCCGAACGGTGTACAAGCTCGGCCTCGGGCAATCGCCGTTCCCGGTGGTGCCGCCGGTTGTCGAGGCGCTACGGTCCAACGCCTTTCGCAAGGACTATCTCGAAGTCAAGGGGCTCAAAGAGCTGCGCGAGGCGGTGGCAGGCTACTACTGCCGGCGGGTCAACGCTTGCTACACCGGTGATCATGTGCTCATCGGTCCCGGATCGAAGGAGTTGATGTTTCTATTGCAGCTCGTCTACTACGGCGACCTGCTCATCCCCACGCCGACGTGGGTCTCGTACGCGCCGCAGGCCCACATCATCGGCCGCCACGTCTCGTGGCTGCAGACGCGAGAAGAGAACGCCTGGAAGCTGACACCCGACGAGCTCGAGCGCGCTTGCGGCGAGGACCTTGGACGCCCGCGCATCATGATCCTCAACTATCCGGCCAACCCGACCGGCGGAACGTACTCGGGCGAAGAGCTGGAGGCGCTGGCGATGATCGCGCGCGAGCACGGCGTAATCCTACTGTCGGACGAGATCTACGGCGAGTTGCACCATCAAGGCCGCCACATCTCCATCGCCCGCTTCTATCCGGAGGGGACGATCATCAGCGGCGGCCTGAGCAAGTGGTGTGGGGCGGGAGGCTGGCGCCTTGGGACGTTCGTCTTTCCGCCGGGTCTCGACTGGCTGCTCGAAGCCATGGCCAACGTGGCGAGTGAGACCTATACCTCGACTTCGGCGCCGATTCAATACGCGGCGGTGCGGGCTTTCGCCGGTGGTAGCGAGATCGAAACCTACCTGGCGCATTCGCGACGCATCCTAGCGGCGTTGGGAACGCGGCTTCACCAGCAGTTGCGGGAAGCGGGTGTCTCCGTGATCGAGCCGCGGGGAGCGTTCTATTTGTTCCCGAGTTTCACCCCTGGCGCCGAGCGCCTGCGGGCGCGCGGGATCACGACTAGCAGGCAGCTTTGCGAGACGCTGCTCGAAGAAACCGGCGTTGCGATTTTGCCGGGCAGCCACTTCGGCCGCCCGGACGAAGAGCTGACGGCACGGCTGGCCTATGTGGACTTCGACGGCCCGCAGGCGCTGGCCGCATCAGAGGGCATCTCGCTCGATGAACCGCTCAACGGGGAGTTCCTGGAAGCGTACTGCGGGGGCGTGCTTGCGGCGATCGACAAGATCTGCGAGTGGTATCAGGGCTAGGCCCTACTTGTTCTTTTTCTTCTTGTCTTCTTTGTAGACCTTGTGGCAGGAGCGGCAGCCGCTGCCGACGCCGCCCATCCCGGCGCGAAAGGCATCGGCGTCTTTCGCCTTGGCCGCGGCCGTGGCCTGGATGGCACCGGCGATCACTTTGTTCGCTCCGCTGGTCCACGGCTCGTCCTTGACGCGGGCGCCCATAAGCAGCAACTGGCTCGACTCGCCGAGGATCGATACGTGCTCGCGGGCATGCTTCCAGTCGTCATCCGACTGCGGCCCGCCCGCTTTCATCATCTCCGAAAGCACTTTCATGCTGGGGCCCTGCACGACTTCCATGATGTCGTGGACCGAGGCGACCTCTTCGTACTTGTGGTTGGCGTAGACCAAACCGCTCAGCGTCAGAGCGAGAACGATAAACAATGAGGCTTTCTTCATGACTACTTGATGTCTCCTAAGAAAAGGGGTAGCCCACAGGTGCGTCGCAAGCAATAGCACGGACCGAGAATTGGTCATATGGGGTATCCACTTGACTCAGGTAGCCCCTAGGCGTTGTGGTTTGGTCGATCCATGGACGCCAGCACACTGCACCCAGAATGCACCCTGGGGCGCCAGACGCCGGTCTGCAGGCAATTGGGCCACGAGGCTGCGTTTCGGGGCCGATCAAGGATTACGCACGCGCCATGGCCATCGCAGGCTTGGAAACGTGGTGCTATCGGCAAGCCTTTCCGGGGGCCGCCAATGGCCAACCACAGTATGTTGTGGTCACCTGAGTCAAATGGATACCCCACTATTGGTCATTATAACCGAGGCACGCTCCCGCTCTGCGGCCGGTACGAGTGCCGCGTGCTGACCCTACCTCTACAAGGGCGTCGCTACGCCGTGCAGTCCTTTGACTCAACGAGCTGCCCGATGTCGGCGATGAAGTCATCAACAGCCTTCGCGCCCAGGTCGCCTTGCTTGCGGTGGCGCACCGCGACGGTGCCGGCCTCGACCTCGCGTCCGCCGACCACGAGCATGTACGGTACCTTCTGCAACTGGGCCTCGCGAATCTTGGCGTTGACCTTCGCGCTGCGGAAGTCGCCCTCGGCCCGAATGCCTGCTTCATCGAGGCGCTTGACCAGCCCCGTGGCGTAGTCGTTCTGCTTGTCAGTGATTGGTAGGACGATCGCCTGGACGGGTGCCAACCACACCGGAAACGCCCCCGCGTAGTGCTCTACCAGCACGCCGAAGAACCGCTCCACCGAGCCCCACAACGCCCGATGGACCATCACCGGCTGGTGCGCCTTGCCGTCTTCGGCAATGTATTCCAGCTCGAAACGCCGCGGCAAGTTGAAGTCGAACTGCACCGTCGAGAGCTGCCACGGGCGGCCAATCGCATCGACCAGCTTGATGTCGATCTTGGGGCCGTAGAACGCGGCCTCGTCGGGCATCACCTTGGCCTCGATCTCGCGCTCCTTGAGGGCCTGGAACAACCCGTCTTCGGCCATCTTCCACTCTTCGGGCGAGCCGGCGTACTTGTCGCTGCCGCCACCGTCCCAGGTTGAAAGTTCAATCGCATACTGCTCGAAGCCGAACGTCTTCAAGATGTCGAGCCCAAAATCGATACAGCCCAAAACCTCGCTCTTCACCTGTTCGGGAGTGCAGAAGATGTGCGCATCGTCTTGCGTGAAGCCGCGCACGCGCATCAGCCCGTGCATCACGCCCGAGCGTTCGTAGCGGTAGACCGTCCCCAACTCGCCCAACCGCACCGGTAGCTCGCGGTAGCTGCGCAAGCGGTCTTTGTAGATCAGGATGTGGAAGGGGCAGTTCATTGGCTTGAGCTGGTATTCGGCGTCGTCCAGCTCCATGCGCGAGAACATGTCTTTGGAGTAAAAGTCGGCGTGGCCCGAGGTCTTCCAGAGGTCGAAGCGGGCCAGGTGCGGCGTGTAGACCAGCCCATAGCCGCGCTTGACGTACTGCTCGCGCAGCCAATCCTCCATGATCCGCCGTATTGTCCCACCCTTCGGGTGCCAGAAGATCAACCCCGGCCCGGCGGCTTCTTGGACGCTGAACAAGTCCAGTTCTTTACCAATCTTGCGATGGTCGCGCTTCTTGGCTTCTTCGAGCCGGTGGAGATGCTGGTTCAGATCCTTCTTCGAGAAGAACGACGTGCCGTAGATGCGCTGCAGGCGGGCATTGTTTTCGTCGCCCTTCCAGTACGCGCCGGCTACCGAGAGCAGTTTGAATGCCTTGATGCGGCCCATGCTCGGCACGTGCGGGCCGCGGCAGAAGTCCTCGAAACCTTCGGTGCGGTAGATCGAAATCGTGTCGCCCTCGGCCTTGTCTTCAATCAGCTCGACCTTCATCTGCTCGCCGAGTTGGCGGAAGCGTTCGAGAGTCTCTTCTCGCGGCAGCCACACACGCTCGTTGGGCGGATCGCGCTTAACGATCTCGGCCATGCGCGATTCGAGCTTCTCGAGGTCGTCGGGCGTGAAGGGCTCGTCGCGCTGGAAGTCGTAAAAGAATCCCTGCTCGGTCGGCGGACCGATGCCGAGCTTGGTGTCCGGATAGAGCTCAAGCACCGCAGCGGCCAGCAGGTGCGCCGAGGTATGGCGGTACACCTCGAGCGCTTCGTCATCGCGCGAGGTCAGCAGGTGCAGGTGGGTGCTCTCGTTGAGCGGATGCTTCAGGTCGACGAGTTGGCCGTCGGTCTGCGCCACGAGCGCCGCCTGCGCCAGCCCCGGGCTGATCGACTCGGCGATTTCGAGCGGAGTCGTGCCGGCCGGAACCTCTTTGCGGCTTCCATCGGGCAGCGTGATGGTGATCGGTTCCATGAGAATGACTCCAACGGGCACGGGCGACGCAACGCGTCGGGCTCAACGCCAAGAGGGTCACTCGAGGCCGCGCGTGTTTTTCCCGGCATCAGGCCTGCCCCTCAGGTCTTGGCGGATTCGGTAGACTTCGACGTTTTCGACTTTGAATCGGAGTTGCTATCGCTCTTGCTCTCGGACTTCGAGGACTTCTCAGACTTGTCGGACGTCTCGGACTTGGCTTCGGTCTTCTTCGAGTCCTTCTTGCCCTCGTCCTTCTTGCCCTCATCGCCGTCGGACTTGCCCTTGCGGGCGTAGTCGGTCACATACCAGCCGGTTCCCTTGAACTGAATGGCCGGCGCGGAAAGCAATTTCTTGAGGGCTCCCCCGCACTCCTCACACACCGTTTGGAGGGCGTCGGAAAACTTCTGGATGACCTCGAAGCGCTTCTTGCACGCCTGGCATTCGTACTCATACAAAGGCATAGAGCAAACCCATGCGGCGCATCCCGCGCAAGGCGGAATCGCAAGCCGGTCCCAATCGCATCTTGAAACAAAACCCCGGACGGAAGCCCGAAGTCGTTCGAAATCCCCGCCACTCCGTATGTCCGCCCCTCAGTATATCAAGGGGTTGTTGGCTTCCTGCTCGCGGTGGTGGCCAGGCGCACCGTCGGTAAGCCAAGCGAGGTTAAACCGCGCCAGCAGGAACTTGGAGTATTTGTCGGCTTCGTACAGGCACAACGCGGTCCCATCAGACGCTACGGCCAGATCTGAGTAAGCCGCCGATCCCTCGTGCAGCATCTTCGCCACCGGCCAGGTGCGGCACTCGTCGTAACTCATGCGCACGGTGAGTTGGGCGCGCTGGGTTTGGCTGGAGGGATGGGCGAGTAGGACGCGGTTCTTGCCGTCCGCGTCGGCGCCCGTGTAGCGCACCACGCTTCCCTGCACGGACGGCTCGGGCAGCCCCGCGTCGAACTCGACCTTCGACCAGGTCTCGCCGCCGTCTTCACTCCAGGCGTAGGCGCGCATGTGCTTTTGTTGGCGGCTGCGCATGTTCATGTAGATGCGTCCGCCCTCGGTCTCGACGGACATCGACTCGTCGGAGAGGTCCATGTCGAGCGGCTCGCTGCGCTTCCAGGTCTCGCCGTGGTCGTCGCTGTACATCGAGTAGGAGAACTGCACTTTGCCCCAGTTGGCCGGCCGCCAGGTCTTCGGTCCGGGGGAGAGGTCGCCCCAGCTCGAGACCAGCAGGCGTCCCGTCGAGAGCTGGATGCCGTGCCCCCGGCCCTGAGCCGAAGTAGCTCCAGCTCGGGTCGGTCGCCTGCTCGGTAATCTCGCGCGGCTCGGCCCAGGTGGCTCCGTCGTCGGCGCTTCTCGTGACGAACATGCGCTGATTGTTCTTGCAGAAGACGAAGATGATTTCGCCCGTTTCGTGGTCAACGATCGGGGTGGGTTGATTGACTGACAGGTCGCCGTCATCGAAGAGCACCTCGAGGTCGCCCCAGGTCCGCCCGTGATCGGTGCTCCGTTTCAGAACCAGGTTGATGTCGGCATCATCGGCGCAGCGGTCGACGCGTCCTTCGGCGAAGGCGAGTACGCTTCCCCCCGGGCTGACGACGAGCGCCGGAATGCGGAAGCAGGCGTAGCCAGCCTCGCCCGCGCAGAAGACGGTGATCTTCTCGAGGAGAGGCTCGGCAGGCTCAGAGGTTGGCGTCTGCGTGGGCCCGCATGCTGCGAGCCAGACCACGACCACGCCGAGCAGCAAACACGCAAGCTTGGTCACGCGGCAGGTGATCCCTACAAACCGTTGAATCCGCATCATGTCCCATACTTTAGCCCAAATCCGGCAGTTCCTACGGTATTGCCGTGCGTCCTAAGGTTCTCACGGTCAACAAGTTGCACCCAGAATCGACAACTGCGGAGTAGTTACGATTTGTCATCCGTGGGGTGACCCTGTACCTGGTCGAGGTCCGTTTCCCATCGGCACACATCGTCCCTTGGCCCCAGGGTCACCGGATCTAGGTTCATGGGCTCAAGCCGGTTTTGGGAAGGCCCCTCAAAGGGGCCTGCTTCATTCACTGGGACCATGCTACCAGGCGTCGAACGCCTGGCCTAATGGAAACCAAGGCCCGTGAACGGGCCTGTGGCGTCAGTCGACAAGTGCTTGTTGCCAGTTGGTCACGATAGTTATGGGCAGGTTGGCTTGCTCTTCGGTCGGTACCAAGATGATAAAGCGTTGCCCGTCGGCGCTGACGTCGAACCTCATCCGTGGGAGTTGTCCGTCCACTTCGAAGAGGATCTCGGGCACACCGGGTTCGAAGGTCCCGCCGGCCCGCACAGTGGCGGTCTGTACTGGGGCAGCCATCAGTTTGTTGCCGAAATGATAGAAGATCTCCTTACCGTCGGCGCTCCATATCGGGCTTCGACCGCCATCGCGCGACACTTGCCATCTGCCCTCGTCCTCAGGAAAGGGCCGCACGTAGACCTCGCGGCGACCCGATTCATTGGAGTGATAGGCGATCCAAGCGCCGTCTGGTGAGAAGACGCCGTTGGCCTCGAGGAAGTCGGTTTGCGCGACTACGATCGGTTTTCGCTCCCCTTCCATTGCCAGCGCGAACAAGTCTAGGGATGATGTTGTAAGGCTCAAATAGCTGAGATAGCGGCCATCGCGTGACCAGTCGGACGGCCGTGTGGCCCTGTTCATGCCTTTCATGTCAGAGATCGCTTCGGCCACCCCCGCGCCCGTGGCTGCCTTTTGATAAAACCCACCAGCACCTCGACTTGAGGAAAAGGCAATCCGGGTTCCGTCGGGTGACCAGACCGGTGAGCGCTCTTCCGCCGCGTCGAACGTCAGACGCGTCGCCACATCGCGCCTCAGATCCCACACCCAGATGTCAATGTTCCCTGTTCGTGGATCGACAGTTTCGGTGGCCAGCCGCTCCCCGTCGGGAGAGAGGCGCAGGCGTGAGTGGAGGCCCGGTTCCCCGACCGTCCCCAGCTTGTTTCCCCGCCGGTCGAACCAGGTGATTTGGACGGTTTGTTCTCCCCCACTTGTGCGATAGCTGAGGATGCCGTCTGCCGCAATTGAAAAGTCGCCGCCATGCATGCGACTGTGCGCGGCGACGCTCTCGGCAATCGGAAAACGCTCGCCGGTGAGCGAAGCGCTTTCGGCATCAAATGGCTGTGCAAAGAGCGTGTCGTCGAGCACGTAAACGAGATAGCCTTGTGGATGCGAAGCTCTGGGAGGCGCGTACCATACTCGGCTCGAGGTCTGGAGCAAGGGCTTCGTCTCGTTCGTTTGTGTCTCCAAAGGCGCAACGTCAAGGTTTCCCAGGAAGATGGGATTCTCAATTGCCCTTACCTCCTCCTGCTTTAGGTAGAGAAAGCGGCGGCCACCCGGCAAAAAGCGTGGCAGGCGGTGACTGTGAACCATGCCTGCCTTGGGAAAGTCCGTAACCGGCGTGGGTTCGCCGCCCCCGGAAGGCACGCGATGCAGCGGCGAGCTCTGCGTGGGGGCGAAAACAATAACGCCCGATCCCTGACTGTCCTCCGCCCACGCGCCCCCTCGTCCGGCCGGCGCGTCGCATAGCATCTGCGGCGGTCCGCCCGTCGTATCAATCTTGTTCAGCTTTCCGTCGCCGAAGAAGGCCAAATAGCGGCTGTCGGGTGACCAGAAAGGGAATGTGGCCCCTTCCGTACCGGGTAGACGTTGGGCCTCGAGAGAATCGAGCGGCCTGACCCATAAGCTGCTCGTGTCTTCCGCCATCCCGACGAAAGCCAACTTCGTTCCGTCGGGAGAAAGCACGGGCGGTGCGTACTCTCCGCTTTCGAAAACGACGCCCTCGGGCGGGTCGATCGTAAACGTGATGGGCTGGGGCGGCACGGACTGTCCCGCGAAATAGAGGCACGCGAGTACCAAGGTCGTGACGAGAAAGGTGCCCGCAAGCGCCTTCCAGATCCGGACGACGGTCTTCGAAGGCGCCGGTGCTGGGGGCGTGAGTGGTTCGGCGTGGAGTTTCGAGGGTTCGCTGTTTGGACCGGCAAGAGCGCCGGTTGCTGCTCCCGTTCGCAGAATCGTGGAACGCCCCGACTTCAGCTTCTCGGCGCACGTTCGTAAATCGACGATCGCGTCCGCCACGGTCTGGTAGCGGTCCTTCGGGTCCTTCGCCAGGCACTTCCCAACGATGAACTCCAACTCCATCGGCACGCCCGCGCGCACGCCGGTCAACGGCTCGGGCTCTTGGTGGACAATCTCGAATAGCAGCGCCTGGTCGTATTCGCCTTGAAATGGCCGCTGCCCTCGCACCATCTCGTACAGCACCACGCCTAGCGCCCAGACATCGGAGCGATGGTCCACCTCCATACCTTGCGCCTGCTCGGGCGACATGTAGGCGACCGTGCCCATCGTCTGATTGGCTTTCGTGAGGCGGGAGGCTTCGGTCAGCCGCGCCAAACCGAAGTCCATGATCGTGGCACGGCCTTTGGCGTCGACCATCACGTTGGCCGGCTTGATGTCCCGGTGGACAACACCGTTCTCGTGCGCCGCTTCCAGGCCGTCGGCGATCTGGCGGCCGATGTCGAGTGCTTCCTTTAGGGGCAGCGGCCCTGCCTCGATGCGGGCTTCAAGCGGGTCCCCTTCGATGAAGGCCATCGAAAGGAACGTCTTCCCCTCCGACTCGCCGATCTCGTATACCGGACAGATGTTGGGATGGTTGAGACCCGCCGCCGCCTTGGCCTCGCGTAGAAAGCGGGCCTTGGCTTCGTCGTCGTTGAGCAGATGCGCGGCTAGGAACTTCAGCGCGACCGTGCGTTCGAGCGTGGTGTCTTCGGCTTTGTAGACGACACCCATGCCGCCCTCACCGAGCTTCTCGGTGATGTGGTAGTGCGAGATGGTGCGGCCGATCATGAGTGGGCTCGCTCGCGATCACGGATCGGTTGTTGTAGGAGGCGTATCCGCCGCTCCGAAGGAGTTACGCTTTCTGCGTTCCCACGGTGATTGTTGATCCAGCGGCGCCTGCAATAGCGCGAAGGTCCCTGCCGGACCGCTCCCTCACGGTCACGGCTCGGTTGGACGACACCCATCCCGCCCTCACCGAGTTTTTCGGTGATCTTGTAGTGCGAGATCGTTCGGCCGATCATGTTGGTCCGATTCTACCGCTACAGCATGGGTAGCGCTTACTCCTCGGGAAGCTCTGGGGTCGCGATCTGTGACGTTAGAAGTCGACTACGCGTATTTCTCGCGCAGCCGAGCCGCCGCCTCGACTTCGTTCTTCAGCTTGGAGTAGACCTCGTCGATTTCCACGACGGCGGCGGACCCGGGGGCAAAACCACAATCCGGATTGAGTGTGATCTGTTGGGGCGATAGGTATCGCAAGGCGGACTCGACCCGTTCGATGATGGTATCGACCGAGTCCACGACGCCCGGTTGGCAACTCACGCATCCGAGGCCCACCTCGATCCCCTCGGGGAGTTGCTTGAGGATCGCCATCTCACCGGCGCCCGGGGCGGTGAACTCCATCGTGATGTGGTCAACCTTGAGCCAGCTCAACTGGTTGAGAATGGGCTCATAGCCGCCGCTATGCAGGGCTTCGCCGCGGGCCCGGGCTCCGGCTCTACGGCACAGGTGGACGGCCCGGGTCACCCCCTCGATCCCCTCAAAGACCTGGTTGTCCATGTCGACGGCGAAGTCCGCGGCTCGATCCGGGTCGTTGTATTGTCGCCGGACTTCCGGATCAACAAACAAGCAGAGATGAGGATCGTCGACCTGTACCACTGCGACACCCTCCTCGCGAAGCAGCTCGACCTCCCGCCGCAGAATGGGCACGCAATCGCGAACGAAGTCCTCGCGCGTCGGGTAGGCCGGCGAAGACTTCTCCCGGTCCCACATGCGCTCGCCAAGCAGTGCGGGAGCCGGCAACGTGGCCTTGATGGCCCGGTTGGTGACCTGCTTGAGAAACCTGACTTCTTGCGCGATAAAACCGGGCCGATGAGGCGACAGCTTGTCGACGACTATCGTCCAAGGCCGTCCGTCGGCCGGGTTCAGGCTCAACTCGAAGCCGTGGGCCAGCTCGGCGATGACGCCGATGTACGACTTTCGCCGCCACTCGCCGTCGGTCACGACGTCCAAGCCGGCCACTTCTTGGAGCGCCACCACGTAGCGGATCGCCGAGGCCATCAGGCGTTCGTTCTCTTCCGGCGAGTGCTGTACGGCGCCCGAGATCAGCTCTTTGACGAGCGCCGGCCGAGGCATCGAGCCGATCACTGAAGCGGGAAACAGTGGTCGGTCCGGCATGGCTTAACGGATGAGATCCTGCGAGGGCACTTCGGAGGGCCAGTGCATCCGAGCGTACTCGAAATCCTCTTGGGTATCGATCTCGATGTAGCCTCCGGGCGTGTCGACATGGACCAGCCTCTCGCCGGCTTCGACCATGTCTTGAAACAAGTGGATTAGATAGGCCTTTTCGAACACTTTGGCTTCGCGAAACGGGCCACCGGCGTGACGAAGCCGGCAGTCATGGTAGTGCCGTCGCAGCGTCTCGGCGCCGGCGTCTGAGAATGCCGCAACACCAATGAACTCGCCGTGGGCGTCGGCTTCGCCGATTTCGCGGTGGATTCGGGTGATGACGCCGTTCTTGACGGCGACTTTCTCGGCGTCATCGGCGGGGTGTTGCGACCGGTGCCGGTAGCGATCGAGCCACTCCGTATCGACGACCAGCGACATGTCTTCATCCGATTTCAGCAGTCGTTCGACGACTTGTGGTGTAAAGAGAATGTCCGAGTAGCAGCAAAGGAACGGCCCGTCCATCAGGTCCTCAGCGTGGAAGAGCGAGGCAAGGATGTTGTTGTTTTGCCAGCCCTGATTGTGGCGAAACGTGAACTGCGGGTAGCTCTCGCGGACCTTGTCGATCTGGTATCCGCCGATGAAGCAAATATCGTCAATGCCGTTACGACGGAGAGCGTGGATCGTCCAATCGAGGATGCTACGGCCGCCGACCTCGGCGAAACATTTGGGCGAGTCGGCCGTGGTCGGCATGAGCCGTTCGCCTCGGCCGGCTCCGATGATGATGGCTCGCATAATGAGGGCTTGTTGCGTGGGCCTAGGCAGTTTGCTCCGGCTCAGCCGGGGCGGCGTTCCAGAGCAACGCGGCAAAGAATGCCGCCGCAAAGGCCCAGCCCGCCCAGATGTAAATGGCCACCTGCCACCCCCCGTGCTCCGGCATCTTGTAATGGCCGGTTACCACGTCACCGGTCGCGGCGCCCATGTAACCCATGAAGTTAACAAAGCCGGCGGCGGCGGCCGACGTACCACGCCGCGCCAAATCAGCCGGAGCTGTGCCAACCAGCAACACTTGAGGTCCATAAATGCAGAATCCGATCACGCCCAGTAACAGCACGGTCGCCCAAACACTGGTTCTCGTGACCGACTCATACGCAATCGTGAGAGCCCCCAGCAGTAGCAGCAAGAGGCAGATGACCGGTCCCCGGCGGCTTCCGAAAAAGCGATCCGTCGCCCAACCGGCCAGATAGGAACCCGCGATGGCGCCGACGGGCAATACGACGTACTTGAGGCCGGCAGCCCCGACCCCGGAGTCCTGCACTTCGGTCAGGTGGGCGAGCCCCCAATCGAGGAAACCGTAGCGGCAGGCGTTCAAGAGCCCCAGGGAAATACCCAGCAACCAGAGAGCACGATTCGAAAGCGTGAGGACGATGTTCTCCCAAAGCGACGTGGCCGGCCGCGGCGGTGCGGCAGGGGCTGGCCCCGCTGGATCGTCGGCGCGATCGGATCCGTCGGCCGCCCGGTGATCGCTCGGCGACTCCCTCAAGCTCATGAGCATGACGACGCCTGCTAGAGCCAAGAGCAAGCTGGGCGCGTACAAGGCGCCACGCCAGCCCAGCAGGTCGGCCGCTTGTCCGGCGACGATGTAGGTCAGGCCCAGCGTCAGTTGATACCCGGTCCCGATGAGTCCAATCGCCTTTCCCCGCCGGAGGGGAGGGATCCAGTTGCCAATGACGCGAACACAAGGCGTCCAGCCGAGCGACTGGGCGTAGCCGTTCGCGGCCCATACGAAGAGCAGAAAGTAGAACCCGCTGGCGAGGCCAAAGATGACGTTCAGCGCCGCGGAACCAAACATGCCGACGGCGAGAAGCAAGCGGGGGGAGACGCGCTCGGACAATTGGCCGTTCACCAGTTGACCCAAGCCGTAGGTGATCTTGAGCGACGCTAGAATCAGACCCACTTGCTCGCCGCCGAAACCCATGCCACCTTCGCCGACGGGTGCTTGCAGCCCCGGTACGGCGGCTGAAATGTTCGTGCGGCAAAAGTAGAACGCGCCATAGGTCAGCCAGATGGTCCAGATAAGCTGCCGCTCCCCCGGAAGGGGAGAGAACGATCGAAGTGCCGAGGCTCCGCTGTCGTTTTCCACAGGAATCTCGCCGATCAGACCCTTACAAACGACTACGACCCTCTTCTATCGGTTGGAACCGATGGCCGTGTCGGGGTATTCTAACAATCCACCACGGAAAGCGTTGAAAGATCAACGGCGGTAGCGTGCCCCTTTGGACGGCTCTCATGCTCGTCGGGTTGGCCGAACTGTGGAGGATGTCCCGGTGGTTCGCGGCCGGTGGCATCTCGACCGAGCTACAGACGTTGTGGAAACCGGATTCGACCCGGGGTGCCCTACTCACGACTTACGTGGCGCAGTGGCGAATGCCGGTTGAGGCTTACGTCTCGGAACGCGGCGCAGCGAGGATCTCGGCGAGCTTGGCCGGGAGAATGTTGCCGCCGCTGAGAATGCAGACGACATCGAGCCCCCGCGAGTCGATCTTGCAGGCGAGGAGGGCCGCTACGCCGACGGCGCCGCCGCCTTCGACCACTAGCTTCTGCTGCTCGGCCAGGGTGCGTATCGCCGTGGTGATCTCGTCCTCGTCGACGCAGATCACGTCGTCGACCAAATGCCGCACGATGCCGAACGTGCGCTCGCCGGGCTGGGCGATCATCAGCGCGTCGGCGAGTGTGGGGCCGGGGTCGGTCGTGACGCGCTCGCCCTGCTCGACCGACCGCGCCATCGAGCCGTTCGCCGCCGGTTGGACGCCGATGACCCGGCAGCCCGGACGCTTGTGCTTGACCGCGGTCGCGATGCCCGAAACCAGTCCGCCGCCGCTCACCGGGACGACGACACAGAAGTCACCGTCGAGTTGATCGAGCAACTCGAGACCGATGGTGCCGTCGCCGGCGATCGTCTCTTCCGAGTCGTAGGGGTGCAGCAGCAGACGGCCTGTCTCGCGTTGGATGCGGAAGGTCGTGTCCCAACGGTCTTTGAAAGTGTTCTCGCACAGAACCACTGTCGCCCCGAGCTGCCGCGTGCGTTCGATCTTGAACGACGAAGCGCCGCGCATCATGACAACCTGGAGATCGACCCCCAGGCGGCTTGCGGCGTAGGCGGCGCCCTGGGCGAAGTTGCCCGACGATGAGGTGACGACACCGGCCGCGCGGGCCTGCTCGAGATGCGCCAGCATGCCGTTCATCGACGGTCGCATCTTGAACGAGCCCGTCGGTTGTAGCGACTCGAGTTTCAAATAGACGCGCTGGCCGCGGCCCTCGCTCAATGGCTCGGAAACGATCAGCGGCGTGGGCGGGAAGTGAGAGGCGAGGCGGTCGCGGGCTTGTTCGATTAGGAAAAACAATGGGGAGATTCCTTGAAGCCGCTCGAAACGTGGCCGCGTTTCCATCGCCCTTTCAGGGCCCTGGTCGCGAGAGGTTCGCTACCTAGGGTTCCGCCGAGGACGGCTTCACCCTAGGCTAACATCCGTCCGTCCGCTTCGCGGACTTGGGTCCGGTTTGGGCTGGTGCAGCGAGGTCGGAGTGAGGTTGTTTCGTATGGCCGCGGCATCATTTCACGAGCGCACTCGCGTGAACAGGTACGCCCCACTCAATCCGAAAATGATGCTCGGCGACCAGGCGGCGATCATCGGGGTCAACTGGCTTTGTCCGCCGAGCTTCTCGAAGAAGGCGCTCAACGAATAGTAAGCGACCGCGAGACCGAGACACATCACAACGCCGGTGAAGCCGCCGCGATGCCCGGCGAGCATCGAGAACGGCGCGGCAAGCACGGCCATCACAAAGGCAAACAGCGGAAAGGCCAACTTCTTGTGCAACTGCACCTGGAACTTGACGGTGTCGAAACCCGCTTGCGTCAGATCGCGGATGTACGCGGACAACTCCTGCCAGTTCATCTGCTCGTACTTCTTGGCTTCTTTGAAGAAGTGGCTGGGGGTCTCCTCGATGTCCGGGAAGGGACGCGCGTCGAAGGGCTCAAACGCGGTGATACGGTCGCCTTCAATCAGGCGCACCCAGCCGTTCTCGAAGATCCAGGCTTGCTGTTCCTCGTCCCAACGCGCCTGCTTGGCGGCGATGTGGCGGCGCAGGCGGAAGTCTGCGGGGTCGAGGTCGTAGACGTTCACGCCGGCGAGCAGGTTCTGCTCGGAGTCGAAGAAGCTATGGTAGAAAATGCGGTCGCCTTCTCCGAAGGTCCATTGGCGGTAGGGACGCAGGTAGGTCTGCACGGGACTGCCCTTGATCTCGTCGCGGATGGCGTCCTGGCGGATGTTCGTTTCGGGCAGATAGTTCTGGTCGAGCCAAAACAGCCCGCCGCTGACGAACAACGAGACCAGCATGATCGGGGCGGCCAACCGGTACAGGCTAATGCCGCACGCTCGGAAGGCGGTCAGTTCGCGGTGCTTGGCCAGAATGAAGAAGCAGATCAACGTCGCCACCAGAATGGCCAGCGGGGCGGTCTCGTAGATCAGAAACGGCGTCAAGTAATAGATGTAGGGGATGAACCGCCCCATCTTGTCCCGCGCGAGCATGTCGCCCAGCAGCTCGAAGAAGCTGAACACGAACCAGATCAGAATGAAGGCCGCCAGGAGCGCCACGAAGTAGTACAGGAAGCTCGTCAGCACGTAGCGATCGACTATGAGGACTCCAGGCGGAGATTCGTTGCCGTTGCTGCGCCAGCGGGCAAGGCGGGGGCGGCGCGCTCCGTTCGACGGCGCCGGCGGGACTTGGCCTTTGCGCTTGGGCTTGCGCAGCGATGCCAGAGCGCGGAAGGGGCTCAGCAGCAAGGCTGAGACATCCCTGCGGCCGGGCGTGTCCAATCGGAATAGCAACACCAAGCCGCCCAGCGCGAAAAGGATGTTCCCAGACCATACTGCCGGGACGACCGGCAGCATACCGGCGTGGGCGAGAGCGATGCTGCCCAGCCAGATCATCCAGTACAGAAACACCAGCACGACGGTCAGCACCACGCCCACCGATCGGCCCGGGCGCTGCGACGAAATCGCCAGCGGAATGCCAACCATCGGGAACACCAGGCAGGCAAACGGGAACGCGAAGCGCTGCTGCAACTCGATGGCGGCCTCGATGCCGCCTTCTTCGCCCCCCTGTTTCGCCATCAGCTCTTCGGTCGTCATGTGATCGAGCGCGCTCGACTGCGACGGGCTGGACGACTCGATCTCGAGCACCTGATTGAGGTCCCCGTATTGGTGGAGTTGATACTTGCTCGGGTCGTAGGATTGCTCGTAGCGCCGCGGCGCCAACAGGTTCAGTTGCACGCGATCCTGGTCGGGCCTGGGGACGGCGATGGCCTCCTGGGCGAGCGTGACCGCGGGGCCGTCGACTGTCGCGTTGAGTCCGCTGAAGGAGCCGCGCTTCTTGGGGTCGCGCATGTCGGCCATGAAGACGCCCTTCCAACGCACGATCGGGCCGGGCACGACCTCGCGTACGTAGAGAACGAACTTCGGGAAGCTTTCGATGAAGACACGGGGGCGAATCTGCGCGGTCACCTGCGAGATCCTGAGCGTCTCACTGATCCGCCGGGATTCGCGTTGAGCCCAGGGATTGAAAACCAGCGTAGTCGCCGCGCAGGCCACCGCCCCGAGCGTGGCCCACAACGTGATCGGTAGGATCACGCGGCGTCCGGGAATGCCGGCGGCGCGCATGGCGGTGATCTCGCCGTCAGTCGAAAGACGTCCCAGCCCCACCAGCACGCCGACGAGCACTCCCATCGGGATGGTGAACTTCAGCGTTCGTGGAACCGTCAGGACGAAGAGGTGAAGCACTTCGGTGGTCGAGGCGTTGGGCCCGACCAGAAGCTCCATGACCTCTCCGATCGACTGCAGGAAGAGCACGAACGTGAACAGCAGCGTGCCGATCAAGGTGGCGAGCGCGATTTCGCGAAGGATATAGCGGGATAGGATTCCCACGGGCGGGGTCTCGGGATCGCCACACAAACGCCTGTGCGGCTTAGATCGATTCTATCGCAGCGCCCGGTGGGCCCGCACATTGTCTTGGCTTGGTGGGCCTCGGCTTGGCGGGCCTTGGCTTGGCGTCCCGGTGAGGTCCGACCGGGCCGGGCCGTCAGAAAACACGGCCCGGCACCCTAGCGCGGGGTGTTTTCATGGTACTTTTATAAGTTACCTCTCTTCTGAGTACGCCGCTGGATCGGATTCGCCGAAGCCCGGTTTCCGCAGCAGAGGGTATGTCGGCGTCTCACTTCAAGCCAACACAGCGGTGAGAACCATGTTTCTCGATCGAAGGTTTCGTTGAGTTGGCCCTCCGAACTGAGCGAAGAGCAGGATCCGCCGCAGACAAGGTGTCAGCGGAGTTGTACCGGAAGGGGTAGGGCACAACCGTGAAGAAGGTACTTAATCTCGGCCATCGCGGTGCGGCGGAAGTGCTCGAGAACACCATTCCGAGTTTCCAGA
Organism: Bryobacterales bacterium; assembly: GCA_965237575.1. Classification (GTDB taxonomy): domain Bacteria; phylum Acidobacteriota; class Terriglobia; order Bryobacterales; family UBA6623; genus JAKZVK01. The sequence goes on from CBDEGI010000004.1 coordinate 1,365,844, forward strand.
AGGCCCTCGACCATGGCGCCGACGGTATCGAGCTGGATATCCGCAAGACGGCGGACGACCAATTGGTGGTCGTCCATCCGCCGGTAGTCAGGGGCCACGCCGTTCAATCGAGCCGCTACGACCAGATTCGAAAGTTACCCAAAGGCCTTGAAGTCCCGCTGCTGGAGGAGGTGCTTCGCCAGTTTGGGAAGCAGACGTTCCTCGACATTGAGTTCAAGGAAGCCGGCTACGAGCAAGAGGCGGTCGAGTTGATCCTCAAGTACGGCGACCCCGCCAACACGATGATCTCGGCCTTCCATCCCGAGACGCTGACCAAGGTGCATGAACTTTCCCCGGCTTTGCAACTCGGCTACATCTACAACCGCACCCAGGATGAGGAGTCCCGCCACAACGCTCCCATCGACTACGTCATCCCCCAGTTCAAGCTGGCGTCCCGCGAGCTAATCACCGAAGTTCATAGTGAAGAGCTGCAGGTGCTGGCGTGGACCGTCAACGACGAAGCCGAGATGAAGCGGCTGATAGACCTCGGGGTGGATGGACTGATCACCGACCATCCGGAGATGCTGGCTAAGGTGTTGGGGAAGTAGCTCGAGGCAGGTCGCTAGATCATCCCGCTACCGCTTGAGGGTGGCTATCCAAGGCACGGCCGCGGATCTCGAAACCGAGATCCGTGCTACGCGGGCCGCGTCGCGTTCCGTGGACCGAGCGGTCGGCTACTGGGCCGGTCCGTCCGCGTCGGGGTCCGCGCCCAGCATCTGGCGGAAGTCGAGGGATCGGAGGAACGCCGGTTGGTCGCGCCACCTGGGGCTGACTTTGACGAATAGCTCCAGAAACACTTTGCGGCCGAAGAGCGCTTCGAGCTGCTTGCGGGCGTCGGTGCCGATCTTCTTCATCTTCTCTCCCCGCGCGCCGATCATGATCCCCTTCTGCCCGGCCCGCTCGACGTAGACGGTGGCCGAGATCCGTAGCAGGTTGGGCTCTTCCTCCCAGGTGTCGACCGTGACGGCCGCGGAGTGCGGCACTTCCCTGTGTGTCTGTAGGATGATCTGCTCGCGAATCAACTCCGCCGCGATAAAGCGTTCCGGCTGATCGGTGATGTAGTCCTCGGGATAGTAATTTGGGGATTCGGGCAGCCGATCGAACAGCAGCTTGACGAGCACGTCGAGGTTGTCGCCCTTCTGGGCCGAGATGGGAACGAGTTCGGCGAAGTCGCACCGCTTCTGGTAGTCCTCGAGTTGCGGCAGCAGCGCCTGCTTCGATTTGACCAAATCCACCTTGTTGATCAACAGCAAGACGGGTTTGCCCAGCTCACGAACCATCTCGATCGCCGACCGGTCGCCCATATGATTCGGCTGGGACGCGTCCACCAGCAGAAGCACCAAGTGACACCCCGCGGTCGCGCGGCGGACCTCCCGCATCATGTGCCGGCCCAGCTCGAGGCTCGGCTCGTGAATGCCGGGGCTGTCGACGAAGACGATCTGGCCCTCGGGCCGGGTCAGCACGCCTTGGATGGCGTCGCGGGTCGTCTGGGGCTTGGGGGTGGCGATGGCGATCTTCGAGCCGACCAACCGGTTCAATAAAGTGGACTTACCGACATTCGGCCGCCCGAGAATCACGACAAAGCCAGCCTTCAATGCTCTTCCCCGTGCGATTCAGCCTTGGATTCGGGCGCCTCGGCTTCCGCTTGCGAGGCGGGTTCGGCGTCACGTACGCGCCGGACGCGGACCGAGTCAACGCGGCGCTTGTCCGCCGCCAGTACTTCGAGTTGAATGCCATCTAATGTGAGCTTGGCCCCCGCGCCGGGAACCTTGCCGAGCTGTTCACAGACCAGCCCGCCGACCGTCGTCGATTCGAACTCCTCGCCGGGACGGAAGTCGACCAGCTCTTCCAGCCGGTCGAGATCCATGTTGCCGGGGACGACGAACGAGTTGTCGGACTGCACCTGCACGTCGGTGCCTTCCTCCGACTCGTCGCGAATCTCGCCGACAATCTCTTCCATCAGGTCTTCCATGGTAGCCAGGCCGGCGGTCTGGCCGTACTCGTCGATGACGATCGACATTTGCTGGTTGCTGTCCTGCAGCTCGCGCAGGAGCTCGCGGATCGGCTTCGTCTCCGGCACCAGCGGCAGCGGACGGACGAGGTCGCGGACGCGCTTTTCCCGTCCGTCGGCGGCATCGAGCTCCAGCGTGTTGCGGCTGTGCACGAAGCCGAGGATGTGATCAATCGTGCCCTCGTAGACGGGAACGCGGGAGTACTCCTTGTCGATGAAAAGCTGCCGCAGGTTCTCGACCGAGCTGTCGGCGTCGATCGCAATCACGTCAGGGCGCGCCGTCATGGCCTCGCGGACCGTCTTGTCGCCGAACTCGACGACCGACTGGATGAGCTTGCGGTCCTCCTCTTCGATCAGGCCCTCTTCCTGTCCTGCGTCGAGCAGCGCCTCGATCTCGTCGGACGCGTTGGCCGGCTTGTAGGGAGCCTGCTCCTCGACTCCCAGTTTCGCCAGCGACGAGACGAAAAGGGCCAGCAGCGTGACCGGCTTGATGGCGGCGGCAATGATCAGCGCCATCGGCACGAGCGGAATGGCCCAGGTTCCCGCCGTACGCATCATGAGAATCGAAGGAACCATGTGGGCGAACACGACCAAGGCAACGACAGACAGGACCAGTACTTCCAAGAGTGCGAGGTGGATGTCGGCGCCGGGCAGCGTCAGTAGCACCAAATCGAGAGCGATGAGGATGAGTGCCACCTGCCTGGCGGCCGAGAATCGCCGCAGCGCTTCCCGCGGCTTAAGCTTGAGCCGTTCGCGGAGTTGCTGTTCGAAGACCTCGTAGGAACGCGAGGCTCCGCGCGGACGAAAGCGCAGCGACTCGACGTAGAGCGCATGCAGGTACGACGCCAAGACAATCACGCCACACAGCACCGGCAGAGTGATGAGTTCAACAATCACTGGCGTTCGATCATCATTGTGGGCCTATCAATCATCACGGGGCGATCATCATCGGGCTTGATCATAGGGGTCAATCATCATCCCGCCGCCCGTTCGATCAGGCCCGGATGGAGGCCATACTTGCGGCGCCAACCCGTCTCGGCGCGCCGCATGCGCCCATCGTCGCTCTCGTGGTCGTAGCCTAGCAGGTGCAGTAGGCCGTGCAACGCGAGGATCTTGAGTTCGTCTTCCACGCGGTGGCCCTGCTCGCGCGCCTGGCGCTCGGCCCGGGCGGCGGAGATCAGGATGTCGCCCAGGCGGCCGTCCTCGCCGTCGGGGAACGACAGTACGTCGGTCGAAGCACGCTTGCCACGGAACTGTCCGTTGGCCTGCCGCACGGAACCGTCACCGGCGATCATCACCGCGAAGGGCTTACGCCGGGCCACGTCACGCGAGAGGCGGTCGAGGAAGCCGGCGAACTCCGCCTCGTCGAAGCGGACGCTTCGCTGGCGATTGCGGTACCACGCAGGGTCTTCGCTGGATTGGGAGTCCATGGGGAACTCAGTCGTCCTCGCGCCTGAGCGGGGGGTCGAGGGCCGCGGCGGACTTGGCAAGCTCGGGCGGCGCGGGCGTGGGACCGGGCGTCTCGTTGGAAGACTCCAGCTCGCTACGCTGGTATTCCTCGTAGGCACGGACGATGCGCTGGACCAGGTCGTGGCGCACCACGTCTTTTTCATCGAAGGTGATGAAGGAGATCCCCTTTACCGACGCGAGAACGTCCACGGCCTCCAGCAGGCCGCTACGCCGCCCCGCGGGGAGGTCGATTTGCGTGATGTCGCCGGTGATGACGGCCTTCGACCCGAAGCCCAGGCGCGTGATAAACATCTTCATCTGCTCGGCGGTGGCGTTCTGGGCCTCGTCGAGAATGATGAAGCTGTCGTTGAGCGAGCGCCCGCGCATGAAGGCCAGCGGCGCGATCTCGATGATGCCCTTCTCGATGAGCTTCTCCACGCGGTCCGACTCCATCATGTCGTAGAGGGCGTCGTAGAGAGGCCTCAGGTAGGGGTCAATTTTCTGTTGCAGCGTGCCGGGGAGGAAACCGAGGCGCTCGCCGGCCTCGACGGCTGGCCGTGCCAGCACGATGCGGCGGACTTTCTTCGCCAGTAGCTCGGACACGGCCATGGCCACGGCCAGGTAGGTCTTGCCGGTCCCGGCGGGGCCGATGCCGAAGACCATGTCGCAGCGCTCCATTGCCTCGAAATAGCGCATCTGGTTTAGGCTGCGCGGCGCCAGCGCCTTGCGGCCGAAATTGCGCTGGCGGCTGCTGTGGACGAGGTTGCGGAGGCTCACCTGCGGGTCTTGGCTGGCGACCTTGAGGAAGTCTTTCAGATCACCGTTGCCGAAGCGGTAGCCCTCATGCAGCAGGGCGTCGTAGTCGGTGAGCAGGTTGTGGGCGCGCTCGACCCGCTCCGGCTCGCCCTCGATCTCGATGCTGTCGTCGAGCAGATGGGTGGTGACGTCGAGAATGTTCTCGAAAAAGCGTATGTTCTCGTCGTGGGTTCCGAAGAGGGTCTCGAGGCCTTGTGAGATGGCGATCTGGGCTCTGGTCAATTCGCAGGGGACCGCCCGAAGAACCGCGAAATCAGGGCCTGAGGGCGATTTAGTTTTCTGCTCCGAATATAGCCGACGGCCGGGGGTAAGTCAATTGGGGAAGTCCTTCTCCACGACGCGGCAAGCGCGACACGCCTTCCCCCGGGCTTGCGGGCGGTCATTGGTTCCTCGCGTTCCTCGCCCCGATGGTGATGTTGGCTATACCGGGAAGCTACAATGGCAATGTTGAGGGGTAGTGATCAAGCGACCCGTCGACTGTTTCAAGAGATCGCGCTGATTCGGAAGGCATCGGCTGGTTCCGGGCAGCCGGCCCTCTCATCCCGAAGCCGTTTGGAACGTCCCTCTCAGTGACTGACCCACACTCGACGGTCCTGGCTGTGATCCCCGTCTTCGAGGACTGGGAGGCCTTGGGAGCGCTGCTCGGAAAACTCGACCAGGTCGTGGACGCGCAGAGCTTTTCCCTGAAAGTTCTCCTCGTCGACGACGGGTCGGCCACGCCCCTCCCCGAAAAGTTGCGGAGTACGCCGTGTTCGGCCATCCGCGAAGTAAAGGTTCTCTCGCTGCGGCGCAACCTGGGCCATCAGCGCGCCATCTGTGTCGCGCTAGCCTACGCTGAGGAGCAAGATGATAGTGACGCCATTCTCGTCATGGACGGCGACGGCGAGGACGCCCCGGAAGACGTTCCGAGGCTAATCCAGGCCATGCGGCAAGCGGGAAACGGCAGGATCGTGTTTGCCGAGCGCACGCGCCGAAGTGAAACCTGGTTCTTCCAACTCTGCTATCGGGTGTACCAAGCGCTGCATTGGATGCTCACGGGCATCCGGGTGCGCGTCGGCAACTTCAGCATCATCCCGCGTAGCCTGCTTTCACGGCTGGTCGTGGTCTCGGAGTTGTGGAACCACTACGCGGCGGCTGTGTTCAAGAGCAAGCTCCCGTTCGGGAGCATCAAAACGAAGCGCGCCGAAAGGTTGGGCGGCCACTCGAGAATGGATTTCGTTGGACTGGTCATCCATGGATTGAGCGCTCTTTCAGTTCACGGTGAAAGGATCGGCGTTCGCCTGATTGTGGCGACGATGTTGCTAGTGCTTTGCATGGGTTTGGTTCTGAGCAGCCTGGCGCTGTCCGTCTCCCAAGGGAGTGATCTTTCTCTATGGCTGCCCACGGTCACGGGGATTGTGCTGCTGCTGCTGGGGCAGGCGATCTTCTTGGCCATCGTGTTCGTGTTTGTCATTCTGCAAGCCCGCGTGAATGCCAACTTCATCCCGATCCGCGACTACCGCTACTTCGTCCAAAGGGTGGAAGACCTGTCTGCGCGAGCGGCGAGTCCGCCGTTGGATGCTGCCATCGGATGAGCTTCGCGCACGTGACGACCCTATGGAGGACTACCGTTACCAAGGCGAGGAGTTGGATGTCTTCGAGCACGCCGTTCGTTGGAAGGATTACTTCCGTTCGCAGTTTCGACAGCACTTGACGGGGCGAGTACTCGAAGTCGGCGGAGGCATCGGAGCCACGACTCGTTTCCTTTGCGACGGGCGCCAAACGCAATGGACCGCCTTAGAGCCGGACGCGGCTCTGGCGCAGACCATGCGGGCGCGTTTCGCCGAGCGGCCCTTACCGATTGACGCGGAGGTCGTCGAGAAGACGGTGAGCCGGCTCGACCCGGAGAGCCGCTTTGACACAATCCTCTACATCGACGTGCTGGAGCATATCGAGGATGACCACCTGGAGTTGCGTCAGGCCGCCGGCCACCTGGCGCCGGGCGGCCACCTGGTTGTCCTCGCGCCGGCACACCAGTTTCTGTACTCCGAGTTCGATCAGGCGATTGGCCACGTGCGGCGCTACTCGCTTGCTGCCTTGAGCAAGGCAGCCCCCTCCGATCTGGAAGAGAGGAAGCTCGTCTACCTGGACTCGGTGGGGATGCTGGCCTCGCTCGGCAACCGGCTTCTGCTGCGGGCAAGCCGGCCGACCCTCCGCGACATCCGCTTCTGGGATTCCGTCTTGGTTCGGCTCTCGCGGTTCGTGGATCCGATCTTGGGCTACCGCGTCGGCAAGAGCGTCTTGGGCGTATGGCGCAAGCCCCAGGGTCCGGGGCAGCCGGGGCCCGCGCAGGCAGGGAGCGATTCGCGAACCATGCGTCCTCCTAGATCGGTACTTACTGGGTTGACCCGTGCGAGGATGTGGCCGTGTTTTTGAATCTCGTGCTCAGTGTCGGATTCGTTGCGGCCGCGGCGGCGTCAGCGGTGCAGTACCGCCGCGGGCGCCGGCAGCAGACATCGCTCCGCCTGGTACAGACTGCTCTGCCACTGGTCATCTACGTCTTGGCAGCGAGTTTCTTCAGTTCGCTGTACCAAGCGCCGTATCTCGCCTGGAATGCGGCGCGGCTCGCGCCCGCGGTCGCATGGGTGCACGGCCGGCCCCTCTATTCGACCGAAGATGCCGGTTCGGTTCAAACGACGATGTATCCGCCGCTTGCGACCATCGCCTACGCTCCGGCGGCTGTGTTCCCCGAGCCGACCTCGGCGGTTCTCGCCGGCAATCTACTGGCTCATCTCTACTATTTTCTGCCGGTTCTATTTCTGTGCCTGGCGCGCTCGCGCGACCGCCGGCTCGGCCTGTTGCTATTCTCGCTCTTCACGACTCTGACGTTCGGCTTTTGGGGGCTTGCGGGTTCGGCGAGCTTCATTCACGCCGACGCGCCGGCTCTGGGCCTGGGGCTGGCGTCGTGTCTGGTGTTGTCGCGCACGGAGAGTTCACAACAAACCCGCTTCGGTGTGTCCGCGGCGCTGGCATGGCTTTCGGTCTTGTCGAAGCAACCTCTGCTGCCGCTGGTTGGCGTGCTGGCCCTGTGGGTTCTGCTCAGTGAGGGATGGCGGCAGGCTTTCCGCTTCAGTGCGTGGCTGATTTCGATCGGAATGGCCACCGTCGCCCTGTTGCTCGCGCTGTTTCCGCTCGACGGACTTCTATTCAACACGGTCCTCATTCCGCGAGAGGTGCCTTGGCTCGGCAGCTTCCCGTCGAATCTTGCGTACGCATTCTTGGAGTTGCAGGCGTACCTTCTTCCGATCGCGTTGATCCTGGCGGGTTGCGTGATCCTCTTGCTGCGGGACGATCCCGCTTCGAAGCCCTCGGCGTGGCTGGCTCGCAATGATTGGGTCTTGCCGTTGGCGGCAGGGCTCATCCTGCTGCCGGTTTCCGTGCTCGGCCGCGTGAAGATCGGCGGGGCGCTGAACAACTTCAGCTACACCCTCTACTTCGGCGTGGCGGCCGTGTTAATGATCGTGCTGCGGCTTCCGCGCCTGTGGGATGAGCACAAGGAGGCCGCTTGCCGAACCGCATGCGTTTCGTTTGTGGCGCTTTCGAGCATCCTCGTCGCCGTGTATGGCTTCCAGCGGATCATAGGCGACAAGCTGCACTTGTTGTCCGCCGAGCGAAACGAAAACCGCCAGGCCTACGAGTATCTCGTCCGGCATCGTGACAGCACGGCCTACTTCCCCGGCCAACCCTTGGCCCACTGGTTGGCCGGCGGCGTGCTCCCGCACTTCTCGCTTGCGGTCTACGACCGAGATACGCTGACGCCCTACCCGCTACGGCCGCCACAGATCCGGGCGCACGTGCCGGCGAACCTCTCGAAGATCTGCATCGGGCAAGACTTCCGAAAGGAGTCGGAGCACTTGGTGAACTCTCATTTCCCCGACTTCGGGAAGCCGCTGGACGGGCACGGCCCGTTCACTTGCGTCGGCCGCCGGTGACAGACACGTAGGGATACGTGAAGCGTAACCTTGTGGCAGAGGGTTCTCAACCGCGGAAGCGTACGTCCGGGTACAATACCTCACGGAGTTCAACCGGCCGGCGCCGAGTCCGGCGGGTGAACAATTCCCGTGCTTCAAGAAGATCAGAGTAAGTGGAGGATTCCCATGACGCTTAGGACCCTGACCCTCCTGGCCTGCCTCTGTCTCACGCTCAGCGCGCAGACCGGCTGGCATGACCACGAAGGCGGCTTGCTGAAGTATCGCGTGAACATTCGCTTCGGCGAGGAGCCCGACACAATGCCCGACGGCTGGAAGTTCGGCCGTGTCTCGGCCGTGGCCACCGACTCCGCCGGTCGGGTCTACGTCTTCCACCGCGGCGACAAGGCCGACCCGATCGTCGTGTTCGATTCCGAAGGCCGCTACGTGCGCTCGTGGGGCAAGGGGATGTTCGGCAGGCCGCACGGGTTGCGCATCGACAAGGACGACAACGTCTGGACGACCGACGTCGTTCACCACACCGTGATGCAATTCACCAACAAGGGAGAGTGGCGCCGCACCATCGGCAACCAAGGCGTGCCGAGCAACGATGCCAAGGGCTTCAACCGGCCGGCCGACCTTGCCTTCGCTCCCTCGGGCGAGATCTATGTCGCCGACGGCTACGGCAACTCGCGCGTCGTCAAGCTCTCATCGGAAGGCAAGTACATCACCACCTGGGGCAAGCCCGGCACGGGCCGGAGCGAGTTCAACACCGTTCACTCGGTCGCGATCGACTCCTCGGGCATCGTTTACGTCAGCGACCGCGAGAACAACCGCATCCAGATCTTCGATGCCGACGGCAAGTACCTGCGCGAATGGAACCACCTCGGCGCGACGCAGAACATCTTCATCACGCCCGACGACGAGATGTGGATCATCACGCACCGCGACAACATCGAAAACATTACCTACGACACCCTCGCCGGACGCATCATGAAGATCGACCGCAAGACCGGCAAGATCATCGGCTCGATGGAGAGCCCCGGCCATTGGATTCATGTCACCGGCGAGAAGAAGATCTTCATCGGCAGCCTCACCGGCAACGTCTTCCGCTGGTATCCCGGTTGGCTGACCGAGGGGCTCGGCGCCGACGAGGCACTGCGCCCGGCTAACTAAGCCCGCGCGCCGGGCGAACTAATATGAGGTAACAGGAAGACAACGTTCGATCGCAGGTCGAAAGGTGATCCCCATGTCGACATCTCGATGGATCGCAACGGCCGCCACGCTGGCCTCTCTCCTCGCCGCACCGCTCCCCGCGCAAGACGGCACGGCGCAGCCCCCGAGCTACGGGTCTTCCGCGAACGACCCACTCGGCGGTAGCCAACCGATCTCGGGCTTCGAGCGGCCGCTGATGCTCAGCGGCAAGGTCGTGCTCGACGACGGTGCTCCGCCTTCCGAGCCCGTCGCTATCTACCTGAGTTGTTCCGACCGCAAGGTTCCCAAGGGCTACACCTCGTTGAAGGGCACGTTCTCGATCGACCTGACCGACCGCCGGGACCCCACTTTCACCGACGCCAGCGTCTCCACGCGACTCGGGCCTGCCGCGAACGACGACCCCACTCCCTTCAAGGGCGCCGACGATAGCCTGGCCGCGCCCGTATCGGGACTGGGCCGCTTCAACTTTTTCGGCTGCGCGTTGGAGATCGAACTGTCAGGCTATCGCTCCGGGTCGATCGAGTTGGGCAACCGGACCGAGTCCGACAACCCGGACCTCGGCACCATCGTCCTGCGCCGGTTGGAGGGCGTCGAGGGCACCGCCATCAGCCTGACGACCTTGTCCGCGCCCAAGAAGGCCCGCAAGGCTTACGAGAAGGCCTTCAAAGAGCTGCGCAAGAAGAAGCCGAAGCACGAGAATGTCGAGCGCGAGCTGAACAAGGCCGTCGCCGAGCACCCCACGTTCGCCGCCGCGTGGGCCCTGTTGGGCGAGCTGCGGCTGCGGCGCAACGACAAGCCGGCGGCGCGCGACGCGTTCGAGAAAGCGGCCGAGGCCGACCCGAAGTACCTCAAGCCGCTGAACCCGCTCCTCAAGATGGCCCTCGAAGACCAACGCTGGAACGACGCCGTCCGCTTCGCTGAGCAGATATTGCGTCTCAATCCGTTCGCCGCCGAGGTCCGCTTCTCGCAGGCCGTTGCTCAGTTGAACCTGGGGCAGATGGACGCCGCCCAGAAGTCGGTGCTCGCCCTGCAATCCGCCGACGCCGCCGGCCGCTTCCCTCACTCCTATCACCTGCTAGGCACGATCCTCGCGCGCAAGGGCGAGTTCGAGCCGGCGGCCGCCGCCTTCCGCACCTATCTCGAAGCGCAGCCGAACTCACCGGGCGCCGCGGAGTTACGGCAGCAACTCGCCCAGTGGGAGTCGGTCGGCGCGATCCAACCTCGCTGACGTTAGCTCAGAACAGGTTCAGAGTGTGGGTTCAAAATGTAGGGGCATGCCGTGCCAGCCCGCCCAACGCGCCGGTAGCGCACGCCCGTGGCGTGCCGCGCTCGGCTCTTGTTGAAGCCTCTGCCCTAAGCGCAACTCAATTTGTAAAACGCTGTACTAACGAAAAATGGCTGCATCCGGGTTCAGGCGCGAATCAGCCGTTCGACCGCGGAGAGATAGCGGTCGACCTCATTGGGCTCGTTGTAGAGGTGAATGGCCGAGCGGACGCGGCCGTCGTTGGCCCAGACGATGATGTCGTCCTCGGCGAGCGCCAGCCCGATTCGCGTGGCATCGGCGTGCGCGAAGGCCACGATACCCGCCTGGAAGGCCGGGTCGGCGGGCGTGAGGAGTTCGAGGCCCAGGTCCGCCAAGCCGTCGCGCATCTTCGTCACCATGGGCTGCAGTGCCTCGTCGAGCCGTTCGACGCCGATCTCGAGCAGATACCGCAGACTGGCGTTCAAGGCGAAGATCGACGGGAAGTTCGGCATGCCCGAGGCCAGCCGGGCGGCACCCGGCTTGTATTCGAATCGCTCGAAGCGGTCGGGCGTGAAGATGTTGGGCACACCGTACCAGCCGGCGGTCGCCGGGTGCATCCGATCGAGAAGTGTCGGCGCGCAGTAGGTGATCCCCAACCCATGTGGCGTGAAGAGCCACTTGTAGGAACTGGCGACCATGTAGTCCACGCCGTCCAGCGAAACGGGGACGCGTCCCAACCCCTGCGTGGCGTCAAGGCAAAGAATTGCACCCGCACGATGCACCGCCTCCGCCAGTCGGCTGACAAAAGGGATCCTCGTGCCCGACTTGTAGCTGACCAGGCTGACCGAGACCACTTTCGTTGACTCGCTCAGTTGGGCGGTGAAGTCATCGAGGCGGAGCAGGCCGGCCTCGGAGCGGACGACTCGTACGTTGACGCCCCGGTCTTTGAGCCGTAGCCACGGCAAGACGTTGGACGGGAATTCGAGGTCGGTGATCAGCACCTCATCACCCTCGCGCCACTCCAGCGAGTTGGCGAGCAGGTTGACGCCCTCGGTGGCGTTGGAAAGGAAGGCCACCGACTCGGGCGAGGTCCCGAGCAGTTCGGCGGTCAGGCCAACGGTCTCCTGCTCCATCGCGTACAGGGCGGGCCGGCCCAGGCTTCCCGTCGACTTGTGGCGAACGTATGCCGCCAGGGCGTCGCTGCAATCGGTCGACAACAGACCCTCCGCCGCCGTGTTGAGGTAGGTAAACTCACGGGTCTGAGGGAACTTCTCTTTGCTAGGAATGTTCACTTTTCACTCCGCACCTGGATGTCGCGTCTTGAGGGCAATCCGTGACCACGGACCTCCGAGATTTCAACAGGTGGTTCAATCCAAGACACTTACAAGCCCAGAACCTTGCGAGACCCGGTCACCGCGGGGCCGCGGCCTCGCACAAAGCGCAGGGCACGAAAAGTAATGGTACAGAAGTCCCAGCCCAAATTGAACCTTGACGGTCGAGCCGGGCTCCTGTATTCCTAATGGTGCTCCCGCGCTGTGCGCCCGATGGCGGCGCCCCTGAGTCCCCGGGCGCGGGAGTCAACGCGCGTACAGAGCATCGCTCATTTGATTCTCCTTCGATTCCGTGGCTTAACCTCACTCACCCGGCTCTCGATGCAACTTGGGGGCCGGGTTCTTTTCTTTCTGCTATTCTTGGATTCTTGTCGCCGCCTGGACGGGGCGAGTTCAGCCTAGGTGCTGCTGCTCCATGGAGATTAAGCGCGTTTCACCCAAAGAGGCGAAGGAGCTTCTCGATGCCGGCGAGTACATCTACTTGGATGTGCGAACGGTCGCTGAGTTCGAAGCCGGCCATGTGCCGGGGGCCAAGAACGTCCCTGTCTTTGAAAGAGACCCGTCCGGCCGGATGCAGCCGAATCTGCACTTCGCCGAAATCGTCGAGGCCAATTTCGGCAAGGAGGCCAAGTGCGTCGTGGGTTGTCAGATGGGCGGACGCTCCATGCAGGCAGTGGCGCTCTTGCTGGCGAGTGGATTCGGTGAAGTGGTCGACATGCGTGGCGGACTGGGCGGCGAAACCGACCCCATGGGAAACGTCACCTACCCTGGTTGGGCGCCGCTTGGCTTTCCCACGACCCAGGACGCCGGTACGGACGACTCCTACGAGAGCCTCGTGCGCAAGATCCTCTAACGCCTAGCCAACAGCCCGTGGCAAAATCGGGCGCTGTATTGTTCACAGAGGTAGGGGCGCGGCATGCCGTGCCCGCTTGCCCTGCCTGCCGCCACATGAAAAAAATGTCCCGGCGACCCCTCACCGGGACATTTTCTTGACGGGGTCGCTGCCAAGCGGCGCGAGGCAACCCGCCAAAGCGGTGCTTCTAACCCCTAAACGATTCGACCCAAGTTACGTCCGGGAGCTGTGCACAACGCTCACCCCAGTGCTAGCAATCGACGTGCCAGCCGCGCACGGTTTCTATGCCGCTGAAAACAAGAGCTCTGACCGGTCGCTTCCAGGGGCTCGCTCCGGAATTTCATAGCGCGGAGGCCCAGTCGTGTCCAAGATCCCGGATCGTAGGCGTCCAGGGGCGTTCGAGGCAACTGATAGAATGCGTGGGTGGCGTTTTCGAGTCCAGCGCGCGCGGGGATGCCCGTCCGGCACACCCCCGATCCGGCCCGCGTCGCGTATACCATGGCAGGCCTGCTGCTGCTCGGGATGCTCATGGCGCTGCCTGGAGCCCTGCACCCCCTGTGGTTCCTCAGCCTGTCGATCAACACGGTGGGAGCCAGTCACGGTTTTTTTTCGATGGGGCTGGGGGTGCTGTTCGGGATGGCTCTGTGGCGGCGCGCGGGGTCGCGTTTCGGCGCGCGAGGTGCTTACACGACATCCGGCCTGCTGGCCACGGCCGGTTTGCTGCTGCTGTCGATGGTCAACGAGAGCAGCGCGTTGCCGGGGCCGTTGTTTATCGTGGGGCTCGCCGTTGGCGTGTTGGCTACCGGCGTGGCATGTCTGATCTCGGGAGCGCTGCCGGCCACATCGGCCCGCTCGGTACTGCATCTGGCGGGAGTTTCGTTCGGTGCAGGGGCCTTCGTCATGTGCTCGTTGGTATGGGCCGTCGGTGCCGTTGTCTCCTGGGCGATGCTCGTTCGCGTACTGGCCGTCGGCCCGTTGCTCTTGACCACCCTGGCCTTGCGCGCAAAGGTGTTTCGCTACCTTCCTCTGACGGCATCCCGGTGGACGCAGCCGACCAGCCACGTGCCGTACGCGATGGCCGTGCTGCTGGGTTTGGCCCTTGCGGCTCTGTCGATGGTGCAATGGGCGATGGGAGGTTGGCTGGCGGTGTACCTGTTGAGACAGTTCGGGGCGACGCTGCAGGCTGGGCTGCTGATTCTCGCCCTGTTCTGGGCGGCCTTCATAGTGGGCCAAGTGGTGGCGCGGCGGTTCTCGGCGCTTGAAGAACGGCTGCGGATTCAATTCTGGTGCACGGCGATCGGGGCAACGGGCTGCGTCTTTCTGCTCAAGACGGTCGATCTATCAGGTGCCGTGATGGGAGCGGTTCTTTCGGGAGGAAGCCTGGGGTTCCTCCAGCCGGTGGCGCTTAGCATCGTGGCGCGACGGGTGCTAACGCCCCATCCGCAGCTATTGAGCGGCATGATGGCCCTGCTGCTTGCGAGCGGCTTTCTGGGGGCCGGAGCGGTCGGCCGGCTGGCGGAGCCGTTCGCTATCGAGGCGGTCATCTGGTTCAGCGTGGCCGGGCTGGCGGCGGGCTGCCTGCTACTCAGTGGCGTCTTCGTGGAGCTGAAACTCACGGCGCCCTCGACCGCTGTCCGCTAGACGCCTGGCTCGTCGCCCTACTAATACCTCCTGACGTCCATGGAACACCGCAGCCCAGCCTATGTCGCGGTTCTCGCCGTCATCGCGGGATCGATCCTGCTGGTGGGTAGCCTGATGCGGCCCGCGAAGCCCGTTGAACAGGATGCGGCGCCGCCGTCGCGGACGGAGATGATGCGTCTGCAGCGCATGACCCAGCGGGGTTCGCTGGACCAAACGGCCGACTTCTTCGCTGCTTTGGCCTCGGACGTGAGCCCCTACCTGGTGCGATTGGACGCCCTCGGGCAAAGCGGCGTAGTGTGGGACGCCGAGGGACGAATCGTGTCGGCGCATCAGCCACCCGACCAACTCACGTCCGGGTCGCCGGCTGCGCGTACCTGGCAGGGGGCCCCGACCGAGTTGACCGTCACCTTCACTCCGCCGCACCTACCCGTGTCGCTGCTGCGAGCCGGCCCGGAGACCCAGTTGCCGTCGCTGGTGCACGTCCCCACCCGGCTGCTGGAATTCGGCGGGTGGGTCATGGCCGCGTGGCGCTCCGCCGCTGGGGAGACCGCGCGGGCTCCAGGCTTTCTCTTGGGTTCGCGCAAGCGTTTGTGCCGGGAAGCCGACATCGACGAGGTGATTCTCGACTTCGAGGTCACGCCCGACATGGCCGGCGGAGGCCTGTTTGACCTGGATGCCCGTCTACTGGCCGTGATCGTGAATTGCGACGACGGGTTCGCGGCCGTTGTCGCCGACAGCGTGGAGAAGCTGTTGGCGCAAGCAGGGACCCTCGAGGGACAGATGCTGGGGCGCTACGGGCTGCGCCTGGCCCCGTTGAATGACGTCGAGCAGCGCTATTTCGCCACCGACAGCGCCGTGCTCGTCAGGGAGGTCTGGGAGGGCTATCCGGGAGACCGGGCCAGGCTCGAGCCTGGCGACCTGATCGTCTCCGTCGATGGAGCGGCCGTCGAATCGCCCGACGACGCGCAGAAACTAGTGCTGCCCATCGCGCGTGAGCTTCACGATGTAAGAGTCCGGCGCGGTCGCCGAACGCTCGACATCAAGCTGCCCGCCCGGTCCGCCATAGCACCGCCACCGGCTGAAGAGGGCCATTCCGGCGCGCTGCTGGCGCCGCGCGCCCAGGGCTTCCCGATCGGGTTGGTGATTGAGGGCAGCGCCGCTTTTCGTGCCGGCATCCGGGCCGGGGACCGGTTGCTTCGGGTCGATCAGACCCTCATTCGCACCGAAGGCCAGGCCCGCCGAGCCCTCGAAAACGGTTCGGGCAAGCCACGCTATCTGGTCCTTGCCAGAGGGTCGAAGCGCTGGGGCGCCCTGCTTCCCTAAATGAACGAACTTTCGTCGCTGGGACTGATCCTGCTGCTGGCCTTGTTGGCCGGGCATCTGGTGCAGTTCATTCGTGTGCCGGCGGTGACGGGATACATCTTGGCCGGGGTGGCGCTGGGGCCGTCGGTGTTGGGGTGGGTCTCGGCGGACAATCTGGCCGCGCTGGAAGTGCTGAGCGAGGTGGCGATCGGGCTGATCCTGGTTTCCGTAGGGTCTGTTTTTCACTACGCGCGGTTTCTTCGGTTCGGGAAACGCATCTTCTACCTGACCATGTGTGAATCGGTGGCCGCCGCGTCGTTGGTCGGGCTGGGAACGTTCGCGGGCGGGCATGCGTGGCAGATCGCGGGATTGCTGGGGGCGGTGGCGATCGCCACGGCCCCGGCATCGACCTTGATGGTGATTCGGGAGTCCAACAGCCATGGGCCGCTGACGGACACTTTGCTCGGTATCATCGCGGTGAACAACATCTTCTGCCTCACCGCCTACAGTCTGGTCGCGGCGGCGATCGACCTGGACGCCAGCCTCGGCGTGCCCGGGCTGCTGCTCCAAACGCTGTATGGGTCGCTCTACCCGCTGGTGTGGCAACTACTGGGGTCGGCGGCGCTGGGGTTTCTCGTTGGCTTGATGCTGGCCGGCTGGGCGACGAAGGTCGCCGACCAGGGAGAGATGCTGATCCTGATGGCGGGCAGCGTGCTGTTGTGCGTCGGCGTGGCCCGGATTATGGACCTGTCGTCCCTGGTGGCGACGCTCGCGGTCGGCGGGACGATGGTGAACCTGTCGGCGCGCAGCCGCCGGCTCTTCAATGCGCTCTCGCATACCGATCCGCCCTTTTACGCGATTTTCTTCGTCATCGCGGGGGCCGATCTGGACGTATCTCTTGTTGCCGGCATGGGCGTCCTGGGTACTTTCTACGTGTTCGCGCGCGCCACGGGCAAGTTTCTGGGCGCCCGCCTTGGGGCACGCTGGCTGGGGATGGATCCGGTCGTGCAGCGCCTGCTGGGCTTCGGGCTGATGGCCCAGGCTGGCCTGGCCGTGGGGCTCACGCTGACCATCAACCGGCGTTTTCCCGACTACGCGGTAGTGATCAACACGGTGGTGTTATCGTCGGTGGTCATCTATGAGATGGTCGGGCCGATCAGCGCCAAGTTGGCGATCCTGCGCAGCGGCGAGGCTCGTCCCCACGACCCGGAAACAGCAAGATTGCTCGACTAGGCGCTGACCGCCAAGCAACAGAGCCGCGGGTGTAAACCCGCGGGCCCGCGCCGGCAGGGGCGGAAGACCCCGCAAGCGTCGATTTGCTGCCATATCTCAACCGGTGCCGCTTGTCGGCGTCCCACTGCGGGCTGCGCCCGCGGGCGCGCGAGTTTACACTCGCGCCTCTGTCCCTGCGATCAAAACTTTTTATTGGGGCCATAAGATCGCGGACTGGTTTTGCCGCGATGTTACGGTGAAACTGGCGCGTCTCGTTAGTTGACGCGGCCAAGGCCACGACGGATGGGCCGACCTCCGATTGGAAGGCCGCGCTGCGCCTTCCCGAAGTGACATGTCCGAGCTTCGCACCGTAGGCATGGACCAATCACAAGTCATCCAGGAGCGCTTTCTCAGCGACCAGGATGGGTTGGCCGCCGTCCAAGCCCGCTCGGACAGCGTCGATGAGATCGTCACTCGATCTTTCGAGCGGCACTTCGACGGCGGGCCCGCTTCAGGCGTTGCGGCGGTGGCCGTGGGCGGGTACGGCCGCGCACAATTGTTCCCTCATTCCGACGTCGACCTGTTGATTCTCGTGGGACGCGGCGGGCAGGCCGAGCTTCACGGGAGCGCCATTTCCGGTTTGCTCACGGAGCTGTGGGATGCCCGGCTGCGTGTGTCGCAGTCGGTCCGGACGGTGAAGGAGTGCACGCAATTCACTGCCGATAACACCGAACTCTACATCAGCCTGCTCAATGCCCGCTATTTGGCAGGGGACCAGCGGCTGTTCGACGAATTGGGCTACGAGAAGCTGCCCCGCTTTTTTCAACGTGAGCAGGGTTCATTGCTCAGGGACCTGGTCGAGTTGGCGCACGGGCGTCACCGCCGTTTCGGCCGCACCATCTATCACCTCGAGCCCGACGTGAAGAACGCGCCCGGGACCCTGCGCGACTTCCACGTCGCCTGCTGGATTTCGCAGTTGGCCAATGCTTCGGCCGGCCGGGTGCCGGACAGCGAAGAGTTCCTCGCGCCCGAGTTTCAGGGGTTGCTGGCGGCGGCGAAACGCTTTCTCTTCGGCCTACGTTGCCACCTGCACTACATCAACGGACGTGACAAGAATAAGCTGTCGTTCGACTTGCAGGAGCAGGTCGCCGAGGCAAGCTTGGGCGAGTCGCTTGACGCTAGCCAGAGCACCGAGGCGTGGATGCGGCAATACTTCCGCAATGCGCGCATCCTCCATCGTTTGGCGGTACGGATGCTGGACGAGGCCGCCGTCTCACGCCGTTCGTTGTTGACCCAGGTCCGCGACCGCTCTTCGAAGCTGTCGAACTCGACCTTCGCCGTTTCGCGGGGCCGGGTGTACTTGCGGTATAGCCGCAACTTAGAGCTGGAGCCGGCGCAGGTGCTCGACCTGTTCGAGTTCCTAGCGCGGCACGGGGTTCCGCCGGCGCTCGAGACCGAGCGCCGCATCAGCCAGGCGCTGACGCAGATCGGCTCCTATGTACGCTCCAGCGACGATCTGTGGACTCCGATCGCGAAGATTCTCGCCTTGCCCCACGCCTACAAGGCGCTAACGGCGATGCATGAAACCGGGGTACTGTTCTTGGTCTTCCCGGAATTACGGCTTATCGACTGCCTGGTCGTGCGCGATTTCTATCATCGGTACACGGTCGATGAACACACGTTTCGGACCATCGCGGTTCTCCACACCCTGGGCGAGGCTGCGGATCCCCTCACGCTCCGTTTCCAGAGCTTGGTCTCGGAGTTGGAGAGGCCCGAGCACCTTTACCTCGCACTCCTGTTCCACGACGTGGGCAAGGGAGAACACAGCGGCAACCACTCGCAGCGCAGCGTCGTCTTGGCCGAGCAGGCCCTGGCTCGCATCGGCATCGACGCGGCGGGGAAAGAAACGGTCACCTATCTAATCAAGCATCACCTCGTGATGTCGGAGTTCATGCGAACTCGCGATCTAAGCGACCCGGCGACGGCGCGGGAGTTGGCGGAGATCGCCGGCACCCCGGGCCGGCTCAAGGCGCTGACCCTGATGACGCTGGCGGACATCTCCGCGGTGAACCCGTCGGCGATGACGCCGTGGCGCAAGGACCTGTTGTGGCAGCTTTACATCGCTGCCTTCAATGATCTTGCGCGCGAGGTCGAGGACCACCGAATCGAGAGCGGCGAGTGGGAACCTTACCTGAAGCTGTCGGTTTCCTCAGAGGAGCGCGAGACGCTTGGGGAATTCCTCAAGGGGTTCCCGCACCGCTACGTCCGCACGCATACGCCGGAGCAGGTCTATTCCCACTACCGACTTTCGCGGCGGCTTGCGGAGAAAAAATCGGCCGTGCAGGGCGAGCGCCGGCACTCGCTTTACGAGTTCGTCGTCACGACGCACGACCGGCCTCACCTGTTCGCCTCGCTGTGCGGCACCTTCGCCGCCTACGGGCTCAATATCGAGAAGGCGGAAGCCTTCGCCAACAAACAAGGCTTGGTACTCGACACCTTCGTCGTCAACGACCCGGAAGGGCGCTTGGACGCCGGACCCGACGAGGCCGAGCACCTCGGCCGCATGCTCGGGCGTGTCGCGGAGGGCGGCGCCGACGTGCCCGATTTGCTGCGAGCCCGCCAAGGGTCATTCCGGTCCGCGCCGAAGACTTGGGTGAAGGTGGCCGTGGGCGTCGACAACAAGACGTCTTCGCGGGCGACGATCCTTCACGTCACCACGCAGGACCGCTTGGGGCTGCTCTACGATCTGGCCGGCAAGATCTCCGAGCGCGACTACGACATCGAGGTCGTGTTGATCGATACGCAAGGCCATCGCGCGATCGATGTTTTCTATGTTGTGGATTCGGAGGGCGAGAAGCTGGCGCCCGAAGCGAGCGAGGCGCTACGGAAGGACTTACTGGGCGTGTGCCGGACACCGGCAACGTAGCCCTTGCTCGATACGGATCGCGGTGAGCGAGGCTCGTTGCGCTGTGCACAAGTGACTCAGTAGTGTGTTTCGCAGGTGCGGTCCGGCTCAGTTCATGGTGTAGGGGTGGACCGCTGCGTCCACCCCGGCGCGGCGGAGTTGACCTCGGTTTCTGCGCGAAAGAGAAGCCGCGTACCAGGCTGTGGGGCGGACACGGCGGTCCGCCCCTACAACCTCGACACTTCGGGATATCAACGGCGCAGCGCGTAGCGCGGATCTCGGTTTTGAGATCCGCGGCCTTACCTTGGGGCGTCCGACGCTGCGCGCATTGATAAAATCAAACCGCCCGCCAATGCCCAAGGTTTTCCTCAGCTACAACCGAAAAGACGAAGCATTCGTCGCCGAGTTCTACCGCCGCCTCAAGCGTGACGGCGTCGAGTGCTTCTTCGATAAGGAATCGATCGGGTGGGGCGAGAACTGGGTGCGTGCGCTCGAACAAGGTATCGACGAGTGCGAGATCTTCGTCCCGGTGCTGTCGCCGGAGTTTTGCGATTCGGAGTGGATCACGATCGAGCGGACCAGCGCCATGATCGAAGACCCCAGCGGCGTGCGGCGGCGGGTCCGGCCGTTGCTGCTGCGGGAGTGTCCCAACCGGCCCCGGTTTCTCAAGCCCATCCAGCACATCGACGTCTCGACCACAGAGCTTTTCGAGCAGAACTACCCCAAAATCTGTGCGGCCTTAGGCGGTGCCCTCACCCCGGACACCGAGCCCCAGCGCGGCACGCTCCCGCCAGTGCGAGCCCTCCCGGCCAAACACCGCATGCCTCATCGCTCTTTGACCGACCGCTTCGTGGGACGTGTCGAAGACCTGTGGAAACTCCACGATTTGTTGTTCCAAAGCGAAGTGGCCATCGTGCAGGGCGTCGGCGTAGTAGCAGGCACGGGCGGGCTCGGCAAGACCCAACTTGCAATCGAGTACGTGCGGCGCTTCGGTTACAAGTACGGCGGCGGGGTCTACTGGGTCGACGCCGACCAGGGGCTTGGGACGTTGATCGCGCAGGTCTCTGAAGCGGCTGGTGTGGAAGTCGACGGCCGCGCACCGCAAGAGAAACAGCTCGAGCAACTTTGGCACGGCTTGCACTCGCCCCTGCTCTCGCTCGTCGTGCTCGACAACTTCCCCGAGGAACTTCCGGAAGAAGCTCCGCGCCTCGAGAGCTACTTGCCCACCAGCGGACAAGTGCAGACCCTGGTGACGACGCGGCGCAAGGATCTCGACCGCCACCCTGGTCTGAACCTCGATTGCCTCTCGCCGGGCGAGGGGCTGGCGCTTCTCAACTCAGGAGCCCGGCAGTTCGGCGCGGAAGCCGAGGGGCTGCTGAGTTTGCTCGGCGGGCTGCCGCTCCCCATCGAGCTGACGCGCGGCTATCTGAACCGGCGAAAAGACGCCACGCCGGCGGTGCTTGTGGAGGAGATGGATCTGGGGGAGCTGGAGGAGGCGCGGGATCTGCTGCGGCAGGCGCATCAGGCCTTCCTCGAGAAGCTCGGGGCGGAACACCGGCACACAAAGACGGTCTTGAACCACTTGCGGGGTGTCGAAGGTCAGGCAGCGGGAGAAGGGTAAGGGGAACCCAAAGGGACAGGAGGCCTTCTGGGGTCTGGCCATGACATCTCATCACGAGTTTTTGAAAACTCTATTGCCCGCCTTTTCAATCACTTGCCCCTCGACTTACGCCGGAACCCGCCACCACGCGTGCTAGCCTGATACTGGAAACGACCGGTGCGGACAGATCGCCGGACCAACAACGACCGTTTCCTGGCCAGGCAGTTTCGATGTTGCTCTCCGAAAATATGTAAGCGACCTTCCCCCGCGAACGGCAGCTCCTGACAGTTTCAGTCACGAGAGGACCGTCCGTTCATGCCCGCTCTTTCGCTCCTATCTTGAGCGGGCCGCTGAGGTCAACAGAGACTGGAGCCAGAGGGCCCTCTTTTTTTTGTGAAGCAGCCGAGCCGTGATCGTCACGGTCACGGCTCGGTTTTGACGGCGCCGATGTCACCTTCAGCCGCACATGGGGTTGCTAGAATAGTGACGGTTCATTGGGAGCGATGCGATGCAAAACGACAGTTCACGACGTGACTTCTTCCTCGGGATGTTCGGCAGCGCGATGACGGCCTCGTTGGCGCAGCAAGCGCTGGCGCAGCAATCCGGCTCGAACGGGCTTCCCACGCGGCGGTTGGGCCGCACCAACGAGCAGGTGTCGATCCTCTGCCTGGGCGGCTGGCATATCGGCGCCGTCGAGGACAAGAAGGAAGCCATCCGCATCATGCACGCGGCCATGGACGAAGGCATGACCTTCTTCGACAACGCTTGGGACTACCACGACGGGGGCTCGGAAGAGATCATGGGCAAGGCCCTCGCGATGGACGGCCGCCGCAAAAAGGTCTTCCTGATGACGAAGAACTGCGAGCGCGACTACGAGGGCAGCAAGCGTAATCTCGATGACAGCCTGCGCCGGCTCCAGACCGACTACCTCGATCTGTGGCAGTTCCACGAGAACAACTACGACAACGATCCCGACTGGGTGTTCGATAAGGGCGGATTCAAAGCCGCGATCGAAGCCCAGAAAGAAGGCAAGGTGCGCTTCATCGGCTTCACCGGCCACAAAGACCCGCGCATCCATCTCAAGATGCTCGGCAAGCCCTACGACTGGGCCACCGCCCAGATGCCCATCAACATCATGGACGCGCACTTCCGCAGCTTTCAGAAGGAGGTCGTGCCCGTGTGCCTCAACAAGAACGTCGGCGTCATCGGCATGAAGAGCCTCGCCGGCTCGCCCAACGGCGCCGACGGACGCATCCCGACAAGCACCAAGATCACCGCCGAGAAGTGTATCCGCTACGCCCTGAGCCTGCCGATCTCGAGCCTCTGCGTCGGCATTCGCTCGATGAAGGACCTGGAGCAAGACCTCAAGATCGCTAGGAACTTCGAAGCGATGTCCGACACCGACAAAGCGCAGCTACTCACGATGTCCAAGGGCGATGGCACCGACGGCCGCCACGAGCTGTTCAAGTCGACCCAGCACTTTGACGGGCCGCATCATCGAGCTCAGCACGGGTTTGCGACGGAGCCGGCCTAACGCTGGCCTAATGCCCGTCGCCTCGTCGCTTCGCTAGTATCTTCCGTTTTCCTCGTACATCAACGCTCGCGTGATGGAAGTCTTTCGCACCTCGTCTCGGATTTCGGCGGGCCCCGGGGGCATCGTTGTCTTTCACTGCAGCGACCCTCGCTTTCAAGCGCACTTTCACGAGTTTTTGCGGCAGGGCCTGGGTCTCGACAGCTATGCGCTGGTGGCCGTTCCGGGCGGCGCGCAGTTCCTCACTCTCAGCAAGTACCTATCTAAGTTCTCGTGTGCAGGGTGGCGGTGGGTGAAGTTCCTGGGGAAGCTGCACAAACCGGTTCGCGTCATTCTGATCGCCCACGACGACTGCCGTTGGTATCAGGACTCACGGTTTCTGACGCCCCGGGGTAACCTCAGGGAACGGCAGGCACGCGATATGGAGCGAGTGCGCGCGTCGCTTGAAAAACGCTACGAGGGCGTGCGCGTTGACCTGTACTTGGCGAGGCTTGAGGACGGCGGGGCGGTCTTTGAGGCCGTCTGAGGTCACGGGCCGTCCGTATTCTCCAGCGTGACTGAATCCACCGTGAGTATCGCCTGCGATCCCGGTGTGATGGCGGACACCGCGCCTCGCACGGTATACACCGAACCCGCCTGAAAGCTGGTTTTCGAAGCTTCCTTGTCGAACTCGAGACGGTAGGTCTGCTTCAGCCCCGAGGTCTGGAAGACGAGGTCCTGCTCCGCGGTCGTGATCGTCCCCTTGGTCTCAACCTCTGTCCGCAGGATCTTCGTGCCGTCTTGCGTGATGCGTGAGAGCAGCGGAGTGAGACGCACGCGATTGTTGGGCGCGAGATGCAGAGTCGCCACGCCACGCTCGGCATCGATCTGCACCCGCTCCACGCCCCGCACCCGCCCGAGCCGCCCTTCGAGCGACGCGATGCACGAGGCGCAGCCCGTGTCTTCGAACGTCACCTCGACCTTGAGAAACTCGGCGCCGAGAGGCAGCACTGCCACGAGCATGGTCAGCACCAAACTCGTACCGCTGCCTCGCCGGCCGGCCCTGCCGCAACGCATTCGTCCACTCACGTCAGCCCTCCTCGTATTCAACCCCGAAATCGAGTGCGGCAGACTTGGCTTTACGTACCATTTCTTCGACCGGCGCCTCGGGGACCGGCGCGGTCGCGCTAGCCATCGGAACCGACATTCTCTTGAAGAATCCCTCGATGCCCGCCGGGGCAAAGAAGATCAACATCCGCGCCGGCCGGTTGGTTTCGTTCCGGAACCAGTGATTGACATCCCGCGGGACGTTCAGGAACGTCCCCGCTTCGGCACGCACGGTCTTACCGTCCGTGTGAAAGACGATCTCGCCGTCGAGGATGTAGAACCCCTCTTCCTCGCGCGTTTGACGGTGCTCGATCGGCCCCCCGCCCGGCGGGACCACCGCCTCCATCAGGAAGTAGTCGCCCTTGGTGTCCTCGCCCGTTGCAAGGAAGCGGTAGGTATCGCCGAAGGCGAAGAACGCCGCCCCCTCGTCCCGCCGAACCACCGTGATAGACCGATCCCGCATGGGCTCTCCTTCCACCGCCCTACCAGTGTAGCGGCAGGTTGGAAGGCAGAGAGCCCGCTGTCGAAGCCGAGCCTTAGCCCGCCAACCGGTTTTCGAGCCGGCCCAGGCACCCGGTCCAACCTTCGGAGTGCTTGTCGCGCCAGTCGCTGCTCGGGAACAGGTCGTGCGTCAGCGTGACCTCCGTCGCGGACCCCAGATCACTGAACTCCACGGTGACGACGGTGTCTTCGACCGTACCGTCTTCCCACGACCAGGTGTAGACGAGCTTCGACGGCACCTCGACTTCACGGTACTCGCCGATCGCCGTGTGGACGTTGCCGCCCGAGTGCGTCATCTCAATGCGGTACTTGCCGCCGACGCGCAGGTCGACTTCGGCGCGCGTCTCATACTCCTCGCTCGGCGCGCACCACTGTTTCATTTCTTCCGGTTCGGTCCACGCCCGGAAGACTTTTTCGCGGGGCGCTTGGAACGTGCGTTTGATTTGGAGCGCCGTTTCGGCGGCGGGACTGGGTGTGGCCATGCTGACTCTTCCTCCTTTTGAGTTCGTTCGAGGTGCTGTTCGAGCGCGTCGAAGCGCTGTTCCCAAAACTGCCGGTACTGCTCAATCCACTGCGCGGCCTCACGGATCGGCCGGGCGTTGATCCGGCAACGGTGGACGCGTCCGGTCTTGCGGCGCGTCATGAGCCCGGCCTGCTCGAGCACGCGCAGGTGCCGCGAGATCGCCGGGAGCGACACGCGGTGCGGCTCGGCCAGCTCGCCGGCCGAAGCCTCCCCTTGCGCCAAGCGTTCCAGCATGCCGCGCCGAATCGGGTCGGCCAACGCGGCGAAGACGGAGTCCAGCGGGTTGATTCTATATTTAACCATCGAGTTAAGTATATACTGCCGCCGCCCGTTTGTAAAGCCCTACGTGGACCATTAGACGGCGGGGGCTGAAATTCTGCTTCCGTTAGGCGACGGTCAATGTAGGGGCACAGCATGCCGTGCCCCCATTTTCCTGAAGGATTGCGCGACTACGCCGGCGTGGTGAACGAGACAATCGTTGCCTTGTCCATCGCGTCCCAATCAATCTCGACCCCGAGTCCGGGGCCGCGGGGGGCTTCGACGAACCCGTCACTTTGCGTGCGGATGACGTCTTTCATGCCGTACTCGTAGGAATCGTAAGGGACGGGCTGCTCGTAATAGGTGCACTGCGGGGTCGACAGCATGAGATGCAGATTCGCCGACGAGATCAGCGTATAGCCCCACGCCATGATCTCGCAGTTGACTCCGGTGGCTTCGGCGAGCGCCAAGAACTTGCGCGCCTGCGTGAAGCCTCCACAGACCGTCACGTCCGTGCGCGCCGAGCGCCACGTCTGCGTACGCAGCGCCTCGGCGAAGGCCGGCAAGTCCTGTATCCAGTTGCCCGACGGGATCACGGGAATGTTCACCCTGCTGGTCAGGTCGCGATAGCCTTCGAGGTCGAAGTCCAGCAGCGGCGCCTCGAACCAGGTGAACTCGAGATCTTCCAGCTCCTGCGCGACGCGCAGCGCGCTCAGGCGGTCGTAGTTGTTCTCGGCGTCGTGCATGAACGCGACATCGGGATACTTCTTGCGCGCCGCGCGGCACAGTTCGAGGTCCTTGTCGGGAAGGCACCAGGCGTGGAACTTGACGGCGCGAAAACCTTGCTCAAGCATCTGGTCGATGAAGTCGAGATAGGCCGGCACGTCTTCGAGCATGGGCGTGCTGGCATAGGATTGGATGCGGTCGCGCGCGCCCCCCAGCAGTTGGTAGATGGGCAGGCCGGAGACCTTGCCGAGCAGGTCCCACAGCGCGATATCGACAGCGGCCAGCGCTCCGGGGGCGAGAGGAAAGACGCGCGACCACAAACTGCGCCGGATCGCTTCGCGCTCGAGAGGATTCTTGCCGATCAGGTCGGGCGTCATGTGCCGCAAGGTCTCGGCCGTGTAGCGGTCATAGTCGTGGGAGGTGTAGTTCGACACGCCGCCGACGCCCTCCACCCCGTCGTCGGTGTAGATGCGCACGATCGTGTTCGTCATGTACTGCTCGGGCAGGTCGTGTGACCAGGTGTAGCGCTTAACCTCGGGAGCCACGACCTGCACTTTGACGCGTTCGATCTTCATGGATTCTGGTTCCCCTCGTTGCCCTCACCCCGCGAAGCGGCGCTTGCGGGCCTCGTCGAGCGCGACAGCCAGGATGATGATGCCGCCGATGATGGCTTGTTGCAGGTAGGGGTTGATGCCAAGCAAATCGCTGCCGTTCGACAGCAGCCCCATGATGAACGCGCCGATCAACGTACCGACGACGCTGCCCTCGCCGCCCGAGAGACTGCCGCCACCGATCACGACCGCCGCGATCACCTGCAGCTCATAGCCTTGGCCCGCCGTCGGCTGCCCGGTCATCAGGCGCGACGCTTCGATCATCCCGGCCAGCCCTGTCAGCATCCCCGAGATCGCATACACCGCCACCGTATACTTCGCGACCGGAATGCCGGCGTACACGGCGGCCTCTTGATTGCTGCCGATGGCATAGGTATAGCGGCCCAACTTCGTCGAGTGCAGAATCATGTACGTCACTACCGCGCACGCGGCGAGCACGAAGAGCACCAGCGGGATCCCGGCAATCGACCCCTCCCCCAGCGCACTAAACTCCCGCGGCAAGCCGACCACCGGCAGCCCGTTCGAGATGATCAGCGTCACCCCGCGTACAACGCCGAGCGTGCCGAGCGTGACGATAAACGGCGGAATCTTGAGGCTTGTCGTGAGCAGGCCGTTCACGAATCCCCATCCCAGCCCGCACGCGAGCCCCACGCCGATCCCCACCGAAACCGGCGCGCCCGCCACGATCGACATGGTCCCGATCGTCCCCGAGAACGCCAGAATTGCGCCGACCGACAGGTCGATGCCGCCCGAGACGATCACCAGCGTCATCCCCAGCGCCATGATGTTGATCGTCGCCGTTTGCCGGACGACGCTGGCCAGGTTCGTTCCCGTCAGGAAGTTGGGCGACGCGATCGACAGGAATACGAACAGCGCGATGAGGCTGAAGAACGGCAGCAACCGTTGGATCATCTCCGAGCGAATCTTCATGTCGTTTAGATCCGTCGCAGTCAACCGCCCACGGCGGCCAGGTGCATGATCTCCTGCTGGGTTGTCTGGCGCGGCAGCTCGGCCACCATGCGCCCGTCACGCATCACGAGGATGCGGTCGGCGACTTGCAGCAGCTCGGGCAGCTCCGAGCTGACCATTAGGATCGCCGCGCCCGCCCGCGCCAGCTCGTCCATCAGGGCGAACACTTCGGCTTTGGCGCCCACGTCGATGCCGCGCGTCGGCTCGTCGAACAGCAGCACGCGCGCGTCGCGGAACAGCCACTTGGCGATGACGACCTTCTGCTGATTCCCGCCGCTCAACCGGCCCGCCAACTGCTCGATCGACGATGCGCGGATCTTCAGCTTCTCGCGATACCCTTCGACCACCTTCCCTTCCCTGCCCGCCTGCACAAAGCCGCTGCGGGAGACGCCGTCCACGTTGGCGAGCGTGACGTTGGCGCGCAGGGGCATGGCAAGCGCGAGGCCCGTGCGCTGGCGGTCTTCGGTGATGAGCGCGATCCCCGCGTTGACCGCGTCTGGCGCCGAACGAATCGAGACGGGCTCGCCGTCGATGTGAATGGCTCCTTCGACGGCGGGCGTGATGCCGAACAGCGTTTGGCACAGCTCGGTGCGGCCGGCGCCCATGAGCCCGGCTAGCCCGACGATCTCGCCGGCGTGCAACGTGAACCCGATGCCGGGCAGGTCGACCCGCAGCCGCTCTTCGCCCGCCGGTAGGCTCTCGCGCTCGTAGATATGCGAGACCTCGCGGCCGACCATGTGATGCACGATGTCGTCGGTGGTCACGTCGGCGTACGAGCCGGTGAAGACGGTGTCGCCATCGCGAAGGATCGTGATGCGATCGGCGACCTCGCCCAACTCGTCGAGGCGATGCGTGATGTAGATGATGCCGATGCCGCGTTCACGCAGGCCGCGGACGATGCGGAAGACCTCGGCAGTCTCGGCGTCCGACAGCGACGAGGTCGGCTCGTCGAAGATCAACAGGCTCGAGGCGCTGCGGAGCGCGCGGCAAATCTCCACCAACTGTTTCTGCGCCGGGCTCAACCCGTAGACACGCGCCTTGGCATCGAGCGGGAAGCGATGCTCGGCGATCAGCTCGCGCGTCTCGCGCTCCATCGCAGGCTCGTCGAGCAACGGCCCTCGCTGCCGTTCGCTCCCGAGGAAGAGGTTCTCGGTGACCGTGAGGTGCGGCGCCAGCAGCGATTCCTGGTGCACCATCGAGATGCCGATGGCATGGGCGTCCGCCGGACGGTCGAAATCCACCGCCTGCCCGCGCCAACGCATCACGCCGCCATCGCGCTTCAGCATGCCCGCGACAATCTTCACCAGCGTCGACTTACCCGCGCCGTTCTCGCCGACGAGGGCGTGCACCTCACCCGCCTCAACGTGCAGGTCGCCGCGCTTCAGCGCCGGCACGCCGCCGAAGTGCTTTTCGATGGCACTGAGTTCAAGGAGCATGTCGAGGAGCATGACCGGCGCGCCATGGGGCCGCCGTTGCGCCAAGGATGCAAGGTATCACACGCGCGACGGCGATGTTCCGGGCAGCTTCGCGAATCCTCCCTCCCGTTTGCGGCACGGTTGCTTCACCGGCGCGTTGCTACACTGTAGAACTCTCCGGGCTACCCTGTAGAACTCTCCGGAAGCGTTCCTGCCTCGATTGAGGTCCGCTCACGATGCCCGATCCCATTCCGATCACGGCGGCAAAGAAAAGCGCCCTCGAACGCGTCCTTTCGATCTTCACCCACATCAAGGCGGGCGAAGGCGTCTCGGCGCTGTTGCTGGCCCTGAACGTCTTCCTACTTTTGGGGTCCTACTACCTGCTCAAAACGGTGCGCGAGCCGTTAATCCTCACCGAGGCGGGAGCCGAAATCAAGAGCTACGCCTCCGCAGGGCAGGCCCTTCTGCTGCTGTTCGTCATCCCGGCGTATGGTGCTATCGCGGGGCGAGTCAATCGCGTACGGCTGATCACCTGGGTGACATTGTTCTTTGTCTCGAACCTGGCCGTCTTCTACGTTCTCGGGCAGGCGGGCCTGCACGTCGGCGTCGCGTTTTTTCTGTGGGTCGGCATCTTCAATGTCCTGGTCATAGCTCAGTTCTGGGCCTTTGCGAATGACGTGTTCACCGAAGAGCAGGGCAAGCGGCTCTTCCCGATGGTCGGCGTGGGGGCCTCGCTTGGAGCTTGGGTCGGTTCAACCTCGGCGGGTCAGTTGTTCGGCGCTTTCGAGCCCGCGATCGCTCCGTATGCGTTGATGCTCATTACGGGGGCCATCCTGACGCTGACGCTGCTGATCACCCGTGAGGTGAGCCGTAGAGAGCAAGGCCGTGAGCGCGATCAGACGGAGGAAAAAGCCGAGAAGCCGCTGGGCAAGGAAGGCGGCTTCAAGCTGGTTTTCAGCCAGAGATACCTGTTCCTAATCGCCATGTTGATCTTGCTGTTAAACGTGGTCAACACCACGGGCGGCTATATGTTAGACCGTGTGGCGACGGCTGAAGCAGCGAGAACCGTCGATTCCGGCTCCGGCAGCGAGGACGAGAAAGAAGCCGAAACCAAGGCCATTCTTGGACGCTTCTACGGCAGTTTTTACGGATGGCAGAACCTGCTCGGCTTCCTGTTCCAACTGTTTCTGGTTTCCCGAATCTTCAAGTATGTCGGCGTACGGGGAGCGATGTACATCCTGCCCTGTCTAGCGCTAGGGAGTTACTCGCTGCTCATCTTCATGCCGTTGTTGGGCGTGGTGCGCATTGCGAAGATCGTCGAGAACAGCACCGACTACTCCATCCAGAACACCGCCCGTCACGCGCTCTTCCTCCCGACCAGCCGCGAAGCGAAGTACAAGGCCAAGGCGGCGATCGATACGATGTTCTGGCGCCTCGGAGATATGATGCAGGCGGTGATCGTCTTCGTCGGTACGCGCTTGGCCTTTACTATTTCGAACTTCGCGATGGTGAACGTCGCGCTGCTGGCGATCTGGCTGTGCCTGGTCGTGGCCATCAATCGCGAGCACAAGAAGATCAGCGTCGAAGAGCCTGCTGAGAAGCTCGAGAAGGCCGCCTAGCCGGCCGCCTGAGCCGACTCCTTCAGAACAGCCATGTCCGTCGCCCGGTTCCTGCTTCTTGTCTTGGTGGTCACCGCCCAACCGGCCTGCGCGCAGCGAACGGCAAGCCAGGGCCCGCCCTTGCGGCTGCGGGACTTCAGCGAGGGGTTCGAGGACCTCGCGAGCCGCGCCACGGGAGCGGTCGTGCAAGTCGTCTCCTCGGGTTACGGCGCGGCGAGCGGATCGGACCCCGCGGCCACCGTTCTCGCCAAACAGCGCAGCGGCGGCTCCGGCGTGCTGCTCTCGGCCGAAGGTGACATCATCACCAACGCGCACGTGATCGAGGGCGCGCGGCGCGTGCAGGTGTTGTTGCCCCAGCGTGTCGAGTCACCCATCAGCGAAAGCTCCATCCTGAAGGCGCGGCCGAAGTTGCGTGAAGCGCGCGTGCTCGGCATCGACGCCGAAACTGACTTGGCCGTCTTGCGCATCGACGAGACCAACCTTCCCTATCTGGAACTCGGCGACTCCGACATGGTCCGCCAAGGCCAGATCGTCTTCGCGTTCGGCAGCCCGCTAGGGCTCGAGAACTCCGTCACGATGGGAGTGGTGAGTTCGGTGGCGCGCCAGCTCGAGACCGACTCGCCGATGATCTACATCCAGACCGACACGGCCATCAATCCCGGCAACAGCGGCGGACCGTTGCTCAACACCGAAGGCGAAGTCATTGGCATCAACACGCTGATCTTCTCGCAGTCGGGAGGCAACGAGGGCGTCGGCTTCGCGGCGCCGAGCAACATCGTACGCCACGTTTACAAGCAGATCAGGCAACAAGGCGTCGTTCGCCGCGGCGAGATCGGCGTGCATGCCCAGACCATCACGCCCCTGCTGGCGGCGGGGTTGGGGCTGGCTCGGGATTGGGGCGTCATCCTCGGGGACGTCAAGCCAGGGGGGCCGGGCGACATCGCAGGTCTGCAGATCGGCGACGTGATCCTGGCGATGAATGGCAAGGTTATGGAGAACGGCCGGCAGTTCCAGGTCAATCTCTACCAGCGCAGCATCGGCGACGTCGTCAAGCTTCAGGTCGTGCGCAACGGAGAACCGTTGGCAATCAGCGTCGCCGTCCTCGATCGAGAGGACGATCCTGCCCGCTTCGCCCGGATGGTCTCTGGCGGGGAGAATCTAGTCCCGCAACTCGGCATCATGGGCCTTGACCTAGACCGCGAGATGCGTTCGATGGTTCCGGGGCTGCGCCGTTCGTCGGGAGTCGTGGTGGCCGCCCTGGTCGCCGACGGCCCCTACTGGAAAGCCCTGTTCCAGCCGGGTGACGCCATCTACGGCGTCAATGGCACCGCGGTGCATAGCCTGAGGGACCTCCGCGCGGCGATGGTGGCTTTGGACCAGGGCGAGCCTGCGGTCGTTCAACTGGAGCGTCAGGGCCGGATGCTATTTCTTCCGTTTGAGTTGGAGTGACCGCTTCAATCCTGGCAGCGCTGTAGGCATCCGCGCCGTAAAACAACGGGTCTGCCATACCCACTGATCATGACAAGGTTCGAGGATTTCTCATTGCTGAGTTACGAATGCGCGGAATCCCCCGCGGCGGCAAATTCAGCGGCGTCGTCTCGCGGCTCCGCTGAGTCCCTCCCGTCCCACTGTAAACCACGCTCCGTGCCTACCTCGGGTCAGCCGACGAAAGATTGGGCTAGCGGGGGCTAGCGGGTTTTCCTCAGCGATAGCGGACTTGGTGTAAGTCGACATTGAGGGCCAGGGCCAGGCCGAAGTTGAGACCATCGGCCTGAAAGGTTGCCGGCCCCGGGTCGAGCCCGGTTCCCGTTGCGAGGAACCCGAAG
This sequence comes from Bryobacterales bacterium, assembly GCA_965237575.1. Classification (GTDB taxonomy): domain Bacteria; phylum Acidobacteriota; class Terriglobia; order Bryobacterales; family UBA6623; genus JAKZVK01. Next base: position 1,398,473 of record CBDEGI010000004.1, read on the forward strand.
GCCCCACTTTTGCCCGAGGGCGTGGCGGGAAGCGTTTGGAACACGTGGGACGGGCTTGAGATGAAGGAAAGCTAGGCGGAACGAGATATCTCGACACCTTTCCTGCGAACGAAGGATAACCCTTTTGTTTCGTTAGGCTTCAGTCCTGCTCACGGTTGCGGAACGTTTCGTACCAGACCAGTTTTCTCGACGGCTTCGGCCAGCTTACTTTGCATATGGTAGACTCCGCCATCAGCGGTCCAGGCGTGCGGCCCAGTGCCGTGAATCAACAATTCAACCGCCATTCTTACAAGGAAGTACATTTCAAATGTCCCAAGCTACACGGCTCTTCCATATCCTATGCCTCTCGTTCCTGCTCAGCTCACTCGGTTGGGCCCAGACCGAAGGCACCTCCTACCTGATCGATACCGTTGCCGGCAGTGAAGTGCCGCGCGACGCCGAACGGGCGGTAGACATCTGGCTGGATGTTCCCACCGGAGTCGCGACCGACAACGCGGGCAACGCCCATGTTGCCGACACGTTTAATCATCGAGTGCTGCGGATCAATCCCGATGGAACGCGGGAAACGGTCGTCGGCACCGGCCTTTGCTGCTTCTTGGGCGACGATGGGCCGGCAACGGAAGCACGGCTCAGTAACCCCAGGGGGCTGACGTTCGGACCCGGCGGCAGTTTGTACATCGCCGACAACGGAAACAGAAGAATCCGCAAAGTCGCGCCGGATGGAACGATCACCACGGTTGCCGGCTCGGGCGACTTTGGCTTCTCGGGCGACGGCGGTCCCGCCACCGCGGCCGCTTTGAACTCTCCATGGGACGTGGCTGTCGATTCCATGGGGAACCTCTACATCGCCGAGCGCTTCAACGGAAGGGTCCGCAAGGTCGATGCGCAAGGCATCATCTCCACCTTTGCCGGTACCGGGGACTTCGGTTTTGCAGGGGATGGCGGTCCGGCTGTAGCAGCCGAAATCGGATTTCCGTCAGGGGTTGCAGTTGGCATCGCAGACGAAGTCTACATCGCCGACGGTCGTCGGGTTCGCGTCGTGGATACCGAGGGGAACATCAACACTTTCGCCGGGGGAGGAACCTCGATGGATGACGGCGCGCCCACCGACTATCGCCTGACTACACCCTCCGCTGTGGCCGTCGATTCCATGGGTGCCGTGTACATCTCGAATCAGAATGGCCAAGAGATCCTGCGGTCCACTGCGGACTTCATCGAGAAGATCGCGGGGAGTGGCACCCGCGGCTTCGCCGGCGACGGTGGTCCGGCGCTCGAGGCGTTACTCAACGCGCCCCAGGGGGTCGCGGTGAGTGAAGCAGGAGGGGAGACGACGGTCTACGTCGCTGACACAGATAACCATCGTGTTCGCGCCGTAACCGATGGGACGATCCGCACCGTAGCCGGCACCGCCCACCTTGCCGGTGACGGTGGTCCGGCGACGGAAGCTTTACTCCATTGGCCCGCCGATGTTGCTCTCGACGACGCCGGCAATCTTTATATCGTGGAGCAATCAAACCAGGTCGTCCGGAAGGTCGCCACCGACGGTACGATCACGACCGTCGCGGGGACCGGCGTACGAGGATCTCCGACACCAGACGCACCAGCCACGGAGAGCAATCTCGCAGAGCCTCAAGGCGTGCTTGTCACCCGCGGGGGAGATTTGCTGATCTCCAGTACGAACGCCGCGCGGGTGATTCGCGTCGACGAAGGCGGCGTCGTACGAACCTTCGCCGGGACAGGTTTCTTCGGTTTCGGCGGCGATGGCGGGCCGGCGAGTGAGGCGCAGCTAAGTTTTCCCGTTGGCCTCGCCAAGGACAGCGAGGGAAGCATCTATATCGCGGACAACAACGACCAACGCATTCGCAGGGTGGGCCCGGATTCGATCATCAACACTGTGGCGGGTAACGGTGAGCGTGATTTTGCCGGCGATGGTGGCGCGGCGACGGACGCGGCCCTCAGTTTCCCAACCCAAGTCGCAGTCGATCAAGAAGGGAATCTCTACTTCACCGACGGAGGTAATAATCGTGTCCGCCAGGTCACTCCGGGTGGAATCATCGATACAGTCGCCGGCGGCGGCACGACCTTCGTAGGCACCGACAGTGTTCCGGCGCTTGAGGCCTCGATCGGTTTCCCGTGGGGGTTGACGATCGATAACAGGAACGGCAAGGGCGCCGACCTTCGGCGTGACATCTTCGTCAGTTCAAGCACCCGCATCTATCGTCTGGCGGCTGATGGAACCGTGCGCACCATTGCTGGTGGCAGATTCGGTTTCAGTGGTGACGGCGGACCAGCTCTGAACGCCGCGTTTAACAGTGCGCGCGGCTTGACGATCGATGCCGACGGCAACATCTATGTGGCCGATCGGGTCAACCACCGCGTGCGAAAACTGACTCCCGTTATCACGCGCATCGGCACGGGCGGCGTGGTCAATGCCGGCAGCAGCGGCTTCACGGTGAACGTCGACAGTGTCGCGCCGGCTTCGATCGTTAGCATTTTCGGGATCGGACTGAGCTTCTCGTCGGCAGGGGCGACAACCCTCCCGCTACCAACCGAACTCGCCAATGTCATCGTTGAGATCACCGACAGCCAGGGCGTCACGCGCCGGGCGGCATTGTTTGCGGTGTTTCCCGGCCAGATCAATTGCCTGATCCCGGCGGACACAATGCTCGGCCCTGCCACCTTGACGGTTCACAATGGCAACGGCGCGACTTCGACAACCGAGATTGAAGTGGTCGCGGTGGCGCCGGGGCTGTTTTCTCTGGCCGGTACCGGCGAGGGGGTGGCAGCCGCGACAGCTTTCCGCCGCAATGCGATGAGCGTCGACACGCCGCTCGTTGTCTTCGACACGAGTCAGGTTCCCTTCCAAGCCGTACCACTCGATCTGGGCAGCGAAACCGATCTGGTTGTTCTGTCATTGTTTGGAACCGGCATCCGCGGGTTCCAGAATCCGATCGTCGGGGTATGCACTTGACTCCCGACGACCCCACACCTTGTGGTCGGCGACTGCGGCGACCGTACCCTCGAGGGGCCATCGGGCAGCGGTGTGGGTCCTATAGCCGCCGCTCATTGCGCCCCGCGGGGGGACGGCAGCGGTTGACTTTGAAACCTGAAGGCGAAGCGCTCTTGAAACTCCCCAGCGTGCGCGAATAGTCCTCCAGAGCCCGGATACTAGACCTTGGGGCCGGGAGTCAAGTGCATACCCCAGTCCGATCGAAGTCACAATTGGGGGTGAGCCGGTGCAAGTGCTCGGGTTCGCGCCGAGCGGGCAGTTCGAAGGGCTGGATCAGATCAATGTGCTCATCCCACGAAGTCTGATTGGCCGAGGGCTGGTGGAGATTCAGTGCGCGACATGAAAGTGCCAAGTGTGACGGTTGATGGACAAGCCTTGAATGTGGTGACGATCGCAATTCTGTAGAGCCGGCGAAGCCGGGCACGAAGTCTTCAAGCTTGCGCTGGTCGGCCTGCTCCTCACAGCCGCCAAGAGTCAGCCTGCGTTTACCCTGTTCCCGCAGCTCACGATAGAAATCATGCCGATGATGATGGCCGACGATGCAGTGCAATTCTGCCTCTCCACGCATAGATAGTGATAACAACCGATGTCACTCGCGATCGGACCGGAGTCTCACTAGCCCTCTGATGGGACTCGATTTGGATTCACTCGGCGACCGGTTGAGGAAGCTCTGACACCTGGGTCGCTCAATGGGAAATCTGAGTGTTGTACCGCTGGCGACTTGGCAGGAAGAGCGCGGCCAAACGAGGGAGTTGTCGCAAGCGGTACAACGATTTGAAGGCAGCCGCAACGAACTTTGAAGTCTATGCGGTTTGTATTCGGTGTGCGGAGGGAGGCAAGACGGTGACGAGAGGGTTGCGAGGCACAGAGAACGCATGGGCTTTACCGAATCGAGCGCTGATCGGAAGGTCGAACGTAAGATTCGGCCCACGCAAGAGGCGTCAGTCTGGGTCGAACCGTGAGCGGAGCATCCGGGGAGTTCGGGCACCCTCCGCTACGAAAGCCGCGTCCTCTTCGCTCCAGTAGATGATGACTTCGTACTTGTTCATTCGAGCTCACCAAGCTTGTTTTTCAAGAGCACGGCTCGCACCTGCTTCACTTGATAGGGCTGCGACTCCGCCTTTGCGAAAGAGATGGGGGCTGCCTCGGACGCGCTTGTCGAAACCAAGACTGACCAGTAAGTTACACAACTCGTCAAAACGGATGGATGCATCCGAGGTTCCGCTGAGGAGCCGTCGAAGTGTTTTCTCGGTCCCCAATTAGACATTGTAGCCAGGAGCGGATGGCGCCATCGCCCTTTTCACGCAGACTCTGCCTGGGCGGCTGGTCACGCGCCGACCGATCTGGGCCGGCGGGCCTGCCGGGGGCCCCGCCTTGCTCCCAGCCGCCGCAGGTTGTACCTTGAAGCCATGGCATCCCGCAGCTTGAACAAAGTTATGCTGATCGGCCACCTGGGTAAGGACGCGGAAACGCGCTTCACGCCCAGCGGAACGGCCGTCACCAATTTTTCCCTCGCGACCAACCGCCGCTACAAGAACCAGCAGACCGGCGAGTGGCAGGAAGAAACCGACTGGCACGATATCGTGCTCTGGAAGGCCGAAGCGCTCTCCAACTATCTACAGAAGGGCAAGCAGGTCTATATCGAGGGGCGCTTGCAAACACGCAGTTGGGAAGATCAGAGCGGCAACAAGCGCTACCGCACCGAAGTGGTGACCGATCCCGGCGGCGTCATCCTGTTGAGCGGCCAGCAAGGCGGCGGTTCCTCGGGCGACTTTTCTCAGGAGAGACCCAGCCGTCCGCCACAGGCCGCGGCCGCCGCGCCGAGTACGGGTGATGCGGGCGCGGGCGGTGTGGGCGACCAAGGTATCAGCGACGACGACGTGCCCTTCTAGCGACGCCGTGCCGTCTTAGCGACGCTGCGCCTTTCCGGCGGCCCCCGGCCCACCTAAGTGTCGGGGGGTGCACGGTCATTTGGATCGCCCTTCCTGGGTCGGCTTCAGCGACGTCCCACCTTCCACGTCCCGCGAATCAGGTTCACGAATCACGGTTCACAAATCACGATCACGTTCAGCCCCCATCACGACCCGGGGCACGATTCGAAGCAGGGGCGATTATAATAGTCTTACGCTCCACACGGCAGCACCCCGTGCGTCAATAGCGCCACAAGTCATGGCAGCCGCGGAAGCCACGCTGAGTTCGATCGTCCCCGAGGTCTTGGGGCGGCAGGACTACGCCATCATCGAAGAGTTGGTGGCGCCGGGAACCAGTGTGCTCGACCTGGGATGCGGCGAGGGCGACCTGCTGGCTTGGCTGGTCGAGCGCAAGGGTGTGAAGGCCCGCGGCGTCGAGATCTCCCCCGATAAGGTGCGCAAGTGCGTGGCCCACGGACTCTCGGTCTACCAGGGTGACATCGACACCGGCCTGGCGGACTATCCGGACCAGTGTTTCGACTACGTGGTCCTGAGCCAGACGCTGCAAGAGACCCACCGGCCGATGAACGTGCTGCAACAAATGGTGCGCGTCGGCCACCGCGTGATCGTTGCTTTTCCGAATTTCGGCCATTGGTCGGTCCGCGCGTCGCTCGCCTGGACCGGGCAGGCGCCGAAAACGCGCCACCTGCCGCACGAGTGGTACGACACGCCGAACATCCACTTCGTGACGGTCCTCGACTTCGAGGAAGCCGCCCGGCAGCAGGGGCTGCACATCGAGCAGTCGTACTTTCTGCGCCGCGATCGACGCATTCGGCTCTGTCCGAGCTTCCGGGCCGACGTGGCAGTCTATTTGTTGCGCGGGTAGGCAGCGGAGCGGTCGCCGGCAGTTAGACTAGCCGTTCATGTAGGGGCACGGCATGCCGTGCCCGGCAGCATCGAAGCGTTCTCACGCGCCGGCCGTTTGCTCGCGCTCACCAGCCGCCGATTGCACTGGCAGCGAGATGCGGAAGGTCGTCCCTTGGCCGACTTCGCTCTCGACCGACAACGCGCCGCCGTGGCGGTCGATGATGTTGCGACTGGTGGGAAGACCCAGTCCCATGCCCATCCGGGACGATTTCGCCGCGAAGCCGATGTCGAACAGCTTGCTGATCTGGTCGCGGGGGATGCCCTTGCCGGTGTCGGAAATCCCGACGTTGACGTGATTCCCGTTGACGGCGGTGTGAATGCGTAGCGTGCCTTCCCCCTCCATCGCTTCGAAGGCGTTGACCAGCAACGTCATGAAGACCTGGTTGACTTGCTGCGCGCGGCAGTAGATGGGTGGGATCTCTTCGTAGTCTTTGACGACCTGCGCGTTTCCGATCTTCTCGCGATGGATGAGCGACAGCGTGCTGTCGAGCCCCGTGCGCAGGTCGAACTTTTGCATTTCGGCCTCGTCGAGGCTGGCGAAGTCGCGCAGGGCGCCCACCAGGCCGGCCATGCGGCGCCCGGCCTCGTTAGTCGCGCGGGCATTCTCCTTGAGCAAGGAAAGGACACGGCTCAGACGGTGGTCGCTCTTGAAGTCGACGTCGTTGCCGCCCGCGTCGACGGCGTCGACGATCTGCGTCGCGCAGCGGTCGACCGTGGTCATCGAGCTGATGGCGACGCCGAGAGGCGTGTTCATCTCGTGCGCGACGCCGGCGACGAGGTTCGAGAGAGCGGCCATCTTCTCCTGCATGATCAACTGTGCCTGCTTCTCTCGAATCTGAAACATCTCCTCAGCCAGACGGATGCTCTCGAGTGCGGTGGCCGCCTGGCCGGCGACGGCGGCCAGCAGGCGCTTGTCTTCGCCCGAGTACGGCTCTTCGGAAAGCCGGGGGCCGAGAACGAGCAGACCGACGAGGCGGCCGTCACGGCCTGGCATTGGCACCAGACATTCGGCTTGCAGTGCCTGGAGAAAATCGGGTTGACGGTCCTCGCCGTTGCTGGAGGGCTCGACGTCCCAGGGGCGGCAGTCCTTCTCCAAATCGATCAGCAACGGAAGATCAGCCGGGAGAGTGGCAAACTCGGTGGGGGGCTCGGAGGTTTGCTCTTCGAGTCGGCCTTCGGAGGATTCGAGATAGATGGCGAGCGTTGTCGGGTGCAGGGCGGCCTTAACGTGGAAGCGCAGTTGCCGAGCCAGCTCGTCGACGGTGGTGGCTTGGCGTGCCCGCTCGGTCAGGTTTTCGAGCACCCGCCGGGCGTCGTAGGCGCTGCGGAAGAAAGCGCGGTCAACACGCTCGGCGACACGGCGGTGGGCGCGCGCGCCGGCCCAGACGACGGCTCCGCCGAAGGCCGCGACGATCATGAGCTGTTTGTAGATGTCTTGGTGGTCGCCGAGCGGGATCATCCGCGACGCTCTCCCGACGAAGAGCATCGAGATAGTGACGCCGAGCAGTCCGAGCAGGATCGTAAAACCGCGCTGCACGAGAAGGTAGCGCGCGCTGCGGCGCAGCAGCACCGGGATCTCCAGCACGCGATGCTTCACGACGGCATAGGCGAACGATAGGGGGACCAGCAACAGTCCGATCACCGTCGGGGCCCACAGTTCGAAGGGGAACGTCATGTAGGAACGGCCGAGGTAGATCGACGCGACAACGATCACGATGTGAGGGCCCACGCCCAGTAGCGTGCCCCACATGATGACTTGGGTCTTGCGGCGCACCTCCGCGGTTTGCGGCCGCAAGCCGTTCCACGCCAGAGAAACCAGGCCCAGCACGATGACTCCGACGAGATAGGCTGTGACCAGCCAGGGGCGGGCGTCGCCGAGTAGGCGCTGTCCTGCTTGAACGGCCAGCCACACGGGCCAGGTGGTGCCGTCGAAGAGTACGGCGAGTCCGAGCGGTATGCAGACGCCCCCTCCAAGCACAAGGAACACCGTTTTGAGGCGCGGGAAGCGGCGGTCGATCGGCGAGGAGACGGGGAAAACGGCGAACAGCCGATAGCAGACGGCCGGCAGCAGGCCGAAAAAGGTCACGTGATACCACAGAGCGAAGGCGCGCACGTCCGGGTGCATGCTCCCCTCCTCGGACATCGCGGGCGCCCCGGCGACAATGCCGAAGAACAGGAACGCCAGCAGCCACACGTTGCGGTCGTCCAGGCGTGCGAAAAGGACGGTCAGGCCGACGGCGACGAACAGGACCGGAAAATTTATGAGGATGTAGTGGGCGATCCAACCCGTTGGCGTCGTGTGAATGTCGCCGGCCTTTTTCGACGGGCCGAGTTCCGCCGAGATCCGGAGCGGCTGGTCGGACCCGGCGCGCTCCACAGTGAGGGTGACCGGGTCACCGGGCGCACCCTTGACGACCTCCTCGTAGTACGGCTCCATGCTCTCAAGACGGCGTCCGTTGACCGCAAGAAGGCGATCGCCGACTCGTAGGCCCGCTTGCGCCGCCGGGCTGCCTTCCGGCACCAGGACAATCGAAGGGAAGGGGCGGGGCGGGTCGCTGGGCAGCACGAGCCCGAGGTCAGCGGTGTCGTTGATAAAGAAAATCCAGACGGCGGCGTACCCGGCCGAGACAGCGGCCAGAGCCAATGCCAAGACGAGCAGAAGCGGCCGCGGAAGTGAGTCAAGCCGGCGCATCAGGGGGGTGCCCTGATTATATCGGCGAGGGCGGATCGGGATGAGGCCTGTTGCGGCGCAGCGGACCGCGGCGATGGCTGGCTGCGATTCGTCGTAGGATGAAGGCGGAGAGGGAGGCAGCCGACATGAAGATGCGAGCAGCAGGATTAGTTGTGGTAGCGATGGTCTCCCTCCTGGCCACGGGAGGGTGTGAGGAAGCGGCAGAACCCGAGCCGGTTGCGGAACAGGAACCCGCCCCGCCGCCGGTCGCTCCCGAGCGCGAGCCTGCCGCGCCGGAACCGCCGCCGCCCCCCAAGCCCTCGGCTACGCCGGTCGAAGGCGCTCTCGGTACGCCAAGATGGGCCGGTACCAAGGGCAACGGCTGGATCATGATCGAAGGCGTCGATGGCGGCCGCTATGAGAATTACTATCCGTCGGTCGTCAAGAACATACAGACAGCACTCCAAACCGAGGGACTCTATGGCGGCCCAATCTCGGGCGTGCTGGACGAGGCGACATCGAACGCTCTCGCCGAGTACCAGAAGGCCAACAACCTGCGCGCCTCGGGCGTGCCCACGCCGCGCACGCGCGAGGCGCTGAAGATTCCGCCACGGGTGCCGGAGTAGTGGGATTTGCAGCAGGGCGGCCGGTTTGTGATAAGCTCCATCCCACCCGGAGAGGCCCGGATTTGAGATCTGTGATTCTTCTTAGCGGCGTCAAATCGGTCGCGGCGATTGCTCTGTTGTTCGCTTTGGCAGCCGCGCCCGCTCTGTCTCAGCCGGCGCCGGGCGAGGACGAGAAACCCTTCGGCATGGCGCGGAGGGTCAAGTGGACCACCTCGCGCGTCGTTGGCTCGCCGGAGCCGCCGCCGCCCTACCGGCTCGTGCGCGCGTTTCCGCAGTTCATCTTCACGCACCCGATCTTCATAGCCCAGGACCCGATGTCCGAGCGCTTCTTCGTCGCCGAGTACGAAGGCAAGATCTACAACTTCCGCCCCGATGATCTGAGCGGAACGAAAGACCTGTTTCTCGACATGAAGCGCGGCGTCTCGGCGTTCTCGTTTCACCCGGGCTACGCCGAGAATGGGCAGGTGTTCGTCTTCAGCGCTAGCGACCCGAACCTCAAGGCCAGGGACGGCGAGCAGCCCGAGCAGGTCAGCCGCGTGTCGCGGTTTGAACTCGAGCCGGGCAGCGATCCGCCGAGGCTGAACCCTGAGTCGGAGAGGATCATCATCGAGTGGCCCGGCGGCGGACACAACGGCGGCGAAGCGATCATCGGTCCCGATGGCTATCTGTGGGTTGTTACCGGCGACAGCACGGGCAGCTCCGACCGCGAAAACACCGGCCAGGGCGTCGACGACCTGCTCTCGGTGATGATGCGCCTCGACGTCGAGCACCCCGACCCCGGCCGCAATTACTCGATCCCCAAAGACAATCCATTCGTCGGCCGGCCGGGCGCGCGGGGGGAGATCTGGGCCTTCGGATTCCGCAACCCGTGGCGCTTCAGCTTCGACCCGGTGAGCGGACAGCCCTGGGTGGGCGATGTGGGCCAGGACCTGTGGGAGATGATCGAGCTGGTGAGCCGCGGCAGCAACCACGGCTGGAGCGTCAAAGAAGGCACGCATCCGTTTCATCCCAACAAGGAACAAGGGCCGACGCCGATCGTTCCGCCGATTGCCGAGCACCATCACACCGAGTGCCGCTCGATCACCGGCGGCTACGTGTATGAGGGAACGAAGTTTCCCGAGCTACGCGGCGCGTACCTCTACGGTGATTATCAGTACGGCAAGATGTGGGGACTGCGCTACGACCACGAGCGAAAGAAGGTCACCTGGCATGAGGAGTTGGCCAACACGACGGTCAAGATCTCGAGCTTCGGGGTCGCGCGCGATGGCTCGTTCTATGCGCTCGATTACGATCGCGGCGAGGTGTACGAGCTGGACCGGCGTCCGCCGCCGGCGCAGGATCTGCCGCCGTTTCCTCGCAAGTTGAGTGAGACCGGCCTGTTCACGTCGGTCAAGAACCATCAGGTCGCTCCCGGCGTGATCCCGTATTCGATCAATGCTCCGTTCTGGTCCGACGGCGCAACGAAGGAGCGGTTCTTCGCGATCCCGGGCGAGTTGGGGATCGACTTCACTGAGGATCGCGCCTGGGCGTTCGATGACGGCACGGTGACGGTCAAGTCGTTCACGCTCGAGATGGAGGCGGGCAACCCGGCGTCGGGCCGGCGCATCGAGACCAGGATTGTCGTCAAGCAGGACGATCACTGGGTCGGCTACACCTACGCCTGGAACAACGAGCAGACCGAAGCCCAGTTGGTGGAAGCCGGCGGCCTCGACCGCAGCTACACGATCGAGGACCCCAGCGCGCCAGGCGGCGAGCGGCGGCAGGTGTGGCATTACCCGAGCCGCACAGAGTGCATGTTCTGCCACTCCCGCGCGGCGGGGTTTGTGCTCGGGCTCAACACACACCAGATCAACCGCGATCACGACTACGGTGGCGCGGTCGACAACCAGCTTCGTATGCTGAATCACATCGGGCTATTCAAACAACCGCTCGAGAAGGCTCCGCCGGAATACGCGGCCTTCCCCGACCCGCTTGACGAGAACGCTGACCTTGGTGACCGCGCGAAAACGTATCTCCACGTCAACTGCGCGATGTGCCACGTGGGCAGCGGCGGCGGCAACTCGAACATCCAGTTGGCCTACAAGACGCCGCTCGAAGAGGCGAAGCTCATCGGTGACGCGCCCGTACACGACACGATGGGGATTGCGGATGCACAGCTGGTAGCGCCGGGGGCTCCAGAGCGGTCGCTGCTCTACAAACGCGTCACTGTGCGGGGGGTGAACCAGATGCCGCCGACGAGCACCAACCGCGTCGATGAGCAAGGCGCCAAGCTGCTGTTCGACTGGATTCGGGCGTTGAAGGTCAGCGAAAAGCTAGCAGCAAGCCAGCCGTGAGCAGCCCATCTAGACAACAAGGACAGTCCCGGGATTGCCCACAACGCCTGCACTTTCTACTAGCGCGCTTTCATCGGCACGATCTTGTTGCGCAGCAGGCCGATGTCCTCGATCTCGACTTCGAGTTCGTCGCCGAGCTTCATCTCATGACGCTTGCCCGGTAGGACAGGTGGAGCGACCGTGCCGCAGTAGATCGCGTCGCCGGGCAGCAGCGTCATGTAGCGGCTGATGTAGCTCACCAGTCTACGCACGTCGTTCTTCATGTATTGCGTGTTGCCTTTGGCCACGACATCGCCGTTGAGGCGCACGGTGATGTCGAGGTCCCGCCAGTTGACGCCCTTCGCGATGACAGGACCGAGGCAGGCCCAGGTGTCGGTCCCTTTTGAGATGAGCCGGGTCGGTTCCTTGATGCCGGCGCGTTCCTGATACCAGGTGTTCTCGCTGAAGTCGTTGCCGGCGCTGTATCCGAAGATGTGGTTCTCGGCCTCGTCCACGGAGATGTGCCGGCCACGCTTGCCGATGATGATCACCAGCTCGCCCTCGAAGTTGAGATTCATCGCCTCCGGCGGGAGCTCCACGCCGCCTTCGTGTCGATTGAGCGACGTCGGCATCTTGGCGAAGAAACGCGGGTGCGCCACATGCTGTGGCGGTGCATCGGGGAGGTTCGAGTTGATGGCCACGCCGATGACTTTCGACACCTTGCTCGGGTCGAGCGGAATCTGCAGCTTGACGTCCGCCAGCGGGAAGGTCTTGCCAGTGGGCTGGGCGTCACCGAGAAAGTCGCCGTCGAGCTGCCGAACAACATCGCCGTCGAGGATGCCGTGCGAGACGGTCCCTTCGTGCGAGAAGCGAACGTAACGGGTGATGCCGCTTTGCGCCCATAGCGCCCACGGGCCGGCGGCAAATAGGAGAAGGGAAACGATGGTGTTTCGGAGTGTTCTGGTCATAGCGTTTCCCTACATGAAAGCATGTTGCGGTGGAATCGGGGAAGGGGGGTGGGCGTGGTGCGTACGTGGGTGCTTCCCTTCCTCCAACCGCTCCGTCTGGTAGCGCTCGACTCGGAGAGCAACGCGAGTGGGATGCCGGTGGAGACGAAACGAGCCGGCGGTGCGGCGAGGCACGACCCGCTCGTTTCAAAGTGAGATGGCTTGTCGTCGCGGAAGCTTCACTCCGACCCGCTGGCCTGGGCGCCGCCGCGAGGCTTTTCCACCTTCGGGGTGGCCAGGTAGCCGACGATACGGTTCTTGTCGACCTGGTTGACGACCAGTTCGTAAGGGGTGCGCGACCCGATGACATAGAACTGCACGGGCTCGAGTAGGGTCTTGTTCTTCTTCTCGATCTTCTTGTCGTCGGCCCAGACATCGATGTTGTACTTGTTCCGCTTCTGGTCGGCTTTGCGTAGGCGGATGCCGATTGGGCCGACGCGCGAGGCGTTCTTGGATCTTCGAATGTCGAACTCGAAATAGTTTCGCTCGCCCAACTCGCGCAGGACATTGAGTTCGGTCGCGTTGGTGGCGATCAAGCCGCTCTGGACGCCGAGGTCGCCCCGGACGGAGGTCAGATCGTCGATGGTCTTCTTGAGTTCGGCCTGCGTCTTGGTGATCTCTTCTTCGACGGTATCCACGCGGCCGGTGACGTTCTCGAACTTGCTTCCGGTAGCCACCTGGAGGTTCTCGATCTTCCCGCCAACCTCGGTGATCGCCGCTTTCTGCTGGTTCTGTTGCGCGCGGGTCTGCTCGAGCTCTTGCGAGAGCTTCTTCGTCGTTCCGAGCACTTTCTGCTCAACTTGGGCTGCCTTGGCCGAGAGCTGCTTCTCGGTGGAGTCGACGAGACCCTTGAACTCCTCGACGCTCTTGTTAACGTCGCGAGACGTGCTCTTCACCGAGCCTTCAAGCTGCGCCAGCTTCTCCTCGTGGACCTGCACCATCTCGAGCTGCGGCTGCATCGCGGCTCGAACATCCTGCAGTTCGAGATAGAGATACAGCGTGGCGCCGACCAAACAGGCCACCACGACGAGCAGGGCAATCATGACGGGGGCAGCCCCCGTACGTTCGGTCGTTACCTCACCGGATTCAAACTGGTTTTGCGACATGGCGTTTCCTCTAGCAGGGATTTCCCTGGCGGGGGTCTGTCGTACCGTGACGACGGTCCGGGCCCGAGAGGCAGCCCGGATCTCTCTACTGTGATTATTTTAGCATCCATCTTTTCAAGGGACTATTCCAGAGACGGATTCTCGGGCTGGTTTGGTTACAGAATTCTCCCGAGGCCGGGCTCTGAGGCCCTGTTTCCAGGACCCGGCGCATGCGGCATAGGGTTGAGGGAGTACGGCCGGGGGCTCGAGTCGCGCGGCGTAGCGGTCGGCTGGGCGGCAGTTTGTTATGATCGGCTGTCGCCATGGCGGAGGCCCCCCGTATCTCGGTGATCGTCCCGGTCTGCAACGAGCAGGACACGGTCGCGGACCTCTGCGCCGCGCTCGAGCGGGTGATCAGCGAGCCCTATGAAGTGATTTTCATCGACGATGGCAGCGGTGATGACACCTGGGCGCGGCTTCGCGGCATCCATCGGCCGGGTTTGGTGAGGCTGCTGCGCTTCCGGAGGAATTTCGGCAAGACGGCCGCTTTGATGGCGGGTTTCGCGGCCAGCCGCGGAGAGATCGTGTTCACGATGGACGGCGATCTGCAGGATGATCCGGCCGAGATCCCCCGATTCCTGTCGAAACTCGAGGAAGGGTATGACCTGGTCGTCGGTTGGAAGAAAACGCGGCACGACCCGCTCACGAAGGTGATTGCCTCCCGGCTGTTCAACTTCGTGGTGCGAAAAGCAACCGGCGTCGCCCTGCACGACATGAATTGCGGGTTCAAGGCCTATCGCGGTGAGATGGCCCGATCGGTCCGGCTGCACGGCGAGATGCATCGTTTTGTGCCCGCGCTCCTTGCGGCGGAAGGGCGGCGGGTGACGGAAATCGTCGTTACCCATCATCCCCGCAAGCACGGGAAGTCAAAGTACGGGTTTAGCCGGGTTTTCAAGGGCTTTTTTGACCTAGTAACCGTGCTGCTGGTAACACGCTTCCGCGGGCGGCCCGCGCATGTGTTTGGCGCAGCAGGTGTGGTGTGCTTGGCGCTGAGTCTCGTTCTGATCGGCGTGAAACTATGGCTGACCGACTTCGATTCCAGCGCCTTGTCCCATGTTGCAGCGGCCTATCTGGGTTTCTTGGCCATTCTGCTGGGAGCGGCCGCGGTCGTGCTGCCCGCGGTTGGCTGGCTGGGGGAGCTGCTGATATCGACCGGCGCCGAGGGCCCTCGGGGCGCGTCGTACCGGGTCGAGGAGCAGCTTGATTAGCCTGCATTTCTCACCACGTGGGGAGGCGAAGTGCGTGAGAAGGCCGTCAGGACGAGGCGCGAGCCGTCTGGCGCGCGGAGGTGCCCTTGACGGTACATCGAGCACGGCGAGCAAGCGCAACGACGTCATGGCGGGCTTGCCGCGTGCTTCGGCCGTCAGGTGGTGAGAAATGCAGGCTAAACCCTTTCTGCGGATCGCCAAGGTCGCGGTGCCCTTGGTGGTGGTCTTCTTCATCGGGCGGGTCATCTATCAGAACTGGCAGCAGGTCCAAGAGGCACAGTGGACGCTGGAAGCGCTCTACCTGCTGGGTTCGTTCGTCTGCACAGGCTTCTGGTTTCTGATCCGGCCGTGGACGTGGGGCATCATCCTGGCGCATTTCGGCCATGCGCTCTCGTATCAGCAATCGTTCCTCGTCGTCAGGCAGGCCGAGTTGAGCCGCTACGTTCCGGGCGCAATCTGGCAGTACGTGAGCCGGGCGTATCTTGCCGGGCAACAGGGGGTTCCCGCCGCGGCGACGCTCGCCGCCACTCTCGTCGACACGGTGATTCTTCTGATGGCATCGGTTCTGCCGGCGATGTGGTTCCTGACGGAGACGCTTCCGGCGCTGGGGGATCACCAGCGAGTGCTGGTGATTGCGGTCCCCGCGCTGGCCTGCATCGCGGTGCATCCGACGGTTCTCAACTTGTGGGCGGGCTTTCTATCTCGCAAGTTGAAGCAACCGTACACGGAACTCAAGATCCGTTGGGCCGCGATGGCGGGGATTTGGGCGGTCTACCTCTTGACCTGGGTCGTCCTCGGGCTTGGTGTTGGGTTGTTCGTACGAGCGGTGCTGGCGATTCCGCTCGACTGGCTGCCACGCCTGGCGAGCCACTACGCGCTGGGGTGGTTCGTGGGCATGATTTCGATCATTGCGCCCGCCGGCATGGGCGTTCGCGACGGCACTTTCGGCTTGCTGACATCCAACCTGATGCCGATCGGGACGGCGATGACCGTGGCCGTTGGGGTGCGGCTCTGGCTCACACTGACCGAGCTATTCTGGACGCTGAGCGGCCGTTGGCTGTTTCGAGAGAGTGGCGCGGAGTAGCTGTGAGGCGTGGCGCTTGCGTGCCCTGAGTCCCGAGGAATCGGGTCCGCCAAGACTGTGGGAGGCAAGGCTGGAGCTTACGCCACAGGCGTGCGCCACGGAGTTGGAGGGCCGTCAAAGCCGCGGATCTCAAAAACCGAGATCCGCGCTACGTGCTGCCACGCAGGGCGGTCAGCGGGGTCGGGTCAGCCTCATTGCCAAGTCCTGCCTTGTAACCGGGCCGGTGCGGTTTGCCGGCGGCGGTGACAAGGCTGACGGCATCTTGTTCTCGCGCCAGTCGGCCCAATAGAAGGGAAGATCGGGGTGGAACCAGTTGCGGTGGTCCACCGCCATCCAGCCGTTGTCGAGAGTAATATCGATGGCGCGGGCGTGGGGATGGCCTTTCCGAACATCGAGCCGCTCCGAGCCCGGCGCGTCGAGGTCGCTGCCGAAATGGGCAGCCAGGGCTTGGGCCGCCTCGCCACGGGTCAGCGGTGCGGTGGGCGAGGCATGCAGGTCGTGATCGTTCAGCGGATAGATGCCGCGCAGCGCCGCCAACTGAATCTGCGCGAAGGCCGGATGGTCGACGTGCAGGTCGTCAAACCAGACCACTTGCACCCCTGCCCGGACGAGTTCCTTCTGCACGTCTTCGAAGGCCGGCATCGCGCCACCCCGAATGGCGAGCGAGGCGATCGTCGCGGATGCCTCGCCGATATTCCACTCGATTGGATGTAGCCGGTACGCGCCGTTGGTCAGGTGCGTCACGCCGATGTTCTTGCCTGCAGGCAGTAGATTCGACACGCCCTGCGGCAGCAGCGTCCCCATGGGGATCTGGAAGGCTTTCGGCATCATCATCCGCCCGCGTTCGTTGGCTCCACAGGGGTGGATGTCGACCATGTAGAACGCCGTCCCCACTGAATCAGGGAACCAGCGCGCTCGCGAGCCCGGCTGATATTGGTCGACGATATCCTGCTCGACGACTCTCGACTTGGCTCGAATGCGCCGCGACTCCCGGATGTAGGGATACATTGAAAGCCCGTCGTCCGACGCCATCATGTCGGGCCGCAACATCAGTTCGGGATAACCCTTCCCGCCGCCCTCGTCGCGCTCCACCTCGTGTTGCAGCCAGTAGAGGAAGGAGAAGGCCAGCCGTTTGGCTTGCTGCAGGATGCGCGCCTGATCGGCTGGCGTGCGGTCGAGCAGCGACTCGTCTTTGTAGTCCTGGCGCGGCCAGTTGATCAAGGCGAGATCGTTGGGCTGCTTTTCGCCAGCGAAGTTCTTGCCTGCCAACACGCGCCGCCACGAGAAGATGGGGCGCGGGGTTTGGTTGTTGGGTATCGGCGGATCGTCGCCGAACATCTTGTATTGCACGTCGCCCTTCCAGCCGTGCTTCTTCGAGTAATGAAAGAGCATCGAGAATGGCTGCCCATCGCGGAACTTCTCGTAGTCGGGCGGCTTCGGGATAGCATGGTTCTCGCCGGGACGGTGCTCGAGAATGAACGTGTAGGTGAAGCTCTGCACGCACGCCGGGTTTGGTTCATCGGCGGCGTCGGGCTCACCGGTTTCGCTCTGTGCCTCAGAGCCGACAACGTAGGGCACCCCCGCCAGCGGCAACAGATCGCCCAACTCGGTCCCATCAAGCACGAACTTTGCCCGGAAGCGGATCACGTCTTTGGTGTCGAAGCGATACGCGAGCGCCGATCGAATCTTGCCGCCTTGGACGTCCAAGTCAATCACGCGCGTCCGGGCAAACGTTCGGATGAGCCCCTTGTGCAGCCCCAGCATCCCATCTATGGCGCGCCGCCCAACCGGGGGCTCGAAGCAAAGAGGCGAGACGTAGCAGGAGCCGGGATTCAGGTTTTCGAGTTGTGCAATCGCTGGTTTAAGAGGCCGGTGGCGGCGGTAGTACCGTCTAATACGTTCGCGAAGATCGTAGTAGTTCCGCGTGCCGCCGGAGAATTCGATGAAGCGGTTCTCGTCGAGCGCGGACACGCTCAGCAGTTGCCCGCCGATCTCATCCGTCTCCTCCACGAGGCAAACCGAATGACGGCGCTGGGCTGCCCGTAGCGCGGCAGCCACACCGCCGACCCCGGCGCCCGCGACCAGGATGTCGCATTCGACGTCGTCGGGATTCGCCGGTGCCTCGACTTTGTGCACCCACTGTGCCGGGTTGCCCTCCATGCGGACGCTCTGGACGTCGAGGACCTCGTAGGTTTGCGCGCCGGCGGCGAGAGCGAGGAGGAGAGCGATTACGCAAACAGATAGAGCGGGTCGGACAGAGTTCGTTGACGATGTCGGCATCATCGCCATTGTGGCGTATGACGACAGCCCTGTCGATGAGTAGCGCGGAGGGCTTGGCTTGCGACTCAGAGCCGCGGGCGTGAGCCTGCGTTGAGGACCGGCACGGTTCTGGGTGCTGCTCGCTATGCGAGGGTGGTCGGTTTCTTGGTGACCCCGGCTGAGTTCGTTGCGGTTCAACGCAAGCTCACGCTTGCGGCTCTGAGTTTGGTTGGCGGTAGCGAGCCGACATCGACACTTGCCGCCGACTTGCGGCACGTTGCGCCGCGATGACATGGGCAGTACAATCGGAACTCAGCGGAGGCTATAGCGGACTGGTCATGGAAGCAACGCTCGGGGAGCCGCGGGACTGAATATGGATTGGTGGATGTGGGTAGTCGCGGGTATCGTGCTGCTTGCTTTGGAGTTGGCGTCTCCGGGTGGTTTTTACCTTTTCTTCTTCGGCTGTGGAGCCCTGGCGGTCGGCCTGTTGACGGCTCTCGACTGGGCAGGGCCGCTGTGGCTGCAAGGAGTGCTTTTCGCAGCGCTGTCGGTGTTCTCCGTGCTGTTCTTCCGTCCTCCGCTCCTCAAGAAGATGCAGGCCGGGTTAAGCGACGTGGAAGTAGATAGCCTTGTGGGCGAGAGGGCCATGGTGCGAGACGAAATCGTTCCCAACGGCTTCGGGAAAGCGGAGCTGCGAGGGACGACCTGGAACGCGAGGAATGCCGGAGAAACCCCTGTCGGCGCGAACCAATCGTGCCGGGTTGAAAGAGTCGACGGGCTGACGTTGTGGATTCGAGCTGACTAGCCGAACCTAAAGGAGATTGAAAATGGATATGGGTTTGATCGCGGTGGGAGCGATGATCCTGTTGGTTGTCATCATTCTTGCCAAGACGGCTGTGGTCGTGCCACAGCAGAGTCAATACGTTGTTGAGAGGCTTGGAAAATACGCCGGAACGCTCGATGCCGGGTTTCACATTCTGGTCCCGTTTCTCGATATCATCCGTTACCGGCACTCGTTGAAAGAGGCGGCCACAGACATCCCGGAACAAATCTGCATCACGAGTGACAACGTGCAAGTGGGGGTGGACGGCGTCCTGTACCTCAAAGTACTTGATGCCCAGCGCGCCTCCTATGGGATCGGGAATTACATGTTTGCGATCATCCAGCTTGCCCAGACGACGCTGCGTAGTGAGATCGGAAAGATCGAACTCGACAAAACGTTTGAGGAGCGAGCCCACATCAACACCCAGTTGGTGGACGAGCTGGACAAGGCGACGGAACCTTGGGGTGTCAAAGTACTCCGTTACGAGATCAAGAACATCAATCCTCCGCGCGACGTGCTCGCGGCCATGGAAAAGCAGATGCGGGCCGAGCGCGAAAAGCGTGCCACGATTCTGGACTCGGAAGGCCTCCGTGACTCGGCTATCAACACGGCCGAGGGCGAGAAGCAGAAAGTCATCAAAGAATCCGAGGCAAACAAGCAGCAGCAAATCAATGAGGCGGAGGGAGAGGCTGCCGCCATCACGACCGTTGCAACAGCCACGGCCGAGGGAATTCGCAGGGTGGCCGAAGCGATCGAGGCGCCGGGCGGGTATCAGGCCGTGCAGTTACGCGTCGCCGAGCAGTATGTCGAGAAGCTTGGCATGCTGGCCAAGGCGAACAATACGATGATCTTGCCGGCAAACATGGCTGATGTCGCTTCGATCATCGCCACCGCCATGAGCGTGATCAAACAGACTGACGGCTCCCAGGACCAACGATAGACGGCTCGGCGGTCATCGCTGAAACGTCCAGAACCCTTTCCCCCGGGGTTCGGCTTCGCATTCACACTGGGCTAACATTCGGTCGCCGCTTCGACCGAGGGACGTGATCCCGACCTGCGCAGTGGGCTGTTTTCTCTTGCCCCTTCCGGGGCGGCGGCTCTGGAGTGGCGGGTCGGCGTACCAGGCTGACAGCGCAGCCTCACTTCTTCTCTTTGGCCGGCTCCGTCACGTTCCCGAACCAGTGCCTCGGCGCGTAGAATTCCTCCCGTGCGCTTGGTTTCCGCTTAAACCGGATGTAGACCCCGTCGTCCTTGAGCACGTAGATCCTCTGGCCGGCCCCAAACTCCGCTAGCGGCGGCGGGTCAGCGTCCTCGAACGCGTTGAATGCTTGCGTCACCTTGCGCCAACCGGTCATGGGCAAGGCCGTGCGACTAGTACCATGTAGCCAATTGTACCGCCGAATCAATCGGGCGGTTGTGCTGTCCCCGACTCAAGTCGGTGCGGCTCAACGCAAGCTTATTCTTGCGGCTCTGAGTTTGGTTGGAGGTTGCGAGCCGGTAACGGGTGGGTGACGCCGGGTGGTGAGTCATGAGAGAGATACGAACTGGAGGCATTTGAGTGGCGTGAGGGTTCGTGCCGGACCGCTCCCTTACGGTCACGGCTCGGTTTGCTAGCGGGCTTCGGCGGCCCGTTGCTCGAAGATGGTACGGGCTTCGCGGAATTGGCCTAGCACGTGGTTCTTCTCGCCGTCGGAGCGCCAGTATTCGTAGCCGTTCCACAGCGTGATCAGGTCGTCGATCCACTGGATGAAGTATTCGGCGTCTTCTTTCGAGCGGATCGGCTGATCGCCGACGTACACGTAGACCGGGCTCGTTTCGGCGACCGGGTAGGAGTCGTCGATCGGATGCTGCAGGCCGCTGCCGGCCGCCTTGAGCGTGTACCAGCCGCTCCCGGTCACCTCGATGCGCTTCTCGAAAACGGCCTTCTGGTTGTCTTTGTCGAGCGGGATGGATTCGATGACTTTGCCGTTGCGGATGATCTCGAACGTTTCGAGCGGGACGATCGACTCCATCGTGGCGCGCACGTTGACCGAGCCGCCGCCGGCGGGAAGGTGGATCTCGCCGCCCGGAATCTCTCCGTCAACCTCGAGCTGAATCAGGGGGCCGTTGCTGACGAAGGTCTGCCCGTTGCGGATCGCATCGACCCAGCGGCCCCACTCGAGCTTGTCGCCGAGATAGGCGTAGACGCGGGCGGATCCGATGACCGGCGTGGCGATCAGGTTGAGGATCGAGTCTTCGCCGGCGGAGGCGGTCACTTTGAAGCCGCAGTTCAGCGAGCGGTGCCAGGTCTTGGAGGTGTTGGTGTAGTGGCTCGCGCTGGTGAGCACTTCGAGATATTCGAAGGACTCGAGAGCCACGTCGACCGCGTACGTCTGGGCGACGCGGTACTCGGACTCCATCGACGGCTCGCGCCCAAACGGGTGCACGTGCCCGCCGATGGCGCCTTGCTTGCGCGCGAGACGAAACATGTCGGTGTTACTTGGATACAGGCTGTCGATGCCGGTGTCTTGGTAGGCCGTCGTAAACGGAGAGATCAAATGTTTGGTGAGGTTGATGAAGTTGATGTGGCCATACCACGCGGGGCGGTATTCCTCACCGATCGAGATCATGGTTTCACTGTTGGAAAGGGGGTGGATGGGCCCTTTGAAGTTATGAGTGTCGAAGACGCGGTTGTCTTTGTTGGCGATCTTCCAACCGATGTGATCGAGGTCTTCGGCCTCCGCCTCGAACTTCATGAACTCGGGCGTGTTGTGTAGGTTACCCGCGTAGTTCATGTGGACGTGGTCGCTGCCGCTCCACCAGCCCTGGGCGTTCATGTTGGCCATTCGGCGCATCTCGAGCACCGCCTGCGTGACGCCCTTGGGGTGGATGTAGAGGTTCGCGCGCGAGGGCCAGTACTCGATGCCCTTTACCGCCTCGATGATCAGATCGCCGGGGGGGACGTCGACAGTGAAGTGCCCCTCGGCGTGGTAGAAGTCTTCCTTCGACGTACGTCCCGCGATGCGGTGGTAGGTCGTGGGCGGCGCGTAGGTCTTGCCGTCTGACGCCTTCATCTGGATGCGCGCAGGGGTCAGCTCGCCGGTGGTCATATCTTTGATGAAGACTTCGAGCTTGCCCATCGGCCGTTTGTACACGCGACGCCGGATTTCGATCGGCTCGTCGGAGCCGCCGTAAGTCTTGAGCAGGCGAAGCTCCGAGACGCCGTGTTGGTTCGACACGTAGGCGATCCACTCGCCGTCGGGCGACCAGGCCGGGTCGAAGTGGTCCCAGGGGTCGCGGGTCAATTGATAGGGCTCGCCTTCGCGCGCCGGGTGGACATACAGATTGGTGTATTCGCTGCCACGATGCGACGCGTAGAGAATGCGCTTGCCATCGTGAGACCACTGCGGCTTGGTGCGGTAGAGTGTCTCCTCGCGGAGGATGCGCGTGGCCTTCGCCATGGCGTCCGGTTCGAGGGGCACCCGCCAAATGGCGCCCGAGCCCAACGTGATGCCGCGGTTGGAAACGAGAATGATCTCCTTGCCATCGGGCGAGAAGGTGGGTTGGATGTGATCGTCGTACGTGCTGAAGTACAGCCGCGGCCGGCCGAAGCTGTTGGGCTCGGTGATGCGGCGTGCCGCGCCGAAGCGCCCGTTCTCGAACGTCCGCGTATAGATGTGATAGGTGTTCGGCTCATTCCGGGTATAGGCGAGCGTCTTGCCATCGGGGGACCATGTGGGGTCGACAGTCAGCCGGTTCCCGGTCGTGATGGCGGTACTTTCGCTGGTGGCGACGTTGAGCAGCATGAGGTTCACGCCCTCGCCGTCCTCGGCGGTGTAGACGATCCAGCGGCCGTCAGGCGACCACGCAGGCGCGTTGTCGTAGGTCTTATTGGCGGCTAGTTCATAAGCGGTCGTGTCGCCCACCTTGATCTTCCAGATGGAGCCGGACATCGAAAACGCGATCTCCTTCCCCTCAGGTGACCACGCCGGGCGCCAGGGAGTGCTGGCTGTGGGAGGAACGTAGAAGCTATACATGTAGCCGCTGGCGTAGCGGCCGCGTTGCGGGAACTGCGCGGCGCAGGGAATCGCGAGACACAGAGACAGCAGCGTGATCAGAGCACGGGCGTACATCATGGCAAACCTCAGTGGAAAAAACGGTGAATTCGGCTCAGGATAGCGCACTCAACAAGCGCTCGATATCTTCCTGGTTGTTGAAGACCGAGGGCGACACGCGCATCTGGCGCCACTTCACTTTCGCGGCCACGTTCGCCTTCTTGAGCTTCGCGCGCGTCTCGTCCGGGTTGTCGACCAGAAAGGCCGTAATGGGTGTCGGCGACCCCGGCGGGGTAATGCAGGGATAGCCGAGCTTGGGCAGCTCTTCGATCAAGCGGTCACACAGCGGCTTGGCGTGCGCGAGGATGTTGTCCACACCCAGCTTTAGGATGTACTTCAGCGACTCGCGCTGTGCGCCGATCGCGATCGACGTGACGTTGCCGACCTCGTACATGGCCGCGCCTTCGCGGGGCGTATAGCTGATGGGCGCGTCGCCTGGAGGCCCGCCCGGGAAGTAGTGGTACTCGAAATTCGCGTACTGGCGGTCGCCGAACATCATCGGCTTGAGCACGTCGCCCTGCAACTCCTCGCGAACATAGAACAGCCCCAGGCCCCGCAGCCCCATCAGCCACTTATAGGTCGAAGTCGACGCGAAGTCGATGCCCATGGCGCGCATGTCGACCGGAATGCAACCCGCCGCTTGCACGACGTCCGCATACACATAGGCGCCGTTGGCGTGGGCGATGTCGCTGATGGCCTTCGACTCGGCCAGATAGCCGTTGATATTCGACGCCAACGTGATCGAGACGAGTTTGGTGTCGCCGTCGATGGCCCGCTCGTATTCCTCGATCGGCACGACCCAGTCGCGCTGCTTGATCACGCGCAGCTCGAGGCCCGCCTCCGCGAGCTTTCGGTAGATGTAGGCTCCGCCGTGATAGTGCAGCTCGTCGATCACGACGTTGCCCTTGCCGGAGTGCAGTCCGAGGCCGGCGGCGACAAGGTTCTCGCCCGTCAGCGTGCTCTGCACGAAGACGATCTCGCTCGGCTTGGCGTTGACGAGTTGGCCGTAGAGCTGCCTGACCTCCTCGAAAACACTCTCGCCGACGGGCATGCCGCCTTGGCCGGGCCCGTTGAGGATGAAGTCCAAGTACTGGCGCGCGGCCGTGACGGCATGAACACCGCACGGATGTCTGCCTGCGTTGTTGAGAAAGGTCTGGTGCTTCGACCAGGGGAAGGCCTCGCGCGCGGTTTCGAAGCTGGCTTCTTCAGCAGTGAGAAGGGTTTCGCCGGTCCGTGAATCCGCCGGGCTACAGCCGAAGAACAGGGCCGAACTCAAGCCTCCGGCTGCTAGGAAGTCACGTCGATCGAGATCCATAACTGTCTCCACTTGAGGAAGTGTGGGGTCCGATATGCGGGGGCCCGCGGGCACGGCATGCCGTGCCCCTACACGCGGGAACCGGCAGCGAGCGTTCGCCGGGACCGTCGTTTACCGTCGCACGAATTTCTGAGCGCGCATGCCGACGTTGACGTCGCAGACGTACACAGCGCCGTCGGGCCCGACCGCGATGTCATGCGCCCAGTAGAACTGGCCGTCAGCGCTGCCGAACGAGCCCCAGGTCTCGTGGATCTTCCCTGTCAGGTCGAGCCGCATCGCGCGATTGCGATTCGGGGGATCTGGCTGCAGGTCTCCGCCATCGGCCACATACAGAAAACCGTCGTCGGCAACGTCGAGTCCCCACGGCCGCCCCAACTCTTTGCTCTTCCACAGATCGAGGAACTTACCGTCAGAGCTGAAGATCTGGATACGCGAGTTCTCGCGGTCGGCGACATAGAGCTTGCCGGCCTTGTCCATCGCGAGGCCGTGTGGATTGACGAACTGGCCCGGCTGGTCGCCTTCGCTGCCCCAATCGCGGATGAACTTGCCGGCTGAGTCGAACTGTGCGACACGCCGGTTGCCATAGCCGTCGGTGACGTAGATGTCGCCGTTGGGCGCCACCAGCACGTCGGTCGGACGGTTGAAGTGCGTCCCGTCAAGCCCGGGCACGCCCTTCGCGCCCAAGGTCATCAGCAGCTTGCCCTTGGGACTGAACTTGAAAACCTGATGGTCTTTTCCGTCCGTCACCCAGACGTTGTCTTCGTGGTCGACCGTCAACCCGTGCGCCGAACCGAACATGCCGTCGCCCCACGAGGCCAGCAGCTTGCCGCTCGGCCCGTCGAAGGCCATGATCGGACTCGCCCCGCGGTGGAACACCAGCACGCGGTTCTTCGAGTCGACTTCGAGGCCCGTGGTCTGCCCCAGTGCAAACCCATCGGGCAAAGTCGGCCAGCCGTGCACCACCTGAAACGTCCCGTTCGCCCGTGTGGAAAACAGATCCGGTCCGCCGGCCAGAACCACCAGCAGAACAAAGACAAAGAGAATCGACGCACGCCGCATAGGGCCCTCCCGAGTCGCGGTCCAGTAGACCACCTAGAGTGTACCCCAACAGGCTTGCGGACGGAACGCGTGCCTGACCGGCGCCTACGTGGGCCGCTCGATCACCCCGCTAGACAGAACCGGGCGAGTTAAGCGCATGCGGGATCGGGCGTAATGCTCACAGCTCCCAATCCCTATCCAGATCGAGAGCGAATCCCTCCTCGTGCGCGCACTCCAGGTCCCGGTACTGAACCTCCTCCAGGAACGCAAAGCCGATGCGAAAGCTCTCGTCCTCCTGCGACAGGCAATGGGAGACACTGGAACGCACTGTAAAGTTGAAACAGGAATCGACGTTGTGAAGCTCTCCGGCCACGGTAACGACTGAGCCGATCGACAGCGGGAAGGTGCAGAGTGCTCCACTGCCAGTGTCGCTCACGTCGATCAGCGTCCTGCCTGCGGGCGCTGAGGACGCCAAGAAGCGTCTCGAAACACAGGGGGGACAAAACGATCGAGGATCTCGACCCTGAACCCTACTGGGTGGTACTTCTGGACACGCTTTCCCGTACGTCTGCTAGAGGTAGCCACCTGAACGGTAGAGCGTTCAGGGAGGCTCGGCGTGTCCTCAAGACAATGATTGACAAACATCGTTGAGAAGCTCTCCCTTCTTACGTTGGCAGTTGATGAGTACGTTCTCGGCGGCGATATCACCGTCGGTACCTCACCGATTGGTCGGGATTTACTCCTCGCCGACAACGAGCACCGACATGGCCTCGACGGTGTCACCCGTACCCCAGATGACTCCCGTGCCTTCGGGAGAGCCGGTACCCCACACGACGCCGGTACCCCAAATCACACCGTTGGCGAACACCTGAGTACCCCACACAACGCCGGTACCCCTTACGACGCCCGTACCCCAGATCACGCCGTTGTCGAACACGAGCGAGACCTCGCCGGTCTGCGAGTCGAAGATCGCCCTCGGTGACAGGGCCAGTCCGCCGGCTTGACCGTTCTCCGACAGGGCGGCATGGATGTCGAGATAGCCCGCACCGACGGTGAAAATGTCGTAGTAGCTGGTAAACGGCGCGCCCGTCACCGGGTCGTTTGCCGTGGTCAGCATCGGGAATGTCTTGGAGGCCGTCTTCATCAAACGGGCCTTGACCTGATCGGGCGTGAGGCCGGGACTCTTCTCGAGCATCAACGCAACCGCGCCGCTGACCATCGGTGCGGCCATACTGGTCCGACTCAACCGGGAAGCGACGAGATCGACCCCCAAGGTCCCGTTTGCGTGGAACATCAACCCGCTGACGGGCCCGTTCGGCGAGATGCGGACGACTGAGGGCTCGGCGGCCACGTCCGCCAACAACGAGGCGGGCAGCGAAAAGACGACCGCCTTGATCAAGGTTAGTTCCTCTTCGAGCTCGCAGCCCTTCGCGACCAACTTGTCGAGGACGCCGCGTGTCGGCTTCTTGTTGAACTGGACGATCACGTTCACCGTCTCACCGCCCGGCACGTCCAGGAGCTGGGGTGCGATCTTGGCTTGCGAGGCAGCTTGGCTTTCCGGGTTCATGGAGCTGCCCTTTTTCGCGGAGGCCGCCGCCGGTCCCAGGCTCATCACAAGTGCCGCAAGAAGGACTAGGCTCTTCATGACGTTCTCCAATGGGGACATGGCTCGCTCCCTTATCGATCGCCACCGACGGCGACCTTGAGGTGTAGGTCAGCAGTCGCCGTACTTGAAGTCATCTCGTTTTACCGTTGATCAGGAGCGTTCATAGCTACTCCTCACCTTGGACGAGTACATTCACCGCCTCGACCGTGTCAGCCGTGCCCCAGATGGCGGAGTTAGCGAAGGGCGACTCGGTGCCCCAAATGGCGGAGAACCCTTCGGCAGTTTCCGTGCCCCAGATCGCGCTGGTGCCCCAGATGGCCGACGTGCCCCAGATCGCCGAGTTGGCCTCCACAAACACGGTCGTGCCCCAAACAGCCGAGGTTCCCCAAATGGCAGAGGTTCCCCAAATGGCAGAGGTTCCCCAGATGGCCGAGGAGCCGTTGACCAAAAAGATCTGGCCCGTTTCCGGGTCGTAGACAACAGTGGGTGATTCGGCTGTATAGCCCGGCGGTGCGACTTCGTTGACGGCAAGAGCGGCCTGAATGTCCAGGTAGCCTGCGCCGATCGTGAAGATGTCGTATTGGCTCACGAACGTCTCGCCGGTGACGGGATCGGTGGCGATGCTGGAAGCCGGAAACGCTTTCGAAGCCGTCTTCATCAGTCGGGCCTTGACTTGGTCAGGGTTGAGGTTCGGTTCCTTCTCAAGCAGCAGGGCGACCGCACCACTGACCATAGGCGCCGCCATTGAGGTGCCGCTGAGCCGGTAGTAAAGATCCGACGGGGCGAAACTCTCCGAGGGGTCGTAGTAGTTCTTCGCGATCAGAGTGGAGGGATACGTCGTATCGAGGTAGCCACCTTGCTTGAAGGTGGAGATGATGCGGTTGCCCGGCGCCACCAAGTCGGGCTTGACGATGTGATCGACCACTGTCGGTCCCTTGGAGCTGTAACTGGCGATCGCGTCATCGCTGACCGCGGCGCTGTCCCTCGTCTTCATCGCGCCAACCGTAATGACGTACGGGTCGTTGCCCGGCGAAGTGATCGTGCCGTAGCCCTCGTTGGCGAACGAGTTGTCGCGGCCCAGGTTGCCGGAGGCCACAACCACCACGATGCCGGCCTCCCAGGCGGCCTCCACGGCCTGACATAGCGGGTCGTCCTGGTAGCTCTCGAACACCGGGCGGCCGAGGGAGAGATTGATCACTCGGACGTTGTACTGATCCTTGAGTTCGATCGCGCGCTGGATGGCGGCGATGACGGAGCTGTCCGAGCCGACGCCGTTCGCATCAAGCGCGCTCAGATTGAGAAGTGTGGCGCTGGGGGCGATTCCCCGAAACGAAACCGGGTAGTCATTCTTGTCCGGGCTTGAGGTGATTGCATTGCCGGCGATGATGCCCGCGACGTGCGTGCCATGCCCGTAGTGGTCGTCGATGTCTCCACCTTTCCCGTCACCGGGCAGGAAACTCTCTTCGTAAACGATGCGGGAGTTCGAGCCCACCGCGTCCTTGAGGTCGTCGACCAGCATGACGCCGCTGTCGATCACGGCAACCCCTATGCCGCTTCCGTCCCAGCCATACTGGAGCGCCAGATCCGCCCCGACGGCCGGCGTGGCGTGATCGAGCGAACCTCGAACCTCGCGGTCCGGCGCGACAAACTCGACATCGGGGTCGTTGGCCAAGTTCTCGATTTCGCCCGCCTTGACGCTGTAAGCGCTGCTGCGAATCACATCGAGCCGGGTCCTCCGCTGGCCCCTACTGCGCATGACCCTTGGCGACAGGCGCGCCCGCGCCTTTTCGAGGCGCTCCCCCTGTGCGAACTTCTTGAACCGCACGATCACGTCGACGGTTTCGTCACCGCGTCGGTCTCGCAATTCCTGAGCGAGCTTCGCGCGCGACCCCGTGTGCATCCGTCCACGGCTGGCCTTGGTCATCTGACCAACCAAGGGCAAACTGCTCCAGAGGATGAGCAAAGCAAATGTGAAGAGTTTGTGAGTCATGATTCCTAGTCTTCCTTCCAGGCGGTTCGGTTCTGACTGCCGCTGAGTAGAGAGCACTCACCGTGCCACTTGGTCAAGCTTGGCCATCAGTTTGAAATGAAAGGGGTTATGTGGTACTGATAGACTGCGCGCAAAGAGACAACTTGTCCCGCCCGGTGTCGGCACCAACCCGCGCCTTCCGGTCTAAACACTTAGAAGAGAAGGAGTTAGCAAGTGCCCATGGCAGTGACAACTTGTCGCGTGCCAGGTGCCACCCACTGCCGAGCTGCGCGCCGCCTGTGGCTGACAGATGGGCTGTTGGCAAGAGGGGATCGCCGGCGTGGCATATTGCGACGCCGCAGCGGGCCGTCTTGTCGATTCTCCGTCGCCCCTTCCAGGGCTCGGGGGACTTAGGGGGCCGGGACCCTGGGTTTCGGCTTTGCCTTCCCCCAAGGCTTCCATCCAACGCCGCTTCGCGGCTCGCCCAGGGGCATGGTACAGATCCGCGCTGCTTCATTGGCGATGGTTTCATTTGGCAAATGTAGGAATTCCTGGCGGGCGTAGCTCGCTATGGCGCCGACACGGAGCCGGTCGCTGTAAACAGGCAGGGCGGAGGTTGCTCTCCGCCCATTTGCGAATGTGACGTTGAGAGAGCTTAGAACACGAACCTCAATACCAGGTGGACGACCCTTGCGTGGCTGCGGTAGACACGCGTCGGATCATTGAACACCGGGTTGTCCGGAATCAGGTTGTTGCGGGTTGCGTTCGATGGCACCGGCTGCACCGAGTTCAAGCTTCCCGGCACATATTGTGGGCGGTTTAGAGCGTTGTAAAACGCGCCACGCAGCTCGATGGCCTTCACATCGCCGATCACGAAGCGCTTGGTGGCCGCCATGTCGAAGTTGTTGATGCCGTGCAAGGGCAGGGTATTGCGTCCGCCGGTGGCCCAGGCGCCCGGGCCCGCCGTGATGTAGCGGGCGTTCGGGTTCTGGGCGAGGTAGCCTACGGTCTGTCCGTCGCTGTTGGCGAGCGGGACGATGCCGCTGCCCACGCCGTCGGTCCCGGCCGGGTTTACCACCACCCGGTCCGTTGCGGCATCGAGATTCAGGTTCGAATCGGTGCCGCTTTGCACGGTGGCGAAGGTCGGCGACTCGGCGGTATACATGCCGCTGAGAATCCAGTTGCCGATGATGTTCCGGCTGACCCAGTTGTTACTGCCCTTCATCCACGGCGTCTCCCAGAGCCACGTCATGGTGAAGCGGTGGCGGCGGTCGAGAAACGAGTTGCCGCGCTCGTTGCGCATGTCTTGGAAGTCTTGAGGACGCCGCGGCGAAAGCAGGGTCGAGAACAGGTCGGCCGTGCTGTCGTCGATGTTGTGGCTCCAGGTCCAGGCGCCGTGGAAGTGCAGCCCGCCCGAGAAGCGCTTGGTCACTTCGGTGGCCAGCCCGTGATAGATCGAGTTGCCACGATTCGAGAACGAGAAGATGACCGGCCCGAAACCGTTCTGTGCGAACTCGGGCAAGAAGAATAATTCGGAGTTCAGGTCGTCCAGCGTGACCGCCAGGGCGTCCAGCTCGCTCTGCGAGGGCCCGGACAGGTAGGTTGGCAGGTTCCTGGTGGCGCTGACGCGCGCGCGCAGCGGCAGAATGTTCTGCGTGAACAGTCGAACGCCGCGCGTGCCGAGGTAGCGGACGTTGACCGTGTAGTCGCGACCCAGGACGCGCTGTACGCCGAAGTTCCATTGGATGGAGTAGGGCAGGTGCTGGTCGGGAATGAACCCGGACGTCAGCGCGCGCGCCGTGGTGTCGTCGATCTCGTCGGGACGCTGATCGGGGCGGATGCCGCCATTGGCCAGGAAGTTGGGGATGTCGGTGGTGTTGTCGACGCGGAACGTGTTCTCGACTTGGGGCGGCTTCGTAAAAGCGCCCAAGTTATCGAAGTAGTTGTCGTACGCCAGCCCGAATCCGGCGCGAATAACGGTATTCCCGCGATCGCCCGGCGAGTACGCCAGGCCGACGCGCGGCGCGAAGTTCGCCTTCTGGGCGCGCGGCTCACGGAATTCCAACACCCCAGGGACGCTCGACGCCGCGTTGAGCGCCTGCAGCTTGTCGCCCGTCGGTACACCCTTGTACTCGTGTCGGATGCCGAGGCTCAGCGTCAGGTTGCGGCGCAGCTTGATCTCGTCGTTGACGTACCAGTAGAAGTTCATCTGGTTACCGTCATAGGGGATGCCGCCGGCGTTGCGCTCAGCCAGAATGTCCGGGTTGAAGTCGAGCAGGTAACGACCGAGCCCGGAGTATTGATAGTCCCCGCGCACCCGGTTGACGAAGTTGGTCGGCGCGATGTGCTTGCGCGCGTCGATGCCGAACTTCACCAGGTGACGTCCCTGCATCCAACTGGTGTTGTTGACGAGCTGATAGGTGTTGAGCACGACCGAGCGCGGCGCGGTCTCGGTGGGCCCGAGTTGCATGTTGAGGTCCTGCTCGATGCGGATGTTTGGAAACGCATCGAGGCCGGGAAAGCTGAAGTTGCCGGCCGGCACGTTTTCGCCGAAGCGGTTGTAGCTGAGGCGCAGCTCGTTCAGCAGATTGGGACCGAAGGTGTGGTACTCCGACAGCGTGGCCAGCTTTGCCCGCACCCTTCGCTGCTGCGAGAACGCCGGCAGGTTGGGGTTGATGGTTGGGTCGATGGCGTCGGAGGAATCGTCGATGTAGCGGAACCGGATTTCGTCGCGCGTCGAGGCCGTGTAGTCCATGGCGACCAGCCAGTTGTAGTTGTTCTGGAACGTCGGGAAGCTGATGGGCAGAACCCCGATTGGTATGTCGATGCCGGAGACCGAGGTGCTCGTGCTCGCTGTCGGCGCCGCGCCCGCGAAGTCGCGTACAACCCCGAGGTTGTTTTGCGAGACGCCTGGCATGGCCTCGAGCAGCCGGTAGCCCTCGGCTGTCGGGGCCATGGTGGCGCTGTTGGGCGCGGTTGCCTGGCCGATGGGGTTGTACTCGAACGAGCCGAAGTAGAACAGCTTGTTCTTGACGATGGGGCCGCCGACAGTGCCGCCAAAGCGGTTGTTGTCGTAGCGCGAGTTCTCGCGGATGCCCTGCCGCGCGTCCGCCTCGTCGATGGCGTTCAAGTTGCGGTTTTGGAAGTACTCGTAGGCTGACCCGTGCGTCTCGTTCGAACCGCTCTTGATGACGATGTTGAATTGTCCGCCGGTCGAGTGCCCGAACTCGGCGCCATACTGATTTTGCAGCATCGAGAACTCGGCGACGGCTTCGTTGGGGACGTTAATACTGCGTCCGGTGGCGTCTTTGCGGTTGTTGTCGACACCCTCGACGGTGAAGTTGTTCTGACGTACGCGCTGCCCGCCGACCGAGGGCCCGTCGCCTTGGGCGAGCCCGCCGCTGCTTGTGACCCCGGCGGCTTGCAGCGACAGATTGAGCACGCCGTACTCCAAGTCGGCGCTGGGGCCGTAGAGCGCCTGCTTGCTGCTGAACGAGGAGCCGATCGTCGAACTGGTCGTGTCGATCGATGCCGGCGCGTCCGTGACGGTTACCTCGGTGCGGGTCTCGGCCACCGCCAGATCGATGTTCACCGTGGTAGTGCGATTCAGCGTGACCCCGACATGCTCCAGCGTGGACGCCGAAAACCCCTTCGATACGGCTGTGAGACGGTAGTCGCCTACCGGCACGTGACTGAACCGGTACAGGCCGATGGCGCTCGCTTTCGTGCGCCGTTTCATTCCCGTGGCCGTGTTCTCGAGGTCAACGGTGGCTGCCGGAATGGCGGCGCCACTGGAGTCGAGAACGGATCCGACAATATTACCGTCGGTCGCTTGGCCATAAGCCACTCCACTAAAACCGGCCAGCACAATCATCAGAGATAGGACGAGCAGTTTCTTCTTTGGCATGGTTTACCCCAATCCTTCTAGCGTTCTTCCCAATGCGGACGCTCTACACGGGCGGGCGTCCGCGGCGAGACTGTCTTTCAGTTGTATCGGCCAAAGACCGGTACTTCTTGTAGGGAAGAAACGCGGGAGATAGAGGGGAGCAGCGCTCCGATCGCAACAGAGAGGCTAAACCGCGACCGTGCACGGATGGACTTGGAGGGACAACGTTGCCACGGGTTGGGGCGTCAGCGTGCTACGGCCGGCGCTACTCATTATCAAGGGCCGGCCGCAAAAAATCGGATGGGGTATGCACTTGACTCCCGAAGCCCCAAGGTCTAGTATCCGGGCTCTGGAGGACCATTCGCGCACGCTGGGGGAGTTTCAAGAGCGCTTCGCCTTCAGGTTTCAAATTCAACCGCTGCCGTCCCCCCGCGGGGCGCAATGAGCGGCGGCTGTAGGACCCACGACCGCTGCCCGATGGCCCCTCGAGGGTGCGGTCGCCGCAGTCGCCGACCACAAGGTGTGGGGTCGTCGGGAGTTAAGTGCATACCCCGAAAAATCGGTTCTACGGCACGGGCTTGCGTCTGGCCGAAGTCTTGGCACTGTCGAGCGAAGACATCGACAGCCGGCGGATGGTCATTCAGGTGCGCCGCGCTTCTCGTCGCGGCCCCCGCACCCAGACGGTCTCTTTGGACGGGGTCGAGTTTCTGCGGCGCTTCTTGCTGCATGTACTGCCGCGAGGCTTTGTCCGCATCCGCTCCTTCGGTCTGCTCGCTCATCGGCATCGCTCGGCGGCGCCGGCAAAGTGTCGCCAACGGCGCGCCGATGCTTCGATCCCCCCTCCCGCGATGCTCAGCGACGAACAGCAACGGGCCGTCGAGCGGCGTTGCCCTCGCTGCCACTGTGGCTTGCTGCGAATCGTCGCATGGCTCTCGGCCGCGGAGTTGCTTCTCCGTCCACCCGATCTGCTTCCCCTGGCTCCCTTCGACTCCTCATGAAACCCACTAATAGCTTCCTGAGCTGCGACGTGACACCGCGACGCCTCATCCACGTCGCTCGAGAACTCGTACTAAGAGTTCCGCGGCTGCGAGCAGGACTAAGCCCCCTGGGACGAACCTCGCAATAGGGTCGCGACACCGCGATGTCGGTGCGAATCCGCAGCGTAAGTCATCGCGCTCAGCAGGAGCCCCTGCAGAACAATCACGAAGGGTAGGTCACTTGCGACGGATCCCCACGGAGTGCGTCGCCTGCTTGCGACCGAGCCAGGTCGGCACAGGTAGTTTGCTCTGGGCCGCGACCATACGTTCGTAGCCTTGGGCAATCGCGTCGTCGAACATGCAAGACTTTCGAGCGGCTGTATCGAAGCTGATGGACAGCGTTTCCTGCGTAGCGAGCAACTGATCACCGCGATACATCTCTTGGCAGAGATGCGCTCGCTTTCCGTCGAAATCGATGACGCGGGTGTCGATGCGCAGTTCGTTACCCAGCGATGCCTCTCGGCGATAAGTGATGTGCGACTCGAGTGCGACCGTCGAGCGATGCCTGTGTTCGACGTACTCGCGGGAAAGACCAATCACTTCTGTGAATGCGTCAATTGCAAGGTCAAATGCCATAACGTAGTACGCGACATTCATGTGGTCGTTGTAGTCGAGCCAGTCGCGCTTGACCGTTGTCGCGTACGAGACGACGCCGTTCGTGGGCAGTTGCTGTGGGGGCAAAAGTATCAACCTGGATGAACAATGATGATAAACGATGAAATGATTGCCAGTTACCGCCACTGCCTGTCTGCCGTAGTGTTCGACCGGCCGGATCTGGAACCTCCCTCGTACGTAAGGGTTAAACAAGTGGCCTGGATCAACCCTTCGCCGTTAGAACTAAGCCGCTCGCGCGGCGGACGCTGCGCGTGAGCGTTCCATCAGCAGTGGCGCCTGGTTGAGAGTAAGGTCGGGACACCAACGAAGGAGGTGTCCCAGTGACCCGTTTACGTCAGATGATGCTGGAGGAGCTCCAGCGTCGCAACTACGCCCAGACCACGATCAGGAACTACATGAGGACGGTCGAAGACTTTTCCAAGCACTTCGGCCGTCCTCCGGATCAGCTCGGCCTGGACGAGATTCGCACGTACCAAGCGTACTTGCTAACGGAGAGGAGGATGGGCGTCCGTACCGTCGGCCTGCACACTGCAGGCCTGCGGTTCTTCTTCTGCAAAACGTTAAGGCGGAACTATCCCGTCGAGGAGTTTCCCTACCCCAAGAAAGTACCAAGCGTACTTGCTAACGGAGAGGAGGATGGGCGTCCGTACCGTCGGCCTGCACACTGCAGGCCTGCGGTTCTTCTTCTGCAAAACCGAGGAGTTTCCCTACCCCAAGAAACCGCGAGAGCTGCCGATCATCCTGACCCAACAAGAAGCGGTGCGGCTGATCGAATCGGCCAGCAACCTGTTTCATCGCGCCATGTTGATGACGCTCTACTCGACCGGGATGCGTCGAGCAGAACTCTGCAACCTCAAGGTGGAAAACATCGACAGCGAGAGGATGCTCGTCCACATCCGTCACGGCAAAGGCGGCCGCGATCGGTCCGTGCCGCTGAGTCCGAAGCTGCTGGAGACCTTGCGCGAGTACTACCGCTGGATGAAACCCAAGACGTATCTGTTTCCCGGTGCCATCAGAAACTGGCGAGTCGACAAGCCAATCACTCCGAAGGTGCCCTGGTTGGCCTGCCGAGAGGCAGCGGAACGAGCGGGCATCGACAAACCCGTTCGCCCGCACTTGCTGCGGCACAGCTTCGCCACGCATCTGCTCGAACAAGGAGCCGACCTGCCGACGCTACAAGCGTTGCTCGGCCATGCCGAGCTGAAGGCCACGTCGATCTACCTGCATCTGTCCGAGCGGCATCTCAAAGCGGCGGGGACGCCGATCGATCAAGCGGAGTTCTCGAGTCCGGACCAGGTCAAGCGGTCCAAGAAGCTCCATAAGAAGAAGAGGTGAAACGGCCACCCTTCGAGGTGGCTGACATCATTCGCGCGGTAGGCAATCGATTCCAACAGCGGTTTCGACTCAACGGACTTCATCGCAAGATTCTGAGCGCCATCGAACGCTGTCGTACGGCGGCGTTGGGCGGACACCGCGACCGTTGTACCCGCTGTGGCTACGACGCGGCCATCTCCTACAACTCCTGCCGCAATCGCCATTGCCCCAAGTGTCAGGCTGGCGCGAGGGACCAGTGGCTCGCTGCACGCGAGGGTGAGCTGCTACCGGTGGCCTACGTTCACGTGGTCTTCACGATCCCTCGGCAGCTGGCGGACGTAGCGTTTCACAACAAGCGACTGCTGTACGGGTTGTTGTTCCGCACCTCTGCAGCGACTCTGCTGGAGTTTGCTGCCGACCCGAAACACCTGGGCGCTGAGATCGGTTTCCTCAGCGTGCTGCACAGCTGGGGTCAGACTCTCGTCCACCACCCGCACGTTCATTGCGTGGTCCCGGCCGGCGGTCTCTCGCCCGATCACAAGGCCTGGGTCCGTTCCCATCGCCGTTTCTTCCTGCCCGTGAAGGCGCTGAGCCGCGTCTTCCGCGGTAAGTTCGTCGACGCTCTCGAGCGCGCTTATCACAACAACGAACTCTGTTTGCCAGGCGCGCTGAAGCCGCTGCGGCAAGAAAAAGCGTTCCGCTCGTTCGTGCGCTCGCTCCACCAACAGGACTGGGTCGTTTACGCCAAGCCGCCCTTCGGTGGGCCACGCTACGTTCTCAACTACCTGGCCCGCTACACCCACCGCGTCGCGATCTCGAACCATCGCTTGGTCGCTTTCGCCGACGGCAAGGTCACCTTCCGCTGGAAAGACTACGCTCACGGCAACAAGCAACGACTGATGACGTTGACGGCCGAAGCGTTCCTTCGGAGGTTCCTGCAGCACGTGCTGCCGCCCCGCTTCGTGCGCATCCGCTTCTTCGGCTTCCTCTCCCCTCGCAAGCGAGGAGCCTTGTTGCCGCTGTGCCAGCAATTGCTGGCGACCGACGCCAGCTCCTCGGTTCCTGCCGTGCCGAGGGAGAAGCGTGAACCCGTCGCTTGGACCTGTCCGCTCTGCGGCGGCCCCATGATGCTGCTCGAGAGGCTCGACGCCTGGCAGCTGCAGCAAAAGGAAGGAAAATACTTTGACACGTCCTGAATTCACTCCCTGCCTGACTCAACTCACGCGTCGACCGACGCGCTGCGTCGAGGTGCGCCTCACTCACCGATGCGCCTACCCAAACTGCCATCGAGTCCGCCAGCGTCGCTTCTCGGATGTCTCCAGCCCTGTCGGAAAACAGCGTTTCTGTCCCCTCGTGGTAGTCCCCAACCCGAAACCACCGCGCCCGAAGGCACGAAAACCCGATTCAATCCCCATAGCCCTGCCAGCTTGACCGCGTCCGCCGCGCGAGCGGCTTCCTTCAAACGCCCTTATCCAAAGCAACCCGGCGATCGGCTTCCTCCCCCTCCCTGTGCCCTCATCCCGCCGGGTTCCTCCAGATAAGGTCCTAACGTCAGGGAGGATCTAGTGACTTGGGATGCTTTTGGGGACTTACCGGCCCTCCATTGCCACCCCGCACCCGAGCTGTCAGAATCGAGGCTACCCAGCTTCCCGAGATACGACAACCGTGCTGACACGCAGAACACTCATGACCATGTCGGGCCCGGCCCTGCTGGCCCGGAGCGCCAGCGCTTCGTCCGCGCGGACCGACGACAAGTCACTACTGCTGGACTGGATCGACCGCGATCGGGACCGGCTGATCCGCTTCTTGTCGGAGTTCATTCAAGCGAAGAGTCCGCACCCGCCCGGCGACACCCGTCTTGCCGTCGCACACGTCACCCGCTGTCTGAGGGACCAAGACCTCACACACCGCACGGTCGCCGGACGGGAGGACATGCCGAACATCGTCGGCACCCTCAACTTCAATCATCCGGGCAACCATCTCAGCCTCATCGGGCACCTCGATGTCTTCCCAGTGGCCGACACCACCGGCTGGATACACGACCCGTGGAGCGGGCGCGTCGAGAATGGCCGAATCTATGGTCGCGGGGCCGCCGATATGAAAAGCGGTTCCACGGCGATGCTCTTCGCCTACGGCTATCTGTCGCGCCTGCGCGAACGCCTAAAGGGGGAGCTGACGCTGGCCTTGACCTCCGACGAAGAGTCCGGTGGAGAGTGGGGTGCCGGATACCTGGTGAAGCACGCACCCGAGGTGCTCGGTGACTGCTGCATCACCGCCGAGCCGAGCAGCCGCCACACGTTGCGCTTCGGACAGAAGGGCAGCACGTCACTCGAGTTCAAAGTCGTAACGCCCGGTGCTCACGGCGCCTATGAGAACCTCA
The DNA here is from genome assembly GCA_965237575.1 of Bryobacterales bacterium. Taxonomy (GTDB): domain Bacteria; phylum Acidobacteriota; class Terriglobia; order Bryobacterales; family UBA6623; genus JAKZVK01. The sequence continues at coordinate 1,436,709 of CBDEGI010000004.1, forward strand.
GCAAGAGCGCCGTACGAATCGCCGCTGACATCATCACCGAACTCGATGAACTCCGCGAACTGCAGGGCGCCGCGCCGCCTGAAGTCTCGCAGCTTCTCAGCGCTGCGGGGTCTGCCGCCGACAAGGCTCTAGGACCCGGTGGCTCGAAGCTACTAGACAAGCTCACGGTCAACGTCGCACCGATCCACGGCGGCGTGAAGCGCAACGTCATCGCTCGGAGCTGCGAGTTCCAAGTCAGCATCCGCATCCCGCCAGGCCTGACAACATCTCAGGTGATCGACAAGGCACAAGAGATCGCCAACCGCCGGCCGGAGTCGTCGATGCGGGTGATCAACCGGCAAGAACCGATCTGGAGCGACCCGAATCACAAGGTAGTGTGGCTATTGCAAGACAACGCGAAACGGCTGCAGGGCTACGCGCCGGCGCCGATCATCAGTCTCGGAGGTTCTGACCTCACGTGGTGGCGCGAGCGAAACATCCCTAGCTACTACTACGGTCCGATGAACCGAGGGATGGGCACGGTGAACGAATACGTCGAGATCGAAGAGTTCATCTACTTCGTGAAAGTGCACGCGTTGACGGCCTACGACTATCTAACGCGGAACCCTTGAGCACTACCCCGCGCGAGGGCCTACAGGAGACAGAGCCCGAATTAGGCTCGCTAGTCGAATCATCACAGGTTTTTCAAAGTTTTTCTCAGCGTGTTTTCAACGAGTTGATCTTCGGTGACATAATAGACGCCGGTCTTGTCGTATGGGCAAGGGTGTGAAGAAGTGGAATGCCCGGACGGCACCAAGCTCCGCAGCCGCAAAGATGTCACGATCGCGGTACGGGCGGCCCCTTAGTACGCACCAAAGCGACTTCCGCCGAACGCAGCCCTACCTGCCGCTGGGAGGCGCTGGAGCTGTTTCTGACAGCCACCACGAATCGGGGCAGCTCTCGTCCTCCAACCGCCTTGACAGTCCACGAAGGGCCGCTCGATCCACCCCTGTCGGCATCGGCTGATACAGCGCAGAATCCGCATCCTGCCTGCTGGATCAGCACCGGCATGGCGGCCCGTGCGGAGACGAGGATGTTCCCTCTCCCCTACTTCGGGTTCCAGGTTACGGTCGTCGGATCAAATCGGTAATCCTTTGCAAACGGACTGTCCTCTGCTTCTCGTTTCGGAAGCCAACGTGCCAAGTCGCTCGTGACGTTTGCTAGCGCGGGGTCGGCTGCCCGGTTGACCCACTCGTGTGGGTCCCGGCGGCGGTCGTAGAGTTCCTCCGACCCGTCGTGATAGCGAATGTAGCTCCAGGTCTCGCTGCGGAGGGCGTGGTTGCCCCGATAATACGTGGTCAGGGCTGGGCGCTCCCACGAGGTATGGGGATCGTCCAGCAGTGGCTTGAGGCTGGTCCCATCGAGGCCATCCGGCCGGGGCAGGCCCGCTAGTTCAACCATCGTCGGATACACGTCGACAAGGCTCACCGGGCGTTCGCAGCGCCCGCCCGGCTCGGTGACACCTCGCCCGGCCATCATCAGGGGTACATGCGTGGCGCGATGCCAGAGGGCCTGTTTGTGCCAATGCCATTTCTCACCCAGGTGATAGCCGTGATCGGACCACAGTACGACGATCGTGTTCTCCCGGTGCGGACCCGAATCGAGCGCGTCGAGCATGCGGCCGACCATCGCGTCGGAAAACGTGATGCAGGCCAGATAGGACTGCACGGCTTTCGCCCAGTTGCCGGTGGAAACCATCAGGTCGTGCCGCGATGGTTCGTTCAAGGCGAACTGCCGCGCGATCGGCGGAAGATCGGCCAGGTCGTCTTCTTTGACCGGTGGCACGATGACGTCATCGAGCGGATACATGTCGAAGTACTTGCGCGGGACGAACCACGGGATGTGGGGACGAAACATGCCGGCGGCGAGAAAGAATGGCTTCTCGTGGCGCGTTTGCAGAAAATCACCGGCCCAGCCCGACACTTTGTAGTCGGGCATCTCCTCGTCGGCGACGTCGATCGGGGCCCAGTCGAAGTTCCGCCAGGAAACCGACGGCATCGGAGTAACCGGGCGCTCGGGTTCCGGGTCGGGCGGGAAGCTATAACCATCGAACCAGCCGTTCTTGCGGGCATCCGGATTCCAATGGAAGTACGCATCCCACGAGCGGGGGTCGTTGTAGCCTTGGCCGTGGTGGTAGAGCTTACCCCCACCTGCTGCGTAGTAACCTTGCGTCCGGAAATACTGAGGCAGTGTAACAACATCGGGCATCGCGAGACGCCAAGGCTGCCTGTTTCCATACACACCACTGGTCGTGGGCCGGCGGCCCGTCATCAGCGCGGCACGCGAAGGGTTGCAGATCGGCGCGGCGCAGTGCGCGTCGGTGAACAGCATGCCGCGTTCGGCCAGGCGGTCCATATGGGGAGTTTGGACCTGCGGATGGCCACCGAGCACACCGACCCAGTCGTTCCAATCGTCGACCGAGATCATCAGCACGTTGGGCCGGCGCGACTGTGCCGAGAGAATCGCTGGAGCGGCGCCCAATGTGGTTTGCAAGAAAGAGCGGCGGCTGAGCATGTAAGGATCTTAGGCAAGGCCCACGAGCCCACGCAAGGCATGCATCCCACAGGATGAACGCGATCCGCATGAGATAATCTCGGACCCTGAGCGTGATCACGGCCTCTTGGAGACCAGAACCCGAGCCGACTCAACCGCCCGGCCGAGAAGAAAGTACGAGGCGAATTGCAAGCTGGGCGCAACCCAGGCTCGTGGGTCATAGCGTTCCCGGTCTCTCGTCAGAGCCGCGGTTTCACCCTTCTCATTAAGAACTCGGACCGACGAGAAGGGCAACCAGGCCTGGCGTCGCAAGTCGAGTCCCATCAGTGGGCTGCCGGGACTCGGGGACCATAGCGAGTGACATCGGTTGTTCTCAACAGTAATCGTGGGGCCGTACAGTTCACTCAGGTCACAGGCCCATGATTGGGCAAACTATCTCCCACCTTCTCGTCGCAGGCCTTGCTCAGAGTGACTGGTCCCCTCGGTTCGTCTTTTTCCGCTGTACACGCCTGACAACACAGAGACCAGACCGCTGTTCACCCTGGTGGACAGTCGGTTCGCCTAAGGGGGTAGATCGATGTACCAAATCAAGCGACGTCAAGTTAAAAGCCTAAGCCAAGCGGTCGTGTGAACTCGTCAACCCCTATTCTGAATGACAACCGGCACGAAAGGCGCGAGAAATGCTTAACAATGCAATGCACATGATGCTGGTTCCACCCACTTGCTCCCAACTTCGATTCCTAGCGCCCGCTCTCGTGCTCTACTTAGCCCCATCTCTCGTGAGCGCACAAGCTCTCGGGCCTTGCACCATTGAGACTGTAGCTGGCGGCGCAAGCACTCCTGTGGGCGATGGCGGACCTGCGGTGGATGCAGAACTTTACGGTCCGTCCGACGTGCGGGTGGGTCCCGATGGCTCTCTGTACATTGCTGACACCCGCCACGGCGTGGTTCGGCGGGTCACGACGGAGGGGGTGATCGAAACGTTTGCTGGCGGTGGGGAACGAACGCTTGACCGGGAGCCGATGCCGGCAAAGGAGGCCTCTCGGCTTGGGGCGTTCTCCATGGCCGTAGTTCCCGATGGCACACTCTACTTCGTCGGCGCATCGCACCGCATTCTGCGAGTGACCCCGGACGGGATCATCAGTTGGTTTGCCGGAAGTCGCCCCCAGTGGAGATGCATCGGGGGGACCTGCGATTTTTTCGAGGCAGAGGGCCCTGCAATAGATGTTTTTCTGGGTCTTGACATGAGCATCACCGTAGATGGGAACGGCAACCTCTATGTCGCTGCCTTGCAGCACCATGTCGTACGGAAGATTACGCCGGATGGGATGCTGACGACGGTAGCCGGAACTGGGGTCGCCGGGCTTTCCGAAGACGGGGGTCTGGCTACCGAAACCCCTCTGTGGAAGCCCAGGGATGTGGCGGTCGACTCGGTCGGGAACATTTACATCCTAGAGGGACGGAGGACGAGTTTACGGATTCGCCGCGTTCGACCGGACGGTGTGATCGAAACCTATCTTCGGTCTGGGTTCGGAGATTCGAGTCCAGACGATACTCTCCGGCAGGATGCGGGCGTTCGGCCGACTGAACGCATCGAACTGGACGGTGAAGGAAGATTGTACTGGGGAGAACAGGGTCCGCTGAGGTACTCGGGCTTGCTGAGGCGTGTCGCCGCCGACGACACGCTTGAGACGGTCGTGAGCTCCGACGTTGAGTCGGGCGTGATCGTCCCGTTCTCCTTTTCTGTCGACTCGTCGGGCGAACTCTATTTCTTCCTTGGCGATCAGGTCAGCCGTTTCTCGACGGAAGAAGGTTTCGTCGTCGTTGCAGGCGTGGGGTTGACGGCGGCCCGCGGAGACGGCGGCCCGGCACTCGAGGCGCGGATCGGTCGGATCAAGGGCTTGGCGCTCGGACCAGGCGGCGAGGTTTACTTTGTTGACCAGGAGTTCAATAGAGTGCGCGCGTTGATGCCTGACGGTACCGTGCAACGGGTAGCTGGGACAGGCGAGTCTGTATTCGGCGGAGACGGAGACGGAGGACCTGCGCCCGATGCTCGACTGCGCGAGCCGGAAGACGTTGCGGTGGACTCCGAAGGAAACCTCTACATCGCTGAACCCCGCAGCATTCGAAAAGTGGAAACCGGTGGCATCATAAACACGATCGCTGGCACAGGATTCTCTTGTTTCGACAGGGGTTGTGGCGACGGGGGACCCGCCCTGGAGGCTGAGCTCGAAAACCTTCGACAGATCGTTGTCGATCGACATGGAAACCTCTACATCCTCCAAAACGCGGGCCAAAGAAGAGTAAGTCGCATTCGCAAAGTCGCTCCCGATGGAACCATCGATGCCGTGGACCTGAGCTTGTCTTCGGACGGTACTTTTGACAGAGATGTTCTCTACGCAATGACCCTCGATGCTGAAGACAATCTCATCGTGTCCGCGAGCTTCCAGCCGTCTTTCACAGAAGCCGATCGACTCGGTGTCTGGAGTATTGGCCCGGATGGTGTCGTGAGTCCCCTTCCCGGCACTGAGGGCTTCGTGGGCGAGTCTAGGGCGCTGGCTCAAGACGGCTCCGGCAATACCTATATGGTCGGTTTTTTCGCCTGCACTAGTGCGACGATTGGGCGGCTGACTCCAGATGGAGTCTTGAACACGATTACAGGACTTCGGTTGCCTTCTTGTGCGGGATTTGAGGGCGACGGCGGACCCGCCGCAGACGCCTTGCTAGGCACGATTGAAAGCTTGTTGGTAGACGGAGCGGGGAACCTCTATGTCAGCGATAGAGGGAATCGGCGTCTGCGGCGCATCAACAGAGCTGACCAGTGCGCAGTCATAAGAAGACCGCAAATAGCCTGGCGCGGGGTGGTCCACGGCGCTAGTTTTAGCGCTTTGTCCACAGGGGCACATAGCGCGCTGACTCCCGGTCTGATCTTTTCGATCTTCGGTAAAGGTCTAGGACCCGAGGATCTCCGCAGCGCACAATTAGGCGAAGACGATCGCCTCACAACGGAGCTGGTGGGAACCCGTATCTTGATTGATGGCGTGCCGGCCCCCATGGTCTTCTCGGTCGCCAATCAGATCAGCGGGATCGTACCGTATCGCATCGTGGCAGACGCTGACGCGCGTGTCCCAAGACGGGCAACCTTAGAAGTGGAATACCTCGGAGTGCGCTCCGAGCCCACTCAAATAGCGGTGAGTGAAAGCAATCCAGGGATCTTCACTCTCGATGCTACTGGTTCGGGACAGGGCGCTATCCTCAACCAGGACGGTTCGGTAAATGGCCCCGAGAACCCGGCTGCGCCCGGCTCAATCATCGTGCTGTTTGCGACGGGCGAAGGGTCCACCGAGCCACCGGGAGTTGATGGGGCGATCGCAGCACCTCCTCTGCCGAAGCCGATTCTACCGGTTTCGGTCACCATTGGCGGCGCTGAGGCCGAGGTCCTCTATGCCGGCGCCGCACCAAGTTTGGTTCTGGGGGTTCTTCAGGTGAACGCGAGAGTGCCGGTTAGGTCGAGACTAGGTACCGTCGACGTCAACCTTAGAGTGGGTTCCGCCCCATCTCGATCAGCAAAAGTAGTCATTGGGCAATGAAATCGCCGATCTGCAGTTTCTGAGTTCCGCGACCACGAGCAGAGCTAGCTCCTAAGTCTCACGAATTGAACTAGATAGAGACCTTTCGAACAAAGGTGTTGATATATCCGGATCGCATGAGGTTCCACTCGTTCGAGCGCCCAGACCGTCATCGGCCGAGCCGAAACGCGAGCTGAATCAACGGCCCGTGCGTGGTACGATCGGATCGTTCAACGGATCGGTTGTTCCCGCCAGGTATCGCACCGGGGCGACAGAATCCGGCGTGAATGCGACTTCCGAGGTGGTTGGCACCGCCGTGGCCAAAACCTAGAGTTGGTTCGTGAAAACAGCGAGGCGGGCGCTCGTCTTCGCCTTGAAAGCCTTAAGATGCGCTGCGCATTCCAAGCGCCTCGCGTTAGGGCGCAAGAGGTTCAACGCGAGGGGGGGGCCAATACCCTCCGGTCGGACAAAGTCCTTGTAGCGCGTCTGGATTTCAACACCGTTGAGGTAGCGCTGTTGCGAATCGCGTTCGCACAATTAGTCGGCCGCCTGAAGCTCCCCTCAACGTTCTCGGCTGAGCCGAAGCCGCCTCAGTGTACGAACTTGGGTGGGCCGCTCGCTGATAGTTCACGCGAACGGTTGGTAGCCGCCTACATCTCCAGTGTCGCCGCCATGAGCGCTCCTCGGGCGGTGCTGTTGAGCGGGTCTTCCGACATCTTGACCTCAGCGATTTCAAAGGGCAGGTCAATGCTCTTAATGGACCGTTCCAGCTGTTTGTGGAAGCCGCCTGCCAGCGCGCTACCGCCACTGTACGCAACCGAGATCGGTTCGTCGAACTCGGGCAACGTCGCGCGAGACACTTCGCGCTCCAAGCTCTCGACTAAGCCGAGGATCATCTCACCGTAGTAGACCGACAGAGCTTGGTCGAGGCCCTTTTGAGAGAGACCGTTGAGAGTGAACCCTCTCTCCTTGTACATGCGTACCGAGGTAGGTGTTTCGCTTGTGACCGAAGCGGTGCTGTGGTCGATGTAGTCTCCGGCGCGGACCGTGCAGAACGTCAATGCCGGCATGCCGAGATAGGAGATGCAGACGTTGCACATGCCGCCGCCCAAGCTGATGCCCATCCCTGTGAAGCTGGCTTGCTCGAGTTCCGCATAGACGACCGCCAAGCCCTCGTTTAGGTGCATGACCGTGTAGCCTAGATTCTCCAGCATCTGCCTGACCGTGTTCTGATGGAAGATCAGATCGCTTTCGTGCCCGGGGGGTGCACTGGGGACGCTGAAACAGATCTTTCCATCCGACTCGGCCTCGCCACACATATCGGCGAGCGTCTTGCTGATCATCTGGAGGCTCTTGGGTTCGTCGGGGTTGAGCAAGCCCCTGCTCATGGGGCGTCTCGTTTGGCCTTCCATCAGGCTGGCAAACTGGGCGGAGCCGGAGCCAAAGGCGTAGCATGCCGATCCGTCGACCAAGTGTGGAATACGTTTCTTTTTCATCATGTCGGCTGCAATGCGGGAATAGGGAACCTCAACAAAGGCGTTGAGTTGATCCTCGTATGCGTACCCTTCCTCCCCGTGTTTGGCCACAACGATACGGCTCGTACCAAGGTCAAGACCCCTAACGTTCTTCTTGGACATGCGATTCTCCTTGTTCGTCCTGTCGCGGCGTGCTTGCGTACTAGTAGTCGACTACCGCCGCGAGAGAGCCGTGGTCCGCCCAAGTGAGCGCCGGAGTCGTTTCCCTTACACGACGGACCAAGGCAAGGAATAGCTTCGCCTGTCGGCGGCGATACTTCTTCACTGGGAGGCCCCGCAAAGCTGCCTCTTGACGGAACAGCGATTCTGAACGACGTAATCCCGGCCACACCTGCCCATCCAACTCGTCGAGAAATCGCGAATCGTAACGGCAACCCCACTCCGCGACGCTCGCCAACGTAGCCTCGTAGTTGTCGGGAAGGCCGACTCGTTGAAATGGAAACCGGCCGCGCCAATCGACGTGGTAACCAACGAGCATCTTGTTCGGGTTCACGGATATCATCTCGTGAGTCACACAGTTCGATTCCAGAATGCCGAACCGATCACGTAACATTTCGGTCAACAGACGCGCGCTAGAGAACTGTGCTTCCGTCACGCCTTCCTGTGGCGGAAGATCGGGGCCGACCCCGCCCGGACGCGTTTCAAACGAAATCCCGATAAAACTCTGGTTTAGATTGATGTAAAACTCCCCGCCGTCAGCCCACAGCGAATAGCCGGCATGATAGGCGTGCTCGGTTTCCGGGATGATACGGCAAACTTGACCGAAGCGATCGATCACGAAGTGATAGAGCTTTTCCTTGCGGATGTAGGCTAGCAACTTCCGGCCCTCGTAGCGGATTGACTGATTGTTCTTTCTCTCCAGTGCAGGCAAGTCACTTTCGGTGGTGTGAAAGACCAGTCCCATCGGACGGTCGCGGCGATCGACTTCAACAGACTCGGTGCCCGGACCGCGCGAGTACACCGCATAGGAGCGCGGGCCTGTGTGGCGCAACCATTCGTTCGAGATGATCAAACCGTTGCTGTAGAGTTCGGTTTGGCCCTGGTTTTCGACCAGCCACACGTCCAACTTTTGTGCCCTGGGCTGCCGTGATACCGCAGGGATGACCAGGGGTTCACTTGGTGGCGGGGTGATCTCAGGCTCATGCGTTGCAACATCCGCGGGTCGGGCAGACAACACGAACAGACCCACGGCCGCGAGCATGAACTTCCAGCGCAGGGACGCACCTTGGTAGACCGGTAGAGCCAGCAACGCTCGGTCTTCAAACCGGAAGGATTTCGCGATCCGCGGCGACACCCGGCGAATAGCCTTGAGGCGGGCAATCCGGCGACCCAGCCGTCCCCAGAGCTTGCCTCGAGAACCCGCTGACGCACCTTCTACAACGACGCGAGCCGCGCGCAGAACAAACCCCAGCCGCTCCGCTGGATCCTCTACTGCAGCGCTGCAGCGCTCAATCAGCCGTCGTGCTTCGGAATCTGGAAATGCCGCCATCCTACGTTCCCGAGGTCACCGAAGAGGCGTGATCCGGCCAGAGGATAAGCCTACGGTCCAGTCTGCACCCAGCGATATAGTACCTGCAATTGGTTAGTCATAGGAGATTCCGTGTAGGAAGACACCTAGAACGACGAAGTCCGAGCCCGCACAGAGGTGCTCCTCTGAGTTACCGTCGGTGGTGGTAGCCGCGTGCTCCGCGACCTGGAGCAGGACTATGTCCAGGGCCTGACTGCTCCGCAGTCGTCACGATCAAGCGTCGCGGCACCGCCGTGACTTCCGCGAGTTCGCTTTCGCCGAAGCCCGCTTTGCGGAACATTCCTTCATACTCTCTGAATGTGTGGAATCCGTTTTGCCGCAAAGACTCCAGCGAACAACGATGGAGAGAGCCCCATGGCCCGATGGTTTCGCAATACCGTCCCGATAACCTGGATCGTTACCGTTCTGTTTGCCTCCCCGTGGATTGCAACGGCCCAACGAGAAGCATCCACTGAGCCCTTCGAACTGCTGCTCACTGGCGGGCGCGTGCTTGATGGGACTGGCAACCCATGGTTCTATGCCGACGTTGGGATCCGGGATCGCAGAATCGTTGCCGTCGGGAAGCTACGAGGCGCCTCCGCCGGTCGAGTACTGGATGTATCAGGGAAGGTTGTGACTCCCGGGATTATCGATGTGCATTCGCACGGTGGGGGTCAGCGCGGCCTGACGAGTTCCGACCCACGCTATCGCGCAGCGCCAAACCTCGTAGCGCAAGGCGTTACGACGATCGTGGCGAATCAGGACGGCGGTTCTCCCTGGCCGATTCGAGACCAGCGGGCCAACATGGAGGCCGACGGCATCGGACCGAATGCACTACTCCTCATCGGGCACGGCAGGTTGCGTCGGGATGTCATGGGCGACGATTTCCGCCGGACTGCTACAGAGGCCGAGATCCGCAAGATGCAAGCTCTTGTGAGGCAGGGGATGGAAGAAGGAGCTTTCGGCATGAGCGGGGCATACGAGTACATTCCCATGATCTGGGCCAACACCGATGAGATCGTCGCTCTCGTTCGTGAGATCGCACCCTGGGACGGCATCTACATCGTGCACGAGCGTAGTAGCGGCCCGCAGCCCATGTGGTGGTGGCCGAGTCAAGACAAGCCGGGCGCGCCGACAATGCTGGACGCCGTAGTCGAGACGATCACCGTGGCAGAGCAGACCGGAGTGACATCGATACAGACCCATCTTAACCGGGATTTCCGTTTTGGCCATCCCGACACGGTCAGGGTACTCCCATCCGCGGCTCGGATGCAAGACCTTGGTTCTCCTCTCACGGTCGATGCCCCGTTCGCCCCCGATTCGGTCGCTGAATGCCGCTTCATCGCCGCGTTCCAACTCGCTGGGGGGCTTTTCGCCGATACTGCTCCCTAGTAGTTCGCTCTTCAGCAACTCGGCGTCTCTTGTCCGTCGCAGCCCGTCGCTAGCTACCCGCCTGGCACTGGTAGCGCCGCGAGCCGCCTGAGCATGTCACCGAACAGCCGCCGGTTCAGATGCCCCTCCGCCAGCAGCAGCCAGTAATAGCGGGCGTGCTTGACGAGCCGACCGCCCGTCTTCATTAACCTGTGTTGCAAGGTCGTCAGCGACCAACTCTTGATCCTGCTCGGCAGTCCGAACCGCCGCCACAAGTTGCCCAGGGTGTAAGCCAGCACGCTCAGTTGCAGCCGGACCTCGTTCGCTCGAAAGCGATGGCACGACAGCCGCGTCCAGTTCGTGGCCTGTTTGCCTTCCTTGATCCACTGCTCGGCGGTCCCGCGTTTGTTGTAGAAGCGCACTACGGAGCGGCTCGGAAGGGTCATGTTGGTGACGATGAATCCGGCGCGCGGGAACAGCTCGCCAAGATGATGCTCGACCTTGGCGACGATCCGCCGGGGCTTGGACCAGCTCGCGGCTTGATAGCGGAAGCTCTTGTAGCGCACCAGCGGCTTAGCGCTCGGCCTGCCCGGCGGGCGGAACAGAATATCTTCGATCTCCAACTCCAGGTTCTTGTTGGCCGGAATGCGAATCACATAGTCCACGCCACGCTGCTCCAACGCTTCGTAAATCTCCGGCTTGGCGAAGGCGGCGTCGGCCCGGAACGTCACGTGTTTCCCTTCGGCCTGTTGGCGCTCGATCTCGGGCAGCAGCAACTCATCCCAGTCCTCGGCGCTGGAGACGTTGCCCGCTCGCAGTTTCGCCGCCAGACAATCGCCGTGCTGGTTGAACAGCAACAGCGGGTGGTAGCAGGTGGACTCGAAGTGCCCGTTGTAGGCACTGCCTTCCTGCTGACCGTGGACCGGGCTCTCGGTGGAGTCCATATCGAGCACGACGCGCTCGGACTGGTCCTGCGCTTCGGCTTGAGCGACCAATTCGCGGTTCACCGCCATCAACCCAAGCAGGTTCTCTTCACTGGCCAGCAGCTCTGCCTCAAAACTTTGCCGTCGCGAGGTGAGCGCCCCGCCGCGATCCCAGTTCCTCTTTGAGCCGATCAGGCGAAAAGTCGGGTCAGCGGACACTCGAATCGCATCGTTGAGATCCTCGTAGCCTGCGAGTCGGCTGTAGACCGACTGTCGCACCAGATCGGCCAGCGGGAACTTCTTGTTCGAGCCTTGTCGCGAATCCGTCAGATGCTCGTCGATCAGCTTGCCGAGTCCGAGCCGCTCGTCCAGTTCTCGGACGAGAACAAGCCCGCCATCGGAGGTCACCCGCGAGCCTTGGAAATCGACCTTCAGAAATCCGTTGAACGATAGCTGAAATGCCCTCTCTCTTTGTCACCCACTGGGTGTCGCCCTCCCGCTCTCTTGCGCTGCGCTCAAACCCGCATCTGTAAGGGCGCTGAGAGTGCCCGGTTGGTTAGCAGGCGACGGTCAAATCGGAAATCCGGGCTTAAAGCGAGAGGGGCCAACTTCTGGGGCTCCGGTAGAGCCGTTATCGAGTTGATCGAGCGGGCGCGGGCGAGGGGCGTGAGTGTCTGGGGCGATGCCTACAGTTACAACACCACCGGCAGCGACGGCAACACGATCCTGATTCCACGGTGGATCTTGCAGACAGCGCGCGAGAAGGCCGGAGAGGACCGCGAACCCGATTACGCGGCCGCTCTGGTCGCATCCCTTGAAGACCCTGAAACCGCTGCTCTGATTCGGACGGACGTGGCTCACGAGATGACTCGGCGCGGGGATGCTGAGAATATTCTGAAGTGGGGTATCCATTTGACTCAGGTGACCACAACATACTGTGGTTGGCCATTGGCGGCCCCCGGAAAGGCTTGCCGATAGCACCACGTTTCCAAGCCTGCGATGGCCATGGCGCGTGCGTAATCCTTGATCGGCCCGAAACGCAGCCTCGTGGCCCAATTGCCTGCAGACCGGCGTCTGGCGCCCCAGGGTGCATTCTGGGTGCAGTGTGCTGGCGTCCATGGATCGACCAAACCACAACGCCTAGGGGCTACCTGAGTCAAGTGGATACCCCATTTGGCTTCATTGTGAACTGTGCCATCGAGCCGAAGGTCAGTCTCGCATCCTGGGGATACGAAAAGTACTCGGGCTTGGGCGGAGGAGCGGCCGAGAGCATCCTGCAGGGTCATGAGGGTGTCGCTAGCGAACTCCAACAAGGCGTCGGGTGGCAGGACCCAGCGATAATCCAAGAGACAGGTCTTTGCGTCTGGCACAGTGGCCCCAAGCCTCGGCTGCACCTGAAACGTGATCCATGTTGGCTCTCGGGAAAGATGGCCATCCTTTGGACCGGGCGCCAACATGATTCAAACGTGATCGTAAGTCGAGATCGCGACTACCAGAGCATTCTGAAGGCGTCTGGGATAGCGGCGAAGGCCGTGGAGCGCGGCGATTTGCGTCAACTGGCGCGAGCCGTCAAGGGATCCTACGAAGCTCAGCGGACGGAGGGGATGCCTTCGTTGCCGGCTATGCGCGGTGCACTTGCGGCCAAGTACTGTGGCAGCGGATGGGGTGGCTACGCGTTGTACCTATTCGATGAGCCACACGCTCGCAATGTTGCAGCGGACCGGGAATCTGACCTGTCCCCTGTCGAACCCTACCTCCGCAGGTACTGAGTGGTTCCGCTTTCCGGGGCTTCGTCATCCGGGGAGGGTCGGGATCCTCATCGAGAGCCCAAGCGTCTCATACAGACATTCTTTACTCCACTGCTTCCATCTGAAGCCCCGGCGCCGATAGGCTCTGCCCAGATGGCGTCGAATCGGTGGGACGGTAGATAACCCCGATACCTCCACGGCGGCACTGTCGCGTTCGGCGTTCGAGTTCATCCGGCCACAGGAACCGGCGGGGAATTTGGGGCGCAATACGTTTCGCAAGGATGGGATTCGGAATATCAACGCAGCGCTGTCCCGGCGCCGGCCTTTGGGTGGCGAAAGAGCGGTGACCCTCCGGGCCGAGTCGATCAATCTCTTCAACACTCCACAGTTTGCGCAGCCAGGCACGTCTCTCGCCGATCCTAATTTCGGACGGATCACGAACACGCTCAACGACGGCCGGACTTTTCAGTTCTTTTTGCAGTTCGGGTTTTGACACCGGTAAAACGGCCTAAAGATCGAATGAATGTGTTTCGTGGTTTGGAGCCGGGATGGGTCCCTCGCCGCTGCAGGTGGGACGCTTCCGAAATCTTCACAGTGCGAACAGAGAGAGCCGAAGCTGCAAGCAGAATCTGCCGTGGCCGATCTGTGAGCGGGCTAACCGAATCACGACGCATCGCGCGTCAACGGTGATCGCGATGTTTTCGAGATCACTGCAAATCACCTCTGTATCGAGAGGTCTTGCACTCAACGTATGCACGAGGTCTACAGCTTGCATTGCGAGGCGCATATAGACTTGAAGCCGTGGCGTCAGCAAGATCATCGCCGCTTTCCTCTGGTCCAGGGCAGGGCGGGAGTGACCTGCGGCGCGTATGCATCGTGCATACGGGGCGTAAGCATTTTGGGTGGCGCAGTGGCCCAAAATGCGGGGTCGCTCCCGCCCCTCCCTGGACTGCCTGTCCGCCCACGGCGGCCGGGCTACGCCTCCGATGTTGTTGACATCCAGATACTTCGACGTTTGCGGCGGTGAAACCCCTACCGGCCCGAAAATGGCCTGCGAGAAGGATTCGAGTGCTACGCCGTCAAGCCCGTTCGGGCCACACGTCAAACGACGTTACGTGCCGCTTGCAGAGTCCAGAAAGCGATAGTTCTCGGCAATCAGACGGGCGATGAAAACGCCCTTGGGCCACAGCTGATGGGGGTCGGGGTCCACCAAGTCGTACACGGTCTGGTCCGAGGTCAGCCTCCAGGTCGCGAACAGGGAGTCGTATCGCTCGGCCGAGAACTCGGCTTTCGCGCGTTCAATCTCGGCGAAGTGCGATCGGTTCGGGTCGGAGATCCCCCCGGTCCGGATGCCTTGATCGGTGCGAAAAGCTCGCAGAATGCGTTCGTGAATCGATTCTTGTCGGACCTTCGATTGCGGCCAGTGACGCTCACAGAACTCCCTGAAGGCCCGCTCGGCTTTGCCGGGATTCCATCGTCGATCGCTGATGTAGATGAGCTGGAACTCGCGAAGCTCGAACCACAGCCGCCGCTGACGTTCGAGAAAAGAGCCGAATCGTCGAGCGGAAAACACGTGCGGATCGACGTAGCAGAACGAGACCACACGCCGCGGCACGGTGAGTCGTGCCGGGATATGGAGCGGGAAGCGCTCTAAAAACAGATCGTCCTTCGCCGGCAGCACTTCCGGCGAGAGCCCGCGCTGCTCGGTCAGGTACGTCCGCTTCTCGGCGTCGGTGAGGAGGTAGTGAAAGTCCCGATGGGCGACGACGTAGTCGAGCGTCAACAGCCGCTTCTTGATCGAAGACACCGACCGTTGTCTTCGATTGCGACTCTCCGGCCGGCCAATCGCTCGGTAGAAGCGACGCGGGCAGAGATGGTAGAGGTCGATGCCGCCGGCTCCGATGTAGACCCTGGCATGACGCTTTTCCCGAAGCTTCCTCGCCAGTTCGGCCTCGGGACGACCCCTCTTCTGGTTCAAGAAGCGCCGGTAGTGACGGCGCAGGAAGTAGCCTCCGACGTCACCGACGAGGCAAAGAAACTCGGCTTCCCGCTCGGTGTAGCCGTGCCGGCGTAGCAGTCGAAGGCACTCAGGATCGATCAAAGAGAGAGGATGTCGGCGGTGATTTCGCGTTCGTCCCGAATGGCTGAGCCGCCCCCTGAGGAGTCTCCCCCCAGCGAATAGAGTCGGAATCCGGCTGCCGCCTTGGCCGCAAGCTGGCCTTTGCGGTAGTGATCGGTCGTGAGCTCAAGACTCACTCGATCGAGTTCGCCTTGCTCGTTGGCACAGTCGATTCGTAGGTCGGGTATCTGAATCCGGCCGCGAACGACCCGCAGACCGTGGCGGGTGGCGACTTGGTGCTGGAGTTGGCGATACTCGTCCTCGGGGATTTGCCTGCTTTGCCGAGTTCGCCGTAGACCTTGCGCTTGATCTCGCAGTCCAACTCGATGTGCCAGACCCTGCCGCCCCGGGCGTGGATCTGGGCCGCTTCGGCTTGGTACATGCGGTAGAGGGCCGAATCATGCTCAGCCTCGTTGGGCTTGACGAAGCCGCTGTAGTACCGCTTCGGGAAGTTGGGATCGGAGAACTCCTCGGCGATTTCCTTGCCGTGATTGGTCAGAGTGACGACCCGGAGCCTTTCGTCCCTGTCGACCGGCAGGCTGTGTCGCTCGATCAGCCTTTGCTCTCGAAGGGACCGGAGATCCTCGCGCATCCGCCCCGAGTCGTCGGCGTATTGGAAGCGCTCCAGGTCTTGTTCGTCGATAACGCGGAAGCGTCCGACCTCGTGCAGGGTTTCGATCTCCGTTTGTCGGAGTCGATAGGTTTCGTCCTGAATCCGAACCAGATCGCGGGCATCCTGCGCCGGAAGTTCGCGATCCACGGGGATGCGATTCCGGTCGAGACGGCGGATGTGAATCCGTTCGGGTTCGCGGTCTTCCCGCTCCCTGGCTTCTCCCCTGTGGTTCCATGAAGACGGCCTACCCCGAAGGTCGTCTACATCACGGTCAAGCCCACGGCTCATAACGGCTTCCGATCTGCGCGGTGCTAGCTGCCCGGTCCCCTGCGGACCCAGTACCTCTATCTGTTAGAGGCTTTGAGCACAGAAAAACGCAATCACTGCGGCGGTTTGACCGCTCACGTTCCCCCGTAAGGTTTTCGGTTCAGAAGGCTCCTGCCCACACAGGGAGCCTCGCCACGCCGGCACGCAGCCACACTGGCTCCAACACCACGCCCCATTAGCGGCGAGAGGGTTCAGGGAGAATCGAAGCCACTCTCTTCGGCATGAAGGCTCTGCGTGCCCGTGCATCCTGAGAAAACCCGCCGCCCAAGTCTCCAATAGTGTGGAGCCTTGAGCCTATGAGCGACTTGCAGAACGTTCCTGACATCCGAAGATCAGCCGGTGACGGTAAAGACCGCCGCCCGCTCCCAGGGCAACCGATCCGGAAGGACCACCCGTATGTCAACGACGTTGAAGCAATCTCGGCGCAGCACCCTAACGGTGCGCGGCGTGGCGATCGAGGCGACGCCTACGTCTGGCGTGCGATCGCCAACGCTCCAAGCCGTCAGGGATAAGTGCGTGTGACTCGAATGACTCCCCAGGCCGATCACGAGGGCAGATCGGATGTCCTCACCAAGAAGGAACTTGCCGCTTGGCTAGTGTGAGTGAACGCACGATCGAGCGATGGATTCAGCGACGTGAGATCCCCTACATCGCTTACCCGCGCATCGGGTCGTGGGGAGGCATACGTTTCTCGAAAGCGACGGTGCTAAAGTGGCTGGAGCGGCGAACGATGAAGCCAGTGAGCAGGCCGGAAGGAGCTCCCTGGGATGTCGAGAAAGTGAAGGGCGTAGCGAGGTGAAATCGTCGAAAGGCATCTACTACCGCAACGGGATCGCGTACATCCGGTACCAGAACGAGAAGGGTGAGCTGTTCCGCGAAAGCACACAACAAGCTGATCGCAGAGTGGCCGAGCGCATACTGGTGAAACGCCGGTCCCAAGTTGCCATGCTCCACCACTTTCCGTCGAGAAGCTTCGAGTCGGTCAAGTTCGGGAGCCTGCTTGAAGAGTGGTGGGAACGGCAGGGAAAGAGCAAACGAAGCTGCTATCGCTACCTCATCGATGCGGTGCGGGAGCCGTTCGGCAACCTGCGGGCCCGCGACATCCGGCCGATGGACATCGAACGATTCCTTGATGAGCTGAGCGCCACGGGCAAGTCGAACGCGTACTTGAACGTACATCGAACAGTCATCAGCAATGCTTTTTCCTTCGCCATCAAGAACAAGCTCTTCGACGACAACCCGACCAGAGCCGTTCCGACGCGCCGTGAGAATCGGCGAGAACGTTTCGCCTCACCCGAGGAGTTCCGAAGACTCATCGCCGGTTCGAGCGAAGACCCGGAGCTCGAAGCATTCATCTATCTCGCCGCCATGACCGCGATGAGGAAGAGCGAGATTCTCGAGCGTCGCTGGGATGAAGTGTTCCTCAACGCCGAGCTTCCTTACCTTCGCGTGCCCATCACGAAGAACGGTGATCCCAAAAGCGTTCCGATCCCAGACGCGGTTGTGGAATCACTCAAACGGCTTCCGAGCTATGGCAAGGCGGAGCACTTGTTCCCAGCGACTCCCACGAACCGCCAGCCTGGAAACTTCAAGAAGGCACACCGTTGGGATCTGGGCAAGAAGT
This sequence comes from Bryobacterales bacterium, assembly GCA_965237575.1. GTDB lineage: Bacteria > Acidobacteriota > Terriglobia > Bryobacterales > UBA6623 > JAKZVK01. Next base: position 1,454,577 of record CBDEGI010000004.1, read on the forward strand.
TCCGACGGCTTTGCGAAAAGCTGGGAATCGAAGACCTGCGTATTCACGACCTGCGGCACACAGGCCCGACCGTTCTTCTCGCCGCCGGCGTTCCCGAAACGGTCGTCTCAAAGCTTACCGGGCATCGCAGCCACGAAGTGCGCAACTACCAACACTTGAGCCCGAGGCTCAGGCAACAAACGGTCGACCTGATCGCACAGGTGCTCACCGAAGCCGGCGAAATCGAGCTTACTGACACAGTAGCCCTTTCGGCGACACCTTCCCGGAAGTGCAGGTCCGGGAAGTCGTTGAAAAAAAAGGGGAAGAGTGGTGGGCTCGAGGCGACTCGAACGCCTGACCTCTACCGTGTCAAGGTAGCGCTCTAACCAAACTGAGCTACGAGCCCTCGGAAGTCATCCTAACACGGCGTCAAACGGGATGTCGAATCAGTGCCGATCGAGGGGTGAAAACCGGCCTGCGCGCCTGTCGTACGCCCCTCCGCCGAGCCTCGCCACAGGGCCGGCATCGAACCTAAATCGTATCAAACAAACTACTTGTGTGGACTTGCGGTTTTCCGGCCCTGTTTCCCGAAGATATTCCGCCACAGTCTTAGGTGAGAAAACCTACCGGTGCTGAGTAGGCCCTTAGAAACACACTAAGTGGTTCCATCGTTAGCGATTGTTGACATAGTACCACTAGGACTTTAGAATGGCCTAGAACATGGTAGTTCTAGAACCCTCCCGGGGGGACCGAACTGACAGCGGATAACGTGAAAGAAGGGCTGTAATGCCGCAGGCGCAGAAGATCGTTGAACGCAAGGGTAGGGCTGAAGTGCCGGAGAACAGCACCGCGGCGGGCGCGATCAAAATCGCACTGGCCGATGACCACACGATCTTCCGGGACGGGCTGCGGCGACTGTTGAGCCTCGAACCAGACTTCGAAGTCGTCGCGGAAGCCAAAGACGGCTCGGAAGTACTTAACCTCATCCAGGAGAAGGAGCCGGACATCCTGCTGCTCGACCTCCGCATGCCGGGAGTCGACGGGCTCTCCCTGCTGCAGCGGGTGCAAGCCCAGAAGATGAAGACCAAGATCATCGTACTGACCGCTTCCGAAGACGAAGGCGAGTACGTGCAGGCGATGAAGTACGGCACCTCGGGCATCGTGCTCAAGCAGACCGCGACCGAGCTGCTGATCAAGAGCATCCGCAAGGTTCACGGCGGGGAGATTTGGCTCGATTCGCGGACTACCGCGGCGGTGATGCGGCAGTTTGCCTCGCCAGCGGATATGAGCCCGCGCGATCGAGAAAAGCCCGCGCTGAGCAACCGCGAACGGGAGATCGTCGCGTGTGTCGCGCAGGGTTTCAAGAACAAAGAGATCGCTGAGAAGATGTTTATCAGCGAGCAGACGGTCAAGAACCACCTGCACAACGTTTTTGATAAGTTGGGCGTCTCGGACCGGCTCGAGTTGGCGCTCTATGCCATCCATCGCAATATCCGGCCGCTTTGAGCGGCGAACTCCTTCAAGGTTGTGTAGCAAGAACGGGCGCTAGAGTTGACGGCCGGTGGGTTCGGCCGCTTCAGCCTTGCCCGCATAGCGGGTGGCCACGTAGCCGTTGAGTATCCCGATGAATTCGCGAACGATGGCGTCGCCCTTGAGCGTGGTCACCAACCGTCCGTCGACGTAGACCGGCGCCTTGGGCTCTTCGAAGGTGCCCGGCAGAGAAATGCCGATGTCGGAGTGTTTCGACTCGCCTGGCCCGTTGACGACGCATCCCATAACGGCGACCTTCAACTCTTCGATGCCCGGATGTTCGGTCTTCCAGACCGGCATCTGCTCTCGCAGATAGGTCTCGATCTCTGCGGCCATCTCTTGGAAGAAAGTGCTAGTCGTACGTCCGCAACCGGGGCAGGCGGTGACCTGCGGGGTGAAGCTGCGCAGATCGAGCGACTGGAGGATTTGCTGGCAGATGAGAACCTCTTCGGTGCGGTCGCCGTTCGGCTGCGGGGTGAGGGACACACGGATGGTGTCGCCGATGCCCTCCTGGAGAAGAATCGACAAGCCGGCCGTCGACGATACGATGGCCTTGCTGCCCATCCCGGCCTCGGTCAGGCCGAGGTGGAGCGGGTAATCGCAGCGGGCGGCGAGGTCGCGGTAGACCGCGACGAGGTCTTGTACATTCGATACCTTGGCGCTAAGGATGATGCGGTCGTGCGGCAGGCCGTAGCGTTCGGCCGCTTCGGCGGAGTTCAGCGCGCTTAGCACGATCGCTTCGCGGGTGACCTCGGCGGCGTCCTTGGGTTGGGGCCGGGCGGAGTTCTCGTCCATCAATCGCGTCAACAGCGCCTGGTCGAGCGAGCCCCAGTTGACGCCGATCCGCACCGGCTTGTCGTGCTCGATGGCAACTTCGATCATGGTTCGGAAGTTGTCGTCGTGTTTCTTGCCGATGTTGACGTTGCCGGGATTGATGCGGTACTTCGCCAGCCGACGGGCGCACTCGGGGTACTTGGTCAGCAGGAGGTGCCCGTTGTAGTGGAAGTCGCCGATGATCGGCACGGTGACGCCGAACTGGCCGAGGGTTTCGACGATGCGCGGCACGGCCTCGGCGGCGGCATCATTGTTGACGGTGACCCGGACCCACTCCGAGCCCGCCCGCGCGAGATCCATCACCTGGTTGACCGTCGCGGCGGTATCGGCAGTATCGGTGTTGGTCATCGACTGGACCACGATCGGGTGGCCCGAGCCGACCTTGATGCCGCCAACGTTGCAAACAGCGGTTTTTCTGTGGAGAACGGGCATGTGGGTCGTCGCCCAAGCGTCGAGAAACTGATTCTATCAGAGGCCCGGCCGGGCAGACTAAGGACACCGTTTCATAAACACGGTCACGTATCTGAGCGGGGCATCCGCCGCCATCCTGGGCGGGGGGAACGGGGGCCCGCCCCTATCCGGCAAACCCGAACCGTAACCGTATTTGGAAAACACCTTCTAAGGACATGAGACCGTTCTTTGTTTGACGCCGCCCGCTACGCTGTCACGCACGCTTCGAGCGAAAATACCGAGGGCAACCGGGCGTGGAGCAATTCCCAGTGGTCGCCGCCATCTCGCGAAAAAAAGATCTCGCCGCCCGAGGTGCCGACGTAGATCCCCGCGTCCTCACAAGAGTCCGTTGTCATGGCTTCGCGGAACACGTGGACGTAGGCGTGGTTCCCAGGCAACCCGCGTGTCAACTTGCGCCAGCTTTTACCTCCGTTGCGGGAACGATACACAGCGAAGCAGGCGTTCGGCACGTACCGCTTCTCGGGACCGATCTCCGGCACGACGTAGATCGTTCGCGGCGCGTGCGGATGGACGGCGATCGGGAAGCCAAATCGCGACGGGACGCCCTCGGAGATGTCGGTCCAGTTCTGGGCGGAATCGTCGCTGCGGTAGACGCCGCAATGATTTTGTTGGAACAGCGTCCCGGGCAGGTCAGGGTGGACCACCATTTTGTGAACACACTGGCCGACCTCGGGGTACTTGTCAGGTTGGAAGTCGGCGATGACCCCGCGATTCATCGGCCGCCACGTCTGGCCGTCGTCGTCGCTGCGGAAGCAGCCGGCCACCGAGATGGAGGCGTAGATGCGGTCTTGCTGCGCGGGATCGGGAAGGATCGTGTGCACCATGAGCCCGCCGCCGCCCGGCTGCCAGATCTTGCGGCTGCGGTGGCGCGTCAAGCCCTCGACCTCGTACCAGTTCTTCCCACCGTCGTCGCTGCGAAACAGCCCGGCCGGATCGACGCCGCACCACAGCGTCTTCGGGCGTGAGTCGCGGTCGGGTGCCACATGCCACACACGGCCGATCGACAAGCCACGTCGGGCGGCAAAGGTCAGGCCCGCACTCGACTTCCGCCAAGTCTTGCCGCGATTCGAGCTGACCTGCAGGTCGTGGCCCCAAATCACGTTGTTGAGCGCGGCCCAAACCCGCCCGGTACGCGGGTCGGGAGTCAGGTGATTGACTTCCCAACCGGCAAAAAACGGGCCATCGATTCGCCAGCGCTTGCGCTGCCGATTGCTACGGAAGAGAAACCCGCCCTTGCGGGTTCCGACATAGAGATGAACTTCCGTCTCGCGACCCGAACGCTTGCCGGCAGACATTAGTCTTCTTCCCGGGGAAGAGCCCCGTTGGGTGTGATCATAGCGCACGGCGGTGAGTGCGAATGCAACGACGCTTACCGGCAAGCGTGAGGGGCAGGCCGGCTAATAGGCGGGCTTCCGGTCAACCGATGTCGCAGTGTGCTCGGTCGGGATCGCCTGCTGGTTGCAAACTGACACCGGCGTGGCAGACCCGGCTAGCGTCCAACCCTTCCCCGTGGCGACGAGCCGCCGCCTGAAGATCTCCCGGAGGAAGTCGACGGCGCACCGCCTCCGCCGCTGGTGGGCGCGCGGCTACCGGTGGAGACGCCGCCTCGCGAGCTTGACGAACTTCCGCCGTAGCGGCCGTATGAACGTTGGCGGTCCCACAAGAGGTCTAGGTTGGTTCGCGAGCCGAGGCCAGCCTGTTGCCGCGCTCTTTCATCCTCGGCAACGAGCTCGGACCGCTTCTGTTGCCACTTGTCGAGGACATCTTTTTTCGCGCGGTCGAACGGCTGAACGGTCAGGCTCTCGGGCCGGGCCGCGAGAACCATGGCCTGCTTGGACCTCGCTTGTTGCTCCTCGCCCGGTGACGAGATGGTCGCGCTGCCCCGAAAGACCTTCAACACCGGCGCTTCCCCTGACCGGTGATCGAGGCGGTAGACGCCCTTCTTGTCGAACCGCACTGTGCGGTCCCCGGCGAGAACCGAGATCGCGCCGATGCCCTTCGTGTCGCGCACTTCGAACACGGTGGACCCCTGAACCAAGCGGACCTGGATTTCGTCCAAACCCGCCTTCACCATCTCGACGTCCCCGTGCTCGCCCAGACGCATGGCCGTACCGTGGTTGAGAAAGACCTCGACCCTGCCTTCCCTTGATACCAGATGCTGGCCTTCCTCCAAGTGCCGGTACCGGCCGGAGTCGGCTCGGAAATCCAGCGAGTCGCGTAGCGCAACATCGCCTTCGCTGTGGTGAATCAGACCGGGACGAACCGAAATCACCGTCTGCCCGATGAGCACCGCTGACACGGCGGGCAGCAATAGAAACGGCGCCAGACGGTTACGAAGAGCGTGCTCGTGGCTGGGGTAATCCAGCATCAGAGCACCTCCCCCTCAAAGTCAATCGCGTGCGTTCCAATTGCAGCGATTGTCTTGAGCTTAGGGGAAGCGCGGTTGAACAGCAAGTGGCTCATGTGGTCTCCAAGACGGGACGAGCCATGCCCAAAGAACCGGTGCCCGCGCCTTCCAGCCCCTGTCCATGCGCGCCGTCGAATGCCCGCCTGGGCAGGGAGTTGCGGCAGGGCTCTGCTAGAGTATTAGGAAGTCAGGACTCCCCGGGCGTATGGCGAGCATTGGACGCTACGAGATCATCAGCGAACTCGGCCGGGGTGCGATGGGCATTGTCTACAAGGCCCATGACCCCCGCATCGGACGCGATGTCGCGATCAAGATCATCCGGCTGGCCGATCAGGCCGCGCCGGACGAGACACAGGCGCTGAAGGACCGGCTCTTCCGCGAAGCGCAATCGGCCGGACGGCTGTCCCACCCCGGCATCGTTACCATCTACGACATCGACGAAGAGGGCGGCCTCGCCTACATTTCGATGGAGTTCGTCGAGGGCCGGACCCTCGAAGCGATGATGGAGGAAGGGCAAGCTCTGAACGCTGCCTTCCTGGCCGGGTTTCTCGAGCAGACCGCTGCCGCTCTCGACTATGCGCATGGGCGAGAGATCGTTCACCGCGATATCAAGCCCGCCAACATGATGATCACCCCACAGGGCGGGGTCAAGGTCACTGATTTCGGCATTGCGCGCATTGCCTCGTCGAACCTGACCCAGACCGGCACCGTGATGGGGACGCCGAGCTACATGTCGCCCGAGCAGGTACGGGGTGACCCGGTCGACGGCCGCTCGGACCAGTTCTCTCTCGCCGTGATGGCCTACGAGTTACTGACGGGCAAGAAGCCGTTCCCCGGCGACAACCTGACCGCGGTGATCTTCAAGATCGTTTCCGACGATCCCGTGCCCCTGCGGGAGGTCAACGACAAGGTCCCCGAGGCGCTTGAGCAGGTCGTGCTGCGGGCGCTCCACAAGGCGCCCGAGGATCGCTTCGATTCCTGCATGGCGTTCGCGGACGCGTTCAGGGCACCGTGCGAAGGGTGGGCCGAGGCATCGGGCGGCGCGGTATCAACGACCGTGAAAGCGCCGCAGCCCCTTACGCTGCCACCCCAAGCAGCGGACCTCGGCGAGACCGCGCCAGTGATGGCGGTGAGGCCGGCTCCGGAAGCGACCGAATTCGAGCGAACCGTGCCTGTTGCCGCAGCGCCGAAAGCACCGCTGCCCCCTCTGCCGTCGCACGCGATGGCGGCCCAGCCGGCTGTCGCGGAGGAGGAAGCACCCGGGGTCGCAGCCGAGCCCGCGCGCCGGCGACGCTCGTGGCTTTGGTTGTTGGTACCGGCGGCGGTACTGCTCGGTCTCAGTGCGGGGATGGTGGCGAAGAACCCTTGGCTTCTCGATGATCCGTTGGGCCTGGCCAATTTGGTGGTCTTCGACCTGACGGGCTCGGGGCAGTCTCAACCCGAAGGCGCGCCTGCATTGTTCTCGGTGCCGCCATCGCCGGCGAGTCCCCCCAGCATCGCCCAAGCCGGTGGCAGTGCGGCCGGTTCGGGTGCCACGGACACGGCTTCGACTGCGGCAACGTCCGGCAGTGAAAGCGCTGAATCAGGGAGCGTTGCACCCGCAGAGCCCGTGGAGACCGCCCCTGCGGCACCGGTCGCCCCCGCTCCGCGGCGCCGGGCTCCACTGGTGCAGGTGACGTTCTCCAGCCAACCCGCTAACGTCAGTATCACCGTGGACCGGGATTCAGACTTGACGTGCACCTCCCCGTGTTCGCTCGATCTGCGGCCGGGGCCCCACTCGGCGTTGGCCAGTGCGGCGGGCTTTCGTCCCTATCAAAAGTCATTCGAAGTGGGTTCGGACCCTCGGGAACTGAGTCTCGAGTTGGTTGCCATCACCGGCACCGCTCTGATCAGTAGCCGTCCGGACGGGGCGGACGTATTCGTCGACGGGAAAAAGAGAGATGAAAGAACGAACGCGCAGCTGCAGCTTTCTCCCGGGTACCACGTGATTCGCGTCGAGAAAGCAGGCGCCGGTTCCGCTGAGCAAAGGGTGCTGATCGAAGCAGACCAACTCCAACACATCCCGTTTACTTTACGGCCCTGAGATCCCGTGCGAGGCGGCTTTCGCCCGTCATTGGATGGCTACCAGACCGCTGATCGCAAGGTGATCATCTCCCCCCAGAAACCGCAGGCTGTCGAGGTCTTGCTGCAACGCGTGAACGGACCAACCCGCGAACCCTGCGATGCCGTCTTTGCTCAGATCTCACGGCCTCTCTGTCGGTGGCTTGTCGCCCGGGCCCGGTAAAGCAGTCTTGCGGCCTCCTTCAACCTCCCCGGCTAGTAAATCGTCGAGGCTGCCGTAGGGGTAGATCACCGGGGCGTCATTCTGCATCAGCCCGCCGGTATCGGCCGTCGGCCCGTAGTTGCTGTGCAGGTCACGGTTGACCATGCGCAACATGGCCATTTGTTGGCCGCGATGGTGTGAGCTGTGCGCGATGCGCCGCACCATCACCCAGGCCCGACTGCGGCGGGTATCGAAGAAGGCAACCTCGCTTTCCCACCAGTCCTCCTTGGTGGCTCGAAGCACTTCCAAGCGTTTGCCGGAGTCTTCGGCGTAGCGGCGGATGAAGCCTGAGCGCGTTTCCTCGGCGGGCAGGGGAGGGGCGCCGACGTCAATACCGAGGATCGTACGAAACCACAGGTCCTCGCTGACCAGTTGGTGCACCATCTGCTCGTGTAAGCTGCGACCGCGCCGGTCGCTCGGGTGGGGACGGACCGGCAAGTCGTCGTCGCCGAACATGCTCCAGACACTGAGCACCTTGAGGCGCTCGGTTTCGTACGTGTCGATGAGGAATTGGTACCGCATGGGTTCAGTGTGGTTCACCGCGCGTACCCGCACCCTTCGGTTTCGATTTCCCCCGGCAAGGGCGCACGCCTCTTTCACGCTGCCGAGTCCGCCGGCGGCGGCACCGGTGGCAAGAGGGACATTCTGAGCTATCGCGAGCTGAAACTGCAAGAGCGGCGAATATGCTCACCGCCCTGGAGCGCCCGAATTGGAACATAGCTGGAGCGGGACGCGCGACGGATTTGCCCGGGGTGAAGCCCGCGGTACTCGCGTTCGGCATCAACGCAATGGGGCTCACGCGTGGCAACCCGTTTCGGGTTCGGTGTATCTGTATCTGCAAGACATTCCGTGTTTTCTGCCCATATTAGAGGGAAAACCTTAGAGTCTTGCGCCCTCCGGATTGCGGTAGGTTGACGAACAAAGTATCTTGACGGGGTCCCGTGAGGGCCATTTGGCCTTCGTTTGTGTGCGATAATAGATGAACTGTTGGTTTCTCAAACCGCTACTCAACCTTTCCCTCTGGGCCCAAAGGATGCTCGGCTCGAATCCGATCGCTTCCTGCCGGGTTGGCGGGTGATGGGCGAGACAGCCGAGAAACCCGCAACGGTGTTTCGATGAATAGGAGATTTTGTACTTTTAATGTGAGAGAGCAAGGTACAGTGAAGTGGTTTAATGACGCCAAGGGGTATGGGTTTATCCAGCGCTCCAGCGGCGATGATGTTTTCGTGCACTTCTCGGCCATCTCGGGCGAGGGGTACCGTACCCTTCAGGAGGGCTCGCAAGTAGAGTTCGAAGTGACGGAAGGTCCGAAGGGCCTGCAAGCTGTCGATGTAACAGGCGCGACCAGCTAGGAAGGCGCTCGTAGAAACTACCGCTCCTCCCCGTTGTCAGGGGTGCCAAGGCGCCCTGCATCGAGGAGCTTCACCGTTCGGCTCGCAAGAGCAGATCTCGCACCGCGGCGGGCGCGACCGCTCTCCCCGTGCGCTTACGGAAGACTGACACCGCTGGCGGGCATGCCCCGTTCGCGTTTCCGTTTGGTGGAACAAGGCGGGGCTCTGCCCGCCGTGCGTAGTGCGGTCTTTCCCGGTTTCCAGACCACCCATCACCGAGCGACCAGTAGCCGCAAGTCCCGGACGTTGTTGCCCGTGGGTCCAGTCGTTAGGTCGTCCTCAAGACGATGGAAGAAGCGGTAGGAGTCGGAGCGTCGTTGGAAGTCTTCGGCGTCCATACCCAGTTCGCGGGCTCGGGCCAGCGTGGACCCGTCCGCCATCGCTCCCGCCGCGGGTGAGTTGCCGTCGACACCGTCGGTACCGGCGCTGACGACCGCGATTCTCTTCCCGGCGATCCTACGGGCGCATTCGAGCACGAACGCCTGATTCCTCCCGCCCTGGCCGTCGCCGGTCACCGGCCAGCTCAACTCGCCGCCGCTCAAGACGGCGACGGTCGCGCCGGGATTTGCCCGCTTGCTTTGCTCCAGCTTCGCCAGCAGGTGGTCGACGGCTTTTTCGAGTGGCCAGTCGTCCACCGAGAGGTCGGACTCGACCGCCCAGCCCATCGACTTCACCTGCACGGTCAACCGGTCGACGCCGTGCTGGTTGTCGAGCAGGCAATGCCACGAGCTGCTCTGGAACGCCTCGCTATCCGGCTTGGGCGTCTCGGGGATACGCCGGTCGTGGAAGAAACTGCGGATCGAGGCGGGCAGTCGCTCGATGAGACCGCGCCGCTCGACGATCTCGTAGCAATCCCCTACAGTCGACTCGTCCGGCAACGTCGGCCCGGAAGCGACAGACGAGGGTTTATCGGGCGGCACGTCGGAAACGTAGAGCGTCAATTGCCGAGCCGGATGCGCCTGCACGGCCAGCCGTCCGCCCTTGATTGCGGAGAAGTGTTTCCGCAGCACGTTCATCTCGACGATGTCGGCCCCGCAGGTGACTAGCAAGCGATAGAACTCCCGCAGGTCGTCGAGCGAGATGTCGTCCGAGACGGGCTTCTCGCAGATTGCCGAGCCTCCGCCCGAGATGAGGTAGATCACCAAGTGGTGAGGCTTGAGGTCGCTCAGGAACTCCAGCGTCACGTCGGCTGCATAGACGCTCTGCTCGTTGGGGTAGGGATGCCCGCCCTGGTATGTGATGAAATAGGGCTGCGCCTCAGGGGGCGGAACCGAGCTGACCGCGATGCCCGACAACAGGCGCGGTGCGACGATGCGCGCCGTCTCGCGCGCCATCGGGAAGGCGGCCTTGCCGATCGCCACCGCCAGGATCTTCTTGAACGGCGCCAGCTCGATGCGGTCACGGCCGACCTTGAGCACGCCGTCCCGGCAGACGACCTTTTGCGGCATGTGCCGGTCGAGGGACAACTCGTCGAGGGTGGAGAGAAACAGTCGCCGCAGTTCGTCTTTCATGCGAGGATCTCGAGCGAATCAGTTGACCGGCTCGCGACTGCGCGAAAGGACGGATCGTGGTCCCAGGTTCCCCGTCCTCGGTCGGCCGGGCCTCAGCCGGCAGTCGCGTCGTCGAACAGATCGCGGTTGACCAGGTTCGGCGGACGTTTCCCCTCCAGCGCCGTCACCACATTTTCAGCGGCCATTATGCACATCTGTGTTCGGGTGCGAATCGACGCGCTGGCGATGTGCGGCGCGAGGACCGCGTTATCGAGAGCGAGCAACCGCGGCTCGACCTCCGGCTCCCGCTCGAACACATCGAGTCCGGCGGCGGCGATTTCACCGCCTTCAAGCGCGTCGGCCAATGCGGCCTCATCAACCACCGGTCCGCGCGACGTGTTGATCAGAATGGCAGTCTTTTTCATCAGCCGAAGCTGCTGAGCGCCGATGAGCCCGCGGGTTTCCGGCAGCAACGGTACATGCACGCTGATGAAGTCCGACTCCCGCAGAACCGTTTCCATGGGAACGTACTCCAGGCCCAGTTCCTGCTCGATCTCCGGCTTGGCTTGGACGACGTCGCTGTAGAGCACCCGCATCTCGAATCCGCGGCCGCGCCGCGCCATGGTCTGTCCGATGCGGCCCATGCCGAGGACGCCCAGCGTGGCATGGTGAATGTCCTGCCCGCACATCAGATCAATCGCCCAATGCTTCCAGCGCCCCGCGCGAAGGAACTTATCGGCTTCCACCAGACGGCGAGCCGCCGCCATCAACAAGGTGAACGCGAAGTCGGCGGTGGTGTCGGTCAAGACATCTGGTGTATTGGTGACAGTGATCTTGCGCGCGGTGGCAGCTTCGATATCGATGTTGTCAAAACCCACGGCGACGTTCGAGATCGCCTTGAGGTTCGGCAGCTTGTCCATCACTTCGGCCGTAAACTGGTCGGTGAGCTGGCTGACCGCCGCGTCCTTGTCGGCCATGCGCGCGAGTAGCTCCTCGGCAGCAAAGCTCTCGTCGGAATCGTTGTACTCGACGTCCACCCGTTCGCGCAGGTACTCGACCGTCTCGGGATACACACGCTTTGTCACAAGAACCGTGGCCCTCATGGGAGCCACATTGTCTCACAGGGGCTCGAGAGCGTACAATTGAAAACTTTGCAAGCGGTCGGGCGACGCGCGCACCCGTACTTGGCGGGCGGCGGCACAGTGGGCCAGGCCACCGACTATTCAGGAGAGGGTTCATGGCAAAACTTGGTTTCTTGGGACTGGGGCTGATGGGCGGCCCGATGGCGAAGAATCTGCTGAAGGCTGGGCACGACGTGGCGGTGTGGAGTCACACGTCCGAGAAAGCCAAGAAGCTGGCCGCACGCTACAAGAACGCCCGCTACTGCGCCTCGCCGAAGGCGGTCGGCCGCTTTGCCGACTGCATCTTCCTGTGCGTCGGTGACTCGGCGATGTCCGAGTCCGTGCTCACCGGCAAGAACGGCGTTATCGAGGGCATCAAGGCTGGAACAGTCGTAGCCGACGCGAGCACCATCGCGCCCACCGTCGCGCGCCGTATCGCGAAAGCCTTGCAGAAGAAAAAAGCACACTACCTCGACGCGCCCTGCACCGGCTCGACGCCCGGAGCCATTGGCGGCACGCTCACCTTCATGATCGGCGGCAGCAAGAAGGTCTTCCAAAGCGTCCGTGAATACTTCGAACCCATGGGCAAGACGCTGTTCTTCTGCGGCCGCCAGGGGATGGGCCTTCACGCCAAGCTGTCGCAGAACCTGATCCTCGCGAACATGCTGCAAGGCTTCATCGAAGGTATCGTGCTTTCGACCAAGGCCGGCGTCGACCCGCAGCAGATGCTCGAGATTCTCGATGCCAGCGCCGCCAAGGCGGGTCTCATCAACTTCAAAGCACCCTACATCTTCAAGCGCGACTTCAAGGCCGCCTTCCCGCTCAAGTGGATGTATAAGGACATCACGCTGATGCTTGAGTCCGGCCGCGAATTGGAGGTGCCTCTGCCCTCGACCGCGCAGGTACACGAGCTGTTCGGTGCCAGCATTGCGCGAGGCCACGGAGACGACGACCTGTGCTCAGCGGTCACGCTGGTCGAGGATTGGGCCGGTGTCGTGGTCAAGAAGTAACCGATCGGCAGGCTACGGAATCCTATATCTGGTGGCTGGGTGAGGTATCGCAAAAAAGTTTAGGTGTACCTAACGCTGGTCCGTCCGGCCAGAATCACCGCTGCCGCAGTACCGATCTCGTATCCATCCAACTGAAAACAATACGCTTCGGCTTCACGCCGGGTAGGATGCCGGGTATTCCCAAGCCTACATCGGAGCCTTCCGGAGGCCACGGCCAGAACTGCGTGTATGTGATGTCACGTTGGCGATCTATAAAATTTCGGAGAGGGGTTGCGTTATCCTATGAACTTTGGTATATTCTAGGAAAGCCGGGGAGGCAACCCCCACCAAAGCGAGACTAACCTCAACCAAAGACCCCTGAAACATTAGTAACCTCCCCGGCTCCCCTCCTCTCCCACAGTTCATCAACACTTGCGGCGCAAACGCACCGCCAGCTGTTAGTACGCTCGCTCGACCCAACCACAGGTGCCAGGTAGAGCGTAGCGTCCTGAAGGCCATCCCGACGACAACCGCTATGCTAGGTTGACTAGAGCTTTGCGCGGCTTGGCCCGATGAAACGCCTCACGATCCTAGGTTCGACCGGCTCGATCGGGCGCAATACGCTCCAGGTAATCCGCGAAAGCGGTGACGCCTTCGAAGTCGCCGCCCTCACAGCCGGGAACAACGTAGACGTGCTTCTGAGCCAGGCCCTCGAGTTCCGGCCGGCCTTGCTGTCACTAGCTGACCCGGACGCCCGCGATCAATTGGCCGCGAGAATCGAGCAAGAGGCCGGCGACTACCACCCCGAGATCCACCACGGTCCCGAAGGCAACCTGGCGTCGGTTGTTTCCACGGATCCCGACATCATCGTATCCGCGGCCGTGGGGGTAGCGGGCTTGGAAGCCACCTTCGAGGCGGTCAAGCTCGGCAAGCGCGTGGCGCTTGCGAATAAAGAGGTTCTGGTCGTCGCCGGAGATCTTGTGATGGCCGAGGTCGCCCGCTCGGGTGCCGAGCTACTGCCGGTCGACAGCGAACACAACGGCGTGCACCAATGCCTGCGGGCGGGCCGGCACGACGAGGTGGCGAAGCTCATCTTGACGGCCTCGGGGGGGCCTTTTCGCACCACGCCCGCCGCCGAGCTTGAGAACGTCACGCCTGCCCAGGCCCTGAAACACCCCACCTGGAAGATGGGCGACCGCATTACCATCGACTCCGCGACCCTAATGAACAAAGGCTTCGAGGTCATCGAGGCCTGCCGGTTGTTCGGGTTCGGTCCGCGCCAGGTTGATGTCCTGGTGCATCCGCAGTCGATCGTTCACGCGCTGGTTGAGTTCAAAGACGGCTCGGTGGTGGCTCAGTTCGCCCCAGCCGACATGAAACTGCCGATCCAGTATGCACTGTTCTACCCCGAGCGACGCGACGGTCCCCCGGAGCGGCGACTCGATTGGGGCAGTATGAGACAATTGGAGTTTGAGCCCCCGGACTGGGCGAAGTTCCCCATGCTGGGTTTGGCCTACCGGGCTCTCGAGACGGGCGGCGCGGCCGGTTGCGTCCTGAATGCAGCCGACGAGGTTGCCGTAGCCGCGTTCCTCGACTCCAGAATCCCCTTCCCGGCTCTAGCTCGGGTGGTCGAGGGGACGCTCGAGGAAACCGGCGGACGCGGCGCGGCGTCGATTCGAGAGATACTGGAAATCGATTGCGAAGCCCGCGAGATCGCCGCCCGGATGGTCGATCAACTCAGCGTTAGAGTCGCTCCCTAGCCCCGGCCCGAGCCACCCGCCCCACACGGATCCCAGATGGACTACCTCGTTAACATAGTCGGCTTCATCTTCGTGCTGGGCGTGATGGTCCTGATTCACGAACTGGGCCACTTCCTGGCCGCGCGGTATTTCGACGTCAAGGTGGAAGCGTTTGCCTTCGGGTTCGGTCCGCGGCTGTTCGGGTTCAGGCGGGGCGAGACGGACTACAAGGTCTGCCTCCTGCCGCTCGGTGGCTTCGTGAAGATGGCGGGCGAGAACCCCGGCGAGCCGCCCACCGACGACCGCGACTTCCTGGCGAAACCGCGCTGGCAGCGCATGATAATCGCCGTGATGGGGCCGATGTTCAACTTTGGCCTGGCGATCGTGCTGCTCACGGGCCTGTTCATGGCGCACTACGAGAAGTACGCGTTTCTGGATGAGGAGCCCGAAATTGCGTTCGTTGCCAAGGACTCCCCGGCCGCCCGGGCGGGTATCCTACCGGGGGATGTGATCCAGGCGATCAACGGCAGCGAGACACCCACGTGGGAATCGGTGGGTCTGACGGAAGTGACCGCTGTGAACTCAACCGTGGAGGTCACCATTAACAGGGCCGGCAATCAACTCCGCTTGCCGGTAAGCATCGAGGAGGACCGCAGGGGCGGGGGATCCGCCGGCTGGCATATGGCGAGCGCGGTCCGGGTCGACAGCACGGAGGAGGGTTCTCCGGCTGCCGGCGCCGGCTTGCTACGCGGCGACTACCTGCTTTCGGTCAACGGACAGAAGGCCGCCTGCGTCGAGCACGTCCCCGAGCTGGTTCAGGAGATCGGAGGCAAGGCGGGCCGGTTCGAAGTACGGCGGGACGGCCGGACGCAGGTTCTCGAAGTCAGCCCCGTTTTCGACAAGTCGGAGGAGATCGGCGACGCCTGGCGGATCGGCATGAGGATGGACCCGGACTACGAAGTGATTGAGAGCCGTCTGGGCTTCGCCGACGCAACCCAAGCCTCGCTGCAGCGAAACGCCGTTTACGCCACCCTGGTTTTCCGTTTTCTGCAGGGGCTGGTCGAGGCGCGGATGTCTCCGAAATCCATCGAAGGGCCCGTGGGCATCGCGCGCCACGCCGGCAACGCTCTGCGGGCCGGCTGGCCGGCCTTGATTGCCTTCATGGCGCTCATCAGCGTGAACCTCGGCATCTTCAACCTGTTGCCCATTCCGATTCTGGACGGGGGTGTGATTACGATGTTGCTGCTCGAGTCTTTCATCCGAAGAGACATCAGTATCGCCATCAAGGAACGGATCGTCCAGGTGGGGTTTCTCTTCCTGATGCTCGTATTCGTGTTCGTGATGTACAACGACATCTCGAAGTAGCCGCTTGACTGGGGTTTGCCCCAAAAGCTCCCTCGTTGCCGCTCAAACCAGTTTGAAAGTGATCTCCAGCACGGCCAACTACGTACTCCGGTGGTAGCGGGCCTTTCTTCCATGCCACAATGTGGTTTCAGACTCAACGCACAAAAGCGATTCAAGATAGGAGCCGTTTCAAAGATGCATAGGAAACGAGTGACTGCCCTGCTGTTCCTGGCTGCCGCGATGGCCGTACCTTCCGCGCTGATGGCGCAGTTCACGGTAGGAATCATCGATGTCCGCCAGGCGCTGGAGGGCACCGCCGAAATCAAGAAGAAGGCCGAGCAGATGCAGGCCACGTTCCAGCCTCGCTACGACGAGCTCAACAAGCTCTCGCAGGAGTTGGAGGAAATCCAGAAGAAGCTTCAGACCGCTACCGGCGATGCCGGGTTGCAACTGCAGACCGAAGGCCAGCGCAAGCAGCGCGAGGCGCAGCGCCTGCAAGAGGATCTCCAGACCGACACCGACTACGAGCGCAACGAGATTCTGCAGGCAGCCAATCAGCGCCTGCGCGCGGTCGTTGACCAAGTGGCCCAAGAAAAGGGTCTGGATCTGGTGGTTGACATCAGTAGCACGATTTACTTCTCGCCGGCTCTCGACTTCACCAACGAAGTCGTGGCGGCGTACGACAAGGCTCACCCGGTCAGCCCGTGACACGCAGGCAGACCGCCGCCGGCCGAGCCAGGCTCGCACTCCGCCTTGTCGCGTGCCCTGTCCGGTGATCACTCCGCGGTGAGGTTTGATGGCTTACCTGGAAGAGTACGGACGAGATGACGCCCGCCGCGAGAGGTTCTTCAAGACTCTCGTGGCGCTCCTGCTCATCAGCGTGGCGCTCGGGCTAATCTATCACGTCTTCTTCCGCAATTGGCGTGAGGAACTCCAGACGCGCCGCTTTCTGAACGCCCTCCAGGCCGGCGACTACGAGGACGCCTACAGCTACTGGGGATGCTCGGTTGAAGACCCTTGCCGCTTCTATCCGTACGAAGAGTTTATCGAGGACTGGGGCCCCGAGAGCCCGCTCGGCAAGGTGGAGGATTTCGGCCTGGGCCGTTCCTATGATCAGACGTCAGGGGTGATCATCACGCTCGAGATCAACGGCCAGGTGCACCCTAACCTCTGGGTCGAAAAAGAGAGCAAGACGGTCGGGTTCTCGCCGTATTGAGCGGTCCTGCCTGGAACGCTGGTGACGGCCTCGAAGCCGCAGAGTCACCGGCGGGCGATTGACCCCTCACTGGCGTTCGGGGCTCCGTTTCGCACCTTGCGGGCCCGTGATCTACTGGGGGCAAGCCTTCCCATCATCAGCGCCGCATCGACCGACATCCGCCGGCTGTGGCGGACCGTCTCGAGATCAGATTGCGCAGCCGGCGTGAGGAGTAGGATGCGCCGCGCGGGATCGAGCCGATGCAACGCGGCGTGTAGGGCGTCGTCCCGCCACGCGTCTACGCTGTCGAGACGGAAGAACCCCGCCGGCAACCGGCCCACCCCATAGCAGCCACCGGGGTAGCAGCCATCCGGCGTCTGAACGCTGAAGCGGGAAAACCCCCATCGACGTTGTCGCTGCTCCGCCTCCGTTTCGCCGGCGATCTTCCCCGGCGCGACCGTGGGGGAGCGAATCGGCCCGACCTGCCAGAAGACATCCATCAAAGGCTGAAAGCCAAGCTGCTCGTACCAGCGATACGCCCGCCGGTTTTCGACCTCGACATCCAGCATGACCGCCGAGGCCCGTTTGCGGGCCGTCCAATCGCCCGCGGCGTCATGCAAGAGAAGCCGACCAAGCAACCGACCTCGGTGCTCGGGCGCAACATAGATCTGGTTCAAGAAACCGGTACCATCAACGACCCGGAACTCGGCGATGCCCGCCGGCTCGGCTCCATCGATCTCGAGCAGGTAGTAGCCGGTCTCAGCGCTGTCCGGACCGGCCGCGAGGTGCTCTTCCACGTAACGGTCCACGCGGGACGATGCCCAGATGGTCATCTCGACGACCGCCGGAGGAAGGGAGGCCCGAATCCACTCCGCCACGAGCGAACCTTCCCCCGACCGTGCCGCGCGCACTCTCACAGCGGCGCCCTCACGCCGAGCCACCTCACGCCGAACCTCCACGGGCGCGCTCGACATCGAGATCGTCCATGCTCTCGCTCGGCGCGAGTTCGACACCGTGGCTGCCGAGCACGTAGCTGACGGTCCGCAAGACAATCCGCGCGTCCAGCAGCAACGACCAGTGGTCGACGTACCAAACGTCGAAGGCCAGCCGCTCGTTCCAGTGCACTTGGTTGCGTCCGTGAATCTGGGCCCAGCCGGTGAGGCCGGGCGTGGCCTCGTGCCGGCGGCGTTCCACGTCGGTGTAGAAGGGCCCGTAGCGGACAAGCAGCGGACGGGGCCCGACGAAGCTTAACCCGCCCTCCACAATATTGAGAAGCTGCGGCAGCTCGTCGAGGCTGGTGCGACGCAGGAAGCGTCCGAGCGGAGTTAGGCGTTCGACGTCGGGCAGGCCGGGACGCTGGTCCATCGTGCGGAACTTCTTGATTGTGAAGATCCGCTCATCGCGGCCCAAGCGCTCCTGCCGGAAAAGGACCGGACCCCCCATCGTGATGCGAATTGCCAACGCGATAAGCAGAATCAGCGGCCCCAGAATGACTAGCAGAACAGCGGCGAGGGTCCGGTCGAGGGCGGCCTTGACCGACACGCTTACCCTACGCCGCCGCTTGCTGTTAGTTTCGCGGGGTCTCCCCTCCATGTGTGTCTCTCTGACGTACACCAGCGGCAGACCCCCAGGAGCAACGATCGACAACGCTTAGTAGGGTCTTTAACAACCGGCCCATCCCACTCAACGTCCCGAATACGGACAGGCTCGCTTGCGGGCCTTGGTTTCCCCTAGGCCAGGCGTTTTACGCCTGGTAAAACGACCCCGAGTAAATCAGCAAGGCCCCTTCCAGGGGTCTTCCCCAAACCGGCTTGAGCCGCGAACCGGCCCGACCGTCTCGAACGAATCGAGGTGCCATCGGCCGCCGGGAAGCGGCTCAAGCCCGTCACGGGAAGGCCGCTGAAGCGGCCTAGGATTGCTGTCGCTCGATCACCGAAACCAGCCGTACAACGGCTGGCCTAATCGACCCCAAGCCGCGTAAACGCGACTGGCCGCCAAGTTCCTCCACTCTTCACAAGAATCCTACTACGAAGTTGCTTGCGGTCACCGCTCGGTTTTCGGACGCTCTCTTCTGCCGTGTTCCTTCCCGCCCGTGCCCCGATCGGCGTTAACCCGACCTCCAGCCAAGCCGAAAAACCGACGATAGAACTCAGCAATGTCGAGGTCCGCGCGCGCACCCGTTCAACAGGGCTTATTCAGCGAACCCCAGCCACTCGTTCCCGCCGCCGCCCCAGCGCCAGTTTCGCTGCCGGAGCCGAAGCTGCCCGCCTGGATGGGCGTCAAAGGATTCATCGACATTCACGCCCATTTTCTTCCTGGACTCGACGACGGCCCGAAGACTCCCGAGATTGCCCAACAAATGGCCATCGCGGCCTATACGGCCGGCACGATGGCTGCCGTCGCCACGCCGCACTGCAGTTTTCGCTACCCCTTCGACAGCGAGAAAACAGCCAAGCGTCTGGAGTGGATGGAATCGCAGATCCCCGAGGGTTTCACTCTCTTCGGCGGGTGCGAGTTGCAACTCAACGACGAGTCGGTCCGGCTGTTCTTCGAGGACCCGAAGAGATGCAGCCTCAACCGAAGCCGCTACGTGCTGGTCGAGTTTATGCCGCAGTCCGCACCGCCGAGCGTCGAGCACGTGCTGGGCATGTTCATCGACCGCGGCCACGTTCCGGTTCTGGCGCATCCGGAACGCTATCCGTTCCTTCAGAGCCAAAAGGACCGTTTGATTGGCTGGGTACAACGGGGCTGCCTGCTGCAGATCACGGCCGATTCTCTCTCCGGCCGTATGGGTCGCCGCTGTGCAGCTTCGGCCACCGCCATGGTGGAGGAGGGTTTGGCGCACTTCGTGGCCTCTGACGCGCACGACCCGCTAAAGCGTCCGCCGCACCTGCTCGAAGCATTCCGCCGTGTCTCGGAGTTGATCGGGGCGGCCCGCGCCGCCGATCTGTTTACCTACAACCCGCTGGCGCTATTGAACGATGAACCTATTCCTTGACGGTAGGGGCGCTCCACGAAAAAAAAGGCGCTCTCCAATCGGCCCGATTGCTCGGGACACGGAGAGCGCCAGTGAGACAAGCGTCTCTAGTTACTAGGAGCGAGATACGTCGGGGTCGCGGCTTTGGTTGAAGAGGGAGATTCCAACCGATAGTTGCGCACGGCGACGGCCCCCAGGCCGCCGGCCGCCGCGCCGGTCGCGATTGAGAAGGCCTTGTAGTAGTTCTTGTCAGGATTCGTCTTCGTCATCCAGTACTGCAAACCGAAGAAACCGCCGCCGATCGCGGCCTTGATCAGGGCTGCCTTGCCCACGCTGAACTTCCCGTCCTTGCCCCGCAGCAAGGGATTCAGCTCCGGACGTCCCACTGAGGAGTGGGTGTCGAGCATGTTCACGGCGGCAAACGCGATCCAACTGGCGATCCAGGCCTTCTTCCATTTCTTCTGGCTGCGCTGCTCGCGGTCCTCGAGATCCGAGGCGGCGGCAAAGTAACTGGCGGCTACGGTCTGGTCCTTGGACTCGACCGGCTCGATGATGGGCTGCCCTGCTCTCGCGGCCGTCCCCCAGCAGACGCTTGCCAACAGGCTGATGATCAGAACTCGGTTATGAAGGGTAGTCAATGTATTTCGCTCCTTGCGGCCGATCTCTTGTGTGGTGCGATCGTGCCGTCGTGTGATTTGTTATGACCCTAGGATGCATTCGCACCTAGGGCGAACACATGACAACGAAGCTTCATTTGAGTCGTGGTACTGGAGGGGTCCGACTGGTACTTCGGTAGGGGAAACCGGCCTTGGGAAGGGGTAGGCAGGCCAACGGAGTACAGGCTGACGGAGTTGCGGAAGGAGTGTTCCTGAGGGGCCCACGTGTAGCGGAAAACTCCCGGTTTCTAGGCGGTTGCTACGGGGTGGAGAGTGGCCGTGAGGGTTCGAGGGCGAAGAAGACCGCGCGGGGCAGCCGTGCTATCGGGCGCTATTTGGGTTGGTACCGGCGGCCCAAAAGCGGCAGCCTCCAAATAGGCGAATACCCTGAAAGTTTCTAGCGTGGCCGTGGGACGGTGCGCGGATCTAGCGTAGGCTTCTACACCGGTCGAGGCGTAGAGTAAGAGCTGTGGCACAAGGCTCCGGCGACCCGGCCCGTTGAAGGCCGAAGCTACGCCGGGATCTACGCCCATCTCCCATGAGCGAGCAGCAGAGCCGATCCTCTGAGACATTTCAAGAACATGCCGGCCTCTACCCTCTGGTAGCCATCCTGGGCCCCACCGCGTCCGGCAAGAGCGACTTGGCACTCGACGTTGCCGAACACTTCAGCGGCGAGGTGCTCAACTTCGACTCCGTCCAACTCTACCGCCGTTTCGACATCGGCACGGCCAAGGTCCCCGCGGTCGAGCGCCGAGGCATCCCGCATCACCTGCTCGACGTGGCCGAGCCGGACCAGTTCGTCACGGCCGGCGACTATGCTCGCAGGGCCCGAGACGTGCTGGCCGAGATCCGCGCGCGAGGCCGGCTGGCGGTGCTCGTAGGGGGCACCGGCTTCTATCTGCGCGCTCTGATCGAGGGACTGTTTCAGGGTCCGCAACGCGACGAGCGGCTGCGGGAGCGCCTCGCATCCCGCGCCCTCGAAAAGCCACCTGGCTACCTCCACCGGCTGCTTACCCGCCTGGACCGCGCGGCCGCCGCGAAGATCCATGCGAACGACACACCCAAGCTCACTCGCGCGATCGAGGTATGCCTCATCGAGCGGGCGCCGATGTCGGAGTTGTGGCAACAACGCCGCGACCGCCTCGAAGGCTACGACGTGATCCGCGTCGGCCTCGATCCCCCGCGGGAGGACTTGTACGGACGCATCGAACGAAGGACGCAGCGGATATTCGACGCCGGGCTGGTTGACGAAGTGCGGATTCTGCTCGACCGAGGGGTTCCCCGCAACGCCCGGCCCTTCGGTTCGCTGGGGTACGCCCAAGCGCTCGACTTCATCGACGGCCGATCAACGCTCGACGATGCGATCGAGTCCACCGCCAAACACACTCGCCGTTACGCCAAACGCCAGCGCACTTGGTTCCGGCGCGAGCCGGACGTTCGGTGGTTCAACGACTTCGGCGATTCGCCGAAACGGCGGGCGGAAGTTCTGCGGTGGCTCGATGAGCGCCTCGAGCCCTACCGTGAGCGCTGAGGATGAGACTGTTGTGCCGAGGGAGTGGTAGGGGCACGGCATGCCGTGCCCGGCTGCTTCGAACGGAGCACTTGACCCGAACACGGGCACAGCATGCTGTGCCCCTACTTCCTCGTTCGCGGGTTTTCTTTTCTAGTCGGCGGCCAGCCCGTGGTCGTCGAGCCGGTAGTGCCGAGAAAGCACGTCCAACCCGAAGTCGCCGTCATAGTCACGCCAGACCGAATGGCTGTGGTTGCTCTGGTTCTGAGTGTTGGCGTATTCGATCAGAAAGCTCGGTGCCTGGACGCGGTAGTAGTTGCCCTTCAGTTCGCGATTGCCGGTCGTCATGCTGCCGATCACAACGGGCTTGGCCTCGGGCCGTTCGATTTGGCCGGCCCAGCCGAAGTAGAGCTGGTCGCGCGGCGTGTCTTCAGCGGTCTTCATCCGCGCGGCGGCGATCTCGGCAGGCATGTTGTGGGCGTACTCGGCAATCAACTCCATCAGCATGCCCAACTGCTTCTGGTTCATTTTCGACGCCGGCAGGCCTTGGGGAGAGCCATCGATCTTGGCCCGGCGGTCGGCCATGGTGATGATGTCGTAGGGAGCGGTGTCGTCGTAGATTGCCTGTTTCTGCTGACCTGCGTCGAGCGACTTGAGCAACGCGACCGCCATGTCCTCTTCCCGTGCCAGCGCCCGCATGCCCTTGTGCGGTCCTTGCGCAACCTCATGCGGATTCGCACCGAAGAAGGTCGGGCTGCTCGACACCAACTCGCCGTTCTTGATGGTGTAGTGCAGCGACACGTGATGGCCCTCGACCCGCCAGCCCCAGTTTTCGGTGAGCGAGGGTGTACCGAAGATCGTGAAGTGGAACTTCTCGGCATCGCGGTGGCCCGTCGTGTCGTCCTCGATGACCCGGACGATCTCCTCCAATGACATCACGTCCATGGCCTTGACGAAGCCTTGCCGGCTGAGGCCGGTGTTCATCAGGCCGTAGGCGAGGTGGCGCTGTTTGGGGTCCATGCGGTCGAGCGTCAGACCGTTCCGCGAATAGCCGTATTCCTGCGTGAAGCCGCCTTCGGGGAAGTAGTGCCAGTTGAGGCGGTCGACGGTATCAAACTTGAAAACCGTCGAGCCCTTCTGGAATTTGTCGAGCGAATCGACGAGGCGGGTCGCCACGTCGACCATCATGGCCTCGGTCTTGGCTTGGTGATAGGCGAACGTTAGCGCCGTCCCGCACGCCAGCAAAAGCACAACTCGGAAACAAACACGTCGGATCATGGCAAGCTCCAATCGGGAGGGGGTCTATTCCGGCCAATTATAACGTAGGCTGACTTCATCGTCATCGCGCGCTAAGATTGGACCGGATCCAGACAGGAGCGAGCATGACTGAAACCCGCGCCCACAACCCGGCTTCCAACGGTTCGCCGTCTCGGCTGCTGCCGCCGTTGCTGGCGCTGGCCTTGACGCTGGGTTTTACCGGCCTCGCCCGTTCGCAAGACCGAGACTCCAACACCCCCATCAAGGTGCTCCACGCCGATCGCCTGCCGGCGGCCGACATCGCCGCCGAACGCATCCCGCTCGGCATCCCGAACGACTACAAGCCGTGGATCGCTCGGCTCAACAGCGGCGAGTTGCTGATCGTAGCGTTCTACTCGCGTGAAGTCACGGCCAACCAGAAAACGCAAGGCAAGTCGCGTTCCGAGCGCGCCGTCTTCTGGCGATCGAAGGACGATGGCCGCACCTGGAGCGAGCGCGAAGAGCGGCCCGACATCAGAGGGCGCGAGTTCGCGTTGAACGTCCTCTCGGACGGCGCGATCCTCATGCCGTGCCACTTCCTCAAGCAAGACGTACACAACAGGAGCGGCCATACCCACAGCAAGCTTTTCCGCTCGGTCGACAACGGCCGTACGTGGAAAGAGACGCGCATCGGCCCGAAAGGCTTCCCGCCCCAGGCGATGACCGCCACAGACTGGACGGCGGTCGAGGTCGACTCGACAAGCGGCGGGAGCGTGGTCTTGTTCGGCGTCAGTGTACAGCACGGCGAGGAACGCGCGCCCGACAACGTCTACCTGTGGCGCTCGCGCAACAGCGGCGGCACGTGGGATAAGTCCCTCAACCCCGACACTGCCGGCTGGATCGACGTGGACGGTTTCTTTTCGCAATCTACGACCTACCGGGCAGCCTCGGGCAAGCTGCTGCACCCCGTTCGCGTCGACCGTACCGGGCCGCACTGGCTGCTGCCGGGCACCGAGATGATCGAGCAAGAGGCCGGCGATCAGGGCGACCGCACAATGCTATGGGAGTCGCTCAATCACGGTGCGAGCTGGCAGAAGCACGATGGCCACGGCACCTTTGGCACGTACGGCGAGATGTACCCGCGCTTCCTCAAGCTCAAGGACGGACGCCTGCTGCTGACCTTCACCGTGCGCAGCAACACGAGCGACGGTCACGCCCTGGGCTTGCGCGCGATCATCAGCTACGACGACGGCGATACCTGGGACTTCCACCACGACCGGCTCGTGATCGACGCCCAGAACATCGGCGCGAGCGGCGGCGGTTTCGGCAACACGGTGCAACTCGACGACGGGACGCTGGTTTCCTGCTACAGCTATCGCGGCGACGACGGCGCGACGCATGTCGAGACCGTACGCTGGCGTTTGCCGCGGAAGCGGTAGGGTATTTCGTTTCAGCAAGTCTTAGACACCACAACATGCTCGAAATCATCGATAGCGGCGACTTGTCACGTGTCAACGGCCGCGGCGCCTACATGCCCTCGGTCACCCAACTCAGCGACGGCTCGTTGATCGCCTGCCAGCACGTTGGTAAAGGCCTCGGCTCGCCCGACAACCATATCGAGGTGCTCCGCAGCAGCGACACCGGCAAGACCTGGGTGAATGAGGGCGGTATCGCCGGCGATCGTCCCCCGGACGGTTGGACGTATCGCGGGCCGGATATCCAAGAAGTCCCCGACGGACGTTTCGTCATGACGGCGACGCGCTTCGAGATCGGCGACGGTGCGCTGTTCGACCCGGATTCGGAAGCGCTGCAGCGGGCCGAGATGGTGCTGCTCTGGTCGAAGGACCGTGGCGCCACGTGGTCCGCCCCGCAAGTGGTCCCGGTCGACTTGCCGCCGGACCGCTACACGGCGAACAAGGCGGGCGACTTGATGCAGCTCTCGCCGGCGCGTTGGATGTATCCGCTCGAGACCTGGAAGCCCGAGGGTTATGAGGGCCCGCCCGACCAAAAGGCCGCCGCGGTTTTCTCAAGCGACCAGGGGAAGACCTGGGGCGAGTTCACCGCCGTCGCTGACGACCCGACCGGCCGCCTGCTTTGGTGGGATCAGATGAACTCGCGCTTGCCGGACGGACGCATCTACACCCTGCTGTGGACGCACGTCTACGGCACGTCGGAGGATCTCGTCAACCACTGGGTCGTCTCCGAAGACGAGGGCCGCACCTGGTCCGAACCCAAACCCACCAACCTCCGCGGACAAGTCTGCACGCCGATTCCACTGCCAGACGGCCGCGTGGCTTCGATCTACAACTTTCGCCACGAGCCGCAGGGGATTCACGTGGCGGTTACCGAAGATCTCGCGACGTACGATATCGAGAACGAGGTGGTGGTTTTCGACGCTGGGGCGGAAGCGACGCTCGGCCAGACCGACCACGAGAACTTCCTGGCCGAACACTTGCTGATCGCCTTCGGCAAGCCCAAAGGGATCGTGCTCAACGACGGCACGTTGCTGACGTTTTTCTGGTGTACGTCAGGGGGTGTTACTCATACGCGGTGGGTGCGGTTGGCAGTCGTCAGCGCCTAGTGGCGGCCTTGCCGCGTTTCAACCGCCAGGTGGTGAGAAACCCCTACTAGATATCGACGACGTCCGGCCCGCCACTTCGGAGCCGCGGGTGGGAACCCGCGGTCTCTTCCAAACGGCGCAACAACCCTAGTACGCACCGACGCCCGGTTCCAGCCGCCTGTTTGCTTTCCAGTAACTACCGGCTCGGCGCGCGACAGATCAGCGCAAGCTTACGCTTGCGGCTCTGAGTTGTTGTTGGAACCGCGAGGCTCGTTGTGAGATTTGCGCCAGGCCGCTAGTTAGGCGGGCGCTTGCGTGACGGCGCCTTCCGCCGCCGACGAGACCAGCGCACAGTACTTCGCGAAAACGCCTGACTTGTATCGGCCCGCGCGCGGTTGCCAGGCGGCGCGGCGCGCGGCCAGTGTCGCCTCGTCGACTTCAACGTCGAGCCGCCGTTTGTCGAGGTCGAACACGATCGTGTCGCCCTCCTCGACCAGAGCAATGGGTCCGCCGCGCGCCGCTTCGGGAGCGACGTGCCCGACCATCAGCCCGCGCGTGGCGCCGCTGAAACGTCCGTCCGTCATCAACGCCACACTGTCACCGAGCCCCTGGCCCACGATCGCCGCGGTCACACCGAGCATCTCACGCATGCCCGGACCACCCGCCGGCCCCTCATAACGGATCACCATCACGTCCCCGGCCTGAATACGGCCTTCGGTGACGGCGGTCATCGCGTCTTCCTCGCGGTCGAACACGCGCGCCGGCCCGCTATGCTGCGAACGCTCGTGGCCCGCCACCTTCACCACGCTTCCCTCCGGCGCCAGGTTGCCCTTGAGGATGACGAGGCCGCCAGTCGACTTGATGGGATCGTCGAGCGCGTGGATCACTTTCAGGCCGGGCATCTTTTCATTCGCAGGGGTTTCTTTCGCGTCCGCACAGGCATCGGCGAGTGTCTTCCCCGTCACGGTCATCTGCGAGCCGTCACAATAGCCGCCCTCGACCAGCCGCTTGACGATGAGCTGAATTCCGCCCGCGTTGTGGACATCGGCGGCGACATAATGGCCGCCCGGCTTGAGGTCGACCAACAGCGGGGTTCTCCGGCTGATCTCGTCGAAGTCGTCGATGTTCAGCGACACGCCAGCGTCGCGCGCCAGTGCCAACAGATGCAGCACAGCGTTGGTCGAACCGCCCGTCGCGGCCACGCTGGCAATAGCATTCTCGAAACCCTTGCGAGTGAGGATCTTGCTCGGCCGTCGGTCGTGGGCCAGGGCGTCCATCACGATACGGCCCGCCTCCATGCCGACTGCGTTTTTCGCGGGGTCCGTGGCCGGGACACTCGCGCTCCCGATGGGCGAGAGCCCGATCGTCTCCATCACCGTGGCCATGGTGTTGGCGGTGTACTGTCCGCCGCATGCACCCGCTCCGGGACACGCCACATTCTCCAACTCCAGCAATTCGGCGTCGCTCATTTTGCCGGCGGCGTGCCGGCCGACGGCTTCGAACACGTCTTGGATCGTCACGTCGTGCCCTTGAAACCGTCCCGGCATGATCGACCCGCCGTAGAGCAACACGGACGGAATGTCGAGCCGGGCCAGGGCCATCGCGCCGCCGGGGATCGTCTTGTCGCACGCCACTAAGGTGACCATGGCGTCGAACAGGTAGCCACGCCCGGTCAGCTCAATCGAGTCTGCAATGACCTCTCGGCTCACCAGCGACGCCTTCATGCCTTCGGTGCCCATAGTCACGCCGTCGCTGACGGCGATCGTGTTGAACTCCATGGGCGTCCCGCCCGCCGCGCGAACGCCTTCCTTCACCTTTACGGCAAGGTCGCGCAGGTTGTAATTGCAGGGCATGGTCTCGATCCAAGTGTTGGCGATGCCCACGATCGGCCGGGCCAGGTCGTCATCGGTAAATCCGATGGCCTTGAGCATCGACCGGGCCGGCGCGCGGTCCCGTCCGTTGGTGATGGTACGGCTGCGCTGTTTCAGGTCACTCGACACGACACAACTCCTTGATAAGAAAGAACCATCATCTTAGCGTAGCGCGGGCGGCCCAGAGACTCGTGGCCTCCACTCCGACTAACCCTGGCACCGGAACCCTCGTGCTGATCCACTGGTCCTGATTTTCTATGCTCTGACTCAGCCTGTCTCCCATCGAACATCCCTCGAAGCCTCCCTCACGTCTCCCCGATATAATGCAGTAATTGAAGGGCTTACACCGGATCTGCGCGGCTCTTTTCGTCCTCTGCCAGGCGTGCGCGGCGTGGGGCTACGTCCAGAACGCGACGTTTCGTGGTGACCCGCTGCACCGCACCGACTTCGCTGACGTCCGCTACGTCATCAACGACCAGACCGTCGCGGGACTCGAGAACCGCGATGGAACGCCGATCATCACATCCGACAGCAGCCCCGCCGCTGGCATCCAAGCCGCGATGGACGCTTGGACGAATGTGCCCTCCTCCGAAGTCCGCTTCGCTCCGCTCCAAGTGACGCCCCTGGCCGAGCCCTCGTCGAATAGGACGAATCTTGTCAGCTTCGCCGACACCGACCGCACCCGTTCCATCCTCAGCATGGCCGTCGGGATCACGCTTTTGTTCTGGGATGGGGACGGCGCTTTGACCGACACGGACATCCTCTTCAACCCGAGGCATTCCTACTCGACAACGCTGCGCCCCGACACTTTCGACATCCAGGCCACCATGACGCATGAGCTGGGGTATGCGCTGGGTCTCGACCACTCGGGTGTCGCCGGCGCATCGATGTTCGCCGTGGCGGCGCGCCAGAGCAACACGCTGGCCATCCTCTCCGCCGACGACATCGCCTTCGTCACGACTATCTATCCCCGGCTGGGCAGCCTACAGGGTCTCGGTGTGATTCGGGGGCGGGTTGAGCGGATCACGGGTGGCGTGGTGCGTGGAGCGCTCGTCGCCGCGGTCAGCCCGACCACCGGCGTGGTCGTCGGGGCTATTACCGACGCCCTCGGGAACTACGAGATCAGCGCCATACCGCCGGGAAGGTACATCATCTATGCCGAACCTCTCGACGGCCCCCTGGAGCCGTCTCGGCTTTCCCGGGCCGGCATCGGCGCCCACACAGCCTTCCGTACGGGCTTCCTGGGCGACCGGCTTGCGCCGACCGAGGTTATTCTGCTCGCCGGGGCGACCCGCGACGTTAACCTCACTGTCGAGTTCGAAGCGCCGGCGCTGAATATGCGTGGCGCCGGCGCCGCCGTACGCGGAGACATCGGCTCGCGTATCGGCCCGGTGGTCGAACCGGGGGTGGAGTATCGCATCGAGGTCCACGGGGAAGGTCTCGACGACCCCAGCCTGACCGAGGCATCCCTTACTTTCATCGGAGCCGACATCAACGTTGTCGGCGGCACCCTCGATCGCGGCACCGTGAACTTCAGCGACGGCAGCTCTTTCCCGCTGCTTGAATTCCGCATGACGGTGGGTGCGGGTGCTCAGCCGGGCCTAGCCAGTTTGCGGATCTCCAACGCCGTCGAATCAGTCATGTACACCGGCGGATTCAAGATCGTTGCGCCAACCCAGTTCCCCGCCTTTGAAGAGGGTGCGGTCGTTAGCGCTTCCAACTTCCTGCCGCGAGGCGTCGCGCCGGGGGATATCTTCACCATCTTCGGTCTCAACCTGGGGCCCAAGGGCGGAGTGACCGCGGGGCTTGATCCGGTGACCGGCGGGCTCGCAACGATGGTTGCCGACGTGGCCGTGACCATCAACGGCATCCCGGTGCCACTGTTCTTCGTGAGTTGCGAACAGATTAACGGCTTCGTCCCGGTGGAGGTCGACGGGCTAGCCAATGCCGTGGTGGTGGTTTATTACAGACAGGTACCGAGCGCGGCCAGAAGTGTCCGCGTCGTGCCCGTCAACCCGGGAATCTTCGTGTTTCCCGATACGACCGAGGCGATCGTACTGAACCAAGACGGCACGGTGAACGGCCCGGCCAACCCCGCACCCCGAAACAGCTTTGTCTCACTTTTTGGAAGCGGCCAGGGAGCGGTCAATCCCCCGCTCGCCAGTGGTCAACTCGCCCCTGCCGATCCACTTAGTTTCGCGACCGGGCCCGTGCGGGTCACGATCGACGGTCAGGAGGCGATCGTCACTTTCTTCGGCATGGCCCCCGGCTTTGCCGGCCTTTTGCAGATCAACGTGATCGTGCCCGCTGGAACTGCTTCCGGCCTCGTCATCGTTCACCTCGAGATCGACGGAGTCCCCGCCCAGGGAGGCGTGACGATCTGGATTCAATAGGCTTCTGCCTGCTGTTTGATGTGCCGCAACACGCGCACGTGAATGCGGTGGATGAGCTCGTCGGACCACCAACGCCAGTAGAACGCCGGCCACATGCTGTGCCGGTACCAGGTCGTGCCGACCAGCCGCGTCCTCTCTTTGCCAACCGGCTGCAATAAAAACTGCCCGCCCTCCGAGGCGAGGAATCCCTCCAGATGCGGGGGATGGATTTCGTCGTAGGGCGTCCACTCCTCCATCGGGGGAGGGTTGGAGGTTACTGAGAACTTGAGGAGCCGCGGTTCATCCCAGACCTCAATGGGCTCGACAAACGATCCGGTCGAGAACACGCAATGCCTCTCCGCCCCTGGGCCGGTGCCTTGCAGCTCCGCCCGAATCGGGTAGGCGATTCCCAGCCGGAACGCCCAATCTTCGGGCTCGGGTAACTCCGCAAAAGAGATCACGCTCTTCCAAACGGTCTGGGGAGGCGCGTCAATCTCCATAGTGGTGCTGATCGAGAAGACTGGTGGCTCGGGCATGTGCTGTTGCTCCACCCACAACATGGTCGGCATCGCCAGCACGAGCACCGGGAACACCTGAGACGCGGAGGCTATCCGCGGCCGTCCCCGTTGGATCAAGTAGCCGACCGTGCCCCCCAGCCAGACCAACGGAGCCGCCAACGGCAAGAACATCACGATGCAGATCAAGCCTTCAAGAGCGACGGCCAAAACGAGGGCTCCCGTGAGGATCATCGATATCGACGACACCACGAAGCAGCTCGCAAAGGGTCGGGGTTCCCGATAGCCGTAGATCAACACTGACACGAAGCCTTGGAAGAAAGGCAGACCTACGAAGACGCCCCAGCCGTAATCCAGAAACTCCACCGTGCTGAGCCACACCATGGGAACTGAAAGCAGATTTGTCAACAGCAAAGCCATGGCGGCCGCGCCTACTGGGTGATTGGGGACCACGGCATCGAGCCATCGCCGGCGGCTTTCAGGGCGTTCCTCCACGTGGGCCCCAGGCAGGGTGCACAACAGCAGGAAGAAGACCAGGTTGAGGAACGGGAAGAAAAAGAAGACGACCAGCCCGATCGGCCAACCGATCGATCGCAAGCGGCGCATCGTTAGAACCACTCCGACCCAGAGAAACGGTACGGCCAGGGCGAGGAGAGCCGCAATGAGGCTAGCGTGCTCCTGAAGAGCCGAGCCCAGAGTTGCCGGGCCGAAGGGTGAAACCCAATAGTTGAACAGGTCCCACTCGCGCCCGAACACGAACGTAGCAACAAAACGGTCGAGGTTGTGTTTGAGGCCGAAGCCAATGAGGCCGATCAGGGCGTAAGGACCGCGCCCGATTGTGCCTTCCCAACGCCATAGATCGTCAAAGCGCATACGGGATCAGTTCTAAGTAGGCTTCAACAGCGTCTCGACCCACTTGCGCATCCTGCCCTTCACTGCAAACACCCCGCGGATCGCTTGCGGCGGGACCCGCTTCACTTCTTCATATAGCGAGGTCATGCTCTCAAAGAATTCGAGCATCGCCTCCAGGCGTACCTTGAGTTGCGGATCGGCTTTGGATGCCGCACCTAGCTCTTGCACCGACGACCGCAGCATGGCCAGCGTGGGGTCGGTTTCGCGGCGCTTCCTCTCCTCGACGATGATGCGGAACATCTCCCATACATCCTCCATCGACTCGAAGTGGTCGCGGCGGTCGCCCAGCACGTGTGAAACTCGGATGATTCCCCAACCCTGCAACTCGCGAAGGCTGGTCGAGACGTTCGAGCGCGCCACCGAGAGGGTATCGGCGATCTCCTCGGCATGGAGCGGCTTCGGCGAAAGATAGAGCAACGCGTGCGTCTGGGCCACCGTGCGGTTGATGCCCCAACGGGTCCCCATCTCCCCCCAATGCAGGATGAACTTCTCGGCTACCGGTGCTAGTTTAGGCATTTCATTCCGACTCTTCTGTCTATACAGATGTAACAGCCTAAGCAAGCGTTTGTCAAGGGTGGGGGCTGAGCCCCGCGCGGGCGACCTAAATAACAGCCCTGGACGTAAGCCAGCGATTTCGCAAAGCGGTCACGGCAGAACCTGAAGGTGGTTGATTCGGCGGCGTTTGGGGTGGGGATGGAGCCGGAGCCCTGTTTTGCACGGCCCTCGACCGCCCGCGCAGGGCTGATTGTGGAGACCGACGACAAGGCTCCGGGCGCCTGCGGGGCAGGTGCTGGGCCGGCGTGGAGCCTGCGACGAACGGCCCTGGGATCAACTCGAATCCAGCAGCTCCACCACCAACCCGTAGGCCAGTTGGCGCGCCACC
Source organism: Bryobacterales bacterium (assembly GCA_965237575.1). Lineage (GTDB taxonomy): Bacteria > Acidobacteriota > Terriglobia > Bryobacterales > UBA6623 > JAKZVK01. The sequence continues at coordinate 1,486,882 of CBDEGI010000004.1, forward strand.
GCACCAACACCCGGTGCACGCCGACCCTCCCGAGGCCGCACTTGACGGTGATAGAACACTTGCGTCAGCAAGTACGCCAGCAAACGAATCATCCTCAGCACCACCAGCGCTTGCGGATGGCTCTGGTGCACCGACGGCTGCTTGAGATGGGCCTCGGTCGTCATCGTCTGAAACAGACTCGTCTCGATCGACCAGCGGCTGCGACCGATCTGATGGAGGAACCAGGGCGGGATGGCCCCCCACTCGATGTTGCTGGCGTAAAAGTCGGTGCTTTCTTTTTGCTCGGCTTGCTGGACCGGTTGCTGCTCGACGATCGTGACGCGCCGCCGGGTCTGCTTGCGCTTGCACTCGACGACGCCCACCGTCCGGTTCGCCACCGGCCACTCCACGGCCGGCTCATGCCACAGCCAGCGTTGCTCCTCGGCGCTGTCTTCGCGCAGATCCTCCCCCCCAGCGGTGCGCCGCTCGGCCTCGGCCAACAGCCGGGGCTGGTTGTCTTTGAGGTTGATCACCCACTCCAGCCCCAACGCTTCCAGGGCCGTGACGAAGGGGGTTTCCAAGTACAGCGCGTCGGCCACCAGCAGGTCGAAAAAACGGCGGCCCAAGCGTTGCACCAACTCTTCGACCAGCGCCAGCCCGCACGCCACTTCCCCTTCGCCGGGTTTTTGAAAACGCAGGCCCAAGGGAACCGCGAAGCTCGAGCTGACCACCGAGACGACGACCACGCGATGGTAGTACTGCGTGCACTCGATGGTCTCGCCGTGGACTTTGCGTTCGACCGTTCGTGCCGAACAGCGCGAGCAGCAACGGCGATAGGAGCGAGCGATCTCGATGCCGTCGAGCGCGGCGACGACGCGACCGCGGGCCCACCTCGACCCCAACACACCATTCCGTTTCAGCCGCCGCGCCAGCCGACAGCCCAGCTCGAACAGCGCAGCCGGGTCCTGGCGCTCGAGGGTGTAACGCAGCGCGTCTTCGGAGAGCGGACCGATGCGTTTCCACAGCGCCCCCTGACGGCATTCGGCCTCGATCGCATGCAGGCCGGGCCACTGGCAGGCGCAACCCAAAAACACGGCATCAAAGAGGCGCGACAGGGCAATGCGCGGCGCCGAACGTCCGTCGGGCAAAGCCGCCACGGCGGCACGGAAGTCAAAGACCTTGTCGAGATAGGCCTCGAAGCGGCGGCGGCGCAGGCTAGGAGGTCTCCTTGTCGCGCAGCCAGCGGCGCAGATTCAGTTCGCAGATGCTGTCGACGATCTGGAGCAAGCGCTGCCGCAATCCGACGCGGCGACGCACCGACTCGACCCTCGCGGCGGGAATATGGAAGGTGCGCGGTTTGCCTTCGAAGCGCACCGAGAGCAGGAACTCTTGATGGAGTTGTTGGCCATCGGCACACTTACAGGTGGGCTTGCCGCAGCGGCGGCGGCGTTCGACGAACGAGCCGGGCAGCATCTCCCGCAGGGCGGAGAGGCTGCGCCTGAGGCGGCCGCGGCGGGCCAGATCGGGGTCGGAGGCCACAGGCTCCTTCTCTGACACTGATTATAGTGGCAGAAAGAGCGAAAGTCAAGCCCGTTGAAAGTTTTGCAAAAATGATCCCGCTAGGGCGAACCCCGCAAGCTCTACCAAACCGCCGCTTACCTAGCCTCATCCCCCACCTTCGCGAAATCGCTGACCGTTTGGTGGTGACCGAGGCCAACAATCTTCGAGTAAAGTAAACTACTGTATGAATCGGTGGTGTCTCTTGTCCACGGCACTCTTCCTTTTTCTATTCGCGGTCCTGGTCAGCCCGGCGCTTCGAGCAGGGGACAACGCTGCGCCTCCCTTGGTGGAAGAGGCAAGCTTCGAGCAGGACGTCGCGCCGTTGTTTGAGACCTATTGCTACGCCTGTCACGGTAGTGGCGTCAAGGTCGCGGGCTTCGACATCGAGGCTTTGGTTGCAGATTACCGGAGTTCGGTGATCAAGGACTTTCGCGGCTGGGAAACCGTTGCCGAGCAGATCATCAGCGGCAGTATGCCGCCGGCCGGCCGCCCGACGAAGCCGACCAACGATCAGCGACGGTTCCTCACCGCCTGGATCGATCATCAGCTCGAGACCGCTGACTTGAGTCATCTCAACGAGCCGGGCGCGCCCGTGGTCCGCCGGCTCAACCGCGCCGAGTTCCGCAATACCGTTCGGGATCTAACCGGCGTTGCCTTCGACGTAACCGACTACTTGCCCGCCGACGGCATGAGCGAGGACGGCTTCCCGAACAATGGGAACAGTCTTTTCCTGTCTCCCTCGGATTTAGAAAAGCTGGTGGCGGCCTCGGAGGAGATCTTCGCGCGCGCGGAGTTCTCACCGACGAAGGGAATTCTGTTTCGGGAAGAGTCCCCTGAGCCAGTTCTCCACTCCCAGAGAGTGCACCGCGCCGCGAGTGAGTTAGCGGGGTTCTACGACGAGCTCGTGCGGGAGCATTTCGAGGAGAGGGGCGAGGCTCTGCTGCGCTATTTCTCGGCGGCCTGGGAGGCGAAATACCGGCGTGGTTCGGACCCGCGGTTCTCTCTTACAGCGTTCGCCGGAGAGCAGTCCGTTCAACCGGCCATTCTCGAGCGGCTGATCGACTACCTCGATCTCGACTATAAGCACCTGCATAAGAAAAGCGACGGGGTCGACCCCGAACAGTTCGGTGAGTTCCGGCCGCACTTCGACGCTCTTTTCCAGCCGTTTCAGTCGTTGCCGGTCCCCGAGAGCGATGCCGATCTGGCGGAACGGCGAGCTCAGGCCGTTGAGGCCGCGGAGCGATTCAGCAAAGTGCTTGCGACCTTCCGGCAAGACGCGGATTACCTCTACTCCCTGGCGGGCGGAGATCATAGCCACCGGTTCGAGGTGGACGTGAGCGGGAGGCCGGTCGTCTATCTGCTGGTGACCGACGCCGGAGACGAGAACCAAAACGACTATGCGGCCTGGCTGGACGGCGCCTTTGAGTTTTCGAACGGCGCCCGCCGCTCGCTTGCCGACGTGGAGATGGTCGAGTCGGTTTCCGCGGACGACAAAGTCGCGCGGAACGTGAACAGCCGCGAGGACCCGCTGCACGTCTTTGTGCAAGCGTCGTTCTTGCGAACGGTTCGCACCCGTCTCTACGAAGAGCCCCACGGGATGACCCGGGACAATCCGCTCTATCGCGACAACACGATTGAGTGGGAAGACGCGTTGGCGGTGAAGGCGCCCTCTCTTCTGGCGTTCCGGGCGCCTGAGGGCGCTGTCCGGTTCACCGTCACGGGCGCCATGCAGGACATCTCCCGCACCCGGCCGGGCGAGGAGCGGCGCCAATGGTTCGAGGACGGGATGGTGCAGTTTGCTGTATCCACCCAAAGGCCCGCGACGCTCGACTTCGTTCCCGGCGCGCGCCTGACCTTCTCAAACCGGACACAGTTTAGGCAGTTCCGAAAGTATCTCGAGGACTTGGTCAGCAACTACTTCCCTAGCGCCGAGCGCTGGGTCCAACTGGCCACCGAGCAACCAGGGAAACCGCTGGAGAGCGGGGTGTTCCACTTGCCGCCGGAACAACTGGCAGCGATGCTGCCGGCGGATCGGGGGCGAGAACGAGAGGAGCTTCTTCGCCGCTGGGAGGAATACTTCCTCTTGAGCGCAGAGCCGCGGTTTGTCCGTGAGCGCATCGACCGGGCTCTGAACTGGGAACGAAGACTGATCGCTAAGGACTACAAGGATCGGATCCTGACTCTCGAGGAAACGAGAGAGCTGGCAGGGGACGAGGCGAAGGCGGAGGTCGCGTTTTTGGATTGGCTGTTGCTCGACGGGCAAGGGCGTTTGCGCTCGGTCGCCGGCCGCTCTCTGAGCGCCTTCGCGGCCAAGGCGTTTCGGCGTCCGGTCGAGCCCCGCGAAGTTCGGCAGCTCATGAGCCTCTACGACGGCTACATGAAGGACGAAAGGCCCTACGTGGCGGATGCGGTTCGGTTCGCGGCGCGGAGCGTGCTCGTGTCTCCGCACTTCTTGTATCTGTCGGAGCAAGAGAGGGCCGGCGTCGAGACGAGCCGGCTCGATCCTTACGAGTTGGCGTCGCGGCTCTCTTATTTTCTGTGGTCGACAAGACCGGATGAGGAGTTGCTGCGGCCGGCCGCGGCAGGGCGGCTCGACGACGTAGAGGTTCTCCTGTCTCAGGCCGGCCGCCTCCTGCGAGACGAGCGCTCGGCGGCGCTGGCCGATCAGTTCTTCGGCAACTGGCTCGAGTTCCGCCACATTCGGGATTACGACGAACCCAACCTCGACCTGTTCCCCGAGTATACGGACTCGCTGCGGGAGGCGATGTACCAGGAGGCGGTGCGCTTCGCCCGCGAGATCATCCAGCAAGACCGCAGCATTTTGAACCTGGTGGATAGTGATTTCACCTACCTCAACGAGGAGCTGGCGCGTCACTACGGGATCGCCGGAGTCAAGGGACCCGAGTTTCGCCGTGTGACGCTAGGGGACTCGCCGCGCGGTGGTGTGCTCGGAATGGCCGGCGTGTTGACGTTGACGTCGCACCCGGCAAGAACCAGCCCGGTCGATCGCGGCCTGTTCGTGCTGAAGAACCTGCTGGGAAGTCCTCCGCCGCCACCTCCGCCGAATGCGGCGAGCCAGTTGGACGCGAGCAAGCAAAGTAGTCAAGGTCTGTCGTTTCGTGAGCAACTCGAGATCCACCGTCAAGATCCGAGCTGCGCCTCGTGCCATCGCAGACTCGATCCGCTGGGGTTTGCGCTCGAGAACTTTGATCCGATCGGCCGGTTCCGGACCGTCGATCCTCAGAGCGGCAAAGCCGTCGACACACGCGCGTCTCTTCCCGACGGCACGCCGCTTGGCTCTCTGGAGGACGTGAAACGAGCTCTGCTGAGCGGCCGAGAAAAGAAGAAGTTCGTACGCCATTTCTGCAGGCAGTTGCTGGCCTACGCACTTTCTCGCAGTCTGACCTACCAGGATCTGGACACGGTGCGTATAATGGAGACGAGCTTGGCGGAGAATGGCTATCGGTTCTCGGCGGCTGTGCGAGCCGTTGTGGAGAGCCGGCAGTTTCGTTTCCGGCCGGCCGGCGGCGTGGAAACGGAGCGGCAAGCGCAAGCTTTCGAGACGGGAGGGCCAGGGCGATGAGACAGTACTTCCGATCCATCGACAGACGCCGCTTTCTCAAAGGGGCGGGCGTCACGATCCTGCTGCCTTGGCTTGAATCGCTGCCCGCCTTCGGTGCGACCCCCAGTGCGACCCCGGGTGCGGGCGCGACGCTACGGACCGGGACGCAGCCTCCCACGCGCTTCGCTGCCTTCTACTTTCCCAACGGGGTACAAGTCACCGAGTGGGGCGCAACCGGAGAAGGTGACGGACTGCGGTTCAAGAAGGTCTTGGAGCCGCTCGAGCCGGTGAAGCGCAAGGTCATCGTGCCGTCGGGACTGTGGCACGAACGTCTCGATAGCCGGGGTGCGCATACAGGAAAAACGTCGGGGTTCCTGTCGGGGATCGAGAACTACAAGTTCGAAGGAAACCGCCTGAGGGTGGGTGTCTCGATCGACCAATTGATCGCCCAAAAGATCGGCGGGGAAACGCCGCTCTCGTCGTTGTGTCTGGGGATCAAGCCGGACTCGAAGATCGATACCGACTACTCGTCGGTCTACCGCTCGTACATTTCGTGGAAGTCTCCGTCGCAGCCCGCGGGCAAGGAGATCGACCCGCGCTTCGCCTTTGACCGGCTGTTCGCCGACAAAGAGCGGCAGCGGCGCAACAAGGGCATCCTCGACGCCGTACTCGAGCAGGCGAATGACTTGCAGCAGAGGGTGAGCCGCGCGGACCGCGACAAGCTCGACGAGTTCCTCACGTCCGTGCGAGATGTAGAGAGCCGCATCGAAAAGGTCGAGCAGGCCGACGCGCAGGGGCAGGAGCCATCCCCGGTTGAGCTGAAACGTCCCGATCGAATGCCGCAGCACCGCCAAGAGCATACAAGGCTGATGCTCGACTTGATCGTGCTGGCGTTTCAGATGAACAAGACGCGCGTCGCGACATTCATGTTCGACAACGGGGGCTGCAGCGGCAACTTCAGTTTCTTGCCGGGCGTCACCGAGCAATGGCACGCGACGTCCCACCACCAAGACAAGCCGGAAGTCATGGTGCAGTACGAGGCCATCAATCGCTGGCTGGTCGAACAGTATGTCTACTTCCTCGAGCGGATGGACTCGATCCAGGAGGGCGAAGGGACACTGCTGGACCATTCTATGGTCGTGATGGGCTCCGGTCTCAAGGACGGGAACAAGCACACCTGCCACGATATGGCTATCCTGTTGGCCGGCGGCGGCGGGGGCACGATCCGCCCGGGCCGTGCCATTGACTATCCGCGGGATACCGCGCTCAATCGCCTCTATCTCTCGATTGCCGAGCGGATGGGGGCGCCCCTTGAAAACTTCACCGATGCCACCGAGCCGCTGGACCGGTTGACTTAGTCCAGCTAGTCTCCAGTGAATATAGAGGAGATTCCTTCCACGTAGGGGCGGGCCCCTGTGCTCGCCCGGCAAGGCCGAAAACCGTAGTTTGTGTGTTCGCTTGTTCTCGCCACCTACCCGCACCAAGATTGAATCGAACGTAGCGACCAGCCAACCATCCCAACGTTCAAACTTTGTCGCGGTTCAGCTTCCGAAGATGGCCAATGTAAGCGCTCGGTGCGGCGACAGGGAAGGCTCGATGGGGGTGCCCCCCAGCTACGTGTCGAGCACAGCGGCCATCAGCGTCCCGTTGGCCGTAGCATTCAACGGATCGTCAGAAATGCTCACCTCGGAGATTTCAACTGGCGATTTCACCTTACGAATGGCGGTGCTGATTCGAGCCTCGAAGCCGCCAACCTTGGCACTTCCACCGCCGATTGCTACCGGAATAGGCTGTTCAAACTTTGGTAGCTTCTGGGTGCTGGAAAGGAGTTTTTCAAGACCGCTAACCGCCGTGTGAATCACGTCGTCATAGTAGATCGACAGTGCGTGGTCGAGACCATCGGTCGACAGCCTATTGAGGGTGAATCCGTTCTCCTTGAAAGTGCGCACGCTGGTGACAGTCTCCCCTGTCACCGATGCGGCACTGCGGTCGATATAGTCGCCGGCACAGCTTGTGCCCAACGTAATCACAGGGAGACCTAGATACGCGATGCAGATGTTGCACATGCCGCCGCCAAAGCTCATCCCAATTCCGGTGAAGTTCGTGTTTGCCAATTCGGCGTAGACCACTGCTAAGCCTTCGTTCAGGCTCCCGGCCTTGTAGCCCAGATCCTCTAGAATGTGCTGGATCGTGCGCTCATGATAGAGAACTTCGCTCTCTCTGCCGGGTAAGGTGCAAGGCACGCTAAAACAGATTGTTTCGCTTCGCCGCGTTGGACCACAGATCTCTTCCGTAGGCTCGAAGCACCGTCTGCATCATTTCCCTACCCTTGGGCTCAGTCGGATTCAGCAAGCCGGCCTGCATCGGACGGCGGGTATCGCCACCCTGCAGATTGGCGAATTCGTGAACACGATTTCCGTAGGCTAGGATCTCCGATCCTTGTACTTCGAAGAGGATCTTTTCTCGAAGCAACATGCGCTCGATGAGCTTCGAGTTCGGAAGGGCAACAAAGGCGTTGAGTTGCTCTTTGTAGCGGTATTCATTCCTGCCTGGGAGTGCCAGAACGACACGGCTTGTTCCCACGTCGAGACCTTTGGTAGTGGTTGCGGGTGCTGGTTGCATGATGTTTTGCTCCTTTCAAGCAAACGGTGTACGTTTCGGGTCGAGAGGTTCAGAGACGTTCTGTCCGGGCCAGAGATGCACCCAAGGTGTTCGGCAGTAGGGATCGCCGAACAGATCTAAGAAGTTGCCGATACAATACCTGGAGTTGACTACGGTACCGGGTCGGAGACAGTCGGCGTCTCGCTGCCTCTTGCCGGAATTGCGTTACGGACCGCGCAAGGCCAGGCCAAACCGGGCCTCCCATGTGGCTCAAAAACGCCGCGTCGTAACGGAAGCCCCACTCAGCGACGCTTGGCACTGTGCTCTCGTAGTTATCTGGTAGACCGAACGCCTTGAACGGAAACCGCCCTCTCCAGTCGATGTGATAACCGATCAAGGACCTAGCGGGGTTAACGGAGACCATCTCATGCGTGACGATAGTTGATTCCGTGATCGCGAATTGCTGACGCAACATCTCGATCAATAAACGACCGGCAGCTCGCTGTCCCGGCGTAAGCTCGACTTGAGGCCGTCGAGTGGGCCTGTCGGTGGTCGCTGCAGCCATCTCGAATGCGACCCCGATGAAACTCTGGTTCAACTCAAATACAGATCCGCGCCGTCAGCCCAGATCGAGTTCCCCGCGTGATGGGCGTACTCGGCTTCCGGCACGATGCGGTAAACGCGGCCAAACCGGTCAATCGTGAAGTTGTAGAGAGTTTTCCGTCGAATGAAGAGAAGTAGGTTCCGCCCCTGATCGCGAATGCGTTCGTTGTTCGCTCGGGAGAAGGCTGCGATATGGCTTTCAGTGCTATGGAGCACGATTCCAACCGGCCGGTCACCCCAGCGGTGAGTCTTGACGTTCCCGCTGGCGTCCTTCTGCAGCACCGGATAGAAGCGACGACGGGTGCTTGTACGATACTCGTTCAGGATTTGAAGGCCATTGCTGTAGAGTTCGATCGGGCCGTTAGCTTCCACAAGCCAGATGTCAGGGGCGCCTTGGCCCATGGTCGGGCCGTTACCCCCAGCGATGTGTCTTGTGGACGAGGTATTCTCTAGTGGCGATCCGAGAGGCACGCTTGAGCGTTCTGTTCCGACCGGCAAGGGAAGGGCAAACAAGAAGAAGCCGCAGAGAACCGCAGGCGAGGTCTGGGACCAGCCGATGTACCTGGGAGCTAGCAGCGCGACGCGCCGCAGCCAGTTGTCGCCACGTCCAAGCTCAGGCTGCGACTCAAGTAAAACACGCGAGAGCGACCGCAGTAGTTGTAGGCGATAGAACCAACCCGCGAACGGGCAATGTCGTAGCAGGCGTGCGTGCCCATTGGCAAGTAACGCGGCGAAGCATAGAAACTGCAGACGACCGACAGGGTCAGCCACCCGGACAGCATAAGATTCAATGACCCTGCGGGCCGCCGAATTGGGAACGGTCATCGTTACGAGTGTGCCAGTGCCCGGTGGCAAGCCTGCGACAGTCGTGGCTGCACCGACCTAGTACAATCGACTCGTTGGATTTAGGACTTTAGGCGTTGAGGACCTACGTTAGGCCGCTGCTGAACAGGAGGTCTTAAACGAGCAAAAACCGGATCGCTGTGGTCCGTGAACGGTAGTTTGGGGACCCAGGGTGCTTAGCCACAGCGGGCCCGCTGGACCGAAGGGGATTGTAGATACCTCTGTCCGGGTCGTTGCGGGCCGTCTGTACCCTTGATTCGAGCCGGTCTGCCCCGTTCCAACCTCAGCGGGGCCGATCAACCCGGAGACCATACACAGTGGCGTTGCGCAGATAGAGTTTCAAGCGCACGGCTCCTGCGCGCAGATGACCCTTGAGTTTCGCTTGATTCTCCCAGCGAATTTCGAGGGCATCCCCTCCCTGCTCGATCTCGGTGGACTCGTTTCGTGAGAAGCCTTCGAGGACCGCCCCGTCTTCGCTCAGCAACTCGGCGGCAATCGAGCCGCCCGGTGATACATCAGCGAGGAGGTGGAACCGACTACGGTCGTCGGAAACGCGGAGCGGCTGCGTCACCAGGTACCCCTCGCCATCTGCCCGCCGGCCGACGAAACCGCCGCGATCGAGAAACGCGACGCCGATCCCGCGCTGCCCTTCCCGGCTGTGCGCCGGACTGTTGCTGCCGTGGTAGAAGATCGCTGTTCGTTGACCGATCGTCGCGTCCGCGGCGATTGTGTAGATCGCGCCGCCATCCCAATCGTTCTCGCCGCCGAGCGGCATGAACGGCTGCCGGAATCGATGCCAGTTGATTCCGTCGCGGCTCACGCCGAGTTGCCCGTACGCCTCGTGGCTCTCTTCGTCGAAACCGGTCGTGATCATCACGTAAGCCCGGCGCGCCAGGGAGAGCTTCCAGATGCCCGGCGTGTAGAGATGCCAGGTCGGCGGGTCCCGTTCGTCGGGGCTGTGAACCGTCGTCATGCGCGACCAGTGGAACGCGTCCGGACTGGTGGCGCGGGCGACGCTGCGCCGTCCGCCCACATGACTGCGGAAGTAGCCGACGTACTGTCCCGCTTGGCTGTCCCAGAAGAAGACGTTCTGCGAATCGATCGAGCCGGTCAGGTTGCCGAATTTGGAGAAGGTCCAGCGGATGCCGTCGGGCGACCAGCCCATTTGCGCCGCGCGTCCTTGAAAGTCCCAGCTATGGCGCATCATCTTGTAACGCTTGGCGGGGTCGGGTTCGGCGTAGTCCTTGATGACCCAGTAGGACGGCGTCCCGCGGACGTTCTCTGATTCAACGAACAGGATGTTGTTCTCGGCCGAGCCCTCGAACTCGACCAAACCGAGCGCGGGCTTTTCCCAGTTGAGGCCGTCTCGGGAGACGGCATAGTGACAGGCGCTGCGACGGACTCCCCCCTCAGCCGTGGCCACCATCTGGTACCACATCTTGTAAGCGCCCTCTTCCACGTCGTGGACGACGCAGGTGTAGTTCAACGAGCCAATCTCCCAGGGCTTGTCGTGAACCAGTACAGGGTTGCCGGGGTGCTTCTCGAGCTTCGCGGGTTCGATCGCTACACCGCTCGATTCGGCGACTAGGAGATCGTCGTGCAGAAGCAGATCAACGCTGTGGCGCTCTGGGCCGAGGTACACAACCTCTTCTGGCAGGGAGGGGGCGCATCCGCACACCGCCAGCCACACCAGGCAAGCGCACGCCACTTTCAGGGAAAGCCTGCTACGGTCCATCACGCCCGCTGATTGTACAGAAAAGCGGACCCCGGTGGGCCTCGGGGTTGCGGTTGTGGCTCCGTCGGGCGGATGAGCCCGATATACTCTGAAGATACTTCGAAGGATTCTCGGGTCGTACGAAGACTGAAGGTTCGACTTTCACTAAGGGAGAAACACCAATATGAACAGACGGATTCACTGGAAGACTGACCATCGCAGCCGCTGCCATTTTCGCCGCCGGCGCCTTGTTCGGTCAGATGATCAAGCCCAAGAGCGTGATGCACGTGGTAACGGTCAAGTGGGCTGATGGCGCGTCTCAGCAGCAGATCGCCGAGGCACTCAAGGGCGTGGAAACCATCGCCAAGAAGTACGACGGCGTCACGCGCGTGTGGACGCGTTCGATCAAGGCGCAAGGCCCCGAGTCAGGCGTGACCGCCGCGTTCGCGATGGAGTTCACAAGCGAACAGGCGTTGAAGGACTACGCCGGCAGCGACGTGCAGAAGGAATGGTACAAGGTGTACCTGCCGGCCCGCGACCTGAGCCGGACCTTCGATATCACCAACTAGTGTCCGGGGGGGGGCGACTCGCATCGCACCCCGGGGCCTACTCGCCGTCGCGGCCCTTACGGTATTCCTCGCGCACCTTGTTCGCGAAGCGCTTGAGGCCGAGGCCGGCGTTCGCGATCTCGGGCCGAGCCTGCTGCCAAGCTTGTTTGGCACGGGGCTTTACGTCGTCTTCCAGCACCCGCGAGGCTTTGGCGCGGGCCTCGGGGTTCTGGGCGAACTCCTGGGCAGCGCGCATCATCAATCGGCGAAGCAGTCCCATGGCTGGTGCGTTCAGTATACGGTGAAACCGGTTGGCCCGGTGGGCTGGAGCAAGCGGTTCAAGTAGGTTAGGAGGCCGCACCGGCTGCCTCACGCGCTAGGCCCGGCTTCCCTCGGGCTAAGCCCAAGTGTGGTGCGACTCGGGCCCGACGCGGTAGCGGACGTTCAGCTCCGGCGTTTCGAGGCGCTGGTTGCCGCGTACCATCGACTCCAAACAGCGGTCCAGCATGCCGCTCACCAGCAACGTCCGCTCGATGGGATAGGGCGCCTTGCCCGTCGCGAACATCTCTTCAATATTCGACGCCAGGCAAGCCGAGTAGTGGACGTTCGGGCCGGGGCTCCGCAGGAACTGCGTCGCGACGATGCCGGCCGGACCCTTTAGCTTGGCTGCGAAGAGAAAGTCGCCCACCGCCCCGTTGAGCCACAGCAGCGTGGTTCTCAACCCGTCGTTGCGGTCGATCAAATAGGCGCGCGGCTCTTTGACGATGTTCGGCAGCACACCGCTTCCCAGCAAGTCCTGGGGCCGGGCGTCTTCGAGCGTTACGCCCTTCAGCTCATCGCTGCAAGAGAGAGCGGCTTCGAGGATTCGCTTCGACCAACGCCCGTCTTCGCCGGCGCGCCACACTTCCTCGCCTTGGAGTAGTTGAACTGCCTTGACGCCCGCCTCACCGCCCTGGCGGCGTTCGACCATGGCTTGCAGTCCCTCGAGTGCGTGGAAGTCGTGCGCGTCCGAGCCTCCGGCGCCGGCCATCACGACTTCTTCGATTTCGCAGTCGAGGGGAAGTTCCAGCTCCGGCAACCGCCACGTGACTGGAATCGACGAGCCCGCCAGCATGGGGAAGCCTAGACGTTTCGAGGCCTCGACCGTCTTTTGCGCTTTCTCGAAGCTGTAGGAGAGATGCTTGTCGTTGAAGACGGGAACCGCGCGGCCGTCCTGCTCAAAGACGTCCACAATCTCCTGAAACCATTCGTAACGCGGGTACAGCTTCTGGCCCTTGTCGTTCGAAGGATAGTCGCCATGCTCGGCGATCTGCAGGACGGCATCCACCGCCAGCTTGTCGCCGCCGCAACGCAAGGCCTCGGCAATGGTGGGATACACCTTGAAGCCGAACTGCTTGGCGCGCAGTGCGCTTTGGTCGCCTTCCGGATGCTGGTCCACCCACAGCGACACCACATCCATGGCCGGCATATGCCACTCACCGTTCATCGGGTAGCCGACTTGGAAGCGGTCGGTGATGTGCTGCGAGTGGGAGAGATACGTCCAGATCGTCGTGACGACCGCGATGCGTTTGCGAGGGGCGTTGGCCGTGACGGCAGGCAGCGCCCGCGGCTTGGCGGTGGGATTTGGATTCGGGCTCGTCCAGAAGGTCGATTCCTTTCGCGGCTCGTAGCGAACGTCGAGATGCGGCGTCTCCAACCGCTCGCCGCCCAAGTGCAGTGACTCCACGCCGGCCGCCGTCAGGCCCGTCGTCAAGAGCGTGCGCTCGATGGGATAGGGTGACTCTCCCGTCAAGAAAAGCGTCTCGGTGTGATGCGTGAGCGGGCTGAAGAAGTTGACGACCTCGCGCGGATGGAGGTACATCAGCGTCGAAAGAGGCTTGCTCTCGTTCTTCAGCCTCACCGCGACGCTGATGTCATGGACGATACCTTCGACCAACATGATGGTGGCCTTGAGCCCATCGGCGTATTCATAGCGGTAGGCAATCGGGTCCTCCACCAGGCCGCGCAACTCTTCGATGGTTGGCAGGTGATGATTGAAGCCCTCGCGAGCCGGCGTCAGCTTCAAGCTGCGGCACAGGCAAGCCTGAAACAGCTCCGGGTCCCAGCCGCCGCCCTCCCATGAGCCCGCCTGCATCGCTTTCCAGAAGGCGTCGCCCCGAATCGCCTGGATCGCCACGACGCCGGTCTCGCCGCCCTTGCGCCGCTCGACCATGCCCTGCACGGCTTCGAGGCTGTGGATGTCATAGCCATCGGGCCCGCCGACGCCGACGGACACGGCTTCCTCGACTTCGGCCCCTAACGGCAAGTCGACGGGAGGCAGGCGCGTCGTGACCGGCAGCGACGATCCGGCCATGAGCGGGAAGCCCATCCGCTGGGCGGTCTCGACCATCTCTTTCGCCCACTCCCACTTCCATGACAGATGCTTGTCGTTGAAGACGGGCACCACCCGGCCGCTGTGCTCGAAGACGTCGACGATCTGGCGGGCCAGAGCGTCTGCCCCATCTCGTTCTTGGGATAACGGCCGTGCTCGCCAATCAGCAGCACGCCATCGACGGCGAGACCGTCACCGCCCAACGTGAGGGCTTCCTCGATCGAGGGGTAGATCTTCATGGTCGGGAACTCGCGGGCCCGCGAGCGGCTGAGGTCGCTGAACTCGCGGGCCCGCGAGCGGCTGAGGTCGCTGTCGGGTTGCTGATCGACGTACAGCGAGACCAGATCCATCGGCGGACGGTGGTGGCGATTCTCCCAGCCGTAGCCGATCAAGTAGCGGTCGACGATGTGCTGCGCGTGGGAGTGGCGGCGATACTCGGTGACCACGGCCGCGATGCGTAGACGCCGCTGCGGGCTCGGCGTACACTGCGTTGACGCGAGCAGCACGGCCGGAATCGACTGAAGCACCTCCCGCCGCGACGGCGTCCAAAGTTTTGAGCCCTTCACAACGATGTTCCCCTTTCGCAACCCGTGCTGCTTCACGGACCACTCCAACGAGACCGTACCCTATGTGATCGTGAAGAACACTTTGTTCGAGAGCAAATCCTTGTTCCCCGGCCCCGGCCCGCCTGCTGTGTAAAGAAGGCCTACATGCGCTCCCACCTGATGATGGCCGGTTGGCCGTTCGATGTTCGGCAGCCAATGCGACACCGTGGGGTCCTCGGGGCTCGCCAGCGAGAAGGAAAACGAGGCGCCATCGTCGGCCGATCGCAATACCGCGATCTCATTCGACGGATGGCCCCAACCCGATTCGTCGCCCTTGGGCTTCTGCAGCGTTGCGACGACAACCGTCTCACCCCGCCCATTGAAGGTGACTCCGCCGGCGGTAATGAGGTTCCAGTCCTTCCACTTGTCGGGCAGGAACCGTGACAGGTTCATGGTGCGCCGGCCCCCGCGGTTTTCCAACCGCACGAGCGAAAGCCGCCCCCGGCCCTTCTCCTCGACGCTGTAGAGCAAGTGAGGGCGGCCTTTTCGATCGACGGCCATAGCGCCGACTCGGACGACGCGCTGAAGGTCAACGCCGCCCGTGACAAGCACTTCGGCCGTATCGACCGTGACAGGCAGGGTCAGCGTCCGTCCATCGCTTCGCTGCCAGCTCTCGCCGAAATCGCGGCTCACCATGTACGCGACCGTCTGCAGGCGCCCGTACGCGTCCTTGTCGGACTTCTCGTGGAAGCGGCAGCACAGGTGGAGAGTGCGGTGGTCGAGCCCCCAGGCGAGCGATTCCTGAAAGTGCGCATAACCAAGATGCCGCGACGCCAGGATCGCCCCTTGGCGGCGCCATGCCGCGCCGGGCGGGCGCTTCCACAACTCGACTTCCCACGGGCGGTCTCTGAATCGGCGCCGGCCACTGAGATACAACGTGTCGTCGTGTCCGCAAACGAGGGTCGGGTACGTCAGCCCGTCGCCGATGAGCACTTCCTCTCCCCACTGGGACGCGTCGTTGGGCCGTTTCGATCTGCGGTAACGCATCGCGTGATGATGCGGGTAGTAGACGATGTGCAGGAACCCTTCGCTGTCGATCGTCAGCGCCGGGCCGCCGTGGTTGTCGTAGGCATCGCCGACCGTGACGGTGGGCGACCAATCTCCCGTTCGGCGGTCGAGCGTCCGTACGCGGACGCGAAATCCCTCGGGTGGCGAATCAAGCCAGACCACGTGTGTTCGATCGCCGCTGGTGACAATCTTGTTCGCTTCGGCGTAGGCGCTCGCGCGGCCGCATCCCTGCTCGGAAAGCAAGTACGGATTCTTGCTCTCCGATGCCACCGACCGGGCGCGGAGAGTCGTCAGGTAGCCTGTCGCGAGGCTCGCGGTTCGCAGCCATTGGCGTCGTGAGTGCCAGTTCCCGCCCGGGTTGTCCATATCTCTTGTTCCTCTCGCGCCCGCCGACTACTTGCCGTACTGTTCTCGCCAGTCGAGCCCCGCGCGGCCGTTGAGGTCCCACACGACCTTGCCGGCGCGAAGCGTCAGCTCGCCCACCAGCAACCGCGAACCCATCGCGCGGGCTCCGCGGGCATCCAGAAACCCGAACGTGCCGTAGTCGAGCCGCAAGACGGCCACATCGGCCTCGGCGCCTTCGGTCAAGTGACCGTGCTGCGGCCGCTTGATCTGCGTCGCCGGATTGATCGTCGACATCTTCACGACGTCGTAGAGCGAAACACCTTGGCTGAGGATCTTGGACATCACGTTCAACATGTTCTTCATGCCACGGTTCATGCTGCTTTGGTGCAGATCTGTTGAAATCGAGTCCGGCAAGAAGCCCTGCTGGATCATGGGGATCGCGTTCAGCCAGGAAAAGCTGCCCGCCCCGTGGCCGATATCGAACTTCACGCCTCGCTTGCACGCCACGTGCAGGAAGGGCAACAGCTTGTCGTCTTCGTCGAGCAGCGGCGTGGCGGGCGAGTAGAAATGGGTGTACATATCGCCCGGGCGCAGGCGTTTCGTGACCAACTCGGAGAATGGGCGTTCCTCGCGGAAGGAGCCGAAGTCCACCATGACGGGAATGTCGGCCAGCTTGCCCGCCTTGACGGCGCGGTCGACCGCGTCCCATTCCGGGCCCGCATAGTGCGCCGTCTTAACGCCGACGATGTGCTCGGAGAACTGCCGGGCCACCTTGGCCGTCGCCTCGGCGTCCATGTCGTCGAGGTCCTGCTCGACCTTGGCACGGCCGGCCATGCCCTTGCCCACGATGTTCAGCATCGAGTAGACACGGGTGGTCGAGAGATCGATGATGCGCTCTTTGAATTCGGGGAAGTGGGGTATCCATTTGACTCAGGTGACCACAACATACTGTGGTTGGCCATTGGCGGCCCCCGGAAAGGCTTGCCGACGTTTCCAAGCCTGCGATGGCCATGCGTAATCCTTGATCGGCCCGAAACGCGCCTCGTGGCCCAATTGCCTGCAGACCGGCGTCTGGCGCCCCAGGGTGCATTCTGGGTGCAGTGTGCTGGCGTCCATGGATCGACCAAACCACAACGCCTAGGGGCTACCTGAGTGGATCGCCGTGCAAGTTTTCCTTGCGCGCCGAAGCTGCTCGGATCGCCGTGCAAGTTTTCCTTGCGCGCCGTCGCGGCGTAGACGTGGACGTGGATATCAACCAGGCCGGGGGTCACGTACAAGCCGGCGCAGTCGACCACTTTCCGTGCTTGCAAAGAATCGATCTGCGGTGCGACCCGGGCGATCTTGTCGCCGCTGATCCCCACGTCCATCTGGCGGTTGATCTCATTCTTCGGATCGATCAGGTGACCGCCCTTGAGCAGCAGGTCATACTGCGTTTGGGCGCTCAAGCCGGCGGCAAGCGAAAGAAACACAAGCAAGACATTGATCTTCATAGCGATACTCCTGCCTGCGGGCTCATTGTACGCGCGGCGCGCTGTCGATTTCCTAGCTTTTCCATCAACCCTGCCATGGCTGATACGGTAGCAGAGCCCGCCATTGGCGCTGCGGAGCAAGCAACGACACCTTCGCTCCAACGCCTTGGCGCGGCCCAGATCGGTACAGTGTTATCTGTGCAGATCCCACGACACGCGAGGCGGCTATCCTGCGCACTTTGTTCGACGCTTCGCCTCGCTCTGCAAGCCGCACTCGTGTTCTGCTCAACCTCGGCTGCGATGCCCCAAGGGTACGCACCCGGCACAGCGGCTCAGAAAATGGACGTGGCCGAAGGCCTTCAAGTGAAGCTGTTCGCTTCCGAGCCCGAGGTGCGGCAGCCGAGTCTGGTCAAGTGCGACGAGCGCGGCCGGTTGTGGGTCATCCAATACTTGCAGTACCCCAATCCCGCCGGGCTGAAGCGAGCGAAGGTCGACCGCTGGTCGCGCACTGTGTACGACCGCGTCCCCAAGCCGCCTCCTCACGGCCCGCACGGCGCTGACCGCATCACCATTCTGGAAGACACCAACGGCGACGGCCAGGCCGACCAGTTCAAGGACTTCGTTAGTGGGCTCAACATCGCCACGGGGCTCGCTTTCGGCCACGGCGGAGTGTATGTCCTGCAACTGCCCTACCTACTCTTCTATCCGGATCGCAACCGCGACGACGTGCCCGACTCCGACCCCGAGGTCTTGCTCAAGGGCTTCGGCATGCAAGACACCCAGTCCGTCGCGAACCACCTTACCTGGGGGCCGGACGGCTGGCTGTACGGCCTCAACGGAAGTACCAGCACGTGCAACATTCGCGGGATCAAGTTCCAGCAGGGCGTCTGGCGCTACCATCCGCTCACGAAAGAGTTCGAGCTGTTCGCCGAAGGAGGAGGCAACATCTACGGGCTCACGTTCGACCGCAAGGGCAACCTCTTCTACAGCTCCAACGGCGGGGCGCTGTTTTGGCACGCCGTGCAGGGCGGCTACTACCGCAAGAGCTTCGGCAAGCACGGACCGCTGCATAACCTCTATACCTACGGTTTCTTCGGGCACGTCAAGCACCCGGGCGTCACCGGCGGACATATCGTTCTGGGCGGCACGATCTATGACGCCGACGTCTTCCCAGAGACGTTCCACCAGAGCTTCATCGGGGGCAATTTCCTGGGGCACTCCGCCTCGTGGTGGCGGGTGAAGCCTCGCGGCTCCACCTTCGAAGCCCAACAGGTTGGCACCCTGCTCGACTCGAACGACACCTGGTTCTCACCGACCGACCTGGCGCTCGAGCCCGACGGCTCGATCTACATCAGCGACTTCCACGACAAGCGCAGCGCCCACCCCGACCCTGACGCCGAGTGGGACCGCTCCAACGGCCGTATCTACAAGATCGAGGCGAAAGACACGAAGCCCGTGACCGGCCTTGATCTCGAACGGCTGTCGAGTGCTGAATTGGTAGATCACCTGAAGCACGCCAACGGCTGGTACGCTGCTCAGGCACGTCGCATCCTGGCTGACCGCCGCGACATAAGTATTCACGCGGATTTGCGAAAGGCTCTAGCTTCGTCAGAGAACGAAGACTCGGCTTTGCAACATCTCTGGGCGCTGCATGTCAGCGGCGGCTTCGACAACGAGGTGGCGGCGGACCTTCTGAGCCACTCGGCGGAATACGTGCGTGCTTGGACCGTGCGACTGCTCGGTGACCGCCGCTCGGTATCTGAGGCGCTTGGGCAAAGCCTCGCCGTCCTCGCACGGACGGACCCGAGCGTGGTGGTGCGAAGCCAGCTGGCCGCTAGCGCGAAGCGGCTCCCCGGCGGTATCGCGCTGCCTGTTTTGGCCGCTCTGCTCAAGCGTGATCTCGACGGGCAGGATCCGCACGTGCCTTTGCTCATCTGGTGGGCACTCGAAAGCAAAGCTTTACCCGACCGTACTCCTGTCGTGGAACTCTTCACGCAGGCGGATACGTGGGCCGGCACGATGAAGCGTCAAAACGCACGACGGCTCATCCGCCGGTATGCCGCCGAGGGAACCGCCGCCGGATACGACGCAGCGCTGCGTGTCGCCCGTACCGCGCCCGCCCGCTATCTCGAAGACGTCGTGGAGGCCCTTGATCAGGGACTGGCCGAGCGGGGAGCCACGTTGACAGGCTTGGGCCAGGGAGGTCTGTTCGAAGAGGTCGCCGCCGAGAGGGGTGAGCCCACCCGCGAGCCCGCGCGCAGTTACGAGGCCCTCACCCCATCGCTGAAGGATTGGATCCGCGAAACCTGGAACGACGAGCCGCGGGACCTCGAGCGCACCCGGCTTGCCGTCCTGGCCGGCATCGGGGAGGCGTACCAGGCCGTCCTGGCCGTTCTGCGCGACAGCGAAACGCCCGAGGACCGCCGAATCACCACGCTCGACCTTCTCGCCGACCTCGGCCGGCCCGATTGCATCCCCGCTGTCTTGAACCACTTCGACCCGCGGCACTCCTCCACCGTTCGGCTGCGGGCGCTCGACGTTCTGGCACGTTTCGAGTCGAACGACGTTGCGAAACGCCTGCTCGATTCCTACTCGGGCGCATCATCGGCGGAGAAGCGAAAGATCCGCGGCATTCTCCTGAGCCGGCACGCCACCGCCCGTGCGTTTCTCGACGTCGTAGACCAAGGCCGCTTTTCCGGGGAAGAAGTCGAGGTCTCAGAACTGCGTCAGCTTCCTTCCTACCGCGACGACGAGATCAACGCGCTGGTCCGCGAGCACTGGGGCAACATCCGCCCGGGAACGACGGAAGAGAAACTCGCCGTGATGAGGCGCTACCGCAACGATCTCAACGCGGGGGAGGGTGACCCGCGGCGCGGCCATCTTCTATTCATCGAACACTGCGCGAGCTGCCACCGCTTGTTCGGCGAAGGCGGCACACTGGGAACCGACTTGACCGGCGCCAACCGCAACGACCGCGCCGCCTTGCTCGCGGCGTTAGTAGACCCCAGCGCCACGGTCCGAACCGAGTACGTGACCTACCTCGTCCGCACGCGAAGTGGCCGAACTGTTCGCGGCATCGTCGAGCACGAAGACGCGGCGGGCGTTACTCTGGTTGACAGCGCTCACCAGCAGACCCGCATTGCTCGCGGCGACGTCACGTCGATGGAAGTTGTACCCGAGTCGCTAATGCCCGAGAATCTGCTCGACCGGCTCGAGCCGCAAGAGCTGCGCGACTTGTTCCGCTATCTGCAACAGGATGCCCCCTAAACCCAATGCCCCTAGCTGGCCGTCTGATCCAACCGTCACCTGAAAACCAGTGTCAAGTCTTGCAGGAGTGTCGGGCCGGCATGTGGCGTAAGGCTCCACACAAGCACCGACTTGTCGGTTTGGCGTCGCGGACCTCGCTGGCCCAAGCGGGGCGAGGACCCCAAATTCTCACCCGGCGCGAGCTTCTCGTGGGCGGACTCGCCGGAACCGCCGCCCACCTTCGCGCCGCCGAGCACGACCGCGAACTCCAAGGGAAAGCGCTTATCGCCATCACGCTTGATCTCGAGATGAGCCGTAACTTCCCGACACGGGAAACAACGCACTGGGATTATGAGAAAGGCAACCTCAACGAGGAATCAAAACGCTACACCGTCGAAGCCGCGCGGCGCGTGAAAGCCTGTGGCGGCGTCTTGCACAGCTTCGCCGTCGGGCAAGTCTTCGAGCACGAAAGTGTTGACTGGCTCAAGGGAATGGTCGCCGCCGGTCACCCCGTCGGGAACCATACCTACGACCACGTCAACGTCCTGGCCCGCAAACGCGAGGACATCCAGTTCCGTTTTCGGCGCGCCCCGTGGCTGATCGAAGGCCGCTCGATCCACGAGGTCATCCGAGACAACATCACCGCCTGTTCACGGGCCATGCGGACCCGCCTCGGTGTCGACCCCGAGGGGTTCCGCACGCCCGGCGGGTTCGCCGCCGGACTCAACGGGCGGCCCGACCTACAACGCCTGCTTCTCGATGTCGGGTTTCGATGGGTCAGCAGCAAGTACCCCCGCCACCCGATGAGTGAACCGGGCCGCGAGCCGAGCCCTTCGATACTCGACGCCATCACCGCCGCTCAGGTCGACGCGCAACCGTTCATCTACCCGACGGGGCTCGTGGAAATTCCGATGAGCCCGCCGAGCGACATCAACGCCTTTCGCAATGGGCGCTGGCCCTTGGATTCGTTTCTCGAAGCGATCCGGCGCGCGGTCACCTGGGCGATCGAGAACCGCGCCGCGTTCGACTTCCTCGGCCACCCCTCGTGCCTGTACGTCACCGACCCTGAGTTCCGCGCGATCGAGCTGATTTGCGAACTCGTTCGCAAGGCGGGCGGCCGAGCCGCCCTGGTCGACCTCAACACGATCGCCCGGCGAGTCCGGGCGCGGGCAGCCTGACGACATCCGCAAAAGGAGAGCGAAAGGAGAGACCGATGCCCCCCGCCCTGTTTCGAACGGCGCTGCTCTCGGCGCTCTTGACTTTGCTCGCTACCGGGCTCTCCACCGGGCTCTCCGTCGGCGTGGGCTTCTCTCAGGCCGTCACGCTCGAAAACACGCAACCTCTCGATTGGCAAGGGCCACTCGACGAGAAGATGCTCGACGGTCTCCACGTCTTCGTCGACCGCAAGTTGGAAGAGTCGATCGAGACTCGCGCACGGTACTGGGCTCGTGACTTCTCATCAACGGCGGACTACGAGAGGTCCGTCGAGCCGAACCGCGAGCGGTTTCGCACGATTATCGGCCTTGTTGACGAGCGACTTCCGCCTTCGATGGAGCGCTATGGCGACGACGACAACCCGGCCCTCGTTGCCGAGACCCGCTCGTTCCGCGCCTTCCAGGTTCGCTGGCCGGTGCTGCAGGGCGTGACCGGCGAGGGGCTGCTGCTCGAGCCGCGCCGTGAGCCCATCGGATACGTCGTCGCCATCCCCGATGCGGACCAAACGCCGGAAATGATCGTCGGGCTCGCGCCGTGGTTGTCGCCCGAATCGCAGTTCGCTCGCATTCTCGCCGAGGGCGGATTCGAAGTGGTCGTACCTTTGCTCATCAACCGGGCCGCCGAAGTGTCGGGCCACCCGGATGTCAACTTCACCAACCTGCCGCATCGCGAGTGGATCTACCGGCAGGCGTTTGTGATGGGCCGCCACGTCATCGGCTACGACGTGCAAAAAGTCCTCGCGGCGGTTGACTGGTTCAAGCAACGACGCGGTGCCGGCGCCAAGGTGGGCCTTGCCGGCTATGGGGAGGGGGGTCTCGTCGCCCTGTACGCATCTGCGGCTGATACGCGCATCGACGCGACTCTGGTCAGTGGCTACTTCAACTCCCGCCAGGCTGTCTGGGAAGAGCCTCTCGATCGAACTGTCTGGGGACTCTTGCGTGAGTTTGGCGATGCGGAGATTGCGTCGCTGATCGCTCCACGAGGCCTTGTGGTCGAGCACAGCGCGTTTCCCGCCTTTGAAGGACCGCCTGTGGTCCCCGAAGGATGGCGCAAGGCAGCGGCGCCGGGCGCGATCACAACGCCTTCGCTCCCGTCTGTTTCCGCCGAGTTCAAGCGCCTGGGAACCCTCGTCCCCACCGGCTTCCAGCCCAGGTATCTGGTCACCGGCACCACCAGCGAACTCACCGGGCCGGGCTCATCGATTGCTATGTGGCGTTTCACGAGCCTGCTGGGCCTCACCTCTCCCTTTGTCGTTGTGAGCCACGTTCCCAACGACCTACGCCGCCGCTTCGACCCGAAGATACGTCAGCATCGGCAGGTAAAGGAATTGGAGCGAAGGCTCCAAGAGCTGGTAGCCGCCTCGGGATACGTGCGCGACCGCTTCTACATGTACGAGGCGATGCCCGAGCTGACGAAGAAGCCGCCCTCGCGCGTCCTGAGGGCGGAGACGCTCTCGGCCGGCCGGTTCGCGGATGCGTCCAAGCCCTTTCGCGACCACCTCCACGACGAGGTCATCGGACGCCTGGAAGATCCCCTGCTGCCGCCCAACCCGCGCGCGCGGCAAATCCACAACAAAGAACACTGGACCGGCCATGAAGTCGTTCTTGACGTTCTACCGGACGTCTTCGCCTGGGGCATCCTCCTGCTGCCGAAGGACCTCAAGCCGGGTGAGAAGCGCCCTGTCGTCGTCACGCAGCACGGCTACAACGGACTGCCGCGGCACGTCGTCGAAGGCAACGACCCCTACTACCGCAACTACGCGGCGCAGTTGGCCGAGCGCGGCTTCGTCGTTTTCGCGCCTCACAACTTCTACCGCGACACCGACCGCTTTCGCTGGCTCGACAAGAAAGCCAAGGCCCTCAAGCTCACGATGTTCTCGTTCATTACCGCGCAGCACCAGCAGATTCTGAACTGGCTCGGCGCGCAGCCGTTTGTTGACCGCGGGCGAATCGGGTTCTACGGCCTCAGCTACGGCGGCACGACGGCGATGATCGTCCCTCCGCTGCTCGAAGGCTACGCACTGTCGATCTGCTCGGCCAACTTCAACGAAGACATTCACAAGCTCACGGCGGTCGACCGCAGCTACAGCTACATGTACCATCCGACCTGGGAGGTGCCCTACTTCAACCTCGGCAACACCTTCGGCCACGCGGAAAGGGCTTATCTGATGGTCCCGCGGCCGTTCATGGTCGAGCGCGGCCACCACGACGGCGTCGCCATGGACCGCTGGGTGGCGGGCGAATACGCGAAAGTTCGCCGCCTCTACGCGCAGCTAGGCATCGCCGACCGAGCCCACATTCAATTCTTCAACGGCGGCCACACCATCCTCGCCGACGACACCTTCGGCTTCCTTCACGAACACCTCGACTGGCCCGAGCCGGAGCGCTGAGGCTCTCCGTGCTTCCCGGCGGTCGACGATCCCCTCCGATGATTCGTGGAAATAGCTACTCCCGACACCTATGCGCGAGCCGGTAGACTTGGTCTGTCGTGTTCGGCCAAACGAAACCCCGTTGTGGAGCCGCTGGAGAAACTTGGCGCGGGCGCGGTGGGCCACGTTCTCATTCCCGTCGGTCCGGCGTACTCATTCTTCTGGGAGCCCTTCTTGTCCTCGCGAACGGCGCCTGCGTAGCTCCTACGGACGCGAGGTACGTCGTGCTGGTAAGCGTCGATGGCCTCGCGGCGAGCTACCTGGATGAGCCTAAGGCTCCGATGCCGACGCTGAGACGGCTTGCTGATCGCGGGGTGCGCGCTCGAGGCATGATCACGACGTTCCCCAGCGTGACACGCCCAGCACACGTTTCCCTGATGACCGGCACTTGGCCACGCCGGCACGGCATCGTCGGCAATACCTTTCTTGACCGAACCACCCGGGAACTTATTGACTATCGAGATACCGACGCCGCGGCAGCCGTTCGAACTGAGACGCTTCACGACGCAGCTCACAAGGCGGGGCTGAAGACAGCCGCCGTTAACTGGCCGGGGACAAAGGGCTCCGAGAGTCTGGACTGGAACCTCCCCCCTCCACGAGGCGAGCAACCGTACGCGCTGATCACACCCGGGTTGTCCGACGAACTCGAGTCCGCCGGCTTACGGCTGGGTCGTCTCGCCGCCTGGCTCACAGGGCCACTGGAGTTCCGAGTCATGCGTGATGCTGTTTTCGCGGGGACAGCAGTGCACTTATTGAAGCGGCACGCACCCAACCTCTTGCTCGTTCACCTAGACGTGCTGGACGCGATCGCGCATCGTCACGGACCGCATACCGAAGAGGCTTACTGGGCGTGTGGCGACGTCGACCAGAGGATCGCTCGAATCTCGGAAGCCTTGCAGGAGCCGCCCTTCCGGGGCCGCTCAACTTTGTTCGTGGTGGCGGATCATGGTTTCGCTCCGGTCGAAAACAAGATTTTCCCGAACGCGATTCTCCGCAATGAGGGGTTGATCAAAACTGACTCCGCTGGCGGCGTTGTCGAGCGCAAGGCTTGGGTCACGTCCGGTGCCGCGGCGGGAGTCTACATCCTCGATCAAGCAAAGCGCGACGAACTTCGAGAGGTGATACGGCGAA
Source organism: Bryobacterales bacterium (assembly GCA_965237575.1). Taxonomy (GTDB): domain Bacteria; phylum Acidobacteriota; class Terriglobia; order Bryobacterales; family UBA6623; genus JAKZVK01. Next base: position 1,512,110 of record CBDEGI010000004.1, read on the forward strand.
AACTGACAGGCGTCGAAGGGGTTGATCGGGTCGTCGGTCCCGAGGAGTTTGAAGACCTCGGCCTGCCGGACCCGGACACAAATTCCTACCAGGCTGACCTCATGCTGAGCGCGCTTCCGGGTTACACGTTTAGTAGCGAGATTTCAGAGGGCGGAATCGTTGTACCGGCGGACAGTTCCAGCTCCAAAGGAACTCACGGCCAACTGCCTGACCAAGACTTCATGCATGCCGTTTTCGTTGCGGAGGGAGCCCATGTGAAGCGCGGAGTTCGGCTGCAAAAAATCCGTTGTGTCGATGTCGCACCCACGATCGCCGCGATACTTGGGATCGAGTTCAAGGGCCCTGATGGGAGCGTGCTCGACGACATTCTTCGCGACTAGGGCAAGTGCATCATCAATGTGCTGGGCACCGACTTCTGTCCGATAACCGCCCGATGACAATCAGGTCGGCATCACGGAAGTTTTCTTGAGCCGACCAACCCCATAAGGGGGGAGCCGCAACGGCCATCGCGAGAACGAAAGCAGCGACGCAAACGCGTTCAACGGATGCCAAGGTTGCTCCTAGGGAAGCCGAATACTGCTCGGCACGAACACCAACTCCACCTTTGTCGCCTCACCCGCCGTGAAATCAACGTCCACTCCGTAGGGTTCGAGCACTTTCAGAACCTCGCGGTCGGTCCACTCGATATTCAGCAGATCAGATAGCGCGTAGAGCGTGTATCGGCCGGGCGGGAAGCGATTGACTTCGATGGGAGCACCGCCTGCGCCGGTCACTCCGAAATAGCCGTCATCAAGGTACCGCGACACACTCTCATCCGGCCGATACCAGACGTCCACACCCGGCAGTCGGTCGAACGGCGGAGCCCCCGCCGACGGCTTGACCAAGAGCAACAGTTTCGCCTTGCCGCTGCTGCATACCATCTCGAGATGTTTGACCGGAACGCCTTCCAGCACCTCAAGGTATCGATCAGGCAGCCTCTGCCCTTCGACGAAAGCCGCCACCAAGTAACCGTCCTGTGCGCCGCAGTTGCTCGAGAGCTTGTACCGATCCGGCGGCACACCCGTCATCGAAAAGACACCTTGCTTATCGGGTTGTTCTTCCCCTCCGCCTCCGAACCCTGGGTGAAGCGTACTGAGTGCTGCATACGGAGCCGGCGAGGAGATGGTTTCCTTTTCTTCGGGTCCCTGATTTTCCATGCGCGCCTTGCCCGATACCGTGACTCCCGGCATCAGCCTCATTGAAACACCGGTTAGGCGGTCGGAAGCCACGTGCACCTTCGAGAAGGCGAAGCGCTTCGGTTCGTCCGTCTCGGCGAGAAAGTGGTAGGGTCCGGGAACAAGACCCTCAAGCCGGAAGGCGCCGTCCGCTCCTGTGCGAATCCGCTTCGGTTCCCGCCGGTAAGGGCCCGCAATCTGGATGACTCTGACGGTGCAACGGGCGCAGGGAGTTCCGCTGTCTCCCTCGGCCAACAGCCCTTCCACCACTGTGGGGTAAACTGGGCGAAGGAGAATGTCTATGCCGCCGGCTTCACCGCCCCAATCGATCCGTACGCGGCTTGCCCCGGAGAACTCTGTCGTTGCGGGGTAGTACGTGGGCGAGAACAAGGGCGTCCGCGCCGCGTCGCTGGGCTCGGCGCGCACGAAGTACCGGCCCGCCGACAGACCGAAGATGCGGTAGCGCCCTTCGTCGTCCGTCTTGACGCTTTTCGACACTTGAAGCCGGACGTATGAGAATATCGTCTCGATTCGCTCGGCACCTACATCGACGCCCGGAACCGGCCGTCCTTCCGGATCCAGAACAAGTCCCGTGATCGCGCCGGGGGGCGTCAGCTCGATCAGAAGATCGTCGATGACCTGATCGTCCCGCAGGTAGGTATTGTATGTGGGCTCCCGATTGGCACCGTAGCCGGCCTTGAAGCAAAAGAAGGAATAGTACCCGGCGGACAGCCCCTTGAACTCAAACTTGCCGTCTTCCCGCGTTACGACTGTCGGCTGCAAAGATCGCTCGATCGGGTCGGGCGAATCAGCGTGCAGCGTGACCATGACGCCCGGTAGAGGCCGGCCGCTGCCCGCCGCCACCATCCTGCCTACGATCCGGCCGGACGGCTCAGTGGCAGGCGTTTGACCCTGTGCCGCGGGGACCACCGCGACCAGACTTGCGGCTACCGCTGATCGAAGCAAGGCTCTCATGGGCCGGCCGTGAAGTCGATCTCAACCGTGGCGCCGGGGTCGATTCGCACCGATCGGGCCTTCTCTCCGGCCTTGCCGCAGTTGGTGTTCGACGCCCACTGCAAGGGCGGCTTTTCCGGGAACGCGCAGAGAGTGTAGTCACCCGCGCGCACCTGATCAAAGCGGGCTACGCCGAATTGATCGGCCGGCTGCGACAGCGTGCCCAGCGGACTGTCCAACAGCACCTCATAGTGCGCGGCCGGGACCCGTTTCCCTTCCGCCGCGTCTTGGTCTCGAAGCGAAGCGCGGCCGACAACCTCCGCGAACCGGGTGCTCGCGACAATCGTCAGATGCCGTTCCTCTCCGGTTTCGAGTCGAATCTCCCTGGCGGAAAGCACCTCGTCCCCCGAGCGAACCTCGCGGATGTAGAAGCCGTCGCCGGCATGTAGCGAGTATTCGATCGGTGGGAGTCCGTCGCGCTCAAACTTGAACTCCGGCGGCTCCAAGCGAACGCCGCCCGGAAAGCTGTCGTAGAACCGTGTGCTGATTCTCAATTCGATCGGGCCTTTCGGCGCTTGGTCCTCCCAAATCACCTCGCCGATGACGCGCGCCGGCTCGAGCGGCCGCAGTATGACGCCCTCCCTGTCGCTTGTGAAGTTGATGAAGCCAAGAAACGGCGGGGGCCGTTGCGCCTTGCCTTTCGCTCCTCGCTCCACCCACAGCGCGGCTTCGCCCTCCGGCATGAAAGGAAGGACGAAGCGCCCGCTCTTATCAACTCCGAAGAAATACAGCCTCCGCGAGCGTCCACCGGCTCGATCGCCGAGGCTCTCGTGAATCTGTGCTGTTATCGTCGGGTTCTCTCCGAGCGACACGCTCTCGACCCGCCCGCTCACGCGAAACTTTTTCACTAGCCGTAGGACCAGGGTTGGCGCAGTGGTGAGTTCGTTGTCCTCGACTTCGACCGCCGCCGAGGCCGGCGCGTATTGAAAGCCTTGCTTGTCCGTCAGCATCGTTTCGATCCGCGCATTCAACTCGTAGCCGCCCGCGCCAACCGCGCTGAAGCGGTACACGCCGCGGTCGTCCGTGTTGACACCTGCAATCGATCCGGCTTTGTCAGGAGGATCGGCCGCAAACAGACGGACCCAGGCGCCGATGGCGGGCTCGCCGAACTCATCGACAACTCGGCCGGTGATGACTCCGCCTCGCGACAGAACGAACTCGACGGACGCGCAATGGCCGCCCGCCGAGCAGTCGAACACAATGTTGTCCGCCCTGCGGGGCCCCGCCGACACCGTAGTCCAGCCATGGACGCCTGCTTCGACGATCAGTCTGCCGCGCGGGAGGCCGTGAAAGTGAAAGCTGCCGTCCTCGCCGCTGCGAGTCGAAGCCACGGTCTCGGAACCGTTGCGAATCCGGACCCAGGCGCCCGCAACCGGCTTGCTTCGGCCGTCCTCACGTGCGACCACCTTGCCATCGACCGAAACCGCGTCGGCCGCGCGGCCCGCCCCAGCGAGTACGCATCCCGCGATGAGGCACGCGAAAACTCCCGTTCTTCGGCGGAAAGACCACATAGGTTGTTGCGAACAGCAATCCAATTGTACGATTCATTTCGGCAACGGAGCGAGCCGCTTGCCGGCGTCGCACCGTGGGGACTTGCGCCACCGCTTCCGAGAAGGGGTGCCAGCTCAACCGGTCGATGCAACACAAGCACTAAGCTTCTTCCCCTAGCTCCCCCACGAGGCGGCCTCATGGCTCGATCCTATACTTCGACGCTCGACTCTAATGGGGCAGTTCGGGGGCCAAAGCCCGAACTCGGGTTGGCAAGGTGACCCCGTGGCGCTGCCCGACGGGACCAGCGTCACCCTGCGATTCCGCTGCGCAACATCCTCCATCGTCGGAACCCCAGTCACAGAATCTTCATCCCACAGAATCAACAACTTACGGCGAAAATGGCCGATTACCCCAGACCGGTGCGCTACCCTGAAACCGGAGAGGCGGCGAGAGGGGGAACGCGACAACCCATGAATGAAAGGTTTGCCAAAACCTAGCCAAACTGTGCCAAAAGGCCGGCCACCGGAACCGATCATCAACACGACGTCGCTTAGGGGCTTGGCTGTTCATCAAGCGCTTATTGAGATACTAGGAGGGATGGCCCAAGCAGGGAAATGTCGCCCCGCCCGATGTCGGACCCGATGGCGGAGTGCCGCCGATTCATTATTAGGAGCCTCGTGATTCAACGCACTCTCAGCATCCTACCGGCAGTCGTCGCCCTCGGTTTCGCCCTGTGCCAGCCTGCTGTCTCGGCGCCGAAGGACGAACGCCAAGTCCGAGTGCTGCGCGTGCCCGATGGCGGTCTTCAGCCGCAGGCTGTCGTCGACCGACACGGCGCGCTCCACATCGTCTATCTCACGGGCGAACGCGGCACGGTGACATCTTCTACGCGCGCTCTTCCGACGGCGGGCGGACCTTCTCCAAGCCAATCCGCGTCAACAGCCAGCAGGGCAGCGCTGTCGCTGCGGGGACGATCCGCGGGGCCCAACTCTCAATGGGGAAGGGTGGCCGACTTCACGTCGCCTGGAACGGCTCCGCGACGGCTCGGCCCAAAGGCCCATTGAATCCTGAGGCGCCCAGCGACAGTCCCCACAGCGGCCTTCCCATGCTGTACTCGCGGTTGAACGAAGCGGGCGACTCCTTCGAACCGCAACGAAACCTGATGAAGACAACGTTCGGCCTGGATGGTGGCGGCTCAATCGCCGCTGACGATCAGGGGAACGTCTACGTCGCTTGGCACGGGAAGGCCCAGGGCTCTGGGGAGGGCGAGGGAGGCCGTCAGGTTTTCGTTGTGCATTCACGCGACGACGGCACGACCTTTTCTCGTGAGAAGCCGGCGATCGACCAACCGACCGGCGCCTGTGGTTGCTGCGGCATGCGCCTATTCGCCGATCAGGGCGACAATCTCTTCGGCCTCTACCGTTCGGCTACCGACACGGTCCACCGCGATATCTATCTATTGCTTTCGAAAAATCAGGGCCAAAGCTTTGAAGCAAAGCAGCTCCACGAATGGGAGATCGCTGCGTGCCCCATGAGCAGCATGTCGTTTTCGGAGGGGCCGAACGGAGTCGTTGCTGCCTGGGAGACGCGAGGCCAAGTCTACTGGGCGACCCTCGATCCGGATACCTTCGAAAGCTCCGAGCCGGTGGCTGCACCCGGCCTCAGGGATCACCGCAAGCATCCTGTCGTTGTTGCCAACGACGAGGGCCAGACTCTTCTGGTGTGGGTCACGAGCAAAGGATGGAAGAAGCCAGGCGACCTCCATTGGCGGCTCTTTGACCAAAAAGGCGATCCGGTAGGGTCAACAGGTTTCGCCGCCAACCTTCCCACCTGGAGCTTCGGAACAGCCTTCGCCCATCCTGACGGCTCATTCACCGTGCTCTACTAGCGCCTGCGGCACTCCACTCCGAGTGCTTTCCGGCGTGCTCTAACCTTTCCACCTCCCCCGGCTCTTCGCTCGGCCCACGGCCTTTGCCAGGATGTCGCGCGCACGACTCCAAACACTCGCCCGCGCCGGTTCGTGACCAGGTGCGGCGGCCTCGGCCACCTCGCCCGGCGGCTGCGGCATCGGCGGCTCGCGCTCGACAAATGGCCGCGGATCGAGCTTGACCTCGTGCTCCCGCGCAACCACACCGCCCGGCAACTTCCCAAGCGTATAGTCCGGCTGCCAGGGGGCGTTCTTACCCGGGTTGAGACCTCCGCTCGGTTGTTTGAGCATCTCTTGCTTCTCAGCAATGAAGGTCGTGCGGCTCTCGACGAAAGCGTCGTGGGCCTGCTGCAACTGGGGCGCGGACTCGATGTTGCGGATCTCGCCCCGGACGCGGTCGATCTCGCCGCGCCGCTGCGGAACAATCATGCAGATGGGATCGCCCTTACGGAAACGCACCTTCCAGAGGGGGCGCGTCAGCTTCCAGTTCATCGTGAAGGTGGCGGTCGACCAGTCGGTCTCGACCAGCCCCTCCAATGGAGACGCACCGTCTTTGAACCAGTTGGCCGGGCCGCGCGCCAGCAGGTTGTAGCCGGGCGGTGTTCGGAACAGGTAGGGAATGAACCAGGTCAAGATGCCGAAGCCGAAGATGCTCTTGACGTAGCGCGACGGGCGTCCATCGGGGAACCGGATCTTGAGTGAGTCGGTGGCCTCGCCGCCGCGCCAAGTGACGTCGAAGTCGCAGTCGTTCAAGATGAGCCAGCCGGCCTGATTCGCCATGCGTAGGGGCAGGCAGCGGTTAGCCCCGTTGCGGTGCGAGTCCATCCACGAGCGGTCGGCGGGGCTGGGGATGATCGGCAGCGGATCGTGCTTGAGACGGTACGCCGTCAGGGTGATCGAGCCCTGGGCGTCCGCGGCCCGAGCCGTCGCGGCGGCCTGTTGCGATTGCAGTTCCATCGGTCAACTCCACTCCCAAGAAAACGGGGAGATTTTCGAGATACCGGGATTCATTAGTAGCAAGATTCCGATGCTCCGGACAACTGACTGCGCTCCGGCCCCGCCGTGACAGAGGCCCGAGCCGGTCCGGGCGGCGGCGGCCAACTCGATTGTTCCCGGTTGGGGCCAGAAGGATACGGGTGGACATGCAGAGCGCCTGAATGTCACCAAATGTCCTCTTCTGCCCGCTTTTGTCCTCTTTTGCCCGCTCTCCACGCTTTGGTCCGGGCTCCTGCAGCTCGCTGGACGGGATGTTCGGATGAGACTCCTCGGTTTGGAAAGTGACGTCGAAACTTGCCTGGCCAAGAAACGGTCGTGTTGGCCGGCAATCAGTCCGCATCGGTCGTTCCCAGTATCAGGCTAGCATGCAGATATGGGGGTTCCAGGGTGGGGGATCGCTAAGTGGTTGAAGACACGGCGAAAAAAGTCTTGAAAGGTCTGTGACTCTGAGTATAGGTGGGTTCAGTGCTGACCCTCGTCCTTGTCCTCACCTACCCTTTTTTCGGCGACCGCCTGCAGAGGCAACCTGCGGCGTTCAGCTCAGAATAACGTCCTGTTTCTAGTGCCACAGATGTATACTATCAGTGCCAGGGCCAAGTCAAATCCAGGGTCCAAAAAGGGTCGCGAGCATGCCCGCTTTGATCGAAGATCAGGTTATTGATTTCTACTATGCTCTGTTCGATTGCCTGTTCTCCTCACCGTTTCAGGCCGAAATCACCCAACGACTCCGGAGGGATGCCGTTTCCCGGCAGGTGCAGGATACAGCGGGAGCCTCATCGCAGTCGTTGACGCGCTTCTTCAAGAACCAGCAGGTCAACAAGACAAACGTCGCGAAGATCCTACAGAGCCTTGCCGGCCTCTCGGATCTTCTCGCTCTAGACGACATCTCAAACCCGAACGTCTCGCCTGAAGCCTTGGCTGACGAGCTTCTCCCGAAACTGCCGGGAGCGGGCAAGCTCCAGAAGTCGGAGTTTGCGGCTGTGTATCGTGTGGCACTGCACTCCGTCATGCAAGTGCTCTTGCTCGTCGGGGCCGTGCTGGCCGAATGGCGCAAACTCAAGTTTGCTGAGACCTTTGAGCTGAACCGGCGAGTTGTCCAGCGGCTCAACCAGATTTCTGAACAACTGGGCGAGATCGGCCATGCCGGCCAAGCGGCGGCTGACGAGCGGTATGAGCTGACCTACCGTGACTATCTCCTGCAACGCTTTCATCGGGTCGAAGCCGGCACGGTCCGGATGACCACGAACCTGGGGGTGGACCTCCGCGAGTTGTTCGTCATGCCCCGCGTTAAGGTACGCCCCCTGTTACGGGGCGACGCCGCGGAGAAGACGGACGAAGCGGTCGACTTGATGAACCTCGCAGCCGCTCGAGCCGTATTCGGCGAAAAGCCAAAGGAAGGCGAAGGTACCGACAAGGGTGGGTCCGACGAACAGATTCTGAGTGCGCTGGAACTTGCGAAGTCCCAGAGGCGCTGCGTGATCATCGGGACGCCGGGAGCGGGAAAGTCTACGTTCTTGGAGTGGCTTCAGTTGATGATCGCCTCGGCTGAGGAAGAGATGATTCTCAACGACCAGCAGGCGATCCCGGTGCTGCTGAAAGTACGTCAGCTCGACCCCGAGAATCTGCCCGAAGGTCCCGCAATCATCGAGCGAGCCACCGCCAGCAAAGACCGCGCCACCCTGATGCCGTCCGGCTGGATTCAGAGGCAGATGAAGCAGGGCCGGGTTCTTTTCATGTTGGATGGACTCGACGAGGTAGAGCCGGACCTAAGGGATAGGTATGTCCTCCCTTGGTTGGTGGAGCTGTGCAAGACATATCCTGACTGTCACTATCTCGTTTCTTCCCGCCCGGTGGGATACGCGGCCGGAGCCCTGGCGAAGCTGGAGTTTGCCGAATGCGAATTGCTGGACTTTGAAGATGCCGAGATTAGCGACTACACCGGTCACTGGTGCACCGCCGTTCGCTTGGCTCGAAACGAAACCGAGGACGAAGCCCGGCGCGAGGGCTTGAAGGACGGCGAAGACATTGTCAAGAGCTTTCGGGATCAGGCATACATTCGGAACCTGGCTCGGAACCCCTTGATGCTGTCGGCGATCTGCCTGGTCAACTATTTCGAGGGCGGAGAGCTTCCCCGCGATCGATCGAAGCTTTATCAACTCTGCGTGGAGGGTTTGCTCCACCATTGGGACCAGCGTCGTGGAATTCGTTCAGACTTTACTCTTCAGGAGAAGCTCCGGGTTTGCCGAGAGATCGCGTTGACAATGCAAGCGGACGACCGGGCTGAATACGACGCCAGCAAGGTCGGAGAGATCTTCAGTGCAGTCCTAGGGGACGCGGGAAGGGCGAGCAAGTTGCTGAAACACGTGCGATATCGCACAGGCCTGCTCGTTGAACGGCGGCCGGGGGTGTTCGCGTTCGCTCACCTTACTTTCCAGGAGTACCTGGCAGCGCTTGCCGTCCATGAAGGAAACCGCTTAGGAATTGAGACGGAGCGATTGGCAAGAGAGCACGATGACGGCCGCTGGCAGGAGGTTATCGCTCTCTATTGTGGACTAGCACCCAGCTCGGCAGCGGGAGAGGTGGTTGAGAAGCTGATCGCTCAGGCGGACTCAACCTCTCTGTCTACCGCCCTTGCTGAAGCCTATCTTTCAAGCGGGGCGGAGCTAATCGAAGACTCAGGCCTGAGAAGGCGGGTGCTGGGGGGAATTGCCACGGCTCCCGTCTACTCCCGGCCAATACAGTTGGAACGTTTCGACCCGTCTGAAGTCGAGAGGGTCGCTAACCGATTCCTTGGAAAGCTTGAAGGCGAGCGGGTCAGTGAGTCTTATCTCTACCTGTATGATCACCCTGAAGCCTTCGACGCTGCGGGGGCCCTTGAAACGCTTGAGGGCTTTCGTCAGATGAGTCCTCTTCAGAGATTCCAAGTGCTCGCGATTCTTCACAAATGCGCTCCTGACGCGACGCTTTGGAGGTTGGCAGCCCAGGACGAGCTTTACGAATCGAAAGGAGAGAGTTTTGGTGAAGCTGGTGATGTCCCTTGTCAGGGCTTTTCTGTGCTTTACGGTCTCGCCGCGCGCGTAGACAGTTGGGAATCCTCTCGAAGGCCAGCTGGCCGCGGAATGGCCGCAGCCCTGGTTCGGAGCGTTTCCGCACTGGGCGAGCAATCAGATTTTGGGCTCCCACCAATCCATATGTTTAGTGTTGATGACGCCATCCGTAGGCTCGGGAAAACCGATCTTGAGTTGGGCAGAGAACAGCGTCTTTCTCTCACTCGGGCCCTGCGAAGGCTTGCATCGCGACTGCCGGATGAATCCAATCGCTACGGCCCAAGGATCAAGCGAGCCTTGCGGTCCTGGGCAGATCAGTTGGCGCAGACGGTTCCGGAGAAGGAAAGGCAGACGCGGGCACAAAAAAGCATAAAGTGGGGTATCCATTTGACTCAGGTGACCACAACATACTGTGGTTGGCCATTGGCGGCCCCCGGAAAGGCTTGCCGATAGCACCACGTTTCCAAGCCTGCGATGGCCATGGCGCGTGCGTAATCCTTGATCGGCCCGAAACGCAGCCTCGTGGCCCAATTGCCTGCAGACCGGCGTCTGGCGCCCCAGGGTGCATTCTGGGTGCAGTGTGCTGGCGTCCATGGATCGACCAAACCACAACGCCTAGGGGCTACCTGAGTCAAGTGGATACCCCATTAAGCATAATAAAGCGGGTTGAACATCGGTCACGCCAGAGAGCAACCTTGGAGCCAGTCATATGAGCGACCAAGCCAAGATGTCCAAGGCCTTTGAGCCCTTCATGTCGGAGAGTGGTCCGAACGACAAGCGGGAAGCGATCGTCATCTATCGGTCGCCGCAAGTCGAGCGGCCGGCGATTCGGGGTCGCCTGCGAGCTTTGAAGCAGCGTCTGGACTACGTCAAGGTGCGCGCCGGCCAACAGAAGGCGGTACACGCGTCCGTCGTGCAGGCATATCAGAAGGAGGGGACGCGCCGCCTTAAGAAGAAGCTGGAGCTGTCGACGTCTTCCGTCGGCTCCGACGTGCTGCCGGTCGCGCAGGTCGAGGTCACAGCGAAAACGCTGCCCGCTCTGGCGGCACACCCCGACGTGGTCGCGATCCTGCCGAACCAGAAGATCCACCCGATTCAGCCCAAGGAGGTCGACTATGAGGCCCTCAGCAAGGCGGAGTCGAAGGACGGTCTGACCTGGGGGCTCAAGAAACTTGGCATTCCGAAACTCTGGGAGAAGACCAAGGGCAAGCACATCAACGTGGCCGTGCTCGACACCGGTGTTCACGGGGATCACCCTGGTCTCGCGGGACGCGTGGAGAAGTTCCTCGTTGTCGACCCGTTGGGACGGCGGATCGAGGCCAATCCCTCGTTCGACAGTGGCCAGCACGGCACCCACGTCTGCGGCACGATCGCCGGCGGCAAGACGGATGATGGGGTTTCGATCGGGGTCGCGCCCGAGGCCAATCTCTTTGCGGCCGGCGTTCTTGTGGGTGACGCTACCCTCCGAACGTTGATCGAAGGCATGTCCTGGGCGATTGAGAACGGAGCCGACATCATCAACATGTCACTCGGCTTTACCTACTACGAGCCGAAGTTCGTTGAGATCTTTGAGATTCTCATCCAACAGTTCGGCGTCCTCCCCGTAGTAGCTGTCGGGAACGAGAATCACGGCAATACCAGCTCACCCGGCAGCGCCGCCAACGCGCTATCGGTCGGAGCGGTGGAAAAGTTCTCTCACGGGAAGACCGATGTCGCTTTCTTCAGCAGCGGAGCCAGTCTGGTGTTTCCCGGCGACGAGTCCAACCCGCTGGTAACGAAGCCTGACGTCGTTGCTCCGGGCGTGCAGGTGTACTCGAGCATCCCTCCGGAACAGACGCCGCAAGGGACCTTCGAATACACCTACATGGCCGGCACTTCGATGGCGACGCCCCACGTAGCGGGGGTCGCGGCCCTTTTGATGGCAGCGGAGCCGACCGCACAAGTCTCCGATATAATGAGTGTGCTCAAAGAGACGGCAAAGCACCCGGACGGAAACCAAAAACGGCCGGATAACCGGTGGGGGCATGGCTTGATCCAGCCGGAAGAAGCACTGAAAGCTCTGTCGTCATCTTGAGGGTCTATGAGTTCGACCCGGAACTCTTCTTCCGTGAAGCTCAGCGAGGAATTCGCCGGCCGGCTGGCTTCTCTTCCACCGAATGAGAAGCTGCACGCCGTGGTTCTGCTCGAGGCGAAGGCCGACGGGCAGAGAACGTCGCACCGCCAGACGCGTGATCAGAGACGCGCCGCCCTCGATGCTCTTCGCAAGACCGCCCGATCGGCACTGGTCGAGATGGACCACATTCTCGAGGAATGCGGCGGTCGACGACTCGATGACAACGTAAGCGCCCTGGGGACGGTTGCCGTTGAAGCAACGCCGGCCGGCATCAGGTCTCTGGCCCGCCTCAAGAACGTGAAGACCGTCCTCGAAGACCAGAAGGTCTCGTTGCTCAAGTAGACGGGATACCGAACGACGCCGTCGCTTCTCGACAAGCCTGGAGGCTTACGCCACAGCCGGCCCGCGCCACCACGCGCACACCCCAGTGTTCCTGCCCGCCGCGCAAAGTTGGTTGCGCGGCGGGCAGACAAGCTTTGTGGATCAGTCGGTAATCGCGCTCGACGGGGGCCGCTTCAGTACCGGGCGATCGTCGTCGTCGCCGCCCTCGCCACGTTGCGGGTCATCTTCGGACGGATCGATTGTGCCGCTCGGCGCGCGGCGCTTGAGTGTGGGCCGATTGGGATCTTTCGACTCGCGGCGCGTGCGGTTGCCGAGCGCCAGCACCTTTTCGCGCACCTCGACGAACTCGCTACTCGTTATGGCGTATTCCGGCTTCTCGGCCAGTAGCTCGTCAATCGTCTTCTGGACTCTCTTGATGCGATCCTTCGTCAACGGGTGCGATCGGAAGGCGGCCGCGATGCCTCCCTTCTCTTTCTTCTTCTTCTGCGCTTTGATGCGCTCGAAGAACTGCACCATGCCCAGCGGATCGTACCCGGCTTTGTAGAGGTACTGCACGCCGAGGAAGTCGGCATCACGCTCGAAGTTGCGCGAAAACTTGAGGAACGTCACCGGCACGGCCAGACCCGCTGCTTGCCTGATGCCGTAACCGGTCCAGCCGCCCAGAAAGATGAGCGGAATGCTCGCCAGGTTTACCACTTGTCCGCGCGTGGCCTGCCGCGTGCCGTGACGGGCCGCGACGTGCGCGATCTCGTGAGCCATGACGCCGGCCAGTTCGGCCTCGTCCTGCGCCAGGCGAATGATGCCGGTGTTGATGAACAGGTAGCCGCCCGGGAGCGCGAAGGCGTTGACCTCATCGTTGTCGATCACCTTGATTTGAAACGGTACCTTGGCGTCGGAGCTGCGAACCAGGTTCTGCCCGATACGATTGACGTACTCGGAGATGACCGGGTCGGTCACGATCTTGCTATGGCGCTCGACCTCCTGGGCCAACTGCTTGCCAAGCTTGATTTCTTTCTCGAGCGAATAGAAGTTGATGCCCTTGCCGACGTTGCGGTCGCCAATGGCCTCGACGTCTTCTTTGTCGTTCTTGGGCTTGCGCTTCTTTGTGTCGTCGGCCTCGGCGCCTACCGTCTGCGGAAAGACGAGAACGGCGCTCAGCAGCAACATCGACGCGAATCGTTTCATTGTTTTGCCCTCCCGGAGCCGCGGGGTGCCGCGGGGTTTGACCGGTATCCACTGCCTTGGACGCTGCGGTTGGCCGGCTCGTTTCATCGACATCTCCTGGTTATCTCCTGGTCATATTGCCGCGTGATTGGGCTGCTCGCGGGCCGGCGGGTAAACCGGTCCGCGGCAGCAGTCGCCGGCCGGGGTCCGTGGCCGGTGTGGGGAGAAAAGCTGCTACTGCACGGGCCCTTGTGGACCGTGCCCGCGGGGCCCGCCCATGCGGCCTCGACCACCACGCCGTCTGCTCGACCCGCCGCGGCCGAAGCTGAAGTCTTCGGGCGGCGCAATCAGGTTGGCTCGCGCAGCCTGCATGGCTGGCGCCATCAGCGCCAAGGCGTTTTCGAGAGCGTCCAACGCGGCCACTTGGTCGGACGTCAGCAGCGCGCGGGACCGTACCATGAAACCGGTGCGAATGGCCGCCGCCTCGTTCTTCAGGTTCTCGATATCGACCTCGATCTGGCCGACGAGCCCGGTGTTGGGCACCTCTTGCCGCAGCTCCGCGCGTAACTCGCGCTGCTTGTCGCGAATCTGCTGTTGAATTGGCCGCACGGCTTCCCGCAGCTCGGCGGCGACGGTGCGGAGCTCGTCCAACTGAAGGTCGGTCAGTTGCAGGTAGTCCTGGAGAGCGTCGGGCGTCGGCGGTTCGCGGTCGGGAGGTCCAACGGGCCCTTGCGCCCCTAGACTTGGGGCCCATAGGCCGCCGACGGCGATCATTGTCGCGAGGGTAAGAATAGCTAGTCTCATCAGTGTCTCCTTGGTCAGTGGAATGTGGGCTTCGGATCGTGAAGTCATCGGTGTTGTCATCGCGAAGTCCTGACAGTTCGACGCCTGCCGGCGGCCTTCGGAAGTAAAGGTTTGCAAAGGGCGGGTGAAGTTTTGTAACGGCGGTAACGCACAAGCAAGCGCCCGGCAGCGGACATAGTTGTCGGAACTGGGTTTCGTGACCCTCGTTCACCGACGGGCATTGAGGTTGGGAGTATGGCTGGGGGTGTGTGGGCAGCGGCACGCCGGTCCCCGGGGCAGGGACGCGGCATGCTTGTTCGACCGGCGAGGCGGGTTCCGCCGGCAAGCTGGGTTGGACGGCCGACTTGGCAGCCACTCCGGTAGAGCGCCATCAACTCACGATCCAGTACCAACTGGAAACCAACGTGGCGAAAGCGATGGCGCCGCTGATCAGCGCCCACGCGTGATTCTGTTTCGGCTCGACTGCGGTTTCAAACATGATTCGCTCCTTTTAGTGCCGGGTACTCACCCGGCTTGTTCTCTCGGTTGCTGTATGGATAGACGCACGGGAGTGGGTGACGGAAGCAACGATTCGTAAACCTGCGGTTAAGTTTTGTTAACCTCGGCGGGGCGCGAGCCTCTGCCAACTCGGAAGTCTCCGCCAACCCTGCGAGCCTCCCGACAACGCACTACACTTTCGGGAATCGTGACTAGGCGTTCGCAACTCTCCTCCGCCTTTGGGAAGCTGTTGGCCTTCCTCGGCCCCGGGCTGTTCCTCATCGCCTACAACGTCGGGACCGGCACGGTCACGACGATGGCGTCGGCCGGTTCACGCTGGGGCGTGTCGTTGGGATGGACCGTCCTTCTCTCGTGCCTCTTCACCTACGTCGGCGTCGTGCTGGCGACGAAGTACACTCTTGTGACGGGCGAGACGCTCCTGTTCGCGATCCGGCGGCACCTGCCCTGGGGACGGGCCATCGCGCTGGGAATCGATGCTTTCCAGACCGGAACCGCCCGAGCCCCACGCGACACCGACCGCAGGGCATTCATCAATTTCAATCAGACGAACGACGCCTGCCGCCTGCAGGACATTTTGACCGCGATCGAGTATGCGCGAAAGCGTTCCCAGGCCTCGACAGTGAACCTGGTCGGCCTCGAAATGGCCGGTGTGTGGAGCTACTTCGCCCGCGCCATGGCAGACCAGCACGTGAACCTGGTGGCCGACCTCGCGCAGTTCCGCGCAGAAACGGACTCGGAATACGTTAGCCGATTCTTCATTCCGGGTCTACGCAAGGCCGGTGATTTCCGTGCGGCAGCTACACTCAACGCGCGTGGCAAGGTCCTACTGCACAATGCAAGCTCGGAGTTTCCGGCCGAGTGGGCCAAGAACTGCGCCCGTTTAGCCGGCTCGACGCTCGACATTCGAACGAGCCCCGCTTCCCAGTCCGAAATCCTAGCGTGGCTGGCACAAGACGGCTCTACGGGTTCGGGCAGTTGACCAGCGAGAGTATGGACCAGCCGGTCTCGGCGTGAGACACGCGGGCATCCCGCAGCGTCTTCCTAGACGGCAAGGACGGCTCAATGACAGCTTAAGGTTGTAGACCCCACCCATCCCGCTGCAGACAGCTCCCCGGCGGGAATAACCGACGAGGTATGCGTCAGCGCAATGCGCGTGAAATATCGTGTCCGTTATGGTCCGAAGCCGGAGACCGCCGCCGGGCTGATGCCGTGGGCGCTTGTAGTTTTCTGAGCGCCCGCGCTAGCAGCGTTTTCACGGAATTATGACTGATGCCGAGCTGGAAAGCGATTTCTTTATAGCGAAAAGCCTGCGCTCGCAGCAGCACGACCTCTCGCTCGCGTCGGCTGAGCACACCCAAAAGCCGGCCTAATTCGCTTCGCGCTATCGTGGAGTTTTCATGCGGCGAGCGGGGATCCGCCAGCGAATCGAGATCGGTGGGAGCAACGAGCTGCTCACAGTTGCGGCGTGGGTCGCGGTTCCACTTGCCGATCTCGCGGCGAACGACGCACAGGGTCCATCCTTTCGGATTGTGGATCTCCTTCTCTTCGATCAAAACCAGGTACAGAGCCATGAACGACTCTTGAACCACGTCTTCCGCCGCATTCAACGACCGCGTGGAACGAAGAGCATAGCGGACGAGGGATCCGTACCACGAGAGAAACAAAGACCTCACTAGTCGCGTTGCGGCGTCCTGCTCCATGGCCCCCCCCCGCGCATGCAAGCCCCGACGCCCCATCGTGCTGCCGCGAGGCCGACCTCCGCGCGACCCGATTCTAGCAGACGGCGAGGCCGAGCCGTGGGCCGGATCACCTCAGTGGTGCCCGACTCGCAGCGGATCATTCAGTTCGGGTTGAAAGTCCTCTTCTAGATGAGCTAATCTTCTGCGGGCACGTAGACTACTGAGCTTTCGGGCGGTCTCGTGCCCGCTGGAGATCCTGATGTTTCTCTTACTGCTGGGGCTCCTGGTCGCCGCCCAGGCGGCGGGCCCAACTTCGAGTGCGAGCTTAGTTGCGGAAGGGCTGGCTCTTGCCGAGCAGGGTCTTCACGCGGAAGCGGAAGCGACGTTCCGGCGGGCCGCCGAATCGGACTCGAGTAACGTCGACGCCCACAACAATCTCGGCGTCGTCCTCCGGAGACAAGAGAAATTTGCGGAAGCTCTCGCGGCGTTCCGCACGGCTCTGCAATTACGGCGAGATGATCCGCAAGTCCACAGTAACATTGCCCTGGCTCTTCGTGGACTCGGCAAGCAGGAGGAGGCTGTGGACGCCATGCGAGCCGCCTGCTCGATCAAAGCGGACGACCCCGTCCTGCGAAGAAACCTCGGAATCTTGCTTTGGGAGGCGGGGGAGCGGGAGCGCGGCGAGACGGAACTGCATACCGCCATTCGTCTGCGCCCGAAGGACCCCGAGTCTCACAGAGTCCTGGTGGGGTTTTTGGCGGCGGCCAACCGCTCGCAGGAAGCCATTGCTGAATACCAGCCTCAACAGCCGGATGCCCATTACGAGTTGGGACGCATCCACCACACCAACGGCCATCTCGAAGAGGCCGCCCACGCCTATCGCTCGGCTGTGGACACGGACGCTTCACATTTCGACGCACACCGGCAACTAGGAGCGGCCCTGCTGGAGCTGGGAGAGTTAGCCCCGGCCGAACGGATCCTTCGGCGAGCGGTCGAATTGCGATCGACATCGGGCGAGGCCCGCCGCGATCTGGGACTCGTGCTTCTCAGGCAAGGAAAATCCGACTCCGCGATTGTGGAATTGCGACAAGCCGAGGCACTGCTGCCCCGTGACCCCACCACCCTCTACAACCTCGGGCGCGCCCTGCAGCGGGTGGGTGGCAGGAAAGAAGCAGCCGGCCTACTTCAGCGGGCCCGGCGCCTGAATCGGGAGTCTGCGGACTCCATCCTGGCGAAGTCCTACAACGAAGCTGGAACGAAGCTTCTGCAAGGCGGCCAACTGCGGGAGGCCAAGGTGAAGCTAGGCGAGGCGGTTCGCCTGGACCCTGCCAATGCCGCCGCCCACTATAATTTGGGCCTGGCCCTTTTGTTGACGAACGATGTCGAAGGTGCCGTTACGGCGTTTCTAACCAGCCTTGACTTGGAACCCGAACAGGCCAATGCCTACTACTATTTGGGCAGGGCTCGACTGACACAAGGGCTGGCTGCCGACGCCGTTGACTCTCTCCAAAAGGCAGTGACGCTTGCGCCGTGGGATGCCAGGGCTCATAACGTCCTGGCCGTGGCCCTCGCGAAGACCGGTCGGCTTGATCAGGCTGTCCAGGCCCTGGAAGCCGCGATCAAGCTGGAGCCGGACGACCGAGTGTTCACCGAAAACATGGCCTGCCTGCAAAAAGGTGGGAGCTGTTCCCTTACTCCTTGACTGGTTCCTTCACTTTGAGGGTCTGATTCGCCTTGACATCTTTCAGACGCTGGACCGTACCGCGTGGCCACTGCACCTGCAACTCTTTGACGACATGGTCTTTCCCCAGGCCGAAATGCACTCTTTTGTCACTTGCGGAAAGATAACTGGACGCTGTCGTAACCACCCCAAACTGTTCGGCCCCAGATTCGCCAACGATGTGTATCCGTGCGCCGATGCCGTCACGATTTGTTCCCGAGCCTTCTAAGTCAACCAGAATCCAGTTGTCGGGGTATGCACTTGACTCCCGAGACCCCAACATATAGCATGCGGGGCTGTGGAGGACTACCCGCGGACGCTGGAGGAGTTTGAGGGGCGTTTTGCCACTGAGCAGGCGTGTCGCGAGTATCTGATGCAACTGCTCTGGCCACAGGGTTTTGTGTGTCCCCGCTGTGGAGGGCGGAGAGCTCGGCCCAGCCGGCGGGGCCTGCTGCGGTGTGGGCAATGCGATTATCAGGCTTCGGTGACGGCGGGCACGATTTTCCAGGACACGCGCCTGCCGCTGCGCACCTGGTTTCGGACCATGTGGTGGGTGACCAGCCAGAAAAACGGGGCGAGCGCACTGGGACTGCAAAGCATCTTGGGTCTGGGAAGCTACCGTACCGCCTGGGCGTTGCTGCACAAGCTGCGGCGCGCGATGGTGCGGCCCGGCCGAGAACGGCTCAGCGGTCGCGTGGAGGTCGACGAGACCTATGTGGGGGGCGCAGAAGAGGGACTGCGCGGACGGCAGACGCAGAAAAAAGCACTGGTAGCCATCGCCGCCGAGGAAGACGGCGCGGAGACAGGAAGGATCCGTATGAAGCGCATCCGCGGAGCGTCCAAGCAACAGCTGCACGGCTTCATCCAAGAGGCTGTCGAGCCCGACAGCACGATCCACACCGACGGCTGGGAAGGGTACGTCGGCCTGGAGGCGCTTGGCTATCGGCACGAGTACGACTTTCTGGCCGGTTCGAGCCAGTCGGCCTCCGAGCTGTTGCCCCACGTTCACCGGGTGGCTGCCCTGTTGAAGCGCTGGTTGATCGGGACGCACCAAGGCGCTGTGAGCCGTGAACACCTGGACTATTACCGGGATGAGTATACGTTTCGATTCAATCGACGACGCTCTCGTCACCGGGGAAAGCTCTTCTACCGGCTTGTACAACAGGCCGCGACCGTTGGGCCCACGACCTATTCAGAGATGGTCCAACACCTACGCGGCAGGCGGACCGGCCAACCACAAGATGTGGGGTAGTAGGGAGTGAAGTGCATACCCCGATTCCAGTTGTTCTCGTTTCCGTTGTTCTTCAACAGTGTCGGGGCCTCATCATTGTTACTCACAACGACATCCACAAAGCCATCGTTGTTAAAGTCACCAAACGCGGCGCCTCGGGATGCGCGCGGTACAGTAAAGGCTGGTCCGGACTGGGCTGATACATTCACGAAGCTGCCTTGCAGGTTTCGCAGGACGAGCAGAGGCTGACGGTAGGGGATCTGCGGAAAATCGATGGAGATGGTGTCCATCACATGACCTTGCGCAACGAAGAGATCCTTCCAACCGTCATTGTCCAAATCAACGAACTTGACACCCCATCCGCTGTAGGGCTTGCTGATGCGAGAGATCCCGGCTTGATCGGAAACGTCGTCCAGCAACGCGCCCTCATTCTTGTACAGTGCGTAGCCCTCCAATGATAGTGCATTGAGAAATATATCAGGCGTACCGTCATTGTTGTAATCGGAGAAATGGGGTATGCACTTGACTCCCGAAGCCCCAAGGTCTAGTATCCGGGCTCTGGAGGACCATTCGCGCACGCTGGGGGAGTTTCAAGAGCGCTTCGCCTTCAGGTTTCAAATTCAACCGCTGCCGTCCCCCCGCGGGGCGCAATGAGCGGCGGCTGTAGGACCCACGACCGCTGCCCGATGGCCCCTCGAGGGTGCGGTCGCCGCAGTCGCCGACCACAAGGTGTGGGGTCGTCGGGAGTTAAGTGCATACCCCGATCGGAGAAATCGACCCCCATACCCGCAAAGGCTTGGCCGTGACTGTTGTAGGCGACGCCGACATCGAGGCCGATTTCCTCGAACCTACCGTTACCGCTATTGCGGAAAATGGGGTATGCACTTGACTCCCGAAGCCCCAAGGTCTAGTATCCGGGCTCTGGAGGACCATTCGCGCACGCTGGGGGAGTTTCAAGAGCGCTTCGCCTTCAGGTTTCAAATTCAACCGCTGCCGTCCCCCCGCGGGGCGCAATGAGCGGCGGCTGTAGGACCCACGACCGCTGCCCGATGGCCCCTCGAGGGTGCGGTCGCCGCAGTCGCCGACCACAAGGTGTGGGGTCGTCGGGAGTTAAGTGCATACCCCGATTGCGGAAGAGTTGCTGAGACACCGAGTCATTGGCCACGAGGAGGTCAGGCCAAGTGTCGCCATCGTAGTCATTGACAGCGACCCCGAGTCCTTTCCCGGGATGAGAACTGATGCCCGCGTTTTCGCTGACGTTGCGAAAGGTTCCATCACCCTCATTGTGGTAGAGAAGATGAGAGACGCCCTTGAAGGCGTTGGGATGGCTGAATTATGCACTGCGGGGTGCACCGGGGTGCACCTGAGGAGGCCTGTGCCGCAAGGGACCATTGGGGGACCCCCGAAAACATGGGGTAAAAAGGTAGGCTGGCGAAGATTCCCGCTTCGCCAACCGACCCCAAGGAGGTCACCCAAATGGTTACCAAACGAAAACAGCATAGCTCCCCAAGGCCCGTCAAACAAGGCCGGGGCGCGAGGGCCTCGCGGCCCAATAAAATCGGGGCTTCCACGCCTTATCACTTCCGCGGCAAGAATCTGACTCCCTACGGCGGCTTGCTGCCCGTCGCCACCCTGCTCGAGAAACTCGACTTCCAAGCGCTGCTGGAAGAAACCATCACGACCAAACGAATCACCCGAGCCATGAGCCCCTACCAGTTTGTGCTGGCCCTCGTGCTCGGCCTCTATGTCGGCTTTGCGCGGCTCAACCAACTCCGCTTCATCGCTCGCGATCCCATCCTGACCGGCATCTTAAAAGTGACACGGCTGCCACCGCAGTCCACGCTGTGGCGCTTTCTGGCCTCGCTGCACCTCAACGTGGCCCAGCAGATTCTTTCCATCCAGCGCCAGCTGCGAGAACGAGTCTGGGCCGCGGCCCACGTGAAATTGGAGACGGTGACGCTGGACACCGACACCACCGTGCACACGCTCTACGGCCGCCAGATGGGCGGGCGCAAGAGCTACAACCCCAAGAACAAGGGCAAGCGCAGCTACCAGCCGATACTGACCTTCCTGGCCGAGACGCGCGAGTACCTGATGGGCGGGTTGCGCGGCGGCGACCGGCCCACGGGCCAACAGATCGCCGCCCACCTGAAGAGCGCTTTCCGGGCTTTGCCGGCCGGCGTGAAGAAGATCTTGGCGCGGGCCGATGCCGGCTTTTATTGCTGGGAGGCGGTGGCGGCCTACGAGCAAGCGCGTTGTCAGTTCGTCATCGTGGCGCGCAAGACGCGGCGACTGGTCGAGCAGTTGCAGCAAGCCGAATGGAAGCCCTCGCCCCACAGCGACGCTGAAGCGGAGTGCGAATTCCTCTACCAGCCGGAGGGCTGGGCCCATGCTTGCCGCTTTGTCGCGCTGCGGTATGAGAAGGAGCCGGAAACCGACGAGGTCGAGCAATATCAGTTGTTCGCCACCAGCAGCTATACCTACCGCGTGTTTGTGACCAATCTCGCCGAGCCAATCGCGGCGGTGGTGTGGTTTTACAACCAGCGGGCCGGGGCCGAGAACCTCATCAAAGAAGCCAACAACGACGCCGGGCTGGCGGCCCATCCTTCGCGCCGCTTTGACATGAACCGCAATCACTTTCAGTTGGTCATGCTGGCCTACAACCTCAACTGCTGGCTGCTGCTGTTCCAACGCGAAGCCGACGCCACCCCGGAGAAGCTGCGGCACACCACCCTGGCGACGGCGCGGCTGCGCTTTCTGTTCCTGGCGGCCAAGATCTGGCGACACGCCGGACGAACGGGCGTCAGCTACAGCGATCAGTACCAGGAGAAGGGCCTGTTTGAGCGGCTGATGCGACGGCTGCGGGCGATGGCGCCGCCGGGATCGAGCTTCGCGCCGGTGGTGGAGGGTGCGCTGAGTTGAGGGGCGCTATGCATAAAATTTTATGCACTCGCCGCAACGTACTGGGAACACGCCGCTTGCCAGCTCGCTTTTGCCCGCCGGGATCGGGAGGCGGCTCAAACGGGGAGGGAAACCGCAGAAAAGACGACTTGCGACATTATTGAGTTGACACCACTGCCGCTACCGCCACAACTCCATCGCCGATGGCTACGCCGAATCTGTGCATAACCCTATTTCGGTACAGGTTGTTGGCTCCGAAATTGGTCACGTAAACGTCAGGCGATCCACTGTTATCAAAATCTCCTACCGCGACGCCCATCCCGTAACCATTGCCTTGAAGACCCGCTTGCTCCGTGACATCGCGAAAGGTTTCATCTCCGAGATTCCGATAGAGGCGGTTCCAATAGCGACGTTGGGACTTCTCCGGCTTCGCGCCTTCTCCCATGGGATCTCCAAGGGCCGCCCCATTCACGAAAAATAGGTCCAGCAGGCCGTCGCGATTGTAGTCGAGCCAGGCTACGCCGGCGCCCATCGTCTCAATCAGATATTCGGGGTATGCACTTGACTCCCGAGACCCCAACATATAGCATGCGGGGCTGTGGAGGACTACCCGCGGACGCTGGAGGAGTTTGAGGGGCGTTTTGCCACTGAGCAGGCGTGTCGCGAGTATCTGATGCAACTGCTCTGGCCACAGGGTTTTGTGTGTCCCCGCTGTGGAGGGCGGAGAGCTCGGCCCAGCCGGCGGGGCCTGCTGCGGTGTGGGCAATGCGATTATCAGGCTTCGGTGACGGCGGGCACGATTTTCCAGGACACGCGCCTGCCGCTGCGCACCTGGTTTCGGACCATGTGGTGGGTGACCAGCCAGAAAAACGGGGCGAGCGCACTGGGACTGCAAAGCATCTTGGGTCTGGGAAGCTACCGTACCGCCTGGGCGTTGCTGCACAAGCTGCGGCGCGCGATGGTGCGGCCCGGCCGAGAACGGCTCAGCGGTCGCGTGGAGGTCGACGAGACCTATGTGGGGGGCGCAGAAGAGGGACTGCGCGGACGGCAGACGCAGAAAAAAGCACTGGTAGCCATCGCCGCCGAGGAAGACGGCGCGGGGATAGGAAGGATCCGTATGAAGCGCATCCGCGGAGCGTCCAAGCAACAGCTGCACGGCTTCATCCAAGAGGCTGTCGAGCCCGACAGCACGATCCACACCGACGGCTGGGAAGGGTACGTCGGCCTGGAGGCGCTTGGCTATCGGCACGAGTACGACTTTCTGGCCGGTTCGAGCCAGTCGGCCTCCGAGCTGTTGCCCCACGTTCACCGGGTGGCTGCCCTGTTGAAGCGCTGGTTGATCGGGACGCACCAAGGCGCTGTGAGCCGTGAACACCTGGACTATTACCGGGATGAGTATACGTTTCGATTCAATCGACGACGCTCTCGTCACCGGGGAAAGCTCTTCTACCGGCTTGTACAACAGGCCGCGACCGTTGGGCCCACGACCTATTCAGAGATGGTCCAACACCTACGCGGCAGGCGGACCGGCCAACCACAAGATGTGGGGTAGTAGGGAGTGAAGTGCATACCCAGATCAGATATTTTTGGGAGGTACTGGATGAGTTGTGACGGAATCGAACTCCAGCGGCGTCAGTCACGTCGGAGAACGTCGGCGGCGAGACGGCGCTCTTTGAGTTCGGGGTTTGTGGTCTGGCCGGCCGCGAATTCGACCAGCAAAGGGAGCACCACTGCGAGGAAAAGCCTCATGTCAACAGCCTCTAGGGCGTGGTCGGGCAGCCGGCGATAGCTATCGGGAATCTAGCGATAACACCATCCTACCAGCCGGCCGAGGTCACTCCTTGGCAACGAACCGGTACGGTAGGAGGAGCGGTCCGGGACCGCTCTCTCGGCGGCTCTGGTGCAAGCACAGTGTACCGCTCGTGGCTTTTCGTGTAGGATTCAGCCGCCCCGGTGCCGACAATAGTGAGAACTGGGGTATGCACTTGACTCCCGAAGCCCCAAGGTCTAGTATCCGGGCTCTGGAGGACTATTCGCGCACGCTGGGGAGTTTCAAGAGCGCTTCGCCTTCAGGTTTCAAAGTCAACCGCTGCCGTCCCCCCGCGGGGCGCAATGAGCGGCGGCTATAGGACCCACGACCGCTGCCCGATGGCCCCTCGAGGGTGCGGTCGCCGCAGTCGCCGACCACAAGGTGTGGGGTCGTCGGGAGTCAAGTGCATACCCCGATAGTGAGATTCGGAGGCACGCCTAGCATCTGAACCGCAAGCCGTTTGGAGACATGCCAGGACGGATCTGGGCGCTGCCGCTGCCGCGTGGCTAGCACCCAGATTGAAGGGCCAATCTGAGGGCTAAGAAAGCAAGGCCGCAGGCGTATGTGAAGAATCGCCTTCGCAGCGGCGGATCGGCCTCCATGAGGGGGCAAGAAGGGGCACTCGCTCGGTCTCGCCTCGGCGGCCGCGGAGACACAGCCGCGGCAGCCGCGGAGAAACGGTTGTGTTTCGCTGGGTGGGGGTGTAGACTGGTGCCGCCGGAGGCGCTAAATCGGAAATCCTCATTGAGACGTAAAGTCACTTCAACGAGGAGGAGGAACGAGCTATGGCACCGAATCGAGGTATCGCCTATGTGGAACCCGGAAAGGTCGAGGGGTGATTCTCAAGATCGTCACCACCAACATCTGCGGCAGCGACCTGCACAGGGTGCGTGGACGGACGACCGCGCCGGCCGGATTAGTCCGCTAGGAAAAGTTACTTTAGTTACCTAAACACAACACAGGAGGAACCATGAGTTGCGAAGGATTACCCAGCCATACCGAACTAAGAACCGCCCTCACTGCCGCTGTCGGCAGTCCACCAAGTGGAAACGGGGGCTTTGATCTGCACATGTGGGCCACGATCGTCGACCGCGACGGGATCGTCTGTGCGGTTGCCTTCACGGGGAATGATCGGGGCGACCAGTGGCCAGGAAGCCGCGTGATTTCCGCACAAAAGGCCAATACGGCCAATGCCTTCAGTTTGCCTGGCTTGGCTCTCTCCACCGCCAATCTGTGGGCGGCAGTGCAACCAGGAGGAAGTCTGTTCGGCCTGCAACACAGCAATCCGGTTGACACCGCAGTTGCCTACGGAGGCGATTCCGAACATTATGGACAGGACAACGACCCGATGGGCGGGAAGAAAATCGGCGGGGTGAACGTCTTCGGCGGCGGACTGGCGCTGTATAACAGCGAAGGCGCACTCGTGGGAGCCATAGGCGTCAGCGGCGACAGCTCGTGTGCCGACCACAACATTGCCTGGCGGACACGCAATAATCTTGGCCTGGATCACGTCCCTGGGGGTATCAGCGGTGACGCGGCGAGGCCCGATAACATCGTCTTCGACCTCAATGACGATGTGGGAGGCAATCCCGAGTCCGCGGGCGGATTTGGTCATCCGCATTCTACCGCGAATGCGGCCAACGAAAGCGCGATCGCCGGGTCCCTGCCGGCGATACCGTAGTTGCGTAAGAAAACAGAGACAGGCTGGTTTACTTCGATGGTCGCTCGGCGGGCCGTGCCGGGACCGGCACTCCTGCCGGTCCTTAGGGTCGTTGGTGACTGGTCGTTTGTGAAGTGCGGCGAGTCTCGATTGGGCAGAACTAACAACACAAATAGCTCACTGCGACGAACCCTTCTTGCTCTGCGCTCGCGCCGTTGACGGCGGTACGATCCCCCGAGCGCGAAGGTAGCCCACCAGATTGCCATAGTGCGAGTTCAACGAAGACAGCAGCCCCAACATAGCTCGCACCGGATAGGTCGTCCTCTCACCGGTCTGCAACTCGGTCAAGGCACGTTTGTCATTCATCTGTTTCAGAGCCGTGTCACAGAACGCGAACGATTCACGTAGCGCCGCCTGCAACGCTTCTTTCCCGGTGAGGTGATCTAGGTGATCAGTTTGCCGCCGAGGCACACCCTGCATGTGGGCGCAACTGTTGTAGTTCAACATTGCCGTGTGGGCGATCCACGCACTGAACGAACGCTGAGCCGGGGTCAGGTGAAAATCGTAATGTTCTTCCGGCATCACTTCGGCTGTCTCAATCAGATTGAGGCGAACGGTCTCGTAGCGGCTGCGAAATGCCTCCGTGAGCGGGTTCGCTGTTGGAGCGGCCGCCGAGGCAGTCTTGTCCGAGGCGACCTCTGGAGAGGAAACCGCCCCCGGAGCTGCAGTGGGGGAGGCCGCGTCAACGGCCGCGGCCGTTCGCGGCCAACCCGCCGGCGGGACCCAAGGACCGCCGTTTGCTCCTACCTCATCGGGTCTCCCTGGACGCAACACTCTCTCAGTTCTTGCCGCCACATAGGTGTAGATATCAATGATCTGTTTATCGTCAAGCAATTGATTCCACGCCGGCATCCCTTTCGTAAGCACTCCCTCGCGAACAACCTCAAGAAACTCCTTGTCCGTTAGCCTTTTGTTGGGATCGATCAAGTTCGGCGCCAGGGGAGTGCCAAGCGCATTTTCTCCGTGACATCTGGCACAATACACATGCCACCATTTCCAGCCGTTGTAGACGCGCCGGTAAACCTCGGAAGACTCCTGGGCCGCGGCTTCCCCAATGCCCGGAAAGTTAGCGAAGGCCCCTACGATCCAGACCAGGGTCGCAAGCGCGACAACCACCCCCTCTGTCAAGATCCGCCGTTTGAGATTTCGACAACCAGCAGGCTTACTCGTCATGGTTTACCCTTTTTGCCATCGAGTAGAGGTACACTATAGTCGTCTAGGATTTTTCTGATTTCAGCCTTTTTTCTGTCCAGTACCGCTTCCAATTGAACTTTTAGGGTCTCTTCACCCCGTCTGACGCCCATCGAGATATCGAAGGCAAAAGGCAGATCGCCGTCGCCGGAGGGCACAGGTACAAGCTCCAACGGAACAGGCTGCTTCTTTGCAAAATACCCTGCGACAGGTCCCCAAACAATTGCCACGTCAATCTCCCCTGCCGTGACCGCTTCGATGATCCTGCTGGGGAGATTCTCTTCGGAGTAAAAGGTGCCATACCCGACCACGTTGTCCACAACGCCCCTCCTCCCCAATTCGTGGACGGGAGGAGGATTGGTGTAATCGTCGCCCAGTAGATGGACGCCAATTTTGAGCTGCCGCAGGACCGGATCATCCAGGGATTGGATCCGAAGTCCTTTATCTTTAGGATACACAAACACATAGCTCGAGCGGTAATAAGGCTTGGTCCAAAGAACTAGATCATACCCTTTGGGAACGCCCATCACCACATCGCATCGTGCCTCTTGCAGGGTGGCCTTCATCGTGTTCCGGATAAAGCCGCGCCGTTGCCCCCACCAGGTATAGGTGGGAGAGGCTCCAAATTCCTTGGCAATGAGGTCGGCGATCTTGTTCTCAAACCCTTGCAGTCGCCGGTTGGTGAAAGGAAGATTCTCAGGATCAGCGCACACTCGAAACTGACCCATCTCGCCTGCCACGGCGCTCGAGGCCCCCAGAACCGACATCCCGAGCAACAACAATCCATAAATGCTCACAGATCGACTTTGGGCCATGGCTCTTACTAGTCTAATTGTAGAGGAGAGTTCCAGTCCACTGCCTCTAACGCGGGAACTGGGGTATGCACTTGACTCCCGAAGCCCCAAGGTCTAGTATCCGGGCTCTGGAGGACTATTCGCGCACGCTGGGGAGTTTCAAGAGCGCTTCGCCTTCAGGTTTCAAAGTCAACCGCTGCCGTCCCCCCGCGGCTCGATAAAGGCCTCAGCCAGTCCGCTGTCGGCGCAATGAGCGGCGGCTATAGGACCCACGACCGCTGCCCGATGGCCCCTTCGCCGCAGTCGCCGACCACAAGGTGTGGGGTCGTCGGGAGTCAAGCTATACCCCGACGCGGGAATTCCGAATTGTCCTGGTTGCCACCTTCTGTGACGCTCCGATATTCTGGACTCGCTGCTGATGCTATGTGACCGACTGGGACGCTTGCCTGTTAAAGAGGAACCCCGTTGTGAGTAGCCGAGGAAGAGTTTCAAGCATCACCGTCAGGGCGATTCTCGTCTTCGTGATTGGTATCACCGCTGGCGACGCGAAGCGGCGCCAAGGACGTCGGCTGGAAGCCATGGTTCGGCGCCCTTGCGATCACAGCCTTAGGTCCCGAGCAAGTTGCTCCAAAAAGCGCTCGTAGGCTTGCCTCTGTGCTTGCTTATTTCCTCCCTCAGTAAATCGGTCTTTCCAGGCTTCCTGCCATTCTTCCCCGTGAACGCTTCGATCTCCATCTTCAGTGACGATGTCGCTTCTGATTCTTGCGTCTTTGCCCGGCTTGCCATATGTTCTGAATGCCTCATGCATGAAGGTCTCGTACGTTTGAAACAGCTCCGGCGAGAAGAACGGCTTGTACGTGTACATTGCTCTGTCGACTGCGCGCTTCTTTGCAATTACGTCAAGGGGGGTGAGATCCTTCCACCTCCCCACAAAAGCCAAGTACGAATAAATGTCGTTCAAATCCCCGCCGACTGATTTATAGATCTCACTTCGAAGAGCTGTCGAGCGCTCGGAGGTCTTAATTGACTTGTTAATAATGATACCCAGAATGAGGACCAGTATAGGAGTCAAGAAAGACGCCGCCAATTTAGCCAGTTCTAGGCTGTTCCAAGGTAACTCGTTCAGCTGGGGTATGCACTTGACTCCCGAAGCCCCAAGGTCTAGTATCCGGGCTCTGGAGGACTATTCGCGCACGCTGGGGAGTTTCAAGAGCGCTTCGCCTTCAGGTTTCAAGTCAACCGCTGCCGTCCCCCCGCGGGGCGCAATGAGCGGCGGCTATAGGACCCACGACCGCTGCCCGATGGCCCCTCGAGGGTGCGGTCGCCGCAGTCGCCGACCACAAGGTGTGGGGTCGTCGGGAGTCAAGTGCATACCCCGACTCGTTCATTGTACGCTCCCCAATGGTTGTGACGCCGAACTCTTGTTTAGGCTGACCTGGATAAGACCGGTCCTCGGCGGCCTATGGCGAAGTCGCCGACGGCGGCCCGGGGCAGCAACAATCGTGTTTACAGCCGCTTCTAGCTAACAAACTAGCGCTCGAGTAAGAACGGCGGGAGGACAGAGTAAGCCGCGCGCTTAGGGCAGCGAGAACACCGTCAACACGCCACCGAGGTTACTATATTCCGCTACGTCCGCAAACGCCCCAAGCGCTCCCAGCCCTGCGGTAGGATCTTCCCCGCCGAGTCCGACGGCAATCCCGATACCCGACCAGCCTCCTACACCGGAGAGGATGGCGATATACTGCTTGCCGTCCGGGCCCGTGTAGGCCATCGGATTGCCGATGATCCCGGACGGGGTCTTGAACTTCCACAACAGCTCGCCGGTTTTGGCGTGGACGGCTTTGAGCCATCCTTCCATCGTGCCGTAGAAGACCACGTCACCGGCGGTGACAAGGGCGCCGCCCCAGGCAGCCAAGTCCTCTTTGAGGCCCCATACCTTTTTCCCCGTGCTGGGATCCCATGCAATGAACTCGCCCCTGTTTCCACCCGGACCCGGAGAACTGACGACAATCGCCCCAACATAGGGCTGCCCCGCCTGGTATTTGATTTCGACCCCCTCATAGTCCATGCAGAGGTTGTTCGTGGGGACGTAGAAGAGGCCCGTTCGGGGAGAATAGGCGACCGGTCCTTGATTTTTTCCTCCCATCGCGGAAGGACAGATCCGTTTCGTGTTCCTCGTCGACGACGTCCTCTTCTCGGGAACTTCAATGGGCCTCCCCGTGCTCAGGTCTACCCCTGTTGCCCAGTTCACATACACGAAGGGCTCCGCCATGAGCAGCTCACCCGTTTCGCGGTCCAGCGTATAGGCAAACCCGTTGCGGTCGAAGTTTACGAGGACCTTTCTCTTGACTCCGTTGATCGTGAGATCGACAAGGACGTTCTCATTGATTCCGTCATAGTCCCACGCGTCGTGCGGGGTCTTCTGGTAGGCCCACTTCGCCTTCCCGGTATCGGGATTCCGCGCGAAGATCGTCATGGACCACTTGTTGTCGCCAGGCCTCTGATCAGGATTCCAGGTCCCCGGGTTCCCAGTGCCGTAATAGAGAAGGTCGAGTTCGGGATCGTAGGAGTACCAGCCCCAAGTGGTGCCTCCCCCTCTTTTCCATGCATCGCCCTTCCAGGTTTCCAGGGATCCCGGAAAGCCGACTTCTTCCTCCGGGCCTGTGCTATACATTCGCCAGATCTGCTTGCCGGTATTGATATCATTGGCCGTTGCAAACCCGCGGACGCCGAACTCACCCCCGGAGATGCCGGTAATCACTTTGTCCTTGATCACCAGAGGAGCGGAGGTGATGGTCATGCCCTTTTTGTGGTCTCCTTGCTTGACTTTCCACAGTTCCTTGCCGGTTGCGGCGTCAAGAGCAACGACGTGTGTGTCCAACTGCGCGAGAAAAATCTTGCCTTCGGCGTAGGCGAGCCCCCGGTTGACTATGTCGCAGCAGGCGATCGGCATCACCTCCGGGTCCTGCTTGGGGGCGTACTTCCACTTGATCGGCGCTCCCTCCTTAGTGAGATCGAGGGCAAACACGTTGTTGGGGAAGGGGGTGTGGACGTACATCGTGTTCCCCACCACTAGGGGCGCACCTTCATGTCCTCGCAACACGCCTGTCGAGAATGTCCAGGCAGGCCTGAGATTCTCGACGTTCTCACTGGTAATCTGAGTCAATGAGCTATAGCGGCTGTTGGCGTAATTCTTGGCCGGCATGACCCATTGCGTGTCATCCTGTTGGAGTCGGCGAAGCTCGTCGGCCGCAGAAACGAAACAGGGCATCGCAAACGCAGCTACCCAAACCAGCGTGAACAACCTTGTCATAGTGATCCTCCTTGCCTTGAAAAGTTCAGACCGCGCCGGGCGTGCCTGTGCAGTGGCCAAGTCGGCCGGCGGCACTACCGATGTGAATCCGCCGCAGAAAAACTGCTGCCCGAGATGAAACTTTTGATGTTCGATCGCGGAGGGAGTGGGCCCCCAACCGCGCCGTCTCCAGAACACCGGAATTTTCCGATTTGGACATCCAGCTCACACAGGGTACACGACCTGCTCCCAGGAGCACAAGAAATTGTTCGCCCGACGGCAGTCCCGGGGACTCATCGCTTGGCGCAGTGCAGGCCCACCGGGTGTGTCGGGATGCGGGCGAGCGAGCTCGAAGAACGCCAGCACGCGGTCCCTCATGAACGCGCCCGTCCCAGACCTGCCTGTGGGAAGCTATGGAGGGCACGGCCTTGATCGCAGATACACCCATGAGCAGCCAAGCCCGTCGAAGCACCAGCGAGATCGCCGATCTCTGCCTCGACCTCGCCGACGAAGGGTACTGCTACATCGAGAACGTCATCCCGGTGGATCAGATCGACCGCGTCCAACAGGAGGTTCAGCGCGACGTGATGGCTCACTCGCTGCTGGAACCGCCCAAGGGCTACGTGCCTGGCCTGCTGCGCGTCAACCAGTCCTTGGCCCCGTATCTCGCCCATCCGCGCGTGCTCGGCTTGGCGGAGGCGGTCTTCGGGCCGCACGTGCGGATCTCGATGCTCACCGGTTCGGTCAATGCGCCGGGGCTCCCGCGCGGACCGCTACACGCCGACTGGCCCTTCAACCAGAATAGCCAAGCGCATGTCCCCGCGCCCTACCCCGACGTTGTGATGCACTTGGTGAGCTTCTGGATGCTGACCGACTTCACCGAGGAAAACGGCGCGACGATCGTCGTGCCGCGAAGCCATAAGAAGAGCGGGAACCCGAGCGGCGAGACCGGCGTGAATCCCGGTGAGCCGTATCCCGGCGAGGCCCGCCTGACCGGCAAGGCCGGCACCGTCGCCGTATTCGACGCGCGCCTTTGGCACGCCGAGGCCCCGAACGTGAGCGGCGCGGCGCGGGTCGGGGTGCTCGTTCGTTACGCACCGTGGTGGCTCAATCTCGATACGTTGCGCCCGGGCACCGTCGACCACCAGGACATCGTCGAAGCCAACAACGGCAGCGACTCACGCGTGCCCGCCCTCAAGCGCGACGTTTACGAACGGCTGCCAGACGACGTCAAGCCGCTCGTGCGCTACTCTGTGGACACCTCGCAGTAGCGGCATGGCGGGGCGGAAGAGGCGACATCCGTCGTCTTGGAGGATCTGGAGTGGAACAGCGCGACTTTGGCAGCACCGGACTCACCGTCGGCCGCGTTAGCCTCGGCTGCACGACCTTCGGCCGCGAAATTGATGAAGGCACTTGCTTCGAAATCATGGACCATGCCGTCGAGAACGGCGTCACGCTGTTCGACACCGCCGAAGCCTACGGCGGAGCCCAAGCCAAGGAGTACCGGCGCGACTACCTGGGCACCGATGACGACCGCGAGGTCAGCGGCGAATCCCACTCCTCCGAAATGATCATCGGGCGCTGGCTCAAGGCTCGCAATTGCCGCGACCAAATCGTGCTGTGCACCAAGGTGACTACCAACCATAGCCGCGCTCACGTCGCCGAAGCGATCGACGCCAGCCTCGAGCGCCTGCAAACGGGCTTCGTGGACATCTACATGTACCACTCCCTCGACACCGACACACCGGTCGACGAGCGCGTTGCCGCCATGGACGAGGCCGTCACCTCGGGCAAAGCCCGCTTCGCCGGCTGCAGCAACTACGACGCCGCACAGCTCCGCGAATCGCTCGACGCCGGCCGCCGGCTCGGCCTGCGCGGCTTCGAGGTCATCGAGCCGAACTACAACCTCGCGGTGCGCGACATCGAGGAGGAGACCCTGCCGCTGTGCCGGGAACACAACATCGCGGTGATGAGCTACAGCCCGCTCGGGGCCGGCTTCCTGACCGGGAAATACACGCCCGACCGCAATGCTTTCCCCGAGCGGACGCGCTTTCACGTCATCCCCGGACACGCTGACATCTATTTCAGCGAGAGTAACTTCGAGAAGGTCGAGCGGCTACGCGCACAGTCGGAGCGAACCGGCCTGCCCATGACCCGGCTGGCGATGGGATGGGTGTTCCAGAACCCCGCTGTTTCGACGGTGCTGGTCGGCGTGCGTACGAAGGCCCATCTCGACAACGCCCTCGCCGCCGAAAGTATGGACTTCCCCAGCGAATGGCTGGCGGAGATGAACGCCTGGGGCTGATACACTGGGCTGACTGGGCGCGCTCCTTGTGAACGCCCTCGTCAGCCCGCCGCAGTCCGCACCTGAATGACTGGAAGCGTGATCAAGAACTCCGTTCCCTGGTCGACTTCGCTCGAAACGCTGATCTCACCGTGATGTTTCTTGATCACGTTGTAGACGTTGGCCAGCCCCAAGCCCACGCCGACTCTCGAACCCTTCGTCGTGAAGTCGAGGTCGAAGAGCTTCGCCGCCTGCTCTTCGGGCAGCCCTCTGCCCGTGTCGCCGATCTTAATCTGTACGTTCTCGCCATGCGATGACGTCTTGATCGTGATGGCGCCGTCGTTCTCGATGGCCTGGGCCGCGTTCGTCAGCAGCGTCATGAAAACCTGATTCATCTCAGCCGGGTTGCATGCCACTTGAGGCAGGTCCCCGAAGCTCTTCTCCACGCGGACGTCGTCGGGGATCTCGTGCTCAATCAGGGCCAGGGTGTTGTCGATGCTCTCGTGCAAGTCGACACCCTGGAGGATTGATTCATCGAGCCGGGCAAAGCTCTTGAGACTCTTGACGATCTTGGCGATGCGATGGCTCGCGTCGCGTATCACCCGGCTGTTGTCTCGGACGATGTCCAGCGACCGCTGGAAAGCCTCATCTGAGCGCATCTCGTCGAGCGACCGGCTGTTTTCGATCGTCTCGAGGATCTTGTTGATGCATCGCTCGGAGTTGTCCGCCGAACTGCTGACGACGCCGATCGGATTGTTGATCTCGTGAGCAATGCTCGCCGTGAGCTTGCCCAATACTGCCATCTTCCCTGATTGCACCAGGTGAGCTTGGGTGGATTTCAAGTGCTCCAGGGCGTCGGCCAACTCCAACTCGGCTTTCTTGAGCTGCGTGATGTCGGTGTAGATCGCGACCGTACCGCCCTCGTCGGTCTTCCGCTCGTTGATCTGAACCCAGCGGCCGTCGGCGCGCTGCCGCACGTAGGGTCCCCGGGGCCTGCGATGCCGCTCCAGGCGCGCCGCCACCCATTCTTCGACCCGCCCCTGGGCGTCGGGGATCATGTTACGGATCGTCGCCCGCCGGATGATCTTTTCGAACGTCTCCCCGGGCGAGACGATGGAGCTGCCCGAGTAGAGCAGCTCGCGGTAGCGGCTGTTGCACAACACGAGGCGGTCTTCGGCGTCGTAAAGCGAGAAGCCCTCCGAGATGCTTTCGATCGCCTGGATCATGCGGGCGCGGGTTGTTCGAACCGAGAGCGCCGCGGCCTTAAGCCGGGTGTCGACCACCGCCACGAAAATGGTCAACGCGAGCAGCAGCGTCGTGGCCACGCCGACCAGCGGCCCCAAGAAGGTGGGTTCTAGAGCGCCCACGGGAGGCGTGAGGTCAGCAGACGGGAAGAACGACACCGCCGCCATTGCCGTGTAGTGCATGCCCGAGACGGCAAAGCCCATCACCAGCGCGGCTTCGATGCGGATTCGCTGGGTGCCTGAACCGGCCCCGCGGGGGCCCTTTCGGCCGTTGGACTGGAGATTCAGATACAGTGCCGCCGTCGCCAGCAGGGCCGCCACTAAGATCGAGACCGCGAACAGCAGCGGGTCGTAGTACATCTCTGCCGCCAGACGCATGGCCGCCATGCCGGTGTAATGCATCGCGCCGATGCCCAACCCCATGAGTGTTCCGGCGAGCAGCAGTTGGGGGCCGCTGACCGTGCGGCGGCTGATGACGAGCAGAACGACCGCACTCGCTAGCACGGCCGGGACGACCGATGCCAGCGTGACACCGACGTCGTAGGCCACCGGCACCGGCAACTGGAACGCCAGCATGCCGATAAAGTGCATCGCCCACACGCCGGTGCCCATCGCTCCCGCGCCGGTGATCAGCCAGGCCCTCCGTGCAGAGGTCTCGCCCGAGGCGCTGATCCGTCCGGCCAGCCCCAGAGCGGCATAGGCCGCCATCGAGGCGATAAACACCGACAGCGCAACGAGCCCGGGATGGTAACTGCCGGCCAGTGCCGCGGCCGGGTCCACGCTGCCGTCGAGGAATCTCAAGTAGTGCATGGCCATGGGCGAACGGGAGCCCAAGCAAATGGGACCACTATAGGGCGGCTCAACGCAAGCCTACCCGGCCGGCTTGCAAGCTTCAGCGTCGGCTACACCTCAGGTCTTGGTGATCGCCAGCAACGTGATGTCGTCGTCGTAGTGATCGCCGCCGTTGAACTCGCGGGCTCGCTCGACGAGGCCTTGAATCACTTCGTGGCCGTCCCGGCCGGTCAGCTCGGCGAACGCCGCACGTTGCGCCTTGTCTTGAAACTGCTCGTCACCGCTCGGCCGGATCTCGCCCAGCCCGTCGGAGGCGACTAACAGGACATCGCCTGGGTCGAGGGTCAGTTGGCGGGCGTCGTATTCAATGGGGACCTCGGTGCCGAACATGCCCAGCGGCAGTCCGCCAACCGGGATCTCGTCAAAACGCTTCGGCGAGCTACCCAGCACGACCGGATAGGGCAGGCCGGCATTGCTCACGCTCAGGCCGGGTTCGCCCGCCGGCACCCACACGATCGTGCCGCAGGCGTACATGCCCGACGGCAGAAAGCGGTGCAGCCGCCCATTCATCTCTTGCAACAGCGCTTGCGGCGTCTCCGCGTGCGCGGCCGCGTCGTGAAAGCTCGCTTTGATCAACATCGACGTGAGCGCCGCCTGCACGCCGTGACCGGTCACATCGGTGATCAAGAAAACGGTCCCGCGAGGATTCTGGACTACGTCGTAATAGTCGCCACCCAGAGCGTCGCACGGTTGGTAGTACTGTGCGCAACGGAACCCCTCAATCTGCGGCATCTCGCTCGGCAGCAAACTTCGCTGCACCCGCGCCGCCATCTCCAACTCCCGTTCGAGATAACTGTGGCGGTCGGAAAGATCGGTGTGTTCTCGAATCAGTTCATCTAGTTCCTCGAGCTTGGCGCTCAACTGCTGCCGCAGGCTTCTTTCCTCGACCGCGTTGCGGACGTGCAGCAAGAGGTCTTCGTTGTCCCACGGTTTTTCGATGTACTGGTAGAGCCCTGCTTCATTGATGGCCCGGATGGCGTTCTCTTTGTCGGCGAACCCGGTGAGCAGAATGCGCGCCGTCTCCGGTTGCAGTTCGCGGGCCCGGCGCAGCAGTTCAACGCCGTTGACCTCCGGCATCAAGAAGTCCGAGATGACCACGTCGATCGGGCGGCGCCCCAACTCCTTGACCGCTTCTTTCGGATCCGAGAACGACAGCAACTCATACTCCGTCTCGAGCGTGAACAGCCCCCGCAGAGACGAGAGAATCAGTTCGTCATCGTCGACCACCAGGATGGTCGCATTGTGGTTGAGGGCGGAACTCATCGCGCCAGGTGTGCAGCCGGCCACTCAGTCCGGAAAGGATATTATCCAACACTGGAACCGGCAAGGCTTTGCGTCGTGCCGGCGATCGGCCGCAGTTTTGGTCTCAGCGCTACCGGCGCGGCCGATCTTGAGAGACTTGCTTAGCCTCCCCCAGCCATCAGTTGGGTCCACTTCTGATGAAAGGCGATGATCGAGATTCCCATGAAGAAGATAAAGCAGCCGATCAGTCCCACCTGCAACCACCAGGCCGCGCGGAGTTCACGGGGTAACAGGTTGCGGTTGATGTAGAGCGAGTGAAGCGCAGAGCCGCCCAAGCCGATGTTGCGCAGAGCCCCGGTGACGATCGCCAGCACCAGCGGGTCGGGCGTCAGCTTGAGAGCGATCAATCCCCACACAACGTACCCCGCCATGATGGCGTAGTAGACGTTCTTGACCTTGTGCCCTTCTTGGTGGCGGACGCGGAGGCTGCCGGTCCAGATGACGTCGGTCCAGCGGCGCACGATGCCGTCGATGTCCGACACCTGACTGGGCGCCAGCACGATAAACCCGCACAGCAGAGTGAGATACCAGAAAACTTCGCCGGAGCGGTCGGCGATGCCCCGGGCGGTCATGGCCGCGGCGGCGTGGCCATCGACTTCGGCTCCGGGGATGAACTCCAGCGAGAGCATCGACGGCAGCGCCATGCCCAGCACGCAACCGATCGCCCAGATCACTGCCTGGTCGCGCGTGATGTGCAATACCCAGCCCTTCCACCGTTTCAGGTTCGCGACGGTCAGTGGGAACACCTTGCCGACGTGCGACAGCCTCACCGTCTTACCGCCCACCATGCTTGGGATCGCGCCCACCAGCGACCCCATGCCC
Organism: Bryobacterales bacterium; assembly: GCA_965237575.1. Taxonomy (GTDB): domain Bacteria; phylum Acidobacteriota; class Terriglobia; order Bryobacterales; family UBA6623; genus JAKZVK01. The sequence goes on from CBDEGI010000004.1 coordinate 1,549,562, forward strand.
CAGCCCTTCTCGCGCGTGTAGTTCGAGAAGTTCATGTTCGACAGGCCGCCCGCTCCGGCGATGGCCGCGAACGCCGCCAGGGTCGCCCAGTCAATCTCGCCCTCGGGTAGAGAGCCGAACTTCAAAAAGCCGCTGAAGATGTCAAACCACGTCCGGCCGCTGACCATGAACACGCCGATGAGGGTCAGATAGCCGAGCACGACCACCAGCTTGGTCACCATGATCTTTTCGATGGCGTTGTAGATCTTGCCGCCGAAAATGAGCGGGACGAATGCGCTGAGGAAAATGACGTAACTCAACGTCCGCAGAAGTGAATCGTCGCCGGCCCCCGGAAGATGTCCGAGCATCACCGCCGCCAACGGCACGGCCGCGTTCGAAGCCAGATAGGGCCAGATGCCGCCCAGGTCGGCCATCAGGTAGAAGAAGATCCAAAACTTCGGTCCCGGCGCGGTGCGGAAAAAGGCAACGAAGATCGGCTCACCGGTGTAGAGCGTGTAGCGCATCACCGAGAGGTTGTAGAAGACCTGGAAGGCGATGCTCAACGTGGCGATCCACATCAGTTGGCCGCCGTAACGGGCGGTAACGATGGGGCCAAACAGCCACTCGCCGCCGCCGATGTTGCTGCCGACCATGAGGACGCCCGGGCCGATCAGTGCCGTCCAACTGCGCATCGTGATGGCGGGAGCGCGGGGCAGGTCGGCCGACTCCCAAGCGGGAAAGTAGCGCGAGGCTTTGTTGCGCGAAACGCTGTCGTCGGCCGCGGACATCCAGCGATCTTAGCAGAGCAATGGAGGGCGCTCCTGTACGGATCGCAGACCGTAGCGCGGATCTCGGTTTTGAGATCCGCGGCCTTTCTCTCTGCGCCGGGAAGGAGCGCTAAGATGTACCTCCGGGCGCCGTTCCCTCCCTCGCCCTCGCAACCCTGGAGCACCACCATGAACCGAACCCTCCTCTTCCTCTTGCTGACCGCGGTCACTGCCCTGGCTCAACGCCCTGGCACCCAACAACTCAAGAACCAAGCCATGGAACTGGTCGAGGCCGACCGCAAGCGCGTACAAGAGATCACTGATTCGCTGTTTAGCTTCTCCGAGCTGGGCTATCAAGAGTACGAGTCGGCAAAGTACGTCACCGACATGCTCGAGGCCGAAGGCTTCCGCGCCACCCACGGGCAGGCCGGTATGCCGACCGCCTTCGTCGCCGAGTGGGGGTCGGGCAAACCGATCGTCGGGTTCATGGCCGATATCGACGGCCTGCCGGAAACGTCGCAGAAACCCGGCGTGGCCTATCATGCGCCGCTGATCGAGAACGGTCCCGGCCACGGCGAGGGACATAACGCCGGACAAGCCGTCAACGTCACCGCGGCGATCGCCGTCAAGCGCCTGCTCGAGAAATACGACATGCAGGGCACGATTCGCGTCTATCCGGGTATCGCCGAAGAGTTGCTCGGCAGCCGTACCTATATGGCGCGCGAGGGCCTATTCAAAGACCTCGACATCATGCTCTGCGCGCACGTGTCGACCGAGTTCTCGACCAACTACGGCGTTCGCGGCCTGGCGCTCGTCTCGACGCAGTACACGTTTCAAGGGCGCAGCGCCCACGGGGCCGGCTCACCATGGATGGGCCGCAGCGCCCTCGATGCCGTCGAGCTGATGAACGCCGGCTGGAACTACCGCCGCGAGCATCTGCGCCTGCAGCAGCGCTCCCACTACGTCATCACGCACGGCGGCGACCAGCCGAACGTCGTCCCGCCGGTCGCGACCGTGTGGTACTTTTTCCGCGAACTCGACCACCCCCACGTGCGGGAGTTGCATGCGCTCGGCACGAAGATCGCGCAGGGCGCGGCGATGATGACCGACACGACCGTCAGCGAACGCGTCCTCGGCGCCACCTGGCAGGGCCACTTCAACAAGCCCGTGGCCGAGCTGCTGCACGCCAACATCACCGAGGTAGGTATGCCGCACTGGAGCGAAGCGGACATCACGCTGGCGAAAGGCGTCCAGAAAGAGCTGGAGGTCGAGCAAAGCGGCCTCGTCACGAAGGTCGAGGAGCTGAAGGGCTCCTCGGAGGCGTCCTCCGGCTCGGACGACATTGCCGAGGTGAGCTGGAACCTGCCGACCGTGGTATTGCGGTATCCCTCGAACATCCCCAACCTGATCGGCCACCATTGGTCGCGCGCGATCTCGATGGCGACGCCGCTGGCCCACAAGGGCGCCACGGCCGGCGCGAAAGCCCAGGCCATGACGGCGATCGCGCTGTTCGCCGAACCGAAGCTCGTCGAGCAGGCCTGGGAGTATTTCCGCGAGCAGACCAAAGAAACTACCTGGGAGTCGCTCATTCCCGACGACGTCGACCCGCCCGTTCACCTAAACGTTGACAAGATGAAGCGCTTCCGTCCCGAGCTGGAGAAGCTGCGCTACGACCCCAGCCGCTACGACACCTACCTCGAGCAGTTGGGCATCGAGTACCCAACGGTGCGCTAGTCGAGGAGGTCGTAACCATGGTGGCGCGGGCCTCAGGCCTGCCGCGTCGACCTCCGGGTCGACGTCTGTAGGGTCTAGCTGTGGCCGCCGCCCACTCCTCGCCTACTTTATGCCCCACCCTTTCCCGACTCTAGGCGACGGCAGCGAGGCCGTTCCTCTCAACCAGCAACAACAGCTTCAGTGAGGCCCCGGACGGTCGTTTTTCTCCCCGCTCCCATTTGCTCACCAGGCTCGGCGTCACGTTCAGGTAGTTCGCAAAGACCGTCTGGCTCACGTGCTCCCGATCCCGGATGGCCTTGATCTCCTCGGGGCTCAGCGGCCGAACGGGAGTCAAGCAAGCCTCGTCGAAACGGCGCATCGTCTGTTTGTTGATCGCTCCGACATCGTGCAAGGCCCCCATCGTTTCATGGATGGCGGCCATCGCATCACTTCGATACTTCTTGCTCATGACCTTTTCACCTCCACAAACTCGCCTCCGTTGATCAGCGCCGCAAGATGCTTCTCCGTCAGCGACAGGACATGCTTTGCGGCTTCCTTGAACTGCTCCTCTTCATCGGTACCGATGTTTCCGCGCCGGCTTTTCGCGAACCCGTACATGAAAACGGCGCGTTCACCCCGCCGAAAGATAATGATCGTCCGATACCCTTTCGACTTCCCCTGCCCCGGGCCTTGCAACCCGCTGTTTGATGACTTCGCCGCCAAGGTCGGCATCGATCTGTCCGCTCGCCGCCCGCTCCACAGCCTCCAACAGGGCCCTATCGTCAATCCTTTCCTTTTGGGAAAACCGTTGAAACCACTTGGATTTGAAGATTCTCACGTTTCGCCCTTTGCGAATCCATCTATCTCTATTCTATGGCACTAAGTGCTATAGTTCAACTGTCTTCTACCTGGCTACGCCCCACCCTATTTGAATCCGGAGCCTCCCGTCGCCACCGAAAACGGCTGTTCTCGAGCGCGCCGACACAGTCAGGTCATGCGGAAGGCCACACGGACGCGATCGCCATCGCGGGAACGCGTCCGGCTCGGCGGAGTCGAAGAACCTTAACGCCCGCCGGCCTACGGACGCACCCGCCAGCAGCCGAACGGAGTTTTTTCGTAGTCTGTATGGTCATGATGAAGACATCCGACGCGTTCGAGATCAGGGCGGGGGTGCAAGACCGCTACGCCGACGTGCTGACGCCGAGAGCCCTTGCGGTTCTCGCCGAGCTGGCCGCGCTCGACAGTGATCGCAAGGCCGTGATGCAGGCCAGACTGGAACGCCGCCGCCGCCGCGCGCAGCAGAGCGAAAGGATCCAGTTTCTCGACCCTGAATCCACCATCCCTCGGACTGCGATCAAGGTCGCCGACGCCCGCGCCGGGCGGTTCACCGGCTCCGCGATTCCCGACGATCTGAAGTGCCAGTGGGTGCAAGGCACCGGTCCCGGCGCCAAGCCGCACGCGGCGTTGGAAAACAGCATCCGCAACGTTGCGTACGCCCTTCTCTCCGGCGCCGACGGATGGATGTTCGATGGCGAAGACGCCCTGGGTCAGATCGAGACGATGTCTCTTGACAACCAGCGAAACCTTCGCCTGGCATTCGCGAAGGACCCGGTCTTTTTGCAGGCGGCCGAGGTTGTGGCAGCGCAAATGAACTCTTGGTCGGAGGGCTTCTTTGGGCGGAAGATCGTGACCGACTGGCACCGGCAACTCGACTTCACAACCAAGATCTTTCGGGCGCGCGGCCTCCATTTGGAGGATCGTCACATTCGCAACACCGACGGCAGTGGCTTCTCCGCGTCGATGGTTGACGCCGTCCTCTACGTGGTCCACAACCACGAGTCATTGGCAAGGCAGGGCGCTAGCCTAGTGCTGTATCTGCCGAAGATCCAGACCGCCGAGGAAGCCGCACTATGGAATGACATTCTCAGCGGCGTCGAGACCTGCCTGGGGTTGGCAGGCGGGGCGATCAAGACCTACGTTCTCGTCGAGCAGATTGAGGCCTCGTTCCAGTTGATGGAGATTCGCGCGGCCTTAGGAAACCGGTTCGCCGGATTCAACACCGGCCGCTGGGACTACATCAACAGCGTCGGCGATGCCATGGCTTGGGATCCGAATTTCATCCACCCGAACATCGATGCCGTAGTCATGATCTACGGCTACATGCGGAACTACGAAGACCGCGTCCGGCGGGCGACCAACACTCCCGACGAAAAGGGACAGTGCGCCCTGTGGCAGGGCGGCATGGAACCGAACATTCCCGTCGGATCGGAAGCGGGCGTCTCCGAGAGCATGAGGAAAGCGACTCTGGGTGCCGAACGGGAACAAAGAGAAGGGGCCAGCGGCAAATGGGTGGCCCACTGGAAGATGGTGCATATCATCCGCCCGGTTTGGGAGAAGGTCGGCCAAGCGAACCAAGCCGGCCGATCGTTCCCGCCGCTCTCCTACACCGAGTCCGACGCCGACGGCTTGGTTCTGCTCGAGCCCGCTCCCCGCACGATCCGCGGCGCCAGGGACCTGATCAGCGTGGCGGTCCAGTACGGCAACGCCTTCGAACAGGGCTTCCAAGCGGCTGCGCTGAAGCCCGCGGATTTCTTCGGCAATGACGACGTTCTCTACCTCATGGAAGACATGGCGACCGGCGAGATCCGGCTCAGCATCCTTTGGGAGTGGCTGCACAAGACGGCCGTACTAACGGCAGCGGATGAGGAAACCGGCGCAAGAGAAGGCGATCCGTTTACCGAAGAGATATTCTCACGGCTCCTCGCTGAGGAATACGCAAAGCTTCAGCGCGCAAGAAACGTGGATGTCCACGACGACTCCAAGGCCACCACGCTCCCTGTCTCGAAAGTGATTGTGGACGCTTACGTAAGATTTGATCAAAAGGCGCCTTGGATGGTGGACCTGCTCAACGTCAATCTAGGCGTCGAGCAGGAGGGAACAGCACAGCAACGGACCGGCGACTTCCTGGAGCTATTCGCCAGCGAGGGCGTTCGCATTACGAAGAATCTCGATTTCGCCTGACGGTAGCGCTCCCCGCCGCTGCTACGATAAACAAGCCAGCCCTACGAGGAGACGTGTGGAATGAAAAGGCGGTTTAGTGCTCGCGGCCTTGTGGCCGCCCTTGCTTTGATGACCGGCCTCGCCCCGGTCTGCCGGCCTGACACCTATGTGGTCTATGTCGCTCCGAGAGATAGTCCAGCCTCTGCTGTCGCAAAATCGAAGGCCGACGGCGCGACGGTTTTCGCTGAGCGGCGGCTCCATCGGGCGCTGACGAAAGCAGCCGAGCTGCTCCAGTCCGGCCCTCACACCGTGAATGTGCTGGTCGCGCCGGGAGCTTACCCCGGCAAGATCAGGGCCGGTGTTTGGGTGCTTCCTCCCATCAACAATCCGCAAGGTTCGCTCCGGCTGATCGGCGGATTCAACGACGACTTCACGGGCCGGCAACCGTTCCGCCGTCTATCACGGCTGGTGACTGTGGAGGGACGTGACGGGGCCCTGCTCCAGATCTCCCGAAAATCGGCCCTGAAACAGCTCGTGATCTCGGGCTTCGTCTTCGACGCCGCGCCGTCCAATAAATACGATGCCAAGACCAACAGCCTCCTCAAAGCGCAGTCGCGGTCCTACCCGTTGATCAGCTTCTCGCAGCTCAAGACGAGCCACCTCGTCGTCGACAGCAACATCTTCCTCAACGGTGCGCACGGCGCTTTCGACCCCTACATCGCCCCGCTTTCGCCCGACACGGTCGTCGACATCAGCAACAACTTCTTCATGAACAACATCAAGACGATGACCCCGGCGGCCACGGCCGCGCGTGGACTCATAGTCAAGCAGATCCACCTCCTCCACAACTCCTTCTTGTTGAGCTGGCCTTTCAATCCCGATCCGACATCGAGCAACGTCTCGGCGATCGAACTCTATCACAAAGACGGCTGCCAACAGCTCACGATTGAAAGCAACATCTTTGCCTTCAATCCGGGCGGCGCGATGCAGCACGACTGGCCGGAAGATCGAATGCCGGCCCTGGCCATCCGCAACAACCTGTTCTACATGAACTCGGCCCTGTTCAAGGACGGCAATGCGGAAAACGGCGTCTTCGCCGGCAAGTTCGGCACCAATCCCAAGTACCTCCTCCTCGACATCGAGACCGTCGAGGACGACCTCGACTACGACGTGGAAGGCAATGTTTCTCTCGACCCGAAGATCACAATTGCCATGGCGGACTTGAAGGCCGCGGACTCCTACAGCGTCGAGCGAAAAGACACCGTGATGAATGACATCCGGCGTCTGTTTGGCCTGAACCAGGACGGTGGCACGGTTGCCATCGCAAACTTCGCGCCGGCCCTTGTCTTCAGCACACACGCCCTTCCGCTGCCCGCCGAGCAGCAGGCCAAGGCCTTCGGCGTACAGCCCAACCAGCTCTGGAAGCCTTGAGCCCTGACCAATCCGGACTGGCACCTCCGCACGGGGCGGGCGGAGCGCGAAGCGCGAAGCGGGCGCAACGCGATACCTCGACAGTAGCCGGTTTCACGGCCGGGCTTGACGAGGACGAGTCCCAACCCGCATGGGAGGTATTACTCCGTAGGTCATCGCTCGCCAGCACCATTCCACGGGGCCAAATTGAAACCGCCGTGTCCACCAGGCACTGGCCAGTACCAGAAGCGGGAACAGCGCCACCACGATGAGCGCCCCCATCGTCGGCTGAAGACGGCCATACAACCCGAAACCCCAGCTATAGATGACCACCGCGGCCACGACGCTGGTCAAGAGATAGTTGGTGAGTGCGAGCCGCCCGGCGGGGGCCAGAAGTGAAAGCACTCTCTTGCACGCGTCGCGTTCGAACAGTAACGTGATGCCGGCGGCATAGCCCAACCCGAGTGCCTGATAGATCGACCAATCCACGACGCCTTCGATCGATGCCAAGGCCAACGAATCCGAGCCAACCGTGGCATAACTCTTCAGCGCCATAAAGATCACCGTCCCCCGCGACGGGGATGCCGAGCAGCCACGGAAAGGCGGATCGTACAAATCTTCGACGAACCGCGGGATCTTCCAGGACACCGAGACGGCCGACATAAAACCCGAGCACCAGCAGTCCCAAATGATTGAGCTCCTGAAACTCCACCCCTCCCCCGGCGAGCAGTACCGCCATCCCCGCCAAACTTGCCACAGCGATGTCCGCAAATGTGCCTTCCTCAAAGGCCCGCCCCATCTCGTCCAAACCAGTTTTTTCCGCGCTTGCAGCCTCGTTCGCCGATGCAGGCGTGGCCGAGTCCGGGCTCGCGCTATAGATCTTCTTAACCCGCCAGCCCAGGTTGCCAATGACGAAGCAAAGGACCGCGGAGATCAGCAGCACTCGACGGGACCGTTTGCACAAGAAAAGGAGAACAAAACCGAAAATCACATAGAGGATCAAGATCCACACAGCCAGCCCGCAGGCCATGGCCACGCAGGCGATCAACAGAAGACCGGCCGAACGACGGGAGAAGAGAGCCGTAAAATTCGCGCCCCGTGTCCGCGCCCGCTCGAGCTGGAGGTAGAAGCCAAGGCCGTACAAGAACGAGAAAATCGTGACGAACTTGCTATTCGCAAGCAGTGCGATGAGGAGCATCACGGTCTGGTCGGCAAACCCTAGCGGCTCCGGCAGGTAGATTTGCCCCCCCGCAGGTCCCACGTCATGTTGACGGCGAACATCCCGAATATGGCGAAGCCCCGCAGGACATCGAGGAGCTGGATGCGCTCACCAGTGGGGGTCGGAATCACAGTGACTCTGCCTCGTGCCTATCGGATGGTCGGCTCTGGGACGAGCAACAACGATCGCAGACTCGGAACCGAAGGGCCAACCGTGCCGGTCCGATTCTACCGTGAAGCAATAGAGCAGTGAGATCACAGTAAGACTGTATCGGTAGTGCGACGGCCTACAACGTTGGGCGAGAGGCTGGCAACCTGCGAGCCGGGCGCATTGCCGATACGGGTTGTTGGACGAAGCCGGGCTGCGGACTGGCGAGGGAATTGTCGACAAACTCCGTATGTTTGGTTGTCAGGGATGGTTTAGTCTTTAATCAGTCCTGGCACATATTCTGCCAAGCCGCTCAAAATATCGTCGATGCGGCCCGGGGCAAACCTAACAGCGTAAGTAACTCGGTCTCGAACTCCTTCGCGGCGCGAGTGGACCGTCGGCGAACGGGTGCTGCGTGTAGGCTCTCCAGGGCTTGCGAATAGGACTTCCGGGCTTCGTCGGTGCGTCCCATCCGGCTCAGAATAGCGCCCCGCCGATGAAACCAGCGTTCCGGCGCCATGGAAGGGCGAATCTGATCGAGCCGCTCAAAAGCCCGTTCATACTGGTTCAGGCTTAACTCGATATGGATTACGAAGTCGACGAGGGTGAAAACCGGACCCAACCGTTCGATTCCCTGGTCGAGTCCGTCAAGCGCCTGTTCAAGGTGATCCGGACCAGCAGAGGTCAGAGCTTTCGCTCGTTCCAAATAGTACTCAGGGGTTGGATTCTTCAGGCCGGCGATGACCTTGTCGTAATCGGCCACCGCGGCCAGCGGCTGCTCCAGCTTGACGAGGAGTCGCGCGCGCGTCAAAAGTCCCTCTCGGTGGTCCGGCCGCGCCCTTAGCAGGCGATCAAGATCCGTCTTCGCGTCCGCCCAGCGGCCCGTCTCGAAGAACATTCGTCCGCGAACGAATGGAACTACATCTGAATCCGAATCGCGGTCAGCCGCGTGCTGGTAGTCAGCCAACGCCGCGCCCCAGTCACGATGCAGTCGGTGTAGCTCGCCCCTCTTGATGTACAGGTCCGGGTTTTCCGGGTCAGCCGCGATACGCTTATCCATGTCCTTCAACCGCTCGTGGATGCCCGCGTGGCCGTCTACTCCCACGGGCGACAAAAGGACGGCGAGCGCCGTCAGAAGTGGGGCCATAGAGAGTATTCGACTAACTGCCGAAACGTTCGTTGCGCATTTCATGACAGCAAAAGATCGCTTCCATTCACTTAGGGCACAGGCTCGGTATCCGCAGTCTCCACGTTGCTCTCCGCATCGTAGGTGTACCCGGCGAGGTCCAGACTTCTGACGGTGAAGCGGAAAACGTTGCCCGATGACGCTTTCTCGTTCGATGAGTTGGTCGTAATGAACTCGCCGCGGCATCGACCGCGACTGCGCGGGAAGCACCGCGGGCGATACGACAACCTATACCGAACTGTCAGGCGGGGACGCTGCGAAGCCGTCGAGTACTCGCTGGACCGGAAATCCAGCCCATCGGTCGTTGACGAGTTGGCGATGATCAGGCCGTGATTCGAAGAGGGGGTGTTCGCCCATCCCTGCACCACTGCGATGCCGTCGGCGTTCAGGATCACCTTGTATGAACCCAAAGACCCGGCCGTCAGGGCGCCGAGGATCGATGAACCCCGGTCGCCGGGCCCCGAGGCTCCCGGGGCCTCCCAAGCATTCCCTGGTGAGTAGACATTCCAGGTGGCCTCGGTCTCAAACCAATCCCGCTTCATCTCATAGATGTCGTAGACGCCGCCGCTGACGTTGAAGACCTCGATTTCGACCTCGGCCGTGTGGACCGTCGAACCGAGCGGGATCGACGACAGGTCCCATCGGATCAGCGACGCAAGATCATTTCCGCTGCCAGAGGGGTCATCGCCGTCGGCCAGCAGCGTGGCGGACCGGCCGAAGTTCGAGGTAGGGGCATTCTGGGAAATGTGAGTGTCGCTCGTACCGTCGTAGCTCGGGTCGGGCGCAATCCCTTCCTGCAGCAACTCGGTTAGGATGTCGACGTGCCGGAACGGGGCCTTCGAGTTGGGAGCGATCGGATTGAACGACAAGTCGACGACGTTGTCGACCGTCAATGTGTAGATCCTGGTGCGCAGGGGCGTGACTGTCAAAGTCACGGCGCGCGCGGAGGCATCGAGTGACGCGGTGGTCACCGTGACGCCGTGGTCGATCGCGTAGTTCGCCTCCTCCTCCGCGCTCGTCTGTTCCACTCGTTCGCTGAAGTTCACGACCACTTCCGTTGACGCCCCTTCCGACTCGACCGAAGAAATCACGGGCGCCGCCGTGTCGGGCCCCTTCAGGATCGTGAAGTCGTCCAACACGTTCGCGTTATTGTCCAGATACTTCACGTCGAGGCGACCGCCATCGAAGTCCAGCACCAGCGACCCCAGCGCATTAATCGAAAGGACCATCGCCGGATGATTCAGCGGTCCGCCGCTGATCCTCCCCGACGCTCCTGCCACCGCATACACGGCGCCTTGATGGGGAATGTCCGCGGCGAACGTCTTCGTATACGCGCCATCGCCCAGCTCATTCCCATCGCTCGTATTGACCTTCATCGCCTCGGTGAAAGTGCTCGATGCGCCGTAGTGCCCATCGATCAGATACGACCGCTCGTAGGAGTGGCTGTGCCCGGTCAGCACCAGATCCACCCCATGCTGCTCCAAAATCGGCAAGGCGTTCTGGCACATGTCGGTCATCCGGCCATCCGTATCCGAATCATGAGAGCCCTTCGAATAGGGCGGGTGGTGCCAAAACGCGATTAGCCAGGACTTGTCGTTGGCCTGAAGATCGGCTTCCAACCACGTCAACATCGCCCCGCTCGTCGAGCGGTCGGTTTCGTACGACTCCAGGCACACGAAATGAATGTTGCCGTAGTCAAACGAGTAATACGCCTCCGTCCCCGAGGCGACGCCGCCGGCCTCGCCGCTCTTGGGCAGCGCGAAGATGTCGTAGTAGGGCCCGCTCTGGCTCGCTGAGTCCGCCGAGTGCCCGTCGTGATTGCCGAGCGTCGGCCACAGGACCGCATTCCGTAGGAACCGCGGATACATATCGAAAACGGCGCCCTGGTACTCAGCGTCCGTGCCGTCCAGGTAAGCATTGTCCCCCAACATCAGTAGGAGCTGAGGGTCCTGCGTGCCCGTGAAGTTGACGAACGCATCGCGCACCGCACGAGCGTTCGCGTCAGCCGTCCCCGAGTCACCCAGCACCCAGACCCGGGTCTGTTTAGCCGTACCAGCCGTCGGCGATGTCATGAAGAAATAGCCGCTATCACCGCCAGCCAACTCCCCGGCGGCATTGCCCACTGAATAGTAGTACTGCGTGTCGGCCACAAGCCCATTTACGAGAACCTCATGGTCGGTGAGGGCTCCCCCAACTGACGCTGACTGATTCAGGTTTTCCTCCTGCGTCCCGTACCGCACAACACTGTCCGTCGCGCGGTCCGTTCGCCACTTGACGACGACGCTGGCGGGCGTGCCGATCTGAAGATACGGCCCGCGGATCACCGACTGCGCCGGCGCTTGTGAAAAGCCGCCCAACAGCGCATGGAGAAGGAGTAGATAGAAAGAACCGCAAGAGCGATAGAAAAGCTTCACGGTTTCAACCCGAGACTTCGGACTCAGACGGCCGGTGGCATGGAAATGCCCTCTCTTTTCGGATTGTATCAACGGTCGCGCGAACAGTCCCTAGGAGAGTGGTCGTAGTACGTCGTAAGTACCTATCGACCGCCCACAGGTTTTCGGCTGTCCGGATGCAGAACCTGCCCACGGACGCAGGCCCTTATGAATCAAACGATCAGGGGCAGCTCCCACCCCGGGCGAGCGGCCAACCATCCGCCGCTGCCCACCGCTTGCCTACTCGCCCGACCCCGACTCGTCCCCTTCGCGCTTCTCCCAGCCGGGCTTGAACAATGGAAGGTAATGGTCTTGTTGGTAGGGATACTTCGGCAGCTCTTCCAGCACCAGATCAACCCCCAGCCCCGGGCGGGCGGGGATCTCGATATACCCGTCCTTCACTTCCACGGCGTTGGTGATGATCTGCTTCTCCCAGGGCTCGTTGAACTCGTCGAAGATTTCGTGGATCAGGAAGTTGGGGATCGAGGCGTTCAACTGGACACAGGCCGCCGAGCAGATCGGACCCTGTGCGCTATGGGGGGCGATCATGCCGAAGTGGGCGTCGATCATGTCGGCGATCTTGCGCGCGGCAAACAGCCCGCCCACCGCCAGGATCTCGGGCTGATAGATGCTCACCACCTCGTGTTTCACCAGCTCGGCGAACTCCTGCTTACTGCTAAGACTCTCGCCCGTCGCCACCGGGACGGGGCTCTGCCGCGCCACCTCGACCAGCGCGGCGATGTTGGTGTGCGCGACCGGCTCTTCGAACCACATCGGCTTGTAGCGCTCGATCGCTCGGGCGAAGCGTACCGCCGTCTCGACGTTGAAGCGGTTGTGGACCTCGATCAGCAGATCCACCCGCGGGCCGACGGCTTCGCGCACGGCGGCGATGATGTCGTGCGACAGCTCGAATTCTTCAAGCGACATCGTGCGCCAGTTCGCGCCGAAAGGGTCGAACTTCATCGCCGTGTAGCCGCGCTCGACCACCTTCTTGGCCTTCTCGGCGAAGCTCTCCGGCGTCCGCGGACCGCGGTACCAGCCGTTGGCGTAGGCGCGCAACTTCTCGTGGCAGCGTCCGCCCCACAGGTTGTAGATGGGCTGACCGGTAGCTTTGCCGATAATGTCCCAGCAGGCGATCTCGATCGACGCCACGGCCGACATGTGGATCTGTCCGCCCTCGGAGTAGACGTCGCGCACCATGCGTTGCGAGATGACCTCGACCTGGAAGGGGTCCATGCCGATGATGAACGGCGACAGCTCGTGGACGGCGGCTTCGACGGTCTTACCGAAGGCGTTGCAGGTGCCTTCGCCCACGCCGTGAATCCCGTCGTCGGTTTCGACGCGCGTGAAGAGCCAGTTCTTCCAAGGGTTGCCGACCAGGTAGGTCTTGACGTCAGTGATCTTCATGGCGGGTCCGTCGAGTGCAGGTTAGTAGGCCATTATGCCACCGGTACCCGGGCTCGGCGTGACTCCTCGGCCCGCCACGACAGAGGCGCGGATCTCGATTTTGAGATCCGCGGCCTTTCGCTCCTATCGGCCCAGCACGTTGCGAAGCGCCGCTTCGAGGTCGGGATGTTGAAATGGGTAGCCACTTGCCAACGTGGCTTGCGGCAGGACTTTCTTACTCGAGAGAAGCTCGGTCGCGAAGCCGCCCATCGCAATCTTCAACGCGAAGGCCGGCGCGGGCATGAAGGCGGGTCGATGAAGGACGCGGCCGAGCGCGCTGGCAAACTCCTTCTGTCGCACGGGGGCGGGCGCGGTGCCGTTGAAGGCGCCGCTCAGATCATGGTCGATCAGATGCAACATCAGCCCGACCAGGTCGTCGCGATGAATCCACGACCACCACTGACGGCCCGAGCCGAGCGGGCCGCCGGCGCCCAGCTTAAAGGGCAGGAGCATGGCCCCCAGCGCGCCGCCGCCTGGCCCCAGTACGACGCCAATCCGGACTCGCGCGAGGCGGACACCGAGGGGCTCGACTTTGCGAGCTTCCTCCTCCCAGGCGATCGAGATGTCAGCCAGGAAGTCGTCGCCGGGGGGCGACTGCTCGGTCAGCTCTTCCTCTGCGCGATCGCCGTAGAAGCCGATCGCACTCGCCGAAACCAAGACCTTGGGTTTCGATTTGGCCTGGGCGATCCCGGCCACCAAGTTTCGCGTGCCGATGACCCGGCTGTAGCGAATGGCGTGTTTCTTGGCCTCGCTCCATCCGCCGACGACCGTTTCTCCCGCCAGATGAATAACCGCGTCGACGCCGGCCAGCGACTCGGTCGGGGCAGGCTCGTCGCCCGGGTTCCACGAGTAGGCGGTCTCGATCGCCGACACCTTGCGTTTCGCGGCCTCGGCGTCACGCGAGAGCGCGGCGACGGTATCGCCGCGGCCGTGCAGCGTCTCGCACAACCGTCGGCCTACAAATCCGGTAGCACCTGTGACGAGGACTTTCATAGGCTTGGCCGGGACGGGAAACTGGGGGCACTGGCTCGCTGGATCTTGTTCGATCGATCACGCTCGATCGTTGAGCGCCGCCGCGCGGGTTTCCTCCCCGTGCCCCCAAACCTAGCGCTGCCTGCCGAGCAAAGTCAAACTGTGGTCTGGCCGGTTGGCGGTTTCGAATGGTTCGAAGACGTCGAATCTTTGACCACTCGCAGACCATGCGAAACCTGGCCGCGTAAGCGCCCGTCTCAGCCTCTAGAAGAAGGAGAGGTCCTACATGAAGAGCGTTGTCTACGTCCTAGCTTTGGCCGTGCTGGCCTCTACGCCGGCCTGGGCTCAGAAGGAATCCTCGAAGCAAGCCGGCGAGTCGGGCGGCGACTTGGTAAGCCATACGAAGACAGTCGGAACGGCAACCGCCAAGGGAAGCAAGGCGGTTGCAACCACCACCGCCAAGGGCGGCAAGACCGTCGGTCAAGCCACCGCCACCGGCACGAAGGCCGCGGGCACGGCGTCGGTTAGCGGTGTCAAGACGGCCGGCGGGGTGGGGAAGACCGTGGGAACCGCAACCGTCAGCGGCAGCAAAACCGCGGGCCGGGCCACTGCCGGCGGCACGAAGACCGCGAGCGCAGCGACGGTCAGCGGAGCCAAGACGCTTGGCAAGGCAAGCAAGAGCGTAGGGGCGGCAACTGTCGAGGGAAGTAAGACCATCGGCACGGCCACCGCCAAGGGCAGCGTGGAGACCGCCAAGGCATCCAAGACCGTCGGCACCACGGCCGCGAACGTCAGCGTCAAGGCGGCCAAGGCCGGCAAGAGTGCCGGGACGGTCGTCGGCAAAGGCGCCAAGGGAACCGGCAAGGCGATCACGAAGGGACTAGGGAAAGTACTCTGACGCCTGACGGCTCCCGCCCGAAACAAGCCCAAAAAATAGGGTCCCGGGGAGGCGCCGGGACCCTTCGTCAATGCACTCCGCTGTTTCCGCTGAAAGGGAGGCTCGAAACAAGAGAACTTGTGACGTCTCGGCTGAACCTTAGTTCGAGGGGCTAGCCGAGCTGCCGGTGAGCGCCACGCCGGCGATTATACCGGCCGCGGCTGTTGCACCGACCGCGGCCACGAGCGTAATGCTGGCCTGGTGGCTCATGCTGCCAATGGTCCAGCCTTCTTTGGCGGCGGAGCCCTTGCCCGCGGGCACCGCACCGCCGCCGCTGTCGTCATCGTCGTCATCTTTCTTAGCGGTTTGGCCGTCCCCGCCAGGGCTGCCGCCGGGCATGGCATACGATCCCGCCGGAACCAGAACCGGGGCGAGGCCCGGCTGGGTGATGAGCGCAGCGCCACGGTGGGCCGCGATGAGCTGCTTGCCGTCGCGGTTCGCAACCACGACGAGGGCCCGTGGGCCGGGGTCTCTGACCTGGATCTGGGCGTCCCCCAACTGCACGGGAAGGCTGCCGGTGGCGATAACGCCGTCATGCAGCGTGATCTGGTCCCCCGCAAAAGTCACTTCGGAATTGCCGCGTACCTCGACGCGCCCCACTGTCGGTGACAAGATCAGGGCGGTTCCAGCGGTATCGGTCTTGATCCGATCCCCGCTGCGGACCGTCGAGCCGCTCGGCAAGGCAACGGTGTTGGTCCACACCGTGCCCGAGGTAATTAGGTTCGCTGTGCTGCTCGGTTCACCGGCCCACACAGCGGTCGTCAAGCTCAAGATAAACACTGTCAACAAGGTCCAACGCATTCTCGATCTCCTCTTGGTCCGGCTTCGATTGGCGGGGATGAACGTAGTTGGCTCCCCGATAGTTGTATCGACCCGCTCTTTTTTTCCTTTAGTAGGCCGCCGGAACCGGGGCGGAAGAGGGCAAGGGCTTGCGTCCCGGTTGGCCGGCCCCTCGACCGATACGGACCACCCGCTCGGCGATCGCCTCGGCCGTGTCGTTCGCCAGCCCGGCATAGATCGGCAGACAGAGCACGCGAGAACTGATCTGGTCGGTCAGCGGCAGCGGATTACTCTCGGGCCGGTAGAACGTGCGATAGAGCTTCTGCCGGTGAAGCGGCGGGTCGAAGTAGCGGCGCGTCTCGACGCGGTCCCGCGCCAGGGCGTCTTCGAGCTGGGCCCGCGAAACGCCGAAGCGCTGCTCGTCGATCAGCATGGCGAAGTCTTTGCGGCTACTGCGCACGGCGGGGCCGATTCGTTGCAGCGTCAGCCCGTCGACGTCATGGAACTTGCGTTGGTAAACCTCGGCCACTTCGTTGCGGCGCTTGATCCCCCATTCGACGTAGGCGAGCCCGGCGGTGCCCAGCACGGCCTGGATCTCTGTCATGCGGGCGTTCAGCCCCAAGATCTCGCAGTCGTAGGTCTGGCCCTTGCCGTAGTTGCGGGCCTGGCGAAGGCGCTGTGCCAGATCGGGGTCATGAGTCACAATCAGCCCGCCCTCGCCGGCAACGAGAGGCTTGGTCGGCGTGAGACTGAACACGGTGGCGTCACCCCACTCGACGACATTGGTTCCGTCGAGCTGAGAACCGAAGGCGTGGGCGCCGTCGAAGATCAGCCGCAGTCCGTGACGCGCGGCGATGTCTTTGAGATGCCGCACGGGCGTCGGACATCCGAAGATGTGCACGGCGAGAATGGCCGAAGTGCGTGGAGTGATGGCGGCTTCAATCCGTTCGGGGTCGATGTTGAACGTCTCCGGATCGCAGTCGACGAACACCGGCTCAAGACCGTTCCACAGCAGACCGTGCCCCGTGGCAAAGAACGTGAAGCTCGGCAGGATGACCTCGCCGGAGAGCCCCAGCAGGCGCTCCACCAGCATCAACCCCGACGTGCAGCTCGACACGGCGACCGCGTCCGGCGTGCCCAGATACGCGGCGGCCCGCTGCTCGAACTCCGCAACCGCGGAAGCATTGGTGAGTTGCGACTGCTCGAGCAGGGCACGGATCTGCTCGAGCAAGTCTTCGGTAGGCGGCAGCGTCGGCGCCGCCAGCGGGACCTTGGTCTCGAACAGAGGCGAGCGGACCGAATCCAGGCCGGATACAACCGGCGTTGGCCTGGGAGCCCTTGGTTGCAGCACGGAATCTGAAGTCATCACTACCTCTCTTGGCCTCGGATCGGCGCGGGTGGTTGCCGGCCGGCGCATCGGCGCGCGGCGTTCGTTTGTTAGCGCTGGTTCGTCAGCCCTTGACGGTCACGGGACGGCGATACGCCGGGAAGAAATCTCCACGGTCGCCGGCAGAGCCCGGCGGGTCCGCTTCATCGCGGCGCCGGCACAGTTCTTCGTACTCGGCCGGCAGAATCACCGCACTCCAGATGTGAAAGGGATGCGTCCGTTTCGAGAAGCTCGATTTGAACTGGAAAAGACTGTCGCTGTTTCCGCCCGTCCCCCCGCCCAGGTGAAACGAATGGTTCCCGCGCTGGGCGGCGCGCAGTCGCACTTCGTCGAGCAGGGCCTTGGTGGGCGTCACGTGCCGGAACTCTTCATCGCCGGCGCTGAGGTGGTACTGGACGATGCCGTCACACTCGACAAAGATCCCGCCGGCCAGCATCCTTCCGCCGAGTGCGGCGGTCACCAAGTAGGCTCGCGCCCCCATCCGGTCGAAGAACCGCCGGAAGTAGTGGCGGCCGAAGAAGTAGCTCTCCGCCGCGCCGGCGCGCTGCATGGTTTGGTGGTACAGATCGATGAAGCGATCCAGTTGGCGGACCTCGACGTCCTCGGTGACGGTGACGCCGGCACGTTTCGCCTTCTTGATGTCGTGGCGAAGCGTCTTGCGATAAGCGAGCCACGTCGTCTCCGGGTCGCCGGTGAGATCGATCGATACGGTCTCACCCCGCTGCGAGGCGGGGCATTGCGCCGGCAACAGACGGTGGTTCTCGATAATCGGATGAAGCCTCGTAAAGGCGGAGACCGCGCGTTGGGACCGCCAGACGTCGAGGACCGCGTCGTGGGCCCTTTGCAGGAACGGCTCGTCGCCGTCGCATCCCAACCCGAGAGGCCCCGAGTAGCCGTAGACCGAAGTCACGTCGAAGTACGCTTCATGGCCCAACCCCTCTTCGTCCAACCCGTCAATCGGACGCAGCAGGTACGGCCACAGCAGGCGGCGGCTCTCGCTTTCCTGGTAGACGGCCAGGAACGCCTTGCCCTCACCTTGCTCTTCGGAGAACTGGTGATAGGCGGCGGTGTGGTAGAAGTCGTGGTCTACGTGGCGCAGTTGCTCCTCCCACCGGCTTGCCTCGTCGGCGGTATGAAGTTCCAGCCGGCCAAGCGTTTCCGATACGGCAGTGCTCGCCACTCGATCACCCGCCCGCGATTCGCTTCCGCGATTCCTTGCACTGTCTCGGCAGTCCGTGGCCGTGAGTCAGGGACTGCTCTTAGGTTCTTCGGCTTCGACCGGTTGATCGACAGATGCCGATGGGAAGTTGAGAGCCGCATAGCCGGATGCGCTTTTCTTAAAGTCGGCCGTGGACGGCGACGATTCTGTAGGTGGTCGCGCTTCGCGGCACGTAGGTGGGGCATGTCAACGCGACCTGCACCGGCCGGAGTGAGCTTGTGGTGGCTTCCAGCAGACCGCGTGGCAATGAGGAGCGCTAGATCGGGTGTGGCGCGCGCCTCCGGCGGGCAGGGCCGGCGTCCGCGCCGGTCTTCTCCTGTGCATGGGGTGGCTGCGTGGGCCGAGACGTCGACCCGGGGGTCGACGCTGCAGGCCAGGAGGCCCGCGCCACCAGGGCACGCTGTGTGGTGTCACTCGCGCGCTCGCTTCTGAAACAAAGCGCCAGTTCAGGCTAATGGATCTAGTTGTCTTCCTCGATCAGCGCTATGCGCGCACGCCCGACGGGGCGGTGTGGACTCCGGGCCCGTTCCCGTACTCGTTCTTCGAGCGTTATCTGACGGCGTTCGACCGGGTGCGGGTGGTGGCGCGCGTCCAGCCCGCCGAGCACCCTTCCACTTCCTGGAACCGGGCCGGCGGCGAGCGGGTGTCGTTCGTCGAGGTGCCCTACTACGTGGGCCTGTGGCAGTACTTGTCGCGCGCGGCCGAGGTTCGGCGTACCGCCGGGCGGGCGATCGGTGTCAACGATGCGGTGCTGTTGCGGGTCCCGTCGCAGGTTTCGACCTCGGTCGAAGCGGCGCTGCGGCGTGAACACCGGCCCTACGGGGTAGAGGTGGTGGGCGATCCGTTCGAGGCCTACGCGCCCGGATGCGTCCGGCATCCGTTGCGTCCGGCCTTTCGGAGATGGTTTCGGCATCGCCTGAGACAACAGTGCGCGAGTGCGTCGGGCGCGGCCTACGTCACCGCCGAGGCCTTGCAGCGCCGATATCCCGCGCCCGACGACGCCTTCACGACCAACTACTCGAGCGTGGAGTTGCCCACAGAGGCCTTCGCCGAGCAGCCCCGCCCAGCACAGCAGGCCTGCCAGGCACGGCAGTCCCGAGCGGCCCAGGAGTCCCCCGCGGCGGAGCGGCCGGTCGAAATCGTAACGGTAGGGTCGTTGCAGTATCTCTACAAAGGGCCGGACGTGCTTCTCGAGGCCGCCGCTATCTGCGCGTCCCGCAACCTCGGCTTCCGGCTCCGGTTTGTCGGCGGCGGCCGCTATGTCGAAACGCTCAAGCAGGACGCCGCGAGACGAGGGCTAGGCAAGTGCGTTCTGTTCCTGGGCCAGTTGCCGGCGGGAGAGGTGGTACGCGCCGTGCTCGATGAGGCCGACCTGTTCGTACTCCCGTCGCGTTCGGAGGGCCTACCCCGGGCGATGATCGAGGCGATGGCGCGCGGCCTCCCCTGCATTGGCACGCGGGTGGGAGGCGTTCCCGAGCTTCTCTTGGCCGAAGACCTCGTCCCTGCCGGCGACGCCGAAGCCCTGGCGTCGAAGATCATCGAAGTGTTCCGCGCACCCCAGCGGCTCGCCGAGATGTCGGCGCGCAACCTGAGCCAGGCGCAGGCCTACCGTGAAGAGGTGCTGCGGGAGCGCCGCACGCAATACTACTCGCGTCTGCGAGAGGTCACCGAACGCTGGCTCGATCGATACGTCTCTTGACGTCTCTTGACGAAGTTGCCCCTCTCTACGCGAAGGCGGCGCTTGCCTTCGCGGGCGATCGCTCTTCCCAGAACAGCGAGTCGCATGCTTCACGGCTAGCAGCCCGTGGCAAAACCGAGAACCGCGCGAATCGCAAACGTAGGGGCACGGCATGCCGTGCCCGCCTGCTCGACCGACCGCAACATGCAGGGGTATCAAACAAACTTGACAAGAAACCATGCTTTCACCACGGGCTGCTAGGCGGGGGGGCAGGGCAATCCAATCGGAATTGTTGCCGCCGCCCGACACGCGACGGCCCGCGCATGCGATAATAAGTCAACTGTTGTTTCGATTCCTGAACTCCCTACCTTTTGTTCGCAGAACGGAAAGCCGCAAGATTTCACCTTCCCGTTGATTCCGCCTGCAAGATCCTAGGAACACTCAGACCGATAGATCAACAGCGAATTTTCAACGAGGAGATTTTGTGTTATGCCAGAGCAAGGTGTTGTGAAGTGGTTTAACGAATCCAAGGGCTACGGTTTTATCCAGCAGGCCAGTGGAGAAGATGTTTTCGTGCATTTTTCGGCGATCCAGGGCGATGGGTACCGGACCTTGGCGGAAGGCGCCGCCGTCGAATTCGACGTGGAGCAAGGACCGAAGGGTCTACAGGCAGTCAACGTCACTCTGAGCGGAGGGTAGACGTCACAACGGGCGTGGTCGAAAACGGCCATGCCCGGTAGAACACTAGCTCGCAGGTCTCCGCCACACCCTGGCGTGAGACCTGCGATTTCCCTAACGCGGCCGCTGAGCTTGGCGAGTTGAGAGCAGTCTTGACTTCGCCGGGGCCCTCTACGACACGGGCAACGCCGCGTGGACACTCGAAGATCCCCTGACGGCGCTCAAGATCCCGGCCCCCTACCTCGTCACCAGCGGCATCCGCGACTCAGCCGTGTGGGAGACCCCAGACGGCGTGGCGGTGCAGTGGCTCGCGTTGGGTGAGGGTAGCATCGGGATCGAAGCGGTCGCAAAACGCTTTGGTGAGCTTTGCCCCGCCAAGCCCCTCTCCCTCGAAATCATCAACACCCGCATGCCCAGGTTGTTGGACTCCTGGACCGAAGAGTGCTGGGATGCCTACCGCGATGTTCCGGCGAGCTTCCTGGCCCGTTTTCAGAAGCTGGGCCGCAACGGCAATCCCTACTCGAACGTGCCTCCCGGCCCGCCGGGCGTGAGTCCCGACAGCGCCGAGTTCAAGGGCTTCCTGGTCGAACCGGAGCGGCGCGACATCGAGCAAGTGGTCAAAGTATTCAAGAGACCGCTGGGCCTCGGCGAAGGGTAGCTCGTCGGGACTCGGCAGCGGGACGGCCGGAAAAGTCCAACGAACGCGTCATTGGCTTCCGATGTCTACCTCGGGGCGGTACAATTTCCTTGGGCTAGGGTCCCTCGGGCTAGGGTCACCGCAGGCCAGGTGCAAACCATGATCGGCCAGACGATCTCGCACTACCGCATCACCGACAAGCTCGGTGAGGGCGGGATGGGTGTCGTCTACAAGGCCGAGGACACCAACCTTAAACGTCCCGTCGCCCTCAAGTTCTTGGCCGCCCACCTGCTCGGCGACGAAGAGATCAAGGCCCGCTTTCGGCGAGAAGCTGAAGCTGCTGCCGGGCTCAATCATCCCAACATCTGCCACGTTTACGAGATCAATGAGGTCGAGGGCAAGACCTTCATCGCGATGGCCTTCCTGGAAGGCGAAGGCCTCGACAAGAAGATTGAAGTGGGCCCGCTGAAGTTCACGGAGGCCCTGGCGATCGCGATCCAGACGGCGCAGGGTCTCCAGGCGGCACACGAGAAGAAGATCGTCCACCGCGACATCAAGCCCGCCAACCTAATGATCACCGGGTCGGGCTCAAAGCAACTCGTCACCATCATGGACTTCGGCCTGGCGCTGCTGACCGACCGCTCGAAGCTCACCCGCCTGGACGAGACGATGGGGACGGTGAGCTACATGTCCCCCGAGCAGACCTACGGCATGGAGTTGGATCACCGCACCGACATCTGGTCGCTGGGTGTTGTGATCTACGAGATGGTCACCGGGCAACAGCCGTTCAAAGGCCACTACGACAAAGCGGTCATGTACTCCATCACCAACGAAGAGCCGGAGCCCATAACCGCCCTTCGGACGGGCGTGCCGATGGAGTTGGAACTCCTGGTGAATAAGTGTTTGGCAAAGGATGCCGGCCGGCGTTATCAAAGTACGGCCGACATGGTTGTGGACCTGGAGTCGCTCAGTGACAGGTTGAAGTCCGGCAAGTCGACGATCCTACGCGCCGGTGATCCCGCAGGGGTCGGTGCTCCAGCCGGTGCTAGCGATATAGGGGCGCGTGTTGTGTCCCCCGCGGGCCAGACGAACCTCTCCGCCGAGGCACAGGCAGGATTGCCTGAACCGCCGGCAGAGCCTGACCGGCCCGCCCCCGAAAGCCATCCTCTTGTCAGATATCACGTGATCGAAGACCTGGACTCCCGAGGCGACAGCGTCGTCTATCGAGCCGAAGACACGCAATTGAGGCGTTCGGTAACGATCAACGTCATGCCGGAATCGGCGGCCCGTGAGGCCGAACGTCGCACGCGCACGAAAGATCGAGCCTTGCTGGCGGGTGGCGTCCTTTTTGCTGTCGCCCTGGTGGCTGCGCTGATCCTGGCGGTCGTTCACTTCGGCGAAGCACCCCTTCAGCAACGCGCGCTGCGTTTTTCGGTTCCCGCCCCGGAAGGTACCGCGATTGGGCCCTTCGCCGTTTCGCCCGACGGGCGCCATATGGCCGTCGTGGGCGTTACGGGAGATCAGCAGACGCAACTCTGGGTCCGCCGGCTCGATTCCCTGGAAGCGCAGGTGCTTCCCGGAACGGCGGATGCTTGGTTTCCCTTTTGGTCGCCGGATAGCGCCTACGTAGGCTTTTTCGCCGAAGGAAAACTCAAGAAAATCGCGGTGGCCGGCGGCCCGCCTCAAACCCTTTGCGACGCACCGAACGGCCAAGGCGGGACCTGGAACCGCGAGGGCGTTATTGTCTTTGCCCCAAACGGCAACGATGTGTTGTACCGTGTGTCGGCGCAAGGCGGGGTGCCGGTTCCGTTAACGACATTGGATGCTTCGGAAGGCCAAGAGGTGCACCGCTTCCCCCGATTCTTGCCGGACGGCCGGCACTTTCTCTATCTGAACGTCGGGGCTGGAGACAAGAATGGAACCTATCTAGCCTCGCTCGACTCGCAAGAGGCCCGGCAGCTTTTGGCCGATAATTCACGGGCAGAGTACTCCCCGGGGCCCTCCGGCGAAAACGGCCACCTGCTGTTCGTGCGGGAAGGCGCCTTGATGGCCCAGCCGTTTGATGCCGGTAGCCTCCAAATGGCCGGGGACCTGTTTCCCGTCGCGGAACAGGTTCTGGTCGTCGTCGCGCTAACTTTCTACGGAGCCTTCTCCGTTTCCGGAGACGGGGTGCTGGTCTATCAGGGGAGTGGGGCGAGCGAAACCCTCCAACTGGTTTGGTTTGACCGGGAACGCAAACGGCTGGGCTCGGTGGGCGAACCCGCCGGGTACTCCAATCCCGCTCTTTCCCCGGATGAAAAGAAAGTGGCTGTGGCCATCGACGATTCGAAGACGAGGACGCGTGATCTGTGGGTGTTCGATCTGACGCGGGGGACCAACTCGCGATTGACCTTTGATCCGGCTGACGACTTGAACCCTCTTTGGTCGCCCGATGGGACCCGGATTGTGTTCACTTCCTCGCGCAAGGGGCAGCGGGATATCTACCAAAAGTTGGCCAGCGGCGTGGGCGACGCCGAGCTTCTTTTCGCGTCCGAAGAGCCCAAGAGCGTGGAAGACTGGTCCCTGGACGGACGATTTGTCGTCTACAACATCACAGGACCGTTCGACGTCTGGGCGCTGCCGCTGGTGGGAGATCGCAAGCCGGTCCCGTTGCTGACGGACGAGTTTACGGAACACCAGGCGCAACTGTCTCCCAACGGTCGATGGATCGCATATACATCGCTCGATTCGGGCCGGCCTCAGGTCCACGTGAGGAGCTTCTCGCCGGCGCAGAACGGAGAAAACGCCGCGGCGGGAAGCAAGTGGCAGATCTCGAGAGCCGGGGGTTTAGAAGCCGCATGGCGACGCGACGGGAAGGAGTTGTATTATCTCGAAGACCAAAATCTGATGGCCGTGAATGTGACGACGGATTCCGCAATCTTCGAGGTCGGCATTCCCAAAGTTTTGTTTGAGGCCCCACCTCTAGGCTCCCAGCGCAGAAATCGCTATGTGGTGTCCGCGGACGGCCGGCGTTTCCTGTTCAACGTGCTCGCGGAGGAGTCCCGCGATACCTCCCTCACCGTGGTGGTGAACTGGCGCGCGCAGATCCAGCGGTGAAGAGGCCGCTGGAGCAACCACACGAGGGAGGTGGGAACGTGATGGTGGAGGCGCCCCCGGCGAGCAACAGAGTAGGCGGATGGCCGGCGCTTTGTGGTGAGGGACCCAGTTGGGGATGAATCCGGCAGCCCCCCCAAGTATCCTCGTCGTCGGCGCAAGAGCTGCGCTGTGGCGGCTCGGCACGCCACCGGCGTGCTTCACGAAGAAGGACAAGCGTCTTGCTTTACGAATGGACGAAGAAGATCCACATGTGGGCTGGGCTGCTCACGTTCACGGCGTTCGTCGTTTGGGGCATCACGGGGATCTATGCGATCTTTCTGCCGGCGCCGGGGGAGTACCAGCCCGCGGATGTTGCGGAAGAAACGCAGTTTCCGTTTGAAGCTCCCGGCAACCTGGACGACAAGGAGCTGGCGAAGCGCATCTTCGATGCCGCCGACCTCAAGATGGCGGGCGGGCACTACAACGTGCACCGCGACGACGACCAGCACCTGAAGTTCTTCGTCTTCACGTCCAACGGACGGCGGGACGTCACGTACCTCGAAGAACAACGGCGCGTCCGAGTCGAGTTCCGCCACAACAATCTGGGCGGATTCCTCTCGTCGATGCATACCGCCCACTCACGGCGTGGTGCGCCGGATCGCTCGGCGCGGCTGTGGGGTTACTACAACGAGCTTTCGACCTGGGCGCTTCTGCTCATGTCGGTCTCGGGGCTCTACATGTGGATCGCTACACGGCCAGGCCTGCCCTGGGCGCAGATCTGTGCCGGTGGGGCGGCGGTGCTCTGCGTGATTCTCTGGGTAGCGGTGAGGTGAAGCGATGTTCCTTTGGATGCGCAACACTCATCTGGTTCTCGGGCTGGTCTTCCTGGTCATGGTGGTGATCTTTGCCGTCAGCTCGCTGACGATCATCTACCGGCCATGGCTTCCGACATCCAAGGAAGATCACGAGCGGACCGTAGCAATCGCCGCCGAACACGCCGCGACACCCCGGGCGTTGGCGTTGGAACTCATGCGAAACCACGG
The DNA here is from genome assembly GCA_965237575.1 of Bryobacterales bacterium. Classification (GTDB taxonomy): domain Bacteria; phylum Acidobacteriota; class Terriglobia; order Bryobacterales; family UBA6623; genus JAKZVK01. The sequence goes on from CBDEGI010000004.1 coordinate 1,575,267, forward strand.
CCTGGAGGGCGACCTGCTGCAGATTCGTCAGACCGACGATGAGATCCGCTTCCGCATCGCGCGGCCGGGCACCCAGGTCCAGGTGCAGTACTCGCCGGCCAGCGGTGAAGCGAAGCTCGAGACCCGTCGTTTCGGATTCCTGGAAACGCTCGTGCAGTTGCACGTGAACCACGGGTTCCACCACGAGTTCTTGCCGGCGTGGGCCTGGGGCCTGCTGTCGCTACTCAGCTCGATTGGCCTGTTGCTGTTGGGCGCGACGGGGATCTATTTATGGTTCGCGCTTCACGAGGCAAGAGTGTCGGGGACGGTGTTGCTGGTGGTGGGTTTGGTTTACGGGCTCACGACGCTCGTTTGGTCGCGGATGGGGTAGTCACATAACGGGGGGGAGCGATCTCAGCGACAACAACGCAAGGCTCACCTCTTCTCAACGACACGCTCCAGAAAAAACTCGACGAAGCGCCCGGCGTGCACGTCCACCGCGGCTTGGATCGTAGCTGTATTGGCATTCGCCCCGATTCTGCGGTCGGCGACCAGCATGCCGGCGGTCAGGCGGCCCTCGGTCTCGACGTCGGCATCGAACGGACGCAACTCCGTGAAGCTCGCATCGATCGCCACCCCTACCGCTAAGGGGTCGTGCAGCGGACATCCCGCCAAGCCCCGGCGCGTTTCGTTGACCTCGAAGTACTTCTGGGAAACATCGCCGATGAAGCGGCTCACCCGGTCCCCCGTGTCGCGCAGACGGTCTTCCAACGCGGCCCGAGTCAGCAACGTCTTCGTGGTCACGTCGAGACCGACGACGGTCACCTCCACGCCGGAGCCGAGCACCTGCGCCGCCGCGTGCGGGTCATGGTGAAAGTTGAACTCGGCCACCGGCGTCACGTTGCCCACGCCTGAGACCGAACCGCCCATGGCCACGATCCGCCGCACGCCGCGCATCGCATCGGGATCCTTCTCGAAAGCGCGGGCGACGTTCGTCAGCGGCCCGAGCGCAATGATCGTGACTTCCCCGGGGTTGCGCCGGACGAGATCGACGATCAACTCAACAGCGTGCCCATCTGCCGGAGTCAATGTCGGCGTTGGATAGCGCGGTGAGCCATCGGCCTCCACCAGCCCGCCGATATCGCCGAGGCCGTCCTCGCCATGCACGTGGCGCGCAGCGATCGGCTCCCGGACGAGCGGACGGTCACAGCCGGCGGCAACCGGCGGCGGATTGGGCAGGTCGAGCACCTCCAAGACCCGCAGGGCATTCGTCAGCGCCTGCTCGCCGGAGACGTTGCCGCTCACGGTCGTGATCGCCTCGACCTGCAACTCCGGCGAGCGCAACGCAAGGATCAGCGCCAGCGCGTCGTCGATCCCCGGATCGGCGTCGATGATGACCCGTGACGGCGGCCCTCCACTCACGGCGTCTGCCCCCGCCCGGACGAAACTTGATTGCCCCGCAGGTCCGCCGATCCGTCCGCCACGTCAACCCCGCCGGCAAGCACGTTGTCGACGATCAGATTGCCGCTGCCGCCCTTGATCCTCAGGGCCAAGGCCTCCTTCGCCTCCGGGCGATCGTCGCGGATTACGGAATCCGACACGCGTACGTCGTGAGCATCGTCGAGCAACAGCCCGGCGTTCTCGGAATTCAAGATCATCGCGTTGGTCAGGTTGAAGCGCCGGCAGCGCCGCAAGGTCAACGCGGCTTCGGCGGCCTTGACGCCGTTGATGTGCAGCCCGGTCAGCGTGCAGTCTTCCGAATCGACAAACAGCAAACTGTTGCGGCTGTCGTGCGGACGGTAATCCGGGTTGCGGTCGAACGTGTTCGGCCCGACGACGACGTTCGAGCTGCCCTCGACCAACAGGTTGTGCTCGAAGCCCTTCCAGAACGAGTTGCCCGTGATCGACACGCCGCGCACGTACCGCAGGTGCACGTTCACCGCCACGTCACTCAGCGCGTTGTCCGAGATCGAGAAGTACCCGATCTTCTGCGGCTCGTCCGGCCCGCGCCCGATGAAACGGATGTTGGCCGAGCCCGGCGCGTCGTGCGTGTGCTGCAGCGTCGAGCCAACGATCGCCCCCTCGCGAACCGACCCCTCCCGTGCGTCGAGCAACACGTTGGCCGTCGGCGGACCGTCGGGGTCCATATTGCCTTCGATGTCGCACGTGCCGATCTGCAAGTTGCGCACCTCGCTGCGACGGACCACCACCCCGCCCCCGCCGTTGTAGCTGATGTGCGAGTTCGCGATGTTGATCTGGTGCAAGTTGACCTGATCGAGCAGCACCCCCACGCCGCGGTTGTGATACACGTGGCACTCGGAGATGATCACGTTGCGGTTGCGCCCCGTCAGTACGAGGCCGTCCGACACCTCGCGAATCAGCAGCCGCGAGAACACGGCCTGCATCGTCCCCTCGGCCACGATGCCTTGCGCCTTGGCGTGGTCGCCGCGAATCTCGAACCCGTCGGCCAGCGGCGTGCGTTGGCGCTGCCACACATTCGTCTTCACCGTTTCCGGATCGGCAGTCCCGCCATGGGTGCCCTTGAAGTGAAGCGCCGGTCCCTCGACCGCCATGATCAGGCTGGCCGTACCGTCGCCCACGATCGACGTATGGCCCACGCGGTCGAGGTCGATGAGGATGGTCTTGGTAAGCCGGTACTCGCCTTGCGGCAGCCGGACCGCGCCCACCTGGGAATCCACGGCCCGCTGCAACGCCTCGGTGTCATCGGCTACCCCGTCGCCCACTGCACCGAAGTCACGGACGCTCTGGGGAGCCTCGCTCGCCGCGAGGGCAGGACGGAGTTGTCCGCCGGGCTGGCATGTGCAGGAAAGCCCAGCCAAGACCGCAATCAAGCTCAGTTCACCGAAACGCCGGTTCCCCTTCATCGCTGGCCGTGATTTTTCCACAGACGGCCGCGCCGTGCAAGCACGCGCCCCCGGCCGGTGCCGATCTGTGACTGAATGGGCACCGCTCGTCCTTTCCCCCGGGCGGACTGGTACTAGTCCGAAAGTACCCCTGCAAATGAACCTTGTCGGCCGGCTGCCCAAGGTCTAGAATCGTGGGGGCGGCGCCTCTGGTGTGTGCCGCCTTCGACATTCGCAGGTTCAACGCGGGTGTTTCCGCCTGCCCCGCACGCCAACCAAGCCGGCTGGCGCGCGATGGAAGGCTGACGCTTGTCTAGGAGGTAGGATGAAACACTTCAAATGGGGTATCCACTTGACTCAGGTAGCCCCTAGGCGTTGTGGTTTGGTCGATCCATGGACGCCAGCACACTGCACCCAGAATGCACCCTGGGGCGCCAGACGCCGGTCTGCAGGCAATTGGGCCACGAGGCTGCGTTTCGGGCCGATCAAGGATTACGCACGCGCCATGGCCATCGCAGGCTTGGAAACGTGGTGCTATCGGCAAGCCTTTCCGGGGGCCGCCAATGGCCAACCACAGTATGTTGTGGTCACCTGAGTCAAATGGATACCCCACAACACTTCATTTTGAAACTGAACGCAGCGCTACTGGTTTCGCTGATCGTCGCGGGACCCGCTTGGGCGATCACTGTCGATTGTGACGGAGGAATTGCTGATCACGCCACAATCGGCGCTGCACTTGGTGCCGCGGTTGACGGCGACACCATCAGCATCACGGGGGGATGCGCCGAACTCGACACTGTGAGAATCAACGGCTTCGATGGCCTGACGCTGGAGGGGAATGGCGCCACAGCGACGATCAGCCAGCCTGTGGTGGCCTGCGACAGCACCGATCCGGCGCCGCCGGTGCTGCGAATCAACAATTCGACCAACATCTTTTTGAGACGGCTCGTGATCCGCGGAGGCAGGGGGGTCCGTATTGACCGCAGCACCGTAAATACCGACGAAGACATCACCATTGAGGAAAGCCGCGGGAACGGACTCGGTGTTTCCGGAGCAAGCGTGGTCAATATCGGCAACTCGGCATCGGACACTGCGAACCTGATCCGGAACAATTGCGGGGCCGGCGCAAGCGCCGGCTTCGGGTCTGTTTTGACCATCAGGGGTGCCACCACGATTCAGTCCAATCGAAATGGCGTAAGTGCCGGGAACGGAAGCCAGGTCAGTCTGTCACCGGGTAGAGACGAAAACGGCAACAACAATGAGACGCTGATCCGAGACAATGAGGTCCGCGGCGTGAATGCATTCAGCCTCTCCAGGGTCTCGATCTCCGGCCGCGTGATCATTGAAGACAACAGCGACGTCGCTTCGGACGATCCGGCGTTCCCCTTTCGTGCCGGCGTGCGCGTGCGTTTTGGAGCTGTCGGGGTATGCACTTGACTCCCGAGATCCCAACATATAGCATGCGGGGCTGTGGAGGACTACCCGCGGACGCTGGAGGAGTTTGAGGGGCGTTTTGCCACTGAGCAGGCGTGTCGCGAGTATCTGATGCAACTGCTCTGGCCACAGGGTTTTGTGTGTCCCCGCTGTGGAGGGCGGAGAGCTCGGCCCAGCCGGCGGGGCCTGCTGCGGTGTGGGCAATGCGATTATCAGGCTTCGGTGACGGCGGGCACGATTTTCCAGGACACGCGCCTGCCGCTGCGCACCTGGTTTCGGACCATGTGGTGGGTGACCAGCCAGAAAAACGGGGCGAGCGCACTGGGACTGCAAAGCATCTTGGGTCTGGGAAGCTACCGTACCGCCTGGGCGTTGCTGCACAAGCTGCGGCGCGCGATGGTGCGGCCCGGCCGAGAACGGCTCAGCGGTCGCGTGGAGGTCGACGAGACCTATGTGGGGGGCGCAGAAGAGGGACTGCGCGGACGGCAGACGCAGAAAAAAGCACTGCTAGCCATCGCCGCCGAGGAAGACGGCGCGGGGATAGGAAGGATCCGTATGAAGCGCATCCGCGGAGCGTCCAAGCAACAGCTGCACGGCTTCATCCAAGAGGCTGTCGAGCCCGACAGCACGATCCACACCGACGGCTGGGAAGGGTACGTCGGCCTGGAGGCGCTTGGCTATCGGCACGAGTACGACTTTCTGGCCGGTTCGAGCCAGTCGGCCTCCGAGCTGTTGCCCCACGTTCACCGGGTGGCTGCCCTGTTGAAGCGCTGGTTGATCGGGACGCACCAAGGCGCTGTGAGCCGTGAACACCTGGACTATTACCTGGATGAGTATACGTTTCGATTCAATCGACGACGCTCTCGTCACCGGGGAAAGCTCTTCTACCGGCTTGTACAACAGGCCGCGACCGTTGGGCCCACGACCTATTCAGAGATGGTCCAACACCTACGCGGCAGGCGGACCGGCCAACCACAAGATGTGGGGTAGTAGGGAGTGAAGTGCATACCCAGATGGAGCTGTTGTGAGTATTGTCGGCAACCGCGACGACCCCGGACAGCGGCCCCTCATTGAAGACAATGACGGACCCGGGGTCCTGGCGGACGTCCAGGCCAAGGTGTTTCTGTTCTTCACGAATATCCAAGGCAACCAGGAGGGGGGACTTTGCCTACTGCATGATTCGGTGGCCCAGTCGCGTGAGGGAAACATCATGTCGGGTAACGGAATCGCGGATGCTAAATGCGACTCGACATCGCTGCTGTTCGGCGACCTGAGCGGGATCTCCGACTTGGAGTGCGAGAGTGCCGAGGATGATGATGAAAATGGCGACGATGACGACAATGATGACGACTGATCGTCGGCAAACACAGCCCCACGGCACGGCCGTTTGGACCACGTAGACACCCGCCCGGAATAGTAACCTGGCCCACTTGGTTTCTTATGGAATTAGGGCTCCAGGAGGTGTGACGAGAATCCAAATCAGCACAAATAGATCACCTAAGCCCTTTCGTTTCAGCACAACTCCGACGCATCGTCTGCTCTTCGAGTGCTGATCCTTCTCGCCGGGTAGTGCCTCAACTCGGCTGCCTTACTCTTGCTCGGAAGCCAGGATCGACTCGGCGTAGAGCAGCTCGCCCGTGAATCCGTCGTAGTACTGGAAGGTCACTTGCGGTGTGTCGTAGGCCGCCCAGATGTCGGCCTCCGGGCGGTCGGGGCTGCCTTGGCCCGCTTCCAAGCCGCCCGGTACGCGGAAGGTGTTGTTGACCTGGACGACCGCATACACGGGCCGCCGCTTGCGCCCCTGGGCCTCGTTGGGCACGAACGTTGACCAGCGAATCTCGCATTCGCGGCCGCGAGAGACGTACTTGCCGCTGGTCGGACGATTCGCTTCTTCGATCAGCCGATGGTTGCTCGAGTTGTGGGGACCGGACGCGAACTCCCACACGCGGTCGGTGATCTTGATCGCAAAACTGTTGTGAAGGTCGCCCGTCAACACCAGCACCGGCTTGCCGAGCGAGTCCCAGAAGTCGATCATCTCCTCCCGCTCGACCGCGATCGCCGTCCAAGCCTCGTCTTTGTTGCTCGGCGTTTCGCGGCCCAGCACGTGCGGCACCATCAGGTTGACCGAGCTGACAATAAACAAGAAGTCCGCTTCGCTCTCGCGCATCGCCTTCTTCAGCCACTGCTTCTGCGGCGCGCCCAGCATCGAAACACCCTGCTTGAACGGATCGTTGAGGTCGTGCATCTGCCGGTGGCTGCGCGTGTCGATGTAGAAGAACTCCGTGTTCGCGATCTTGTGCCGGAAGTGGTTGAAACGCCCGATTGAATACACCGCCTCGCCGTCTTGCTTCGGCGCGGGCGCGATGCGCAGCCGGTTGCGGTCGACGACCTCTTTGATCTCGTAGACACCCGCGTTGGGGTCGCCGCCCACCCGGTCGAGCTGCAGGTTGTTGACGCCCGCGTCCGGCGTCCCCCAGTGAACGGTCAACGTCCCCGCCTCGCTGGTCTTCAGTTCGCGGAAGTCCGCCGCCTCGTCGACCAGCACGTCCGCGCCTCCGGTCAACTTCGCCGTGCCGAAGTGGATCCCGTGCTGCCACCCGACCGGGTTCGACCAGCCCAGATAGTGATACCAGGCCTCGATGCCGATATCGCGAAACACCGCCCGCCGGCTTCGCAGCCCCGGCGTTCCGGTCCCATTCACATCGTTCAGCATCTCGTGATCGTCGAACATGAAGAACGACGGAACCTCGCGATGCCACGCCGCTAAGTTCTTCCCGCGGTGGAGGTAGAGCTTGTAGTTCTCCCACACGCCCACGATGGTCGGCGCCAGATCGACGATGCGCGGCATCCGGGGCGCGGCCGTCTGCTCGCGCCACTGGTTCGGACGGTAGTCGCGCATCTCCTCATACATCCAGTCGCCGTCGAGAATGGCGAAGTCGATCGAATCCTCGATGCGCTCGAGCATCGTCCGAAACGTCGGCGTCGTGGGGTCGACGCGCTGTTGATTCCCGCAGGCGTACTCGAAGCGGAAGTTGAACAGGCCGTCGGGGTTCAGCGTCGGGTGGCGATGTGTGTCGGCGTCGGGCAGCGTGCGGAAGTCGCCCCGCAACTCGTGCGGCGAGCGCCCGCCGCTCTCCCCGACGACCTCGTAGTAGTACGTCGTGTTCGGCTGCAGCCCGGTGATGTGCACCCAGCCCGTGTCCGAGCGTCGTCCGCACCGCGTTGGACAGTTCCCGAAGGTCCCCCGGCGCGGTCCCGTACCGCACGCGAAACTCACCCGGCCGCTTCGTCCGTGCCCACACCCCGATCCCCGACGAACTTAGCCGCCCCAGGATCGGCCCATGCGTAATCTCAGCCGCCAACGCCGACCAACTCACCAGCAACAAACCCACGAGCAATCGTCTATGCATGTCGCGAACGATTATAGACCCTGCTTCATGTTGTGAGAGTCGCGGTTCAGGAGGTTGGTCGACGTGGCGTCGACATTCAGGAGGTTGCGGAATTCCAGTCACAAAACTCAAGTGCCACGGCATCAGTGATTTACGGGGAAAATCAACGTCTGAGACACGGTCAGCCGATACGATAGGCATGAGAAGCACACCACGGGATGCTGGGGGAGCGTTGCCCGGTCTGGCTGAGTGATGGCATACCGTTCGAGCCCTCACTTGGCGGTCGGCTAGACTGAAGGCTCGTTATGCCTGCTTCCGGTCCAGCACGGGGTCGCGAGAAGACCATGTCAGCAGCGAACAAAGAGCAGGATGCGTCATCAGTGAACCTGAGCGTGTTGGCTTATCGAGAGGGCAAGGACTGGGTTGCGCTGGCCCTCGAAATGGACCTCAGGGGTTACGGGAAAACGATCGACGAAGCAGTTCGAGAGTTGAGCGATCTCGTCGCGATGCAACTGAGCTTCGCGCGGCTCAAGTCACAACCCGAGTTGGTGTGGAAGCCCGCTGAGCCGCAGTACTGGACACTCTTCACCGACGCGAAGCGGGACCAACTCCTGAGGTCTGCCGCGGGGTCGACGAAGCGCAGAAACCCAGACATCGAAGCGAGGGCTCTCGATGTCCCCACGCCACCGCTGACAGCCGACCACCCTGAGTTCCAACAGGCGAATGCCTAAGCCGTACAAGTTCAGGGACCTTGAGAAACGGCTTCGTAAGTACGACAAGCGGTTTGAGTTTTGGAAAAGCCGCGGCAAGGGCAGCGAGCGGATGATCTATCATCCGGACATCAACGGGAGCCCGGAGTCGTTTCCGGTGAAGTGCCACCGAGAGGGTCAGGAATTGCGCAAGGGCGTTATCTCCGCCATCATCCGGCGTTTCAAGCTCCCAGCCGGCGTTCTGTAGGACCTAGCCCGCTCCTTTTCTTACGCACTCACAGCAACAGGCCACACTAGGGCAACCCGCCTACCCCCGCCCCAGAAAACCCATCGCCGCCAGATAAAGCATATAGAACGAGAACACCACCGTAACCGCCATGCCCGCGTTCAGCAAGGCCGAGGGCTTGTGCTCACGCGCGACGCCTCGTTTGTTAATCAGGATCCACACGAACAGCGCCAGCAGCGGCATTACCAACGGGCTCAGCGCCTGCGAGGCAATCATGATCTGCACGGGGCTCCCTCCGAAGATCGGCACGATCAGCCCGAACAACGACGTCGCGACCACCAACACGCGAAACGCCGCGCGGCTCATGTCGCGCTTGATGCCCAGGAAGTCCGAAATCAACCACGGCCCCAGCAGGTAATTCGGAAAGAGCGACGACAAGCCGGCCGCGAGAATGCCGAAGACGAACAGCGCGGCCGCGGCGGCCCCCGCCAGCGGCTCGATCGTCCGCACCATGTCAATCGCCTTCTCGATTTCCATCCCCTTGATGTGTAAGGTCCCGGCGGCGCACGCCATGATCGCCGCGTTGATGAAGAACAGCAGCGTCATCGACACGCCTGAATCCCGGTTGACTTCGTGGAAGTCGCGGGTCGTCCACCCCTTCTCCTGCACCAGCACGCTGCGCGTCATCAGCACCACGCCCGCCATCGTCGTCCCCACCATCCCGGCGATCAACAGCGCCGGATTGCCGACGCGCGGAATGCGCGGCACCAGCCCTTCGATCATCGTGGCCGGGTCGGGAACCACCAGGAACGCGGTCACGAAGAACGCGACACCCATCATCGAAACCAGCAGCGCCAGCACTTTCAAGAAGAACTTGTGGCGGCCTTGCCAGTAGAGCCCCAGCAGCAGCAAGGTGAACCCCGCCGCCCAGACGATCTGCGGCACCCCCTCGCCGCCGGTGACCTGCGCCGTCCACTCGCGCATCACGTCGCTGACGATCGCCATCACGCCAATGATCGACGCCAGTTGGGTGATCATCAACGAGCCGATGATGAAGATCGTTACCGGCCTCCCGAAGTGCGTGCGGAAGGTGAACAGCGTCGTCTCGCCGGTCAGAATCGTCAGCCGGCTCATCGCGACCACCATGATGTGCGTGAACAGCGACGCGAAGACGAGCGTCCACGTCAGCGACATGCCGTAGCTGGCCCCGGCCGACGCCATCGTGGTGACGCTGCCGGTCCCGATCACGTAGCCGATCATGAAAATGCCCGGCGCGATCGACGCGGCGAAACGGATGAGCTTTTGGACGACAGTAGGAGCCGCGTTGTTGGAGGGGTTCATAGAGGCCGTTCGCGAGATGGTACCAACTCACCGCTCGCGGCCTCGATCGGCGAACGTCAACCCTTGAACGGATCGATCACATCTTCAATTACTGGTTGCTGCTCGCGGAAGGGCATCTGAACGGGCGGCTGTTCAATGACATGCTGGGGTGGATATGGGCTCTGCCGCTGCCGGGTGGGTAGCCCCACGCTTGCGAGCACAGAGTCTGGTTGCTGAGGGAGAAGGGTCGGAGGGGTGTCTGAAAAATCGCCTTCACAGGACCCAGTCAGCCTTTTCGGACGGGCAAACGAGTCATTGGCGACACCTCAATCGTGCCGCTGCTTTGCTCTCGGGCGCCTAGTCGTTGACTTCAGGACAAGAGTGGGAGTACCATGCCTTGCGGGACATCCAATAAGGGCCTCTGCATCAGAAGCTCAAAAGTTCCAGAAGGGGTAAATGACATGAAACGAGTACTTCTATTGGCGGTGTTAGCCCGCATTTTCAATTTGATGTTTGACATCCCGACCTTCCAGCGGCCTTGAGCGTCTTTATTCATAGGGGCTAGAGCCCGATGAGGACGCCATGGAGGCCAACACCCAATGGGTGAAAAACAAACCAAGCCATTCCAGCTAAGTTTCAATGGACTTCTCAAAGTCGATTTCCAGGGATCGCACGTCACTTCCGACGGTGGCCTGATTTTGGTTCGCGAACTGGACGAACGGCTCGGTCTCGGAGAACTGATTGACGAGCATCTCAGCGACTCCCGGCAAGGCACAAACAAGCAGTTCACGCTCGCTGATCTGTTGCGGCAGTCGGTTTACAGCCGACTCGCCGGCTACGAGGACCTCAACGACGCCGAGCGGGTTTCGATCGATCCGACGTTTCGGCTGATCGGTTCGCAGAAGATCTGGGATCGCGGTGCGGCCTTGACCTCGACGCTGCACGGCTTCGAGACGGAGATGCTGGCGAGCGAAGAGAACCTGCTGGGGCTGATGGCGCTGAACCGAGAGCTGGTCGGGCAAGCGGAAGCGTTCGACGACGCCGAGCGGGTCGTTCTGGACCTGGACTCCACCGAGAGTCCGGTCCATGGCCAACAGGAAGGCAGTGCCTACAACGGACACTTCGAGTCGGTCTGCTACCACCCGTTGCTTTTGTTCAACGGTCATGGTGATTGCCTCGCTGCCAAGCTGCGTCCAGGCAACGTGCACAGCGCCGAGGACTGGGATGAGCTCTTGTTGCCGGAGATCGAGCGCCAACAGGCTGCGGGCAAGCAGGTCGCCTTCCGGGGCGATGCGGCCTTTGCGAAGCCGGAAGTTTATGAGGCTTCGGAGGAACGCGGAGTACAGTACGCCATTCGCATTCCGGCCAACAAGAGCTTGGAGCTGGAGATCGAAGACATCCTGTTTCGCCCGCCGGGAAGGCCTTCCCGCAAGCCCTTGGTGCGCTACAAGAGTTTTCGCTATCAGGCGGAGAGTTGGTCGCAGGCGAGGCGGATCGTCGCTAAGGTCGAGCATCACCAGGGCGAGCTGTTCCCGCGCGTCGGATTCATCGTGACGAGCATGAGCTTGCCGAGCCGCTCGGTGGTGCGCTTCTACAACAAGCGCGGCACGGCGGAACAGTGGATCAAGGAAGGCAAGCAGGCGACGCACTGGACGCGATTGTCGTGCCATCGATTTCGAGCCAACGAAGTGCGGTTGCAACTGAGCGTGCTGGCCTACAACCTGGGCAATCTTTGGCGGCGGCTGGGGCTTCCGCAGCGAATCAAGAGTTGGTCGCTGACGAGCTTGCAACACAGGTTGATGAAGACCGGCGGTCGGCTGGTCAAGCACGCGCGGAGTACTGGCTCTTATTGGCGGAGGGACATCTGAACCGGCGGCTGTTCGGCGACATGCTGCACAAGATCTGGGGTTAGTCGCTGCCCCTGGTTTGGTTTTTGCAGAAACAGAAATTGCCACGTTTGGATTGATGATGAATTCCAGTAACGTACCGAGTGTGATCGGGGATCGGTCAATCGGCGGCGGAGATATCTCGATTCGAATCGATCGCGATGACGGCGGAACGGCCACCAGGGCTTACGTCACGTTTCGTTTGAACTGGCAGTTCGAAGGGGAGCAAAACGTGACGGCGGCACACATTCACAGGGGTGGTCCGGGGATGAGCGGGCCGGTGGTTGTCGGCACGGGCTTGATGGGCCCGTTGATGACGAATCCGCAGGGCGCGGGGAACTTCATCAAAATGGGGTATCCACTTGACTCAGGTAGCCCCTAGGCGTTGTGGTTTGGTCGATCCATGGACGCCAGCACACTGCACCCAGAATGCACCCTGGGGCGCCAGACGCCGGTCTGCAGGCAATTGGGCCACGAGGCTGCGTTTCGGGCCGATCAAGGATTACGCACGCGCCATGGCCATCGCAGGCTTGGAAACGTGGTGCTATCGGCAAGCCTTTCCGGGGGCCGCCAATGGCCAACCACAGTATGTTGTGGTCACCTGAGTCAAATGGATACCCCACCTTCATCAATATGGTCGAGATGGAGACTGAGGACCTCCCGGTGGTAGAGGAGATTCTGGACGGCCCAGGCAGGTTCTATATGAATGTGCATACGACTGCAAACGGTGGCGGACACATACGCAGCCAGTTGCTGCCGCGAGCGACGAGTTTGATCAGTGACCTACTCGACGATAACGTGGCCCTGGATGCGAAAGTCGACGTCCTGCAGGAGAAGCTAGACGCAGTGAACGACCTGCTCGAGCGAACGGCTAGTCGCTTGGGCCTCGGTCGTTAAACTTTGGCTGAAGGGTTCACGTTTTCAAGGCTCAGGCATCGCGGAGCGGCGACTTCCCTCCGCTACTTGCGATAAGCAGGCCACTCGACATGCTCCAGACCACGACGCCCCTCCCCCGGGCCAGGGCCGATCGGAGACGCTCGAGACCGTCGATCTCAATTTCCGGGTGCCAGCCGCGCAGGCCGAGCCCCCTCGCTCTTCCCCACATGTCCTCGAGCCGCATCGTGTAATGGTCCAATGCGATGCGATGCGGATCTTCGCGGCGCGACTTTTCGGGCAGGACGCGCGCGATCGTCTCGCTCAGGTTGCGAATTCTTGCAGCGAAGAGCTTCTCTGCGGCCCTTCGAATACCGCGGGCAATCACAGGATCGAATCGCGGGGGAACCACCGAGGCGAACCCCGCACCGACCGTGATCCGCATCAAGGTGCGGACGGCGCGCAAACGAAACCGGCTGTTCGACTATCTTGGGTCAAAGGCGGAAGATCGGTGCCGCTCGCTGCGTCCGCCTCAGTGCGGAGGCCGAATGATCTGGTCGACACCCTTGCGAAACCCGTATTCCGGCCCCAACTCCTTGTAGTCCACGCCGGTCAGCGAGTTCCAATCCCAAACGACGCGGCCCTCGCGCAGGGTCAGCTCGCAAAACAGCCGCTGGTTCCCGTTGATCGCACCGTCACTGCCGTCGCGAAAACGGAACTTGCGCCGCAGCATCCGGAACCCCGCGATGTCGGCCACCGCTCCCGGCGTCAGGTGCCCCAACTCTTCGCGCTGGATCTGCCGCGCCGGGTTCCAGGTGGACGCTTTGACCACCTCGTCCAACGGCATGCCCATCGCCAGGAACTTCGACATGGTTGTTTGCATGTCCATCATGGCGCCATTCACCGAGCCCTGATGGATATCGGTCGAGATCGAGTCAGGATAGAAACCCTGCTCGATCGCCGGGACGGCATTGCGGAACACGAAGCTGCCGCCGCCATGGCCCACGTCGAACTTCACGCCGCGTTTACGCGCTTGATGCAGATAGTCGTAGAGCTTGCCGTTCTCGTCCACCCACGGCACCGGGCCGCGGAACATATGCGTCGGCATGTCGCCGGGACGTAGCCGCTTGAGCACCAGTTCATAGAACGGCCGCTCCGGCAGGAAATAACCGAAGTCCACCATCACCGGGATGCCCGCCAGCGTACCGGCCTTGACCGCCTCGTCGACCGAAGCCCAATCCGGCAGCCGATAGTGCGCGCTCTTGACGCCCACGATCACGTCCTTGTGCTTCTTCGCCAACCGCGCCACTTCTTCGGGGTTGAAGTCTTTTTGCTCGGTGATGTCGGTGATCATGCCGAAGCCGGCGATGTTGATATGCGCCAGCATGCGCGTCTTGAGCCGCTCCTTGTCGATCACCGTATGACGGAAGAATTCGAAGTTGCGCCAACCCGAGCTGCCCGCGTCCACGGCGGTGGTAACGCCGGTCGGCAGCGTATTCGAATCCGGTTGGACGCTGTTATCGCCCGCCCACGCGCCGGGGATGTTGGTCGTCGAGAACATATGTACATGCAGGTCCACCAGCCCGGGCGTGATGTAGAGGTCACTGACGTCGAGCGTTCGCGTGGCCTTCGATTTGTCAATTGATTCCGACACAGCAGTGATTTTGCCGTCTGAAATGGCGACGTCGCGATGCCCCGAGATCCCATTTCTCGGGTCGATGACGTAGCCTCCCTTGAGCAGCAGGTCGTACTCGCCTTGCTGCAGGGAGAAAGCCGCGACCAGGCAGAAAGCGACCAGCGCGGGCAGCCTCACCCACCCTGTCCTGCGCCGATTTGGTTTATTGCCGTTCATCCTTCAACTCCGTTTTGTTCATCGCTCGGTCCGTCGAGCGCAACCAGAGCATACCACCCGTTGTTCTTTCTGAGCTGACCGCCTCGACCGTCTACAGCTTGATGCGGCGTAGCCATGTCTCCAGCGCGTGATAGTGGTCCATGTGATCCGGCGTCGAGTTGCCCGCGAACCCTAGCACCTCGAACTTGCCCTTGCGTACGTGACTCAACTGCTGCATGCCCAGCGGACCCCACTTGGAGAATTTGCCGCACCGCCCCGTACCCGGCACTGAAGCCCGGCAGGACGACGGCGAAGCCTCGACACGGTCCCTTTATCGTATCGGACGGCTGCCGCCCGTCCGCTCCCCGGCGAACCGTTACAGTAGATAACCATGGAGTTCCAAGACACCATCACCTCCGCGGACGAACTGCGGGCAATCCTCCACGAGCCCGATCCCATGGTGGTGCGCAAGTGCCGGCCGCGGCTTGACCCCTTCTCGCGTCAGTTCATCGAGCGCTCGCCATTCTGCGTGATCGCTTCGCGCAATGCCCAGGGTGACATGGACGTATCCCCCAAAGGCGACCCCGCCGGGTTTGCGCTCGCGCTGGACGACACCACGCTGGCCATCCCCGACCGCCCGGGCAATCGCATCGCCGATACGTTGACAAACATCCTCGAGTCGCCGCAAGTCGCTGTGATCTTCCTTGTGCCAGGCAAAGGGGACACGCTTCGCGTCAACGGCCGCGCCCAGATCGTTCGCGATCGCGATCTTCTCGAACGCATGACGCACAAGGGCAAAGTCCCCAAGCTGGCCATCGTCGTGTCGGTCGAGACGGTATTCTTTCACTGCGCCAAGTGCATGATCCGTTCCGGCCTGTGGAAGCCGCAAGAGTGGCCCGAGATTGCCGACCTGCCGTCGCTCGGCGAGGTGTTGAAGGGCCAGTTGGACTGGGACATCGAGCTGGCGACCTTGGACGACCGCATCGAAGAGTCCTACCGTGAACGGCTGTACTAGCCGCCGACGCCTGCGAGATCGGAGACCCGAATGAAGTTACTGCTGACAGTCCTTGCGCTGGTAGTGCCCGCTCTTCTAGAGGCTGGCGACTACAAGACGAAGAACCTCGTGCTTGTCACCACCGACGGACTGCGCTGGCAAGAAGTCTTTCGCGGAATCGACCCGCTCTTGATGAGTCGAGAAGACGCCGGGATGAAGAACGCCGAGCCCCTGCGCACATCGCTGTGGGCGGACTCACCTGAGCAAAGGCGCCGGCTTTTGATGCCTTTTCTGTGGAACGAGCTGGTGCCACGGGGAGTTATCTTCGGCAACGGCGAGCGGGGCGCCGCGGTGACACTACGCAATCGGCATCGTTTCTCCTACCCGGGGTATTCCGAGATCCTGACCGGGCGGCCGCGGGACGACATCATCGATAGCAACGACCTCCGTCCCAACCCTTCCCAAACGGTTCTCGAGATCCTACGCAAGGAGTGGGCACTCCCCAAACGCAAGGTCGCCTTGTTCGGTTCCTGGGACGTTTTCGAAGGCATCGGAGCCAGTGATCCTGAAGCGGTTTTCAGCAATGCCGGGTATCAACGCATTCAGATGCAAGATCCCTCCGAGCGACTCGAACAGTTGAGCCGCTTCCAATTTGAAACCCTCACGCCGTGGCGCAATGTTCGGCATGACTATGTCACCTTCGAAATGGCGATCGAATACCTCAAGACGGTCAAGCCGCGTGTGCTTTACATCGCGCTCGGCGAGACAGACGATTGGGCGCACGACCGCCGCTACGATCGGGTGCTCGACACTGCACGCTACTTCGATACCTGCTTGAAGCGACTGTGGGAGGCGCTCCAAACCGACCCGCAGTATCGGGGCCGGACCACGCTGCTGGTTGCAACCGACCACGGCCGTGGTTCAACAGCGCAGGACTGGCACAAACATGGAGCGAAGGTGGAGGGTGCCGAGCGCGTTTGGATCGCCGCGATCGGCCCCGACACGGCCGCGCGAGGGGAAGCACACAACGCACCAGCCGTCGAGCAAAGCGATATCGCCCCTACCATGCTCGAATTGGCCGGCGTCGACTACCATGAACTGACAGGTGTCGAGGGTAAGCCGGTTGACTGGATCATCGGCAAATGATCTTTGCGAGGTCATCACCCAAGCTCCAGCTAGCGGCGCACTCTAGTTGTTGATCCGGAGCAGGGGCAGCGACAGCAGCCCGCCGAGATAGATCAGTCCGGCCGAGACAACAAACGTCAGCTCCCCCGTCTGTTGATAGAGCAGACCGCCGAGGACGAGACCGATTACGCTTGCCAGGCCTCCGAAGCTGCCCGCGAACCCCTGCACGGCGCCTTGGTACCGTTCGCCGGCGACCTTCGAGAGCAACGAAAGCACCGAGGGCCACATGATGCCGTTTCCGAGAGCAAACAACGCGGCGGCCGCATAGATCGTCAGGGTGTCTCGCGACAGCATCAGCAGGAAGTTGGTGCCCAGCACCAGGCTTCCGCCTATGATCCGGACGGGATCAGGCCACTTTTTCGCCAGTCGAGCCAGCAGAGGCCCTTGGACGAACACCATCATCGCGCTCAGTGAGGCAAAGAAGATGCCGGTTTGAGTGACGCTCCATCCCAGTTTGCCCGCCGCGTGAACGGGAAACGACGTGTAGAAGAAGTTGAAGCCCAAGAAGATCACGAAATAGAGAAGCAGCATCAGCGGCACGTGTTTTCGCTTCAAGGCGTCCCGGACCCCGGCCTGCTTGACTTGCTGCAACTCAAGACAGTCGCTGTGCTCCTGCCCGAAGACTTCTCCAACACGGGCTCCATCGTGGTGTTGAATGTCAGTGCAAGGGTTTGACTCCGGCAACAGAGCGGCGATCAAGATCGTGGCTGCGAGCGAGATGAGTAGCGCGGCGACCACGGGCAACGTTTCACCCATCTGCGTCGCACCGAGCAACGCCGCAAGCCCCGGACCGACGATGAAACCGAGATTGGACGCGACCCCCATCCGGCCAAAGCTCTCGCTTCGGTTTTCCTCTGAGGTGACATCGGCCACGTAGGCATTGGCGACGGAGACGTTGCCGCCGGTCAACCCATCCAGCGCGCGCGCGACAAAGATCAATCCGAGCGGCGCGGTCAACGTGAAGGTCCCAAGGACCGGAGATTCAATCAAGGCGAGCGCTGTCGGCGGAACCAGCAAAGCAACCGTGAAAATCACCCACGATGCGAATGTTCCTGCCTGGCTCAGGAACAGAATCCGCTTTCTCCCGTAGCGGTCGGACCACCGCCCAAGGATCGGAGCCCCGATGAGTTGCAGCAACGGGTACGTCGCTCCCACCAGCCCGTAAATGATTGGATTGCCGCCGAATCTTAGGACCAGAAACACGAGAAACGGCAACACAATGCTGAATCCGAGCGTGCCGATGAAATGAACAAGCAGGACCGGGAACAGTGGGGGAGGGGAGGGCGCGGCGTTGGAAGGCATGGTGCGGACAGCGCTGACTGTCGCGTGGGAATCCCTCTTGACGGTAGCGTTCCTTCTCATAGAACGGCAAGTAAGACCTTCCGCCGCCGAGGTGTTCAGTCTTCCGCTGGTCAGAGTTCGTACTCGGCAGAATTCTGGAAGGTGGCCGGGGTCTGCATCGCTGAAACCTGGCGGAGGCGCGTGAACCCTCTGACAATCGGCTAGAATTGAGGACGCCTGCTTCTGGCCCGCATCGGCAAGGAGACGACGTGCCTACAACCGTGCAGCGCTCCGACGACAACACCCTCCCACTCGAACAGGAGAATCGGCGTCTGCGGCGGGCCCTTGAAGAGATGGACGTGCTGGAGCAGATCGCCGCCGCGACCAGCTCCGATCAGCCCCCGGACGCCATCATCGAGTTGATCGTCGAGAAGAGCCTCGAATGTCTCGCCGTCGAGCAGGCGGCCGTGCATCTATTGGACGAAGGGCCGGGAGAGCGGCCGCTTCGAACCCTCATGCGCCGGGCCGGCACACGGGCCGCTTCGACCTCCCACGCACTGGGCAGCCAGATCTCCGGCTGGATGTTGAAGCACCAGCAGCCCCTGCGCATCAACGACCCCGACGCCGATCCGCGCCTACGCCTCCCGGCCTCGCCGGACGCCCCGATCCGGTCGTTGCTGAGTGTTCCGGTTCGCTCGAAGGGCAAGCTACTAGGCGTGCTGAGCCTGTTCAACAAAAAGAGCGACGAAGGCTTCACCGCCGAGGACGAGCGCGTGCTCTCGATCGTGGCGGCTCATTCGGCGCAAGCGCTGCAGAGCGCCAAGCGCATTGGAGAGCTACGCCACGACCGTGACCAACTGGCCAACGAGAACACGCAGCTATGGCGCGAGGTCAACCGGCAATTCAAGACCGACAACGTGATCGGGTCCGCCACGAACCTTCGCAAAGTGCTGCGGCTGATCGAGCAGATTCGTGACACCTCGGTCGATGTGCTCATCACGGGCGAGAGCGGCACCGGCAAGGAGCTGATCGCTAAGACGATCCACTACACCAGCCCCCGCGCCCGCAAACCCTTCGTGGCGCTCAATTGCGCGGCTCTGCCCGACACCCTGCTCGAGGCCGAGTTGTTCGGTATCGAGAAAGGCGTGGCGACCGGTGTTGAGAAGCGCATGGGTCAGTTCGAGGCGGCGCATGGCGGCACGCTGTTCCTCGATGAGATCGGCGACCTGAGCCTCACCGCGCAAGCCAAGATCCTTCGCGTTTTACAGGAACGGGTCGTGCAGCGGCTCGGCGCGCGCGGGGAGCAGCGCATCGACGTGCGCGTCTTGGCGGCGACCAACAAAGACCTCGAGACCGCCATCAAGGAAGAGAAGTTTCGCGAAGACCTGCTGTACCGCTTGAACGTCATCCATATCGAACTGCCGCCGCTGCGCGAAATCCGGGAGGACATCCCCGAGCTGGCCAACGCCTTCCTCGCCCGCTTCTGCCGCGAGATGAACAAACCGGCCATGACGTTCTCACCGGATGCGATCGCATCGCTCATGGCGGCGCCGTGGCCCGGCAATATTCGCCAGTTGCAGAACGAGGTAAAGCGCGCGGCCATCTGCGCCGCTGAAAACATGATCTCGGCCACCGATCTGTCCGAGCGGATTCGCGGCCCGGTTGCTGCCGGTCCCCCATCGGCCTCCGGGAGCCCCGCGGCTTCCGGTGACGAGGCGGTCTCTACGTCGGGCTCCCCGCTCGACAACGCAATGGACGCGTACGAGAAACGCCTGCTCTTCGACGCGCTACGGCAGCACGGTGGCAACCAAGTGCAAACCGCCAAGTCGCTTGGACTCAGCCGCCAGGGGCTCATCAAGAAGATGAAGCGTCACGGCATCAGCAGCAGCGACGTCCGATCCGCCGGCTCCTGAGCCCGCAGTCCATTCCCCCGCTGAACTTATCGGGACATAGGTTTGTAGGGGTGGACCGCTGCGTCCACCCCGGTGCGGCAGATTTGCGCTCACCTTCAACGTAGAGACAACCGGCATTGCCCCGGCATGGCCCAGGGGTCGCGCGCAGGGCGGACACAGCGGTCCGCCCCTACACCTATGTTCCGGTAAGTCCAAACGCTGGCCACACCCGTCTACAGGGGCCGTCGCGTGGTCAACTCGGGTGTACATCCCAAGCCGATCCATCTCCGCCAACTTATAGGGAGCTGTCCTTGGATCTCCTTTGAAATCAACAGTGTGTGCGCCGTGTGCGCCCTCCTGACTTCGGGAGGTTCCAGTTTGGCAGCAGGGGTGCATTCTCCCAGCCCGACATGAGAAACACAACAAACATTCAACGGTGAGCCACGATGACGACCATAGCACGCGTTTCCAGTTTGATGATGTTGCTGAGTTGCATCACACTGTCCGCGACCGTGCCGGCCGAGCCCGGCGACCTCAGCGCCACAATCCCTTTCGAGTTTGTCTTGGACGGTAAGACCATGCCGGCCGGCAACTACCTCATTCGCGCGCACGAAGCCGCCGGCAAGATCGAACTTTGCGAGGACGGTGTCTACTGCCGAATGATGACGGTAACTGCAAGCGAGGCTCGCGAGAAGAATTCGAGGGCCGCCATCGTCTTCCTGCACGATGGCACCACCTACCATCTCAGCCGGCTCTCGTCGGACAAGGCCTACGACGTGACCCGAGCCGGCAACCACGCTGCAGGTTCGCCCTCCAAGTTGACCCGGATTGACGCTCAGCCGCTGTGCATTCACCGCGAGGCCCGGTTCGGTCGCGCGGTCGGGTGGCACTAAGGTTTCGAGAGACAAATCCACCGAAAGTTCGTATCATGGACCAGGAGAATGTAGCTATGCACCGCCGCCAATTTCTCTATCAAGCTTCGGCCGCCGGCATCTTGGCACTCGCCCCCGCACGCGGGTGGCCGGTCGAGTCCGCGAAACCCTTCACCGAGTGGAGCGACAAAGAGAAGGAAGACTTTCTCATGACCGCCAAGCTGGTGAAGACGAAAGGAATCAAGACCGGAACCACCGGCACGCAACGTGCGACTCTCTCGAACGGCGCCGTGACCCACGACGCCCACGTGCAAACGGTCGAGATCACCAAGAACCGATTTACGACAGCCGCTGGCACGGAGTTAAACTTCCGCGACAGCTACAAGTTCAACATCGCCGGCTATCGACTCGACCGGCTGGTTGGGTTCAACATGGTGCCGGTGTCGGTCGAGCGCCGGCTCGGCGGGAAGACGGGCGCGGTCACCTGGTGGGTCGACGACTTCCAGATGATGGAGCTGGAGCGATTCCAGAAGAAGATCCCACCGCCGAATCGGGCCGACTGGAACGACCGGATGTGCAACGCGCGGGTCTTCACCGAACTGATCTACAACACCGATCCGAACCTGGGCAACTTCCTGATCACCGGCGATTGGACTCTACACATGATTGACTTCACGCGCGCCTTCCGCACCCGTAAGGACCTGCGAGCGCCGGCGAACCTAACGCGCATCGACCGGCGCATCTATGACGGGCTGCGCGCTCTCGACCGCGCCTCGATGGAGAGAGAACTGCGTCCCTTCCTCCGCAAGGTGGAGATCGACGGCCTTCTCGCGCGGCGCGACCGCATGCTGGCGGTCTTCGATGACCACATTGCCAAGAAGGGCGAGAGCCGCGTCATCTGCAAGCGCCCGGGGCATTAGGCTCGTGTCTCATGCTTCGTCCCGTTGAGTCACTCGTCCGTCTGAACTGCGTTCCGTAATCCGTTACGTGGGCGGGCGGACACAGCGGTCCGCGCTTTGGTCTTCTGTGGTCGATCCGAACAGACTGAATCCGTCCAACCCGATGCTAGAATGAGCGTCACGGATGGACTTTCTCGACTCCCTCAACCCCAGCCAAAAGGAAGCCGTCCGCCACACCGAAGGCCCCCTGCTGATTCTTGCCGGGGCTGGTAGCGGCAAGACCCGCGTCATCATCTCGCGCATCGCCCATTTGATCCGTGATCACGGGGTAGCGCCGCACGCGATTCTCGCTGTCACCTTTACGAATAAGGCCGCGCAAGAGATGCGCGACCGTGTCGGCGCGGTGCTCGCCGAGAGCGGTGCGCCGCTGAACTCGTTTCCGCTGGTATCGACCTTTCACTCCTTCTGCGTGCGGGTGTTGCGCGCGCATGGTGCGCCGCTGGCCGATCTGCGTTCGGGCTTCACGAGGAGTTTCAGCATTTACGACGAGAGCGACCAGGTGGCGGCGATCAAGGCCGTGTATCGAGGCTTGGGGCTTGACGAGAAGTTCATGAAGCCCCGCTCGGCTTTGTCGGTCATCAGCCACGCCAAAAACCAAGGGCGCGGCCCACAGGATTTTTACAGCGACTCGACCGGCCCGGCGTCCGACAAGTTGGCCGTCATCTTCGAGCGGTACCAGGAGGCGTTGCACGGGTCGAACGCGTTCGATTTCGATGACCTGCTGCTCGAGTGCGTTCGCCTGCTTCGCCATAGCGAGGAAACCCGGCAGCGGCTGCGCGACCGCTACCAATACCTGCTGGTCGACGAGTACCAAGACACCAATCGCCCCCAGTACGAGTTGATGCAACTGCTGACCGGTGAGCGGCAAACCGTTTGCGTCGTCGGTGACGAAGACCAGTCGATCTATAGTTGGCGCGGCGCCGACATTCGCAACATCCTCGACTTCGAGCGCGACTATCCGGGAGCCACCGTCATCCGGTTGGAGCAGAACTACCGCTCGACGAAGCACATCTTGGCCGCCGCCGGCGCGGTCGTGGCCAATAACATCGACCGCAAGGGCAAGACCTTGTGGACCGACTCGGCCCCCGGCCACCCGGTGGGCCTCTATCATGCGCGCGACGCGGAGGAAGAGGCCGGCTTCGTGGCGGACACCATTGACCGCTTCCTAACGGAGTACCCCACCAAGCAGGCGGCGGTTCTCTACCGCACCAACTCGCAGTCACGGCAAATCGAGGAGGCGCTGCGCCGCCGGGGCCGCGAATACTTGGTGCTCGGGGGAGTCAGCTTCTATCAGCGGGCCGAAGTCAAAGACTTGCTGGCGTACTTGAAACTCGCCTCGTCGCCGGCGGACTCGGTTTCCCTTACGCGCGTCATCAACACCCCGGCGCGCGGCATCGGCCGCACGACGGTCGAGAGCATCGCCACTTACGCCCAGGGCCAAGGCCTTTCGTTGTGGGATGCGACCGAGCGCATGCTGGCGGAACGGGTCTTCTCCGCGCGCGCCCAAAGTGCCGTCAGAGGCTTTCGGTACCTCATCGAGGGACTCAGAGAGAAGATCGCTCAAGAACCGGTACACACCGCGTTGCAGTGGATCGTCGAGCAGTGCGGCTACCAGCAGATGCTCGAGAAGGATGCATCGATCGAAGCGGAAGGGCGGCTCGAGAACATCAACGAGCTCATCAACGCGGCTTTCGACGCCGAGAAGCGCGGGGACAGTCTACACGACTTTCTCGACCATGCCGCGCTCGTTTCCGATACCGATTCCATCGACCGGAGGGCGAAGGTCATCTTGATGACGCTGCACAGCGCCAAGGGACTGGAGTTCCCACTGGTGATCATGACGGGCGTCGAGGAAAACATCTTTCCCCACAGCCGTTCGATCGAAAGCACGGCTGCCCTTGAAGAAGAGCGCCGGCTTTGCTACGTGGGGATGACGCGCGCCGAGGAGCAACTGATTCTCACTTGTGCCCGGCAGCGGCGGCGCTATGGCGGCGGGGCGCCCGACTGGATGACGCCCTCACGGTTCCTGCAGGAGATTCCGCCGGAGGTGATGACGGACCTCTCGACCATGCCGTCCCTGTTGTCGTACCAGCAGCAGTCGTATCAGCAACAAGACGAAGGCATGGACCTGCTCAGCGAGCGCAACGAAGTGCGGCAGGCGGTCAAGAAGCGGGTGTACGACGGCCCGACGTACGATTCGGTTGACAATCTTGCGGGGTTCTTTTCCAATCGTGGGCTTCCGGTGCCGAATAGCGTGCGTCAACCTCAGCCGAAAACCGGAGCGCCCGCTGCGAGGCAAACCGCCGCCGCGGTCCGTCGCCCGCCGCAGGCCCGCGGCACGGGGCGCACGCACGGCGGAGGCTTTCGGCTGGGCGCCAAGGTGCGCCACCGGAAGTTCGGCGTCGGCACAGTAATGAAGTCGGAGGGCGACGGAGCGGAATCGAAGCTGACCGTGCATTTTCAGAGTCACGGCATCAAGAAGCTGGTGGCGAGATTCGCGGGGCTGGTCCCCGCGTAGTTGAGTACGACTAGTGGAGTGCCGCCGAGATTCGACTGTAGGGGCGGGCCCCCGTGCCCGCCCTCCTACGGCTTACCGTTAAGTCTTCTTTGCGACACTCCACTCGTTGAGTGGGAAACGCAGCCGCCGGCCTGAGCCTGCATGCCGGGGCCGCGACTCACAACCTCATGAAACAGCTCTTCCAAACCAAGAGCATCGATCGGCTGATCGAGGAGTCCCAGGAACCCGGGCACAAGCTGAAACGATCGCTCGGGCCGTGGAGCCTGATCGGCCTGGGGATCGGCGCCGTGATCGGTACCGGGATCTTCGTGCTGACCGGCACGGCGGCCGCGGGTGAAACCGTCACGGTGCCTTCGATCCTGAAGGCGCCGGTGCTCGATCTGCTGCTGTATGGCAGCGACGTCGTCTCAACCTACGGCCGCCCCGGCGCCGGCCCCGGCATCTCGCTCTCGTTCTTGCTAACGGCCATCGTGTGCGGCTTCGCGGCTCTCTGTTATGCCGAGCTGGCGTCGATGATCCCCGTCGCCGGCAGCGCCTATACCTACGCCTACGCAACGCTCGGCGAACTGGTGGCCTGGATCATCGGCTGGGACCTGATCCTCGAATACGCCGTGTCGAATATGGCGGTGGCGGTCGGGTTCTCGGCCTACCTCAACGACCTGCTCGATAGCGTGTTCGGGTTCCGGCTCCCGGAGGAGCTGAGCCGTCCGCCGATCGAAGGTGGCGAATGGACCGGAGCGTGGTTCAACCTGCCGGCCTTTCTCGTTCTCATGGTTATCACCACGCTGCTCGTGAGAGGCATTCGCGAGAGCGCCAAGGCCAACAACGCCATGGTGCTGATCAAGGTGGCGGCGATCCTGATCTTCGTCGTCGGCACGGCGAGCGCGGTGGACACGGCGAACTACACGCCCTTCCTGCCGAACGGGTTTCAAGGGCTGCTCACCGGCGCGGCGATCGTCTTCTTCACCTACATCGGTTTTGATGCCGTTTCGACCGCGGCCGAGGAGTGCCGCAACCCTCAGCGCGATATGCCCATCGGCATCGTGGGGACGCTCGTGGCCTGCGCCGTGCTCTACGTGTCGGTGGCGCTCGTGCTGACGGGCGTTATGAACTGGCAGCGGCTTGGCAATGCCGCCCCGGTGGTGGGCGCGCTCAAGGAGTTGGGTTTCGATTCGATCCGTCGCATCGTGGGCGTGGGCGCGGTGGTGGGCATGGCTTCGTCGCTGATGGTTTTCCAATACGGCCAGGCACGCATCTGGTTCGCCATGTCTCGCGACGGGCTGCTGCCTCGCGCGTTCTCCTCCGTCCACCCGCGTTTCAAGACGCCGCACATCAGCACCTGGGTCGCCGGCCTATTCGTCGGTATCCCGGCGGGCGTTTGGGACATCGGCACCTTCGCCGACTTGGCGAGCATCGGGACTCTGTTCGCGTTTATCGTGGTCTCAGCGGGAGTCATTCTCTTGAGAAAGAGCCAGCCCGAGCGCCGGCGCAGCTTCCGAGTCCCCGCCGTGCCGTTGATCCCACTGATCTCGATGGCCGCTTGTTTTCTGCTGATGCTGGGCTTACCGCTTGAGACGTGGGTGCGTTTTGTTGTCTGGCTGGCGATCGGCCTAGTCATCTATTGGCGTTTCGGGATGCGGAATAGTGAGTTCAGCGCCAAGCGATAACTCACTGCGAAGAAGATTGACTCCCCGTCTTTAACGAACGAGACTAAGTCTAGTCATGTCGAGCAAGATTGTGAACATGCACGAGGCGAAAACCCACCTTTCGCGGTTGATCGACGAAGTGCAGGGCGGCGAGGAGATCGTCATCGCGAAGGCAGGCAAGCCCATGGCGCGGCTCGCTCCGCTCAGGGCACAGTGGGCGCCTCGGCAACCCGGGCTCATGAAGGGGAAGATTTGGATCGGCGAAGATTTCGACGCCCCTCTGCCTGAGGAAATCGCAGCGGCCTTCCGGGGCGAACGTCCTTGAACTACTTACTTGAAATACACCGAGTCTCGTTAGCGCTAACCAGCTCGTACACGTTTCCCCGCCATTCGATCCTGCGCGTCATCGCCGATCGCAGGAACGTATAAAGCCAAATCCACGTCGCGATCGGCGTCATCCAGAAGTAGGCCCATCCGTACTGATCGAACCAGCCGCCGTGGTGGGGGAACATCATCCGTCCTGCGTGACCTCTGACCGCGCCCTTCGCCATACCGGGAACCAGCGTGACCACCAAGCCGGCGAGACCTAGCGGGTTGCCCGTGAGCGCGACCAGAAGGCTCATCACCATCGCCCCGCAGTAAACAATGTGAGCAACGAATCCCGCCCACCAAAGCTTGCCACGATAAACGCGGGTGATGACGAGTTGCCGCGCGGCCCAGCGAAGGAATTCCGCTGCTGTACAACTGCCGGTGGTCGCCACCATGGCTCCCGGCACAAAGCGAATGCCCCGTTCGGCGGCGTTCATCGCGGCGGTCAACCGGTAGTCATCGCTGACCGCGCCCCGCCAGAACTCGGCGACGCTCGCTTGTTCGAACGTACTCCGCCCGAGAGCCATGCCGCCGCCCCAGGCGAAGTTCTTGTCGTCCGCGCGCAGGTTGCCGGCGATGGTCGAATCCCAAGCGCTGCGCAGCAGGGGCCAGAAGCCGCCGTCCTCGGGCAGGTACCACCGAAAGCCCGTCGTGGCCCCTAGCGATTCGTCCTCCAGCGGCGCCACGAGGTTCCGTAGCCAGTTCCGGGTCACCCGCCCGTCGGAATCGGCGAACGCAAACACCTCACTGGCCGAACGGGCCTGACGCACGGCCTCCAGCAGGTTGTGCACTTTCTCGCCGGTGCCGTCGGCGGGCTCTCCGGCCACCACCACGCGCACCCTCTCGTGGAGCACCGAGCGAGCGACGCGCAACCCTTCATCCGAAGCACCGCGAGTGACGACGATTAGCTCATAGTCCGGATAGTCCTGCACGGCGAGGGATTGCAGGTTCCCGGCCAAGTCGTGATCCAAACCCTTCACAGGGACGATCAGGGTGACCGGCGGCTCGTACTCACCGACCGGTTCATTCAACTCGGCTTCGACGTACTCCACATAGTTCCTGCCCGCGCGGTTAGAGACGAGCGCGGCCAGCGTCGCGGGCACGACGAAGAACCAGAAGAGATAGATGAGCAACGGTCGAGTCTAACATAGGGTTTGGCGAAAACCTCGTCCCGCCGCAATCGTGCCATCCAACGTTTCAGAGCTGCGGATGTGAATCCGCGGGCGCGCGGGCGAATGCCCGCGCCGTACAGAGCCACGGCCTGCGATCCGCTACAATGGCTCCGCATTGCTCCTCGCTGTTCGAACGCCTTTGCGTCTACTGCGGATTGCCGCCGTTTGTTCCGTCCTCGCCGCTATTCCTGCCTGCCGTCATCCGGCTGACGTCGGTGACACGGAACCGCTTTCGCCCGAAGAGAGCCTCGCGACCCTCCAAATCGTCGATGGCTTTCGGGTAGAGCTGTTCGCCGCCGAACCTCACGTGGTCGATCCGGTCGACCTGGCGTTCGACGAGAACGGTGGCGTATGGGTTGCCGAACTGCTCGACTATCCCAACGTCAAGGGCGATCAACCGCGCTGCCGCATCAAGTTCCTCGAAGACCGCGACGGCGACGGCGTCATCGACCGGCACACCGTCTTCGCCGACGGGCTGCACCAGGTGTCGAGCGTGCTGCCGTGGAAGGATGGCATCCTCGCCACGGTCCCGCCCGAGATCCTGTTCTTCCGCGACACCGACGGCGACCATGTGGCCGACGAGCGCAAAGTGGTCCACGCGGGGTTTACGACGCTGTTTCCACAGCGCCAGATCAACAACCTGCGGCTCGGCCTCGACAACTGGGTCTACGTTGCGAACCGGGGTCAACCGGGCCAGATCACGTCACCCGAACACCCCGGCCAGCCGCCGGTCTTCGTGCGCGGACTCGACTTCCGCTTTCAACCCGAGCGCGGCTTGTTCGAACCCGAGACGGGCAACACGCAGTTCGGCGTTTCGTTCGACAAGTGGGGCAACCGGTTTCTCTCTGAGAACACGCAGCATTTGCGGCACGCCGTAATTCCGTATCGCTACTTGGCGCGCAATCCGTTCGTCAACGCGACCATGCGCCAGCAGGAAATCTCCGACCACGGCACGCGGATCTTCCCGCTGACGCCGCCGCAGCAGTGGCGTGTCGACCGGACGCAGGTACGCAGCAAGCGCTACAGCGAGACACAGCCCGGACGCGTCGAGCGGCTCGAAGGCCACTTCACAGCCTCGAGCGGCGCGACGGTCTATCTGGGGGATGCATTCCCGCCCGAGTTTGTCGGCAACGTCTTCGTCAGTGACAACAACGGCAATCTGGTTCATCGCGATGTTCTGACGCCGAACGGCGCGACGTTCGCCGCGTCGCGTGAACCCAAGGACAGTGAGTTCCTGGCCTCGACCGACAACTGGTTCCGACCGGTGAACTTCAAAAACGCTCCCGATGGCAACCTCTACGTCGTCGACTACTATCGCCAGTACATCGAACACTCGAACTTCGTCCCCGACGCGGTACAGCAGCGTTTGCGGATGGACTTCTTCAACGGCGACGACCGCGGCCGCATCTATCGCATCGTGCCCGAGAACCCGCGCCGAGACGGCGGCTTACAGGTGAACCTCGGCGGATTGGGGACGGAGGCGCTGGTTCGGATGTTGTTGCACCCGAATGCCTGGCATCGGCGAGCTGCGCAGCGGCTGCTGGTCGACCGCGAAGACCCCGCGGCTGTCCCGGAACTCCAGAAGCTGGTTCGCGAGAGGCCCACGCCGCAGGCGCGGCTGCACGCGCTGTGGACGCTCGAAGGCTTGTCGGCGCTCGATGCGGCTCTGGTATCGTCGGCGCTTGATGATCCACACCCGGGGGTGCGCGAGAATGCCGTCCGCCTTTCCGAGCGTTTCGTCCCGCAACTGACCGCTGCCGTCGTGGCTCTGGCTGACGACTCTTCGCCGAAAGTGCAGTTTCAAGTTGCGCTTAGCCTCGGCAACCTGCCCGACGACGCTCGGGCGTTCCGCGCCTTGACGAAAATCGTCGCGCGTCATGCAGAGAGCCCGTGGTTTCGCTTGGCCGCAACGAGTGCTCCGGCGGTGGCGGCGTTTCCCCTGCTCAGCCGCCTCGACAAGCAGTTTTTCGAGACGCCCTCCGAAGGCAAGCAGCGGCTCGTGAGCGATCTGAGCCGCGTCGTTGGCGCGCGGCGGAATGCCGCCGAGGTGACCCGCACTGTGGCTCTGCTGGCAGCCGACCGCCGATTCGCCGACCCGGCCTGGCGTAGCGCCGGGCTGACGGGGCTGGCGGCGGGACTGAAGCTCGAAGGCCGCTTCGAGAGGCAGCACGCTTCGATCGAACGGCACGTCCCCGCGATGGTCGATGACGCCGACGAGCGGGTGCAAGCCGCCGCCGGCGAGGTGGCGCAGTATTTCGAGCTGCCGGCGCTGCTGGCGCGGGCGCGCGGGGAGGCCGCGGATTCCGCCGCGCCCATCGAGAAGCGGGTGGCCGCGGTTCGCCTGCTTCGTGGCGCGAGGTTCGACGCGGCGGCTCCGCTGCTGCGGGAGATCCTGACGACGCCGTCGCCGCAAGCCGTGCAGCAAGCGGCGGCGCAAACCGCCGCTTCGTTTGACGACGCCTCGGCCGCCGCGTTGCTGCTGGCAGGCTGGAAGGGATATGTGCCGGAGACCCGCCGCCAGGTTGTTGATGCGCTGTTGCGTCATCGAGGCAGGGTGGGCGCGCTGCTCGATGCGATCGAGAGCGGCGTCATCGAGCCATTCGTGATCGATGCGATCACACGCATCCGGCTGGCGCAGTATCCCGATGACACCGTGCAGCAGCGCGCCGGGAAGCTGTTTGACACGGTCACGGGCGACCGCGCGGCCGTGGTTGCGGCGCACGAGGACGTGCTGGCCATGGAGGCGAACGCCGGGCCCGGCAAGGAATCCTTCGAGCGCGAGTGTGCCAAGTGCCATCTGCGGACGGCCGAGCGCGGGCGCATTGGTCCGGATCTCTCCGGCGTGAACAACCAGAGCCGCGAGGCCTTGCTCGCGAGTATCCTTGACCCCAGCGCCGCGATCGAGGGGCGCTTTACAAACTACTTGATCACGACGAACGACGGACGCTTGTACGACGGTTTGTTGATTGGCGAGACGTCGGCGACGGTGACGATCCGTGGCGAAACGGAAGATACGACGCTGCTGCGGAAGGACGTTGAGGAGATTCGCGCGTCGAATGTTTCGTTGATGCCCGAGGGCTTGGAGGAGGCGTTGAGCCGGCAGGAGCTTGCCGACGTGATTGGCTATCTGAGGGCGGGTCTCTAGATGTGATTCGGCTCGGAACGTCATGACCGGTTGGATCAAGCGCATCCACATGTATGCGGGCTTGGCTGGCGCTCGCGGCCAGGAACACCCCATGTGCTAGCGCTTCTTCTTGTTCTTGCGGTCCTTCTTCTTGTCTTTCTCTTCGGGCGGCCGCGGCTTGAAGACGATGTCGACGTAGGTGATGACTTCGACCGGCACGCCGTTGAGCAGCGTGGGGCGGTAGCGCCATTGTTCGACGGCCGTCACGGCGCTCTCGATCAAGAGCGGATGTCCGTCGCGAACACTGATCTCGCGCACCCGCCCCTCCGCGGTGATGGTCGCTTCCAACCGCACGGTGCCGCCGATGCCTTCCTCCGACGCTTCGGGCGGGTAGATCGGCATCATTCGGTTGAGAATCCTGGCCGCCTGGACGGTTCCGCCTACGCGAATCGGCGCCGGCGGCAGGACGGTGAGCCCGGTGCTCCCCGGTATCCCGCCGGGAACGCCCCCGGGAACGCCGCCCGCCACACCGCCGGCAAGCCCCGCCAGATTCGGCGCCTGGATGGCCTCGGGGTCGCCCGAGGAGTCAACGATGGCGACCTCGTCGGGAATCGCCGTCGGCGCGTGCAATACCTCCTCGAAGCGCTTCGGGGCTTCGGGAACGACAGGCGCCGTCACGGGCTCGGCGGGCGGGGGCGGCGGTGGAGGGGGTGCGAGCAGGACGGCATTCCGCAGCCACTCGTCGACCGGGATCTTATACGTGTACACGAGCGGGATCAGCGCCATCACGCCCACCGACAGGCATTGCCCCACCAACGAAGCAGCCACCGTCCAGGGCTTGATGCGCGCGCCACCCCCGTCGACGAAGCTCTGTTCGAACATCGCTGAACGCACGCCTGCCTTTAGAGTATCGCTCTGCGTGCTGCGAGGAGGTATCACGACGACGCTGGGGGCCGGAGGCCCGCGCCACACGGCATCCCAAGCATCGACAGGAGTGTCGATGCGGCAGACGTGGGCGTCCGCGCCACAACCCCGATGGGCGCACGGCCTTTGGGCGCACGGGGGGTGTAGGGTCTCATGTTGTCGTTGGTGTCGACGTTGTTTTTGCGCTGTTGGGCGGCGATTACCTCCCTAGTACCTCCGCTGCCAGGCGGCTCGGAACGGGGGCGACGGGGGTGCGGTTCGTTCCGTAATTCGTCCTGAGGGCTTCGGCGGTGCTCAAGCCCTTTGTTTTCACGGGGCCTTGGGTTCGTCTGTGGCCGCGGTCCCTCCTGGGTGACCCGTGGTTTGGTTTTCGTGATGCGTGATTCGTGAATCGTGATTCGCCGCCGAGCGTCGCTTGGGGGCTGGGCACGAACTCGGCGCGGAAGCCGATCGGGTTGGACGTCTGCGCTGCTGCTGCCGGTGGCTCGTAGCGCGACGGTTGGGGTTCCATCGGGTCGGGGGTGTTGTAGGGGTCCGGGTCGGTGACGGTCGGACGGTGGATCGCCCCGTTCGCCGCGCGGTTCTCTTTGCACTCGAACTCGTCTTTGCGCAGTTGCCGGATCATCCTGAGAGCGCGCGTGATGTCGCGGCTCGTCATGGTGCGGTAGCGGGCCAGGTTGTGGAGGGCCTGGGTGTGGTCCTGCATGCTCTTGCCCAGGAGCTGGTTTTCGCCGTTGCGGCCGGGGACGACGGTGTCGGGGTAGCGTTCGCGAGTGGTGCGGTCGGTGCCGTGGTACTGGTAGGTGGTGAGGCCGGCCTCGATGCGGGTGATGCGGCGCAGGCGCCAACGAGAGTCGGCGATCTGGAGGACGAGCTCGAATTCGATGGCGTTTTTGGGGAAGAGGTTTTCTTCGAGGATTTGGAGTTGCCGGTCGTATTCGGCGGGGTCCTCGTCGGCCATGACGGCGTCGCGGGCGAGGAGGCCGTGCTTGAGTGCGTTTTGGGAGGAGCGAGCCTTGCCCTCGGGGGTGCGGGGGCCGGTGGATTTCTTGGCGTTTTGACGGTTCGCCTTCCGTTGTCGTTCTGTAGACATGAGATTTCCTTTCTGAAAGCAAAAAGCCGCGCGGTTGGACCGCGCGGCTCGGTACGCCGGCCATGGGGCCGGCGTTCTTCACTCTCAGGATACCGGTGGGGTGTCGCGTGGAAGGGGGCTCGGTTGGGCAAGTGGTTTGGAATCAGGGGGATGAACATTTCAAAGTCCTGTGACTGAACTGGGAAGGGAAGGCCGCGGATCTCAAAACCGAGATCCGCGCTACGGGCTGTCCCCTTCGCGCCGCCTTCGGCCCCCCCTTCCGGCCCTGTCACCGACCCTTCGGTTACGGGTGAGGCTTCGGTTGGGGCAAGAGTTTGTCGTTCGAGTCTTCGAGCCAGTGACGTGGGTGGGTCAGGTTTTGGGGGAGTTTGGTGCTCTTGTTACCACGGGCGGAGTTGAGTTGGCGTTGGGTGAGGTTTATGACGTTGCTGAGGTTTGCACCCGCGAGGTCCGCCCCTTCCAGGTGTGCTCCTCCAAGATCTGCCCCCTCCAGGTGGGCGTGCTGAAGGTCCGCCCGTTCTAGGTAGGCTACTAGAAGGCTCGCCCCTTCCAGATGGGCGTCGCTGAGGTAGGCACCCTCCAGGCGGGCCTGACCTAGATTCATACCTGCCAAGTCAACTGCACCGAGAATGGTGCTCCGGAGATCGGCAAAGGTTAGGCTGAGGCGACGTCGGGCCTTGTGGTCTTTGGCTGGGACGCGCTTGA
This sequence comes from Bryobacterales bacterium, assembly GCA_965237575.1. Classification (GTDB taxonomy): domain Bacteria; phylum Acidobacteriota; class Terriglobia; order Bryobacterales; family UBA6623; genus JAKZVK01. The sequence goes on from CBDEGI010000004.1 coordinate 1,608,513, forward strand.
TGAAAAGCTCGAGAAGGGCTCGGATATCGGCTGATACGTGGCGAAGCCCGGGCACCTCGGTTGCAGGTTTCTGAGTGATAGGCGCTTGCGGTTCAAACCGCGAGGCGTTCACGCGGAAGTAAGCTGTAAGGACATCCATGACCGTCCAGAAGTAATCTTCGGAATCTCGGGCGATGTGATCGAGGGCGGCGATGGCGCCAAGGCGAATCTCAAGTTTGGGGTCGTGATTATCGCCGACGCCGAGTTGGTTGATGGCGCGCGTGAAGCGCTCGGTGATTTGGCCTTTTTCGGCGATCCTGGACTGTTGAAGAGCGGCCTCGGCGGTCCGTTGAGTTGCGATGGCGGATTGGTGCATGGCCCAGGAACGATAGCCTAGGAAGACAAGGGCAATGGCGCCGCCGATGCCCAGGACAACGGACCAATGGGTGCGGAAAACCTCGTTTTCGACAGTTCGGCGGCGGAGTTCAAGTTCAGTGACGAAGCCGGTGGCGGAGGGAGGTTTAGGCAGGATTTGTAAGAAGTGCTCTGCGGCGATTCCGAGGAGGAATGCGGCGAGGCCGATGGCGAGGTATCTTAGGGCGCGGCGGTAGTTCTGCTGGAGCCAGTGGAGCATACGTTTTGGGAAGACCGTGACCCATGATAGTGGGCGGGTGTTGCGGGGGCAAGCGGATCAGGTCCTTGATGGTGTTTGGTCCTATGGCTGCAACAGGTTGTAACACAACAGGGCGAGAGATAATACGGTCGGTGGGCCGCCATGTCCCCTGCTGAATACATCGAGGTTCTTCGCGAACTGGGCTTCAACTGGGGGCCGCCGGCCGTTGCGTTCCTGCTGGTTTCGCTAGTCATTTGGGTCCGCTGGAAGCGACGCTATCGGAAGCTCACCAAACTGCTGCTCAACTGGGAAGTGGCCGCTACGGTCGTTTTGTGTCTGGTCGGGCTGTTCCTCTTCTACGAATACTGGGGCCTGCCGGAAGCCTTCTCCGAAGACGAGATTGGCATCCTGGTCGCGGAAGTCCCAAACGACCCGGACCGCAAACAGCAGCAGTCGTATGCCCTAGAGATCCTGTCGCGCATCGAGAAAGCTCCCGACCTCGTGGAGCATGTAAGGGTTCGGCTCCTGGAACGGCCTCTGTCTACCAACGACCAGCACGAGGAAGCCAAGCGCATTGGACGGCGTCTGGGAGCGACGTTCGTCCTACGCATCATTCCGGTGGTAGGTGGCCATAGGGTCCGGCTTTCGATCGTGGACCAGCCGAGACTGTTGCAGGAAGAAACCGGCCTTGGGCGTGTAACCCAGGCTCAACTTGCGGAGCCAGAGCATCTCGAACTGCCCGGCGATGTGGCGCTGCTGGCGCGCTGTGTCCTGGCATTGTCTCTTTATCGGGAGGAGTCCTACGGCCCCGCCGCCGCCCATTTCCAGGAAGTCCTCGAAGCGGCTGAACTCGCCCCTGGGGCGCCTCCGAAGGAGGATCTGCACGTCCTTCTTGGAAACGCGCGCTACCGGCTGGGCGCCTACCGAAAGGCGGCCATTGCCTATCGGGCGGCGCTGGTGCTTCGCGAGGACGATCCCATGATTCTGAACAACCTCGGACTTGCCCTCTCGGCTTCGGCAGATTATTCCGAGGCCGAGCCGCTGTACCAACGCGCCCTCGCCATCAGCGAAAAGGCGCTGGGGCCCGACCACCCCGACACCGCCACCAGCCTCAACAACCTGGCGTTGCTTTACAAGAGCCAAGGGCAGTACGAGCAAGCCGAGCCGCTGTACCAGCGCGCCCTCGGCATCCGCGAAAAGGCGCTGGGGCCCGACCACCCCGACACCGCCACCAGCCTCAACAACCTGGCGTTGCTTTACAAGAGCCAAGGGCAGTACGAGCAAGCCGAGCCGCTGTACCAACGCGCCCTCGGTATCCGCGAAAAGGCGCTGGGGCCCGACCACCCCGACACCGCCACCAGCCTCAACAACCTCGCTGCGCTCTACGACAGCCAAGGGCAGTACGAGCAAGCCGAGCCGCTGTACCAACGCGCCCTCGGTATCCGCGAAAAGGCGCTGGGGCCCGACCACCCCTCCACCGCCACCAGCCTCAACAACCTCGCTGCGCTCTACGACAGCCAAGGGCAGTACGAGCAAGCCGAGCCGCTGTATCAGCGCGCCCTCGGCATCAAAGAAAAGGCGCTGGGGCCCGACCACCCCTCCACCGCCACCAGCCTCAACAACCTGGCGTTGCTTTACAAGAGCCAAGGGCAGTACGAGCAAGCCGAGCCGCTGTATCAGCGCGCCCTCGGCATCAAAGAAAAGGCGCTGGGGCCCGACCACCCCTCCACCGCCACCAGCCTCAACAACCTGGCGTTGCTTTACAAGAGCCAAGGGCAGTACGAGCAAGCCGAGCCGCTGTACCAACGCGCCCTCGGCATCCGCGAAAAGGCGCTGGGGCCCGACCACCCCGACACCGCCCACAGCCTCAACAACCTGGCGGGGCTTTACAAGAGCCAAGGGCAGTACGAGCAAGCCGAGCCGCTGTACCAACGCGCCCTCGCTATCTGGGAAAAGGCGCTGCCGGGTCATCCAAACGTGGCCACTTGTCTTGAGAATTACGCCGACCTGCTGGGACAGATGGGCCGTGACGACCAAGCGGCGGAGATGAGCGAGCGGGCCAAGGCCATTCGTGGTCAGCGGGCGGCCGGCGGGCAGTGAACGGGATCCGGGGAGGGGGCGGTCGTTCCCCCGGGTTGGCACCCGGGGGTAGGATTGAGGCGCCGCTGCGCGGCTTGGGAATCCGGACACCGAATCAATAGGGGGTGGATTATCGGTGTCCGTGTTGCGGACGCCTTCGTGCAGCGTGCCGTCACGCCAAGGGGGGGTCGTGTCGGATGCGGTGCAGAGGGGCAGGGGTTGAGTCGCCCCTTTCAGGGCTCGGGCCGGAGGGTGGGTTGGTTTCCCAGGGTTGACACCCTGGGCTTTTATTTGGGGCGCCCCCTTCGGGGGCTTTGTTTGTCTTTGCGGAGGAGTTGGCGGCGGTTCATGCCTCACGAGTATAGCCGTAAGGATCGTGATTCGTGTTTCGTGATTCGTGATTCGTGTGGCCCAACCGCCGAGTCGCTGAGCCAGCCTCATCTTTGATCTGCCCGAGTCGATATGGAATTCGGAGACGCGACTCCGAACCCATATGCCTGCAACCGATACGCAATCACCCGCCGGTGTCGTCCGCTGGGAAGAGTTCCAGAGGAAAGGCCCGCCCGCTGCATCGAAGAAGCTGCTGGGCCAGGAGTACCAGGAGCTCAAGTTCACGCTGCACCGCAAGCTGCTCGACAAGATCAACCTCGAGGCGCTGGCGTCGATCGAGACGCAGCGGCTACGCAACGAGGTGCGCACCGCCCTGACGGCGCTCATGGACAGCGAGCAGACGCTGCTCAGCGCCGTCGAGCGGAACCAGGTCATCTCCGAGGTGCTCGATGAGGTGTTCGGGCTGGGTCCGCTCGAGCCGCTGCTGAACGACCCGTCGGTCAGCGACATTCTGGTCAACACGCACGCCCAAGTCTACGTCGAACGCAATGGCTGTCTGGAGCTGACCGCCGTTACGTTCAAAGACGATAGCCACCTGCTGCGCATCATCGACAAGATCGTCTCCCAGGTCGGCCGCCGCATCGACGAGTCGTCGCCGATGGTCGACGCCCGGCTGCCGGATGGCTCGCGCGTCAATGCGATCATTCCGCCGCTGGCCGTGGACGGTCCGCTGGTGTCGATCCGCCGTTTCGGGACCGACAAGCTGCTGCCGCAGGACTTGGTCGAGAAGCAGTCGATGACGCAGGGGATGATGGAGCTGCTGGCGGCGGCGGTCAAGTGCCGCCTGAACGTCGTTGTCTCGGGCGGTACGGGCTCCGGCAAGACGACCTTGCTCAACGCCCTGTCGGCCTTCATTGGGCAGCAATATACTTGACAAATCCAAATGCAGGGGGGGCGCCTCAGGGAGTCAGGTAGGTTTCTTGGCCCGCCTCTTCTGCCTCAGCCGCTTCTGCCGAGCCTCTTCCTTCACTAGCACAGCTTTCGGAACTCTCAGGGCGGTTCGGAACGCGCGATCTAACCTCTCCCAAGGTGTGTCTCTGGGCTGGGGGCTAGTCTTCTTCGTCATCTTGGCTTGGCTCAACAAAGATTACCGTAGCCGTAGAGTCATCAAATACGAACCAAATCCTCAGTTCCGGCACCTCAGATACCTTGAAGGTTCTTGCCATACGAAGACTTGATCCGTACAACTCAGGGAACCGTTCCGGGCTGTTAGACAATGCCCATTCAACACCAGCAAGAGCCTCGTCCAATCGTTCGTAGTCAACCCGAAGGCGATCTACCACTTCTTGGCAGGCCGCTTCGTAGACGACCGTTCTACCCGTCCAAGTACCCATGCTCTCCTGCAATCTCTAAGCCCCGCTCAATCTCTGCTGCCGTTAACGGCCTGTTGTTGATGAACACAGACTCATAGGGGACGGTCTCACCGTCGCGGGCATACCTCCACCCTCCCCACCGATGACTCTTGTGGCTCGTCTCGGCAGCCGTGAATTCTTCAAAGCGCTCAATCACGTAATCGACGATGGAGATCTCATCGGCGGAGAACAGTTCAAGCTGCGGGTCAGCCAAGTTGACGGGCTTCTTGCTGATATACCCTCCTAGGACACGACCGTGCTGCATGGCAAGTTCTCCGGATTCCTGCATGCCGTCCAAAACCGGCTTCATCCGGCGGGGGGCAGGACCCCACGGCAACCTCTGGTACTCGACGCCGGTAACAGGTGTCCCTGTGTTCGCGTAGTGGATAAAATCCGCAAAGTACAGGATTTTGTTGAGCTTTGTCGAGCCGAATCCCTTGTGGTCGGCGCACTTCTGGCTGATGTAGAGGATCAGTTGCTTGAGCTTCTCCTCATCCTGGTCGAACTGGCGTAGACTCCTCATGGTCCCTCCCTTCCCCGCAAAAATAGACGAATAAAAGGCGAACACAGTTTCAGGTCTACCTTACAGTACCGCATAGCGCTCTGCGAATGTCAACACAGAAGTTGCCTTGGGCCACCCCCTAAAGTCGATTAGCGCTTGCGGGGTCTGCCTCTTGGCCGGTCTCGCTTTCAGCACTGGCCGGCGTTGCCGGTGAGTTGCTTGAACGTCACGCGCTTTCCGAGGATGCCAGCTACCGCGATGCCGAACCGCTCACGATCGTTCAGTTTGCGGCTGTTGAAGCGGTACACTTGCTCATCGAGGTACCGGAACAAGTGAAATGGCTCGACACTAACATAAGTCCCATTGATGCAACGCTTTAGAAGGCTCCAGAAGTTTTCCATGCCGTTCGTGTGGATCTTTCCGTCCACGTACTTTACCGCATGGTCGATCACGCCATGCTCGAACTCGTTCAGACCGTCATACGATTTCAGTGCGTCCGTGTAGAGTGAAGAGCCAGCCTCAACATGCTTACGAACTTCGGGCTGAAGAGCGCGTTTCTTGCGGTTCGGGACGATGGTCGCACGGACCTTGCCCCCGCGCTCCAGAATTCCCAGGACAGCCGTCTTGTCCTTTCCGCCGGTGCCGGTGATCCTGTGCGCTCGCTTCGCAGCGTGCATGTTCCGGGCCTTGCCCCCGATGAAGGTCTCATCCGCTTCCACTTCACCGGATAGCTTTTCAACCGACCCCATCGTCAACGCTAGGCGAATCCGGTGATCCATGAACCAGGCCGTCTTCTGGGTGACCCCGAGGGCTCGATGCACCTCGTAGGAGCTTACGCCGTTCTTGCAGTTCACCACAAGCCACATGGCACAGAGCCACTTGTCCAGACCGAGCGGGGAATCCTCGAAGATCGTCCCGGTCTTCGCTGTGAACTGGCGCTTGTCGTGCCTCTTGCTGCATTGCCAGCGATTGTACTTCGCCAGAAACGTGACCTTCTCGCTTCCACAGCGCGGACAAGTGACGCCTTCAGGCCAGCGCCGGGCGACCACGTACGCGCGGCATCTGGCAGCGTCTGAAAAGTAGAGGATCGCCTCTTGAAGTGTGCTTGGCTCGTGTTCCATACTTTAATCATAAGCGATCTCATGTGATTTGTCAAGTATATTATTGCCCTTCATTGGGTCGACCGAGCGGGTGGTCACGATCGAGGACGCCGCCGAGCTGCAACTCAAGCAGTCGCATCTGGCGCGGCTCGAAACGCGTCCGGCCAACATGGAAGGCTCGGGGACAGTTCGCCAGCGGGAGCTGCTGGTCAACTCGCTCCGTATGAGGCCGGACCGCATCATCATCGGCGAGTGCCGCTCGGAAGAGGCGCTCGACATGCTCCAGGCGATGAACACGGGCCACGACGGGTCGATGACCACGGTTCACGCCAACACGCCCCGCGACGTGATCTCGCGTCTCGAGGTCATGGTGACGATGGCGAACTCGAATCTGAGCTTGACGTCGATTCGTCAGCAGATCTCCTCGGCCGTGGACCTGGTGGTGCAGACGGCCCGGTTGAGCGACGGGTCGCGCCGCATACTTTCGATCACCGAGGTGGGGAACATGGAGGGCGAGGTGATCACGCTGCAGGACCTGTTTGTGTTCGAGAAGTCCGGGATTTCGCCGGAGGGCAAGGTGCGGGGACGGTTCGCGGCCACGGGCATTCGGCCCAAGTTTCATGAGAAGTTTCTCGCCGCGGGCATTAATCTGCCCACGGAGCTGTTCGATTCGGTGGTCGAGGTGAACCCGTGACGCGTGGGTCGACGGCTCGGGCGAACGGCCTGGACCGCGGCCGCGAAAGAGGCGAGGTGCGGCCATGCTGATGGTGGTGGTCGTGTTCGTCGTCATCATGACGCTGACGGTGGGAACGTACCTGATCGTCCAGAAGTCGTTCGACAAGGGCGACGCCGCGAAAGTGCGCAACCGCCTGGCCGGGAAGGCCGATCCCGCGCACACGAAGATCGCCGAAACGCCTCTCTTCCTCTCGGATGAGGAGAAGAAGAAAGACCTGTTCGGGCGGCTGCTCGAAAAGCTCAGTTTCGACAAGTACGTGCAGAATCTCGTTGAGCAAGCCGGCATGCGCTGGGCGGTGGGGCAGGTGTGCATCATATCCCTACTGCTGGGCCTGGGCGCGTTCAATGCGATTTGGTTCCTGCTCCCTTCGTTCCACGTGGCGGCCTTTGCGGCGGCGCCGGTGGCGGGCGTGGCGCCGTTCTTGTTGCTGCGCCGGATGCGCTCCAAGCGAATCTTCAAGTTCGAGTCACAGTTCCCCGACGCGCTGCAGTTCATCGCGCGGGCCATGCGAGCCGGTCACGCGTTCTCGGTGTCGCTCGAGATGCTGCACAAGGAGTTTCCCAATCCGCTGGCCAGCGAGTTCCGGCGGACGTTCGAGGAGCAGAACCTGGGCCTGCCGATCGACGTGACGCTCGAGAAGCTATCGACCCGCGTGCCGCTAATGGACGTGCAGTTCTTTGTCGCCGCGGTGGTACTGCAGAAGCGCACGGGCGGCAATTTGGCGGAGATTCTCGATAAGCTCTCGACGCTCATCCGCGAGCGCTTCAAGTTACGCGGGCAGAGTCGGACGATTAGCGCGCATGGGCGGCTATCGAGCTTGGTGCTGACGGCGATTCCCAGCGTGGTGGGGTTGTTGATGTACTTCGTCAACCGCGATCACATGCTGTTTTTCACCGACGAGTACGCAGGGCAGTGGATGGCCGGGTTGGCGTTGGGGTTCCAGGCGGTGGGTTATTTCATCATGCGGCAGATTGTGAAGATCGAGGTCTGACGGTGATGCGAGGGGCGGGACCGGTGGCGCACTCATGGTAGTTACCTTCTCCATCCTGCTGTTTGTGATGATCACCGGGATGCTGTACTTCCTGGGTGTAAAGTTCTGGGTCAGCCCGCGCACGACGGTGGACCGCATCCTCGAAGGCGGCGCCAACACGGGCCGTCCGGCGCCTCACCCGAGCCTGGCGATTCACGACATCCTCGCGAAGCTCGGCAATCTGGTGCCCGCGTCGCCGGCGGACCTCACCTCGGCGCGTCAGCGGCTCTACAACGCGGGGTTCCGGTCACCGGGTGCGTTCAAGATTTTCTATGGTCTCAAGGCGTTGGCAACAGTGGCGCTTCCGCTGCTGGTTTGGCTGGTGTCGATACGCCTCGGCGTGAGCAACGACAACCGGATGTTCCTGGTCGTGGCATCGGCGGGGCTCGGGTTCATCGTGCCGAACGAGGTGCTGGGCTTGCTCGTCAAGCGGCGCAAGAAGAGAATCACGCGCGCGCTGCCGAACGCCCTCGACCTGTTGATCGTGTGTGTCGAGTCGGGGTTGGGTCTCGACCAGGCCATCATTCAGGTGAGCCGCGAGATGCGGAAGGCGTATCCGGAGTTGAGCAGCGAGTTCGCGATCACCAACCTGGAGATGCGCCACGGCAAGCGGCGCTCCGAAGCGCTGAAGAACCTGGGCGAGCGAAGCGGCGTCGAGGACATGAAGAAGCTCTGCAGCACCCTGGTGCAGGCCGACCGCTTTGGAACGAGCATCTCGCAGACGCTGCGGACCCACGCCGACTTCATGCGCGTCACAGCGCGGCAGCGGGCGGAAGAGAAGGCCGCCAAGTTGGCCATCAAGCTGGTCTTCCCGATCTTTTTCTGTATTCTGCCGTCCCTGTTCGTGGTGACCGTCGGGCCGGTCATCTTCCGCATCATGAACGTCCTGATTCCGATGATGAAGGGCGACTAATACCAAACCTACAAGGAGACTGCCATGGATCCCTCAGCCGTTCGAATGATTTGCGGGCTGCTAGCCGTGATTCTGCTGGTGCTGATCATCATGCGCCGGAAGAACAGCGCGCCGCAGTAGCCGCGGCCCCCGCCGGTCCATAATGGACGGATGGTTCTGACCGTCCCGACCCGCGGGTTCAACGACATCATCGATATCAGCGGCGAGGTCCGCCGCGTTTGCGAGTCCTCGAACGTGGCCGAGGGCGTGGCACACCTGTTCGTCGTCGGCTCGACCGCTGCGCTGTCGACAATCGAGTACGAGCCGGGCGCGGTGGAGGACCTCAAGAACGCGCTCGAGCGCATCGCTCCGCTCGACGCCGACTACAAGCACAACGAGGCTTGGCACGATGGCAACGGGTACGCTCACGTGCGCGCGGCGCTGATGAAGCCGTCGCTTTCGATCGCGATCGCCGACGGCCAACTGGCACTGGGGACGTGGCAGCAAATCATCTTGATGGATTTCGACAATCGTCCCCGCACGCGGATGATTCACGTGCAGGTCACGACGGCGGTGTGACGAGAGTTGCCGCGGAGGCGGCTACTGACTGTCGTGCGTGTCTACGTCCGATGAGGCCCGCGCGACATTGCCCGCCTGGGCGCCTGACCGTACGAAGGCGTCGAGGTCGGAGGCAAGCTTCTCGATGGCCATGTGCACGGCGCCGCTCATCTGGGCGACGACGCGGCTCACTTCCCCGACGGCGACGGGTTGCGAGCTTTCGCTCACGCCCTGCCAGACGGTTTCGCGCGAAGGGAGCTTGAGGAGGTCGAGCGCCAGCTTGGCCCGGACCGTGACCCCGCCACCGTAATCCACTTCTTCAAGACGCTCGATTCGGCCTTGGATCAGGTAGTCGGCTTTCGCGCGGCCGTCAAAGCCGACCACGCGGCTGAAGGTCCCGCGGTGGCGCAGTTGGCCCTGCAAGGAGTTCGTTACAGTCGTGCGGGGGTCTTCCGCCCAGCGGTGGTACTCGTAGTAGCCGACTTCCTCCGGCGAGGGCCGGTACACAATGCGATCCTGCGTAAGCATCTCCGACGCCTTGAACTGCATGATGAGCGCCGTCGCGGAGCCCGGAGCCGCTTCGGAGGCCGCGGGTTCCGGAAGGTTCAACTGGTAGTAGAAGGTCGGGAGGATTTTCCCACCGCAGCTCGCCAGCGAGGCGAAGAGAGCCAGTGCCGACACGGCCAAAGCAGCTCTCCAGCCTGAAGGACGGGGCGGAACGAACTCAGTGCGGACCGTACGGCCGGTGCTAACGTTGCTTCCCTTCATCAGGTGGAGTAATCTTGCACGTATTATGACCAATGTGGTCTTGAACTGCCATAGCTGCGGCGAGCAGTTCCCACTGAACCCCGGCGACAAGATCCTTCGCAAGGATACCTGCCATCAGTGCGGAATGTACATGCACTGCTGCCGCAATTGCCGCCTCTTCGACCCTAGCAAAAACAACCAGTGCGCCGAACCGCAAGCCCAGTGGGTTTCCGACAAGGAGGGCGCCAACTTCTGCGACTTCTTCGAGCCGCGGACCTCGGTCAATCTGGTCAATCGCTCCCGCTCGGCGTCCGAGAGCACGGCCAAGGCGTTCGACTCGCTGTTCAAGAAGGGATGATGGACCGGCGTGGGCGGGCTTGGCGGTAGGCCCACCGGCGAGCCCATAGAGCCGAGGCTAGCGGTGGAAAAGCCGCGGATCTCAAACCGAGACCACGCTACAGGCTCCGAACGCGGGCTCTTGCGGGCCCACGGCTCGGCTCTCGCCGGCCCGTTTGCATTGCGCTAGGATAGAAATATGGCTACCTCGACGACGCTGTTATCCCTCGCCGAGTTCCAAGACCTCCGCGATAACGGGATGCGCCACGAACTCAGCGAGGGAGAGCTTATCGAGATGCCGCCACCCAAACATCTGCATTCCCAAGCGGCTCACGCGTTCCTCTTCCGGCTTTACGAGGCAGCAAAGCAGCACACGCAATTCAGCGTCCGGAGCGAAGCCGCCTATCGGCTATCTCGAAACCCGCCAACAGTCCGCGTGCCTGATGTCTCGATATTACGTACGGAGCGGCTTGCAGGGACCCCGGCGGACGGTTACGTTCCAGGCGCACCCGAGTTGGCGATCGAGGTAATCTCTCCTTCGGATACCGCCGAGGATTTGATGCACAAGATTCAGCAGTACTTCGAAGCCGGCGCCACGACGGTTTGGGCGGCCTACCCCAAGGACCGTTCGATCCAGGTCTATCGGAGGGGTGAGCCAGCGCTCACCTTGGGCCCGGGAGACCGGCTCGAAGAGCCAACCCTGCTCCCCGGCTGGTCCGCGCCGGTATCCGAGTTTTTCTGAAACCGAGTTGGTCCGACCGGTGGCCGCCACGCCAACTCGTAGCCGGTCCCGACGCGCTTGCCACCCGCTTTGAAAAACCAGGGATGGGTGTGTTCTAATGCCTTTTCTAGGAGGAGGTTCATCCCCATGAAGCGATTCACCGTCAGTGCGTTGTTTGTCAGCTTGCTCGCCATGAGTTGGGTGCTCGGACATGATGCCGCCGGGGACGCGGCTTCCCACACAAGCGGGCAGGGCAAGATGACGTTTCGGGTGCTTTATACCTCGAGCCATCTGCCGCCGGAGGCACAGCAAGAAGAGGTGCTCAAGGCCGCGCATGGGGGCTTCGCGATCGACCGCAGGCCGGGTAAGGGCGAGACCTACTTCGCGCTTCCGGGAGCCGGGATCATTCAGATCAGCGCGGACATGAAGAGCACCAAGATGCTCAACACAGATCCTGGCATGCGCGACACGAACATGCACAACGCGACCATCTGGTACGCCAAGGATGGTACGCCGTTCCTGACGTTTCCGGGGAACGGCTCCGCGAAGGTCTACACCACGACCATCGATGGAAAACTCGTGCATACGCTCGACGCGCCGGAAGGCGGCACCGATCTCGGTCACCCGGCGCCCAGCGACTACTTCGCCGGGGCGGGGAACTTCGTGCCGACCGACACCGAACAGCTTGACGGCCTGCTCTACGTGGCCACCGGCTATTCGAAGCTCGACTACGTGCTCACGGCGCGCATCCTCAGCACCAACCCGTTTAAGGCGGCCTGGCATGACCTTTCGTTCGGCGGCAAGGGCACCGGCGTCGGGCAGTTCGGCACCGGACACGGCATCACCGTTCCGGGGGGCACAAAGCGCATCGACGTCGCCGACCGCCTCCATGCCGAGATTGACCGCTTCACGCGCCATGGCCAATACATCTCGACCCTCGCCACGCCGTTGGGCTCGCTGCCGTGCGACATCGACTACCTGGAGGATTACGCGATTGTCGGGGCGCTACGCGGGCCCGATACCTCGAAGGGCGCGCCGATCTACATCTACGAGAACGACAAGCTGATCTCAACGGTGATGATCAAAGAGGATTTGGGGCTCGAGAAGTTCACGCACATTCACAATGCCGTGTTGCGGAAGCATGGGGGTAAGTATTACGTGATCGCGCAGGCGTGGAACCCAGGTGACTTCGCGATTTTGGAGCAGGTGAACTAGGACTGGGCGACCACCATCCGTCGTAGGTGGCCCCGGTTCGTGCCGGACCGCACCCTTGCCGGGACAGAGGCGCGGGTGTAAACCCGCGCGCCTCCCTCGAGGTGCTACTTCTATTTGGTCCGCCGACCCCGCTGACCTGCGATCGAAAAGCCCTTACTCCGCCCGGACGTCGTAGCAATACAACGTGTCCTGGTCACGCAGGTAAAGCCGGCCGTTGGCGATCACCGGCAGGGTCCAGGTGGGGTAGTCGCCGCGGCCGATCGAGAACCGCGACTTCTCGCGATAGCCCTCGGGCGTGGCCTCGGCCAGCCCTACCACGCCGTCTTCGCTGAGCAGGTAGAGTTGTTCCCGGTTGGCGATGACCTGGCCCTTGCCGACCGAGCGGTCCTTCCAGGCGACCTTTCCGGTTTTGAAATCCATGCAGGTCAGCGTGCGGCTGGAGTAGCCGTAGAGGTGATCGCCGATCAGCACGGCGGTCGAGTAGTGGTTGCGCATGTCGCGGTTGAAGTAGACTTCCTCGACATCGACGCCGCCATCGGTGGCGACAAATTTCAGCAGTGCGCACCCGGTGCCGTAGTCACTCGAGACGAATACGTGGCCGTCGTGAACGATCGGCGTAGCCACGTTGGCCGTGCTGTTCGACACGCGATCGTAGCGCCACAGCAGCTTGCCGTCGTCCTCGCGGACGCCGATCGCCGCTTCGCCCGTCAGCACGACGTAGAACCGCACGCCGCCGAACTCGGTGACCACCGCCGAAGAGTACCCCGCCTCGTCGCTCTGTGACTTCCAGATCACGTTGCCGTTGGCGCGGTCGAGCGAGACGACCGAGGCGCCGCCGCCCCCTGCGTTGACGATGATGCGGCCCCCATCGATCAAGGGCGATTCGCTGAGGCCCCAGTTGATGTTGCGCGCGTTGAATCGCTCGAGGAGGTTGGTGGTCCAAAGCTGCTTGCCCTGGGCGGGATCGAGCGCGATGAGAGCGCCGTTCGAGCCGAGGGCGTAGACCGTGCCGTCGTTGACCGTCGGGGTGCCTCGCGGGCCGGAGCCGCGGCGATTGCTATAGCTACCACCGTTGTTCGTCTCCCAGAGCTTCTCGCCCGTGGCCTCGTCGAGCGCCATCACCGCCTGGCGCGAGCCGAACTGCCCCTGGGTGTAGACGCGTCCGCCGGCGACGGCCACCGAGGCGTAGCCATCGCCGAGCCCGGTCGCTTTCCACACAAGCGGCGGGCCCCCTGCCGGCCACTCCGCGAGCAGGTCGGTTTCGGAGGAAATCCCGTCGCGTTCGGGGCCGCGCCATTGAGGCCAGTCCGCGGCGGCGAGGGGGAGCAGAATGCATAGGAAAGGCGCGCACAAACGGGCCGTTCGGTTCATTGCGAGCAGTATACCAATGGGCGGGAAGGCATTTGTCGGGAATCAAAGTGAATCGCAATCCGTCCGTAAGACTAGCTGGAGGTTGCGTTGTGCCGCCCTCACGACGCGTCGGGTGCCGAATGCCGGACCGCGCCCTCGTTGCCATTCGTTGCATCTCAACGCGGGCTCACGCCCGCGGCTCTGAGTGGCCGTTCGGGCGAAAGCGTATAATTAGGACCAGTTCTCTGGCATGACCGACATCAACCACCGCTTGCGTAGCGTGTTTCTTGCCGCTGTGCTGCTTTCTAACGGCCTGCCGGTCGCCCCTTTGTGGGGGGCGCTGACCGGTAGTGAGGTGTCCTGTCCGCAACATGGACGAGCGTGCGTGTGCGCTGAGAAATGTGCGCGGGCGGCTCACGAACATTCCAAGCCGCCAGAGCTCCCAAAGCCGACCGAGTCCCCGAAGCCGGCCTGCCATCGGCAGACGGTCGAAGCTCCCGAGGCTGTACCCGCCGAGAACGAGAGCCCGGCCGAGGGCTGTGCCATGAAAAGCTGCGGACCCGAGACGGAATGGGCCGCGGCGACCGGCGAGACACGCTATCTACCGGACCGCACTCTAGCGGATGGTGTGTACTTTCCCGCCGAGGGAGCACCTCTGCCAGAGACCACAGCCCGCTTTCGCTCGCTTCGCCCTTCTCCCCCCGTACCTCCTCCTCAGGTTTGACTGCACTTCCCTGGGTCTCGCTACAGACCCTTCCCTGAAGCAACCAACGTGTGGATGGCCGCGATGGGCCATCGTTGATTCGTCCGTGGGCGCACCCTCCCGGTGACAGCCCGCTGACCGTTGCAGTCAAACCGCTGTTTGAACCGTTTTGAAGGCCAAAACGGGGGAGGAAGCAATGAGCATGGCAGTTTTGGGGAAAGGCCTCGCGTGTTTCCTAGTCGTGTTGGGCCTATCAGCCGGATGGAATGCCGGCCGCGCCCAAAACATCAAGGCGGCCGTCTCGGGAACGGTCGTCGACGCCCAGGGCGCGGTCGTGCCCGAGGCCGACGTTCGCATCCGAGACGTCGAGAAAGACTTGACGCGTGAGGTGAAGTCCGACTCCGAAGGGCGGTTCTTCCAGCCTGCGCTCGAACCCGGAACCTATGAGGTCACGGTGACCAGGGCCGGGTTCGCGACGTATCAAAGCGCGGAGTTTCCTCTGTTGGTGGGAGCATCCGTGAGTTTGCATATCGAATTGCGGATCGGCGACTTGGAGACCTCCATCGAGGTGGTCGCCAAAGCCCCTTCGACGTTGCAGGTCGACGACACCAAGCAGTCTCGGAGTTACAGCCGCGCCGAGATGAACGACCTGCCGGTACAAGCCGGCGGGATGGGCCGCAACTTCTACACGCAGGCGTTGACGACGCCGGGGGCGTCCCTGTCTCTGCTGGCGCACCGGCCCTTCGCGGTCAGCGGCCAGCGCCCGCGCAACAACAACTACTTGATCGATTCGGTCGAGACCAACGATGCGCGAACGGGCATGATCGCGGGCCGGGGCGTGACGGAGCAGTTGATCAGCCAAGAAGCCGTGCAGAGCTTCGAGTTGATCAGCCACAACTTCAAGGCCGAATACGGACGCAACTCGGGCTCGATCGTCAGCCTGGTGAGCAAGTCAGGCAGCAACGACTTTCACGGCAGCGGCTTCTGGTTTCACAACAACTCCTCGCTGCGGGCTCGCAATCCCTTCGAGAGCCAGAAGACGACGCAACTCTCCAACTTGGCCGGCTTCACCGTGGGCGGGCCCATCGTCAAGAACAAAGCCTACTTCTTCGGCAACTACGAAACCTTCCGTCCCCGCGGCAATGAACTGGCCACCTTCCAGACCCTCACCGAAGCCGAACGGGCCCGCGCCGTGCCCTCGGTACAAGCTCTGGCGGACTTGTACCCCCGCTCGCCTAACGGCTCGCGCATCGTGACGCAGGGCGTTCCGCGCACGGTAAACCAGCACACCTATATGTTTCGGACGGACATCTTGCTCTCGCCGAGGCAGACGATGATGCTTCGCACCAACTACACCGACGGCGTGACCGACTCCGACGCCATCGGCAACACCGTGAAGAGCCGTGTCGAGATTCACAACCAGACCCGCAGTGTGGCGGCTCACCACACCTACGCGTTCAATCCGAGCGCGCTCAACGAGCTGCGGCTGGGGTACAGCCGCCAGACCGAAGACGATGCATTTATCGATTCGCCTCTTCTCGGCGACCCCGCTGTCAACGGGGATATCGGCTTCATGATTGTGCCCGGGTTGAGTCTGGCGGGTCCGCTGTCGTTCCTGGGGCGGCAGAATTTCCAGAACAACTATCAACTCACCGACGACCTGTCGATGACGCGCGGGCGGCATAACCTGAAGTTCGGCTCTGCGCTGCGGCGGGTCGAGGTCAACGGTGGCGCGGTCAACAACGGCTTCCGCGGGCAGATCTTCTTCCCCAACATCAACGCCTTTCTGGCCGGCCAGCCTCTGACCTACAACCGCAACATCGGCAACCCCTTGATCGGCCTGCGCCGCTGGGAGTGGCACAGCTACCTGCAAGACGACTGGAAGATTTCCGAGAACCTGACGCTGAACCTCGGCGTTCGCTACGAGTTGAATACGGCGCCGTCGGAATCCCACGACCGCATCCCCGAGGAGTTCCGCTTCAAGACCGACCGCAACAACGTCACGCCACGCTTCGGTCTGGCCTGGTCGCCGGGGGAGAAGACCGTGGTGCGCGCCGGATACGGAATCTTTTACAACGCGCTGGAGATGGCCTTCCTCGGGTTGACGCGCTTCAACCCGCCGCTGTTGACGAACCTCTCGGCTTTCCGCCCTTCGTTCCCGGACCTGCTGGCCGGGGCGCGCGAGTCGACGCCGAGCGGACTGGTCATTCCCGCCGAGGGCAGCCTGACACCCTACGCCCAGCACATCAACTTCACCGTCGAACGCGAGTTGTGGAATCCGGGCTCGACTCTGAGCGTCGCCTATGTGGGGACGCTTGGGCGCAAGCTGTCGCGCACGCGCCGGCCGAACGGGGGCGAGAACCTGTCGCAGGAGGAGCGGCCCGATCCCAGCGTGGGTGTAGTGAATCGGCTGGAGACATCGTCCTCATCGACCTACCACGCGTTGCAGATGGGGCTGACCCAGCGCTTCGCGTCGGGCTTTCTGTTGCGCGCCGCTTACACCTATTCGCGGTTCCTTGACGATGTTTCAGAGTTCGCCGAGTCCAACCAGAGGCTGGACCGTTCGATCCTGCCGCTCGACGAGACGAATCTTGCGCTCGATCGCGGGCTGTCCGACTTCCACATCCCGCACGCGTTCAACTTTACGTACCTCTATGAGCTGCCTTGGATGCGCCAGGACCGCTGGTTGGGCGGCTGGTCGCTGTCCGGCGTGACGACGCTGCAGTCCGGCCGGCCGTACAGCCTGTTCAGCGGAACCAATAACCCCACTGGCAGCGACAACAACCGTATCCACGAGCCGGCGGGCTCGCTGATTCGCGACGCGTCGTCGAACATACCGGTTCGTCTGGCGGAGGGCTTTACCAAGGCGCATGTCACACCCGCGGAGGGCACTCTCGGCACCCTCGGACGAAATACCGAACGTAGCGACACCCTGTTGAGTTGGAATGTCTCGGTTTCGAAGAATTTCAGCATCGACGAGACCAAGAAGGTGCAGATCCGCGGAGAGTTCTTCAACCTTTTCAATACGACGAACTTCGATGTCGTCGACAACATTTTGACCTCGCCCAACTTTGGGCGGGCGCTGGAGGCGTTCGACCCCCGCCGCGTTCAGCTCGCGCTGCGGTTTGTGTTCTAGGAGACGATCATGAAAGCAAGAACGATAGGCTTCACACTGATCACGCTGATCACGCTGATCACGCTGACCTCGGTGTTCGTGCTGTTGGCTGCATCGGGCGCTCCCGGGGGCTCGGGCGGCTACCGGTTCGAGCCGCAACCGAGCACGCCCCTCGCCATGTATGGAGCACCCACGCGAGATCCGAAACTGGCTCTACGGGCGTCCGGAGCCGTCTACATGCTGGCCGTCCAGGGCGATCACGGTCACTCGCGCCTGGGGCTCGCCATTTCCAACGATGGCGGCGACTCTTTTGCGCCGCCGGTGCCGATCAGCGCCAAAGAGGCCCGGGTCAGCTCGCACGGGGAGAACAGCCCGAGTTTCGCTTTTGGCCGCTCCACCGAGATGTACGCTCTTTGGGAGGAGAGCACCGGCGAAGGCATGGGGACCAACTTGATGTTTGCCCGCTCGCTACGCTTCGGACACTCCTGGGATGAGCCGCTTCGCGTCACCGACAAAGAGAAGCCCTCAACCAACGCCTTCTCGTCGATGGCCGTCTCGCCGCGCGGTGACGTCTACGCCGTCTGGCTCGACGGGCGCGACCGCAAGATGGGGCCGCCGGGCACGTCGGCCGTCTACCTGGCGAAGTCCGAGGACCGCGGTGTGACGTTCGGAAAGAATGTCCGCGTCGCGACGGGCGTGTGCCCGTGTTGCCGGCCGACCCTGGGCTTCGGTCCCGGCGGAGAAGTGCACGTTTCGTGGAGACACGTCTTCCCGGGACACATCCGCGACATGGTGGTCGCCACCTCAGCGGACGCAGGGGCCACCTTCTCGGAACCCGTCCGCGCGGCCGAAGACGGCTGGAAGATCAACGGGTGCCCGCACTCCGGCGCGAGCATGGCGAGCACGGGTAATCGGCTCTACGTCACCTGGTATTCAGACGGTGATGGGTCGAACCCGGGCGTCCGGCTGGCGTGGTCCGACGACGGAGCCAAGAGCTTTTCGCAGCCGGCCGTTGTGTCGCGCGACATTCTCGATGCCAACCACCCGGCCCTGACGCTTGCCGGGGACGGGCGCTTGCTGCTGACGTTCCAGGGCCGCGACCCGGTGAAGAAGTCGGGCTGGAACCCGGCGGGGGCGTACCTGGTCGAGATCAGCCCCGAGGGCCATGCGGGCGTACCGCAGGCCATTTCGGGACATGCCAAGGCGATCTCCTATCCGGCTGTCGCCGGCGGTACAGTAGGCCGCGTGTATGTTGCCTGGACCGAGCGCGGCGCGAAGGGTCCGCAGATTCACCTGACGCGCGGGCGCCTGTCGACTAAAGGGTAGTGGCTCAATTTGATTCCAGGATAGCGAAGAAAGTTCAGTTTCGTGTCGGTTTTCGGCCGCCGGGCTTGACACTGGGTGTCAGCACTGAGGGGCGTTTAGCGCCCCTCAGTTCCGCGGATCTCAAAACCGAGGAATCGGCTCTCGGCAAGCCGGAGGCTTACGCCACATGCGCTTCGAGTCATCGCAACAGCGTCACGCCTGCGGCATCGGCCTCGTCAGGGCAATCTCCTCACCCGCGGAGAGTCCTGACAGCACAACGGCCTGCACTTCGTTGCGCTCGCCGATCTCGATCTCGCGCTCGGTGAAGTCCTCGCCCGCGCGTACGTAGACGAAGGCCTTGCCGTCGCGGTGCTCCACGGCAGCGTCCGGCACAAGCAGCGCGTCTGCCTTCTGCTCGAGCACGACATCGGCGCTGGCCGAGAGGTCGGGGATAACCCTCTTGTCGGCCCCATCGATCGACACTTCAATGCCCACGAGCTTGACGTAGGCGTCGCGGTTGCTGCGGCTCCAGCGTGAGCCGCCGCCGGTACTACTGGCCATGGCGCTAATGGCGGTCACCCGGCCCGGCAAGAGCAGGTCCGGATAGGCGTCAAGCCGGATCTCCGCCTTTTGGCCAAGCCGTACTTTCTGGCTGTCGACTTGGTTGACGACCCCGTTGACGACCATCTTCGAAAGGTCGACGACACGCATGAAAAACGTGCCTGGGCTGACCTGGTCGCCGGTTTCCACCTGTTCAAACTGTCCGCCGCCACGATAGAGCGACTCCATGACGACGAGGCCGCCCACCGGCGTACGGGTGTTGAGCCGCTCGAGGTCGTTCATGTGCCGGCGCACGTGCAAAGCGTCTTTGTCCGACACAAGCTCCAGGCTGCGAATCTCGGCGGCGTCGGCGGTCTGCTGAAGTTTCAGCTCCTGCTCGAGATGAAGGAAGTTGGCCTTGGTCTCTTCGACGGCGAGCTTCAGTTTCTCGGCTTCGATCTCGGAGCGCACTTCGGCGGTGCCCAGATCCAACTCGGCCTTTTCCCATTCCGCCTTGGCCACCCGCAGCAACTGCCGCTGGGTCTCCTCTTCGATCATGATCTCGGCTCCGCGCTTCTCGACCGCCGATTTCGATTGCGTCAGTTCGGACCGTTTGTCGTCGATGTGGTCCTCGAGCCAGCGATTCTCGAACGTGCCCACCACCGAATTCGCCTCGATGACCGAACCCGCGTCGGCCAACTCGATCAAGGTCAGCGACCGGCGGCCCTCGCTGCCGCCGCGCATGCGGGGCGCCCGGATGGCGGCGAATCGTTTGGCGGCGATCGTCCCGCTCACGCGCAGACTCCGCCGGAATTGCTCGAACTCGACCTTGGCGGTTGGTACCGAGGTCATGCCGCCCTGCGTGCCTGGAGAGAAAATCTGGTCGCGTCCGGCCCAAACGCCGATCCCAACGCCGGCGGCCAGCACCAGCGTCAAGCCCCACGCCAGGCGGGTGTTCGGACGCTGGGGCGGCTTCGGCGCGGATGGCTCGAGGCTAGGGCCTCGGGGGACCGGCTCGGTCTCCTGCGGCAACGCCGGACTGGTACTGAAAAATCGGCCCCAGGGCAAGCTAGTCGAGTTCATGACCAACACCTCGCTCCGTGCGGCCAAACGCCGCCAACACATATTTCACTCAGAGTTTACCAGACGCGCACGACACCTAAGTCGCTACTTTTCAAGGCGGTCGGCGGCAAGGGAAGGTTACGGCTTTACGCCAGCCTCAGGACGCATCATCGGTGGCAGCCTGACACTCCCGGTGGTGTAAGATGGTGGATTACCCAAGGTGCCCCGCCACGAGCTGCGTCGCCACGACCTGTGTCGCCGGCCAGCGCGCCGGACCCCATACGGAACGCAATCACCAAACAACACGATAAGGAAACACGACAAGGAGCTGACCCCATGGCCTACACTCTCCCCGACCTGCCTTACGCCGCCGACGCGTTGGAGCCCCACATCGACGCGCGGACCATGGAGATTCACCACGGCAAGCACCACAACGCCTACGTCACGAACGTGAACAAAGCGCTCGCCGACCACGGCGACCTCGCCGCGAAGTCGATTGAAGACTTGATCTCCGATCTCAGCGCCGTGCCGGAGGGCATTCGCGGCGCGGTCCGCAACAACGGCGGCGGACATGCCAATCACTCGATGTTCTGGCAGCTCATGAGCAAGGACGGCGGCGGCGCGCCCGGGGGCGAGCTAGCCTCCGCGATCGACGGCGCGTTCGGCAACTTCGACGACTTCAAGGCCAAGTTCACCCAGGCCGGCATGACGCGCTTCGGCAGCGGCTGGGCCTGGCTGACCGCCAACGGCGGCAATCTGGCCGTCGAGTCGACCCCCAACCAAGACAGCCCGCTGTCGGAAGGCCGCACGCCCATTCTGGGACTCGACGTTTGGGAGCACGCGTATTACCTGAACTACCAGAACCGCCGGCCTGACTACATCGCGGCCTGGTGGAACGTCGTCAACTGGGACGAGGTCGCCCGCCGCTTCGCCGACGCGAAGTAGGTCGTTCGATGGGCCTCGCGGCCGCGACCCGAGACTCAGAGCCGCGGGCGTTAGCCTGCGCTGAGATGCGGCGGTAACGACGGGACTGTTTGACAGCAGGCAGGCCGTGCAGCCCAGGTCCAAGCCGCTGGGCTGGCCAGCTAACCTGGTCAACGCAGGCTCACGCCTGCGGCTCTGAGCGACCCTAGACGACCAAATTGATTGGGACCGCCTCCCCAATCCGCTTTGCGAAGTCGCTAGGTTCAGCAGCGGCGCGGGTGTATACTGTCACCGGGTCAGTACCAGAACCGAAACTCTTGGCCCGAGTACGTTCGGAGAGGAGTTCCCATTTTGAAGTTCAGAAGTGCAGCTCTTACAGCGTTGTTGGCCGTGGTCGCACTGACTTTCGCGGCCAACGCCCAGTCTCCACCCCCATTGCTGCAAATCGTCCAGGTTGAGGTGAAACCGGACCGGGTTGCGGAGTGGAGGGAGATAACGAAACGGTTCTCGGAGGCCCACAAGAAGGCCGGTGGCGCTTGGCGTCACGTCTGGTGGAATCGAATCGGCAACCCGCTTGAGTATGCGATCGTGTTTCCCAGGGAGAACTATGCCGAATATGATTCACCGGGGCCCGCGCGGAGGGGGATGTCGGAAGCCGAGCGCGCCGGACTCATCGCGAGAAGGAGACAATGTACCGACAGCGTGCGAGTTACGATCAGGAGACCAATCCCTGAACTGGCCATTGGTGGTGGTGGGCAGCCACCCAAGAGGCTCCGGACGATCACGACTCGCGTGCGTGTCGGGATGGCAAACGAATACATATCCCACCTGGAGGAACTGGTTGCGGCATACAAGAAGGCGGGGATGCCGGCCTATGGCGTTCATAGGATCAGATACGGTGGCTCTCGAAGGACGTTCTTGAGTTGGTATCCGATCGACAAGATGGCAGAGCTGGACGGTCCAGGCTGGTTGTCCAAGAGCATGAGCGAGGACGCCCGCAGCCAGTGGATTGAGAAGTTACTTCCGCTGATTGAGCATTCCGAGTTTAAGATCTGGACCTACCAGTCCGAACTCAGCTATCACCCAGAAGAGTGAGAGTGGGCCGCCGCCCAAGACAACCCGCTTTCGGAAGGTCGCCCGCCGCTTCGCCGACGCGACGTAGATTTTGCGACGGGCCTCGCGGCCGCGACCTGAGACGCCGTCCGAACCTGGTCAACGCAGGCTGACGCCTGCGGCTCCGAGTGGCGGGTGGGTCGACCTCTTCTTAGACGAAGCGATTGATTCGACCCACGTCCCCATCACCTTAAACCCCATGGCCTCGAACTACGAATTCAAACTCGCCGTCTGCAACGAACTCTTCGAGGGTACGGACTTCGCCGACTCCTGTCGCGCACTCAAGAAAGCCGGCTGGCACGGCATTGAAATCGCTCCCTTCACACTCGCCAAAGACGCTACCACGGTCTCAGCCGAGCGTCGCCGCGAGGTCCGCGACATCATCGTCTCCGAAGGCCTTGAATTCGTCGGCCTGCACTGGCTTACCGTCGGGCCGGACGGCCTGCACGTCACGACGCCCGACGAAGGCGTCCGACGCCACAGTTGGGACTACGTGCGGCGACTGGTCGACCTTTGCGCCGAGCTGCGCCCCGAGGGCGTGACCGGCGGCGTCATGGTTTTCGGATCCCCGAACCAGCGGCGGACCACCGGCGGCCTGTCAGTCGCGGAGGCCACGGCGAACTTCATCGACGGTGTCCAATCGATCGCCGGCCACCTCGAAGCGAACGGCGTCACCCTGTGCGTCGAGGCGCTCCCGGCGGCGCTGTCCGACGTGATCCGCTCGCTTGACGAGGCGATCGAAGTGGTCCATCGCATCGCGAGCCCGGCTGTCGAGAGCATGTTCGACAGCCACAACGCCATCGACGAGACCGGGCCTCACGAGGCGCTCGTCAAAAAGCACTGGGACCACATCCGCCACATCCACGTCAACGAGCTTGACGGCTCTTACGCGCGTCCCGGTGGCGGCTACGACTTCAAGCCGGTGCTGCAAGTGGCCAAGGACCGCGGCTTCAGCGGCTGGGTCTCGATGGAAGTCTTCGACTTCGCCCCCGGCGCCGATCGGATGATCAACGAATCGATGGCTTACCTGCGTGACGAAATCGCCCAGCTTGCTTGAAACCGGCAACGCCACGGGTCGAAATGTAGGGGCACGGCATGCCGTGCCCGCCGGCCCGGCCAGCCCCAACCGTCCCGGCGAACAACTCACTTGCACCCGTGGCCGCTAAGGTCGGGGTCGTTCGGTCCCCGCCCTCGTTTGCGTAGGCCGAACAGGTGGGCACAGCATGCTGTGCCCCTACAGTTCGATCTGGTGCTGTTCGGCGTCTCGCTACACTCCGCCAGGGCCGGCCGATAAGGGTTGGGTGGACGCCCCCGGCCTCAGCCCCGCCCTCGCAATCGCCCTTGAACGGCACGCCAACCCGGCCCGGCTGATGGCCGGCCTGCTCGACGGGCTCGTCCGCATGGTTCGCGCCGGGCACGAACCCTCGCCCTATCTTCTGATGCGGCTGACCGACGGACGCGTGAAAGCCGTCCGGCTGGTTGGGCAGGATGCGGCGGCATCTCTCATGCAAACCGAGAACGAGTACGGCCCGGCGTCATTCGCGTTCCAGGTGGGTGTGGAGGTAGGCGTCGATCACTCGGCCTCGCATGTGAGAGCCGAGGTCAGGAATCTGCGCAAGCAGGGTCCGGCCGCAGTGGAACAAGAGTTGATCCGCGACGAGGCCAAGGCGCGGCGGATCGGCGCCCCGCGATGGCTCCCACAACCGGACAGACCGCCTCAATCCGCGGTCGAGTCGAGAAACGCCGCGATCTTCGCCGCGTCGTTGGGCATGACCACCGGACGATTGCCGAACGTCGACTCGAGCTTACTGCCGTCGGGCGCTTCGAGTTGCCCGGTGTGGTAGCGGTAGACGTAATCGGGGTCCTTCAGAACATGGCCGGTCAGTATGGCCACCACTTCCTCGTCGGAACCAATCACGCCCTGGGCGGTAAGCTTGTGCACGCCCGCCAGACTCGCCGCCGAGGCGGGCTCGCACCCGATCCCGCAGCGTCCGATGACGGCCTTGGCGTCGGCGATCTCTTGCTCGGTGACTTGCTCGACCCGTCCGCCGCTTGTCTCGATCTCGTGGAGCGCCTTCTCCCACGACACCGGGGCCCCGATGCGGATGGCCGTCGCCAGCGTCTCGGGGTTCTCGACGTTGCGGATCGCGCCGCGCCCCTCGCGGTGGAATAGCTCATAGAGCGGTGATGCGCCTTCGGCCTGAACGACCGCGACCTTCGGCAGCCGGCCGATGATGCCGACCTGCTTCAACTCGCGCAGCGCTTTGCCGAGCGCTGACATGTTGCCCAAGTTGCCCCCCGGCAGCACGATCCAGTCCGGCACGCGCCAGCCCCGCTGGTCGAGCATCTCGATCACAATCGTCTTCTGCCCTTCGATGCGGAACGGGTTGATCGAGTTAAGCAGGTAGATGCCCGAACGCTCGGCCAGCTCGCGCACCAGCGCCAGAATCTGATCGAAATTCGCCTCCACCTGAATCGTCACCGCGCCGTACTCGAGCGCCTGCGCCAGCTTGCCGTAGGCGATATTGCCGTGCGGAATGAAGATGATCGCGCGCATGCCCCCGACCGCTGCGTACGCCGCCATCGACGCCGAGGTGTTGCCTGTCGAGACGCAGGCCACGCGGTGCATGCCGAGCTTGTGCGCCTGGGACGCCCCGGCCGTCATCCCGTTGTCTTTGAACGACGCGGTCGGGTTGTAGCCCTGGTGCTTGAACTGGATGAAGTCGAGCCCGGCGTACGCGGCGGCGCGCGGCGCGTCGAACAGAGGCGTGTTGCCCTCTTGCAGCGTGACGACGTGCGAGGGATCGTCGAGAAACGGAAACATCTCTCGGTAGCGCCAAACGCCGCTGACGTCGAGCGGCTCACGGCTCTGCCGCCGCGCCTGCCACACCTCCACGAGCCCCGAGGGGTCGATCTGTCCAAAGTCGTAGCGCACCTCGAGCAGACCGCCGCACGAGCATTGGTAGACCACCTCGTCAAGGCGGTAGCGTTTGCCGCAGTCGGGCGTGAAACAAACGAGTTCGGCGTTCATTCGATGCGTACGCTATCCTTCCGGCAGGACACAGGTCCATAGTAGCAGCGGCCCGTTTCTCGCAAAGGCGCGAAGAGCCGCCAAGAACGCAAAGAAGGTCTTACATTGGATTTCTCTTGGCGGCTTCGTGGTCCTTTGCGCCTTTGCGAGAAATCCGGTCATTTGCCCGGTTTCGTATCATGGTTGTGCCCCGATGTTGACCCCCCGACGCTTCCTCTTCCGTTCGCTCAGCCACTACCGGGGCATTCACCTCTCGGTCGCTCTGGGCGTCGCCGTGGGAACGGCCGTGCTGTCGGGTGCGCTGCTGGTCGGCGATTCCGTACGCGGCAGCCTGCGCGACCTGACCCTCGACCGCCTCGGCGCCATCGACCATGCGATGGTCACCGACCGCTACTTCCGCGAGGACTTGGCTGAAGACCTCGCCGAGGCCACCAACTTCGCCTACGCCTTCGACCGCGCCGCCCCGGCCGTCCTGATTCGCGGCAGCGTCGAAGCGGCCTCCTCGGGCGCGCGGGCGTCGCGTGTCAACATCCACGGCATCGACGAACGCTTCGCATCGTTTTACAAGGAACCGCTACCGCTGCCCAAGTCCCGCGAAGTTGTGCTGAATGAATCGCTGGCGCGTGAGGTCGGAGCCGCCGCCGGTGACAGCGTTCTGCTGCGCTTCCAAACCGACACGCTCGTCCCCAGCGAGTCGGTCATGGGACGCAAAGGTGATAACGTCCGCACCCTGCGGCTCACGGTCGCTTCCGTCGTGCCCAACCGTGGGCCGGGCCGCTTCGGGCTCTCGCCCAGCCAGCAGTTGCCCTTCAACGCGTACCTGCCACTTGATGCGGTTCAACGCGCCCTCGACCAGAACGGACGCGCCAATGCGTTGTTCGTCGCAGGCAGCGACGCGGACGCGCAACAGCTCAACGGCATCCTGCGGGACGTGTTGACCCTGGGCGATCTGAACCTCTCCACGCGTAACCTATCGACCCAGGGGCTCGATGAGTCGTTCTCGCTGGGTACCGATCGCATCGTGCTCGAAATCCCCGTCGCCGAAGCCGCGCTGCGGGCGGCCGAAAAGGCCAACCTCGAAGCGATGCCAATCCTGACGTACCTGGCCAACACCCTCCGCGCCGGTGATCGCGAGATCCCCTACTCGACCGTGACCGCCATCGGCCTCGACCGGGCCGCGCCCAATGATTCTCTCCTCTTGCTTAACGGCGCGCCCGCCCCGTCACTCACAGGCGACGAGATGCTCCTCAACGAGTGGGCCGCCCGCGACCTCAACGCAAGCGTCGGGGATGCGATCGAGATGAGCTACTACGTCGTCGGCGCCGGCGGGGCCCTCGATACCGCCACGCACCGCTTCTCGTTGAAGGGCATCGTCCGCCTGGGCGGGCTCGCCGCCGACCGCCACCTCGCCCCCGACTACAAAGGCATGAGCGACACCGAGCGCATGGGCGACTGGGACCCGCCGTTCCCCGTCGACCTCACCAAGATTCGCGCCATCGACGAAGACTACTGGGAGCGCTACCGCTCCGCGCCCAAGGCCTTCGTCTCGCTTGACACCGCCAAGTCGCTCTGGACCAGCCGCTTCGGCCAGTTGACCTCGATCCGCTTCACCCCGCGCGGCGACCAAACCATCGAAAAAGCACAGGCAGCCTTCCGCGAGGCCTTCCTCCGCGAGCTCGACCCCGCCGTGCTGGGCCTTGCTTTTCAACCCGTGAAGGCGCAGGGCCTGGAGGCCTCGTCCGGCGCAACGGACTTCTCGGGCCTGTTCATCGGCTTCAGTTCGTTCCTCATCGTCTCGGCGGCCATGCTCGTGACGTTGCTGTTCCGGTTGGGTGTGGAGCGCCGCGCCAAGGAGATCGGCTTGCTGCTGGCGACCGGCCACCCGGTGGCGTCAGTGCGCAAGCTGCTGCTCGAGGAGGGCACGCTCATCTCGCTGGCCGGCTGCCTGGTCGGGCTGCCCGCCGCGGTTGGCTACGGCGCGTTGATGGTCCACGGCCTGCGAACGTGGTGGAGCGCTGCGGTGGGCGGCTCGTTCCTCGAATTGCACGTCGGGACGCTCAGCCTTCTCCTCGGCACCGTCGGTGCGTTCCTGATGATGGTCGTCTCGATCTGGCTATCGCTGTGGCGTCTGCACCGCTTCAGTCCGCGATCGATGCTGGCGGGCGCGCTCGAAGAGGAGCGCTCCGTCGCCGCCACCGAGCGGGCGGCGCGCCGGCCGCAACGTCTCGCCTACGGATCGGCCGCCTCGGCCGTCGCCTTGTTGGGCCTGTCTTTGGCCAAGGTGATTCCCGACGTGGCCGCCTTGGGCACCGGCGCACTGTTGCTCGTGGCCGCCATCGCTGCGTTCCGCGCCACGCTGGTTGGCGGCTCGCGCGGTCTTGTCAGCGGCGGGGGCAGTACGCCGCTGCTTCGGCTCGGTGCGCGCAACGCATCGCGCTACCCAACGCGAAGCGTCCTCTCCGTCGCCCTGGTCGCCAGTGCGACCTTCCTCATCGTTACCGTCGCTGTCAACCGCCACGATGTCACTAGCCAAGAACCCGCCTTCCAATCCGGCAATGGCGGCTTCCGCTTCGTGGCGGAATCGGACCTACCTATCTACAGCGGCCCCCTCGACAGCGACAACGGGGAGGCCGAGGGCGAACCAGCCAACGCGCCCAAGGTCTACCCCCTGCGGGCCAAGCCCGGCGAGGACGCGAGCTGCCTCAACCTCTACCGCCCCTCGCGGCCCACCTTGCTCGGTGCGACGACGGAGTTGATCGAGCGCGGCGGCTTCGCGTTTGGCGGCACGCTCGCCGAGTCCCCCGAAGAGGAGGCCAACCCCTGGCTCATCCTCAACCGCGACCTCCCCGGCGACGCCATCCCGGTCTTCGGCGACGCCAACTCCGTCCAGTGGATACTGCATCTCGGCCTCGGCCAGGAACTCGATTGGACCGACGGCCGCGGACGATCGCGCAAGCTCGTCATCGCCGGCCTGATGCCACGCAGCCTCTTCCAATCGCAACTCGTCATGTCCGAGAAGCACTTCCTCGAACTGTTTCCCGACCGCGGCGGCTACAACTTCTTTCTGATCGAGTCCGACCAACCCGGCGCCGGCACGCAGCTCGAAGAGCAACTCGCCGACCAGGGCTTCGACGCCACCCGTACGGCCGACCGCCTGGCCGGATATCTGGTTGTCGAGAACACCTACCTCAATACCTTCCAGACGCTCGGCGGGCTCGGGTTGCTGCTCGGGATGTTCGGCTTGGCGGTGGTGATGATCCGCAGCGTGTTGGAGCGGCGCGGCGAGTTGGCGTTGCTGCAAGCCGTGGGCTTCAACCGCTCGTCGATCTCGTGGCTGGTGCTGGCCGAGAACGGTTTCCTGTTGCTGTTCGGTATCGCCATCGGGACGGTGACCGCGTTGCTCGCCGTCCTGCCGCATCTACTCAGCGGCATGGCTGAGCCCCCCTGGGCAGCGCTCTCGGCGACGCTGCTGTTGATTCTTGGGGTCGGACTCGTTGCCGGGGCGGCGGCGGTGGCCGCAAGCTTGAGGAGCCCTCTCACGCCGGCTCTTCGCGGCCAATAAACAGTCGGCAGCTTGCGTCCAGGTGGCGCGGGCCTCCTGGCCTGCAGCATCGACCTCCCGGTCGATGTCTCCGGCCGCACAGCGCCTTCCGGCTACAGGTGCAGACCGGCGCGGCCTACTACTTGCCGCGCCCGCGCGCGGGAACCAGCCCATGCAGGTCGGCGTCGCCGATCTCTGTCGTCTGATGGGTTTCAATCAACGTCGGCACCGCCGGCAACTCGACGATCGTCTGGCCGCAATCGGTATTCGACATCGCCCGCCACCCCTGCGAGGCCAAATCCCCGGCCTCGGGTAACTCTCGACCCACCTGCTCCAGCTTGTGGCTGAAGGCTTCGGCGGTGGCAAATCGGTCCTTGGGCTCCTTGGCGAGCGCTTCGAGGATCACCTCGCTCAGCGCCGCCGGGATCGACGCGTCCCAATCACCCGGCGGGACGGGCGGCTCGTCGAGATGCGCCTTCATGATCGAGTAGTCGCTCTTGCCCTCGAACGGCTTCTGGCCGGTCGCCATCTCGTACAGCACGACGCCCAGCGAATAGAGGTCCGACCGCGTATCGACGTCGTCGCCGAGCACCTGCTCCGGCGACATGTAATGCAGCGACCCCAGCAGTTGGCCGGCGCGCGTGAGGCTGCGGTCGGTCACGGCGCGGGCGATGCCGAAGTCCATCAGCTTCACCGCGCCCGCCTCGGTCAGCATGATGTTGGCGGGCTTGATGTCGCGGTGCACAATGGCCCGCTCATGGGCGCAGCCCAGCGCCGACAACGCCTCGATCGCCACCCGCACCGCTTCGCGCAACGGCAGGAAGCCGCGCCGCAGCCGCTCGGACAGCGTCAGGCCCTCGACCATTTCCATCACCATCACCTGCTTGCCCTCGAACTCGAACGACATTCTGAGCGCCGCGATGTGGGGATGGTCGAGCTGCGCATGCAGCCGGATCTCGCGCGCGAAACGGTCGGCCAACTCGGGCCGCGCCTCGAGGTCGGCCAGCAGCACCTTCATCGCTTCGACGCGGCCCGAGACGGGGTCGCACACCCGGTACACCTCGCCCATGCCGCCGGACGCAATGATCCCGGTCACCTCGTAGCCGCCTACCGTGTCGCCGACGCGGAAATTCATAGAACAGTGTTGTGTCGTTGGTCGAGCCGTAGCTCAATCTGCCTGGGGCTCTAATTTGCCCGGCACCCGCCCATGACGGCTGGGTGTCCGGTTGCGCTGATCCCCTCCGCAGGGGCCCGGTCGGCCCCGGTCCAGGTTCTTGAGCCAACAATGGAGAGGGATAAAAGCCCCGCCAGATCCGGCGCGGGCTCAACGCGGGACAGGCCGACGCCTACCCCACAGCGCGGTTCGTAGATCTGAGAATCAATATCGGATGCTTCACCGCCCGGCTAGAGCCCCTGGCGGCATCTTTTCGGGAATCACTCCCTGCGGCCTATCCCACACGATAGTCGCTTGTCTTGTTACTCCAATTTTACCCCGTCCGGGGCGTTATGATGGCCATAAATCTCACAAGTGTCTTTATTTCAGCCAGATACGATTTGTGACCGCGGGTGCCGGCGCGCGCCAAATCGGCCCCGGAATGCGAGTCCTCGCTCCAAGCAACTGAAACAACGCTGCTTACACCCCAGAAACCCGCCGCAACCGCGTCCCCAAGCACGCTCAGGAGGGCCCCTGACCCACGTAACTCCTCCAGAATCAACACCGAACTCGACGGAGCCCTCGCCACCGGTCGCCAAGCCGTCGCGCAACCGAGCCCCGACAGCCATGGAGGGGTTCACGCCCTCGGAGTGCCGACCCGGCTTCTAGGATGCCCCTATGAGGTGTGGCCCGGTTCCCCAGAGGTACCACACCAGTCCTGCGACACGGGCTCGAAGCCCGCCCCGATTCTCCCCGGCCCTGCCATTCTCACCAACCCTAACCAACGTTCCAGTAGGCCCGTTCACGGGTCTTGGTTTCAACTAGGCCAGGTGTTCTACGCCTGGTAGAATACCCCCCCCCGGTGGATGAATCAGGCCCCTTCGAGGGCCTTGCCCAAACCGGCTTGAGCCATAGACCGACCGGGCTGTTTCGAACAAATCGAGGAGCCACTGCCCGCCGAGGACCGGCTCAAGCCCGCGATCGTAAGGCCGCTGAACCGGCCTCAGTAGGGGTTGCTGGACTTTCCGCACTTTCCGGCCCGGCAAGGACCGAACAATCATAGCCCATGGATTCATCCATGGGTCCCGAACACACCTGCCTCAACTCGTTTCCCCCGTTTCCGTCTCTCGCTGCACGCGCTTGTCGACCGCGGGCAAGGAGAGACGGAAACGGGGCTGTGGCGGCACCCTCCACCGACACCCATGGATGAATCCATGGGCTATGATTGTGGCGCCCGATTCACGGGCGCTCGCGGCTCGCGTTCTTCGTCGAAGAGACCGACACCCATCGATGAGTTTATGCATGGGCGGAGGTCAACGTGGGTCGCTACTCCTTCGTTGTGGGGCTCTTTCCTCCCCGACTCTCTGCCGGTTTATCCCGGCGCTTTCAGCCTGCCCCGACCGCCCGCGGCCGCCCACACATTGCCGTGCCGGTATTACCGCCGCAGGCGTCCAAGAAGCGTTGCGGTACGCGGACCAGCCGGATCAAGTGGGGTACAATTCTCAGGGAAATGGCGAAACGGAAACCGAAAACCCCACCGCAGCCGCGCGACCTGCCGCCGGGGGTGCGGCTGCTGCGGGTGCTCAGGGAGCCCGATACTGTTTTCGATCTGGCCTGGTCGCCGGACGGGCGCTCTCTGATCTCAGCAAACAACGACGGTTCGGTCGGCGTTTGGGAGTGGGAGACGTCCGCAGTCCGCCGGGCACTGAAGGGGCACAGTTCTAGTGTTAAGTGCGTGGCCGTCACCCCCGACGGCAAAAGCATCATCTCCGGGGGGAACGACGCGAAGATTTGCGTCCGGGATTTGGGATCGGGCGAGGCTACCCGAACTCTCGAGGTGGGCAAAGGCGTCGACGGCGTTGCGCTGACCTCCCAAGGCCGAACACTGATCGCGGGCTGTCTGGATGACGCTGTTCAGGTTTGGGATCTCAAGTCAGGCAAGCGCAAGCAAACGTGGCGTGGTCACGAGGGTTGGGTGCGCAGCGTTGCGGTGACCCCGGATGGACAACTCGCCGTGTCGGGCAGTGAAGACAATACAGTGCGCGTCTGGGACGTGCGCTCGGGCAAGGCCTTGCATACGCTTGAGGGCCATGTCGACTCGGTTTGGGCCGTGGCAATCGCGCCGGACGGACGACACGCGATCTCGGGGGGAAGCGACAAGACTATTCGCATCTGGGATTTGAAGATAGGCCGCAGCGTTCGCACCCTCGAGGGCCACACGGAATCTGTCAGGGGCGTCGCGACCACGCCGGCCGGCCAATGGATTGGCTCCTGCGACAGCAGCGGTACAGTCCACCTGTGGGAGTTTGCGACCGGGCGGGCCGTCGGATTCGGCGGAGAAGCCGAGACTTCCCGATGGGTCGGCCACGCGGCAGCTTTCCACCCCAACGGCTCCCTGCTGGCCACGCGCGGCGGTGAAGAGGCTAACCTGATCCACATCTGGGAAATCGACTTCGCCGCCCTCCGCAACCACATTTATCAAGCGGACGAAACCGTCCCCTACACCACCGCCCGCCTTGCCCTGGTCGGCGACAGCGGCGTCGGCAAATCGGGCCTCGGCTGGCTGCTGGCGCACAACGAGTACAAGGAGCACGACTCGACCCACGGCCAACGCTTCTGGGTCATCGACGAGCTTTGCTCTACGCTCGACGACGGCACGGTCTGCGAAGCCGTTCTGTGGGATCTCGCGGGCCAGCCGGACTATCGCCTCGTCCATGCCTTGTTCCTCGACGAGGTCGACCTGGGGCTGCTGCTGTTCGATCCGAGCCAACGCGAGCAGCCGCTCTCCGGTGTCGAATACTGGCTCAAACAGCTCCAGCACGCCGAGGAGTCACGCTCGAAAAGTCGGCCCCAGCGTCGCACCATTCTGGTCGGCGCGCGCATCGACCGCGGCTCGGCCACCCTCACCGACGACGAGTTGAACGGCTTCTGCCGGCAGCACGGCATTCGGGGCGAATACATCGCCACCAGCGCCAAGCAAGGGACTGGAATCGACGAGCTGAAGGCCCGCATCCGGCAATTGCTCACTTGGCAGGATTTCAGCACGACGGTGACGACGAAGACCTTCAAGCGCGTTAAGGACTACGTCCTGCGCTTGAAGGAGTCGGCCGAGGAGAAGCGGGTGCTGGTCACGCCGGCTGAGCTGCGCGGGCTGCTCCAGGCCGAGGATGAGGAGTGGCAATTCAGCGACGACGAGATGATGACGGCCGTTGACCGCTTGGCTGACCACGGCTACGTGACCCGGCTGCGCCAGACCAGCGGCGAGGAGTCGATTCTGCTCGCGCCGGATCTGTTGACCAACCTCGCCTCGTCGATGGTGCTCGAAGCGCGGCGCCATCCGCGCGGATTCGGGCTGTTGGAGGAGGCGAAGCTGCTGGCCGGAGAGTACCCCTTCGGCGAGTTGGACAAGCTGGAAAAGGCCGACCAAGGGACGCTGCTCGACGCCGCGGCGCGGTTGTTCGTCCGGCAAACGCTCTGCTTTCGCGAGAGCGTCAATGACAAGGGGGTGCTGATCTTCCCATCGCTCATCAATGAAAAACGCCCGAGCGACGCCGAAGCGGACAAGACAGACGACGTTTCGTACCGCATCATCGGGGCCGTGGAGAACGTCTACGCTTCGCTGGTGGTCCAACTGGGCTACACGAACGCAATCTCGCGGGACCATCACTGGCAAAAGCAGGCGCAGTTCGAAATGGGCGAGGGCCAGGTGTGCGGCTTCCGGCGAATCGACGAGCGCCAGGGCGAGATTGAGCTGGTGCTGTACTACGATCGCAAAACCTTGCCGAAGGCCCGGACGGAGTTCCAGGAGACCTTCGAGTGGTTCCTTTCGCGCTGTCCGCGGGTGGAGATCGAGTGCTTGCCGGTGGTGGACTGCCCGAAGTGTAAGCGGCGTCAGCAGCGCAACGTGGTCCTGAGTTGGATCAACGAGAAGCAGCGGCACTTCTTCTGCAACGGCTGTGGGAAGCAGCTACAAACACCCAAAGCAGTGGCCATCGGGGCTGCCGTAGCGCGTGCGTTCCCGGAGGCCGTCGAGCGTTCCGGCCAAGTGGCCCTGGCCCGTACGAAATACGAGGAGGCGTTGAGTTGGGTGAAGAGCTTCCGGCACGAGCGGGGCGACGAGGCGAAGCCGAGTTGCTTCATCAGCTACGCCTGGGGGACAGCGAAGCTTGAGAAGTGGGTGCTGGAGTTGGCCAAGGACCTACGCGCCGCGGACATAGATGTCATCTTTGACAGGTGGGCTAGTGGTCCCGGCAAAGATATCAATCGCTTCATCCAACGTATTGACGAAGCGGACTTCGTCGCGGCTGTCGGGACCGCGGCGTACTTGAAGAAATACAAGGCTGAAGATCAAGGCGCGGTCGTCGCCGCCGAGTTGGGGATGATCACGACGCGTCTTGGCGGAAAACGCTCACAACGTGAGGGCGTGATGCCGCTGCTGCGGACAGGCACGAAGGCCAAGTCGTTTCCAGCCCTCTTTGGATCGTCCGTGCATCTCGACTTTCGCAAAGAGACAACCCACTTCGCCCGCCTGTTCGAGTTGATTCTGGCAATCCACAAGATCCCTCTGGACCGCCCGCAAGTGGAAGAGTTTCGAGCGATGTTGACGCCCGAGAGGGGCTTAAGCGCCCGCGCGTCCGCCGCCAGTTCCGGCGGGTGATGTTTCCAAGGGGCAACAGGGGACGTTCCAGGACGGACCCGTTTTCAAGCCCGAGACCCCCGCTCATCGCCGCGAATACCGCTCCACGTGGGGCACGCCCGTGGCGTGCCGAGCCGAGCCCTGCTCGGCTCTTGTCCCGCCCTTCGGTTTTGAGATCCGCGGCCTTCCCTCCCCATTTCAGTCACGGAACTTTCTGACGTGAACCCCAATTGTGAGCCAGGCCATGCCGCCCCATCTGCCGGTCACAGACTTTCAAAAACAATTTCGTCCATCCTTTCAACTACTTACCTGGCCAGCCATCCCGCCGCCCGACCATCGGCCCTTACACTAGAAGCGAGGAAAGCTTACGGGCGATCATCGCTCAACAGGCACAACAAGTGCAACACCACAATCCCAGCCCAAGTCACCGATCCGCACCGGTGCCCGTGCGAGGTGACCCATGAGTGAAGAATATAAAGAATCCTTAGAAACATCCCCAAAACCGCGCCAAATCCTGACAGATCCTGCCAAATCCTGCCAGATCCAGCCGGCCAACGAGCTCTCGGTGGCGTCCGCCGACCCGGAACCGGCCCTCACGCAGCGCCAGCAACTGGCCTTGGTCGCCCTGATCTCGGCACGCTCGGTCGCGGCCGCCGCCCGCCAATCCGGCGTCAGCGAGCGCTCAATCCACCGCTGGCTGAGCCAGAACAGGACGTTCCAAACCAAGGTCCGCCAACTGCGCCAAGGGGCCCTCGACCGCGCCGCGTTGCAGATGCAACAGGTGGCGTCCGACGCCGTGACGGTCATGGACGAGCTGATCCACTCCGACCGGGCCATCGAGTCCGGCCGCGCCGCCCTCATCCGCACCGCCCTTGACTTTGCCTACCGCTCCGGCACCCTCGCCGGCCGCATCGCCGACCTCGAAAAAACCTCCCCGAACGAAAAGAAGTGACCTGAGAACGTCGACACGGCCAGCCGGTTTTCGGCAGTCTTGCTGAGCATTGACCGGAAGAACCGGAAGGGGATAGGCGCCGCAGCCGTCAAACTCGCTCCGTGCCCCGCGTGTCGGCGAGCCGCTCAGTTGAACAAGCCGGCAGCACGATGCGCCGGGACGGGTGGCAGGGTTCCGTGGGGGGCTACTCGGGTAGGTCTTGCTTGGGAACTAGCTCGTACCACTGCTGTAGCTCTTCGGCTTCGATGCCGCTGCCTTTGATGTTGATGTTGTACCGCTTGCGGTGGAGCATGGTTCTCTCGCCGCTTTTCCGCGCGAACGTGAACTCCTCGCGGCCGGGATCCCCGCCCACCTTGATGCCCTTGTTGTAGCCCTCGGTGGTCTCCTGGCTGAAGTTCGTGCTGAGGAGGAAGGGCGCATAGAGAGCCTGGTTGAAAGCCCAATCGCTAATGGTAATGTCGATGGTCTTGCCCTCGGCTTGGTTCTCGTAGCGGCGGCTTCCCTGGCTGATCTTGAAGTTGCCCATGCTTTGCATCGAGCCGCGGGCGTCCTGGGCGGTCCAGCCGTCGGGGACCTTGGCGAGAGCGTCGATCAACACCTGGAAGGGCACCGGGTCGGTCGGCTCCAGACCTTCGAGGTCTTCCCCGAGCTTTTCGAGATCATTCGCCATACCGCCGAGAGCCGATAGCGCGCCCAACGGGTCGGAGATATTGCCACCTTCGTCGGTTACCTCGTCAACGATTTCGACCGCCTTCTGGCCGCAGTACCAGAGACCGGCGCCACAGGCGACCATGATGACCAGCAAAACGACGATGACGTATTTCATGAGTTGTGCTCCCTTGGGTAGATAGGGTGATTCTAGCGGATTTCGCGAATCGCAATCGTAGAGTCCGGAGGCTTCGTCCCGGGAAAAGGAGAGAGGGGGGCCGGGCATCGGCGGCGCACTGGGGTTGCTGCGCTGCTTGGAGGGGACCGCGGGTTCCCACCCGCGGCTCCGAAGTGGCGGGTCGAGTGGTCACGGGAGATTGGGGGTGCGGAGCGGTCCGCCGCTACTGAACGGCCCCCACTTTACCCGGGGACGGTTGCGGGTCCACGAACGCCCGGGCCGGGGGCTCGCGGCCGCTCACGCGCTCCAACATGTCTTTCATGGCGCGGCCAAAATCCTTGGGGAGGGAGATCGTGTACTCAAGACCCTTGTAGATCTTGAGGACGTTACTGATCGCGTCCCGCCAGGGATAGACATAGGGGTCGGTGTTGTAGATCAGATAGAAGACCGGCGCGTTGACATGCGGGTTCTCGAGCAGGACCTGCTTCGAGATCTTCTTCTCCAACATCAGTTTCGGTCCGAGAATGATCACCGCGTCCGGGCGAGGTCCTTGGTCCGGCTCTCTCATTTCCTTGGTGAAGAAGTCGGTCAAGAAGCGCGAGGCGCTCTGTTCGTCGGCGAGCTGCGCGAAGTCGACCATTCCGCCCTCGATCGCCTCCACCGTTTCGCCCAGCTTGGGGAAATCGATGCGGTGCGCGTTGCGCTGCTCGAAGATCACTCGCTCTTGCTGCATGTTGAACGCGACTAGGCTGAAGGAGCCGATCAGCGGCTCGCGCGAGATCGCGCGCAGGATCGAGACGAGATTCTGCACATCGTAGGGCCGCAGCCGCAAGTCGCGGGGGTCGGTCGACGTGAAGTTGACCAGGAGCTTGACGTGCAAGGGCTTGGGGTCGCGCGTGCGCCGAACGGGGGGCTCTTCGAGGAACATCTCGACTTCATTCGGCCCGACCGTGAATGGGTCGCGGGTCGCCGCACGCTGCTCGATCAGGCCCGGGATCGAGGTCTCGACCTTCCAGTGTGCTGAGCAGACGCGCTCGGCCTGGTCGCGCATCAACCAATCAATTTGATACTTGCCGGGGCCCAGCTTGTAGCGGCCTGGGATCGACGCTTCGCCCTCGGCGTCGGGCTTGATTGGCGGGACATTGTAGCGGTCCCAGAAATAGAATTCGCGGTTCTTGCCGTCGAGGGGCTTGATGCGGAATAACACCCGCAGCCCGTTGCCGTTTCCGGCGATCGAATGGAGCGGAACGTTCGTCAGATAGCCCGCCGTGAACTGCAAGTCGAAACCGAGCCGCGCCTTGGCGGGCGTGACGGTGCAGGGCAGGTCGTCGCGTTTGTCCGGCGAGGCGAGGATGGCCCGGTCGATGCCGAGAATCCGGATTGCACCGTTCTCAAGCGAAGGTTGGATCAGGGTTTGTGCCGGGCCGAGCGACACGCATACGAGCGCGGCTGCAAGAGCCGTCACAGGCCGACGAGTTGTCGGAGCCGTGCGCATGCTGATGGATTGGATTATACCGGACATCCCTTCATTGCGGGCTTTTCGCCTTAGGATCTCTATCGGCCGGTGGGGGCGGCTGTCGCACTGGAATGAGCCATTTGATCGAAGCGCTATGAGAGCAACGGTGTCGGGTCTTGAAGGAGTGCTCGGGCGAACTGTGGCGTAAGGCTCCAGCCTTGCCGAGTCTCGATTCTTCGGGACTCAGGATGGCAAACCACCGAGCAGCGGCTAAGGCTCGCGGACCTGAGAACCGAGGAATCGGTTCTCGGCAAGCCCAGGGAGGCTTAGCAGCCCGTGGTAAATGTGTGCTCTGGGGACAGCCATCCCTTTTTCGCGCACGAAAGATAGGGCAAGCTGTTGATTCCGTGGACGCGCGAAAAAGGGTGGCAGTCCCCGAAGGGAAGCTTCGAACTTCCGCCACGGGCCGTTAGGCCACGCCAGCTCTGAACAGCCGTTTTAAGCTCGCAGAGGCTCGATCGTTCTTGTACCGTCGTCAGGCTTGACATGTGGGCGAACAAAAAGAGAATATAAAGATGTGCTCTTCGAGACCGGCAGCGCTCCGCAACTGGTGGGAATCGCCCGCCTGGCGCAGCAACCGTCTTGGCGTCGAAGTCGAAGGTGCGCTATTTCGAGCTGCCGACGCGCAGCGTGCTCAACCGCTGTTCCAATCCCGAGATGCGCTTCACCTGGACGATCAACCCTTATCGAGGCTGCGAGTTCGGCTGTAAGTACTGCTATGCGCGCTATACGCACGAATTCATGGGGATGGAGGACGGGCGGCTGTTCGAGGAGCGGATCTACTCGAAAGCCGAGGCCGCGCGTTTGCTGCGGGACGAGTTGAAGCGCCACCGCGAGGGTTCGATCGCAATCGGCACGAGCACCGACCCCTATCAGCCGGCGGAGCGGCGCTTTGGAACCACGCGCGAGATTCTGGAGGTCTTCGCCGAGTGCGCGGGACGATCGTTGTCGATCACGACGAAATCGGACCTCGTTACGCGCGATCTCGACCTGTTGCGCGAAGTCGGCCGTAAGAACGAACTGCACGTCAACATGACCGTTACGACCACCGACGCCGCGCTCGCCCGCAAGTTGGAGCCGCGCGCGCCGCGTCCGGACTTGCGGCTCGAGGCGGTGCGGTTGCTGAGTGCGGCGGGGATACGGGCCGGTGTGTTCGCGAACCCGATCATGCCGTTGTTGACGGATTCGCTGGCCAATCTCGAATCGGTGGCGTCCGCCGCGGCCACGGCCGGGGCGCGGTACTTCGGTGGTGGGACGCTGTTCTTGATGCCGTCGGCGCAGCGGCAGTTTTTTCCGTTTCTCGAGAAGCACTACCCGTCGCTGGCGGAACGCTATCGGGCCCGGTATCGGAACGACGCCTACCTTCGCGGCGAGTATGAGAAGTGGATACGCGAGAGGGTGCGGCGCGTGCAGGAGCGGTTTGGGTTGGGCTCGGGGCCTGAGCCTTACCGGCCGGAGGCCGCCGAGGTTGGGTCGCGGGGGATTGACTCGCAATTGAAGCTGTTCGGGTGAGGAAGCGCCAGTGCCTCACTCACCCGTGTCGGGGTCAACCCATGGGGCACTGTGGTCTCCCGACATCGCCAGCCTCTCGGGGGGTGAGTCGATCTTGAAGATCGACCAGGGGCCCGGCAGATAGGGGTAGCGCTCGATCACGCTCTCGTCGATCTCGACGCCGATGCCGGGCTTATCGGGAACGACGAGGTCGCCGGCTTCGATTTGTAGCGGCTCGGTGAGGATGTCGTCGGCCACCAGGAAGGGATACATGCCGGGCTTGCCGCGGTTGGCGTGGCAGGGGTATTCGAGCCATTCAATCACGTTCGAGCCCCAACACACACCCAGTTGCGCGGCGGCGATGACCTCCAGCAGCGTGCCCCAACAGTGGAACGCGAAGCGAATGCCCTTTTGCTGGGTGGCCGCGAAGAGGCGGCGGCCCATCTCGAAGCCGCCCTGGCAGCAGACGTCCATCTGGACGTAGTCGACGGCGTCCGACGAGATCAAATCAAGAAACGACGGCTCGTCAGGCTCGTGCTCGCCCGAGGCGACCGGCACGGATTGGCTCTGGCGCAGTTTGCGGTAGGAGGCGTGATCGTCGGGCGGCAGTGGTTCCTCTACCCAGGTGGGATGGTAGGCGGCCATGCCCTTCAATAGCTGCTCGATCGTTTCGTAGGAGTAGGTCTTGTCGCCCATGCGCCACCAGGCGTGGGCGTCGATCATTAGGCCGACGTCTGGGCCGACGGCCGCGCGCATCTTCTCGACGGTCTCGAGGTCTTTTTCGGGGCCGCGCGCGGGACGCATCTTGTAGGCGCCGAAACCGAGGCCTGCGATGGCGGCGGCTTCGGCGGCGTAGTCGTCGGGGCTCTGGTACATGCCGGCGCTGCCGTAGAGCTTGATGCGGTCGCGCTTGCGTCCGCCAACTAGCTCCGACATCGGCGCGCCCTCGTATTTAGCTGCCAAGTCGATGATCGCCACCTCGACGGCACGGTAAGTCTTGGTCATCTCGAGATCGGCTTCGAAGTTAAAGCTCTTCCACGCGAGGGGATCGCGGCCTTCGAGAAACGGACCGATTGTTTTGTTGATTTCGCGCTCGGCGCGTTCGTGGGCCGGTCCAGGGCCGTATCCCTTGAGGCCGTTGTCGGCGGTGACGCGGATGAACATGGCGTCGCGCTTGAGGATGGTGCGTTCGCCGCCGTAGAAGGGCAGGAGCAGCGGCTCGTCCAAGGGACTGGATAGCAGGAAGGCCTCGACCTTCGTGATCTTCACAGGGAATGCTCCTTACTTCGTGGCAGCCGCCGGTTGAGTTGTGGGATCTGGTGGCGCGAGCGTGCTACGTGCTTACGGTGCTGCATGGCAGCGGCCCAGTATCCCTACCTGCGCTACCCGGTCCAAATCGGCAGCGGGCGGGCGCGGGGGCCCGCCCCTACAAACGGTACTACCCGTATCCTGGTCAGCACATAACTTGGGGCAGGAAGTACCACCTAGCGCCGCTGTACGGCCAGGACCCGGTCGATGCCCGCCAAATCGGCCCGAACGATGGGTTCGTCCCAGTCGGCCCGGCCCAGAATCTCCTCGACTGCCGATCGGCCATTATATCCAAGTTCAAGCAGCAGCCAGCCGCGGGGGCGCACGATGCGCGCCGCGTCCTGTGCCAACCGGCGGTAGGCGTCGAAGCCGTCTTGCCCGCCGAAAAGCGCCTGGGCGGGCTCGTAGCGCAGCTCGCGTTGGAGTCCAGGCAAGTCGGCCAGGGGAACGTAGGGAGGGTTGCAGACGACCAGGTCGAAAGCAGCCGAGCGGAAACTGGTAGCCAGGTCCGCTTGGGCGAACGCCACCTCGGAAGACAGCGCGCAGGCGTTTTGCCGGGCAATCTCCAGGGCGTCTCGGGAGATGTCGCAGGCGGTGACGCGAGCCGAGGGTTTGTTGACCTTGACCGCGATGGCAATGCAGCCTGACCCGGTACCGATGTCGACGATACGGTCTCCGTCCGACGCCCACGCCAGCGTCTCTTCGACGAGGAGCTCGGTTTCCGGCCGCGGGATCAGGGCGCCCGGCGCCACTTGGAACCGCAGGCCGTAAAACTCCTGTACGCCGGTGAGGTATTGCGTCGGCTCGCCGCCACAGCGCCGCTTGAGGATTTCCTGAAAACGCTCGGCCGCTCTCTCCTCGACCGGTTGCTCCTGGTGCCCGAAAAGGAACGAGCGCTCGACGCCGAGAACGTGACCGAGCAGGATCTCCGCGGTGAGCCGGGCTTCGGGAATCGCGGCTTCCTCGAGCGCTTTCCGTGCCGCGCGGAGCGTGTGGGTTATCGAGTTGGTGGCACTCATGACCTTGCGAGTCGCGGAATCTGGCCGATTGACCCCTCAGGATGCACGATCTACAATCGCAAGGGAAGGGTCAGGTTCGTAGGGCCCCGATTTCGGGATGGTGTTTGTGAGCAGAGATCGCCCGTTAGCCACGCTGGCCGCCCTGGTCTTCACGGTCCCGTTGCTCGTTCCGTTGGTGCTCTGGGGTGCGAAGGTCACCAAGGAGTACCGCGACATTGAGCGGCAGTTCTGGTCCCTCCAGAAGCGAACACAGCCCGAGGTCCCCGAACTCGGCAAGGCAGATTCGGCTTGGGTCCGCGGCCCGATCGATGCGTTCGTCCTGGCCAAGCTGCGCGAGAACGGGTTGCAACCGGCGCCCGAGGCGGACCGCGCCACGCTGATCCGCCGGGTGTCGTTCGACTTGCTGGGCCTGCCGGCGGATCCCGGCGACGTAGCAGACTTCGTCAGCGACAAGTCACCCGACGCCTACGCGCGCCTCGTCGACCGCATGCTCGAAAGTCCGCATTACGGGGAACGCTGGGCGCAGCATTGGCTGGACGTGGTTCGCTTTGCCGAGACGGAAGGCTTCGAGTACGACCGCTCGATACACGGCTCTTGGCGTTTTCGGGATTACGTCATCGAGGCGTTCAATAACGACAAGCCCTACGACCGCTTCGTCCTCGAGCAGTTGGCGGGAGACGAGATCGGCCCTGACAACCAGGAAACGCAAATCGCCGCGGGTCTCCATCGCCTCGGCCCGGTTCGCCGCAACGCGGGCAATCAGGAAGTGGCCAGCAGCCGCAACGAAGTGCTCACCGAGCGGACCGATATGGTAGGCGCGGCGTTCCTTGGGCTGACGGTCGGTTGCGCGCGTTGCCACGATCACATGTTCGACCCGATTCGGCAGAGGGACTACTACCGCCTGCAAGCCTTCCTGGCCGGAACGCAGGAGCATCAGATCATCCTGGCGCCGCAGGAGGAACAAGACGCTTGGCAGGCCAAAACTGACGCTATCAAGGAAGAAGTCAAAAAGGTCAAGGGATCGCTGAAGGACCTCGAGGGCGAGGAAAAGAAGCGCAAGCAAAAAGAGGTCAACGCGAATGTGAAGGAACTCGAGGCGGGGCTCCCCGAGCCTTTACCGGCGATCGCCTCGATCCGCAACGACCCCGAAAAGCGGACGCCGATTCACATCCTGCAGCGAGGTGACCACAACACCAAGGGTGAGCAAGTCGGCATGCGATTCCCGGGGGTGTTCCTGTCCGACGGCGCGCCTGAGATGCCCGCCGATACGGCGAACCCCAAGACGAAGTTGGCCGAATGGCTGACCGAGCCGGACCATCCATTGACCGCGCGGGTCATGGCCAACCGCTTGTGGACGTGGCATTTCGGCAACGGCATCGTGAATACGCCGAACGACTTCGGCGTAAACGGCGAACGGCCGAGCCATCCCGAACTGCTTGACTATCTTGCGAACGAGTTTGTCGAAAGCGGATGGAGTGTGAAGGCACTGCACCGCAAGATCGTGCTCAGCAGCACCTATCGGCAGTCGTCACACTCGCCGATGGCGCGGCAGGCTACGGCGAAGGACCCCGAGAACCGGCTGCTGTGGCGTTTCAGCCGGCGGCGCCTGGAAGCCGAGGAGATCCGCGACACCATGTTGGCCGTCTCGGGCAAGCTGAACCGGAAGGCGGGTGGCGAGAGCGTGATCGTGCCAGTGGAAGAGGAGCTCGTGAAGCTGCTCTACAAGCCCTATCAGTGGAAGGTGGCCGAGGACCCCGAAGACCACCTCCGACGCTCGGTGTACCTGATCGCGAAGCGCAACCTGCGGCTACCGTTCATGGAAGTGTTTGATCAACCGGCGTTGCTGACGACCTGCGCCGGGCGACAAGCCAGCACCCATGCCCCCCAGGCCCTCGAGCTGCTTAATGGACGGCTCTCCAATGAGCTGGCCGGCCACCTTGCAGAGAGGTTGCAGCGCGAGGTCGGCGGCAACCCGATGCAACAGGTTGTGCGAGCCTATTTGCTGGCGGCCGGGCGCGCGCCTACCGACGAGGAGTTGCGGTTGGGGATCCAGTTCCTGGCCGATCAGCCGTTGAAGGAGTTCGCGCTGGCCGTGTTCAACCTGAACGCGTTTCTGTACGTGAACTAGGGAAGCGTCCT
The DNA here is from genome assembly GCA_965237575.1 of Bryobacterales bacterium. GTDB lineage: Bacteria > Acidobacteriota > Terriglobia > Bryobacterales > UBA6623 > JAKZVK01. The sequence continues at coordinate 1,652,487 of CBDEGI010000004.1, forward strand.
CCACCGGCACTGTGTGGCCAGCGGTTTCCTACACTCTGAGCCACGACGGTTACAACTTGAAGCATCTCAACGCAGCCTTACGCCTACGGCTCTGAGTGTTGGGCCGGCCGTCCCTTCGAAGAACACAGCCGGATCGGGTCACTATCACCATGATCGAGGTCACGGATCTCAGCTTCGGCTACCCCAAAGCCAAGGGCAGAGCCATCGACGGGCTGAGCTTCACGATCGGCCGGGGTGAGATTCTGGGCTTTCTCGGACCCAACGGCGCCGGAAAGTCGACGACGCAGAAAATTCTGATCGGCCTGCTGCGGGATTTCGACGGCAGCGTTTCGGTGCTGGGCAAGGCGTTGGCGGATTGGGGCTCGGACTTCTACGAGCACGTCGGCGTTGCGTTCGAGTTTCCCAATCACTACCGCAAGCTCACCGGGCTGGAGAATCTGTCGTACTTTCGTGCGTTGTACAGTGACCGCACACGGTCGCCGCGCGAATTGCTCGAGCAGGTCGGTCTGGCCGACGACGGTGACATGCCCGTCGCCCAGTACTCCAAGGGCATGAAGAACCGGCTGAGCGTCGCTCGGGCGCTGCTCAACGACCCCGAGTTGCTGTTTCTCGACGAGCCGACGGGCGGGCTCGATCCCGTCAGCGGCCGTGGCATCAAGGATTTGTTGCGCGAGCAGAAGCGGCAAGGAAAAACGGTCTTCCTTACGACCCACGACATGGCGGTGGCGGACCAGGTTTGTGATCGCGTGGCGTTCATCGTAGACGGCAAGATCAGCCTGATTGATGCGCCCCGCGAGCTCAAGCTGCGCTATGGGGAGCACCGCGTGCGCGTCGAGTATCGAGTCGAGGACCGAACCGAACACCAGGAGTTTCCCGTGGCCGGCCTCGGTGAGAACGACGCGTTTCTGAGTCTGCTGCGTAGCAGCGAAGTGCAAACGATCCACACCCTGGAAGCGACACTGGAGGACATCTTCATTCGCGTCACCGGAAAGAGCCTGCAATGACGCGCCTGCTCGCGACAATGTACTGCGACGTGCGGCTGCAGGTGCGGAACGGATTCTACTGGGCGGCGGCGTTTCTGCTCGGGACGTTCGCGGTGTTGATCACCCAGTTGCCGGAGTTCGACTGGGCGCCGGTGATGCCCGTGGTGGTGCTGGGGAATCTCGTCCTGGCGACCTTCATGTTCATGGGCGGGCTGGTGCTGCTGGAGAAGGATGACGGAACCCTCGAAGCCCAGGTCGTGACACCGCTGCGCAGCGGAGAATACCTGGCCTCCAAGGTGGTGACGCTGACCGCCCTGTCGCTAGTCGAGAACGTGGCGCTCGTGCTGCTGGCGTGCGGTATCGGTTTCGTGGTGCTGCCGCTGGTGCTGGGCATCGTGCTCGCCTCCGCCATCTATTGCCTGATCGGGTTCGTGGCGGTCGCGCGCTACGACTCGATCAACGAGTACCTGTTCCCCTCGATGCTTTACGTCGCGGCGTTCGCGCTGCCCTTCCTACACTACGCCGGGCTTTGGGAGAGCCCGCTGATCTACCTGCACCCGCTTCAGGCGCCGCTCGTCATCCTCAAGGGCGCCGTCTTCCCTCTGGCGGCCTGGGAATGGATCTACGGCTTGCTCTACTCAGTGCTGTGGATCGCGCTGACCTATGTCTGGAGCCGGCGCACCTTCCAGCGGTTCGTTACCGCGAGTGCCGGGGCGCGCTGAGATGGGGGTTGCCGGCGTCCTTTGGGCCCTGGGGCCAATTGACCTCAAGAGTGTGCGGCGTGACTCGCTGCTGCGTTGGATGATTTTCATGCCGCTGCTGCTCGCCTTGCTGGTACGCGTTGGCGTGCCGCCACTCGCAGCGTGGTTAGACGAGCGCTTCGACATCGAGTTACAGCCGCACTTCCCGTTGATCGCCAGCATGCTCGTCATGAACACACCCATGATCTACGGCATGGTGATCGGTTTCCTGTTGCTCGACCAAAAGGATGACCAGACCCTGACTGCCTTGCAGGTGACGCCGCTGACGGTCGGCGGCTATCTCGCGTACCGAATGGGAATCCCGCTACTGCTGAGCATCGTGACGAACTTGCTGGTCCTGCCGCTGAGCGGCGTGGCCAAGATGGGTCTGGATCGTCAACTTCTGGCCGCGGTGGGCGCGGCGCCGCTGGCGCCGGCCTTCGCTTTGTTCCTGGCCGCTTTCGCCAACAACAAAGTGCAGGGCTTCGCCTTGACGAAGGCAGCCCAGGGCGCCATCACCTGGCCGCCGCTCATCGCATACTTCGTTCACTCGGACTGGCAGTGGGCGTTCGGACTGTGCCCGGCCTATTGGCAGGTGAAGTTGTATTGGGAACTCGACGCGCAGGGGACGGCTGTCTGGCCGGTATTCCTCATTGGCATCGCCTATCTTTCGGTGCTGATCGTGCTGCTGCTGCGTCGCTTCGACCGCGTCATGCACCGTTGAGCCGTGTGTCCTAGTAGAATGAACGTGCAGCCGTCATGCTCGAACACAGCCGCCCCACGCGCAACCGCCGCGAGTTTATCCAAGATGCGTTTTGCGGCTTTGGCTCGCTTGCGATGGCGTCGATGCTGCAGCGGGATCCTCTGCTGGCCGCGGGCATGAACCCGCTGGCGCCGAAGGCCTCGCATCACGATGCCAAGGCCAAGGCGGTGATCTTTCTGTTCACGGCGGGCGGCCCCAGCCAGGTTGAGACTTTCGATCCCAAGCCGCTGTTGAACAAGCTGGACGGCCAGCCGCGTCCGAAGGAGTTCGGCGAAGCGAAGTACCAGTTCGTCAAAGCCGACGCCAAGCTGCTCGGCACCAAACGAACCTTCAAGAAGTATGGCCGCGCCGGCGTCGAAGTCTCCGACCTGTTTCCGCACACTGCCGAGTGCATCGACGACATCGCGGTCCTGCGGGGCTGCCACGGCAACATGGTGGTGCATTCCGCGGCGCAGTACGAGCTGTTCAGCGGACGCATCGTGCCGGGCTTCCCCAGCATGGGCTCGTGGTCGATCTACGGACTGGGTTCGGAAGCCGAGTCGCTTCCGTCGTACGTGGTGATGCCCGATCCCGACGGCGCGCTCGAAGCCGGGCAGCCGATGTACGGCAACGGTTTCTTGCCAGCGGTCTACCAGCCAACGATGTTTCGTCCTGGCGACCGGCCGGTCTTGAACCTTGATTTACCGGAGAAGGTCAGCCTGTCGCAGCGCCGCGAAACGGTCAAGCTCATCCGCGAGTTGAACGAAGCCACGCTCGCCGAGGACGATGACGAATTCGGCGCCCGCATCCGGGCCTACGATCTGGCTTTCAAGATGCAGACCGAAGCGCCCGAGGTACTCGACATCTCAAACGAGCCGCAGGAAACCCGCGATCTCTACGGCGTTGGCGTCGAGCCCACCGACGACTACGCACGCTGCTGCTTGCTGGCGCGTCGTCTGGTCGAGAAGGGTGTGCGGTTCGTCACGGTAGTTTCCGGCGGCGGTCCCGGCAACTTGCAGTGGGACGCGCATTCCGACGTCGAAGAGAATCATCTGCGCATGGCGTCGGAAACCGACAAGCCCGTGGCGGGCCTGCTCAAGGACCTCAAGCGGCGCGGCCTGCTCGACTCAACGCTCGTGCTATGGGGTGGCGAGTTCGGCCGTTCGCCCGAGGCCGAAAGCGGCAAGGGGCGCGATCACCACAACCTCGGCTTCTCGATGTGGATGGCCGGCGGCGGCATCAAGGGCGGCCAGGCCGTGGGCGCCACCGATGAGATTGGTTTGCACGCCGTCGAGAACCGCTGCCACTTCCGCGATATCCACACCACGCTGCTCCACCAACTGGGCCTTGAGCAAGATCGTCTAAGCTTTCTCCACATGGGCCGCAAAGAGCGCCTCACGCAAGTCCACGGGCGCGTCATCAGAGAGATCGTGTAAGCTTTGGTGCTCGTGGGCAAACGGGCGGGGGTGCCGCCGGGCGTGCCCCTGTCGCTAACCCGTGACGCCGTAGTCCACAAAAAGTAAGGAGTGCATCATGAAAGCGCCAGGATTCTCACGCCGTTCGTTCCTCGCCGGTGTCGCCGGTACCGCGGGTTTGGCCACGTTGCCAACCGCTTGTGCCGGGGGCTCGGAGCGGCTGAAAATCACCAAGATCGAGATCTTCCAAGTCGTCATCCCGATGCAAGACGACATCATCAACAGCCCCGAGTTCAACCCCGACGCACTTTCGGAGTTCCCCAAGGGGCCGAAGGTCATCATTAAACTGCATACGGATTCCGGCATGGTCGGAGTCGGTGAGACCTCGCGCAACGTCAAGAAGGAAGACGCGCAGCGTAACGCGGCCGCCCTGACGGGTAAGAACCTGCTCGACCTCAACCTGCCGCGGCTCGATCTGCCGGACCGGTCGACCCAATCGGCCTTTGAGATGGCTTGCTACGACGCCGTGGGCAAGGCCTTCGGCTGGCCGGTCTATCAGTTGCTCGGCGGGCTGGCCCAGGACAAGGTGTTCGTGCCCTATTGGTGCGGGCGCAAGAACGCCGTGGACGCGCGGCGGGTCGCCGAGCGCACGCTCCAAGGGGGCTTCAAGGCGCTCAAGATGAAGGGCCGCCCCGATGACCCGATAGTCGAGGCGGTGCGCGCCGTCGCCGAAGTGGCGCCCGACATCAAGATCACGGTCGATTTCAATCGCCACTACGAGAAGGCCGACGAATGCCTCGCGATCTGCCAGGCGTTGGACGAGATCGGCACCATGCGGACGATCGAAGATCCCGTGGACGACTTGGCCGAGTTGGCGAAACTCGCGGAGGCACTCGAGACCCCGATCACGATGACCACCACCGATCCGGCCAAGATGGTCGAGGCGGCGAAGGCAGCGGCCTGCGATTACATCAATACGGGCCCGCGGCCTTCGATGCGCAACTTTGTGATCAACGCCGAGGTCGCCGGCGCGACGGGGATGCCCGTGTGGCACGGCTCCGGGCACGAACTCGGAATCAAGGACGCGGCTTTCCTTCACTCCTGCGCCGTGGCGGCCAATTGTACGCTGCCGAGCGACATCCTCTCGCATCAGCGCGTGGATGATCTGATTGTCGAGCCGATCGAGATCAAGGACAGCTACGCGATCGTGCCGCACACCCCGGGCCTGGGCGTCGAGTTGGATGAAGACGCGGTCGGGCGCTACTCGGTGTAGCTGAGCCACCGGAGACTGTAGGGGCTTGCCCCCGCGCCCGCCCGCATACCTGCTACCGCCAGGTCTGGCTCGCGACACCCACTCATGGATACGTCCGGTGCCGCCCCAGAGGCCTTCGAGGGATATGACGGGTCGTGCCGGACCGCTCCCTTACGGTCACGGCTCGGTTGGGTTCGCCTGGACGCGGGTCTTTTTCCACCCGCGACGGCGCTCTTTCTGTTTGAATAGGGGTGTACCGATCGTAGGGAAAGGTAGTCATACTCATGATCTCTGCAAGGCTTCTTACACAGATTGAAAGCGGTGCGGATCGCCTGACCAACGATCTCATCAAGGTCCTACAAAGCGATGCACGTTGCGAGGCGTACAGGACTCTCGATCGCGAGCGGCTGCTCGAGCTGAAAGACGACCTGTTCAAGAACATGCGGCGCTGGCTCAGCGAACGTTCGCGGTCGGCGGTGGAGTCGCGCTACATCAAGCTCGGCCGGGAACGCTACCTCGAGAGTATTCCCCTGAGTCAGGTCGTCTTCGCACTGACTCTGACGAAGGCGGCGCTTCTGGAGTTTATGCGGCGCGCCATGACCGGAAAGGGCGAGGAACTGGCTCTGGAGTACGAACTGGCTCTTTCGATCTCGGAGTTCTTTGACCAGGCGCTGTACTCGGTCGCCGTCGGCTACGAGGATGCGGTGCGTGCCCAGCTCATCCCGCACGCCAAGGCCGCGGAGATGGTTGCCCCCAAACCGGACCACCAGCGGGCGAAACGTGCCGCGGCTGAAACGGGCGAAGAGACCGAGCTGTTCGTGAGCCGGTCAGGCCAGGTCGGGGAAGCGTCAGGCTGAGCCCGAACCTGCTGAGTCTGACCCTACTCGGCGGGCTCGATCAGGGCCGCCATCGAACCGAGCGACCGCGGTAGGCGCCAGTCCGCCCCGTAGGCGTGGACCTGATCGCGCTTGCGCTCGGCCTCTTCGCGCGGACAAGTGAGCAGCCGAGTGTGGCCGCGTGAGTCGACTTCCACCGTGTGCTCGTAGGCCTTCGACTCACTGAAGCCGAAGATTTCGGCGAGCATCTCGATGACGTAGTCGGCGGTGTGGTCATCGTCGTCGAGAAGGATGACGTGATAGAGGGGCGGAATCTCGTCGCGAAACTCGCCGCCCTCGCGAAGCTCTTCTCCCACCTCGGGAACAGCGACGGCAGTAGTGCCCATGATGGTCTTTTCCCGCGCGAGCCGGGAACCTTGAAGTCATGCTATCAGACCGCCAGGCGGGGCCTCGGTGACAATGGGGATTGTCGGAAGGGAGTTATTGGTAGCTGTTCAGAACCATCCGGACTACCCGTCTACCAAGGGGCAATCCAAACCGGCACCTCGATGCTCGTGGTCTGGAACGCTTCCACGTTAGCGCTGACTGACCGGCTCAGCTCTATCAGTTCCGCGTCGATTTCCCTCACGTCGAAGGTCGCTAGCAGACGGTAGTCTCCCGGCGGCAGGCCGTCGAAGTGGAAGCGCCCTTCGGTGTCTGACAGCCGTTGCAGAACGGGGCTGGGGAGCGACCGACGCGTTGAGACGGCGACCGGCCAAAGGAAGACGGGCGCCCCCGGTACCGGCTTGCTTCTCGCCATGACCCGCCCGGCGAGCTCACCCGCCTGATCGGATACCGTAATCGTGAGCCTGGACCAGTCACCTGTTGGAATGAACACCTGGTACCAATCAGACGGGTCCTCGGCTTTCGATCGGCGGGGGGCTTGGCCGTAACGCTGAACGATGGACTCAACGTATTGGCCGCTCGGAACGAGTGCCCGAAACTCCCAGTGCCCAGGGGCGAGAGTAGAGCGCGGCCCTTTGATTTCACGCCCCGTTTCTGTTTCCGATAGGTCCTTGCGCCGGCCGATCAGCTTGACGGGGATATCAGCAACATCTTTGGAACCGGCCCAGCGGACCTCGATCGCGATCGTCGGCAAGCGCCGAACCGGCACGTTGGCTGCCTCCATGTCGCGGCCGAGAGAAAGCTCAGTGAAGCCCGCCGCGTCACCGTTCCGCAGCGTTGCGTACACCTGATAACGACCCGGGGCTACTCCCTCAAAGCGATATCCTCCCCGGCAGCTTGCGTCGGTACGCTGGCGGCCCGTTTCTGACGAGAGTGTCACGATGACGGGTCCCTGCGTGTAGCATGCCAGTCGACCGGCGATGTTGAAAAGGCGTCCGGGGTCGGGCGTGATATCGACGTCCGTTGTGTCGACGTCCAGCGCTACCCGGTGCCTCAGTGCTTCGTTTAATTCGCGGCCGTGCGATGAATAGGTGGGGAGCCATCGGGAACCGTCATCGAACTCGTGGGCTCCGGAGCGAGCCCAGTACTTGCCTGGATCGAGGCCGGGAATCCGGAACACGCCGCGATCGTCGGATTTGGCACTGCCGGCGGAACGCAACGGCAGTCGCGCACGGTACGCCAGAACGGGGATTCCCGCCATCCCGACGCCATTCTCGTCGAGCACTCGGCCGGTCAGGGCCCCCCAGTGACGCAGCCGGAGTTGGGCAAAGAAGGTTGAGTTGGCGGTGACCTCAATAGGCGTGCCCCATCCGGTGGGGAGCCGTTGACCGTAGGCTCCCGGAAAGAACCCCTCACGAACGGCCTGGAGGAGGTAGGATCCCGGAGAAAGGGCCCCGAAAACGAACTGTCCTGCTCGGCCCGCTTTCGTCACCAAGGGCTTGCCGCGTGTGCCCCCGGACCCTGGTACTTGGTTGAGACGGACAACCGCTCGCGCGAGTGGACGGCTGGAGGCGTGCTCGAGCACAACCCCCTTGATGATCCCGGCTTGGACAGGGATGGCGACAGCCAGAAGGGCAACGGCGAGACGCATGTGTGTGTTCGTCAGTTCTATGACGGCTGGGCACCGCGCGCCGTGGATACTTTGTCGTCCAGATGGGCCGGCGCCCCGAGGTTCTCGAGCTGGCGCTTCGTGGCCAATCGGAGGATTCTTCAGACTACCGGTAATCGGGGACCGTCGAACGTGAAGCGGTCTCTACGGAAATCCTTCAGCCGGCTTGCACTTCAGCCGCAGGCCGTAGCGTCATCAGCAACAGCAGAGGCCAGCCAACGTGCTTGGCTGCGCGTGAAGACCGTGAGGCAAGCTCTTCCGTGACAGCGAACTCCGCAATTCGCTCTATCATAAGGCCGACACCGAGCGCCCCCATGACGTAATCGCTGATCTGGTTGCCCACACTGGCCGGCCGAATGTCTTGTCCGGTCTCCGGGTCGTGGAAATGCGCGCTCACGCCCTTGAGCCACATCGCAGGATGCATGTCGGAGACGACGATCAAACCCTCGCGATGGCACAGTCGCTTCATCTCGGAGAAGACGGCCCGCAAGTCCGCAATGTGCTCCAAGGCCAGGCAACAAAGCACACGATCGAACGCGCCGTTCTCGAAAGGCAGGCGGGAGCTGATGTCGTGCTCAACGAAACGCACCTTGTCGGCCTCGGGTTTGGAGCGCGCCTGCCGCAGCATGCCCTCGGAGAAATCAACCGCCGTCACGTGCGCCCCCGCGCGAGCTAGCGAAAGCGCATGACGGCCGGTGCCGCAACCGAGATCGAGCACTTGCAATCCGTCGAGCCGCCCGAGAGCATGGCGAACATGTTCGTCGTCGAGGGTGATGAGCGGATTGTCCTCGACGTCGTAGAGGGCCGACCAGCGATCGTAGCCTTCTTGGGCCGGCACAATTCGGGAGGAGAAATCGCGCGTCATGGCGGTGCCAATCGGTCAGGATCGGAAGCGGCTTTGTCGAAGTTACTCCTAGCTTAGATCAACCCTACGGATTCTGAATGCTAGCCCGGCACCCAGGAAAACTCCGGCCGCATCTCGCCATGCGGCACGCGCACGGCCAGCGCTTCGACGTGGTCGCCCAGGCCAAACGCCTTCTTCGTGCGCGGGTTGATGAGGGCGCGCAGGTTCTCGCGGTATTCGAAACGTCCCGGCAGCGACTCGATCGGGATGAAGCCCTCGATGAACAGGTCGGTCAGCTCGATGAACAGCCCGGCCTTGGTGACCTGGATGACGATGGCCTGGAACTGGTCGCCGAGGTGGGCTTCCATGAACCGCGCCTTCTTCCAATTGATGAGCGCGCGCTCGGCGTCGGCGGCGCGACGCTCGGTCAGCGAGGTCTCGCGCCCGATCGCCTCTAGATCCCGTTCGTCGTAGGCGCCGGCCGAGCCCTTCTCGCGATAAGGACTCTGCGGCCCGCGGTCCAGCCAATCACTGAGGATGCGGTGCACGACCAGGTCGGGATAGCGCCGGATCGGCGACGTGAAATGAGTGTAGGCCGGCGCGGCGAGCGCGAAGTGGCCGCTGTTGATCTCGCTGTAGCGAGCCTGCTTGAGGGAGCGTAGCATCAGGTAGCTCAAGATGCGCTCCTCGGGCTTGCCAGCCAGCCGCTTGATCAGCTTCTGGTAGTGGCGCGAGGAGATGTCAATCTTACTCTCGGCAACCTGCGCCCGCTGCCGGCTCTTCGAGCCGTCGCGCCGGCGTTGGGTCCAGGCGTGTTGCCGCAGCGGGACCTTGACCCCGAGCGTGTGACCGAAGGTGGCGGCCACTTGCTCGAACTCGAGAATCCGTCCGGGATCGGGTGTCTCGTGAATGCGGTAGAGCGACGCCGGGCAATCCTCTTCGAGCCGCGCGGCGACGGCCTCGTTCGCCGCCAGCATGAACTCCTCGATGATGCGATGCGCTATGTTGCGCTCGGACGGGACGATGCCGGTCATCTCCCCGAACTCGTCGAACACAATTTCCGGGGCGGGCAGGTCAAAGTCGATGGAGCCGCGCCGCTGCCGGCGGTGGTTGAGGACCATCGCCAAATCCTTCATCCACCCGAACCGCTCGACCAGCGGCTCGTAGCGCTCCCGCGTTTCAGCGTCTCCCTGAAGCACGTGGTTCACGCTGGTGTAGGTCATACGCTCGACGCTACGGATGACGCCGCGGCAGAACTCAGCGCGAACGGTCTTGCCGCTGTGATCGATCTCGAGTAGCGCCGAGAGGACGAGCCGATCAACCTGCGGATTGAGCGAGCAGATGCCGGTCGACAGCTCGGCGGGCAACATGGGTACGGCGCGGTCGGGGAAGTAGACGCTGGTTCCGCGGCGGTTCGCTTCCTGGTCGAGCGCCGTCCCCGGCCTGACGTAGTAGCTGACGTCGGCGACGTGGACATGCAGCGCGAAGTGGCCGTTGTCGAGTAGGTCGACCCATACCGCGTCGTCGAAGTCCCGTGCCGTCTCGCCGTCGATCGTGACGATGTCGTAGTCGCGGAAGTCGCGGCGGCGCGCGATCTCGCGCCGGTCGATGGACTGAGGAGCCGCCTCCACCTCGCGATGGACCGTATCCGGAAAACGATGGGGCAAATGGAACTTGCGGATGATGATCTCGACGTCGATGCCGAAGTCGCCGGGACGGCCGAGGACCTCGATCACCCGCCCCTGCGCCTCTTCGAGAGGCGAGGGAAAGTGGGTGACCCCGACGTTGACGATCATCCCGTCGAGTTCCTCCACGGTCTTGACGTCGGGCGGCGTCAGGTTGCCGAGACGCTCCTTGCGAGCCTCGGGCGGTGGCAGCTCGCTTCCTTTCAGAATCGCGATGTGGTCGCGCACGCGCTCGTCGTGCGGCATGACGTACGAGCCGCGTTTGGAGTAGCGAAAGGCGCCGACGATCTCAACGTGCGTGCGTCGCAGAACGCGTTGGACCCGGCCCTCCGCGCGCCCGCCGCGGATCGCACCCACCAAGCGCACCAGCACGCGGTCGTCGTTCATCGCCCCGCCCGTGGCGGTGGGGCGAATGTAGATGTCGCCCTCGACCCCTGCGGGCGGAGTATCGGCGACGACGAACCCGAAGCCGTCGCGGTGCTGCAGGAAGCGTCCGGCGATGAGGTCGGAGTCTTTGCCCGGCAGGGCGTAGTGACCTTTCTTGTATTCGATGAGCCGGCCCTCGGTAGTGAGTTGGTCGAGGGCCTGTTGCAAGGCTTGGCGATTGGGGCCGCGCGCGCCGAGCTGTTTGGTCAGGTGTTTGAAATCGGCCCGGCCGCGCGGCTGGTGCTCGAAGTGCTCCAGCAACTCGCGGGGGGCCATGAGTTCACTATATCGAGGGTCGTATCGGTTTGAGATTGTTCAGGTGACGCTTGGATCACGGCCAATGACAAGTCCGGGACCTCTGAGCCGTCGGGTGGTGGAGCTACCCTCACTCGCGTTCGGGGCTCGGTTGTGAGCGGCGGAAAAGCTAGCGCCGCTTGCGCGGCTTTTCGGGCTCGCCGAGCTTCTCCCCCGGCTTAAGCAGCGTCGGACGCTTATCCTTGTCCTCCGCTTCCTTCTTGGCTTCCTGCGCTTTGACCTGCTCGACGTCTTTGCGGCGTTCGGGGGTCATCATGGTGCGGCGCTCTTTCTCTTCCTCAACCTCGGCTTCGACAATCCTGCGGGCACGGTCGCCGAGGTCTTCGAGTGCCAACTCCATGCTGTCGCGAGTAATATCGATGGCGTCTTCGAGGACGAATTCGTACGCCCACACGTCGTCGGCCGGGTTCTCCTTGATTCCTTCCAGCCGCGCCAGAAACTCCTTCTCGGCTTCCGCTAGAAGAGCCATACTTTCGGTCAGGTCCGCCTTGTCGACCGCCGCGTCGTCGATCACCAGATCGATCGTTTCGATGATACGGCCGTAGTGCTCGATGTTTCGATGAATCAGCTTCGAGCGTCCCGCTTCTTCTTTCTTGAGGGCCTGAGTGACGAGCTCCAACCGTAGCCGGGCAAAGTGCAGGTAGTGTGTGATGCGCTCGTTCGGCTCTTGCGCGGCACGGATGATGTCGGCCTCGTAGTCGGTGAGGAAGTCGTCCGTGAAGCCGCCGAAGTCCTGTGCAGACACGGAAACGCTTAACAACAGCGCGCAGCCGGCCAACACCCGGCCAGCCAACGCCAAACGACGTGTCATAGTCTCCCCCTCATTTCTTCTTGCCCATGATTCCCATCAAGATCTCGCCATTGATCACGGCAATGCGGGCCCGGACTGCTTGCAGGAGTGCGCGCTCATCGAAGCCCAGCTTGGTCTCAAGATCATTCAGCGAGCCGATCAACTCGCGCGTCGCGATCTCGGCCCGCTTGAAATGCTTGGGCTTGCGGGACGGATTCTTGCCGGTGGCGTCGAGCGATTCTTTCGCGAATTCCACCGCGGCTTGGATCTCTTCGAGCAGCGCCTCCCCTTGCTCCGGGCCACTCTCCCGGTAGGCTCGACCCGCGCGCTCCACACAGGACTCGGCATGCGCGAGAGCCATTTTGGCGCGCCGCTCGAGGTTGGAGTCGCGCCGAATCCGCTCGAGGGCCTCGTACGTTCCGGCCCAAAGCGGGGCGCACATCGGGGACAGTACCGCTGCGACCGCCAGTAAACCCGCTATCGCTGTCTTCATCGGCCGGATTTGTGCAGAACCTTCTTGATCACGATGATCCGCTGCCCCGCCTTCCACTCCTCATCTTCCATGCCGGAGCCCAGGGTAAGGAAGCTCTCGTAGCTCGCAAGGGCTTCAGGATACATCTGCAGCTTGTCTTGCGCCAGGGCACGTAGGTACACACCAGCGGGCTTTTCGGGACCGAGCCGCGCAGACTCGGCCAGAGCCTTCAGTGTGCCCTGATAGTTCTCCACGCGAAAGAGCGAGAAGGCCAGTCCGTTCCACCCGTCGAGCAGGTCCGGGCTGTTCTTGACGGCCTCCAGGTAGTTCTGTGCAGCGAGAACGAACTCCTGGCTGTGAAGCAACAGGTTGGCATAGCGCACCCGCAGATCGGCGTTCGACGGCTCGCCGGCGACGGCCTCGCGCAACAACGGCAGGGCCTTCGCCGGCTGGTCGTTCATCGAGTGGGCCTGGGCGAGCGCGGCGCGGTTGGCTACCGACGGATTGTCGCGAACGGCGGTTTCGAGCACCTCGATCGCCTCGGGGTAGCGCTTGAGGTTCAGCAGCAGGAAGCCGATCCGCTCACGCACGGCGACCTCTTGGGGGTGAGCTGCCAGGTACTCGCGATAGAGCGCAACCGCTTGCTCGACGCGGCCCTTGCTCTCGTGCAGTTCGCCCAGCTCGAGAGTCATCTGAGCGAACTCCGCATTCAGAGCGGCAGCTTCGCGGTAGGCACGGGCGGCTTCGTCGAAGCGGTCGAGTCGCGCCAGTGACTGCCCCAGGCCGAGGCGCGCGTCGGCGGAGGCCGGGTCCATCTCGGCCGCGCGCTGGAAGGCGGGAATTGCTTCTTCGAAGCGTTCACTATCGAACAAAGCCCGAGCAAACATGTGCTGCAAGCCGGCGTCGTCGGGACGGGCGTCAATGACGGCCTTCAAGTGCGGGGCGGCGTCGGCCGGACGCTGCCGCCGCAGCAACACCATGGCGAGATTGAGCCGCGCCGGAATCAGGTCCGGCTTTTTTTCGACGGCTTTCCGGTAGTGCTCGATGGCTTTTTCGTCTTGTTCGAGCTGGGTGTAGGCGAAGGCGAGGTCGAAGTGGATCTCGAAATCTCCGGGGAAATTCTCGGGCTTCTCGGCAACAGTCTTCTCGAGTAACTCGACGGCGCGGGGATAGTCTTTTGCGTCGAGAGCGGCGCGGGCGTCCGTCAACTCGCTCGATGGCGCGGCGACCGGCAGAGCCAGCAAAACCGCCATCACCCAAACCATAAATTTATTCTAACAACGGGGCGGGAGCTAGCCCGTGGGCCACGCGGAGTCCGGTGCTAGGTGAAGGTTGATGCAGCCATCCACGCCCCTGCCGCGATCAGAAGAAGGCCCGCGACTCGGCTGACCCGGATCCCGGTGGGCGCGGCCTTTTCGATCAGAACGAAAGCCGCGATCGCGGCGACCCATAACAGGTTCATCACGCCCCCGACGAACAGCAGCGCCATCAAAGCCCAGCAGCAGAGGTTGCAGTAGCTACCATGACGCAGCCCCATAATCAAAGCGCCCCGCACTCCCTCGCGCCGACGTGATGAATCCGATCGGAGACCGGCAGTGGTTAAGACAGGCCGATTTAAGGGGAAGCCACTGGAACACGCCCGCCGCCAGCAGCAGCACGCCACCCAAGATCGGGCTGGTGCTGACCATCATCGGCGAGAGCAGTGCCGCGGAGTGCAGTTCCCACTGGGCAAGCGTGGCCAAGGCGCTGTAGGCCGTCCATACGAGAAGGTATCCGCCGACGAACGCAGCCGTGGGGACGAACGGTTGCTGCCGCGCTTGACGCCGCCGGTTGATGGCGGCGAACAGCAGAATCATGGGCGCGGCCGAGGGCACCATCATGGCCACCATCATCACCGCCCACATCACAAACAGCAGGATGAGGTCCCACGTGGTCCACACTTGCATCCGCGGCATGGCGATCCCCATGTCCATCTGCTGCATGTTCCAGGCCAGGTAGACCATGTAAGCCCATGACAGCGCTGTGAGCAGTGCGAGACCTGCTACCACGACGGCCCGATCGCGCTTGAGGATCGCTTCCAGAGCCGCGTCGAGAGTCGTTTCGCGGGCGGCTTCAGCGGCAGCGGGCGCACTCATAGGCAAACCCTACGTCTCACCGAGTGATCGATGCAGTACTTTCCGTTGCAGAAGCGACCGATAGCGCGCGGCGTCGACGAGCAGCCTAGGTCTGGTTCGTCCACACGGGCGTGGCATAGGCGGAGAAGCGGCCGGGATGCTGGAACGTGATGTCGCCGTAGTTGACTGTCATCGTCTCGGTCGTACCTATGTGGCCATCGTTCCAGATGAAGCCGCCGTTTGGATAGACGATGTGTACGTCCTTGTCCTCGCCTGACATCACGTCTTTGATGGGGGCCATGCTCACGTCGAGGACGCCTGGGATACGGAAGCTGGAGCGCCGCCCGTCCACCGTCATTTCGATCGGCTTGAGAAAGGGTCCTTCCACCGAATCGAGGGTGGCAGCGAGGGCTTCCCAGGGCATACCACCGGCTTGGCCGGAGAAGATCATTCCCAGCCCCTCGACCTGCTCGGGCTTGGCCGACTCGTCGATGAACACGAGCCCTTTGCCGTGGCCTTCGTGGATGGCCTTCGGCCATTTGACGGCGCATACGACGCGGGCGCCGGCGAGGTCCACGTCACCGTAATGCCCTTCAATGACTTCGTAGCCAAGCAAGGCTTCGCAACTGCCGTCGTCGGGGAATCCGTTGAACTGGCAGCCGCATCCGTGGTTGCAGTTGCAGCTCTCCAGGTTGTGCACCTTGATGCTATACGGAGTAGGGGCTTGTTCAGCCATTGATTCACCTCGACCGGTAACGCTTGATCTGTAGCTTACCTAATAGATAATACCGGAATCCTGCTCGGCGTACGCCAAGGATGTCAGAGGACCTGATGTGCCTGCCTCTCAGACCTGCCTTTCCTGTTGGGCGGCCAAAGAGGTCGCAACCTGCCGGCGCGGGGGAGCTACCATAACGCGGTCAGGCGCGGGGGAGCCTGCCATTGGAGAAGGTATGCGACATAGAGTTTCGCGACGCAAGCTGTTTCGAACGACAGCGGCCGCCGGCGGTCCTCGGGGGTCTTACCCTCCTCACTGCCACTGAGCGAATGCAATAATATAGGGTGGCCGGCGCGGACCGGCCTGCGGGTTTCCAAGGTATGACACCCCAAGGAGAATGAAAACTGTGAAGCGGATTCTCACAACAGTCTGTACGTTGTTCGTGGCCCTGTCGGCGCCGCTCGCTGCCGAGAAGGTTGAAGGCTACCTGATAGACAAAGCTTGCTCGGACAAGGTGGCCAAGGAAGGCGTCGACGCGGCCAAGACGCACACCAAGGACTGCGCCCTGATGCCCAATTGCAAGGACAGCGGTTACGGCGTCGTCACCGCGGACGGCAAGTTCTTGAAGTTCGACAAGGACGGTGACCGAATGGCGGCCAGGATGCTCGGATTCACGAGCAAAAAGGACAACATGAAGGCAACCATCAACGGCGAGGTCAAGGGCGACTCAATCGCCGTCGTAGCTGTCCAATTCCACTAGCACGCTAGCAGCCTTCTCACGCTCACCCCAGCGTAGAACGCAACCGCGTTGCACCGCCTCCCGGCGATGGCAGGGGTCTTCCCGCCGCTGCCGGCCGCGGCGGCCTCGCCCCTCTCCGCCCCGGCGCCCGAGTCCCTCCCTCCTCAGACCTGGCGCCAAAGACCTTTTCATCCGGCGGCTCGTGGGGAGCTACAATAACGCGGTCAGGCTTGGGGGAGTCCGCTCCAGGAGAGGGTATGCCACACAGAGTTTCTCGACGCAAACTGTTTCGAACGACCGCTGCCGCTGGTGTTGCCGGCCTAGCGGCATCAACGCCGGGAATGCGAAGCGCCCGCGCCGCCGTTGCCGCCGCGCCAGCGGTCGGGGGTCTGCTCGACACCTCGATCAAAAAGGTCGACCGCATCTGGGTCGAGGTGCCGTTCCGCCCGGTACCCGACCGCAACATGAAGCGTGAGCTGTATCACTGGCGCTACTTCGAGATCTGCAAAGTGACGCTCGGCTGTGGAGTGGTCGGCTTCGGCGAGGCGATGGTCTACTACGGCGGCCGCCCCTTGTCGGACGAAATCATCGGACGCGTCAGCGGCAAGAAGGCCGCCGAGGTCATGTGGGACGACTCGCTCGGCAACGGCTTGCAACAGGCGCTGTTCGACGCCGTCGGCAAGGTCAACGACGTGCCCATCTACCGCCTGCTGGGACACAGGTACCGCGAGCGGCCGTTCGTGAGTTGGTGGGCGATCGACATGACCGGCAAAGACTGGGCGTCGGAATGTAAAGACGCCGTCGCCGAGGGGTACACCGATTTCAAGACCAAGGCGCGCCCGTGGTTCGATCTCGACGACCAGTGCAAGGTGTTGACCGCGACGCTGCCCGATCACTTCAAGATCGATTTCGACTACAACTCCACGCTCCTCGATACGGCCCGCGCAATCCGCTACTGCACCGAGCTCGAAAAGTACCACCACATTGCCATTTGGGAAACCCCGATCCCGCAAGGCGATGTAGAGGGTAATAAGCTGCTTCGCAAGCGGACGACGATTCCGATTGCGCACCACTTCGGCAGTCCGCCGATCATGACCGCGCTGCGGCAAGAGGTCTGCGACGGCTTCGTCATCGGCGGCGCGGCGACCCGCGTGATGAACAACGGCACGGTGGCGGGCGCGGCCTCGAAGCCGTTCTGGCTGCAGCAGGTCGGCACCGGCATCACCGGGACGTTCTCGTTGCACTTCGGCGCAGTGCTCAGCCACGCGCGATGGCCCGCGGTCAATTGCCATCAGCTTTACACGAAGCATATGGTGACTCCGGCCATGAAGGTCGAGAATGGCTCGGCCGCGGTTCCGGAAGGTCCCGGCATGGGCGTCGACCTCGATGAGGACGCCGTCGAGCGCTTCCGAGTCGAGCCGCTCAAGAAGAACCCCTATCCGTATCCGGGACAGCTATTAGCGATTCGTTGGCCGAGCGGCGCCACCAGCTACTACACGCACATGCGCCAGTATTTCGACGCCTTCCGTGCCGGGAAGTTGCCGGTGTTTCCCCGCGGCGTCTATCTCGAGAGCATTCCCGACAACGGGAGCGGCGCATGGAAAGAACTGCAAGCCAGAGCAGGAAAGAAGGCTGTTCACTCTGCCGGGAGGCCCATGTGATGACTCGTTCGATAACAGGGCAACAAGTGCGAGGCTGGTTTGCCGCCGCGATCCTGCTCGCGGCGCTCGTCACCCAAAGCTCGGCGCGCGCAGAGACCACCTGGCAAGCGGGCGCTGCCAAGGTCAACATCAACCCGGCCGAGCCCGTCTGGCTCGCGGGCTACGGTGGCCGCGAGCGCCCGGTCTCGAAAGTCATCCACGACATCTACATGAAAGCGGTGGCGCTCAAGGACCAAACCGGCGCGACGTCCGTCTTGATCACGGCCGACCTGCTCGGCTTCACGGCCGGCATGGCGAAGACGATCCGCAATCGCGCCAAGCAGAAGTACGGCTTGGCCCCGGATCGCATTGCCTTCAACGCGTCGCACACCCACAGCGCGCCGGTGGTCGGCAAGATGCTGCGGCCGGCGTACTCGATGACGCCGAAAGACGAGCCGCCTGTGCAACGCTACACGGCGAAGATCAATGAACAGGCCGTCGCGTTGATCGGCCAGGCCATCGACGACCTAGCGCCGGCCGAGTTGAGTTTTGAGCAAAGTCTGGCCGGTTTCGCCGTCAACCGCCGCCGCGCCGGCTCCGGCAAGCGCCACTACCCTTCCCCGGTTGACCATGACGTACCGGTGTTGGTGGTAAAGACCGCCGACGGCAAGATCAAAGCCATCGTCTTCGGCTATGCCTGCCACGCGACCGTGCTGTCGGGATACGAGATCAATGGCGACTGGCCGGGCTATGCGCAGTCGGCGGTCGAGAAAGCCTATCCGGGAGCGATCGCGCTGTTCGTCGCGGGCTGCGGGGCCGATGCGAATCCGCTGCCGCGTCGATCGGTCGAGTTGGCCCAGCGCTATGGTGAAACGCTTGCCTTCGCCGTGGGTCAGGTCGTAGAAGGTAAACGGCGCCCGGTGCGCGGGCCGCTAAACACAGCGTTCGAGCACGTCCCGATCTCCTTCCAGTCGCCGCCGACCCGCGAGGAACTCCAAGGTCGTCTCAAGACCGAGACCGGTTCTCGCAAACGCCACGCTCAATTCCTGCTCGACAAGCTCGATCGCGACGGTAAGCTGCCGACCGAGTATCCTTATCCGTTGCAGGTGTGGCAGTTCGGCGACGACCTGACCTTGATCCACATGGCAGGCGAGGTCGTGGTTGACTACTCGCTGCGGTTCAAGGGAGCGTACGGTTGGGAGGACACCTGGGTCACCGGCTACTCGAACGACGTGTTCGCGTATATTCCTTCGGTGCGCGTGTTGAAGGAAGGCGGCTACGAAGGCGGCGGCGCCATGATCGGCTACGGCCAGCCTCGACCTTTCACCGCCACGGTTGAGCAAATCATCGCCGACAAGGTCGACGAGCTAGTCAAACGCACCCAGGGAATGCCGTAGTACCCCGCCTAGGTCCCTACGGGAGCGGCTAAGCGAGTAGTTCGTCTAGCACGCGGCCTTCAACGTCGGTCAGGCGGAAGTCTCGGCCACTATAGCGGTACGTGAGCTTGGTGTGATCGAGCCCCAACAGGTGCAACACCGTGGCGTGGAGGTCGTGAGGACTCGTTGGATTCTCGACAGCCTTGTAGCCGAACTCGTCGGTCGCTCCGTAGGTGATGCCGCCTTTGAAACCACCCCCGGCGAGTAAAATGCTGTAGCCCGGGGGATTGTGGTCGCGTCCGCGGCCCGTTCTCATTGAACCGCTGTTTTGAATCATCGGCGTGCGCCCGAATTCGGTTCCGAGAATCACAATGGTCTCGTCGAGCAATCCGCGGGTCTTAAGGTCTGCCATTAGCGCGGCGATGGGCGGATCGGCGATGCGGGCGTGCAGGCGGTGGTCCAGCATATCGTCGTGGCTGTCCCAAGGTTGCCTGTCGCCGTAATAGACCTGAACGACCCGCACGCCTTGCTCCACGAGCCGTAGCGCCATCAGGCAACCGCGTCCGAACTCGCTTTCGCCGTAGCGGCCACGAGTGGCTTCGCTCTCTTTGGTGATGTCGAAGATGCCGGGCAACTCCGTCTGCATGCGGTAGGCGACTTCCATCGACTCGATCGTGGCTTCGAGCTCAGGTTCGTAGCCGACCTGATCGAGAAACGACCCGTTGAGCTTCGACAACAACTCGAGCTGCCTGCCCTGTTGCGCTCGGCTGACCCCTTGATTGCGGATGTCCTGCACAAACTCGGCTGGGTCGTCCTTTTCGTTGCGGATGTGCACGCCCTGGTGGGACGTCGGCAAAAACGACGACGACCACAAACGCACGCCGCCGACCGGATGCCCCGGACACAGCACCACGTAGCCAGGCAGATTCGCGTTCTCGCTGCCTAGCCCGTAGGTGACCCAAGAGCCGAACGACGGACGCGAGCCGCCCCGCAGCGCGTGGCCCGTGTTCATCATCAGCATCGAGGGCAGGTGGTTGATGCTTTCCGAATACATCGACCGCACGACGCAGAAGTCATCAATCACTTCCCCGACGTTCGGGAAGAGGTCGCTGACCTCGATACCGCTTTGCCCGTACTTGCGAAACTCGAAGGGCGACGCCATCAGCCCGCCCGTGGCGCTATCGGTCTTGATCTTGGGCCCCGGCATAGGCTTGCCGTCCATCTTGGCAAGCGCGGGTTTGGGATCAAACGTATCGACGTGCGAGAGCCCGCCGTTGAGATACAGGAAGATGACGTGTTTGGCTTTGGCCGGGAAGTGGGGGGGCCGAGGCGCGAGCGGGCTGCCTTCTTTGGCATGGAGCGCCTGGGCCAAGCCGACGGCTCCAAAGCCGGCGCCCATGAGTTGGATGGCTTTGCGGCGGGTCACAGTCTCGTCGGTTCGTTCCTAGTTTATCATCGGTGGATCCCGCGCTTGGATCGCCCGGGTCATCAGTTCGCCGTCAGGGGGATTTGGGGGCTGTGGGCGATCGGATGCAGGCCCCCGTACGGCTCGCCGGCGCTAGAATGGCGATCGGCAGGGTGTCACTGTCGCATAGCTGTCGAGAAAGGATTGCGCATTGAGCAATCAGCCGTCGCAGCCACTGGAACTGGATCGCCGATGGGACTCGAATCAAGTCGCATCAGGGGTCTACCGAGGCTCTGAGCTATTCCGAGTGACATCGGTTGTTACCACCGCCTATGCGCTACCGGGGCTGAGGGCGATCGTAAGCACCTTGGAGTCAGTTGATTACGGCTAGAGAGCCGACCTGGCTGGCGGGATCGGAGAGGGATCTAGAATACTATCGCGCTTCACCCTGCCGATCGCGGAACTCGGCGAACCAGTTCTGCACGACGCGGACGACTAACGTGTTTGTCTCCGGTTGTTCCACCAAGACAAACTGTCGGCCGTCGGACGACACATCATAACGGTGCCCGGGCCAATTCCACTTCAAGCTCGCATCCTTGAACAAGCGGGTGGAAGAGCCGACGGAAAAGCTTGGGGTCGTCTTGACCGCTACTGCTATCAGCGTGTCGTCTTCCACGTAGAACAGTTCCTTGCCGTCTCTACTCCAGCGCGGCTGCGTGCCCCCGTTGCGTGATATCCGCGATTTGGCCCCGCCCTCCGGAAACGGCTGAACATGGATTTCCCGGCGGAGGCCCTAACCGGCAACCCGAACCTCCTGAAGGGTGCATCCACGACAATGGTTGGTTTCCGAAGCCAGAGCGCAACAATCACCCCAATCGCAACGACGAACGCGGCTAAGAGCACCAGTTGCCGGAGCCGCGCGCGGCGCAGGCGTGCCTGTAGAGTCTCCCTTGTCGGAGTTTTCAGCGTTTCGGCGGTGGGTGAAATGGGTGACGATACGCCCCCAACCCGGTCGTGCCGCTCCAGAGGAGCGACAAAACGATAGCCGCGCCGAGGCAGGGTTTCCACAAATCGTGGCTGGTTGGCTGAATCGTCCAACGCCTCACGGAGCCGGTTGACAGCCGAGTTGAGGCTGCGGTCGAAGTCGACGTAGGTATCCCCCGGCCAGAGCCGCTCGCGCAACTCTTCTCGAGTCACCACCTCGCCTGGACGATCGAGCAGGACGCCAGCACTTGGAACGGCTGCTCCTGGAGCTTGAGCTTGCGGCCGTTTTTCCGTAGCTCACCCGCCGCGAGGTCCACTTCAAAGACCCCAAATCGGATGATGCGCCTCGATGCGTTGAACTGTTCCATCACCGAAACCGAATATCAAGCGATGCCTTCATGGCGAACCTACTGTCGCTCTTTGAAGGTCATTGCTGTTCTTGGTCGCGGAACTCGGCGTACCAGTTTTGGACGACGCGAATGGCGCGCGGGCTGTGGATTGATTCCGCTAAGACGAAGCGCCGACCGTCGCGTGAAACATCATATCGGTGCCCGGGGAGATTATATTGCAAGTTGGAATCCTTGAACAGGGGCTTGGGAGAGCCGACAGAAAAACGTGGGCCCGTGGTGACTGACACGGCCATTAACGTGTCATTCTCCACGTAGAACAGTTCTTTGCCGTCGCGGCTCCACCGCGGCTGGGAGCCCCCGTGGCCCGAGACCCGCAATCTGCCGCTACCTTCCGGGAAAGACCGAACGTAGATCTCCTTTTGGCCTGACTCGTCCGAGCAGTAGGCTAGAAACTGAGCGGTAGGCGACAGCACTCCAAGGGATTCATCAGAGATCGTTTGCAGGAACGGAACCTCTTCATACCCGCTTCCATCGCCCTTCCACTTCAGGTAAAACAGGTCGCGCTGGGTCTTCGAAGATTCTGTGCGGTAGAGTTCACACCGGTCAAAAACTAGGTATCGGCCGTCCCGGGACCAGTCGGTTGGAAACTCATGGAGTGGTGTGGCGACAAGCTCTTCCGTTTCGCCACTGCCATCGGCGGCCCTGACCAAGATGTCAATGTTGTACTTGGGCGTGGGTGGATAGGAGGCTGAAAAAAACGCGATTCTGTCTCCTTGGGCTGACCAAACCGCGCCCCCCTCCAGACCGGGATTGAAGGTCAGACGAGTCTTGATGTTGCGCGCCGTGTCGTGAAGCCACACCTCCCAATTGGGTTCGTTCCCAGCGACGGCGACCGCAGCTCCAGAGGGTGAGAGTGACACTTGTCCGATGCGCTGCGGTTGGCCAATTTCTCCCAGCTTCGTGCCACCGCGGTCTTTCCAGACGAGCTGGTGTAGTCTTGGTGGTCTATCGAAATAAGCCAACGTGCCGTCACGCGCGACACTCGGGTGCTCGCTGTTCTCGCTGACAAGAAAGGATTTGCCCGTGGGCTTCAATGTCTGGAGGGAGAAAGGCAGCGCCCATAGGCGGTGCCCCCCGCGGGCGCGCAACCGGCTGAACAGAATGTGACCGGTGGGAGAATAGACCGCATTGCGGCCTTGAACTAAGACACTTCGCGTGCCGGAGTCCAAATCCTGCACCAGAATCTTAGAGTCTCGCTGGTAAGTCGCACGGGGCCCGGACGTGAATCCGTCCGTGAATAGCAGTATCCGCTCGCCGGCCTCAACAGGCAAGAAATGCGGGTTCGTGAAACCCTGCCCGGGTTCGGAGTTCTCCGGCCCAAACAACAGCTTGGGACTGCCACCCTGCGCCGAAACCTGGTAGAAGCTTGTTGGGGGCGGCCCCGCGGCAAATACGATCCACTCGCCATCCGGGCTCCAGGCTCCGTCAGAGATCCCCGAAGGTAGCCGACAAAGCGTAATGGCTGGACCGCCGTCAGGCGAAATCTTCTTGAGTTCCCCGCCGGCAACGAAGCCGATAGACTCACTCGTCGGCGACCAAAATGGGAACACCGCCCCTTTGCTCCCCTCGATGACCCGCGGTTCGGTTTTCTCCAGATCCTGAATCCACAGGTTCCGGGCTGCGTCCTCGCCCGGCGCAACGTACGCCAGATACCTTCCGTTGGGCGAGATTTCCGTTCTAGGCCACAGATAACTGTTGTCAGTGAGCGAAAACGCAAACTTCCGGAGGGGTGCCTCTGAGTCACGCGGCGGTGCGCGAAACCAGAGCGCAACAATCACCCCAATCGCGACGACGAACGCGGCTGCGAATATCCGCTGCTGGAGCCGGGCGCGGCGTAGCGATGCCTGTAGAGTCGCCCCTGTCGGAGCTTTCAACGCTTCGGTGGCGAGTGGAATGGGTGACGATACGTCCCCAACCCGGTCGTGCCGCTCTAGAGGAGCGACAAAACGATAGCCGCGCCGAGGCAGGGTTTCCACAAATCGTGGCTGGTTCGCTGAATCGTCCAGCGCCTCACGAAGCCGGTTGACCGCCGAGTTGAGGCTGCGGTCGAAGTCGACGTAGGTATCCCCCGGCCAGAGCCGCTCGCGCAACTCTTCTCGAGTGACCACCTCGCCTGGACGATCGAGCAGGGACGCCAGCACTTGGAAGGGCTGCTCTTGGAGCTTGAGCTTGCGGCCGTTGTTCCGTAGCTCACCCGCCGAGAGGTCCACTTCAAAGGCCTCAAATCGGATGACCCGTCTCGAAGGGTTGAACGGTTCCACGGCAGCACCTGGGCGGCTGAACGGATTACGCGAAGGTCACAGGGTCACCCAATTGTAACGCCGCCGTTCCGACAAATCACCCAGCTTGGATCCTAGGTCGGGGGAAACAAGTCTGTCTTGTAGGTAAGCCTCTTATTATCAGTCGTTCGTGTCGTGACAATCTTTCAACCGACAGGTGGCGTCCGGGTGCCTTGAAGCGCCTGGTCACCTGATCCACTCTCGGCCTAGCCCCAACCCCGGAGGTGCTGGCCGTGAGCAGCTTGTTTTCAACGAGTCTCTTACTGAGTCTCCTCGCCATCTCCCCCAATCCATGCGCCCAGGCGGCGGAGTCGGGGATCACTTCCGCACCCACGCCAGCCAAGCTACAGGTACGGCTCTACGACTACGCACGCCTGTCGCCGGCGATGATCAAGTGGGCCGCCGAGGACGCCAAGGAAGTGCTCTCGAAGGCCGGGATTTCAACTCACTGGTTGGACTGCTCGATGAGTCTGTCCGACGAAGAGCTCGATCCGTCTTGCCGGGTCGCATCCGGTCCGACCGTGGTGGTTCTGAAAATCCTGCCGCGCGAAATGGCGGAGCGATTCACCGTGCCGGAAGGGAGCTTTGGCTTCGCGATGCTTCCCGACAAAGCCAGGGGGTTCGGCAGCCAGGCCGTTGTCTTCTATCACCGTGTGAACGAACTCGCGGCCGACATGGATTCCTACCGCTCTGTCGCGCTGGGTCACATTCTGGCGCATGAGATCGGGCACTTGCTGTTGGGGTCCGGAAGTCATTCCAGCCAAGGGATCATGAAGGCGACTTGGCAGAACGCAGACATGGAAAAGGCGATCCGAGGCAAGATGCGCTTCACCCCAAAGCAAGCCAAACGGATGAGGGCTCAGATGTTGGATAGAATTCATGCCTTGGGAACCGTCCCGTGCGAAGCCGATCTTAGACCAACAATTACGGTACGTGTCTTTAACTATGCCGGAGTCGCGGAGAGGATCGTGGCTGCAGCGAAAGAGCAAGCCGGCAAGGTACTCCGTAAAGTCAACGTCGAGACCGTATGGGTGGAGTGTCCTACTTCCCTGGCAGAGCTGCGGACCAACATGGCCTGCCGCGGCCGTCCAACGGCGACTGAGCTTGTCATCCGGATCATTCCACGTTCGCAGAACCCACGTTATCCGTTGGGTTTTGCGGCCCTGCCAACCGAGAAAGGGAAGGTCGCATCGCAGGCCGGAGTGTTCTTCGAGGCGGCCGAGGAACTGGCTGCCGGCCATCCTACCTCCACAGCTCAGATGCTGGGATACATCCTGACGCACGAGATCGGTCATCTCCTGCTGGGTGAGGGAGGCCATTCTGAAAAGGGCATCATGCGCACTCCGTGGCTCAAGCAGGAGATGGATGACGCCGCCAGGGGGTGGTTGGGCTTCACCGCGAAACAGGCCAAACGAATGAAAGCCGACCTGTTGGCCCGTGCCCGACTTGCTGCGACATCGGCGTCTCTCAGCCTCCAGCAGTACATTCCCCAGCGCGACTCACATCTTTGATGTGCCGCCGCACTAGCTGTTCTTCCAGGGCGAGACACCCCTAAGTCGATCCACATCATCCAAAACTGGTACGAAGAAGGACTAAGTCCCGCGAAACGAGCCACATAGGGCCTGGTCCTGCAAAGGTGTTGCGAAATCCGGATTGCACTCCGAATCGGGTACCAGAGACCGCTCACGGTCTCTCAGCTAAAGGGTGCATCTTGGAGATGTGACCCCGGCTGTCCATCGCGGCCCATAAGGCGCATGTATGATGTCCACAAATGACCACGGACAAGCAGTTCCGCGACCCAAATCACATCTGCAATCCACGACGCACACGGCGAGACTTCCTCGGCGCATCCGCTCTGCTCTCAACGGCGGCGCTCGCTGGCGGATGCGCCGCGCGTCAAGCCTCGTTAGTGCTCGATCAGCCGCCCCGCAAATTCGCCCGCGTGAAGGTCTCCCGCGGGCGTGTCATCCGAACCATCGCCGGCCTGCGGCCCCATCGCGACTCGGGTTTTGTCGTCCGCGCCGACAAGTTCGACAACAAGGTCGTCGTCCACAACTACGGACACACCGGGGCCGGCATCTCGCTCTCCTGGGGCAGCGCGCACCTCGCCGCCAACCTGGCTCTCGAAACCGGCGCGAAGGAGTTCGCCGTCCTGGGCGCGGGCTGCATGGGTTTATGCACGGCGCGTCTGTTGCAGGACCGCGGGGCTTCCGTCACGATCTACACGAAAGACCTTCCCCCGAACACTACCTCGAACGTCGCCGGCGGTCAGTGGTCCCCCCTCGCCGCCTACTCGCCCGGCAGAGCCACGGCCGAGTACCGCGCACAGTACGAAGCGGCGGCGCGCTTCGCCAACAAGTACTTCCAAGAGCTGAACCTCCCTCGCTACGGCATCCGCTGGATCCCGAACTACTTCCTCAGCGAACGGCCCTTTCCCGACTACCAAACCTGGGCCGAGACCAACCCCATCGCCGATCTCTACAAGGAACCTCGCCTTCTCGAACCGGACGAGCATCCGTTTCCCGTGCCACACGTCCAACGCTTCACGACGATGCTGATCGAGCCGCCCATCTTTCTCAGCGAGGTGATGCGGGACCTCCGGCTCGCCGGCGGAAAGATCGTCGTGCAAGAGTTCACGGACGTGAATCAGGTTTTGGCGCTCCCGCAACGAACGGTCGTCAACTGCACGGGCCTGGGCGCGAAAGAATTGTTCGGCGACGAAGATCTCATGCCCGTCAAAGGGCAGTTGTCGTTCCTGGTGCCGCAACCCGAAGTCGACTACATCACGCTCGGTGCCGGGAACCTCTACATGTTTCCGAGAACGGACGGCGTACTTCTAGGGGGAACCTACAAACGAGATGATTGGTCCCTCGAACCCGACCCCGTCGAGACAGACCGCATCGTCGAGGGGCACCGCCAGCTTCATGCTGCGATGACTTGAAGCGATTTCCTACGCGGTGGAGTTCTGCGTCTGCGCAATATTCGGTCCAACCGCTTCTATCGCCTTCAGAGCATCAGTTGAAGGGTAGGCAATCTCGACTGAGAGCGCCCGAAGCATGGCAGGACCGCCACTTCAGGATCTGCAGGGCACTCGATAGATCGAAATGCCGATGCCGCCCTTGTACCATGGGAACTGGAGGTTTGCATGGCGGCAACATCTCGCGGACAACACGGTTCCGGTGCGGCTCAAGCGTCGTCCGACGTTCCGACACCGACTTACGCCGAGCAGGCCCGCACACTGATGCATTTGGGCCGCGTGGGGACGCTGTCGACGCAGTCGCGCAAGCAGCCCGGGTTCCCCTTTGGTTCGGTCATGCCTTTCGGGCTCGACGACAAAGGACGGCCGCTGTTGCTGATCAGCAACATGGCGATGCACACCCAAAACTTGCAGACCGACCCGCGCGCGGCGTTACTGGTGATGCAGGACCCGGGCGCGGTCGACGTTCTTGGGGCGGCACGGGTGACGCTGATCGGCGAGGCGAAACCGCTCCCGGAGACCGACCGTGCCGAGGCGCGCGAACTTTATTTGAAAGCCTACCCAAACGCGAAGTATTGGGTCGATTACGACGACTTCGCCTTCTACCGCATGAGCGTCAAGGACGTCTATTTCGTCGGCGGCTTCGGTGTCATGGGTTGGGTCGCGGCCGAAGACTATCGCCAAGCAGAACCCGACCCACTAGCCGACTCGGCCGAAGGCATCATCCGTCATATGAACGAAGACCATGCGGACGCGCTCGTGAAGCTGGCGCAGGTTCATGTGGGTATCGAAGCCGCCCAGGCGCAAATGACGGCGGTGGACCGCTTGGGTTTTCACGTGCGGCTCAAGACAGCGGAAGGAATGCGCGGTGCGCGCATCGCTTTCACGCGTGCGGTTCTCAATACAAAGCAGGTGCGCGAGGTGCTCGTCGAGATGGTGAAACGAGCCTCTCCATCCTCGAACCTCTAGGCTCACGGTCACGGCAGGCATGGAGTCGGTCGACGTGGCCGCTCAGCCATGTTCGAGATCGCGGAAACCCCAGCCTGCAGGCCCGTCTAATAGCTCTCGCAAGATCAACATCGCACGAGCAACCAACGGTGGACTTGCTCCGGGTTGCAACAGCTTGCTCGGATCACCCCTGCAAGCCTGCAACGCTAGCCGCAGCCTGACGGCCTGATTTGACGCCGCCCCCGAGGGACTGTTAGCTTGGACAGTTACGCCTTGTTTGGCCCGCCGGGGCGTGGCCGCAAGCCGACCGGCAGTCCGAACGGGGCGACTTCAGACGAACACGGTCCTTTCACCGGATCCTTTTCATTCGAGGCGGACATGGCAGACGAGAGAACGACGACCTTGCAAGGCAATCCCCTGGCGTTGGCCGGGACCGAGTTGAAGGCCGGCGACGCGGCCCCTGATTTCGAGTTGACGGCCAACGATATGAGCGCCGTCAACCTCGCGGCCACCGGCAACGGCACCCGCGTCTTCTTGGCGGTGCCGTCGCTCGACACCCCGGTGTGCGACGCCGAGACACGGCGATTCAACGAAGAGGCTGCCGGCCTCGGAGACGTCAAAATCTACACGGTGAGCACCGACCTGCCGTTCGCCCAGAAGCGCTGGTGCGGCGCCGCCGGCGTCGAGCAGGTGCAAACGCTCTCCGACCACAAGACGGGCGCCTTCGGCGAAGCTTGGGGCGTGATGATCCCGGCGCTGCGCATCCACTCGCGCGCCGTGTTCGTGGTCGATGGCGGCAACAACATCACCTACGCGGAGTATGTTCCCGAGGTGGCCGACCATCCCAACTACGACGCGGCGCTGGCCGCGGCGAAGTCAGTTTAGGGCACAAGCCGACCGTCATGCCGGGGCCGTTGCGTCGTGGTTTGACACCACAACCGACCGTTGGATAGCAGGGGTGGGGCCGTTGGCCAGGTAGGCAGGGCGGACGCAGCGGTCCGCCCCTACACCACACAGGGCTGAGTGGGAGTCAGTGGACCACTACATTACGTAAGGCCGGTCCGATGGGTCAGCGGCCGGCTCGTTCTGCTCGCCGGCGGCTTCGCTTCCCATCTGCTTTAGCTTGCGATAGAGCGTCGTCTTGCCGAT
Source organism: Bryobacterales bacterium (assembly GCA_965237575.1). Classification (GTDB taxonomy): domain Bacteria; phylum Acidobacteriota; class Terriglobia; order Bryobacterales; family UBA6623; genus JAKZVK01. Next base: position 1,681,776 of record CBDEGI010000004.1, read on the forward strand.
GCCGAGCAGCCGCGCGGCCTTGGTCTTATCGTTGCGCGTGTGCCGAAGCGCTTGGACGATGGCCTTTTGCTCGAGCCGCTTGAGGTTGAGCGCCTCGTCCGCGCACGCCGGGCCCTCGTCGTCGCTCGAAACTCGCACGCCTTCGGTGACTCGGCGCGGCAGGTTGTGCACGTGAATCGAGTTGCGCGTCAAGGTCGGCACGGCGGCTTCGATGGCGTTCTTTAGCTCGCGGACGTTCCCCGGCCAGAAGTACTGCCGCAGCACGTCCATGGCGCCTTCGGTGACAGTGATCGGCTCGTTGCGAAACAGATGCCGCGACGCGAAGTGCGCCGCCAGCAGAGGGATGTCGTGCCGGCGCAGGCGCAGCGGCGGCAACTCAATGTGTAATACCGCCAAGCGATAGTAGAGCTCGACACGGAAGCGACGGTCCGCGACGAGGGCGTCGAGATCCTGGGTGGTCGCGGAGATTGTCCGCACATCAACCGACTGACTGTGGGGGCTGCCCAGCCTGCGCACTTCACCCTCTTCGAGCAGCCGCAGCAGCTTGGGCTGCATCTCGAGTGGCAACTCGCCCACCTCGTCGAGAAACAGCGTACCGGTCTGCGCGCTCTGCACCAGCCCGGCGCGGTCGGCCACGGCGCCCGTAAACGCGCCGCGCGTGACGCCGTAGAGTTCGCTTTCGATCAGCGTCGGGGCGAGGCAGGCACAATCGACCGTCACGAACGGCTTGCCGTTGCGCTCGCCGAGCGCGTGGATGGCGTGCGCGACGAGTCCCTTGCCGGTGCCGGTTTCCCCGTGGATCAGCACCGGAGCGCGGCGGGCCGCGGCGTGGCGAAGCTGCTCGTAGACGTGCAGCATCTCGGGCGATGCCCCCACGAGTCCGGCGTATTGCATGTTCTGCTTGAGCTTCAGGCGTTCGAGGCGGCGGGTGCGCACGAACTCGATTCGCTCAAGCAGCAGCTCGGGCGCTGTGCGCAGCGTTTCGGGTGACGCTGCGTCGAAGACGTCATGGCAGCCGGCATGCATCAGCGCGACCAGGTCGCGGGGAGCGGGCGGACGGTCGAGCACCACCACGATCTGCATCTGTGGGCGCTCGTGTTTCCACTCGCTCACGAGCCCGGGAGCCGCGTCGGTGAACGTCCCGGCGTGCCATGCGAGGGCGTCCGCGGTATTCTTGTGCAGCCACGAGGCGGCTTGGCCGCAGGCTACCGAGGCGGCTTCGAAGCGCTCGTGCGCGGTCCATGCCGGCAGATCGGGGCTGGCCGCGCGATCGTTGACGATCAGCAGCTTGAACCTGGGCTGGGCCATCACAGAGCAATCGGCTCACGCAGCAGCAGGCATTACAACGCGGGCCTGGCGGGCTGCACGCGCTGTCGCCGGTCGGGCCTTTGCTTGGGAAGTCCTGATACAATCGGACCCCTGCAGAGGCACTTCGGGAGGAGATTCCACTTGGCTGATAAAGAGTTCCCCGAGAGAGAGTTCACAGGAAAGGTTGCGCTGATTACCGGCGGGTCGCGCGGCATCGGGCGGGCGACGGCCGTCAAGCTGGCCCAGGAAGGCGCCGACATCGCCCTCAACTACCTCAGCCGCGACGCGGACGCCGAGGAAGCCAAGGCGCTCGTCGAAGCCGAGGGCCGACGCTGCGTGCTCGTCAAGGGCGACATATCGAAACCCGCGGACGTGGACGCCATGGTCGCCAAGACCCGCGACGCGCTCGGGCCGATCGGGCTGCTGCTGGCCAACGCCGGGTTGAGCATTCTCGAGTCGCACGAAGAGATCTCGTGGGAGACTTGGCGCAGGACCATGTCGGTCAACCTCGACGGGACCTTCCTCAGCGTCATGGCCGTCAAGGACGAGATGCTTGCGAAGGGCTATGGCCGGATCGTGTGCATCTCGTCGGTGGCAGCGATCCGCCCGCGCAAGATGCAAATCCACTACGCGGCAAGCAAGGCGGCGCTGCACGGGCTGGTGCGCTGCTGTGCCGACGCCTTCGCGCCCAACGTAAGGATCAACGGCATCGCGCCGGGCTTGATCGAGACCGAGATGGGCGCGTTGCTCGGTCCCGAACGCACGCAAGAGATCATCGCCGGGACGCCGCTTGCACGCCTCGGCCGTCCCGAAGAGATCGCCAACACGGCGTACTTCATGCTGTCGGATCTATCGAGCTTCATGACCGGCCAGACGATCCCCATCAGCGGCGGCCGGGCGATGCTGGCTTGACCGCCAGTGGTCAATGGTTCGTGGACCTGAGAACCGAGGAATCGGTGCAGTCAATCTCGTACGGGGCAAGCCTGGAGGCTTACGCCACAACTCGCGCCCACACTCATTCTTCCTCTTGGCCTAAGCCGCCCGGCGCGCCCAGAGCCACACGGCGACCGGAATCGCAAACTCCAAGGCAACGAACCACAGGTTCTCTTGCATGTTCATGTAGACGTGGTAGGAGAGGAAGATCGACCCCGATAAAGCCAGCCAGAACCACGCGCGGCGAAGAGCGGCGAACGGCAACACCCACGTCAGATACCACGGCGCCAGCATCGGCGTCGTCAGCAGAAAGGTCCCAAACAGCCACAGTCCCTGCCGGTGGAGGGCTTGCGCTGAGCCGTCGTCCTTGCGATAGAGAATCAGCGCTACGACCCCCACCGCCACCAACGGAAGCAACACCTCGGTGGCCCGGTGAATGGGCAGCAACCGGCCCAGCGCCGGGTTGAACGTCCACGAGGCGGCGTAGGCCTTCATGCCTTCCGGTGGATCGGAAGCGATCAGGACCAGCGCCGCCAGCGGCAGGAGTGCGCCGCGCACGCCGAGCCGCTTGAAGAACGCCGGCACCAGCACCAACGGCGTCGGCTTGACCAGCACCGCCAGCGCCAGCGGGATCCTCCCCCAGCCGTCCGCGAACCGTACCGCCGCCACCACCAGGAAAACGAGAACCGCGTCGAGGTGGCCGGAGCCGGCGAACTCCTTGATCACCAGCGGACACCAGGCGTAGGCGACCAGCGGGAAGTCGTCCATGCCCAACCGGCGGCAGATGCCCGCCAGCAGCCACACGACGCCCAGGTCGAAGGCCAGCATCAACAACTTGAAGACGACCACGCTGCCGGGACGGAGCGCGTGAGCCGCACGGAAGACTCCTTGCGCGACCCAGGGGTAGGGAGAGGCGTGCTCGGGGTAGCCGATGTTGTCGGTGAGATCGCCCCAGCCGTCCCAGTTGGACCCCGCGTAGAGCTTCTCGTAGAGCCGGGGATGTTCCAACTCCACTTCATACTCGTCCAACTCCGCCGGGGCGACCTTCATCGGGTTGAGCCCGGCCGACCAGACGTGCCCCTCCCACAGATACCGCCAGATGTCGTCGTCGTAGAGCAGCAGCCGTTGGTAGGCGCCGGCTTCGAAGTCAAAGCCCGCCGGCACGAGCAGAAGGCGGAACAGGATCGCCGCACCGAAGATCAGCCTGCGCTCCGGTGGACGCCGGACCGCAAGCCATAGCACTACCGCCCACAGCAGGGAGAGGGTCAGGAAGATCGTGAGGAACAGCGTAAGGTCCGCACGGGAATGGTCCGAGCGGACCCACAGTGAGGCGACCGCGTAACCCAGGCCCGAGGCCGCGCAGAGCGCCCAGTAGGCGCGCCGCGACGGCCCCGGCGGGGTCATGTCGTACTTTTCTTTTTCTTCTTCTTCCTGACCTTGACCTCGGTGACGTCGCCTGTATCCACGCAGAACTTCAGTTTGACCGATGCGTTGGCGGGGACCTTCGACAAGCCGCCGGTCTTGAGGTCCTTCTTTTTCACGCCGGGGACCCGAAACTTGGTGTCGTCGCCAATCAACACCGAGAACACGTCTTCCTGCCCCTTGACCCTCAGAAGGAAGGCCTGCCGATCGAGATCGATCTCTTCAATCTTGCCGTCGACCGAGGCGATCGGACAGCCTCCCGGCCCGATCTCGCCGGGTATAGGGCCGCCGGGCGTCTGGTCGCGGGGCATCTTGACCGATGCCGTGGCGACGGCGAGGGAGACGGTCACGAGGGCGGGTACCACGAAATAGCGATAACGTTTCATGCTACCTCCAGAATACGTCCAGAGTCTGTCAGACACAAGGCCTCGTGCAGAACGGACGGCGACCCCCCGCCGCTTGAATGTCGCTTCGGGAGCACCGGTACGGGGCCGCCCCATTCCCCATACTCATCCGTTCGCCAGGCAACGCCGTTTGGTCACGCTCCGATCTCCGCCAGATGATCGGGTCGGGTGACAGGGATTGTGCCCCGGCACCCTCGCACACCACCGTCAAGCACGAAGCGTCGGCTTGGTAGGGCCGATCGGCCAGCGTCAAGGCTGAAGCCTGGCATCCCGACCGGACCTTTGCTAGGCGCCTCGGCAGGTGGGGCCTACCGCGTGAGTCCTCTTCGTGGTACCGTAACCCGCGTCCCGTACCGTTAGCAGTCCTGGAAATCTCATGAGAACCATCGACTTCTCCCGCTCCTTCCTTCGCTTTCGCACCGACAACCTAAACAAGCCGTCGCGCACAACGAGCCACCAACCTCCGTACACGCTCAACAACTGTGTGATCTCCATCGAATGTCGTTGTCGTATCACCGACCGCGAAACCGACGCCGTGCAGCAATTCGTTCTCGGCGCCGGCTGCAAGACCGAGCGCGTAGGTGTCGAGCGTGACGTCTGGACGGAGCCGAATGGCGATTTCGTCCCGATCTTCGGCGATGACTCTTTCATGCACCTGAAGAGCTTTGCCCACACCGGCATTCAGGTGGACCTCTACCCGCCGGGAAGCGGCAAACAGCCTCTCCGGCAGACGGGAAATCGTGCTGAGTGTTTCGACGCGACGGGCGTCGATCTCGTCGAGTGCGAAGGAGAGCTACTCGATTCGGCGGAAGCGATCGTAGAAGCCTCGCTCGCCGCCGAACCGCTCGTCGCGGTCACAAGACTCTCACAGGGACGCTACACAGCCGCGATCGAGTACCCCGTCAAGACCATGAACGCCAACGAACGGGACATGGTATATCAGACCGATACCGGTCCTGTACTTTTCCCCGACCTCTCGGCGGAGCCGGAGAACCTTCTGACGACGCTAGAGCTGGCGTACTCAGCGTTTAACTGTCCGGACTGGATCGAGTTCATCGTCCGCGTCCCCACCGCCATAAGCGAGGACCTAAGCGTGTTTCATTACTCGAAGCCCGTCCGTATGGATGCCAAAAACCAGGTGATCCGACGGCTTGGTTGAGACGCTAGAAACGAATCCAGGAAGTCTTGGCGCCCGTTACTTCGGAGCCAACAGTCTCGCCATCAAGAAGGCGTCCGCGTTCGGGAAGTCACTCTCTGAAACACCCTCGATGAGAAGATGACACGGTGCTCGTCGCCTTCGATGAGAAGATGACACGGTGCTCGTCGCCTTCGAGCCGGTCGGTCGTCCGAATGATCTCATTCAGGGCTGAAGCGGAGGACGCGGTTGGGGCGGGTGCCGGTGAGTAGCTCTCCCTCACCGTTAACACTGACGGAGTGAGTTCCGGTTGAGTCGACGAGGCCGAGGATCTTACCGGTGTTCCGATCTAGCTGCATGAGCCAGCCGGGTGAGCCGTTGACCTGATCGAGTCGATGGGACCCTAGCCAGACAGTGCTGCCGTCAAGAAACAGGGAGTAGGTCTTGCCAAGGCCGTCCCATTCGTCGATGTAGCCGCCTTGACGGGTAAAGCGTTGGATGCGGCCGTTCTCGCGGTCGCCAACGTAGATGACTCCGCGCTCGTCTACGACGATGGAGTGCGGGAGGTTGAATCTGGCGGGGCCTGTTCCGGGACGTCCCCAGGAGCGGAGGCGTTCGCCCGCCGGGCTGTATTCGAGAATACGTGCATTGCCGTAGCCGTCGGCGACGAGCAGGTTGCCATCCGCGGCGAAAGCGATATCGGTGGCGCCTCGAAAAGGGCTTTTCTTGTCGGGCATCTCGCCAACGTCGATGTGCAGGAGTTGTTCGCCCTGGGGGCTGAACTTATAGACATGGGAGCTGCCGGCATCGACGGTCCAGACGTTGCCGCTCGGATCGACCCGGATGCTGTGGGGAATCATGTACAATCCCGCGCCCCAGGAACGCTGGATGCGGCCTTGCCGATCTACCGCGAGAACGGGATCGGCGTCGGGCCCACGCTGAAGGACGTAGGTGATGCCGTCGGGACCCGCGGCAACCGAGGAGACCATCTCGACGGCCCAGGCGGCATTGGGTGGCTTCAGGGGAAGTTCACCACGCGTGAAGTCGAGGCGTGGGGCGTCTTCGATTCGCTTGAGGAGCTCGACTGTGTTGCTTGCCGCTTGGGCGTCAGTGCGCTGGGCTTGCGCTAGCGGGAGGTGGAGAAGGAAAAGAAGAAGCCAGACCCGGCGCATCGGGGAACAGTATAAACCAGGATTTCCGTTTTGGCCATCGCGGAGCGGATAGGATAGCCGAGCCATAGGCTGTGCTACTACGCTCTTCGCGCTGTTTTCACGTTCGATCCTTATCTCTCCGCCGGTTCGGCCTTCGGATCGGGTCGTCCGGCATACTGGCACCATTCGAGACCTGACCCTCTAGAATCGCACCACCGCGGCATAGCTGGTGATAACAACCGATCCGTCCATCAGACAGATTGTTTTCTTCCATGGCGCTGCCCCACGGCGGTTCGGGACCGCCCCAACGACGTTCCGGTGCGCTGCAGCGGGTGTAAACTCATGCGTTCCGGATATCTCGCCACTTATGTGTGGCCGGTGTCCTATGTGGTTCGTCCCAAGGGACTTAGTCCTGCTCGCGGTCGCAATGTGTGGTGCGGGGGTTGCAAGCCTTGCCATGGGAAGGCCCCGTTAGCCGGCCTAGCTGAGGGTCACTGTCTCGTGGAGCCGACAGCTCGCTAGGGGTGCATGCCACAGTCTTGGCCTGCGGCTGCGGCCCAGCGCTTGAGTTCGCGAGTACGGGATCGGCTCACGGATCGATTCGCGGTGAGTCGTCAACCCGGATCATCGGTTGGTGCGGCTGCTTGCGGCGATCCGTTCTGACCTGAGGCGGCAGCACTGAAGTTCAGGGGGCGTGAGAGCGTGCAAGCCGTGCAGTGAAGGCGTCGAGGCGATTCGGCTCATGGCAACTCATGCAGCCTACCTTCACTGGTTTGTCTGAGGCTGGGTTGGCCGCAACAGCGCCGGCGGGGGACTCATAGGGTGTGCTTGCCAGCGTTTGCACAACCCGCCCGGCATAGGAGCGGGCGCGGTCGGCGTCGCCGAGGCGCTGTGCTAAGTGCGCAACTCCGCCCAGTACCTCGCCGCGATGATGCACCGGCATCTTGTCGAATGTCTCCTTCTGCGCCTGCTCAAGTTGCAGATAGCTGTTGAGTCCTCGCTGCCATACCCGCCGTCGATCCTTCTCGGGAATGCGGTCCCCAACGGTTGTCGCCATGCCACCGCTGATCGCCAGATAGGCGATATTCCCGTCGGGCTGTATCGCTAGAGAGCGGTCAAACAGCCGGTTTGAGCTAGCGAAGAGCCGCTCATACTCAGCGGCTCGGCCCACCTCGGCCGCTCTCACCGCCAAGTAGATATCAGCCGAGGCTCTCCAGGCCAAAGCTCTGGGATCGTCGGGCGTCTCCGCCAGGATATAGTCGAGCTTCGCGACGCCGCGGTTGAAATCGTCCATCGAGTCCGCCAGAAAGCCCGCGAACAGATCCTCGCGAACCCAGATGGAAATGGGAACTCCTTCAGGACGTTCCTGCGGCAAGGCGGCGATCGCGAGTAGGAAACCCAACGCTGTGATCCGAAGCACCCGGATAGAGTACCATAGGCCCGCTGGTAGAACCACGCGCCCTCCACTCTCGAGAATGTCGGCTCGCGCACCTCCGGTCCGATTCTTCACCGAAACGATAGCTGTCACGAACAACCGATCCGTTGAACGATCCGATCGCAGCACGGACGGGCCGCTGATTCAGCTCGGGTTTCGACTCGGTAGATGAGGGTCTGAGGCGCTGCAGGTTGCGGAAGCTCATGCGAGCCCGATTTCACGACATCTATCCGCGGACGAGGGTCTATGTAGTTCATTTCGGGGTACTTAGCCCTGCTCGCGGTCGCGGAACTCGGCGAACCAGTTCTGGACGACGCGGATGACTGTAGGGTCATCAACCTCCATAAGTTCCCTGAGGACAAACCGCTGCCCGTCGGCTGAGACGTCGTAGTACTGCACGGTCGGAGAGTTTAAGCCCTCGGATTCAAAGAGCTCCCTCGGCGAGCCCATTGAAAAGTTCGGCATGGTCGTCACATCAACGGCCAGCAGCGTGCGATCTGCAACGTAAAACAACTCCTTCCCGTCGCGACGCCAGCGTGGTTGGCCGCCACCGTTGCTCGACACCAGCCGCTTGCCGCCCCCTCCAGGAAATCGCTGGACGTATACCTCGTATCTGCCCGATTCATCCGAGACGTAAGCCACAAAATGGCCGTCCGGGGACAAATTCGCTGCAAGTTCGCGAAACGGCGTCTGCAAGAACGGAACCGCTTCAAAGCCGCTGTTGTCGTCCTTGCGCTGGAGATACCAAAGGTCATCCCCCGTCTTTGGGTCGTTCCGATGGTACAGAATGTATCTTCCGTCCGACGACCAGTCGGATACCAATTCGTGCCCACGCGTAGCCACCAGGGCTTTCGCCTCACCACTGCCATCGGCGCGCCTGACAAAGATATCGGCGTTCCCCTGGCGATTGGACGAGAATGCGACCTGATCTCCCGCAGGGGACCACACTGGGCGGTGTTCCAAAGCTCCATCGAAGGTCAAACGAGTCGCGATCGGGCGGTTAGCATCGTGGATCCAGATATCGAAATTACCGTTCTCCAAGCCGACGGCAGCTACGAGGAGGCCGTCGGGTGACAAAGCCGGGTCGAAAACGTTTTCGTGTGGTTGGCCGATCACCAGCAGTTTCCTGCCGCTGCGGTCTCGCCAGACGAGTTGCCGTCTGACCGCAGGTTGGTCGAGGTACGCTAAAGTCCCATCGGCCGAGACACTGGGGTACAGCAGATTCTGTCCAACAGGAACAAGGAAGGGCTCGCCGGTAGGTCTCAGCGTTTCGATTGAAAACGGCAAGGCCAAAAGTGGACCCGTCCACCCCGTTTTGTACAAAATATGGCCACTCGGGGAATAGACAGGGCCTGGGCGGTTGGGATTACCGACCCGCGTAGAAAGGCCACGTACCAAGATCTCCTGTTTGCTCGTGTCGAGGTTTCGCATTGTAATCTGCCCTTGGTTTATGAACAGGAGGATTCGCCTACCGTCCTCAAGGGGCAGAAAATGAGGGGACCATTGTGGCCTTCCAGTTTTTTCCGACTTCTCAGGCTCGATCAAGAGGCTGGGCTTGCCCCCAGAGGCGGGGAGTTCATACAACAGGCCCCCTGGGCCCGCCGCCTTGACAACGATGGAGTTGCCGTCCGGGCTCCACGCGCCAGCCACAAGCATGAGCCGGTCTTGACACAGCACGATGGCTGGCCCCCCGAGGACCGAAACCTTCTTCAGCACTGCTCCCACCTTGCCGGCCTCTGCACGCACAAAGAAACCGATAAAATCGCTTCCCGGAGCCCAAAACGGCCATAGAGCACCCTCGGTGCCATCGAGTTCTCGGGGCTGCTCCCGATCGAGATCCTGAACCCACAATTTGCCTCCCCGGGAAATCCTCATGCTGCGTAAAGCACCAGTCAGGTAGACGATATGCCGGCCGTTGGGTGAGATCACCGGGGCCCAGACATCATTCCCAGGCGCAAACGCAAACCTAGTAAGCGCAGCTTGCCGCTCTGGCTGGCGCGGGCGCCGTTGCTGCCACACGATGACCCCCACGGCCACCGCAAACAGTACTGACACCACGACCGTCGCGAATCGAAAAGACGGTACCGCCGTTGAAGCTCGTGCGGTCGAGTGAGCCCCTGGCGGCGCGGCCTTCAGAATCGTCGATATGGGGTATCCACTTGACTCAGGTAGCCCCTAGGCGTTGTGGTTTGGTCGATCCATGGACGCCAGCACACTGCACCCAGAATGCACCCTGGGGCGCCAGACGCCGGTCTGCAGGCAATTGGGCCACGAGGCTGCGTTTCGGGCCGATCAAGGATTACGCACGCGCCATGGCCATCGCAGGCTTGGAAACGTGGTGCTATCGGCAAGCCTTTCCGGGGGCCGCCAATGGCCAACCACAGTATGTTGTGGTCACCTGAGTCAAATGGATACCCCACTTCGTCGATAATGGGGTATGCACTTGACTCCCGAAGCCCCAAGGTCTAGTATCCGGGCTCTGGAGGACCATTCGCGCACGCTGGGGGAGTTTCAAGAGCGCTTCGCCTTCAGGTTTCAAATTCAACCGCTGCCGTCCCCCCGCGGGGCGCAATGAGCGGCGGCTGTAGGACCCACGACCGCTGCCCGATGGCCCCTCGAGGGTGCGGTCGCCGCAGTCGCCGACCACAAGGTGTGGGGTCGTCGGGAGTTAAGTGCATACCCCGATCGTCGATTTGCCAGATTCTAGTTTCTTGCCAAGGAGTCGCAGATCGACGATCATCTCCTCGACGTGCTGGTAGCGTTCGTCGGCATCTTTGGCCAGCGCCTTGCTGACAATACGGTCCAGATCGACCGGTACGCCGACTCGCAGAGCGGTTATGGGTTCCGGTTCCTGGTGGACGATCGAGTACGCCACGGCATCCTCACGCTCGCCCTCGAACGGCAGCTTACCCGTGACCATCTCGTAGATCACGATTCCGAGCGACCAGACATCGGTACGGCGGTCGGTTGGTTCGCGTAGAGCCTGCTCCGGTGACATGTAGGCCGGCGTGCCCAACATGGTTGTGGTTTTGGTGAGCTTGGAGCGATCGGCAAGCTGTGCCAGGCCGAAGTCCATGACCTTGACCTGACCTTCCTGGGTCAGCATCAGGTTCGCGGGTTTGATATCGCGATGAACGATCCCTTTTCCGTGTGCCACCTTGAGACCCTGGGCCGTCTGAATGGCAATGTCCAAGGCTTCGTCGAGCTTGAGCGGGCGCTCGGCGATCTTGTCCTTCACCGTCTGGCCTTCGAGGTAGGCCATGGCAAGGAACGTCTGTCCCTCGGCCTCATCGATTTCGTATACCGAGCAGATGTTGGGGTGATCGAGCCGTGCGGCGGCCTTTGCTTCCCGGACGAAACGGGCCTTGTGTTCAGGGTCCTCGATGGCGTGTGCGGCGAGGAATTTTAGGGCGACAGGGCGCTCCAGCTTTGTGTCCTCGGCCTTGTAGACAATACCCATCCCGCCTTCACCGAGCTTGTCGGTGATTTTGTAGTGCGAGATGGTCCGGCCCAGCATCGCGTCACTGCCTTCAGGAACGGACCGCTTCTGGACCTGGGCGGCGGCCGCCGCAATCGCCTTCTCGATACTGCCGCCCGGCTGCTGGTCCTCTTCCACCAAAGCCTCCGCGGCCCGGCGTAGTTCGCTATCCGATCCACACTCCTTATCCAAGAACTGGCTGCGTTGCCCTTCCTTCAGCTCCATGGCCGCAAAGGCCACTTCCTTGATCCGCTGCCAGCGTTCCGGGTTCATGCTAAGACAGCCTTTCGAATCTCGCCCCGAAGCCAGGCGCGCGCCGTTCGCCACTCGCGCCGAATGGTGATTTCCGACAGACCTAAAGCCTGGGCCGCCTCCTGCTGTGTCATGCCGCTGAAGTAAAGCATCTCGACGATCGCGGCCTGACGCGCATCGACGGACTCCAGACCCTGAAGGGCCTCGTCCAGAGCGAGCATGATCTCCGGCCGCTGATCGGAAACAATAACCGCACTTTCATCGAACGAGACCTTTTTCTGTCCCCCGGCACGCTTTGCTGTCGCCCGCCGACGGGCGTGATCGACCAGAATCTGGCGCATCGCCCGGGCCGCTCCGTGGACGAAGTGGGAGTGATTCTGCCAGTTGATTTGCTCTTGTCCGAACAGCCGTAGGTAGGCCTCGTGGACCAGAGCGGTGGGCTGCAGAGTATGGTCGATGCGTTCTCCCCGCATGTAGTACCCGGCCAGCCGTTGCAACTCTCGGTAGACCCGCTCCATGAGCTGCTCGCGGGCTTGCTCATCGCCGTCCCCCACGTGCTTGAGCAGGGCGGTGATCTCGCCGGAGGGTGCGGTCATTGGGCCTGCCTCTATCACTAGCCGACACCGAAAGTCTACCTCAGTTCGCCGCTGATTTAGCAGCCAAGAATGTGTCCTTGTCTTTTTTTCGTCTTCCCGTGATCGGTTTCTGAACGAAAACCCGCCTATGCGAGCGAGAGGGCGGGAGGAACTCAGATCTTCTCGATCCTGGAGAGCAACGCCATTGGCAAGTGATGCCGACATGAATCTCGTTTGAGCTTGTTGATCCCTCATCGCCCTCACCAACCCATTCGCGGAGGTGAAGGCGATGAAACGGTCCTTCAGGAAATGCCTTGTTATTGGAGTTGTTGTCTCGATTTTCAGCTCGGCCCTTTGGGCGGGCACGCGGCCCAGTGAAGGGGCCGACGGCTTTGCGGGGAGCTTCCCGGGCCAGCAGCTGGTGCCGACCCTGACGGTGCGTGTCTATGACTACTCCGGGGTTCCAGCAGCGCAACTGGCAGAGATGGAAACGGAGGTCACCCGGATCCTCAGCAAAGCGGGAATCCGGTCCGCGTGGTTGAACTGTCGAGTCTCTGTCGCAGAACTAGCAAAACATCCAGATTGTGAGCACTCTCGGACGCCCACGACTATCGTTCTGAGAATCGTCGAAGGGGGATCGACCACCATGAAGCGCTTCGGATACACTGGGCTGGGTTTCTCCGTGGTGGCGGACGTAGGAGGATTCCTGGCCACCGTGATCATGAGCCGTGTAGAGCAAGTCAGCCGGAAAGGAGCGGCGACCCGCGGTCAAATCCTTGGCCACGCCGCGGCGCACGAGATTGGCCACCTCTTCTTGAACAGCACCTCCCACTCTCTCGCCGGAATCATGCAAGCCCACTGGGACCGAGGAGATCTTCGCAAGATGGCCGCCGGGGGTCTATTGTTCACCAGCCAGGAAGCGGGCCTTATGAGGGGAAACGTGGTTAGACGGTCGAGGCGCTGAGCAATCCATTCTACTTTCGACGGGCCGTTGCTTGATCATCTTGTCGAGGCTCTGACCCTCCATGAGAGCCATGGCAGTGAACGTGCGGCCCTCGGCCCCTATAGCCGACGCCCATCCCCCCCTGGCCGAGCTTCTCGGTGATGCGGTAGTGGCTGATGGTAGAGCCGAGCACTTCGGCCCAATTCTACCGTTTCGCGCTTAGGTGGTGATAACAACCGATGTCATGAGCAGACAGATTTTCTTCGCCCAGGGCGCTGCGTCGGCTAGGGTTCTGGTGGTGCCAAGAGGCCCAGGCGGGCTTCGGGCGACGGAAAGGTAGGCGGAACCGGATATCCCGACAGTAAACGAAATCTACGGGCGCACATCCGAAATCGCCCAGAGTGGGGTATCCATTTGACTCAGGTGACCACAACATACTGTGGTTGGCCATTGGCGGCCCCCGGAAAGGCTTGCCGATAGCACCACGTTTCCAAGCCTGCGATGGCCATGGCGCGTGCGTAATCCTTGATCGGCCCGAAACGCAGCCTCGTGGCCCAATTGCCTGCAGACCGGCGTCTGGCGCCCCAGGGTGCATTCTGGGTGCAGTGTGCTGGCGTCCATGGATCGACCAAACCACAACGCCTAGGGGCTACCTGAGTCAAGTGGATACCCCATTTCGCCCAGTTGCGGAAGTCGCTTTTCTCGTAACGGCTGAGATGTGGATCAGAGCATGCGAGACGGGTCCCACGCATCTGCTCGGCTAGGGCCTTCCAGAAACACGCGGGACGCACGAAACGCCAGTAGTCCATGCGCCGCGACGCTTCAGACGTAGCCAAACAGCGGCGGAAACAGGACGACCACAATCGCCGCCCACGCGGCGTACACCGGCAGGTAGGACGTCTGCCACCGCTCCAGTGCGACGAAAGGCCCGCGGCCCCGCAAGAAGCACGCATAGAGCCATGCCGACCCCGCCAGGTTGACGAGTAAGATGAGGTTCTCTCCCAGAGCAGCCACCTTGTTCGGGCTGAAGCCGAACTCAGAGATGCGCGCCGTGATGGCGGACAGAGCCACGGCGTCGACAACGAGGGCGCTGACGACCAGCAACAACTGCAGCGCGTCAAAGGCGTCCGGCGGCGCTTGCGGGTCGCGCGCCGAAATGGCAAACAGAAGCAGGCCGAGCACCAACACGAGTAACAAATCAAATCCGATCAACGCGTTGCGCTCGACATCGATGCCGCTCCCCGTCCACGCCATGGTCGCCAGGAAGACGCACAGTACGGCGGTGAACAGCGGTGTGAACAAGCGCGTCAGCACCGGCGCCATATTCTCAATCACGCTCTGCTTCGACTCCACCAGCCAGGCACCGATCAGGACGGCGCCCGCCGCCCCACAGGGGATCAGCCAGCCCTGCGCCAACCACTCCGCGTCGAGGCCGATCACGTTAAACATGAATATCGTGAAGAGGGTCAGCACGCCACCGCCCAGCGCGATCAGCACGTAGTAGATAAACAGCTCGCCCGTGAATCGCACAAAGTTCATACGCTCCCGGCCGCTGCGCCAGCGTCCTCCCGCGTAGGCGACTCCTACCGTCAGCCAGAGTGCGATCGGCATATGCAGCACCGAAAGCACTTCCGTGGACCCTCCGGGTTGGAACGGAAAGATGTTGGCAAAGACGGCCGCTGCCCCGAATGCCAAGAACAGGACGACGCAGGTTGCCGGGCCGAGGCGCCGCTTCCAAACGAAATAGGCCGTCAGGAAGGGCAGCACAAAAAAGCTGAGGTTTCGTCCGTAGAATCCCGCGGTGTCGTCGTTCAGCTCCAGGCCGAACAGCGCCGGAACCTTCACCGCCAGCGCCGCGGCGATCGCTAGCGAAACGACCGCGACGGGTTCGACTCCCGCGGAACTTCCCGAGTCGACCGGCGCGGCGCCGGACGTCACCAACTGCTTCCACAGCCGTTCCGAATACTCCTGCGCAAACTCCCGCGACAGCGCATCGATCTCGCCCATCCGCTTGACGGCCACCAGAAACGCCTCGTCGGCCGTCAGACCGGCGGCCATGAGCGCCGCGACTTGATCGCGCAAGTGGTCTTCCAGCTCGTCGACGTCGATGGCCCGAACGGCTTGTCGGCGGTTCAGGTAGCCCCGCCACTCGGCGATCCTGGGTTCCAGCGGCCCCCCGCTCCCGGCTGCCTCCACTCGCTTCAGCCCTCCTCCAATAGCACTTGGGACGACGTTGGCCAAATGCCGCGCAAGGTCGCGTCCACCACCTGCCACTGCCGCCGCTGCTTGGCCATCTGCTCCCGCCCTCGAGTCGTAATGCGGTAGTACTTTCGCTTGCGGCCAGTCTCCGACGTCCCCCACCGACCCTCGATGTGATCGAGCCGTTCGAGCCGATGCAGCACGGGGTAGAGCATCCCGTCGGTCCACCGCAGTTGACCGCCGGAGAGTTCGCTCACGCGCTTAATGATGGCGTAGCCATAGCTGTCTCCCCCAGCCAGGATGGCCAACACGAGCGGCGTCGCCGAGGCGGCAACCAGATCCTTACCGACTTCCATCTCTCGTCGTGATACCTGGAAGAACTATACATGGTACTTCTATGTAATGTCAACCGCCTCGCGGATTTGCCCGCCATCCCCGGCAAAGGATCGGCCGGGCCATCTCGGCTGCGATGTGATCAGGACTGCTCCGCAAGCTGACGAGCGCCTGAACCAGTCCCCAGAGGTGAGACTAGCCAGGGAACTGCTCCGCGCATGCCGGCGCTATGAACGCAACTTGACTCTAGCTCCCTCTGGTTGCCGGAAGGACCTCGAAGACCTCGGCGAGGGGTTTGCCGGCGGGGTTGGTCAAGCGGTTGCATCGGCCATAGAGGGTCTGCTCACGGGCGTCGGCGAATGCATCTTGCAGGAACGTGTTCGCCTCGGTCTGGAAGAACCCTTGTGGAGTGGAGACATAGGAGACACGGTACTCGGTCAGAATGACGCCCAGCGGCTTTTGGCTTTGTCTAATCACCGGCAGCGCTTCGGGCGGAAAGCGATCCAAGTAGATGATGATTGCCCCGGCCTCGACGGGAATTCGGTCGGGACCCGCCGTCAACACGACCTGGCGGTACAGGCTGTTTCCGTCACGCAGGACAGTGACGGGGCGGAGGGTGATCGGCAGGCCCCAATAGCCGGCTAGCGTTCCTGTCATATCCTTCTCGTGGACGAGCAGGGAGCGATAGGGTTCGGGAATTTCCGCCGGGTCGATGGGCTCGATGTCCCGGATGACCTCCCGCGCAGAAGGATCTGCCGACTGCAGGCGACGGAGGGTCGCGACGATGTCGTCGAAGCAGTCAGCCATCTCTGTCAGCATAAACTCTGTGCTTCCGGGTCGGCTCTACCAGACGACAGTGAAACGGGTCCGCCGAGAGGCCCAAACGGGCTTCAACCGACGGAAAAGTAGGCGGAACAACCGAACCCACCGGTGATCCGTCGAGTCTCGCCGGCTCGGACCTACTCAGCGGCTCGCTATCGCGCCTGCAAGCACGCTCAACAACCGCGTCCTAATGATCCGCGATGCCCCCATCGGGGAACCGAAGCTGCTGTCGAATATGCGGCGTATACGGCCGCTTGGCCGCCACCGCCTCGTCGAACCCGACCCCGAGGCCCGGCCTGTCGGGCGGAAGGGCGAAGCCCTGTTCGTACGCCGGCCCCTGACCCTGGAACAGGTCGGCCCAAAACGGATCCTGGCCGCGGTGACTGATCTCCTGGATCGCGAAACTCGGCGTCGAGAAATCGGCGTGCAGCGAGGCCATCGTGCTTACGTTGCTCTGCGGGTTGTGCGGTGCTAACTCAATGCGATGCGCCTCTCCGATCAGGCCGATCTTCTTCAACTCCGAGATCCCGCCGCAATGGACGACGTCGGGCTGCAGGAAGTCCACCAGGTGCCGCTCGCAAATCTCACTGAAGCCCCACTTGGTGAACAGCCGCTCCCCTGTAGCCAGAGGGATGGTCGTCTTGCTGCGAAGGTACGCTAGCTCGTCGATATCCTCAATCTGGGTCGCCTCTTCCACGAAGTAGGGCGCGTATTCCTCGGCGCGGGTACAAAAGTCGACGGCCATCGTCGGCGTCGCCTTGCCGTGAACGTCGATGCAGATACGGAAGTCATCGCCGACGGCTTCGCGAACGGCCTTGAGATTGGCGATGCCTTCACGAACCGAGCCGACACGCTCGATGACGTCGTTGTGCGTCGTCACAAAGCCGCCTTTGCAGGCCGTCCAACCGTCCTGTTTCACCTGGAGCCAGTTCTGCGCGTACTCCTCGGGCGAGCGTCCGCCGGCGTGGACGTACATCTGCACGCGCTCGCGCGCCTTGCCGCCCAGCAACATCCAGATCGGCTGACCCAGCGCCTGGCCGAGAATGTCCCACAGCGCAATCTCGACCGCGCTCACCGCCGAGTTGAGAATCGGGCCGCCGCGCCAGCGCGCCCAGCGGAACATCGCCTGCCAATGCATCTCGATGTCGGTCGGATCGCGCCCGACCAAGTAGCGTTTGTGCTCCTCGATCGCGGCGGCCATGGTCTTGGCCTTGCTGGTGACCGAGCCCTCGCCAGTGCCGACGATGCCCTGGTTCGTGAAGATCCTCGCGAAGACATAGTTCGAGCTGTTCGGCTTGCCGCTGCGGCTCACCACATAGGTCTTGAGATCCGTCACCTTCAGGTTGAGCGGCTTGGCCTTCGCAGCCGCTTGCGCCATGAGGCCTTCGGGACCGCTGAATGCGGCCAAGCTCACACCCGCCGCCGCGGCGGCGCTTTGCAGGAAATCACGTCGTGTCATCGTCATTCTCCCGTGGTCCGTGATTCGTGATCCGTGATTCGTAATTCGATCAACGGCACCGCGCCGCCCGCGCCTGCCACCAGGCCAAGCTTGCAACAACTAACACTGCCCCAATGAACGACTGCGCCCCGATCATCTCACCCAGAAGAGTGTACCCGATCAGTGTCCTCGGGGGAGTTCGACTTACAATGGCTTGAAGAACAATACCATGGCCCGCCGCCCGATCTCAGTTGATGCTGCGCCGGCCGCGAACACGGCTTTATGAGCCTCAGACGCAGCGAACGGAAGCGGCCGCCAACCGGGTCTTGGCGCAGCCGCGCGGCTGCGCCGTTCCTGAAGATCATGGCCTTTTTTTGGCGCAGGCTTCTCGTCCGCACTACTTTCATCGCTGTCACCGGCAGCCTCGGCAAAACCACCACCAAGGACTGCTTGGCGGCCCTGCTCAGCTCGTTGGGCCGGACCGCCAAGTCCTATCGGAACTTGAACGCGCGAGCCGGGGTGTCGATAACCATCCTGCGCACGATGCCTTGGCATCAGTTCTCCGTCGTGGAACTCGGGACCGGCGGCCCGGGCAGTCTCGCGCCAGCCGCGCGATTGCTTCGTCCGCACATCGCCGTCATCACCGGCGTGGCGAGAACTCACACCGAGAACTTCGCCAATCTCGAGGAGACGGCCCGCGAGAAGGCGTCGGTCCTCACAGGGCTTGTACCCGGTGGCATCGCCGTCGTCAATGGTGATGACATTCGCCTGATCAACGCGATCGATCTCGACCCGGGTCAAGTGAAGCGCTTCGGCACGTCACCTTCCTATTCAGTCTGGGCCGACAAGATCTCCGCGCGTTGGCCCGACCGGCTGTGCTTTCAGCTTCATACCGCGGCCGGGTCCCATGCCGTTCGGACGCCCTACGTGGGCGCCCACTGGACGCCGTCCGTTCTCGCGGCGTTAGCGACAGCCGAGGTCTGCGGCGTGCAGCCTGGCGAAGCTCTGGAGACTGTGGCCAACATCGAGGTGTTCTACGCGCGCATGCAGCCGGTCCGGCTTCCCAACGGTGCGGTCTTTCTCCGCGACGACTACAACGGCTCGATTGACTCGCTCGAGCCGGCGCTGAAGGTGCTGCGCGAGGCGGAGGCCCAGCGGCGGATCCTGGTGATCACCGACTACTCCGACTCGCCCATCAGGCCGCGCCGTCGCATGGCGGGCCTGGGCCGCTTGGCGGCGGAGTGTTGCGAGGTCGCCGTATTCGTCGGAGAGCGCGCCCACTTTGGCACTCGGGACGCCATCGCCTCAGGCATGCCCCCCGAGAACGCTCACGCCTTGCCCGACCTGCCAAGCGCCGCTGAGTTTCTCAAGAAGGATCTGCGCGCCGGCGACTTGGTCCTGTTGAGAGGACGCGTCACCGACCACGTCACCCGCATCTTCTTCGCTCAACTCGGCGAGGTGAAGTGTTGGAAGCCGACCTGCCCAAAGACAATGCTATGCGACATTTGCCCGGAACTCGGTACGCCCAAAGAAGCCCGCCGCAAGGCGGTGCCCGTCCCGCCTCCCGAGGCCGCACCCGACCGCCATCAAGCTCAGCCCTCCGCTCGCGGGGGCGCGCAGTTCGAAACGTAGGGGCAAGGCACTACGGCCCCAGCTAATCCCGCATCAGCAGGATCACGACCAGCGGGCCCAAGGTGATCAGGGCCACAAGCACCCACGCCGTCGGTCTCGCGAAGTTGACTGTGTACCCGACGCCGGCGCGCTTCTCGATCCAGATCGAGGGGTCGGCGGGGTTGTAGTAGATTTGGCCCCACTTCCAGCACTCGTCGGGCGTGCGGTCGCCGATGGGTGCCGGGGCGGGCGCGGCGATGGCCTCTCCGGATGACGTCGCCGTGGCTGCGCCGCCGAGCCCGAGCGTCTGGGTCGGCGTGTCCGGTAAGCGCGAGCCCCCTTGCCCATAGCGGACGCTCCAGTAGATTGCCAGGGGGATCGGCAACACCGTCATGGCGAGCAGCACGTAGTGCGCCATGGGCATCGCCGCTTCGATGCGATACACGACGGCAATCCAGGCAAATATCACGGCGACGTAGTATTGGGACCCGAGCAGGATGTTGAACGTCAACCGCCGGAAGCGCGTTTCCTTCGCGCCGGACGGCCCCTGGATCGAAATGCGGCGCGACTGGCGGGCCATGCTAAAGCTCGTCAGCCACAGCGTTGCGCAGATGACAAAACCGATGGCCGGAGAACGAAAGACGACTGCCGGCGTCTTCTCGACAAACCGATCCGCTTCGCCCTTGATGTTGAAGTGCACCGCGTACGGATCGGGAAGATCGTCGTAGACCATGTCCAGATAGGCCGCGACTGCGCCCAAAAGCAAGTACGGGCCCAACCAGACCAGCCAACTACCGGGCAGCATCCGCGAGTGCGGCGACAGCGAGGCCTCGCGTTCACTCGACGGCACGACCGCGTGGGGACGCACGATCCGATTCATCACATACCATGCGACCGCGGCGCCAAACGCCTGCCACAACACCGGCACCGAGAGAATGAACACCTGCCCTTCGCCAAAGAGAAGAAAGGCTGCGGCGATTACAGTGTGCGCCCACACCTGTAGGCGAAAGACGCGGATGTAGTACTGTCCGCGGGGTGAGGCACGGAAGTCCGCGGGCACCGTAACGCCAAAGAACAACTCGGGCCGCGTGAGAACGGGCAGCAAGTGCAGAATCAGGGCGGTGAGCGGTAACTGTCCCAGAATCCACCACTCTGCTGTCGTCATCCTTCACCTCCAACTCGCCGGCAAGTGCCGGCTTCTACAAGTTCGCGTGCTACCGAGGAGCGCTAGATAGGAGGTGGCGCACGCCTCCGGCGGGCAGGACCGGCGTCCCCACCGGTCTTCTCCCGTCCCCGGACAAGCGGCTGTGCGGCAGAAACCTCGAACCGGAGGTCGACGCTGCAGCCGGCCAGGAGGCCCGCGCCACTAGGCACCCGTAGCAGTTTCATTCGCGCACTAGGCCTCCGAATGCCCCACCGCAGTCGCCGCCAGCCCGAGGTCTCGTGAGATCTGCTGCTTGGGCACACCTCGTGACAACGCTTCGGCTACGATCTCGTTGAGGCGCTTCGAGAAAGCCTTGCTGTCCTTGGCGGATGCCTTCTTCGGAACACCGCGGTCAAGCACCCGCGCACCCCTCCCGCGCTTCAACTCCAACCAGCCTTCTTCCGCCAAGAGGCGATAGGCCTCGGCCACGGTATTGAAGTGAACGCCCAAATCCATCGCCAACTGGCGCACCGGCGGTAGCGCGTCGCCCGGCTTGAGCGACTCCGCGATCAGGTGCGTTCGGGTCGCGTCGACGATCTGCCGGTAGGCCGGGATGTGGGAGTCCAGAGCGATACGAATACTGACCGGCTCAACTGTGGTCTCCACACAAGCTCCTTCCTCAGCGGCTGCTGTTGCGACTACGAGCCCTGCGCTGCAAGTGGCAGAGACGGAGCGCGATCTCCGCCCGCCACGAACGTAGGCGCCCTGGCCGACGCAGCGGTCGGCCCCCGCCGGGTTCGCTCGATGATCCAACCCGTGATCAGCTTGAGCGCCCGCGGTGAGATCGTCTCCTCGATTCGTGCGTACTCCGCGGGCAGGCCCGACTCGCTCGTTTGCATCAGGTGATTCAACTTGGGCAGCCGAACGGCCCGGTAGTCCTTGGTGGGCGCGGCCCCCAGAGCCTCCTCCAGGGGCGGCAAGTTCTGGTCAATGGGCACCTGGACATCACGCTCGCCGAACAGCGCCAGCGTTGGGCACCGCACCTTGCGTAGAGCCTCGGCAGGATCGTAGGCCAGGAAGAAGCGGAACCAAGGCGTTAGCAGCATCTTTGCCTGTGCTTCGAGTGCCGCGCTACTGCCCACCCCCAGCGCTTGCTTCTCTATCTCGCTCAAACTCGCGTATAACATCTGCTGCATGGCGCGAAGCGTCTCGCGCCGGTCCTCTTCCCCCGCCGTGGAACTGACGACTTCGAACAGCCGCTGCTGCGCCTTCCGGATCGACTCGACCTGGCTTTCGTCGACTCCCATCGCAGTCGCCAGCGCCACGCTCTGCCGGTACACAATCTGCTCGCCGTTGACTCCCGGCGGCGCCACCAAAACCAAGAAGGCGACCTCGGCGGACTGCGCCGCTGCGATGGCCGCCGCCGTGGCGCCCTCGCTGGGGCCCAACAGTCCAATCCGTGCCTGGTCGATCTCTTGCCGCGTCTTGAGATAGCTGACTGCCGCCAACGAGTCTCCGGCGAAGTCCTCAGTGGTCGATTGAGAAACGCTACCCTCCGAACCCCCCACACCACGGTCGTCATAGCGCAGCACAGCCAAGCCGTTGCGGGTCAGGTGATCCGCCAGCACGAGAAAAGGGCGATGGCCCATGACGGTCTCGTTGCGGTCTTGCGGCCCGGAGCCAGAGATCAACACGCCGGCCGGGAACGGCCCCTTCCCCCGCGGCAGGGTCAGAGTTCCGGCCAGCTTGAGGGCCGCCCGCTCGTTTCGAAAGACGACCTCTTCGTCGCGGTAGGGATACGGACGTTCGGGGTCCTGGGAGCGGGCTAGATCGGGGGCTTCTGCTTGGCGTTTGATGGTGAGCGGAGTCGACCGGCGGTTCTGACGCCACTTGCCGACAATCTCCGAACCGTCGTCGCTCATCGTGCCCTCGAACAAAGCCGCGGGCTTGGCTAGCTTGATACGGACCGACTCGTCTTCGAACTCGATCTCAGAGATCTTCAGTCCCATCGCCCCTTGATCGAGGTTGTCGAGTGTTCCCGTCAGCACGCCTTGTTCGTCGGCGCTGATGCGGAACAGCAGGCGAAGACTGACCGGCCCGGCGTCCAGGCGTCCCAGCCACAGTCCTGCCAAACCCTCGCCGGGGATTCCCTCGATCGGCGGGGGCGGCGCAGGGACATCGCCCTTGCGCTTGAGCTTGAAGGTGAAGTGGCCGCCCCCTTGGCTGAAGTCGCCGGAGATTTCACCGCCGTCCTCCGAAAGTCCGCCCTTGAACCTCGGGTTTCCCGGGACGCCTGCCATAGCGAACGATACTTTCCTCCCGTCAACTTTAACGTTCGAGAGCGAGAAATCCTTGAGTCTCTGGGCGGGTATGCTGATCTTGCCTGCCCAGGCGCTGTCTGGCGATTGGGCGAGATCGACGATGACTCCCAGACCAGGGCCCGGCGTTTGGATCTTCCCGTCCCAGCGGCCCTGGGGTGTCGGTTCCTGCGCGAAGGCAGCTGAACCAGCGGCGAGAACCGCGCCCCACAGTAGAACGGCCATCGGTATCGCAAACGGTTTCGTCCCTTCTCTACGGGTGTTCGCTTTCATCCAGCTCATCTCTTGCTCCTTTGAGGTCGGTCCGTAGCTTGTCCATCGATTGTATATTGTACACGTACATTATACAATAGTTGGCAACTTGCTTGTCGGCCACGTCCGTCCAGGCCGCCCGGGCCTCGACGAAACCAGAGGCCCAATCAAGCGATTCTCGACCTTCTACTCTTCGCCGAGGACCCACTTGGTCAGCCACCGCAGCTTGCGCTCCAGCAAGTCGCGGCGGTTTGCGGCCTTCTGCAAGCCGTGTGGCTCGCCGGGATAGATGACGAATTCGGCGGGCACTTTGTTCTTGAGCAGCGCGGTGTAGAGGTGCCGGCCTTGCATCAATGGGACGCGAATGTCCGCGTCACCATGCCAGACGAGCGCCGGCGTCTTGATCTTGTCGGCGAAGTACATCGGCGAGCCCCGGTAGTAGCGCCGGTGGTCGGTGCCGAGATAGCTCTCGAAGCGCTCGGGGACGTCGGTGGTGCGCACGAAGCTCGGCAAATCGGTGACGGGTGCGCCGATGACAGCGGCCTTGAAGCGGTCGGTCTGGCTGATGACCCACGAACTCATGTAGCCGCCGTAGCTCGAGCCGGAAATGCCCATGCGGTCGGGATCGACGAGCCCGCGCTCGATGAGATGGTCGACGCCGCTCATCACGTCTTCGTAGTCGCCGATGCCCCAGCTACGCAGGTTGGCGCGCAGGAACTTCTCGCCGTAGTGTCCGCTGCCACGGAAGTTTGGCCGGAACACGACCCAGCCGCGCTGGGCGAACAGCCGGTAGTCGCCGTTGACGAACGTGTTGCTCATCACCGAATGCGGCCCGCCATGAGGCACGACCAGCAAGGGGTATCGCATGTCCGCCCTGTAGCCCAGCGGCTTGTGGACGATCCCTTCGATCTCCATGCCGTCGAAGCTCGGCCAGCGAATGATCTCGGTGTCGATCTCGGGCCATTGCTTGATCTGGGGATTCGCTTCCGTCAGGCGCTTGGGCGTCAGGCGCTTGGGCCGCATGTCGGCGAGCGTCGTGACGTAGACGTCGGGTGGGGTCGTCGCGTTCTGCCGGATGAAGGCGATGGACTTGCCGTCGCGCGACACACTCAGGTCGGCGTGGACATCGTGGCCACTGGTGAGTGCCCTGACCCGGCGCGCGGCGACGTCGACCGCGAAGATCTGTGTCGCGACGCGGTCGCCCGCTATGTAGAGGATCTGCTTGCCGTCCGCCGTCCAATAGAATTGCTTGATCTTTTCGTCGAACTCCGGCGTGATATTGACGGTCTCGCCCGTCTCGACGTTGACCAGGTAGAGAAACGACACGGTGACCCAGTCGTAGCGCTCGGTCGAGATGAAGGCGATGTGGCGTCCGTCGGGCGACCAGCGGGGAAAGCCGTCCATGCCTTCGCGCTCAACGAGCATGCGCAGGCCGCTGCCGTCGCGGCCGACTGTGGCCACGTCACCGAACAGATGACTGCCTGCTTTGGCGTGCGGACGCTTAGTGAAGGTGATGCGCCGGCTGTCGGGCGACCAATGAAATCCGTCCGGAAACCACTGCTCGTAGCCGCCGGCGCTGTAGGTGCTGGGGGTGATGGCAGTCTCCTTCTTCGTGGCCAGGTCGGCGACAAAGAGGCGGTTCATTGGCAGGTTGTTGACGTCGACCACGACGGGTGCGTCCTTGTCGGGCGCGGGGGTGAAGAAGCGCAGATTCCGTGCGTGCATCGGGCGTGCGAGAAAGGCGATGCTCCGCGAGTCAGGGGACCATTGGAAGCGGTCGATGAACCCGCCGTGACGGGTGAGCTGCTCGGGCGACCCACCGGCGGACGGGATCAGCCAGATCTGCCGACTGCCGTCGCTCGTGCCGCTCGTCGAGGAGAAGTAGGCGATGGTCTTGCCGTCGGGCGACCAGGCGGGGGCGCTGCCCGCTGTGAGTTCGCGGTCGGACTTGCCATCGGAGGCGACGAGGCGGATCGTCGAGCCTTGGCTGGTGCCACCGGAGTCACGGGGGGTGACGACGTACGCGACCTGTGAGCCGTCGGGCGAGATGGCGACACCACCCAAGCCGGTAGTCGCGAGGACGTCGGCTTGTCCAGGTACTGCCGCGGGCAAGACCGGAGTGGAGAGCAGCAGAACCGCTATCGAAATAGCGCCTAACAGCCCGCGGTGAAAGTATGGTTTCTTGTCCGGCCCGTTCGATACCCCTACCTGTTGCGGCAGGCCGAGCAGGCGGGTGCGGCATGCCGTGCCCCTACATTTGTGAACAACATAGCTCCCGTTTTTGCCACAGGCTGCTAAAGTGCCGGCGATAGGCGAGCTACGATAGATTGGCTTTGTTTCGCCCCTTTGCGCTGGGAGAAGCGTCCACAGACCGGGCGCGGCCGAGGTGAGGTTGGGTTTGCTTCGTTTGTCGCTCGGGAGCCGGGCCGAGAGGCCGAGGTTTACCAGCAAACCCATGATGCCGTGAGGTTCCGGGTGGATTGGCTTCGTTTCGTTTCGCATAGCTCTCTCCCTACTTGCGGCCGACAGGCTCGCAGTCGGTCGCTGCCGAATTGTCCGCTTTTGCCCGCTTTTGCCCGCTTCCCATAGGGGCTCGGAATGTCCTCTACGCCTGGGTGAGGGTGGTTGTGCCACCCGTTCAGAGATCAAGGCATGTTGGTGGGCATCAGGGTTCCATGGCTGACACCCAGGGCTGTTATCTAGATCACCCCTTCGGGGTTTGCCAGGTGGCCGGGCGGCGTGATCTGAATGTGTCGTACCCGCACAGGATTGCCTTCCCAACGCTGGTGAGATCGCTCCAAGGTTTCCTCGCCCCTAGTATACGAACCGGTTGCGGGTCCGGCGGGGTAGCTGGAGAGGCAAGTGATTGAAAGGATGGGAGAAATTCGCTTGAAAAATCGGTGACTCCGTGAATCGTTGCCGGCTGGGGTAGGGGGCCGTGGCTGAGCCTCGTCTGTCCCGCTCATCCGCTGCCTCGCGATCGAAGCCCTATAATCCGGTGAGTACACTGCGCCCGTGCCATGAGGAGACCGACCCGTTTCCGGCTTGTTTCACTCGCCGTGCTGCTCAGCGCCGTAGCCGTACTCCCTGGCCAGTTGCTTACGAATGAACAGGCGGATCAATGGCGCGAGCGGATTCGCCGGACCCTATTCGTGCCGAACCCCCTGCCTCCGCTGGACGGCAAGCTCCACGGTTTCTTCGAAGTCGATGAGAGTGTGGTCGCCGAGCGCGTCACCTACGGGACGCAGTTCGGCATGCGGGTTCCGGCAATTTTGTACCTGCCTCGGGAGCGGAAGGGCAAAATCCCCGGGCTGATCATCGTCAACGGCCACGGGGGTGACAAGTACAGTTGGTACTCCTTCTACTCGGGGGTGCTGTACGCGCACGCCGGGGCGGCCGTGCTGACCTACGACCCGGCCGGCGAGGGCGAGCGCAATCCCGAACGTAGGTCCGGCACGCGCGCGCATGACAAGCTGGAGCGAATTCCCGAGTTGGCTCGCCGCCAGGGCGGCCAGATGATGACCGACGTCATGCAAGCGGTCTCGTACCTCGCCCAGCGGCCCGAAGTCGACCCCGCGCGTATAGCCGCCGCCGGCTACTCGATGGGCTCGTTCGTCCTCGCACTGACGGGGGCGGTGGAGCCGCGGTTGAAGGCCTGCGTGCTGGTCGGCGGGGGAAACCTCGACGGTCCCGGCGAGTACTGGGACAATTCCAAACCCATGTGCCAGGGCATTCCGTACCGCTCCCTCTCGTTTTTGGGCGATCGGGCGGCGGCACTCTATGCCCTACACGCCCTGCGTGGACCGACTTTACTAATGAACGGGCTCGATGATGCGGTCGTAAACATTCCCAAGACGGGCGAGTCGTTCCTGGCCGACTTGCGCCGGCGAACCGTCGCGTTGCTGGGAACGGAGAAAGACGCCTTCGAGTACGATTTTGTGCCGGGCGTCAGCCACCGTCCGTTCTTCGTGACCAGGCCGGCGACGTTGTGGCTCGAGCGGCGCGTCGATTTCCCCGCTTGGACTCTGGACGGAATCGCCCTGCTGCCCACCACTCACATCAGTGAGTGGGCGCGAAGCGAAGGGGTCGAGATGGACCCCGGCTACGCCAGCGAGCACCGCGAAGGCGGCACGTGGGCGCTAGGACGTTTCGTCTATGGGGTGCCACGAGAGAAGCTGAGTGTGTTTTCTCCCGAGCAGTGGGAGCAGGAGAAGGACCGTCTGGTGATCGACTCCTGGGTGCGGCACGCAATGTCCACTCTCGCGGGCGGCCGCTAGCTAGCCTAGCCCGACTTCACTGAACCCGGCCCCGCCCGGCCACCGGCCACACAGCCTCCACGAGGCCCTTCCTGACGGCGTAGGCGACATCGTGCAGGTTAATCATCATGCCCTGATGCTGTGGGACCACCGAAAGCCTCTCTCCGACCCGAAACTTGTGGCTGGACTCGCTGACATCGACGTGGCCATGCTCTACCGACATTCCATAGATCTTGGCGTCCGGGTGCTCGACGATGTGTCCGTAGGGGTTCGAGGGCCGGCTTTGAAACGTCTTCTGTCCCCCGTCGATGATGATGCGATCCGGGGTCGGCGTACTGACCACCGTAACGATCATGCGCGTTGCGCAGGTGATCGCGTTCGGCGGATTGCTTCCACCGATGCGCCGCATCCCTTCGAAAATGTACGACCCACTGCGGGTGACCGTACAGCCTATCTGCTTGGAGATGGCCTCGTGGCCTGTTCCGCCTCCACTGATTTCGTCGATGGGCAAGCCGGCCTTGCGGAAAAGATCGATCGTCTCATCGAAGAAGGGCTTCGCCTCTAACCGGCTGGGATAGGTCATCACTCCTTGCAGGTCGAGCTTGGGCAGCTTGGAGACTTTTTGTGCCAACTCCACCGCCGCCTGCGGTGATTGCACGCCGGTTCGCTTGCCGCCTATATCCAGCTCGACCAGCACACGAATCGAGCCGCCATCTTTCTGAAGCTGTTCGGAGATGCCACTCGCGGTCGTCTCCGAATCGACGGCCACCGTCATACGGGCGCGCTTGCAAAGACGAGCCAACCGAATGAGCTTCTGCTTGCCGACGATGTTGTAGGGCACCAGGATGTTCTCACGCACGCCGCCGTTCACCATCACCTCAGCCTCGCCCAACTTCTGGCAACAAATGCCGACTGCGCCTTCGCGCAACTGCATGTGAGCGATCTCAGGGATCTTGTGTGTCTTGATGTGGACCTGGAGGGCGATGTCCGCCTTGCGGCACACCTGTTGCATGCCGCTGATGTTGTTTTCCAGGACATCGAGGTCGACGACCACCGCCGGGGTATCGAGGTCATCGACGGTGCGGATGTTGCCCCCGCGAGAGGCCAGCGCGTTGGGACCGGCCCCGGTGCCGGCCAAGCCGGCCGTGGTAAGGGCGCTTACGGATCGTAGGTAGGAGCGGCGGCTGAGCCCTTTGCGTGTGCCGGATACGTTCTTTTTCATAGCTTTGCTCTCGTCTCTAGACAGTTTCGTCGTTGCGCTGATGGTGGAGATCCCTATTCAGACCACCGGGCCGCCCAATCGTACACCGCCGCCTGTGGTCAAAGCAATGCAGTCGGCCCGCAATGTTCGCCCGGAAATGCGACGCTAATGCGGTCTACTGTTCCAGCAGCGGTATGTCCGGTGGATCAAAGTAGTCGCCTGACGACTCGGGCCGCGGCAGCACTCCCACCTGTCGGCCGCCACGGAAGATATAGCGCGGTTCAAGCTGCCGGTGGCCGATCTCCGTTACGCCAAACGTATCGGTCAACTCGAAGTCCCCTTCCTGCATCTCCAGAACCACCGCGTCCGCTGAAGCCCCGGCCTGCAGGGTCCCGATCTCGCCGCTCATCCCGAGGATCTCCGCCGGGATACTCGTCACGCGGCTGATCGTTTCGTCCAGCTCCATTTCGAGGTGTAGGAACTTGTTCATCGTAGTGACCAGGTCGAATACCGGTCCGTGCAAGTTGTAAGTGTGGAGGTCGCTCGATATTGTGTCGGGCACGACGCCTTGCTTCATGGCCGAGCGGGCGATCTGAAACGTAAAGCTTCCGCGGCCGTGGCCAATGTCGAGCCGCAGCCCTTGTTCGATTTTCTTACGCACCTCGGGCAGCACCTGAGAGTCGTCGTCGATGATGCCGCCCGCGCCATGTCCGTGGAAGCAATGCGTCAGGATGTCGCCAGGCCGCAGTTCGTCGAGTATCCTCTGCGTCCCCAGGCTTGACAGCGGCGAATGGACCATCAGGGGCAGGCCCACCGCGTCCGCCGCTTCGCGGGCCCGCTTCAGCGCCTCCATTTCGTTCTCGCCCCCAGCCGCGAGGAAGTGCGACAGCCGTATCTTCACGCCGAGAATGCGGTCGCGGTTGGCCTCGATCATCTTCACCGCCGCGCCCACGTCGCAGTACTGCAACTCCTCGAGCTCGCCCAACGGCGGTTGTGTCTCCTGGCCGCTGACCAAGCCGAGCCCCGAGATGTTCAGGAGCGCGAAGAGCCGCGTGTCGCAAACGTCGATGACGTAGTTGCGAAAGCCGGGAAAGGTGAGTGCACCGCTCGACCCCGCATCGAGGGCCGTCGTCACGCCTCGTGCCAGGCAGGTCGGATCGACTTCGATGCCGTAGTGCGTCACGCCCGAGAAAACGTGCACGTGCAGGTCGATGAAGCCCGGCGTAACCAACAGGCCGCCGACGTCGATGACGTGTTTCGCCTCGGCTTCCGCGGCGGCGTCAAGGACGGCAGCCACACGGCCACCCGTGATGGCAACGTCTTTCTTCTCATGGATGCCGGCGGCGGGATCGATGAGTGTTCCATTCTTGAGCAACAGATCGTACAAAGTGGAGTCCTTCCTTTCCCTGATGCACGCCGCTTCGGCCTGACCCTCCACCTTACCGGATCGTCCGCGTCGGCTCTAGCGTGCCCACCGGCAGCGAGATCGTTAACGTGGCACCTTCACCCAGTCGGCTCGACGCAGTGAGGGAACCGCCGTGGCGATCAACAATCTGTTGCGCTACGGGCAAGCCCATCCCCATGGCGACGCGTCCCTTCTCGGAACTGAAGCCGAGCTCGAATAGCGTCGCTAGCTTCTCCGGATGAATCCCCGGGCCCGAGTCGGTCACTTCCACACGGACGTTGGGCCCCTCGGTCTCGGTTCGAAGCCGCAGCGTTCCCTGCCCGGCCATGGCTTCAAAGGCGTTCTTGAGCAGGGTATAGAAGACTTGATTCAACTCTTGGGGCCGGCACACAATAGCAGGAATGTCGCCGTACTCGCGGATCACCTCAACACGCCCCCTTGTCTCCGACGGCACCAACGCCAACGCGCCGTCGAGCGACTTGCCGAGATCGATCCGCTGCAACTCGGCTCCGTCAAGCTGAGCGAAGTCCCGCAGCGAACGAACTAGCCCCGAGATGCGGTCGAGGGCTTGGCGCGCCGATGCCCCGCTCTCGCTCAACAGGCCCAGCAGTTGCGAGACCCGTGAACTGTTCACGTCCGAAGCCCCTACTTGTTCATTTAGCTTGTGGGCGCATTTCTCAACCGTGTCGACGCTGCTGCGAATCACACCCGCCGGATTATTCATCTCGTGGGCGACTCCCGCGACGAGACCTCGCACGGCGGACATCTTGCTCTCCATGATCATCTCCGCCTGCCGTTCCTTGATCTCGAAATTCGCGACTTCCAGGTCCACTGCGTCCTGAATCGTTCTCCGGGCGGCCCGTGCCAAGAGTGTGAGCGAGGTCCCCACGAACAAGAGAATGATTGCCTGAATGACAAGAACGCCCGGATTGAGCGCCGGCGAGTTGGCATGCTCGTAGTAGCTAGAGGTAATCGTGAGTCCCGGACCATTGAATATGAGAACAACAAGCACCGCGTGGACAGCGAAGACGCTCAGTGTCATCAGAGCCGGATAGAGTGGGCGGAGGGCGATGCTATTGATAACGATCAGCAGTAGGCCGACTCCGAAAAGCCCCCCTTTGACAATCGGGGCCGGCGACGGAGAGCCTTCAGGAATATTGAGCCACCACAGTGTGGGCAGCGCGGCGAGATAGATCGTGTCCGACACGATCACGCCGAGCCCCACCTGCGACAGGCGTAGCTTCCTTCGGGCCAGCGTGAGCCCGTACCACACCATCCCTCCGATCGTACCGGCGAGCACGATAACCGCTATGGCCTCCAGCTCGCTCTCGGCGATCACGCCCAGCGGGATTACGCCCCATAGCTGTAGCACCGACAGCCCCACGGCGATCCCCAACGCCGCCAGCCGAGTGATGAGCGCCCACACGAGCACGCGCGCTTCACGGGCCCGCAGGATCTGCTCAGCCCGGCTCAGTTCGGGTTCGGCGCCGGGCGCGTTGTCGGTCACGGTTGTCACTGTCTTGTCTCGGAAACGAAGCGATGCAGGCCTAGCCGGCCGGGAGGCCCATGCCACAGGAAGCAGCCCTTACCAACCCATCACATAATCGTCCTTGGCCGGGCTTACCCCCCCCATCAACACCCCCCGCTCGGCGTCAACCATGACCATCTTCACGGCACCCGCACCGGAGGGCTGTTGTTCATAGGGCGGCTGCATGGGCCGCACCTCGATGCGATGTCCCTTTGCAGCCAAGGCCTCTCCAATCCGATCCGCCAAAACTTTAGGCACCACCAACCCGTCGCCAACGGTTTGCGGATACATCGCCGCGCCGAACGCCGTGCTGCGGACCGTCGCCGCCTCGACCGCCTGCTGGATGTTCATGCCAAACACAACCACATTCAGAAAAGCCTGCAGCATCGCCTGCGGCTGGTTGTCGCCTCCCGGCGTATTCCAAGCGAGATACGGCTTCCCGTTCTTCATCGCTAGCGCGGGATTGACAGTGTGACGCGTCCTCTTGCCGGGAACGAGCACATTCACGTCGTCCTCATCCAGGCCGAAGTACGGCATGCGGTTGTTCAGCACGTAGCCACCACCCTCGACTACCATCCCGCTGCCGAACGTGCTGTTCACGCTGTGCGTCACCGATACCAGGTTGCCGTAGCGGTCGGCGATCGAGAACGACGACGTTTCGCCGTCGCTGCCACCGGAATCGCCCGGCTTGATCGGCTGCGGACCGTCTTCGTAAGCGGCCTTGTGTCCCGCCAGCACGGCCTTCCCTGCCCTCGGGTCGCCGGGAGGCGGCGGCTTTAACGCGCGATCTTTGCGGATCAGGCTGCGGCGCTTCTCGGCGTAGTCCTTCGACAGCAACTCATCCACCGGCATGTCTTTCGCGAATCGCGCGTCGGCGATATATTGATTCCGGTCGGCGAAGGCGAGCTTGAGCGCTTCAGTAAGCACATGCACGTACTCGGCCGAGTTGTGACTCAGCGCGGCGAGATCATATCCCTCCAAGATATTCAAGGCCATCAGCATTACGATGCCCTGCGAGTTGGGCGCGCTCTGGTAAACGTCAAGGCCTGCGTAGGTCGTCTTGATCGGGTCAGCCTGCTCGGCCCGATAGTCAGCGAGGTCTTCGTAGCGCAGAAGCCCTTTCTGCTTCTTATAGAAGTCCGCGGAGAGACGAGCCAGACGGCCTCGGTAGAACGCGTCGGCGCCTTCTTTGGCGATGGTCTCGAGCGACCGCGCCAAGTCGTTCTGAACGAAGACATCGCCCGCGTCGTATGGCCCGCCGTTCTTGAGCAACGCCTTCACCGATGTCGGGAACGGCGAGATCTTCGGAATGGCGGTGCGGTGATAGCTCGACGCCCAGAACGACAGCGGATGCCCCTTCGCCGCCTCGACCGCCGGCTTGAGCAGCGTGGCGTAGTCCATCGTGCCGTATTGCCGGAGCGCCAGGTCGAACCCACCGACCGCCCCCGGCACGTCAGTCGAGAACGGCCCGGCATCCGGGATCGTCCCCAGTTTGCGGTAGAAGTCCGCCGTGGCGAGCTTGGGGGCCGGGCCCGTGCCGTTGATGAAGATCACACGGTCTTCTTTCGCGATGTAGGCGAGGATGAATCCGTCGCCGCCGATGCCGGCCTGGTGCTGCTCCACCACGCTGGTCATGTAGAAGGCCGCGACGGCGGCGTCAATGGCATTGCCGCCGGCCTCGAGCGCCTTGATCGCGGCACGGCACTCCAGTGGATGCTCGGCCGCGACCATCCCGTTCGTCCCCATCACCACCGTTCGCCAGAACGGACGATCGGCGGGCCGCTCGGCCGCCAACCCGGCCACGAGCCCGGCAATGGCTACGGCAAACATGAGCGCGCCCACAATCTTTCGTTTCATACGAGAGCCTCCGCGAGTCGGTCACTATTATCGGGTATCCTGTAGCCCGTAGGCCTCGACCGCGCATCCAGGCCCGTCACGGAGCGACCTATCTAATGAAAAGACCCTCGACGACCCCACCAATCTTGCTTGCCTCAGCCCTGACCGCGATACTCGCGGCCGCTCTCGCATGCAGCCAACCCGCCCCCGAAACTGGCCCGCCGGGCCCCGAACAAACGCCGTTGTGGGTCGCCGGCGAGGACGGTTACCACACCTACCGCATCCCCGCCCTGCTTACCACCCAGCAAGGCAGCCTGCTCGCTTTCTGTGAGGGACGCCGCAATAACCCGCGCGACCACGGCGACATCGACCTGCTCATCAAGCGCAGCACCGACGGCGGCGAGACCTGGTCCGCGCACCAGATCATCTACGAGGAGGGCGGCGAGGAGGAGGTCACCATCGGCAACCCGAGCCCCGTCGTCGATCAAACCACCGGCACGATCTGGATGCCCTTTTGCCGCAACAACAAAGAGGTGCTGCTCACCAAGAGCACCGACGATGGCCTCACCTGGTCCGAACCCGTCAACATTTCCAAGGGCATTGTCAGACCCGGCTGGGTGTGGGTGGCTACCGGCCCCGGCACCAGCATTCAGCTCGAACGCGGTCCTCACAAGGGCCGCCTCGTGATCCCCACCGACCACGGCGTGATGGTCGGCGAGCAGCGCATCATGCACTCGCACGTTTTCTTCAGCGACGACCACGGCGAGACCTGGCAGCTTGGCGGCCTGCTGCCCGAGCACACCGACGAAGCGCAAGTCGTCGAACTGGCCGACGGCGAACTGCTACTCAACATGCGCAGCTATTGGGGACGCGTCGCCAAACGCGCCGACCGCGACGGCAAGCGCGCCCTGGCCCGGAGCTCGGATGGCGGCGTCACATGGGGCGAGTTGGTTTTCGACGAAACGCTGATCGAGCCGATTTGCCAGGCGAGCTTCCTGCGCTACACCGATTCCGCATCGGGCGGCAAGAACCGTCTGCTGTTTTCGAATCCGGCGAGCAAGACCGACCGCATCAACATGACCGTCCGGCTGAGCTATGACGAGGGCAAGACCTGGCCGGTCGCGAGGTCGCTGTACGAGGGCAAGTCCGCCTACTCGTCGTTGGCCGTGCTGCCCGACAAGACCATCGCCTGTTTGTATGAACGCGGTGAGGGACGCTACAGCGAGAACCTGTACCTGGCCCGCTTCACGCTCGCTTGGCTCACGGATGGGGCCGAGGCGCTGCCGTAGCGAGCCGGCTATGCACGCCGTAATGTAGGGTCACGGCATGCCGTGCCCGGCGAACGGGCGACTTGACCCGAACACGGGCACAGCATGCTGTGCCCCTACGTTTCTTTCGCGGGTTCCTCTGGGGTAGCCAGGCTAGGGTGTTGTTCCGCCGCGAGCTGCTCGAGGTCGGCCTCGCTCAAAACAGTCAAGCCGAGCTTGTTGGCCTTCTCAAGCTTCGTGCCGGCTTTCTCGCCCGCAACAACGTAGTCGGTGCTCTTGCTCACCGAGCCCGTGACTTTCCCTCCCACGGCCTCGATCAGTTGTTTCGCTTCGTCCCGCGTCAGGTTCGGCAACGTGCCGGTCAGGACGAACGTCTTCCCGCGCAAGTGCCCGTCGTCTTGCTGCTTGGGTTCCTGCTTGAATTGGAGACCCGCCTCGCGAAGCTGAATCAACAGCTCCTGATTCTTCGGCAGCTCGAAGAACTCACAAATCGCCTCGGCTACGCGCGGACCGACATCCTCGATGTCTTGCAGCTCCTCGAGCGACGCCGCCGCCAGCCCGTCAATGCTACTGAGGCGGTCGGCCAGGGCCTGCGCCGTCCTCTCGCCCACGAAGCGTATCCCCAGCGCGAAGATCACCCGTGACAATTCACGCGAACGCGACGCGTCGATGTTCGCCAAGAGGTTCGCCGATGACTTCTCGCCCATCCGCTCGAGCGATTCGAGCTGCTCCGCAGTCAGGTGGTACAGTCCGGCCACGCTGTTGATCAGGCCGCCGTCCACCAACTGATCGACCAACGCCTCGCCGAGGCCATCCACATTCATTGCTCGGCGCGAGGCGAAGTGCAGAATCGATTCCTTCAGCCGCGCCGGACAGTTCGCGTTGACGCAGCGCCGAATCACCTCACCCTCCGGCCGCACCACCTCGGTGCCGCACACCGGGCACGCCTTGGGCATCTCGAAACGCTTACGGCCCTTGCCCTTTTCGGTGACGCGAATCACCTTGGGGATCACGTCGCCGCTGCGCTCGATCAACACCTTGTCGCCGATCCGCAACCCCAGGCGTTCGATCTCGTCCTCGTTGTGCAAGGTGGCCCGCGATACGGTCACGCCCCCAACACCCACAGGCGTGAGCCGCGCGCGAGGCGTCAAGGCGCCGGTGCGTCCGACCTGCACGTCGATCGCTTCCACGACGGTCTCCGCCTGCTCGGCTGCGAGCTTGTAGGCAACCGCCCAACGCGGCGCTCGAGCCGTGGCACCCAGCTCTCGCTGCTGCCGCGTCGAGTTCACCTTCACCACTAGGCCGTCGATTTCATACGGCAACGTGTCGCGCTTGGCCAGCCATTCGTCGGCGAATTCGCGCATGGGTTCGATGCCGTCGAACCGGGCCCGATGGGGGTTGACTTTGAAACCTGCCAAGGCGAGGAACTCCAGTGTGCCCCAGTGATGGTCGAGCAACGGAATGCCGTCTCGCAGCAGCGCGTACGCAAAAAACTCGAGCCGGCGCGCCGCCGTGATCTTCGGGTCCAGCACGCGCAGCGATCCCGCCGCGGCATTGCGCGGATTGGAGAACGTCGGTTGCTCCTCGCGCAGCCGGTCGCTGTTGAGCAGCTCGAATGCCCCCCGCGTGAGTACCACCTCACCACGAACCTCGACCTCCTCGCGCAAATCAACGTCCCCGTTCGGCGTCGAGAACAGCAAGGGCAGGGAGCGAATCGTGCGGGCGTTCTCGGTGATCTCTTCGCCGGTCATGCCATCACCCCGCGTGAGGGCCCGGCTCATCCGGCCGTCGGAGAATTGCACCGACATCGAGATCCCGTCTAGCTTGAGCTCGCCGACATAGTCGACTACGTCGAGCCCCGTACGCTCCCGCACGCGCCGGTCGAAGTCGCTCAGTTCCTCGACGCTGAACGCGTTATCGAGGCTCAGCATCGGCGAGGGGTGCTCGGCTTTGACGAATCCTTCGCGGGGCGCGCCGCCGACGCGCTGGGTGGGCGAATCGGGCGTGACGAGTGCTGGGTAGTCCTTCTCGAGTCCCTCGAGACGCCGCACCAAGCCGTCGTACTCGGCGTCGGACACCTCCGGCTGATCGAGGACGTAGTACTGCCTCTCGTGGTAGCGGATCTTGTCGCGTAGCGCCTCGATTTCGCGCTTCACATCGGTGGGAGCGGCCCTTGGCGCCATGGACGTTTTATTATAGGAAGTGGCACCCATGCACTTCCGCCACGCGGTCCTCATCTACAACCCTGCCTCCGGCAGGCGGCGCAACGTCCGGGAGAAGAAGGTCAGCGAAGCACGCGAGATCCTCTCCCAGTGGATCGCCCGTGTCGACCTAGCTCCGACTGCAGAGCGCGGCCACGCCACCCGACTCGCCGCGCGCGCGCTGGCAGACGGCGCTGACCTACTGGTATCTTGTGGCGGCGACGGGACTATTAACGAAGTCGCCGGCGGCATGACCGGGTCGGACGTGCCGCTGCTGACGCTTCCCGCCGGCACGGCCAACGTTCTCGCCGAAGAGGTCGAATTTCCGCTTAGCCCAGAAAAGGCGGCGGCTTTGTTGCCCTCGCTGGTCGCAGAAAAGGTCCCCTACGGCGTCGTCCGCTATGAAAATCCCGAGCCGGGCGCCCGGCACTTCCTGCTGATGTGCGGCGTGGGCGTCGACGCCAGCATCGTCTACCATCTCAACACGCGGCTGAAGACCTACATCGGGCAAGGAGCCTACTGGCTGGGGTCGCTCGAGCAGTTGCAACGCAAGTTCGAGCCCTTTCAGATTCGCATCGGCGACGAAATCTACGACAGTACGTTCGCGCTCATTAGCAAGAGCCGCCGCTACGGCGGACGCCTCGTCATCGCGCCCCACGCACACCTACTGGCCGATGAGTTCCAGGTCGTGATCTTCCACGGCGACTCGCCCCTGCGCTACGTCGGCTATCTGGCGCAGATCGCCACGCAGACCCTTGACCAGTTCCCCGACGTAAGCTTCCATCACACCCACCGCGTCGAGCTGCTCAACCATGAGGGCCGGCGCGTCTACGTCGAAGTCGATGGCGAGTTCGCGGGCCGTTTGCCGGCCGTCGTCGAGATCGCTCCCGAGCAGATGACGCTGATGCTCCCCGCCGCCTATGCCGCGTCGCGCCCGAAGCCGGCGTCGCGCGTGTCGGGCGAAGAGGCCGGGCTTAGCCTTCGCTGACGCGTCGCGTGCTCCAGCGGTTGACCACGAAGAACAGCACGATGATGACAACCGCGATGGCGATGCCCAGTGGTAGGTTCTCGGCCATGAGTGTTGTCGTTTCGTCGCCGTAGAGCCCCGCCGCATACGCAATCCCGAAATATCGCACCACGCGCGCGAACGCGATCACCCCAAGGAAGCGATACACGTTCATCTCGAAGACCCCGGCGGCGATGACGAAGATCTTCATCGGCAAAGGCAAGGGAAGCATGGTCGGAAGAAGAAGGACCAAGGCGTCGTACCTCTCGACCTGATGACGCATGGTTTCGATGCCTTTGCTGGACGCTTTTTTCGCCAGCATGGCGTGGCCTACGCGCCGGGCGATCGAGTAGAGGATGTACGAGCCGAGTAATGAACCAACCACGCCCAGTCCCGCCGCCAGGTAGGCGGTGTCCGGGGCCGCGATCGTCTGCGCGATGATCAGCGCGTCAACGCCCTGGGGCAACGGAATGAACGCGGAATCTCCCAGGGCTACGAGGAAGATCCCCCACGGGCCAAACGTCGACGCATATTGGGAGAACCAGAGTCCGATCTGTTTGAACACAGTGAGTTGCTTGCGTCGAGTAGCGGGAGGCACTCTTGTCGGTCGACGGGAAACGTCAACTCGACTCAGCGACTCGATGAACGAACATCAATGCGTGTTTTCGGTAACGTCTTTCCACAACAGAAGCCGACACGTTCGAAGCCCGTTTTGACGAGAACCTCGCGCGTATCCACCCGGAATACGAAACCCTACTCTGGTTAAGAACTCGGGGGCCGATTGACCTTGGTTTCAGCGAACTTCTGAAGCGCCTTGGGCGCGAAGGCGGCGAGCAGAAACCCAAACACGATTACCATACCATTGTACAGAAGGTCGGCTGGGATCGTCGGCGGCGTGCCCGTGCTCTTGAGGTTAAACAATACCGGGCTAAGCAGGATCAGCGAGAACACAATGGCTGCACTGGGGTATGCACTTGACTCCCGAAGCCCCAAGGTCTAGTATCCGGGCTCTGGAGGACTATTCGCGCACGCTGGGGAGTTTCAAGAGCGCTTCGCCTTCAGGTTTCAAAGTCAACCGCTGCCGTCCCCCCGCGGGGCGCAATGAGCGGCGGCTATAGGACCCACGACCGCTGCCCGATGGCCCCTCGAGGGTACGGTCGCCGCAGTCGCCGACCACAAGGTGTGGGGTCGTCGGGAGTCAAGTGCATACCCCGATGGCTGCAATGAGAGCAATCAAGCTCATCAACCGGATCGAGGAGTAGTTGCCTTGGCTCTCCTGCAAGAAGCCCACCGGACCGGCCGGTGGCTGTGCGGCAGGAGTCGGTGCTGGTGCAGCAGGCGGTGGGGTGGTTCCCATGATCTTCTCCTTTTTGTGGCCGTCGAAGCTCTCAAGCGGTCGGCAACGTGAGGCCAACCCGCTCACCCGGTCGAGATTGACCCGTGGGATCCGAACTAAGTGACCAGCTTGGGATCAAGCCACACAGAGTATAGTTGCCGACTTCTCAGCATGTCAAATCAATTACTTCAGACCCGCTCGGTCCTGGGGTGAGCGTGAGTTTTTCCAAGTCTTGAAACAGGGTCGGCACGGGAAGTAGTGTCCAGCGTTGCCCTTTCTCAATTCTGAGCGAGACAGGATCGCCATCGGAAACGGTCCATTAGCGCTGAACCACACTCCCCAATAGATCATAGAACTCCGGGAACGACACCGAAGCTGCCTCCGCCCCACTCATCGAGC
This sequence comes from Bryobacterales bacterium, assembly GCA_965237575.1. Lineage (GTDB taxonomy): Bacteria > Acidobacteriota > Terriglobia > Bryobacterales > UBA6623 > JAKZVK01. Next base: position 1,721,365 of record CBDEGI010000004.1, read on the forward strand.
ACGATCCCTTCGCCGCCAGGGCTGCCATAGTGAACGCCATGGCAATACGATGATCGCCGAACGAGTCAAGCTCCGCCGCCTCGAAAGCTTGGCCACCGGGAATCGTCATTCCGTCATCCCGCACCTCGATGTGGATGCCCATTCTTCGCAGATTCTCCGCGACCGTTGCGATGCGGTCGGTCTCTTTGACGCGCAGTTCGGCGGCGTCTCGAATGTCCAGCCCTTGGCGCGAGGCGGCTCCGAGCACGGCCAGGATCGGGATCTCATCGATAACACCTGCCGTCGTTTCTCCCTCGATGACGCCGCCATCAAGAACCGGCCCATTCCCCGCACGGCCGGCAACGCGCAGATCGCCCACCGGTTCGCCGTGTTGCACCCAGCTTCCGAGGATCTCTAGGTCGGCACCCATCTTGCGAAGAACGTCCAACAGCGCGGTGCGCGTCGGGTTCAGGCCGACCGCTTTCACAATCAAGTCCGACCCGGGGAGCAGCAGTCCCGCTGCCAGGAAGAAGGCCGCGGACGACAAGTCGCCCGGCACTTGCACTTCGAGGGCCCTCAAGCCAGGGCCACCCTCAATCCGAACGTCGAGCCCATCGACGGTTACGTCAGCGCCGAACTCACGTAGCGCGATCTCGGAGTGGTTGCGCGTCGCCAGCGGTTCGCGAACCGAGGTCATACCGTCGGCAAAAAGCCCGGCGAACAACACGGCCGTCTTCACCTGCGCGCTCGGAACAGCCAACTCGTACTGAATTGCCCGCAGCGGTCCGCCACGTATTCTCAGCGGCGGAACGCCTCCGTCGGCGGCTTCGATGCCTGCCCCCATCGCCGCAAGCGGCGTGATGATACGTCGCATCGGCCGGCGCGAGAGCGACTCATCGCCGCCAATCGTCGTCTCAAACTCCTGCCCTGCGAGAATGCCCGACAGCATGCGAATCGTTGACCCTGAGTTCCCTGCATCGAGCGGTCTCGCGGGCGCCTGCAAGCCGTCGATCCCCACCCCTTCGACCGTGACACGATTCCCCTCGTGGTCGATCGCGACGCCAAGCCCCCTCAGGCAGCCGAGGGTCGACGCACAGTCCGCGCCGGTCGAGTAGTTCTCGATGACCGTCTGCCCGTCGGCCAACGCCGCGAGCATGGCGTAGCGGTGCGAGATCGACTTATCCCCAGGCAGACGGATCGTGCCGGAGATCGATGAAACAGGTTGAATGGGGCGAGTCATAGGAAGGGGCCCGCCTCAGACCGGCCCGCCGGCGGATCCCAGCTCCGCCTCAATAGCTCCGGCCGCCAACCCACGAACAAACTCCACATCGCCCTCGAGAAAATCGAATGTCGGCAGTTCTTCCGGCTTGGCCCAGTAAACCTCACTGAAGTGCGTGTAGTCCGGCTCGCCAGTGAACTCGGTCACGCGAAAGAAGATCAATCGCAGCGGCTTACGTCCCGGATACTGGTACTCGTAGCGAGTGATCTCCGACTCGACCTGAGCCTCGATTTGCAGCTCCTCGCGTAGCTCGCGCCGCAACGAATCCTCCGGCGACTCCCCTTCCTCCAATTTCCCGCCGGGAAACTCCCACTTGCCACCATGGTCCTGCTCGGGCCGGCGCCGGCAAATCAGAATACGCCCGCCGCGCTCGATGACAGCGGCGGTAACAGTGGTCATGGGAGGGGAAGCGGGGGGCTGGCTCGCATCGTTCGCGGTGTGAGCCCCAGGTGAGAAAGAGCCGCTTTGCTCCGAAACCGGTGAAGGTTGATCGGACGACCCCTCCTCCAGGCAAAGAGTACCGTTGGCCGAAAAGCCCGTCCTACCGTAGCCCCGGAGGGCCGGGTGCGAACAAGCAGCCGGCTACGGAATGCCGATTAGAGTTCCCCCCGGGTTTTGAGAGTGGGGCAGAATACCAATCCCCGCCTGTCAGCCCGGGGCTCACACCGCGAACGACCGCGGCGCGCAGGGCAATTCTTCATCTTACATCACCATCGCCTTACATCACTTCAGGAGCGGGAATGCCCATCGTCTTGAGCACGCCGGTCAACTCGCGCAGAAAGAACTGCGTCGTCCACAGCAGGAAGGCTTTCTTCCGTTGGTCGGTTTCGTTGAGGATGTGGTGCTGATGGTAGAAGTTGTTAAACCCTTGCGCCATCTGGAATGCGTAGCGGGCCAACTGGGCGGGCTCTCCGGCGGCGATGGCGCGATCGATGGTCCAATCGACACGCGAGGCTTCGAGCAGAAGCTGCCAGAAGTCTTCGTTCTGCAACTGCTCCTCGAACATGGCACGGTCGAGTTCCTTATCGAAATCCGGCAGTGATTCGCCGCGTTCTTCAAGCTTGCGCAGGATGTTGCGCGCACGCACCACGGCGTACTGCACATACGGGCCGGTCTCGCCCTCGAAGCTGAGCGCCTCTTGCAGGTCAAAAGCGATGACGGTCGTGCGCGTAAACCGCAGCATGAAGTAACGCAGCGCGCCGATGGCAATCTGCGTGGCGATCACCCGCTGCTCGTGCTCGGGCAACTCGACGTGGCGGCTACGAACCTCCTCGAACGCCTTCTCGATCAGCATGTCGATCAGGTCGTCGGCCTTGACGCCCAGGCCTTTGCGGCCCGACACCTCGACATAGGGGCGGCGGCAGTCTTCGTCCGACAATTCGATGCCAAGCTCGGCACAGCAGCGCGGCGTCAGCGCCACCATCTCATAGGAGAAGTGAACCGAGTCGTCCGCCTGCTGCTCGTAGCCCAGCGCGCGCAGCCCGGCGCGGACCACGGCTTGCAGGTATGACTGGCGTACGTCGATGACGTTGAACACCTTCGAGCCACCGCCAAACGTCGGCGCTACGCCGCTGTAGGGTTGCGTGGTCGAGGCCCACAAGGTGCGGCCGTCGTCGAAATGGCGGAACTCGGTGTAGTGGAAGTCTTTGTCGAGCAGACCGAACTTCCACAACTGATACGCGATGTCTTTGCCGACGTAGGTGACGGTGCCGTCCGAGCGGACGATCACCTTCGAATCGTCCACCTTCGAATCATCTATGTTCGTCTCCGCCGCATCTTGAGCGGCCTCTTGACCGCCCTTCTTGGCCTTATTCTTGCCGGGCTTCGCGGCTGGCGCCTCGCTTTGGAACAGGTCAGCCGGCATCACCCAGCAGCCGCGGTTCTTGCCCTCGGTCTCGAGGTGAATGGCCCTCCGCTCTTTCAGCAGCTCGAACGCGGAATCCCAAAAATGCAGGTGTAGAATCTCGCTCTCGCGCGGCAACACGTCGTACTCAACCGCCAGCCGTGACATGGTGTCGAGGTGGGCGTTGACAATGGCATCGGAGACGATCCGGGCTAGCTCGGCCAAATCCCCCTCGCCCGACTCGATCGCATGCAGGGTCTCGGAGCGCCAGTCCCGGCTCGACGGCTCGGCTTCGTAATGCGCGGACGTCCGCGCGTAGAGGTCCCAGCAGTAGTAGTCGAAGCGAACCTCGGGGTCATCAATCAGTGCTTGGACATCGGCGGGACCCTTCTTCTCGAGGAAGTGGAAGCCCGCGACGACATCGGCCACCTGCACGCCGGTGTTGTCGATGTAATTTTGTACCTCGACCTCGTGACCCAACTCGCGCAGCATCCGGACGAGCGTGTCACCCAACACCGCGTTGCGCAGGTGTCCGATGTGTGCCGCCTTGTTGGGATTGATGTTGGTGTGCTCGACGATGATCTTGCCGGCGGCGGGTGCAAAGCCGGCCCGCGAAGGCCTCCACAGGTTCACCCCGTAAGCCCCACGGTCCAACCGCAGATTGATGTAGCCTCCGCCGGCGACCTCTGTAGCCGCGACGCCGGGAATCGGCGGCAGCTCGGCCACCAATTCTTCCGCAATCTTTCGCGGGGCTTGCTTGAGCTGCTTCGCCAGCGAAAAAGCCACCGGCAGCGCCAACTCGCCGAACGCCACCTGGCGCGGCTGCTCGATAACGATCGGCAGATCCAAGCCGTACCGCTGCTTGATGTAAGCCCCTACGGCATCACGAACCTGATTGGTGACAACTAGGAACACGGGGAACAGTGGGAGATGCGAAGCTTACAAGTGATTCTCAGATGAGGCTGTTCGAAGCCGACGGTGACGCCACACTTGTGTTCCCAGTAGAACTTATTGTCCCATAGTCTTTCGGAACCGTCCCGCCGGTTACCGAAGGACAGACGCAGACGTTACGTTAGCGACCGCGCGCCAGCGTCAACGGTGATGTCCTCTCTCGCTCGATTCCATGAGCAACGATACTGCTCCGGTTCGCGCCGGTGAAGAACTCGACATCGGCTCCCTGGCCGCCTATCTCGGCGGCAAGTTGGAGAACCTCGACGGCCCCCTGGAAGTCGACCAGTTCCCCGGCGGCCACTCGAACCTCACCTATTGCCTCAGGGTCGGTCGCCTCCGGGCCGGCCAACACGAATACGTGCTACGCCGCCCTCCGCTGGGGCCCGTCGCTCCCAAGGCTCACGACATGGCGCGCGAGTTCCGCGTGCTCAGCCGCGTCGCGCCGCACTTCGATCCGGCCCCGCGGGTCTACGTGCTCTGCGAAGACGAGTCGGTCATCGGCGCGCCGTTCTTCGTGATGGAACGGCGTCGGGGTTTGATCGTGCGCCGCGACGTGCCTGCGGGGTTGGACGCGTCCGATGCCTACCCCTCGCGCGTCTGCGAGGCCTTCATCGATTGCCTCGCCGAGTTGCACTCGATCGACATTCGCCGCCACGGCCTCGATTCATTGGGCCGACCCGACGGCTTTCTCGAACGCCAAGTGCGCGGCTGGTCGGGCCGCTGGGACCGCGCCCGCACGACCTACCTACCGGAGATGACTCGGCTAGCAGAGTGGCTTACCGCCCGGCTCCCGAAGTCGCTGCCCGCCACGGTCGTCCACAACGACTACAAGCTCGACAACCTGATGCTCGACCCCGCCGATCCGAGCCGGGTCAATGCCGTACTAGACTGGGAAATGACGAGCGTCGGCGACCCACTCGTCGACCTCGGTATTGTGCTGTGCTACTGGCCCGAGGCCGGTGACCCGCTGATGCGCCGGGAGGCCATCAGCGCGGTAACGACACAGCCCGGCTGGTTCTCCCGCGGACAGTTGCTGGAGCGGTACGCATCGACCACCGGCCGGGATCTGACTGGCATCACATACTATGAGGTCTTTGGTTTGTATAAGTTAGCCGTGGTACTTCAACAAATCTATTATCGCTACCATGTGGGTCAAACCAGCGATTCCCGCTTCGCCGACTTCGACCAACGCGTTCGCGGACTGGCCGAGGCAGCCGTCCTCGTGATGGAGCGCGGCCAGTGAGCCGGGTGTATCTGATCCGTCACGGACAGGCGGGCCCGCGCCACCAGTACGACGCTCTTTCGGAGTTGGGCCACCGCCAAGTGCGTTTGCTCGGCGAGCATCTGGCGGCCCAGCGGACGGAGTTCACGGCGGTCTTTAGCGGGGGCCTCGAACGCCAAAAGAGCACAGCCGCCGCCGTGGCCGAGGCCTACCAGGAGGCGGCAGTTCCCTTCCCCGAGATCATCGAGGAGCCGCTCTGGGACGAGTTCGACCTGGGAGCGGTCTACCAGGCGCTCGCGCATCCGCTGGGCAACGACGACCCCAAGTTCAAAGCCGAGTACGAAGAGATGATGCGGCTGATCGAGAACGGCGACGACGCCGTGCACCGCAATCACAACTACTGCGACATCGCGGTCGTCCGCGCCTGGACCGAGGAGAAGTATCCGTACGCGGGCGAGTCGTGGCCCGAGTTTCGCTGCAGGACGACCACGCCGCTTGACAGGCTGCTCGAGTACGGCCCCGGTGAGAAGATCGCAATCTTCACCTCGGCGACTCCGATCGGCGTCTGGATGGGCTAGGCCCTCAAGTTGGCCGACCGGCAGATCTGGCGGCTGGCGGGAGCCACGTATAACTCGGGGCTCACGACCTTGCGCGTGGCCGAAGATGACCTACGCGTGTTCAGTTTCAACGCCCTGCCGCACTTGCCCGACCCGGCCATGTGGAGTTTTCGGTGAACGATCAGAGCCGCGCGGCCGCCTAGAGAAATGGAAGAAAGTATCAGGGCTGTGCAGAGAGCCATAGCCACTGCTGCCGATGGGTGGCCGCCCACCTGATAGCCCCGGTTTAGTCGATGAGCACCGCCAATTCAGATTGTGCCGCACCCATCGAGGTCGAAGTCAATCTCGAAATGGACGACTTGGTTCGCGCGAGCTACGCTCTATTCTTCTGCCGTGCGCGGTTCGTGTTGCCGTTGCACGGACTGCTTGTGCTCACGGGGTTGGCAGTGACCGTCACCTACAGCGGCGAGTCCGACGGCAGCCCAGCGCTGGTGGCGTTCGGGGTCATGCTGCTGCTCATCCTGCCGGGCTCGGCGTTGGTACTTGCCTACTGGAGCGCCGCGAGCCAGTTCAAACGCGCCGCAGCTCGGGCGACGACGATGCGCTATCGCTTCTCGCCGGCGGCTCTCGAAATCAGTTCCGAGGCCCGCTCCGGCTGGCTGCCCTGGGAGGCGATCTCCGAAGCGTTTGAAACGAAGAGAAGCTTCCTGCTGTTTCTCTCGCCCGGGGAGCACTGCGTGGTTCCCAAACGCTGTTTCCCCAACTCCGGCGACATCGACCGTTTGCGCGACCTGCTCCGCGAGCAAGTCGCAACCAGAGCGAAACTCCGAAGCACGTAGCCCCGCCCGGACGCACCGGGCTACTACGCCGTCCAATGTAGACACAATGGTCTGACCTGTTCGACCGCGTGTGGCGCGGATTACGCTAAACGCAAACACCAAACGATGCGCAGAGCCGCATCCAGGAGGAACAGGTCATGGAAAGGTTACCAAGTACATCGGATTGGACGTGCATCAGAACACCATCACTGTGGCGCTGGCCGAAGCGGTCGGCCCACCCCGCATCCGGGGCACGATCGAGAATACCCCACTCGACATCCAAGGGCTGCTTAGGCAGCTCGACCGTCCCAACGATATGAACTAGTTATTTAACTAGATCCTAACCCACTCCAAAACAAAGGGAAGAGCTTTTGTTCCGGCGATTGTCTAGTCAGGAGCCGATGCCCAGCCGCAAGCGTAAGCTTGCGCGGAGATGTTGCAACGTTAGGTGCCTCACCAAGAGCGCGAAAGCGCGGATCTCGGTGTTGAGACCCGCGGCATTGCCTGGCCCTCACAACTCGGCGGCAATCTGGTCGGCTGAGATCACACCGGGCGGCAGCTCCATAATCCGAATGTTGCGAAAGTGGATCTCCGCTCCCTCGGATTCGAGGCACAGGTATCCCTTCTTCTGCGTCGAGCCGCTGATACCATTCACGAACTTCCCATTCACCGACAACTTGATCACACCGTCGACGGCCACAACGTCGTAGGTGTTCCACTCGCCTCTCCCCTTGCAGCGGTTCTCGATGGATTTACTGCGGCGTCCGCGCGGGTTGTCGGGTATCGTTTCCACACCGTTGACCCCGAAGAGTTCGCCATGTACGTAGGCGATTGGCGGCTTCTTGCCGTCACGTACGTGGAGATTGACCCAGTCAAGTTCAAGCATCTGAACCTCGACGCCGTCGGGCAGGCGTTTATCCGGTACGGGCCGGGCGTTGCTCCACACAAACACGCCGGAGTTGCCTCCGGGCTCGATGTGCATCCACTCAATGTGCAGGATGAAGTTCTCGTACTGCTTCTCGCTGCGCATCACGCCGATGGGCCGCCCAGTGCAGATCAACATTCCGTCGCGGACCGACCAAGTGTCGGGATCCGTGTTGACGTTAACCCAGCCGGTTAGATCCTTGCCGTTGAAGAGTGATTTGAACTCGGCTAGCGGAACGCCCAGCGTCGGACGGCTTGCAGCGAAGAAGGCGCAAGCCAGCACGATGCATAGCGCCGGGTAGGAGCACACTGTCAGAAATCGTTTCATGGTTTTGGGCGACCTCAAGCGGGGGTCTTTGCTCGGTGTTTTAGCACAGTCGTGGTAAGGCTAGCCGCAGCGATCGATGGGCGCTACACCCCCTTTGTAGGGGCGGACCGCTGCGTTCGCCCCAATGCAACTTCCGCAACCGCTGCCCCTTGACTGCTACAAAAGGTCCCCCTAGAGCGTATCTCCTCGGCAGCTAGCGGCGTGTTTCGTGAAAACGATTACCCTCTATTTGCCACGTAGAGTCACGGCATGCTGCGGAATCCGGTAACCCTACAACTGGGGTATGCACTTGACTCCCGAAGCCCCAAGGTCTAGTATCCGGGCTCTGGAGGACTATTCGCGCACGCTGGGGAGTTTCAAGAGCGCTTCGCCTTCAGGTTTCAAAGTCAACCGCTGCCGTCCCCCCGCGGGGCGCAATGAGCGGCGGCTATAGGACCCACGACCGCTGCCCGATGGCCCCTCGAGGGTACGGTCGCCGCAGTCGCCGACCACAAGGTGTGGGGTCGTCGGGAGTCAAGTGCATACCCCGACCCTACAATTCACGGCCGCGGCTCGGCTGGGACTTTTGGAACTGTCCGAGAAGAGTTGCGCCGAGGTAGCGGTCGAGGCCCGTTCGGGTGACCACCGCGAAGTAGCTGTAGAAAGCCAGGAAGCCCGGCCAGAAACAATCACTGTACGTGCAGGGCGAAAACTCTTTCGTAACAAGTTGCTCGACCGTGAAGCCGTGCTGCCTTGCCAGGGCGCGCAGCTTGCGGGCGGAGTTCATGCGGTAGAAGGTTGGGAAGACGTCATCGTCGGCCGTGCCCATGGTTGCGCCGAGCAGTGCGCGTTTCGCGGAGACGGGCAGCAGATGCGAGAGCAGGATCGCCGGGTGTTGGAGGTTGGGCGCCAGGAAGAGGAAGCGTCCCGCGGGCTTGAGCACCCGGCGGACGTTCGACAGGAAGGCACGCGGTTGGGCGACGTGCTCGATCACGTAGCGCGCGAGGACTAGGTCGGCGGCGCCTGGCTCGACCGGCCACTCGGACGCGGATTCCAACTCAATGAACTCGTCGATCTGAGGGTTGGCGCGGGCTGCCAGATCCGGATCAAGCCCGATCACGCGCACGCCTAGGTAATGGTCCCACGGGAAAGGGTCGATATCGCCCTTGCCGCAGCCTACCTCCAAGACCGTCATCCCCGGCCGCAGCAGGCGCGCGATCCACTCGTGGTAGGTCTCCCAGTCGTTCAGGCAGTCGCCGACGAGGCGCGCCCGTAGAGCCGCTGTGAGTGCCGCTGCCGCCATGGTTCCTTAGGTCCCCCAGTTACGTTCGGGACAAACGACCTGATTCTTTAGCCCACGTTCTTAATCTGATTGTGCTCCGGGGAGACGGTCGTGTACCCTGTGTGAGCCGGACGTTCAACTCGACAATTCCGGTCAAAATCTGTGGATCTGGGGAGCGGAAAGTGCCGCAAATCATCTATGTACTGCAGTTCAAGGGGAGCGCCGCACCGGTCGAAGGCGCCGAGGGACAACTAACGGCCGCAACCAAGGCGTCCAGCGCCGTCGTGCGAACGGCCGTAGGAGCGGACGGCGTCGTAAGCTCGATCGAGGCAATCGCCGGCGAAGAGGCTTCGTTCGAGTCGGCGGTGAAGCTGACCGGGGAGACATCGTTTCAAGAGACGGGGACGATTCGCTTCGGCGACGCGGCCGTGCACTTCAGCACGGTCGGCGAGGGATTCATCGCGCCGAGCGCCGAGGAGGGTGTTCAGCACGGTTGCGTGTCGTGGCGCATCGATCGTGGTGAAGGGAGTCTCGAAGGGGCGACCGGGCTGATCACGTCGAACTTCACGGTCAATGCCGCCGGCGAGGTGGTCGACAATCACTTCGGCGTGATCTGGATAAAGTGACGGTGGCTCATAACTCGTCTTTGAAGAATCCCTGTTGCGGCGCATAGCATCGCGCCACCTCAAACCGGTCCATCCTACCAGTGGACCCGGGCGTCCGGGCAGGTGCAATCGTCGATGGTAGCGCGGTCGGCTTCGACGGCTTCGAGCCAAGCCCCCAACTCGCGCATCATGCGCCGGGCGAGGTCGGGATGCCGGCCGGCCATTACTGGGGGCCCTGATATCCTTTAACTCCACCGACGTTCGGTCCCTCGAATGTTTTCGCGACAAACAATTCAGCTCGCGGTGGATTCCTTATTGAGGACCCGTCCGCTTTCAAAAGTTCGAGCTCGCAGAGTTGACCTTCCCGAACATGAAGGAGGATCCAAACCGGCACGCCATCTTCGTCAAGGTACTCAGCTTCGACCGGTACAGTCCTTGATACTTCAGCGAGGATAGGCGACGCCACCCTCAGCTCAAGACTGCCGAACTTGTCGATTGTCTGCACGGACAGGAACTCAAGCTGTCTCTGCAGCTCGTCTCCACCCGGAAACTCACACTCAAGAAGTTTCTCTAGAATGCGCTTTTCAAAAGGTTCCAGCGGTCTCCATGTTGACTGCACACTCACGATTTGCTCCGGGAGCGATGGTTTCGCCACCTCTAGGGTGCGACCGGGTCGAACGTTCGGGCGGCTACGGTGCTGATTGGCGCCTTGCCGGTGTTCGGGGCGCGCCGGCTCCAAAAAGGGCTGGTGGGCCAGCGGGGCTCCGCGGCGTAATAGTTGGCGTGCAGGTCGAAATAGATGCGGAAGCCGTTGTAGATCGACGCGGCGTAGGACTCGAGTGCGTCGGCATCACCGTGGATCGCGCATTGAACGGCTGCGGCACCGCGAATGCCGCTTGCCAGCGCTGTCGCGATGCCACACGACGACAGCGGATCGTAACTCGCCGCGGCGTCGCCGACCGCTAGCCAGCCGTCGCCGATCACGGCCGCCGATAAGGTCGTTCCTGCGCTCGCGACGATGGGCCCCGACTCACCGAAGCCGCCGTGCTGTGTGACGCGGTCGCGGGTGTAGCGGGTGGCCGCGAGAGCTGCCTGCCACCCGTCACGCTCGCGCACCGCACGGGTAGCGGGCAAGTCGGCGTCGGTGAAGTACACCACGACCAGGCGGCCATCGGGGAGTAGGGCCGAGTACCACCAGCCGTCGGGCATCGCCTCGATGAGCGTCGCCGAGTCCTCAAAGCCCGTCTTCGTGCATGAAAGAAACTGCCCGAAGCCGACCAGGTTGTCAAAACTTCGCCGGGCGATGTTGAGCCGACGAGCCACCCACCCCGCGCCCCCCGTGGCATCGACGAGGTAGGCCGCCTGGAGCGAAGCGGGAGCGTCACCTTCCGGCTTAAGTTCGAGGCGCCATCCATCTGGATCGTATCGCCCGGCGACGACCTTCGTTTGCAGCAAGCACGCCGCTCCCGCTTTCACCGCGGCTTGACGTAGGCGGTCGTCGAAACGGCGGCGGTCAAGATGCCACCCCGCACCGTAGGGGTTGGTGATGAAGTGGTTCTCCTCGAGACGATCGCTGCCCCAGGCCGAGCGATTGCCGTGCGATGTGAGATGGCCGTCCGACAGAAAGGCGTCCCACAAACCAAGCTGCTGCAGGAGCGGCCTGACGGAGGGCGCCAGCGACTCGCCCAGCTTGTCGCCGCGTCCGGCACCCGCGTCAACAACGACAACCGACACGCCGGCACGAGCCAACTCAAGCGCCACAGCCGAGCCGGCCGGACCGGAGCCGATGACTGCCACGTCGGTGCTCATGATTGACCGGGCTACCGGGTCGGCTCCCGACGCTATTCGTTCTCCACTTGGAACTGATCCGGGAACTCGGGGTCATCCTGCGGTCCCGGCTGCGGCGAGATGATTCTCGATTGGACCCAGGCGTTCACGTACTGATTTGCCCTGGTCAGCGTGGAGGCGGAGAGGTCCCGGAACCAACGCTCGCGGTTTCGGAACGCCTCCCGGCGCGCTTCCAAATCCAGGTTGGTATCGAGAACTTGCTGATACGTAGCCCACGGCAACGCGTCATTCGGAATGCCTGCGGGCCAGAAGGTGGGCAGATAGGTATCATTCGAAGCAATCGCCGACGTGCAGGAAGCCGCGTCCGCCTGCCAAGGTACGGCCATCCAGCGTGTGATGTCACCGGGGCCGCTTCGTGCCAATGGGCCGTGGGGCGACAGCGAGATGTCCGAGGTCAATCGGTCGCCATATTCGGGCTCGCGAAGATAGGCGGAGCTGCCACGGGCGCGCGCCGGCAGAGGTCGGCCTTGGCCTGTCGGCAATAGATGCCGGATGCGGAAGGGCGATTCGTACAGCAATGCTTGCCGCATGATCCACGGGAAGTCATAGCCGGGATTGAACGAGCCCCCGACGCAAGTTTCAAGCGCGGCGCGATCGAGCGCGTGGGGTTGCGCGTCAAGGGGGAGTTCTTCCACCGTTCCCGAGCCCGGCGGGCCCTTACCGAGCCAGTCGGTCTCGAAATCGCCGCGGGACCACTGATCGAGCCATTCGTACTGCAACTCGGTGACGGCAAGCCAGTGGCGAGGGTCCTTAACGGGCAGGTCGAAACCGTCGCCGTAGACCGGCGGCAGTGCGTCCTCCTCCATCAAGACGTACGCTGGATTACGGAAGCGCAGGAAGATGGCTTCGCGGAAGGGCCGGTTTTCGGCGGAATTATCGCTCAAGCGGTCGAGGTTTTGGGGCGCGAGATCGTTGTCGGGCGCTTGCCAGCCCAGGTCGCGCAGGAAGCCCGCGTTGACCCATTGGTTCTGGTCGAAAGTTTCGAAGATCGGGTAGATATGCCGTGTGAACGACGGGCGAACCGGCCGCAGCGATGGATCGAGTTGCGTTGCCGCTTGCAGCGCCCAGTCGTAGATCGACACGATGCTACGAACGGCGGGCGAGAAGTTTGGCGGCACCGCAGCCACCCAGGCCGGTGCGGCGGTGAGCATGCGGCCGCCGATCGCCACCGTCGCGGTTACGGGCCCGTCCGAGACGTCGTCGTACCAAAAGTCGTTGTTGCGCGTGCTGTTGATGCGGGGTATGGCGAGGCTAGAACCCGCGTCACCGAAACCGCCCAAGACGACCAGCCGCCCGGCTTCGTCGGTACGAACCTCCCCCAACGGAACGGTGATGTCTAGAAAGCGGCCCTGGTTGAAGTGGTAGCGCAGGTCCCCGCCGTCGGCGTTCACGTTGGGGCCCTGAATTCGGCGGGGCCCCGAATCGATGATCAGTTGTTCGGGATGCCCTTCGGCGAGCCCTGAGTTTCTACGTAGGCTCCGGATCGGGCCGCGTGAGCGGAGAACGTCCAGTTCGCCCTTCGCTTCGGGGATGTCCATCGACAGGTCGAAGTTGTACCAAGCCGCTTTCTTGTTGGCCAGTTGAACGCGCCAGGTGATCTCGGCATCGGCCGCGGTCAGTTCCTTGACGACCTGCCCGTCGGCGTTCAACCCGTAAATGCGGAAGCGCGCCGCTTGACGCTTGATCCGTCCGGCGGCGTCATGAAAACCCCCGTCGGGATCCGGCGCGTAGTCGGGCACCTCGGGGCCGATGAAGTACTCGGACGGGCTGTTGCCGACGCGGGCGACCCCGATCGCCGGGTGAATCCGACACTGAACGATCTCATCCGTTTTCATTGGGGAGGGGCTGGAAACCATTAGCGGTCGGACGGACCGCCAGCCTTTCGCTCATCACGGCAGCGTGAGGGTCAACTTGCCATTTTACTCCGAAGCGAACGGGGCCGGTTTGCCCTGGCTGTGCTGCGCTGCACAGTTGACACGAAAGGGCGCCGCAGACTTGAGGCGACCGGGCGGGCTCCGATATGCTTAACGTCGGGCTTGAATAGCAAGTGTGTCGGCGACCCGCTTCCCGGTGGCATGGATAGACTCACGGCAGAGGCGATCGGCGAAATCGAGCAGATCCACTCAAGATGGATCGAGCTCGAGATCGCCGGACAGAATCACCGGTTGATCGAGTTCTGCGCTAGTGACATCGAGTTGTGGCCGCCTGACGCACCACCTGTGAGGGGCCGTTCGGCAGTTTCGGAGCACCTAGGCCAAGCAACATTGAAGATCCAAGAGGTTAAAACCACTGAGCAGCGAATCCGCGGCTCCAACGAAATCGCTTACCTAACCGCAAACTACGAGACGACGTTTTCGACAGTGGATGACCCCAACCCTAGACGAGTTCTCGGAAGCCATCTGTGGATACTGAGAAGGCAGGCCGATCTGTGGCTCATCGTGCTCGTGAGTTGGTCGATGTGGGGCCGTGACGAAACTTCGTAGACCGGTGGATCTCAGATAACGGTCGGCGGCGAGTTGGCGCTGTAACGACTGGACTCACGGGCCGGCGCGCCAGTCGCTACTCATCGAGGTCATCGAAGCGGCCCCGTTCGCAAACCCGAAACCTCGTGCTAGAATTCGTCATGCCCATTTTGGACATTACGTTGCTTGAAGGCCGCAGCGCCGACAAGAAGACCGCCTTGATCAAAGAAGTGACCGAAGCCACGGTGCGCGCGCTCGATGTGAGGCCCGAGCAGGTGCGCGTGATTCTGCGCGAGTTGCATCCCTCTCATTTCGCCGTGGCGGGAGTGCCGAAAGGCCCGCCGGACGCCTCCGGTTAGCTCCACGCCCGATGAAGCCTCGGCCGAAACCGGTGGATACCTCTGGGCTGGCGGAGTTGGCACGCGAGGTCATGAGGGGGGCCCCGTTTCCGATGCTGGCCTCGCAGGATGGTAATCAGCCGCGCCTCCGGCCGGTTTCGCCCGTGAAGACCGACGGCTTCACGGTCTACATCGCTTCGCTCACGCGTTACCACAAGACTTCGGAGATCGCGGCGAACCCCAACGTCGAGCTCTGTTACTTGGATGAGGAACACAATCAGGTCCGGATTACCGGTCGGGCGACCGTGCTCGGCGATGCAGGCCTCGATGCGGCCTTGAAGCAAGAGATCTGGGACAGCAACCCCCTTCTGCGGCAGTATCTGGGATCGCCGGACAACCCCGAGTTGATCATCTATCGCGTAGATCCAAGCCACGTGCGCTACATGAGGGAGTGGGCGCTGGAGTACTACGACGTGCCACTCGAAGACGGGGCGCGAGAGGCTGCCCGCCTGTGATGCGGACGGCGCGGCACAAGAGAGCAGCCCTCCTGGCGTTGGTATTCATCAGTCTTCTTTCGTGCGGCCGGGCGGGCGAACCACCTCAGCAACAGCGCGGCTACGGCGTCGAAGGCATCGCTTTCGTCGCAAACGAGGTCTGTGCCGAGTGCCACGCCCTACAGTTCCAAGAGTGGCAGGGTTCGCATCACGAACGCGCCATGCAGCCGGCGAGCGAGCAGACGGTCCTCGGCGACTTCAGCGGCGCGGAACTCGATCACTTTGGCGTCCGTTCACGATTCTTTCGCCGCGGCGAAGCTTTCCTGGTGAAAACGGAGGGCCCCGATGGCCGTCCCGCTGAGTACGAGGTCCGCTACACCTTCGGCGTCGAGCCTCTGCAGCAATACCTGATCGAGTTTCCCGGCGGGCGCCTGCAATGCCTGACCATCGCCTGGGACACGCAGCAGAAACGTTGGTTTCATCTCTACCCCGACGAGAAGATCCCTCCCGAAGACTCGCTGCACTGGACCGGCCTTTACCAAAGCTGGAACCACATGTGCGCCGAGTGCCACTCGACCAATTTGCGCAAGAACTACGACCCCGACACCCACACTTATCGCACCGAGTGGGACGAGATCAACGTGAGCTGCCAGGCGTGCCACGGTCCCGGCGACGCGCATGTGGAATGGGCCCGGAAGCGGGAGGCGGGCAACGACTCGCGGGGCGATGACTACGGTCTGGCCGTGACGTTCCCCGGCCGCGAGCCCAAGCGCGAGGTGGAAGCGTGTTTTCGCTGCCATTCAAGGCGGCACGCGGTGAGCGCGAACGACCGGCACGGGACGGTGCCCGGTGATGACTTCCTCGTAGCGACGCTGCGCGAGGGCCTCTATCACGCCGACGGACAGATCCTCGACGAGGTGTACGTGTACGGGTCGTTCGTCCAGAGCAAGATGTACCAAGAGGGCGTTCGCTGCACCGACTGCCACAACCCACACACGGTCCGCCTTTTGGAGCAAGGCAACGCCGTTTGCACGCGCTGTCACCAGACCTCGCCGCCGGAGGACTTCCCTGCCCTTGAAGCAAAGGACTACGAGACCGAAGACCACCACCATCACGGCGCAGGCACCGAGGGTACTGTGTGCGTCAACTGCCACATGACCGCCAAGAAATACATGGTGGTCGATCCGCGCCGCGATCATAGCTTTCGGATCCCGCGACCCGACCTCTCGGTGAAGCTGGGTACGCCGAACGCTTGTACCGGTTGCCATGATGACCAACCTGCGCGATGGGCCGCGGACGCGGTCACCAAGTGGTATGGATCTGCGACCGCTCGACCGCCCCACTTTGCCGAGGCCCTGGCAGCCGGTCACAAGGGCGCCCCGGATGCCGAGGCGAAACTCGTCCAGCTCGCGCTCGATCGTGAGCAGCCCGCGATCGCGCGAGCGACGGCGCTCGAGTTGTTACGAGGCTATGGGCCCGAAGGCGTCAACGCTCTCCTTGCGCAGACCGGCGACCCCGACCCATTGGTGCGGGTGAGAGCCGTGGCAGGACTCGACCGCCTGGAGCCCAAGCCTCGCCTCGAAGCCGCCGTTCCCCTGTTGGACGACCCGAGCCGAGCGGTTCGTATCGAAGCCGTGCGGGTGCTGTCATCGGTGCCGGAGCAGGAATTCAGCTCCGAACAACGGCTCTCGTTTGAGCGGGCGCTGGGGGAGTTTCGCGCTGTCCAGCAGGCGATGCTCGATACGCCGTCAGCGCACCTCAACCTGGCCGTGCTGTCGTCGAACTTGGGTGAGCCGGAGCAGGCCGAGAGCCACTATCGTAAGGCGATCGAACTGGACCCCTACTTCGCTCCGGCCGCGCTCAACCTTTCGACGATGTTGGCCGGCCAAGAGCGCATTGCGGAGGCTGAAGAGATCTTGCGCGAAGCCCTCAAGCGCTCGCCCGAAGAAGGAGAACTGCACTACTCCCTCGGGCTGCTGCTGGCGGAGCGGGAACAACTTGCCGAAGCGGCTAAGAGCCTGGGCCGGGCGAGCGGCCTACTGACCGGGCGCGCCCGGGTGCATTACAACTATGGCCTGGCTTTGCAACGGCTGGGGCAAGTTCAAGAAGCCGAAGCGGCCCTTCATAAGGCAGAGCAGGTAAATCCGCAAGACCCGGAGATCGTCTACGCGTTGGCCGTCTTCTACTTGCAACTGCGCCAACCAGCACGCGCCTTGCCCTACGCCGATCGGCTGGTTAAGCTGGTGCCGGGCCAGCCCGGGCCGATGCAGATGCTTCAGCAGATCCGCGCTCAGTTGGGACGACCAGGGTAAGGACGGCGGATAGGCCGCCATGAAACGCTCAGGGCCACAACTACAGAGGCGCGGGTGTGAACCCGCGCGCCTCCTCCCCAGCCGCTCGGGCATCTACACTCAGATTCCACACCCAGGTCAAGGCAGTTCGCGCCCCGCCTTCTCGACCGATCGCATCGTTTGCAACGCCAGCCCGCAAAGCTGGCTGATGATTTCCGGCTCGCATTCTCGCCGCGTTTCCAGCCGGTCGGTCGGGATCACAAACAGCCGGGTATGCGTCACGGTCTGCGCTTCGAACGTAGACCGCAACTCGCCCACAAGCGGTTCCCAGCCGACGATCTGGCCCGCGCCGATCGACGCGACTCGGACGGGCCGTTCCCGGCCGGCCGGTCTGATCAGGAGTTCCACCTCACCGCTCTCAATGAACCCGAGGTAAGGCGCCGGCTCGTTCCGGCTCAGCAGCACCTCGCCGGGCGGAAGCTCCAGCCAATGGCCAAGCTGAAGCAGTTTGGCCACATCGTCGCTGTTGAACCCCAGAGACGCCAGCAAAAGGCCGAGCGAATCGTGGCGGGCGCCGACCGTCACGCTTCCATCACCAGGCCCGAATCCCGAGGCTGATCGCGGCTCCGCCACCCGGCGGGACCGCCACTCCCAATCGAAACCGCCGATCGCGGTCGCCTCGGCCGTCGCGCGTTACGGTTCGGCCGACGATGTACCCCAACGTCGCCCCGGCAACCACGTCGGTGAGAAAGTGCTTGCGGCTCGCTATCCTGCTGGCGCCAACATAGCTTGCCGCCGCGAACGCTGGGATTCCCGCCTTCCATCCATAGTGCCGAGAGACCACGGTGGCCCATAGGAAAGAGTTCGAGGTATGTCCGGAAGGAAACGAAAGGTTACTGGAGGCGTCGGGGCGTTGACGCCCGGTAATCGCCTTGAGGCCACCTGTGAGGGTGTTGGTGATGAGGAAGCCTTGTGCCAACGAGTGAGTGAATCTCTGATAATCCGTGTTGTCGGTGACTCGACTCACGAGATAAGAAACGCCGATGGCCGGGCCCAGCAGTTGGGACTTGCCGAGCTCCGTACCCAAACCATCAAATCCTTGCCAGCGCGATGGGTTTTCGAAAAAGCCCGCTACCCGGTCATCGGCCGAAATGACCGACCCGGTGGCAGCCGCGCCCACAATCAACGGACGAACGTTATCGCCCGACCAAAGCGCCGCGAAGTTGTGCACCAAGTCTTTAGGGAACCGCTTGACGGGTGGCGCCGAATCGGTTGCTTGAACCGTTGGCGTCTCGAGCACGGGCTCCGGCGACACCTGACCCACAAGAGAAAACGGCGAGCCGAGGGCAAAAAGAATCAGCAGCAACCAAGTCATAGCTACGACCATTTCGGCCGCCCAGGAGCCGTATCCCGGCACAACCCATCGACCCGTGGGCCGTGCGGACCAGCTCCGATCCTGATCCATCCTCGAATCACATCAAACCAATCTGAAGATTCTCTGAAGGGCTACTGCTGGGTTGTGAGGAAGGCACTGCGTTTCTCAGAGCAACGGACAAGTTCAGAGAATGCTCAGAGTCCAATGATACCCTCCATTCCAGATAGCCGCCACTACTGGCGAAGCTAACAAGGAGGTAACCCTGGAATGAAAATATCGGCCAAGTTTCTCGCCAGCGGCCTGGCCTGCGCCGCTTTCATGCTTCCGGCGCAAGGGTCGGCTCAACACGAAATCGAGATCGAAGGGGCAATCAGCGGCGTAAACGGAACGACGATCCAGCTCTTCAACGGCTTGGTGAGCGTCGAGGCCCTCGGCGCCGAGATCGAAACAGACGACGAGCAGTTCACGAATGTCTCTGACATCAAGGTCGGCGCCTGGGTGGAACTTGAAGCCAAAACGACCGCTGATGGACGCATTCAGGCGACATCGGTCGAGGTCAGCGACGAGAAGGAAGACGACTCTGAGATCGGAGGTGTGATTGGTACGGTTGACAACGCGCCTCAGGTATTCACGATCGGTCCGATCACAATCGCCTGGAACGACAGCACGAAGTTCAAGAACCTCTCAAGGCCGGTCGGGGGCCGACTTGTAGAGGTCGCAGTCGAGGTTTCCGCCGGGCGGCTCGTCGCCACGAGCATCGACCGGGAGGAGGCCGACGATTAGAGCCCACCTTCAGAAAATCTTCAGACTTGACCCGATACGATGAGGATGGGCTCCCGTGGAAATCCTCGTCGTGGAAGATGACCAGCGCATGGCCGCTCTGCTCGACCGTGGTCTGCGGGGTGAGGGGCACCGCGTGTTTGTTGCTTCCGATGGGCCGGAAGGATTGGACTTTGCGCGCCTTCGCACGTACGACGTAATCGTCCTTGACGTGCTTCTGCCCGGCTTGAACGGGTTCGACATCGCCAAAAGGCTGCGGCAAGAAGGCGACAAGACGCCGATTCTGATGCTCACCGCCAAGGACACCCCCAGCGACGCAGTGCAGGGCTTGGACTCCGGCGCGGACGATTACCTCACCAAGCCGTTCGCCTTCGAGGAATTGCTGGCGCGACTTCGTGCTGTTTCGCGGCGAGGCCCGATCGCCCACAATCTTCTGCTTACGGTCGGTGATCTTGAGCTGAACCCCGCCTCACACCAAGTTCACCGGGGCGGCCGCCCGATCACACTGACGCCGCGTGAGTTCCAGGTTCTCGAGCTGCTCATGCGGCGCGCAGGCCGGGTCGTGCCGCGCGATACGCTTCTCGACGCCGTGTGGGGCGAGGAGGCCGATGTCGGCTTCAACACCGTCGACGCGTTTGTCAGCTCTTTGCGCCGCAAGTTGGATGCCGACGGCGCGACAAGACTAATCCATACGATTCGAGGAATCGGGTTCTGCGTAAGGGAGTCCGAAGCGTGATCTCCTGGCGTTCCATCGAATTCCGCCTGGCGGCTTGGTACTCTCTGTTGCTGCTCGCGGGGCTTGCTTCGCTAGGAGCCGTTCTTTGGTTCGGCGTCAACTACAGCATGGTCGCCGCCGTCGACGAACTTCTGGCAACGAAGGTTAACAATCTCGTTGACATCGTCAACGCTGAGTTCCGCGCCCTATCCCCTGAAGCGGGCGACGAACCCTCGGAGGGAGAGTTCCGAGGAGTGATCGATCGCATCGACCCCGGCCGCCAGTGGGTTTCGTTAGGGGGAACGAAAATCCACTTCACGCCGCAGACCTTGTTCGAGAGCGACCTCCGTCGTTTCGGCCGGAACGATCTGCGAGAGGGCCAGTACATCGAAGCGGAAATCGAGCGCAGCGACGGCGAGTGGTTTGCCTCGGAGGTGTCGCTCGAGCCTGGCTTTGACCAGGAGCTTCTCGAGGAGATCTATGAGTATTCGTTGGCGGTCCCCAATGGAAGGTTGATTCGGATCCGGACCGAGGCCGGACAGCAGGTGCTACCGATTGGCCGCGATGCGTCGTCGCATGCGGCCGTACCTTGGCAGGCCGACGCGCCTGACGAAACCAGCGTGACTACGGTCGAGGTAAACGACGATGTCTTTCGCGTCCTGGTCCAGCCCGTCGTGCTGGCGGGCAACCGCTTTCACGTGCAGGTCGCTTCGTCGCTTGCGCCGCTCGTGGCGACCCGTGAACGGCTGGTCTCGTGGTTGCTGTGGTTGATACCCGCCGGCGTGTCACTGAGCTTTGCCGGCGGGTACGCGATTAGCAGGGCCGCGCTACGTCCCGTCGAACGGGTGGCGAGGGTAGCCTCACGAGTCGATGTGGGTGGTCTGTCTGAGCGGCTTACCGTCACCCCTACGGGCGATGTCGTACAAACACTGGAGGAGACCTTCAACCAGATGCTAAGCCGGCTGGAAGCAGCCGTCACACGGCTGCAACAATTCACCGCCGATGCGTCGCATGAACTTCGTAGCCCGGTGTCGGTAATTCGAACTACGGCCGAGTTGGCGCTACGGCAAGATCGCTCCAGCAAGGATCTGCAGAGCGACATGAATGAGATTCACGACGAGGCTCAGCGGCTGACCCAGTTGATTGAGGATCTCTTGACTCTGGCGCGGGCGGATGACGGCGCCGAGGCGCCGCCGCCGAGCAGGGTCGACCTCGGTGCTCTCGTCGGCGAGGTCTGCCGGCAGTATCGACGCTTGAACAACGGGAGAACGCTGCACGTGCAGGCGGAGACGCCGGACGCCGTCGTCGAGGGCTACGAGCCATCGCTGCGTAGACTGCTGGTTACTCTTCTCGACAACGCCGTTCAGCATACGCCGGCGGAGGCTTCGATCAGCGTCACACTACAGTCGTTCGATGCGCATCTCATGCTTTCCGTGAGCGACACCGGCGAAGGAATACCGGCGGACGAACTAGGCCGCGTTTTCGACCGTTTCTATCGCTTGGATCATGCAAGGAGCCGGTCCGAGGGGGGCTCCGGACTCGGGCTGTCAATCGCAAAGTGGATCACCGAGTCCCATGGCGGCATCATCACGGCAAGCAGCGAAGTTGGGAAAGGAACGACCTTCCAAGTCCGGCTTCCAAGGCGCCAGACCATCCATTCGCGGGCCGGTTCCTCCTAGCCGCAAGCGGCGGCCGGAAACCGAGCCGTGACCGTCAGGGAGCGGTCCGGCACGAACCCTGACGCCACTCGAAGGCCTCTAGCTGGCAGCCGTGTCGCGCTTTCTCGGGCTCTTGCCAAATCCGGCTCATCTCTCCACTTCTCAACGCAAGCTCACGCTTGCGGCTCTGAGTCTTTGTCGCGAAGACCGGCGACTTCCAGCGGCGATTGCTGACTAGGCACGATACCCGACGATCGAAATCTTGGCTCGGTCGCCCGCCGCGATCGTTTCTTCCTTATCGAGCATCAGCGTCTTGCCGGCTTGGACGGCGAGCGCGGTGGCGTTGGCCTGCTGCATCTTCTCAATCGTCGTCGAGCCGATCACAGGTACGTCGAAGCGCATGTCCTGGTTGGGCTTGGCCATCTTGACGACCGTCAGCGGACGGCCGTTGCTCAATTCGCCCGCGCGCACGATGACGTCGTTGGTGCCCTCCATGGCCTCGGCCGCTACGCAGGCACGTTCGCAGATCACGACCGTCTGGCCGATGTCGTAGGCCACCAGCGCCGCGGCCACCTCGCGTCCGTACTCGATGTCGGCACGTTCGTCTTCGCTCGGCTCGCGCTGGGTCAGCGGGCCTTCCTGCACCAGGTTGGGCTCCAGAAAGCGTGTGGAATCAACCAGCTCGATGCCCTCTTCGGCCAACACATTCGCCAGCGCGCCCAGCAACGCGTCGGTGTTTTTGCGCGGCAGCGACGTGAGCAGCTTGAGCAGCTTCCAGTCGGGACGGATGGACGAGAAGATACGGGCGTGGCGCACGCGTCCAGCCATGACGACTTCGGTGATTTGCTCTTGCTTGAGGTGCTTGATTAGCTTCGTCAGCTCGCCCAGCGAGACCCAGTGGCAGCGGTTGGCGAGATCTTCGATCTCAGGCGCGGCTTCTTCCTTGATGGCCACAGCGACGACTTCATGCCCTTGCTGTTTGGCCGATGACGCTACCAGCAGCGGGAACCGTCCGCCGCCAACGATCAGCCCGACCCTCATTTCACCCCGGCGGTCATTTCACAACGCCCCGCTCTGAGGACTGGATGAATTCGAGCAGGCTCTCAACTGTGTCGTCGGTCTCGACCTCCGCCCGGATCTTCTCGAGCGCCCGGTCCGTGTTGAGGCCGGACTTTGTGAGCACGCGGAACGCCTTGTGCAGGCGCTGGATCGTGTCCTTGGCATACTCGCGCCGCTCGAGCCCGACCTTGTTGACGCCGAAGACTCGCGCGCCCCGCTCGGTCACCACGAGAGAGTAGGGCATCACGTCTTGCGTAATGACACTGAAACCCCCGATGTAGCAATGCGCGCCGATGCGGCAAAACTGATGGACACCACTGTGCGCGCCGACGACCGCCCAGTCCTCGACAATGACGTGGCCTCCCAGCGTGGCGCTGTGCGCCAGGATCGTGTGCGACCGGACGTGGCAGTCGTGAGCTACGTGGGCATAGGCCTGGAGAAGATTGTCGTCACCGAGCGACGTCAGGCTGCCGCCGCCCCCGGTGCCGCGGTGGATGGTGACGAACTCGCGGATGGTGTTACGGCTGCCGATGCGGGTCTCGGAACGCTCGCCTTGATACTTCAGGTCCTGCGGCGCGACGCCAACCGTTGAGTAGGGATGAAACAGATTATCGTCACCGATCGTGATCGGCCCCTCGACATAGACATGCGCCAGCAGGCGGGTACCCGCGCCGATCTCAACCTCGTCCCCGATCACGCAGAAGGGACCAACCTCGGCCGACTCATGAACGCGAGCGCCACTGTCGACGACGGCGGTGGGATGAATTGCCATGAGAGCCCCTACGAAGTGCTGGGGCCACGGGTGCTAGGGACAGGCGTGCTCGCGGGCCCGGCGGCTGCCAGCGCCGCCTTGTCGGATACGTGGCACGTGAGAACTGCCTGGCACGCCAGACGTCCGTCCACGGTTGCTTTGGCTTCCACCTTCCAGATCGGTCCCTTGCGCTTGAGCACCCGGAGTTCGATGCGTAGTTGGTCGCCGGGGACGACGGGCTTGCGGAACCGAGCGTTCTCGATCCCGGCGAAGAGAACGATCTTGTCGTCGTAGTCCTCGCCACGCTCCGGTCCCGTGATCAAAAGCAGCAGGGCCCCCACTTGCGCCATCGACTCGACGATCATCACGCCCGGCATGACCGGCAAGCCGGGGAAATGGCCTTGGAAGAACGGCTCATTGACGGTAACGTTCTTGATGCCGACGATGAAGTTCTCGCGCACCTCGACGACCCGATCGACCATCAGAAACGGAAAGCGGTGGGGAAGCAGCGTGAGTATGTCGTTGATGTCGTGCATCGAGAGGGAATGGTCGAGTTGACGATCGGGTAGACAGACTCGTAGCGGCCCTCAGGCGACTCGGGTCTGTGCGAAAAACGCGTATTATACCAGAGGGTTAGCGCACAACCGATGGATCCGATTCTTCATTACATCACCAAACGGCGGTCCGCGATGATCGACTGGATCGGCGAGTTGGTCCGCATTGAGTCGCCAAGCCATGACCGTGCCGCGGTCAACCGCGCGGTGGAGTTCGTTGCGGATCACACAGCCTCGCTGGGCAAGGTCAAGGTCTATCGCGAGAAGGCCTACGGAGACCACCTGCGGGTCGAGTTCCGGTTGCCGGGATCGAGAAAGCCCAGATCTAGAAATGGTGGCCAGGTGATAGGTCTCGGGCACCTCGATACCGTTTACCCACTCGGCACGCTCGCGCGGATGCCCTTCAAGCGATCGAAGGGCCGGCTGTGGGGACCGGGCGTGTTCGACATGAAGGCCGGTGTCGCTTACTTTGTGTTCGCGTGCGAGGCGCTGCGGGAGTTGGAGATTCCGGTTGCAAAGAAGTTCGTTCTTCAGTTGAACTCGGATGAGGAGATCGGAAGCCCGGCATCGCGGCGCTATACCGAAGCCGAGGCCAAGCACAGTGACGCCGTGTTGATTGCCGAACCCAGCGCCGGTCCTGAGGGCAACGTCAAGACGGCGCGCAAAGGCGGGGGCGGATATACCCTGCGCGTCAAAGGCATCGCCTCGCACGCAGGCCTCAACTTCGCCGCCGGGGCCAATGCCGTGGTGGAGCTGGCGCGGCAGTTGATCCGCGTCTCCGAGTGGACCGACTTGGCCAAAGGCGTCACGGTCAATCCGGGCACGATCGAGGGCGGCACGGCGACCAACGTGGTGCCCGAGGGGGCGTGGGCTACGGTCGACATACGGGTTCCGCGCAAGTCCGACGCACGGCATCTCGAGAAGAAGTTTGCCTCGCTGCGGCCGTTCGACCGCCGAACGAAGCTGCAAGTGGAAGGATCTATCCGGCGGCCGCCGATGGAGCGAAGCGCGCGCATCGTGAAGCTGTTTCGTTTGGCGCAGAGGCTGTCGCGGGAGTTGGGCGCCGAGTTGGGCGAGGCCAGCGTAGGCGGCGGCTCGGACGGAAACTTCACGGCCGCGCTCGGCATTCCCACCCTGGACGGGCTGGGCGCGGTGGGCGAAGGGGCGCATTCGCCGACCGAGAATATTCGGATCGACCGCATCGCTGACCGCGCCGCGCTCATCGCCAAACTGATCGCGACGATCTGAGGCTTGGCGGTCTGTACCGCAATCTCGGCAACTCGGGATCACCGCAACCGCCATCGCCACTCAGGAGCCGCGGGCGTGAGCTTGCGTTGACAGTATCCGGGTGGCCGCTTGAGTCCCATGGGCTTTCTGAGGCTGGTGGCAGGTATGCCTCTAGGGGTACAAGAGACGGGTTGCGGGGCCTCACCGCAGGCTAACGCCTGCGGCTCCGAGTGGCGGTTGGGCGGGCTCAACCAACGTACTTACAAGTAAAACAGGCTTAGCCTCGGTAGGCCGCGGCCTTCGAGGCACTTGCGTTCGAGGTATTGTTTTTCCAGCAGGGCCAACTGCTCCGCCATCATCTTCGCGCGGTAGGGGGCGAGTTGACGGTCCATCTCTTGGCGGGCGGCGAGCAGTTCGTCCTCCGTCATGGTCTGCATGGCGGCCGCGATCAGGCGCTGTTCGATTACGGTGAGACGCTGTTCGATCGCTTCGAGGTCGCTGGCTTGCTCCCGCTCGGCGGCCTCGGCGAGTTGATCGAGCGACGTGGCGCTCTCCTCGAACGTCTTGCGCAAGACCTCGGGCGTCTGGCCGCCGTGCTGACGAATGGCCTCGGCGTTGCGGCGGAAGAACCGCGCCAACTCGTCCCCTCGAAACACCGGCTCGCCGCCTTGCGCGGGCTCGCCGGTATCACCCATCTGACTCGCCGCCGTCAACACTTCCTGCGCGCAGTAGGCCAGCGAATTGACCATGCGGATCTTGCGCTTGCGGGCGTGCCACTTCTCAAACGCCCGGTCGATACCCTTGTGGACCGCCTCGATCGGGATGCCCGCTTCCTTCCACGTTTCGATCATCGCCCAATCAAGCGGCGAAAGCAGAAACAGGCCCGTCCCCCGGGCCTGCTGAAAGTGTTCTTCGATCTCGGTGAAATAGTTGAAGAAGTTCACTAGATAGTTATTGCACCCTGGGCGTCGCCTGGCGGACTCGATGAACAACGACGCACCCAGTTAGCGCGAATGCGGCTGCGCTCCGCTCAGGCGAGGTCGGTCTTCGAAAAGTCGTTGCCACGGTAGAGCAGCGGCATGCCGGCCGCCCGCGCCGCCGCGTAGCTGAGGCAGTCGCCATAGTTGAGCGCCGCCTTGTGGCGTCCTTTGCCGTAGGCTAGGAACGCGTCGACGGCAATCTCGAAATGGCGCTCTGCGAACTCGATCACCTCGATTCCCGCTTCCCGTACAAGCTCGTTCAACAGGTACCGTGGATCGCCCGAGACGCGCGAAGCAAGCACCATCGCCGTCTCGACCAACGTGGGAGCCGCAACAGCGACGAGCGGCGCCTCGATCAGACGTTTGAGGATGGCCTCATACCCGGGCTCCCTCAGCAACACCGCCAATAAGGCGGAAGAATCGACCACCATGAGACTAGGTCAGATTCCGTCGGGTCCGTAGCCGAGAATCCCTTCGCGCTCGGCCTTTAGAATCGGGCGTCCTAACAATTTCGGGTCAACCTGAGGCCAGATGCGGTTCCTGAGGACCGCTTCGATTCGCTCGCGCTTGCTTGCCGCGCCCCGGCTCAGTAGAAGCTTCTCTTTGCGCTCCGAGAGCGCCACCCGAATCGCTTCCGTCTTCGATTCCCCCGCCAAACCCGCGACCTCGGCAGCGAGCCGTTCGGCCTCGGGGTTCTTAATGTTGAGAGCCATGGTGTAAGTATACCATAATTGCACCATGTCTAGCCACGCTTTATGCATATCCAGCCCTGTTTCGGCGCGGCTCAGCCTCAAGAACTTGGGGAAGATTTGTGGGGACCCAGCAAGACCAAGGCTTGCTCAAGCGTATGCCACTGTACCAAGAGACGGCCCCTAAGACCCTCATCCTGGGTTGGTTAGGGCCAGCAAGGGTAGCAAAAGGCAAACACGAGAAAAACCCCGTTGAGAGTAGTTAAAGTGGTTTACGAGGGGGGCTGTCGGACCGCTCGCCACGCAGTTGGTTCGGCCGCTGTCATTAGCGTACAAAGATGAACTCGGTGCTATTGAAGAGAACGTGCGCCAGATCGGTCCAGACGCGGATGTCATCAGGATTGTTCGAGGCCGCATAGCGGCTGCTCTGACGGTCGAGGAACAGATCCACCTCGTCAAGCTCGCCCGGTTCAACGGCGCGGCCATAGGCCCACAGGAACATGCTCTCAATTCGAGCGCGGCCGCCGGGCTCGCCGCGGATCTCTCGTCGAGCCCAAGCCTCGGCCTGTCGACCCACGAACCGGTTGTTCATCATGATCAGCGCCTGTGAAGGGACGGTCGAGACCGTGCGCCGCCCACGGCTCGATATCGGCAGCGGATAATCAAACGCCAGCAGCAGCGGCGTCAGAAAATTGCGGCGCACTTGAATGTACACACTGCGGCGGCCGCGGCCGTCGAGCGGGCCCGGGTGGGGCGGCTTACCGCGTCCGTCTTGATACCGGCTGATGTGGGGAACTACGCTGGGACCGTAGAGCGAACGGTCGAGCGTCCCGGCGACGGCCAGCATCGCATCGCGAATCGATTCTCCTTCGAGCCGCCGCACCGGCACGTGGTGCAAAAGAGTGTTGCGCGGATCGGACTCCATTGCACGGGCTGAGGGGCGGCTCGACATACGGTAGCTGCTGCTCAGCAGCAGGGCTCGGTGCATCGCCTTGATCGACCAGCCATCCTGAAACTGCTCGGCCAGGTGATCGAGAAGCGAGGGGTGGCTCGGGCGGTCGCCCGTCTCGCCGAAGTTGTCGCTGGACCGCACCAGCCCTTGGCCGAAATGATGCTTCCAGATGCGGTTTACCATCACCCGCGCCAGGAGCGGTGCGGCGTCGGTCGTGATTTGCCTCGCCAGTTCCAAACGGCCGCTGCCGCCGTTAATTGAGGCTCCGTTCGAGAGAACCTGCAGGAACCCCCGCGGCGCCATCTCACCCAGGTTCTTGTGGCTGCCGCGTAGATGGATCGCCACGTCACGCGGGTTGTCGTCGCGGCTGGTCATGGCGAAGGTGGAAGGAGGCAGAGCGCCTTCGAGACGCCCACGGGTGTTCGCCAGTTCGCTCCAACGGTGGCGTTCGTCGCGATTCAGTAAGCGCACGACGCCTTCCCCGGCGGGCGTGGGCGTCAACGATTCCAAAAGGGATCGGGTTTCAAGGGTCGGTCGACGTTCCTCGATCGCTTGTTGGAACAGCCGCTGATACGCGCGGGCCAGGCTTGCGAGCGACGTGACCCCTGCGTCATCGAGTAAGGCGAGCACCCGCGGATTGGCTGGCTCTGATACGTCCGGTGGCTCGCTCGAGTCCGAAAAGATGATCTTGTCGACAACGATGTGCCCTTCACGGTCACGGTCGACAAGCTCAAAGTAGGCTGTGCGGTCGTACTGCGTGACCAAGTTCCGAGTCATCCAAACGAAATCGTCCGTACCCTCCGAAACGAAATGCGAACTCTTGTAGCCATCGACGACCAGCGTCAAACGGGTCTGGGATAGACGGGTGCGCAAGAGGTCACCGCGGCTGCCCGCGATGCGCACGTGGATATACCGCTTGCTGGTGTGAAACTTCCCGGAGATGAGGCTGCCGACAAAGGCGTCCGAACCCGCACCGAAAGAGTTGGCCATGCGCTCGGAGCGGTAGCCGCGCAGCGGCTGGTTGGGGGCGGACGCGGTCCGGGAAGCCTCGGTGAACGCGTGGCCGGAGACGATCCATCCTTCGTGGTTCGGCTTGTCGAAGTCTTCGTAGACGACATCGCCACGTTGCTCGGCGGCGCGACGCACCTGTTCTTGTGTTCGGCGCGAGAGTTCCTCGCGAATGCCGTGGAGCGATGCGGCGAATGAGTCTGCCCCGCCCGCCGGCGCGCGAGCCGCCAGTTTCGCGAACGGGTGGAATACGTTCTCAGGAGCTTCTTCCGCATGCTCAAGGTAGTCGACCCACGCCCGCGGCATCTCCGCGTCGAGTCCTTTCGCCGCGGCCAGCTCTTGGTCGAGCACGGTGACGTCGGCGTCTTCTCGAGTCATCAACTCGGCGGCAGCGAGCAAGTAGTCGTCAAGCTGCGTTACAAGCCGGCGGCGTCCCTCGGCCAGCAGACTCCCGACCTCGTCGTTGGCGGCAGCGATTTTCCGGCCGACCGACGCGATCTCGCGGGAGCGTTCCTCCGAGTCGACCACCGCCTCCAAGATCTCGGTGCTGTGCATGATGCCGGCGAGCGAGTAGTAGTCGGCCGTCGGGATGGGGTCGAACTTGTGATCGTGGCAGCGGGCACAGGCGACGGTGAGGCCCAAGAAAGCTTTGCCCATCACATCGATCTGATTGTCGACCTGATCGGCCCGGGACTTCTCCGAGTCGGTCGCGCCGTTCAAGACCTCGCCGAACCAGTAGGGACTGGTGCCGATGGGAGACTCGTGGCGGGTGCCGTCAGGGCTGAGGCGAGGCTCGGACACCAGATCGCCGGCAATGTGCTCGCGCACGAATTGGTCGTACGGCACGTCGTCATTCAACGCGCGGATCACGTAGTCGCGATAGCGCCAGGCGTCAAGCTTGTCGTTGTCGAACTCATGGCCGTTGGTCTCGGCAAAGCGGACCAGGTCGAGCCAGTGACGTCCCCAGCGCTCGCCGTAGTGGGGGGAGTCCAACAGACGCTCGACGACGGTCTTGAACGCGCCGGGCGAATCGTCAGCGAGAAACACCGCAATCTCGTCGGGCGTCGGCGGCAGGCCGATCAGGTCAAACGTGACGCGGCGCAGTAGAGTGCGCTTGTCCGCGGGCGGGGAGGGAGTGAGCCCTTGCTCCTCGAGACGGCTCAAGATGAAGTGGTCGATCGGTGCGGCAGGCCAATCGTTGTCTTGGACCCTCGGAAGCGGTCCGGGCCGTAGCGGCTGGAACGACCAGAATTGGCGCGCCTTTTTGAAATCGATTTCTTCGGTGGAGACGGGTGCAGGCGTGAGTACCTCGGTGCGCGGGTCGGGTGCGCCCATCTCGACCCAAGCGCCGATGTCGGCGATCTGCTCGTCGCTAAGCTTGCCGGGGGGCGGCATCCGCAGGTCAGGATCCGAGTACGAGACGACCTTCAGCAGCAAACTGTTGCCGGGCTCACCCGACACCAGGGCCGGACCACGCGTGCCCCCTTTCCGCAGCCCCTCTTTCGTGTCGAGCCGCAGTTCGCTCATGACGACCGCACGGTCGCTGTGGCAGGCGTAACAGTGTTCAGCCAATACGGGCCGTATCTTCTTCTCGAAGAACTCGACGTTTTGGGAGGAGGGGGCTTGCGAGGAAGGCTGTGCAATGACCGGCGGAGGTGGCGTAGCGAGGAAGATCAAGCTGGCGAGGGCAGACGACAGGATTGGTGGTCGCGTGCGTGAGAAGCGGCTGCGAGGTCCCATCCGTTGACCGAAAGAGGCGTCAGGCGAGAATCTCAGAAACCACCCGCGCCGGGAATTGATCCGTCAGCCGTTCCTTCAAGCCGTGGCGCTCGAAAGCCAGGTCGCGGAAGTTCATCCCCAGTAGGTGAAGAATCGTGGCGTGGAAGTCGTGGACGCTGGTACGATTCTCCTCGGCGTTATGGCCGAACTCGTCGGTCGCTCCGTAGGTAGTTCCGCCCTTGACACCGCCGCCGGCCAACCAGACGCTGAACCCCGGCGGCCCGTGATCGCGCCCCGCGGCCTCCGCGTTGATGTTGTTCTGCGACAGCGGCAAGCGCCCGAACTCGCCTCCCCAAACGATGAGAGTCGAATCGAGCAGGCCGCGCTGCTTGAGGTCGGCCAGGAGAGCGGCAACGGGCTTGTCGGTTTTGCCGCAGGCGTACCGATGGCCCTTTTCAAGGTTCGAGTGCGAATCCCAGATCTGCGACTCGATGTAGAGTTGCACGAACCGCACGCCCCGCTCGACCAGCCGGCGCGCCATCAGGCAGCGCTTGCCGTAGGAGTGAGTCAGGGTGTCATTGAGGCCATAGGCCTCGCGCGTCGCCTCGCTCTCTTTGGAAACATCGAGCGCGTCGCCGGCCTCTAGTTGCATGCGCGCGGCCAACTCGTAGCTCGAGATCCGTCCATCGAGGCTGGGCTGGAAGGGTCGTTGCTCTCGATGCGACTCGTCGAGCCGCCGTAGCAGCCGCCGCTCGGCGTCGGCGAGGCCTTCGGGCCACTCGGGCCGCGGGTCGAGGTTGAGCACCGGCGGACCCTCCGAACGAAAGCGCGTGCCCTGGTAAAGCGGCGGCAACCATGCCGACTGCCAGTTCGAGATGCCGTTGATGGGAAGCCCCTTGGGGTCATCGAGCACGACATAGGCCGGCAGGTTCTGGTTCTCAGTGCCAAGCCCGTACGCCACCCACGCTCCGATCGACGGACGCGTGGCGACCGTGCGGCCGGTGTGCATCAGGAACAGCGCCGGCTCGTGGTTGAAGTGCTCGCCGTACATCGAGCGGATCAGCGCGACATCGTCGACGTGCTTGGTGAAGTGCGGCAAGAGTTCAGAGACGTCCATGCCGCATTGGCCGTACTTCTGAAACTTGAACGGCGAAGGCAGCAGGCCACCCGACTCGTGGGGCGACGTGATGTCGGTCGCCATGTCGCGCAGCGGAATTTCACCGGCGTACTTCTCGAGCGAGGGCTTGGGGTCGAACAGGTCGACCTGACTCGGCCCGCCGTTCATGAAAAGGTGAATGACGGACTTGGCTTTCGGCTCGAAGTGCGGCTGACGCGGCGCGAGGTCAAACACCCGGCGGGTTTCGTCCGCCGCCATCGCCGAGTTGGGCGCGAGCAGGTCGGACCCCAACAGCGAGGCCAGCGCCGCGCCGTGAATGCCGTCACCGATGCGCGAGAAGAAGTCGCGGCGTGTTAAGCGGCGGGCCCCGGAGGTCAGTTCGTGGTCAGTCGCTCGCGGCATGGATTCCTCAATCGATAGATCCGTCAATCAATAAAGCTGAACTCGGCGGAGTTGATCACGCTGTGGCAGAAGCTCGCCAACGCCAGCCAGCGCGACTTCCACTCGATCGGGGCCGGGTCGCGGTCTTTGCTCAGCCTCGTCGGCCAGATCTCGGCGAACTCGCCGAGCGCTGCCAAGCTGTGTTTCATCTCATCGTCAACAGGCTTCCGCGAAAGCGCCCGCAGGAACACTGCCTCGACTTGCTCCCGGGGGTCCGGGCCGATTTCATCGATAAGCCGCCCGGCCATGTAGCGCGAGTGCTCCCAAACATCTGAGCCGTTCATCATCTGCAAGGCCTGCGTTGCGACCTGCGACTGACGCCGCTCGATGCAATTGGGCGTCATGCGCGGCAGGTCGAAGGCGTCGAGCAGCGTGAGCGGCTTCTGCATGCGTTGTGCGACGTAGAGACTGCGGCGATAACCGTTGGCTGCGGGCTTGGCGACGACTTCCTTGTTGTCCTTGACCTCAACGTCCGACGGAGGACCGAACAGTTCCCCATCCAGCCGGCCCGTCACTTTGAGAACCGAGTCGTAGAGCACCTCCGCATCCATGCGGCGCAGCGGCATGCGGCTGAGCAGGACGTTCTCCGGGTCGGCCGCCAGCAGCGCTTCGTTGACCCGCGACGACTGGCGGTAGGCGGTCGAGGTCATCATCAGCCGGTGCAGGTGCTTGATGCTCCAGCCGCTGCGCACAAACTCCGTCGCCAGCCAGTCGAGCAGCTCCGGATGCGAGGGGGGCGTACCCGAACGGCCGAAGTTCGACGGACTGCTCACGATGCCACGGCCGAAATGCCGCAGCCAGACGTGGTTGACCATCACCCGGGCCGTCAGCGGATGGTTTGGCTGCGTCAGCCAACGCGCCAAGGCCAGGCGCCGCCCGCTGGAGTCCGCTCCCGGATACGGCGGTTTGATCTCGTACGGCGCAAGACCGGCCTTGATTACAGAGGGCACGCCGGGCTCGACCATCTGCACCGGAGTGATGGGATCGCCGCGCCGTAGCAAGTATGAGCCGGACGGCACGCCGCCCGTATCCATCAGCACGCGAATGTGCGGCTTGGGGAGTAGCTTGCGCTTGGTCTCTTGCAGGTCCTTCTGAATCGGGTCGACGCGAGCGGCAATCTCGGGGTATTTCTTCTTCAGTTGCGGGCTGGTGATCTCGAGCGTCTTGGCGAACTTTCTGGCGAGGTAGCCTTGCACCTCCGAGCGTTGATCTTCAGGGATGTCGGCAACAAGCCGCAGGTCTTCTCGCACCCCAGCGGGCAGGCCCTGCAAGCGTTCCTCGATCAGCCGCTCGCGGTAGGGGCCTTCCTCGCGGGCCAGGGCCATCTCGAGTTGCTCGATTTTCCTCTCGTGCGGCGCGTTGTGCTCGGCGACTTCGCGCTTCTCGCTATCGAGTGCCAAGTCGTGTTGGCGCTTCCCGGGCGGCAGCCAGTCGTAGGGATCGTAAGAGGTCTGCAGGATCGCGCTGAAGCGGTAGTAGTCGCGCTGCGGAATCGGGTCGTACTTATGATCGTGACAGCGCGCGCAGCCGACGGTCAGGCCCATCACCGAGGACGTGAGCACCTGGATCTCGTCGGCGATGATGTTCATGCGCTCGGCGATGAAGCCGCGTTCGGGCGCGTCGGTCGGGTCGGCGGCCGTGCGTAGAAAGCCCGTGGCGGCGAGACGATCGACCAATTCCTGGGTGACTTCCTGGTTGCGGTAATCGGCTAGCTCATCGCCCGCAATCTGCTCCATCAAAAACTCGGAGTAAGGCTTGTCGCTGTTCAGCGACCGGATGACGTAGTCGCGGTAGCGCCAAGCGAACTCACGCAGGCCGTCGTGATTCCCGAAGCCTTCCGAGTCGGTGTGGCCGGCGAGATCGAGCCAGTGGCGCGCCCAGCGCTCGCCGTAGGCCGACGACGCGAGCAGGTGGTCGATCACCCGTTCGTACGCGTCGGGACCGGTGTCGCTGACGTAGCTAGCGATCTCGTCCGGCGTGGGCGGCATGCCCGTTAGATCGAGGTAGGCGCGCCGGAGCAGCTTGACGCGGTCCGCTTCCGGGGAGTACGCCAGTCCTTTGCCGCCGAGCTTCCGTAGCAGGAATGCGTCGATGGGGTTGCGCACCTGCTCGGCGGCCTTCGGTTCTGGGACGGCCGGACGTTTCGGCGGCTGGAACGACCAGAATTGCCGGTCATCGTCGGAAACCAGCGGGTCGTTGTCGAGATCGACCACCAGCTTTTCTCGCGGCGGGCCCTCGGGAGCGCCGGAGGCGATCCAGCGTCGCACCTTGGCCAGCTCGCCGTCGGTCATCGAACGTACCGAGAACTTGAGCTGCAACTCGGCCGGCGGCATGTCGCCGGACTCGATGCGCTTGATCAGCAAGCTGCCGGCCGGGTCACCGGGAATCAGCGCGGGGCCGGATCGGCCTCCCTTAACGCGGCTCGCGACGGTGCGTAGATCGAGCCCGCCTTCCTGTTTTCGCTTGCCGTGGCAGGCGATGCAGCGAAGTTGGAAGATCGGGAGGATGTCGTGCTCGGTGAGGGGACCGCTGTCGCCACCGGAAGCCGTGGCCAGCTCGGCGGCGTTCGCCGGCGCGCCCTTGTCGATCCACAGGCGGAGGGAGTCGATCTCCTCCGCGCTGAGCTTCTCGTCGCCGGGAGGCATCGTCTTCGAGACGACCTTATCGAGCAGCAAGCTCCCGGCAGAAGCCCCCACCACGAGCGCCGGTCCGGACTTGCCGCCGCGCAGGATCGAGGCCTTGGTCCGCAGGTCAAGCCCGGCCTGCGGGCTATCCTTCCCGTGACAAACGAGGCACTTGGCCTCAAGCAGCGGCTGAATGTCGGAATCGAAAGTGGGCGTCGCGGCCGATAGCGGCGACACAGCGGCCCAGAGGAAAACCGAACAAAGCAGGGTAGTTCGATGAGCGTCTCTCATCACCTAGTCGCACCTATCGTAACAAGTTTCCCGCACGGGGCTGAAGGTCAGCGAGCGCGCTTTGAGCCTGTCACACGCCACCAGCCGCAAACCCGCCACGAGATCGAAGTGAGCGTCAACTCCATTCCCGCTCGTCGACTCGTCCGAACTCTTGAGCAATAATGGTCTCGATCCGCCTGTGTTCCTCCTGAAGATGGCGCAGTCCGCCAAAGGCCTTTCGCCAGGGCTGATGGGTCGCCGTATCCGCGCGGGAGCCACCGAGTTTCGTGCGGACCGCCTGCACAAGGAACTCGTCGAGCAAGATGCCGTTGCGGGCGGCCTCCGCCTTCGCCTCTCGGAAAAGGGCGTCGGGAATCTCAACGGTCGTCCTCACGTCTTTGTTTTCCCACAATGGGGTATCCACTTGACTCAGGTAGCCCCTAGGCGTTGTGGTTTGGTCGATCCATGGACGCCAGCACACTGCACCCAGAATGCACCCTGGGGCGCCAGACGCCGGTCTGCAGGCAATTGGGCCACGAGGCTGCGTTTCGGGCCGATCAAGGATTACGCACGCGCCATGGCCATCGCAGGCTTGGAAACGTGGTGCTATCGGCAAGCCTTTCCGGGGGCCGCCAATGGCCAACCACAGTATGTTGTGGTCACCTGAGTCAAATGGATACCCCACTTTCCCACAAATTGGTTGGCTGTGGCGTGAGGAAGCGGTCATCGAACCAGGGCATCGACTGACGCAGCCACACACAGTCACGCACCACTGCGAGGACCGAATTGCTATCGTTGCCTTCTAGTGAACTTTGCCATCGTCACAGACGGACTTTCGCGCAGGTTCAAGCGCGTCAAAGCGGTGCGGGATCTGAATCTGCAAGTTCCTACAGGTGCGATCTTTGCCTACCTGGGCCCCAACGGCGCGGGCAAGACAACCACCATTCATCTGTTGATGAATCTCATTCGACCTTCGGGTGGTCGAGCTGAAGTGCTCGGTGTTGATTCGCGGAAACTCACCCCGCGAACACTCGAAACGATCGGCTACGTCTCAGAAAACCAAAAGCCGCCGCACTGGATGACGATTGGCGCCTTTTTGG
This sequence comes from Bryobacterales bacterium, assembly GCA_965237575.1. Lineage (GTDB taxonomy): Bacteria > Acidobacteriota > Terriglobia > Bryobacterales > UBA6623 > JAKZVK01. The sequence goes on from CBDEGI010000004.1 coordinate 1,757,584, forward strand.
ATTTCTGCAAGCATCTCTACCCGACTTGGGACGACACCTATTGCGACGATCTGCGGCGGCGTTTCGAGTTGCCGCTCGACCACAAACTCGGGCACTGCTCGCGCGGTATGCGCATGAAGGCAGTCCTGGTTTCGTCGCTGGCGTATCGGCCAAAGTTGCTGGTGCTCGACGAGCCGTTCAGCGGCCTGGACCCCAACATGCGCGACGACATGGTGCGGGCGTCGTCGAGATGGCGAAAGAGGGGGAGCGGACGGTCTTTGTCTCGTCCCACGACTTGGCGGAGGTCGAAATGCTGGCCGACTACGTGGGCTTTCTCAAGCAAGGCCGGCTGCAACTCTCCGAGCGGCTCGTCGATCTGCGCGCGCGTTTCAGGCGCGTCGAAGTCACCGCGAGCGGAGACGGCGGGACCGGTGACCACCCTCCCGAGTGGATGCAGTGGGAGCAGACCGACGGCGTAGTGCGCTTCGTTGACAGCCGTTTCGATCCTTCGGAGACGCCTCGCCGCTTACACCAGAGATTTGGCGAGCAAGCGAGATGGCAGGCCGAAGAGTTGTCGCTCCGAGAGATCTTTCTGGCTCTAGACAGGCCGCTGAGGACGGAGGATCGGCGAGCGTGAAGCAGGTTTGGCTGATCCTGGGCAAAGACACACGGCGGTTGTTGTGGGCGTTGTTGCTGTATTGGCTGCTTCTGCTCGGAGGTGCATGGTGGCACGTCCGGGACCCCTGGGCATTCGATACAGGTTCCCTGTCTTCATACGGCCAGCTCGTAGAGGATCTGATTGCTTTTGCTGTACCGTTGACAACGACCGTAGTGATTGGCCTGCTGGTCCACCTGGACCCACTGTTGGGGCCATCAGCCTACTGGAAGACGCGGCCGATTCGGCCACTGGCCCTGCTGGGGGCGAAAGCCGCTTTCGTGTTCTCTTACCTAACGCTGGCCCCATCGCTTCTCGACCTCGGAGTACTCGTGCACTTCGGACTCGAGCCTGCTCGCTGGCCCGGTGTGCTGGCATCGGGGTTGCTGGGACACGCGTGGATCGTCATCTGGGTGGCCGCCGTGGCCGTAGTAACGCCCGGCATCGCGGTGTACCTCCTGGCGTGTATTGTGGGCGGATTTGCCTCGCTTCTGGTTTATAGCTCTATCGACATGTCTGGTTGGATCGCCACCCGAACCCCATTGGGAGAGGCGGCAGCTGCGCTGACGATGCTCGGCGTGTGCTGTGTCGTGGTCTGGCGGCAGTACTGGCGGCGCGACGTAAGAATGTCTGCTGGTTTACTAGCTGTGGGATTGTTGCTTAGCCCACTAACGATCCAGCTACCTTGGTATCGGCTAACACCGAGCACCTACGGAGAACTGCTCGACGCGTCGTGGTCTTCCGAGACTTCGGATGGCTACTACCAGGTTGTCAAGACACGTAACCAGGCCGGCACAAGTATTCGCCCTCGAATGCGCGATGCACCCGTGAGCGAATTCTTGAGGCTCAAGCACCTCTGGGGGAAGGTCCGGTTGGATAACGGGCAAGAGATCATTGCAACGAATTCCCGGTTTGCAACATTCAACGACTCGGCTGCCCTTCTGGCGGCCCTGCCTCAATATGGCTGGTTCGGAGAGCCCGTTCACGAGGATTCGCAGGTCTCCCTCACTCTGCACACGCAACTCGATCCGGCGGCGTTAGCAGGGCGCACAGTTGCCTTCGAGGGTTTGGCGCAACTCCAAGGGTTTGCGTGGGAACTCGCCGGCTCCTTGCCGATCGAGCCGGGTGCTCGGCTGAGCAACGGCTCCTTGATGGTAGAGGTTGTCAACCGGCGTCCCTCGGCGTTAGACGTCGTGCTCGACGTCCGCTACTCAGGCATCGCGGACGCACCCGATCCCTTTGGAGTCCGTTTCCAGAGAGAGCGAGTTGAGTTCCTGTTGGTGAGACCCGATCGCCTGCAGGTTGCTCGCCATTTCGGGCGGGAGTCGTACGACCCACGAGATGATCGGTGGCGAAGCCGCTCCCGTTCAATAGATCGTGCCAGCGGTTCTGTCACTTTGAAAAGCTGGAGCAGGCCATACCGGCTGCCCTTTGAAAAGGGAACCGACCGGTACGAGGGACTCGAGCTGCAAGTTTGGAAACTGGTTCCCACGCAACCGTACCGCGCCGTCATCAACGTGCCGGAGTTCCGCACGAAGTACCAACCGGCTCAATACCCCTGAGCGCGCCCTTGCACTGCAGTATGGCGGACTACGGAGGGTCTGCTACCGCCAGCCACCCAAAGCCCTCGGGGCCGATGCCGAAGCGCCGCCCGGCGGCTTCGACAACACACCGAATGCGCTCGACGACCTCCTCCTGGAAAGCCGGTTCGTGCCACCCGAGGAACCCGTGCTTCTCGCTGACCGCGAGGGCCTCGGAGCGCGTGGTTGCGCCGTGCCACTTCAGCGAGCGCACGTGGAAGGGGTCGCCGATGATGTCGCGGTCAGTAGCGTCCGCGGCCAGGCGGGCCAGCTCTTCCGGGTCACACGGGAGCAACGGTGCGAGCGTAGCGTAGACCTCGATGCCAGCCTCGCGAAGGCGGCGCACGGTGTCGAGTCGATCGTTGATCGTCGCGCAGAGCGGTTCGTAGAGCCGCCGCACCCGCTCGCGGTTCGTCGTGATCGAGAAGCTGACTCGCAGCGCCGTGCGGCGGTCCAGTTCGCCAAGGCGGCCGAGGTCGCGCAGAATCAACGGGCCGCGGGTTTGAATCACGAACACGGCGGGCGGGTTTTCAACCAGTGCGTCGAGCAGGCCCGGCATCAGCCGCTCGGCCTCCTCCGCCGGCTGGTAGGGGTCGACCAGCGGCGAGCAATAAATCACCTGATCGGGCCGCACGGATCGAGCAAGCAACTCCGCCGCATTGGTTTTGAAGGTAGTGAACTGCCCCCAGCGCCGCCAGTCCTCGGGGCGAAGGCCGCCCTGGATGCGCATGGTCGGGACGTAACAATAAATGCAGCCAAAGGTGCAGTTGCGCGCCGGGCTGAGAGAGTGGGTGAAGCCCGCCTGTGCGATGAAGCCGGAGGTTTTGGTGAGAATGCTCTTGGCTTCGGAGTGGCGAATGGAGTTGGAGGGGCCAACGTAATCGGTGCTTCGTGTCAACGCTCGAGCCCTTCTTGGTGTCGCGGGCCTCCTGGCCTTGCAGCGTCGACCTCCGGGTCGAGGTTTCCGCGCTCCCCTGTTACGTGTGAACCCCGGCGAGGAGGGCGTTTCTATTCTCAGGGGCAGGCGGGCACGGCATGCCCCTACATTTCGAAACGCGGCATTTCACCGCGGCGAACTTTTACACTCGCGCTACCACCCAACCGCGTAACTGTCCGTGGCCGGCGCGGCGCCCGCCATCAACACGCCGGTGCGCGGGTCGATCACCACGGTCTTGATGCTGCCCACGCCCATGGCCGAGTGCGTCGAGACGTTGTGCCCGCGGCGCGCTAGCTCCTCGCGCACGGACCCATCGATCCGCTCCGACACGGCCAGTCCATCGCCCACCTCGTGCGGATACCACGAATTATGATACGACTGCGTCACGAAGTAGGCCTGCTCGACCGCCTGCTGCGGGTTCATGCCGAACTCGACGAAGTTCAAGAAAAACTGAAGCTGCGACTGCGGCTGCGTGTCACCGCCCGGCGTGCCGAAGACCATCAGCGGCTTGCCGTCTTTCATCACCAGCACCGGGTTGACGGTCATGCGCGGACGCTTCCGCGGCTCGAGTGCATTCACGTGGTCGGGATCGAGGTGAAACCCGGCCAGCCGGTTGTTGATGAAGAACCCGCCGCCGTCGCCGTCGATGTAGCTGCCGTTGCCAAAGTCGGACGCAATCGACGAGGTGATCGAGACCATGTTGCGGTCTTTGTCGACGACGCCGACGTAAGTCGTCAGGCTGTCGATCCAGCGCGGGTGGGCCGCGGCTCCGCGAAGGACCCGATGCCGTCCACGAGCGGCGGCGTATTGTGGCGGCTGGGCGGCCGCGCGGAGGGCGCGCGGGTTGCCGGCGGGGGCGGTCCCTGTCATAGCGCGGTCTTTGCGGATCAACTTGCGACGCTGCTCGGCGTACTCCGCCGAGAACAGTTCCTTCAGGGGAATATCTTTGGCGAAGCGCGGGTCGGCGACGAAGGCCTCCCGGTCGGCGAACGCCAGCTTCAGAGCCTCGCTGACATAGTGGATGTAGTCGGCCGAGTTGTGGCCCATCGCCTTGAGGTTGAAGCCCTCGAGTGTCTTCATCGCCTCGAGCATCACCGGTCCCTGGGACTGCGGCGGCACGCCGTAGACGTCATAGCCCTTGTAGTTGACGTGCGCCGGCGCGGTCTCCTCGGCGCTAAACTCCGCGAGGTCGGACGCGTCCATCAGACCGCCGGCGCCCGCCAAGGTCTCGACGATTCGCTTCGCCACCGGGCCGCGGTAGAAACCGCTGTGCCCGTTCGCGGCAATACGGCGGAAGGTGTTGGCCAGGTCCTTCTGCACGACCACGTCGCCCATCCTGACGGGTTGGCCATCGAGGAACCACGTGCGGGTAGTCGACGGGAACGGCGCCAAACGAGGGAGGTTCCGGCGGAATACGTTCTGCAGGTTCTCGCTGACGACAAAGCCGTCCTCGGCCAGTTCGATCGCCGGGGCCAGCAGCTTCTCGCGGCTCAGTCGGCCGTATTTTTCTGACGCCAACAGCAACCCCGCCGGCGCGCCGGGAACATTCGGCCCGAGGGCACCCTCTTTCTTCAGGCCGCCGAGTTCGCGAAAACGGTCGATCGTCGCTTTACGCGGTGCCCACCCGCAGGCGTTGATGAACTTCACCTCATTGGTTTCAGCCCAGTAGATCAGGATGAAGAGGTCACCGCCGATGCCGGCGCGGCTGGGTTCGACGACCGTGCTGGCAAAACTCGCCGCCACCGCCGCATCGACGGCGTTGCCGCCTTGAGCGAGCATCTTGTACCCGGCCATGGCGGCCCCGTAGTGGGCCGACGAGACGAGCCCGTCGCGGGCGAGGTAGACGGGCCTCCACGTGGAGGTCTGCGCCGGCAGGAGCGGAGCGAGCAACAACCAGAAAAGGACAGCTCGCAGGCAAGAAGGGTTTATCAAGAAGGTCATGGGGTACGGCCTACAGTCTACCGTGCTTCGTCTCGGTAGCCTGCGATCAGCCGCCCGCCGACCGTCCTAGGCGGTCACCCCGCTCAAGTCCTAGTAGTCCCATCGCCGATGGGCCCGCACCGAAGCTCCTCAACTCGACCCACTAGTACTGTCGAGATGAAGCCTCGCCTGAAATGATACCGACGGGGCCCCGGAGGGGGAACGTGCCTGTGGTTCGGCCGGGCTACCGGGCCGACGGGCCCGTTCGGATTCACTCTACCCTAATCCCGATCAGGGCGCGGGTGTGCCGGGGTTGGCCGCCTGCGACGTGAGGCTCTCGACGCGACTGAAGATGATGTTGAGGCTGTTCGCCACGCCGGGCAGGAAGGCGCCTGCGGCAACGGCAATAAAGCCCGCTAGCATGGCGTACTCGATCATGTCTTGGCCGCGGTCGTCGGACATCAGCGTCCAAATACGGTTCGAAATTGCTTTCATGGTAACTCCTTCTGCCCACATCCGGTTTGGTTTGCGGTGCAGGCTCGATAACCACGCGGCGAATCCAGGGCTTACTCCTGGCAAGACAACGTGATTCGCGAAGATCAACAATAGAATAAGTGGAGTCTAGAACTATGACAAGGTTCAATTTTAGATATAGTGGGGTATCCATTTGACTCAGGTGACCACAACATACTGTGGTTGGCCATTGGCGGCCCCCGGAAAGGCTTGCCGATAGCACCACGTTTCCAAGCCTGCGATGGCCATGGCGCGTGCGTAATCCTTGATCGGCCCGAAACGCAGCCTCGTGGCCCAATTGCCTGCAGACCGGCGTCTGGCGCCCCAGGGTGCATTCTGGGTGCAGTGTGCTGGCGTCCATGGATCGACCAAACCACAACGCCTAGGGGCTACCTGAGTCAAGTGGATACCCCATTTTAGATATAAGTGGGGTATCCATTTGACTCAGGTGACCACAACATACTGTGGTTGGCCATTGGCGGCCCCCGGAAAGGCTTGCCGATAGCACCACGTTTCCAAGCCTGCGATGGCCATGGCGCGTGCGTAATCCTTGATCGGCCCGAAACGCAGCCTCGTGGCCCAATTGCCTGCAGACCGGCGTCTGGCGCCCCAGGGCATGGGCCCAGCCCTCCGGCTGGTAGAGGTGCACTCCGCTTCAGCGTCGCTGTGGCGCTTCCATTCGGCTTGCTGATCGACCAGTCGCCGCGTCTTGCGCGCCACGATGACCTGACAACGCGCTTGCTCGTAGGCCGCCACCGCCTACCTGCAATAAAAGCCGGATCGGCCCGCGCCAAGATCTTCTTCACGCCGGCCGGCAAAGCCCGGAAAGCGCTCTTCAGGTGGGCGGCGATCTGTTGGCCCTGGGCCGGTGGCAACCCGCCCACAGGTACTCGCGCGTCTCGGCCAGGAAGGTCAGTATTGGTAGCTGCGCTTGCCCTTGTTCTTGGGGTTGTAGCTCTTGCGCCCGCCCATCTGGCGGCCGTAGAGCGTGTGCACGGTGGTGTCGGTGTCCAGCGTCACCGTCTCCAATTTCACGTGGGCCGCGGCCCAGACTGTTCTCGCAGCTGGCGCTGGATGGAAAGAATCTGCTGGGCCACGTTGAGGTGCAGCGAGGCCAGAAAGCGCCACAGCGTGGACTGCGGTGGCAGCCGTGTCACTTTTAAGATGCCGGTCAGGATGGGATCGCGAGCGATGAAGCGGAGTTGGTTGAGCCGCGCAAAGCCGACATAGAGGCCGAGCACGAGGGCCAGCACAAACTGGTAGGGGCTCATGGCTCGGGTGATTCGTTTGGTCGTGATGGTTTCTTCCAGCAGCGCTTGGAAGTCGAGTTTCTCGAGCAGGGTGGCGACGGGCAGCAAGCCGCCGTAGGGAGTCAGATTCTTGCCGCGGAAGTGATAAGGCGTGGAAGCCCCGATTTTATTGGGCCGCGAGGCCCTCGCGCCCCGGCCTTGTTTGACGGGCCTTACGTTTGGTAACCATTTGGGTGACCCCTTGGGGTCGGTTGGCGAAGCGGGAATCTTCGAGCCTACCTTTTTACCCCATGTTTTCGGGGGTCCCCCAATGGTCCCTTGCGGCACAGGCCTCCTCAGCCGGTGGACCCCGCATTGTGCATAATTCAGGTGGTACCAAGAAGCGCCGCTAAGCGAAGGCGGGGAAGCCCGACGCGCGGCCGGCAAGGTCCCCCGGCGAAGTCCACTACGCGGTCCCTGTTAAGGGGTAATCGTTAGGGAGTAACCGTTAAAGGGTGGCGATGGCGGGCGTAACCACCCGATGTCGCTATATTTCGTGGGGGGGGGGGACACAACCTGCGACTTCACCGTACCGCGGAGGCTACAACCGGGCTTGGAACGATTCCATTGGTACTACACTGTGTGAGTCGCGACACCGGGTGCCGCGGCCCAGGAGGTCTCCCATGATTCGACGTGATTTCGTGAAGAGCGGGCTAGCGGCGGGTGCGCTTGCGTCGGCTACCCCGATAGGCGCAACGCCGACCACCACTAACAGCATTGCCAACAGCACCGGCAAGCCTCGAATGATGTTCTACCACGACGGCCGGCACCCGCTGATCTACATGTATGAACCGCCCATGCAGAAAGAGGAGTACGAAGCGGCGGTGGACGAGCTGGTCGGTACCCCGGTCGACGCCTTGATGTTCTGCCTTGGCGACGGCCGCACGGTTCTCCACGACACTAAGGTGGGCGAACTCTGGGGGCACAACGTCGAGAAATGGCCCCACGTGATCTTCCGCCGCGCCCACCAGAACGCCAAGCATCTCATCGAACAAGGCCACGACCCATTGCGCATCGTCTGCGACCGCGCCCACGCCAAGGGGATGCTGCTCTACCCTACCCTGCTCGTCCAGCAGGGCCTTCGCGACCGGTCCGTCGACGTGCGTGCGTCGGAGTTCCGATTCAACAACCGCAAGCTCGAGATCGGCGCCCGCGGCGACGTCGACACGGATCACCCGTCAGCCACCTGCCTCGACTTCAAGCACCCGGAGGTGCGCGACGAGCGATTCGCTTTGATCGAGGAAACCCTGCACCGCTACCCGGTGGACGGGTTCGAGATACAGCTCAACTATCAGCCGTATTACTTCCATCCCAAAGATGTCGAGGCCGGCCGAACGATCATGACGGACTGGATCCGGCGCGTCCACCGGGCGGTGAGGGAGAGCGGAGCCGGGCGCGAGCTAGTGGTTCGTATCCCGGCGGACGTGGAAGGCTGTTACAGCGTCGGCCTCGACGTCCGCGAATGGATCGGGCAAGGGCTGGTCGATGTAGTGGTGGGCCAGAACTTCGGCGGGCCCGAGCTGCACGATCAGACCTCGGACCTGCGGCCGTTGGTCGAGGCGGCCGAGGGCGCCGAGTGCCGAGTGCACGCGGCCCTGCAAGCGCTCGTCGATTCCGACCGACTCCACCAAGCGACCATCGAGATGATGCGCGCGGCGGCGGGCAACTACTGGTCCCAAGGAGTGGACGGCCTCTATCTTGCGCACTGGTTCGGTTACTGGCCCTACCAAGCACCGTTCTACGAGACGCTGCGCGAGCTTCCGCACCCCGAAGTGATGGCGCCGAAGGACAAATCCTATTACCTGCCCACGACCACCGGCCGCTACGCAAGGCCGCGCCTCGAACCCGGCCGGGCGATGCAGCTTCCCGTCGATCTTCACCCGGGCAACCCAGCCCGGCTCGATTTGACGATCTCCGACGACCTCGAGCGATGGCACAAAGTCGGCCGGGTGCACGAGGTTCTGTTGCGGTTCCGCGTGATGAACACGACCGAGTTGGACGAGCTGACGTTCCGACTCAATGACAAAGCGCTTCCCGACTCATCGCTGCGTACACTCAACGAGATGTACCGCATGAGCCAGCCTCGCTATCGTCCGGGCTCGGGATACTGGTTCATCTACAAACTCGGCCCGGGCGACTGGCCGGTCCAAGGCAAGAACAAGCTCGAGGTCACGCTCAATAAGCGCGACCCTGACGTGCTTCCGCAGATCTACTTGCGCGACGTCGAGTTGGAGATCAAGTACTTGCTGGGCCGGCACTTTCACCGCGGCCAGGACCCGGACCTCGGCCCGACGGACCCGCGATCGCACTGAGCGGTTTGCTCGAGAGGCAGCCAGACCCCAGTCCCGGCAACGCATGGACCTGCTGCCGACCGTTGTCTACGTAAGAAACCCGACGGGGTGCGCGACATAAAAGTGCCGCTCATCCGGCCTGGGTGCGGGATTCCCAGTAGTCTTCGAAGCGGCCGCTGAGGCGGGCGCAGCGTAGCGCCAGGATGGCGTTCGCGCCGCGTACCGTCCAGAACATGCCCGAGCGCTTCAGACGTTGCGCCACTACCGTCTTGCATCCCGCCTCGATCACCCCTGAACCGATGAACAATCCCTGCTTGCGAAAGTGCGGATAGCGCATCCGCTCGGCGTTGTGTTCGAAGTACTCCGCTTCGCTCGCCAGTCGACGAGCCAGATCCGGCTGCGGGGCCACCACACCTCGTAGGGCCGCCACCAACTTCTTGATCTGACCCTGATCGAGTTGGCGGAGCCGTTGCTGGGTCCAGCGCCGCCGGCTGGGCTCGTCGTCGAGCCCCAGTTGCGCCGCCAACTCCCACAAGTGCTGGCGCGCATGATAGAGGTCCACGATTTCGATCGCGCCCGCGAAGTATTGATGCGAGAGGTTCCAGATCCAGGCGGCTCCGTCGCCGATTACCACCTTCTTGTTCGCCCGCCCCCAGCCGCGCTCCCACGCCTGCTGCCAGAGGCGTCGCCCAAACGCCTCGGCGCCCTCGATCGCTCCCGTATAGCTCGTCGACCCTTCCTCACGCACGGGTCGGTCGCCTGGCTTGCCCTCGGCTTGCGTGAACACACAGCCGAGCTTGACCTCCCGCGTGCGGGCGCGCTCGCGGTCCTTTTTGCCGGCTCGTCCCGCCGTCTCGGCCGCCACCATCGGCACCCCGGTGCCGTCCATCTCGATGTAGAGAACCGGAATGTCGGCCCCGGCCACCGCGGGCAGCGGCAGTTGCACCGCCCGTTGGATCTGTTGTTGTTCGCGGGCGGCGAGGTCGGCCCCGATCGCCTCGGCGCCGCGCTCGATGGCTTTGGTGGTAACGTCCAAACCGGCTAACACCCGCAGTTGCTCGCGACTGCTTTCAAACGACGACTCGCTGCCCACCAGCGCCATCATGCAGCGCACGCCGGGAGAGTAGTGCGTGTTGTCGACATCGAGTTCGCGGTCAAAGGGGAACTGTCCCTGATGGCACGCCGGGCAGAGGTAGTAGGGCCGTTCGATCGCGACCGCGCCGAGCACACTCACCACGGTCTTGGGCCGCCGACCGCGGTGACGGGTGCGACGGCCGCAGCGACAGGATGGCTCAGGCGCGGCGTCGGCGGGCGCCTCCAACAGTTGCTCGAGCAACTTCGCGCCGGCTCGGTGCAGTGCCGCACGGGTGGCCGTCTCCAGCGCTTCCAGGTCCCAGTGCTGCTGCTTGCGCCGGGCGGCGAAGATCAGAGTCAGCAACTGTTCGACTTCTTGGGCGACTTCTTGTTGGATCGCCGCGGCCGTTTTTTTTCCTGCGGCGTCACAGACGCTGCCGACTCGGACTCTTGCTCAACGGGCCGCAAGCGGCAGATCTTCTCGTTGACTTCGATGAGTTCTCGGCTTAGCTGCTGGAAGCGCCGAAAGGCGGTGATCTCCCGCTGAGTCTTACGGCGAGCCGCCGGGTCGGAGAGGCTCTGGGTGACGGTCTTGCCGCGGGATTTGTAGGTCAACCGCCAGTGCGGGCCATGGCCGGGATGACCGCGCTGACGACAGCGGCAGGTGGGTTTGCCGCAAGGGCCTTGAGTGGTGGTGACGGAGCCTTGGCGAAAATCACCCAAGGCAAGCATCTGCTGGAAGATCGCGTGGCGACGGTACTCCAAGGCGGGCAGGGAATCGGGCATGGGACACCTCCTTCTTATCCTAGCGTATTATATACGCTAGGACACCGCACCCCAGACCGTACCCCAACCACTTGGCACTTTCATGTCGCGCACCCAACCCGACGGATCTGAACCAAAGCGAGTGCTATGATTGAACCAAGCGGGCGTCTTGCCCGCGTCGAGGATGCTCGGTTCAACTCGGATTGTGGACTTCGTCGAGCGGCGTGACCGCAGCTTGATGATGGCGCTCAGCCGCTGGTCTCCGCCCCGTTGGGTGCGGCTGTGGATGACCTCCTCCAGCCGGGCCGGCGACGGCTGGTTGTGGGCCGCGCTGGCGATCCCCATTCTGTGGCTTGGCGGAAACCGACGCTACGAGGCGATGTGGGTGTTGTCGCTGGCGGTCGTGGCCGGCATTTCGATCTTCCTCATTCTCAAGCGGCTGTTCGATCGCGAGCGGCCGTGCAACATCGCCCCCATCCGCTGGAAGGACCTCGTTCCACCGGATCGCTTTTCGTTCCCATCCGGACACTCGATTACGGCCTTCGCCGTCACGGTGCCGTTGTCGTGCTTCTACCCGTCGTACATGCTCTGGCTTTTGTTCTGTGCCGTGAGCGTGGCGTTGTCACGGGTGGTGTTAGGACTTCACTTCCTCAGTGATGTTGTTGCCGGTTCGGTCTTGGGGGCGGGTATCGGCTACTTGGCCTACAGCCTGGCCGTCTAGCGAATCCCCTGTTGGGATGTAGGGTACGGCATGCCGTCGCACGCGACCATACCCGGCAGACCAAGGAGAACCTGCCCCGCCTACTCTCCGAGGATCTCCGCCAACGCCGAGTCCAACCGCTCCAAGTCGTCCTGGTTATTGAAGAAGTGCGGCGACACCCGCAGGTTGCCCTTGCGCGCGGCTACGGCGATCCGCCGCTGCTGTAGCTCGACCGCCAGAGCGGACGCGTCTTTCTGTGGAAACTTGGCCGCGATGATCGGCGAGTCGTAGTGCGGGTGCAAGTCACAGAGCAGCGTGGCGCCGTGGCGGCGAAGGACGTCACGGGTCGCCGAGGCCACCTCCTCAACGCGAGCCTCCACCTCCTGAGCCCCAAGCGTTTCCAGCCAACCGAGCACGGCCCCCATGGCGAACAATCCGCCGAAATTCTGACCCCCGCCCTCGTACTTCATGGCCTCGTCGGGCAACTCGGGGACGCCGTGGTGCAGATGGTCCACATCGCGCCAGTTGCGGTGACTGCGCCAGCTGTACACGCTCGGCTCGAGCCACTCGCGCACCTCGGGACGCACGTACGCGAAGCCGATCCCCGTCGGCGAGCACAGCCACTTGTAGGCATGGACGGCCAGCATGTCGATGCGGGCGCTTTCGACGTCGGTCGGCAGGGCCCCCACGCTTTGCGTTCCATCGACGTAGAGCAGCACGCCGCGTTCTCGCAGGGCCGCGCCGATGGGTTCGAGCGGCGGCCGCAACCCGGTCGAGTAGTTCGCCGCGCTGAGTAATACCAGGCGCGTGCGGCCGGTAACTTGTCCCAGAAACTCGTCGGCCGAGAAACGCCCCTCGGGTACGGCAGCCGCGGTGAAGCGAACGCCTCGCGATTCGAGGATCTTGGCGAAATAGAGGTTGTTCGGGAACTCGTCCGACAGGCTCAAGATGTGGTCGCCCGGCTTCCAGTCGATACCGTTCATCAGCCACGAGAGCGCCGTGCCGGCGTTGGGGACGAAGGCGATATCATCGGCATCTGCGCCGACCAGCGCGGCGGCCCGCGCGCGAATGGTCTCAATCTCACTGAACCAGTCGAGGAAGTCGAGGCAAGCCTTTTCGTTGCGGCGCCGGTAGTGCGCCTCGACGGCTTCGACGGCGCACGCAGGCAAGGGCCCAAAGCTGGCGGCGTTGAGATAGGCCCACTCGGTCAGGATGGGGAACTGCTCGCGGACCCGGCTGTGATCGATCGGCATATCCATATCAAAATCGTCGCGAAGAAACGGGTACGCTAAAGGTTCACCCCGAAGCCGTGACCCCACAGAACCGCCAGTTTATCATTCAGGCCCAAGCCTACCCCGACGGCGAGGAGTTCGTGGCCGAGTGCGTCCACTTGCCCGTAAAGCTACGTGCCGCCTCAGTCGATCAGGCAGTTGCCGAACTACATTGCGCGATTCAACACTATCTCGAGGAGCATCGCGAGCAGCGAGATCAGCAGGCACGCTTCGAAGTGTTGCTGTTCTTCTATTTCGGGCCGCTGCGCTTCTGATCTCGTGAGGTCGAGGGAGCAGCACTTGCGCTTCCCACATTCTGTGCTACTATCGTTCTTTCTCGTGGGTTTCGTGGTCCCGTGGGTCTCATAAAACTGTTTCGAAATGGTAGCTGCTGCCGGTGGGCCATCGCGCTCGGCTTGGTCGCCGTCATTGGGGTGGGAGTCCTTCCCTCTCCGGCGGGTGACTCTCGGCCAGACTCGACCGAACCCCGCAGTGGGTCGGTGGGTGCCCTTTCCCATTCCTTCCCACTCCACTTCGTTGAAAACCGTGGGCAGATGGATGAGCAGGTCTCGTACTACCTGGCGGGGCGCGAGACCAGCGTGTACTTTACGCCTCGGGGCGTCACGTATGCGCTGACGGGGCGCGCGGGGCAGCCCTCCGAGGCGGGCGTGCACACGGTTTCGTACGCCGACGCCGGCGCTGCGGCCCCTCTGGCGCGGTGGGCGGTGAAGCTGGACTTCTTGGGAGCGGACGGAACCGTGGTTCCCGAAGGCGGGTCACGAACACCGGCCGTCGTGAGCTATTTCAAAGGGCCGGCCGGTACCAATCAAACCGGGATCTCCACCTTCAGCAAGGTTACCTACCGGAACCTTTGGCCGGGCATCGACCTAACCTACTCGGGGACCGTGAACCGGCTCAAATACCAGTTCGTGGTTCACCCCGGCGCGGACCTGACGCAGATTCGTCTCGCCTATCGCGGAGTCGCTGTTGTCCTCAACGACGCCGGACAACTTGAGGTCTCAACGCCGCTGGGGAGCTTCCGCGACGACAAGCCCTACGTTTTTCAACAACGCGATGGACGCGCGACACCGGTTCCCGCGGCTTACCAGCTCGAACGGTCCGACACCAGTGAACACATCGCCTACAGCTTCGAACTCGGCGATTACGATGCCGGCCTGCCGCTGATTATCGATCCCTCGGTCCTGATCTATGCGGGCTATATCGGCGGGACGAGCTTCGACACCGGCCATGATGTCGCGGTCGATACCGCCGGCAACGCCTACGTCACGGGCGAGACAGCGGGCACCGCCGGCTTCCCGACCACCGTTGGACCCGACCTGAGCTTCAACGGCGACACCGACGCCTTCGTCGCCAAGGTGAACGCCGCCGGCACCGGGCTCGTGTACGCGGGCTACATCGGCGGGAACAAACCCGACGCGGGCGAGTCGATCGCGATCGACGCCGCGGGCAACGCCTACATCACGGGCGCGACATCGTCGAGCGCCACCACGTTCCCGACCGCCATCGGCCCCGACCTGACCTACAACGGCGATCGAGACGCCTTCGTCGCCAAGGTCAACGCGGCGGGCACGGCGCTGCTGTACGCGGGTTATATCGGCGGCGACTCGCTCGATAGCGGCCACGGCATCGCGGTCGACGCCGACGGCAACGCCTATGTCACCGGCCAGACCCTGTCGGACGAGCTCAGCTTCCCGGTCCTCATCGGACCCGACGTTACGGCCAACGGCGGGGTCGACGCCTTCGTGGCGAAGGTCAACCCCGCGGGTACGGCGCTCGTCTTCGCGGGCTACCTCGGCGGCGACGGCAACGACTGGGGCAACGACATCGCGATCTCGAGCGACCACGAAATCTTCCTCACCGGCGCAACTAGCTCGGGACAGGCCACCTTTCCGGTCACCGTCGGACCCGACCTGACTTACAACGGCGGCACCAGCGACGCCTTCGTCGCAAAGCTGCGCGCCGACGGCACCGTGTTCGACTACGCTGGCTACATCGGCGGCAACCTGGCCGACGCCGGCAACGGCATTGCGGTCAACGCCGCCGGCGAGGCGCACATCGCGGGCGACACCCGTTCGACCGAGGTGAGCTTCCCTGCCGCGCGTGGACCCGACCTGACCCACAACGGCGTGCAAGACGCTTTCGCCGCGAAGGTTGACGGCGCCGGCACGACGCTCGTCTATGCGGGCTATGTCGGCGGCGACATGATCGACTCGGGCGACGCCGTCGCGCTCGACTCCAACGGCAACGCCCACATCACCGGCGGGACGCGGTCGTCTGAAGCAACGTTTCCGGTCACCGGCGGCGACGACCGCGCGGTCTTCGGCGGCGTCCAGGACGCCTACGTCGCACAGATCAACCCGGCGGGCTCGACGCTTACTTACGCGGGCTTCATCGGCGGTGACGTCACCGACAGAGGCCACGGCATCGCCATCGGCCCCGACGGCGCGGTGTTTATCGCGGGCATCACCGGCTCGACCGCCGCCACCTTCCCCGTCACCGTCGGCCCCGACCTGACGTTGAATGGCGGCTTCGACGCCTTCATCGTGAAGATCCGCATCACCGGCCCGAGCATCACGGTCGAGGGCATCGTCAACGCGGCGACCTTCGTCGGCGGACCAGTCTCGCCGGGCGAAATCATCTCCGTCTTCGGCATCGATCTCGGCCCCGACCCGGGCGTCAACAGCACGCTCGACGAGCAGGGCAACGTGCCGACGCTGGTGGCCGGCGTGCAGTTGCTGATCAACGGCATCCCGCGACGTAGCCGACACGGCGCCGGGCTTGTTCACGCTGGAAAACGGCGTCGGGCAAGTCATCGCCGTACTGTTCCCCGACGGCACGCTCAACTCTGCCGAGAACCCCTTCGGACCAGGGCAAGTCCTCACGCTGTATGGCACCGGCGAAGGCCAAACCACCCCCCCCGGGCCAAACCGGCGTGCCGGTGGATGAGAACGCCCTGCCGATCCCGAACGCCGAAGCGCGGGTGCTAATCGGCGGGGTCGAGCAGACGATTCTCTACATCGGCGGCGCGCCGGGCTTCTCGGGACTGCTGCAGATCAACATCGAGATCGTCGCCGGCACCCCCGTCGGCGACGCCGTAACCATCGTCATCATCATCGGCGGCGTCGGCAGTACCGGCGCGCTCGAACCCGAAAGCCTTGAACCTGAAACGGGGCTTGAACCCGAAAAGGGGGCCGGCGAACCCGCAGTCACCATCGCCATCACCGATGACCCCGCGGGGAGGCCCGTCGCGAACCCGCAAGCCGTGATGACCGACGAGGACACGCCGCTGCCGATTACGCTCACCGGCTCCGACCCGGAAGGCGACCCGCTCACCTTCACGATCACCAGAGCCCCGACTAACGGCACCCTCAGCATCCTCAACCCCACCGGCCCGGCCTCCGCCGACGTAACCTACTCGCCCGTCCTCAACTTCAACGGTAACGACAGCTTCGACTTCCAGGTGGCCGAGCCCGGGGGACAAACGGCGGCCGCGACCGTCGACATCACGGTCAAGCCCGTTCCCGATCCGCCCCAGGCAGTCGACGACGCCGTCTCCGCCACGGCCAATGCCCCCAAGCTGATCGATGTCCTCGCGAACGATATCGATCCCGACGGTGACGTGTTGGTCATCAGCGCGGTGTCGACACCCAGCAACGGCACGGCCACGACCGACGGCGCCCTCGTTACCTACACGCCCGATACCGATTTCGTTGGCACCGACAGCTTCCAGTACACCATCAGCGACACCAGCGGCAACGCCAAGACGATCGACACCGGCATGGTGACGGTCAACGTGGGATCCGGCGTCGAGACCGACCTGGCCATCACCAAGAGCGACAGCCCCGATCCAGTGGTCGCCGGCACGCCGTTGACCTATACCGTGACGGTCACCAACATCGGGCTCAACGACGCCCAAGATGTCGTTGTTAGCGACACGCTTCCAGCGGGTGTGAGCAACCCGGTGACGAGCGGTTGTACCGAGGACGGAGGCGGCGTACCGAATTGCTCGCTCGGCCTCATACCGGTCGGCGGGTCCGCGGCGTACACCATCACGGTCGATGTGGACCAGGACGCCCACGCGACGCTCACCAACACGGCCTCCGTGAGGTCCTCGACGCCGCTCATCAACACCGCCGACGACAGCGCCACCGAACGCACCAAGGTCATCAAGGAAGCCGACCTCGCGATCACCAAGACGGACGGTCTGACAACGGTCGTTGCGGGACAGCCGATGTTCTACGCCATCACGGCCAGCAACCCGACCGGGCCATCCGATGCCAATGGTTCGGTCATTACCGACACGATCCCGATCGAGCTGGTGAGCCTCGAGCTCGTCTCCTGCGACCCGATCGGCGTCGGCGCGGCCTGCGATCCGAGCCTCACGCCGGGTCCTCTCCCCAGCAACAACTTCAGCGCGACCGTCGACCTCCCCGTGGGAACGAGGGTCATCTATCAGATCAGCGGCCAGGTGGACCCAGCGGCGCTGGGGGGCCTTCTCTCAAACACAGCCAACGTCGCCCCCGGCGCCGGAGTCACCGACCCCAACAACACCAACAACTCCGCTACCGACGACACGACTGTCGTATTTGACGTGACGCTCGGAGTGAGCAAGGCACCCGTGGGCCCGTTCTTGGCCGGTACGCTGGATGCCTACCTCGTCACCGTCACGGCGACCGGGGTCTCCAACGCCAACGACGTCGTCGTCACCGACGTACTCGACCCGCGGCTCACTTTTGTACCCGGGTCATCCGGGCCTAACTGCTCGGCGGTGGGGCAGACCGTTACCTGCACCGTGCCGACCATTACAGCCGGCGGGATGCAAGCGTTCACGATAGCCGTGATGATCGCGCCATGAGGATCAGGAGAACAGTAATGAAACAACGATTCTCCACCGACCGCAAAGGGCGCGTAGAGTTTCCTCAAGTGCAGAGAATCGTGAACACGGGCTTTAGCGGATTCCGTATCGGTCTCCTGTCGGTAGGCGTCCTTGTGGCGTCCGTGGCAGGGGCCCAAACACCGGCTGTCCAGAAAGGACTGCCGCCGACTCCGCTGACGTTCACTAAGGTTTTCGCTCCGGACACCATCGGTGGTTTTCGCTCCGGACACCATCGGTCCCGGCTCGGTCTCGACGCTCACGTTCGCCATTGACAACAGCGCCGGGGGGCCCGTCACCGACCTCGCCTTCACAGATATTCTGCCTACTGTGCCGGGCGATGTGGACATCGCCACGCCGGCAAACGCCTCCTCGACCTGCGGCGGCCTGGCCGGCCTCCCGCCCACCCTCACCGCTCCCGCCGGAGGCGGCACGATCACCTTCAGCGATGGCGAGCTGGGAGGCGGCGAGACGTGCACAGTCACCGTTGACGTGACCGCCGCCACGCCGGGTGCGCATACGAACCCGGCCATAACTCTCAGCTCCAGCGCCGGCGCTAGCATGTCGCTCGCGGTTGATTTGACCGTCACCGACGCTTTGCCCGGGTTTTCCAAGAGCTTTGCGCCGTCCAGCGTCTCGCTGGGCGGTAGGAGCACCCTCACCTTCACCATCGACAACACCGCCAACGCGTCGTTTGCACTCTTTCTGACCTTCACCGACAACCTTCCGGTCGGTATGGAAATCGCCTCGCCCGCCGATGCGTCTACTACCTGTGACTTCCTTAGCCTGCCAGTCTTCACTGCCGTGCCGGGAACCAGTGTCGTCAGCCTTGTTGCCGGCGGCGTCGCCGCTGAGGACACATGCACGGTCAGCGTTGATGTGGTCGCTACCGGCAGCGGCATGCTCAACAACATTAGCGGCGAGCTGAGGTCGGGCCCGGACCCAGTGTCGAGCGGCACGGCGAGCGCCACCCTCGACGTGACCTTCGATACGCTCCACCTGACCAAGTCGTTCACGGACGACCCCGTCCCGCCCGGCGGCACGGTCACGCTCGAGTTCACCATCGAGAACTTCGACCGCTTTGACTCCGCCACGGACATCGAATTCACCGACGATCTGGCCTTGATCCTTCCAGGCACACCGGACATCACCGCGGTTGGCCTGCCGCTCGGCGGCCTGTGCCCTGCCGGCAACGGCACCCTGACCGGCTCGGCCGGCGACACCTTTTTGACGTTCTCCGGTCCCACCGTTGCTGCGGAAGGCTCCTGCACCTTCACCGTGGATTTGGCGGTACCGCTGGGCGCCCCGGTCGGAATTCACACCAACACGACCAGCACGATCACCGGTGACATCGGCGTCTCGCCGGAGACCGGCAGCGCCGCCTCCGACGATCTTTTCGTCCAGCCCTCGCCGATGCTGACCAAGGAGTTCACCGACGACCCGGTGGGAGCCGGCGACCCGGTGACTCTCGAGTTCACCATCACGAATACGAGCCTCACGTCGACGGCGACCGACATCGCGTTTGAGGACGAATTTGACGTTATCTTGCCAACCGCGACTTCCATGGGTGCAATCCCCCCACCGGGGAGTTTCTGCGGCGGCGCGACCGCCACTTTCACCCCGCTGATTAACCTCCCACCCCCGGGTTCAACAATACCCGCCAAGCTCGTGATCACGGGCGGCAGCCTCACGGCGGCTGATCCGACGTGTACTTTCAGCATCGTCCTCGACGTCCTCGTTGGCGCTCCTACCGGTACCTACCCCAACGCGACGAGCCCCATTACCGCGATGGTCGACGGCGTGACCTATACGGGCGACCCGGCGACGGACGACCTAGAGGTCGTCGCCCCGCCCATGTTGATGAAGGAGTTCACCGACGACCCCGTTGAACCCGGCGGCACGGTCACGCTTGAGTTCACCCTCACCCACGAGACCCTTGCCCCGGGCGACGCTACCGGCATCACGTTCACCGACGATCTGGCCGCGGTCATAGCGGGGCTCGCGGCATCAGCAGGCGAGTTGCCGCTCGCTGGCCTGTGCCCTGCCGGGGACGGCACCCTTTCCGGCTCGTCCATGGATACCCTGTTGACGTTCTCCGGTGCCAGTCTGATGCCCGGGGACGTCTGCACTTTCAGCGTCACGCTCGATGTGCCGGGCGCCGCGACCGCCGGGCCGCACACCAACACCACCAGCGGCGTTGTGGCGACGGTACTGGGCGTTACGGGAACGGAGAACCCCGCCTCCGACGATCTTGAGATCACGGGTCTCAGCCTGACCAAATCCTTCACCGACGATCCGGTCATCGCGGGCGGCACGGTAACCCTCGAGTTCACGATCGATAACCAAAGCCCCGACGACGCCACCAGCATCTTCTTCACCGACAATCTGGGACTATCTGGATTCGGCATGTCCCCTGCGCTCCCTGGCCTCGCATCGACCAGCGGGACCTTGACGGACGTCTGCGGCGACGGCGACATCACCGGCACCACCTCCCTCAGCTTCACGGGCGGGAACCTCCTGGCGGGGGAGATGTGCACCTTCAGCCTCACCCTCGACGTTCCGCCTGGTGCCGCATCCGACACCTACGCCAACACGACAGAACTTAACTTCGCGCTCCTCGGGGTGACTCCGGTCTTCTTTGACCCGGCGACGGACGATCTCATCGTCGCTTCCGACCTGCTGTCACTCACCAAGTCCTTTACCGACGACCCTGTCGCCCCCGGCGGCACGGTGACCCTGGAGTTCACGATCGCCAACCTCGACACCGGCACGATCACCGACATCGAGTTCACCGACGACCTCGAAGCCGCCCTCGCGGGCCTCGCCCCGGCCGCCGGCGGCCTGCCGATGGACGGTTTCTGCGGGCCCATGTCCTCGCTGACTTTCGACACGATGACCGGCGTCCTCACGCTTGCGGACGGTATGTTGACTTCGAGCGAAATCTGCACGTTCAGTGTCACCCTCGACGTTCCGACACCCGCGACGGGCCCGGCCACGAACACGACGAGCGCCGTCTCGGGTGACGTTAGCGGTCTCCCCGTGACGGGAGACCCCGCGAGCGATGACCTGCTTATCGAGAAGCTGACGTTCAGCAAGATGTTCAGTGTCCCCGTCCCGCCAGGAGGCACCGCCCAAGCCGGCGGCACCGTGATGCTGACCTTTACGATCACGAATCTAGACGCCTCCGCGGGGGTAACGGACCTTGAGTTTTTCGACGATCTCACCGCCACGCTCGCCGGCCTCACCGTGACCGGCTTGCCGTCCGTCCCGTGTGCGGCAGGCTCCTCGATTGTCGAATCATCACCATCCGAGCTCTCGTTTAGCGGCGGCAATCTATTACCGAGCGGTAGCTGCACCTTCGAGGTCGATCTGCTGCTCCCGTCGATGCCGCTGGCGGGCACCTTCCCCAACACCACCACGGACCTGACGATCTCCGGCCTCTCGGTGGCGTCGGCGGCCGCGGACGACCTTGTCATCGCCACCGACATACCCAACACCGTCAGCGCCGACGCCTCTAACGCCGACCCGGTGATGGTCACGATCACCACCACGGTCACGGCTCCTCCGTGACCTCGGCCACGGCCCAGACGACCGGCACGCACCTGCCTCGACACGGCGCCATTGGCACGAGCGCCAGCGGCCGCACGGCGTCCTTCCCCACGCAAGAGTGCCGGGACATGGGAGACTTCTCGACGACACGCGGGAGACGGCAAAGCCGGCGCATCACGCCACTTTGCTCATCGCCACAACGCCAGCAACTTCTCGCGAAGCGCCTCGGCGACCTTGGGGCTTCGCGTCGCCGCGAAGATCGTGTCGTCACCGGCCACGGTGCCGACGATGCCTAGATCCTCTTCGCTGTCGAGGACTTTCGCGACCGCCATGGCGCCGCCGGGGTCGGTCGTGAGCACCACCAGGTTCTGCGCCACGTCAATGTCGCGCAGGAATTCCTGAAAGACGCGTTGCACGTCTTCGCGGTGCGACCCGGGCTCCGTCACCGTGTCGCGTTGGCGATAGCCCTCGGGCGTCTTGATGATGCCCAGCTCGCGAATGTCGCGCGAGAGCGTGGCCTGCGTCGTCTCGATGTCGAGCGCGGCCAAACCGGCGGCCAACTCGTCCTGGGTGCGGATCTTCCCGGCTCGCACCAGCTTTGCGATCTGCGCTTGCCGGAAGGCCTTGGTCATCGCGGCTCCCGCAACTCCCTTCCCTCAACCCCTGTTACCGCAACCCCGCGAGCCGCTGCTCGGCCTCGTCGAGCGCCCGACTGACGGACTCGGGCGCGGTTCCCCCTTTGGGAACATGGTTGGCGAGAGCGCGGCGGGCGGTCAGCAACTCAACGGCTTCGGCGTCGAACTCAGGCGCGACCGCTTGCAGCTCTTCGAGCGTCCAGTCCTTCGGCTGCTTGCCCTCACGAACGCTCGCGAGCACCAGCGACCCGACCACTTGATGTGCGCGGTGAAACGGCACGCCCTTGCGCGAGAGCGCCTCGGCCAACGCCGTCGCCGACACCCAACTCGCGTCCGCCGCCTGCTCCATGACCTCGGGATGCACCTTGGCCGTCTCGACCGTCAGCCGCATGACCTCGAGTGACCCGGCCAGATGATCGGCCGTGTCGAAGACGGGCTCCTTGTCCTCTTGCAGGTCGCGGTTGTAGGCCAGCGGGAGGCCCTTGACCGTCATCATCAACGCGGTCAGGTTGCCGGCGACGCGACCGCACTTGCCGCGGATTAACTCACAAGCGTCGGGGTTCTTCTTTTGAGGCATGAGGCTCGAGCCGGTCGTGACCTCGTCGCCCATTTCGAGGAAGCCGAACTCTTCGCTGGAATAGAGAATCCAGTCTTCCGAGAGCCGGCTCAGGTGTAGCATCGTCACCGACGCCGCGTAAAGGAAGTCGAGAGCGAAGTCGCGGTCCGACACCGCATCGAGTGAGTTGGCCGAAAGCCGCGCAAAGCCCAGCTCGTCGGCCATCCCCTGGCGGTCGAAGTCAAATCCGCTGCCGGCCAGCGCGCCGCTGCCCAGCGGCAGCACGTCGGTGCGGCGGTAGACGTCGTCAAAACGCCCCCAGTCGCGATGCAACATTTCGAAGTACGCCAGCAGGTAGTGCGACCACAGCACCGGCTGCGCCCGCCGCAGGTGTGTGTAGCCAGGCAGAAGCGCACTCGGCTCGCGGCGCGCGAAGGCCAGCAGCGCCTGCATCAAATCAGCCAGCCGTGCTTGCGTGGCGCGCGTCTCCGCTTTGACCCACAGACGGGAATCGGTCGCGACCTGTTCGTTGCGGCTGCGGCCGGTGTGAATCTTGTCGGCGACGTCGCCCGCCTTCTCTTTCAGCTTGCGGATAACAAAGGTATGGATGTCCTCGTCATCCGCGCCGTCGAAGAACGCGGGTTCGGCCGACTCGTCAAGAATGGCGTCGAAGGCGGCGCGAATGCGGTCACGCTCATCCGCCGTGAGGATGCCTACCTTCTCGAGCGCCGAGGCGAAAGCCTGCGACCCTCGAACATCGGCGTCGAGCAAGCGCCGGTCGAAGTCGAGCGAGCCCGAAAACCGCTCGAACAGCTCCGCCGGACCTGCCTCGAACCTGCCGCCCCATAGTTTCATGACTGTTTCGATGCGCTCTTTGAGGTTCCCGTCACGCTCGACCGCACCTGAATCGGCAGCCCGATCAAATTGATGAACCCGCGCGCGTCTTTCGGCTCGTACTCCGCGCCCATCGTGAAGCTAGCGATGTCGAGCGAGTACAGCGAATACGGCGACTTGCGGCTGACGACGTCGATGCGTCCCTTGGAGAGTTGGAGCGTCACGTCGCCGGTGACCGTCTCCTGGGTCTTGTCGACGAAGCCGTCGAGGGCTTCGCGCAGCGGCGTGAACCACTGGCCGTTGTAGACCAGGTCGGCGTAGTCGAGCGCGAGCTTCTGCTTGTAGTGTGCGGTGGCGCGATCGAGCGTGAGTGCTTCCAGTTCGCGATGAGCCGCCACGATGATCGAACCACCGGGCGTCTCGTAGCAGCCCCGCGACTTCATGCCGACGAACCGGTTCTCGACCAGGTCCGTGCGGCCGACGCCGTGCTCGGCGCCGACCACGTTGAGCCGCTCAACGATCGTTGCCGCGGGGAGCACCTCGCCGTCGACCGACACGGGAACGCCTTGCTCGAAGCCGACCGTCACGCGCGCCGGCTGCTCGGGCGCGTCGTCCGGAGCGACGGTCCACGTCCACACGCCGCTGCTGGGCGCGTTGATGGGATCTTCGAGTTCCCCGCCCTCGTGTGAGAGGTGCCACAGGTTGCGGTCGCGGCTATAGATCTTCGCCTTGGTCGCATCGATCGGGATGTTGTGCGCGGCGGCGTAGTCAATCGCGTCCTCGCGTGAGTTGATGTCCCACATGCGCCAGGGGGCGATCACGGGTAGATGCGGTGCCCACGCCTTGTAGGTCAACTCGAAGCGCACCTGGTCGTTGCCCTTGCCGGTGCAGCCGTGCGAGAGCGCGTCGCAGCCGGTCGCGAGCGCGACATCGACTTGCCGTTTCGCCAGCAGCGGCCGCGCGATCGACGTGCCCAGCAGGTACTTGTCTTCGTAGACCGCGCCCGAGCGCACCATCGGCCAAACGTAGTCACGCACGAACTCCTCGCGCATGTCGTCGACGTAGACTTCCGACGCACCGCTCTTGCGGGCTTTCTCTTCGATGCCGTCGAGTTCCTCGGCGCCTTGGCCGATGTCGCCGCACACCGCGACGACTTCGCAGCCGTACTGGTCACGCAGCCAGGGAATGATGATCGACGTGTCGAGGCCTCCGGAGTAAGCCAGGGCTACTTTCTTCGGTTTTGTCATCGGAACTTTGGTCCTCTTCTTGCTCTCTCGCTAAGTGCCGCGCTTCACGGCCCCTCGGGCACGGCATGCCGTGCCCCTACCTCGCAAAGCGCAACGATGCGGTGGCGCGCGCCTCCTGGCGGGCAGGGTCGGCGTCCCCGCCGACCTCCTCGAATCAACCACGTTGCTGCTTCGGGCTGCACCGGACATCGGCCCGGAGGCCGACGCTGCAGGCCAGAGGCCTGCGCCACACCTTGCCTCGACCACTCCGGGGCACTACCACCCGTCACCGATGTGCCTGCAGCATCAGCAATAGTGCCTTCTGCGCGTGCAACCGGTTCTCGGCTTGGTCGAACACGGCCGACGCGGCCGACTCCATCACGGCGTCGGTGACCTCTTCGCCGCGCGACGCCGGCAGGCAGTGCATGAAAATCGCGTCCTCGCGTGCCTTCGCCATCAGCGCCTCGTTCACTTGAAACGCAGCGAACGCGACACGGCGCTGCTGTGTTTCGGCCTCCCATCCCATGCTGGTCCAGATGTCGGTGTAGATGGCGGCGGCCTCAGCGACGGCAGCCTGCGCATCGTGCGTCACTTCCACCGCGGCCCCGGTCTCGCCCGCGAACTCCATGGCCTGCGCGACGACCTCGGGACGCGGCGCGTACCCTTCCGGCGTCGCCACCGCGATCGACACGCCCAGCCGCGCCGCGCACAGCAGCAGCGAGTGGCAGACGTTGTTGCCGTCGCCGACGAACGCCATCTTCAAGCCCGCCAGCGTTCCGAAGCGCTCGTGCAGCGTTTGGAAGTCGGCCATCGCCTGGCACGGGTGGTACTCGCCGCTGAGCGCGTTGATGACTGGAACGGACGACCACTGCGCCAGATCCTCGAGCGTCTGCTGCGCGAAGACGCGCGCCACGATCGCGTGCACCCAGCGGTCGAGGTTGCGGGCGATGTCTTTGGTGGGCTCGCGCTCGCCGATCCGGCCGTCGCGGTGGTCCTGGAAGATCGCGTGGCCGCCGAGTTGTTGGATGGCCAGCTCGAACGTCATGCGCGTCCGCAGGGACGGCTTCTCAAACAGCAGCGCGATCGAGCGGCCCTTGAGCGCATCGGCGTAGTCCGCCGGCGCGGCCTTGACCTGCGAGGCCAGTTCGATCAGCGCCGTCAGCTCGCCGGCGGTGAGATCAAGGTCGGTCAGCAGGTCGGCTGCTGCGATCGATGGAATAGGTTGTGTCGTCATCAAGGCGGTCGGCATCACGGCCCTCCGCATTTGCATGAATATACAGTCAATTGAATAATTACACAGATTCGCCCGCGGATGCAACCCCGTTCAGACTGCCGTCCGCGTCCCCAGACCTGCTGTGCCGGTACTCCTACCGACACCGCCCGCCCACCGTCCCGCTGCGAAGCAGCTCCGTGCCCGGCCCTTCTGTGACTCCGGGGATGGATGACACGTGTTCTCCTGATCCAGGAACTGCCAGGGTAACTTGAGGTTCGTGCCGGGCCCCACCCTTGCCGTCACGGCCTGTTTCTGGCCGCTCTTCGATTGAGGATCTCCGACGGCAGCAGGACCGCACCCCGGTTGATGACGCGGTCGATCTGCCGGGTGTTGCGAATGTCGTCAATGGGATTCCCGCGTAACAACACCAGATCCGCGCGCTTGCCGGGTTCGATGCTGCCGACATTGTTCTCTTCGCGGAGCACTTCCGCGTTGACCCGCGTGGCAGCCTGAAGCACCGAGGCCGGGGACATGCCGGACTCAACCAGGAATTCCATCTCCTGGTGCAGAGAGTAGCCCGGCGGAACTTGTGGCTCCGGGGCATCGGTGCCCACCAGGATCTTGGCGCCAGCCTCGTGAAGCATCCCGACAAGGTCCTGGTATTTGCGAAACGTGGCCCGCCGCGTCGCGAGTGGGCCCGCGGCGTAGCCCGTCAGCCGCCTCTTGCGATCGACCGCCCAGAAATCTTGCAGGCGGCGCGGCATTTCGAGATTGTCGGGGTGATTCACGACCTCGTCGACATCGACGAAGAATAGCGTCCCCCAAAACACCGTCAGCGTGGGGTCGACGAAGACGCCGCTGTCGGCGATCGTGCGGACCAGTTGCCGCGCCTTGTCGCTCTCGAGGTCGAGGCTGTGGCGGTCTTTCGGGTCCGCGCGAAGGAAATCGGACACGGACTCGATATGTTCCAGGCTGTCGATGCCGTGTGCAACCGCGTCTTCGACCGGATAGCTCCGCAAATGTCCGGCGACGACGAGCCCCTGCTTGCGGCCCTCTTCGATCACTTTGCGGGCCACCTCGGGCAGGCAGTTGGCGTAGATCTTGAGCGTCGTCACACCCCACTTGGACATGTGGTTGACGAACGCCGGGACGTCGTCGGGCGAGGTGAGGCTCCAACCGATGTCCTTGTGAATGGGCGGGGCGTTGCCGATCAGCCAGCTTCCGAGAAACAGACGCGGCGACAGGCCGGGATCCTCGTTGGCCCAGCGCCGGAGTAAGCTCTGCGCCACGACATTGTCGCCGGTGCTTCGAACGGTGGTGACCCCGTTGGCGAGGAAGTACGGCAGGATCTGGTCGGCCGTGATGCCCGCCTGGTAGAGCACGTGGGTCAGATGAACATGCGCGTCGATGAGGCCCGGGATCAGGAACTTCCCTTCGCCGTCGAGGACTTCGGTCGCGGGCGATACTTCGACTTCTTCGGCCGGGTCCACACTGACGATACGGTCGCCTCGGATGAGGACCGTCTGACCGGAGACGAAACTGCCCGTATGGGTGTCGAAGACGCTCGTGTTGCGGATGGCCAGAGTGGGGGCGGAAGGGTCGGGCGGGCTGGTGCAGGCCGCCGTGAAGAGTGCGCCCACGACGAGGGTGCGGAGTCTTCGCTTTGCTTCCTGCATTCGCGCTATCTGACGAACCACCGGATGCCGTAGCGGCCTTCGCTCTTGTGGAACTTGAGCGTGTAGGGGTCGACGAGCCAGCGGGCGACGAAGCCGTCGGTGCGCGGGATCAGCCAACCGAAATCCCAGCCCCGGCTGCCGTATGCCAACGGTATCGCCGGGCGAACACGCACGAGCGGATGGGTCTCCGCGATAAACAGCTTGCGCTCGGTGTAGTAGTAGCCGGGCCCGATGTGCGCGAAGACTTCATGGGCAACTTCGCGGCCCGGCGTGGCCGCGGGATCGTCGGCCAGGTCGGCGCAGAGGCCTCGGATGGCGACCTTGAACTCGCGGCCCAGAGCGAACTGGTCGGCCAGCGAGTCCACTGACCCGGAGACGACCTCGCCGTCGGCGGTGTGGCTGAGGACCTC
Source organism: Bryobacterales bacterium (assembly GCA_965237575.1). Lineage (GTDB taxonomy): Bacteria > Acidobacteriota > Terriglobia > Bryobacterales > UBA6623 > JAKZVK01. The sequence continues at coordinate 1,785,551 of CBDEGI010000004.1, forward strand.
TTCCCAGTCGTGGGAGATGCAAAAGCGGTAGGTCTCGAAGTCATAGATGAAGTTACTGCTCGGGGCGTTAGTGGCTGCGTCCCAACTGTCGTGCTGGTGATATTTGGGCATCTCGCTGTGGTCGGCGACGGGTGAGGGGCCGGGCAGGCCGGTGGACGCGACGCCGTCGAGATGCGGTCGCGCGATGGCTTGCTGGCCGTTCTGGTTGTAAAGGAAGAACGACATCGACGGGCGCGGGCCGAAGCCATCGGGCAGATCGACGGGTTGGCGCAGGCTCATGATCCCGGCCGACCAGCGGTCGTCCATTAGGTAGGTGACTCGGAAATCGGCGACCTCCTGGATGAGTTCGGTGTTGTCGGATTTCGTATCGATGTGTTCGTTGTGGCGGAACTCGGTGTATATGCGCAGGTCCGCGCCGCGCCGGATGGCCGCGGCGAGGTCGCCGGCGCTGCCGGAGATGGGCTCGCGTTTGGCGTTGAGGGTGAGCGCGGTCTTCCAGTTGTTTTTCGATGCGGCCGGCATTGGGCTTCCCTGGAGAGGGATGGCAGCGGATCCGAGGAGCGTGCTTCCGGTGAGGGTTAGTAGTCGGCGCCGATCGTCGTTCATCCGGTGTGCTCTCCGGGTGGAATGAGTGTAGTAGTCCCGGCCGGACCTACGTTAGCAGAAGTGGGGCATGGGTTTGCGGACGGCGGACGAACGCCAGGGGACGCGCCCCTACCAACTACGCGCACGGGCGGGCGCAGGGGCCCGCCCCTACAACTGGTCAGAGGAATGTAAATGGCTGGGCGGTGGGTTGCGGGACTTGAGCCGAGCGAGGCTCGGCTCGGCACGCCACGGGCGTGCGCCACGTTGCACCTGGAGCCCTACGCCAAGTGTGCGTGGACGTATAATCGGGGCATGAAAAACGCTGCCCGTTGGTTGACTGTCGCCGGATTGGCGATTCTCGCGACCGTGTTGATCGTGCGCGACCGTGGGGAGGTGATCTCGGCCGCGGATTCCGAATCGATTACCTGGGGCGCGATCGACCCAACTTGGTCGCCCGACGGTGCGCGGCTGGCCTTCTCGCTGTTCGGCAGTATCTGGGAGGTCGCGGCCGAGGGGGGCGAGGCGCGCCAGATTACCTCGTCCGCCGGGTATCATGCGCACCCGGCGTGGTCGCCCAGCGGTAACCAGATTGTTTACGTCAAAGGGCTGCCGCCGCGCGGACGGATCCCGACGATCGCGGGCAGGCTCTGGCTTGTCGATGTCGAGACCGGCCGCGAGCGCCCGCTCGATACGCCCCATCAGACCGCCGGCACGCCCGCCTGGTCGCCCGACGGCGCGTCGATCGCCTGCGCACTGCGGGTGCCGAATGCCGGGGCGCTCCTCCACCACATCGACCTCGGCAGCGGCGACGTCAAGCCGTTGCAGTCGCGGCCGCGACGCACCGACGCCGGGCGCTGGGTCGATGCCGCGTGGAACCCGAAGCGCGACGAGATCTTCTTCGCCGGACAGCGCGCCGGCGTGCCGCAGGTCTGGTCGATGCCGGGCAGCTCGCCGAAGTCCGTGATTCAGATGCCGCTGACAAAGTACACGCCCGAGCACATCATCATCCTCGGCAGCGTCGCGGCGCTGCCCGACGGCTCGGGTGCAATTTACTCGGCGGTCGAGGTGAACGGCAAGGGCGACTATGAGTTGTATCGCGTCGGCCGTGACGGCGGGAAGCACGAAGCGATCACGAACACGACGCGCGACGAGTTCAATCCGGCCGTGTCGCCCGACGGACAGACGATCGCACACGTGTCGAACCACATGGGCAACCTCGACCTGTTCACGATGCCGGTCAAGGGGGGCGAGAAGACGCACGTGCGCATCAGCGGCCTGAAGTGGCGCAAGCCGTCCGGGCAGGTGCGCGTGCGCGTGGTGGATGAGATGGGCGACCCGACGCCGGTACGTCTCTACGTTCGCGCGGGGGACGGCAAGGCCTACGCGCCGGCGGGCGAGCAGATCTTCTACTACTACCTCGACCCCGACGGCGCGCAGGAGGGCTTCTTCATCGGCAGCGGCGACGACACCCTCCCCGTACCCGCGGGACGGCTGCGGCTGGTGGCGCTGAAAGGCGTCGAGTATCAGATCGCCGAGCGCAGCATCAAAGTCGCGGCGCGGGGGACGACCGAGATCACGATCACGATGGAGCGCTGGACCAACTGGGCCGAGCGGGGCTGGTACACCGGCGAGAACCACTTTCATGCCAACTACAACGGCAGCTACTACCAGCGGCCGCAACAGTCGCTGGCCTGGCTGCAGGCCGAAGACCTCAACACCGCGAACATGATCGTGGCGAACGCCGCCGGCGCGTTCGTGCACGACAAGGAGTTCTTCACTGGCGACGTCGATCCGCTGTCAACTGAGCGCTACAAGCTCTTCTGGGGCGAGGAGTACCGCAATAGCGATCCGCTGGGGCACATGGGCTTCCTGAACTTGAAGAAGCTGGTGCCGCCGTTCTATACGAGCGTGATCGGGAGCGATTCGTCGTACGACTTCCCGCTCAACACGATGGCGGCGATGGAGGCGCGCAAGCAGGGCGGGCTGGTGACCTATATGCATCCGATCAGCCGCACAATGCGCGACGTGTTCGACACGAGCCTGGGCGCGAAGGAGAGTCCGGTGACCGCGGCGCTGGGTGCGCTCGACGCGTTGGATATCCTGCCCTACGGCGACGCGGCCTATGCGATGTGGTACACACTGCTGAACGCCGGGTTGAAGATCTCGCCCGGTGCCGGCACGGACTGCTTTACGAACTGGCGCGGCATCAACCGCATTCCCGGCGGTGCGCGGCAGTATGTCGACGTCGGGCCGGTGATGGATTGGAAGCGGTGGATCGAGCGCTATCGCGAGGGGCGGGCGTTCGTTACCAACGGTCCGCTGATCGAGTTCACGGTGAATGGGCAGGGTATGGGCTCGGAGATTGCAGCGACGGCTGATGGGTCGTACCAGGCAAAGCTGGTGGCGGAGATTACGTCGCGCGTGCCGCTGTCGACGGTGGAGTTGATCCAGAACGGCATCGTGATCGAGTCGAAGGCGGTAGGCAAGTCGGTGATGATGGCTCGCGTCGAGAAGGACGTCGAGGTGAGTGAGAGCAGTTGGTTCGCGGTGCGCGTGACTGGGCGCCCCGCGCGCGGCATTCCCGACGATCGCATTCCGCGCGCGCACTCCGGCGCCGTGTATGTGAAGGTTGGCGGCAAGCCGGTGCTGGTCAAGGACGACCTCGACACGCTGATCCGCTGGATCGACCGGCTGTGGGCGTATCTGGAAGAGCGTGACAACTTCGGTCCCGGCGACAACCGCGTCCGCGCGAAAGAGATGATCGACCGGGCAAGGAAGCACTACCTCGATAAGCTGGCGCAGGCGGGTTAGCCGCTTATGGGTAGCGCAACGAGGCTGTTGTTCTCATTAGGGGTGGTATGCCACAGAGCAGTCTAACCGGCTCAATTCATGTTGTAGGGGTGGACCGCAGTGTCCACCCCGGCGCGGCTGAGTCGCTCTCGGGTTCTGTGCGAAAGAGAAGCCGCTTACGAGGGGAGCTTTTCGGGCGGACACAGCGGTCCGCCCCTACAAAGTTGCATCGTCGGCACTTCGCGATATCAGGGGCCCGACCCTTGGCTAGTTTGGCGGGTTAGTTTGGTAAACCGCCCCGACGGCGGTAAGCTGTAAGTCGGCTACCACTTCTACGACTCGCCGTGTCGGTGTTCCTACATCCATGAACAGTCTCCGCAACGCGCTCGCCACGTCTCTCGGAACCATCGCGCTGCTCGTGCTCGCTCTACCCCTAGGCGCGCAGTTCGACGGTTTTTCCAAGCAACAGCTACTCAAATACACACCGCACAACCCATACCACCGGTCGTCCGACGGCCGCCCCCACGTCCCGGACTATTGGTTGAAACGACTCGCAGCCGCTTCGTCGAGTTCCGCGGCGGAAGTCCTTCGTGAGGCCGGCTACCCCAATCAATGGGAGGGCGGCTGGGCGATTCTTCACCCGGAGAAGAAGCTGATCGGACGCGCCTTCACCGTGCAGTTCATGCCTTCGCGGCCCGATCTGGAACAGATCCTGGAAGGCGACGCCAAAGCGGCGGCCAACGAGGAAGAGGTCCCGACGCCGGTAACCCAACGCGTGATGGAGATGTTCGGTCCCGGCGACGTGCCGGTCGTCGACGTCATGGGACGCATCAAAGAGGGCACCTTTGGCGGCGACAATCTGATCTTCAGCATGTTCGTCGCCACGGGGAACGGTTTTGTCGTCGATGGATCGTTCCGCGATCTCGACGGCGTCTACCCGATGATGACACCCGTCTTCAGCCGTGGTTATCACCCGGGCGTCCGCGGCAACGCCATCCTCACCGGTCTCAACACGCCCATCCGCATCGGCTCGGCCACGGTCATGCCCGGCGACGTAGTCCTCGGCGACCGCATGGGCATCGTCTTCATCCCGCCGCACCTGGTCCAAAAGGTCGTCGAACACGCCGACGGCGCCCCGCTGTTCGGCCCGCCGGGTTTCTAGTCGTAGAGGCTTCACTGAGCCTGTATCGCAGTTGCGTCCGGGTTTCCGAAGACCCCACTAGAGTCCTCTCGTTTTCTCCCTCATTGCCCTCTCCGTCTTCTACCGCGCAAGACCGCCATAGAGTGGCACAATCGTAGACAGATCAATACCTTTCGCCACTCCCATCAACAGACACCTCATGCCTTCAACCGAACTCACTAACGTCAACACCCTCACCTTCGACATCTTCGGGACCGTGCTCGATCTTTCGGGCAGCATCATCGGACCGCTCACCGATTTCCTCCGCGCGCGACAGGCCCCGATCAACGGTGCGACGCTGTGGCCCGAGTGGCGCGCACGCCAGCGCATCGAGCAGCACCAAGACACCATCCTCATGTTGGGCCACCGCGGCTATCTCGATTCGGCACGGCGCGCCCTCGTCTACTGCCTACGCCAACACCACGTCGAGTTCAACCCCGCCGAGTTGGAAACCTTCATGCGGGTGTTTGAGAATCTCCGGCCCTACGACGACGCAGTCGAAGGGCTCAAGAGGCTTGGCGAGACGTACCGGCTGGTCGCTTTATCGAACGGCGATACCTGGTTGCTCGAGCACTTGATCGACACGCAGATCGCAGCGCCCTTCGACCGCACGATCTCGGTCGATCGCGTTGGCTGTTTCAAGCCCCATCCGTCGGTGTACCGAACCGCCGCGCAGATTCTCGAGGCCGAGCCCAAGGAGCTGATGATGGTCGCGGCCCACTCGTTCGATATCCTGGGCGCGCGGGCTTGCGGCTTTCGGGGGGCCTTCGTGAACCGCTACCAACTTCCGTACGAGACGTCGCCGTTGCAGCCCGACGTGACGGTGAGCGACTTCATACAGTTGGCGGATGTTCTCTCAGCGGAGGCGCGATCGTGAATCTGGGCGTTTCACATGTTCGGCCACGTGATTGAGAGGACATCGGGCCTCATGGGCGGCGTGGGCACGGCATGCCGTGACCCCACGTGGCAAATCGAGATGTAATCCTGTTCACGAAACACGCTGCTCGATAGCTAAGGATGCGCTTTAGGGCGACCGTCTGTAGTTAGTCAAGGGGCAGCGGTTGTGGGCGTCGCATCGGGGCGGACGCAGCGGTCCGCCCCTACAAAGGGGTGCGGCGCGGATCGGTCCTACTGCGTAAGTTCCCACTTGACCAACGCAGAGACGATCTGCGCGAGGGCCTCGACATCGCGTAAGTCAGCTACCTCGGCGGCCGTGTGCGCGTATCGGAGCGGCCAACTCAGCGGAATGTTCACGCTGCCGTGGCGAACGAAGCGCGAGCCGTCGTTACCGCCCGAGGTCACGCCTCGCTGCATCGGAATGCCGAGATTGGTGGCGAGGCTAGCGACGCGCTCGACCTCGGTCGGCGGCGTGATCCCGCTGTTGTCGATCGCGCGAATCACGAAGCCCTTGCCGAGCGGCGCAAAGGCGATGCGCCGGTCCTCGAGAGGTGAGTCGGACGTCACAAAGCTGTCCACCGCATACACCCGCCGGGCCGGATGCAGCTTGGCGAGATGGTCCGCGCCGACCAGGCCGATCTCCTCTTCCACGCCGAAAACCATCCAGACCGGCGGCCCGCTCGTTACCACCGGCGTCCGTTTCGGATCCAGCCCCCGCAGCGCCGACAGCAACACGGCGCAGCCGATGCGGTCATCAAACGAACGTCCGGTGGCGCGGCGCCCGAGCAGGCGGCGCATGCGCTTGCGCACGGTGACCGTGCTGCCCACGCTCACCCCCATCGCCTCGACGTCCTCGGGCGACACCGCCCCGATATCGACGACCTGTTGGCGTTTCATGACGCCGTGTACCGCGCCGCTCTTGCCATGGACGACGACCGGCCGCCAAGCAAACAGGTCCGGCAGCAGCCCGCCGGCCGCTTCGACGTCCAGCGTGCCGTCTGTTTCGATTCTCCTGACTTTGAAGCCAATCTCGTCCATGTGCGCGATGAAGAGGGCGCTCGGGGGCGTGTCGCGGCCCAGCCGCACAATCAAGTTGCCCTTCTCGTCCAGGCGGCTTCGCTTACGAGCCCACCCGGGAAGCTGCTTTTCGATGTACGACCGAACCGGTCCCTCGGAGCCGCTCACACCAGGCAGGACGACGAGTTGTTCCAATAGTTCCAGTAGCGGCGCGTCCGCCGCGGGATCGCTCGGCGCGTGTGTTCGTTCGACCGGAGGGTCGGTAGGGGGATCGCGTCCGACACTGCGGAAAGCGTCCTCTTGACGTGGCAGCCCGCACAGTGCCCCCAACAAGCCGGCAACCTGCGAAAGCCGATCGAGGTCGATGGTCTCGACAGGGGTGCCGGCGTTCTCGACGCCCAGCGTGCACACCGCGCTCTGCTCGGAGTCCGGCCACACGTCACCCGTTGCGAAAGGGCCGAACGACAGCTTCTCGGCGCTCGATCGTCCAAACTCGTAGCCGCTCTTGTTGCCCAGCGCTTCCAATTCATCGGCCAACTTCGATGACCATCCCTCCGCCGGCGTCACCTCAGGACGCGCGCCGCCGCCCGGCCGCAACAGAACCACCCGATCCGCCCTCACTCGCTCCAAGACGCGAACCAGCCCTGCTTGGTAATAGTGCTGCTGTGTGACGAAGGCCAACGTGACGCGGCCTTCCGGTGGCGTGCTCTCCATTGCTTCCGCCAGCGTCAGCAACACGGCGGCACCCGCGCGGCTCGATATCCACGGGGCAGTGACGCGACTTCCCTTCCCCAGCCCAACAAACTGCTTGACGAAGCTGACAGCGTGCAGCACCTCGATGCCGGCAGCGAGCACTTCCTCCCTCGACGCAGCGCCGATGTCCACAAATAAGCCGGCGTCCCGCGACGAGCGGGTGCCGTAGGGACGTTGATTGTCGAGGTGCACCGACGCCGCCGCGGCAACTCCGAGCAACCGCTTGCCGGCGCCGAGCCCCACGTTGACCGGCTGCCCGGAGAAGAAGCTGTCGAACTGGTAGTGGGGGGTCGGGTCCGCAAGACGATGCAGCCGCAGGTAGCCTTGCTCGTCGATCAGTGAGACGATGTATCCCGGCTCGTCGAGACCCGCAACCAGTAGTGTGTGCGGCGACCCGCTGCCGAATGTCGCCGTGAGCGAACCCGTGTTGTCAACGACTTGTACACCGCCGACGCGCGCCTCCACATAGCGGCGCGCCGGGGCTTCACGCCCCGCGACAGCGTCGAGTGTGGCGAGCGCTTCAAGGTGGGAAACGTCCGCAGCCCTCGCGAGTGAGGGGGCCAGTAACACAATGCCGCAACTGACCACGCAAACGAGGGCCGCGCGCCATGCCGCCGGTAACAATCGGAGCCCCGGTTCAGGGGGCCTAGCGGAAGGCAATGACGTCGATCTCCACCAGGGAGTTCCCTGGCACGCCGCCGTAGGTCGCGACCGTCGTACGCACGGGCGGGTTGTCGCCAAAGCGTCCTTTGAAGACCTCGTTCATCGCATCGTAGTCGTTGAGGTCGTGCAGGAAGACGTTGCACTTCAGGCAGTTGTCCATCGACGTGCCGGCGCGCTTCAGCTCGGCCTCTATGGTGTTGAGCACGTGGTCGGTGTGGGCCTTGATATCGCCGTCGAAGTGGGCGCCCTTGCCGGACACGAAGACCAGGTTGCCGTAGGTGACCAGGCCGCTGAAGAGCGGATTGTCGGGTTTCTTGTCGCCGCGCCGATGGACCTTGCGCTCCGGCTTCGACTGCGCGGCCAGGGGGACAGCGGCGGCGCCGGCTACCGCGGCGGCGGCCATGCCTTTGGTGAGAAAACGTCTGCGATGTGTCTTTTTCATGCTGGTTGACCTTTCGAACTCGTATGAAAATGCAAGCGGCGGATTGCGCCGCTGTCTACGATAGCATCCCAGCTCAGGCAGGCGTGTTCGACCATGATCAACGCGTGAGCTTGGATGGCTGATAATGATGACGATGCCTACGAATGCCGCTGCTCGAACGCTTGCCGGTCTGATTGCCTCGCACGCTCGGAAGAATCCCGAGAAGGAAGCGATCCTCTCACTCGGAGGCTCGCCCCTGAGCTACAGCGGTCTGTTCGCGCAGATCGAAAGCACCGTGTCGGCCCTCAACGCGCGCGGCATCGGACCGAGCGACCGGGTCGCATTGGTGTTGCCGAACGGGCCGGAGATGGCCGTCGCGTTCGTGGCCGTCGCTTCGGGAGCGACGTGCGCGCCATTGAACCCAGGCTACAAAGCCGATGAGTTCGCGTTCTACCTATCTGACCTCGATGCCAAGGCCCTGATCGTTCAGCAGGGCGTGGACTCACCCGCCAGAGGTGTCGCCGCCGAGAAGGGGGTTCCGCTCGTCGAGTTGACGCCTGTTGAGAACGCGGCGGCCGGCACGTTCTCGCTCGATGGCGCGGCTGCCTCGTCTGGCTCCGCGCCTCGGTTCTCGAGCGGCGATGACGTCGGTCTGGTGTTGCACACCTCGGGGACGACCGCGCGTCCGAAGATCGTCCCTCTCACGCAGGCGAACCTGTGCGCATCAGCGTCTCATATCGCCGAGACGTTGGCATTGACGCCCTCGGACTTGTGCCTCAACGTCATGCCGCTATTCCACATTCACGGGTTGATCGGAGCGTTGCTCTCGACGTTCGCGGCCGGCGCCGGCGTGGTCGCCACGCCGGGGTTCGACGCCATGAAGTTCTTCTCGTGGCTCGACGAATGTCACCCCACTTGGTACACTGCGGTTCCGACGATGCACCAGCTCATCCTCTCCCGTGCCGGGCGCAACCAGGACGCGGTCCGCAATGCGAAGCTGCGACTGATCCGGTCATCTTCGGCGTCGCTTCCGCCGCAGGTCATGCGTGAGTTAGAGCAGGTGTTTCGGGCTCCGGTGATCGAGTCGTACGGCATGACCGAAGCGACGCATCAGATGGCAAGCAATCCCCTGCCCCCGCGTGCGCGTAAGCCCGGTTCGGTCGGCCCCGCGGCGGGACCCGATGTTGCCATTATGAACCAAGCGGGTGAGCTGCTTGAGGCCAATCAGACGGCCGAGATCGTTATCCGAGGGCCGAACGTCACCCAGGGTTACGAGCGAAACCCCGACGCGAACGCAGAGGCATTCACGAACGGTTGGTTCCGCACCGGTGATCAGGGCTACGTTGACGACGACGGCTATCTCTTTATCACCGGACGCCTCAAGGAATTGATCAACCGGGGTGGCGAGAAGATCTCGCCGCGCGAAGTCGATGAAGTGCTGCTCGACCATCCGAGCGTGCAGCAGGCGGTTACCTTTGCCTTGCCCCACAAACGCCTGGGCGAAGCGGTGGCGGCCGCAATCGTTCTCAACCGTGACACCGCCGGGGATGAGCGCGATATTCGAGACTTCGCCCGCCAGCGGCTGGCGGAGTTCAAGGTTCCGTCGAAGGTCGTCTTCGTCGACACGATCCCTAAGGGACCGACCGGCAAGCTCCAACGCATCGGTCTTGCCGAGAAGCTGGGTCTTTCGTAGTTTGCGATCTACCTTCACCGGGCTATGTCATCTCCTTCGCCATCGACTGTCACGGAAAAGCCGCTGGGCGGTTGGGATCAAGCGCCGTCGATACTTCCTTTGCCGGTGGATGAGGTTCATGTCTGGCAGGCCATGTTGGGCAGCGATGCATTGTCGTTGGAAAGCCATCTAGAAAACTATCGGGCGATCCTTTCCGAGGACGAGATTGACCGTGCCAACCGTTTTCATTTCGAACGCGACCGCGATCGCTTTGCGGCGGCTCGTGGCATCCTTCGCAGGCTGGTGGCTCGCTACCTCGATCGCGACCCTTCCCTCCTGCGCTTGACTTACAACGAGAACGGCAAGCCTGCCCTCGCGGGCTCAGACGCCGGAGCGGTCGAGTTCAACCTGTCGCACTCGCACGAACGGGTGCTCTATGCCTTCACGACGGGTCGCCGTGTGGGTGTAGACATAGAGCGCATCCGTGCGGACGCATCTGACATCAAGATTGCCGAGCGCTTCTTCTCGAAGAAGGAGGTCGCGTCTCTCGCGGCACTGCCTGAGGCGGAGTGTTCTCGCGCTTTCTTTCGCTACTGGACGGCGAAGGAGGCATACATCAAGGCCCGTGGAGAGGGTCTGCCCTCTGGACTACCGACGACGGAAGTCGAGCTTGGCCCCGACGGCGAGGTGGTAGCACTTCGCTCGGAAGACGCTGCTGGCGCCTGGTCAGGACAAACTCTCGACGTGGGTCCGGAGTACGCCGCCGCGCTCGCCATCGAGGGGGAGACCGCGTTGATTCGCCACTATGTGTATCCAACGACGCGTGATAATATCAAGGGCAAAGGCGCAACCTAGATGTCGTTGAGACGACACATCCGGTATACAAGGCGGATCATTCTCGCTTGCGCCATGGTCTTTTCAACGGCGATACCGGCCACCGGCCAAAATTCGTTCGACGGTCTGAACTCGGGCATTACGGTGGCGGGCGAGTGGCCCGTCTTCGATCACTCCGGCCCTCACAGCCTACACCCTCCTGGCCTGTCACAGCAGACGGGAGCTTCCTTGGTGAGTCTCACGTCTGAGAGGGCGCCGCGCGTAGCTCACCGCACGTACGGTCAAGGCCTGCAGTCGCTTGACGGGCGCAAGCCCCATCTCGAAGCCGCGATTTGGCACTTCGAGCGCACAGTGCAAATGTATCTGGTCGTACGTATCCCAGGCCACGTAGACGGAGCCGCGGCCATCGGCGGCAACGGCTGGCTGCCAATCGTTGGCCGGAGACGTGGAGACCTTCTCCTCGGGCGACCACGACGAGCCATCCTCCGAGGCCTCCGAAGCCTCTGAAGCAACGTAGCGTCGAGCGAAGATGTCGGATTTGCCGTTGCGAAACCCTTGCCACACGAGCCACAGATTACCCTCGGCGTCCGTCGTCAGAGCATGCTCGATGTCTGGTTGCGGATTAGTTGTGAGACGATCCGCGCGGGACCATTGCTCACCGTCCCAGTAGCTTCCGTAAAGATCGAAGTTGCCGTCGTCTTGTTGCGACCACACGACCCACGGCCGGCCTTTGGGGTCACGACCCATTTGGGCCAGGTAGATATCGGCCGGTTGATCCGCGACGGACACGGCGGGCCCCCAGCCGCCGTCGTCGAATCGCCGTGTGAGTATGTAGTTTCCCCTGTCGCGGTAGGCGACCCACGCGACCCACGGTTGCCCTTCGTCGCCATCGAGCCCATTGTCGCCATCGAGCATGGTGGCGAAATCGTTGTCGTAGTCAGACGTCGAAATGACGTCCGCCGTCGGGACGCGGTCGACGACGACTGCGCCATCCAGGTAGGTGAGAGCACGCCCGGCCCGTAGCTCACGCGGGTTGATAGCGAAATCGCCCTGCTCGGTTTTGAATCTGACGCTACCACCCCGGACGACCCTGGCATCCACCACAATGCCGGGATAGTCCATGTAGGGAAGCGTTCCGCGGTGATACTCCTTCTGGAAGGCACGGCGAGTGCGGGCCTTGTTCTGCCGCGTGGCCAGCGACCAGCCGCTGTTGCCCAAGATCTCTTCAGAGGGATGGGGCGCCCAGTTGCGCAGCTCCAAGACCTCACCGTTCGAGACGCTGAGCTCGCCGTTCCAGGACCGAGCCTGCTTGTCGGTCATCCCAAAGCGAACTCGAAACGAGATGACCCCATCGTCCGCAACCGTAGTTTGGGCCGTGGCCGATGAGCCGGCCGCAACCAGCATCGAAGCAACACCCAATCGGAGCGCCGACGAGGCGACGATGAACACGGTCAAGGCGCGCAGCTTCATGGATCGTCTCCCGGCCAACGGCAAGGCCGGCCTGTTCAAGGTTTTACCACCATCGATTGTTCAAGCGTGTGGACGGGCGAAGATGCTACGCTCGCGCGTAAGAACGATCAGGAGGTTTGAGCTTCTTGACACGACGTACCCTGCTCGGCCGAGCCATGGCCGGCGTTGGCAGCCCATGGCTGATCACCGCCTGCGGCAACCCGGAAGGCAAGACCTCGACCCATGCGCGGGCTCGGTCTTCGTTCCGTATTGCCGCGGTGCGCGTGCATCCGGTCGAGATGCGACGCGTCTATCGGACTCGTGTCGATGACTCTGAGCCGTCGGGCAAATCGGCATCGCTCTACCTGCTGGTCGAACTCATCTCCGGTGACGGGACAAGGGGAGTCGGCGAGTTGTCCGACGTGGAGCCCGCGTGGAATGCGCCAGGGGTTGGCGAGTTCGAGCGCTTTCTCTCCGAGCAACTGGTAGGCGCCGACGCTTCCGATCGCCATCGGCTGAGCGAGACCGTGGCCGAGGCGATTCCCCGGCAATGGCACGTGGAGCTGCGGCGGATGTTGTGGGCGGCCGTAGATATGGCTCTGCTGGACCTGGCCGGGAACGTAATGGGCGTCCCGGCCTATGAGTTGCTTGGCGGGCGGCATCGAATGCACGTGCCGGTTTCGTGGGTGGCGTTCGTACGCCACGCCAGTGTCGACGCGAAAGAAATCGAGGCACGGGTTAAACAGGGGTTTCGCGCCTTCAAGTTGAAGGTGGGCTCGGACCTCGCCGCCGACAGGGAGAATGTGGCAACCATCCGCGAGATCGCCGGTGCCGAGGCGTACCTGAAGGTCGATCCCAGTGGAACGTGGACTGAGGAGCAAGCCATCGAGAACATCAGAAAGCTTGCGGAAGTGGGCGTCGACGCCGTGGAGACTCCCGTCGAGGCGGCCTCACGGGAGATCGCGAAGAACCGGCCCCAACTCGTCAACGAGAATCCCGACGAAGCGGCAATGGCGCTGGCTCGTGTGCGCCGGGCGGTCCCGGCGAAGATTATTGAGCATGTGGGCGACTTTGAGGACCAGTTTTCGGTAGCCCTCGTGCGCCACAAGGCGGTCGATATCTTCAACATTATTCCGAGCCAAACGGGTAGCCTCAGTCGCGCCAGACGGCTCGCCGAGATTGCCGAGGCCGCCGGTGTACAGGTCTTGCTGGGCAGCACGGTGGAACTCGGTCCTGGAACGGCGGCGGCCTTGCACCTGGGTGTGTCGTCGAAGGCAGTGACGGTGGCGTCGGACCTGATCGGGCCGGGACATCTCGAAGACGATGTGGTGACGCCCGTCTTCACCTACGACGCGGGCCGGTTGCGCGTACCGGACGGCCCCGGTTTCGGTGTGACCCTCGACGCGGGCAAGCTTGAGAAATACCGTCCGCCGCGAATCTAGCAAGAGGCCCTTCGCTCCTCGGCCACGATGACGGCGTCGGTCGGCGCCAGAGGGATTCCCTTATAATCTGCCCCATGCATCGACGACAAGCGCTCAAGGCCCTCGGCGGGGCCGCCTTCGTCAGCGGTTTCCCTCACATCGCCAAAGGCCAAACGCAACGCCCCAACATCCTGTTCATCATGACCGACGACCAGCGTTGGGACGCCATGAGCTGCGCCGGTAACCAGATCCTCAAAACGCCCCACATGGACCGCCTTGCTGCCGGCGGCGTGCGCTTCACCCAGGGCTTCGTCACCAACTCACTGTGCGCGCCGAGCCGGGGGACGATCCTCACCGGGCTCTACTCCCACGCACACGGCGTTACGACGAACGCCGGCGGACCGCCCGCCGATTCACACATGATCTTCAACTACCGCCGCCAGGACCGACCCCTCGGGGACACGCTGACCCTCAACTCATCGAGCGTGCTGCGGTCGAACGTGGCCACGTTCCCGATGCTGCTGCAGGGCTCGGGCTACTACACGGCGATGGTCGGCAAGTGGCACATGAAGTCGAACCCCAAGGGCTACGACCACTGGGCGATTCTGCCTGGCCAGGGACGCTACCACGATCCGCAAATGATCGTAAACGACGGACCCGTCCAGTTCCGCGGCTACGTGGACGATGTGATCGGCGACCAGTGCTTGGAAACGCTCAAGACACGTCCGCGAGACAAGCCGTTCTGTGTACAGATGCAGTTCAAGGCACCGCATCGGGCCTGGTTCCCCGCCAAGCGCCACGAGAAGGTCTACGACGACATCGAGATTCCCGAGCCGCCGTCGTTCAACACGCCGCTGGATGACCGCCCGTTTGCCGTGCGCAACACCGACATGCAAATCGGCGACATGCCCGACTTCCGCGAGCGCGGCGCGCCGCGGGGTCTGTCGGCCGAGGAACGGAAGAAGCGCAACTTTCAGATCTTCTTGAAGAACTATTACCGGACACTACTTGGGGTCGACGACAACGTGGGCCGCGTGCTCGATTACCTCGACGACGAAGGCCTTGCTGAGAACACGCTCGTCATCTACACCGGCGACAACGGGTTCTTCCTCGGCGAACTCGGCATGTTTGACAAGCGGCTGATGTACGAGCCGTCGATCCGCGTGCCGATGCTGGCGCGTTACCCGGCGGCGATTCGGCCCGGCCAGGTCGACGCGCGGCACATGGTGCTCAACAACGACGTTTGCCACACGATTCTCGACTACGCGGGCGTTGAGCGGCCCAAGTCGATCGAGGGACACGGTGCAAGTTGGCGGCCGATCTTCGAAGGCCGGGCCGCGGATTGGCGCACGTCATGGATGTACGAGTACTTCGAATACCCCGGCGCTCACTGCGTGGGGCAGCTTCGCGGTATTCGCACCAACCGCTGGAAGCTGACGCACTACATCCAAGAGCCGCAAGGCTTCGAGTTGTTTGATCTCGAGAACGATCCACACGAAACGAAGAACCTCTACGGCGGTCCGGCACACAAGGACCGTGTCGAGGAGCTGCGGGCGGAACTCAAACGTCACCGTGATCGCCTGGGGGACGATCGTTCCGTCGACGGCACGCCCCTGCCGGATTGCGGTCGCACCCGCATGAAGGATCTGTAGCGTTCGAGTCTGGGCAGGTATCGGGTCGGTGGCTACGCCACTGGATTCGTGGGCGGATTCGACGGCGCAACAGTGGGCGTTCGCCTGGCGCGGGCGGTCAACCAATCAGGCGAGGTGCCAAATCCACTCAGCAACGGCACGCCGAGGGCCATCATGAAGAAGATGAACCCCGCCAGCCAGCCCACGATCGGAATTGGTTGCAAGATCGTGATCAGCACCGCCCCTAAGAGCACGGCGACCAGCGGACCGGCACGCGAGGCCATGCCATGTCCCACCCAGAAGCTGATACCCGCGTAGCCCACAACGGCCAGCACAAAGATCACGGCGGAGAATGGAAACTGCAGGCCGGGAATCCACAAGGGGATGACGACCGAGATCACACTCAACAGGAACGACGCCACGACCACCCCCAGCCCCAGAACAAACGACATGCCGGCTCGCCGCCGAGCCGTCTCAGCCAATACCGCCAGACGTTTTTCGCCGAGAATGGCCGCCGACAGCAATGCCAGCAACGGCTGGATGAAGAGCGCTGCCAGCAGACACGCGATCAGAAGAACGACCACACCCGAGGCAATGATCGGGACGACCGAGCGAATCGACGTAACGTCGCCGCCTAGCTGGGCCTGCTTCACGCCGCTCACGCGCCCGAACACAGCCGTGGCATCGCCGCCAACCTGCGCTCCCGACCGAAGGCGGACGTCGCCCACAATGGCTGTGGCGTCGCCGCCAACCTTGCCCCTCACTTCCGTGTGGCCGGTAATCGCCAGAGCGTCGCCCTCTACGTCACCGTCGAGCGTCAGGTGGCCGACGACTGCTACCACGTCGCCGCGGACCACGCCCTTGACCACGACCGAGCAGAGCACGCAGAGGACGTCGCCAACGGTCTCCCCCGCCTCGATGCGGATCTGCTCGCCCACGGCAACCCGGTCCTGTCGCTGCTGTGCCGGGAGCACACCGCCAAGCAAGAGCAGAAGGGCTGCTGCGCGAGCCGCGGTGAGGGTCTTGGTTGTCATGCCGGTCTTGTTTTGGTTATCCCGGTGGTTGCCGTCCAGGGGCTCGTTCCGCCGCTTTGCCTACAGATAGGTACGATCGGGGTATGCACTTCACTCCCGACTACCCCACATCTTGTGGTTGGCCGGTCCGCCTGCCGCGTAGGTGTTGGACCATCTCTGAATAGGTCGTGGGCCCAACGGTCGCGGCCTGTTGTACAAGCCGGTAGAAGAGCTTTCCCCGGTGACGAGAGCGTCGTCGATTGAATCGAAACGTATACTCATCCAGGTAATAGTCCAGGTGTTCACGGCTCACAGCGCCTTGGTGCGTCCCGATCAACCAGCGCTTCAACAGGGCAGCCACCCGGTGAACGTGGGGCAACAGCTCGGAGGCCGACTGGCTCGAACCGGCCAGAAAGTCGTACTCGTGCCGATAGCCAAGCGCCTCCAGGCCGACGTACCCTTCCCAGCCGTCGGTGTGGATCGTGCTGTCGGGCTCGACAGCCTCTTGGATGAAGCCGTGCAGCTGTTGCTTGGACGCTCCGCGGATGCGCTTCATACGGATCCTTCCTATCCCCGCGCCGTCTTCCTCGGCGGCGATGGCTAGCAGTGCTTTTTTCTGCGTCTGCCGTCCGCGCAGTCCCTCTTCTGCGCCCCCCACATAGGTCTCGTCGACCTCCACGCGACCGCTGAGCCGTTCTCGGCCGGGCCGCACCATCGCGCGCCGCAGCTTGTGCAGCAACGCCCAGGCGGTACGGTAGCTTCCCAGACCCAAGATGCTTTGCAGTCCCAGTGCGCTCGCCCCGTTTTTCTGGCTGGTCACCCACCACATGGTCCGAAACCAGGTGCGCAGCGGCAGGCGCGTGTCCTGGAAAATCGTGCCCGCCGTCACCGAAGCCTGATAATCGCATTGCCCACACCGCAGCAGGCCCCGCCGGCTGGGCCGAGCTCTCCGCCCTCCACAGCGGGGACACACAAAACCCTGTGGCCAGAGCAGTTGCATCAGATACTCGCGACACGCCTGCTCAGTGGCAAAACGCCCCTCAAACTCCTCCAGCGTCCGCGGGTAGTCCTCCACAGCCCCGCATGCTATATGTTGGGGTCTCGGGAGTCAAGTGCATACCCTGAAGGTACGATTGTAGTGGATCGAGGTTCCCTTGACTTGGAATAATGGAGTCGAGGAGTTTCGCTCGCGGAACCTCGCAGGGAATCTCACAGCGAATCTCACAGCGAATCTCTCAGGGAGTCATGGCCAAAACGATTGCATTGATCCACACAGCTCACGTCCTCATTCCGATATTCCAGAAGTTGTTCCACGACGCGATTCCCGAGGTGGAGGTTTTCAACATCCTCGATGAGAGCCTGCTCAAGAACACGCTCCGGGACGGTGAATTGAGCGAAACGACCCGGCGTCGTTTGGTGGGGTATGTTCAATCGGCGAAGGAGGCGGGCGCGGACGCGGTGATGGTCACCTGCTCGTCGATTGGTCCGGCAGTGGAAGCCGCGCGGGCGGTCGTTGACGTTCCCGTCTTTCGTATCGACGAGGCCATGGCGGACGAAGCGATTGCGGCGGGCCGCCGCATCGGGGTGGCGGCGACGTTGCGGAGCACGCTTGATCCCACCGTGGAGCTACTCAAGACGCGAGCGGGCAGCGCCGGACGCCGCTGCGAAGTGGTCTCGTGCCTGTGTGAGGGCGCGTTCGAGGCTGTCAGTGCCGGTGATGCTGAGACTCACGACCGCATCGTCATGTCGAAACTCACCGAGCTGGTGGACGAGGTGGATGTGGTGGTTCTGGCGCAGGCGTCGATGGCACGCGTGGTGGACGCAATGCCGGACGAGAGCCGGAGAGTTCCCATTCTTTCGAGTCCGGGGCCGGCCGTCGAGCGGGCCGCTGAAGTGATGCGCCAGCTTGCCTGTTGAAGACGCCGGTTACCCGCCACGATCGAGCCGCGGATGTAACTCCGCCGGCCGCAGACCTTAGCCCGCGCCACGGTTGTACCGAACCGGCTCGACGGACGGTTCTCACAGCTTCGGTACAGATTTCGGTACTAGCCTTCCCGGCGAGGGCGCGAGTTCTAGTTTTGGTTATGATGAACTTTGCGGCAGCCAGTGGGGCTGCCTTTTTGCTGTTGAACACGCTCGAAGCGGAGACAGAGGACCATGGCCACTGCTTCCCCTAATGTGCTTGCCGTGCGGGCCGGTTCCGGCGCGGCCGAGGCGGTTTCAAAGACCTACGGAATTGACGACTGGGGCTTCGGCTACTTTCACGTTAACGGCAAAGGGAATCTCTCCGTCGCCCCGTGGAAAGATCCCCAGCGGGCAATCGATGTTCACGAAGTCGTTCTCGACCTCGCGAGGCAAAACCACTCGACTCCGTTTCTGCTGCGCTTTCCTCAGATCCTCGACGAGCGCCTGGAAGCGTTGCACCAAGCCTTTCGCAACGCGATGGCGGAGTTCGACTATGCCGGCCGGCATCTGGCGGTATACCCCGTCAAGGTGAACCAGAAAGTGGAAGTCGTGCGGCGCCTGGTCGACTCGGGCGCGCGCTATCTGTACGGTTTGGAGGTGGGTAGCAAGGCCGAGTTGATCGCGGCGCTTGCGATGCCGCTGGCCGACGACGCGCTGATCGTCTGCAACGGCCTCAAAGACGACCTCTTCTTGCGCACCGCCGTCATGGCCGACCATGCGGGTAAGAAGACCGTCATCGTGATCGAAGATCCCGCCGACATGGCGGCCGGCCTTGATCTGGCCGGCAAGCTCGGAGTCGAGCCGAGGATGGGGATTCGCGTCAAGCTCTATTCGCGCGGGAGCGGCAAGTGGGAGGGCTCGGGGGGCGAGTTCGCCAAGTTCGGCATGACGACGATCGCCCTCGTCAACACACTCGAGATGTTGCGGCGGGCCGGCAAGACGGCGCTGCTCAAGATGCTGCACTTCCATATCGGTTCGCAGATCACCGACATCCGGCGCGCTAAGAAGGCGGTCAAAGAAGCGGCACGGGTCTACGCCAAGGTCCACAAAATGGGGTTCGCGGTCGAGTACCTCAACGTTGGCGGGGGGCTCGGGGTCGACTACGACGGCAGTAAGACCGCCTCGGCGTTTTCGGTCAACTACTCGGTGCAAGAGTTCGCCAACGATGTGGTGTACTCCATCAAGGACGTCTGCGACGAAGAGGAAGTGCCCGCGCCGGTCATCGTCACCGAATGCGGCCGGGCGATGGTCAGCTATCACTCGATGCTGGTGGCCGACGTCAAGAAGGTCATCGCGCCGGGTACGCTCGGCAACTACTCGATCGGCGAGATGGAATCCGAGTCCGGCCCCGTGCTGGAGCTGATCGATGTGGCCAAGGGCATTCACGCGAAGAATTTTCGCGAGTACTATCACGACGCCATCCAGCACCGCGAGGAGCTGAACGCGCTATTCGAGCTGGGCTACCTCGATCTCGAAGACAAGGCCAAGGGCGAGTGGTTGTTCTGGAACATCTGCCGCAAAGCGGCCAAGCTGTCGCGGCTCTTGAAGCAACGCCCCGAGGAATTCGATGATCTCGACCGGTTGCTCTCGGCGAAGTACATCTGCAACTTCTCGATGTTCCAGTCGCTGCCGGACTTTTGGGCGTTCGACCAGCTCTTCCCAATCGTGCCCATTCATCGCTTGAACGAGGTTCCGTCAGAGCGGGGCATCCTGTGCGACATCACCTGTGATTCCGACGGGGCAGTGGATAAGTTCGTTGACGTGAAAGACGTCAAGGAAGCGTTGGAGTTGCACTCGCTCCGCGACGGCGAACCGTACTACCTGGGCTTCCTGTTGCTGGGCGCCTACCAAGAGACGCTGGGAGATTTGCACAACCTATTCGGTGTGGTGACCGAGGCGAGTGTGACCGTTGATGAACACCGGCGGGTCAACATCGATAAGTTGATCCGGGGCGATTCCGTTCGTGAGGTCATCGAATACACCGGCCACGATACCGACGAGCTTCGCGACTCGCTGGCCAAGCAGTTGTCGGACCGCAAGGAGTTGGGGCTGATCTCCGATGACGATGAGCGCGAAGTGCTGGCGACCGTGTCGCTCGTGCTTGACGACTACACATACCTGGGGTAGGCGGCGCGCGTGCTGGGCGACTCTGGCCTTCTGATATAACGCCATCTGAACAAGGGTGTCTGTTCTGACGGGTCCTGGCTGCCTGTGGCGTAAGCCTCCAGGCTTGCCGAGTCTCGATTCTTCGGGACTCAGGACGCCCAGCGACCGAGAAGCCGCTGTTGACAGCGGGCCTGAGAACCGAGGAATCGGTTCTCGGCAAGCTTACGCCCCCTGGACTCCGAATTGTCGGTTTGAGGCCGCATCGCCGCCAACCCCACCCTCCGCCGTCCCTCACCGGCTTTCGGTCTCCCGGAAGAATGCAGTAACCTATACGTCTACCTGAGCGCCCCTTCGACTAGATGCCCCGACGGTAGCGATGATCGGACCGTAAGGGAAGAAGGGTGTGTGGTGGCATCGGCGCGCAGTCGTGCCTTCTTCCCAAGGAATAACGGTCCGGGATGCTCGTCGAGCTTGAAACGGTCGAGCGCGCCCAGCGTGGCGACGCCGAGGCGTTTAACCGAATCGTCCAGGCGTACCGCAAGCGGACGCTGGGCACGATCTATCGGCTGATTGGACGTGTCGAGGATGTTGAGGACGTGGGCCAGGATGTTTTCGCTCGGCTCTATAACTCCCTCGACCAGTTGCGTAGTCCGGCGGTGTTCGAGCCTTGGCTCTATCGGCTGACAAGGAACGCGACCTACGACTATCTGCGCAAGCGGCGGCGTTCGGCCAGCGTCCGGATGGCCGATATTAGCGAGGAGCAGGTCAGCGGCGCCGATGCTGCCCTGGGGACGAAAGAGTACGATGAGGAGCAGCGAAAAGGGGAGATTCGAGAAACGGTCCAACGGCTCTTCGACGAGATCTCTGATGAGGACCGCGTGCTGTTGACGCTCAAGGAAGTCGAGGGATTGTCGCTGAGGGAGTTGATGGAGATCTTCAACGTCAAGGAAAGCGCCATCAAGGTACGGTTGTTTCGGGCGCGCAAGCCCGTGCGTGCTGCTTAAGGCCCTGCAGGGTTTGAAGGAGCAGGGCAAGGTTTGATACACTGCGCCACACGGGAGATACCATGTCTTTCGACCTTGAACAGCGGTTAACGAAGTTATGGAGAGCCTATCGGGACGCGTGTCCCGATCCGGAAGGCTCACCTGATTTCATGCCAGGCCTGTGGGCACGCATCGAGGCGGGCCAAGTGCCGAACTGGATCGAGCCGTTACGCTGGTGGGCCACCCGCCTGGCCGCGGCTTCGGCTTTGGTGGCCGCCGTGATGGTCGGCTCGCTGCGGTACCTGCCGCCATCCGATGCCGAGCCTATATCGGCGAGCTACCTGTACGCGGTGCCCGCCGATGCGCTGGCGGAGTACGACGGCGACCTGTGGCTGCTTGCGGAGAACGGACAATGACCGGACAATCGAGACGGACGGTCCTGATCTATCTGGCGTTGGTTTTCGCGGCGGGGTCGTTGTTCGGCGCGGCGGCTCACCGATTCTTCAACCTGTGGCTGCTTGCGGAGAACGGACAATGACCGGACAATCGAGACGGACGTCCTGATCTATCTGGCGTTGGTTTTCGCGGCGGGGTCGTTGTTCGGCGCGGCGGGATTCTTCAACGTCCAGGGTGCAAGCGCCGCCCTGGAAACGAGCGCTCCTTCCCCTAAGGGATACCGCGAGCGGCTCATCATGGAGCTGACGCGCGACCTTTCGCTCAAGCCCGACCAGATCGACAAGGTACACGTGATCCTCAATGACATCGGGGAACGTTACCATGAGGCTCGCAAGGTCATCAAGCCCGAGATCGAGGTGCTGCGTGCTGAACGCCGGGAGCGCATCATGGCGCTGCTCGATGCCCCACAGCGGAACACCTACCAACAGATCCTCGATCAGCGCGAGCGAGAGAAGGAACAGCGCAAGAAGAACGGCAACTAGGCTGCCTGGGCTAGCCCCTTGTAGGCCTGCTTTGGGCCGTATTTCTCGCGGCCTGATGGTCGAGCATGGCATGCGGGAGCCGGTACGCCGGTCACGCCTGAACGCATTTCAGTAATACCGGCGCTGGGTGAAACCCTGGGTTGGTTCGCAGGACCCACCCCTCCGCTTCAGGCCCTTGGACCCCGCTTTAGCCCAAGTTCGTCACAGCGACGGGCACAGGCCGAGTAAGTTCTTTGGAATGAGTATTGGCTTGGGCAAAGTCTGCACTACATTCCGTGTCAAAACTGAGCCGCTTCGGCAGTTCGAGACCCAGTTGATCCAGTAGCGATGGCTGCTCGGCGCTCGGGGTCGTGATCCGTCGCAGACGGATCTCGCGACCTTCCGTGGTCGGCAGAATGATGTCGGCTCTAGGCAGCCGGCTCAGCAGATCCAACGCCCGCGCCGGAGAAAGATCCGACCGCCGGCGCAACAGCAAGTGTCTCAGCGTCACTCACATCGCGTAGCCCAGAAACGCCACCAGGATGTGGGCCTTCGCCCGCCTCTCCAGTTGGTGGAAGATCGGCCGGATGGACAGTTCGCTCTTCAGTGCCCGAAACGTGGCTTCAGCTTCGGTCAGTTGGATGTAGCTCGTCCAGAGCTGTTCCGGATTGGTCCTTGCCGTCCTTGTGTCTGCGGTGCGGCCGCAAAAACATTCTGTGGCGCCCTTGGCACGGATTTGGAGCCATTTCAAGAGGGTAGGTCTGCACTACATCGGTTCTGACGACACACCAAGGCCCACTGCGTTGACTGCACGTGGAGCTAAAGCTATACTGCCTCGGACGCTGCAAAAGAGGAGTTCCCGCACATTGAAGTCTTACTCAAGCCGCATCGGTCGCTCTGTTTACACCTTCCGGTCAGCCATCTTGACCTGTGTCGCCCTGGCCGCTGGTGGCGGGTTCGGGTGCGGTAGTTCCGTCCCACCGGAGAACGCGGAACTTCATTCGCGGGTGCGGTCCCTGCTGCGGCCGTTCCGGGGCTCGGTTGGCATCTATGCCGAGGACCTCTCCGGCAGCAAACAATATGCTTACCAGGCCGACGACCTTTTCCCCACCGCAAGCGTCTTCAAGGTCGCGGTGATGATCGAGCTGTTCCAACGGGCCGAACGGATCGAGCTGCTCCTCGATGACCGCAGGCCCATCGCCAAAGGCATCTCACACCACGGAACCGGCAAGCTCAAGGAGGGGGTGGATCAGCCGGACTCCACCCTGCTCGAGTACTGCCGCCTGATGATCGCCGAGAGCGACAACGTCGCCACCGACACGCTGATGAAGATGCTGCCGCCATCCGCGGTCACGGCGACGCTACGAGAGTTGGGCTTCCCGAAGACCCACGTCGCGGGCAACTGCACCGAGATGCACTATCAAATGGCCGGCATTGACTCCCGCGTCGGCTCGCCGAAACTTGATCAGATCCTCCTAGACCGGGCTCGTGCGGGGAGCCTGGTCGAGGCCGGCTTTGCGGACAGCTCTATCGCCAGCAATGTGACGACCCCACGGGAGATGGCCGCGATCTTTAGGAGGATCTACGACAAGGAGATCATAAGTCATTCTGCTTCAGTGCAAATGCTTGAGCTCCTCAAGCAAACATCGAGCCGTAGTCTAATCCCTAAACATCTATCGCCGGATACCGTGGTTGCGCACAAGGTCGGCGGGACGTGGCGGGTGAAGGCCGATGTGGGGATTGTCTACCTAGAGCGAGGGCCGCTGTTGATCTCGCTGTTTTCGTACTACCATCGGCGGGAGACGCAAGCTGCCGACATCCTGGCTGAGATCTCGCGGTTGATTGTCGAGTGGGTGGAGAGATCGTAGATGCGGTCAGCCAGGCCCTTCGCCGGCCTCAAGCGCCAACACGGGTGGCACGGGTGCGGTGCAGGCCCTCTTGGGCATCGAGCACCGTGATGGCCGCCATGTTGACGATGTCCTGGACTTCGAAGCCCGACGGCGACCAAGTTCGAGCGCGACGTATACTTCCAGACAAGTTCCGGGTCTCGCGCGATTTCGAGGCACGCCTCGGCGACGCCGGGGGAATACGCGAAGCTCAGGTCGAGTTGTGTTTCGAAGGGTTTGGTCGGGGCGATCGAGAGCTTCCCTGGAACGGGCAACGCGTGGTAGTCGAGTGCGTCTTGTTTGCGCACGGGCATGGTGGTCCTTGATGGAGTGGTTGAAGGATTATTGTCGATGATCGGCTTGGCTGCGTGCGGTCCGACAAACGGGCCGAGCTTGCGCTTGCTGCACCCCTTCATCGGACTGCTATAGTCTCACCAGTCTTGCTGGTGTCACTCGGAGCAAATGATGGCTAAATCGACTCTTCTCAATCGTCGAAATTTTCTGATCGCCGCCGGCGCGACCGCTTTGTCACCCGCGATCCTGCCGGGCGCGCGGCCGGCCAAATCCGCGTTAAGCCCGGAGGAATTCCGGCGCAGGCTGCGTGGACCCATCCTCTCGATCCCGACGGTCTACACGAAGGACTTCAAGGTCGACCATCAGGGCGTGCGTAATCAAATCGAGCTTGCGGCCAAAGCCGGCGTGAAGATTTTCGCGTTGACCGCCGGCAATAACCAATACGATCGGCTCACCTACCAGGAGATTCGCGACCTGACCAAGGTCGTCGTCGAAACGGTCGCGGGCCGCGGAGTCACGATCGCCGCCACCGGCCCTTGGTGGACAGGTCAATGCGTCGACTACGCCCGCTACGCCGCCTCGCTCGGGGCGGACTGCGTGCAGGTGTTTCTGCCCAAGCACGGGGCCCAGGGAGGCCTGTTCGAGCACTTCCGCCAAATCGCCAAGGCGTCCGGCGTCGCGCTCGGCATCCAGGGCCAAGTGCCGCTGCCGGCGCTCAAGCAATTGGTTACGATCGAGCAGGTCTCGGCCTACAAGGAAGAGTATCCGCAGAGCTACTCGATGGAGGTGTTCCACCTGTACGGCAAGCGTCTGAACATCTTTGCCGGCGGACAGAAGTCGCGCTTCCTCTTCTACCAGCCCTACGGCATGCAGGCGTACTACAGCACGTTCTCGACGTTCGCTCCGCAGATCGCGATGCGCTTTTGGAACGCGGCGGAAAGCGGCGATTTGGAGCGCGCCCGAGAGCTGATGTTCCGCTACGACATTCCGTTCTTCCAGAAATGGTCGCACGCGTTCTGGCGCGGGACCCTGGAGCATTTCGGCGTCGCGAAGCGTTGGCTGCGTCCGCCGGAGCGAAGCGTTACGGATGAACAGATGAAGGACGTGAAGCGGTTCTATCAGGACCTCGGGGTGAGCTAGCCAATTCTTCGGACGCAAAGCGGCCTATTGGAAGCGGACCATCACAATATTGGTTACTTGACCGTCAGCGATTAGTTGGACGGTAACCGTCCCGCCATTGATAAAGTTGCGGGGGATGGGGCCGACGTTGACCTGATCAAGCCCGAAGAATCCTGGGGCGTCCGCGAAACTGAAGATCGTCACGTTCTCCCCGTTGAGGATTGCCTGTACTTCGCCCGCCAGGCGGATCCCCGTGCCAAACAGGACCAGGAACACCTCATCTCCTTCCGGGCCAAGGTCAATGGGTACCAGGGAGAAGTCAGCAGGGTCAAATACCAGTTGCAGCGGCCCGGCCGCGCCACCAGAAATGCGAAGAAACTGCGCCAGGGCAACGTCCTGGTTAAAGACGTTCGTGACGAAGAAAATGCCCGCGCCGGTTTGTGAGATCTGGATGGGAGCCGTGGACGACACGCCGCTGGCCCTGGTGAGGGTAATCATCGCGAGGCCGAGTGCGGTGTCTTCATCAATGTGGAAGTTGATCTGCCTGCCGTTGTTGAAGATCCCAAACAGGCCGGACGCGCGAGTGACGCCCCGACTGTCGGTAATTTCGAGAATCGAACCACCCAGCCGGGTCGGCAGCGGGCTTGAGTTTCCTTCTGCATCGCCATTCGCCCCATTGAGGACGAAGGCGGTGGCGATCGAGTCGGGCGCAAGTCTCGGGCCGAATCCCGCTGCGTCGACAACGCCTTCGGTGGTAATGAGCGGTTGTTCGTCGCCTCCAGGTAGCAGGACACGGACCAAATTGTTGAATGAGTCGGAGAAATAGACGTTCCCTAGAGCATCCGCGGTCACCCCTTGCGGAACGTTGAGCTTCGCGCCCGTGGCGGGCCCCCCGTCGCCGTCGAAACCGGCTTGACCTGTTCCGGCAATGGTCGTAATGGTTCCGGCGGCTATGCCTTTCGTTGCACCCTCGAGCGCCGTTCCGGTCGGATTCGTCACTTTGCGAATGCGGGAGCCGGCGTCGGCGATGTAGAGGTTTCCTTCTGCATCCACGGCGACGTCCCAGGGTACGACCCCCGCCTCGGTAGCCGGGCCGCCATCACCGCTCCCGATTCCGCCATTGCCGGCGACGGTTGTGATGATTCCGTCCGGGCTAATCATCCGCACGCGGCGATTGAATGCATCGGCGATGAATACATGGCCGTCCGCATCAACAGCGACCCCGGTGGGAGTGCTGATCTGTGCATTACTGCCCTGACCACCGTCGCCACTGAAACCCGCTGTGCCGGTGCCGGCTATGGTGGTAATCGTCTCGGAGGAGTCAATCTTTCGAATCCGGTGATTGAAGCTGTCAGCGACGAAAACGTTCCCTTCTGAATCGACCGCGACGGCCGAGGGAAGGCCGAAGGTGGCTGCCGCAGCCGGTCCACCGTCTCCACTGGAGCCCGAATTCCCACTACCGGCGAAGGTGCTGATGGTACCGTCGGGCGCCACCTTGCGGATTCGGTGGTTCCCGCCATCGGCGACATAGACGTTTCCGGCATTGTCGACAGCGACATCCCGCGGGTGCTCGATTTGGGCCGCAGTACCCAAACCTCCGTCCCCGCTGAAGCCGCTCTCTCCCGTACCGGCCAGCGTCGAGATCGTGGCGATGGGCGCGGCCTTGGAGACGCCCGCCGTCCCGAGCGGCTCCGGACCGACGAAGGTGAGCTTCCGGACGCGATGATTGAGCGTGTCAGCGACGTAGAGGTTGGCCTGGTTGTCGGTTTCCAAACCGTACGGCATAAATAGATCGGCCTCGGTGGCGGGGCCGCCGTCGCCCCCATCATGTCTCCGCCCGGCGACGGGGTTGATCGTGCCCGCGTTGACTTTGCGAACGCGGTGGTTGCCGGAGTCGCTGACATAGAACGACCCAAAATCATTGCCGGTCACAATCCCATCGGGCGACCGCATCATTGCGTTGACGGCGGGCCCCCCATCTCCTCCGAAGCCGAACACCGAGCCCGCCACGGTTTCGATCTGTCCGGACAAGAGAATTCTTCTTACACGGGTGCCCGAATGAGTCACAAAGAGATTGCCCACCTGGTCGAAGTCCAACTTCCGAGGATTTCCGAGCTCCGCTGACGCGGCCTGCCCGCCGTCTCCCCCGAATCCGAGTGTTCCGTCGCCCGCAAAGGTCGTGATCGTTCCATCTTTGACCATGCGAATACGGTGGTTATTGGTGTCAGCGATGAACAAAGCCCCGGAGTGCGGCGTGCCGGGCCGTCCGATCACGACCCCGGCAGGTGAGCGCAGTTGCGCACTGGTGGCCAGGCCCCCATCGCCGCTAAATCCTGCCACTCCCGTTCCCGCCACCGTGGTGATCAAGCCGTCGAGATCGACCATGCGAATACGGTCGTTCAGCGTGTCGGCGATGTAGAGGTTGCCCGCCCCGTCAAGAGCAACACCTTCCGGTTGACCTAGTTTGGCGTCTACGGCGGGCCCCCCGTCACCTTCGGATCCGAACGATCCCCTGCCCGGCAATCGTGGTGATGATACCGGCGAGATCCAGCCTTCGGATCTGGCTGCTGGCCGTCTCGGCGATATAAAGGTTGCCAAAGTTGTCCACGGCCACATCTGACGGACGGTTCAGGGCCGCATCCACCCCACGCCCCCCGTCTCCCGAGCTTCCGATCACGCCAGTCCCGGCGACCGTAGTGATCTCGCCGGCCCTAGAGACTCGCCGGACGCGGTTATGGGAGCGGTCCGCAATGAACAGGTTCCCGCTGTTGTCTAGGGCAAGGCCCTGAGGGTCAAACAAAAGAGCGTCTTGCAGCGGGCCCAGGTCGCCTACCCCGGGCGTGCCCGCTACCGTCTCGATCGTAAAAGCGGTTGTTGGCTGAGCGGGTAGCGTCAGCGGGAGTGTGAGCAGAGCAACGAGCAAGAGAACTTTCGGCATTGCAATGACCCCTGGGGAGATTGGTCTCGATGTCGTCAGGGTACACCAACTCGCGGGATTTCTTGGGTACTGGGCAACGCGGCCGCGCTCCTGAGGGCAGGTCTTGCTCTGGGCACGCGTGCACAGCGAGACTACCGTGGCTGACTTCTTGTGTCAAGATTTTTTCCGCCTTAATCGCTTTGCACGCAATAGGGGTGGGTCCCGGCCCCCTACGCGATCTTGTTGGTGGCGCTAAGTTTACGGGCGCTTCTACCGATGAATCGTACAGGGTACGTCTACGCTGCCCGTGACGAGTCCGCCCTCATTTCGATGGAAGAACGGCTTCCCTGCCCCTTGGCAGGCACACCTCCCGTGGGCTGGCATGGCGGCCGCGTGGCTGGCCGGGGGAGGCGACGTGTCGGATGGTCAGACCTCGCCGATCCCCCTGCAGTGTGCTCAGGTCGGTCTGCTCAGCCTTGGCTCGACCGCGGGCTTCCTGTCTCGGCTAGGCAGACGGGTCGCGGGCAGCCTCGGCGTCGCCGGGGGCGGAGCGTCGATTCGGCACCGTTACCTGGCCGCGGTGGCGGAGCGGCATCGCTATATTCACTTCCCGTGTGGATTGAGCCACCAGGGTCCGGTACGTACCGAGATGCAAGCGCTCTTCGTCGAGCCGCGCTTGAGCGACGTCTACGCGGGGCCGCGCTCAGCGTCGCTCCCAAAACAAGGTGAAATGGGGTATCCACTTGACTCAGGTAGCCCCTAGGCGTTGTGGTTTGGTCGATCCATGGACGCCAGCACACTGCACCCAGAATGCACCCTGGGGCGCCAGACGCCGGTCTGCAGGCAATTGGGCCACGAGGCTGCGTTTCGGGCCGATCAAGGATTACGCACGCGCCATGGCCATCGCAGGCTTGGTGGTGCTATCGGCAAGCCTTTCCGGGGGCCGCCAATGGCCAACCACAGTATGTTGTGGTCACCTGAGTCAAATGGATACCCCACTCAAGGTGATTCGGACCGGGCACAGGGCAGCAATGTCTGGTCGTGGCTACAGGACTCTTGGCAGCAAGGGCAGAACCTCGTCGTCCTGGGCCCGCCCGGCAGCGGCAAGACCACTCTTCTCCAGTACGTGGCACTAGCGCTGACGAGTCAGCCCACAGGCTCGGACGCCTCGGCCGACCAATGGCTGCCTGCGTTTGTCTCGCTGGCTAACCTGTGTCGAGAGCAGGTCGAGCCGCCCGGCTGGTTGCTACCGGATGCCATCGTCGCACACGCGAGCCTACGCGGTTGGACGCCGCCCCGCGAATGGATCGAAGGCCAACTGACGGAAGGCCGTTTCGTCGTCCTGCTCGACGGCTTCGATGAGCCCGCCGACCCGGCCGTGCTTCGCCTCGCCCAGGAGTGGGTCGCGAAGCAGATGGAGACCTACTCGTCAGCGCCCTTCCTACTGACAGCCACCCCATCGGGATACCGCCAGGGCGGCCTGTCCACGGGCCGGCTATGCTACTTGCAGGCTTTCGACGATGAACAGAGGCGTCTGTATCTGCGCAAACGGCAAGCCCGGCAAGTCCCTGACGACCAAAACGGCCACGGAGGCAGCGATTCGGAAGCCGCGTACCGAGAAGCCGACGGGCTGGCCCGCTATATCGGGCAGACGCCTCACCTGGCACGGATCGTGGAGCGGCCGCTTCATTTGGCGATGCTCATGCTTGCCTACGAACAGGGGTGCGACCAGCCTTCCAACCTCGGCGAGTTATACGGCCAGGTAAGCGAGATCCTGTGGGCGGGGCAGCCCACTGCCCCGGCGCCGGCGATAGGGCAGCCGACAGCCCGGCCCCAACTGCCGGTACCGCTCGCCTTTCGAGCGACGAACGAGCCGCAGGGGGTAATAACTGCGGCCGACTACAAGGAGGCTATGCCGCCCGGCGCAGGCTTGGTCGTCGAGCGATTCCCCGGCGAGTACGCGTTCGTCCACGAAAGCATCCAACACTTCCTCGCGGCGATCTACCTGCGGACCGAAGCGGCCGACAGCGAGCTGTTTACTCTCCCGGACACTCCACCGTGGAGAGAGGTATTGCGTTTCTTCTGCAAGGCGGTCGAAGGGCGGCGCATCCTGGGTTCCTGCTTGTCGCACCGTCCGCCGTCGCCGGGCGTGATTCGACTAGCGGCGATGTATCTACGAGAAACCGACGCCGGAGACGATGCTGTCCGAACGCAGCTCGAGGAGCTACTCAGCGAGTCGGCTGCCGGAGATGACCCCTCGGTAAAACAGGCCGCCGACGCCGCGCTATTCGACCTGCGGCTCGGCCCCGACGACGACGGATCGGCCCTCGGTGAACCGATCACGATCGCCGAGTACGAGGCCTTTCTCGAAGAGAGTCCGGCGGCCGGCGTGAGCCACCGCCCGGACCATTGGAGCCCAGGCCGCCGTTCCGACGAGTCACCCGATGCACCAATCGCCGGCCTGCGCGCGGAAGACGCCGCTGCCTTCTGCGGCTGGCTGGCACAAAGGCGACGGGGGCCAGGGACCTATCGGTTGCCCCGGCACGACGATGACGTCGAAACCAGCCAAGGCGGCGACGGGACACACGCCGTGGGCTACTGGGTCGTCTCCGACAGCCCGGGCGCGTACATGGTGAAAGGGGCGCCGCCCCCGCCGATGACCTACTCTCGGGAGCAACTCTGCGATGACTTGGACCTAAGTCTGCCCGATGGGTTGGGGTTCGATCTCGACCGTGCGTTGGCCCGCCTGCTTGCCCGCGCACAAGCCCGCGCGCGGGCGGAGGCGCGGGTGCTCGATCTCGACCTCGACCGCCCGATCCGGCGCTGCCGCGAACTCGCGCGCGACCTGGAGGAAAACCCCGCGCTGGCCGTAGCCCTCGGTCAGACCTTTGCGCGTGACTTCGACTCCGACCTGGCGCTGACGAGCTATCGGGCCGAGGGACTCAGCTATCACGATCCGAAACTCGATAGTGACCGCTCGACCGCGCACCAACTCGCGCGCGTCCTATCGAAGAGACTCGCCGAGCCGTCCGAACAACAGCGCGTGCTGGCGAAGGTGCTCGGCGTGACGCTTTCGCTCGATCACATCCTCGACGTGGCGCGCGACGTGGACCGGGCGGTGCGGCTTGTCCAGCGGCGTGAGCCGGGGTTGGTCGAGGCTGCGGTGCGCGAGAGCGGCCTGAACGTAGCGTGGGACACGATTTTTCTCTTCTTGTGGCGGTACGTGGCGTCCCGGTCTTTACTATTGACCCTGCAGTTGACTTACGCGAGACGCGCGCTTCCGGCCGGCAATTGGTCGGAGCGAATGATGCAAGATAAAGCGGCGCAACAAATCAACGAGCGGATCCAGAACCTTGTGAGCCACTACTCTGATTTGTTTGTCGGTTTCATCACCTTGAAGCGGCGCATGGAGGGTGACCTGCCGGCTTTCGAGGGCATCCGCGTTGTGCGGGAGCGAAGCGAAGTCGGCTGACATAAGGTCTCGAATGGTCCGTCGCCACGTGATCAGCCGGCAGATCACAACCAAGATCTTCCCCGAGAACGAGTCCAGCCTTAAACTCGTCCGAAGGCCAGGTTTCCGCGAAGTTAGAGTACTCCGCCGAATCGGGCGACTCAATGGCGTGTGGAGGGATGTGGTCCTCTTCGAGCGGCGCTCCAACAGCTAGCTTACCGACCGGCCTGACCGGGACTCCCGCAGGCTTCCGAGAGGTCCGGGCGATCGCCGATATTTCCGGGAGCAGCAGATGTGTTACCGGCCAGCTAGAGTGAACTTCCGAAAGATCGCGTCCCTGCTGTTCGGGACACGCACCACTAGATTGTACTCCCCCGGTTCGAGCGTCTTCGTATCGAGCGTGATTACGTAACTCAGGTTGTTTCGCTCGGCTGTCGGGAAAACCTCGTAGCTAGGGAAGGGCGGCTGGTCCAGTGACTTTTCTCCTAACATCAGGAACACTCTGGGCCCCGGCGGTGACTCCAACAGTCCGATGGGGACATTGTAGAGCTCGTACACGACATAGATTAGCTCGCGACGCTGAAACAGATTTGTCGACTGTGGGTAGAACCTCAACGTCTCCACGTCAATACCGGGCGGCTCTTTTGAGGCACCTTCCTTCTGTGCACTTCCTCCACGATTCGCATTTGACCCCACGTTCATCATTCGGGTGGTCAGTAGGAGTGAACTGGGAGACAACTCACCTTGGAACGCAGGAACCTGGATGGTCGACTGATAGCTGCCCGCCGCCCCGGTGCGCTCGTCCCGAACAACCACTTTCCAGTCGTACTTTCCGGGACTTAACCTCATCTGAGCCGGGAATTGGAAGAGAGACATGGGGTCGGCTCGTGCTTTCTCAAAGCCCGCCGGATCGAGAGTGAACCGAACCGTCTGTTCGGCTATGTGGGCATGTTTCTTGCGCGCCACGTCTTGAGCTTTGGCGGCTATTTTGAGGGCAACTTCCAAGCGCCTCTTCGTTCCCTTCAGCGGAATAGATTCTGCGGATATTCCCACGCTGAAAGCCAGCAAGGAATGCTGCCGCTCATCACGAAAAAACTCCAGACCGATCTTCAGTGGTATGTCCGTGTAGCTGCGATCGCCGAGCACTTGGTACTCCAGTAGCGCCTTCTTTTCGTTCTTGTTTAACGCTCTGAAGGGCTTCGGCTCGTAGTAGCCCTTTGTTGATCCCACCTGGAGGTCGGGCCTTCGAACGGACACCCTTATCTTGCGAAAGCGGCCCTCTTCACGTTTCTCCCTGGGGTAATAACCGAGTAGGTAGTAGTTGCTGTTGTCATCGTAGACATGTTGAAACACCTCAGAAAAATCAGTGGTATGAAACACCTCAGAAAAATCGTTTGTGCTGTGAATAGCTCGTCCGCCGGTATTCTCCGCAACTGCGAAAAGGCCTGCCGTCATTCTCGGACTAGGGCCCCCAGAAGTCAGGTTGGAGTTTGGGGCGCGGAGGGCGGTCGGTATGACGCTAATGGGGTATGCACTTGACTCCCGAAGCCCCAAGGTCTAGTATCCGGGCTTGGAGGACCTCGCGCACGCTGGGGGAGTTTCAAGAGCGCTTCGCCTTCAGGTTTCAAATTCAACCGCTGCCGTCCCCCCGCGGGGCGCAATGAGCGGCGGCTGTAGGACCCACGACCGCTGCCCGATGGCCCCTCGAGGGTGCGGTCGCCGCAGTCGCCGACCACAAGGTGTGGGGTCGTCGGGAGTTAAGTGCATACCCCGATGACGCTATAGAAGGTGACTCGAGAGCGAAGGGCTTCCCGCGCCAGCTGATTGAGCACAGCGGTGTTTTCGCGCCCCAGCGCTAGCCCCCGTGCGCTAGCCCCCGTGCGAAAGCAGTACAACGATTTTCTTGCCCTCAACCTGACCGAGCTTCTTGGCTAGATCGATATAGCGCTCTAGGCTCAAACGTCCGAGCTGCCGGACGGCGTCCGAGGGAGTCCTTACAACCCTCTCACTCTCACTGTACGGGTCGCCGTCAGACATATCGGTCACGGTCCAGGAATCGCACTCAAAACCCTGCTGCAAGGTTCCATGCCCCGTGACAACGGGGGGTACCCAGTCGTTCTTCCCGGGTGACGACCTTCCGTTCGGGTGCTGACGCATCAGGGCAAACATTTCAGAAAGCTTTTGACGATCACTCGTAAACGAAGTACCGTTGAAGGAAACCTCTGTACCCGGCCGCCACAGTTGATCCAGAAAACGCTGGACTCCCCGGAAGAACAGCTCGTGTTCCCAGGTGCTATCACATATGATTGATGGAGGCGCCAAGTCGGTCGCGATGTAGATTCGTGCTGATGATGTGCTGGCGGGAGGCTGGCCGGGCTGGGACTGCGATGAACTCAGTCTCGCGGCTGCCCCGTAACCGCTTTGACCGATGTATTCGAACGTGGCAATCTCCTGGGCTTCGCCGTCCTCGCTCAGGCTGAACTCCTCTCTCACCAGGTCAGCGACTGGCTGTCCATCGCGATCCTTGACTCGCACCTCGATCTGCTGCAAAGTTGTCTCGGCCCTGAAGGTTGTCCCGGGCGAGTTTTCTTGAGCGTTGAGAGCGATCGTGGCGACGAGCAACAGACCCACATGGCATATTCGCGAGCTCCATCGGTGCGCAAGCATTGGTATCGGTTGATGGGACTGACGACGACCCCCCTGCTGCGTACATCTCCCAGAGCTATCCGCCTCCTGCCATCGAAAGCAACGGAGTGCCCAGGCAACCCTAGTCATGGCGGAGTGTCCTGATCGAGTCGACTGTCGCCGCCTGGCGGGCTGGTGGGTAGCAGGCGATCATGGTTGTGGCGACGAGCAAAACGCCCACCCCGGCAAACACAGCGGGCTCGGTCGGCTCAATTCCGTGAAGTTGACCCTCAATGAACCTTGAGAGACCGGGTGACTTGCCGGCTTTCGAAGGTATCCGGCTTGTTCGGGAGCGTAACGGGGCGGTCTGAAGGTTACAAGGCATCGAATTCATCCGCCGAAAGGCTGGCTTGCACTTTTCGACGTCATCGGCCTCAAAGTCGATTGGGGTTCCTCGAAGTGGAGTTCGAGTGCCTCCCGAAGGTTCCGCAGGGCTTCCTCCTCGGTGCTTCCCTGACTGGCTACGTCCACTTCGAGACATTGTGCCACGTACCAAGCGCCCTCTTGCCATACGCTGGCCGAAAACGCTCTCTTCAAGACCGCACCTCCTCGCCGTTCCTACTCCTTGGTAATCGTCTCGTCGAGGTTCAGGACCGTCGAGGCCACCATGGTCCACGCGGCAAGCTCGGTTGCGTCGCTGGCCGCCGACGGTTTCGACTCGCCAACGGCCAACAACTCCCGGGCGGCGTCGGCATTCGCGCGGTACTCCTCGAGCTGCTGATGGAGCAGCGTCAGCAGCACGTCGCGCTCGCCGCCGGTGGGCTCGCGGGCCATGGCGCGGCGGAAGGCGTACGCAAGCCGTGCGGCTGGGTCGTCGCTCGCGGCGATCATCTTCTCCGCCAGCGCCCGCGCCGCCTCGACATAGGTGGGATCGTTCATCAGAATCAATGCCTGCAACGGCGTGTTCGTTCGCGCGCGGCGGACCGTGCACTTCTCGCGGTCGGGGGCATCGAATGTGGCAAGCTGCGCCGGAGGCACCGTACGCTTCCAGAAGGTGTACATGCTGCGCCGATAAAGATCCTGTCCGTGACTCGGCGTATACTCCTGCGCCGTGAAGCGGTCGCCGAACGACATCTCCTCCCACAGCCCGGGCGGCTGGTAAGGATAGACCGAAGCTCCGCCAATCTCTCGGTTCAGCAGGCCGGCGGCGGCCAGCGCGTTGTCGCGCACGACGTCGGCGTCAAGCCGGAAACGCGAGCCACGCGCCAGTAGGCGATTCTCGCTGTCCTTCGCGCGTAGCTCGGGCGTCACCCGCGACGACTGCCGATAGGTCGCCGACGTCACGATCAGCCGCTGCATGGCCTTGACGTCCCAGCCGCTCTCGACGAACTCCGTCGCCAACCAGTCGAGCAACGCGGGATGCGAAGGCGCCTCCCCTTGCGAGCCGAAGTCCTCAGACGTCTTGACGATGCCGATGCCGAAGTACATCTGCCAATAGCGATTCACAGCGACGCGCGCGGTCAGCGGGTTCGACGGATCGACCAGCCACTTCGCCAGCCCCAGTCGGTTCGGCGGCGCGTCCGGCGGCAGCGGCGGCAGCACACCCGGCACCCCCGCGCTGACGGCATCCCGCTTGTTGCGATAGTCGCCCCGTCCAAGCACGTGCGTCATGCGGGGCTTGGACATCTGCTTCATGACCATGGTCGTGGGAATCATGAAGTCGAGTTGCTTTTTTTGGTCCCGCAGAGCAAGCAACCGATCGTAGGCCTTGCGATAGCGTTTCGGGGCGTAGCGTCCGAGGTAATAGTGGCGCAGTTTGTCGTTCTGACCGCGGCAACGGCTCTCTTGCTTCGGAACCTTTTTCGGCGTCACCTGCACTTCTTCCGACTCGTCCTTCTCCTCGGCGAAACTGTACTCGGCACAGGCATCGTCGGCAAGGCGCT
Organism: Bryobacterales bacterium; assembly: GCA_965237575.1. GTDB lineage: Bacteria > Acidobacteriota > Terriglobia > Bryobacterales > UBA6623 > JAKZVK01. Next base: position 1,822,083 of record CBDEGI010000004.1, read on the forward strand.
CGGCCAGGATCGCGCGGATGGGCTCGTCCACCGCCAACTGCCAGGCTTCCTTCGCGTCCACAACACGGTCGTAGATCCGTAGGTCGTCGATGTCGCCCTTGAAAGGCCGGCCGACCTTGGGATCGCCGATGCCGACCGCCGCACTATTGGCGAACGACCCGCTGAGGCTGTCGTGGGTTACGCGCAGCTCCCACGGCTTGCCGTCCACGTAGAGGCTCAGTCCCTTGGCCTTGCCGGACCCGTCGTAACTCAACGTGACATGCTGCGACTCGCCGAGCACCAGTTTTTGCTTGCTCTGCGCGCGGATCGCATTGTCGGGCCACTGGTGGACGAGTCGGATGTAGACCGTCTGTCCGCGCTTGAGCTCGGGAAGCTTCGTGGCGCGGTCGAGGTAAAGTTCTACGCCGCGGCGGCTGTCGCCGTCTTCCATCTTGTGGATCAGCGTCTTCTCGGTCTTGCGCTCGGCGCGCATCCAGAGCGCGAGCGAGAACGGACCATCGCCGAGCGCACCCTCATTGGCGAACTCCGCGTGAGTCGTTCCGCTGAACCGCACGGCTCGGTTCACTTGGCCATCGTTGTAGGTCACCGAACCTTCGGCTATGTTGCCGTGGCGGCCCGCGCCGGATACGTCTTGGAAGTCGTCTTCGAACGGGTAGTGGGCGAGCAGACCCGTCCCGGAGGCAGTGGCGATCTGGTCAAGAGCACCAGGCTGCCACTTCGTCAACAGTGCCGCGATCTTATCGTCGGGCAGCTTTCGCTCGGTGGATTTGATCTCGCGCTTCACCCTGCTCAGCCGGCTCTCTTCCGAGGGCGTAGGCAGTTGCAGCAGCGGCTGCGCATTACCACGCTGCCCGTCGAGTCCCTTCTCGGGGATGTTGTTAAAGAAGGCGAAGAAGCGGTAGAAGTCCTTCTGCGTGATGGGGTCGTACTTGTGATCGTGGCAGCGCCCGCAACCCATCGTCATGCTCAACCAGACGGTGGCGGTGGTGTCGAGGCGGTCGATGACGTACTCGGTTTGGTACTCCTCGGGGATCGCGCCGCCCTCGTAGTTGATCATGTGATTGCGGTTGAAGCCGGTGGCAATCAACTGCTCGCGGGTTGGGTTCGGCAACAGATCGCCGGCCAGTTGCTCGATCGTGAAACGGTCGAAGGGCATGTTGCTGTTGAACGCGTTGATGACCCAGTCGCGCCAATGCCACATGTCGCGGTGCGAATCAATGTGGTAGCCGTGTGTGTCGGCGTAGCGGGCTTGGTCGAGCCACTTCATCGCCATGCGCTCGCCGTAGTGCGGGGATTGCAACCGTTGATCGACACGCTTCTCGTACGCGTCGGGCGCGTCGTCGTTGAGAAACGCGTCGACTTCTTCGGGCGTGGGGGGAAGTCCGGTGAGGTCGAAGGTGACTCGGCGCAGCAGCGTTGCTTTGGCGGCTTCCGCTGACGGCTGCAAACCCTCGCGCTCGAGCCGTGCCAGAACGAAACCGTCGATTGGGTTGCGCGCCCAGGTTTCGTTCTGCACCCGCGGCAGATCCGGACGCTCAGGCGTGACGTAGGCCCAATGCTCCTGCCATTCAGCCCCCTGGTCGATCCAGCGCCGGATGGTGTCGATCTGCTCGGGCCCAGGTTTCTTTTCAAACAGCGGAGGCGGCATGCGCGCCACCTCTTGCTCATGGCTGACACGCTGGAACAAGCGGCTGTCCACTGCATTGCCGGGGACGATCACCTGGTAGCCGCCGCGGTCAGCAAACGCGCCTTCTTTTGTGTCGAGCCGGAGCCCGGCCTGGCGTTGGTTTTCGTCCGGCCCGTGACAGGCGAAGCAGTTGTCCGAGAGCACCGGGCGGACATCGCGGTTGAAGTCGACCCGAGCGGCGGCAGGCTCGGGAGGCGCCGCCGGCGAGCTGCTCGGAAGCAAGAAACATACGGCCCCAATGGCCGCGATCAGAAGGTAGATGGTGTCACGTCTCACAGCATTCCCTCCCACGGGGTCCGCAGGCCGCCCCGTGAATGCTATGTATATCTTACAGCGAGGGTCGGGGCACCGGGACTGGCCGCCCCGGGACCGTCGTGGCGCGCCCTTCCGCATCGAAACCTCAACCGCCTCAAGGCGCCAGCAGTAGTTTGCCCGTCGTGAGCCGGCCCGCCAGCTTCTCTTGCGCTTTCGCGGCATCGGCGAGCGGAAACGTCTCACCGATGCGGACCTTCAACTTCCCATCGGCGACCCAGCCAAACAGGTCGGACGAGCGCTGCTCCAGCTCTTCCCGGGTCGCGACATGGTTGACCAAGCTGGGACGCGTCATGAACAACGAGCCCTTCTGCGTCAACTTGAGCGGCTCGATGGCGGGGACCGGTCCGCTGGCGTTGCCGAAGAACACCATCATTCCTCGCGGCTTGAGCGAGTTCATGCTTCCTTCCCAAGTCGCCTTGCCCACCGAGTCGTAGACCACATCGACGCCGGCGCCATCGGTGAGCCGTTCGACCTCAGCTTGGAAGTCCTGCTCCGAGTAAAGGATCACCTCGTCGGCGCCGGCCCCGCGGACCAGGGCGGCCTTTTCCTCAGTGGAGCACGTCCCGATCACACGCGCGCCGCGCATCTTAGCCACCTGCACCAGCACCAAGCCGACCCCGCCCGCCGCGGCGTGCACCAGCGCCGTATGACCCGCCTGCAACGGAAAGGTGGAGTGGGTCAGATAGTGCACAGTCATACCCTGCACCATCAGCGCCGCGGCTGTGGGAGCGTCGACGCCATCGGGGATCTTCACCAAACGATTCGCCGGCACGGCGGAATACTCGGCGTAACCACCCAGCACCCCGCAGTACGCCACCCGGTCTCCCGGTGCGAGACCGCTGACTTCGGACCCGACCGCGCTGACCACGCCCGCAGCCTCCTGTCCATCGGTGAAGGGAAGGTCGGTCTTGTACAGGCCCGTCCGGAAATAGATGTCGATGAAATTGATGCCGGCGACATAGACCTTGACGATGGCCTGATTGGGTTCGGGAACGGGGTCGGGCACATCCTCGTAGCGGAGTACCTCGGGCCCTCCATGTTCGTGCACGCGTACGGCTTTCATCAGAGCATCTCCTGTCGAAACGAAGTGCCAATTCTAACAGAAGCACCGCATTCGGACCGAAACCGAGCGGTGACCGTAAGACGGAGGCGCGGGCGTGAGGCCGCGGGCCCGAGGATTGACATCCTCGGCTCTGTTTCTGTTGACGGCGGTCATTTCTTATCCATCAAGCAGCGGTCCCGCGGGGCCGCTCTTGGCCACCTTTGGCCACCTATGGCCCCTTTCCACGGAGGCCTTCAGGGATTCTTGATTCATGAGTCACCTCCCGCGACACCGGCGCGGATCGGTGACCAGGGCTTTAGAATGTTGCGTTTCATCGGCTGTTCTATGGGGTGGCGGATCGCCCGTTCTCTTTCTTCGCTTCCAGTGTAAAGGTGGAAACCGGGGCCGGCGGGCATCTGGAGAGGTAAGTGGTTGAAAGGATGGGGAAAACTATTTTCAAAAAGCTGTGACGGAGTGTGGCCTTCGGCCACAACGGGTGTTGAACACAGGCTCGGGGTCATGCTGGGTGCCCTGTCCAGCACCCTCGGTGCGGGGCGGCTGCGGGGGAACCGGCCGGAAGCGGCGGAATCGTGGGCTGCGCCCCACTGTTTTTGAGAATCTGTGAACCGCCATGGCCTTCGGCCTCAATTCGACCTAAAGTCCCTTTGTTGGAACAAGTTAGAAGGAGAGGCGGCAGATTTCTCATGCGTACCGGATTTCGCGACAGGTATCCCGCGGATGAGGACTATGTAGTTTGTTTCTGCGAGCTTAGCCCGTTAGTTCTGCTCGCGGTCGCGGAACTTGGCGAACCAGTTTTGGACGATGCGGATCGTGGGCGGGGCGCATCACCGACGGGCTGGGCGATGATGAACTGCTGCCCGTCGGGAGAGACGTCGTAATGAGTGGAGTACCTCAGGCACCTATGGTGATAGGACATCAGTCCTACACTCCCTAGTAGAAAGCCCCAATCGGGGTATGCACTTGACTCCCGACGACCCCACACCTTGTGGTCGGCGACTGCGGCGACCGCACCCTCGAGGGGCCATCGGGCAGCGGTCGTGGGTCCTATAGCCGCCGCTCATTGCGCCCCGCGGGGGGACGGCAGCGGTTGACTTTGAAACCTGAAGGCGAAGCGCTCTTGAAACTCCCCAGCGTGCGCGAATAGTCCTCCAGAGCCCGGATACTAGACCTTGGGGCTTCGGGAGTCAAGTGCATACCCCAGAGCCCCAATTCCTCTCGAAAGTCAAGCCAGTCTATTCTTACTACAGGGTACGAGTTGCTCTCATCGAGTCCAAGGGGGATAACCAGTCGTGCGAACACTCCAGCGAGCCCGCCGCAAGCAGGCCGGGCAGCTTCTGATCATGGGAGCGTTGATGTTGGTCGTTCTCTTCGGTTTCTTGGGACTCGCCACCGATCTCGGCTATCTGTATTTCCGAAAGAGGTTGGTGCAGACGGCGGCGGATTCCGGCGCTGTGTACGGCACCCAGGCGTTCCGTCGCGGGAAGACTGACACGGAAATCGAGAGTGCCGCAGTTCAGGGTGCGGAGGACAACGGCTTTACAGACGGGGAAAACGGAGTTACGCTCACTGCCTTGCATCCCGCGCCGTCCGGCGAGTTCGCCGGGACCAATGGGTCCGTCGAGGTAACAGTCTGCCAGAACCGGCCAACCTTCTTCATGTCCATCCTCGGCCACTGGTCGGCTGAGGTCTGTGCGCGGGGCGTGGCGGCCATGACGGATTCTCCGTCCTGCATTTTCGCGCTCAACCCATCCGCCCCAAAAGCGCTCTACATCAGCAGTGGAGGTGCGAACCTGTCCGCGACTTGTGGAATCACCGTCAACTCCACGAATCCCGAGGGATTATGGGTTGACAGCGGCGCCTGTCTGGCCGCCGAATCGGTCTCCGTGACGGGTAACAACTATCACCACACGGGTAGCCCGTCGGGCCCCTGCGACGACCCGCCGTTTAGCGGCTACATCGTGGACCCAGTGCCGATCCCCAACAGCCCACCGGAGGTGGACCCGCTCGGACATCTCCCGGCGGTCAGCTTCGTGGATAGCTGCACCGGCGGCTCCCCGCCAACGCAGATTCCGCCCTCGTCGACATCCATGAACCCTGGAGTCTACTGCAAGGGTGTCCAGATTTCGGGCGGCCTCGATGTGACAATGGCTCCGGGTATTTACGTGATTGCCGGCGAGAAGTTGGAGATCAGCGGTGCCGGCACCAGCGTCTCTGGCAGCAATGTGCTGATCTACCTCACAGAGTCTTTGAACGCCGGCTTCGAAGGCAAGGGATTGGAGGTGGGCAGCCAGGCGGAATTGAACATCACGGGCATTACGACGCCCGGGGACCCGTTTGAAGGGATCGCGATCTACGTTGACCGGGCGCTCCCCGCCCCCCCAGCGAAGCGCTCGTCTTCTTCGGGAGCGATAGCGACGTCTTGGTGAACGGCGCGATCTACGTGAAGAATCACCGGGTGCAAATCCATAGTGATAGCTTCGGCGCATCGTTGGGCGGTGGCGGCCTCGCGATTGTGGCGGACACGCTATGGGTCGATTCCAGCGACAGTACCCTCGATGTGCAGGATGCCTTCAGCAGCTTTGCGAACGGGTCCCCTATCAACCGGCCAACACTCGTCGAATAAGCGTTGATCGCCGCGGGAGGGAGTTATGACGGACATCAGGAAACTCACGAAAACCTCAGGAACATCGATGATCGAATTCGCGCTGCTGGTCGTATTGTTGGGTGTGATTGTGATGGGCACCATCGATTTCGCACGTGTCTTCTACGCGGCGGTGACCGTTGCCGATGCTTCCCGCGCAGCCCTCCAGTATGGATCCCAGACGAACGGGCTCACCGGCGACAACGCCGGCATGCGCAGCGCCTCCAGCCTCGACGCACAGAACCTCTCGTCGACGGACGTCACGGTCACTCCCGAACGATTTTGCCGCTGCGAAGGAAGCAGCACCGATGTGAACTGTGTCACCGCAAGCTGCCCTGAGGGTGCTCCGCAGATCTACGTCAGGGTTCGGACCCAATACGACTTTCACACCTTGTTCAACTTCCCCGGCATTCCGAGCAGTGTGCCGCTCAACGTACGAGCACAGGCTCGGGTCCAATAAAGGGGAGCCAGTCATGAGAGAAGAATCGCAACGACAGCCGGGTTTGGGGCATGTGCGGCGAGCCCGGACGGGCAGCCGCCGGGGTGCCGCCATGGTTGAGTTCGCGCTGTCGTGGACGTTGTTCTTCACGATGACCATTGTGGGCGTGATGGACTTTGGGCGCTTTATATGGGCCTACAACCTAGTGGCACACGCCGCCCGAGTTGGGACCCGTTATGCCATGGTTCGCGGCAGCAAGCACCCCCCGCCGGCCACAGCGACGGACGTGGAGAACCGGGTCAAGCAGGACCTGCTAATTCTCGATGACAGTAGGGTCACCATTGCGACAACCTGGGACCCCGAAAACGACAATTCTCCAGGGAGCGTTGTCCAGGTTAGGGTTAGCTACCAATTCGTTCCGGTCCTGGGCGTCTTCCAACCTGCCTCCGTCAACGTCGCCAGCACCAGCCGCAAAGTGATCACCCGTTGAGCCCGCGCCGAAAGTTGGGACCGCTCGCATTCAGAAGCGAGCTTGGCACATGGCCATTCTCAGCCTTGTAGACAACACCCATGCCGCCCTCACCGAGCTTCTCGGTGATCTTGTCGTGGGAGATGGTTCGGCCGATCATGACGGTCCGATTCTAGCGCGATTCCTTCAGCGGCCCCGCTGAACCCGGCCTTGAGCCACTGCCGCCTTACGGTAAGTCAATGCGAACCGTTGAACAGGTTGCGGAAGCAGGAAATACATCGTGGATTGACAGGGGTTCGCGCAGTACTTGCCCTTGTCGTCGGGCATGGCGTTGTATGGAAACTTTTGGTGAAACCCATAGGAGGTCTTGACGCCTATCGCGGGGTAGTGCTCATTGGCGACACTCACTCCCATGTCGCTCACCTTGAGAAGAAACGTGTCGCCCAAACGGTCGGTGTTGCCGCGCCTGGGTTCGAACTGAAACGTTGCTTCAAGCATGGTTGGCAGCGCATTCCATTGCTCTTGAGGAAGCGGTGAGAAGAAGTCACGTTCGACACCTTTGAGCACAGACTGCTTATCCGGTGTTCCAGCACCGACTACCTCGAAGCTGGCATCGTCCTGCCCGAACGATGTGAGCTGCCAGCACAACAAGCAGAACAGAATTCGCCTTGTCATCTGGGCTGTTCTTCCAAGACGGCTACGATACCAGGCGGCGACCGGCGGGGTAGAGTCCATATCCGCGGTGATCTTGTAGCGGCTGATGGTTTGGCCGATCACGTCGGTCCGATTTTACCTCTTCGCGGATAGATGGTGTGAACAACCGATGTCACTCGCTGTCGATCCAGAGCCTCGGTAGCCCTCTGACGGCACTCGATTTGGGCCCGCTTGGCGACCGGTTGAGGAAGCTGCGACGCCTGGATCGCTCAGTGGGAAATCGTTTCTCGGTACCTAGCCGACGCTGACGCCCTTTCGACCCGCACGTCCCTCGCCGTTAGACGCGGCAAGACCTCCGGGTTAAGCACGCTGCCGACGATGTTCACGTCACTGGCCGCGCGACACTCTTCGCCGTGGCTGGCCGGCGTGGGCCCCCAGAAGATGCACAGGCAGTTCCCGGCCGGCCAGTAGGCCACCGTTCCCGGCTCCACGACATCGCTGGCGCCATCTTCATAGGGCGCGTTTACCGGAATCTCGAAGTAGATCTCACCGCCCAGTAGTTGCCCCGGGCGTCGAGCGGGAGCGCGTCGTAGATGAGCCGGGCGGTCTCGGAATCGTTCCACTCGGCGTGGACTTCGATGTCACCGATCCGGAAGAGTACCGTCTGCATCGTATTCGCGGCAATGCGTGTTCACCGGGCGGGTCGAAAGAGGGGCACAAGCTAGCGGCGCCCGATCTTCTCGCGCTCTTTGGTGTCGTTCGCGATCTCTTCCTTCACGGCCTCGGCGATCTTCTGGATCTCCTCGTCCTCGGTATCGAGAGCCAATTCGAGGCACTCCTCGGATCGTTGGACAAGGATCTTGCCGATGTCGGGTTGATTGAGATGCAAGCGGTCGAACAACTCGGCCGTCGCATAGAGCGTCTTCGCGAGCCCGGCCAGGAAGAGTTGCCGTGGAACCTCGGCCGCGCCGGCCTCGAATGCCGCGCGCGCCTTGGTCACGCCCTCGCCGGATCCTGATGATAGTAGGGTCGCTTGGAGAAGAACGCCGCGCATCACGGCTGCGTCTTCGGCCTCGGCGCGTGGCTCCTCTTTGGGGAACGTCCCGCCACTGACGCTGGTGAGAATGGCTGATTCGTTCGGGCTCCCCCCGGGGAAGGCGAAGTCGAGCGTCACCGTGGCGTCCGAGGCGATCAACTTCTGGAACGGCCCGATCGACTCGGCCAAGGCGATGGCGAACCGGCGCCCGTCCCGCTGATATTGCTGAATCGGGAGTCGGAACTGCGCGGCCTTCGCCTGGTTCTCTTTCGAGCCGTCGGCGTAGGCGTCGCCCAGGTCCATGTAGCCGCGGGCCAGTCCGCTTAGCACGACCAGCCGCCATGCAGCGCCGCGCTTTTGCCACTCGCTCTCCGACTTGACGAGATTGCTGAGGTGCTCCTCGGTTTTCACCAAGTCGCCCTTGCCGAAGTTCTCTGCCGCGGCTTGCCAGTACCATTCGGGCGTTCCGGCGGCAGGTCCTGACGGGCCTCCCGAGCACCCCCAGAAGAGGGCCGCCATCAGCAGACTCACGCTAATCCACAAGGTTTTGGTTCTCGCAGACATAGATACCTCCCTGGCGAAGTGGTGTACCACAGTCCGAGCCGAATCGCAACCGGGGATGCCCGGCGCTACGCCGCTTGCCAGCGTTCTCACGCCCGGTTCGTAGAGGCGATTCTATTTCGGGGGGTCAGCCCGTTTAATCCGAAAGCGGTCGGGTTAGTGCAGGTCGATGATGGCCAGCCGGCCGAGGCGGTCGATCCAGACCTCGGTCATCTCGCCGCGCTTCACGGCTTTTAGCGGGCGCGTCTCTCCCGTCGCGTCCCGAAGGGTGGCGGTGCGAAAGACGCCGTCGACGCGGGCGGGAAAGCCCTGTTCGAGCGGGGTATCGTAGTTGATCAGGTGAACCTGCGCCGAAGAGCGAGTGTGCTGCGCGGCCAGGCCGACCACCGCCGGAGCATTCCACAGCCGCAGGTCGCGCACTCTCACGCCAACCAGATCGATGACGTCGAGGGCGAACTCGCTGGGATCGAGGATCGGATCGTGGTAGGCGACGATGCGGCCACTACCGAACGAGTACTGGTCGCGATCTCGGTCCGCGCTCGTCTTCTCCACGCCCTCGAAAAGCCACCAGGCAGGCGTCGTTCGGTCGGCTGGCGCCGTGACGAGCAGTCCCCGGGCGCGGACGTACCCTTCGATGCGGCGAAGCTCACCGCGGCCTGGCGCCGGGATGTTGGCCGCGACCAGCGCCCGGACGCGGCTCGAATCGAGCACGGGCAGGCCCCCGATAGGATAGACAAGTGGGAACAGATTGCGACGGTATAGCAGGTTGAGAATCTCGCCCGATTCGGCGGGCGTGCCGGCCGAAACAGCGATCCGCGAACGGTTCGGGCGTTCCAGCGCATCGCGGTTCTGCCGTAGAAAGCGAGCCGTCTTCCCAAGAGACTCCCAGGCGGCCCCGGCCTCCGCATCGCCCGACAGAAGCGCCCGGCGGTAGTCGTTCTCGACCGAGAGAACTACGTTCCCGCCCGCCAGCTTGGCCTCCACCAAGCCGACCTCCAGCGACTCGTACGGTACTGCGCGACCGCCGGAGATACCGGCCGCCGCATCCGCGCGGTAAGAGAGCGCCGCCGGACGATCTGGAAACATGCCCCGCAAATAACCAAGCAGATACGCGTTGGAATCGACCCAGGGCTCGCGGCTGGCGGTGGCTACCTCGATGCCCCGTCCCAGGACGTTTGGGGGACTCCGAACGCCCGGCCACAAGCCCGCCTTAAGGATGAGATGAGCGCCGGGCACGTCCCAGCCGATCTGATCGCGGGTGAGGAACACCAAGGCGTCATACCCTCGGAGTTCTTTGACAAAGTCGCGGAGGGCCTCGGGCTTGTCGAAGGCCCCGGCGGCGTCGAAGGCGATCGCAGCAAAGCCGGACGCGCGGGCCTCTTCGGCCGCCTGGAGTGCCTGCTGCGCACTTTCCATGACGCCCAATTCGGCGATCGGCGTAATCCCGGCCTTGTCGCAGGCATCGGCAAACGCACGGGCTGCGTCATCGGCGGGCCAAGGCAGCAGGACGGCGGTCCAACCGCCTTTCGTAAGGAGTTCGACGTTCTTGGGGTCAGCGGCCCCGGCTTGCGCCCCGGTGTCCCAGCGCCCCATGACCTGGAATCCGAGGTCGAATTCGGCCTTCAACGGCGCACCGAGGAGAACACAGCATCCAAGCAGCAAGAGCAAGCAACGCCAGGTACAGCGACTCTGTTTGCACGACATCGGCTGCGGCCAGTTTACACCATCAACTTATTTCCAGGATGCGCTAGCCTGTTGAGAGAAAGGCCGTCGATCGAGACGGCCCACCGTATGCAGCGGCGAGCAAGCATCCCGCAACCGTCCCTTTCGTGTCTTCAACCGGCGTGAGCTTTGCCGACTTATTCACGCGTTGGCCGTGGCGGCCGATCCCCAATTGCCCCGGCCGGTTCGTGTTGTCGCCGAGGGAGTTTGCAGGTCCGCCTAACGATCTGGCGGTCGACACGACTGGCAGCCGGGAGTTCCAAACCCAGGCGCCCGACCCGGTGGTCGTCACGCCGTTCGAAGAAGGTGGTTTGATCTCGTATCGAAAGCCGGACGGCGGCTTTCTTCACACGCTCAATACGGCGGAGGGGTTCCACCGAAAGCTAGAGCAGTTGGGTATCGGCTTGTCGGTGGACCCGGAGATCTGAACCTTGCCTCGCGATCGATGGGGAGACTCTTGGTCGGAGGGAGGAGAGTGGGTCTCAGCTACTGGATGATGACGTTGCCGTCTTCATCGAGCCAGGCGATATCGTCGTTGGCGTCTTTCTCTTTCCCCTGCTTCTCGCTCCTGCGCTGCGTTCGCTTTTCGGCTTTCTCGCGCTGTTTTTCCTGACGGGCGAGTTCCTTGAGTCTCTTTTGAAAAGCGGTGTTTGATCGGCTGGCCATGAGCGATTCCCTCTCTCTTGTCAGCACCGGGCAATCCGGGCGCGGCGCAGTCAGGTTGGTCTCCGAACGCGCAGCACCCAGTCGGCCAAGCAGCCGATTCCGGTAACACCCGGAACCTCACCGACGCACCCGCCGTCCGGTCAACGTGGGAGCCCGCGAGCCTCACGGGCAACACGACCGTAACAAAAAAAGGCGGGCGCAACAGACGGGCAACGCGACGCGCCGCAAGCCGACTTCGATGCCACAGGGGGTTCTAGCCCTTAGTCTACCGTGCCCGAACGAGGAATGCCAGTCTAGCGGGTTGGCGCGATTGCAGCCTCGCCGCGGGCTCATGTGCCGGTCGAGCCGAAGCCGTCCGGGCCACGCTGCGACACGGCCAATTGTTCCTCCACGGCCCACTCGACCGCGGCGTAGCTGCCGATGATGAGTTGCGCGATGCGGTCTCCGGCTCGCACCGTGTACTCTTCGGGACCGTGGTTGATCATCAGCACCCGAACTTCGCCGCGGTAGCCCGGATCGATCGTGCCCGGACTGTTGAGTAATGTTACGCCGAACTTCCGAGCGAGTCCGCTGCGGGGCCGAACTTGACCCTCGTAACCCGCGGGCAACTCGAGAGCGAGCCCGGTCCCGACACCGGCCCAACCGCCACTCGGCAGTGTGACTTCCTCGACGGCAAAGAGGTCGAGCCCCGCGTCCTCTTCAGGGCCGTGGGCGGCTGTGGGTAAGATTGCGTCGGGCCGAAGCCGAGTCACCGGCACCGTCAGTCTAGTCATGCGTTCGAGGCGGAGTGGGGAGATGATAGCAGGTTCGGCCGAGGCCTTCGCCTGGGGCGTAAGCCTCCAGGCTTGCTGAGAACCGATTCCTCAGTGCTCAGGTCCGCGAACAGGCTCTCGGCCCGGTCCCGTCCGCACCAGCCTCTTGCTCTGACGGCGCAAAACCGCGTCGGACCGTGTTCTCAACCACGTTGCGGGGAATCATGAACTGCAACAAATAGTCAGGGCCGCCCGCCTTCGAGCCCACGCCCGACATCTTGAAACCGCCGAACGGATGCCGCCCGACGATTGCACCCGTGCAGCCTCGGTTGATGTAGAGATTGCCCACGCGAAACCGCTTCTTCGCCTGCTCGATGTTCTCCGGACTCCGCGAGAAAACGCCCCCGGTCAACGCGAACTCGGTGGCGTTCGACACCCTAAGTGCTTCCTCGAAATCCTTCACTTTCATGATCGAGAGCACGGGCCCGAAGATCTCCTCCTGCGCCAGGCGATGCCGCGGCCGGATGTCTTGGAAGATGGTCAACGGCACGAAGTGTCCCTGGGGCGCCTGTCCCTGGGGCTCGTCGGGATACTTCTCGATCACCAGCGTGCCCTCTTCCTTGCCCGTCTGAATGTACTGGCCGATCTTCTCCTTCGCGCTCGCCGAGATCACCGCGCCCATGTAGGACTGCGGCTCCTCCGAAGGGCCGAGGTGGAGACTGTCGGACGCGGCCTTGAGGCGCTCGACCAGCTTGTCGTGGATCGACTCCAGCACGATCAGCCGCGAGCAGGCCGAACATTTCTGCCCTTGGTAGCCGAACGCCGAGTGCAGGATCTCGATCACCGCCTCATCCAGATCTGCGTCGGCGTCGACGATGATCGCGTTCTTGCCGCCCATCTCCGCTACCACTCGTTTGACGCCCATCGCCCCCTGTGGGGTTTCGCCGGCCAAACGCACGATCCGAAGACCGACATCTTTGCTTCCCGTGAAGGCGATCAGTGACACCTCGGGGCGAGTGACGAGCAGATCGCCGACCTCGGCTCCCGGGCCTGGGAGGTAGTTGAGCACGCCCGCCGGCAGCCCGGCCTCCTTAAACAACTCGTAAAGCATATACCCCATGACAGGCGATTCTGACGAGGGCTTGTACACCACGGTGTTGCCGCTGACAATGGCCGCCGACACCATCCCCGCCGAGATAGCCAACGGGAAGTTCCAGGGCGCGATAACGGCCGCAACACCGCGCGGCTCGTAGAAGAGCCGGCTGTCCTCGCCGGGCACGTCGCCCATCCGCCGCGGACGCGCGAGACGGATCATCTCGCAGGCATAGTACTCGAAGAAGTCGATGGCTTCACACACATCCGCGTCCGCCTCGCCCCAGGTCTTTCCAACCTCGAAGACTTCGAGCGCCGTCAGATCATAACGCCGGCGTCGCGCCGCTCCGGCGGCTTTGAAGAGAAACTCCGCGCGTTCCTCCGGCCCGACGTCACGCCACTTCTCGAAAGCGGCCCGTGCCGCGAGGATCGCTTGCAGTGCGTCATCAGCCCGGGCCGACGCAACCAGACCGACCTCTTCCTGGGGCTTGTTGGGGTTCGTCGACCGGATGGTTCGTCCGCTGACGGCTTCCCGGCCGCCGATGATCAGAGGTGCCCGTACCGGAAACCGTCGGCGTGTGCTCTCGAGCGCAGCACCCATGCGCTCACGATTCTCCGGCATCGCCCAGTCGAAGGGTGGCTCGTTGTGAAACTCGCCGCGGCGCTCGTTCGCAAGACCGCTCGAGTCTTCGGTGTCCACCCTGGCGTTCATCGTGGCTCCTCCCGTGGCAATTGCTACAACCGCCCCTTTCGAGGCTGTCCCATTCACAGCGCCTGGCCCGCCATGGCCGTTGAGGAACACTTGGGGGTTCTTCAGCAGCTCGTCGTGAGACACGGCCTCGGAGAAGCTCTGGCGCAGGAACGACTCGTTAGCCGTGTTTTCCAGCAGCCGTCGCACCAGATAGGCCATGCCGGGAATCAGGTCGCCAACCGGCGCGTAGAGCCGCAACCGGAGCCCAGCCTTCTTGAGCGCGTTGCGTACCGGCTCCGCCATGCCATAGAGAATCTGGTATTCGACCCGATCCTCGGGCACATGCAGCTCCCGTGCCATCTCGATGACCGCGGCGATCGAACGGATGTTGTGCGACCCGCAGGCGAGACCCGCATACTCATGGTTCTCGAGGATGCGCCGCGCGGCCGTCTCGAAATTGGCATCGCTTTCGTGCTTGTTCGTGAAAACCGGCACCGGCCAGTTGTTCTGCCGCGCTCCGATGACTTCCGCGTCCCAATAGGCCCCTTTGACCAGCCGCACCGTGACCTGCTGCCGGTGCTCGCGAGCCCAGGCAATGAGGTCCGCCACGTCGCGATCGGTGTCACGCAGATAGGCCTGCATCGCGATGCCGGTGTGCGGGTAGCCGTGGAACTCGGGCTCCTCCATCAAGCTGCGGTAGAGCGCCAGCGTCAAGCTCTTGAGGGCCTGGTGCTCCATGTCGAGATTGACGAATGCCCCAATCTCCATCGCGCGCCGCACGATCGGCCGCAGCCGCTCCTTCGCCTGCCCGATCGAGTATTCGAAAGCGCGGGCGCTCATCTGCGAGTCCATTGCCGACGCCTTGACCGAGATGTTGATCTTGGGCGACGAGCCCCAATCCAGATCGGCCGCAGTGGCCAGGTTGCCACCTGCCGGTTCCAGGGCTCGCCAACTCCGCTGCTTGCGGTCGAGAGCGTCGATCAAAGTCAAGTAACGATTTAAGTAATCATCTGCTTCTAACTCAGAAACTACGGCCTCGCCGAGAAGGTCGATCGTGAAGGCGAAGCCCTTCTTCCGCAGCTTCCCGAGCTCGGGCATCGCCTCTTCGGGGGTCTTGCCCACAATGAATTGCCGCCCCATGCTCTCGATGTTCTTCGCGACAACCTTGGCCAGAAGACTCGCCGCTGACGACTGGGGTGCGACGGACTTGATGCCCCACTGCAACGCTCCGGGGAAGTCCTGCCCGGGACGCGTGAAGTACTCGCGCAGGTGGGTGGCCACGGCCTGCGACTCGCCCAGCGACGGGAAGACGTCGACGAAGCGGAACATCTCGACCTTGAAGGCCTCGTCGTGCATGCACCAGTCCATGACCTTCCCGGTCCAGTAGTCCTTGCGGAAGATCGACGGTGACTGCTCCTCGACCAGGTCGTATAACTGCTGTCCTCGCTGGACGATGCGGGTTTCAAGTTCAGAGACCATGGCAGCCTCCTTGGGGAAGCGGAGAGAGCGGCTCTCTCTACTTCCCCTATCGTGTTAGACGTGCCAGGCCCTTAAGGGTGTTTCGCTGGGTTGGGGTTTTCGGGCGCGGTAGGCTGGGGGCCGGCGGTTTCGGGGTAAGGGCCTGCTTGGCTGGGGGCCTGCGCAACGCCAGCTCCAACCTGTGCGGCCGGCGGCGCTGGCCCCAGAGGATCGCGCTTGGCCCCTGGGCGGTAGATAAACACGTAAACGCCAGCCAACAAAGCAAGTTCCAACGCGAGGTCGGCGACGCCGACATACCCAGGCGGCCCTACCAGCCAATGCGGGACCGTCACTTCCACTTCAAAGAAGGCGGGAAGACCGAGTTGGGGATCGCTGAACAAGCTCAGCAACGCCCAATCATAGGTGGCATGAAACGATATGGGTAGCCAGAGAGACCCAGTTCCGTAACGGCACAGAGCGAACGTGACGCCTGCTGACAGCATCGCAACAATCCCGAGGGGTTCGTGCATGTTGCCGGCACCCAGATGAACCATCCAGAACAGCACCGAGGTGATCACGATAGCCACAGTCCGCCCTCGCCATTCTTCGATGGTTTGCATCAGGTAGCCACGATAGACGAACTCCTCTGCAAACCCGATCAGGGGATAAACCAACAAGGTCGCCAGCACCCACCAGGCCAGGGAGATGGTCGTCGGCGTGAGTCGTATCCAGTCAAGAGCGGTGAAGGCAACATAGCTCACCGCCACAAATCCGACGCCCAGAAGCGCGCCGAGCAACACGTTTCGAACGAGTCCTCGGGTAGCCAGGCCGAAATCGGCGACCTTGCGGCGATCGACTAGCCATATGAAAAAGCAGGTCATCAAGATCAGGGCAGGATTTGCAATGAGAACCGAAATCGTCGCAACCAGCCCCATCTCATTCCCCAGAAGTGGTTCATCACCGAACAGTTTCTCCAAAGACGCCGCGTCACCGGATGCCACGGCTACCCAGAACACCACGAGCAACACAATCGGGATCGCCGCAACCAATACGGTGGCCACGCACGTGACGATGTACAGCATCACCCGTGGCAAGGGCGACAGCCTTGGCCCCGGCGGCTCGTTCTGTGGAAACGGGGGTTGCCCCGACTCCACCGGCGGCGGAAGAGGCGCATGAGCTTCATGCACTTCGGGGCTGTCCATGAGATTCAACCCAGTGTACTCCCTGTGTCATCGCGGCCCTGTACCTTCGTCCGCTGCACCAGCCGTCTAACGCGTTAGAAGCGACTGCACAGCGCTGCCTGATTACGGACGATCTTTACGCTAGGGTCGAACCGTGCCGCGGGAAACAAACATGCCGGACACAGCCATCCGCATCCTCGGTGTTCCCCTCGACCTTGGCCAGCAACGCCGCGGCGTCGACATGGGCCCGTCGGCCCTGCGGGCGGCACGGCTGCAGTCGCCCCTGCGCACCATGGGACGTGACGTCGAGGACTCAGGCGACCTGCCGGTCCTGATCCCCGAGACCCAATCGGTCGTCGACGATCGCGCGCGCTACCTCGACGAAATCGCCTCGCTCTGCCACGCAACCGCTGATAACTAAGTTGCAATCATACATATCATAATGATACGCTTCTTCCTAGCCGCTTCTGAGGTCAGGAGAGCGTATGCGTCCTCGCCAGCCGATCTCGGCCAAAGCCCGTCAGCAGATCGAACGCATCCTCGCGCAGGCCCGCACCGTCGAGGAATTCAAGCGTATTCAGTGCGTGTGGTTGCGCGCCGCCTTCGATCTGTCGGTGGCGCAGATCGCTCGCGCGGTCGGTCTGTCCGAAGCCTCCGTGCGCTGCTTTCATTCGCGCTACTTGCGTCACGGGATCGCGGTGCTGCAGAGCCGCTCGCGCGGCGGCCGCCGTCACCAGAACCTTTCGCTGGAACAAGAGCAACAGTTGCTGTCACAGTTTCTACCCGAGGCCGAACGCGGCGGCATGCTCGAGGTCAGCCGCGTGCAGGCCGGCTATGAGGAGATGGTCGGACACGCCGTGCCCAAGTCGACTGTCTATCGCCTGCTGGCACGACACGGCTGGCGCAAGCTGGCCCCGCGGCCGCGCCATCCCCACAGCGACCAGCAGCTCCAACAGCGGTTCAAAAAAAACTCTCCCGGCTCGTGAGGGCCGAGGTGAAACGTGTCGCGCCGCAGCGCGTGCGTCTGTTTTTCCAGAACGAAGGACGCTTTGGGCGCATCAACGATCCGCGCCGTTGTTGGGCCCCGCGGCCGCTGCGTCCCGAAGCCGGACGGCAAATCGTGCGCGAGTACAGCTACGCCTACGCGGCGGTGTGGCCTCACGACGGCACCTTGCATAGCCTGGTGTTGCCCGATGTGGATACGGCTTCGATGTCGCTGTTTCTCGCCGAGTTGGGGCGCCAGCACCCCGACGAGCGGGTATTGGTCGTGCTGGACGGCGCGGGCTGGCATCGGGCGCGGGATCTCGAGGTACCCGACCACGTCCGCCTGGTGCCGCTGCCGCCCTACAGTCCGCAGCTGAATCCGGTGGAAAACTTGTGGGAGGAGATTCGGGAGAAATGGTTCACCAACCTGGTGTTTGACAGCCTGGAGGCGGTGGAGGATCGTCTAGTCGAAGCGCTGGTGGAGCTTCATGCCGACCCCCAGCGCAGGCACAGTATCAGTGGATTCGATTGGATCGTTAGGATACGTATGAACGCTACTTAGTATCATGCCGCAGCTGCGCTTTTTGCTTTTCCAGAGAGAGCAGAGTGTCGGGCATGGGGACATCTCCTTTCTGAACATTATACAATGTTCAGAAACAGCATACCCCCAAACCTCTCCAGCAACAAGCACATTCATGTCGCGCACCCCACCAGGGCTGTCACCACCCCGTTTGTGTTATCGTACGAGTCGCCATTGGAGCGCCGTCCGCAACCGTTCCAAGCCCGCCCGCAGTCCTCATGACGTGCTGTTTTTCCGGCAAGGAAGTGCCGACAGACAAGCTGCTGGTGCTCTACTACCCGCCGTCGATGGTGCACTACGGCTGGGACAAATCGGTGTATGCAGCCGCGCGGGCCAAAGACGGGCTGGGCCAACTGGTTGCACAGCTCAAGTCAATCTACTGGAAGCACGTCATCGGGGCCAAGCCGCTGGCCGGACTGCTGGCTGGGGTCGCGGGCTCGGCCCTGCTGGCCTACTGGGTACAAACGATCAGTGGTGAATGGGGTCAGATCGGCTTCTTCCGACGCTACATGCCGGCCGTGTTGGCCGTCGTGCTCTTGGCGTTCGGGTACTTTCGGCTGAAGGCCCTTTTTCGCCGCACGCGCCTGTGGCAGGGCCAGGGCAAACAAACGGTCGCAGCGGAGTTGGAAGCCATCGAGGCCGAGATTGCCGGGATGCCCGACGACCCCAACGCCGAGGACGCCGCGGCCGTGTTCCGCCGCAAGTGTCCTGATGTAGTCTCCGAGCTTGCCTTCGACGGTACGTACTTTCGGGCCTTCACGTACATGGACTTTCTCTTCTACCCGCAACTGAAACATCCGGCGGCTAAGGAAGACCTGCCCGACAGACACAGCCTGAACCGCGACGCCTATTATGTCGGCGACATCGTCTATGACGGTTGGCGGGTCTTTCACAAGGACCAGCGGGAAATTGTTGACCCGCGCTTTGTCGGCAGCGGAGGCCGCCGCGGGGTGATCTAGGTATGGGGCAGACCCCAGCGTCGACGGGGCTGCGACTGGGTGCATCACGATTCAATGACAGATGGTAGTGTGCTAAACCTGCGTTGATGGACTCGACTAGGGCAAAAGCCAAGACGTACTGAACTCGATCCGATCCATTGAGAGTCGACTTCCGAGCCTTTCAAGAGGCCCTACGACGTCACGAGTCCCGCTCTGGCGAACAAGGAGAGGAGCACAATGGAAGCGAGAATTGAGGGAAGACCGTCTTTTTGTCATATCCACGTCAGCCTCGCGCCGGGAGAGACCATCATTGCCGAGTCCGACGCCATGGCGAGTATGGCCGCGGATCTGGACGTCAAGGCCAAGCTGAATGGCGGCCTGCTCTCGGGCCTCGGCAAGAAGTTCCTGCAGAAGTTCCTGGGCGGCGAGTCCCTCTTTATCAACGAGTTCACGAACGCCACCAGCCAGGTCAAAGAACTCACCTTGGTGCAAGGACTACCTGGCCAAGTCAACCAGATGGAGCTGAAGGGCGGGGCCATCTGTCTGCAGCCGGGGGCATACGTTTGTTCCACTCCCGGCCTCAAACTCGGACTCAAGTACGCTGGACTCGGCTCATTCATCGGGCGCGAAGGCTTGTTCAAGCTCATGGTTAGCGGGTCCGGGACCCTCTGGTATGGGGCCTACGGAGGCCTTCTGGAAAAAGAGATCGACGGGCAGTACATTGTCGACACCAGCCACCTGGTAGCCTACGAGCCCGAGATGAAGCTCAAGATTCAACTCGCGGGCGGAGTATTCTCGAGCTTCTTTGGTGGCGAGGGGCTCGTCACTCGGGTAGAGGGCAAGGGCAAGATCGTGATTCAGACGCGCAGCCTCAGTGGGCTCGCCGGCTGGCTCAACCCGAAACTGTAAGACCGGAAACTGTCAGACAGGGAGCAAGCAATGGAAGTGGAAATCGTTCACGGTCCAGGGAACTCAGCGGCGAAGGTCCGTCTGGGCGCTAACGAGACTTGCACGACTGAGGGCGGCGCCATGATCTCGATGAGCGGGGACATGTCCATTGAGACCACAACCCACAGGAAGGGTTCGGGGGGATTGCTCAAGGCCGTAAAGCGTACGCTAGCGGGGGAGTCCTTTTTCGTCAATCACTTCACCGCCGACTCCAAGGGTGGTGAAGTTTGGCTGGCCGCCACCCTGGCCGGCGACATGATGAAGTACGACCTGAAGAACGAGAACCTGATTGTGCAGGGGGGCTCGTTTGTGGCCTGTGAGCACGGGGTCAACATCGATCTCGGCTGGCGAGGCTTCAAGTCTTTCCTCTCGGGTGAAAGCATTTTCTGGCTGCACCTCAGCGGCGCCGGCAAGGTGGTTCTAAACTCCTTCGGTTCTATCTATCCGGTGAAGGTTGACGGGGAACACATCGTCGACACGGGTCACATTGTTGCCTTCAACGAGGGGCTAGACTTCAAGATCAGTAAGGCCGGCAAGAGCTGGATTGCATCCTTTCTGGGAGGCGAAGGCTTGGTGTGTCGATTTCATGGTCAGGGAACCGTGTGGTGCCAGTCCCATAATCCATCGTCGTTCGGCTCCGCACTAGGTCCAAAGCTCAGACCGCGCACGTAAACAAGAGGAAACGGCTATGGCCAATAGCGAATCCGATTTTCAATATCAAATCGACTGCAAACCTGATTTTAGTTTGCTGACCGTCAAGATCCCAGCCAGCGAGACCTTGAAAGTGGAAGCCTCCGCCATGGCCACTATGGACGTGAACCTCAAAATGAAGACCAAAGCGAGGGGAGGCCTTTCGCGCTTCGTCACGGGAGAGTCGATCTTCATCAACGAGTTCACAGCGGAAGGCGGTGAGGGCGAAATCACCGTGGCCCCTGGAGCCCCCGGTGACATGGACCACGCCCCTGGAGCCCCCGGTGACATGCTGGACCACGTCGTACCTAAACGGCGACACGATCTACCTGCAAAACTCGGCCTTTGTCGCCTCGAGCATGGGGGTCACTCTAGAAAGCAAGTGGCAAGGCATGGTCAAAGGTTTCTTCTCCGGCGAGAAGCTTTTCTTGATCCGCTGCTCCGGGCGCGGGGACCTCTGGTTCAATACCTACGGAGCGTTGATCGAAATCGACGTGTCCGAGCCCTACGTCGTCGACACGGGCCACATCGTCGCCTTTACCGAGGGACTGGACTACCAAGTGAGCAGTGTCGGCGGCTATAAATCCCTCTTCTTTTCCGGGGAAGGACTGGTCTGCCGCTTCTCCGGACAGGGCAAGCTCTGGATCCAAACCCGACAGCTTCCGGCTTTTGCCCGTTGGGTGTATCCGTTCCGCCCCCAAAAGAAGAACAAGTGAATGCGAGTGACGCCGCCTCGAAGTCCAACCTGTCACACTGGCTCGGATCCCGCCCCGGCCGGCGGTGTGGCTCGTCCCCTTCCCTCGGAATCAAGAGACTGCTGTTGAACTCACCACAGAAGATCAAGGGCTGAATCCCAGCCTCGACAGCCGCAAGCGGACCGACCCCTACGGCCGTCCGCCACCAAGATCAGGGAGTAACTTGGCGGATCTTGGCTCGCGAGCGGGGCCGGAAGGCTGACACGTTCGACCCGAGCGGCAAAGCGCGGTAGAGCCCGAAGTCATCGTTCAGCACGCCGAAGCCGGTGAAGTAGATTCGTCCGTCGTCGCGCAGGTCGAGAGATCCGAACTCGCGCAGCAGCAACTCGGGGTCTTCGATGGCGCGGGTCGAGTGAACGATGTGCGATTGGTTGTCGGAGAGAATCGCCAGAAACTGTACGCCGCCGGCGATCACCACATAGGCGACGTCGCCGTCACGATTGACGTCGTAGTGGGCAGTGAAGTACCGTTGCATCGACTCTCCTTGTGGCAGCGCGTTGTTGCGGGTCACCATGGAGCGCCAGCTTCCGTTGTCATACTCCGCGATTACGAAATCCGGAGCTATCGACCAGATGGCGTAAAAACGACTACCTACAGCCCTAGGAGGTGTTCCCAGTGCGAGCGTAAGGCCGTCCAGTTGTGTTTCCCCGAAGAGGGCCGTCTCTTCCCATCTCCCATTCGCATACAGCGAGTGCCCGATGCGGTCCTCCGCCGTTGCCAGCAGCGCCATCACGCGACCCTGGTTGTCGAGGGCAAGGTTGTTGTCCCACCAAGCCACGATGGCGCCGCTGACTGCGGAAGGTGGAGGGGCCTCTCCGCGATAGGCGAGTAATCGAAAGTCGCCATTCTCAAGCAGGTACATACGTACGGCCTCGCCACCGGTATTGGCGGTGAACACTAAGTCGCCTCTGTCGTTCACGGCAAAGCGCTCGGCCGGAAACAGGGTCGCCCCGTCTCTCTGCATGCCGTTCGGGACGACCGTTTCCACCTGGCCGTTTGCGTAGCGCTGGATGCCGACATTACTCGTGTGGAAGTAGACGTCGCCCGGTTCGTTCGCCACGGCGCAACAAGCTCCCTGGAACATCTCGCCGTCGGGCAGCCGATCACCGGCAACGAGCCGCGCCACCGGCTCGGCTGTACTGGCTGAGAACAGGCTGCCCGGCTGCGAGAGCAAAAGCTGTGGCGTTCCGCTACCGGCGTTCGGGACGAGGGAGCCCGGGTGCAGATACAGGTTCGATTGTATCGGCAGGGGATCGCCGGCCTGGATCATGACGCCCGGCGCCGGTCCCGACTCGATCAGCACCAGGCCGTTGCGCGCGGTTCGCAATTGAACGAAGATGCGCCCGCCGGGCGTGATCACGGCATCCTCGACGCCGGTGATCGCGCCGTAGGTTGCGATCAGGTACTGCAACTGCTCGCCCGGCACTGCGGACTCGACGGTTTCGCCGTCCCAGCGGTAAAGGCCGCGGCCCGCGCCAGTATTGCCCGCGAAGATCACGCCGACGTTGCTCGCCGAAAAGACTCGAAATAGCTCCTCCAACGCGAGGGTCGCAGTCGCACCCTGCCGAATGCGAACGAGCTGCACCGGACCGTCGGACAAGTACGCCCCGAAAGCGACGTCACCCTCGGGAGTCACGTTCAAGTCCCACATCCAATCAACGGTCGAACCCGCCAGCGCGTCACTGGAGCCCAGCACCCGCGTGGGCTCGGCGGTGCCGTCTCCCTTGTAAAGAGCGATTCCCTGCTCCGCGCCGGCCAGAAAATGGACTGTGCCGCTGGCGTCAAGACCGAAATCCTCAAACCACCGGAAGTCGACCAGGCCCGGCAGTGTTTGGTTCGTGGTGCGAATGATGCGCTGCGTGGCGCCGGACTGCAGGAGCAGGGCATCTCCTTCAATTTCCGTCCCGGGCACGTAGTAGTATGCGCGGAACGCCATCTCGCCGGAATCGTTGAACGACTCTTTGGTCGTCTCGAAGTCCGACACCTTGCTGAGCGAGGTGAAGCGGGTATCTTCGAGCACCGCGTACGAAGAACCCTGCTCGGTCGACAGCATCAACCCGGCTGCGCGTTCCCAGCCGCCGACGCTGGTGAGGACGTCGCCCTGGCCGTTCACCACCGGCGTGCGGAAGAAGCCGATGATTCCGCCGGGCAAAGGAGTCGAACGGCCTCCGCTCGTCAGCAATTCGAGCACGCCGTTGTCGTACAGCATTGGCCCCGTCCCCATACCGTCGAGCGACGCCAGGAAGGCGATCTGGCCGGCGTCGTTGGCGGTGAATCCCGACCCGAACGTCGGCTTCAAACGTTGCGCGGAGACCACGTCGCTGCTCGAAAGCAGGCGGCTCAGTTCATACTGCCGCTCCGATCGAACATTCACCGATGCCCGTTCCTCAACTTGATTCACGAAGCGGACGAATGCCTCGTACTCGATGATTGCGTGGACGGTAACCCGTCCCCACGTGTGGGCACGGAATAGCCCGCTTTCATCGATCGTCCCGACATCGGTGTCGTAGCCGTTCGGACCCGTGACCTGCCAGTGGAAGGCTGTGTCAGGAATCGGCCTTTGGCGGACATCGTAGGCCACGGCTTCGAAACGCCGCTGATCACCGACACCCATCTCGACCGATGCGGGGGTGACTTCGATGCGCGATGGAAGCACCTGTAGGTCGGTGTAGCCGAACGCCTCGTTTCCACTAACGGCGATGATGCCGCCGATGCCCAGACCCAAGCCGGCGACCCAGCCGTTGGCGTCGACGCGAAGGATCTCGGGGTCGTTGGAGACCCAAGCGATTGGTTTGGTGTTGTCGACGCTTCCCTGGGCATCAAGGAAGGTGGCGGTCAGCCGCACCTGTGCTCCAAACACAACGCTCGACGACGTGGAGCTGATCTGAATGGTCGGCCCCTGCGCGAGCGCCTCTGACGTGAACGCGCACAGGCAGAACAACGCGATGTGGAAAGCGCGTCTCATTTCACACGAACACGTTGGTCACGCGAGCACCTTGGTCACGCGAATATCTCCTCTACCGAGGTGTACTCGCCGGTATCGGAAAAGGGTACGTACTCGAACTTGCGTCCCGACGGCGTGTCGGTAATGCTCTTGGTCCAATTGATGCCCAGGGCGGAGTAGATGCTCGCCGTGATGTCTTCTGTATAGATCGGCCTGCCGCGCGACCAGCCGGGCTCAACGACCTGCGCTCCCTCGGCGTCGGTGGTTCCGATGATGGTCGCGCCGGCGACGCCGCCTCCCATCATCAGCGCGCTCATGGCGTCTTTGTGGTGGTCGCGGCCCCCGACGCCATTCAGATCACCGGGCGTCCGTCCGAACTCGCCCATCATTACAATCAGCGTTTCGTCCAACTTGCCCGCGGCCTTGAGGTCTTCGACGAGACAGCCGACCGCAGTGTCGAGCTCGTTGCACAGCACGTACAGGTTAGGCATGTAGGCGCGGTCCCACATGTTCTGGTGCGTGTCCCAACCATGGCTTTGAATCGTGATGTAGGCCGCGCCGGAGTCTGATTGAATGGCGTTGCGCGCCACGATGCAGGAGCGCCCGAATTGGTTCGCGCCGTAGCGTGCGTCGTCCTCGTTATCGAACTTGAAGACGTTGCTGATGACAGGGTCGTACATGAGCCCGCGCGCGGAGTTGTAGAACTCGGCGTGCGTCGCCATCGACTGGTCAGGAGGGTTCGCCAGGAATGGCGCTTCCAACTGCTGCAGCAGGGCGAACTTCTGGTTGAAGCGTGCTTGGCTGGCGTCACCGAAGTAGTTGTGCTCGAGAATGTCGAGGCCATCGGCTTGCACCGGCGGCCCGAAGGGCTCGAACTCGCCCCCGAGGAACGTCGCGCCGCGCACCGGGCCGTTGAGGGAGAGGAACGGAGGCATGTTGCCGCGTCCGCCCAATTCGAGGCTGACGACGGCTCCGACGTGCGGCGTCTCGGCTTCGAACGCGGGGTTGGACGGGTGCGAGGTCTGCAAGTAGAACTGGCCCCGTTCGTGAGCGGCCTCCCAGCTCTTGACCGAGCGGAGGATGCACATGTCGGCGGCATGGGCCGAGAGCTTCGGGAACAACGTGGTGTTTAGGACAATGCCGCCGGCGAACTGTTGCAGATTGGCGTCGCTGGGGTTCCAGCCGGCGTCCTTGATGTCAAAGGTGTCGAGGTGGCTCGGTGCGCCGTTCATGTTGATGAATACGCACTGCCGCGCCGTGTTGCGCGGCTGCACTTCGAGCATCTTCACTTGCGCGTCGCCCCGCCTCGTTAGCGCGTGCAGCGCGGCCCAGGCCCCGAGGCCGCCGAGCCATTCGCGGCGAGTAGGTTTGGTGCATTGATAGCAGCGGTTCATCTGTCGTCTCGCCTCAACATCTCAGTGGTTAAACAGAAACTGCGTCTTGTTTAGGAGCGCCCATTGCAAATCAGACAACCAGATCTGGCGGTTACTCCGGTTCGGCGCAAGTGCAATGACCAATTCGTTGTTTGTTGGCTCGCGGCTAAGCGTCGCCACGAACAGCCGCCGCACCGCTTCGGCGTCGGTGATGTCCGCGGCGGTGAGCTGCGCAATACGGTTCGCCGCGTTGCCGAAGGCGTTGCCAAACAACCGGAAGTTCATCTGGAAACTGTTCATCAGGAACAGTGTTTGCGTCAGACGCGTCTGGTCGCTGCGATCCTGCTGCCACCAGTTGCCCCGGCCGAACTCGTTCAGGAAACTCATGACCGGATAGTTCGTGCGCGGCTCGGTCGTGTCGGGCAATTGCACGGCGTAGTGGAGCGGCTCGTCAAAGCCGTCGAGGAACATCGGCGTGCGAGTCAGAGTCGCTTCGGCCACGGCGTCGTAGATCTCCTCGGCCATCAAACGCCGCGGGAAATGTTTCGCGAACAGCTTGGTGTATTCGGGCTTCCACGTCCCCGGATAGCTGCTCGATAGCTGATAGGCGTTCGACTCGGCAAGCAGCCGAATGATCGGCCGAAGCCGGTAGCCGCCGTCGATGAAGCGATCGGTCAAATCCTCTAGCAGTGCCGGATGGCTTGCCTGCAACGTCCACGGTGCCGGGGGCGGATTGTCAGGGTCGATGCGCGCCAGGTCCCAAGCGTCGGGCGGGTCAACGATTCCGATGCGGAAGAAGTGCGCCCATAGATAGTTCACGGTGGCGCGGGCGAATTGGCGGTCGGCGGTGAGGATTCTCGCCAGCTCTTGCCGCCACCGACCGGACGCGGGCTCCTCGCCGGTCAGGAAGTACGCCGGTGTGTAGGGGCCGGGACGTCGCGGAGGACGCGGGCCGGGGTTCCCCGGGTCCGTGATGCCGTGGTAAAAGCCCTCCGACCGGTCATGCACAAAGACCTTCGCCTGCTGGCCGTACGCGTCCGCGGGTGCCTCGATCATTACCAGGCGCGAGACGAACGCCGCCATCTGCCAGAATTCCGTACGCTTGCGCCCGGTGAGGTAAAGGTTGATGTCTTCGAGATGCCGCCTGCCGTCGTGGCACGACACGCACTGCGTTTGGACGCCGAGGAACAGGGTCGTCACGCGGTTGGTCAGCACGTCCCAGGTGTCTTGCACCGGGTCGCCGATCTGTGTCGCCCGGACGGGGAAGTTCGGGGGCCCGAGTTGGTGGCTGTCGCCAGTCGCCGTGATCAGTGCGCGTACGACCTAGTCATAGGGGCGGTCCTGTGCAATGAAGTCGCGAAGGTATTGGTGGAAGAGATTACGCCCGGGAATCCCGATGAAGTTGTAGTAGTTGCTGCCGACCTCGAATTGGTTGCCGAAGAACAGCGTCCAGTAGGCGACGAACGCACCGTTTCCAATCAGCGACTCGATCAGAGCCGCGCGCTTGCTGGCCGAGTCGTCAGCGGCGAAAGCTTCGACCTGCTCGCGCGTGGGAATGCGGCCGGTGAGATCAAGCGTGACACGGCGGAGGAACTCTGCGTCGGTAGTCAGCGGAGCGGGCTCGATACCCGCGGCGGCTATGTCTGAGAAGATCGCGTCGTCAATAAAGTTGATGCGCTGCGGGGCCTCGCGTCGTACAGGGGGGGTGACCGACAGGCTCTCGTAGCGGCGAGCGCCGCCTCGGCTCCGAAGCGGCAACGACAGAAACGCGCGCTCGCTCGCCAGCGCTGCCTGCATCTTCACCCGCTGCGCGGCGGGGTACGCTGGACACGTGCCGTCCCCTTCTCCCGCGGGCGCTGGCGCCGCCAGCAGGATAAGCGCCAACGCCGCCGGGCCCCAGCCGGCGCGGGATTTGCAACCTGCAACGAGGGGGAAGCTCTTCTGAGCCGTTCGTGTCGCCACGTAGATTAGTCCGCTCGGGGGTCTGGTTTATAGGACGCTGACCCGGCTATAGCGCCTTCTGGACCATGGGTTCGCGCCGAGGGTCACTCCCTCATGGGCGAGTCTCCTCAGCCGTTGTAGACATATATAGACGTAATCCGCCGCCCAAGAGTTCACCCTTCTTTGGGTCGTTCTTTTTTCAATCCTAGCACCGCCGCCCGCCCGTTTTCTGTCAGCGATAATCCCTAGTACTCAACAGGCCCTTGGTCTTTGCGGGAATGGCAGAGGCGGCTGTTCCGGCCTGTTTTGGGTCACCTGAAGCGGCCAGTCCAGCGTCTTGCACTACGATGAAGCGTCCTGAACGAGAGATGAGGGCGGCCGGCTCACGCTACATCGCAGTAGACTGCCCCCACTCCCGGTGTATGATGGGAGCGTTCAAGGGGAGTCATGCTACTGAGAAACTCCTGCCGGCCGGCGGCAGTCGCGGCTGCTTGTCTCGCTATGGCTGCACCGGTCCTGGCCCAACAGACGCGCGCCCGCGCTGCCACCAGCCTCGAACACGCAAAACCCGTACTGAGCGTGGATCGGGACACTTGCTTGGTACGCGCGTCCGAAGCCCTGCGCCAAGCGGGCTACTCCGACGTCCGCCGTGGCGGTGACACGGTCATCGGAGAGGGGGAGCCCGCCGTTCGGATCGACTGTCACTCTCTTTCGGCGTCGCGGACGCTGGCGACGGTCATGGTGGCGGGAGTCGACGCCTCGACGGTCCAGAGGGTGCGTTCCGTCATCGTCGCCCTACTTGGAGCAGGCGGCGCGGGTTTTCAGGGCGTATTCGGCGGTACCGGCGGCACCGACTCGCGTCCCGGGACCACCACAGACCGGGGTCCGGGCGGTTCGACGACGGCCACGACCACGCCGCCGTGGCCGAACACTACCGCGACTCCGGGTCCCAGCGCCGTGCCAGTACGAGCCACCCCGCCCGCGCCTACGACCCTCGCCGGCCGCTGGCAGTGGACCGCTGATTGTGCCGGCAACCGCTTTCAAGGACAGTGGACGATTGAGCCCGGCAGCGGCGATAGCGAATACGCCGGCACCTTCGGCAACACAAATCAGTACGACGTGGGCAACTTGACCTTCGTCGTCAACGGCAACCGGATACGGGGGACGCGCACCTTCGAAGCCGGCGGGCAGCAGCGGCGTCAAGACTGGACCGGCGTGCTGAGCCGGTCGAGCGGCGGGGTCATCTCCGGCGACATCGTCGAAGGCGGCCGTCACGTGTGCCGCTTTACGGCGCTGCCCCTGAGCGGCGGCACAGGGGGCAATGCGCCGAGCCCCGCCTCTCAGCCTCCGCGGGTTACCTCGACGCCTGCCGTGACTCCGCCCGCGTTCACGCCCGTGCAGCCTGCCGGCGGCACGCCGTCCCAGGTCGCGTCGAGTTGTGCGGCCGGTTTCGCCGGCGAATGGGATACGAGCTACGGGAAGATGAACCTTACGGTCCGAGGCAACCAAGCCTCGGGCAGCTACGGTGGTGGATCCAAAACCGTCAGCGGCCGCATCGCGGGCAACCGTTTCAGCGGACAGTGGCAGCACGCGAATGGCCGCACGGGGCCGTTCGAGTTTACTCACAACGGAGCGGGCGGTTTTGCCGGGAGTTGGGCCAACTCGGGAGGCACTCTGTCTTCGGTCCCAAACTGGAAGGGTACTTGCGTCGGCGGGACGGGCAGGCCTGGAACCACCGCATTGGAACTGCCGCCCGACACGCCTTTCCGGCAATTGCCGCCTCCTAGCGGTGCGGGCATGGGCGACTGGAGAGTGGATTACGGCAAATATGAAGCGGTTGGCGGCATCATTAACGCCAGCCCGGCAGGCGATGGCAAAACCAGCTATTACATCGCGCCCGCTTCCATGCTCGGTGACTGGCGCCGCTTTGGCGCTCTGGTCTTTGACAAGAAAAGCTGGGGTGGCAGCTATTACGGCCCGGACTCTTACGCGGCCTATGGCGATGTTGTCATCAAAAGCGGAAACAAGAGCGCACGTTACGACATTAACGCCGACCACTCCGGAAACTGGCGAACCTACCGCATATCGCTCTCGGATCGCGGGTGGAAATTTTCCGGCGGCGCCGGCTCACTGGCCGACATTGTGCCCAATGTCACAGAGTTGAAAATCCGCGCCGAATACGGCGGCGGGACGGACTATTCGGCACTTCGCGACGTCAAGTTCGCGGACAGCGGAACAACCCCTATGACCGATGCTGGGTCCGGGGCAGGGTCGGGCTACCGCTACATCGCCCACACTGCGATCTCCGGGTACAACAAGGAGATCCTGCGCAACGTGAGCGTCGATGACTGTCGAACCGCCTGCAACGGGCAACCCTGGTGCAAGTCGTTCGACTCCGGGGCAGGGTCGGGCTACCGCTACATCGCCCACACTGCGATCTCCGGGTACAACAAGGAGATCCTGCGCAACGTGAGCGTCACTGTCGAACCGCCTGCAACGGGCAACCCTGGTGCAAGTCGTTCGACTACAGCCGTCCGGACCAGCACAACTCCTTGCATTGCCACCTTCAAGAGGTCAACTCGGTCGACGTGCCCCAGTCCTCCTTTATCACCAACTCGCTCGGCAGCAGTTACGACTACTACGAGAAGATCGCCCCTGGCACCCTAGGCACCCCCGGCGCGACGCTTCCTCCCGACAACCCGTTTGTTCAGTTGCCGCCACCGGCCGCATCCACCGGCGGATCGTCGGCCTGGCCAGACAATCCGAACTGGCAGGTTCCCGAGCCGGGCCCAAACGAAACGCTCATCGTGTTTGGATCGCTTGATGTACCGCCTGGGCCGATGCCCTTGCCGCCCCTGGGAGCGGAAAGAAAGAAGAAGGGCCAGTTCCTTGGCTTTGCCGGCAGCGGCGAGTATCTGGCGGGCCGGCCGGCGCCGCAAGCGGTAAGAGGCGCCATTAACGCAATCCACACGCGATTCGAACCGCACACCCCCGGCAAACCGTGCGCCGGAAATCTGATCATCGAACTCGACGTAGAACATAACGATACGACCTCTAACTCTTGGGAAGCGGACCTCTACATCAGCGGCCGCACCGCGGGGATCAACGCATGGGATGGCATCCTATGGGATGAAAAGCCCATCACGCTGTATGGTGGTTGGTACAGTTCGGGTTCGCGGTGGACGAAGACGATTTCCTTCCCCGAGGTCCAACCGGTCAAGATCCGCGCCGAGCTGTATCGTTTCAACCGCGAGCTACGAAAAAATCAGCTCATGCATTGGGCCGAGGCCACAGCTAGCCGGCCCATCGCCAACCTTCGGCACCGCGCCTATTTCCTCGGTGATCCGCCGGATGACTTTGGGAACATCCCCATCAAAAAGATCGGGATCCAAATCGTCAACACGGGCAACGCCCCGACCGGCGGCAGAGTCTTCTTCGCCGCGGACATCTACTACAAGGAAGGCCGCAAGCGACGATCCTACAACGGTGGCATCGCCAGAGCTTACAAGTATTTCCGTGGTAGTTTCCCCCAACTCGGTCCCGGACAAAGCGAGTACTTCACCGACGACGATTCCCGGTGGCGGAGTTCCGTAAGCACGGACCGCGATTGGAACTCCGCAACCGCCAGGGTCAACGACTCCGGTTGCCAAGACGCCGACATCCGCGACAACCATGCCTTCGCGCGGGCCCCTGGCGGTTCAGTGCGCTTGAACACACCGACCGGCCCCTAGTCACAAGATGGATCACAGGTCAAGGTTCAACACCGCCAGAAAGACGAAGTTCGAGGGGAGTTCGAGAAACAGTCACCTTAACCTGTAGCCAGGAAGGCCACAGCCGCGAAGCGGCGGCGGAACACAAGCCCTGGGTGAAGGCATCGCCGGAACCCAGGGTCCGAGACCCCACTCACCAAGCAGCCCTGAAAGGGGCTGCGGAGATTTGTCGCCATCAACCCCTCTAGGTCGGGGACACGCTGCCTCTCCACTCCGTCATAGCTCCGGAACCAAACGCTTCCGCTCATCGCTCCCGACCAGTCACAAGAAAGTTAAAATTCTTCTCCCCACGTTTTCAACCACTTACGTCCAACCTGTCCGAGTGTATCCCCACGCGAGTGCTACCGTGAGGTTGAGCAACGTTATTCACTCTGGCCAGAGCTTCGTTGCCCCGTAAGGTGATGCACGTCCGATTCGGCGCTTCGGCGCCGGGTCGGACTCGGCGCTCCGAACTTGTAAGAGAGAGGGGCGCGACAAGCAGCGGAATCGATTCCGTAACAGTCGAAGTTTGAGTGGCACGCGATGCCGGGTGGTTCGGACCGCCTCGGTACGTCGGCCGGTTACGACCGGCGCCGGACGTTCCCGGGGCCCTCTCCACGCGCGGATGCTAAGCGGATCTCCACCAGATCTTCGCACCGCCGCCGGGGAAGGATCCAATGAGATCCTCCCCGGTGGTTCAGCGGGACCTTAGGTTTGAATCCATCCCCGCCGCGATGGCGAAGTGCGTCTACGATCACTAAGTGAGAGGTATTGCCGTTCAGCCCGCTCAATCAACGTCTGTGAGCGGATGGACGAGATCTGGCTCCTACCGGCGGAGCTACGACTATTACGAGAAGATGGCACCGGGCGCCCCACCTCGCCCGTTCGAGGCACGCCAAGATGAGCTAAGGTGACTGTCACCCGTGCCCCGTCTAGCCGGACAAGAGATTCTCGATAGCAGTTCTCGCCGCCTGTCGAACGTCCTCATGGGGATCGTTCAAAAGTCTTCTTATGTTAGGCACGGCCTCAATAACATCAAGGTCGTCAAGTTCGTCGCAGGCCGATTCGCGCACTATACAATGGGCATGGTTAAGCGCATCAAGCAAGCGCGGCACGGCTTCCTTCGGGTGTAATCGCGCGAGCATTTCCAATGCGGCGCCTACGACGACGGGGTCACTGTGTACATACAGGCCCTCGATCTGCTGCATCGGCAGTCTATAATCGACCTCAGTTAACGCGCGGATCGTCTCGGCTACGACTGCGGGGCGATCGTCCTCAAGAAATCCCACAATCCTTTCCGACAGCCAAGACTTCGAGTTCTCAAAAAGACCTAAACCGTAAATCGCCCCACTGACTAGATTGGCGTCTTCTCCTCGCAGCTTCTCCAAAAGAAACTCGCGGACCGGCGCTGTCCCACGCGATCCGAGCTCATGTGCGACCTCCGTGAAGTAGTAAGACGCATAGTCGTCTCCTTCCGGTGACGGTCCCTCATATGCTGCCATAAGCTCACGTATGGAGAGGTTTTTCAAGTTGCAAGACATCGATCTGAAAGAGGCTGTTGATTGGATTGCCGCTACGCGGGTCGGGTTCGCGCGGCTTTGCGACGGACTTCGCGTCTGAGCGGCACCCCCTCTCGCGTAACGCTTGCCGCACGCTAGCCTTCGGTAGCCAGCTAGTCTAGGCGAACACCTTCTGTCCCCCGAACGCCGGTCGACGCTGGACCCTCGACCAGGTTCCCCCGAACGCCGGTCAGACGCTGGTCTAGCCCCTGATAGAAATACGTGAGTTTGGTGTGGTCGAGACCCATGAGGTGCAGGATGGTCGCGTGCAGGTCCGACACGTGCACGGGCTCATCGACGGCCTTGAAACCTAGCTCATCGGTTGTGCCGATGGACTGGCCCCCCTTGACCCCCGCGCCCGACAGCCACATCGTAAACCCTTGCCAGTCATGGTCGCGTCCCGGGCGGTCGACGCCCTCGCTGGTAGGCGTGCGGCCGAACTCACCGCCCCAGACCAGCAGCGTTTCGTCCCACAGGCCGGTGCGCTTGAGATCGGCCATCAGGGCGGCGATGGGTTGGTCGGTCTCGCCGGCGTGAAGCGTGTGGTTGGTGATGCAATCGGTGTGGCCGTCCCAGGTGTCCTCGATGTGTCCGCCGCCGGAGTAGAGTTGCACGAACCGCACGCCGCGCTCGAGCAGCCGCCTCGTTACGAGGCACTTGCGGCCGAAGTCCTCGGTGATCTTCTTGTCGAGGCCGTACATCTCGCGGGTCTGCACACTCTCCTTGTTCAAGTCCACGGCTTCGGTAGCGGTGGTCTGCATGCGATAGGCCAGCTCGTACGATTCCATCCGTGCCGCGAGCTCGGAATCGTGGGGGTATCGATCGAGGTGTTGCTGGTTCAACTCACCCAACACATCGAGCGCGTGCCGTTGGGTGCGCTCGCTCGTGCCTTCGGGCGTCGTCAGGTTCAACAAGGGCACGCCGCCGCTGCGAAACAGCGTCCCCTGATAAGCCGCCGGCATGAAACCCGCCGTCCAATTCGACGCACCGCTGATGGGGCCGCCCCGGGGATCGGTCATCACGACATAGCTGGGCAAGCTCTGGTTTTCCGTGCCGAGGCCATAGCTCAGCCACGATCCCAGCGACGGTTTGCCGATGGTGACGCTGCCGGTGTTCATCTGGAGGCAACCGGAGGCGTGCGCCGCAGTATCGGTATGACACGACTTGATCACGCACAGGTCGTCGGCGAACTTCGCGGTCTGAGGGAAGATGCTGCTGATCCACTGCCCGCTCTCACCATGCTGTTTAAACTCGAACGGGCTTTGCATCAAGTGGCCCACGGGACGGTTGTTCGAGCCCACCACGGCGTCGCCTTTGTAAGGCTTGCCGTCGTACCTGGCAAGCGCCGGTTTGTAGTCGAAAGTATCGACCTGACTCGGCGCACCGTTCATAAACAGGAACACAACGTGTTTCGCCTTCGCCGTGAAGTGCGGCTCCTTGGGCGCGAGCAAACCCGCCGCTCCCGGGCCGCCCGTCGTCGCCGCCCGCGCCTGTTTCGCGAAGAAACCGTCGCGCGTCAACAGATCGATCAACGCCAACATCGGGAAGCCTGCGCCGACATTGCGGATGAACTCACGGCGGCTGCCTGAGTGGCGCGATGACTTCAAACTGGAACGATTAACCCGGCTATCCATGGCGTCTCCCCGTCGGCTAATCCGTATAAACAAACTCATTCAAATTCAAAATCACCCGGCACATCTGTACCAACGCCTTGCGATCCACATCGTCGGGCGTGAGGTCAGGTTGCTCTTGCCGCAACTTCGTTGACTCGCGCTCGCGAAACTCCATCAACGACCGCCGCTCTTTTCGGGTCGGCGGACGCGCTAGCGCCAACCGGTACGCCCGCTCGATCTGCCGCTCCGCGTCCCCCCCGACTTCCTGCACCAAACGCCGGGCCAAATGCCGCGCCTGCCGGTTGACGAAATCGCCGTTGAACAGGGTCAACGCCTGGGGTGCCACACTCGTGTTTACGCGCCGCGCGGACGTCCGCGTCGTGTCGCACAAGTCGAGCACTTCAAGCATCGGTACGATCATCGACCGCTTCACGAAAGCGTAGATCGTGCGCCGCGAGGCCTCGTCTTCGCGAAACGGTTTCCAAATCTTGTCCGGGTCAGGATGCCCCTCCAGCGCCGGCGCCGGCACAAACGGGTACATGCTCGGGCCGTACATCTCGCGGTTCAACTGCCCACTCACCGCCAGCATCGAATCGCGAATCGCCTCTACCTCCAGCCGCCGGTAGGGGAACCTCCACAGCAACTGGCTCTCGGGGTCCACCTCGCCGTATTCGTCATTCCACGATTTACTCATCGCGTACGCCGCGCTCGTCATGATCAGCCGATGCAGCTTCTTCAACGACCAACCGTTGTCGACGAACCAGTTCGCAAGCCAGTCCAGCAACTCGGGATGCGTTGGCTCGTCGCCCATCACGCCGAAGTCGCTCGGCGTGCGCACCAGCCCCTCGCCGAAATGGAACTGCCACACCCGGTTCACGATCACGCGCGCCGTGAGCGGGTTGTCGGCACTCGCAATCCATCCTGCCAAACGCAAGCGCTGCAAACTCGTCTCCGGCTTGGGCCCATCCTCGTAAACCGCCGGTATCGCCAGCGCCTTGCCTGCCGGGTCGAGAATCGCCGGTACCGCGGCCTCGACTTCCGGACCGTGCGAACCCGCCTTGCCGCGAATTAGCAGGTGTGTGACCGGAGGCTTGGGCTCGGGCTCGTTCAGGAAATATCCACGCGGCAGGTCGGCTGTTTCTTCGCTCAGCTCGCAGACGATTTGCTCAAGCGACTCGATCCGGCGTCGCTTGTCTGGAGGAAACGCGAGTGCAATCTCTGTGTCGAGGCCTGTCTGGTGCTTCTTGACGAGGTCCCGCTGCTCGGGCGTCCACTCCCTGGGGTCCGCTCGAAACGCTTCAAGCACTTCCGCGCCAAGGTTCGTCTCGCCGCGCACGAGGAAGTCCTTGCGCACGTCCTCGCGAATCTTCGCGATGACTTCTTCCAGCGGCTTGATCTTCGCGTCACGGCGGTTGAGTCTATCGATTTCCGCTGGCTTGCCGATGGGCAGGTCCAACTCCCGCCGGCCGTCCTGTGGTCGCTGCAGCGGATTGAAGATGGCGAGGAAGCTGTAGTAGTCCTGCGCGCTGAGCGGTTCGAACTTGTGGTTGTGGCAACGCGCACACCCGAGCGTGAGTCCAAGGTAGACTTGCGCGGTCGTGCTGACGAGGTCGTCGAGCTGATCATAGCGGTCCGTGGCGGGATCGGCCGGCTCGTCGTCCCACGGGCCCAGGCGGTTGTAGCCGGTTGCGATGAACGTCTCGGCATTGCGGTCGGGCAACTCGTCCCCGGCAAGCTGCTCGACGACGAAACGATCGTACGGCTTATCGTCGTTGAACGCCCGAATCACATAGTCGCGGAAGCGCCACACATGCGGTTTCGTCGCATCGCGCTCATAGCCGTTGGTCTCAGCGAAGCGCACCAAATCGAGCCAATGCCGCCCCCAGCGCTCGCCATAGCCCGGACGGGCCAACAGATCATCCACAATTCCCGCCAGCGCCTCTGGCGACGGATCGGTGTAGAACGCGTCCTGCTCGGCGATCGTCGGCGGCAGGCCGATCAGGTCCAAGTACGTCCGGCGCAGCACCTGATGGGGCTTTGCGCGAGGGTTCGGCTTCCAGCCGCGGCCTTCGAGCTTCGCGAAGACAAAGCGGTCGATCGGGTTCCGGACTCGCTGCCGAAGCGCGACCGACTCGACTTGGGGCGGCTGCGGCTTCCCGCGCGGTTGGAAAGCCCAGTGGTCACGCCCATCCGGCTTGGCCGCATGCTCCCCGCCCGAGCCGTCATCCGAAACAGCCTCCGAGCCATCATCCGGCCACGCGGCGCCCTCGTCGATCCACGTCCGCAACGACGCGACTTGCTCGGGAGTCAGCCGCGGCCCCTCGGGCGGCATGATCAACTTCTCATCCGCACCCGACACATAGCGGATCAACAGGCTTTGGCCGCTCTCGCCCGGCACGATCGCCGGCACGCCAGACCCGCCACCCCGCAATGCCTCGGCCTTGCGGTCGAGCCGAAACTCACCAAGCTGCGCCGCAGTGCCGTGGCACAGGTAACAACGCGATTCGAAGATCGGTTGGATCTCGCGGGCGTAGTCGACAGCGCTGGCCGACTGAGCCGAAAGCAGCGAAAAGGGGGCCTGCACTCCCGCCAGGAGAACGACCAGAAAAAGCAGCAATGACAGAGGTTTGGAGCTCAGAGTCTACCCCATTTCCTTTCGCCTACTATACCGCACCAGGTCAGGAAGCTTGGTCCGGAACCGAGATGCGTTGGCGATCGCGGGCCAGGGTCGACGCAGCGGTCAACCCCTGCGGCATCGGGTTGGCGACTCCGGTGGGCGTGTAGGGGCGGAGCGCTGTCTCCGCCCTGCTGCCTCAACCGAGATGCATCGGCGATAGCGGCAGGGCCGACACAGCGGTCGGCCCCTACAGTCTGGTGCACCCGAACCCTTCAGAACAGGTCCGGAGTAAACGGCACCCGCACCGGCGCTTCCACACCAACACCCTGAATCACGATCTCGCTGCCTTCAATCGCTAGGTCCTTCACGCCGGTGAAGCCATCCGGCACGCTCGCCATGAACGCCAGGTAGCGGGCTGTGATCTTCTCTTTTCCATCGAACCATCCGAACGTCCGCGTGTCGTACATCTCAGGATGCTTGAAGTATTCGCTCGCCGTACCCGGGATGCGGGTGTTGCCGAATTCCATGCCCCGGGTCATCGCTTTGCCGTTCCAGGGCGGAACCTGCAACTCGCGGTTCTCCTCCCACACCATCATCCACGGGTAGTCTTCGCGATGAAACAGGTAGGCGATCAGCAGATGGTGCTCGGTATTGACCGCGGCAATGTACTCGACTTCCCGCCCGGTGTCCATCAGGAAATAGGCCATCTTCTGGCTGGGCGGTTCGGGAGCGAAGCGCCGGTAGTCCATCTCAGACTCCTCGGCAGGACCCACCGGCCAGTCGGCCAACGATCCAAGCTGGTCGGGTCCCAGGTCGCCTTTGGTGGCGGACGCGTCAAAGAACGTCGACGCGGGATCCACAAACGGCGGACCGAACGTCACATGCTGCACCCAGCCAAACGGACGGTCGAGGCTCAACTTGTTCTCGGCCGTCTCTTCGACGTAGAGCACCGGCTGGCCCTCGACCAACCGCATCGTACGCGTGATCGCGGTCTGTGACTGTGGCAGATCGAATCGGTGGACCAGCGACGTCGCGTCCTGCGAGAGCTTCTGCCCGGCCAGGACGTTCGTTTCCCCGTGGTACGCCAACCCGGCGGCGAACTCGGTCACCGACGGCGCGCCCCAGAAGTCGAAGCATAGGTTGTGCCCCATGATGCCGGCGAGCAGGTGCGCCTCGGAATCCGTTCCGTAAGTTCCGGCGTGCTTCTCCGCGTCGAAAGCCGACGGCTCGATCGAAGGCCAAGGCGGAATCCACAGCGGATTGATCGACTCGCCGCCGGCGCCCTTGAGGACAATCTCGGCGATATGCCCGCCACCTTCGAGGACGGTCACCCGAAGCCGGTCGTGCTCAAGCCGCCAGGCTTTGCGGTTTTCGAACGTAAGAGAGCTTTCCGGCATGGTGGGAGGCTCCTGCTCCTGCTGACACGCGGCGAACGACGACGCAACAAGTAGAACGAGCGAGAGAGAAGCAGCGGTAGGTTTCACGGCTACCCATTATGACCGATTCGCAAACCACTGATACGACACCCGACCGTACCTTTCTGTTGACCCAGTGAGTCGGTCCCGGGTAGCCAGAGCCTCGCCTTGTTCGCGATCGAAGCAGAGAATCAGGTGAGTGGGGTATCCATTTGACTCAGGTGACCACAACATACCGTGGTTGGCCATTGGCGGCTCCCGGAAAGGCTTGCCGATAGCACGACGTTTCCAAGCCTGCGATGGCCATGGCGCGTGCGTGATCCTTGATCGGCCCCGAAACGCAGCCTCGTGGTCCGATCGCGTCCAGACCGGCGTCTGGCACCCCTGGATGCATTCTGGGTGCAGTGTGCTGGCGTCTATGGATCGACCAAACCACAACGCCTTGGGGCTACCTGAGTCAAGTGGATACCCCATTCAGGTGATTGGCGAGGGGGCCAACTCGGAGGACCTGACCGAAACCCGAGGTATCAACCATTGACTTACTAAGTCAATGGCTTATAGTAAAAGCGTGCGCTTCGACTGGGACCCGCACAAGGACAAAGTCAATCAGCAAAAGCACGGGCTGTCGCTCGACGAAGCTGTGGAGCTGTTCGCGGGCAACAACGACTATCTGGAAATCTACGATGAGGAACATTCCGACGAAGAGGATCGCTTCATTGCGATCGGTACGATCCGCGCCGGCGTCGTCGCGGTCGTCTACACCGAGCGCCAGGACGACGTCATTCGCATTGTAAGCGCGAGGCGGGCCACACGGAAGGAAGTCCGCCTTCTGCACCACTATCTGGGAGATACCGATGGTTGATGATATTCGCGAGTTGACGGAACAAGACTTCGCACGCGCCATTCCGCGCAAGCAGCGCGAACGCATCATGCGCGGCCAGATTGATCCGGTGAAAGACATTGTGGCCCTCCGCCGCTTCGCCGGGCTAACACAGGAGGAGTTTGCGGCAGCTCTGAGCATCAGCGTTCATACGTTGCGGAACTGGGAGCAGGGTCGCCGAAGCCCCGAAGGTCCGGCACTGGCTCTGTTGCGCGTTGCAGCTCGGCACCCACGGGTATTGCGGGAGAACCTCGCAGCAACCGCTTGAATCACTCGGTCGGAAGCAACCTTACATCTTGACAACCGGCTGGCTCCCGCCCAACGAGAGCCGCTATCTCCGGTCGCCATATAATCGTGGTCGGCCCGCCCGTGATCGTCCCCGGCGGGGCCAGATTTGACGCAGAGGCGAACATGACAAACCGACTGTCCATTCTTCTGGGCCTGCTAG
This sequence comes from Bryobacterales bacterium, assembly GCA_965237575.1. Classification (GTDB taxonomy): domain Bacteria; phylum Acidobacteriota; class Terriglobia; order Bryobacterales; family UBA6623; genus JAKZVK01. Next base: position 1,861,944 of record CBDEGI010000004.1, read on the forward strand.
CGCTCGCAGCCAGCCTATCCAAAGCCCAAGAGCCCGGCCATGTCGACCCCTGGCCCGTCTTGCGTGCAGCCGCGGCGGCCATGGGCACCGACAACCTGAAGTGCATCACCTTCTCAGGTACCGGCTATGCCGGCAAGGTCGGCCAGAACATCACCCAGGATACCGATTGGCCCGACGGTGAGCCCTTGGCTAACTACACCCGTACCATCAACTACGAAGCCCGAACGTCAGTGGAGCGTTTCGATCGCAAGCCGGGAATGAATCCGCGGTCTTGGAAATACGGCACCGGCTGGCTGGGGGGAACACCCCTCCAGCAGAACGCGCGCCAGACCTTCTTCGTAAGCGGCGACCACGCCTGGCACACCGACGGAGAAGGAGGCGAGCCGATTCCGTCCCCTGCCCGCGCCGAGCTTTGGCAACTCGACATCTGGCTCAATCCACCCGGCTTCATCAAGGCGGCCATGGCCCCCGGCGCCAACCCGACCGCGATCTGGCGATGGGAGATGGCCGAAAGCGGCCGTGACGGTGCGACGACCGCCGGCATCGAGAAGATCATCGTGGTATCGGCGACCGTCCTCGGCAGGTACCGCGTCAACGCCACGATCAACAGCCGCAACCTCATTCAACGAATCCAAACCTGGGTTCCGGACCCCGTCCTCGGTGACATGAACTACGAGCACGAATACACCCAGTGGCAACAGATCGGCGAAGTGACGTTCCCCACCGGTTGGCACCACCATGACGGCTGGGACGACGAACGCCAATTCCCGGTCATCAGTGGTGGCCACAACAGCTTTGGCGGCACGTTCGCCAAGATCGAGCCCAACGCCTGCGGCGAGCCGGTCACCATCCCCGCCGCCGTACGGCAATTCCCGAAGCCCAAGCCCCTCGTCGAACCTCATAAGTTGGCGGAGGGCGTTTGGCTGCTGAGCGGCTCCTCGCACAACAGCGTCGCCGTCGAGTTCAAGAACTTCATTGCGGTCATCGAAGCGCCCCTCGACGAGCAACGATCTCTAGCGGTCATCGAAAATCTCGTCGGCCTGGTCCCGGGCAAGCCGATTCGCTTCATCGTCAACACACACGCCCACTACGATCACCTTGGCGGCCTGCGAACGTACCTCCACATCGGCGCCACAGTGATCACACACCAGCGCAATCGGGTTTTCTACGAGGCCGAATTATTGAACTACGTCCCTCGCACGTTGGAGCCCGACATGATGTCTCTCTATCCCCCGACGGAGATCTCCGAGGGCTACACCATGGAGGACGTGGATGAGAAGTACGTCCTCAGCGACGGCGCGCGCAACCTAGAGATTTACTACGTCCAGGGCCTCGCTTCGCACGTCGAGGGTATGCTCATGGCCTACCTTCCCAAGGAAAAGCTCCTCATCGAAGCCGACCTCTACGACCCGCCCGCCGCCAAGACTACGATGCCGGCCAAGCCAACCGCTGTCCACCTAGCCTTCTACAACAACGTGCAGCAGATTGGACTCGACGTCACCACCATCGTGCCCATTCACGGCAAGCCGGTCCCCTGGAGCGAGTTCCGTGAGTTCAGTGCCGGCGGCAACGACTCGAAATGAGGAGCGCAGTGCAGGGGAACGCCCTATCAGCGCCGGTGCAAGCCCAACGCCATCCGGCCCAGCCTCACAAGATGGACATACGATGCGTACGCCAACAGATAGGCCAGCGTAAACGGAGAGATCAGCAACCCCGCCAGCGTACGGGCCGCGGAGTCGCCCTCCAGCCCAGCGCGATTGAGAAGTAGTCGAGCCAAGTGGCCCGCATGCGCGCGGTCCAGCCAAAAAAAGTCCCCGTGCTCGTTCACCACTAGGAACTTAGCCGGCAGCAACAGGAGCGCAGCCCGCCGCCAGGGCGCCATGATCCCGACGCCGGCGCAGAGAATGGCGACCACCGAGTGATGCTCGGCCCGGATCTCTTTGAGCAGTCGCCATCTCGCCGTGTCGTCGAGATAATCGGTCACCCGCCACACACGGCTGCCGAGGTCACCGTCGGCGTCGAGACCTACCGGCTCGTTCGCCAAGCAGGTCAACAGGTCAATGGGCGCCTCCTGCCCGAACGTCTGTCGCAGCTTCGGCAACACAACATCCGCGGCGCTTCTCGGCCCACTTTCAACCAAGAGGATTCGCGTGATTGGCGGAATGCGCCGCGAGAAGACCCACTTCACAGGCCTTTATTCTACCGGGGCACCTCCCAAGGAAAGTACGGTGGTGGGACCGATCGCGGGGCGGACCCTCAGTCGCTTTCGAAAATCCGGTCCACCCGGTAACACTTCGACTCAACCGAGAGGGTGGCGCTCATCCGGTGCGGCGTAAAGGTCAGAACCCACTGCTCTTCCTGGTCATCGAAATCCACCGGCAGCAACTCGTCGAGTTCCTCGATGAAGTTCATGATGTCGCCCGACGACACCGCTCTGAAGTCGATCCACCCCTCCGTCGGCCGGCGGTCGCGAACGCACAACAGCAAGTCGTAGAGCCAATCGGGAGCCGCGTTTTGCGCCCCGAGGCCCAACTCCTCCACCTTCGCGTCGATCGCTTCAGAGTGGGCCTCCTCAAGCACTGCATCGGGAAGGGACTTGGCCACCTCCTTGACAGCCTGGGCCAATCGAGTGGTCGTCGGCATACGCGCAAACCGCTTATCGGTCAGAGAGTTGAAGACGTAGTATTCAAGTAAAATTCATCGTACGAGCCGGAACGCCGAGAACCACAGCGAGGGTAGTCGGGCTGAAGAGGATCCGGTTCGCTCGGTACCGGCCCGTTACGCCCTTACAGTACAACTTTTCGCGAAAACAGGCAAATGGGGTATCCACTTGACTCAGGTAGCCCCTAGGCGTTGTGGTTTGGTCGATCCATGGACGCCAGCACACTGCACCCAGAATGCACCCTGGGGCGCCAGACGCCGGTCTGCAGGCAATTGGGCCACGAGGCTGCGTTTCGGGCCGATCAAGGATTACGCACGCGCCATGGCCATCGCAGGCTTGGAAACGTGGTGCTATCGGCAAGCCTTTCCGGGGGCCGCCAATGGCCAACCACAGTATGTTGTGGTCACCTGAGTCAAATGGATACCCCACACAGGCAATTGGATAACTGTGCTGAATCCCACACCTGCCCAACGATCGGCTCCCGGGCAATGTCCCATTTCCGAGCGGCCGTGATCGACAAATGACAGCGGTCAAGGGGGTTGCGCTATTGAATCGTGCTGGCCCCTTCGACGCCCAAGTCCGTGCGGATGATGTTGCGGTTGATGTGCTTGTCGAGGTTGATGACGTAGGTCTCGGGCGCGTCGAGCAGGACCGGCGAATGCGTCGCCGCGATGATCCGGAACCCCTTCTGATCCGCCAACTCCTTGAGCATCTTCAACACGCGCCGCTGGTTCGACTGCGACAGCGCCATCTCGGGCTCGTCGAGCAGCAGCGCCGTGCCGTCGGGCAGCGTCGGGAACAGGTCCTTGAACAGCGACAACATCACCTGCCCGTGGCTCGCCATCTCGACGAACTCCTTCATCCGCGGGTTGTCGTCGAACAGTTCAGGCTGCGTGCGCGGGTTGTGCTGCTCGGCATCGAACAGAAAGGTCTTCCCTAACTTCGTCCCGTCGGGCTTGTCGAGCTTATACGCGTAGCCGTCGACCTGCTCGCTTTGGAACGCGTGATAGACCGAGTGCAGCAAGGTCGACTTGCCCGAGCCGTTCTCGCCCGCCAGCATCACCAACGAATGCGAAAGGTCGACCATCATCGGCATGTGGAAGTCGAGATTAGTGAAGATCGGGTGGGCCAGGATTTTCAGGAACATGTTGGTTAGGCTTTCTATGCTGTCTCAGAGTAGCAGGGTGCCTCTCACAGGCCGCCGCCGATCGGCCTAGCGCTGCACTACCTCTGAACCCGGCCCGACCCGCCACCCCTCATCAGGCCCTCGACCTCGGCCGCCGTAAAGCGATTGAAGTCACCCGGGATGGAGTGCTTCAGGCACGACGCCGCCACCGCGAACTCGAGCGCGTTGGCGTGATCGTCCGCGTAGGCGTTCAACCCGTAAATCAGCCCGCCCGAGAACGAATCACCGCCCCCCACCCGGTCGACGATGTGCGTGATCTGATACTTGCGGCTGTGATGAAAGTTCTCGCGGTCATTCAACACCCCCGACCAGCCGTTGTGCGACGCACTGACCGACTCGCGCAGCGTAATCGCCAGCACCTTCATCCGCGGAAATGCCGCCAGCACCTTGTCCGAGAGCGCCTTGTACTTCTCGACATCCAGCTCGCCCGACTCGACATCGACGTCGATCGTGATGCCGAGCGACATCTGGCAGTCCTCTTCGTTGGCGATCCCGACGTCGACGTATTTCACGAGCTCGGTCATCACTTCCTGCGCCGTCTTACCGTACTTCCACAGGTTCTTGCGGTAGTTGAAATCGCACGAGATCGTCACGCCCTTCTCGCGCGCCGTCTTGACAGCTTCGATCGAGAGATCGGCCGCGCTCTGCGACAGAGCCGGCGTGATGCCCGTGATGTGAAACCACGTGGCGTCGGCGAACACCGCGTTCCAATCGATGGCGCCCGGCTTGGCGATGGCAACGGCAGCATTGTCGCGGTCGTAGGTGACCTTCGACGGACGCTGATTCGCCCCCGGCTCGAGGAAGTAGATCCCCATACGTCCCGGGCCGCGAACAATGTGGCTGGTGTCGATGCCAAAGCGCCGCAGCTCGGCGATACAGCCGTCGGCCACGGGATGCTTCTCCGGCAGAACGGTCACGTAGGAGGTCGGCAACCTGTAGTTGGCGGTCGAAACGGCGACGTTGGCCTCGCCTCCGCCGAAGGTGGCCACGAACATCCCCGACTGCAGCGGACGCTCGAGATTCGGCGGAACCAGCCGCAGCATGATCTCGCCGAAGGTAACAACTCTTGCCATCGATGTCTTCTCCTTCGTTTCCGGTTCAGTCAAGGCCCCTGGCGTCTATAAGCGCAGTGGCGTTGGCTCGATGAACCGGGGTGGACGCAGCGGTCCACCCCTACAATCCACCGTCTGCACACAATTGACCGGCCGCCGGGCTGACGGCATACGCTTTGTAGGGGCGGACCGCTACGTCCACCCCGCCCGCGAAGCGGGCACGCCTCTACCCCGGCAGATTCTCCCGGAAAAACCGCAGCCAGTTCCCGTGGAACACCTTGTCGATATCGCCGTCCGAGTATCCCTTGTCGGCCAATACCAACCCCAGCTTTTGCAGGTCCGCGATCGTGTTGATCTCTTCCGGTGTCTGCTCGGTGCCGAAGCCGCCGTCGAGGTCGCTGCCGATGCCGACGTGGTCCGTGTTGCCGGCCAACTCGCAGATATGGTCGATGTTGCGGGCCAGGTCGTGGAACGTGGGCTTCTTGTTGTCCTTCGAGCCCCGGGTCCACTTCGGATCGATCATCCACGCATCGAGCACGACGCCGATGACGCCGCCGCGCTCGATCACCCAACGCATCTGTTCGTCGGTGATCTGGCGGTCGTGCGGCTTGAACACGCGCGCGTTCCCGTGGCTAATGAACACCGGCTTTGAGTAGATCTCGAGGGCCTGCTCCAACGCCGTGTCCGCCGTATGTACCAGGTCGAGGATCAAGCCCAGCCGCTCGAACTCCTTCACCAACTCACGCCCGCGGCCCGTCAGAGGACCGTCGCCGCCCGTCCCCATCGAGTAGGCGCTGGGGCCGTAGTGCGCCAGGCAGGCCGTGCGCAACCCTTGTTCGAACCACCACGCGGCCTGCGCCGGCTCGATCATCGGGTCCGCGCCCTCCATGCTGAGGATGTGGCCGATCGGAGCATGGTCGGGATCGGTCTCCCACCGCGTCCAGACTTCATCGAGCGTGGCCCTGTTGCGGATCATGCGCATGTGGCCCTGCTGTTCGAGCAGTTGATAGTAGGCGAGCTGTGCCTGGCCCGCGGCGCAGCAGATGGTCTGGTTGGCGTGATCGAGGTCGTCGCGCAGGATGACCTCGCCGTGCGTGCGTTCGCCGATAACGCCCAGGTCGGTGGCCAGATCGGGCAGGCTCTGTGGCGTGGTCCGCGCCAGGATCGTCGCCAGGCACACGCCGACGCGGCCACGGCGCATTTCGGGCAGGCTCGTCGTACAGTTGCCACGGCTCTTGCCGGTCATGCCCTTCTCGTTTGCGCGCAGCTCCTCGACTTCGAGCAGTTGGTCGCGGTCGAACGACATGGCGTTCCAAGCCAAGTCCAGATGAGCATCGATCATCAATCGCATTGCGTTCGTTCCATTCCGGCGGGTGCCCGCTCAGCCCCAGGCGTCAGCCCGGGACTGCGTCTGGAGATGACGGGCGGTCAACAGAGCAGCGCGGGCCTCTCGGCCCGTAAATCGGTTCGTGCGTCTGACGAGAAGTGCCGGCAGGTTACCTTTCTGGTGCTGTTAGGTAGCGTACGGCTTCGACACACGCCACCGCAAGCGACTCACATTTCCCCCGGGTCACGGCTCGGTTGGGCTGGTGATACGGTAGAACTTGGCAAACGTCCTCGTCATCGGCGGTACCCTCTTTATCGGCCGGGCGCTGGTGCGGCGGCTGCTGGCACGTGGGGATCGGGTTACGATCCTGCACCGCGGCGAGGGTACCCCGTTCGGTTCGCAGGTCGACGAGATCCGGTGTGACCGCAACGACACCGAGGCGATTACGCAGGCGGTTTCATCGCAGCCCTTCGACCTCGTCTTCGACAACGTATATGACTGGCAACGCGGCACGACGGCTGAGCAGGTCGAAGCCGCCGCGAAAGCCTGTCCCGACACGGTGAAGCGCTACGTGTTCACCTCGAGCGTGGCCGCCTACGGGGACGGGCTCGATCATGACGAGGACGACCCCCTCGCGCCGCCCGATCACCCCGAAACCTACGTGAGCAACAAGGCGGAAACCGAGCGCATGCTGCTCGGCCTGCACCGCGAAAGCGGCTTCCCCGCGACGACGCTGCGGCCGCCCTACATCTACGGGCCCGAGAACCCGTTCTATCGCGAGGCTTTCTTTTGGGACCGGCTGCTGCCCGCCCGCCCGATCCTGATCCCGGGAGAAGGCAAGCGGCTGATGCAGTTTGTGCTCGCGGATGACCTGGCACGAGCGGCCCTACTCGCCGCCGAAACCGAAGCCGCCGTGGGGCGCGCTTACAACATCGCCCATGAGCGGCCCATCACCCAGCGGCAACTCGTCGAGGCCCTGGCTCGGGCTGCGGGGAAGACGGCCCAGCTTGTGCCGGTCCCGCGGGAGCGGCTCATCGAACTGGGCGGGCAGGTGTTCGAGCCGCCGTTCTATTTTGGGCAGTACTTCGACATGCCGGCGATCACGCAGCGCACCGGGCGCGCCGAACGGGAGCTGGGGTTTCAGCCCACGCCGTTTGACGAGGCGCTTGCGGCGACGTTCGGTTGGTATCAGCAGCAAACCGGGCGACCGGCGCCTGATTTCACGTACGACGACAAGGTGCTGGCTTCGTTGTAGCGGCCTACAACGCGGGGCCGACGGCGATCGTTACGTCGTCGCGACTTCGGAAGACGTTGCCGCCGCCGCAGTCCACTTCGATCACGATCGATACGGTATCGCCTGGGGTCACGCCTGCCGGGATCACTGCATTGACCTGGTTCACGCCGACCAGCGTCGGATGTAACACCGGGAACGATTGGGCGAGCTGTCCCCCGATGAAAACCCGCACGGTCTTGGTCGGCGCGAGCAGAATCGGGAGCCCGCCTGCGTCGAAGCCGGGAGCGTCCCCGGTTGCCGGCGGCGTGGGAACCGGGCCCAGCCCGTTCGACCAGATAATGATGACGCCGCCGATGAGAGCCGGCGCGGCGGGCGTCGCGCCGAGGGAGCCCGCCGGATGAGCGAAACTGCCGTCGAGGTTCTGGACAATCGCTCGGCCGGGTCCGAAGTCGAAGGTGAAGATCCCCGGAGACGCCAGGGCCGCATCCACCGAGAACGGCACGCTCCAGACTTCCTTGTCGGGATCCTTCCAGTGGACTCTCACGTCCACCGGGCCGGCGCTGACGTCGAGGTCCCACGGTACCTGAACGTTGGCCTGGTCGAAGGCCCCAGCGAACGCCCCGAACGGCGCGCCCTCTTTGTCGTTGAAGGTGACGGAGAAGCCGTTGAGGTTCAGGCTCAAGGGGACCGTGTCGGCCACGGCAGTCTGCTCGGCGAAGAAGCCGAACACCGAAACGACCGAGCCGGGAGAGATGAGACCGCGGAATCCAGCGGCGTCGAGCACACCCGATATCTTGTGCGTGCTTTGGAGCTTGGTGACGAAGGCGTCGGATTCTCCGTTGTGGGTCAGGTCCGGCCCGACGACCAAGGGGAAAGAGGGCCCCGTTGAGTCGGTCCGCCCGGTGACGTAGATCGCAGCAAAGGGATCGGCGGCAATGCCATTACTCTGTTCGAAGCCCGTCCCGCCGACGTAGGTCACGTCGCCGAAGCCCGTTCCATTCTTGAGGACCTGAGCTACGTAGACGTCAGAGAAGCCCCCGTCAAAAGTGAAGTCGGGCCCGCCTGACACCGGAAAAGAGGGAGGCGACGAATCGGTATCGCCGGCAAACCACAAGCAGCCTGCGCTGTCGACCACCACATCGCTGCCGGAGTCGAATCCATCGCCCCCGATATAGCCCAAGAAATCGAACGTCGTTCCATCTGTGCTGAGTCGGCCCGCAAAAGCGTCCGAACCACCGTTGTAAGTCAAGTCCGGGCCCACCGCGACCGGGAAGGTCGCCTGCGTCGACTCGGTTGTACCGGTCAGGTGAGCCTTCATTTCGCCATCGACAAAAAGGTCCGCTCCAAAGTCGTTCTCCGCACCTCCGATGTAGCCCCTGTAGACGGTCCGTGCGCCGTCCGGGCTGATCTTGGTCACGAACGTGTCGGTCCCGCCGTTCTGCGTCAGATCCGGCCCCACCACGGGGAGGAAGGTGGCCTCGGTGGATCGCGTGTTGCCGGCCACGTAGCAATAGCCCATGGAATCCACGGCCCCTCCGGTGACGAAGTCAGGCATGTCGCCGCCGACATATCCTGCTGAATCGAGGCCACTGCCGTCGACCTTGACCCATGCGGCGTAGGTGTCGGCTTCGCCGTTGTAGGTCAAGTCAGGCCCCACGGCAACAGGGAAGGTCGTCTCGTCGGAGTCCACGTTGCCCACCACGCAAGCGCGCCCAAGAAAGTCGACACCGATATCGATGCCGTTGTCGGCGAGTGCACCCCCGATGTAGCCTGCGTAGACGAGGTTGGCTCCCGAGGGATCGATTTTGGCGACCCAGCCGTCACTTTCGCCGTTGAACGTCAGGTCGGGCCCCACCGTGACCGGGAAGCTACCCTCGGGTGATTCAGTCCGGCCAGTGACGTACGCAAAGCTCTCGTCATCGAGGTCGATCCCCCTGCCGTCATCGGATTCCGCCCCTCCGATGTAGCCGAGGTAGACCAGGCCGTCACCGCTGCCTCTGACCCGGGCCACGAAAGCATCCCTGGTTCCGTTGAAGGTCAGGTCGGGGCCGAGCGTCACGGGGAACGTGTCCGGAGTCGACACGGTGTTCCCGACGATAAAGGCGTCACCCTGGTCGTTCACGTCAATATCGTGCGCGAAATCGTCTCCGGCCCCTCCGATGTAGCCCGAATAGATGATCATGAGCGGGTCGACTATCAGCGGCCGGGTAGAGTCGTAGTCGCCCAGCTCAAAACCGTAGATCTGCTTCCCGCCGGGGCCGGCGCGTTCAAGCCTATAGGCCGAGGAAACCTCGACTCGACGGCCATCGATCTCTTGATAAACGTACGGGGTGTCGTCGTAGAAACCACCTGCTGGCGTTGACACCACAAGCTGCCCGCCATCGGTCACGGAGGTGTCCGCGCCGCGATAGGCCAAACGAATGCGGGCCGGGTCGGCGCCTGGCTCGACGATGAAGGTGTGCTTGAGTTGTTGAACGGTGCCTGAGTAGGCCAGGTCGATCCCGGGCCAGAGGTCTTCGTAGACAATGCTTGAATAGGTCGGCAGGCCGGCGTGTCACTCTTCACGCGGACCCTTGAAGTAGCTGATGATGGCGTCCGTCTGCTCGCCGGCTACGGGCCGAGCGCCGGGTTGGGGATCGACGAAATCGAGCCTCACCGTCCAGCTCTGGGAAACGCCGCTCTGTTGCGCATGAGAGGCCTCGCGGGCATAGGCGACAGGATGCACGCGCGCGTCGCCGGCGGGCTCGTTGTCCGCGGCAGCCGAGTTATGGCGCAGAGAACGTGACTCCGTCCGCCGTGAAGTAGATCATCTTGTCGCGGCCCTGAATGTAATAGGGTGCTCGCGGATCTACCTGTCCCTGATTCTCGACGAAGTACAGCGGCAGGTTGTCGAGCGACTGGAGTGCTTGTCCACGTGGATTGGTGGGGCGGCCGATTGCCAGCCGGTCTTCGGGCGTACTCTGGAAGCTCATCCAAGAGGCGGCCAACACGAGGACTGTGACGACAGCGCTGCCAAAGGGAACCACTTTCCCCGCGACTTTCATGTCTTCTCCCCCAGCCCCGACAAACCGCAGCGCAAGCCGAACCGACCCGGCAAAACTTCGAGTGTATCAATTCTATAGCGCGACCCCAACCGATTTCGGCCCGGATTGACGTGCTTAGTAGACGCGCCATCCAGGAGCCGCAGGCGTGAGCTTGCGTTGAGATGTCGCGAGGCGAGTCGGATACGCCAATCGACCCAGCAGCGTTGCGTGACAAGCTAATCCCCGTTCTCACTCTTCCTCCAGCGCTGCGGGGATTCCTTCGCGATACAACGGGTAGCGCAACTCGATGCCGAGCCGGTGTCGAATGGCGCTACCGTCCACGCGGCGGTCGGCGCGGCGAGTTTCACTCACCTCCGCTGCTGTGACTGAGGGCGGTAGCGGCAGGTGGAGCAGCTCAGCGCAAAAGATGGCAATCTCGCACGAAGGGCACGGGTGGTCGTCGGCGACCGGGTACTCACCGGTGGCATCGCTGAGCAACGCCCTCTCGGCGTGGGTCGCGAGGTCATCGACGTGAATTCGGGAGACGAAGTTGGCTCCGTCGCCGACCAGCCTGTAGCGTCCTTCCCGCATGGCGACGTGCACCCCGCGTCCCGGACCGTAAATCGCTGCTGGACGCAGGATGAGCGACGACCACGGCCCCCCCGCTACGGCTTGCTCGGCCGCGACCCGTAGCCGCTGGCGCTGGGTCAAAGGCGCGACGGGCGTGTGCTCATCGACCGCGGACGTCTTGCCGTACACGCCGGTCGTGGATAGATAGACCACTCGCGTAGGACGGTCGCCGAGCGCTTCGGTCAGCCGCGGCGTCGGATCGAGCAGACGGTCGCCGAACTTGATCGTGGGTACCGAAATGAGCACGCGGGCCCCTGTCGGCACTTTGCCAGCGAATTCACGTACGGTTTCCTCTCGCAGGACGTCCAACGGCAGCAAGGTCGCACCCAAGGCTTCGAGGTCGGCGAGCGCTTGGGGGTCTCTCGCGGTGGCGATGACTTTGCCGCCGCGTGCAAGCAGTCGGCGTGCGACGCGCTTGCCGGTGTAGCCACAACCGATCAGCAGGAAGGGACCCGCCGGAACGCTCACCACGCCGCCACGGAACCGTCTTCGTGATAGACGCGAGCCATCGGACGCGTCCCCTCGAACGGATACTTTGCCAACGCCTGCTCGGTCAACTCGAATCCCAGGCCGGGTTTCTCCGGCAGCGGGAAGTAACCATCCACCATGCGCATGGCCGGGAAACCGAGCCACTCCTCCCAGATCTTCTCCTTGCGCGTCGGCTCGACGCCGCTGCAGATCTCTTGCACCAGGAAGTTCGACAACGCTGCGTCCACGTGCAACGTCGCCATGCCGCCGACCGGGCCCTCGCAAGCGTGCGGCGCAAGCTTCACGCCCGACGGCTGGGCCATCGCGCCGACCTTCCACAAGGCGGTGATGCCGCCGACGTGATTGATGTCGCACTGCAAGATATCCACCACGCCCTGCTCGATGAGCTCACGGCACGAGTACGATGCGACCAGCCGCTCGCCGGTGGCGATCGGAACGGTGGTGCGGCGCGCGATGCGGGCCATGGCCTTCACGTTCTCCGGCGGACACGGCTCTTCGATGAACATCAAGTTGAGTGGCTCGACCTCTTTGCAGATGATCGTCGCAACGGTCGGGCTGGTCTTGGCGTGGAAGTCGACGCCAATGTCGATGTCGTCGCCCAGCCCTTCCCGCAGCACTTGGATGCGATCCACCGCGCGGCGAATCGCTTGGTTGCCTTCGATCCACTCGTAGTAGCCCGGGATGCCGCTCTTGAAGGCCGTGACGCCCAGCTCTTTGGCGGACTCGCGCAACGCCACCAACTCGTCGCGCGTGCTAGCGCGGGCGTGATAGTAACCGCGCACGCCGCGTTCATCGACCGGTCCGCCGAGCAGCCGGTAGACGGGCTGGCCCAGCACCTTGCCGCGAATGTCCCACAACGCTTGATCGATCCCCGAGATCGCGGAGCCCATGATCGGTCCGGCCCGATAGAACGCGTGGACGTACATGGCCTGCCAGTGATGCTCGACCGTCATCGGGTCGTGTCCGACGATGAACTCGCGCAGGTCGTTCACTGTCGCCATCACGGCTCCGGCCTTGCCTTCCAGAGTTGCCTCCCCCCAGCCGACGACGCCTGCATCGGTCTCGATCTTCACGAAGACGTAAGGACGGTCCGACCCCTTCTCGATGGTCACCCCGAACACGTTCACATTCGTGACCTTGAGGCGTCCCGGCGCGGCGGGCAGTGACTGCGACATCATCGGCGCGCATCCGCAGTCGGCAGCCGACAGGCGCCCACCGGCGGCGGCCATGCCGGCCAGCATCCCACCCCCGAAGAATTGGCGACGATTCATCGTTCACTCCAGTAGGGCGACCCCACGCATGCCCTCGCTAGCCAAAGGCGACGAAACTCCGGACCGCAAAGTAGGGGCACGGCATGCCGTGCCCGGCGGCTTCGAACGAACGACTTCGCCCGAACACGGCCACCGCATGCTGTGCCCCTACATTGCCGACGGTACTTCCGCCACTGTACGCGGTATGGTCTAACCCACTCCGTACCGCTCAAGCGCCTCCTCATTCAACGCCACTCCCAGCCCCACGCCCTTTGGTAACGACAGGAACCCATCCTCCGCCGCCTCGATGTCAGCGCCCACCAGCTCCTCCCGCATGCGCCGATCTCGCTCATCCGCGGGGCGCGGCACCTCTTGGATCACGAAGTTCGGTATCGAGGCGGCCGCGTGCAGCGCCGCCGCGGCGGCAATCGGGCCTCCGCGATTGCTAGGCGCGACGGCCACGTAGTAGGTCTCGGCCAGAGCCGCCGCCTTGCGAATTTCCGAGATCCCCAGCCGCGACACATCGGGCCGCAGCACGTCGATGGCGTCCGCGCGCAGTAAGTCTTGAAAGCCGGCGTTGGACGTGAACTCCCTGCCCATGCCCACCGGCGTCGCGTTCTCCGAGGCGATCTTCGCGAACGCGGCACGGTTGATCTCGGCGGTCGGCTCCTCGATCCACAACAAATGGAAGCGCTCGAAAGCATCGGCAAGCCCGACGGCTTCAGAAGGCGGCAGCCGCCCGCCGCAATCGAGCACGAACTCGCTGTCAGGCCCACCCTCCTGGCGCAACGCCTCCAACAAGGCGTACGTGTCGCGGTAGAACGTCCTTCCGCGGGTGGGCCCTTCGGGTATCGTCAGCGGCACCAGGAACGCTCGGAACCCGGCGGCTTGGGCCTGCCGCAAGGATTCGCGAAGCTCGGTCTCGGCCCGGCCGTGCAGGTGGACCAGCGCGCGTGCCTTGTTGCGGGTCGCGCCGCCAAGAAGCTCGTATACCGGGGCCTTGCTCACCTTGCCGAGGATGTCGAGCAACGCCATGTTGACCGCGGCCTGGACCGGCGCCACGTCGCGGGCCGAGCCCGCGTCGGCAAGCTTCGCTCGCGCCGCTTCCGCCGCCAATGCATCCCGGCCGATGAGCAGCGGCTTGTGTCGCAGAACACGGCCGACAGCGGTCGCGGGATCCGGGTTCCCGGCGGTCTCGCCGACACCGGTCACGCCCGCGTCGGTCTCGATCTTGACGACAGCGTAAGCGCGCCCGCCGACAGGCTCGCGGACGGCCCGCGCCGTGACGTCCGTGATGGCGACCGGCGGCTTCCCTGCCCGCTGAGGCACGGCCGCTGCCAATCCAAAGCGCTTCTGCACGGACGCAATCGTTCGAGATCTAGCCATGTTCACTCACCCGCCAGATTGTAGCGCCTATGAAGACCCAGGACACCAAAGCGGAGTAGCCGCGCAGGCAGAGCTGGCTCCTGGGCGTCGGTTTTGCCTGGGATGCCACCCCGCAGGCGGTCGTCTTCGCGAACTCTCGTGGAACGATTTGGCACTCTGCCGAGCTTGGCTTTTCTCTCATCACCCTCCGATTCCAAGGTACAGCAAGGTGTATGGGGCTCGACCGGTCCTTAGCGGTAAGTGATTGAAAGGGCAGGGAGTAAAGCTTTTTGAGGATCTGTGACGAAAAGAGGATTTGCGCCGAAGTGGCGGGACTGCGGTACCAGGGGGGTGCCTCGGGTAGTGAACGACGGATGTGACGGTTCGGGCTCTGGGCCCACCGGGGGTCTTATGGGTGGCGGGCTCCCAGGGTGGCGGCGCGGTCGTGTCCCCAAACTCCCGCGACAGCAACGTTGGTGCGCGCCGGCTGGCCGGCTTTTTGGCAAGGTTTGGCTAGGTTTTCGGGAAACTCGTGATTCCTGGTCGACGACGCACCTCACCGGCCGTGAAGCAATACTGGGGACCATCGCACAGATTTCGCAGATGAACGATGAAGGCCGACAGGCACCATAAGAATCTGTGTGAATCCGCGTAATCCGCGGATGACGAAGTCTTAGCCCGAGCACGCGTGGCGAGTTCGGGGCCGTGGCGCCACCGGGCGTGGATTTACCCGTCACTTGCGTTCCGGGCTCGGTTTCTTGGCATCGGCTGATTCGCGCTCGTTCCCCCCACGTTCCCCCTCTCCCGTCTCAGGGCAACCCCACGGTGCACGTTTCCAAACGAACAACCTTGCCGGTTAGCACATTCTCTTGCCTCCACGTACCCTATCTAGGGTATTGACTTCGATGTGAGTGGGACTTTAAACTGCTGCTGAGCGTAGAATTGTCAGCAGTTTTCCGACGATGTCTCGCGCGTTTTGTGAGAATCGGCTGCAAGTTCACGGCGTTGCCTTTTTTGAGCGAACCGTTCACGACGGGCACTTGAGTGCACGGCCGGCGGTTAGCCGCTGTTTCGAGTTTAGGTCGGTTGACGTGAAAGGAGAAATGCAAAGGGTGAAACACTTGATAGAGGTCCTTTCAGTCGGCGTCTGTCTATTGCTAGGTTCCGCTGACGCACAGACGCTCACCAGTTCAACACTGCCAGGTATTGATGTGGTACAGCTCCGTATTGAGTCAGAACCCAATCGTGTAGCATTTAGTCTGTCATCTTCAGACGAAATCGAGACCGGAGGTGATATTGGCCCTGTAACAGTAAGGTTACGCCACCTGCCGCTACGAATGCACTCATGGGCTCGGCAGGCTGCGGAACTCTCGGAGTGTGTTTTCATGCAGAGCAACCGTGGTTTCTGGCAAGTGCACGATTACATCTTCGAGGCTCAACAAGTACTTACGGATGAGACAATCGGCCCGTGCGGCCAGGAGGGCTCGAAGGTGTGGCGCACAGGGGCCAGACGTGCGTTGGAACGGCTGAGGACGGTGATGTGCATCGGTCCCCGGGTGGGCACCGGGGCCTAGCATTCAGGCGCCGCTACGGGGCTTGAGAGGCCCAGACACCATGTCGCCTTTCAACGGCCGAAGATGATTTTTTCGCGGCGGAACAGGCGGGTCGTGAACAGCAGGAACACCAGCGCCGCCCCCGCGGCCAACAGCCCGGCTGCCGCGAACGACAGCGGCGACATGACCCCGCCCTCCAGCGCCTCGGTCACCAGGACGTGCTGGCCGACCATGGGAATGGGTATCATCCAGGCCGCCGGCTCGACGGGAGAGAGAATCAACACCAACGCCGGCACCATCGGCAGGAACATCAAGAACGAGACATAGGTTTGCGCCTCTTTATAAGAGCGCGCGAAGGTCGCCACCCACATCTGCACCGCCGAGGCGAAGAAGCCCAGCGGCAGGACCGCCGCCAACACCCCGACGATCTCCCGCGGCCCAAGCTCAAACCGCATCCCCAACCCCTGCAGCGGAGCCCGCTCCAACACCATCACCAGCAACGCAAACGTCAACGCTACGCTCGCCCACGCGAACACCACCGACGCCAGCCACTTGCCGGCGACGAACGAAAACCGTGGCGCCGGATTCACCAACAACGGCTCGAGCGAACCGCGCTCGCGTTCGCCCGCGGTCGAGTCGATGGCGATCTGCATGCCGCCGATGAAGACGGCGAGCACGATCATCATGGGCAAGAAGGACAGCACCATCGCCGCGCGCTTTTGCGCGCTCGAAACCTCCACCTCGTCGATGCGGACCGGCGCCGCCACCGCCGGGCTCACGCCGCGCGCAATCAGCCGCAGCACCGCGATTTGCCGCCCATACCCTTCAATCAGCCGCCGCACGCGCCGAACGACCGGTCGGGAATCGCGGTCCGAGCCGTCGATGATCATCTTCACTTCGGCGGTCTTGGACCGCGAGAAATGCTCCCCAAAGTCCTCCGGGATGACCACGACGAAGTCGAGCTCGCCCTCGCGCACCTCAACGTGCGGTTCCTCGGGACCGTCGACGATCTCGACGCCCCGCTGCTGCCCCATCCAGTCGATCAGTGCCGGCGCGTGCTCGGCCCCGACCACAGGTACCTTGATGTTTTCCGCGAGGCGCTGCTTGTCGGCCATCACGTTGAACATCACGCCGATCATCAGCGGCCAAACGACTGGCGCAATGACCGCCGACATGATCGAGCGCCGGTCGCGCACGCCGTCGATCAACTCCTTGCGAAAGACGACGCCCAGCGACACCAACAGATGCCTCATGCCACTGGCACCTCGTCAAGACCTGTGAGAGCGACGAACGCGTCTTCGAGGCTCCCGTGGCCCGTCTGCGCGCGCAGCTCATCTGGCGACCCATACGCCACGACCTTGCCCGCCGAGATAATCACGATCGAATCGCACAACGCAGAGACTTCCTGCATGATGTGGCTCGAAAACACCACGCACTTGCCTTCGCCGCGCAGCCGGCGGATCAAGTTTCGCATGGCGCGGGTACCCATCACATCGAGTCCGTTGGTCGGCTCGTCGAGCAGTAAGTTTTGCGGGCCATGAACGAGCGCGCGCAACAGCGCCACCTTCATGCGTTCGCCGTGCGAGAAGCCTTCGACCCGGCGATCGGCGATCGTGCTCATCTCGAGCAGGTCGATCAACTCATGGATGCGGTCATCGAGTTCGCGTCCGCGCAGCCCGTGCAAGCGGCCGAAGTAGCGGGCATGTTCGCGGGCCGTCAGCCGCGGATAGAGGCCGCGGGTGTCGGGCAGCACGCCCACGCGGGCTTGCGCGGCCAGTGGATCGGTCGAGACGTCGACTTCGTCGATGGACAGCCGCCCCTGGTCGGGCTCGATGAGGCCGTAGATCATCCGCAGCGCCGTGGTCTTCCCTGCCCCGTTGGGCCCGAGCAGACCGGTGACGACGCCGTCCTCGGCAACGAACGACACGTCATCCACGGCGACGACCTGGCCGAAGCGCTTGTGGAGGTTGCGGACTTCGATCATTCCTTCTCCGCGCCGCTGGATTCCGGGCTGTCGGATTCGGCGCCGGTGGGTTCCGCAGTGTTGGACTCCCCTGCGGCGGGTTGAACCGCAACCGGCCCTGCGTTGGTGACAAAGAACGGCGGGCGATGCAGTTTCTCGACGCACTCGGCATCGAGGTCCGCAGCCGTGCCGTCGCGGATGAAGTCCGCGATCAAACTCGGCACACAGCCCAGCGCCGAGGTCCCGTGGCCCACCCCCGGCACGACGATGTGGCGGGAATTAGGGAGCCCCTGCGCTATGGCTTCGCCCCAACGCGGCGGGGTCACCGGGTCCAACTCACCCGAGAGGACCAGTGCCGGAACGTCGGAGCGAATCGGCTCGTGATAGTCGTCGGCAACCGTGCCCCGCGGCCAGCTCGCGCACACCTTGCCCCAAGTCTCAATGAGCGACTCTCCCTGAAAGGTCTCGGCCGCTCGCTCCTGCGACTCTTGCTCGTCGATCCACGGAAGATCTTCCGCACAGATCACCGAGAAGAACATGCCCCGGCTCATGAGGTCGGCCGCGGACTCGCCCATGGCTGTCAGTGCCAGCATCCCTTGAAAGTCTCCGCCATGCGCCTGCTCGATCAACATGGGTAGCATCGAAGCCGTCACGGGACTGTAGAGCGCGCGCCTCAACACCGCTGAGACGAAGTCACCGCGGATCACGACGTTCCCGCTTTCGCCCGTGCGCGGGTGCTTCAAGCGAACCCGTGCCGGCTGCTTCTCCAGGCGATCGAGCAAGTCCGCCAGCTTGCGGCGCACGTCGGGGAAGCGCTCGCGGCATGGCTCCTCCTGCTCACAGGCATCGAGCATCAGGTCCATCGCCCGCTGCGCGTCTTGGGGGACATCAAGCGGCAGCTTCATGGTGACCGGCGCGACCCCGTCGAGCACCACGCTGCGGACGCTGTCTCCGTGGCGTCTCAGATAGACCGACGCCGCCCGCGTTCCGTAGGAACCACCCCAGAGGTTAATCTGCCCGTAGCCGAGTTTTGTGCGGACCTCGTCAAGGTCGTCCATCGCGATAGGCGTGGTGTAGAAGCGCAGGTCGGCGTCATAGCTCTCCAAGCACTTCTTGATCTCTTCGAGGACCAGGTCCTCGCGGCCGATTGACTCCAGGTCGTCCATGTCGGGCGTGCACGGCAAGCCATTCGAATCGCCGGTACCGCGCTGATCCACGAAAACGATGTCACGGTCCTCCTGCACGGCGCGCAACATGCTCATGCGCATCGAACTCGTCTCAGCCGCTCCGGCGCCGGGACCGCCCACCAGCACAAACAGCGGATCGGGCTGGGGCTCCCGGTGCATGGCCCTGTAGACCACGACTTTCAGGTCGATCGTGCGGCCCTCGGCGCGCTCCCGGTCTTCAAAGACGGAGATCCGCCCGCACAGGGCATCGATGGGCCCATCGTCGGGTTTGCACTCTTCAAGCACGGATGCCTGTTCAACAGCCGCCGGCCTCGGAGCGCAGGCACAGACCGCGCCGAGCGCCACGGCAATGAAGAGATGGGTTCGGAGGAAACACACAACAAATACTCGGTAGGCGCTCTAACAGGGTACTGCATACGAGGCCATCCATTGAAACCACAGATGAACACGGATGAACACGGATGTACGGATTTGGGTCGAGCGCAACCGCCCGCATTGCCGGCACATCCAACCTGATGACTTAGGAGATCCCCGGGAGGGCGGTTCCATGGTACCGGCCCGCCACACTGGGCAGATTCCGGCCGGCCGCGCAGCATAGTACGCTGTTGAACGACACCGCATGCGGTTGCCACAGATTCGAGCGCTCGACGCCGTTTGGCTGATTTTTCTCGCCGCCCTGGCTGGATTGGGCCTGACCAAGCAAGAACATAGTCTGTTCGAATGGCTGGTCTTGCTGGCGCTGGGGGCCGTCCAGATCGCCGAGACACGGCTCGATGTGGGCTCCGACCGCCGCACGGCCATGCTTTCGATCGCCGTCAAGGCGGTGCTTTGCTACTGGCTAGTGGCGGAAACGGGAAGTATCGAGAGCAGCTATTACCTCATCTTCCTGCTGCCGATCGTCTCGGCGGCCTCGCTGTTCGAAGCCGGCGGAGCTCTGCTCGCCACGCTGCTGTGCTCGGGGCTGTACCTCTCGTTCCTTCTGTTTGTCGACTTCGAGCGCTACTACCTGATGCCCGAGGGCGTCGACGAGTTGTCGGTCCGCGTGATCTTCTTTTTCGTGAGCGCGATTCTCGTCAACCGCCTCGCCACCGAAAACCGCCGCAAGACCGAGAGCCTCGCCGAGGCGTATCGCGACCTCAAGGAGGCGCAAGCCGAGGTGCGCCGCTCCGAGCGCCTGGCCGCGCTCGGACAGCTCTCGGCCGGGTTGGCCCATGAGATTCGCAACCCCCTGGGCGTCATCTCCGCCTCGGCTGAGCTGCTCGGCAAGCACGTCTCCAAGGAGAACGACGTGGCGCGCGAGGTCGCCGGGTTCATCCGCTCCGAAGTCCACCGTAGCAACCTGCTCGTGAGCCGCTTTCTCGACTTCGCACGCCCCTCGCAACTGCAACGGGGGACGCATGACCTCAACGAGGTTATTGGCCGCGCCCTCTCCCAACTCGCCGACAACCCCACGAACGGCCCTGGGCGCATCGAGTCGGGGCCCATCGAGTCGGGGCCCATCGAGATCGAGAAGCACCTCGGCACGCTGCCCGAATTTTCTTTTGACTCAACGCTGATCGAAAGCGCCATCGTCAATCTATTGGCGAACGCGCAGGAAGCCATGCCCTCGGGCGGCCGGCTCACCGTGCGCACGCGCCGGCTCGACGCGAACGCCGAGATCGTCGTGTCCGACACGGGCTGCGGCATTGCCACCGAGCAGATGGAGAACATCTTCAACCCCTTCTTCACGACTAAGCCGACCGGTGTTGGGCTCGGCCTGGCGATGGTCTCGAAGTTCATCGATAGTCACGGCGGCAAGATCACGGTGACGAGCGAAGCCGGCAAGGGGTCGAACTTCCGCATCACCCTGCCGATGGGGGAGCGGCCGTGAAGAAGAAGATCCTCGTCGTCGAGGACGAGGCCAAGATGCAGCGCGTCCTCGAACTGCATCTCGAAGGCGCTGGTTACGAGGTCATCCAAGCATCGACCGCCGAAGAGGCGCTCGCGATCATCGACAAAGCGGAGGGGCCGTCGCAGTTCGCCTTGGCTTTGACGGACTTGCGCTTACCCGGCATGGACGGCCTGGCCCTGCTCAAGCGGATGAGCTTCGTCGCCCCCACCCTGCCCGTCGTTGTGATGACGGCCTTCGGCACGGTCGAGACCGCGGTCGAGGCGATGAAGGCCGGCGCCGGCGACTACGTCCTCAAACCGTTCTCGCTCGAAGACCTGATGATCACGATCGAGAAGGTGCTGGAGCTGCACGCCCTGCGCGATGAGAACGTCAAGCTCAAGGCGGAACTGGGCCGGCGCTACGAATTCGAGCAGATCATCGGCCGCAGCAAGAATATGCAGGAAGTCTTCGACGCCGCGCAACGGGTGGCGCCGACACGAGCGACGATCCTGCTCGGCGGCGAGAGCGGCACCGGCAAGGGGATGCTGGCGCGCGCCATCCATCATCAGTCACCTCGCCGCGCCGCGCCATTTGTGAAGATCAACTGCTCGGCGTTACCGGAAAACCTGATGGAGTCCGAGCTGTTCGGGTACGAGAAGGGTGCGTTCACCGGTGCCACGCAGTCGCATCCGGGCAAGTTCGAGCAGGCCGACGGCGGCACCGTGTTCCTCGACGAGATCGGCGACGTGCCGCCGCCGGTTCAGGTGAAGCTGCTGCGGGTGCTGCAGGAAAGGGAGTTCGAGCGCCTCGGCGGCACCAAGACCACTCATGTCGACGTCCGCATCATCGCCGCTACCAACCAAGACCTGCGGGCCGCGCTCGAGCAAGGCACCTTTCGCGAAGACCTTTACTACCGCCTCAACGTCGTGCCGATCAACCTGCCCCCCTTGCGCGAACGCAAAGAGGACATCCCTCACCTGGTCGATCATTTCCTGAAGAAATTCGCCGCCGATTCCGGCGGACCGGAGCGGTCCCTGTCGGCCCAAGCAGTCGAGAAGCTCGGCTCCTACCATTGGCCGGGCAACGTTCGCGAGCTCGAGAACATCATTGAGCGCAGCACGGTGCTGACGCGCACCGACCCCATCGAGCCGGCTGACATCCAACTCGACCATGGCGGCCGCGTGGCGGTGGCTCCCGGCGGCGTTCCGTTCCTTCCCGACGGCATGAACCTCGATGTCTACGAGCAGGAGCTGATCCGCGAAGCCCTGCGCCGCAGCGACAACAACAAGAGCCAAGCCGCGCGCTTACTGGGCCTCACGCGCAACGCCCTGCGCTACCGCCTCTCGCAGATGGGCCTGGAAGAATCGTGAGTCGTGAACCGTGACTCGTGATTCTGGGGCTGCTTGGCAGAGGGCGGCACAAGAGCCGAGCACGGCTCGGCTCGGCACGCCACGGGCGTGCGCCACGCCGCGAGCGATTCGTGTGGCTGATGGGGCGAGGCCAGAAGGGGATTCCTTGGCTACCCCGATCTCCTTACCCAAATCGCCTGCGCTGCAACCCTGACGGTAGACCCCAGCAACGACGATTAACGCCACAGAGTGACCCGGTGTTACCTCGCCCACATCGGCCCTCGCTGCCGCCCCGGACCCTATGCTAACCTTGGGCAGTTTCACCAAGAGCACCGGCCGGATGGCAGCCGAACGTCAGCAAACGCCGTGGGTCAAACTAGGACTCTCGCTGTTGCTCGCCTCGCCCCTGCTCCTGGCATTGCAAAGCTTCCGCCACCCGCTTCAACTCGAGGAACCGCCGCAACGATACTACACGCCCACCGAGCGTCCCGCCGAATTTCACTTCGCCCGTCTGGTCTATGGCAATGGCATGGGTGGTTGGGGCCGGCGCCGCCGCGGCGGGTGGGCCACCGATTATCCCGAGGCCGAGTACCACTTCATGCAAGGGGTACGGCGGCTGACGAACCTCGACGCGTCCGAAGATGGCCGGCTGGTTCGCCCGCTCGACGACGAACTGTTCGAGTACCCATGGCTCTACGCCGTCGAGGTCGGACGCTGGTACCTCGACGTCGAGGAGGCCGAGCGTCTGCGCGAGTACCTGCTACGCGGGGGTTTCCTGGTGGTCGACGACTTCCATGGGACCTATCAATGGGCCTCATTCCTCGAAAGCATGCAGCGCGTCTTTCCGGACCGACCCATCCTCGACCTGCAAGACGACGACCCCATCCTGCACGTGCTCTACGACCTCGATCAACGAATCCAGATTCCGGGGCGTCAGTATATATGGAGCGGTGAGACCTACGAGAGGGACGGCTACAACCCCCGCTGGCGCGGCATCTACGACGACGAGGACCGCCTGATGGTCGCGATTAACTTTAACATGGGCTGGGGTATGCACTTGACTCCGAAGCCCCAAGGTCTAGTATCCGGGCTCTGGAGGACTATTCGCGCACGCTGGGGAGTTTCAAGAGCGCTTCGCCTTCAGGTTTCAAAGTCAACCGCTGCCGTCCCCCCGCGGGGCGCAATGAGCGGCGGCTATAGGACCCACGACCGCTGCCCGATGGCCCCTCGAGGGTGCGGTCGCCGCAGTCGCCGACCACAAGGTGTGGGGTCGTCGGGAGTCAAGTGCATACCCCGATAACATGGATCTAGGGGATGCCT
Source organism: Bryobacterales bacterium (assembly GCA_965237575.1). GTDB lineage: Bacteria > Acidobacteriota > Terriglobia > Bryobacterales > UBA6623 > JAKZVK01. The sequence continues at coordinate 1,885,404 of CBDEGI010000004.1, forward strand.
GGGAGCACGCCGACTGGCCCGAGTATCCTGAAAGGATGACCGCCCTGGCCTATCGATTCGGCATCAACTACGTCATCTATGCCATGACGCACTAGCCTCTGGAATCCTTGTGTTCGAGTTCCTCTTCAAATATCCCCAGACCGTCTTCCGCAAGGGCGAGTTCATCTTCGCGAGCGGATGGCCCGCATGGCTGCTGCTGTTGCTGATGGCCGCCGCGGCCGGGGGCCTGCTGTGGCACGTGAGCCGCAACACCGGGCGGCTCGACGGACGGCGGCCCTACCTGGTCGGCGCTCTGCAAGTCGCGACCGTCTTGCTGGCGCTGCTGATGCTGTGGCAGCCGGCGATCAGCATCCAGTCGCTTCGCTCGCGGCAGAACATCGTCTCGCTGCTGGTCGATACTTCCCGCAGCATGATGCTACCCGAGGGTGAACAGACGCGCTTCGACCTGGTGCGCAACTCTCTCGAAGGCGGCCTGCTCGAGCAGTTGCGCGAAAAGTTCCAGGTGCGGCTCTATACGTTCTCGAGCCAGTTGCAGCGGTTGACGGAGTTGGAAGGCGTCACCCCCGCCGGCACAAGCACGCGCATCGGCGAGTCGGTCTCGGGGCTGCTCGGCGAATCCACCGTCCTGCCGTTGGGCGCGGTGGTGGTCTTCAGCGACGGCTCCGACAACTCCGGCCGCTTTGACCGCGGCCTGATGGCCGACATTCGCCGCCGCCGCGTTCCCGTACACACCGTCGGCGTGGGACGGACCGAGATGCCCGAGGACCTCGAGCTGGCGGACGTCATGGTCGCCGGGCGCTCTCTGCCGCGGTCGCGCGTCAACGCCCAGGTCACCATCCGTCACAGCGGCGACCGCCAGATCACCACACGGCTCAGCGTGCGCGACGACAGCGCGGTGATCGCGTCCAAAGAAGTTACGCTTCGGCGCGGCGAGTCGGTGCAAACCGAGTGGATCGATTTCAGCTCCGGCGAGGCCGGTGTCCGTAACCTACGCTTCATCCTCGACGGCGTTGAAGGCGAAACCGTGCTCGGCAACAACGTACAGATGCGGGTCGTTGACGTGCCGCAAGGCCGGCGCAGCATTCTCTACATCGAAGGCGAGCCACGCTGGGAGTACAAGTTCATCCGCCGCGCCATCGGGAAGGACGAGAGCATTCGCCTCGTTACCATGCTGCGGACCACCCCGAATAAGTTCTACCGCCAGGGGGTCGACGACGTCAACGTCAAGGAGCTGGCCGACGGGTTCCCCGCCACGGCCAAGGAGTTGTTCGTCTACGATGCGCTCGTGATCGGCAGCATCGAAGCCGCCTTCTTCTCCGACGAGCAGCAGGAGCTGGTGCGCGAGTTCGTCAGCCGCCGCGGTGGGACGTTGCTGCTGCTGGGCGGTCGCCGCGGGCTCGCCGACGGCGGCTGGGGTGTCTCGAAGGTGGGCGAGGCTCTGCCCGTGTCGCTTCCGGAGGCGTCGGAGGAAACCTTTATTCGAGCCAAGGCCGATATCGAGTTGACGCCGCAGGGCTTGAACTCGCTCATCTGCCGTTTCGACGAAGACCCCGAGAAGAACCAAGAGCAGTGGAAAGGCCTGCCGCAAGTCGCCGACTACCAAATGGTCGGCGACCTCAAGCCCGCGGGCGTCCCGCTGATCAACTTTAGGGTCAACGGCGAGACGCATCCCCTGCTCGTCTCGCAGCACTTCGGGCGGGGCAGGGCCATCGTGTTTGCGACCGGCGGGACCTGGCGCTGGAAGATGGGCCTCCCTCATGACGATACGCGGCACCATACTTTCTGGCAGCAACTGCTGCGCAGCCTCGCGGCCGAGACGCCAGGACGCCTATCGCTGTCGAGCGACCGTGGCCTCTACGCCGACGAGACCCGCGTCCGGCTGCGCGCCGAGGTCCGCACCGACGAGTACCTGCCCGCCAACGCCGCGACCGTGATTGCGACCGTCACGCCGGAGTCGGGCGAGCCGATGACGGTCGAGATGCATCCGTCGCCTGAGGAAGAGAGCGTGTTCGAGGCCGAGGTGATGGCCGCCGCGCCCGGCGCCTATCGCACCGAAGTCAGCGCAAACATGGGCGAGACATCACTCGGCACCGACGTACTGCACTTCCGCCGCGAGGACGGCGTCGCCGAAGACTTCCGTCCCGAGCAGAACCACGAGTTGCTCGAGACACTGGCTGAGCAGACCGGCGGTCAATACTGGACGCTCGATGGCGTCTCGGGCCTGGCGCAGGAGATCCGCTTCTCCGAAGCCGGCATCCGGGCGCGCGAGGTGCTCGACTTGTGGGACATGCCGCTGTTCTTCTTCTTGCTGATCGCGCTGAAGGCGTCTGAATGGCTGCTGCGGCGCCGATGGGGGGTCGTCTGACTTTACGAACTCTGACTTTGCGAGCGTTGCTGCCGGCTGTCTTGCTCGCCGGCCTGCCGGTGACCGGAACGGCGAAGACGTACTTTCTCATCGTCGGCGGACTCGGCGGTGAGTTGAGCTACGCCAAGCGGTTTGACGAGCAGGTCAAGGAGCTGGCCGGGATCTGCGAGAAGACCGCCGGCGATCCCGCGCTGGTCGAGACCCTGCGAGGCGCCGACGCCACCACCGAAGCTGTCGAGCACGCCTTTGATCGCTTGCGCGCCGGGTCAACGGCCAACGACACCGTCGCGGTTTTCCTGATCGGCCACGGCAGCTTCGACGGACGTAACTACCGCTTCAACCTGCGCGGACCCGATCTCACGGCCATCCGCCTCAAGGACCTGCTCGACGGCCTGCCCGCCCAAGACCAGCTCCTGGTGAACACGTCGAGTTCCAGCGGAGCGTCGCTCGAACGGCTGACGAGTGATCGCCGCGTCGTCATTACCGCCACCAAGAGCGGCGGCGAGCGGACAGCGACCGTATTCGCACGCTACTGGGTCGAAGCCTTGCGCGAGCCCGAGGCCGACATCAACAAAGACGAGGTCATCACCGCGCTGGAAGCCTTCCGTTACGCCGAGCGGCAGGTCGCCTCCTACTACGAGCAGGCTAAGAAACTCGCCACCGAGCATCCGCGTCTCAAAGGGGACGCGGCCTCGGGCTTCACGTTGGCGCGACTGGGCGAGCAGATCGATGTCGCATCGAACCCGGCACTGCGGCCTCTGATCGATAAGCGCGCGGACCTGGAGCGTCAGATCGCGCAACTGAGGGCCCGCAAAGATTCGTTGGAGCCCGCCGAGTACGTCGATCAGCTACAGAAGCTGCTGGTCGAGCTAGCGAGGACGCAGGCCGAGATCGACGCCGGCGCCCAGAACAACGAAACTGCGAAACCATGAAGCTCCGCTGCTCTAGTAGAGGTCGCTATCAGCGGCAGGCCGGCACGGCTGCCGCTGCCTTGGCGGGCCTGCTGCTGTGTGTCTTTCCCTGCGGGGCGCAAGAGGCCACGTCGGCAAAGGTGGGCGAGCGTAGCGCCGACCTCAAAGCCTGCGACCGCCTGTTCGACCGCGGCAAGCGGGCGGACGCACAGGCCTGCTACAGCCGCCAGCTGACGACGAGCCGTGACCTCGGCATACAGGCCGAGGCCGCCTGGCGGCTCGGAGACAAGCATCGCGCCAACGAGGCTTTCCGCGACGCGGTCAAGGCCAATCCCGAAGACCCGCACTTGCGCGTGCGTTGGGGCTACCTCTTCATCGACACGCATCAGCAGGGCGAGGCGGCCAAGCTGTTCCAAGAAGCACTGGATATCGATAAAGACTACGCCCCGGCCAAGCTGGGCGCGGCCACGGTGATGTCGGGCCGGTTTGAGGGCAAGGCATTCGAGCTCGCCAAGGAGGCGCTCGATTCCGACCCCAACTTCATCGACGCCTTGGTGCTGATGGCCGGCATGGCGATCGAAGAGGAAGACCTTGACCGCGCCGACCAGTATCTTGACGACGGACTCGAGAAGGCTACCGAACTCGAGGCATCCCCTCTCGAACTCTATTCCCTGAAGGCTTCGATTGACCTACTCCGCGGCAACGTCGAGACCGAGTGGACCGGCAAGGCCCTCGCCTACAACCCGACCTACGGACAGATCTTCGCGGACGCCGCCCACTACCACGTCATCACTCGCCGCTACCGCGAAGCCGCAGCGCTGCTCCAGCAAGCCGTTCAGATCGATCCCGCGTTGTGGTCGGCGCACGCCGACCTGGCCGTGAATCTTCTTCGGCTGGGCAAGGATGCAGAAGGCCGCCGGCATCTCGAAACGGCCTACCATGGCGACCCCTTCAGCCCCAAGACGGTCAACACGCTGCGCCTGCTCGACAGCTTCGGTAACTTTGAGCGGCACTCCAACAAAGACGACATCCTGCTCGGACCCGAGGAAGAGGTCGAGGCCTCCCTCGAGAAGCCCGAAGTCATCCTGCGGCTGCACAAAGACGAGGCAGCCTACCTCAAGCCCTACGTCATGGAGCTGGCCGAGCAAAGCATAGAGACGTTCGCGAAGAAGTACCGCTTCCAGTTGAAGGAGCCGGTGCAGATCGAGCTGTATCCCGACCATGATGATTTCGCGGTGCGCACGATGGGCATGCCGGGCATTGGCTTGCTCGGAGTGACCTTCGGCTACCTGATCGCGATGGACAGCCCGTCCGGCCGCCCGCCGGGACAGTTCCACTGGGGCACCACCCTGTGGCACGAAATGGCCCACGTCTTCACGCTTGAAGCCACCAACCATCTCGTGCCGCGCTGGTACAGCGAGGGTATCTCGATGTACGAGGAGTGGGAAGCGCGGCCGAATTGGGGAGAGAACATCTCGTCCGACTTCGTCGACGCCATCAAGAAAGACCGCCTGTTGCCGATCGCCGACCTGGACCAGGGGTTCGTACGGCCCCGCTACCCCAGCCAGATCGCCGTTTCCTACTTCCAGGCCGGCTTGGTCTGCCGCATGATCGCCGAGGAGTGGGAGTCCTCGAAGCTCGTGGACCTGCTCTACGGCTTCGGCGAAGGCCGCTCGACAGCCGACAACATCGAGGCCGAACTGGGGATCTCGTCCGAAGAGTTCGATAAACGTTTTAGTGCGTTCCTCGACGCAAACTACGGGAACTTGGTCGAGAACATCGGCGAGTGGAAGAAGCTCATGAAAGAAGCCGTCGCGGCCGCCGGCAAGAAGGAATGGGACGCCGTGGTCGAGCCCGCCACGAAGGCGCGCGAAATCTACCCATGGTTCGTCGAAGGCGGCAGCCCCTACATCCTGCTGGCGCGCGCCCACATCGAGAAAGACGACAAGGCCGCGGCCGCCGACATCATGCAGCAGTACCTGCGCGTCGGCGGACGCAGCCCTAAGGCCATTCGCGACCTCGCCGATTGGCTCGACGAGCTGGGCCGCCGTGAAGACGCCATCGAAGCGCTCGAAAGTCTGCTCTACAACGCCCCGGGCGATCCCGAGCTGCACTCGCGTTTGGGCGGTTGGCTGCTGGAAGCCGACCGCGACCCTGAGGCGTTACGCGAGTTCAAAACCTATCTCGCGATGGGGCCCCTCGACATCGCCGGAGCCCACTTCAACCTGGCCCGCACCTATCATAAGATGGAAGATCGCGCTGAGACGCGGAAGCACCTGCTCTCCGCTCTCGAAGCCGCCCCCAATTTCCGGCCCGCGCAGAAACTACTGCTGAAAACTTTGGACTAACGGACTTTTCCGATATGAGTCTTCCCACAACCTCCCACCTCGAGACCACGGACTACCGCGACTTGGTGGTTTCGTTCCGCGACGCGCAGCAGCGCATCCGCGACCAAGTGCGGCGCGTGATCGTCGGCCAAGAAGACGTCGTGGAACACCTGCTGCTGACGCTGCTGGTGGGCGGACATTGCCTCATTACGGGCATGCCCGGTACGGCCAAGACTCTTCTGGTTCGCACTCTAGCCACAGCCTTGGGGCTGACCTTCAAGCGGATTCAGTTCACTCCCGATTTGATGCCCACCGACGTGACAGGCACCGACATCATCGACGAGGACGTTACCACCGGCCGCCGCAAGTGGACCTTTGTCGAGGGCCCGATCTTCACCAACGTCCTACTAGCTGACGAGATCAACCGTACGCCGCCGAAGACCCAGGCCGCGCTGCTCGAGGCCATGCAGGAGCTGAGCGTTACGGTCCGCGGCACGACCTACCAGCTCGCGCCGCCATTCTTCGTCTTGGCGACACAAAACCCGATCGAGCTGGAGGGAACCTACTCGCTGCCCGAAGCTCAGTTGGACCGCTTTCTTTTTAACGTCATTCTCGATTACCTCGACACCGGCGAGGAGATCGACGTGGTAGTGCGTAACACCACGAGTGTGCCGCCGGAAGTCGACACCTGCACCACTGTCGAGGAGATTTTGGAATTCCAGAAACTGGTGCGCAAGGTCCCTGTGTCCGACGACACCGTGCGCTACGCCGTGGAGTTCGTGCGCGCGACTCGTCCGAAGGATCCGCAAGCGACCGACGACATCCGCAAGTACGTCAACTACGGCGCCAGTGTCCGCGCAACGCAGTTCCTAGTGATGGCCGCCAAGGCGCGGGCGTTGATGCAAGGGCGCTACCACGTCACGATCGACGACATACAGTCACTCGTCCTGCCGGTGCTGCGGCACCGCGTTCTCACCAACTTCCATGCCGAGTCGGACGGCATCACCTCGGATGACGTCCTCAAGAAACTGATCGAAGAGAAACCCGCCCCACGGGATCAGGCTTGATGGGAGGTCAAGGGTAATGGCCATCCAAACCCTTCTTGATCCGGCCGTCCTCTCTCGCCTCTCTGGTATTGATCTGGTTGCTCGGACCGTGGTCGACGGGTTTCTCACCGGCATGCACCGCTCTCCGCTTTTCGGCTTCAGCCTGGAGTTTGCCGAATACCGCCCCTACACGCAGGGTGACGATCCGCGCTTCATCGACTGGAACGTGTTTTCGCGCACCGACCGCACCTACATCAAGAGATACCTGGGCGAAACCAACACGCAGTTGATGATCGTGCTCGACGCCAGTGGGTCGATGGGTTTTCAGTCGCGCGGCGTGAGCAAGATGCAGTACGCGCGCTACGTGGCCGCCTCGCTGGCGTATCTTTCGATCCGGCAGCATGACGCCGCGGGCCTGATCATTTTCGATGAGAAGGTGCGCGACTATCGGCCGCCGTCGACGCGTCCCGGGCACCTGCACAGCCTGCTGCACATGCTCGAGCGGGCAGAGCCGGCCACAGGGACGAATCTGGATCTGCCGTTCGACCACTTCCGCGAGCACGTCACCAAGCGTGGCCTCGTGGCGGTGATTTCCGACTTTTACATGGACCCGGAAACGGTCGTCAAGGCCGTCCGCCCGCTGGCCTACCAGGGGCAGGACCTGGTGTTCTTCCACGTGCTCGACCCGGCCGAATTGGAACCCGACTTCAACAGCGCGGTGCTGCTCGAAGACATGGAGACCGGCGAGATGATGGACGTGTCGTCCGACTTCGCGCGGCGCGAGTACCGCATGCGTATACAGGACCACATCGCCAAGATGAAGAGCGAGACGCAGGGCGCGGGCGCCGATTACATCACGTTGAACACGTCCGAGCCGTTGGACCTGGCCTTGCGCGAGTACTTGATTTTTCGCCAGAGACGGAGGTGAGTGATGGGTAGCACGGAAACAACCGAGTTGTGGCTGGGTCTGACGTCGAAAACTACCACTCCTATCAACATTCCCGGACCCCGACACGTCTGACCTACTAGCATGGCCCTCCTCTCTCCATGGTTCCTCGCCGGCGCGCTGGCCCTCGGCCTGCCGGTCTGGCTGCATCTGCTCAACCGCGAGAACCCGATCCGCCTGCCCTTCAGCTCGCTGATGTTCTTCGAGAGCCGCAAGCAGACGTCGGTCAAGGAACGGCGACTGCGCTACCGCCTGCTGCTCGCCATGCGCCTGCTGCTCTATCTGCTGCTGGCTCTCGCCTTCGCCAGGCCCGTCTGGGAACGCGTCGGCAGCCTCATTACCGCCGACCTGCCCAAGCTGCACCTCATCGCCCTCGATACCTCGCTCAGCATGACTTACGGCGACCGTTGGGAGCGCGCCGTAACCGAAGCCGAGGCGGTGGTGCAAGCAATGGACGTGCGTGACCGCGCCCAGGTGATCTCTTTCGGCCCGGGCGTCAGCGTGGCGACCGAGCCGATCATGGAAAAGGCGGAGCTACTCAACGCCATCCGCACCCTCAAGCCGGCGGCCTCTCGCAATTCCTACGGCGACCTGGCCGAGGCCGTCCGCAGCCTGTCGCCCGAGAAGGAAGTTCCCGTCGTCGTGCACCTGCTGTCGGACTTTCAACAGTCCGCCATGCCCGGACGCTTTTCCGACCTCGCCCTGCCGACGGTCGCGACTCTCGCCGCCCACAATGTGGCCGAAGACTCGTCGCCCAATTGGGCCATCGAAAGCATCAAGGGAACGCTGCGCTACCACGGCGGCCGCAAGGCGCGCCTGGAAGCGACCGTGGCAGGTTTCGGCGGCGAAGCCGCGACTCGAAACGTGACCTTCTCGATCAACGGCGAGCGCGTCGCTTCGAAGTCGGTTGAAGTCCCGGCCATGGGACGGGCCTCCGCCGTCTTCGAGGATTTCGACGTGCCCACTGGCTCCAATCGCGCCGAGGTCATGATCGAACCCGGCGACGACCTTCCCCTCGACGACAAACGGCTGGTCGCCATCGACAACACCGAGGCCGCGCCGATCCTTTTCGTCTACAGCGACTCACGCCGGCGCGACCTGCTCTACTACCGCGCGGCGCTCGAAGCATCGGCCGACTCGCGGTTCCGCGTACAGGGCGCTTCGCTCACGCAGGCTGAACAGTCCGTGCCCGACGGCTTCGCCGCCGTGGTGTTGTCGGACATCCCGCTCATATCGAGCGAGCTCGCCGGACGGCTAGATAGCTACATCAAGGCCGGGGGCTCGGCGCTGATCGTGCTGGGACCGAAGACGACCCTGGCACAGAAAGCCGCCCTCTACCCCAAGACGATCGGTGAAGTTCGGTACGCCCGCCGCGAGGGCGAGCGCTTCCAGCCGGCCGGTGCGCTCGAAGAGACGCACCCGGTGCTCGGCGAGGTCGAGCGTTTCCGCGGCGTTAAGTTTTATCGCTACGCCAAGCTCGAGCCCGACCCCGAGGAAGAGGTGCTCGTCCGGTTGGCCGATGGTTCGCCGCTTCTCATCGAGCGCAAGCTGGGCGACGGACAAATCCTCGTTTTCACCTCGTCGCTTGACAACGTGTGGAACGACTTGCCGGTGAACCCGGTCTTCGTGCCGTTCGCGCTGGCAACCGCGCGCTACCTCTCCGGCCTCGATGAGGGGATTCATCAGGCCACGGTCGACTCGGTGCTGGAGCTGAGCAAGCGCCGCAGCCCGGGCTCGATGGTGCAGGTATTCGATCCCGGGGGCGAGCGGGCGCTCTCGCTCACCGAAGCCGTTTCGGCGGGCGATCTGGCTCTCACCGAGCTGGGCTTTTACGAAGTGCGGCGGCCGGGGGAGACGCGGCTCGTGGCCTCGAACGCCGACCCTCGCGAGTCGAACCTACGGCCGATGGATAGCGAGCTGATCAGTGCTTGGGAGTCGACCGGCGGCGGACAAAGCGCCGAGGCCGCTCCGGTAGGTACTGAAACGCACGTAAAACCACCTCCAGTGGAGATCTGGAGGCTTCTTCTGCTATTGTTGGTCGCGATTGCACTGGTAGAATCTGTAGTAGGGAACTTGCATCTAAAAATCCAGCGCGAGGTATAGCTAAGTGGATCCGGCCCCGTTGTCGCCCATCTGGAACCTGGAGCACTATCTCCGGCGCATCCAGCGCAAGCTGCAAGCGCGCACGGCCTCTCGCGGCGCCGGCGCCATCTTTGCCGCCGCCCTGCTGCTGACGTTGGTCTCCGTCTACGTCGCCAACGAGTTCGCCTTCTCCGACGGCAGCGTCATCTGGAGCCGGCTGCTGCTGTTCGGTGCGGTCATCGCCGTGATCGTCGCGGCCCTGCTACGGCCGTTGCGGCGGCTGAACCGCAAGCGGGCAGCCGAGCACGTCGAGCGGTCTGTCCCGGCCTTCGACGGCCGCGTCGAAACGTTTGTCAGCGAGGCCGAAGCGCTGCGCACCAGCGGTGAGCAACCGAATCCGTTCCTTGATCTGCTGGCCGAAGATACGTTGCAAGTCGCCGAAACGGCGCCCGTCGAAGACATCATCAGTTGGAAGCGCATCGGCGCCTACGCCGCGATGGCGCTCGTCGCGTTCTTCACCCTGATCTGGTTGGGTACGTCGGGGCCCGGCTACTGGGGTTACGGCACGTCGCGCTTGTGGGCCGGCTGGCTGCAACCGAACGAATCGCCGCTCTATCAGATCAACGTCAGCCCGGGCGACGCAACGGTTCGTCAAGGTGCCGACCTGATCATCACCGCGGAGATCTCGGGCTTCCAGGCCCCCTCCGCCTCCCTCTACGCCAAGTACGCCGATAGCCTCGACTGGGAACAGGCGCCGATGCGACGGCAACTCGAGGGCAGCGGCTACGAGTTCCTCTTCGCCTCGCTCCGCGAGCCACTTCGCTATTACGTCACGGCGGGGGGCGTCCGCAGCGACGAGTTCGCCATCGGCGTCGTCTCGATGCCGGTGATCAAGAACCTTAAGCTGACCTATCACTACCCATCGTGGACGGGCATGAAAGACGTCATCGAAGATCCCGGCGGCGACATCAACGCCGTGCAAGGAGCCGAGATCGAGGTCGAGATCGAGACCGACAAGCCTCTCGCCGATGGCATGATCCAGCTCGACGACGGACGTGCGTCCGCGATGTCCGCTGACGAACTCACCAGCACGGGTCGCTTCGAGGTGATCGAGGACGGCCGTTACCACATCGCCGCCATCTACAACGGTGAGCCGGTCCGCATCAGCGAAGACTATTTCATCACGCTGATACCCGACCGCAAGCCCATCATCAAGCTGACTCATCCCGGACGCGACTACCAGGCGACGGCCATCGAAGAAGTCGTCGTCGAGGCCGAGGCGGAGGACGATTTCGGCCTGTCGTCGCTCGACCTCTACTACTCGGTCAACGGCAGCGAGATGAAGCGCGTCCGGCTCGGCAAGCGCAGCGGGGCCAAGCAGGCACGATCGTCCCACACGTTCTTCCTCGAAGAGATGGGCGACGCGGCGGAGATCGTCGTGACCGCAGAGGAATCCGACAAAACAGAGACCGACACCACGGTCGAGGCCGGCGGCGAGCTTCCCGTCGCAAACCTCGTGCCGGGGGACCTCATCTCGTACTACGCCGTCGCACGCGATCACAAGCTTTCCGCGCAGACGGACATGTTTTTCGTCGAGACGCGGGCGTTCGACCGCTCGTTCTCGCAATCGCAAGCCGCGGGCGGCGGAATGGGTGGAGGCCAGCAGCAGCAGAACGAGATCTCCAGGCGACAGAAAGAAATCATCGCCGCGACGTGGAACTTGATCAAGAAGTCGCAGGAAGCCAAAGCGAGCGAGCGCCGGGAAATCCGCGAAAACTCGGTAGTGCTCTCCGACATTCAGTTGACGCTGCGCGACCAGGCACGCACCTTGGTCGAGCGGGTACGGGCGCGAGAGTTGGCCGGAACCAATCCCCAGTTCACCGCGTTTATCGAGAACCTCGAGAAGGCCGCCGGGTTCATGGAGCCGGCCGCCGAGCAACTCGGCGAGGTGAAACTGCGCGACGCCATCGCGCCGGAACAAAAGGCGCTGCAGTTCCTGCTACGCGCCGAGGCGATCTTCCGCGACGTCCAGTTGGCGTTTGGGAATGGCCAGGGCCAGGGTGGCGGGCAGGCGCAACTCGATCTGGCCGAGATGTTCGAGTTGGAGATGGACCTCCACAAGAACCAGTACGAGACCGGCGGAGGCGCCACCCAACAGCAGCTCGACCGCCAAGAGGACGAGTTGGTGAACAAGCTGAAGGAACTTGCACGCCGCCAGGAGAAGCTGGCCGAGCGCCGCAAGGAGCAGGAGCGTCCCACGTTTGCCGATCGTTGGCAGCAGGAGATGCTGCGCCGCGAAGCCCTGGAGTTGAAGCGCGAACTCGAAGAACTCCAGCGCCAACGGCAGGCCCAGCAGCAAGGGCAACAACAGCAGGGACAACAAGGGCAGCAGGGCCAACAGGGGCAGCAGGGACAGCAGGGACAGCAGCAGTCTGGCCAGCAGCGGGGCGGCGGACAAAGTGGGCAGCAGTCTCAGCAGCAACAATCCCAGCAGCAACAGCGCGCGGGCGCATCAGGTAGCAGCCGCCGCTCGCCCAATCAAAACCAGGCCAGCCTCGAGCAGATCATCCAACAGCTCGACCAGGCTACCCGCGACATGCAAAGCAATTCCTCCGAGTCCGAAGGGCAGCGGGGCCAAGACGCTGCTTCGGCGCGCCGGGCGCAGGAGCGGCTCGAAGAGGCCTTGCGGCAACTCAGTCAGCAGCGGCAGCAGCAAACCGCGGCCGGGCTTTCCGACATCGCCGAGCGTGCGAAGCGCCTCGCCACCGAGCAGAGACAGATCGCCGAGCGCCTACGCGAAGACATGGTCAAGGCCATCGAGAAGCAAGCAGCGGACGAAGCAGCCAGCGGTGTTCGTGGCCGGCTCCGCAGCTCTCTCTCGCCGGTGGACGCGCTCGAATTGTCGGAAAAGAAGAAGGCCATGCAGGAGGAGTTGGAAGCGATCGAGCGCAAGATGCAGGAATCGATCCGCAGCCTCGACCGCTCCCAACGCGAAACGACTCGCACCTTGCGCGAGGCACTGGGCGACCTGCAGCAGAACGAAGTCGCCACCCGGCTGCGCGTCTCCGCCGAGTACATCCGCCGCGGGCTGGCTCCCCACGCGGCCCAAAGCGAAGAGGTCGTGACACGCGCGCTCGACGACTTGCAGCGCAAGACGCAGGAAGCCGAGCGCCTGGCCCAAGCCGCAGGCGGGGGTGAGCAGCAGGGACTCGAACGCTCCCTGGCTCAACTCGAAAGCCTGCGCCGGCGTCTTGAGCAAGCCGCCGGCCTCGATCCGACCCGGCCCGGCCAACAGGGGCCCGGCCGGCAAGGGCAGGCCCCCGGCGAACAGCAGGGCCACGGCCAACAGGGACAGCAACAAGCCCAGTCGGGACAGTCCGGTCAGCAAGGCCAACAGGGGCAACAAGGCCGGCAGGGCAGCCAACCGGGCCAGCAACCCGGGCAACAGACCGGGGGCCAACAGTCGGCACAGTCTCAGCAAGGCCAGGGACAGGGTGGCCAGCCCAGTCAAAACGGACAGCGCGGGCAGAGAACGCAAGGCGAAGGGCAGGGCGGCCCGCAACGCACGATCGGAGGTGCCAGCAATTACGGCAACCAGCGCCATCCCGGCGGCATCGGCGTGTGGGACGACGAGACACGCCGCGAGATGGAGCGCGCCCTTCGTGAAGGCGTGCGCTCGGTTCCCCGCCTGGCACGCGACCTCCGCACGGGCGGCATCTACAAAGAAGACCTGGCGGAGATCCGCAACTTCGTTCGCGGACTCGGCAGCGACAACTTCAAGGGCAACCCCAACCTATTGGCTCAGGAGTACCGCCGCATGCTCACCCTGCTCGAGCAACTCGAGCTGCAGGTGCGGCGTCAAGTCGAGACCGAAGGCGGCGGGCAGGTCCGCGCCGAAGTCAACACGCCGGTTCCCGAGCAGTACCGTGAAGCCGTAGCCGAATATTTCCGGCGCCTCAGCCGCGCGAAGTGAGGGGCAGGTGCGCACGGGCACGATGCCTTCTCCGATAGAAGCTCCTGTACGCCACTCGGAGCCAGGACCCCCTCTTGCAACTGTCACAAGAGCCCTCTTGAGACTTGGGCAATCTGCTACTAGAATAAGAGCAGGCGAAAGCAGCGGGCGGCGCATGGACACCTCGACCTCGACGAATCCGAATCTATTTCAACCCCTGCCCGTCTTCAGCGACGAGATCAACCGCAACATTGTACAGTCCGAGGTCGAAGGGGGCGTCTACCTTAAGGATCTGCCGGAAGGGCACGAACTGGTTATCGAGACCGAGAACCGTAGTTACCGCATGGTCAAGCAGAGCAAGAGCAAGGCGCTCATCTCGGGCCATCCGAGGTTCTGTCCCGACCCGGTTCTGGTCAGCATCCATGGATCGAGTTGGGGCGGCTCGATGTTGAAGATCGCCTACATCGGCCGCGGGATGCATCTCGAGTTCGGCCACCCTGAGTACCGCATCGTCACCACGTCCCGCATCGTCGACATCCGCTCCGCGGCAGCGTAGCGGGCGGCCCCCCCCCCACACGCACTCGTGCACGGCCGGTTAGGCAGTGTGGGGATGCGGCACCCTGCGTCCCTTACGTTCCCTGCGGCGGTGGGCGGTCAGGCCGCTGCCAGCGCGCGGACATGCGCTGCTGATGCCGAGGCCAGCCCTTCGAGATTGTAGCCGCCCTCCAGGACGGAAACGAGTCTCCCGGAGGCGGTCGCATCCGCGACTTCGAGCATCAGGTTCGTCAAGTCGCGAAAGTCGTCGTCGCGAAGCGTGAACTCACCGAGCGGGTCGCCCAGACGCGAATCAAACCCGGCCGAGACAAGCACCAGGTCCGGGCGAAACGACTTGGCGGCGGCCCGGAGCTTCTCTTCAAACGAGCCGTAGATCTCCGCCCGTCCCGAGCCCGACGGGAACGGACAGTTGAGCGTCGTTCCCTTCCCCGCGCCCTCACCGATGTCGCCGACCATCCCCGTGCCCGGATACCAGGGCGACTGGTGCGTGCTAAAGAAGAAGACCGAAGGGTCGCTATAGAAGGTGTCTTGGGTCCCGTTGCCGTGGTGGACGTCCCAGTCGACGATCAGCACGCGTTCGACACTATGAGTCCGCTGGGCATAGCGCGCCGCGATCGCAACGTTGTTGAAGATGCAGAAGCCCATCCCGCGATCGGGCGTGGCGTGGTGGCCGGGTGGCCGCACCGCGCAGAACGCGTTCTTGGCGCTCCCCGCCATCACGGCGTCGACCGCGTTAAGCAGCCCGCCCGCGGCCGCGAGGGCCACGTCGCGCGAGCGTTCGCTGATGGTGGTATCGCCGGTGCTGAGGGTTCGTGAGTTGGCCGCGACCTCGCGCTGGGTCAGCTCGATGTACTCGCGGGTGTGGCAGAGCGCCACCTCGTCCTCGGTCGCCACACGGCCTTCGAGGCGGCTCAGTCGATCGAGCAGGCCGGCTTCCCCTAGGCCGTCCATGACCGCATCGAACCGCTCGGGACGCTCCGGGTGGCGAGAGCCGGTCCGATGCTCCTTGGATATCGCTTCGGCAAGTAAGGCGGTTCCGGACATCGGGGTCTCCCTTTTTCGGTCGAGCGGCTCGGCCTTGCACCACATCCTTGCGCCACGCGACGGATCAGCAAGGTCCGCAAGGCCGGAAGCAACAGGGTGAAACGCTTCCTATGATACGCTAGAGAACTTCTCGTTCCACAACCTCTCGGCGCACCGTCCGTCCGGGCTAACACCAGATTCTCCCCACATCGAGTACGAAGAGTGAACGGCTTTACTACCCGCTTCAATCCAACGGTTTCCCGCTATTTGTGGATGGCCTGGCTGCTGTTCACCTTGGCCCTGACGGTGAAGCCTTTTGTCCGGCACGTTCGCTACTTCGAGAGTCCGGGCCCGCAGTTCTACAAGCTCATTCTGATTGTTCTGCCTCTGCTTGCGGTGACGGTGGCGGTGTATCGCAGCCTGCGCCGCAAGACGCTTTGGCGCTATGAGCCGTTGCTGCTCGGGGGCCTGTTGTTGGCGGCGGCATTACTCTACGAACCGATGGCGACCCTGGTGACCTTGTGGACGGTCACCGTGTGCTACGCCGGCGGACGATTCGTCCTCGACCGCCTCGGCCTCGCCACGGACTCCCACACCGAAGAGATAGCCCTGCCTTCGGCGATCGGCTTCGGCCTGTTGTCGTTCGCTCTGTTCCTGCTCGGGATCGTCGACGCCTACTATGTTTGGTCGTTCTGCCTGCTGCTCGGCATCCCGACGATTGTCTTCCGGCGGCAGATGCTCCAACTTCCTCGCGAGTTTTGGGGGATCTATCAAAACTGGCGCGCGGACTCACGATTGAGCGGCACCTTCATCGGCGTGTTGATGGTCTTCGCCGCGCTGTTCCTGTTGTTCACGATCATGCTGACGCTGGCGCCCAGCATCAACATGGACATGATGCTGTTCCACCTGGGCGAGGTGCGTCACTACGCGATGCAGCACGGGATCGAGGCCGTCCCTCGCATGCCGTACTCGTACTTCCCTAAGGGCGGGGAGGTTCTCTGGACGTTCGGGTATGTCCTCGCGGGCCAGGCCGGGGCACAGATGGTCCATCCGACGATCTTTCTGCTGACCCTCCTGCTGGCCTATCCGCTAGCTCGGCGATGTGGCGTCGGCCGCGTTCCCGCGATCGCGGGGATCTTGCTGGCCGGCACGATTCCTTTTCTCCATTGGACCGGCAGCAGCTTCAAGAACGACTTTCTGGTCTTCCTGTATCAACTCGGAGCACTGTTTTGCTACTTGCGAAGCCGCGAAGAAGCGGGGCGGCCGTGGCTGTATGTGGGCGTGTTTCTGCTCGCCTCGAGCTTGGGGG
The DNA here is from genome assembly GCA_965237575.1 of Bryobacterales bacterium. GTDB lineage: Bacteria > Acidobacteriota > Terriglobia > Bryobacterales > UBA6623 > JAKZVK01. Next base: position 1,901,920 of record CBDEGI010000004.1, read on the forward strand.
TCAAGCACACTGCCTGTTTCGGCGCGGTGCCGCTCGGGTTGCTCTATCTTTATGCTTCGTGGCGCAAGCCGCGGTTGTTGGCAGCTCTCTTCTGCCTCGGATTGTTCTTCGGTTTCTATTGGCACGCACGGACGTACGCGATTACCGGCAACCCCTTTTACCCGGCATCCGTAAAGAACGCCACGCCCGAGCTTCCGAACATGCAGGGCGTCCGGCCGCCGGTGTGGCTCATGTTCCTGCAGTATCCGTGGGTTACGCACTTCGAGGGATCGAAGTGCTTCGAGTCGCCGTCGGATAATCCTTGCGGCATGTTTCTGGTTTTCTTTGTTCCCATGTGGCTTCTGGTCAGGCGGAAAAAGAAACACGCGGACGAGAGGATCTGCCTGTTATTTGTATTGATTTACTTACTTTATCTGGGTTACGTGTGGATGATTATACGTTACGCGATACCCACCTTCATCATCCTTTTCCTACTCACTACTGTCCGTGCGTTCTTTCTCTATGAAACATCGGACAAATGGACACGTGGATTGATCGAGGGGGCTCTCGCCTACAGCATGATGTTCGCCATGCTCCCGGCGATGATCACCGAGATCAACGGCCCTCAGCTTCGTTACTTTGCCGGCCAAATGGGCAAGCACCAGTACCTCACCGAGACCGTCCGTTACTACGGCGCTGTCGACTATCTAAATGATCACGTGAAGCCGGACTCGCTGATTCTTAGCTTGGACAACGCGGCGCGAGGGTATGCTCCCAAGCCCGCCCAATTCCACTTCATTAGTTGCCGCGCAGGGCTTAAGCGGTGCACCGGTAACGCGCGGCAGTTCCTCGCCCGCTACGAGTATGACTTCGTCGTGCTCCCCACCGTCTTCACGAGGCGTTTCGAGGAACTGATGCGCGACAGCTACCAGATCGAGCAGGCCTACCGGGACGACCACTACTCGGTTTATCGGATTCAGAAGGGCCAGGGCTGATTTGCCTGGAGACCGGAGGCGGAGGTTGCTCGGGTTGAGGTCCGTTGGCCTGGCGGTGGGCAGTAGGTCGTCGGCTAGGTTGGCGTAAAGCAGGTCATTACCATTGAACAGGAGAGCGAGCGTTGAAACGGGCCGGGCGGTCCGCTCCGCGCGTGCGACGTATGACAGGAGCAAACAGCGCTTGGCATTTTGTAGGGGTGGACCGCTGTGTCCACCCCGGCGCCGCTGAGTCGCTCGCGCCTCAACGCAATCATTCCAAACCATACTAGGGTGGACGCAGCGGTCCACCCCTACAAGCGAGTTTACGCATGTTCTGGTAGGTTCAAAGCTCGTGATGCTGGCCACACGGTCCGCGCCTACACCCCGGCTTCGAGCTTCTGGCTGAACTCTTCCCACTGCCGCTCACACTCGGTCATTCGGGTGCGCAGCTCTTCCATGCGAGTGATGATCTCGCTCGACTGCTTGTGATCGCCGGCGGCCGCCGGGAGCGTCTCCTGGAGTTGCCCGATCTCGGCCTCGAGCCGCGCGATTTCCGACTCCGCGCCGGAGACCTGCTTCTTCAGCCGCTTTGCCTGAATCGGGTTCATTCGGCGCTTCGAGGGCGGCGCGCCGTTGGACTCGTCCTTGGGTTGCCCGTCGCGGGCGAACTGCAAGGCGGCTTCGAGCGTCTCACTCACCTTGGCGGCCTCGTTCTCGCGTCCGGCTTGGCTGCCGCGCTCGGCTTGCCAGAGGTAGTCTTCGTAGTTGCCCGGGTAGGCGATGACCTCGCCGTTGCCTACCGCATAAGTCTTCGTCGCCAGCTTATCGATGAAGTAGCGGTCGTGCGAGACGAATACGACGGTGCCGGTGAAGTCGAGCAAGGCGTTCAGCAACACGTCCTTGGCGCGCATATCGAGGTGGTTCGTCGGCTCATCGAGCAGTAAGAAGTTGCTGGGATGCACTAGCACCCGCGCCAGCGCATAGCGATTTCTCTCGCCTCCCGACAGCACGCCGATCTTCTTGTAGGCATCGTCGCCCGAGAATAGAAAACAGCCGAGCAGCCCGCGCAGTTCGCTGTCGGAGGAGCGTGGGGCAGCCTTCATCAAGTCGTCGAGCAGGCAGGCGTCCTGGTCGAGCACCTTGTACTGGTCCTGCGCGAAGTAGTCGACCTCGACCTTGTGCCCCGTTTTGGATGTGCCTGCGGTTAACGGCTCCTCGCCGGCGAGCATGCGGATCAGCGTCGACTTGCCCGCGCCGTTCTCGCCCACCAGGGCGATGCGGTCTCCCTTCTCGACGGTGAAACTCACATCGTGGAACACCTCGAGCGAGCCGTAGTTTTTGGCGACGTTTTCAAACTGCATCACGACGCGTCCACTGGCCGTCGGCTGCGGAAACTTGAAGTGGATGGTCGCTTCCTCTTCCGGTACCTCGATGCGCTCGACTTTCTCGAGCTCCTTGATGCGGCTCTGTACCTGCTTGGCCTTGGTCGCCTTGGCGCGGAAGCGGCTGATGAAGGCTTCGAGGTGATGAACATAGTCCTGCTGGTTTTTGTAAGCCGACTGGAGTTGTGCCAGCCGCTGCGCCTTGCCCGCCTTGAACTTGGTGTAGTTGCCCGAGTAGAAGTGGACCTTCTTGTTCCACACATCCAACACCTTCTTGACCGTGACGTCGAGAAAGTAGCGGTCGTGCGAGATGACGAGGAACGTGAAGGGATAGTCGCTGAGATAACCCTCGAGCCAGTTGCGCGCCTCGAGATCGAGGTGGTTGGTCGGCTCGTCGAGTAGCAGCAGGTTCGGCTTTTCGAGCAGCAGCTTCGCCAAGGCGATGCGCATCTGCCAGCCGCCGGAGAACTCTTCGGTGCGGCGGTGCCAATCTTGTTTCGGGAAGGCCAGCCCGTGCAGCACGGTGCCGATCTGCGCTTCCTTGGTGTAGCCGTCGAGCGCCTGATAGCGGTCGGCCACCCACTGGTAGCGGTCCGCGACGGCCTCATACTCGGCGCCCGCGGGATCGAGCTCGGCCATCTTGTGCGCCAGATCTTCCTGTTCCTTCTCGAGCGCCAGCGCCTCGTCGAAGGCGCTGAGGCACTCGTCGAACAGGGTGCGCCCGGAGAGCGAGAGGCCGTCCTGTGGCAGGTAGCCGATCTTGAGGGTTTTTTGGCGCGTGATCGTGCCGCTGTCGAGGTGCTCCACGCCGGCGAGGATCCTCAGCAGCGTGGTCTTGCCGCTGCCGTTGGCCCCGACGATGCCGAGGCGGTCCTCGGGACCGACCAGCCAGTCGAGCCCCTCGAACAGCGTCCGCTCGCCGTAGCGCATCGCGCCGCCGGAGATCTGGATCATGGTTTCAGTGTAACGTGGGGTGGGGGAGGACTCTCAGGCCCTCGTTGACGACGGTCTCTCTCTGTGCCTACCCTGTTGCCGAGCCGGAACTGGAGGCGTATACTCAGCCCAGTACCTCTCAGGTTCGGAGGCAGGCGTCACAAGGATACTGGCTGCCAACAAGGAGGGCAGTCGGATGGACAAGCCTACCAGAGTCGTCTTGGTGAGGACCCGCCAGGGTCCGCGCGAGATCCTACATCTGCGTGAAGTTCGCCGGTCTGCTCCCTCGGTAGCGTCGAATTCTCGCCAATCCCTTTTGGCCGCGTTGGAGCGAAGGGTCTCGCAGGCTAGCTGCTCTGATGGGCTGGTTCCATCCGACAAGCGCGAATCGTCGGACCCGGCAGGGCGACAAACGGCGGTCCCGCGCTCTGTTGCAGTCGTGGGGTCAAGGGGGCCTAACCCGCTCGCGGCCAGTTCCGGGGACAGCGTGAGAAAGCGTAAAGGTCGTACAAAGGCACGTACCAAGATCGGCTGGCGGAAGGGTTCCGAATGTTACGGAGGAGGAGAATCATGTACTTTTTACGGCTGACCCTGGGGCTCGGGGGCCTACTAGCCCTGCTCACGGGCTGTGCACAAGACCCCAATTTACAATTGATCGAGGCCGCGGCTGCCGGCACCGCCGACAAGGTGGAAGTGCTGCTGACCGAAGGCGCTGATGCGAACACAAAAGCCAAGGACGGGCAGTCGCCTCTGATGCTTGCGGCGAACAACGGCCATGCTGAAGCGGCGCGCGTCCTGCTGGACGGTGGCGCCGATGTGAATGCGAAAGTCGAGGAGGGCCCGACCGTGTTGATGGGCGCGGCCGCTGCCGGGCACGGTGAGGTCGTACAACTTCTGCTCGACAAAGGGGCTGACCTCAAAGCACAAGCGGTCGGTGGCCGGACGGCTCTGATACTCGCAGCGGAGAACGGCCATATCTCACCCCTGCAAGCTCTCATCGACCAAGGCGCCGAGGTAGATGCCAGAACCGAAGACGACCGGACAGCCTTGATGTTAGCGGGAGACAAAGGTCAGAACCAAGTTGTTGAGTTCCTGCTGGGGCATGGTGCCGAGGTCGATGCGGAAGCCGATGATGGGTGGACCGCGTTGATACGCGCCGGGAATGCCGGGCACGCCGACGTTGTTGGAACCCTGCTGGACAAAGGGGCTGATGTGAATGCAGAGGGGAAAGACGGCTGGACGGCCTTGATCGGTGCGGCGTTTGGCGGGCACGTCGAGGTTGCGAAGCTCGTACTGGGAAAGGGTGCCAAGGTGGATGCGAGAGCCGCCGGTAATCGCACGGCTCTGATGCGTGCCTCATCGGAGGGGCATGCCGACGTGGTGAAAGTCCTGTTGGAGAACGGCGCCGATGTCCACGCCAGAGATGGCGATCGGCGCACGGCCGTCATGGATGCGGCACTCGGCGGGCACACCGACGCTGTCAAAGCCCTCTTGGCTAAGGACGCCAGAGTGAATGCCCAGGCAAGGGATGGCGTGACGGCTCTGATCAGCGCCGCGGCCAGCGGTCACGAAGATACCGCGGACGTCCTTCTAGACCACGGGGCCAACGTGAACGCCAAGACCGAAAAGGGCGGCTCGGCCTTGATGGGTGCGGCCTTTGGCGGTCACACCGGCATCATCAAGAGCCTCGTGGAGCACGGTGCACCCGTCAACGCGAAGGGAGAAGGCGACCAGACGGCTTTGATTGCCGCCGCGGGCAATGGCCAGGCGGATGCTGTGCGGGTCCTATTGGAGCAAGGCGCCAATGCGGATGCGAAGGCGGGGAGTGGTCTGACGGCTTTGATGGGGGCAGCCATTAACGATCACGTGGATGCGGTCCAGGCCCTGCTGGATCATGGCGCCGACGCCAATGCGAAACAGAAAGACGGTTGGACCGCGCTGATGTTCGCCGCCGACAAGGGTCTCGTCGAACCGACGCGAGTTCTGCTTGCAGGCGGCGCCGATCGGGATGTGCAAGCTGGTGGTGAGACAGCCTTGACACGGGCGGTTCGGGCCGGCCACGCCGACGTCGTGCAACTCTTTCGGAAGGCTGGCGGGGACGATACGCAGCGCTGATTTCCTATGGGCATCATCGGAGGGTGCAGAGTATGAGCTGCGGTGACGCACCCCACTGACGAACGGCCATGGGCTGGACACATTCCCTGACACGAAGGGTGCTACGATGCATCAACCATAGGGAAAAAGAGAACGCAGCGCAAGCAATCCGCCTCGATCTCCGACATCGAGGCGGCGTTTCAACGACTGGGGAAGAAGGGCAAAGGCGGCGGCAAGCTAAAGCCCGTTCTCGACGACGGGGACGCTCCGGCGCAGCCTTGCGGGGAGAGCTTCACCACCGTTAGCACAGGTGAGTTCCCAACCGGCCGTGACGACTCTTTCCGGCAGGCAAGAAACCGTGCGGTGCCTATGCACAGGCTGCGATCATCGCCAACCAGTTTTGCGACGACCCAGAGTGCCCAACCGCCAAGTTCGTGAAGTACGAGAACGTCAAGGCTGAGATCCGGAGCACCGGCGATGGGCGCCGATGGGTGGTAGAGGTCACCGTGCGTTGGGTCTGCAACGGTGGTCAGTAGCACTCATTGAGGTACGGGCTCCGCCGTGAACTCGCAAACGCTCCCGGCCGCGGCCTTTTGCGATCCACAACTGGCCAGTTCCACGCCCTTCTGCACATTGTCAAGCGAGCCCTGCCAAGAGCCGTCCGGGCTGTAGGTGATCCCGAGGAAGCCGTACGCCGCGACCTTCTGGTCGCCGGCATCCACTTGCGTTGCGATGGCGCGCCCCTGGACGGAGGCGCGTTCGATCTTCGTCGCGAACTTTCCCACCGGCCCAAAGTCACCCAGCTCCACCCCACCGTCACCGATGATCATCTGCGGCGGGTTTGCTCCGTCGGCGAACGTCAATGTTTGGAAGTGGTGCATGTGCCCCGCAAGCGAGAGCTTGTGGCCTTTCGGCAGCTTGCCGCCCGAGCTATGGGTGATGCCGTATTGCAGCGTTTGATTGACGCAGGAGTACTGGCTTGCCGATGTGCAAGCTGTACTCTTATCCTGCTCGAAGTTTTGGACTCCCCAGATCGGCCGATGCGTGATGAACCAACTCGTTCCCTCGCCGGCGGCTGTCAAACTTGTGACCGTATCCTGTTGCCTGTCCGGGCCGTTGGGGGACAAGAAGCTGCCAGCTCACTACTTTTTTTGAAGGGAGGTCAACAGGGCATCCACGCACTTGGATCTCACGACCTCTGTCGCAGATGTCCCAGCCAGGCGGGCACGGCACGTCGTGCCCCGACATCGTGAAGACCGCCGCTCGCGACCTTGCCACGCTCCCCTACGGGCGCAGCTCGCGCAAGGCTCTCACGGTTTCTTCGACCGTCAAACTCCCCTGGAACAGCGAGATGCCCGCGAGGCCCGCAGCACCCGCGTCGAGGCAGGCGGCGGCGTTTTCGAGCGTGACGCCGCCGAGCGCAAGCACCCGGATCTGTGCCGCCCGGCAGGCCTCTTTGAGCAACGCCACTCCTCGCGGCGGCCCGTAAGACTTCTTGGAGGCAGTGTCGAAGACAGGTCCAAAGACCACGAAATCGGCCCCCTCCTCTTCGGCGCGGCGCACTTCGTCCACGCTGTGACACGACACGCCAACCAGGAAACCGTCCGGCGTCGCGCGCCTCACCGCTGAGGCGGGGGGCGCGTCCGACGGGAGGTGGACGCCGGCCGCGCTCGCCGCCAGGGCAACGTCGACCCGCGAGTTCACCAGGATGCGTGTAGTGCCCGGCCCAGCGAGGCCCACCGCTTGGCGCGTGAGGCCGTCAAGCTCCCGAGCCGAGAGGTCCTTCTCCCGAATCTGGACCCAGTCGACCCCGGCTCGGCAAGCAGCTTCGACGGCAACCGCCAGATCGCCCCCCAGTTGACGCCGGTCCGTGATGCAGCAAAGGATCATACGCGCGATTCGTGAACCGTGATTGGTGAACCGTGATTGGTGAACCGTGTGCCGCCTAGCCGACCGGCGAACCGACGAATCCGAAGCTTCCCTTCGGGGACTGCCACCCTTTTTCGCGCGTCCACGGAATCAACAGCTTGCCGCTATCTTTCGCGCGAAAAAGGGCTGGCTGTCCCCAGAGCACACATTTACCACGGGCTGCTACAGGCGCATGTGACATTTCGCCCTTCACGCCGAGGCAGGGTCCAAATCCAAAATCCGCTGTAAACTACTGTAGACAAAACCATTCTACACGGCTTGTTAGGACTGTCTCATTCCATAGGTTGACAAGTAGCCACTAAGGTTTGATAATGAATCAAGGCTAAGGAACCGATAAGAACACCGTAGTGAGGTCTCGCAGGCCCGCAGGCCACGGACGGGCGTCAAAGAGGAGATTAAAGTAATGGCAAAGATCATCGGGATTGACCTGGGAACGACCAACTCCGTAGTAGCCGTGATGCAGGCCGGGCAGCCGACTGTCATCGCAAACCAGGAGGGCGCCCGAACGACCCCGTCGGTGGCGGCGTTTACCAAGACAGGTGAGCGCTTGGTAGGGCAGGCCGCCAAGCGTCAGGCCGTGACCAACCCGGAGAATACCATCTTTTCGATCAAGCGCTTCATGGGACGACGTCCCAACGAGGTGGGCCAGGAAACGAAGCTCGTCCCCTACACGGTCGCCAAGACCGGCGACGTCATCAGGATCGATGCGGCGGGCAAACAGTACTCGCCGCAGGAGATCTCGGCCATGACACTGGGTAAGCTCAAAGAGGCCGCGGAATCGTATCTCGGTGAGAAGGTCACGCAGGCCGTGATCACGGTGCCGGCTTACTTCAACGACTCGCAGCGCCAGGCGACGAAGGACGCGGGCAAGATCGCCGGCCTCGAGGTGCAGCGCATCATCAACGAGCCGACGGCGGCGGCGCTCGCCTACGGGCTCGACAAGAAGACCAGCGAGACGATCGCCGTCTATGACTTCGGCGGCGGCACGTTCGATATCTCGATCCTCGAAGTCGGCGAAGGCGTGGTCGAGGTGAAGGCCACCAATGGCGACACCCACCTGGGAGGCGACAACATCGACCAGCTCTTGATCGAGTGGATCATCGGCGAGTTCAACAAAGAGCAGGGCATGGACCTCTCGGGCGACAAGATGGCCCTGCAGCGTCTCAAGGAAGCGTCGGAGAAGGCCAAGATGGACCTCTCGACGCTGCTCGAGACCGACATCAATCTGCCGTTCATCACGGCCGACGCGAGCGGCCCCAAGCACCTGCAGCTCAAGCTGACGAGGGCGCGTCTCGAACAGATGATGGAGCCCCTGCTACAACGCACGCTGGAGCCTTGCAAGAAGGCCATATCCGACGCCGGCGTCACGCCGATCCAGATCGACGAGGTGGTTCTCGTGGGCGGCTCGACGCGTATCCCGCGCGTGCAGGCGCTGGTGAAAGAGATGTTCGGCAAGGAAGCCCACAAGGGCGTCAACGCGGACGAAGTGGTCGCCATCGGTGCGGCAGTGCAAGGCGGCGTGCTGGGCGGCGACGTCAAAGACGTGCTGCTGCTCGACGTGACCCCACTCTCGCTCGGTATCGAGACGCTTGGCGGCGTATTCACCAAGCTCATCGAGCGCAATACGACGATCCCGACGCGCAAGAGCGAGATCTTCTCCACGGCGGCCGACAACCAGACGTCGGTCGAGATCAAGGTCTACCAGGGCGAGCGCGCGATGGCGGGAGACAACCGGCTGCTGGGCGTCTTCCAACTCATCGGCATTCCCCCGGCCTCGCGTGGCGTGCCGCAGGTCGAGGTGACGTTCGACATCGACGCCAACGGCATTCTCAACGTCTCGGCCAGGGACAAGGCGACCGCCAAGGAGCAGAAGATCACCATCACCAGCTCCTCGGGCCTCTCGAAGGAGGAGGTCGAGAAGATGGCCGGCGACGCCGAGTCGCATGCCGCCGACGACTCGAAAAAGCGAGACGAAGTGGAGGCGCGCAACCGCGCCGACGCCATGATCTACAGCACCGAGAATACCCTCAAGGAGCATCGCGGCAAGATCTCCGAAGAAGAGGCCAAAACGATCGAACAGGCCATTGAGGAGACCAAGCAGGCGGTGCAAAGCGGCGATGCGGCGCAGATCAACCAGGCCGTCGATCAGCTCACCCAGGCCAGCCACAAGCTGGCCGAGGCGATGTACAAATCCACTGCGGAAAGCCAGCAAGGCGCGGCCGGTGCGGGCACGGGCGCGGCTCCGGAGAGCGATGGCGCGTCCGCCAACGGCGCGGCGGAGGAGAAAAAGGAAGACGTCGTCGACGCCGAGTTTGTGGATGTCGATGACAAGTCCAAGGACTCCTGATCGGACGGACGGCACGGGACGATGGCTCCCCGGTTGGGAGGTTGGTTGGTCGCGGGGGTTGGTCGAGGAAAGCGGAGCGGCGCGTCCCGGCGATTCGGGGCTGCGGACGAAACAACCCTTTGTGGTTCGTAACATCGCTGTTCGTAGCATCGACGCCGGCCGAGCCCACGGGATCGGCGGCCGGCGGAAGGTGAAAACCCCGTGACGGGTACGGAACAAAAAGACTATTACGGTTCTCTCGGCGTCAAGCGCGACGCCTCGGCGGACGAGATCCGCAAGGCGTACCGGCGTCTTGCGCGCAAGCACCATCCCGACGTCAATCCCGGCGACAAGTCCTCCGAGGACAAGTTCAAGTCCATCCAGGAGGCCTACGACATCCTCAGCGACAAGAAGAAGCGCGATATGTACGACCAGTACGGCTTCTACTCCGAGACCGGCGCCTACCCGGGCGCGGGTGGTGCGCCGGGCGCGAGCGGGTTCGACTTCGGCGGGTTCGATTTCTCCGACTTCGCCCGTCACGCCGGCGGCACGGGCCGCGGCGCAGGCCGACAAAAGCAGGGCCGAGGCGGCGGGTTCTCCGACGTGTTCTCGCAGTTCTTCAAGCAAGAGCAAGCGCCAACCGGCGTGCAGGCCAAGCCGGGGGAAGATCTCGAGTACAGCGTCGATATCGATTTCTGGGATGCCATCAGAGGCACTAGCCTACGGCTCAACGTCGCGCGGCAGGAGCCGTGCGGCCAATGCCGCGGGCTTGGCAACATCAGTGCCGGGATCGCCGTCTGCAAGGAGTGCAGCGGCAAGGGACAGGTCACCCAGACCGTCGGCGCCATGCGGTTCAACCTCACCTGCCCACGCTGCCAGGGGCAGGGCGACGTACAGAACGCCTGCCCGGCCTGCGGCGGTGACGGCCGCATCAGCCGCACCGAGACCGTTGAGGTGCGCATTCCGCTGGGCGCGCAGACGGGCTCGCGCCTGCGCGTCGCCGGCAAAGGCAACGCCGGAACGATGGGCGCGCCCGCGGGCGACCTCTACATCATCACGCGCGTGGGACCGCACGCCTTCTTCGAGCGCAAGGCCGACGACATCTACATCGAAGTGCCGGTCACGATCACCGAGGCGGTTCTCGGCGCCAACATCGAAGTACCGACCATCGACGGCAAGGCGCGGCTGAAAATCCCGCCCTCCACTTCCTCAGGCAAGATGTTCCGCCTGCGCGAGAAGGGCGTGCTCAATCGGCGAACGAATCGGCGTGGCGACCAGTTCGCCAGGGTGAAGATCGTCGTGCCCGAGGTGTCGGATGAAGGTTCGAAGGACCTGCTGCGTGATTTTGCTAACCTGAACCCCGAAGATCCTCGCGCCGGCCTCTGGGGTAGCTGATTTTCATGGCCAGACGAAGGAAAACCAGCGGAGCGTACACCATCTCGGTGGTTGCCGACCAGTTCGGCATCCATCCGCAGACGCTGCGCCTCTACGAGCGGGAAGGCCTGCTGAAACCGTCGCGCACCGAGGGCAACACGCGCCTCTACACCGATAAGGACATCGCAGAGCTCGACGTCATTCTCTCGTTCACCAGGGACTTGGGAGTGAACCTTGCTGGCGTGGAGATCATTCTCAACATGCGCGAGAAGATGGCGCAGATGCAGCAGCAGATGCAGGAGTTCGTCTCCTACGTCACGGAGCAGATGGGCTCGCTCCCCAAACAGCCACCCCCTGCCTTCTCGAATTCGCTGATCCCAACGGTCCACTCGCTCCCTGTGAAGGCCAAGGCCACACCATTGCCGCGCAACAAAAAGGCGCGTTCCACAAGCTAGTTTAACTAGCCAAGGGCTGTTTCCGTGTTCGGGTCAAGTCCTCTGTTCTAAAGCCGCTACGTACGGCGCGCCCTTGCGCGTACCACACTCAGCGTGGCCGCGTTACCGCCCCAGTCCCCGCCCATTTTTGCTCCCGACCGTCCGATAAGAGAGAAGCCGGGGTGTAGAAACAGGCCAACCCGTCATGGCTGCTCGCTGTCGATCGCAAACGCCAATCGGAGCTTGATCGGTGATCCTCTACCTGCGCCTGCTGATCGTGGTCTCACTGCTCCAGTTGACCTGGTGGAAGGCCATACGGACACCCATCGGTGCCGACGCGGTCAACGTGATGGTGTTCGGCACGGCGCTGCTAGCCTGCTTGCTGTCATTCTCGGGCCGGCCGATCGGCTGCTGGATCGGCGCGCTGCAGGGTCTCGGCTACCTGGCCGTCCTGCTGGCGCAAAACCACCTCGACACGGCCTGGAACGGCCTGCCGCTGGGCGTTTGGTCCTCGGCCCTGGTTGTGTTCGCGGGCGTTCATTTGTGGCTCAGCCGCGAGCCTCGGGTTGGCGAGCGGCCCCGCTACGAGCGCATGACGTCGTGAGGGAAACAGGCGTGTTGCGAAGATCATTGGAACCACAGATGAACACAGATAAACACTGATAGACCCAAGTGAGGATCTGCTGCCCTAAGCGATTGGGGAGCAGATAGTCTGCTCGACGTGGATCTCTCCCGCCGGCTCGTCATAGCGGAAGAGCATCAGGTCGGCGAGGTCGCCCGGCTCGAGGAACCCTTGACGGCCTGCGAGGTGGATGCCTTTGGCGGCGTTGACCGTCCCCATGCGTAGCGCCTGGTAGAGCGAGATGCCGGCAAATTCGATCAGCCGGCCGAGACCGTAGTCCATCTTGAGGGCCGAACCGGCGAGCCGGCGCGTGGTGGTCAGCTCGACGCGGTTCTCCGGCGTTAGCTCGACCTCGATGTGGCCGACCCGATAGATGCCCGGCTTGCAGCCGGCCGGCGCCACCGCATCGGTCACGAGAATCGACCGGTCCAGCCCCTTGGCGCGCACAGCGATCTTCACGAAGCTCGGCGTCAAGTGAATGCCGTCGACGATCAGCCCGGCGCACAGCTCGTCGGCGGCCATCTGCTCTTGAATGTAGTTGGGGAAGCGTGGCAGCACGTGATGCGCGCCGTTGCCAAGATGAGTACTCATCGTTGCGCCGGCTTTGATCGCCGCGTCGATCTGCTCGCCGTCGGCGTTGGTGTGGCCGATGGAGACCGTCACGCCCTGCTTGGCGACGTGTTCAACAACGTCGAGCGCACCCTCCTGCTCGGGTGCCAGCGTAAGCAGGCTGATGTGGCCCTCCGCGGCCTCTTGGAACTGCTCCCACTCCTGCACGCTCGCCCCACGAACATGTTCCACCGGATGCGCGCCGCGCGGCCCGTCAACCCCCGAGATCCATGGACCTTCGACATGAAAGCCCGTCATCGAGCCGCCGTTGGCCAGCTCACGGCGCGCGTGCGCCAGGTTCTTCAGCGAGCCGCGGATGTTGTCGTTCGAGCCGGTGATCACGGTGGGCAGAAAGCGGGTGACGCCGGTCGCACGGATGACTTCGATCGAGCGGGCGATCTCGTCATGCGCCGTGTCGGGCGAGTTGTAGTCGACGCCGGAGAAGCCGTTGACCTGGATGTCGATCATGCCGGGCGCGATCCACGGTTCCCCGTGGCCGGCGCCGGCTTCTTCAACGCGGACGATACGCCCCGCTTCTTCGTGAACGCGGACGAGACGTCCTGTCTCTGGATGACGGCCTGTGTATATCATTGAAAAGATCCGCTTGGCGGCTCAATCAGTTTGGCATAAGTCCATGCGCAGAGAAATCCTTGCCAAGATGGGTAGGAAAACCAGGCGGGCAAGGATCAGAGCCCCGACCGCGAGGACGAGCCGGGCCCGATCGGCGGGGCAAGCCGGCATCCTCAATGGTCGCAGCCGCAATCGAGACGCTCCTTGAAAAACCTCCGTGATTCGAACCTGCTCGCGGTGCTGACGCTGCTCGCCGCTTACGGCGTCAGCGCGTATTTGTTCTTCGGCGTCACGCAGATTGACACCGACATCGGGCGCGACTTCGTTGCCGCCGACCTGATGTTGCAGGGCAGAGTGCTCTACCGCGATATCGAGTACTGGTTCGGACCCTTCGCCCCAGCGCTTCACTACCAACTGTTCCGAATCTTAGGGCCGTCGATCAACGTGCTGTTCGCCGCAGGCGTGTTGGCGGGCCTTGCGATCGTGCTTCTGAGCTATGGCGTCGGCCGCCGCGTTCTCAGCACCTGGCCGGCCTGTATCGGGGCGCTGATCGTTCTGACCCACGCGGTGTTCGGCGGCTCGATTCTCAACTACGCCACGCCCTACACCTACTCGGCTACCTATGGGCTGGTGTTTGCTCTCCTAGCGCTGTACGCGTGTCTTCATGCCGTCGATCACGCGGGGCCCCATGACGCTGCTTCGGGGCGGCTTGGAGCGTGGTTTGTGGCCGCGGGGGGTGCCGCCGCCTTCGCCGCCATCTGCAAGCAGGAGTTTGCCGTCATCGGGGCCGGCGCCGTGGCGCTCGCGCTGGCGTTCGTTTGGCTTGAGAACCGGCGTCAGGCGCCACGAGCACTCGGTGCGGCCGTTCTGGGATTCGCACCCGTGGCCCTGCTCACCGGTGCGGTCCTGTTGCGGACCGTACCCTGGGAGGAGTTCGTTGCCAACTACTATCCGCGCGAGTCGATTGCGGCTCTGGCACACTTCTACCGCAACATGCAGGGCTGGGGCGACACGGCTCCTGGTTTTCTGCTCGATGTGCACATCGCGCTCCTGCTGAACCTCGGGTTTGTGGTTGCAGGTGCGTCACTGCTGGGCTTGGCGGTTAACTACTTTCGCGGCGTGCGGCCCGTGGGCGCGAAGGCGTTGCTGCTGCTGGCGGCCGGCGCTCCGCTGCTCTGGATGCGCGGTTACTTGTGGGCCTACCCCGCGACCATCGCGCTTGCTGTGTTGGTGCTCGCCTACCGGCAACCGAGTTCACCCAGCCGGACACCAGTGCTTCTGCTTGCCACAGCCGCCATCCTTTTCGGCTGGAGGGTCCTGCCCAACCCCGATGTCCGCTACTACGCGCTGCTCTATTTCATTCCGACGTTGGTGGTTTATCTCTACCTGCTGTTCGAGGTCATCGTGCCACGCCTCGAGCGCTGGGCCGGCGGACGGGGCTGGAACACGGCGCTGGCTGTCGTGCTCACCGCGTGCTTCGTCGTCTACCACTTCTTTCAAACGAACGTCGGCGTACTCCGATCGTCGGCTCCGCTCGTCACCGAACGAGGCACGGTCCACATACCGGCAGACCGTCTCGTGGAGACAGAGATCGTGCTCGATGAAATCCGGCGCCGCTCGCAGCCAGGCGATCCCATCCTGCTCATCCCCGGCAACACGATGTACTACTTCTTGACGAACCGCCAACCCGCCTCGCGTTACCTCGACTACGTCTACGCGACACTGATCGATGGGGAGCGGGAAGAGAGGGAGGTGCAGGCGCTATTGGCGAGGCGGCCGAGCGTGATCTTCCTGTTCCCGATCGGCAGCTCCATCTATATCCCTGGTGATGAGGAGGCGCTGTTTGGCGAAGCGTACAACCGGCGTGTCTACCGCTGGATCGATGAGAACTATGAGCCGGCGAACGGCGTGCCGGACGCTATACAGCACATTCGTGTGCTCGTGCCGAAGCAGCGCCCGGCGCCGTCACTCTAAGCAATCCGGAGTCTGCGTAACCGTACCGGGCCCGAGTTTCGTCACACCACCGGAAGTGGTATATAAGATGCACACCATGCCTGACAAACAGACTCAGCGGCTCTTTCGGGCGGTGATCCTGTTCGCTTCGATCGCGGCCTCTCCTCCCCTCCTCCAGGCCGCCGAGGGCCCACACGCCGCCGAGGTCGTCAAGATCGAAGACTTGACGCACGACGTAAAGCGCATTCGCTTCAAGGCGCAAGAGCCGGACCGCTTCCGATTCAGCGCCGGCCAGTTCGTCCTGCTGCATCTTCCGGAGCCATACCTGAGCGAGTTCAATCAGCGTCACGGCACATCTCACAAGGACGTGGCGCGGCCCTACTCGTTCGCCTCCAGCCCGAGCGAGCTGCCCTACTTCGATCTGATCATCAAGCGCTACCCCGCCCCGCGCGGCAAAGACGTCCCACCGGGGCTGGCGTCGACCTACGTTCACACGAAGCTGGAGCCCGGCACAGCCGTCACGTTCAGCGACCCGGTGGGCAGCCTCTACCTGGGCGGCGATTCGACGGACCCGATCATCTGCGTGGCGGGCGGCGTGGGGGTCAGCCCATTCGTGGGACTACTGAAATACTGGTTCAGCGAGGGAATCAACGAGAAGCGCAGGATCTATCTCTACCTTGGCGTACGGTCGAAGCGTGACCTGCTGCTCGACAGTGAGTTCAAGCAGTGGGCCGAGACAAAGAAGCAGTTCACGTACGTGTCAGCTCTGTCTCGTCCGGAGGAGTCGGACCAGTGGACGGGCGAAACGGGCTACATCAACCTCGTCCTCGACAAGCATTTCGAAGCCCCGCTCAAAGCCGATGTCTACATCGCCGGCTCGCCCATCATGCTGCGGGAAACAGTGAAGGTCCTCAAGGCCAAGGGCCTCGCTGACGACCGCATCCACCACGACCCGATCAAGGTGGAGTAGTAGGTAGCCTCGCGGGCACGATGGGTCGTGCACCGCGAATTTCGACATCTGCGCACGGGACAGCGGCGGTGTTCGGCCTCCGAGAATTGGGATCGAGGCCCACAGTCGCGACCAGATGGGGTTGTTCGTCAGGGGTTCCGCCCCGGAGGGGCCGGGAGACAAATCGGGTCGGGTGACGGGGATTGCGCCCCGGCACCCTCCCACACCACCGGACATACGGTTTTCCGTATCCGGCGGTTGGACCCAGCGACCTTACCTGCACGCCGCAAGATCCGATGGCACCACCAACCCGTAGCGTCTCAGAATGGCGTTCGACAACCCCGTGTGCAGCAACGCGTGGCGCGCCATACACCACGCTCCGCGACGCGTCGATACCCCACGCAGCAGCCGCTCGCCCACTCCCAGCCGCCGTAACGCTCTCTGGCGGCCTCGCTTGTTGTGCCAACGCAGCCAAAAGCACTTCCGCATGTGACGCCGTATCCAACCTTCCAGCCGAAAGACATTCCGACGCTGCTGGGCCAGCCGGTAATATCCCCACCAGCCCACCACGTATCGCCGCCACTCGTCGCGTAACGCCCGACTCGTGACACTGCGACAACTGCGCCAAATCTCTCGCACCTTCTGTTTGAATCGCTCCACACTCCGCGGCGCTACTTCTCGCTGCCCTTTGCGGTTGATTCGAAACCCCAGAAACTTTCGCTCCCAAGGCCTCCCTGCCCCGCTCTTGGCACGGTTCACTCGCAAACGCAGATGCCTCTCGATCCAGTCCCCGATCCCCGCCAACACTCGCTTCGCCGCCGCCTCGCTGCCTACGTACACGTTGCAGTCGTCGGCATAACGGCAAAAGCTCAGCCCGCGCGTCTCCAGTTCCCGATCCAGCGCATCCAGGTAGAGGTTCGCCGGCAACGGAGACAGCGGCCCGCCTTGCGGCGTGCCCTCCTCGCTGCGTACCACCACCCCCTCCGCCATCACCCCGGCCCGCAAATACCGACCGATCAACCGTAACACTCTCTTGTCTCGAATCACTTCCGCGATCCGTCGCATCAGGATGTCGTGATTGACGTGGTCGAAGAACTGCGCAATGTCAATATCCACCACCCAGTCCTTGCCCTCGCGGACGTATTCTTGCGCCGCTCGTACGGCATCGTGCGCGCTGCGCCTCGGACGAAAACCGTAACTTGACTCGCTGAACCGCTCGTCAAAGATCGGTTGCAGAACTTGCAGCAAGGCTTGCTGCACCACCCGATCCATCACCGTCGGTATGCCGAGCCGACGCGTCCCCCCGTTCGGCTTCGGGATTTCCACCCGCCTCACGGGGCTCGGCGTCCAGCGCCCGGCCAGCAGTTTCGCCCGCATCTTCGCGCCGTGGCGCTGCCAATGAACTTCGAGTTCGTCGACGGTCATCCGATCGATCCCGGCCGCGCCACGGTTGCGTTTTACCGCCGCCCGCGCCCGCGCCAGGTTCTCTTCGGTGACCACCTTGTCCATCAGGTCTTCGTGCATCGCTTTCTGTCGAGAGTTTCGCGACACCTACCCTGGCTCCCACCGGCCTCGGCCCGCCACGGCTCCACCGCTTCTGCCTCGGCCGGCTCCCCGTTTCGTTCCCCCGTCCGGGGGAAGGACCTTGCGGCCCGGGACTGCGAGAAACCTCTGGGGCGTGGTGTCAGTCGCTCCTCTAGCTTTGCTCCTTGGTCCTTCCGCCCTTCGCTCCAGCGGCATGACCCGCCTTCTTCGCTACTATGGCTTCTGCTGACTTCTCCTTCGCTCTCACGAAGGAGCTCTCCCCAGGTAAGGCGCTGTTTCTTTCCCTCCTACCGTCCGGCTCTACCTCGCACGTCTGGGATGGACATTGGGCTTCGCGGTGGCCAGCACGCTTACCGCCCGTACGCGGCCTCACTGCCGATTCGTGTTCCTACGGTCAAAGGTTTGTTCCCCGCTTCCTTCGGCTTGGCCGCGCGGCTTGCGCCCCACGACTTCCACTCTGCGGTTCCCTACGGTTACCTCCATCGGTCCCGGTGAGTACCTTGCAACTCACAAGAAACAGCCCATGCTGGGCACACTGGCGCGGGCCTCCTGGCCGGCAGCGTCGACCTCCGGGTCGACGTCTCCGACACTGGTGCGTTTGACGCCCGTTCGATCGCGACCTACACTACAGATGGGTCGTCTGCCGGGGTGCCGGCGAGCCGAAGGAAAAACCCGCTGCGCCAACCCGAAGGACCGGTTCCATCACGAAGCACCCGAAGGGGGAGTCCGTGGACGAGCATGGCTACAGGGTGATCTACGACGAGTTGACCGAGGGGGGCTACCAGGTCATCGTTCCCGCACTTTTGGGGATCGTGGACGTACGGTCGCACGGTCGAAGAAGCCCGTGAAATGGCCCGCGACGCCATCCGCTGCCACTTGCGAGGCTTGCGCAAAGCGGAAGTTTAGCCCAGAAGTAGTAGCCTGTCTCCGACCTCTCCCGACTTTCCCTGAACGACGCTTCTAGTGACGGCTCATGCGTAACTGTGTTAAGTGGGGCGGTATGGCTGTGCTGGTGTCTTGGGTCCTACTCGTTACTCTATTCCTGGTAGACATAATCGATATAATGGGGTATCCACTTGACTCAGGTAGCCCCTAGGCGTTGTGGTTTGGTCGATCCATGGACGCCAGCACACTGCACCCAGAATGCACCCTGGGGCGCCAGACGCCGGTCTGCAGGCAATTGGGCCACGAGGCTGCGTTTCGGGCCGATCAAGGATTACGCACGCGCCATGGCCATCGCAGGCTTGGAAACGTGGTGCTATCGGCAAGCCTTTCCGGGGGCCGCCAATGGCCAACCACAGTATGTTGTGGTCACCTGAGTCAAATGGATACCCCACTTCGATATATTCCCCTCGACCGTTTATGGTTGGCTACTACATCGTCTAGGTCTGCCAAGCGTTTCTCCCGAACACGCGACGTTATCTGAGACCTTGGTCGTCAGAGGGTTAGAGTTGCTTCTAGGTTTTATATGGTGGTTTCTTATTGGCGCTGCATTCTATTTCGTGATCGCTAGGTACCGGACGAGACGCCGAGAGCCTCCTGCGTCCGGTTCGCCGACCGACAGAGACAGTGACACAGACCTTCCTCCACGATTCATTCGACGCGGGCGTGCCTACCTGCGCGGGTGGCTGGCGTGGGGGCTGACCGCTGCAATAGGCCGCTTTGTATATGCGATTGTTGGGGAGTGGTTGATAATGCCCCTAGAGATCTTCGACCCGATTGTGCTCTCTGTCGTGGAACGCTTTACCGAGTACATGGAGTGGGAGGTTTCGTTTTACGTGTTTGAAGGTACCGCGGAGGCTTTCGCTGTTTACGGCGTGGCGCTGCTCACAAACGGAGGCTTGTGGTTCGTCGTCGGGGTAGTCGCGTTTTTCATGGTGAGGTTGTTGAGTGGTATCAGGCAACTAGCACATACCGCATAGAGGAAGTGGAGAAGTTGTGTGAGATCGGCGAATCGGCGGAGGGCGACGATGTCGGTCAAGGGGTCAACTCGGCCACGCATGATGCGTTCGCGCTGCTTCCGCGGCATGGCGCGCGCAAAGTCTTCTTCGGTCAGCTCGCGAATGACATCAACCATGGGTCCCGCCAACGTAATCGCGGAGCGGCGGGCTTAGAGACCGGCGGTCTTCAGCAGGTGCTCAAGCAGAGAGATGAGGAGAGATGAGGGACAGCCACCAGAGATGAGGGACAGCCACCGAACTCGGGATTCGGGGATTCGGGGGACAGGCACCTCAACTCACCAGAATACAGGCTTGCTTTCGCCGAAACCGGTCAACTTGAAGCTACGAGATTCTCCCGCAATACCCGTGGGTGCCGAGCGGCTACACGCAGCAGAGCGAGCGCCGGACCCTCGGGGCTTCGACGACCCTGCTCCCAATTTCGCAACGTGTGAACGCTGAGGCCCAACGCTTCTGCAAACTTTCTCTGTGTCAGACCGGCGAATCGGCGGAGGGCGACAATGTCTGTCACGGGGTCAATCCGGCCACGCATGATGCGTTCGCGCTGCTTCCGCGGCATGGCGCGCAAAGTCTTCTTCGGTCAGCTCGCGAATGTCATCAACCATCGGCCCCTCCCATCACTTCGCCACGGGAATGATAGGGAGGACGATATGCGACGAGCGGCCGGCATCGTGATAGACCGTCTGGTTGGCCACTTTGAGTTCGGCATCCATGCCAAACTCGTGCCCCGTGTTGGGATTCCGGTCGTAATGGGGAAAGTTGCTGCTCGAGATTTCCAATCTGATTTGATGACCTTTCTTGAAGACGTTGCTACTCGACCAGAGATCAATCGTGAATTCATAAGTGTGGCCGGGGTCCATAAGCCGTGGTGTCTCCCAGGAGTCACGATAGCGAGCCCGGATGATGCCGTCGGCTACGTTCATCGCAAAGCCGTTCGGAAACACGTCGACCAGTTTCGCTGTGAAATCGGTGTCCGAGGCGCTTGACGATGCATGGAGTTTCACCACGATCGGACCGGTCACTTCCACATCGTTGTCAAGCTCCGGGGTAGTGTAGACCAGCACATCGTCCCGCCGCTCCGCCGTACGTTGATCGCGCGGTCCCATTGGAATCGGCGTCGTAGATTCGCCACAACACGTAGCGCCGCCAAGCGTCGGGACTGGGTTCTTGGGGTCGTACACGTAGCGGTCGGGAGGTTCGGCTCCCGAGGGCAGCGCGGCGGTCAACTGGCCCTCACCAAACAGGGAGTTGGCCTTACCGTCACTGTGAAAGTAATACTTCGTGTATTGGGTGCGCGCCAGCGGCCACTCCTGCTCCTCACGCCATACGTTCTCGCCCATCACGAAGATCTTCACGGGCGGTTCGTTCATGATGCCGTTGTCGATCCCCTTGAGCCAATAATCAAACCAGCGCGTTGCGGCGGCCTCGCGGTCAATGGTCTCGACCTTTGGCCCGAAGTCCATATCGCCGACGTGGCGTCCCGCAGTGCTGTGAATCCAGGGACCGATCAGCATCTTCTGGCTTTTCCGCGCTTGCTCGGTCTTGCCCCGTTTGGTCACCCCGACAAAGCTGTCCGTGGCTCCTTGTAGAAAGACGTCGAACCACCCTCCCCAACTGTAAGCGGCAGCGGCGACGTTCTCGTACTTGTCGCGCAGACTCAGCTTCTTCCAGTAGTCGTCGTAGCTGGGATGGCGAATCCATTCCTTATATGTCTGATTGACACGGCCGGCATTTTCGTCGCCGGTGATCAGGGGGAGGTGCCAGTACAGATTCCGTAAATGGTTTGCCGGGTCAAACCACAGGTACTGCTTCTGACGGGTTCGCGTGTGCATCTGAATCGCCATCCAACGCAGGTTGAACCCCAGCTGAAAGGCCCCGCCGGTATACGCCCAGTTGTGATAGAAGTCCGAATAAGCCACGATCGGAAACATCGCCGTGAGGTGCGGAGGTGTCAGCGTCGCCGGACGCCATTGCGTTTGTCCTACATATGAACCCCCGTAGGTCCCCACTTTGCCGTTCGACCAGGGTTGCGCGGCGGCCCATTCAATCGTGTCGTATCCGTCCTCGTCTTCATGGACGAACGGTACCCATTCTCCCTCTGAATCTTCTCGCCCGCGGCAGTCCTGCACGACGACCGCGAAGCCTCTCTTGGCGAAGTACATGGCGCTCCGTACGTTGTTCTCGCTGTTGTTGTCGTACGGAGTCCTGATGACGACCACGCCATACTTGCCCGCCGCCTTCGGGCGGTAGATGTCAGTGGAGAGCTTCACCCCGTCACGCATGGCGACCTTCACGTCATAGGAGAGCGTCACCTCGTGCTCGGGCTGTGAGAGAGACGCACCCGCCAACGCAGGTTGCGCGGCTGAGACGCCTAAGACCACAACCAAGGACCGGATGATTCGTTGCATGGGATGCTCCTTCCAGGTTCCGGGCCCAACCGCCCCCTTGTGCCGGCCGCTGCGCCCCACTCAGTTTCTGCCTGACGAATTGTACCGCGCCCTGCCTATTCACAGGGGCCCGCCCACATGGGAGGGTGATCGACTTGCGAAGCGCCAAGCGGGCCTTCTCGGAGATCCGGCCCTACCAGAACACCACGAAGCTAAGCACCCCGCCGGCGGCGACCGCCGCCAGCCCGAGACCGACGGGCCACCAATCGCTGTGAGTCGGCTGCTCGCCGGGCTCGATCCGTGCCACCTGAAGCTGCGACGACCGCAGCCAGCCCGTCGCCTCCACGTGCAAGAGCTGGCCCGGCGACTCCCAGCCGATCCTCAGCGAAACGAGCACCATCGGTCCGGCCGTGAAGAGCACGCTGAAGATATAGCTGGCGTAGTTGTCCACCAGCAGCGGCGGCAGGACCGCCACACCCAGCACCTCGGCGATGAGCGGCGCCAGCAAACGCAGGGCTCCGTAGCCAACCCCGACCGCCAGGCCCACGGCTCCGCTACGCCGATGCGCGCGCGTAAAGACGCCCATCAAGTAGACGGTCAGCAGCGGCACGACAAACGCTCCGACGACGTCGATGTAAAACAGCAGCATCCCGCGCTCCTGAAGCAAAAAGGGCACGTAGGCGAAAGAGCCGAAGATGATCACCGGCGTCAGCCACTGGCCCACCCGCAGGTAGTGTCGGTCGTCACGGTCGACGACGAGGAAGCGCGCGTACACGTCGCGCACCAGCAGCGACGAGAGCGTGGACCCGATCGAGTCGAACGTCGAGAAGATCGCCGCGACGACGCCGGCCACGATCAGCCCCTTCAGCCCAACGCTCGTCAAGTCGCGAACCAGCAACGGGTAGATCGAGTCGCGCACCTGCAGCGAGGCCTCGAGCGGCATCAGGCTCGGGTCGGGATAGAGCGCCCGGCCCATCACGCCCACCATCAGATTCGTGAACGTCGTCACCAGCAGCAGGCCGCTCGATACGACCACCGACATCTTCAAGTCCCACTCACTGCGCGACCCGAACATACGCATCGACTGCGTATGGTTCACGATCGAGTACCCCAACCCCATGATGAAGAAGGCGAGCGAAACGACCCAGGCCGGGGACGTTCGGACGATGCGTTGCTCGGTCTTGTCAAACGAGCCGCCGAGGCGCAGCAGGCCGTCGATTTCCTCGGCGGACTTGCCGCCGACCGAATAGCGGTCCGTCGTGTCGTGACCGATGTGGAGCATTTGTTCGGCCAGGGCCGGGTCGTGGGCGGCGAGCTTCGCTTGCAAGCCGCCCCATCCGCCGACCGCGCTCCAGGTGATCGAGAAGAGAACGAACGACGCGAGGATCATCACGATCGTCTGCAAGGCGTCGGTCAGCGCCACCGACTTGAGCCCGCCGAGAGCGGTGTAGACAGAGGCGAGCAGCGCGATCGCGCCGACCGTCCACCATGCCCCCGTCCCCCAGCCCGCGACAATCGCCAGCACAAGGTATATCGTCGTGACCATGATCCCGAGCACGAGGGTGCGGTACTGCACCTGCACGAAAGCGCTCAGGACACGCGCGACCGGTCCGAAACGGGCCTCCAGGTACTCGGCATTGGTGTACATGCCGGCGCGGTACATCGGCAGGGCGATGTAATGGGCAGTGAGGTACCAGCCGGCGACGATGCCGAACCAGTTGGTCACGAAATAGCTCAAGCCTAGGACGTACGTACCGCCGGCGTCCGCGACGAGGTCGCTCGAGTCAATCGCCGTCGCGTACAACGAGAGCCCGACGATCCACCAAGGCAGGCTGCGGCCGGCGAGAAACCAGTCGGCGCTCGATTTGGTGTCGCGGCTTCGACGAAGCCCGTAGAGGATGATCGGGCCGTTGAGCGCCAGGACGAGGAACCAGTCGGGCCAACTCATGAGAAATTTCGTGGTTGCCGCCCGGCACCCACGAGAGGCAAGGCAACGTGTCGGAGGAGGAAGAAAGAGTGTACTCGATCGGTGACCGGGGCGCGCGGAGGGTGCGGTTCGTTGTATGATTCGTAACCATGAAACGACGAACGGTCATTCAAGGCTTGGCGGCGTCGGCAACCCCGTTGGCGGCGGCGTCCGGGGGCTGGTCGAACCGCTTTGCCGAACAACTGCGTGACGATTTCCTGGGGCATTGGCGGAGTACCCGCGAGTACTCGCTCGAGGTGCTCGAAGCGATGCCGGCCGAGCAGTTCGATTTCAAGCCGGTCGACGAGGTGTTCACGTTCGGCGAACAATTGGAGCACTTTGCCAATTCCAATGCGGGCTACTTCTCGCGCTTCGAGAAAGACGCGCGTCCGAGCCGTCCGGAGACGCGGACGAAAGAGACGCTACGAGGGTTCCTGACGGCGACGTTCGACTATGTGGAGGCGGTGCTTTCGGGCTTGACCGAAGAGGAATTCTCGCGCCGCGACGTACGCTTTGGCTCGAGCACGAAGGCGCATACGGCACAGGACATCTTCCTGCGGGCCTACATGCATACCGCGCACCATCGCGGGCAGATCGTCACGTACCTGCGGCTCAAGGGCATTACGCCCCCGCGCTGGCGGTTCCCGCCGAATGGGGTGTCGTAGCCGGGGCCGCATTTCTCAGCCACCTGACGGTCGAGCGCGTTACGCCTGGATGACGCCACCAGGATTAAGGTGACGCGTCAACCGGCGGCAGGGCGGACACAGCGGTCCGCCCCTACAACGCGGGCTCGCATCCCGACGAAGGCCGGGGCGCCAAGGTGCTACCTTCGCGGCTGGATCGGGAAGCCACGATTGGGGTTCTGGTTCGTGTTGGGCGTGGGTTGGTTGGAGGGGGAGCCGGGCGGGGCGGGGATCGGTTGTCCGTTGGGACCGAGTATCATGCCTGGCCGGCCCGGATAGGGCTGACCAGGGACCGACGGAAAACCGGATGTCCCCGGCGGTTGCGGATAGGGTTGCTGTGGGTACGGCTGTTGGGGATTGGTGTTGATCCCGCGGCGGCCCGAGCGAATGTTCTCGTACGGATTGGGGCTGGATCGCGTGCCGGGGCGTTGGCCTGGCTTCGCCGGATTCGGCGGGAATCTGCCTGCCCTTCCGCGGGGCGCCGATCCCACGGCGGCGGGCGCGGTGCCAAAGCCGACCGCGGAGGGAGGCGCGCCAAAGCCTCCCGTGGCCGTGGTGCCCGGCTGACCAGCGGGCAGTTGTTGCGTCCCGACGCCGGCGCCGGCGGCTGCGATCTGCGGGCCGAGGGCGGCTCCGCCGAAAGCTTCGTCCGTGCGGTAGTCGTAGACGAATTCCCACTCGTTGAAGTAGTCTTTGCCCTCATACGTCTTGACGCCTTGCTCCTCGGCCTTCGAGGCCACACCGGCGATGCCTCCCTTGAAACCCGAGGCCTGCTGACCGCGGTTCTGTTGGTTGCGGATGCCGGCCAAGCCGCCGGGGCGTGGCGTGGTCAGCAGGCCCTTGATGATGTTGGCCGCCTGTCCGCCGCCCTGCCCGGCGAAGGCTCCGGGGTTGCCGAATCCGGCCGGGGCGTTGCGAGGCGCTTGGGCAGCCGAGGGGGCGCTGCCAAAGCCGCCGGGGGCGCCGAAACCGCCATAGCCGGGCTGATTCCCGCCGCGCTGATTCCTGCCCGCCTGTTGCCGCTGGTTCCGGCCGGGCTGGTTGGGGGGAATCTGGCTGGGCAAGGTTCTGGAGTAGCCCGGGTATTGGTTCTGGTTCTGCTCGCCGGCTTGCGCTTGCTGCTCCGGCGGGATGGGGTTGCCGTACTGGTCCACTGCGGGAGGGGCATTCGGATCGGGTGGTTGACCCTCTCCGGGGAGCCCCGTGTTCAGGGAGCCCTGTCCGGGAATCTCGGGGGCCGCCGATTCCCGGACGTTGCGGGCGCGGTCGCCGCCACGAAAACGGCCGTCGTTGGGTACGAAGCCGGGATAGTTTGCCTGGTAGCCGGGTTGCCGCTGCCGGGGAGGAGACGCGCCGATGGAGGTGCTGGGCTGCATGCCGCCCGCGTTGCCGCTGTTCTGTTCGTCCTCTTCTTCCACGAGGTCGTGGATGATGGAATCCTTGAACGTTCCGTCGGGACCCATGTGGATGATGCGCCACTCGTCCTCGGCGGGGTTCATGGGGTCTTTGTAGCGGCGCCGGAGGTAGCGGACGCCGTTGGTGTCCTCGAGGTCCTTCATCCGCGCGGGGTACTTCTTATGCTGGCGGAAGTAGAGTTGGATGGCGCGCTTGTACTGCTTGCCGCGGTAGATGAGCCGCTCCTCGCGAACCCGCTGGGCTTGCATGGCGAAACGGGGCAGCGCCAGCGCCAGGGTGACCGCCATGGCCGCCGCCATGAAGATGATGGTGATGAAGGCGTAGCCTTGTTGGGCGCGGTGGCTGGAGTTGGGCGGCCGCATTGGAAGGTCCTTTTCTTATTGTACGCCCGGGGGTACTTTCAGCTTGTTGCCGGCGCGAATGGACCACCGGTGGGGCGGGCACGACATGTTGCTAGATCTCCTCGAGGTTTAGGGTTTGGTCCTCGTCGAATTGCAGGTCTTTCATGACGATGCCGTTCATCCCGATGCGAACGATTTGGTAGCGCTTCTTGAAAACGTCGCCCTCGCCGCCGATGAGGATGTCCTCTCCGTCGAGCAGAAAGGCGCGCCGGCGGCGGCCGTTCGGCTCGTGGGCGAATCCGTAGTACTTGAGCTGAATGGGCGGCGCTTTCTTGGGCGTGCCGGCGGCCGACGCGGGCTTCTTGGCTGGGCCGGCCTTGACCTTGCGAGCGTCGTCGAGGCGCTTTTGGGCCTCGGCTAGCTGGTCGGCCGAAGGCGGCTCGACCTTCTTCTTGCGTTCGCCGAACTGGAACAGGTTGCGCTCGACGCCCGTGAACTCGACCGCGCGGACCTTGGCGAGCAGGTCGGTCCGCAAGGTGGGGTCGACCGTCATGGGGTCGAGCACTTCGTCGTCGTCACCGGTACCGAAGGTAGGCCGGAACTGGCCACCGCTCGTTTGCCGTTGCGTCTTCGCCGGCGTGGAGCGCTTTGGCCGTGGCCGCGCCGTCTGCTGAGCCGGCTCGGGCGGCGGACGCTTGACGGTCGCCGGTCCCGCAAAGATTTGCGAGTAGACCGTGTAGGCTGCGATCAGCGACACCGCGGCCAGCACGATGACCTTGTTCTTCTCGGCCCCAACTTTCATACGTCGCGAGTGGTCACAAACCCTGAATGAACGTATCGATTTTCAGATTGATCTGCAGCTCGTTGGTATCCGAGCGTGGGACGGCCCCGAGCGCGCCGATGATGAGAAACCTCTCCGAGCGGTCCAGGCGATTCAACAGCTTCACCAGCTTGTCGTACTCTCCGCGGAAGGATGCGGTCACCGTAATGGCGCCGTATTCCTCGGCGTCGTCGATCACGTCGAGATCGTAGTTACGCTCGCGCGCCTCGATGCCCGCCTCGTTCGCCGCCTCGATCAGCTCGGCAATCAGCCTGGAGTACGTCGTGCGGCGCACCATCAAGATGTCTTGCATCAGCGCTTCGCCTTCGACACGGGCGGCTTCGATCCTGGCGACGACCATCTTGAGCGTCTCGATCTCCTTGCTCTTGCGGTCGATCTGTCCGCGCAAGGTCGTGACGAAGACGCGTTGCTCCTCTTCGCGGGCGGCCAGCGGGTGAACGGCGAAGGCGTAGAACAGCGCGTCGAATGCGAACAACGCGAGCACTCCGAAGAGCACATGCCGGCGCGAGAGGCGCCGCCGCAACCGCGACAGCCAGCGGGTCGCCCCGGCACCGTTCCGGCTCTTCTCAGAGTTGCTGGTCATAGCTCACCGAAAAATTGTATTTGTAGGCCGGATCGTTCTCCGTGGGAGGCGATTCGCCGACGACCTCTGGAAAGCCGAACAGCTCGGACTCCTCGAGCACCTTCATCAACTCGACAAAGTCCAGCGGTGTCTCCGCTCCGACGGTCATCGCCAGGAAGATCTTGTTGTCGGACGTGACCACAGGACGGACCTGCACCACGCGCACCCGTGGCGGGAAGATCTGCTCAAGGTCGGCGAAGGTGCGTGTCCACGAGATTCCCTTGCGATGGAGCAGTTGGTTGAGGAACGTCGATCGGCCCAGCACTTCGACGTTGGCGGGCTCGGCCAGCTTTTGCTTGAGTTCGGCTTCTTCGCCCTGCAGCTTCCTGAACTCGCCGCGAAGTCGGACTTCGGTGGCGACGAGCTGCGGAGACAACTCGTGGTTTCGGCTGTAGTAGATCACCTGTGCGACGGCTAGCGCGGTCAAGACGGCGGCGCACGCCGAAGAGGCGAGCGTGAACAGTCGCCGGCGGCCGAACGGCTGAGATGCGAGGTTGAGGTTGAGGTTCACGGCGTTCGCTCTCTCAGTTCCTGCTCAGGTATCCCCAGATACCCGCGTCCGATACATGAAGCGGGCCGCCGGGCGAGTGAAGCGCCTCGACCGGGCAGCCCAGCTCGGCGGCAAGACGCTCGTACGCGCCGGACTCGGATTCACCGAACCCGCACAAAGCCACTTTGGAAACCGGCGTCTCGAAGTTGTCGTTCACGAACACCAGCGTGGGATAGAGGTCTCCGGCGACGTCGTTCCACACGCCCATGCCCGCCGAGCCGGCGCCGGGAGTCAGCTCCACCCAGCGGATCATCCGCACAACACCCTTTTCGACCGCGGCCATGGTCATCGAGCTGCCGGCGAGCTTTGCGAAGAGCACCATTTCCCCGTCGGGCAACAGGTTGAGCGCCGACAGGGAGGAAAGGGAGACGTAGCCGGGCCACAGTCCGGCGTGCTCGAAAGGCGTCTCGTACTGCCGGACGACTTCGGGCGGAGTCGCGGCCACGAGAGCGGTCGTGCCTTTGCCGACGGACCAAGTGCGGTAGGAGATGCGGGCCTCGTCGATGTTGAACGGGACGGTTTTCTTGAGCCGCCAGCGAATCAGCCCGAGCCGTTCGTTGGCGTCGGACGGGAGCTGATCGAAGTCCAACACGGTGAGGCGCGAGCAGGCGTCGGGCAGAATGACCGTGATGTCGGGACGGCGGACGGGGCCCAACTCCTCGATCGTCTCGCGCACGGCTTCTTCGAGCACCTCGGGCTGTTGTACGTTGGGGCGTCCGGGGGCGGGATCGACAACGCCCGCGGGCAGGTCGCGGCGCGCCCTGGCGTCAACCTCGTAGGTCTTCGGGTTGCGGCGAACGGCCGAGACCGTTTGCTCGCTCACCTCGAAGACGAGCAGCGGTGGCGGGTCTTGCACGGCGTACTTGAGCCGCCTCAGTAGGGATGCGCCGGTCATTAGTCGATGAATGTCACCTTGTTGATCTCGTATAGCGTCGTGATGCCGGCTCTGACGCGCTCAACCGCCGATTCACGCAGCGACATCATGCCCTCCTGGCGGGCCGCGCGAAAGACTTCGGACGACGGCTTGCGATCGAGAATCAACTCGCGAATCAGATCGGTCAGGTTGAGTAGCTCGTGGATGGCGGTGCGTCCGCGGTAACCGGTCCCCGAACACTCGATGCAGCCGGGGCCTTCGGCGAAATCGAAGTCGCGCCACTCGTTCGGGTCGAGGCCCGATTCCTCGAGCAGGGTGTCGGGATAGCGGACGCTGGTCTTGCAGTGCTCGCAGATCAGACGCACCAACCGCTGCGCCAGGATGCAGTTCAGGGCCGAGACGAAGTTGTACGCCTCGACACCCATGTTGAGGAAGCGTCCGAGCACGTCGACCACATTGTTGGCGTGCACGGTGGTGAAGACCAAGTGCCCGGTCAGCGCCGATTGGATCGCGATCTGCGCGGTGTCGGCGTCGCGGATCTCGCCGACCATGATCTTGTCGGGGTCGTGCCGCAAGATCGAGCGCAGGCCGCGGGCGAAGGTCAGGCCCTTTTTCTCGTTGACCGGAATTTGCGTGATGCCTTTGATCTGGTATTCGACCGGGTCCTCGATGGTGATGATCTTGTCTTCGTCGGTCTTGATCTCACTCAGGGCGGCGTAGAGCGTCGTCGTCTTACCGCTGCCGGTCGGGCCGGTGACCAAGACCATCCCGTAGGGCTCGCGGATGTAGCGGTCGAAGGTCTTTTGGTCTTTCTCGGAGAAGCCCACGACGTCGAGCGACAACTGGTGGAACTTCTCGCTCATCGACTCTTTGTCGAGCGCGCGCAACACGGCGTCTTCGCCGTGGACGGTGGGCATGATCGAGACACGGAAGTCGATTTGCCGGCCCTTGTAGCGTACGCGGAAGCGTCCGTCTTGGGGCACCCGGCGCTCGGCGATGTCGAGCTCCGACATGACCTTGATGCGCGAAACGATTGTCTGGTCCCAGTCTTTCGAGATCGGCGGCATGGCATAGTGCAGCACGCCGTCGATGCGGTATTTGATAGCCACCTCGTCGGTGCGGGTCTCGATATGAATATCGCTGGCGCGGCGTTCGAGCGCGTTGAAGATGGTGGTATCGACCAGGCGGATGACCGGGTTGATGTCGCTGTCGCCGGTGAGCTTCTCGATCGAGATTGTCTCATCGCCCGCGTCGTCGTCGCGGACGACGTCGAGCACGAAGCCTTCGGTGACTTCCTCGAGTACGCGTTGGGACTGTTCGGTCTTCTTGAGCAGCCCGCTGATCTGCGAGAGTGTGGCAACCTTGATGCGGACTTTCTTGTCGAGCAGTAGCGAGATTTCGTCGAGTGTCGCCAATTGGCGCGGGTCGGCGATGGCGATGTCGAGACTGCCGTTGTTGGCTTCGACGGGCACGAAGTTGTAGCGGAACATCAGCTCGACCGGGATCGAGCGGAACAGTTCGGCGTCGATGCTGACGAGGGAAAGGTCGATGAACTGATAGCGGTAGCGCTCGGCGAGGGAGCGCGCTTCCTGCTCTTCGACCACCGGGTCGGCCCGCAACGGCTGTTGTTGGGTTGCCATAGTGACGTCTAAATATTCTCAGCCAAACTGAAGATCGGCAGATAGAGCGAGATCAGCACAAAGGCGACAAACACGCCCATGAAGATCATGATGGCCGGCTCGATGAGCGTAAGCGCGGCGGTCATCATGGTGTTGACGTCTTCGTCAAAGAATTCGGCCACCGAGGTCAGCATCGCCGGTAAAGAGCCCGTCGCCTCGCCCACATTAATCATCTCAATCGAAAGCGACGGGAAGACGCCGGCCGCCAGCAGCCCTTTCGAAAGCGGCTGTCCTTCTTTGACCATCTGCCGCGCCTGGCCCATCGCCTCCCGCAGCAGGCGCGAGCCCAGCGACTTGCCGGTGGTGTCGAGCGCTTGGAGCAGAGGGATGCCTCCCTCGAGCAGCGTGCCCAGCAGCCGGCAAAGCTGTGCGACCTGGTACTTGATCCAGATCTGACCGAAAACCGGGACTTTGAGCTTAAAACGGTCGATCGCATAGCGGACGCTCTCGGAACGCAGCCACCACGTCACTAGCCCGGCCAGCCCGGCCAGCGCCAGCACGATCAAACCGAGGCTTTCGCTGACCGTCAGCGCGAACGAAACCAGCAGTTGCGTCATGTAGGGCAGCTCGGCATCCATGCTCTCGTAGAGCGAGGCGAACTCCGGAACGACGTAGGTGACCAGGAAGATGATCAGGATGCCCACCAACGTCACAAGCAGGGCGGGGTAGATGAGCGACACGGTGATCTTCTTGCGCACCGACAGGGCGACCTTCTGGTAGATGACGTAACGCTCGATGACCTCGGCGAGACTGCCGCTCCTCTCGCCGGCCATCAAAGAGGTGACGTAGATGGCGGGGAAGGCGCGCCGGGCCCCGAAGGCGTCCGAGAGAGGATGTCCCGACCTGACGTCCTGGTGGATCGCTTCGAGGTGCTCACGCAAGCGGCGGTTCTTGATGTTACCGACCAGTAACTCGAGCGACTTGAGGATCGGCAGCCCCGCGCGCGTGAGCGTGATGAACTGCTGATTGAAGATGAGAAACTGCTCGAGGTTAATGCGGCCCTTGCCAGCCGAACCCGCCTCGTCCAAAACCAGATTGCTCAAGGCCCGGCGCGGCTTGACCGAGTAGATCAGAAACCCGCGATCCGAGAAACGTTGCCGCAGTTCGTCCTCTGACTCAGCCGTCTCGACCTCTTGGTGCACGCGCCCCTGCAGGTCGGCGTACTTGCAGACGTACTCGCTCACTGCCCACCCTCGGCGCGAGGCGGCATTTCGAGGACTTCGGCTCCGGCGGGCGGCTGGAACTCGAACAGCGCCGGGTCCATGCTCGCATTCACGATCTCCCCTTTGAACGTAAACGTGGTGACGGTGTCGTCGCGGCCGATCACGTTGAGGCGCTCCAGGTGAAAATCGTCCGGATCGTAGCGGAACTCCACGCGGCTGTAGTAGTCCTTGCCCGGACGTCCTTCGCCGACGAGAGTGGTGCGGCCGTCGATCTCCTCGAAGTACAGGTTACGGAACTGGCGGCGGAACCGGAGCCGCCCGAGCAGGAACGACAACGGCGCCCGCAGATCGCCGGTCTGGTCGAGCCTGACGGGACGGACTTGATTAGTTTGCCGGTTGTACATGTGCAGCACGTTGCCGTCTCCGACCAGGAGCTTCCCCGGCGGCTGCTCGTATTCCCAGCGCATCTTCTGCGGGCGCAGCAGCGACAACGTACCGCGCTCGACCCTCGGGGGCCGTCCCGCGTACGACACGGTCTGGGAGAAGTAGACCCGCAGCGTAGCCAGGCTGTTGTAATGCCGCTCGATGTTTGAAAGCACGTCGCCGAGCTGGGGCCCGGCAGCGGACGACGCCGGAGGGGCTGCGGGCAGGGCCGGCGGAGCGACCGCCGCTAGCGCCATCCAGACAACCAGAGACACCACGCCTGCTTTCACGCTCATATAAGCATGACGCGCCGCCGGGTCCGACCGTTCAAGCAATTTGGCCGGGTCTTTCATTGGGATGAGACCCCGTGGAGGCCGCACACCGGGCTATGCCGGGATGGTGGTGGAACGCCGGGCGGCCAGCCTGCATTTCGACCGTCAGGTGGCGAGAAAGGCAGGCTACGATGCGCGCGCCGATCTCACGGCGGCCGCCACGCGTTTCTCCGAGCGGACCAGCTTCTTGAGGGTCTGGTCGGCCGTCAACCGATGGACCTGGTCGGTGATGCAGACCGAAATGATCGGCTGGCGGGAGTTCTTCAGAATGTCAACGATGTTCTGGTGACTGTCTTCGAGGTAGATGTTCTTGCCGTCGGTCAACAGGTGGACTTCGTCGCCATTGCGAACCGCCTCGAGCAGCCCCTTGCCCAATTCCTTCTCCAGGAACCGAAGGACGCGACGAATCTTTTGCAGAGAAATACCCTTTTCGCGAAGCTCGGTGATGAGCCCGACCTCGACCAACTCACTGAGCTGGTAGAGACGCTTGTGGCCGTGTTGGACCGGGCTCACGACGCCCTGTTCGTCCCACCACTGGAGTTGGCGAAGGCTTACGCCGGTGATCTCCGCAACGTCTTGGCTGCTGAAGGTTGCGGCAGTTTGATCGAACTTGCGTGAGCGAGACTTCTTCGACTTGGACTTGAGCATGGCCGGGCAGCGCTCCCCGAGTGAGGGCCTTTGAGATTCTACGACATCAGAGGGCGTCTTGGGTAGTAGGTAGTTAACCCTATACAAACAAGGACCTTACCCGCCGCCCACGAATTGTACGATTTCCAACACTGCCCCGGGGTTCACCTCGGTCGCGTCCCACTCAGGTCTGCGCACGATCGAGCGGTTGAGTTCAACAGCCACGCGATCGGGCTCGAGACCGAGTTGAGTGAGCAAATCGGATACCGTGGTCCCCACTTCGACGGCGCACTCCTCGCCGTTGACCCGGATGTGAAAGTCGCCGGCTTCGGGGCGTCGGTGCGTGGCCTCGGCTTTGCTCGCGTTGGGTTCCGGGCTGGGGTGTTGCAAGTGCGGGGCGCCTCCTCGACTCACCTCGATTATACGGGATAGGTTGGCGGGGTACGTTGGATGGGGCCGGTGCAAATCCGGCTCCTGGGAACCCTACCCGTCGCTCGCAGGCGAACGGGCCCCTTGTGCCCAACCGACGGATTGCCCGCTGGAACTGCCGGGCTCAGTATGCGATGCCTCTTCGTCCGCAACCGGCACATCTCAGCGGTGTCCCACGCCCGCGGTTCTGTTACACAGGCTCTGTTGAACGGGCAATTGGCGGATAAAGTTTCGGGCCGTCAGAACCGTTGTTTCGGAACGACTCGAAAAAGACAGCGGAACGGAAAAAGCGCTAGGATGAAACGTGAGGCTCTGGGTTCGCGAGCTAGTCCCTGACTCGTTATCATTTGTCTGGTGAAGATCGTTGTTTGGTGAAGGTCGGCCACGGTTGCACCGCCTCCGGCATGGAGCGCGGATCCACGCGACCGGCAACTCGGCCCTCGCCTAGCTACGCCAAGCTCGTGGGGCCTCGAACGACTTTGAGCGAATGACAGTCCTGGTGGGAGGGCGAGTCACCTGTAGCGAGCCGGTCTGATCACGACGATATGAGGTATAGGGCCCGTGGCCCCGGGCGGATGAGTTGCGCTGACCGGGATGCATCGGACCCTCTTCTCAGAGCAGGATCGCCGGCAGACGTCGCGTGCGTGGAAGCGAATTGGAAGGGCCTAAACCACACAAATACAATATTTAGCGGATCAAGATTGACCGTTTTCACGTTTCCCGGCCGCTACGGGAACCCAGGACACGCAAGCTTCGATGGGGTTGCACAGAATCAAGAAGGGGCTCGACCTCCCGATCGCCGGGGAACCCGAGCAGCGGATCGACGACGCTCGGCAGCCGTCGAAGGTGGCGCTCCTTGCGGACGACTACGTCGGCATGCGCCCGACCATGCACGTGCGGGTCGGGGACGACGTGCGGCGCGGCCAACTGCTGTTCGAGGACAAGAAGACGCCCGATGTCTTCTACACGGCGCCGGCTGCCGGACACGTCACCGCCATCAACCGGGGAGCGCGCCGAGCGCTGCAGTCGGTGGTCATACAGCTTGACGCCTCGGAGCTGTCGGGGCGCGCCGAGACGGTCGAGTTCAGCAGCTTCACCGGCGATCCGCCGGGGGCTCTGAGTGACAAGCAGGTGAGAGACTTGCTGGTCGAGTCGGGCCTGTGGACGGCGCTGCGCACGCGGCCCTTCAGCAAGGTCGCGGATCCGGCGACGCGGACTCACTCGATCTTCGTAACGGCCATCGATACCAACCCGCTGGCGCCACTGGCCGAGGTCGCCTTGACGGGCAGGGACGCCCACTTCGAGCGAGGGTTACGAAGCCTCGCCAAGCTGACGGACGGTCCGGTTTTCGTCTGCCGGCGTCAAGCGTCGCGCATCGCTGTCCCCTCCGATTCGCGCTTCCGCGACGAGACGTTCATCGGCCCCCACCCGGCCGGGACCGCCGGCGTGCACATCCACCAACTCGATCCGGTGGACCGGAACAAGGTCGTCTGGCACGTGAACTATCAGGACGTGGCGGCGATCGGCCAGCTATTCGAGAACGGGCAACTGGACGTCGGGCGCGTCATTTCGATCGCGGGTCCGGCCGTGAGGCGTCCGCGGCTGGTACGTACACGTTTGGGGGCTTCGACCAACGACCTCCTCAGCGGCGAAACGACTGACGGGGAACTGCGCATCATCTCCGGCTCGGTGCTCGCCGGACGCACAGCGTCGGGAGATGTGTTCGGGTACCTGGGCCGATATCACCACCAAATCTCGGCGTTGACGGAGGGCCGAAACCGCGACTTCCTTGGTTGGCTGGCTCCGGGGATGAATCAGTATTCGATGATTAACACCTTTGTCTCGAAGCTGATTCTGAGAAAGAAATTCCGCTTCACCACGTCTCTCAACGGCTCGTACCGCGCGCAGGTGCCGATCGGCATGTATGAGCGCGTCATGCCGCTCGACATTCTGCCGACGTTTCTGCTGCGGGCCTTGCTGGTTGCCGACCTCGAGAAGGCCGAGGAGTTGGGGTGTCTAGAACTGGACGAAGAGGATTTGGCTCTGTGCTCGTTCGTGTGTCCGGGAAAGATTGAGTACGGACCGCTGCTGCGCCACGTGCTGACCATCATCGAAAAGGAAGGCTGATGAAGCTACTGCGCTCCCTTCTCGACTCGCAGGGCAAGCACTTCCATCAGGGAGGTCGGCTGGAGTTCGCCTACCCCGTGTACGAGATGGTCGACACGTTCCTGTACACCCCAGGTGCGGTGACCAAGGGCACGTCGCACGTTCGCGACGGGCTCGATCTCAAGCGCATGATGATGACCGTGGTGATGGCGTTGACCCCCGCGGTTTTCATGGCGATTTACAACACCGGGTATCAGGCGCACCTTGCGATCGCGCGAGGCGCGCCGCCGCTGATCAGGTGGCAGACTGATCTGGCCGTGGCGCTGGATTTGGGGGCGTGGGACCCCAACGACGCTTGGGCCTGCATGGCCCACGGAGCGCTCTACTATCTGCCGGTGTTGATCGTGACGTTCGCGGTCGGCGGCGGGTGCGAAGTGCTGTTCGCCTTGGTCCGAAAGCACGATATCAACGAAGGCCTCCTGGTGACGGGCATGCTGTTCCCGCTGATCCTGCCCCCGACGATTCCGCTGTGGCAGGTGGCACTCGGCATCGCGTTCGGGGTGATCATCGGCAAGGAGATCTTCGGCGGCACGGGGATGAACATTCTGAATCCCGCCTTGACCGCGCGCGCGTTCCTGTTTTTCAGCTATCCGGCGCAGATTTCAGGCGACACGGCTTGGACAGCCGCCGACACGACTGTCGACGGAGCGAGCGGCGCGACGTGGCTCGCCGAAGCAGCCGTGCTGGGGCAGAGCGCGCTGACCGAAGGCGTGAGCTGGTGGGACGCGTTCGTGGGGTTGGTGCCTGGCTCGATGGGCGAGACCTCGGCGCTCGGCTGCTTGATCGGCGCGGTGATTCTGATCGCGTCGCGCGTTGGCTCGTGGCGCATCATGCTCGGCGTGTTCGCTGGGTCAGCGACGTCGTCGTTGCTGCTGAACGCGATCGGCTCAGAGACCAACCCGCTTTTCGGCGTGCCGTTCTGGTGGCACATCGTGCTCGGGGGCTGGGCATTCGGCGCCGTCTACATGGCG
Organism: Bryobacterales bacterium; assembly: GCA_965237575.1. Taxonomy (GTDB): domain Bacteria; phylum Acidobacteriota; class Terriglobia; order Bryobacterales; family UBA6623; genus JAKZVK01. The sequence goes on from CBDEGI010000004.1 coordinate 1,939,021, forward strand.
ACCGACCCGGTGTCGGCCTCGCATTCGAATACCGGCAAGTACTTTTACGGGTTCTTCATCGGGCTGCTGGCCATTTTGATTCGCGTGGTCAACCCGGCGTATCCGGAGGGGATGATGCTGGCCATCCTGTTCATGAACCTGTTCGCCGCCTTGATTGATTACTTCGTGGTTCAGGCCAACGTCAAACGCAGGAGGGCGCGCTATGCGGCATAGCGTCGGATACACGATCCTGTTTGCCGGCGCGGTTTGCGTCGTGTGCGCCATCTTGGTTTCGGGTTCCGCGGTGTCCCTGGCGGACTTGCAGACCTTCAACGCCGAACTCGACAAGCGTAAGAACGTGCTGTTAGCGGCGGGCTTGGCGGATAGCTCCGAGCGATTGAGCGCCGAGGAGATCAACACGCGCTTCGAACCAGTCAAGACGGTCGTGATTGATCTCGAAACGGGCGAGCCGGCCCCGGATGTAGATCCGGCGACCTACGATCAGCAGAAGGCGAAGTCCGACCCCGCGCAGAGCCGCGAGGCGCCCGCGAACTCGGCGTCGATCAAGCGCCTACCCCACTACGCTGTCATCTACCACGTGATCGGAGAGCAGGACAATGTGGCAATGGTCGTCCTGCCCATCGAGGGTACGGGCTTTGGGGGACGCTGTACGGCTTCCTGGCCCTCGATGCCGATACCAAGACGGTGCGCGGGTTGACCTACTACCAGCACAAAGAGACGCCCGGGCTCGGCGGCGAGGTCGACAACCCGAAATGGAAGGCCGCGTGGCCGGGCCGCATCGCTTTCGACGACGCCGGCAAGCCCGTGATCGAGGTGATCAAAGGGCCCGCGGGGCCGCCGTCCGACGACCCGAACCACGTGGACGGCTTGGCGGGCGCGACGATTACGAGCCGCGGCATCACCAACATGCTTCGTTTCTGGCTTGGAGAAGACGGCTTCGGACCTTACCTGCAAAAGTTCCGCAAGAGCCAAAGTGTTTCGTAGGGAAGGGTTTTCAGGGACGTATCGCGAGGCGACGGTAGAGGATTTCGATGGCAGACCCGGCTAGAAAAGCACTGCTTGATCCGCTGTTTGAGAACAATCCCATCGCCCTGCAGGTGTTGGGGATCTGCTCGGCGCTTGCGGTGACGACCAAGCTCGAAACGTCAGTGGTCATGTGCGGCGCGGTGATCTTTGTGCTGACGCTGTCGAATTTCTCGATCAGCTTAATTCGCGATCACATCCCCAGCTCGATTCGCATCATCGTGCAGTTGACGATCATCGCTTCGCTGGTGATCGTGGCCGATCAGTTCCTGAAGGCGTACCTGTTCGAGATCAGCAAGCAGCTTTCGGTGTTCGTGGGGCTGATCATCACCAATTGCATCATCATGGGCCGTGCCGAGGCTTTCGCGATGCAGAACGGCCCGGGGCTAAGCATCGCCGATGGGTTGGGCAACGGGTTCGGCTACAGCGCGGTCCTGCTCATCACCGGGGCGATCCGCGAGTTGCTCGGAGCCGGCAGGCTGTTCGGTCATGTCGTGTTACCACTGGTCACCGATGGTGGCTGGTACAACCCGAACGGGCTCATGTTGACCCCGGCGGGTGCGTTCTTCATCATCGGTTTCTTGATCTGGGGCTTGCGGCTGTGGAAGCGAGATCAGATCGAGGAGGAGGGCTGAGATCGTGACGGAACACTATCTAAGCCTGGCGGTTAAGGCAATCTTTGTTGAGAACATGGCACTGGCCTTTTTCCTAGGCATGTGCTCCTTCCTGGCCGTGTCGAAAAAGGTGAGCACGGCCATCGGCCTGGGCGGAGCTGTGGTCTTAGTGCTCATGCTGACGGTACCGATGAACAATCTGATCTTCCGCTATCTGCTCAGCGACGGCGCGCTGGTCTGGCTGCACCCGAGTCTGGCGGAGTACGATCTATCGTTCCTCGGGTTCCTGTGCTACATCGGCACGATCGCCGCCCTGGTGCAGATCGTCGAGATGGCGCTCGACCGCTTTGTTCCGGCACTGTACAACGCGCTCGGCATCTTCCTGCCGTTGATTGCGGTTAACTGCGCGATCCTGGGCGCGTCGTTGTTCATGGTGGAGCGCGAGTACACGCTGGCCGAGAGCACGGTGTTCGGCCTGGGCTCGGGCATCGGCTGGGCGCTGGCGATTATCGCGTTGGCGTCGATTCGCGAACGCATGCGCTACAGCAATGTGCCGCCGGCGCTGCGGGGCCTGGGCATGACGTTTATCCTCACGGGCTTGATGGCGATCGGCTTCATGATGTTCGGAGGGATTCAGTTGTAGCGGCGCGGGCGCGTCGTAGCGCGTCCCGACATTGGTTTCGAGAAACGGCATTGCCGGAAGAACAGAGTAAGAGATGACTGTACTGCTTGGCGTCTTGATGTTCACCTTCGTCATCTTGACGTTGGTGGTGGTATTGATGGTGGCCCGCACGCGGCTGGTGGCCGGCGGTGAGGTGAATATCGTCATCAACGACGACACCAGCAACGCCGTTCATCTAGCGGCGGGCGGAACGCTGCTGAACGCCCTGGCCGACCAGCGGATCTTCATTCCGTCGGCGTGCGGAGGCAAGGGCACCTGTGGCACGTGCAAGGTCGATGTCGAATCCGGCGGCGGTTCGCTGCTACCCACCGAGACCAGCTACGTCAGCCGCGGCGAAGCGCGCGAGGGGTGCCGCCTCTCCTGCCAAGTCAAAGTCAAGCAAGACATGAAGATCCGGCTGCCGGCCGAAATCTTCAGCGTGAAGGAATGGAAATGCAAGGTGCGGTCGAACCACAGCGTGGCGACGTTCATCAAGGAGTTTGTGCTCGAATTGCCCCCGGGCGAAGAAGTGCCATTCCGCGCCGGAGGATACATCCAGATTTCGTGCCCGCCTCACTTGGTCCACTACAAGGACATCGACGTCGAGCCGGAGTTCCGCGCCGATTGGGACAGGTTCCAGATTTGGGAAATCGACTCGGTTGTTACCGAGCCGGTCAGCCGTGCGTACTCGATGGCGAATTACCCCGACGAAAAGGGCGTCATCATGCTCAATGTGCGAGTTGCGACGCCTCCGCCTCGCGCGCCAAAGGGTACGCCGCCGGGCGTCATGTCGTCGTATATCTTCGGCTGCAAGCCGGGCGATGAGGTGACGATCTCGGGTCCGTTTGGCGATTTCTTCGCGAAAGACACCGACGCGGAGATGGTTTTCATCGGCGGTGGCGCGGGCATGGCGCCGATGCGCTCGCACATCTTCGACCAGTTCCAGCGTGTGCACACGAAACGCAAAGTGTCGTTCTGGTATGGCGCGCGCAGCTTGCGCGAGGCCTTCTACGTCGAGGATTTTGATGGCATCCAGAAAGCGAACCCCGACAACTTCGAATGGCACCTGGCGTTGTCCGAGCCTCTGCCCGAGGATAACTGGACCGGTTACAACGGCTTCATCCATCAGGTGCTCTATGACAATTACCTCAAAGACCATCCGGCGCCGGAAGACATCGAGTACTACCTCTGCGGACCGCCGATGATGATGAGCGCCTGCTTCAAGATGCTCGATGACTTGGGCGTTGAGCCCGAGAACATAGCGTTTGACGATTTCGGCGGGTAGGCGGGAGCGGCGTCGCGGCTGGATTGTGGTTCGGAATATCGCTGGTTCAGCAATCGCCGTGGCCGGCCTCACAGCTCAGCGCAAGCTTACGCTTGCGGCTCCGAGTGGCGGTGAGCGGCGACCTGGGCTGCTGCGAAGAGTCATGCTACGGGGCTGGGAACTTCGCTCGTGACCAAACAAGTGACACCCTTCGCGGTAGGCGCTTGGTTCTCGCTGCTCTGGGCCTGTGCGCCTCAGCCGGCCGCGCTCCAGCAGTACTCCTTCCAAGTCCCGACCATGGGCACGGCCTTTACCGTGAAGGTCGTCGAGGAAGACCTCACCGACCGGCAGCGCCAGGAGGTCCGCGGCGCGATCGAGGCGGAGCTCGAGAGCGTTAACGCCAAGATGTCGACGTACCTCGACTCCTCGGAGCTTTCGCGCTTCAACCAGTCGCGGGACACAGAGCCGGTCACGCTCTCGGCCGACACGATCGCCGTCCTGTCCGAGGCCATGCGGATTAGCGAAGCCACCGAGGGTGCGTTTGATGTGACCGTGTGGCCTCTGGTGGAGGCCTGGGGATTCGGTGCTACCGAGCGCCATGAGATGCCCAGCGAAAAGGAACTAGCGAGCCTTCGGTCGCGCGTGGGGTGGCATAGAATCAAGGTGGACGAGCGGGCGAACACGATGCGGAAGCTGGCTTCGGCGGTCGAGTGCGACCTCTCGGCCATCGCCAAAGGATACGCCGTGGACCGTGTTTCCATGGCTCTCGCAAAGGCGGGTCTAGGCAATCACATGGTGGAGGTAGGCGGCGAGGTGCGGACGGCCGGACACAACGGCGCGCGACAGCCCTGGCGGATCGCGGTGGAGCGTCCGTTGAGCATGAGGCGGGAGCCGCACCGCGTTTTGGCGCTCGCGGACATGGCTATGGCGACCTCGGGGGACTACCGCAACTTTTACGAAAAGGACGGTGTGCGGCTCTCCCATACGATCGATCCGCGAACGGGACGTCCGGTGTCGCATCGCCTGGCGTCGGTGACCGTGCTTGACCCTTCCTGCATGCGGGCGGACGGCTATGCCACGGCTTTGATGGTGATGGGCGAGGAGGACGGTTTCCGGTTCGCCGAGGCGCACAGTCTCGCGGCCTTGTTTCTAGTGCGCGAAGGCGGGGAGAAGCTTTCCGCCAAAGCGACGCCGAGGTTCCAGGCGTTGTTTGGGGCCAACTGAACGGCGAGCGTTGATGGACGCAGTTGGGAGTAGTGCGGATCGACTGCATAGAACGAAATGGGAATCCTAGTCCTCACCGTGGTGGCGATTGCCATCATCATGCTGGCGATGGCTGTGGGCGTTGTTCTCAAGCGGCCTTGCTTGCGTGGGTCCTGCGGCGGCCCGGATGTTCTGGATCCGGAGGGCGACCCATTGAGTTGCGAGGCCTGCCCGCGGCGCCGCGAGAACGCGGGCAAGCAAAGCCCCACGCCGACGGCAGCGTCGTAGCGCGCCCGGTCCGCTTGGCCGCCTCGCAACCCGCCGTGCTGCTAGAATCTACGTTTCGGAAGCCACGCACCGGTTGCGTCCGGCCGCGACATTGCCCCCCCGATTGCGCCGACCGCAGGGGCTCAGCAGACCGAGTTGATACACCTTTCGGATGCCTGCCCGGCGATCCGCCGGAGAAGAGAGAACTGACATGAAGCTGAAGAGACTGGCCCTTGCCGTAGCCGTCGCGTTCGCCGCCGCGCTGTTTTGGGTGGCCGACGAGGCCCCCTCGATCGCCCAAACCGGCGACCCGCTGATCGATGCCTTCCTGCAGGTCGAGGTAGCCTCTGTGGCCGACGCAGTGGAACAGGTCCTGGGCCAGCGTGCGCACATGTCGACCGACATCCAGCCGCTGTTTCCCACCAAGTTCGCCGGCTCGGCGGTGACGGTGATGCTCAAGAAAGAGGAGCATACCGACGGCCCCGCCGACTTCCAAGGCGTGCTCGACGCGATCGACGGCGCGCCGCCCGGCTCGGTCTTCGTGATCGTTCTCGAAGACGGCAAGGACACGGCCGGCATCGGCGGTTTGATGGCCACCGCGATGAAGGCGCGCGGCTTCGTCGGCGCGATCATTGACGGCGGCGCGCGCGACACGCCGCAGTTGCGCAAGATCCAGTTTCCGACCTTCAGCCGCGGCGCGGTCCCCTCGACGTCGATCAACCACTACCGCTTCGTCGGCTCAAATATCAACGTGATGTGCGCCGGCGTGAAGGTGCGGCCCAACGACATCATCACCGCCGACGAGGACGGGGTCGCCGTCGTCCCTCGCGACCGCGCGAAAGAGATCCTCGACAAAGCGATCGACAACGACCAGACCGAGCACGCCATGTACCCCTTCATCGAGAAGTTCAAGTCGATCAAGCGGGCAGTGGAGGAGTACGGGCGGATCTAATTCGCCCGCGAAAAAACCCAGCCGTGACCGTAAGGGAGCGGTCCGGCACGAGCCCTGACGCCGTCCCGACCGCCTCTAGGTCGAGGAGCTGTCTCGTCCGGGAGCCGTCTTGCGGACCCAGCAGGCAGTGGCTACTGGAGTGCACCTTGCAGGCGGCGGGTGTCTACTGCCCTACCCACGTGTGGGGAACGCCGAGGGGTCCCTGCCGGACCGCTCCCTTACGGTCACGGCTCGGTTTACTGCACTTTCCCCAGGACCGACAACAAATACGCGACAATAGCGCACAGCTTTGCATCCTGTCAGCCGTTGACCCATGATCGGCACGACCATCTCCCACTACCACATCGCCGACAAACTTGGTGAAGGCGGCATGGGCATCGTCTACAAAGCCGAAGACACGAAACTAAAACGCCCCGTCGCGCTGAAATTCCTCGCTCCTCACCTCCTCCGCGACGAAGAAGGTCGCAAACGCTTCCACCGGGAAGCCATGGCCGCCGCCGCCCTCGATCACCCGAACGTCTGCACGGTCTACGAAATCGACGAGGCGGACGGCCGCACGTTCATCGTCATGGCCTTCCTCGAAGGTCAAACCCTGAGCGAGAAGATCGCCGACGGTCCGCTCAAGCTCCCCGAAGCCCTCTCCATCGCCATCCAGATGGCGGACGGACTCGAAGCCGCGCACGAAAAGGCCATCGCCCATCGCGACATCAAGCCCGACAACGTGATGCTTCTGGCAGGCTCGCGCGGACTGGTGAAGATCATGGACTTCGGCTTGGCGCAACTGGCCGGGAGTTCCAAACTCACCCGCGAGGGCACGACCCTAGGAACGCCGACCTATATGTCTCCTGAGCAGGCGCTGGGCGAGCCTACGGACCGCCGCTCCGATGTCTGGGGCCTCGGCGCTACCTTCTACGAGATGGTCGCAGGGCGGCCGCCTTTCCAAGGTGAGGTCGACCAGGCCGTCGTCTACGCCATCCTGAACGAGGAGCCGGAGCCCCTGACGGCGGTGCGCACCGGCGTCCCGAAAGCCCTAGAGCTTGTCGTTGACAAATGCTTGGCCAAGAAGGCCGAGGAGCGTTACCAGCACACCGCCGATCTGCTGGTCGATCTTCAGGCGCTGCGGCGCGAGCTTGAGCCACAGACGTCACAAGTCCGGCCGGCTCCGACGCCGGCCAACCGCACGCTACATCTGGCCCTAGGACTGGGCGTGCCTCTCCTCCTGGCCGTGGCGGGCGTGGCCTGGTGGTTTGGGGGTAGATCGGTAACCGAGACGCCGGCGCCCCAATACAACCTTCGGCAACTGACCCACGACACCGGCCTCACCCACCAACCCGCTATTTCGAGCGACGGCCGAATGATCGCCTACGCTTCAGACCGCGCGGGCGAAGGCAATCTTGACATCTGGGTTCAGCAGTTGGCCGGAGGCGGCTTCATTCCGATCACCGATGACGAGGCGGACGACTGGCAGCCGGATTTCTCACCCGACGGCAGCCAGGTACTGTTTGGCTCCGATCGTGACGGAGGCGGGGTCTACGTGGCGCCTGCGCTGGGCGGAGCGGCCCGCTTGTTGGCGAAGGACGGGCGACGGCCGCGGGTCTCTCCGGACGGCCAGTGGGTTGCCTATGACGTGGGCGGAATCATGCGCGAGGCGAGCATCCATGTTGTTGCGATGAGTGGGGGGGCTTCGCGGAAACTCGAAACCGGCGTTGCTTGGGGTGCCCGCCCGGTCTGGTCACCCGACGGGCAATACATCCTCTTTGCAGGAAACCCGGAAAGGGTGCTGGTGACTTTTGAAACTCTTGACTGGTGGATCACGCCTGTCGAGGGTGGCCAGGCTGTGAAGACAGGCTTGGCGGACATCAAGGAAAAAGCTGGATTCACGTCGTTTGGGGTTGGGTCAACGCCCAACTGGCTGGCCGACCCCGACCGCATGATCTTCTCTGCACAGCAGGGAGACACCACGAACATCTATCAACTCCTGCTGGCCTCTGAACCCTGGCGGGCGGTGGGGATACCCCTGCGGCTCACGCAAGGCATCTCACAACGAGAGCCTGCAGCACTCCCTGACGGCCGCATCGCTTTCACCTCTCGCAGCAGCAACCTGGATGTCTGGGTTGTGGGCATTGATGCGAACCGGGTTGAACTGAACGGCGAACCGGAGCCTGTAACGGCAAGCGCCGCGGATGAGCGGTTCCCCACGGTGTCAGCGGACGGCGCCACATTGGCCTTCGTCCGCGTACAGTCGGTTAACTACGATGTCTGGATTCGGGACAACGAAACGGGTGATCAGACTCCGCTGGTCGTGACGCCGGCGAGGGAGCAGCGGGCGATCGTTTCGCCGGACGGCTCGAAAGTCGCGTTTGTGCGCGGCCGTTACGGGAACTTTGAGCTGTTCGTTATTCCCACCGAAGGGGGCGTGGAGCAGAAGCTGGCCGACGGCGTGGTTACGATCATGCCCTGGTCTCCGGACAGTAGGAAGGTCATCGCGAGGGTCGTAAAGGGATGGAGCACGATCGACGTTGAGACACGGGAGGTCGTTCTGATCTTGGAGAACCCGGGCATCTTCGTACATTCGCCTGCATTCTCACCAGGCGGACAGTGGTTGTCGCTTAAGGTTATCGAGCAGCCCGCCCGCGTGGAGCCCACCTTTATTGCACCCCTCCGAGACGGCGTCGCGGCACCTCGCAGCGAATGGATTCGCATCACGAAAGACCAGCTCGACAACAGAAGCTGGTGGTCTCCCAATGGGAACGTGCTTTATTTCTTAATGGGGTATCCACTTGACTCAGGTAGCCCCTAGGCGTTGTGGTTTGGTCGATCCATGGACGCCAGCACACTGCACCCAGAATGCACCCTGGGGCGCCAGACGCCGGTCTGCAGGCAATTGGGCCACGAGGCTGCGTTTCGGGCCGATCAAGGATTACGCACGCGCCATGGCCATCGCAGGCTTGGAAACGTGGTGCTATCGGCAAGCCTTTCCGGGGGCCGCCAATGGCCAACCACAGTATGTTGTGGTCACCTGAGTCAAATGGATACCCCACTTATTTCTTTTCTCGAAGAGACGGTTTTACGTGCATCTGGGCGAGCCATCTCGACCCTGAGTCAAAGCGGCCTGTGGGAGATTTGAAGCACGTTTTCGGCTTCCACGAACAGCGCCGTTCTCTGTGGCCTCACGCCTACGGCCTGGCTGCCGATAAGCTCTACCTCAGCGTGCAAGAAACCACCGGCAACATCTGGCTAGCAGAGCCCCAAACCGAGCCGTGACCGTAAGGGGCCGTAAAAAAACGCTAGAGGATTGTAGGGGCGGGCCCCCGTGCCCGCCCGACCCTGCCATGGACATCGCAAGTCATCAGCAAAGCGCGGGCGGGCGCGGGGGCCCGCCCCTACAATTGCGCCGGCTTCCGCGGATGTTCATGGACACCGATTCTTTCACAGCCCCTAAGGGAGCGGTCCGGCACGAACCCTAGCGAATCTCCACTTTCGGGCAGGGAGTGGCCTATCGCAAATCCACGCAGATCAAGCGCTGACCGTTGCGGGCATATAGCAGGCCGTTGGCAATAGCCGGGTAGGCGCGCACCACCCCGTCCAGGATTCTTGCCCGCGCGATGCTCTTGAAGCCGGCGGGAGACGCCGCGGCGAGAATCAGCTCGCCGTTCTCGCGTAGCACCAGCAGCCGATCCCCCACCAGCGTCACTGTGCCGGCTTTCATTCCCGGCTCGCTCCAGCGCACCTTGCCCGTCTCCCACTCGACGCAGCGCAACTCCTGACCGTACTCCTGACGCCCATGGAAACCGTAGAGGTAGCCATCGTGGTAGACGCTCGTTGCGTAATGGTTCGAGAGCACGTCATCGGAGGACCAGACTTTCTCGAGCGCCGCTCCGTTGACGTTGAGCAGGATAGCCCCAGTCCCGTAGCTGGAGGAGAGGAAGATACGGCCACCGACCACGATGGGCATCGCGGCGTTGACCGACGCCCGGCTGCGTGAGCGCCATCGCTGCTTGAAGCGGATCTCGCCCGTCGCCGGTTCGGCCGCCTGCAAGCCGTCGCGCGTGAAGAACACGATATGCGGCTTGCCGCCGAGGTCGGCCGCCACGGGCGAGGAATAGCTGGCTTCGTCATTGGTGGTGGTCCACAGGACGCGGCCGTTGTCTTTGTCGAGGGCAACGAGGCCGGCCCCGTCGCTTCCACCGACGTTCAAGAACAAGCGGGTGCCTTCCACCAGCGGCGTACCCGCAGCGCCGAAGAACCCCTTGCTCACGCCGAACTTGGCGTGCGTGTCGAGGATCCACACCTTCTTGCCGTCGATGAACCGTAGACAGTGGAGCATCCCCTGCGCGCCAAAAGTGTAGATCTGGCTGCCCGCGATGACGGGGCCCGCGCGGGGGCCGGGGTCGAAGCCGAAGCTATCACGGTAGGTCGTCGGATAGCGGAAGGACCAGATCGCCTCGCCGGTCTCGGAATCGAGGGCCTCTACCACATCTTCGTCACCGACGCGGTGGAACAGGATGACGCGTCCGTTGGCTACAGCGACATTCGCGAGGCCGTCGCCGACCTTCTTTTCCCACAAGACCGGAGGCCCTGAGACCGGCCAAGCCCCCGCGAGGTCGTCGCCGCGATAGACGCCGTCGCGTTCCGGGCCGCGGATCTGCGGCCAGTCTTCGGCGAGGGCGGGCATCGCGACCAGGACAATCATCGTCAGCGAAGAACCAAATGCTCGGCGCCGGCGTACGGTAGGCATGAGGGGTGGACTAGAGAGTCAGGAAGACGAGGGCTGATAGAGCCTGCTCGACTTCAGATCCTCAGGGTAGTGTAACCGGAAGCCTGAAACCGGTTCCGTAGGCGAGTACTTGGTCCGCCCGGGCTGGCGGGCTGGAAGCTCGCTCGTCGAGTCTGGCGGGCTGCTGAAAAAAATAGAACAGGAAATCGCCTATATCTTCTGAGGAGAAACGCGCCTGCGAGGTCACGATCACCAGCAAGCGTCATGTTCAGCTATCGTTCGCCCGAGCAGCAAGTTGCCAGAGATCACCCCGTGTGGCCGATCCGCCGTCGGGCGGTACAGCGTTTCCCTGCTTAGGCCATCACTCCTGGTATCTTGATAGGACCGAACAGCGAAGTACAGGATTGAGCCATGAAACGACACTCCGTGTGGATCGGCGGCGTTATGATTTCAGTCCTGGCCCTGGCTCTGGGCTACGGCGCTTGGCGCATGCTTCAAGGCCAGGGCGGGCTAGTCTGCGAGGCGTGCAGTCGGCCGTTGCATTCCCACGCTCAGGTGGTAGGGCTCGTTGGGAACGAACGGAAAGAGTTCTGCTGCCCGGCGTGCGCGTTGGCAGACCATCGGCAAACAGGTCAGTCGGTTCGAGTGATCGAATTGACCGACTATGCTTCCGAGAAGCCACTCTCCCCAGACAGCGCCTACTTGGTGGTTGGCAGCAACGTGAACCATTGCCTGCACGCCAAGCCTCTCGTCAATGAAAGCAAAGAGGCGAGCCACCTGGAGTTTGACCGCTGCTCGCCGAGCATCCTTGCGTTCGCCGGTGAGCAGGGCGCGAGAGCGTTCATGGCGGAGAACGGAGGAAGGTTGGCGACCTTCGCGGAATTAGCAGGCGCGTTTCACTGAGGGGGAGTTGTTCCCAGGGACGTTCGAAAATGAACGCCGCAAAGTACCAACATCCTAGAAAACGGTGAAGCAGAAAACGGCGTTGGCGCCGCTGGGTGTGAGGCAGTATTCGCCCGGCGACAGGCTGTCGTCGACGCGGATCTTGACCAAGCCCTCCTCCACGGGGTAGAGCGAGATGCGGATCGGCTCGGCCTTGATCTTCTTCTTTTTCTGGTAGAGCAGCTCGCGGCGTCCCTTGACAGAGGAAAACCGAAAGAACGCGAGATCACGCGGGTCGATGTTCTCGGTTCGGAACAGTAACTCGGGGGAAGCCAGCGGTGTCTGTACGCCGGAGTTGGCGCCTGGGACGGCGTAGAGCAGCTCGTTCTTGCGTTTCTCTTCGGTCGCCTCGGACTGCTCCGTCTCGACGAGGATCGAGGCGTGAATAAGGTACGGTACGTCGGGCTTCTCGGGGTTGGGCAGGCCCAGCTTGTTGGTCTCCTCGGCGGCGGCCGGAAGGCCGAGGCACGCGATGACCGGCAAGACGGCAAGCGTGAATCGTCGGAGGCTCGTCCTCATGATTTCCCCACCTCTGAGCAATCTCGGAGTAGCTGACTCATCGATTTCGATTGTACAAAGCTTGGGGAGCGAGAGGCCAGTGCGTCACAGAGGTCCTACGGTGGATCTTAACGTAGGCGCTAACCTGATGTTGACCGTACGGCCAACCATGTGATGCAGCTCTTCTGGTACTTGCGGCAGTTGGGCACGGACGCCGACGGGCGTTCTCTACTTTGGGATGGAGCCGGGGCAGTTTTCGACGCGCGGTCAGTTTGCGGAAACGGCGGCTTACGTAGGCTAAAGGCGAGCGTTCGAGGTTTCAGCCTGTGCCGCCTCGCGCCCTTGCTCGACGTCGACACGGCTCAACAGCACCATACCGACGAGGAAGAAGACCACGAGGGCCAGGATGCTCATGCGGCTGCCGCCCGTCCACTGGCTCACGACTGCGAAAACGAAGGGGCCGATCAGGTTTCCGAACTTGCCGGTGATGTTGTAGAAGCCGAAGAACTGCGACGACTTGTTCGCCGGGATGAGCGTTGCGAACAGAGACCGGCTCAGCGCCTGGCTGCCACCTTGCACGACCGCAACACCGCAAGCCAGCACCCAGAAATGCCAGGCCGTGCTGATGAAATAGCCGAAGACCGCCACCGCCGTGTAGACGGCAAGCGCGAGGTAGATGCCGTTTTTGGCTCCGATGCGCGCGGCCAGGGCGCCGAAGGCGAACGTGCAGGGGATTCCGACGAACTGCACCAGCAGAAGCGCGCCGATCAGGTCGGTCTCGCCGATACCGATCTCGGCGCCGTAAATTGTCGCCATTTTGATGATGGTATTGATGCCGTCGTTGTAGAACCAGAACGCCAGCAGAAACAGAAAAACCTGACGCCGGCGGCGCACCTCGCGGAGGGTCGCGACGACGCGCTGAAACGCGATCCGTACCGCGCTGCCGCCGTTGCGTTGTACGTTGGCCGAGGAGACCGCGGGTTCTCGGACGCGGCGCAAGATCGGAATCGTAAACACCCCCCACCACACCGCTACCGTCGCGAACGCAACGCGCGAGGCTTCGGCCGAATCAGCCATGCCGAAGGTATCGGGCGAACTGATCCAAGCCAGGTGGACCGCCAGCAGCAAACCTCCGCCCACGTAGCCCAGCGCGTAGCCGGCCGTCGAGACGCGGTCGATCTCGTCCGGCCTCGCGATGTGGGGCAGCAGGGATTCATAGAACACCTCGCCGGCGGCAAAGCCGATGTTGCCGACAATGAAAGCCGCCGACGCGAACATCCAGTCGCCGCGCTCGACGAAGTAGAGCAACGCCGAGCCCACGACCCCGCTAAACGCAAAGAAGGCCAGAAACTTCTTCTTCGCACCGAGGTGGTCGGCCATCGCGCCCAGGATCGGCGAGCTGAGGGCGATGATGGCCAGCGCGATGGTTTGCGTGTAGCCCCAGTAGGCGGTGCGCAGGTTTTCGGGCAGGCCGACAGCCGCAACCTGGTGGTAGTAGATCGGCAGCACCGCCGCCATGACGGTCGTCACGAAGGCGGAGTTCGCCCAGTCGTACATCGCCCAAGCACGCAGCTCGCGGCGGTGGAGTCCTAGCGCCTTGAGGAGGCCGCCGCGTTCGCCGGTCAGTTTAGGCACTGTGCATCTCTAGCCGTCGTCGGGCCGCAACCGTTCGATGCCCGACTCGAGGAAGATGATGTGCTCGTGGCCGAGGTCGGCCTCCCCGCAGCGGCTGAGAATCGCTCGGCGGGCTTCATCGCGCAGCCGAATGGCCTCGTGGAAACCGCCTTCCCGCGGGATCAGTGGCTCCTCGACTTCCACCGAAACACGGCCTGGGCGGGGAAGCCACGATTCATCCCGCAGGATGGATCGAAGGCCGCGAATCGTGATCGGCACGACCGGCGCCCGTGCCTCCGCCGCCGCTACGAATGCGCCTCCGCGGAAGGGAAGCAGGCCGCCACTGGGAACGAACGTCCCCTCGGGGAAGAAGAAGACACGGCCCCCTTGCCGCAGCACGTCTCTGATCTTCTCGGTGTCTTCGACTCCACCGGCGGCGTCGGAGCGTTCGACGAAGATGCTGCCGATCCGCCGAAGGAAGAGGGCGATGAGCCACTGCGATTCGTACTCCTTCTTGGCGACGAAGACCATGGGCCCACCAAGGGCGGCGGTGATCACGAGCACGTCGAAATAGCTGGTGTGATTGGCCACCATGACGGCACTGGTCTTTGGGATCTTCTCCCGGCCCGAAATGGTCAGGGGAATGGCTGTTAGCCAGAGCACGGCCCGCGCGGCGACGCGGAGCGCGGCCCAGCGCCACGCGGGCAGGGGAGCGACCAGCGTCCACAAACACGCTGACAAGAGGAGGGGCGTGGCCACGAGCCACCAGTAGACGCCGTAGAGGGTGGTCAACGCGGCCGTTACCCGTTGCTTTGCGCGCACCAGGAACGCCTTGGTGCTGAGGCGCGTCAGTTGCCACCACAGGGCACGTGGGCTCGACCCGATCTGTCCGCGCTCGTAGTATTCTTTCATCGCGGCGCGGCGGAGCTTGCCGCTCGATGTTTTCGGGACCGTATGAGGCGGGACGAGCAGCACCTCTTCCGCCGGCGTGTCGAGAAACTCGGCGGCGGTGGCGGCGACCTGGTCTTCGAGTTCGGCGCGGGTGCTTGCGTCTTCCTCGCGTGTCTCGGCGACGATCACGATCTTCTCGGTCCCTGCGGTGGCATCGGCGATTCCCAAAGCGGCGACACAGCCCTTGCGGATGCCGTCGATGTCGCCTACGGCGGCTTCGAGTTCATGGGGATGGATGTTACGGCCGGCGCGAATGATGATGTCCTTCGATCGGCCCGTGACGAAGATCTCGCCGTTGGCGATGTAGGCGAGGTCGCCGCTCTCTCGCCAATCGCCGTCCATCATCTCGCGGGTCTTGGCTTCGTTTCGGAAGTAGCCCTGCGTTGACGACGGACCGCGGAATTGGAGGCGCCCTTCCCGGCGCTCGGGTAGTTCGCGTCGGTTGGAGCCGATGATCCGGACTTCGTTGCCCTTGAGGACCGGTCCGCAGCCAACCACCTCGAGGGCCGCGGCCTCCTTGGCCCCCGACGGGGGGCCCGCCGGTTGGGCAACCGCGACGGCCTCCCCGCGCTTCGCGAGTGGGTCGCGAGCAATGCGGTCGATCACGGGCACACTTCCCGAAAGCGGGATCGACAGGCCCAGCGTGTTCTCGGCCATGCCGTACACCGGGCGCATGGCATCAGCGCGGAAGCCGTATTTCGCAAACCGCTCGGTGAAGCGGCGGATCGTCGATGCGTTGATCGGCTCGGCCCCGTTGGCCATATGGCGGAGCGAGCTAAGGTCGAGGCCTTCGATCGCCTCGTCGGGTATTTTTCGCAGGCACAGCTCGAAGCCGAAGTTGGGCCCGCCCGAGTAGGTGCCACGGTGGCGGTGAATCGCCCAGAGCCACTCTTGCGGACGGGTCAGGAACGTCAAGGGCGACAGAATCACGGCCGGGATGCCGAAAGCCAAGCTCGCCAGCCATGCTCCGATCAAACCCATGTCGTGATAGAGCGGCAGCCAACTCACAATCACATCCGAGGGCCCGGGCCCAAAGCGGTCACGGATGGCGTTGAGGTTGGCCAGCAGGTTGTTGTGGGTGATGACGACGCCCTTCGGGTCGCCCGTGCTGCCGGAGGTGTATTGCAGAAAGACGGTGGCGTTAGGATCGTCGCGGCGTGGCGGAGAGGCAGCCTGGCCGACAGCCAGGTGCTCGACCGTGTCGACGATGCGGAGCGACGGCACTTGCCCGCGTAGTAGCGTCGCGACGGTGCGAGCTTCGTCCATCGTGATGAGCGCCGCGGCCTCGGCATTGTTGAGGATGCCGGCCTGGCGGCGCAGGTGCTCTTCGATCTGTGACATGCGCAGCGGCGGATAGATGGGTACGGGGACGGCCCCGGCGTAGAGCGCGCCGAAGAAGCCGAGGAAGAAATCGGGCCCGGTGGGCAGCATGAGCGCCACGCGGTCGCCCGGCGCGAGACCGCGCGCCAGCAGCCCGGCGGCAACGGAGCGAGCGCCTTGTGCCAAGTCGCTGTAGGTGAGGCGGCTGGGGTGGGTTGTGCGGTCGGGGAAGAGGACGTGGAGATTGTCGGGTCGTTCGCGCGAGAGCCGGTCGAGGATTTCAGTCAGCGTTGAGGCGTCGAGCGGTGTTGTCGACGCGGGCTGAGGGGCCGGAGCGACCGGCGCGATCACCTCGGTAGCAGGCGCCACGCCGGGTCCGATGGCCGCGAGCAACTCGCCTACGGTGTTGGCGCGGGCCAGTAGATCATCAGGCAGCCGGACACGAAAGGTGTTTTCGATGCGGTTGAGCAACTCGGCAAGGCCGAGGCTGTCGATGGCGAGGTCGCGGTCGAGCGAGCTTTGGAGCGTGAGCCGCAGGCGTCCGCGGCGATGCGGGTGGAGTTCGAGAACGAGTTCTTCGACGAGTTGTAGAAGGCGCGGGGCGGCGTCACCCTGCGATGTCTCAACGGCGCCTCGGTTCGCGTCACCCATGCCGCGTTTGTGAGTCTACCAGAGCGGTTCGGGAGGGTTGACGCGGAAGTTACTGATCATCCGCCGACGCGATGGACCGGCTGACAGGCCAGCGCCTGCCGTCAGTCCTTTGATCGCTGTGCGAAAGCAGCCTACTTCTTCAGAGCCGCTTCGACGGCCCCGGTCAGTTTCGTCGAACCCGGCTCGACATCGGGCTCGAAGCGGCCGATCACATTACCTTCTGCGTCGACGAGGAACTTGGTGAAGTTCCAGCGCACTTCGCCGCCGGCGTTGGCGGTGAGGTGCTGGTAGAGTGGCGCCGTGTCGCCGCCCTTGACCGAAATCTTCGAGAACATCGGGAAGCTCACGTCGAAGTTGCGCGAGCAGAAGGCTTTGATTTCTTTGTCTGTGCCGGGTTCCTGTGCGCCGAAGTTGTTGGCCGGGAAGCCCATCACGACCAAGCCGTCGTCTTTGTATTTGCGGTAGAGGGCTTCGAGGCCCTTGTATTGCGGGGTGAAGCCGCAGCGGCTGGCAACGTTGACCATCAGCAGGACTTTGCCGTTGTAGTCGCCGAGCGGCACCGCCTCGCCGTCGATCGAGTTCAGGGTGAAATCGTGAACGCTGTTGGCGGCAAGCATCGTGGTGGCGGCTAGGAAGACTAGGGCGGTGAAGCGAACCGTTCTCGTCATAACGACATTATAAGCAAGCGGCGGCCATCGACGGGCCCGTCATGGGTCAGTTTGTGCTCGAAGCTTGCGCAGCCACAACGATTGCTGGTGGCGGTCGATAAGGACCACGGTTGTTCCACGAGTCGGCGCCCACAGAGGCCCGCTCAACCAAGGCTCAGAACTTGAACGGCGCAGGGCTGAAGCACAGGATAAAGACGATCCAAAGAAAGACGCCAATGCGGCGGCGCGCAGGTCCGAGCTCGATCGTGTCGTTCAGTGTCGGCGGGTGGGCGATGCCCATGAACCACAGAAGAATCAGGATGAGCGTGTACTGATAGCCGTAGAAGATCGTAACGGCTCCCAACCCGACAAAGGCGACAATCGAGACGGCCCGGCTCCGTCGTCCGAACAGCGCATAGTTGATATGCCCTCCGTCGAGCTGACTGATTGGCAGCAGGTTCAGCGCCGTGACGAAGAGCCCCACCCAGCCCGCAAAGGCGATAGGGTGCAACAACAGATCGGTACCCTCCGGGGTATACCCAAAGAAAAGCCACTGTAGAGCCCGGAAGATAAGCGGGTCACCCAGCGTGATCGTCGTTTGGTCGGGTTGGGCTTGTACCTGGTTCGACAGAAACACGCCGACTATACTTACCGGGAACGCAACGACAAGGCCGGCGATGGGTCCGGCCGCGGCAATGTCGAACAGCGCGCGGCGGCTCGGAATGGCCGGCGACATCCGTATCACGGCTCCCAAGGTCCCAAAGTACGAGGGGAAGGGAATGAAGTACGGAAGAGTCGCCGGTACTCGATGATACTTTGCCGCGAAGTAGTGGCCGAACTCGTGGGCGGTGAGAATGCCCATGATGCAAACGGAATAAAGGGGTCCGTTCATGTACGTCGTACTCGCCACCGTCAACACGAACAACAACACGTGCAGCCAGATCTTCTGCCGCCGCGGACGCGGGCGCGGCACGAAGGTCTGATACCCGCCGTTGATGGCCGGTCGGATGTCTTCCGGCGGGAACGGGCGGGGCAAGGGCTGCAAGGGACGCCAGGGGTCGGACGACATGAGCGTATCTTTCAGGGTACGACAAATGGTTGCAGGGCCTTGTTGCGATGACTTGCTGTTGCCTTCGTTCTCCGAGTAGCCTACAATGCCGGTCTGATTCCGAGATTGCCCTGGTTCGCACGGAGAAGACAATGACACAACTTCGATCATTCACCCTAGGCTTGATCGTGCTCGGTTTGCTGATCGCCCCCGCCTTCCCGGCAACGCAGTTGAAGGTCGGCGACACGGCGCCCGATTTCACTCTGCCTTCAACCCACGGAGGCAACGTCACGCTGTCGGAGTTCCACGGCAAGAAGAACGTCGTCTTGGCGTTCTACCCCGCCGCGTTCACTGGCGGATGCACCAAAGAGATGCAGGCCTACCAGCTCAACCTCGGTAAGTTCGAAGGGGCGGAGACGCAGGTGTTCGGCCTCAGCACCGATAACGTCCCCTCGCAACGCAAGTTCGCCGAGGAACTGGGCGTGAAGTTTCCGATGCTCAGCGACTTCTTGAAGCGCGACGTTTCGACGCAGTACGGCGTGCTCAATGAGGCGCGCGGCGTCTCCAACCGCACGACCTTCGTCGTCGACAAAGAAGGCGTGATTCAACATGTCGAAGAGGGTCGCTCCGCGGTTGATGTGATGGGCGCCGCCAACGCCTGCAGTCGCCTGAAGCCCTAGCGTCCGGCCGCCGAACGGACGCCTCGGGACCCGCACCTCGTGACCGGGTGCCGGTTACGCCGGGTGCTACAATAGCCATTGAAGTCGGTCGAACCTAGCGATCCTCGGCGGTTCAGCACCGATCAAACCCACTGGCGCTTGGTCAAGTCAGCCGTTTCGCATCGCCCCCGTGGGCGCGTAGCTCAATTGGTAGAGCAAGTGACTCTTAATCACTAGGTTGAAGGTTCGAGTCCTTCCGCGCTCACCACTTTCTCTTAGGGACTTAGATCACTATACTTACTTTTTTGTCAAGCACTTAAGCCCTGTCGCTGAGACAGCTGCGGACACCTACGTCTCTTTTATGAACAAAAACAACAAGGGGACACTTCTAGCGAGGCTTGGCACACCAGCCTAGGTCGGTTGACGGACGCTTCGCAGAAGACCTATGCTACCTCCATCGAACGCTGGGGGCGCGGACGGCCGCGGTGCGGAACGGGTCGCCGCGGTCACCGAGCGCTGTGGCGGGGACCAAGTTCCTGTCGCGGTGCGCTGCAGCCTCGGCCAACCCCATCGAACGATGGGATTTCGACGGTCAACGCAGACGAGCGGGAGAGCGCATGGAAGGTCTGAGAAACATGAAAGCCGAAGACCAGCTCGAGGCCGGGAGCGAGACGACTGGAGGCGGCAAGATCGACCCGTCTCCGCTCCTCGGAATCTGGTACGGCACCGATCCGGACGCCGGCGGCGTGGCCAGGCTCACGCTGGCCAACGAGGGCGGCACGTTCACCGTCCACGCCTTCGGCGTCTGCTTGCCCGACCCTTGTGATTGGGGCCCGACCGAAGCGACTGCCTTCGGAGCCAACATCCTCGCGGGCGAGGCCATGGCCTTCACCGCAAACTACGACTTCGGCTTCATGGAGACGCTGCTCGCCGCCTACGGCAAGCAGGGCATCCTGGTGCTGGACACCTTCAACACTTTTAAGGACGGCAGCGGCCGCGCCGCCTACTTCACCCGCGAGTTTTTCCATCGCTAGTCTCCTGTCCCAGAAATAAGTGAATGGGGTATCCACTTGACTCAGGTAGCCCCTAGGCGTTGTGGTTTGGTCGATCCATGGACGCCAGCACACTGCACCCAGAATGCACCCTGGGGCGCCAGACGCCGGTCTGCAGGCAATTGGGCCACGAGGCTGCGTTTCGGGCCGATCAAGGATTACGCACGCGCCATGGCCATCGCAGGCTTGGAAACGTGGTGCTATCGGCAAGCCTTTCCGGGGGCCGCCAATGGCCAACCACAGTATGTTGTGGTCACCTGAGTCAAATGGATACCCCACTATAAGTGAAAATGGGGTATCCACTTGACTCAGGTAGCCCCTAGGCGTTGTGGTTTGGTCGATCCATGGACGCCAGCACACTGCACCCAGAATGCACCCTGGGGCGCCAGACGCCGGTCTGCAGGCAATTGGGCCACGAGGCTGCGTTTCGGGCCGATCAAGGATTACGCACGCGCCATGGCCATCGCAGGCTTGGAAACGTGGTGCTATCGGCAAGCCTTTCCGGGGGCCGCCAATGGCCAACCACAGTATGTTGTGGTCACCTGAGTCAAATGGATACCCCACTTAAGTGAATTAAGTTAGACCGGGATGCATCTAAGCCAGGATTACCATTTTGGCCTTCATGGCACGGACAGGGTAGGCGATCCGCCGCCGCGATGCAACGGTTTTCGCACTTCTGCCACGTTCGATACCCCTTTCCCTGCTGCTCCGGCCGTCGAATGCTGCCCGATTGCGCCGTTCCGGCGACCGCAGAGGGCTTTTTGGCAACATCCCTCCCGCGCCGATGCTCGGCAACCCGCGTACGCCAGCTTGTCCGGGCCGGCGGCGCTAGCCTCCCGGCACAGGTAGCGCCGCAAGCCGCCCCAGCATCTGGCCGAACAGCTGGCGGTTCAGATGGCCCTCAGCCAGCAACAGCCAGTAGTAGCGGGCATGCTTGACCAGCCGCCCGCCCGTTTTCATCAGCCGCTGCTGCAGGCTCGTCAGCGACCAGCTCTTGATCCGCCGCGGCAGTCCCAGTCGCCGCCACAGGTTGCCCAGGTTGTAGGAGAGCACGCTGAGCTGAAGCCGCACTTCGTTTGCTCGGAAGCGATGGCACGACGGCGTCCAGTGAGTCGCCTGCTTGCCTTCCTTGATCCACTGCTCGGCGGTGCCGCGCTTGTTGTAGAACCGCACCAGCGAACGACTCGGCAGGGTCATGTTGGTCACCAAGAAGCCGGGTCGCGCAAACAGCTCACCCGGGTGATGCTCCACTTTGGCGACGATCCGTCGGGGCTTGGACCAGCTCTCCGCCTGATAGCGGAAACTCTTGTAGCGCACCAGCGGTTTCGCGCTGGGCCTGCCCGGCGGACGGAACAAGATGTCGGCGATCTCCCACTCCGATTGGCCGGGATGCGAATGACGTAGTCCACGCCGCGATCCTCCAACGCCTCGTAGACCTCCGGCTTGGCGAAGGCGGCGTCGGCGCGGAACGTCACTCGCTTGCCTTCTCCGTGTTGGCGCCGATCTCGGGCAGTAGCAGTTCGTCCCAGTCCTCGGCGCTGGACACGTTGCCCGCTCGCAGTTTCGCCGCCAGACAGTCGCCGTGCTGGTTGAATAGCAACAGCGGGTGATAGCAGACGGACTCAAAGTGGCCGTTGTAGGCACTGCCCTCTTGTTGGCCGTGGACCGGGGCTTTCGGTCGAATCCATGTCGAGCACGACCCGCTCGGATTCGGCAACCCTCGGCTTGCGCCACCAACTCGCGATTCACCGCCATCAATCCCAGCAGATTCTCCTCACTCGCGAGCAGCCCTGTCTGGAAGCTCTGTAGCCGCGAGGTGAGCGCCCCGCCGCGATCCCAGTTCTTCTTCGAGCCGAGCAAGCGAAAGGTCGGGTCGGCCGACACTCGGACGGCGTCGTTGAGGTCCTCGTAGCCCGCCAGTCGGCTGTAAACCGACTGCCGCAGCAGATCGGCCAGCGGGAACTTCTTGTTCGAGCCTTGACGCGAATCCGTCAGATGCTCGTCGATCAGCGGAGCCGCTCGTCCAGTTCGCGAACCAAAATCAGGCCACCGTCGGAAGTGACGTGCGATCCCTGGAAATCGACTTTCAACAAGCCGTTGAAACTTAGCTGGAACCCGCTTGGTTTGTTTTTCACCCATTGGGTGTTGGCCTCCCTGGCGTCCTCATCGGGCTCTAGCCCCTATGAATAAAGACGCTGAAGCCGCTGGAAGGTCGGGATGTCAAACATCGGGATGCATCTAAGAGGAGGAGCCTTAGATGCGAACCGGATGACCGAAACAACCCTTGATCTTGACCGAGCAAGAGCGCCAACAGCTCCAGTCGTTGGCCCATCGGGCGCGTAGCCAGCCGTTGTTTGGCTCGCCGCGCAGGAGTCGTGCTAGCCTGTGCTGAAGGGCTGGACAATTAAAGCGTGGCGCGGAAGTTACGCGCCTCGGTAGGCATGGTGGGCAAGTGGCGCGCCCGATTGTGAAGCCGCGCTTGGAAGGCCTCTACGACGAGCCGCGGCCGGGAGTGCCGCGCACGGTGAGCGATGAGCAGGTGGAGCAGGTCGTCGTGCGGACCTTAGAAAGCACGTCGCGCGGGCAGACGCACTGGTCGACACGCAGCTTGGCGAAAACCACCGGACTCAGCCGCATGACGATCAACCGCATTTGGCGCGACTTCGGGTTGCAGCCGCACCGCACCGAAAGCTTCAAGCGTTCGCCCGACCCTCTGCTGATCGAAAAGGTGCACGACATCGCGGGCTTGTATATATGAACCCGCCCGCACACGCCCTGGTCTTCTGCGTAGACGAGAAGAGCCAGATCCAGGCACTGGACCGCACCCAGCCGCTATTGCCGCTGCGGCCCGGTCAACTCGAGCGGCGCGCGCACGACTATAAACGCAACGGGACCACGTCGTTGTTTGCGGCGCTGGAATTGAAAACGAGCAGGGTGATCGGCCAACTGCATTGCCGGCATCGCTCGGCGGAGTTCCGTGGTGAAAGTCGAAACCGGTTTCCAGCCAACCGCGGTCATCGAGCACGGAGTGCCAATGACTCGTCGAAGGAGATTTTCCTGAACCAACGACATCCAAATTTGATGGCAAGTGTCGAGCATCGCGCGCAGACGCATCCGGCTGGCGCGCACTCGATATGGTCCACTTTCACCACGGGCTGCAAGGCAGCTCGCTGACCGGAGGCAAGAGAATGGCGGCCCTCGAGTTTACACGGCGCTTCGATCGACTGCACGGCCTGGCGGCAGACCGCGGCGGGGTCGACCCTCGCACCCTGGTAGGCGCCTGGGTCAACTTCGACCTCGCCTCGAAGGGCGTCGTAGAGGTGGCAATCGCGCAGCAGGAGGCGGATCTCACGGTGCGGACTTTCGGCGCCTGCTCGCCGTCGCCCTGCGACTGGGGAACGGTGGGGGCCGAGGCCTTTGCCGGCGTTGGCGACCGCGACGCGGTGGGCTTCAAAGCCCACTACGACTTCGGCTCAGTGGACACCCTGCTCGTAGCCTACCTCAACTTGCGCCTCCTGGTGGTCGACAGCTACACCACCTTCCGCGACGGCAGCGGGCGCTCGCGGTACTTCCTGCGGGACCACTTCTACCAGGTCTAGCAGCCTGTGGTGAAGTAGGCGGCACGAGAGCCGGTCTCAAGGAATGACGATGTCGTCGATCCGGATCTTCGCCGGCGATTCTGCTCTCCGCTTCGCTCCCCGTCCCGGCCCTTAGCAACCCGGTTCTCATCCGCCGGGAAGTAGTCACCGATCCGGGCCTGGCCTTCGTCGCCGACCCCTTCATGGTCCGGGAGGACAGCGGCTGGTACCTGCTCTTCGAGGTTCTTTCCCGCGAGCGCCGGCGTAAGATCGCTTTGGCGACCAGCCGCGGCGGCAGGCGGTGCCGGTATCGCCAGCTCGTCCTCGGTACGTCCCGAGGACATAGGTAACAGATCTACCCCAGCACATGGGTAACGGATTGTTCGAGAATCCAGAAGTGGTTGGCTCGCTATGAAAGGGAGGGCGTGGCCGGGCTTGTCAACCGGGCGATTTTTCTCAGTCAAGTGTTGGCGGGTGAGACGGTAGGCTTGGAGGAGGACGAGGACGGGTGGCGGATCTGGTTTGGTCCGGTGCTGTTGGCGCGTCTGGACCGGGAGGAACTGGAGCGAGCGCGGCGGTCGGGACGGCGTCGGCCCGTAATCGTTGTAGCTCTCTCGGATCAGATCCAGCACTCGCCAGCGGAGTTCGGTGTCGTTCGCGCGGTTCGATGGCCGGCCCTGCAGCCGGCGAACCTGCCCGTGATCCCTCTCCTCGCGGAGATGACATGCCGGATACCTGACAGTTGATTCTCTCAGGCTTGGTGTAGCTTTCAAATCATCGGTGGAGTATACTCTACCCAACACCTGTACCCTAAGGCTATTTTGGAGACAGAAGGTGTACAAGGAGAAGAAAGTCAGACGTGCAACTCACGACCAAGCGGCATCCGCTATTACTCGGTCTCGTAGCCGTCTTCGCGCTCTTGGCTGGGGCTCGTCCCTCACTGGCGGGCCCGAACCCAGCTGAGCAGGGCTCAGCAGACCAGCCGGCGGCCCACGACCGAAGCCACCACCACCAACACACACGGGCCAGTAAGAACGTCGAGGTCGGGGAGCCAAAGCATATCCCAGACGTCCTCTTGTTGGATCAAGACGGTCAGGAGGTCCGCTTCTACAGCGATCTTATCTCGGGCAGAGTCGTTGCTGTGAACTTCATATTCACCACATGTACGACCGTTTGCCTGCCTATGGGCGCCATCTTCGCCAAGGTACAGAGAGAGCTGGGGGATCGCGTCGGTCGGGATGTCGATCTGATCTCTGTCAGCGTGGACCCGGTCACCGACACTCCGGAGCGCCTCAAGGCCTGGTCTCAGCGGCTCGGTGCCGGAACGGGGTGGACGCTGGTTACCGGTTCCAAGCCTGAGGTCGACAACCTTCTCAAGTCCCTGGAGGTCTTCACGCCGGATTTCGCCGATCACTCACCGACGGTCCTGATCGGAAACGCGCGAGTCGGTTCCTGGAAACGGGCCTACGGCCTCGCCCCGGCCGCCAAGCTTTCTCAGCTTATAGAAGAGATGATCGCGCTCGACGGCAATGGGGGGCAGAGCCCCCCATGAGTATCCGGGCCCTCGGCTGCATCATTGCCACGGTCCTCTTCGCGGTCGACCCGGCCTTGGCGCAACAACCAGCTCCGACCCCCACGCCGACCGCACCGCGGCCGACATCCCCCGAAGAGGAACATAAGCGCCCGCGGGTTCGGGCAGCTGAAATCAGGCGCGCCCGGGAATACTTCACAGACGGCGTACTGGTCAATCAAGATGGACAGGAGATGCGCTTTTACAGCGACCTGCTCCACGGTAAGACTGTGGTCATCATTCCTTTCTTCACCACCTGCACGGGTGTTTGCCCTGTGCTCAGCCGGAAGATGGCGGCCATTCAGCGACGCCTGAGTGATCGGCTCGGAAACCAACTTCACCTGGTCTCGATCTCGGTTGATCCGGAGACCGATACCCCGATGAGACTCAAGGCATACGCCGAGCGCTTCAGGGCCAAACCGGGCTGGTACTTTTTGGGGGGCACGAAGGAGAACGTCGACTGGGTCCTCTACAAGCTGGGTCAGTACGTCGACAACAAAGAGGCTCACACCAACATTTTCATCATCGGTAACGAGACCACCGGCGAATGGAGGAAGTTCGTGGGCCTGGGCACAACCGAAGAGCTGATCCGCGTCGTGGAAGAAGTGCTCGACGCCAAAAGCTGAGGTCACGCGGAATCCAGTGATTTCTCGGGCCGTACTCCTCGCGCTACTCGCGGCCACGGCGGTGCTGCTGGTAGTCTCGGACGCGTCCGGCAGCGCTGCGGACCTCACTCCCGAAGAAACTCTGGGCCTGCAGATCTTCTTCGAGGGCAAGGGCGAGAACGGACGCGAGATCACCGCCGTGTTGGGCGAAGGGGGCGCCGAAGTACCAGCCGCGACGCTGCCCTGTACCGGTTGCCACGGCGAGGACGGCCTGGGTCGCCCCGAGGGTGGGCTTAGCCCTTCCGACATCACTTGGTCGTCCCTAACCAAACCCTACGGCAGCAAGCATCCGAGCGGGCGTGAGCATCCGCCCTACACCGCGTTCCTCACGAAGCGCGCGGTCACCATGGGCCTTGATGCCGGCGGTAATCGGCTTCACGTGGCAATGCCGCGCTATCGGCTCACCCACGAGGAGGCAGACGCCCTAGTAGCCTTCCTGCAGCGACTAGGACACGGGCTCGAGCCGGGGGTTAGCGACGCGGAGGTGCGGATTGGAGTCGTCCTTCCACCGACCACCGCCGGCGGCGATCTAGGTTCGGCGATCCGGGCCGTGCTTGAAGCCGCCGGCGCGCGGGTCAACGGCTCGGGAGGCATCTACAGCCGTCGCATCGATCTGCGCTTTCTGGAACCGCCTGAGCCGGCGAAGACGAGGCGGAAAGCGGTCGAGGACTTTCTTGTCAGAGAAGACATCTTCGCCCTAGTGGCCTCTTTCATCGCGGGGGCGGATGCCGCGCTCGCCGAACTGGTCCGCGAAGTCCGGGTGCCGCTAGTCGGACCGTTTTCGGTCCACCCGCAGACCGGCTTTCCACTCAACCGCCACG
This sequence comes from Bryobacterales bacterium, assembly GCA_965237575.1. Taxonomy (GTDB): domain Bacteria; phylum Acidobacteriota; class Terriglobia; order Bryobacterales; family UBA6623; genus JAKZVK01. Next base: position 1,965,738 of record CBDEGI010000004.1, read on the forward strand.
TCTTCTACTTGGTTTCGGGGTTTCCCGAGCAGGCGCGGGCGTTAGTGGAGTTCGCTGCGCGTAAGCAGGGGCGACCGGTGCGTCGAGCGATCGTGGTTCACCCGCGCCACGAAGCGTTTCAGGCTATCGTCGAGGCCATTCGGAAGCAAGGAGCTAGACAGCCCTCCCCTTGGCTCAAAATAGAAGTGATCCACTATCTGCCGGGAAGGCTCGACACCCCAGTCCTAGCTAGTCGCGAACAGGATTCGGGAACCGATCTCGTTTTCTTCTTGGGTTCCGCTGTCGAGACCGCGGAGCTTCTACGCGCCGCCGGCAAAATCGGCTGGCGGCCGTATTTCTGCTTCTTGGGCCCCATGGCCGGAAACGCCGTCTTGGGCGCGGACCACAGCCTTTCCGATCGCATCTTCCTCTCCTTCCCCACCATCCCCACCGACACCAGCCCAAACGGCTTCACGAGCTATCGCGAGCTGGCATCGAGCCACCGGCTGACAACCGATCATCTCGCCAGCCAGCTAGCGGCCCTAGCCGCGTTCGAGCTCCTCGTGGAGGGCCTAGAGCGCTCCGGCCACGGTCTCAGCCGGGAAAAGCTTATTGCGAGCCTAGAGGGTCTCTACCAATACCCGAGTGCCTTCACGCGAGTCCTCACCTACGGACCGAATCGCCGCATAGGCGCCCTTGGAGCATACGTGGTCGCGCCGGACCTCGAGATGAAAAAACTCATGACGCGCGGGGCATGGATCGATCTTCAATAGGTAAGAGATTGGGATTTGCTTTGGAATGAAGATCACAGGGCTGTCTGACAAATCGCCTTGTGGCCTATTTTCTCTCCGCCGCTAACAGACTTGCGAACTCCACCGCGGTTTCTGCGAACGGTTGCCTAAAGACCTGTTGGGGTCGACGAGCCGGAGACAACGGAGCGCCTTCGTGTCGTTCCGGGCGAAGTGCGCCGGCGCGATGTCAAGGTGGGTCGGCACCTTGTCATCAGCCCAGGCGCCGCGCGGCGTTCCGTGGGACGTTTCGCGGAGATCTACATCCGTCTTGGCAAAAGGGATGCGATTCTCTCGTTTTCCGCCGCACACCACCGTCTGCTCTGGGTGCAGCCTTTTCTGGACGGCAACGGCCGTGTCGCCCGTCTGATGTCGCATGCGGTCCTGCTGGACACGCTCGAAACAGGTTCGGTCCCTCTCCCCTCCCTGAAGTCATTCTTGCAGTTAGCGTTCATCTTTCAACTGACCGGATGGAATAAACGGGAACCACGAGTTTCGCTCCCAAGCTTCGCCACCGACTTGTCGAACCACCATCCAATCTTCTATCATGATCTCTGCCGCTACTTCTCCGACTGCAAAGAGACATGCTGTGCGCATCCTCGTCACTGGAGCTGCAGGTTTTGTGGGCTCTCACCTTTGTGAGCGTCTCGACGCAGCTGGATGGGACGTCATAGGCGTGGACTGTTTCACCGACTACTATGCGCAAGAACAGAAACGACAAAACGCGGGTGACTTAGCCGCGCGAGGGATCCCAATAGTCAATCTCGACCTTGCCGCTGGGAATCTGAGCGAGATCACACGATCTGTACAAGTGATTTTTCATCTTGCCGCACAGCCCGGACTTTCGTCCACCACGCCTTTTCAAAACTATGTCCGTAACAATATTCTGGCTACTCACATGCTGCTTGAGTCTGCGGTTGAGTCTCCCGAACTCACCTGCTTTGTCAATGTCTCGACTTCTTCCGTATACGGCAAACGCGCAACGGAGTCAGAGACCGCGGCACCCACTCCAACGTCTGATTACGGTGTAACGAAGCTCGCAGCAGAACAATTGGCCTTATCGTATTTTCGCGGGCGTCAGCTTCCAGTCTGTTCGGTGCGGCTGTTTTCTGTGTATGGCCCACGCGAGCGTCCAGACAAGCTCTTCCCACGGCTCATTGGAAGTAAGTGGGGTATCAACCTGATTTTGAACTCAGTAGTGACCATCGTATTTTCGCGGGCACCTCGGTGCGGCTGTTTTCTGTGTATAGCTGATGGTTGGCCATTGGCGGCCCCCGGAAAGGCTTGCCGATAGCACCACGTTTCCAAGCCTGCGATGGCCATGGCGCGTGCGTAATCCTTGATCGGCCCGAAACGCAGCCTCGTGGCCCAATTGCCTGCAGACCGGCGTCTGGCGCCCCAGGGTGCATTCTGGGTGCAGTGTGCTGGCGTCCATGGATCGACCAAACCACAACGCCTAGGGGCTACCTGAGTCAAGTGGATACCCCATCGGTAAAAGTGGGGTATCCATTTGACTCAGGTGACCACAACATACTGTGGTTGGCCATTGGCGGCCCCCGGAAAGGCTTGCCGATAGCACCACGTTTCCAAGCCTGCGATGGCCATGGCGCGTGCGTAATCCTTGATCGGCCCGAAACGCAGCCTCGTGGCCCAATTGCCTGCAGACCGGCGTCTGGCGCCCCAGGGTGCATTCTGGGTGCAGTGTGCTGGCGTCCATGGATCGACCAAACCACAACGCCTAGGGGCTACCTGAGTCAAGTGGATACCCCATTGGAAGTATCGGGGTATGCATTTGACTCAGGTGACCGACAACATACTCGTGGTTGCCGCCATTGGCGGCCCCCGGAAACTTGATAGCACCACGTTTCCAAGCCTGCGATGGCCATGGCGCGTGCGTAATCCTTGATCGGCCCGAAACGCAGCCTCGTGGCCCAATTGCCTGGCAGACCGGCGTCTGGCGCCCCAGGGTGCATTCTGGGTGCAGTGTGCTGGCGTCCATGGATCGACCAAACCACAACGCCTAGGGGCTACCTGAGTCAAGTGGATACCCCATTGGAAGTATCGGGGTATGCACTTGACTCCCGACGACCCCACACCTTGTGGTCGGCGACTGCGGCGACCGTACCCTCGAGGGGCCATCGGGCAGCGGTCGTGGGTCCTATAGCCGCCGCTCATTGCGCCCCGCGGGGGGACGGCAGCGGTTGACTTTGAAACCTGAAGGCGAAGCGCTCTTGAAACTCCCCAGCGTGCGCGAATAGTCCTCCAGAGCCCGGATACTAGACCTTGGGGCTTCGGGAGTCAAGTGCATACCCCAGTGGAAGTATTCTGACCAATGCCGACTTTCCTCTTTTTGAAGGTAGTGAGCAACATCGGCGGGCGTTTACCTATGTAGCTGATGCAGTCGATGGCTTAGTCTCGGTGGTGTGTCGCGCGAACGAATGTGCGGGTGAAATCTTCAACATCGGCTCACCAGTGGAGATGACAACTGGAAGTGCCATTAAGATGGTCGAAGGGCTACTCAAACGGAACGCCCGAATCATCGTGCGGCATAGGCGAACTGGAGATCAGGTGCATACGCGCGCAGATATTGCCAAGGCGAGGAAACTTCTCGGTTACAATCCCACCACCAAACCCGAGGATGGACTAAGGGCGGAAATCGACTGGTACAGGCGACGGGTGTTGGGACGCTCATGAACGATAAGATCGATGTTTAGTTCCAACACCAGGTCTAAACAACCACCGCCTGAAAGGCGGTGCGTTGGTTTACGACTGAAAGTCGGGTTGCGGCTTAAGCCACTTGAAGAGGTCCCGGCTGAGAGCCGGCTCAAGGCTTGGTGGCCCGGTGCCGTGGCTCCGGTATAAACCGTCTTGGTGTGCTAGAGTTACCGCGGCGAACCCAAACCCGGGCTCGAGGTCACGGAAAAAGTCAAAGCGGGGACAAGAGCGCTTCATGTGGTCGGTAGGCATCTATACCGGAGACTCCCCTTTTCGACTGGCGCCCGCCACCGAGGTCCGGAGTCCGGTTCTTTCTTGCAAAGACGTCATCGACGTCGACGCCGGTTTCGTCGCCGACCCGTTCATGCTGCGGCACCGAGGCCGGTGGTACATGTATGTCGAGGTGAAGAACCGTCCCGATAGGAAGGGAGAGATCGGCCTCGCCACCAGTCCCACCGGCCTGGATTGGACCTATCGAGGGATCGTGCTCTCCGAAGAATTTCATCTTTCCTATCCGTATGTCTTCACCTGGCGGGGCGCCATCTATATGATCCCGGAGACTCTGGGACTCGGCGGCGTTCATTTATACAAAGCTGTGAGCTTCCCCGATCACTGGTCTCGAACGGCGATCCTCCTCGAAGGTTCATTTGCCGATCCGTCGATATTCCGTTGCAAGGGAAAGTGGTGGATGTTCGTCTGCGGGCGCCCTTACCAGCACGACTTCCTGCGCCTCTTCTTCGCCGACGAGCTGACCGGACCCTGGACCGAGCACCCCCGAAGCCCCATCGTCGACGGCAACCGCCGGATCGCGAGGCCTGCGGGCCGAGTCGTGATTTGGGGAAAGAAAGTGATCCGATACGCCCAGGACTGTTATCCGACCTACGGCAGTCGTGTGAGAGCTTTCGAGATTACCGAGCTCGCGACCGACAGCTACAGAGAGCAGGAAAGCCGGCACAGTCCGATCCTGATAGGCTCCGGCGAGGGCTGGAACAAGACGGGCATGCACCACGTCGATCCGCACCAGCTCTCCGCGGGCCGATGGATCGCCTGCGTGGACGGCTTCAACGTGGGCTGGGCCAGGAGATGAAATTGGCGGCGACAAGTCGTTGATCGCGGGAGACTCGCCGGCATGTCGTTCATCAGCTCACGGACGTTCCAGTTCGCGTTTTTCGACCGCGTCCTGAACGAGCCCGTCTGGAGAGGACGGACAGTCCTGGATTTCGGCGGCAACACCGGCAATACGCTCAGAGATCCGCGGTGTACCATCGAACCGCGGAATTATTGGTGTATCGACGTCAGCGGCGACGCGATCGAAGCGGGCCGCGAGGCGTTTCCGGAGGGGCACTGGATTCACTATGACCGCTACAGCTTCGAGTTCAATCCGAGAGGGACCCCGGGATTGCCCGTACCGCCCACCGACCGAGCGTTCGATTTCATCCTGTCTTACTCCGTCTTCACACACATTGCGGAGCAGGAAACGATCATGCTGGTGAACGAGCTGAGGACGCGGTTGGCGCCGGGCGGCGTCCTGGTGTACACGTTCATCGATCCCGGTTACGCCCCGCCGGCCCGAGACAACGGTGAGATTGTGCCCTCCTTGCGGGGGTCGAACCTGCGACGACGCCTGGAAGGGCTCCAGATGAATGATCCCCATCTCGAAGTCAACCGCCTCTTAGCGAAAGCGCGTGAGGAGGGATGGTGCGCCCTCGTCAACGGAAAAGTCCTCCTTGTCGATGGCGAGGAAGCCGGGCGCCACGAGCCCTCTGACATGAGTACCTATCTCACGTACTGTACGCCGGAGTATATGCGGGCCGTCTTCCCCGATGCCGAGATCGTACCGCCTCCGCTAGAGGCGTACCGCCCCTTCCCCACGGACATGCGGGAGTTCCAGCATTGCTGTATCTTGAGGAGTGATTGACAAGCAACGGTCACTCAGGGGACCGGACCCAACATCGGATCATCAAGCGGTTCGCGCTCTGGGCGTCGCCGCCCAGAGCGCTACGGCTGTGGAGCAGACGCTGGTTGTCCATGATCAGCAGATCCCCCTCGCTCATAAATAAGCCGATCACCTCCTCCGTGTCGGCGGTCAACCGCTCGAGCGCGTCCAGAACCTCGACCGTATGCTCGGGGAGATCTACCCCTTCGTTCTCGAGAGCGAGGTCGATGGCCCGCCGCCGCCAGCGAACGCTCGACGCCGTCACAACAGGGCGCCATGCCACACCTCCTTCCTGGTAGTCCGGCACTTGCCAGGGCACCGGCTCTTCCAGCAGCGCGAGCGCTTCCGGCCCGAGGCGGTCCCGGACTTCAAGCTTCAAGGCGTCCAGGTCCAGGAACAGCGAGTAACCCCCTCCGTTCCGGTCAGGACGAACGCAGCGCATCGAGATCAGGTTCACCGGCTCGCGCCATTCAGCGCCGTCGGTGTGGAGTTGCTCGCTCTCGAATCGAGCCCGCCGACTGGTCGCTTTCATGTCGGTCGTGGGGTCGATGTAATGAACCATCCGGGCTCGGGGTGGAATGTAGGGGCGCGACACCAGGTTCCCGTACTGCCGATTGATCGCCACGAACAACCGATGGCCCTCATCGAACTGGAGACCGCTCACCACGGCGAAATAAGGCCGGCGTCGCAAGCGATCCCTGACCTCCCGGGCGAGCCAGTCGTAGCCTTCCGTGAGACCGGCGCGGACCTGGTCGCGAATCTGCGCCTGCAAACCAAGGGAGTAAAGCTCCTTATCCTCGCAGACCGGGATCCGTTCGGCTGCTCTCAGGAGGTCACGGGCGAGCGCCGAAGGAACCTCGATCCTCGTCGAGTCGGGAAGGGGCAGCATCGCTCTGGTCGGATCCAAGCTTAGTGTCCTCGGTGACGGTAAGGTGCCCCCGGTGGAGGCAACCGCGTAGCGACCGCGGACTGGATCGGCTCCACCTGGCGGGCGGTTGTCCACCGCCATTATCTGCTATTGGAGTGCGCCATATAATATAACTTATGCTGCTCTCGCATCCGCTCTAATTGGGGTATGCACTTGACTCCCGTAGCGCCCAACACGTAGTATGCGGCTTTCGTGGGCGCGTATCCGCATACACGGCAGGAGTTCGAGGAGCGCTTCCAGACGGAGGCGGCCTGCCGGGACGACCTCCTTCAACAGCGTTGGCCCGATGGCTTTGCCTTCTCAAGCGCTGGTTGATTGGAACCCATCAGGGAGCGGTGAGTCACAAACATCTCGACTATACCTGGACGAGTTCACGTTCCGTTTCAATCGCCGCACCTCGCGTCACCAAGGCAAACTGTTCTTCCGGTTAGTCCAACAGGCGGTCGCCGTGACCCCGAGGGCGTATCGAGAGATGGTGCAGCCTGCCCGACACCCTCGAACGGGCCGACCACATGATATACGGTAAACGGGAGTCAAGCGCATGCCCCGACATCTCTATTATCAGGAGCCATGGGATGCGAAGAGCACAACCGGTAAAGTTGAACGCAGTGCTGCGCAGTCAATCGGGCCGCTACGCCCGCGGTTGCCGGGTCGCCGTTCGTCTCGCCCTGCGAGCCAAGATTTCATAAGGTGCACCCCGTTTGACGCACTACACTAGGTTTCCGGCACCGATTCCCTTCCGAGGAGAGGCCGGCCAGGACTGGCTCGCACCGGCGATAGCGCTCCGCGGAGCTTCGGCCTTCAAGGGATCATGAGCAGAGTACGGATTCACGTCAACAACAGCACCTTCCTGGATTCGGTTGTTCGGGATGGGAGGAAGATCGACGTCAGGCGCCCCATCAGCTCGGCGAGAGAATGGCAGACTTTTGAACGACTGCTGACGGAATGCCTCGAAGATCTCGGGTACGAAGTTCTTCAAATAGACCCCTCCCAGGGTCAGGAGCCGGACGCCGAGGCGCGGTATGACATTTTTGCTCACAAGGGCAGGAGGGATGCCGAAGGCGATCTTTTCTATAAACAGATGCACCTCAAAGATCTGTTTACAATCGATCGGTCGGGTTGGGGGGTGGATCACTCCGGAATGCAGGAATCCCCGGCCTACCAGCGGGTCGACCCGGAGCGGGCCGCGGCGTTCTGCGGCGGGCTCACGAAGTTCTTCCTTGAAACAGGTAATTCCAAACATCCCCAGCCGGAACGGCTCCGACGGACCTCGCTACCCGACGACTACGTCTTCGTGCCGCTCCAGAAACCGAAAGACTACGTGCTCGTTCACCACTCACCTATCGCAGTGAACGATTTCGTCCGCTTGATGGCGAGCTGGGCTTCGCTGCGTCGTCAAGATGTCGTCTTCAAGCTCCACCCCGACCGCAAAAGCCCCGACACGGTCGAGCTCACCCGGTCCTGTGCCGAAAGGTTCAGCCACGTCCATCTGGTCATGGGTAATGTTCATGACCTCGTGCGCTGGTCCAAGGGGGTGTTCGCGATCAATTCGGGGGTCGGCTTCGAAAGCCTCATTCACGGGAAACCGGTGGTCAATCTCGGAGACTGCGATTATAAATGGGCTACTTTCCGCGCCTGCTCAGAGACCCTGGACGACGCATTGCGCTATGTCTCCGGATACGGTGAAGACCAGCGGCGAGCCGCCTGGCAGTTCGTATATTACTATTGTTTGGAGCATGGTTATCTCATCGACGAAGCCCGCCTGGAGACCTCGAGACGCAGGCTGGCGGGCTATCTTGAGGAGACGCTCGGGGCGGCGAAATGAGCAGAATCAACGTCTACGCCGAGAACCTGGGCTGGTTGTTCGAGGACCTGAAGGACCATTTCCGGCGCCTTCGGATCAACGGTTTCGAGGTCGTTGCTTCAGACCGGCCGTTGATCGAAGCCGATGCCTGGGTGGCGTTGCGCACTCATGAGGCGACCCTCTCACCCGATCCGCGCGACACGGTGGTTTGCCTCCACGACCTGCACGACAACCCGGGCTTATACGGCGCCGGAGGCATGCGCCGAGGGGTGCGGAACGCCGGCGCGCTGGTGCTATCCCACCCGGAGCAGCGGCGGATCCTTCACGCCTCAGGCGTGTCTCTCGACGGCGTCCCCGTCCTCGAACGGCCTTTGGGAGCGCTGGCGGGCTTCAGGCCGCGACAACGCGGGCCGGAGCGCTTCTCCGTGGGATGGATCGGGCGCAATCATCCACGGAAACGGCTGTCGTGGTTTGTGGAAGCGATGTGCGGACTTCGCCCGGCGCCGGGGGAAGTGGAGGCGACGCTTATCGGATTGGAGCTGGAGCCACCTCGTGGATTGAGCCTGCAGGATGGGGCCGACCGGCTGCGCCGGCGCGGGATTCCCTGCCGGATCTGTGCCAGGGAGGTTCATCCCATCTCCGATTATCCGCGGCTGTACCGGGAGCTCGATTGCGTCGTCATCACCAGCACCACCGAAGCCGGGCCGCTGCCTCTCTTTGAGGCCCTGGCGACGGGTCTGCCTGTGGTTTCGACCCCTGTGGGATGGGCGCCGAATCTCGCCGAGCGGGCTCCCCGCCACGTCCGGCTGGCACGGAATCCGGCGGAGATCACCGCGCTGCTGGAGGAGCTTGGCGGCGCGAGGGAGGAGATCTTCGAGCAGCGACTCGAAATCGCCGGCCTGGTCGAGGAGTGGCGTCTCGACGACTGGATGCTTGAAGTCGTGGACCTCGCGGGCTCGCTGTCTTGACCCGGGACGCGTTGACCTACGAGGTCCTCACACAACCGCCCCAGGTCAAGGCGATCCTCGGGGATTGGGACCGGCTCCTGGAGAGATCGCTCTGCAACCGCGCCTTCAGCTCTCCACACTGGTACCTAGCGGCGTGCGCCACGGCGCCGGTGAGGTCGATGCACGTCATCGTGGCGCGTCGCGGCGGCGTCGTCAAGGGTGTTTTTCCTCTCGCGCTGGCCGAGGCAAGCCGCACGGCCCTGTTCCCGGGCCTCTTGGGCGACTATAACGATCTGATCGCGGGCGCCGACGACCTTCCGGTGCTCGCCGGCTTGCTGGACTTCGCCATCACGAGGCCGAACGGTTACGACAAGCTCGTCCTGAGACGCCTGCGGCGGGACTCGAACTGCCTGCGCGCGGCTCGCGCCATCTATCCCGCACGTCTCGTCGAGCAGGTTTTCTACCTCGACATGACCTGCCCATACATCGACCTTCCGCCGACCTATGAAGACTACTTGGCGACCAGGAGCCGGAACTTCCGCAAGGGTCTGAAGGCGGCACGGCGCAAGGCGATCGAGGCGGGCGTCGAGGCCCGGGAGCTCGAGCCCGAGAGCTTTCCTCCGGCGCGGCTGCCCGAGGTCTTCCTGCGCCTACACCTGAACCGCTTTGGCCTGACCTCGTCTCTCGCGACGCCCGCACATCATGAGTTCACCCGCCGGGTGTTGCCGGACCTCTTTGTACAACGGAGGGTACGGGGGTTCGCCCTGTTCCGGGCCGGGGATATCATCGCTATCGACGTCTGTATGGTGGGTGACGGAAGCCTCTGTGCCTGGAACGGTGGTTTTTTGGCCGAGGTCGGCCGCTGGTCCCCGGGTCGACTCCTCATCGATGCGGAGGTGCGGCATGCCTGTGGGCGGAAGCTCGAGGAGTACGATTTCCTGCGCGGCCGGGAGGGCTACAAGCTCGGGTGGGCGACCGCCAGCCGTGACCTCGGAGGAATGGAACTCGACGCGACGGGCTGATACGGCTGGCCACGAGGCCGCGGGGCCGCACGACCACGCCCCCGCGTGGCTACTTACTGCCCATGGCTGTCGGTGTGGCGACGGCGCGCAAGGTCACCTGCGGCGACTGGTGGTACCGTAGGCGCTGGGACCTGCACTCCACCGCGATCCGGTACGCCCCCGGCTCGGAGAATACGAACTCGGCCTCGTAGACGCCTTCGCCGATCTCTTTCGCCCGCTGGCGCCGGTGCCAGTTGCCGGAGGTGTAGGCCATGACCTGGACGTCGCCGAGCCCCGGTTGGGGATTCCCGGTAAGCGGGTGGGTGAGCCGGAAGCGCAAGCGGACGGTTTCCCCGGTCGCCACCTGGGTGCTTTCCACCAGGGGCTCTACCTGCACCGGCAGCGCCGCGCGCCGCTGCCGCTCAAGCTCCGCGTTCGGTGCCACTTCGGCGTCGAAGCAGTGGACGATGCGAGGCGTCTCGAGGAAGAAGGCGATCTGATACCGACCGGGGCGGCGGAGCCGCACCGAGGTCTCGTAGATTCCCGGTCGCGACGTTTCCCGCAGGCTGCGGTCGACCACCATCACCGCCCGCGGCTCCCGGTCGTAGTTCTTGAAGGAGCCCATCGGCGCCGCCATGCCCTCCTTGTAGTAATAGATCATCCGGTCGGCGGGATTGGCCACCAGCACGGCGATGGCGCCGGGGGCGCGGACGATGGCGGGAGCTCGGCTCGGCATCCCCTTGCCAAGGGGCTCCTGCCCACCCGGAAAGTCGACCACCGACATGACGCGGCCTTCTTCCCCCACCTCGCGGAGCGGGATCATCAGGACGATTTCGCTATCGCGGTGACGGATGTAGGCCAGCTCTTCGGTGAAGGTGACCTGGTCAGGTCCCGCCTTCATGTCCCCGACCTGAACGATCCGGTTGAGCGCCGCGTCGACGATGGACACGGTGTCGACCCGCGGGTTGACGGCGAAACCGAGGCGGCCGCCGGGAGCGAAGCGGATCTGGCCCAGGCCGGGCTCCGCCTGCATGCGCGCCACGACCTCGAGCTTGCGGGCGTCGATAGCCACGATCGTGCCGTCTCCCTCATGGGTGACGTAGGCCGTCTCGGAGAGGGGCGAGTAAGCGACCGACACCGGCCGGGAGCCGGTCTCGACATCCGCCAGCTTGCGCAACTCGCGGACGCCGATGACCGACACCGTCCCCGCGTCCCGGTTGGTGACGAAGACCTGGCGGTTGTCCGGGCTGACGGCGATCTCGTGGAGCCCCTGGCCGGTGGGGAAGCGCGCCAGCACTTGCTGGCTGCGCGTGTCGACGACGGCGACGCCGGCTCCCGCGGCCCCGGCTCCCGCGGCTTCGAGGCCGACCCACAAGTAGGCGCCGTCGGGCTGGAGGGCCATGTCCGCGGGCCCCGGCGCGAGGTCGATCAGCCCCTTCACTTTCCAGTCGCCGGTGTCGGCTATAGCGACCTGATGCGACGCGGGCAGCGACACGAAGAGCGTCTGGCGGTCGGCGGTGAGCGCCCAGTCATCGCCCGGGCTCGGCAGCCGGATCATCGCCAGGAGCTTGGTGCCGCCGAAGCCGAAGAGCGGGTCGACGACGGTGATGGTGGGCCCGCGGTTGAGTGCCAGGACGTAGTAGACGTTGAGGTCGAGCTCGGCCTGCGACAGGATGCTGCCGCCCACAAACTCTTCCACCTTCTCTTTGCACTGCTCGGGGTCGTTGACCTCGTCTTCCTGCAGTAGCGCCATCCAGGCGGCGGGATGGAGGCCTCTCAGGGGCTCGCTGGTGGTGGTGTCGGAGATCGTGAAGCGGAAAAGCGCGTCGTCGGCCTCGCGCAACACCCCGCCTGCCGCGGAATCGAGCAGCTCGACGGCGACCTCGACCTCGATCCCTTCATGGACCAGCTTGTGGGCCTCGAAGGGCTCGGCGGCGTCGAGCGCTCCCCCCCCGCCCGCCAGCAGCGCCGCCCGCAGGACGAGCAGGGCGAGCGCCCGGCGGCTCGGCCGGGGGGTCACTGCTCGTCGCAGGCTTCGACCCGGAAGATGCCCCAGATGCCGCGGTTGAAGTGCATTGCCGGGTAGCTGCGGAACAGGTAGTCGCCGGGGACGTAGTTGGGGCCGCCGGCGCTTTCGACCAGGACATCGAAGTGATTGCCCGGCCCATGACCCATCTTCGACCCCGTCCACTCGTTAAGCGATTCCTCCCACAGGTGTTCGACGAACTGCTCCTCCTCGGTGGTCAGAGACTCCGGCCCGGCAGACTCTTCGCCGATCATCTTGCGCAGCTTCTCCTCGAGCTCGTCCATGGCTTCCGGGGCTGGCGCCTCCTCAACAGCCGGCATCTGTTTCATTCGCTCCATCATCTGCAGCGTCTGCAGGTGGAATTCCCGGCTGCCGCAGAGGTTACGGTTACCGAGATGCTGGGAGGCGTAGAAGTTGGTGTGGGTGGTCGGCGGATCGCAGTTCTCCGGCTCCGTCATGTAAGGCGCCTCGGAGAAGTTGTGGCCGTAGAGCTCGAACACCTCGTTGGTGTTGGTGCCGCCGGGGTGCAGCAGGCGAAAGCGCACCTCCTCGCCGGCGCAGGCTGTGAAGACCGGCCGCACGAGGGGCGAGGGGTCGACGTCCGCGCACCGCTTGCAGCCGCCGCCATCGTTGCAGAAGGCGTTTTCGGAGAGGACGCAGGAAACATCCGAGATGTCATTGCTCTCGCAGCTCTTTTTGTCGCAGAAGAATTGGAGGTTCGTGCCGTTGCCCAGGTATTGCGAGCTGTAGTTGATCGCGTTGACGGGCACCGGCGCCGGCGAGTTGACGACGCAGTTGCCGTTGGGACCCGGGCCGTTCCCGGCCGGACAGAGGTCGTCCTGGGTGAAGACCACGAACTCCCGGAAGCTGCGCGGGGTGCCATCGTGGTCGCTGTGGTGGACGACGGCTTCGACGCCCGCGACCTTCTTCCCGTCCTCGGGGAAGACCTTGTGCGCCGGCGGCTCCCACGTTGCCCCTTCCGGCTCGATGATGAGTCCGCCGAACAGGCCGTGGAGGTAATGGTTCAAGGGATCCGGCGGCAGCAGGTTCGAGCCCCCGAACTCGATCGGGATGTAGGTCGGCTCGAGAACGCAACACGGCGGCTGGGGTCTACCGTCAGGCCGTTCGCCGCCGCAATTCGTCGGATCCGCCGCCTGGTCCGGCTTGAAGCACGCCTTGCAGCACTCCGGCTGGCCTTCGCCGCCGCAGTTGGTCGGCTCGAACAGTTTGTCCGGCTCGATGCACGAGGGCCCGGAGTCCGGCGATGTGTAGGCCTCGATGTGGCCGGCGTACCAGACGTAGGTCCTCGACGTGGGCAGGCCGTGGGGGTTGCCGGGCGCCGCCGCGGTCTGCTTGGGGTTGAAGCCGACGTTGGTGCCGTCGCTCGAGCGCAGGTCGTAAGTCACCAATTGCGGCCGCAGGCCGACATCGGTCGAGACGTTCGACTTCGCCTGCGGGCTGGTGATCTGCAGGGAGCTGACGCCAGGCCCGATGTGGTGGTCGACGAGAGCGTTGTGCAGCTTCACCTGGATGCAGTCGCCGGCGTTCGCCCGCAGGACCAGCGGCTCCGGATTCAGGGGCGGCGGCAGCTTGCACTGCGTCAGATCCGCCGGACAGTCCAGATGATCCTTGTTGAAGAAGATCATCGCGTTGGGGTCCTCGAGCCCCAGCGCATTGTTGTAGACCAGGGGGCTGCCGAAGGCCTGCTGCGCGGTCAACGCCACCACCTCGTAGCACTGGGTGCCCGGCTTGTCGCAGTCGACGCTCCCGTCTTCGTTCAACCGGTTCGTGGGACAGACCGGGATCGCCTCGTACCCGCCGTCGGTAGGCGCGTTGTGGGGCAGGGGAAAGAGGTCGTCCCGGGCGGTGCTGTAGGCTCGCAGAAGCCCCCAGTTGCCTGACGCTTGTTCGATCGCGGCGGCGCCCGGCTGGAAGAGGTAGTCGGACCACGGCTTGTCGTACGGCGGCTGCTCGGTGGCCGACGACAGGTACGGCGGGTCGACCTTGGTGATCGACTCGAAGTGCTCGGAGATCCCCATCACCTCGCTGTTGCGCCAGCCGGAGTCGACGAACGACGGCTCCTTCAGCCAGTTGAGGCCGTGGAGGGTGAGGTTGTGGGGGTTGATGTGGGCGCCCACCAGGACCCGCAACTGGACGTCGTCGCCGGCGTAGGTGCGCAGCGGCGGCGTGAACGGATCGCCGGCCTCGATCCCTTCGGTCAGCCCCGTGTAAGGGAAGGCCGAAGGGCTGTTCAGGCAGGTCGCGGAGGAGGAGTCGCACAGCGACTTGTTGTCCGAGGTGCACAGGTTGTAATTGTCCGAGCAGAAGCCGCTCGGGGTGCAGACGCAGTCCGCGGCCGAGGTGCAGATGCTATGGTCGTCGGAACACTGGCCGCCATCGCACGTGACGCCGCTCGTGGGGCAGTTCGAGACGTTGCTCGCCGTGCAAGTCTGGGAGAGATCGTCCGAGCAGCGGTTTGGCCTCGGGCTCGGCCGGTTGAGCGTCGAGCTGTAGACGAAGCCCAGGTCCCCCTGGACGCCCGTGGTCAGCGGGCTGCCCGTCGCCGGATCGGTGGTGCGTGGGAACAGCGGCTCGTTGCGGTAGTTGAAGGAGAAGTTGTCGGTGGCGCTGTTGAAAGTGATCGCCTCCGCGGTGCCGTTCGTCGCGTTGATGGGGTTGCCTGCTGAAGTAGAGCTAGGTGTTATCCAACTGGTGTGCGGGATCCCAGAGATGAAGTTGCACGACTCAACATTTGGGGCGTAGCAACCCGTCAGATCTTCGGGGGTGCAGGCGCTCAGGTTACCGAAACCGAATATGCACGTCGCGCTCGCGTCGCCGCACAAGTCCGTATCCGCTGGGCCGGTCGGAGGCGCGATCCGGCACTGCTTGGTATCGTCGTTGCTGCACCGACCGCTGTAGGAGCAGAAACCGCAGGGCTCGTGGCCGTCCGGATCGCAGGGCCCGAGGTCACTATCGTAGAACTGCTCGGGATTCGACCAGACGTCGGGATTGTAGGCCTTGAAGGCGAACGGCTGGTACATCAGCGTCGAGTCCTGGGCCTGGAAGAGGAACTCCCGATAGCTGCCTCCGGGATCGGTGCTCGGGGTCTCGATCACCGCCTGCCAGCTCGTCGGGCCGCTGTCCTGCACCGTGACGCCGTTGTGGGTGATCATGCGGCCGGGAAGGGCTTCTGAGTGGCCTCGTTCCAACCCCCCAAGATCTCGCCCGTCTCGTTGTGGCGCCAGGCCGAGCCCTGGGGCTCGGCCACGACGCCGGCGTAGAGCCCGGCCTGCTGGTGGGTCGATGGACCGAAGTGGTCATGGGTGAAGACGGTGCGGATGGTGCGGTCGTGGGTCGGGTGGCACTCCGCAAGGATCGGGTCCCCACACTGCTCCTTGCGGTCCTCGGCGCAACGCGCGCCGTTGTCGGAGCAGAAGCCGGCCGAGGGCAGGCAGGTGCCGAACTTCGGGCAGTCCATGCCGCCGAGCTCCGCCTTGAAGTAGGGGGCGTCCTCACCGATCGTGCACAGGATGTCGAGGTTGGTCGAGCACACCCCGATGTTGTTGAACAGCGGGTCGTTGTACCAGCGCTGGACCGTCGCCTGGGCGCCGAGCCACTCACCGGTGTTCGGGTTGGTCGGTTGGGCGCCGGGTCCCGGGCCGAAGAACCTGATGTCCCTGGCGGTCAGGGTTGCGGGGGTCGTGCTGCCCGGGAAGCGCTGCAGCCCGCTGACCTTGTTGAGCGCGTTGATGCGCTCGGTGACCTCGTTGGGACCGAAGGTCCCGTCCTCGTAGTTCCAGCCGTTGGACGAGCCGTCGGACGAGGTGACGTCGAACTTCACCAGGTGGATGTGCTGGCCGATGACGTCGGTCGGTGTGCGCACCTGGAAGTCGTCGAGCTCGTAAACGTTGGGTACCAGGTTGGCCAGGGTATAGGCCATGCAGTCATAGGAGTTCACCCGCATGAAGAGCGGCTCCGGCGGCTTCAGCCGATTGATGGTGTCCTGGGCGTCGCCCCACAGGGTGATCATGCGCTGCTGCGGGAAGTGCCAGCCTTCCTTGTCGAAGATGGCGTCGAGCTGGATGTCGGTCGCCAGGTACTGGCGGGTCAGCCCGCCCATGTTGCGGCCGCCGAGGCGGTCGAAGCTGATGCAGGGATCGGCATACGGCGCGCCCTGGCGCGGGTAGAGCCCGTTGAGGACGAAGTTCACGGCACCGTCGACGCAGTCCGCCGTGAACGGGTTGGCGCACTCCTCCTTCCCCGCGGGGTCGCCCACCGATGCGCCCTGGGCGCACACCGCCCGGTTGTCGTCGCAGATCCCGACGTCGGCACAAGGTCCGGCCATTTCCAGCCCGGTGCACCCGCTGGGAAGCTGGGTGTCGTGGAGCCGCTGGGCGTGGGTGCTCATCGCGATCTTTTCGACGAAGGTGCCGCCCTCCGGCAGCTCGTCGGCGGTCAGCTCCGTATACTGCTTGCTGAAATCGCTGTTGGCGAAAGGCACGAACGGCGTCGCGCCGCCGGCTACGGAAGTCGGATCGAGGAACCTGGCCTCGCCCCCGGTCACCACGTGGCGGGGCAGACCGCCGCTCAACGGCTGGCAGGTCCCTTCGCCGGCCCCGCACGGCACGGGTTCGCGCTCATAGTTCCCGCATGTACCGCCGTCGCAGTCGCCGTCTTCGTAGCATTCCTGGCGAGAATTGTTGTCGCAGATGCCCACCCCCGGATAGGGATTGCAGATTGAGCCGCTCTCGGAGCAGGCCCAGGCGAAGTCCAGCGGCGGGTGGGGCGCCCGCGAGCCGGCGATGCCCGGAATGAAGAAGGGATAGCCCGGGTTGCGCCATTCACCGACGCCGTACCAGGGCGTCTCCGTCGTCGGCACGGCTGCCGACGGCGGCACCGCGTCGCCCGCCGCGACCCACACGCCGGTGCGCTGGCCGTCCGGACCGATCAACTCGATCTCGATACTCTTGCTGTCCGGCTCGCCGCTCGCCGTCTCCAGCAGACGCACCGGGGCCGGCAGAGGAGCCATCGCCTGTGTCGGCGTCGGGACCACCGCCGGGATCGGCGTGCCGGTCGGGATCTCGGCGTCCGGATAGGCGCGGTTCCCATTCTCCGGGTCGTACTTCACCGTGCCGTCGGCCTCGATCACGCTGCCCCGCTCGAAGACGTCGTGCACCCGCCACAGGGACCACATGCCGGAGGCAAAGTGAGGATAGAAGTGGCAGTGGAAGATCGAATCGCCTACCGTCTGGTTGACGTTGCCGCTGCCCCAATAGACCATCTCCAGGGTGAACGACGAGCCCGGGCCGATCGACTGGCTGTCGAGATAGTCTCCGTTGGGGGAGTTGGGCGTGCCTAGCCACTGGTGGGCGTGCTGGTGATGGAGATGGTGCAGGTCCGGCCCCGCGTGCAGGATCCGGAAGCGGGTGTTGTCCATCATGTAGCTGTGGTAGACGTTCGAGGGATCGTCGGGATAGAGGTTCTTGGTGGCGTGATACTCGGGATCGGAACCTTGACAGGAGGGGCTGACGACTCCGGTCGTGTTGACGCAGTTGGTCGTCAGTTTGTCGACCACCATCGACGGATCCCCCAACGCCCAGGAGGTGAGGAAGAACTCCTCGTACTTGCAGTCGACGCACCGCCCCATGGCGCCGATTTCCATGCGGTTGGCCAGCAGCGGCGGAGCGAGACCTCCGAAGCCGTAATTGATGCCGAAGTTGTCCTGGGCGGCCTGGGTGGCGGGGAGAGTGTTGAAATAGTACTGGAAGGCCTGACTAACCTGGTAGGTCTCGTGATAGATGATCGTGAACTCCCGGTATGGCCGGTCGCGGTCGGGATAGGAGTAGACCGGCCGCAGGGAGGGAGGCTGGAGAGGGGCCGCGAAGGTTGGGAAGTTGCCGGCGTCGGGGCCGGTGATGAGCGCGGTGAGGTCGGAGTGGATCAGCTCGTATTGGTCGTCTTGGTCGTCCGCGATCTGCCTCGCCATGTTGAGGATCGGCAGCCCGGCGCTGGGGTGGCCGGCGGGATACACGGCCTGATAGTGGATCACCGGCAGCTGGTCGCGGAACTCCTCCTTGGTTGTGCACAAGCCCCGCGGGAAGTCGGAGCTCGGGGCCTGGTAGTCGTAATGATCCTCCGGCTGAGCCAGGCACATGTCCTGCTCGGTGACCTGGCTGCGGTACCACTCCGCTTCCCACAGCGGCGGCGGCCCTGGCTCCGGCTCCCCGGCCTGACCCGCCATCTCCTTCATTTTGGCATGCGTCTTCATGTAGTCGAGGGCCGCCTCGTAGCCGCTGGGCTGGATGTTGACGGAGCCGAACAGCCCTTCCTCGATCAGGCCGCCGTCGCCGCCCTGGTTCGGGATCCGGGTCCAGTCGTCGCCCCGGCTGTAGAGGAGATAACTCCCCTCGTGCTCCGCGAAGAGGTTGTAGGTGGCCGTCTGACCGGGGTCCGCGGCGCAGTACACGGGACCGTCGGGCCCACTGGCGCCCTGCGGGTAGACCTGGCTGTTGCAGTTCCTCCCGACGTAGGAGCCGTCGTCCTGGGGGCCGTGGACCCAGGGCATCCCCTGGGCGTGCGCGGAGACCGCCTGGGTCGTCGGCTGCAACAGGCACTTCCCTGCTTGCGAACCGCTTTTCGGACAGTTGTTGTCGGTCGAACACGTCTTGCTGGAATCCGTCTGGCAATAGCCGGCATCGGGCGTCGGGCTCAGGAGGTTGGTCAGGTTGATCTCGAGGCACTCGCCTTCGTTGACCCGCAGCACGATCGGCCGCGGCCGCTGGTTCGAGCGCAGCTTGACCCCGCCGGCCGTACAGTTGCCCGCGTCGACGCAGCTGTTCTCGTAGGTCTCGTCCGCCGGCGTCGTGTTTTGAGGAAAGACGTCGTGCGCCAGGGCGTACATTTTGCCGCCGGGGACCATCGCCCCCAGGCGGGTGAGGGTCAGCGGCTGGTCGATGACCGCGACGTTGGCGACGATCGTCCGCTTGTCGGCACAGAAATCCGGGTCGTACGTCTTGGGTGGCTCCGGCGGTGACGCCCCCACCATGGTCACGGGCAGGCTGCATGCCGCCACCGCCAGGCCGATCAGGCTGGACATGAGCACGCTCCGAAGAATGCCTGAGGAGATGGGACTAGGCTTGCGTAGCGCCATGACTGACTCCTTGCTTCTGAGACTTGCGATCGACAGCTTCGCCAACACTCCAGAATTCGTAATCAGTAGATCCTAGAACCGGTCGAGCCCTGCGCTCGGCGGCGAGTCGGGCCCCGTCTAAACTAAACCAGGATTTCCATTTTGGTTCTGGCTCGGCCACAGTATACACTCTTGCTGATCCGAATACCACGTCTTTTTCGAGCTGAATCCTGTACATCACCTCCGTCGGTAGGCGCCAGGGCTCGTCCGTCCGCTCACAGACGTTGATTGAGCGGGCGTTCCTCCGCAGCCTTATAAATCTCCGGCTTGGCAAAGGCCGCATCGCCCCGGAAAGCGACTTGCTTGCCTTCGGCCTGCTGTCGTTCGATCTCCGGCAGCAATAGTTCGTCCCAGTCCTCGGCGCTGTGGCCATTCCCTGAGCGCAGGTTCGCCGCCAGACAGTCGTCGTGCTGGTTGGACAACAACAGCGGGCGGTAGCAGACCGATTCGAAATGGCCGTTGTAAGCGCTCCCTTCCTGTTGCCGATGGACGGGGCTCTCGGTTGAATCCATGTCCAGTACGACGCGCTGGGATTCGTCGCCGGCTTCGGCTCGCCCGACCACCCATCGGGTGTTGAACTCCCTGGCGTGCTGCTTATTAATAGGCTTAAAACCCGATCAATAAAGACGCTCAAGAGTGCTGGAAGGGTCGGGAGGTCATACATCAAATTGAAAATGCGGGATAAATCCTCACCCAGCAAAGACGACGAGCGCAGGCGATGCTGGAAGCTGACTACGAATGCGGACCGAGTGTACCTCGGCCGGCCGGCGGAAGCAAGGACCTCAGGGCGCTGTCGCGCCCGCGAGCTCAGCCGCCCAGGGCGCGTTTCTGACGCAGGTATTCCTCTCGCAGAACGTCGAAATACCACCCCTTGCTGCGGGAAGGGACGTTCGCGGACCAGATCGCGGCCTCGGCGCTCAGCTGGCAATTCGCGAAGACGGACATCGGAATCGTGGCATAGTCGAGGGGCGTGGCGCTCCAGGCCCTCAGCAGGGTAACCTGATCCCAGAACCAAGCGCCGGGCTCGATGCCGTCGAGCCGCCCATCGTGACGCTGGACATGTGCCCAGGCATCGATCAGAGGCCGCCCGTCGTGACGCACGACGACGATGCCGGACGGCGTGATGAGGTGCTGGTAGACACGGCCGCCCCACATGCCGTTGGTGACGATGAGCGCTGCCGCGGCCCTGTCCGTCATCGCCCAGAGGTCGTCCAGCGGCCGGCGGACCAGGAAGTCAGCGTCGAGCACGGCATACCAGGGCTCGTCCGGGTGATCGTCCATCGCCCGTTGCAGGACGGAGCATTTGCGATTCGCCATCAGTGCCGGGCTGGTCTTCATGCCGCCGACGTTCTTGACCCGAACCCGGGGATGAACGTCCGCGAGGTACTCGACCTGATCCGGCTCCAGGTTGACGGCGTCGATCAGCACTCGATTGCCGGGCTCGTGCAGAGCCAGCGAGTGGAGCATCAGATTTCCCCAGTCGTGATACTTCTGATCGAACTGCAGGATGATCATGCACGGCCCTCGGTGAGAGATTGATGCTACTATAACGTCCCCGTTGGGAATCCGCATATCCATGGGCGAAGCTCGGCCGCCGAGACAGACCAGGCTAGGCGCCGTTTCGCGGGCCGGTGAGGCGCCGGCCGGCGGGCGGACCGTGGTCAGGATGAATCCCTGCAGAAAGGGCGAAGCCGGCGAGGCGGCGGGATCTTTCCGCATCATTCTCGAAGCCCTGGGTGAGGTTCCGGAGATCGACGCCGTCGAAGACAGCCGCGTCCCCCCGCAATGCATCGCCGTGGGCGAAGTCCTCGCCCTGATCGACGACGAAGACGCCTGGGACAACCTCTCCGCTCCCCGCAACGGCACGTTCGTGGACTGGATCACGGAGATCAAGCCCGGCATCATCTTCAAGCATCAATACCGCCGCGGCGCCGACTACCCGCCGGGCACCGTCAGTGCCGGCTACCCGTCGCCGCGTCTGGCGATCTACAGGCCCGACTCTCCGCTCGACCTCTTGACCCGCGAACGGCCGATCGACGTGACGGCGAGAATGCGGACCGGCGGTTACAGATTCCCCCGCGACCTACCCTGGATGGCCTCTCGGCGCGAGCTCGTGCGGCAGGCCGAACGGCTCGAGGCCGAAGGTCTTGCCGTGCGCTACGGGAAGATTTCCTTCGATCTCTACCTCGAGGAGCTCTACGATACCAAGCTGGGCTTCAACTACCGGGGCTTCGGCATGTTGACCTACAGGATCCTCGAGTACTTCAGGGCCGGCGTCGTCATGCTGACGCAACCGTTGGGACCCGAATGGCCCCTGCGTGACGACGTCGTGCTCGAGGATGGAGTCCACTGTGTCTTCTGCGAGAGTCCGGAGGACTTTCGCCGCGCGGCGCTCGCACTCCTGAAAGATCGAGCCGAGATGAAGAGAATGAGAAAGAACATCCTGGGGCTCTGGCGCGAGCGCCTTTCTCTTCGGGCCATCGGCGAATGGCACTGGAATCACTTGTGCAAGGCATTGCAGCGGCGGGAGGAGACCGTTTGCCGATGAGGTGGCTTTTCGCCTACATCGACCGGCCCGAGCAGGAGGAGCCGCGTCTCGAGAAGCTGGAGCGGATCAATCCGGATGGCAGCTATATCGGCGGCGCGGTGATTTCCCTGCTGCGGATCGTGCGCCATCTCCGCGACCGCGGCCACCGCGTGGACCTTGACGAGCCCGAGCTCGACGAATACGACGTGCTCCTGATCTGCCGCAAGCCCGACCTCATCGCGAGGTACTCCCACGTCCGTGCCCGGTGCAAGCTGGTCTGGCTGCACGACCGCAACCACCGGCAGGAGCTGCAGCGCTATGGCGCGAGCTACGACGGCGTCATCACGGTTTCCGCGTTCTTGACCTCGATCTATGCCGGAGCCCACCCCTCCATACTCACGTCGACCAATCCGATGGAACCGGTCGCCGTGCGCCGCCGCGATCGCGACCACCTGAGCCTCTGCTTCGCGGGCATGTTCAGCTCGCGCCGTAACGTGCACTTCGCGATCGAGGTCTTGGCGCGTCTGTGCACGCTCTACCCGGACTGCCACCTCACCCTCTACGGCTCCGAATCCCTCTACAACAGCCCCGAGAACATCGTTCGCTACCAGTGTGCCGCAAGCTATCTGCCGTTGGTCGAGGGCGCGCTGAGGAAAGTCGAGGCCGGCGCGGTCACGTTCGTGGGCAACGTGGCCAACGCCGAGTTGATCAGGAGGTTCGGCGAGCACCGATTTCTCCTCGTTCCCGCCGACGTCGACGAGACGTGCTCGATGGTCAGCATCGAGGCCCAGAGCGTGGGTACCGTCGTCATCGCCAGCAACCGCGGCGCTTTGCCCGACACCGTGGGTCCCGGGGGAGCGTTTCTGGAGCTCGAGTCACGGCTTTGGGCCGAGAAGATCGCTGAGATCTACGAAGACGGGTGGGAGGAGTACTCGCGCGCGGCGCGCCGGCACTTCCAACGCCGTTTCACCATGGATAGGACCATCGATGCCTGGATTCGTTATGCCAGTGAATAGGGCCGGCGAAAGGCGGGAGCCGAGCCGGATCCACCAAGCGAACAGAGACTATTACGACTCTCCGGGCATTCCGGAATCCTATGCCCGCAGAACTGAATTGTTCGCAGCAGAAAAAAAGATACTCGCTCATTTTCGGGCGGATATCAGTGCTGGGCGAGTCTTGGATCTCGGCGTCGGGTCGGGCAGAACGGCGCCCTACTTGAGCGCCCTGGCCGGCAGCTACGTCGCCGCGGATTACTCGACGAGTATGCTCAACCTGTGCAAGGCCCTCCACGGGAACCTGGATACGCTGCTCTGCGACGCCCGTGAGATGAGCTTCAAGAGCGCCAGCTTCGACGTGGTTTTCTTTTGCTGGAACGCGATCGATGACGTCAGCCATCGCGACCGGATTCGCATCTTGAGAGAAGTTCGGAGGGTCCTGGAGAAAGGAGGGCTCTTCATCTTCTCTTCTCACAACCTGGACATCAAGATCCCTTCCGTGTATGTCCCCCGCCTCGTGCGCCGTAGCAGTCTTTACGGGGCTCTCAGGATCAACATCGCTCAGTTGTGGCGATATTTCTTGCGTATCTACAACCACTCCAGAAATAGAAAGCATGAAGAGCATACCCAGACGTACTCGATCATCAATGATCCGACCCACAGCTATCGCTTGTTCACTTATTACATAAGAAAAGAGAATCAAATCAAACAGCTCGAGAGCGAGAGCTTCCGGGGTGTCGACGTGGTGGCCGGCGACGGGTCTTTCCTGGCCGCTGGCGAGCCGTGCACGGACCCTTGGATCTATTACGTCGCCCGGCGCGGTTAGAACGGCGACCGTATCGCTTCTCAAGCCACGGGGTACTGGACGTCGGTGTCGTGGTGCGGGAGGATGGCGGCCTCTGAGAAGGCCAGATGGGGACGGCACTTGTAGCAGACGATTCGCCTGAAGTTCTCCATGAGGAAGTCGTCTACGGGGCGCCTGATGCGCTCCTCGCGGACGATCTCGACGAGCCTTCTAGCGGCCTTCTTGCGAAGGCAATAAGCGAACGTCCCGCCGCCGTACTCCCTGCGCACGCCGGTCAACCGCTCGACTCCCTGATGGACCTGAAAGTCACCGTAGAGGTCCCGGTCGTCGGTGTACCCCAAGTACAGGATCTCCCATCGTGGGTCCCCTACGAGCCGCCGGTGAACGCGGCCGGCCTCGACGCGGGCATTCGGGCGGAAGGTCACATCGTCTTCGAGCACCAGATAATGTTGATCCGGCTCCAGGTCCTGCCGTGAAGCCAACTCACGCCATATGCCGTAGTGACTGAGCGCGCAGCCCAGCACTCCTGTCCGGTATCGGTCCGGCCGCAGCGGATGTCTCAGGAGACGCGATGCAAGATCGAAGACGCCTCCCAGCTTGCCGGGATCGAGAAGCCGTCCATCGACCGCGTCGAACCGGTGATGGCCTTCCAGGCCCTGAGCCCTGGCCCGTTCCTGGAATCCGCTCCACCGGTCGCGTCTCCTGCGGAGATTAATGACATAGACCTTGACCAGGTGACGACTGTCAAAAGACAGGCTGCGCGCTCCTGCGGCTCTCTCCAGCATGGCCGAACGGTAACCGGGTCGAGGTCTAGCTGCCCCCGTCGCCGAGGTAGATAAAGGCCTTGGCCTCGGCGGTCTGGACGAAGTCCTCGAAGACCAGATGCGGATGGCGTTGCCGGAACTCGCGGAAGGCCCGCCGCTGCCCCTTCGCGGGATCGCCGTGAAAACAAAACCAGTCGTCGAAGACGATGACCGTGCCGCGCTGGAAGAACGCTCCCGAGAACTCGAGCGCCGGTACCGTCGAGGTGTAGAGGTCGCAGTCGGCGTAGATGACCGCCGCTCTGGCCGGCAGCAGCCTCTCTTTAAGCTCCCGGGTCAGGGAATGGTCATAGAATCCCTTGACGGTGATCAACTTCTCGCGCGGCACGCCGTGGCTTACCATCAGCTCGATGAAGTCGTCCTCGGAGGTCTTGAGATCCCCCTTCTTCCAGATCGCGCTGTCCTCGATCTCGGCGACCTCCGGCAGGCCCGCGAAAGAATCGAAGGCGACGTACGTCCAGTCGAAGAGCTCATGAAAGGCGTCATGAGCCGCGCGCATGGTGCGCGCCCTGTGGCAACCGAACTCGAAGTAGTAGCCTTCGATCGGCCGGTTGTGGTAGCAGAAGACGGCGATGCTCAAAAAGAGATCGCGTCGGGTCCGGGCACGGAAGTCGTGGTATTGCCGGGAGAAACGGCGCTCGGCCTCACTCTCCATGATGGATGCCCTCCCTGCCCTCAGGTGGCGGCCTCGCGGGCGCGCACGCGAGGCAGGATTTCGCGGCCGAAGTAGGTCACGGCCTCGGTGTTCGGCCAGCCGGAGAGGATGAATTGCGAGACCCCCAGCCCCCGGTACTCCATGATCCCGCAAGCGACGTCGTCGGCAGACCCCACGAGACAGACGGCCGACGGGCCGCGGCCAGCGACGGCGCCAGTCCACAAATAGGGAGTCGGCCATTGCGCGTCGTCTGTTGCCTGGGCGAAAGAGGCCTGGATCGAGGCGGAGTCGCTGCCCTTGACGAAAACCTCCCGCACCCAGTCGGTGTCTCCCTTCTCAGCAAGAGCATAGGCCGCCTGAATCGCCTCTTCGCGGGTCGGCCGAGCGATGACGGACATACGTAGCCCCACCTCGACGCCGCGCGCGCGCATCGCCTCGATCTGGGGCCGTACCTTCTCTGGCGCGTCGGCCAGCCGCAGCCAGCAATCGGCGTGCTTGGCGGCGTTATCCATCGCGGGGGGCGAGCCACCGCTCAAATAGACCTCGGGGCCGCGGCGCTCGGCGGAGGAGGAGAGAAAAGGGGTTTTCAGCTTGCTGTCCGCGATCCGGTAGTACTTGCCGTCGAAGTCGACGCCGACGTCGCGGCACCACAAGCCGTGGCAGATCGAAAGGAACTCGTCGGCGCGCCGGTAGCGTTCATCGTGCGACAGGAAGTCGCCGTAGGCGCGCTGCTCCTCCTGGGAATGGCCGATCACCACGTTCAGACTGAGGCGGCCGCCGTTCAAGACCGAAAGCGTGTTGACCTGTTGCACGAAAACGGTCGGCGAAAGCAGCCCGGGGCGGTAGGCCAGCATGAACCCGATCTTTTCGGTGGTCGTTCCGAGAGCGGCCACCAGAGGGATCGGATCGGGCATGTAGTAGCCGCAGGCCATGAGCAGCGATTCGATGCCGCATTCCTCCGCCAACCGGCAGAAGCGGGCCTGTGCCGCGAGGTCGGGAAGCGCGGTCGCCGGCGTACCGCACGGCGGTACTACCGTGGCCCCCGGCTCCTCCCCGGCCAGAGGCAGCCGCCAGTGGAATCTCAATGTCACTTCTCTTCTCTCTCCCCGGACAGGGAGCCTGCCGAAGACGAGCCTTCATTATCGATCCCGCGAAAAGCGTATCACAGCGCGGCGCTCTCCAGCTCCCGGACTCGAGGCAAGATCTCGCGGCCGAAGAAGCTCATCTCCTCCTGGTCGGGCCAACCGGAAAAAAGGAACTGAGTGATCCCCACCCGCTTGAACTCGATCAGCGCCGCGGCGATGTCGTCCGCCGCCCCCACCAGGCAGGCCTCCCCGAAGTATGGCACGAGGCCGGCCCCCAAGGTGGGGGTCAGCCACTTCGATTCGTCCTCCTCGGCCAGCTTCAGAGTCAAGCGAAAGGCCACCGAATCGGTCTTACGCATATCAGTCTCCTGCCGGAGCCTCCTAGCGACAACGTGGACGAGGGCCTGGCGGCGATGAAGGGCTTCATCCTGGAGCACCTCCGGGTGCGGCTCGGGTCATAGATACCTGGCCTTGAGCCGCTCATAGAGACAACCGGACGGATACTCGCGGTCCTTGTCCCGATCCACCCGCCTCCACATCTCGTTCCAAAGATGCACGGCGCGGGTGGTCTCGCCAAAGGTCAGGGAAGGATCGGGGGCCATATCGTCCTTGACCTTCTTGCCGTCCTTGACCTTCTTACCGTCCTTGACCTTCTTGCCGTCCTTGACCGGCTTGGCCGCTACGGGATCCTTGGGTGTCTCGGGGCTCTGCTTGTCCACGTTACCGCCCTCCTCTGGGTCTGGTTAGGGAATCCGATTTCACCGTTTGTGTCCAGTTCAGTTCTCACCTGGCTGTCAATCCGCCTCGACATCGGGTGCGCCGGTAGCCCTAGTGCCGGGGGCCAGAGAAAGCGAATCGCCAGGAGTCAGCTACCTCTCGTCAAAGCCAAAGCCGGCTTGCCCCCTTGTGCAGGCGAGAGGCCAGCGTGCTTTGGCCCTAGAGGCGGCCTTCCGCCTCCAGCGCGAGACGATAATGCTATTAATGGGGTATGCACTTGACTCCCGAAGCCCCAAGGTCTAGTATCCGGGCTCTGGAGGACCATTCGCGCACGCTGGGGGAGTTTCAAGAGCGCTTCGCCTTCAGGTTTCAAATTCAACCGCTGCCGTCCCCCCGCGGGGCGCAATGAGCGGCGGCTGTAGGACCCACGACCGCTGCCCGATGGCCCCTCGAGGGTGCGGTCGCCGCAGTCGCCGACCACAAGGTGTGGGGTCGTCGGGAGTTAAGTGCATACCCCGATGCTATTAACCTTAGGAGATCATACAGGTATCGGCGCCACGAGTACAACCGCTGCGCCGGCCACTCCGCCGCGCTCAAGCTCGTCACCAAACGTAAGGCGCGTTTTCCTTGCTCTCGAGTTGCTCGGCTTTGGCGACCACCCGCCGCGCTCGGCTCCAACTCTGCCGTGTCTGATAAGCGAACTCGGCGAACCCGCGCCGGCTGGCCTGTCGCCTGGTGTTGCCGTGGCGCCTGTGCCATCGCCTCCTCGATCTCGTGCCGCGGCCGCTCGTTGCGCGCCAGTCCGAACACGTAGCCCACCCTGTTCGCCTCACACCACTTCATCAGCTCTTCGCGGCAGAAACCCGAGTTCGCCCGCTGCTAGAACCGCTGTGAGAAATTGCGGTTAACGCCTCAAGTTCGCCCTTCCTGAGCCCACCGAGCACGGCTAGAATCACCACAACGCTATGGGGTGGCCGAAGCACGACAGTAGGCGCTGCAACATCGTGGGTGAGAGGATCAGCTTTTCTCGCTTACGACGTCTTTTCTGCAGCCTGAACCGGCCCGTGGGCAGGGTTCTGCCCGATCCATTTCCAATCGACTGCGCACGAGAACAGGCCAACCGTAGAGCGAGGCCGTCTCCTGTGGCGAAGCCTTGATGTAGGTGAACCGACCGTGGTCGTAGATTGCATCGACCAGAAACGGTTTTCGACTACGCTGAAAGCGGTAGGCGAACTGGAGGCGGGATCGGTCCGTCTGTATCGGGCCCGCCGTTTCCCCACAGGAGTGGTCCTACGTCGCAACCCTTCTTGACATCTCTTGTGCCGATCCGACTCCAGTCTACTGCGATGGACGCTGGTGGCTGTTCGCCTGCACGCGAGCTCTTAACCATGATGAGCTCTCTCCGTATACGGCGGAGAACCTCGACGGCACCTGGTCCCAACACCCTTCGAGTCCTCTGGTGGTTGGTGACCGATGCCGGGTCCGTCCGGCAGGTCGAGTCGTCCGCACCAACGGACGACTCCCGTGCTTTGCCCAGATCGTGATCTCTGGTACGGTCACGGGTGCGCGCCTTCGAGATCGAAGAGCTCACGCCACGGCCTATCGCGAGCGCGACGCAGGCGTGGTGCTCCGCGTTGCCAACCGTGGCTGGAACAGCGGTGGACCCATCACCTGGATCTGCATCCTATGCCGCGCGGCGGCTGGATCGCCTGCGTTGACGGTCGGCCCATGACCGAGTAGTGTAACGGGGAGGAAGCCGCGTGTGGATCACCTCCGGTAACTTGATAGACTCAGTCGGACTCTTGACAAGTCAGAGGGGGAGAGAAGCTTGCCTCGGTCAACCCGGTCCCTGACCCCCGAACAGATCGCACGCTACCGCCGCGACGGAATCCTGTTTCCGATCCCTGCACTGGCCGACGATGAGGTCGCGCGGTTCAGCGCCGCCATCGTGGATTTGGAGAAGGCTCTGAAGGATCGGATCGGCCATCCGCCGGAGCCCTCCGACATGAGCCAGCCACAACTGCACTTCCGCTGGGCCTGGGAGCTGTCGCAGCACCCCGCGGTACTCGATGCCGTGGAGGACCTCCTCGGACGCGACATCTTGGTGCACTCCGCCTCGATCTTCGACAAAGCACCGCGGAGCGGCTCCTACGTCTCGTGGCACCAGGATGGCGTCTACTGGGGTCTGAGCGAGCCAGCCTTGGTTTCGGCCTGGATCGCGCTGACCGAGAGCACGACTGAGAACGGCTGCCTGCAAGTGGTGCCCGGTTCCCACAAGCACCGCAGCCTCCCCTTCCGCGAATCAGAGCGCCGGCCGGACAACCTCCTCCGGAGCGGCCTTCGGGTGGACATCGGGGTCGACGAAAGCCAAGTCTGTGACGTTCTCCTGCAGCCCGGGGAGATGTCGCTGCACCACGTCGACCTCATCCACGGGTCGGGCCCCAACCGTTCCGACGGCCGGCGCACCGGCTTTGCTGTCCGTTATTTGCCTGCCAGAACGCGGCAGCAGCTCGCCCACCACGACGTTCTAGTCGTCCGGGGCCAGAACGCCAACGGCCATTACACCCATTTGGCCGAGCCGCCGAGCGACGATCGCGAGCGGTCGCTGACGGCGCAGATGGACTTCGCGATTCGATGGCGAGCGTTCCGTCTGGGCGACTCTACGTAATGTTGCTTCAGGCCGTTCAGGACCGTCGTGCTGGGGCTTCCCTCCCGCCCTCCGGGCTGATGAATCATCCCGGTGGGCGCGGGTTCCACGGACTCGGGCGGCGGGAGGAGAGTGGCCCTTATCGCTCGAGAGCCTCTCGATAGATACGCTGGAACAGCCGGCCGAGGATCTCGGGCCGCCAGTAGCGCACCATATAGCGCCGCGCCTCGAACCGCTTGGCGTTGCGGTACGAGGCCTCTGCCACCAGATCCCTCAGTGGACTGATTTTGCTCCGCCCTTGACAACCTGGCGGGTCGCTGTACCATGGGTACACACTCGGCCTGCGGCCAACGGGGGGGAGACTATGGCAAAGAACATCGTTCTGTGCTCGGACGGCACCGGCAACAAGGGAGGCTCTGGTTCAGACACCAACGTGTTCAAGGTGTATAACGCCGTAAAGCTCAACGACCCGACCTTGCAGCGAGAACAGGTCGTTTTCTATGACAACGGCGTCGGCACCCCCAAGTTTAGCGTCCTAAACAACTACCGACTGAAAGTCGGTAGGATTGGTTGCGACTGAAAGTCGCCTGAAGAAGACGAGGCATCGTGGCGCGCGCGTAAGCAAATGGTGATACGGGCGAAGTCTGGGATCAGCGTGTCGTCCAGTCAACACGACCTTCCCAACCGCTCCTCGACAGTCGCACCACGGAAGAAAAACGGTGCTCGAAGCTGACCGCCTGAAAGGCGGTGGGTTTAGACCTGGCGATTGAACTAAAGTGAATCAGCCCCCCCCCGACGGCCGGGCTGGCCGCCACCGATGGGAGCTACGAAAAGTGGCAAGAAGCGGCCCATTTTTCGCTCCATCGGTTGGACGACGGGTTGCGGTACGTCCTGCCACCGTTCTTCGATGGCGCAATTACCTACCTGGTCATCGAGCACCCATGGAGACTCTTCTTTCTCGTTGTGTACGCGCTCATTCTCTACGTTATTCGAGTATCGCTGCAGATGGCGATGGAGCGCCGCGAGGCGGAGGCACGGCTCGTCCTGCTTAAGTTGCTCGATCGTCCGACGTGATCCGTTTACGATAGGCACAAGTCGGGCTGCCCGGCTGCCCCACCCAGGCCACGACGATGGATGAGCTTCTCACTAGAACAAGGCAAGCCATTCAAGGCTACGTTCAAACCGATGAGCCCCCCGGAGAGATTGCTCTAGAGTTTGTGGGAGTGCCCGTGCAGGGAGCGCGCGGGACGGGCGTCTCTAGAACCGCTCCACCTGTTCCCGATAGCCCTCGAAGTTCCGCCGGGTTTCCGCCAGGGAATCGCCGCCGAATTTTTCGAGGAACGCCCCGGCCAGGGTAATCGCGACCATCGCCTCGCCAATGACACCGGCCGCCGGCACGACCGCCACGTCCGATCGCTCGTAAGCAGCGGCGGAGGGTTCACGCGTCTCGAAGTCGACCGACTCCAGCGGCCGCCGCAGCGTCGAGATGGGCTTGATATAGCCCCGAACGACGACATCCTCGCCGTTCGTGATACCGCCCTCTAGCCCGCCCGCCTGGTTCGAGCCGCGATAGAAGCGGTGTTCGGGCTTGTTGTAGTGGATGGTGTCTTGCGAGTCGGAGCCATGCGAGACCGCCGTCGTCATGCCGCGGCCGATCTCGACCGCCTTGAGCGCCTGCATCGACATGATCGCTTGTGAAAGCCTGCCGTCGAGGCGCGAGTCCCAGGTGATGTGCGAACCTAGCCCGGCGGGCACGCCACGGGCCACGACTTCGAAGATGCCGCCGCGTGTGTCGCCCAGTTTGTAGGCGTCGTCGACCTCGGCTTTCATGAGCTGCTCGGCCTCTTCATCGATGCAGTTGAGCAGCACCTCGTCCTTCTCAGCCAACGCGGCGATCTCATCCCACGTCGCGTCGCGCTGCAACGCAGCGTTGCCCACGGCGATCACGTGGCTCAGAACTTCGATGCCGAACTCCCCGAGAAACAGCTTGGCCAGCGCACCCACCGCCACGCGTGACGTCGTCTCGCGTGCGCTGGCACGTTCGAGCACGTAGCGCGCTTCGCGGAAGTTGAACTTGAGGCATCCCGCCAAGTCGGCGTGGCCTGGCCGCGGCCGCGTCACCGGCTTTGCCTTCTCGCCGCTGCCTTCGTAGTCCTCGACCGGTAGAACCTCGGTCCAGTTCTCCCAGTCGCGGTTGGCGAGCAAGATCGCGATCGGCGAGCCGATGGTCTTCGAGTGACGGACACCCGAGACGATGTGCGCCTTGTCGGTCTCGATCTTCAT
Source organism: Bryobacterales bacterium (assembly GCA_965237575.1). Lineage (GTDB taxonomy): Bacteria > Acidobacteriota > Terriglobia > Bryobacterales > UBA6623 > JAKZVK01. Next base: position 1,997,586 of record CBDEGI010000004.1, read on the forward strand.
GCGTCCCCCGCGCCCGTACCCTTGCTGGCGGCGCCACAGTTGGCGGTTGATGAAGTCGAGCGGCACCGGCACGCCCGCGGGAAGGCCCGTCAGGATCGTGACGAGGCTTTCTCCGTGCGACTCCCCGGCGGTTTCAAATCGAAGCATGAGATTCCTGGCGGGCACGCCCGCGGGGTTCGACAGGCTCTTGCGGGAACAGAGGGGCCGCTTGAAACAGTCTTGGGCTTTCCTTCCGGGCGCGCTGGTAGACGTGCGTGCGGGCAGCGGTGCGAACCTGATTCACTATCATAGACTCAAAGCTATGAAGAGCGCCTTACTGTGAGATTGTCGAGCGGGAGTTTATTGATCGGCATCCACGCCGTGACCGAGGCGCTGCGGGCCAGACAAACGTTGGACCGCGTGATGATCGCGCGCGGAGCCAAGAACCCACGGCTCGATCCGATCGCCGACGAATGCCGCCGGCGTGGCGTCGCCCTGCACTATGAACCACGCGATGCGCTCGACCGCCTCGCCCCCGGCGGCAACCATCAGGGCGTCGTGGCGGTGCCGGTCGGCTCGCGTCCCGCCGATCTCAAGGGCCTGCTCGAGACGCTGGAGGGCCCGGGATTGGTGGTCGTTCTCGACGGCGTCGAAGACCCGCACAACCTCGGCGCGATCATCCGCTCCGCCTACGCCGCCGGGGCCGACGCGGTGGTCATTCCGCAGCGGCGCGCCGCCGGCCTGAGCGAAGCGGTTTCGAAAGCGGCCGCCGGGGCGCTCGAGTACTTGCCCGTCATCCGGGTTAAGAGTCTGAACGGCGTGCTCGAACGGCTCAAGGAGAAAGACTTCTGGATCTATGGGCTGGACGAAGAGGCCCGGCAACCGCACACCGAACCCGACTACGCGGGCAACGTGGCGCTGGTCCTGGGCGGAGAGGGCAGGGGCCTCAGCCGCTTGACGGCCAACAAGTGCGACTTCCTCATACGGATTCCCGTGGCGGGCCGCATCGCGTCGCTCAACGTGTCGGTCGCCGCCGGGGTTGTATTGTTCGAGGTATTGCGGCGGCGAACCGAACCGTGACCGGCAGTACCTACCGAGCGAAATCCTTGCCAAACGCGGTAGAAAATCTCAAAGCCCGGACAGAGGCGCGGGTGTGAACCCGCGCGCTCCCTCGATGCCCTCCCTCTTTCCGGATCCGACACGGAGACCCTTTTGGTTCCGGCTTGTCTGAGTCAGCGAGCGGTCCGCCACGCACCCTCGGGCCACTCGAAGGCCTCTATCTAGCTACTTTCCGCAGCAATAAACGATGCGCTTCCCTTCAAGATCCTACTTCTTCGCCCACTGCTTGTAGAGCGCCCCCACGTCCGCCTGCTCGGTATCCCCGGCGTGCACCACCACTCGATACCGGAACCGCAGCGATTCACCGGGTTTCAGCTTGATGCCTCCGTCACGTGAGTCATCCGCGTAGAAGTGATGCTCGCCGAACACGTTGGCCGCGAACAGCCCGTAGCTCCGTACGTGCCAGTACGTGGGGTGCTTGGGGTTGGACGGGTGGTCGAAGATCGCCACGCCGAGCGCCTTGCCGTCGATTTCGCCGCTGTAATCGAGCCACGGCGAGCGCTTTCCCCACACCTTGGACTCGCCCGTGCGGCCGTCGGCGGCGGTGATCTTGCCCGTCCGCGGGATGCCCTCGGCGCGCTCGTGCGGCTCTTCGAGCGGAGTCGCCAAGCGAATGGCGAAGGTCCCTTCTTTGGTGTCCCTGAGGTCGGCGACCTGCGAGCCCGCCGTTAGTTTGAGATCGAAATCGATCGAGCGGTGCCCGCCGGCGGCGGCAAAGGTCATGGTGCGGTCCTCGATCAACAGCACCTCGCCCGACGGTCCACGCCACTCAAAGCTCCCTTCGATACCGCTCCCACCCCTAGTCCGCACCTGCCTGGCCACAACGCGCCCTTTGTGTGGCCGGTCTTGCGAGTCTTCGTTGGCCCAGAAGTCAAAGCCGTTCACGTCGCCGTGAGTAAACCACAAGCCGCGTTGGTGCGGATGGTCGCGCCGCTCGCCCTCGATCATTTCCATCGGGTAGCCGCGGGTCACAACGGTACCATCCGCCGCCCGTACGGGATGGAAGTAGGGCTTTGGGGTCTTCGGCCCGTAGTAGAACGTGGTGAAGGGCTTCCCGTCGATGACGACGTCAATCTTGCCGTCGCCCTCCGACAGTTTCACTTGAGCAGGCGCCACGAAGGCGGACACCAGGAGGCAAGCCAAACCAGCGCGGAAAATCATGCTAACAGTGGACCACACTTGCAACGGATTGCCAACACCTCCCCATCCCTATCGAGCCGGCGAGCCGTGGCGATGTGCTTCACAAACACGGTTACGTTGCGGCCTGGCACGGCATGCCATGCCCGACACTCCCATGACGGCGACCACCGCCGGTTTGTCTACCGAGATATCGCTACGGCACGTCAAGTTCGATCTGTCCGCGAACCTCTCCGCCGGGAAAAGCCTCCGAGTGCAGCAGCACGTAGGTCTGCCCGTTTCGAAGCGCATCGAGCAACGCGCCGATCGGGGTCTCTGCGGGCAGTTCTCCGGCGGTGAAGCCAAAATCGATTCGGTTGCCCGGCCCAGCCTCGGTAAAGAAGAATCGATCCCCATTCTCACCCGGCGCACCGAGATTCATCGAGAGCCCGGTCGGCGCCAGATTGTGAGTGCAAATGCCGGAGACCCCATTCTCGTTCGCCGCGAAGGTACAGTTCGCCTGGGTCTGAGCGCCCGTAGGCGGTACGACTTGGTCCTCGGTCGCAGTGGCGGACAGATTGAGGGGCGGCGCCGTAAACTCTCGTTGCCATACCACTTGGTCGAACGTCATCCACACATCAACCGTCCCGTTGTCGGGAGGCCGGCGGGTCGGGGCGACGGGAAACCATCGGATGCTTTGCATGCCGGTAAGCGGTCCCACCGAGGGCATGTTGGCCATCACCTCCATCGGAATCGAGTATTCGGCCGGACCGGGCTGCAGGTCAAAGTTGCAGGAGTACCCGGCGACCAACGACTGGCCGATGGGAGAGTTGAAATTCGCTTGTCCGCTGAGTTCCAAGACCGTGTTCGGCGGCACGTTCGCGGGGGCTTCCAGGTTGAGAGTCAACGGTGGTTGGCCGCCATTGGAGTGGTAGTCCCCCCACGCATCAAACCATGCATCGACCGACGCGGGTGCGGCGAAGTTTTCATCAACCGCCCCCGTCAAGAGAACGGCGTTGCGTTGGAATCGCGCCGGAACCGTGACCGCTTGCCCGTCGACAATGAGGTTCCCCTCCTGGTCGTCTACCTCGTAGAAGTCGTTCAAAGGGTCGGGGAGAGTAAGCGGCACGACGGGGTTCCCGGCGAGATCCAGCGTCGTCGTGGCATCGCCGCTGGGAAAACGGACGTCAATGTCACCGGCAGCCGGAAGCTGAACCGGGGCGAATGGATTATCAAGGAAGTCAGCCAGCGCCCAGAAGGAGGCACACACGTCCTGGGGGAAGGGGATCCCCACCCGGGAATGCTGAAAGGCGTTCGTGTTCGTAAAGGCTGCCGCCGCAAAGGCGAGAGGCGCCTGCCCAATCCCTTTTGCAGTGCCCAACGCCCCGGCCCCGCCGACGGGTTCGGCGCTGAGAAACACAGCACTAAGAAGCACCGTCCCAACCGTGAGCGCGCCTTGCTGATTGAGCTGGTCGATCTCGTCGGCCAGGAAGCCTTGAGAATCCGAGCAGGTTGTCCCTTGTGAGGAAATCGAGATCGAGGTGTAGTTGCTGCGCGTCTCGCCCGCCCACATCACGAACGGCACGAAGCACCCTTCGATCACATCCGGGGGGATCTCGAAGTTCACCTGGTCGACGCCGCCGAAGCCGCTCGGTCCGGCATAGAAAACCGTCGCCTGCTTTCCTCCAACGACCACATGCAGTTCCAACGTGCCTTGCAGGTCTTGCGTCATGGGCTGTGCGTCGGAGGTGCGAGCACCGAGCCCCGTGATCCAAGCGACCACGATCTGTCCCGGCACGAAGGAGTTGATCACCGAGTTGACGGTGAAGGTGAGATCGGTGACGATGGCTGGTCCGCGGCCGTCCGCGCGTGTGCCGAAGATGCCGATCGTCTGCGCGACGACGAGAATCGGGCTGGGGTCGCTGGTTTCGCCGTTGAAAGTAACGGTGATGGTCCCTTCACCGAGCGGGGTGTTCGAGGGCAGTACGGCCGCCAGTTGTCCGGCGGAGGTGTAGACCAGCAGACAATCGACCGTGACGCCCCCGACGGTCACTTGCACCGAAGTGCCGGCGAGATCCGTGGTGAGAGGAAACGCGGCGGCGGAGACCAAGACAGCCGGGCCCATGTCGACGCCGAAGACAACGAACAGCGAGCCCTGCGCCACGCCGTACTGCGGCAGGCCTGGCGGCATGAGACTGGCGGAGTTAACGCCGGGACTGACGATGGGTATCGCCAAGGCTGCTGGCGCGGCAAGGCAGAGTGCAAGCAACAGGTACGAGATCCGATGGAACGATGCGAGCTTCATGGGCGGCGCTCCGAGACGGCAGGGTTGGGTTAGCAAGCGGTGCGGTGAATATTATGAGCACTTTGGGGCATTTTGACAACGGGCGGAACTTGAGGCGATTCGCACCGCGGACACGCATGGCTGCCCCCACGTTCTTGCTACATTGTGACGATTGCCCGGCAGCACATCACCGCGAATGCTCGATGTCGGATGCGGCCGCAACAAGCGGCCGGGCGCCATTGGGATCGATCGCAACCGCGACACTGCCGCGGACGTGATTTGCGACATCGATGGCGGCCGGCTCCCCTTTCGTGACGACGCCTTCGACGAGGTCTCGCTGATCCATGTGATCGAGCACGTGGCCGATGTCATTCGGACCGTGGAAGAGGTGCATCGCGTCAGCCGGGCCGGCGGCCGCATCGTGATCGAGACACCTCACTACACCGACCACAGCTCGTTCTGCGACCCGACGCACCGCTGGCATCTGACCTCGTACTCGTTCCGTTACTTCACCGACGAGGGGGGCTTCAGCTACTACAGCCGCCGACGGCTGCGCGAGCGTCGCATCAAGGTGATTCTACTGCGGTTGTGGCGATGGCTCGGGTTCGAGTTCGCCGTCAATCACTCGCGGGCATTTCGGTCGTTCTGGGAGTACTACCTGTCGTTCGTGATCCGCGGCAAGGTGATCCAGTTCGAGTTCGAAGTCATCAAGTAAGACCACCGGCAATTGCAGGCGGTACGGGTTGGCCGGCTACGCGTGCAACGGGCTCGCTTCGAGTTGAATCAACCCGCCATGGGGGGCCACAGGTATCGTCGCCGCCGCCTCATCGCGCACAACAACCGCCCCGCCCGAACAAACCCGAAAACACGAGCCGCAGCCGATGCATGTATCGGCGTTGATGTGCAGTTTGGCTGCCCGCGGAAAGCCTGCATCGCCCCGGCGGGGATGAATCGCATCGACAGGACAAACGTCGAGGCAGTCCGTATCTTTGTTGCACGGTCCTGCGATGGTATAGGTCATCAGTCGAGGGTCGAAGGCTCAGAAGCTGAAGCGAATGCCGGCGTTGGTCTGGCGGAAAAGTCCCGGCTGGATCCCTTGCGGTGCTCGCGACGCAAGGTAGAGTTGGTCGGTGAAGTTCTTGACGGCGAAATACGGCTTGATCTCGAACCGTTCCCGGCGGATCGAATAGTCGGCGGTCATGTTCCAGACCGTGTAGGCCGGCAGTTGGCCGATCGTTCCGTCGTTGGACGGCGCCACCGTCTCGCGGTCGTCGCCGAACTGATCACCGATGTGGCTCACGTCGACCTGGAAGCCGAACCCCTGCCGCTGCCGGACACCCAGGATGAAAGTGAACGTGTTCCTCGGCGCGTAGGGCACCCGGTTGCCTCCGAACACCGCATTGTTGGTGAACTCCGCGGTGCCCAGATACATGTGACGCACATCGGTGTAGACAACCAGCGGGCTGTCGACCACCTGGTCCCAGTTCACCCGCAAGCTGCTCTCGAAACCTTGATGCAGCGTTTCCCCGCCGTTGACGAGCGTCGTGGTCGCCCCGCCGGACTCAGCAGCGGTGATGATCTGGTTCTGGAAGTCCATGCGGAAGTAAGTGGCTTCGCCGTGCAGCGCGCGGTTGAACCGGAAGCGGGCGCCGGCCTCGTAGTTCCAGCTCAGCTCGGCGTCGAGGTCGAGCGATTCGCCGCCGTCGGTGATCGCGATCTTGGTGCGCGGCGGCGCAAAGCCGCGATGCACGCCCGTGAACAGCGTCACGAGCTCGTTTGCCTTGAACGACAGCCCGAGCCCCGGTACCGCCTTGTTGATGGTGCGCTCGTTGCGGATGTCGACGCTGGTCGGCACCCGGCTGCCGTCCGGTTGCGTGACGCGTTGCCGCAGGATGTTCCGCTCCTGGGTGTAGTTCTCAAAGCGCACGCCCGGTGTGAAGATGACGCGGTCACCGAAGTGAAACCGGTTCTGGACGTAGGCGGAATACGCCCGGCCGAAGCGGTCTTCGTCATCGCGAAGCACTCCGGTGCGAGCGCGAAAACCCTCGCCATCGATGCGCTGGTCGTCGGCGCGCTCGTACATGTAGCGAACACCGAAATCGAGGCTGCTGCGAATGCCGGCCAACTCATGCTCAACCTTTGCGCCGCTCTGCGCGCCGAAAACGTTGAATTCGCGGTTGCGGTTCCCGGCTGAGTCACGCAGAAACACTGCACCGCCGGCCACGGTGGGGTCGCCCGCCACGCCAAGGTAGTGTCGGCCCTGGTCGGAGCGGTCCCAGTCTTGCCGGCCCCAGTTGCGCACAGTGTTGTATGCGAACACGGTGCTGCTCCACACCGCGCGCGGGTTGATCACGTAACTGTGCGTCAGCGAGCCGGAGTAGCGCTGCACCCGCAGATCGTCCCCGGGCACGGCGTTCTGATTCGGGCCGGCGAGATACATGGGCAGCGTAAGGCCGAGATAGGTGGAGTTCGAGCGCTCGTCGTACACGCCGCTCTTGATGCCGAAGGTGTGTTTGTCGGTCGGTTTGAGCGTGAACTTCGCTAGGGCGTCGTTAATTTTGAACCACTGGTCCCGCCAGCCATTGCCCTGCTTGCGAAGGTAGTTCACGAACCAGCCCGCCGATTGGTTTTCGTTGCTGCCGCCGAGTGAGGCTTGGCCGGAGAAGAAGCCCCGCTGCCCGCCCTCCAGGTCGAGTTGCCCATGTGTCTTCGCGGGCGGGTCGGGAGTGACGAAGTTCACCACGCCGCCCACCGACTGCGGCCCGTGAACGATCTGCCCGCTGCCCTTGAGCACCTCGACGCGCCGCATGCGGTCGATCGGGGGCGAGTAGTACATTTCGGGCTCGCCGTAGGGCGCCAACGAGATCGGGATGCCGTCCTCGAGCATCAGCACCTTGCGGCTGCGGTCGGGGTTCAGCCCCCGCATGCCGACGTTGAGGCGCATCGCCATCGGGCCCGAGTCTTCGCGCAAGGTAATTCCGGGCACCCGCCGGAGTGCTTCGTTGGCATCCACCGGACGCGAATAGAGCAGTTCCTCTTTGTTGATCAGGTACACCGAGCCGGGGATCTCTTGCAGCGTCATCTCCGACTCTCCGACGACTTCAATGGTCGTGGTGTGCCTGCGAATCCGGGTGAATTGGATGTCGAGGCGAGTGGGGCCCGCGGCGCCGACCTGCGATTTCAACTCGAGGGTCTCGAAGTCCTCGGAGATGGCGCGGACCGTGTGTGTGCCCGCCGCGATGCCTTGGAGTGTGTAGTCGCCGTAGGCGTCGGCCCAGGCTTCGAGGCCGGTTCCGACGATCTCGATCTTTGTGCCGGCGACCGGCACCCGGTCCGGGTCGGTTACCGTACCTTGAATCGATTGCGCGTGAAGCCCGATGGCGAGGAGCGCCCCAACCACCAAAAAAAATAACAACCGAGTGATCGCCGATTGCATGATGAAGAACGTCGGTTTCCTGGGCGTCGGTTCCGGCTGTCGAATGCAGGTGCCCAGGGTGGACCAATTTGCAATTCAGTTGCAGGTTGGTGCCAGAAGTGTAGGCTACACCATCTTGCAACTCAGTGTCAAGTAAAATGTCCTTCCTGTCTTCGGCCGGGCAGAGAACATTCAGAAATACCCCTGAAAGAAAGGTATCGTGGGCCCTAGATCGTGGGTCGTCGTTCGGTGCATGGATTGCAACTGGCTATCGTTTGTGAGTAGATCGAGCGGGCTCGGATTATGACAATGCACTGCAATCTTGTTTCAGAAACACAGTCCAAGGCCCCGGCGCTGACCTCCACCCATTCATCATATCCGGATGCGATTAGCGGCACGGGCGCGGCCTGTCGGGTGCCTCCGCCGCTACGCGTAGCGCGGATCCCGGTTTTAAGATCCGCGGCCTTTCCCTTCGCGGCTAGTACCCGTGGCGCACGCCCGTGGCGTGCCGAGCCGAGCCGTGCTCGGCTCTTGTCCCACACCCACCGAACTTTCCCCCGAATCAAGCGCCCCATCGCCTCGTCTTGACACCCTCTCTCCTGTGGTGACATGCTGGGCGGCTGGTGACGAATCGGCGCGAGTTCCTCAAGACCGCGGCTGGCGCGGCAGCAGGCGCCGCAGGTGCCTCGCTGGCGGGTTGCGGCGGCTCTGAGCGCCCTCGACCCAACATCCTCGTCCTGATGCCCGACCAGTTTCGCGGCACCGACCTTGGCATCGTGGGCAACCCCGACGTCTCGACACCCAACATAGACAAGCTGGCTTCCGAGGGCGCGCTGCTCGAAAACACGGTGGCCAACTGCCCGGTCTGCTGTCCGGCGAGGGGAACGCTGCTCACCGGCCGCTTCGCCCACGCGCACGGCGTCGCGGTCAACGACGCCCCGCTGCCGAACGGCGAGGTCACCATTGCTGAGATCCTCAAGGAGCGGGGCTACCGCACGGGTTTCGCCGGCAAATGGCATCTGCAGGGCGGAAAACGCTTGCCGGGTTACGTCCCGCCGGGGCCGCGGCGGCAGGGATTCGACTTCTGGGCGGCGAACATTTGTAGCCACGACTACTGGAACATGCACTTCTTCCGCGACGACCCGACGCCCATCCCCATCCCGGACTACTCGGCGGCAACGTTCACTGACGAGGCGATCGAGTTCATCTCGCAGGACACGGAGACGCCGTTTTGCTGCTACCTCCAGTGGGGTCCGCCGCATAATGCCCGCGGGGGTGGGTACGTCGCGCCGCCCGGATACATGAACCTGTACGATCCCGACGCGCTGCGAATGCGTGGCAACTGGCAGGAAGACGTGCCGATGGGCAGCCGCGGGGACATCGCGGGCTACTACGCGTCGATCACCTTCATCGACGACGAGGTCGGCCGCGTGATGACGGCGCTCGAAGAGAACGGCCAAGCCGGCAATACGATCGTCCTGCTCACGTCCGACCATGGCGACATGCTCGGCTCGCAAGGCACGCGCCTGAAACGCAAGCCTTGGCAAGAGTCGATCGGCGTCCCGGGCATTTTGCGTTATCCGGGGGCCATCGAGGCCGGGCAGACCTTCAGCTTCCCGTTCTCGCATGTGGACATGGCGCCGACCCTGCTGGGCCTGTCCGGGCACAAGCCCTTGCGGAACATGCATGGCCGCGACCTCTCCCGCCCACTGACAGGGAAGGGTGGCGAAGAGCCGGGGTCCGCGTATTTGCAGAGCTACACGCCGACCGAGGGCGGCGAGTTCCCTCCGTGGCGAGGCGTGCGCACCGAGCGCTACACTTATGCTCGCCACGAGGACCGTCCCTGGGTGCTCTACGATAACGAAAGCGATCCCTACCAGCTCGAGAATCTGGTGGGCCGGCCCGAGCATGCCGGCCTGCAGGCGCAACTAGGTGCCATGACCATGAACTGGTTCGAGCAGACCCACGATGCCTGGGTCGAGCTCGCCGACATGCCGTACCGATAGGCGTCGCTGCTGCAAGAACGCCACCGCTGCAAATCGCCAGTGGGAGCCACATGTCCACAACCATACAACTGCACGTCGAATCGAACCGCCAACGATTGCTCGATGAGTTATTTGAACTCCTCCGCATTCCGAGCATCAGCACGTTGCCGGAACACAAGGCCGACGTCGAGCGCGCGGCCGAGTTCATCGCGTCACGCATGGGGGAGGCCGGTCTCCAGAACATCGAGGTGATCCCGACCGACCGCCACCCCCTCATCTACGCCGACTGGCTCCACGCACCCGGTAAGCCAACGATCCTGTGCTACGGCCACTACGACGTGCAACCGGTCGATCCGCTCGACGAGTGGAAATCGCCGCCTTTCGAGCCGACCATCCGCAACGGCAGTATCTATGCCCGCGGCGCGGCCGACGACAAGGGCCAGATGTACATGCACATCAAGGCCGTCGAAGCTTTGCACGCGGTTCACGGCAAGTTGCCGGTCAACGTCAAGTTTCTGATTGAGGGAGAAGAAGAGGTGGGCGGCGAATCGATCTCGGCCTACGTTCCCGCGCACAAGGACAAGCTCAAAGCCGACGTCGCCCTGATCTCGGACACGTCGATGTACGCGCCCAACATGCCCACGCTCAACATCGGCTTGCGCGGCATGATCTACATGGAGTGGGAGGCGACCGGGCCCTCCCGAGATCTGCACTCGGGGCTCTACGGCGGCGCGGCGCCGAACGCGGTGTTCGGGCTGGTCGAGTTGCTCGCCAAGTGCAAGAACGCCGACGGTACGTGCCAGATCCCCGGCTTCTACGACGACGTCGAGCCGCCCGCCCCGGCGGAGAAAGAGAGTTGGGCGCGGCTGCCGTTTGACGAGGCGGAATTTCTGGCCACGGAGGTCGGGGCCACGCGTCTGACCGGCGAGCCGGACTATGGCGTCTTCGAGCGCATGTGGGCGCGGCCGACGTTCGAGGTCCATGGTATCGGCGGAGGCTTCACGGGCCCCGGAGGAAAGACCGTGATTCCCGCCAGAGCGGTCGCCAAGGTGAGTCTGCGGCTGGTCCCTAGTCAAGACCCGGCGAAGATCCTACCCGCCGTCCGTGAGTTCGTGGAGCAGAACACGCCGGCCGGAGTTCAGGTCGAGGTACGCAAACTGAACGCGTCGCCCGCCAGCATGGTCTCGCCTGAGCACCCGGCCGTCCGGACGGCAGCGCGGGCGCTCGAGGAAGTGTTTCAACAGCCGGCCGTGTTCATCCGTTCGGGCGGCACGATTCCAATCGCCGGGGAGTTCGACGAATGCCTCGGCATACCCACCGTCCTGATGGGCTTTGGGCTGCCCGACGACTGCCTCCACTCCCCCAACGAGAAGTTTTCCATCGAAAACTTTTTCAAGGGCATCAACTCCGTGGCGCGGTACTTCGAGTTGTTGGGCGAATAGCTCGCGCGCTTTTCTTTTCTGACGGCCTTCGACCTGCCATGCTTCCCGCCAGTCACGCGCTGACCGGCTACCTCGCCGCGCGGTTTCTGCGATGGCGAGTAGGCCAGGAGCACGACCCATCACCGTGGCGTCCCGACCCGCTCGTCGTGATCGCCGTGGCGGGCACTCTATTCCCTGACTGGGACTTGCTCCCCTCCTTTCTTCTCGACTGCGAATGGCCGGTGCGCTGCGGGGACTGGCCGGACTTTCACCGCGGCCCCACGCACTCTGTGGTCGGCGCCGTGTTGCAAGCCCCGCTGCTCGCCGCTCCCTTCCGGTACGCCTGGAGATGGTTGTTCGGCAGTGCTCCGCCAATGAAGTTGCTGACTGTGGCCGCGCTCCTAGGCTTGCTGAGTCACGTTTTCTGGGACCTCCTCAACCCCTGGGGCGTCGACCTTTACTGGCCCTTCTCATCGCGTGCCGTCTCGGGGCTCCTTCTCCACGGGCAAGACTTGTTCGTCTTGGCTGTACTGCTACTCTGCTCACTGTTGGTTTGGCGGACGAAGTTTACCGCCGGCGTTCTCGCCGCGGGTCTGCTGCTCCCCGGCTATCTGCTCTTCCAGCTCAACTTTCGAGGGAGGGCGACGCAGGTTGTGGCGCGGCAATTCCCGGCGGCCGCGATCCGCCCCTACCCAAATCCGCAGCTAGGTTGTCCGTGGTTGGTGGGTGTCGAGTTGGAGGGGACGATCGAAGGCCACTGCTTGTCGCGGCCGTGGGACACCGCAACCCGCTTGGCCCTGTCGGTGCCGCTCGACTCACACCCCGCGATCGAGGCGACGTTGCAACTATGGGAAGTGGCGGACTTCGTCGCTGCGCGAACCTTTACGTTCGCGGAAGTCCACCCCCAGGATAACGGGCAGTTCCTGGTCGTCTGGCGGGACTTGCGCGAAGCCGTGCTGGAGATCGGCGCTCCGGAGCCGTCAGGGCTGCATGTTCGGGTCAACGCGGCGGGAGAGATCGTGGACTACCGCAAAAAGTGGTTCTTGCGGCCGCTGTTGTGATCAGGGTTCATTCCCCGGGTCCCACCCATAGCAGCCCGTGGCGGAAGTTCGAAGCTTCCCTTCGGGGACTGCCACCGTTTTTCGCGCGTCCACGGAATCAACAGCTTGCCGCTATCTTTCGCGCGCGAAAAAGGGCTGGTTGTCCCCAGAGCACACATTTGCCACGGGCTGCTAGGGTGCGCCGGTAAGAAGACAGGGACGGGCGGGTCTGGGAACCCGCATCGTCCATGATGAATCTCTCGCTTGATTCCCTGCGTGCGATTGGCGTAGTATGCTGGGGATGTTCGCCTTACGCGAACAGGGGAGCCTACGATGAGACGAGTTGTGGTTGCACTTTCATTGCTGTGTTTGGTGGGCGGACCGGTTCCGGCCCAGGATCCCACTGACATCCGGAATCCGACGATCAACAGCGAGAGCCAACAAGGGGCGCTAATCACCCAGGCCGGCATGGCCGAGGAGGCGGCGGAGAAGATCCAGCTCTTGGAGACCTTCGCCGGCAAGTACCCGGACCACAGCGCAATGGGGTACGTGTACCTTCAGTTGCAAGGCCTCTATCTCCCGCAGAACAACTTCGACAAGGTCATCGACTACGGCAAGAAACTCGTCGCGATCGTCCCCGGCGACGTGGAAGTTCGACACAACCTCACCAAGGGCTACGAGGGCAAGCAGGACTGGGACGCTCTCCTGCCGCACCTCATCGAGACCAAGCCCTACGCCGAGAAAGACACCCAAACCCCGGAGCCCGAATACGAAGACGAGGTCGACGCGTGGAAAGCCAAGATCGACTACGCCAAGGGAGTCATCCAGTACATCGAATACTCCCTCTACACCTCCGTGCTGAAGATCACCGATCCCCAGAAGAAGATCGCGTACTTCGCCGCGCTTCGCGAGCACTACCCCGAAGGACAGTACGCCAAGCAGGCCCCGGACTACCTCGTTCAGGCCTACCAGCAACTCGGCGACTTCCCGAAGATGCTCGAGGAGATGGAGAAGTCGCTAGCGAACAACCCCAACAACGAGGGATATCTCTTCACGTTGGCCGATAGCGCCTCGCGCCAGGCGCAGTATGACAAGTCCAAGGGTTACGCCGAGCAACTATCGCAGGTGATCGCGCAAAAGCCGATGCCGGAAGGCCAGACCGAAGAGACCTGGGCAAAGCACAAGGAGTTGTTCACCACCTATGGCACCTTCATCCTGGGCAAGCTCATCGTCCTTCAGGCCGGTGATGCGAAACCGCAGTACCGCGAAGGCCGCAAGGTTTTGTTGACGACCGTCGACACGCTCACTGAGAAGGGTGGGGAAATCTACGGCACGCTCGCCTACCTGCTCGGCGTCTGTTACGTGAAGCTCGACATCGGCGGCGACAATATCGACGTCGCGAAAAAATGGATGGGCATTGCGGCCCAGACGCCGAACCCGTACCAGCAGCCTGCCACACAGACCTTGGCGGCGATTCAAAAAGCGACGGAGTAAGTCGCCCCGCAGACCCGCCAAAGCCTCGTTCCTCCGTACGGGGCGTGCCGTACGACGCTCAGCATGATCCGCCCACCGGCGATTCAGAGCCGTGGACGGAAGTCCGCGGTCGGCGGGCGTGAGCCCGCACTGCGCCATCGCCATCCACGCAGCCCCCGCCCCGTACTCACACCTTCCGGACGGACTAGCGCCACGGCCGCCTGAGCCACGTCTCCCTCTTGAGCTACGGTAGAAGAAACAGCCATGAAGGTCCTCGTTCCCAACCTCGGTTCCACCTCGCTCAAGTACCAACTGATCGAATTCCCCTCGCAAGACGCGATCTCTCACGGTCGGTTTGAACGTATCGGGCAGCCGGGTGGAGATGCCGCCGACCCCGACGCAGCCATCGAGCAAACCCTTTCGGTTGTCGGAGACGTAGACGCGGTTGGCTTCAAGGCCGTGCACGGGGGGCCACGGTATCGGGGGGCGTATCGCGTCGATGACGACCTGCTGGGGGCCATGCGCGAGTTCCTGCCGGCGGCGGCGCTGCACAACCGCATCTACCTAGGGGCGATGGAGACGTTCCGCCGCTTACGTCCCGAGCTCCCGCTGGTGGCTGTATTCGAGACCGGCTTCCACCGCACCATGCCCGAGGCGGCTGCGACCTATGGCGTCCCGCGCGCCTGGGCCGACGAGCACGGCGTCCGCAAGTACGGGTTCCATGGGGCGTCGCATCGCTACATCAGTGAGAGGACGCCGGAGTTCCTCCATCGCGCCGCCAACGACCTTCGCTTGATCTCGTGCCACCTGGGCGGAAGCTCTTCGGTGTGCGCCGTGCGTCACGGCCGCTCCGTGGACACCACGATGGGGTTCTCCCCACAGTCGGGCGTTGAGAACGCCACCCGTCCCGGCGATCTTGACCCCTTTGCGGTGCTTTACATGATGGAGCAGCTCGACCTCTCGGTTGAACAGATGCGAGAAGAGCTTGTGGCTCACGGGGGCCTCGCCGGCATCTCGGGCATCGCCGGCGGGGATGTGCGCGATATCCAGGAAGCCTCCGAGCGTGGCGACCATGACGCCGCTCTGGCTCTGGAGACGTTCGCCTATGGGGTGAAAAAGACCATCGGCGCGTTCGCGGCGGCCATGGGCGGGCTCGATGCCGTGGCCTTTACCGGCGGCATCGGCGAACGCTCCGCGCCGCTGCGGGCGTTGTGTTGCGAGAACCTCGAGTTCCTCGGCGTACGGCTCGACCCGGTGCAGAACGTGTTCGATGACGGCGACCGTACGATCTCGTCGGCCGGTTGGCCGGTGTCGGTCGTCGTCCTGGCAACGAACGAGGAACTAGTGGTAGCCCGCGAGACAGTCAAACTACTCGAAACCCCTGTGGCGTAAGCCTCCCGGTGTACAGTCTCATGACATCGTAGACACTTTCGGAACGTCCAGCCCTCACTATGTTTGCGCTGTCGATGCCACGGCATCAAGACCTTCCAGCGAGTTGGCTGCGCCAAGTCTTGACTCCGCGACATCGACAGCGTTTGCAATGCGTTCCACTAGGCTGGATATTGCCTAGTGTCCTTCCCGTCCTGTTCCTAGATCGTATCTCCTTTGTTTGCCATCTCTTTGCTTTCTGTCGGCGAATAGGTGGCGAAGGGAAGTGTCTACCATGTCATGAAACTCGACACCTCCAGGCTTGCCCCCGTGTGAGATTAACTGAGCGATTCGTCGGTTCTCAGGCCCACGAAGTGGTACCGATGCGGTTGAAGTTAAAATCACCCGCCGCGGCTCTCATGCTTCAAGGCAAATACAAAATACCCTTGCCGAGCGCAATAATCACCACCACCACGCCGAACGCAAACAGCAGTCCGTTGATATCGACCCGGAAGCGGCGATAGAACGGGCCTAAGCCTTTCGATAGCCCCGTATTAAAGAGGTTGACGATCAGCAAATCGTGCCCGGGCTCGTCGATGTCTTTCTCCTCGCCGGTCGCTTCGTCGAGATAGCTGCGACGGTTGAGCCGTTCGTAGAAGGGCCGCAACCTCTCCGGGCTCTCGGGCTTGGTCAGGAGGCTCACAACCACCAGAGCCAGGAAGCCCACCAGCAGCGAGATGCCAAAGTTTGCCGCCTCCCAGCGCAATATCACACCGAACTTCGTATAGGTCAGATAGAAGAACAGCACGCTCGAGATAGTCAGGCTGGCGAAGGCGCCCTGCCGGTTGGCGCGCTTCCACGAGATCGCGCCGAACATGCTGATGCCCATGAACGCCGCCATCGTTTCGGTGAACAGAAAGGCTTCGAGCACAACGTCGAGCATGAGCCCGAACACCACGCCCAGCGATGTGACCGTCACACCCGCGATGCGGCCCACGGTCAAGTAATGGTGGTCCGGCTTGTCCTTGGCGATGTAGCGGCGGTAGAAGTTCTGCGTGAAGAGAGCCCCTCCGTCCACCGTGAAGGCCGAGCAGGTGGACATGTTCGCCGCGAGCACACAGGCGATCATCAAGCCGACGGCGCCGGGGAAGAGCAACTCCTTGGTCGCGAATCCGAAGGCGTCCTCGCGGTCGGCGAGAGAGCCGCCCGTTTCCATCAGCATGACGGCGACGATCAATCCCACGATCGCCCAGCCCACCGTGCAGAAGCGCTTGATGAAGTTCCCGTAGGCCATGCCGACGCGGCAGGTTTTCTCGTCCTTGCCCGTGCCGATCGCGGCCAGCATGTGCGGTTGCGACACGATCCCGATCAAGCCGTTGATGGTCAGCATTAAGATGGTGAAGACGCCCACGTCCCCCGGCGTCACCATCGACAGCATCGAAGGGTCGAGCGTCTCGCGAATACCGGTGAAGCCGCCGACGCGCGACAGCCCCAACGGTATCAGCAAGAACGACAGCCCAATGATGAAGAAGCTTTGGACGAAATCCGTATAGGCCGCAGAAACGAGTCCGCCAACAAAGCTGTAGAGGAGAAACGAAATCGTCATCACCAGCACGACGGCGTTGGGGCTGACCGTCCCACCCGACGCGGCGCTGACGAGTTTGCCCGCGCCCTTGAGCATCGCGCCCATGCTGAAGGTGAAGAACGCCATCGCGAAGACGGTGTAGACGGCGCCCATCGCGTTGCCGTAGCGGTCTTCGTAGACCTCGCCGATCGTCGTGCGCCGAAAGCGCCGGAAGATCGGACCGAGAATCCAGTAGAAGGGCGTGATGAACAGGTTCTTCCACTGGTACCAGATGGCCGAGTAGCCGGATTGATAGACGGCCCCGGCGAGCGAGACCGGCATCTCGGCATGCGTGCCGACGCCAAACGCTTGCGCCAGAATCAGCCACACGCTGAAGCTGCGGCGGCCGAGAAAGTAGTCCGCGGTCCCTTTGACTTTGCGGGCGACGTACAGCCCGACGCCGACGATCATCACGAAGTAGCCGGCGATGACCGTCCAATCGAGCCAGTGCAGTTCGATACCCATAGCGGTTGGGCGAAGTGCCTATTATACGGAGGTTGTGGCGTAGACGCCCACGTCGGTCGCATCGACAAGAAGTGTCGCTGCTTGGGTCCGAACCGCCATCCGGAACCGAACCCCGGGGGTTGCTAAGAGTACCGACCCTGCAAGGTCTGGGGACGCTGCGCCACAGCGGTGGGCCGGGCGTTCGTGGCTGGGGTGCCTGGAGGCTCTCAGTCTTCTTTGTAGTCCAGCGAATCCTTCAGATGTGGGGCGCGTGTCAATTGGATGCCGATCAGGTAACGGTCCCCGTGATTCCTGCAATACCAAACCGTACCGAAACACTCAACTGACTCTCCCGTGACTCGAACCAACGTCTCCCTCGGTACCGCTTCGGAAGAGTCGATCTGAAAACCGCCGTCACTCGCGTTGAGAATCTCCACCTCGGCGGAGCGCTGACCTCCGGCTTCCGAGGACCAATGGAGAGTCGCGGAACCATCAACTAAAACCCGGTCGAATCGCCGCTGCTCCCTCGAGATGCGATACAGGCCTACGACGTAGTGGTCCCCCTCCTGCTCGCAATGACGGACGGAGGTCTTGTGCATTCCCGAGCTGTCCGAGATCCACACCTCGAAACCCGCCCGGAGCGGCTCCTGTGAGCGGAGGGAAAACCCGTCATTAGAGTGGTCAAGCACCTTGACCAGCGGCGTTCTATGCTGTCCGTCCGCATCCGTCCATAACACAGTGACCTCTTTATCGGCCGGGAGTCTTTCTTGGCGTCGGCGCTCTGGGACGGTCGCCGGCAACTCGTGCCGAGCCGGCCTCCCACAAAGGTTGCTGAGCCAACTACTGAGCTGACCCTTCATGTCTTGTAGGATAAAGGCCGTTTGCCGCCAGCGGCCATCAGAGTTCTACCCTAGACTGCAACGGGGAAGGATCCCTACGGCTGCGGAACACGCACGTCGAACCCTTTGAGTTGTTCAATCACGAAAGCATGCACTTCCGCCAGCGTCTTGAAGGGGCGATGGGAATGCCTCTCGATGTCAAAACTCATGTCCCCCGGTCCCCACGAGATCCAATCGACGCCCGGCTTGACGATACTCCGGACGTTGAGCGCCGCGCGAAGGGTCTCGATCTGAAAACCCAGCATCCCCGTGCCGTTCCACCACTGGGCGTATTCGAGACGGTCCGTCGGCGGCTTTTCTCCAAATCGAAACTCCCCACCCCAACTCCGTATACCGAGAGGAGGGTAATAGAAGTGGCCGATGGCGTCGTCCGCGGTCTCGACCTCCTCGACCAGCGGAACCATGATCGCAAGGACGCCAAGATCCGCGAACCGGCCCGTCATGTAGGCCCATCGCGGATGGGGGATGCGGAGTTGCACGCCGGCCCCGAGTTCTTCCGCCAGCTTGCAGAATCTGGCCAAGTCCCGTTCGTCGGGCAGGGGCCTGTGCTGGCCATCCAGGCTGAAGAGGTCGACCTTGCCGTTGTCCTTGATGATCTGCTCGAGCTGGCCGCGGGTGGACTCGACGGGAGCGGAAGCCGTTCGGATCGCTTCGCCCTTATGCATCTTTTCTTTGAGCGATCCGGGCCGCGGCTTGAACTGACTCCAGCTCGGGGCTTGACTGAAGGCGGATCGGGCCGCTGCTGCGACTCCCAGCGCCGCCACACTGAAAACTCGACGGTTCATACTCTTTCACCTCCAGGACGCCGGTTCCACGCTACCACAGCCGCGCAGCTTGCGAAGGCCGCGGATCTCAAACCGAGATCCGCGCTATGGGCTCCGCGAAGCAGGCCTTCGTTACGGGTTGAGGGGAAGGGTCCTGTCATGGGCGTTCCGCCGGCGGGGATGCGGGGTCGGGTGGCGGGCGATCAGACCGGTGCACGACGGGTTTGCCGATTTCGGCCAAGTCGTTTTCGTCTAACGCGTCTTTCGGCCCCCAGACCTCTACGTAGTGCCCGCGGTCCCAGAGGATGACAGCGGTGATCCGCGGCGGGCAGGCGATGCGCTCGGCGCGCTGGACGCGGCGGAGAAGGGTGAGGTGTCGGTCTCTCATTCGTCGCCTCCCACCTGTCCTCCGGCGATGGCCTCTTCGATGCGGGTGAGACGCTCTTCGATGTCCTCCAACTCGATGGCGCGGTAGGCGTAGTCGAGGTTGGTGCGGACCCCGCTGACGCGGCTCGCGGCGCTCGATTTGTCGTCGGCGATGATCTGCTGAAGCGAGTCGACCGAGCTGATGGCCATCTGTTGCAGGCGCGAGGTGGCCTGCCCCAGCGCGTTGCGGCGAGCGGCATGCAGGCAGCGCCGGAAGTCTTCGTCCTCCCGCAGCCAGCGAAAGAGAGTCGTACGGCCGACGTGAGCCGACTCGGCGGCCTCGTTGATGGTTCGTGTGGTCAAGAGCGCGCCGATGGCACGCATCTGGGCGTCCGAGAGTTTGTCGGATGCGTCTTTCGTGGTGTTGATTCGATTGGACATGGTAATGTTCTTTCGTGGCTCGATCTGGCACCGTGCCGGGCTTTGGGGTTGGTGATCGTCTCCTCAATCTCACAGTAGCAAGCCGGTGAGTCGATCTCGACCCTCCCAGAGAGGCAAGTGCTTGATTAGGGGCGGGTTAGGATGTTTTAGTTTTCTGTGATGAAAGTGTGCGCTTTTGCAGGAAATGGTGGGATTGAGCTTCTCTGGAGAGTGCCACCAGAAGAGTGCCAATGGGGTTGCGGCGGCGTGCGGGCGCAGGGGCCCACCTCGACATGAGATGCCCGGGCTGGACGGAGTTCTGCTCTAGAATCTGGGTCAATAGGCTCCACTGCAACGCCGGACCGTTCCCTCAGGGGCTGTGAAAAAATACTGGGGACAGTCAACCGCAACCTGATGGACGTTGAGGACGGTGGACTTATCTCCTGTCGCTTGTGACAGTCCCCGATTTTTTCACAGCCCCTGACGGTCACGGCTCGGTTCAAAATCGGTTCAAAAAAAAGAGGGCCCTCTGGCTCCAGTCTGTGATGACCTCAGCGGCCCGCTCTAGATAGAAGCGAAAGAGCGGGCTTGAACGGACGGTCCTCACCTGACGGATTGCGTCAGGAGCTGCCGTTCGCGGGGGAAGGTCGCTTACATATTTTCGGAGAGCAACATCGAAACTGCCTGGCCAGGAAACGGTCGTTGTTGGTCCGGCGATCTGTCCGCACCGGTCGTTCCCGCTATCAGGCTAGCACGCGTGTATGAGGGTTTCGCCGTTCGCAACGGGGTAAGTTGTTGAAAAGGCCCCGAAAAAAAATGTGGGGAATCTGTGACTCACCGAGCCGAGTTGGCCACCGGCGGGATGGGGAGACGGAGCCGTGAGCGGCGACCGGCTCGGGTTGCGGCGATGGACCGACCTGCGATGGGCACTCGCGCACCCGAGTTCGGGCTTGGTCCTCGAACCGCTGAAGTGCGGGGCCGACCCCGAACGGCCCATGCTCACGGGTCGATGTGGGAAACTGGGGGCAGCTTGAAGGTCAGAGACCTGATACGCCTGCTGGAGAAGGACGGATGGCGACTGGAGCGAACCTGAGGGAGCCATAGGCAATTCAAACACGGTAGCAAGCCGATGACGGTTACCGTGGCTGGGAAAGCGGGCGTTGATGTACCAACAGGAACCCTGAACGCCATTCTCAGGCAAGCCGGCCTGAAAGAGTGAGGACCACTGCGATGCGCTACATGGTTGTCGTCGAGCACGGAGAGACGAGTTGGGGGGCCCACGCACCGGACCTTCCCGGCTGCGTGGCCGTGGCAGAGACAAGAGACGAAGTGCTGCGACTGGTCCGCGAAGCGATCGACCTCCACATCGAGGCTCTGCGGGAGGATGGCCTCCCTGTGCCCCCGCCAAGCTCCGAAGGCGAGTTCGTGGAAGTGAGCGCAGCCTAACCTTCTGGCCCGCGGACCGAGGTTCGTGCTCTGTCCCCACCAGATCCCACCAGATCGCCGAGTCTGATCGACGAGCCGCAATCTTAGTTTGTATACCCTATATCGACAAATTCCTCTTTCGGCAACCAACGTTTGTCGAGATTACCATCACTCACGCAGCGCGCCAGCACCTCCCGTAGCGTTGACACTTGCCGTACATACGGACTCAGATTTGATCGTCCTAGTCTAATAGCCTCCCTGAGGCCCCGTGCGTTCTCTCTTGCCTCGCCAAAGGACAACAGTCGATCATCTCCATTCGGTCGCGATTGACTGAGACAAGAAACGATCGGCTCATAGAAACCGGTCTCGTTCCGTATTAATTCAAGGTCTGAAAGAGGGGGGTTGACACGGCCGTCGGCAAAGTTCGCAGCCCGTGGGCTCAGTGCAAATTCGAACCTCATTCCCTTAACATCAGCTTCCACACTTTGAGTCGGCTTGATGCCCTTACCAACAACAAGCAGTCCGCGGATGTCATGGATGTTTCCGTTTTCGTGATACACCGTTATAGTGACGTCAACCGCAGCGAATGTCTCAGCTCCGTCCGGAAGTATCTCACACTTTATATAACGAGCTCGAGCCACTTGGTTTATGTGTAACGAGACTTCTGTGACGCGTTGCCCATTTGGGAGCTGACAGGCCACCCATGGCTCAGACAGAAAGAGCTCCTGTACAATAGATATCAGGTGACTTTGCAAGTCAAATATTACTCCCTCTTTCAGAGCTTTCGCACGTCCCTCATTTTCGATTGTACGGAACTCTACCACTGGGGTATGCACTTGACTCCCGAAGCCCCAAGGTCTAGTATCCGGGCTCTGGAGGACTATTCGCGCACGCTGGGGAGTTTCAAGAGCGCTTCGCCTTCAGGTTTCAAAGTCAACCGCTGCCGTCCCCCCGCGGGGCGCAATGAGCGGCGGCTATAGGACCCACGACCGCTGCCCGATGGCCCCTCGAGGGTGCGGTCGCCGCAGTCGCCGACCACAAGGTGTGGGGTCGTCGGGAGTCAAGTGCATACCCCGACTCTACCAAATAGAACTGAAACTGTTTGATTTCACCATATGCATTGAGGAGCTTCGGGAATGCCCCGTACATTTGCCGTACTGCAGTCTTGTTTAGGTAATGGTCATGCACGTAAATGTTATCGGTTACGGCAGGGAAGGCACCAGCTGCTATAGTCTCAATCAGATCGAAGTTGGTATCAAGCGGCTTCGAGATGATAACGGCCCCACCAGGACAGCTGTCCAGGTATCTGAAAGCTGTGAGGAGGTGAATGCTGGGCCAATTGGCAATATAGATATGAGTGAGCGGCTTGTCGTGTAGGTATTCCCTAAGCTTACCTCGTCTCCTTGGATCGCTCACGTTGAAGAAGCGCGTTCCGGCAGGGGGTTGCACTGGTAAGTTTTCTCTAGGAATAATATCGGTAAATGTGAGTTGGACGCCAAGTTTACGAACCTCTTGAATTGCGTCCGCGGCTTTGTCGAATAGGTCGCCGCAGCCGGACCACAAACCGTGAAGGCGTTCGTAAGAGGGCATTGCGTTCGGTGCAGGGCTTCGTGACATATCTCACCTAGGATCTCGGTGGCTACCGCTGGTGAACCTATCCTATCATGTATCTGGTCGACCTCGGTGGCGTCGATGGTTCAGAGGCCAGGCAGCCGACATCGTGTCTTGGCCATTTGTCATCCGCAGCGGGTGGAGCGCTCAATGGTTCTGGGAGGCTCGTCCTGCGATCGAGCCCGCTGCCGAAAGCTTGCTCGACACCGGCGCTCTCCGCTACCACCAAGTCTTCTTGTCGTTCGATTGGCACCTAGGTGTCTTGCAGATCGGAGTTGCGGGCGGGCCGTTAAGCCGTGGGGATAATGCGGCGCTATCGGGTCATTGGCGGTGGCGGTGCACTGTACACGGCCGCTGGTCGGTGGCAGAAAAGCGGCGTCGTGTCTTCCCCTTCGATGCCCGGTCCGAACCACTTGCGCTCGGGCGCCCGGAAGTTGTCGTGTACTGGCTGAACCGCAATAATAGCCGTCCGTATCGAATAGCGATGGGGCAAACGACCGCTCAGCTTCGACCAGAACGCCAAGACATGCGGCCGGGTGCTCGCCTACTGCTAAGAGAAGTGCAAGCTCTCCCGGGCCGACCAAACTGAACTGTCTGAATGCGGCAACGCGGCCCTCTTCGAGTATGCCGAGGTAAGTCCTCGGCGACGAGCGCCGGCCGTACAGGCTAGTGAGTTTCTGCAGGAACGAATGGAAGACCCACCCGCTGTGCGCTGCTCCTGGCTTCGATAGAAGCTGAAGCTTCATGGCAATCGATTTCTGGCCGCCGACTGGCGATCTGAGGGGTGTTGGCGTGTTGACCGGGACATCTCGCAAGATCTGTGTCACGTCAGTCACTCTGGGGGCGGCGTAGAAAAGGGCTCTTTCTTGGAATGTCATTGGGAATCTCCAGGTGTCTGTCTGTTACTTGAATACCATACTTGCCAGGCTGATGTCAAGAACCAAAGCTAGATTCAATATAAACTTTTGACTTGACTCTCCTGGTAGATTTTGACTATGCTTGGAATGGATGAGGGGTATCCGCACACTCTGACAGTCAAGGAGCCAGATCGATGACCTCAAAGGGAGGCGAAGTCAAAAAGTCCAGACAGAGGCGAAGGCCAATGACGGACGCAGAGAAGATTCAACTCGTTATGGAGCGATTCGGGGGCGTCAAGACTGGTAAGCGGCCCACGGCCCTTAGTGAATTGGCTGTCAAGTATGGCCGTGACGAGGCCGTGATCTCAAAAGCTGTTGCTAGTGCGTTTCGAGAGGGACTGGTTGAAATCCGGGAGCGTCCCGCAGACCCTCCGCGCCTCGAGTCAATCGAGAAAAAGCTCACAGACTACTTTGACCTCCTCGAAGCTATAGTGGTCGAAGATCAGGGTCCCACTTCGGACGAAGGACAGAGCAAAAGCCTTAATCGCAATGATGCTATTCACGCGACGCTGGGTCGGGCGATGGCCCGGGTCATAGCGGGTGGTTTCGTGTTCCGCGACGGAGATGTGGTGGGCGTGGGCAGCGGCCGCGGAGTCTATTACACAGTCGATTCTCTTCGCCAACTACCTCGGCTACGTGCAAAGAACGTTGTCTTGGGATCGCTTACAGGAGCAGTCCATGCGCGCGACCACGCACAAAGAATCAACTTGACCCTTGATGCGGACACACATGTAGCGCTGCTGGGGCCGTGTTTCACTCAAAGTGTGACCCTTCACCTAGCTTCACACCCCATCATCTTTCCTGGTGTGCGGAAGACCATTTGGTTCTCAGATCAGCATTGGCATGACGAACCTCCGACCCACGCTCTGATCGGAGTTGGGGTGTTGGCGCCGGGCCACCGGTTTTTTGAAGATGCTGGGATCAACACGCAGCAGCGCGAGCCGATACTTGCGCCAATTCAAAGCGATCTTGAGAGCCTGGTCAAGCTCTGCGGTGACGTCGAGAGATCCAAAGGTGTAGATTCGCGAATCTACTGCCCTGTGGCTGATATCGCGAATTGCCTTTTTTATGTACAGCCACCCCCAGGAGCGAACATTAAGAACGACACTCAACGGGAGATCGAGCGTCTAGTCGGCAAAATCAACGACCAACTACTTAACGTGAACCGGCAGCAGCTCCAGCAGGTTGGTCAAATCATGCTAGTTGCTGGAACCCCCAAGAAGGCTGTAGCCATCCGAAGACTTCTCGATGATGACCGCTACAACATTCGCTTCTTGTGCACGGACCGGGACACCGCAGAACAGATTCTGAACGTGACATGAGACCAAGGATGTTATTAATAAGAGAAACATCGATCGCCGGCTGTTGGGCCGGCTTCTACCAAACCGCAGGCCACAGTGTGTTTCCCACCAACCCCGCTTTCCTGTCCTGCCACTAGTTTCCGGCCACAGCACGATCATTGTCTAGCGGGGACTTGGCGAATGGTGGTCGACTACTCTGTTCGGATCCTAACAGCCGCCTTTCTCAACACCAGTTGTCGGAGACCTGCCGTCCATGTTCCCTTGCTACGTTGGAACGCAGTATCGACCCTTGTCGCCCATGAGGTGCTTCCCTCATCGAGTGTTGCTACGCCGCCAGTTGCACTCGCCTATCGCCCCCAATGATCAAGATCCTGGAGCGGGCGGACCTGACCTTCTGCCAAGCCAGCACAACGATCGCTGATGAGAAGATCTCCCTTAACGTCAGTCGCCGCTTCGTCAGTCCCGCCTTGACGCGCACGATCGCAGACTTGTTCAGGCCCTCGACGCTGAGGGCGGCGACATCGTCGAAGGTGACGCGACGACGTTGAATTCGATGGTAAGGCGTCCCGGTGTTCGTGCAGAAGGTCTTGCCGCAGGCCTGGCATCGGTATCGGCGACGCCTTCCCCCATTTCGTCCGGGAGAAGCCGTGACGTACGACTCTTGCGGCGGCAGCTTTTCCCGCCGGTGAGCAGTCCCTGTTTGCACAGTTGAAACTCTTCATTGCTCCCTGGACCGGTCGAGAGCAGGACTGGCCGCCCCGGAATTGAGCCTCAAATCCTAGCAGGTACACGAGTTAAGATTGGGTCGCCAACAGTTGATGGCGGAAGCACCGCTCATTCCGCTAACCTGGTGATAGCGGGATGCATTCCGCGCGCAGATGTCTCGAAGCACGAATAGGGAGTTCACAAATGAGCGTAGTTGCTGAAGCCAGCGGCACTTCGTCGGAGCTGATTGTCACCGTGCAGCAACACATCCTGCACGAGCAGAGGAAACACTTCCCCGGAGCAGACGGATCATTCTCGTGGCTGCTCTCCGGCATCACCTTGGCGACCAAGATGATCCAGGCTCGCGTGCGCCGGGCCGGGCTTTTGGACATGCTGGGAGCGGCGGGCCAAACCAACGTTCAAGGAGAGGTCCAGCAAAAACTGGACGTCTACTCCAATAACGCGCTGATGCATTGCCTCGGGGTGAGGGAGAACGTGGCCATGCTGGTCTCGGAGGAGAACGAGGAGCCGGTTCCCCTTAGCCATTCAGTTGGAACGGGGAAGTATGTGGTCAAGTGGGGTATCCATTTGACTCAGGTGACCACAACATACTGTGGTTGGCCATTGGCGGCCCCCGGAAAGGCTTGCCGATAGCACCACGTTTCCAAGCCTGCGATGGCCATGGCGCGTGCGTAATCCTTGATCGGCCCGAAACGCAGCCTCGTGGCCCAATTGCCTGCAGACCGGCGTCTGGCGCCCCAGGGTGCATTCTGGGTGCAGTGTGCTGGCGTCCATGGATCGACCAAACCACAACGCCTAGGGGCTACCTGAGTCAAGTGGATACCCCATTTGTGGTCAAGTGGGGTATCCATTTGACTCAGGTGACCACAACATACTGTGGTTGGCCATTGGCGGCCCCCGGAAAGGCTTGCCGATAGCACCACGTTTCCAAGCCTGCGATGGCCATGGCGCGTGCGTAATCCTTGATCGGCCCGAAACGCAGCCTCGTGGCCCAATTGCCTGCAGACCGGCGTCTGGCGCCCCAGGGTGCATTCTGGGTGCAGTGTGCTGGCGTCCATGGATCGACCAAACCACAACGCCTAGGGGCTACCTGAGTCAAGTGGATACCCCATTGTGGTCATTTTCGATCCGCTAGACGGCTCGTCCAATATTGATGTCAACGTCAGCGTAGGGACCATATTTTCGATATTTCACCGGCCCGAAGAGTTGCAAGGCGGCGATCCGAGCGCAGTCGCCCTGCAGCCCGGCTACAAGCAGGTGGCCGCCGGATATGTCGTCTATGGGTCGTCCACGATCTTGGTCTACACCGCCGGGCAGGGAGTGTTCGGTTTCACCCTGGACCCCGCTATCGGCGCCTATGTGCTGAGCCACGACAACATGTGCATGCCGGACCACGGCAAGATTTATTCAACAAACGAAGCGAACGCGGATACCTATCCTGAGGTCTACCAGCGATACCTGAGGCGCCTGCGCAGCGGCGAACTGGACCGTAAGTACACTTCGCGATACATCGGTTCTCTTGTTGCGGACTTTCATCGCACCCTGCTCAAAGGAGGGGTATTCCTGTACCCACCGACGAAAACGTATCCGGAAGGCAAGCTTCGGTTGCTGTATGAAGCCAATCCCATCGCCTTCATCGCCCAGCAGGCGGGCGGAGAGGCAACCGATGGAGAGAAATCGATACTTGAAATCCAACCGAAAGACATTCACCAGCGCACAGGGCTCGTTGTCGGCAGCAAGACTGAGATGGAAGAGTTCGAGCGCTGCCGAGAACAACAAGGGGCCTAGCGGACCCTGGGAAGTCTAGCGACCTCTCGCGGGTCGGTGGCCGTCGCGGTTACTTGCGTGTTGTTACGGTGATGCTGCGGGAGCCTATCCACGAAGCATGAGGAAATCGGACGGAGCGGTGACTGAGTGTGATCGTTAGCTTGCCGGCGCCGGTGAGTTGCTCAGCAGAAGCGCTTCCTGAGAGCCTGTCAGCCGGCGGCAGGGAAACCCATTCCTGTCCGGCAGTCCGGTCCCACGTCACAGGAAGTGCGTGCCTTACCTGATTGGCCTCGACACGGGTCACCAGTCCGGAGAGATTCAGCCATAAGGTCTGGCTGCTGTTGTTGACGAGCTGAATGAACAAGCGCCGGCCAGTGTCAGGGGCTTGGACGAGCTGGGATTCGAGCGTCAGCGATGCCTGCGATAGAGCCTCGGTTGTTTTCAGAAGGTCACGCAACGACGCTTCCGAGCACTCGTCGAGGGTCTCATTGACGAAGAACACATCGGCCTTCCCGGCCTCAAGACTACTCCAGGAAGCCTTGGCGTAGTAGGCGTGGCGTCGGGGAATGGGATTGAGAAAGACGATCCGCTCTTCACCAGAACGATAGGTCGGCCCGACCCAGGCGCTGGCTCCGAAGCGGATGTTCCTGGCCCCGCGAAGAGGTCCTTTGACGACTTTGAGGATCTTCGCGTCGACGTACATGGGACCGTCCGCCGGCATCGCCGTCTCGTCGGTCGAGAGGACTTTGACCGCAGCGATCAGTTCTGCGTCGCGGACCAACTCAGCGAGCCCGAGGGTGGCAGCCTCGCCCACACTGGTCAGGGAGACAAGAGCTGCGACGACGATGGCAGGGCGGGTACGCTTCCGTCTGAAAGGGCTGATGGTTTGGTCGTCTAACTCTCCGCGTTTCTCGCAGAGGCGCAAAGTGCCGCTACGTTCGCCAAGAAAGGCGAAAGGCTTTGTGTGCTTTGCGGTAACGAGGTTTGCTCTGTGTTCGTCCATGTTCATCTGTGGTTTCACTCCGGCTTGCTCAGTTGTTGATGCGCTTCAGTGAAAAGGCGGCCAGAGTCACTAGGCTTACCAGAATGCCCAGGCCTACCGGACTCAGTAGGCCCCAACCTTGGCCGTTCGTCAGCAGGTGAACCGATAGGGTGGCGGGCACGGCGGTCACGATCGACGCGGTGGCCGCGGCGGCTGTGGTGCGGCGGGAATAAAGTCCGGCGATTAGAGGGACGAGCAGGCTGACCACCAACAGGCTGTAGAAAATCAACAGCGCACTAACGATCGATTGCAGCCAAGCGGCCAGCGCCACGCCGACGAAGCCCGCGATCACGGCAGTCGTTCGCGTCACGCGCAGCAACCGGCGGTCGGACATCTCCCCTCGGCTCAGCGGCTGCACCAAATCGCGCGCGACCGACGTTGAGAGCATAAACAGTACGGCATCCGCCGAGCTGACCTCGGCCGAAAAAATCGCCGCGAGCATCAACCCGCCCAGCCACGGCGGGAACGCTTCCGCGAGCAGGGTCGGGAGTGCCAACTCAGGATTGTCGAGTCCCGGAAAGCGCGCGAACGCCGCCATACCGAGCAGCACGGGCATGAACGAATAGGCGAGCAGAGTCACCCCTTGCAGGCCAACGCCGGTGCGGATCGTTCCCTCGGACTTCGCCCCGTAGAGTTTCTGAATCAGCCCCGGCGAGATGCAGAACGAGGGAATCAAGACGACCGCGTAGCCGAGGATGCCGTCCCACCCGATGCCGGTGAGGCTGAGGTAGCTGGCGGCGCTCACGGTTGATGCTTCGGTCGTGGCGGCGGCCGAGGCGGCTCGGATCGCGTCCCACCCGGCGACGTGGTGCAAAGCCCACGGCAGCGCCAGCGTGAAGCCCACGGCCTTGACGATGACTTGCACCAGATTGACCCACGCGGAGGAGAGCAGCCCGCCGGCGGTGAAATAGATGGTCACGAGCACGCCGCCCAGCACGGAACCCCACGCCGGCGGCAGCCCCGCGACCACGTTGAAGATGAATCCCATGGCGATCAACTGCGCCGCAAGGATCGCGGGCGAGCCGAGCCACAGCATCGCGGCCATCAACAAGCGCACCGTGCGGCTGTAGCGCAGCTCGAGGTAGTCGCCCACCGTGAAGAGGTCGTGGTCGCAAGCGATGCGGTAGATACGCGGTCCGATTGCGAACGCGAGCAGTAGCGACCCGATGCCGGCCGAGCCGACCCACCACCACGCCGAGAGGCCGTCGCGGTATCCGAGCCCCGCGACGCCCACCGTCGACCCGGCGCCGAGGTTCGCGGCGAGGAAGGTGGAGAACAGCAGCGGTGCACTCAGCCCCCGTCCGGCGACGTAGAAGTCAGCGGCGCGCTTCACCCGGCGGGAGGTGAAAAACCCCAGGGCGATCAGCAGGGCGGAGTAGAGGAGGATGGCGAAGAGCATGGGACGGGGAATGCACGCAGGGTAGCGCAGATGAAAGCCGCGCTAGCGCACCGAGATTGTCACGGTCGCGTTCCGCGAGCGGCTCAGCCCGTCGCTGACGGCCCAACTGAACTTGTCCGTGCCGGTAAAGCCTGGCTGGGGCGTGTAGAGAACGTCGTTGTCAGCGCCGTCGAGTCGGCCGTGTTCGGGCGGGCGGCGGATCGTCCACAGGTGCGGGCCGGGGCCGTCCGTATCTGTGTAGCGCAGGTTGATCAACAGTTCGCCACCAGCAGGGACGGTGACCTTTTGGTCGTCGACCCGCGGTCGGCTGTTCTCGCCCGAGGCGTTGGCGTAGATCACCACCGACGCCGTGTTCGAGGTCCAGCCGTCGCCGGAGGCACGCCACGTGAAGCGGTCCTGCCCGGTGAAGCCGGGGTTGGGCGTGTAGGTTCGCGCGGGGCCGGAACCGGCGAGCGCTCCGTGGCTCGGAGGGCTGACGATTTCAACGTCGTAAATCTCCGGTGCGTCGGTGTCCCACAAGGCCAGCGTGAGATCGACCGCTGCACTTTGCAGCGAATGGACGCGGGCCGAAGCTGCCGAGGGCGCCGTCGGCCGCGGGTTGACAGCCAGTACGCGGACGGCCCAATCTTGGTCATCCGGCGCGGTCAACTCCAGCCTTGGACCGGAGACGCTCTGCTCGTCGAGGAAACGGCCTTCGCGCGGATCGTACCACGCGACGCGATACGCGCCTTCCGGTGCTTCGAGCGCGACCGAACCCCCGGCGGGGAGATACACCCCATACGCCTTGCCTGGCTTGGCCAAGCAGAAGCCTCTGCCTTCGCTCAGCAGCCGATTCGCCGGGAACATCTCGGCGAACGGCAGCGATTCGATGAATTGCTTGGCGGCGGCCAACTCCGTCCACAACGGCTCGTGCACTGCGAAGCTGTCGGGCGAGTAGACGATCGGCTCCCACAGCCCGCGCGCCATGTAGACCGCCCAAACGCCGCGGCGATCTTCCGGCGGCCGGGCCTCGTCGAAGTTGACGACCAGAGGGCGCTTACCGCGTGCCAGGCAGGCTTCGGCCCAGATCACTCCCAACTCGTTCAATCTCGCCGGGCTGGTCGGCCAGGTTTGAATGCTGGTGAGGTCAAGCTCCGTGGTGTCGATGTACTTCGTCCTCGGCGTTTGCACGTTGTGGATGGCGCGGGGGTGGTTGTAGGGGTCGATTGAGGCGAGCAGCTTGATGTGCTCGATCGATTCGTCGAGCGAATAGTTCTCGTTGGCTTCTTCGCCGGCATTGAAGTAGAGGGCCGGCAGGTCTCCAAAGCGCGCGACCATCTCGCGGTAGTAGGCGGGCCGGTCGTAGCCGGTCCAGGCGCTGTCATCTTCAAGGATCATGTACAGCGCGACGCCGGATTCTTGCAGGTAGACGAAGAAGTCGCGCCACTGTTCGAGCTTGGCGATGTCGAAGCGGTCCGAGTGGGTTTTGGCTTCTTCGGACGTCGCGCCGATCCAGGGCCAGACGTCGTTGGCGTCGCCGTCGAGGTTGTGGGTCATCACGTAGATCGAGTTGATGCCCTTGTCTGCGATGTAATCGATCTGTGTGCGTTTGGAGGCCCAGTCTCCCATGGCTTCGCCGAGGATGTTTTCCGGATCGTCCGCACCGGCCTTGACCCAGTAGCCGCCGTCTCGGAATTTCAGATACGGCTCGCCGACGTATTCGAGCCGGCCCCAGCGATAGAAGTCCGGCGCGTCGGCGCGAGGGTCGACGACGTGGAAGACGCCCTCGATCCCATCGAGGGAGGGGTGGTCGGAGTCGGTGCGGTAGGTCCAGCGGCCGTTCTGATCAGCTGAGAAACGGACTTGCCAGACGTCCCCGTCCGGGCCGCCCGCTCCATCGCCGGCGTAGAAGGCCGGGACGCGCAATTCGCGCGTGTCGGGCGAGACGAACACGACATCGAGGCGGACGGCGAAGGGGTTGTCCTTGCCGAGCGATTGCGACGGCGGTCCGGTGAACGAGAGCTGGATGCTTTCCCAGCGGTGGTGTTGCGGGGGCTCCCCGCAGGCCGCACAGGCCAGGCCGAGGAGCGAGAGGAGCAGGGGAAGGGCGCTCGCGACGCTCGGTTTTACACTGCCGCGTGATCGTGCTCTCATTTGCCTCCGACCGGTTCTGTGCGGAGAAGTCCAGTCTAGCGCGGGTCGGGTCCCGGAAACGGGTTTTGTGCCCACGTTGGACGTTGGGTGGTGGGAACCCGATCCCGACGGTGATCCTTAGCCAGGCGCTAGGTAATTCCTTCCGTTAGACTTAGTCCTGCTCCCCGGTCGCAATGTGTGGTTGCGGGGTTGCGGACCTTGCCAATGGCAAGGCCCCGTTAGTTAGCAGGCTTAGCTGAGGCTCACTGTCTCGTGGAGCCGATTCGAGAGCAGGTCGTGCGCCTGTTCGACGACGTCTCGTACGATCTGCGCCGCGTCCGGAATGTCCTGAATTGTCCCAACGCTCTGCCCTCCCCAAAGAGCTCGGTGCTCGGGACCGTCGCCGAGATGGTTCCTGAGCGGCCTCCTAAAGGCTTGGCCATGCAGAGGGAACGGAAGGACCGGGAAAGGGACCTTGCTAGCGAACTCCGAAAGCCGGTTGGTCAAAACCCGCGACCAGCAACCGGCAATTCGATTGGTCAGGATCGTCTCGTCAGCTCGACGGTCGACCATCGCTTGCTTTTCGACACCCGGCATTTTAGATTCCCGCGTGGCTGCGAAGCGCGACCCCATCAAGACCCCTTGAGCGCCGAGCGCAAGGGCCGCGACAAGGCCGTGGCCGTCGGTAATGCCGCCGGCGGCGATCAAGGGAGTGCGGATGGATGTCGCCAGTTCGCGCAGCAAGGGCAGCGTCGATACACCGCCTTCACGAGACGCATTCCCCAAACCTGCCTTTTTGAACTGCGAACGGAAACCGCCTGCCTCGGCGCCTTGCGCGACGATGGCATCCGCCCCTGACGCCGCCGCGACCCGCGCCTCCCCAAGCGTAGTCACCATGGTAATGATCTTTGTCCCGACTTCGTGAAACCGGTCTGACCACTCCTTGCCGAGATCTCCCATCGCGAGGCTCAGGACGGCCGGGCGTTCCTCAAGAATCATCTCGAGAACCTCGTTCACTCGGTCGGGCACGGGCACGAGCGGCCTGGAGAGCGGGGAAGCTCCAACTTCGTCTCGCAGCGGAGCTGTCCGCCGCTCCAACTCAGCCAGCACCTCAGCAGTGACAGCGCTCGCGGGGACGGGCTCTCGCAGCTCCTGGGCCACTAATAGATTGACACCGAACCGCCGCTCGGTCAGGTCCCTTGTGGCTTGAATTTCTTTGCGTCCAACTTCAGGGCTCTTCCAAGAGGCACTGACGATTCCCAAGCCGCCGGCATTGCTCACCGCGGCGGCAAGCTGCGGGGTTGCCGCCGCTCCCATCCCAGCCTGAACAACGGGGTAGTCGATCCCAAGTAGGTCGCACAGCGGCGTCCGGAAAACCAGCGACCGGTCCGAGTCGGCATCCGAACTCGTCGCGCAACCGAGGCCGGCGATGCTGGCGAACGCGGCCCCCGACTTGAGGATTAAGCGTCGACCGAGGCCGTTTTGTTTCTGTTCTGTCATCTTGACGTCCTTTCCTGCGAGGCACGACGGTTACAGCATACTGCGGATAACTGTCGGGAACAACCGACGTCACAGCCGGACAGGTTTTTTCGCCCAGGCCATGTCCCTGCGGCGGTTTGCGACTCGGCCTTTTTCGTTCTAGCCCTCCCGAAACCCGGGATTGCTCTCTCACAGTCGGTACCTTAATCACGGTCGGCAAATGATGCGAGCACGAGTTGCAGGGTCTTGTGGTAGGGGTCGGAATCGGGTTTGTCGGGGGGCCTCCAACCGTCGCGAGACCCGTCGTAGGTGAAGCCCGACGCCGGCGGCATCTGCGTGTTTTCTTGGCTGTACTGGTTGTCCCTGCCGCCCATCTTGAAGACGACCAGGTTCGAGCGAAGGGACGATGTAGATGCAGAAGCCGCCTGAGCCGACCTTCCAGAAAGCGTCGCGCGGGATGTCGTCCCAACGGCCGTTGCCGTTCACGTTGAACTGCAGGCTGTAGTCGAAATGCGGGTTGTAGGGCGAGGGGCTTCCGGCGAGGCGCACGTACTCGGCCGGGACGAGTTGACGATCGCCCCAGCGGCCTTCGCGTAGCAGCAAGTAGGCGAAGCGCAGCATGTCGGTCGGGCGCGGGGCGACGCCTCCGCCGCCGGCGGTGTGGTCGGGGATCATGTTCTTGTATCCCCAGCCGAAGCGTCCAAAGCCCATCGGCTCGGCCAGCTTGCGGCGGACGTACTCCTCCAACTCCATGCCGGTCAGGTGGCGGAGCATGATCGAGGCCAGATGGATCGACGCGGTCACGTAGGAGCATCCACCTCCGGGCTCGACCCACAGCGTCTTCGCGGTCACTCGTTTGCCGCGAATCTCGCCATCCTCGGCGCCGATGACGATCGGATCGTACATGCCTTGCCAGCCGTCGGGACCGGCGGGGTCCAGGGCAAGATGGGGACAGTCACCGTGTTTTATTGTCAAGTACGGCGAAAGCTTCCCGGCGGCGAGTGCTGTGCACAGAACGGATGCACCGTAACTTTCAGCTCGCCCAAGATCCGATAGACCCGGCGAACCACGCGCCGCAGCCGCGACCGCGTGGGAACCAAGATCACCCAGTCGTCCATAAAGCGGGCATAGAACCACTGGCCGTCCGCCGGATGGGCGAAGGTTTCGTCGGAGGAAAAGCCGCGGACTTCAAAACAGAGATCCGCGCTACGGGTCTGTAAATACAACGCGCTCATCAACGGCGACAAGGGACATCCCAGACCCATCCCCGCTCGGGCTGCCGAGAGGTCCCGTCCTCGTAAATGACCCCGCTACGGGTCTACGATATCGTGCAAAGAATAAGGTGTGGTCGCGGGCGTTGCCCGCGGGCCCGCGGATTCACATCCGCGGCTCTGTTCTCGTTGGGTCGGCGTCGGTGCTTGGGTCTTCATGAGGTCAGGGGAAACGCCGCGGATCTTGGGCCACGGAAAGCGGGTTGGACCGCCGTTACGCGGCGTGGTCTCCAGGCTTGCCGAGTCTCGATTCTTCGAGACTCAGGACGGCAAGCGACCGAGCATCCGCTGTTGACCGCAGAGCTGAGAACCGAGGAATCGGTCCTCGGCAAGCCTGGCGGCTGAGGCGAGGCCACTTGGGCAGCAACAATTCAGAGCCAACAATTTGTTGTTGAAGCCCAATGATAATGTCCCCTTGAGCGCCCAATAGAAATGTCCCCTACTCTGAGGCTCCGAAGGAGGAGCCGAGAGTGGGAAGGACATGGATGAGTGCCAAGGAGTTGAGGCGCGGCGAAGTGCTGAGCCGAGTGAAACGAGGGGAACTGAAGTTGACCGAAGCCGCCGAGCTGCTGGAGGTCAGCTACCGCCATGCGAAGCGTCTGAAGAAGCGTTACCGTGCGGGCGGGGCCAAGGCTTTGGTGCACGGTAACGTCGGCCGTGCTTCGAACCGAGCCGATCAGAAGCGACGCCAGCAGGTTCTCGAGTTGGTGCGCGAGAACTATGCGGGCGAGGGGCACGAGCGCTTCGGGCCGACGCTGGCGTCGGAACATCTGGCAGCCGACCACGGCCTGGAAGTGCCGCGCGAAACACTGCGGCGCTGGATGCTCGCCGCGGGTCTGTGGAGCCGCCGTCGCAAGCGCCAACCGCATCGCACCCGGCGCCAACGCAAAGCGCACTTCGGCGAGCTGATTCAACTCGACGGTTCGCACCACCACTGGCTGGAAGAACGCGGCCCGAAAGCCTGTCTGATGAACTTCGTCGATGACGCGACCGGTGTGGCGCTGTGCCGTTTCTCGGACCAGGAAACGACCTGGGCCGCGGCCGATCTGCTCGCAGCCTGGGTGCGTCAACACGGCGTTCCCAAGGCGTTGTACTGCGACTGGAAAAACGTCTACCAGCGCCAGCCGACGTCGCGGGAAGCGCTGGCAGGAATCAAGCCCGAGACGCAGTTCGGGCGCATGTGTGCCAAGCTCGGCATTACGATCATGGCGGCTTCCTCGCCGCAAGCCAAGGGCCGAGTGGAGCGCCATCACGGCACGCACCAAGACCGCCTGATCAAGAAGATGCGGCTGCGCGGGATCGTCGAGTACGAGGCGGCGAACCGTTATCTCGACGAGGAGTACCTGGCCGAGCACAACGAGCGCTTCGCCTGTGAGCCGGCGGCGGCAGCGGACTTTCACCAGGCGCTCCCCCGCGGCACCGAGCTGCGAGGCGTGTTCTGTTGCGAGTACGAACGCGTGGTGAGCAACGACCGGGTGGTGCGTTTCGAGAATCGTTGTTTGCAGTTGAAGCCGAAACGCAACCAGGGCGTGGGGGCGGGGGGGTGACGGTCCAACAGTGGCGCGATGAGAGCTTGCAGGTGAGGTTTGACGGGCACGAGATCGAGCACGACGTGATCGCCACGCCGACG
Source organism: Bryobacterales bacterium (assembly GCA_965237575.1). GTDB lineage: Bacteria > Acidobacteriota > Terriglobia > Bryobacterales > UBA6623 > JAKZVK01. Next base: position 2,033,983 of record CBDEGI010000004.1, read on the forward strand.
CCACAGCTGCGGACGAAGCCAGCACCACAGCAGCGTCCGGGGGGCGGGCGCAAGCCGGCGGCGGACCACCCCTGGCGGCGAGCTGTGTTACGGAAAAAACGGGCTGCGAATACATAAGAGGGCTGTGGAAATGCCGGGTCGGATGGAAAGCGTGGAAAATCTCTCGAGGCAGCAGTACCGGGTTCGAGGAGCGGTGGATGGTTTTCCACCCTTCCCACCGCCCCTTGGAAATCGCTACGCGATTCCCACAGTTCCACAGCCCCGACGACGACGATATCTCTCCTACGAACAAGAAACACAAGGGGACACTTCTATCGAGCTACCGAGGGGGACATTTCTATTGGGCGTTGACAAGAGCCAACAATTTGTTGGCAAAATGTTCCGACCTGTGCTACTCTGTAGCCCGGTCTGTAATCTGTTGGGCCTAGGACTAGGGATGCAGGAGCCCGCACTCGGATCTCTGCCCGGAACCGACAAGCTCACGCCTCGTCAGAGAGACGTGGCCGCGCTTGTAAGAGAAGGCCTGTACGCACACCAGATCGCGAGGGTGCTCGGGACCACCAGCGCATCGATTGATCTAGAAATGCAGTCCATCTATTCTGTCCTCGGCGTCACCGATCCTCTGACTGTGGCAATGTACGCACAGCAGCGCAAGCTGCGATTTCGCCGACCCGCTCCGAAGTCAGCCTCAGCCCCGGCGCGCATAGCCTAGCTTAGCTAGACAAAAAACGGGTCACGCAGGTGAGCGCGGCTGGCCTCTTTGGTGGTATCATCCTCGGGGTCGGAGACGACCTGTTGGTGGATCGCCGCATTCATCGTCGCTACGGCCTGCAAAGGACGGGTTCCAGAGCGTGGTCCCGCAAGGTTCCCGGGGAAGAGATCGCGCTCGTCAATGTGTCGTATGGTGGGCTGTGCCTGGAACCTACTCGGCCGTATAGGGTCGGAGCGGTACATGAACTCCAGTTAGACCTTCGGGGCCCCCTTGATGAGTGGGTGTTGGTCACGGTCGCCGTTCGGTGGACTGAGCGTGTCGGAGAGCGCTGGCGCTGTGGGGCGGAGGTCCTCGAAAGCACTAAGGCGTGGATTGGACCCAGGGAGGAGTAGCTGCATCGAGGGTGCGAATGGCTCACGGTCGATACCGCGGGGCTCTTGAGTTTGGTGCCGTGAGCCTTGTGGATGCCCCTGCCACCCTCGCCGAGCTTCTCGGCGGTCTTGTAACGAGAGATGGTTCGGCCCGACCACGACAGCCCCATTTCTACTCTGAAAAAAACAGCTAAGGTAACGACGCCTGGGTTGGGGCGGTCCCTGGGCCGATGTCTTGCTACCGGTCGGTGAACGAGGCGAGCACGAGTTGCAGAGTCTTGTGATAGGGGTCGGGGTCGGGGTTCTCGGGGGCCTTCCAGCCGTCGCGAGAGCCGTCATAGGTGAAGCCGGGGGCGGGTGGCATCTGCGTGTTCTCCCGGCTGTATTGGTTGTCGCGGCCACCCATCTTGAAGACAACCAGGTCGAGCGATGGCACGACGTAGATGCAGAAGCCGCCCGAGCCGAGCTTCCAGAAAGCGTCGCGCGGGATGTCGTCCCAATAGCCGTTGTCGTTTACGTTGAACTGCAAGCTGTAGTCGAAATGGGGGTTGAAGGGCGACGGGCTCCCGGCGCGGCGCACGTACTCGGCTGGGACGAGTTGACGATCGCCCCAGCGGCCTTCGCGTAGCAGCAAGTAGGCGAAGCGCAGCATGTCGGTCGGGCGCGGGGCGACGCCTCCGCCGCCGGCGGTGTGGCCGGGGATCATGCTCTTGTATCCCCAGCCGAAGCGTCCAAAGCCCATCGGCTCGGCCAGCTTGCGGCGTACGTACTCTTCCAACTCCATGCCGGCAATGTGGCGCAGCATGATCGAGGCCAGATGGATCGAGGCGGTAGCGTAGGAGTATCCGCCTCCGGGTTCGACCCATAGCGTCTTCGCCGTTACTCGCTTGCCGCGAAGCTCGCCATCCTCGGCGCCGATGACGATGGGGTCGTACATGCCCTGCCAGCCGTCGGGACCGGCGGGGTCCAGCGTGACTTCCTTTCCGCGAACGATGCCGGGGTTGTTCCCGCGAATGCCGGCGGACATGGACAGCAACTGGCCGAGCTTGATGTCCTTCATGCGCGGGTCGCGTAGTGGGAAGAGCTTCGCCGGAAAGTACGTCGGCGTAAAGACCTTTTGGTCCAGTCCGTCGGGGAAGAGATCGGGCCGTTCGGCCATGAGGATGCCGACGGCGATCGAGGTGTACGACTTGCCGACGGAGGCGTGGTTGGGGTTGGCGTCGCGGTGTGCGCGTCCGAAGTAACGTTCGTAGACGAGTCGGCCGCGGCGGGCGACGAGCAGGCCGCCGTTCTTGGTTGTGGTTTGGATGTACTCGTAAGCCTTATCGAGCACGGCCTGATCGACGTGGTCGACCCGGAGCGCCTCTGCTGCATCAGCCGGAGCGCGCCAACCGCCGTCGCGATCGGGCGGAGGGAAGTAATCATCCGCTGCACAGGCGGACGCCAGTAGGAGCACGAAAGGCAGCAATCGGCGCATCATCAAATCGTACGTCTCTTTGGGGAAGCCCTGGTATGACCGCATAGAAGACCGGCGCGGACGCCGGTCCTGCCTGCCGGAGGCGCGCGCCTCACATGGTTTAGCGCTTCTCATATGCATTCAAACCTCTGCAAAGTGCCTATTGGCCTGTCTTCAACGGTCTTGATCTGCGTTGATCTACATGCGAGGCGGTTTCATCCCAGGCCGCCGTGCGCAGGATACCCTTCGATGCTCTCGGCTTGTAGCACTGCCGAAACGACTGCTTGCGCCATCACGTCCGCCGCGAGCGCGCCGACGTAGCCGAGCAGCCGCGAGTCGACTCGTCGACCGCCCGTGCCGAGCGCGAAAACCGTGTCTCCATCGAACGGCATATGCACCGGCCGGATCGCCCGCGCCAGCCCGTCATGCGCCATCTGCGCGACCTTGGTGGCCTCGGCCTGCGTCCACTCGACGTTCGCCGCGACCACGCCGATCGTCGTGTTCTCGCCCGATCGCGCCGCAGGCATGTTGACCCCTTGGCGGATCTGCTCCATGGTGTTGACGAGGGCTTTTCCATCTTCCGAGCGAGCCCCGGCGAGGACCGCGCCGCTGTCGGGGTCTACGACGTCGCCGAGCGCGTTCACCGCAACGACGGCAGCGATCACCAGCCCACCCGGCAAGCGCGCCGACGCCGAACCCAGCCCGCCCTTCATCGCGCGCTTCGCGCCGAACATCTTCCCCACCGTCGCCCCCGCGCCCGCACCGACGTTGCCCTGCGCGACCGCCTCGGTCGTGGCAACCTTCGCCGCCGCGTATCCGGAGACCGCATCGGGACGGATCTTCGAGTCACCGAGACCTAAGTCAAACAGGATTGCCGCCGGCACGATCGGCACGACGCCACCGCCGAACCGAAATCCGGCGTCCTTCTCTTCGAGATAACGCATCACCCCGTCCGCCGCCGCCAGCCCGTAGGAACTGCCGCCCGACAGTACGACGCCGTGCGCGCGCTGCACTAGCGACTCCGGCCGCAGCAAGTCCGTTTCGCGCGTCCCGGGTGCGCCGCCTCGCACGTCGACGCCCGCCACCGCCCCTCGCTCGGTCAGCACCGCCGTACAGCCGGTGGGCCGCTCAGTATGCGTGAAATGCCCGACCTTCACGCCGGGGACATCGGTCAGCGAGCCCGAGGGTGCTCTGGTGGGCTCGGCGGCCGAGGCCGCGCCCAGCGGGTACATCGCCAAGCTGGATGCAAGGAAGTGTCTACGCGACGGAAAGCGTCTCATGGTCCCATTGTGGGCCATGCCGAGCCCGTGTGGTTGGGCTGTCGCGCGAGGCGCGCGGGCCGGTCCTCTATGGCTCCAAAGTGTGGAACCAGGGAACGAAGTGTGATAACGCACGGCGCAAATGTCCGGCTTTTCGATGGCTGTGTTAGCAGGCGGTTTCGCAACGTGACAACCCCAGCTGACGCTGAAGAAGTACTGCCGACACACCCCGTTTGTCGGTTGTCATCAGGTACGTAGCCCAGAACCAAACCGTGAGTGGGATCCTCGTCCTGTGCAGGACCGTCCCTGACGTCAGCGAGACCTGGTGTCTGCACGCCGCGCACTGCCAAAGTCGTTGTTTCTCCAAGCTGTAGGCGCGCCGATGCTCACACCGAGGACACACGAACCCGTCCGGCCAGCGACAAGCGGCCAGGTACTGTTGGCAGGCCTCCTCGGTGGCGAATTCCGACTGAAACTGGCGCAGACTCTTTCGAAACGGCGGCCGAGCCACGCCCCCACACTACCTCTTGGGGCTTGCTGAGGCAACCGGATAATTGGATGGCTGGGCCCTGGCGGATAAGAACAAGAACAAGCAGGCGCTTCATGGCTCGCTTGCGGCCGGCGAGGCGCGTCTCGTTCCCCTGTCGCAAGACGTGCAACTTTCCAACAAGGGCGGGATCATTACCTTACTGAATTCGGACGGACTCAAGGTCGACGGTGTGTCTTATACGAGGGCGCAGGCCCGTGAAGAAGGGTGGACCGTGGTCTTCTAGACTTGGGACCGAAGGGGGGCAGTCACTCCCCCTTCTCCACCCCCGAATTGCGAAGCTTGGGCTAATCAATCATCCGGAGAGTCTTGGAAGGCGTTACCGACACGACGCGCGGATCTGACTCGACTTCCCGAAGGTGTCGCGCCGGCACTTCACCAGTGAACATCACTGCGTCAATACGGCCGCGCACTTTGATCCCGGGAGGAACATAGTCGGGCTCGCTCACCTTGAAGATCGCGGAGATCACTTCATCGGGACTTCGGTCCGCTTCGTCGCCCGGTGTCGAGGACTCAAATTGGCCCAATTCCTCTGGCTCGAGTGTCATGATGTCTCACCCCAGTGGCGACCGAAAACTGTGGCGGCGAGATGCCTGCCGCCAGCCTATACGCAGGTTACCCCGCCTATACGCAGGTTGCACGGAACCACCCTCGCTTCGGGGGACGCCCGTCGGGTGTTCGGTTGCCGTCATCCCCATCGGGAGTCCGTTACTGGCGCCAAAGTTCACCGTCCCGCGGCCTTTCTTTTGGCGGCCTTTCTGCGCACGCGGCCCCGCGAAGCGACAGGCCGCGGCGGCGCAAGCCCCATCACCGCCTCGACCGCGCCCGCTGCCGACACGCGGCCGTTGCCGTGCCGAGGATGCCAGTCTGTGCCGGAGGGAGGATTCCGTCGCGCCGTCTGTCTCAGGATACGACGGATGTCCGCCGACGCGAGCGGGGTCCCCTGCGCCTGCGCCTGGGCCATCATCAGCGCGATGACGCCGCTGACCGACGGAGCGGCCATGCTCGTTCCGGACTTTTGAACGGTGCCTGTCAGAGTTCGCGAGTGGGCCGCAAATACAGCGTGACCCGGCGCGGAGACCTCCGGCTTCTGCCGGCCGTCTCTCGTGGGACCGGAACTCGAGAAGAAGGAAAGCAGCAGGGAAGCCGCATGGGCGTCGTAGGAACCAACCACCGTCGTTTCCTGGCCGCAGGAGATGGAACCCAGGGTCATGCTGTTGTCGTGAGGCGGAGCGAAGTTCGATGGATTCCGATCATCACGCTCGATCCAGGCATGGAATCCTCCGTCTTGAACGCTCACCCCATGCAGCCTGACCGTCCATGACCCCGACGGCAATCCGCTCTCGAGGAAAACGCCGATCTGGTTGTCACCATTGTTTGGGTCGGCCAATCGATTCGCGGCAAAAATGACCACTTCCCCACCGAGTCGAACCGCCCCATTTTGGCCTGGCTCCACTCTACCGAGGCTGTTTCCGCCGGGTGCAATCAGTTCGACGGCGAATTGATCCTCGCCGCCATACCACAGCTCGAGCTCGTTGTGCGTGGTGTCGCCGGGTCTGACTTGCCAGATCAAGTCGGCAGGCGCGCCAGCCGAGACATTGCCAACCGCGTGGATCCCGTCCGCAAACGAGTTGGCCGCGGCAATCACGACGGCCCGGTTGGGCCCGCCTCGGATGAGCCGGTCCAAGCCATCCTCCACTAACGTGCTCCCGTCGTGCGGCCCCCCGTTTGTTCCCAGGCTGACATTGACAACGCACGGCCGGTCGCCCGCTCTGTCGAAGATGTAAAGAAGAGCCTCCAATAAGCGGGTGGAATCGCCGAACGACGATCCAACGACTTCGGGCCCTTCCCGAGGGAGGTCGCTTGCCGAGACATCGACGAAAATAATCTCCGCACTGGGGGCCACACCGGGAGTTCCCGACCCGCGGCCGTTCCCGGCCGCAATGTCACCAACATGAGTGCCGTGCGTTCCGGGGCTGGGCAGGGCGCTGTCGGGAAACGGCTCGTATCCCAGGGCCGCGTAAGGATCCGGCTGTTGCAAAGCAGCGTTGATTTGGTCTCGACTGAACTCCCGCCCGTATCCGAATGGACTGGCGGGGTTGGCGGGCCCGGCTTGACGCCAGATCGAGATCGCTCGTGTGCTGCCGTCCGGATTCCGAAAATTGCGGTGTACGAAATCGAATCCGAAATCCACAATTCCTACGACCACGCCGGCGGCGCCGTCGGACTGGTTGCCGGCGGGCAGCAGGGCTGCTCTTGCGCCGGTTTCCGCGATCGTCCGATTAAGCGTGGGTTGGAGAGGCTGCGTTGCCTTCAAGCTTCTGACGAAAGGCTGTTGGCGCAGGTACTCGATTCTCGTCACGGGAATTCGCGCCGTCACGATCAAAGTGCCATCTTGGTCAGCCCCCCCGACCACGCCACCCATTCGGACGTCGCTAAGCCCTTCCCAAGCGTCCCGGTCCGTGACCTTCGCGATAACGGCTACTTCGTCCCGCCCTGTCGACGTACCGGGGCGCTCGATGGCTCCATAAAGGCGCCGGGCCACCAACCGTTGCAATCGGGGGTCCAGTGCCGTTGGAGCATCCGTCGACAGGATTTCCGCTTCTTCCGACGATAGAGGACCGTTTCCAACTTGATTCGCCATGATAAGGGTCCTTCCTGGATCAGTGAATTCGGCCAATAGCGACCCTATCTTAACACTCTTTCCTGGTCGTGACGTCGACTTTATGGTAGCGGTTCAGTTTGACGTGCGCGACGCTTGCGCGGGGAGTTCGGGCGCCTCATGCCCCATGGCCAACCCGCAAGGCCGACTGTGCAGTAGCGACCAAGCGCTGCGCGCCGAAAGCCGCAAAAGGGCGGCCCCGAAGTGCAACGAACGCGAAGCCGACCCGCTACCGCCCATATTCCTTGACTTCCAAAAGCAGTTATGAGATTCTACCCGAGCATACTATTCAGTTTTATTCTCAAATTGAAACAACAGCGCGGAGAAAACCATGAGTTACCTTGATTCGTCCGCATCGAAGGATCGCGCCGCCACGAGTTACCTCGACCTGCCACGCATCCACTTTGCCGGGCAATTCACCACCGGACCGTCGACGATCAACAACACTTCGTCGAACTACAACCTTGCCAATCGCAATCCCGCAGCCCCAGGGTGGAACCCCGACGGCAACGCCTACTTTAAGCTGTCCGACTGCATCGTGCAGAGCGTCATCGACGACGGCACGGGCGACGGATCGACCGACACCCTCGTCGGCCAGGGGGTCGCGTCGACGGACAACTGGGGCGACGGGGGCGTCCCGGCAAAGATCGTCGACCTCGACCCACAGCAGCAGTTCGTGTCGATGCTGTACGGCCTGCAGTTGCAGATCGGAGACGGCGACAATTCGGTCACCGCGGACTTCGAACCGGTTTGGTTCCAGGACTATCTTGGCGTGAGCGCGGCCTACCAGTCGGTCCTGGTGCGCCCGTCGTGGGGCAGCAACATCACCTCGCACGTGTTGCAGTCCTTGCAAAAGCGCAGCCCGGAGTTGTTGTCGATCAAGTTCGTGGTCGACCAGCCGTTCCAGGAACCGGCTAACTCGCGTCCGCCCGCCTCGCGCTGCCTAGCCCGGATCGTGGGGACGATCGGCCCAGGAGAGGCGGACGCGCCGATCAACTTCGTCGAGGGGCGTCTGCTCCGCCCTGTCGGCACCCAGGTTCAAGGTCTGAACTTCGGGCCCGCGATCGTACGTGACCGACGTCTGACGATCGACCTGCTCAACGCGATCCCCTGGGTTCGCCACCCACCCCCGGCACCCCCGACCCCCCCGGCCCTTGGCACTCTGGAGGTCTCATTCAGGGCATCCAAGGGACCTACTGTCTCGCTGGGGACCGTCGACTACTCAGACAGCGCTCGTCAGACGCGCGCGCTGATCCAAGACTTCGATCTCTCCGGCCTGTCCGACGCGGACTACAATGACCTCCTGAACGCGCCGATCACCGTTGGCAGCCCGGGAACGCCGGCCTTCCAAGAAGATGCCTCGGGGCTATACGTCGACGCCACACCCTACGTCTTCCGCATGGAAGCAAAGACCCAGGCGAAGATCCAGCTATGGGCCGGGCGCTTCGGCGCCGCGCAAGAAGGCGTCGAGATCCTGATCGCGGACGCAACCAACCGGCTGCCTGGGCGGCCGCCGCCGCCGGTGGGTGTCGCCGGGGCTGGCGGGACGCTCCTCAGCTTCACGCCCGGATCGGTCCTCACGGATTCGAACGGCGGCGCCACGGTCACGATCGAGGGTGGCAACCCTGGGGACGCCCGCGGTTTTATCGACGGGCAGGTCTATGCGTTGAGCTTCCGCCCGAACCCCGCGATCGCCCATCCCGATCGCGAGACCTTCCTCAGCATCCTCGTTCACGACGAGTTCAACGTCGCCCCGACCTGGGAGAACATTCAGCCGATCATGGAGCAGTACGCACGGCTTTACCCGTTCATGAGTTTTGTTCCTCTCACCGACCCCGCGGCGATCCGAGATGGCGGTTGGATCCCGAAGCTGCTCCAGGTCTTCAGCTATCCCATCGAGGATCCACGCTACATGCCGGTGGTCCGCGATCTGTCCAAGGCGAAGCAAGAAGCGATCGTCGCCTGGCTGAACAACGGCGCACCCGGCTAGCGTAGACTCCCAGCGGGCAAGACCCGACACCGCAGGCAGACCCGACCCCTCGATGTAGGGGCACGGCCCCCGCACGACCGCTGACGGAGCCGGCAACGAAACCAACCTAATTCCGGTGGGACAGCAACGACCCCGATGTGGCCGGGGCAAGAACGAACCCAATCGCGAGGTGCCAAGACGAACCCAATTCGTAGCGGGCCAAACAAAGCCAATCCCGAGGGCCAAGGACGAACCCATTTTCCCCTGTTCATCGGAGCGTTGGCCGTGGCTCACGACTCACGAATCACGATTCACGGAAACACGTCCCACCTACAATGAAAACGTGACCCGTAAGGCCGCACAAACGATCGCCCAGCACAGGATGGTGCGAGCCGGCGACCGGGTGGCTGTCGCTGTGTCGGGCGGGCCCGACTCGGTAGCGCTTCTGCACGTGTTGCGGGAATTGGCCGCGGACCTGGATATCTCGCTGGCGGTCGCCCACCTGAACCACCAGCTTCGCGGAGACGAGTCGGACGAAGACGAGGCCTTTGTCCGCAGCCTGGCGGAGGGCCTCGGGCTCGATTGTCACGTTCATTCGGTGGATGTGCGCGCCGAGGCCGACCGGAGGGGCGAAAACCTCGAGCAAGTGGCCCGCCAAGCGCGATATCAGTGGTTTCACCGATTGATTGCAGACGGACTTGTTGACAAGGCGGCAGTAGGCCACACCCGCTCGGACCAGGCGGAAACCGTGCTCTACCGGCTGCTGCGAGGGGCGGGCAGCGCGGGCCTGTCGGGGATTCACCCGGTTTTGGGTGGAAGCGTGATCCGGCCTTTGCTCGGCGTCAGCCGCGCTGAGGTGATCGCGTACTTGGGGTCCCGGGGACATGAGTGGCACGAGGATTCCTCCAACGCGGATGAAGCGTTCGACCGGAACCGCTTACGCCATAGTCTGATGCCGCTACTAGCCAAAGACTGGAATCCCAACGTCGAGCAGACGCTCGCGCGCATGGCCGACTGGGCCCAAGCCGAAGAGGCGTACTGGGCCGAGACGCTGCCGGCCCTCGGCTCGGGGGTGGTCGAGCCGGCAACCGACGGTACGGGGCCCGAAGGCGTGCGTCTGAGCGTGGAGGCAATGGCCCGGCTACCGCTGGCCGTGCAGCGGAGGCTGCTGCGCGCGGCGCTCGAGCAGGTCCGTGGCGACCTGCGTGGCATTGATTTCGAGCACATCGAAAGCCTCCGGGGTCTGCTCGACATGGGCAGCGGGTCGGTTGACCTGCCGGGGGCCACGGGGACGAAGTCATTCGACCGGATCTTACTGGCCCGCTCCGACACCGCCCGGACGGCTGGCCGGGCCGAGTTCAGCGTAACGGTCGACGCGCCGGGACGCTTCGAGATCCCCGGCACGTCAAGCGTTTTGGTATTGAGATTGCTCCGTCGAGCCGATGTGAAAGATGGTTATAATGGTAAACGGCAGCAGATTCTCGATTGGCATAAGGTCCCTAAACCGTTACGTTTGCGGAGCTGGCGGGCAGGTGACCGGTACCAACCCCTGGGGCGTTCAAGGCCCAAGAAGCTCAAGGCCCTGTTCCAGGAGCGCCGAATCGAGGTTTGGAAGCGTGCCGGCTGGCCGGTCGTGACCGCTTGGGCCGAGACGCTCTACGGTCCCGAAGGCGGACCCGAGAAAGGGCCGCGCGCTGAAACCATTGTCTGGACACGCGGGTTCGGTCCAGCCGAGCAGTTTGCCGCGCAGGAAGGGGCCGAGACGCTTCTCGAGATCACGGAAGCCGGCTGACGGCACCGGTCCGGGATGGATCGGTTCGACACCGAATCAATTTTTTGAAATCGAATGGTGAGCTAACAGCGTCTAAGAGTTAAAAGCGCCGCTCTGCTCGTCCGGAGGCGGCGGCAAGGAAGCCTAATCGTGAACTCCACCGTCAAGACCGCTATTTTCTGGCTCTTAATGCTGGCAACGGCCATCCTGCTATGGCAGGTTGTACGGACGGGCGGCGCCGGCCGCGCCGAAGACATTAGCTACTCGGAGTTCCGGAACCTGGTGAAGGCCGGAAGCGTCGCAAGCGTCGAGATCAGCGATCGCAACCAGGTTGCGGGCAAGCTCAAGGACGGCAAGATGGTGAAGTCCGTCTTTCCGTTGGACTACGACGGCATCATCCAAGTACTTGAAGAGAGTGGAACGACGATTGAAGTCGAGGCCTCGAGCTATCCGACCTGGCTGACCGTGCTGCTCAACGCCTCGCCCTTCATCCTGCTGTTCGGCTTCTGGATCTTCATGATGCGGCAGATGCAGGCCGGCGGAAACAAGGCCCTCAGCTTCGGCAAGAGCCGGGCGCGCCTGCTGACCAGCCAGCAGAAGAAGATCACGTTCAAAGACGTAGCGGGCGTGGACGAGGCCAAGGACGAACTGCAAGAGATCATCGAGTTCTTGCGTGAGCCGCAGAAGTTCCAGAAGCTCGGCGGCCGCATCCCGAAAGGCGTTCTGTTAGTGGGTCCTCCGGGCACGGGCAAGACGTTGTTGGCACGGGCCATCGCGGGCGAAGCGAACGTCCCGTTCTTCTCGATCTCGGGTTCGGATTTCGTCGAGATGTTCGTGGGCGTCGGCGCGAGCCGCGTGCGCGACCTCTTCGAGCAGGGCAAGAAGAACGCTCCCTGCATCATCTTCGTGGACGAGATTGACGCCGTTGGACGGCACCGCGGCGCGGGCCTGGGCGGCGGCCACGACGAGCGCGAGCAGACGCTCAACCAATTGCTGGTCGAGATGGACGGGTTTGACTCGAACGAGGGCGTCATCCTGATCGCCGCGACGAACCGACCCGACGTGCTGGACCCGGCGCTGCTGCGGCCGGGCCGTTTCGACCGGCGCGTGGTAGTGAACCGCCCGGACGTACGAGGCCGCGAGGGCATCCTTCGCGTGCACGTCCGCAAAGTGCCGCTGGCGAAAGACGTGGACTTGATGGTGGTGGCACGCGGCACGCCCGGTTTTTCGGGCGCGGACCTGGCCAACCTGGTCAACGAGAGTGCCTTGTTTGCCGCCCGCCAGAACCGCAAGGTCGTCACGATGCACGACATCGAGTTGGCGAAAGACAAGGTGATGATGGGCCCCGAGCGCCGCTCGATGGTGCTGACCGACGAGGAGAAGAAGACCACGGCGTATCACGAGGCCGGACACGCACTCGTGGCCGCCATGGTGCCTCATTCCGATCCGCTGCACAAAGTGACCATCATTCCGCGCGGTGAGGCCCTCGGCGTGACGATGCAGTTGCCGATCGACGATAAGCACACCTATCGCAAGGAGTTTCTCACGTCGCGCTTGACGATTCTGATGGGCGGCCGCGTCGCCGAGGAGATGTTCCTCGAGCAGACGACCACAGGCGCGGGGAACGACATCGAGCAGGCGACCGACATGGCCCGCAAGATGGTCTGCGAGTGGGGCATGAGTTCGATGGGTCCGCTGACCTTCGGCAAAAAGGAAGAGCAGATCTTCCTGGGCCGGGAGATCGCGCAGCACCGCGATTACAGCGAAGCCACGGCGATCCGCATCGACGCCGAAGTGTCGGGCTTGGTCAACGGCGCCTACGAGGAAGCGAAACAGCGCATCAACGATAACTCGGATGCGGTCGTGCGGATTGCCGAAGCACTGCTAGAGCGCGAAGTCCTCGACGGTAACGAAATCCAGGCGCTGATTGAAGGACGCGAGCTTCCGGCCCTCCCGGTGAGCGCCGCGCCGGAAGAAACCCCCGACGAGCAGGAAGTGCTTCGTCCCGAGAAGCCGAAGACCGTACCGGGGCTCTCGGAGGGCGAACAGCCTTCGCCTGCCTGACCTGCACGGATCTCAACTAACACCCGGTCAACCAGGGGCGCTTGGAAGGTTCCGGTCCGGTAAGGCTCTGTTGCACCAGGAAACGACCACCCGGATTCAGTTTCAACGTCGCTTCGAAGCAACGGACGCCCTCTCTCGTTGCGACGCAGCCGAGGCTCGGCTATCCTTTGTTCAGAGCACAACTAGAGGAGCAGAGTCGTGCTGAAATTCCTGTTTACCTACAAGAACTGGAAATGGTGGACTGGCGCCAGTGTGGCGGCGGCGCTAATAATTGGGCCCTTCGCAGTCTTGATTCTCGCGGTCCTACTCGCCACGAAGAAACTCTATTGTGGCCGGTGCTCATGGATCGGGGGCACAACGATTGCCAAGACGGTGCCTGTCCCATGTGTGGATCCGCCAATACCTTCGAATGGCACGAGGAATTGGATTCTCACTATGAAGACGACCCGGAGGTCTTCCAAGGCTATAAGAAGGTAACAAACTACGCAGTTCATCGCGGCACCGTCGAAGAGGCAAAGCAGCACGGTCGTCCGCGCCTACGTGACCCAGACTCAGACTCAAAAGAGACCCTCGGCGTTCTGGGTCTAGCTGTGGTCTACATTGTCTTAATGGGTCCTGCCTTCTTGCTTTTTCCCCAGCTCTATTCTCTGCCTGGACCTGCCGAACGCGATCACACCTACGACGACTACGCAGCAGTCCGGCATGCGAGTGATCGCGAGCTAGTGACGCCTTTATATCCGGCGAAGGGCGGCGAGCGTATTCTGATCTATGGAGTCCGCGATGGCCTCTTGAAAATAGGCCAACTCTACCTAGAGCGGAAACAGCTCAGCGTGGGCCAAGAACAGCCCCCTCCTGAAAGCCGCATTCCGGTTTCGGAAACCCGAATGAGCCCGAGCGTAGCTATTGGCGGAGTCGAACTCGACGTACCGTTTGTCCACGAAGTACCCGAGACCTACCAGATCTACGAGATCGGTGCCCAGGTGCCGGTCGATGTCGAGCCGGGAGAAGTGGTTGTGAACGTCTTCCCGAAGTGCAGCGGATGTGGCTACAAGATGGCTGTTAAGGGAGTAATGGACGACGTTGCTCTGGAGCCAGGACCCGGCGAGTCCCTCCCGTCGGCGACGCGGCCACCGCGCTTGCGGATTGAAGGAACCGATCTGCTTGAGGCGAGTCCCTCCCGTCGGCGACGCGGCCACCGCGCTTGCGGATTGAAGGAACCGATCTGCTTGAGAGGATTATTCACAAGACATCACCGACCTATCCGCACCTCGCCCGGCAAGCGGGCATTGAAGGCACCGTTTCCATGGAGCTGGTTGTCGATGTGCAAGGCACCGTAGACACGGTCAAAGTCCTCTCGGGACACCCATTGTTGGTACCGCAGGCAATCCAAGCGGTGAAGGAGTGGACCTTCGAGCCTGTGCTCTATGAAGGAGACAACAATCCCATAGAAGTTGTTGCGAGAGGTGTGGACGTAAGTTTTTCGTTCGCAGAGTAGCCGCCCGCAGAGGCGCCGAAAACGGAATTCGATTTTAATGTTTAGCAATCCAACAGTACTCAATGTCCCGCCGACTTCTAGACGCTCTGCCCCTTCATCACATCGAAACATCCATACTCATGGAGCCAGACATGACTGAGTACGGACGGGCTTGTCGAAAGTCCTGCAGAGGGTCGGGCAGAAGTACCGGGGTCAGTTGTCTTTGCCGGTCCTCCGTGAACTGATGCTGGCGCTTCTCAAGCCGATGAGCTATAACGATCGGCACGACTTCATCGAATGGCTGATCCACACAAAGCGGGTCAGAAAGATCACCGAGTTCATCCCCGGTTGGTTGGGTCCTGGGATTGCCAGAGTTCACCGGATCAACAAACGACTGGACCCGACTGATTGCCAAATCGTCGCGTGCGCGAGTGAGGCTCAAGCCCGGGCGTTGGTGACGCTAGATGGTGCTCTGCTTACGAGTCAGAAATTACAGGAGAAAGTGAATCTGCGCTCAAAGGCGCGTGATGGGGCGCGCTCGAGAGTTGTTTGTATCGCCCTTCCAGCCTCTTGGTAAGGCTGCTTTCCCACGGCTGCAGCCGCGGACTATTATCTCCCGGCCCCTCTGGGGCGAAAACCAAATTAGCGATGAGGCGTGCGGCGGTTTTTGGATAGCCGCCGGGCAAGCAACGACGGGCATCCGACGCCGCTTCGAGACGAGCGCGGACTTCCGTCCGCGCCTCCTAAGGAACAGCTTTGTAAGTCCCTTTTTTTCAACAGTGGCAATTCGGGAACTCCGAGCTGACGCACAGCCGGAGAGAGGCATCCCGCCGGACAGGGAGGAGACGTCGACCCCGAGGTCGACGCTGCAGGCCAGAGGCCCGCGCCACCACGCGAACGCAGCCCTGTTCCTTCCCACCGTGCCCCGGTCGTTAGACGGGGTCAGTCGCTCTGTAGTGACGGGTCGATGATTTGCTACCCTCAGCCAAGCTTTACGGCCACAGTTGCTTGTGCGGAGGAGGGCTTCGGTTGATCATGCACATTGTTCATGTCCGCTTGCTTTGCTGCCTGCTTGCTATCGCGGTCGGCTCGGTGTTGAGTTGCGGTTCGCCGGGTTCCGAGGCCGAGTCCGTGTGGGTCGGCACGTTCAACGTCGACGCCACGCCGGCGATCGGCAGCCCGGTGGCCTACGCGCCGGCCCGCTCGATCACCGACCCGCTGAGCGCGCGAGGGATCGTTCTTCTCTCCGAAGACAAGCCCATCGTCTTGTGCGCTGTCGATTGGCTTGGGATCGCCAACGGCGCCCACGACGCCTGGCGCGAAGCGCTGGCCGAGGCCGCGGGGACCAGCCCGGATCGCGTCGCCGTCCACACGTTGCATCAGCATGACGGCATCCGCTGCGATTTCACAACAGAAGCCATCCTGGAAGAACAGGGGATCGCGGAGCAATCGTTTAACCGCGAGTTCGATGAGCAGGTGATTGAACGCACCGCCGCGGCGGTGCGCGAAGCCGTCGCGGCCGGCCGGCCGGTGACGCACATCGGCGTCGGACAGGCGAAAGTCGAGAAGGTCGCGTCGAACCGGCGCATCCTGGGGCCGGACGGTAAGGTCAAGATCGTGCGCTATAGCAGCTCGCGCAACGAGGAGGCCATCGCGGCGCCCGAGGGCGTGATCGACCCGTATCTGCGGCTGCTGAGTTTCTGGAACGAGGAAACCCCGATCGCCTCGCTGACCTACTATGCGACCCACCCGCAAAGCTACTATGGCGACGGAGATGTAACGGCGGAGTTTCCCGGCATCGCGCGTGCGATGCGCGAGCAAGCGCTGCCCGGCGTGGGCCACATCCACTTCAACGGCGCGGGCGGTAACGTCGCCGCGGGTAAGTACAACGACGGGTCGCCAGAGCGCCGCCCGATCTTGGCGCAACGCATGGCCGACGGAATGAGGGCCGCTTGGGAGAGCATCCAAAAGAGTCCCATCGGGGCGAAGGACCTCGAGTGGAGGGTGCAGCCGGTGAAGCTTCCACCGGCCTCGCACATGGTGCCCGCGAATCTGCGCGCGATTGTGCAAGACAAGGGCCGGGAACATCGCGAACGGCTGAACGCCGCATCCCACCTGGCGTGGGCCCGACGAAGCCGAGAAGGCCGGCAGATTGACCTGACTGCGCTGCGACTCGGTGATGTGTATGTGCTGCACATGCCGGGGGAGTTGTTCGTCGAGTATCAGCTTGCGGCGCAGGAGATGAAGCCCGGCAAGACGATCATGATGGCGGCGTATGGTGATTACGGGCCGGGCTATATCGGGACGGAGATCGCTTACGGGCAGGGCGGTTATGAGACGAGTGAGCGGGCCTCCAGGGTGGCGCCGGAAGTCGAGACTGTGCTGATGGAGGCGATGCGGACGCTGTTGAAGTAAGCGGAGTACGCGATTTGCTTCTGTGCGGGAGAACGCCACTTCGAGGACCTGAGAACCGAGGAATCGGCCCTCGGCAAGGCTTACGCCACATGAGGTCGCGGGCCTCGTGATCAGAAACGGGCGACGAGTGCAGGCGCGGATTCGCCTGACTGCAAGGCTCGGACTCCCTCGAACGATCGGAGCTTGCCGGCGTCAAGGTCACCCACCCGCACCGTGTAGACGCCCGTGGTAAAAACCTTCGGCCGGAATGAACGGCCGCGAATCCTCAGCGTATAGACGATCTCTTCCGTCGCTTCCTCGATGACCTGTACGACGGGGTTCGTCATGCCTTCCACCTGAATCTCGGGCAAGTACGCCGCGGCCTTGCGCCCATAGTTATCCTGCAAGTCGATCGTCTTCGGCCAGCCGGGGAACTGCCCCGAGGGTTCCTCCTGGGCCGACCGATCAGACAGCGGATCAGACAACAGTGGCCAACACTCCATCGTGATTTTGCCGCTCTTCTTGTTGAGCCGAACGAGGCCGTAGCCGGAGGCCTTATCGTGCAGCTTCTCGAGCGGCTCGTCGCGCAAGACTTCCTTCGGATTCGCAACTGCCCGGATCGTCATGCGGTTGCGCAGCCCGTCGAAGAATCGGCCGGTGTAGTCGGGGCTGCCGGGTTCGCGGTTTTCGCCCGGCCTCCGAGGGTCCCACGAACGCGGGTAGCCGGCCGCGATCGATGGGACACAGAAGGAGTAACCGGCATCCTCGAACTCGTCGACGCCGTGGTGGACGATCGACGGCAGGTGCTGGTCGCCGCCGATCATGAACGTGAAGCCCTTGCGCAACTCTCGTAGCGCCCGGTTGCGCGCCGACCGCGGCCAGCCGTTGGAGTCGAGGTCGGCGACGAGGCGCATCTTGTTCGCGCCGTGCGTCGTGGCGGCGTTCGCGAAAATCGTCTGGGTCAGCGACACCTTCATGTCGACGCCGCGCCAATTGGAGGTCCAGTCGCGGACGAACGCCAACTGGCGCTCGCCGAGCAGCGTCGCGCCGGGAACGTCGTAGGCGGCGTGGTCGAAGTTGGGGTCGGTGACGTGGTCGGGACGTCCGCCGCTGGGAGGGACGAGACCTTCGGGGCCGGATTTGAACTTGCGGTCTTCGATGATGCCGAAGCTCACGCGGCCGTAGCGCAACTCGGTGAAGTAGACGCCGATGCCCTGCCGGATCGGAAGCGGGTCGTAAGGATCGGGCAGGTGGCTGGTTTGCGAGCGCTGCACCATGTCGACCCACTCGGCCGGCATCGCGTAGCCGCCGGTGGCGTGCGTTGCGATGGTGACCTTGCGTCCGCCACCGCCCCAGATATTGCCCTGATAGACGTCGTGGTCATCGGGCATCGAGACGGTGACGCGGTCGCGCATCAGGTCGCCGAACGCCCAGCCGAGGAGATACCACTTGCGTAGATAGTCAAGCGCCGCCGTTTCGACCGGCGCGCGCTCAATCCCGTAGCCGGCAACGCTCTCGTAGATTTGATCGCCGCTGAAGAACAGCACGTCGGGGTCGTGGCGGGCGACGTTTCGGACGGTGTGAGTGTTGGGGAATGCAGTGTCCTGGTTGCCGGTGAAGGCGGCGACGGTGATCGTGTCTTTGTCGACCGGCTCGCGGCGAACCGTGCCCGTCCAGTAGTGCTCTGTGGTCTCGCCGCCGGGTCCGGTGAGCGCGTAGGCGAGGCGGTAAGGGACGTCGTGAGCGGAGTCCCACTCAGGAATCCGAAAAGTCGCGGTGCGGGCAAGGCTGTGGATGTGCTCCTCGCCGATCGTCTTCCACTCACTGCTGCCTAAGGCTTGGTTTTGCGGGGCTTGCGTTTGCAGACGCACGGTCGGCGTATCCCGCGGCCCCAAGGGCGGCATCTGCGCCGTCATCTTCATCACGCCGCGGCTGAGCGTGTATTGCGCAAACAGGATCGGGCCGAACGGTCGGTCATCGTGCGCCTCGACTTTGCTGCCTGAGATACGCCAGTCGGCGAACCAGAAGCGCACACGGCCTCCGCGGTCGCCGCCGCGGGAGCGGTCCTGCGGCGAGACGGCGCCTTCTGAGGGACGGTCGTTGACCAGCGCCAAGCTGCCGACGAGGTCTTCGGCGTCGATGTCGTCCCGCGTGACGCGCCCGAGAACACTGCCGTCCTTCGGATCGCGCGCCGAGAGCGAGACGGTGTAGCGCGCGCCGGCGGAGCGGACGGTGAGATGCAGTTCGATGTTGTCGATCGGCAGCGCGTTGGCGAAGTCGCGTTGGGTTCGAGGGTCGCCGGGCTCGCTGAGAAAGAGTTCACCCGCCGTGGTGATGCCGGCGTTGAGTCCCCTGCCCCAGATCGCCGCGTTGCGGTAGTCGTCGAGGAACCCGCGGATGCCCAGCCGGAAACCCGCCCAGCCGTGATCGGACTGTGTCTCCTCGGGGTCGACTCGCCCCAGTCGAACAGTCATCATGAGATCGCCTTCGCATTGCCCGAGTTGATGCGTGAGGAGGTGAACGTTGCGGTTGCCGCCGCTCACGACGCACTCGAGTCGGCCGTTGCGGATGCGCCAGTCTTGCAAAGGGTTGGCCCAGTATTCGGGGCCGGCCCAGACGCGTTCGATGGTTTTGGGCCAGGCGCTTTGGAAGTCGGCGGTTTGGGATGGGGTGGGTGAGAGGAGGAGGGCGATGGTGGCGACGAGGCCGGTATTGAGGCATCGCATGGTTAGATCAGTGTCGCAGAGAGACGGTGTGGACGGTAACGCGGAGTAGGGCGCGGGTTGTGTGGTGGAAGCGACGGGTCGAGGCGGCTCAGCGCAGGCTGACGCCTGCGGCTCTGAAGTTGCGGGTCGGGCATGGCCCCTGCGGCTGTCGGTGCTTGAGTGGTTCATGGTTTGCGCTGCGCAGCCAGTGGCGCCGCACCGATGCCTGGCCAGATGCGGAGGATGCCGAACGCGGCGCGGGCCGTGATCCATGCGGCTGTCACCCACCAGATTTGTGTGAGCGCCTGCGGGGATGATTCGTCCACCCATACCAGACCCAGTACCCCGAGTACCGTCGAAACCGCAACCGCATTGCGCAGATAACGAAAGTCGCCGGTACCCCAGTGAACGCCGTCCGTGCCGAATGCCAACGAGTTAACTGGCTGCGCCAGCGCCGAGATCCACCACGCTTGAGAGAACAAAACGTAGGACGTCGCGGGCAGTAGGGCGGCGGCCACCACGCTCTCCCCGGCAACCATCCCAACGGCGAGAACGAGCCCGGCCCCGAAGCTCCACTCGCAAACCACTCTCGCTACGCGGCGGCATTCGGCTAGGTTCCCCGCCCCGAGGAAGTACGCAACCAGGCTCTGTCCCGTGATCGCGAACGCATCGAGAAACAAGGCGGTGAAGGCCCACACTTGGCGGATTGCCTGGTGGGCCGCGCCGGAGTCGGCTCCGGCCTCGGTGGCCGCGCGTGTCGTGAGCAGCAAGAAGACGTTCAGTGAGGCGGTGCGGATAAACAATTCCCGTCCGATGCGCAACAGCCCGCCGAACTCCTTAAGGCGCAACCGCGACGGCCATTGGGTTTGGCGCAACGTGACTACGATCGCAACCAGTGCTCCCAGCCACTGACTGACCACGCTGGCCGCCGCCGCGCCCGCCACCCCGAACGCCGGCACCGGCCCGAGGCCGAAGATCAATATCGGATCGAGAACGATGTTCAGCGCGTTGAGGCCTGCGGCGATCCACAGCGGCGTACGCATGTCCTGCAGGCCGCGTAGCGTGCCAAAGGCGGCCACGGTGATGAGCACGGCGGGCGAGCCAAAGAGGCGGATCGCCATGTAGTCCTTCGCGGGAGCGATCAGGTCACCACTGGCGCCCATCCAGCCGACGATGGGGTCGAGAACCGCGAAGGCGGGCAGCGCGACCAGCACGCCGAGCAAACCGCTGAGCACGAGAGCCTGTGCGTTGGCCAAGCCGACACGGGCGTGGTCGCCGGCGCCGTGGCTGCGGGCGACTTGGGTTTGCGTCGCGATGCCCAGGAAGTTGAAGACCCAAAAGACGCTCGAGAGCACGGCCGCGCCGACGCCGAGTCCCGCTAACGGCGCCGCGCCCAACCGCGCGACGAACGCCGTGTCGGCGAGACCGGTAAGCGGCTCGGCGATGAGGGAAAACAGTAAAGGCACCGAGAGACGCAGGAAGGTGCGGTGAGGAGCGTTGATGAACGGATGCGTCTGTGACGACAAAGCGATTGCACGGAACTGAATCAGCGACTTATAGCACAGCTACGTTGCTAACTCGGGAGTGCGGACGGTTGCTACATTGAAGGGCGCGCCGACAACGCGCGCTCGGGACGGGAAAGCTTGAGTCAGAACGAACGCCCGGCTTCCCCATCAGCGCGTTGGGCCTCCCCACCTCGCTGGGGACTGATCGCCGACGATCTCACCGGCGCTTGCGACGCGGCCGTCCAGTTCGCCTTACGCGGGTTTCAAACCATCGTGCTGACACAGGAGACCTTACTGATACAGGAGAAAAGTGCGCTCACTTTGACTACCGAGATAGCGGCCATCTCGACAGATAGCCGCGACGACTCGGCGGATGTCGCCGCACAGAAATCGGAGGCGGCTTGCCGGCTGATGGCCAGCCGTGGGGTCTCTGTACTGTTTAAGAAAATCGACTCGACGCTGCGTGGCAATGTCGGCGTCGAAACCCAGGCCGTGATGGATGCCTGTGGGTTCGCGCGCGCCGTTGTCAATCCGGCCTTTCCGGCTATGGGACGAACGCTGGTGGGTGGAAGCTTGCGCGTTCACGGCGTTCAGCCGGAGCCGCGTTGTCATCTGCCGTCGATGCTGCCGGCGGACCCGCGGTTCTTGATCGAAGACGCGGCGAGCGATGAGGAGTTGTCGCGCATCGCGCTGGGGGCGCTCCGCCAAGATCCACCCGTTCTGCTGGTAGGCTCGGCCGGACTGGCGCGCGAGGCGGCTGCCATCCTCAGCGAGTGGCATGAACGCGCGCGCGCGCGCGCTACCCCACAAGCCGACGGGCGGCCGCTGGTCTTCGTGGTGGGTTCGGTGCATGGCGTAACCGCTGAGCAGGTTGGTCGCCTTGTAGCGTCGTGCGCCGCGATCGAGGTCGAAGCGCAACAGGTGCGGGCATCTCATTTTCAGCAGGCGGAGGACTCTGGAGCCCATCTGGTCGTTCGCGTCCCTCTGGAGCGGTTCAGTGAGCGGGCGCTGGACGGGCTGGTGCGGGGCATCGAGGCGAGTTCCGTGGGCGGCCTGTTTGTCACCGGCGGAGACACGGCGCGGTTGGTCTGCAACGCATTGCAGATCGAGGCGATTCACCTTCGAGGCGAAATCTCACCCGGCATCCCGTGGGGCGTCATCGAAGGCGGCCCCGCCTACGGCTTGCAGATCGTCACCAAGAGCGGCGGCTTCGGTGACGCCGACGTGCTGGTGCATGTCGCGGAGCGGCTGAGTGTGCGGAGGGCGCCTCATGTTGCCTAGGATCGCCGTCACGTTGGGCGACCCCGCGGGCGTCGGCCCCGAAGTCGTCGTCAAGGCGCTTGCGGATCCGTCGATCGCATCGCTGGCCCGTTGGCTTGTCGTCGGGGACGCCGCACCGCTTCGGTCGGCCGAGGAACTGACTGGCCTGGCGATCGAACAAGGCGAGGGTCTTGCGGTCGTCGATCCCCTTTTGATCGAGCCCGGTCAAGTGTCCCCCGGGACGCTGAGCGCCGACTGCGGCCGCGCCGCTCTCGAATACGTGAGGCGGGCCACGGAGTTGTGCTTGCGCGGCGAGGCCGACGCGATGGTCACCGCTCCCGTCAACAAGGAGGCGGTGACGCTCAGCGGACAACCCTTCACCGGCCATACCGAGTTCATCGCTGAGCTGTGCGGCGTCAATGACACGCGGATGTTACTGGCGAGCGAGCGGCTGCGGGTGGTGCATGTTTCGACGCATGTGTCGCTGCGCGCGGCTTGCGATCTGCAAGTGGAGAGGATCGTGCGGACGCTCGAGTTGGGTGACGAGGCGATTCGGTCGCTGGGCGTCGCCAAGCCGCGCATCGCTGTGTGTGGCTTGAACCCCCACGCCGGCGAACACGGCCTGTTCGGCAACGAGGACGCCGACCGCATCGAACCGGCCATCGCGCGGGCGAGAGAGGCGGGCCTCGACTGCCACGGGCCGCTCCCGGCCGACACGGTGTTCCTGAAAGCGTCGCGAGGAGATTACGATTTGGTCGTGGCGATGTACCACGACCAGGGGCACATCCCGATGAAGCTGCTCGACTTCGAGCACACGGTCAACATTTCGCTTGGCTTGCCGATCATCCGCACGTCGGTCGACCACGGCACGGCGTTCGACATCGCCGGCAAGAATCAAGCCGACGCCACCAACATGAAAACGGCGATGAAGTTGGCGGTGGCCATGGCGGGCGGCGTAGGCAGTTCCGTCTAGGTTACGCTCGGCCAAGAGTGACGGAAGCCGCCCCCAGCGGTTTAAGGAACTCTCTCCCCTGCTTGCCTCGATGAGATTCGCAGAAACGATTCGCCTAGTTCCCCGATGGGACGTCAGACGCGTGCCTGGCAAGCCGCACCCACGTACCGCCGGACTTGACCCAGGTGGAGAGGAACCGTCGCGTTCGAGCTTCCTGCGGTCCATCCTTGAGTTTTCGCACGCTCCTGTGGTGCCCCCAGACGATGCCAGTGGTCCCCACCACACGGTACTGAGGATTGATGAGCGTTAGGGTGAAGCGCTCACGATTGGCGAAGAAATTTTCCCAACCCTGCCGTCGGTCTGCTTCTGACCGTCCCTTGCGGTCGTTGGGGAAAACTGCATTGGCCACGTAGCTAACATAGTCGTCGTGGACACTCGCCAGCAGTGCACTGATGTCTTGCTTGTTAAGCGCTTCGACGAATGCCTCGTGAGCGGCTTTGAGGTCATCGACGTCTGCGGCGCGGGCGGCGGGGACGATCAGCATCGCGACTACGGCAAGTGTTAGAACAACTGGTCTCATTCGGTCCTCCTTGTACTTAGTTGAGAATTCAAAAGCTCAGAGTGGATAGTATCTCCGGAATTTCCGATCTGGACATTCGGCTCACACAGGGTACAGGACCTGTTCCCGGAGTGCAAGAAATTTTTGCGCGTCGGCAGTCCTGGGGTGCGTCGAAGCGTTTCAACAGCCTGTGTTAGCTAGAATAGACAAGATGGGGTATGCACTTGACTCCCGAAGCCCCAAGGTCTAGTATCCGGGCTCTGGAGGACCATTCGCGCACGCTGGGGGAGTTTCAAGAGCGCTTCGCCTTCAGGTTTCAAATTCAACCGCTGCCGTCCCCCCGCGGGGCGCAATGAGCGGCGGCTGTAGGACCCACGACCGCTGCCCGATGGCCCCTCGAGGGTGCGGTCGCCGCAGTCGCCGACCACAAGGTGTGGGGTCGTCGGGAGTTAAGTGCATACCCCGATAGACAAGATCATGAAACGCACCGTCATGCTGTTGCTCTGTCTATTTCTCTTAAGCGCACTCACGCTGCCGGGCCAGGAGCTGAAGGGCTGGACCAAGGGCAAAGGGTTCGGCTGGGTGTGGGGTGACGACGACGAACATGGGGCGCTGAACGCCGTCCTCTCGCCCGAGCACGTGCTGCGGGCCATGCAGGCCGTCAAGACCGGGAAGGTCTACGACCTGGGCGTGCCGCTCGATCAGTCTTCCTACAAGTGGCCGGGACACTCGGCGACCTCGATCGTCTCCTACCGGACGCCTGAGGGAGTCAAGCGGCAGGGCGATATCGAGGGCTTCGGCGAGTCGCATCCGCACAAGATCGGGTTTCACAGTTGCGCGCTCTATATGTCCGACAACCTCGGCACGCAGATCGACGGCTTGGCCCACATCACGACCGGAGCGGACAACCACTGGTACAACGGCTTCACCGAGGCCGAGTGGGGCGGCAACTTCGGCGTGCGTAAGACCGATGCCGACGGTATCCCGCCGGTGATCGGGCGCGCCGTGATGATCGACGTGGCTGCGTGGAAGGGCGTGGATGCGCTGCCGTCACAGTTCCCCGTGACGTCGAAGGAGCTGAAGGCCGCGCTCGCGGCCCAGAACATGGACGTGGAGCCCGGCGATATGGTGTTCATCCGGACCGGCACCCTGCGCTACTGGGGCAAGAACGGGTCCGACCACGAGAAGCTCGCCGAGCATGACTCGGCCGGTCTGACGCTCGAGGGGGCGAAGTGGTTGGTCGAGCAGAAGGGCGCTGTGCTGATCGGCGGCGACACAAGCGGTGTCGAGGTCGGCGGCGATCCCAAGGTACCCGATCGGGCGATCCCGGTGCACGAATATCTGCTCGTCGAGCAAGGGGTCCACATCGGCGAGTTCCACAACCTCGAAGGGCTGTCGAGGAACAAGGTGTACCGTTTTACTTACGTGGCAATGACCAACCGGTTGATTGGTACGGTGGCGGGTACGGCGATGCGACCGATCGCGATTGAGTGAGTCGTTGCGTGGAGAGTCAGCGACGCCCTTCCAGCACGGTCTGAGACAGAGGGGCGCCTTTGATCGGACGAGGCCGAAACGGTGGGGCAGGTTTTTTCGGCGCGGGTGTCTGCGCGTTGGGTTGGGAGCTGTTCATGTCGGTCCCTCCAGCATATCTAAAACAACGGGTCGAGGAGATCGAGGCGACATGATTTGTGCCGCGGAGGTCAAGGGCCCGTGGAGCCTCGCCGAGCCCATAGTTCGTCCGTAACCTCTGGGACTCATGACCATGCATGCTGAGCAGACCACGATGACGATCGCTCCAACGCCCGTTCATGGGGCACGTTTCGAAGACCCCGGGGCATGGACGAGGGCTGACTTCGGCGCGACCGATGAGTGGGCCGTTACCCTGCGTCCGGAAACCATCGCCGAGATCGACCAAGCGGTTGAGTCCCTGCGCGCGCATGGCAAAGAGCTCTCGACGCTCACCAGCGGTGATTTCCCGCTGCCGTCGTTTCAGGATCAGGCCGAGGCGTTGTGCGAGGAGCTGCTACACGGGCGCGGTTTGGTACTCATCCGAGGGCTGCCGATCGACCGCTACAGCCGCGACGAGGCCGCCATGGCCTACTGGGCGCTCGGTGCTCACCTCGGCGCGCCGATAGTGCAGAACTATCGTGGAGACCGTCTCTACGACGTCCGTGACGAGGGCTACAAGATCAAGACCGACTACGGCGGCCGTGGCGTGCGGTTCTCGAAGACCCCTGAGAACCTTCGCTTCCACACCGACTCGGCACCCGCGCTGGCCGGCTCGACGCCGGATCTCGTGGGCCTTCTTTGCTTGCAGACCGCCAAGTCCGGCGGCGCCACGACGCTGATCAGCGCCAAGACCGTCCACAACGTGCTGCTCGACGAGCGTCCCGACGACCTTGCACGCCTCTACCAGACGTTTCATCACGACCGCACGTCGGAGCTGCGGCCCGGCGAGTCGCCGACGTTGCTGGCGCCGGTTTTCAGGTTCGATCGCGACTTGATTGCGCGCTACATGCGCTTCTATCTCGACGCGGGTCACAAGGTGGCCGACGCGCCCCTGGCTGCCGAGGACATTGCCGCGCTTGATGCGCTCGACGAGGTGATGAGCCGTCCCGAGCTGCAGCTCACCTTCGAGATGCAGCGCGGCGAGATCCAGCTTCTCAACAACCGCTTCATCCTGCACAGCCGAACGGCGTTTGAAGACCACGCCGAGCCGGAACGCCGCCGCCACTACGCGCGCTTGTGGCTGAGCCTGGCGGCTGAGGAGCAGGACCCGTAGGCTTCCTGAGTCAGGAAACGCGGAGCCGGCCACCCTGGGTTATCATGCTCGGGTATAGTGGGCGTTCCGCGTTGCGCGCCTAAGATGGTCACCAATCTTCAGGAGGAACCATGTATCACCGCAAGTTCGCCGCCACTCTCGCTTTAACAGTCCTGCTCGTTCCCGCGGCCGTCGCCGAGACGGACACGGTCATCCCCGACGTCTACTACGCCACGTTCTCCTTCGCGCACGAGCCGGTGGCCCGCATCAAGCCGGGCGATACCGTCAACACCACACTGCTCGACTCGCGCGGGCACGACAAGACCGGCAAGCTGATCATCTACGCCGATAACGTGCTGACGGGGCCGTTTTACGTCGAGGGCGCCGAGCCGGGCGACACGCTGGTGGTGCATCTCGACAAAGTCCGCCTCAACCGCGACTGGGGTTGGAACGGCGTGCGGGTGGGTTTGAGCGCGCTGTCGCCCGGGTACGTGCAGAACGTCTACGACAACAACTATCTCGAGGAGTGGCTGCAACCGGGCCGCCGCAACGCCCTGAAGTGGCACATCGATCTCGAGAAGAAGGTGACCTACCCGACGCGTCCACTGGGCGACAAGGTCAAGATGCAGTTCCCGGCGATCCCCGCGGTCGGCTGCGTCGGCGTCGCGCCGCCTAACAAGACGGCCATCACCGCCGGGCCCACCGGCCCGCACGGTGGCAATATCGACTACAACGGCATCATCGAGGGTACGACGGTCTACCTGAACGTTCACGAACCTGGGGCGCTGTTCTTTCTTGGCGACGGACATGCCGCCCATGGCGACGGCGAATTGTTGGGGAACGGCACCGAAACCTCTCTCGACGCAACGTTCACCGTCGACGTGATCAAGAACAAGCGCATCGGCTACACGCGTCTCGAGGAACCCGACCATCTCGTCACCTTTGGCACCCTCCCCGGACGCACCCACGAGGGCTTCAAAGCGGCCATCACCGAGATGATCCAATGGTTGGTCAACGACTACGGCGTCAAGCCGCAGGAGGCCCACGTGTTGTTGGGGCTCGCCGCTGAGCTGAAGGTCGCTGCTTGGAATAATACGTAGTGGGGTATCCATTTGACTCAGGTGACCACAACATACTGTGGTTGGCCATTGGCGGCCCCCGGAAAGGCTTGCCGATAGCACCACGTTTCCAAGCCTGCGATGGCCATGGCGCGTGCGTAATCCTTGATCGGCCCGAAACGCAGCCTCGTGGCCCAATTGCCTGCAGACCGGCGTCTGGCGCCCCAGGGTGCATTCTGGGTGCAGTGTGCTGGCGTCCATGGATCGACCAAACCACAACGCCTAGGGGCTACCTGAGTCAAGTGGATACCCCATTTAATACGTTTATGTGCCGGGTGGCGAAGAAATACTTGCCGGAGAGGCCTCCGGTAAAGATGTTATCGGAGGCGGCGGATTAGCGCATCCAACCGGCGTGGCCAGAACGCTCGCGACGGGGTCGTGGGCTCGGAGGCATCCAGCGGCGGATTGACCCCTCGTCCGTGACCCTCTCGTAAGTTGTTGATTCTATGGCAAGACGGCGAAACTTGCTAGGAGCCTCCCGATAGCCCAGGAACCGCCGCCGGGTCACACCCTGGTTCAATCCGGCTTGGCCGGTGGCTGGGCTCACTTGCGTTCGGGGCTCGGTTTCTGTTGGCCGACGGCTTGCGAAGATTGTGAGCCTCGTGTTTTTTCGCTGCAACGATTTTCTATAATAGTGGCCGGTAGCGGGCGGCGGAAGACAAGACGCCCGCTGTTTGTCTCGGAGGCGTCTCATGTCGAACAGGAATGTGGATTCGAACGGCCGGCCGTTGGATCGACGAGGGTTTCTTCGTACCGGCGCGGGCGGTGTCGCGGCCGCAGGGCTGTGGGGCTGCGAGGGCGGCACGACCGAGGCGGTCTCGAAGCAGGACGCCCCCGCCGAGATTCCGAAATACGACCTCGTGCGCGCCGAGGGAACGCATCGCGAACTCGGCCGGCAACACGGCGAGCAAGCGGTCGAGTCGATCAAGATGCACATCGACTACATCGCGCGCACGCAAGACATCTCAAGCGAAGAGCTGCACCGCCGCGCACTCAAGTTCCAGCCGCTGTTCGACAAGTACTGCCCTCACCTGCTCGAAGAGATCGCCGGCCTGGCCGAGGGCGCGGGCGTGCCGATGGCCGAGGCGCTGGCCTGTAACATCCGGGGCGAGTTAGGCAAAGCGGTCGAGGCCGGCTGCTCGACCTACGTGATCGCGGGGCAGTCGACTAAGGAAGGGGAGATCCTAGTCGGCCAGAACAGCGACATGTCACAGCCGAACCTCGAGATGGGCTACGTGCTGCACCTCAAGCCGGCCGGCAAGCCGCAGGTGCTGATCTGGACCTTCGGCGGCATGATCGGCTACCACGGCATGAACAGCGCCGGCGTTGCCCATTTCGCCAATTCCCTCGGCGGCGGCCCCAAGGGGCAGTTTGCCTTGCCGCACTATCCTGTCAAGCGCCTGATGCTCGAATGCTCCACGGTCTACGAGGTGTTGGATGTGCTTCACACCGCTCCGCTTGCCTCGAACGGCAACTACGTCCTGTGCGGCGGGGAGGGAGCCATTCTCGACGTCGAGGCCAACACGAACGGGCCGCAGATCGTCGGCAACCCGAAGCAGGGTTACATCGCCCACACCAATCACTACCTCTGTCCTCTCTACGCTACCAAAGAGAACCACGACAACAGCCTGCCGGACTCGTTCCCACGGCTACGGCGCATCAACGAGATGATCGAAGCGCAGAAGGGCTCGATCACCGTCGACCACATCAAGCGCTTCCTGAGCGACCACTCCAACGGCAAGCCGAGCATTTGCCGCCACCCGCGAACCGTCGACCTCAAGAAGGGTTTCGAGACGGCGGGCCGCACGGTGGCCTCGATGATCGCCGAGCCGGCCAAGAAGCGCATGCACGTCGCGTTGGGCAACCCATGCGACAGCGAGTACGTCGCGTATTCGATGGACGCGTGATCGGCGAGTGCGCGCCGATCGAATGCGGACAATGTTCGCGGCCTGCCGTTCGGCTGTAGGGGTGGACCGCTGCGTCCACCCCGGCGTGGCGCAGTTGCTCTCGGCTGCAAGGCAAAGATAAGCCGCGGTGCCAAGGGCCACGGTGGGGCGGACACAGCGGTCCGCCCCTACAAAGCGGTTATCGCACCACCAGGGGCAGCGAGGGCTGACGCAGCGGTCCGGCCCGGTAGTTCGCGAACGCGCCAGACGCGCCGGGGACAACCTTTGCGGCGTGTCGGGCGTATTAGGCTATAGAGAACGTGCCGCGGATCGGTCTACATGAGCGCTTTGTCTGCCTGGCCATCGGCGTGGGACTGTCGCTGGTTCCCGCGTTCGCCGAGCGTCCGCCGAACTTCGTCGTCATCCTGGCCGATGACCTTGGTTACGGCGACCTCGGAGTCTACGGCCATCCCTCGATTCGCACGCCGAACATCGATCGCATGGCGGCCGAAGGGGTGCGTCTCACCGAGTACTACTCGGCCTCACCGACCTGCACGCCGGCGCGCGCCGCGCTGCTGACCGGACGCTATCCGTTGCGCTCGGGCCTAGTGCGGGTGCTCATCCCCAAAGAGAAATGGGGCATCCCTGATTCCGAGGTCACCCTGGCCGAGGCGCTGAAGGAGATGGACTATGCTACGGCCGCGATCGGCAAGTGGCACTTGGGGGGACGCAAACCCTACCGTCCGCGCAAGCATGGCTTCGACCACTTCTTTGGCGTGCTGTACAGCAACGATATGGCCCTGCTGCCGCTCGTCAAATGGCCGCGCTTCGAGCTGATGCGCAACGATAAGGCCATCGAATCGCCGGCCAAGGCTAAAACGCTCACCGAGCGCTACACCGACGAGGCGATCCGATTCATCGATGAACACAAAGAGCGGCCTTTTTTTCTCTACCTGTCACACACGATGCCGCACATCCCGTTGCGCCCGTCGGCCGGGTTCAAGGGCAAGTCCGCTTTCGGCCGCTACGGCGATGTGGTCGAGGAGATTGATGCGGGCGTCGGCCGCGTTCTCGGCGCGCTTCGCTCGGCGGGCGTCGATCAAAACACGCTGGTCGTCTTCACGAGCGACAACGGCCCCTGGCTCGGGGGCGTGAAGTTGAAGGCCGAGCGCTCGAACGCGATGCGGAAGAAGACGCGTGGATCGCCACGGCCCTTCCGGGGCGCCAAAGGGACGACCTGGGAAGGCGGGATGCGCGTACCGTTCGTCGCCCGCTGGCCCGGGCGGATTCAGGCCGGCGAAGTCCGCGATGGAATTGCAACCGCCATGGATCTCTACACGACGGTGATCGAGACGGCCGGCGGCGAGGTCCCATCCGACCGGGTGGTGGATGGGCGGAACATCCTGCCGCTGCTGAAGGGAGATGCTCCCTCCCCGCACAACGAGCTGTTTTACCACTTCCAGGACCAGGTCTTCGCCGTGCGCTCGGGACGCTGGAAGCTTCACCGGCTCAAACGCGAGCTAGGGCCAAAGGGCAAGCCGAAGGCGCCGGTGCGGTGCGAGGAGTTATACGATCTTGCCAACGACCCCGGTGAGATGACGAATGTCGCCGCCAATCACCCGGATATTGTCGAGCGACTGACCGCGCGAGCCGAGTCCTTCCATGCGGGCATCAAGCCG
Source organism: Bryobacterales bacterium (assembly GCA_965237575.1). Taxonomy (GTDB): domain Bacteria; phylum Acidobacteriota; class Terriglobia; order Bryobacterales; family UBA6623; genus JAKZVK01. The sequence continues at coordinate 2,065,087 of CBDEGI010000004.1, forward strand.
GTCATGAAGCTGCCGCCGCCCTCGTCGTCAGTCTTCTCGGGGCTGCTGACGCAGGCCCCGAAGAAGCCGCGCAAGGTACCGCGGTAGAAGGCGCAGGCGTGGCGTAAGACTCCAGCGTTGCCGAGTCCCGATTCTTCGGGACTCAGGATGGCAACCGATCGAGCAGCAGCTAAGGCTCGCGAACTGGAGAAGCGACGAATCGGTTCTCGACAAAGCTAAGCTTACGCCACCTGAGCTCCGACTTGTCGTTGGGGCATGCCTTCCAGGCTTTGGCGTCGTCCGGGAGTTGAAAGCGTGCGCCCGCTTCCGTAGGATGTGGCCTATGCCCGATGCTCTCCTCGATCAGCCCATTCCGCGCCGGCGCTTCCTGCGGCAATGCAGCCTGGGTGCCGGCGCGCCGTTGCTCTCCATGGGCTGTTCGTCGAGTGAGCCGCGGCGTCCTCCCAACATCCTCTTCTTGTTGAGCGACGACCAGCGTGCCGACGCGCTGGGCTGCGCGGGCAACCCCATCGTCGAGACTCCCCACATCGATGGCCTGGCGAGGCAGGGGGTGCTGTTTCGCAACAACTTCGTGACCACCTCGATCTGCGCCGTCTCGCGGGCGTCGGTCTTCACAGGCCAGTATGCCCGCTGCCACGGCATCCACGGCTTTGGCACGTCCCTTTCCGAAGAGCAGCACAGGCTCAGCTATCCGGGTCTGTTACGCCAAGCGGGCTATCGCACCGGGTTCGTGGGCAAGTACGGGGTGGGCAGGGAATTGCCCCGAGAGCAGTACGACTTCTTTCAGGGCTTTGCCGGCCAGGGGCGCTATTTCCGTGAATTCGAGGGCCGCCAGATCCACCTGACGGCCGTGCACGGAGACCAGGCGCTCGGATTCCTTGAGGGCTGCAGCGGCGAGCAGCCGTTTTGTCTCTCGGTCAGCTTCAAGGCGCCTCACGTGCAAGACCTCGAGGCGCCGTTCTTTTTGAACGACCCCGCCTACGATCACCTCTATGAAGATCTGACCGTGCCGCCGTTTGGCCACAGCGAGGCGCGAGACCATGAAGCACTGCCCGCGTTCTTGCAGGGTGAGTACGAGGGACGGATCCGCTGGGAGCGCCGCTTCTCGACCCCGGAGAAATTCCAGGAGTCGGTCAAGCGCTACTACCGGCTCATCACCGGCGTCGACGCGCAGGTCGGCCGCATGCTGGCATACCTGCGGGAGCGCGGCTGGGACGACAACACGATCGTCATCTATACGTCAGACAACGGCTTCTACCTGGGAGAGCGGGGCTTGGCGGGTAAGTGGCTGATGCACGAAGAGTCGATCCGCACGCCGCTGATCATTCGGGCCCCCTGGCTCAGCGAGACTGCCCGCACCCAACGCGACGAGATGACGCTCAACATCGACCTGGCGCCGACGATGCTCAGCCTCGCCGGAGTCGAGATTCCCACTTCCATGCAGGGCCGGGACGTGAGTCCACTCGTGCGTGGTGAATCGCCCGCTTGGCGCAAGGAGTGGTTCTACGAGCACCTCTTCGAGCACGCGACGATCCCCAAGGTCGAGGGGGTTCGCGGCGAGCGTTGGAAGTATACGCGCTACGTGGAGGCCGACCCGGTGTACGAGGAACTGTATGATCTGGCCGGCGACTCGGGCGAGGACCGCAACCTTGCTACGGTGGGCGGACAGCGCGACTTGATCGAGCGGCAGCGCGCGCGCTGGCGAGTCTGGCGTGAGAGGCTCGAGAGCTGGGACGGTAAGGAGCCGTGGCGGGATCCGGCATTCGAGCCGGTTGGGTAGAGGCACAAAGCTGAGCACGGCTCGCCACGGTGGGCCAAGCTGGCGCGGGGAGGCGTACTTGACGGTACGCTGAGCACCGCGAGCAAGCGCAACGACGTAGTAGCGGTCTTCTCGCGTGCTTCGACCTTCAGGTGGTAAGGGCCAGAGGGGGCTAGAGGCTATGGGGTGACGTCAGGGTCCGTGCCGGACCGCTCCCTGACGGTCACGGCTCGGTTGCTTAGCCTGAGAAGTAGTCCTTGACCTTCTCGAGAATCCCCTTCTCACGCGGCTGGTTGTCGGCGGGAAGGATATCCATCAACTCCTCGAACAACTTCTTCTGCTGGCGAGTCAACTTCTCGGGCACGGAGACGTGAATGTGTATCAGCAAGTCGCCGCGCCGCCCGCTGTTGACATAGGGAACGCCCTTGTGCCGCAGCCGGAAGCGGGAACCGGTTTGCGTGCCGGCCGGAACTTTGAGGGTATGATCGCCCTGCAAGGTCGGTACCGTCAATTCCGTGCCCAGCGCTGCCTGCGCGATGTTGAGAGGCATCTCGCAATGTAGATCGTTGCCGTCACGCTCGAAGATGGGATGCTCGTGAACCCGCAGCAGCACGTATAGGTCACCAGGAGGCCCGCCTTGCGTACCGGCCTCGCCTTCGCCGCTGAGCCGTAGCCGGGTGCCGCTGTCGACTCCGGGTGGAATGTTGACCTTCAGCTTGCGTTGCCGGCGCAGGCTTCCCGCGCCGTTGCAAGCGCGGCAGGGCTTGTCGACCACTTGGCCCTCGCCCCGGCAAGAGGAGCAAGTCCGGCCGACCGAGAAGAAACCCTGCTGATAGTACACTTGCCCGCGGCCTTGGCAGGTCGGGCAGGCTTTGGGTGTCGATCCGGGTGAGGCGCCGGAACCGCTGCACTCGCCGCACGCTTCGGTACGAGGGAACTGGATCTCGGTGTTGAGCCCGAAGACGGCATCTTCAAAATCAATCTCCAGGTCGTACTGCAGGTCCGAGCCCCGCCGAGCCCGGCTGCCCCGGCGTCGGCCGCCGCCACCGAAGAGGTCTCCAAAGCCAAAGAAATCACCGAAAATATCGGCGAAATCGCCGAACTGCGAGGGATCGAAGCCGCCCGCCATACCCGCGACGCCCTCGTGCCCGAAGCGGTCGTAGGTGCTGCGCTTCTGCGGGTCGCTCAGGACGCTGTAGGCCTCGGCGGCGAGCTTGAACTTATCCTCGGCCTCGGGGTTGTCGGGGTTGCGGTCAGGATGGTACTTGAGCGCCATCTTGCGATAGGCGCTCTTGACCTCCTGCTCTCCGGCGTCCCGGCCGATGCCGAGCAGTTCGTAATAGTCGGGCTTTTCCACGGTTTCGGTGTTTCGCAAAAGAGCGGATCTCCGGCTCCGGCGTCAGGCCGGGCCTTCTGTTACATCGTCGTCGATTGGCACAGTCAAGGGGCGCTTCGAGGACCCTTCCGCTACTCCTTGACGGCTACTTTCACCATTGCCGGACGCAGCAAGCGGTCCTTGAAATGGTATCCACGCTGGTAGACTTCCAACACCGTCTGATCGTCTTCGTCTGTTTCCGCCGGCTGCTTGTCGACCGCGTGATGCACGTGCGGATCGAACTTGCCGTCTTCCTCGACAGGCTTCAGCCCGGCGCGCGTGAAGACCTCGAACATCGACTTGTAGACCAAGTCCAACCCTTTGCGAACTTCGTCGTCCAGGCTTTCGCTCGCCAGGGCGCGTTCGAAGTCGTCGGCCACCGGCAGCAAAGAGCGGACGGTATCCATGGCAGCGTAGTTGTGGGCCTCTTCCTTCTCGCGCACGAGCCGCTTGCGAAAGTTGTCGAACTCAGCCTGCGCCCTCTGGTAGCGGTCGAGCAACTCGGCTTTTTCCGCCACGGCCTGATCCCTCTCGGCGATGGTCTGCTCGAGTTCCGAAGCTGGCTCGGCAGCGGCTGGGTCGCTCTCGGAATCGCTCTGGGGATCGTCCTGGGGTTCGCTCTGGGAATCACTCTGGGGGCCTTCGCCCGCGGGGTCTGCCGTCTCTTCGGCAACGGGTTCATCGGCGGCAGCCTCGACCGCCGATTCCGTTTCGGAATCGGGCGCAGGAGCAGCCGTTTCGTCCGCCGGTGTGTCGTTCTGGATGTCCTTCTCTTGCGCTTTCGGCATCGTTTCTCTTGTCACTTTCATGGTAGCAAACCGCTTTATGACTCCCGATCGGCGGACGCCGCCCGGAAGCGTAGGCACCCTTTTGGGGGCCAGACCCGACCTGAAAGCCGAACCGACGAAGATAGGAGGGTCGAATGTTAAAGCAGTGCGAAGAACGTCGCACCGCATCCGTGCCTCGGCTATGCTGTCGGTGCCAGGATCGCCAAAATGGAAGCCAACTGTTGCGCCCCCGGACACCACGAGTTCGTGGGCGCGCGATTCGCAACATCCGTCGTCGGGCGATCTTGTATCTTGTGTTTACGTGGGGTCGGTAGACGCTGCCCCGTCGGGAGAAACACAAGCGCGATGACTCTCGAAACCGCTCGTCTCGTCTTGACGCCGTACTCCCCCAAGCATCTGCTCGCGTTGATCGAGAGTGAGGAGCAGTTCGAAGAGTCCTTCGGGCTGCCGGTTGCGGAAGGCCTTCGGGGATTCTTCTTCTCTGGTGAGGTTTCGCTCGCTTGGCGGGCACAACTGCACAAGTCGGTGGCGGAAGACCCGTGGGTTTATGGCTTTGCGATCGTCCATCGCGAAGAACGCCTTGTTGTTGGTAACGTCGGGTTCAAAGGGCCGCCGGACAACCATGGGATGGTGGAGATCGCCTATGGAATCGCACCCGTTTTCCAGGGAAGAGGGTACGCGACGGAAGCAGCGGATGCATGCACCGCATTCGCGTTCGCCGATGGTCGGGTGCGACTCGTTCGGGCCCACACGCTACCGGCGCGTAATGCCTCGACGCGGGTTCTGGAGAAGTGTGGGTTCACGCGGACCAGCGAGGTCGAGGACCCCGAGGACGGCCCGGTGTGGCGGTGGAAGCGGCCCAAGGAGTCGGCCTAACCGGCCAGAATGGGCTGGCGGGCTACGCGTTCAACTTTGAGGGGTACGAACCGTACTCCACATGAACTTCCATGTGCTCGATCGAGACTCCGCCGGCCATGAGGCCCGGCCGCTCGTCGAGTGATACTTCGAGAACGTTGCGCCCCTTGCGCGGCAGAACGCCGCTGAGGTGGAATTCGAGCATTTGCCCTTGATACGGCGCGACGTGCCAGGAAAAGTCCCGCAGACACATCTCGCGCGCCAGCGACTGGCCGTTCAATAACACCGTCAAACGGTCGGCGCTGACGAGGTTGTTGACCTGTAGCTGCAAGCGCACTTGCCGGACGCGGCCTGGCGACCCCTCGATGTCATCCGCGATCGTGAAAGGGATCGGATAGCGCTTGCCCGGCTGGGCCTCGGGGATCTTGAGCGGCAGCGTGGCATCGTAGCCTAGCTCGACGGCTCGTTCCGAGCGCAGCCGCTGCACGTAGCGTTTGCTTCCCTCTTGGATCAAATCAGGGTCGTCCAACTCCGCTAAGATGCGCCGCTGCGTGTCGTCGAGAGGCCAGCGCATGAACCAGGCATAGATACCGTCCACGTCGCGCGCCCAGTGATTAGCGACCACAGCCCGGGCAGTCTCCGCGTCCGGATAGACCCGCACCGACGAGCCGCTCGCTTCGTCTTTCACGTAGGGCTGCAGCATGCCGTACACAGAGATGTCCTTCGCGTGGGCCGCCTCCACGATCCACTCGATGGGCATGTCGGGGTCCATCGTGAAATCGAGATAGAGCAACGGAACGACGAAATCCACCAACCCTTCCTCGATCCAAGTGCGGACATCGAGGCCCCGCTCCCGGCACATCGCTTCGGTCGGATAGACGCGCGCGCCGATCTGGCCGGGCTTCCCCGCCCGCCCGCGCACCATGCTGGAAATCCGGCGCACATACTCGGTGAGAACCGGCGTATACTCCTCGACGTCTTCCGGGCGCAGGCACAGGGGCATGCCTCCGGGCGCGGCGGCAAAGTCCAGCTCGACGCCTTCGACCTCGTACGCCGTTGCCAATTCTTCGAGCACCGCGAACTGGTGATCGCGAACCTCCTCGTGCGCCATGCCGCGGCCTTCGGGGACACGGAACTTCGGGTCCATGCCGCCGTAGCTCGACATGCGCATACTGGCGAAGAACTCCATGCCCTTGTCGTGCGCGCGGTCGATCAACACCTTGAGCGGGTCAAGCCCCCGGTCGATCAGGCTCTGCATGTTCTGCCAGACGCGCCAGTACGGAGCCTGCTCGAAGGGCTGTATGTCGGCGCCAAACCGCATGCCGACCTTCGACGGGTGAAACAGACCGTCGCCGCGCTCGACACCGTAGATGAACGTGTCGACCGCCGTTCCCGCGACCTCGTCGATCGGGCGCCAGGCGTCTTCCATCGTCATCGGAGGCTCGAAGACGAACAGGTAGTAGTGGCGGGCGTCGTTGAAGTAGATCGTGCGGCGCTTGCGCCCCGTGGCGGCCGGCCCCGAAGAGACCTGCGGGCCCCCCTGCGCCGATGCACCCGAGGCAACGCTCGCGCCGGATGCCCCGGCAACCCCTTGAATGAAGTTCCGCCGCGTGACGGCCATCTTGTCCCTCCCGCTCTTGAGGAGTCGAGTTGCTACTAAGTAGCGTATTTCAGTAATGCGGTCATGTTTCGCTTTGAAATGTAGGGGCACGGCATGCCGTGCCCGAGGCCACCAGGATGCCAGATGCCTCTGTCAGCTACGCGACCGAACTTGTGAAACGCTGGACTAAGGCTCGTCGCCGGTCGCGACGTCTTTGCGCGGGGCGCCTGTGGCCCCCCCTAATTCGACCCTGGCGCCCGCTTTGATCAGCCCGCCCTCGCTGGGGCCCTGGAAGAACGTGAATCCGGGACGGTCGTTCCAACCCCACGGGCCACCCAGCTTCTTGCCCGCGGCCAGGGTGTCATCGTGGATCTTGGCAATCAGCTTCTTGTAGCGCGGGTCGCTTCGTTCCCAGCCCGTGAAGCTGCCGATGTCGCCGCTGGCGGCAAAGACCACGTCGACCCCGGGGACGGCGGCGATCTTGCCGGCGTTGGCGACGCCGGCTTGCGTCTCAATCATGATGATCAGCATGATATTGTCGTTGGCGGTCTCGCGGTAATCGCTCCCCCACAGCTTGCCGTACTGGCCGCCGCCGCGGCTGCGGCGTCCGAGCGGCGGGTACTTGGAGTACAGCACCGCGCGTTCGGCCTCCTCGACGGTATCGACCATGGGAACGATGATGCCGAGGGCCCCGATGTCGGTCGCTTTCTGGAGGTCGCCTTCGGTCGCGTCGGGCACACGGATGAAGGGAACCGCCGACGCGCCGCGGCAGGCCCAGATCATCTTGGCCACGTCGTTGTACATCAGCGGGCTGTGCTGCATCTCGATCCATAGATAGTCGAAGCCGGCGTTGGCCATGGCGCAATAAATCTCAGGGTCCGACGTGTAGACGGTTCCGCCGACGACTTGCTTACCTTCCATCAGTTTTTTCTTCGCAGTGTTGTACATGCGCCCGCCCTGCGCCGGGAGCACGGGGGTCAGCAGCAAGCACGCCATGGCGGAAACGACGGTGGATACGACGACTCGTTTGGTGGTCATGAAGCTCTCCTTGATTTGATGGCTGTGGGATTGACGGCTGTGGGTCGGCCCGGGCCGGCAGGAATCGGCCAATGCCACTATACCTGGAAAAATCGAGCGGTGGGCCGGCAGGTGGGCCGGCGGTGGGCCGGCGGGTACTGTTCTAAAGGTGCGTTGGTGGGGTAAACTCCGGTGAGGATGGGTGTCGCAAGATTTCAGATCGCATTTGACGGCAACGCTGTCCGTGACGGTTCGATTGATGTCAGGGCCCTCGCGCCATCGCTCTTGGCGCTCGGTGATCTGTTCGAGGAATCCAACCGTGTCTTGAACGGCGATCAAGCAAGTGCCCAACTCCGAGTACGAGGAGATTTCCGAAAGGGATCTTTCGAGGGTTCTCTGGAGTTGGTCGTTTCGCTCTACGAAATAGCCCGGTCTATCTTCCTGCACGACAAAGTTCAAGATGCCAAGCAGATTCTCGAAACCGTCGGATTCTTCGGTGGTGCTGCTGGCGGGGGGTTGTGGTGGCTTGTGAAGCGTGTTCGCGGGCGCATGGTAAAGCGAGCCCGCGTGATTGAGACTGATAGCGTTGTTCTTGAGCTTGAGGATGGTGATGAGATTGAGGCTAGACGCGACGTAGCCAACCTGTATAACGATGCCGGAGTCCTTCGGGCAAGTCGAGAGGTACTGAGGCCCCTGGATATGGAAGGTGTGGACACGCTGAGCATAGGCGACGACGCTCAGGAAGAGCCACAGATTATCGAGAAGTCTGACGTGGCAGCCTTTGAGGCTCCTGTGGCAGAGCAAGCCGACGAAGAAACACTAGGCACAGCTACGTCGCGTCGCATCCTACGGGTCGTCCGGCCCTCCTTCCAGGAAGATTTCGTCTGGACGTTTTCAGACGGTACTAACACTCTCACTGCCAGGATGGAAGACCCAGGATTCATAGGCGAGGTCGAGGATGGGCTGGGCTTCAGCCGGGATTCCGTTGTAGAGGCTGACATACAGAGTGTCGCCACACGGACGCCAACGGGCAGGCTGAGTACACGAAATACGGTAACGAAGGTTCACCGGGTGATATCACCTCCAAAACAAGTCCGCTTCGATTTCGAGTCAGGCCAAGAGTAGTTCCTCGATCGTCCAGACGTAATCCGTCAGGCCAGACGCCATCGCCGGGGTGACGCTGAGCGCCTGCTGTACCCGGTAGAAGTTGTACTGTCGGCGTACTGCTTGACGAGCATTCCGCAGTCAACCCGATCGTCGAGCGTTCCAAGCGGTTGCTTGTCCCGACAGTGCGGCAACACAGGTTCATGACACTACCGGCCGGCGGGTGGATCAAGGGAACGCGGAGGCGGTTGGCCGCGTCGCGAGGCTCGCTGTCGGTTCCGCCGCCTAACTCCACGAGCGCCAAACTTCCACCAACCCGATCCAGAGGTTGACGAAGCCCATGCCGGAGACGCCGCCGCGTAAGTAGGTGCTCAGCCACAGCGCGCCCCATTCGGGCGTCAGGCTGAAGAAGTAGTTGTTGTCCCAGAAGTGCGTCCACGGCAGCACTACCAGGACCAGACCCACTTCGAGGCAAAACAGGATGAAGATGATGTGCATCAGCACGTTGCCGCGCGGACGCTGCGGCTCGGGCCTCGCTCGTTCATCCCCAGGCTGGAACAGAACGCTTCCCATCGCCGTCTAGCCTGCCTCCGCTGCCTGTGCCGGGACCAGCGGCAGTGCGAGTTGCCGGTCGACTTCCGTAACCCGCGCCCCGAAGCGAGCGCACGCCGCCACTGGCTCGAAGCTCAACCGATGAAGCGGCGTCGGGCCCCATCGCTCGAGCGCCCGCAAGTGGACGGGCGAGCCGTAGCCCTTATTCGAGGCTAGACCGTAGTCGGGGTAAACCTCGTCCCACTCGGAAACCCAGCGGTCGCGCGCGACCTTGGCGACAATCGACGCCGCCGCGATCGAACGGCTGGTCGCGTCACCGCGGATGATGGAGCGTTGCGGAAGGTCGAGGTCGAGGCGCATGGCGTCCACCAGCAGGGCATCCGCAGAGGGGTCGAGCCCCAACACGGCCTGGCGCATGGCTCGCCGCGCCGCTTGATAGATATTGAGGCGATCGATGCCCGCACTGTCAACCGCCGCGATCGACACCGCCACGGCGCGCTCGTGGATGAGGCCGCTTAATCGCTCACGCTTGGCGGGGTCGAGTTGCTTGCTGTCGTTGAGCCCGCGGATGGGACGGCCCGAGTCGAGGATCACCGCCGCAGCGACCACGGGACCGAAAAGGCAGCCGCGGCCGACCTCATCGACGCCGGCGATGTGAACGTATCCGTCGGCCTGGAAGGCGTTTTCGAGCCGCCGGTGCGGACGGCGGGGCGGGGAAGCCTTGGAGCGTTTCGAGCGGGCAGGCAAGGCTCTATCCCGTCGCAGCCGTACGGCTATCCCTTTTTCTTCAGGTCGGTGCGGGCCCGTTCGCGCAAGCGTGCGGCGCGGCCGCGGCGGGCCCGCAGATAGTAGAGTTTTGCACGGCGGACGCGCGCTCGGCGCACCGTCTCGATGCTGCTGATGACCGGCGACTGGATCGGGAAGATACGCTCGACGCCCACGCCGAAGCTGATCTTGCGGACGGTGATCGTCTCGCTCATCCCCGTGTTGTTGCGTGCGATCATGACGCCCTCGAACGCCTGTATACGCTCTTTATCGCCCTCTCGGATGCGGACGTTGACTCGAATCGTGTCGCCGGGCTCCGGCACGGTAACATCGTCCTTCTTGTGGGTATCGTAGATCTGTTGCAAAGCCCTAGTAATCATTTATCTTCTCCGTCATGACGCAACACTCGAGGCGATCTCTTCCAGCAACTTGCGATCTTCCTCGTTCAACACGCCCTGCTCCAAGAGCTCGGGCCGGTTGCGTACTGTCTTCTCCAAAGCGGCCCGCCGCCGCCAGCGGCGGATCTCTTCATGGTTACCGCTCAACAAAATCTCCGGCGCTTTCCACTGGTGGAAGTCCGCCGGCCGCGTGTACTGCGGGCAGTCAAGAATGCCCAGCCGCCCGCCCGCGTCCGGCTGAAACGACTCTCGCCGGGCCGATGCCTCGTTGCCCAGCGCGCCGGGGACGAGCCGCGCGATACAATCCACCACGATACCGCACGCCCACTCACCGCCGCTCAGCACGAAATCGCCGACCGACAACTCCTCGTCGGCCAAGTGCTTCGACACGCGCTCGTCCACGCCTTCGTAACGGCCGCAGATAAACGCGATCTCGTCGTAGGCCGCCAACCGCGCAGCATCGGCCTGGGTGAAAAGGCGGCCCTGGGCGGAAAGCAGCACGGTCCGCGTCTTCTTACCCGTTTGTGTCCTCGTCCACTGCTCGCGAATCTTCTCCAACGCCAGAAACACCGGCTCGATCTTAATGACCATCCCCTCTTCGCCGCCGAAGGGACGGTCGTCCACCGTGCGATGCCGGTCCGAGGTGAACTCCCGCAGGTCGTGGTAGCGGATGTCGATTCGCCCGGCGTCGAGAGCGCGCTTTACAATGCCGCAGCCGAAGGGGCCTTCGAAAAACTGCTCGAACAGAGTGAGGACGTGGAACACCATCTCACGGATTCAGGTCCTCTAACCCTTCAGGCAACCGCACTCGAATCTTCCTTCCTTCCACATCGACATCCCGGCAGATCTCATCGACCAGCGGAACCAACACTTCACGCTCCCCCGAGCGTACTTCCAACAACAGCGGCCCGCCCGGCTCGAGTACGTTGGTCACCTCACCGATCGTTCGCCCGCCCTGCTCTTCAACGACCTCACAACCGACCAGGTCGCCAAGGAAATACTCACCCTCGGGCAGCGCGGCCAGATCAGCTTCGGGAATCTGTACCTCGTAGCCTCGCAGGGTCTCCGCTTCGCTGATCGAGTCCACCCCGGCCAGCTTCAGGATCACGCGGCCCCTGTGACGCCACGTCTTCTCAATCACCGCCTCGCGGCGTTCACCGGCGGAGCCAACCAGCAAGACCTCCCGCGTGGTCTCGAAGCGCTCGAGAGAATCGCTCAGGTCGTCCGCCGCAACTTCGCCGCGATTCCCCCGCGGTCGAATGATGCGGGCGATGGTTACGAACCCGTTGCCGTCACCGTCCCCGCCACGTTTCTCCGGCACGTCTCTCTGAAACGGGTCTCTGCTTACTGTTCGAGGATTTCCAGCGTGTAGCGCTTCTTGAGCTTCATCCCTGCCGCGCCCAGCAGCGAGCGGATCGATTTGGCGGTACGTCCCTTCTTGCCGATGACCTTGCCCAAATCGGTCGGGTCGACCTGCAACTCCAGCACCCGTACCTGCTCGCCCTCGACGGCCCGAACCGAAACCTCTTCGGGCTTGTCCACGAGAGCCTTCGCAATCAACTCGACCAATTCGACGATGGGATCCTTCGCGTCTTCCACAGCCAACCTCCCGTCGACAGCGACCTAGAACCCGAGACCTTCGCTTGAGCTTTCGCGAGTGCGACAGGTACCAGGACCGCGAGGGCGGTCTCAGCGCCGGGGCACCACCAGGAGCCTATTAGCGACATTATATCAGGAACTTAGCTACTCGCCTCACCCTCCGGGGATGGGCTCTCTTCAGCCGCGGGGACTGCTGGCGCGGCCTCCGCCTCGGCCGGTGCCTCTGCAGGTGCTGCCGCCTCTACCGTCTCTGCCGCCGCCTCTACCGGCTCTGCAGGTGCCTCTGCAGGTGCTGCCGCCTCTACCGGCTCTACCGGCGCCTCTGCAGGTGCTGCCGCGTCTACCGTCTCTGCAGGTGCCTCTGCAGGTGCTGCCGCGTCTACCGTCTCTGCCGGGGCCTCTACCGTCTCTGTCGTCGCCTTGGCCGACTCTGGCGTTCCCTCTGCCGTCTCGGTCGCAGTCGATGATTGGTAAGTCGCACCTCCTTTCTCTTGATAGGCCAGCAGCCGTTGCACCGTGGTGGAGGGCTGAGCGCCATTACCGCGCCAGAACGCGATTCGCTCCTCCTTCAACGACAGGGTGATCGGGTCTGTGGTCGGATTGTAGTGTCCGACAATCTCGATGTTCTTGCTGTCCCGCGCGCGGCGCTTGTCGATGACAACGACGCGGTAGGCGGGTTTCTTCTTGGCTCCTACACGGGCCAAGCGGATAGCCAACATGATTCCTCCGTCAAAAAACTGTGTACTGTCGGTTTCCTCCGGGGATCTGTTTTCCCGGAGGCGGAGTGCGGACGCGAGCCGCGCTCCCGTCAAGATCGCAGCATGGACTCCAGGTTCAATCCCCCGAGTCCACCTCGGCGCTTCCCTTTCTTGCCCCCGCCCGTGATCGAGCGCATCATGCGCCGCATCTGACGATATTGTCGCAGAAGCTGGTTGACCTCTTGCACGGTGGTGCCGCTGCCGCTCGCGATGCGGCGCCGGCGGCTGCCGTTGATGATCTCGTGCTTGCGGCGCTCCTTGGCCGTCATCGAGCTGATGATGGCCTCGATGCGGCTGAGGTCCTTGGGGTCGACCTGGGCGTCTTTGAGCTTCTCGAGACCGCCCATCTGCGGCAGCATCCCCAGAATCGACTCCAGCGGCCCCAGTTTCTTCAATTGCCGAAGTTGGCTGCGGAAGTCCTCCAGCGTAAACTCGTTGTCGAACACTTTCTGCTGGAGTTCTCGCGCCTGCTTCTCGTCGATGTTCTCCTCGACCTTCTCGATGAACGACAGCATGTCGCCCATGCCGAGGATGCGCGAGACGATGCGGTCGGGGAAGAAGGGCTCGATGGCGTCGGGCTTCTCGCCCGTCCCGACAAACTTGAGCGGGCAGCCGGTCACGTGGCGGATCGAGAGCGCCGCGCCGCCCCGGGCGTCGCCATCCATCTTGGTGAGCAGCACCCCGCTGAGACCCAGCCGCTCGTGAAACTGCGCCGCCGATTTGACCGCGTCCTGACCGGTCATGGCGTCGGCGACGAAAAGAATCTCGCTGGGGGTCAGCTCGCTTTTCAACTGCTCCAGCTCGCTCATCAAGTCGTCGTCGATGTGCAGCCGACCGGCCGTATCCACCAGCACAACGTCGCAGCCCGCTTGCACAGCTTCCCGCCGCGCCGACCGCGCCAAAGCAAGCGGCTTTTCCTCGCCGGGCGCGCCCTCGTAGATCGGCAAGTTGATCTGTTTGGCGAGCACGCGCAACTGCTCGCGCGCCGCCGGCCGATAGACGTCCACCGAGACCACCAGCGGCCGATGACCGTTTTTCGAGAGCCAGCGCGAGAGTTTCCCGGTGGTGGTCGTCTTGCCCGAGCCCTGTAGGCCGACGATCAGAAAGACACTGGGCGGGCTGCTCGAGAAATGCAGCTTCGACTCCACCGTGCCCAAGATCGCAACCAGCTCGTCGCGAACAATCTGGACAACCTGTTCGGTGGGCGAGAACGACGTCAGAACTTCCTGGCCCAGCGCCTTTTCGCGGATGGCGTCAATCAACTGCTTGACGACCTTGAAGTTGACGTCGGCCTCGAGCAGCGCCAGGCGGATCTCGCGCAGGGCGTCCTGGATATTCTGCTCGGTGAGCTTGCCCTCGCCGCGCAGGTTCTTGAAGACACGCTGCAGCTTGTCCTGGAGATTGTCGAACATGGGACGATACGCAAAAAGACCGTCGAGAGTCGAGGGTGCTCGTCTCTCGCGGCCCTACGTTCTATTGTAGAAGGGTGGGGAAAATGCGTCAAACGGTAGTGTCATCGTCACCCGTTCCATGTGCTTCCCGAGGCACCATTCACAATGTAGACACGGCATGCCGTGCCCGCCTGTCGACCCTGCCCCTCGGGCGCCCACCAAGAAATCGTCTGCACTTTTCGGCGCCCTGCGGCGTCTGTTTACAATAGAGGCACTGGGGTATGCACTTGACTCCCGAAGCCCCAAGGTCTAGTATCCGGGCTCTGGAGGACTATTCGCGCACGCTGGGGAGTTTCAAGAGCGCTTCGCCTTCAGGTTTCAAAGTCAACCGCTGCCGTCCCCCCGCGGGGCGCATGAGCGGCGGCTATAGGACCCACGACCGCTGCCCGATGGCCCCTCGAGGGTACGGTCGCCGCAGTCGCCGACCACAAGGTGTGGGGTCGTCGGGAGTCAAGTGCATACCCCGATAGAGGCATTCGAGAGGTAGAGCTATGTTCAAACTCCGCCGCCGTGGCTTTTCGCTGATTGAGCTGCTCATCGTCATCGCGATCATCTTGATCATCGCGGCGATCGCGATCCCCAGGATCAGCCGCGCGCGCATGGCCGCGTTCGAGATGGCGGCCATTCGGACGCTGAGCACGGTCAACACCGCCCAGGTGATGTACTTCTCCACCTACGGACGCTACGCCACCAGCCTGAACGAGTTGGGTCCGCCGCCGGGGAACTCCGGCGTGTCGCCCGACTCCGCGGATCTGGTTCCCGAGGACTTGGCGATGGGCATCAAGTCCGGCTACGTCTTCACGATGGTGGGAACGCCGGGCGGCTACACGATCAATGCCGACCCACAGACCTACGACGTGACGGGGTCGCGGTCGTTCTACACCGATCACAACAACATCATCCGCAACCGCTACGCCAACGAGTCCGCCAGCGGGAACGACCCCGAGATTAAGTAGCAGCCGCGCCCGCGGACCAGCCTTCGAACGGATATGAGCGGCTTCGGCAGAAGTGCAGCTTTGTGCTCGATCATCGCGATCGGGTGGAGTCCGCTCTATGGCGATCAAGAGGCAGGCAATACGCCGCACGTCCGGGCAAGCGAATACGGAGGGTGCTATGCCAAATCGATACCCCACGAAAGCTACGGAAGCCAAGGCGTGACGAAGGTCTTTCGTGTTGGCAAGCAGAAGGACGTCCTCTTGCACGTCTACCCGTGGTTCGGCCAATCGATCCATCTGGCGTGCAACGTTTCAGATTCCAAGACGCCGGTGGGCGTCTCGGTCGTGCGATTCGGGCCCTGGGCACGGGGGCGTCAAGCAAGGGAAGATCACTTGGCCGTAGGGTTCTATTTCAAGGGCACGAAAGTGAAGGAATACTCGACCCTCCAAATCGCGGGAACGCCGGACAACGTGAGCGCCTCGGTCTCTCACTACACGGTGATCGACGAGGTGATCGGATTCCGGTGGCTCCGAGCCAACGAGTACGCCTTCGACGTTCGAACGACGGATGGCAGAACTCTATCGTTTGATCCGGTCACGGGAGAAGTACGCGAGTGATGACGCCGCTAGCGGCTGCCCATCCCTAGGTGCTTGGCGTGCTACGCTCATGCCGCGGCTCGCCAACGAGGCCCCCGTCAAGCTAACCCGATGAAACTTGCCCGATCCATCGCAATTCGCGCCCTCCGATCCTTCTTTTTCGTCGCTTCTCTGTCGTCCGCCGCGGCCGAGCCCGCCATCGAGATCGGCACTCCCATGGCCCCTCCGGCGTGGGCGCTCGCCCAGCGGGCGTTGCTCGAGTCCAACACCGAAGCTGCCTTCGTGCAGGCCGACAAATACATGGATGAGCGCGGCTGGATGCGCATCACGCCGAACTGGGGCGCCGCCGACGGCCCTGACGACGTGATGGAGAGCTACCGCCACTTGCCGCTGCTCTACGTTCTGGGTGGCCCGCCCGAGATCCTGGACCTGTACAAGAAGATCTGGGAAGGCCACTTGCAGCAGTTCACCGACGCCACCGAGCCTCTGGTCGAGGTCGCCAAGGACGGCATGTACTACAAGGAGTTCATCCCGTCGCTCGACTGGGAACATACGGGCGAGGGGATGGCGCCCTGGTATTGGTACGGGCTCGCCCGTCCGGACGATCCGCAGTATCTAGTCCGCGCGCGGCGCTTCGCCGGCCTCTACATGAATGAGGACCCCGAGGCGCCCAACTACGACCCGCAACACAAGATCATCCGCAGCCTCTTCAACGGCAGCCGCGGGCCGCTGCTGACGCCGGCCACCGAGTACCACTGGGGCGGCAATCCGCGCCCGCGTCACGACCCGCGTCCGGGCCAACCGCCGCGCACCGAGCGATGGACGCGCATGGGCTACACGGTCAACCTCAGCGGCGACCATCCGCAAAACCTCATGGCCACCAACCTCGCCATGACGGCCTACCTGCTGACCGGCGAGGCGAAGTACCGCGACTGGATTCTCGAATACGCCGACGCCTGGGTCGAGCGCGCCGAGCGAAACGGCGGCAACGTCCCGACCAACATCGGCCTCGACGGCACCATCGGCGGCGAGTGGGAGGGCAAGTGGTGGGGCGGCGTTTACGGCTGGGACTTCCGGCCCACCTCCGAGGACGGCTCCGACAACCCCTCGCAGAACATGGTCATGCGCGGCCAACAGATCGGCTTCGGCATCGCCCTGATGCTGACCGGCGACCAGAAGTACCCCGGCACGATGCGCACGCAGATCGACAACCTTCACACCCAGAAGAAGGTCATCGACGGCAAGGTGAAGATCCCGCACAAGTACGGCGACGACGGCTGGTACGCTTACCTGGCCAAGCGCGAACGGCCGGACGGCAACGTGAACTTCTGGTTCCTGCCGGAGTTGACCGACATCTACCTGTGGTCGATGAAGGACGAGGACTTGCCGCGCGTCGCCGATGAGCCCTGGATCCAATACCTCAAAGGCGACGATCCGGGCTACCCGCTACAGGCTCTGCGGCAGGATCACGAGTCGGTCCGTGTGGGCGTCGGTCGGATCCGCAAGGATGCCTTGACCGAAGACACGCGCTCATCCGGCGGGATGCCCGACCCGACGGCGGTGACGAGTTTGCTGAACCTGATGCTCGGCGCAAGCTACCCGGGCGGCGGAGCACGCGCAGGTTCGCTACTTCGATCCCGAGCGGCGGCGGCCCGGCTTGCCGCCGGGGGTGGGCGCGCTCGTCCACGGGATCACCGCTGAGGGAGTCGACCTGACGCTGGTAAACACCAACCCGGTCAGCGCCCGTGAAGTGGTCGTGCAGACCGGGGCCTATGCAGAGCACGACTGTGTGTCGGTGACGGCCGGCGGCCGGCAGGTTGAAGTCGGCGACTCACAGTTCAGCGCGCGGCTGGCACCGGGGGCGGGAGAGCGGCTGTCGATCCGCATGCAGCGCTTCGCCAACCAACCGACGTTCGCGTTCCCCTGGGACCGCTGAGCGGTCTGATGGACCCCGTAGCGCGGGTCTCCTGGAGAGACCCGCGGCTTTTCCCAGCCCATTACCTTGGGAAAAGAGGACTCATCAAGGTACTGGCGCACCCGCCCACACGACCACGCCGTCCTGACTGACGGCCTCTCCCACCCGAACGACAACCGCTAGAGGGACGCCTTGCTCCAAGGCTTCGTCGATCAACGCGTTGAGTTGCGTAACGCCCGCCGTCCCCGGCGTTTGGCCCTGGAATAGTAGCTCTGCGGCGCTGCCGCCAAACTCGACGGCGACGTCCGCCGCCGGCTCCGCAAGGCCATCGGTCGCGAGCGCTCCGGTGATATTGGGAGGCGAGGTCACCCCTTGACCGGTGAGAAACAGGATGACCACGCTGCCTGGTAGGGCGGGATTCTCGGCCGAGTTGACCGAGAAGTCCTGATTGAAAACGACCGGGTACAGTCCGGCCTTGGTGGCCACGACCGGGACACGCAACGGTGCGCTCGCGACGCCGCCATACGTGACGATCAACTCCGCTTCGGCTTGCCCGGCCAATTCGTAGGGCGCTTGAACGTTGGTCTGCTCCCGCTGTAGGTAGTAGAACGGCGACGGCAAACCGTTCCAACTGGCAGTCGCGCCGAGAAGGTCGAAGGGCAGCAGTCCCGTGGCGGGGTCGAAGGCGCCGGGCACCCCGTTCGCCGGCCCGCCGTTCTTCAGAAAGATCGCAACCGCCTCCCCGGGGGCCACGCCGCCGGCCTCGAAGTTGAAGGCGTTGACAACGGCCAGGATTTCCGGTGGCGCAACCGCCGCCAAAAGCCAAAGCTGGTTCGTGGCTCCTGACACGTCCTGGCCGCCGAAGAAGACCACGCCCAACTCCGGTACGAACGTCCCCTCGTGTCGGCTTCTCCCCGAGGGCGACAGACCCTTCGCATCGAGCGAGGTCCACTCATTGGCCGCGGGATCGTACTCCCAGGTGTCGCCGAGACGCCCGCCGGCTCCCCTGCCGCCGAAGACAATCATGCGGGCGTGCTCGGAGTCGAAGGCCGTGCCGTACCACTGGCGCGCGGGCGGAGCGGGGTCCGCGTCGAGCCGCCGCCATCGGTGGGTGTCGAGGTCGAAAGCCCAGAGATCCCCCAAAGGGCAGGGACCGGCACCGCTGGCGCAACCGCCGTAGAGCAACATCTGATCGTTGGCCGCGTCGTGAACGGCGTGGTGCAAACAGCGCCGCAGCGGACGCTCGTTCGGGGAAATCTCCGCCCAGGTGTTAGTCGCGAAATCGAACTCCCAGGTGTCGTCGAACCGGCCCGCGCTGGTGAAGCCATGGGAGATCACCATGCGGTCGCGCGGGGCATCGAAAATCGCCGAATGCCCATAGCGCCGGTTGGGAACGGGGCCGTTGGGCTCGAGCAGCGTCCAGGAGTTCGCGGCGATGTCGTAGACCCAAACATCGTTGAAGAACCCGCCGGCCTGCCCGCCGAAGACCACCAGCCTGCGGCGCCCGGGGTCGAACACCATGGTGTGGCCGAGCCGTGCGTCCGGCGGACCGCCCGCCGGGGACAGTTCCACCCAGCCGGCCTGGTTCAGCGAATAGGCCCACAGGTCGTTGCGGAGCCCGGGTCCGCGTCCGCCGAAGATGTAGAGGCGGCGGTCGGCTGGATCGTACACCAGTGGCGCATCGATCCGCGGCGACGGCGCGGGCGGCTCGAACAGTATCGGTTGAAAGCGGTAGACGGGCTGGGCTTGTGCGGGGATCGCGAGAGCAGCGATCAACAAAGCCCCGGCCCACGGCCCCGATCGCGGCATCGACCTCAGTGTAGATCAACGAACCCTCGCTGATGCCCGCGACATGTACTGGAGTCGAGGGGTGTTTTCTCGGCACGTCGCGGTGTAGAATTGACCCCGGAGCATCGGTAAGGAGGAAACATGAACTGGGGAAGAATCATTCTGGGCGGCTTGGCAGCCGGTGTCGTGATCAACATCTCGGAGGCGACCCTCCATGAAGGGATATTGAAAGATACTTGGTCGGCAGCCATGCAGGAACTAGGCAAGTCGGGCGAGTTCGGCGGCGGACAGATCGCGATGTTCAACGTGATGGGCTTTCTAACCGGCATTACGCTGGTCTGGCTCTACGCGGCCATCCGCCCGCGCTACGGGGCGGGCCCGAAGACGGCGATCTGTGCCGGAGCGGCTGTCTGGTTTCTCGTCTGCGTCCTGCCGACCATCGCCCAGATCGCGATGGACTTGTGGCCGCTGAGCGCGTTGCTCACCGCGATCGCTTGGGGCCTGGTGGAGATGATCCTGGCCGGGCTCGCGGGCGGTTGGCTGTACAAGGAAGAGTGACAGCCGGCCTCGCCGCACCGATCTCGCCATCGGGCCACCGGGTCAGCAGCACTCCGGTCGCGCAGGAGGCCACGGCGGACCGCGAACAGGGTCGTGGGTCAGTTTGGCGTGCATTACGCTTGCGTGGCCACATTGGCTGGCGAAAAAGGCCACGTTTGATCCCGCAGTCGCCTTCAGGCTGGGTTCTGCGCGAAGCGCATGTAGGCCGGTCGTTTTACGGCCGGTTACCCGGCTTTGCTCGCTCCCCCCAGGGCGCTTTCAGCGGCCTTTCCCAGCCGGCTTCAGCCTTCTCTCGATTGCCGATCGGCCCCTACAGGTCGTAGAGGGCATCCGGCAGAATCCCTTGGTCCGCGACGCGACGCTCTTCCCCGGGGCCCCTAGAATAGAAACCACAGGTGAAAGGCCCGGCGAAAATCTTCATTTCCTATGCGCGGCGGGATGGCCGTGACCTCGCGCACCGCCTGCGCAACGACCTTCAGAAAAAGAAACACACCGTTTGGCTCGACACCTCCGAAATCGCCGCCGGGGCCCAGTGGACGCGCGAGATCGAAGACGGCATCGACAACTGCGACGTGCTGCTGGCACTGCTAAGCGATGGTTCGTATGCCTCGACCATCTGCCGCGCCGAGCAGTTGCGGGCGCTGCGCAAGGAAAAACGCCTGATTCCCCTCCTGGTCAACTCACAAGCCGACCGGCCGATTCACATCGAAGGCGTGAATTACCGCGATTTTTCCGCCAGGGCCCGCTACCGAACGGCTCTCAAACAACTGCTCGACGATCTCGGCGGCGCCATCACCGCGACGCTGCCCGAGAAATACCTCCGCACCTACGTCACCGCCGACCCGCTGCCCACCACCTACGTTCCCCGCCCCGCCAAGCTCGAAGAGCTGCGCCGGGCCGTGATCGACGACGACGGTCGCGGCCCCGTCGCGGTCACTGCGCTGCGGGGCCTGGGCGGCATCGGCAAGACCGTCCTCGCTCAAGCGCTCTGCAAAGACGAGGTCGTGCAGGCGGCCTTTCCCGACGGCGTGGTCTGGACCACGATCGGCCGCACCCCCGGCGACCTCGTCAGCCAAATGCATGAGGTCGGCAAGGCGCTCGACGATCTCACCGGCGAATACAACACCCTCGACTCGAGCAAGAACAGCCTGCGAACGGCCCTGCAAGGCAAGGCGGCCCTGGTCGTCCTCGATGACGTCTGGGACGTGCAACACGTCCAGCCGTTCTTGAGCGAAGAACGCCGCTGCCGCGTCCTCTTCACCACGCGCAACGGCAACATCAGCTCGCATCTCGGCGCGGACGAGGTTCGTCTCGACGTCATGGAGCCCGGTCCGGCCAGGGCGTTGCTTATCAAGTGGGCCGGTCGCGACGAGTCCGAGTTCGGCCGCATCGCCGAGCGCCTCGGCTACCTGCCCCTGGCGCTCAAGATCGCCGGCGCGCGCCTCAAAGAGGGCATGACCGCCGCCGAGTGGCTGGCGACCTTCGAGCACGTCTCACAGATCAAGCTCGGGCGGTATTCCAACGACCCCGGCGACAACCTCAAGGTCTGCTTCGATGTCACGATCGAGCAACTCGCTGAAGCGGACCGGCGCTTCTACGACGCCCTCGGCGTGTTCCCTGAAGACCTGGCGGTCCCCGAGCAGGTCGTCGTGCGCCTCTGGCGGGGGATGGAACCGAGCCTGAGCAAGGTGGACTGCGTCGACCTGCTGCGCGAGCTGGAACGCTGGGCGCTCATCGAGCGCGACGCTGACAAGCAGATCACCCTGCACGACCTGCTTTACGACTACACCCGCGAGCGGCTCGGCGGCGGGCTGCAAGGTACCCACCGTCACCTTCTCGCTGCTTACAACCCCGGCAACAAGCCCTGGCACCAAGTCGAAGACGACGGCTACCTCTATCGTCACCTGGCCTATCACTTGAGAGAGGCGGGCCGATCGGAGGAGCTCGAGAACCTGCTGCTCGATTTCGATTGGCTCCAGGCGAAGCTCGCTGCCGCCGGCGTGGCGGCGTTGGTCGCCGACTACGATGTCCCGCCTCCAAACGAAGACATGCAAAGCATCCAGGGCGCGGTTCGACTCTCCGTGCACGCGGTCGCCCGGGATTCAAAACAGCTTGCCGGGCAACTCGTGGGCCGGCTGACGTCCTTCAAATCAGACCGCGTACGCCGTTTTCTTGCTCAAACGACAGCATGGCGCCGCGCGCCCTGGCTGCAGCCTCTTACAGCGAGCCTCACACCCCCAGGCGGGCCTTTGCTGCGGACTCTGACCGGCCACAGCGAGTGGGTGAGGGCGGTGGCGGTGAGCGCGGACGGGCGGCGGGCGGTTTCGGGTTCGTATGACCAGACGGTGAAGGTGTGGGATCTGGACAGCGGGGCCGAGCTGCACTCGCTCACAGGCCATAGCGGCTGGGTGGATTCGGTGGCGGTCAGCGCGGACGGGCGGCGGGCGGTCTCGGGCTCGTCGGACGCAACGGTGAAGGTGTGGGACCTGGACAGCGGGGCCGAGCTGCACTCGCTCGCGGGCCACGGCGGCTGGGTGTGGTCGGTGGCGGTGAGCGCGGACGGGCGGCGGGCGGTCTCGGGCTCGGATGACCAAACGGTGAAGGTGTGGGACCTGGAAAGCGGGGCCGAGCTACACTCGCTCGCGGGCCACGGCGGCGGGGTGAGTTCGGTGGCGGTGAGCGCGCACGGGCGGCGGGCGGTCTCGGGCTCGTCGGACGCAACGGTGAAGGTGTGGGACCTGGAAAGCGGGGCCGAGCTACACTCGCTCGCGGGCCACGGCGGCGGGGTGAGTTCGGTGGCGGTGAGCGCGCACGGGCGGCGGGCGGTCTCGGGCTCGTCGGACGCAACGGTGAAGGTGTGGGACCTGGAAAGCGGGGCCGAGCTGCACTCGCTCGCCGGCCACAGCGCCGGGGTGAGTTCGGTGGCGGTGAGCGCGGACGGGCGGCGGGCGGTCTCGGGGTCTTCCGACCAGACTATGAAGGTGTGGGACCTGGAGAGCGGGGCCGAGTTGCACTCGCTCGCCAGCCATAGCGGCTTGGTGATGTCGGTGGCGGTGAGCGCGGACGGGCGGCGGGCGGTCTCGGGCTCGGACGATCGGACGGTGAAGGTTTGGGACTTGGAGGGCGGAGCCGAGGTGCACTCGCTCGCCGGCCATATTGACCGCGTGAGTTCGCTAGCGGCGAGCGCGGACGGGCGGCGGGCCATCTCGGGTTCTTTCGACCAGACGATAAAGGTATGGGACCTGGAGAGCGGGGCCGAGTTGCACTCGCTGGCCGGCCATAGCGGCTGGGTGAGGTCGGTGGCGGTGAGCGCGGACGGGCGGCGGGGGGTTTCGGGCTCGGATGACGCAACGGTGAAGGTGTGGGACCTGGAAAGCGGGGCCGAGCTCCACTCGCTCCAAGGCCACAGCGACTGGGTGAGCTCGGTGGCGGTCAGCGCGGACGGCGGATGCGCTGTCTCAGGGTCTTCCGACCGGACTATGAAGGTGTGGGACCTGGCGAACGGGGCCGAATTGCACTCGCTCTCCAGCCATAGCGGCTGGGTGCTATCGCTGGCGGTGAGCGCGGACGGCCGGCGGGGGGTCTCGGGCTCGGATGACGCAACGGTGAAGGTGTGGGACCTGGAAAGCGGGGCCGAGTTGCACTCGCTCGACGGCCACAGCGACTGGGTGAGGTCGGTGGCGGTGAGCGCGGATGGGCGGCGGGGGGTCTCGGGCTCGGATGACGCAACGGTGAAGGTGTGGGACCTGGGGAGTGGGGCCGAGTTGCACTCGCTCGCCAGTCATAGCGGCGGAGTGCTGTCGGTGGCGGTAAGTGCCGACAGCCGGCGGGGGGTCTCGGGCTCTCAGGACCACACGGTGAAGGTGTGGGACCTGGAGAGCGGGGCCGAGTTGCACTCGCTCGCAGGCCACAGCGGCGGGGTGAGTGCGGTGGCAGTGAGTGCGGACGGGCGGCGGGCGGTCTCGGGCTCGTATGACCACACGGTGAAGGTGTGGGACCTGGAAAGCGGCGAGGCGATCGCCGGCTTCCACGCCGAAGGGGCGGTCGGCGGCTGCGCCATGTCGCCCGACGGCCTGACAGTCGTTGTGGGCGACGCCTCCGGCCGGGTGCATTTCCTGCGCCTCGAAGGCGTCGAGCCCACCACCGCCGGCTCCGCCTCGGTCGTGGCTTGAGCGTCTACGCCCCAGCGACCTGTCGGAGGACGACCAGCGTCACAGGTTTTCCGAAAACGATTGGCCACCCTCCGCCACACTGTCATGATCCGTGGCACCCCCCCTGGCACTCCGTCTCGCCGCCGCAGCATGAACCGCATTTTGAGTCACGAATCTTCCAAAAGTTTATTCCATTTCTTTTCAATCACTTGCCGCTCCACGCGGGTCAAACCCCTTCCACCCTCTTGTTACCCTGGAATCGGAGGATGATGAGGAGCAAAGTCAAGCTCGGCAGGGTGCCAGATCGTTCCATCCAAAAGCCCGTAGCGCTCGCGTGCTTCGTCGACCATGAATCACAAGTTTTCCGAAAACCTAGCCAAACCTTGCCAAACGGCCGACCGGCCCGAGCGGTGGTCTTCATCGTAGAGCCCGCCCGGGGGGGGCGGATACACCGCGTCGGTGCAGAGCGCCTCTCTCTTTGCGGAGGCCGATGCCTGGACGGACCTCAAGACGAATGTTCGTGATGCCGTTCGCTGCCACTTCGGCGACGCAGACGCCCAACCACGATTCACCTCCGGCTGGCAGAGGAAAGCGTTATCCCAAAAGAGGGACCGAGCAGCCTTTTTTGAGCCAGGTCACACATCGAGCCCGACCGACCGCATCAACTCGATGGCGTTGCTTCTCTCGACCACGCCCGGCCGCATCTTGTAATCAAAGCGCATGCGGCCGTCTTCGAGATGATCTTCAAAGTGCACGTTCGCGCCGCGCGGCGCAAGCGCGTCGGCGATGTGCGCCAGCGCCAGGTCGTGGGTCGTGACCAAGCCGATCGCACCGCGCTCCACCAAACCACGCACGATGGCCTCGGCGCCGATGCGGCGGTCGTGAGAGTTCGTGCCGTGCAGGAACTCGTCGATCAGGAACAGCACCGGCGGAGCCCCCGCGGCTTCATCCATGATGCGGTGCAGGCGGGTGATCTCGGCATAGAAACGCGACGTGCCTTCTTGGAGCGAATCCATCGTGCGGATCGACGCGCCGACGGCCAATGGCGAAAGCCGCAACCGGCGCGCGCGGACCGGAGCCCCCGCCTGTGCCAGCACGATATTGATTCCGACCGTGCGGAGCAACGTGCTCTTACCCGACATATTGGAGCCGCTCACCATCAGCACCCGCGGATCACCGCCGATGCGCACGTCGTTGGCAACGACCCCCTCCGTGCCAAGCAGAGGATGGGCCAGCGCTTCGCCTTCCAGCCACGGAGACTCCTCGACGAACTCCGGGAACACATAGAGCGGGTGTTCGTAACGGTAAGCCCCTAGCGAAGAGATCGCCTCCATCTCGCCGACCGCGTTCAACCACCGCCGCAACGCCGGGCCCGACATCCGCCGCCAACTCTCAAACGCGTAGGAGAAATGGAGGTCCCACAGCAGGAACGGAGCCAGCCAACCGAAGATCTGGTTGTGGCGGTTTTCGAGCAGGTCCATCAGACGGCCCAGCCGGGAAATGCGCCACGAGGGTGGCCGGCCTTCGACGTCCAGCTCGGCGCGCAGGGCAGCCAAGCGTGGCGAAACGAACTGCTCGGCCTCCAGCCGGCGTAGCACGTCCGCAAGCAGGCCGAGGTCTCGCAAGGCCTCTTCGGCCTCGTGGATGATGCGGTCGGTGCGCGCCTTGAAATGCCACAGGACGCCTGCGACGCTCAGGACGGTCACGAGAAAGTAACTGCCCAGTCCGGTTCTCGCCGCAGGCGACAGGTCGAGAAAACCAGCGGCGGCCGCTAGATAAGCGAACGCCGCAGCGACCGCCAACACTCCCACGATCGACAACACAAACGCCACCGCGCGGAACGGGGAGGGCTTCAGTAGCGGCTCCCGCTCACCCCACGCAGCGAGTTCCTTGGAATGCACGCCCGCGCCGACTCCCTCGCCGAGCACGGCCAAATCCTCGCGCAGGTCGAGGTGTGGCGCGGTTTCGACGACCGCCTCCTGGCGTTGACGGACTGTATCCAGCGGTGCGGGCGCGCTGAGCCAAGCCGCCAACGTCTCCTCGCCCATCCGAGTGCGCGCGGTCGAGAGTAGTTGGAACAACGAAGCGTTACCGAAAATGTCGAGATCCTCGGCATAGAGGTGGTCTTCGTCGACGAACCGCTCGCCGGTCTCGCCCGTACCCGCCCAGCGACCGTCTAACCGAGCGACCGCCCGTTCGTAGAAAACGACCGCCCGAGAGAGGCTCGCGCGGTCGGTCTCGATGCGATGCAGCACCCCTCCGAGCACGAAGAAAACGACGGCGGGCACGAGCAGCCACCAGCCCGAGAGGGCACCGCGGTCAAAAGCCGCAAAGGCGATCAAGGCGGCAGCCAGAACGACCAGCAAGCGGACGTAACCGAGCGTCCGGTGCCGCTTCTCCTTACCGGCCAACGAGACGCGCCGCTCATCCAACCGGCGCGCGTATTCCTCGCGAGGGTCGGCCGGCGACTGACGATCCACCATGCGTTCATTCTGGCAGGAGCGCAGAAAGAAGTTGGAGCTCTTGGTTGGACCGCATCGCCCGCGGCCACCCCACCGCCACCGGACCACGTCCCAGAAATTCTGGATAGTGTCTCAGTTTCAACCTCACCCGTTCCATATACCTCGTGCGGCGCCGTGTAGGGGTGGACCCCTGCGTCCACCCGGCAACCGCCTTCAGGCGGTTCCGTGCGAAGCGCGTTGTAGGCCGGTTGTTTACGGCCGGTTCAACGGTCGCAACTACGCTGGAAGGGCGTTTTGAACGTCCTTCCTCTGACGGCTTGAGCCACGTCTCGGCCCCCATCCAGACCCCAAAGAATTCGCGCGATTATGCCCCCGCGTCCTCGGGACTTTTGCTGCAACCCAAACCGAGACACGACCGAATCCTGGACCCAACGGAAGCCGGCGTGCGTATAGCTTGGAGAAGGCCGCCGCCTTGCTCCGGAGCATACTGTGCTCCCGCCTACCCTGGCTCATCTCCGCCTGGTCGCATTCCTTCTGAGCGCGACTCAGCTACTTGCCCAGAACTACGTTTCGGGACTGGTTTACGAGCGCAAGGGTCCGGGCTTCGTGCCCATCGCCGGGGCTCTTGTCGAAGCCCGCGCGGCCACCGACCGGAGCGCGGGCGAGGGCGACGGCGCACAGGCCCTGACCGACACCGTCGGACGCTACGTGCTCCGCGACTTGCCTTCCGGCGAGTGGGTGTTGAGGGCCTCACACCCGCGCCATTACCCCGCCGGCGAAGCGGAGCCTCGCGGGGAGAAGCGGGTGCGCTGTTCCGGGGTCGGCTCCTGTGGAAAGGTCGATTTCGAGATGATCCCCAACGGAAACCTGGAAGTGACCGTCACAAACTCGATCGGCGATCCGCTGGACGAAGCGCGGGTCACGGTTCGCGATCTGGCGGAACCGAGCCGGAGACTGGAGTGGGGATTGAAGCAGCGTGCGCTGAAAGGTGTCTTGTTCAAATCAGCGATGCGGCCGGGACGTTATCGCGTCGAGGCCGAGCCGACAAAACCGCGACGGCGCGGCACCTATCACCGGGTCGCAACGGAAGTGGAATTCAAGTATGGACAGAAAAGCGAGAGCGTTCGGCTCATCATGCCGTTTACTCGGGCCTATCGCGTGTCCGGGATGATTGTCGGCTTAGAGCGCTCACAAGCGTTGCGTCTGATGGCGGTACTTGAGCCCGAAGAGGGCGGCCCCGAGGATCCCGAAGCTGAAGTAAAGCGTCTCGGCGCACCGCTCGAAGAGAACGGGAGATTCGTCGTCAACGGCGTTGCTCGCGGCGCATATTCGGTGAACCTGATCCCGATCGACGACACGGTGCTGTACCGAAACGGCGGCCCGCAATACCCCTTGGGGAAGATCCGCGTAGACGACGACGTGCCGGGACTCTTGTTCAGCGTCCCTTAAAAAGAGCTCCGTCCAGCTCCGTCCTCTTTTAGCCTTTTTAGCCCGGGAGTCAGTCTTCACACCGACGGGCAGCCGTATGGTTCGTGGATCTTCGGCTTCGAGTGTAGCGGCCCGTGAAGGTGTTATATTGCTTGGACGACCTGACTCCCGACGTCTCGCCGTTCTGCGTGATCCCGCGCTCGCACCTTTCCATGCACGAGGACACCAACCCCTACAAACGCTAGAGCGACCACCCGGACAAAGTGATGATCACCCTCAAGGCACCCTCAGAGCGGCTTGCGTGATGCACCCCCGCTTAGTGCACGGCAGCTACCCCAACGTGGGCAGCCGTTGCCGCGAGATGCTGCAGATCGGCTACCGGCCGGCCTGGGCGGGACCCGTCCAGCAAGAGGTGCCCGAATGGGACCCCGAGGAACTGGCCAAGCTGCCCGCGTCGGTGCGGCCTCTGTTTGGCGACCGCAACCAGCGGCAAGACGACAGCTCGGCCGGCCACAAGCCCGCCGACATGGCCACCGAAGGCCCTGGAATGAGCCCCCGCCGTTTGGCGCAAGTCTAGAAGCTATCTCATAAATGCCGAAGGAAAAAGAAGATAGGAAGAACTCGACATCCAGAAATATTCGTCCAATGCGACCGCGGTGGACGATGGTTGGTGGTGCTCTGCGGTATGCCCCCATGGCGCTGATAGCCTTGCTGGTCAACCACCCAGGGGCGAGATCCCAGACGCCAGAACAGCCGTCTTCAATCCAGCGGTACGAATGGCGGGTCTTCACCGTGGCCGACAGCCACCTGCCGGGCAAGGAAGTTCGGGCCCTCAGTGTGGGCGCCGATGGCGCCCTCTGGGTCGGCACCGGAGAATCAGTACCGTTCTTCGCCTATGGAGGTAAATTCGGCGGCGGGCTGGCCCGCTTCCATGAGGGCGCCTGGCAGGTCTTCACCGCGGCCAACAGTGATCTGCCGGACGACAACATTCGGGCCCTCAGTACGGGCGTCGACGGCGCCCTCTGGGTCGGCACCGGCGGCGGGCTGGCCCGCTTCCAGGAAGGCGCTTGGCAGGTCTTCACCGCCGCCAACAGCGACTTGCCGAGCAATGACGTTTGGGCCCTCAGTACGGGCGCCGATGGCGCCCTCTGGGTCGGCACCAACGGCGGGGTGGCCCGCTTCCATGAGGGCTCCTGGCAGGTCTTCACCGCCGCCAACAGCGGCCTGCCGGACAGCAAAGTTCGAGCCCTCAATGAAGGTGCCGATGGCACCCTCTGGGTCGGCTATGAGCAAAAAGTTACAGTCGGCGGCCTCCTAGGAGCTTACGTCACTGGCGGCGGACTGGCCCGCTTCCATGAGGGCGCTTGGCAGGTCTTCACCACGGCCAACAGCGACCTGCCGAGCAATGACGTTCAGGCCCTCAGTGTGGGTGCCGATGGCGCCCTCTGGATCGGCACCGGAAGATCAAGATCACCAATGTGGGACCCCGAGAGTGGGTACGCCGGTGGGCTGGCCCGCTTCCAGGACGTCTGGCAGGTCTTCACCGCGGCCAACAGCGACCTGCCGAACCATGACTTTCGGGCCCTCAGTGCGGGTGCCGATGGCACCCTCTGGGTCGGCACCGGCGGCGGTCTGGCCCTTGTCCATGAGGGCGCCTGGCAGGTCTTCAGCACGGCCAACAGCGGCCTGCCGGACGACAACTGGCCCTTGTCCATGAGGGCGCCTGGCAGGTCTTCAGCACGGCCAACAGCGGCCTGCCGGACGACAACGTTTGGGCCCTCAATGAAGGTGCCGATGGCGCCCTCTGGGTCGGCACCGGCGACGGGTTGGCCCGCCTCCATGAAAGCGCCTGGCAGGTCTTCAGCAGGGCCAACAGCGACCTGCCGGACGACAACGTTTGGGCCCTCAATGAAGGTGCCGATGGCGCCCTCTGGGTCGGCACCGGCGACGGGCTGGCCCGCCTCCATGAAAGCGCCTGGCCGGTCTTAACCAAGGCCAGCAGCGATCTGCCGAGCACTAGCAATGACGTCCGGGCCCTCACTACGGGTGCCGATGGCACCCTCTGGGTCGGCACCGGTGACACATACATTGGGGGACTGGCCCGCTTCCATGAGGGAGTTTGGGAGGTCTTCACCAAGGCCGACAGCGATCTGCCGAGCAACACGGTTCGGGCCCTCACTACGGGTGCCGATGGTGCCCTCTGGGTCGGCACGGACGGCGGGCTGGCCCGCTTCCATGAGGACGTCTGGCAGATCTTCACCAAGGCCAACAGCGATATGCCGAGCAACGCGGTTCGGGCCCTCACTGCGGGTGCCGATGGCGCCCTCTGGGTCGGCACCGGTGACGGATTCTCTGGGGGACTGGCGCGCTTCCATGAGGGCGCTTGGCAGGTCTTCACCGCAGCCAACAGCGGCCTGCCGGACGACGACGTTGGAGCCCTCAATGAAGGCTCCGATGGCGGCCTCTGGGTCGGCACGGACGGCGGGCTGGCGCGCTTCCATGAGGGCGCTTGGCAGGTCTTCACCGCGGCCAACAGCGACCTGCCGGACAACAAAGTTCGTGCCCTCAGTGCGGGTGCCGATGGCGCCCTCTGGGTCGGCACCGAAGGCGGGCTGGCCCGCTTCCTTGAGGGCGCCTGGCAGGTCTTCACCACGGCCAACAGCGACCTGCCGGACAACAAAGTTCGTGCCCTCAGTGCGGGTGCCGATGGCATCCTCTGGGTTGGCACCGCAGGACATTGGGTGCTGAACGGAGCCGGGTTCGGGTTAGCCCGCTTTGACTGGACTGGACCGAAACCCCGTCTCAGCAAGATCGAGACGCTGGCCGAAATCCATCAGTCCGAGCACACGTTCGCGGTCCGTGGCTTCGACCCGGCATACCGCACACCCCTGCGCTACAATTGGACGGTCCTGTTCGACACGGAAGTCTTTCTGACACGCCGCACCAGTCAGCCTTACCTTGCAGTACCCTTTGGCGAGGACGGTTTCTACACGGTCAAGGTCCAGGCGTCGGATCGTAATGGTTGGCTGAGTAACACCGAAACCTTTGAGGTCGACTTCGCACTGCCTAGCAGTGAGGAACAGCCCTGGTGGCGAACGACTACGGCGAAGGTGGGCGTGGCGGCCATTCCGCTGCTCTACCTGGTACTGCTCCTGCCGCTGATCTCGCTCTATCCCCGGTTCTCCTGGGTGCGAAGCGTGGTGAACAGCGGTGTGTTCACGAAGTTCCCCGTGATGCACCGCCTGCTGCTCAGCACCTCATGGGCTCGACGTCGCCTGTTCGCGCTCTACCGAACAGACGCGGTCGGTGCCTCGGACATCCGCCAGTACATCGACCAGAGCGTTTTCCCGCTATCTGGGGGGAAGTCGCTTCCGATCGGCCAGGAAGAGGATCCCTTCGGCGGGCTGGCCAAACTGGGGCGCTTCTCGCTCGTCCTGGGTCGCAGCGGTACGGGAAAGAGCATTCTGATGATGCGGGTCCGCCGCACCGCCGCCGCAAGGTTTGGCCAGGATCACGCAGACCTTCCAGTCCTGGTCAACGCGCCGACCCACCTGGCCACGGGCGAGACTCTTGCGGGCGCTGTCAAAACCGTTCTCCGCCGCAGCGGGAAGGTCGAGCTTCCCGATAGCATCCTAGATTTCCTGATCGGTAAGGGTGGGTTCCTGATTCTCGTTGACAGCCTGAATGAATGCCCTCAGGCAGGCAGAGCGCTCACGTCGTTTCTCAACGCGGACGCCAGCAACACTGTGATCATCGCTAGCCAGACAGATGTACTTCACCATCCCGATGTGAAGCCATACCGCCTGGCGGAGGTTACCGTCGACCAGGCCAGATCATACCTGGACGGGCGGGTCAAAGCGGGCACGTGGGATCGGCTATCAACACCGCTTCGCGCACTTGCCCAAATTCCCAAGGACCTGGATCTGATTGCAGAGGTCATCGAGAACCTCGGCGTTCAGAACCTTCCGACCCGCCGTGCCGACCTGTATGCGGAGCGTTTGAAGGCTGACACTGCGGTCAAGGCATGGGTCGACACAGCAGATCCGCGGATTGAGATCCTTTATGCCCTTGCGTGGCGCATGCTTGCCGAACGGCGCACGCCCGATCTTCCGACATTCGCCCAGTGGGTGAAGGAGGAGCTTAATGCCCGGAATCATGCGGCAGAAGAAGTGGACTCGGTCACCGAGGTGCTACAGCGCAGCCGGCAGTTTCGCGACGTCAAGATGCGTGATCGGCTTGGGCTGGATCGAGATGCGATCGCTTTCGATCATGAGCTCGTCGGAAAGTTCCTAGCGGCACGCCACGTGCGCGCAATGTTGGAGGGCCCTTCGCGCGCCGAGGCACTAGAATTGGCCGAAGACGAAGCTTGGCAGGATGTATTGTTCTTCGTGATCGATGAGGCAGTGGCCCCCCAACTGCCGGAACTGCTGCTCGACGAGCTCATCGAGCGGAGTGGTATAATTCCGCTCGCACTGGTGGCCTACGCCATCAAAATCAAGTCTGGCGAGCAGCCACCGCTACCACCTGAGGTTCGCGATAGATACAGCGAGGCACGGCTCAGAGAGGATGTCAAGCTGACGCCAGCAGCTTAGCGCAGCATCAATGGAAATTGGCACTCAGTGGTTGTTGGGGTTGTCGGGCTTAAGGTGTTGCGAATTTCGAATGAATGGGCAAATGAAGGGATAAGGGGGGCAAGGGGGACGGGGGGCAAGGGGGACGGTGGAGTGCACCCTGGAGCCCTTTTCTGGACTTATTCCGCTTTCGGGCCAAGGCCTACTTCCCTGACGGGACCCCAAGGCAGTTCTAGGTAGACCCTACTTCTTCACCCACTTCTGCAACAGTGGCGGACTGAGACGCGGGGCTCGTGTCAGCCCGGCAAACACGTTGCCCATATCATCCGCGCCGAGGCCTTCGGGGTTGGTACCGTCGATGAAGGCCCACAGTGAGCCGTCTTTGGCGCTGCCGATCCGGATGCCGTTCTTCCAGCCCGGGTTGCGCACGGTGCCGGCAATGTTGTGGTTGGATTCCGAATCGCCCACGTAGAGCACATCGTTCGAGGTGATCGCCACGCCGCTCGGTCGTCCGAAGTGTCTCCAGTCGTCCACGAAACGCATTTGCTGGTCGAAGATCTGGATGCGGTTGTTGTTGCGGTCGGCCACGAATAGCCGGCCTTGCGAATCGAAGGCCAGGGCGTGGGGCCCGTCGAACTCACCCGGCCCTGACCCCTTCCGGCCCCACGAGTTGACGTACTTCCCGTCCTTGGTGAACCGGACAATCCGGTCACCGTCCTGCTGGCTGGTCGATGGGCGCGGGAAATGCCCATCGGCGATGATGATGTCGCCGTTGGGAGCAACAGCGCAGGCGGTGGGTGCGATGAAGGTGTCCGGCCCGGCTCTCGACACGCCCGCCTTACCCAGCGTCAGCAACACCTTGCCGTCCGGACTGAACTTGAAGAACTGATACCCCCGGCCCGCGGTTGAGGGATCGTCGCGGAACGGCCCGCTGTCGCCTGCCCACAGGTTGCCGTCATGGTCCATACAGAACCCGTGTGCCTGTACGAACATTCCCTCGCCAAAGGTCTTGACGGCCCTGCCTGAGGGGTCCAGCTTGATGATCGGAGGGTCTGATCGGTGATGGATCCAGGCGCCGCCCTTCCCATCGGGGATGATCCCGATGGTCGCCCCCCACAGGACGCCCTGGGGTAGCGTGCCCCAGTTCTCGAGCATCCGGTAGGGGTTGTTCATCGTGTTCGTGCCGGATTGCGCCGGCAGCATCGCGAACACGACGAGGATGGAGGCGGTCGCACAGGCCAGCGGGAGCTTCGCGCGGGTGGTCTCGAACATGAGGGTCCTCCGTCGTTCTAGGATCGCAGATCTCGCCAAAAGACTGGCGTCACAGGTTTTCCGAAATTATTGACCCCGCCTTTTCAACAGCTTACGTCCTCTCTTGGTCGCCCGGCCCGAACCGGGCCCGTATACTGGAGGCGAAAAGGGTGAATCACGATGCTGGATGCCGGCCGGCATGGTCGTGGGCGGCAGCCATGCCCGTGGCCTTCTTTTTACTCCGCCGCACCGGTGGGGTGCGCCATCGACCGTGAATCAGAAGTTTTTCGAAACCTTGCTAAACCATGCCAAACGGCCGGCTGGAGGCCGCAGTGGGATGTTCCACGACCGCCGGCCTGGGCCCGATTCGAACACCGCCCGCTCACCATCGACCGTGAATCAGAAGTTTTTCGAAACCTTGCTAAACCATGCCAAACGGCCGGCTGGAGGCCGCAGTGGGATGTTCCACGACCGCCGGCCTGGGCCCGATTCGAACAGAAGAACGGCTCGTTTCTGAAACCACCCGCCGAAAGCGATACCCTGAAGGACGCCGATGCCCCAAGGCCCTGGGCGTCGATCGCTCCCTTTGATGACACCGGCCCGCCCCCCAGCCAGCAAGCCCAGTCAGCTTCCCAAAACGTCACGGGCGTTCTTCGGCACGCACGGCCCGCTGGCGCGCTGGCACGACGACTACGAGTACCGTCCGGGCCAGGTCGCCATGGCCGAACAGGTCGAGAAGGCCCTCGCCGAGACGCGCCATCTGCTGGTCGAAGCAGGCACCGGTACCGGCAAGACGCTCGCCTACCTCATCCCAGCCATCGCCGGCGGCAAGCGCGTCATCATCTCGACCGGCACAAAGAACCTGCAAGAGCAGCTCTACTACAAAGACATCCCGTTCCTTCAGAAGCACCTCGACAGGAAACTGCGCGTTGCCTACATGAAGGGACGCAACAACTACCTGTGCCGCCAAAAGCTCTACGAAATCGAAAAGCGGCCCATCCTCAACGGTCTCGTCGAGATCGAAGACTTCCGCACCGTCCGTGAGTGGGAGAACACGACCGAGACCGGCGACCGCGCCGAGTTGAAGACACTCCCCGCCGACAGCAGCGTCTGGGCCAAGCTCGACGCCCGCCGCGAGCTGTGCGCCGGGCAGAAGTGCGAACAATTCGACCGCTGTTTCGTCACGCTGATGCACCAGCGCGCCCACGAGGCCGACATCATCGTCGTCAACCACCACCTCTTCTTTGCCGACCTGTCACTGCGCGAAGACGAGTACGCCTCGGTCATTCCCGACTACCAGGCCGTCATCTTCGACGAAGCCCACGAGATCGAAGACGTCGCCGGACAGCACTTCGGCATCCAGATCAGCAACTATCGCCTCGACGAGCTGGCCCGCGACGTGCAGAACGCGAGCGTCCGCATGGAGTTCGGCTCCAAGCAGCTCGACCGCGCCCTCGATGCGGTGCGCATCCATTCACAAGCGTTCTTCTCTCTCTTCGAAAGGTATGAGGGGCGGAAGGGGTTCGCTGATCGCGCGAAATTCGTCGAGAAGGAGCAGCGAAAATACTCGGCCTTGTTAAACGCTCTCGACCACCTTGGTACGCAACTCAAGCTTGTCAAGGACCAAGTCGACGACGTCCTGCCCCTAGAGAGACGAACGCAAGAACTCGATCGCGAGTTGCGTTTTCTACTCGAAGGCGACGACGAACGGTACGTCTATTGGATCGAGCGGCGTGGGCGCGGCGTCTTCTTGCAAGCCACCCCGATCGACGTTTCCGAGATATTGCACCAGCGACTCTTCAACCAGGTCCCGAGTGTCGTGCTGACCTCGGCCACCCTCGCGGTCGGCGAGGGCTTCGATTTCATCCGCGGACGACTGGGTATCTCCCAGGCCGAGGAGCTGGTAGTACCCGGGCACTTCAACTGGCGCGAGCAGGTCCTGTTCTACGTGCCGGCGAAGCTGCCCGATCCTCGCGATGCGGGATTCGTGCGCACTGCCGCCGACGAGGTCACCCGCCTGCTCGACGCGAGCCGTGGACGCGCCTTCGTTCTGTTCACCAGCTACCAGCAAATGCGCGCCGTGCACGACCTGGTGTCGTTCGCGACTCCGCACCCGACGTTGATCCAAGGAAGCGCACCAAACTCCGCGCTACTCGACGAGTTCCGGCGCACCGAAAACTGCGTGCTTTTCGGTACATCGAGCTTCTGGCAAGGTGTGGACGTGCCTGGTGAACAGTTGAGCATGGTAATCATCGACAAGCTCCCGTTCGCGGTGCCGTCCGACCCGGTGGTCGAGGCGCGCATCCGCATTCTTCGCAGCGCCGGAGGCGACCCGTTCAACGAGTACCAGGTCCCGCAAGCCGTCATCGCTCTCAAGCAAGGCTTTGGTCGCCTCATCCGCCACAAGAACGACCGCGGCGCACTCGTGCTACTCGACAATCGCATTCTGCGTGCCCGTTATGGCAAGAGCTTTCTCAACAGCCTGCCCGACTACACCTTCACGACCCGCATTGAAGACGTCGACCGGTTTTTTGGCGGCTGATTCGCGCAAGCCGCTGGGCTTGATGGAGCCCGATTTCTTTGGCGGTGGAGCCGCTGCCCACACCCCTCGTTGCACCGCCGCACGGATAAGGTAAGGTCAAGACAAGCCCCATGCAGGTCGCGGAAATCTTCAAATCTATCCAAGGCGAATCGACGTTCGCCGGCCTGCCTTGCATCTTTATCCGGCTCACCGGCTGCAACCTTCGCTGCCACTGGTGCGACACCGAATACGCCTTCCACGGCGGCGCGACGATGTCTCTCGATGACGTGATGCACAAGGTCTCGGCGTTCGGCGGCAAGCTGGTGGAGGTGACCGGCGGCGAACCACTCTTGCAGGACGAGGTCTACCCCTTGATGGACCGCCTCCTCACCGACAGGTATCAGGTACTGCTCGAGACCAGCGGCGAGCGGCCGGTCGACCGAGTACCGGCGGCGGTCACCAAGATCATCGATGTCAAATGCCCCGACTCCGGCGAGCCCGACACGTTCCACTCCAACAACCTCGACTATCTCCAACCTCACGACCAGATCAAGTTCGTCCTCGGGACGCGCCGCGACTACGAATTCGCCCGCGACTTCACCGCCACCCACCGCTTGCCGCAGCGCGTGGCAGCCGTCATCTTCTCACCGGTCCATGGCGAGGTCGACCTGGAGCGCATGGCCGAGTGGATTCTCGCCGACGGCCTCGAGGATATTCGCTTCGGCTCCCAGCTTCACAAGCTCATCTGGGGCCCTGACGCCCAGGGCGTCTGACGCGCGATCGGGCGGCCGGGAGCGACAGGGTGCTGCCACGCGCACCCGTCCATCCGAACGCAGGACCGCTGATATACTCGAAACAGGAACAAAAGTGGGCCGCTAGCTCAGCTGGGAGAGCGCGGCGTTCGCAATGCCGAGGTCGTGGGTTCGAGCCCCATGCGGTCCACCAATTCCTTCCTCCCATCCCGCCAGTGACGAGAGGCGCTCCGGTCCTCCGGGCCGGTCGCTCGCGCGGTCGCTCACAAGCATTTGGTTTCAAATGGTAGCGCCTAGTACTCTACGCCCTGCAGTTCCCGCCGGCCTTGACAAGGATTCCACGACACCGGCGTGGGCAGTCGCACGCCGGCAAGGCGTCGATTGATTCGGTAGACTGTTGCCCAACCGCATGGACGCCGAGCCATCTCGACAGCGTTGGGGCGTGTTGGCCCTGCTGTTTTTCTCGATCATGGTCAACCTGCTCGACCGGCAGGTGCTGTCGGTGATGACACCGCTCATCCGGGACGAACTCGGCCTCACCAGCACCGATTACTCGGTGATTCTTTTCTGTTTTGTGGCGGGACTTACGCTGGCTCAGTTTCCGGTTGGCCTGCTGATCGACAAGAAGGGCGCACGCCTCGGGCTTCCACTGATCATGGTGATCTGGTCGATCGCCAACGGTCTGCATTCCGTAGCGCGTAGCCTGCTCCATTTCTGCTTTTTCCGATTCGCGCTCGGCGTCGGGGAAAGCGGCAACTACTCCGGCGGCATCAAGGTGATCGCTCAGTGGTTCCCAGCCCGCGAGCGCGCGCTGGCCGGAGGCGTCTTCAACAGCGGTACCGTCATCGGGTCGTTTCTGGCGCCGATGCTAATCGTGCCGCTCGGGATGACGTTCGGATGGCGCCCGACGTTCATCATCCCCAGCGTGCTGGGGATGCTCTGGATTCTCCCCTGGCTCCGATACTATCGCGAGCCCTCGCCCGCGAACCCGGCTGGGCAGGTGCAAGTCGCGGACTCGCCGCCACGAACCTCGTTCCGGAGCCTACTCCGCGTTCGCCAAGTTTGGGGGGCGGTCCTGATCCGGGCCATGGGCGGCCCCGTCGTGCATTTCTACTGGTATTGGCTGCCGGAATACCTGCACCGCGAGCGTGGCTTCAGCATGGAGGAGATCGGCTGGACCGCCGGCATTCCGTTTCTCTTCGCCGGGCTGGGCAACCTGGCCGGGGGCTGGTTTTCGGGGCACCTGATGAAGAGGGGTTGGTCGACCGACCGGGCCCGCAAGACCGCCTTCATCACCAGCGCCGTGCTGTGCTCCAGCAGCATGGCGGTGCCGCTCGCTCCGACCGCGGTGTGGGCGATGGCGTTGATTTGCACGGCCACCTTCGGCATTGCGATCAGCGTCCCCACGCACATCGCGACGCTCGGCGACCTCTTCCCGCAGCGCGTTCTGGCGCGGCTGGCCGGCATGACGGGCCTGGGCGAAGGCATCATGAACATGACGCTGATGCTGGCCACCGGCATCGTCGTCGACCGCTTCTCGTATTTGCCGGTGTTTCTGGCCGCCGGGCTGATGCCGACTCTCGGCGTTGTGGCGTTGTTCACGCTGATTCGCAAGATCGAGCGGGTCAAGGTGTAGGGGAGCCGGTGCCGAAGCGATCCCGCAGGCAGCCCTCGCTGGATGGCAAGCCC
This sequence comes from Bryobacterales bacterium, assembly GCA_965237575.1. Classification (GTDB taxonomy): domain Bacteria; phylum Acidobacteriota; class Terriglobia; order Bryobacterales; family UBA6623; genus JAKZVK01. Next base: position 2,103,726 of record CBDEGI010000004.1, read on the forward strand.
TGGGCCTCGGCGCTCGTGGCCTTTGCGGTCGCCGCAGTGTTCGTGATCCTGTTGTTGGTATTACTGGTCGTGCGCTAACCTTCGTGACGGCCTAGGGCGCCACTTGCAGACCTTCGGCGCTCGCTGCTGAGGCCAGTCGTGTGTCCGAACAGGCGAAGTCCGGCCGGCCGAGCCACAGGGCTGAGCACAAATGAACGGCATCAGCACCACGCAGGGCATGACGGTCAATCAGTTCGGGAGCCGGCGCCAGAACGTCCCCGTTCAATTCAATGACCTGCAGCGCCTTCCAGTCGGCCAGGAACTCGGATCGTTTGCTTGTGTAGGCGCGTGCCGAAATACGCTCTTCATCCCGGCTGCGCTTCAGGGCCGACAGCAACTCTGCCATGGTGAGCACGCTGGTGAACAGCCAAGGCTCGTGGCGCTCCACGAGTTTTCCCACATCGCGGCTGTCAGGCTCGGCCAGATAGAGTTTGGCGAGCGCCGATGTGTCGAGGTAAAGCATCAGCGGCGGTCCTCGGCGATCATCTCGGCAATCGACTTACCCGGGCTCATGCGGGCGGGCCGCCGGCGAGGTTTCAACTTGCCGAGGCCGAAGCGAATGCCGCCTTTTCCCAAAACTCGAAGCGATGGGTCCGGTGCGCCAGGCTCCGAGATAGCCGGCAAGATCAAGGCCACCGGTTCGCCACGATCCGTCACCTGTACCGGACGCCCCTGACGGACCATCTTGAGGTACTTGCCTAGGCGATTCTTCAACTCGCGACTCCCTACTGTAGTCATGCAGCTACATTATAACAATGTAGCTACGACAAGAAACGATAGTGTCTCAGCCGCCTTCTTGAACCGCGCCTCCGTGTGGGACAATGGGCTGCTCCATGACCCCGCCGGGCGGCAAAAAGGTCTCCAACATCCGCTGGCGCATTGCCGCGTTGGTCTTCCTGGCCACGGTCATCAACTACATTGACCGCCAGACCCTCTCGCTCGTAGCACCCTTCGTTGCCGACGAGTTGGAGATCAGCGACATTGCGTACGGCAACATCGTCGCTGCCTTCTTGTGGGCCTACACGGCGATGAAATTGGTGAGCGGCGTTCTCATTGACCGCTGGGGAGCCAGGTTCATGCTGGCCGCTTCCATGGTTTGGTGGTCGGTGGCGAACATGCTTCACGCACTGGCGCGTGGGGCGCTGGGCCTGGGCATTTTCCGCCTGCTGCTCGGCGTCGGTGAAGCCGGGAACTTTACGGCGGCGGAGAAGGTGATCTCGGAGTGGTATCCACCTCAAGAGCGCGGTCTTACCAACGGGCTGGTCAATGCCGCGGCGTCGGCGGGAGCGATCGTCGCGCCTCCTCTGATCGCGCTTCTCTACAACCAGTTCGGCTGGCGTCCGGCGTTCGTGATCACCGGCTCGCTCGGATTCCTGTGGCTGATCGGGTGGCTGCGCTGGTACTACAGCCCGGCCAAGCACCCTCGCATCACCGGCGAGGAACTCAAGCTCATCGGCGGGCAAACGCACGCGGGACGCAAGAAGCTGAACCTGGGGCACGTCATTGCCATCCGCCAGACCTGGGCGCTGCTGCTGGCGCGTGTCTTCGCCGACCCGATGTGGTGGTTCTACCTGTTCTGGCTGCCAAAGTACCTCCAGGAAGAGCGCGGATTCACGATGACCGAAATCGGCCTGGTCGCCTGGATGCCCTATCTCGCCGCCGATGTCGGTTCCATCGCGGGCGGGCTGGCCTCGAACTGGCTCGTGAAGCGCAAGGTCGAGGTACTGCGGGCGCGCAAGCTGGCGATGGTGCCGTGCGTGCTTTTCATGCCGCTGGGCATCGTCGTGGCATACACGGAGTCGATCACGGTGGCCATTGCGATGATCTGCGTCGTGAGCGGCTGCCACATGGCATGGAAGACGAACCTAATGACCCTCACTAACGACATCTACCCGGAGCGGATCGTGGCGTCGGCGGCGGGCCTCATCGGCGTCGGCAGCGGACTCGGCGGCGCGTTGGTTAGTCCCGTCACCGGTTACATGATCCAGTACTTTTCGTATCGAATGGTTTTCATCTCCATGGCGTTCCTGCATCCGATCGCCATGCTTATCGTCTGGACCATGGTCCACGACACCCTTGATGACGACGAAGCCGCGGGCGAAGCGGCGGCGCTTCTCGCGAAAGCCGCCTGATCTATTGCCGCAACCAACTTCATGAGCGAAACACTCGACGGCATCATCCCCATCATCGCCACCCCCTTTCATCCCGACGGCTCGCTGGACCTCGACAGCCAAGCCCGGCTGGTGGACCATCTGCTCGACGAAGGCGCACACGGCCTCGCCCTGTTCGGCAACGCCGGCGAGGGGTACGCGCTGTTGCCGGATGAGCGCGTCACTCTGCTCGATCTGATCGCCAAGCGGGCCGCCGGACGGACACCGATCGTGGTGGGCGTGGGCGCCACCGGCACCGACGCCGCCGTGGCACTGTGCCGCCAGGCGGAATCGCAAGGCGCCTCGGCACTGATGGTGCTACCGCCCTACTACCTGCGTCCTGATGGCGACGGCTTGATGCACTTTTTCGGGCGGATCAGCGATGCCGTGTCGATCCCGATCATGGTGCAGGACGCGCCGCTGCTCACCCAAGTGCCTATGCCACCGGCCCTGCTGGCGCGCATGGCGAAGGAGATCGAGCAAGTGCAGTACGCCAAGGTCGAGGCGCCCCCCACCGCGCCGAAGATCTCGAGCGTGGCCGCCGCCGCGGGCGGGGCTCTGACACTCTTCGGCGGGCTCAACGGCCAGTTCATGATCGAGGAAATCCAGCGGGGCGCCCGCGGCCAGATGCCGGCGTCCGACATGACCCGCAACTACGTCGACGTATGGGACGCGCTCGAGGCCGGCGACAGTGGGCGCGCTTGGGACCTCTTCACTCGCGCCCTGCCACTGATACGATTCGAGTTGCAGCCCGGACTGGGCGTTTCCGCCGTCAAGCACAACCTGGTCGACAAGGGCGTGATTCGTTCGGCCACCGTGCGGCACCCCACGCGCTCGCTCGACGCCCCGGGGATCGAGGAGCTGAAGGTCCTGCGCGAGCGCCTGAGCGGGTAAACGCGGTTTTCGCCGGCCTCGCGCCGCCTTCAATCGTCAATGGACGCTGTTCGCTACTACCTGGCCTTGGTGATCGTGATGATGGTTCCGGGGACGTTCGTCTTCTGGTATTCGATCCATCCGTTCGTTCGCTTTTGGCGCAGAGTGGGAACGGTGGTCACGTATGCCGTGCACTTCACGATGATTACCGTGGTGGCGGTGATTTTGTTTCGGGAGCGCGACGTGATCCTCGCCGTCGACTTCGGGACGAACTGGTTTCTTGTTGCGCTATCCGTGCCGGTCTACGTGCTGGCCGTCCGCGTCGCCAGGGGGCGCACACGAGCGCTGAGAATGAAGGTGCTGCTGGGGTTCCCCGAGCTCGCGCCGGAAAAGTACGAGAGCAAGCTGCTCACGGCCGGCATCTATGGCCGAATGCGTCACCCGCGCTACGTAGAGATGATGCTCTCTCTGCTGGCACACGCGCTGCTCGTAAACTATCTGGCCACGTACGCGATTGTCGTGATTTCCGGTTTGGGGCTCTGGCTCGTTGTCGTCTTCGAGGAGAGAGAGCTGCGCGAGCGTTTCGGCGAGGAGTACAACAGGTATTGTGAACAGGTGCCTCGGTTCGTACCACGATTTTAGGGTCTGATCCCGTCGATCCCTGTGCAAGGGTGCCAAGGGTCTGCAAGGTGTGTCGGATCGGCATGTGGTGTAAGGCTCCAGCCTTGCCGAGTCTCGATTCTTCGGGACTCAGGATAGTAAGTGACCGAGCAGCCGCTATCGATAGCGGACCTGAGAACCGAGGAATCGGTTCCCGACAAGGCTGGAGCCTTACGCCACACCAGAGTCGGCTTATCGGTTCGAGGTTACAGACCCCGTTAACCGGCCGCCACCCGGTGAGATCAGCGGGCCCTCGCGCATGAAAATCCAAACCATCGAAGCCCTACCGATCCGCATCCCCCGCGACGTCGACAGCACCACCGGCACCGCCGGCCTGCCCTCGCACCTTGAGCAGACCGACTGGGACTACCGCTGGTCGGCCGCGTTCCCCACCCTCTACGCCGTTCATTTCGAGACCGCGCTCGTCAAGATCACAACCGATACCGGGCTAGTCGGCTGGGGTGAAGCACAAGCGCCGCTCGCGCCCCAGGTCGCCTGCACAATCATCGACACACTCCTGCGCCCCGTGCTGATCGGGGCCGAGTTCACCGGCTCGCGCGAGGCGATCGAGGCCCTGTGGCAACGCATGTACGACTCCATGCGCGTACGCGGCCAAACCGGCGGCTTCATGCTCGACGCGATCGCCGGCGTCGACATCGCGCTGTGGGACTTAGCCGGACAAGCCGCCGGGACGCCCGTCGCCGAGCTGATCGCCCCGGGCACGGCGCGCGGCGAACTGCCGGCTTACATCAGCGGCCTCTCGGGCTCCACCAACGACGAGCGTGTCCGCGCCGCCCGCGAGTACGTCCAGCAAGGATTCGGCGCTTTCAAGATCTTCTATGACCGCGGCGAGGCCGAGCTGTTCGAGCTGCTCAGCGGATTGCGATCCGCCCTGGGCCCCGGCATCGGCCTCGCGGTCGATGCACTCTGGCGGCTCGATCCCGACGAGGCCGCCGATTTCGGGTGGCGTCTCGACGAGCTCCCGGCCCTGTGGCTCGAGTGCCCGTTGAAGCCCGAGGATCCGCTGGCCCACGCCCGTCTCGCCAAGGCCATTCGCACCCGAATCGCGTTGGGCGAGAGTTACCGCACGCGGTACGAGATGGCGCCGTTCTTCCGCGAGAAGGTGATCGGAGTTCTTCAACCCGACCTGGGTCGCTCCGGCATCACCGAGAGTCTACGGCTGGCCCGGCTCGCCGCCGAGCAAGGCGCCGACATCGTACCGCATGTCAGCATCGCCATGGGTCCGCAAGTCGCCGCCGCGCTCCACTTCGCCGCCGTCGTCGAGAAATGTCCGCTGGTTGAATACAACCCCCGTGTGCTCGAAATCGCGAACCGTTTCCTCGTGAACCCGATCGAACTCACCGCCGGCGCCTACCACGTGCCCACGGCACCGGGCCTGGGAGCCGAAGTCATCGAAGAAGAAGTCCGGCGGTTTGCGATTGCCCCCTAGCCGACTCCGTGACGGCCCACCGCAAGCGGCGGATGTACGACGACTTGCTGAAGAAATAGGGCCGGCGCTGGGAGGGGCACTTGCAGCGTACTACCTTGCCGCTCCAAACCACCCGTAATACAATAAGCCCGCGAGTCGACGCGAAGGAGAACCAGTGGAGAATCACGTCAAAATCCTCGGTGTGCTCTACATCATCGGCGGCGCGCTGGGGTTGCTCGTCGCGCTGATCTTCGTCGTCGTTTTCGGGCTGGGAGCACTGGGGTTGGCCAGTGTGGCTGTTCACGAAGACCCGGAGGCAGCGCTCGCCATCCCAATCATCGGCGCCATCGGAACGTTCCTCGTTGCGGTGATTGTCATCCTCTCCATTCCGAGTATTGCTGCGGGTTTCGGCCTGATGAAGTACCGGCCCTGGGCGCGCATCCTGACGATCGTGCTCTCGGCCTTGAATCTGCCAAGCGTCCCCTTTGGGACGGCGCTCGGCATCTACGGACTCTGGGTGCTCCTGAACAAAGAGACCGAACCGTTGTTCGCTGCACCGGGAGCGACTGCACCCCAGCCCCCGCGGGCGAGCCCGCCGCGGCCGCCTGGGCCGCGGTGACGAGTCTGCCCCCGCCGCCTTGCTTCCCGAACGCGTACTTCCCGGCGCGCTGAGACTCGATCCAATCCGCCCGGCAGGTTCGGCTATCCCGGCGAGGTCTGGTATTTTAATGGCTTCAGTGGGGGTGCTCTTTTTGCTATTCGTGGGGGCTGCGGGGTTGCTGGCGCAGTCACAGCCCGCAGCTGGCGAGCCGACGAATCCGTATGCGTCGGACCCTTCGGCCGTCGAGGCCGGGCGGCAGTTCTTCGTCGACACGTGCAGCCCCTGCCACGGGCCGAGCGGCGAGGGCGGACGCGGCCCCAGTCTGGTCGATGGCCGCCAGGTGCGCCGGGCTTCGGACCAGCGTCTGTTCGACGTCATCAAGAATGGCTTGCGCGCCACCGACATGCCGCCCTCACCCCTCTCCGAGGAGCAAACCTGGAAGGTCGTGACCTTCTTGCGCAGCCTCAGCGCCCCGGCGATCGACGCCAACGCGCCCGGTAACGTGGACGCGGGCCGGCAACTCTTTTGGGGAAGCACCGGCTGCTCGAACTGTCACGCGATCCGCGGCCAGGGTGGCGTGCTCGGCCCCGACCTCACCGACATTGGCGTCGTGCGCCGTGTCGACCAGTTGATCGAGTCGATCGCCGATCCCAACGCACGCATCGTCGACGGCTTTCAAGGCGTCGAGGCGACGAAGAAAGACGGCCGGAAGATCAAGGGTGTGGCCAAACTCGACACCAACTATTCGCTTCGCCTCCTCGACAGCACCGGCCGGCTGCAATTCCTCAACAAGGGAGACCTGGCCACCATCGCCCCTGCCAAGGAGTCGTTGATGCCGGCCAACTACGCCAAGACGCTCACCGAAGACCAGATCCGCGACTTGGTGGCGTTCTTGAGCCGGCAGTCGATCCGCACCGGGGTAGAGGAATGAGCATGGATCGTGAAGCAACACCCCGCTCGTCGCGAGCCGCACTGACTGCGTTGGCCATCTTCCTGGCGCTTCCCCTCGCCGCGCAGGTCCGCTATGAGGACATCCTCAAGGGCCCGGCCGAGGAGTGGCTCACCTACGCCGGCGACTACGCCTCGCAGCGGCACAGCCCGCTCGACCAGATCAATCGCGACACGGTCAAGGCGCTCGTGCCGAAGTGGGTCTACCACTTCAAGGGCGCGCGCCGGCTCGAAACCAGCCCGCTGGTGCACGACGGCATCATGTACGTCACCAACACCAACGAGTTGCACGCGGTCGATGCCCGCACGGGTCGGAAGCTATGGGGATACTTCGCCGAAGGCGTCAAGCGCTCACGGGCGAATCGCGGCGTCGCTCTGGTGGGCGATAGAGTGTTCCTTGTCACCAGCGACGCGCATCTCGTGGCGTTGCACCGCGTGACCGGTGCCCTGCTGTGGGACACCGAGTTCGCCTCCACCGAAGAGGGCTACCACTCCTCGGTCGCGCCGCTCGCGGTGAAGAACCAAATCCTGGTCGGTGTCGGCGGAGGCGGCTCGGGCCAGCGAGGCTTCGTGGCCTCGATCGACGCCACCACTGGCGAAGAGCTATGGCGTACCTGGACCGTGCCGGCCGAGGGTGAACCAGGCTCGGAAACCTGGGGCGGCTTCCCTTCGAAGTGGAGCGGTGCGCCCACCTGGACCACCGGCTCGTTCGACCCCGAGCTGAACCTGATCTATTGGCCCACCGGCAACCCCTGGCCCGACTTCTACGGCGGCCGCCGGATGGGTGACAACCTCTATTCCGACTCCGTTCTCGCACTCGACGCCGACAGCGGCGAGATGAAGTGGTACTTCCAGTTCACACCGCACGACGTTTGGGACTGGGATGCCAACGAGACCCCGGTCCTCGTCGACCTCCAGTTCAAGGGCCGCATGCGCAAGCTGATGTTGCAAGCGAACCGCAACGGTTTCGTCTACGTGCTCGACCGCGTCACCGGCGAGTTCCTGATGGCGACTCCGTTCGTCAAGAAGCTCACTTGGGCCTCAGGCGTTGACAAGACCGGCCGCCCGATCTTCATACCGGGCATGGAGCCCACGCCGGGCGGCATCAAGGTCTGCCCCTCGGTCAGAGGAGCGAGCAATTGGATGTCCCCAAGTTTCCACCCCGAGACGGGCCTGCTCTACGTCGTCACGCTCGAGCAATGCGACATCTATTCGAGTTCGGCGAAAGAGCCCGTGCCCGATAGCGGCTTCCGCGGTACCGGCGGACAGCGCCTTCCCGCCGAGCCCGGCGAGTTTTTCCTGCGGGCCATTGAACCCACGACCGGCAAGATCGCCTGGGAATACCCCATGCCCGGTCCCGCGATCATGTGGGGAGGGACCGTCTCCACCGCGGGCGGCCTCATCTTCAGCGCGGACGACGACGGCAACCTGATCGCCTTCGACGCCAAGACCGGCGAAGACCTGTGGCACTTCAACACGGGCCACATGTTCTACGCCTCGCCCACCACCTGGATGATCGACGGCAAGCAGTACGTCACCATCGCCGGCGAGTCCGACGTCTTCACCTTCGGCTTGTTCAAGCCCCAGCAGTAGCAGGACCGCGGCACGCCGCGAAATGTAGGGGCATGCCGTGCCCGCCTGCCGCAACCCGCCCCGAACCCACTTGTAGGGGCGGACCGCTGCGTCCGCCCCGGCGTCACGACGAAGAACGCTGCCCCTTGGCCAGCCTGAACGGCCGCCCGCCTACGGCACTTCCACCGTATCGAAAATCTGCTGCACCAAATCCTCGGAGCTCTTCTCCTCCGCCTCCGCCTCATAGCTCACGATCACCCGGTGCCGCAGCACATCCATGCCGACGGTCTTGACGTCTTGGGGAATCACATACCCGCGGCCCTCGATCATCGCGTGGGCCTTCGAGGCCATCGCCAGGTAGATCGTCGCGCGCGGCGAGGCGCCGTAGCGGATTAAGTCCGCGATCTCTAACCCGTACGCGACGGGGTTGCGCGTGGCTTCTACGACATTGACGATGTACTCCTCGATCTTCTCGTCCATGTAGATTTCGTCGGCCAGCCTGCGAAGCCGGAGAATGTCATCCGGCTGGAGAATCGGGTGGATCTCCACATTCGGCGACGAGCGAGCCATGCGCTGAAGGATTTGATGCTCCTCGGCCTTGGTCGGGTAGGTGACCTTGAGCTTCAGCATGAAGCGGTCGACCTGCGCCTCCGGCAGTGGGTAGGTGCCCTCCTGCTCGATCGGGTTCTGCGTGGCCAGCACCATGAACGGCTCATCGAGCGGAAAGCTCTCGTCGCCGATCGTGACCTGACGTTCTTGCATGGCTTCGAGCAGTGCACTCTGCACCTTGGCCGGCGCTCGGTTGATCTCGTCAGCCAAGACGATGTTCGCGAAGATCGGCCCCTTCTTGGTGGTGAAGTCGCCGCTCTTGGGGTTGTAGATCAACGTGCCCAGCAGATCGGCCGGCAGCAGATCGGGCGTGAACTGAATGCGCCGAAAGCTTACCTGTACAGCCCGTGCCAGGGTCGTGACCGAGAGCGTCTTGGCCAGCCCCGGCACGCCTTCGATCAGCACATGATTATTCGACAGCAGCGCCAGCAGCAACCGCTCGGTGAGGTAGGTCTGGCCGACGATGACCTTGCCAATCTCCTCGCGAAGCTGATCGAGCAGCGCTCCTTCTTTCTCGACCTTCTCGGCTATCTGTTTGACATCAACAACCATCGGCTCTGTCCTCGCATGCTGATCCTTCAATCATAAAGGGATCATCAACCGAGCCGTGACCGTCAGGGAGCGGTCCGGCACGAACCCTGGCGCGCCTCGGAAGCCGCTCAATCGGAGATGGCGTTCGGACTTCAACAGATCACCCCCGTTGAGAATGGCGGCCACACGCTTCCGACGCTCTCTTCGAGCCCCAACCGTCGAGTCATGAGGCTGCTACGACTCGACACTCCCGCTGGCTTACGGACGGATTGCGTTCGCGTCGGCACGCCTGCGGTAGCATAGGCCGCAGTAGAAACCGCGTAACGCAGAACAGACAACAGGGAATCGTCAATGAAGACAACAAAGACTTCGCTCTTCTTGAAGATCGTGGCCGGCGCATTGCCGTTCGCCGTGGCCTTCGCGCTGGCCGGCGCCGAGGCCGAGCCCAAAACCTACGAGCACGTCATCATTCCATCCGGCGAGCGTCAACTCTTTCTCGACGATTTCCTGCTGGGCGCTCTCCATCGCGTGGAGCGCCGCATCCACCAGCCGGCCAAATACGAGGGGAACCTCGTTCTTCGCGGCGACCAATCATGGGAGGGCTCCTCGATCCAAACCCGCAGCGCCCCCTGCTGGGACCCCGGCGAGAAGGTTTGGAAGCTGTGGTACTTCGGCGCCGGGCACCGCACCGGCTTCGCGCGCTCGAAGGACGGCGTCCACTGGGAGAAGCCCGTTCTTGGCAAGCGGGAGTTCGAGGGCTCACGCGACAACAACATGGCCGTGATCAAAGGCGACCCCGAGGGCTTCATTGAGCACGTGGTGATCGATCCCGACGCGCCACCGTCGCGCCGCTACAAAGGCCTGCAGGGCACCCGCGGGCGTAAGCCGCTCGTCTCGGCCGACGGCTACGAATTCGAGCACCTCGACGTCGCCACGGTCCCCAGCCAAGACGAATCGCACCTCAACTACGACGAAGCTCACAAGCGATTCATCCTGACGCTCAAACAGCGCGGCCCGTTCGGGCGCTCGGTCTACCTCTCGCTCAGCCGCGACTTCGAGCAGTGGACGCGCCCCGAGCTCATCTTCCACGCCGACGCGCGCGATCAGGAACTGGGCCGGCGGCGGATGCGCGAGCACTTCGCCAACCCGCGGCTCTACACGCCGTACTTCAACGCGCCGGAAGAGTACAACACCGAGATCTACAACATGCCCGTCTTCCCCTACGAAGGCATCTACATCGGAATGCCGAATTTCTTCGAGTCCAGCGGCCGCACCCCCATGCCGCACAACAACCAGGACGGCGTCAACTCCGTCAAGCTCGCCACCAGCCGCGACCTACACCGCTGGACGAAGGTTGGCAACCGCGACTCATTCATCCCGGTGTCGGAGCTGGGCGGCGGCCGCGTCGATACGGTTCAGATTCTCGCCGCATCGCGTCCGATCGAGCGTGATGACGAGTTGTGGTTCTACTACACGGGCATCAACGGGCGCTACAGTCCCGAAGGGAAGTCGAAGGGCGGCATTCACTTGGCCAAGCTGCGGCGGGACGGGTTCGCGTCTTTCCACGCCGATGCGCGGGGCGGGTTCGTCGAGACGCGTGCGATTCGGTTTGATGGCAAGCGGTTATTTGTGAACGCCGACGCCCGCGGCGGCGAGGTGCGGGCGGAGGTGGTCAATGCGCGCGGCCGCGAGGTGCTGGCGACCTGGAACCGCGATGAGGCCACACCGGTGACGGGAGATCACCTCCGCACCGAGCTAACGTGGCGGGACCATGAAGGCGTCGAGGCTCTTCGTGGCACCACGGTGCGGTTTCGATTTCACCTCAAGGACGCGCATCTGTACTCGTTCTGGATCGAACCCTAGCGGCCTGAACTGACACCCTTTGTAACTCGTACCGCGGATCTCGGTTTTGAGATCCGCGGCCTTTCGCCCCGGAGGGGCCGAGCGACAATAGCCCCCAGCTTCAGCTGGGGATGCACCCCGTTAAATGCTCTAGAAGCCCTGGGGCGTAAGGAAAAGCGGCAATCTGCCGAGGGGCTTCCACCGAAGCACCACCCGCGTCGCCGACAGTCAACGGCACCTCGTGGCGAGCGCGGACTTCCGTCCGCGCCAGGGCACGGCATGCCGTGCCCGCCTGTTTGGCATGCCGCAACAACGAGAGGTCAAACAAGGTTGAAAGAAGAGTGGTGCTTCCGCCGCCGGATGCTAGAGTGGGCAGAGCGTCGATGCCGGCATCTCGCCAAAAGGTAGTGCTCTACAACCCGCAAGCGGTCTTCTACACCATGCCGCTGGCGTTGCAAGCGGTCGCGTCCCACCTCGATCCTGACATCTACGATCCGGTCATCATCGACGGCCGCTTGGAGAACGACGGCACTCAGGCCGTGCTCGATTCGCTCGATGGGGCCTTATGTTTCGGTGTCAGCGTGCTCAGCGGCGCGCCGATCCGCGACGCGCTTCGGGTGTCTCGCGCCGTCAAGGCAGCCCGCCCGGACATCCCCGTCGTCTGGGGCGGCTGGCACCCCTCCATGTTCGGCACCGATTGCTTGGCCGAGCCCGCGATCGATATCACGGTACAGGCCCAGGGTGAGGTTACTTTCGCCGAGATCGTTGACCGCCTTCGCAGGGGAGAGTCGCTCGAAGGATGCGCCGGCTGTTGCTACCGCGGACCGCGGGGCGAGCCGCGAGCCAACCCGCCACGCCCCATGGCGGACGTCAACGACCTTAGCTCGCACCGCTACGATCTCATCAACGTGCCCGGCTTGTACGACCTGAAGGGCAAGCGGCAACTCGACTACGTCTCATCGCAGGGCTGCCACTTCCGCTGTGCCTTTTGCTCCGACCCGTTCGTCTACAACCGCCAATGGACCGGCCTCGACCCCGAGCGCGTCGGCGAAGAACTCGAATATCTATGGCGGCAGTATCGCTTCGATGACGTCAACTTTCAGGACGAGACCTTCTTCACTTACCCCAAGCGCGTCGAGGGCATCGCCGAGCAGTTGATCCGGCGGAACCTGAACACCACATGGGCCGCCACGCTGCGGGCCGATCAGTGCGCGCGCCTGCCCGAGGAGGTGTTCGCGCTGTGCAAGCGGTCCGGGCTGCGGCGCGTGCTCGTCGGGGTCGAGTCCGGCTCGCAAGAGATGCTCGACCGCATCGAGAAAGACATCAAGATCGAACAGGTGTTTCTTACAGCAGAGCGATGCAGGAAGCACGGCGTCGCGGGGCAGTTCCCGTTCATCGTCGGTTTTCCCGATGAAACCGACGAAAGCGTGCGCGCGACCTTTACCGCGATCAAACGCTTACGGAAGATGAGTCCGGACTTTCAAACTCCGATTTTCTACTTCCGGCCGTATCCGGGAAGCTCGCTCACTCAGGAGGCGGTCCGCAAAGGCTTCCGTCTCCCCTCCGACCTGGAGGGATGGTCGAAGTTCGACTACGTCGGACCGGTGGGTGGCCCGTGGGTTTCTCCAAGGAAGTTTCAACTCGTCGAACGCTTCAAGTTCTTCAGTAAAATCGCCTGGGACCGTGGCACCGGATGGCAGCGCCTTTTCCAGCCCGGCGCCAAGTGGCGCTGCGAAGCCGACTTCTATCGTTTTCCGGTGGAGCAACTGTTGGCCGGGCGCTTGGCTCCCGATCCGCAGCTCTCGTAGCGTCGTAACCCCGAGCCCCGAACGTGAGTTAGGGGGCAAGGGGCTGCCGGTGGCATTGCTGCCGCCACACCGTCGCTGTCGTTCCCGGCTTTGCTGCTTGTCCAAGGACAACCTCTAGAGACTCTCGCGCTGTGGTTTTCGCAAGGGAATCCACCGCTGCGCCGCCCGCAACTCCCACGGATTCCCATATCGCCGCGTCCGGAACCTCCACCGCGCCAACCCCCGCAGCACGGCCTTGCGCCAGCGCGGCGTTTCGTAGTCCTGCTCGGTCGGGAAGCGGCAACCCAACACGGTCGCGAAATCATTCACCTTGCACCGCATGCGCTCGGTCAACCATGGCGCGTCTTCATGGCAGACGTAGTTGACCCATTGCGGCTGCGTCCACTCCTCGGGCGTGGCGGGCAACTCGGGGCCCGACGGACCGTACTGCCGCAGCACCGGCAGCCGCAGTCCGCTTTCCTTGGTTTCGGGCGTCAGCGGCTCCCGCTGCGGCGTCGGGCTGTAGAAATACAGAATGATCTCGGCGCGCGGGTTGACACGCTTGAGCCGGCGAATGAACTCAAACGTCCTCTCGGTCTCGCCCTCCGGGTCGGCGGGCCCACCGAGGATGAACGAAAACTCCGGGATGACCCCGTAGCGCTTGCAGCGGCGAGCGGCTTCTAGCGTGTGCTCGACCCGGGCGCCCTTCTTGAGCCTTCGAAGGCCATCGTCACTGACGGAGTCGGCTCCCATGAAGGTCATCGTGAGGCGGCTGCGCCGAATCAGCTCCCATGTTTTCGTCGAGAAGGTCGCCAGCGCGTCGGTACGGGCGTAGCACCACCAGGGCATTTGTACCCTGGCCAGGACTTCGAGCAACGGTATGGCGCTCTCCTCGGTGTTGAAAAAGTTGTGGTCGTAGAACTGGATCGCGTTCGCGCCGTAGCGGTCCCGCAGGGTTGACAGCGCGTCGAAAAACCGGGACGGAGACGGTTCCCTTGTGACACCGTTGAACATGCTAACAACGCCGCAGAATTCACAACGGAATCGGCATCCGATCGCCGCCTGATGCACGGCGGTGCGAGTCCCCAAGAAGCTCGGCTGTAAGTACGCCCGTACGTTACCGACTCGTTCATAGGGCAGAGCAGGGTATTCGTCGGGACCCCGAAAACGCCGATCCCGATTGTGCTGGATCTCCCCTTGGTCCTTCCAACTCAGCCCGTCGATGTGGCTCAGCCCGCCAGAATCGGAAGCGGAGTCGAGCGGACTACCGGGCGCGCCTGCGTTGCGAAGATGGTCGAGAAGGGCCAGCAGCGTGTCCTCACCCTGCGCACGGACGAGGTAGTCGACGTAGGGCGCGTTCAAGGCCGCCTGAGGGTACAGTGTCGGGAAGTAGCCTCCCCAGACAATCGGCGTTGCCGGAAAAGCCCCGCGGATGGTCTTTGATACCTCAATGGCGGGCCGGACCTGCGGGCCCGGCATGACGGTTACACCGACCAGCCCGAAAGGGCGTTCGCGCAAGCTGCGCAAAACCGTCTCGGCAGGACCGCGGTCGACATTCCCGTCGATAATTCGGTAATCATACTTCCCTTCCAGCGCGGCTCCCAGCGCCAAGAGCGATAGCGGCAACCGGAAAGACTTTTGTCCGGGAATCTTCGGGAAAACGAGGAGCGCATGGGGCCGTGGTCCCATAAGGATCTAGGTCGATTCTAGCTACTCCGGTTGGCTGGGCGCTCAGGGAGGAGCCCGGGGAATCGGCTTTCTCCGCTCCTACCGGTTTGCGCGTTCTTGCCAGACCTGGCAGACCTTCAGTCTTGCGGCGCCGCGAGATGGTGCGGGATCATGAAACGGTGAACCGTGGCGCCGAAGGTCCGGCTTCGCCGGATCCCCTGCTGTACAGAACCGAGCTGAGGTTGACGGGCTTCTGCAATCCTTTGGGGTTCCCCGTCACGTTCCTTACGAACTCTTCGTCGGTTCTCGATGCGGTGGAGGAGAGTTGGCGACCGTTTCCGAAGCTCTTCGATGAGACTGCCCTCGAAATTCGTATCGCCGTAGCAGATCAAGGGCCGCCGGCACCCGGCGCCACCCCGGCCGTTCGAGGACAAGAGCATCTAGTAACGATCGTCGCCGACGGGGCCAACTTTGCCGTCTGCGATTACAGAGCACGGTCCGGCTTCTGCTGGATTTCCCGCGCGAGCGTGCGGGACCAACGGTATTTCCGCTGGCACTTCCTGGAGGCGATGGTCTACGTCCTTCTGACGCAGCTCCATCTCACGCCGATCCACGGCGCTTTTGTGGCGCGTAACGGGCACGGCCTGCTTCTGTGTGGCGAGGCCGGCGCGGGCAAGAGCACGCTGTCATTCGCGTGCGCGCGTGCCGGGTGGACGTTCCTCTCTGACGACACTAGCTACATGCTGAGGCGAGCCGATGAGGCCGCGGTTCTGGGCAAGCCTCTCCAAATCAGCCTCCGCGAGAACGCGCAGCACTTATTCCCGGAGTTGGAGGGCCGCAAGACGGTTGTGGCGGCCAACGGAAAAACAGCGCTCGAGCTGTCCACCACTGGGATGCCGAACATAACGGTGGACTTCCAGCATCCCGCCAACACGATCGTATTCCTTCGTCGCGACGGAACCGAGCCGGCACAGGTCTCTGCTGTTGAAAGAGAAACCGCGATCGCCCGGCTTGCCAAGGAAATTCCGCTGCTGGGCGGTGACGTTTACCGCGAGCAAGTAGCGTCCCTTGAGAAGCTTGCCGCGAAGCCTACCTTCGAACTTCGCTACGGGGCACTAGACTCGGCCGTTAACGCGTTGGGCCGTTTGACAACGGCGGTTCCCACCACGGCCCACACAGTGTCGCGCTGATGTGCCCTGTCTCCTGGTTGGAAGTCAGCACGATCCCTCGCGGCTGCCGGGCGGTGCTGGCGACGCTTCAGTTCTCCCCGGAGCCGTTTGACTCGGCGTCCGACCGGGCCCCGGAAGAGCCTCTCCGTTCGCTCCGTGAAAGCGATTGGCGTACCGCGCTGGGCTTCGCCGATAACTCTCGGCTGACGCTGCTTCTGGGCGACAGGGGCCGGTCACAACTGCCCACGAGTGTCCGCAAACGTATCGAGGGCAATCTGGAGACGAATCGAGTCCGCTTGCGTAGATTGACGGACGACTACATGCGAATCGCAGACCGGCTCGCGGCGGGAGGTGTCGAGCACACTCTGCTCAAGGGATTCCTACAGGCGCCGCGGTTTGTACCGGACGCCTCACTGCGGCAGCAATACGACCTCGACCTGCTGCTGCGTCCCGGGGATGTCCATGGGGCGCAGGTGCTGATTGAGGAGCTGGGCTACGAGCCGGCGTTTGCACCGCCACGCCATCCGGCCGACCATGTACCGCCGTTGGTCCGCAAGACCGGCTGGCAATGGCGGGGAGATTTCTTCGATCCCGAGATGCCCACGACCGTCGAGCTTCACTTCCGGCTGTGGGACGAGCAGACCGAGCGCTTTGCCATCGGGGGGCTCGACCAGGTTTGGCACCGTATGGAAACGCGCAACTGGGAAGGCCGTTCGATTCCCTTGTTCCACCCCGCCGACCAACTTGGCTACGCAAGCCTGCATTTGTTACGTCATCTGTTACGGGGAGATGTAACCGCGTTCCACGTGTACGAGGTGGCCTACTTCTTGGAGACCAGCATCACCGACGATGATTTCTGGACGTCGTGGCAGGCGCTGCACAGCCCGCCGTTCCGCCGACTCGAGGCCGTCACGTTTGCCTTGGCCGCCCGGTGGTTTGGATGTCGGTTGCCGCCGCCCGTCAGAGAGGAGATGGAAAGCTGGCCGGCCGAGTTTCACTGCTGGTTCGCCGACTATGCGACCAAGCCGATCGAAGCGCGGTATCGCCCCAACAAAGACGAGCTATGGCTCCACTTGGCACTGTTGGAGGGTTGGAGCGATCGCCTCCGGGTGTTGCGCCGGCGGCTCCTTCCGACCTCCGGCCCCCGCCCGACCGACACGCTATATATCACCCGCAACGATCAGACCCCCGCCCTCCGGTTCCGCAAGGCGGTACGCTATACGGGCTTCGTCGTGTCACGCGTCCGATTCCACCTGCAAACTCTCGTCACGACGGCCCTGGGAGCGTGGCTGTGGCGGCGCAGACGCAGCCGCTTCGCCGAGAAAGCTCAACTCGGCTGACACAAAAGCCGATCGCTCAACAGAGAAGCTTGCAAGTCTACTGCCCCGTGACGATATACCGCTAGACGATATACCGCTAAGCCAGTTCGGTCATACTGGTCGATAGCCGCCGCGTGCCGGCCCCGCGGAACGGTTCTCGACGTACGGCCGGTACCTGCAAGGAGGCTCACTTGGGGACGAAAGACATCGATCAACGGTCGATCAACACCATCCGCACTCTCTGCATCGATGCGGTCCAGAAAGCGAACTCAGGCCATCCGGGCACGCCGATGGCTCTGGCGCCCGTGGCCTACTCTCTTTGGCAGCGCCACTTACGGTTTGATCCCGAGAATCCCATCTGGGCTAATCGCGACCGCTTTGTGCTTTCGGTGGGACACGCCTCGACCCTGCTCTACGCCCTGCTCCACCTTACCGGCACCAAGGCCGTCAACCCGAAGTACGAAACGATCGGCCGCCTCTCGGTGACCCTCGATGACATCAAGGACTTCCGCCAACTCGACAGCAAGTGTCCGGGCCACCCCGAATACCGCTGGACCTCCGGCATCGAGACGACCACCGGGCCCCTGGGCCAGGGCGTGGCGACCAGCGTCGGAATGGCGATGGCGGGCGCGTGCTCGGAGCGTTTCAACCAGCCGGGATTCGACATGTTCGACTACAACGTCTACGCCGTTTGCGGCGACGGCTGCATGATGGAAGGCGTCAGCTCCGAGGCGGCGTCGCTCGCCGGGCACCTCAAGCTCGCGAACCTGTGCTGGATTTACGACAACAACAAGATCACCATCGAGGGACATACCGATTGGGCCTTCAGCGAAGACGTGGCTACACGCTTCATGGCCTACGGCTGGAACGTCACGCGGGTGGGCGACGCCAACGACCTCGAGATGCTCGACCGCGCCTTTACGACGTTCAAGAACACCTCCGACCGGCCGACCCTGATCATCGTCGACAGCCACATCGCCTACGGCGCTCCGAATAAGCAGGACACCAGCGCGGCGCACGGCGCCCCTCTCGGCGAAGAGGAGGTCCGGCTCACGAAGCGCAACTACGGCTGGCCCGAAGACGCGCAGTTCCTGGTCCCGGATGAGGTGCTTCAGAACTTCCGCGATGGCCTCGGCAAGCGCGGCGGCGAGTTGTCGTCGGCTTGGCTCAAAAAGTTCGAGGAATACAAGGTACAGCATCCCGACCTCGCCGACCAGCTCTACCGTATGCAACATCGGCTGCTGCCGGAGAACTGGGAAGACGGCCTGCCGACGTTCCCGGCCGATCCCAAAGGCGTCTCGGGCCGCGACGCTTCGGGCAAAGTGCTCAACGTGATAGGACAGAACGTGCCTTGGCTCGTGGGCGGTTCCGCTGACTTGACGCCCTCGACCAAGACGCGCTTGACGTTTGAAGGCGCCGAGGACTACAAGCCGCAGCGCGCGGGCCGGAACCTCCACTTCGGCGTACGCGAGCATGCCATGGGAGCGATCTTGAACGGCCTGTCATTGTCGAAGGTTCGCCCCTTTGGCTCGGGCTTCTTGATTTTCAGTGACTACTCGCGGCCGGCCATCCGTCTCAGCTCTCTGATGGAGTTGCCCGTTATTCACATCTTCACGCACGACTCGATCGGTGTCGGCGAAGACGGCCCGACGCACCAGCCGGTCGAGCAGTTGGCCTCGTTGCGCGCGATCCCTGGTTTGATTACGTTGCGGCCCGC
Source organism: Bryobacterales bacterium (assembly GCA_965237575.1). Classification (GTDB taxonomy): domain Bacteria; phylum Acidobacteriota; class Terriglobia; order Bryobacterales; family UBA6623; genus JAKZVK01. The sequence goes on from CBDEGI010000004.1 coordinate 2,122,640, forward strand.
CGACGCGAACGAAGTGGTGGAAGCGTGGCGCGTCATTATGCAGATCCAACGCGAGCCGGTTGCGCTGGTGCTCTCCCGGCAGAACCTGCCGACGGTCGACCGATCGAAGTACGCCTCGGCCGAAGGAGTCGCGCGTGGCGCATACGTGCTCGCCGACACCCAGAACGGCAAGCCGGACATCATCTTGATCGGGACCGGCAGCGAAGTCAGCCTGTGCGTCGAGGCCTACGAGCAGCTGAGCTCAGAGGGCATCAAGACGCGCGTGGTCAGCATGCCGTCGTGGGAGTTGTTCGACCAGCAAACCCGCGGCTACCGAGACAGCGTGTTGCCGCCCGACGTGCATGTACGGATGGCCGTCGAGCAAGGCTCGACCCTCGGTTGGGACCGCTATGTCGGCTCCCAAGGCTGCACCATTGGCATGGAGACTTTTGGAGCATCGGCTCCCCTCAAGGCGTTGCTCGAGAAGTTCGGCTTCACCCCCGACCGGATTGCGGCCGCCGCCAAGGTGCAACTCTCGCTGGCGTAGCGGCGGACCGCCGCGCCCACCCAATAACTACCGGCAGGCACTCATACCTTTTGGCCGACGCGCACCCCGGCTGGAAAGGCGGGGGGTCCTGTCTCGGCACTCGGGGGTGATGTAATGAAGGGGCACGGCGCCCCGACGATGCCTCCTCCCGTAGCAACTCTCACCTGCGGCCGACACACCCTGTCTCTCGACCGAACACTCATCATGGGTGTGGTCAACGTCACGCCCGACTCGTTCTCCGACGGCGGCCTGTTCTTGGATCCCGCCCAAGCCATCGCCCAAGCTCGCCGGCTTGTTGCGGAAGGTGCCGACATCCTCGACATCGGCGGCGAAAGCTCGCGCCCAGGCTCCGACTCGACGCCGGCCGACCAGGAGTTGGCTCGCGTCGTGCCCGTCATCGAGCGGTTGGCCGGAGAAATCGACATCCCTATCTCGATTGACACCTATAAGCCTGCCGTCGCAGAGCGTTGCCTCGCGGCCGGCGCCACGATGGTGAACGACATCCGCGGCCTGCGCGATCCTGCGATGTTGGAGGTGGTCGCCGCCGGCGGCATCCCGGTCGTCATCATGCACATGCGGGGCGAGCCGAAAACCATGCAGCAGGATCTCGCCTACGAGGACGTTGTATCTGACGTCAAAGCCTTCCTGGCAGAGCAAGCTCGCCTGGCAGAGGACGCGGGTGTTGCTCAAGTCATCATCGACCCCGGCATTGGTTTCGGCAAGAGCGCCGAGCACAATGTCGAGATTCTGCGCCGGCTGCGCGAGTTCAAAGATCTCCCCTACCCTGTGCTGGTGGGCGCGTCGCGCAAGTCGTTCATCGGCAAGCTCACCGGCGCGCCGGTGGACGCCCGATTGCCTGGCACGCTCGCGGCCACGGCGATCGCCGTCGTCAACGGCGCCGACATTGTCCGTGTGCACGATGTCGCCGAATGCAAACAGGCGGTCACGATCGCCGACGCCATAGGTGGAACCAGCGTGGGTGGGGAACCCAGCGGGGGGAGCCTAGTATGAGGAGCGCAGCTTGAGGAGAACAGCGGACCGTATCATCGTCAGCGCCGCGCGCTTCTCCGCCCACATCGGCGTCACCGAGGAAGAGCGAGCTCAACCGCAGGACCTGGTCTTTGACATCGAGATGGTCTTCGACACGCGTCCGGCGGGCCGCAGCGACGACTTCTCGCAAACCGTCTGCTACACGACGGTGGTTGAGGCGCTCGAGCAGATTTTGACGCGCCCCTTCCATCTGATCGAAGCGGTCGCCGAAGCCGTCGCGGCGCGTGTGCTCGCCGACCATCCGGTCGAGGAAGTCTTCGTGCGTGTCACGAAACCCGGCGCGTTTCCCGGCAAGCGCATCGGCCACGCCTCGGTTGAAATCACCCGGACGCGCGATGGCTGACGTGTACCTCGGTCTCGGGTCGAACCTGGGCGACCGGCGCAAGCATCTCCAGCGAGCCCTGGACCGCGTGGCCGAGCGCTGCGTGGTGAAGAAGGTGTCGTCTCTATACGAGACCGATCCGGTCGGCTGTTACGGTCCCGAGCGATTCCTCAACGCCGCTGCCCACATCGAAACGGTGCTGAGCCCGAGCGAACTTCTCGACTTCCTGCGATCGATCGAGAGGGATGAGGGCCGGGTCCGCCGCCGCAAGAACGACCCGCGCACGCTTGACCTCGACATCCTCCTCTACGGCAATCGTATCCTCGACGAGGACGACCTCGCGGTGCCACACCCGCGCCTCCACGAGCGCGCCTTCGTCCTCATCCCCCTCGCCGAGATCGCTCCTGACGTCGTCCACCCGGCACTGTCAGCCAAGGTCTCCGATCTAGCGAGGCAATTCACGGGACGCCAACAGGTCGTCCCCATCGAAGCCAACTCGTGGTATTCGCCAGAGGTTCCTGCGCGCTCTTAGCGGCCCTTGGCGCCTTTGCGAGAAGCCCCTTCTTGCTAGCATGAAACCGGCGGTTGGGCATGCAAGCGGTTGAGGTTTGGAAAGCGGCGGTAGGCGACACGGTGGACTTCCTCGACGAATTGATCGCCCTGCTGCAGGAACATGGTATACGCTATTGCGTGATCGGTGGTCAGGCAGTGAACGCGTTCGCCGATCCGCTCATCAGCCTCGACCTGGACTTGGTCGTTGCCGCGGAACAGCAGTCGGCTCTTGAAGCTGTTCTGGGAGAGCGCTTCCAGATCAGCCGATACGAGCACAGCGTCAACATAGCGGCGCCCGGCTCGGACCTTCGGGTCCAGTTCCAAACCGACCCACGATACCGGGCATTCGTCGACCGCGCCGCGCCCCGAAAAGTGCTCGGCGTCGAGCTGCCGGTCGCCCGCGCCGAGGACGTTCTGCAAGGAAAAATCTGGGCGGCCACGGATGTCACCCTGCGTCCCAGCAAGCGCCGCAAAGACCTGCTCGACATCGAACGCCTCGTCGAGGCCCACCCCTCTCTGCGCAAGCTCGTCCCTGCCGAGATCCTCGAGAAGATCTCCGACGTTTAACGTCCGCACCCTTGGTGGCCCTTGACGCCTTTGCGAGAGACCCTCTGTATACTCAACTTGTTCCATCTCGAAACGTAGGAGAGCCTCATGTCACGACGCCGCGACTTCCTCAAAATCGTTTCCACCATCCCCGTCGTGGGCAGCCTGGTACCCGCCGGCCTTGCCTCGGCCGCGCCCGCAAGCCGCAACTTCCTCAGGGAACTCGGCGTTCGCCCGATCATCAACGGCGCGGGCGTGTACACCATGTTCACCGGCTCGCTCATGCTCCCGGAGGTGGTCGACGCCATCCGGCAAATGTCGAAGGACTTCGTCCGCATCGACGAACTGCATGACCGCATCGGCGAGCGCATCGCCAAGCTGCTGGGTGCCGAGGCCGCGATGGTCTCCTCGGGCGCTTTCGGGGCCATGCAAGTCGGGACCGCCGCCTGCATTACCGGCGACGACCCCGAGCGGATCAAGCGCATCCCTGACATTCGCGGCATGAAGAACGAGGTCGTCACGCAGAAGTCGCACTGGTTCCCCTACAACCACGCTATCCGCAACTGCGGCGTCAACCTGATCGAAGTCGAAACCCGCGACGAGATCGAAGCCGCCATCCACGAGCGAACGGCCTTGCTGCTCTTCCTCAACAAGGGCGAGAACCAAGGCCAGGTGAAGATGAAGGAGTTCGCCGAGATCGGCAAGAAGCACGGCGTGCCGACCCTGAACGACATTGCTGCCGATGTCCCGCCGGTCGAGAACCTGACCAAATCGCTCAAGCTCGGCTTCGACCTGGTCGCCGTGTCGGGCGGCAAGGGCATCCGCGGGCCGCAAAGCTCAGGCCTGCTCTACGGGCGCAAAGACCTCATTCGCGCGGCGCGCATGAACACGCTCCCTAACAGCGACACGTTCGGCCGCGGCCTCAAGGTCAACAAGGAAGAGATGGTGGCCATGATGGTAGCCATCGAGAACTACGTCAACCGCGACCACGAGGCCGATTGGCGCGAATGGGAGCGCCGCGTCAAGACGATGGGCGGTCGCATCTCGGAGGTCAAGGGCGTCAAGACCGAGCGGTTCCTGCCGGAGATCGCCAACCAAGTGCCGCACCTGCGCGTGAGTTGGGATCAGGCGGCTATCAAGGTCAAGCCCGACGAGGTCAAGCAACGTCTGCGCGACGGCAACCCCTCCATCGAGTTGATTCCCGGTGGCTACGTGCCCAACACCCTCGAGATCGCTTCGTGGATGATGAAGCCCGGCGACGCCGAGACGGTCGGCCGTCGCATAGCGGAGGAGTTAGGCCGCGCTTAGGAGGTCCCTTAAGCCGCGCCTCCGAGTCGCAGGGCATCGAGCCCCGGAAAACACGTAGGCTGCGATCATAGAGAACGGACGGGCCAGACGGAGCGACACGCTGATGACACGGAGAGCTGTTTGATGACGCGGCGAACTTGCTTATCCACACTAGCAGCAGCGGCGGCGCTCGGCGCGGCCCGTAACGCCCCCGCGCAGCGAAATCCCTCTCCCTACACCATCGTCAACGGAGGCGAGCACGCCTGGGTTCTCGACGACCCGCGGTTCCCGATTCGCCCCGAGCGCTCGGTCTGCACGACGCTGCCGAAGCATGAGTACTCGGCCGAAGGCATCCTCGAGCTGATGCGCCGCAACGGGGTCGACAAGACCGTCATCATTCACGTCTGCTACTACGGCTACGACAACTCCTACGCCACGCACTGTGTCAAGACCTACCCCGGCCAGTTCGCGGCCATCGGCCTGCTCGTCGGGCACCGCCTGCACGCGCCCGGCGATCCGGAAAACCCATCGCGGCTCGAGCGCGCCATCAAGCAGGAGCATCTGGTCGGGATGCGTCTCAGCCCGATCTACAACCGAGACGTGGTCTGGCTGAACGATCCCGTTTGCTATCCGCTTTGGAAGAAGGCCGAGCAGCTCGGCGCGGTCTTCAACATCTTTCTCGCGCCACACCAACTTTCCCAACTCGCTGACATGGCGGAGCGTTTTCCCGGCGTCAACTTGGTCGTGGATCACTTCGCCATGATGGACATCCGGCGGCCCGACAGCGAGGGCATCGATCAAATCCTCGCGCTCGAGCGCTTCCCCAACGTCTACATCCGCACCTACCTGGGCAACACGTCGAAGCAGCACGTCCCTTGCCGCGATATGTGGCCCTACCTGCGCAAAGTGTACGACCGCTTCGGGCCGCAACGCATGGTCTTCACCAACTTCCACGAGCTGATGATCATGAAAGAGGTCATCCCCTTCTTCACCACCGAAGACAAGGAATGGATACTAGGCAAGACCGCTCTCAAACTCTATTTCAAGCAGGACGTCTAGCAGTCCGCGGCACAGCCGGGAGCGGCGCCGTTCACGATGAACCGGCAAGCAACGCACGACTATGCCATAACCATTCCCACTACCGCAAGCCGGCCAGGGAAGGGAGCGTTCGAAGGCCGGGGCGGCAGCGCAATCAGTATCGAAACGTAGCAACAGTGCGAAGACCCTTGCATCGGAGCCGGGGGTCGGCTATCCTATCTCTGCCAGGACGGTCACAAAGGGAATCCTAGTAAAGACTCATCGAAACGATGGGTGCGATCACGTTGCTCGTCAAGCGTCTCTTTGAGACGCTGCTGTCAGCAATCGACAGGCACGTTGCTTGTCTGGCTCTCTTTGCGGAGTGAGAATGGACCAGGGTATTCCGACAGCGGATCTCGGGGGGACGCCACTTACCCCCGCACAGCTTGCCGAGATCCCCGCTTTCGCGGACGTCCGTCCGCAGATCTGGGAAAAATTCCCTGGTGCGGTTGCAAAACAAACCTACCGTGCCGGGGAGTTTCTTTTTCACGAGGGCGAGCATGGAACCACCCCTATTACATCCTCTCCGGAGAAGTCAGCATTCACCTGACCACACCGATGGCCTCGGTGCGGGCCAAGAAACGATCCCGGTCAGTATCTTTCAGGGTCTTACGAAAATCAGTAACTACGTCAAAGCGACTCCTGAATCAACAACGGACGACAGCCCGCCGCGCACGCACATCCCGGTCGACGGGTCGGTCGATCTGCCCCTCGACAACCCCGTAGCCGCTCTCGGGCCCGGGGAGCTTCTCGGAGAGCTGACCGCCTTAGCCGCGCTCAAACAAGACCGGGTCAAGCGGGCGAAGTTTTACCCGCGTTCCGCCACGGTGCAAGCTAAGACTGACGTCGAGGTGCTGGAAATACTTCCGCATATTCTTAATAAAGTTCTTTATAGGTCTGCTGCCTTCAAAGACAAATTAGCGAACAACTACCGCGCCCGAGCGGTTGACAACCACGTGCGGTCGGTTCCTGTTTTTCGAGATGTCAGTCAGGACTTCATTGAGTACTTGCGCAGCCGAGTCGAGTTGGTGGATTTCCAACCGGGCGAGGAAATCTGCCATCAAGGCGACGTCGCTGATGCGTTTTATCTCATCCGGCTGGGCTTCGTGAAGGTGTCGCAGTCATTCGCCGGTGGAGAGATGGTCCTCACCTACTTATCGCGAGGAGGATACTTCGGCGAAATCGGCCTGCTGCCGTCGGCATTCCGGATCCGAGCTAGGGGGCAGGGCCCGGGCGAATTTTCGGAGGTCATTTTCTCTCTCTCGCCGTTACAGTGTGGGCGTACCCCCAGCGCGGATAACGCATTATCGATTTCGTGGGATGAAACTGTTTCCCGCGAGCATTTTGAGATTCAGATCGAGGGACGCCAGGCTCGGGTCAAACAGCTCCCGAACGGCAAGAATCCTATTACCTATCGAATGCAGCCGTGCTCCTCGTTTCTCATCTCTCCGGGCGAGGGTTTTGTGGTCGGGAATACCACGTTTGAGGTCATCGAAGATCGCGAGCAGACCGGCTATCGTACCGCTACCTGTACGGCGGTGGACTATGTACAACTCGTGCGGATCAAAGCGGAAGACTTTCATCAGATGTTGGGCCGATTTCCCAGCGTGGCCAAGGAGATCCAGGAAGCCGCACGCAGCCGCAGGCAGGTCAACGCGGAGATGATGAACCGCGTGCAGATGGTGTCGCTCAACGATTTTCTCAACACAGGAGTTGGTGCAGGGACAGAACCTGCTGTTGATCGATCTCGACAAGTGTACGTGTTGTGACGAGTGCGTCCAGGCCTGTCTCGCTACCCACGAAGATGGCGTGACCCGGTTAGTGCGCGAAGGCTTGCGGTTCGACAAATACCTCGTGCCGACCAGTTGCCGCGCTTGCATGGACCCGCTTTGCATGACGCGATGCCCGGTGGGATCGATTCGGCGAAAAGGCTCGTTGGACATAGTCATCGAGGACTGGTGCATTGGTTGCGGAAACTGCGCCGTGGACTGTCCCTACGGTAATATCAACGTCGTCCCCCTGTCAGGCTTGGTGCAGATTGAGGGCCAACGAAGCGGGTCACAAAAGGCTGAAGTCCGTCCGAAGGCGACCACCTGTGACCTCTGTGTCGAGTACGATGAGCCGAACTGCGTCCGGGCGTGTCCCCATGATGCCGCCTTGCGCGTCGAGCCCCAGACTTTCTTCGCGCGCGACCTTGCCGGGACGCGACTCGCTGTCGTTGACCAGCCCGTCAGAGACCTAGCGAAAAGATCATCGCCCGAGACCGTAGTCCTGTCTAGCATTGGGGACTTCTCGGCCCTGCTGCCGAAGCTGAAAATGAAAATCGGGGCCTCAGCCCGGGCGGCTTCTCCAGTTGCGCTTTCCCGAGACGACGTTCGGCCGTGAGCCGGAGAATGACTACCAGTTTCCTGACGACGAACGGCTCTCCCGTAACCACTGTGCGATTATTTGTAGAGACCGCCGCTTTATCATTCGGGACAACGATTCGACCAACGGCACGCTCGTGAACGGTAATCGCGTAACGGGAGAACTCGAACTGCGCCACGCAGACCTTATTCGGATTGGTGAAATGGAACTGGAACTTACGGCCGATGCCGTGCAATGAAGGGAAGGGGGCCGGGTCTAGTACATGTTGATCGATGATACCCACCGGGTCTGGGTGATTGGCTGCGCCGTATTGGCTGGTGTAGCAACGGTTGGCTACCTGGCCTACATCGTGACCAGTCCCGGCCGTCCCAGCGGCGGTTCGATCCCGGGGTTGGTCTTCGCATTCGCCGGCACAGCGCTGATCGTTTTCGCCGGCTCGCTTTCCTGGCGCAAGAAATATCCGGCCTCGCCGATGGGCAGAGTCTCTACTTGGCTGCGCGCACACATTTGGCTCGGGCTGCTTAGTTTTCTTTTGATTCTCTTTCATGCTCACTTTTCATGGGGGGAAGGTCTTGCCTCCCTTTTGATGTGGATTCTTCTAATCATCACGGGAAGCGGCGTTTTCGGACTCCTGCTCCAGCACTATTTGCCGAGGAGAATGACCGAGCTGGTGCCTCGAGAAACGGTTTACGAAGAGATCCCGGCGCTGATCCAGACCACGCGGCTGGAGGCCGACGAGCGGGTCGAGTTCATCACGGCCGATCTTGGGTTGGATGAGGAGGAGCCAGCCGAGGAAGTCGTAATGGCCGGCGGTACGAAGTACTACTTCGACCAGATACAACGCAAGAGCGCCGCGGCGAAAGTAGAGGCTGTGCAACGACAACGCAAGGCGCGTCCTCAGATTCACATCGATGATGCGGCGAGGGATAGCCTGCGCAATCATTACCTACAAGAGGTTCGACCGTTCCTCTATCCCGAGTCATCCGTTTTCTCACGTGACCTCTTCGATACCGCGGATGCAGTTACCGCATAGTTTCGATATCTCAAAACGATCATGCCGGTAGCGGCGCATGACGTATTGGAGGATTTGCAGGCGATCTGCGGCGAGCGCCGTCAACTCGAGATACAGCGGCGCCTGCATCATTGGTTGCATGGCTGGTTGTATTTGCATATCCCTTTGTCATTTTTGTTTCTCGTTCTGACAGGTGTCCACGCCTTCATGTCGTTGCGCTACTAGATGAGCGAGAAAGGACAGCCCGTTCAATATCACCGGCGGGTACGCAATACGAAGAAACTCGCCCAACGCATCAATCTCCTGTATTATCTGCGGCCCAATGCGTTTCGCGATTGGCGGCGTCGCCTCACTTTTTGGCTGCCGTTGCTGGCGGTGGCTGGCATCTTGCTCGTCCTGAACATCGGTGGGGGGAACGGCTGTTTTCCAACGGCCCTCTTTCCAAGGCACACACCATCTTCGAGCAAGACTGTTCGCTGTGCCATGCACAACCATTTTTCCAGGTGCCCAACGATGCCTGCACGAAGTGCCACGATGGCCCCGCGCACGTACGTGCGGACTTTGCCCGGCGCAACCAACTCACCGAACCCCGCTGCGGAGAATGCCATGTCGAGCACGGCGGTATGGTTGCTCTCGCCGCCGTTCCGGACGGCAACTGCACGCAATGTCGCGCTAACCTGAGTTCGCTCGGACCGCCCGGCCGCGTACGGGACACGGAGGTGTCCGCGTTTGGCGTAGAAAACCATCCCGATTTTCCCGACCCGAATACCAACGACGCCAGGCCGCTGCGTTTGAACCATGCCGTCCATGTGCCCGCTGAGCCTAAAAAGATCCGTAACATCGAGCTGCCCATGAAGTGCGGCGACTGTCATGAAACCGATCGGGGGTCACCGACGGGGGACCTAGTCCCGGTAACTTTCGAAAAACATTGTAGACGCTGCCACGAGCGCGAACTGCAGTTCGACATCTTTCAACTGTCGGGAGCCGACGCCAAGCCTGCTCCACATGTGAAGGACGCACAGGCGATTCACGCGTTCATCCTGCAAGCCTACGAAAACTTGCTTGCAAGCCGTCCCACTGTGCTCAGCGTCCCGTTGGAGAGGGGGGCGCACCGGAAAGCAATGCCGAGGTGTGGCTAGGAGCGATTGTGGAGCGATCGGAAGCTTTCTTGTTCGACCGCAAGTGCATATATTGTCATGAATACCAAGGCCGCGTGGGCTTCAGTCATAGAGCTCATCGGGCCGTCACTTGCGCGTCTTGTCACACCGTCGCGCTGTCGAGCCGGGAGACCTCGGATATACTCATTCCGGAAATGAAGACTTGCATGGCCTGCCACGGCAATAGTGGAACGTCGCTGGACTACTGTTCGCAGTGCCACTCTTATCACGACAAGTGGGGTATCCACTTGACTCAGGTGATCCCAAGATGTAGTATACGGCCTCGTGGAGGATTACCCGCGCGATTGGCTCGAGTTCGAGTCGCGTTTCGCCACCGAAGAGGCCTGTCGCGACTATCTGTTCGCCTTGCGCTGGCCGGACGGATTCCGCTGCCCGAGCTGCGGGCATGAGCGGGCCTGGCCGGTGCGCAAAGTGTGGTTCGAGTGCGCCCGCTGCGGGCGGCAAACGTCCGTAACCGCCGGCACGATCTTTCAAGACACACGCAAGCCGCTGCGGCTCTGGTTCCGGGCGATGTGGCACGTCGTCTCGCAGAAGAACGGAGTCAGCGCCTTGGGTTTGCAGCGCGTTTTGGGACTGGGCAGTTACCAAACCGCTTGGACCTGGATGCATAAGCTGAGGCGGGCGATGGTGCGTCCCGGGCGGGAGCGGTTGACGGGCGTAGTCGAGGTCGATGAGACTTACTGGGGCGCTGAGGAAGAGGGCGTTCGCGGCCGGCAGACCGAGCGTAAAGCGTTGATTGCAGTAGCCGCGGAGGAAAGGGGCGCCGGGCTGGGGCGCATTCGCATGCAGCGCGTGCGGAACGCCGGGGCGTCCAGTTTGATGCCCTTCGTCGAGGAGTCGGTCGAGCCGGCCAGCGTGGTTCGCACTGACGGCTGGCTGGGCTACGAGCCGCTGGAGAAGAAGGGCTACCAGCACCGCATCGTCTTTCTAAAGGGTCGCCGTGAGCAGGCGTCGGAATTGCTGCCGCTGGTGCACAAGGCGATTTCGCTGCTCAAGCGCTGGCTGCTGGGAACGCACCAAGGGGCGGTCAGCCACGAGCACCTGGACTACTATCTCGACGAGTTCGTGTTCCGTTTCAACCGGCGCAGCTCACGCAGCCGCGGCAAGCTCTTCTACCGGCTGGTGCAACAGGCTGTGGCCGTCGACCCAACGCCGTATCGCTCGATCGTTGCCGATGGGGACGCCGAAGTCCCGTGAGCCCAAACCACAAGATATTGGGGTCACCTGAGTCAAGTGGATACCCCACTTCACGACAAAAGTGTGGAGAAGGACAAGGCCTGCGCGTGCTCCAGTTGATGTCGCCGACTCGCACGCCGGGACTGTGGGGATTTAGCCCCTATGTGAAACCGGAATTGATCGCAACCTATCAACCAAAGGGCCGGCCGTGGCACTCTCAAAAGGGCTTGACCGCGACCGCGCCACGGACGAAAGCGGCAATCAGATCGCGGTCTTTGGACGCCGCGGCGCCAGACCACTGAAAGGGATGTGCGCGTACTTGTAGGTACCCAACAGGTTGCGGCTTCGTTACAAGGGACGCATCGACTACCACTGCGATCTCGTTTATTCAGACGTTCACTGCCGAGTGTGCAAGGAGCAATTCAATCCTTGACGAACGGTGGGGCCTGGGATCAGGTTGCGTTCACGGTCCCAGCCGACGCGGCCGGCAGTTTTGTTGAGCTGTCGCTTCTCTCCGGTGGGGAGCGCAGCAACAGTGCCACGATACCGGTAAACGGGCCTCCGCCGGATGCCTCGCAGCTCAGCGCCGAAGATGTCGAAGGGCTGATCCTCCGGGCGGTGTTGGCTATTGATGCTGCGCGGATGGCGGTTGCTGTTACGGACCGGGCGGGGCGGCCTCTTGGCGTATACCGCAAACCACAAGCCACCGATGGCGATGTAGAGACAGCGCTGAGTTTGGCACGGACCCGGGCTTTCTTCAGCCACGATCAAGCGCCTCTGTCTTCCCGAACGATCCGAACTCTGAGCCGAGAAAACTTCCCCAACGCCGTACCCAACCAGCCCGCCGCGGCGTTGTTCGGGATCGAGAACACGAACCGGGGATGCCGTCTCTCCGATTCGTATAAGCCCGGAAAAAGCATCCCGCCGGCGGCGAACTTGGCTGGAACCGGACCGGGCAAAGGGGTCACGACGATTCCCGGCGGGTTGCCGATTTTCAAGAATCGACCTGACGGGAGCGGCCAGTCGATGGTGGGAGGAATCGGAGTAGCCGGCATCGACCCCGAGGCGGCGGAATTCGCAACCGTGGCGGCTACCTTTGGGACGGAATTCTTTATTGCCCTGCCCTTGCCCGAACCGCAGGCGGTCTACGTCGACGGCATCCGTTTGCCGTACGTGAATCAGACAACGCAACCTGCCGGTACGACGCCCGCCTCCACACCTGGCGGAGAGTTCGTTGTCGGCCCCAGAGCTGGAGCGCCTGTCCCCGATGGGGTGCTCGTCGCTCCTCGATACAGCTCTACCCTGACCGCTGCTGAAGTCCAAGGGATTATCGAAACGGCCGTGGCCCGAGCCGAGCGAACGCGAGCCGTGATTCGCCTGCCAGCGGGCAGCCGCTCCCGCATGGCCATCGCCGTTGGCGATCTCGAAGGAAACATCATCGGCATGTTTCGCATGCCGGACGCGACGGTGTTCTCGATTGACGTCGCGGCCACGAAGGCCCGCAACGCAGTCTACTTTTCAAGTGACCAACGGGCGCCTGAAGACTTACCCGACGTTCCGATCGGAACAGCCGTCACCGCACGAACGATCGGTTTCGGCTCCCAATCTTTCTTTCCTTCAGGAATTGCGGCATCGACGGCCGGCCCATTCCGTCCACTCTTCTTATTCGACTTGGCGAATCCTTGCACGCAGGGGAGCCAACCTCCCGGGCCCAACCAGTCTGGGATCGTATTTTTTCCGGGCTCGGTTCCTCTCTACAAGAACGGCCGGCTGGTAGGAGGTTTGGGAGTCTCCGGCGACGGTGTCGAGCAGGACGACTACGTGACGGCCGGCGGTGCAGCGGGCTTTGAGCCGCCGCCCGCGATTCGTGCCGACCGTGTTTTCGTACGGGGGGTGCGGCTACCCTTCTGGCGTTTTCCGCGAAACCCGGAACAGTAGGTTGATCGTTCGCCAGAAGGCGAGAGTGCGTCAAGTCGGCTACCTGGTTGACGAGGCGCCTTGGATACACGCGGGCCGCCGGCACGGCGATCCAGATCTACCCGTGGCAAGTGATCGCAGGTCAGCGATCACGCTGACCGCCAACGATTCCACCCGTGGCAAGTGATCGCAGGTCAGCCACGACGCCTGCCCCTCAGCCGAAGCCTGGCGGACGAGGTCTTCGCCGACTACGATCGCGCCGGTAAAGCCCTCGGTGTGCCAGTGGGCCCCGGCGTCCAACGCCGGGAGTTGGGAGGACTCAGGGGCCGGCCATGGGCTGATGTAGAAGTAGGGCTGGCTGTAACTACCATCACCCGGAGACATGCCGAAGCCGATGGTCGTAGCGCTCTCGCCGGTGCCGTTCAGCGTGATAAGCGTGGCGATGTCAAAATGGTGCGGCCAGCAGCGCACCTCCGAGGCGCCGGGCTGCGCCTTCGCCACCTTGGCGATGAGCGCGGCGGCGTTCGCATAGTAGCGAAACAGTTCCGCGAAGGCTTGGCCTTCGTCGACGGAGAACGCCTGCCCATCAGCCACCGGGTGATGCGGGATCTCGAAATGGAGTGGCTCGTCGAAAGACCCGCTGTCGAGGCCCTTGGCCGTGAGCTTGCCGGCAACCCACTCCGAGGCTTCATGAAGCGTTCGGCCGGACAGCGCCAAGTCGGCCTCGAGTTCACCGCCAGGGCCGAGCAGGCATAGCCGTAGATCCTCCAGCCGCAGACCCAGTTGGAACCCACCGGGCTCCGCGGGCCTCGAAAGGAACATATCTTGCGAGTGGTCCCAGCCCAGATTGGTATGGCTGTCGTCCGGCTTGGCGGGCACGTAGCCGCGGGCCACGCGCGTGAGAAGCTGCGCCGCGTGATGGCACTGCAGCCGTACCTCCGTCAAAGACGCGGGGTCGCAAGAGCCCAGTTGCCGCCACTTGGTGTTGGTATTGTTCGCCATGCGAAACACCTCAAGTCCGGCCGGCTGGGCCGTAGATAGGAACTATCACACCGTACAGAGCACGGGCAGCGTCAGACGCAAGAAAGAGAATCGTGTCCGCCACCGCCGCCGGCTCGACCCACTTCGAGAAGTCTGCCTTGGGCATGGCCTCGCGGTTCTGCGGAGTGTCCATGGTCGTCGGTAGGACGCAGTGAACATGCACGCCGGAGTCCTTGACCTCTTCCGCCATCGCTTCGGTCAGCCGGATGACCCCGGCTTTGGCAACGCTGTATCCGGCCGCGCGGGGCATGCCGGCGAGACCGTGCGGGCTGCCGACGTTGATCACCGCGCCGCGGCCTTGCTTGATCATGTGGGGGACAATGGCTCGGCACGTGACGAGCGCCGTGAGCACGTTCAGCCTGAACAGGAGTAGCCAGTCATCGGGGTGATCCTCGTGCACGGGCTTGCCCGCGCGAAAACCACCAACGGTATTCACGAGCACATCGATGCGTCCGAATCGTTGAAGGGCTTCCCCGACGAGGCCGCGGACGGAGTCTTCGCTGGCCAAGTCGACGGTGCCGGCCAGGTAGTGATCCGCGGAAGATGCCAGTTGCGGGTACGCGGCGTTCAGCCGCTGCTGGGAGCGGTCGACCAACACGGTCTTGGCGCCGGCCCGTTGGAACGCGACCGCCACGGCCCGGCCAAGGTTGCCGCTGGCGCCAGTGATGATCGCCACCTTGCCTGAGAAATCCATCGCAGGGCCTCCTTTCTACTTGACCTGTTCGAGAAGCGGCGCCTACGGCCGGCCGGCGCGGTCTTCGAAGCAGTACAACGTGTTTCTGGTGCGGAGGTAGATGCGGTTGTCGACGATCGCGGGGGTGGCGTAGACCTCGTCCTCGAAGTCGTGGGAGGCGAGGATCTCCCACTGCCCACCGGCCTTGACCACGGTGGCTTTTCCCAACTGGCTGATCATGTAGACCTTGCCATCGGCGCCGACGGGGGAGGAGTAGTATTTGTCGAGCGCCCCCTTCAAGCGGCCCTGCTTGAGAATCTTGCCGGTCGTGGCGTCGAGCGTCGTGAGGATGCCGCCGTCCTTGACAAGGTAGAGTACGCCGTCATAGAGCAGCGGCGACGGGACGTTGGGGAGGAATTTCTCGAGCCGCCACGCCACGTTGCCGGCGTCGGTCAGGTTGCCGCGGCCGCCGTGACGCACCGCCACCAAGCTGCTGCGTGACGTGCGGCGGATGCGGTGGAACTCCCAGTCCCGCGCGTCGACAAGCTGATCGTGGTCGAGGTCGATGAGGTAGAGGCGTCTCTTGGGCTCGACGATCTTCAGTTCCTCTTCGTTGATCTTGCCGTCGCCATCCTTGTCCGCCTTTTCGAGAACCTGCTCGAACGAAGGCATGTCCGCCGCGGGAACGGCCGTGCTGCCCTCCCAGGAGTTGGCGTAAATCATGCCGCCGTCGACGATCGGCGTGGACTTCGGCTGCCAGCCGCCTCCGTTGACCCACCAGAGCTTTTCACCCGTCTCGGCCGAATATGAGGCCAGGAAATAGGCGCTGGGTACGATGACCTCGAGCGGCCCCTGCGCCGCCTGGTAGACCGCGGGCGTGACATAGGAACGGGTCGTCTCCGGGCGTTCGGTCCGCCAGCTCACCTTGCCCGTGTCCTTGTCGACCGCGAGCAAGTAAGGGTCGGTGTCGCCGTCACAAACGAGAATCAGGCGATCGCCTGCCAGGATCGGCGAGGAGCCATGACCGTTGACATTGTTGAACGGCCCCAGTGGCAGACGCCAACGCTCGGTCCCGTCGAATCGATAGGAAATCAGCCCGTAGTCCCCGAAAAAGACGTAGATGTTCTCGCCGTCGCTGACGGCACTCGGCGACGCGGCGGAGTTCGTCGGTTCATAGCGCTCCATTCGCGGCCGCGGCGCTTGCTTTTTCCACAGGATCTCTCCGTTGCGGCGATCGACGGCGATCGTGTAGAGCTTGCCGCCTTCGTCGATGACTTTCTCCCGGCCGGCGTCGGCGCGGGCGCCGCCCTCGGCCGCGGTGAGGAAGATACGGTCGCCGCTAATGACAGGCGAAGAGTGGCCTCCGGGCAACGCAGTCGTCCAAACGACGTTCTCGGAGCCGAAGTCCGCCGGTAGGCCGGTGGCTTCCGCGACGCCGTTGCCGTTAGGCCCACGGAAGCGGGGCCAGTCGGCGGCGCTGGCTGGCTTGTGGATCGAGCCGAGCGAGACGATTACGAGTGCTAGTGCGAAACGCGGGCGAGCGAGAATCCGGGGCTTCGGCGGCATTGTCTGCGAGTGTAGCTCTGACGTTCGGTGTGCCGCAATGTGGCCTCCGTGCCCCAAGCCCTGCGGTTCTGAATCGTCATCTGAAGAACGTGTCAAGGTGAAGGTCCGGGCTAAGGTGTGGCGTAAGGCCCCAGCCCCAGCCTTGCCGAGTCTCGATTCTTCGGGACTCAGGATGGCAAGTGACCGAGCAGCGCCTGTTGATCGGGGCCTCAGATCCCTAGCTCAGCTTTAGCTTCGCTGAACTTCTCCATGGCGAACGAGAGGTCATCTTCGGTGTGGGCGGCGGAGACCTGGGCGCGAATCCGCGCCTCGCCCTTGGGGACCACCGGGTAGGAGAAGCCCACCACGTAGACGCCCTTGTCGAGCATCTTGTCGGCCATCTGTCCGGCCAGGACCGCATCCCCGAGCATGATCGGCACGATCGGGTGCTCGCCGGGCAGGATGTCGAACCCACGCTCTTGCATCCCTTGGCGAAAGAGCTTCGTGTTGGCTTCGAGACGGTCGCGCAGCTCGGTTGACTCAGACAGGATCTCGATGGCTTTGATGGCTCCGGCGACAATCGGGGGCGCGACGGTGTTCGAGAAGAGATGAGAAGAGATACGGCCGTGATCGCTGGCGAAGCATGTCGACGATTCCTCTGCGTCCGCTTGTGAATCCGCCGCTGGCGCCGCCGAGCGCTTTGCCCAGCGTGCCGGTGATGATGTCGATGCGCCCCATGACGTCGTGATAGTCGGGCGTCCCGCGGCCGGTCTTGCCGAGGAAGCCGGCGGCGTGGCAGTCGTCAATCATCACGAGGGCATCGTACCGGTCGGCTAGGGTACAGATCTCCGGCAGGTTCGCGATGTAGCCGTCCATCGAGAACACGCCGTCGCTGGCAATGAGGCGGAAGCGCGCACCGGCGGCTTCTTTGAGCTTCGCCTCGAGATCGGCCATGTCGCTGTTGCGGTAGCGGAAGCGTTGCGCTTTGCACAAGCGGATGCCGTCGATGATCGAGGCATGGTTCAACTCGTCAGAAATGACGGCGTCTTCGGGCCCTAGCAGTCATCCCACTTCCAATTATGGCCGTCGGTCCCGCAAATGCCCGTGCGGTCGACTTTGATCAGGACGTCGTTGATACCGATGTCGGGGATGGGGATGTCTTCCATCCAGAGGCCGGGCTCGGCTTTGGATTTGACGAGTGCTTTCATGGATGGTGACCGTCGTTTCGTTGCCGGCCCACCGTCAAGTCCGCGACCAACGGCTCGGGTCGATGCCAGGCGCCTCGTATCGCATGTTGGGGGGCTTGTTGCCGACATCGATGTCCGCGCGGCGCATGTTGCGGTCGCCCAGGTACTTGCGCACCGCCGGCGGCTGCTTGGCCACCTCGTCGCGGTCCCAATCTTCCACCTCGGCCAGCGGTCCAGCCCAGGCGGGACGGTAGGCCAACGCGAGCATCTCGCGGGCGCGATCTCCGCGGTTGGGATAGTTGCCGTGAAAAACCCTGTAGTTGATCAACACCGCCGAGCCGGCTTTGGCCGTGACCATCACCTCTTCGGGGTGGCCTTCGTAGCGGTGGTAGGGGTTACCGTCGGAATGCATCGAGAGATGCGAGTGTGGGATGACGCGGAACGGCGATACTTCGGGCGTCAAGTCATCGAGGTAATAGAGCACCCGCACCATGACCGGGCAGGTATGCTTCGCGCCGAAAATCGTCGAGCCGTAGGGCTGCCCGTCGGTATGGAAGCTCACGCCCGGATGGCCGGGCTCCGAGCGGGCGTAGTCGTAACTCATCAGGATCAGGTCATCGCCGAAGACCTTCTCGAGGAACTCGACCGCCGGCGGGTTGGCGATCAGTTCGGTGACGGCACCGCCGTGGAACTGCACGCCCGGACAGCCGCGTTGATGGGGGCTGTAGTCGACCGCGCGGGTGGGAAGTTGAGCCGTCTGGTGCTTCAGTTGGGCGACTTGGTCCCCAGTCAGCAAGCCGGGCAGGACGACGTAACCCTCCATCTCGAGTTGCATCACCCGTTCGCCGAAAGCGAGCAGCGACCAATCACGGTCGTCGAGGATGGGTGTGGTTGTCGGTTTTGGGGTGCTCATGATAGGCCGCCGAGTCAGCGAGGCGGACTGCTCTCGCTGCTCGTTCCAACCCAATTAGACAACAAGCACCGATCAGACAACAAGCAACCTGCTTGCTCTAGACGCGGGCTCCCATGTCTACTGGGGTCAGCGTGACTAGAAGTCCACTTGGAAGCGCGTCTGGAGGATGTTGGTCTTGCCGATGTCGGTGCGATCGGCCAGTACGTAGTTCGACATCAGCCGTGTGTTGGGATTCAAGTACCAGTTGAGGCCGAGCGTGAGGTCCTGCAGCTTGCCTCCGACGATGAACTGGTCGTTGAGGTTGAGGCGCGAATAGCGCGCGGCGATCTCCCACGCGCCGATGCCCCCACCATTGGTCATCCCGACGCCTTCGGCCGGCTTGATGCGATCGAAAGCGGCCGACGTCGTGTTGTAGGGGCGGTGCTCGCCGCTCAAGAAGTAGCTACCTTGGGCGTAGAACGACGAGAAGTTCAGGCGGCTGCCCGTCGGGATCGGGTCGGCGAGAGCGTGCGCGTACTCCGACTGGAACGAAGCCGAACCGAGCACGACGGCCGCTTCCGCGCCGATCAGGTCAAGCGTTTTGGCCGGGAAGAAGCCCGTGTTGACGAAACGCGGGGCTATGTGCGCCTCGGGCCTTTGTCGAAAGCGTAGGGTCCCCAGAGTGGGCTTGCGATGACTGTAAGCCAGCCCGAGGTGGAGCATCTTGCGGCCGCCGTCCTCTAGCCAAGGCCGGCCGGCAAGGCGGGAAGTGACGGCATACTTGCCATCCCCGACGGAGCGTCCAAAGTCACCCGTGTCTCGATAGACCCCCAGGTCCCAGGCAAGACGCTTGTCGAACCCTTCCTTGTGCATCAGGAGGCCCGTGTTGCGGCTGGGAGCAAAGACATTGCCCAGCGACCGCTCCATGAACGTGATGTACTTGCTGCTAGTTTGCTCCTCGAGGCTGAAGGGTTCCTTGCGGTGACCGACGAGCACGCTCCCGAGAATCGGCACCTTATTGAAGCCGAGGTACATATCCTTCAGCGCCGCGGCACCGCCGGCGAAGTCCCACTGGGCCTTGAAATGAACACGGTCGTGGAGCTGGCCCTGGAGGTAAACCCGGGTGCGCCAGAACTCGGTACCGTCCGAGATTCCTCCAATCTCATTCTTGGTGGCGTCATCGGGCATGAAGAACGCCCAATCGTTCATCACGCGGCCGCCGATCCTGAACCGGACGGACTTGTCGGGCGTATCGAAGCGCAGACCGTTATTCCAGTAAACCTTGAACTCGTTGGGATCAGGTGCCGGGGCAGACTGAGCGGCAGCTTGCGTCTCCTTCACGGCCTTGGCTTCCGCCGGGGCCTTGGCTTGCGCTGGGGGGGCTGGGCTGAGGAGAAGGGTGAGGGCGCAGCGGCGAGTGAACCCGCAGCTTCGTCGGCAGGCGCCGGAGCGGCCGCAAGCGCCGCGGCGGGCCCTGACTCGCTCCACGAAGCCCGCGTGAGGGTCGGCGCTCCCTGCCGCAACTCCTCTACGTCCTCGCTGAGACGCCTCAGCAGGAGGCCCTGAGCCTCCAGTAGCCGGCGCTGTTCCTCGATCTGCTGCTGCTGGCGCTCGACCAACTCGGCGAGTTGAGTAACCTCGTTGGCAAGGGGCGAGCTTCGTACTTCCGAGCTTGCTTCCTGGGCGCCCCAGAGCGCTGTGCCGGCGCTAAGACCGGAAGCAAGAGTGACGAGTGCGATGCGTCGCGGAAGAGAGTGGTGCGCTGATTTCATACGGTCATCATAACCGCGCACAATCGCCGCCATGCCCGGGATATCCTCCCAGGGCCTGACCTCCGGAACCCGCGAGAGGTCGATTGCCCGTTCACAGATATTGATCGCCAGGTCGCCGATGCGCTCGAGGTCCGTCACTAGCGCGCCGCCCTTCGGCGTGCTACGCGGCCTGAGCAAGTGTAGGCGCTCCAGCCGCGTAGCTTACGCCCGACACCCCCCGACAGAAGCTAGCCTCGGCTAGAGACGCATTGGACCTATCCAGGGGCCGCTCGTGATTCTTGTGTTGAGACATGCTACTTTGCTACGGCGCGCTCACGAAGGTGCTCGGGCAACGACGGTCCGCGGCCGCCCACGTAGTTGAACTCTTCGCCGTACGCAAAGCCGTGCTTGGCGCCAATTGTCGCTGCCAACTCCTCGACGTACGCACGGACGAGCTTGCGTACCGCGAGATCGTCGAGCGGCGTGAGCAGCGACGTCGGACGTCCGGCGGCCGTGAGGCGACCTTTCACAGTCTGTGCGTAGACGCGGTTGCGGGTACGAAGTAACTCGATGACGTTGACCTTCTGCTCGATTGTCGAGCTGATGTCGACGGTCATCATCTTGGCGCGGCCTTCGCCACCCTCGCCGGGCCGATAAGGACGCGACATGGCATAGAAATACACCTCGGGCGCACCGTGCCCGCTGAGCCCGACGCGCGCCAACTCCGGCGCGAACGTGCCGCCGCCGCTGTAGCCCCAGGACTCCTCGGCGAGACGTCCGAGGAAGTACTGATCGCTGTCGTCTTGATAGTGGACGTAGGGGTCGGGGATGAAGAGCTTTTGTGGCTTGAAGTGACGGATCAGCCCAAAGAGTTGCTTGCGCATCTCGCTGCTCGAGACGTAGCCAAACTCGCCGCTCTTGTGTCCCATGTAGACGGTGTCGTTGACGCCGAGCAGCTTGGCGGCGTCCTTGGCTTCCTCGACGTTTGCCAGCCGCGCCTGGGCGGGGCTGAGGCCGTGCGTGATTTTCTCGTCATTGCCGAACTGAGCGACGTTGATGGTGTAGCCCTCTTGGACGAGCTTCGCGAGGGTGCCGCCGGCGCCGAACATGTAGTCACCCGACGAGGCGGTGACGACCAGGACGTTCTTCGCATCCTGGGTATGGGCCGGGGCCGGCAGGAGAGCAAGGCCTAGCAGGAGCAAAACCAGAACCCGAATCTGTCCGCTTTTGTCCGTTTTTGTCCACTTTTGCCCGCTCTCTATAGGGGCCATCGGGGTCCTGGTGCATGGGCGCCCTCCGGGTGGTTGCCGTCGGGGCCGGGACGCTGATTGAGCCGCGCTTACAGCGCTCGACGGAATCTCGTGTCGGTCGGTGTCCCTGGGCTCACGCCCAGGGCTGTTGGTTGGATCACCCCCGCGGGGTTGGTCATGGCGCCACGTGGCGGTCGATTCGCTATTGTGTGGGCGGATGTCGCTGGGCTCGCGCGCGGCGCTGCCATCGGGGCTGTGGCCTGAAGAACGCCCGCGGGGTAGCCCCTCGGGGCCGGCGGGGTGCGGCGGATCGGTGCGCTGGGCACGCGCGGCGGTCGTCCAAGGGCGGGGCGCCGTGGCTGGTGCTGGTACGATTGCGGTCAAGGTTTCCTCGCCCTCAGTATAGGTGCCGGGGGTCGGGCCGCCGGGGTGCCGAGAGCGGTAAGTGACTGAAAACATAGAGGAAAAGTATTTTGGGAATCTGTGACTGGCCGTCATAGGCCTCATGAAGCGTCATCGAAGGCCGATTCGGTGACTGTCACCGATATGCCCGTCACCGATATGCCCCCGGGCTACATCCTGCGCGGCCTCCCGGCTGCCGCAGTGCAGGTCTCCAGCCTAGATGCCTTTGCGTGGCTTCAGGGTTCGTGCCGGACCGCTCCCTGACCCGGACGAGCCGGAACCAAATAGGGTCTCCGCGTCGGACCGGAGCGAGGTGGGGCCTTGAGGGAGCGCGCGGGTTCACACCCGCGCCTCTGTACCGGCCTGTGAGATTCCTGCCGCGCTTGGCAAGGATTTCACTCCGTAGGTACTGACGGTCACGGCTCGGAAAATGCAAGGGCCGGCCCGAAGGCCGGCCCTTGGTTGAAGGTTGATGTCGAGCGGCTAGAACTGGAGCTTCAAGCCGAACTGAATGATGCGCATGTCCTGTCGGGTGCCGCGAATCTCTCCAACTCGAGATCCGTCCGGCGTGATCACATCCGAAGAGGAATACGACAGCCCGGTAGGGTTACGGAAGTACGGTGTATTCAACGCGTTGTAGTACTCAGAGCGGAACTGTAGATTGAACGTCTCCGTGAGCCGGAAGTTCTTGAAGAGACCGAAATCGATTCTCCTCTGCCCCGGTGAGTCCAACACTTGATAGCCCAAGGTGCCGAAGCGACACAGATCCATCCGCTCCGGAATCCGGCACGTGACGCGCCCGAAGGCCTCTGGGCGGTACCACAACTTCCGGTTCTGACCATCGAAGTGCGGCTCGCCCACGAGGTCCGGCCGCGGGCTCTCCTCACGAACATTCAAGTCACCCCGGCTGCCGGTTAGGCGGTAGGGGAAGCCGGTGCGCAACGACACGATCCCGTTCGACTGCCAGCCGCCGATGACGTGCTTCAGCGCTCCCGGAAGGTTGCTCCCAGGCATGTCCCAGACGAAGTTCGCGACCATGTAGTGCCGCTGGTCAAACGCTAGCCGGCCACGATCGCAGTGGCGGCAGAGCCGCGGTTGCTGAATATTCGCACCCTGGTTGCCGCCCGCTTCGCCGTCGCCGTGCGTCTTGGAATAGGTGTAGGCGACGCCAAAGGTGATCCCTGCCGAGTAGCGCTTCTTCAGCTCCATCTGCAAGCCGTGGTGAAAGGCGTTCTGGTAGGTATCCAGATAGCGCACGGTCGACAGGTTCTGCACGCCAAGCTCCGGCGTGGCCGGGTCGTAGAATCGCGGGAAGGGCCGATTCGCTTGGATGTTGGTATCGTCCGACGGCGCGGGCGAGTTCCAGTTCCGCATGCTGTTGCCGACGTGGCGCATCGCGTGGCCCACATAGCCAACGGTCAACTGTGTGTTATACCCCACATCCCGCTGGATGTCGAAGCTCCACTTCCACATGTCGCCATCCTTCGTTTTCGGGTTGACCGCCACCGTGTTGACAGGGTTCCCGAGGTTGCTGGGAAGTGCGCCGACGTTGTCCAGGAACGGGTCGTCGAGCCGCATCGTTGTTTCGGAACCGCCGCGTTCGCA
Source organism: Bryobacterales bacterium (assembly GCA_965237575.1). GTDB lineage: Bacteria > Acidobacteriota > Terriglobia > Bryobacterales > UBA6623 > JAKZVK01. Next base: position 2,145,996 of record CBDEGI010000004.1, read on the forward strand.
CGGTGTGTTCGGTGCCGTCCAGGCCGGTGAGCATCAGCGTCTGTGCTACGTCCACGGACTGGATGAACTCCGTCGCAGCGGCCAACGGGGGATTCAGGTTCAGAATCGACCAGTTGTTCCAGTGCATGAGGTTGTCGAAATAACCCGCGCCGACTCGCACCACCCACTTCTCCGATGGCCGATAGGCGATACCCAGCCGCGGCATGAAGAAGCGAACGTCCTGGTGGAACAGCTTGACGTCCCCGCCCCCCGGACCCACCGCCGGCGGTCCCATGGTGGGGATATCGATTCCCGTTTCCGGATCGATAAACCCGCCGTTGCCGACGGCCGTGCCCGGCGCGTGGTTCTCATTCGGGAACAGGACCGTCCGCAAGAAACCAAGACGGTCGCGGATGTTCCCATCGTAGTCAAACCGGAAGCCCATGTTGATGGTCAGCCGCGGACTAAACTTCCAGTCATCCTGGATGTAGTAACCCTGGCGGATGGCAACCGGGCTGGTGATAGCGACCCCTTCGGGCGTCTCCGTCGATTCAGGAATGCCCATCAGGAACGAGGCATGGTTGAGGCCCGTCTCGTTACCGCCCCAACGTACCCGGCCGCGGCCTAGGTTCGCGGCCCCGTCGTGCATCGTCAGCCGGTAGACTTCGCCGCCCATCTTCAGGTTGTGAGAACCCTTGATGATCGACAGATGGTTGCCGATCTGCTGGTTGTTGGGGTTGTTGTACTCACGGCCGTCGCTGACGTTGTAGAGACTCAGGTTGGGGTAGCCGTGCTCGTCGGTATCAAGCTGGCGCCCCGAGCCCGCCACGATGTGGAACGGCCCGATGCCAAGACCCGGCATGTTGAAGCTATCGTCGCCCGTCCGGGGACTCCTGCTGCCCCGGCTAAACTCTTGAAAGCCAAACCGGAACTCGTTGATCATGTTCTGGCTGAACGTATGGATCCACTGCGTGGCGACGTTGTAGGTGTCCGCCTCCCGGAAGGTCTCGAAATTCTCGTTCAAGGTAGGTCTATCATCGTTGACGATCGAGACGGCAAGCCGTCCAAAGATGCGATCCTTGTCGCTGAAGTGGTGGTCCACCTTCGTGAAGTACTGATCCACCTTCAAAGGCCTGACTATGCCCTGGCGCTTCGTGAAATCCAACGGGTCTGGCTGACGGAAGTCGGCACGGGACACGATCGGCAAGATGTTGTCCCGAATTCCGGGGTGGATGCGACTCGACGGGATGACGTTATTGGGGAACGGCTCGCCCGTGAAGGGATCGTAAATCACAATCGGCGCGCGGAGGCCCCCGCCGGTCCGAATGGAGCCCGGCAACAGTTCCGAGAAGTCTCCCCCCCCGAAATGAATCGTGAGGAAAGAATCCTTCCGACACATTCTTGGTTCGCTCCCGGCGCGCTTCCCAGTCAAACATCCAGAACGTCTTGTTCTTGACGATGGGCCCGCTCACAACGAAACCGAAGGTGTTGCGGATACGCTGGTTGGCCTCCCGGCGCTCGTCGGCCGCCCGTTCAAAGTTGAGGAAGTAGGGCTCGGCGTCCAAGGCGTTGTTGCGCAGGAAGTGGAAGAGCGTCCCGTGCAACTCGTTGGTGCCGCTCTTGAGCGTGATGTTGGTGACGGCGCCACCGCCGAAGCCTACTTCGGCTGAGAAGGAACTCGTTTGCAGCTTGAACTCCTCGATCGCCTCGATCGAGGGCACGAACGGGGTGACCGAGCGACGCACATCGGCAGTGTCCGTGCCGTCGAGGGTGACCACTTGGTGAAGCTCCCGCACGCCATTGGCGCTCACCGAATAGCTGCCTTCGGGGATGTAGCCGCCGTCACCGCGATTCATGCCGGAGCGCTGGCCAAACTGCACGCCCGGCACCAGGACGGCTAGCTGGACGATGTTGCGGCCGTTCAGCGGCAACTCGACGATGCGCCGGTTTTCGATCACGCTGCCGACCGTGGCGTTCTCGGTGTTGAGCGTGATCGCGTCGGCGGCGACTTCGATGGTCTCGGTGATGTCGCCGACCTCCATCGCGAAGTCGGTCCGAACCTGCGCCGTGGTTGCCACGCGGACGCCGCTCATCGACTGTGTCTTGAAGCCGTCCAACTCACAACGGACTTCGTAGTTGCCCACCGGCACGTACGAGAAGCGGTAGTTGCCGGTTTCGTTGGTAGTCACGGTTGTGGTGATACCCGTGTCGATGTTCGTCATGGTCACCGTCGCGCCGGGAATGACCGCGCCGGTGGCGTCCGTTACCAGACCCTCAATGGTCTGCGTCGAAGTTCGCTGGCCGTACAGCGGGAGCGCAGGACCAGCGCGACAAAACTGAAAGACTCTGTTCTTCTGTTAAACCCAGCTGGGATTGACCCAGCAGCAGCCTGCGACCAGCGCGACAAAACTGAAAGACTCTGCAACTTCTTCTGTTAAACCCAAACATAGTTAGTTAGACCTCTAGCTAGATTCTTTGGTTGTCGGCTGCGGAAGTAGCACAAGCCTGGGATTGACAGGCCCCCTGAGTCTGACACCCTAGGTCTGCCGCCCCGAAACCAAAGCTTGGAAGAAGATACCACACGACCGAGTCGGGAATCAAGCGATCTGAGTCCGGGTACTCTGGGGCTGTTCCTCTGAAGTCAGAGGCGCTTTCCGATCGGGTGGCCAAGAGCCTGCGACGAACCGGCCGGGAGTGCAGGGGCCGGCCTGAGAGCAGCCCGCGGAGTTGTCAGTGCCGAGCCGCCGGCTACAGGCAATCGGCAGACTGGCGCGGCTTGTGCCCTACGATGGTGGGGATGGAAGCGTTCCCTTTTCGGGCTTTGACGCAGGCCGGGCCGTATGAGTCCATCGGGCGCATCCCGGTGGACCTGGTGCTGACGCAGGCCGGGCCGTATGAGTCCATCGGGCGCATCCCGGTGGACCTGGTGCTCGATCGCGTGCGCAGTCTCTACAACGTCGGGGCGTTCTTCCGCTCGGCGGACGCGGCCGGGATCGGCAAGCTCTACCTGACGGGGTACACGGGACACCCCCCGCACCCGGGTATCGCCAAAACCGCGCTGGGCGCGGAGGAGTCGGTCGAATGGGAGCATCGGCCGGAGGGGGCCCCGTTGCTCGAGTCGTTGCGCGCCGAGGAGCGTGAGATTGCGGCGATCGAGACGTCGGTGCACTCGGTCGACCTCTACGACTGGCAGCCGCGCTTCCCGGTGTGCGTGGTGTTCGGCAACGAGGTGGATGGGGTGTCGCCCGAGATTTCCGGGTTCGCCGATGTACACATTCGCATCCCGATGCTGGGTGTGAAGCAGTCGCTGAACGTGGCGGTGGCGGGCGGCGTGGTGCTGTATGAGTTGTTGCGCAAGTACCGTCGCTTGCACAACGCGGCGGCGCCCTCGGCAGAGCCATCGCGCTAGAGAAGGCGGTTACCCGCTCTCGTGTCGCCCGGTGGCCCGCGGCGGGCTGTGCGAAGCAGAGCCTAAAAAGATCCGGCTTGACCTGGCTTCTGGTTTTCCAGCAAACTACGGAGCCCGGCCAAGGGTGGAATGAGGATCGTTCATGCGAAGTAAGACGCTGGTCGCACGCATTTTCCAGAACAAGGAGTTCGAGTCGCAGGCTCGCAGCCAGGGGCTCGCGGACCTGGCCAAGTTGACCGACGTCGAGACCTACACGCAGCGGGACATGACCGAGGAACATGCCGCGGGCGTGGTGGCGGTGATCGCCGACTCGGCGCTGTTCCACCGCAGTTTCTATGAGGCGGCGAAAGACCTGCGCATCATCTCGCGCTGGGGGGTGGGCTACGACAAGGTGAATGTCGACATTGCGACCGAACTCGGCGTCATCATCACGGTTTCACCGGTGCACATGGACACGGTCGCCGAGTACGCCATCGCCCAATGGATGGCGACGCTCAAGCGGGTGTACACCCTCAACCGACTTTCGCACGACGGCGACTTCTCGATCATCCGCACCTACGATGCGCAGGGCTCGACGCTGGGGCTCTACGGGTTTGGGCGGATCGGCCAACAGATGGCGCTGCGGGCCAAACCACTGCTGGGCGAACACGGCCGGCTGCTCGTCTATGATGTGCGTCCGGATATCCAGGAGCTGGCGCGGCAGTTCGGGGCTGAGGCGGTCGGGAGTCCGCTCGACCTGTTTCGCGAATGCGATACCGTCTCGCTGCATGTGTCGGGCGACGAGACGATCGTCGGATACGATGAACTCCGCGCCATGCAGCCGCACGCCTCTTTGATCAATCCGTCGCGCGGCAACCTTGTCGATGACGAGGCCGTTCACCGCGCGATTAGCGAAGACCTGCTGTGCTATTACGTGGTCGACGATCCGGTGAACGGCCCGCGCGAGATCCACAAAGGGCATCCGCGCGTCATCTGCACGAACCACAACGGCGGGATTACCGTCGAGTCAACGATTCGTCTGGATCGTCAGACGTTCGAACAGGTGACTGACGCTATTCAGGGGCGTAGGCCGAACCACATATTGAATCCCGAGGTGCTCGATCATCCAAGGGTGCGCGGCTTCCTCGGGCAGGACTAAGTACACCGTATCGTGAATAGGGTCAGGTATCTGAGCGGGGCATCCGCCGCCATTCCGGGTGGGCGGGCACGGAGGCCCGCCCCTACATAACAAACTTGAAATGTAACCGTATTTGCGAAACACACTGCTAAGCGATCGAACCACGAAGGAAGAAAGGCAAAGCGATGAAGAATCCGATCCGCGAAACCCTGGCCGCCGGCAAGCCCAGTGTTGGCTCGTGGCTGAACCTGGGCTCCCCGCTGGCCGCGGAGGTGATGGCCGCCGCCGGCTACCCTTGGCTGGCGGTCGATGCTGAACACACCTACTACGACATGGAATCGATCGCCCACATGTTCCGAGCCATCGAAGCCCGCGGAGCGGTTCCGCTGGTCCGCGCCTGGGACCATGACCCGGTCACTATCGCGCGGCTGCTCGACGCAGGAGCTTGGGGCATCTGCTTTCCGCATTTCAGCACACCCGAGCAGGCCGAAAGGGTGGCCCGGGCGATGCGCTATCCGCCGGTCGGCACCCGCTCGGTCGGCACGGGGCGCTGTCTGACGATCTCGCCGGACTACCGCAAGATCGCCAACGACCTGGTGCTGTGTATTCCGCAGATCGAGGACCTCGAGGGTATCGAGAATGCGGAGGCTATCGCCCGGGTAGAAGGCGTCGACGTGGGGTTCCTGGGCCCGGCCGATCTGGCGATGTCGATGGGAGTCGAGATGGGGCATCCCGATCACGAAGCGGCGTTGCAGCGGTTCCGCGAAGGCTGCAAGCGCGCCGGCAAACCCTCGGGGATACCGGTCGCGGACGGGGCCACGGCGCGTCGCCGCATCGAGGAAGGGTTTCAGTTCATCGACCTGACCAATGACACATCGTTCCTGCGGACAACGGCTGCGAAGGCTTTGTCGGATGCGGTGGGCGGGTAGATACAGATCTCGGCTATCGCAGCCCCCGCATCCTGCGCAGTTTGTAGCCCGCAGCTAGGGCTCGCGGCCACCGCGGACTTCCGTCCGCGGCTCGGAAGTGGCGGGTCGAGGCGGCGGTGGGGGTTGGGGCCGCAGCGTGGTTGCGGGTTTGGGCGCGCGGGTTCACACCCCCGCCTCTGTTGTGGCGGGTCGATGCGGATGCGCTAGGCTAGGGCGCTGGTAGAATTAGTTCAGCCCGCAGCTTCGTCGGCGCGGGTTCTCCCCCAGGCTTCCCCCATCGATGGCTTTCCGGCTCGCTTCTACGTATGAACCGCGAGGCGATCAGACGACCGCCATCGAGCAGCTCGTGCGCGGCGTGCGCGACGCCGAGGCGCACCAGGTGCTGCTCGGCGTAACGGGTTCGGGCAAGACCTTCACCATGGCCAAGGTCATCGAGGCCATGGAGCGTCCGACCTTGGTGCTGGCCCACAACAAGACGCTGGCGGCGCAGCTCTACCACGAGTTCAAGAGCTTCTTTCCCGAGAATGCCGTCGAGTACTTCGTCAGCTACTACGACTACTATCAGCCCGAAGCCTACCTCCCTGCTTCCGACACGTACATCGAGAAGGAAGCCACCATCAACGACGAGCTCGACAAGCTACGGCTGTCGGCGACGCGTTCACTTTTCGAGCGGCGCGATTGCATCATCGTCGCCAGCGTGAGCTGCATCTACGGACTCGGCTCGCCCGACGCCTACTACGGCATGCTGCTGATGCTCGAAAAGGGCCAGACGATTTCTCGCGAAGAGATCACCAAGCAACTCGTCAGGATCCTTTATCAACGTCGCGACGGGGAGTTCAAACGAGGCGCCTTCCGCGTCATCGGTGACGTGATCGAGGTCTACCCAACGTACGACGATTACGCCTATCGCATCGAGCTGTGGGGTAACGAGATCGAGAGCCTCTCGCAGATTGATCCCTTGACGGCGCAGGTTCGCCAGACGTATGTGCGTCTGCCGGTCTATCCGGCGAGCCACTACGTCATGTCGGACGATACGAAAGAGCAGGCGATCGAGTCGATTCTCAAGGAACTCGATTGGTGGAACGCCGAGCAGCACAAGATCGGCAAGCCCCTCGAAGCCCAGCGTCTGTCCCAACGCACGCAGTTCGACATCGAGATGATGCGCGAGGTCGGCTACTGCTATGGGGTCGAGAACTACTCGCGCCACTTCTCCGGACGCCTGCCGGGCGAGCCGCCGCCTACGCTGCTTGACTACGTCCCGCAGGATTCGTTGGTCTTCATCGATGAGAGCCACCAGACGATCCCGCAGTTGCGCGCCATGTATCACGGCGACCGCTCGCGCAAGACCGTGCTGGTGGAGCACGGCTTCCGGCTGCCGAGCGCACTCGATAACCGCCCGCTGACGTTCGAAGAGTTCGGGCACCGGGTGAATCAGCTTGTGTATGTTTCGGCGACGCCGAGACCGTACGAACTGACCAAAGCGGCGGGCGTGGTAGTGGAGCAGGTGATCCGGCCCACCGGGCTGCTCGATCCGGAAGTGGACGTGCGTCCCGTGAAGGGTCAAGTGGACGACCTGCTCGGAGAGATCCGCCGGCGAGAGGAGTTGAATGAGCGGGTGCTCGTGACGACTCTCACCAAGAGAATGGCGGAGGATTTATCAGAATATTACACCGAGGCCGGCGTGAAATGCCGCTATCTGCACTCGGAGATCGATACACTAGAGCGGGTCAAGCATCTGCGCGACCTGCGCCGGGGCGAGTACGACGTCCTGATCGGCGTGAACCTGCTGCGCGAGGGCTTGGACCTGCCGGAGGTGTCACTGGTTGCCATTCTCGACGCCGACAAAGAGGGATTTCTGCGTTCAGCGGGGTCGCTCATCCAGACCATCGGCCGCGCGGCGCGACACGTGAGCGGTAGGGCCGTGCTCTACGCTGACCGCATGACGGACAGCATGAAACAGGCGATCGACGAAACGAACCGGCGGCGGGCCCTGCAGAGCCAGTACAACGACGCCAACGGGATCACGCCCGAGTCGATCTCGAAGCCCGTCGAGATGAGCCTCGCGCGCATCGTCGAGGCGGATTATATGGACGTCCCCCTCGAGGACGAAACGACGGAGTTGCCCGCCAATCCGGAAGAGATGACACGCTTGGTCGAGCAACTCGAGACCCGGATGCGGGAAGCCGCCAAGATCTTCGAGTTCGAGAAGGCCGCGAAGCTCCGTGATCGCATCAAGGCGCTGAAGACCGGCGATCTGGCCGGAGCAATCAAGGCGGACGCGTGATCACGGTAGGGCTCATCGGACCCGGCCGCGTTGGCAGTACCCTCGTTACCCTGCTTCCCCGGGATCGGTTCCGGTTGGATCTCATCCTCTCCCACAACTTCGTCTCCGCCCGCCGCGCCGTGCGGTTGCTCGAGATGGGCGAGCCGACCGACGACCCCGAAGACTTGGTCGGGTGTGACGTCGTTCTGATTGCGGCGCCCGATGAGGCGTTGGAGTCGGTTGTCGAACGGTTGGCCGGCGTCAGCTTCCGCTATCAAGGAAAGGTCGTCTTGCACACCAGTGGGTCGTTGTCGAGCGCGGTCCTGCAGCCTCTCTCTGCTCTCGGCGCCGCCACCGGGTCGATGCATCCGCTGTACGTTTTCCAGAAGCCGGTGCTCTCGCTGGCAGGGGTTCACTTCACCGTGGAAGGGGGGCCGGTGGCCTCGCAGATGGCGCGGCTCATGATTCAAGCCTGGGACGCGGAGTTCCAATTGGTCCGGCCCGAGCATAAAGTCCGCCATGCCATCGCGGGGTCGATGGTGACAGATCTGCTGACGGGCCTGCTCGAGGGTGCGGTACAGCAGATGATGCAGGGCGGCTTTCCGCGCAAGCGGGCGCTGCATGCGGTGTCGAAGATCCTCGACGTCACGCTGAAGGAATACACTCGGGCGGGACGCAACAGCAAACCGGGGCCGTTGCTGCAAGGGGCGATCGAACGGGCTCGCGGCGACTTGTCCGCTCTGCAACGCGTGGACCCGACGGCTGCGCAAGACTACCGCAACCGCGCGAGCGAGACGTTGCGTCTTCTCAAGCGGGACGGCTATGAGTCGCGTTTGCTCGAGGAATTGTAGGGAAGAGGTATAGGACCGCCATGCCGCGTGGATCGCTACGTTTGCCGTCTCCGGAGCCTTCGGGGGATGTGCCGCGGATTCCTGCCGAGGCCGTAACACGCGGCCCGATGACGCGAGGGGCGGCAGACGTGGCTGTTGGCAGCAGTTCGGCGATGCACTTGCTTCTCGTGATGCTCTGCGTCTTATGGCCGCTGGTGGCGCAGGAACCGCCTTGTTCGGCCCCAATCGATCTGAACCAAGCGACCGCTAAGCAGCTCGAGGCGTTGCCCGGCATAGGGCGCGACCGTGCCGAAATGATCGTCCGCGTTCGTGGTCGTAACGGTCACTACAAGTCGGTCGAAGAGCTGTGGGCGTTGCCGCGGTTGACCAAGAAGCAGTTTGCGGTGCTAAGGAAATGTCTTACGGTGAGTGACCCGACCCGAGCGCCCCAGCCTGGCAATGTGCGGGCCAACGCGCCGCAACCCAAAAACTAACTGGGGCTAGAAGCCTTTGAAGGTCGTTATGGTCCGTGCCGGACCGCTCCCTTACGGTCACGGCTCGGTTGCTTTGCGCTTCGCCTCGGGACTGATTCAATCGGTGTTGGGTTGGAGACCGAACGCAAAGACTTCGGGGTGGGCGACTTGAAGGTAGTCGTCGACGCGGAGGAACATCGAATCCGTAAGGGAGCCGGCATTGAAGGCGATGCGATCGTTGGCGGCGATCGACGTGTCGACATAGAGATCGAAGGGGAGTATCGGGTGCCCGAACGGCGGGACGGAGCCGGGAACCAGGCCGGTCAACTCCTTCAACTCGTCGGGTGTCGCGAAGCGGCTCTTGCGTATTCCGAAGTGAGATCGAATGGCTTGGGAGTCCACCCGCAGCGACGCGCTCAGAACGAAAAGCCGAAACTCGCTGCCCACCTTGATCAACAGCGCTTTGCCGCCGAAGCGGAGGTCCTCGCCGCGGACGCGGGCGGAGTCCTCAGAGGTACGGGTGGGCTCGTGGCGAAGCTCACGAAAGGGGACACCGGCGTCGCGCAATAGGGCGCGGATTTGGTCGAGAACGGCGGCGGGTTCAGGCATATAGGTGTTAGCTTGACGTCGTGGAACGGCCGGTCAGCTATTTCTCGCAAAGGCGCGAAGGAGCGCGAAGGCCGCAAAGAAAGCCATAACATTGTCTACGATCCGTGTAATGCGGTTCTTCAACTCCCCGCCGATACGCAGGTCCCGCAAAACGGAAGCGGTCGGTTCTCGCTAAAATATCTAGGCTTGATTGTATAGGCGGGAGCGTCTCGTGATTGCCGACAACCATCACGACGCGGGGAGGATGCTGTGAAGAGGTTCGACACTCCGAAGAGCAGCGGCGTTTTGCCGATGCTCATGCTCTCCGTGCTCACGTGCGCCGCCACCGTGTCGGCGCAGCAGAGCGAAATTCGCAATCCCCACACCAGCCCGGAAGATGTCGCTGCTGGCGGGCGTCTCTTTCATGCGCACTGTGCGGTGTGCCACGGCCTCGACGGCTCCGGCCCCCGAGGCGCCGGCGCGGATTTGACCAAGGGCCAGTTTCGCCGCGGCGACAGCGACGCAGCGTTGCGGGAGACGATCCGCGACGGCATTCCCGGCACCGAGATGCCGGCGATCTTCTTTGAAGGGAAGCAGCTTTGGCAGATCGTAGCCTACGTCCGCACTTTGAGTTCCGGGCCTGCTGCAGTCAGCGGCACCGGCGACCCCGGTCGCGGCAAGGCCCTGTTCTCCAAAGGCGGTTGCAGCCAGTGCCACAAGATCAACGACACCGGAAACCGCCTAGGGCCGAATCTCAGCGACATCGGAGCCCGCCGTTCGGCCAAGTATCTTCGAGCCGCTGTGCTGCACCCAAACGACACCGTGCTGCCGCAACACTGGATCCTCAAGGTGGTGACCAAGCGGGGGGATCAGATCGCCGGGACGCGGTTAAACGAAGACAGCTACTCCTTCCAAATCCGCGACGGCAACGGTCGCCTCGTGTCGCTGCCCAAGAGCGATGTCAAGGAGTACGAGTTGGTCAAGACTTCGTCCATGCCCGCCTATGAGGAGCGTCTGAGCACCACGGAAGCAGACGACTTGGTCGCCTACCTCTCGACGTTGAGACGAGGAGCCCCCAGATGAAGCTCAACCGGCTGATGCCTAACCGACGGACGCTCAACCGCCGAGTGGCCCCGATTGCCCTGCTATGCCTTCTGCTGCCGGCACTACCGGCCCAGATCACCGAAGAGCAAATTCGCAAGGCGGACTCGGAGCCCGGCAACTGGCTCACCTATTCGCGTACCTACAAAAGCCAGCACTACAGCCCGCTCGACGAGATCAAGACCGGCAACGTCAGCGACCTCGATCTACAGTGGGTCTTCCAGGCCGACGAGAAGACCAAGTTTCAGTCGACCCCGCTAGTCGTCAACGGAGTGCTGTACGTGACGCACTCGCCGAACCACATCTCCGCCATCGACGCCTCGACCGGGCGCGTGTTCTGGAAGTACCACCACACACTTTCGGAAGGAATCAGTGTTTGTTGCGGTCCGGTGAACCGGGGCTTGGCGATTCTCGGCGACACGCTTTACCAAGCCACGCTCGACGGCCGCTTGATGGCCTACGACTCCAGGACGGGTGAGGTCGAGTGGGACGTGAAGGTTGTCGACAACAGCGACGGCTACGCGCTGACCGTCGCGCCGTTGATCGTCAAGGACAAGGTCATCATCGGCACCGCCGGGGGCGAGTACGGCATCCGAGGGTTCCTCGACGCCTACGACGCCAAGACCGGCGAACGCGCTTGGCGCTTTTGGACGATTCCCGGGCCCGGCGAGCCCGGGCACGATACGTGGGAGGGTGATGCCTGGAAGCGCGGCGGCGGGTCCATTTGGGTAACCGGCTCCTACGATCCGGATCTCAATCTCATGTACTGGGGTGTCGGCAACCCAGCTCCGGACTGGAACGCCGACGTCCGCCCCGGCGACAACCTCTACACCGACTCGGTGATCGCCATCGACCCCGACACCGGCAAGCTCAAGTGGCACTTCCAGTTCACGCCGAACGACCGTTGGGACTGGGATGCCGTCCAAGTGCCCGTGTTGGTGGACCTCGAACACGAAGGCCGCATGCGCAAGCTGATGCTGTGGGCGAACCGTAACGCTTTCTACTACGTGCTCGACCGCGAGACCGGCGAGTATCTGCTTGGCAAGCCCTTTGCGTATCAGAACTGGGCCGTCGGGCTGGACGAGAGTGGCAGGCCTATTGTTCGGCGCGAGAGCCATCCGACAGCGGACGGAACCAAGGTCTATCCCAGCGTGCAAGGCGCCACGAACTGGTACGCGCCGACCTTTAGCCCGCGCACGGGGCTGTTCTATCTTCCGGTGTGGGACCGCTATCCAAGTACCTACTACAAGGGCGACGCGGTGTACGTGAAAGGCGCCAGGTATCCGGGCAGCCTGCCGCAAGGAATTTATCCGGACGCGGTCAAAGACGAAGAGACCGGCTTCGGAGCCATCCGCGCGCTCGATCCGCTGACCGCCGAGAAGAAGTGGGAGTTCAAGATGACCGGCGTGACCGAGAGCGGCCTGCTCTCGACGGCCGGGGACGTGCTGTTCTCAGGCAGCATGGAAGGCCACTTCATCGCGTTGGACGTCAACGATGGCAAGCTGCTGTGGCGGAAGTACCTCGGCGGGCGCATGGCCAACTCCGCCATCACGTATCAGGTGCGCGGCAAGCAGCACGTGTCGGTCGCGGCCGGACACGCGCTCTTCACCTTTGCGTTGGAAGAGTAGAAGCCGGAATCATAGTGGCGCGACAGGGCGTGGTCAGAAGTCTCTCGTGAATGCTGCATCGCCCCTTTCAAGCTTGTGGAGTTTGTCGCCGGCTGCCCACGGTTGAAACCGTTTGCTATGATCTCTCCGCCCCTCCGGGGCGGAACCCCTGGCTTCGCTGTCGTTATCGTCCGCTCTTGCCCTGCACACGATCTCGCCGGCTGTTTATCGATCGCCCAGCCAAGTAAAATAATCCCTTGCGGGGAAATTCCGTCCAAAAGACCGAGTGGGACCAACTCGCCGAGCGCTCGGCTCCCTCCTGGTATCTCGATCCGCTCGTCGGCCGGCAGAAGCGGCAGCTCTACCAGGATCTGATCCGTCGGTGGGTGGACGGCTTTCGGCCTCACACCGTCCTCAAGACGGATGTGTTCGAGGAGGCCCACGGCGCGGATCAAATCTTGTTCGACCTGCTCGACGACATGCCGCTCGCAGTGGGCATGGACGTGGCCTACGCGACGGTTGCGAAGGCTAGGCTGCGCGCCCCGACGGCGGGGGCCGGGTTTTTCGTCGGTGATGTGAGGCGCTTGCCGCTGGCATCGGATTCGATTGACTGCGTGATATCAACGTCGACGTTGGATCACTTTGACACCGCGGAAGAGTTTGATCGAAGCCTTGCCGAGCTTGTCCGCATCACGCGACCCGGCGGACGCATGATTATTTCACTCGACAATGCCTACAACCCCCTCTACTACCCGTTGCGATGGGCCAGTCAACGCCGCGGCGCGCCGTTCGGGCTGGGCTACACGGTGTCGGTCAGAGGTCTCACCGAGAGCTTGCAGTCTCTCGGGCTCGAGGTTGACGCTCGGGAGACGTTGATTCACAATCCCAGGCTTCTGTCGTCCGCGCTGTTCACGGGCACCCGGCGCCTGCTGGGGCGTCACGCCGACCCGCCGATTCGAGCGATGCTGAGGATGTTCGCGCTGCTCGACGCGCTTCCCACCCGTTGGATCACCGGCTGCTTCATCGCGGTCCGCGCCATCAAACCACAGACAGCGGCCCCACCGGCGTAAGCCTGGGGGCCGGGACGTGATTTGTGACCTGTGATTCGTGATTCGTGACTGAAGCCGGCCGTAAACAGCCGGCCTACAACGCGCTTCGCGCGGCAACCGCAGGAAGTATATGGAACGGGTGAAGTTGAAACTGAGACACTACCGGCCCGCATTGCTGCCGGAAGCACGATCCAGTAAACTCACTTGGGCTGTCGTCACATACTGGCTGCCGTGATAGCCGCGAGCCGCGACCGGCCGGCTCGGATGAGTCGTCACTTTTAACGGCCTTCACTGTCAACGGTCTACTGTCTAAGAAAAGGACACCCACATGAAGCCTTCATCCATCAGCCGTCGCTCTCTGATGCAGTCTGCATCCCTGGTTCCGTTTGCCGCCGTCGCCGGCACGGCCGCCAACTCGGCGGTGAAGGTGGGGCTGATCGGCGCCGGGGGGCGGGGCACGACCTTGGCTCGGTATCTGGTAGAGGATTCCGGGGCCCGTCTGGTTGCCATCTCCGATTTGTTCGACGAACGAATCGAACGCGCCAAGAAAAGAATCCCCGTCGAGAATCCCAAGATCTACAAGAACTATCACGACCTGCTCGCGAGTGACGTCGACGCGGTCATCATCGCGACGCCGGTCTACCTGCACCCCGAGCACCTCGAAGCCGCGGTCAAGGCCAAGAAGCACATCTACGTCGAGAAGCCCGCCGCCGCCGATATCGAGGGTTGCAAGCGAGTAATGCGCGTTTCCGACTCCGCCGGACCGAACCTCAACATCACCTTCGGCTTCCAGCAGCGTTACGGCCCTGGCTACAAGACGGCTTGGGACACGGCCCACTCCGAAGGCTTCGGCCCCATGCGCCAAGCTACGGCCCGTTTCATCAAGGGTGCGTGGAGCGGCCAAGAGCCCGTTCACCCCAAGCCCATCACCGATATCGACAAGGTCAAGCAGTGGAAGCATTGGCGCCACCTGTTCGGCGGCATCATCGTCGAGACCCACTGTCACTCGATCGACGTGCTCAACTGGTTCCTCGGCGGACATCCGACGAAAGCCGTCGGGAGCGGCGGCCGCACGATCATGAAGGCCGGCGACATGGCCGACCACATTACCGTCGTTTTCGACTACGAGGACAACGTGCAGGCCACGCTGATCGGCTCGCAGATCACGCCGAGCTTTTATCGCGACGTCCATGAGAAGTTTTTCGGAGCGAACGAGGTCGTCGAAACGGCCCGCCACTACTGGACGCATCATCGCGGCCAGGACAACTCGGTTCGCGTTGACGCGCCGCACAACATTACCCGCGATTCGGTGCATCAGTTCGTGCAGCGCGTGCGCGAAGGCAAGCCGGAGAACGTCGGCGTGCGCGGCGCCGAGAGCACTCTCACCGCGTTGATGGGACGCATGGCGATCGACTTGCGGCGCGAGGTGACTTGGGACGAGATGATGAAGTCGTAAGCACAGTTGCGGCCCGGAGTGTGATGTAGGGGCACGGCATGCCGTGCCCGCGGCGGCAAAAGGAGAGTTCATGCTGCAATCCAACTCGCACTACACCTCGCACTACACAAGGCGGCAGTGGCTGTCCGTACTCGGTGCGGCGGCCCTAGCTTCCCGCACCGCGCAAGCCGCGAAGCAGAAACCCATGCGCGGCGCCTTCATGATCCTGGCGACGCCGTACACCTCGGGCAAGGCCATCGACTATGAAGACCTGGCCGCCGAAGTCGACTTCCTCGACCGCTGCGGCGTCCACGGCATGGTATGGCCCCAGCACGCCAGCGACCTCGCCTACCTGTCGAAACAGGAGCGCATGCGCGGCATGGAGGTGATCGCCAAAGCCGCAAGGGGAACCAAACCCGCCCTCGTTCTCGGGGTCCAGGCGGAGAACACCGAGGCGATGCTCGAGTTCGCCCATCGCGCCGAGGAACTGGCTCCCGACGCGATGATTGCCATCCCGCCCAAGCAAGCCAAGTCGCTCGACGACTATCGGGAGTACTTCCGGGCCTTGTGCAAGTTGACGAAGCGCCCGGTCTTCATCCAGACTGCCGGCGGCGCGCCCGAGGTCGAGCCGACGGTCGAGTTCATCGTCCAGATGGGCCGCGAATTCCCCAACTTCGGTTACCTCAAAGAAGAGTACAAGGGCGCCATCGAGCGCATGCAGCAGCTAGCGAAGCACCGGCCCGGCCCGATCAAGAGCATTCTCGGCGCAAGCCGCGCCCTCGGCTGGAGCTACGAGATGCGTCTCGGCATGGACGGCACGCTCACCGGCGGCCCCATGTACGGCGACGTCTACGCCCACATGTGGGAGCTGCATCTGGCCGGCAAGCGCGACGAAGTGCGCAACGTCTTCAGCAAGCTGCTGCTGATGACGAACCTCGAACGCCACATCCCCGGCGTGAAGTACTACCTGATGAAGAAGCGCGGCGTATTCAAGACCACGGTCTCCCGCCGCGGCGGGTACACCTACACCCCCGAAGCCGCCGCCGAAATCGACCACAGCTTCGCGGCCCTGAAACCGTACCTGCGCGTCTGACCGGTGTTGCGTGGCTTTGTGATTATCGGGCCCACCGCTGGCGAATGTTCCGGAACTGTGCTGCTCCACCCAGCCGCCCGACCCGCGCCGCCGCGAAGCCGAGTCGACAGCCACCTTTACGCCGAAGCCGAAACTGATGGACCTCGCGGAGGAGTTCCAGTACGCGGGTGTCGAGGATCAGATTCCGTCGAGGTATCGGGAGTGACTCTAGGAAAGCTAGCTGTTATGGGCCTCAAGGCCCTGTAGTTCGCGGGCAAGCTGGCTTGCAAGATCCCTTATGGTTGCGTAAACGATACATCTCTGACCCCGAAGGTCGAAAGGGCGTTCCGCCCCCTTCTTCACTAGAAGAACGGTTGGCACACCCTTTCCCCAGGCGTAACCCACTTCCAGGCATACATTCGGGTTCGATGTCGATATATCAGCTACCACGAGCCTTGCGGTCGCTATCCGTGATCTGACCCGTTCCATAACGTCACCCGTGTAGGTCGACAGGTCCGCTCTCTCTGCGAGCAAGCTAGCAGCAGTGACTGGTCCTTCAATGCCAAAGTAGAAAATATCATCCATTTCCGGCACGAAGGGCATGGCTATGCCAAAAGATCCATCCGGCACGAAGGGTGGCTACAAAGACATTGGCTTTGCCTGATCCGTACCCTGCGGATCGCAGGGCCTTCTGTGTATCCTCTGGCAGCGTTTGGAGGGAGCCCCGGCCAGAGGTTGCAATGTTCCCGTCTGGAAACACCTTAGCAAGTACGCGTGAGAGTCTCTTGGATCGCCTTTTGTCTCGCTCGACAAACGTGATACGGACCAAGTCCTTGGGATACTCTTGGGCCGTCATTGCCTCAATGACACCGGCGACCTCAGAACGAAAAGCTTCGACCTCGTCGAGTCCGTAGCCTGGGCCGTGAATCGTGAGCGCAATGTGGCGTGCTCCGGCAGGGTGCCCTGAAAGAATCGACAGCGCTCGTCGGCTGAACTCGCGTATCTCCGCGTAGCCGAAGGCGTGGAGGGGCTCGACACCAATGAAGAGTACTTGTGCGGCGGAAAGTGCTGGTTCTGATTCGACAACCCGATGGTCTCCAACCTCGGGCAAGTCGATGTCTGGATACACGGCTTCCAACCGCCCCCATGCTGCGCGGTCAGCGCCGTAGAGCGCTTGCGCGTACTTTAGGACAAGAACGTCAGCCTCGAACTCCAGGACATCACCGTTAACCACCGCAATTTCAATTTTTCGAGCCCTTGGCATACGTTCGCTCCCTGATAAACATCTATTTCCATTCACGTTCGCGTCGGAAACAGCGCTCCAATCTCCTTCAACCAGTCCGTGAGCGTTTCGGCAGCTACCGTAAGTTTGCCACCAGCCACTTCGCCATCCAGGCCTGGTTCTCCACCGAGATCGCTTCTTCACAAGCCAGGACCAGTCGGTCCCGCTCATTGGCTGATGACTCCGGTAGATCTTGAAGTTCTTCGCTCAACTCCGTTAGACGTCCGGCGGTTGCCGTGTAGCTCAACAGCAGATACTCGTAGCGGTTCGCTTGAAAATATGCTGCCACTGAACTCGATACGGTGGTCAGCACAGCTGCCCAGATGGCCACTTCGCTGATCCCAGCCGCTCCAAAAGCTCCAAGGATCGCAGAACATGCTGCGAATGTAACTGCCGCATTCCTAAAGCGTCGGACTTGTCTCTTCAATTTCCTGGCACTCTCCCAGTAGAATCCGTTCTTGCTATCGGTTTGCCTAGCAATCCTGGTTGCAAGATAGGTTGCAACTGTCATGCCCTCACCGGGCACAGGTTTCGCTGCGCGCCTCGCAACATCAGGAACCAAAGGCACGCCCCGCATCGCTTCAACGATCTTGCCTCTCTGTTCCTTCAGGTTCTGCTCACGATCGTCTCTGGCGTACGGCGGGACTCGCATGCAGAACCTGTATGCTTCCGACTGCAGGGCTTCGGCGACCGAACGACTACGAACCCAAACTCGTTCGAGGTTTCCACCCAGGATCTGAGACGAGAAGACCGCTCCCAACGCCAGTGCCGTAGCGCCGACAAGACCGAGCGGGTTGATGTCCAGGCCCAAGGTCGGCGCGGTGTGAAAGCGAGTGCTAAGGGTCTCAAGAATGGCTCCCGCCAAACCTAACCCGAGCACCAGGCGCCGCCAAAAGAAAAGCCGCGGTTTCGCCTGCCGAGACATGGCCGCCCAGTCCAGGTACGCATTCCAAACGTTGGCAAGAGTACGTGAGGGCTCGGGATCACCTTCGATCTGGTGGTTCAAGTGAGGCTCCTTCGCTGTGGCGCCGAGTGCGTAGGCCTTCGAGTACAGGTTTCGTCAAGTACTGATTTCGGCTTGGCTAGGAAACAAGATCAATTGCGATTAACACACTGCCCTGGCACTATTCACGACGCCTAGCCTAGACAATCCTCGCACCTCAAACTGGGGAATGTCAATTATGCCGAGTAGGTCCCTCCTAAAGAGCATTGTTTTTAATCCGATGAGCGGTGCGGCAGGGCCTATTGGCAGAGTGACGGGTGGGCTCAGCGTCGCGTGCCCTCGAAGGCTCTCCGCTTTCGATCTGGAGTATTTGCTCCAGCCAACTCGCTGGCAGGCTCCGCTCGGCAAAGGTTGGCCGAGCGCGGCGGACCCCCATCTGATACACTTGCCGACGGTTGGGGAAGTTCCATCCAGTCCGTACCGGCTTGGCCGAACCGACTTCGATCTGGAGTATTTGCTCCAGCCAACTCGCTGGCAGGCTCCGCTCGGCAAAGGTTGGCCGAGCGCGGCGGACCCCCATCTGATACACTTGCCGACGGTTGGGGAAGTTCCATCCAGTCCGTACCGGGCCCTTTCGTGAAGGGTCAGTCTGTCAAGAAGTTCTTGAAGGGAGTATCGTTTCCATGGCACTGAAGGCTATCATCCGCGGCGCAGGGCCGCTCGTTCTCGCGGCGGCGTTCGCGTTCTCACCGGCGTCATTCGCCGACCATCACGAGGGACACGCGTTCGCCAAAGAGGTCCCGCCGCGCAACGACATCCAGATCCAGAACCGCGTCGGCGTACCGATGCGCGACGGCGTGATTCTCTACGCCGACATCTTCCGTCCGGCGGGCGAGGGCAAGCATCCCGTGCTGCTGTCGCGCACGCCCTACAGCACGGAACGCTATCCGAACTCATACCGGTCCGGGGTGTACTTCTCGCGGCGCGGTTACGTGTTCGTGTATCAAGACACGCGCGGACGCCACGAGTCCGAGGGCAAGTGGGAGCCGTTCCGTCCCGACATCGAAGACGGCTACGACACCGTCGAGTGGGCCGCGAAGCAGCCTTGGTCGAACGGCAAGGTCGCCATGCAGGGCGGCTCGTACCTGGGCCACGTGCAGTGGCGCGCCGCCATGTCGAACCCGCCGAGCTTGGTCACGATCTTCCCCAGCGTCGCCTCGACGAGCCTCTACCACGACTGGATCACGCTCAACGGCGGCTGGCGGCTCTCGTTCAACTTCGGTTGGGGAGCGGTGCGGCAGGAGTCGCGCATCATGCAGAACGTCGGGCCGCACACGCTCGAGGGCGGTCCCGAGGGCATCAGCTACGACAAGGTGCTCATGCACCTGCCGCTCAATTCCATGCAAGAGAAGGTCGGACGTAACGCGCAGTTCTACAAAGACTGGATGGCGCACCCCGACTACGACGACTACTGGAAGAAGATCAACGTCGAGGAAGTGTTCGACACGATCAGCATCCCGGTGCACACCCTCGGCGGGTGGTTCGACATCTTCAGCCAGGGGACGCTTCGCGGGTACGTCGGCATGAGCAAGAAGGGCAAGACCGAGACCGCGCGCAAGGGCAGCAACATCATCATCGGTCCCTGGGGACACGGCCCGTCGCAGAAAACGGGCGACCTGGACTTCGGCGAGCACGCGGTGGTTGATCAGAGCGCGGTCGCGTTGCGCTGGTACGACTATTGGCTCAAAGGGATGGACAACGGCGTCGCCACCGAGCCGCCGGTCAAGCTCTACACCATGGGCAAGAACCAGTGGAAGTGGGAGAACGAGTACCCGCTCGCGCGCACGCAGTACACCGAGTTGTATATCGACAGCGGCGGCGAGGCCAACAGCTACCGCGGCGACGGTACGCTGTCGTGGGACAAGCCCTCGGCGAACTCGCCCACCGACAAGTACACCTACGATCCCGACATGCCGGTCCCCAGCACCGGCGGCAACAACTGCTGCGGCACGCCCACCAAGGCCGGCCCGCGCGAGCAGAGCGAGGTCGAGGGACGCAACGATGTGCTGGTCTATACCTCCGACTTCATCGAGGAAGAGGTCGACGTGACGGGGCCGGTGAAGTTCGTGCTCTACGCCTCGACCGATGTGCTCGACACCGACTTCATTGCGCGGCTCATCGACGTCTATCCCGACGGCAAGGCTTACAACATGGCTGAGGGTATCTTGCGGGCGCGCTATTGGAAGGGGCTCGACAAGCCAGAGCTACTCGAGCCGGGCAAGGTCTACAAGTTCGAGATCGACATGGTCGGCACGAGCGTGGCGTTCCAGAAGGGACATCGCATCCGGGTGCAGATCGCGAGCAGCCATTTCCCGCAGTTCGACCGCAACCCGAACACCGGTGAGCCCTTCGGTACCGATGCTACGGTCAAGATCGCGCACCACACGATCCATCACACCAGCGCTCGGCCGTCACATATCGTGTTGCCGATTGTGAAGTAGGCGGAGCGGCCAGGCTGGGAAGTGCCTGAAGCCGGCGGGGGAAGCACATTCAAACGTCCTTCCAGCGCAGCCGGGACCGCCTCTGCGGTCGTAAACGGCCGGTCTACCAGGCGCTTCGCACGACAGTCGCTTGAAGGCAGTACCTACCGTATGCGCCCAGCTGCATTCGGATGCCGGAAAGGCGACTGCCCTGGAAAGCTGCCGAGGAACCTTGCGGTGCAACCGGCCTAGCCAGCGGCGCCTGACGTTGTGGGGTTGCCCACATGCTTCCGTAAGAGCAGATTGGTCACAACGAGAACCACTGACATCGCGGGCAGCAGAAGCAAGGCGGTGCCCAGGTCGAAGCGGTCGGCGATCCAGCCGATGATGGGTGAGCTGACGGCCAGCCCTATCCAGCCCGAGGTGATGACGATGCCCATGGCGGTGGCGGTCATGCGGCGGAACACGTTGCCCACCACCCCGAGCGTCGTGGGGAAGACCGGCGCCATCGCCAGCCCGGCGCAGAAAACGGCGACGGCCGCGATCATCGGCTCACCCGTGCGGAGCATCGCGAAGGTGGTAACCGTCATGGCGACGGAGGTCCACAGCATCACCTTCAACTCGCTGACACCCAGCAAGATGCGCGAGACGACCAGCCGACCGACCAGCAGGCCCAGAGCGAACCCGAATGCCAAGATGTTCTGCGCGAAGTTTTCCGCGAGCCCCTGCGACACCAGATAGGCCACGAGCCAGTTGAAGACGCCAACTTCGCATGCTACGTAGAGGAACAGTGTGAGAGCCAGCAAGTAGAGCGCCGGCTGGTGCAGCAGGGCACCTGCCTCGGAGAGGACGAACCCGCGTTCGCCCGTTGGCGGCGGCATCGCGGTGAAGATGTGCACCAGCAACGTCACGCCGCTGATCGCGGCCAAAAAGAGACAGAGCGCGTGGGCGGTGCCGAGGGCCGGAATGTTGGCGGCCAGGAACGGCGTGGCTAGCCCCCCGAGCCCGAAGAAGAGATTGAGAAAGTTGAGCACCGACGATCGCTTCTCTTCCGCCACGTCGCTGACAAGCGCGTTCGAACCGGTGACCAGAACGCCGCCGCCCAAGCCGAGAAGGAACATGGCGGCGAGCAAGGTCGGGTAGCTCTCGGCCAGGGTCAGTCCGATCAAGGCCGCCGTGATGCCTGCCAGGCCGCCGACGAGTCCCGCCTTCTTGCCGCGGTTGTCGACAATCGGGCCGACCGACACCGAGGCGATGATGAGGCCGAGCGCCTGGGCTGTCGCAACGTAGCCGAGTTGGGCTTCGTCGAGCCCGTAAAGCCTGCCCAGTTCGGGCAGGATGGTGCCGAGCAGGGCGGCGATCGATCCATAGACGTAGATCGCCAGGATGATCGCCGGAATGAGCCGCGATTTCGAATAGGAGGTTTCGCTCATGGGAGGTGTGCCAAAGCCCGCGGAGGTCAGCCCGCGGATCTATGGTAAGGACACTAGTGTAGCGAAGCGGCGTCAGCACCCCCTGACCCTCGTGACGTCCGGACACAATTGTAGGGGCGGGCCGCTGTGCCCGCCCCGCCGGTCGTATCGCAGTTCAGCGTCAAGTAGAGATCGGAGATGATCAACGCGAGCAGGGCGGGCACAGCGGCCCGCCCCTACAACCCCAACGACACCGTGCCCTCCCGCTATCTACGCAAAACGGTGCTTGCCGGACTGCTGCTCCCAGTAGACTTTTTTCTCTTTGCGGTAGGCCATGGTGGCGAGGTGGCCGGTGACCGCGGCCTCGTGGCCGGTCTGTGCGTCGCAGTTGAGCGGCGCGCCGTGTTTGATGGCGTCGATGAAGTTTTTCAGATGCTCGTTCGTAGGATTGCCCTGCCCCAGGTCTTTGCGCGCATTGATGTGCATCTCGGGACGCGAGGCGATCTTCTCCGGAGCGCCGCGGTATTTCTCGGGGTAGACATAGATGTCCTTGAGGCCCATGACCTCCATGGTGCCTTCGCTGCCGAGAAGTTGCTCGCCATAGTCGTAGTGGGAGTTGGCGAACATGGCGCTGTAGTTGATGTGGAAGTGGTCGGGGTACTCGAAGCCGGCGGTGACGGTGTCGGGCACTTCGCGGTCGTCTTCGGTCCAGCAGTGGATGCCGCCTGTGCAGGTGACGGACTCGCAGTAGTGGCGGCCGGTGATCATGTGAATCGCATCGGTCTGGTGAACGAGCAGGTCGGTCGAGATGCCGCCGGAGTAGTCCCAGTAAAGCCGCCACTGGAAGTAGCGCGCTTTATTGAAATCGGTCTTCGCGGCGGCGCCGAGGAACTTCTCGTAGTCGGTGTTGTCGGGTTGGGTATCAGCCGGGATGTCATAGCGCCAGGCTGGGAACGTCAACGGGCTGTTGCGATACCAAAACGCGCGCGCGTAGACCACCTTGCCCAGCACGCCCGACTCGTAGATCTCCTTCGCCTTGTGGTATAGCCGTGAACTGCGCCGCTGCGTGCCGACCTGAAACTTCTTGCCGCTTTTCTTGACCGCTTCGAGGATCTCGAATCCCTCTTCGATGGTGTGGGTCAGAGGCTTTTCACAGTAGACGTGCTTGCCGGCTTCGAGAGCGGCGATCGCCATGTCGCGGTGCAGATGCTCGGGCGTGAAGATGCCGACGGCGTCGATCGATTTGTCCGCGAGCATCTTGTAGTAGTCGCCGTAGGTTTCCGGCGCCGACTTCTGGGCGGTCGCGACATCGTCCTTCGTCATCGCCAGCCGGGGAGAGTAGGTATCGCAAATGGCTTTGACGTAGGCGTCTTGGCCCGAGACCTTGAGCATGGTCTTGATGTGCTTGCCGCCGCGGTTGCCCAGGCCCACCCAGCCCAGGGCCACCTTCGTACCCGAGGTTTGCGCGTTCAATAGTGCGGGCGCCGCGGCGACGGCGGCCGAACGAGTCACGAAGCTACGTCGAGAGATTCCTTCATTCATAAGGCACCGTTTCGTGGTTTGAGAATATCAGCAGCCGAAGACCGCGGGCAAGCAGCGGCGGAATGCTGGGAACACGCAGGGAGGCGCGCGTTCACGCCCGTTGAGCCGGCTGTCTAAGCAATACGACGCCCGCCGCCAACCCCAACACAAACTTCAGCATGTCGAGCGCCGTGTACGCGCCGTGTAAGCGCCAGAACGGCGCCTCCTCGGGTGGCGGCGGCTCGCGTGGCACGAAGTCCATCAAGCGGCCAAGGCGGATTGTCTCCGGCACGGCGTAGAACTGCAACACGAGGCTGATCAGCAGCATGAGGCCTATCACGGCGAGCAGCAACTTGCCACTACGGATCCGCCAAGCCAATGCCAACGCGGCGACGGCCAGCGGGACCTGCACCAACCCCCAACCGTTGAAGAACACGCGGTTCACCTCGGACGCTTGATGGCGCAGGACGAGCCGCAGGTTCTCCGGCGAGAGCGCGGCAGCCGTGTCGGCCAAGCCGTCGCTCGGCGTATCGAGCAAGCGAGCGGCCACGGCGAAGTTTTGCGTCGCCACCAGCCACATGAACACGCTCGCGCCACACCATGCACCGAGCAAGAAGAGAAGTACGCCGCGCAGAGTCATGAACTCTCAGGTCACCACAGGCCGCAGCCGCTTGGCAACCTCGTCCACGGTGACAGGCCCCCGCCCCCTGAAGCCCCGCAAGGCTGCGTTAGGCTTCACTTCGACCCACTTTTACGTTGTTACCATCGCCTGTTCCGACCACGATACAATCGGACCGACATGATCGGCACAACCATCTTCCACTGCGGCATCTCCCACTACGGGCTCACCAAGAGGCTCGGCAAGGGTGCCATGGGCGTCGTCTGCGAGGTTGAAGAGACGCGTTTGGGACGGTCCGTGGCGCTGAGGTTTCCAGCCCCACACTTGGTCTCGAACATTGAGGAAGATCGAACGTAAGACAGACCAGACGAGGATCAGGCATGGATATCACCAAAGACGAACTACTCAAGGCCTACCGCGACATGAAGACGATCCGGGAGTTCGAAGAGCGTCTCCACGTGGAGTTTGCGACTGGTGACATTCCGGGCTTTGTGCATCTCTATGCGGGCGAGGAGGCCATCGCGGTGGGTGTGTGTTCGCACCTCAACGAGAACGACAAGATCGCCAGCACGCATAGAGGTCATGGACATTGCATCGCGAAAGGGTGCGACGTACATGGCATGATGGCCGAGATCTTCGGGAAGAAAGATGGCCTATGTGGAGGCAAGGGCGGCTCCATGCACATCGCCGATCTGGAACTGGGAATGATGGGGGCTAACGGCATCGTTGGCGGCGGCCCGCCCCTTGCTTGCGGCGCCGCTCTTGCCGCTAAGCAAAAGGGCACGAAAGGCGTCGCGGCCGCCTTCGTCGGCGACGGAGGGTCGAATCAGGGTACGACTCTGGAAAGCCTCAACCTGGCATCGATCTGGCAGCTCCCCTGTATCTTCGTCATCGAAAACAATGGCTACGCCGAGGCTACGTCGAGCAAGTACTCGGTAGCGGGCGCTGATGTCGCCGCAAGGGCCAAAGGCTTCAACATGCCGGGCGTTACGGTCGATGGACACGATTTTTGCGCCGTCTACGACGCAGCCGAGCAAGCGGTTGACCGCGCCCGAGACGGCGGCGGCCCCACTCTGATCGAATGCAAGGTCAACCGCTACTACGGCCACTTTGAAGGCGACGCCCAGACCTACCGCGGTCCCGACGAGGTCAAGAACCTCCGTGAAACGCGAGACTGCATCGCCAACTTCGCCCGTTCGCTGACCTCGTCGTCGCTCGTCGCGGCCGAGGATCTCGCGAAGATCGACGACGAGGTCAAGGCCTTTATCGATGACGCGGTCACTAAAGCGAGGGAAGCGGCGGATCCGGATTCGGCGGACCTGCTGACCGACGTCTATGTGTCGTACTGAATGGCACTTGCCGTACTGAATGGGGAAGGCAATCCATGGCTAGAAGAATTACTTTTCAGCAAGCGGTCGGCGAGGCTCTGGGGCAGGAAATGGAGCGTGACGAGTCGGTCATCCTGATGGGAGAAGACGTCGCCGGCGGGTGCGGCGCGGACGGCGAGATGGACGCCTGGGGCGGTGTGCTCGGTGTCACCAAGGGACTGTGGGCCCGCTTTCCCGATCGTGTCCTCGACACACCGATCAGTGAGTCGGCGTTCGTTGGAGCCGCCATCGGCGCGGCGACCACGGGGCTGCGTCCGGTGACGGAGCTGATGTTCGTCGATTTCATGGGCGTTTGCTTTGACCAGATCTTCAATCAAGCCGCCAAGTTTCGCTACATGTTCGGCGGCCGCGCGACCACACCGGTCGTGATTCGCAGCATGATCGGCGCGGGGCTTCGGGCCGCGGCACAGCATTCCCAGTGCCTTTATCCGCTCTTTACTCATATCCCGGGACTGAAATGCGTCGTCCCCTCGACTCCTTATGACGCCAAGGGGCTGCTGATCGCAGCGATCCGCGACGACGACCCGGTGATGTTCTTCGAGCACAAGCTGCTTTACTCGCTGGAGGGAGAGGTGCCAGAAGAGTCCTACACAGTGCCGTTTGGCGAAGCCAACTACGTGCGGGAGGGAGATGACGTCACGATCGTCACCCTCGGACGCATGGTTCACAAGAGCACGGAAGCGGCGGACGAGCTAGCGAAGGATGGGATCGGCTGCGAAATCATCGACCTGAGAACGACCTCACCTCTCGATGAGGAGACCGTTCTCGAAAGCGTAGAGAAGACAGGACGGCTCGTCGTGGTCGACGAGGCCTCGCCGCGTTGCAACATGGCGACCGACATCTCCGCGATTGTTGCGCAGAACGCCTTCGACTCGCTCAAAGCGCCTATCAAGATGGTTTGCCCCCCTCACACGCCGGTGCCCTTCAGCTCGGTTTTGGAGGACATGTACATTCCCGATGCCGGCAAGGTTTCGGGTGCGGTCCGCGACGTGATGGCATACAAGGCATGAGCGCCGGCATCCACAAGCTGACCATGCCGAAGTGGGGCCTTTCGATGACGGAGGGCAAGATCGTCGCGTGGCTCGTTGACGAAGGGACGGAGGTGGAGGCGGGCGCCGAAGTCGTCGAGATCGAGACGGAGAAGGTATCGAGTGCACTGGAGGCCCCGCAGTCGGGCGTGTTGCGGCGGGCAGCCGGTGTCGGAGTGTCGGTCCCCGTGGCGGGCCTGGTTGGTGTGATCGCGGAAGCCTCGATTTCGAGCGCCGAAGTCGACGCTTTTGTTGCAGCCTTCCAGGAGAGCTTCGTCCCCGAAGAGGTGGAGGAGGAAACCGCCGGTCCCGCGCCCGAGACACTCGAAGCCAACGGCAAGACGCTGCGATACCTGCGGCGCGGCGAGGGGGGCGAGCCTGCCATTCTGATCCATGGCTTTGGCGGCGACCTCAACAACTGGCTGTTCAATCACGAGGCTTTGTCTGTGAACCGGAGCGTCTACGCACTCGACCTGCCGGGGCATGGCGCTTCCTCGAAACAGATCGAGAGCGGGAGCCTTGCCGAGTTCGCCGCGACGCTGGCGGCCTTCATGGATGCGATCGGTGTGCCGCGTGTACACCTGGTGGGGCACTCGATGGGCGGTGCGGTTGCCCTCGACTTGGCTCTGTCGCATCCGGGTCGGGTACGGTCACTCGTCCTCATCGCGCCCGCCGGCTTGGGGCCGGAGATCGACGGGGACTACATCGAAGGCTTCATTACGGCAAGCCGGCGTCGGGACATCAAGCCGCATCTCGAGAAGCTGTTCGCCGACCCCTCCGCGGTGAGCCGGCAGCTCATCGACGACATCCTCAAGTACAAACGTATCGACGGGGTCGACTCGGCCTTGCGTACCATCGCCGCGGCACTCTTCCCTGAAGGCCGTCAAACCGTGGTGTTGCGCGATCGGCTGGCTGACCTGGCTGTTCCCACGACGATCCTGTGGGGCGGCGAGGACCGCATTCTCCCGGCCTCCCATGCCCAAAATCTGCCCGCAAGTGTCGAAACACGGGTCTTGGAGGGCAAGGGCCACATGGCGCAGATGGAGGCCCCGGCCGAAGTCAATCGGTCGATCGTTTCCTGCTGGGACCGATCTCCTGCCTAGTCCTGATTAGGTGGAAAGGCTTACCACCAAGCCGTGGCAACATCGCTAGTATGAAGTGGCTTCGTGTTTGATTCAGGTCGGACCATATGATTCGTTTTCTCAAGTTGGCGAGCACCGTCGTATTAGGAATTCTCATCTTCCTCTACGTCCTGCCGTTCGCGTTGCAGACGAGTTGGGCTACCTCTGTCAAACTGCGCGGTCGTGCCGAGTTTTGTTCGTGGTATCGGATTCTCCGATTCCAGCCGGACCTAGATCGGTTTGCTGAACTATTTGAAGATGCAAAGGAATCGATCGAAGCGCCCGGGAACGGCGACCGGGGCCTGCGGCAGATCACCTATCGTGGTGGGACATTCTGGATTCGAGACGATGCCCTTCCAGCCAACAGCATCGGATATCTGTTTGCCGAGCACGATTGGCTTGCCGAAACCAATCCGCGGGAAATGGTTCAGGAAGGCGACGTCGTGTTGGACGTTGGCGCGCATGTGGGTGTATTTACCGCCAAAGCGCTCGAGCTAGGCGCGGGCTTGGTCGTCGCGGTCGAGCCCGACCCGGCCAACGTCGAGTGTCTGCGCCGGAACTTCGCGAAGGAGATCGCGTCGGGGCGTGTCGCGGTTCTCGCCGAGGCGGCCTGGAACAAGACAGAGACGCTCACGTTTCACCTGGGTGAATCGTCGGCCTGGAACAGTCTTGTGCACGATCCCGGCAAGGGCGTGCTCGAAGTTCCTGCTCGGCCACTGGACGAAATGGTCAAGGATCTCGGCCTCGAAACTGTGGACTACCTCAAGGTCGACGTGGAGGGCGCCGAGGCGGAAGTACTGGAAGGGTCCGCCGGGACGCTGAGTGCCTATCAGCCGACGGTGATGGTGGACACCCACCACGGGAGCGAGGGATGGACACGCGCGCCGGAGATTCTGCGCGGCGCGAGAGAAGCTCACGAAGCCGTTTGCGGTCCGTGTCAGATCAACGAGGCGGAACGGAGCCGGATCGTTCCCCACGTCATGTTCTACCGCTGGCCATCCCGCCAATGAAATAGTTCCGCCTGCTGCTGGAACGTAACTCGCAGCACTCGGCGTCTACAATCAGAGCATGCGCGCCGAGAATGCGGTGACGGCGGCGAGAGTCGAGCGGTTCTTCCAGGTCTCGCTGCTGCTGCTGGTGGCGAACGGCTTTTTGGCCATCGCCGCAACCGGCTCGCTTGATGGATTTTCGCTCACGCTGATGTCGGCCGCGCTGGTCTGGCGTGCCGTCAGGGTCTTCCGGACCGGCGTGCAGCCTATTCCTTCGCGCATTCCGTCAATTCTCGCCCTGGGTTACCTCGGTTTCTACGGCATCGAGCTGTATCTGGCCGCACCGAACATTCTCGACATCTTCGTTCCCGCCACTGTGCGGATGATGTTCTTCTTCACGGCGCTCAAGCTGTTGCTCGCCAGAATGGGCCGGGATTACCTCTATCTCGGGCTGCTGGCCTTCCTGCAACTGTTGGCGGCCTCCATGTTCTTGTTGAGTATCGGCTACTCGGTTGTCCTGCTGCTGTTCCTGGCGCTGGCGATCACTTGCTACACCAGTTTCGAGATCAAGCGCGGATGCGAGTCGGACGTGCAGCTCGTCGAAGACTACCGCCGGGGACGCCGCAAAGGCCTGGGGGTTCGACTGGCGGCGCTGTCGGTAGTGCTGACGGCCGCGATCCTGACGCTGAGCGCGGGACTATTCTTGATCCTGCCGCGCACGCTGGGCGTGTCGATGGGCGGGCTGCGGGCGGGCCATCCGGTGGGCTTCAACGACGAGGTCCATCTGGGTGTCGGCGGATTCTTGCAGCCCAACGATACGCCGGTCATGCGGGTCGAGTTGCTCGACGGCAACACACTGGATGGTTTGCTATGGCGCGGGCTGGCGCTGCAGCACTTCGACGGAGTGCGATGGTCGAACCCGGAGTCCAAGCGCAAGGAAGTCGATCCTGAAAGCGGCGCCTACGCTTTGCAGGGGGTTCGGCGGCGGGCACCGGACGCGCGAAAGATCGAATACGCCGTGACGCTCGAGCCCATGCGCGGCGGCGCGCTGTTCTTGTCGGGGTTGGTGGAGACGATCGGTGTGATGAGCGGCTCGTTTTCACGGCTGCACGTAGACGAGACCGATTCGATCTTTGTCGATCGCCACAGCCCGCAGCCGTTGCGGTACCAAGCGTCGGCTTGGATCTCCGACCAGCGCTCGCATGAACCGGCCGATGTGGTGGAGCTGTTCTCCCCCAAGTTCCGCGGAAACTACTTGCAGCTTCCCAACGTGAATCCCCGGGTCGAGGCGTTGGCGCGCGAGGTGACGTCCTCGGTACGCCGGCCGCTGCGCAAGGCCGAGTTGATCGAGCAGTACCTCGTCGGCGAGTTCGGCTACTCGCTGGAGCTCCCGAGCGAGGGTAGTGACGACCCGCTGGCCCACTTCCTGCTGGAGCGGCGCGAGGGCCATTGCGAATTCTTCGCTTCGGCGATGGCCGTGATGTTGCGGACGCTCGGCATTCCCTCGCGCGTGGCGGTCGGCTTCGCGGGCGGCGTCTACAATCCGATCTCCGAGCTGCAGGTCATTCGCACCAGCGACGCGCACGCCTGGGTCGAGGCGTATATCCCACGCTACGGGTGGCTGACGTTCGACCCGACGCCGCCCGCGCCAGTAACTTTCGCGAGCGGCTGGTGGGCCAACTCGTGGATGTTCTGGGACGCCGCCCAGTCGTCCTGGAATGACTGGGTCATCGATTACGACGACACCCGCCAGCGCGACCTCGCCGGGCATATGCAGCAACGCTCACTGTGGGTGACGCTGCACGTCATGACGGCTCTGGAGCGGGTGAGCGCGTGGGCCGGCGAGTGGGAGGGGCGCGTCCGGGAGTCGTTGGCGTGGGTTCCCGTGGCAGACGCGTCCCGCAACGCTTTGTTGCTTGCGGTGGCGTTATCGCTGGTGGGTTTTGCGTTCGTGTGCTGGGTGTGGTTGCGGCCCAAGTTGATTGCCTGGTATCGGAGCCGGCGTCTGAGCGGCGGCCGCGGAAGCGTCCGCGACTGCAGCTATCTCTATGAACGGGCTGTCGCGTTCCTGAAGCGTCGGGGCTATCGGCGCCAAGCCTGGCAGACGGCCGAGGAGTTTGTAGAATCGGTGGAGGCGGGCGGGCTTCGGCGCTCGATGAGGGGGATCAACGCGGCCTACAACGCGGCGCGTTTCGGCGAGGATCGTGTGGCGATGAAGCGGCTACCGGATTTGGTGTCGGCGCTGGAGCGAGGACGGTAGGGGGTTGGCGAGCTCCTGATCCGTCGTGGGAGTGAAGCCGTGATGTTCGGAACAGACGTGGCGCCACCACGTGCGATTCGAGGCGCGGGCACGGCATGCTGTGCCCCTACATGTTCACCGTCCGGCCGGAAGTAGGGCTAGAATAAAAGTCTCCGCCCGACGTTCCTAATGAAAATTGGTTTCGTAAGCCTCGGCTGTCCGAAGAACCTTGTCGACAGCGAAGTAATGATGGGCCTGCTCGAGTCCCGCGGACACGAGCTGACGACCAACCCCAGCGACGCCGACGCGATCGTTGTCAATACGTGCAGCTTCATTGACCCGGCCAAGCAGGAGTCGATCGACACGATCCTCGAGATGGCCGAGTACAAGAAGTTCGGCCGAGCGCGGCGCTTGGTGGTGGCGGGTTGTCTCGTCGAGCGCTACCGGCAGGAACTGCGCGAGCAGGTGCCCGAAATCGACGCCGTACTCGGCACCAACGAGCTGGAAGACATCGTCCCGCACTGCGAGGCAACGCCTGTTGACCGTTCGACACCGGCCGAACCGTTCCTTTACCACGACCTCACGCCGCGGCGGCGCGCGACGGCGTCGTACCTGGCGTACGTCAAAATCGCCGAGGGCTGCGATCATCCGTGCACGTTCTGCATCATCCCGAAGTTCCGCGGCGGCTTTCGGAGCCGGCGGTTCGAGTCGGTGGTGCGCGAGGCCGACTCGCTGTTTCGAAGCGGCGTGCGCGAGATCAACCTGATCGGGCAGGACACGACCAGCTACGGCGAAGACTTGGGGATCGAGGGCGGTCTGGCGACGTTGCTCGACCGGCTCGGGCGGCTCGAAGGCGCAGGCTGGGTACGCTTCCTCTACGCCTATCCGAATCGCGTCGAGCAGCGCCTGCTGGAAACGATTGCCGCCCACCCGGCGCTGTGCAACTACATCGATATCCCGTTGCAGCACGCCAGTGCGCGGGTGTTGAAGCGTATGAAGCGCGGGGCCTCGGGCGACATTTTCCTCCGCATGATCGAGCGGATGAGGGCGACGATTCCGGGGCTCGCGATCCGGACAACGTTCATCGTGGGATTCCCCGGCGAAACGGAGCAAGACTTCGAGGAGTTGTGCCGGTTCGTGGAGGCAGCCGAGTTTGACCACGCCGGCGTGTTCGGCTACTCCGACGACGAGACGAGCGACTGCTACCACCTCGACGGCAAGGTTTCGGCCGGTGTGATCTACCGCCGCAAGCGTCGTCTCATGGCGCTGCAGCGAAAGATCTCGCGACGCCGCAACCGGGCGAAGGTTGGCGAAACGTTCCCGATTCTCATCAAGGGGCCGTCGGCGGAGACGGACCTGTTGTGGGAAGGCCGCCTGCAAACACAAGCCGAGGAGATCGACGGCAAAACCTACATCACTGAGTTCGCGGACGGCGAACCCAAGTCGGGTGATTTCGGCGAGATTCGCATCACGCGCGCGACGGACTATGATCTGTTTGGGCGGCTCGAGAAGGTGCATCCGTCGCCCGTGGCCGTCGAGCCCGAGCCGATGGCGGTCGCGTTGCCGGTCTTGCAGTGAACGTAGCCGCCTCAACTTTCGCCTCAACCCGGCACGTCTAGGTGGATCAGCACGTTGGCGAAACACCTCAAGGAATGTCCCATCTGCGGCCGCGCCACGGGGCCCGATCGCAAGGACTACCCCTTCTGCAGCGCCCGCTGCCGGCTAATCGACCTTGGCCACTGGTCCTCGGAGTCATACGTGGCCCACAGCCCTCTCACCGAGGCCGACGAAAAACTCGAGCAGGAACTCTAGGAAAGACGACCCGAGCCGGATGAGTAGCGAGGGCTTCAACCTCAAATCGACACGTCGGCACCCGTGTGGCGTAAGCCTCCAGGCTTGCCGAGAACCGATTCCTCGGTTCTCAGGTCCTCGATCTGCAGCCGCTGCTCGGCTACTTGCCATCCTGAGTCCCGAAGAATCGAGACTCGGCAAGGCTAGAGCCTTACGCCACATCCCAAGCGGACACCTCTTTCAAAACTTGATGCTTTTGTTGCGCTGTTGCGTCCTTCAGGCGTCTCAAGCCCGATGACGAGCCGGCGGGTCGCCCTGATTCTCGCCACTTGGGCCGGATGCGGGCTCGTTCCGGGAGCGCCCGGAACGGTGGGATCGGCGGCCGGGCTGCTCGCCGCCTACGCGCTCGTCGAAGGCCTGGGCATGCACCCGTGGTGGCTGGGCGCGCTCACGGCTTTGCTGTTCCTGCCCGCGGTTCGGTCGGCGGACTTGGCTGAGGAGCATTACCGCCGCCACGATCCGCCCCAGGTCGTGGTCGACGAAGTTCTCGGCCAGTGGATCGCTCTGTGCGCGGTCGTTCCCGGTTCGTGGCCGTCGTGGTTGGCGGGCCTAGTTCTGTTTCGCCTCTTCGACATTGCCAAGCCGTTTCCGATCCGCCGATTCGAGCGCTTGCGAGGCGGCTACGGAGTTGTCACGGACGACCTCGCGGCAGGGGTCTGCGCTATGATGAGCCTGGCAGTTCTGGAGTGGCTCTCCCTGTGGTGGTTGGCTCGTATGGCGTAGCTCGTGTGTCACGGCCGGGCCAGGTAAACATAGGATTCGGGAACACAGGATCAATGTGAAGAAAGGCTCTTCGAATTCACAACCTCTGATCGAATCGGTGGTTCCCCCCGCAGCGATCTCCGGCGGCGAGTTTGAAGTTCGGGGGCGCCACCTCTCCACGTATGAGGAAGGCTTTCCGCACGGGCTGTTCGGCGACGTGGAAGCGCGCTTGGTGGTGGGCGGATCCCGTTACGCGGTGGTACGCGTTCCCGACGAGGCATCCGAAAGTCGACTGGCCGTCAACAACGGCCGGAAGGTAAGCAAGCCGTTCCGGTGTTCGGTGGGGCTGCCGATCGCCGAGAACTTGCATCCGGTGGCCAACCCGGCGGTCGACGCGGCGGGCAACATCTACACGACCCGCAGCGGCTCGCGAGGCGAGAAGGTCCCGGTTTCGGTCTTCAAGATCGATCTGAGCTTCGATGTGAAGCCTTTTGGGTCCGACATCGTCAACCCGACCGGCCTGATCTTCAACGGCCGAGGCGATTTGCTGATCTCCAGCCGTAACAACGGAACGATCTATTCGGTTCGACCCGACGGCCACACCGAGATCTACTCTGAGGGTATGGGCGTGGCCACGGGCCTGGCCATCGACGAGGAAGACAACGTCTACGTAGGTGACCGTACCGGGACGATTTTCAAGATCAGCCCGGAGCGGCAGATCTTCGTCTACGCCACCCTCGAGCCTTCGATCGCCGCGTACCACCTGGCGCTGGCTTCCGACGGTCAACTGTTTGTGGCCGGTCCGACGACATCCAGCTTCGACTGCATCCACCGCATCTCGGATAAGGGCGAAGTGGACGTTTTCTACCGCGGGCTGGGCCGGCCTCAGGGGCTGGCGTTTGACCAGACAGGCCGTCTCTACGTTGCGTCGTCCCACGCGGGCAGGAAAGGCGTCTTCCGCTTTAACGACGAAGGCGAAATCGAGCAAGTCGTCTCCGGCCCCGGGATCGTCGGCTTGACCTTCCTGCCCAGCGGCGAGATGGTGCTGGCAACCGGTGACAGCGTCTATCGCCTCGAGACGGCCTCCTGGATACAGTAGTAACTCGCCGTGAAAGCCGAAATCATCGCCGTCGGTTCGGAGTTGCTGACTCCAAGCCGAGTGGATACGAATTCCCTCTACCTCACGCGCAGACTCAACGAACGCGGCATCGAAGTCATCCGCAAGACGATTGTCGGCGACGACCGCAAGCGGCTGGCCGAGGAGCTGCGCCTGGCGAGGAAGTCCGCGGACATCGTGATCATGACAGGCGGCCTCGGACCCACGCTCGACGACGTCAGCCGCGAGGCGGCCACCGACGCGCTCGGGCGCGCCTTGGTCTTTCACGCCGAGGTCATCGAGGCGATGGAAGTCAGATTCCGCCGCATGAAGCGGGAAATCTCCGAGAACAACCGGCGGCAGGCCTACATTCTCGCAGGCGCGGAGATCCTCTCGAACGCAAACGGCACAGCGCCGGGGCAGTGGCTCGAAGACGAAGCGGGCATCCTCATGCTGCTGCCGGGCCCGCCGCGTGAGTTGGAGCCACTGTTCGAAGAGCAGTGCATGCCGCGGCTGGCAAGGATCGAGTCGACGCACCAGTTTCATACCGTGTCACTGCGCGTCGCGGGGCTGGGGGAGTCGGAAGTCGATCAGCGGATCGGGCCCATCTACTCGGCTGAACTGCGGGTGGCGACGACGATTCTCGCTTCACCCGGCGAAATCCAGATCCACTTACGAGGCGAGGGGGGCACGGTAGAGGAGGCTCGCGAGATCGCCGAGAGCCTCTCGCAAAAGGTGGAAGCAGAACTCGGGCCGAGCGTCTTTACACGCCGGAACGAGTCGATTCCCGAGGTCTTACTGGCGCGCTTCCGCGACAAGGGCCTGACGCTGGCGGTAGCTGAGAGCTGTACCGGCGGCATGGTGGCGGAGAAGATCACCGCCGTGGCCGGAAGCTCGGACTACTTTCTCGGCTGTGCCGTGACCTACGCGGAATCGGCCAAGATGGAGTGGCTGGGAATCGAAGAGTCCACGCTGAAGGAGCACGGCGCGGTCAGCCGCGAAACCGCTGAAGAGATGGCCCAGGGAGTGCGACGCAGGGCCGGGGCGTCGGTGGGTGCATCGACGACCGGGGTTGCCGGACCGGGTGGCACCACCGAAAAGACACCGGCGGGCACGGTGTTTATCGGGGTGGCGGATGACAACGGCGTCGAGGTGCAGGAGTTGCATATCGGCGGCGAGCGCGACCGGGTCCGGTTGTGGGCCACAACGAGGGTTCTGGATCTGCTGCGCCGCAGGGTGGAAAAGCTGTAGCGGCGACCCCAGCGAATCGTTGCTCAGCGAAGCCCTCCCCGTTTGAAGTACACTCCCCGCAGCGCGGACACGGTTTGATCCTGAGCTGTAAACGCTGACGGCCAAGTCAGCGGCGGTGCAAGCCTGGTTTGGGCAAATCGATAGTACCCGACGCTTCCCATCGCTGAAGTACAGCCGACCAGCAAAGTAGGTTTGCGCGGTCCACTTGCTCGCCTCAGTCGCTTTCCCTGGGACCATTCCGAGCGCCAGCCAGCGGACATGGGCATCGGGCAGGCGATTCTCACGCCGTGCACGCTCCGCCTGTCGCATCAACTTCACAGCAGCCTCTGACACTGAGCCCTCCGATGCCCCGTATAGGGCCAGCCTAACGTTGTGTGAAGCGGTACCGTGCGGCGACCGGCCCCGCGCACGGACTGCTTAGGTCCTTCGCCACTGCCCGAAGAAGAAAAACGATCGAGTCGACGCCCCGACGATCTGGTGGCGGCCCGGCAGCTAGTCGCTAGTTGATGTAGACGAACTCGTTGAGGTTGAGGATCACGTCGCACAAGTCGGTCAGGGCGGTGTGGTTTGCCGATTTTCCCGAGTCGCGGCCTGCGTGATAGGCGGCTTGCTTGTCGAGGAACTCACGGTTGCGGGCGAGTTCGCTCGGGCTGGGGTCGCGGCCCAACGCGATGAGATAGGCTCGCCGGACCTGAGCTTCCCGATCCGTACCCACGTCCTCGATCACGCGTTCGGCGAAGTACTTCGCGTGCAGCAAGACAAACTCGTTGTTGAGCAGTGTGAGTGCCTGCGTCGGCACGGTGGTGGTATTGCGCCGCTCACAAGTCACATTAGGGTTGGGCTGGTCGAAGACTTCGAGCATCGGGTGCTTCAATCCCCGCTTCCAATAGGAGTAGACGCTACGCCTCCAAACGTCGGGACCCTGCTCGGTCAGAATCCACTTACCCTTACCAGACGACTCCCAGACGCTCTCGGGCAGCGGCGGAAAGAACGGCTCGCCGCCAAACTGCGTATTGAGCTTGCCGCTCGCGACCAGGATGCTATCGCGGATAGCCTCGGCTTCCAGGCGCCTCTGGGGGTAACGCGAAAGATAACGGTTCTCGGGGTCGACAGTAACGCTCTTGCCGTCACCGGCCACCGATGACATCCGGTAGGCCGCCGAGGTCATGATCAGCCGATGCATGTGCTTGATGCTCCACCCGTTCTCGCGGAACTCGACCGCCAGCCAATCCAACAACTCCGGATGCGAGGGCAGCTCGCCCATCTTCCCGAAGTTACCTGCCGTGCGGACCAGCCCGGTGCCGAAATGATGCGCCCAAATGCGATTGACGATCACACGTGCTGTCATCGGATGCTCGTCGGAGATCAGCCACTCCGCCAGCGCGCGCCTGCGTCCGGTGGTTGTGTGGCCCGTGGCGGGTTGGCGCGGTTGGAAGGCGTCGGGGGTCGAGAGGACGCGCACCAAGCCGGGCTCGACCGCGGGACCCTTATTGCGATAGTCGCCGGTGGGCAGCAGGTTCGCCACGGGAAACGCGAACGGCTTGCCGGGCTCGGGAAGAAAACTGCCCTCGAAATCATAAACCTCGCGCTCCCCCTTGCCTGGCAGCACTTGATCGCCGAGGCCGTTGGGAGCGAAGCGGTAGTCGCCGTCGCGGACACCCATCGCCATGGGCAGGGGCGGCGGCAAACCTTTCTCGATCTCCTTGATTTGCTCTCGCAGGCTCTTGATGCGCTCGGCGTCGTCGTCGTTGAGAAGATCGTCGAGGCCGCCGACTCCGATGGCCAGCACCTGGTCGGCGAGCAGCTTCTGTCCGGACGTGCGCTCGGCTTCGGGCGTGCGGACGGCGATGCGAATATCTTCGGGGAACGTGGCGAGCTTTCTCTCGAAAGCAATCTCCTTGTAGGGCGCTTGCACCTCGGCGACGCGCTGTTTGAGCGGTGCGGTGCGCTCCTCGACGGTCGCCTTCTTCTTTTCGTAAGCCGCCACCTCGTCGGCCGGCGCCAGCGGATGGTCGTACTTCACATACGGAAAGAAGATGGCCATCATGCGGTAGTAGTCAACCTGCGGAATGGGGTCGAACTTGTGATCATGGCAGCGGGCGCAATCGACGCTCAGGGCCATGAGGCCGCGGCTGGTCGTGGCGATGATGTCGTCGAGGTAGGCGTAGCGGTACTGTGGGTTGTCTTTCTCGCGAAAACCGACGCGCGGCCCGACGCGGTAGAAGCCCGTTGCGATGAGGCTGTCGTGGCTGACCTCGTCCAACTCGTCGCCGGCCAGTTGCTCCAGGATGAAGCGGTTGTAGGGCTTGTCGGCGTTGAGCGATTGGATAACGTAGTCGCGGTAGCGCCACGCGTTCGGGAAGTCGTAGTCGTGCTCGTAACCGTGGCTGTCGGCGTAGCGGACGACGTCGAGCCAGTGCCGTCCCCAGCGCTCGCCGTAATGCCGCAAGGCGAGCAGGCCGTCGATCCGTTGCTCGTAAGCGTCCGGGGCCGTGTCGCCGACAAATGCGTCGACTTCCTCGGGACTCGGCGGCAGGCCGATCAAGTCGAGGTAAGCGCGGCGAATCAGCGTGCGGCGATCAGCCGGGGCGGCGGGCCGCAGACCTTGCTCCCCAAGCTTGCGATAGAGGAAGGCATCGACGGGGTGCCCGGCCCAGCGGGGATCGTCGACCTGGGGTATCGGCGGCCGCACCGGTTTCTTGAACGCCCACCAGTCGCGACCGTCCTCGGTGCCGCCGGCCGCGCCGTTCTTGGGTCCCTGTTTGGAGGAATCGCCCGGCTTATCTTCGGTGTCGAACTTGGCGCCCTCTGCGATCCAGTAGCGGATCGTCATGATCTCGTCGTCGGTCAGCGCCCCGCCCATCGGCATCATCGGTCCGGCCGAGCCCGAGATGTGCAGGTACATCAAGCTCTCACCGGGATCCCCTGGGACCACCGCGGGGCCGTGTGCCCCGCCCTTGAGCATGCCCGCGCGGGCGCGCAGATCAAGGTTGGCCATCGGCGTGTCGATGCCGTGGCACTCGTAGCAGCTTTGCTTGAGGATGGGGAGGACGTCTTTCGAATACGAGATCGGGTCCGCGGCGTGCAGTGTCGCGCTCAGGATCAGCGTGAACGCGAGTTGGACGACGCGGATAGGACGAGGGCGCATGCCGGAGTATCGCAGTGTACCTATCGCAAGTGTACGGTCGGGTATTGCCGGTGTCAATGGAGCGGAGCGTCGTGGGGCAAGATCGCGGGTCCGGGCTGGGGCGAAGCGATCGGGCGCGAATGGCGGACAGTCTGAGCGTGTTCGGCGCGTCGGCCTTGTCACACTGTGAAAAAGGGATTTCGGCGCCGGCTCTCTCAGCGGCGAATTGAGACTGCCCAACGTTTGCGTTCTGGCGGCCCAGGATGTACAATCGTGCTGTTGCAATTCCGAAGCAAATGACGCCAAAAGATGTGCAGCTACTACAGGATTGAGTTCCCGATCACCGGCCGCGACGATAGTGGGCAACGGCGTCATCGGTGTCTTGCGTGAGGAGAGACCCGGCAAGCTCGCCACAGGCTTGGGCGCCTATATCAAAGCGGCAAAGGCCAATGTCTTATTCAAAGGCCGCGATCCGAAGAAAGACGGCGCCAAGGCCTACCGGCCGCCGCGCTACAAGGCCAGGCCCCTAAACGGAATCTGGGCCTCGGCTCCGTTTTCTGCATAACGGCTCGGTGCCGAACCTCTGGGAACTATTGAAGAAACCCGAGCAGCGCGTAACGAGCTTTCACGTCGGAAGCTGGGAAATCGATCCGGTCAACGTCGGGTATGCCACCGACGCCGGCGCGGCCACCAGCGAATTGGTCACTTCGGTTCGGGGCAACTCAAACTCGGGCCATGACTACGGCACCGACCTAACTGCCGAAAAACGGGAGTTGATCGAATACATCAAAACGCTGTGACGGCCGGCTCGGCTGTGCTCTACGAGGCCCGGCGTTTGGCCGAGGCGATGTAGACGGCTCTGCGCAAGCGATTGATGCCCCCGATGGGCTGATGCGCGGACAGCGCATGCCAGGGCGAGAAGACCCGCTTCTCGCACTGCTGTATCCCCGCCGCGGTGTCAAGACCCTGTTGGCGCGCCGGGATGGTGATCTTTGCGACGGTTTGCCACGGTGTCTTCTGCTCATCCCAGACGGCGCAGGCGTTCTCGATCTCCAGGTCGGCTTCGCCCTTGTTGCGCACCTGGACCTTGAAATCGAAACACACGTCCTCGTCTCCCTTCATCGTCTGCAGCAAGGCCTCACGCAGGTAGTTGTCTGACGCGCTGTCCGGCACGACTTGTGGCTTCTTCTCGCCGCAGGGGTCAGCGGAGAACCTCATTACGCGGTCCGGCCCGAACAGAAAGGGCGCCGCGCCAAAATACTGCACCTCGACCGGATTGGCAACCGGCACGGCCTGCAACGCCTGGACCAGCTTAAAGGTCTGCAGAATTCTCGCCTTGTCTGCGTCGGAGATTCCCGGCACTTTGACCTGAAGGGGTGCGAAAAACAGTGTCGGGTCATCGTTGTGTTCCAGCAGGATTTGGTGCAGGCGCAGATAGTCAATCACGTTGGCGAACGCAAACGACGGTTGATTGATCATCAGAAAATCTTGACTGCGTACGCCCGCGTCTTCGAAGAACACTCGGTCCCTGACATCCAGCACCTTGAGGGCCATGCCGCGGCTGGCGTTCTTTCCGTCCTCTACGTCGGGTTTCACCAGGGTGGTTGCGTTCGAAAAGCGAATCCAGGCGTTGAACTTTCTGCCGGTTTGGGCGAACAGCCCCTGCTGAAGATCCCCGCCCAGATCCCGGTTAACCTCGAAGGTTGCTTGCACACACCCGTGTGATTTCGGATGGACGCCGCGCAGACTCGGGTTCGGAGCGCTATACCGCTTTGCAAGCAATTTGAGGGTCAGATCCACAAGCTCTTTGATCTGGTTCTCTTCTTCAGGAGGGATCGTTTCGAATGGATTCTCGGGTAAGTTTAGATCTGCCATGAAGAACTCCTGACTCCGTCGCGGCTAAATGCACGACTATGTGGAACTGGAATTGACGACTTCTGAGAGGGTAGCTCATTGAAAGCGGCATTGCAAGAAAACCGAAGACAGTTGTTGCGGAGCGTCTGGGGAGGGCCGGCTCACCGAATCTCCCAGGGCAACGATGGCGTGACCGGGCAGGTCTTGTGCACGCTGGACTCGATCTCAATGCCGAGCCGGCTCAACTCCTCCGGCGTGAGCTTGGCTTGAATCTCTTGAAACAGTTGGCGCTCTTCGATGCGGATGTGATCGTAATGCACGCGGCTCAGCAACTCGCCGAACTCTTGGAGCAGCG
Source organism: Bryobacterales bacterium (assembly GCA_965237575.1). GTDB lineage: Bacteria > Acidobacteriota > Terriglobia > Bryobacterales > UBA6623 > JAKZVK01. Next base: position 2,187,106 of record CBDEGI010000004.1, read on the forward strand.
GGACTCGCGCCCTGTCATCGGAGCTTGCCAGGCGATCGAGAAGCTCTTCCATCGCACGGTGTTGTGAGATCAACTCGTCCACAACCCCGTCGTCTTCCAGCGCCGCGCGGACCGCCGGAAACAGCACGTTCTCCTCGACCTTGAAGTGCCCAAGCAATTCGACCTCGGCCATAGTCGCTACCTTTTGGGCTAACTCTCCGGCCTTCGCCGGCGTGGGGTCGGCCTTGAGACCGCGGTCGATGATGACACTCAGCGCCAGCCCGTGCTGGTGCTGATGCGAAAGGGGGACGAGGCTGGGATCGCGGAACATGAATGCTAAACAACCGGGCCCCCAACGCGAGGAAGGGGCAAATCCATTGTCCGTTGGCCCGGGGTCTGATGTACGAACGGGGCAACGCACCCGTCACTGGCGCTCCGGGCTCGGATTCTCACTGGCCGCTGCCTCTTCGGTCGGCCAGGTAGCTGCTCAGCGTGAGAACAAAGCCCAGCCCCACGATGCCAGTCAGGATGAGAAACAACCGATCGCTGGACCGAAAGTAAAGCCAAACCAACGTCGCCAGAATCAGTGAACGCACCATCAGGGTCGAGGGATACAGCGCGTCGAGGTTGAGACGGATCATCTGTGTAATAAGGATGCCGAGGGACAGCAGCAACACTCCGACCATCCGCACCATCGCGTCGCTGTACGAGCCATTCGAGAGGAACAACTCAAGCGACAGGCCGGGAGCGAATAGGAATCCGATCCCGCCCGCATAGAGGTAACCGACAAGATAGAAAAGACTGATTCGTGTCCGTGTCAATGCCATGGTTCAGTAGTGATTCGAGCTCAGCGTTCTGCTGCATCTCAGGGCCGCGCAGCGGCCGGCGGCCGAGGCCCATAAGGTCACAGTGTTTTCCCCGCTACACGTCCTTGACGCGAATCATGAGCTTACCGGTATTGGCGCCAGTATAGAGCCTCTTGACCGCTTGCAGGGCGTTTTCGAGCCCGTCGACCACGTCCTGCCGAACCTTGATTCTGCCCGCGGCCATCCACTGTGACAACTCAGCGATGGCTTCGGGATAGCGATCAGCGTAGTCGAGTACGACGAATCCCTCGACCCGCAGACGCTGCATGAGGATCATGGGGTAGTTGTAGGGGCCCGCCACCTCTTCGGTCGCGTTGTACTGGGAGATGAGGCCGCAGGTCGGAATCCGGCCGTTGCGATTCATGAGCTTGAGGCAGGCGTCGAGGATCGCGCCGCCCACGTTGTCGAAGTAGATGTCGATGCCGTTGGGGCACGCTGCTGTGAGCGCCTCCGGTAGGTTTGCCGTCTTGTAGTTAATGGCCTCGTCGAAGCCGAGATCGTTCGTGATCCAACCACATTTTTCGTCCCTGCCGGCCAGCCCCACAACCCGGCAGCCCTTGATCTTCGCAATCTGACCCACGATGGAACCGACCGCACCAGCGGCGGCGGACACGACAACCGTCTCACCTTCTTTGGGTTGGCCCACATCGAGGAGACCGAAATAGGCCGTTGGTCCCACGACGGCGAAGGTGCCGAAAGCATCGATCACCGAAATCGGCCCGGTATCGCCCAACGGATTCAGAGTCGACGCGTTGCCGGCCTGATAATCCGCCCAGACACCGAGGCCGCTCACGACGTCGCCGTCCTTGAAAGCCGGGTTGTTGGATTTGACTACGGTACCGCAGACGACCCCGCGCATCGGCGCGTCCAACTCAACTGGAGGCATGTATTGATCCATGTCGCTCATCCAGGTACGATTGGTCGGATCGAGCGACAGGTAGTTGAGCCTGAACACACATTCGCCATCGCCGGGTTCTGGAATGGCTTCTTCCTCAAGGCTGAGCACATCGTCGGTGATTTCACCGACCGGACGCTTGCGCAGGCGCCACACGCGGTTGCCTTTGGACACTGTTTTCCTCCAGATATGGTCGTTCTGTGACCAGTAAGACCGCTTCTCTGGTCGCCTTACCCGCAGCGCGTTTGGTGCTGAGCTGCGCCCACAGCTACTTGCGGGTGAACTTTTGTAGACAAGGGCAGTCGCGCGGCACGGCCCCCTTGCGTCCACCGGCGGACCAGGTCACCTCGCCGACATAGATGTCGCCGTGGCGGTCGACCCAGATATCGTGCGGCGCATAGAAGTCGCCGGCCGCACAGGGATCGTCGCCGCCACCCCATTGGTCAAGCAGCGCTCCACCGCGATCGTAGATGCTGACGCGTCCGCCGACCGGATCGGGGCGGGGCGGCGTCACGCCGGGGAAGAGGCCCGCCCGCCAGCCGACCTCCGCGACGTAGATGCGGTCGTCGGGGTCGATGAACACCTGCATAGGCCGTTCGACTTGGGTCCACTCGCTCAGGAACTTGCCGTCGAGGTCGAACAACTGCAAGCGGTCATTCTCGCGGTCGGCAACGTAGATCACGCCGTGGCTGTTGATGGCGATGCCGTGCGGCAGGTTGAACTCTCCGGGACCATCGCCGGGCTCGCCCCAGGAGAAGAGCAACTCGCCGGTGGCGGAGAACTTGTGAACGCGGGCGTTACCGTAGCCATCGGTGATGTAGAGTTCGCCCTCGGGCGTGAGGGCGACGTTCGTCGGCTGGTTGAACGGACCGGCCGCTCGCTTGATCGTGCGGTAGTCACTGTTCTCGACGCCGGTGTCCGATCCGCGGCCGCTCTCACCCAGCGTCATCAGTAACTCGCCTTCGGGGGTGTACTTGCGAACGGTGTGGTCGAGATCGTCGGTCAGATAGAGTGCGTCGTCGGGACCGATGTGGATGCCGTGCGGCCGCACGAACTGTCCCTCTCCCCAGGAGTTCAAGAACCGTCCGTCACGGTCGAACACAATCAGCGGGTGCTCGCCGCGATTGAAGACGTAGACCCGGTCTGCCGAGTCCGTCGCCGTGCCAACGACCTCGACCAACTCCCACCCGTCGGGCAGTTGGTGCCAGTCGACATGGGCTTCGTAGTTTTCCGTGGTTACACTCACCGAGATCCTCCCGCCCCGTAGCTCAGCTCAACGCCGAGACGCTGCCGCAAGACCGCCAGCCTATGGGCACTGGACAGCAGTTTCGCATACTGGACTTGCAACGGCCCAGACGGGAACTGCGATCTTCCCGATCTACTCGTCTTTCGTCGGCGGTGGTGGGGGCGGATCCCAAGGCTCGGTCGGTTCGACGGCCGGGCCGGGACCCTCCGTCAAAGGCCAATCGGGCGGTCGGGGTGGGACGGGCGGTTGCGGAGGAGGTGAGGGTGGTTGCTTCTTGCCGTTCGACATTTGGAGATCAGCCTCAAGACTGCGGAATCCAGAGGCGGTCGGCGGGTATTTCCGCGCTCACTTCCATCTGAAACTTCTTGACAAGCGCACGGTCCGGGCCGGGGTCATCTTCCAGGGACAGCGCCTTGAAGCGTTCGGAGATGTCGACCACGGTAGGCTGGTGCGAGGCTGTTACCCCATCGTGACGACGGATGTCCGCGAGGAGGTCCCGAGTTCATAGTGGATCTTGCCCCAGCCGTAGTGCAGGCGTGAAAAACGGTCAATCTGGTCGGACATCTTCAGAACCGGCCGAATCGCGGCGATGAGCGCTGCGGCGCCCAATAAACCCGTCACGACTGCGCCGCCGGCAAACTCCTGAAGAAACGCCTGGCCCACAAAGGCGCTGGAAGCCGCCAGCGCGGTCACGATGTCCATCCGAAACATCCACGTCTTGCATGCCTTCAGCCTGTGGGCGTAGTATTTCTGGCTCAGCCGCGAAGTCCGCAACAGATCGTACAGGCGGGCAACATCCGCTTGCTGGCCCGTGTACTCTCGAGTGTCGACTGTCACCACCACTGATCATAGTCCACCGTGGGAAGGCGATGTGGCCGCACCATCCCGTTACACTGACGGCATGCCACACCAGTTGGCGAGAAATGCGTGCTAGGCCGCGTCCTCCCCTGGGACAGCACTTCCTCCACGACCAAGGCGTCCTGGCACGCATTGCCTCCTGCTTACCGATCGAGCCCGGCTCGCTGGTCGTCGAGATCGGCCCCGGCCAGGGCGCCCTGACCGAACACCTCCTCGACCGCGGCGCGCAGGTGGCAGCCATTGAACTCGATCGTGATCTGGCCGCGGGCTTACAAACCAGGTTCGCCAACGCCCCCTTGGAGATCATCGAGGCGGACGTGCTCGACATCGACCTCGCCGAGCTAATCCGCAACCGCTCCGAGCGGCCTGCTCTGGTGGCCGGCAATCTCCCCTACTACATCACTTCTCCAATCCTGCGAAGGCTATTCGCGGCCGCCCCGCAGGTCGAGCAAGCGGTGTTCCTGATGCAGAAGGAGGTGGCCGAAAGGGTCGTCGCCGTGAAGGGCTCGCGGGGCTATGGCTTCCTTAGTGTGCTGAGCCGGCTGTACGCGGAGCCGGAGTTGCTGTTCACCGTGGCGCCCGGGTGCTTTCGGCCGCCGCCCCAGGTCACGTCGGCGGTCGTGCGGTTAGCCATGCGCAGGGGCGCCCAGGTCGAGCCGGACTTGGTGGAGTTCTTGAAGGCCTGCTTCGCGCATCCTCGAAAGACGTTGCTGAACAACTTAGCCGTGCGGTACGAGCGCTCCCGCGTCGCGGCTCTGCCGCAGGCAAGCCGTCGCGCCCAAGAGTTAGGGTTGGATGAATTGCGGGCAGTCTGGCGGAGCTTGGCCTAGTTCTTTTCCGGAGCTAGCGCACGAGTGGGACTTCGGGGCGAGCCCGCCACCGGGTGTGCGCTTCGCAGACCCCACAACCTACCTAATCCAACACATTCCCATCGGGATCCATGTGGTGGATCTCTTCGAAGCCAAGCTCACGTATGCCGGCCTCCACCTTCGCCAGATCCCCCACGACGATCCACACCAGCCGGTCCGGTTTCACAACCCGCTCGGCGGCGGCATTGATGTCGCTCAGCTCCAGCGCTTGCACCTTGCCGGAGTAGGTCTCGTAGTAGTCCTCGGGCAGGCCGAAGCGCACGATCTCGCTGATCGCGCCGCGCAACGCGCCCTTGGTTTCGAAGCGCCCCGGCAGCCGCAGCGTTTGGTTGCGCTTCGACTTATCGAGCTCGTCGGCATCCGCGGGACGCTCTCTGAGAATCTCGCGCATCTCCTTATCCACCTCGGCCATCGACTCCTTCGTCTTGTCGGTCTGCACCGGCGCGTAGGTGAGATAGATCCGTTGGCCGCGCGCATCGAACATCATGCTGCGAGCGCCGTACGACCAGTGCTTGTCTTCGCGGAGGTTCATGTTGAGACGCGCAGTGAACGTCCCGCCGAGGATGTTGTTCATCGTTTCGATTGCGATTTCGTCCGGGTTGTTGGTCGGCGGGGCGAGCAGGCCGGTGATGATGACCGACTGCAGGGCGCCCGGCTTGTCTACCAGATAGAGCACGCGGGCCTCGCGGTTCTGCACCTCGGCGATATTCTTCTTGGGAGGCTTCTCGCCGTCCTTCCACGCGCCCAGCCGCGACTCGAGCTTGGGAACCAGTTCATCGAGCGTGGTGTCGCCTGTGGCGATCAACGTCGCGTTCGAGGGCTGGAACCAGGTGCCGTGAATGGCTTCGAGATCCTCGCGCTTCATCTCGGTAACGGTCTTTTCCGTTCCCGTGCCGGTCCAAGGATTGCCGTAGGCATGGCCTTCGCCGTAGACCATGCCCGGCAGCAAGCGCAGCGCCGTCAACACCGGGGTCGATTTCTCCTGCCGGATGCGCGCCATACGCCGCTTCTTCAGCCGTTGAAAGTCCGCCTCGGGGAACGAGGGATTGAGGATCACGTCGGCGTACACGTCGAGCGAGGCGTCGAGGTTTTCCTTGAGGGCCGAGAGGCTTACGGTGGAGCTGTCGAGGCTTGAGCCGGTCGACAGATTGGCGCCGAGGTTCTCCAAGGCCTCGCTGATCTCGAGCGCGGAGCGCGTCGCGGTGCCCTCGTCCATCATGTCGAGGGCCATGCCGGCGACACCCGCGGCGGCAAACTGGTCGGCCGCATAACCGGCATCCACCAGCAGTTGGAAATCCACGACCGGGATTTCGCGCCGCTCGGCAAGAATGACCTTCAGCCCGTTGGAGAGCGTCGCCTTCCGTAGCTCGGGCAAGTCGAGTTTGGGAAAGTTGGTGATCTCAGGCAGCTTCGAGCGGTCGACGCCCTCATCCTTGTTCTTGTATTTCGGGAAGGGGTGGACTTCGAGAACGTAGACGCCGTCGGAGAGCCACTCGGCCACGACTTTACGCATGTTCTCGGGCGTCTCGGCGGCGGCGCGCTCGAGCAGGGTCTTGTAGAAGTCCGGCGAGCCCGCGTACACCTCGTTCTGCGCCAGGATGTCGGACTTGCCGCCGAACCCGCCGATGCGCTCGATGCCGCGAATGAAGCGCGCCCGGTACTGCGTCTTGATGCGGTCGAGTTCCGCCTCGGTCGGGCCGTTCTTGAGCAGCTTGTCCAGCTCTTCGCGGATGGCGGCCTCCACCTTCTCGAGGTCGCCGCCGGGCTGGGCGGTGGCTACGATGTAAAGCTGCCCGCCGATCTCGTTCGGAAAGACGTACGACGAGACGCTCGTCGCGATCTGGTCCTCGTAGACGAGGCGCTTGAATAGCCGCGAGTTCTTGCCCAGCCCGAGCACGTCGGTGACAAGATCAAGCGTCGACATCTCTTCTGAACCCCGCTCCGGAATGTTCCACACCATGTAGACTCGCGCCTGCGGGACACGGTCTTGCACGGTCTGGCGGTGTGTACCGCTGCGCTTGGCGATCCACACCTGCTGCTTGGCCACGGGTTCGCCCGCGGGGATGTGCCCGAAGTACTTTTCGACTTTCGCTTTGGCCGTCTGCGGATCGATGTCGCCGGCGATGGCGATCACGGCGTTCGAGGGGCCGTAGTATTTCTTGAACCACTCCTGCACGTCTTCGAGCGACGCGGCGTTGAGGTCGTCCATCGAACCGATCGTCGACCACGAATAGGGGTGGCCGGCGGGATAGGTATTCTCCGTCAGAAGCTGGCGCGTCACGCCGTAGGGCTGATTTTCACCCTGGCGCTTCTCGTTTTGGACGACGCCGCGCTGCTCGTCGAGCTTGGCCTGATCGATCGCCCCCAGCAGGTGGCCCATGCGGTCCGACTCCATCCACAACACGAGATCGAGAGCCGGAGTGGGTACGTTCTGGAAGTAGTTGGTGCGGTCGGAGTTGGTGGTGCCGTTGATATCGGTGACACCCACCTTTTCGAGCGGCTTGAAGTAGTCGTCGTTGAAGTTCTCCGAGCCGTTGAACACGAGGTGCTCGAACAGGTGGGCGAAGCCGGTCTTGCCAAGCTTTTCGTTCTTCGAGCCGACGTGATACCAGAGGTTGACCGCGACGATGGGGGCCTTGTGATCTTCATGGACAATGAGCGTGAGGCCGTTATCGAGTACGAATTTTTCGTACGGGATTTCGACCTCGTCGGCTTGCGCGGGTGCGAGAGCGAGAAGTAGGAGTGCGGCGATCAGTAGGCTTCGAGTGCTGCGAGGGCGCGGGTACGTCATGGTTGGCTCCGGTTCTGACAACTTCGGCGGGGTAATGTCCGAATTATAAGCGTCGGCGAACGCGGGCGGCACATGAAGCATGTAGCGTGAGGCGCGTGCCTTGCGAAGACCGGATTCGGCCTCGAACTTTTCACGCCGTAGCGGTGTCTATGCAAACGAGGCGTCCGCAATGCAACAGTAGTGCCTGCCCGGGCATGCTGTTCGCGTCGGGCAACAGAGCACAGGCGTGGCGCACGCCCGTGGCGTGCCGAGCCGAGCCATGCTCGGCTCTTGTGCCGGACCCACCGAACGACTCCAGCTCGCACCGGCCCCAAACATAAACCGAAACAAATGTTTTCAACCGTTTCGCAAAGGCTATAATAAGCCCAGTGGAAGAAAAACTGAAGTTCGCAGTCTTCATCGACTACGACAACATCGACATCGGAGTGAAGTCAACTCTGCACCGGGATTTCGACGTCAAGTACGTCCTCGAGGGCCTCAAGGAGCGCGGCGAAGTCGTTTCGAAAGTCGCCTACGGCAACTGGAGCCGTCATGGCCGCGCGGCGCGCTCGTTCAGCGAGCACGGCGTGCACATGGTGCAGCGCGACTCGACGCCCCGCGGTGACAAGAACGGCGCCGACATCAACCTCGCCTTGGACGCGCTCGAACTGGCGTTCACGCGCGACCACATCAACGCGTTTGCCATCGTCAGCGGCGACAGCGACTTCATGGCGCTGGTCAACAAGCTCAAGCAGTTCAACAAGCGCGTCTACGTGGTGGGTGGCAAGGCCTTTACCAGCACGATCCTGCAGCGTAACTGTCACGAGTTCATCAACTACGAGTCGCTGCTCGAGACCGTGTCGCCGCGTTCGCGGCGCGGCGCAGGAGCGCAGCGCGGCCGCGCACGCCGTTCGCTGCCCATCTCACGGGCCGTGAGCCTCGTCGACCGGGCCCTGCACGCGCTCGACCTGCGCGGCGTGCTGCCGCAACTCGGACTGCTCAAGAGCACGATGCAGCAGCTCGACTCCGCCTTCAACGAGCGCGACTACGGCGCCTCGTCGTTTTCTCAGCTCGCCGAGAAGCTGGTCGGAGAGGGCTTCATCAGTGTCAAGAAGGTCGACGGTCAGTCGGTCGTCGAGCGCAAGGAAGCCGCCAAAGGGGCCGAGACCGAAGGCGAACGCGCGCCCGAAGATGCACTGCCGCTCTTGCAGGAAGTCCTCACCAGCAACATCGATTTGCTCAACATGGGCATCCCCGCCAAGGAGATTCAGGCGCTCGTGCAGGCCGCCGATCCGGCTTTCAAGGAGACCGACTTCGGATTCTCGGAGTTCGCGGAGTTACTGAACTTCGCCGTCGACAAGGGTCTGGTCGGTGTAGGCGCCGATCCCGAGCACGGGCTGCGCTACTATCCCGGCGAGGAACTGGGCCGGCCGCTGGAGTCGAGCGGGTCGGGCCAGGAGGACGGCGAAACCACCGAGGGCGACGCGGAACCCGCCGATGCCGAGGCCGACGCCGAGCCGGAAACCAAGCCTCGCCGCAGCCGTGCCCGCCGATCGACGACCACTCGCCGGACCCGCTCCGCGCGCGGCCGCGGATCATCGCGCAAGCGGGCTACCAGCTCGGGGACGAGTGAGCCGCAAGACGCGCCGGCCGACGGCGAATCCGCCCCAGCCGAGCCCGTGGCTGTTGACGCACCCACATCCGAGCCCGTTGGCGACGGCGGCAACGCTGAGTAGGTAGCCTTCGTCGGTTGGCCGTTTCATCAAGAAGGGTTTTCGTTCCCTACTAGGGCAGCCTCCCGCGGCAGCCACGGGCTACCCGCATGTCAGACCTCTTGATTGGCATCGGTTTCCTGCTGGCGATCTTCGGACCCCTGCTGCTGGTGCCCGTTACGTGGCTGCTCTATCGCCTCGCGGTACGCCCCCTCGTTCAACGATTGGCGCCCCCGACGTTCTCCACCAGCCAGGCCCCTACCAGCAATGTAAGGTGGCTGGCGTGGTTTGTGTCCGCGGCAATCGTGGCGGTGGTGATCGTCGCCTCGTACCTCCCCGGACGCTGGGAGTTCGACCGGATGTGTTCGCAGCACGCCGTCCCTTCGGTTTCCGATCAAGTTGAAGCGAGGGGCTTCTTCCGCACCCGCCTGTTCCCCTACGAGGCCGCGCAATACCTCCGGGACGGCTCTTTCGAATTCGTCGAGGCTCCGCACCCCTACCAGCAAGGCGAGCATGTACGCTATTCCAGGTCCGACGCCGGCAAGATCGACGAACAACCCATACCCACCATCAGCGCCGCCTATGGAGTGAGGAAAACGTTCTCGGAACTATCGGGAAGCCTGACGATGACCGAGAAGGTCATCTACGAAATCGCCACCGAACGGGAGTTGGCCCGCGCCGCGTCCATCAACTACCATGGCGGGCCGCTGTCGATCCTTCTAGGGACTTCCGGCATGACCTCGTGCCCGGACATCCTATCGGAGGAGGGGTCGAGGCACTTCGGCACTTTCTACGAATTGGAATCGATCGTCCTACAGGACCAGCCGTTACCCTAGCAGCACCGGCCAAAATGTAGGGGCACGGTATGCTGTGCCCACCTCCCGCAACACACCGCAGGCCCTTTGAACAGTAGGTAACCCTTGTAGGGGCGGACCGCAGCGTCCGCCCCTAAGCCGCAACAGACGGTCCTGCCCTGTGGCCGACACAAGCCCCGGCTGGAAGCGACGTCCGGCAAGCTACTCCGGCACAACGGCAACGACATCTACTTCAATCTGCAGGGCGCCGATCAACGGTGTCTCGACCAACGTCGAAGCCGGCGGCGTATCCATGTTGATGTACTTTGCCCGGATGTCGCGCACCTCGGCCAGCCTCTCGACTTCAATCAGGTAGTAGTTCATCTTGACGACATCGTCGAAGCTCGCGCCGGCCATCTCGAGGCACTTTTGGATGTTCTTGAACGTGTTCTCGGCCTGTGTGGCAAAGTCATCGGGAAGTTCGCCGTCTTCCCCGGCGCCCCCTTGCCCCGACAGAAACACCATCTTGCCGGGCGGCGAGGTGACGACGTGCGTATAGCCGGCGGGCTTCGGCAAGTGCGGCAGATTCATGAATTGCTTTTCCACGGTGGCATTCTCCTCCGAGTCGGGTTCATTCAAAGAAACATTGCAGGACGCGAGCAGCGCTGCCGACAAGATCGCGGCGGCCGTCCACTGACGTGTACTCTTCATAGTCGATTCCCTCCGCAGCCGAAGATTGTAGCACTCGGTTCCCGCCGCCCTTGTCGTGTAAGCCCCGCCAACCGAGCCGTGACCGTCAGGGAGCGGTCCGAGATGCAACCACCCCTACGCAGTCAGCTCCTGGAAAACCACCGCCCGCACAGCATGCTGTCCGAGACCACCGCAAGCCCACGCGCCCAATCGGCGCGGCTCCCCCACGCATAATCATCACCTATGATTAGGCAGAACCCATGATCGGCCGCACCATCTCGCACTACAAAATCACCGCCAAACTCGGTCAAGGCGGGATGGGCATCGTCTACAAAGCCGAAGACACCAAGCTCAAGCGCCCGGTCGCTCTCAAATTCCTCGCCGCCCACCTTCTCAACGACGAAGAAATCCGGGCACGCTTCACGCGCGAAGCCGAAGCCGCGGCGGGTCTCAACCACCCCAACATCTGCCACGTCTACGAAATCGACGAGGTCGAGGGCAAGACGTTCATCTCGATGGCCTTCGTCGAGGGCGACAGCCTCGAGAAAAAAATCGAGGGCGGCCCACTCAAGCTTGAGGACGTGCTCGACATCGCCATCCAAACCGCCAAGGGCTTGCAGGCCGCACACGCCAAGAAGGTCGTTCACCGCGACATCAAACCCGCCAACCTAATGATCGGCGACGACGGCCGGGTCACCATCATGGACTTCGGTTTGGCCCTGCTGGCCGACCGCTCCAAACTCACCCGCATGGACGAGACGATGGGCACGGTCACCTACATGTCGCCCGAGCAGACCTACGGCATGGATCTGGACCATCGCACCGACATCTGGGCACTGGGCGTCGTCCTCTACGAAATGGTCACGGGCCAACAGCCGTTCAAGGGCCACTATGACAAAGCGGTGATGTACTCCATCACCAACGAAGAGCCGGAGCCGATGACCGGCCTGCGGACGGCTGTCCCGATGGCATTGGAGTGGCTGGCCGGCAAGTGTATGGCTAAGGACCGTGAGCAGCGCTATCAACACGCCGACGAGATCATCGTCGATTTACAGAATCTCTGCGACAAGCTCAAATCCGGCAAGTCCGCCGCCATCCGCACCAGCCCCGCGACCGATCTGGGGCCTTTGGCCGCTGATGTAGGGGCACGGCATGCCGTGCCCGCGGGCCCCGCAACGGACCACGGCGACCAGACATCGCCCACCGCACCCCCAGATGCCGAAGCGGAAGGCATCGAGCAAGCCCTAGCCCCTTACCGTGTCATCGAGCGTGTCAGCGAGGAAGGCGACGCGGTCACCTACCGCGCCGAGGACACTCAACTCCATCGCTCCGTCGCCATCAAGATCCTGCCGGAGAGCGATGCACAAAGGGCCCAAACAAGGGGACGTCGCAGGCATCTGGTATCCGCGGCCGTTTCCCTGTTGGCGATAGGCCTCGCCGCCGTCTTCGCGTTTCTCTGGCTGAACCAATCGGTCCCCGAGGCACCTCTGCGTCGGTTTTCCTTCACTCCTGACAATCTGTCTACTCCGGGCATTCTGTCAGGAGGGAGCGTAGCCATCTCGCCCGATGGCAAGCGGATCGTCTATGCCGCCGGCGAGGGGGAGACGAAGCTCTGGATTCGCAACCTGGACCAAGCAGAAGCTCGCGAACTGGCCGGCACCGCAGAAGCCCGAGGCCCCTTCTGGTCCCCTGACAGTGAGTTCGTCGGTTTTGTCACAGAGACCGAACTAAGGAAAGCCTCTGTGCGCGGCGGGGCTCCGATGACTCTCTGCAAGTTGCCGCACCGGGTGTTCGGCGGGGGCGCTTGGAGCCCTGAGGGGGATTCGATCGTGTTCAGCTCGGACTTCCCGCTGCGGCTTTTCCAGGTCCCGGCACGCGGCGGCACTCCTGAGATTCTTTTCGACCCCGACGAATCGATGGGGCCGCTCACCACGACACCTCACTTTTTCCCCGCCGAAGCGAGTGCGCGTAGCATCGCGTTTGTTACGGGCACCTTCGGCGTGTCGAAGATCGTTGTCAGGAACCTGCAGGATCAGCGGAACGACTTGATAGCGGATGGACGCTGGCCCTATTACTCGCCCGGCGGCCATCTGTTATTCCACCGTGCTAACGGTCTGTGGGCCCTACCGTTCTCGGTTGCAACGTTGAAAGCAACCGGCGAGGCCTTTCCGCTTGCTCAGAATGCCTGGAGTCCGAGTGTGGCCAGGGACGGAACGCTTGTGTATGCCGATGCAGCGAGCGAGGACCGGCAGTTGGTCTGGCGAAGCCGAGCCGGCGAAAAGTTGGAGACGATCGGGCAACCCCAGCGGCGCATGGCGAGGCCGTCCCTCTCACCCGACGGCCGGCAAGTCGTGGTACAGAGCCAGATCAGTGGCAACGGCGACATCTGGGTTCACGACATCGAGCGAGGGGGCGCAACGCGCATCACTTTCAATCCGGACGGTGATCTCGAAGCCACCTGGACTCCTTCCAGCCAACAGATCACCTATGCTTCTTTCCGGGGGAATTCCACAGGGATCTTCAGTGCATCGGCTGACGGGAGCGGCGAAGAGACCCAACTAACCGATGAACCCCTCTCCGAGTACGACCCGGACTGGTCTCCCGACGGCAGGTATCTGATCTATCACACCCGGGGGGATCCGAACACGCAGCGGGACCTTTGGTACCGGGAGCTCGAGCCGGGAGGCAGCACTTCCGATCCCGTCGTCTTTGTGCAAACACCCTTCAATGAGCGAGTCGCGACATTCTCGCCGGATGGGCGTTTCGTCGCGTACTGCTCAGATCAATCGGGTCGGTATGAGGTCTACGTGCGGCCGTTCCCGCAAGGGGGCCGGGTGACAAAAATCTCTGTCGACGGAGGTAACCAGCCGCGTTGGGGCAAGAATGGGAAAGAGCTTTTCTACGTCGAGGTCACGACCCTCATGTCGGTACCGGTCAGCGGAAACGAAGGCTTCTCAGCGGACTTACCCAAGCCGCTTTTTGACAATGCAGGGTTACTGGCCGGCGCTGCCCTGAAGCCGCAGTATGACGTTTCCGACGACGGGCAGAGGTTTATTCTCGTCGAGCCAGTGGGGGACGCGACCGCCAAACCGCGCTCCATCCACGTCGTCCAAAACTGGTCCGCCGAATTCAAGAACCGCCAAACCGCCCCATAAACCGACCTGCACAAACCGAGCCGTGACCGTAAGGGAGCGGTCCGGCACGAGCCTTCGACCTGCCCCGGATGTGCCTAGCGCGGTAGGCCCTGGCCGCCTGCATGTCCGCCCAGCGGCCACTGCGCGTAGCCTGATGGGTCAATGAGACAGTTTCCCGACCTAGGGCCTTTTGAGGTAACGTCAGGGTCCATCTCGGACCGCTCCCTTACGGTCACGGCTCGGTTCACCTTGACCTTCAGAATCGGCAACTGATACCTTCCAGGATGGACGGCGGAGTCCGAGGGCTCCACCGTACGCATGCGGTGCTCCCGCCCGTGAACCGAGCCGTGACCGTAAGGGAGCGGTCCGAGATGCACCCGCCCCGGCGCGACCAGTCCGGAGGGCCAGAATCGGGAGGGAGAGAATAGGGAAGCGGGTGAAAGTCCCGCGCGGTCCCGCCACTGTGATCGGCGTGGGCGCGTTGCCGCGAACATCGGCCGCGACCGCCGAAAGCCAGGAGACCTGCCGCACGCGTTTTGCCGGACACTGCCTCGAGGAGAAAGGTGAGGTCGGCTGGATTGTTGGCTACACTTCCCATCTACCGTTCGAACCCTGCTGAACCGGGAGAGCCCGTAGCGCGGATCTCGGTCTTGAGATCCGCGGGTTCGACGTTCCCGTGCAAAAACCGATGCGCTTCCCTCGGGGGACTGTCACCATTTTTCGCGCGCCCATGGAATCAACCGCTTACCGATATCCTGCGTGCGCGAAAATTGGCTGACTGTCCTCGCGAGCACGGCTCCCACCCCGTCTTGCATCGCAAGGTACCGACAGACACATCCCTCTACTGCAGTTGGTGGCGAGCCGCGGCCCTCGCACTCCTGCTCTTCTCCGCAGCCCTGCCCCTCCAAGCCCAAACACCCCAGCGCATCATCTCCACCGCGCCCTCGATCACCGAAATGCTCTACGATCTCGGGCTCGGCGACCGCGTCGTCGGCGTGACCGAGTTCTGCCACTATCCACCGGAGGTGCGCCGTAAGCCGAAAATCGGTTCCTACCTGCACCCCAATCTAGAAACTGTCCTCCAAATGAGGCCCGACTTGGTCGTCGTGCTCAAAGAGCACGGGCAACTCGGCGGACGTTTGCGCAACGTCGGGCTCAACGTCTTCGAGTTGCAGCATAACGACCTCGCCGGCGTCTACGACTCGATGCTGCTTCTCGGTGAACGCGCGGGCATTCGCCCTCTCGCCGAAAAAAGGGTAAGCAGCATCCGCTCCGCCTTGCAACAGATCGAATCGCAAGCCACAGGCCGGCCCCGTCGCGGTGTGATGTTCGTCGTCGGCCGCACGCCGGGGACGATCCAAGACCTGATGGTCGTCGGCCGCGGCTCCTTCCTGAACGAGTTGATCGCGGTCGCCGGCGGACGCAACGTCTTCGGCGCCGCCGCCAGCCACTATCCGCGCATCCCGCGCGAGGAAGTCTACGCCAAGCGCCCCGACGTGATCATCGACATGGGTGACATGGGCGACACCGACCAGGCAACCGAGCAGTACACGCGTTCCGTCGCCGAACTGTGGAAGCGCATCCCCGGCCTGCCGGCGGTCGAGAGCGGACGCGTCTATTCCGTCGCCGAAGACGCCTTTGTCGTGCCCGGCCCCCGCGTGGTCAAAGCCGCACGGCTGTTGCTTGAGATGATCCACCCCGAGGCCGGCCAAACCAACGAGGCCAACCGGTGAGCGAGGTCTACGCCCTCGACGACCTGCGCGTTCGTTTCGGGCAGGCCGAGATCCTGCGTGGCCTCTCCCTCACGTTCGGCGAAGCGGCGCTGGTCGCGATCGTCGGCCCGAACGGAGCCGGCAAGTCGACGATGATGTCGGTGCTGTCGGGCGTGCTCAACCCTTATGAGGGAAGCTGCCGCTTTCATGGCCGGGAGGTGTCCGCCTGGAACAAACGGCAGTTCGCCAAGCAGATGTCGTTCGTCCCCCAAACGGTACGCCTCGAGTTCCCCTTCACCGCCGAGCAAGTCGTCTACATGGGCCGCACGCCCTACTGCAACGGTCTGTTCGAATCGCCGGAGGACGGGCAGGTCGTGCGCCGCGCGATGGAGACCACCGACAGTTGGCAGTTTGCCGATCGCGACTTCCGAGCGTTGAGCGGCGGCGAACGCCAGCGCGTCGTACTCGCCGGAGCATTGGCGCAGGAGCCGAAGGTGCTGCTGCTCGACGAGCCGACCAGCTATCTCGACCTCAAGCACCAGGTCCGCACCTACGATCTGCTGCGGCGGCTGGCGCGCGAAGGGCTCACTGTGCTGGCCGTCACGCACGACTTGAATCTCGCGGCGAGCTACGCCGACCGCATCGTCGTGCTCTCCAACGGAGCGGTGGCCGCGGACGGCACTGTCGAAGAAGTGCTGCGCGAGAAGCTGCTGCACGACGTGTTCGAGGTGCGAGCCGAGATCCGCGAAGGCCCGCGCGGACGTCCGTGGGTCTTCTACGAAGAGGCGGACGGGTCGGGGGAAGCTAAAACCCGATGATGAGCCGCCGGAAGTTCTGGGTCGCCGTGGGCGTGTCGCTCGCACTCTTCGTCGTGATGACGGCACTGATGCCCTTGATCGGATCGAGCGACGCGACCTTCGCGCGCGCCTGGGCCGGCGAGTCGCCCGACAAAGAGATCCTCTTCCAAGTCCGGCTCCCCCGCGTGTTGCTGGCCGGGCTCGCCGGCGGCGCATTGGCGTTGGCGGGCGTCCTGTTTCAAGCGCTGTTGCGCGACAACCTGGCGACACCTTTCACGCTCGGCGTACAGAGCGGCGCGGCGCTCGGCGCGGTGGTGGCGATCTGCCTCGGTTGGCGCACGGTCGGCATCTTCCCGGCGGTTTGGCTCACGGGCTTCGCGGGCGCGGCGATCACGATTGCCGTGGTCGTCTCCATCGCGTCACAAGGACGCCGCATGTCGTCGTTCACGCTGCTGCTCACCGGCGTGACGATCAACAGTATCTGCATGGCGGCAATCCTGTTTCTCCATTACTCGGCCGGGTTCACGCAATCGTTCGCGATCGTGCGTTGGCTGATGGGCGGCATTGATTCCATGGAGTACAGCACGCTGGGCATTTTGGCAGTGGCGGTGGTCGGCGGGTTAGCGGTGGTGATCGCGAAGTCGAATCAGTTGAACCTGCTTTCGGTCGGCGAGGAGTGGGCTGCGACGCGGGGCGTGAGCCTGGGCGGCCTGATGCTGACCTGCTACTTGCTGGGGTCGTTTTTGACGGCGTCGATCACCTCGCTGACAGGGCCGATCGGCTTCATCGGACTGATCGTGCCGCACGCGCTGCGGATGGTGTTGGGCGCCGATCACCGCGTGCTCGTGCCGACGTCGTTCTTCGCCGGCGGCGCGTTCTTGATGATGTGCGATACGGTGGCGCGCACGGCCATGGCGCCCACCGAGATCCCCGTCGGCGTGATGACGGCGATGCTCGGCGGACCGTTCTTCATCTGGCTGTTGCGGTCGGCCCGGAGCAGCCTGTGGGTATAGTGCTCGTCGGCGGCGGCGTTCGCAGCGGCAAGAGCCGCTTCGCGCTCGACTATGCCGCCGAGCGCTTCGAGCGCCGCGCCTTTATCGCGACAGCGCAAGCGGGCGACGACGAGATGGCCGAGCGCATCCGCCGCCACCAGTCCGCCCGCGGCCCCGACTGGACGACGATCGAAGAGCCCTTCGATCTTGCCGGCGCGCTCGCCCGCAACGCGGGCGCTTACGACGGCCTCGTCGTCGATTGCCTCACGCTCTGGCTAAGCAACGTCCTACTCAGCCCCGACCACAACGCGGCACAAGAGATCGAGCGCCTCGAACAGCACCTTATCGCATGGAGTGGCCTCGAGGGGCATGGGCCCCAAGGAAAGCCACGGGGCCTCATCCTAGTGACCAACGAAGTCGGCTGCGGCATCGTACCCGACAACGAGCTCGCACGCCGGTACCGTGACGTAGCCGGCGAGCTAAATCAGTCGGTCGCTCGCCTAGCCGACGAAACCTACTGGATGGTCTTCGGCACGCCATTACCAGTGAAGCAGACAGAGCCCCAAACGCCAGTGAGGGGTAAATCCGCCGAGCCGAGGGTCATAGCCGCCGGTACGCCGCCGACCTCCTCAACGCAGCCGACTTAGATTGGGAGCACGCTAGCAGGGATGCTCTTCGTGAGTAGGTCCTGTTGGGTCAGGCCCTGCTCAAACGCTTTGGGAACGGAGCTGAGGCAATGACCGACCCCAACCACAATTTTGAGCTTGTGCATGGCAGCGGCAACGTGTTCCGCGATTTCGGCCACCCTGACGCCGACGTGCTGCAGACCAAGGGCTTCTGGCCGCCCGTACCATCGATCATCGGCATTCTGGACGATGAAGGGCTGTCTACGCGCAAGGCCGAGAAGCGGACCGGCGTCAGTCACGCGGACTTCACCCGCATCCGCAACGCGCAACTCGGCCGATTCACCATCGATCGGCTGATGACCGTGCTAAACAAGCTCGGCCGGCAAGTTGAAGTGCGGATCAGCGTCCAGCCGCGACCAGAGGCCACCGAGGAAGCATCAGCGCATCGGTAACGCCGTCGAAAAGGGCTCCGTCACCTTTACGCACCTTTACGCAGTCACCTTTACGCAACCGTCACCTTTACGCAACCTTTACGCAACCTTTGCGCATGTCGGTGACGGAAGCGGCCAAGGTGCTTGGCGTTAGCCGGGCTGCCCTATCGCGCCTGATCAACGGCAAGGCAGGCGCCCCTCCGGAAATGGCTATTCGGCTATCGAAGGCGTTCGGCTCACCACCGCAAAGCTGGATCAGAATGCAGGCGGCCTTCGATCTGGCGCAAGCCCAAGCCGGTCAAGATCAGAACCAGGTTGAACGCTACCAACCGCAGCCGGCAGCGCGAAGGAATAGGCCTTCCCCGTCTCCCCCGGGCCGCCGATAGTGTCAAGGGTTCTGCGCGCGTCAGTCGTCCTTCGGATGGATGAAGCCGATGGGACGCCTTTGCTTCGGTCGGGGCGGATCGAGCAGCGTCTGAACGTGGTCAAACAGGAGGGCGATCTGACGGTCGTGCTGGGCGACCTTGCGGGCCAGGTCTTCATTGGTGGCCAGCATCTCGCGCAGCCGCACGAAGGCGCGCATGATAGCCACGTGACCTTGATGGCCGTCTTGCTCCGGAGAAGGCCCGAGAGCATCGCCACGCCCTGCTCGGTGAAGACGTACGGTGCGTAGCGCCGGCCACCCCAACTTGAGATGCCAGTTTGGCTTCTCAAGTCGTCGAACTCTTCCTTGTTCAGCTGGAAGGAGAAATCTTCCGGGAAGCGGTCCTCGTTCCGCTTCATCGTGCGAATCAGCGCGCTCGTTTCCACGCCGTAGAGGCTGGCCAGGTCGGCGTCTAACATGACCTTCTGGCCCCGGATCAGGTAGATCGGCTGGCGATGCGTTCGATCGAGATGATGCTTTGGGATTTGGCCTTGGCCATGTCCCACTGTGCCGGGCGCCCCAGCGGATGGGGCAAGTGCGCGGAAAAGGGCTCTACTGGCTCTACTACTCCCCTTTTTTCCACCTTGTCCTCTCGGAGTGTTTTAGGGCGGTTCGGACCATGTCTGCCATGCCGGTGTTATCGCCGTGCTGAAAACTCATGCGCGAGGCCTCGCGCATCTGTTCAGCAGAGACGCGGCTCCATCTGAGGCTGTGGCCATTCTCTGAGGCAAGCTGGCGGATGAACTCGCGCTGCGTGCGGCCGTTGCCGTCGCGGAATGGGTGGATTGCATTGAGTTCGCCCAGGTAGTACCCGGCGCGGAGCGTGAAGGCTTTGGCGTTCAAGCCTTTGAGTCGATTCTCGTGGCGAAGCTGCTCAAGGAGCTTGTTCACCGAAGGATCGATCTGGTTCGCGAAGGCGAAGTAGAACTGGCCGGACCTGGCAATATTGACCGTGCGGAACTGGCCCGCCCAGGCGTAAACGTCCTGGAAGATGTGACCGTGAACCGCTTTCAGGTGTTTGGCGTCGAACGAACCGCCGATTGGCTTGCTTCTCAACTCCTTGAGCCGCCGCCCGGTCGCGTCGGCCTCGAACTCCGCGAGGTTCTTGGGGTCGCGGAGGTCACGCAGGTTTCTGAGAACGCTCGTCCCTGGGTAGACGTACGGGTCCATATTTCCGGTCGTGGAGAGCGTCGATAGCTGCGCCCATTTCAGCCTCCGTCAACTCGCCGTCGACGTGGCGCTCAAAGATCGCCTTGGCTTCGTCGGAGGGTTCCAGGCCTTCCAGGCGCACGCTGGCCAGAGCGTCATCCATCTGTCTGGCCCGTTCCGCGCGTTCTTCTTGTGAGATTGGTTCCATTTCGTAAATCGTTTGTTATCAATTATTTTACCACGAAGAGCGGCTCAGGCGTAGTCCTATGTGTGTCAAGCAGGTCCTCTCGCCGCTTCACGTAGCTGGCTGGATGCAGCGGACGGAGAGGGCAAACCGATGGAACTCGGTGGTCTCAAACAGGCTGGGGCGCTGAGCACTGATCGCTCAAAGCGGCGAGTTGGAGCGCCCCGCTGATGGAGACTTGGTGGGGGCGAGTCCGTCTGAAAAAGTAGCAGCCTGTCCCGCACTTTCCCAGGTGCAGATCAGCGTCCAGCCGCGGATGCAAACTACTGAGCAGGCGTCAGCGCATCGATGACGCTCGAAAAGGGCTCCGTCACCTTTACGCCCCGCGTATAGGATGTAAACGCTACTCTTGGGACGGATCTAGTCCACGATAGAGGAATACACCAGTGCGGAGAACTTCTCGTGTAGCCGCATTTGGCGGGACGGCCTTGCCTGGACCATTAACACGGCCGTCAGCTCTTCGGCGGGATCGATCCAAAAGGTAGTCCCTAAACCGCCGCCCCAGGAATAACTGCCTTTCGACAAATAGTCCCTTTGGTCGCTGACGACCGCAAAGCCAAGTCCGAAGCTTCTTCCTGGCCGAACCAACCGGGACTGACCGAACAGGCCCAAAGGGTCGTGATTGTTACGAATCAACGAGACTGTCCTTGAGCCGAGAAGGCGGCGTCCATCGACCGCGCCGCCGTTCAACAGCATCTGGCAGAAACGCCAGTAGTCGGCTGCCGTGCTGTAGATGCCGCCAGCACCTCCGATGAAAGTTTTTGCCTCAGCGGCCTCGGGCGGCCAACGGAAGCCTGCGGCCAGCACATCCTTGCCGTTGCGGCCTATGACGGCGCGCCGACTGTCTTTCGAGGCTGGCGGCCAATAATGGGTGTCGCTCATCTCGAGTGGTTCCAGGATGCGCTCCTCGACAAACTGGTCCAGCGGTTTGCCCGAGACCTTCTGGACCAAATAGCCCAACACGTCATGCGAGTCGCCATAGAGAAACTTGGAGCCCGGCTGGGCCAGAAGCGGTAGCTTGGCTGCGTCCTTCGCGTACTCTTCGAGGGTTGGAAAGGCGAACCTATTAACCCGGGGGCGCGGGTCGCCAATGCCGGAAGTATGCGTTAACAAGTGACGGACCGTGATCTCGCGTTTGGCAGGCTCGAAGGACTGTGGGCCAACCTGTACTTTGGGGTTCTTGAACTCTGGCAAATAGTCGGAGATCGGATCCTCCAGCGTGAATGCACCCTCTTCCAGCAACATCAGCGCGGCGACCACTGTGATCGGCTTCGTCATGGAGGCCACGTCGAAAATCGCTTCGAGCGGCATGGGATCGGAGACGGCCAGACCGCGCGTTCCCCGTGCCTCGTGATGGACCACCTTGCCACGCCGCGCGACGATGGTTACGAAACCGGCCGCTTCCTTCCGTTCGATGATGCCGTCCAGCCAGCGACCAATCCGCGACAGCCGCTGAGCGGACATCCCTACGGATTCGGGCTTAGAAACAGGCGGCGGAGCTGCGAGGAGCGACGTAGCCAGGAGTAAGAGCGCACCGATTAAACGATACATACGAGGTTCGGCGGTCGAGCGCCTACAAAGCATAGCATTGCGCATCCACCACCCTGCGATGCCGACATGTCCGGTCAGTGGAAGTGACTCGCGTGACGATTGGGTCGAAGCCGGGCCGTCTCTACCTTGATTTACAAGACGATAAAGTACATTATCGGCTAGCACAGCGGGGCCCACCCCGCGCCCCTCACGCTAACCGCTCCGCAACGGTGGTGAGGGCCGCCCTAGCGGCATCGAGTGTCTCCTCGACCTCAGCGTCGCCGTGCACGGTCGACACATACCAACGCCCGTCGGGTAGTAGATAAACACCGTTGTCGAGCATGGCTTCGAGCCAGGCGCCTAGGCGGCCCGAGGGCGGGGCGGTCAGCCCGCGCGAATCCGTCACCGCGCCTTCATCGGGGAAGACGAGCTTGAACACCGTGCCCAAGCCGCGGACCGTGAGTTCCACGCCGGCGTCGGCGGCGGCCTGCCGGATGCCCTCCATCAGCCGTTCGCCCTGACGGGTCGCCGTTTTGAGCGCAGCACCGTCGTCGCGGGACAGCTCGGCCAAGGTGGCTTCCGAGGCCGCCAGGACGGTCGGGTTGCCGTTGAAGCTGCCACCGTGCAACACCGTGGCGTCTTCGATCAGCTTCATGATCTCGTGGCGTCCTGCGATGACGCTGAGCGGAAAGCCGCCGGCCACCGCCTTGCCGAACGTCGCCAGATCGGGCGTCACTCCATACAAGCCTTGCGCGCCGTTCAGATGCACGCGGAAGCCGGTGATCACCTCGTCGAAGATCAGCACGATGCCCGCGCGTTCGGTGATCTCACGCAACCTGGCCAGGTAGCCGTCCTCCGGCAGGATGCAGCCGCCGTTGCAGAGGATCGGCTCGAGAATCACGCACGCGATCTCATCGCCGGACTCGGCGACGGTTTGCTCGACCGCGGCGAGGTCGTTCCAGGGTAGGAAGATCGTGTCCGGCGGCGCCTCCATCCAGCCGTGATAGTGGTTCTGGAAGCGGAGGATGCGCTTGCGTCCGGTGAACGCCCGCGACAGGCGAAAAGCGATCTGGTCGGCCTCGGTACCGGTGTTGCTGAAGATCACGCGATCGGCGCACGGGACGAGCTCGACCAGCCGCTCGGCAACGGTGATCTCCCCCTCGTGCTGCGCCCCGTAGTCCCAGCCGCGCCGCAGCGTGTCCGCGACCGCGGCGGCGATGGCGGGGTGCGAGTGTCCGAGGATCAGTGGACCCCAGGCCAGCGTATAGTCGATGTAGCTGTTGCCGTCGACGTCGGTCAGCCGCGGCCCCTCGCCGTGGTCGAAGTACAAAGGGTGGGGCACGGACTTCGCCCGGAAAGCGCTGCTGACGCCGCTGGCAAGCGAGCGCTTGGCACGCTCGAGCATCTGCTGCGAACGCTGCCGTGTCGCTACGGCGGCGGGGGTGTTGGTTTCTGCCATGTTGGATGACTTTCTAGGGTTGGGAGCCGGCCGGTGGCGCGGAGCCAGCCCGCGCCGTCAAAGACAGGAATCCCGCCTCTCCCCGCCCGATTTTACCAGCTTGCCGGGAGAGGTTCCCAAGAGCTGGGGCAGCGTGTCAGCGTTGCAGGAGCAGTGGACCAGATAGACGCCGACCGGGGATCCGCCCATCGGGTAGGGGGTCAGCCCACGGATCTAGCTGTCCTCGGAGGCGGATCGGCAGTCCAGAATGGCTGAAGCCGGCTAGAAAAAGACGCTGAAGCGCCCGGGGTCTAGTTAGTTGCCGATCTCAAACACGGCTCGGATCTTTCGCTTCACTCCGCGGTAGAAGGTTCCGTAGTAGGGACTCGCCAGGTTGGCTTGGACATCCTGTGGGTTAGAGGTGTTCAACACGTTGAAGAGCCGCAGGCCTGCGCGGAAGCGCCGCTCTTTGCCCTTGAACTTGATCACCACGTTCTTGGTGAGCTGCAAATCAACCGAGTTGAAGATCGGGAAACGGCCCGCACGGTTTCGCGCGCCGACAAAGTCGCGTTCCTCGTTGACGTTCGAATAAGGAAATCCGCTTCTCAGCTCCCATACCGGAATGGCGGTGAGGCCCCAAGGCAGTCCGAACTCCGTCCAAGTCAGAAGGCGATTCGGGACGTCGAATCGCAGCGGAGCCCGCTCGTTCGGGCGAATCAGGGCAGCCGGCGTCGGTCCGTAGATGGAGCCCAGGTCATTCAAGTCGCCGACCGACGAGGAGCGAACATAGGAACTGGTCACGTGACCGGTACCGCTGAGCCGGTACCGCACGGTAACTTGGTACTCGCGATAGTGATCCCGTCCGTCGTTGCTCAACGTCAGAGCGCCGTCCGTCTCAGTCGGGTCGGTGGGGATGGTTGGGTTGATCAGAAAGTTGCGGGTCGTTCTTCGCTGCTGGTAGCCGGCCCGAAGGAACAAGTTGTCTATCAGTTCGCGGTCCAATTGCAGGCTCCAACCCAAACTCCTGGCATTGCGGATTCTGCCGTCGATCCGCGGAATGAACCGCTGCAGGGAGGTGACATCGCCCCCCGGTCCGTAACGGGTTTCGATGCGCTGCGGCAGCGATTCGAAAGTAGGCACAAGCAGGCTGACACGGTCAATGAACAGCCCAGCCCCACCGCGGAGCACCGTCCGAGTCCCTCCCCCGAAGGCATAGGCAAACCCGGCTCGGTAGGAAGGGTTCCAGTCGGTAGCGATCGAGTCCCGTTCGAGCCGCGCACCCAGGTCGAGGGTGAGCGCTTCGGAGGCCGACCACTGGTCTTGCAAAAACATGGAGAGGTCGCTCTTATTCGCACGCACCGTGGCCGAGGGAGTAAAACGTAACTCGGAAACCCGCTGGTCACTAACACCGAGCCAACTAACCGAGTTGAACGTCTGGTCGCCGCTATAGGACTCCAGTCCCAACTCGACGCCCGTCTTCAGTTGGTGCTTGCCGGTGCGGGCGAAGTGGTAGTGCTCCGAGAGCTTGCGGCGAATCGTATTACGGGCCTGGCGGTTGAAGAAAGCTCCGCTCGCGCGTTCGAGCCCGATGACCGACGGGTCGAAACTCAGCGGCTTCACATCACTATCGAGATCCTGGTAGGAGAGGTGCGACAGCAACAGCCCGCCGGATTCGAACTCGTGACTATCCTTCAGCGTTAGCAGGACCCCTCGCCTTCGCAGATCGGGCGTTGACTCCTGCGGCGTAAACGCGTTGAGACCGAAAAAATTGAGCTTCTCGGGATAGATCAGCAGCGTCACCGACGCACGATTGCGGTCCGTTACCTGAGCGTCGAACTGGTTGAAAACCGTCAACGCCTCCCGTTCCACATCTCGCTCGAGCAGCGACAGGTTGGCGTCTTCCTGGTCGGCGCGCACAAATTGGTACTCGGTCGAGTGCAGAAGCGCGAACCGCCCTTCGCCGAAGGGAACGTTCACCGTGAGTCGCGGCGTGCTCGACTCGATCCCCATGATGGCGCCATCCCTGCGCCGGATGCGCGGGGTGAAGTTCTGTAGGTCGAACCGAAAATCCGACAAGTCGGCCGCCCGGGTCTCGACCGTCGACACGGCTCCAACAAAGCCGCCATATTGCGCGTCGTACGGAGTCGAAAGAACTTCGACGTTCGAGATGACGCTCAGCGGCAGGCCGATTTCGGAAGTCCGCGCGACCGGATCGGTGATGTCGACATTGTTCAACTGCGAGCCGCTCTGCGACGCGCGAACGCCGTTCATGTTAATCTCGCCGGCTTGGCCTCGCAGGACACCGGGAATGAGCGGCATCACGTCCTCGACACTACGATTCGCCTTCGGCGCATTGTCGAGGGTGGAGACTCCCACGGATCCGGAGGAAGAGGTTTCGGTGGGATCGATCGCTATGGCGGACGCGGTGACCTCAACCGATTCGACGACCACCTCAACTTGCATTTCGATCTCGACGCGTAACGGCTGTTCTTCCGCGGGCAGACAAAGAATGTCGCTCTGGCCGCTCATTCCGGGCGCTGTGCCGACGATGATATAGCAGCCCTGGGCGACGCCCTCAAAACGAAAAATCCCGAGTTCGTCCGTTTGGACCGCTGCCGGCCCCGATCCTTCCGGCTCCCCCTCCGCCGCTTCCGCAACGGAAACGGATTCAAGCCGCATCTCGGCGCCAACCGCCCCCAACCGCTCGCCGTCGGGCCCCGCGATCACGGCCTGTCCGACGATGGCAAAGGCCGGCTCCTGGGAGTACACCGTACCCGGGAGCAACCATAGAACAATCAGGGTCGTTATGAACGTGACCGCCAACGGCTTAGCAAGCCTCATTTGTCAGGGTAGCAGCCCGTTCTGATGATTTCCGGAAGATCGGTGACGTCGTAAAACCGACCGGCACGCCCCGCCCTTCCTCATCAGCCCGGATGGCCGTTGGAACCGGCCAACCGTTGGGCCCGGCGAGTGGTGCGAAGTTTCTGAGTCAACTGCGGGAGGTGCATTTCGAGCAGTTTGAGGCGCTGACTTTCGGATCGCTCGGTCAATAGACGCTGCTTGAAGGGGAGTTCGAGCCGGATGGCCCCGGTCACGATGAAGCTGAGTTTGCCGGGTGGCTCGGCCGACCGCGTCAGGTCCGTCAGCTCCGCCAACTCAGGCGGCAGCGTGCCACCTTCGAGATCAATCACCTGGTGCGCTAGCGCCGACACCGTACTGAGCAACTCGGGTTCCGGGTCCGGAGACGGTTCGTCGTCGAAAAAGTCGATGCGTCCCTGAAGGTAGGCACGGGTCTGGTCGAGTTCCGTGATCATGAATCTCCGTGCCTCACGGCACTCGACGTCGAAGCACCCGTCGTCGTAGCGCTGCGTCACACGCTCGACCATCGCCGTGCAGCCGGCGTTGCTCAACTTCTGGTCGAGAACCAAGACAACGCCGAAAGGGCTCTTGCGTTCGAACACCTCTCCGATCAGCTCGCGATAACGGGGTTCGAAGATGTGGAGCGGTAGCGGCGCGCCGGGCAGCAGAACGACGTCGAGGGGGAAGAGCGGGAGGAGGTCTGCCGTCGCCATGCTACATTATGGCTTCCCTGAATGATCAGAAGCTTTTCGGGCAAAACGGTTCTGATTACCGGCGCGTCGTCGGGCATCGGGCGGGCGTTGGCTCACCGGCTGGGCGCCAAGGGAGCGCGGCTGATCCTGACCGCGCGGTCGCAAGAGCGGCTCGAACAGGTCGCCGCCGAGGTGTCGCCGGCCGAGCCGGTCGTCTGCCCAGCCGATCTGTGCAACGCCGCATCGATCGCAGCGCTGTGCGACGAGGTGCGAGAACGCTTCGGCCGCATCGACATTCTCATCAACAACGCCGGCGTGGGCCTCTACGCGCCGTCGTTTGACTCGTCGCCCGACAAGGTGCGCCGGCTGTTCGAGTTGAACTTCCTTGCTCCGGTGGAGTTGACACGGCGTCTCTCGCCGGCGATTCCGCGTGGCGGAGCGGTGGTGAATGTCAGCTCGATTGCCGGGAAGGTCGTGCTGCCGTGGCTGACGCTCTACTCCGCGTCGAAGTACGCGCTCAACGCCTTCTCCGACGGCCTGCGGATGGAACTTAGCAAGCGCGGGATCTCGGTGCTGTGTGTCTGTCCCGGTTACGTGGATACGCCGTTTCGCGAGAACGTGTTGCAGGGCGCAATCCCTGAAAAAGCGGCCGGCCAAAGCCGATTCTTGATCACCGCGGACGAGTGCGCCCAAGCCACCCTCGATGGGCTGCGCAGGGGGAAACGAACCATCGTCACGCCGCGCATCGGCTGGTTGCTCATTGGGTTGGCCCGTTTGTTCCCGCACTTCCTCAACGGCCGCATGGCAAGGATGAACCCCTAGAATGGGACTGATCAGCGAACTCGAAGCCGCGCCCGGCGTTTACCTGGTCGGCTTCATGGGCAGCGGCAAGTCGACCGTCGGGCGGATGCTGGCCGGCGAGCTGGGCTGGGAGTTCGTGGACCTCGACGACGAGATCGAAAAACGCGCCGGCATGAGCATCCCCGAGATCTTCGAGGCGCAGGGTGAGCCGGCCTTTCGTGCGCTGGAGCGGAGCGCGCTGCTCGAACAGGTGCAGCGGGTCCGTGAGGGGCGCCCGCTCGTTGTGGCGCTGGGCGGCGGCGCCTTTGTGGATGCGGATAGTCGCGAGGCGCTCGAGGGTATCTCGATTTGGCTCGACTGCCCGGTCGAGAGGCTCTGGCAGCGCGTCGCGAGCGAAGCTCATCGCCCGCTGGCGAGAGATCGCGACGCCTTCGAGGAACTGTACGAAACGCGCCGCGCCGAGTACGCGCGAGCGAAGCTCACCGTCGAGGATGCGGACGAAGGACCGGAAGCACTCGTGGAACGAATTGTTGAGCTACTGTCGCAGTAGCAGGCCCCGCATCCTTCGCGGCAACCGTCTACCACTCCTAATCGCCCGCCACCGAACCCCATGCCAGAGCCTCTCGTCAGAGTCGAAAACCTCAGCAAGATCTACCGCTCGGGCGTGGAGGAGTTGAGGGTCATCTCGGACGCGAGTTTCGAACTTCATCCGGGCGAGGCCGTGGCTCTGGTGGGGGAATCAGGCGCCGGCAAGACGACGCTGCTGCATATGCTGGGGGCGCTGGACGTCTCGACCGGCGGCGAGATCTTTGTCGAGGGCCGGCCGATCTCTTCTTACGACGAGGCGGCGCTGGCAGCCTTCCGCAACCGCAGCATCGGCTATGTCTGGCAAAGCTACCACCTGCTGCCGGAGTTCACCGCGATCGAGAACGTCATGATGCCGCTTCTGATCGGCGCGATGGACCACGGCGAGGCTGAGGAGCAGGCCCGCCGCTGGCTCGGGGAGGTCGGCTTGGCCGATCGCACCGAACATCAGCCCGGAGAACTTTCGGGCGGAGAGCAACAGCGAGTTGCCATCGCGCGGGCGCTGGTCACCTCGCCGAAGCTGCTACTGGCCGACGAGCCGACCGGAAACCTCGACCAACACACCGCGGAAGCGGTCATCGATCTGATCATCTCGCTGCCTCGCACCCACCAAGTTACGGCCGTGATCGCCACGCACAATGTCGGCTTCGCCGCGCGCTGCGACCGGACGTTTCGTATTGATTCCGGGGCCGTAACGCAGGTGTAGCCGCTAGCCTGTTTCGCAAATACGGTTACGGTTCGGTCTGCGATCTAGGGGCACGGCATTCTATGTCCCCCGGGACGCCGACGATTGCTGCTGACTTATCGCGTTCCGTCCAACTTTCCGTCGACCGGGCTGGGGCCGGCTTCAGCCACTTCCAGGCCCCTATCGGGACCCCGAAAGATTCGCGCGATTATGCCCTGGCGCCCTCCGGGACTTCTGCGCCGCGGTACGATTGAAGGACGACTGCGGGGAGCTCTCGTCGACCGCAAGGTAACGATCCGAGCACGGCGACAGCGCGGGGAAGACCGACTTCCATCAAAGCCGTGTTGAATCAATGAGCTCTACAAGGCCCTGATCCGGTTGAAAGACGCAGGTCTCGACCAGGTACATCGAGACTAAACAGCGATGAGCGGCGCAATGACCAGGGCCACGATCGACATCAGTTTGATGAGGATGTTCATCGAAGGACCCGACGTATCCTTGAACGGATCGCCGACCGTGTCGCCGACAACCGCCGCCTTGTGGGCGTCGGAGCCCTTTTGCTCGCCCGGCAAGTCGCCCTTTTCGATCAGCTTCTTGGCGTTGTCCCAAGCGCCGCCGGAGTTGGCCATGAAAAGCGCCAGCAGAACACCGGTCACCGTCGCGCCCGCCAGCGTGCCGCCCAGGGCCTCGGGCCCGAGGACGAAGCCGATCACGACCGGTGCGCTCACCGCCACCAGGCCGGGGGCCACCATCTCCTTCAACGCCGCGGTGGTGGCAATGTCGACGCAACGTTTCGTATCGGGCTTGACACCGGGCTCTCCGGCCAACAGGCCCTTGATCTCGCGGAACTGCCGGCGAATCTCCTCGACCATTTGGCTAGCCGCGCGGCCCACGCTGGTCATGGTCATCGCCGCCACCATGAACGGCAGAATACCGCCCAGTAGCAGGCCGATCACCACCGTCGAGTCGTTGATCTGGATGAGGATTGGTTCGAGATTGGCCCGCGCGCGGACCGCGTCTACGGCCTGCGTGTAGGCGGAGAACAGCGCTAGAGCGGCGAGTGCAGCCGAACCGATGGCGAAACCCTTGCCCATCGCGGCCGTGGTGTTGCCCAGGGAATCGAGCTCATCGGTAATCGCGCGGACCTCGGGCCCCAGCTCGGCCATCTCGGAGATGCCGCCCGCGTTGTCGGCAATCGGGCCGTACGCGTCGACGCTCATCGTGATCCCGACCGTGGCCAGCATGCCAACGGCGGCGATGCCGATGCCGTAGAGTCCGGCTGCTTCGTGCGAGACATAGATGGCCAAACAGATCATTAGCACCGGCAAAGCACAACTGCGAAAACCGACCGCGAGCCCGTTGATGATGTTGGGCGCCGCGCCGGTCTTCGAGGCCTCGGCAATTCCCAAAACCGGCTTCATCGAGGTGTAGTACTCAGTAATGAAGCCGATCGCGACTCCGGCAATCGTCCCGGCCAGCACGGCCCAGAAGACCCGGTGACTGACGCCGAGCATCCCGATGGCGCCGTAGCCTCCTCCCAGAAAGAGCACGGCGGCGAACCAGGCCGAATACCGCAATGCCGCGGCCGGCCCCATACCTTTGAATACCTGTACCGAGGCGATACCGATCAATGAGGCGATCAAGCCGACAGCGGACAACACGATCGGGAGCGCCATCAGCGCCGACTTGACGACATCGGCAACGGCCCCGGCAGCGAGCAGTTGTAGCGCGTCGGTTCGCAGGGTCGCGGCGATTGCGATGGTGGCGATCATCGAGCCCACATAGGACTCGAAAATATCGGCTCCCATGCCGGCGACGTCCCCTACGTTGTCGCCCACGTTATCGGCGATGACGCCCGGGTTGCGCGGGTCGTCCTCGGGGATGCCCGCTTCGACCTTGCCGACCAAGTCGCTGCCGACGTCAGCCGCCTTGGTGTAGATGCCGCCCCCCACGCGCGCGAACAGAGCGATCGAGCTGGCGCCCATGGCAAAGCCGTTGATGTAGACGGCCTCCTCGATGCCGGCAAAGATCTGCGCGAACAAGCCTACGCCGAGCAGGCCGAGTCCGGCGACGGCCAGCCCCATCACCGAGCCTCCGTTGAACGCAACCAACAGGGCCGCGGCGGTGCCTCCGCTGCGGGCGGCCTCGCAGGTGCGCGAGTTGGCGCGCGTGGCCGCCTTCATTCCGATGAACCCGGCCACTATCGAGACGATCGCGCCGCTGATGAAGCAAAGCGCGGTCTGTGTATTGAGCTGCCAGGCCAGCAGACCGGCCACCACCACGACGAAACCGGCCAGGATCTGGTACTCGCGATACAGGAAAGCCATGGCGCCCGATTCAATGAGCGCCGAGATTTCCTGCATGCGCTCATTGCCGGGCGAACTGCGGCCGACGACCACAAAGAGAGCAAGAGAACAGAGCAAGCCTAACAACCCGATGACGGGAGTGAACAATAGAGGGTTTTCCATGCTTGTAGCAGAACCGGGCCAAGAAGGCGCCCCGGCCCACGCAACCTTTCAAAATGATAGAGGTTCTACCTGAAACGCCTGCGAAACGAACCGAACCACAGGCTAACATGAGTGCACCCAGCTCGGCTAGTTGTCCGAAGCCGTCTATCAGGTGCTGGAAGAGGTGTCCGGGCAAAACGTGGCGTAAGCCTCCAGGCTTGCCGAGGACCGATTCCTCGGTTCTCAGGTCTGCTGTCGACGGCGATGCTTGGTGATTCGCAAAAAGAGATCGGCCCACCGGCCGGCCGCCACCGGATCTGATACCTTACTTGTCTAGGAGAGAACAGCCATGACCGACCAACTTTCCCGGCGGCGTTTCCTCGGAACAACCGTAGCTTCGGCGGTCGCGACATCCACCGCAACGGCGGGAGACAAAACCCTCCCCACCCGCCTGCTCGGGCGCACGGGCGTGCGCGTGACGATCCTGGCGCAGGGATGCGGCAGCCGGCTACTGATGTACGGCGATGAAGACCGCGCCGCCGAGGCCATTCACCTGGCGCTCGACCTCGGGGTGCGCTATTTCGACAGCGCGCAAGCCTACGGCAACGGCAAGAGCGAAACCTGGGTCGGCAAGGCGCTCAAGGGCCGCCGCGACGAGGTGTTCTTAGCGTCCAAAATCAAGACCCGCGATTTCGACGAGGCGATGCGCGAGACCGAACGCAGCCTCGAGCGGTTGCAGACCGACCGCATCGATTTGCTCCACGTCCATAGCTTGTGGTACCCGCCCGATTTGGATGCGGTCGAGAAGGGCACGCTCAAGGCGCTCTACCGCCTGCGCGACGAGAAGGTCGCGCGCTTCATCGGCGTCACCAGCCATGTCGATCCGAAGACCCTGGCGACCGCGCTCGAACGCCACGACTTCGATTGCACACAGATGGCGCTGAACGCCGCGCTGCAAGGCCGCAGCACGAAAGGCAAGAACCTCTCTCCCACCCCCTCGAACAGTTTCGAGCGCGTCGCGCTGCCGGTGGCGAAGCGAAAGAACCTCGGCGTGCTGGCGATGAAGGTCACCGCGCAGGAGGGACTGCTAGGAAGCGGATCGGGCAAGGCGGGTATCGAGCCGCTGTTGCGCTATACGCTTTCGCTGCCCGTGGCCGCGGCGGTGGTGGGCATGCCGAAGCTCGAGTACGTGCGCCAAAACGCGGACCTGGCGCACCGCTTCGACCCCATGCCGGCGTCCGAGATGGAGCAGTTCTCACGCGAGATGTCCGACGCCAACAAGCTGGCTCTCGACGATCACTTCTGCGAGCACGAGGACGTGTAGCACATCCAAGAACCCATCCGTGCTTCCATCCACTTGGAGCTAACCGGTAGCGACAGCGCCAAGTCATTTTGCCGCCGACGCGCGTTTGCGACTGAGCGGCCGCTGGCAGTGATCACAACGTCGAGGCATAAAGCGGTTGAGGGTTGCTTGTGAACCCATCCGTGCTTCCATCCACTTGGAGCTAAGTAGCGACAGCGCCGACTGAGCGGCCGCTGGCAGTGATCACAACTCGAGGCAGCGGTTGAGGGTTGCTTGTGAATCGGCTCGGCAGGTTTTTGAAGTCACAATTTGTGACTTCAAAGCTGATCTACTTCTTCGACGCTTGAAACCCGATAGCCCGCCTCGGCTTGTCCTTCGGGGGCTCCAGGAGCTTCTGGATCGCCTTGAAAACGTCCGTGATTTGCCTTCCTTGAGCTTTCTGCCCCCGCTCCAGGTCGGCCATCCTTCGGGCCAGGTCCTTGTGAGTTGCAAGGACTTCGCGTAACCGCACGAAAGCCCGCATGATGGTGATGTTGACGGCTACCGCTCGTTTACTGCGCAGGACGCTGGAGAGCATCGCCACACCTTGCTCAGTGAAGACCAACGGCAGTTTTCGTTTACCGCCTCGACCAGTCTTTGATGTTGCAATTTGCAACATCAAAGCGTCGGACTCCTCTTGCGTGAGCTGGAAGGCAAAATCTTCTGGAAAGCGGTCCATGTTGCGCCGGGCCTGCTGGTTCAGACGGGTTGTAGTTTCGCCGTACAGCTCAGCCAGGTCGGAATCGAGCATGACCTTGTGGCCACGGATGAGAAAAATCCGCCGCTCGATCATCTCGACGGAGATCGGCAGGTTTTCGGCGGCTGATCGGGATGCGTTTTAGCCATGGAGGAGAGTTCAGAGGTCAACGATAGGGGGTTTGAGGTCACAAATTGGCACCTCAAACGGTACTGATGAGGTGCAGTGTACCAGCGATCAGGTGATGCGCAGGGTTGCGCGCTGACGCAGGAGCGCTTGGGGGGCGATCGATTGACAAGTTGGTAGTTGACAGAGTAGAGTTGATGTATTAGTATACTAATACATCAGTCATCTAGATGAAAAACACATCCCCATCCGCGCGCCTCGCGTTCCAGCTCGACTTCCACAGCGGCGTGCCCGTGTACCGCCAATTGATCGATCAGGTCTTGGGAGCGATCGCTTCGGGCGCGCTGCAACGTGGCGATCAGTTGCCGACGGTTCGTCAGGCTGCTGTTGACCTGGAGATCAACCCCAACACGGTCATCCGTGCCTATCGCGAGCTGGAGATCCGAGGCGTTCTGACAACCCACCAAGGCACGGGGACTTTTGTCAGTCACGAAAAAGTCGAGCCGAGTACGGCCGAACGCCAACGACAACTCAGTCAGTTGGTAGGGGATTTCGCCGCACGAGCCGGGGCTGCGGGTTTCACCGTTCGCGAGGTGATCGGCCGGCTCGAGGAACTGCTGCCGGAACAAGCAAAAGGAGAGAAACGCAATGCTGTTTCCAAGTCTAGGAATTAGGTCCTCTGAGCCGGGTATTCGTCATCAGTTGGTGTGCCCGATCAGCATGAGTCTCTTTTCTGCATTGGTCATCGTCGGATTCCTGGCGTTCAAGGTCTGGGGCCAGCCTGTAGCGTTTGCAGCCTGTGCGGTAGTGGGCGCGTATCTGCTGTTCTCCATCAAGGTTGCGGATCAATGGGAGAAAGCTGCCGTTCTGCGCCTTGGCAAATACCGGGGCCTTCGCGGACCCGGGATCTTTCACATCATCCCTATCGGGGTATGCACTTGACTCCCGACGACCCCACACCTTGTGGTCGGCGACTGCGGCGACCGTACCCTCGAGGGGCCATCGGGCAGCGGTCGTGGGTCCTATAGCCGCCGCTCATTGCGCCCCGCGGGGGGACGGCAGCGGTTGACTTTGAAACCTGAAGGCGAAGCGCTCTTGAAACTCCCCAGCGTGCGCGAATAGTCCTCCAGAGCCCGGATACTAGACCTTGGGGCTTCGGGAGTCAAGTGCATACCCCAGCATCCCTATTGTCGACTCGATCAACTTCTTCGTCGACCAGCGCGTGCGGGTGACAAATGTTTCAGCCGAGTCGACGCTCACGCGCGACACCGTACCCGTCAACGTGGACGCGATCGTTTTCTGGGTGGTGTGGAGCGCAGAGAAGTGTACGTTGGAGATCGAGAACTTCTATCAAGCGATCAGCCTCAGCGCCCAAACCTCCCTGCGGGAGGCGATCGGCCGCAACGAACTAGCCCAGATGATCACGGAGCGAGAGAAGTTGGGGAACGAACTCCAGCAGATTTTGGACGAGAAGACGAATCCTTGGGGCATTACGGTGCAGTCCGTCGAGATCCGAGATGTCCACATTCCTCAGCAGTTGGAAGACGCCATGTCCCAGCAAGCGCAGGCGGAGCGAGAACGCCAGGCCCGCATCATCCTGGGAACCGCCGAGACGGAAATCTCTACCAAGTTCGCCGCCGCCGCACAGGTGTATAAGGATGATCCGGTGGCGCTCCACCTCAGAGCAATGAACATGCTCTACGAAGCGATACGAGAAAAGGGATCCATGGTGATCGTGCCGTCCACGGCTGTTGAGACGATGGGCCTTGGAGGCATGCTGGCGACTACAGCTCTCAAGAAAGCAGAGTAATGACCCAGGGAAGAACACTGAGCCGGATATGGGAAGCACATGCGAAACTTTGTCGGGTACGGACCGACGGCTCTCGCATTGGCGTCGCTCGCGTTGCCTACGTTTACACAAGGCGGCTCGCAGCCGCCGGGTGGGTCACTGCCGGCCCAAGTCCGATACGGCGGCGACTGCACGTCTAAATTGACAGGAGGCTTCCAATGAGCCGAATACTTCTCTTGAGTGTTGGCGCGCTACTCGTGGCAGCGGCCGCAGCCCAGACTCCGGCCTTGCGCAAAGGCGTCAGCGTGCAGATGCCCGTCACCACGAATGCGGTGGCGGTGCCGGATGCGGACCTGGCAAACTCCCTAGTAGTGGCCGTGACCTTCCGCGGCGCTGTGTTCCTGGGGGTGACCACGGTGACGCCCGCTCAGTTGTCCGAGAAAGTGAAAGTGGAGCTCGAGAGTCACCCCGGCAAGCGGGTCTACCTCAAAGGGGACGCGCGTACGCCTTATTCGACCGTAGCGGAGGTGTTAGACGCGCTGCAGACAGCCCGGGTCAACGTGCCCATCCTACTGACAGCCCAGCACGACTCGACGGACGCCTCATACGTGTCGCCGAAAGGACTCGAGGTGCTGCTCGCGCCGCCGGCGCCCGATGCGTCGAAGTCCGTCACTCTGAAAGTCGGCAACGGCCAAGCCTCGGACACGGAACTGAGGCAGCACGCGCAGCGGGACAAGCCGGTTGTGCTGCAGGTGGATGGAAAGGCGCCGTTCGGTGACGTCGTCCACGCGGTCGACGTGTGCCGCGCGGCGGGAGCCAAGGTGTTTCTAGCCACGCCGGGGAAGTAAGCCGGGAACAGCCGGCGGGAACTTACCGCCGTGACACGCTCATTCCGCCGCCGAGGGGATCGAAATTTAGAAACCGGCGATCGCTGGGCAGACGGTATGGTAGTCTTGCAGTCAGAACAGATGTTTGGGCACCGCCATTTCAGGTTCACGTTATTCCTCGCCGTCCTCGTCGTCGGCGCTCTGCTAGTCGTTCCCGCCTTTGATGCAGGTGGGCAGTTTCTTCCCTGCGTACTGGCGCCCAGTTTCCCTTCAGAAGTCCCGACTACCCTCGTAGCAACTGGGTATGTTGCGAGCGAGCAGTTGTCCCTTTGGCTTGCGCCTCAGGCCGCCAACGTAGCCTCCCGAGCACCACCCACCCTCACGATCTCGTAACCGGTCAGGGATCGGCGTCGAGCCTGTCTCTGACGTTCCGGATGACTTCGCGTGATCAAAGGGGGTTCGATGCATTTATTGGCGTTCGTCGTCGGAGGCCCGTCTCCGCAACCTGCGGATTGGTTTCTGATGTTGCAGGCACTGGTGTTTTTCTTGAACTTGGTGGCTCTACTGTTTGCTCCCTGCGCCCTATTCGTCTTCTTTCTGAAGAGGATTCTCGCCTGGATGGACCGGCGCGGCTGGGTCACCTATCACAGCCACGTTCCCACCTACGGGTCTCTGGGCAACGCGTTCATGGAAATCCAGGCCATCGCCCAGCCGGAGAAGACGCACGTACTCGAACTCAAGGAGGCTCAGAAGCAAGAGAAGAGCGACGCCGACGGCTCAGCCGGCCCTAATCCAGTTGGGTCCCGCGAGAGCGAAGATGACGTGGGTCCCGAAGTACGTCAGGGATGACACCTCGGCGGCCCGAGCGGCAAGTCCGGTCGATGCCTCGGTCCGCCAGTCTCCACGGAGCCGGTAGAATTGGTGTACGTGATCGGATCCACGATGGGCCGCTACAAGATCCTCGAGCGCCTCGGCGGCGGCGGGATGGGTGAGGTCTTCAAGGCTGAAGACACGACCCTCGGCAGGCCGGTCGCACTGAAGTTCCTCGCGGCGCACCTGCTCGACGACGGCGAGGCCAAGCAGCGTTTTCTCCGCGAGGCCAAGGCCGCGGCGGCCATCAGCCATCCCAATATTTGCCACGTCTATGAGATCGGCGAGGAGGGCGGCAAGACCTTCCTGGCCATGGCATACCTGGAAGGTGAGCCGTTGGCGGACCACATCGCCAAGGGACCGTCACCTCTTGAGAAGGTTCTCGACATCGGTCTGCAAGTGGCCGAAGGTCTCGAGGCGGCGCAAGAGAAGGGGATCATCCATCGCGACATCAAGCCGGCCAACATCATCGTCGACGCGAAGGGTCACGCTACGATCCTCGACTTCGGCCTCGCCCGCCTAAACGAAGCAAGCAAACTCACACGCGCCGACCAAACAATCGGCACCGCGGCCTACATGAGCCCCGAGCAGTCGCAAGGCGCCAAGGTCGATCGCCGCACCGATATTTGGGCCTTGGGGTGCGTGCTGTACGAGATGGTCTGCGGCCGGCGACCCTTTCAGGGCGTATACGACCAAGCGCTGCTCTACGAGATCGTCCACGAGCAGCCCGAACCGCTCACAAGTCTGCGGACCGGCGTGCCGATGGAAATCGAGCACATCGTCGGCAAGTGCCTAGAGAAGAATCCCGACCAGCGCTACCAGGGTTGCACCGACCTGCTCGTCGATTTGAAGGCGCTGCAGAAGTCGCAGGAAGTTACCGCTCAGAGTGCTCAGTCAGGTTTCGCCTCGTCAGTCGCCACTCAAGCTCCCTCTAGCCATAAAGAGGGGGTTCATGTTCCGCCCGCCCCCGCATCGATCGCCCGACGCCGGGGGCCGATGCTGTTTGTCTTGGCCGTTGTACTGGGCTTCGTGCTGGGTGCCGTGTCGATCGCGTTGCTGAGAACGGCCTCCAATGGCCCGGCTGACGGGTCCCAGCCTTCCACCGAATACAACTTGCGCCGGATCACCTGGGACGGGCAGCTCTCCGGCTTCCCCGCTCTGTCGCCCGACGGCCGGTTGCTCGCCTATGCCTCGGATCGCAGCGGCCGAGGCGACCTCGATATCTGGGTGCAGCAGGTGGATGGCGGCAGCGCGATTCGTCTCACCGACGACCCCGCGGATGACTTGCAGCCTTCCTTCTCGCCCGATGGCACAAGACTGGTCTATTTCCGCATGGACAGCGGTATTTTCCTGATCCCCGCGCTGGGAGGCGATCCCTATCTCGTCGCAGCGGACGCCGCGGACCCCAGCTTCGGTCCCGACGGGAAAACGGTGGCCTACCGCAAGCGCGGCAAGCTGTATTTTTCGCCGGTCAGCATGGGGGAACCCGTCGAGCTCCTGGCGGATTTCAGTGCCGTCGGCCCCCCGGTGTGGTCGCCGGACGGCTCACATGTGCTCTGTCACGCGAGCCGCGAGGGCGAACCGTCCGACTGGTGGGCCGCCCCCATTGACGGCTCCGAACCCAAGCCGCTGGACGCCCGGAAGGCATATCAAGAAGCCGGCATCTCCTTCCCCTATCCCGAAGCATGGAGCTGGAGCCTGTCCGGTCCGCTGCTGGGGAGCACCGGCGAACTGTTTCGCGTACCCGTCGACACCGGCTCGTGGAAGGTTTCGGGGCCGCCGGAACGCTTGACGTTCGGTTCGGGGTTGGAAGTCCTACCTTCGGGCTCGGAAGACGGCAAGATCGCCTTCATGGACGTGAGCCAGCGCCGCGATGTGTGGAGCTTGGCGCTCAATCCGCGAACCGGCGGGGTCACCGGCGATCCTGTCCGGCTCACCCAAAGCGAGGCGAACGACACCTCGAGCGTGGTTTCCGCGGATTCCAAGAGGCTGGTGTATATCTCGGACCGCTGGGGCCGTAGCGACCTGTGGACCAAGGACCTCGAAACCGGAAAGGAATCGAACCTGAGCAACGACAGCGCCAGGCAAAGGTATCCGCTGCTCATGGCGGATGGCGAGCGGGTCGCCTACTTGACCCGGGAGAACGGCAAGCCGGCCATCTACGTTCGGCCCTACGGCGGCGGCGTCGGCCGCCGACTGTGTGACGACTGCGGCGTGCCCCGCAGTGGGTCAACCGACGGACGTTTCTTGCTCTACGACCGGGCTGAAAGCGAGAGTGTCAACGTTCTGGACGTGGAAACGGGAGACCGCCGTGCGGCGCTGGCTGGGGACGGTCTGCGCGTCAGCAAGGGCAGAGTATCCCGCGACGGCCGCTGGCTGGCGTGCCGTGTTCGGGGACCGGGAGAGGCCGCAAGGCTGATGATAGCGCCCTTCCGCGGGATGGAAAGCATCCCTCGCCAGGAGTGGATCGAAATCAGCTCCCATGCTTCCGATACCGAGCCGGTTTGGAACCATCAGGGGACGATCGTCTACTTCATTTCCGGCCGGGCCGGATCGTTCGACATCTGGATGCAGCGGCTCGAGCCGGAGACGAAACAACCGCGAGGCGAGCCTCAAATCGTCAAGCGGTTCCCGAGGACGCGCCACTCGATGGGCCTGATGACCGCCGAGGACCGCCGCCTGTCGGTTTCCCGCGACCGCCTCGTCTTTCCCATGAGCGAGCTCGGCAGCGCCGTCTGGCTGATGGAACCGGTGGAATAGGGGAACACGCTAGCTGTTGACCTTGAGCAGCGGCAGCGACAACACCCCGCCGAGATAGATCAGTCCTCACTTCCGACCTTGAATTGCCAATTCTCGGAAGTTGCCTCGGCGGCGTGCAGTGCCGCCCGCTTCCGCGAACCGGACATGTCGGAAGCGAAGCTTTCTCAATCGCGAAGCGTATCCTGTAGCCATGGCGAAGCCGCACCTGTAGTCCGAAAACTCGCGTTCACACCAGTTGGAGCTGGTACGGCGCTTCTACGAAGACATGAAAACTGAAGGGGACCCCTGTGGCTTCGTAAACTCCCTGCCAGGGGCTGGCCGGTGGTACACTGATTCGCGCTAGCCATGTTTCCCCAATCTCTATTCGCCGTGAGGTGCGTTGCAGCGCTCGCATCAACATTGGGTGTAGCAGCGGCCGCCGAGACCCTCCACCACGAGTTTATCCCGCATCCATCCGACCCGGCCAAAAAGATCGAAGTCTATTGGATCGCGCCGGACGAACAGGCGCCGTCACCGGCAATCCTCTATGTTCACGGACATCAGTCGTCCCCCAAACGGCCGGGAGCAAGAGCATACGTCGACAACTCGACGCTGGCAAGAGTCGCCGAAATGGGTCTGGTCGCCGCCGCAGTTTCCCAGCCCGGCTACGGCGAAAGCGACGGCCCTCCGGACTACTGCGGACCGTTCAGCCAGGTCGCCGTGGAAGCAGCGCTCGCTACCCTCCGAAAGAATCCACTCATCATCCCAGGCCGCGTCGCCCTCTACGGCTACAGCCGAGGCGCCATCACGGCCTCAGTTGTCGCCACGCGCGACCCCAAACTCGCAGGCCTAATTCTAGGCGGTGGCGCGTACGACCTGGAGCGGGCCTTGGCCGCCATGCCGGACACGCGACACAAGCGAAACCACCGACGCGAGGCCGGTACCTCCAGGCAGTCGTATCTCGAGCGGTCAGCCCTAAAGGCGCCGGAACCGATCAGGGTTCCAACCTTAATTCTCCACGGCGAACTTGACCGTACATTCCCAGTCGCTCAAGCCAGAGAGCTAGCAGCCCGAATCCGCGAAACCGGCAGCCCCGTGGAACTCATCGTTTTCCCAGGCGTAGGTCACGGCATCCCCGGCGAGCAACGAAGAGAACCGATCGAGCGGTTCTTGAATCGGTTTGTGTTGAGAAACTGAGCCGTGGTCGGATCGGCTATCGGTGACGGTCAGGGTAGCCCCGGAGGAACCGAGGTCGCTTCCGCAAATGGGGATTGTCGGAAGTGCTGATCGACCCGGCACGATCGCCGACACACCGAGCACGGTCATGGCGGCCGTCAGGAGCGCAAGCAGGACAATACCTTGCTGCTCCGACACCCACTTCGGGCAAGGACAAGAGTTCTCGAGGTGGGGGAACAGGACAGGCATACTAAACAAAGCAAGGCCGCCGCGAAGAATCCACTCACCGACGGTCATCATCGAGCCATGGGTCCGGGCGCTATCTGATCCGTCAGCCGGAACACGTTTCTGTCTCACTTTCTCGGAAGAAAGCCATAGACATTCTACTGCCTCACGGTGGAGAGTCTTTCCGGTATTGGTATCGTCTCGGTTCCAGGTTTCGATTCGCTGACGCTGTTCATTCCGACGACCAGCCGAACTCGGTGACGCGCTCCCCGGAATGCTCTGAGTGGCGATGACAAGCACGAATCGCAACCGAGACCTGACCGAAGGTCCGTCCGCGGCAACGCCGGTCTTGACGAGCACGTCAAAATAGGAAGGATGGCTGGCGAAACGAGTCTCGTCGAGAAAGCGGCCGTCGCCCTGACCGCCGGCGAGTTACTACACGCCTACCGCGTGATGTATCTCTCTCGCCGGCTTGATGACAACGAGATCATTCTCAAGCGGCGCAACCAAATCTACTTTCAAGTCAGCGGAGCGGGACACGAGGCCGTACAGACGGCCGCCGGGATGGCCCTGCGTCCGGGGTTTGACTGGTGCTATCCCTACTACCGTGACCGCGCGCTGTGCCTGGCCCTCGGGGTCAAGCCGCTCGACATGTTGCTGCAAGCCGTGGGCGCGGCGTCGGACCCGGCCTCGGGCGGACGCCAGATGCCCTCCCATTGGTCGAGCCCGCCGCTCAACATCGTCTCCGCATCGAGCCCGACCGGAACGCAGTTCTTGCAGGCGGTGGGCTGTGCGCAGGCGAGCCGGCTCAAGCCGCATACCGGCGACAAGCGCAGCGCCGGACTCGACGAGCATCAAGAGGTTGTTCTGGTGTGCGCGGGTGACGGCGCGACCAGCGAAGGCGAGTTCTGGGAGGCGCTCAATGCGGCGTGCCTCGAACGCCTGCCGGTACTGTTCCTCATCGAGGACAACGGATACGCCATCTCCGTGCCCGTCAAAGCGCAAACCGCCGGAGGGAATCTCTCGAAGCTTGTGGAGTCGTTCCCTTCGCTGGCGGTGGAAGAGATCGACGGTCTCGACTTTATGGCGAGCTATCGCGCCATCGACAAAGCGGTCCGGTTTTGCCGCACCGGCGCCGGGCCTGCGTTGGTGCACGCCCACACCATCCGGCCCTACAGCCACTCCCTCTCCGACGACGAGACACTCTACAAGCCGCCCGAAGAGCGCCGCCGCGAGGCCGAGCGCGATCCGATCCACCTGTTCTCCGAGCATCTGCAGCACGAAGGCGTGGCCGACGAGCACGCGTTGTTTACGATCCACCACGAGGCCGATCTCGAGATCCGGCAAGCGGTCGACCAGGCGCTTCGTGCCGAGTCCCCGGCCGCGGGTTCGGTGAGGCGCTATCTCTACTCGCCGACGGTCGATCCCACGACGGCCGACTTCGAGACGGCTGCCCGCTACTCGGGCCCGCCGAAGACGATGGTCGACCAGATCAACGCCTGTCTGCACGATGAAATGAAGCGGGACGCGGGCATCGTCGTCTTCGGCGAAGACGTCGCCGACTGTACGCGCGAGGAGTACCTGAGCCGGGTCAAGGGCAAAGGCGGCGTGTTCAAAGTGACGACGGGTCTGCAGCGCGAGTTTGGAAGCAAGCGCGTTTTCAACGCGCCGATCGCCGAGGCGGCGATTGTCGGACGCGGCATCGGCATGGCCACGCGAGGGCTCAAGCCGGTGGTCGAGATTCAGTTCTTCGAC
Source organism: Bryobacterales bacterium (assembly GCA_965237575.1). Classification (GTDB taxonomy): domain Bacteria; phylum Acidobacteriota; class Terriglobia; order Bryobacterales; family UBA6623; genus JAKZVK01. The sequence continues at coordinate 2,229,877 of CBDEGI010000004.1, forward strand.
TACATCTGGCCGGCGATGATGCAGATTCGCAGTGAACTGGCGACGCTGCGTTGGCGCTCGCACAACGGCTTCTCGTGCCCACTGGTCGTGCGCGTGCCGATCGGCGGCTACCTGGGCGGAGGCTCGGTCTACCACAGCCAGTCGGGCGAAGTGCTCTTCACGCACATCCCCGGGCTGCGGGTCGTGTTCCCGTCGAACGCACTCGATGCCAACGGGCTTCTGCGCACCGCCATTCGTTGTGACGACCCCGTGCTGTTCCTCGAGCACAAGAAGCTCTATCGCGAGACCTACAACCGGCACGCCTATCCCGGGCCGGAGTACATGGTGCCCTTCGGCCGGGCCGCGCGCGCGAAAGAAGGCTCCGATTTGACGGTCGTGACCTACGGAGCACTCGTCCACCGCTCGCTGCAAGCGGCCAAAGCTGTGGAGAAGCGCCAGGGCGCGTCGATCGAGATCCTCGACCTGCGCACTTTGAGCCCTTACGATTGGGACTCGATCGCGGATTCGGTCTCGAAAACGAGCCGCGCCATCGTCGCCCACGAAGACTGTCTGTCGTTCGGCTACGGAGCCGAGATCGCCGCGCGCATCGGCAGCGATCTGTTCGACCGGCTCGACGCGCCGGTGGGCCGGATCGGGGCACTCGACACCTGGGTGGCCTACAACCCCTCGCTCGAACGCGAAATCCTGCCGCAAACCGAAGACATCGAGCGCGAGATGGAGCGCGTGCTCGCATACTGATTCGCCTGAGGCGTAGGACGAATCGTCCGGCTGCGTCGCTAAGGAGATGGGGCATCGGCCCACCACTACAGAGGCGCGGATGTAAATCCGCGCGCCCGCGGGCTCCCGCCCGCGGCTCTGAACGTTTACTGAAACAGCCAGCGAGTTATTGACACCCTCGGCTAAGGCAGCCTGTAGCGCGGATCTCGGTTTTGAGATCCGCGGCCTTTCGCCCTGAAGGGGCACGAGGAAAATAGCCCCCGGCTTCAGGGGGTATCCGGGGGGTAATCTGGTTTTTGAGCCCTGGAGGGGCACAGGAAAAGTTTCCACAGCCATGCCTCCAACGCGCTGCGGAACTTCAAGGGCTCTGCGTCAACTCGGGTTTCACAAGACTGCCGTTCTCGAAGAGAAAGGACTTACAAAATTGTTCCTTGAGAGAGGCGCCGCCCATGGACGTCATCAAAACCCCCAACCAGGGCCGGCATAGTGCCTCAACCCCACCTGAAATCAGCCGTTTCCCCGAGATCGGCCCGGACAGCCCCATAGTAGGATGTTGTAGATGTCCGCCCTCCTACGCCTGGCCCCCGGCCTTTTGTGCTTTGTCAGTGTCGCCTCGGTTGCCCAAGCCGCGCCCAAGGAACTCGTCGTCCAGCAAAGCCAGGTGTCGCTACTCTCCTCTTGCGACGACGGAAGCGCCATGGTCGCCGAGCTTCCCCGGGGTCAGCGGGTGCGCTTGCGCTTCGCCCTGGCAGGCGGGGGCAGCCGCTGCTACTCGGTCCAGACCGAGATCGAAGGACGGACCTTCACAGGGTACGTCTACCGCGAGGCGCTGGCCGGCCTCGAAGACTTCGAAGGCCGCCGCCGCGAGGCTGCCAGCCGGCGGCTCGTCGAAACCGCCGTCCAGATGATCGGGCTTCAGGAAACGGAGGCGGCCCGACCCCCTTCCTCGCAGTCGCTCACGCAGCGCGCCTTGTTGCTGCAGGCCGCGGCGGAATTGCAAAAAGGACGCCCCGCCGAGGCCGAACGGATGCTGCTCGGCTCCGATCTGCCGGCCGATGATCGCGACGCCGCGCTGCTGCGGTCAAGAGCCTTGATGCAGCTTCACCGGCCGAGGGAGGCGTTGAACGCACTCGATCCGGCTCTGCGAGCCCATGGCCGGGATGCGCAGTTGCTGGCGATGGCCGGCATCAGTTCGTTTGAACTGGACGACATGCGCGCCGCGGAGGCGTACCTGCGTGAATCGCTCGCCATTGAGCCCGCCCCGTGGGTCGAGGGCGTGTACCGCAAGGTGAAACGGGAAACGGCGGCCGATCAAAGCCACGAGAAGAGCTACGGCTCGCGCTTCACCCTTCGCTACGAGGGCGAAGCACTCGATGCCGAGGCCGCACGCCGCATGACCGCCGCATTCGAAAGTGAAGTCACGCGCATCTCACAGCACCTCGGCTGCCGCTTGTCCAACCGCCTGCCGGTGATCATCCAGAGCCGCGAGAACTACCGCAAGACCACCGGCGCGGCCGATTGGAGCGGGGGGCGCTACGACGGACGCATCCGTATCGCCATGCCGCCCAGCGGCCAAGTGGACGGTTTCGTGAGGCAGGCGTTCTCGCATGAGTTCGTCCATGCGTGTCTATCGACGATCGGCCGTTGGCCTTCGTGGCTGCACGAGGGGCTGGCGCAGAAGCTGTCGGGCGATGTGCTCCCTTCGCGGATGCGCGCGCAGCTTGTGCAACTCGGTGGCGAGGGCAAGCTGCCGAAGCTCAACAATCTGGCCGGCGGTTGGGGGGGCCTCAACAGCCAACAGGCCCAACTGGCCTATGGCCTCTCGTTGGCCGCGGCGGAGATCTTCGTCGAACACTATCAATACTACGGGCTACGCAACCTGATGAACGATCCCTCCGGCCTCGACGAAATCAGCCGTACGCTCGACCGCAAACTCGCCGAACGCTATCACTAGAACCGGTATCGCTGGAACAAACGTGGCGGTTTTCCGGGGGGGCAACTTCATCGTCCGCCATAAGGTTTTCTTTGCGCTCCTGGCGGTCCTTAGCGCCTTTGCGAGAAACGAAGAGCCGCTAGGACGCCGATCAGCCCTCGCAATTAGAGCACCTCTTCCTGAATGACCGGCGGCTTCTCCGCAGCCGGCCATCCCCTCGGTTCTTGGGTCTCGAGTTGCCGCAGCTTCTTCAACTTCTCGATCAGCGTGGTGCGCTTGAGCTGTAACAGATCGGCCGCCCGGGTCTTGTTGCCGTGCGTGCGCTCGAGCACGCGCTGAATCAGGTCACGTTCGAAGTGGCTCACGATGGTCTTGAAGTCAGCCGACTCGCCGGCATCCTCTTGCCGCCGGACGGCCGTGGACAAGTGCCTTGGTTCGGGGAAGTCTTCGATGTCCACGACCTTGCGGTCCTGGGATCGAATCACCGCGATCTCGACCGCGTTCTCTAGCTCTCGGATATTGCCCGGCCAAGGCCTCGACATCACGGCCGCCTCCGCGCGGGGGTGCAGTTCCTTTTTCGGCAACCCGTCACGGCGGCAGAACCGCTCGAGGAAGTACTCGATGAACAGGGGAATGTCTTCCCGGCGGTCCCGCAGCGGCGGCAGATGAATCGGGAAGACGTTGATGCGGTAGAACAGGTCTTCCCGAAACCGTCCCTCGATCACCTCCGCCCAAAGGTCTACATTCGTGGCGGCGATTACCCGGGCATCGACGCGAATCGTCTCGACTCCGCCGATGCGGTGTATCTCGCGTTCCTGCAACACGCGCAACAGTTTGGGTTGCAGCTCGAGTGGCAGGTCGCCGATCTCGTCGAGGAAGATGTTCGAGCCATGCGCCTGCTCGAAACGCCCGACACGCGCCTGGTGAGCGTCGGTGAACGCCCCCTTGACGTGACCGAAGAATTCGTCCTCCAGCAGACTAGCCGGAATGCCCCCGCAGTTCACCGACACCATGGCTTGCTTGTGCCGCAAGCTCAGCGCATGAATCGCCTGTGCCACGCGTTCCTTGCCGGTACCGGTCTCCCCGGTAATCAACACACTGGTCTGCGTCGGCGCGACCATCCTCACTTGGTCGATCACTTTTCGAATGGTGGCGCTCCGGCCGACAATCATGTCCGTCGGCAGTCCGAGGGCCGGCTCGGCCTGCGAACGCCGAACTTCGACGCCACGACCGGATCTCACCGACGGCGCGGGTCCTTGAGCGGCGGTGGCCGGTCCCGGGTCCCGTTGTCGTCCCCGCGCCACTTTCTGCTTCAGCAAGACAATGGCGACGCGCCGCAACAGGTCGTCAGCCGACAACGGCTTGCTCACAAAATCGGCCGCGCCCCTCTCCAGTAAGTCCGCCGCCGCTCCGAACTGATCAGCCTCCGCCAAGACCACAACCGACGCCCCGGCCTCGACGGCCTGCGCCACCAACTGTCTGCGGTCCTCCATCCTGTTTTCATCGGGCGCGCCAGGGATGTCCGCCAAGACCACGCTGGGCCCGAGCGCCACAATCCGCTTCTGCGCGTCTTCGACTCCGGGCGCCACGTCGACGCGGAACCCTCGTGATTCAAGGACAGAGCGGAGATGGGCGCTACCGGCTGGATCCGAGCAAACCACGAGAATGCGGTGCTCGCCGCCGGTTGGATTCAAGGAACTGTCGGTCATGATAGGTGCCTAGGCCTAGGGCACTTCGTGGGCCAATTGCAGCCACCGTCGGGCAAGTCGTTGGAAAACCGACAGATCGTCGCGATTTCGTTGAAATAGCAAGAGACCGACGGGAGCGCCAATATCCCGTTATGGAACGACTGAAACCGACGCCTGGGCGGCAAGTAGTTGATTCGCTTTCGACACGCGGCACTTGTTTTGCGATGCCAGATCGGCTCGCGAGTGCCGATATGGCACGAACTCGCTCACGTACGCGGCCGGGCGCCTTGTCGGTCGACTTGCTGATCCATCCTCGGGGTTCCGACGTAGGACTCTATGCTCACTTGGCGGTTCGCGGAGTCGCTTTCCTGACAGTGCCGTCAAGTCTTTGACGAGAATTCGGCGGTCTCCAGAACCATCGGCCTTTTATTGCCAATCACTTAACACAAGTCACGGAAATGGCAGCCGCGGTGCATTCACCTGCGCCGTCGTCACAACGGACATCGAAATAGCCCGGCATCACGGGCAGTGTGGAACCGTTTTTCCGGTTCCTGAGGAGCACTGTCCCGGTAAGGGACCGGTCCGTTGCGGCCTCTGAAATCACATGCCTAGCAACACTTTCTTTGTGCTTGAAGATCTGAGGAGCTTGAGGGAATGCCATCTGCTGCGACCGCCACTGCCACGACACCCCGACGATCCAAACGAAAGGAGAGTCAACAAACGCCAAGCCAGAAGGCAAAACGAGATGAGTTGATCGTCAACCATTTGCCGCTGGTCAAGGCCATTGCCAATCGAGTCCGGGAAAGCCTGCCCGTCCAGGTCGAGTTGGATGACCTGGTGCACGCCGGCATCTTGGGCTTGGTGGATGCGATCTCGAAGTACAACCCCGACAAGAAGGTTGTTTTTCATCTCTATGCCAAGCATCGAATCCGAGGCGCGATTCTCGACAGCCTACGCCAGTTGGACTGGGCGTCGCGCGACCTGCGAAAACGATTCAAAGGCATTGAAAGCTTGACGCAAAAACTCGGTCAAGACCTGGGACGCGCTCCCACCGAGGCCGAGATTGCCACGAGGATGGGCGTGTCCGAGGCCCAGCTTCGCAAGATGAAGGTCGAACTCTACAACGCCGGCCTCACCGCCGGCCAGCCGCATCGCGTGGAGAGGCCCGATCACACCAGCTTTGCCGAGGCGGCCGAGGCGCCAGGTCATCGTCCCGACCAACTGCTCGCTCACCACGAACTACGGGTGGCTCTCGACCAGGTGATCGCAACGCTGCCGGTTCGCTATCAAAAAGTGATCAAGCTCTACTACGATCAAGATCGAACCATGAAGCAGATCGGAGGCGTGCTCGGCGTCAACGAAAGCCGCGTCTCGCAGATTCACAAAACAGCTCTGGAAAAGCTCGGCGTCGCCATGCGCGCCTACGGCTTCCAGTCCCCGCAGATGTTCCTCGAAGACGCCTAGCAGCCCGTGGCGATGAAGGGGCACGGCATGCCGTGCCCGCTTGCCCGGCCCGCCGCGACAGGTAGGGGTATGAAACGAGCTTCAGAGGAAACCATACTTTCACTGCGGGCTAGCAGCCCGTGGCGGAAGTTCGAAGCTTCCCTTCGGGGACTGCCACCCTTTTTCGCGCGTCCACGGAATCAACAGCTTGCCGCTATCGTTCGCACGCGAAAAAGGGCTGGCTGTCCCCAGAGCACACATTTACCACGGGCTGCTAGGGATGCACCGAGTGTCCTCGACGTGGGCCGTCGTCACTACACGACAACGCGCAGCACCAAATAGGGATTGAGTGACGACCGGGCCAGCCGCCGAAACGGCCGATGCCTCATCAGCCGGAAGCACGCCTCGCACGGCGGGCCCAGCAGCCTGCCCCACCACTTGGCGCCGACTTGCCCGAAAGTGAAACGTCCGGCGGGGCTCAAGGCCTCCAAGGGTTGTTCGCAGCCGGCGGCGCGTAGCAGCGAACGCACCTCCGCGAAGGTCGGCAGGAACCTCTCTCCCGGTGAGTGAATACGCCCGCTCTTGGCGTCGTCGTGCCAGAAGTCGATCGGGAACGCTCCGTTAGGGTGGTCGAAGTAAAGCGCTCCCGGACGCCGCAGCACCCGCAGGCACTCCCGGACGTATTCGACCCGCTGTTCGAATTGGCCGGCCAGCGGCCCCACCCGATAGCGCGGCTCCCATTCCTCGTGAACACCGATGTGCTCGAGCAATCCACAGCTAAACACAACATCGAATTGACCGTCACGAAACGGCAGCCGGGTGGCGTCGCCGCACAGAGGATACGCGCCCCGGACCGCGGTGCGCCGGCCCCACTGCTCGACGCGCGCCGCCCAGGTATCGATCCCGAACGCTTGCCAGCCCGCGCCGGCCAAGCAATCGAGCGACAGGCCGGCGCCGCAACCGCAGTCGAGCACCCGGACGTGGCCGCTGTTCCTGCCGTGCAGCGCGATGAACTCGCGAAACAGCGGGAGATAGAAGTTCTCCATGCGGTGGCGGACGCCGCGCTCCTCAGCCGCCTCTTTCTCGTCGTGACTACAGTGCATGGCGTAGGGGCCGTGAGAGGTCGCCGCGCAGGGACGGTGCAATCACCCGGCCAGTCTGCTCCGTATCTCTCGCTCATACTCGGGGAAGTAGTGCCCGATCAGCGACAGGTCAAAGCGTCGCAGGATCGATTCCTTCGGTTCTCTTTCGAGTAGAAACTCGAACGAATGACGAAGCAAATCCTCTGTTGTTGCGTTTCCCGCTGTCAGCTCTGCGGCGTAATCCGGTTCTGCCGTGACGGTGTGAGACGTTCGGCCATCGCCTTCAATGATCGTGACCCGGTACTCGCCGGCTTGCAGCAGCTCCACTTCGATCGTTGCTCGCATCCTGGCACTCCCTTCCACCTGTCATCCCAACCCGTAGTTAATCCTTCCGACCCTTCCGGTCGGCGGAGGCGTGGCACCTCCGCGGCCCGCCAGAACCACTGATAGCAGCGTCGCGGCCAACAACGTTGTGAGCAGAGCATCGGTCCCCATCACCTGAAACAGGCGGTGCCACGCCGGTGTCGGCAGAAACACCTGCACGACACCGAGAGCGGCGGCCGAGATCAGGCAAATACGGCCCCACAACGGAAACCGGCGGATCGGTCCTGAGACGGCGACCAGGGCCGGCCACACCAGGACGACTAAGGCGCTGTGTTTCTGGGAATACGGCTGCAGTAGTACGAGCGCGCAGAAGGCGAGGCCGTCCACCTCGGGACGGAATCGGTCCCGCGAGTTCGCCGCCAGCCACAGCAGCAGGCCGTACCCCGTGAAGACCACGAGCGCCCACAGCACGTCTACCAATTCCGGCGTCAGTGAGGCAAAGTGGATGTTGGGATAACCCGGATCCGGGAAGCCGCGGTAATCGAGCTCAGTCAGATAGCGTGTCAACACGCCATGGAACGACTGGCTCGGAAACCAGATTTTTGCGACGTCCCCGACAATGCCCGCTTCTTGCTGGTACCACTCCTCCAGCAACGCTACATTGCCCTGCCAGCCAAAGTAGGCGGAGGGCAGCAGCAGCAAGACCAGGACCACCACAACCGCCATGGCGGGGATGCGCCACTCGCGGCGTGCGACAAGATAAGGTGAGAAGAACAACGGCCACACTTTGATCGTGATGGCGAGGCCCAGGCAGAACGCCGAGAGATAGGGACGGTCTCGCGAGTACAGCAAAGCATAAGCGGCCAGCACGAAAACCAGAAACTGGACATTTCCGTAGCGGAACTCCATCGCCACATAGGGCCCGGCGACACAGAGGGCGATCAATCCACTGGCGGCGCCACTGAACCCCCCGAAGCGCCGGTGCAGTGTGTAGACGAACCATGCCAGGACGCCTGACTTGAGTAACGTCCACAGAAAGGCCGCCGCCGCGAACGGAATGTGTAGCCATGGGGCCACCATGAAAAGGAACGGGGGAGGATAGCGGTAGTACATGGGCCATTCCATTCCATCGGGGGCGATCCCGTAGGCGGACATCCCGCGGTAGAACACTTTATACGCGATCGAATAGTAGACGCCAAAGTCGATGGCGAATTCGGTGGCGTAGTAACTCAGCCCTAGAGCGCAGGCTGCGGCAACGACCCCAAGGAGGGTCGTTCTTGGATTGAGTCGGGCGACCATGACCTCGTATCGTTCGTCCGATCTCAGCAGCCGGCGTCAGTCAGCCGCCGCTGGTGGAAAGCGTTTGCGGGCCGCCATCCGAAGCAACCGATTTCAATAGGTCACGGAAGACCTGCTCGGGCAGGTCGGCGAGGGTAGCCACTGTTACAGTAGCGTCTCCCCTCCGTACTCCCGGGCCACAACGCGCCCATCATGCCAGCGTCATTCTACCGCGAGCCGCTAACCAAACTCAGCGCCGCGGGCGCGAGCCCGCGCTGAGGACCCTCGAAGCCGCGCGGTAACCTCCTAGCACGCGAAACGATGACCGTATCGCAAACAACCCCACCCTCCCAACAACTCTTCCCAACCACTCTTCAACGCACCTTGATGAACCTCTTCCGGTAGTACGCCGTCCGAAACCCGAGACCTTCATAAAGCCGCTCGGCACTGCTCCCCGTGGCCGTCTCGAGACTCGTCCATCGATTGCCCATGCCGATCGAGTCGGCGACGGCGCGCCTCACCATCGCTGATGCGACGCCGCGACGCCGGTACTCACGCAGCACGCCCACGAAGTCAAGATAGCCCATACCCTCTTGGGAGAGCAGCAGTGTCGAGCCCACCGCCTTGCCGTCCACGCGGGCGAGGTAGCGGTGGTCGGCGGGCGTCATCAGCACCGTACGTCCGAAGTCTCCTTTTTGCGAGGGCTGCTCGAAACTACGGCACATCACCTCGGCCCAGGCGTCATAGTCATCCGGCCCGGCGAGGTTCAACGTAGCGCCGGTCTGGACGGCCGCGGGGGGCGCGCCCGCGTCGTATACCATGGCTGAGGAAAGCGTGCTCTCCACAAAACCTCGGCGCAGAAGGTGCTCGCCGAGGTTCGCGGGACGGTCGAGCGGCGACAACGTGAAGGTGCAATCGAAGTCCTTGCCGGCGAAGAAGCGAACCGCATCGTCAATCAGCCGGCCGGCGTCGGACTCCTCGACTCTCACCCGCGCCGCCCGCTGACAGAACAGAATCCGCAACCGCTCGTTGCTAAACGCGATCCCTCCGTTGAGGTCGTGGCTGTCAGACCAGCGCGCGTGCTGCCGGAACCAGGTGTCCTCAAACGCCGCCACGAACTCGTCTGACACTGGAATCCCCCTCGCCTGCCCGGCGGCGTTCACCGCTGGCGGATCCGCGCGAGCATCTTATCCAGAGCCGATGACAACTCCGACGGCCTACGAATCGAATAGGTCTTGCCACCCAGCGTGCGCACGGCCTGCCCGACGATGCCGCGCCATGGGTGGCGGCTCGAATTCAAGTAGAAGACCGGATACCCGCCCCAATCGAGGCTGCGCACAAATTCCTCGGCGACCCGTTTCTCCGTGAACGGATCGTGGCCCAGGAACACGAGCGCGTCGATCGTCCCATCGTTGGTGACTTCGTCCTGGAGCAGGCGGCTGAAGAAGTCGGTTTCCTTGCCCTTGCCGAGATCGCCGAAGTCCACCGTGCCGGGCGAGAGGTTCTGCAGGGCCCGCCCCAACGCCGGGAAATTGATTTGATTCGCCAACGCATGGCGGTGGAGAACGCTCTGGTCTTCAAAGCTATAAGCCACGACCGAGAATTGGTAGGTATCCGGATGCCGCGCCAGCAAGCGAAGCGTCGAGAGCATCGCACCGTACCGCCAGAGCCGCCGCGCGACGCGCCGCCGCGATCCGCTGTCGAGATTGAGCAGCACTTTGATCCTCAGGTTGGGGCCATCGCGGTTCTCCTCCGAAGGTGGCTCTCTACGGAAGAGATAGATCGTCGACGGCGCGACTTCTCCGGGCCGGAGCGCAAGCTCGACCTTGCGGTCTCCGCGCGAAAGCTTGGCTTCGACATCCCACGATACGTCGCAGTAGCGGCCGGTCTGATCACGCAGATGCCACGACACGTCATAGGAACCTTCGCCCATGGCGAACGAGCCACTGAACTCAATCAGGCCTTTGGCCTTCGCCGGAATCTCCGCCATAGTTACCTGTTGGTCACTGCGGATCGGTTCCATGCCTTCTCGCGACAGCGGCCGCACGACCAGGGTGACGTACCAGTCGGTCTCGGGTCCCGCAAGCTGTTTGGTCGGGATTTCGATCCAAAACCCGGTGAAGAGCCTGAGTTCGTAGTCGAGCCTCGGCTTGAACTTGTGGAGTTTGCACTTCAGCGGGATCGTGGGCGAGGGCAGGACTACGGCGCGGCCTTCCGGCGGTGCCGGGAAGCGCACGAACTTGCCGCGGCTCTGTGCCGGTGCTTCCGCGACTACCAGGGGGAGCACGCCCAGGGCAAGAACGAAGACTGTGGCCGCCAGACGAATGAATCCGAAGACGCACCGAGCCCATGGCCCTTTGGTTGGGATGCCGTTCGCCGTTACCAACTCTGCCTCATACCCACGCGCGGCCGCACAATCCAGTCGACAAGGCTCGGCCTTGGCGGTCCTCGTCAGTCAGATGCACTACCTCCTCTCGAGTCAGGGCGGGAGCCTCGGGTGCGTCAGCTACCAGGAAGCGCCCTTCGCGCACCAGACGGACTCCCGAGGTTGCCCGCTCGATCTCGATGCGGCCGTCGCCGTATCGCACCTCCAGAGGAACGCCGGGCTGAAGTCCCGCCTTCTCCCGGAGCGGCTTGGGGATTACCATTCTACCGGCAGAATCAATGGTAGATTTCATACCACCAAAATACTACAAGCCTCTTGAGTCAGCGAGCGAGAACGGTCACCATGTCGCCGTGACCGGTTCCTGTCGTAGGGGCGGATCGCAGTGTCCGCCCCCATGCCGCCGAACGGCTCTCGCCTTCAACGTAGAGACAACCGGCATTGGCAAGGGCCCTCGCGTTCCGCCCCCCCACCTTGCAGTCAACTCTCAGTGCGGTGAACGCTCAGGCCTCTGATACAATCCCGAGTGTTCGAACCCCTCCCAATGGACGGATCGACCTTTCTGCAGCATTCCCGGACGGCATCGCTGGCCTCTTGCGTGCTGCTCGCGGCCTTGACGCTTCTGGCCGCCCCGCCTCTGGCGGCTGACGAAGCCGACCGCCGCGTGGCCGAGTGGGTCCTGGCCATGGGCGGCCGGGTTCAAATTGAAGGCGATCGCCGCAAGATTCACAATGCCGGCGAGTTGCCTTCTGCCGATTTCCGCCTGACCGGGGTCGACCTGGTCGGCTGCAACGTCAACCCGCCCGACCTACAGCACCTCGGCGGGCTGGGATATCTCAAAGCCCTGCATCTGCCGGGCCCGATCTGGAGCCGCAACGCCGACGGCGGCAAAGACCTCAGCCGCGAGCTGCGGCACCTCGCGCCCGTAACCTCGCTCGAACGCCTGACCTTCAGCTACCACTTCCTCGACGGCATCCGCTTCAACGACTCGGGTCTGGAAGAGATCGCCAACCTGACCAACCTCACCGAGCTGACGCTGCGGCAGACCGGCGTCAAGGGCCATACGCTCTCCCCGTTTCGGCGCCTGGAAGCACTCGACGTCACTCTCTCTTCCTTCGACGACGAAGGGATGCAACAGTTGGCCGGCATGGAGCGGCTGCGCCGCCTGCGCCTCGGGGACACGCTGGTCACCGACGAAGGCCTGGCAAACCTCCGCGCGCTCAAGGAGTTGGAGGAGCTGGATCTGCGCGGCACGCAGGTGAGTGACGCCGGGCTCATACACCTCAAAGACCTGCCGCAATTGCGCAAGCTCAACCTGCAAGGCCTCGACGTGTCCGACGCCGGACTTGACTACCTGCAAGCGATGACCCGGCTCGAAGAGTTGAGTCTCTACCGCACGAAGGTGACCAATGCCGGGCTCGACAAACTCCGGCGCTTCCGGCGTCTGCGGCAGCTCGATCTTCGATACACACGCGCCACCCGGGCGGGCGTCGAAACCTTGCGGCAAGCGCTCGCCGACACACGGTTCGTCTTTGTCGAGACATCTTTGCGTGCGCCGCGCTTGGCAGGCAGCGCCGCCGAGCCAACCGACCCAACCGACGCGGGGGTGGCCGAGTGGGTGCGGTCAATGGGAGGCCGGGCACGACTCGCGCAGGACGCGCTTGTGGAGGTCTCATTCAAGTCCACCGCGGTTTCCGACGGGCAACTACAATCGCTTTCTGGTTTGGCGCATCTCCGCGTATTGGACCTTGAAGCGACCGAGGTCGGCGACCTGGGCCTGGCGCACTTGTCATCCCTGGCAAGCCTTGAGGATCTGCGGCTCGACAGTACCTCGGTATCCGACGGCGGGCTGGTGCACCTCGAAGGCCTCGCCGGCCTGCGAAAGCTCTCTCTCAATCACACCTACGTCGAAGGGCCGGGGCTCGCCCACCTGCTGGCATTGCGGGATCTCGCAGACCTCAGCCTGCGCGACACCCCGCTCACCGACAGCGGCGTCGCCACGCTGAGTCAATTGTCGTGGATCCGCAGCCTCTCGCTGGCCTATACCGACATCACCGACCAGGGCGTGCTGCACCTGGAGCGCTTCCGCGATTTGCGCAAGCTCGACCTGACCGGGACGGACGTCGGAGACGACGGACTCAAGGCCTTGAGTCCGCTGAAGACCCTGACGGATCTTTCGCTGCGCTACAGCCGGCTCACCGACGACGGGCTGCTCCACCTAGCCTCGCTCAACAACCTGCAAAGACTAGAACTGGTGCGCACGCGCGCGACCGACCTAGGCCTCGAAGGTCTCGCCGAGCTGACGCAACTGACGCACCTCAACCTCGATCACACCGACGTCACTGACGAGGGCCTCTGCCACCTCGAAGGCCTCGCCCAACTGCGAGACCTCAACCTTGACAACACCTACGTGACCGACAATGGCATCCGCCGGCTCGAGAAGTTCACCGCGCTACGCTCACTCAACCTCTATCACACCTTTGTCACCGCCGACGGCCACCAGCGCCTGAAGGCCGCGCTGCCCGGCTGCGAGATCATCTGGGACCCCGACTCCGCCCTGCCCAACCGCCGCCGCTCTTGACAACCGCGGCTGCAAACCAGGGCGCCTCGACTCCCCCTGGTCACCCCGAGCCCGGAAACCGAGCCGTGATCGTAAGTACCTACGGAGTGAAATCCTTGCGAAGCGCGGCAGAAAACCTCAGAAGCAGGGACAGAGGCGCGGGTGTAAACCCGCACGCTCCTTCGAGGCCGCGCCGCCGTGCGGTCCGTCGCCCAGACCCTGTTTGGTTCCGGCTCGTCCGGGTTAGGGAGCGGTCTGGCACGAACTCTCCACGCCCACGAAAGGCCCTAGAACCGGGCGCGTAGCGCGGATCCCGGTTTTGAGATCCGCGGCCTTGACCTTCGAGCCCCATCCATCGCTCGTGACAGTCGCCAACGACTAACGGTGGTTCCCGAGCCGCGTTCAGGCAGCGTTCAGGCGGCTTCCGCGCGAAGCGCTTATAGGCCGGTCGTTTTACGGCCGGTGATCCGATGCTTCCCTCTCTGCTCCAGGGCGCCTTCAGCGCCCTTCCCACTCGGCTTCAGCCATTCTGGATTGCCGATCTGCCTTCCAGGACAACCAAATCCTGAAACCGCCCCATTGCCTGCGAGCAACAACTGCTGTGCTACACTAGCGCCGTTCGGTTACAGGAGAAAACCAGCATGAAAGCAACACGCAGGATCTTCATGGCCGCCGTGGCGGGCGGCGTTGCAACGTGGAGTTGCGGGCCTTCGATGCCCTCCGAGTTCAATCGATTCGTCCGATACGAGCAAGGCGGCGAAGTCCACTTCGGCGGACTCGACGGCGAGACCGTCTATGAGATCGAGGGTGATCTGTTTGGCAGCCGCATGCCCACAGGCAAGAGCGCGCCCCTGGCCGACGTCAAGCTGCTTTACCCGATCGAGCCCACGAAGGTCATCGCGCTGGCAGGCAACTACTTGAGCCACATCGGCGACAGCGAGCCGCCCGCGTACCCCGAGCCCTTCTACAAGCCCATCACCAGCCTGGCGAACCCCGGCGACCCGATCATCTTCCCTGAGGGCGCCCAGGACGTGCACTATGAGTGCGAGTTCGTGATCGTCATCGGCAGGAAGGCCAGCAAGGTCTCCGTGGAAGACGCGCCCAACTACATCCTCGGCTACACCGCCGGCAATGACGTGAGTGAGCGCAACTGGCAGGGCGGCTCCATCGACGGCCCTGAAAACAAGGACATGCAGTGGTGGCGCGGCAAGGGATCCGACACGTTCGGGCCGATGGGCCCAGCCATCGCCGTGGGTCTCGACTTCGAGAAATCCAAGATTCAGACCCGCCTCAACGGCGAAGTTCGCCAGGAGCAGATGCTCAGCGACCTGATCCACAAACCCGCTGAGGTGGTGAGCTTCATCAGTCAGGCCGTCACTCTGTTGCCCGGCGATGTGATCTTCACGGGCACCCCCGGGGAGACCAAGCCCATGAAGGCGGGCGACACGGTCGAGGTCGAGATCGACGGCATCGGAATCCTCAGTAACCCGGTCCAAGGCTAGGCGGGCGGCGGTCGCGTGCTACACTAGCCCAACTCAGCCCGGAATCATTGCGATATGCCGACAACACGCAGAACATTCATGACCGCAATGGCGGTCGGAGGTGCAGCCATGGCTTCGTCAGTTAGTGGGAGCGGCGTCACTCACTACGTGCGCTACGAGCACGGTGGTGCCACGTCCTATGGCATTTCCGATGGCACCGACATCATTAGGCCGATCGCCGGCGACCTGTTCGGCGACCGTGCGCCGGCCGGCGACCCCGTCAAGCTGAGCGACGTGAAGCTGCGCTACCCCTGCGAGCCTCACAAGGTACTGTGCGTCGGGCTCAACTACAAGAGCCACCTCGGCGACCGCACGCCCCCGAAGTCGCCCGAGATCTTCTACAAGCCACCGACCGCGCTGCAGGACCCAGGCGGCGACATTGTGATTCCCGCCGGCTCCAAAGACCTCCATTACGAGGCCGAGTTCGTCATCGTGATCGGCCGCAAAGCCAACCGTGTCTCCGAGGCGGACGCTCCCAACTACATCCTCGGCTACACCTGCGGCAACGACGTGTCCGACCGCAACTGGCAAAACGGCACCATGGGCGACAAGAAGGACGTGCAGTGGTGGCGCGCCAAGGGCGCCGACACCTTCGCCCCCATGGGACCGTCGATCGCCGTGGGCCTCGACTTCAGCGAGTCGCGCATCCAGTGCCGCCTCAACGGAGAGGTCAAGCAGAACCAACTGGTGAGCGACCTGCTCTTCGGGCCGGCAGCCATCGTCAGCCACATCAGTAAGTACGTGACCCTCACGCCGGGCGACGTCATCTTCACCGGCACCCCCGGCAGCACCACGGCCATGAAAGCCGGCGACGTCGTCGAGGTCGAGGTCACCGGCATCGGCGTGCTCAAGAACACGGTCGTCGCCGGCTAGCGCGCGGGCGAGCGACCCGCAACAAACCGAGCCGTGAACGTCAGGGAGCGGTCCGGCACGAACCCTCGTGCTATTCCGGAATTCCGTGGTCGGGGTATGCACTTGACTCCCGACGACCCCACACCTTGTGGTCGGCGACTGCGGCGACCGCACCCTCGAGGGGCCATCGGGCAGCGGTCGTGGGTCCTATAGCCGCCGCTCATTGCGCCCCGCGGGGGGACGGCAGCGGTTGACTTTGAAACCTGAAGGCGAAGCGCTCTTGAAACTCCCCAGCGTGCGCGAATAGTCCTCCAGAGCCCGGATACTAGACCTTGGGGCTTCGGGAGTCAAGTGCATACCCCAGGTTCCGTGGATCATGACGACCTCGCTCCTACGAAGAGATTGTGAGCCGACTGGCCGGCGTCTTCGCTCTGCCCCCGAACCGCCCCACGTCGGTGACGCGCGCCGGCTGGGCGGCCTTTTGGCACGGTTTGGCAAGGTTTTCGGTTAAGTTATCATTCACGGATAGCCACGTCGCCGACGTTCTCCCTCTCCGTTCTCACGGTAGCGCACCGGTGTGTTGCAATCGGCTGTTTTCCCCGTAAGTTATTGATTCTGTGGAATGAAGATTCTGTGACCGGGGCTCCGAAGACTGAGGATGTTGCACAGCGGAATCGTCGTGTAACGCTGCCCCACCTAGCTAGAGCAGCGCCGCGAGGTCGCCTTGCCAACCCGAGTCGGGCTTTCTGCTACCCTACTTCCGCCGCGCTGCACTGCGCTACGCTGCACCAGGGAGGTTCCCATGAATCGTTCGCTGACCCGGCGCGCCTTGCTCAGGCTTGCCACCGGCCTGCCCGCCGCGACTTGGCTCAGCCGGTACCACTCCATCGCCGCCGCCTATCAGGGCAAAGCAAAAATCACCGCCATCAAGGCGATGCAGATCAAGAACATCGCCGGCAACTGCCTGATCAAGATCGAAACCGACGCAGGCTTGGTCGGCTACGGCGAAGCCGGCTCGTCCGGCCCGATGGCTCGCGCTCGCATCGCGCAGATGCAAGATCTGCTGCTCGGCCAGGACCCGCTGGCGATCTCCCGCCATTTCCTCAACATGACGTCGCTGATGCATCCCTACATGGCGCATATTCCCACCATCAGTGGCATCGACCTCGCCCTGTGGGACTTGGCGGGCAAGATCACCAACCTACCGGTCAACGTCCTGTTAGGGGGACCGTTCCGCGATGCCATCCCCATGTATTCGCACGGCCCTGGGGACCTGCTAGACAAAACCAAGCTGCGGGACTGGGCGGCCCGCATCAAGGCGGCGCCCGAGGGCTTCACCGCTTTTAAGATCAGCATCGATCCCGTCGGCGGCTTCCGCGGCGCCCGCTACACGACGACCCTCACCAGCGAACAAGTCCGGCGCATCGGGCGAGGGTTCCAGAACGCCCGCGATGCCGTCGGGGACGAGATCGACATCGCCGTGCACTGCCACAACGAGCTGGATACCACCAGCACGATTCAGGTGGCCAAGGCGGTCGAGCCGATGGATCCGCTGTTTCTCGAAGACCCCCTGCCGGTGCATTTCTCCGAAGGCTGGCAGGCGGTGCGTGAGTCGACAAGAGTGCCGCTGCTGGTGGGCGAAAAGTTGGAGCTGGTCAAAGGCTTCAAGCCCTTCCTCGACCGAGGGATTGCCGACATCATCCATCCCGACCTGGCCTTTGCGGGCGGCATCACGGGGACGAGGAGGATCGCGGACTACGCCATGCTGTCCCGCCGGCCGGTGGCGCTGCACAACGTCGGAAGCCTGATCCTGACCTACGCTTCGGCGCACTTCGGATCGGCGATTCACAACTTCTTCCGGTCGGAAAGCGCCTTGGGCCGGCCCGATCGGCACGTCCAGCAGATGTCAACCGAGGCCCCGCCGCAAGTCAGCCACGGACTTCTGCGCGTGCCCGACGGGCCGGGCCTCGGATTCAAGCCCAACGAGGAATACCTGCTATCGCAAATGATCCCGGGCGAGGAATTCTGGAGTTAGGAATCAGGGGGTCTGCTGGCACTCTATCTTCTGAGTCCGGGCTCTGAAGCCGGGACGAGAAGACAGCTCAAGGAGCCGGAACGTTCAAGTCCCGACAGATCTTTCGGGCGATGTGCTCGTTAATTTCGGGGTGGCGTGGTACCGCCGACGACTTGCGCGCGACTCGATTCACGTAGATGGTGTGGCGGCCGCCCTCTCGTAAGAACTCGCAGCCGTGAATCTCCAGATGGCGCATGAGCTCACGACGCTTCACCATGCACGACTGCTAGCCGCTCTCGGATCACGTCCTGGTTGCCGAGTGACTCCTCGGCCAATTGCCGATTCGCATCCAGCACGAGTTCCGCTGCTTCCAAAAGGTTCTCCCGCGTCTCTTCCAGCGTTGCCCCCTGGGTGTTCGCGCCCGGCAACTCTTCGACGAAGCCAATGTAACCCTCGGGCACCTTCTGAAAGACAGCAGTGAACTGCAGGTTCAATGCACCTTTGATCTTCTCGCTGTGTTCCATCGGCTTCATTATACGTCCGGAGCCGTGGGCGCCTACGGTTCGGCGCACTTCGGTTCGGCGATTCACAACTTCTTCCAGTCGGAAAGCGCCTTAGGCGGGCCCTCGCGGCACGTCGAACAGATGTCGACCGAGGCCCCGCCGCAAGTCAGCCACGGACGGCTGCGAGTGCCCGACTGGCCCGGCCTCGGCTGCAAGCTCAACGAGGAGTACTTGCGATCGCAAATTATGCCGGGCGAGGAATTCTGGAGTTAGGAAGCAGGGGCCTGCTGGACTGCCCCTCGTCCGGCCGTTTTCACAAGATGTCGTGGAACGATGTGGCACTCTGGGGAACTTTGCTTTTCTGTCATCGGGGTATGCACTTAACTCCCGACGACCCCACACCTTGTGGTCGGCGACTGCGGCGACCGCACCCTCGAGGGGCCATCGGGCAGCGGTCGTGGGTCCTACAGCCGCCGCTCATTGCGCCCCGCGGGGGGACGGCAGCGGTTGAATTTGAAACCTGAAGGCGAAGCGCTCTTGAAACTCCCCCAGCGTGCGCGAATGGTCCTCCAGAGCCCGGATACTAGACCTTGGGGCTTCGGGAGTCAAGTGCATACCCCATTTTCTGTCATTGCACTCCGACTCCAAGGATGGGGGGGGCGAGTTCGGCAGGATCGCGGCTGGTACCCAGAAACCGCTGTGAACAGGACGTAGAGTGTCTAGCGCGACTCCTCACCACTCAAGTAATTGAGGCTGTCCCGGTTTCCCGGTTTCCTCCGGTTTCCTCGGGACCGCCTTGCTACCCACCGGACAACGCGCAACTTATTGATTCTTGGTTCCACCAGGGCTCACAAGCTGTCCATTTGGGCTTCCCAGAATCACTTTTCAGCAGCCTACCAAGGACATCCGCGACCACTGCTCGAGTTTCATGGTCTCCTTGGCCTTCCATGGCTGCTTGAAGGGCTTTCTCTAGCGCGTCTCGGCGCCGAGTCGGCGATTCCGAGCCATATTGCTGTTCGATCTCGTTAAGGACTGCAGCAAATCGCCCAGCACCATCCAGGAAGGGGTTCACAAAGTCAGCAGAGAATGCTGTCTGCTCGTCTACGTTAGGTTCCTCAGTTGCGTCCGCGGCATGGACCACATTACAGCGAAGTGGGGTATCCATTTGACTCAGGTGACCACAACATACTGTGGTTGGCCATTGGCGGCCCCCGGAAAGGCTTGCCGATAGCACCACGTTTCCAAGCCTGCGATGGCCATGGCGCGTGCGTAATCCTTGATCGGCCCGAAACGCAGCCTCGTGGCCCAATTGCCTGCAGACCGGCGTCTGGCGCCCCAGGGTGCATTCTGGGTGCAGTGTGCTGGCGTCCATGGATCGACCAAACCACAACGCCTAGGGGCTACCTGAGTCAAGTGGATACCCCATTTACAGCGAATTTCGAAAGGGCCGATTTCGATGGTGTCCGCGGCGTCGAATTCAAACCGGCCCTCCGGCTCGATGCGCTTCCCATTCAGGAAAGTGAAGTTCTTACTGGCTAGATCTGTCAAGTAGACTTTTGCTCCTGGTGGGGTATCCATTTGACTCAGGTGACCACAACATACTGTGGTTGGCCATTGGCGGCCCCCGGAAAGGCTTGCCGATAGCACCACGTTTCCAAGCCTGCGATGGCCATGGCGCGTGCGTAATCCTTGATCGGCCCGAAACGCAGCCTCGTGGCCCAATTGCCTGCAGACCGGCGTCTGGCGCCCCAGGGTGCATTCTGGGTGCAGTGTGCTGGCGTCCATGGATCGACCAAACCACAACGCCTAGGGGCTACCTGAGTCAAGTGGATACCCCATTTACAGCGAATTTCGAAAGGGCCGATTTCTGTCCGCGGCGTCGAACCGGCCCTCCGGATGCGCTTCCCATTCGGTTCTTACTGGCTGCCAAGTAGACTTTTGCTCATCCAACTCGACCGCCATTGGCGGCCCCCGGAAAGGCTTGCCGATAGCACCACGTTTCCAAGCCTGCGATGGCCATGGCGCGTGCGTAATCCTTGATCGGCCCCCAGCCTCGTGGCCCAATTGCCTGCAGACCGGCGCTGGCGCCCCAGGGTGCATTCTGGGTGCAGTGTGCTGGCGTCGCCTAGGGGCTACCTGAGTCAAATTTGCTCCTGGCGATCTCGGCGTGCCGCTTGCTCACAACGCGCCCGTCGTCGCAAAGGGGCAGGTCGTTGTCGGGGTCTCGACCGATCGTGATGCAGTCCTGGTGGAAGAGACATGAATCCGGCTGCACCGTGGCGTCATCCTTTTTCTTGACCAGCAATTTCAACCCCGACGTTTCCAGGGACTTTCCACTCGGGGCGTCAGCCGATTCGGAACGGGACCCCTTGGTGCTGAAGCCAATGTCACGCAGAACTTTGTCAGCATCGTCGACTCGCGTCGAAGCAGGGCGGGCCGTCCCCCGAGGAGCGCCCAATCCCTCCAGTACTCGGGAAGCGAATCCAGCAAGGTCTGTATCGATCTGACTGGCGGTTCCGGAAGAAATGGGCCTTGCATCGTTCGGATACACGTTCATTTCTCTCAGCCATTCCACCTGGTCCCAGCAACATGGCTTTAGGATGATCGGAAGCACGACGAGACCTTCTTTCTCTCTACGGCTGAGGAGGCGCGGGACCTCCACATCCTTAATGAACTGTGAAGTGAGAAAGTTCGCCGAGATGAGTAGCACGGCCAGGTTCGACGATTCCATGGCCTGTTGAATCTCACCTCGCCAGCCATCACCGGCGCCTATTTTTCGATCGTCCCAGAAGTTCAATAGATCTTCGTTTCGAAGGACGCCGAGATGGCTCGTAAGGCGGTCCTTCCAGTCTTCGTCGCTATGGCTGTAGCTAATAAAGATCTGCGGGCTGGCGTTAACCTGCTTCTCAATTAGCGCTGCAAATGCTTTTAGGATCTCTAAGTCGTGATCGCCAAGTCTGCGCGGCTTCCTGTCGGCAATGCACAAGGTGCCGACGTTGTTACCGCCGGAACTGCGCAGAGGCACCCCGGCATAGAACCGAACAAAGGGCTCTTGCTTGACCAGTGGGTTGTCGGCGAATCGCGGGTCGCGTCTGGTGTCCGCAACGACCAGTGGCTGGTCGCTAAGGATTGTATGCGCACAAGTGGGGTATCCATTTGACTCAGGTGACCACAACATACTGTGGTTGGCCATTGGCGGCCCCCGGAAAGGCTTGCCGATAGCACCACGTTTCCAAGCCTGCGATGGCCATGGCGCGTGCGTAATCCTTGATCGGCCCGAAACGCAGCCTCGTGGCCCAATTGCCTGCAGACCGGCGTCTGGCGCCCCAGGGTGCATTCTGGGTGCAGTGTGCTGGCGTCCATGGATCGACCAAACCACAACGCCTAGGGGCTACCTGAGTCAAGTGGATACCCCATTTGCGCACAAAAGGAAGCGTCACGATCCGATTGGCACGGCATAGTCCCCACCGTGGATTTCAGCCACTGGCGGTTGCTGTCGATCAAGGCTAGATACGCAATCGGCACCTTGAGTAACACCGCCAGTTCTCTGGTTAAACGGTCGTAGCGTTCCTCCGGAGGAGTATCAAGGAGGTTCAGGGCGAAAAGATCGGCTACCCTCTCGCGCTCGCGCTTCGGCTTCTGTGGCCTGATCATCGGAATCTCGGTGCCCCCTTCCGTTCTCCCCTCGCTCTTTCCGCTCTCGTTGGCGGTAAGCGTCTTTCTAGGGTCTTCATCGCTGTGTCCTGTTCTCCGTTGTTTCGACTCTTGATATCGCAACAACGTTTCCAAACCCACCACTAGCGTAAGAGACAATCCTGAACTCCCTCTATCGCAGAGGGTTACCGCTACTACGGGTGCAGAGGTCGGCGGCAACCTGGGCCTAGCTGTCGCCACCGGTAGACACTCGCTATTGTGTTGGTGACTTCTGTGGTTTACAAGCGGGACGACGAGTTCCGCAGTGTGCGGGGGGGGAGTTCGGGGGGCAGTTCGGAGCCCGAACTCAGTCGCCCGGCATCGGCATGCGCGGAGCCCCAGACGGGACGACCCCTTCGGAGCCTCGGTGACGCTCAGGCGTGGACGTGTTCGTTCTTGAGGGTCGGGAGGGCCTCGATCATCCTGCCGGCTCGCTTCTTGGCAAGGCGCAGCTTGTAGAGCTTCTGCAGGTTGAGCCAGAATTCCGCACTGGTGCCGAAGGAGTGCGCCAGGCGCAGAGCGGTATCGCCGCTGACGGCCCGCCGGCCGTTGAGAATCTCGGTGATACGGTTCGTGGGGACGGTCGTGGCGGTTCGTGGCTCAAGCCGGGTTCGGTAAGGCCCCTGGAAGGGGCCTGACTCATTCACACCGGGCCGTTTTACCAGGCGTAGAACGCCTGGCCTAGTTGAAACCAAGACCCGCAAACGGGCCCGTTAGCGTCCGGAATGTTGGACGGGAAGGGCCGGTTAGGATCGTGACCTGTCGTAGGTGGCCAGTCTTGTTTCACCTTCGGGTTGCGGTTTCATCGCTGCTTGGTTCCGGCTCGTCCGGGTCAGGGCGGGTCCGAGTTGACGGTCGGAGCCGCGGTCGTGAGGCTCGCCAGTTTTGTAGCAACGGTCCACAGCTAGACGGAGGCAGGCTGCTACCGCCCTTGCGGGTAGTGTCCTAAAGCTGCGTTGCTGCTGAACCTGTGCCTATCGGCACAAGCAACCGCTTGTTGTTATTATGTAGGGGATGCCAACAAGCAAGACTGACCTCGGAGCACTTCGGCGTATGATCGCTGAAGCCGAAACCATTCTCTCAACAACAATCCTACCTGAAGGCCGCGCCGAACGCGCCAGGGAACTTCTGGGCGCATCAGTCAAGCTGGCTGACGAACTGCTAAATACTTCCCCAGCCGCGACGCTCGGAGCCAAGGGCGGCAAGAAAACCGCCCAACGTGGGCCTCAGTACTTCCGCAAGATCGCGGGGATGCGGAAGAAGCGAGCTGGTGGCAGGCCCAGGTTAAAGGGCACACCAAGATCGTCCGATAAAAGTAGTTGATGCCATCTCAAGCCTTGACTTCAGATCAAGAATCCTGTAGACTGAGGGTCTCGATGGAAAGGAGGGGTGCGTTTGGATCTGCAACGAGTCGAGCATTCTCCCACGCCTCCTGTAGCGTCTCCGTCGAACCCGAAGGCGCAGGAGATATTCCTGCGGGCTTTGGAGATCGGCAGAGTTGTTATTTCGCCTCATTTTAGCCGGAGGTGTGACGAGCGGGGTTTTGATGCACTCGACGCGGAAAACGTAATCAGGCAGGGCCGTATCCTTGGAAAGCCGAAATATGACGCTGATCACGGTACATGGCGATACGAGATGAGATGGGAAAGTGGACGGCATTTCTTGCATTTGGTCATAGCGCTCTCATGCAATCATGACTATCACGATTCGCCTTGTATCACATACGTGACTGGCTACCACAGCAACAAAGGGAAGGCTCGAAGGAGGACGAAGTGATTACCGCCGATACAGTAATTTCATTCCCGGTGAAGTGCTCTGAATGCGGAACCACTATGGTTTCTAGAGAGGAGAGCTACCACTACAAGGAATGCGGCCTGTCAAGGGTGTTCCTTGAGGACATCGTTGTTCACCGATGTGAATGCGGCACAGTTGCCCCGGAGATACCAGCAATCTCGTCTCTTCACCGTCATATTGGCTTGGAGCTGATTCAGAAGAAGACTCTTCTGGCCGGTGAAGAAATAAGGTATCTAAGGAAGCTGTCTGGGCTGGATCAAGTCCGTCTCGCTCGCGTGATGGATGTTGCGCCAGCGACTATTTCAAGATGGGAAAGGGATAAACAAACGATTGGAGCTAAGAGCGATAGACAGATCCGATTAATCTTCTTCGGCGGTCTTCTCCAGCATGTGTTCAACCATAAGACTGGACAAATTGTCGAGGGAATGGCGAAGCTCGCAAAGGCGGTTGCTGACTTGGACATACACAAGTTTCTCGAAAAGATTCAAGAGCGGGCGGAAGAAGCAAAAAGGATTCGTGTGCACCCAGAAGTGTACTCCACAGCGCCGCGCAAGTCGGACGTGGCCGTCCATTGAATCTCTAGATTTCAACATCAAGAGACCAGAGCCTCTGGGCCGACAACGGCCCAGGGGCTTTTTTACCGGCAACGTCCTTGACAAACAGCAAGCGCTTGCTGTAGAATGAGGGTGTGACTCAGGCGACAAAGAACGTTACTGGGATCAATTGCCCAGAGTGCCAGATGCGCTGCAAGCGCTTTGGTAAGCACAGAAACGGCTTGCAGCGGTATCGTTGCAAGCACTGTCGGAAAACCTACACTGAAGAGCACAAGCGTCCCTTGGGGGAAATGACGGTCCCCGTTGAGAAGGCTGTCCTGGCCCTTCAGCTACTCATCGAAGGTACGAGTGTGCGCAGTACGGAAAGGATCAGTGGTCTGCATCGAGACACGATTCTACGCCTACTTGTCGTGGCCGGGAAGCGCTGCGAGAAGCTGCTAGGCCGGAAGATTCGCAACGTGCCAGTGAAGGACGTTCAGTGCGATGAAATCTGGGGCTACATCTTCAAGAAAGAAGGTCACAAGACGACCGAGGAAATCGAAACCGACAACACGATCGGAGACGCCTACACCTTTGTTGCGATCGAGCGGAACACTAAGCTGGTTCTGAACTTCGCCCTTGGCCGCCGGGATCAGGCGACGACGGACGCCTTCATTGAAGGCTTGCGATTTGTCACGTCACCCCAGCGGTTTCAGATCTCAACCGATGGCTTCAAGCCGTACATCACGGCAATCGAGGATGCCCTTGAGGGCCGCGCCGACTATGGGATGTTGGTCAAGCAGTACGCCGAGAATAAGGGCGAAGAGAAGCGCTACAGCCCGGCTGAATGTACAGGATGCAAGCGCAAGACTATCATCGGTACGCCGAACAAGAAGCGGATCAGCACTAGTCACGTCGAACGCCAGAATCTCACGATGAGGATGCAGATTCGCCGCTTAACACGGCTGACCAACGCCTTCAGTAAGAAGTGGGAGAATCTGTGGGCGGCGCTCTGCCTACACTTCGCGTATTACAACTTCTGCCGCGTTCACAGCAGCCTGCGCGTCACACCGGCGATGGAGTCGGGGCTGACCGATCGGGTATGGACGATCCGCGAACTGCTAGCAACGCAAGATTAGGACACTACCCCCTTGCGGTACCCGCGGACCAGGGTTACAATGACGGGACGATTCGGGCCCTCAGGTGCAAAGGTCCGTTTTGGAACAGCTTGAACGAAGTGAGAAGGAGGAGGAGTGCCATGCTGGGGAGGATGACGAGTCGATCTTTGTACGCGCTGCCGGCGCTTGTGATCGTGGTTGCGTTGGGGACCATCGCCTGTGAGGCCCCGCCGCCACCCGAACCCGAGGCCACCGCGCCCGAGTTCCCGGAACTGGCCGGCTACGCCAAGATGGAGGTCCCCGCCGACAACGCCATGACGGCCGAGAAGGTCGCCCTGGGCAAGCAGCTCTACTACGACAAGCGGCTCAGCGGCGACGGCAACCGCTCCTGCTACGGCTGTCACCTCAAAGAGAACGGCCTCACCGACGGCAAGCCGCTCGCCATCGGCGCGTTCGACAAGACTCTGACGCGCTCGAGCCCCACGTTGTGGAACATCGGCTACCATTCCGAGTTCTACTGGGACGGTCGTTCCAGTGCGCTCGAGAAACAGGTGCAAGGCGCCTGGGGCGGCGGCAACATGGGTGCTTCGGGTAAGGACGACGCGCCGAGCATGGACGACATCTGCGCCAAGCTCAACGAGATCCCCGGCTACAAGGACCAGTTCCAGGCCATCTTCAGCGAGGACGCCACCCCCGGCAACGTCGCCATGGCCGTGGCTTCGTTCATGCGAACGATCGTCGCCGCCGACTCCGCCTGGGTTCGCTTCCGCGGAGGCGATGATGCGGCCATCAGCGAGCAGGCCAAGAAGGGCTGGCAGATCTTCAGCGAGAAAGCCAAGTGCACCAACTGCCACGACGGCCTTCTGCTGACCGACTTGCAGTACCACAATATCGGCATCGGCATGGACAAGGAGACCCCCGATGTCGGCCGCGCCAAGGTGAGCGGCGACGAGAAGGACACCGGCGCCTTCAAGACGCCCACCCTGCTCGACATCAGCAAGTCCGCGCCTTACGGGCACGACGGCAGCATCGCCACGCTCGAGGAGGCTGTCGACATCATGACCAGCGGCGGCAAGGCCAACCAGTGGCTCGACGAGAAAAACCTCGCCGACGCCAAGGACGCCAAGCTTACGGATGAGGAAAAGGCCGACGTCGTGGCCTTCCTCAAAGCCCTCGACGTGGACTACACCATCACCGAGCCGACCCTGCCGTAGCTCGTCACTTGGCGGTTCGCTTCGCTTCGCTGCTTTACCCTCGAGGGTCCGGGCGGGATTGATTTTCCGGTCGGACCCTTTCCACGCCTGGGCCCGGCTAACCGTAACAGCAAGTAAGTGAAGGCGCTTGCGCTCTCGACGGTATTCGGTCATTGTCTTCTCAAGGTCAACGCGCGTAAACTGACAGCAGGGTCTAGGGGAAGCACCTTCTGCCATCGCCGTTGAGCGGACCTTCATCAAGCATGTCCAAGCTGTTGTTTGTAGGCGCCCTTCTCGCTGCCGCCACTCCTCATCTCCTCGCACAGGTGCAGTTCACCGACGTGCGGGACCCGGCCGGGGTGGGGTCGGACTTCTACTCCTCCCAAACCATCCACGGCCTCGGGATCAATTGGATCGACTTCGACAACGACGACCGTCCCGACATGTTCATGGTCAACGGCGGCGACGACGAGGACCCCCACCTCTACCGCAATAACGGGGACGGCACCTTCACCAACGTGGACTCGCTGCTGCCCCCGCTTCCAGGCGGCGTCGATTTCGCCAGTTCCGTGTTCGCCGACTACGACAACGACGGCGACTCCGACATCTACATCTTCACCGACAACCAACAGTTCGGCGGCGCACGGGGACAAAACGTGCCCGATGGCCCACCCAATATTCTTCTGAAAAGCCATTGGGCCGAGAACGGAGGCAGGTTTATTCCCGGCGAGCCCCTGTTTGAGGACGTGGCGCCCGCGGCCGGCGTCGACGATCTCGCTGAAATTCCCTTCGGTCCCTTGCCTGGGATGCGCTCCAAGACGGGCGGTTGGGTCGACTACGACCGCGACGGCTGTGTCGACCTCTATGTCGGGCACCTGGTCATGGGCCCCGCGGGCGGCAACATTGCAAATCGGGACCGCTTTTACCGCAACCGTTGTGACGGCACCTTCGAAGACGTCACCGTCGCCAGCGGGATCAACCTGGGCGACGACGAGTTGACATATCGCGGTGCCCTCGCTTTCATCGCCGCCCATCTCGACGGCGATCTCTGGCCGGATCTCTACGTCGTCGACGTAAACGATTTGCAGGCGCGATTCCATCGTGACTTCCTATTTCTGAACAACGCGGACGGTACCTTTACCGACGCCACCGGATTGTCCGAGGGGCTGGGAGACGACTCCCAGGCGGGGATGGGCGTGGATGTCGCCGATATCGACCTCGACGGTGATTGGGACATGTACATCACCGACCTGCTCAATACCGGCCGCGATGCGCCGCCGAAAGGGAATGTCCTCTACTTGAGCAACGGGGATGGGACGTTCGAGGACAACTCCGCGCCGCAAGCCGGTGTTTCCGGCCACCGCTCCTGGGGAGTGAACTTCTTTGATGTCGACCACGACGGCTATGAAGACTTCGTGGTGGCCAAGATGACACATCCCGAGCCTTTCTTGTTCATGAACAACCGCGACGGCACATTCCGCGATGTGGCGGTGGAGGCGGGCCTTACCCAGACGGACGGTCGTGGGAGCGCCATCGCCGACTTCGACCACGACGGCGACCTCGACCTGGCAATCATCAACCAGGGCGGCCTGCTCGGGCTGTTTCGCAACGACACCGAGCCCAAAGGCAACTGGCTCCGTATCCGCCCGCGCGCCACCTTGAGCAACCGATCGGCGATCGGAACGCTCATCAAGCTGCAGGCGGGTCCTATGAATCTGATGCGGCAGATCAAAGGCGGGTCGAGCACCCATTCGCAAGACGAGATGGTCGCGCACTTCGGCCTCGCCGATGCCGTGAAGGTGGATCGAATCGAAGTCTATTGGCCCAGCGGCGCTGAAGACATCCTCACCAACGTCGATCCGAACCAGGTGCTGACCATCACCGAGGGCACAACCGCCGCCCCCCAGCCGCACGTCCACGCCATCCCGGCGTTTGTGGGCTTCGGCGCAACCGCACTCGCGGCCCAAGCCGACGCAACCGTCCGCGTCATCAACGAGGGCTCCGAGCCACTCGCGGTCACCCGAATCACGAGCGACAACCCCAACTTCTGGATTTCCGATGCAAGCGGCCCCTTTGAACTGGCCCCCTACGGAGGGTCCCGGGATGTGCCGATCCACTTCGTCCCGACCACGTCCGGCATTACAAGCGGGCAACTCAGCATTGCCTGCAACGACCCGGACGAGCCGGTCAAGATCGTGCAATTGCAGGGTCTCGGTACGGGTAACATCCCGCTTCGCCTCCGCTTGCATCCCGGCCGCAGCCGGCTGCTACGACAAACCCCGTGACGGTCGTCGGGAACCTGTGTCGGCGCCGGCGCTGATCCTCTACCGGCTCGGCTCCATCACGGACACTTGCGTCACCGCGATCTTGCCGCTGAAGCACACATCGACGTCGCTGCCTTCGCGGCGTGCCCGGTCTCGGTAGCGCCCGTCGTAATGAAACGACTCCGCCTCGTCTCGAAAGCTCAGCGGCAAGGGCGACGGATCGAGCGGACAATAGACCACCTCGGGACGGTGCGGCCCGGCATCCGGCGCGGGCAGGTTGATGTTCCAGAACGTCCCGGGTGTCCAGGGCCGGTCCATCAGATCAGCCAACAGGGGCTGCACCCATTCAATCGCCCGCGCCCAGTCGCGATCGTCGAGCGGACGGTCGTGATAGTGCGACACCGCGATCCCCGGCACGCCACGCAAGGCGGCTTCACGCACGGCCGCCACGGTGCCGGAGTGATAGATGTCGACGCCAAGGTTCCCGCCGTTGTTGATGCCGGAGAGCACCCAGGCGATGTCGGCGCCAAAGCGGTACAGTCCCACGCGAACGCAATCGGCCGGTGTGCCGTCGAGCGAGTGACGGCCGTCATCGAGCGGCTCCAAGCGGATCGGGCGGTCGGTGGTTGTGCTGTGGCTACACCCTGACGCCGCGCCTTGAGGAGCGATCATGACGTGCCGCTGACCGTCAACGCACTCGCGCAAGGCCGCCAAGCCGGGCGCATGAATACCATCGTCATTGGTAAGCAGGATCTTCATCGAGGCGCTAGCCGGCTCCCGGCGAGTTCTTATTGTTACAGAAGGCCGTTTTGGCTTGGCGATCGCCCCATCGGCCAAGTACACTGGGTCTATTGCCTACAGCTCTTCGGTCCGGGCCCTATCGACTCTTTTTCTACTCGGCCGATCGCGACGAGCCGCCCCACATCCATGTGGAGCGGGGACAGTCCGGGGCGAAGTTTTGGTTGGAACCGGTGCGGCTCGAACGAAGTGGTGGATTCGGCCCTGCAGAGCTTCGACGAATCGAGCGACTAGTTGTGGAATACGCTCCGTTATTGTTAAGGGAATGGGATGAGTACTTTGGAGACTGAACTTCGAGAAGCTACGGCTCAGAGCGTCAGCCTAGGAGAGGACACTCTGGTCGTAGATCTTGCCGATGGAAGGACGATCACGGTCCCGCTAACCTGGTACCCGAGGCTTGCGGGCGGCACGCCGGCGGAACGAGCGAACTGGCGCCTCATTGGTGGCGGTGAGGGTATCCACTGGCCGGACTTGGACGAAGACATCAATGTGCAGAGCCTGCTGGCCGGCCGAAGGTCCGGCGAGACGCAGGAGTCTCTGCGTCGGTGGATCGAGGGGCGGAAAACGGCAGGTTGAATGGAAGCGGGATGGCGTCGAACAGGTCTAGACGATCACCAATGAATACTCCGAGTACCCGATCCCAAGTTCTCCTTTGCTGGGCGCTGGCGGCGGCGTTGATGGTCTCGCCAGTCGCCGCCCAGGACTCGACGGGCATCTCGGCGGGCGACTCGCTTCCACCGCCGCTCAAGTCCTACAAGGGCCGCGCCATTGCCCAGACGATGAGCTTCCACGGCGCGCCGTGGCTGATCCGCGAAACGCGCGATGCGGAGGAACGGCCCAGCCAACTACTCAAGGCACTGAAGCTCAAGAAAGGCCAAACCGTGGTGGACATCGGCTGCGGCAATGGCTTCTACACGCTCCAGATGGCGAAGCGCGTCGGCAAGAAAGGCCGCGTGCTCGCCGTCGACATCCAGCAGGAGATGCTCGACCTGCTCGATGAGCGCGCCCGCCAGGCCGGCGTTGACAACATCGAGCCTATTCTTGGCGGCCCGGGCGACCCCAGGCTGCCCAAGGGCGAGGTCGACTTGATCTTGCTCGTCGATGTTTATCACGAGTTCGCCTATCCCGAGCAAATGCTGGCAGCGATGCGCGAAAGCCTCAAGCCCGACGGCGTGATCGCGCTCGCCGAGTACCGCTGGGAAGACCCCGCCGTGCCCATCAAGATTCTCCACAAGATGAGCAAGGAGCAGATCCTCAAGGAATACCTGCCGAACGGCTTCAAGCTCGTTCGCGAATTCGACAAGCTCCCCTGGCAGCACTTGATGTTCTTCGGCCAGTCGTAAAAGACCTGCGACGGCCCCCTCCGGCTGCCGCTACTGATCGAGGTCAAGCAACTGGATGCTGCGAAACCATACGGGCGAGTTGTGGTGGGTGAGGGCGATGTAACCCGGCCCCTTGATGCCGAAGCCCGGGATCCGCCGGAACTTCGTTTGGTCCACGCGGTCGAGCAGTTCCTTCGAATTGAACTCGAACGCGGCGATCCGGACGCCGTTCAACCAGTGTTCCCCGTACACGCCGCGCACAACGATCCGCGAGCCGTTCCACTCGCCCGGCGGGTTGAGCTTCTTGTTGCTCGGGGCGGCGAGCAGATACAGCGCCCCGGTGGCGCCGTACTCGGAACCCGGCTTGGCGGAGAGATCCGCGTCGTCGAGCAACTGATACTCCGGGCCCGTCGCCCGCAAACGCGCCTTGCGTTTCCAACTCTCGGGCATGTCGGGACGGTAGCCGGGACCGACCCAGGCCTTCTGGACGAGGTACTTGATGCCGCTGTTGCCGCCTTTGAGCAGCTTCCAGTCGAATCGAAGTTCGAAGTTGCGGTAGGGCCGCACGGTTACCAGGTCGCCGCCGGAGTTGTCGGCGAGCGTGCGGATCGTGCCGTCCTCGATGGCCCACGATTGGCTCGGGAACGGCGTGTTGTCGAACCCCTCCCAGCCTTTCGAAGTCGTGCCATCGAAGAGCAGCACCCAGCCCGCGGCGGTCTCCTCGGGTGTGAGCTGGTTCGGTGGCGTGGGGTCGCCTGCTTGCAGCGTGGTGACGGCGAGCAGGGTCAGCAGGGTCAGGCGCATGGCTTGGCACATCATAGCTCGACCACCGCTCAGCGGTTCGAGTGCTATTGAGGCGCGCCAGACCGGAGGGAACCACTAGGCCGCGGGACGCCGGTCCTTGGCGCGACTCGGGCGGATCAGCACTTCCGCGGGAATGCCGAACTCTTGGTGAAGCCGCCGAATCATCGCCAACGACAGGCCACGTTGACCGTTCAACACCTCATGTACGCGGCTGCGGTTCCCGATGACCCCGACAAGCGCACGGTGGTCTTCCCCCAACTGCTCCAATCGAAAACGAATCGCTTCGATGGGATCCGGCGCATCGATCGGATGGCCGCTCAGTTCGTAGGCTTCCACCAGAGTGATGAGCACGTCGAGGCGGTCCCCCCGGGGCGTTCCTTCCTGGGCGCCCCAGAGCTTTTCAATCTCGACCAGTGCCGCCTCATGGTCTTTTTCGGTTCGAATCGGCTTGATCTTCATAGCGAACTGCCCGCTGACTACGACAAGATTGACGGGAAGATAAGGCGATGTCAACATCTCCACCCACGTCCGCACCGACCTCTCACCGCTCCAAGCCCCGGTAGGGGCGTTTGAGTCTTTCGCTTCTTGACACCCGGGTGCGGGGGATCCGAAAACGCCGGCCTCCTCGCCCCCGAAACACTCGACGTGCAAACCAACCCGGCCCGCTCAAACGCCCGCGTAGTAGAATGGGCCGACCGTTTTCCCCAAGGATTCCATAACCAACATGAGCTTCGAATTCCCCGAGAAGGTCCAACAACTGCGCGCACGTCTCACGGCCTTCCTCGACGAGCACATCTACCCCAACGAGCAGACTTTCGAGCAGCAACTCGAGCAACACGGCCGCTGGCAACTCCCGCCCATCATCGAAGAGCTGAAGAGCAAGGCCCGCGACGAGGGCTTATGGAATCTCTTTTGCCGCGATCCGCAATACGGGCCCGGCCTCTCGAACCTCGAGTACGCGCCGCTGTGCGAGGTCATGGGGTGGTCGCTCATCGCCCCCGAGGTTTTCAACTGCAACGCCCCCGACGTGGGCAACATGGAAACCCTGCTGCTCTACGGCAGCGACGAGCACAAGAAGCAGTGGCTCGAGCCGCTGCTCGCCGGCGAGATCCGCTCCTGCTTCTTCATGACCGAGCCGGACGTCGCCTCGTCCGACGCCAACAACATCCGCGCCAGCATCGTCCGCGACGGCGGCGACTATGTGCTCAACGGGCGCAAGTGGTGGACCACCGGCGCTGGCGACCCGCGCTGCAAGATCGGCATCTTCATGGGCAAGACCGATCCCACCGCGCCAAAGCACAAGCAGCAGTCGATGATCCTCGTGCCGATGGATGCCCCCGGCCTGACCGTCAAGCGCCTGCTCAGCGTGTACGGTTACGACGAGGCGCCGCACGGCCACGGCGAGGTGACGTTCGACAACGTGCGCGTCCCGGCCTCGAACCTGCTACTCGGCGAGGGCCGTGGCTTCGAGATCGCGCAAGGACGCCTCGGGCCCGGGCGCATCCACCATTGCATGCGGCTGATCGGCATGGCCGAACGCGCGCTCGAAGCCATGTGCCGGCGCGTCAAGCAGCGCGTCGCTTTTGGGAAGCCGCTGGCCGAGCAGGGAACGATCCGAGCCGACATTGCCGACTCGCGCATCGAGATCGAGCAGGTCCGCCTGCTGACGCTGAAGGCCGCACAGATGATGGACACCGTCGGCAGCAAGGCCGCACGCGCCGAGATTTCCATGATCAAGGTCGCCGCCCCCAACATGGCGCTGCGGGTGATCGACCGAGCCGTGCAGGCCCACGGCGGCGCGGGTGTGTCAGCCGATTTCCCACTCGCCGCCATGTGGGCCCACGCCCGCACGTTGCGCTTGGCCGATGGTCCCGATGAGGTTCATCGCGAGGCCATCGCGAAGCTCGAGCTACGCAAGTTTGACTGAGCGTTCCCTGTCTGTGAGATGTCCGGGTGTCGATCAGCAGAGGGAGTCAGTTCTGCAAGCGAGTTCTTTCCATTTCTTCACGAACGAACTCGACGGCCCTTTCTAGATCGACGTCAAGTAGGTTCCGGCCAGTGTAGCCCGCATTGTTCGGGTCGGCACCAGCAATCATGAGTAAGGCAATCGCCTCAACATGTTTGCACTTGGCGGCGTAGAACAGTGCAGTCTTCCCCTGGGCGTCTCGCTGGTTCACGTCAACCCCGGCGTTGATCAATTCCTTGATGACCGGCACTTGGTTGTAGATCGTTGCGGATCTCAAAGCGGTGGAACCGAGCCGGCTTAGAACATTCACATCGGCTCCCCCGTTGATCAGGAGACGGGTGATATACCGATCGTCAAAGCTGGACTCAATGGGGGCCGAGCCGAACCGTTCGTCTGTCGTAGCGCACCATGGCTTACGGAATGCGAATGGCGTACTGTACTCCGCGTTCCTCCGAAGCCTCATAAACTTCCGGCTTCGGACGATTCTGTATTGGTTGGCAGCGACGGCTAAGTGCAGGGGGGTCTTGCCGCTGCCATCCCTAACTTCCAGGGCGGCGCCGTAGCCGAAGATCTGTTCGACCATCTCCGGTTTGCCAAACCTCGCGGCAACGGCAAGCGGGAGGCACCCTTCTGTGGGCTCCGGAGGCTCCCCCTGTTCCAGCAAGATCCTCAGAAAGGCTTGGTTGATCTCAAGCGCAAACGTCCATTTGTTGGTTGCCTCGCAGAGTCCAGTCCACCCAGCCTGTAGAAGCGCCGCATCCAAACCTCTCCGCGCTAAGAGCTCGACGATCTTGACACGTCCGCTTTTGATCGCCGCCATCAGCGATCCGGGCATATCACCAGGAGCTGAGGCGTCAGTCAATAACTCTTGAGCGCGTTCTAAACAGCCCAGCGCCGAGGCAGTTCTAAGACCCTCCGTTGCTTTACACTGGTCCGCGGTTCCAATCGGAGGTAGGGGCGCGTCGTGCGGCGGTGGGTAGCGCGTACGTTGGCATGGGACTGGGGTGTAAGCCGTGAGGGTGTTGGCCAGCAATGCTGCGAGGCACGCGACAGGTAGACAACCAAACCGAGTGACCAGGTCAAGATAGGCCATGGCTCAGCACTTCGTTGAGAGGATGACTGCGTCGTCTGTCGGGTGCAGACTGCGGGACCCGACACCCGCCTACGGACATGCCCGAAGTGTAACAGGCGCCCCGTTGGGTGAGCAGTCAAAGACGCGAGCTACGCAAGTGTCGCAAGCCGCTCGGCCATCGCGTGCCGGCTCCCGCCGTACGACCATGCAGCCCTCGTCGACCCGCACTGATCGCCATGCTAAGATATCTCCCACCGAGCCTCCGCATGACGACGAAGCCCCGATCCTATCTACGCTTTGCCCCGGCCCTGGTCTCTGTCATCCTCCTCCATGCCTCGGCCGCCGACTTGCCGGTCGTCGAGCCGCCACCGGGCAAAGTGCTGATGGTCGCCCAACCCCACCACGACGACCACACCACCGACTACGGCTTGGCCGGTTTGGTCAGCCGCTTCATCGACAGCGGCTATAAGGCCTACTACGTTCGCGGATCCAACGACGAGAAGGACGGCCGTCACGGCTACCCGCGCAACGACATGATCAACCTCAAAGAGACCTACGACGCCATCCGCATCCTGCGCATGGAAGACGAGATCGTCAGTCTCAATTGGCGCAACAACTTCGAGAGCCCCTTCCCGCTCAACGAGCTGCGCGAACAGTTGATCTTTCTCGTTCGCAAGTACAAGCCCGACGCCGTCGCCGGCCACAACGGCTGGGAGCATTACCAGAAGAACCCCGGCCACCGCAATCTCGCCTGGATGTTCGCTGAAGCCTACTGGCTGGCAGGCTATCGCAACGTCCACCCCGAGCACTTTGAGGCTGGCCTTGAGCCTCACGAGACCTATCACTACTTCGGCAAGGCGCGGCTCGACTGGGGACTCGGGCACCGCCCCAACGTCGCCATCGAGATGACCGAAAGCCAGGTCAAGATCAAAGAGAAAGCGATTCACGCGCACCAAAACGTCTACGCCAGTCCCGGCGGCGCGCGCTCCATGAAGAACCGCTTGGCCGCCAAGGGTCTCTACCTGCCCGAACTCGAAAACATCAGCGACGACACCACCGCCGGCAACATGATGATCGAGTGGCACATGAACTGGATCTCTCGCCGCTGGGGCAAGGAGGCGGGCGTCAAATACGCCGAAGACTACTACTACATGGACGAGTTCAGCCACCTGCCCGGTTTGAAAAAGTACCTCGCCGCCAACACGGAGAAGAAGTAACGGTGAAGAAGTAACGTGGAGAACGAATGAAGCGCAGCATCGCAGTCGCACTACCGCTGGCTCTGGCGTCGTGGGTCGGCCCCACGGCATCGGCCCAGACCGGGGAAACCAACAACACCGTTCTCGTGGTGACGTCCGACGCGAGCCACTACGTCGTGCACGCCGGCGGCACCGTCGCCAAGATGGTCGACGCCGGGATGGACGCCATCGTCATCCGCGTCGGCAACGACGAGAAAGACTCCTGGGACCTCTCGCCCGAGGAGACCGCGCTGCGAACCAAGCAAGAGAGCGAGGCGGCGGCCAAGATCCTTGGCGTGAAGAAAGTCATCTCGCTCGGCTTCCGCTCTTCGGAGTTGCGCGACGTGCCCTTCTCGACGATGCGTGACCGCCTGATCTTCTACATCCGCGTGCACAAGCCGAAGGTGATGTTCATCCCGAACCCCTATACCGAACACGAGCGCAATCACGACCGCTACTACACGGGCCGCGCCGCCGAAGACGCTTGGCGCGCCGCCGCGTTTCCTAACTATCTGCCGGCGACCAAAGGCACCGACCTGAAGCCCCACCTCACGCCCGAACTCTACTATTACGCCTCGCCGGTCGATCCCCACCGCCGCGAGCCCGAGTCCACCGAGACCTTCGTTCCGCAGCCGAAAATGGTCGACGTCTCGGCGACCTTCGCAAAGAAACTCAAAGCCGCCCAGGCGCTCAAGACGATCAACCGTAGCCTCGCCATGCGGCTGAAGCAGCGCCT
This sequence comes from Bryobacterales bacterium, assembly GCA_965237575.1. Classification (GTDB taxonomy): domain Bacteria; phylum Acidobacteriota; class Terriglobia; order Bryobacterales; family UBA6623; genus JAKZVK01. Next base: position 2,266,723 of record CBDEGI010000004.1, read on the forward strand.
CGACTCCACCGATCGCCGGCTCGGTACGCTCGAGAAAGTCGACGAGGCATCCATCAACAAGCTGACCGAAGAGTGGGTGCGCGGCCTGTCGGCACTGGCTGCCGAAGGGACAAGCTACGACGCTGCCGAAGAGTTCCGCTACGCCGGCGTCGAGTTCCGAATCCCCGCCAAGTACCGCTAGCTCCTGATGAGCTGAATCGCGAGCCTGTGGCGTAAGCCCCCAGGCTTGCCCCCGTGTGAGATTAACTAAGCGATTCCTCGGTTCTCAGGGCCCTGAAGTGGCAAACTGTTGCTTGGTCGCCCGTCTCGCGAGAATCGCGAGCCGGCCATCAGCGAGAGTCCCGAGCCGCCAACTGGTTCATCACCTTGGCCAACTCTAAACCCGGCTGCTGATTCAACACCATGCTCGCCGCCTTCCTCACGGCCTTCCAATCACTGACCCGCATCCCAGTTCCGTCACCTCGCAAGCCTCCCGACTCCACCACCATTGCCCGCTCCGCCGTCTTCTACCCACTCGTCGGTGCGGTGATCGGCCTCGCCGGCTGGGGCTTCTACGCACTGCTCGACGCCCATCTCCCCCGGACCATCCTGATGCTCGGGGTGCTGATCCTCTGGGCTTTCCTCACCGGCGGACTGCACGAAGACGGCCTGGCCGACACCTTCGACGGATTCGGCGGCCGCACCACGCGCGATGAGGTCCTGGCGGTGATGAAGGACAGCCGTATCGGCACCTACGGCACGCTGGCGCTCATCTTCGTCAGCCTGCTTCGCTGGCAAAGCCTCGTGTTGATCCTCGCCACCGAAACAGCCTTCGCCCTGATGATCAGCCAAGTCATCCCCCGTGCGGGTGCCGTTGTATTGGCCTGGGCGGCGGGCCCCGCCACAGCGGGCTCGGGCGGCTCTCTCGCCGGCAGCTTGCGGGGAGGGCACGTGGCCGCGACCGCTGCGGTGGCTGCGCTCCTCGCAATCCCCTGGCTCTGCTGGCAAACGACGGCAGCCGCGGGTCTGTGCCTGCTAGTCGTCCTCGCGCTGTGGGTCTACTTCCGGCGTAAAATCGGCGGTGTCACCGGCGACTGCCTCGGGACGGCGGTCCTACTCCAAGAGACAGCGATCCTTCTCCTCATGGTTGTGGCTGGACGGCCGGGAGCTTGAACGTGCCGGTGCGCAAACCGCAAATCTACCTGGCCCGTCACGGCGCCTGCGCCTCCGTCGGCACCGTGCTCGGGTCGACCGACCCTCCCCTCACGGACGAGGGTCGCCGCCAGGCCGCCGAGTTGGCCCGGCAAGTCGCGCCCCTCGGCTTCGACCGAATCGTCGCGAGTGCCCTGCGCCGCGCGGCGGAAACCGCCCAACTCGTAGGGGCTGAGCTCAACCTCCCAGTCGAAACCGATCCTCGCCTCGACGAGATCTCTTACGGCGCCTGGGACGGCCTCACCTGGGAGAAGATCGAGCGCTCTGACCCCGAGACCGCCTCGCGCAAGCTCGACGATTGGTGGTCGGTAACTCCCGAAGGCGCCGAAAGCACCGACGCGTTCGTTACGAGACTCGAGGCCGCCTGGCAATCGCTGACGACGCACCAAGCATCTGCGACGCTCGTCGTCGCCCACCTCGGGGTCAACGCCGTCTTGGCCGCACTGGCGAGAGGCTCCGGCGGCCACGACTCCGGCATCGACTGGGCGCGAGTCAGCAGTTTTCAACAGGACCACGCCACCTTCTTCGCAGCGACCGCGAACGACCTACAATGACCGTAGCGATGCTGGGACCCTAGAGATGGTTGCCGGAAAAGCACCAGCCGTGCGACGCGGAAAAACACCAGCGCCACCCCGTAAGCCGGCGGCGAAGACGCTACTCGCCCAAACCCTCCGCGCCATTCCGGCGGTCGATAACCCGGCGTTAGCGGCCGAAATCCAAGCCCGCCTCGATCAGCTCACCAAACCCCGCGGGAGCCTCGGACGCCTCGAGGAACTCGCCCTCCGCTACGGGCTGGCCACGGCCAAGTCCATGTGGACGATGCCCCGCAAGGCCCTGTTCGTCTTCTGCGCCGATCACGGAGTCGCCGCCGAAGGGGTGAGCGCCTATCCGCAAGACGTGACCCACCAGATGGTCGAGAACTTTCTCGCCGGCGGCGCGGCGGTGAACGTCCTGTGCCGCCAATACGACATCGATCCCGTGGTCGTCGACATGGGCGTCAACCATACGTTCGACTCCTCGCGCGGCATCGTCGATCGCAAGGTCGCGTTCGGGACGCGCAATCTGCTTCGCGAGCCCGCGATGACCCGGCCCGAGGCCGTCCAGTCGGTCGAGACCGGGGTGTCGCTCGCCGAAGCCGCCGTCAAGCTCGACTACGGCATCCTGGCGGTGGGCGAGATGGGCATCGCCAATACGACGGCGGCCAGCGCGATCGTCGTGGTGCTGGCGGGCGCCGAGGCCGCCGAGGTCGCTGGCCCAGGGACGGGCCTCACCGAGCCGCAACGCCGGGCTAAGGCTCAGGTGATTCAGCAGGCGCTCGACTTGCACTCACCCAATCCCGCCGATCCGCTGGCCGTGCTATCGGCCGTCGGCGGCTTCGAGATCGGAGGGATGTGCGGCTTCCTGCTGGGCGCGGCCGCGAGCCGTACTCCGGTCGTCGTGGACGGTTTCATCGCATCGGCGGCCGCCTTGCTTGCCTTGCGGCTGGCGCCGAACGTCCGGGATTACCTCTTCTTTTCCCACCGCTCGGCCGAACCGGGGCATCAGGTGCTGCTCGATCTGGTCGACGCGCGCCCATTGCTGTCGCTCGAGATGCGCCTCGGCGAAGGAACCGGCGCCGCGCTGGCGGTCGGCGTGCTGGATTCGGCCCTGCGGCTCTATCGCGAGATGGCGACATTCGAATCAGCGGGAGTCACGGCTCGGTTTGACCGTCTTTAAACTCGGCAAACCAGTTCTGAACGACGCGGATGGACTGCTGCACCTTTTCCTCAGCCTCGACCGGCTCCCAAACCACAAAGCGCTGCCCATCAGGGGTGATGTCGTAACCTAGAGCGTTAATGTCGCTCAGCAACAGACCCGGCGATGAGAACAGCGGTTTCGGTGTGCCGACCGTCAGCTCGGGGCTCGTCGAAACAGGAACCGCCATCAGCCTGTCGCCTTCCACATAGAACAGCTCTTTCCCATCGGCCCTCCAGCGCGGCTGAGACCCTCCGTTGACCGATACTCGGCGCAGTCCTCCGGCATCGGGGAATCCGCGGATGTAAACCTCGTACTCGCCCGATTCGTCGGCGCTGTAGGCCACATAGCGGCCGTCCGGCGAAAACTTCGCCGTTGTCTCGTTGAATCGCGACTGGAGGAACAGAACCTCCTCGTAGGAGGAACCGTCATCGCTCTTTTCTAAGTACCAAAGGTCATTGTCCTGGTCACCCAACCTCCGCCGGAAAAACAACAGAATCTTCTCATCCGGTGACCAGTCCGTGATGTATTGACGAAACTCCGGGGCCGTAAGGATCAGAGTCGGCTCCTGGCTGCCGTCCGTGGGAATAATGTAAAGGTCACGGTCTCCCGTTCGGCTGGAGGAAAAGGCCAGCCGATCCCCTTTGGGCGACCAGGTTGGGAGCAAATCCGTCCCTTCATACCGGGTCAATCGGGTCTTCAGCGGACGATCGACTTCGTGGATCCAGATATCGCCATTGCCATCCTCGTTACCCATAACGGCCACACGGCGGCCGTCCGGCGAAAGCGCGGGATACCCAATTCTACTCTGTGGTTGACCGATTCTCCCCAGTTTGTTCCCCGCGCGGTCGCGCCACAGAAGTTGCTGCGCGCCTCCAACCCGATGAAGGTAGACCAGTGTTCCGTCGTTTGAAACCGAGTGCGTTCTGGTGTCCCGTTCGATCGGAAAAGGCTCTCCTGTCGGCTCCTTCTCCGCCAAAGAGAAGGGCAAGGCCCAGAGATCACCCACGGGCAACCGGCTCTGGTAGAGAATATGGCCGGTTGGAGAGTAAACCGGACGCAGCCCCGACCCCAGCTCCTGTTGCTGCCCCGTGTCAAGATCGAGCACGTGGAAGGCGGGTCGCTGACCACGGCCGGTACCATAAACATTACTGCCAGTAACAAAGAGAAGCTTCCGCTGGCCCTCCAGGGGCAAGAAGTGCAGATGGCTAAAGAACGCACCTCGCCTGTCCTCCTGGTCGATGCCAACGGCCTTCGGGACGCCGCCTTGTGAGGACACCTCAAACAAGCCTTCCGGGTTGCTGAAAACGATGGTGCTCCCGTCCGGGCTCCACGAACATCCCAATACCGTGCTGTACGAAGCCTCACAGAGCGTCGCTACCGGACCGCCCTGAAGCGAGACCTTCTTGAGGTCCGTGCCGTCCCGGAATGCAACGAACTGGCTGTCAGGAGAGACGCATGGGAATCCAAAGTCCTCGACGCCTTCCAACGCGCGGGACTCGAATTGATCGAGATCGTGGACCCAGACTTTTCCCGCGCTGTCTTTGAGGACGATGTGCTGACCGTTCGGCATGATCTCGGCGCTGTTGATTCCCGCTTCAACGGGTATCGCAAACTTTCGCAGTGGCAGCTCCTGTGAGGTTCGCGGACTGCCCAGCCACAACGCGGCGAAGCCGACGGCAGCCAACGCCAACACCCCTAAGCCAATCTGCTGAAGACGCTGCTTCCGCGCGGCGGCACGCGCGGCTGATTCGGTGACGACCCGCACGTCGACGACGCGTTTCCTCTGAGTGTCCTCGGCGCGGTAGACCACACTGTCACCCGTTTCATCCACGTCCTCGATGACGCGGTACTTCGCCAAGGGGCTTGTCGTGGGCTGAGCCGAGGTGGCCGGACCTGCCGTCTCTGTCTTCACGCTCGTCGACTTGGCCGACGACAGATTCTTCTGTAACGCACGCAGATCCACGCGCATGTCAGCAACGTGCTGGTAACGCTCTTCGGGCTTCTTCGCCAGGGCCTTGCCCACGGTTCGATCCAGCTCGGTGGGTAAACCCGTCCGAAGCGCGGTCAACGGTTCCTGCGCTTCGTTGATGATTGAGTAGATGATCGCCTGCTCGTGCTCGTGGTCGAATGGAGGCTTACCGGCGATCATCTCGTAAAGCACAACCCCGACGCCCCAGATGTCACCGCGGCGGTCCGTCGCCTCGCCCAGGGCTTGCTCCGGGGACATGTAGGCCGGTGTGCCGAGTGTCGTGCCGCTCTTGGTCAGCTTCGATCGTCCTGCCAGATGAGCCAACCCAAAGTCGGTGATCTTCACGCGACCCTTCCGCGTCAGCATGATGTTCGCCGGCTTGATGTCGCGGTGAGTGACGCCGTTTTCATGGGCTTCCTGCAAGCCCTCGCACATCTGGATGGCGACATCCAGCGCTTCGTCAACCTTCAGCGGGCGCTCTTTGATCCTGTCGGAGAGCACCGGCCCATCCACCAAGGCCATGGCCATGAACGTACGGCCATCCGCCTCACCGATGTCGTAAACGGCGGCGATGTTGGGATGATCGAGCAGCGCGGCCGACTGTGCTTCGCGAAGAAAGCGGGCCTTTTGCTCCTCGTCACCCAGCGTTTGCTCCGACAGAAACTTGAGAGCGACGCTGCGCTTCAGCCGCGTGTCCTCGGCCTTGTAGACGACACCCATCCCGCCTTCACCGAGCTTCTCGGTAATGCGGTAGTGCGAGATGGTGTGCCCGATCATAAGGCCGCCCGCAGTCCAAGGGACCCGTGAACCAAGGGACCCGTAAACCAAAGCCAAGGGAATTGTACCGCTACCGATTAAGGGGTTGCTCCTGCGCCCGGCGCGCGATAGCATGTCGGCGGGGGACGTTGCCCCCGGAGGTGTGCGCATGCGATGGACGATTGGGATCATCGTTGGGATGTTGGGCTTGCTGGTGCTCGCCGGCGCGGAGGTGCCCGACCTCGGCTATCGGCTCGACGCCGAGTGGCCAAACCTGCCGCCGGGGACGCACTTCGCCGAGGTCTCGGCGGTGGACGTCGATGCACGGGGCAACGTCTATGTCTTCCACCGTGGCGAGGAGCCGATTATGGTCTTCAGCCCCGAGGGGAAGCTGCTGCGCTCCTTCGGCAAGGGCCTGTTCGACGCGCCACACGGGCTGCGCATCGACCCGGATGGCAACCTCTGGGCGGCGGACACCGGCTCGCACATCGTCGTGAAGCTGAGCCCCCAGGGCCGCTTGCTGCTGTTGCTCGGCCGCCGCGGCCAGCCCGCCGTCGCCAACGAGCGTTTCGACCGTCCCACCGACGTAGCCTTCGCGGCGAATGGCGATGTCTACGTCTCGGACGGTTACGGCAACTCGCGCGTCGTCAAGTACAACAAAGACGGCGACTACCTCACCGAATGGGGTAAGAAGGGCATCGGGAAGGGTGAATTCAACCTGCCGCACGCGATCATCACCGACAAGGCCGGCCGCGTCTATGTCGCCGATCGAGAGAATTTTCGCGTGCAGATCTTCGACGCCGACGGCAAGTTCCTCGATCAATGGACTCACGTAGGCTCTCCCTTCGGCTTCGCCATGACCGACGACGGCTTCTTGTTCATGGCCGACGGCTACAACGACCGCGTGCTCAAGCTCGACCTCGACGGCAAGATTCTCGGCTCGATCGGCCGCCACGGTCGCGCTCCAGGCCGTTTCGATGTCGTGCATCATCTGGCGGTTGGTCCTCGAGGAAGTGTCTACGCAGCCGAGATCGTCACCCTGCGCGTTCAACGCTTCGCGCCGCGGTAGGGGTAGGGGCGTCGGCAGCCACATCGGTACTCGTCGACCGGGAGGTCGACGCTGCAGGCTGGAGGCCCGCGCAACACCGCGGGCCAAGCATCGACAGGAGTGTCGATGCGGCAGACGTGGGCGTCCGCGCCACAACCCCGATAAGGCGCACTGCGGGTGTAGGGTCTCATGTTGTCGTTGGCCTCGACGTTGTTTTTTGCGCTATTGGGCGGCGTTACCTCGCGATTACCTCCGTTGCCAGGCGGCTCGGAACGGGCGCCACCGGGGTGCGGTTCGTTCCGTAGTTCGTCCTGAGGGCTTCGGCGGTGCTCAAGCCCTTTGTTTTCACGGGGCCTTGGGTTCGTCTGTGCGGTCGGCCACTCATTCGTGATTCGTGATTCGTGAATCGTGATGTGCCGCCGATTGTCGCTTGGAGGCTGGGCACGGACTCGGCTCGGAAGCCGATCGGGTTGGACGTCTGCGCTGCTGCTGCCGGTGGCTCGTAGCGCGGCGGTTGGCGCTCCATCGGGTCGGGGGTGTTGTAGGGGTCCGGGTCGGTGACGGTTGGACGGTGGATCGCCCCGTTCGCGGCGCGATTCTCTTTGCACTCGAACTCGTCTTTGCGCAGTTGCCGGATCATCCGTAGAGCGCGCGTGATGTCGCGGCTGGTCATGGTGCGGTAGCGGGCCAGGTTGTGGAGGGCCTGGGTGTGGTCCTGCATGCTCTTGCCCAGCAGTTGGTTCTCGCCGTTGCGGCCGGGGACGACGGTGTCGGGGTAGCGTTCGCGGGTGGCGCGGTCGGTGCCGTGGTACTGGTAGGTGGTGAGACCGGCCTCGATGCGGGTGATGCGGCGCAATCGCCAACGAGAGTCGGCGATCTGGAGGACGAGCTCGAATTCGATGGCGTTCTTGGGGAAGAGGTTTTCTTCGAGGATTTGGAGTTGGCGGTCGTATTCGGCGGGGTCCTCGTCGGCCATGACGGCGTCACGGGCGAGGAGACCGTGCTTGAGAGCGTTTTGTGAGGAGCGGGCTTTGCCCTCGGGGGTGCGGGGGCCGGTGGATTTCTTGGCGTTTTGTCGGTTCGCCTTGCGTTGTGCTTGTGTTGGCATAGTTCTTCTCCTTAGGATTTCGGTTTAGGTTGGAACGCCGGTGGCGGGCGGCCTTGGCGTCGGCTCGCGGACGGGAGCCGGTTCGAGGGCCTGAGTCCCGAAGAATCGAGACTCGGCAAACTAAAGTTTGCGCCACGTCAGGCGACGTTCCTCACTTACAGAGTACGGCGGGGTAGGCGGCCCGGAAGGGGTCTGGGTTGGGTAAGTGGTTGGAAATGCGGGAGATAGAAATTCGAAACTTCTGTGACTCAGATCAGGCCTCGGGGCAAAGGGCGGGACAAGAGCCGAGCGAGGCTCGGCTCGGCACGCCACGGGCGTGCGCCACGTTGACATCGAGTCATGCGCCGGCGGTGGCGATACTCGTCCGGGGCGATGCGGACTGCTGTTGAACCGACAACGGCTCGGTCCGGCGAGGCTTTTCCATCGCCCTGTCAGGGCTCCCGACGCGAGAGGTTCGATACCTGGGGTTCCGCCTCGCGGCGTCACCCCAGGCTAACATCCGGTCGCCGCTTCAAGCGACCGCATGCTCGAGAGCATCCGGTATCGCCCAGACCCTCCCCTACGGTCACGGCTCGATTGCTTGCGCGCCCTGATCCGCGAGAACAACCTGCGCACAGTTGTACCCGGGCAGCCCGGTGATGTTCCCGCCGGGATGGCAGCTCGAGCCACACAGATACAAACCCGGCAGGTGGCCCCGGTAGTGCCCCGCGCCCGGAAACGGGCGGTGATACCCGACCTGCCCATTGGTGAACGCGCCGACCAGCAGATCTCCCTCCGCCATATTCGGGAACGTGCGCTCGGTGTCGAGCGCGCTGCGAACGAACCAGTCTTCGATCGAGTCTCTGACATTCGGCGCGTACTCTGTCCAGAAGTCGATCAGCCGGCGGCCATGGTCTTCCTTGTCGCGGTCCCAGTTGGCGGGATCTCCGCGTAGGCGATATGGGAGCTTCTCCCACATGAAAGCCGTATGCTTGCCTTCGGACGCTTGCGACGGATCGAACACGGTCGGCGTCGCGCCCCACATCACCGTGGGCGGAATCGTTCCCGCTTCGTGATGGCGAACGATGTCCGAGAACGCGGCAACATCATCTAGCCCGAGAATCACCATGAAGGCCTTCGCGAGATGGGGGTTCTTCTCGACGGCGCGATAGTGGGGCGGCTCGCGAAGCGCTACGTTCAGCGAGAAGAGCGCCCCGATTAGGTTGTACTCGAAGCGGGCGGCCCGGTCGCGCCATTCGCGCGGCACAACATCGTCATCGAACAACTCGAGAAAGGTCTGCTGCGGATTCAGTCCCGACACGACGAAGTGCCGTGCTCGAATGACGTCTCCATCTTCCGTGACCACCCCGGTGGCCAGCCCACTTTCCGTCAAGATCTTCGCGGGCGTCGTCCCGAGCCGCACCTCACCCCCGCTCTCGCTCACTGCCGACAGCAACGCCCGCGCCAAGTTCGCCGACCCGCCAACGCACATCTGCGCCTTCCCCTTGCTCGCCAACAGTGCCGGGATATGGTGGCCGAATCCGCGGCAACGCAGATCGACCTCGCGCAGGCCATTGAAGAAAAGCAGCGCGCCCTGTACGGCCGGGTGCTCAAACTCACGCTCGACGAACTCCAGCGGCGAGAGCCGGCTCACGTCGAGCAACAGTCGGCCCTCGGCACTTTTCTCGAGCAGCGCTTGGCGGCGGTCGGGTGGAAGGGGCGGCGATTGGCTTTCGGGCGCGAGGATCTTCTCGACGATGGGTTCGAAGTCGTCGCGCCAACGCCGCAGCGTCTTGGCGTCCTTGGCGCTGAAGCGCTCGAACGAGTCGACGGTCTTGCCGAACTCAGTCCACCACTCGAGCGTCTCCCCACTCTTGAGAACGAGCGCGGCGTTCAACTCGGGCTCGAGGTAACGCGCGCCCCGGGCTTCGAGATCGAGGTCACGATACCAGGGCATCTGCGTTACGGCCCGGTGAAAGAAGGAGTGCGTGTTGTGGAGGAAGCCCGGCCGTCGTGGGTTTTCGATCGTCGTCAGCCCGCCGCCGGCCGTATCGAGGCGCTCCAGGCAGATCGTCTTGAAGCCGGCACGCCCCAGGTACGCCTGCAAGATCAGGCTGTTGTGCCCGGCGCCCAGGATGATGCCGTCGTATTCCATGGCCCGCCGCGGTGAAGGCAATGATTCTCGCCGAGCCCGTTTCGATAACCCGCAGGTTGCGCCGGGCCGAACAGGCGGGCACGGCATGCCGTGCCCCTACATTTCACCAGGACTACCCTGCCGGCAGCGAACGATACTACAGCCGGACGACCGGGTGCCGCCGGGCCAAGTACCAAACCGCCACCAGCGCCATCAGCACTCCGTTGACCGCGACAACCACGGGCGCGCCCGTGCGGCTGGCAATGACGCCGGCCAGCAGGTTGCCGAGCGGCATCGCGCCGCGAAACGCCGTATTGTAAACGCTCATGATGCGGCCCCGCATCTCCTCTTTGGCCTGCAGTTGGACGAGTGAATTGACCAAAGCAAATACTCCGAGAATCGCCCAGCCCGAGAGCAGCAGAAAAATGCAGGCCAGCCACAGTTCTCGGCTCAGCGCGAACCCGACCAACGTTCCGCCCAGCAGGATCTGCATGAAGAGCGAGCGGCGGCCCTTGTTCGGCATGTTGCCCTGCCAGGCAATGTAGAGGGCCCCGAGCACGGCGCCGCCTCCCCAGAACGCCATCATCATCGAATAGCCGCGCGGGTCCAAGTGAAAGATGTCACGCGCGAAGGCGGGCAGCATCGTCACCAGGGGCGTTCCGAGAAAGGCGGTGATGGGCGCCAGGACGACAAGCGTCAGAATCACCGGGTGGCGGTAGACATGCCGCAGTCCCTCGGCAAGGCTATGGAGCATGTGCACATCGGTCTTCCGCGGAACGAAGCTGATGTGGATGGTGTAGAGCGCTGCGATCACCGCCAGGAACGACGCGCCGTTGATCCCAAAACAGGCCGTAGCCCCCAGGGCCGTAAACGCGACGCCGCCGATCATCGCGCCGACCACGCGCGCCAGCGTGAACTGAATCGACAACAGCGCGATGGCGTTCGGCAGGTGCTTCTTCTCGACTAGGGAGGGGATCAGCGCCTGGTAGGCGGGCCCCCCGAACGCTTGTCCCAAGCCGTTCACGAAAGCCGCCGCGAGAATATGCCAAACCTCGATCCGGTCAAAGCCCACCAGCAGCGCCAGCGCGAAGGCGCTCGACATTTGCACGTACTGCGACCCGAGCAGCAGCTTGCGGCGGTCCATGCGGTCGGCCAGCACGCCGCCGAATAGCGAGAGCAGCAGGATCGGCGCCCCGTTCAGGAAGGCCGTGAGCCCCAGGTAAAACTCGCTGCGCGTGATGTCGTAGACCAGCCAACTCTGGGCAACCTCTTGGACAAAGTATCCCGTCGTCGAGGTGAAGGCCCCGAACCACATCCATCGGAAGTTGACGTACTGGAAGGCTTGGAAGGTGGTCCTGAGTACACCGTGCTTCTCGGCGGGCGTGTCGACCGACTCCTCGTGGGGCGTCGCGGCGGGGGTGTCGGTGGGCGGTGCGGCGGGCGGCGGCGCCAGCGTCTCGGCGAACAGATCAACGGGTGGCGCGGCGGGCTTCTCACTGGATGCCGCGGCGGTGGTCTCGCGGACGTCGCCGGTCGCTTTCGAAGGAGGGTTCATCGTCCAGACAGATCGTTCGCGAGGGGAAAAGAGGGACTACGGGAGCCGCGGACCCCTAATCATCCCATAGAGCCGGAAAGGCGCGGGAGAGGGAAGTCGCGTTACAGGTAGATCGTGATCGCGCCAAACGGGTTGCATCTCTCGGTGCATCACCGGTGTTCGGCCTACGCCAGCGAGGATATAATCGGTAACTCGGAGCGGAGGGCAGCCTCGCAGGTGGTGTTCACTGTGTGGTTTCTACTCCTCTCCCCGAAAGGGTACCCATGTCACAACCCCTAGCCGCTGACCACAGCGGCATCGCCGGTCACCCCCGTGGGCTGACGACGCTCTTCTTCACTGAGATGTGGGAGCGGTTCAGCTACTACGGCATGCGGGCATTGCTCGTGCTCTTCATGACGGCCCCGCTTGCCGGCGTGAACCCCGGCCTCGGGTTTGACGTGGGTCAATCGACGGCGATTTACGGCCTCTACACGTCGATGGTCTATCTCTTGTCGCTGCCGGGCGGCTGGGTTGCGGACCGCATCTGGGGTCAGCGGAAAGCCGTCTTCGTGGGCGGCTGTATCATCGCGGCCGGCCATTTTTCGATGGCGGTGCCGACCCTAGCGACGTTCTATCTGGGGTTGATCCTGATTACGCTCGGGACCGGGCTACTCAAACCCAACGTCAGCACGATGGTCGCCGACCTCTACCCCGAGGGCGGCGCGCGTCGTGACGCCGGCTTCTCCATTTTCTACATGGGCATCAACCTGGGGGCGTTCCTGGGTACGATTCTGTGCGGGTTCATCGGCGAAGGCTACAGCTTCCATTGGGGCTTCTCGTTGGCCGGCATCGGGATGGTGTTGGGCCTCGTGCAGTACAAGTTGGGCGCGGCTCGGCTGGGCGAAGCCGGCTCGCTCAAGGGCAACGATCCGCCGGAAGCCATCAGCCGCAGGAGCCGGACCTTTTTCACCACGGTTGCGGGGGTCGGAGCCGCGGTAGCGCTGTTTGGCTACCTGGCCATCTCCGGAGCGATTGCGGTCACGATCCAGGTAGTCGCGGCCTGGCTCGGATCGGGCATCTTGGTTCTCAGCGGCCTGTTCTTCGTCTATCTGTTCTTGGCGGCAGGGCTGACGAAGACGGAAAAGAAGCGTCTCTGGGTGATCGTCTGGCTCTACCTGTTGGCGGCGATGTTCTGGTCGGGCTTTGAGCAGGCCGGCTCGTCGATGAATCTGTTCGCGCGCGACCTCACCGACCGCGTCATCTTCGATTGGGAAATGCCCGCCAGTTGGCTGCAAAACGTCAACCCGATTCTGATCGTTATCTTTGCCCCGGTATTCGGCTGGCTGTGGACCTGGCTCGCGAGACGCAACGCGAACCCTTCCACGGCGGTTAAGTTCGGCCTCGGCCTATTCGGCTTGGCCGCCGGCTTCTTCGTCCTTTCGTGGGGGGCGGCGAACGCCACGGGGGATAACGGTGTTTCGATGTCGTGGCTGGTGGTCACCTACTTCCTGCACACGGTGGGCGAGCTGTGCCTCTCGCCGGTGGGGTTATCTTCGATGACCAAGCTGGCGCCGAAAGGCCGGGTCGGGCAAATGATGGGCGTGTGGTTTATCGCGGCGGCTTTGGGGAACCTTATCGCGGGCCTTGTCGCCGGCCGGCTCGAGCAACTCGCGCCGAGTGAGCTGTTCTGGAACGTCGCGTGGATCGTCGCGGTGACGGGACTGGTCGCCTTGCTCGTGAGCCCCGGCATTCGTCGGTTGATGGGCGACGGAGATGGCTAGTCGCCGCTTGATGGTGTACCGCATCGCGCTTCTGGCGGGTTTCGTAACGGCCTGCGCCGCCCCCGCCGACGCTAGCAAACTGCCCCCGCCGGCCGACATCACGGCCGATTTCGAACGCGACATCGAACCCATCTTCCAAAAGCACTGTTATGTGTGCCATGGCGAAGACAGGGCCATAAACGGTTACAGCCTGTGGCGCAACAAAGAGGCCAAGCGCGGCGGGTACTCGGGTCTGCCCGCGATCATCTCAGGCGACAGCGCCGGCAGCCGGCTGATTCACCTAGTCGCGGGGCTTGAAGAAAACCTCGTCATGCCGCCGACAGGCGGCCGAGTGAGCGCGGAAGAGATCGCCATCTTGCGCGCCTGGATCGACCAGGGCGCAAAGTGGTCGCGCCGGCCCAACGAATCGAAACGAGAGGCCGAGCAACCCTGGCTGCACATGGACTACGGGCCGGTCATCTCCGCCGCCTTCACAGTCCGCCAGCCCGAAGACCCGCGCGCCGACAAGGCCCCCGGCGACAACGTCACCTACAAGGGCCACGCCATCGCGCTGAACGAAGAGAAATCCGCGGCCGTTCTCTTCGACACCGAGTTGCTGCGCTACGCCGCCGGCTGGACCGGCGACTTCCTGACCCTCACCGGCACTGTCTTTGACTGGAAGCACGGCCCGCACCCCTACGTCGCGGGTGAGGTGCTGTTCGAGAACCCCGTGGTCCCCGGTTGGGCGCGCGACGGCAGCTTCGAAGACCCTCGCAATACCGGCTTCGGGCGCCTGCCGGACCCCTGGGCCAAGTATCGCGGCCGGTACGTCCACGGCGAGAATACCGTGTTGGCCTACACCGTTGGGCACACACCGGTGTTGGAGCTTCCCGGCTTTGAGACGATCGACGGCTTCGAGATCTTTACCCGTACGTTCGAGATTGAGCCGACGCGTAATGACTTGGTGCTGCAGGTCGCCTGGCATCCGAAGCAGCTTGCCGCCCCGTTTGACGTGCACGCTCCCGCTGTGCGCGGCGTGCCGAAGCCTCGGGTTCCTCGTTCGGCCGCGGGCACGCTGATCCGCTTTCGTGGCCCGGTGAACTCGCGCTCGGGCTTGCTGGGCGCCAGGCTCTCGTTGGGCGGCGCGTCCCTGGTGGTGGGCGTCGCGGGCATCGACAAGGCCGCACGGTGGGACCCGAGCGATCCTCACCACATCCGGCTCCGCGTTCCCGCTTTGAACGAGACGCAGCGTTTCACGGTGTACCTGGCCCGCGTGCCGACGCGCAAACACCGTAAGTTCGCGGCGATCGTCGAGAACTCGGCACCGCCCGAATCGCCGGCCGACTACACGCAAGGCGGGCCCACGCGCTTCCCGCAAACCGTCAAGACCCAAGGCAAGCTCGCCGCCGGCGACGGGCCCTACGTAGTCGACGATCTGACCCTGCCGTTCGACAACCCCTGGCAGTCGTGGATGCGTCCGGGCGACTTCGCGTTCTTCTCCGACGATCGCGCCGTGATGACCACCTGGAGCGGGGACGTCTGGATCGTCTCCGGCGTGGACGAGGATCTCGCCGAGTTGAGCTGGAAGCGCTACGCCACGGGCTTCCACCAGCCGCTGGGCGTCGAGGTCGTCGACGACGTGGTCTACGTGCTCGACCGCAACCAGATCACCCGCCTTCACGATCTCAACGGCGACGGCGAGGCCGACTTCTACGAGAACTTCAATAACGACTTCCACGCGACGCACCACTTCCACGAGTTCACCTTCGACCTCGACACCGATCGCGAAGGCAACTTCTACTTCGCGAAGGCCGCCCGGCACGCCCTGCCCGCCAAGGTCGAGCACCACGGCACGATCATGAAGCTCGACCCCGCGGGCCGGAACCTGGAGGTCGTCTGCAACGGCTTTCGCGTTCCCAATGGAGTGGCCGTCGGACCGAACGGCGAGATCACCACCTCCGACCAGGACGGCCACTGGATCCCCTCGACCCGCATCAACTGGTGCTCGCCCGGCAGCTTTCACGGCAACATGTGGGGCGGCGGCATCGATCCTGAACGGACCGACTACGACCCGCCCATCACGTTCCTGCCGGTCAACGTCGACAACTCAGGCGCCGGCCAGGCCTGGGTCGACAGCAAGCGTTGGGGGCCGTTCGAGGGTCATCTCGTGCACTCGTCCTTCGGACAGGGGAAGATCTTTCTCCTGTTGATGGAGCGCGTAGGCGGAGTGATCCAAGGAGGCGCCCTGCCCTTTCCACTCGACTTCGACACCGGCCTGATGCGCCCTGCCTTCCGCCCGCAGGACGGGCAACTCTACCTCTGCGGCCTCTACGGCTGGGGCACGAAGAAGAAGGGGGTTGGCGGTTTCTACCGTGTACGCTATACCGGCGAGCCGGTCTACATGCCGGCCGAGATGCACGTCTCTACGCGCGGCGTCGAGATCACCTTCACCCAGCCGCTCGACCCGGCGTCCGCGGAAGAAGCGAGCAACTACTCCGCACGCCGTTGGAACTACAAATGGACCAGCCGCTACGGCTCCGACCTGTTCCGCCTCAACGGCGAGCAGGGCACCGAGACGATGACGATCCGCTCCGCGCGCCTATCGGGAGATGAGAAGACTGTGCTTCTCGAGATCGACGACCTGCGCGAGGTCATGCAGATGCAGATCGCCGTCCGCCTCAAGGCCGCCGACGGCACGCCGATCACGCAAGAGATCCACCACACGGTGAACAAGCTGAGCGCGGAGCGCGGGAAGGAGTTGGTGGTTGAATATGAGTAGTGGTGTCAACGTAGGGGCACGACCTTCGTCTAACGAACTCACATGCCAAGGAAGAAGAAAGAATCCCCAAAACTACCGCCGGTCCACCCGGGCGAGATTCTACAAGATGACCTCATGAAGCCGCTCGGGCTGAGCATGAGTCGACTGGCTCGCGACCTCCACGTTCCTACCACACGGATCAGCGAGATCGCTCGTTGTCGGCGTGCGATCACCGCGGACACCGCCTTGCGACTGGCTCGCTATTTCGGAAGCACGGGGCAGTTCTGGATGAGCTTGCAGGGCCGCTACGATCTCGAATCAGCGGCCCGCGAATCCAGGGTTGAGATTGAAAGGGTGGTCCAACCGCGGCCGAAAGCCCATCTGCCCTAGTCCGTTTGCTATCGAAGGAGCTAGCCCATGCCGACCCGCCCCACCAACCGACGCTCGTTCTTGAAAGCCGGAGCGATCGCCGCTTGCTCCTGGCCAGCCGCTGCACTCGCCGCCGCAACAGCCCGCCTGGACCCGATCTCACTCCCGGATAGCCACACCGCCGCCGTCAACCGCCGGCGTCGCATCGTCGTGCAGTTCGACGCCTTCAGCCAACTCGGCACGGACTTCGAACCGTGGATCGACTACCGCTTCCACTACGCCGACGAACCCGGCAGCCAGATCGACAGCCTGTGGTGGGATATTGGCGCGGACCCGGGCACGGCCGCCTATCCCAGCAAGGTGCTGCCGCCGTTCGACTACCGGGCCCTGGACCCCTGGGTCGAGCAGGGCATCGACTGGTCGGGCGAGCTGATCAAGCAAACCCGCCGCCGCAAGCTCGAAGTCTTCTGGAACCACCGCATCAGCGAAGTTGAGATCGCGCCCGAAGGCGGCCTCGAGATGAAGCGTCTGAATCCGCTCAAAGAGGCCAACCCCGGCTGGGTGATCAAGACCTGGTGGTGGCAGGGCATGTGGAACCTCGCCGCGCCGGGCGTGCGCGAGTTCAAGATCAAAGTCTTGCGCGAGCTGGCCGAGAACTATCCGCTCGATGGCTTCCAGCTGGACTTCGCCCGCCACATGCCGTGCCTCCAGCCGGGCCGCCAGTGGGAGCTGCGCGGCCACGTCACCACCTTCGTCCGCATGGTGCGCGAAATGTTGCTCGACGTCGCCCGCAAGCAAGGCCGCCCCATCCTGCTCGCGGCCCGCGTGCCGCGCAGCATCAAGGGCTGCCGGGTCGACGGCTTCGATATCGCCGAGTGGGCGCGGCAGAACCTGCTCGACATCCTGACGCTCGGCTCACGGTCGGTCGACGTCGACGTTGAGGGCTACCGCCACGCGATCGACGGCCGCAACATCAAGCTGCAACCCTGCTTCGACGACCATCACACCACCGACGGGTACCGCAGTCCGCCGATCGAGGTGTTTCGCGGCGCCTTCGCCAATTGGTGGCAGCAAGGCGCCGACAGCGTCTTGACCTTCAACTGGTCGAACGCGCCGCCCGAGGCTTGCAAGAAAATCGGCGCTCGCCCCGGCCCGCTCTCGCAACAACAGGCCTATCAGGAAGTCGGCAACCCCGAGACGCTCCGTCTCAAGGACAAGGTGTTCTTCGTTGAGCGACGCGGCGGCTACCCCTGGTCCACCGGCTACTTCAACCACAACCGCGACTCGCCGCTGCCGGCCACGCTCGCCAACCACGGCCCGCCTACGACCCTGGCCATTCGCATCGCCGATCCCGTCCGCGCACTCGCCGACCGAGTTCGCTCGATCCGCCTCCGTGCGGTGCTCTTCCGCAAGCCCGCCCCCACGGACACGGGCTTTCTGGAGGGAGACGAGTTCGAAGCGCGCTTGAACGGCGTTCCGCTGACGCCGGCGCTACGGGACCTCGACTGGAAAGACCCGCAGATCTTCTCACCCAAGCCGCAACGCACATCGGGCGGCACCGGCGTCTTCGATGTCGATCCCGAGCAGAGGCTGTTGCGCTTGGAGTTCGAGGTCCATCCGCGCCTGTGCAAGCTGGGCGAGAACCGCGCCGAGATTCGGATCATCCGGCGCGCGCCCTACCGCCCCCGCGCCGAGATCGTCCTCGAGAAGCTGGAGCTACACCTGCGCTACGCGACGTAAGCCCCGGCCTGGGCGCGAACCTTTAGTCCGTAGGGGCGGACCGCTGCGTCCGCCCAACAGCGCCAACAATCACTCCTACCCGTTCACCGGTACGAACGTTCGACTCAAACGCGCCCGAGCCCGCGAAGCCGACAACCGCCGGTCCCGCCCCTTCACAGCGGCAGGATAACTTCCCGGTCAGGATCAAACTTCAACCGCCGCTTCTCGAGGTAGGCGATATTACCGAGGTGCGACGCTTGCGCCGAGCGGTGGCCCACCCAAACATCGCCGTTCGGACGCTTACGACTCCGAACACAATCGACGAAATTATTAACGTGATCGACCGTCATGTCGCCCTCGGCCTCGACCACCACGGGCTCGGGCACGGGGGGCCCGCGCTCACGCTTCGGGTAGAACGTGTACCGGCGGCGGGTGATGACGAGCCGCCCCTCCGTCCCGACCATCTCGATACCAGAGCCCTGGAGACCCGGGGCCAGGGTGGCCTCGAACGTCGCGGTCCACTCCTGCCGGTACTCGATCAGGACGTGAATCGTATCCGGGGCCGTACGGCCGTCCTTGTAGTGGTAGACGCCCCCGGCGGCGACGGCCGACACCGGGTCGTCCTGCCCCATGAACATGTGGACGGCGTCGATCCAATGCGTGAAGAGGTCGGTGATCTGCCCGCCGCCGAAATCGAGATACGCGCGGAAGTTGAAGTACTGCTGCGGGTCGTACTCGCGCCACTTGACGGGCCCCAAATAGCGCGCCCAATCGAGGTTCGACGGCTGGGTCTGGAGCGACGCGGGCGCCAGCCGCAGATGCGCGCCGTTGCCGTGCCACCAGGTGCGCGCCACCGTGACCTTACCGATCCTGCCGTTATCGAAGTATTCCTGCTTGGCTTGCAGGTAGTGCTTCGCCGACCGCTGCTGCATACCCACCTGGCAGACACGGTCGTGCAGGCGGACTTCCTTGACGATTCGCGGCCCCTCTTCGATGTTCAGCGTGAGCGGTTTCTCGACGTAGATGTCCTTGCCCGCGCGGGCGGCGTCGATCACGATCCCGGCGTGCCAGTGATCGGGCGTGGCGACCAGGACGGCGTCGACGTCCTTCTGGTCGAGCAGCTTGCGGTGGTCCTTGAAGCCGCGAGCGCCCTCGGCGTTCTCGAGCGCCTGGTCGATTCGCTCGCTGTAGACGTCGCAAACCGCCGTGACCTTTACGGTGGGGTTCTTCTGAAAAGCCCCCGTCACGCTGCGGCCCCGCCCGCCACAGCCGATCAAGCCCAGTCGAACCGTGTCGTTGGCCCCGAGGACGCGGTTATAGGAAGTCGCACTAGCCGCCAACGCGGTCCCGGCCAAGCCTCGAAACAGGTCTCTTCGATGCAATTTGGAGTCCGCCATAGGCGCAAATCATAGCACAGCGAGCTGGCCCAGCCGCCCTGTTCCGTACCCAACCTTGCGGCCAGCCACGCCCCCGGAAACCGAGCCGTGACCGTGAGGGAGCGGACCGGCACGAACTCTCACGCCATTCGGAAGCTTCTAGTCTAGAACCGCCAGTCGCGTCTACGCGGCTTGGGGTCGGTTAGGCCAACCGTTGTACGGCTGGTTTCTCTGATGCCCCCGACCACTCCCAGGCCGGTTCAGCGGCCTTCCGGTAGCGGGCTTGAGCCGCTCCCCGGCGCGCGGCGGCAGCTCGATTTGTCCGAGACGGTCGTGCCGGTGTGGCTCAAGCCGGTTTGGGGTAGGGCCCCTCGAAGGAGCCTGTTCATCACTCGGGGGGGCCACTCTACCAGGCGTACAACGCCTGGCCTAATTGAAACCAAGGCCCGCAAACGGGCCTACCTGCGTCCGGAATGTTGAGCGGGATGAACCCGCGGGACGCTACATAAACGAAGAGCCGCCGGCCTCTTGCGGCCCGAACGAAGCATCGTAGCCGTTAGAGTCTCAGGTGGCGGTCGGCGACTCCCGGTGTTCCTCGGCCCCCTGTTCTTCGAGTTCGAGGCGTTCTTCAACCTCGATCTCGTCGCCTGCTTCGGTGCCGCTCTCCTCGGCCGCGCCCGCGGGTAGCTCCACGACGCTCAACGCGCGCAGGCTCCCGGCCAGGCGCCAGGGCTTGAGCCGGTGCACGACCTTGGTCACCCGCTTCTTGCGGTTCAGAAAGACGAGGTCAATGGTGAACTTCATCCAGAACGTGTGAACGGCCTCGGTGGGGACGATCCACAACCCCGTGCCCCTCTCGAGCCCCGTCCGGCCGAGCAGGCCGCGTCTCCGCGTCCGTGCGCTGTCGGTGACCTCGACGGCCTCCCCGAGCACGGTCTGTTTCGAACGATTGACGAGTTTAACGGTTCGCATGCCGTCCCTTTCGACGGAAGCAGTCGGGATGTGACGCCGGCACAGCGGGTCCGGCGCACCATTCCAACCTATCACGACCGCGGCCAACCTATCACGACCGTGGATTCCAAACCGTCCGAGCCCTCGGGAGAGCAACCGATGCCGCCCCGCTGCTCTCCCGAAAACCGTGCTCTGCCGAGACCCGTGCTCTCCCAAGACCCGGAGTGCCTAGACGGCCAGAGGCAAGATGTCCTCACCCCGCCCGAGCTCGTACGGCCTGCGGGGCATGGCCCGATCGGCTTTCGGTGGCTGGGTGCAGGGCTTGACGGCGGTCTTCAGGCGCACGGCGAAATAGTCGCGCGGTGGGTAGAGCGCATAGGGCTCCAACTCGTAGAAGATTCTGCCGAGATGCTCCTCGATGCGATAGACGGCGTGATAAAAGGCGCCCCGGTTGATCCCGAACCGGCGGCCGTAGAGCTTCCAGTCCGCGCCCAGCAAGAAGTGGTACCGGAAGATCTTGTAGTGAAAGGCATCGAGGTGGCGTCGGCTCACCAGCTCGAAATCGGCAATGTACTCCTCCTCCTTCCTCGACCACGAGTTGCGATGGGTCTTGCCCCGCGGATTCCTCTCAAACGACGCCGTGCGGCAGTGCCCGCGGCCGAGGCTGATTCGGAAGCGCTGATGACAGGCACGAAAAACGGCTCGTAGAGCGCAGCCGCAGGGGACAAGTTCTCCTTTGTTCACGCGATGGATCCCGGACCCGTTGCAGTTCGTGCACGAGGCGGCGCCCAGCATGTATAGTTCGGACACGTTCCATTCCATGGGTTCCTCACTCCTTGATGTGTGGTTTTTTTGTTGTCTGTTGTCGTTTGTTCTTCGCAAGCGCTGCCGGGCCGAAGCCCGGTGCACCCACAACCAGGGACAGTGCTACCGACGATTATTCCCGTGCTACCGGGAAGCGTCAACAGAGAGGATCACAAGTGTTCTGGGCGGCGGAATTGCCGATTCGGGATGAATACTTTATCTTTTTGGAACCCATGTCGTCTCAGTAACCTAGGCAAATCAGTCACTTAGGATACACAGTTTTTAAATTATACACAGATATTCTCAATTTGATAACATGATATAGCCTATTTCTAACAGCTATATGGGCGGTCCTCCAGGCTTCCGAGAGATCGCAGCCCGCCTGTTGCACTACTTGAACGAGCGGGTCCGGCGAGGGGAACTCACCGAGCGCGGATTGGCTCGGCTGACGGGGTACTCGCAGCCCCACGTCCACAACGTTCTGAAGGGAGCGCGCGTTCTTGGGATGGAGTTGGCCGACCAGGTCATGGGGTTGCTCGACATCCCGTTGACCTCGCTGCTGACGCAGGAGGAGCTGGCCGGGCGCGCCCCTCCCGATGTCGCGAGCGGCGTCCCGGTACCGATCCTCGACGGTTACCTGGGAGGGGGGTCGTCGTACCCGCGGTTGTCGCCGTCGCTCGAACGGCGCTCCCTTCCGGCTTCCCTTGTGTCGGGCCTGGTGAGCCCTGTCCTGGCGCGTGCCCATGTAGAGGAGAAGTCCATGTGGCCGTTGATCTGGCCGCGGGACTTGCTGCTTCTCGACCGCTCGCCCAGGGAGCGCCGCCAGCCCGTGTTCGAAGGGGTTTACGCGCTATCTTGGGCCAAGAAGGGTCATCTCACGCGGTGCCGCCGGGTCGGGCAGGCGCTCGTGGTCATGGTCGACGAGCCGGTGGACCCTCCCCCGATCTCGAAGCCGATCTCACTCGAGAAGCGAAACATCCTCGACATTGTCCAAGGCAAGGTCGTCTGGCTCGAGCGAGAGCTCGCCGGCCCTGTCTGAGGGCTTGCGCCCGCGAAATAGGAGTCAGGATCTGCGCATCGCCGTCTGCAGTCCCTCGCCTACGGAGGCGACGTCGTGGCTGGTGGGGTTCTGGAACGGCCGCAGGCCGAACTCAGGCAGGGACGCGAAGATGTGGTCGAAGATGTCGGCCTGGATGGCCTCATAGTTCGCCCAGACCTGATCGTTGCTGAAAACGTAGATCTCGAGCGGCAGACCTTTCTCGGTCGGCTGGAGCTGGCGGATCAAGAAGGTCATCTCTTGGTGGATCTTGGGGTGGTTCCGCAGGTACGCGACGAGGTAGGAGCGGAAGGTGCCGACGTTGGTCATCCGCCGGCCGTTGACCAGCACCGATTCGTCGACGTCGTGTTCCTGGTTGAAGGCATCAAGCTCCTTTCGCTTTTGTTCGACGTAGCCCTTGAGTAGCTCAACTTTGGAGAACTCCTCGATCATCTCGGGCGAGCAGAAGCGGATACTGCTGATGTCGATGAACACCGAGCGCTTGATGCGGCGGCCCCCCGACTCGCTCATGCCTCGCCAGTTCTTGAACGAGTCCGCGATCAGGGCGTAGGTGGGGATCGTGGTGATGGTCTTGTCCCAGTTGCGGACCTTGACGGTGTTCAAGGTGATCTCGATGACATCGCCGTCGGCGCCGTACTTGGTCATCTCAATCCAATCACCGGGGCGCAACATGTTGTTGGCAACGAGTTGGATCCCCGCGACCAGCCCCAGGATCGAGTCTTTGAAAATCAAGAGGATGACGGCCGTCAGCGCGCCCAAGCCGGTGAGTAGATAGAGCGGTGACTTGTCGATGACAATCGACAAAGCGAAGATCAAGACCGCAACAGTCAACACGATCTTCACGACCTGTAGGTAGCCGACGATCGGGACGCGTTGGGCGACTTCGTACTTCTGGTAGATGTCGTTAACCGCATTGAGGAGCGCATTGACGGCCGCCAGCCCGGCCAGCAGCATGTAGACTTGGGCGCCGCGGCGCGCCAGCTCGATCAGACCGGGCGTCTGAAGCGCCAGCGGCGCCATGCCGTAGATCACCAACGCGGGGGCGAGGTGCGAGAGCCGATGAAACGCCTTGTGGCGTACGAGGATATCGTCCCAATCGGTCTTGGTTCGCAGTGCTACTTGATGCACCGCCCGCAGAATGATTCCTTTGGTGATCTTGTTGGCAAGGATGGCGAGAATCACAACGCCGAGGACCTCGACGGCTTCGATCACCCACGTTGCGTAGGCGCCCGCGAGTCCGGCGTTGGTTAACAGACGGTGCAGTTCATCAAGCAGGTGTAGTTCATCAAGCACTGAGATTTTCCTTTCGCGGCGCTGTCCCGGGGATAGCCGTCGCGAGGCGCGAGACTCTCACACGATAGGCGACGACGCCGACAAGCCGCAAGTTACGCGACGAGATGGGGCATGACGAAACCCGAGCGTACGTCGCGCCCGGCAACCAGCCCGTCACGTTCCCTGCTCGTCCAAGAGGCCGAGGGCGTGTTCGGGGTCAGGCGACACCTGCCACAAGTGGCGATGCTCTTCCTTGGCGAAGCGGCCGCGGTAGAGCCGCTCGAACATCTCGAGCAGCGGATCGAAGAACCCGGCGGTGTTGACCATCAACACCGGCTTCTGATGGAGTTGCAGCAGCCGCAACGTCAGGATCTCGACCAACTCATCGATGGTGCCGAACCCGCCGGGCAGCACGACGAAGGCGTCGGAGCGGCTTTCCATGACGGACTTTCGCTGACGCAGATCGTCGGTAACGATCAGCTCATCGGCCTCCTCGTAGGCGATCCCCTTGCTCTTGAAGACTTCGGGAATCACGCCCAGCACGCGCCCGCCGCCTTCGTGGACCGCCCGCGCGACGGCGCGCATCAGCCCGAGGTCGGTCCCGCCGAAAACGAGCGTGCCGCCTCGCCGCCCGATGCCGAGGCCGAGTTCACGGGCGGCCTCGAAGAACTGGTCGTGAACGTGATTGCTCGACGAGCAGAACACGCAGATGGATTTGGACATGGGGTGTGGCTCTGGATCGTCGACGGGCCTAAGCAGTCATTGTAGTTTCCGTCACTGCCCTGGAGTTTCCGTCATTGCCCTGTGTGGCTCGGCGGACCTGTCGGGTTCGCAGTCGTAGGAGCGGCCAGGCCGGACTCCTTCGTAGCCGAAATGTCATCATAGTGGGAAGTGTCCCGCGGTTCGCTTGTACCCCTGCTGACTGGATTACTCACGAACGGACGCCTGGAACCCGGGCGATCGGGAGTCCTGCGTGTCGAGCGCCTCTGCTTCCCGTTGATTGCCCTCCTGTTGGCGACGGCCGGCTTGGCCGCCGCGGATGGGCAGCCAAGCGGCGGCCAAGCGTCGGGCGCCAAGCCCCAGCCCTCGGCGGCCGCCGAGAAGCCTCCGGCGAAGGCAAGCGAAGCGGCCGGCACAACCGAAGACACCGCGGAAGAGAGCCCGGCAGCCACGCCGACGGCGGAAACCCAGCCGCTCGAAGACCGCGAAGCTCTCAATCTGGCGGGCCAGACCGACTCCTCGTCGGGGGAGAGCCGCCGGAACGAGAATGTCCAGTTCAACGCCGTCGACAACAATGCCCTGCGGGAACTGAATACGCGGCTCGGCACCACCGCGACGATCGTCCAGGAGTTCGAACCGGGACGCCGTTACTTCGGTACCGAGTTCGGCGGCTCGGCGAGCCGACCGATCCATCCACCCGGCCGAACCGCCGCGGGCGTGCACGGCAGCCTTGACGCGGCTCACAACAACAGTATTTTCAGCGCCCGCTCGTTCTTTCAGGTCGGCGCCGTGAAGCCCGCCCGCGAGAACGACGCCGGCTTCACTCTTAGCGCCCCGGTGTGGCGCGGCGGCTCGCTGTTCCTCGAAGGCAGTCGCCAGGCGATCCGTGGAAGCGTGAACGGCAATGTTCTCGTGCCGCGGCCCGACGAGCGGACCCCGATCTTCAATCACCCCGACACGCGCGTCAACGATCCGGCGACGTTGGCGGCGGTCCAACAGATCCTGGGCGCCTACCCGAACGAGGCGCCCAACCGCACCGACATCAACCCGCGGGCGCTCAACACGAATGCTCCGCAAAGAATCGACACCGACGTCGGCGGGATCCAACTCGACCAGGAGCTCGGGGCTCTCGATCGGCTGATCACGCGCTATCGCTTCACTTCACAACAAGTCGATGCGTTTCAGCTCGTCACGGGCCAAAACCCCGATACGACGATCCGGAATCATAGCGCCCGCTTGGGATGGACGCGCACGTGGAGCCCCAGCACGGTGATGGACCTCTCGGCGGGGTTTGATCGAGTCGGCTCGTTGCTCACGCCCGAGGAGAATGCCATCCCCCGCGACGTTAGCTTCGGCGACGCGATCGAACGTCTCGGACCCGGCTCGGAGATCCCGCTCGACCGTGCCCAGAACCAGTTCCTGTACGGAGCGCGCGTGCGGCACGTGCGGGGCCCGCACAATCTCACGGCCGGGTTCGAGCTGCTGCGGCGCCAGTTCAACGGCATCGAGACCAGCAGCCGGCGCGGCGTGATGGGGTTTCGCAACGACTTCGGGCGGGACGCCATCACGAACCTGCGCCTGGGCATCCCAAGCCGATTCTCCGGCGCCCTGGGCGAAAGCCATATGGGATTTCGCAATTGGGACACGCAGTACTTCGTGGGCGACGAATGGCGGGCAAAGCCCAATCTCACGCTCAGCATGGGTCTGCGCTACTCGCCGGTCACGAGGCCGACTGAAGTCAGCGGCCGGGTGGATGTGGGGTTCCCGTGCGACTGCAACAACGTCGGCGGCCACTTCGGTTTTGCCTACGAGCTGCCGCGCCAGTGGGGCGTGGTGCGCGCGGCGTATGGCCTGCACTACGCCGAGGTCTACCCGGCCACCTATCACCAGGTGCGCTTCAATCCGCCGGCGGTGTTCAAGATCTCCAACGATGCCCCCGACCTGGTCGACCCCTTGGAGGGCCGGCGCTTCGAGGACCTCGATCCCAACGACCGCGCGACGTCCTTCCGGAACGATCCCCGGCTGGTATCTCCCTACGCGCAGCAGTACAACTTCAGTTGGGAACCGCTGCCCGGAAGGGTTTGGCGGCTCCAGCTCGGGTACGTCGGCAGCCGCTCGCAAAAGTTGTTCATGAAGTGGTACACAAACCGCGCCGTCAACGTGCCGGGCACCACGCCCACAAGTGGGAACATCAACGACCGCCGGCCGGATCAGAACTTCTTCGACATCCGCAGGATCATCAACAGCTCGCGCGGCTACTTCGATGCCGCTCGAGCGTCTCTCGTGTTGCGCGACTGGAACGGCGTGACGGTCGACGCGTCGTATTGGTTCAGCAAGGCGATCGACCTCGGCGCGGGCTATACCGACACCGGCGCGGGAGCGTCGTCGCTGCGCAGCCGCAACCAGTCGGAGTTTCTGATTCACGAGGACCTGCGCGGGCTCAGCAGCTTCGACCAGACGCACGCTCTTCTGTGGAGCATGAACTACCTGACCCCGGCGTTCGGCGCGCAGGGACGGCTGGCGCGAAACGTGCTGGGGCAGTGGAACCTCTCGACGGTGGTTTTGCTCAAGACCGGGACGCCCTTCACGATTCTCTCGGGTTCGGACTCGCCGGGATTCGGCAACCTAGACGGGTCCAGCGGCGACCGTCCGCACGTGGTCGATCGGGCGGTACTGGGACGCAGCGTGAGCCACCCTGACACGTCGGCCTCGCTGCTGCCCGCCACGGCGTTCGCGTTCATGCAGGTCGGCGACACGCGGGGCAACGTCGGCCGAAACACGTTTCGCAAGGACGGGATTCGGAACGTCAACGCGGCGCTGTCGCGAACCTGGAACGTGCGGGCCGACAAGTCGTTCACTTTCCGGGCCGAGTCGATTAACTTCTTCAACGTGCCACAGTTCGCCGAGCCGGGGCGGACGTTGGCCGCGGCCGACTTTGGGCAGATCACCAATACCCTCAACGATGGACGCACGTTTCGGTTCCTTTTGCGGTTCGCGTTTTAGGCGGCGCGGCTGTGGGGGCCGACCCGGTTGAGAGCTTGGTGACGGGCCAGAGTGAGACAGAATGGAACGAAATGGCACGGGTACGGGTTTTTGGCTGCTGGAGAGGAAGACCGGCGGCGGTGTCGCGTGATTTGGGAGCGGATGGTACGGGTCCGAGGCAGCGCACCCACTCCCTTGCGGTCGGGGCTCGGTTCGGGCGGGCCGGACGCAGTTCTGCTCTAGCGGCTCGGGGTAGACGTGTGTGCCCGGGGTGCCGGACCGCTCCCTCAGGGGCTGTGAAAAAATGCTGGGGACAGTCAGCCGCGGCCTGAACGGACGTTGGCGATAAGAGACTTATGTCCTGCCGCTTGTGACAGTCCCCGATTTTTTCACGGCCCCTCACGGTCACGGCTCGGGTTGGGCGCACTGGTGCTGCTTGTTCAGTTGGCTTTCGCGTTTCGGAATCCTAACAACCAAGTCCTTTCAAAAAAAGAGGGCCCTCTGGCTCCCGTCTCGGTCAACCTCAGCGGCCCGCCCAAGATAGGAGCGAATGAACGGGCATGAACGGACGGTCCTCTCCTGTGGGTAAACCCGCTGGTCAAACCCGCGGATCTCAAAACCGAGATCCGCGCTACGGGTTAAACCCTTCACAGGAACTGCCGCCCGCGGGGGAAGATCGCTCTACTTCTTTTCGGAGAGCAACATCGAAACTGCCTGCGCAGGAAACGGTCGTGTTGGTCCGGCGATCTGTCCGCACCGGTTGTTTCCGCTATCAGGCTAGCAGACGTAGATCACGGTGCCGGGGTTGGCGGAGGGGCAAGTTGTTGAAAGGAAGGAGAATAAAGTTCTGGAAAATCCGTGACTCCGCGACTCACGCACCTGAGTTCGGGCTCTGTCCCCACCGGGTCCCACCGGGTCGAGATTCTGGCGGCCCCTCGGTGAATCAGCATGCCAGCCCCGGTTCCAAGCGCTGCCACCACGAACGTGAACGCCGCCAACATCAGGATGGAGGTGTACGTGTTCGGGTGCAAGGTGTCCGGCAGCCCAAGAACGTGTTTGATGAGATGAGCGAGCGGTACGCACAACCACGCAGCGGCGGGCCGTGGCCCAGCCGTGGCGACCCCAGACGGCTGCGATTGTGGCTGTGGCAGCGAGCAGCATGACCACGATGACGATCGGACTGACCTCGCCCTCGAACGCGAAGTTATCCACCCACGCGATAGCTATTCCGGCGGCGAGCCCAACACACAAACGCATCGGCCACTTCCAGGATTTCATTTGTTGATTACCTCCGCCTAACGGATCGGCGTTCAGCGGCCAGCAACAGCGCTGACCGGACCCGACCCTACCTACACAGTATGCCGCCAGGCGGCTACCAAGACCAACTGAACCGAGCTGTTGCTGGCCCGCTGCAACGCCTTGTTAGACGGCGTCGCGCGCCACGGGCATGGAGTCGTACGTACGGCCTTGGAGCATGCGGCCCGTCTTCTTCTTGTTCTTCCCACCCCATTGCTTGAAGAAGAACGGAACCCCAGCATCTTCGCACCGATCTCGGATATCGACGACCCATGATTGTTCCATGGGTCGTGCTTTGGGCCCCGATTCCCCGCCCACGATTACCCAGCTGATGCCTTCGAGTTCCAGTTCTGGAAGCGGACCGATCAAGGGCTCGAGCGACAGGAACTTTGTACCCGCCCCAGTGGACCTGAGAGACTTAACACGCTGAAGCTGGCGTGAGTCCTCAACCGAGACTCCCATCCAGACATTGCTCGCCCAAGGGAGTCTCCGGGACAATCTCTCCAGTCGACCTGCCCGCTTGGTGAGCACTTGAAACTTGTGCTTCGGGCACTGGACCATGGTCTCAAAAACTCGCAGAATGAAGTCGTCGGGCACGTCTCGATGAAAGAGATCGCTCATCGAATTCACGAATACTGTTCGAGGCTTGTTCCATCTGAGAGGGGCGTCGAGGGCGTTCTCATGTAGCGCCAGGGCGAAGCCACCCTCGTACTTTTCTACACCCATGGACTGCAGACGGCGAGCCATTGTCTCCGCGTAGCAGTGCTTGCATCCGGCGGAGATCTTCGTGCAGCCCGTAGTGGGATTCCAAGTGACATCGGTCCACTCGATCTTAGACTGCGCCATTCGTCACTACCTCCAGGCTCCGCGGGTCACCGTACCCTGTCATTGAAACTCGCGGCTGACCGCCCACGACTCGAATCTGACCACTCTTGAGGAGTTCTCTCAGGACCGCCTTTCCCTTGGCGGGAAGAAAGCCTTCTTGGAGTGTGTCTAGGTAGACATCTCGATCTGTTGTGAGCTTGCCCCCTAGGACCCTTGCTCGAACGCCCCGCTGAAACAGCGTGAGCTTTCTCGGCTGGTCCATTTCAGGGAAGAGATGCGGGGCGCTGGAGTCCAGTCGATCTTCGTCGATGTCGAAATTTGCTTCGCCGCGCTCGGGATCGGCTTTCCAGCAGATTCTCAGGAACTTCTCGAAGCCTAGCGGGTGGCGTGAGCCGAAGATCAGGCCGTAGATGTTGCTGCCTTTCTTGATCGAGAAACTTCCGAGAAAGTACTGATCTCCATCGGGGGTAGCCAGATCTCGATAGTACTGCGTCACGGCCCTGTGCGTGTCGTTGAACGTAGCGCTCGTGATGGCGCCCGTGGGTATCTTGAGATGCTTCTGGAAGTAGGGGTGCCTTTCGAATCTGCGGATGGATGAGGACGCAATGAAGAACAGGAAATCGGTCCTGGGAAGGCCCAAGATCCTCTTGAACACCTCGTCCGAGACTTCCTTCATCCCTTGTTGATCAAGGATCAAGAGATTCGGACCGTCGCTCAGTTTTGGATAGACCTCAGCGAAAGCGTCTTCGAATTCGAGATTCTGAACAGCCCAGCTGCAAAGGCTAGACGGAATGCTCTGCGAGTCCATCGTGGTCCTGAGATCGGCAGCCTTCGCTCTGGAGGCCTCGTTGAGTAGGAGCCGAACCTTTGCTCGCTTCTCCTCGATTAGATCACTGGACTGCCGCAGCTCTCTCAACACGATAAGGGGACTGCCGGCAACGCCCTCGGAGTCTTCACCGGGCCCGGCGAAGAAGTCTGCGACCGTAACAGGTTCATTCGGGCTCGCCTGCGAAAGCCAGACGGGAAGCCACTCCCTCGTGTAATCCCGGAACAGCCCTAGCTTGACCCGAGTCCCTTCGTCGAACGGGTTTCGATGAAAGTTGCGGGCCACGCGATGCCCTGCATCTCTATCGATAACACCGGTGGGTAACGGATACGGTCACAGCCGTCTAACCTCAGCAATCAGCGGCCGGCACAGCCGGTCCGCTGCATTGCATTGTTAGATTGCCGTTTCTTCCGTCAACACTCGGCCAGCTTCCCAAGTGGCTTTGAACTCCTCTTTGATCTCTTTGCCCAGAGCAGCACGCGAGTTGACCACTGAGAACCCACCTTTCGTCAATGGCGCGGCAGATCCTGTCGACGTCATGTGAACGGGTGTGTAAAGGACGGCATCATCAACGATCATAGCGGCACTGGTGCGCTGCAAGCTGTAAGCGCGAAAGTGATTCTTCGGGTCGAGGCTATGCGCCTTCAACATGTCAACCGCACGGCGAATGCCCTGGGACAACTGTTTCGCAAAATCCGAGTCCTGGTGTGCCGCCCTAATGACGTGCTCCGGGGCGTCCGGATCCAGGAATAGACATCGAAAGTCGAAGCCTGCGTCGACGCGGCTCTTCAGATTTCGAAAGAAGTCGCTATGCTCTTTGTCGAAGAGCTTTCGGTTCTTTCTTCCGTACACGTACAGGCGCTGGGTCGCAACGGAGCAAGCCGTTCCGTAGAGTGAGTGACTCTCGAAGCCCTCGTCGAAGTGCGCGATGCTGCCGATGCTCGGCTCCGGCAGCCCGTACTTTGCGAAAGTCTGTATCACGAGAGGAACCGAGTTGGCCTCCACCTTGATGGACGCAACCTTCTCCATGCGGTTTTCCAGCTCGGGCCAGAACTTGTCGAACGCGTCGACAAGTACAGACTCGTCAGCAGCGTCGTTTCCCAGCTGTTCGTTGAGGCTGCGAGCCAAAGCCAACATCTCTTCGCGCTCGAACACCGTCGCCTGGAATTGCACGAGTGGCCCCGTTACCTCGTCCGCCCTAATGCCAAGCAGTAGTGGACACACCTTCGCCTCGTCCAGCATGCGAGACAGCGCCCCAGCCTCAAACAGTAGCCACTGGGACGCCATGTTCTCTGGCGTCACGCAGATGACTCCCACGCGGTGCGACTCTAGCTCCCGCCCGACCTTTGCGCTCCATCGCTCGCCCTTTCCGATGTCGCTTTCAGACATCCACGGCTTTGCGCCGTGCACAACCCGGGGCAACCACCATTTGATCTCCCGAGCGAAGTGCCGGCTACGCTCGCCGGACCAGCTAAGGAATACGCCTACTGGGGTATGCACTTGACTCCCGAAGCCCCAAGGTCTAGTATCCGGGCTCTGGAGGACTATTCGCGCACGCTGGGGAGTTTCAAGAGCGCTTCGCCTTCAGGTTTCAAAGTCAACCGCTGCCGTCCCCCCGCGGGGCGCAATGAGCGGCGGCTATAGGACCCACGACCGCTGCCCGATGGCCCCTCGCGGTCGCCGCAGTCGCCGACCACAAGGTGTGGGGTCGTCGGGAGTCAAGTGCATACCCCGATACGCCTAAACTCATCGGATGTGCTCCCGTCTTGAGGCTGGATCATTATGCCAGTCTAACTCTAGTCTAACTCCTGTTTAGGCTGACCTGGATAAAACCTGTCCTGGTCGGCCTAAGACGAAGTCGCCGACCCCAACCCGGGCAGCAACCAATTTGTTTGCAATGACTTCCGTCGTGTTCCCTGACTCCCGTCCCGGTTTTAGACCGACCGGCTGGTCCGGATCATCCTACCGCTCTCGCTGGAGACGGCTTGTCGCAGATTGTCGAGGGGGCTGCGGACCCCTTGACCGCCGGCGGTCCAGCCCAATGGCGATTGACGATCCGCGCCGGCGGTGTTCACGACGCCTAGCCTCCAAGGGCGCTCACGATACATCAATTATGCCACACAGGTCCGCCCTGACGGCGAAGTTTTGAAACAGCCATCTGGATCGACCGGTCCGGGGCAGGCAGGCGTCTCTTCCTCCCACTGACTGAGGATCTTGAGACCGCGATCCGTAAGGTACAACTTGGTGTAGTTGTGGCCGTGGCTACCGGGGCTCACAGGGGAAAAGTCGAGGACAGCCTGTGGAGTGCGGGCTGTTCGAGCACTCAACGTCAAAGGTTCGCGGCCAGTTTTGCCTTCGTGATCTCAGCGTCCCGGAGAATCTTGGACAGAAGACCGGGCCCGATCGTTTCGCCCGCGTGGACGGGCACGACATGTACGGCCATCTGCATGGCGCAGGTAGTGGTGGCTGCCTCGAATCCGAATCCGCAGCCGCGCGATGTTCCCACCGGTCCGCTGGAAACCCAGCCGCGCGATGTTCCCACCCGGCCGAGCCAAGGTCTTGGGCGAACCCGCACCTACACGCGGCGGGCTTTCCAGGTTGCCTTGCCGTACTCGCCGAAGAGTCGCCGCTAGGCGTAAGCTAATAGGACATGGCTTTGCCCAAGAGACCAGAACTCGCTCCGCGGAGCCACTTGCTGGGAGGTAACATGTCGCATCCGAAGGGACACGTCCGTAGTTCCGGTTTGTTGGTGATCGTGGCCGGCTGGATCTTCTGTTGCCCGGCAGCCGCCGAGGTCATCTCGGTGTCAGTGCCGTTCGTGGCTCCCAAGGGAGACTATGTCACGCAGCAGGACCGCTACTACCGGTTTCGCATTCCGGGCATGATCGTCGCGCCGGATGGGTCGGTGTTGCTCTTTGCCGAGGCGCGGCGCGGAGAAGGCAGCGACCCCCGGCGTGACAAGAACGCTCCCATCGATCTCGTCATGCGGCGGAGTACCGACAACGGTCGAAGCTGGCAGCCGATGGTGGTCATCGATTCCGGATTCCGTCCCAACGGCGACCTGGTCGATTTCGCCGACCCGACGCCGGTACTCGACGCAACGACCGGGACGGTGTTCTTGTTCTACGGTCAGTGGCCCGATATGGCTCCCTTGACCGTGGCGTATGGTCAAAGTACCGACCCCGCTGACGGCAACCATGTTGTGTGGGTCCGCTCGAGTAGCGACAACGGCAGGACCTGGTCGGATCGCCAACAAGTCATCTATCCGGACGAGCCGCACGAAACCAGCGACGGGCTCTATTGGCGTCAAGCCGAGCCCGGTCCCGGCAACGGCATCCAGCTTCAATGGCAAGACGAGGCTGCGCGCAACGGCCGCCTGGTGATTCCGGCCAAGCGCAGCGGCTCAAAAACACCTGACGGGCCGGTTACGGTCGAGCCGTTCGTCTACTATTCCGACGACCACGGTAAGAGCTGGCAGGTGGGCAAGGTCACCGCGGGACCCGAAGCCAACGAGGACGAAGTTGTCGAACTAACTGACGGCCGATTGCTTCTGGACGGCAGGCAGAACAGCGGTGATTTCCGCCGCCGCCATCTTAGCAGCGATGGCGGGGTGACCTGGGGACCCGATCGACCCGACAGCATCCCTATCACGCGGGTAGACGGCTCTCTGGTCCGCTACTCCGCGAAACGTGCCGGTCACGACCGCGATCGAATCCTTTTTTCCTGTCCGCGCGGCGATGCCGGCCTCAACCGCAACAACATCATGGTCTGGACCAGCTACGACGAAGGGAAGAGCTTCACCAACCCGGTTCAATTCAACAACGGATTCGCCGCCTATTCGGTCTTGCAACGCTTGGCCGACGGGACGATCGGCATGGTAGTGGAAACCGCGAAGGAGGCGGGAGTCAGATACGGCGAGATCACCTTCTACCGTTTCGACCTTGCCGAATTGGAACCCGAGCCCCCAAGCCCATAGATAGTGGCCGCCAGCCAGCCCCGACAATCTCCTATCATGGATGTGCCGGCTAGCGCTCTTGTTGACGAGCCCGTCAATCGGGGTGGTCCAGTGAACGCCGGTCCGGTGAGGGCTCGGGATCGACCGAAGTGGGCGAGGTCCCTCTGCCGCTCGATCCGCAGGACCGAACCTGAATACCAAGGAGAACAACATGGGTGACAAAGGCAAGAAAGACAAAGGCAAGAAAGAGAAGAAGAAACCGGCGCAGCTAAGCCTAAAGGAAAAACGAAAAGCAAAAGCCGAAGCAGCAAGCCGCAAGAGTTCATAGAAGCCTGCGCAAGAGGCGGGAGTTGGCCGGGCCTCCGTTCGGTAATTGGCGGGAAGCGCTGCTATCTGGAGCTGTCTTCGCGCTGGTCGCGACAGGCATTGGGGCACCCTCGTTCTTTCATGCTCGACCGTCTGGACGAGTGCCGCCAGTGCAACCTAGAATGGGGGAGGCTACCCCTACCTTCATGAAAAAGCTACAGAATCCCAGGTTCAGCCGCGAACCTGACCCTGGCCTCTCCGCAACGGTCTTCCGTTTAGCTTTTGCCGTCGCGGTCTGCTTCGCGGCCGCGGAAACGGCAAACGCCTCCGCCACCGAGGCGAGTGCCTTGTTCCGGCAGTACTGCGTCCAGTGCCATGGCGAAGCGGCAACTACGGCAGGAATTGACCTCAAGAGACTGACCTCCCGAAACTCGATTAGCGACAGCTTCAAGCAGTGGCGGAAGGTCCAGGCCGTTCTGGAGCAGAAGCGGATGCCGCCGGAGGGCATGCCTCAACCAAGCGAAGCCGAACGGCGTCAGGCTGCCGAGTGGATCCGAACGGAACTGAACGATTTCGCGAATACGCACGATGGTGAGCCGGGGCAGGTGACGGTGCGCCGCCTGACGAGCGGCGAATACGCTTACACGGTCCGTGACCTGACGGGCCTCGACTACAACGTGGAGCGCGACTTCGCGGGTGATGCGGTCGGTGGTGAAGGTTTCACGAACTTCGGTGGCGTGCAGTTCATGGCCGATGCCAATATCGAGAGCTATCTCGAGGCGGCGAAGCGCATCGCGGACCATGCTGTGATCGGTGCGGGGCCGCTGTCGTTCTATCAAGATCCCGGGATGAGCGGCTTCGAGCTGTCGGCGATCCACCGCATTCACGCCATTTATCGCAAGCACGGTTTCCGCGCCGTGGCTGCGGAAGGGGGCCGGGCGTTTGGCCTGGAGCGGTATGGCAGGGCTTTGTACGCCTGTTGGCGTTACCGTCATCGCGAAGTCTTGGGAGAAGCCGACGACGTTTCGTTGGACGACCTTGCAAAGCGCGAGAACGTGAGTCCTCGTTTCCTCCAACACATCTGGGCGGTCGTACGACAGTCATCCCCGAGCCACCCGACTTCCGAAGTGGTTTCGCTGTGGCGGGACTTGCCCGAACCAGAGGGTCCCGGGAACGCCGAGAGCAAGGCGGCCATCCGTCAGCAGTGTGAAGAGATCCAGCAGTTCGTCATCAACTGGCCACGGTGGCTGTTTGCGGCGGGCGCTCTGGCCGCGGGCGGCGCCGGCGACGAGCGGGCTCTCGTCATCACCGATGAATCTCTGGCGGGCGCGGTTACTCACAAGCTGCGGTTCACCTCGCGGGATAGGGATGATAAATCGGGCTTCTATCTTTCGATCGTCCCGGTCAATCCCGCGTCGAGCGAGAATCCCGTGGTCGTCTGGCGCAATGCAACGATCCGGGAACTGCGCGCGGACAGAAGCCGCGGTCCTGAGCAGACTCTCCTGTCCGTCCTTGACGAACAAACCGCCCGGAAGCTGGCCTTCGGGCAGCGACCCGACGGCGGAGCAGTGGGGCCGAATGACTTCGCGACCGAGGGCGAGACCCGGCTATTTCTCCCGATGACGCCGCGGGAAGGTACGCTGGGATTTCAATTGAATGTGAGTGTGGAGGTTGGCCTGGAGCGGTCGAACGACGCCGTGTTGCGGTGCACCATCACCGATCGCAAAGGCCCCGCCGCGTTAACGCCGGTATGGGCGCTGCTGGCCGATCCCCAGAGCGAAGGTTTTCAAGCCTGGAAGCGGAACGTCCTCGAATACGCCGCGAACCTGCCGCAGACTTCCCACGGTGAGCCGACTCCATCGGACAGAGACCCTATCCCTCGGCCTTTTGACAACACCTATAACCAACCTGAGCGCGACAGCTTCCACTACCGCGCCAAGTACTTTCGAGACGATCAGTTTTTGGTTGACAAGATGCTTGATGACGCCACCCGGCAGGAGCTCGAGGACGCATGGGCGGATTTATTCGCGTCATTTGAGTATCACGACTCCTTTGTTGGCTTGCTCGTTAACAAGTACGGTTTTGAGTTGAACGACAAGGGCATTGGCGAGTTGGAAGAGGGGGAGATCGAAAAACTTCCCGCCGAGCCCCGCCCGTATGTCAAAGCTCTTCGGGCCGAGTACGAAGCCGTGGTTGCCGCGCAGATGGCCGCGCATCCGCGCCACATCGAAGACGCGATCGCGTTCGCGAGCCGCGCGTGGCGACGGCCGCTCTGGCCGCGTGAGAAGGATCGTCTGCGGTCGTTCTATACGACGCTGCGGGAGGACGGAGGACTCGATCATCGAAAAGCCATCCGCGCATTACTGACTCGCATCCTCGTTGCCCCGGCTTTTCTCTATCGGCTCGAGACGCCCGAGGAGTTGATCGCTGTGACTCCGCTCTCGGATTGGGAGATGGCCAGCCGGCTGAGCTACTTCCTGTGGTCGTCTGTTCCCGATGACGAACTGCGGCGCGCGGCGCAAGCGGGCGAGTTGAGCGACCCGCAACAGATCCGTCGCCAAGCCAAGCGGATGCTCGCCGCCCCCAAGACGCGTCGCTTAGCAACAGAGTTCTTCGGACAGTGGCTCGGGTTTTACCGTTTCGATCAACATCGCGGAGTCGACAGGAGCCGCTTTCCGGGATTCACCGAAGAAGTGAAGACAGCGATGTATGACGAAGCGGTCTCGTTCTTCGAGTACGTGATTCGGGAGGGCCGTCCGATTCACGAGATCGTTTCCGCTGACTACACCTTCCTGAATCAGACCCTGGCGAAGCATTACCGAGTCGACAAAGAAATCGGCGCCACGGGTCGCGTCGAGAAAGTGGAGGATGTCGACGAGTTCCAGCGCGGCGGTTTGCTGCGTCTGGGTGCTGTGCTGACCGTGACATCCGCGCCACGGCGGACGAGCCCCGTGAAGCGCGGTGATTGGGTCTTGCGACGCGTGTTGGGAACGCCGACGCCGACGCCGCCGGCGGACGCCGGGTCGATCCCGGCCGACGAGAAGCTTTTCGGTGGGCTCACGATGCGCGAACAACTCGCGGCACACCGGCGCAATCCCTCGTGTGTGAGTTGCCATTCGCGCATCGATCCCCTCGGCTTCCCGCTCGAGCACTACGACGCCGTGGGCCGCTGGCGGGCCGAGTATTCCGACGGCAAGCCGATTGACGCAACTACCTTGCTCGGCGACACTACTCGTATCGATGGCGTGACCGGACTGGTCGATCATTTGGAAACGAAACAGAGCCAGGTTCTTCGTACGCTCTCGTCGAAGCTGCTGGGATACGCGCTTGGGCGTGCGATACTACTGTCGGATCAGCCGCTCATCGACCGGCTTGTGGGAGTCGGCGATCAAGGGACGTTTGCGGAATTGGCGTCGGAGATCGCAGCCAGCCGGCAGTTTCGGTATCGGCGCGGAAGAGACGACACCGGACCAGGCTCCGTGCAGAGCCGTGTCGCCGCGGAAGATTGATGCGACAGATGGCAAGATGAGGCACACTGAAAGAAGACCGATGCGGCGTCAACCATCAAGAAGACGTTTCCTGCGAGGGGCGGGTGTGGCCCTGGCACTGCCATGGATGGAATCGTTGCCGCTTGGGGCTGCCGAGGGGAAAGCGACAGCCAAACAGGCGGGTCTGGACAAGCCGCCTACGCGCTTCGGCATTGTCTACTTCTCGAATGGTGTCGAGCCGGCTCACTGGTGGGCCAAAGGCCAAGGGGCTTCGATGCAAATCGGCCCGGGCCTCACGCCGATGATGCCGCACCGCGAGGACATCACCTTCATTCGCGGGCTCTACAACCAGGCCGCGGTTGACTCCTCCAGTCCTCACCTGGGCCGAATGCCCAACCTGCTCTCGGGTGCGACGGTCAGCCTCGACCCCAGCGACATCCGCGTCGGCAAGACGATGGACCAGGTGCTCTCTCAGCGGATCGGGCATCAAACCGCCGTACCGAGTCTGGCCCTGGGCATAGAGCCGAATGAGCTGCGTCTCGAAGACGGCGTGTCGATGATCTACGCCTCTTGCATCTCGTGGGCGTCTGATACGAAACCCGCCACCAAGGAGATCTATCCCGCGCGGGCCTTCGAGCGCTTGGTCGGCGACGGCAAAGGGCGCGAACTTGATCTGAGCGTGCTCGACTCGGTGCTCGAAGAGGCACACGACCTCCAGCCCAAGATCAGCCGCGGCGACCGCCGCAAGCTCGACGAGTATATGGAATCGGTCCGCGACATCGAGAAGCGCATCGAACGCGCCTCGCGTGAGGACCGCCTCGAAGGTTGGCGGCCGACGCTCAGCGAACCCGACATGCCGCGCCCGGACGACGACTTGCCGCAGGACGTCCCCGTGCACATGAAGCTGATGATGGACCTCATTGTCCTGGCATTCCAGATGGACAAGACGCGCATCGCCACGTGCATGCTCAACAACGATCTGTCGCAGATGAACTTCGGCTTTCTTGACGGTGTGCAGGGTGCGTTGCACCTCGATCTCACGCACAACGGCAAGGCGCCGGAACTGGAAGCGATGTACCTCGAGACCAACCGGTTCCACGTACAGCAGTTCGCCTACCTGCTCGACCGTATGAAACAGATCGACGAGGGCGGCCGGTCACTGCTCGACAGTTCGATGCTCATGTGCTGCTCGAACCTGTTCGACGGCGACGCCCACAGCGCCGAACAGATGCCAATCCTACTCGCCGGCGGCGGACTCAAACCGGGGCGTGTCCTCGACTACCTCGACAAGGGCGACGACAACCGCCGTGCTCGACTTGCAGCCTTTACCTGTCGTTGATGGACCGAATGGGGGTCGAGCTTGACCGCTTTGGCGACACGGATAAGCGGCTGGTCAATCTCTAACCCCCCGCAATTGGTTCGATCTGGCGGCTGTGGCTGCTGACTCATCGAACTCGGCTGCCGCGAACTCGATGTGAACTCGATGTTGCCCGCCCAGACGAAGGGGAGTACCATGTTGCCGTCGGAGTTCCAAGTTGGAAATTCTCATTTGAGGAGGTGTCCGATGCGGTTTCGCTTCATGACGGGTCTCATCATCGTCTTTGCGTTGACGAGTGCGTCGGCGTATACAAAGCCGGAAGGCGGTCCGCCGGCCGGTTTTGTATCACTTTTCAACGCAACGGATCTAGCCGGCTGGAAGATACCCGAAGGCGACAACGGCCACTGGAAGGTTGTCGACGGTGTCATCGACTACGACGCGCGCAGCGAAGCGCCAGGCGAGAAGGATCTTTGGACGCAAAAAGAGTACGGCGATTTCGTTCTTCGTTTGGACTGGCGTTTCAAGGCGGCGCCCGTGTATACGAACGGCCGCATCCTGTTGCCGGATGGAAGTGAGAAACTGGACGAGAACGGCGAGCCGATTAAGATCAGGTTCCCTGACGCCGACTCCGGGATCCTACTACGAGGCGGGCCACAGATCAATATCTGGTGCTGGCCGGCGGGCTCGGGTGAGCTATGGAGCGTTCGGCGCAACCAGAAGCTGCCGGTCGAGGTGCGTGCCGCGGCGACGCCCAAACTGCACGCCGACAAGAACATCGGCGAATGGAACACCTTTGAGATTACAGCCCAAGGAAGCCGCGTGACCGTCATTCTCAACGGCCACAAGGTGATCGACAACGCGCTGGTCCCCGAGCTTCGCTCGAAAGGTCCTATCGGGTTACAGCATCATGGCCGGTGGCAAGATGGAAAATGGTTGTACGCGCCAAGCCTGATTCAGTTTCGGAATATCTACACTGGGGTATGCACTTGACTCCCGAAGCCCCAAGGTCTAGTATCCGGGCTCTGGAGGACTATTCGCGCACGCTGGGGAGTTTCAAGAGCGCTTCGCCTTCAGGTTTCAAAGTCAACCGCTGCCGTCCCCCCGCGGGGCGCAATGAGCGGCGGCTATAGGACCCACGACCGCTGCCCGATGGCCCCTCGAGGGTACGGTCGCCGCAGTCGCCGACCACAAGGTGTGGGGTCGTCGGGAGTCAAGTGCATACCCCGATATCTACATTGAGGAAATGTAGGATGACGTAGCTTTGGCGGAGTGGGGCTTCGAGCATGGTACGACGTTTGTGGCAGACGACGTTATCCTCCACAGCAACCAGATCAGGCGGGTTGACACTGTCCTTGAGTGGGAGAAGTTACCTGGTTTTTCGAGCCGGCGAAGCTCGATATTCCGATAGGAAAGCTCGGCTCCCTCTGACTGGTCTCGGGTAGGGGAGGGCTTGGTTCGACAGAGTTTCCGTTGGCATTCGTGCGCCGGCGCATCAAGTACTTTACGCCACGCCGCCACACAGGGTTGTCCACCCGAATACCGCCGGCTTGGTGGAGAGCGACGAGAGCTTCCGCAGTAGCGTAGACGTCCGCGGATCTCGATCTGATCTGCGCCCAGCCCCCATCGGCCTGCAGCAAGGCAAGCAACTGATCGGCGGCCTCGCGCAGCTTCCCGGCGTCGGCTCCCGTCCACTTGAGGCCGAATAGGCGAAACGTCGAGTCCTCGGTCGTCTTCGGTTGAGACCTCTCATCGAGCAGGTCAAGCAGGTCTTCGACGTCAACACCTTCAGACGGTGAGCACAATTCAGCCTGCTGTAGTCAGGTCTTACGTGGCCGACTTTCGCTAGGTTTTGCCGAAGCAATACAACGCCCCGGATGTGCGGACGTAGAGCTTGTCGTCCCATGATCACCGGAGTTGCGTGACACTCACCATCGAGCTTGTTGGCTGCGAGCACTGCCCATTCCTTGCCGTGCCGCAGCACCGAGACCACGCCCGGCTCGCTACGATGCCCCCGTCCTTGACGAGGTAGAGAATCTCACCGTAGAGCAGCGGCGACGGGACGTTCGGTAGGCTCTTGTGGTGTTCCCACCTTACGGCGGAGTTGGTCATGTCGCCGCGGCCTCCGAGTTGGATGGCTTGCATCGAGTTGACGACCGTGCGCTTGGCGCGCCAGATCTCCCAGTCGTCGTTCTCCATATGATCGGTGCGATCGAGGTCATACGCATACCAGTTCGTATGGGCTCTCTTCGTCAAGGCACAGATCCAAAGCACGACGACGGATACCCGTATGAGTCGAGTCTGCACTGTGTCCCCCAACTTGAAGCTAAGACCTCTGCCGCCCCATCGCCTCGCGAAACACTTCCCGCAATTGTTCCCCGACGATCTCTTCCTCTCCCGGTCGCAATGTCGCCGAAACCAA
The DNA here is from genome assembly GCA_965237575.1 of Bryobacterales bacterium. Lineage (GTDB taxonomy): Bacteria > Acidobacteriota > Terriglobia > Bryobacterales > UBA6623 > JAKZVK01. The sequence goes on from CBDEGI010000004.1 coordinate 2,308,380, forward strand.
CGTGAACCCGTAATGGCTGCTCAACGTTGCGATAGACGGTTTGCCCTGGCGCATCTTCCGCGCCGCATCCCGGCGGGTAAGCCCCATTGCCTCTTCGTCCCACTCGACGTAGATCCGCGGAACGTGTGGCGGCTCAATATCTTCGGGAAGCGGGGCGGCTTTGACCCCGGGCAGGTCTTCGAGATAGGTCCGGATGCGGTCGTGACGTGCCCACCACTCGCCCGCCAGCTAAGCGACTTTTCAATAGTACGTTATTCTTCTCGGTGGGAATCAATTCCGTGCCGCGATTTGTTCGTAGTACTGCCGGCCTTTTTTGAACAATGTCAGCACCTCATTTCGTCGGGTTTCGGTGGCAAAGCGCGGTGATTCGGCTACATCATGAATCAGGCGGTCGATCCACGCCAGAACAATCTTGGCGTCCTTGGCCGAGGCGATCTTCTGATCTCCCAAATATACGTAGACTGGGCTCGTATGCGCGAATGCTTGAGGATCGTTCACGACAAATCTGTGTGGTGGCCCCCATACACGGGCCGCCACCCAACTGCTTTTCTCTAATCGTAGCGCCCGGTCAATCTCGAGAGACGTGCCGTCACCGGAACGCTTCACCTGGGCCACGACCTCCCCGTTGACAATCAGTTCGAGCACATCCATCGGGACATTGGAACGTGCCTTTGCCTTCACACGCACGGTCCCAGAAGCCGGTAGGTGTATCTCCGCGCCGGGCTCCTTGCCGTCCACTTCCAGCAAGAGCAACGGCCCGTTAGAAACAAAGGTTCGCCCCGCCTTGTATCCCTCAATCCACTTCTCATACGTAAGAGGAGCGTCCACCTTCACGTACACCTTTGACCCTCCTGGCAGCGCGTGGCGAGCGACGTCCATTTGCGAGTCCGTCCCCGCCGATGCTGTACACTTGAGGCCGCAGTTGAGCACGCGATAGTACATCCAACATCCACCCTCTTCGTCCTTATTGCCCAAGATATCCAGTGCGTCCACCACGCCAAGCGCCAGGTCGATGGGAAACTCGCGGGCAAGGTGAGGCCCCACCGGGATCTCCGGACCGTCAGAAGGGTGCGTGTAGCTGACAGCGCCTCCCTGATCCTTGGCGGCCTTCGCAATTGTGTAGTTCGGCGGGTAGTCCTCCCAGTACGCTGAGTTTTCCTGGCCCGTGTAGAAAGGCTCCACAAGTCGCTTGATCCCCAACAGCGGCATGTGACCATACATGGCCGAGGTATTCCGAAACTCTTCCTGTACGACCAGAATCGTTTCATCGGTCGAGACCGGATCAGGCTTACCGTGGTTGAAGAACTCCGTGTCGAAGACGTGCGCGAAACTTCCGACGCTTGAAATCAGCAGGTTGCCGACCTTGATGTCTTCACCCTCGGCAAGCACACGGCAATCTTCCATCGTGACATAGAGCCCCCCGGGAACGTGATTCGGATGCATGTGCACATCGCCCGAATACCAACCCATGGACGGCAAATCCATCAATCGGCGCAAGGTCAGTGTCACCGAGGTAGTCTGGCTCGGCCGCAGTCGTACTTGCTTTGCTTGAGGAATGTACTCGAACCCTTTGACAGCCTCGATCGTCGCTCCACCCTGTGGCATTTCTATCTGAAAGCGACCGTCCGCGTGGAAGTAGTATTCCGATGACCGGCCGGCCCGCCGAGCGACGCTTCCCGGGGGGATATAGGCTTTGCCCTGAGCATCGCGCAGGTAGATTCTGGCCGCCAGCGGCCTACCCGCCTCGTTTTGCAGTCGTACCCAGAGACGGCCGAGTGACTGGTCCGCACCTACCGGTTCGAGGTCGGGGACACTAGCCGATCGCGCGCCGCGGCGGCTGCTCTGGCTCAATCCGAAGGAAGGCCACTCAACTACAGCTAGCCAGGTCAGGGCGAGCGCGACGAAGACTGGAGGCATACCTCGCATCGAAAGAAGTTTCAACATCAGTTACAACCTCGGACAAGCGATGGACAAAGTATACTAGAGTTAATCTCCTTCAGGTTTGCGGCTCGGGGAGTCATTGTCCGGGCGAGGCCTGTTTTCATCGTCGCCCGAATGAGGAGGTTTTTGTGGGGTGGGTCCTTGGTTGGCCCCGCTGCGCACTTCTTCGATCAGCAAGGTCTGATCGACCGGAATATCTCTCAAGGTTTGCTTCTTACCACTGGGCCAAATGATCTCGATCCGTTCGACTTTCCGTTCGCGGCCCAGTCCGAAATAGAGCCGAATATCATGGCTGCTCAAGTAGCTTGCGACGTTGTTGATTTCCTTCAACTGAACTCTGCCGCCGGCTTCGACACGGACCTTTGCGCCCAATCCAAAAGAGTTGCTTTCTACTCCTCGAGCGCTGATGGCGATCCAGTGGTTCCGATTCCCGCCATCGTTTTTCATTAGAACCGGTGACCGGCCACAGTTGGACACGACAATGTCCAGATCTCCATCGTTATCGTAGTCGCCCACGGCAGCTCCCCGTCCCACAGACCCAATCTGAAAGGCAGGGCCGCTCACAGCCGAGACATCCTGAAAGTGCCCATCAACATTTTCGTAGAGCAGGTCCTTTTGCGCGTAGGAGAGCTGAGGGTTGTACAGGCGAATGTTGTCGATGACGTGTCCATTGGTTACGTAGATGTCCAGATCGCCGTCGTTATCAAAATCAAACAACTTCGTTCCAAAGCCCAGGGGAAGGAGTGCTGATCTCAAACCTGTGGATTCAGATACATCTTCGAACTCAAGCCGGCCGCGGTTGCGATAAAGAGCATTGAGTTCATCTGAGAAATTGGTGACGAAGATGTCGGGCAGGCCGTCCCCGTCCGCGTCCGCACTGTCGGCGCCCATGCCCGCCTGTGGTTTCCCGTCGGTATCGTATCCCACCCCGGCACTGTAGGCGACATCGAGGAACGTCCCACCGTCGTTACGATAAAGGAAGTTCCGTACCGCATCGTTGGCGACATAGATGTCAACATCGCCGTCCAGGTCGAAGTCGGCAAAGGTCACACCGAGTCCCTTGCCCGAGGGATTCGCCACACCTGCTTCAAGAGAGACGTCCCTAAAGGTCCCATCACCGTTGTTGCGATACAGTTTGTCCGGGCTTCCGTCAAAGTAGCTGGGGTGACAGTACATGCGGTACCCTTCCTTTTGAAAGCCGCAGTGAGGATTCTCCTCCAGCCGGTAATCCAGATAATTAACTACGTACAGGTCCAAGTCTCCGTCCCGATCATAGTCGAAAAAACCGGCACTGCTACTCCAGAGACTGCTCTCTCCGAGACCTGCCTTCAGGGCGACATCCGTAAAGGTGCCGTCGCCGTCATTTCGATACAGGACGTTGGGGCCAAAGTGGGCCACGAAAATATCCAGTAATCCATCGTCATCGTAATCGCCAACCGCCACACCCGTCGCAAAACCACCGTTCCCTCCGACTCCAGCCGCCGCGGTTACGTCCACGAAGGTGGCACGACCCGTGTTGCGCAAAAGCGCGTTCCCTGGTGAGGAGCTTTTGGTCGCCAGATTCGCACCATTAGCGAAATAAAGGTCCAGAAGACCATCGTTGTCATAATCGAGCCAAGCCACACCGGAACCGAATGTCTCAACCATGAATTTCTTCTTTGAATTTCCGTTTTCGTGTTGAAGCCCGATTCCCGCCTGGGAAGTCACATCCGTGAACTGAACTGGCGGCGGAGTGGCTGACGTCGAACCTAGAGGCTGAAGTGGTTGCCCTGTAAGAAACCCGGCGAACGGAGCGCACACGGCTAACAAAGGTAAGAAAAGGATATGCGCGGCATGGGCACTGTCAGTCATTCTTGAGGGTTCTCACACCGCATGACTCGCGAATCCGAATCGAAGACAGGTTGCGATGCTGCATCCCAACGAGAATGGCTGTGACAACAACCACGGCAGGGATGGATATGTTCGAGAACAGCGTGGAGTGGCGAGCCAGTACGGCCAAGGTTACCGCAAATTCCTGCTTCTTTCCCGCTACTCGCTGGTGGCTCAGCGCGGTAACGGGGAAAGGGCATCGCGAAGGTGGTTCACCGCCGCGATGCGATTCCGAAGACTACATACTACCACTCGATCCGGAGCTTCATCTGGAACTTCCGCGAGGCGTGTTTTTCCGCGCGCCAGTCCTGGATTCCCCCAAAGAGTTCCCCCGCGCCCGGTGTTGAAATATTGGTGCGGGGAACCCGGAAATGGGGATGGTTGAACATATTCGAGGCGGCCATCGTAAAGACGACCCCCACCCGCTCACCAACGTTGAAACGCTTGGCCAGACTCATGTGCTGAACGTTCATCCCGGGTGCAACGAGAACATTCGGGCCACTGTTACCAAAGCGGCCTGCAGGTGGTGCGGCAAAACAGGATGGGTCGAACCAGCGCTCCACAGTTGGGTTGCTTATGTTTCCGTCACAAATTCGATCGGGAAGCCCTCCAAACGAGTTCGTGTTGGACGGGTCTGAGCCGGAAAAACTGGGCGAAAAGTGCTGTCCGCTCTGGAAATAGCTGACGCTCGTGACCTTCCATCCTCCCGCAAGAGCCTCCACCACGGGCGCTGCATCCGGCAAAAAGCGGCGCCCTCTGCCCCACGGCAACTCAATCTGAGCCGTAACCACCGCACGATGCCGCGCGATATAGTTGTCGTAACTCCAGTGACTGGTCACGTCATATGGATTTTCGGTGTTCAACCAATTGTGACGGTTCGAGGCCAGGGTATAGTGAACGTCGAAAGCGATGGCTCCCACTCTTCTCTTAGCCTGTAACTGCATGGAGTTGTAGTCGGAGGAGCCATCGTTTCTGAGAACGGAGGCGTTCACGAACTGGGGGTGGGGTCGCCGGCCGGTAGTGAACGGCGTCAGGCTGGGAGTGGGCTTGTTGGTGTTCACACTATAGTTCAACCCCCGGCCGCGGGTGCCCACGTAGGACGCTCGCAATCCGATGTCCTTAACCTGTTTTTCGACGCTCAGATTGAACTGGTGGCTCACACCATGGGACGTATCCGCAGGATAGCCTGTGACGCTTTGAGACGGAATCGATGCGGTAGCTACGTCCCCCGGAAAGGGATTGGGGAAGGCAAAGAGTGGCTGTCCGTTGACGATGTCGTTGAAGTAGGTCTCACCGATCTCAAAGGGTCCCGTTTTCTGCACTCGACTGAAATAACCCAGTCGCTCAGTAAAGGTCCCGTAGCCACCGCGAATCACCAAATCGCCGGCCAGGCGGTAAGCGAGGCCGATGCGAGGACGGAAATTTGATAAGGAAGCATTGGGTACGACCTCGCCCGTCACGAGATTGATGTTTTGCGGGTAGAGCGGGCTAACGGCTGACTCGGTTCCAGAGGGAATGGTGACATTGCCCGAGGCTGGATCCCAAGCATACTGCAGGCCATCTTTAATGGTGTCCGAACTGAAGTAGTCCAAGCGCAGGCCATAATCGAGAGTCAACTTTTGCGTCACTTTGAAGGTGTCCATTACGAACAGGCCCAGTTCGAGCGCCTCCATCTCGCGGGGGACGAGGACATCCAAACGGCGGCTCTCATTGGGCAGTCCGAGCAAGAAATCGCCAAAGGGTTGGTCAGTGAAGTTGCCATTAAAGTTGAACCTGCCATAGGTGCCTTCCTGAGCCCGGGCATCGAAGTCGTTATACTTATACAGCTGAAAACCGACCTTCCAAACATGGCGCCCCTGGGTCCAGGTCAGTGCGTCATTCCAGGAGAAGTCGAAATGATCGTCGCGGATGCCGCCGGGTATGGTCCTGAGGCGAGAGATCCCGCTGATATCCATTCTGGGAAACCCCTGTTCGCTGAGGCCCTTGGGATTCACCCCCTGCAGACCAATCGCCGCGACCGCGTCATCTCCTAAGGGCGGAGTGTGACCGTCCACTGTATCACCATCGAGCATATAATTGCCGTTCCAGCCGAAGGTGAAGCTGTTCACAACCGACGGCGAAAAGATGTGCGTGTCTGTAATGACTCCCTTGGAATAACTGCGCCGTCTGGTCCAGGAAAAGGCGGGCAACTGGCGCGCCAACACGTAAGGAACCTTGTTCCGGATGTACCGGAAGAAGATCGAGTTCTTCTGCGTCAGGTTGTGGTCCACACGAAACTGGATCATGTCCGTCCGGAACTTGTCGCTCGGCCAAGGGAAATCGAACCCGAAGTTGTTTGTAAGCAAATCCGGCCCCCCTTGGTTGGCTTCGGGAATATAGAGATCCTGTGTTTGCAGCGAAGTCGGGTTGAGACGGTCTGACGGCATCATGTTGTTGGGGAAGGGCGTGTCCGTCAAGGGATCCATGAGGGGATCGGAAAACTGAGAAAAATCGCCCCGCCGCATTTGCGATGTAGGTACGTTCGCATTTTTGAAGGAGCCGGCCGGAAACCGCTCAGAGAAGTATGCACCATAGAAAAAAGTCTTGTCTTTGACAATCGGGCCGGACCCTTCCGCCTGCCACTCGTGGAACAAGAAGGGTGTTCTCACCGGGTCGAAAAATTCGCGGGCATTGAGCGCCGAGTTCACATGCTTGTACCAGAGCGATCCGTGGAACTGGTTGTTGCCGCTTTTGGAAATCGTGTTGTAGCTGGCCACGCGTGACTGATCGGCGGTGTTGTTGACCGTTACCACCTGGACTTCTTCGTACATGTTGACGTTGGCTCCCTGAGGGCCGGTACGGTCATTTTGTATGCCATCGTACATTTGAGTGATCTGAAGGTTCTTCTGTCCGGCCATCGAAACGACCCAGCCATCACCCTGGACTCCCGGTAAGGTGGCCAACATGGAAAGAGGTCCCGGATAGGTGTCGACCAGGGGGATATCCTTGTACGTCTCCCCCTTGAATCCAGTGATAATCGATCCTCCCTCCGTGGCGATCACCTCCGCCCCGGCTTCCACGGTGATTTCCTGCGTGGTCTCGCCGATCTCAAGAACCACATCAATTCGTCGAAGCTGGGCGCTATCAAGGGTGATGTTGTCGGCCACAAACGTCTTAAAGCCGTCCAGCCCGGCGCTGAGACGATAGCTTCCAGATTTCAAGTCCGGCGCCTCGAAGTTCCCATCCCCACTCGACTCCACAGTCCTGCTGAGGTTGGTCGTCACTTCCGTGACGGTCACCTCCACACCAGGTATGACAGCTCCTGACTGATCCGTCACCGTGCCACGAATCGTCGAGAACGTGGTTTGGGCCTGGACAACCCCGCAGGCTAGAACTGTCACCAACATCGCTACATAAACATTCGAGAAGCGCTTCGCGTACATGCTTGACCCCTTGTACATGCTTGACCCCTTTTCGAGCCTACGGCTCGGACACAATCCGCCAGTTCGGCTAGCACGTTGATAACACAACGGTAGGCTGGAAGTCAAGTGAAAACTGGAGAAAACTGGAGTGAAAACTGGAGACCCAAAGATCGGCGCCGTCCGTGGCTCGAGAGCTTCGGAGGATGCTCGGCGCTGTAACCCGTATATCTGACTTTGTTTCAATCACTTACAGAAAAACACGGGCCCTGCTCTGAGGGGGGGCCGGCAAGAGATTTGTCAGGTAACGAAAGCCCATCGAGTGACGGGATTTGGCGGCATGCTGTCACGCTACCATCCCAAGCTGAGTGCGGCTGTGCATCGGTGGGTGCGGGTCACGGCTTTCCTGGGCCGCACCTGAGGCAAAGGTGACACGGAACCTGGAGGTTGTCGCGGACGTTGTCCGGGCGCGACTGCTGGACAAATCGCAGACCGCCGCGTCCTCCCCTTTTGGGCGGGAGGTGCCCGTCAACTAGAGGAGTTTTGCCAATCGTTGTCCGACGCGCCGTGGCCGTTGAGCTCGCCCCGCGGCGAACACCGGATCCCGTACCAGGTCAAGCAAAATTGACCGATCGATATCCGTCTCCTTCAACTACACCGCGTACAGGCCAAGAGGGGCGGTGCTCCCTTCCGGATTCACTCCGCCTTCAGCCGGTTGAGAACTCTTTGCGTCGCCTCAGGGTAGATGGCAATCATGTGGTTTCGATAGCTCTGAGCAAAAATGTCCGTATCTGAGGCAATCGTGATCACCTTGCTTCTCTGATTGGGCATGTGGCACCCAATGCAATGCTCCTGCAACGAAGAACCGACTTCCCTGACGAGTGCACACTCCCGCGGCCCATGACATTGCGTGCACTTCTGGGCGAACCGGAGCAGCTCTCTCTCTTCCTTGTGCACACTGTGGCAAGTCGAGCATGACATGTCGTCGCTGGCCGCAAAGCATCGACTAAGCCGAAGCAATCCCACTTGGTTGCCGTGTACATCGGGCCGGTCGTCTTTGCTGACGGGGTCCGTCTCTAGATACTCCGACAGCGGCTCACCCGGCCGGTGTGAAAAGGGTGGTCTTATTGACGTACCCGCGCCGGAGTGACAAAGGCCACATTGGTCGAGCTTCCGTTCCCGGGGAAACTGCTTAGGGTTGAGAATATACCTCCCAGCCGTTGCTTGGGAATTCGCTTTGTGAAACGCCACATGGGTACTGGCGGCGCCGTGACATTTCTCACAGGACAGACCCAGCAAGAATTTCCTGCCGTATCGGACCTTGGAGCCGTCAAGCTCTGCCCGAAACAGAGTAGCATGGCACTCCAGGCATCTGGGTGAGATGAAACGATCAAAAACAATCTGTCCATCTATCATCCCTGGACTGTTCGCCCACCTATCACCTGCCTTGAGATAGGAAACCGGTAACTGGTAAAGCAGGCCGTCCTTCCAATACAAGTAGCTTTGTCCCTTCCTGCCGGATCCTATGACCAGATCAAAGCGTTCCCTTCTCGACCCGTGAAGTGATTCCGCACTCTGAAAAGCGGTCTGGTAAAAGCCGTCTTTTCGCCTTCCCATTTCAAAGTAGACGTTTGGATTTCCTGTCCTCAAGATATTTCGCCCGTATGCAAAACTCCCTCTGATCGAGTGTTCGTCGGCTGTCTGCGAGGTTTTGAAATGAGCGGTCTGCACAGAAGTGTCATAGATCTCCTGGTGGCAGGGTTGGCAGGACTGCGGCCCAGCAAAATGAGGTTTGTCGTCGGGCCTGTCGGCTGCTACAAGGACAGAAAAGGAGACGAGAACTCCCAGAATCCAGATTACCGCCAATGGTGCCTTCTGAGAAGCGCTCAGGGGTTGCGGGGTCATCCAACGTCCAGGATCAACTTCTGGGCGAATCTCGGATCATGCGACCCAAGACGTTCGCTGTAATCATCTGCTGTTGTGGGTTCACGCCGAAAGTCCCCGCCCGGCTTCCGGTTCGAGCGGGTATGTGGCCCGGTGGCTGCGACAGTCCCTCGGGCCACCAGATTGTCCCTGCATTGAAGACCCAATTGCCCTCGGAACATGGGTAGACAACCGCCCTATGTTCGCGCTCCTCGCCCTCCGCGCTTGTTGGGGGGTATATGGGACCAGACGCCACCACCTGGAGGCCAGGGAGATCGGCCAATGGGGGACCGTGATATTCCCAGCCAATGACGGCGGGAATTCTATCCCCTGTCTTCAAGCCTGTGCCGTCATAAATCCAGTGCTTGGGTTGGGTGACAATCCAATCGCCGTAGCCCGATCCGTAGGACGTGGACCCCATCAAGGTCTCTTCGTCCTTAAACAATTTCGTTCGAGCGAAGGCACGACATGATGCGCGAGTCACGGAACTGTCGTAGAAGATGATTTCGTGATATACAGAGTTCCCCGAGAAAAAAGCAAAGCTTAATCCACCGTCGCGAGCTTTACGAGCGGCCTCGAACATTGCCCGGGACCAGTACTCGTCATGACCGACGGAGACAAATACCTTGCTTAGATCTAAGATCGTAGGATCCAAATGCAAATCCAAGTTCGAACAGTACGTCACATCGTAACCTTGCTGTTCCAGCCAGTAGGCCATGGGATGCTCCCAAAGCAAAAACTCCCCTGAGCCGGCCGACAGCGGCGCGTCCAGGACCTGGCAGTACTTGGCGTAGGGTCGGTCGAAACTGACTCGTACGTTCGGTCCCGTATACCAAACGTTGGGGGCGCCGTCGTCATAGAGGGAGTCGTTGCCGGGCCACTTATTGTAGGCCTGCCAGGTGAGATCGCTCACCTGGCACAGCAGATCGGACTTGCGATGTTCCTTGACCACGAAGATGATATAGCTTTGAACTCCCGCTGTCTCATCTCGCGTCAGTTTGCCAAGATAGACTCCGCTCGGCCAGTCTTTCGGAATGATCAGCCGTGTGCACTTTTCCCACCGGCACTCGCGCAGCCGCTCAGTGGTCATCATGGGGACCGGCTGAGGTTCGCATTTGAAAGGCCCCAGCCGCACCATGTGTCGCCCTCCGGCGCCACCGTAATAGCCCATGCGGTAGACATCGATCAGCAAGCTGCCCGGTGGGTCCAGGCTCACCATGAAGTCGATACTGTCGCCCCGTAAAACACTGGTCTTCGAGGCGTAGCCCTCGATGGCGGACGAGCGAAGGCGGCGATTCAGGGGGTACGAGGCCAGCGTTCTCGGATCATCAAAGCGGTGATATTGCAGTTGCCATTCTACTGTCCCCGGCCTGCTGTTCTCCTCGAGAACAAGGTTATCTTTCTGGGCGGCACGGCCAGGGGTGGTTCCGGCGCCAACCAGGGGCAACGCCGCCATTCCCGCCATGGATTTCAACAAGCCGCGGCGTCTCATTCGATTCTTCATCTGCCAAGTTCCTCTATAGACACGTTTACCGGACTGGCCTTGGGCCCTGCTTTGTCGCGGATGTTTCGAAGCAGTGACGGATCGATTGGGGATCCCAAGTCGTTGGCTCTCAGCGCGTGCTCTAGCGCCGGGCCATATTTGCCCTGCTGGAAGAAAGCCTTGGCTAAGTGATGGTGAGCGTCACCATTTTGGGGCTGCAAGTCCAGGGCCTTCAGGTAAGCCTCGATCGCCTTCGAGATATTGTTCTTTTGCTTATGGGTGAGACCGCTCTCGAACAAGATCTCCGATCGGACTTTTTGAAAGTAGGGAGAGTGGGGGACGCTCTTCGTCTCCGGCAGTGTCAATCGTAATTCCGATAGCGCCCGATCCAACCACCCTTTGAGACGATAAGCCTTTGCAAGTTTAAGATGCCCTTCGGGACGCAAGGGGTCCACCTCAACCGCTTTTCTGAATGCTTGAATTGCCTGATCAAGGGTTTTTTGCTCGAGGTAGATGGACCCCAGGGCCACGTGAACATCAGCATTCGCACCTTCTGAGCTTGCAGCAGTGTTCAATGCCCCTAGAGCTTCCTCCTCTCGTTTCAGGTCGAGATACGCTAAGCCGAGATAGTAATGTGCGGTCGTGAGCGTCGGGCTCAATTCCAGGGCCCGCCGGTTTTGCTGAATGGACAAGGCGGGATCACCCAATTGGCGCTTTACTTCCCCAAGTAATGCGAGAACTTGGGGGATGTCGGGATTTGATTTGACAATGGTATCCAACTGTGTGTTCGCATCCTGCAGACGCTCAAAGTCGACATAGATTTTGGCAAGATAGAATCTGGCCCAGATTAACGTCGGATCCAGGGCCAGAGCTTGTCGCAGTTCAGCCTTTGCTTCGCCGAGCAACTCATATCGCCCCTGAACACGGTAGGCATAGCCCAAAAGCATGTGTGCTTCGGCCGATTGGGGGTCCGCGGCTACGGCTGTTTTGAACTGGTCAATTGCCTGCTCGAGCTGGCTTTCCCTGAGATGTTTTCCGCCGCGAGAGAGCGCTTGTCTAACAAGATGGCTTTTTGTGCGGCTCGCTTCTTCTTCGTGTGCGCCTAAAACCGCGGGCATCAGCACAAGGAGGGTGAGACTTAGAGTCAGCAGCGGTTGCGCCATCAAGCTGATGGTCATTCTTGAAATCCCGTCCCGTGTGGGTGTCGAGCCGACAAGATGCCGGGACTAAGGTCTCGACAAGGGCGTCGGTCGACCGGCCGCGGAGGCCGTAGAAGCAATCTCTCTGCCACGTGGTCCCTACTTGCCGGAAAGATGCCCAGATTCTCTTTGATGCGCCCGGACGGCCATGACGAGGCGAAGATTCGAAGCATGATCGACACTCCTTCTCAATGCGCCAGGAACCGAGATTCGCTCCACGCTCGAGGCCTGTCGTGTAGCGCCAACTTCCCGGCTCAGTACCTGCCGCAAACCATCCCTCAGCCGGTGCCGCGACATCGTCGCGCGGTCGTATTATACGACAGCTTGGGGGACAACCCGTGAGCCGCAAGCCATCCGGATCGTCGGCCGTAACCGACGGCACCAGGCGGAAACTCTTCGTGAGCCCGTCCACATCCGAGCTATGAGTTTCACGCGGACGTCCTCTCGATCCGCGGCGACCCTTGCGCCCTAGGCAGTCTTCATCCTGAAAAGGTCCTGTTTGACCTTGATGTGCAAGTTCCTGCACGAATCGACTCGTTCGACCTCGTGTAGCATCACCGGTTACAAGGTGTTGACGTGGGCAATCAAGTCCGCTAATTGGTCGCCCGTAAGCCGAGGCCAAGCGATACCCTGTTCTTCCATGCGTCGGAGCATCGCGGGCCCATGAAGCCAGAGCGCCGCCGCCACGCGCTCGGGCGTGTACGCGGCGTTAGACTGCCACGCAGACGCGGCCCCTCCGTCGAACCTTCTCCATGGCAGGACACACAAGCTCTTGCCACGAGTAGAAATAGGCGAATAGATCCGCCACTTCTTGTTCGGAAGGCTGAGGAATCCGCATGTTCCTCTTAGCCATCTCCTCCCACATTCTGGGCGCGTGATTCCATAGCAGAGCGGTAAACGAGGCGGGGTTCAGGCCGCGGGAGGATAGAGGACTAGCATCCCGAGCGCAACCAGAACCGAGGCGCTATAGCTCGATCTGAAGGCCCGTCGAGAAGGTGTGAGTTCGAAAGTCTTCATGGCGGAAAAATCCCTCGCCGAATCCGTACCACCGCCATTCGGTGACCCACTTGATTCGGTCGACCATGGGCACGATCACCGACGCCCGAGGGACATAGTATCGTGTCGGCCGGCTCCCTGCGTTGATGGACAGGCCACCGCCCAGAGTCAGGCGGGCGCGCGCTATTTGGCTCAAGTCTTGCGATCGTGTGACTCGGGAAGCGCTCGTCATCGGCTGAGTAGCCACTCGACCGAGTTCCGCATCAAGCGCTGAAACATCGGATGCTCCATGGCCTCGCGCGTGTGGCCCGGAGCCAAGTGGACGAGTCGGCCCTTGCCGGGCTCGTAGACCCACCCGGCCGCCGCCTTGCGTTCGCCGTCATCCGAGCGGCTTCGCAGCAGCAAATGCACCTTACCTTCTTGATAGGGCGGCGTGTGCTGTTCGTCGGCGACAGAGAAATCCTCTACGCCCCGCGTGATCGGATGGTCATGGTCCACCACCGTCACGCGAAAACGCTCGAGCGGCCCGTGACCGATGTAGCGCCCGCCCACTAGGTCGAGGTAGGGACCACCCTTTGGGTACAGGCCCATCGAGTTGTGCAGGTTCAGAAAGCCACCGCCGCCCTCCACGAAATCGACCACGGCTTTCTCCTGCTCGGGAGTCATCCAGATCTGGTACTTCGCTCCGCGTTCGGTGCCGTTGGGCCAGAGCATGCCGTCCTTGAGGATGACCAGCAGTTGGACCCGCGAGAGGTTCTCCGCCGTCAGCGCACGGGCATCGAAAGTGAAGTGCGGCGTGACGTTTGCCGCGCGGAAGACCTTCCGCAGGGCTACTTCGATGTGCTCCGGCTCGTGGTAGCGATCGGCGATGAGCACGAGGGCGTGTGGACGTGCGTCGTTCGAACGGGGTGGCCGGCCGTGGAACGGCGCCGATGGCACGGTCAGCTCACGGTAGACATGCTTCACGTCCTCTTCGCGCGTTTGATCGTAGGGGATCCAGACGAAGTATTCGGCGGGCATCCTCACACCGGGAAAGATGCGGGCGGGGGACCAGCCCAGCGCAAGGCCGTAAGCCACCTGGCGGCGCAACTCCACGAGATACCATCGCAGCCGAGCCAACACGTGGGCATCACCCCAGGAACCGAAGCCCGGCACGACGTGGTTCGGCTGCAAGGCCTCGAGTTTGCGGATCGCCTCCACCCACTTCGCGGAGTCGCTGCCGGGGAGTTCGGCGCGAGGTCCGTTGACCCCCACCGGACCCGCGTAGACGACTTTTCTCGTCGGCAAATGAACCGCGGCGGCTCCCTCGGCGGCCGAGTTGTCGAGCGGCACGTAGTCCACCGGGACGGCACCGTCGGCGATGCGAGTCGTTTCGCTGTACACCCGCAGGCGGGCGGGCGAAAGCCTGGCGGAGTGCATGACCAGATCCTCGGCGATGCCGCGCGTGACCACTGCCTCGGTTATGCCTGCGCCGAGTAACGACTCCACGATTGTCTCGTCGCCCTTCTGGTAGCGAGTGAGAACAAGACGGTCGGGTGCCTTGCCGCTGATCCGCCGAACTTCCGCGAGGTACTCGCCTGTCTCGACGCCACGAGGCAGATCCACCAGGAGCGTCGAGTCGGCCAGTTCGATCCAGGCGCAGTTCGCCGACTGATGTTTGGAGGCGAACCCGGCGACGTGAATACCGGGGGCGATCTCTTCGTGATGGGGTAGGGTTGAGGCGGCTGACACCAGCGATGCCAACAGCAGGGAAAGAGCGAATACCTTGGGGAGCATGGTGTCTATCGTAGCGGTCCGCGAGGCTAACCGCACCGGCGGTGATCGTGACGCGCGGCGGGAACGCCGGCTCCGGCGTGGCCCCTCTCCCTCAACCTTCGCTACACTCCGGAGCGTGGGTTTTGCCATACCCTTGCGATTCGTCCCGCGGCCGCTTGCCCTGGCCGTACTCCTATCAGCCGGTGTGCTCGAAGCGCAGCTCACGAGCGGCGCTCCCGCGACCGCCGGACTGTCACCCGCCGGCCTTCAGAGAGCCGCGGGGCTCCTCGAAGCGGAGGTGGAAAGCGGCGGTATCACCGCAGCCTCGATCGTCGTTGCCCGCAGGAATACGGTTGTTCTTTCCGAGGCGTTCGGCAAGCATTGGCCCGAACTCGGCTCGGCCGCGACGATCCCGGACTCAATCTTCCTGTTGGCGTCGATCACCAAGCCCGTGACGGCGTGCGCGGTCATGATTCTGGTCGACCGAGGGCTCGTCTCGCTCGACGACCCCGTGGAGCACTATCTACCTGAGTTCAAGGGCGGCGAGCGTTCCAATGTGCTCGTGAGGCATATCTTGTCTCACATTTCCGGACTGCCCAGCATGCTTCCCGAAAACCGAGACCTGCGCCGAGCCAACGCGCCTCTCAGGAAGTTCGTTGAGGGTACGGTGACCACGCCGCTGATCTACCAGCCAGGCACACAGTACCGCTATCAAAGTCTGGGCCTGTTGTTGGCGGGCGAGATCGTGGAGCGCGTCACCGGAAGCCCCCTGCGGGAATTCCTCGTGAAAGAGATCTTTCGACCACTGGGGATGACCCAGAGCGCCCTCGGGCTGGGCGCTTTCAAGATCAAAGACACGGTCTGGGTGAAGACATCGCCCGGTGCGGACCTCGAAGACCTGCGGCGCTATGGCGCCAACACACCCTATTGGCGCGACATCGGTCATCCCTGGGGCGGGATGCACAGCAGCGCCACGGACCTCGCGATTCTGATGCAGATGATGCTCAACGAGGGTGAATACGACGGGCGACGGGTGCTCAGCCGCGCCGCGGTTCGGAAGATGACGCAGGACCAGAACTGCCCTCTCGCCGCCTCCTACGGGCTGGGCTGGGCGCTGGCAACCTCGCCGGGCCCGGCGCGCTTCGGAGAGTTGGCCTCCCCATCGACGTTCGGTCACACCGGTGCGACGGGAACGGTCGTCTGGGCCGACCCCGAGCGAGACTTGCTGTGCGTGATTCTGACGAACTACAAGGTCGACGGCGGACGTCTCCTACGGCGAGTTTCCAACGCAGTTTCCGCGGCGGTGGTGAACGTACCCTAGCAAAGGTTTGCGGAGGTTCAGGTATTGACGAGAAACGCTAGACCGGGGTGTGGTGCGCGCCTCCTGGCGGGCAGGACCGGCATCCTCGCCGGTCTTCTCCGATCGCGTGGGCCATGGCTGCGCGCGCAGAAACGTCGATCCGGAGGTCGACGCTGCGGGCCTGAGGCCGGCGCCACCGGGCGCGCTTGAGCAAAGCACTGGGGTCGATCAGATATGCCGAACTCCTCACGCAACTCCATACCCCGCCGCGAATGGTTCAAGCATGCGGCGATCGGTGCGCTCACCTTCACCCAAACGTCGCTGAGGGCGGCGGACTCTGACCGCCCCAAGAACGTCATCTTCCTGCTTGCCGACCAGTTACGCGCGGACTGCCTGGGCTGCTACGGCACGGCCGAGCTGCGAATCGAACGCCCGGGTTGAGTAACGCTCCGGGGGGTTTTCGTCGCCAGAGTCAAAGGGGGCAACTGCTGCAGTCCGAGCAGTTGAACGGCACTGTGCCCACCGAGAACTCAAGCGGAACCTCTTGGCGGGTCACAAGCTACGATGTTACGCTGACAGCGACGTTACGCTGACAGCGACAAGCGGCGGGAAGCCGTCGCGATGAAAGGCCTTTGTCTTATGCAACGAACGGGTGCGCTCTTATCCGTAGTCTTTCTTCTGGTATGCCAGACCGCGTTGGCTCAGACTCAACCCCGATACGACATCCTGCTCAAGGGCGGGCACGTCATCGATCCTCAGAACGAGATCAACGAACTCAGGGATGTGGCGATCGCCGAGGGAAAGATTGCCCGAGTCGCCTCCAACATTCCTCCGGCTGAGGCCCGGAGGGTGGTAGACGTCGCCGGCCTCTTCGTGACGCCTGGGCTGATCGACATCCATGTACACGTCTACAGCGGTACCGGCATGCGGGGCGCCTATTCCGGAGACAATAGCGTTTACCCCGATGGCCACACCTTCCGCAGCGGCGTTACGACCGTCGTCGACGTCGGCAGTTCGGGCTGGCGCAACTTCGAGGATTTCAAAGATCGTATCATCGACCGTTCGCGCACCCGTGTCCTAGCCATGCTCAACATCGTCGGCAAGGGCATGGGCGGCGGTGCGATCGAGCAAAATCCCGACGACATGGACGCCAAAGCGACGGCCGCGATGGCGAAGAAACACCCGGACACTATCGTCGGTGTCAAAACTGCGCACTATCGCGCGCCGAACTGGACTGCTGTCGACCGTGCCGTCGAGGCCGGCACGATGGCGGACGTTCCAGTCATGGTCGACTTCGGTTCTTTCACCAAACAGCGCCCCTTTGAAGAACTCGTAACAAAGCGGCTCCGGCCGGGTGACATGTACACACACATGTACCTGAGCCGAGTGCCCATGTTTGATGCGAGCGGCAAGCTTCGGCCCTACCTTCTTGATGCCCGCAAACGAGGGGTCAAGTTCGATGTCGGCCACGGCGGCGGGAGTTTTGTATGGAAGCAGGCCATCCCCGCGATCAAGCAAGGCTGGATCCCCGATTCGATCTCGACCGATCTGCACATCACCAGCATGAATCGCGGCATGAAAAACATGACGAACGTCATGTCGAAGATCCTGAACCAGGGAGTGTCGATCTACGACGTGGTGAAGATGTCCACCTGGAGTCCCGCGCAGCAGATCAAACGCACTGAATTCGGCCACCTGAGCGTCGGAGCGGTCGCGGACGTGACGGTGCTGCGTGTTGACCAGGGAGAGTTTGGTTTTCTGGATGTTCGCAACGGCCGCTTCGAGGGTGACAAGCTCATCGTTGCCGAGATGACCATTCACGACGGGAGAGTGGTTTGGGATCTCAACGCCCGTTCGAGCCCGGATTGGATGACCTATTACCGAAATCAGCTACGGGCACGTTTCCGGGGCCGCGGGAGACGCACCGGCCGGGGACAAGGGGGGAGCGCCATCCCCGCCTCGCCGACTACACGGTGAGCAAGAGAAACACGGTCCCTGTTCCTACGCTGGGCGAGGAAACCAGATTTGCCCGCAACGATTCGACTCACGGTCAATGGTAAAGAGCGGTCCGTAGAGACCGATTCCCAGCGGCCTCTGCTTGAGGTCCTCCGCGAAGATCTTCAACTTACCGGGACAAAGTACGGATGCGGCGAAGGCGAATGCCGCGCTTGCACGGTCTTGCTCGACGGCCGCCCGGTGACCTCTTGTCTGACTGCGGTGGCCAACGTGGAAGGCAAGCAGATCGTCACCATCGAGGGGCTGGCTCCAAAGCAGGGGCTTCACCCCGTCCAGCAGGCCTTCCTCGATGCCGGAGCGATGCAGTGCGGGTATTGCGTGCCGGGGATGATCCTCACGGCGGTGGCGCTGCTGGAACGTAATCCGAACCCAAGCGATCGAGAAACCGAAGAGGCGCTCAACGGAAACCTCTGCCGCTGTTGTGGCTATGGGAACATCGTAGCGGCTGTCCGTCTGGCCGCTGAGAAGGGCCGACCTACCGAAGGGACAGAGACTGAACGGAATGCCGATGCCATCTGAGCACGAAGATCTCTTCGAGCCTGAGCGCTACGAGCTCGCCGAGGGGCTTCCGTATCGATTTGAGCTTGACCGGCGTGGGTTCCTAGGGGCCGCCGGCGCGGGGTTGCTGATCACCGTCTCCGGATCGGTCGGTTGCCGGCAACTAGGCGCGGCGGCCGAAGGTATCGCTCCGAGTCGGCTGCACATCGCTAGCGACGGCCTGATCACCGTGATGACCGGCAAGGTGGAAGTCGGTCAAGGTTCCCGTACACAACTGACGCAGGCAGCCGCCGAAGAAATGCGTGTTCCGGTTGGCTCGGTGCGGTTGGTCATGGCAGACACCGGCCGCGTGCCGGATGACGGTTCCACCGCGGGAAGCCGCACGACTCCACGCACGGTCCCGGCCGTGCGCAAAGCCGCCGCGGCGGCTCGCGAGATTTTTATCCGGACGGCGGCCGAACGTTGGAGTGTTTCAGCCGAGGGGTTGCAAGTCCGGGAGGGGACCGTCTCTCATCCCGAAGGCGCACAAAAGCTGACCTACGGCGATCTGGCTGCTTCTGAGCAACTCACGGCAATAGCCGCCGAGTCGTCGCCGGAAGACGTTTCTCTCACACGAGTCGAGCGCTGGGAAGTATTGGGTCAGTCCGTCCCACACATTGATGGCAGGGACATTGTGACCGGCGCGCACCGTTTTCCCTCAGACATCGTGCGGCCCGGCATGCTCTACGGAAAGATCCTTCGCGCGCCTTCCTACCAGGCGACGCTCTCGAAGATCGATCTCTCTCCAACCGAGAAGATGAAACACGTCACCGTCGTCCGAGACGGAGGCTTCGTAGGCTGCGCGGCGCCGACGTCCCGCCAGGCTCAGCAAGCGCTCGACGCGGTCGCGCAGACGGCTGAATGGCAGACCTCGGATCATCCCTCCGGCACTGAGCTGTTTTCTTACCTGAAGCAGCATGCACTCAGGGAAGGAACGGGGAGACGGGGGCCTCGCAGCCGAAGCAAGGGCTCGGTAAAGGAAGGCTTTTCCGTGGCGAAGCGGACGCTCACGGCGACATATCAAGTTCCCTACATTCAGCACGCACCCATGGAGCCCCGAGCCGCTGTGGCGGAATGGAAAGACGGCAAGGTGACCGTCTGGACCGGAACGCAACGCCCGAACGGGGTCCATCAACAGTTGGTCGAAGCATTCCGGCTCACCGCCGACAAGGTTCGCGTCATCGTTCCCGACACGGGCGGAGGTTTCGGTGGCAAGCACACCGGCGAGGTGGCGATCGAGGCTGCGCGGCTGGCTAAAGAGGCCGGGCGCCCGCTTTCGATGCGCTGGACCCGCGAAGAAGAGTTCGCCTGGGCCTATTTCAGGCCCGCCGGCCTGTTTGAGGTTCGGGCGGGGATGGATGATCGCGGTTCGATCCTGGCCTGGGACTTCACCAATTACAACGCAGGAACCTCGGGACTGGAGTCGCCTTACAATCTCCCCAACACGGCTACGCAGTACTTCCCATCCGAATCGCCTCTTCGCGAAGGTTCCTATCGAGGGATTGCGGCGACGACGAACAACTACGCGCGGGAATCGTTCATGGACGAGCTGGCCGCCGCCGCAAACGTTGACCCGTTGGAGTTTCGCCTGCTCAATCTCGACGATTCTCGCATGGAGGCGGTGTTGCGCAGAGCCGCCGAGCGTTTCGGCTGGCAAAAGAACCGCGGTCGAACGCCGGGCGTCGGCGTGGGAATCGCCGGTGGTTTCGAGAAAGGCTCTTACGTGGCGGCGTGTGTCGAGGTCGAGGTAGACCGAGACAGGGCAAGCGTCCGCGTACTACGGATCGTTGAGGCCTTCGAGTGCGGCGCAATCCAAAATCCGCGGAGTGGGGTATCCATTTGACTCAGGTGACCACAACATACTGTGGTTGGCCATTGGCGGCCCCCGGAAAGGCTTGCCGATAGCACCACGTTTCCAAGCCTGCGATGGCCATGGCGCGTGCGTAATCCTTGATCGGCCCGAAACGCAGCCTCGTGGCCCAATTGCCTGCAGACCGGCGTCTGGCGCCCCAGGGTGCATTCTGGGTGCAGTGTGCTGGCGTCCATGGATCGACCAAACCACAACGCCTAGGGGCTACCTGAGTCAAGTGGATACCCCATTTCCGCGGAATTTGAAAGCGCAAGTCGAAGGCTCCATCATCCAGGGGCTTGGCGGCGCGTTGACCGAAGAGATCCGTTTCGAAAATGGGCGGCTGCTTAACGGCAGCTTTGCCCGCTACCGTGTGCCTCGTTTCAAAGATATCCCGCCGATTGAAACGATCCTGATCGATCGCAAAGACCTGCCCTCGGTAGGTGGGGGCGAGACGCCCATCATCGCCATTGCTCCGGCGATCGCCAACGCTGTCCACAGCGCAACCGGGGTGCGGGTGCGCTCGCTGCCGATTACGGGCGACGCGCTCAGCCGAGCGTAGTCGCGTCGCTGCAAGTCCAGCGGCCTCCAGGAAGAGATCCATCTCCCTGGTATGACGTCTCCTCCGACGGGCGTTTCCTCATGATCGAGGACGCCGACGAACAGCAAGTTTCCGACCATCGATCCATCTTGTCGAGGCCTGGCACGAAGAGTTTCACGCCCGCGAGCAGGACTAAGTCTCGCCCCGTTCGATCAACGCCCTCCGTAGATTCTGCTACTCTTCTTCAGTCAGAATCGCTGTTCGAGGGTTGGTGGAGGCGCCTTCCTGGTTCGATCAACCACGCTCCACCTGACAACCGCTCCACGGAGAATCTCTAATGAAACCTTTGACGGGCATACTGCTTACCTTGCTGATCGCCACCATCGCGCTCGCCGCCGATGATGGCAAGCCACTCGCACCGACCCACGCCGATGTGTCCTACGGACCTCATGCGATGGACGTGCTCGATTTCTGGAAGGCAGAAGGTGCTGGTCCACGACCTTTGCTTGTGTACATTCACGGTGGCGGCTGGACCGGGGGAGACAAGAAGCAGTCTCCAGATCGAATTCGCCCCTATCTGGAAAAGGGAGTCTCCTATGCAGCGATCAACTACCGTTTAAGCGGCGAGGCCCCACTGCCGGCTCCCGTCCACGATGCGGCGCGGGCGATTCAATTCATTCGATCGAAAGCCGTCGAGTGGAACATCAACAAGACACGGATCGCTCTCACCGGCGGCAGTGCGGGAGCCTGCACGTCGATGTGGATCCTGCTGCACGACGATCTGGCCGATCCGCACGCGTCAGATCCGGTGCTCCGCGAGTCGACGCGAGTGACGGCAGCAGCCGTCTCCGGAGGCCAAACGTCGATCGATCCCAAGGTGATCGAACCCTGGCTGGGACCCAACGTGCTGCAACACCGCATGATCAACATGGCCGTCGGCGAGAAAACGATTGAAGGTGCACTGAAGAACTACAAGAGACACCGCGATCTCTATGTGGAGTTCTCACCCTACAACCATCTGACAGCAGACGACCCGCCGCTGTTCATGACGTACGGAAACAACATGAAACTGCCATCGGAGAACGCCGGACACGGAATTCACCATCCTGTGTACGGTGTGAAGATGAAGGAGAAGGCAGATAGCGTCGGGCACGAATGCCATCTCTTGATCGAAGGTGTTTCGAAATCCGAGAGGTTCGCCGGCGCGAAAGAGTTCCTGTTGGCGAAGCTGCTGGCTCGATAGCATTTCCGGTCTAGAGCCCAAGCTAATCAGGGAGGACGAACGAGAGAATGTTCCCACCCGATGCTATCGCGACGTACTGCTTCCCCTTGATCGTGTAGGTCATCGGCGAGCCTTTCCAAATCTGATTCGCCTCGAAGTGCCACAGCGTCTTGCCGGTCGTAGCCTCGACGGCTGCGAATCCACCTCCGGTCTCACCGTAAAACACCAAGCCGCCGTCGGTTGAGAGGACCCCGGAGTAGTTCGAGTCAGGCGTGCCCACTTGCGGAATCTCCCAGATGATCTTTCCCGTTTCGACTTCCAGAGCCCTCAGAAGCTTGCGGGGTGGATCGTCGGGATTGCGGTAGGGAAGAAATCCCCCCAGCCGTGCCTTCTGGTAGATGCTGCAATCCTCGACGACCATCACGTACAGAAGCCGGGTCGCCGGGTGGTACGCGGTGGAGTACCAGTTCGTGGCGCCGCGGACGGCGGGACATGACTTGGTGCCACCCGGCGTCGGCTCGTTGCCTGGGAGTAGTTGCGGCACGCCGTCGTCGTCGATGCCGCTCGCCCAAGTCAGCTTCTTGACGAAAGGTTCACCCAGCAGAAACTCACCGCTGGTGCGGTCGAGAACGTAGTAGAAACCGTTGCGATTCGCCTGCAATAGAAGCTTTCGATCCCGTCCCTGAAACTTCGTGTCCACTAACAGTACTGGCTCCGTTGCGTCCCAATCATGAACATCATTCGGTGTGAACTGGAAGTACCACTGTAGCTTTCCGCTGCTCACATCCAGCGCCACGACAGAGTTCGTGTACAGATTGACGCCGCCTCTCTCGGTTGCGTCTGTGTCAGGAAACGGGTTGCCGGTTGTCCAGTAGAGCAGTCCCGATTCGGCATCGTAGGAGCCGGTGAGCCAGGTGGCTCCGCCGCCGACCTCAATGGCGGTCCCGCTCCACGTCTCGGAGCCGGGCTCGCCGGGTGCGGGAACAGTCCAGAACCGCCAAGCGCGCTCTCCGGTTGTCACTTTGTAGGCGTCGAGGAACCCTCGAATTCCCTGATCACCGCCGCCAATCCCGGCGATGACGAGGTCATTGACGACCAAGGGCGCGCCGGTCGAACCATAGGGTCCCGGGAGGTCAGGCTCCGGCATGACAACATCCCACATCAATCCACCCGTGATGCGGTTCAGGCAGATGAGGTGCGCATCGTCGGTGTTGAAGAAAACACGGTCACCCAGAATGGCAACCCCTCGGTTCGCACCGATCACGGCGTCGCCGGAAATGCTGTCCGCTGGGCTGCGCGGGCGGACGTAGCACCAGATCTGGCTTCCGGTGCGTGCATCCAGCGCGCAAACGCGGTTCGGCCCGGTCACAAACATAATCCCGTCACTGACCAGTGGCGTTGTTTCGAGAGGCGTGTACGGAACGGAGTACGACCATTGGAGTTGTAGGTTCCTGGCGTTTTCGACATTGATCTGAGTGAGCGGGCTGTGGCGGTTTCCACTCAGGTTTCCGTTGTACGTGGGCCATTCCCCGGACTCGGGAGAAATGATTCGCGCGATCTCTTCCTTTGAGACGACACCCTGTTTGCGGGTAAGAGAGCCAACCGGCACACCGCCTCGACGACTCAGGTAGGCGAGCAAATCGCGGCGTTCCTCGTCCGATGCTTGGAGCCGCGGCATGAGAGGTTCTGGTTCGACCGAGATGCCGCTGTATTCTGTGTCGAGCAGTAGATGAAAACGCCCGTCGAGGGTCTGCAATTGCAGGTCGTGCATCCCGCGACTACGAACGAACCCCCGCAACGCCGCTCCGTTGCGCCGGCGGACATTGACGACCTGCCATAAGTTCTCGGGACAAAAGGCCCAGCCGGGACAAGAGGCGGAAGAGCGGTTGGCAACGCGGGCGCTGGGATCATCGAACGATCGATCCAATTGCCGCACGGTCAGTTGACGTCCGATATCGGATAGGTCGGGACCGTTTGTCCCGCCGCGGCCCGCGATCAGGTGACACGTGCCACATTGTCCTTTTTCGAAGAAAAAGCGCTCACCGGCGCGGACGTTCCCGGGCGGCTGGATATCGTAGGCCGAGGCGTTCCGCGAGTGCACCCAACCCGCCAGCGTCTCTAGCGCGGAATTCTCCAAAGCAAAAGGCGGCATTCCGCCGTCCGTGCCGTCGCGGATCACACCGCGGACTTCTTCCTCGGACAGGCGCCGCAGCTTCCGGCTCTCGACCAACGGCGGCCCACGGTCGGTGCCGTGAGCCTGTTCACCGTGGCAGCTCGCGCACAGCGTCACGAACTGGCTAGGCGCTTTCCGCTGAGCGCCAGTGGTGTCTTGAGCGCGCGCAGCCGGCAGAAAACCCGAAAGAACCGCGAACACCACGCACCGCAAGAACAACCTCGTCTGCATTTGTGTCGATTCTCTATTCCTTGTTCTGTACTTCTCGCAGCGCATTCTTACCACACCGATCCAGCCAGCGCGGCTTCTCCGACAGGACGTGCGGAACGGACTCACGTGCGCAGTATCTGAGGCATCACTTTGCGCCCTCCGGGTGCAAACCTGTGATGGTCTCACGTATGCCAAGTGTACAACCCCATTCTCGGCCCGTGCGGCCTAGACATGACCAGCTAGGCTCGTGGCGTTGCCCGCTCCCAGATACCATGTCATGCGCGTGCCATTCCAAGATGGCGATTCGCGCTTCGACGTGATCCCCCGCTGGAAAACAGACTGTCTTAGAAAATTCTTTCCCACCACGTACGACATCGACGAATCCGACGGCTATTTGTTTATTGCGATGGAGTTCGTCGAGGAACTCACCGTCAGCGAAAAGGTTGCCGAGCCTCCGCTGAAGCTAGAACCAGGGAGATCTTTGCGACTCCGGCTTTGTCGAAGGGTCAGATTCTCGTTAGGACGAGCGAAGGGCTGTATTGTTTCGGCGAGTAGCGGTGGGTCGCGTCGCGCTCGTGGCAAGGTGTGCTGTGCCCCCGCGAGGGGTTCACGCTAGAATCAGAGGCCATGCCGGAAGATACTCGCAAGATCGAAGCCTGGATCCGATTCGGCCAGCCGCTCGACACGGTCATTGATGACTACCCACGCATCTTCGACGCCTGGGAAGTTATCGGTGTGCGAGGCATTGTCGTCGGGCGGATGCTGGTCCGCAATGATGCGAGCCGCAACGAAGCGATCTTCGACGAGAATCGGACCTTGCCGGAGGGTTTCGAACTGCCCAGAGGGCGTTAGGCCCGCAGCCGCGGTTCATGCGCCATGCTGGAGCTCAAGGATTTGGTCCTTACAAGAGGCCGCTGGAATTCGATGACGCACCCGGAGCGCCTGCGGCATTACTCCGAATCGGTTGGAAAGCTCAGGATCGTGAGCGGTGCAAACGTCGTCATCTATTCCCTGTTCGTCGCGGCGATATCCATACTGCTCGCAAAAGACGGTCTTGAGATGATTCGCGGGGAACAACAGCACGATCCCATGATTCTCGCGATGGCGCTTGCTCTGGCTCTGTCGGCATGGAGCCTCCGTAAAGCCTTCAAGCGATTTCGATTATCCGAGCGCCTTCTTGACGAACTGACGAAAGGCCTGATCCCGGATTCTCTTCGTCCGCAAGGCATTTTCCGCAACGCATGACTCCGTCTCCGTCTCCGCCCCGGTGTCAATCGTAGTGAGGGGCTACGGACGGAATCAGCGGGCCCCACGGGGAGAGCCCGGCGGAAGAAACACGTCAAGCCCGACAACTCCACGACGCAACCATCGCGAGCCGAAGTCGCTGGCGAGCCGGGGAGACCTCGCGACGGAGAACCGGAGTCGGAACACGTCGAAGGAAGCAGGCTGGTGTATACTTGGGCCACGAGGATGCGTAGTTGAGCATCCGAACCAAGACGCTAACATGGTCATCCGAAACCGACAGTCACTTAAGGCCGTGGGCGTGGCTCTTTGTTTCAGCTACTTCGGCCTCTCCGTGTCGGTTGCGGCCGGGCTATCGGTCCCCACATCACCAGACGAAGCCCGCGAAAGTTCGATCGCGGCCACACAGCAGGGAGCCAAACTCGCACAAGACGGCACCGTGGCAGGAAGCAACGCACAGAGCAAGGGCCTTTTGCTGCGAAGCAAAGCCGGTCCCGCGCAGTTGTTGGATGGCGAGGAGCTTGCTCAGCTTGCCGTGCGGGCGGAGGAACCGGGACGAGATGTGGTCGGGGGCGCGCTGAACAACCAACAATTAACCTACATCGTGATCGCGCCGGCCGCCGCGGTTGTTGTTCTCATCGCCAAGTAAGGAGAGAAGGGGCGGTGACCCGCTGCATCCTCATTCCTCTCGTTGTGGGCTTGGGCATGGCTGGGGCGGCGCCCGAGGTCCAGCTTGATGTTCCGTTTCTCCGGCAGAAAAAGAACGGCTGCGGTGCTGCCAGTGTGGCGATGGTGCTTCACTATTGGGAACGGCAGTACCCTGGCTTAGTACCCCAGAGTGACGATCTGGCAACGGTTCACGAGCAACTCTATTCGACGGACTCCGGCGGCATCCTCTTGTCCGACATGAGGCGTTACTTCGAGGAAGCTGGCTTTCATGCTTTCACTCTGCGGGCCACATGGGCGGAATTCGAAGAGCATCTTTCGAAGAAACGGCCGCTCATCGTCGGATTGAAGAAGCGCAAGAGCCCGACAGCGAACCTTCACTACGCCGTAGTCGTTGGGTTGGAAGGCAGGCGTGTATGGATCAACGACCCGGCCCGGCGAAAGCGGAAAGCACTGAAACGGTCCACCTTCGAGAAGAGGTGGAAGTCGGCGGACCGCTGGATGCTCCTAGCCGTACCGCGCTAGCCGCCCTCCGGCGGTTTTGAACCTGCCCAGTTCCCTGTGTTTAGAGACCGCGAGCAGGACTAAGTCACACGAATCGAACAATATAGCCGTTCGTTTGCGGAAAGAAATCGGGTTCGCACTCTCTATCGGCCGCGCTCTGCCCAGCACGCTCGACAGGTACGAGACATGGTGTAGGTCACAACACCTCCCCGTCTTCGCGTCGTGAGTGCAAAGAACGCCTTCACTGCAAACCATGCCTCTCCACAGCGGACACACTGACGTAGCTCGTGACGTTGTCTCTCGCGCCGCATTTGCCACTGCAAGTTCTTAAGAACCTCTCGCCGTTTCGCCCGCCACTTCATCCAACGTGCACGGGTTCGCTGAATCAAGATGTGACGCAGTTTCTCTGCCCGCTGCCGATACTGTGCCGAAGCTCTCGCCTCATGCCACGATAGCTGCAGCTTCAGGCACCGGCGATATGCTGTGACCGTTTGCGGCGAAATCTTGAATCTCTTGGCGACTTGCGCGCTTGACAGTTTGCGTCCTCTTGCCCCAAGAAACCGCTCTAGTGCCACTCTTTCTTGAGCGTCAAGTCTGTGCGCTGTCCGTGCCGCTTGCCGCCGCTTTGGATCTCCCAGGCCCTGGCGTTTCATCTGCTGACTGATGGAATCCTTACTCCGACCCGGCAGCAGCTCGGCTCGCGTGATTTGCGCAGCGCTTAACCGGTAGCGCTTCGTGTAGTCCTGTAGCCCTCTGATTTCCCTGATCGTCCACAGTCGCAGGCTGCGCTTGGAATCCGTACTGACGAACCCCGCCTCCCGAAGTCGCTGGCGTTGCTGATTGATGGCGGCCGGCGACCGTGCGGGTATGTGAATCTGAGGCAGTTTCCTGCCCTCGCGGGCTTGTCGGATGAGAAACTCTTTCTCATGCTCTGTCCATCTCTTGCCAGGCTCGATTCCTCAGGTTGAGGAGATCGGGGGCATCGCGACCCCACATTCCGGCGACTGCGGCGACCGTACCCTCGAGGGGCCATCGGGCAGCGGTCGTGGGTCCTATAGCCGCCGCTCATTGCGCCCCGCGGGGGGACGGCAGCGGTTGACTTTGAAACCTGAAGGCGAAGCGCTCTTGAAACTCCCCAGCGTGCGCATCAAGTGTCAGTGAGGAGATTGTACCGCCGTTGGGTTCGGTACACAGTCGAGGGGTGCGCGACATGAAAGTGCCAAGTGGTTGGGGTACGGTCTGGGGTGCGGTGTCCTAGCGTATATAATACGCTAGGATAAGAAGGAGGTGTCCCATGCCCGATTCCCTGCCCGCCTTGGAGTACCGTCGCCACGCGATCTTCCAGCAGATGCTTGCCTTGGGTGATTTTCGCCAAGGCTCCGTCACCACCACTCAAGGCCCTTGCGGCAAACCCACCTGCCGCTGTCGTCAGCGCGGTCATCCCGGCCATGGCCCGCACTGGCGGTTGACCTACAAATCCCGCGGCAAGACCGTCACCCAGAGCCTCTCCGACCCGGCGGCTCGCCGTAAGACTCAGCGGGAGATCACCGCCTTTCGGCGCTTCCAGCAGCTAAGCCGAGAACTCATCGAAGTCAACGAGAAGATCTGCCGCTTGCGGCCCGTTGAGCAAGAGTCCGAGTCGGCAGCGTCTGTGACGCCGCAGGAAAAAAAACGGCCGCGGCGATCCAACAAGAAGTCGCCCAAGAAGTCGAACAGTTGCTGACTCTGATCTTCGCCGCCCGGCGCAAGCAGCAGCACTGGGACCTGGAAGCGCTGGAGACGGCCACCCGTGCGGCACTGCACCGAGCCGGCGCGAAGTTGCTCGAGCAACTGTTGGAGGCGCCCGCCGACGCCGCGCCTGAGCCATCCTGTCGCTGCGGCCGTCGCACCCGTCACCGCGGTCGGCGGCCCAAGACCGTGGTGAGTGTGCTCGGCGCGGTCGCGATCGAACGGCCCTACTACCTCTGCCCGGCGTGCCATCAGGGACAGTTCCCCTTTGACCGCGAACTCGATGTCGACAACACGCACTACTCTCCCGGCGTGCGCTGCATGATGGCGCTGGTGGGCAGCGAGTCGTCGTTTGAAAGCAGTCGCGAGCAACTGCGGGTGTTAGCCGGTTTGGACGTTACCACCAAAGCCATCGAGCGCGGCGCCGAGGCGATCGGGGCCGACCTCGCCGCCCGCGAACAACAACAGATCCAACGGGCGGTGCAACTGCCGCTGCCCGCGGTGGCCGGGGCCGACATTCCGGTTCTCTACATCGAGATGGACGGCACCGGGGTGCCGATGGTGGCGGCCGAGACGGCGGGACGAGCCGGCAAAAAGGACCGCGAGCGCGCCCGCACGCGGGAGGTCAAGCTCGGCTGTGTGTTCACGCAAGCCGAGGGCAAGCCAGGCGACCGACCCGTGCGTGAGGAAGGGTCGACGAGCTATACGGGAGCGATCGAGGGCGCCGAGGCGTTTGGGCGACGCCTCTGGCAGCAGGCGTGGGAGCGCGGCTGGGGGCGGGCGAACAAGAAGGTGGTAATCGGCGACGGAGCCGCCTGGATCTGGAACCTCTCGCATCAATACTTCGCGGGCGCGATCGAAATCGTGGACCTCTATCATGCGCGCCAGCACTTGTGGGAGTTGGCGGCGCAACTGGGGCTCGACGACGAGCCCAGCCGGCGGCGCTGGACCCAGCAACGGCTCCGCCAACTCGATCAGGGTCAGATCAAGAAGTTGGTGGCGGCCCTACGAGGTGTGGTGGCCCCGCAGCCGGATCTGGCTCGTCGACTGGCGAGCGAAGCGGAGTACTTCGAACACAACGCCGAGCGGATGCGCTATCCGCACTTTCGCAAGCAGGGATTGTTCATCGGTTCAGGGGTGATCGAGGCGGGATGCAAGACGGTAGTGGCGCAACGTCTGAAGCGCTCGGGCATGTTCTGGACGGTACGCGGCGCGAACGCCATCCTGGCGCTACGCTGCGCCCGCCTCAGCGGCCGCTTCGAAGACTACTGGGAATCCCGCACCCAGGCCGGATGAGCGGCACTTTTATGTCGCGCACCCACAGTCGAGTAGCGGGTTTGGGACTCCACTATCGGCAGGGCGTTGGACCGGCCCCCAGCCGCTCGGTCCTTCTTGGCTGAGACCGTTGTACGCCGAGGCTCCGCGACCGGGACAAGGACTAAGTCACTCGAAAGGAACCACATAGCGCTCGTTCGCAGGAAGATGGTGTGAAAAATCAGAGTGTTGTACCGCTGGCGACGTGACAGGCAGAGCGTGGCGAAACAGGGGAGCCTGTCGCAAGCGGTACAACGATATGAAGGAAGTGTCGGGGTGCCGGACCCTATGGGGTTTGTATTCTTTCCCCTTTGGAATCAGTAACTTGAATAAGAGAGCCTCGGCTCAACTGTGGTCCCATTCGATGGTACCGCGCCGCAGTCGTGAACGATCTCACAGACGGAGCGTCCCTGACCGCGTTCGTCGCTACATGCCGCAGTGTGGTGTTGGGAGCATACCACACGCGGAGCGTCTGTGATCACATTCGCTGCGACCCCGGGCACGCTCTTGCGGAACAGGACACGCGAAGCGTCTGTGGCCCGTGGGCCACTTCGTTCATATCGGGTTCCGACTCCGAATCCGCCACCTCTCCCACTAACTTGTTACAGAAGGGGGACTTAGCTGGAATCACTGCCGAACGTGGCTTCTAGTCGGCAATCCGGGGCAAGTGAAGCTGTCTTTCTCGAACGCGGCCTCGAAGACCTCGAAGTGTGGGCTAGATCCGCCGTTGTCGGCTAGTGCTTAGCCATGACGACAAACCGGGGTCAACCGATTCCGCCGCACGCCATCAGTCCGGTCGCGATCGGCGACTCGGTCAAAGCGGCCCGCGAGGCTGACGGCGTTTGGTTTTTCACCAAGTAATCGAGGGCATCACGAGCACTGGGGGCGCAGCTCCCCAAACCTGCCGTGGCGGTACTCTTACTGACGCGCGCTGATTCACGACCGACGAATCACGGATCACTGGTTCCAAGCCGAGCAGCGGCGGCAACCAGGGTCGATAAACCCTTCGCCGTTTGAAGACTTCTCGGATCTGGAGGCAACAACCCACCCGCCAGCGGGATTCGAGCCGGATCGGTCCGCGATTATGTAGGGCGAGTGGTCGGTAGCTTATCCCGATGTTTCTTGAATCCAAGCGCTGCTGTCGACCGCGGCCTGGATCTGATCGAGACAGGAGGGTGAGATGAGATGGTGGCGAACAATCTCGGCATTGGGTCGCGCGCTGCGCACAACTGGGTGCGCGCAGTAATCGCAGAAAATCAGGTCCGCGGCGCCAAGCGCGGCGAGCGGGCCGCCAGAGATCAACAAGCTCCGGATGGAATGGCCAATGGCGACAGCCGGCGCCAGCACACCGCGGGCCATCTCTAGGAAGTACTCGCTGATCGAGGCTACAACGATTAGTGAGGGATGATCGAGGCGCCGAATCCTCGATGCGTGGTCCACGGCGGATGGAGAGATTCGGTGACAGTCACAGAATTGGCTCGCTGGGGTATGCACTTGCGAAGCCCCAAGGAAGTGGGCTCTGGAGGACTATCGCGCACGTGGGGGTTCAAGAGCGCTTCGCCTTCAGGTTTCAAAGTCAACCGCTGCCGTCCCCCCGCGGGGCGCAATGAGCGGCGGCTATAGGACCCACGACCGCTGCCCGATGGCCCCTCGAGGGACGGTCGCCGCAGTCGCCGACCACAAGTTCGGGAGTCAAGTGCATACCCCGATTGGCTCGAAGTGGTTCCGATCCGTGGTTGAACCGGGCTTTCGGGGCCGACGGCATCGAAGTTGGTGTTGAAAACAAAGGTTCTATCGGAATCCCGACCGACCGAGCCTGCCGGGAGTGTGGTCGAATTGACACAATTGATATGCCATGTCACCGATATGCCATCACCGATATGCCACCGATATGCCCGTCACCGATATGTCACCTTTTTGTAGTAGTTTGAGTGAACAAGGAGCTATGCAGATGCCTCAGAAGTCGAGTGGTCACGTAGCACAATCGCTGCCAGATATTCCCACCTCGCAGGAGGTATTTCGATATAGATCAACGATTCGAATATCCATAGAGACAGCGACTTGCAAGTTCAATCCAGCGATACCGCTGGACGCGAGGCGAGCTATCCTTCTCAAGGACCCTGGTTGGCGCATGCCTTGGCCCCCGCCATTGACTGGCGCCGCGGATCGAGACGACCTTATTTTGGCGTTCTCTAGAATCGTTTGCGCGCTCGGCCTAAAGGCGGGCATTCCGGGCTCGACCGCCGAGGCGGTCAGGAGCGGCTTGTTCGAGATGTTCAGCTCGGTGCCGCAAGCCGGGTACACTAAAGAAAATACTGAGTCCTATCGACGATTCGCTGCGGATGCGTCGACGAGGATGATGGATCAGCCTCGTGGGGGTACTGCGAAGACAGACCCGGTCTCACGGTGCCGGGGGTAGATGACCGTCCCCACCACCTCGGCAAGCCCGGTGTCGAGATTTTTGTTCAGAACTTGCTCCGCGCCAACCTGTTAGAGCGAATCGAGAAGCTTCACTCGCCCGGCCAGTGATGAGCGATTAGGTCTAAATGGGGTATCCACTTGACTCAGGTAGCCCCAAGGCGTTGTGGTTTGGTCGATCCATAGACGCCAGCACACTGCACCCAGAATGCATCCAGGGGTGCCAGACGCCGGTCTGGACGCGATCGGACCACGAGGCTGCGTTCGGGGCCGATCAAGGATCACGCACGCGCCATGGCCATCGCAGGCTTGGAAACGTCGTGCTATCGGCAAGCCTTTCCGGGAGCCGCCAATGGCCAACCACGGTATGTTGTGGTCACCTGAGTCAAATGGATACCCCACTTAGGTCTAAATGGGGTATCCACTTGACTCAGGTAGCCCCTAGGCGTTGTGGTGGTCGATCCATGGACGCCGGCACCCAGAATGCACCCTGGGGCGCCAGACGCCGGTCTGCAGGCAATTGGGCCACGAGGCTGCGTTTCGGGCCGATCAAGGATTACGCACGCGCCATGGCCATCGCAGGCTTGGAAACGTGGTGCTATCGGCATCCTTTCCGGGGGCCGCCAATGGCCAACCACAGTATGTTGTGGTCACCTGAGTCAAATGGATACCCCACTTAGGTCTAAATGGGGTATCCACTTGACTCAGGTAGCCCCTAGGCGTTGTGGTTTGGTCGATCCATGGACGCCAGCACACTGCACCCAGAATGCACCCTGGGGCGCCAGACGCCGGTCTGCAGGCAATTGGGCCACGAGGCTGCGTTTCGGGCCGATCAAGGATTACGCACGCGCCATGGCCATCGCAGGCTTGGAAACGTGGTGCTATCGGCAAGCCTTTCCGGGGGCCGCCAATGGCCAACCACAGTATGTTGTGGTCACCTGAGTCAAATGGATACCCCACTTAGGTCTAAATGGGGTATCCACTTGACTCAGGTAGCCCCTAGGCGTTGTGGTTTGGTCGATCCATGGACGCCAGCACACTGCACCCAGAATGCACCCTGGGGCGCCAGACGCCGGTCTGCAGGCAATTGGGCCACGAGGCTGCGTCGGGCCGATCAAGGATTACGCACGCGCCATGGCCATCGCAGGCTTGGAAACGTGGTGCTATCGGCAAGCCTTTCCGGGGGCCGCCAATGGCCAACCACAGTATGTTGTGGTCACCTGAGTCAAATGGATACCCCACTTAGGTCTATTTTAGATAGGCCTTTTCGTGTTGAGCCCGGTCCACGGGGCGTATCCATCTGCCTCATGCCGGTCTCGAGCCCATCACCGGCCGGCATTCTCTCGAATGCAGTACACGCGCGAGTCTGTTC
Organism: Bryobacterales bacterium; assembly: GCA_965237575.1. Classification (GTDB taxonomy): domain Bacteria; phylum Acidobacteriota; class Terriglobia; order Bryobacterales; family UBA6623; genus JAKZVK01. The sequence continues at coordinate 2,342,036 of CBDEGI010000004.1, forward strand.
GGTAAAACAACTCGTTTCCGGAGACAGCGGGTGAAGCGGTTATTCTCTCGCCGAGGCTGTTTGTGGCCGGCAACTCGAACTCCCTCCCAGCCTTGACCACGAAAGTCGTGCCCTCGATGTCACTCAAGTAGATACGTCCGTCGCCGGCGATCGGGGAAGCGTTGCAGGCGCCGCCCAGTCGCTTGCGGTAGAGTTCGTTGCCGGTCTTCCCGTCAAGGCAGGCCAGCACACCGCTGTCCATCAGGACGTAGAGCAAGCCTCGATAGAGGATTGGCGACGGTTCCTGCGGCCCCGGCTTCCGGCTGACCCACACCAACTCCGGCGGTTGCCCGTTGCCGACAAGTCGAATTGCGTGGATGGGACTCTGCCGCCACAATTGCAGGAACACCATGCCGTCTCCGTAGATCGGACTCACGATGATCTCGCCGTTGAACGGCCCTTCCCCTTCGCCATATTTCCACAACTCGGTGTGTATTTTTGCGTCGAAAGCCGTGAGGCGGTTCTTTCCGGACACCAGGATGTCGGTCTGCCCATGATGCTCCAAGAGTAGCGGCGTTGCGTGGGCCGTACCGATGGGTCGATCTTTCTTCCAGACAATCCGACCCGTTCGCTTGTCAAGACCCACCAGAAAACAAGGGCCCTTGTGATGGTCCCATGGGAGCAGTACGGAGTCCTCCAGAACGAGGGGGCTCACCGAGTACCCCCATGCCATTTTGGGGTTGCCGAATATTTCCATGTACCGTGTGACCCAGATCAGTGTGCCGTCGTGGGAGTAGCGGGCAACGTCGGAATTGCCGAACGCGACGTAGACCGCATCCTCGGTGACAGCGGGGGTATTCACGGCAAGACTGGACTTCTCGTGAGTCCGCTGGTCTACGCCCAATCCGAAGTCATGCCGCCACAATTCCTTGCCGGTGTCTCGATGAAAGCACAGCGTTAGTAGTGATTTCCTGCCGCCTTGTTCCACTTCGGAAGTGACGAACAGCCGGTGTCGGTAGACCACCGGGGAACTCGTTCCCCAACCCGGCAACTCGACCGACCAACGGACGTTCTCGGTCTGGCTCCATTGAGTCGGGAGACTCCCCCCGTCCGCCACTCCATCAGCATTGGGCCCTCTCCACCTCGGCCAATCGACGGTGCCTCTAGCGGGGTGCGCGGCCAGGCCGAGGGTGGCCGGCAAGGCGACAGCGCTCAGCGCGCTCAGCGCTTCTCGTCGATTCATCCAGTGTTGCTCCAAGGGCAACTTTCGCGGCTCAACCACGATTCTACTGGCACCAGGACCGGCTCAAGTGTCCCCAAACAACTTTCGCAGATGCCGTGGGCGCCTGACTACTTGGCGGGAAGGCGATATGAACATCTATCTGCGGACGAGGTCCATGTCATTCGCTTCCGGGGACTTAATCTTGCTCACGGTCGCCGATCTCCTCGCGCCCTCCACGTGGTTTGAAGCGCGCATAGTACGTCCGATACCCCAGAAGGCGCGCGGTCGGCCCGATGGCATGGAATAGAAGTCGCTGCAACGGGACGGGTGGATTCGCCAGCCACGAATCGTAGGCAGGACTGAAACGCGACATCTGAAGCAACGCCCTGGGGGGCCGCTGATTGGCTGGCTCTTCGTCAAAGAAGCCGTAAGCTTGCGTGAGGAAAACGCTGAACGGCTCGGGGATTCCGTACTCCTCTGTCAGCGGACCGCGTACGACGACCGGTTGGTTCGTCTGGTTGAAGGGCTTGTGCGGCGTACCCGGCGAGACAAGAAAGGATTCGGACAGACCTAGTTCCAAGACTTCACCGTTCACTAGCAGGCTCAGCGTACCCCCGGCAACGATGAATCGCTCCGAGAAAGATGTATGGATGTGTTCGGGCGGTCCTGGAGCATTGGGGTGCAAGGTCAACTCAAGCCAGAACCGTCCGCCTGCGCGCTTCAGTATCCGCTGCTCGAATCCCTCTGATTCGCTCGCAAACAGGTATCCGACCGGCGGGTAGTATGACTGGTCGGGCGCCGGCTCAGGAAGCACCAATTGGTCCAGCGCCGCACCACCGACAAGATAGAGCGCTAACAGCGCAACCGATATCTTCACGATTCGCTTCATGGGGTTCTGGGGAGTGGCCTCTGCGAGCCTTTCGAGGAGCTTGCAGCAGCCGGGGGTTCCCCAACCACGACACGTCGATTCTACCGCTTAGCTACTCTGCGCAGGGTTGATGAACGGAACCGGATTTGAACGCAGCCGCTTCACGGCGGACGCTTCGCGTGGTAGGATTTGGCAGGGCAACTGCTGATGCGGTCGATCAAACCTGGAGCAGCTACCGTACCCCTTTCCCCCTTCGCAGGGCAACGACACCGCACCGCGCCGAACGAGTTGGGATACAAACCCCATAAGAGCAATTGCCCTGCCAAATAGGGCCGCTGCCTTCAAATCGTCGTATCGCAAGCGCTTACCTCAGCATGGGGTCGAGCCTCTCTGCTCCCGGCGCCTGCGATACAACACTCTGATTTCACGCCACCTATTCTCCGACAGGTTCTATGTAGTTCGTTTCTGAGGACTTAGTCCTGTTGGGGGTGGTGGTGAGAGGCTAGTCTTCCAGCGGAACGCGGCGGCGCAGCTCGTCGAAGAAGTTCAACAGCATTGTCACGTGACGCTGGTCACTCTCAACAGTTTGGCCTTCGACTTTGGTTGTGACCGCGAAACGCTTGCCGTCAGGCGCCATGACCGAGTCTGGCGTAAAAGGGCCCCCGTGCCACTTGGACGGCACATCGACCCAGACTCGCGGTTTGTCTGCGCGGAACGAGCCATTCTCCACCGAGTAGGAGACGGCCAAGATTCGATCGCCGCTTTCGTAGAATAGCTCGCGCCCGTTTGGCGACCAACTTGGGAAAACGCCGTGATCAGACACCGACCATTTTCCACCGGGGCCAGGGAAGGGCCGCACGTAGATTTCATCACGGCCGGATTCGTTCGAAACGTAGGCAACCCAGCGTCCGTCCGGCGAGACAGCCGGAGAAGACTCTTCAAATGCGGTTTGAAGAAAAGGCTCTGGTTCGCCGGCTTGAGGTCCGCCGATCCCGTGCATCTCTAAAGGCGCCACCCAGATGTCGTAGCCTTGTCCTCCCACGCTTTGGTCATAGAAGAGAAATCCCCCATCCTGGGAAATCGAATAGGGGCGCAGAGCCCCGCCAGATACAACGCCCGAAAGCCCCGCAAAAACGCCGCCCTTGACGAGCTGTTGCGGCTTACCGCTCCCGTCGGCGCGTTCGACATAGACAATCCCCATTGCGGATTCCCGCTCAGACCTGTATGCGATATGCCTCCCGTCGGGGAACCAGACGGGGTGGGTATCAGGTCCCCGGCCGAACGTGAGGCGAGTCATCGTTAGCCGCTCAAGATCGTAGATCCAGATGTTCTGTTCGGTTCCCTTCGCAATCGAAACAGCAAGCTTCCGGCCGTCCGGTGAGACTCGGGGTTGATAGTATCGCCCTGGTTCACTGATAAGCGGTTCGAGTGCGCCGGTCTGTGTGACCCACGTCAACTGCCATCGCGACGCGTCAACGGAACCTTCGGTATAGAGAAAAACACCTGTTTCGGAAAAGCTGAAATGCCCGCCTCCGCTTCCCGCATGACCGGAGACGTCAACCAACACGGGCACCGCGGGCTCGGTCAGCCGGAGTGTGGCGGCATCCATGGGAGCGGCGAATAGGGTGCCTCTTCTCAAGTAGATCAGATGACCGGTTGGCAGGTAATACCCGGAAACGCCGCCTTTGACCAGTGTCCTTCGCTCCCCGGTTTCGAAAGACTGTACATCAATCGTGGTCTCGTCGAAGAACTTGCCGGCTGATCCCGCAGTGAAGAGTACGGCTTTGCCGTCTGGCAATATCTGCGGCCATCGATGCGCGTCCTCTTGCCGATCCGGGTCTGCCTGCGTGATCACTTGCGGCTCGCCACCGGCAGCGGAAACCCGCACCAACCCGGTTATCGAACGGGGGGATGCAATGATCGTATCGTTGGTATCCCAACTACCGCCGAAAACCAGTGGTGCCTCACACAGGGGCACCGGTGCTCCGCCCTCGACCGAGACCTTCTTGAGTTGCCCGTCCGCGTGGAAAGCGATCCACTTGCCGTCCGGTGAAAAGAAGGGCGCGCGCGCTCCGTCCGTGCCGTCCAGAGCTTCGAACTCCGTTTCGCTTAGTAAGCGGGTGTGGATCTGCCGGTCCCCAGGGCCCCCGGCCGCTATGGCCAAACGGGTTCCGTCGAGGGAAAGAGCGACGTCCGACCCGAAGCCGGGATTGATGTCGCGGCCGAGGTCGACCTCCAGGCGCATTAAGGGCCGTTCGGGCGAGTCTTGAGTCTTTGTCAGCAGGAGAGAGGCTATCACGATTAGGGCAATAGCCAAAGCAGCCGAAAGCATCCATGGCACGTACCGTAGAGTGGAGGCCGGGCTCCCGGCTTGTCTGGGTTCTGCGTGGCGCACGTCTCCTGCCGTGCGGGCTTGGGCCGGCGAAGCAACACCCGGCCGTTGATCACCAAGGTCTATCCCAGTGCGCAGAATCGTTGACCTACCGGATTTTAGTTTCTCGGCCAGGGTGCGCAGGTCTTTTGCAATCTCATCGGCGTGGCCATAGCGATCCTGCGCGTCCTTCGCCAGACACTTGACCACAAGTAGCTCCAACTCGATCGGCACTCCGGTGCGCACACCGGTCAACGGCTCGGGCTCCTGGTGAACGATCTCGAAGAGCAGCGCTTGGTCGTACTCGCCTTGGAACGGCCGCTGCCCCCGCACCATCTCGTACAGCACCACGCCCAATGCCCAGATGTCGGACCGGTTGTCCACCTCCATACCCTGCGCTTGCTCCGGCGACATGTAGGCGACCGTGCCCATCGTCTGATCTGCCTTTGTGAGCCGGGAGGCTTCCGTTAGGTGTGCCAGGCCGAAGTCCATGATCGTGGCACGGCCCTTGGCGTCAACCATCACGTTGGCCGGTTTGATGTCGCGGTGAACAACGCCCTTCTCATGTGCCGCTTCCAGCCCCTCGGCGATTTGCCGGCCGATGTCGAGCGCTTCCTTCAGGGCCAGCGGCCCGCGCTCGATATGTGCCTCAAGCGGCTCCCCTTCGATGAAGGCCATCGAGAGGAACGTTCTACCCTCGGCTTCACTGATCTCGTATACAGGACAGATGTTGGGGTGATGGATTCCCGCAGCCGCCTTGGCCTCGCGCAGGAATCGCGCCTTGGCTTCTTCGTCGTTGAGTAGATGACCGGCCAGAAACTTCAGCGCAACGGTGCGTTCGAGTTTGGTGTCCTCGGCCTTGTACACGACACCCATACCGCCCTCACCGAGCTTCTCGGTGATGTGGTAGTGGCTGATGGTTTGGCCGACCATGCTGGCCCGATTCTACCTCTTAGCGGATAACTGGCGTGAACAACCGAACCCATTCGATGCCGACCCAGATTTTCACTAGCTGCGTGACAGGACTCGATTTGGGCCAACTGGACGACGGCTTGGGGAGGCTCTGATGCCCGATTGCGCAATGGGAAACTGTTTCTCGACCCCTTTCCGACCCTGACGCCCGTTCGTCGAACATTCTAGCGTTGAGCAAGCGGCACAGGGGCCCGCTCGCAGGAGCCAGCTCGTTCTCCGTCGCCTCAGGGCCCCTTACCGGAGGGGATCGGAACCCAGGGTTCCGCGGTCCGCATTCCGGATGGCTCCACCCTCGGTTCGGATCCGACGGCCGCTGTGCGGACTCGAATGCGTTTGCAGCCCAAACTTCACACCGGCCGACGGGCAGCAGTGTCTGCCGCTGCTTTTTGGGTGGACGCGGCGGTCCGCCTCTACAGTTCAACAGTCCAACCCAGGTCAACCCGCTCAACCGGTTGGACGCGGGCCACCCCAGCAGTGCTGCTATACTCAAATGACTCGTCCAGGAAGTTCCATCCGGTCGCACCAGGAACCCTGAAAACTGACGCAAACTTGGGCCTTCGCCGTGTAGCGACGGGCTCGACGGGAGCTTATCGTGCCAAAGTTGAAATCGCATCGCGGGGCGAGCAAGCGCTTCAAACTCACGAGTTCGGGCCGGGTCAAGCGCGGTCATTCGATGAAGAGCCACATCCTTACCTCGAAGACCACCAAGCGCAAACGCAAGTTACGGAAGAGCACCCTGGTCAGCCCGACCATGGAGAAGGCCATCAGGGGCATGATCTCTTCCTAGAACACTCATAGGACGCGCGAGCTGCGCTCGGGGCACGTGCCTGCCTCGCCGTCCGTTAGCATCACCAACCCCAGAACCATTGGAGGGAAAGCGTGCCAAGAGTAACGCGCGGCAGCAAACGCCGCAACCGACGCAAGAAGATACTTTCCGCGGCCAAGGGCTACTACCAGCGCAAGAGCAAGCTCTTTCGCTACGCCAAAGAGGCGGTGGAGCGCGGACGCAAGTTCGCCTACATCGGCCGTAGGCTCAAGAAGCGTGACTTCCGCTCGCTGTGGATCATCCGCATCGGCGCGGCGGCGCGGCTGCACGGGCTCTCCTACAACAAGCTCATCCACGGGCTCAAGCTCGCCGAGATCGACCTGAACCGCAAGATGCTCTCCGAGATGGCGATCCGCGATGCCAAGGGCTTCGAGCAGGTCGCCGCCCTCGCACGCGCCGCACTGGAGGCGCAAGGCTCGGGCCCCGACACTCCCGCGGCCGCCTCGTAGGGGTTCGCCGGGATGCCGATCGACGAACAGGCCGCGCAAGACCTCCCCGCCTTGCTCTCGAACGGCGAGACAATCGAGGGCCTGTACGGCCGCTTGCGCGACTCCTTCGACGGCGAACGCGGGGCTCTCAGCTCCGAAGACCAACTCAAAGCCCTCCGCGACCGCTGGCTGGGCCGCAAGAACGGCCTGCTAACCGGCACCAACGAGCGCTGGCTCAAGGCCGCGCCGCGCGAGGTCAAGCCTCAAGTCGGCCGGCTGCAGAACGAGACCAGAAAGCACATCGAAGCAGCCCTGGCCGAGGCCAAGGGCGCGCTCGCCGACGCCGCGCAGACGCACGAGCAGCTTGACGTGACCCTGCCGGGTCCGCCACGGCGCATCGGCGCCCGGCACCCGATCACGCTCGTGCGGGAGGAGATCGAGTCGATCTTCCAAGGGCTGGGGTACTCGGTCGCCGAAGGCCCCGAGATCGAGACCTACCGCTACAACTTCGAGGCGCTGAACTTTCCGGCCGACCACCCGGCGGTGGACGAGATGGACACCTTGTTCATCGACGATCAGATTCTGCTGCGCACGCACACGTCGCCGATTCAAATACGCGTCATGGAGCGCGAGACGCCTCCGCTGCGCTACGTCGTGCACGGCAAGGTTTACAGGAACGACACGGCGGACGCGACGCACAGCCCGATGTTTCATCAGATCGAAATGTTCGCGGTGGACGAGAGCATCACGCTCAGCGATCTCAAGGGGACGTTGGACTATTTCCTGAAGCGGTTCTTCGGCCCCGAGACGAAAATGCGCTTCCGCCCCAGCTTCTTTCCCTTTACCGAGCCGAGCGCGGAAGTAGATATCTCGTGCATCTTCTGCGGCGGGGAGGGTTGCCGCATCTGCAAGGGGACGGGCTTCATCGAAGTGCTCGGCTGCGGCATGATCGACCCGGAAGTGTTTCGGCATGCGGGCTACGACCCGGAGCGCTATACCGGATTCGCCGCCGGCTTCGGGATCGACCGCTTCGCCATGCTCAAGTACGGCATCGACGATATTCAACTTCTGTTCCAAGGCGACGTGCGGTTTCTACGCCAGTTTCGGTAATGCGCATTCTTCTCAGTTGGCTCGAAGACTTCGTCGAGATCCGTGAATCTCCCGGCGAGCTTGCCGAAGCTCTGACCATGGCCGGCCTCGCGGTCGACGAGGTGGATACGGCCGACGGCGAGACCGTCTTCGAGTTCGACATCACCGCGAACCGGCCCGACGCGATGAACCACCTCGGGATCGCCCGAGAGATTTCCGCGTTATACGGCCGCGCGCTGAAGCGTCCGACGGCGCAGGTTCCCGAGACGGACCCACCGGCCGCCGAGCGCGCGGCGATCGAGATTGCCGACGCGGACTTGTGCGCGCGTTACTCGGGCCGGGTGGCGCTCGGCGTGGAAGTCAAGCCGTCCCCTGAGTGGATGCGCAACCGCATCGAGCTGTGCGGCATCCGCGGCATCAACAACATCGCTGATCTGACGAACTACGTGCTGCTCGAAATGGGGCACCCGACGCACGCTTTCGATCTCGACTTGCTTGGAGATTCGAAGATCATCGTACGGCGGGCGCAGCCGGGCGAGAGCCTGCGCACCCTCGACGGCGTCGACCGAAAGCTCGCCGCGGATCACCTGGTGATTGCCGATGGGAAGCGTCCGGTGGCTCTGGCCGGCGTGATGGGCGGCGAGGAGACCGAGATCTCGGGCAGGACGTGTAACGTGTTGTTCGAGGCCGCTTGGTTCGACCCCGCCTCGATTCGCCGCACCTCGCGCCACTTCACAATGCACACCGACGCCTCGCACCGCTTCGCGCGCGGAGCAGACGTGGGCGCGACCGCATGGGCCGCCGAACGGCTGGCGGCGCTGCTCGGCATGGTGAGTCGCGGCAGCGTGCTGCGGGGCGTGGTGGATACGTATGCGCGCAAGATCGAACGGCCCGCGATTCTGCTGCGGCGGGCGGCGTTGAAGCGGATCTTGGGAGTCGACGTACCCGACGAGGAAGTGGTTCGTATTCTCGCGGCGCTGGAATTCCCCGCCCAGGCGCGGGCGGAGGGTTGGCAAGTCGCACTGCCCACGCATCGGCTCGATGTCGAGCGCGAGATTGACCTCGTCGAAGAGGTAGCGCGCATTTACGGTTACAACCGGCTGCCGTCTCACTTACCGGCGGGAAGCACGACGCCGGTGGAGGCTGCTTTCGCCGCCGAAGAGAAGGCCGTCCGCGTCACGGCGCGCGCGTTGGGATACGACGAGACGATCGCACTGTCGTTTATCTCATCAGGCGAGGCTCGGCAGTTCGGCAGCACCGAACCCGTGGCCTTGCGAAATCCACTGTCGGAGACGCAGGACGTTCTGCGCAACACCTTGGTGCCGTCGATGCTGCGGGCGCTGGAGTGGAACCTCAACCGCAACGAGACGAGCGTACGGTTGATGGAGTTGGGGCGCCTGTACCGCGGCGGCAAGGGCGAGTACGAGGAGCCGCGCGTGCTGACGCTGGGGGCCACGGGGCTGGCGGCGCCCGAGTCGATCGGCCATGCCGGCAAGCCGTTCGACTTCTATGAGTTGAAGTCCGACGTGGAGGCGGTGCTGGCGAACTTCGATGTCCGCCCGAGCTACGAGACGGCTGGCCTGCCGCCCTACTACCTGGCCGGGCGGGCGGCTCGCGTCACCGATGACGGCCAGGCGCTCGCCTACTTTGGCGAGGTGGACCCGCAGTCGCTCGAGGGCCGCAAGATTCGTCAGCCGGCCTTTGTCGCCGAGATCTTCCTCGACCCGCTCAAAAAGGATTCGTTGCGGCGGCCGAAACACCGGGCCTTGCCGCGGGTGCCGGCGGTGCATCGCGACTTTTCGCTGTTCGTGCCGGAGGGGACGGCGTTTGAAGACATCCGCACGGCCGTCGGCAAGCCGGAGTTTCTGGTCTTGCTCGAGCCGAGGGAAGTGTTCCGTGGCGAGCAGGTTCCCGACGGATTCTACAGCCTGTTGCTGCGGGCGGCTTGGCAGAAGAGGACCGAGAGCCTCACCGACGAAGAGGTGAACGGCTACGCCGAGCAATTGCTGGCGACCCTGACGGAAAAGCTCAAGGTGCGGCAACGCAAGTAGCCTTGGCCAGCCGCCGGAGGCGAGCGATCTGCTTGCTGGGCTGGGATTTGTTGTTTCTCGCAAAGACGCTAAGGACCGCCAAGCCCGCAAGAAAGACATTACGTCTTCGCGTCCTTTGCGGTCCTTAGCGTCTTTGCGAGAAACAACCCTGCCACCCCCCGCTAGGGTTGCTTCGCTGGCCTACTGCTGCGCCGACCGTGGTCGCGGCTCTATGCGGCATCACTGTGCTTCGGCTGGGCCGTGCTACTCGGTGCCCAGATTCGTTGATCACTTCGTACGCGGCTCGCCGATCAACGCCGTAGAACTTGTAATTGTGATCGGACTGATCAGTGTCGGCGTGCTGCTTGGCTGGCATCTGGCGACGTCGCAGCGGCTCAAGGCTTTCTTGTCGGCCCCCGAGCCTGAGTGAGTTAGGCCTCCGAACCTACGAATCCTGGTCTTGAGTGGCGGGAAACTGTCCAGGCCCCGCAGTGCAACCTCCCCGCGCCAGTGCTGCCTCTTTTGTCTGTCTTAGGGGGGACGCTTCCGCAGATGGATCCTCCCTTGTCGATGGCAATTTTTCGCTTGACATTTGTTGCGGATGCGGTTACCCTCTGGTAGGTGGTGCTTAGTTGGATCGGATCGTGACTGACCCAGATCGAACGTCAAGCATACTCACACAACCTCGGACGAGAAGGAGGAAAGGCCAACAGATGCCAGATAGCATAGGCGAGAATAGTGGCTCGATCCTCGCGCGCTTCGAGGGTCAACGGCTCAGATCCCTGGGCTGTTATTAAAACGACTGAAATCAATAGGTTTCAATCGATCTGAGCGGGTCGATGAAGGATGGTTCTCGGGAACCGCCGGTGCGGGTGCGAGTCCCGCAGCAGATCCCACGTGGACTGCGTAGCTCAACAGTAGAGCAGCGGTTATAGCCCGTTCTTCGCCTCCTTATCCGCTCGGGCTGAAACCGCACGACCGAGGGGTTGTTGCGACTGGGTTTACGAAGGGCCGCGGTTGGAAATACCCGGCCTTTAACAGGAAAAGTGCGCCGTAAGTAGGGCGTGCAATGAGGGGTGGTTCCTGGATTGGACGGCAGGAACCACCCCTGGGCCGGACCGGCGAGAGGGTGGTTGTCCTTCCCGTGGCCCGTCAAGCCCGAGCTGGTGGGAAGGGCAATGCACCTGATTCTGCCCTGCCATCTTTTCGGGGGAGGATCGAGGTTCGAAACCTCGGCTCGGGTCCAGTTTTTGCAGTGCCAAGGTTTGATGCGCAGGGTTGGTGTAACTGGCAGCATGACCGGCTCCAACCCGGTCGGTGGGGGTTCGAGTCCTTCACCCTGTGCCAGAGTTTGTGGTCTTTGACAACTGAATATCCCTACGAACTTCTTGCGGGATAGCTGGAGTGGCTCCAGTCCGGTCTCATAAGCCGGTGAGGGCGGTTCGATTCCGTCTCCCGCAACCAAGCCGGAGTCGTTCAATAGATAGGACCCTGGGCTTCGAACCCAGTGATGCGGGTGCAAATCCTGTCTCCGGTTCCAAAAGGGGCGTAGTTCAGCGAAGAGAACAGTCGGCTCCTACCCGACAGGTCGAGGGTTTGAATCCCTCCGCCCCTTCCAATTCTTCCCCCAAGTTTGGCCGTGTAGCTCCAATAGGTAGAGCGTCCGGTTGAAGCCCGGAGCCTGTGCTGGTTCGACTCCAGCTGCGGCCACCAAGTTCTGCCGGCGGGTGGCCTAATCGGCAAGGCGCCTGACTGTTACTCAGGATGATGGAGGTTCGAGTCCTCCCCTGCCGGCCAAATTCGGACCCGTAGCCAAGTGGGAAGGCGGCCGGCTGCAGCCCGGTCCACGCGTTGGGTTCGATTCCCACCGGGTCCTCCAGCAATACTCGGAGATGGTGCAAACGGAAGCATGGGTGGCTTTGATCCACCGGATCCTGGTTCGAGTCCAGGTCTCCGAGCCAAGTTTTGAGAATCACGGACCGTTGGCGCAGTCTGGTGGTCGCGCTCGGTTGTCAGCCGAGAGGTCATGGGTTCGAATCCCATACGGTCCGCCAAGTTTGGGCGACCGCGGTGTGAAGGGGGCTCCCCGGAAACACCGCCTGCCTGTCGCCCAATTGAGTTCGAGCGTCCTTGGTGTTAACGGACAGCATGTTTGGCTTCCAACCAAAGGGTGCGGGTTCGACTCCCGCAGGACGCTCCAACAGGGTGTAGCTCAGTCTGGCCAGAGTCCCCGCTTCGGAAGCGGGTTGTTCGTTGGTTCGAATCCAACCGCCCTGACCACTTCGATGTGGGTTCGTAGTTCAACAGCAGAACAGGTGATTTTTAACCACCAAGATGAGGGTGCGAATCCTTCCGAACCCACCACGGGCCTGTAGCTCAACGGAGAGCCTCTGCCTTGCAAGCAGCAAGATTGCGAGTGCAAACCTCGCCGGGTCCACCAAGCTTCGTCTGAATCAGATAGGTCCATAGCTCAACCGGCAGAGCACCCGGTTCTTACCCGGGAGGTTGGGGGTTCGACGCCCTCTGGGCCTACCAAGCTCGGCCTTGTAGCCCAATCGGCAGAGGCGTCCGCCTCAAGAGCGGAGGAGTGAAGGTTCGAAGCCTTCCAAGGCCACCAAGTTCGTGCCCCGCTGGCGGAATTGGCATACGCAGCGGCTTCAGAACCCGCTGGCTCCAGGTTCGAATCCTGGGCGGGGTACCAGGTTCCATCAGTATCGGCCTTGTAGCCCAACTGGCAGAGGCATCCGCTTTAGAAGCGGAGCAGTGAAGGTTCGAATCCTTCCAGGGCCACCATGTGGGTCGTACCGCGTGGCGCGGAAGCGGGCTGTAACCCCGCGGCTCGACGAGCACCGCTGGTTCGATTCCAGCACGACCCACCATTTCGACAACGTCGGGAGGCAGCTTCTCCCATTGCGAGCGTGTAGCTCAAACGGATCAGAGCGGGCGGCTTCTACCCGCCAAGTTGGAGGTTCGACTCCTCCCACGCTCGCCAAGTCTTGCCCCTGTGGTCCAACCGTAAAGGGCACCGGGTTACGAACCCGCGAGGTGCTGGTTAGAGTCCGGCTAGGGGTTCCAGTTTCGTGCGCTGGGTGTCGGGGTCGCCCAACGTGGCACGTGAACCGAGCCGCGAAGCGGCGTTGGATGTTAGCCCGGGGTGGAGCCGCCAGGCGGAACCCCGGGTATCGAAGCAGATTGTGCGGGGAGCCCTGAAAGGGCGATGGAAAAGCCGCGGCGGGTCAAGCCACCCGTCTAAGCCAGCCAGAATACTCTGGGTTAGCGTAACGGCAGCGCGGGCCGGTTGTGAACCGGTCAGAGTCAGTTCGAGTCTGACACCCAGTACCAAGGGGCCGTCGTCTAGCGGAAGGATGCGGGACTTTCAATCCCGTCGGCGCGAGTTCGAATCTCGCCGGCCCTGCCAAGTTCAGAAGCACAGGTCATAGGCGTAGCTCAGTGAGTCGAGAGCGCACGTCTGATACGCGTGAGGTCGAGGGTGCAATTCCTTCCGCTCCTACCAAGTTTATTGCGGGTTAACTCAGCCGGCCAGAGTGCCTCTCTTACAAAGAGGAAGCCAGGGGTTCGAATCCCCTACCCGCTACCGCCCTCTTAGTTCAATGGCAGGACGGCTGTCTTGTAGCCAGCCAATGGGGGTTCGATTCCACCCAGGGGGCCCTGGCGAAGGTGCAGAACGTTCTTCGTGACGAAGTCCCGGATCTCTTCCTCCTCTCCGAAATCTGCGCACTGCACGCAAATGTTGCTTGGTCAGCCAGAAGATGTCATCAAACGGAAATGTCATCACCTACCTCCTTCCCGCCAGACAACTTCAGGTGTCCGATGCCTTCCCGCGCGATTCCCGTGTTCTTCTCGCAGGCGAGAAGGCGCAAGTTGTTTCCTGATCGGGACTTAAGGGCTGTCTTCCCGTTCTTCCCGCTTCTGCGGGTACAGATAGACAAGGAGGAGTGTGCCGTATAGCGTCGCCCTGTGGGTTCACCTACGATGGGGTATGGTGGCGCGAGATGCGGGCAGAATGACCGCTTCAAGGCTAAGTGATTGAAAAGGTTGGCTCCTCAGGTAGGACTCGAACCTACAACCCTCCGGTTAACAGCCGGATGCTCTACCATTGAGCTACTGAGGAGCAGAGGCAGGGTACTGCTTGATTTTCATGCTCTCAAAACGGGTCTTTGATGTCAAACACCGCAGCGTGCCAAGGTCCTCAAGCGGCGAGGACGACGCCTCGAGTCCAGGTCCCAGCTACAATAAAAACTTGAATCGCAGCAGCCCCGGCCTGCGTCCTACACCGTAGGGTGCCCGAAGTAGCGTAAGCCGCACGACCGTAGACCATTATGAATCCAACGCCGACCGCCCAACCAGCCGAGAGTGAGGGCGGCTTCACCTTCACCGACCAAGTTAAGAAGCCGACTCTCAAGGCGCGCCTCTCGCAACCGGTGTCGATCGCCGCCATCGCACTAGTGGCGGGCATAGCGGCCTTTGTCATTTATCTGGAAGCCGGGCGCCTCCGGGCGGACCTGCCGCCCGCGGAGGTCACCTACGCCCTGCTGCCGAACGAGGGCAAGACCGGCGGCGTGCCGATCGCCATCAAGCTCAACCAGATCGCGGTTTTCGTGGTGAATGACCCCATGCAGGACGGCGCGGCGCGGGCCAAGAAGATCGTCGATACCCTGCAACAAGCGGTGACGGCGCTGAAGGACGAGCCAGGCAAGGTGATCACCCTCGACGAGGAGAGCGCCTTGCCGACCATCATCCAGCAGGAGGACGACGGCTCTCAACAAACCGTGCTGGTGCAGTTGACGCAGGACGACCTTACGTTGGCCGGCGAGACCGACGCCAAGCGGCTGGCCCGCGTCTGGGCCGAGCGCCTGACCGACGCGCTCAAAGTGATCGCTTTCGGCGAGCCGCCCGAGTTCAGCACCGGCACGGACTTCGGCAACGCGCTCGAGACGCTCTACGCCACGGCGAACGAGCAGGGCGGCTCGATCTCGGAAGGTTCGCTCGAAGACGCCTTTGACGGCCTTACCGACGGCGAGCGGCTGGTGCTCGAAACCGTTCCTCCGCGGCGGTCCTCAGTAGCTCCCCCAGGGCAGTTGATCGGGCAGTAGATCCCTCAAGGCAATAGGTCGAGGAAGCGATCGACGTCTTCGTCGTTGATGTAGAAGTGCGGCGCGGCGCGCACCCACCCGAACCGCAGCGCAGCCGACACGCCGTTGCGGTTGAGTGTGGCCACCACGTCGTCCGACGGCTCGCCCTGCTTGCGGAAGCTCACGATCCCCGAGCCACAGGTCTCGGCCCGTGGCGTCATGATCTCGTAACCCTTGGCGGCGACCCCGGCGGCGATGCGGCCGGCGAGATGGTGGATCTGCCGGGCGATGGGCTCCGCGCCGACTTCCAAGAACAGCTCGAGCGACTCCCGTAACCCGTAGCAGCCGATCGTGTTGAGCGTGCCGCACTCATAGCGGGAGGCATCACTCCGCAGCTTGAGGTCATGGCTGTAGGTCGCAGAGCCTTCGACGTTCGTCCAGCCGAACTCGATGGGCTCGACCTGGGGGATCACGTCGCTGTCAATGTAAAGCACGCCACAGCCCTCGGGCCCTAGCAACCACTTGTGCCCGCTCGCCGAGAACGCATGAACGCCGCTTCTCTTCACGTCGACGGGAAACGCGCCGAGGCCCTGGACGCCGTCGACGACGAGCAGTGTCCCGTGGCAGCGGCAGATCTCACCGACGGCGTCGAGGTCGACTCGGAAGCCGCTGAGGTACTGTACGAAGCTGATGGCCAGCAGGCGGGCGCCGCGGCAGGCCCGGTCGATCTCGTCCAACTCGATTCGCCCAGCTTGCAGTTCGAGCCAGCGGAGCTTGACCCCGCGCCGCTCGAGTTGAAGCCACGGGAAGTAGTTTGCCGGGAACTCATCGCGGATGCCCACCACCAGATCTCCAGGGCGCCAGTCGAGTCCGTTGGCAACGATGGCCAGCCCCTCGGATGTGTTCTTTGGTGATGGCGATCTCGCCTGGGTCGCACCCCATCAGGCGCGCGGCGGCGGTACGGACGCCGTGGCAGGCTTTCATCCACTTGGCGTAGTGGGCGGCCCCGTGGCGCATCACGTCATCGGTGAAGCTCGCCATGGCGCGGGCCGTCCGCTCAGGCAGGGGCGAGACGGAGGCGTGATTGAGGTAGATGGAGCTGTCGGTGACGGGGAACTCCCGCCGGTACTGGGCAACATCCATCGGCCGTCCCTATCTTCCGTAACCTCAGTGGTTTCCGGAGCGATACCATAATTGAGTGTACTGGGTTGCATCGGGACGATATACTATGAGTGAGGAACCACGGGCCGGTGAGCTCCCGCCAAGCCAGCCGGGCCGACCGACAAGGAGGCCTTTGATGTTCCATCGCCGCAGGTCCACGGTGCTAACGCTTGTTCTGGCGTTGGCCTTACCCTTCTCGCTGGCCGCGGGACCCAAGAAAGACAGCAACGGCAAGAAGAAGCCCAAGAACCAGAAAGAAGACGTTGACGCGATCGGCGACCGCGAAGTCGGCAAGGGAATGAACTTCTACTCGCTCGAGAAGGAGATCGCCCTGGGCAAGCGGCTCGCGCAAGACGTCGAGCGGCACGCGAAGATCGTCGATGACCCGATCATCGCCGAGTACGTCAACCGCGTGGGGCAGAACCTGGTCCGTAACTCCGACTCCAAGGTCCCCTTCACCATCAAGCTCATCGACGACCAGACGGTCAACGCCTTCGCGCTGCCGGGGGGCTTCTTCTTCGTCAACGCCGGCCTGTTCCTGCGGGCCGAGAGCGAGTCGGAACTTGCCGGCGTGATGGCTCACGAGATCGCCCACGTGGCAGCGCGGCACGGCACCAAGCAGGCGACCAAGGGACAGGTGCTCAACCTGGCGACGATACCGCTGATCTTCATGGGCGGCTGGGCCGGCTACGGCATCCGTTCCGCCGCGGGCTTCGCCATCCCGATCGGCTTCATGAGGTTCACGCGCAAGGCCGAGGAGGAGGCGGACCTCCTCGGGTTGCAGTACCTGTACAAATCCGGCTATGACCCAACGTCGTTCATCGACTTCTTCGAAAAGATGCAGGCCGACGAAAAGCGCAAGCCGGGCACGATCTCGAAACTCTTCAGCAGTCATCCGCCTCACGAGTCGCGGATCAAGAAAAGCCAGAAGATGATCGACGAGTTGCTGCCAAACAAGCCCGAGTACGTGGTCAGCACGTCGGAGTTCCTCGACGTGAAAAACCGCCTCGAGGCACAGAACCGCCATCGCAAGCCGCAGGAAGATCCCAACCGGCCGCGGCTGCGGCGCACGACCTCGGGAGGGACGATTCCGGCTGACGACTCCACTGTGGGCGGCGACACGGGCGAAGAGGAAGAGGACGACCGACCGACGCTGAAGCGCCGCTGACGGCCTCGGTTGCAGAACATTTTCAAGGAGCCTCCGCCGCAAGGCGGGGGCTCTTTTTGGTTTGGGGGTCTGGGTCGTGCCGGCGAGACCACGTCTCCAGCCCGCAGCACCTCAACGCAAGCTTGCGCATGCGGCTCTGAGTGTGGCGGGGAACACCCGGCTTTCAATGGAACCGACACCTGGCGAGAGGCCGACTTGATATTCTGAATCTCATCCGGCCTCGCGTTAGCAAGGCCCCGGCCATGACCAACAAGCAAATCGCCAATATTCTCAACGAAACCGCCGACCTGATGGAGATCGCCGCCATCGACGGCTTCCGTATCCGGAGCTACCGCAACGCAGCGATCGCTATCGACTCGTGTCCAGAGCGCATCGAGGATATCGTCGGCGACCCCGGGCGCAAAGTCACCGAGATTCGGGGCATCGGCAAGAGCATGCAAGCGCACCTCGAAGAACTGCTCGACCGGGGCAGCTTTAGCCGCCGCGATGAGCTGCTGGAGAAGTACCCACCGACGGCGCTCGAGCTGCTCAAGATCGGCGGGCTCGGCCCGAAGGGCATCGCCGCCATCTACAGCCACTTCCGGGTCAGCACGATCGACGGCCTCGAACAACTCTGCCGCGACGAAAAGCTGCGCGAGCTGCCGCGCATGGGCGAGAAACTCGAAAAGAGAATCCTGCGCGGCATCGAGGGCTACAAGCGCAGTGCGGGACGCTTTCTCATCAACTTCGCCGACCGCGCCGCACAAGAATTGGCCGGGCGCCTATCGGACGTCGAGGGCATCGAGCGAGTCACTCCCGCGGGCAGTTTGCGCCGCGGCAAGGAGACCATCGGCGACGTCGATCTGCTGGTCACGGGCTCGAAGCCCGCCGCCGCGCTCGATCATTTCGTCAAGTTCCCCGAGGTCGCCGAAGTTCTGGGCCACGGGGAAACGAAAGCCAGCGCGACGATCGGGTCCGAGGGGCTGCAGGTCGACGTGCGTGCGCTCGACGAAAGCAGTTACGGGGCCGCGCTGCTCTATTTCACCGGCAGCAAGGAACACAATGTCGCCGTTCGCGACCGCGCCGTACGCATGGGCTTCCGGCTGAACGAGTACGGGCTGTACCGCAGCGACGACGAGAAGAAGGTCGCCGGAAAGGACGAAGAGGAGGTTTACGCCAAGCTTGGGCTGCCGTGGATCGCCCCCGAGCTGCGCGAGAACACCGGCGAGATCGAGGCCGCACTAGAGGGGTCGCTCCCCAACCTGGTCGAGCAGAAGCAGATTCGCTGCGACGTCCACATGCACACACACGCCACCGACGGGCGCTATTCGATTGAAGAGATGGCCGACGCCGCGGAGAAGGCCGGCTATTCCTACATCGCCATCACCGACCATTCGAAGGCGCTCGCGATGGCCAACGGGCTTGACGAGAAGCGGCTGCTCGATCAAATCCGCAAGGTGCGCGACGCGTCGGAGAAGTTGAGCAAGCTCACGATCCTCAGCGGTTGCGAAGTGGACATCCTCCGCGACGGCCGGATGGACATCGACGACGAGGTTTTGGCGCAGCTCGACGTCGTGATCGCGAGCGTGCACAGCTACATGAACATGGAAGCGGCCGAGATGACCGACCGCCTGCTGCGTATGCTCGAAAACCCCTACGTCAACATCATGGGCCACCCGACCGGCCGGTTGTTACTCCGGCGCGAGCCCTATCCGTACGACTTCGAGCGCGTGGTCAATGAGGCGGCGCGGCGCGGCGTTCGAATGGAGATCAACGCCAGTCCCGAGCGGCTCGATCTCGGCCCCATCCACTTGCGCACGGCGCAGGCCAAAGGCGTGAAGTTCGTGATCTCAACCGACGCTCACCACACGCGCCACCTCGACAACATGAAGTACGGCGTCGTGACGGCGCGGCGCGGCTGGCTCCAATCGTCGGATGTGCTCAACACGCTCCCGGTCGAAAAGTTCAAGAAGGCGCTCGCCAGAAACTGATGGTCGAGGTGCTGCACCCGCGCCGCGAGCCGGGACGGGCTCTTTGCCGTCCCG
This sequence comes from Bryobacterales bacterium, assembly GCA_965237575.1. Taxonomy (GTDB): domain Bacteria; phylum Acidobacteriota; class Terriglobia; order Bryobacterales; family UBA6623; genus JAKZVK01. Next base: position 2,361,267 of record CBDEGI010000004.1, read on the forward strand.
TTAGCGCCCCCAACGTCAGAACCCATGCCGAACTTCAAACTAACCTCCTCGAAAACAGTCCTTACGACGCCGATCTTTGATGTCGCCCACGAGCGTGCCGTCGGCCCCGGCGGCGTTGTCATCGACCGGCGGGTCGTCAAGCATCCGGGCGCGGCGGTGATGGTTGCGCGTAACGAACGGGGTGAAATCCTGCTGATCCGCCAGTTCCGGTTGCCCATCCGCCGGCAACTCTGGGAGCTGCCGGCAGGCACCATCGACCCAGCCGAGACGCCCCTGCGGGCCGCCAAGCGCGAGTTGGCGGAAGAAACCGGGTACCGGGCACGCCGGTGGCGCAAGTTGCTTGCGTTCTATCCGACGCCGGGGTTTTGCAACGAAAAGATGACGGCGTTCCTGGCGGAAGGCTTAACGTTGGGTGAGGCGGCGCCCGAGCCCTACGAGTTGATAGAGCCGAAGTGGGTCCCCGCCAAACAGGCAATCGCCATGGTCGAGCAAGGCAAGATTTGCGACGCGAAGTCGATCGCGGCACTGCTCTATTTGGAGCGATTCGGGGCGGGGGGCGGGCGGCGATAACCGCGGGCTTGGCGAACTGGAGTTCGTTTCAAGCCGGGGCTCCTGGCGGCAAAGAGCAGATGTGCTCGCTGGGGCTTTTGGGGCGGACGCAACGGTCTGCCCCTACATTGAACTTACCGGGACATCGGCAACACAAGAGCGCAGCACGGCTCTGGGCCGTTCGGAGCGGATTGGGGTCGCTGCGTGGTTAGCGGTTCATCAACGCAGGCTAACGCCTGCGGCTCCGAGTGGCAGGTCGAGCCGTTACACCGAGCTAGGGGCGTAAAGCCGTCCTCAGTTGGTGCGAGGCTCGAGTCTCGCCGGACGGCACTATACGAGCAGCTTCTCGATGACGCTGCCGCCGACGTCCGTCAGGCGGAAGTCACGTCCCTGGTAGCGAAATGTCAGCTTCTCGTGATCCAGGCCGAGCAGATGGAGAATCGTTGCCTGAACGTCGTGCACTTCCACCTTGTCCTTTGTGATGAAGAAGCCGAGTTCGTCGACTTCGCCGATCGTTTGACCTGCCTTGATGCCGCCGCCGGCGAACCACATCGGGAAGTTTTCGATGTGATGGTTGCGGCCGACTGACTCACGCACCTCACCCATCGGCGTCCGCCCGAACTCGCCGCCATAGATCACAAGCGTCTCATCCAAGAGTCCGCGTTGCTTGAGGTCGGTGATCAACGCGGCGGCGGGACGATCCACCGTCAACGCAACCTCGTCGAGCTTTTCGTTGAGGTTGTTCTGCCGATTCCCATGGTGGTCCCAACCGGTTTGATAGCACTGCACGAAGCGCACGCCACGTTCGATCATACGCCGAGCCAAGAGGCAATTGTTCGCGAATGACTGCTCACCAGGCTTCGCGCCGTAAAGGTCGAGCGTCGCTTGGCTCTCGGTCGCAAGATCCATCAGCTCGGGCCCGCTGGTCTGCATCCGATAGGCCATCTCATAAGAGGAGATGCGCGTGCTAATCTCCGGGTCCCCCACCTCGGCTAACCGCGCTAGGTTCAAATCGCGGACTGCATCGAGCCGCGCCGTCTGGCGCTTCATCGAGATGCCCTGCGGACTCGACAGATTCGGAATCGGGTCCGCCGACCGCAGGAACTCGACGCCCTGGTACGTCGTCGGCAAGAAACCGCTGCTCCAGAGGTTCGCGCCGCCCATCAAGCTTCGCTCCCCGGAGCGCAGCACGACGAATGCCGGCAGGTCCTGCGACTCACTACCCAGTCCATAACTCAGCCAGGAGCCCATACTGGGGCGCCCGAAACGGGTCGAGCCGGTGTTGAAGAAAAGCTTCGCCGGGGCGTGATTGAAGTTTTCCGTTGTAAGCGAGTGCACGAACGCCAAGTCGTCGGCCACGCCGGCCATGTGCGGAAAGATCTCCGAGACCCAGGCACCCGATTGCCCATGTTGGCTGAACTTCCGCCGGGGACCGAGCAGCTTGAGCTTATCCTTCATGAACCGTTCCATGAAGGCGAACCGCTTGCCCTCGAGAAACGAATCGGGAGTCGGCTGCCCGTCCAGCTCGGCCAGCTTGGGGCGATAGAGCCAGGTCTCAAATTGGCTGGGTGCGCCAGCCATGAAAAGGTAGATGACGCGTTTGACTTTGGGAGTAAAGTGCGGCTCTTTTGGCGCCAAAGGGCTCTCGACGCGCGGCGCGGCGGCGGCTAGCAGCTGGTTGCCGCTCAATAAACTGCCCAGAGCGATGTTGCCCAGCCCGGCGAAACACTGACTGAAGAAGTGCCGCCGGGTGCGATCGAGTAATCCCATCGGTTGCATGCTCATGTCACTCCCGCGTAATGAATTCGTCGAGATTAAGAAGAGCTCCCGACACCATGGTCCAGGCAGCCGTTTCGGGAACGTCAGCCCCGTCGGGCGTACTCAGGGGCAAGAGCTCTTTTGCCTCATACGGCTTGGTCTTGAAGTCATCGAGTTGGGCCGCCAGCAGTCGTTCCAGCCGCTCTTTCTCCGTCTCGCTCGGCGGGCGCACGAGGCATAGGCGAAACGCATGCTCGACCCGCTCTGCATTCGACGCGTCCGGCTGCTCACTGAGAACCCGCTGAGCCAGCCCTTGCGCGAACTCGTGGAAGCCCGCATCGTTCAGCAGAGTGAGCGCTTGGAGCGGCGTGTTCGACCGGTTTCGCTTCGTTGTCGTGGTCAGCGCGTCCGGACTGTCAAAAACCATGAGGCCAGGGTGAGGGCTGGTGCGCCAGAAATGCGTGTACATGCCGCGCCGGTAGCGAGCCGGCCCCTCACTCTCCTCCCACGTCCTTCGAATCATGACGTCCGGCGGCTGTGCCGGGAAAACGCTGGGCCCGCCGATCGCGGGTGTCAGCATGCCACTGGCCGACAAAGCCAGATCGCGCACAATTTCAGACTCGACCCGCAGCCGATTCTGCCGCGCCAGCAGGTCGTTGCGCGGGTCTTTCTTGGCCGCGTCGGGCCGATGCGCCGACGACTGCCGGTACGTGGCCGACGTCACGATCAGCCGATGCATCGCCTTGAGACCCCAATCGCGGGCGATGAACTCCGCGGCCAGCCAATCGAGCAACTTGGGGTGCGTGGGCAGCGAACCCTGGGTGCCGAAGTCGTTCTCTGTCTCGACAATTCCGCGGCCGAAGTAGCGCTGCCAGATGCGGTTCACCGTTACCCGAGGGGTCAGAGGATTCCTCTCGCTCACCAGCCAGCGGGCCATGTCGAGGCGGGTGTAGCTCTCCTGTTTCGGAAGGGCAGGCAACACCGCGGGGGTGCCGGGCCAAACTTGAATGCCCTTGTTCAGAAACTCGCCGCCCAAGAAAACGTGTGCCGGCCGGGGCGTCGGCAATTCCCTCATCACGAGCGTGCTTGGAATGTCGGGCTCGATCTCCTTGACCGCCGCGACCGCCTTCTTGCGCTCTTGATGTCCGAAATCCTGCCCAAAGTAGGCGCCTCGGATAGCATCCGCCTGCGCCTCGTGGCGCTGGTCCACGGGGATATCGAGGATGGCGCGTTGCCCCGGCGTCAACTCATCGAGCGCTTCGCCGCTGAGGGACGCCTCCCACTCGGATTGCTTCTCCTCGAGGCGCTCCTCGTAAGTCTCGAGCTCCTCTTCCATCACCTTGAGCTGCGCCCCGATCGCCTCGCGCCGGGTATGCTGCTCGGGCGTGCCGAATTCCATCACTGGCTCAAAAGCACGCTTGCGTCCCTCGTCGTTCTTGAACTCGCCGCTCAACTCGTCGATGCTGTTGAAGAAGGCGAAGAATCGATAGAACTCCTGCTGTGAGACCGGGTCGAACTTATGGTCGTGGCAGCGCGCGCAGCCCAGGGTCAGCCCCAAGAAAGCCACGCCCGTCGTGTCGACGCGATCGACTACGGCCTCGACACGATACTGCTCGAAGTCGACTCCGCCTTCGAGGTTCAACAAAGTATTACGGTGAAAACCGGTCGCTACGATCTGCTGCTTGGTGGGATTCGGTAGGAGATCCCCGGCGATCTGCTCGATCACAAACTGATCGAAAGGAAGGTCCCGATTCAAGGCCTTGATCACCCACTCGCGGTACATCCAGATTTTTCGTGCACCGTCGTTGTTGTACCCGTTGGAATCGGCGTAGCGCGCCACATCGAGCCAGTGGCGTCCCCAGCGTTCGCCGTAGTGAGGAGACTCCAGCACTTGCTCAACGAGGCGTTCATAGGCGTCAGGACGCGTGTCCGTCACGAAAGCATCGACCTCTTCCGGTTTGGGCAATAAACCGACTAAGTCGATGTACAACCGCCGGATCAATGTGGGCCGCTCGGCTTCGGAGGAAGGCGTCAAGCCGTCCTTCTCGAGACGCGCCAAGATGAAACGGTCGATCGGATTCTGTGCCCACGAAGCATCGGAAACCGTCGGCTCACGGGGACGCCGGACGGGCTGGAAAGACCAATGTTTCGACGGGTCGGCTGCCCGTCCGCCTGCAGGCGTCTGCGAGGGCCACGGCAGACCCAACTCAACCCAGCGAACAAGAACGGCCAGCTGCTCCGGCGCAAGCTTGCCGTCGGGAGGCATTTTCAGCTCGCCGTCTTGCCGAGTCGCGTGGATCAGGAGGCTGTCGTCGGGAGAGCCTGCGGATGCCGCCTCCCCACGGTTGCCACCTGCCAGGATGGCTTCGCGGCTCTCGACCGATAGGCCGCTTGTAAGTAATTTGTCGTTATGGCAAGTGACGCACTTGGCCGAAAGGACCGGCCGGACCTCGTTCTCGAAAAAACGGACGGCGTCGGATGAGAAGGGCTTGTCTGGCGCTTGCTGGGCTGCAAGCGGGAGTGCGCCCCAGCCGAGCAATGCCACAGCCCGGACGAGGCCGGATGCGCGCATGACTAGGTAAACACTACCACAGACCAGGGGGGCTTGATCTGCCCTTCGAGGTTTTGCGAGGGAGCGGCACTTGTCGCGGATTGCCGACCACACAGCCAAGTGCGCCAGCAATTCAAGCTAAGCCCCTTTGTTGGAACACGTTAGAAGGAGAGGCGGCGGATTTCTCATGCGAACCGGATATCACGACAGCTAACCTCAACAGCCGGCGGGGATGGTGCTTTGAGGAGCCTTCCATGGGTATGCCAGCTACAAACCTGCCACCCAGGTCAGAGGGTCAACGCTAGCCAACAAGCGCGGACTCACCAGGGCGTTTCATGCGAGCCAGCTTGAGGCGACTTTCCGATGATCCGTTCCCTGGCGTGCCCCTACCACCGTTCGGATGCGACCGTTTCGTCCGGATCTTGGCGCGGCCTTCAAGCCTCCCACGTGAATAGACGTCCGAGGTCGAGGTTGCGCTCGTACGGCTCGGGCGGCTCCGGAGCCCCGTAGGCGAGGATGGGAACGGTGGACTCGAAGCGCGAGCCGTGAGAGCGCACGCTGACCGCCTCGCGTGCTTTCTCCAGCGCGCCAAAGGCGATGTGCTGCTTTCCTAAAAGGAAGATGTCGCCGATACGGTCCCGATGCAGCCGGGCTGGCCTCAGCGCGGCTGTAGATCTCGTCGATTCCTTCGGTTTGCTCGAGAATCCTGTGTGCCTTCTCGTAATCGGCCGGCTCCCGCAGGTAGATGTAGCAGGCGCCACCGAGGTTCTTGTGGTGAGTCACGTGGCGGTCCCGAATGATGGGGACGGCCTCGGCCTCGACGCCCTCGGCTGCGAGAACCTGCGCCAGGTCGATGCCGTCGTTCTTCACCGACATGCCGTGATCAGCCGTTAAATACACCTCAAGCTTCGGATGGGTATCGACGATTTCTCCCAGCAGTTGGTCGAGCATGTGCATGTGCTCGAGCGAGCGGGAGTCCTCCGGCGGATACGTATGCATCATGTAGTCGGTCGTTGCCAAGTAAACGAGATCGAAATCGAGTTCGCCCAGCATGTGAGCGGCCACGCGTAGCGACCAGTAGTTGACCTCCGGGGAGTAGATGTTCGCCTTCGGGCCGACCGCCGCCACAATCTCGGAAGAGGGCTCCTGGGCCGAGGTGGCCAGGGTGGCGCCGCGTGATAGAAGCTTCCGGATTTTCTCTTTGGAGGAGATCAGCCCGGCCTTCAGGCCGCGCTCGGTCGTTTTCTCCAAAATCGTCGGGCGCAGCAGGAAGTCTGGCGTCTCCATGAACACGCCCTGGTCCTGGGCGCGGTCAAAGTAATAGTTGCTGGTGATGCCATGCTCGTCCGGGAAGCTCCCGGTCGCTACCGACGCGTTGTTGACGTTGGTGACCGAAGGGATCACGCCCGATCCTTCGCGATAGTTGCCCTCGCGGATCATGCGGTCGAGGTTGGGAGTGTCGCTGAGACGCAAGTAATCCGGGCCCAGGCCATCCACAACGACGTAGAGGACTTTTCGTCCCCCGGTAGCACGGTCGCCAACCCCTAGCGTAGAGCCGCCACCGCAGGCGGATACCAGACCGGCCCCGGCGAAAGCCAGAAGCTGGCGTCGCGCGAGCTCGCGGGAGAGCTTTGTCGAAGGGACTTCCATCAGCACGGACCTCGATTCGGATTATAACTTTGCTTCGATACGAGAGTCGCCGATCCGTCCGGGGGAACAGTGTCCGGCAGGGGTCCGAGAAGCCTGAATCATTCCAAGCTGGCGATTACTGAACGGAACGCGAGATCCCGCCATTTATCCCCGGACGCGCGGCTATGGCGATTGCTCCAAGCCTTGATCTAGGGTCCAAACAACGCTCCGTGGACCAACCGTATTTCTCTCGCAACCGAGTCCCGCTTGAACATGGCTTGTCCTCAACACGACCTTGTCGGGAACTGGAGTGGGCGGCTCGGCATTCCTGCTCTTGGCCACTGATCTGAGAGAAGATCGTGAGCAGCGACTGTCCTCGCCGAGAGCACGTTATCCTTGGGGGACCTGAGAATGTAGATGCCGCCCCTAGTCATCCGTCGGTGTCAATGAATACCCGCCGTTCGGCGCATCGAAATACCCGTTGCCGTCGACATCGACGAAGATCGGGTTGGTGAACGAGAACGAGCTGAACTGAGTGAATGGTTTCGACCACCGCTTGTCGGACGTCGCCAGCACCAGATACCACGAGTCCCGCTCCGGCTTCACGATCATTTCGGCGGCGAAGTGCCACGGCTTGTCTTCTTCCGGCGCTGAAACCGGGTAGGTCTGCAGCAGCTCTCCGTTGCAGATTACCTCGACGCGCTCCACCGGAATCCAATGCGGCGCCTGCACTTCGATGCGTAGCGACACATTGCCGTCGAGATCCGAGACCACCGAACCGACCGGTTCGCCGTTCCCGGTGAATCGGATGAACGGCCCGCCAGAACCCGTGACGTTCCGCCTCTTGATGGCGGTGACGACCTCCTCGGGGTCGATCTCCCAGGGCTTGTCGGTATCGGAAACCACGTAGTTGCGCGGGTAGCCGGGCAGCTGCTCCGGGTAGCGGTGAGCGTCGCTATTGGCCACCCCGGCAGCGAGAATGCCTCGGTTCAGGAAGCCGTACCAGTCCGTGAGCTTCTGTTCGACCAAAGCAGTCCGCCCCATATGGCCGTCCTTCTTGTCGCCGCCTGAGTTATAAATCTCGAAGCTGTCGAAACCGCCGTCGAAGTACGGGTACCCGGCTTCGCCCGTCTCTGCGTTCAGGCGTTGGTCGAAATAGCCACTCGTCGGATTCGGCTCCCAGCGGCGCGGATGGTTGACTTGGATGATCTGCTCTCCCGGGTCCTGTCGAACGATCCGGAAGAACTCGGCCGGCGTCCGTATGGCGTGCCGAAACGTGCGGCTGCTCCAGCGGTCGGCACTCAGCGGAAAACTATTGAAGTGACCGAAAGCCGTGTCGAGCTCCGAGCCGACGACAGACTTCATGAAGCGCTCCAGGCTGAGCGACTCAATGTAGGGAGCGTAATCCTTCAAGACATTGTGGTCGGTGGCAGTCAACAGGTCGATACCTTCAGCGGCCGATACCATCGCCCCGTCGCGCATTTCGAACTGAAGATGGAGATGAAAATCCGACGAGATGAAACCCGACGTGTCCACCACGCGAGCTAGCCGCGAATCGATGTGAGTCGTCTTGCCCTCCACGATCGAAATCTTGTGATGATTGAGGCTGTACTCGGTGCCGCGCGTGATGTAGACGTCGTACTCCCCGGTGGGAATTGTTTTCACTTCTCTACCGGAGGAAGTGACGATGAAGTTCTTGAAACGGCCGACAACCGGCTCTTCCTCGCGTCCGTCTGCATAAGCAAAGTACAGCCGGGCCGGGAGCGAGATGTGGTTGGTGGCATCGATGATCTGGAACGAAAGCTTGCCGACAGGCTTGCCGGTCTGGACAACGAAGGCCTCGTCGGGGTCCGAAGCATCGACGGGGATTCCGGCGGTTGATTCGCCTTCCCAAAGCAGAACGAGCAAGCCTGTGCTCAGCAAGAGGAAACCGGCGCGGAGCGCCAATGGCAGCGACATGGGGTTCATCGATCTTCCTCCTCCTGCTCCGAGAGCTTTCGACGCTCATGGTAGCAGCGCAAGGTTCCGATGGCATCAACTGTTGAAATGCTCAGTTGCCAGTACCCCAGCGTCCTGGGCTCTGGCATTGCACGCCTACAGCATCACGTGGTGGACTACTGGCGCGAACAACCGATGTCATGAACAGACAGATTTTTTCACCCAGGCTGTCGTGTCGGCTCAGGTTCTGGGTCCGCCGAGAGGCCCGGACGGGCTTCAGCCGACGGAAAGGTAGGCGGAACCGGATATCCCAACATCTTTCCGCAAACAAGCCCTATGTCGCTCGTTTCGCTGGACTTAGTCCTGCTCACGGTCGCGGAACTCTTCGCGCCGCTTCTGCACGCTGCGAGTAGCAAGGGGGTATGCGATCGTGGCGTGGGCACACCCAAATTGGGTTTGGGACATCCCCGCTTCCTTCCCCAAGGAGCTAAAGAACAGACGGGCCAGGGACAACGGGCCAGGGGCGTCTTGCGGAGGTAAAGCGTGAAGAGTACACTGGCGGCGCGGGACAGTAGAGATTCGAAACCTTCAGTCAGACCCTATCGCTTTCGAAGGAGGGACCAGGTGTCGAGAATACTGAGCTGGACACGTTCGGTGATTATCGCGCTGGCGGGCATGACCGCCACGGCCGCTGGACAGACCGTGGTCACTTTCTCCGACGAAACCTTCAACGATGCCGACTGGGAGATCTATCGGCTCGGTTCCATCGGCGGCGCTTCACACACGGCGGGTCAGGACGCCACGCCCGGGCTTGGGAACCCCAGCCCTTACCGCCGCATGGCCAACATTTTCGGCCCAGGGAGCGACGCCGACCCATCCTCTGTCGTCGCTTCGCACAGGTTCCTAGGCGGTAGGTACGACCCCAGGATCGAGGGACCCGTCGGCTCCATCGACATGTCGATGGACCGCATCGTCTTCAACCCAGGGAGAGTGGGCCATACCTTTTTTGTTGTCCAGAACGACGTCATATACCACGTCAACGAAGACATCGATGAGAGAGCGTTTGAGGGCGAAACCTGGGAAACACGGGCCCTGACCGATCTCACCGCGGAGGACTTTAGTACGACTCCGGGTGCGCACCCAGATTTTTCCCGAACCGGGTCTGCCCTTACCTTCGGCTTCGGCCGAAGCAACACCACGCGTAGTAACCAGACGCTAACATTCGAACACGGCATCGACAACTGGTCGGTGACGATCGTCCCGGCGGACGTGCCTTTCTGCCGCATCCTGCCCCGCAATACATACCTGCCGACTCATGTGTTTGAAACACATATTCTCAATCCGGCTCGTCATCCGCCGCACGATGGCACGATCGCCGTGGTCTTCGATGGTGCTCCTGCTCCCGCTGGTGTGGACATCTCCCTGCTTGCGACAAGACCGGTGTTCTTCGACTCGTCGGGGATGCCGACCTTGCCGATGGTGACCTTGCAGACCGACGGCGACGGACAAGCGGCTTTCGAGTATGTCCCGCCCTCTGCGAAACCCCTTGACCGAACCGATTTCGAAGCAAGTGGATCCTTCAACGGCATGTCTTTCAAGTGTGAAGGATCCGTTGTTGCCGGGATGGGCAGCCTCACGACCTTGCTTCAAACGCTCACGCAAGGGTCGCTAGCGCCCGAACTGGGTTTGTGGGACAAGGTGCTCGCGCGCGTCGCTCCAGGCCGTGACTCTACGAACCTTTCATCCGATGAGATCGTGGAGATTTTGTTGAACGACCGTGAGCTGTTGCGGAGTCTCCGTGAGCGTGTGAGCAAGTACCCGCCACTGTTGCAAGCAATTGCGATCGCTCGAGCGGTGGGGCTAAGAGAAAGCGCGCTAAACAAGATCGCAGCCGTACTTGAGCACTTCGAAGCCTATGCTGACTCAAAAGTGCGGGGCAGCATCCGACAGGTTCGGGAATACCTGGGAGACCGCGACGTATTGGCCGGCTTCGTGCCTGACGAAGGGAAGAACGGGTCAGGAAAGGTGGCTTTCGAGCGCGCACAACTCCGAGCCGGCCACGACAAACTGCCACCGCTCTTCGAGGCCAATCGAGGCCAGGCCGCGGAGCCAGTCGAGTACCTTGCGCGTGGTCCAGGTTACCAGCTATATCTGACCGCTCAGGAAGCGGTGCTCGCCACGGGCCCGGTTTCCGGGAGGGCGCCCGCCTCAACAACGGTTCTGCGCATGGGGTTTGTGGAAGCGCATCCCAATCCGAAGGTCCTTGGCTTGGAGCAGCAGTCCGCCAAGAGCCACTACCTGATCGGGAATGATCCTGCGCAGTGGCACGTCAACGTGCCCCACTACGCGAAGGTCAAGTATGAAGAAATCTACCCAGGCGTAGACCTCGTGTATTACGCCAACCAAGGCCGGCTTGAGTACGACCTTATCGTTGCTCCTGGTGCGAGTCCGGACCCGATCGCCCTAGCCTTCGAAGGCGTTCAGAAGCCGAAGCTGAACTCGCAGGGAGATCTGATCCTCGACACCACGTGGGACCAATTCCAGCTAAAGAAGCCCGTCATCTATCAGGACGTCGACGGCGTCCGGCAGCGTGTCGCGGGTGGATATCGACTGGAGGAGGGGAATCGGGTGGGTTTCAACCTCGGCCCGTATAACTCTTCACAACCTCTGGTGATCGACCCTATCCTCGCGTATTCCAGCTATGTGGGTGGCGGCGACCATGACGCCAGCGGAAGCATTGCCGTGGGCCCCGACGGCAGCGCGTATGTGACAGGCTCAACCGCGTCGGTCAACTTCCCGGCGGAAAACCCCCTGCAGCCGACTTCCGCCGGGGGCGATCCCATCAGCGCCGACGCATTTGTCACCAAGCTGGCCCCGGACGGTTCCGGGCTTGTCTACTCCACTTACGTTGGTGGCAGCGGCATGGACGCCGGCCTTGCCATCGCTGTGGACCAGGACGGAAACGCCTACGTGACGGGCTCCACCGGGTCGCAGGATTTCCCCATGGCCGGAGCGGGAAAGTCGGCTTTGACGGAGGCCCTCAGCAGCCCAACTGCCGAGCCAATCGAGCCGAACGTTGCCATCCGGGTGGCGATGCGGCGTCGCGCCTTGACCGAGCGGTTGAACTTCTGGCAGTGGGGTTACTACTACCAGCAGATTACGGGACGGCCTCAGCCGGACCCCTTCCAGTATCTTCGGCCGAAACCCGGAGAGGGCGATTGGACGGTCGAGGAGATCGAGGACTACCAGATCACGGCCGACCAATGGTGGGAACTGGTGACCACACCCCCGCCCGCTCGGCCCAAAGGGCAGGCCTCCGCGATGGGGGCCCGAAGCGCCTTTGTGATGAAGCTCAACCCAACCGGCTCCGGGTTGACCTACTCCACCTCCTTGGGTGGAAGTGGAAACGACAATGCAACCGCGATCGCGCTCGACACAGAAACCAACGCCTACGTCGTAGGCACGACGACGTCGATGGATTTCCCTGTAACGGATGCCTTCCAGCCAACCCACGCGGGAGGATCACGGCCCTTCGATCCACTTGATGCTTTTCTTGCGAAGCTGAATGCCGAGGGCACCGAGGTCGTCTACGCCACCTACCTGGGCGGCAGCGGCGACGACGTGGCTCGAGGCGTCGCGGTGGACTCTGGAGGGTCCGCCCACGTAACGGGGGGCACCTTGTCGCAGGACTTTCCCGTTACGGGGAACGCTTTGCAAACCGAACCATCGGGCCACTTCGATGCCTTCGTGACTCAGTTCGATGCTGCCGGCTCAGCATTGACGTATTCAACATACCTGGGCGGTGGGAGCAGTGACCTTGCCTTTGGCATCGCTCTCGACGGAGAGGACAACCGGTATGTGACCGGCATCACCGGTTCGGCGGATTTCCCTTTGTTCAATCCCATGCAGTCGGAACTGGGGACCGACGATCTGCTGGGCTTTGACGCTTTTGTGACGAAGCTGAACGCCGACGGTTCCGCGCTCGAGTACTCCACCTTCCTCGGCGGCAGCGGCATGGAGATTGGTTTCGGCATCGCTGTGAACGCGGATGGCAACGCCTTCGTGGCGGGCGAAACCGATTCGGTCGATTTCCCGACGGTGAGTCCGATTCAAGCATTTCGAGGCGGGCTGAGTGACGGATTTGTTGCGAGCCTAGGTCCCACCGGTTCTGTTCTTGAGTTTTCCACTTATCTTGGCGGCAGCAACAACGACTCCGCTCTGGCGATTGTTCGCTCGACTGGCACGCTCGGCACGGGGGGCCTTGGTGACCGGTCCCAGTCTGTCAATCGACTCGCCGGCGACCTTTGGAGCGTTTCAGACCAGTAGTGCGGGGCCCACCGATGCGCTGGTTGTAAAGATTGTCGAGGGGGAACCGCCTCCGGCGGTAGCCACAATCCTGGCAGCAAGTGGTTCGTTGCTGGTAGCCCCTGGGTCCATCGCGAGCGGCTTCGGAGATCCCTTGGCGCCGGGGACGGAAGCGGCGGCCGCACTCCCTCTGCCCACGGAGATCCTCGGCGTCTCAGTGCGCGTGACCGACAGTGCCGCCGCGCAGCGACTGGCCCAATTATTTGTTGTGACCCCCGGCCAGATTAACTTCTTCCTGGACCCGGCGACGGAGCTTGGCTTGGCCCTGATCGAGGTCCTGCAGGACGGCGGGGTCATCGCAACGGGTACCGTCCAGGTGGTGGCGGTGGCCCCCGGTATTTTCACCGCGAATGCTGACGGGCAGGGCGTGCCGGCCGCCCTCTACCTTCGCTTCCGGGGCGCGGAGCAGACGGCGCAGGAGTTCGTCTTCGACGCGACGGCACCGCTGGGTGCCCGTGGACCTTTGCTCATCGATTTCGGTGGTGAGGACGAGCAGGTCTTCATCGCCATCTTCGGAACCGGCATGCGGGGCGGCTCCGAGATAACCGCGACGCTGGACGGGGAACCGGTCCCGGTCTCGCCGGTCGTCGCCCTCGAGGACTTCGTCGGTCTCGATCAGGCGAACGTCGGGCCCATCCCCCGCCGCTTGATAGGACGGGGGGTCGTCGAACTGCGTCTCTTTATCGATGCCCTACCCACGAACGCGGTGTTGTTGCTCCTTTAACTGGGCTGCACTGAACCCACTCTCCTAACCCGTAAGGTGTGCGAAGCGCGCTTCCCTCGGACGCCAACCATGCCGGTCCGATCTACCCTGAAAACTTAGGTGGCGGTAACAACCGATGTCACTCCCTATCGGCCCAGAGTCTCGGTAGCCCCCTGATGGGACTATAGTTGGGCCCGCTCGGAGACCGACCGAGGAAGGCCTGACGCCTGGATCCCTCAATGGGAAGTTGGTTGTCGGTACCTATCCGAAGTTGACTCCTTATGGTCAACCATTCTAGCTTGGGCAAGCGGCACGGGGACCATCAGAATCATGCGTTTGCCCACAGTAGCCGATAGATCCAGCCGGCCGGCGAAGCCTCGATCCGGAGGTCGACACTGCGGGCCAGGAGGCCGCGCCGTTCTACTGAAACGAAAAGCTAATCCGCTGCCTGGCTCTCGACCTCAGGCGCTTGCCAACGCAACACCGGGCGGCGGGCGGCTAGCGTCTCGTCTACTCGCTTGGTGCGGGTGTTGTGCGGAGCCGTCTTGACCAACTCAGGGTCGTTCTCCACCTCGTCGGCGATCGAGCGCAAGGCGTCGATGAAGAGGTCAAGCTCCTGCTTGCTCTCGGTCTCGGTGGGTTCGATCATCAGCGCACCGTGAACGATGAGCGGAAAGCTGACGGTGTAGGGGTGGAAGCCGTAATCGATCAGGCGCTTGGCTAGGTCGCCGGTCTTGACGCCCTGGGCCGCCTGTTTGCCATCGCTGAAGACGCACTCGTGCATCGAGGGCGCGTCGTAGGGCAGCGCGTAGCGGTCTTCGATGCCCTTGCGAATGTAGTTGGCGTTCAGTACCGCGTCGATCGTCGCGTTGCGGAGGCCGTCGCCGCCGTGCGCCAGCGTATAGGCGAGCGCACGAACCAACACGCCGAAGTTGCCATAGAAAGCCCGCACGCGGCCGATCGTCGCATCGAGGCCGTAGTCCCAACGCAGCGTACCGTCCTCTTCGACGAGGCGCGGAGTCGGCAAGTGCGGCGCCAAGTGGCTCTTGACCGCCACCGGTCCCGCGCCCGGACCGCCGCCGCCATGCGGTGTCGAGAACGTCTTGTGCAGGTTGAGGTGCATGACGTCGACGCCGAAGTCCCCCGGACGGGTGATGCCGACCAGGGCGTTCATGTTGGCGCCGTCCATATAAAGCTGTGCGCCGCGCAAATGCAGGATCTCCGCTACCTTCGCGATGTCGTTTTCAAAGATGCCGAGGGTATTGGGATTGGTGACCATCAAGGCGGCGACGGTCGAGTCGACGCGGCGGTCGAGCTCGGCGAGGTCGATGCGGCCACTGCTGTCGGACTTGATCTCTTCCACGTCGTAGCCGGCGATGGCGGCCGTGGCGGGGTTGGTGCCGTGCGCCGAGTCGGGGATCAGCACCTTCCGGCGGGCGTCGCCCTGGGATTCGAGGTAGGCGCGGACGAGCAGGATACCGGTCAGCTCGCCCTGCGCGCCCGCGGACGGCTGCAACGTCACGGCGTCCATGCCGGTGATTTCCAACAGGAACTGCTCGAGCTGCCACTGCACCCGCATCGCCCCTTGCGACAAGGCCTCGGGCTGATAGGGGTGCGCCATGGCCAGGCCCTCGATGCGCGCCACGTATTCGTTCAGGCGCGGGTTGTACTTCATCGTGCAGGAACCGAGCGGGTAGAGGCCCAGGTCGATCGCATAGTTCCAGGTCGAGAGGCGCGTGAAGTGCCGGATCACCTCGACCTCGCTGACCTCGGGGAAGTCACGGATTTCCGCGCGCACATTCTCGGCACCCAGCGCTTCGCGCGAATCAACCGCGGGCACGTCGAGGTCAGGAAGTTGATAGCCCTTCTTGCCGGGCGACGAGCGCTCGAAGAGTAGTGGTTCGTTTTGGCTGAGGTGAGGACGGACTTTGTTGATCATCGATGATGTGTGAGTGAATAAGTGTTGAGGTCCTCTTATGTTGAGGCGGCGGGCACGGCATGCCGTGCCCCTACATTTGATGTTGAGCCTCTACATTTGTCCGTACATGAAATCGTTAGGAGGCAAAGGCTTGGGCAAAACGATCCATCTCGTCGCGGTGATTCATCTCCGTGGCGCACACAAGCAAGGCCCCATCCAGTTCAGGATAAAAGCGGCCCAACTCGAGCCCGCCGATAATCTTGTCGTCGAGCGCCTTACCGTTCACTTGCGCCCCGGACAATCCTTTGGGCCGCACCACAAACTCATTAAAGTAGGGGCCGCTGAATACGCGCTTCGCGCCGGCCTCCTCCGTCTTGCCGGCAAGGTAGCGCGCCTTCGCCACGTTCTGCTCGGCTAACTCGCGTAAGCCTTCCTTGCCGTAAACGCTCATGAACACCGTGGCCATCAATGCGATCAGCGCCTGATTGGTGCAGATGTTCGACGTCGCCTTGGCGCGGCGGATGTGCTGCTCGCGGGTGGCCAAGGTCAGGCAGAAGGCGCGGTTGCCTTCGCTGTCGACGGTTTCCCCCACGAGTCGCCCCGGCACCTGCCGCACGAACTTCTGCTTCGTCGCCAGCACGCCGACGAACGGGCCGCCGTAGCTCGGCGGATGCGCGTACGACTGCATCTCCCCGGCAACGATGTCGGCGTCGTAACTCGGCTCCAGCAGTCCCAGCGAGACAGCCTCGGTAAACATAACCAGCAGCAGCGTGCCATGCCGATGGGCCAACTCAGCCGCCGCCCGCGTGTTCTCGATCACGCCGAAGAAGTTCGGCGACTGCACGATGACTGCCGCGATGCCGTCGTTGAGCTTGGCCTCGAGATCGGCGAGGTCGAGCTGTCCGATGTCGGCGTCGTAGGCCACGGTCTCGGTCGGCAGCGTCTGGTGCCGTCCGTAGGTGTGGAGCACCTCGCGGTATTCCGGGTGCAGCGAGCGCGCCACCAGAATCTTGTCGCGCTTGGTGATGCGGACGGCCATCATGGCCGCCTCGGGCGTCGCCGTCGAGCCGTCGTACATCGAGGCGTTGGCGACCTCCATGCCGGTCAACTGCGCGATCATCGTCTGAAACTCGAAGATCGTCGTCAGAACGCCCTGCGAAATCTCGGCCTGGTACGGCGTGTACGAGGTCAGGAACTCTCCGCGCGTCACAATTGGGTCGATCACGACCGGCCGGTAGTGACGATACACCCCCGCGCCGAGAAACGACGCGTAGCCGTTGGCGTTCTGCTCCGCCAAGCCGCGAAAGTAGTCGATGATTTCGTACTCGGACTTGCCCGGCGCAATATCGAGCGGCCGGCCGAGCCGCACCTCTTCCGGCAGGTGCGCGAAGAGGTCCTCGGGCGACTCGAAGCCCAGCGTCGCCAGCATCTCGCGGCGCTCGCCAGGGGACTTAGGGAGGTAACGCACCCTACGACGACTCCCGCTCAGCCTCGATGTAGGCCAAGTACTCTTCGGCATTCATCAGGCTTGCCAGCTCGGTCTGGTCTTCGACCAGCACCTTGATCAACCAGCCGGCGCCGTGGGGATCGGTATTGAGTTTTTCGGGCTCGTCCACCAAGCTTTCGTTGACCTCGGTGACCTCGCCGCTCATCGGCGCGTAGATATCCGAGACGGCCTTGACGGATTCGACCGTGCCGAACGACTGCTTGGATTGGACACGCGCGCCCGTCTTGGGCAACTCGACGAAGACAATGTCGCCGAGTTGGTCTTGGGCGTGGTCGGTGATGCCCACCGTGGCGGTGTCTCCCTCGACCCGCACCCATTCGTGTTCTTTTGTGTAGCGAAGCTCTTGAGGGTACATACGGTTTTCTTACTTCTGCCTTCGTGAATAGAACGGCAGCCTGACGATCTCTGCCTCGACGCGGCGCTGCCGAACCTCGACCTCCACAGCGCCGCCGAGTTCGTGTGCCGCGACGGGCAGCATACAAAGAGCAATGTTCTTTTGCAAGAAGGGCGCCGGCGAGCCACTGGTCACCCAGCCCCGCGCGTCGCCTCGATGGACGGGGTAGCCGTCGCGCGCAATGCCCCGCCCCCGCATCTCCAGGCCGGCCAAGCGCCGTTCGACACCCTCGGCTTTCTGTTTCACCAGCGCGTCACGGCCGATGAAGTCACCCTTGTCGAGCTTGACGATCCACCCCAGCCGCGCCTCATACGGGGTGGTCGAATCGTCGATCTCGTGCCCGTAGAGCGACATGGCCGCTTCGAGCCGCAGCGTGTTGCGCGCGCCGAGGCCGCAAGGCTGGATGCCGAAATCCTTACCCGCGTCGAGAATGGCGCTCCACAGGCGCTCGCCCTCGCCCGGTGGCACGTAGATCTCGAAGCCGTCTTCGCCCGTGTAGCCGGTGCGCGCGATGATCGCCGGCACACCCAGCACCTCGCCCCGCACGAACCAGTAGTAGCGAATCGCCGTCAGGTCAGTCTCGGTCAGCTTGCTGAGCGCTTCGAGCCCACGGGGCCCTTGAATCGCCAACTGCGCGTACTTCTCGCTCGCGAACTCGACCTCGGCATCGAAGCTGTTCTGCGAGACGATCCAATCGTAGTCTTTCTCTTGATTGGAGGCGTTGACGCACAGCAGATAATGGTCCGCCGCCAGCCGGTGAACCAGAACGTCGTCGACGAACGTGCCGCGCGGGTAAAGCAGAGCCGAGTACTGCGCCTGACCGTCTTCGAGCAGCGCGGCGTGGTTCGGCGTGACGTGCTCCACCAGGTCAAGCGCCCGCGGGCCACGGATCTCGATCTCGCCCATATGGCTGACGTCGAACAGGCCGACCGAGCGCCGCACAGCCAAATGCTCGTCAATGATGCCGGAGTATTCGACCGGCATATCCCAGCCGCCGAAGTCGACCATGCGCGCCCCGGCCCGGCGGTGCACGCCGTGGAGGACGGTTTTTTTCAGGGTGTCGACAGGGGCACTAACGTTCATGAGCGGGAAGGGGACTTCTCAAGCTATCACCCGCTAATTGAGGGTGTCAATGAAATCAGCCTCGCGCGACCATCAATAGGTTCTTGCCCTTCTGGACGACCTCGCCGCGCTGGTTGAGCAACTCCAGTTCGAGGGTCACGATGCCGCGGTCGGGCTTCGACTTCGAGGCGCGTTTTTCGGCGACGTGAAGCGTGGCCTTCACCGTATCCCCGACGAAAATTGGGCCCACGAAGTCCCAAGACCAGTGCAGCGAAGCCATCGCCCGCACCTGGAATTCGGAGCGGTTCTTGAGGCCGTCGGTCACGGCCAGTCCCAGTAAACCGTGGGCGACGCGCTGCCCGAATTCGGTCTGCTTGGCGAACTCGTCGCTCGTGTGCAGTTCGAAAAAGTCCATCGACAGGCCCGCGAACTGCATCACATGCCAGTCGGTGATCGTGATACCAGGGGTTTCGTGAGTCTCGCCGATCTCGATCTCGTCGAATGAGCGCTTGGGCATGGGTGCAGGACAGGTTACCACAGGCGCGGGGAGGGGCCATGGCCGCAGGCGGATCGGTGCGGTCGCCCCTGCTTCCCTGCTAAGATTTGGGGTCTTCCGATGGCCCAAGTGCTCGATAAACCCGTTGTCACCGCAGCCGAAGCGGTCGCTAGAATCGAAGACGGCCGCACCGTCGCTGTCGGCGGATCGGGATCCGGGCACTGCATCCCGGACGCCCTCTTGCAGGCCCTCGGCGAACGGTTCACGACGACCGGCGGGCCGCGCCAGCTCACCTTGGTACACGCGTTCGGCGTCGGCAATCAGAAAGACCGCGGGCTGCAACACACCGCGCACGCCGGCCTGTTCCAGCGCGTGGTCGGCGGACATTGGTCAATGGCCCCCGCGATGGGCAAGCTCGCGGCCGAGAACGACTTCGAGGCCTACAATGTTCCGGCCGGCGTGGTCGTCCAGCTATTCCACGCCGCGGCCGCCGGCAGCCCCGGCTGGATCACCCACATCGGCCTCGGCACTTTCATGGACCCTCGCCAAGGAGGTGGCAAGCTCAACGCCAAAGCCCACGACGACATCGTCGAGCTCTTCTCGCGCGGCGGCGAGGAGTACCTCTTCTACCCCACGATCCCCATCGATGTCGCCCTGATCCAGGCCAGCACCGCCGACCCGCACGGCAACCTCGGCATGAACGACGAGGCCGGCTTTTGGCACAACTGCGCCATGGCGCAAGCGGCCCGGGCCGCGGGCGGACTCACGATCGCCGTCGTCAAGAAACTCGTCGACCTCCACTCGATCCACCCGCGTGACGTGCGCGTGCCGGGCTGCTTCGTCGATTGCATCGTCGTTGACCCCGAGGCGGGGCAGACCTTCCAGACCCATCACGACCCGGCCCTCAGCGGCGACGCCCGCAAGCCCGACAACGAGTTCGGCGACTTCCCGCTGAGCGTCCGCAAAGTCATCGCCCGGCGCGCGGCGCTCGAGCTAGCCCCCGGCGCGGTGCTCAACGTCGGCTTCGGCGTCCCCGACGGCGTGATGAAGGTGGCCCGCGAACAAGGCCTGGCCGACACCCTCGTGCCGACCATCGAGCACGGGCAGTTCGGAGGCATCCCGGCCGAGGGACTCGACTTCGGCGCCACCTACAACAGCGAGGCCATCCTCGAAACCGGCCACATGTTCGACTTCTACCAAGGTCACGGCGTCGACGAGGCTTATCTCGGCTTCCTGCAGATCGACCGCGCGGGCAACGTCAACGTCAGCCAACTGCCCGGCGCCATCATCGGCACCGGTGGCTTCATCGACATCTCGCAGCGCGCTCGCAAGGTCGTCTTCTGTGGTACGCTCGCGGTTCGCGCCAAGACCGAGTTGACCGGCGGCAGCGTCCGCTTCCTCTCGCACGGCAGCCCGAAGCTGGTCGAAACGGTCGATCAGATCACCTTCAGCGGCGAGTACGCGCGGCGATCGGGCCGGCAAGTGCTCTACGTCACCGAGGCCGCGGTATTCCGGCTAACCGAGCAAGGGGTGCGGTTGGAAGAACTAGCCCCCGGCATCGACTTCGAGCGCGACATCGCCCCGCAACTCGGTTTCCGTCCCGCCATGGCCGACCCCGTCGCCACGATGCCCGCCGAGCTATTCGCCGAGGCTTCCCTGCCCCGCGCGCTATTCCGCCACTACACGTCATGAACGCGTCATGAAGATCCCCAACCTGCGCTACGTGATCGCCGGCATGCTTTTCGTGGCGACCGCGATCAATTACGCCGACCGCCAGATGATCGCCGTCGTCTCGACCGAGCTGCGCCAGGAGTTCAACCTCGACGAGGTCGACTACGGCGAGATCGTGGCGTGGTTCATGTTCGGCTACGCCATCATGTACGCGGGGTCGGGGCCGATCGCCGACCGCCTCGGTACCCGCCGCGGCTATATCTTCTTCGTAAGCGCATGGTCAGCGGCGGCCATGGGACACGCCTTTTCGTTCGGCAAAGGGTGGCTCATCTTCTGGCGCTTCCTGCTCTCGTTGGCGCAGCCCGGCAACTGGGCGGTCGCCGCCAAGGGCGTGGCGGAGTGGTTCCCGGCCAACCAGCGAGCCCTGGGCGTGGGCATCTTCAACTCGGGCTCGGCGATGGGACTGGTGCTCGGGCCGCCGCTGGTCGCCTTCCTGACGCTCGAGATCGGATGGCGCGCGGCCTTCCTAATCACGGGCTCGCTGGGTTTCGTCTGGCTGCTAGGCTGGCTGGCGGTCTATCGCGCGCCGCACGAGAGCAAGCTCATCACCGGCGAGGAGCGCGCCTTTCTGGAGGGCAAAGTCACACCTCCCGACCAGACGGCCCCGGCGCGTCCGGGCTTGTGGGATTGGCTCCGCGTGCTCGGCAAGCGCGAATGTTACGCGCTGGTGGTCGCGCGGTTCTTCACCGACCCGGTGGTCTACTTCATCATGTTCTGGCTGCCGGAGTACTTGAGGGCCGAGCGCGGGTTTGATTTAGAGATGGTCGGCAAGTACTCATGGGTGCCGTTCTTCGTCGGCTCCGTCGGATACATCGTCGGGGGATGGCTCAACGGCTACCTGATGCGGCGAGGTTGGCCGCTAGCGAAGGCACGCCGGCTCGTGCTATTCCTCGGCGCCGTCGGCATGCCCGCCGCCATCTTCGCGCCGCGCGTGGAGGAAGCGTGGATGGCGATCGGCTTCACCTGCGTCGTCACCTTCGGCCACGCGCTGTGGATCTCGAGCTTGCTGACACTGCCGACCGACATCTTCCCCGGACCGCAAGTCGGCACCTCGACCGGCCTAACAGGCATGGGCGGCGCCGTCGGAGGCATCTTGGCGAACCTCGTGACGGGCCACATCGTGCGAAGCTTCTCGTACACGCCGGTATTCTTGATGGCAGGCCTGATGCATCCGTTGTCGTTCGGGTTATTGTGGTTACTACTGCCGAATAATCGAATCAGGCGCATCGATACAGCGCAGGCGGCTTGAGTAGATCAGTCCGGGCCGCAGGCTATGCGAAATGCGTTATTGGTGATAGGAGTTTGAACAATGAAACCACAACCAGCCCTCGTATCCACCATCTTATCCGGGCTCCTCGCAACCTTGGTGCTGACAGCGCTCCCCTCTACACTTTCCGCCGCCGAACCCGTGCGCGAGGGCGACTTCCACGGCCGCCCCGCCCTGTCCCTCTCAAACGACAAGCTCGACCTATCCGTCCTGCCTTTGGGTGGCGCCATGGTCCAGCTTCTCCTCCATGGCGACGCCGGCAAAACCAACCCCATGTGGGACGCCTTCCGCGCCGCGGAAGAGGAAGGCCGCACCCGACGCTGGGGCAGCTCGGTGGGCCACTTCGTTTGCGTCGACGGCTTCGGCCCCGTTTCCGACGAAGAGAAACAAGCCGGGCTGCCCGGCCACGGTGAAGCCCACACCTTGCCTTGGGCCACGAAGTCCTCCGGCAAAAAGGGCAAGGTGTCGCAACTCACCCAGACCGTCGTCCTCCCACGAACGCGCGAGCGGCTCACCCGCACCATCCGGCTGGCCGACGGCGAACAGGTTGTCTACGTCAACAACACGCTCGCTAGCCTGCTGGGCTTTGACCGCCCCATTTGCTGGGCCGAGCACGCCACCATCGGCTCGCCGTTTCTCGAAGCGGGCGTGACGGTAGTCGACCTCTCGAAGAACCGCGCCATGACCCGCCCCCACGAGAAGGGCCCTCGGAGCATCCCTCACCGGCTCACGTCGGGCGAGGAATTCACTTGGCCCATGGCGCCGACCCTCGACGGCGGCCAAGTGGATCTCCGCGCCGCCCCGGCCCCTCCCAACTCGGGCGATCACACCGGCCACCTGATGGACCCCGCGCGCGAATACGCCTACGCCACGGCGCTGCATCCGAAGAAGCGGCTTCTGCTCGGCTACCTGTTCAAGACCTCCGACTACCCGTGGCTGCAAATCTGGGAGAACTACCCTGCCCACGGCATGATGGCTCGCGGCCTCGAGTTCGGGAGCCAGGCCTTCGACTTGCCGCGCCGCCAGGTGATCACCGAAGGCAAGATCTTCGGGCAGAACCTGTTCCGCTGGCTCCCGGCCCATTCCTCGATCCAGGGCCGCTTCCTGATGTTCTGGACCGGCACGCCCGAAGGCTTCCAGGGCGTCGACGAAATCGAATGGGAGAACGGCAAGCTGCGCATCGAGGACCGCCGCTCGGGGAAACACGTGATCCTCAAAGCCTCCCTTGAGTTGTAGGCTTTCGGAAAGGGCTCACGGCCACCCTGTGAAGCTTCACAATCGCAGCTTCGCAAGCACAGTGACCGACACGGGCCGGAGCGCCAGCGGCGCGCCTCGTACTGACGGCCTTCTCCCACTCGCCTCGCCACGTGGCGAGAAATCCGCCCTAGCGCTGCGATTGGAGGCGCAGGATGGCCTCGCGGGCGAGCTTCTCGGCCTGAGCGTCGGTACCGCGCGTGGCTTGCTGATAGTGGTGTAGGGCCTGCTGCGTTTCGCCGCGTCCTTCGAGAACGCCCGCGAGGTTGAAGTGGCCGGTGGCGTTGCCGGGGTCGATCTCGAGCGCCTGCCGATAGGCTTCGACAGCGCCGTCCATGTCGCCCAGGCTCGCCAGGCTGACGCCCAGCATCACGTGCGCCTGCGCATATTCGGGGTTCAACTCCACGGCTTCACGGTAGGCCTGGGCGGCTTCGTCGACGCGTCCCCGCAAGCGCAACGACTCGCCCAGCCGAAGGTGGGCTTCCTCCGCGCCGGGCGCGACCGTCGCGAGCGAGCGGTGCATGGCCAAGTCTTCATTCGGACGCCAGATCTCGAGCGCGGCGAAAAGGAAAATAAAGAAGGCCACGTAGCCGGCCTGGTAAAGCCCTCGTTTGTAGCTGGGCAGTAGACGCCGCAACACAGTGGCGAGCGATCGTGCCGATGAGGTCACCAAGCCGCTCTCAAACCCCGGTTCGGGAGCCGCGATGTTCAACGGTTCGCGAGTGTCCTTATCACGCACTTTCCAAATGAAACCGTCGTAGTAGTAGTGCAGTACGGCGGAGGTGCCGATGAACGTCATCAGCGCCAAACGCAAGTTTCCCTGGTCCAGGAAGTTGTGCAAATAGTCGATCCCGCCATAGACAAGGATCAGCGACACATACAGAACCGCCAGCGCCGGGCGGGGCCGAAACAGGAAGCTCACAAACTTGGTCAGGCCGGCGCCCTTGTCCACACGGCTGCGGTTGAACGCCCAAACGATGCCGTAGTACTGCAAGCAATGAAAACCCGACCACACCGCGAACCCAACCACGAAGTCGTCGTTGTAGATGTAGAGATAGTAGGTTGCGGCCAAGAACGTGGCGAGGGTCAGCAGCTTACGCACGTTGTGGCGGCCCTGTTTCCAGAGATACGCCGTGTAGCCGCCATAGGCCACGGCCATCGCACCGGCGACCGTGTAAATCAGGATCTCCAGCGCATCAAAGACTTGGGTCGGCAACAAGGGGACACCGCTCTGATACGCGAGATAGAGCAGGTTGTTGCGGTAGTGCGGGCTGGCGACAATCAGCGCTACGTAGCAGGAAAGCGAAAAGCCCAAGTCCATGCGAGCCGTGAAGGCGCTGATCTCCCGCTGCTTGGCGTCGTAGATGCGCATGAAGCCGTAGTGCTGCATGAGGACGTGCCAGATGTCCCATACGAATGTCACCATGAGGAGGGTGTGCAGCCCCCGGCCCTCCAGCCAGAAAATGCAGGCATAGAGCAGCGGGGGCGCCAGCAGGAAGCGCCAGCGGTATCGTTGAAAGAGTTCGTGATCGCCGTACGCACGAATAAACCCGGGCAAATGATGGCCGAACGTCAGGAACGCCAACAAGAAGCTTGCGTACCCTTGGGACGACCAGAAACCCTTGAGAGGGAACAGAGCGCCGATGCTCACGAGCGGAGCCGCAATAAACAGCACGCTGTCCCAGAACGGGGAGATGATCCAGGCGGAGGGAGCCGCTCGCGCCGCCGGGCTAACGGGAGAAGCCGCCGTCAGGAGAGCGCCGTTGGTAACGGCCTCCCTAGGCCTCGAGCGTCTCCGTTTCTTGGCGGTTCTCCCGGCCATCAGCCGTATACAATTATGCCGATCCGGCTTGCGCCGAAAGGTGATCCAGGACCCTACGAACGCCGGTGGGAACCCGCGTTGTTGCCGTTATCGTATCACTGTGGTGCACTTCGGGGCTCGCCCCAATCCGTCTGTAAGAACATCCACCTGCCGCGCACGCGCGCTGGGTGAGAGACGGGTCAAAAGCCGCAGGTCTCTTCGAGCTGCGGCGGAGAAGTTTTCCCAAACGAACAACGGGGCCGGCTCCGTCGAGCCGGCCCCGCAGTGGTTAAAGGTTTATACCGGTTGGCCTAGAAGAAGAGCTTCAGGCCGAACTGGATAATCCGTGCCGGCGTCCGCACACCACGGATCTCGCCGTCTTGCGAGCCGTTCGGCGTGATCTGGGTGCTGCTCGAGAAGCTCACGCCACGCGGGTTGCTGAAGTACGGCGTGTTGAAGGCGTTGAAGAACTCCGAGCGGAACTGCAGCTTCACAGTCTCGGTGATCGGAATGTTCTTATAGAACGAGAAGTCAAGGTTCTTCTGCCCCGGCGAATCCAGCGTGTTGTAACCGGCCGAACCGATGTGGCACAGATCCAGCCGCTCCGGAATGTCACAGGTATTCCGTTGGTAGGCCTGGGTGTTGAACCACAGCTTCCGCGTTGGATTGGCCAAGTGCGGATCGCCGATCTGGTCGCGGCGGACACCGGAGTCAGACGTGTTCAAGTCACCCGTGCTGCCGCCCACCGTGAACGGCTGGCCGGTACGCAGAGAGACCACACCGTTGGTCTGCCAGCCACCGATGATGTGGCGCAGCGGACTCTGGATGTTCCCCCCCGGAATCTCATACACGAAGTGGGCCACGAAGTTGTGCCGCTGGTCAAACCGGTAACGGCCACGAGCATCAGTGCGATCGACGCGAGGCTGCTGATACGACACACCCTCGTTGCCGCCGGCTTCTCCGTCACCATGCGACTTGCTGTAGGTGTGGGCGATACCGAACGCCAGTCCGTTGCTATAGCGCTTGTCCAACTTCAACTGCAAGCCGTGGTGGAAGCCGTTCGCGTAGCTGTCCAGATAACGGACGACCGCCAAACCCTGCACACCCTTCTCAGGCTGTGACAGGTCGAAGAAACGCGGCCAGGGCCGGTTCGCCTGGAGATTGCTATCCGGATTCGGCGCCGGAGCGTTCCAGTTCCGAATCGAATTCGCCACGTGGCTGCTCTTACTGCCAACGTACCCTATCGTAGCTGTCACGCCGCCGGCCAACTCGCGTTGGACGTCCAAGCTCCACTTCCAGACGTCACCGTCCTTGTAGTCCGGTTTCACGTGGAGAGTGTTGACATTTTTCGCAGCCGCCACACCACCGGTGCTCGCCAGGAACGGGTCATCCAGGGTGATAATGTCGTTGGCGGGATTAAACAGACGCGTCTGGGCTCCCATCACGTTCCGTGCCTGGCCTGAAGGGTCCGTACCCACAGGGCACATATTTGCCGCAAGATCGTCAGCGGGACAGGGAGCCAAGGTGACCGAAACGAAAGTGTTCGAGCCGGACTTGGGAGGCATCAGGTTCAGGATCGTCCAGTTGTTCTGGTGCATGATGTTGTCGAAGTAGCCGGCGCCCATGCGAACCACCCACTTCTCGGCTGGGCGATAGGCGATGCCCAAACGCGGCATCAAGAAGCGATAATCCTGATTCCACAGAGCGTCTCCGCCCCGTTCGTCCACGAACTCCGGTCCCGCCGTCGGGATTGCCAAGCCGGTGGCCGGATCGGTGAATGAGCTCGCGCCGCGAACCGACGGTCCGCCTTCGCCCGGGAAGTTGATCGTCCGCCACAAGCCCTGGGCGTCAAACGGGTTGCCGGTGTAGTCGTAGCGGAAGCCCAAGTTCAAGGTCAACTTCGAGGTGACCTTCCAGTCATCCTGAACGTAGTAACCCATCCGTGTCGACCGTGGGAAGGTTCCAGGCAGGCCTTCCGCCGTCTCCGTTCGGTTCGGCAGGCCCAACAAGAAGGAGGCGAAGGCAAGGCCGCTCTCGTTGTCACTGTAGTTATAGGTGCCGCGAGCCAGGTTGGCCGCCGCGCGCTCCATCGTCACATAGTAGTATTCGCCGCCGATCTTCAGGTTATGGCTGCCTTTGATGATCGAGAGGTGATCGCTGAACTGGTATGAGTCCATGAAGTCGAACCCGTTGCCGCCCGTCGACTCGCGCAACGGGAAAGCCATCCCTCTCTGGTCAGGTACGCCATGCTCGCGAGGCGTCAACATCCGGTTGCCGTCGCCGGCGACCCGAACCAGGCCCACACCCAGCCCATCCATGTCGAAGCTCTCATCGCTGGAGCGCGGGTGCGTCGTGTCGTCGTTGGAGATATTGAACCCGAAGCGGAGGTCGTTGATCGCGTTCTGGCTGAACGTGTGAACCCACGACGACGCGATGTTCCAGATCCTCGAATCGAGGAAGGTTGGAAAGTTCGGATTAATGGCGGCCCGATTGAAGCTTGACCGGTCATAGGCCATCCGCCAGAAGATGCGGTTAGCGTCGTTGAAGTGGTGATCAACCCGTGCAAACCACAGGTTCGTATCAATCGGCCGGTCCACCGCTTCGCGGGCCGTGTTCAACAGCGGATCCACCTCGCGGAAACTAGCCCGAGGAACGAACTGGCTGAGCAGGTTCTGAGGCCCCGGATGCAGGCGAGTCTGTGGAAGGGTGTTATTCGGGAACGGATCACCCGTGAACGCATCGAAGACCACCGTGGGGGTCTCGCGGCCCGGAAGGCTGGTGAACGAGGGGCTGATCAACTCCGAGAAGTCGCCGGTGCGCCACTCGTCATGCGGGAACCGAGTTTCCTGCACAACGCCCACGCGCTCACGACGGCCTTCGTAGTTGAACGCCCAGAACGTCTTGTTCTTGACGAGCGGACCGCTGACCACCACGCCGAACTGGTTGCGCCGCAGCTTGTCTTTGTTCGCCCGCTCGCCGACACGCTCGAAGTTGAGGAAGTAGTTTTCCGCGTCGAGCCTGTCATTGCGCAGGAACTCAAAGAGCGTGCCGTGAAGGTCGTTCGTGCCGCTCTTCATCGTGATGTTCGTCACAGCGCCGCCGCCGAAGCCGATTTCGGCCCCGTAGGCGTTCGTCTGCACTTTGAACTCTTCGATCGCCTCGATCGAGGGAACGAAGTTCGTGATGTGAATCCGAGGATCCTTCGCGTCCACGCCGTCGAGCGAGACAACCTGGTGGATCTCGCGAATACCGTTACCGGACACCGAATAGCCCTGTCCCGGAATCGGGAAGCCGGCCAGACCATCGAACCGGCCGGTGCGGCTGCCGAACTGTACGCCCGGAACCAGCACGGCCAACTGATACGACGTTGCGGCCGTTCAGAGGCAATTCGATGATGCGCTTGTTTTCGATCACGCCGCCGACCACGGCGTTTTCCGTGTTGAGCGTAATGTTGGCGGCGGAAACTTCGATTGTCTCGGTGACGTCACCGACCTCCATGCTGAAGTCAATCCGGACCTGACCACCCGTCTCGACGCGCTGGTCGGCGACGCTATCGGTCTTGAAGCCTTCCAATTGGCAGGTGACTTCATAGTTGCCGACCGCCACGGTCGCAAAAGTGTAGTTGCCGGTCTCGTTCGTCTGAACGGAGTCGGAAACGCCCGTGGCGAGGTTCATGTAGCTGACCGTCGCACCGGGAATCACCGCGCCCGTCGCATCTGTTACCAGGCCTTGGATGCGCTGCGTCGCGGCCTGCGCGTAAAGGCTCGAAGCAAATGAGCCCAGCAGCACTAGAGCCGCGAGGCTAAATACCAAAACAGCTCTGTTCGTAAAAGCAACCTTCATTCCCCTACCCCCTGTTTCAAGTTCGAAAAATCTCCGGCTTGTCGGCCGGCATAGGATCTTGCAAAATGGGGTATCCACTTGACTCAGGTAGCCCCTAGGCGTTGTGGTTTGGTCGATCCATGGACGCCAGCACACTGCACCCAGAATGCACCCTGGGGCGCCAGACGCCGGTCTGCAGGCAATTGGGCCACGAGGCTGCGTTTCGGGCCGATCAAGGATTACGCACGCGCCATGGCCATCGCAGGCTTGGAAACGTGGTGCTATCGGCAAGCCTTTCCGGGGGCCGCCAATGGCCAACCACAGTATGTTGTGGTCACCTGAGTCAAATGGATACCCCACTTCTTGCAAAAACCCCCCAGCCACGCACCCACGCTGTGTAGGTACCGGCGAAAGCTAATCGTCTACAGAAGTTCCAAAGACCCTGTTGGATACTACACGCAGCATACGCAGCGGGAAGCGTGCGTGTCAAGCGCAGTTTGCGGCTCTTCTGAGACCCCCGTGGGTCGCTGCAAGCCCCTTCCCGAAAGTGGAAGGAGCGGCGGCGGCGCGAAACCCGGCCACCATGGGGCTCCGGGAGACTAAGGTATTGCATTTAAAGCCGCTTAGGGTGATTCCCACACGGGATACACCCCTGGCTCAACGGGTCGTACATCCGGCATCGCGGAGGGAGCTACGAATCGGCGGAACAGGAAAAAAATCGCCGGAAACGTGTTCAAGCGCACATTCCGAGGGGCTCGGGCGCTCGCTCGCCTCAGTCTTCGGCTTGGATTCCGTAGCGTTCGTGTAGCAGGTACGAGCGGTTGGGCTCGACGTTGCGGTAGCTGGTGAGCTTGCCGTCGGGCCACGCCACCTCGATGCCTGCCACTTCGATGCCTGCCACTTCGAGGTCCTTGCCCAGCCCGAACGTGAGCGGCAGTTCGCTCTGCGAGCAATAGCTCGAACCGCTGCGAACCATTCGCCAGCGTTCGCCTGACGCACTGCGCAGGGTCACCACCGCGCCGATCGCGGAGCGATTCGACGGCTCGCCGGCGAGGCGGAGCCGCACGTAGGAGTTGCTGTTGCCGCCGTCATTGCGAAACAGGTAGGCCGGCCCGTTGTTGGTTGTGATGAGGATGTCGGGATCGCCGTCGCGGTCGTAGTCACCGTGGGCCGCCCCGCGCGCGACCAGCGGCCGTGCCAGTTCTTCTCCGACGCGGCCGAGGCTGTTCTCGAATTGGCCGCCGCCGAGATTACGGAACAGCAGAGGCGACTGAGCGAAGCGCACCTTCGGTTGGACGCGCTCGATCTCCTCGTCGAGGTGCCCGTTGGCGGCGAAGATGTCGAGATGCCCGTCGAGGTCGTAGTCAAAGAAGAAGGCGCCGAACGTGAGGGAGAGCAGGCTCTCGCGGCCCACGGCGCTCGTTGGCGCATCGTCGACAAACAGGCCGTTGCCCTCGTTGTGGTAGAGGGTCAGCATCTCGTTCGAAAAGTTGCCCACCAATAGATGAGGGCGGCCCGAGCCGTCGTAGTCAGCCGCGTCGACGCCCATCGCGCCCCGTGCGCGCCCGTCTTCGGCGAAGGCGACGCCCGCCGCCAACCCCACCTCGTCGAATGCGCCGTCGCCGCGGTTGCGGTAGAGCTTGTTGGGTTGAGTGTCGTTGGCCTGGAAGATGTCGGGCCGGCCGTCGCGGTCGAAATCGAACACCGCCACGCCAAGCGCCTTACTGGTCTCGTCGTGGAGCTTCGCTTGCCGGGTGACGTCCTCGAACTTCCCTTCCCCGACATTGCGGTAGAGACGCGACGAAACGCCGCCGTAGGACTCGGGCGTGCAGTAGGACTTCGTCGCGCCATCCATCGAGCACCACAGGTCCTCCTCGGGGCTCCAGACGACATAGTTGGCGACAAAAAGGTCGAGCCGGCCGTCGAGATCATAGTCGAGCCAGGCGGCGCTCGTCCCGAAGTCGGCGTTGACGATGCCTGCCTTCTCGGTGACGTCCGTGAACGCCGCCCCGCCGTCGTTGCGAAACAGCCGGTCGCCGCCGAGCGCGGTGATGTAGATGTCGTCATCGCCGTCATTGTCGTAGTCGCCGATGGCCGCGCCCATGCCGTACATCTCGATCGCGAGGCCGACCTCGGCGGTGACGTCGGTGAAGGTGCCGTTCTTGTTGTTGCGGTAGAGGGCGGACGTGGTGGCCTGCCCCCGCCCAGGCTGCCCCGCTAACGGCTCCCAGCCACGGCTGTTGATCAGCAGGATGTCAGGCCATGCATCGCCGTTGTAGTCGAGGAAGGCACAGCCCGAGCCCAGCGTCTCGGGCAGATACTTCTTGCCAGAGCGGCCGTTGTGATGCTCGAACTCGATGCCCGCGGCACGGGTCACGTCGGTGAAGACGACATCCGCGGGAAGTGGGGGCTCGGAGCCGCCATGTCCGGCGTCCCCGCCGCAGGCGGACAAGCACATCACTGCCGGCAAGCAAACGGATGCCTTGAAGCGTCTCACAGATCACCGCTGGGTTCGGATTGCAGGTGCCGAACAGCGGCCCGCACGATGGTGTCGCGGCGGGCTTCCACCTGATCGCCCTGCTCGACACCGAGGCTGAGATTGAACAGTTCCTGTTGCAAGCGGCTGCGGATGAAGTCCACCGTCGAGGCCCACTCGGAGAGCCCCGGACGGATCTGGCGCTCCGATAGGAAGAGCTGGAACTCGTCGAGCAGCTTGGGCGACGCCTCGAAGTCGCTCGCGACCTTGCCGTGGCGCCTCACGTGCTGCTCCGCAAAGTCGAAGAAAGAATTGCTGCGCTCCATCACGCTCTCAAAGCGCGTGTAGCCCCGCGGGAAGACCGCCTCGTCCGGCACGATGCCGCCGCCGCCATGGACGACCCGTCCCGAGGCGGTCTTGAACTCCTTGTCGGTGTCCGAGGCATCGCGGCACACGGCCAGCGCGTAAAGCTCACAGTCGGCCACGGGGCGTTGGATCGAGCGTCCGCTCGGTGTCAGGTACCGGGCCGTGGTGAGCGCCACCGCCGCCCCTTCAGAAAGCGGAAAGACGCTCTGCACCAGGCCCTTGCCGAAGCTGGGTACGCCGATGACCCAAGCGCGGTCGTGGTCCTGCAGGGCCCCGGCCATCAACTCCGCGGCACTCGCCGTCTGATCGTTGATCAGCACGCAAACGCGGAACCCGTACGACTCGTACCCCTCGGGCACCTTGACCTCTTCCTGTGGCCCTTCTTTCGCGCGGATCCAGAGAATGTTCTGGCCGGGCTTGAGAAACGAGGCCGCCGCCTTGACGGCCGACTCGACGATCCCGCCGGGATTGCCTCGCAAATCGAGCACCAGGCCGCGCAACTCGTCGCCGCCCAGCCGGTCAATCGTTTGGCGCAGTTCTTCGGCCGTGTTCTCTTCGAAATTCGCCAGCTTGACGTAGGCCAGGCCGGGCTCGATCAGGAACGAACGCCGCACGCTGGGGTCGGCCATCTCCGCGGGGACCAGCTCCATCGGAATCAGGCGCGCGAACCCCGGACGCTTGACCATCAATTCCACCTTACCTTGGCGCGACTGGCCAAGCAGAGACACAAGCTGGTCAATCGTCAGCCGCGCCAGCGGATAGCGGTTGATGACGACGAATTCATCGCCGGGCGACAAGCCCGCCCGTGCCGACGGGCTGCCCGGCAGCGTCTGCAGAACGATGACGCGCCCCGGCAGCAGCGACACCACGCTCCCGAAGCCCTTTTCCGTCGAGGTGCGCATCTCTTGCAAGCGTTCGTACTGGTCACGGTCAAGAAAAGCGCTGTGGGGGTCGAGCGTGAGCAGCATCGACGGCAGCACACCCTGGTAGAAGGCCTGCTCGGGGTCGACGCGATCGGCGAAATGCCCCTCGACCACGCCGTAGACGTCTAGAAATTGCCGGATATGGGGCTCCAGCTCATCGTCACCCAAGGCGAGCGCCGGCACACACAGCAGAAAAAAGAGGGGAACGAATCGCATCAAGGCCCCAAAAGGGATGCGCAATCCCTTGATTATAGCGGCCGGACCGCCAAGCGCCGATGCCTTGCTTAGCCGCGAAGCGGCGGCCGGATGTTAGCCCTGGGTGAGGCGAAACCGTAACCCAGGGTCCTCCCCCTCTACACTTCTCCAGCCCTGAAAGGGCGTTGGACTCCCCCATCGCCACACCAACGTCACAAGCTCGGAAACCGAGCCGTGACCGTTACGCCTGCCGTGATCGGGCGGTGCGACGCAAACTGCCGCAGCTCGCGACAAGCACCAGTCAGGGCATCCGCAGCCCACCTAGCGCCTCAGCTACAATGTCGGCTCACATCCCGAACAAGCACTGCCAAACCAACCATGCCATCCAACAACAAATTCCGCGTCGCCATCACCCCTGAATGGGGTGAGGCGAAAACCGACGAGTGGATGGGGCCGGCCTTGCGCGAGGTCTTCGGTCCGCATCCCGATATCGAGTACGAACTCATGGCGGCGACCAACGACGTCGGCGACCCCAGCATCATCGACGAGTACGACGGCGTCATCGTGTTCAGCTACGCCTTCCCGAAGGAGAGCTTCGCCGGCGTCAAGCGGCTCATCAGCCTGGCACGCTGGGGGGTTGGCTACGACCTGGTCGATACCGCCGCCGCCACCGACGCCGAGGTCATCGTCTCGCTCACGCCCCATGCCGTCCGGAGGCCGGTCGCCGAGGGCATCATCGCTCTGATTCTCGGCGTCGCGAAGTACCTGCGCCCGCTCGACATCCGCGTCCGCACCAACCAATGGCGCAACGACATCGAGCCCAAAGGCATCTGCATTCAAGGCCGTACGCTCGGCTCGGTCGGCGTCGGCAGCATCGCCGGTGAGATGTTCCGCATGGCGAAGGGCATCGGCTTCGGACGCCTGCTCGGTTACGACCCCTACGTCTCGAAAGAGCGCGCGGCGGAGCTGGGCGTCGAGCTGGTCGACCTCGATACCGTCATGCGCGAGAGCGACTTCGTCGCCGTCAACACGTTCTTGAACCAGCAGACCCGCGGCCTCGTCGGCGCCAAACAACTCGCGCTGATGAAGCCCACTGCCTTCATCATCAACACCGCGCGCGGCCCGATCATCGACGAAAACGCCCTGATCGAAGTCCTGCGGAAAGGCCGCATCGCCGGCGCCGGCCTCGACGTGCTCGAACAAGAGCCGCCCGACCCGGGCAACCCCTTGTTCAAAATGGACAATGTGCTGCTCACGCCGCACTCGATCGCCTGGACGGAGGAGTCCCTTCGCGACAACAGCCTCGACGCCTGTCGCAACGTTTTGGCCATTTACGAAGGCCGAGTACCCGAGACCCTGGCGAATCCCGAGGTCGTAGGGCGGCCGGGCCTCGAAGCCAAGCTCGCCCGGTGGAGGAAAGCATGAAACCCAACCGAGTGCGTCAGTTGCTGTCGGAGGGGAAGACCCCCATCGGCCACATGATCATGGAGTTCTCGACGCGCGGCATCGCCAAGATCGTCGAAGCGGCGGGCGTCGATTTCGTGCTCATCGACATGGAACACGGCGGCCTCGACATGGGCCAGGTCAACGACCTGTTGGCGTGGTTCAAGGCGACCCCGGTCGCGCCGTTCGTGCGGGTCCCCTCCAGCGACTACCACTTCATCGCTCGTCTGATGGACCTGGGCGCGCTTGGCATCATGGTCCCCAACGTCAAGACGCCTGAGCAAGCCAAGCAGGTGGTCGACGCCGTACGCTACGCACCCGACGGCGAGCGCGGACTCGGCCTCGGCTCGTCCCACAATGACTTCCAGCGCCCGAACGCGAAGGAGTACATGTACGAGGCCAACCGCAACAACATGGTCATCTGCCAGATCGAGAGCACCACGGCGCTCGACAACCTCGAAGCCATCGCCTCCACGCCCGGAGTCGACGTGCTGTGGGTGGGGCACTTCGATCTCACCTCGTCGATGGGGATCGTTGGCGAACTCAAGAACGAGCGCTTTGTCGACGCGCTCAAAAGGGTGGCAGCCGCCGCCCGCGAACACGGCCAAGCCGCCGGCATCCAACCTAGCAGCACCGAACAAGCCAAAGAGTGGATGGCGCTCGGCTACAACCTGATCTCTTACAACGTCGACTTCGGGGTCTACCAAGCAGCCCTCAAATCCGCCGTCGAGGAGTTGCGCGGCTAGTCGAAGCCGGCCCGTGGCGCGGAGAGCCCCCGCTGCCGCTCAGAACGAATACCCCAGCGCCGAAACAATGCCATAGTCATTCCGCTGAACGTTTTCTCGTGGCGGGGAACTGTCGAAACGGTTGAACAACGTCAAGTTCCAGTTGAAGTTGTTGACCAAAGGGACCCGCAAGGTTCCGTCATACTCCAGACGAAAACGGCCCCTTTGGGCCAGAACGTTCGGTAGGAACGACAGTTTCGACGTGACGTCGATCCCTTGAATCCAAGTCGTCCGGTACTCGATGCCCGCCAGCGCCTCCGCCGACGATGGTCCGACCAGTGATGGCAACTCGTCAGGCTCCAGCCGAAATTGCTCGTTGATGAAGGTCATGCCCCCGAGTAACGAAAGTTCCGTTTTCTTGCTTTGAATCAGGGTGAGGCCGAGGCCGGCGCCGGCGCGGGAGCGAAGGTCCAGTTTTTGGCGGTCATCGCGCTCGAACCCTCCGAGCAAGAAGGAGAACCGCCGGGAGTTGATGTAGCGATCGTAGCGTGCGTCGGCCGTTTGGCGGTTGGTCGGGTCGGACTCGTCCTGGCGGCTGAACAGCGAGGTCACGCTGCCCGAGAGCCTGTATTTCTCCTGTTGATATGAACTCGTGACCGCCACGGACGACTGATTCAGCCTTGAGTTGCCGCGGTTGAACGTGTATCCCAAATCGACGCTCCCTTGGAGAGTCTGCCAGAACCCCGGTGGCTTGCCGTCCTTTGTCGGTGTCATCTCCACAACGTCCACCCGGTTGACCGGGATCGTCTCCTCGCCGACCACTTCGATGCCCTCTTCACCCGACCGAATCGTTCCGCTGTAACGGACGCCGCTCTCGGCCCGCACTTGAAAGAAGCCTTCCGTGTCGAGGCTCTTGACCTCGCTCCAGTCAATGTTGACTGTGCCGGCGTAGCGGGTCTTCAGCGACAGCTTGGCGGTCTTCAGGCCCTGCACATCGCCGGTCAGCCGGTCGCCGTTGAAGAGCAGGACGACGTCCGCTGTCAGCGGAGCCGCCCAACAAAGTACGAACAAAACCTGGAGCACAAGCCCCTGGAACCTGTGATTCCTCTTCCCCGCAAGCGACATCAGACTAGTCTGCCATACCCCTGCTGGCCGGGCTCAGCTGGGGCGTGCGGACGGAAGTTGCGGCGACTCATCGCAGCTACCGAGCCGCGGATGGAAATCCGCGGTTGGCCGCGACCTGGTACGCATCCTCACCCCTTGCCTACCTTTGACGCCCAAGCTGGCGCGGACGCCCACGTCGGCCGCATCGACACTCGTGTCGATGCTTGGGCTGCTGCTTGACGGGTAGCCATGTGGTGTAAGCCTCCCGGCTTGCCGAGAACCGATTCCTCGGTTTTCAGGTCCTCGATCCATAGCCGCTGCTCGGTCGTTTGCCATCCTGAGTCCCGAAGAATCGAGACTCGGCAAGGCTGGAGCCTTACGCCACACCAGCGCCGACTTGTCGGTTTGAGGTCGGCGCGCGTAGCGCGGATCTCGGTTTTGAGATCCGCGGCCTTGCCTACCGAACAACTTCCCAGGCGAGGTGTTGCAACTCCGGGCCGATCAACTTTTCCCAGGCAAGACGCACGGCGGCCGGCGAGCCCGGCGTCGAGAAAACCACCTTGCCCTTGCAGACCCCCGCGATGGCACGCGACAGCATCGCCGCCGCCCCCACCTGCTCGAAGCTCAACGTGCGGAAGATCTCGCCGAAGCCCGGCATCGTCTTATCGAGCCTGCGGCTGATGACGTCAAACGTCGTGTCGCGCCGGCTTAGCCCCGTGCCGCCATTGAACAGCACGACTTGCACGTCGTCCTGCGCGGTCAGCTCGTCGAGCACCTCGTCGACGCGGGCAGGATCGTCAGGAACGATACGCGACGAATGCACCCGGTTGCCCGACGTCTCGATCTGTTCGCGCATGTACTTGCCGTTGACGTCGGTCTCCGGCGTGCGCGTGTCGCTGACGGTCACGACCGCCACCGACACCGGCCCGCGCTCGGCGGCCTTCTTCTTATGCTCGGCGGAACTAACGGACGGCATGTGGATTGGCTCCCAAGCGGTCGGCGCTCATGAGGATACTTCACTTTAAGCAGATCGGTAGACCAGCGGCACGGTCAAGCGCGAGAGGAGCAACGATGCGGTCTCGCCGGCCCCTGAGGAAGTGGACGTCCCCCTGATTCCCGGCTACGGGGGAGTATCTCTAGGTCCACACGACCCCGAGAACGCCCTCAGCGGCTTCGCGACCTCTTTTTTGGCTCTACGGCTTAGAAGCTCGCGATTCCATCTCTGACCTGCTTGGCGAGCTCAATGAGTTGTAGCAGGACCATCAAGATGAGTTACGTAGCTCCCGAAGCTCTTCAGTCAGTCCGGAGCCCAGGGTGTCTACCAGGCGTGTCAATTGCTCAATCGCCCGGTTAACGTAGTCCTCAGGTGAGGTTGCGAGGCTCGTCTGGTGATTTGCCCTCGATCTCAACAGGACCCAGGCGAATCCGCCGGATACCCCTGGAAATCAGCAGCGCCAGTTGCTTACGGAACAGCCAGACGGAACCGGCCGTGACTGCTGGCCACGCAGCGGCTTTTGTGAACTCAACGATGAAGGTGAGCCAGTCCACAACCCCTTCTGCTATCCAGCTTAGAACGCGTACCCCGGCTAACCGGTCTCCTTGAGGCCTGCTGGGTGCGTCAAAGGCCCGCAACACAGGGGCAAAAATAAATCTCTAACTTCCGTGATTTCGCACCGGCCGTGGCACGGATTCTGGGCGACGGGACGCGGCTCTGCGATCGTCTCTCGGTGCTGCCGCTGCCGACGCTCTAACGGCGGGACCATCGGGAACGCCCAGGCGATCGCGGCGCACGAGTCGCCGCGCACCACCAAGCTCTACGATCGGACGTCGGATGAGATCACGTTCGACGAGGTCGAACGGCTTGCCATTTGAACAACTCTGCAAATCACTCCGCAGGTCGATCTCTTCTGCCCAAGCTTGACGGACATTCATTGAAGATCGGCTCAGCCCCCAGTCCCACGCCCGTAGCGTAGCCAGTCCGTGTAACGCTCGGTCGTTGCCGCCGGTGTCCGGAGTCGATCCCGCGGCCCTGGGCCGGGTCCGAAGAACGCCCCTGCGACAGTTCCCATGCGTTATGATTTGGTCAGTCCGTGCCTCGGCTTGCGGCTCACGCGCAAGCTGGTTGAATAGGGATTGCGCCGGTTCGCCGGCGCCAAGCACCCGGAGGAATTCACATGCCGCATCTTGCTTCCCGCCGATCGTTTCTCGGCCGCCTCGGCGGCGCCGCCGCAGCCGCCGCCTCGCTCAGCGAGCTCAAACCGTTGCTCGCCGCCACCGCCGGCGAAGAGAGCCGCTGGAACCTGGTCCGCCAACAGTTCTCGTTCAGCGAGGACAAGGTGCCCATGAACGCGGCCAACCTTTGCCCGTCGCCGCGGGCCGTCACCGAGCAGGTCGCGAGTCTTACCAAGGACATCGACTTCGACTGCTCGTTCAACAACCGCGGGAAGTTCACCGGGCTGCTCGAGAAGTCCCGGCACGTCGTCTCCAAGCAAATCGGCGCCGACCCCGGCGAAGTGGCCCTGGTGCGCAACACCAGCGAGGCCAACAACACCATCAACAACGGGCTCTCGCTCAAGGCCGGCGATGAAGTGCTGCTCTGGGGGCAAAACCACCCGACCAACAACGTGGCTTGGGACGTCCGCGCAAAGCGGCAGGGCTTCAGTGTGCGAAAGATCCCCGTCCCGAAGCACCCGAGCAGCGAGGCCGAGTTGGTCGACGTGTTCATCAACGCCCTCTCGCCCAAG
This sequence comes from Bryobacterales bacterium, assembly GCA_965237575.1. Taxonomy (GTDB): domain Bacteria; phylum Acidobacteriota; class Terriglobia; order Bryobacterales; family UBA6623; genus JAKZVK01. The sequence goes on from CBDEGI010000004.1 coordinate 2,399,988, forward strand.
ACGCGCGTACTCTCGATCACGCACATTTCCAACCGCAGCGGCATCCGGCTGCCGGCGAAGGAAATCATTGCCGAGGCGCACAAGCGCGGCGTGTACGTCCACCTCGACGGCGCACAGTCGTGGGGCATGGCCGAGCTTGACCTGCATGACTTGGACTGCGACTCCTATGCGGCCAGCTCGCACAAATGGTTCTGCGGACCGCGCGAAGTGGGTCTGCTCTACGTCAGGAAGGACCATATCGACGAGATCTGGCCCAACATCGTCGCGCCGGGTTGGGGCACGACCGCCGACACCACTCTCAAGGGCGCGCGCAAGTTCGAGAACTTCGGCCAGCGCGATGACTCGCGGCTCACCGCCATCGCGACGACCGTGGAGTTCCACAACACGCTTGGGGCCGCGGCCACCGAGGCCCGTGTCTACCGATTGGCCACCGCTCTCAAAGAAGGGCTCAAGGAGGCCGGCGCGAAGCTCGTCACGCCCATGGATTCGAAAGTCAGCGGCGGCGTCTGCATCATCGAAGTGCCGGCGGAGAACCGCGCCAAGGTCGTCGCCGCGATGTACCACAAGCACGGCATCGCGGGTTCGGCCACGGGCGGGCTGCGGCTGTGTCCGCACCTCTACAACACGACGGAGCACATCGAGCGCGCGATCGCGGGCGTCAAAGCCCTGCGGCCGTTGCTGGCCTGAAGGGCGCGACGATGGGGCGGCTCATCCCGACCGAACGAGCATGAGCGACGATCTGCCACCGCACGTCCTGCGCACGCTGCTACGACTGCGCGATGAGATCCTGGCTCATCTCGACCGCACCGCCGACGACACCCTTGGCTGCCACCGCTGCTTCCTGCCGTACCCCGAAGGCGATTATGAGGCCTACAGCTTCTGCCCCTGGTGCGCGCTGTCAATCAATGGACGCGAGGCGCGCATCGACGAGAGCCGCAAGATCATCGAGAAGGAACGCTACGGGAACGACGAGATCCAGTGCGGCGAGTGCGGTGGCGAGTATGAGCAGCCGACTCTCTACCCCTTCAAGTTCTGTCCCCACTGCGGCGCGCCCTTCGCCGCACAAGATGAGATCCTGATCGAGCTTCCGATTCGGGTCTGAACCGTCTGAATCACATTCATGAAGATCACCCGAATCGACACGCACTTCTACCGCCTCCCCGCTCATCGCAAAATCGTCGACGCCATCCAGGAGTTCGACTCCATGGAGGTGATCACGGCGACGGTTCACACCGACCAGGGCGCCGAGGGCGTCGGTTTCGCCTATACCATCGGGCGGGGCGGCCGGGCCGTCAAAGTTTTTCTCGACGACGAGTTCGTGCCGCTGGTGTTAGGCGAGGACCCCAACGACATCGAGCGCTTGTGGGAAAAGATGTGGTGGGGTCCGCACTGGGTGGGCCGCGGTGGTGTCGCCTCCGTCGCCATGTGCGCGATCGACATCGCCCTATGGGACCTCAAGGCCAAGCACGCCGACCTGCCTCTATACAAGCTTCTGGGCGGCTGCCGCGACCGCATGCCTGTGTACGACACCGACGGCGGTTGGCTGAACCACACCGAGCAAGAGTTGGTCACGCAAGCAGCGGAACAAGTCCAGCAAGGCTACACCGGCATCAAGATTAAGGTGGGTAAACCCAACCGCTCCGAAGACGTCGCGCGCATCCGTGCCGTCCGTGAAGTCATTGGCCCCGACGTCAAGCTCATGGTCGACGCCAATCTCCACTGGACGGCGGCCGAAGCCATCGCGCGGGCGCGGCTGTTCGAAGAGTTCGACCTTTTCTGGCTCGAGGAGCCGATCGAGGCGGACGACGTTCTCGGCCACGAAAAACTGCGCCGTGCCACCTCGATCCCGATTGCGCTCGGCGAGAGTCTCTACAACCGGCACGTCTTCAAGGAGTATCTGGCGCGCGACGCGGTCTCGATTCTTCAGCCCGACGTGGGCCGCGTCGGCGGCATCACCGAGTGGCTGCGCATTGCTCACATGGCGCACAGCTTCAACGTCAACGTTTCACCGCACTTCCTGATGGAGTTGCACATCCAAGTCACCTGCGGGGTCCCCAACGCTCTGTGGGTGGAGCATATCCCGTTCCTGAGCCGCTTTGTTGTCGAGCCCCTGCGGATCGAGAACGGCTACGCCTATCCGCCGGCGACGCCGGGCCACGGTGTCGCCTTGGACGAAGCGAAATGCGCGCCGCACTTGATCGAGAGCAACACCTGGCCAACGTGATCGCTCGCTCACATGCGGTGAACCGAAAAGTAGGGGCACGGCATGCCGTGCCCGCGCCGCGAACTACATCCACATCCGCAATGGAGGCGCGGACCCGTCACCCTTGGGATGACGGTCAAGGGGCAAACGCGAATCTACTTCTTGCCACCCCCGCCGGGCCGGACCGACGGAGACTCATCCAACGAGGGGTCGTCGGTGAACTCGATCGGTACCGACGTTTGCGCTTTCTGTGTCGTGAGCAGCAGCTTGCGGCTGCGCAGTTGCGGTTCTAGTTCCGACTTGATCTCGTCAAAGGGCTTGCCTTCCCGGCCGGTGGCCTTGAAAATGTAGAACCGGCCGGCGTCCTTGACGATCTCCGAGACTTCGCCGGCTTGCAGTCCCAAAATCGCCGCCTTGATCGCCGCTGGGATCGATGAATCCATATTGAAGGCGCCCAGTACACCGCCGTTCTTGGCCGAGGCCGTGTCGTCGGAGTGCTTGCGCGCCAGTTCCGCGAAGTCCGCGCCGCCCTGGATGGCTGCGAGCAGCTCTTCGGCCTTGGCCTTGGCCTCAGCTTCGCTAGGACGCTGCGGGGAACTCGGCGACGGCGCGCCGGCCGTCGGCTGGTAGTGCAGATAGATGGCCGAAACACTCACCGACTCGTAGCGGCTCTTGTTCTGCTCGTAGAAATCGCGAAGCTCTTGGTCAGGCACCGTGATGGTCCGACCAAGCTCGTTGGCGTAAGTGTTCGCAAGAAACTGCAAACGCATAAACTCCCACTGGGCATTATAGGGCTCCTTTTCGAGCAGACCCTCGCTCTCGGCTGCCTTGGCCGTGGCGATCAGATTGTGCATCAGCCCGAGAAACTGCCGGTTCGTCATTTGGGAGGTCTGGGCCTGAAGGCCCGGCTGGATCAACGAGCGCATGCGGCGCACGTCCCGGAGCGTGTAGTCCTTGTCGCCGATCGTCGCCAAGACCCGATCAGATTGACCCTTCCCGAATAGGGAGCCGGCTGGACCGCCCTGGGCCCAGGTAACGCCGGCCCACACAAGACCCACGAGCACACCAAGACTACAGATTCGCAACGACATGATGAGAAACTCTCCCCGCGGAGGCGGAACTACTCTCCGAACCACTTTGCTCTTCGAACCACTGTCTGAAGTGCTTTTTCGAGATTGTAACATGGGCGCCGTGGGAACCCTCGCCCGAGCGAGTGAGGTAAGTTACACGCTCCCGCACGTAACCTTGAGGACCACCTAACGCCTCGGCCTGCCGCAACCGTGCCACCCAAAGCTTCAGAGCCGCGGACGGGAGTCCGCGGCTCCCCCTCGGCGCAACCTGATGCATCCAACTACGGGTCCAAGCCCCGGGCAGGGGCGTCCGAAAATAGCCCACGGCGCAAGCCGTGGGAAAAACGCCCAACCGGTCCCAGCCCCGGCAGGGGCGTTTGAGCTTTTCCCTTCGCGCCACCCCGTGAGTAGAGGACGACGACCAACACCCGCCTCTTCGTTCCCCACTCACACGTCATGCGCCTTACGACCCAACCGGCCGTCGGCCCACATACGGATCGCGGCCCCTACCTTCCGTGGAACCTGTCTCCCCAAAGGATGCGCGACCTCTCAACAAAGGCCAGGCTGACCCGATTCATCATCGGTGCTTGCTTGTTGGTGGTATTCTGGTCGTCTAGCTCTCTTCACGCGGGGGCTTTTCCGCGGCCGAACCTGGTCGTGCTCATCGTCGCCGAGCAATTTCGGGCCGACTATCTGGATCTGTACCGGCCTGGTTTCTCCGCCGGCGGATTCCAACGGCTGCTCTCGGAAGGCGCGGTTTTTCCGCGTTGCCGCTTCGACCACGCCGTGACGCTCGCGGCCCCAAACGCGGCTACGCTGGCCACGGGCGCCTACCCCGAGACCCACGGCATCGTGGCGGACCGCTGGTATGATGCCGGCGCCTCGAAAGTCGTCAGCGCGGAGGACGCCGGGCCCAACGCAACTCCGTCGCCGGGACGGCTGATCGGCTCCACCCTGGCCGACCAGTTGCGGTGGGCAACGGGGGGGCGCTCACGCGTGGTAGCTATCTCGGACCGCCCCGGTCCCGCCATCCTGCTGGCCGGACGCCGGCCCGCCGGTTGCTACTGGAAGGATTCGCACGGGCGGTTTGCAACCGCGTTGTACTACCGCGACGACCTGCCCGACTGGGTGAGAGTCTTCAACACGCACAACGACAACTCACGCCACGAGGGCCGGCCATGGACCGCCCTCGACGCCCCTCCCGACGCCCTGCCGCTGCGGGTGCTTCACCTAGGCAAGCCGGGCGAGCACAACGGCTATCGCATGCTCTACCGCTCCTCGCCCTTTGCCGCCGAAGAGGTCTTGAATCTGGCGCGCAAGGCCATCGACGAGGAACAACTCGGACAGCTCGGATACACGGATCTGCTCATCGTCAACCTCAGCGCTCCCGCCTTGCTCGCCCTGGAGACGGGCGCGTATTCCCCGCTGATGCGCGACATGGTGCTGCGGCTCGACGAGATGATCGCCGACTTCCTCGCCAGTTTGGACGAGGCGATCGGCCTTGAAAACGCCGCGGTCGTCTTCACTGCCTTGCACGGCACACCTCCCATGCCCGAGTCGCTGCGCCGGGAAGGGCTGCCGGCCGGCCGCGTCGACGGAGGGCTCGTCGTCAAGGCGATGAACGACCGACTGGCCGCGGAGTTTGGTAGCGACGCTTTCGTCGAGAAGTATGTCCGGCCGTTTGTCTACTTGAGTGAGACCGCCCGGCAGGCGGCGTCCGCAAAGCGCCGTGCGGTCATCGAGGCCGCGGGCGAGGCCGCGACGACCGGCGTACAGGGTGTGGCGGGCTACTATGCTCCCGGCGTGGAGGCCGTGCCCTCGGCTCTACGCAGTCGTCTACTGCGTGGCCGGCACTCCGGGCGGTCGGGCGATTTGATGCTGCTCTACGAGCCGTACTTCACCGAGGACTTCGGCCAGGGCCGCGGCGTCGGCTCGGGCTCGCCGTACCGCTACGACACCGACGTGCCGCTGATCTTCCTGGGGCCCGCGTTCCAGACGCAGCGGTTTGGGCCGGTCGTGGACGCCTCCTCGGTTGCCCCCACCCTAGCGGCGCTGCTGGGTATCGCCCCGCCGGGAGCGGCCACGGGACGGGCCTTGACGGAAGCACTTCGGCCGGACTCTCAGCCCGAGACCCCCACCCTGGTCGGTCCTCCGCCGCCTAACTGAGAAGCGCGTGCCCGATCTCGAAACGCAGTTCTGCGGCCTTCACCTCAAGAACCCGGTCATCGCCTCCAGCGGGACCTTCGGTTACGGCCTGGAGTTCGAGAGCATCTTCGACCTGACTCGCCTCGGCGGATTCGTCGTCAAGGGTCTCTCGAAGGAACCCATCGCAGGCAACCCGCCACCACGGCTCGTCGAGACGCCGTCGGGGATGCTGAACTCGATCGGCCTACAGAACGTGGGCGTGCGGGCCTTCGTTGAAGAGAAACTCCCAAAACTGGCCGGACTCGACACGGCGGTCTTCGCCAACGTGTTCGGCTACGAGCCCAACGATTACGTCGAGGTGCTGCGCGTGCTCGAGGACGCCGAAGGGCTGGCCGGCTACGAGCTGAACGTCTCGTGCCCGAACACCAAGCACGGCGGCATGCAGTTCGGGTCAGACCCGGGCCTGCTGAGCGAGGTCGTCAGCCTGGCCAGGAAGGCGGTCGCGCGCCGGCCCTCGGGGCCGTTGCGTCCGTTGATCGTCAAGCTCTCCCCTAACGTGACCGACATCGCCTCCATGGCCCGTGCCGCGGAAGAAGCCGGCGCCGACGCGCTGTCGCTCGTTAACACCTTTCTCGGCATGGCGATCGACGCGCGGACAAGGCGGCCCGGCCTCGGCGCCAATTTCGGCGGACTGTCGGGGCCCGCCATCAAGCCACTCGCACTGCGAATGGTCTACCAGGCTGCGCAGGCTGTGCGCATTCCGGTCATCGGCATAGGCGGGATCGCGACCGGTGAGGATGTCGCGGAGTTCCTCCTCGCCGGCGCTTCGGCCGTACAGGTGGGTACGGCGACCTTCTGGGACCCTGAGTCGCTCGGCAGGATTGTCGACGAGTTCCGAAGGTTTCTTCAAGTGGGGGGCATCGCCGGTTCAGCCGATCTAGTCGGCGCCCTCCGGCTAAACAGCTGATCGCTGCTCACGCCCCGGCTCAGCACGTTGCCACCCTTCGCACCCTGCCGGCAAGAAATGCCGGCTACGAGCCCGCTCGATCACTAGTGGTGGGTCCCGCCACCGCCTCTCGAGGGCTGCTCAGCCCACGCAAGACGTCTAGGTAGAGTTCCGTCACGCGGCCCAGCGAATGTTGCCCGGCCACATGTCGGCGCGCGTTCCTGCCGAAGAGATTCCGCGCTTCCGGGTGCTGCCCCAACAGGCTGAGATAGTGTGCCAGCATTTCGGTCTCTGCTTCGTCGGCATCCACCCGAAGCACGGCGTCCGACGGCAAGGCCGCGGTCTCTTCACCACGGCTCACGATCGTGGCCTTGGCCAGCGCCATCATTCGCATGGTGATCCCGGAAGTCTCACCGGCCGACGGATAGCGGATGTTCACTGATATGTCGGTAATGCTCACCAAACGCTGAAACTCCTGCTCACCTACATAGGGGAACCTCGTCACATGGCGCTGCGCAAGCCGCGGCGCCAGCGAAGCCTCGTAGTCGGGGGAGTCGAATTCTCCGACCAGCAGAATGCGCAGCGGTAGAGAAACCGCGTCGACCGCATCGAACAACGACCGTAGCCGCTTGGCTGGGCGCAGGAACCCGAAGCAGGAAACCACCACCTCCTCGTCGGAGATCCCCAGCGAGCGGCGAACAGCCCTGCGTTCGGCGTCGTCGGGCAACTCGGGGAGGTCGACGAAGTGGGGGATCTCCGCGATATGGGTTGAGGTCCCGGCTGCGCGGGCGGTTTCCTCGACGGCGCGGCGCGCAGCCGGATTGTGAACGATGACGCAGCGGCACCGTTCCACGAGCCGGCGCAGCATGGGGTAGTGGAAGTAGCGCTCCTCGGCCGCCGACAGCGCTCGCTCACGCCAAAGGTCTTCGGCGCAGTCGCGGAACCACTCGCCATAGTTGTAAACGAATTCCTCGATATACCGCTCTCTGGGGAACCATCCCAGGGCGAAATGGTGCAGCGCGGCGTCGTGGAGAACCAGCGCCCCCGGCACCGCGAGCGCCGCTTCGTAGATCGGCCCGTGCAGGGCATGATTGCCCATGTGATAGAGCACGGCATCGAACTGCTCAAGAGGCGCCCGCTTAGGCGAAGAGATGCGCGTCACATCGGTGTGCCGGGCAACGGCGTCGGCGATGCGGGCCGCGTAGTCGGCCACGCCCGAGCGAACGGGCGGAAACGGAGAGACGACCGCCACCTTCATGTGCGATAAACTCGCTCGCCGAAGATGGCCGTGCCCACTCGGATTAGGGTCGTGCCTTCTTCAATCGCTACGGCGAAATCGTGGCTCATACCCATCGACAGCTCACGGAGGCCGTGCCGCTCGGCCAGCTCACATAGACGGCGAAAGTACGGTCGGCTGTGTTCGGGGTCGTCAGACCAGGGCGGCATCCCCATCAAGCCCCGCAGGCGCAGATTCTCGCAAACCTCCACAGCCTCTTTGACCTGCGCGATCTGCTCATCGGGCATCCCGCCTTTGGTCTCCTCGGCGGCCGACAGCTTGACTTCGAGGAAGACGTCCAGAGGCGTGCCCGCGCGGTTGAGGCGCTGCGCAATCTTGGCGCTGTCAACGGTTTGGATCACGTCGAACAGCTTGGCGGCCGGGGTCGTCTTGTTGCTTTGGAGCTTGCCGATAAAGTGGAACACGGCCCCGGGCAGGTCGCTGAGTTGCCCGGATTTCTCCTGGAACTCCTGGACGTAGTTCTCGCCGAAGTGCCGCTGTCCGGCTTCGTAGGCTGCGGCGATGTCGGCGGCCGGCTTGACCTTCGATACCGCCACGACCGTGATCTCCGCCGGTTCGCGTCCGGCGGACCGCGCCGCCTCGGCCACACGCTCCTCAAGCCGTAACAAACGTTCGCGAATCACTTTCACATTCTAGCGGCTCGCTTCTTTCGTCCCGACGGCGACTCCACCGAGGCTGGTTGAGTGAGTGACGCGGCGGAATAGGCGCGTCCGAGCTTTCGTTACAATCAGGCGATGCCGAGCCGGGACCTGTTGATCCGACCCGAAGCCACGATGCTCGTCGTGGTCGACCTTCAAGAGAAGCTGGCTCCGGCCATCGAGGGTATCGGCGCGGTGCTCGCCAACACCAAGACGCTGCTACGCCTGGCCAAGACCCTTTCGCTTCCGACGGTGGTGACGACCCAGTACCGCGAGGGCCTGGGCGACACCGTACCTGAGATTGCCGAACTCGCCGCGGTCGAGGCCCTCGACAAGGTCTGTTTCGGAGGCGCGGGCGACGAGGCGTTCCGGCGCAAGCTTGCCGGGACCCTGCCCACCGGGGGAACGGTGCTGCTGGTGGGCGTCGAAGCCCACATTTGTGTCATGCAAACCGCGCTGGGTGTGCTCGACGAAGGCTACCGCGTCCATGTCGTCAGCGACGCGACGGGTTCACGGACGGCAGCCAACGCCAGGCTTGGCATCGACCGCATGCGAGACGCGGGGGCGGTCATCTCCTCCACCGAAATGGCCTCGTACGAACTGCTGGGCGACAGCCGCCGGCCCGAATTCAAGCAGATGCTGCCGTATCTCAAGTGACGGTTGGCGTTCGCGGCGTGGTTCGATGGCGTCGAACGGCATGCCGCTTCTGCCGGGAACCTCTGAAGTGACGCCCCTCGGGGAATAAAAAAGAGGGGGACCGAAGCCCCCCTCTGGTTGAAAGGTTGATTGCGTAGGGTGAACCCTTAGTGGTTCAGGCCCTCCGAGGGGCAGCCTACGTGCGCGCCGCCCCGGAATTGGCAGTCAATCAGGCGGGCGCCGCTGGCGTCATATTGCAGCACCAGGGCCAGATACCCCTGTGCCAGCGTCGGAATCCCCGCCGCTCCGTCGGTGATGAATGCATACCCATGTGCCCATTGGAACTCGCACATGATCACCAGGAAGCCTTGGAAGTCCGGCGCTCCGACCAGGTCCCATATCGGGTTGCCCGCCGAGAGCGTAAACGTCATCTGTTCACCGCCCTCGATGACCCCCGAGGTCTCATCCATCGGCACCCTCGGTCCGTCATCCCCGATGTTGCCGATGTAGTGCACCATGCAGACGCCCCGCTGTTTCGCCGTCCCCTTCCAGTCTTCGGACGTGTTCGACACCGCGATGCCCGTGTCAAATCCGAAGCGGTTGGTTACGAACGGGAACAGCAACGTGGTCGCGCATCTCACCACCGTGACGACCGTCACCGGATCGGCGCCCACGTCCACAAATCGTGGCTTCGGTTCGTTGCTTGCCACACACCGACGGTGCTCAACGGTGCAAACCGCGCGTCCACCTGCCCCGAGCCGATCGCCGGCAAGTCTAGACTCGTGTCCGGCCACCAATCGACACTGAACGGAATCCACAGGCCCTGCGGCAAGAACGGATCGCCGTCCTTGAGCTCGTACACGATGTACCCATTGCCGCTGGCGTCCAGGGGCACCGCGTAGTCGTCGTCGCCGCCGGTCGTCGCCGTCCCAGCGGTCGAACCTCCGGCGCCGTTCACGTCCGTGCCCGCGACCCGTTCGACACACAAGGCGTTGGCGCTGCCGGGGCTGATCGGATCCACATCGCAGCGACCCGGGTTAACGCCGCCGCCCAGGGCGACGGTAGTGGTTTGCTCCCAGGCGCCCGGCGCTCTGATCGTCAGCCCCGCCGGTGCGTTGGTGAGGCGGATGATGAAGCGCGTCGCCTGCGTGGCGGCGCCTCCAGTCCCCCGTCCGGTTGGGGATCGGCAAACGGACGGTTGTCCTCCAACACCGGATAGCCGTTCTCGGTCGCGTTGTCTCCGTTCACAAACGAAGGCTCGCCCAGCGTCTTGAACGCCGCCGCAAATCCTTCGTCGAGGTGAACCAAGAAGCCGTTTTCGTAGTGCTCGCACTGCAGCCCCGCCGGTGCCGGGGTGACGCTCGTGATCAGGCCCTGCAGGATGATGCCCACCGCGCCTTGGTTGGTCTGCACCGAGATCGATGCAAACGCCGTCACGCCCAAGGTCGCAATGATCGTCCCGCCGGCCCCCAGCGCCGCCGCGTTGCCCCGTACGTTGGTGAACCGCAACGTCGTCGTCAGGTCAAAGCACGAGTCCGTGCTCACCTGGTCGAAGAAGTCGTCGCAGATCGGAATGCCATTCATGTCCGGCGCCGGCAGGGCGCTCAGGTCATTCGGCGCGCCCGGCACCGGGAACTGAATCCCGTTCCAGGTCAGCGTCGACGGCCCCGAGATGAAGGCCTTCTGCGGACACGGATAGCGTTGGTCCGGCACCGGGAATGAGCCCCCAAAACTGCCGAGGATGAACCCACAGCCATCGTCGGGCAACAACGACCCGACCTGGGGATTCCAAGCGTTGTTGTCGTTGACGACGACCAGCGCATCGCCCCCGGCCAACATGTTGGTCACAGCCGTGTTCAGCGTCAGGTTGACGTTCATCAACACGTACTGCGTAATGTTATTCGGCGTGAAGGGGTTGAACACGCCGTCGTTGGTACAGTCCAGCCGTGAGTCACCGGTGCGGGCGGAGAGGTTCTCCGACCGTAACAGGTTGGGCACAAACGTGGCGACGCAAGTGATGCGTCCCAGCGGCTGCATCGGAAAGTCCACATCGGGGTATGCACTTGACTCCCGACGACCCCACACCTTGTGGTCGGCGACTGCGGCGACCGTACCCTCGAGGGGCCATCGGGCAGCGGTCGTGGGTCCTATAGCCGCCGCTCATTGCGCCCCGCGGGGGGACGGCAGCGGTTGACTTTGAAACCTGAAGGCGAAGCGCTCTTGAAACTCCCCAGCGTGCGCGAATAGTCCTCCAGAGCCCGGATACTAGACCTTGGGGCTTCGGGAGTCAAGTGCATACCCCAGAGTCCACAAACTGGGCGCTCGCCACGCCCACGTTCGCCAGTGCCCATCACCACCGCCAGCACCAACGAGATCTTTTTCATCGCTGCCATCTCAATCTCCTTTTTCTCCACAAGATTTCTTCGCAAGAAACGTTGTCCACAAGAGAACTGCCGTACAGTCACTCCCTCAACCGTTGTCCCTCATCCGAAGAACTACAGCACTGGAGCATTGTACCGGTACCACTCCGGGTTGGCTCCGCGAGAGATTCGATAGCCGAAACCATCGCCTCAACCAGGAGCGACCCCGAAAAATTCTCTATGATACCAGAGGGCTTCGGTGGGATACAACCCCCTTTGGGAGTAAATTTTCAGGGTCGGAACAGGCCTTGCCGGCGCCCGAAGATCCCTGATTCCCCCCTGTCTGAGCTAAACATGGCATCCTGGCAGACGCCCTTTTGTTGACACCAGCACAGGCGCGTGATACGTTCGCTCAGTCCGGCTGAGCCCTTCGAAAGGCGCCGGGCGACTCGCAACTGGGAGAACCAATGAAGGTCAATCGACGCAAGGCGCTACAGGCCCTGGCGCAGCTTTTCGCGGCTTCGCCGCTGCTCCAGCGGCAATGGCTGCAGGGGCAGGGGCCTCCCAAGATCGACCCGGTCCTCGAGCCGGCCAACGTGCTCGACTTCGCCAAGCTGGCCCAGCGGAAGCTCGATCCCGTCGCGTGGGACTACATGGCGGAAGGCGCGAGCGACGAGGCCGCCTTGCGCGATGCGCGAAAGGCGTTCGGCCGCATCCTCCTGCGGCCGCGTTTTCTCACCGACGTCCACAAGATCGATCTCGAGACCGAGTTGTTCGGCCGCAAACTCAAGCATCCGATCTTCATCGACCCGGCAGGCGGCAAGAACTGCTTCTATCCCGACGGCGAAAAGGAGGTCGCGAAAGCCGCCGGCGAAACCGGCTCGCTGATGATCACCAACGGCGGCATCGAAGACGTGATCCGTTCAGGGGCGGGGCCGAAGAACTGGTGGCAGGTCACGACCGGCGGGGAGTTCCGCACCGAGAACATGATGCTCAACTTCGTCGAGCGGCTCGAGGACCAAGGCTGCCACGGCATCTGCTTCACCGTCGACATCATGCATGTCTCGCATCGCGAACGGAGCATCCATAACAAGTTGGTGCGGAGTTGGTGCAGCACCGGAGTTCCGCGTGACGCCCAGGGCAACCTGATCTACAAGGAAGGCGACGAGCCTTGGCGAACCGGCGGCTATCCCTCGCGCCCGTTTCCGACCCCGACCTGGGACACGGTGCGCCGGCTTCGCGAGATGACCGATCTGCCCATTGTCATCAAGGGCATCCTCACGTCCGAGGATACGGACATGGCGGTGAAAACCGGGATGTCGGGCGTGGTCGTTTCCAGCCACGGCGCAAGGCAACTCGACCACGTTGGCGGTACGATCGAGGCGTTGCCGGAGTGCGTGCAGGCGGCGGGCGGGAAGATCCCGGTGCTGATCGACGGCGGCTTCCGGCGTGGCAGCGATGTTTTGAAGGCGCTGGCGCTGGGCGCCACGGCGGTGGGTATTGCCCGCCCCTACTTGTGGGGTTTGACAACGTTCGGGCAGCGCGGGGTCACCCGTGTCATCGAGTTACTGCGGACCGAGTTGGCGCTCGACATGGGCATGTCCGGCGTCGCGAAGGTCTCCGACATTGACCGCCGGCTGGTTCGGATTCGCAACTACACGCTGTGAGAAGACGTCCGACTACCAAGGTTGCAGTGCGCGCTCTGGGTGACCCTTATATCTATAGTGAGGAGGCCATGATGCTGACGAGACGAACTCTATTGGCGACATTGGCGGCGGCTCCACTCGCGGCAAAGGAGTACACCGTCCGCAAACCGAAGGTAGAAACACTGTGGAAGTCGCCGGACGGACATCCGAACGCCTTGGAGGCGTCCGACGAAGGCCTGTGGGTCGGCGAGCAGGTAACCGACCTGGCCTACCTGCTCGATTGGAAGACCGGCCGGGTCTTGCGCGCGGTCGAGACCCTGTCATCGAACACCAGCGGCATCGCCTACGGCGGCGGCTACCTGTGGATGGCGGCGAACGGTCCGGCGAGCCGCCGCGACCCGCGGCCGACCGACACCAAGACCGGCGAGGTGCACAAGGTTGACGCCAAGAGCGGCAAGACGGTGGCGCGTTATCCGGTTCCCGGCGGCGGCGGCGTGCACGGCCTCGCCTGGGGGAACGACTCGCTGTGGGTAACGACCCTGCACCAGAAGACACTCACACGATTCGACGCGAACTTCAACGCCCTGCACAGCATCCCCATCACGCTCGAGCGCGCCCATGGCATCGCCGTCGACGGCGACTCGGTGTGGTGCATGTTCTCGAACGACTACCTGATTCAACGCCTCGACGCGAAGGATGGCCAGGTGCGGGAGGCGGTCCAGCTCGCGAAAGGTGTCGACCCCGATCCGCACGGGATGACGATGCACAAAGGCGTCCTATATTACAGTGACTCGGCATTCGTGCGAGGCGGCGGCGCCCACGACGGCAAGCACGGGGGATACATTTGCAGGATTCACCTGTGAGGAGCCGGCGACGATGAGTCGCGGCCCAAGGCGTTCCCCAGAGTGTGCCTTGCACGGAGGCGCAGAGCCGGCGCGCTATGCGCCTGCTTGGCAGGTTGCCCTGCTGTTGGCGGTCGCGAGCCCCGCGTGGGCACAGTTGCCGAACGAGGCCGGCAAGATCATGCGGCCTCCGGACAGCTCGGCCCTTCCGGCCGGCGAGGTAAGTATCGTCGCGACGGCGCCGGCGGGAAAGCTTGAACTTGACGGGCAACCGATCGGGGCCGAAGAGCCCTTCCCCAACGTCTTCCATGCCAAGTTGACCCCAGCCGCGGGCGAACATCGGCTAGCGCTCGTTTGGGACGGCGGCCGCAAGGAGGTGCGTTTCTTCGTCGGCGAGAATGCCCCGGCCGAGTTCAAACCTTTTCAGGACCACCCGCCTGTCCCCGGCGTGGAATGCACGCAGTGTCACGGTGTGAGCCGCCGCGGCCGCTTCCGTTTCAAGGGCGGCTGCTTCGACTGCCACGAGCAGGAACCGTTCGTCGGCGTCCACGCCCACCCCGTCCACGATTTCGTCGAGTGCGGCCAATGCCACAACGCCCATGGCTCGACGGCGGCCAAGCACCTGATACTGCCGCGCGAAGTCATGTGCAAGCTGTGCCACAACTGAGCCACGGAGGCAACCGAGCCGTGACCGTCAGGGAGCGGTCCGGCACGAACCTTGACGGCACGCAAAGCCTCTAGATTAGAACCTCCTGCCTTCGCCGCTTATCCATGGTCCAACGAGGGTTTGGTTGTCGTTCGCCGACGATCGTACACTCAACAATGTAGGGGCACGGCACGCCGTGCCCGGTGGTCTCGAACGGGCAAGCTGATCCTGAGCAGAGGCATAGCTCTTGGCTCAGCCGGCCCGTTCCTTCAACACCGCCGCCAACGCACCCCGCATCGTTTCCTCACACTCAGGGAACGCCACCCAACTGTAATGGTCGTTATACCCGTCCGCGGCGTCCGCGGCAGTGGGGATATACCCAGGCGCGCACTCGCTGTACCCCATCACCATCACAAACGAGTCCGGACGCAACTCCTGCGCCCAAAGCTGGTACTGCACAAACGATTCGGCCGGCATCAACACCAGTTGCGCCCGGCCAAAATCAACGCACGGGACGTCGATCGCATGGCCGGAGTCGTAACGCTCTCGCCAACTCAGCCCCATCGCGGCCGTCATGCGCTCGCGAAACGGCGTCGGCGAATCCGTGATCGTGCTCCGGTACTCTTCCAGCTTGTACCCGGGCGACTCGCGCGGAGCGAGCCGCATCTCCGCCAAGCGGAAACCGACCGCTTCGAGAGGAAACTTCTCGGTCGCCTTCCAAGCCGCGGCCATCCCCTGATAGAGGCGGTCGGCGAAGATGGGCCGGTTCTCGTGGCTGCCGTCGTTGTGGCTACCTACGGTCACGTCACCGCTGCAACCGGAGACATAGATCTGCAGGGTGTCCGGTGTGTCCTTCTGCAAACTCGCGCGGGCCATGCCGACGAAGTCCGCCGAGATGTCGCCGTCGCCGTAGTAACTCATAGGGTGCGTCGCATAGCAGCTCACAGCCGCGACCGCGTCATCGCCGTCCCAGAAACTGAGGGTCTTGACCCACGGGTCGATCGTCCCCAGCGGCTTGGCTCGAATCTTCGCATCACGAGTGGTACTACCGCGTCCCCACGAGACCGTGCCATCCTCGCGCACGTATCGGCGATTCGAAGCGAGGTGGTCGACCTTGGCTTGTCCCATGCCAAGGTGTGTGATCGGCCGCGCGCCGGACAGCCCTTCGCCAACGGCACTCGCGACACGCTCGATCATCCGGTCTTCGAACTCGACGTCGCAGAGATCGCCCGAAATGTCGTGCTCATCGAAGAGCTTCTGTGCGCCGCGGTCGGTGTAGGGTGCATCGTGTTGGTGAATGCAAGTGACGAGCACCCGCTGCTTGGTCGTCCCGGCGGCTTCCGCCAACTTCGACCGCCAAAGCTCGTACGACTCGTTACGAATCTCGCACCAATCGATCGACACGAGGACAATCGCCTCGCCCGCGCCCTGGAGAACAAACCCCTTCGCGAACAGCGGATCGACCACCGACCGCGACACCCGGTTGGCGAGCAAAGGATGCCCCTCGGCCTGCGGTGTGACATCGGCTTCGAACAGCGCCATACGGAGTTCGGGCCCGGGCGGTTGGCGGCAGCCTTGCGCACCGAAGGCGCCGGCCACCATGCCGGCCAGCACATCGCGGCGGGAGAGAGCATTCTTAGGAGTTTCGTTTGTCATGGTTCGTAGCCCGGCGACATTGTCACGCACTTCCGGCTCACGTGGCAACGCTCGTTCTCGTTGCTCGCTCTCGTTGGGCCCGATGGGGACGACCCGCAATGTAGAAGCACGGCATGCCCGGCCCCGAGCCGAGCCATGCTCGGCTCTTGCCCCGCAAGCACCGAACTCTCTCTAAAGAGCTACACCGCCGCCCCCGTAAAAGCCGCGAAGCTCCGTTGGATGTTGCTCTGACGACGGTCAATCATCCCACGCAAAACGCGAGTCCGCGAAGCGGACGGAGGAAAATAGACCACGGCTTCAGCCGTGGGTACGCAGCGATCATCTCGGGAAGCCCTGAAGGGGCCCAGGAGAAGTTCTCACGAAGCCACATCCGCCTGTGCCACCCCCGCCATCCTCCCCCCGCCAATTCAACGAACACGTACACCGCCGGCAAACCGGATCCTCCGCAACCCGCAACCTCTCCCGAAAAGCAACGGCCTCAACACTATTCAGCGCCCCCGCCAACCCTTGCGTTCGCACATTCCCGATCGGCTGGTGAAAGAAACACGGGCGCAAGGTGCCGTCCGTCTCAACCACCGCCGAGACCCAAGGAGCATTACAACTCGGCGCGGAAGGCTCGGCCAATCCTATCCGAGCTTCGAAGTGCCGCACAATTCGCCGCAGCTTCTCTGGCGACTCACGGATGTACCCGGACGCGACATCATCTTTTCGCTCGCGAATCACCGCCTCCACCTCCACCCCCAAGGCCCGCGTCTCCTCAACACTCAACCCGACTTCACCCTGCCGTTCATCCGGCCAGCCGTCACCGCGGTTGAACGCTCCCGATGTCAGATCCGCGGCCAGGAAGGAGATCGAGGCAAGGCCCAACTCGCGCGCCGTCTTGACGGTATCCCGAAGGTACCGGTGGTTCGCTTGCTGCACGGTGCAGCGGCCCGTGACCGGGTAGCCTGGACGAAGCTCATGCAGCGCCCTGACCCCGTCGGCCAGCCGCCCATACGCTCCCGAGACGCGGCGGATCGCATCGTGCACCCCCGGCGGGCCATCGAGAGAAACAATCACATCGCCGAGGCCCTCGACCACCCGCGCCGCGTTCTTTCGAAGCAACAGGCCGGTGGTCAGCAGGCTGGTGCGAATCTCGCGCTCGCCGAGCACTTCGGCCAAGCGAAAAAGATCGCTGTGCATCAGCGGCTCGCCGCCGGAGAAGACAACCCACTCGACGCCGAGCGATGCGATGTCGTCGGCATACCCGGCGAGCTCCTCGACGCTGATCTCCTCGGCAGCCGTGATCTTCCAGATGTCGCACATCACACAGCGGCAGTTACAACGGCTATGCGGAAACAAGATCAGAATCGGCAGCTTCCTGACGATCGGTTCGAGTGAGTTCATGTGACTCGCGAGTGCAGCACCGGCGGGCGGCAACCGGTCGTGCCTCCGGCCAAGTTGCTGTCTGCCCTATGCGATTTGTTCGGTGTCGACATTGTCGCCTTCAACCGCCTTCAGGCAGCCTTCAGGCGGCTTCCGCGCGAAGCGCGTTGATCGGGTCGGGTGACGGGGATTGCGCCCCGGCACCCTCCCACACCACCGGACATACGGTTTTCCGTATCCGGCGGTTGGACCCAGCGACTTTACCCGTACGCCGCAAGATTCGATGGCACCACAAACCCGTAGCGCTTCAGAGTGACGTTCGACAGCCCCGTGTGCAACAACACATGATGCGCCATACTCCACGCTCCACGACGCGTCGCGACTACACGCAGCAGTCCTTCGCCCACCCCCAGCCGCCGTAACGCTCTCTGGCGGCCGCGCTTGTTGTGCCAACGCAGCCAAAAGCACTTCCGCATCTTGCAACTCACACGAAACAGCCCATGCTGGGCACACTAGGCCGGTCGTTTACGGCCGGTGAAGCGTTCCCGACCGTGCTGTAAGGGCGTTTTCAGCGTCCTTCCTCTGCCGGCTTCAGCCACTTCCCGGTCTCCCGGTACGATCGCGACTCGACTGATTCGGACGATCAGGGCCCGTAGCGTTCCCGGCCCTCCACTACCCGGCCACGGCGCCTTCTCAAGTCAGAATACGTTTTCCCGCCAGTCGCAGGTCTCCACCGACGGCAGCCGCGGCACTTGCCATGAGTCGCGGGATGTCGGCATGAACTAGGACCGAAACGTCCCCGACCGTTACACGATGCAGGCACGATACCACCGGTCCCGGGACAGCCTCACGATACGCCTGGGCGATCAACTTGACACGCCCGCCCACCACAACCATCTCAACATCCTTGGCTCTCAACTCCGCAAGAACATCGCAAGGCCGGCCGCCCGTGTCTCGAACCGCAACGAAGTCCGCCACGCCCGCCTCGCGCAAAGTCCCTTCCCCGTTCCGCAAACGCAGAACCTGTGCGGCGGTCGTGGTGACCTTCTCGTAGAGGGCCTCCCTTGAAAGGGAGCTGCGGCGTGCGGCGGCCGCCACCTCGTCGAACAGATCGCCGTTGGCGGTGAGGCTCGAATCCGTCGCCAGCGCCGTCGGAATCCCCTTTTCCCAGAAGCCGTCGTCGAGGGTCTGCCCCAGCAGGAACACGTTAGAGCTGGGACACCAAATCATCGAAGCCTGGCTCTGCTGCACCAGTGCAAGCCCCGCGTCATCAAGGCCGACACCGTGCACCAGCACCGTGCGCCGGTGTAGCGCGCCCATCTGAGCGAGCCGGAAGATCTCTTCCTGGCTTTCGCTGTCCGTGCCCTCCCCAAGGTGAAGAATAAACGGCCAGTCGGGCGGCGTCTGCTGGAATCGCTGCGCGACGTCGTCGTCGAACGCGAGCGAGTGCGCCCAACCGAACTCCTTGACGACACGGATCGGAAAATCACTCTCAAAAACCGTCGTGTCGTAGGGGTTGTGATGACACACGGTCGTCACGCCGCCGAGCAGGTTCCGGATGCCGCCCCAGACCAACCGATCCGCCTGGGGAACCCCGAGGTGCTCCCGCACGGGCGACTCGGTGGGCCGATAGATGTCGTCGGACCAGGCGCGCGCGTTCGGATAGGGGCCTCGTCCCAGCTTCGGAAACAGGCTGAAGTTGAGATGGTCGTGGGTGTTGACCAGACCGGGCAGCAGCAGCCGGCCGTCGCGCTCCAGTACCTCGTCGCCGGGCACGGGGGACCCGCTACCCGGCTCGCGCAGCCGGTGAATACGGCCGCCCCGGATCTCCACATCCAAGCAGGCCGCGCGGCTGGCGTCGAGCGCCACGCGGGCGCCGGTCACGTACCATGAGCCGGGCTTGCCCCCGACAGACATGTTCCTCGCGGAGTTATCGGCGGCAAGCATTCAGGGAAACGGCTCGTCCTCGCGTACCGTCTCAAGCACAACCCTATCACGAGGCTGCGTCGGGGTTGGCAATGAGTGGGCCGGCTACGGCTGTACAGGCGCGTCCACCGCCGGCCGATCGATCCATTGCTACTTTATGAAGCGCTGTGCTCAAATTAGTGAGAGCCCGATGACGTAATCGTTCGCCTTCTTCCCGATGCGCGGACCGAAGGGGGCCACCATGATCTGTTTCATTCGAATCATCGTTATGGCAGTCTTGCTGTCGAGTCTCGTCAGCGCCCAGAACCAACTGCTGGTAACCGAGATTCAACTCCGCACCGATCCCGCCGGCGCCCGCGTGCGTCCATACGAAAGCCTGGTCGTTCAGGTGTTGGCCTACGGCGAGGTGACCGACGCAGAGGACAAGAAAACGAAGGTGCGCCTGCGCGAAGGTGGAGCCAAGGTTGTCCTCAAGAACTCAAACGCCGGTTGGCTCTCGAAGCCGTTCCGTTACCAGGGCAAAGAGAGCGAGTCGTTCTACTCGGCGGAGGGCACCGGGTTGGGAGCACTCATCTTCGGCCGGGCCCAGGCGAGCTACGTGCTGCAGGACTCCGTCCTTTTCACGGCCTCCGACCGCCCGGGCAAGCACACGATCGAAGCGACCCTCAACGGCAAGACCGCCTCGGCAACGGTGCAGGTCGACCGCAACGCGCCGTCGCTGAAGCCGAAGGAGACAACCAACTTCGCGGGCGAACGCCGCTTGGGCGACCGCTACCGTTCGCTGGTTGAACATTACGCCCCCTTCGTGGCACAGGAGACGTGGTTCCAACCGAAGTCCGACTACCTGGCGCGGTTTGATCTCGACGGCGACTGGCGCGGCGACAACAACTGGGACAAGGCGTTCGAGGGCAGCTCGCAGGCCTACGTCCACTACGCCGTGATGGAGACCGACACGCACTGGTTTCTCGTCTACAACTTCTTTCACCCGCGCGACTACTCCGACAAGTGCGTGGTGGGCACCTGCCATGAGAACGACAACGAAGGGCTGATCCTCACCGTCGCCAAAGACGGGTCACCCCATGGACGCTTGCAGGTCATGGAAACGCTCGCGCACAACAACATCTACTCCTACCGCAACGACCGCAAAGTACGGAAGAATGTTCATAACATTGACGGCGACATCGAACTGTATCAGGAGTCTCATCCGGTCATCTTCATCGAGGCCGGCGGTCACGGCGTCTTCGGCTCGAGAGACCGGCATTCGTACTTCTCGCTCAGCCGCAACGAGTTCAAGGCCGGCACCGGCGTGACGTACGCCTACAAGGGCAGGGCGGAGCGGCCTCGGCATGGCAACGATCGCAACATCGGCTACGAGCTGGTGTCAATCCACGAGCACTGGTGGCAGCGGGCACAGAGCCGCAACGCCTCCCGCGAGCGCACCTTCGACGCCTACTACTCCTACCAGCCCTACGGCGGCCGTCCGGGCGCGGGCCAAGCGCAGGTCGCAGGCTCGTTTTACGGCCGCAAGCACGGCTCCAACAAAGCCAAGCCTTTCTGGGGCTGGCACGACGGGCGGACTCGCAAGAAGAAAGTGCTGGCGACCGGGCAGTGGGGCCTCGACCCGGCCTACGGCGTTTCGCAGAACCTCCGCATGCCGCCACCTTTCTCGGTCAACTACATCTACAACCCCTATCTCGGGATCGGCGGGCCGCGGGTAACAGCGCCCGCGCCGCCGGCGGTACCCACGCCTCAGCCGCCGGTCTACACGCAGACGAGCCCCCGGCCATCCCCAACGCCTCTGCCCTCGGCGAGCCCCCCTGCGTTCCGGGCGCGGCCTAGCAGCAACTTCGATCCCGGCTCGAAGAAGGGCCGCTTCGACCTGCGTCTCCAAGTCGACGGCGAGATCGACGTCCTGCTGCAAGGGGACGGGGTTCGCTACGCCGTCCACAATGGCCGTGCGCCACGAGACATGGGCTCGGAATACAGCCAGCCCGTCCCGAGAGCTGCGTTTCGGAAGTTCCTGTTCGATAGGAAGGACGGCCGCGGCACGGTCCGCCTGCTCGAAGAGCCTACCGCGGCCAACCAATACACGGCGAAGCTGAAGATCTCCGATCCCAAAGGCGGCGGCGACCGCTACCACGTCCGCGTCGAATGGGAACGGGACGGGCCAGTTTTGCAAGTGGCTCCACCACCTCCGCGGTCGCGCGCCGGCGCGTCCCGGACCGGTACGTCAAGCACCGGCCCGTCAAATACCGGCACGTCGAACACCGGCACGTCGCAGGCCGGCATCTTTGCGCGGCATCCGCGCTCGGCCCAGCCGGGGTCGGCGCCTCCCGCGGCCCTTCCGGTGACCTCTCCGGCGCCCTCTCCAGAGGCGCCTCCGGTGGCCTCTCCCTTCCCCAGGCAGGACCAAGTCGCCGGCATCGAGTTGTTCTCCGACGAGAATGACCCACGCAAGTATGACCGCGATGACGAGGGCGATTTCGAGTTCAAGGGCCGCGTCGACGGCACGGTGATCTTGCGTCTGCGCGGCAACCGCGTGTTTGCGGAAACGCTCAGCGGCCGGCCGCTGAAGCTCGACTGGTTCGAGTTCTCGCAGCCCCTGCCCGCCGACACGTTGAAGAAGATCGAGCTTGACAAGAAAGACGGCCGGGGAGAGATGGTTCTTGTGGAGAGGCCCTGGACGCAGAACCAGTTCATGGCGGTCGTTCAGATTTCCGACCCCAAGGGCGGCGACGCCAAATACCGTTTCAAGCTCAAGTGGAAGCAGTGAGCCGTGATCACCCGAGCCGATTTTTCAAAGCCGAACCGCGATAGGCGCGGAGCGGCAAGATGAAACTCGACCTGACCGGCATGCCACTAGCTTGTTCGACCCCTACACGCCGAAGATCGTATTCGCGATCGCCTTTCCGAGCCATAGCAGCGGGTCGACCAATCGCTGAAACCACTGACTGAAATGGCCGCCGCTGGTATAGGTGTAGTAGGCAACACCGCACAGGGCACACGGTAGGACGATCGTCCAGTATTTGCTCATCGTGGAGTCGCCGGGGTGGTAACGCCCTCCAGTATAAACCGTCGTCTTTTCTATTTTGTTTCGTCTAGATACTGATTTGTTTGGATTTTTCGGGGGAGTTGGCAAAAGGGGAACACCTTAGCCCACGAACCGACACGCCGATCCCACGAACTCCTCACACCCCGCTCCTCACACGACCTCGATATCCCAGCCAAACCCCGGCTCATCCGACGGCTTGGTATAGATCCCCTCGGGACCACGCGTCAAGTTGTTGTCCTGCTCATAGCGCTCGTAGACCACATCCGGCCCGCCCGGCGCCGGCATAAACATCTCGGCCCACGGACTGTTCGGCGTCGCCATGATGAAGTGCACCGCATCGCGCTGCCCGCCGCCGTGCGGGATCACCGGGATGTCGTAGGCCGCCGCCAGCGCCCCGATCCGCCGCATCTCCGTCAACCCGCCGCACCAGTGGATGTCCGGCTGCCAAATCTCCGCCCCGCGGTGCTTCAACAGTTCCCGGAAGCCGTAGCGCGTATAGACATGCTCGCCGGTGACGATGCGCGTCGACTTGATCTGCTCCCGTAGCCGCCCGAAGCCCGCGTAGTCACCCGGTGGCAGGCACTCCTCCATCCAGTAGACGCGATAGGGCTCGAACGCCTCGCACAGCTCGAGCGTGTAGCGCTCGGTCAACGCCATCCAGCAATCCATCATCACCTCGCCGTCGCGCCCCACCGCCGCGCGCGCCCGCTTGACCAACTCGACGTTCTTGCGAATGCCTTCGCGGCCGTCCACCGGACCGTAGGGCAGCGCCAACTTGAGCTTGGTGTAGCCGAACTCGACGTGCTGCTCGATGTCATTGCCGGTGCAATAGCTCGGGATGCGCGGCTTGGTCTCACCGCCCAGCAGCCGGTAGACGGGCAGGCCCCAGGCTTTGCCGGCGATATCCCACAGCGCCAGGTCGACGCCGCTGATGGCGTTGACGACGACCCCCTTGCGGCCATAGAACATGGTGGCGCGCCACAGCAGGTCCCACAGCTTTTCGATGTCGAGCGCGTTCTCGCCCAGCAGGAGCTTGGTGAGGTGGCCCTCGATGATCGGCCCGCCGCCGGGACCGCCGCGGCCGTAGCCCTTGATGCCTTTATCGGTCGTGATCTCGACCGTGAAGCTCGACACACCGCCGGCGTCGGGCATGAAGAGGCTCCGCATCGGCTTGTACTTGGGGTAGATCGAGACCGGGTTGGCGACCTCGACGCGGCCGGTCGACCACGAACCGGGCGTCGGCGCGTAGCTCGGCACGGGACGCTTGGGGCGCGTCTTAACGATCCGCACGCCGGTGATCTTGAGCGACGTGTCGGGAGTCGGAGGCGCGGCCCACGAAGTACGAGGAGCCATCAAGCCGGCCGCCGCCGCGAGTCCGAGGGTTTGCAACAAGTGTCTGCGTTCCATGCGCTGGTTTGTATCGCGTACGGGGCGGCGAAGTCAAGCGGCTGTGAATTGTGATTCGTGACCTGTGAATCGTGATCCGTGTTTCGTGTTTCGTGATTCGTGACCCATGATGCGGCGGCACGATGTCCCATGGCTAACGCCAGAGGCCAGTGGCGCGCGTCCCCAGACGTGCCGTGTCGGTACTCATACCGACACACGTCGACCGGGAGGCGACGCTCCGGGCCAGAGGCCCGCGCCACACCGCGGACCAAGCATCGACAGGAGTGTCGATGCGGCAGACGTGGGCGTCCGCGCCACAACCCCGATAAGGCGCACTGCGGGTGTAGGGTCTCATGTTGTCGTTGACCTCGACGTTGTTTTTGCGCTGTTGGGCGGCGATTACCTCCCCAGTACCTCCGTTGCCAGGCGGCTCGGAACGGGCGCGACGGGGGTGCGGTTCGTTCCGTAATTCGTCCTGAGGGCTTCGGCGGTGCTCAAACCCTTTGTTTTCACGGGGCCTTGGGTTCGTCTGTGGGCTCGGCCCATCCTTGGTGACCCGTGGTTTGGTTTTCGTGATTCGTCGCCGAGCGTCGCTTGGGGGCTGGGCACGAACTCGGCGCGGAAGCCGATCGGGTTGGAGGTCTGCGCCGCCGCCGCCGGTGGCTCGTAGCGCGGCGGTTGGGGCTCCATCGGGTCGGGGGTGTTGTAGGGGTCCGGGTCGGTGACGGTCCGGCGGTGGATCGCCCCGTTGGCGGCGCGATTCTCTTTGCACTCGTATTCGTCTTTGCGCAGTTGCCGGATCATCCGCAGAGCGCGCGTGATGTCGCGGCTCGTCATGGTGCGGTAGCGAGCCAGGTTGTGGAGGGCCTGGGTGTGGTCCTGCATGCTCTTGCCCAGCAGTTGGTTCTCGCCGTTGCGGCCCGGGACGACGGTGTCGGGGTAGCGTTCGCGGGTGGCGCGGTCGGTGCCGTGGTACTGGTAGGTGGTGAGACCGGCCTCGATGCGGGTGATGCGGCGCAATCGCCAACGAGAGTCGGCGATCTGGAGGACGAGCTCGAATTCGATGGCGTTCTTGGGGAAGAGGTTTTCTTCGAGGATTTGGAGTTGGCGGTCGTATTCGGCGGGGTCCTCGTCGGCCATGACGGCGTCGCGGGCGAGGAGGCCGTGCTTGAGTGCGTTCTGTGAAGAGCGGGCTTTGCCTTCGGGGGTGCGGGGGCCGGTTGATTTCTTGGCGTTTTGGCGGTTCGCCTTGCGTTGTTTGTCCGTCGTCATAATGTTGTCCTCCTGAAAGTGAAAAGCCGCGCGGTTTGGTCCGCGCGGCTCGGGACGCCAGCCATTGGGCCGGCGTTCTTCGCTCTCAGGATACGGTGGGGTGGTGGGCGTGGAAGGTGGCTGCGCAGGCTAAGTGTTGTGGAATCAAGGAGATCAAAACCTGAAAGTTCTGTGACCGAAATCGGTGGTTGGGGGAACGCCGCGGATCTGAGAACCGAGATCCGCGCTACGGGCTCGTACCGAAAAGGGCTCCGTCCCCTTTTGGGCCCCCTTTTGGGCCCTTTTGGGCCCGTTTCGATTTCAGAGGGTGCTCTCTGGCCACTGCTTCGGGCTCAGTCGCATGCAGATGAGGGACCTGGGAACCAGCCCCGGCAGGGGCGTTTGAGCCGTGCTCACGAATCACGACTCACGTTTCACGATCCAGCCAAGCCGCGCAGCGGCGCATTAATCCTAGCACGGCGTGCCAAACCCGGGAACCTAACCAACCCCACAAAGATGAACCCGTCGAAACTAGAATGGACTGCTCAGCGTCTCGACCGTCTCACCACGTTTCCCCTCATAAGGCCCGATTCCTGGCTGGTGAACAACAGACTCGCGGCGGCCATCTTGCGAAGATCCCCTCGGTCCCAGTGGGCTTGCATGACTCCGGCGAGAGAGTGTGAGGTGCTGTTCAGGAGGAGGTGGCCGATCTCGTGCGCCACGGCGTGGCCGAGAATTTCGCCTCGGGTCGCCGCTCCTTCCCGGCTGAGCTGCTCCACTCGGCTCATGATCACGGTGGCCAGGAATCCTCCTTTGTCCGCCACCGCGGCGAAACCCAATCCCGTGAATCCGAAGCGCTTCCTTGTGGCCGATCCCCCTTCGACGATTCTCAGAACGATAGTCGTGGGCGTCCGAGGGTGCTCACAATCCGGATGTTTTGTTAGTTCCGCACCAGAGACTCGACAGTTCAACCACGCGGACCGGATTCTAGCTTTGCTGAGGATCCGGGTGGCCTGCGTTTCCATCTCTGCCAGTTGCGCTGCTGGAACCCCAGAGTAGTCATAGACGCGCACCTCGATAGCCGTCAGAGGCTCCCTAGCCGGGAGGCTCTCGCCAAAGCCTGGGGAGCGGGAGGCTCTCGCCAAAGCCTGGGGAGCAGTGAATCAAAAGAACACCTAAGGTCAGGGAATTTCGGAATGATCTTTTCACGGCGTTTGCCTCCGTTCGCGGTAGGTTCACGCCGAGCTTCCGTCAGGGGAGGTGGGATCTCCATGGACGGGAGCTACCTTTTTGGGGAAATCGAAGTGCCGCGGAGATCCCCAGATGATCCCCAGATAAGTTGCTGATATCAGGTAACTTGCTTGAGAAGTCCCCTGATCGGGATACCCTCTCGCACCGATTGGTGCTAATCTTTGGAGCGTGATGGGAGGACTTCCGTATGGAAGGTCCCAATTCGTTCCGCCGGATTTGCTTCGGCCCGTTTGAAGTCGACCGGGCGACGGGGGAGCTTCGCAAGCAGGGCCGCAGGATCAAGCTGCAGGAACAGCCGTTTCAGGTGCTGGCGGCCCTACTGGAGAAGCCGGGCGAGCTGGTAACGAGGGAGGAGTTGCGGCAGCGGATCTGGTCCGACGACACCTTCGTCGATTTCGACCACAGCCTGAACAAGGCCATCAACAAGGTGCGGGAGGTGCTGGGGGACTCCTCCAGCAGTCCCCGCTATGTGGAGACCCTGCCCCGGCGGGGCTACCGGTTCATCGCTCCGGTCGAATCTGTCGGGGGCGAGAAGCAGCCTGACGGGTCCCCACCGGCCGCACCCGACCAACCGCCGCGAACGAGCAGTTGGACGCCGGCCACGAAGATCGTCGCTGGCGTTGCCGTGCTGGCGGTAGCCTTCGCCGCCACGTGGTGGCTGATCCGCCCGCCGGCTGGAGGACCAGTCCCGCCATCCAAGCTCACACCGCTCACTTTTGACTCCGGGCTCACGTACCAGCCGTCGATTTCACCTGACGGCAAGTTCGTGGTCTTCGCCTCGGACCGCGCCGGCCAGGGCAACCTCGATCTGTGGACCCTGCAAATCGGGGCTGGCGAACCCGTCCAGCTGACGAGTGATCCGGCCGACGAATATGAGCCTTCGTTTTCGCCCGATGGAACACGGATCGCTTTCCGATCAGACCGTAACGAGGGCGGGATTTACGTCGTGCCGGCCTTGGGCGGCGCCCCGCGGCCGATCACCGAGGGAGGCCACTGGCCGAAGTTCTCCCCGGATGGCGCTGAGCGCGCCGGGGAAGTCAAGCACTTTCGCGACAACCATTCTGTCCGTCTTCGGAGGGAGGTAGAACGCTGCGTGATACTTGAGCACCGTAGTCAGTGTACAACGCGATGTGCGCCCTTAGTACGAGAACCGGGACTCATCGAACGTAAGTCCTAGGCCCGGCTGCTGCGGCAGGACCAATTGGCCGTCCTGCATCGTCAGCTCTTCGTTGAACAGAGGCAGGGCCCAGGGCATGTGCTCGACCGTGAGGCCGTTGGGGACGGCGGCCACGGCGTGCATCAGAACCTCCGGCGCCAGGTGGCTGACCACCGGCAGGTTCCAGGCTTCGGCCATGTGCGCGACCTTCATCCATTGGGTCAGGCCGACGACGCGCATGATGTCGACCATCACGATGTCGACCGAGCGCCGCTCGAGGAACGAGCGGAACGGCGCGACGCCCCACAAGTACTCGCCTGCGGCGATCGGCGTGTCGAGGGCGTCGGCGATGCGGGCGAGGCCGTCGAAGTCTTCGTAGTGGGTGGGATCTTCGAGCCAGTAGAGGGCGCACGCCTCCATCTCGCGGCCCATGGCGATCGAGCGGTTGACGTCCCAGCCCTGGTTGATGTCAACCATCAGGTCGATGTCGTCGCCCACGGCGTCACGCAGGGCGTCCATGCGCTCGATCTCTTGTGCGTCGGTCGGCTCGGCGCCCATGCGGAACTTCATGGCGCGAAAGCCCTCCTCGACCAACGCGGCGCCTTTCTCGGCGAGGGCCGCGGCGTCGTAGTGACGCCAGAGGTAGCCGCTGGCGTAGGTGGGGACGCGGTCGCGAAAGCCGCCCAGGAGCTTATAGACCGGCTGGTTGAGCGCCTTGCCTTTGAGGTCCCACAGCGCGATGTCGATGGCCGAGATGGCGCGCATCACCAGGCCTGACGGCGCGCCGCGTCCGCCGAGCTCGAGCAGCTTCGAGCCGATTGCTTCCACGCGCATCGGGTCGTCGCCGAGGGTCTGCTCGGTGAGAGCGTCGACGGCTTCCTTGAGCGCCTTCGTCATCAACGGGCTGGCGAAGCCGGCGTAGCCGATGCCGTCGACACCGTCATCGGTCTGGAGTTGTAACGTGACGAAGTCGCCTCGGATGGCCGGCGGCGCCTGGTCGAGCGCGCCGACGTCGGGCGGCAGGGTCACGACATGAGTTGTGTAACTTTGGATTTTCATTTGCGTCGAACCTACAAAAGAACCTGCAAACGTGGTCCCGTGATTATTTCATACCCGTGGTGGGTGGACTGATGAGGGGAAACGGTTGACATCCTTCGGCGAAGGCGGCCGTGTGCGTCCCTAGAGAGGGCTTTGGTGGGTCGGGGACAGGAGCCGAGCACTGGCTCGGCACGCCACGCCGCGGCCGCCCAGGCATCGGAGACAATCGCCGTCATCGGATACAATACGGACGACCACGGAGGTTGCTTCATGCTCAATCGACGCCGCGCGCTGTTGACGCTTTCAGGTCTGGCTTTCAGTCCTCTCGTGCGAGGGCAAAGCGCGACCAGGCTGCCGAACCGGCCCACGCGCAAAGGGGCGCTCGCGATCCACGCGCGCTGGCGCATTGAAGCGATCGACGAGTTGCGCGTCGTACAGGAGGACGACAGGTGGAAGGTTTCGGAAACCGCCATCATCATCTGCGACATGTGGGACGACACTTGGTGCCGCGCGGCCGCGCGCCGCGTGAACGAGTTCGCGCCGCGCATGAACGAGGTCGTCAGGGCGGCCCGCGCGCTCGGGGTGCAGATCATTCATGCGCCCAGCAACACGATGGACTTCTACGACGGCACACCTCAGCGCCGCCGCATGATCGAAACTCTCTACACCGAGCCGCCGGTGAAGATTCAGCGTTGGTGCTACCTCGAGCCGGAAAAGGAAGTGCGCCTACCGATTGACGACTCCGATGGCGGCTGCGACGACCCCGACGATCCCAAGTCGTACCCTGCCTGGAGCCGTCAGCACCCGGCGATCGAAATCGCCGAATACGACGGCGTCAGCGACAACGGGCAGGAGATCTACAACCTGTTCGAAGAATTGGGTATCCAGAACGTCGTCATGATGGGCGTCCATACCAACATGTGCGTGCTGGGCCGGCCGTTCGGGATACGGCAGTTGACGAAGCTGGGCAAGAACGTCGTCCTAGCCCGCGATCTCACCGACGCGATGTACGACCCGCGCGACTTCCCCTACGTGAGTCACGCGCGCGGCACCGAGATGGTCGTCGAGCACGTCGAGCGCTACTGGTGCCCGACGATCGACAGCGGCGACTTGACGCGGATCGTCCCCGGGTCGGACAAGGGAACCA
Source organism: Bryobacterales bacterium (assembly GCA_965237575.1). Lineage (GTDB taxonomy): Bacteria > Acidobacteriota > Terriglobia > Bryobacterales > UBA6623 > JAKZVK01. The sequence continues at coordinate 2,429,645 of CBDEGI010000004.1, forward strand.
TCTTGAGCACGTCGGCGGGTGTGTGAAGCGCATCGCAGTCAATCTCATGAACTGGAACCGGCGTCGCCTCCTTTTAGCGCTCGGGTTGTGGTTGCCGTTGTGCCTCCCGGCGGCGCCGAAGTACGAAGCTCTCGTGATCGACGGCCAGAACAACCACCAGTGGCAAGAGACGACCCCGCTGATCAAGAGCGCGCTCGAGGCGAGCGGGCTCTTCACGGTGGAGGTGGCAACGTCGCCTCCAACGGGCTCCGACCTGAGCGGCTTCAAGCCCGACTTCCTCGCCTACGACGTGGTGGTCTCGAACTACAATGGCGAGCCTTGGGCCCAGGCCACGAAAGCGGCGTTCGAGAAATACGTCCGGGAGGGTGGAGCCTATGTCTCGGTCCACGCGGCCAACAACGCCTTCCCTGAATGGAAAGAGTACAACCGCATGATCGCGCTGGGCAGTTGGGGCGAACGTGACGAGCGTTGGGGGCCCTACGCGCGCTTCCGCGACGGCAAGCTGGTGCTCGACCGCGAAGCCGGGCGCGGCGGAGGCCACGGCAAGCGCCATGCTTTCCAGGTCGCGATTCGAGACGCGAAGCACCCCATTACCGCCGGCCTACCAGCCAAGTGGATGCATGCCGAGGACGAACTCTATGACCGCCTGCGAGGGCCCGCCGAGCAGATGACGCTGCTGGCTACGGCCTACTCCGATCCGGCCACCCGCGGCACCGGCGAACACGAGCCGATGTTGATGGCCATCCACTACGGCCTTGGGCGCGTCTTCCACACCACACTGGGACACGATGCCGTCGCGATGAGTTGCGTTGGCTTCATCGCAACTCTGCAGCGTGGCGCCGAGTGGGCGGTGAGCGGCAAGGTCACACAGATGGTGCCCGACGACTTCCCCACCGCCGATCAAGTACGCACACGGCCGTAGGCGTAGCGCAATTCCGCCGACTGGTCAGATAAGACCGTGAAGATTTCCAAAGGAGTGATCCTGGCGGCCGGACGCGGCACGCGGATGAAGGACCTGACCGCGGACCGGCCCAAGCCGATGCTGCCGATTCAGGGCCGGCCCCTGCTGGCGCACATCGTCGAGAGCGCCGAAGAAGCCGGGGTGGAGGAGATTCTGCTGGTCGTCGGCTACAAAGCCGAACTCGTTCGCGAGTATTTCGAGACCCATCGGCCGGCGCGGGCGCGGCTGAGCTACGTGGTGCAGGAGAAGCCCGATGGAACGGGAAGCGCCGCCCTACTCGGGAAAGACTTCGCGGGCGGCGAGCGCGTGCTGCTCACCTTCGGGGACATCCTCGCCCGCGCCTCGACCTACCGGGCGATCTTCGATCTGGCCGAGGGCGCGGACAGCGTGCTTGCCGTCAAGGAAGTGGACGACCCCCACCGAGGCGCCGCTGTGTATGTCGAAGGCGACCGCATCACCCGCATCGTCGAGAAGCCTCCGGAGGGGACGTCGACTACGCGCTTCGTCAATGCCGGCATCTATTGCTTCGGCTCGGCGGTGTTTGACGAGTTGGAGCGCATCCCTTTGTCACCGCGTGGCGAGTATGAGTTGACCGACGCGATTCACCAGTTGTTGGCCGGCGGGGCCCGCTTGCGTTGGCACCGCATCGAAGGGTTCTGGCGGGACATCGGGCGGCCCGAAGACTTGGGCGCCGCCGACGAGTACGTCACGGCGGGGTAGGGGAGCGAGCCGTGACCGTGAGGGGCTGTCCGGGCGCGAGATCTGACGCGGCCCAAAGGCCGCTGGGCTTGACGTGACGTTGGGGCGCGAAAGGAGCGGCTGTTTCTTTCCACCCGACCAGCGCGGCGGCGTGAAGAAGACCGCTCAGACGCCCCTGCCGGGGCTTGTCGCGGGCTGACTGGACGTAGCCAGCCTAGAGACGTTTGATTGTGAGTTGCGTTAGGGTTCGTGCCGGACCGCTCCCTGACCCGGAGAGACGGAACCAAATAGGGTCGCGGTGGCGGACCGCAAGGGAGTGCGGCCTTGCGGGAGCGCGCGGGTTCACACCCGCGCCTCTGTCTCGGCTCGAGGGCGTTTCGCGGGGCGTCGGAGAGGCGTGCCGGACCGCTCCCTTACGGTCACGGCTCGGTTTGCTTCGTGGTGACGCGTTCGCCGATTTTCGTGATCATGGCGCCGCATTCTTTGCGGGCCTCGCCGAGGCCGGCGGGAGTGATGTTGCCTCCTCTGATGTAGGCCAGCACTACTTCCTCGGCGGCGGCGAACTCCTCGCAGGCTTGGGCAACTTCCGAAGCGATCTCATGCGGGATGTTGGTCACTCCGTTGGCGTCGCCGTGGATCAGGTCGCCCGGGTGGACGGTCAGCCCTCCGACGTGAACCGGCACTTCAAGATCAATAATGTGCGGGTAGCCGTGAGAGCAGATCACGCCGTCGGCGAAACAAGGGAAACCGATCGCGCGGACCTGGTCGAGATCGCGCGCCGCGCCGCTCGTGATCAGACCCGCCGACCCGAAGCCCTTGTAGATGGTCGTCATCACCTCGCCGAACGTGGCGGCCACGGTCGGATCGTCGAGGTCTTGCACCACGACCACCACCGGCTGCGGCAGCTTGGCAAAGCCCTCCACCTGCGCGTCGAGCGAGGCGTAGACGTTGCCCGACGCGGGCGGCGCGGCGGACCGGAAGGTGGCGGTCGACGCGTAGCCGACCATCGGCGGCATCTCGGGGAAGCAGGCGCGGATGCGTCCGTCCATGTAGCCCTCGGTCTGCGAGCGAACTTTGAAAACCTCGATGACGTTGCAGATCGTCGGCGTGTCGTACTTGCGAAGCAGAGCCAGGTCGGCTTCGGAGAGTTGCGGAATGCTCACGGTTCGTTGTCCCTTCCTTGGGTGCCCTTTGCGTGGGAGAAACCCAATTGTACTCCCGCTGGAGTCGCGCTGCCGATCCGGACTCCTTTCCCGAGGACGCTTTCGAGAATCCCCAATTTCGGAAATGTGAACTGGCGTCGCTGTGGATCTGCCCACCTTCCGGACGGGATGCAGCAACCTGCCGGTTCTCCGGTTAGGGCGTTACACGTTCTTCTGGTGCGGCTGGATCAACCGATGCCGACAAGGAAGGATTAGCCGGATGGGACTGTCGCTGGGCTCAGCTTGCGCCGGGCGTTTTTTGGCGCTGAGCGGCGGCGATTCAACCGTCGGCACATAGATGTTGAAAAACAATTTCCCGCCGAACGATGAGGCGCTGTACTAGGCTCAAACCACTGCCTGGAGGGCGTAGGAGCGCTCTACGCAGGGGTTTTGGGAGCCCTCAGCGGGTCGTTCATGCGATCGCTTGCTTTCACTAGCAGCCCGTGGTAAATGTGTGCTCTGGGGACAGCCAGCCCTTTTTCGCGCGCGAAAGATAGCGGCAAGCTGTTGATTCCGTGGACGCGCGAAAAAGGGCTAGGTATCCGGGCAGTAACGCCTGAGCGGTCCCCGAAGGGAAGCTTCGAACTTCCGCCACGGGCTGCTAGGTATCCGGGCAGTAACGCCTGAGCGGTAGAATCAATGCATCTTGATCGGGACTACGATCAGCCACTACAAGATCCTCAGCAAGCTCGGCGAGGGTGGCATGGGGGTCGTCTACAAGGCTGAGGACTCGAAACTAGATCGGACAGTCGCCCTCAAGTTCTTGCCCGCCCACCTCTTGGGTGACGAGGAAGTCCGCAAGCGTTTCGAACGTGAGGCCAAGGCATCGGCGGCGCTTGATCACTCCAACGTCTGCACGGTCTACGAGATTGACGAAGCCGAAGGCAAGACCTTCATCGCGATGGCGCTCGTCGAGGGCGAGTCTCTTGACAAAAGGATCGACCGCGGACCTTTGAAGCTCAACGAAGCGCTCGACATTGCCCAGCAAGTCGCCAAGGGCCTCGACGCTGCTCACAAGCGTGGCATCGTTCACCGCGACATCAAGCCCGAAAACATCATGGTCGGCGAAGACGGCCACGTCACAGTCATGGACTTCGGCCTGGCTCAGCTCACGTGGGCAAGCCGCCTGACCCGCGACGACCAAACGATGGGCACGACCGCCTACATGAGCCCAGAGCAGACCGAGGGCTCCGGAACAGACCGCCGCACCGACATCTGGTCGCTGGGCGTCGTGCTCTACGAAATGATTACCGGCCAGCAGCCCTTCAAGGGCGACTACGACCAAGCCGTGATGTATTCGATCCTCCATGAGGAGCCGGAGCCGATCACAGGGCTGCGGACGGGGGTGCCGATGCAGTTAGAGGCGCACGTGGGCAAAGCTCTGGCCAAGAGCCCCGAGGATCGCTATCAGACGGCGTCCGACTTGATCATCGATCTGCGCACGGTGGCCGACAGGATGAGATCAGGCCGGTCGCCGGCGCCTACTGCGGCGCGGGCTCCCACGAAGCAGAATGCGGCCATGTCGGAGGGGGCGTCTGAGCCTGCTGAACCCACTGGGCGTCAGGAGGAGAATCTGCGGTGGGAAAGGCAGCTCGATGGCCAGAAGCTCGCAGGCATGGTCACCACGTCGGCGGGAGTCGGCCTCGCGATATTTCTCTACTTTATAGTGCCGGACAAGCCCGTCTACCTCGTCGGTCTCCCTCCGGCTCTGGTCGGCGTGGCGCTCCTTGTCTTTACCGTCTTTGTCGCACGGCGTCCACGGGTGTAACGGCACGGACGAGCTCGAGTACCACGTCACCGCCGCCGCCGACGCTCATCTCGCCCGGCCCACTGCCGATACAGCTCTAAACGGTATCTGGTCTATAACGGAGGAGCCGGCGAAACTGGTGGCATTTGGTATCACGATGTCGGCCCGGAAGGTGCGCTCTCGGAGGCTAAACCTTTTCTCCTCACCCTCGCGGCGGAGGGCAACGCCACGTTTTCGTACGACTGCCCCTGTGGACTCCGCCCCGGCGAGAGCGGTTGATCAGTTGCCCTCGGCTCCCTTGTTAGAATCAGACCATGAAGGACCGCCAAGCCTCCTGCATCGGATCCGATGCGCCCGGGTTGTCGCGCTTTGGGGATGACGTCAAACGAGGAATCATCCAGTCAGAAGTAGAGGGCGGCGTTGATCTGGAAGAATTGCCAGCGGGCGCGAGACTGGAAGTCCAGACGGAGAATCGTTTCTACCAGATCGTGAATCACGGCAGGGGGCGGGCAGGGGACCCTTCGATGCCGTCGTGGGCCTGCCTTACGAGGCAAAGTCGTTGCATTGCACTCAGCAGAAGAGAGCGAGTACCATGTTCGAGTCGGAGTTCCAAATCGGAGGAGGAGCAGTTCGGCGGCGAGGTGGGCCGCGCACTCTTTGCCGGAATGATTCGCGCCGGGTTTACACCCGTGCTGCCAAAAGACGAGACTGGATGATTCAGACTGGCCGATTCAATAGGAGTATGTGTCGGATCTAAGGAGCAAGAATAATGAATGAAGAAGCGCTTGGGATGATTGTCGGGTTCATCGTTGTTGCGCCAATTGCAGCGTTCTTTGCTTACAGGATCATCAAGAAGCACGCTGGTGGGAAACAACATACCAAGGAATAGAAGGTACATAAGATCGTCCAACGTGTCGCGGCGGCGGATCGCACGGCAGCGTTCACGGTGACGCTCCAAGTCTAATGTGTTCGCGACAGTAATCCGAGAAGCGTTAGAATCGGGCTGTCGTTTGGTCGGCTAGACGTCTCGCATTAAGCTATCGAGGCTTAGGCTCGGAAGACCGACTTCATCTGAGCTCACCCCACCTGCCGCACAAAGGAGTCCACCCATGAAGACCCGCAAGTGGTTGCGCCGGATCGTTGTCGGCCTTGGCAGCCTCGTCGTCCTCTACTTCGTCGCCGCCCTCGTGCTGACCTTCTGGCCCGAGCCGGAGTTCACGACCGACCCCGAGATCGCCTTCGCGCGCGTCATCGAGACCATTCCCTCCCATCGCAGATTTCGGCCGCACCTGGCAGGGAGAGTTCGGTGGCTGTCCCTCATCTCCCGCATGACTCGAGGTCAACGTGGTTCGCTATTCCTTCGTTGTGGGGCTCCTTCCTCCCCGACTCTCTGCCGGTTTATCCCGGCGCTTTCTGGCTGTCCCTCATCTCCTCTCCTCTCCTCATCTCCTCTCAGGGGTCTACCGAGGCTCTGAGCTATTCCGAGTGACATCGGTTGTTATCAACAGCAATCCGTCTGCAGGGTTCTCGTGCTCGAATCGTAGACGGCGGCGAGCCGGCTTAAGGGACCCAGGCGTTTGAGTACCCGACCTTGCTTTGAGAAGAGCGAGCCACCTACACTCTAAGTGGTCCACGCTAAATTCCGCTCGGGAGGCATTCATGCTGAACTGCAGTCCCTCGTTCTTTCGTTTGCTTCGGCGACTCGCCGATTCGGTAGGTTGGTCTGCGAGACTTGCTCTGTTGATGACCGGCATGTCTTGCATGGCCGCAACCATTGGCGGTTTGCCGACGACGCACCCAACCGCGGCTGACGTGCGTATTGATATACGCCAATTGCCGGTCGCGTATCCAGTGGATCGGGATGCCTCGTCGCCGCGATATCGCGCGCGCTTCCCAAACTATGCTGTCCTCTTGGACTCCCGCTCCATTGCAGTCCGGCTGTGCCCAGGATCGCGCGCCCAGAGGATTCAATAGGCCAACGTCGCCCAATACGGCAACGCTGCGTTATCATTTGACGGGACGAACAACGCAACCATCCCAGTTGGAAAGCCCAAGTTGCCTGGCAAGGCCAATTACTTCATCGGCAACGTCCAAAGAAATGGAAGAGAGGGGTACCTCTCTACGGGTGCAGTGTGCCGGACGTCCATCGGGGATCGACTTCCCAAACCACAACGGTCGCCTAGGGGTATCGCATCGAGTCGATCATGGCGATGCGGTCCATTAGGTCGCGCTGCCGGTCGCGTTCGAGGCAGTGGATCGGGATGCCTCGTCGCCGCGATATCGCGCGCGCTTCCCAAACTATGCTGTCCTCTTGGACTCCCGCTCCATTGCAGTCCGGCTGTCCGAGCCCAGGATTCGCGCGCCCAGAGGATTCAATAGGCCAACGTCGCCCAATACGGCAACGCTGAAGTTATCATTTCACGGGACGAACAAGGCAACCATCCCAGTTGGAAAGGCCAAGTTGCCTGGCAAGGCCAATTACTTCATCGGCAACGATCCAAAGAAATGGAAGAGAGGGGTACCTCTCTACGGATCCGTGCTGTACCCGGACGTCTACTCGGGGGTCGACTTCCTGTTTCAGAACAACAACGGTCGCCTGGGGTATCGCATCGAGCTCGATCATGGCGATGCGGTCCATGAGGTCGCGCTCCGGTTCAGCGGTCACGACGGCATTCGCCTGAACACTCAGGGAGAAATCGAGGTCTCTACTCCTGTCGGACAGGCCACCTGGACCGCACCAAAAGCGTTCTGGGACACGGCTCAAGGACTCATCCGAGCGGAAGCAACTTACGCGATCGGTGACGATGGCAGCGTCGGATTTGAAATCGAGGGTCCGATTCGTCCGGATCCTTTGATCATCGATCCGGATTTGGCCTTCTCAACCTTTCTCGGTGGGTCAGCAGGCGATTTCATTACCGCCCGTGACATAGCTGACAACGGCGATATCGCAGTCACCGGAGCCACGACGTCCTCTCGGCCAATCCCGCTCAGGGCAACAACGCGGGTTTCTTCGCACCCTCTGAGGGGCCCCGTGGCGTCCTCTCGGATCAGCGGCTATCTTGAATTTGATCAACTTGAAGGCGAAGGGCGCTCTTGGAAACTCCCCCAGCGGCGCAACTGGTCCCGCCCTCAGGGTCAACAACGCGGGTTTTGAGGATATCTTCGTCACGCTGCTTCGGCCCGACGCATCGGAGATTGTGTTCTCGACCTATCTGGGAGGACAATTCATCGAAGCACCGAACGGAATCGCGATCATGCCAGACGGATCTGTCTCGATCTGTGGATTCACCCTGTCGACGGACTTTCCCACGACGCCAAATGCGATCCAGGCCAACATCAGCGGATTCACCTCGGCATTTGTGTCCCAACTGTCCCAGGACGGCGGCACACTGCCGTTCAGCAGCTACCTTGGCGGGTCGTCGCACGACAACTGCACTTGCACGGTCGCAGATGGCCCAAATCGACTACTGCTATCCGGCTACACCGCCTCGCAGAACTTCCCAACTACGCCGACCGCCCTGTCAACCCAGTATCTAGGCGGAGCGTTCGATGGCTTTTTCAGCGTACTGCGACTGGACGAACCGAACATTGAATATTCGACGTTCCTGGGAGGTTCAGGTTCTGAGTTTGAGGTAATTCAGTTAGATGTTCAATTCGGCATAGCGATCGAGTTCGGACTGGCTCCGTGGTTGACTATCGACGACGACGGTGACGTCTATTTGGCCGGCACGACTAGTTCCGCCGATTTTGTCACCACCGACGGTAGCCCCCTTCAGGGCAGCCACAGTGCGTTCATCATGAGACTTGCGGCCGACGACTATTCAGTAAAGGCGTCAACCCTTATAGGTGGCGACGCGCTGGACGGGGCGACATCCATCGCGCTTTCGACGAATGGAAAGAGCAACGGAAATGTCGTTGTCGGGGGTATGACGTCGTCCTCGGATTTTCCCGCGTCGAGCGGTGCGTTCCAATCTACATTTGGCGGGGGTGATTTCGATGGGTTTGTCGCGGTCCTGGATAGTAATCTTCAGGCGGTTGAGTATGGTTCCTACGTCGGCGGACAGGGCTTCGACGTCTTCTTTGCTGATGCTGCTGCCGGGAACCGGATTCACGTTGGCGGGCTGACATCGTCGAGCAATCTGCCATCTTCGCCCGACGCTTTGCAGGCCGGCTTTGCCGGATCAATCGACGGCTATCTCTTAACGTTGAACTTGGGCGCCAAGGGTCCGGGTGCCGTGGAGTTTTCGACGTACTTCGGAGGGGTCGGGCAGGACATACTGAGTCGTCCCAAGACTACCCCCGATGGTGGAGTCTTGCTCTTTGGGTCCAGCGAAGGATTCAGGACGACCCCAGGAGTTGTAGGGGAGGACTACCGCGGCGGTCCGAGCGACGCTGCAATCTTCAAGGTTGGCAGCGGTATGGGTGGGCCGCCTCAGATCGAGTTTACTGCGGCCGGGTTAACACATTCGGCCCGGCTGGAAGCCGGCGATGTGGCCGAGGAAGAGATTGTCGCGTTGTTCGGTCTCTTCCTGGCGGATTTCGACGAAATCGCCACACTGCCCCTTGGTACTCAACTGGGTGGTGCAAGTGTGGACGTCACCGACAGCCAAGGTGTCAGCCGACCGTGCTTGATGTTCGGGGCGTTTGCCGAGAATGCACAAAGAGCGTTCTCTCAACTGAATTTTATGATTCCCGACGGCACCGCTACGGGAGCGGCCACGCTAACAGTGCGGCGAGCCAGCGGCGGAAGCCATTCAATCGCCATCAATGTCGTCGAGGTCGCGCCCGGCATCTCACCGCGAATGGCTCGGGCTCGGGCCTGCCGGCCGCGAATGTGCTCCGTTTCGTGGATAGCCAACTCACCGAAACAGCCCTCGTCTCGGCCACGGCGATCGATCTGGGACCGGCAAATCAGGCGTTTCTCTCGCTGTTCTTAACCGGCGTCCGGAACGCTAGCAGTGTGCAAGTCACGATCAATGGCGTGCCCATGACAACCATCTTTGGACCCGCACCGTCGAGTGAGTTTGCCGGGCTTGACCAACTCAACGTACTGATCGAGCGCAGCCTCATCGGAAGCGGCCTCGTAGACGTCGTCGTTACGGTCGATGGCATTGTGGCCAATGTTGTGCAGATCAACATCCTCTAGTGCTTGTCGGCGCGCTGTGTGGCAGCGATAAGCAAGAGCGTGGCATCTCCGCGATACCACGTTCCGGCTGACCGCCGGCGGTTCCTCGTCGCCCAACCCGGTACTGACGGTCCCCAGTCCTCGATCCGTGTTGTCCAAAACTGGTTTGCGGAGTCAGAGACCGCGAGCACGAGTAAACCGTACGAAATAAACTACATAGCCCTCATTCGCAGATTGCTGTCAAATCAGAGTGTTGTATCGCAGGCGCCGGGAGCAGAGAGGGTCGACCCCACGCTGAAGTAAGCGCTTGCGATAGAACGATTTGAAGGCAGCGGCCCTATTTGGCAGGGCAATTGCTCTTATGGGGTTTGTATCCCAACTCGTTCTGCGCGGTGCGGTGTCGTCGGCCCGCGAAGATGGACAGGGGGACGGTAGCTGCTCCAAGTTTGATCGACCGCATCAGCAGTTGCCCTGCCAAATCCTACCACGCGAAGCGTCCGCCGCGCAGCGGCTGCGTTCAAATCCGGTTCGCACCAGCAAGCAGCGAAGTGCGGCTAGATCCTGCCCCGTCGGCAAGGGTCGACCAAGTCAGAACGGCAAGACGCACATCCAGCCCTATCGCACGGTGGTGAACTCACTCGATGCCAGCAGCATTTGGGCATATTGCGTCCAAGAGGTGTCAGCGCTCGCAAGGAACGCCAACCCGGTCGCGACCTCTTTATTCGTGGCCGGCCGTGCGTACAGTAACTCGTAGCCCCTGCGAATACGCGCAGAGTTATCTGCTCCGGCTTCCTTCTCCAGTCGCGCGGCCAGCAACTCGGTCTGCTGCACGACGAAGCTGTTGTTGAGGAAGTACAGCCGCTGCAGCGGGCCCACCGTCACGCTCCGTTCCGGGGCGGTGTCTTTGGGGTCGGGGAAGTCAAACAGCGTCAGCATGCGGTCGGGGGACGTGCGGCTGATCAGGCCATACACGGCCCGGCGATGGTTGCCGTCGTCAAGCGGCTTCCCGAGCCCGCCCGGCGTGCGGTCGAGGTTGCCCGCGACGGCCAACATCGAGTCGCGTATCGCTTCGGCATCGAGACGCTTGTGCATGTTGAAGCGCCAGTAGTAGCGGTTCGCCGCGTCCTTCCGGTAATTCCGTTCAACCGCCGCCGAGCTGAGTTGATACGTGGCCGAGAGCATGATCTCGCGGTGGATGCTCTTCACCGACCAGCCGGACTCGACAAACTTTGCGGCCAGGTAGTCGAGCAGCTTCGGGTGCGTCGGCCGGTCGCCCAGGCGGCCGAAGTTGCTCGGGGATATTACGATACCCCGTCCAAAGTGATGCTGCCAAATGCGGTTGACCATCACCCGGGATGTCAGCGGGTTGTCAGCGCCGGCAATGGCCTCGGCCAGCTCCCATCGCCCGCTGCCCTGCCTGAACGGCTTGGGCTCGCCGCGGCTCAGTATCCGCAGGAAGCGGCGCGGGGCCACGGCTCCGAGGTTCTTCTTGTCGCCGCGAATCGCGATTTGGGCGTCTTTCGGCTCATCCGAGTCACGGTAGCCATGGACAAACGGGTACAGGGGCGGAACCGCCTCTTCGAGGGCTTTCAACTCAGCTTTTTGCCGATGCAGGTGCTGGACCCATGCCGGGCTCAGTAGCCGCTCGATCTCATCGGGCCCGAAATAATACACCCCCCCCGGCTGATCGAGGCCTGCGCGCCGATGCTTCTTGAAGGCAAGGTCCCGCCAGATGTACCACTTGGCCGGTTCAATGAACTGGACGGGTGTTTTGATCAGATTTCTCTGCGTACGGGCGCCCTTGGCGCCGCCCAAGAGGACGTAGTTGGCGTCGTCGACCTCGCGCTTCTCCTGGTGGATAGCCAGCAATGTCTCTTCGAATTGCTCGGCCATCTGGCGCGCTTGCTGCAACGTGCTGCGTTGCCGATTTTGGTCCCACTCATCCAGAAAGCGGTGTTCGCGGTCTTCCTGCTTGAGGAACTCGATCCACCTCTCAAGGATTTCGGTGTCGAGAGCGGCCTCGCCGACGACACTGCTGAGTTCTTCCCCACCGTCCATCACGCGCCACGCGGCGGTCATGTAGTCGGCCGTTTGAGACATGAAAATGTCGATGAGCTGATCGGTGACCCGCTTGAGAAACTCGGCGATCTCGATCTTCTTTTTCTGTACCCGCTCCTCGGCGTCTTTGTACGCCTGGACGACCTCGCCGGAGGCGAGCGGGTACTCATGCTTCTCCGAACTGGAGAACACGCCCTGTAGCGAATAGAAGTCCTTGGTCGGGACCGGGTCGTATTTGTGATCGTGGCACTGGGCACAACCCAAGGTCAGGCCCAGGAAGACCCTGCCGGTGACATCTACACGGTCATCGTCGCGCTTGCCGAGAGCGTGGAAACCCAGGGCCGGCAGCAGGGCCTCGCACTCCCCCTCGGGGAAGAGGTCGGCGGCAAGCTGCGCCTTGACGAAACGGTCGTAGGGCAAGTCGCGGTTGAAGGAGTCGATCACCCAGTCGCGGTAGCGGTACGCGTAGGGAAACGGCGTGTCCTTGCTGGCGGCGGACATGCCGTCGCCGTAGCGGGCCAGGTCGAGCCAGTGCCGCCCCCAGCGCTCGCCGTAGTGAGGCGAGTCGAGCAGACGGTCCACCACTTTGGCGAAGGCGTCCGGGGACGAGTCAGCGAGGAAGGCCTCGACCTCCTCCGGTGTCGGCGGCAGCCCGATCAGATCAAACGTGGCGCGCCGGAGGAGCACGCGCTTCGACCCACGCTTCCCCGGTCGCAGACCCTGTTGCTTGAGCTGCGCCAGGATGAACGGATCAACGTTCGTCTGCACCCAGGCTTTGCCGCCCGCTCGGGGAACTTTGGGCTTCGTGACTGGCTGGAACGACCAGAACTCCCGATACTCCGGCCGGATGACGTATTCCTTCTCGCCCTCCTGGTCCGCTACCGCAGCCCGCGCTTCGGGCCATGCAGCGCCGTGGCGAATCCATGTCCGCAAGTCCTCGATCTGCTCAGCCGGCAGGTCGCCCTCCGGTGGCATCTTCAACTCGTCGTGCGACTTGGTAACCGCTTGGATCAGCAGACTGCCGCCCGGATTGCCGGGCTCGATCGCCGGACCGCGTGCGCCGCCTTTGAGGATGTGTTCCCGGGCGTCCAAACGCAGGCCGCCCATCTTCGCATCGGTGTGGCAGGCGAAGCAATTCTTCGCCAGCAGCGGGCGGATTTTCGTTTCAAAAAAGTCGGTGGCGTCGGAGTCGGCGCGCCCGGATGCCGAGAACGGCCCCAGCAGCAGCACCGCCGGCAAGAGCCATGCTCTCACCGTTTTTGTCCCAGTTGAGAGGGCCATCATTGACGACCAGTATAGCCGCCGCTACCGGCTCCGCCAACATCGAAACCCTTGCTGGGACTACTTGCCTGGGTAGACCCGCTTGGTGCTCTTGGGGATCTTCAGCTTGAACTGCTTCTCGGACAGCTTTGGGTTCACCGCCACGTTGGTGTAGGTAAACAGGCGATAGTCGCCCGTCGCGGGCTGGTCGATCTTCTGCTGCACGGCCTGCCAGGTCTCGATCGAGATCCACATCTCCAGCCGTGGGATGTGCTTCAGCATCTTTTCCGACTTCGGGATCAACTCCAGCTTAACCGTCGCCTTGCCGGCGGCCGTCTCCTCGCCCTCGAGGTTGAGTTCGTAGTTCGCGCGCAGGTACTCCCCCGTCGTGCCGAAACCCAGCAAGAACGCCTGCTCGAACATCTCGCGCGACTTCGTCAGGTCATACTCCTCGACCTTGGCGATGCGCGGCCGGTAGATCTCGGCCTTGTTGCCGTTGACGGCAAGAAAGTAGGGGTAAGGATCCGTGAACTCGATCAACAGCAGCGTCTTCTTCTTGTCTTTCAGTACATAGATCATGCCGGACTCGGTGTTCGTGTCATCGACGATCTTCGTGTACTTGAGCCGCGAGATGTTGGCCTGGGAACTGCGAAACGAGGCCGCCGCCTTGTCCATGTGCGCCAGCACAGTGTCGAGATCGATCGAGGCGCCAAGCGCGGGCAGAGACAGGAAGAAAAGGCAGCACCACAGTTTTCTCAACATGAACGACACCTATGTAAGACGACGCCCGCGCGCCGCGCCGGGTTTCTTGGGTTTCTGACTCGGAACTGGTGTTGCCGACTTGCGAGCCTGGGCCTACGGGCGGGCGTAAACCAGATAGGCCGTCACGTCGCCGGACTCGTCGGTCGTGGGCCGGGCCTCGATCACGTGCAAATCCTCTCCGGTCCGCCGCCGCAGCAACTCCTGCAACCTGCCCGATTGGTCCGCTTCAGAGGTCCCGTCGAGCTCGAACGGCTCGATCAGAAACACCTGCGTCCCCTGATCGTCCGTCATCGCCCCGAACTGGCGCACACTGGGCAACCGCGGCTGGTCGTTGAAGAACTTGCTCGGCGTCAGGAAGATGAACGCCAGAATGAGGACGACGATGACGTCATACTGCCACGAGCCGCGCCGATAGCTCCACAGGATCGCGGGACGAATCGCGTGCCAGAGCCGCCGAAACATGCCGTCATTCTATCGTAAAATGGAAGGTAGGCCTTGTAGGGGTACGGCATGCCGTGCTCGCGCCTCGAATCGCTAACAGACCGACTCAGCTAGCAGCCCACCGCTTCCGGACAATAATGAAATGATGCTTCGCAACCGAATCCACCAGTTCTGGCGCGTCGCCACCCATCTGCAACTCATGCCGGTGCTCGAGAGCGGCGACGACCCTTTGATCGGCGGGCAGGCGGTCATCGAGGGCGTGATGATGCGTGCGCCACATAGCGTGTGTACGGCGGTGCGCCGTCCCGATGGCGAGGTGGTGACGCAGGAATCGCCCATCAGCCGCCCCTCGGAGCGGCGAAAGGTATGGGGCTGGTTTGGGATTCGCGGGCTCGCGACGATTGGCCAAGCCCTCAAACTCGGGTTCGGGGCGCTGCAGTTCTCCGCCGCCCAGGCAATCGAGGAAGAGGACGAGCCCGAGGCCAGGCCAGACCAGCCCGCCGGCAAGAAGAAGAGCGCCGAAATCCCCGGCTGGATGATGGCGGCGAACATCGCCTTCTCGGTCGGGTTCTTCATCTTCCTTTACAAGTTCGTACCGCTGGTGCTGACCACCGAACTGCAGAAGCGCACCGACTCGCTCGACGGCAATCTCGGCTTCAGCCTCGTGGACGGCGTGATTCGCCTGGCGATCTTCCTCACGTTCCTGACGCTGGTTTCGCGCATGAAAGACATCCGCCGCGTCTTCCAGTACCACGGCGCCGAGCACAAGGTCGTCTTCAACTACGAGTCGGGCGACCCCGTAGAAGTCGTGCGCGCACAGTCGTTCACGACGTTTCACCCACGCTGCGGCACCAGCTTCCTGATGGTCGTCATGATCGTGAGCATCTTGGTCTATGCGCTGCTGCCGTTTGAGAGCTTCGCAATGAAGATGCTCTCGCGGGTCGTGTTTCTGCCGGTCATCGCCGGGCTGAGTTACGAAGTGATCCGCTTCGCCTCGCGCCACAGCGGCAGCTTGTTGGCATGGATGGTCGCGCCCGGGCTGTGGCTGCAACGCATCACCACGAAGAATCCCTCCGACGATCAGGTCGAGATCTCGATCCGCGCCCTCGACGGCGCCATGGCGCTCGAAAAGGAACAGGGCGGCAACTTGGTGGTTGCGTAACCACCGCGCGCCAAGGCCCTAGTCCCCATGGAAGGACTCAAAAAACTCGAGGAACTGGAAGCTCGCTTCGGCGAGTTGTCCGAGCAGATGGCCGACCCGGCCCTCGTGCAGGACCAGACCGCCTACCGCAAGATCGCCAAGTCGCACTCGGATCTCTCCGAGGTCGTCGACAAATTTCAGGCCTGGAAATCGCTTCAATCAGAAATCGAGTCCACCCGCCCGATAGTCGAAGAGGCCGACGCCGAGATGGCTGAGATGGCGCGCCAGGAGCTGACCGGCCTCGAAGAACGCGTCACCGGCGTCGAAGCCGATATCAAGGCGCTCCTGCTGCCCAAGGACCCCAACGACGAGAAGGGCATCGTGCTCGAGGTGCGCGCCGGCACCGGGGGCGACGAGGCGACGCTTTTTGCCGCCGAGCTTTTCCGCATGTACACGCGCTTCGCTGAGTCGCAACGCTGGAAAGTCGAGATCATCTCGGTGAACGAGACCGGCGTCGGCGGCTTCAAGGAAGTCATCGCACTCGTCACCGGCAAGCGGGTCTACGCGAAGATGAAGTACGAGAGCGGCGTCCACCGGGTGCAGCGCGTCCCGCAGACTGAGACGCAAGGACGTATCCATACCTCTGCCGTAACGGTCGCGGTGATGCCCCAGGTCGACGATGTGGAGATCGAGATCAACGCCAAAGACCTTCGCATCGACACCTACTGTTCTTCCGGACCCGGGGGACAGTCGGTCAACACGACCTACTCGGCCGTACGCATCACCCACCTGCCCACCGACCTCGTCGTCACCTGCCAGGACGAGAAGTCGCAAATCAAGAACAAGAACAAGGCCATGCAGGTGCTACGCTCGCGCCTCTATGAGATCGAGCGCCAGAAGCAGCAGTCCCAGCAAGCCGCCGAGCGCCGCGATATGGTGGGTAGCGGCGATCGCAGCGAGAAGATCCGCACCTACAACTTCCCGCAGAACCGTGTCACCGACCACCGCATCGGCCTCACTCTCCACCAGCTCGAGCAGATCACCGAAGGCCGCCTCGACCCCCTGGTCGACGCCCTCACCTCCCATTACCAAGCCGAGCGACTCAAGGGCCGACAAGACGCCGCCTGACGCAGCACGCGTTCCTTCTCACCGGGCTCTCCATGCACCGCTCGACGCCGGTGCTGTCTCTTTCGTCAGGGTCCGCAATCCGTCTACAATAAATGTGCCCACGCTGGCGGTCAACCGCCGCCAACCTGCCGAATGGAGTCACCAAGGGCCATGGCCCACACCGCCGGTTATTGTCGCCGAGCGCTTCTAGAAGCTTGGGCTGCGCTACTGCCGGCCGCCCTGGTTTTGCTAACCCCTCTCGGGGCCGCATCGCCCTCACCCGAGCAAGTCGAGTTCTTTGAGTCGCAGGTGCGGCCGCTGTTGGCGACCAACTGCTACCAGTGTCATAGCGCCAAGGCGAAGCCTCTGTTCGCCGAGTTGCATCTCGACAGCCGCGCCGGCGTTCTCAAGGGCGGAAACACTGGCCCGGCAGTGATTCCGGGCGACCCCGGCCAGAGCAAGCTTATCCACGCCGTCGAGGGCAAGACCCTGCAGATGCCACCCACCGGCAAGCTGAAAGACGCCGAGATCGCCGCGCTCGTCAAGTGGGTCGAGATGGGCGCTCCCTGGCCTGAGGACCAAGCGCCCGCTCCGGCGCCCTCAGCCGCTGTTTTCGACCTCGAAGGCCGCAAGAACGGGCACTGGGTGTGGCAGCCGGTACGCGCCACGCAGCCGCCCGACGTGCGAAACCGCGACTGGCCGCTGGGCGCGGTCGACCGCTTCGTTCTTCGTAAGCTCGAAGATCAGGGCCTCGCGCCGGCCGACTCCGCCGACCGCTACGCCCTGCTGCGGCGGCTCTCGTTCGACGTCCGAGGGCTACCGCCCACTCCCGACGAAATCAACGCCTTCGTCAACGACGACCAGCCCCAAGCCTACGAGCAAGTCGTCGATCGTCTGCTCGCGTCACCGCGCTTTGGCGAACATTGGGCGCGCCACTGGATGGACCTGGTACGCTACAGCGAATCGCACGGCAGCGAAGGCGACCCCGACGTCCCGCAAGCCTGGCGCTACCGCGACTACCTGATCCGCGCGCTCAACCACGACGTGCCCTACGACCAACTCGTTCGCGAGCACCTCGCCGGCGACCTGCTCCCCAGCCCACGCTGGAGCGTCGACGGCAAGACCAACGAATCCATCCTCGGCCCGGCGCACTTCCGCATGATCGAGCACGCCTACGACCCCGTCGAGCCGTGGGAAGACCGCGTCAAGTGGATCGACAACCAGATCGACGTCTTCTCGAAGGCCTTCCAGGGCCTAACCGTCTCCTGCGCCCGCTGCCACGATCACAAGTTTGACGCCATCAGCCAGAAGGACTTTTACGCGTTGTTCGGCAGCTTCGTCGGCGCGCGCCCGATTCAGACCGCCATCGACGACCCGGCCTACCTTCTCCTCCACAGCGACGACTTGGCCACGCTCAAGGGTACGATCCGCGACCGCCTCGCCGACTCTTGGCTCGATGCCGCTGGCAAGATCGAGCTGCGGTTGATCCACGAGCAGGATGCCACCATCCGCAAGGCGCTCGAACAGGCCCACTGCGACGAGGCCGGCCCGCTCTACGTGTGGGAGTTGCTGCGCGAGAAAGACGGCAAAGCGTTGCAGACGCGCTGGGCCCAACTCGCCGCGCATCGGCGCAGCCAACTCGAAGCCCGCCGCCGGTTCAACGAAGAGAACTTCGAGGCCGCCTGGGACCTCGCCGGAACCGACTACGCCGGTTGGCTCAAGCACGGCGTCGGCCTGCCCGAGGAGCCGTCGAAACCCGGCGAGTTCTTCATCCAGCCCGACGGCGACCGCGTCGTCAGCGGCATCTATCCCAGCGGCGTCTACACGCACCTGCTCACGCCCAAACACGGCGGTGTGTTGCAGTCGCCCCGATTCAAGATCGAGAATGACTATATCAGCGTGCGCGCGCTCGGCGGCAACTACCCCATCGCGCGGCTGGTCGTCGAGAACTACGTCGTCCCGCGCGGCGGCATCTTTAATCACTTCGCCACGCCGCACTCCGACCAGCGCCAGTGGTTCACCTGGGACGTCACTTACTGGAAGGGCTTCACTGGCTACATTGAGTTCGCCACGCGCGACGACATGACGCGCAAGCGCCTCGACCGCCGCACAAGTCCCCGTCCCGCCGCCAAGGACGACGGACGTTCCTACTTCGGCGCGGACCGCGTCTACTTCCACGACGGCCACGAGTCCCCGCAAGACCTCGTCGACCCGGCGCTGTACCTGCTGGAAGGCGACGCCCCCGCCTCGGCTGCGGACCTTGCCCGCCGCGTCGGCAAGCGAATCGCCGAGGCCATCGAGGCGTGGCGCGCGGGACAACTCACCGCCGAGCAAGCGGCCTTCCTCGACTACTTCGTACGCCACGACCTGCTGCCCACGTCGCTCGGCCAACTAGTCGAGCTGCAACCCCTGGTCGCCGAGTTCCGCCGGGTCGAAGCCCAGGTACCCGTCGCCCGCCGTGCTCCCGGCCTGCTCGACGAATCCGCGCCTGCGCAGGCGTTGCTGATCCGCGGCAGTCCCAATAGCCCGGGCGACCCGGTGCCGCGCCGCTTCCTGACTGCGCTGGGAAGCGGACACCTCGGCGACGATCCGCGGATGGTCCGCCTGCACCTGGCCGAAGCGGTCACCGATCCGAACAACCCGTTGACCCCGCGCGTGATGGTCAACCGCATCTGGCGGCTGATGTTCGGCCAGGGCATCGTGCGCACGGTCGACAACTTCGGCAAGCTGGGCACGCGTCCCAGCCACCCCGAGCTGCTTGACCACTTGGCGGACCGCTTCGTTCAGCAGGGTTGGTCGATCAAGAAAATGGTGCGGCTGCTCGCGACGTCGCGGGCCTACCGCATGAGCAGCGTCCCGTCAGCGAAGTCGAAGCAGACAGACCCCGAAAACAAACTCGTGCAGCACGCCAACATCCGCCGGCTCGAAGCTGAAGCGATCCGCGATTCGGTCCTGGCCGCGGCGGGCGAATTGAAGACCGACATGTACGGGCCGTCGGTCAAGACCTACTATGCCCACGACGCCGGCAAGTCCAAGGGCGACAAAGCGAAGGGGCCGCTTGACGGCGACGGACGGCGCAGCGTCTACCTCGAGGTGCGCCGCAATGTGACGAACCCGTTTCTGGACGTGTTCGACGTGCCCAAGCCGTCGACGACGCGCGGGCAGCGCGACGTGACGAACGTGCCGGCACAGTCGCTCACCATGATGAACAGCCCATTTGTGATCGAGCAGGCCGCGAAGTGGTCGCGGCATCTGGTCGCCGACGGCCCGGCGGACGAGCACGGGAAGGTCCGGCAAATTTTCCTGCGCGCGTTAGGCCGCGCGCCGACGCCCGAAGAACAAGAGAAGGCGGCGGGTTTCCTGGCCGTGTTGGCCAAAGAGCACGGCGTAGCGGATACCGAAGTCCCGTCCAGCCCGCACGTCTGGCAGGATCTAGCCCAGGCGGTTTTCAATTTCAAGGAGTTCATCTATATTCAATAGGGCAGGCACAGCACCTGCCGAAATGTAGGGGCACTGCATGCCGTGCCCGCGCTTCGAGCCAGACGACGCATGTAACTTCAACTAGCCGGCAGCCATGCCCAAAGATCCCCGCCATCACGCCGCCCTCGAACCCACCGTGCGCCCGGTCACGCGGCGTGAGATGCTCCGCCGCGCCTCCACCGGTTTCGGCATGCTGGCGCTAGCCGCCTTGATGGCCGACGACGCCTACGCCGGCCCGGCCAAACCGAAAACCGCCAACCCGTTCGCCCCGAAGCTTCCGCATCATCCGCCCAAGGTCAAGAACGTCATCTTTTGCTATATGTCCGGCGGCGTCTCCCAAGTCGACTCGTTCGACCCCAAGCCGCGCCTGGCCAAAGAAGCCGGCCAGCCGATGCCGTTCCCCACCGAGCGGACGATGTTCAACCAGGACGGCAACATCTTCCCCTGCCCGTGGGAGTTCAACCATTACGGTGAAAGCGGCATTCCGGTCAGCGACCTGTTCCCGCACATCGGCGGGCAGGCCGACCGCCTGGCCGTCATCCGCTCGATGACCGTCAAGTTCATGGAGCACGCCCAGGCGAACTTCTATTACCACTGCGGACAGCCCCTCACCGGCTTCCCGACGCTGGGCGCGTGGGTGTCGTACGGGCTGGGGACCGAGAACCGCAACCTGCCGGGCTTTGTCGTCATTGGCAGCGGCGGGATCCCGTTGGGCGGCATCAACGTCTTTGGCAACGGTTACCTGCCGGCCGTCCATCAGGGCTCGTTCATTTACCCCGACCGCGACGAGCCGCTGGCGAACATACGCCCCAAAGAGTCGGACCGGCTGCAACGCAAGCGCCTCTCGTTCATCGACGACGTCGATCAGGACTTCCTCGGCAAGGTCGACCACGACCCGCAGGTCGAGGCGGCGATCCGCAACTACGAGACCGCCTACCGCATGCAAACGGCCGTACCCGAGCTGGTCGACCTGAGCGGCGAGAGCGAAGCGACGAAGAAGCTCTACGGCTTCGACTCCGACAACCCGAACAAGGTCGGCTATGCGAAGCAGTGCCTGCTGGCTCGGCGACTGGTCGAAAGGGGCGTGCGGTTCGTCGAGCTAACGAGCATGCCCGTGCTGGGGAGCAAAGGCGGTGTCAACCCCTGGGACCAGCACAGCGAGCTCGAGAGAAACCACGCCATCAACGCCTTCCAGGTTGACCAACCCATCGCCGGCCTGATCCAGGACCTCGCGGGACGCGGCCTGCTCGACGAGACCTTGGTGCTGTGGTCAGGCGAATTCGGCCGCACGCCCTTCATGCAAGCCGCCGACGGACGCGACCACAACCCCTACGGCTTCAGCCTCTGGCTCGCGGGCGGCGGCGTCAAGGGCGGCACGATCTACGGCGCCACCGACGAATACGGCTACCGCGCCATTGAGAACATCCTCACCATCCACGACCTCCACGCCACGATCTTGCACCTGCTAGGCCTCGACCACGAGAACCTCACCTACCACTTCGGCGGCCGCGACTTCCGCCTCACCGACGTCCACGGCAAGCTGATCGACGGGATTCTGGCGTAGGCGCCGCAGTCACTTTGTCTGCTCCCACGCTGTGTTCGCGCCCCCCCCCGTCTCCCAGGTCGTGCCAGGATGAGTAGCGATGCAGGGTCGCCAGCCCAAACCCACTTCCGTCTCCGCGATCTTACGGCTCACCCGAACGTTCTTCCTTGCAGGCGCCCTTGCCACCGCCTATGCTCAATCTGCCGCCGATGTCGTGTACGACGGCCATTGGTGGAAGCGCGTCATGCGACATGACCGCTTGCTCGGCTACTTAGATGGAGGGTCGGACTGCCGTCAGTACGAGCGCCTTGAGTCCATCGACAAGCGGAAGTACCGCTCCAACTACGACGCCCGCGAGTTAGTCATCGACTTCTATGAGCAGGAAGGCAACGACGACCTGTTGATCACCGAGGTTATCGAGAGGATCGAGGGAGAATCGATTGCGCCTGGCAGCGACAATCCGGTAGCTGAGTATTGGCTCGAAAAGCACGGGTACTACGATGGGCAGTGGTGGTCGGGTTCGGACCAGCGGCACCTGGGTTTCATCGAAGGCTACATCTCCTGTTTGCCGGATGGCGGCAGACTTTACCCCAAAGCTCCCGAGGTCTATCGAGACCTCGTCGATCAACACTACTCGGATCCCCAGCAAACCGATGGCAAGATCGCCGACGTACTAACGCTCTTCGCTGAAAAAGCACTCGCGACGCCTAGGGTCAGTCCGGCCTGCGAAACCCGTGATGATCTGACGGGTACTTGCTTCGACCTTCGGGGCAGGCTGGCCATGTATGCCCGCGGGTCGCTCCTGCGGATGTGGATCGTGGGAACCCGGCGCATGCTCGCCGTTCCGGGGGGCTACCCTTTCATGCCGGACGAGCTGGCCCGCCGCATCAATTGGCATACGCGGATCTTTGCGGACTATCGAGTCTGCCCCCTAGGCAAAGATCGCTCGGGCCTCACCGAGGTATGCGTGGAAAGCGCGCGGCGAGTCCGACTTGAGTACAAGATGCTCGATGATCCGCCGGAGGTTTCTCGTTTAGAGGGCCCGTGGGTGATCGGCGATCGACCAAGCACGGCGAAGGGCGATCCCGCCGACGCGCGCGGATCGAACAGCCCATAGTGGGTCCCATTATGAGCTGGAGCGAAGGATTCGCTCCACGTCTCGAGCCCCGTGAAGAACTGTGACGATTTCAAGTGGCTTGGTCTCAGGCCTATACACCACGAGGTACGAGCGCACCGGCCAGAAGCGCACCGGCCGAGCTGTCAAATCCGAGCGGGAGTGGCCAATACCAGGGTTCATCGCGAGGCGCTCAAACGCAGCCTCCAACTCGCGAAAGACCGTCCGAGCACCGGAGACGCTACCCTCTCCGAGGTAGTAGCCTTCGATCTCGCGTAGCTCGTCCCTCGCCTCTGGAGCGAGGATGTAACGGCTCATCCGGTCTGCCGACTTGCTTCGGCTTCGTCGAGTTCAGCCTCCAACTCAGCGAAGACCTGCTCCCCGTCAATACCCTCTCCCCGATCAAGCTGCTCGATCCCCCGATCGATCTTCTCACGGATCGCTTGCCGGTGCCGCCGGTCTTCTTCTTCCCTCGCAACCAGGAACTGCAGGGCGTGACCCACCAGGGCGTCGGCACTATCGAATTCGCCGCTTTGCAGTTTCTCTTTCACGAGCTTCTCGTGTTCGGGGCTGAGCGTGACATTCATCACCGGACTCCTGACCTGCTTGCCACTTTCCATTGTACTGCCCGTCCTGTCGGACAGCTCAGGTTCCATTGGCGAATCCGAACGTAGGTAGGACGCGCTACTCCACTGGAGCCCAAGCCGGCCGCTATACTAAACCCGTGCCGAGTCCAAAGCACGAAACCTTCACCGCTTACATCGAGTGGGATCCGGCGACCCAATTGTATGCGGGCACCATTCCCGCCGTGCGGGGCGCGCACTCCTCGGGCGCAACGCTCGATGAGCTGCGGGACAACTTGAAAGAAGTCCTCGAACTGTGCGTGGAAGAGGAGGCAGCCTGAATGGCAGACATCTCCAGTCTTCGAACCACCGACCTGGAACTCGACGAGCGGGAGACCGTGGAAAAGCTGTTGGGCCACCCTCTGCATGACGACGAAGCCGTCGCGCTCAGCGCCTTCCGACCTCATCCCGCTCCCACCGGAGAAGCAAAACGCCAGGCTGCCACCGAGCTTCATTCGATGCTCGATCGACGAGCCGAAAAAGTCCGCAACGTCCCTGCCGACGACATCGAACAGGCCATCGACGAGGCCATGGCCGGCGTTCGGCGCCGGGTCAGTGTGCCCAGCATGGGCTGTTTCTTGTGAGTTGCAAGGTACTCACCGGGACCGATGGAGGTAACCGTAGGGAACCGCAGAGTGGAAGTCGTGGGGCGCAAGCCGCACGGCCAAGCCGAAGGAAGCGGGGAACAAACCTTTGACCGTAGGAACACGAATCGGCAGAGAGGCCGCGTACGGGCGGTAAGCTTGCTGGCCACAGTGAAGCCCCATGTCCATCCGAGACGTGCGAGGTAGAGCCGGACGGTATGAAGGGACAGAAACAGCACCTTACCTGGGGAGGGCTCCTTGGTGAGAGCGGAGGAGAAGTCAGCAGAGGCCATAGTAGCGAGGAAGGCGGGTAATGCCGCTGGAGCGAAGGGCTGAAGGACCACGGAGCAAAGCTAGAGGAGCGACTGACATCACGCCCAAGAGGTTTCCCGGAGTCCCGGGCCGGAAGGTCCTTCCCCTGTGAAGGGGAACGAAACGGGGAGCAGGCCGAAGCAGAAGCGGTGGAGCCGTGGCGGGCCGAGGCCGGTGGGAGCCAGGGCAAGTGTTGCGTCCATCCGGACAGAAAGCGATGCACGAGGCACGGGAAGCGGTCGATGGTTGGCGGCCTGCCGGTCTTGCGGCGTGTAGGTACAGCCGCTGGGTCCAACCGCCGGATACGGAAAACCGTACGTCCGGTGGTGTGGGAGGGTGCCGGGGCGCAATCCCCGGTACCCGACCCGATCAACCACGTAGGGGTCAGAGATCTAGGTCCACGGCTTCAGCAGCGGAATACAATGTTTCGCCGCTAACTGTTAACCGGGGCGTGTCGTCTCAACACAGCAGCACAAAGCAAAGGCCGCCCGAAGGCGGCCTTTGGGCCGGCAGCACGCTACCGGTGGGTATTTGTCTCACCCTGACACGGGCACGACACGATGTCAATGCCTTTCGTCAGTTCCGTCCCGCACACTGACACCCCATCTCCACCCCCACCCCGCCATGCCACAATAATCACCTATGCAAGAGTTCACCATCGCAGTAGTGCCCGGTGACGGCGTGGGCCTCGAGGTCATGCCCGAGGCACGCAAGGTGCTCGACCTGATCGCCAACCGCTATGACCTCTCGTTCCGCTACACCGAGTTCGACTGGAGCACCGAGTACTACTTCGAGCACGGACGCATGATGCCGGTCGCGGGCGTCGACCAGCTCCGCGATTTCGACGCCATTCTGCTGGGTGCGGTCGGCCATCCCGACGTGCCCGACAACGTCACGCTCAACGGCCTGCTGCTGCCGATTCGCCGCGCTTTCGACCAGTACGCCTGCGAGCGGCCCGCCAAACTCTATGCCGGTGTTCCGAGTCCGCTGGCCGGGAAGGCGCCGGGCTCGATCGACATGGTCGTCGTCCGCGAGAACACCGAGGGCGAGTACACGCAGGCCGGCGGGAACGTCTACCACCACACGCCCGACGAGGTGGCCGTACAAACGTCGATCTTCACGCGCCGCGGCATCGAGCGGATCGTTCGCCACGCGTTCGAGTTGGCGCGGCGGCGCGGCGGCAAGAGGCGTGTCACCTCGATCACCAAGTCGAACGCGCAGGGCTTCAGCATGGTGTTGTGGGACCGCACCTTCGCCGAGGTCGCGCCCGAGTTCCCCGACATTGAAACGGAATCGCTGCTGGTCGACGCGGCGGCGATGAACTTCGTGCGGCGTCCTGAGAGCTTCGACGTCGTCGTAGCGTCGAACCTCTTCGGCGACATCTTGAGCGACCTCTCCGCCATGATCACCGGCAGCATGGGCTTGGCGCCGAGCTCGAACCTCAACCCGGAGCGCAAGTTCCCATCGATGTTCGAGCCCGTGCATGGCTCGGCGCCGGACATCGCGGGCCAGGGCGTCGTGAACCCGATCGCGATGATCCTGAGCGCGGCGATGATGCTCGACTTCTTTGGGTTGACGGAAGCGGCAGGGATGGTCGAGAACGCCACGGCCGCCGTTCTAGCCGAAGGCAAAAGCTTGCCTCGCGACCTCGGCGGGACGGCTTCCACCGGCGAAGTAACGGAAGCGATTCTCAGGAAGTTGCGCCAGTAGAGCCGGAGTTCGACGTTCTAGCTTCGCTACAACCCCTGCTCAAACACCACATCCACCGGAATGCCCGCCCCGGCGAGCCGGTCGAGGTCGGCTTGCAGCGCGGCGCCAATTTGCCCCATCTCGTCGACCAACTTCACGACACCGTCGTAGTCGCCATCTCCCTGCAACCGTAGGATCTTCTCCGAGAGCGCATCGACGGCGTCTTGCATGCGGTCGAGATCGACGCGATACGCCCCCGTCGCTTCGTCTTTCGTGAACGCGCCCGCCTGCTGGAAGAAGTTGAAGCGCAGCAAGTTCGCCACGCCGTGGGCGCTCGACGCCCCGAAGCGGATCGAGCGAAAGATGCCCGCCAGGAACGTCACATAGTTGTCCATCAAGTCGGCGTCACCCAGTTCGCCCTGCTCGTTGAGCTTGGTAACCATATACAACCCGAGGATGTCGGCCTTGCCTTCCTCCAGCGCCGAGGCCTTGTCCTTGAGCGCCTCGCGCACAGTGCCTCCATTGCCGCCCTTGCCGGTGAGCGTGTTCTTGATGCCCAGGCCGTGAGCGACTTCATGGAACATGGTGTTGGCGAAGAAGGCGTCGAACTGCACGTGCCGCCGCTGGTCCTCGGCAATCAGCACGCCAGCGATCGGGATCAGGATCTTGTCGAACTTCGCCCGCATGGCGTTCTTGAGTTGCAGCCGGCGGGTGCCCTTCTGTAGCTGCACTTCCTCGTCGTTGGGCAGGTTGATGGCGATGGTCTTGGCGCCGGCGTTGCAGTCGCCCGCGTAGTAGATAACGTCATAGGCGTTCAGGTCCGATTCGGCGCCGGGGGTCTCTTGCTTGTAGGCGTCTTCGATCGGAAGCCCGCGTTGCAGGTCCGGCAGCTTGCCCACATACTTGGCCAGCCGCGCGCTCCACTCCTTGTCTTTGATCAGGACGTACGCCTCGTAGGCCGCCTTGTAACCGAACAAACCGTCCTCGTAGGTTTCGATCGCGCCGATGACGACGTCGATGGTGTTGTCTTTCATCTCCATCCAAGCGAGATCGCTGGGTTGGTAGTTGTCATCAACGAGCGCCTGCGCGCGTAGCTCGAGATAGCGGCGCAGGCCGGGATCTTCAGCGAGCGCGGCCGCCTCGAGCAGCTTGCCGGACGCCCGCCGCAACTCGTCGGCGAAGACCTCGTGGTAGGGCTCGGTCACCAGCACGCCATCGCCGTTGCGCCGCACGAAGGTGTAGAGCCCCTTCAGCGACTCGGCCGCCTCCGGCGAGGCCGCGATGGCCGCTTCAAACTCCTCCTTCGTCATATCCGCAGGATAGAAACGCGCCCCCGGCGGCTTGGGGCCGATGCCGTCGACGAACGGCTCGTCACCGGCCAGGCGGTCCCAGGGGCCGTAGTTGATCTCGATGTAGCGCCGCAGGCTCGGGTCGTCGACGCGGCCAAGCAGCTCATCCTTGTCGCCATAGGTCTGCCGCCAGAACAGGCCGTCCATCACGCGCGCCGCGTCGATCAGCAGCGGCAGCATCCGCCGCTCGTTCTCGCTAAGGATGCTGAGATCGCTCTCCAGTCGAAAGGAAGTGTAGTCGTCCAGGCGTTCGTTGATGTCCATAGTTTGGGTAGCGGCTTCGTCCGGGCTAGGGGCGCAGGTGGTGAGCAGGCATAACGCGGCGATGAGCACCGCGGGCGGGCGCGGCGCGCAGCCCCTACCAGCTAAGGGAGCCCTACCAGTCAAGGCGGCATTCGCGTTCATGCTCTTCGTATCATTCTCTCCCGATTGACTCGGGGGCCGTCGTTGGCATGACGTCGACGCCGATGGCGTCATGGTCCGACAGAGGACGCTCCCGGCCCTCGCGAAGCTCGTGCAGAACAACGGGGTCGCGCGCCGCCACGCCACGGGTGGCGAACCAGTCGATCTTCAGCGGACACTTGCCGTCGTGATTGCGCAGCGCCCAGCGGATGAACGCGAAGCACCACTCGGGCACCCATTCGCGCAGGTTCTTGTAGGTCTTCGCGTCGTTGGCGTCGTAGCTCGTGGTGCGCTCACCCAGGCGGTTGCAGCCGCGAAAATCGAAGCCACGAGACTCAACCAGCGCGAATAGGTCCTTCTCGAAACGGTTGTAGGGGTGCAGGTAATGGTTGTCGATCACGTTGTCGACGCCCATGAAGACCCGCAACCAAAAGCCCATGATGGCGTGGAAGGCCCGCGACGAGTTGTAGGTCGTGGTGTTCCAATCGCCGCCGATGACGGCCGGCCGATCTGGGGGCAGGGCGTCGAGCACGTCGCGCATCTGGTCGCGCCGGTGTGCTTGGCTCGACTGCGCGTCGAGGTGGACCGACACTGCCGTCAACGGGCAGCCGGGCAGGTCGATGTCGGCGACCAGCGCTGTCTGGCGGCCGAGCCGTTTCTCGCGGCCTGCCATCTTGTCCTTGCCGTTCTTGAGGTGAACGAGCCGGACATTATGGACGGGGTAACGGCTCAGAATCGCGTTGCCGTGCAGGCCCAGGTCGTTCTCCTCGCTGCTGTCGTGTTCGATCCCCGCGCCTTTCGAGAGGTTGAGGTAACAAGGCGCGAAGGCATAGTGCATCCCGAGTTCCCGCGCCAGGTCTTGGGCGACGGCGCGGTTCGCCGAGCGCGCCATGCCTACGTCAGTTTCGGTGAGCAGCAGGACGTCGCCGCTCGACAGATACGGGTGCCGGCGAAACTCCCGGAGCTGCCCCTCGTATTCGATACCGCGTTCGAGGTTCCAAGCCACCAAGCGGTA
Source organism: Bryobacterales bacterium (assembly GCA_965237575.1). GTDB lineage: Bacteria > Acidobacteriota > Terriglobia > Bryobacterales > UBA6623 > JAKZVK01. The sequence continues at coordinate 2,458,259 of CBDEGI010000004.1, forward strand.
GGACGGCCGTGGCGGCGCTGCGCCGGCGGTGAAGTCCCCTATCTCAGGCGACTCCAGCACCGTCTCAACCGCCGGACGGATCGAGCGGTAGGTCGCGCTCGCCAGCAACTCGGCGGTGGACTGGCAGCGCCCCAGCTCCGGCAAATACGGGGCCAGGTCCTCGCGAACGATCCGATAAATCTCTTGTGGGGAAGGAGGCGCGTCTTGCTTCGTTCGATCAATCATCCGGAGTCGCGCGGGTAGAGCGTGCCAAGGCTCTTGGTCTCATTCTATCGAAGCGGTTTTTCCACGCCTGTTCATGTTTTGGGCTCTTAGCGAAAGGCCCTACAAAGCGGGCGTCCGGAGAAAAGGGGTCGCGAAACCCTGTGTTAGAATCGGACCTTGCGGAGCAACCCCCCGCCAATCGGACCGACTTGAACGAGAGCACTTTGGAAGCCGGAGCGCGGGTAGGGGCTTCGCATACCTCACTTCTCTCCATCGCGCTAGTGGTGGCGAGCACGGTGATCGGCGCCGCCGCGCAGATTCTGCTGCGTTTCGGCGCGGACAACCTCAACAGCTCAGGCCTCCGCGGGATCCTCACCAACTGGCCGCTGTTGGGCGGCTACGCCTGTCTCGGCTTCATGACCATCCTGGTCGTCCTCGCCCTGCGCGGCGGCCAACTGTCGGTTCTCTATCCGATCATCGCCCTGACCTATGTTTGGGTCACGATTCTGTCGCCCATGTTCTTTAAGGACGACATCAACGCGCCCAAGATCATCGGTCTGGCGCTCATCATCGTGGGCGTATCGTTTATCGGCGCGGGGAGCCGTTCGTGAACACGCCCCCTTCGTCGATTCTGCTGGTGCTGGCGGCGAGTGTGATCGGCTCACTGGCGATGGTCTTCCTCAAGACCGGCGCGGACCACCTCAAGGGCTCCCACCGCCACTGGATGCCGCGCATCGCTATCGGGATTTCGCTGTTCCTGGCCTCGTCCGTTCTCTATGTGTTGGGGATCAAGGAAGGCAGCCTGACCGTGCTCTATCCGATGGTCTCGCTGGGATATGTGTGGGCGTTACTTTGGTCGCGCTGGTTTTTCGGGGAGCCCTTCAATCGCAACAAGATCGTCGGCCTGAGCCTTGTGCTGCTGGGCGTGTTCTTTATCGGCCTCGGCAAATAGCTGCCCGCCGGTACCGCGTCCCATCCACTCCTCTCACCCGCTCCGCGAAGCGGACGAACACATGCCGGCGCGTGACGTAGCCTCCAGGCTTGCCGAGGACCGATTCCTCGGTTCTCCGGTCCGCGAGGCGGTGTCGATCTCGCTTTTCGCCCCGGAGGGGCGCAGGAAAAGTTCCGGCAGCGGTACCGAGGCTTCAAACAACCGCGCCGGCAACTAACTGCCTCACCCCACCTCCAAAACGGTCCACGGCACCGGCGTAAGCCTCAACCACCCAACTTGGGGCCTCACTCATCCCTGGTTTCGGGGTGCGGATCTTTCGGGAGCAACGCGATGGCCGCCGCCCCGAGCGCGGCCATGCCGAACACGGCCCACAACGCCGATCCGTAACCGCCCCACATCGTTCGCAGCGTAGCGACCATGCGTGGGAACCAGAACTGCAAGATGGTGTCCGAGGGCAGAATCGCCGACATCGCCTTGCCGAGCGACGACAGCCCGAACTGGTCGGCGGCCATCAGCGGTATCAGCATGTAGTCCGCGCCCATGGCAAACCCGAACACGATCGCGAACACATAGACAAAACCGGGCTGGGCCGGCGTCACCAGGAACAACAACGGGATCGCGCAGGCCACCACGGCGTACGTCGCCAACATCACATATTTGCGCGGCAGGTGATCGGAGAGATAGCCCGCCAGCAATCGTCCGCCGATACTCGACAGCAGATACCACACCGAGGCGTCGCTCCACACCTGGTCGCGCGCCGCTTGATCGGTGAACCCCTGCTCCTCGAACACAAACTTCATCAGGAAGTTCACCGCCGCGATCGATCCGATCGAAGCGGCGCTGCCGGCCAGCAGAAGCCAGAACGGCCCCCGGCCGGCCAGCGTGCCGAAACTCTTGGCGGGCGCGAGCGGCTTGGGCGCGGCGACTTCTTCCGAGCTTAGCTTGCCGTCGGGCAGTTGGCCGATGTCTTGCGGGCGGTCTTTGATCACAAACAGCGCCAGAGGCCACGCGAGCAGCAGCAGATAACTCATGATCTTCAGCGCTTCGGTATAGGGCAACCCGGTGTCACGCATATAGGAGACAAGCAAGGGGCTGAGTTTCGCGCCCGCCGCACCCACGACGGCGACCCCGACGTAGGTGATGCCCATGGCGCGTCCGCGTTTTTCCTTGTACCAGTTGGAAATGATGATCTGATGCGGTATCGGCCCGGCCAGAAAGTAGCCCAGCATGTAGAGGCACCAGGCCGCGTAGTACTCATACGTGTTGCCGCTCAGGCGCCCGAACCATTGAAAGGCCCCAAAGGTCATCCCCGTGCCGATGATGATCAGCAGCCGGGGGCTGACGCGGGGAACGATCATCGGGCCGGCCCAGATCGTCAGCAGCACGGCGATCGGAGCGCCGGTGGTGACGAGCTCCTGCGTCCAACTGTGGCCGTCGCGGAAGTAGTCGAAGAAAAAGGCGATGTTGTAGTAGGGGAAGCCGGTTGACAGCCCAAAGGTGAAGAAACAGGCCGCGATGATCCAAGGTCCACGAAACGCTTGCTTCTCCGATGCCATCCTTTGCTCGCTTTCTACTCGCTGATGCGCCGTTACCGCCGCCGCGGCAAACCTCTTATACCACAACGGTCAGGCGCTTGATTCAGCAGGAGCCAACAGAGCGACTGACCCGGTCTTGCGACAGGGGCACGGCGACAAGGAACACGGCAGCGCTTGCGTGGTGGCGCGGGCCTCCTGGCCTGCAGCGTCGACCTCCAGGTCGACGTCTCCTCCCTTGCCCCGTCATAGGCGCCATCGGTGGGTCAAGAGCCGCGAAGTGGCGTTGGATGTTAGCCTAGGCTGGAGCCGTCATCGGCGGAAGCCTAGGAAACCTTATCAAGAGACCGGGAGCCCTGAAAGGGCGATGGAAAGGTGGCTCAGATTCACTCGCGACTCTGGATCGATCCACCTTGTGTTTTCAGCATGGGCCGGCTGCTCCGGTTTCGCCGCGCAGGATTCCAGGACGAATTCCTAAGGTTACTCAAGAAGCATAGGACGAGCGGGATTTGCGGCGCTGAGGCGCGGTCCAACGCCCCTTTCAGGGCTTCAAGGATATAGGCGGTAGGGGACCCAGGGTTTCGGCGTCGCCTTCACCCAGGGCTAACATCCGGTCGCCGCTTCGCGGCTAGGCCAGAAACCCAGGCTTGCAAAGGGCTCCGTCCCCTTTAGGGCCCCCTTTAGGGCCCAGTCGTCCGGGTTGGGGCTCCGGGTTCGGGTTCTGTCCTCGAACGCCCCCGCCTCCTCCGTCTCGGTTCCCCAGCACGATCGACGACGCCTCAGTGGCAGACAGCTGGTGATACAGCCACGCAACATCTAGAATAGAGCACGATGCTTGTTGAATGGTGGGCTGAGTTAGGCGCCGGGCACCAGGTCACTTTGGTGGTTGCTGGGCTCTCGCTTTTCGCTGCGATCGGAGCTGCGCTTGGGTACTTTGTTCGGCGGCGAACGGAAAGATCGCGGCGACGGGAAGACGTAGATCAACGTATCAACGAGGAAAGGCTGGAGGTAATCAAACTCGAGCGTGGTGAGAAGGTACTAGGCCTGCTTCGTGCCATCGACAGCAGCGGGCAGCCCGAGGACCTCATTGCCCCGCTTCGAGCTAAGATATTGTCTGATGCAGAACTTCCATTGCCTAAACGGGTGCCTGAGGCTGCATTCACTTGTGTTGTTTTCGGAACGCCCCAACTCGTTCGGTCTGAAGGCTTAGCCGAGAGAATATCGGACATAACCCTAAAATTCTATCGTGATTTTCGAGCCTCAGAAGAAGCAGCTGCCCAGGCCTCGGTGAATATTAGCATTGGGGTATCCACTTGACTCAGGTAGCCCCTAGGCGTTGTGGTTTGGTCGATCCATGGACGCCAGCACACTGCACCCAGAATGCACCCTGGGGCGCCAGACGCCGGTCTACAATTGGGCCACGAGGCTGCGTTTCGGGCCGATCAAGGATTACGCACGCGCCATGGCCATCGCAGGCTTGGAAACGTGGTGCTATCGGCAAGCCTTTCCGGGGGCCGCCAATGGCCAACCACAGTATGTTGTGGTCACCTGAGTCAAATGGATACCCCACTTATTAGCATTACGGTCAACACAACGATCACAAATACAATTAGAGATGACGGCGATACACTTGCTGAACTGTTAACCGTATCTCAGATTGACTCGACTGGGGTATGCACTTGACTCCCGAAGCCCCAAGGTCTAGTATCCGGGCTCTGGAGGACTATTCGCGCACGCTGGGGAGTTTCAAGAGCGCTTCGCCTTCAGGTTTCAAAGTCAACCGCTGCCGTCCCCCCGCGGGGCGCAATGAGCGGCGGCTATAGGACCCACGACCGCTGCCCGATGGCCCCTCGAGGGTACGGTCGCCGCAGTCGCCGACCACAAGGTGTGGGGTCGTCGGGAGTCAAGTGCATACCCCGATGACTCGAACCTGGGCAAGACTGCGCGCTGGCGCGGGATTATGGAGTCGCCGAACACTCTACGGTTCAACAATGTGAGAATTGATCCAACATCTGATAAGGGACAGAAAGTTCAGGTTTCAGGACTACGCGTTAACACAGCCGCACTTGGAGCGGGAGACCCTGTTATCGCTTCCTACATTAGCGTCCAGCCAACCGACGGAGGTACTGCGTCGGTCCGGGTGATTAACGAGTTGTCAAACCTGGGCAATGTCTTACAGAGCTGCTTGGTGAGCATGGAAGGCGGACAGGCGTTTGCTGACTCATCTGGAGCACTGACTGGCGGCGGCGATACGTTGGTTCGCAGGGAGTTTGCCATTAAGGCGGAGGAAGGATTTGCAGGTGCATTTAGGACGGCGGAAGAGGAGGCAACGTCAGGCGACGTGATAGGTGAATCGGTCACGAATGGCACACGCTTCCTCGCGAGGTTCTATGTGCCGGAGAACGTCCGGCTGTTTGTAAGGGTTACGAACGTTGAAACAGGCGGGAGCCGCGGGAGGAGCGGCTGGCCGTTGAAGGCGGTTTTGGTTTCGGGTGCGGGCGTGGACGGTTCGGGAGGAACAATAGCTGCGGAGGGAGAAGTGCGAAACGAGGGGAGCGAGGAGGTCGCAGTTTCTGAACTGGACGTGAAGGACGGTTGGAGCTTCGCTGTTTGGGAATGGGTGAACAAGTACGCGATGGCGATGTTTACCGGCGCCGACAGTGTCGAGTTCGGGGTTGTATTGGAGTTTAAAGAAGGGAGCGTAGGACGCGGCTGTATGTTTGCCGACATGAGGTTGGCTCCGCTTAGTGAATTGGGTGTGGCCTCTGCCACGAGCGTCCCGGTCCCACGGTTTGTAGACGTTGGTGGTGATTCGGAAACGGTCTTTACTTGGGTGGGCAGCCTCTGATCGACTGTCGGGGCCCGCATGGCGCGCCAAGAGGAAAATCCCTCTAGCTCGGAGGGTTAGAGGTCTGGCTTCCAAGCTCATTGACGATGGTGGTCGAATTGGGGCGGGGGCGCTAGGAGGCGTCGGCGGCGGGGGTGGCGGGGTCGGGTGGGGGTGGTTCGGCCAGCCAGTCGGCGCCGTAGGTTTCGGCCATGAAGTCGCGGAAGGTGACGTGGAAGAACTGGTAGACGCCGCCGGTCTTGCGCAGGAACAGATAGTCCTTGGCCTCATCGAGGAAGCTCACGTAGGCCCACGGGGCCAGGTTCAAGCGGCGCAGCAGCGCGCGCACAGCCCAGTGGAGGAGGGCGAAGAACCCGCCCTTGCGCAGGCCCAGGAACACGCCAAACCAGGCGATCAGTGGGGCAACGGCCAGCAGTGCGCGGCCGACGGCGGGCTCGGAGGTGTCAGAACGATCTCCGAGGGCGTAGGTGCCCCACGTGAGCACCAGCGAAAAGACAAGTCCGGCCGAGGCCAAGTAGATCGCGTAGCGCAGCGAGCGGCGCGTTCCCTCGTTCGCCGTGCTGCGTTCGCTCACCGGCGCCGGCCTGAGAGCCTCGTCGAGCCCTAAGACCAGCCCGCCGACCAGCCCCAAGACCAGCCCTAAGACCAGCCAGCGGACCAGCCCGCCGCCCAGCCCGCCGCCCAGCCCTAAGGCCAGCCCGCCGACTTGCCCTAAGACCATCCCGAAGACCAGCCCTTCCGGTAGGCGGCCCCAGTCGATGCGTAGTGCATCGACGGGCCGCCAGTCGGCCGCCAAGGCTTCGAGCTTGTCGACCGGCCCTAAGACCATCCCGAAGACCAGCCCGCCGAGCAGCCCTAAGACGATCCCGAAGACCAGCCCGTCGACAAGACCGAAGACCAGCCCGCCGACCATCCCGAAGACCAGCCCGCCGACAAGCCCGAAGACCAGCCCGCCGACAAGCCCGAAGAGCCATTTCGCGGCCCGCCGCGCGGGCCACGACGGCAGCCAGCTCTCATCGAGATCCTCAAGAGCAAACGGAATCCGGTGGCGGTTGGACAGCTCGGCGGCCAGCCACCCGAGCCATCGCAAAGCCTTGTTTCGGGCAAAGCGCCGCATGCGCGGCCGCTCAAACATCGCCTTGACATAACGGCCGTAGAGCCGCCGGCGGGCGTCCGGCTCGGTGGTCCCATCGTCGGCCGGGGCGGCGGAGGCCAAGAACAGAACGGTCAGCATGAGCGGCGTATCCATCAGGGTCCAAAGCTCCGGGTCCCCGTCCAGTGCGTGACGAACGCGCTGCAGCTTGAAACCCTGCGCGTCGAGGTAGCTCTCGACGTCCTCGCGCGAGAGAGGGTCCACCTCGACGGCGTTGTCGAGATCGAGCTGGACGGGAAGAGCGTCGTATTCCTCGCGGCGGCAACAGACCGCTAGCGGCTGCAAACCATGTGCCTGCCGGTAGGTGTTGATGGCGGTGACGCAGGCGGCGCGCTCGCCGCGGGCGACCTCATCCAAGCCGTCGAGCAAGGGAAGCAGGTCCTTCCCGGCCCATTGCTTGGCCCGCTCGGGTGAGACGCCGTAGAGGCGCACCAACTCGTCCCGCATCCACTCGTCGAGCGCCGCCCGCTTCTTCGTCCACGTCGAGAGATTGAGAATGACGGGGATGGGATGTGAGGGGTCGTTCTCCGCGCGCTCGATCAACGCCCGCGCCAGCTCGACGAGCTTGGTGGACTTGCCGGTCCCCGGCTCACCGAGGATCAGCAGTTGTCCCGCGGCGCCGTCGAAGACCTGCTCGATGGGGGTGCCGCGGGGGAACTCACGTCCGGGGCCGTCGGGGCCGCGCGTGTAGTGACGGACCCGCGGCTCGACGGCGCTGTGACGCTCGGTTAGTTGCAGCTCCAGGCGGGCCGCTTGATACAGGTCGCGCTCGAGCCATTCGTCGACCCACTCGCGGCGGGTCTTGGTGAGCATGGCGGCGCGGTCGCGTTGGGCGCGGGGGCTGTCGGTGGGGTCTGGGGTTTGGGTCTTTTTGCGGCGTTGATGGCGGAGAGCGGCAAGTGCGACAAGGAAGGTCAGGAAAGTGAGCACAACCCCCAAAGCCGGCGCGTCGGTGACGAGGAACTTCCAGAAGGTCCGCAGATAATCCGCGCAGGTGGCCCAGAATTGTTCGAGATAACCCATGTGCGGGCGGGAGTGTTTCGATTGTACATGGAGTATGGGTGGGGGACAGCGCTCGCTGGGCAGGTGGGCAGTCGTGTTTACACGGCTTGGGGTTGATTAGGCCAGCCGTTGTACGGCTGGTATCCCGGACGCCCCAACACCCCTAGGCCGGTTTAGCGGCCTTACGATCGCGGGCTTGAGCCGTTCCGCGGCGGGCGCCGGCTCCTCAATTGGTTCGGGACACCACGGAGGGGACAGTCACCCTAACCCTCAACCGCTGAATCCTATCTTCTTCTGCCCTGTGAGGCAGGCTCCCTCTCGCGGTTTCCTCCGCGTCGGCCCAATCAGTCACAGAACTTTCAGATCTTCACCCCATTGATTCCAAACCACTTACCCTGTCGGAGCCCCTTTTGCCCCCACCACGCCACCGTATCCTGAAGGTGAAGAACGCCTGCCCAATGGCCGGCGTTACCGGGCCGCGCGGGCCAACCGCGCGGCCTTTTGCATTTGGAGGAAAGCATGTCTACCGAGAAACAGAAAAAAGCGAATCGCGAGAATGCCAAGAAATCCACCGGCCCCCGCACCCCCGAGGGCAAAGCACGCTCCTCGAAGAACGCACTCAAGCACGGCCTCCTCGCCCGCGACGCCGTCATGGCCGACGAGGACCCCGCCGAATACGACCGGCAACTCCAAATCCTCGAAGAAAACCTCTTCCCAAAAAACGCCATCGAGTTCGAGCTCGTCCTCCAGATCGCCGACTCTCGTTGGCGCCTGCGCCGCATCACCCGCATCGAGGCCGGTCTCACCACCTACCAGTACCACGGCACCGACCGCACCACCCGCGAACGCTACCCCGACACCATCGTCCCCGGCCGCAACGGCGAAAACCAACTGCTGTGCAAGAGCATGCAGGACCACACCCAGGCCCTCCACAACCTGGCCCGCTACCGCACCATGACGAGCCGCGACATCACGCGCGCTCTGCGGATGATCCGGCAACTGCGCAAAGACGAGTTCGAGTGCAAAGAGAACCGCGCTGCGAACGGGGCGATCCACCGTCCGACCGTCACCGACCCGGACCCCTACAACACTCCCGACCCGATGGAGCGCCAACCGCCGCGCTACGAGCCACCGGCAGCGGCAGCGCAGACGTCCAACCCGATCGGCTTCCGCGCCGAGTTCGTGCCCAGCCCCCAAGCGACGCTCGGCGGCGAATCACGATTCACGAATCACGCATCACGAAAACCAAACCACGGGTCACCCAGGAGGGACCGCGGCCACAGACGAACCCAAGGCCCTGTGAAAACAAAGGGCTTGAGCACCGCCGAAGCCCTCAGGACGAACTACGGAACGAACCGCACCCCCGTGGCGCCCGTTCCGAGCCGCCTGGCAGCGGAGGTACTGGGGAGGTAATCGCCGCCCAACAGCGCAAAAACAACGTCGACACCAACGACAACATGAGACCCTACACCCCCCGTGCGCCCTATCGGGGTTGTGGCGCGGACGCCCACGTCTGCCGCATCGACACTCCTGTCGATGCTTGGTCCGCTGGTGATCGGGTCGGGTACCGGGGATTGCGCCCCGGCACCCTCCCACACCACCGGACGTACGGTTTTCCGTATCCGGCGGTTGGACCCGGCGGCTTTACCCACTCGTCGCAAGATCCGATGGCACGACCAACCCGTAGGAAGGTTTCCATCGCCGTGATAGTCTACAGGGAGCGTGGCGCTACGCCCGAATCGTTTACGCGCGTGTCGTACAGGAGGTCTTCGTCATGAGACGTCATAAACCGGCCCTGATCAGTCTCGGCTTGATCGCTGTGGTCTGCCTATCCTTATCGGGTGCATCGAATCCAACCGCCCAGCTCGTCAACCGGATGAAGAAGCTCGCCTTCGCGCGGGACGTCCCCAACGCCCACCAGACGCTCGAGCAGGCGCGCGCGTCGCAGCACGAGATGACGGCCGACTGGCTCCTGGCGGTCTCGTGGCTGGGCCGCGGCGCGAGCTTTGCCAAGCAGTGGGACGTCGCCGAGAAATACGCCCAAGAAGCGTATGACGGTAGCCTCGAGTTGCTCAAGAATCGTGACCTGGACGCGGACAAGAGTCTCCCGCTGGCGCTGGGAGCGGCGATCGAGGTTCTCGGCCACGCCTCCAACGCCGCCGGACGCCGGGGCGAGGCCGTCGCTTTTCTCCAGGAGCAGCGGGCGAAGTACAAGGGTACTTCGATCGAGACGCGCATCCAAAAAAACGTTCATCTACTCAGCCTTGAAGGCAAGCCCATGCCGGCGCTCTCCGCCGACACGCACCTCGGTTCGAAACGGGCTTCGGCCGAAGCTTGGAAAGGCAAGGTCGCGCTGTTCTATTTTTGGGCTCACTGGTGCGGCGATTGTAAAGAGCAGAAGCTGATCCTGGAGGCGCTTCACGGCAAGTACAACGGGCGGGGCTTCGAGGTGGTGGGACCGACGCAGCTTTACGGCTACGTAGCGCGCGGCAAGGACGCCACGCCCGAGCAAGAGATGGCGTATCTGCGTGGGGCGTATCACCAGGCGTATCCTGTGCCCTCGTGGATGACGGCTCCGGTGAGCGGCGGGAACTTTACCCGCTTCGGCGTCAGTACGACCCCCACCATTGTGTTGGTGGACCGCCAGGGGATTGTGCGGCTCTATCACCCGGGCAACCTGAGCTATAACGACTTGGCGGAGCGTATTGAGAAGTTGTTGGGGTAGGTTGTCGTATCAGGCCCTTTGGTGGGCTTGCAAACAGATGCAGTAGTCGAGCAGCCTCGGCAGCGCCTCGTGGGCCTGAGAATCGAGGAATCGATCCTCGGCAAGCGTAGACGCTTACGCCACACCTGCAAGAAAGAGGATGATTACATGACCTGGACATCGTTTCCGCGCACCGGCGCGCTCGTCATGTTGACCGGTTTCGTGCTTGCCTCGATCAGTTGTGGTGCGGGCGAGATCGTGTTCAGCAACGTCCAAAGCCAGAGCCGGCAGTTCATGGGCTGGGAGCAGACGATCAGCCTGACGCCGGAGCAGGAAGCGATCAAGAAGCAAGCCCTGGGGGCCATGCCGGCGCCTTGTTGCAGCGACAATAGCGCCTACACCTGCTGCTGCCCCTGCAACCTCTCGCGGACGATTTGGGGGCTGGCTAACTACCTCATCGCCGAGCAGGAAGCGGGGGTGAAGAAGGTCCAAGCCAAGACGTCCGAGTGGGTTGCTTTCGTCAATCCCAAGGGGTTTAGCGGGGATGTCTGCTACCGGGGCGGCTGTCCCCGTCCGTTCAAGAACAACGGCTGCGGCGGGATGAAGGCGAACCAGATCAACTTCTAGAAGAAGTAGGGCGGACACAGCGGTCCGCCCCTACACCTATGACCCGGTCAGTTCAACCGGTGCTTTACGCGGCTTTGCCGATGGACGCCGCGGGTTCCACTTCGATGGCGGGCATGGCGGGGCGTTTCATCAGTTTCATCGCCGCCTGTCCCAGCAAGGTGGCTAACTTGCGCTTCGTGCCCCTGACGGCGCTGTCGGCGGACAGGCCATAGCGTTTGTACCGCGTGAGCAGGCCCCGGCACACGATGAAGTAGGCCAGGAATCGACGCCAGTCCCCGAGCAGACCGAAGCGCTTCGACCGCTTGAGCACCGACGCGATGCTGTAGAAGTTACTCCAGGCGGCCTCGACCTTTTCGAGCAGCTTCTCTTCGCTGAGGTTGGGGTGGTGATAGAGGATGCGAGGGTGATCCGGATCGAGCCAGTAATCGTAGTCTTCTTTGACCATCTTCATCGGCGAGCGTCCGCGGCGCATCATGTGGAAGTCGACCGTGCCGGGCAGCGGCGTCAGGGGAATGAATTGGGCCATCGCGATGCCGCAGTCACGGGCGAAATCAATCGTGTAGTCAAGTGATTTCTCGGTGTCACTCGAGATCCCGAAGATAAAGGCCCCCATGATGTAGGGGAAGCCCTGGGTGCGGACCTGTTCGAGCTTCTGCGCCAGTAGATCGCCGGTGAAATTGAAGGTCTTGTTCGTCGCTTTGAGCCCTTCGGGGGTGACGGTCTCAATGCCGATCAGCGCACCTTGGACGTGGGCCTTTCTCATCGCCACCAAGTACTCGGGATCGTCGGCCACCTCCATCGTGATCTGGGTACAGAAGAACATGTCCTCGGGCACTTCGTCGGCAAGCCGGCGAAGCAGGTCGAAACGGTTCTCCAAGCCGGCTTCGAGTGTTTTCTTCTGCTCGGCGTCGCGGGCGTTAACGATGTCCTCGCGGTTATAGGGATAGAAGTTGTCGTCGGCGAACATCACCAGCCGGAAGCCGGCGCGATAGAGCGCGTGGACCTCCTGCAGGATGGCGTCGTTGGCGCGCACGCGCGGCACACGCCCGTCCTGGACCCACACCGAGCAGAAGGAACACTGCTTGGGGCAGCCGCGAACCGTTTGGATCGAACCCACCAGGTAGCGTTCGGTCTTCAGTAGGTCCCAGCGCGCCGGGGTGAAATAGTCGGGTTCTACCTGCCCGCCTCGGTACACTTTTTCGAGCTTACCGTCGGCGTAGTCATCAAGGACTTGGGTCCAGACAACTTCGGCGTCGCCGGTCACGGCCGCATCCCCGTGCTTGAGAGTTTCCTCGGGAAAGATGGACGGGTGCGGACCGCCGAAGATCACGGTCGCGCCCCTCTTCTTTGCCTCGCGAGCCAGGGCGTAGCCGTGAATCGCATTGAACGTGTGGATGCTGATGCCGAGAACGTCGCCGGGCCTGACATCGTCGATCGGAAACGGCTCGATCGCTTGGTCGACCAGGCGTATGCCCTCGAGGTAGTCGCTCTTGGGGGTGCACGCCGCCATCACCGGCAAGGCTCGCGGGGTGATGAACGAGAAGTTGATTCGCTCGGCGGCAGGGGCCGGGTTGACGATGAAGAGTTGGAAGTCTTTCCGGGTATGCAAGTGGGCCATGAACAAGAGCCTCCCGTCTCTTTGCTCTCTCAGGCAGGCCGCCAGGGGTCGCTAAGCGGCCCGGTTGCACCGCTCCGCGCTGGGCTCACGGCGGCCCAAGTGGGATGTTCGACTATAGCGCATTTAGCGGGCCGGTGTAACAAGCCTGTCGAAACTCGTGGTACCGGTCGGTCGGCCTCTGACGCGCGTGACTTCATGTGCGCGTGCACCGCAAAGTCGTCCGACACAATCTGCAACCATTAGGTAACGGGACTCTTGTGGCAGTCCCCTAGGATAAGGAAGACCCTGTGGTCAGCGGACGGCCGTGATGGCAGATTCATGAGACGGCGTAAACCACGAAGACGATTTTCCGTGCCGCGCCTGTGGCTGACGCTGGCGGCACTCGAGACGGGTGTGGTCGCCGGGCTGGTCACTTTGCTCTACCTGATGGCCGAGGGTTGGCTGCGTGACGACGGGCCCTGGCGGTTCTTGAACCTCGTGGGGGCGGCCTTCCGTCCGCAGACGGCGTTTAGCGGGCGTTTCTCGATCGTGGGCACGATGAGCGGGCTAGCGCTCTATCTGCTGGTCGCCGGGGTGGTGGGGGTCCTGTTCGGCCTGTTGCTGGTGCGATACGTCTCGCGACCGATCCGCTCGCACTGGATCGGGTTGCTGCTGGGAGTGTTGTGGTTTTTCGTGGCGTTCCGCTACTTCTGGCCGTGGGTGAATCCGGCCGTTGTCATGTACCAATCGCTCCCGGCCGCGTTCCTGAGCCACCTGGTGTTCGGATTCTGTATGGGTTGGTATCCGAGGTTCGTGACACGGCTGGGGATGAGCCGCGCGCCGAGTCGGGCCTCGCCCTTTCTCTAGACTGGTTCTCCAGCCCGGCGAATCACAGCCCCCATCACAGCCCCTTCGCGGCCCTCATCTTGCGGGCTACTTCGGCGACCGGCTGATGCTCCCCGTCGACCTGGTAGTTGACCTCTTGCATCTCCTCGTCGGTGAACAGTCCGCCGAGCTCGTCGATGACATCGGCCAGTTCGGGGTGTTTCTCGAGCGTCGCGGTGCGAATCAGCGGCGCGGCGTCGTAGGGAGGAAAGTAGTGGCGGTCGTCCTCGAGCACCCGCAGGTTCAGCGCGGAGATCAGGCCGTCGGTCGAGTTTCCCACGCCAAGATCGATTTGGCCGTCGCGCAGGGCACGGTAGATCAACGAGAGGTCGACCGTCTTGGGCTCCTGGTCGAACTTCAAACCGTAGGCCTTGATAAAGCCCTGATAGCCGTCCTCACGCTCGGCGAACTCGAAGCCGAAACCGATGATCCGTTTCGGGGCCACCCGGGCGAAGTCGGAGATAGTGCGCAGGCCGTCACGCTCGGCGTCTTCCGCACGGACGACGATGGCGTAGGTGTTGTTGAACCCGAACGGCTTGAGCCACCGGATCCCGAAGTCCTGCTCGTAGGCTGCGGCCACTTCCTCGAAGACGGCCTCGGGGTCTTGCATGACCGGTTTGCGGAGGATCGCCGTCAACGCCGTTCCGGTGTACTCAGGATAGATGTCGAGATCGCCCGACAACATCGCCTGATGGCAGATGAAAGTGCCGCCGAGGCTGAGGCGGCGGTCGACGGTTAGGTCCGTGCGCGCCTCGATGTGCTGGGCCACCAGTTCGCCGAGCACGACGTTCTCACTGAAGTTCTTTGAGCCGATGACGATGTCGGCGCCGCCGGAACAGGCGGCAAGGGCAATCACAGAAACGAGACAGGCAAACCTCTGCATGGGTTTGATTGGAGGTACAGGTGTGAGAAGGTTATGCCGTTATCAGAGTGCGAATCGTCATCTCTTCGACGTTGCCGTCATCCCTTCGCACCCGAAACAACTTGTACTCGCGCTCATGCCGAGGATGGGCTTGCGCTTGGGTCCGCCCCCCGAACAGAGACCCGGAGTCTGCCTCGACAACCAGTTCTTCGCCCTGGAACCCCAGCGTGATCAGCCAGTGCTCATCATCGTCAGAGAGCTTCACCTCTTCCACTCGAAGGCCCTGGGGCGCGGTTACAGAAACATCCTTGAAGAATCGGATGGAATTCTCGACCGCTTCCTTGAACGTGATCATGAGCCTTCTTCAAGGTACGCCATTCGGAAACGCGGCCTTACCAGTCCACAACCGAATTGTCTTCGGAAAGGTACGTCTCGGGGTTGCGCCAGTCGTGGTCGATCTTGTCGGCCAGGGCGTTTTCGTCGAGCTCGATGCCGAGCCCGGGTTTGGTGGGCAGCTCGACATAACCGTCCTTGAACATCAGCGGCTCCTTCAGGTAGCCTTCGCCCAGGGAGCGATGCTCCTGGCACATGAAGTTCGGGATGGTAGCGTCGAGCTGAACGCAGGCCGCGGTGGCGATCGGCCCCAGCGGGTTGTGTGGCGCGATGGCGGCGTAGTAGGCCTCGGCCATGCCCGCGATCAGGCGCGTTTCGAGAATGCCGCCGGCGTGGCAAAGGTCCGGCTGCAAAATGGTCGCCGCACCCTTCTCAAGCACTTCGCGAAAACCCCACTTCGTGAAGACGCGCTCACCGGTGGCGATGGGCAGATGCGTTCCGCGGGCGATCTCGGCCATGATGTCGTGGTTCTGGCAGTTGATCGGCTCTTCGATAAACATCGGCTGATAGGGCTCGAGCGCTTTGATCAACAGCTTGGCGGTTTGCGGGCTGATCTGCCCGTGAAAGTCGATGCCGATGTCGACCTCCCCGCCAGCGGCGTCGCGCAGGGCCTTGAAGTTCTCCGCCACGCGGTCAACGAAGGCCTTGTTCTCGACGATCCGCGGCCGGCGGCGAGTGCCGACCACTCCGACCTTGAACGCCGTGAAGCCCTGGCGGATGGAGTCACCGATCGTGTCGGGGTTGGCGCCGCCCTTGTAGAGCCGAATGCGGTCGCGCGTGGGGCCCCCGAGGAGCTGATAGACCGGCACGCCCATGGCCTGGCCCGTGATGTCCCACATCGCTTGCTCCACGCCGCTGAGCGCGCTGGTCAGCAGCGGTCCGCCGCGATAGAAGGAGTGGCGATAGAGCGCCTGCCAGTGGTGCGCGACGCGGCGCGGATCTTGCCCGATGAGGTAGGGCTCCATCTCCGCAACGGCTTCGGCGCAGGTCCTGGCGCGGCCTTCGAGGACGGGTTCGCCGAGCCCAATCAGGCCCGCGTTGGTGTGCATCTTCAGGAACAGCCAGCGCGGCTTGACGAGGAGGGTTTCGAGCTTGGTGATCTTGAGGCTGTCGCGAGGTGAAACCGCCGCTTGCGACGCCGCTGCCATCGCGCTCTGCGCACCCGCAGCCAACGAGCCAACGCCCAAGGCCGTCGCCGTACCTTGCAGCAGAGAACGCCGCCCGATCGGGTTTGAGTCTTCCGTTTTTTCGCTCATCTGGTTCCTCCTGACTGTGCTTCCGGAGCCCACTTCCCGGCGCTTTTCTCTGATGCCACGGGGCGGAGCCCCTACTGTAGCACCGCGTATTTGCGGTCGGCATGATGCGGGCCTATGCAGTTGTCTTGAGCGCTGCAACCAAGGCGTCGTGACGCCCGAGCCAGTCCTTCGTGTGGGACGGGAGGCGTGGGTCGGCTGCGAGCCGGACGAGGTCACCGGGCGTATCGACGTCGTACCATGACGGCAAGCGAACCGAACGCAGCCCCGCGCGGCGAAAGGCAGCCTCGGTCTGAAGCAGAGTTTCCTCGCTCGACCAGGCAACGTCGTCGAACATGTCCGATCGGGGGCGGCGGCAGCCCACCGCGTAGTATCCGCCGTCCTCAGCCGGCCCCAGGACCGCGTCGACTTCGTCGAGTACGTCGAAGGCCTCGTCGAGGTATCGGCCGGGGAGGGTCGGGCTGTCGCTACCGACGATCACGACTCGATCGTGACCTTGCGCATGCAAGTCCTCGAAACAGTGCAACATCTTCCGGCCCAAGTCTTCTCCGTGTTGGAGAGATACGCGGTCGGGTCCCGCCAGCACGCGAAAGCGGGGCCAGTCGATGTCGGAGAAAAGATAAACCGTCTCGCGGCCGAGGCGCTGGAGGCTCTCCCATGTGTCTTCCACGAACGCTTCATGCAAGGCGGCCGCTTGCTCCGGGGACAAGGCAGGCTGCAAGCGGGTCTTCACCCGGCCTGGGACCGGGGCTTTGGCAAACAGTGCGAGGGCATCGGACACGAGGCGAAGCTACTATCTTCCCACTGGCCGCCGTGAGTGAGGGCTGATCCGTTCGCAGGACACCGGCTTGATGCCTGGAAGACCAATCAGGCCGCCAACTCGGGAGGCGCCGGCACTGTCTGCCGCGCCCGCTACGGGCTTTGCGACACTACACGCGTAACACACTACACGAACAACTGTCACCGCGCTGTTGAACAAAAGTCGCCACAGGTTGCTAGGCTCGCCCTTCAAGGGGAGGCTCCGCCAGTTCCGGGGGGGGGGGGGGTCGATTTGACCTCCGTGGTTCTACCGCTGCTCCTAGGGACACCCAACTCTGCTGGGTGCCCGGTTTAGAGATTGCGTACCTCACGCCCCCGGTTGGCCCGCCTCACCAATGTTGGGCTACCCGCCCGCCTTAGAAGCAGGAGCATCTTTGTGAAAAGAACCCGCTGCACCCAGTGCTCGGTCATCCTGTGTACCTACGCGCTCTTGTAGGCCCCGTCAATTGGAATGCCTCGATCCCGTTGGAGTCGGTCCGGCGGAGACCAAAACTGCTTGCCCCCCGACTGCAGAGGGTGTACCATTACGGAGCCGAAGGTCCAAATCGGAGATTCCGGATGAAAAATTCCAGACTGACCATTGTCCTGTTGTACTGCCTGACGCTGAGTTTGGCGGGTTGTTTGCCGGAGGGATGCAACGGCCCGGATGAAAACCCTTATACAACCCTCGAACAAGGCTGGAGCAAGCGAGTTCAGGAGAAGTTTTGGTTCACCTCTCAAGGCTCTCGATTGATCCCCTACGCCTGGTTCTTGGCGCTTGAGGTCGTGGACTCCGAACAACTTTTCAAAGACGAGTCCCACATGAGGGAATACAGCTACATTCCATTCCCGAGCTTCAAATTGAACCCTGACGCGTTGCCGATCGGGTTCGTGCGCGGCGGCGGCAAGAACAAAGAGTGGTTGGGGCTGACCTGCGCCGCCTGCCACACCAACGTTCTGGAACACGAGGGGAAGGCTTATCTCATAGACGGCGCCCCCACCCTGGCCGATTTCACAGGCTTCTACGACGATATGGTCAGCGCAATGGAAGCAACGCACCGTGACGACGCGAAGTTCGAACGCTTCGCTGAACGCGTGTCCGGTTCTGCGTCGCTGCGAGACGAACTTGGCGAGTTCGCGGCTTCGTCACGCGCGAGGCGCGGCGTGAACCATTCCAGTTTGGAGCACGGGTTTGCCCGCCTGGACGCCTTCGGCGAAATCCTTAATCAGGTGATGGTCTTCGATCTCGATGAGCCAGGGAACCGCACCGAACCCGACGCGCCGGTCTCCTACCCGTTTTTGTGGGGAATCAGTCAGTCCGACGTGGTGCAATGGAACGGCGTCGCCAAGAACTCTCCGCCTATCGTCGGGGCGCTGGGCCGCAACACGGGCGAAGTGCTCGGGGTATTCGGAACCATCAACATCGAGGGGGAAGACATTCCCCATTACGATTCGTCGGTCGAAAGGCGAAACCTGCTCAGAATGGAGCACTGGATTCGCCGATTGCGGGCACCCAAGTGGGCCGAGACCAGTCTGCCCGCCCTCGAGCCGGAAAAGGTTGCGGCCGGCAAGAAGATCTACCGCGCGGCAAAATGCCTCAGTTGCCACGGCACAACATCGGCGAAGGACTACAAAGCTAAGATGACACCGATTTCCGTCGTCGGCACGGATCCCCGCATGGCCCGCAATTTCACCTCCCGCGAGGGTCGGACGGGTGTGCTTGAGGGTCACCCGAAAAAGCTCAATCCCCTCGATAAGTTCGGCGAAAGGGGCTGTGGGTCCGACATTCTAAGCAATGCTGTGCTGGGAGCAATCCTGGGGCGCCCGATGGGCGGTCTACTGCAAGACGCCGAGGCTTTGCCCGAGGACGTCCTCAGCCTGACCGGAGGAAAGCTTCCGAACATGGAGGGGGCCGCAGAAGCATTCAGAGAGGGCGAGTCCGGCAGCTGTTTCGACGGCGATTCGTACAAAGCAAGGCCGCTGGACGGCATCTGGGCGACCGCACCCTACCTCCACAACGGCTCCGTACCCAACTTGTGGGAACTACTGCAGCCCGAAAACGAGCGGGCGCGGTCTTTCAAAGTCGGAAGCCGAAAGTTCGATCCCGTGAACGTCGGTTACGTCACCGATGAAGGCGGCTTCGAGTTGGATACTTCACTGGACGGCAACCGGAACACGGGCCACACGTGGGGAGTCGACCTCGGCGAGGAAGATAAGTGGGCTCTGATTGAGTATACGAAGAGCCTCTAACCGGAGTCGGCGAGGGGTTCACGGCCATTGCTGACCGGAGGACGGATTGCGTCATTTGGTCGCAATCCTGTCCCACACTCAATGCTTCAACAGCGCCTGCGCATCATCTTCCTCCGCATGTTTATGGATCCCGCGCAGCTCTTGAGGTTGGTTCATCTCGCCCCACAAATCCATTATCAATCCGCAAAACCAAGGCCAAGCGTTAACCCCCTAACCCCCTAAACCCCCTACACTACACGCGTAACGCTTGCAACAGTACCGTACCGCGCCAACCTTTAGATTGGAGAGACTCGGGTCTGCCCTTGATGCGTTTCGCCGCCTTAGCTCATACCGTGCTGGTACTAGTGAGTTTGTGCGGTGCTCCCCTGTTCGGCCAAACTCCGGTCGGCAACCCCTTCGGACGGGTCGTGCGCTGCCAGGACTGCCACATGTCGCAGTTCCCCTACGGCGGCGACTCGACCTACGAGGTCGGCGGCCTCGATATCACCAGCCCTACGCCGGGGGTATTCGCGACGGACTTCACCGCGGTCCCGGGAATCTCCACCGACCTCAACTTCCCGTTGCAGAAACGTCCCGTGTCGAATCACTACTTCACGGGCGTCGATGTGCCGTTGTTGCGTACCGAGGAGTTGCGCGCGCGGTCGCGGCCCAACTACCCGGACGTGAACGAGCCGGGCGCGGACGAGCGCGGGTTCCCGAACTCCCTCGCGACGCGGCGGGAGGACTTGCTGAAGGCCTCTGTGCGGCTCAGCCTCGACACGACCGACGATAGCGCGCGACGAACGGGAGATTCGTTCATGGTGCGGTTGACGGCGGTGGCGCTCACGGGCCATCGTTTCCCGTCAGGGTTTTCGCAAGAGCGAACCGCGTACGTGGAGTTGACCGTCAAGGATAACCGCGGGTTCCTGCTCTACCAGTCGGGGTATCTGGTCGACAAGCCGCATCCGGAAACGGGCGAGATGCAGCCGGATGGCAACGTCAACGACGAGGACCTGGAGCACGTGCAAGTGATCGTCGACCCGGGCCGGCCGGCCGCGCCGGGTGAGCCTCCACAGTCGTACCAGCCCGGCCACACGAACCAGGTGTTCGCGTTGGGGCCCGACAACGGGCCGGAGGCGCGCATCTTCGCGGGCGAGCCCAATGGCGTGGTTCTGTGGCGCAACGAGCTGACGCGGATCTTCCTTCCGGAACGTCCCGAGACCTCGGGAGTCGCGGCCCTGCCCGCGGACCGGC
Organism: Bryobacterales bacterium; assembly: GCA_965237575.1. Taxonomy (GTDB): domain Bacteria; phylum Acidobacteriota; class Terriglobia; order Bryobacterales; family UBA6623; genus JAKZVK01. The sequence continues at coordinate 2,478,552 of CBDEGI010000004.1, forward strand.
TCGGCCGTAAGGACGCAAACGGCGACGAGTTCGTGGCCGTACGGCCGCATTTCGAGGAGACCTTCAGCGCCGGCTTTGCCAACTCGGTGGACAACTATCGCGCGCTGCCTCCGCTGCGGCCCACAACCTACCGCTACGAGGTGAAACTGCCCAAGCCCGAGGAGTTGGAGTTGCTGGGAGTGGAACTCGAAGGGCCGTTGCACGTGCGCGCGCAGGTGAACTTCCTCCACTTCCCGCCGCTGTTTATGCGCTTCTTGACGCGGACGACATCGGCCAAAGGCCCGGCTGGACACGACTTCAATCTGGTCGACGAGAAGTTAATGGACGACTTGCTGGTGAACGTGAAAGACATCGCCAACGCGGAGACGATGGTCAACCTGGTGAACTGACGTGAAGACGTACAAGCCCAAGCTGCTGGTCGCCTGCTGCGCGCTGGGCGTATTGCTGTCGATGATCGTGTTGAGCCAGGACGCCGGGTTGTCCCAGTCCGGCGGGGGCGGGCAGGCGCGGGAAGTCACGCGCGAGGACAACCCGAACTACCCACCGCGCAATCCGTTCTATTTCGAGGGCAAGATCGACTACGAGTTACTGGGCATCGACGAACCCGCCGATGCCTGGGAGTTCATGCAGCGCGGCATCCATAAACAGGATGATCTGGAGGATTACGAGGCAGCCATTCAGGACTACCGTCGGGCGCTCGCTCTCAACAGCCTAGACAACGACACCTGTCAGCTCGTCGATCAAAGGACTGCGAATTTCGGCGACCTCGATCCGCCGCCCTGCATCTTCACGCTCAGGCTGAGGCTCGGCTACCTCCTGATCCACGACGACCCGGAAGAGTCGATCCGGCTGTTCAAGGAAGTCTTGGAGATCGACCCGTTGCGGCTCGAAGTCAACTTCCTGATCGCCGAGGCTTACGAGATCGCGGCGGAAGAAGCCGCGACCGAGGCCGAGAAAGAGGAATTGTACGAGAAGGCTATTGAAGCGGCGCAGGCCGAGTTGGCTCTGACCCCTCCGGTGAACGACCCGAGCCTGAGCCCGGATGAAGCCAACAACGCACACACGCACTGGCTGCTGGCCGAGATCTATGAGAAGCAGGAACGCTATGACGAGGCCATCGGGGCCTTCCAGGACTATCTGAAAGCGACCCGCTGGCACAGCGACGTGTTGCCCTGGAGAATCCCGCTCGCAGAGAAAAAGATCGAAGAGTTGGCGCAAGCGAAATTGGCTCAGAATCCGGCGGGGCGCGCGACGCATCGCGGCCGGGTCCGTTGAGCCGCTCGCGGTTGTTCGCCGACCGAACAGACTGAAGGTACGCTTTTGCGCCGGTTCGTGGGATCACATCGCGGAATGTCTTGGACCAGCTTCTCTGTCCTGGTCCTTTGGCTCTCGCTATTGCCGGCACTGGAAGCCCAGGGTGGCAACGGAGACGCCCCCGGTTCCACAACCGACACTAGGCAGACCGCTGACATCGCAGGCGCCTGGGACCAGCTCCTCACGAACGTAATCCCGACCGCTAAAGTGGACCCCGCGCTGGTGGTCGAACAGACCGGCCCACCGCAAACCGGCGCCGGGGACTTTTTCAACCACTTCTTCTTCGAGACGACCACCGAGTACATCCGGCAGGAGACGTCGTTTAGCGGCCTGTCGACGCCGACGGGAGTGATCAACCTCCCGCCCGGAGAGATCGCGATCCCCGACGGCATCCCGTATCCGCCGGTCTTTCAACCGAATTCCGACCACATCTACTCGTTCATGAACTGGGGGACGCGGGGTTGGCTGTCCCCGAAGGTCAACACCAATTTCTCGTTCCGCTACCGCCAGGATTTGCGCCGCCTCACAGACGGTTCGCCCTCGCTCTCGATTCTCAACTCATTCCCGCAGAACCGCCGGCTGGAGCTGATGGCGGCTTCGATCGAAGTCCGGGACCTGGCGTCGAGCGGCGCGTTCGGCGGCTCGTCGTTGCGGGTCGGGCGGCAGTACATCTACGGCGCGGAGTTGGCTTCGCTCGACGGCGTGTCGTTCACGTTGCCGAAAGGGCGATTCGCGCTGACGCTGTTCGGCGGGCGGCGGTTCACCTATTACTCCAACCCCAGGCAGCGCGTGATGGGCGGAGGCAACCTGCTGATCCGTCTTCCCGGGGAATCGAGTCTCGAGTATGAAGCGCTCTTCTATGTGCGCGGAAGCCACAACATCGCCCTCCGCAAGCGCCTCAGTCTCGATTGGCGCTTGCGGACCTATTTCAAGATGGTAGGGGGCTCACCGGTCGACTTCAGCGCGCAGGTGATGTATTTGCCTGTGGACGGGCGAACGACGGCGCGCTTCAGCTTCTTCCAGAAGCTCTCGGATAACGACTACTTCTATGACTACACGGTACTCGCGACCGACCGCGACCCCTTCAACCGGTTGAGGCGCCTGAACCTGGGCCCGATCTCGCCTTACAGCCAGTTCATGGTGCGGGCGAGGCGCGAGATCATCCCGCGGGTGCGGGTCGGCGGCACGGTTTGGGTGCGCCGGTTGAATGATTCCGAGAAAGACGCGGGGCCCTTCATGGCCTCGTTCGAGGACTACCGCTTCAACCTGCAGACGTTCCCGCAACGGCAACTCGAATTCTTCGCCGAATTCCACCAGCGCAACACCGACCGTATAAGCCCACTGGGTGTCACCGATTTCGACGACGTGAGCCGGTCGGGCGAGACCAGGGTGCAGGACTTCACCGGCGAGTTTCGCCGCACGTTCGGGGAGGGTAGGCTGACGCTGAGCGGCGGCGCTTTCTACCGCAGGTTCAACCTACAGAACCGGTTCTTCCTCGTCGACAACGCCAGGGTGTTTGGCGTACTCGGCGGGTTCTCGGTCAAGCTGCATCAGAGGGCGCGTATCTATCTCGACTATAGTCTTGATGACGACTTTTTCATCTTTCGGCCCAGTGTTCGGCGGGCCCACCTGCTGAGAGTAGGCACACAGTTACGGTACTGATGAGCGGACGCGGGAACAGGATCGTGAAGGACGGAGCCGCGAAGGACCGCCACGCGACGCGCGGTTGGGCGGTAGCGCCGGCTCTGCTGGCCTTGAGTTTGGCCTTGTCTGCTCCCTACGCCTTCGCCCAAGAGAAGCCTTCCTCCGAGCCCGCCCAGGAGACCGAACGTCGAGTCAAAGTCGTCATCGATACTCCAAACATGGTTCTACTTCCCGAGGCTGAACAGTTCTTCGTTCACGAGTTTCACGCCACCCAGCTCGAGTTGGACTGTAGCGTCTGTCACGTGCCGGTGGAAGAGAACTCGACAGTCATGGGCCGTCCCGGCCATGAGCAGTGCGAGGTGTGCCATCAAGACGACTACGAAAGCGACTTGACGCCCAGGTTTTGCGGCCAGTGTCATTCGACCTTTCCGCCGTTTAGCAACGAGGATCTTGTGCCGTTTCCGTTCTTCAAGAAGAAACGCGCCATCCTTTTCGACTTCTCACACAACTTGCATGTCGATCCGGGCGCGCGCGTCGACGCGAAGACGGGTTTTCGCGCCGACTGTACGTTCTGCCATCAGTTTGACCTGCAGGGCATTTTTGCGTCGTTCCCGAGCCATCCGCAATGCACGAGCTGCCATCAGAACGAGAACATCGCCCCGAACCTGACCCCGCAGTCGGACACCGCCGATTGCCGCGGCTGCCACAACCCGGAGGAGATAGAGAACCCCGGCTTTACCAAAGAGCGTGTGATGATTGCCGAGCACGTCGTCACGGGCGTGTACGTCAACTTGAGGTTCTCCCATGTCGCCCACTTCAAGGTCAAAGAGAAGTACAACCTGGACTGCACGACGTGCCACCATGCGATCCCCGCGAGCACGAGTCTGGCCGATCTGACGCTACCCAGGATGCTCGACTGCGTGGAGTGCCATGACACCGACAAAGGTCTGGAGGCCGAGTTCCGCATGTCGAATTGCAGTAACTGCCATGTGGACACACAGACCGGATCGCTCCCGGCGAGTCACTCCAGGACCGTGAAGCCCCTCTTCCACACCGAGAGCTTCCGTATCGACCACGAGGTCGAGGCCGTGGAGACGGGGGCGAAGTGCTACGTCTGCCACACCAACGTCTCGCCGGCGGCCTCGGCCGAGAACCAGTGCATCTCATGCCACGAGGTCATGAGGCCGGAGTCGCACACGGCCCGCTGGCGCGACGACATTCACGGAAAACATGCCGCGCTCGATCGAACAACGTGCGCGACCTGCCACACGGCCGACACCTGCATCCGCTGCCACAATTTGCTCCCCCGAAGCCACGCGCCGCTGGGGCCGTTCAAGGCCGGCGCCCACGCGGGACTGGCGATGCTCGAGCAGCGTTCCTGCTTCACGTGCCACACGTTTGAAGACACCTGCTCGCAGTGCCACCGGCGGTAGGGCCATCGGCGGGTGCCGTGCCGCCTCCGGCGAGCCCATGCAACTCGGGCGATCACCTGACCAGTTGGGGCCCGGGTAGATCCGAAAGTATCAAGCGCACCTGTTTCCCGATCGCAAGCTCGCCGACAACCGATCAGCAGGGAAAAACGATGCTTCGCATGGATCTTCGAGGGTGTCAGCTCGGATCGATAAGCTCTATGTTTCCAGCGCGTACGGAGTTTACGGTAGGCACACCCCATCCAACGTGGATGCAGGCCGGCCCGGTTGGTCGAAATCCTCTAGGCTGAACCCGCATGGAGCACTTCTTCACTTGCCCTCATTGCTGGGAACAGATCTCCATGCTGCTCGACACATCGGTGAAAGAACAGACGTACGTCGAGGATTGCGAGGTGTGCTGCCGTCCCATCCAGGTGCGCTACACGACGGAGAATGAAAGGGTCGTCCGCTTCGAAGCAGCATCGATTGAGTGAACCCATCCAACCCCATGCCCGGCAGCGAAACTCCCCTTGATCTCACCCTTCCGATCGACGACCAGTTGGTCCTCTATCCCGGCGACCCAGTTCCCAAGTTGCATCGACTGTCGTCGATTTCAGACGGCGCGGCGCTCACCGCCTCGTCGCTGGAGATCGGCTGCCACGTCGGCACCCACGTGGACGCACCGTCTCACTTCCTCCCGGACGGCGCATCGCTGGACCAACTGCCTTTCTCACACTTCCACGGCCCGGCTCATGTCTTCGACATGGGCGACTGCAAGATCATCAACGAGACGACTGTTCGTTCCCTTCGCCCCCGGCCTGGGACCCACATCCTTCTCAAGACCCGGAATTCTGAACTCCTCAGAAAAAAATCCTTCGACAACAACTACTCCTGTCTGACCCCGGAGGCAACGGAAGTCTTGCTGACGTGGGAGCCGCTTTCGGTCGGCTTCGACTACTACAGCCTCGACCCTCCCTCCTGCGATTCGTTTCCGTCTCACTTGGCCGTAGCACGTCGCGGACTGCCCGTTTTCGTTTGCCTTAACCTGCTGCAAGTCGAGCTGGGCGAATACACCTTCAGCGCCTTTCCCTTGAAGATTCCTGGCCTGGAGGCCAGTCCGGTCCGCGCTGTTCTCTTCCCCAAAGAATGTGGGTCAACCTAATAGCACTTCAGCCTTGCGAGCCTGACAAATCAGATCGCATTGCGGTCTACTCCCGGTCCGGATGGTATCGCCAGAGCGGCCGTTGCCGCACCAGCTTGGACTGTGCCGACCCTTTCACCGATTCGGTGATTGAGGCTCCTCGCCTACAACCCTGCTAGAGTGTGCACAGCCTGGCAGGGGTGGATCGGATGAACGCGTGTCCTGAGTGTGGCAAAGGCCTCCCGTGGAGGGCCGCATTCCAGCCCGGGGCTGGATTCGGCCTGCCGGATAAAAGAACCTTGGACTGCCCGTACTGTGGGGCTCCGCTTGAGCCTATCCGCTGGACGACGTGGGCGGCGCTTTTCCTCATCCTTGCCATCGCCATTGCCGCCCGGAAGCTGATCGGACCCCTGCTTGAACCGCTGCTCGACTGGAGAACGATCGCGATCCTCGTCGGCTTGGTTGCGGCGCATCACATTTGGGCGATCCGGCGGTGGAGAAAGGAGCAGCGGGAGAAGGACGCGGCGAACCGATTCACGGGACGCGGTGATTGATCAGTCGCAAGCCGTGCCCCATGTCCCCGTAGCGCATCGCGGAAGCAGGCCCATTGCGCCGACAGTCTAGCCTGCCTCGTCCGACAGGTTAGGCGTTCTTGAATGGCCTTGAAGTCGCGCCTCTCCTGTTGTGAGGGCGTGCCGCTTACGCCCTCATCCGCTCCAACACCCCGCGCAACGTCTCTCTCGCCGCGGCCGACTCCGGAGTGTCTTCGGCAGGCGGGATGGGCTTCTGCTCCAGCAGGTCGTTGGGCACGTCAAACAGGTCGCCACCATCCTCATACAGCTTGTAGCGCTTGTCGCGCGCAAACCGTATCAACCGGTAGCCGACCTTGTTGTGTCCCGGCAGCGGGTCAAAGTGGAACATCACCCACTCACGGGGGTCGCCGGCTTCGCCCTGTAGCTGCGGCAGGAAGCTACGGCCGTCCGGGATCATGCCGTCCAGCGGCTGGGCGCCGGTGGCTTCGGCGATCGTTGGCAGGAAGTCGGTCGAATCAATCAAGTCGTCGTTGACCACGCCCTCGGGGCAGACACCTTTCCAACTCGCGATCATCGGCACGTGCGTGCCGGCATCGGTCGTCTTGCCCTTGGCGCCCTGGATGACGCGGTCACCCATGCGCGACTCGACCTGACGCGGCGTACCGTTGTCGGAGTAGTAGAGGATCAGCGTGTTCTCGCGGATGCCGAGGTCGTCGATCTTCTGGACAATGCGTCCGATCACGCGGTCCATCGCCTCGACCATGTCGCCATAGAATCGCACGCCGCCCTTGTGGCGATCGCCGATCTCCCAAACGTCACTGGCGGGCGTCGGGACGAACGGCCCGTGAGGCAGCGCCATCGGGTAGTAGACGAAAAACGGTTCGCCCGCCTTGCTGCCCTCGGCGTTGCGCTCCATGAAGTCGTTGATGTAATCGGTGTAGACGTCCGGGCCGTACTTACCTTCATAGGTTCGCAGCGTGCCATTGTCGAGAACGACCGGATCAGCGTAGCGCGAGCCCTTGTCTTCAGTATGTCCGGCGTGCCACAGGAAGTACTCGTCGAAGCCGGCGTCGGCGGGGAGCATGCCCTTGCCACGCCACTCGGGCTCGAAGTCGGGCGGATTGTAACTGTAGAGTTGCCACTTGCCCGAGATGCACGTTTTGTAGCCTGCAGCGCCCATCACGTGGCCGAAGGTCTTTTCGTTCGGCGGCATGATACCGAAGGCCTGCCAGTTGCGGAAGTTGTACTGGCCGGTCATGAGTTGCACACGCGTGGGCGTACAGAGCGGCTGGGCGTAGGCGTGGTTGAAGCGAATGCCCGACTGAGCCAAAGCGTCAAGGTTGGGTGTCCTATAGGACGTCCCGCCGTAACAGTTGAGGCACTCGTAGCCAAGGTCGTCGGACATGATGAGGACGACGTTGGGCCTCGACGAGGGGGCTGCCGCAGGCTCCGCGCCGGTGTCGCAGCCCACCGCCAAGCCCGCCGCGCCGAGCGCGTCGACTGCATAAACTCGCGGCGCGTATTTGTAGGGTCGGTTTTCATGACTGGTGACGATAGCACAGGCAAGAACTCCGACGATCGCTCGATGCCCCGGCCCCTCGAGTCGAAACGACGAGCCCGTAAAACCGAGCCATGACGGTCAAGGGAGCGCGCCGGCACGAACTCCCGCACTCTATCGGAAGCCTCCAGAACCGAGATAGCGTTAGGCGTTCATGCATTGCCAGTGTCGAGAACGACGACGAAGATGAGCCCTTAGTAGCACCCATGAATCGGGCGCCATGATCGACACCGCTGACCACCGAACCCGGCACCCGGGCCACACCGGCCGTCAGTCGAGATACAGAAATTCGCTGCTCGAGATCAACGCCTGGCAAAGCGTTTGCCACGATCGCAGACGCCGGCGGACAGGGTCCGGCTCGCGCTCGTTCAAAGTCGTGTCGATGCGGTGGAGGAACGTCAGCGCGCGGTCGATTTCGTTCCGATCGGGCAGGCGGGCGAAGATCTTCTCGTAGGCCGACTCGAGCCGGGCGGCATCATCGAGACGGTCCTGGTCGAGTAGCGCCGCGGCCATCTTCTCGGTGTGCTCGAGCACAATCGAGCCGTTCATCATGAACAGCGCTTGCGGTGCGACGACGGTGGCGTTGCGGTTGCCGTTCAGCACCGAGGGGTCAGCGAAGTCGAAGGCCTGCAACACGTCGTAGAGCGAGCTGCGGACCACGGGGATGTACACCGCGCGGAGGTTGCGGTCGTAATCGATGCTGCCTTTCTTCGTCGTGTTGTCAACGTACTGGCGGTCTTTGAAGCTGAGAATCGATCCGCCCATCGAGTCGTCGAGCCCGCCGGAGATCGCCATGACGGCGTCGCGAACCGCCTCGGCCTCGAGCCGCCGGCGGTTCATGCGCCAAAGCAGCTTGTTCTCGGTGTCGATCTTTGCCGCCTCGGCGTTGTGGGCCGTGCTCATCTGGTAGGTGTTCGACAGCATGATCCGCCGGTGCAGGTCTTTGATCGACCAGCCCGACTCGACGAAGTACACCGCCAGCCAGTCAAGCAACGGCTGGTTGGAAGGACGCCCGCCCAGGCGTCCGAAATTATCCGTCGACGCCACGATGCCGCGCCCGAAGTGCCAGCGCCAGAGGCGGTTGACCATCACGCGGCTGGTCAGCGGGTGGTCGCGGCCCGTCAGCCAGCGTGCCAACTGCAAGCGACCGCTTTCTGCATGGGGGATCGACGGATCCTCGCCGAAAGAAACGGCGCGCAGAAAACCGCGTGGCTGTGGCTCGTCCGCCAGGGTCCAGTGGCTGCCGCGAATGTGGATCGGGATATCGGCGACCTCGCCCTCGGTGACGCCCATCGCCCGTGGATACTCCGGCGTACCGTCTTCGAGCGTCTTGCGCTCCTTGGCGATGCGCGCGATCTCGGCCCGCCCCTGTTCGGGAAAATATTGTTTGGAGTCGGGTGGGGGGCGGAACGGACCGTACTTTTCGTAAACCACTTTACGCAACGCTTCGAGGCCCGCGTCGGGCAACTTGCGCTTGTCTTCGTCCTTCTTGTAGCGCTCGTTCTTGCCGAAATCGGCCTCGCTGTCGGGATAGAGCGCCTGCCACTCGCCGACCGCTTGCCGGAACAGGTCGCCGTGGCGGTCGGCCAACTCTTCGCGGGACGCCGGCTTGAATTCGCGGAACAGCCCAGCGGCGGGCGAACTCCAGTCTTCCAGCGATTGATCGGTCCCGTATGCGTGCCACCCGAAGAAGACCGAGGCCGGCGCACCCTTCGAGCGGCGCAGCCTCTCGATCCACTGCTGCAAGAAGCCGGGGTTGACGTCGAACTCGCGGGCGAACTGGTCTCGCGTCTTCGGGATGGGCGTGCCCTCGGGCAGTGGGTTCGGCGCGATGAGTAGCTTCTCGAAATAGGGGAAGCGGTCGTTGTGTTCCAGCCGGATGACGTTCTTGCCGGTGGCGAAGGGAAAGATGCCGATCGACGACCAGCCACCCGCATCCGGTGATGCCACGCGGTTCGTGATGGGCTCAAGGCCGGTCTTCATCAACTCGCCGTTGACATAGAGATCGGCGGTCCCCTTGCCGGTTTCTGACGCCAGTAAGTCGATCTGGTAGTGCCCGGCGGCCGCCAACTCCAAGTCGAACTCGGCAAAGTAAGGCTCTTTGTCCGCCGCCCCGTCCTTCGCGTTGTCTTCCTTTTCGTTGTCGCTTTTGGGGACGTTGGTTTCCCCTTTCTCGAGGCTGCGATTGACGTTGCCCCGCTCGAAGCGGCCGGCTTCGCGAACCGTTGTGCCGGGCGGCGCCTCTGGCGAATCACCGGCTACCGGACGAAGCTTGATCCCTTCATATTCGAGCGCTTCCGTCGCGGCGAGCAGATAGGCGTCGACCTTCTGCCGTCCCACAGAGATGAGCTTCAGGTCCTCGGCCTTGGTGACCGCTTCGATGGCGTCTTGCTTGGCTTTGATCTTGTCGAGATGCGTCTGCAGCGCGGCGCGATCATCGGCGGGCGCCAGCACAAACTCGTGCCACTCGGCGACAACCTTGAAGTTCTCCATCGTCTTCGAGCTTTTAAAGATGCCGGCCATCGCGTAATAGTCGGCCGTCGGGATGGGGTCGAACTTGTGATCGTGGCAGCGCGCGCAGCCGACCGTCAGGCCCATGAAGGCGCGCGCGGTGGTTTCGAGCTGCTCGTCGACAATGTCCATCTGCATCTTGACGGGGTCGTCTTCGGCCAGCATCTTGGCGCCGAGCGTTAGGAAGCCGGTGGCTGTCTTGCGCTCGTATTCGGTTTCGAGATCGACGGTCCCAGGTAGCAGGTCACCGGCGATCTGTTCGCGGACGAACTGATCGTAGGGCTTGTCTTTGTTGAACGCGGCGATGACGTAGTCGCGGTAGCGGAAGGCGTTCTTGTAGACCAGGTTCTCGTCGAGGCCGTTCGAGTCGGCGTAGCGCGCGACGTCAAGCCAGTGACGGCCCCAGCGCTCGCCGTAGCGCGGCGAAGCGAGCAGGCGGTCGACCACGCGCGCGAAGGCGTCGGGCGAATCGTCGGCCAGAAAAGCGTGTACTTCGTCCGGCGTCGGCGGCAGGCCGATCAAATCGAACGTCGCGCGACGGATGAGCGTGCGCTTGTCAGCCGGCGCGGCGGGCGCGAGTCCCTTCTCTTCGAGGCCGGCCAGAACAAAGCGGTCGATCGGCGACTTCGCCCACGCCTCGTCGCGCACCGCGGGCAACGGCGGCTTGGTAGGAGGCACGAACGACCAGAAGTTCCCCTCGGCTGGGCCGTCCGACGAGGAGGCAGCAGCCACCTCCTCGCCCCACGGCGCGCCCATCCGCACCCAACGGGTGATGGCCACCATCTCGGCGTCGGCGAGCTTGCCCGTCGGCGGCATGCTCAGCTTGTCGTCGACGTGCGACAGCGCGCGCAACAGCAGGCTTTTGTCGGGCTCGTCGGCGGACACGAGCGAGCCGCGTGTTCCGCCCTTGCGGAATGCTTCTTCGGTGTCGAGGCGCAAGCCGCCCATGGCCGGCTGGCTCGCCTTGGAATGGCATAGGTAGCACTGTTGTGCGAACACCGGCCGGACTTGCTTTTCAAAAAGGTCAGCGCCGCTGGTGGTTTGAGCTGCGGCAACGAATGGGAGGGCGACGAGCGTTAGAACTAGCGTTAGAACCGGCGTTAGAACCACTGTGAAGAGCGAGACGAAAGGGATCAACGCGCCCCGACGGTCGCGGCGGGGCTGGGTGTGCTTTACCAGGTTCACCTTTCCATTGCCTCTAGCGAAGATTCTACCTCACGCGGTCCACGCCGTAACCCGGACCCGTACCTCAATTGTGTGTTTCGCAAGTACGGTTGCGTTTCGGTCTGCCATGTAGGGGCACGGCAGGCCGTGCCCGCGACTCCATGCGTTAACCGTCCAACGGCTCACGCACATTCCATCCCGTCCGTCGCGGCTCTGATCGGGATATGGAAAACCGAAAGCTACTGGTTGCCGGCACGCATCAAAATCGAAACCACTTCCTGTCCCCCGAAAGCCGTCTTCGAAACTGTAAGACCCATCAGCCGAAAGCCCTCGTCGCCGGCTTGGTTGAGCTCCTTCTCCATCGTCTTGGTTCGTTTCGTGGCCCGTAACTGGTAGGCGTAGGTCTTAGCGGGACCCCCCGTTTCGCGCTGAAGAATAACGACAACCTCTTGGCCTCCGAACGAAGTCTCGGCAACGGATTGTCCGCGGTAGCGAAACCCCTCGGCGCCTGCCTCCCGCAGCTCCTTCTGCATGGTTGAAGTCTTGTTGGTGGCGAGCAGCCTGTATTCGTTGCGCTGGTCCGGCGAAGCGTTCGCGCGCTTGCTCATCACAACGACGACCTCTTTGCCCCCTAGAGTGGGGCCAGTCATCGTGGCGGAGAATTCGTAGCCGGCGGCGGCGGCCTCGTTCATCTCCTTCTCGATCGTCTTGGTCTTGTTCGTTGCAAGCACCTTATAGACGACGCCATCGGCCCGTTCAGCGCCGCCGGCGACGGGCGCGATCGGCTGCGCCCAAACGGCGGGGGCAAGAACTGCAAGAGACACAAGTCCAGCGGCAAAGCGGTTCAGTCTCATAAAAAAGCCTCGTGAGGCCAGGATTTCCATTTTGGCGTCCAGGCACGGCTAGGATACCCAATCGGGAGCTGCGCTGCAACGGTTTTCCTCTTTCCCGTCGCGTTTAACCCTCCCTTCAGGCCCGCCCCTGCAGTCGGGCACCTCCAAACGAAACCCATTCTCAAGTGTTCGGGTGGCCCCGGAGTTGAAACCCGGGTCAGCACTAGGCGCCGCGACGCTCTTGGCCGTGATCCGCACGTTACGAGTGAGTCTACAATGATGGGCGTTATGCGACTTTTTGCGGGGCTGATCACGCTTTGTCTGTGCTTGCTAGGCGTTGCCGAGGCGGCGCGGGCCTTTGAGATCACCGGCGGCTTGAACGGCTATCAGGTCATTCAACGCGGGCCCGACGGAACGGGCTCGATCGTCCTGGCGGGCCGTACCGGCAGTGACGGAAAGCTGAAGCTGCGGCTCAGCTCTGCCGGCAACCCAGTCGAGGGTTTCGCCGATCGCACGGTGGCTACGCTCTCGCCGGGCGATTGGTCGGCGCCGCTGGAGGATTTGCCCACGGGCGGACCTTATCGCGTTGAGCTGTTCCAAGAGGACTCGACCGGCAGGCAAGTCGGCCGCGAGATCTTCGAGCAAGTGATGGTCGGCGACTTGTGGGTCTTGGCCGGACAGTCGAACATGGTAGGCCGCGCCGAGCTGGCCGACGTCGAATCTCCACATCGCCAAGTGCACGTGCTGCGTCCCGATGACGCCTGGGCGAAGGCTGAAGAGCCGCTGCACGAAGGACGCGAACGTTACGGTCTGACGATCGGGGCGGGCCTCGGCCTGCCGTTCGCCAAAGAGATGGTGCGGCGCAGCGGCGTCCCCATCGGGCTGATTCCGTGTGCCAAGGGCGGCACGTCGCTGTGGCAGTGGGACCCAGCCCTCAAGACCGAAGGGCGCGACTCGCTCTACGGCAACATGCTCGCGCGCGTGGGGCTGGTGGGCGGCCGTGTGGCGGGGGTGCTGTGGTATCAGGGCGAGGCCGATGCTCGTCCCGACCGCGCGCCCGAGTACCCTGACCGGTTCGAAGCGTTTGTCGCGACTGTGCGGGCTGACTTCTCACAGCCCGAGCTGCCTTTCTACTCCGCGCAGCTTTCGCGCGTCATCAGGGCCGAAACGGAAACCCGCACCGGCCTGATGTGGAGTGCCATCCAGGAGGCCCAGCGGCAGTCGGTGAAGATACCCCACACGGGGATGGTCGCGGGCGTGGACCTTACCTTGATGGACTCGATCCATATCGACACCGAGAGCCAGAAGCGTTTGGGTGTGCGGTTTGCGAAGCGCGTTTGTCAGGATCAGTTTCCCGAAGCCGAGGGCTGCTCGTCGTTGAAGCCGGGCCCGGACTTTGCGAGTGCGGAATGGGAGGGCCTACATCGTTTGCGGGTTCGCTTTGCTGGCGTCAATGGGAACTTGCAGGCGCACGGGCGATTGCAGGGGTTCGGGATTGGCTCGGAGGACGGCAAGTTGTTACCGGTGATCTACCGGGCCTCGGTCGCGGCAGACCGGGGCAACGACGTCATTATCGAGATCAACCGCCGCCACGAGTACCCCGACAAGCTCGTGCTGTGGTACGGCCACGGCATGGACCCGCCTTCGAACGTCACAGACGCCGAAGACATGGCCGTGCCGGCCTTCGGCCCGATCCCCTTGCCGCCACGGCCCTCTGAGTAGCAAATCCTCGACGGGGTCGGCAGGTCCGCCATAGCCCTCAGCTTGTACTTTGCAGCTCGTGCATCGCCCACTCCGCATGCTCTCGCACAACGGGGTCGGGCGACTCGGCCAGCCGTTCCAGCAGCGGCAGGAAGTCGCGGTTGCCGCTGTTCCCCATCGCAACCGCGACGTTGCGAAGAAAGCCGCCATAGCGGGCGCGCTCGATGGGCGAACCGGCAAACCGCTCGTTGAACTCCTCTTCGCTCAGCGCGGCCAGCTCGTCCAGCGGCGGCAGCCTGTTCTTCGGCTGGAACTCCTCCGCGTCGGTGACGGCGGTGCGCCCGTTCCACGGGCACACATCCTGGCAGATGTCGCAGCCGAATAGATGCGGTCCAGCGGCAGCGCGGTGCTCCTCGGGGATCGCGCCGCGTAGCTCGATCGTCCAATAAGAGATGCATTGGGTCGAGTCGAGCGCCCATTCCGGGCCATCCGGCGGTCCATCTGTCCCATCCACCGGTACGATCGCGTCTGTCGGACAGGCCTCGATGCAACGGGTGCATGTGCCGCAGCGAAACGGCGCCGGCTCGCCTTGCTTGAGTTCCAGCGACGTGAGAATCTCGCCCAGGAAGAACCACGACCCGAGCTGCTGGTTGATCAAGCAGGTGTTCTTGCCGATCCAGCCCAGGCCGGCGTGGTGGGCGTAGGCGCGCTCGAGCAGCGGCGAGGTATCGACGCACAGCTTGTAGTCGAACGCCCCGGCCCGTTCGGTCAGCAGCTCGACCAACCGCCGTAGCTTGTCTTTGACCACCCTGTGGTAGTCCTCGCCCCAGGCGTAGCGCGAAACCCAGCCGCGGTTGGCGAACTCGGCTTCAAAATCCACCTCGGTGGTCAGTGGCTCGGGCGTGTGGTAGATCAACCCCAGGCAAATCAGTGACTTAGCACTGGGCAAGAGCGTGCGCGGGTCGACCCGCATCTCGCCACGGCGGCCCTTGAGGTACTCCATCGTGCCCGCATAGCCCAAATCGAGCCACTTGGGATAGAACAGCGACTCAACGGTCGGCTCGACCGAGGCTACCCCGGCCAGATCGAAACCAGCCTGCTCGGCCAGGGCCTTGATGTCCTCGGACGTCACGTGACTTGTTGATAGTAAGGTATCTACGACCGTATGCGCTCAGACAGCGATCGGCAACGGCCGTCGCTGGCTTCCGCCCGCAGCTCGGCCCCCAGCCCGGCCAGCAACCGGAACCGCCAAACGGCCCACTCCAAGCTCCGATCTGCCTCCAAAATCTCTCGGCAGTTGCACCCTCAACCTTTTTGTTAACAATCACTTACGTTCTGACTCCCCGAGATGACGCGATACGGTTCGATGCCCTGCGTTTCCGTTCGATTACGCGAATCGCCGTACAGGCCCCGAATCCGACCATTCAATGGTTTCTACTAGTACTTTGACAGGCAAGTGCCCTACCCTGAGCGCAAGGAAAGGTGTATTGCTGCGCCCTACCCTGCGGTCGCTCTGAAGACCGGCGAATACAAGCCGACACGAAAGCACGCGGCGCGGCTCTAGATCGATCGGAGGCAATAAGACCCCATGCTAAGACCCGTCAAGTACATAGAAAAAGGCGTTACCAAGGCCGCCAAGGGCCTTTGGAACACGATTCAGTTCCTAGACCGCAAATTCGAGCCCAACAAAGCGTTCACGCCCAACTGGTCGGAGAAACCCGTCCTCAAGACTTGGGAGAAGAGCAAGCCGCCGCTGGGCTGGCCGCGTCAGACGGATTCGCTTTGCCCCAAGTGCGTGGTCGAAGCGCGAGACCAAATCATTAACGGCGATGTCGACTACAACGTCCTCCGGAACCAGAAGGTCGGCGAGATCAAAGCCACCATCGTCGAGCGCGACGACCAGATCTGGATGATCAAGGACTGCCCGACGCACGGCCGTGTCGAAGACCTCATGGCCATTGATTCAAAGTTCCTCGAGCACATCGAGTCGAACTTCCCAGGCCGCGACATCCGCGCGCACAACGACCGCGACCTGCACAACCACGGCAGCAGCACGGTCAAGTTCGGCCGCGGCTCTGTGCTGACGGTCGACCTGACCAACCGCTGCAACATGATGTGCGACCCCTGCTTCATGGACGCCAACCAGGTTGGCTTCGTCCACGAACTCGAGTGGGACGAAATCAAGCAGGTGCTCGACAACTCGCTGCAGATCAAGCCGCGGCGTCAGATGTCGGTGCAGTTCTCCGGCGGCGAGCCCACCATGTCGCCGTACTTCTTGAAGGCCGTCCGCTACGCGCGCGAGATCGGATACAACAGCGTGCAGGCGGCGACCAACGGCATCGAGTTCGCCAAGAGCCGCGAGTTCGCCGAGCGCGCCGCCGATGCGGGCCTGCGCTACGCCTATCTGCAATTCGACGGCGTCGGCAACGAGCCCAACTCGCACCGCCAGGTCGGCAACCTGTTCGACGTCAAGCTGAAGGCGATCGAGAACATGCATTCGGCCGGCACGGAAATCATTCTCGTCACCACGCTGGTCAACAATGTCAACAACGAAGAGGTCGGGCCCATCATCCAGTTCGCGATGGACAACCCCGGCAAAATCGCCTTCATCGCTTTCCAGCCGGTTTCCTTCACCGGACGCGACGAGCTGATTACCGACGACCGGCGCCTGAAACAACGCTACACGCTGTCGCACCTGGCGCGCGACGTCAAAGACCAGGTCGGCATTACCGAGCCCAACCGCGATTGGTTCCCGATTTCGGTGATGAGTTCGTTCGCCGACGCGGCCGACATCGCCCACGGCCCCGACGCCGTCTGGGGACAGGTGAGCTGCGGCTGCCATCCGAACTGCGGCGTGGGCACGGCGCTCATGATCAACAAGCAGACCAAAGAGATGGCGCCGGTCGCCGAGTTCATCAACGTGCCGCAGTTCGTGCAGGACATTCGCAAGATCAGCGATAGCGCCCGCAAGCCCTGGGTGAGCAACCTGCAGATGGGGCTGGCGCTGCTCAAGAACTACAGTCCCGACAAGGCGCCGAAGAGCTTCAGCCTGTTCGCGCTGCTCAAGAAGTTCGACAAGTCGTTCGGCCTCTCGGGGACGAACTACGGCAAGGGCGTCGGACGCCGCAACGATCAGTGGAACTTCCTGTTCGTCGCCGGTATGTGGTTCCAGGACCTGTTCAACTACGACTTCCGCCGCACGGAGATGTGCATCATTCCTTACGGCACGCAGGAGGGTGAAATCTCCTTCTGTGCTTACAACACCGGCGTCGGCTGGCGGAACATCATCGAGAAGATCCACATGACCGCCACGCTGAGCGAGTGGTACGACCAGCACGGCCGCCACAGCATCTACGCCGGCAACAAGAAGGTCGAGGAGATCGCGGTCGGCGGGTACCTTGACGTCAACGTCGAGCACGCCGCCCGCCAGGCGCAGCAGTACGAGGGCCCTGCGAACGCGCGCGAGGAGAAGAAGATCGAGCGCGACCGCAAGCTGGCCGAAGCGAAAGCCAAGGGCGAAGTGCCGATGTCGGAGAAGAAGAAAAAGATCCTCTCGAAAGAGGAGCAAGAGCGGCTCATGACGATGTACCGCGAGCAAGTGCTCAAAGAGCCGCCCAAGCCGAGTCTGGTGCAGATCGGCGGCATGGGTAATGGCAACGGGAACGGCAATGGCACGAACGGCCACAACGGTTCCCATGCCACCAAGCAAGCGGATCAAGAACTGGTGGGGATCAGCGGCGACTAACGGTACCGACCACCGTTAGTGTCGCCTGAATCGTCAGGCCCGCCCGTAAGGGCGGGCCTAGCCCGCGAATTTACCTCCAAGGCTTCGTTGTGTGTTGGGTGGCACGGTTGCGTCGAACTAGGGCCGCACGGCAGCGGCACCGAAATAGCGGGGCGCTGATATAATCGAACTCTATGTCCGACCAGACTCCCGCCACGCCGAACGCCGCACCAAACGGGGCCGAAGCTCTCCAGACACCCGCAACGGAAAGCGCGACGCCGGCGGTGCCACCGCAAGCCCCTGCCCCGGCGGCGACGAAGCCCGACGGTGACGGCCAGGCGGCCGGTGGCGGAGCGGAAGTCGCGGCCAAGCCGAAACCGAAGCCCAAGCCGCCCGCTGAGCCGAAGATCCCGGTGGACCTGGGACTCACCAAGTCGTGGCCTTGGTCGGAGGGCCTCACAAACCAACGCAAGAAGAAACCGCCGTTGCTGGCCGTGATCAACGACAACTGCACCGGCTGCGCCGGCTCGCCGGTCTGTATCACCTACTGCCCGGTCGAGGAGTGCATGTTCTGGGTGGACGACGAAGAGAACCCGCCCTTCGGCCGCATCGAGGTCGACTACCAGCTTTGCATCGGCTGCAAGAAGTGCATCGCCAAGGGTCCCGACGACACCTTCCTCGACGGCTGCCCCTGGGATGCGATTGACATGCTCCCAACCGCCGATGTTGAGCAGAAGCTCGACGTCAAGTTCAACTACTAGCAGTGGGGTAGGCCGCCCGGCCCGCCTGTCACGTCCGCGAACAGCCGGGTCAACCCGGTAATCGGTTGTTGCATAAGTGCGTGCGGTTGAGGTTTGATGTAGAGCATGTCAAACCGTTGCCGTATCTCGATCTCGATCGTTTCCGCGCTGGTTGTGTTGCTCGTGGCTGCCTGTGGTCCGGGTGGCGAGGAGCCGGCCGCTGAAGAGGAGTCCGCGGCCAAGCAGTACCTGGCTTACTTCGGCACCTACACACAAGGAGATAGCGAGGGCATCTACGCCTATCGCTTTGACTCCGGCAGCGGCGAGATGACCTCTCTCGGCCTCGCGGCGGAAGTGGCGAACCCGTCGTTTCTCGCCATCCACCCCAACCGGCGCTTCCTCTATGCCGTCACAGAAGACTTTGAGGGCGGGGGCGCCGTCAGTGCCTATACGATCAACCACGAGACCGGCAAGCTGACGCTGCTCAATCAGGTATCGTCGAGCGGCAACGGACCGTGCCACGTCAACGTTGACGCCACAGGCAAGATGATCGCCGTCGCCAACTACGGTGCCGGCAGCACGGCGTCGTTCCCGATCAAGGAAGACGGCAGCCTCGGCGAAGCCGCGTCGGTCATGCAACACGAGGGGTCGAGTGTCAACGAGGCACGGCAGAAGGGGCCGCACGCTCACTCGGTCAACTTCGCGCCCGACAACCGCTTCGTCGTGACCGCGGACCTGGGGACAGACGAAATCTACATCTTTCGGACCAATCCGGAGACGGGGAAGATCGAGCCGAACGATCCGCCGGTCGCCAAGGTGCATCCGGGCGGCGGCCCACGGCACTTCACCTTCCACCCGTCGGGGAAGTACAGCTACGCGATCAATGAGTTGGACTCGACCGTGACGGCGTTCTTGTATGACACCACGGGGGGCTCCATGGAAGCGATCCAGACGATCAGCACGTTGCCGGAAGGGTACGAAGAAACGACCCACACCGCCGAGGTCGTCGCGCACCCCTCAGGCAAGTTCCTCTACGGGTCAAACCGTGGGCATGACAGCATCGCCGTCTTCTCGATCGATCAGGCAACGGGGAAACTTACATCGGTCGAGCAGGTCTCGACACAAGGCAAGACGCCGCGGAACTTCAACCTCGATCCGACAGGCCGGTACCTGTTCGCCGAGAACCAGGCGACAGACGACGTGTTCCAGTTCAGCGTTGACCAGGAGACCGGCCGGCTCACGCCCACCGGGCAGAAGCTGAGTGTCGCCGCGCCGGTGTGTTTGCGGTTTGTCGAGTTGGATTAGGTGCGGGTCGTCAGCTTGGTCGTGAGATCCGCTGAATGCAAGTCGACTTGAATGACAAAGTAGCTGTCGTGACCGGCGGCGCTCACGGGATCGGCCGTGCGATCGTGCAGGACTTCGCTGCCAATGGGGCGCGGGTGGCGATCGTCGATATTGACATCGAAGGCGCTGAGAAAACCGTCAGCGAGCTTACGCAAAGCGGTGCATCCTGCCGGGCGTTCGAGGGCGATGTGTCCGACCGAGACCGGATGCGGGCCGTCGCGCAAGAAGTCGCCGATCAAATGTCAACGGTCGACATCCTCGTCAACAACGCCGGGGTCAATACTCACAGTGGACGGCTGCCGATCCACGAGTACTCGTTCGAGGACTGGGACCGCATCACCCGAATCGACCTCGACGGGGTATTCATCACCAGCCGGTCGTTCATCCCTTTCATGCTTCAGAATTCCGACGGTGGCCGGATCGTCAACATCAGCTCCGTCGCCGGCTTGGTCCCTCTGCGGCTGCAAAGCGCGTTCGTCGCGGCGAAGGCGGGTGTCGCGAACTTGAGCCGGTCGATGGCGTTGGAGCTTGGGCCGAAGGGGATTCTTGTCAACGCCGTTCTGCCCGGCTCCACACTGACACGCGGGACAGAGAAACTGTTCTACGGCGAAGACGGCGCGTACACCGAGAATGCCGCGAACTTGCTTTCACACATCCCGTTGGGACGCCCTGCGCGGGTCGAGGAGATCGCCCATGCGGTGCTCTTCCTGGTGTCGCCCGAGGCCAGCTACGTGAACGGATCGATCTTCGTGGTGGACGGCGGCTGGACCGCCGGTTACACCCGAGACTTCTAGAAAAATCTGCGAGGAGAGAATTGTGGCGAAAATCAGGGAGTTCAAGGGCTACCAGGGAGAGCCGCCCATCAAGAAGCCGAAAAAGAAAGTGCAACCAAACGTCGTCTCGGTGAAGGACGGCGTCCCGGTGAAATACCGCGGCTGTGACGGGGTGGGGGTGCGCGTCGTCCACCCGGCCAACCCCAAGGCCCCGGCGAAGAACCTGGGGCTGGTGATGTTTTACGTACCACCTCACGCGGTTCTCGAGCCGGGAAGTCACTGGACCGAGGAGTGCTACGTCATTGTGCGAGGACGTGGCACGATGACTCTCGCCGGCAAGAAAGTCGAAGTCCAGGCCGGAACCTTCATTCACCTGCCCTCGTGGTGCGAGCACGGAGTGGAGAACACGGGCGATGAGACGCTGGAGATTCTGATCTGTACGTCTCCTCCGAATCCGTGAGTGATCGTTCGATCATCTGGCCGGACTCCCAGTTCTTTTCAGTAGCTTCCAGGTTTGCTGACCTCCGGGCCTTATCCAGCAACCCCCGGTGCTGACCCCATGCACGGACGGTCGGTTTGCTGGAAACGCTACGGCGAGGACAAGAGCATTGAGCGGCGGGACACGCAAAACGCCGCACGGAACACGGGAGGATGGACACAGCCGTTGGCGCCCAAGGGTTCGCCAATCGGCAGTACGACGTTCTTCGGGAGGCGCAAAGCACGGCAGGGGCGTCAGGCCAGGCGTAAGACGATGGCGCCCGCGGCAACGAGGCAGGCGGCCGCGATGCGGCGCCCGCCGAAGCGCTCTTTCAATACCAGAGACGAGAGGGCGGCGGCGAAGATCACTCCGGTTTCCCGCAGTGCGGCCACCGGCGCCAGCGCCGCGAGGGTCAGCGCCCAGATGACCATCCCGTAGGCGGTGAGCGACATCGCACCGCCGGCCAGGGTGGATCGCCAGTTCGCGCGCACCCAGTTGACGGCGACGGGTCCGCGCCGCCACCAGGCGATGGCGGGAATCGGGATGCCGTCGAGAACGAACAGCCATGCGATGTAGACGTGCGGCGTCCCTGCGACGCGGGCGCCCAGGCCGTCGATGGCGGTGTAGACGGCGATGAAGAGCGCCGCGACAAGCGAGTAGACGACCGGCCGGGGGTTCCGCGCGACGGGCGATCCGCCACGAAACGCCAGGCTGGCGACGCCGAGGGTGATCAGAAGGATACCGGCCAAGGCCTGAGACGTCAGCGTTTCGTCGGCCAGCGAAGGCGATAGGGCCGCGACGATCAGCGGCGCCGTGCCGCGCGCGATGGGATAGACCTGACCCAGATCGCCGTGGCGGTACGCGTTGGAGAGGAACACGTAGTAGGTGGTATGAAGAGCAACCGAGAGGAGAAGGTAGGGCCACGTGGAGGACGAGGGGAACGGCAGGAAGGGCAGCGCGGGCAGCACCAGCACCGCAGCCCACGAGGCGATGGACGCGAGAACGATCAGCGGGTCCCCTTGCCGCTTCACGAGGGTGTTCCAGCCAGCATGCAGCAGGGCGGAGAGCAGAATCAGAGCGATGACGTAGGTGTCCACCGGAGGGGATCAAGCGTAGCAGGATCGCGGAGGCCGGAGGCCGCATGCCTCAGGCTCAGAATGGGGGGCGAAGGTTAGGGCAAGGTTGGGGCATCGACATATGCGGTCGTCTGAGCGGGGCATCCGCTGCCACCCTGGGCGGGCACCGGGACCCGCCCCTACATGACAAACCCGAAACGTAACCGTGTTTGCGAAACACACTACTACGTCGACGTTCATTCGATCCCGCTAGCCGCCGCAGCGGGGTCTTCGCGTTGCCAACCCAGCCAATCCGCCGGGTGACTCCTTACTTGCTCCTCGAGGCGTCTGCAAAACTCAGCGACACTCTCTCTCGAACTCCTTGCGGTCCAGATCACGGTCGACGCCCAGAGGCGACTCGATCACGACTCGATACCGAAAAGGCGCCAGGCGAATACTGTAGGCCGTCAATAACTCGGCGCCGCTGCGCCAGGCCAGTGCCGGCGCCCCGGAAGCGAATTCCACTGATCGTCCCAACACTTCTCCGCCGATGTTCTGACGGCCCTTGTTCTCGCCGACGATCGAGACGGTGCAATTCTCGCCAAGCCCCCGCAGCAATCGCCGTACATAGCCCAACCGTCCGTCCATTGGAATCTGAACGCGCTGCTCCACGTGCGTATCCTCGGCCCGACGGTACAACCGCGCCGACCACCGAACGCCAAGGCGGCTGCGGTCGGGAGAACCGTGTCCCTCATTGCTCAAGTGAAGAGCCGCAGCCCCGTGCCGGCGGAGTCCTTGCAAGAAGACAGAGTTTTCCGTGAAGCGCGTCCGCCACAGCACCGCCCCGTGGCCTTTCGATAAGGCTGCGTCGAGGTACTCGCGACCTTCGATTTCAATCTCCGGACGCCAACCGCGCGGGCCAACGCTCCGAAACCGTCCCCACCACAGTTCCACCAGTAGCCGGTAGTGGTCCTCCGCAACTCGAAGGCTCTCTGCTTGCGAGAGGTCCGCTAGGGCCGATCGAATCAGTGCCGCCAGGTTCTGAACGCGATGAGCCCGCAGGGAAAGAAAGCGCTTCTGAGCAAACTCGATCCATTGCCGGTCCCAACGTCTCGGAACGAAGATGGTGAGCAGATAGCCGGCGATCATGATCAATAGCAACGCCAGGTCCTGAGTACTGATCCACCGGCGCTGACGATTTTTCTCCATTGGCGGGTTAGAATGCCTAGCAGCGTTCCGGTCCACTACTCCAGCGCCCGAATGAAACGGTATTTCTCAGAAGGTCCGGGCGCGAGCTTCGGCACCGAACCGACCTCAATCGTTACGTCGTCCCCGAAAACCCGGCGGCAGCGCCACAAGACTTCCGGGCAGGGGTCCTCGGCGCGTGGAAGTGGCTCCACCGTGATGCGTATGCTGTCGCGTGCCGTTTGAACCACTTCGAAGCGGCCCACGCCCGCCACTTCACGCACCGCTTGGAAGGTTTGTGTCGGGTTGATCAGGCGCCCGCTGCTTAGCCTGATGAACTCGCAGGCCCGGCCCTGTAGACTCTCAATAGCCCCGAACGAAATCCGGCATGTCGGCGGAGATGCGGGAAGCCGGGCAACATCTCCCGTTTCATAACGAATGTACGGCATGGCGAAGGAATGGAGGGCGGTCCCAACGACTTCACCCTCTTCGCCAGGGCCGGCCGGCCGGCCGTCTTTCAGCACTTCGAGATACACCGAGTCGTCCATCGTGTGATAGCAACCGCAATCCGCGCAACCCCAGGCCATCATGTTGAATTCGTGTGCGCCGTACACATCCACTACGCGGGCCCCAAACGCCTCCTCGATACGTTTGCGAGTCGCGGGCGCCATCGCCTCCGACCCGCAAAAGACGATCTTCGTACCGATCTTCCTGAGTTCTTTGCCGGTGTCTTCAGCTAACACCATCTCCAGTACGTTAGGACGCGCCCGAAGGAAATCGGGGCGAATGCGGACCAACTCGCGTACCATCTCCTTGGGGTCGAGAAAAGGGTCCATGAGAGTTAGGGGGAAGAGGCCCAGCCGATGCGGCAAGACGCGCCGCGTATCGCCTATGCCTACGTTGACGTTGCGGTGGTGCGGCCGTACTCCAAGCTGAACACCCGCCCGCAGTCTGTGGAGGAGCAGGACCTGATCTTCCCACCAGGTCCGTACGACCAGATCCGGCCGGCTCGTGGAGCCTGAAGTCCTGTGCTTTGCACAACGCCGCCAGTCCACCCCGCTCGCCATTTTGTCTTCCATAGGAAGAACTTGCCGCTGCCGCTTCGTCGTGACCGGAATCCGCCCGAGATCCTCGGCGCTCCGAATCTCTTCAGGACGAACTCCTGCCTCTTCAAACAGCCGCCGATAGTACGGCACGTTGTCCCAGGCGTGCTTGACCAGTTTGCGAACCCTGCGATCGCGCCATGCCCGAATCGCCTCGGGATCAGCCCACGGACGACCCCAGAACCCTAGCCACTCCCGCAACATGTCCCCTTCCGACCACCTTTGAGCAAGCCGTCTATTCTATCTTGTATCCCGCCGCGCCCCAAGCGACGGCATTGCCAAGTTAACGGCGATCGGCGACATTCGGCCGATGGGATCACTGTATCGACGCCACCGCTTTCCGCCCGAGATCATCAGCCATGCCGTTTGGCTGTACCATCGGTTCACGCTGAGCTTTCGGGATGTCGAGGACCTTCTCGCCGAGCGTGGCGTCACGGTGTCGTACGAAGCCATTCGATTTTGATGCCGCAAGTTTGGACCGGAGTACGCCCGAACTCTGCGGCGGCGACAGGGTCGCCTCGGCGACATCTGGCACGTGGACGAGGTGTTCATCACCATCCGCGGCGCGAACGTCATTATCTTTGGAGAGCGGTGGACCAGGATGGCGATGTCCTCGATATCCTGGTCACACCCCACAGAGACAAGAGAGCTGCCAAGCGCTTCTTTCGCAAGGTCTTGAAAAACCAGGGCAGGCCACCGCTGCAACTTGTTACCGACAAGCTGCGAAGCTATCCGGCTGCGCACCGAGAGGTTTTCCCATCCGTCACCCATCGAACCGGGCAATACCAAAACAACCGAGCTGAAGTCTCTCACCAGCACACCCGGGAGCAGGAACGCCAGATGCGTCGCTTCAAATCAGCGAGACAGGTTCAACAATTCCTTCCGATCCACGGTCCGATTCACAATCTGTTCCGAGTTGCACGTCATCATCTCAAAGCGATCCACCATCGACTCCTCAGGGAGCGAGCTTTCACTGACTGGAAGACGGCGACGTGTGCCTGCTGAAGGCAAGAAACCTCAGCCGAACCTCAGGAATACTCCGCCTCGGGGTTGTTGGACGGAAGCCGCTTCGCGGCGGGAAAATCCCGTCGCAGGGCGGAGAGCGACAATGAACGACCGAACTACGCCAAAGAATGATCGACGATCTGCGGCTGCGAAACTACTCGCCGCAGACGATCCGCTCTTACACCCGCGCCGTGGCCGATTTCGCGCGGCACTGCCAGCAGTCGCCGGACCAACTCGGTCCCGAGCACATCCGCCAGTATCAACTCCATCTCATCGAACACAACCAAGTCGCTGGGACCACATTTCGGGTTCGCAGTGCGGCTCTGAAGTTCTTCTACACCCAGACGCTCCGCCAGCCCTGGGTGGTCGAACAGATTGCCCGACCGAAGGTGCGGCGCCAGCCACCGACGGTGCTGAGTCGCGAAGAAGTCACCGCTCTGCTCGATGCCGCCGTGAACCTCAACACCGCGCCCTGCTGGCGACGCTCTACGGCACGGGCTTGCGTCTGGCCGAAGTCTTGGCCCTGTCGAGCGAAGACATCGACAGCCGGCGGATGGTCATTCAGGTGCGCCGCGCTTCTCGTCGCGGCCCCCACACCCAGACGGTCTCTTTGGACGGGGTCGAGTTTCTGCGGCGCTTCTTGCTGCATGTACTGCCGCGAGGCTTTGTCCGCATCCGCTCCTTCGGTCTGCTCGCTCATCGGCATCGCTCGGCGGCGCCGGCAAAGTGTCGCCAACGGCGCGCCGATGCTTCGATCCCCCCTCCCGCGATGCTCAGCGACGAACAGCAACGGGCCGTCGAGCGGCGTTGCCCTCGCTGCCACTGTGGCTTGCTGCGAATCGTCGCATGGCTCTCGGCCGCGGAGTTGCTTCTCCGTCCACCCGATCTGCTTCCCCTGGCTCCCTTCGACTCCTCATGAAACCCAACCACCTCTACTCACACACCAACACGATTCCGGCCGCCGTTTCACGGTGCTCGGCCTTGTTGTGTCCGCACGACCGCCGACCAACCCTCCATCCCGCTGCCACAGCCTCCTACCCACCGCCGCCTTCTGTTGTTCCGGTTCCGGCCTTGCGCAAAACCCCCTCTGAGGGGACCTTCTGCTCGGTTTCAACGCCCCGTTCCAACATCCAATCCCCATAAGCAATCTCCTCGCCAGTCCCCGGCCCGGCTTCGTCCAACAACCCGTATCGGCAATGCTCCGGCCCGCACCTCCGCGGCCTTCCTCGATACCCTCAGGCCGGCCCACTGCCGATACAGTTCTAATGTGATATCCGGTTTCGCCAATCGATCAACCCCCGGAGCTCGGACCGAGCCGCTAGATCCTGTGTAACGTTAGGACCTTATCTGGAGGAACCCGGCGGGATGAGGGCACAGGGAGGGGGAGGAAGCCGATCGCCGGGTTGCTTTGGATAAGGGCGTTTGAAGGAAGCCGCTCGCGCGGCGGACGCGGTCAAGCTGGCAGGGCTATGGGGATTGAATCGGGTTTTCGTGCCTTCGGGCGCGGTGGTTTCGGGTTGGGGACTACCACGAGGGGACAGAAACGCTGTTTTCCGACAGGGCTGGAGACATCCGAGAAGCGACGCTGGCGGACTCGATGGCAGTTTGGGTAGGCGCATCGGTGAGTGAGGCGCACCTCGACGCAGCGCGTCGGTCGACGCGTGAGTTGAGTCAGGCAGGGAGTGAATTCAGGACGTGTCAAAGTATTTTCCTTCCTTTTGCTGCAGCTGCCAGGCGTCGAGCCTCTCGAGCAGCATCATGGGGCCGCCGCAGAGCGGACAGGTCCAAGCGACGGGTTCACGCTTCTCCCTCGGCACGGCAGGAACCGAGGAGCTGGCGTCGGTCGCCAGCAATTGCTGGCACAGCGGCAACAAGGCTCCTCGCTTGCGAGGGGAGAGGAAGCCGAAGAAGCGGATGCGCACGAAGCGGGGCGGCAGCACGTGCTGCAGGAACCTCCGAAGGAACGCTTCGGCCGTCAACGTCATCAGTCGTTGCTTGTTGCCGTGAGCGTAGTCTTTCCAGCGGAAGGTGACCTTGCCGTCGGCGAAAGCGACCAAGCGATGGTTCGAGATCGCGACGCGGTGGGTGTAGCGGGCCAGGTAGTTGAGAACGTAGCGTGGCCCACCGAAGGGCGGCTTGGCGTAAACGACCCAGTCCTGTTGGTGGAGCGAGCGCACGAACGAGCGGAACGCTTTTTCTTGCCGCAGCGGCTTCAGCGCGCCTGGCAAACAGAGTTCGTTGTTGTGATAAGCGCGCTCGAGAGCGTCGACGAACTTACCGCGGAAGACGCGGCTCAGCGCCTTCACGGGCAGGAAGAAACGGCGATGGGAACGGACCCAGGCCTTGTGATCGGGCGAGAGACCGCCGGCCGGGACCACGCAATGAACGTGCGGGTGGTGGACGAGAGTCTGACCCCAGCTGTGCAGCACGCTGAGGAAACCGATCTCAGCGCCCAGGTGTTTCGGGTCGGCAGCAAACTCCAGCAGAGTCGCTGCAGAGGTGCGGAACAACAACCCGTACAGCAGTCGCTTGTTGTGAAACGCTACGTCCGCCAGCTGCCGAGGGATCGTGAAGACCACGTGAACGTAGGCCACCGGTAGCAGCTCACCCTCGCGTGCAGCGAGCCACTGGTCCCTCGCGCCAGCCTGACACTTGGGGCAATGGCGATTGCGGCAGGAGTTGTAGGAGATGGCCGCGTCGTAGCCACAGCGGGTACAACGGTCGCGGTGTCCGCCCAACGCCGCCGTACGACAGCGTTCGATGGCGCTCAGAATCTTGCGATGAAGTCCGTTGAGTCGAAACCGCTGTTGGAATCGATTGCCTACCGCGCGAATGATGTCAGCCACCTCGAAGGGTGGCCGTTTCACCTCTTCTTCTTATGGAGCTTCTTGGACCGCTTGACCTGGTCCGGACTCGAGAACTCCGCTTGATCGATCGGCGTCCCCGCCGCTTTGAGATGCCGCTCGGACAGATGCAGGTAGATCGACGTGGCCTTCAGCTCGGCATGGCCGAGCAACGCTTGTAGCGTCGGCAGGTCGGCTCCTTGTTCGAGCAGATGCGTGGCGAAGCTGTGCCGCAGCAAGTGCGGGCGAACGGGTTTGTCGATGCCCGCTCGTTCCGCTGCCTCTCGGCAGGCCAACCAGGGCACCTTCGGAGTGATTGGCTTGTCGACTCGCCAGTTTCTGATGGCACCGGGAAACAGATACGTCTTGGGTTTCATCCAGCGGTAGTACTCGCGCAAGGTCTCCAGCAGCTTCGGACTCAGCGGCACGGACCGATCGCGGCCGCCTTTGCCGTGACGGATGTGGACGAGCATCCTCTCGCTGTCGATGTTTTCCACCTTGAGGTTGCAGAGTTCTGCTCGACGCATCCCGGTCGAGTAGAGCGTCATCAACATGGCGCGATGAAACAGGTTGCTGGCCGATTCGATCAGCCGCACCGCTTCTTGTTGGGTCAGGATGATCGGCAGCTCTCGCGGTTTCTTGGGGTAGGGAAACTCCTCGACGGGATAGTTCCGCCTTAACGTTTTGCAGAAGAAGAACCGCAGGCCTGCAGTGTGCAGGCCGACGGTACGGACGCCCATCCTCCTCTCCGTTAGCAAGTACGCTTGGTACGTGCGAATCTCGTCCAGGCCGAGCTGATCCGGAGGACGGCCGAAGTGCTTGGAAAAGTCTTCGACCGTCCTCATGTAGTTCCTGATCGTGGTCTGGGCGTAGTTGCGACGCTGGAGCTCCTCCAGCATCATCTGACGTAAACGGGTCACTGGGACACCTCCTTCGTTGGTGTCCCGACCTTACTCTCAACCAGGCGCCACTGCTGATGGAACGCTCACGCGCAGCGTCCGCCGCGCGAGCGGCTTAGTTCTAACGGCGTGGCGTTGAACCAGCCCGTCCACATGGCCGTATAGTCGGCTACTCGTGGATGCGCCGTCTCGCCATGGCTCTGTGGACGATGGACGGCTGACAGCCGGCTCGAAAAGGAATTGCAGCCAACCGGAGAAGCTCTGCGTCCTGACAGTCAATCAAACAAGACCCGCGGAGATCAAACCCTGAACTGCGCGGCGTGTCATGGTTTTGCGTCGGAACGGCGAGCATTTACTCCCTGAGTCCAAGGCACGCTTAGCAGCCCGTGGTGAACGTATGGCTTCTTGTCAAGCCCGCTTGATACCCCTACCTGTGGCGGCAGGCCGGGCAAGCGGGCACGGCATGCCGTTCCCCTACATTTGTGGACAACACCGCTCTCGATCTTGCCACGGGCTGTTAGGTTTGTTCGCGCTCGGTCTTTTCGACCAGGTCCGGTACCTCGGTGCGGTAGATGGCGGGCTGCCCCTCGCGATCGCTTACGAAGTAGATCAACTGGCTGTCGGGCGAGAAGACCGGCTCGGGATAGGCCGCGCAGGGGTCGGTGCCGCGGGTACCGGCGATCGGGTAGGGCTTAGCGCTCGAATCGTGCTCGCAGAGCGTAATCTCGCGGCGCAGATGGGGGAATAGAACGTAGATATTGGGTCCGGTCACGGCGCGGCTCGCGCCGATGATGGCCGAGTTGTCGTGGTTACCCGTCAGCCACCCGTACTTCGTGCAACGGGAGAGAATCCGCTCCTGGCGGGTGCTTGTGTTTACGCATCGCACCGTGGCTTCGCGGCCCGAGCTGTCGGGATAGAAGACGTAGCAGACCTCGTGTCCATAGCCTGACCAGTACTCGTGGCCGAGTTGCTCTTCACCCTGGCGCGGACGGAGGTTCACGGGAAGCTTCGTGGCCGGGGTCATCAACCACAGGCGGGCATCCACCTCGCCCCAAGGGCCCTCGTGGCGGTAGAGTACGTCCCTCGATCGTGGACGAAACTGCGGGTGCGCCAGCCACTGGTTTTCCGCAACAAGCAGATCGGCACGACCGCGGCGGATGTCGACGATCTGAATGCGGCATCGCGGCCGCGCCTTGAACTGCTTCTCGGGGAACTGCTGCTCGAAGCCGTCATCGACCCAGTCGTCTTCCTTCATCTCAACCACGGCGGCATAGCGCGCGCTGTCTGCAACGCTGAGGTGGCCGGTCATGCGCCAGCCGGCCGGGGTGCGGTAGATGCGCCTCTCGCGGCCGTTCTTGGTTGAAACTCTCTTGAGTTCGTTGCCTTGAAGGAGGAAGCAGTTCTTTTCCTTGCGGTCGAAGGTTGGTGAGTAGGAGTGAACGCCCGGACCGTCGGTGAGCTGCACCATGTCTCCCTTGGGGAGGTTCATACGGTAGATCTGCCGCAAGCCGGTCCGCTCGGAGGCGACCAGCATGAAGGAGTTGTTCTTGGCGATGAAGCGGTGGTGATAGTGCGGCAGATGATGCAGGATTTTCGGGTCGGTGAGCCGCCATTTGAGCCGCTCGGTGAGCGGATCGGGGAAGACGGCCGCAGTGGCGCCGACCTTAGTGCGTTTGCCGTCCGGGCGCTGTGTGGCGGCTGCCAGCGGGGACAGCCCGGCTAGGAAGACTCGGCGGGTGACCAGCGCCATGAAACAGTCATCGTATCATTCACCCCGGAAGGACCGATTGGGTTGGGTTGGCGGATGAGGGTTAGGGGTGGTTGGAACCGTCGCATCCGCACCCGCCGCCGAATTTGAGAATGACGGCCGAGAGGATGGCGGCGACGAGGAGGGGAAGGAGTTGCATTGGTTTGATGGTAGCAGGGGAGGGGCGACGAAACGCATGCCGCAAGCCACGGCGATTCCGGGGAGGCGATCGGTACCGGGCGGGTCTTCCATCGCCCTTTCAGGGCTCCCGGTTTTTTGATGACGTTTCCTAGGGTTCCGCCGAGGACGGCTTCACTCTAGCAGCCCGTGGTAAATGTGTGCTCTGGGGACAGCCAGCCCTTTTTTGCGCACGAAAGATAGCGGCAAGCTGTTGATTCCGTGGACGCGCGAAAAAGGGTGGCAGTCCCCGAAGGGAAGCTTCGAACTTCCGCCACGGGCTGCTAGGCTAACATCCAACGCCCTTTCAGGGCTGTGGCGGAGGCGACGTGTGCGTGTCTAGAGGGAGTGAGGTGGGGGCGGACAAGAGCCGGGCACGGCGGTTTAGGGGGACGTGCTGTACCAGGGAGCGGCGTCTGATTTGGGGCTGAGCGGGCCTCGCGGCATCGCACCCCTCACTCGCGTTCAGGGCTCGGTTCGGGCGGGCCGGACATCGTTCTGCTTTAGAGGCGAGTGTCAAACCCCATGGCCCTCAAGATCGAGATCCGCGCTACTGGCTTCCGCTTGTCATGGTGGCCGCTAATCGCCTGGCTGCGACCTCTTGGAAGGCGCATCGGGTGCGGGCTTCGCCCGCGTGCGCGGGTTCACACCCGCGCCTCTGATGTGGCGGGTCGAGTTGCATCGAATGCATGGGTGTCTCGGTTGGCGGGCGGCGTCGACTAGTATTCTGAGAGGTAGCAGTTGTGCGCGCGATGGCTGATATAAGCGACCAGCGGAAGAGCGAGACGGCCGAGGCGACGAACGGCCGTCCCGGGGGCGACGACGACGGCGTAGGCGCACAGAGTTCGTCCGAGCAGGAGACGATCGTGCCGGGTTCAGGCGCGCTTCTGGGCGACATGCCGGCGGAGGAGTTTCGCCGCTTCGGTCATGAAGTGGTCGACTGGTTGGCCGACTACTTCGAGCATCCTGAGAAACACCGCGTCCTGCCCGACGTGAAGCCCGGCGCGTTGGTGGACGCGCTGCCGCGGTCCGCGCCTGAGACCGGCGAGCCGATGGAGGCGATTCTCGCGGATTTCGAAAAGCAGATTCTGCCGCACGTCACGCACTGGAACCATCCGGGTTTCATGGGCTATTTCGCGACCACCGGGAGTGGGCCTGGGATTCTGGCCGAGACGCTCACCGCGGGACTCAATAATATCGGGCTGCTGTGGAAGACGTCGCCGGCGCTGACCGAGTTGGAGCAAGTCACGCTGCGTTGGTTGGCCGAATGGCTGGGGCTGCCGACGAGTTGGTTCGCGATGATGCTTGGGGGCGCGTCGGTCGCGAGCCTGCACGCGGTGATCGCCGCGCGCGAGGCGGCGCTGCAGGTCGACCGCGCCACCGGCCGGGCCTCGGATCTCACCAAGCTGGTGCTCTACACCTCCGAGCAGGCGCACTCGTCGATCGAGAAGGCGATGCTGGTGCTCGGCCTGGGACGCGAGAACTGCCGCAAGGTCCCGGTGGATGACGAGTTTCGCATACGTCCGGAGGCGCTCGACGCGCAGATCCGAGAAGACATCGCCGCCGGGCGGCGGCCGTTTTGCATCGTGGCAACGGTCGGGACGACCTCGACCACCAGCGTCGATCCGGTGGCGGCGATCGCCGACATCGCCACGCGGCATTCGTTGTGGCTGCACGTCGATGCGGCCTACGCCGGCGTCGCCGGGATGTTGCCAGAGATGCGGCACGTGCTCGACGGTTGCGAGCGGGCGGACACGTTTCTCGTCAACCCGCACAAATGGCTGTTCACTCCGATGGACCTGACGGCGTTTTATTGCCGCCGTCCCGACGAACTGCGGCAGGCGCTTTCGCTGGTGCCCGACTATCTCCGCAGCCAGGAAGACTCGCGCGCGGTCAACTTCATGGAGTACGCGCTGCCGTTGGGACGCCGCTTCCGGGCGCTGAAGCTGTGGTTCGTGATGCGCTACTTCGGCCACGCAGGTTTGGCGGCCAATCTGCGCGAGCACATCCGGCTGGCGCAGGAGTTCGCTCGGTGGGTGGAGGCGCACCCCGACTTCGAGGTGATGGCTCCCCACCCGTTCTCGGTGGTTTGTTTTCGGTGGGTCCCTGGGGGGAAGAGTGCTGAAGAGGTCGATGGCCTGAACCAAAAGCTGATCGAAGCGGTGAATCGAAGCGGCGAATTCTATTTGTCGAATACCGTACTGCACGAGAAGTTTGTACTGCGGGCCGCGATCGGGAATATACGGACCACGTCCGAGCATGTAGCGCGGTTGTGGGAGTTGGTGGTCGAGAAATCGCGCGGCCTCGAGGCGTAAGTGTGTTGACGGACGGAGCGCGCGACGAGACCGCCACGCGTTGAGAAACGCCGGCTCGGGATGTTGTGTAACTTCTCCTGCGCCCTACCTTCTTGCCATATGCCACCGCCTATTCTAGAGGCGGCCAGCCAAGGCAAGCCTTGTGTCCTTCCGTCTGCTTCGCGAACGAGAATGCGCTTGGAGCCGGTCGTTCGTAAGGCCAAAGGGCAGAGAGTGCCCGTTGCGGCTCTTGGGCGGACGCAGCGGTCCGCCCCTACAACCGGTATTCCATGTTCCGGTCCGAACGACCGGTATAGCTGATGTTCCGGTCCGAACGACCGGTATTGCCGATGTTCCAGTCAGCACAAAGGTGGGTTCGCGGTGTGTTGCGGTAGGCGGGCACGGCATGCCGTGCCCCTACGTTTCGCGCGGTACCGGCCGTTCGTACGGCCAAGCAGGCAGCAGTGCCCGTTGCGGCTTTTGGGCGGACGCAGCGGTCCGCCCCTACAACCGGTATTGGCTTCCTATTTTGCGGCGGCGTGGCGGAGGGCTTGCATGTAGCCTAGCGCGAACGCCCAGCCGCGTTGGGAGGCGATGGTGTCGTCGCTGAATTCGGGCGTGTGGTCGGGGATGATCAGCCGCGAGTAGCCTACCTCTTGGAACGCCTTCATGCAGGCGAGCATGTCGCAGTCGCCCTCGTCGTGCATCACTTCGAGGTATTTGTAATAGGGCGTCTCGACACGCACGTTGCGGAAGTGGCAGTGATTGATGCGGTCGCGCGAGCCGAAGTAGCGGATCGTCTCGGCCGCGTCCTCACCCATCTCGGTCGTCACGCCGGTATCGAGCGTGATGCCATTCGACGGGCTGTCGACCGTTTCAATCAGGCGCTTCAGATCTGGCACGGAGCGAACCGGCTGCGCCGCGCCGCGGAAGGCTTCGACCGGCGGATCGTTGGGATGGCAGGCCATGCGCACGCCTGCCTGCTCGGCGACGGGAACGACCTCTTTGAGGAAGGCCGAAAAGCGCTCCCACATTTGCTCGCGAGTGTGCGTGCCGACATTGGGCAGCGGCGGCAGGTTCTTGATGCGCTCGTAGTCGAAGTTCCGCAGACCCACCTCGCCTCGTCCGGTGGTTCGCGCGTAGCCCTCCGAACCCCGCAACGGCGTGAAGTTGTACTCCACCACCGGGATGCCGGCCTGCCCCGCCGCCTGAAGGGACGTCTTCACATGCTCGAGTTCCTCGTCCGCGCCGGGCTTCGCGTGCAAGATGCGGTAGAAGCGGCCGAGATGGACCATCTCGGGTTTCAGGCCGAATGACTCGATGCGCTTCTTGATCTTGATCAGCTCGTCCGCATCCCAGGGCTCGAGCATCTGGCCGGGCCGCGGGCCGGGGTCCTTCGCGGGAACGAGCCCGCGCTTGGCTACCGTCGTGCGGTATCGCGTCGGCATGACCACATGCTCGACGCCCATCTGAAGGAAGAAGCGCAACGTTTCGGCGGAGACGTCACGCAGTCCCTTGGCGATCTTCAGGCGATGAGGGGCGGCGGCCATGGCGCCTGTCATTGTAGCCCAGAGGGCCGGCTGGTTTGGGTTCCGAACGGGGCCGGACTGAAGCCGGCAGGGGGAAGGACGCTGAAGCGCCCTGACAGCGTAGCCGGGGTCCGGTTACCGGCCGTAAACGACCGGCCTACAACGCGCTTTGCGCGGAAGCCGCCTGAAGGCAGCCTGAAGGCGGCTCGGGAAATAGCCGTGGCCCTTCGCGAGTCCAAGGCCGACGCGTCCCGACGGTCAGCGGCAGCGGTGGCCGTTGCGGCATTTGGGCGGACGCAGCGGTCCGCCCCTACAAGCGGTTCCCCCGAACCTCGGGACTCAGACCTGGGACGGGGCCTGTCGAAGATATAAGATCCCGGCCAGGTCGCATATCCCCACAATCCGGAAAGTGCGGTTAGTTCAAAGTGGTTGGCGACTTGTGGCGGCAGGCGGGCACGGCATGCCGTGCCCCTACATTTCTGGGGCAGGTCAAGACTGCAAGCGGGGATGCAACACGCGAAGGCTGGAGGCGAGCTGTGTCAAATGAGCCATGCTACGACGGCGTAGCAGGCGGGCAGGGCGAACAGCACGCCATCTACTCGGTCGAGCATACCCCCGTGGCCCGGCAGCAGCTCGCCGCTGTCTTTGACCTGGGCGCCTCTC
This sequence comes from Bryobacterales bacterium, assembly GCA_965237575.1. Lineage (GTDB taxonomy): Bacteria > Acidobacteriota > Terriglobia > Bryobacterales > UBA6623 > JAKZVK01. Next base: position 2,513,919 of record CBDEGI010000004.1, read on the forward strand.
TTGAGCGCTGACTCGGCAAGATCGCCGAGTTGCGCGGCCGCGTTCACCCACAACGAAAGCAGCCCGGCCGTCAGCAGGGGAACGGCTGCCGGCTCTGCCGGCTGGAAGTAGGCCAGGTAACCCGTGCCCACCGCTACGGCCGTAACGGCGGAGGCGATCGTCCCTTCCCAGGTCTTGTTGGGACTGATGGCGGGAGCGAGCGGCCGGCGTCCCCACGAGCGCCCGACAAAGTACGCCGCGGAATCGCCGACCCAGTTGAGCACAAGCACGTAGAACAGCCAGTGCGGGCTCGCCACGTGCAGCTCACGTCCGAGGCTGAAGGCGCCGCCGATGTAGATGACGCCGAAGAGCGTCGAGGCTACGCCCCCTAACGACTCCTCCAGCGGCCGCGTCAGGGCAAGAAGCAACAACAGGATCGAGAAGCCTACAAGAAACGCAGTCTCGGGAACGCCTCTCGCGACGATGAGCACCAGTGCAGCCCCGCAACCGGCGACTGAAAACGGCCGGCACCCGAACTTCGCCGTGAGGAGGAAGAACTCGCGCAGGCAGAGAAGGGCGACCAGCGCGAGGACCACCCAAACCGCGCGCGGCGGGGCGTAGAAAGTGACAGCGGTGACGAGGGGAATTAGCAGCAGGGCCGTGAGGACCCGCTTCATTCGACGTAGTCGCTCAACGGAGGCGCGTCAGGCTCGTCGGCTACGGTTTCGGCGCGCTGTGCCGCCGTCACGCCCACCAGCTCGGCCGCCGGTTCCGGCTCCTCGGTCGAGTGCCCCAAACCGCCGTAGCGCCGCTCGCGCTTCTGATAGTCGAGAAGTGCGTGAAGCAGATCGACGGTGCGGAAGTCGGGCCACAACTGCTCGGTGACCCAGATTTCGGCGTAGGCGATTTGCCACAGCAGGAAGTTGCTGATGCGCATCTCGCCCGAGGTTCGGATCAGCAGATCCGGGTCGGGCAGCCCGGCGGTGTAAAGCTCGTTGCTGATGGTCTCCTCGTCGACTTGCAAGGGAGCATCGAGTTGGCGAGAGCGGGCGAGCAGAGAATTGACGGCGTCGACCAGTTCGGCGCGGCCTCCGTAGTTTAGCGCCACGTTGAGGAGCAGGCCGGAGTTCGCGGACGTCTCGAGGATCGCGTAGTCGAGGTCGTTTTGGACGTTCTCGGGCAATTGGTCGATGCGACCGATGACCTGGAAGCGAACGTTGTTCCGCTTCAGAGAGGGCAGCTCGCGGTGCAGGTAGTGGCGTAGCAGGTCCCACAGGGTCTCGACTTCCGAGCGTGGCCGCTTCCAGTTCTCGACCGAAAAGGCGTACAGCGTGAGTGCGTTGAGGTGCAGACGGCAGCAAGCTTCGATGATCTCGCGAACGGACTTGACGCCGGCGCGATGTCCGGCGACGCGCGGCAGGTGACGCCGACGCGCCCAGCGGCCATTGCCGTCCATGATGACCGCGATGTGGCGGGGGAAGGTGCTCGGGTCGAGCACGGAGGCGAGTTGGGCTTCCTCGCTTCCCGGTTTTGCCCAGTCGAGAAAATCCTGCATGCTGTTGTATTTCTTGACTATCGTACAACGTCGCTCGGCCCGGCGTCTAGAATGGGGGGTTGGCTGATGGGTTGTGCCGTACCCGCCGGCGGTGAAGGGTAGGCGTGGGTATAACAGGCCGCGGATCTCAAAACCGATCCGCGCTAAGCGCTGCGCGGTCTAGAGTGGTAGCTCAGCGCAGGCTGACGCCTGCGGCTCTGAGTGGTGGTTCGGGCGTCCTCTAGGACTAGAACGACAGAAGCACGACCGTGAGGGAAAGGATGATCATGACCGCTACCGTCGCGTACGACACCAGGTTGAATAGGGGGGTGTTCACCCATTTGCCCATCAGCTCGCGGCGATTGGCCAGCACCAGCATCAGAATCAGAATCACCGGCAACAGAACGCCGTTGAGCACCTGCGAGAGCAGAATCATTCGTACCAAAGGGAAATCCGGCCATAGAACGACGCCGGCGCCAACCACCACCAACAGCGTGTAGAGCCAATAGAAGAACGGCGCTTCTTGGAAGCGATGATTCACGCCAGATTCGAACCCCAATCCCTCGCACACCGAGTAAGCGGTCGACAGCGGCAGGATGGTCGCCGCCAGCAGCGAAGCGTTGAACAGCCCCGCGGCGAACAGGGCGTACGCGTAGGGCCCCAGCGGCTGCAAAGCCAGGGCCGCTTCGGCGGCGTCGCGGATCTCGCGCGGGCCCGCCGACCAGATCGCCCCCGCGGCGCACACGATGATGAAGAACTTGATGAAGGCCATCGCCACGCAGCCGACGATCACTTCCGCGCGTGACTCGGCGTACTGCTTGACGTCGACGCCCTTCTCGACGATCGCCGCCTGCAAATAGAACTGCATCCACGGAGCGACGGAGGTCCCCACCAGCCCGACCAGAATGGCTAGGTAAGGCCCGTCAAACAAGATCACCGGCGTGACGCTGGCGTGAAGAGCTTCGGACCAGTCGGGTTTGATCAAGAAGGCCGAGATCACATAGGCCACGTAAAACACACTCGCCACGAGAAAGATCTTCTCGACGCTTCGATAGGTGCCCTTCACGACCAACACCCACACCAACGCCGCTCCCAGCGGAATCGAGATATAGCGGCTGACGCCGAAGATTTCGAGCGAGCCGGCAATCCCGGCGAAGTTGGCCGTGACGTTCGTGAAGTTCACCACCAGCAGCGCGGCCATGACGACGAACGTGGTGCGCAGGCCGAACTCTTCGCGTATCAGATCGGACAATCCCTTGCCCGTCACCGCGCCCATGCGCGAGCACATGACCTGGGTGACGATGAGAATCAGCGTGACCGGCAGCATCGTCCACAATGGAACGTAGCCGAACCGCGCGCCGGCTTCCGAGTAGGTGAAGATGCCGCCGGCGTCGTTGTCGACAACTGCCGTGATGAAGCCGGGCCCCAAGACGGCCAGGAAGACGATCGCGTGTGTGCGCAAGTTCTTCAGCTTCTTGAGCATGAGATCGCCGGATGTCCGCGGGGTCAGTCTTCGGGGTGGAGGACGCTGATCACATCGTCGGCCGTGATCACGCCGCACAGCTCACCTTCCTCGTCGACCACGGGGAGCGCGAACAGGTTGTATTTGTCGAACAGCTCGACGACGTGCTCGCGGTCGTCGTCGAGTTGGACTTGCAGTGTTTCGAGAAAAGTGAGCGTCCGCAACGGCAGGTCGTCGGCCGCGGTGAAGAGCCGGGCCACCGCCACGGCGCCGACGAGGTTTTTTTGCTTGTCGATCAAGAAGATGTGCGTCAGCGTTTTGAGCAGCTCTTGGTTGCCGCGCATCGCTTCGACGGCGTCGCGCACGCGCGCGTCTTCATGCACAGCGATGTAGCGGTTGTTCATCATGCCGCCCGCCGTCTCGGGGTCGTACTCGAGCAGCTCTTCGACCTCGGCGGCGGGGACCTGCTCCATGTCATTGAGGATCTCCTGGCTCTCCTCCTCTTCGAGGGCGTTGAGCAAGTCGGCGGCAGAGTCGGGGTCCATCTCCTCGACGATATCGGCGGCGCGCTCTTTTTCGAGGGACTTGAGGATCGTGACCTGGATCTTCGGGTTGACCTCGGTGAGGGCGTCGGCGGCGATCTTGTCGTCGAGGGTTTCGAACAGGGCTTCGCGCTCGGCCGGCGCCAACTCTTCGGCGATGTCAGCGAGGTCGGCGGGGTGAAGCTGCCCGAGGCGATGGTGGGAGATGCGGAGCTTCAGGCGCCGTCGGGCGTCGGGCTCGACGATATTGCAGTACTCCCACGGGATGGCGTTCGGCCGGATGCGCCGCTGCACTCGGCGGATGACGCTGTTGGGCAGCAGCCCCTCGGTCAGGCGCCGGAACACGCCCTGCAAGCCCACGCCGACGTCATGGACCCACAGCTCGTCACGGTACGCGGTGTGCTCGATGCGTAGCGAGAGATCGTTGACGCGAACGACCTTGCGTCCGTTGACATCGACGATCTGCTGATCGAGCAGGTCTTCGGACAGCAGCAAATGCGAATCGTCGGGGTAGAACGGAACGAAACGGTCATCCGAGAGACCGATACCGTCAAGCGAGATGGAGGCGACTTGGTCGTAGCGCGCCACGAAGCGCGTGCGGCGGCCCACTACGAAACGCGAGATCCGGCGTGGATGCTCGCTCGGGGTAATCGCCACGTCGCGCACCCGCCCGACCACTTGGCCGTTGGGCGCAACGACACGCATGCCCGTCATCTCGGTGAGGTAGAGCATACGGTCCACGTCGATGGAGGCGGTGGCCATCGTCGATCCCTAGGGCTTGGCGCGCGCGCGAATGGGACGTTTCGCGCGAAGCGTATTTATTCGTAAAGCTGCTACTTCCAGGTTCGTCGAGCATGGAGAACGCCGCGAGACGGGCCGGAAAAAGGCCCCCTCGCGACCTCCTTCACTATGCACCACGTGTGAAGGGGGGTGCAAGCTGGGGGCTAAGGGACCGGTTTCAGGGCCTCAGCAATCGAGAATGGCCGAAGCTAAGGCCGCGGATCTCAAGACCGAGATCCGCGCTACGGGCTTGTGTGGCCTCGAGCGGTAGCTCAACGCGGGCTCACGCCCGCGGCTCCTAAGCAACAGCTTTGTAAGTCCTTTTTTTCAGCAATGATACTTTTCGTGAGATCCGTGTTGGCGTATGGCCGGCAAGCGCCCGAAAGCTGTTCCTTTCTGAGCCGTGCCCCGGTCGCAAGACCGGGTCAGTAGCTCTGAGTGGCGGCTCGAGAGTGTTACGCCGGGTAGGGGCGTCAGGCCGTCGTCAAGGCTTAGATACGGGTCCACGGTGTGACGCGGCCCGCGGAGCAGACAAGTGGTTGTGCTACAAGGAACGAATGGAACAGGTAGCGAACTACATCGGTGGCGGTTGGCACGGTTCCGCGGGCGGGGAGATGTCGGACGTCATTAACCCCGCCACGGCCGAGGTCCTGGCCCAGACGCCGCTCGGCGGCCGGGCCGATGTGGACCGTGCGGCCGAGGCCGCCGCGGCGGCCTTCCCCGATTGGCGGCGAACGCCCCCCGGCGAGCGCATCCAGTACCTGTTCAAGTTCAAGCAATTGCTCGATGAGCACTTCGACGACATCGCCCGCGTCACGACGATGGAGAACGGCAAGACCGTCGGGGAGTCGCGCGGCGAGCTGCGGCGAGGCATCGAGAACGTCGAGGTGGCCTGTGGCATCCCGACGCTGATGCAGGGCTACAACCTCGAAGACATTGCGAGCGGTATAGACGAGATCATGATCCGACAGCCGGTGGGCGTGGTGGCGGCGATCACGCCGTTCAACTTCCCGGCGATGATCCCGCTGTGGTTTCTGCCCTACGCGATCGCGTGCGGCAACACGATGATTGTGAAGCCGTCGGAGCGAGTGCCGCTGACGATGAAGAAGATGTTCGAGGTGATTGATCAGTTGGGACTGCCCGCCGGCGTGATCAACCTCGTCAACGGCGGCAAGGCGGTGGTGGATGCGCTGCTCGACCATCCGACGGTGCGGGCGATCAGCTTCGTCGGGTCGACGCCGGTGGCGAGGTACATCTACGCGCGCGCGGCCGAGCGGGGCAAGCGCGTGCAGTGCCAGGGTGGGGCGAAGAACCACGTGGTCGTGATGCCGGACGCGGACCTCGAAACCACGACGAAGATCATCAGTGATAGCGCCTTTGGTTGTGCCGGGCAGCGTTGCCTGGCAGTGTCGGCGGCGGTGATGGTCGGCGAGGCGCACGGGGTGTTTCGAGACAGTATCGCCGAGGTAGCGGGTTCGCTGCGGGTCGGGAACGGGCTCGACGACGAAACACAGATGGGCCCGGTGATTACCAAACAGAGCCAGGCACGGATCGAAAAAGCGATTGGCCAGGGCGTCGGTGAAGGCGCGGCTGCGGTGCTCGATGGACGCGGCGCTGAGGTTGCGGGGTATGGCAACGGGAACTTCGTTGGGCCGACGATCCTCGACGGCGTCTCGCCCGACAGCGAGCTCTCGAGCACGGAGATCTTCGGGCCCGTGTTGAGCTTGATTCACGCCAACGACGTGGACGAGGCGATCGACATCATCGCGCGCAATCCCTATGGCAACGCCTCGTCGATCTTTACGGCGAGCGGGTCGGCGGCACGCAAGTTCCGGTATGAGGCGCCTACCGGCAACGTCGGAGTCAATATCGGCGTGGCGGCGCCGATGGCCTATTTCCCGTTCAGTGGTTGGAAGGACAGTTTTCTCGGCGTGCTGCATGGGCAGGGGCGCGATGCGATTGAGTTCTACACCGAGAAGAAGGTTGTGATCGAGCGCTGGCCGAAGGAGTGGTCGCGGAAGTTTTGAGGTGGGGGTTGGCAGGAGGGAGAGCATCGACAGTTTCACGATTTCGCGGGCTCGTGGGACGGCGCCTGGGATGCAGTTGCACGTTGTTGGCGGCTTTTCCATCGCCCTTTCAGGGCTCCCGTCGCAAGGGGGCCGATACCCAGGGTTACGCCTGACGGCTTCACGCCTGGGCTAACATCCGTCCGTCCGCTTTGCGGACTCGGGTCCGGTGTGAGCTGGGGACCGAGGTCCGAGAGAGGTTCTTCGCCGAAGCGCACAGATGTACCTGTGTGTTGCGGCGCCCGTGCACGACATGCCGTGCGGGCGAGTGTGGTTCGCCGACGTGTCGCGAGGGCCAGGGGCAGCGGTGGCCGTTGCGGCATTTGGGCGGACGCAGCGGTCCGCCCCTACAATCGGCGATCGAGAGGGTTTAAGGTTCGGTGGGAAGGGCGAGCACGAACAAGCCGCCGCCCGATGCGATGACCACGTGTTGGCGGCCCTTGCTGAGGTAGGTCATCGGGCTGGCGGCAATTCTCCCGCCGAGATTGATGTAGCGAAGCTCCTTGCCCGTTTTGGCGTCGAGGGCCTTGAAGTAGCCCTCCTCGCTCCCGGCGAAAACGAGCCCGCCGGCCGTTGAAACAAGTCCCGCCCAGGCCGGACGAAACATCTTGTGTTCCCAGGCGAGCTTGCCCGTGAGCGGGTCGAGGGCGCGCACGGCGCCGGTCCAGTCATCGGCCTTGTCCTGGTTGCGGAAGTGGCCGCCCCAGAAGCGCGTGCCCGGCTTGTATTCGGCTTCGCCTTGGAAGTAGATGCTGCTGCCCTCGCGCACCGTTACGTAGTAGAGGCCGGTGACGGGGCTGTAGCTCGGCGACATCCAGTTGGTGCCGCCGGCGACTGCCGGGTAGACCAGGTTGCCTTCTTCGGTGGGTAGTTTGCCGGGCGCGCGGATTGGACGCCCGTTCTCGTCGATGCGCTCGGCCCAGGTCTGCTTGACGAACGGGCCGGCGTGAAGGAACTCGCCGTTGGCGCGGTCGAGCACGTAGTAGAAGCCGTTGCGGTTCGCGGTGAGCAGCAGGTTGCGCGATCGGCCCTCGAACTCGCGGTCGACCAGCACCATGACCTGCGTGGCGTCCCAGTCGTGCACGTCGTGCGGCGTGAATTGGAAGTGCCACTTGCGCTCGCCGGTGTCGGGGTCGAGCGCGACGACGGCGTCGGAAAACAGGTTGTCGCCCTTGCGCACGTCGCCGTTCCAATCGGGGCCGGGATTGCCGGTGCCCCAATAGGTGAGGTTCAGCTCGGGGTCGTAGGAGCCGGTGATCCAGATGGAGGCACCGCCGGTCTTCCAGGAGTCGCCCGCCCAGGTGTCGCGGCCGAACTCGCCGGTACCCGGCACCGTGTAGAACCGCCACAGACGCTTGCCGTCTTCCACGCTGTAGGCGTCGATGAAGCCGCGAATGCCGTACTCGCCGCCGGCGACGCCGACCAGCACCTTGTCTTTGATGACCAGCGGGGCGTGGGTCGCGGCGTAGCCGAGCCGGTAGTCGATCATCTCCGACTCCCACAGCAGCCGGCCGGTCTTGCGGTCGAGCGCGATCACCTTGGCGTCGAGCGTCGCCATGAACAAACGGTCGCCCGCGACGGCGAGTCCGCGATTGACCTGGCCGCAGCAGACGATGATCTTGGGCGGCAAGCCCCGCTTGTATTCCCACAACACGACGCCCGTTTCCGCGTCCAACGCATAGGCGTCGTTGGGCGGGACGGTGAGGTACATGACGCCGTCGACGACCAGCGGCGTGGTCTCAAACTTCTCGCGGATCGGTTGTTGAAAGACCCATTTGACTTGCAGCTTGCCAACGTTGCCGGGGGTGATCTCATCCAAAGCGCTGTGGCGTTGGCCGGCGTAATCGCCCGAGTAGGTGAGCCAGTTGCCAGGCGTCTTGGCGGCGTTGACGAGATCGGCGGGGGTCACCTGGGACCAGGCTGTTCCCGCCAGGGCAAGCGACAGCAGTAGCGTCTTCATTGGGCCTCGTTGCCTGTTTCGCCGGAGGGCCTCGTGACGCCTGTTAGACCGCAGAGATAGGCCAGCAGGTCGTCGGTCTCTTCTTGGCCCAGTAGGTCGCCGTAGGCGGGCATGAGTGACTTTGGGGGATGCTCTACCTGTTGCAGGTCGGCTTTCGAGAGCGAGTGGATGGTCTCTTGGCGGTCGATCAGGTGGAGCGTGTAGCCGTCTTCGTTGAGCAGCACGCCTTCGTACGCGCGGCCGTCGCGGCCGGTGGCCCTGACGGTGCGGTGCGAGTAGGGGATCTGCTCGTCGGGCTCGGCGAGCGACTCGCGCAGATGCTCGACGCTGAGCCGGGCGCCGACGGCCGTCAGGTCCGGCCCCAACCGTCCGCCACCCATGCCGATGGCGTGGCAAGCCTGGCAGGAGCCTTTCTGAACAAAGACCTCGCGCCCTCGAGCGGTGTCGCCCGCTTCGGCGACGCAGGCGTCGGCGGCCCGTGCCTCGAGGGTTCGCACGAAGGCGAGGATCTTCCACACGGCTTCCTCGTCCCGCCACAGCCCGGGCATTTCGGTGCCGGGGACGCCGTTCGAGATGGTGCGGAACATCTCGCGGTCGGCGCTTCCATAGCGCCGGAACTTCGACGCCAAGCGAGCGCCGCGGCCCGAAGCGCCCTCCATTCCGTGACAGTTCACGCAGTCGAGGCGGTACAGGCGGCGGCCTTCGGCGATGTCTTCAAACGAGGTGAAGGGGTTGGTTTGGTGTTGCTGGGCCGGGGTTGGGAATGTGGAGAGGAATGCAGCGATGGCAGCGTGGGGCAACAGTCGAGCGACGCGCGGCAGGCCGACGGACATGTCGATCCATTATGCACAAAACCCGGGCGCGGCAGGCCACGAAACGCCGCGGCAGGATTTGCCGTGCCCCCCGTACGCCCCGTGGCCTTAACCCAGGCTAGTTAGGTGTCGGAACGGATTGATGAAACTGGACCGCACCTCGACGCGAGCCGCCCGTTTGGCTATGGGCGCGGCGCACGGCGATCGTGACGTCTTCGCGGCTGCGGAAGATCTTATCTTCGCCGCAATCCACCTCGATCACGATCGGGACGGCGTCGCCCGGCTCGACGCCCTCGGGAACGAAGACGTTGATCTGATTGAGGCCGACGCTGGTCGGCTGCAAGACCGCGCCAAGAACTTGTGCTTGCTGACCACCGATGAAAACCCTGACGATCTTGTCGGTCAGGGGGACAATACCCGGCGGAGGGATGTCCCCGGTCGGGGGCTCGGGCGTCACCGGTCCGAGACCGTTGCACCAAAGGGTGACCACGCCACCGATCGCGGCGGGTTGGCCGACGACTGGATCCACCGACCCGGGCGCTTGCGCCCACGAATCCGCGATCACGTCATCATCCGGCAGCTTGAAGTTCGTGACAATGGCCTGCGTCGTTCCTGGCGGGAACATGTAGATCCCCGGCGAGGCGAGCGCCGCGTCGACTTCGTACGGGGCGCTCCAGAAGTCGTTGTCCTCGCCTTCCTCGTCCCAGTGGACCTTCACTTGGACCTTGCCGCTGCCGACATCGAGGTTCCACGGTGCTTGCACGTTGGCTTGATCGAAGGGCCCGTCAAATACGCCAAACAGAGCTCCGGGGATGTCGTTGAAGGTGACGGAGAAGCCGTTGAGGTCAAAGCTCAACGGCACGGTCGAGGCCGTCGCCGTCCCTTCGGTGAACAGTCCACCGATCGCGACGATCGAGCCGGGCGAGATCAAGGGTTGGAAGCCGGCTGCGTCAAATACGCCGGCAACCTCGTGGGTGGGTGAGATCGTGGCTTGCGTGTGGTAGATGTTGTCGCCTGTATTGTCCTGGTCGGCGTTGGCTCCGTTGCCGCCCGCGGCGAAGATGATCGGCCCGATATTGGTGGCAGGTGCAGTCCAGTTGACCGCGTACGTCGCCTCGTCAGGACCTAGCTTGGGGAGAACGTGTTCCGGAAACTGAAGACCCCGAGTCAGTGGGGGACACGGCACGAACTGGTCGAAGTCTTCGATGATCTGTACCCCCGCGTCGCCGGCCGGGGTAAACATGCCGGCTTGCTGACAGCCGTCCGACGTGCGAGAGGTGATCTGGAAGCCGAACCGCAGTTGTACGGGGTCGGGATCGAACACCCTCACCGCAACCGGAACGGTCTCGCCCGGGTTGTAGCGGTATGCGCCGGCGGGCACGCCGGCGATGGAGATCTCGACTCCACCCAGGCCCGTATTGGGAGTCACGTTGTGGCATTCGGAGTTTCCACAGGTGTCTTCACCAGGAAAGTTGTCCCCGTTGTCGAGCTTGCCGTTGGTCCTGCGGGGTTCGGGACCGTCCCGCTCGGAGAACAGAAAGATCGGGAAGCAGAAAAACAGGGTTAGCATCACCCCAAGCGCAGCTCGACGAGAATTCATCGCCTCACCCGAAGGCCGTGTGCTCTGTGGACAGCCAGCCCTTTTTCGCGCGCGAAAGATAGCGGCAAGCTGTTGATTCCGTGGACGCGCGAAAAAGGGTGGCAGTCCCCGATGGGAAGCTTCGAACTTCCGCCACGGGCTGCTAGCCCGGTATAGGATGCCGCCACCCGACACCTCACGACTCTTCGATCGCCCCTTCGGGGCTCCCGGTGTAGAGAGGGCATGATACCCGGGGTTCCGCCTGACGGCTTCACCGCCGGGCTAACATCCAACGCCGCTTCGCGGCTGCTACAACGTCGAGTTAAGGTGCCTGCCCTGCGAATCCATTCCCGCGAATCCCATGTCCCGCGAATCCAGTTCCGCAAATCCCGCCGAACCCGTCCGGCCCCGAATCCCCAGGATGAACCCTGTGCCCAGTAGTAAGGAAGCGCGTGGAGCGTGGATGCCGGCATCAGGATTTAGGGGACGCGTGAACCGGCGGCAGCGCCAGGGCGGACACAGCGGCCCGCCCCTACAGACGCGCGACTGGGCGCCAGGCACCACGATCCAGAGACCCCTCGTCTGGAACGCCATGGGCGGCCGCATAGGCAACTTCTTCCGGCCGCCCTGAGCGCAACAATTGAAAACAGGTACGCTTGGCTTACAGAACAGCGAACCCCAACGCTTGGAGTATCCGGACGGTGTTGGTGTGGATGTCCGTGCCAAGCTTGTGGACCCAGTCGAGGACGAACCGGTCCGAACGCTGCAACTGGCCCCGTAGAAGTCCGGCCCCGTGCGATACGGAGTGGATATTCAGGTAGTAGTCCGAGGGAGCCACCAGAATCCCTTCGATCGCGTCCTTCACTGCTTCGTCGTCTACCACTCGCTGGCGGAAGAGCCTGTTACTGCCGGGGCCATCCACAAAAGACGGACCGAAGGGTGCGCCAATCACGACCCCTCCAGCCACCCCTGCCGGTGCCATGTGAATGTGCATTGCACGCAGTTCTTCCTCTTGTCCGAGGTAGTACGAAACGTCAAAATCCACGTAGCCTGAGACGATGGCACCATCGTCGTCACGTGTAACGTGGATTCCAATGTGGGCCTCGCCCACGACTTGGCGATCCGTTACCACCGGCACTTCGGTGGACGGACTCAGATACGCCGTGTCGCCGGCGTGTGCATAGCGTTCTCCTTACCCGACGCTGGAGTGATCTTCTGGCCTCACGAACGCTATGCGGCCGCGCTGGGCACGGCCAGAGCCCAGATCCTGTGCAGCGGACCATCTGGCCGAACAGTCGCCGGATCAGCGGCCCGCGGCCCACTGGGACGGCAATAACCCGCCGGGACCGCGCATGCGTGACCAACCGTCCAGCGCGACGGGTCCTCATCACCCGGTGCGGCAAGCTCGTCAGGAGCCGCGACTGTATCAGCGCTTTCCGGCGCCGGGCCGGCCCAGCCCGCTTTCAGGGCTTCAAACATCACGTCGATGTGAAGCCGTGGGCTCACGAACGTACGGCCGAGAGCAACAGCGGCGTGATCAACACAGCAAACATCAGGTGGCATATTTGCGCATAGCGTTCTCCTTTTTCGAATGAGACTTCCTTCTTCCAGAGTTCCCGATTCGGCCATGTGGCTTCGTGATGGCACACCCGTCAGTATCGGGCGCAAGCGCTTTGGGCCTCGGAAGGACAGCTCCAGCAAGATTGGAAGTTTTCCGACGACCCGTTTTGACCCCTGTCGAGATTCCCCGGACCAATTGTAGCCGATCTTGCAGACGCTATCCGGAGCAGAACGGGCGGCACGAGCGGATGCATCGCACGTTGACAAGCTCGTTTACATCTTGCAGACGCTATTGCAACCTTTTTTTGTCCTGCGGATTTGTCAGCTTCAATCGGGGTGCTACGCGCTGGGCACGGCAGCGCCCAGATCCTGTGCAGCGGATCGCCGAACAGTCGCCGGATCAGCGGCCCGCGGCCGGCAATAACCCACGGGACCGCGCATGCTTGACCAACCGTCCACGGGTCCTCATCACCCGGTGCGGCAAGCTCGTCAGGAGCCGTAGCAAAAGCTGTATCGCCCCTTTCAGGGCTTCATGGAATGATCGCCGTTTACCCACGGCTGAAGCCGTGGGCTGTGATCTCTCGGCCCCTCCGGGGCGAAACCCCACGAGCCGGCTTCTAGGCGCCGGTCTTTGCGCTTTGTGTGGGATGGGAGCGGCGCGCCGGAGGCCCGCGCCGCGCGGGGGTCTAGAAGGCGAACCGCAGGAGGAAGCGGAACGTGCGGCCGTCGTTGAGGGTGTTGTTGATCTGGCCGAAATTGGGCGCGCTGACGTCGGCGCCGGGCTCGGCAAATTGCGCGTGATTGAGCAGGTTGAGCGACTCGGCCCGCAGCAGCAGCGAACGGTCGCCGCCCAGCGGCCAGCGGCGTGACAGCGCGGCGTTGATGTTCCAAATGCCATCCTTGCGGAAGGTGTTGCGTCCGAGGTTGCCGGCCCGCTCGGTTGGGGTGGCGAAGCCGAACGCCTCCAGCGGCAGCATCGCCGCCGAGGTGTCGGGGTTGTCGATTGTGCGGCCGAGCACCGAGGGGTCGACGACGTTCGGACGGTCGCTGCTGGTGCCGTCCACGTTGCCGACGCCCGGGCCGTCCGAGCCGGCGGTCAGTTCAAACGGCGTGCCCGACTTCAGCAAGACAATCGAGCCGAGCTGCCACTGCCCGAAGGCCTTTCGAATCCACCCGCTTTGCGACGCCAGCGCCGGGGCTTCGTAGTTGAACCGCCACAAGAGGGCATGCGACTGGTCGAAATTGCTGAGGCCCTTCATCTGGCCGTGATAGTCGAACTCGCTGGGGCTCCGGGCGTTGCGCGAATCCCGGCCCGACGCAGTGTTGCTGTAGTCGGAGCCGAGATCGATGGCCTTGCTGAACCAGTAGGAGGCGTCGAGCGACAGGCCGGCCCGGCGGGGCAAGTTCAGCGTGACCTTCGCGGCATCGTAATAGCCGCGTGAGCCGTTGATGATGCGGCGTACCTCGAAGAACCGTGGGTCGGGCCTGCGTTCGTCGATCGTGTCGGTGATTTGCTCGACTCCCTCCACCGGGCGGCCGCGGTTGAGAAACCAGGTCGTCAAGAGTTTGTCCGCGCGGCTGCCGACGTACCCGAGACTGAGCGTCCACTCGTTGACGAGGTCCAGCTCCCAACTGAAGTTGTAGAGATGAGCGTAGGGAGCCTTGAGGTCGGGGTCGAGGAAGAACGGCGAACTGCGCGCGTTCGAGTCGAAGTCGGCATCGGTGAAGTCGTTCAGCGGGTTGGCCAGATCCGGCGCCTGCTTCGAGACGCGCACGCTACCGGGCGGATTGAATCGGGCCTGGCCGAAAGTCACCGGGAAGATCTCGCCGTAGTGGATGCCGTACGCCGCTCGCAGAACGCCCCAACGATCACTGAGGCGGTACGCGATACCGAAGCGTGGAGCGAAGTTGTTGCAGTCACAGCCGTACGGGATCTCGCTGAGGCCGTTCACGTCGTAGGGACTGGTGACCGGCTGGTAGCGCAGGCCCCAGTTGATCGTCAGGTCGGAGTTGATGCGCCACTGGTCGCCCAGGTAGTACTGCATGTCCCAGTTGCGAAACCCGCGGTGGACGTTCCCCAAGGCGAACCAAAACGTACTGGGCGTGCCCATTTGAACGTTCGTGATCAGGTCACGTTCGAAGTCGTTCCGAAAGCTGAACGTGCCCCGCTGGTCGGCGCTCTCGATACCGTTGACCTGACGCCGTAGCAGCTCGACACCGGCTTGCCAGGTGTGGCGGCCTCGAATGCGCTGGATGCGGCCGGCGTAGCGAAACAGGTTCTGCGCGCGGTCGATGGGGACGGCCGACGTCGGGCCGATGGACTGAAGTTGGCGCGAAAACAGGTACAGCGGGCCGAGGGATGTCTCGTCGCGCACCAGCAGCGAGCCGATGCGGTCGAAGCCCGCGGAGAGGTCGGTGGTCGTGGTCGGCGTCCACGCGCCGTTCCAGGTGATGCGGGCGCGGTGGTTCTTGGTGGTCGTGTCGGGGTTCTGTCCGCCGACGAGTTGGAAGGCTTCGACATCCTGGAGCGTGACACCGTATCGCAGCGTGAGGCGGTCGTTGTCGCCCAAGGCTTGATCGAAGATGCCCGAGGCGCGGTCGTTGTCGATCGCCTGCGGCGAGTTGGTGTTGAGCGCGCGGGGGTCGATGTCGGTCCGGTTGGGTGGCTCGGCGGGAAAGGCGTTGAAGATGGCCTCGACCAACGCGCGCGTGGCCGGGTCGTTCGTCATCGGCGTGCGTTCCGCGGCCGTGGGTACGAGGACGTTGCCGTTCACCTGGCCCCGAACTTGCCGCCGGCTGGCGTCGATGGTGAACGCGCCGCCCCGCCACACCGGCACGGTGAGATTGACGCCATAGTCGTTTTCGCGCGCCGGTTGGACGTTCCCGACCTGAAAGAACGACCGCGCCGTGACGACACTGTTGTTGTGGGACCAGAAAGCGTTGCCGTGAAAGCCGAGCACTTGCGAGCGGGGTAAGTGGAGCGGTGCGTCGGGGGCACCTCCGAATTCGTTCCCGAAGTAGTCGCTATCGACCCGAAATTCCTTGACGATCGTGGCCGTCGTCCCCATGCGGACGTTGAGCTCCTTGAGGACGTTGTTGTCGATCAGCGTGATGCGTACGTTTTCGTTGCGGCGCCCCTCGCCGGAGGACGAGTCGACCTCACCGAGGAGGTTTAGCGAGGTTCTGTCCGCCGAGGCGGTTTCGGTGGTTTCGATTACAGCGCTGCCGGGCGTGGGAGTTTCCCCCTCGGCGGAGGGCTGGACGGGCGGCGGCGGGTCGGTATTCGATTGGGGAGGCGCCGGTTCGGTGGTCGATTGAAGCGGGGTCGGCACCCCGGGCTCGGCCGCACGCATCACGGGCCAGGCCATGAGGAACAGCCCGGTCCCCAACGCGGTTAGACGTTTGCAGCGGAACACAGCGACCCTTTGATTTGCGCGGTTTGCCGTGTCTGCTCTCCCAGTTCCGGCACGGACCGTGCCACTTGTGATTATAGAGGCGCGCGGGTTCAGGGCCGCGATTTCGGTGGCGGTTCAGTTTCAGCGACCGCTGTTACGGAAATCGGATCCGCCATCCACGATGGCTGAAGCCGGCTTGTGGGAAGGACGCTGAAGCGCCCTGGAGAGGAGCGAGCGGCCACGCTGAACCGGCCGTAAACGACCGGCCTACAACGCGCTTCGCGCGGAAGCCGCCTGAAGGCGCCTGAAGGCGACTTCAGAAACGACAGCCTTTCCCGGCAGGGTGAGTAGCCCGCGCGCTCCATGCCCGAGCGTGCGCGCCGCCAAGTTGGGCCACTACCCACTACTGTCCCAACGTCGATTCGTAGAAACTCCGTAAGTCACGATTTCACAGCGTGATAGGGTTGGTTTCAAGGCAAATCGATTTGAACGCCATCTGGGGCCTGCCTGCCTGTACGATGTTGGGTCATGCATGTCGGACGGACCGTTTTCTCGCAGCTGATGGATTTGTTCCCCTTGGTTGAGTTCCGCCGTTGCGTCGCGCGCTACCGCGGAAATCACAAGGTCCAGCGCTTTTCTTGTCTCGACCAGTTCCTGTGTCTCGCTTTCGCCCAACTCACCTCGCGGGAGAGTCTGCGCGATATCGAAGTTTGTCTCCGCGCCGTACAACCACGGCTCTACCATATGGGCTTTCGCGGCAACATCGCCCGCAACACGCTGGCGAACGCCAACTTGAAACGCGACTGGCGCATCTACGCCGCTGTCGCCCAGATCCTCATCCGCCAAGCCCGGCAACTCTACTCCCACGAAAATCTGGGGCTGGAATTGGAGCAGACAGCCTACGCCCTGGACTCCACCACCATCGATCTGTGCTTGTCGTTGTTCCCGTGGGCTCCCTTCCAACGCACGAAAGCAGCCGTGAAGGTCCATACCCTGTTGGACCTGCGCGGCAGTATTCCCAGCTTTATTCGCGTTACGTCGGCGCACGTCAGCGATGTCAGCGTGTTGGATGATCTCGTGCTGGAGCCGGGGGCCTGCTATGTCATGGACCGCGGTTACATTCATTTTGCCCGCCTCTACCGGTTCACGCTGGCTGCCACTTTCTTCGTAGTACGGGCTCGAACCAACATGCAGTACCGCCGCCGCTACTCCCATCGCGTGGACAAAACGACGGGCCTGCGCTCGGATCAGACGATCGTACTCACCGGCCAGGATTCGGCCCGCGACTATCCCGCCCCCGCTCGGCTGATCCGCTATTGGGATGAGCCGCAGGACCTTCGCCTGCGTTTCCTGACGAACAATTTCCTGTTGCCTGCGCTCACGATCGCGCAGCTTTACAAGCGCCGCTGGGACGTGGAATTATTCTTCAAATGGATCAAACAACACCTCCGCATCAAGAAGTTCTACGGTACATTGGCCAACGCGGTGAAGACGCAGATCTGGGCCGGGGTGATCGTCTATCTGATGGTGGCGATTCTCAAAAAACAGCTCGGCATCGAGGCCAGTCTCTCCCGCATTCTACAGATTCTCAGCGTCACCGTTTTCGAGAAAACGCCCATTTTACAGGTGTTGGAGGGCCTCGATTCCCAACTTCCACCACTCCATCCCTCCAACCAACTGACTCTATTCGACTTATGATGGGACAGTAGTGGGGCGCTGCCCTTTTCTCTGAACACATTGAAGGCTACCGGGGAGGCCTTTCCCGTCGCCGAGAACAGCGGCCACCCAACGGTTGCGGCTGATCAGACGCTGGTCTACCTCGACGCGTCCAGCTCGCGGCAGCGCCTGATCTGGCTCAACCGTAGCGGCGATAAGACCGGGGTGATCGCCGAACCGCAGCGAAGGATCCAATACCCGACGCTCTCCCCGGATGGGCGCCACGTGGCTGTTGCAGGGTCGGAGGCGGGCAATCCCGACATCTGGGTCCACGAGGTCGATCGTGGCATCAAGAACATCGTCGCTTCCTCGAACCGCATGGATTCGCGGCCGATCTGGTCCAGTTCGGGGGAAGAACTGATATTCTCTTCGGCGCGTCGGGGCAACATGGATATTTACCGCAAAGCAGCCGATGGGACTGGGGAGGCTCAGCTTATCCACGGGACCGACGCGAACGAGCATGCTTCGGATCAGTCCCAGGACGGATGGTATATTCTTTACGACTTGAATGGTAGGAACATCTGGTATCTCGAGCGTAGGGACGGCGACAGCCTCGAAGCCAAGCCCTTTCTGGCATCGGACTTCACCGAAAAGGCCGCGACACTCTCGCCCGACGGGAGGTGGGTAGCCTACTTGTCAGACGAGTCCGGCGACTTTGAGGTTTACGTTCAGCGTTTTCCCGAGGGAGGCGGCAAACAGAGGATCTCTCAAAACGGTGGACTGGGCCAACGGTGGGGACGGGACGGGCGGAAGCTTTACTATGTCGAGGGGGAAACCTTGGTGGAGGTGGAGGTGAAGCTGGGTTCCAGCCTCTCTGTTGTTGCGGCGGCACCGCTTTTTTCAACTCCAGGTCTCAGGCTGAGCGCTTCGACCTATGCCCAGTACGACGTATCAGCGGATGGGGAAAGATTCGTGGTCGGCGAGTCCGTCAGTCAAGGTCAAACAGCCATCCACGTCGTCCAAAATTGGTTCACCGAGTTCAAAGACCGGCCCGGAAAATAGGAACTGGGTAGGCACGGCCAAGCAGCGAACTCGCCAAACGGAACCCCAGAGGACTGCTTCCGCCGGGCGGACCTTATCGACGACCCACCACCAAGAAGATCGCGGCCAGCAAGCTGAGCCAATTGATCAAGATCAGGCTCATGATCCAGCGAAAGTTGGCACGCCCTTCAATACGCAAGTCCGCCATTTCCCCTCGCACGGCGGAGAACTCGTCCTCAAACTCGCTCCGTGTGCGCTCGGCTTCGGCCATGAGACCGTCAAGGCCTCGGTGCAGATCCGAGCGCAAATCGTCCATGCGCTTGGTCAGCTCCCTGTAAGAGCCTTCCAAGCCCGCAATGCGCACTTCCAGCGTGCTCTCGGGCATGCCGAATTCAGGTTAGCACGGGATAAGCTGCTTCCTCACGTGAACGACATGCCGGGCGTAGCACACAACGCCCCTACGGCCGAATCACCGACCCATCCCGCCTCCGCGTCGAACCCCAGTGGTAATCAAACGGCGTCAGCAGCTTGTCCGGCGAATACTTCGCCACTGCCTGCTCATTCAACTCGACCCCCCACCCGGGCCGCTCGTTCGCCCAGAAGTACCCATCCTTGAGCACGGGGCACCCCGGGAACACCTCCTGCGTCTCGGGCGGGAACACCGTGCGTTCCTGGATGCCGAAGTTGTCAGGTCGAGCGCGACGTTGGCGCAATGTCCGATGGGTGAGACGTCCCCCGGCCCGTGCCACGCCGTGCGCACGCCGAACCATTCGCACAGCGCCGCGAGCTTCCGCGCCGGGCTCAATCCCCCGATCTGCGAGATGTGCACCCGCATGTAGTCGATCAGGCGATCGGTTACCAGCCCGATGAACTCGTGCGGGCTGTTGAACAGCTCACCCATGGCGATCGGCGTCGTCGTGTTGGCGCGGATGTGCTTGAAGTAGCCGATCTGCTCCGGCGCCAGCGGGTCTTCGATGAAGAACGGCCGATATTGCTCCAACTGCTTGCACAGATTGAGCGCCTGATCGGGCGACACCCGTTCATGCACGTCGTGCAGCAACTCGATCTCATCGCCCAGCGTCAGGCGCATGTGCTCGAACAGCTTGGGGATGATGCGCACGTAGGGGCCCGGCTCGTAGATGCGCTCCCGCGGCGGCCCGGCCGGCGGCGGCGGAAGATCATCCGCCCCGCCCGACGCCGACCCTCCAGACCCGCGCCGGGACCCGTAGTTCGCCATGCCGGGAATGCCGACCTGAATGCGCACATGACGGTAGCCCTCTTCGATGAAGCCGCGCGCCATGTCTTCGACTTCCTTGAAGGTCGAGCCCGAGGCGTGCGCGTAGCAGTCGGCCGCCATGCGCGTTTTGCCGCCGAGCAACTGGTAGACGGGCATGTTGGCGCGCTTGCCCTTGATGTCCCACAGCGCCTGGTCGACGCCGCTCATGGCGTTGTAAAGCACCGGCCCGTTGCGCCAGTACGAGCTGACGTACATCGACTGCCAGATGTCTTCGATGTGATCGGGGTCTTTACCCAGCAGGAAAGGAGCGAGGAAGTCGTCCACCGCCGTGACGACAGTCTTGGCGCGCTGGTTGAACGTGGCGCACCCCAGCCCGTAAAGCCCCGGCTCGCTCGTATCCACCTTCACCACCACCAGGCGGATGCGCGGCGCGGCCACCAGCACGGCCTTGATGCCGGTGATCTTGAGCGGCGGCAGCCCGCGTTGCGCCTGCGCCTCCTGCGGGCTCGGCGTGAACGCCAGTGCGCGGTTCCCCATCAGTGCTCCAAGATTCAACGCAGCGCCCCCGGCCACGGTCTTCATCCAATCACGCCTTTGCATCGGCTCATCCTCCGTCGACAGCTTGGTTTTGAACATCATCAGGCATGTCCCTGCCATTCGCAACCCGGCTTCCGGCCCGTTTCCAAATTGTACGTAAGCCTCGATGACCGCTTTGCGCTCCGTTCCAGCGTGATCGTGCCATGCCACGCTTCAGAGCCGCGGATGTAAATCCGCGGGCGTGCGGCCGCAACCCCGCGCTTGGGGAAGACGCAAAACAGCCGCTTACTTCGAGCAAGTTGCTGATGCCCGCCAGCCTCTCTACCATGGAGAAGGAAGGAGCAACCTGTTTGCGCATCTTAATCAGCGGTGGAGCGGGCTTCGTCGGATCCCACCTTTGCGATCGTCTCCTGGCGGAAGATCACCGCGTCCTCGCCGTCGACAACTTTTTGACAAGCCGGCGCGACAACATTCGCCACCTCGAATCGAATCCGGCATTCGACCTCCTCGAGCAGGACGTGTGCCAACCCTTCGAGGTGGACTCCCCGATCGACTGCGTCTGCCACCTGGCTTCGCCGGCCAGTCCTTTCGACTACCTCAGGCACCCCATCGAGACGCTGCAGGTGGGGTCGGCTGGGACCAAGAACCTGCTCGATTTGGCGCTCGAGCGGGAAGCGACCTTCCTGCTGGCGTCAACGTCGGAGTGCTACGGGGACCCCGAGCAGCATCCTCAAAGCGAGACCTATTGGGGGAACGTCAACCCGGTCGGCCCGCGCTCTTGCTATGACGAAGCCAAGCGCTTTTCCGAAGCGCTGACGATGGCCTATCACCGGGAGCACGGCGTCAACACACACATCGCGCGCATCTTCAATACCTACGGACCGCGTATGAAGCTCAACGACGGCCGCGTCGTGCCCGCCTTTCTCGACCAGGCGCTCGGCGGCAAGCCGCTCACCGTGTTCGGCGACGGCTCGCAAACCCGCAGCTTCTGTTACGTGTCGGACCTTGTCGAGGGCCTATGTCGGCTGATGTGGAGCGACGAGCATCTGCCGGTCAACCTCGGCAACCCGAACGAGATGACGATCCTGGAGTTCGCGGAGCTACTGCACGCCAAGCTGGGGTTAGAGGGCCAAGTCGAGTTCAAACCCCTTCCCGAAGACGATCCCAAACAGCGCCAACCCGACATCTCCAAAGCCAGGCGGATCCTCGGCTGGGAACCGAAGGTCTCACTCGAAGAGGGCCTCAGCTCGACGATCGACTACTTCCGTGCCCAACAGGTGGTGGCATAGGGAGACTGCCGGGCGGTGGCGAAAGCGCGTCCAGGGGCGCGGGTCGCTGTTGCGGCCCACGCTGTCACCGTTGGGTCGAAGAGCAGAGGGATCGGCACCCAGGGCTCCGCCGTCCCAAATAACGGACGACTCCCGCCCGAGCCTTACATCCGTTGTCCGCTTCGAGGACTGGGTTTTAGCGTGTCTACTCTTCGATCGTTCGGAGGAACGCCAGAATCTTGTCGACGTCGGTGGCGCTTACGCCTTTGACCGGCTTCATCTTGCCCGCGCCCTCCGTAATCACGGCCTTGAGCTCCTCGTCGCTCTTGCTTTGAACAGCCTCCGAGCCCAGGTGCTTGATCTCGACTTTCAAGACCTTCGCCATGCCGGGGTTGCCCTGGCCCTCGGCTCCGTGGCAGGTCTTGCACTTCTTCAAGTACACAGCCTTGCCCGCCTCTTCATCGCCGGCAAACAGCGTCATGGAACAAAACAGAGTCACGACCGCGACGAACACGGCCCCTTTTACCACTGCGCGAACAACCATGGTTATGAAATCTCCCTTCTCGCGGTTTGGACGTTCTGTGTGCGGCACAGGTTTCGGCCGGAGATCCGCGGCCTGAAATCTGTGCCCGCGGGGCTACACTGTGCCGCGCTTACCGTTCCATCGCCCGTTTCTGAATCGTCTTCAGGATGTTTTCTTCGGTCGAAGGCAGGATGCTGAGCATGGTCAGAAAGTTGTGCTTGCCCAGCGTCGCCAGCTCTGTCTCGGCTGTCGTGCGGATCGTCGCGTTGCGAGACTCGTTCGACAGCAGGGCCATCTCTCCAAAGTAGTGCCCGGCCGAGAGTTTCGCAAGTACGGTTAGTTCGGGACCGTCCTCTCGGACCACCTCGACCTCGCCACTACGGATGAAGTAGACCGAGTCTCCGATGTCGCCTTGCCGGAACACCACCTCCCCCGGCCCGTAGTTCTGCACGTTAAACAGGCGATGGCGCTGCCGGAAGCTGAGGATCGCCACCCCGATCAGGATCAGAATGGAGACGCCTACCAGGACTGGCGACAGGCTGGCAAAGACAAACAGCGTCCCACCGGTGGTGTTCAGCAGGAACTGCGTGGCGAGCAACAACGCAACCAGGGAGAGCACCTGGGCGGCGATCAGCAACCGTTGTATGCCGGTGGGGCCGACGTCGAACTTCCTCGCGACCTGGTTCGCCATCGCCGTGGTCTACTCCGCCTGCTCCGGGAGGATGTGGGCCGGATGTCCCATCGGGATCGTGACATTCCAGACAAGACATCTCGTCGGCGAACAGCCCCTCCCTATTCTCTACATGCATCTCCTGCCCTTTCCACTTCACCGACTCCGCGTGGCACTTCAGGCAGTCGCCGTTGGAATACGGGTGTCTCATCTTGATGGGAAAAGTGTAGGTCCCGGTGTAGTACTTGTACGTGTCGATCGTTCCCGCCATCTTGGCTTCGACCGTGCCGAACATACCGTACGAGGTGTGGCAGTCGTAGCACTGCTTGGAGGGGATGTATCGGTTCTTGTAGTGGACGGCGGCCAGGCTCTCGCTCTCGGGGTCGACCATGTCGTCCACGTAGACTTGCATCGTGAGATGGCAGGAGGCGCAGAACTCCACCTTCTCCGCTCTTTCAAAGACGAGCAGGTTGCCGAACGACACCGAGAGCAAGGGCAGTACCCCAACCCCTGCGATCAACAGCGCCCAGGCCAGTCGGCCCGTGAGCCTGCCCCGGTAGCGGATTAAGCTGTAGAGAACGGTCGCAACGGCGACGACCAGAACGATCGTCAGGAAGCTCGCCAGCCCCTCTTCGACCGGGTCGTGTTGGAAGTCGTGGACGAACGCCGCCGCTTCGTCCTGGCCACGGGCTGTAGTCGCCGACAGGAAGGCGGCCAGGAGCACTGGAATGCGGAGGTCTCGCCCTATGCGACAGCCGTTACGCATGCGACCATCAATGATGCACGCCCAGTTCCCCTACTGTCAAGACACCCCTACATTGCCCAAGACCGTGGCGCACCTATATACTGCCCTTGGGCTTGGCGTATCCGCTCCGCGGCGGCGCGATCGCGAGTTCTCTGTCCCTGCAACGGCCTCGATCGAATGGCGACTAAAGACATCCTGATTCTTGGCGGAGGCTTCGGTGGAGTCTACACGGCGATGCATCTCGAGAAGATGCTTCGGCCTGGGGAGGCCTCGATCCGACTGGTCAATACGGAGAACTACTTCGTCTATCAGCCGATGCTACCGGAGGTGATTTCCGGGTCCATCGCCATTACCGACGTTGTGTCTCCCATCCGCCGTCTCTGCCCACGGACGCAGTTGATCATGCGCGAAGTCGAACACATCGACCTGCAAGAGCGAACTGTGACGGTAAGCCGGGGCTTCCGCCCACGCCAGATGGAATTGCCTTACGACTACCTCGTGGTGGCTCTGGGAGGCGAGACGAACTTCTACGGCATGCCCGGCATGGTTGAACACGCCATGCCATGCCGGACCCTGGCGCATGCTTTGGCACTGCGGAACCATGTGATCCACGCGCTGGAAGAGGCCGACATCGAGAACGACACAGAGTTGCGCCGCAAGCTGCTGACGTTCGTCGTGGCCGGGGGAGGCTTCTCGGGCGTAGAGGTCATCGCCGAGTTGAATGATTTCGTGCGTTCGGTCGCGCGCAGCTATCAGAACATCCGGTCGGAAGAGATGCGGTGCGTGCTGGTACACTCCGGCGACCGCATCCTGCCGGAGATGACCGAGCAGCTGGCGCTGTTCGCGGAGAAACTATTGAGGAAGCGGGGCGTGGAGATCGTGCTCAACGATCGGCTGAAAGCCGCCAGTTCGGAGAAAGCGATCTTGCGGTCGGGAAATGAGATTGCGACGAAGACCATCGTTTCGACCGTGCCGTCGAAGGTGCCCGAAGTACTCGATTCCCTCGATTGTTCCAAAGAGCGCGGCCGCCTGCTCACGAACGGGCAGTTAGAGGTGGAGGGCTTCGAGGGACAGGTGTGGGCCCTCGGAGACTGCGCGGCGGCCAATACGAAATCCGGCCACCGCGTCCCGCCAACAGCTCAACACGCTACGCGCGCCGCCAAGACGGTCGCCGGTAACATCGTCGCGGCACTGCGCGGCGGCACGCCCAAAGTGTTCGACTTCCAAGGACTCGGCAAACTGGCCGCACTCGGTCACCACTCCGCCGTCGCCGACGTGTTCGGGATACGCGTATCGGGCTTCTTGGCGTGGCTCATGTGGCGAACCGTCTACCTGATGAAGATGCCCGGCCTCGACCGCAAGATCCGCGTCGGGGCCGACTGGTTCACCGCCCTGCTGCTTCAGCCCGATCTGGTTCAGCTCAAGCTTTCCGAGGCTCCCGGCATTGCCGAGCAGCACTTTGAGGCCGGCGAGATCGTCTTCAACCAAGGCGATCTGGGCGACAGCGTCTATGTCATCCGGCAGGGGGAGTGCGAGGTCTTGCGCGAAACGGCCGGCAACTGGGAGAAAGTCGCGGCGCTGCGGGACGGAGATTATTTCGGCGAGATGGCCGTACTGTCGGACGTGAGCCGCAACGCCACGATCCGCGTCGTCGCGGCAACCGAAGTGCTGGTAATCTCTAAGGACGTCTTCGACCTGTTGAAGACGAACGTCCCTGCCTTCCGCGATGTGTTTCAGTCGCTGGCTCAGCAACGCTCCGAGCAGAGATCCACTCGCGGTTAAGGCCGGGCCTCTGGAAGCCCGGTCCCTCTCAGGCCGATTACCCTCACCACCGAAATCGGGTAGTGGCGCAGCGCCCATAATTCGAACGCAGCACCAGCGCCCTGATAGATGATATGACCGCTGGGCGAATAGACAGGATGCGCCCCCGGCCCCAAGATCTCTCGGCGGCCAGTCTCCAGGTCTTGGACCATCAGGGTGTACCCATTGCGAGACTCAACCGCAAACACCAGGACCCGCGGGCCCGCCTCCGGGGGTAGGAAACGGGGGTGCCTGATTGCCTTCGGTCCGCCTGGCAGCCCCTCGGGCTCATCCGGCAAGACGAGCAGGTTCGGGGCCCCGCCGCCGGCGGGAACTTCATACAGCTTATGCGGAGGCCCGGACGCGAAGACGATCCGCTCGCCGTCCAGGCTCCAGGTTGCGCCGCGGAAGAAGGTCTGAGGCAGTTCGCAAAGCCTGATGGTCGGACCGCCTTGCACAGAGATCTTCCTGAGTTCCCTGCCCGCAGCGAACCCGATGAAGTCACTGTCCGGTGACCAAAACGGGATTCTAGCTCCTTCGGTACCGTCGAGAGTCCGCGGTTGGTAGCGGTCGAGATCCTGGATTTGCAGCCCGCTCTCTCGGGAGCTGTACGCGATGTGCCGACCATTAGGTGAGATGGCGACACTGGTGGCATAGAGGGTGAAACCATCAATAGGACCAGGCGGCGTAATGGTAAACCTGCGCAGGGGTGTTTCGAGCGATACCGGTCGGGGACCGCTGAAATAGACGAATGAGACAGCCAGGGCCGCGAGTGCGGCAACGGCAACCAAGGACCACGCCAACCGCAGCCGACGAACCAATTCGCGTTCTCGGGTCCGGGACTCTGAGACGGCCTGCTGGCCGCCATCCTCGGGAGAATCGGATGCAACCGTTGAACTGTCATCCCCGCCAGCCGCGAGTTCGCCGACACCTTCGACCGAAGCCAGAAAGCGGTAGCCCCGCCGCGGCAGGGTCTCGATGAATCGTGGGCTGGTGGCCGAGTCGCCCAGGGCCTCGCGGAGCTTGCTGGCGGCGGTGTTGAGGCTGCGGTCGACTCGACGTAGGTGTCCGACGGCCAGAGCTTCTCTTTCAGCTCCTCGCGGGTGACGACTTCGCCCGGGCGCGCCACCAGGGCCGACAGCAACTGAAACGGCTGGTCCTGCAGGCGGACCCTCAGCCCATTCTTGCGCAACTCACCCGCCGCGAGATCGAGTTCGAAGACCCCGAAGCGGGCCGCGCGCCTGGATTGTTGGGATATGGCCATCAGAATCGCGCCGGCTACTCTTCCTTGCTCTTCCGATCCTGAAACTCGGCGAACCAGTTCTGGACAACGCGGATGGTCGACTGGACGCCTTCGACTAAAGGCTCCCTGACAACGACCCGCTGTCCATCCGCCGATACATCGTAGCGCGGTGACCACTGCGTGATTCGAAATCCCGCAGACTCGAAGAGTCGGTTCGTCCGGCCCAGGGAGAACGTCGGCGTCGTTTTCACTTCAACCGCCATCAGGGTGTTCCCGCCGACATAGAGCAGCTCCTTGCCGTCACCCCTCCATTGCGGTTGCACGCCGCCGTTGAACGAGAGCTGCCACTGACCCCCACCCCGCGGGAACGGCCTCACATAAACCTCGTCCTGGCCCGATTCGTCCGAGACGTATGCCACGAACCGTCCGTCGGGCGAAAACTTGGCGGCGTGTTCGTCGAAGGCCGTCTCCAAGAACGACTCCGGCTCGAAGTCCGCGCTGTCGCCTTTGCGCTGCAAATACCAAATGTCGGATTGTCGGTCTGATTCGCGAGGACCCCGGTCGTAGAGGATGTATCTCCCGTCCGCGGACCAGTCGGATGCGAACTTGTTAGCGTCCGTGGCCAGCAACTCCGCGGCCTCGCCGGCTCCGTCGGCGGACTTGAGATAGATATCGTAGATGCCCGTCGCCGCCGAGTTGAATACGAGTTCTTTACCCGACGCAGACCAAACCGGGCCGATGTCTCCATGGCGGTCAAATGTCAGCCGAGTGGCCACACCCGTGCTGACGTCATGAACCCAAATATCCTGATTGCCCTCGGTCCAGCCGTTGACGGCCACGCGGCTCTCGTCGGGAGAAAGAGCCATGTGTTGGATGCCGTCGTGAGGCTTGCCGATCGTTCCCAGGTTCTCACCGTCACGGTCCCGCCACTGAAGCTGCCATTGACCTCCCCGGCCCCGCCGGCGGTAGACCAAGGTCCCGCCGGCGGCACTGGGGTAAGCCCCGTTGTGTGCAATGGGGAAGGCTTCGCCCACCGGCTTCCGTTGCGCGAGGGAGAACGGCAAGGCCCAGAGGTCGTGATAGTCAGGCCCACCTTCGAAAACGATGTGGCCGGTGGCCGAATAGATGGGGTGTCGACCGGTGTGGAGAACTTCTTCGACACCGGTCCCCAAGTGCCGCATCACAATGTGCCGCTTCGCACCGTCGCTCCGTGTGAACAAGAGAGTCCGCTCACCCTTTGCGAGGGGCAGAAAGTGGAAGCACCGCGGAAGGCTTCGCCGTAGTGGCGGGTCCGAGACTTCTCGACCTTCTCCTGGAGGGGGCTCCGTCAGTAGCTGGGGTGTACCGCCGCGAGCAGAGAGTTCGTAGAAATCCTCGCCCGAGATAAAGACGATGGTTTCGCCGTTCGGGCTCCACGCTCCTCCCTCGAAATTGACGGAAGGCAGTTGGCAAAGAGTTGTGACCGGTCCGCCATCCTCAGAGACCTTCTTCAGCTCGCCCACGGTTGAAAAGCCGAGGGAGCCACCGTCCGGCGACCAAAACAGCGACCGAGCACCGGCCGTTCCCGCGATCCGCCGTGGCTCATTCTGATCGAGATCCTGTATCCATATCGTTTGCTGGCCCTGCGTTTGCGGCTCGTCGCCCGCGACGTACGCGATGTGGCGGCCATCGGGAGAGATCGTCGGGGCCCACACGTACTGGAAAAGCGTGAATGAGAACCGAGCCAGCGGGGTCTCTTGAGGCTCGGGTGAGCGGAACCACAACACGACAATGACCACAACGGCTGCCAGCAATGCGAGTCCGAGAAGGTATTGCGACGGAAGGGCCGGACGTGCGCGATCGAGTGTAAGCGTCGTGCCTTCCGCGGCCTGCGTTCCATCTATGGGTACGACGGTCCCGGGCCTACTTGATGAAGCTTCGGGGGCTGTCTGCTCACCGACCTTTTCCACCGAGGCCAAGAAGCGGTAGCCGCGGCGGGGGAGGGTCTCAATAAACCGCGGACTGGTGGCCGAATCGCCGAGGGCGTCGCGCAGCTTGCTGGCGGCGGTGTTGAGGCTGCGATCGAAATCGACGTAGGTGTCGGCGGGCCAGAGCTTCTCTTTCAGCTCCTCGCGGGTGACGACTTCGCCCGGGCGTGCTACGAGAGCTGACAGCAACTGGAACGGCTGGTCCTGCAGGCGGACCTTCAGGCCGTTCTTGCGCAGCTCTCCAGCGGCGAGGTCAAGTTCAAAGACCCCGAAGCGGACGGCGCGCCCTTGGAGCAGCGGATCGGCCATGGCTGGGGCAGCCGGCCTTAACCGGCCCGGCTGGGGCGATTATATCACCCTCCGGCCCCACTTCCTAATGCTGTCCGAGCGTTAAGAAGTCATCCTTAACCTCTTGTTTTCAATGGCTTATGAGACAAGGTCCAATTTGGCGGCAGCTTATCTCGTTTAAGGCTCTGCTGCATTGGCCTACCACCTAACCTGACGCAAACTCGCTCTCACCAGCCAACACCCGGAGGTGAGAGCCGTGACCCAGCTATTCCGCAACGCTTTCTTGATCAGCCTGATTCTGAGTGTGGCGCTTCCCGCCGCAGCAAGCAAAAGGCAACCGGAGGTCCCCGAGAACCCCCTTGTGATCAGCGTTCGTGTTCAGGACTACGCGGGCGTCACCCGGGGCGTTCTGGCCAAGGCGCAGAGCGAGGCGACCCGCATCTTCCGGCGGACTGGGATCGAAACAAGCTGGATCGCCTGCGCGGTGCCTGGCCGTGAGGTCGAAAGCAGCCCGTTGTGCAAGACACAACCCACGGCCACCGACCTCTTCGTCAGGATTCTCCCCCGCAAGATGGCCAAGAAGATGATGAAGCATCACAGCGAGTTCGGCATCGCAGCGACCGCGCCCGGCGATGGGTTCGGTTCGCGCGTCAGCATCTTCTACCACCGGGCGGACGAACTGGCTGAGCGGACCCACGCCTCCCGGGCGCTGCTGCTGGGGCATCTGATGGCCCACGAGATTGGGCATCTGCTGCTCGGGTCAAACAGTCACTCGCGCAGCGGCATCATGCATGTGCCGTGGAACCCTTCTCAGATGGAGCGGGCCTCGGTAGGAACGCTGCTCTTCACGAAGCGTGAAGGGAAGCGGATGCGGAGCCAGGTGGGACGGCGCGTGCAGGAAGGCGCCGAACAGCTTGCCAGCCGGTAGCGTTTCCGGTGTTGAAGAGGGACCGTCGGCTCGGGCGCGCAGCCGAGATGAAATGAGGAGGCTCGCCACCTCGCCACCTTGCCAGCTCGGCGGTGAGCCTCCTCATTGCATCTCGGTTTCCAGTGCGTTCTGCATTGTCGCGCGCACTCGCCTCATCAGCTCGGCCCGGTGTTGCGTGGACATTCCCTGGGTGTCGACCGGTGGATGGAACAACACCGTGACCGTGCCCGGTCTCACGCTGCTCGATCCCTTGGGCATCAGTTCGCGGCTACCGTGTACCGTGATGGGGACGATGGGCACCTGGGCTTCAATGGCCATCGTGAAAGGTCCGGGGCGGAACGGCAACAGGCTCCCGTCGCGGCTGCGGGTGCCTTCGGGGAAGATCAGCAGCGGGATGTTCCTGCCCAAGGTGGCCACGCAGGCGGCGACGGAGTTGCGTCTCGAGTCGCGGTCGGCGCGGTCGACGTAGATGAAACCGCCGACGGCCATGATGTATCCCAGCAACGGAATCCTGCGAAGCGCCTGCTTGAGCACCACGGCTAGGCGAGGCAGCACCATGAAGAGGATCGGCGGGTCGAGATTGCTGACATGGTTGCTGACGAAGACGCAGGTGGCGTGTCGGTGGGCGTATTCAGGCTGATCCATCCGGACCTTGACGCCGCCTAGCCAGAGGCTGACCTGAACCCCTTTCCGGGCCAGCCAATAGAGCAGCCGAACGTCCCGGGTGAGCCACGTCGCGGGGACGAACAGTACCGTGCAAACGGCGACGTAGACGGCGAGAAAAGGGTAGATCAGCAGCAGCGTGCGCAGCATGAGTACGAATGGACCATTGTGTTATGTTACTGAGGCCGTCGCAAGGTTGGTTACGGCGCGAACCTCCGTTCGCACACCGCTTATGCCAGTCAAACGACTCTCCCGCCGCCGTTTCGCGCTGACTGTGGGGACCGGGGCCGCAACCGCCGCGGCCGTGCAAGCGCAGAAGAAAAAGGACCCCGAGCCCGAGGCTGAGTCTTCGCCACCGGTTGAGCCTTGCGTCCGAAACCCGGTCCTCGGCGATTTCTCCGTTCCGATGAGCACCGAGCCCGCCTTCCGTTTCCAGGCCTGATGGACGACGACGTTCTGTTTTCGACGCTTACCGGGCTGGCCACGCGGCTCAGGAAGCGCGAGTTCTCGTCCGTCGAGTTGACCCGGGCTTATCTCGATAGGTTGCGGGAGATCGGTCCGCGGTTGAACGCCGTCGCGCGCCTGACCGAAGAACGGGCGCTTCGGCAGGCCGGGGCGGCGGACCGGCTCTTTGCCGCCGGGCGCGTCGAGGGCCCGCTGCAAGGCATCCCCTACGGCGCGAAAGATCTGTTGGCGGCGCGGGGCGCGGTCACCTCGTGGGGCGCCGAGCCTTATCGCGACCAGACGTTCGACTACGACGCGACGGTCGTCCGCAAACTCGAGCACGCTGGCGCCGTGCTGGCCGCCAAGCTGGCAATGGTGCGTTTCGCGGGCGGCGGGGGGTACAGTTACCCGACCGAGTCGATGCACGGGCCGGGAAAGAACCCGTGGAATCCCGAGCACTGGGCGGGTGGTTCGTCGACAGGTCCAGGCATCGCGGTCGCCGCCGGGCTGACGCCGTTCGCGATCGGCTCGGAGACTTGGGGCTCGATCGTGACGCCGGCCTCGCACTGCGGCGTCACCGGGTTGAGGCCAACCTACGGGCTCGTGAGCCGCCACGGAGCCATGGCGCTTTCGTGGACGATGGACAAAGTTGGGGCCGATGTGCCGGTCCGCCGAAGACTGTGCGCTGGTGCTCGAAGCGATGTCGGGGCCCGACCCGAACGATCCCGGACATTCAGGCCGCCGTTTCACGCACGGGATATACGATCGAGCCTTGCCGACCCTGCGAGTGGGGATCGCCGAGGTGGATTTCGACGAGTGGGCGCATCCCGACTCGCGTCCGGCGTTGCGTGACGGACTGCGGGTGCTCGAGGCGATGGGCTTGCAGTTTCACCCCCTATCGTTGCCGGACATGCCCTACGGGCAAGTGGCGCGGACGATGATCTCGTGCGAGGCTGCCACCATCTTCGAGAAGCTGATTCGTAGCGAGGGGTTTGACGCGCTGCCGGATGAGCGGCAAAAGTCCGGCTTGCGCTCGGGGCTTAAGATTCCAGCGACCGAGTACCTCCAAGCGATGCGCATTCGCCGGCTGATTCAGGAGAAGATGCGCGAGGTTTTCTCTGAGATCGATCTGATCGTGCAGCCCGGCCAGCCCGAAACCGCGCCACGGATCGACGAAGACCGCTCGACGCGCCGCAGCGGGAACTTGGAGTTGAGTCAGCGCGGCAACACCGATCTGGGCGGTGCCGGCAACGCCGCCGGGCTCCCGGCGTTGACGATGCCCTGCGGCTTCGGGCTCAACGGCCTGCCGACCAGCCTGCAACTGGTCGCCGCGCCCCACAACGAAGGGGCCCTCATTGCCGTTGGCGCCGAGTTTCAGAAGCGGAGCGACTGGCATTTGCGAAAGCCACCTGCCTCCGTCATCAACCGTTAATGGCTCCGGCTGGACAGCATACGAAGGCCGGAACGGCAGGAGCCCGGACCGGAAGCTGCGACGCTCCTTCGGCCAAGACATTGGCCAGGCTTGCGTTTGACACGTTGAAAAGACGACCGATACGATGGAGATGGGTTCCCTTTCCAGTGCCGGAGTAGCTCAGGTGGTCAGAGCGAGGGCCTCATAATCCCTAGGTCAGCGGTTCGAGTCCGCTCTCCGGCACCAGTTTTCCGCTGTGGTCCGCGCTAGCAGCCCTTGTGAAAGCAGGGTTCTTGTCCATCGCCCTTTCAGGGCTCCCGGCGCAAAAGTTCGCTACCTAGGGTTTCGCCTGACGGCTTCACGCTAGGCTAACATCCGTCCGTCCGCGTTGCGGACCGGTGTCCGGTGTAGGTTGGCGGAGCGAGGTTGGAATGAGGTTCTTTCGCTGAGGCGGGCCGATCTACTTGCGCGTTGCAGCGGGCGGGCACGGCATGCCGTGCCCCTACAATTTGACCGGCGCCGCTCTCAATTTCGCCACGGCTGACTACGTGTCCGCGCGGACCATCAATCGCTCGATCGACGTCGCCTTACCGCTCGACTCGTCCACCTCGACAATCACCGCGGAGAGGCGTACATCCGCGCGGGCCGGCTCGAAGCGAATCGGGACGGCCTCGAGAAAGCGCCGGATCGAGGCTTCCTTATCCATGCCGATCACTGAGTCGTAAGGGCCGGTCATGCCGGCGTCGGTGAGGTAAGCCGTCCCGCCGGGCAGGACGCGCTCGTCGGCGGTGGGTACGTGCGTGTGCGTCCCGATCATCGCCGACACGCGGCCGTCCAGGTACCATCCGAAGGCCATCTTCTCGCTGGTTACCTCGGCGTGGAAGTCGACGAAGCGCACCTTCACCGTATCGTCGAGGGAATTGAGTAACTCGTCCACCTTGTGGAAGGGGCTGTCGATAGCGGGCAGATAGGTGCGTCCCTGCAGATTGAGGACCGCGTAGCGCACGCCGTGCGCCGTGTTGCCCACGAACAGACCACTGCCCGGTAAGGGGTCAGGGTAATTCGCCGGCCGCAGCAGGCGCGGGTGGGTGGGCAGATAGTTGAGGATCTCTTTCTTGTCCCAGACGTGGTTGCCCGAGGTAAGGATATCGGTGCCGGCGTCGAACAGCTCGTCGGCGAGCTTGGCCGTGATCCCGTAGCCCGCGGCGGCGTTCTCGCAGTTGACGACGGCGAGGTGGATGTCTTTGTGATCGACGATCTCCTGTAGGCGCTCCCTCACGATGCGGCGGCCCGGTTTCCCGACGACGTCGCCTACGAAAAGGATTTTCATGAGAGCGGGTGGGGGAAGAGAGCGAAGAAGCTCGCGGGTGGGTTGCGGACCCGTTCCTACAGTCCGTCTAACTTGCCGCCGGATACGATGAGTCGGCTTCCATCTCGTCGAGGAGTTCGGCGATGTGCCGGCTCTTGGACTCAACCTGCTCTTCGAGGGCTTCGAGCTTGCGGCGCATGCTGATGTATTCGTCCGCCAGGTGAAGCGCCGCCAGCACGGCGATGCGGTAACCGTCCGGCGCGCGCAACTGCGAGGCGATCATGCCCATCTTCTGGTCCACCACTTCGGCGGCCTCGCGCGTTTGGGTGGGATCGCTTCCGCCCTGAATGTGATAGCTCTGTCCGAAGATCTGTATCTGGGTTCCGACGCTCATGGCCCCTCTTTCGCCCATCGTTCTACGGCCCGCTGACAGCATCGATCTGTTCGAGCAGCGACTCGATTCGGTTGCTGACGTCGACACGCTCGGCGCGGGCCTGCTCGAGCTCGCTTGTCAGGCGCT
Organism: Bryobacterales bacterium; assembly: GCA_965237575.1. Classification (GTDB taxonomy): domain Bacteria; phylum Acidobacteriota; class Terriglobia; order Bryobacterales; family UBA6623; genus JAKZVK01. The sequence continues at coordinate 2,547,838 of CBDEGI010000004.1, forward strand.
CGATCTCCTGATCCTTGCCGTCAAGCTGCCCCTTGTACGCAGCCGCGTTTTCCTCGGCCTCTACCTGGATGCGGCGCGCTTCACGGAGCTGCTCGATCGTGCCGAGAATGCGGCTCTCTAAGCGCTCGAGCGAAGCCAGGCCTTCCGAGGTTGGCTCTTGCGCGGTTTCCTGTTGTTCTTTTTGTTGGTCGTCTGGTTGGTCCATAAAAGCTCCAAACTCGGCTTGTTCCATATCGTAACGCAGAATCGTGCGGCAGGAGCCCAAGCGCCATCCGAGGGCCGCTAGCGGTGGCCTAGCGCCCACACGACCAGCGCAACTGGCAAGAGGATGATTGCCGGAGGATGCCCTTCGCCCCCTGCGAAGATCAGCAAGGCACACCCGGAGAGGCCAAGCACCGCCCAGATCAGATGGGCGAACCAAAAGGGCCGTCGTAGATAACCAGCTTCATCCTTCGCTTGGGACATTTGACTGACTTGCGACTGACTGGCAAGCCCAGTCTACATGGAGGGGACCCATCGAGGCACCTCGTGTAGCCGAGCTTGAGACCACTTGCCGACGAACTCAGGCACTGGCATCGCTGGTTGCTCCCGCAACCACCGGTTTTCAGCTACTCTTAGTTCCGCACAGTCCGTTCGCTGGTGGACCTGTGAGACTCTGCTCGCTGCGATGAGGACCGAAAAAACCAAACGCCTGCCACCCTTCTACACCCAGGTCATCGGTTCTTTGCCGAGGCCAAGGTTGGTGGTCGACCTGCACTCACGGCGTCGGGAAATGTCGGAAGACCATTTCCACGCGGTAATGGACGAGATGGTGGTCTTTGCGATTCGACTGCAGGAGCAGGCCGGCTTGGACGTTGTGAGCGACGGAGAGTGGCGTCGAGTTCAATACACGAACGAGTTCCTCCATCGTGTCGGCGGGTTCGAGAAGATTCGCCCGTTCGAACATGCGGGAGAACAGAAATTCCACCTCGTCAGCACTCACAAGATGCAGGTCAAGGAGCCGGTGTTTGCCTCGGACGCCGAGTTTCTTGTGAGACACACGGATCGCATCACCAAGTTTGCACTGCCAAGCCCGTTTCTCATCGGCATCCGGTACTGGCACGAGGATTTCTCAACGGCCGCGTACCCGACTGTGCAGCATTTTATGGATCACTTGGTCGAGATTCTGGCGGCGGAGGCGAAGGCCCTAGAGCAGGCAGGAATCGACGTTATTCAACTGGATGACCCCGCCTTGACCTACTTCTGCGACCGGGGACTGTTGGCCGAAGGAAAGACTCACGATGACCGACTGCGTCGCTCGTGGAATCCGGACCATCAGGTTGCTGAGGCAGTCGGATATATCAACAGGATCTTCGAAGGCCTGCATGCCGAAACGCATCTGCATTGTTGCCACAGCGTTTACAAGCGCAAGAGCGACGTGACGGGCAACTACGAACCGCTTTTGCCCCGTCTTGCGGAGGCAAAGATCGACCGGCTGAATCTAGAATTCGCCTACCAAGGCACCGGCGACATCTTGGACCTAGAGCTGCTGCCAGTGCATATGGGAGTGGGTATGGGCGTGGTGGACGTGCGGAGAGAACGCATTCCAGAGGTCGACGAAGTGGAAGCGATTGCACTCGCCGGCGCAGAGAAGATCAGCCCCGACCGGATCGCCTTGAACCCGGACTGCGGGTTTGCACCCGACATGGGCGAGCCGCCGTCCATCGACGAGGCGTTTGAGAAGCTCTGCATACTCACGGCTGCAGCTAGACGCATTCGGGCACGACTGACTCCCCCTCGGTGATTCGCATGGAGCGGAACGGTTGGGTAAACCTTAGCCGACAACAAGGCAGGATCCAATCGCTCGTCGCTGTTTGCTAGTCGGAAGACGATGTCTCACCACCTATCGACGGGCGGGCGCTATGTAATTCCTTTCGGGCACTTAGTCGTACTGGCCGTCCTCGAATTCGGCGTGCCAGTTTCGGGCAGCGCCGCATCGAGTCGTCGAGAAACTTGGCTAGATGCGCGGCGTGGCTCAGACTCTCCGTCGCTGTGTCGGACCAGGCTGGGTCCATCGGCTGTCAGCGAACGGCGGAGAGTTGAAGGGTGTTGCGGATCCTCGCGAGTGAATCCTGCATCCGGTCTTCCAGCGTCTCACCCCGACCGGACTTGCCCGATGTCCAAAGCGTCTCGCCGTCCAGTACTCCTCCCCCGGAACTGGTCGGGCTGGTTCTCATGTATTGGGGGACGACACGGCCTTTTGTTTCAACTTTGCTCGTGGCGACTAGCGCGAACTGGACTCGGCTTTCAGGTCCCGGCAAACGGGAAATGCAGAGGCTGGCCCGACTCGGGGCTGTTCCCATTTCAAAACACGTCTGCCACACGGCGTTGAGCTTGGGGTAGCTTTCTGGGGTCAGAAAGTAGGGATTGGCGAAGACAACGTGCTGGAAGGTCAAGTCCGCGTCCGCCAGGGTCGAACCGACTTTTTCCCATGGCCCTCTGGGTTTGCGCCTCGACGGTGTCGTCGAAACTTCCGTCATCGCGCCAGCCACCCCGCCCAGCCAGATAGAGTCGGGCGCCCGCCCAAGCCGCTTGGCTGAGGGGGTTCTTGGTCACTGGCGCTGACCGATCTCGCGGCGTTACGACTCGGATCCGGGATCGGTCCGCGTAAGCAATGCAACTGACCTCGATCTCAGCCCCACCGGGTAGTCCCGGCATCTCAAGTGTCGTCCGGGCGGGGTAGGAGCCTGCTTCAAAGTAGCTCCCATAGACCTTGTTCATCGTTTGATGGTTGCCCATGTCGGCGAGGTAAATGTGACATGTGACGACGTTGCCATAGTCCATCCCGGCTTCGTTCAGAACGTAGCCCATTCTGTCCATAGCGCTTTTGACTTAGGCTTCGACTTCGCCTACCTGGTCGCCCGTTCGGGGATCCAGATCCGTCTGACCTGCGATGTAGAGCGTATCCCCCACCAGAACACCGGGACTGTAAGATTTGCCCGGTGGAAACTCGTCTGGGTACAGAAATCGGCGTGGAACCTTGTGGCTCGTTGCCGTAGACGTTGACTGGGATGCATGATCCGTTTTGCAGGCCCACGGCAGCAATGGCAATGAAGCGACCAGAAGCAACCTTGCGATCAGCTTCCACAAGGTCGTCGGGCGGTACCGGAACTCTTTGCTCATTGCATTGCAACTCTCTGCTTCCAGATCCATTCTTCTTGCCGGGGTCGCTCATTTTCTCAACGACTCCAAGCGAAACCAGCGTGAATGCTACCGCTGCGAAAGCCCCGACCACCCCATTACCGAAAAGACGTCCACGACCTGGTGGCCCTTGCATACAAACATGCGGTCGAAACAATTGACGCTCATGTCCAAGTTCGACATGACGAGCTCGAGCTGATCCCCCAGCTTCGGCTCGCGATCCGTCTCCTCCCATTCGATGAGCCCGAACTCGGCCCCGGCTGGTCGTACGCGCAGGTCGGGACGGCCCTTGACGATGTCCGTCGGCTTCGTCATCGACTTCTTGCCCGCGTCGATGGAGGCCTGCTTCGGATAGTGTCTACTGATGACGGTTGTCAGCACGGTGAGAGCCAGCCCGAAGTTGTCAAAGGTCTCGCTGCCACTTTTGCTGCCAATGATCTGGTAGTAAGAATCCATCAGGGCATAAGAACCGGCCTGCAACTCCGTTAGTCTGTCTTTGTGCTGGCTGTCGATGTCGTAGGTGCCCGTGCTACCGCCGGTGACGATGTCGACCGGAATCCCCGCCTTGCGGCACAGGTGCACTGATTCCATGAGCTCGTCTACTTTGGTGTTCGAAACGTCCCGGCGGTGCTCCCAGCCTTTGGCATGCGACGCCGCGCCCGAATACCCCATCAGCCCGGCCAGCTTGAGGTTCTTGGCCTTCATCACCCGCTGACTGAGTTCGAGCCCTTCCTTGCCGGGCGTCACGCCCTGCCGACGATTGATCCCGATGTCGTTGTCGACAACCACGTTGAACGTCACCTTCTCCGAGGCTGCGAGTTCCTCGAGTTGGTCCACAATGATTGGGTCTTCGACGACGAACATGAAGGCCGGGTCTCTGTTGGTCAGCGCGACGACGCGGCTGAGCTTATTGGGGCCGACGGGCTGGCTGGTCCACAGAATGCCCGGCGCGCCGGCGTCCATCATCACTTCGCACTCTGCGATGGTCGCGCAACAGAGGCCGTGCGCCCCAGACTTGATCTGCAGCATGCCGATCTCGGGGCTCCGATGCACCTTTACGTGCGACCGCAAACCGATGCCGGTCGCTTGGCAATGATCGGCGAGTGTCTTCAGGTTCTTATCGAAGACGTCCTTGTCGAGGACGAGATTTGGCGTCGGCAGGTCGTGCTTCGCAACACCTGAGAGATCGTGACGCTTGATCTTCCACTCCAGTTCTGCGTGCGAGTACGACTTCGTGTGCGCGGCGCCCATCGCAGGCGCGAAGGGACGGAAGCCGGCAAGTGCACTGCCTGCGACCGCGGTGGAAAGCAACGATCTTCGGGAGAGCATGATCAACCTCCGAGGGATGACTGGCCTGATTATAGTGGATCGATAGGGCGAGGGCTGAGGTCACGCGGCTGATTCCGATCGAGCTAGGCCGCGGCAATCTAGGCGCGGCCTCGCGGACCAGCCCGCCATGCCATACTCTCCGAGATCCACTTCACCCTGCATCGAGGCATCCGTGATGGATCCTTCGAAACGGTATTCAAAGCTTCCACCTTCGTACTGGTGGGTGTCGCGGAAGAGAACGCGATTTCCGTCGACCCAGCCGAAGAGCTCACCGTGTGTCCTTTCACCGCGATGCTCTCCCGTGAGATCCGCGCCATCTTGCTCGAAGAACAGCTTGTGATCGGCGTTGCCGTAGGCGAAGTCGATGCGAAGATCCCAGCGCCCGGTCACACTAGAAGAGGAACCGCCCCATCCCCGATTCGACTTAGGTGGATCGGACAGCAGTGAATAGAGCCGCTGCGCCACAACGTTTGCGTCGCCGCGTTGCATGTACATGGGGACAACGGCTACTGAACTCTCGCCGGAGCCGCGCCCATCCCCGCTCGCGGACCGAAGTACGATCCTCGGCTCTTCGCTGTAGAGCCGCTTGTACACTTCGTCTCCGGTGATTCCCAGTTTCTTACTGTCCCAACTGATTTCCAAGCGCGGCTTGGAATCCCATTTGATGCCGATCAGCGGCTCGCGCTCCATGATCCCCTCAAAGCGCTCGACATGGGTTTTCACGCCCGGCACCCTGCCGACGCTGGCGGCGATCTCATCGACCCAGCCAGCCCATGTTCGCCGCTCGGCTGCGTGGTCGCGCTCGACCCACATTTCGACAGCGGCCAAAAGCCCCATGATGTCTTCCTTGGCCACTTTCATCGGGCGTCCGAAGGCGTGGTGGGGAGCGCTATTGAGCCAAGCCGCCTGGACGAGGTCTTTGCGCCCGACCAGAAGCCCGCTGCTTTGCGGTCCGCGAAACGCCTTCCCCCCGCTGTAGGCGACGAGGTCGGCTCCCCGCTCCAAATGAACGTTGGGGATGCTGAGGTCCTCGGCGGCGGCATCAACAAGGACGGGGATGTTCTGGTCGTGCGCGATGGGCACGATATGTTCCAGCCGTAGGGTCTTGCTTCGGTCCGCCGTTTTGGCGAGTACCATGACGAGCGCGGTCCGAGGGCCGACGGCCGCTCGCAGTTCTTGTTCATTCGCAACGTTGATGATCTTGACGCCCAGCATGCGAATGGCGTGGTCATAGACATTGCGCGACCCAACTGGCGCCACGACCTCGTCTTTGAGACCTGACAGATCGGGCAAACGCTGGATTCGCTCAGGGGCGCCGCCGGCAATACAGGCGGAGGTCGCATGCACCAACGCCGCCGAGCAACCCGACGTGACGATCCCAGATTCCGCGCCCGTAATGTCGGCGAGCCGATTGCCGACGGCCTCCATCAATTCATCGATGTGGACGTAGCGTCGCGATGCTTGAGACATCGCTTCTCGAACTTCGGGAAGCATGACCGAGCCACTGAAGAGGGTAATCGGCCCGTTCGCGTTGATGATCGGCCGCACACCGATCGACTCGCACATCTCTGGCCCGACACTCAGCTTGCCAATAGACTTGGCTCCTGCGGATGTTCCAGGCGAAGCAAGCCCCGCAGCGGCAAGAAGCCCTCCATTACGGAACAGCTGGCGACGGCTCAGAGATGATTTGCGATGCGGATTCGACGGAGTTGCCTTAGCTTTGCTTGCCATGGTGACCTCAGAGTCAGGGCTGTCGCTGACGCGGCCACAGTAGACAACCAAGCCGCCAGGTGCGGCTTTGAGGGTTGTTCTCGCACTCTGGCCGGCACAAACGGCGACTGTGGGGCCCGTCCGGGATCCAGGTCAGGGCCGTTTTTCGCCCCAGCCTGCATCCATGTGGTGAGGCGGAGTGCCTGAGAGGGCCTACGCCGAGCCTGAGAGAATTGTACCGCCGCGCGATAGTCTGTCGCGAACAACCGATCTCACTCGCTCTGTGCCCAGAGTCGCGGTAGCCCTCTGATGGGACTCGATTTGGGTCCGCTCGGCGATCGGTTTCGGAGGCTCCGATGGCTGGACCCGAGCCGCCAGATCCTGTGTTCTGACGGCGAAGTCATCATCTAGCCGATCCGGGCTGCTGGATCAACCGATGTCGTTAGTGCCGTATCGGGGCTGCCTCGGAGCACGAAGATGGGAGAGAAGGCGAGGAAGCCGGGTCCGAGGCAGTTTCGATAGGGCGACTTGAAGGGAGCCGCTGGGCGGGGCGGACGACTATGGAGCTACGAACCACGTCAGGCGGTGCTGCGAGTCGCCGCAGGCGTCGCGAGGATGGCCGAGCAGCCGCGACAAGGCAAGTACAGAGATCGGATCGGCGATCCGCGGGGTTGAATTCACTGCGACAACAGGGGATGTACGTTGCACTTTGGCCGCTCGGGCACACTTGTACGTCGGCGTGCGGTTGCACGTCTTTGCGCCGGAAGGGGGCGGGCGGTTGACTACGAGCTGTCGAAGTAGCTGCATTGGAGAGCGAGTTGGACAGGCGTAAGTTGAGGCCCGATTCGCATCGGCGTAGAACACCGGGGGCATCGCCAGGTAGGTTGATCGGCGGACGCTTGCGAGCAAGACTGCGCCGGGTCTGGCGCGGAGGCGAGCAACCGACGCGCGAGTGCGAGGAGTGTTTTGCGGCAGCGGTGAGCCAGTAAGCCGAACTGCCGGATGCGAACGAAGCCTCGCGGCAGCACATGTTGGACCAAGCGGCGTAAGAACTCGGTCGCGCTGAGTGTCATCTTCCGCTGCCGGTTGCCCTTCGCATAATCTTTCCAGCGGAAAGTGACACACTCGCCGTCGAAGGCCAACAAGCGATGGTTGCTGATGGCGACGCGATGCGTATAGCGACCGAGATAGCGGAGCACTTGCGCCGGTCCGCCGAAGGCGGGCTTGGCGTAGACGACCCAGTTTTGACGGAACAAGATCCGCAGGAAGGCGGCAAAGGCATGCGGATCTTTGAGAGTCGCAAGCGAGCCGCTGAGCTTGAGCTTGTTGTGGCGGTGAGCTCGCCGTGAGCCGTCGACGAACTTGCCTCGAAAGACGCGACTGAGCACCTTGACCGGTAGGAAGAACGCATACTTGGGACGTACCCAGCGGGTGCGATCGGAAGAAAGTCCTCCGGCGGGAATGACACAGTAGAGGTGGGGATGGAGCAACAGGTTTTGCCCCCAGGTGTGCAGAATGCTCCGGAAGCCGATTTGAGCGCCGAGATGCTTCGGGTTCGCCGCTACCTCTAACAAGGTCTGCGCGCTGGCCCGGAACAAGAGGCCATAGAGGACCTTCGGGTTTCGCTCGCAAAGCGTTTGAAGTGCGTGCGGCAGCGTGAAGACGACGTGGAAGTAGGGCACGCCAAGCACTTCTTTGTTCGCGCGCGGCGAGCCAGCGTTGGCGCGCTTGCGCCTGGCACTTTGGACAGTGCCGATTACGACACGAATTATACGAGATCGCCTGCTGATCACAGCGCGGGCAAGCGTCAATGTGGCCCCCCAAAGCCGCGGTTCGACAGCGACCGATCGCCCGCAGCACGCTGAGTTGCTGGAGGCTGAGCCACGATCGATACCGCTCCACAAAGCGCTCGCCCTGCGCACGGATCAGATCGGCCACCTCGAGGGTGGGCCGGCTCATGCGGGCTTGTGCCGTCTGCGCGAACGTTCAATGCGCGCCGCAGGGGAAACCGCGAGTTGATCCAGCGGATTCGCCGCCGCCTGCAAGTGCTTCCGGGAAAGGTGCAGGTAGATCGTTGTCGCCTCGATATCCACGTGCCCCATGAGCAGTTGGATGGTTCTGAGATCAGCGCCGGATTCGAGCAGGTGCGTCGCGTAACAATGCCGCAGCGTGTGAGGTGTGACGCGCTTCGGGATCCCGGCGCGTTCGGTCGCTTCACGAACCGCCATCCAGACGACCTTCGGTGTGATGGGTGTGTCGACGCGCCAGTTGTTGATCGTGCCGGGGAACAAATACGTTTTGGCCGTATCCAGCGGTAATGCTCGCGCAGCGTCTCAAGAAGCTTCTGGCTCAAGGGCACTTCGCGATCCACGCCGCCCTTGCCGCGTTCGACACGAAGCATCATTCGTTGGCTGTCGATGTCGGCAACTTTGAGGCGGCACAGTTCGGCGCGACGCAGCCCCGCCGAGTACAGCGTCATCAGCATCGCGCGGTGCGATAGGGTGCGCGCCGAGTCGATCAGGCGCGCCACCTCCTCGGGACTCAGAATGGTCGGCAGCCGCTTGCGATGCTTCGGATAGGGCAGTTCCTGCTTCATCTCGCGCCGGCCAAGCACCTTGACGTACAGGAATCGCAGCGCACTGATGTGCAGCACGACCGTGCCGACGGCGAGCTTCTTGTTCTCGAGCAAGTACGCCTGATAGCGGCGCATGTCGTCCGGGCCGAGATGATCGAGCCTCTTTCGAGCGTATTCTCGAAACTGCTCGACGGATCGTAGATAGGTACTAATGGTTGTTTCCGCGTAGTTGCGGCGTACGAGCTCTTCTCGCATCCGCTGGGTGAGTATCGTCACAGAGACCTCCTTCTCTGCGACAAACTCTACTCTTCCCTTGCCACCCACGCCGCAGGCGTCCGCCGCGCCCAGCGGCTTCGTTCTTGTCGGCAAGGGTAGATTCAGCCGCACTTCGCGGTCTTCGAGGCCGTTGAAGGAAGGGAGCGGCAACTGGTCCCGGTTTGCCTACCATACAGGCAAGTACACCAGCGATTCGACCTGAGCCCCTTTGTTGGAACGAGTTAGACGGACAGATGGCGGATTCTCATGCGATCCGGACTTCGCAAGAGCGCCGGGATAAACCGGCATGTTGTTGGGAATGAAAGAGTCCTACAAGGAAGGAGTAGCGAACCACCTTGACCTCGAGTCCTGCGGACGGCGTCGCGAGGCGACGTTCGAAGCGTAGACAGAGGCATCGGCGGGCCGGGCTATTGAGCTTCGAAAAATCTGTTTCAGGGTGCCGACCTTGTTTGCGAAAAGGGAAGTCCACGCACACCGGCCAGTCCTTGGGACACTCTCTTCCCGCTCGGTGTCTGCTCGCCAACGTGTACCTGCACTACGTCTTCGATCTATGGGTGGAGGTCTGGCGCAAGAAAGTGGCCCAGGGCGACGTCATCGTCGTCCGTTACGCCGACGATTTTGTGGTGGGCTTTCAGTATCGAGTCGAAGCCGAGCGTTTCTGGGGTGAGCTTCAGGAACGTTTGGCCAAGTTCGGTCTGGAACTCCATGCGGGCAAGACGCGGCTGATCGAGTTTGGGCGGTTCGCCGCTCAGAACCGGAAGAGACGTGGCGAGGGAAAGCCGGAGACCTTCACGTTCCTGGGCTTCACGCACTTTTGCGGGACGCGCAAGAGCAACAGCACATTCATCGTCTGGCGTAAGACGGCGAAGAAGCGGATGGTGGCGAAGCTGCATCAACTTAAAGCAGCTCTGCGTCGCAGGATGCACGAGCCAACGGCGCTGGTCGGAGAGTGGCTGCGGAAGGTCGTACTGGGCTATTACCAATACCACGCGGTTCCGGGCAACAGCGATCGGCTGGCGTTGTTCCAATACCGGCTGCGTGTGCTGTGGCGATTCATCTTGTTTCGTCGCAGTCAGAAGGGACGTAAGTCCTGGAAGAAGCTCAACCGGCTGTTGGACCGCTGGATTCCTACCCCTCGCGTCCTGCACCCTTATCCGATGGCACGTTTCTGCGCTACTCATCCGAGGTAGGAGCCGTGTGCGTTAGGAGCGCACGCACGGATCTGTGCGGGGGGTGCCGGGTGACCGGCATCCCTACCGGGATCAGTAAATGCCGGATAGGCGCTAACTGGCTGGTTACGATGGACTTAGTCCCTTTCGATGTCGGGACGTTAAGGCGCCGCTCGGACCGCGATCGTCACATCCTCACGACTGCGGAGCTTGGTGCCATCCGGGCATTCCACCTCGATCACGATCGGCACGGCATCGCCCGGTGTGACCCCGTCGGGAATGAGAATGTTGATCTGATTGAGACCGACGCTGGTGGGTTGCAGCGCTGCGCCCAAGACTTGCGCCTCCACGCCCCCGACGAACACGCGCACGGTCTTGTCCGCGAAGGGCACCGTACCAGGCGGCGGAACATCGCCGGTCTCGGGCAACGGACTCACCGGTCCCAGGCCATTACACCAGATCGTCGCGACTCCCCCGATCGCCGCCGCCTGCCCCACTAGCGGATCAACCGAGCCCGGGGGCTGCGCCCACGAGCCCGCGATCACGTCATCTCCGGCCTGCTTGAAATTGGTGACAATCGCCTGCGGCGTCTCGGCCGGAAACATGTAGATCCCGAGCGAGGCCAAAGCCGCATCGACTTCGAAGGGGTCGCTCCAAACCTCGCTCGTATCATCCTTCCAGTGGACCTTGACCTCCACCTTGCCGCTGCTGACATCCACGTTCCAAGGCACCTGGACATTAGATTGGTCGAAGGCGCCGTCGAAGACACCTAACAGGGCGCCCGGAATATCGTTAACTGGGGTATTTACTTGACTCAGGTGACCCCTACATCTTGTGGTCGACAGAAGCAGCATTTTCGGTGCCGCCGATGATGGACTTGTATGGCACGAAGTCGAGTTTCTCGAGCAGGGTGGCGACGGGCAGCAAGCCGGAAGTGATAAGGCGTGGAAGTCGATGGCGACCGCCTGTTGCACAAGTCGATAGAAGAGCTTCCCTCGGCTGCGAGAGTTGCGTCGATTAAAGCGGAAGGTAAACTCGTCCAGGTAGTAGTCCAGATGCTTGGGGTTGACGGCCCCCTGATGCGTCCCCAGCAGCCAACGCTTCAAAAGCGACGCCACGCGGTGCACTCGGGGCAGCAGCTTCGAGGCCGACTCCGGCCCCTCATCGAGGAACGTTACTTCGTGCCGGTAGCCGCGCTTCTGTAGCGGCTCATAGCCCAGCCAGCCGTCGGTATGAACCGTGCTGCCCCGTTCAATCGCTTCTTCGACAAAGGGCATCAAGCTTTCTGCGCTTCGCATCCCGGACTCTGCGCATCCGAAGCCGTCCCGTTCCCCTGCCGTCCTCCTGGGCGGCGATGGCAATCAACGATTTGGTATAGGTCTGGCGACCGCGCACGCCCTCTTCTGGGCTGCCCCAGTACGTCTCGTCCACCTCCACACGGCCGCTGAGGCGGTCGCGACCGGGGCGCACCATGGCGCGGCGCAACTTGTGCAGCCAGCTCCAGGCCGTCTTGTAGCTGCCCAGCCCCAAGACCCGCTGCAGCCCCAGGGCACTCACTCCGTTTTTCTGACTGGTCACCCACCCGATGGCTCGCAACCACAGCCGCAGGGGCTGACGAGTGTCCTGGAACACCGTGCCAGCGGTGACCGAGGTCTGCCGACCGCAGCCCGAGCACTCCCACAGCCCTTGCCGGACCGGCCAAGCCGCGCCGTGTCCGCAGCGCGGACAGCGGAATCCTTCCGGCCAGCGCAGCTGGAACAGATAATCCCGACAAGCCTCCTCCGTCGCAAAGCGGGCCTCGAACTCAGCCAAGTTCCGCGGATAGTCCTCCATCGCACCGCATACCACATCTTGGGGCTACCTGAGTCAAGTAAATACCCCATTTATCGTTAAAGGTCACGGAAAAGCCGCTCAGATTCTCGCTGAGAGGAATAGAGCTTGCGGTCGCCGTCGTTTCCGCGAAGTTGCCGAAAACGGAGACAATCGACCCCGGAGAGATCAGCGCCTGAAAGCCTGCCGCGTCGAGGACGCCCGTGATCTGATGTTCACCCAGCCCAATCCCAGCAAAAATGTACGCCGAGCCACAATCATTGCCCGCCTTGCAATCATCTCGGGGGGCCCCCACCACGACGGTGTCGCCCGAGATGGAAACCGACCCGCGGAAGAGGTCGGCGCGCGCCGTGTCGCTGGCGGTCAGCTTGGCAGTTTCAGTCAGGGCACCCGACCAGCCGCTCATGGGGTTTCTCGAACACATACGCCGAGCCACAATCACGGCCCGTCGCGCAACCATCGAGGTCGGCCCCCACCACGACGGTGTCCCCCGAGATGGAAACCCTCTTGCCGAAGGTGTCGGCGCGCGCCGCGTCGCTGGCGGTCAGCTTGGCGTCCTCGTTAACGATCGTCGGATCGATGGTTAGCGGATAGCACGCCCCAACATCTCTTCCACCAGAAGCGCCATGCGGTCGCCGTCGGCCTCCAGCCTGACGGCAAGCTTCCGGCCCTGGGCGTCCCACGGAGAGAACCTCGGGCGCTGCGTCGTCGTACTCGATGGATCGCGCCTTGGTGGCGTCTGCCGTCCGAGGAACCGGCGCGGTGTGGGAGAGCGCCGCCAGACCGGCAAGCAACGCGGTGAGAATAGCCTTCCGCATCATGGCAGCCTCCTCTCGTTCAGATCCTGCTCATCTCACCCGGAACCGCGGGCAGCGTCTTGGTCGTTCCTGAACGGACAGTGTGTGTGTTCTGGAGACATCGGTTTGCGGCGGGAAGAGGACGGCAAACAGAAAGCGAGGGGAACAGACCCACCTTAACGCAAACCCGGCGGGTCTCGTCATCGCTCGCGTTCCCTTTTGATGTCCTGTCCTAGCAACTCTTTGACGCAGCAGTTCATGTGCCAAAGCCCAACAGACTGGCGGGTCGGGCTCTAAAAGTGTTGACGGAGAGGAGGTTAGCCTCACACCGCCGAGCACGGCCCTGCTCTCAGCTAGCGCTAGCTGTACACCGTTGAAGACCGATGTGGAGAAGTCGTCACCTGGGGTTGTCAACCTAGAGCGGTGCTGCCCGTCCCTTTATCAGATTCTCTCCGCAATCTAGTGGCGCCCGACCGTGAGCCGACCATGCCGGTCCGATTTTAGCTCTTCGCGGATAGCTAGCGGGAACAACCGAACCGTCCAACAACCGATTTTTTGCGGCCGGGCCCTTGATATTACTCGGCCTGTACCCGTCGCTGTGACGAACTTGGGCTAGGATAGATGCCGGTTGTAGGGCTGGCGAGGTAAGTGACTGAAGGCTTAGAGGAAATCGATTTTGAGAATCGGTGACGGTTGAGTACAGGGGAAGGAGGTGTATCGCCCGGTGCTCAAGGCGAAGGCTCTGTGACGGGCCCGCGGTAAAGCCCTTCGGCGAGGATATGGTCAAGGATGGCCGGGGGGACGAGCGTTTGCCAGGGGGCGCCGGTTTGAATCGCCTGGCGGACGGCGGACGAGGAGACTGCGCCGGACGAAGGCGGCATTTGAATGGTGTGGATGCGGCCTTCGTACTCTCGCGGAGTCTGGTAGGAGCCGGCGCGAGAGGCGACGAGCATCTGGAACTCATCGAGTTGGCGGTGGAAGGTGGGGCCGTCGCCGTAGTCCCAAGAGACAGCACGCTCGGCGGCGTCGCGGCCGCAGAGGATAAAGACCTCCACGCCCGGCCCACTGGTTTCGAGGCAGTCGCGGGCGATCTCGATGAATAGGCCGCCGCCGGACGAAGCGATCGCGAACGTCGGATCGTCCGCGGTTGCGGCTCTCAGCATGTCCAAGCGCTGATCGAAATCGGTGTCCCCATAGTGCTTATGTGGAAATGCGCGGGGCAGCAGGAAGACGACTTGGTCCAATTGGTACTGGTCCCTTGCTTCCCGGGCGAGTTGGAGGTGGGCGATCGTCGGAGGGTTGAAGGCTCCCGGCATCACGCCAATGCGTCCGGTGTGGATGGGGTTGCCTTTGCGGATGGGGTTGCCGTTATGAAAGTCGAGTGCCACGCTCACCCCTTCCCGCCGCCGGCCAATCGAGGGATGATCTTTTGCAGCAAAGCGGTCAGACGCGGCGCCGCGGATTCGCCCGCGCTCAGCACTTCTTCGTGCGAGAGCGAATCGGCCGCGAGGCCCGCGCCGAGGTTCGAGATCACGGAAAGCCCCAGCACGCGAATGCCCATGTGGCGCGCGGCGATCGTCTCCTGCACGGTGGACATGCCCACCAAGTCGGCGCCGATCGATCGGAGGTAGCGGATCTCGGCGGGCGTTTCGTAGTTGGGTCCCGGGACACCGGCGTACACGCCCTCGGGGAGATCGAATCCCAGTTGCGCTGCCGCGTCGCGCGCCAATCGCCGGTACTCGGCGTCGTAGGCATTGGTCATGTCGGGGAAGCTGGCGTAGGGGAAGGGCCGCCCCCAGCGTTCTTCGTTCGGACCCGACAACGGGCTCGTGCCTTGTAGGTTGATGTGGTCAGCAATCAGGGCCAGACTACCCGGCTGCAAGGCCTCGTTGACCGCGCCCGAAGCATTGGTGAGGATCAGCGAGCGCACGCCCATCATGCCCAGTACGCGCACGCCGAATGCGACCTCGCTCGCCGAGAAGCCTTCATAGAGATGCGTGCGTCCCGAGAGGACGGCGACCGGAACATTCGCGATGAGTCCCACGATCCATTGGTGATCGTGACCGGTGACCGCTCCGCGCGGCCAGTGCGGGATGTTGTCGTAGGGATTGGTTGATGGAGCTTCAACCGTCTTGGCCAACGCGCCGAGCCCGGTGCCGAGAATGATTCCAAGCTTGGGCCTCGGTTCGCAGCGCGCGGCGAGGAAGTCACGGGCTTCGGCTACGCGGTCGTAGTCGGTGGGTTGCATGTGCTACCGGCAGGCGGACGGAGTGAGGCTGAAACGGCCCTGGCGGGGCGTAGAGCGGTGAAGGCTTTGGTGCGGATTTGCGCATTGAAGCCTGCTCAACGTTGAGCGACCGCTCAACGCGGGCTCACGCCCGCGGCTCTGAGTGGCGCGTCGGGACGTATCGCTTGGCGGAGGGCGACGGTGCGGGTCGGGCGCCATGGCGATGCTATCCCGCGATGAGACCGGCGATCGCCGCCGTCATGAAGTTGGCCAGCGTGCCGGCCAACATGGCGCGCAGGCCCAGGCGTGCGAGGTCGTGCCGGCGTTCGGGGATGAGCGAGCCGATGCCGCCGACCTGAATGCCGACCGAGCCGAAGTTGGCGAAGCCACAGAGCGCGTAGCCCGTGATCAGCAACGCTTGCGGGGAGAGAGTGTCACGAAGGGTTCCGAGTTGCGCGTAGGCGACGAACTCGTTGAGCACCATGCGCGTTCCCAGCAGCGTTCCGACCGTGGGCGCGTCTTGCCACGGAACCCCGAGCAGCCACGCCACGGGGGCGAACAGGGGCGCGAGGATGCCCTGGAGGGCGTCGGGCAGCCACGCCATGTAGGGCAGGGCGTGCAGCCATCCGAGCAGGCCGTTGAGAACAGCGATCAGGGCGACGAAGGCAATCAACACGGCGCCAACGTTCAGCGCGAGGTAGAGGCCCTCGCTCGCTCCACGCGCGGCGGCGTCGATGACGTTGACGTCGGAGCTGTCGGTGTCGGTGGGCACGCGGCCGAAGGTCTCCGGCGTTTCGGTTTCGGGCTCGAGCATCTTGGCCATCAAGATGGCTCCCGGGGCGGTCATCACGACGGCCGTCAGCAGATGTTCGACGGGGACCCCGCCGATGCGCACATAGGCGACCAGCAGCGCCCCGGAAATGGTCGCCATGCCGCCGGTCATGACCGTCATCAACTCGGAATTCGTAAGCCGAGAAAGATAAGGACGGATCGTGAGCGGGGCTTCGGACTGTCCCATGAAGATGTTGGCGGCGACGTTCAACGACTCGGCGCCGCTCGCGCCCAACACGCGCTGCATAACGATGGCGATGCCGCGCACGACCCACTGCATGATACCGAGGTAGTAGAGGACGGCGAACAGCGACGAGACGAACACGATCAACGGGAGGATCTGGAAGGCGAGGACGATGCCGAGGGGGCCGTCCGATTTGCCGAGATCCCCGAAGACGAAGATGCTGCCGTCTTCGGCGCGTTGCATCATACGGTTGATGGCGCCGCCGATCGCCTGGAACACGGTGCCGAAGGGCGTCTTGAGAACCAAGACCGCGAGGAGGATTTGCAAGCCCAGTCCCCACAGCACGAGCGAGGGTTTGATGGCGCGCCGATTGCGCGACAGGGCATACGCCAAGGCGAGGATGGATAGCAGTCCGAGAAGACCCATTCCCGAGGAACCGTTTGTGGCAGGATGCGTGGGGCGGGGCCGCCCCGCAGCCCTAGGCCCGTGGGCAGGCGACCCGCCCCCGGTCGAAAGCGGACCCGCCCTACTGTAGCAAGTTGGCTATTGTACGAGGTTGAGGATCAGGTCACGGGTTTCGGGTGGCTGGGCCGAGAGGCGGAAGGCGTCTTCGACGAGTTGCTCGGCTTCCGCGAGCTTCGTGTCGTCGGTGTAGTAGAGAGCACAGAGCTGGGAGCCGGCTTCCACCTGGTGGCCGACTTTCGATTGCAGGATGACTCCAACCGCGGGGTCAATCGGGTCGTCGATATTGATGCGGCCCGCGCCGAGCAGAGCGGCGGCTTTGCCAATGTCGTCGGCGTTGATGCGGCTGATGTAGCCGTCGCGAGGCGAGTTGACAACCAGTTCGCCGGTGGCGTTCGGCAGAAGCTCGAAGCGGTCGACGACTTCGGGATCGCCGCCCTGCGCTTTGATGACCTGCTGCAGTTTGGCAAGCGCGGAACCGTCGTTGAGCAGTTGCTGTGCCTGCTCGCGCGCGTTTTCGATCGAGCTTGACGACTTGCCAAGATAGATCATCCGTGCCGCCACTTCGACAGCGAGCTTCTCCAGGTCGTCAGGCCCTTGGTTTTGGAGCGTCTGGGCAGCTTCCATCACCTCGAGCGCGTTGCCGATGGTGAAGCCGAGCGGCTGGTCCATGTCGGTGAGCAGCGCCTGGACCTTGACGTTCATGCGCCGTCCGATGGAGATCATCAGTTGGGCCAGCCTGCGGGCCTCGGAGCGTCCTTGAATCAGGGCGCCGCGGCCGACCTTGACGTCTAGCAAGAGCGCTTCCAGGCCCTCGGCGAGCTTCTTCGACATGATCGAAGCGGCAATCAGAGCGAGTGACTCGACCGTTCCGGTAACGTCGCGCAGGGCGTAGAGCTTTCGGTCGGCGGGCGCCAACTCGAGAGTCTGCCCGGTGAAGGCGAGACCGATTTCGGACACCTGTTTCTTGAACTCCTCCATGCTCAGCTCGGTGCGAAAGCCGGGGATGGATTGCAACTTGTCGAGCGTGCCGCCGGTGTACCCCAGGCCGCGTCCGGTGATCATGGGAACGTAGATGCCGGCCGCGGCGGCGATCGGCGCGGCAATCAGCGTGATCTTGTCGCCCACGCCGCCGGTGGAATGCTTGTCGACGCGCGGCCCCGGAACGTCGCTCATGTCGGGCCGTTGTCCGCAGTGGAGCATGGCTGAGGTTAGCGCCGTCGCCTCGCTATCCGTGAAGCCGCGGCAGTAGCCGGCCATTAGGAAGGAGGCCATCTGGGAGTCTTGGATCTCGTTGCGGGTGTAGCCGTTGATCAGACGCTCGTATTCCTCTTCGACCAGTTCTTCGCCATTGCGCTTGTTCCGGATTAGATCAATAACGGCGTCCATATGTGCACACTATCCCTAGGCTTCCCCGCGGGGAAAGATGCTCGTCGCGGCAGCCTGAATAGTCCAGCGTAACATTCGGTCTCACCCAACTGCAAGGAAGTAGAAGAGTTACTGCCCGCCGGGGCCGGGCTGACAAGGCGGAGGGGTGGATTTCGATGGTGTGACAACCCTGGGGGCCACAAAAATTGACCTTGCCGGGCTAAAGACAGGTTGGTATTACGAGAGCCCGGAGATGGAGCGTGATGCGCTTCGGGCTTTCGAGCGGTCGGATAATTGCATCTATCGGGTTGAACGATGGGAGTGCTTCGGCCAAACGTAGTCGAGCCAAGCGGGGAGCAGCGCCATGCGATGCTGCTTTCGGTGATGGTCGGCCTGTTGATGCTGGGCGGTAAGACAAGCGCGTATCTGTGGACCAACTCGGCTGCCATTCTGTCGGACGCGGTCGAGTCAGTGATCCACGTTCTTGCGTTGAGTTTTGCCGCCTACAGTTTGTGGCTCAGTTCCCGTCCGGCAAACGGGCGCTTCCTCTATGGGTACGACCGCATTGCGTTCTTCTCCGCCGGGTTTGAAGGAGGAATGATCGCCCTGGCGGCGCTGGCGATCATCGTGGCAGCCGTGCAGAAATGGATCGCCGGCATCACGGTGCAGCACCTGGGGTTGGGCACGCTGATCGTAGCTGCCGCGGGAGCCGTCAACGCCGGGCTGGGATGGTATCTGGTGAGGACCGGCAGGAAGACCGGCTCGCTGATTCTCGAGGCCAACGGCAAGCACGTACTGACCGATAGCTGGACGAGCGCGGGCGTGGTGGGCGGCCTGCTGCTTGTGATCTGGACCGGATGGAAGTTCTTCGATCCGCTGCTGGCGATGGCGGTGGCGCTCAACATCCTTTGGTCCGGCGGGGCTCTGGTGTGGCATTCGGTGGGCGGCCTGATGGATTACTCCGACCCGCGGATCGGACAACACCTGAAGGAAACGCTTGACTCGCTGTGCGGGGAGTTGGGGGTCGAGTATCACGGATTGAAGTACCGAAGTACGGGAAGCCGTCTGCTGGTTGAGCTTCACGTGCTTTCCCCCTATGTGTTGCCGGTCGGCGAGGCGCACCGGCTGGCGACTCAGTTGGAAACGCGGCTTCCGCGGATGCTTGGATCGCCGGTCGAGGTAGTGACTCATCTCGAGGCGATCGAAGACCATCAGCGGGTGCATGCCTCCCAGGCGGCTGAAGGCTCAGAGTCCCAGTGAGCGGATTGCGCGGAGGTGGGTCTTTTGGCCCGGGGGGGCTTGCCCAGGAGTCATTGTCTGGAGGAAGTCCGGCGGCGATTTGCGCGGCGTGCACGCCATGCCGTGCCCCTAGTTTTCGCCTGCGGGTTCTGCGTGCAGGTCGGCCACTTCTACAGCCGCTGGCACTTGGAACAGAAGTGTGTCCCTCGGCTTGCCACGACCGTTCGACGGATGGGGCTGCCGCAAACCTTGCACGGCTGTCCCGTCTTGCCGTACACGAGAGTGCTGAGCTGGAAGTAGCCTTGTGCGCCCTCGCTGTTGACGTAGTTGCTAATTGTCGACCCGCCTTGCGCGATGGCGTCAGTTAGCACTTGTTGAATCCGCTCATACAGTCGCGTCGCACGGAGGCGGCCGATCTTAGCCGTGTTCGCTTTTGGGTGGATGCGCGCGCGAAACAGAGCCTCGTCGACATAGATGTTGCCGAGGCCGCGCAGGAACTCCTGATTGAGCAGCAGCGCTTTCACCATCCCGCGGCGCGAACGCAGGCGCGCGATGAAGTCGTCCTCTGAGATTTCGAGCGGGTCGGGCCCAAGTTCACGCAGGCGCGGCGGCAGATCGTCGGCGACCTGCCAGCGTCCGAACTTGCGAATGTCGTGGTATACCATCGCGGGGCCGCCCTCGAGTTGCACGATGGCGCGGGTGTAGGGACCGGGTTCGCCGTCCAGGACAAAGTTGCCGGTCATGCGCAGGTGAACGACGAGGCAGGACATCGCTTTGCGTTTGACGAGTTCGATGACGATGTACTTGCCGTGGCGGTGGATGCCGGTGATCGTTGAGCCGCGCAATCGGCGGGCGGCTTCGTAGGGATCGCCAACCACGAGTTGCGGGAAGCGAAACTCGGCGCTGGTGATTCTGCGGTTGAGAACGCGGCGGGCTAGGCCGCGGATGATGGTTTCAACTTCAGGGAGTTCGGGCATCGAGGACGGTGTGGCGTGGCCTTGAAGCATCTCGGCCGGAATTTTGGTGCCTGATTGCCCGATGCGATGTGGCATGTCCTTTCGGGGGAGGCACTCGGCGGCTCGCCGGTTTCCCATCGCCCCTTCAGGGCTCCCTTCGCAAAGGGGTTCGCTACCTAGGGTTTCGCCTGACGGCTCCACCCTAGGCTAACATCCGTCCGTCCGCTTTGCGGACTGGGGTCCGGTTTGGGATCGTGGAGCGAGGTTAGGAAGGGAGGCTCTACCGGGGGGAACCATCACCGGGCGGCCTACAGCAGGCGGCCTGCAAGCGTGGGTGCTTGGCCGGGGCTCCGTGGGAGGACGCGACATGCGCCTACATCTCGATCCCTGCTACTCCCACTCGATCGTGGCAGGGGGCTTGTCGGAAACGTCGTATAAGACCGCCTCGACGCCGTCTAACAGCATGAGCCGCCTGGCCAGTTCAGCAACGCGCGCCACGGGTATCTGCGCGACTTCGGCCGTCATGCCGTCCACCGACGTGATCGGGCGTACGGCGATGGTTTCTCCGCCGGTGCGGGTGAGCGGCAGCAGGACGACGGGGCACTGCCAGACGCGCTTGTAAAGGTTTTGCTCCCGCAAGAAGTCGGTCACTAGCTGGTCGGCATGTTGCAGCAACGAGAGGCGCTTCGGAGAGAGGGACGTCTTTCGCACCTTCCATTCGGAGGGCCGCCATCGCTTCGGCGCCAGAGCCACGGCGACGCGATTGGTCTGGCGGTAGCGGTTCGTGATTTCTGTCGACACAGGCAGTACGCCGCGGAAATCGAATGTGCCGCCGTGGAGGATGGTGAGTTTGGCGTAGGTTCGGCTATCCCCCTGTACCCCGACGCTGCGGATCGGCAGGACGAACGCCCGGAAGCCGGCTCGCCGGGCGACCGCGTCGATGTCGACGTCCTTCTGCGGACGCGCCAGCTTGGGAGTGCACAGGCAACGGATCGCGAGGCCGGGACCAGGAAAAGGGTGCCGCTCGATCAGCGAAGCAGGCAAGCCCAAGACGCGGCCCAGCACGCGCACCTCGTCCTTGTAGAACTCGCCCAAGGGCTCGAGCACCAGTCCCTGCTCGATCATCTGCGTGATACGGTCGACCCGGTTGTGATGAGTCTTGATCACCGCGGAGTTGGCCGTTGCGCCCGACTCGATGCGGTCCGGATAGATCGTGCCCTGTCCAAGCATCCACTCGTGCTTGGCGAACTCCTCTTGCGCGATCACCTGTTCCTGCACGTCGACGAACAGCCGTCCGATCTTAAGGCGTTTCTGTTCCGGATCGCCGACGCCCCGCAGCCCACTGAGGAACTGGCCGCGCGCAGCAACGACTTCGAGGCGTCCCAAGCCTAGGTGGTCGAACGCTTTCTGGCTTTCCTCGGTCTCGTTGGCGCGCATCAGTCCTGTGTCGACGTACACGCCGTGGACGTTGTCCTGGCCGAGGGCTTTGACCGTCAGCGCGTAGGCGACGGTCGAGTCCACGCCGCCGCTGAGGAAGAACAGCACGCGCCGTCCGCGCGCCGATTTGCGGATCTGCTCGAGCAGATTGACGACGCGATGTTCGGGCCGCCAGTTGAGACGGCAACGGCAGACGCGGCTCAAGAAGTTGCGCAGGATCTCGGAACCGTAGGCGCTGTGGACCACCTCGGGGTGGAACTGCAGTCCGAAGTACTTGCGGCGCAGGTCGCCCATGGCCGCCACCGAACATTGCCGCGTGTCGCCCAGTGTCTCGAAACCGAGGGGCAACTTCGTGACATGGTCGCCGTGGCTCATCCAGACGCGTTGGCGCGAGGGGAGTTCGGCAAAGAGCGGCTGCTCGTGACGCACGCGCAGATCGGCCCGTCCGAACTCGTGATCGATGCCCGGCTCGACTTCTCCCTCCATGTGCTGGGCCATCAACTGATGTCCATAGCAGATGCCGAGCATGGGCCGGCGGATCTCAAACAGGCTCGGCCGGGGCCGCGGGCTCTGCTTGTTGAACACACTGGCCGGTCCGCCGGAAATGATGACTCCTTGGTAGTTGGCCAGCTTCTTGGTGGTCACGCGCAAGGGCAGAATCTCAGCGTAGACGCCAAGTTCGCGCACTTTTCGTGCGATCAGGTGGCAGTACTGCCCACCGGAGTCAAGGACCGCGATCTTTTCCATAGAGAGAGCGTATCTACCGGAAAACAAAGGTTTTTCCGGGTGACGCGTTCGGTGGATTCCATTAGTATATCATTGAGTCGTGATCCACTCCCGAGCCATTGAAAAACTAAGGGATATCGTCGGACCCAAGGGCATCTTGACGGGCGAGCACGACTTGATGCTCTACGAGTACGACGCCAGCATTGAGAAGGGGCTTCCGGACTGTGTGGTGTTCCCGACGTCGACCGAGGATGTGGTGCGCATTGTCAAGCTCGCGCGGGAATACGACTTGCCGCTTGTGGGGCGCGGCGCCGGGACCGGCCTGAGCGGAGGCACGATCGCGACCCAAGGCGGCATCATGATCGCGTTCGCCCGCATGAACCGCATTCTCGAGATCGACCTCGAGAATGAGTGCGCGGTCGTCGAGCCGGGCGTGGTGAATCTCGATATTACGCTGGCCGTGCAGGGTGATGGGTACTACTACGCGCCGGACCCCTCGAGTCAGAAGGCCTGCACGATCGGCGGCAACGTCGCGGAGAACTCCGGCGGGCCGCATACGCTGATCAGCGGCGTGACCACGAACCATACGCTCGGCTTGGAAGCCGTGTTGCCCGATGGGACGGTCATTACCGTGGGAGGCAAGGAGGCCGACCATCCCGGCTACGACTTGACCGGATTGTTGACCGGTTCGGAAGGGACGATGGTGCTGGTGACGAAGATCATCGTGCGTCTAATGCGCGCGCCGGAAAAAGTCAAGACGCTGCTGGCGATCTACGACGAGCCCGAAGATGCTGCGTCGACGGTGGCGGCGATCACCGCACAAGCCATCATCCCGGCGGCGCTCGAAATGCTCGACGGGGTGATGTTGCGGATGGTGGAAGAGGCGACCCACGCCGGCTACCCGATGGATGCCAACGCGGTGCTGTTGATCGAGTTGGAAGGGCTGGAGGAAGCGGTCGAGGAGCAGGCGGAAAAGATCACCGCTGTCTGTACCGAGTGCCGGGCGCGAGAGGTGCGTGTCGCGAAGTCGGAAGAGGAGCGCGCGCTGTTGTGGAAGGGCCGCAAGAACGCGTTCGGCGCGGTGGGCCGGGTCAGCCCGACGTACTACGTGCAGGACGGCGTCGTGCCGCGAACCCGCATCGCCGACACGCTGCGCTTCATCTACGAAGTCTCAGAGAAATACGGTCTCACCATCAGCAACATCTTCCACGCCGGCGACGGCAACATGCATCCGATCATTTTGTTTGATCCGCGTAAGCCCGACGAACTCGAGAAGACCAAGCAGGCCGGGGCGGAGATTCTCAACTACTGCATCGAGGCCGGGGGCTCGATCACCGGCGAGCACGGCGTGGGCATGGAGAAGAACGACCTGATGCCGCTGGCGTTTAGCGAAGACAGTCTGGCGATGATGGAGAAGCTGATCGAAGTGTTTAACCCCGACCGGCGACTCAATCCCGGCAAGCTGCTGCCGACGGGTAAGGGCTGTCTCGAAATCCGTCCCATGCTGAGTGGACACAAGGCGGTCGTCTGGTAGGAGCCGCGTGTTGGCCCCCTGACCGGCACCCCTGACCCGGCACCCCGTGACCTGACGAGGATGACGACGGCCAAGCGATACTGGCTGCTGCAAGTTCCCGGGTGGGTGCTGGTGGC
Source organism: Bryobacterales bacterium (assembly GCA_965237575.1). GTDB lineage: Bacteria > Acidobacteriota > Terriglobia > Bryobacterales > UBA6623 > JAKZVK01. The sequence continues at coordinate 2,571,784 of CBDEGI010000004.1, forward strand.
TCTGGTTCTCGTCGCCGTGCGCCGCTGGATCGAGTATCCGTGGTGGGTAGCGGCGTTGATTGTGGGGCTCGATGTGGCGAAGGACGCGGTACTATACCCGTTTCTCCGCCGTGCCTACGAGACGGGCACGCCCACCGTTGCCGATCAACTCGTGGGCCAGCGGGGCGTTGCGAAGCAACCTCTCGCTCCCGAAGGCTACGTGTTCGTCAGGGGCGAACTCTGGAAGGCGCGGGTGGAAAGCGGGCACGAGCCGATTGAATCTGGCGAGGCGGTGCTGGTGCAAGTTGTCGAGGGGATGAAGCTGACGGTGACCCGGGCGAAGAGGTAGTGATTGGGATTCAGGCCGGAACCGGGGCCACCACGAGTGTTGTGCCCGGCTTCAAACGGACGACTTGACGTGAACACGGGCACAGCATGCTGCGCCCCTACTTTTCGGTTCGCCGGTTCCGTAGGTATATCAAGGGCGCAGCCCAGGATCGGTCCTCATGCGTATTGGCGTCGGTTACCTGCTGCAAGAGAGCAACACCTTCTCGCCGGTTGAAACTCACCTGCGCGACTTCCATCCGCTGTTCGGGACGGCGCTCCTCGACCGCTGGCGAGGCACGCGGACGGAGATCGGCGCTTTCCTCGACGTGCTGGAGCCTACCGAGCACAAAGTTGTGCCCTTGTTTGCCGGCTGGGCGATGACCGCTGGCCCGATGTCGGCTGGGACGTTCGACGAGCTGAAGAGTAAGGTTGTCACGCAGGCGCGCGAGGACGGCCCGTTCGACGCGCTGCTGCTCGCATTGCACGGCTCGCTCGTCGCGGTCGGGACCGACGATTGCGACGGTGAGTTGCTGGCGGCGCTGCGTGAGATCGTCGGCCCGGCGGCTCCCATCGCTCTGACGCTCGACCTGCACGCCAACGTGACAGCGAAGCTCGCCTCGAACGCTGACGCCGTTGTCGGTTACAAGACGTACCCGCATACGGACATGTATGAGGCAGGCTTCGCAGCGGCCGAGATCCTAGTGCGTACTTTGCGGGGCGAGGTGCGTCCGACGACCGTGATGCGGAAGTTGCCCTTGCTCGTGCCGGCCGAGAATATGCAGACGACCGGTGGGCCGATGAAGGAGGTTTTCGACACGGCCGAAGGTTATCGCGGCGAACACCCGGAGATCCTGTCCGTTTCAGTCTTCGGTGTCCAACCGTGGCTCGACATTGACGAGATGGGCTGTGTAGCACTCGCCATCGCGGATGCCAACGAAGGGAGCGCCGCGGCATGCGCGCGGCAGGCCGCCCAACGGTTTTGGGATCTGCGCGAGCGGTTCGAGGTTTCCTTGACGGCGCCTGAGGAAGCGATCCGTGACGCGCTGGCTACCGAGGGCGGCCCGGTGGTGCTGGCGGATTCGGCGGACTCACCGACCGCGGGTGCGCCGGGTGACAGCGCCGAGTTGTTGCGTCTGCTCCTGGAAGAAGCTCCAGACACGCCGGCGTTGGTGTGGGTCCGCGATCCGCAGGCCGTCGAGCAGGCTTGGAGCCTGCGGCCTGGCGACTCGATCCGCACATCTCTCGGGGCTCGGTTCAACCCGCGGCAGTACGAGCCGGTATCGATCGAGGGGCGCGTGCGGTCGATGTCGGATGGGCGCTTTGTTTTTCGAGGTGCGTACAACCACGGGATGGTGAATGAGATGGGCCGGACGGTTGTTGTGGACGTTGGCGCGATCTCGATCGTCGTGTCCGAAGAGGCAGCCAGCATGATCGGCACCGAGGTGTACCGCAGCCAGGGGTTGGAACCGAAAGACCACAAGATGGTTGTCGTCAAGTCGGCGAATAGTTTTCGATCGGAGTATGGCCCGTTCATGGTGAAGGCCATCACGGTCGATACGCCGGGGCTGAGTTCGTCGAACCTGCGAGCGCTTCCCTATCGGCGTGTGTCGCGTCCGATCCATCCGCTCGATCGGGTAGAGTTCTCTACGGCGAAGTCGTGAGTCTACCTGCTGTGCGAAGCTGGGAAGGGATGCGGGGGCTGTTCCCGAATCGGGGGCCGGAGGATTGAAACCGTGGCGGCGCGGGCACGGCATGCCGTGCCCCCACGGTTTCCCGGCGGTGTCTTTACGCGCGCTTGGCGGTGTGGCGCTGCTGCTTGCTTCGTGCGGACCAACCCTACCCGACAGCCAGCCGCTCGATCCTGACGAAGCTCTCGAAACGTTTCAAGTTGTCGACGGCTTCCGCATCGAACAGTTCGCGGCGGAACCGTATGTGCTCGATCCGGTCGAGATCGCGTTCGATGAGAACGGCGGACTCTATGTAGCCGAATTGGCCGACCATCCCGATGATCCGCCGCCCGGCGAGCCCGCGAAGAGCCGTATCTCCTACCTCGAAGACACCGACGGCGACGGCAGGGTCGACCGCCGCACCGTCTTTGCCGAGAACCTTCTGCAAGTCGAAGGCGTGATGCCGTGGAAGGGCGGCGTTATCGCCACCGCCGCGCCCGACATCCTCTTCCTCAAAGACACCGACGGCGACCGCAAGGCCGATGTTCGCGAAGTGCTCTACACCGGGTTCGGCCTCGGGAATCCCGAGGGGCGCATCAGCAACCCGCGCCTAGGCCTCGACAACTGGATCTACGTCGTCAACCATGGCTATCCCGGCGAGATCCGTGCGCCCGGCCGGCCCGACGCAGCGCCAGTCGAGGTGCGCGGCTGGGACTTCCGCTTTCACCCACTGCTCGGTGTCGCCGAGACGGCTTCGGGCAACGGGCAGTTCGGGCTGTCGTTCGATGAATGGGGGCACGCGTTCGTGTCGCAGAACACGGTGCACCTGCGCCAAGCCGTGATGGACGCCCGCTACATCATGCGGAACCCGTTGCTGACGCTCACGGGGGCGGATCAGGATATCTCTGACCACGGCCGGCCGGCCGCGCTCATCTTCCCGACGAGCCGCCCGCAGCAATGGCGGATCGACCGCACGGAGGCGCGGCGCGAGCGCTACGCCGAGACGCGTCCCGACCGCATCGAGCGGCTGGAGGGGTACTTCACCGCGTCGTGCGGAGTGACGATTTACGTGGGTGATGCCTTCCCGGCGGAGTACGTCAACAACGCTTTCGTGACGGACGCCAACGGGAACCTGGTGCATCGCGACATCCTCACACCCGATGGCTCGACGGTGAAGGCGTCGCGGTGGCCCGACGAGGCTGAGTTTTTGACTTCGACTGACAATTGGTTCCGGCCGGTCAACTTCGCCAATGCGCCCGACGGCAACCTCTACATCGTTGACTACTATCGCCAGTACGTCGAGCACCCGGACTTCATCCCCGAGGCGGTGCAAGAGAAACTGCGCATGAATTTCTATGCGGGCGAGGACCGGGGGCGCATCTATCGCATCGTGCCGGAGAACCCCAGGCGCGCGGGGAACCTGCGGCCAAACCTGGGTGGGGCGACGATTGAGGAGCTGGTCGGGTATCTGTCGCACACGAACGGTTGGCACCGCCGCACCGCGCAGCGCTTGTTGTTTGAGAAGCAAGACAAGGCCGCGTTGCCGGCACTCGAAAAACTGGCACTGGAGGGTGAAACGCCGCAAGCGCGGCTGCACGGCTTGTGGACGATCGAAGGCTTGGACTCGCTCCAACCGGAGCACGTCCGCGCTGCTCTCAAAGATCCGCACCCCGGCGTACGCGAGAACGCCTTGCGGCTGGCCGAGCGTTTCTTGCCAGAGCTCGACGACGAAGTCTTGCTGCTCGCGGACGACGCCTCGGCTCGCGTGCAGTTCCAAGTCGCGCTGAGCCTCGGCGACCTGAGCGGCGACCGGCGCGCCCGCGACACGCTCGCCGCGATCGCCGCGCGGCACGCCGACGACCGCTGGTTTCGCGTCGCCGCGGTGACGTCGCCGCCGGAATGGGCCCTACCGATGCTGCGGACTTTGCTGAGCCGCGAGAAGGAGTTCTTCGCCGAGGCTTCCGAGGGCAAGGCCGAGTTGCTCTCGGAGTTGAGCCGGATCGTTGGCGCGCGGCGCGACCCCAAGGAGATGGCGTTTTGGTTGCGAGCGCTGGCCGGCGATTCGCGGTTGGCGGATGCGGTCTGGAAGGAAGCGGGACTCAAAGGTCTGGCCACCGGGTTGAAGCTCGAAGGACGTACCGGCGTGCACGTGGCTTCAATTGAGCAAGCATTGACGCGAATCATCGACAACTCGCCGGACCAGGTGCAGGCCGCCGCGGTCGACGTGGCACAGTTCTTCCGGTTGCGCTCTTTGCTCCAAGGCGCGGTTCGCGATGCCCGCAACGAGTCATTGCCGATCACGGCGCGCGTGCCTGCGATCCGTCTGTTGGCCGGCGGACCGTACGACACGGCGGAGCCCATCCTGCGGGAGATCCTCACCTCGCCAAGTCCGCAGGACTTGCAGGCAGCGGCCGCGGCAACGGCGTCGTCGTTCAACGAGCCCCCGGTGGCGGCGTTGTTGCTCGCGGGCTGGAAGGGCTACGGGCCCGAGACTCGCCTGCGCGTGGTCGCCGCGCTGCTCGGGCGGCGCGATCGCGTCACGACGTTGCTGGATGCCGTCGATGAGGGGCGCATCGAGCCCTTCGCGGTGGACGCCGTGACGCGGATCAAGCTCACGCAGTATCCCGATGAAGCGGTTCAGAAACGGGCGAGGACGTTGTTCGAGGCAGAAATGGGCGACCGTGCCGAGGTGGTGGAAGACCACCGTGAGGTCCTCGACTTGGCGGCCTCGGCCGAGCGCGGCAAGGAGGCCTTCGAGCGTGAGTGTGCGAAGTGTCACACGGCGAACGCGGAACGCGGGCGGATTGGCCCTGACCTTTCGGGCGTGAACAACCGCGGCAAAGAGACGCTGCTGAGCCACATCCTCGATCCTAGCGCGGCGATTCAGGTCCGCTATACGAACTACGTCCTGACGACGAAGGACGGGCGGGTGCTCGACGGCTTGCTGGTAGGCGAGACCGCCGGCACGGTGACGCTTCGGGGCGAACTAGAGGACGTGACGGTACTTCGCGGCAATGTCGAGGAGCTACGCGCTTCGACCGTGTCCCTCATGCCGGACGGGCTCGAGGATGCTTTGACGAAGCAGGAGCTGGCGGATGTGATTGCTTACTTGCGGGCGGGGTTGTGAGGATGGGGCGCCAGGTCGGAACCAACGAACCGAAAAGTAGGGGGGCACGGCATGCCGTGCCCAGCGCGGACGGAAGCCCCCGCGCGCAAGCCGCGACCTACGCGGAGCCCCCACTTCTGCACCGGCGCCCGACCCGAGACTCAGAGCCGCGGGCGTAAGCCCGCGCTGGGCAGCTTGACCAAACCAGGGCGCCGCTCGTCACGCACGGTCCCTCGGCCCTCGACCCGAATCCGATGTACCTCGCTGCATCTCAACGCAAGCTCACGCTTGCGGCTCTGAGTCGCACAGGCGGCCGCGTTGCTCTCCAATGGCCGAACGGCACCCCATCAAACAAACGTCTCCAGGGCCTGAATCGCCGCTTTGATGTAGCCGTAGCCGAAGGCGAAACCCTGCAAGTAGTCGGGGTCGTCGGGATGTTTGGGCATATGGTCGGGCATGAGCATGTAGGGATAGTCGACCTCGTATAGCGTGAGCGCGAGCTTGATCATGTTCATGTCGCCGTTGTCGGGATAGACCTCATAGAAGTCGCCGCGCTTGCCCACGATGTTGCGGAAGTGGATGTTGAAGATCTTCTTGCGCTCGCCGAGGTAACGGATCACGTCGGGCAGCTCGTTCGCCGGATCTTGCAGCATCTCGGCCGTCGTTCCCAGGCACAGGTTGAGCCCGTGGTAAGGGCTCTCTTGAATCGAGACCAACTTTTTCAGCCCCTCGACGGTTCCCAACACGCGATCGACGCCCTTGTAGCCTGACGGCGGCACGCCCGGGTCATGAGGGTGGCACATGGCGCGAACCTTGTACTCATTGCACACCGGGATGACGCGCTCGAGGAAGTAGGTGATGCGCTCCCAAAAGGTGTCGGCCTCCATGCGGCCGACTTCCGGCTCGGGCGGATCGTTCTTGACGTCCTCGAATTTCCACGTGCTGTAGGAAGAGCCGCCGCGTCCCGGCGTGACTCCCGAGCGGACGTTGAACAGCACCCGCAGGTTGTACTTGAACGCCGGGATGCCGGTTTGGGCGCATGCGCGGACGAGGTTTTGCATGTACTCGATCTCGTGGTCGCCCTCGGGATGTTTGCCCAGCAGGAACCGTGCGACGGGAGCGCCGGCCAGCAGACCTACCTGGGCGATGTCGAGGCTGAGGCCGTACTTGGCGCAATGTTCCTTGGCGCGGGCGAGGTCGTCGGCGAGTGTGGCTTCGCTAGTGTCGGTCGGCCATCCGGCGATGTGGTCGACGCCGTGGCGTTTGAAGTACTGCAATCTCTCGGGAGAAAGGTCGCCCGTGCGCTGCGTGCCGACGTGCATCCGGATCGGTTTGCGGGTGGTGGGTTTCGTTGGCGCCGCATCCTGACGGCCGTCTGCACAGGCGGAGAGGGCCCCGGCACCCGTGGCGGCGGTGGCGGAAAGGAAATTTCGACGGTTGACGGACATGAGTTGGCTCCCGGCGGTTACCACACGATGGCAGCACAGCGGCGCTGGCGTGTCAATTGCGTAGTTCAACCGCCGGCAGCCGCCACGCGGGTCAGCCGAATCGCCGGGCGGTGCGGGCGCGGGCCCTGGCGGCTTCGACCTCGCGGTCACGCGCAGGGGCCACGGTGACGAGGGAGTCGATCAGGTCACGAGCGATGTGCGAGACGTCGTCCACGGCACGATCGAAAGCGGCCTCGTTGGCTTTCGATGGTTTGGTGAACCCGCTGAGCTTGCGAACGAACTGAACCGATGCCGCCCGGATCTCTTCGTCAGTTGCGGGCGGATCGAAGTTGAAGAGTGTTTTGATGTTTCTGCACATGGCTTGACTAACGGGAGTTGACTCAAGCTCTTACTCGGCTTCCTGCAACCATTCAGAAACAAGGTTGGTGTAGTCGTTGAAGGTCAGTTCATCTTGCTCGGTCCTGATAACCTGGCACATCTCTGGGAGTTCTGACTGAAACTGGCCGTAGCGACGGGAGATTTCCCTGCCGCCAGGGATGGTTCGGCGTTTGGAGGCATCGCTCAGCCAGTTTCTGATGAAGTGGGGTATCCATTTGACTCAGGTGACCACAACATACTGTGGTTGGCCATTGGCGGCCCCCGGAAAGGCTTGCCGATAGCACCACGTTTCCAAGCCTGCGATGGCCATGGCGCGTGCGTAATCCTTGATCGGCCCGAAACGCAGCCTCGTGGCCCAATTGCCTGCAGACCGGCGTCTGGCGCCCCAGGGTGCATTCTGGGTGCAGTGTGCTGGCGTCCATGGATCGACCAAACCACAACGCCTAGGGGCTACCTGAGTCAAGTGGATACCCCATTTCTGATGATTCGGATCGCTTCCAAGGGGTCGTTCTGATGAGATCGTATGTCCTGGCCGGAAATATCGGACATGAAACGCTGGTAGCGATACAGCTCTCTGTCGATGATGAGAGAAACTTTTGCTTTCTGATGTGTATTGCCAAAGCGTTTCGCGCCAAGGAACATCCCAAGCTCCAATGGGACGTTAAAGCGTGGTAGCTCCGTGTGCTGGTCCAGTTCAGTACGCGAGATATCGTGGACTCCGAACTTGGAGTCAGCGATGATTCGACCGATCTTGTCGATTCTCACTTGGCCGGCATCATCGATTTCGAGGGCGCATCGGGCGACGTATCCACAGTCAAAGATCGCAAAGATGATCGCGTTGAAGATCGACTTGTACTCGGTGTCAAACGGGCAGTTCATGAACACGTTGTCTGCATATCTTCCATTGGGCATCTTGATCCCCAGCCTATCTCATCACCGTTTCTTTCTGCGTTTCTTGGACACTTTCTTCACGGCCTTCTTGAAAGTCCCTCTCTTCTTGACGCTGAGCCTCTTCGACGCTTTCTTAACCGTCCGTCCTCTCATCGTGTCTCCCTTCAAGGGTGATCCGTTAGCCGGCCAGCCGAGCCGGCGGTATGTAGCTCCCGACCGAGCGGTCAGCCAGTGCCCCGCTGGCGTCAGGCAGTCGACCTCGCTCGCTCATCGTTGAACTCCAGGCTTCACTCATCTAGCGTATAAAACTCATACCGGATTGACCAGCGGTCGGCTTGGCCGGGGCCGATCTTCAGGTCGATGAAGGGCTCGGGGCACAGCGTCGTGTGCGGCGACCAGAACTGCAGCTTCGACATAGGCTTGTCGGTCGCCATGCGGACGCCGGCCTTCACCTTGCGGTTTTCGATGGCGAAGCGGTGGTCGTCGGCCGTCGCGCGATAGCCGTCAAACAGCGTGATGATGTATTCGCCTTGCGGGATCTCCTTGCGGTAGATCAGCTCGCGGCCGCGCACCTCGCCGTAGCCCTTGAGGTCTTTGTCGGCGGTGAGGTCGAACGGGAAGCGTACGACGAAGTCGGGCCCGGTGGGCTGGTTGTCGATTACGAAGAAGTTGTGGTTGTAGACATCGGTCTCGATGGTCTTGTTGCCCGTGTTGGCGAGCGTGTGGTCGATGACCAACTCGGGCCGGCCGGGCGTGAGCGTCAGGCGCTTGGTGTAGTGATAGCCGTAGCCGGTCTTCGGGTCGGTGACTTCGTGGACGAATTCGATCCAATTCTTGCCGTGACGGGTCGTCCAGCGGCCGGGGTCGGCCACCTTGTAGGTGTGTCGCCAGCGGAAGTCCTCCTCCTTGGGCTTCTCGCAAACACCGATGCCGATGCGCATGAAGGTGCCGCCGGGTGGGACCTCGTCATAGCCGAGAGCCTTGGCGTTGGTGCTGAAGGATTCGACCGGGCCGGTGATGCGGTCGTGGAGGTTGGGGTCGTCGGACTCTTGCCACTCGCCGAAGTATTCGTGGCCCGCATAGGTCAGGCTGTAGATAACGCCCGACCAGTCGAAACGGGTGCCGCGGTAGTAGCCGTTGTCGGGGTCGGGGAGGTAGAGCTTGGCCGTGACGGGGCCGTTCGAGATCTGGGCGGTGGGGTGGTCGGCGGCGGTGAGGGCTGTGGATAGGAGTAGGCCGAGGGCAAGGACCGTGCGGTGCATGACCGAAGGATAGCCGTTTCTCGCAAAGGACGCCAAAGAACGCCAAGACGCTAAGATCTCATCTTTCCTTTGCGCCTTTGCGAGAAATCCGTAGCGCGCCTTTGCGAGAAACCGCGCTACCAACCGAGCGCGTAGGACTTGTCGCGTCTCGGGCTGGCGGCGCCAAACAACATGCCCCGGTCGGGGTCGACCCTCACGGCGGTGGCGTCGCCGATGACCCAGTCGCCCGCGGGACGCACGGAGTGGCCCATCTGTTCTAGCTGCTGGAGGACCTCGGGTGCGACTCGGGTCTCGACACGCATGGCGCCGGACGAATAGCTGCGCGGGTAGAACGAACTGGGGAAGTCGAAGATCTGAAACAGCGGCGCGTCGATGGCTTCCTGGATGTCCATGCCGAAATCGACAACGTTGAGCAGGAACTGCAAGTTGACCTGGTCCTGCGCGTCGCCGCCGGGCGTGCCCCAGGCCAGGTACGGACGTCCGTCCTTCACAGCCAGACTCGGGGTGAGCGTCGTGCGCGGACGTTTGCGGGGCTCGAGCTTGTTGGCCCTCGTCTCATCGAGCCAGAAGATCTGGGCGCGGTTGTTGAGCACGAATCCCAACCCTTTGACGATCGGCGAGTGTCGGAACCAGCCGCCGCTGGGGGTCGCCGAGAACACGTTACCTTCGCGGTCGGCGACGCGGGTGCCCGTGGTACCCTTCTCGCCCGGCCGGAAGGCGATCGATTCAGGGATCGGCGCGTGCGAGGTTTGCTCGGGCTGGAACGGATACGGGTTGCCCGGCCGCAGGACCAGGGACGGCGCTTTCGGGTCGATCAGCTTGCGCCGTTGGGCGGCGTAGGCTTTCGAGAGCAAGCCCTCTTCAGGGACGCCCACGAAATCCGGGTCGGCGTAGTACCATTCGCGGTCGGCGAAGGCCAGCTTCATGGCCTCGGCCAGCAGGTGGATGTAGGCGGCCGAGTTGTGGCCGAGCGAGGAGAGATCGTAGTCCTCGAGGATGTTGAGCGCCTGGAGCAGCACGGGCCCCTGCGACCAGAAGCCGATCTTGTAGACATCGACGCCGCGGTAGGTGGTCTTGGCGGGCGGCACGACGCGGGCGTGGTAGTTGGCCAGGTCGTCTTCGACGAGCAGGCCGTTCGAGGTGAAGCCGTTGGCGTCGCGGCTCTCGAACTCGCGTTGGAAGCGAACGATCTCGCGCGCCAACTCGCCTCGGTAGAAAAGGTCGCGGGCGGCTTGAATGCCGGCGGAACGCCCGTCCCGGACATGCGCGGCCTCGGCGTCGACCAGGCTCTGCAGCGTGCGGGCCAGGTCTTTCTGAACGAACAGGTCGCCGATTTCGGGGACTTCGCCGCCGGGCAGAAAGACCTCGGCCGAGGTGGTCCATTCGTCGCGAAACCGCTGTTCCTGCTCTTCGATGTGGCCCTTGAACTCGCCGTACATGGCGAAGCCGTTCCCGGCGAGGTCGATAGCGGGCGCGGCGACCTGGGCGACAGACATCGTGCCGTAGCGGTCGAGCGCCAGCAGGAGCGTGTCAATCACCGCGGGCACGGTGGCGGGCAGAAGCCCGTCGCCGGGGATCAACTCGATGCCGCGGCTGCGGAACCATTCGATGGTGGCTGCGGCCGGGGCGGGGCCCTGTCCGCTGATCGAGATGACCTTCTTTTCCTCGGCGACGTAGATCAGGATCGGTACCTCGCCACCGATCCCGAAGCGGTTGAACTCTACGACGGCTTGCGCCAGGACCGTGGCGACACCGGCGTCCACGGCATTGCCGCCCTGCTTGAGCATGGTGAGCCCGGCATCGCTGGCCTGGTGATGTCCAGAGACGACCACGCCTCGGGTACCCATGATGACCGGCCTTGTACTGGGGTAGAGAGCCGCGGGGCCGCCGATCACACACGCCATCAGCAAGGCCGCAACACAGCGATGCGGGCGACATCTTGGAAACGTGTTATTCATCATGGGCTCGTCCCGGCCGAGTCAGGATAGCAACCCTAGCGCTCTTCAGCACACTTGAGAAATCAGGAATTCGTTCCCGGGAAGCCTAGAAACATACGCCCCCGCGCTCCTCACCCTCGGCCAGCCAAAAGCATAGCGAGAGCTGAGATGGGGTCTCTCTTGCCCCGGCCTGGGCGCAAAACGGTGCTCAGAGTGTAGCGACGGATTCCGGGGTGGCGCGGACGCTTACGTCTGCCGCATCGACACTTTGTCGGTGCTTGGGCTGCTGGTTGACGAGGCGGCGGCACCGAAACCCATGTGTCGGTAAGAGTACCGACACGGCGGGTCTGGGGACCCGCACCACACCGGGGCGGGACAGTTGTGCGTCGGGACCAACGAGCGGGCCAAGCCGGGGGCTTGCGCCGCCGTTTCACGCGGACTTGCGGTAGGCCACGTCGTCGAGCGAGAGGCCGACGCGGTAGTTCCCGTCGCGCAGCCGCCGCGAGTGGATGACACGGGCGCTGCCGCTGACGAGCAACTCCAGCTCGGAGGACTTCAGTCGGCCTTCGACCGACACGGGCGAGCCTGCGCGGACGGGTACGAACATCTCGACCCCCACGCCCGCTTCGTTAAAGTCGAGTAGTTTGGCGGCGAGCGTCCGGGGCTGGCCACCACGTTCGTCGACCGTGATCTGAAATCCCTGCGGTAACGGGGCGCCGCTGCGCGGGCGCCTGCGTCTTTCCAAAGGCTGGGCCATAACCTTTGCTCTATCGGCTGATTGCGGAGAATATTTAGGGTCCGCGGGCCGGCATTGGGATTTGCCTGCCAGTCACCTCCGCCGGCAAGGATACCCCGGGCTGAAGCCGGACGTACGATCCTCCGTCCGCTTTGCGGACTTGCCTTTGAGGTCGGGTCGGACCGTTAGAGGTCAGAGTGAGGTTCTTCTTCAAGCCGCGCCAATGATCCTACCTGCCAGGGAGCCTGGGGCCTTGCGCCACAACCAGAACGAAAAGTCTCAAACGCCCCCTGCCGGGGCTGGGGACCGTTTGGGACGCTTAACCCACCGCTTGCGCGGTGGGCTAGTGTGCCCAGCATGGGCTGTTTCTTGTGAGTTGCAAGGTACTCACCGGGACCGATGGAGGTAACCGTAGGGAACCGCAGAGTGGAAGTCGTGGGGCGCAAGCCGCGCGGCCAAGCCGAAGGAAGCGGGGAACAAACCTTTGACCGTAGGAACACGAATCGGCAGAGAGGCCGCGTACGGGCGGTAAGCTTGCTGGCCACAGTGAAGCCCCATGTCCATCCGAGACGTGCGAGGTAGAGCCGGACGGTATGAAGGGAAAGAAACAGCACCTTACCTGGGGAGGGCTCCTTGGTGAGAGCGGAGGAGAAGTCAGCAGAGGCCATAGTAGCGAGGAAGGCGGGTAATGCCGCTGGAGCGAAGGGCCGAAGGACCACGGAGCCAAGCTAGAGGAGCGACTGATACAGTGCCCAAGAGGTTTCCCGGAGTCCCGGGCCGGAAGGTCCTTCCCCTGTGAAGGGGAACGAAACGGGGAGCAGGCCGAAGCAGAAGCGGTGGAGCCGTGGCGGGCCGAGGCCGGTGGGAGCCAGGGCAAGTGTTGCGTCCATCCCGACAGAAAGCGATGCACGAGGCACGGGAGGCGGTCGATGGTTGGCGGCCTGCCGGTCTTGCGGCGTGTAGGTACAGCCGCTGGGTCCAACCGCCGGATACGGAAAACCGTACGTCCGGTGGTGTGGGAGGGTGCCGGGGCGCAATCCCCGGTACCCGGCCCGATCTTTCAATCGCCCCTACCGGGGCTTTGGGTGGTGGAGGGGTAGATGCGGATCGGGACGGAGAAGCTTGCGTGGTGTTGAGCGATGGCTCAACGCGGGCTCACGCCCGCGGCTCTTAGTAGCGGGCCGGGCACGTCAGTTTGGACGGGGGAGCTATCCGTACGGATTTGGGGCACGCGGGCTTCCGACCAGGCCGCTGGCGCTTGGGGTGGGCACGGCTACGCGGGCCAGGTCCGGAATTGGATAGCGAAGCCTACTCCGGGCCCTCGGTGGGCGGCAGGGACGACCGCCAGCCGTCGCTCAGCATGCCGGAAAGGCCGTTCACCAGGCTGACGTTTTCGGGACGGTTGGCGATGTTGGTCGTCTCGTAGGGGTCGGTTTCGTAGTCGTACAGCTCGGCGGATTGGAACGGCGCATCGTGGGCGCGCCACTCGGTGTAGCGGTAGCGCCGGGTGCGCATCGATTGCCCCATGCCGGGGCCGACGCCGGGGATCTCGCGGGGGTATTGGCTGAAGACAGCGCGTTTCCACAGCCGGTTCGGGTCGTCGATGAGCGGCACGAAGCTCGACCCCTCCAGACCCTCGGGGCGGGGAATGCCGCACAACTCGCACAGCGACGGATAGATGTCGACGAACTCGGTGAGGCCATCGGTCTTCTTGCCTTTGTTCAAGCGGCCCGGGGCGCTGACGATCAGCGGCGAGCGCGTGGCAGCCTCGAAGTTGGTGTGCTTGTTCCACAGGCCGTGATCGCCGAGATGGTAGCCGTGGTCGCCCCAGAGGACGATGACGGTATTCTCGCGTAGCCCATTTCGGTCGAGGGCGCTGATGACGCGGCCGATTTGCGCATCGACGTAGCTAACCGACGCGCGATAGCCGCGGATCAGCTCGCGTGCTTTCTTCTCGTCGATCGGGCCCTCCCGCGGGATGTCGGTGTACCCTCGCATCTCGCCGGAATTGTGCAGTGCGTAAGGTGGAGCGTCGGCCGGGGCATCGGCGAAGGGCGCCAAGTTGATCTCCGACGCCGGGTGCAGGTCGTAGTACTTCTCGGGCGCGACGAACGGCAGGTGGGGCTTGAGGAATCCGGCGGCCAAGAAGAACCGGCGGCTCTTCAACAGATTGATGGCCTTGATGACAGCGTCGGCGGTCATGCCGTCGGGTAAGGCGTGGTCGGGTACTGCGCGGCTCTCCCAACTGGGCATGCCCCAACCGCGCGGTCCCTCGACTTTCGGCTTGCGCTTGGAGGGCTCGTAATAGAAGCGCTCGTTCGACCGCCAGCCGGCTTGGCGAAGGGTCCGCCAGTTCCGAGTAACGTAGGCTTGGCTCTCGGCGCTGTTCCACTCGTGGAAGTCGGGGATCCAGGACGGCATGCTCCACGACGGGTAATCGTCCATCGCCGGCTTGTGATAGATCTTGCTGAAGGCGGCGCTGATGTAGCCATGCTGCTTGAAGTGCTGCGGCAGGGTCACGGCGTCGGGCCGGTAGCGCCGGAAGTGCGTTTCGAGGTCGTAGACGCGCGTCGCGTCGGGGCGCAGGCCGGTCATCAGTGACGTGCGCGAAGGGCTGCACACGGCCTGCTGACAATGGGCGTGGCTGAACAGCACGCCATCCGCCGCCAGGGCGTCGATATGCGGCGTGCGGGCGTTCGCGAGACCGTAACAGCCCAGGGCCGGGCGCAGGTCATCCACCGCGATGAAGAGGACGTTCAGTTCAGGGGATTTCTTGCTCTTGGCGGAGGCGCGCGGCGCGAGCGCCGCGGCGGATGCCGCTCCCAGGGTCGTGCTGAGCCAGTCTCGACGCGAGTAGGTGGACATCGATTCTTCGGGGCGTGTGCTCTGGTGACAGTCAGCCATTTTTCGCACGCGAACGCGTCGGTAGGTTGTTCATATCGCGCTGACGCGAAAAAGGGTGACAGTCACCGAGGGGAGGCATTGTGCGTTTGAGAGGGGTTGCCTAACCCGCGAGCGCGCGGTCGAGGTCGGCCTCGATGTCTTCCACTGCCTCGATGCCGACCGAAAGCCGTAGCAGATTCTCGCGAATACCCAATCGTTCCCGCTGCTTCGGCGCCAAGTCGCGATGGGAACTCATAACCGGGTAGAGCACCAGCGTATGCACGTCGCCCAGCGTCGTGGCCCCCACGACGAGCTGCAAGGCGTCGATGAAACGGAAGATGTCGGGCTCCTTGGCGTCCTTGATCTCGAAACTAACCACCGCGCCGTAGAGGCCGTCGGGCAGCAGGCGTTTGATGGCCGTCGCGTCGGGGTGTCGCGGGTCTCCGGGGAAGTGAACTTTCTCGACGCGCGGATGTCCGCTCAGCCAGGCGGCCACGCGGCAAGCGTTGCGGCATTGGCGCTCCATGCGCAGTGGCAGCGTCTTTATACCACGCATCGCCAGATAGGCTTCGAACGGACCGAGGTTCGGGCCGAGCGTGCGCGTCAGCGCCTGTAGGATCGCGCGGTGCTCCTCCTGCGCCACCACGATTCCGCCCAGGACGTCTCCGTGGCCGGACAGGAACTTGGTGGCGCTGTGAATCACGAAATCGGCGCCCAGTTTCATGGGCTGCATCAGCACCGGCGTCGTGAAGGTGGCGTCGACAATCACGAGTGCGCCGTGGCGGTGGGCGATCTCGGCGAGCTTGTCGATCTCGGGCACCCGCAACAGCGGGTTCGACATGGTTTCCACCAGCACGCAGGCTGGTTTCGCCTCGGCGACCGCGGCTTCAAAGGCCGGCAAGTCGCAGGGGTCGGCAAAACTCACATCGACGCCGCCCGGCTCGAGCACGTTCATCAGCAGCGTGAATGTCTGTCCGTAGAGCACGTTCGCCGCCACGATCGACTTGCGGCGGTCGGTGATGGCGGCCAGTAGAGCCAAATGCAGCGCGGCCATACCCGAGGATGTCGCCACGGCCAGGTCGCCGCCTTCGAGCGTCGCCACCAACTCTTCCAGCGCGGCGGTGGTCGGGTTGCCGTAACGCGAGTAGCCGTGGCCGGCGGCCTCGTCCTTGAAGACCCGGTCGAGATCCTCGACGTGCTCGTAGTAGTAGCTGGACGCCCCAAAGATGGGCGTCGTCGCCGGAATATACTCGCCCGGTTTCTTGCGATCGCCGGCATGAACGGCTAGGGTGTCAAGCTTCATGGGGTGGACCTGCGGCGCAACGAGACCAACAGTCTCGATTATAGACGGTCACATCAGGCGAGCAGAATTGCGCGATAGGAGAATCTGTAACAAACAATGCTCGATTCGATGCTGATCCATGCAAGGCCAGGAACATCAGGCCTGCCTGACCCCTGCGCTACAATAAGCGCAAAGGGTTCCCTCTCGGTCCCACCATGCTTGACAACCTACTGGCGAAGGTTTTCGGTACCAAACACGACCGCGAAACCAAGCGGATTTCGCCGATGATGGTGGCGATTAGCGACCGCGAGCCGGAGGTCGAGAAGCTCTCCGACGAGCAGTTGGCCGCCAAGACCGCCGAGTTCAAGCAGCGCATCGAGCAAGGCGAGCCGCTCGACGACCTGCTGATCGAGGCCTTCGCCGTCTGCCGCGAGGCGGGCCGCCGCGTGCTCAAGATGCGGCACTTCGACGTGCAGTTGATCGGCGGCATCGTGCTGCACGAAGGCAAGATCGGCGAAATGAAGACGGGCGAGGGCAAGACGCTCGTGGCCACTCTGCCGGGCTACCTCAACGCGCTGTCGGGCAAGGGCGTACATGTCGTCACCGTCAACGACTACCTGGCGCGGCGCGACTCGGAGTGGATGGGCAGGCTCTACCACTTTCTCGGGCTCACCACCGGCGTGATCGTCCACGACCTCAGCGAGCAGGAACGGCGGGAGAGCTACGGGTCCGACATTACCTACGGCACCAACAACGAGTTTGGGTTCGACTACCTGCGCGACAACATGAAGTTCGACCTCGCCGATTGCGTCCAGCGCGGGCACAACTTCGCGGTTGTCGACGAGGTGGATTCGATCTTGATCGATGAGGCGCGCACGCCGCTGATCATCTCAGGTCCGAGCGAAGAGTCGACCGACAAGTACTACAAGGTCAACCGCGCCATCCCGAAGCTCGAGCGAGGCGAGGTCATCGAGGGCGAAGAGCCACGCGACAAGACCTATACCGGCGACTACATTATCGAAGAGAAGCACCGCACGGCCTGGCTGACCGAGCAGGGCGAGGTGAAGGTCGAAAAGGCCCTCGGCATCAGCAACATCAATGAGCTGACCAACTACGAGCTGAAGCACTGTGTCGAGCAGGCGCTCAAGGCCGGAACGCTGTTCCAGCGCGACAAGGACTACGTGGTCAAAGACGGCCAGGTCGTCATCGTCGATGAGTTCACGGGCCGCCTCATGCCGGGGCGGCGCTGGAGCGACGGACTCCACCAAGCGGTCGAGGCCAAGGAACGCGTCAAGATCGAGCGCGAGAACCAGACGCTCGCCACCATCACCTTCCAGAACTACTTCCGCATGTACACAAAGCTGTCCGGCATGACCGGCACGGCTGATACCGAGGCGGCCGAGTTCGGCAAGATCTACAAGCTCGATGTGGTCGTCATCCCGACCAACCGGGATCTGATCCGCAAAGAGCACGCCGACATGGTCTACCGGACCGAGGACGAGAAGTTCCGCAACGCCGCGAACGAGATCAAGGACCTGCACGAGTTGGGACAGCCCGTTCTGGTGGGCACAATCTCGATCGAGAAGTCCGAGACACTCTCGCGCACCTTGAAGAAGATGGGTGTCAAGCACGAGGTCTTGAACGCCAAGCAACACGACCGCGAGGCGATGATCGTCGCGCAGGCGGGCCGCAAGGGGGCGGTAACGGTCTCGACGAATATGGCCGGCCGCGGTACCGATATTCTGCTCGGCGGCAATCCCGAGTACCTAGCTCGCGAGGCTATGCGCAAACAGGGCCGCAACCCCGACCTGATGACCCGGGAGGAGTGGGACGTCGAGTTGAAGACGTTCAAGGAGCAAACCGACAAAGAGCACGACGAGGTCATCGAACTGGGCGGGTTGCACATTGTCGGCACCGAGCGGCACGAGGCCCGGCGCATCGACAACCAGCTTCGCGGCCGAGCCGGCCGCCAGGGCGACCCCGGCGAATCGCGCTTCTTCCTCTCGCTCCAGGACGACTTGTTGCGCATCTTCGGCGGCGAGAAGGTGCAAAACCTGATGCTGCGGCTGGGCATGGAAGAAGACATGCCCATTGAGTCGAAACTCATCACCAACCGCATTGAGAAGGCGCAGCAAGCCGTCGAGGCGCAGAATTTCGAAGCGCGCGGGCACCTCGTTAAGTACGACGACGTCATGAACAAGCAGCGCGAGGCCGTCTACGGCATGCGCCGCAAGCTGCTCGAGGGGCGTGATCAGAAGGAATACCTTGTTGGGCTGGTTGAGGACCTCGTGCGGGGTGCCGTCATGGCGCGCTGCCCCGAGAAGACCCATCCCGATACCTGGGACCTGGCCGGTTTGCGGACGGACGTCGCCAACCAGTTCGGCCAGACGATCGATAATGTCGCGATCAACTCTACCGATCGGGAGGAGATCGGCGAGCACATCACCGAGTTCCTGACAGCCCAGTACAACGAGAAAGCGCAGCAGATGGGCACGGAGCGGTTGCGCTACTCCGAGCGCATGATCATGCTGCAGCTTCTCGACGCGCAGTGGAAAGACCATCTGCTCTCGATGGACCACCTCAAGGAGGGCATCGGTCTGCGCGGCTACGGCCAGCGCGACCCGCTCGTCGAGTACAAGAAGGAATCGTTCGAGCTCTTCCAGGCCATGATGGATCGCTTCGAGGAAGAGGCGATCAAGTTCCTCTTCCACCTGCGGCCGGCGGCTGGTGGGCCTCCGTCGGACGAGGCCTCCCGTCCGGTGATGACCCCGGCAGGCCCGACCGACGGCGACGAAGGCGAGATGGTGCCGGTCGGCGTCGGCGCCGGAGAGGATAGCATCGAGGAGTTCACTCGCGATATCCGCCGCAAGAAGAAGAAAGAACTGGCGCAGGTGCAGATGGCCGGTGCGGGCTCGTCACGAGCGGAGGTCAAGCAGGTGGTCCGCGGCAAGAAAGTTGGGCGCAACGACCCCTGCCCCTGCGGTAGTGGCAAGAAGCACAAGAAGTGCTGCGGCCGCGGGTCGTAGACCGATCCGCGAAGGACGAGCAAGGCTGCGGCGCGCCCGGCAGTTCCCTTGGTCGCGGCGCCTGATTCTCCAGCCACTCGCATGGTCCCAGGAAAGGAACCTTTCGACGCCCAGCGGTGCCAGAGCTTCCTAGGACACAGCCACCATCGATGACACCAATCAGGGCCCCCAGGCTATTCCCCACCCTTGTTGTTCTAGGATTCCTGCTCGTCGGCAACGCCGCGGCCGAACTCCTCCCCGAAGCCCTCGGCCCGTTCGAGCGCAGGAGCCTGGAGCCGGTCCAGCCTCCCCAGGCGAGTTTGTTCGCTGAACTGGGCCTGGAGGAAGCGGAACAGGGCCGTTACTTGACGGCCCAGGGCGAAGCGCTGGAGTTGGCCGCCTATCGCTTTCAAGACTCGACCGGCGCCTTCGCCGGCTATCAGTGGCTACGGCCCGACGGGGGTGAACTGGTCCCCTACGGAGAGCAGGCGCTGCGTCAAGGCAATGCTACGACCATCCGTTTCGGCAGCTATGTTGTCCAAATGGAAGGCCCGGAGGCCGATGACGAGCACGTTGAGGCGATGCTCGCTTTCCTGCCGCGCGTGACCCTATCCGCCCGACCTCCGGTACTGAAGTACGTTCCGACCGACCAGCTCATCCCGTACTCGGGGCGATACATTCTCGGTCCGGTGTCGCTCGAGGAAGTGGCGCCGGAGGTTCCTCCCTCGGTGGCTGCTTTTCATTTCGGCACCGAAGGGCAGTATGTCCTGTATGACACGCCATCAGGACAGCTCAGAATGATTCTCTTCAGCTATCCGTCGCCGCAGATCGCCCAGGGGCAGATCGGCCCCTTCAACGAACTCACGCAGATTACGGCCAAGCGTGCCGGCCCGCTCATCGCCACGGTCATTTCATCCCCCTCAGCCGACGAGACGCAGCGCTTGCTCTCCCGCGTGCGCTATGCCGCCGAGGTCACCGAGACTCACCGCACGCGTCACCGCTACGACGACCTGTCCGTACTGCTACTCGACATCATTTTCTTTTGCATCGCTCTGGCCGTGCTGATGATCGCCGGCGGCGGGATCGTGGCCGGCTCGCGCTTCGTGGCCCGGCGGTATGCTCCCAACTCGATTCTCGGCGCCTCGGACGAGACCGCCATGGTCCGTCTCGATATCAACCGACGCTGGCCGAGTTGACCCCGGGATGCGAGCCTAGCCTGGATGAAAGAGAAAGCCGATCAAAGCGAAAGAAGACAAGCCATGAGTGTGAAGTCGCGAGAGATCCTCGACGAGTTGCCGGAAGACGAGCGGCAGGCAGTCGCCGCCCGCGCGCAACAACTCATCGCCGAAGAGACGTCGAGGCAACGGACACAAGCGGTTCAGACTCCCCGGAGCTAGTCAAAGTAGCCCGAGCCTTCGGCCAAGTGGGCGCGACAAACGTCGTCATTGAGCTCAATGCCGAGGCCCGGCTTGTCGGTCATCTCGAGGTAGCCGTCCTTGAAGACCTTGCCGCTGTCGGTCTGGATGATGTCGTCCCAGTAGCCCAGCTCGACGCTGTCGGATTCGAGGGTCACAAAAGAGCGGATCGCCGTGCAGGCGTGCCCGTTGGCGACCGTTCCGACCGGTGTGCACATGTTGTGGCAGGCCATGGTGATGTAGTAGAGGTCGGCCCAGTCGGCGATCTTCTTGGTCTCGAGCAAGCCGCCGACCTTCTGCGGGTCGGGTTGGATGATATCGCACGACTGCTTCTCGATGAAGTCGCGGAAGGTGTGGCGGGTGTAGAGGTTCTCGCCGGTGGCGGTGGGGACCGGACAGTCGCGTGTGAAGCGCGCCATGGCGTCGGCGTTCTGCGGAGGGACGGGGTCCTCGATGAACCACAGGTTGAGGTGTTCGGTCATGCGCGCGAACTTCATCGAGTCGCCCATGTTGTAGTTGAAGTGCAAATCGATCGCCAGCGGGTAGTGCGGCCCGAGTTCGAGGCGGATCGCTTCGAGGATCTTCACCCACTGCTCCATCTCGACAGTGCTGATGGAGCGGTTCCACATCTCGCCGCGGTATTGGTAGGGCAGCCCTGCGAGCTGTTGCGCACGGCTCTCCCAATCGAGGTCGAACTTGGTGGCTTTGAACCCGTACTCGACTGACTTCTGTGCTTCCGCGACCCAGGCCGCGGGGTCGGCGGTCTTGGGCGAGCCCGTGTCGTGATAGATCAGCAGCTTGTCACGGAACTTACCGCCAAGCAGCACGTAAGTTGGGACTTTCAGGATCTTGCCCGCCAAGTCCCACAAAGCGATTTCAATGCCTGAGATGGCCGAGGGTACCGAGCCGGTCCAGGAGCCGTGGCCCAGCTTGGCCTCGGACATCTTCTGGAACAGGTAGTCGACCTGGAGCGGGTCTTCACCGACTACGGTTTGCTCGAGCGCGCGGATGTGGTCGAGAATGCCGTCACGATTGAACGCCTCGCCGATGCCGTACAGACCCGAGTCCGTCTCGACTTTCACCAAGTGCGCCGGGTATTTGATCATCACCGAGGCGGTCTTGACGCCCGTGATCTTCACCTTGCCGAATTCGCTCTCCGCGCTCGGCATGGCCTTGAGGATTTGCGACTGTTCTGGGAGGAAACCGGTCGCAGCGGCAGCGGCTGTCGTCGTCAAGAAATTTCGTCTCTTCATCGTGGCGGTCCTTCCTGCCAGCCCCTTCGTTTTGGCTCGGCAGCACGATGCTAGCATAGGAGCTTTGGCTCGCATCGCGATTTTGATTGTTCCGGCGGTGCTGCAAGACCAAGCCCAAAGTTCGAAAACTTCTGCTCGGACAGCTAAATTAAGAACGGAGACAGGGGATGGAAGAGACGAAGAATAGTCGGACCCGCAAGCACTTCCGTCTGGACGCGGCCAAGATCGAACGCGCGAGAAAGATCATCGGCGCCAGGACCCAAACCGAAACGATTGAACCGGCTTTGGACCAGGTTATCGCCAGGGACCACCGTAACCGTAATGCTTGGCGTGCCAACGAGCGGTTCCTGAAGAGCGGGATCGAAATCCGGGATGTGTTCGGGCAGTTGGACGAGTAAATGCGTCATCTGACGAGTTCCCAGCCGCCGGGACCGACCGCCAGCCCCGTTGCGCCGGCGTGTTCGTCGTACACCCTCTCCATCTCCTCGATCGAGTCGAAGTAGCCGACAATGAACGCGGCGCTGAACGAGTCGCCGGGCTCGACGCGTCCCGGGCCGAACTCCTCGATCAGGCAGATGTACCCACGTTGGTGGCACCAACCTTCGTAGACGATCGCGGGATCGAGCGTCATGCCGGCCAGCCAGGGCCCGTCGCGGCCCGTGTCGGGGTCGCGCAGGCGGTAGGCGCGGATGAATCGCGGCGGCGCTGGGTCACGCCCGCGGCGATAGTGGAACTTGGCGTCGGGCGGGAAGTCGTCGAAGAACTCGGACGAGGGAATGCGGCCCACGTAGCTCAGGTAGATTTCGCTGAAGGTGTCGCCGCGCTCGTGGCGGATGTGGCCGGGCATGTCGATGCGCAGGAACATTTCGTCGGAGGCGTTCTTGGCGGTGATCTTTTGGCTCGAAACGAAGTAGCGCTTGCCGGTCGGGAAGACGATCGTCTGCTCCCATAGCGACCCGGTGTTCTTGCCGTGCGCGGCCAAGTGGTAGTCAAACGACATCCGCACGGACACGAAGTCGTCGCCCTGGGTGATGGCGGGGTCCATCTGCTTGGCTTGCGTGCAGATCTGTGGCCCCTCCACCATGCGTTTGGGAATCGAGCCGTGGACGAGGTTGTTGAACTCGTAGATCAGCCGCGGGTCGAGCTGGTCGCGGTAGGCTTCGTCGCTACCCGCCTCAAGGATGAAGTCGGCGATGTCGAGCCCAAAGCCAGCGTCGCGGAAGCCGGTCTTCTTGTCGAGGAAGGTCTGGCGGTAGACGCCGCTGACGTAGCCGCGCTTGCGAATGCCGGCTTCGAGAGTTGAAGAAGCGATCAGGACCTGATCGTCCGTTTCGGTGATTGTGAACTCGGGCGCGGGTAGAGGTGGGGGCGCGCCGCAGCTTGCCACGAGCAGAAGCACAAGGAGCATGCTCGGCTGCAGAAAACGTTTCGGCATGTCGCCTACGGTAGCACTGCCGTGCCCAGCGGTTGGAGGGGGCTGAAGCCGGGGACGGAGCCCGTTGAAACGGGCTTAGAGTGTGTAGTGTGGGGTTCGGGCACCGGCCGTAAACGACCGGCCGGATTTCGAGCGAAACCCGACCCCGCGCAATGAGCTCACTCGGTGAGCCGACCGACCACTCGGAGCAGTGCTCGTCGAAAACGCGGCCGTGAGAACAGCCAGCCATAAGTCGCGAGTCCAAGCATTATGCCAGCTAACGCTATTGGATCCTTCCTGTAGAGCGTACGGAGGCTTTCAGTCAAGCTGACCTTGGGACGGGTCACTCCCTTGACTGGGGCCGCCTCGGCTTCGTACTCAGCCACCAATTGAGATACTTTCTGTAGGGCTTCAGTAGGCTTGCCTTCCTGGATAGCAATTGCGAGTTCATTCAATAACGCCGCGTGGGGTACATTCTCCACAGGCGTAAAGTCCCCAGGGGCAAGAGAGGCATACAGCTGGTCGAACGTTGACTTAAACTGATCCTTTTTAGCAAAGTCTAGATATCTAGTGTTCAGAATATTGAATTCTGCGCCTTCAATTACTTCCACGACGCTGATAGGAACACCCACACTGAGCTCATGTTTTCTGCGCTCGATGAGGCGGGCAAGTCGCCTAATGTCCATAGCTTTCTCATTGATGACGTGCTCCTCCACAATCGCGATTGCGTTTCCCCTTATTGCGCGGCCGTGATGGCAATTTGCTCGGTCCTATTGACGGAATACCAAGTGGCTCCAACGGTAGCAACCACGCCGCTGAGCGTAGTCACCGCTATGCCTATCCATCGCGCCCGTTTGCTTGGTTTCTGATCTTCCGCCGTGCGGGCAACCCCAACGTAGAGTTCCGTCCTGACCGGATGCGCTCGTCGGCCTTGCAGCGCCCATATTCTACCAGACAGGTCAACTTTCGTCGTAAACGAGTCTCTATTCCTCTATGCCAGCATCCACGGCTTGCGGTACTCGTAGTGCAAATACCCGTTGGCCTCGTCGCTGTTGGTAAAGCGCTCGTTCATGCGGTCCCAGACGAGATGCCGGCGGGTCTTGTAGGCGATGTTGGCGACGATGGCCGTCGTCGTGGACCGGTGAGCCGTTTCGACGTCGCAGTTCGGCTTCTCTCGGCTCTTGATGCAGTCGAGGAAGTTGCGGATGTGGAAGCGGGTGTCGGCGCGGCCTTCGACTTGGCTCGCCTCCATCTGGGGTTCGAACGAGTCGCGAAACGCCAGGCGACGTTCGCGGCCCTCGGGTAGCGGGTTGCCTCCGGGCGAGGGGGAGGTGGCGTTCTTCTCCGGAATCACCTCATAACCGCGACCGTGGACGTAGACCGTGCCCTTCGTCCCTCGCCATTCGGCCAGGAACGGCTTGCTCGCACTGACCGGCGCGGCGTTGCAGCCGAAATCAGAAAACGTCACCAGTGTCGCGCCGGGGAACTGCCACAGCGCCTCCATCGTGTCGACAGTCTGGCGGTTGTCCTCGACGGCGTACTTGCCGCCGATGGCCGTGACCGACAGCGGCGCGTCCTGGCCGAGGCCCCATTGGATCAGGTCGAGGAAGTGGACGCCGTTGTCGGTCAACTGTCCTCCGGAGTAGTCGTAGAACCAGCGGAATTTGTAGCTGAAGCGGTTCTCGTTGTACTTCACGGCTGGGGCGGGTCCGAGGTAGAGGTCCCAGTCGACGTCGGCCGGTGGCTCGGCGTCGCCGGGACTGCCGATGCCGCGCGGATACTCGTTGGCGACGCGGGCGCACCGAGCGACGGTGACGTGTCCGACGCCGCCCGAGCGGACGAAGTCGGCCGCCTCCTTGCAGTAGGGCGCCGAGCGGCGGTGGATGCCCACTTGCACCACGCGACGGCGCGCCTTGGCCGTCTCGACCATGCGGCGGCCCTCATGGATGGTGAGTGACAGAGGCTTCTCCACGTAGACGTCCTTGCCGGCGTTGCAGGCGTCGATCATCATCAGCGCGTGCCAATGGTCGGGCGAGGCGATGACGACGGCGTCGATGTCGGGCTTGGAGATGAGATGGCGGTAGTCCTTGTAGAGCGTAGGGCTGGTGCCGGCGAGTTCGGCGGCGTTCGCCATGTAGTCGGAGCGGATGTCGCAGACGGCGGCGATGTGCTGGTCGGCGTATTCCTTGGTGGCGCGCACGAGCGACGTGCCGCGGTTGCCGACACCGATGAAACCAAGGCGGACACGGTCGTTGGCCCCGCGGACTCGTTGGTAGGAGAGAGCGGTGAGAGTGGCGGCTTTGGCGAAGGTGCGGCGAGTAGTCATCGTGGGGATTGTAGTTCGTTTCTCGCAAAGGCGCAAAGGATCGCCAAGACGCCAAGAAGTTCGGGGAGAATCAATGATGTTCTTTGCCTGCTTGGCGGTCCTTTGCGCCTTTGCGAGAAACACTCTCGTGATAGGCTAAGCGGACCGTTACGCGGATGGGAGAGAAACACATGATTGCAACGACTCGACGTGCGTTGTTTCGTCAGGCCGCCGCGGGGTTGAGCCTCGGCGTTTGCGCCTCCGCCGCGGGGTCCGCGAAGAAAGCTTCGCCGCAGGCCCCGGAGATGCGGACGCTCATGAAGCGGCTACGAGGCGTTCATAACTTCCTGACGACGCCGTTCCTGGCCGACTACACGCTCGATGCCGAAGGCTTGCGCAAGAACGCCGCCTTCCATGCCAAGGCCGGTACGCCCGACATGACGATCGTGGTAGGCGGCGGGTTGGGCGAACTTTTCACGCTGAACGCCGACGAACAAGGAGCCATGGCGCGTGCCGCGGTGGCCGGCTCCCAAGGAAAGATGCCGGTGGTCGTCGGCGCGGGCGGCGGATACCGGCTCGCGCTTGACATGGCGCGCAACGCGGAGGCCGCCGGGGCCGACGCGGTTCTTCTGTTCTCGCCGCCCTACGGCTCGAGTGACGCCGAGGGCGCCTATCGATATTTCAAGGCCGTTGCTGAATCGGTGAACACCGGCATCATCCTCTATCCGCGCGGCAAAGAGCCGCACTGGGCCGACACGATTCGCCGCCTGGCGGAGTTGCCCAACGTCATCGGCTTCAAAGACGCCAGCGGCGACATCAAGGTCGGGCAAGCGCTGGGCTCGCTGATCCCCGACAACTTTCTGTGGATCGGTGAAAGCGAGGCGCACTCCGCCAAGGCGATGCCGGCGGGCGCGCGCGCCTACACCACGGCGGTCGCAGTGTTCGTGCCCACCGCGTGCCGAGAGTTCTGGCAGCATGGCGTGGCGGGACGCGTCGACGAGATGAACGCGGTGCTGAAGGCCAAGATCGAGCCAGTCGTCGCGTTGCGGGGAGTCAAGCCGGGATACGGCATCAGTGGGATCAAGGTGGGGCTGGAGGCTCTAGGGCGCGCGGGCGGGCCGGTCCGTCCGCCGGGCACGCCGGTGGCGGAGGAAGATCGAGAAAAGATTACCGAGATTGCGAGACGGTACTCAGAAGGCGTTCGAGTTGGGTTTCTCGCAAAGGCGCAAAGCACCGCAAAGCCGCCAAGAGGAATCTAATCATAAGACGTTCTTTGCGTTCTTAGCGGCTCTTGGCGTCTTTGCGAGAAACGCCTTTGCGAGAAACCCCGGTCAGCGCTGCAAGTAGGCGGTCGATCTCGCCTGACGTGTTGTAGTGCACCAGCCCGATCCGCACCATGCCACCGCTCTCTTCCACCCCCAACCGCTCGGTCACGTTGAGGGCGTAGTAGTTCCCGTCCCAGACGAACAAGCCCTGTTCGCCAAGTTGCGCCGCCAAGTCTTGGGGGTGCACTCCCTCGAGGCGAATCGACACCGTCGGCGTACGCCGGTCGAACCTCGCCGGGTCGCGGATACCGTGGAACTCGACGCCCGGGATTGCGAGCAGCCTCGGAATGAGTTGCCCGGCCAGATCCCTCTCGTATTGACTCACGGCGCTCAGGGCGTTGACGAGCGCTTGACGGCGGCCCGCCTTTCCCTTGGGCAGCGGGTCCGGACTATGGCGGCGGCCTAGCTCTTCCAGATAGTCGATGGCGGCGACGACCCCCGCCAGGCCCTCGTGGTTCTGCGTGCCGGTTTCCCAGCAGTCGGGGATTTCGTTCGGCGCGGGACGCACCTTGTAGGGACGCAGCCGCTCGAGGTGCTCGGCCTTGCCGTAGAGCACGCCGACGTGCGGTCCGAAGAATTTGTACGCCGAACAGGCCAGAAAATCGCAGTCGATGGCGCGAACGTCGATCGGCCCGTGCGGCGCGTAGTGGACCGCGTCGACGAAACTAAGGGCGCCCGCCTCGTGCGCGGCCTTCGTGATCGCCGCGACGTCGTTGATCGTGCCCACGGCGTTCGAGGCATAGCCGACCGCCACCAGCTTCGTGCGCTCGTTGAGCAGGCTTTGCAGGTGGTCGAGGTTGAGCGTGCAGTTCTCGAGGTGAAAGTCAACCGTACGAATGACCGCGCCGCGTTCTTCCAGAGCCCACCAGGGAGCGACGTTGGCGTCGTGATCGAGTTGCGTCACGATGATCTCGTCGCCCGGTTGCAGATCACGGCCAATCGACCGGCTCAGCGCAAAGGCCAACGTGGTCATGTTGGGTCCGAACGCAACTTCGCGTGCGTCGCAGCCAAGCAGATCGGCCACGGCGGCGTGCGCGTCGGCCAGCATCTGCTCGGTGCGTTGGGCGGTCAGAAAGGCGCCGTGGGTGTTGGCGTTGGCGTTGACCAGGTAGTTTTTGATGGCCTCGATGACGCGTTGCGGGACCTGGGTGCCGCCGGGCCCGTCGAGGAACACGGCGGGTTGGCCGTTGACTTCGAGATCAAGGGCCGGGAATTGAGAGCGGACCCAGTGTAGATCGAATGTGGGCATGGGCAGCCGTTGCGGTTGCCCATTCTATCAGGAGGCGTGTCTCGCCAAGGTGCAAAGAACCGTCAAGGGCGCTAAGAAAACCTGGACGTATCCTTTGCGTTCTTGGCGGTTCTTGGTGGCTTTGCGAGAACCCTACAGAATCAAGCGGAAGATCTCGTTTCCCACTTGCTGGAAGGCACTGAGGAGTTGCGAGGCATCGGGAGCAACGATCGTGCGGCCCACCGGCACAGTGGAGTCAAACACCAGCGACCGCGGGTCGTTCGACACCCGAAAAAGAAGGTCGACATCCAAAGGCAGTGCAGGGGGAGGCGCGTTTCCACCCAGCCCGATACTGAAGATCTTGACCGGGACATTCGGGTCGTTGTGCGCTGCCACGGCCGCGTTGATGGTCAGGTTCGCGGAGATCGTCCGGAGATTGTTGGCGGTCGTGTCGACCAAGCCGTTCCCATTCTTGGGTAAGATGACACGACCGTCAACCTGCAAGCACCGCGATGTATTTAACGGACTTGGCGGATTGCATCCGACAACAGGACCCGGTACTTCGGGAACACGGTCGACGAGGTTGTCGTCCCATTGAAAGCCGCACCCCGGGATAAAGTCGACTTGATCGCCCGAGTACGGGGGTGGACCGGCGTTGACTATGGTCAGCCCCATAGTCCTTGTGCTGGTGGAGTTCGTAAAGCCCCACGCCGTGCCGACCCGCTGTAACCCATCGCAGGGCCCATCTGTGATCTCGAAGTTGCCGGTGAAAGTGGTCGCAGCGCCGTCGGTGAAGAACAGAATCACGTTGAGCGCATCCGTGTCGTTCAGAGTGACCAACTCTTGCCAAGCGCGCCAGATACCGTCACTCGAATTCGTGCCGGAATTCACAGACACCAGGTCGTCGATCATGTTGGGCAAGGCCGGTTTGAACCCGGTGGCCGGAACCCGATCTACCGCCGTCGCGGTACCGAAGCTCACCAGGCCAAGGCGGTCGCGGTTGTTGTCAAAGTTGCCGACGAACTCCTTGGAGGCGAACTGCAAGTCATCGAACGATGTGGGGCCGGGGTTGAAACCGGTGCCGCCGTTCATCGAACCGGAACGGTCGAGAACAAGTATCAGGTTCACGTCACGGCGAATTGCGTTTGCCACGGCCGATAGGTCTACCTCGTTCCAACCGAGCCAGCGCATGAAAAACGTGGCGCCGGATGCACTGGCGGAGAGGCGAACCTCGCGCGTGCCGGGCACCGGGCCGGGCTGAATAACCGGGGTGGCGTGCGATCGCGTGTTGACGCTGAGATAACCAACGGGGAAGTTGGCGTCGAAGAGCGCACCGACTACCCGGTTGACTTCCGTCTGCTGTTCGGCGGCCGTGTTGCCCCGGCCGAGGGCCCGAGCGCCGGCTAGCACGCAGGCATCAACCGTCGTCACCAGGTGCGCTTTGACCATGTAGAGGTAGACTAGGTCGACGGCCAAAGCCGTCAGGCCAAAGAAGAGTCCCGCGCCCACGGCGAGCATGACGATAACTTGACCTTGGTTGGATTGGCGGCGGCGGAGCATGGTGAACCTCTCTGTGAATCTCTCTGGGACGGGACGCTAGAAGAAGGCGATCGTCGACATGGTCTCGGGAGCGACAATGCTCGGGAATAGAATCTGCCTCGGATGGTGAGCCACTTCGCTGACAAAGATGCGGTCGCTCGCCAGCATCACATTGGTGATGCCGGCAGGCAAGGTCGCCACCGCGTTGGGATCGTTCAAGTAGTCGGGCACGCTGCCGTTGGGGAGGAACGGAGGCGCCCCCACTTGGCTTGGGCTGATCGAAGGATTACCAATCTGGAAGCGCTGCGCGACGACGGTCAGGTTCTCGTTGTTGCCTGACCCGGGAGGCGCCATGATCACCAGCGAAAGATAGACGACCCCGTCACCCCCGGTTGGCGTCATACCCATACTGCTGGCGGCGCGCAGCAGCACTTCTTGGTTCTGAGTGCTCGCGAAGTCGATACCCCGCGCGTACATGTTGCCGGCGTTGCGGGCCAACTGGGTCACCGTCATGTGACGGTCCAGCAGCATACCAACGGCGAACGTGCCGACCACGATCGCCACCAGAAACGGCAACGACAGCGCGAACTCGAGCGCGCTCTGGCCGCCCTCGGCATGTCCGCGGTGTCTCCTACAGCGATGGTCGGCGTGACATTTCGATTGCATCAGCTATCCTCGGCGATTCCTATGGGGGCAATACCCGCGGGGGCGGGGCTCCCGGAAAAGGTTCCATCTTGTCGACAGCGGCGACGGTAATCGAGTAGGGGTCGATCAGCCCCATCAGCGAGACGAGCGGCTGGATGGGCAACTGGTCGACCGACACGACGACGATGTTGCCGGCGGCGTTGTTGCCGGTGCCACAGCCGGTAGAGCAGGCGGGCAGGAAGTACTCGACCTGAACCCGATCCAGTTCTTCTTCGGTAACGAGAACACCGAGGGAGTTTGAGCGCACGATTTCGCGAATCGAGTCGTCGTGGCCCAACCCGGGCAGCGTGCTGCCGGTGATGGCGTAGCGCACGCCTTCGCGCACGGCATGGTGTAGCGTGCCGCGTGTGAAGACGGCGAAGGCGAAATCAAACGCGGCGAACAGGAACGACAGAAACAGAACGAAGACAAGCGAGAACTCAACGACGGCTGCGCCGCGGTCGCCCGTGCTTCCACGGCGAGAAGTCGAGTCGTTTGGCCGGCAGGACCGTATGTCGTTTCGCATGACACCGTCTGTTTGTTTCATGTCGCGGTTCGCTTATGCGCTTTGCCGCCGGTACTTTGGTTCCGGTTCGTCGGTACCGTGCCTGCATGACCCATCAGTACTCTTTTACCTGCGTTTGCCGAGTAGTGTCAGTGGGAAAATCACGCTATAAAAGAAGCAAAATTCACCTAATTCGAGTTGGTACCAACGTTTGGTAATGTCGTATGCCGCTGGTCGTGTGGGACTTGCTGCTACAAACGGGGTCCGCGGGCTTCGAACGTTTTGGCTGCTTGGACCAGCTTGCTAAAATACCGGCTCGTCCATAGCGTCATCGAGCAGCCTGAAGCCATGCCGGAACCGACTCCCAACCCGCACAGTGCCATCTCGAGCCATGCCGCTTCCCGCCCGAGGGTGATCGCCGATGGCCCTCTCGACGACACCGTGCTCGGCTTCATGAACGGCCGGTTGGAGTTGCTTCCGTGGCGGCTGGCCGAGACGGGGACATCCGACCCGGTCGACGGCATCTACACGTATGGGCATCCGCCGTTGAACGGGGCAATGCTCGACCGCATCCCCGGCGTACGCATCATCAGTAACTACGGTGTCGGGGTCGACCACATCAACGTGCCCGACGCCGCCGCGCGGGGCATCCCGGTCGGCAACACGCCCAGCATCCTCGACGGCGCGACGGCCGACATGGGTATGGCGCTGCTCATGGCCGCCGCGAGGTTGATCGTCCAAGGCGACCGCTATGCGCGGTCACCCGAGTTCAGACGCTACGACCCGGGCTACATGCTGGGACGTGAAGTGCACGGCATGACGTTGGGCATCATCGGCATGGGAGCGATCGGGAGCCAGGTGGCGAAGCGCGCGCGGGCCTTCGACATGACGGTGCTCTATCGCAACCGCACCCGCCGCAAGCGAGTCGAGGACGAGCTGGACGCGCGCTATGAGTCGTTGGACGGGCTACTGGCCGGCTCCGATTACGTGATGCTTTGTTGTCCCCTCACCGAGGAGACCCACCACCTGATCAATGCCGGCACCCTATCGAAGATGAAGCCCACGGCCACGCTGATCAATGTGGCCCGGGGCGCGGTGGTTGAAACCGATGCGTTGTACGAGGCGCTCAAGAGCGGGCAGATCGCCTCGGCTGCGTTGGATGTCACCGATCCCGAGCCGCTGCCGCGTGATCATCCGATGCTGCAGCTCGACAACTTGACCATCGTGCCGCACCTCGGCAGCGCCACCGTCGAGACCCGCCGCGAGATGGCCCGCATGTCGGTCGAGAATCTGTTCCTGGGGCTGGCTCGCAAGTCGCTGCTGCATGAGGTTCGGCCATAGTAGTCCGTGGCGAAATCGAGAGCGGCGCTGGTCAAAATGTAGGGGCACGGCATCCTGTGCCCGTGCTGTCACAACAGGCGAGAGCATGTGCCGGCCTCGGCGAAGAATCTCACTCTGACCTTCACTCCGCTAGCCCCGACCGGATCCGAGTCCGCGACGCGGACGGACGGATGTTAGCCTGGGGTGAAGCCGTCCTCGGCGGAACTCCAGGTAGCGAGCTTTTTGCGACGGGAGCCCTGACAGGGCGATGGAAAGGCCGCACGCTCGGGCCGTAGGAGGACCTTCAACCATGGGAATCGAGAACCGCCGCAAAGCCGAGCTGGAAAACGACCACCTCCGTCTCACCCTACTGACGGGCGGCGGCCACATCGCGGCCGTGACTTTGAAGTCGAACGGAGTGAACCCGCTTTGGGACCCGATCTGGGAGACGATCGAGCCTTCCGCGTACGATCCGGCGCAGCACGGCAAGTTCGGGGCGCCTCCGGGCGGGCCGCTGTTGGCCGGCATCGCGGGGCACAATCTGTGCTTCGATCTGTTCGGCGAGCCCAGCGAGGCCGAAGCCGCCGCGAGCTTGACCGCTCATGGCGAGGCGTCGGCTGCCGACTGGCAAGTGGAGAGCCGGCAGGGCGAACTCATCGCCACCGCCGACCTCACTCGCACCGGCATGCGGTTTGAGCGCCGGCTGCGCCTGTCACAGGCCGGGCAAGCCGTCGTCATCACCGAAACGGCCGATAACCTCGGCAACATCGACCGCCCCGTCGGGTGGACCGAGCACGTGACAATGGGGCCCCCTTTCTTGAAGAACGGCAAGACGCGCTGCCACATGCCGGCAACACGCTCGAAGGTCTACGAGAAGGAGTTTGCGGACGGCAAGGACCGCTTCCCGTTCGGCGACGAGTTCGCTTGGCCTCAGGTTCCGCTGAACGAAGGCGGCACCGAAGATCTGCGAACCTACACGGATCGGGCGTCCTCGGCCGCCTACACCTGCCACCTGATGGATCCCTCGCGTGAGCAGGTGTTTTTCACGGCGCACGACCCCGGCACGAAGACGCTGTTCGGTTACATCTGGCGGCGGCGGGACTTCCCTTGGATCGGGATCTGGGAGGAGAATCACCTGCGCCAGGCGTCCCCGTGGGACGGCCGGTCGCTCACGCGCGGGATGGAGTTCGGCGTGTCGCCGATACCGGAGACGCGGCGGGAGATGGTCGACCGTGGCCGGCTGTTCGGCGAGCCGTGCTATCGCTGGATCCCGGCCCGGTCGAAGGTCACGGCGGAGTACTGCCTGTTTATTGCTGAGTCGCCGAGCGAGGTCACCGAGGTCACCTGGGAGGGCGGGGTGATTCGCGGGGATGGGGGCCTTGAGATCCGGGTGTAGCCATTCATGTGGCTTGGGCGCCGGTGCCAGATCACTCCTTCCGAGATCACCATTCGCTGCGTTTCAGGGCCCGCTGGGAGGCTACTGAAACGAAGGGATCTGTGGAGTTCTCGATGCCGGCCAGAGCGCGATCCATCGCTTCAGTTACCTCATCTGGGGCGTGCCGCGCCAGGTACTCGTTCAGCGCTTCGCTGTACAACTGGCTCCGCGATTTCTTTGTTCGTTTCACCAGGCGTTCGGCCTTCTCGAAAACCGAACCCGGAATGGAGACCGTTGTTCTCACCCCTTTAACCTTAGCGGCCATGAGCGCACGTTCGTACGCGCCGCGGGCCTGAGCCCGCGCGCCCGCGGATTCACATCCGCGGCTCTGCTGTGGTGGGTGGCACGATTGCAGTGGGGCTGCAGCCATCATTCCGGATCCTTCACAATGCGTTACACTCGGGGCGGGCGAGTTCACAAGTCAGCGCCCACTTTGGAAGGAGTTGTTATGTCGAATCAACCAAGTCGTAGAGACCTTCTGCAATCAGGAGCGGCCGCGGCGGCTATCGCAGCGGCTGCCGGCGCGTCGGCGTGCAGTGAGCCCGCCCAGTCGACCCTGACAACGAGCGGCGCCAGGGTCACGTACAAGGACCTCGGCGTTCGCCCCACCATCAACGGCCGCGGCACTGTGACGGTGCTCGGCGGGTCGGTTATGCCGGCCGAAGTGGTGGCGGCGATGGTCGAGGCGGCGAAGTATCACGTTCACCTGCCCGAGTTGCAGAAGAAGGCCGGGGCAAAGATCGCCGAGATGATCGGCGTTCCGGCGGCAATGATCTCCTGTGGCGCGGCGTCGGCCATCACCTGCGGAACGGCGGCCTGTCTTCACCGCGGCGATGCCAAGAAAGCGCAGCAGCTTCCCGATGTCACCGGCGTTCCGAACATCATCATTTCGCAGAAAGCGCATCGCTGCGGCTACGAAGCGCAGATGTGGCTCACCGGCGCGCGCACGGTTTGGGTCGAGACGCGTGAAGAGCTCGAGGAGGCCATTGCGGCGGAAAACCCGGCCATGATGTTCTTCCTCAACAAGAACGATCCCGACGGCCAAATCAAGCGGGCCGAGTGGGTCGAGGTGGCCAAGAAGCACAACGTCCCGACGTTGAACGATGCCGCGGCCGACGTGCCCCCGAAGGATCGGCTCAAGGGCTATGTGGACGAAGGCTTCGATCTGGTCGTGTTCTCGGGCGGCAAGGGATTGATCGGCCCGCAGGCGAGCGGCATGTTGCTTGGCCGGCCCGATCTGATCGAGGCCGCCTGGCTGTCGATCAGCCCGCGCGGCGGTATCGGGCGCGGCATGAAGGTCGGCAAGGAAGAGATCATGGGGCTGGTGGCTGCGGTTGAACGCTACCTGCGCATCGATCACGACGCCGAGCGGCGCGAGCTCGACGCTCGCGCGGCTCACATCATCGACAAAGTTAAGGGCCTAGACGGCATCGAGACCGGCATCCGCATCCCGGAGATCGCCAACCGCGTCCCCCACGTCACCCTCAAGTGGGACGAAGCGGCTCGCGGCAAGACGGCCCGCCAGGTGATCAAAGAAATGGTCGAGGGCGAACCCTCGATCGCCATCTCGGGTGGCCGGGGCGGCCTGACGATTTCTGTTTGGATGATGAAAGCGGGCGAGCACGAAATCGTGGCCGACCGACTGCACGAGGTGTTGAGTTAAAGCGGCGGAGACGCACTCGTGAGGGCGCCGCGGACTCCCGTCCGCGGCTCTGTCCTCAAGGTTGCGACTGCAGTTGAACCATCGGTTGGACCTTGTTGATCTGCTCGGCGAAGACCGCCGGGTCGCTCGTTGGTAGCTCGCACACCCGCTGCTCGCAGACGTAGGCTGTCGTCTTGCCCTTGATGGCTCGCTTGCCCTCAAGCAAGGGGATCAGCCTGGCTTGCTCCTCCAACGCCGCGCCCTCGGCGACCACCGCGAGAATCCGATTCGGCAGGAAGGTCTCGCGCAGTTTCGCCAGGAAGGGCTCGGCTTGCGCCCGCGAATCGGGTGTTACGATCACGACTTCTTTCGGCGTATCGAGGTGGAAGTCGAGCGCCAGCATCATTTCCGACAGTGTAGCGGGCGCGCGCTTGAGCACGCTTTCAAAGGCGCGAAACGCCTTCTCGGCCCTCTGGCGATACTCGTCCCGTGTCGTGAATTCATGCAACCGTAACAGGTTGAGCACGGCCACCGAGTTCCCCGAGGGCTCGGCGCCGTCATAGGCGGGTTTCTCGCGGGCCAGCAATTGCTCGTGGTCGCCGCTGGTCATGAAGAAGCCGCCGAGCGCCCGGTCTTCATAGTGTTCCTCGAGGACTTGATCCAACTCGATCGCCGTTCGCAGCCAGCGCGGCTTGCCCGTAGCTTCATAGAGGTCGAGCAGTGCCGTGATCAGAAAAGCGTAGTCGTCGAGGTAGGCGTTATGGCGCGCCTGGCCGTTGCGATAGCTGCGCAGCAGCCGCCCGTCGCGTCGCAGGTTGTCGAGCAGGAAGTCCGCGGCGCGCTCGCCCTGCCAGGCGTAGTGCTCATCGCCTAGCACGACCGCTGCGGTTGCATGCGCCGAGATCATCATCGCGTTCCATGAGGTGAGCACCTTCTCATCCGTCAACGGCGGCGGGCGCTTCCGTCGTGCCACGTAGAGTCCCTCCCGCAACAGTTCGACACGCGAGCGTAGAGCCTCGGGCTCCAGTAAAAGTGCTTTCGCGGCCTCGTCAACCCTGTGCGAGGTGTTCGGGATGTTGCGCCCCTCGAAGTTGCCGTCCGCCGTGATGTCGTAATAGCGGTTGACCAACCGCGCGTCCTCTTCGCCGAGCACGGCCTCGACCTCAGCGGGCGTCCAGGTGAAGAACCAGCCCTCCTCGCGATGGCCCTCGGGGTTGAGGCTGTCGGCGTCGGTGGCGGAATAGAAGGCCCCTCCCGGCGCCGTCATGTCGCGCTCGACGTAGCGCAGAATCTCGCGGGCGATGCCGGCGAAATCCTCACGGCCGCTCGCCTGGTAGGCCTCGAGATAGATCACGACGAGCAGCGCGTTGTCGTACAGCATCTTTTCGAAGTGCGGCACCTGCCAGCGCGCGTCGGTTGAATAGCGGTGGAAGCCGCCGCCGACGTGATCGTATATCCCACCACGCGCCATGCCGGCGAGCGTCTTGACCACCATGTCGAGATACTGCTCGTCGCCCGTGCGCCGGTGATAGCGAAGCAACAGCCGGGCCGATAGGCCGCTGGGAAACTTGGGCGCGCCGCGCGTTCCGCCGTGGTCCGCATCGAACCGCGTACGGTTGTACGCAACGGCCGCTCCCAGCACGTCCGCTCCCGGAAGCGACAGCCCTCCGGTGGGCTGGAGCATCGCCTCGACCTTGGCGGTGATGGAGCGGGCTTGTTCGGCAACTTTGTCGGGATGTTCGCCGTAGATGCCTCGCAACTCTTGGAGAATCGTCAGGAAGCCTTTCGACGCACCGCGGTCGCCGTCGCGCGCCGGGAAGTAGGTGCCGGCGTAGAACGGCTGTCGGTCGGGCGTGAGCCAAGCCGTCATCGGCCAGCCGCCGTGCTGCCCCATAGCCTGCACCGCGCTCATGTAGATGGCGTCGATGTCGGGACGCTCTTCGCGGTCGACCTTGATCGCGATGTAGTTCTCGTTGATGTAGCGGGCGATCTCGACGTCGTCGAACGACTCCTCCTCCATGACGTGGCACCAGTGACACGTCGAGTACCCCACGCTCAACAACACCGGCCGGCCGAGCCGCTTGGCTGTCGCGAACGCCTCGTCGCCCCACGGGTACCAGTTCATGGGGTTATGCGCGTGCTGCAAGAGATACGGACTGCCTTCGAGGAGCAGCCGGTTCGTGAACTTTGGGCTACCGTCGTCGTTGAGATGTTGCGTACGCGGCTGGTAGCCGGTTTCGCGTCGGATCCAGGCCTGGTTGAGCTGGCGGGTTAGGCCATCGGGAAGGGCGGCCGCACCGGGGAGGGTTGTGGCGATGGGGCTCGGCTCGGCGCTCGACTGCGAGAGGCCGTTACCACAAGCGGCCCACACCGCCAGGAGGAAAACCGTGACAACAACGCGGAGGGCTATCTTTGAGGGTACGTTCAGCCGGACCACGTGCTCCCATCCTAGCCGAGCCGCGGTAGACATGGAGAAATAGGTGGCGGCGCCAAAGGGGCGCCAAAGGGACGTTCCCCGTTTATCCCTCGCGTCGGGCGCCTCTCACTCCGTCACGTCCCCAAACACCACGTTCGAGTCCGCTGAAAACTTGCGGTAGTTGCTGAACGTGCTGACGACCTCTTGATTGAACCCTTTGACCAGTCCCAACCGAGCCTTGAACCGCACGCGGAAGCGGTCGACCAACCAGACTTCGTCGTTGACCTGCTGTTGCGTCACCTCCATCACCGCCCCTTTGCCCAGCCGGAACAAGACCCACCCGAACGACACCTTCTTGATCGTCTCCACCTCGATCTTCACCCACGCGTTTTCCTGCTTCGAGATGTACATCCGACCACGCAGTTTCGTGAGGAACTTGGCCTTCTTGAACTTTGGCTTATAGTTGACCTTCGGCTCCGCCTCGACCACGTAGCACGCGATCCCATCGACGGTCTCTTCGCCGGCGAGCCGAAAGTAGAACGAGTTAAGCACCTCGGGAATCCATCGGCGCTGCTCAGCCTTCTTTTTCTCTTCCTTGGCGCGGCGTTTGGCGCGTTGTTTTGGCGTCTCTTCTTGCATGCGCTTGATGCTCTTGTCGAGCTTGCGCTGTTCCTTCTGCTCATCTTTCGGGCTAAGCGGCTTGTCATTCTTCGCGATGAGGCGCTGATAGTGCGAGCCGTCGAGCATCGTGATGTCGTAGGTCTTCGACTTGCTCGACTTGACCTCGCCCTTCTTGTCGAAATTACGTTCCTCATCCCGTTCATGGAAGGTGTAGTGGCGCGCGAGCTTGTCATTCTCTTCGTCGTGCTCGAAGGACAGCCGAACGATCTCCGCCGCATCGGGCTCGGCGGCCGACGAACTGCCGCCGAGCGCCGCGGCGGCAAGCAGGACGAACCAAGGCAGGGGTAGCCATTGCCGCTTACGACTCTGGGGCATCGAAACCTCTCAGCAGGGAGTATAGATACATACGCAGCCCGGCGGCTGGTAGTTGCCGCAAATCCTGCCGAGAGATCCAGCCACTCGACCTAACCTTTCGGGCCGGCCTCCGTCTAACCGTCAAATCACGAGCCGGCGGTATGCCGGCCGCATTTCCAGGAGAAACTGTCAATGAAGCCATTGTTGGTACTGCTTGCCGTCTCTGTCTCAACGCTACTGGCGCAACCCGGCCCCCAGCCCGAAGGAATGCCCTATCAGGGGCCAGGGCGTCACGGGCGCGCCGCCATGCATGCGGACGCTCTTCGGGAGCACCTCTCGCTTACCGAAGACCAGATCGCGCGCCTCCATCAGGTACAGCGCGACCGGATGCAGCAGATGCGTCCCGCGGTGCAGCAAATCGCCGAGATACAGCACGCTCTCGACCAGGAATTGCAATCGGCCGCGCCCGACCCCGCTACGGTCGGACGTCTGACGCTCGAAGTCCGCGCGCGGCGCCAACGCATGCCCATGTCGCGCGAGGCCTTGCGCGATCAAGCACTGTCGATTCTGACACCGGATCAACAGGCCAAGCTCGAAGCCCTCAACGAGGCCATGAAGTTACAACCTGCTGCCGCCCAAGCGATGGCTCTGAACTTGATCGAGGGTCCGCATGCCGGCCTCCACCAGGCGATGTGGATTGGGGACGGCGGTGCAGGCGAACACAAAGCCGTCTACCTGCGCTCCGGCCCGATCGCCGACCACACCGCCGCGACGATCGGGCATGAGGGTCCGCCCACGCACGACGTTGTGATCAAACGCGTCGAAGTCCGATAGCGGCCCAAGCCTTTCAATCTCCTTCCCGACCCCTGTGGAAGGCCCCTGAGGACGGTGTAGTTCCGCGCAAGCGGGCTGCGCCGTCCTTTTCTTGGTCGGCCTCGCCGCGATACAACGCCGCTACTGGTTGACACCGCGCCCAGTTGGCAACGAGCCCCGCTGCGATCCGATATGTTGGGGATGCGAGGCCGCAGGTTTCCGCAGGGCCGGCCGGTGCCCACCGCCGCCCCCGACAGGCGTCTCGGCCATCCCGATGCAGCGCCGGACTCTCCTCCTACTCTCCTTTGGGCAGATCTACAGCCTCGTTGTCGGTTGCGGCCGAGTTCTGGGCGCGCGGATCGCGGTGGTACCTAGAGCCGACCGCTCCCTCTTTTGGCAAGCCTTCCACGCCGGGGCGCGAACTGCGTCGGAGGAGCATGGCGTACAACTCGACTGGGTCGCCCGGCTGGACGCATCTGAACAGACAACCCCGACCGTACGGCTCGAAGGCCTTCTCGATGGCATCGTCCTCGAGGGTACTGTCGGGGGGATTGTCCCCGATGGAATCATTCTCGGGCCGCCCGAAGGGACCGAAGGAGAGGCGGTGTTGCAGTGGGCGGCGGAAGCCGAAGTCCCCGTGGTTCTCGTCGAAGCTTCGGGTGATGTCAAAGAGACCGGACTTGCCCACGTTGCGACCGACCATGAGCAAGCCGCCCAATTCGCCGCCGAACACCTGGCCCGCGCGATCGGCAAGAGCAGGAAAGTCGCCCTGGTGCAGAACGCGCGTTCGCGCGGCGCGGCCCTCCGACGCGCTCACACTTTCGTCTCGGACCTGACCGCGGCCCGGCGCGACCTGGTCGTCGTCACGCGGTTTGTCAATGTCAACGACCCGGTAGCGGCCATTCATGCAGTGGAGTCGATGCTCAGCGCGCACCCTGACCTGGGCGCGATCTTCTGCCCTGGCGAAGCCGCGACGGTCGCTGTCTGCCGCGCGCTTTGGCTGGGCGGACGGCGCAAGAAGGTTGCCGTTGTCGGCTACGGTCTGGAGTCGGCCGTACAGCAGGGGCTCCGCGACGGCATCCTCGACGCCTTGATCGTTCCCGATGCCTATGCCCTGGGGCGGACGGCCGTCTTGGTCATGGAAAACATACGGTCGGGGCAGCCTCACCGGCGAGAGGTCAAGGTCCCCGCCCGCCTCGTTTCGTCAGGGAACTTGAACCAACCCGCGATTCAGCAGATCCTCGACCCGACCATCTGACGTGGCCTCCGGCCGGCTCGTCCGTCTGGGCGTCGATCGGGTTGAACGTCCATAGGCAGCCGACGCGTTCCTACGTAATCGCGGTTAGGCGGTCGATCAAAGGGATGTATGCCCCGGCCATCGACGGTGCAAGCTCCCGCCCGCTCGCTCGGCAAGAGCGCGGCCTGGGCGTTTTCGGGGAACGCGGTCTTCACACTCTCACAGGCCGGTATCTTCGCGCTGCTGGCGAAGCTCGGCTCGCCTGCCACGGTTGGACGTTATGCGTTGGGGTTGGCGATCGTGACGCCGATCATGCTGCTGACGCGCCTGCAATTGCGGGCGGTACTCGCCACCGACGTCCAAGACGAACACTCCTTCTCGGACTATTTCGGTGTCCGGTTGTGCACGAACGTTCTCGGGCTCGGGATCGTTACCCTGGTCGTCGCGGTCGGTGGCTTTCGGCCGGAGACAGCAGCCGTGATCCTGCTGTTGGGCCTGGTCAAGTGGATCGACGGTGTGAGCGACTTGATGTTCGGATTGCTGCAGCGGTCCGACCGCTGGGACGTCATCTCGATCTCGACCGCAGTCAAGGGGTTGTTGTCGCTGCCGCTGCTGGGGGGCGTGATGTGGCGGACGGGAAGTCTGCCATGGGGACTGGCGGCGATGGCGGGCTGGTTCCTCATCGTGCTGGCTCTCTACGAAATCCCAATCGCGCGGCGTCTGGCCGCCGAGCGGGAAGAGCTGTTTCGACCGACGCTGAAGCCCGGCGTACTGTGGCGGGTGACGCGGCTGGCGTTGCCCCTCGGCCTGGCGGCGACGCTCGTGAGCGTGATCAACGGCCTGCCGCGGTACGTGGTGGAGGCCGAGTTAGGCGAACAGGCGCTGGGCTACTTTGCCGCGGCGGCGCAACTGGTTATTGCGGGAGCGCTCCCCCTACAGGCACTCGGGCAGGCCGCGGTCACGCGGCTAGCGCTCTACGCCCGGACCGACCCCGTACAGTTCCGGCGGCTGTTCCTGCTTCTGTTCGCCACGGCGGCGGGGCTGGGTGCGGCCGGAGTCATTGGCGCGATGGCCTTCGGCGATTGGGTCCTCGCCGTTGTGTACCAGCCCGAATATGCGCGGTATCACGACCTGTTCGTTTGGCTGGCGGTGGGAGCGGGGCTCTCATTCATCAGCTCCGTCCTCGGCTACACGATGACGGGCTTGCGGCTGTTTCGGGCGCAGCTTCCGCTGTATCTGGCGGCAGGTGGAGCGTGTTTCGCCGGCCTCCTGTGGCTCGTCCCCACCCATGGGTTGCTGGGCGCCGCCTACGTAAATGTCGCGACTTGGGCAGTGGCCACTGTGGGAGGCGTCGTCGTGCTACTGCTTCACCGTGCTCCTGGTTCACGGAGGGCTCCCGGTTCACGGGGGCGCCGGCCGGAGATCGAGCTCCGAGGAACGCGGGATTCAAGAGCAGCGTACTCCGCGCCTACCAACCGATAAGAAAGCCCTTGGCGATATCGTTCAAACAGCCCGGACGCGGATGAGGCCGTGGCCCCCGCGCCGAATTGAGCCGCCACAACTTCGAACTGCAAGCTCTTAGCCGAAGTGGTAGAGCTGCAGCGCCGTCTTGCCCAGAATCCACTCCTTGTCTTCTTCGGTGAAGAAGGGGATCAGATCTTTCATGATCAACAGCTCGAAGAAGTTGGCGTAGAGCAGCCGCTTCGGTCCGAATCGGTCGTAGAGCCGACGCAGGTACGGCCACATGTCCCGATAGGGGATTTCCTCGCGCGATGGGTTGTGAAGCGAGGTGCGGATGTAGACGTTCGGGAAGCGGGCCAGGCCAAGTAGTGGCTCGATGCCTTCACTGTCGGGGCGGGTGATGTCGATCATCGCGATATGGTCGATGACCAGGTTGACGCCCGGGAAGCGCTCGGCCACGTCGGCGACCTGCGAGATCTGGTGGGGTGCCAGGAAGATGTTGAAGACCGCGCCCAGCCGCTCGGCCCTCTTCCATAGCGGATTCGTCACCGGATCGTTCATCCATACGACGTTCTTGTCGTAGATCGGGCTGAGGCGCAGTCCCGAGAACCTGTCGTCCTTCATCAGGCGTTCGAGGCGCGCGGGATTGTCGGGGTCAGCCGGAGGGTGGAGCCGGTCGCCGACCAGCAGACCAATCGCGGCGAACTTGTCCGGGTGCTGCTTGACGCAGTGGGCGGGGTAGGCGTTGTCGGTGCCGTAGTAGCAGACGTGGCTGATGACGACCTTGTCGATGCCGTACACCTTCATCTGTGCGAGCAGGTGAGCCATGGAGTACTCGCGTGGCGGCCGGGCGTTCGGGCAGTTCGACAGGCGCGGGTTGATGGGGAACCGCGGGTCGTTGAGCACCCAAGCATGCTCGGCACCGTTCACGATGGGGTAGCGGGTTGGGGGAGGGCTCAGCAGACCCGAGACCGGAGTCGAGGCGGCAAGGCCCGTGGCAGTGAGTTTGAGATAGTCGCGGCGTCTCATCGGAACCTCCAGTCTGTCCGCTCGGGTGGCGGCTGTTGGGCTAAGCGCGCGGTTACATGCCACACAGGCCGTCGTTCACCGTACCCAAGATAGCAGGCACGGAACTCGCGGCGTCCTGGCGGTTCAGTATCCGCAACTCCTCCATGAACAGCCAAGCTGACGCTTATCGACCCGGCCTGAGAAAGCGCGACTCGAATCCCAAGAATGCTTTTCTTGCCGACAACCGCACGTGGCGCTAAGATGATGAATGCCACGGCGAGACAGGGGGGCTGGAAGCGTCCTACAATAGGGCCGCTGAACAGCAACGTCGCCGCGGGAACAATCAGAGGCGGTTTCGAACCGCCTGGAGGGCACCATGTACTTGGATGACAACTTACGACTGAAAATCGGTTTGGCCGAGATGCTCAAGGGCGGCGTCATCATGGACGTCACCAACGCCGAGCAAGCACAGATCGCTGAGAAAGCCGGGGCCACCGCAGTGATGGCCCTCGAGCGGGTACCCGCCGACATTCGCAAAGAAGGCGGCGTGGCCCGCATGGCGAGCATCGCCAAGATCCGCGAGATCATGCAGACCGTAAGCATCCCCGTCATGGCGAAAGCCCGCATCGGCCACTTCATGGAAGGTCGGGTTCTCGAAGCGCTCGGTGTCGACTACATCGACGAGAGCGAAGTGCTCACTCCGGCCGATGAGGCGAACCACATC
This sequence comes from Bryobacterales bacterium, assembly GCA_965237575.1. Lineage (GTDB taxonomy): Bacteria > Acidobacteriota > Terriglobia > Bryobacterales > UBA6623 > JAKZVK01. The sequence goes on from CBDEGI010000004.1 coordinate 2,615,384, forward strand.
GACAAGCGCGCCTTCGAGAAAGTTCCCTTCGTTTGCGGTGCGCGAAATCTGGGTGAGGCGCTGCGGCGTATTGGCGAAGGCGCCGCGATGATTCGCACCAAGGGCGAAGCCGGGTCGGGCGACATTGTCGAGGCCGTGCGTCACATGCGTACCATCCAGAAGGAGATGAAGCAGCTCACCGTCATGTCGAAGGACGAGTTGTTCACGGCCGCCAAGAACCATCAGTCGCCGCTTGAGCTGGTCGAGTACGTAGCCGAGCACGGCAAGCTGCCGGTACCCAACTTCTCTGCCGGGGGCATCGCCACGCCTGCCGACGCCGCCCTGGTGATGCAACTCGGCGCCGAGGCAGTGTTTGTCGGCTCGGGCATCTTCAAGTCAGAAGATCCCGACGTGCGCGCCAAGGCCGTCGTCAAGGCCGCCACCTACTACAACGATCCTGTGAAACTGCTCGAAGCTTGCGAGGACCTTGGAGACGCCATGCGCGGCCAGTCCGTCGCGCAGATGGAAGAGGGCGAGCTTTTGCAGACGAGGGGCTGGTAGCCGGCTCGTGTCCCGGGGGCTCCCTCACCCCGCCCAGTGGCCCCGGACCCAGTGGAAATTCTGTCTGCATGAAAATCGGAGTCTGTTCTCTGCAAGGCGACTTCGAGAAGCACGGTCGTATCCTTCAGGCGCTCGGGGCGGACTTCGAGTACGTTGCCCAGGCCGGGCAGCTTGCCGGAATCAATGGGCTGATTTTGCCCGGCGGGGAAAGCACGACCATGCTCAAGCTGCTTGACGTGGAAAACCTGTTCGAGCCGCTACTCGACTTCGCCCGCGGCCGTCCACTGTTCGGGACCTGTGCCGGAGCGATTCTCATGGCCCGCGAGGTGACCGCCCCCTCCCAGCGCAGCTTGGGGCTGATGGATATCACGGTCGAGCGAAACGCCTACGGCCGCCAGATCGACAGCTTCATTCAACCGATCGACCCCAGCCCGGAATTCGCCGAGCGCACCGCGCCGGGAGAGCTGGAGGCCGTTTTCATCCGCGCGCCGATTATCCGAGAGGTCAAAGAGGGCGTGAACGTGCTGGCTGCCGTCGATTCGAGTCCGGTGCTGGTCGAGCAGGGGCAACACCTGGCCGCCACCTTCCACCCCGAGTTGACCAGCGACACCCGCGTCCACCAACTCTTTCTCGACAAGATCCGCGACGGCAAAAGATAGCCTCGCCGACTCATCGCTATGCAACGCCCGGTCCGTGTGCTGTTCGTCTGCATCGGGAACTCCTGCCGCAGCCAGATGGCGGAAGGGTTCGCCCGGCACAAGCACGGCGGTGTCATCGAGGCCCTGAGCGCGGGTACCCATCCGGCTTCTATCGTCCAGCCGGAAACCATCGCCATCATGGCCGAGAAGTCTGTCTCGTTGGAAGATCAGTATCCGAAGAACCTACGCTCGATCTCGGGCGCGGACGTGGACCTGGTCGTCAACATGAGCGGCTATCCCGTGATGCCCCATTTGCCCGATCTCAAGGGAGGCAACCTGATCTGGACGGTGACGGACCCCATCGGACAGTCGTTCGAGGTGTACCAGTCGGTTCGCGACCGAATCGAGGCGTTGGTGGACGAGTTGGCCGAGAACCTGAAGAGGACCGACGGGCTCCCCGGCGCTTGAAGCTCTCTTCCAAGGCTGCCGCGCGCTACAACGCTTAGCGTAAGGCTCCAGCCTTGCCCCCCAACAGTATTGGCTGTCCGATTCCTCGGTTCTCAGGTCCGCGCACAGTCACTCGGTTGCTTGACCTCAACCCTGCCGCCTAAACATCCCACAGCCCTATGCGAGTCACTATCCGGGCAGCGAATTTCCACCTTGCGTCCGAATAAGCTACCCTAATGGTGTCGCCATGAATGTAGGTCACTTCAAGGTCTTTCGCGATATTGCCCAAACCAGCAGTGTCAGCCGTGGGGCGGAGCTCAATGGCATGAGCCAGTCGGCCGCCAGCCAGTTCCTGCGCCAACTCGAAAAGGACCTCGGCGCGGAACTGCTCGACCGCACCAAGCGGCCGCTGAAGCTGACCCCCGCCGGCAAGCTGTTCCACGAGGCCAGCCGCGACATAGTGCGCTGCTACGACGAGGCACGCTCGAAGATCAACTCACTCAAGGGGGAGTTGGTCGGCTCGGTGAGAGTGGCTTCGATCTATTCGATCGGGCTCTATGAGATGCGGCGTATTCGCGAGAAGTTCGAGGATCTCCATCCGCAGGCGCGCGTGCATCTCGATTACATGCGGCCGGAAAAGGTCTACGAGGCGGTGCGGGACGACCAGGCCGACCTCGGGCTCGTTAGCTATCCCAACCCGGTGAAGGGCCTCAATGTCATCCCGTGGCGCGTTGAGAAGATGGTGCTCGTCTGCCACCCCAGCCACGCACTGGCCCACAAGCCGTCGGTGGAGATCGCTGATCTCGCCGGCCAGGAGTACGTCAGCTTCGACCCCGATCTTTCGATCCGCAAAGCGGTCGATCGGTTCTTCCGCGAGCACGGGCTTCATCGGACCGTCGTGCTCGAGTTCGACAACATCCAGATGATCAAAGAGGCGCTGTCGATCGGCTCTGGCGTGAGCATTCTGCCCGAGCGCACGGTGAGACAAGAGGTCACCGAAGGACGCCTGGTGACCCGCGAGGTCGAAGCCAAGGAGTTAGTGCGCCCGGTCAGCATCGTCCACCGCCGCAAGAAGACATTCTCCTCAACCGCCGCCGAGTTCCTGAAGTTCCTCCAAGCCCGCGGCGACAAGTAAGGTGCCGCTAGCTACTTTCCGGCACAAAAGCGATGCGCTTCCCTTCGGCGACCGCCACCATTTTTCGCGCGCCCATGGAATCCAAAACTTGCCGATGTCCCGCGTGCGCGAGAACTGGCTGGCTGTCCCCAAGAGCACCGCTGCCAACCTCCTTGCGCCGGTAACTAGCTAGGGCCTTTGCCGGCTTGACGAGAACGTTTCGATGGTGCATTCTGAAAGGGTAGAATCCCAGCGGGTGATCGTCTGCCCACCTGACCCAATGCCAGACGAAGGCAGTTGACAACTGATGACATCGAGTTTTTCCTCCTTAACATAGTATCTACCGGCTCCCATGGATTGCCGATCTTTGACATCGACAATCTCGGCGAGTGCTTGAATCGCAAGTGGGGTATCCATTTGACTCAGGTGACCACAACATACTGTGGTTGGCCATTGGCGGCCCCCGGAAAGGCTTGCCGATAGCACCACGTTTCCAAGCCTGCGATGGCCATGGCGCGTGCGTAATCCTTGATCGGCCCGAAACGCAGCCTCGTGGCCCAATTGCCTGCAGACCGGCGTCTGGCGCCCCAGGGTGCATTCTGGGTGCAGTGTGCTGGCGTCCATGGATCGACCAAACCACAACGCCTAGGGGCTACCTGAGTCAAGTGGATACCCCATTTTGCCGCATTCCCCACTACTCAAGGCCTGAGTTGGTTGCTGCCCTTGTTGAGCTTTTTGAACGGGGCGACCTCGAAGCCACGCTGACACACCACGGCAGACGCCGCTCGAAGCCGTTCCGACCCAACGAGGATGAAATTCTGGCAGGGATTGCCGGAGCACTGCGCATTTCCTATCGATTGACACCGCAAGGCGGTGAGCGCTGGACGCAGCTCGTGGGCGTCGATTGGAACCTGTGGGTTGGTGATTGGTGGTCCACCAGCCGCACGGGCGTAATCACAACCGCGAGCCGCGAGCTTACTGAATTCCTGTTCGAACGCGAAGTCCGGCAAGGGAAAGCACGCCGGCCGGGATCGCGGAAGCAAGTACGGCCATGGAATCCCGTCTATTGGCATGAGGAGCCTGTGGGTTATGAGGTCCGCTACCGCACGTCCGCGGACGAGGCCACCAGGAGCGATCTCTTTCCGCCCATTCGACAAGAGATTCCGAGCAATAGACCGAAGGCAGCCTTGGCACCGCGTCGGCAACGTGCTCCCCTTCCGGAGGTTCGACCCTTCCGGTCGCTGACGGAGAAGCAACTGGAAAGCCGTTTGACGCGCTCTGTACTCACCCGACTGGCAGCGGCTACGGAACTGGGACGGCGACCGGACTCGATACCGCTGCTGATTAGAACAATGCGGTGGCGGTGCCCTGCCATTCGGTTCGCAGCTGCAAGAGCATTGGGCCGGCAAAAGGTCAGGCAGGCGGTACCAGCCTTGTTAGGTGCGCTGCTGAGGCATCATGATGTGGCTGCCGCGGATGCACTTGGCCGCATCGGCGACCGTCGCGCGTTAACCCCTCTACTGACTCTATTTGAGTGGTGGTGCGGATACACCATGTTTCCGGAACCCCGGTTCATGGGGGCGGTGCAGCGAGCGGTCGTCCAGTTCGGCAACCCGGCGATTGGAAGGCTGGAACGGTTGGCGCGTGAGTCGCCCGCCTTGCAGGATAGGCTCTTCTATGCCTTGAGCCACAGCCGCTCGCAACGCGCCGTGGAGATCCTGACCCAACAGATGCCAGAGCGCGACTATCCGGTCGTCGGCCTGCTTGCCCGCATGGGCGACAACGCCCGTGACCATCTCTTCCAGGTTGCGGCCGACGAGACAGCGGCAGTCCACTCCCGTAGGTCGGCGGCCCAGGCCCTGGCGGAATCAGCCGGCGCCTTTCAAGAGAAGGGCCGCAGAGTCGCGGAGACGCTCCGGGACCGCCACAAGCAAACTCATCTTCGAGCAAGGATCGCGTTACTCGTTACGGGAAACGCTCAAAGCAAAGTGGACGACCCTGTCAATGCCTTGGTCGCGCTATTAAAACATCCCTCGCGCGAGAAACGGCGTGAGGCGGTCGATCGACTCGCTGAACTCGACGCCAAAACCAGCGCTCGTGAAATCGCGGAGCTATCGAGTGATGAGTACTGGGAAGTCCGCGCCAGTGTCGCTCGGGCTCTGACCCGATGGGGGGAACCTGAGGAAGCGCTATCCAGGCTGAGGCGCGATCCCGACGGTATTGTCCGCGGGTACGCGCGGTGGTTCGGGTGACTTTGCTTATGGACTCGCAACATCCTTTGGAGGCCGCGATGTGGATTCTTCGTCTAGGCGTGTCTCCGAGTATTGCCAAAACGGCCTGTGTCACTACGCCGGTGTGAAAACTTGACTCTCTTGTTACGTTGTTGCCCTAATCAGACGGCTACATCCGCCTCACCGGCCGGTTCGTCGCCAACATCGTCATCCCACCCAACACCGCCCCGGCGAACGACACCCACAGATGCGGCCAGATCAGCATCACGCCTGCCAGCAGCAGTCCGGCTCTCGCCGGCCCAGGGACACGCCATTGAAAATACCCCTCGATTGCCACGGCCCAGAAGAATATCCCTAGCGCGCACGAGCCCACGTGCAGCACGATGTCGGTCCAACTGCCCAGCAGGAGCAGCGCGGGTTCGTACACAAAAGCAAAGGGCAGAAGAAAACTGATCAAGCCGAGCCGGATCGCCGTAAACCCCGTACGCACCGGATCGGTATTGGCGATGCCCGCCGCCACGTAGGCACCCGTCGAAACCGGCGGCGTGATAGCCGACAGGATCGCGAAATAGAAAAGGAAAAGATGGGCCGCCACGGCGTTGACGCCGAGGCTCGTCAGCGTCGTGGGAATGAGAGTCGCCAACACCACGTAGGCGGCCACGGTCGGCAACCCCATGCCGAGCACGATGCAGGCGACCATCGTCAGTACCAGCGTAGCGAAGAGGTTCCCCGCGGCGATGTCCTCAATCAAGTAAGTGATCTTGAGATTGAGGCCCGTGGCGGTCATCACGCCGATCATGATGCCCGCCCCGGCGCACACCGGCGTCAACGTCAGCATGCCCCGCATCGCGTCTTCGAAGGCGCGATAGTAGCCGCGCGCGTCCAGGCGCGTCCCGGGCCGCAACAGGCAAACCAGCATCGCGCAACCCACCGCGAGGAAAGCGGCGTACATGACGCTGAACTGCATCCCTAGCAGAGCGACGAGTACTGCGATCGGGATCAGCATGTTCCCTCGGCTCGCGAGTTCTCCGCGCAGGCTTGGCACCTCGTCGCGCGAGAGCGGCCGCACGCCGTCTTTGACCGATCGGAAATGCACGATCATGAAGACCGCGAAGAAATAGAGCAGAGCCGGGACGATCGCGCGGTGGATCAACTCGAGGTAGGAGATGTTGAGGTAATCGATCATCACGAACGCCGCGGCGCCCATGATGGGCGGCATGAGCTGTCCACCCGCGGATGCAAGCGCCTCGACGGCGGCGGCGAAGCGCGGCTCGTAGCCTGCACGCTTCATCATGGGAATCGTTACGGCCCCGGTCGTGGCGACATTGGCCACCGTCGCGCCGGTGATCATCCCCATCAGCGACGAGCTGACGACGGCGATCTTCGCGGGTCCGCCGACGAACCGCCCCGCCAGCACCTTGCCGATGTTCATGAACATCTCGGCACCGCCGGTGGCGGTGAGAAATGCACCCAGCATGATGATCACGACGATGAAAGTCGCGCACACTCCCACCGGTGTACCGAACACGCCGTAGGTGCCATAGAAGATCAAGCTCACCGTATCGGCGAGGTCGAGTCCCGCATGCCGCAAGGCCGGGACGGGTACGTAGGGCCCCAGCAACGCATAGCCAAGAAACAGCAGCAAGACAATCGACACGCCGACCCCGACCGTCCGGCGCACCGCTTCGAGCACCACCAGCAGGCCGAGCGCGCCGAACGCGACATCCACCGTGCTGATGAAGGGTTCGGAATAGAGCCGCTCGAAATCGGCGAGGTTCCAGCCCATCACCGCGACGCAAAGCCCGCTGAGCGCGAGGCCGAAAGCAGTCTCGGTGGCCGGTTTGCGAAAGAGCCCTGAAGGCAGCTGCAGAAAGACCAGCGGCAGGACGACGAGCAGAAAGAAGCCCCGCTGGATGGGCGCCTGGAACGGCCCGGTGGCTCCGGTGTAGAGCGCAAAAGCACTCCCCGTCACAACGAAGAGCGGGACGGCGCGGCGCTTTGCCAGATCGAGGAAGCGGTCCACAGGCGGGTTCAACGGCGGATGGGCGTGCTTTGCTGATCGACCGGCGGCGGGCGCCTACTACTCGTGCCCTAGAGACACGGTATAACCTTTCCGAGTTGCATGCCGAGTTGCACTAGAGCGCGTGCCATGCGTATATTCGACGTGAGGGGATCGCCATTTGAGATCCTCGTCGCACTGCCGCTGTTTCGAAGGTAACGCGGCCTGCGTTCGGCCCACCAGCATGTTCTTCCAACCCACCATTCTTATCATTCTGGCCATCGCAGCGCCGGCATTCGGGCTCTTTTGGTTTTTACAGTTCGTTCAACTCATGCTCCTGTCAGACGGCGATTTCCCGGGCCGCTATGACAAGCCGTTGTGGGTCGGGATCTTCCTGCTCGCCTGGCCGGTCGCCCCGTTTGCCTTTCTCGCCTGGAAGAGCGGATACCTCGCCGTGTTAGACCGCAACGTTTGACCGCGGTTACGGAAACGAAACACAATTCACGAATCACGGCCTTCACTCCCACACCCCTCGCTCACCGCTGCCGTCCCCCCGATTCGGTAGCGGCAAAAAAGGGGAACCCGTAAGTCGCCGACCACAAGGTGTGGGGTCGTCGGGAGTCAAGTGCATACCCCGATTCACGAATCACGGCCTTCACTCCCACACCCCTCGCTCACGGTAGTACCGAACCGCGCCCGGATGGTACGGCAGCGGTCTCATCGCCGCGGCGGACGCAAGATCGCCCTCGCCCGGCTCTTTCCACCACGGCAATGACACCTCGATCTCGTCCCAGTTGCCATACAAAGTCCGGGTCATGTCGTAAACCAGCGACTCGGACAGGTCGGCGCGAATCGCCAGCCCGGTATGAAACGCGATGCCGCGCAGCTCGGGCCGGTTGAAAACGGGTTCGCCTCGGGTGTCGAGGAAGAACGCCGGCTCAGCGGCCAGCAACCGGGTCGTGCCCTCGGGCTCGGGCTCGACGAAGTCCACCTCCTCGCCCTGCGTCCGGGCGGCGAAGACCGGGGAGAGGTGGCCTCGGTTGTTGCGCGAATAGGCGAAGGCGATGGCATCGATCTGGCGGTTGGCCAGAGCCTGCTGGCCGTCGGTGCGCTCGATGTAAAGGAAGTTGGTGTTGTCGCGCGTGACGCCGTAGTGGCCGAGAATCTGTTCGGCGAGGGTCTCTTCCCCGGTACCCTTGCCGCCGATGACGACGGTTCGGCCCCGAAGGTCGGCGTAGGACTCGATGCCGGTCACAGCAATCACGCGGAAGAGCTGCGTGTTGAGCCTCATCCACACTTGCACGTTGCCGTAGTCGAGCGGCCGCGTCTCCTGTTGGCCGTCCGGCTGAGCGAACTGCGCTTTCCCGCCGTACGCGTTCTCGAGATCAAAGCGGAAGAACCGGCCGCCGTCGATCTTCCCCGCCGCGACACGCTTGAGGTTGCCGACGGACATCCCTTTGCCGATCACGCCGTTCGCGATGACGCCGGGCATCTTGTCCGTCAGCATCTTCGACATGAGCGAGACTTCTTTGAAGTAACGCCCTTGCGGACCGGCGCCGGCGAGCGTGATCAGGTGAGGATGGTCCGGAGTGCCGGCGCTCGCGGTGGGTTCAGCACAGCCGCTACCGGTGGCGAGGACGATCACGATCGCCCACAACAGCGCCATCATCGCCCGCGACCAAACCACAACCCGGCCCCCAAAGCCCCGCAATCAACCCTCCCGTTTCGGCCCAACCACGCCGAGCCCCACCCGAAGCACTTCAGTCTCGATCACATCGTCCGGCATGATATTCGCTAAGTTGACGTCGGGGCCGAACTCGCCGACCAGGAACTTCTTGAGGTCGTGAATGTCGGCCAGCGCCGTGCCGCTGATCCACGGGCCCGGCAGCTCGAAAAGAACACGCTCGATCTCGATGTCCTGGCGCAAGGCCTGGAGGAGTTCAATGTTAGGTTCGCTGTCGTGAATCAGTTCCGCGCCTTCCACCAGGATCAGCTCCGCTCCGGCTTCCAGGCTCTCTTTCGCCTGCGAGACCAACTCCCGCGCGGCGTTCTTCTCGGTTTTCGACCCAACCTCGCCGAACACCGACAGGTCGTGGTCACGGGCCAGCTTGATCTGGTCCCGGCGCTCGGCCGAGGTGAGCGGTATGCAGTTGTCCGAGATTTCGACCGTCTCGAACCCCAACCGTTTGGCCTCCTCGAGAAAGATGGGCAGTGTTTCGCGGCCTAGCTTGGCGAAAACATACTCCTGAAACTGCCCGCCCAAAAAGGGGCGCACGTTGTGCTTCTTGTAGAGCTCGAGCTTGGCCCAGAGTTGGTGCTCCTGGTACAGCCGGGACGTCCCGGTGGCGATCTTGGCCAGGTCGATGAAGGGACCGGCGATCTCGAGAATGTCCCGTTGGCGTCCCATCCCCAGGCCCCAGTCGATCATCATCGTCAGCCCACGCCGGCGTGGCTTCTTGCGCGACCGGCCCTCCGGCAGCGGCACGAACTCAAAGGGATCGAGCGCCATGGCCCCTACAGTATCGCAGACGGTCTTGCCCCAAACCTTGCTCGGAAGGGCGGCGAAAAGGCCCTGCGTTATACAATGAGTGCAAATTCCGTATGCGCGTCAACGTCTTGTTTTTCGGGCTTTTGAAGGACCTGGTGGGCCGCTCCGAAGATACGCTCGAGTTGCCCGACGGGGCGCGCCTTGGAACGGTCTTCCACCACTACGCGTCTCAATTCCCGAGACTTGACGAGATGGCCGAGAGCATCGCTCTGGCTCGCAACCAGGAGTTTACTGATCTTGATGCCGTTCTCGGCGATGGCGACGAGGTAGCACTGATGCCGCCGGTGAGCGGCGGCTCCGGCCTTCCCGACGGGCCATGGATCGCCAGCGCGGCCGAAGAGGATGGGAGCTTTTTCGCACTCACCCGCCGGCCGATCGACACGCGCCGTTTGGTCGAGCACGTTCTCGACGGCGGCGACGGCGCCGTGATCACGTTCGAGGGTGTGGTTCGCAACCATTCGAAGGGTCGCAAGACGAAATTCCTCGACTACGAGTGCTACGCTCCCATGGCTTTGAAGACGATACAACAGCTAGGCCGCGAGATCGCCGCTGACTACGCGATCCACCGCATCGCCATGGTGCATCGCTTAGGGCGTCTCGAAATCAGCGAGGCCAGCGTCGCCATCATCGTCGTTTCGGCGCACCGGCAAGCGGCCTATGAAGCGAGCCTCGAGGCTATCAATCGTTTGAAACGTCTCGTGCCGATCTGGAAGAAGGAATACTTCGAAGACGGGGAAGTGTGGGTCGAAGGTGAGTGGGAAGAGTCCGTCCCCCGGCCGGCAGGGACGCCTCAGTGAGAATTTCCCTTTCGTTGTTTCTGCTCTGCCTGCTAGCGGCGGGGGTATTGCTATCCGCCGAGCCCGAAGAACACAACGACATCACCTTCAAAGTCGATGTCAGCCTGGTCAACCTGCTGGTCACGGTGAAGGACTCCCGCGGTGCCCCGATCGCCGATCTGGAAGCCGAGAACTTCACGATCACCGATACCGGCAAAGAGCGGGAGATCAGTGTCTTTGAGCGCCGCACCAACCGGCCGCTGTCGGTCTCCCTGATGCTCGACACGAGCCTAAGTACGGCCAAGGAACTGCGCTTCGAGCGCGAGTCGGCGAAACGTTTCTTCGAGAAGCTACTCGGCGACGGCTCCCACCCGAAAGACCGCATGGCGGTTCTCCAGTTCTCCGAGAGCGTTGAATTACTCGCCCCGTTCACGAACTCCCAGAAGCGAATCCGCAAAGGCCTCGGCCAAATACAAAAGGGCGGTGGCACGTCGATGTACGACGCCATTCTGCTCTCGTCCCGCCAACTGCGACGCCGCTCGGGCCGGCGGGTCATGATCATCATCACCGACGGCGGGGACACAACCAGCTACACGCGATTTCAAGAAGCTCTGGAATCGGCGCATGAGGTCGACGCCGTCATCTACGGCATCATCGTGATCCCGATTCGTAGCGACGCCGGACGCAACACGGGCGGCGAGAACGCCCTCAAGGTCCTGGCTGCCAACACCGGCGGCGAGACCTTCGTGCAGTACGCGAATGAGAACCTCGACGAAGCGTTTGATGAGATTCTGGAGAGTCTCCGCACGCAGTATCTGATCGCGTACTACCCGCCCAAGAGAGCTTCGGAGTTGGAGCATTTTCGTCGCATCCAAGTGACGGTCGACCGGCCCGGCACGCGCGTGCTTTCGCGCAATGGCTATTATCTATCGGAGACTCCGGTCCCGCGGGCGATGCCGCGCCGCATTAGTATTCGCCCAAAGCCGCGTCCCAAGGCGCCTCCACCCGACTACGAACCCGAAGGCGCCACCGAGAAAGTGAAGCCCCCGGCCCAGCCGGCGCGGAAGGAACAGCCGTGAATCAACCCCTGAAGAACAGACGTCCTATGCGAAGATCGTCGAAGCCACGGAAGCGGCACGGCGGAGACGGCGGTCCGCCGTCGCCGAATCGCCCGTTGGGACAGACCTACGAAGAAGTCAAGTACCTCAAGCACCTGATCTCGAACCAGATTCCGGTGGTCATTCGGCTGCGTAGCAATGACGAGGTAACCGGCGTTGTGGAATACTACGACACTAGTTTCCTTCGCTTGACGCGGGACGCGGAGCCGAATCTTTTCATCTACAAGCACGAAATCAAGTACCTCTACGAGCGTCCCGAAGCCGCTTCTTGAACCGCTGTGAAAAAATCGGGGACTGTCACAAGCGGCAAGATGCAGGTCCCCTATTCTCGGTGTCCGCCAGGCCGCGGCTGACTGTCCCAGTATTTTTTCACAGGGGCCGAGGAACGGGGCCACTAGACCATGAACAACCTGGATTACGTATCGGTGGCGATGGAGATCGCCCGCGAAGCCGGCGAGCTTCTGCTGCATCATTTCGAGAAGCGCGTGGCGATCGAATACAAGGGCGCGTTCAACCTCGTTACGGTAGCCGACCGTAGTTCCGAAAAACTCATTGTCGAGCGGCTGCAGTCGCGGTTCCCGTCACACTCGATCTTGGGCGAAGAGGGCGCCAACGTCCAAGGCAGTTCGGACTACGTGTGGCACATCGACCCGCTCGACGGGACCACCAACTTCGCACACGGGTTTCCGTTCTTCGCCGTCAGCATGGGGCTGTGGCGCGGCGCCGAGCCGGTTGCCGGCGTCGTTTACAATCCGCTGAATAAGGAGATGTTCTCGGCGGAGAAAGATGCCGGCGCCTACTTGAACCACCAGCGCATACGCGTCTCTCCGTCGCGGAAACTCGAGGAGAGCCTGATCGGCACGGGTTTCGCCAGCGCCAACCGCCACGGCGATGTGAACGTTTACTTCTTTCACCAGGTGTCGATGCTTAGCCACGGAATTCGCCGGGCCGGCTCAGCGGCTTTGGACCTCTGCTCGGTGGCCGCCGGCCGTCTCGAGGGTTTTTGGGAATTCGACCTCAACCCCTGGGACGTTGCCGCGGGCCTTTTGTTGGTCACCGAGGCCGGCGGAACGTACGGCGACATGAAGGGCGGCCCCTACGAGCTGGGCGGCAAAACGCTGACGGCCTCCAACGGCGCCATCCACCAAGAGATGCTCGATCTCTTCGCCGACGTTGATGCCGGCAAGTACCGCGTACCCATGCCGCCGGTGTCGGGGTAGCTCGGGGTTACTCACAAACCGTCATGAGCCACGCAATTCACCGCCTAAGCGCTTTCCAAGTCGTGGGTCCCTACGCGGTAGAGGTGCAGTTCCAGGACGGACTGAGCCACACGATTGACTTCAGGCCGGTCTTGGAAGGTGAGATGGACGGCCCTTTACGCGACCCTGCTGTGTTCGACAGGGTGCGACTGGATTCTGAAGCACACACCTTGGTCTGGCCCAACGGAGCCGACTTCGACCCGGCCACATTGCATGACTGGTCCGAGCTCAGGGATGACCTCATCGCCATGTCACGCCGGAGGGCGGCTGTTTCGAGCTAATCCGCGACGGGGGTCCAGCCGGCCGTGGCACGGCTCGCAACTGCTCCTAGCCGCGAAGCGGCGTTGGATGTCAGCCCAGGGTGACGCCTCCAGGCGGAACCCTGGGTACCGAACCTCTCTTGCGATCTGAGCCCTGAAAGGGGCGATGGAAAAGCGGCGATGTGCCGGTTGCCTACCCTTGCGAAGATTCGATTGGGCTCTTGACCCTATAGTTCGATACAGGGTTTATAGTAAGGACGAGTGAGGGCGCAGAACCTCTGTCCCACTTGGGAAACGCAAATTGGCCCATAAGTCAAACACCTTGGCAGGGTGCGTCGCGTTGGTATTGGCCTTGATGGTCATGGCAGTGCCGTGCAGCTCCCTTCTGGCCGCCGCGGATCGTTCTGAACACGCCTGCTGCGAAAAATCGGCAGACCCCGCCGACGCCCAACCGCCGACCGGCTGCCAGGCGCGGTGTGCCGCGGTCGGATCGGTGGCTGTGGCTTCCGCCGTCTTCGATCCATCCGTTGCGGCGTCCGCCGTACCAACGTCGTCCGGCGCAGACTCCGTGACGGCGGCCGGCCATACTCCCGCGCGGGCTTCCATTCCACCGGTTCCACCACCGCTCTACCTCCAGCACTCCACGTTGTTGATCTAGCCCTCGTGGCGTAAGCCTCCAGGCTTGCCGAGTCCCGATTCCTCGGGACTCAGGTCGCGCCTACCCGCACCACCGTGGCAGGTTGCCGTCCTGCCTCGCGGAGTATCGCGAAACGGCAAGCCCAGGGGCTTACGCCGCAACCGTTCTCACCAGACCAACAAGGAGGTAAACGTTGCAGTGGACAAGAATCAGCTTCCATCTCGTCGCTGTTTTGATCGTGGCCCAGGGCGCGTTCGCCCAAACCTTCGCCACGCACGGTGACGAGCAGTTAGCCGGCTACATCGACGAGGCACTGGAGCGCAGTCCGGCCCTGAGAGAGTCGTTCGCGCGCTACCGCGCGGCCTTGCAACGCCTGCCGCAGGTGAGCGCCCTGCCGGACCCCGCGTTCGGCATCACCCAGTACGTCCGGAGCCCCGAAACCCGTGTCGGACCGCAAACGACTTTGCTCAGCATCTCGCAGCGCTTCCCGTGGTTCGGTAAGCTCAGCGACCAAGAAGGCATCGCTGCCAAGCAGGCGGCAGTCGTGCGTGAACACCATCGCGCGGGCCAGGCGGAAACGGTCCGGCGGGTCAAGCTCGCCTATTACGACCTGGCCTACGTCGATAAAGCGCTTGCGATCACTCAAGAAGACCTCGAGCTCCTGCGCCACTACGAAACGCTGGCAGAAGCCCGCTACGCTCAGGGCGTCGGTTCGCAGCAAGCCGCTGTGAAGTTGCAGGCCGAAATCACACGCGGCCTCAGCCGGCTACAGACACTCGGGCGACAGCGTGTCGACGCCGAGGCGGTGCTGAATGCGCTGCGAGACCGCCCTTTCGCGTCCCCGCTGCCGAAGGTCGATTTGCCCGAGATTCCCCCCGCCGCCATCGAGTTGGACGGCCTCGTTGCCGTCGCCCGTGAAAAGCGGCCGGAACTGCAAGCGGCCTTCCAGGAGATCGAAACCGAAGAGAAGCGAATCCACGCGGCAAGGCGCAAGGGGCGGCCGGACTTCGAGCTGGGCGCCGGGTTCATCAACGTCACCCGGCGCGGCGATCCCGCGGGCATCCTGGCGCCTCCGGCCGACAACGGCAAGAACGCCTTCAGCTTCTCGGTCGGCGTGAACCTGCCGATCTCCCGCCGCAAGTATGACGCCGCGGTGCTCGAAGCGACCGAGCGCTTTGTGGCGTCGAAGGCGGGCTATCGCGACCAAGTGAACCAAGTGCAGGCTTCGATTCGGTCGTTGGGGTTTCGCATCGAGACGCTGCTGCAACAGATCTCGCTGTTTGACAAAGCACTTCTTCCGCAGTCGGAGCAGGCGCTTCGCGTGGGCGAGGCGGCCTACGCCAGCGGCACGGCGGGCGTTCTCGAACTTCTCGACAGTGAACGGGTCCTGCTTGAGGTCCGGCTCGGGCTGGCTCAGCTTCGCTCGGACCATGTGAAAGCCTTGGCCGAGATGGAGCGGGCCGTGGGCTCCGCGTTTCCGCCCGTGGGCTCGAAGCTTCTGGAGGTACAGCCATGACGAGGTCGAAAACGACGGTGATTGGAATCGGGGCGTTCCTGCTGGGGGCCGTCCTACCCGTGTCGGTGATCTGGAACCCCGCCGGGTGGATCTGGGCGGATCACGTGGTGGGACGTACGCATGAAGCCGCCGGCTCGTCCAACAGCCCAGGTGGGGAAACAGGCGGCGCGGAAACAAGTCTGTGGACCTGCGCCATGCATCCGCACGTCATTCGCGAGGAGCCGGGCAACTGCCCGATCTGCTCGATGCGCCTCACCCCCATACGAGACCCCTCGGCTGCGTCCTCCGAGATCCCCAAGGAACGACAAACCTTGCAACCGGACGCCACGGGTTTGAAGGCGGAACGCAAGGTCCGGTACTGGCGCGCCCCGATGGACCCGACCTACACCTCCGACAAGCCCGGCAAGTCGCCTATGGGCATGGATCTCGTACCGGTCTACGAAGACGAGCAAGTCGCGGCCGGCGGCGTTCGTGTCGACCCCAACTTTCTTCAGAACTTCGCGGTGCGCACTGCGGTGGCGGAAAGAGGAACGATCCCAATCGAAATCCGCACCGTCGGCATGCTCAGCCACAACGAAGCGGGTGTCGTCTCGGTCAACACGAAGTTTGAAGGGTGGGTCGAGAAAGCCTACGTCCACAACATCGGCGAGCAAGTCACGCAAGGTGACGTCCTGCTCGAGGTCTACAGTCCCGAGTTGGTCGCGGCCCAGCGGGAATATCTGGCCGCGCTTGACTACGTGGAGCGCCTTTCCGGCTCCGCCTATCCCGAAGCCGTTGAGCGCGCCCGGTCGCTGCTCCAGGCCGCACGGGAGCGCCTGCGGTATTGGGACGTAGCCGACGATCGGATCCGCCGGCTGGAAGAGACTCGTGAGGCCGGCCGCACGGTCCCCGTCCTCGCTCCGTCTTCCGGCTTCATCGTAGCCAAGATGGGCGACTCGCTCGAAGGGATGCGCCTCACGCCCGGCATGACGGTTCTCAAGCTGGCCGGCCACGCGAGGTTGTGGGCGGAGGTCGAGCTGTATGAAGACGACCTGCGCCATGTGCGCGAAGGCATGGGCGCGCGGATCGAGGTGCGCTCCTTCCCCGGACGTGCCTGGCGGGGCCGCGTCGCGCTGTTCGACACCGCCGTGGATCCGAAGACCCGCACGCTCAAAGCCTTCGTCGAGATCGACAACAAAGACGGCAAGCTGCGCCCCATGATGTACGCCGACGTCCTGTTCCGCCCGCCGGCCGTTAGCGGTGCCGTGAAGGTTCCGCAAGAGGCGGTACTGCACAGCGGCGCGCGCGCGGTCGTCGTCGTTCAGAAAGCGCGCGGTGTTTTCGAACCGCGGGAGGTGACGTTGGGGCCAGAGGGCGGCGGCTACCAGGAGATCCGTAGCGGCCTCAAGGCGGGCGAAGTGATCGTCACCTCGTCCCAGTTCCTGATCGATTCCGAGAGCAACCTGAAGGCAGCAATTAGCCAGTTGCTGGGAGACAGGCCCGAAACGTAGAGGCATGCCGTGCCCGCGGCTGCCCAGATCTATTTGAAGCAAGCCACCAACCATGCTGACCAAGCTCATAGAATGGTCGATCGACAACCGGTTCCTCGTCATCTTGGCGACACTGGCTGTGGTCGCCGGTGGCGTGTACTCGCTGTCGAACACGCCTCTTGACGCCATCCCCGACCTCTCCGACGTTCAGGTCATCATCTACACCGACTACCCCGGCCAAGCCCCGCGCATCGTCGAAGATCAGGTCACCTACCCGTTGACGACGCAGATGCTGGCCGTGCCCTACGCCAAGGTCGTCCGCGGCTATTCCTTCTTCGGATTCTCGTTCGTCTACATCATCTTCGAAGATGGCACGGACATGTATTGGGCCCGCAGCCGGGTTCTCGAATACCTCAACTACGTGTCGGACCGGCTCCCGCCCGGCATCACACCAACCCTCGGCCCCGACGCTACCGGCGTCGGCTGGGCCTTTATGTACGCGCTCCAATCCGACCGTCACGACTTGAGCGAGCTGCGTTCCATCCAAGACTGGTTTCTCAAGTACGAGCTGACGAGCGTTCCCGGCGTCGCCGAGGTGGCGTCGATCGGGGGATTCGTCCGGCAATATCAAATCACTGTCGACCCCAACCGGCTGCGGGCGTACAACATCTCCATTTCAAAGATCCGCGACGCCGTCCGCATGAGCAACACCGACGTCGGCGGACGCCTGCTCGAGGTGGCGGAGAAAGAGTTCATGATCCGCGGCCTCGGCTACATCGAAAGCCTCGACGACATCCGCCAAATCGCCCTCGGCGTGAGCGACAACGGCACGCCGATTCTTCTCAAGGACGTTGCCCGTGTCGGACAAGGCCCCGAGATGCGCCGCGGGCTGGCGGACTGGAACGGCGAAGGCGAGACGGTTGGTGGCATCGTCGTCGTCCGCTACGGCGCCGACACCCTGCAGGTCATCAACGACGTCAAGGCCAAGCTGGAGGAAGTCAAGCCCGGCCTGCCCGAGGGGGTCGAGATTCAAGTCGCCTATGACCGCTCGGGGCTGATCGAGCGCTCGGTCGACAGTCTCAAGTCGGCGTTGATGCAGCAATTCTTGATTGTGGCGCTGGTCTGCATTCTTTTCCTGGCGCATTTCCGCAGCGGGCTGGTCGCGATCATGACCTTGCCGGTAGGCGTGCTGATGGCGTTCATCGCGATCCACGTGCAAGGCCTCAATATCAACATCATGTCGCTGGGAGGCATCGCCGTCGCGATCGGCACGATGGTCGATGCCGGCATCGTGATGGTCGAGAACGCCCACAAGCACCTCGAGCGCGACAGAGGCCGCAAGCCGCATTGGCAGATCATCGCCGATTCGTCGAAAGAGGTCGGCCCGACCCTGTTCTTTTCGCTGCTGGTGATCACGGTTTCGTTCATGCCGGTCTTCACCCTCGAGGCTCAGGAAGGCCGTCTCTTCAAGCCCCTGGCGTTCACCAAGACCTACGCCATGGCCGCCGCCGCTTTTCTGGCGGTGACGCTTGTGCCGGTACTGGTCGGCTACTGGGTGCGCGGCCGGATTCTGCCCGAGAAGCGCAACCCGGTCAACCGCTTGTTGATCTTTCTCTATCGCCCCCTACTGGAGATCGTTTTCCGGCTGCGCTGGCCCGTGCTCGTCGTGCTGATTCTGATACTCGCGGTCACCTGGATTCCCTACTCGCGGCTCGGTTCCGAGTTCATGCCGCCGTTGTGGGAGGGCGACCTGCTCTATATGCCGATCACGCTGCCCGGTATCTCGATCACCAAGGCGCGCGAGATCCTGCAGCAGACCGACAAGGTCATCAAGACGTTCCCCGAAGTCCATCACGTTTTCGGCAAGATCGGCCGCGCGGAAACCGCCACCGACCCCGCGCCTCTCTCGATGATCGAGACCACCATCATGCTCAAGCCCGAGCGCGAATGGCGCGAAGGCATGACGCCCGACAAACTCACCGACGAGATGAACGCCGCTCTTCAGATTCCCGGCCTCACCAACGCCTGGACGATGCCCATCAAGACCCGCATCGACATGCTTTCCACCGGCATCAAGACCCCGGTCGGCATCAAGATCGCGGGCCCCGACCTGGCCGAACTCGAACGCCTGGGCAAAGAGGTGGAGAGTGTCCTGCGCGACGTGCCGGGCACCCTCAGCGTCTATGCCGAGCGCGTCATGGGCGGCAACTACCTCGACTTCAAGATCGACCGCACCGCTATCGCCCGATACGGCCTCACGGTCGGCCAGGTGCAGGAAGTGATCCAGTCGGCGATCGGGGGGATGAATATCACCACCACCGTCGAAGGACTCGAACGCTACCCGGTCAACCTGCGCTATGCGCGCGAGCTGCGGGACGACCTGCCCTCTCTTCGCTCCGTGCTCGTCTCCACTCCCAGCGGCCATCAAATCCCATTGGGTCAACTCGCGAGCCTCAAGTACACGGTCGGCCCGCCCAGCATCAAGAGCGAGAACGCGAAGCCCAACGCCTGGGTCTATGTCGACATTCGCAACATCGACATCGGCACCTACGTCGAACGGGCGCGCCAGGCCGTAGCCCAGCAAGTTGAAGTCACGCCCGGCTACACCATCGCTTGGAGCGGCCAGTACGAATACATGCAGCGCGCCGAGCGGCGGTTGATGTACGTGATACCCGTCACGCTGTTACTGGTTTTCGTGATCCTCTACCTCAACACGAAGTCACTGGTCGAGACGACCCTCGTGCTGCTGGGGGTGCCCTTCGCCTTGATAGGTTCGGTGTGGCTGCTTTATGCGCTCGAGTACAACCTCAGCGTTGCCGTCTGGGTGGGCATCATCGCGCTGGCGGGTCTCTACGCCGAAACGGCGATCGTCTTGCTGCTCTATCTCGACCTGTCATATCACGACTTCAAAGCCGCGGGGCGGCTCGAAGACCGCGACGGGCTGGTCCAGGCGATCTTCACCGGCTCGGTGCAGCGGGTGCGCCCCATCTTGATGACGGTCGCCACGGACGTGATTGGCTTGCTGCCCATCATGTGGAGCACCGGCACCGGCGCCGACGTGATGAAACGGATCGCGACGCCGTTGGTCGGCGGCATCATGACATCCGGCTTCACCGTTCTCGTAATCTTTCCCGTCGTCTACTACCTCTGGCGCAGCCATGGGCTGCCGAAGGGGAAGGGTTTCAGCGGGTTCCGGCCCGAGGAGGTTGCATGAAGCTACTGGCTGCAATGGTTGCTCTCGCGATAGCGCTGCCCGCGTCCGCCGAGACAACGCTCGAAGTGATCCACAAGAAAACGCTCGCGCCCGACGGCCAAGGCACACTGCTCATCGCCGGCGACGCCATCGAATTCCAAGCCAAGAAGTCAAAGAACAGCCGCCGCTGGACCTACCAAGACATCCAACACTTCGACCGTCTCAGCCCGACCGAGTTCGTCCTACTCACCTATCAGGACGTCGGCTGGCAGCTCGGCCGCGACAAGCACTACCGCTTCCAGATCACCTCCGGCGAGCTGACGGACGGGTTGTTCCAAAGCATCAGCGAAAAAATCGGCCGGCCGGTGACGAACCGTTTATTCGAAGCGCCGGCGGACGCGCGATACGAAGTTCCCGTCAAGCACTTGCACGGCCTGGGTGGGTGCGAAGGAAAGCTCATCTTTACGGACGAGGTCGTATACTACTCGACCGAGAACAACAAGGACGCGCGCGAATGGCGGCTCGACCGCGACATCGACTCGGTCTGGTCGTCCAACCCCTATCAGCTTGAATTACATGTCCACGACAACAACCGCCGCGAGTTCAGCCACACCCGTGTCTACAAGTTTGATTTGAAGAAGCGCCTCGACTCCGAGTTCTATCGTCGCCTCAAGCTGCGGCTCTTCGAGCTCGAAACCGCCCACCATCCGTATCCCTGACTTCAGCCCGATGCAACACCATCCCGTGTCCGGCCTACTGGTGAGACCCTTCGCCGTTGGGTAGATCTAGTGACATGTGAGCGCACGGACGCCACCTGCCCGAAGCTGGAATCTTCAGCAAAACGGCGTTCACACCCGATAGGTATCGGGAGACCATTTCGCATTGAGGAATCAGCCGTCGCAGCCTCTGGAACCGGTCGCCGACTGAACCCCAATCGAGTCCTATCAGGTGGCTTAGCGGGTGTCGGGGCCGATAGTGAGTGACATCGGTTATCACCAGCTACCCAACGTGGCAGCAGTGCGAAAACCGTTGCATCGCAAGCGGTGGTCGGCTATCCTATATTTGCCAGGATGGCCTAGGCGTTCTGCCTGGGAAGCCATCGAGGACCGAAGCGATCATCTGAACCTTCTTGGAGATGAAGAGATGAGATTCCTGCTCCCCTCACTACTGTTCTCGTTGATCGTCGCGGCGGCAACGGGACTGGCCGACAACGACGACCGCTGGGTCAAGCTGGGTAACCTTCATGTCAGCGACCGCACCGACCGGGACACGTTGAGGGTCGGCGTCAAGAAGGGCAGCTTCGAAGCAGTACGGTTTGGCGCCAAGGGCCGAGCCATCCAGTTCCACGACGTGAAGATCCATTTCGCAAACGGTGATGTACAAGACGTCCAGCTGCGGAGCGTAGTTCGGGCCGGACAGTGGACCCGTGCAATCGATCTCCAGGGTGGCAACCGAGCCATCGAGAAGATCGTCATGACCTACGACGCCCAGACCGCCCGCCGCCGCAAAGGCGCCACGGTGCTCGTCCGCGGCCGGCGATAGGCGCTACGCGTCGCCGACGCTCTAATCATCCCCCTCTCGGACACCAACGAGGAAGTGCGGAGCCCATCCAGAGAGGTCTCGAACTGCCGTGGGGCAACGGACCGGACGAAAAAAATCTGTCTGTTCATGACATCGGTTGTTCTCGCCACCTATGTCTGCGGGGGTACAATCTGCTCAGGCTAGGGGCGGCCCATGGTCGGCCAAACCATCTCGCATTACCACATCATCGAGAAGCTCGGCGAAGGCGGAATGGGTCCGGTCGTCTACGCATCAACTGGAGGCAGAAGTATGAGCACCGAGAAACTGAACCGTCGAGACGCCATCACCGCAGTTGGAGCAGGCCTAGCGTACGGCGCGCTTGGAGCCGCGTCCGCAATTGGCGCTGATCACGAGTCATCCGTTGTGAAGAGACACCTCTATGTCACGAACGATGCGACGAGTGCTGTCGATGTATTCGATGTCAACGACGAGCATGCGCTTGTCCGTTCGTTTCCCATGGGCGGCGGCAAGGTCGGCGGGATCAGCGCCGACGCCGCAACCAATCGTATCTTCATTACCCAGCAAAACGAGAACACGGTCAAAGCCTACGACATGGTGAGCGGCAAGGAACTGTGGGGCGTCAACGTCGATACGGAGTATGGGTATATCCAGCCCGACCGATGTTCTATCACTAACGACGGACACGCTCTTTACGTGCCTATCAAACAGAACGGCAGGTATTTGATCCTGTACACGTCGAGCGGAGAACGCATCACCGAAATTGAACGGCCTGGTGCGCCCCACAACTCCTTTGCGGGCGAACAAGGCCGCTATATGTACTGCGCGGGCCGGAGTCATCACGATTTGTACTTGGCAGACCAGAAGACACACAAGGTGGTCAAGAGGATCGGACCGTTCGCCTGGCCTGTCCGTCCGCTCGCGGTGGATATCGAAGAACGCTTCGTCTACGCGAATACCACGTACACGCAGGGCTTCAGCGTTGGGAAGATTGAGACCGGAGAGTGCAGCGAAGTCTTGCTAAACCCTCCCTACGAGCGCACGAAGCATTGGATGACAGCACATGGCGGCATGCCGCATGGAGATCATCCGTTCAGTCACGGTATCGGAGTTCGACCCGTAACCCAGGAAGTTTGGTTCTTGGACGACCTTTGGGGTTACCTCAATGTCTTCGATACATCCAAGACCCCCGAAAAACCTCGGTTCATTGGCAGAGTGGAACTGTTTGATGACATTGAATCGGCTTGGAACAAAGACAGTGGCAACCGGTGGGTAGCCTTCAGCATCGACGGCCGATATTGTTATCCATCTGATGGCTCAGTGGTGGATTGCATCGAAGGCAAGAAGACCTCCATGAAGATCTCGCCGAGCGAGAAGTTGGTCGAAGTCGAGTCTCGTGGCGAGCAGGCCGTCCGCAACAGTGGCCAAATGGGCGGCGTTTACGGCCCGGACGTCTGATCCCTCCTCGAGTTCCATCGGGACTCCGGTCCGCAATGCCGTCACCTCTGGTCTGCCAAAACTTCGTAGCCCATAGAAAAGAATATCGGCTCTGAATCCGACACTTGAGACCGCTCACGGCCTCTCGACGAACTCAGAACCCGAGCCAACGCAAAGCACTCGACGAAAAAATGTCATAGTTCATGACATCGGTTGTTCCCGCCATCTATTTGAATCGCGCTAGAATCGGCGTGTCTTGATCGGCCAAACCATCTCGCACTGCAAGATCACCGAGAAGCTCGGTGAAGGCGGCATGGGTGTCGTCTACAAAGCCGAGGACACGAAGCTCGACCGTCCCGTCGTCCTGAAGTTTCTTGCGGCTCATCTCGTCTCCGACCAGGAAATCCGCAAGCGCTTCGAGCGCGAAGCCAAAGCAGCCGCGCTCAACCACCCCAACATCTGCCACGTCTAAACCCCGGCCGTCGAGCTGGCCTTCTTCTTCCCGCAGCTTGACCGGCTCCGCTGAAAGCGAGCGAATACCGTCACTCATCGTCTCGGCAAACAGCTCCTCCCCAGACATCGATCGGAGCGTTCCCGCGCATGGCTCAGCCATGGCCTTCGGGGACTTGGGAGATTGGGCGGGGTGGAGGCGCCGGCGGTGATAGAATGATCGTGCGGCTGGAGCAAAAGGCGGTGTTGATCTCGATGCAACGGTTGCTGCTGGTAGCGGGCCTCGGCTTGGCGCCGCTGGGCGCCCAAGGCACAGACCTCCTCCCCACCGGCGAAATCCCGCCCGGCAAGGTCGTCCTCGTCGCTCAGCCGCACCACGACGATCACACGACCGACCACGGCCTGGCTGGCCTGATCGCCCGGTTCGTCGACGAGGGCTACCGCGCCATCTACGTCCGTGGGACAAACGACGAGAAAGACGGCCCGGAGGGGTACGCGCGCAACGACATCAGAAACCTACGTGAGACCGAGGAAGCCACTACCGCCCTGGGCATGGAGAAGGTCATCAGTCTCAACTGGCGCAACAATTTCGAGAGCCCCTTCCCGCTTGATGAAATGCGCGAGCAGTTGATTCTTCTGATTCGCAAGTACAAGCCGGACGTCGTACTCGGGCACAACGCCTGGGAGCACTATCAGAAGAATCCCGGCCATCGAAGCGCCTCCTGGGCGGTGGTTGAGGCCTTCTGGCTCGCAAGGTATCGGAACGTCCACCCGGAGCATTTCGAGTTGGGACTGGAGCCCCACGAGGCCTCGTACTACTACGGCAAGGCGCGACTGGACTGGGGCCGTGGCCACCGGCCCAACATCGTTATGGAGTTCAACACCGAACAACAGAAGCGGAAGGAACTCGGCTATCACTTCAGCGCATACGCGGCGAGCCCGGAGCAAGTGCAGTCAACCCGTGCGGCGCTAGCCAAATGCAATCTGTACGTGCCGGAATTCGAGGACCTTGATGACCAGGCCATTTCTGTACAGATCTCTGACTGGTGGATGCAGTACATCTCGCGTCTCCACGGTTCCCACGCCGGGGTCACGTTCGGTGAAGAATACTTCCTGATGGACGAGTTCTATGACCTGCCCGGCCTCAAGCCATACCTCGAGCGCACTGTCGAGCGGCGTTAGCCTGCGAGTCCGGTCCGGGCAGGGCCGAGCCGTCCAGTTTCACGACGTGAAGATCCATTTCGCGAACGTCGGCGTACAAGACGTCCAACTGCGGAAAGTAGTGCAGGCCGGACAGCGAACTCGTGTCATCGATCTCAAGGGCGACGACCGAACCATCGAAAAGATCGTCATGGTCTACGACGCCAAACCCCTCGCCGCCACAAAGGCGCCACTGTACTCATCTACGGCCTGCGATAGACGCTACGCTTCGTCGGCTCTAGTCGTTTTTGCGCCGGAAGGTAGCTACTCAGAGGGCCCTTCACCTGCACGAGTGTCTTGTGGTACAGGTGGCCGTCCGTAGTTGTTCCCGACGTCAGCCAAGAGTTCAGGGGCCTCCTCTGCTCTCGTCGGCTCCACGAACACACCTGGGGCCCCCGTGAAGACGTTGAAGCCTGTTCCGACTCGGCCCATGCCGAAGAGATCTTGAATTCGGTCATTCCTCACAACGAACCGGATTCCCGCGGACTCCAGCAGCGACCCAACAAACGGCACGGTCGTTGCACCCCGTGGCGCGAGCACCGGGACGAACTTCTCGTGCGACACGACCTCCGGAACCAAGCGCCCCTTGATTCGATCGATCATTTCCAGCACCACCCGGACTACGATCACCAGCCAGGCCCCCGAAGTAGAAATTGACGTTCAGCCCCTCGAGAAACCAGAGAGGCAGCGTACGCTCCGCCCAGTCCCCGATCCAGGGGACATGATGCAGTCGGATGCCGGCGAGCAAGAAATCCGGGATGAGCGCGATCAGCGCCAGGTATAACCCGCCGATCAGCGTAGCCTTGGTCTGGATCCTTCCGATTCGGTCGACAGCGGCCTGGCCCGATCCAACCCCCGGTATGAACCCGCCGTACTTGCTCAGGGTCTCCGCCACATCATCTGGATGGAAGACAGCCGCAGTGTAGAGCAAGGTGAACAGGACGATGGCGCCCGCATACAGCAGCTCGTAGAGCGGCTCGCCGTAGGTAAGCGAATCTAGGACGGCCATCAAACCCGGGTCGTCCTGCCAAATCAGTGCCAGCGTCTGCGGAAACGCAAGGGCCGAAGAGGCAAAAGCCACTGGAATCACGCCTGCGGGGTTCAGTCTCAACGGAAGGTGTGTCAGCCGACCGCCCCCGATGCGCCGCCCGGGGACGCCCTGGGCAAACCGCACGGGAACGTGTTGCGCGCCGCGCTCCACCAATACGACAAGCGCTA
Organism: Bryobacterales bacterium; assembly: GCA_965237575.1. GTDB lineage: Bacteria > Acidobacteriota > Terriglobia > Bryobacterales > UBA6623 > JAKZVK01. The sequence goes on from CBDEGI010000004.1 coordinate 2,640,973, forward strand.
CCACCGCCAGCATCGCTCCCAGAATCAGGATGAGACTAAGAACCCGATGGGCGGGCAAGATAGGCTCCACTCCAAACAGGTTCCACTGATCGGTGTAAACGACGTTCTCGTAGACGTTCTGAAACGCTGAGGGCATACCTACGAGAATCCCGGTGACTAGGATCAGCGCCATCCCGTTGCCGATGCCGTGCTCGGTAATTTGATCGCCCAGCCACATGAGGAACACCGCACCCATCGTCATCGTGACGATCGTCATCAATAGGAAGCCGATGCCCGGGTCGTAGACGAGACCGCTCCCCTGCAAGCTGGTGGCAATACCGGCAGACCCAACGACAGCAATGACGATCGCGAAGTAGCGTGTCCCGAGCGTGATCTTCCGCCGGCCCAACTCGCCTTCTTTCGAGAAGCGCCTGAGATAAGGCCAAAAGAACGCGAGCAGCTGCACGATACCGGCCGCGGTGATGTATGGTCCGAGGCCCAGGGCGAAGATGCTCACGCGCTCAAGCTGTCCGCCTGTAAACATATCGATGAGTCCCAACGCCGTCCCCTCGGCCGCCTGGAACATCTCTTGGAGCTCGATGATGTCGGTACCGGGTGTGGGTATGTGCACGCCAATTCGGTAGACCGCCAGCATGGCAAGTGTGACCAGCACCCGCTTGCGCAGATCCGGAACCACAAAAACGCTCCGAAAGATGTCGTTCATGAGGCCGGCTCCCCGCGGTCATCGCTGGTTAGCACGTCGCCTCCGTCCCCCGTGGCATCGAGTCGCCCACTCATTTGTGCGCAAGCGGGCAGGTCCGGCGACCAAAGGTTCTCCGGCATTCGATTGAGACCACGCGCTCTCAAGGGCTTCCAGTCTACGCCACCTTCGTCCGAGCTGCGGGACGGTCCGGGACGAGTCGCTTTCTGTGACGGACCCCTCCGCTAGGCAGCAGGCCCTTCACCCGTATGGGCCTCTTGTGGTACAACAGTCCGTCCCTCGCCGCGACTCGCCATGCAAGGCTTCACCTCGATCGACTACGCCATTCTGATCGCCTACCTCCTGGGCGTCACGGCCTTGGGAAGCCTCTTCACCTCGCGGCAGAAAAGCTCGCGTGACTTCTTCCTGGCCGGCCGCTCCATGGGTTGGTTCCCGATGGTCCTGAGCGTCATCGCCACCGACTTCTCGGCCATCAGCTTTCTCGGCGCGCCGGGCTACGTCGTGGCCCATGACCTCGTGATTGACCTACAGACGCTGGCTTTCTTCTGGGTGCTGCCGTTGGCGCTCTACTTGTTTGTTCGCTTCTTCCACCGCTTGGAGCTGATCTCGGCTTACGAGTACCTCGAAAAACGTTTCAGCCTGCCCCTGCGGGCGGGTTGCAGCCTGCTCTTCATCTGCGTGCGCCTCGGCTGGATGGCGACGGCACTTTACGCCACCAGCCTCGCCCTGGCCGCCGCGACCGAGTTGCCCTTCTGGGTGTGCGTGTCGGCGATCGGCGGGCTCACCACGGTCTATTCCGCACTCGGGGGCATGCGAGCCGTCATCTGGACGGACGTGGTCCAGTTCTTCGTCTTCACGGGTGCGATCGTCGTCGTCATGGCCACGTCGATCCGTGCCGTGCCGGGCGGCTTCGGCGCCATCTGGAGGACGGCGGGCGCCGAGGGCCACAACCGCCTGCTGAACTTCGAAGGCGGTTGGGAGGCGATCACCACGCCCGCCGTGCTGATCGGGGGCACGTTCTTGATCCTGATTTCCTACGGCGTCGACCAGGTCGTGATCCAGCGTTATCTGACCGCGCGCGATATCGATCAGATCAAGCGAGGCATGGTCTTTCAGGTGTGCATCACTCCGCTGGTGATTGCCTCGCTGGCGGCCATCGGGCTGGCGGTCTTCGGCTTCTACCGGCACTTCCCCGAGCGGCTCCCCGCCGGACTCGAAGCCGATCAATGGTTCCCGCATTTCATCGTGCAAGAGCTGCCGGTCGGCGTCTCGGGCCTCGTGATCGCGGGACTGTTCGCGGCCACGATGTCGTCGATCAGCAGCGGGGTCAACAGCCTCAGCGCCGCCTGCGTCATCGACTTCTACCGCCGCTTCGGCTCGGGAGGCGCGGCGCACACACCGGGGGACTCGATGAGCCGCGAGACCGACCGCCGTGAGGTACTCGTTTCCCGCGTACTGACGTTGTGCTGGGGAGGGGTGGCCACCGCACTGGCTTTCGTCGTCGGCCAGATCGGCGTCATCGCGATCATCTCAAAGACCCTTTCCGGCTTCTTCGGCGGCGTGTTGCTCGGGGTGTTTCTCCTGGGGATCCTGTTGTCTCGTGCCAACGCACCGGGAGCGACCGCGGGAGGGTTGATCGGCTTCGCGACGATCTGCGCCGTCGGGTTGGCAACGCCCGTGAACCTCTTCTGGTACGCCCCCATCGGCTGCTCGACGACCTTCATCGCGGGCGCATTGGCCAGCCGTCTCTTCGCGAGCCCCCCGCCCGAGAAAGTGCGAGGCCTGACTCTGGGTTCGGCCTAGAACGTGTCGTGGCAGAGGTCGCACTCGTTCGGGGCGCCGGTCTTGTCGTGGCAGCTCATGCAGGCGGCCATCGTGACGGGCTTCTCTCGCGCGATCACGTCGCGCTCGGCGACCGGGCCGTGACAGGTACCGCAGGCGACGCCTGCGTCCTGGTGGTGAAAGGCGTGTGAGAAGTAGACGTAGTCGGGGACGCGGTAAACCTTGACCCACGGCACCGCCTCGTTTTTCTTCTCATACTCCGCCAGTCTGCGGATGTGCGGGCTGTCGGTCTTTACCGCGGCATGGCAGGCCATGCAGGTCGCTTCCTTCGGGTAGCCGGCCGCAAAGCCGGGGTCCTTCATGGCGTGGCAATCGAGACACTTGAGACCCATCCCGACGTGGATCTTGTGGCTGAAGGGGATTGGCTGCTTTGGCCCTTCGGGGGCGTCAGCCTGTTCGGCGCTTGGCGCGAGCGCAGCCGTGGCGGCGGCTAGGCAGACGAGGGATGCAAAGCGGTACATCTGTCTACAAGGTAAGACATGCGTGTGGAGTTCGCCACGTTGGGCTGCGTACAACGCTTTCTTGCGGCCCTCGCCGTCACAGCGTCAAAGCCGCGTACTCGGCCTGCAGCTCATCGAGGCGCGCGCGGCTCAATTCGCCGCGGTGCAGGACCAAGCGGTAGCGCAGAACGAGCGGCTTGTCTCGCGGCAACGGGACCGCCTCGCGGCCCGGATACACAGGGTTCTGCATGCTGCGGGCGGCCCGCAAGATCCAGCGCTGCGGGAATCCCGGCAGCGACGGGTGGCAAAGCACGGCCAGGCCGCTCGGAGAGCCCGACGAATCGAACGAGCCCGTAAAATCGACCCACGGACCTGCTTCGACGGACGTGTTCTCCGGCGTCACCGGCCCGCCGCGACCTGTGAAGCGAATGTCCTTGGGCAGCCGGATGCGCGGCGAAAACCCGCCGTAGCCCTTCACGTCTTCCGACCCGCCGATGCTGACCTTCTCTTCGAGAGCGAGCAGGCGGATCTCGAAGTCGATCTTGCGAAGGTCTCCCTCGGCGCGGTGGGCGCGAACGGTAGTCGTTTCTTCCACGAAGGGTTTTTGTTCTCCGTGGGAATCGAGCCACAGGGGCGACTTCCAATCGAGCGTCACGCGGAGCGAGGCCGAGCGGTCCCCGCCGCGCAGGACTTCGGTCTTGCGCACGTCCCAGATCGAGTTGTCGTTTGTCCACTGGTCCTGGATTCGTTTTTCGCCCACGAAGACTTGATGCCAGGCCCAGAAGACGCCGCGCTGGTGCAGGTGGTCGGCGGGGAAGTCCTCGGTGAGGACGCTGCCGTCGAGATCGTAGAGCGGGTGGATGTAGTTCGACCGCTCGAACTTGCCGTCGATCGATTTGGGTTTCAGTTGATAGAAGAGGACGCGCCGCTCGCCCTCCTGAAACAGAAAGCCCTCGTCCTGCCGGATGACCTGGATGGCACCGGCCGAGGAGTCGGCCGATCCTGGAACCGCGAGGAGCAGCGATAGCAACGCTAAGACCCAAGGCGCGGGCGACATCAACGTTTTCACCTGTGGCATTCCGTGTGTTGAGTATAACGGCACAACAAGCCGCGGATGTAAATCAGCGGGCGCGCTGGCGAAGGCCCGCGCCACAACCCCCCTTGGCTTACAGACGGATCGCGGCCCCGAGCAGCCGCCAGCGATGCCTCGAGGCGCGGGCACGGCATGCCGTGCCCCTACGTTTCAGGACCGGCCTTTCATCGCTGCGCTGGGCACGCTATTCTGGAGGCAATTCCGCTCTAGTCAACCGTTGAGCTGCCACCATGATCGACCTCGTCAGACTGCATCACGTCTCGTTCGCCATTTGCGACCTCGATGCTTCGAAGCGCTTCTTCGGGGAGGTGCTCGGGCTCGAGGAGATTCCGCGGCCGGGCTTCCCGTTTGGGGGGGCCTGGTATGCGCTCGGCGATCGGCAGCTTCACTTGATCAAAGTAGAGGATGACGGGCGCGAGGCCCGCGGCCGCATCGGACGCAAAGACCACATGGCGCTTGAAGTCGGCGACGCGAAGGCGGTCCGGCAACGGCTGAGCGACGGGGGCGTCGAGTTTGAAGAGGGCAACAATCAAGCGCTCGGAATGGATCAGGTGTTTTGCCGCGATCCCGACGGCCACGTCATCGAGTTTGTGCAATACCTCACACCGCCGGCAACGTGAATCGTGTCTCGCTCGTCCCAGCAGTGTGACGCGGGCCCGTGAAACCCCGCGGCGCGGGAGGGAGTTCGATTGATGCGACGATTCGCGATTCTCGCCACGTTGTCAGTGGGGACGGTAGCCACCGCGGCGGCGCAGTCCGCCGAGATTGGTATCAGCGTCGGGCGGTCTAACTTCTCGGACCGCGGCATCGGGACGATCACGAGTTTCGAAGCGGGGCAGACGGCCGTCACACTCGACAACGGGATTCGCATCGGCGCGCGCCTGGCGCTGAACACGGGATACTTCTTCGGTCAGGAATTCAGCTACTCCTACCAAGACAGCGGACTGAGCTTCGGCGGCGGCCCTGCCGATAGCATGACGGTCCAGAACGTCTATTACAATTTCGTGGTGCACGCCACGCCGGACGGCAGTCCCGTGCGGCCGTTTGGCACCGGCGGCGTGGGTGTGTCGGTGTTCTTCCCGCCGGGGTTGTCGTCGTTGTCCGGGGGCGGGCAGAACAAGTTTGGCTACAACTTCGGCGGCGGGTTGAAGTTCAAGCTGAATCCGATCTTCGGCTTGCGGCTGGACGTCCGGGACCACGTGACCGGGAAGCCCTTCGACCTGACCGGGGCCTCGGGCCGGCTTCACAACGTGGAGTATTCGGCGACGTTCTCGCTCTTGTTCTGAGCTGACAGGTCGGTTAGCAGGTTCGCGAGATCGGGCCCGGCGAGCTCGTTGAGGGCGGCGCGATACTGCTCTGACGAGATCGCCCCGATGGTGCGCTTGAAGACTCGGCTGAACGCCGCGTCGGAGTTGTAGCCCAGGCGCTGTCGAAGGTCCGCGGGCCTCGCCCCGGACTCCCGAAGCCAGGTCACTGCAAGCTGCATCCGCCAGTGTGCTCCCGGCGTCAGTCTTTCGTTTTTCGGCGGTTGATCATGTCGATACGGTAGCCGACGAGAATGCCGAGGAGCATCCCAAGAGGCATGTAGACCGCCATGTTGCCTATCATTACGCCCAGACCTGCTCCCACGCTGAGGCCAAGCGCGATCATCCCGCCGAAGCCGGTTTCTCAATCATTTACTCTCGTTCAGATTCCCCAGCAAACGCGGTTCTCACGTCTCGCCTCGATAGCACAACCAGCGCCCAAATGCCGAACGGCAGGCTGATCAGGAATCCAAGCGCGCACGGAAAAATCGCCACCACGGCCGCGAGCACCGCGATTGGATAGGACCGCAGGTCACGCATTCTGGCCGCGCCGACCAGTAGAATGATGCCCAGCACGAGACTGACAAGCGCCATCACGCCGCATATGATCGTCCGTATGCTGAGTTCAACTGAACCGACAAGCGAAACCTCGATCACAACCATCGCCACCGCTGCCAGCAGGTCCACTATGCCCGCAACCCGCAATCCGATTGCCGGGACCTTCAGCCGACCGCGGACCGATGACTCGGAATCGGCCGTGCCCGGTTGTGCGGCCGGGGGTGGGGTGTCGTCGGCATCCGCGATCGATTCGACCTCGGTCTTCACTTCGCTAGCCTGCTGATAACGCCTCTCGGGCGTCGATTCCAGCGATCGAAGCACTACGTCGTCCAGTCGGACGTCGATCTGCACTTTCTTCGACGGAGGTTCGAATCGGCCGATGGGCAACTCGCCCGTCAGCATCTCGTAAAACACCACACCCAACGAGTAAATGTCCGCCCGATGGTCGACGGCGCTCGATCCTTGCATCTGTTCGGGGGCCATGTAGTGCGGCGTGCCCATGACCTCGTGCGTGCCGGTGAGGGTGAACGGTTTTTCGACGCGCGAGTCTTCTGCGTCCGCGCCCAGCAGTTTTGCCAAGCCAAAATCGGCGATCTTCACGCGTCCCCGCTTGTCGATAAGAATGTTCTCGGGCTTGATGTCGCGGTGAACGACACCTTCGTCGTGCGCGAATTGCAGGGCGTCGCAGATCTGCGGGACGATCGCCAGCGCTTCGGGCGGCGTCAGCCCGCCGGCCGCCATCGTTTGCCTCAGGTTGGCGCCGTCGACGTATTCCATGACGAAATAGTACAGCCCGTCAGCTTCACCGAACTCGTACACGGCGACGATTGACGAGTGATTCAACTTGGCCAGCGCGCGGGCTTCGCGTGCGAAGCGCTCGGCAAAGGCGGGATCTTTGCCGACCTCGGGCGGGAGTATTTTCAGAGCGACGTAGCGGTCGAGCTTCGGCTGACGCGCTTTGTAAACGGCTCCCATACCGCCTTTGCCCAGCAGCTCGACGATTTCGAATTGTGGGAAGTGTTCTGCCAGTTCCTCGGGGGAGGGGGCGACAAAGCCCGAACGGCTCGCGGCCGGATCGATCGGCTGGTCTCGGGCCGGCGCAGCGTCGTGGCTCTCGAAATCCTGTTGTATCAGGCATTTCGGGCACACGCCATAGAAGTTGGCGGGAATCTCAGCGCCACATTGGGGGCATTGACGTAGTGCGGTCATTTCCGAGTACCTCGAACCATTACTAACCCGAATCGACGGAAAGGTTACGCGTCGGACGTCTAGAATCACCAATCGATTTCGAGACGCTCCATTCCGCGATCACGAAGCGAGCGTGTCGAACAACCGGCGGAGTTCCTCGTCGACGTCTTCCGCGGCACCGATGGTTTGCTGGATTTCTTCTCGCAAGAGCAATCGATATCGTCGGCGCATGCGGTGGATCGCCACCTTGACGGCTCCTTCGCTCATTTTGAGCTGACGCCCGAGTTCACGATACGAAACGGTTGACTCTTTCCTGCCGAGGAACATCTTCAGGCGATCGAAGAGCTCGAGTTTTCCAGTCGCGTCAAAATCGGCGCGGAGCTTCGTCAGCGCCTGTTCCAGCAGCGTCAACGCCCACTGACGTTCAAAGATTTTATCGGGCGTTTCATCATGAGATGGCTCCAGCCGGTAACGGTTCTCGCCGTCGTCAAAATCCAGCGAGATCACCGGTCGCTCGCCGCCCCGTTTTTGCGCTACGTCGCGGCGCCATTCGTTGGCCAGGAAGTTCTTCATGGACGCCAACAAAAATGACCGAAAGCGGCCCCGCTCGCGGTCGGCGACTTGCAGTGTTTGTTTGTCTAAGAGGCGAACGAAGAACTCCTGTGTCAGATCCTGGGCGTCGTCGGCCGAATGTCCATGCCGTCGCACGTACGCATAGAGCGGAAACCAATAGATGCCACACAGGGTCGCCAGAGCCTCTGCTGCTTTGGGCGAAGAACGTCGGCCGGCTTCGACCACCATGCTCCAGCGGGTCGTGACGAACTGACCAGCGTTCTGCGAAACCGCCGGCTGTTCTGTCTTGCCTGATGGCACGCTAATAGTCTAGCGGTGGTTCGCCAAAGAGCATCACGGTCCTGCTGAGCGTTCACGTCAGCAATCAGCCGCCCATGACTCCACCACAGAGGGCCATGGCGAAGAGACCCGCCGCGGCCAGTGACGCGGCGGTCCTGACGTGATTCCAGAGAGTCCAACGTGAGAGGTAGTGGGCCCACAGCGCCTGTGCGCCCGAGCTCCCGGGCTCGGCCGACGCCAGCCGATTATTCAACGGCACGTTGAACGCCACCGTCACGAGAAGGCACCCAAGCAAATAGAGGGCGCACGCGGCGAGTAAGTAGGCCCGGTGGGTGCCGGCTGCACTGCCGAAAGCGAGAAACGCAACCGGGAGGCAGACCGCTCCCGTTCCAAAGAACGCGAGGAAGAACCAGGGGTTGAGTACGGTGACGTTGATGGCGTTCATGGTTCCGGCAGCCGGCCGAGGGCTCGCATCACGAAAGTAGAGAAGGCGAAGAAGATTCCCGCAACCAGGCCGGAGCCCAACACCGCGGCGAAGGTGAGGATGTCCAGGAGCTCCTTCATCGTTGGCCCTCCCAAACACCGGCGGCGGCAGTCTCTCGAGCGTAGTCGGCAAAGTCGCGAGGCTCGCGGCCGAGCGCTTTCTGGACGCCGTCTCCGAGCGAGGCGTTGCGACCGTCGAGGACGGTGGCAAACAGGTAGTCCAACAGCCACGCGATGTCTTCCGGCAGGCCTGCCTCAGCCACCCCGGCCGCGAAGGCCTCGGGCGGGATCTGGACATATCGGATCGCGCGTCCGGTGACGCGGGCGATCTCGTCCACTGCCTCGGCGAACGTGAGGAGCCGGGGCCCGGTGAGCTCGTAGACCTGGCCGCCATGGCCGTCTTCTGTTAGCGCGGCGACTGCGACATCGGCGATGTCGTCCGCGTCGACGAACGGCTCCCCGACCTCCCCGGCCGGCAGCGCGATCTCGCCGGCCACCACCATGTCGAGAAACGCCCCTTCAGAGAAGTTCTGGCAGAACCAGCTCGCGCGAACGACGGTCCATTCGATGTCCGCACGCTGGATGATGCGCTCGCACTGCTGCGCCTCCTCTTCTCCGCGACCCGACAAGAGAACCAAGCGCCGGACCCCGTGCTCCACAGCTCGCGCGACCAAGACGCGGATGGCGTCCGTCGCCCCCGGGATGGCGAGGTCCGGGGCATAGCTGATGTACGCCGCCGTAGCGCCATCGAGCACGGCGTCCCAGGTGCTCTGATCGCCCCAGTCGAACGGCGGATCAGACTTCCGCGATCCCTTGCGCACCGCGTGGCCTTTCTCTGAGAGACGCTGGACGATCCGTCGACCCGTTTTTCCGGTGGCACCGACAACGAGAATGGGCGAGTTTGTCATGGGTTTTGACCAATCTTCTGCAAGTCCAGGACGTTCGGCGTGCCGTCAGGAAGCCTTCGCCGCCGCCGTCCAACCTACGCAAGCACGGCTCGGCCTTCATCGAACCGGTGATGTCCCGTAGATGAGACGAGCGCGGCCTATGCCAAGACCGGTTCGATCGGGTTCCCGTGGACGTCGGTCAGGCGGAAGTGGCGGCCCTGGTACTTGAAAGTGAGCTTCTTGTGGTCGACGCCCAGCACGTGCAGGATGGTGGCCTGCAAGTCGTGGATGTGAACCGGATCCTTGACGATGTTGTAGCAGTAGTCGTCCGTCTCGCCGAAGCTGATGCCCGGTTTGATGCCCGCGCCGGCCATCCACATGGTGAAGCAGCGGGGATGGTGGTCGCGGCCGTAATTGGTCTCGGTTAGCTCGCCCTGACAATAGACGGTGCGGCCGAACTCGCCGCCCCAGACCACCAGAGTGTCTTTCAGCAGGCCGCGCTGCTTGAGGTCGAGCACCAACGCCGCCGAGGCTTGGTCGGTCGATTTGCACTGCAAGGCGATGTCGCGAGGCAGATCGTTGTGCTGGTCCCAGCCGCGATGGTAGAGCTGGATGAAGCGCACGTCACGCTCGGCCAGCCGGCGCGCCAATAGACAGTTCGCGGCGTAGGTGCCCGGCCTGCGCGAGTCGGGCCCATAGAGGTCGAAGATGTGCTCGGGCTCGTCGGATAGGTCCATCAGGCCGGGGACCGAGGTCTGCATGCGGTAGGCCATCTCGTACTGCGCGATGCGGGTGTCGATCTCGGGGTCGCCGAAGTCGTCGGCCTTCATGCGGTTGAGTTGCGCCAGGCTGTCGAGCATGCGGCGGCGCGTCTTCTTGGTCACACCCGGGGGGTCGGTGAGGTAGAGCACCGGGTCGCCGCTCGAGCGGAATCGTACGCCTTGATAGCGCGACGGCAGGAAGCCGGGCCCCCACAGGCGCGAGAACAGCGGCTGCGCGTTGTTGAGCGAACTCTTCTGCGAAACAAGCACGACGTAGGCGGGCAGGTCTTGGTTCTCGCTGCCCAGGCCGTAGCTGAGCCACGCCCCCATGCTAGGGCGACCGGGCTGCTGGCTGCCGCTTTGGATGAAGGTGATGGCCGGGTCGTGATTGATGGCGTCGGTGTGAACGGTCTTGATGAGCGCGATATCGTCGGCGATCTTGCCGTGATGCGGGATCAACTCGCTGAGCCATGTGCCGGTCTCGCCATGCTGCTTGAAGTCGAACAGTGACGAGGCGACGGGCAGCGAATCCTGTCCCGAGGTCATGCCGGTGATGCGCTGGCCCCGGCGGATCGAGTCGGGCAGCTCCTGCCCATGGAACTTCTTGAGCATAGGCTTGCGGTCGAACAGGTCGATCTGCGACGGCGCGCCGGACTGATGCAGGAAGATCACCCGCTTGGCCTTGGGGGTGAAATGCGGCAGATCGGCGAGACCCCCGGTTTGTGGGTTGATGGGCCGGTCGTTGGGGTCGGTCGTCGCGCCCGAGAGGTCCGGACGCAGCAACGAGGCTAAGGCAGCGACGCCGATGCCGGTGCGCGTCCGGCCGAAGAGTTGCCGGCGGGTCATCTGCAGGTGATGCGGATTCGGCAGATTCATGGTCCCAGTCTACTCCTTCGGCCTGACGACCTTCGCGTCTTTCCAGAACTCTTCGTCCGTCGGCTGTGCGTCGGGATCCGCTTCAATCCCGGCATGGATGTCGTCTTCCGTCATCGACCGAACCCTTTCCCAATCGGTCTCTTGCCTAGCCGATGTGCCGCCACCCACAACTACATTATGTATTGACGGCACCTGATTTGCAGGGAGCACGGGCTGCCAGCGGGGTTCCAGAAACCACCAAAGGCGCGCGCTATGTTTCACGCCTCCGCGAGCCACGGTTTGATACGATGACCCTCCCACTCGGCGTTCCGAAACGGCGCTCTCCCTAGACAGACGATGGCCCTAGACCCCCCTTCCTTCATCGAGTTCCGCAACGTCAGCGTCATGCGGGGACGCACGCGGGCGCTTGACTCCATCTCGCTCTCGATCACGCTGGGCGAGCACGTGGCGATCGTCGGGCCGAACGGCTGCGGCAAGTCGACGCTCATCAAGACGATCATGCGCGAGTGCCATCCGCTGCAAACCGATCCCGATTCCTCGCTCAAGATCTTCGGCAAAGACCGCTGGAACATCTTCCACCTGCGGCCGCAGCTCGGGATCGTCTCGCCCGATTGGGTTCAAATGTGTACCCGGCCGATCTCGGGGCGCGAGGCGGTGCTCTCGGGATTCTTCAGCAGCACCGAGATCTGGCCGCACAACCACGTCACGCGCTCGATGCACCGCAAAGCCGACGAGATCCTCGGGCGGCTCGAGATCACTCATCTGGCCGAGCACGACATGTCGGAGATGTCGTCGGGGGAGGGACGCCGGGTCGTGATTGCCCGCGCCCTGGTGCATGACCCCAAGGCGCTCATTCTCGACGAGCCGACGGCCAGCCTCGACCTGCGGGCAGTGCACGAACTGCGGCTCATGCTTCGCAAGATTGCGCAGGGCGGTGTGAGCGTGATCCTGGTGACGCACGATCTGCCCGACATCATCCCCGAGATCGAAAGGGTGGTGCTGCTGAAAGAAGGAACCATCTTTCGCGACGGTCCGAAGAGCGAGATCCTCAGCTCGGAGGCGCTGTCGGCCCTGTTCGAGTTGTCGCTGGAGGTGATCCAGCGCAACGGGTACTTCGCCGCCGTCTAGCTCCGTTTTGACTCTACTCGGACGAGTGGGGCTCCGAATCCAGACGGGCCGGCGGCTTCCCTAGACCGGCGCTTTCTCCGTGCTACTCTTTTCCGAGTGGCGTATCGGGGCGTTTACGCGAAGACCCTTATCCGACCGGATGTTGACGAGATTTGGCGTCGCACGCCGGACCCGGATCTGCACCAGCTTTGGGACCTGCGGTTTTCGGAGATCCGCTACCTGCCGACGATGGAGTCTTCTTGAGTTCTTTCACTCCTTTGTGCGCGTCGCTGGCTCGCTTTGGCTATCGCCACTCCCGTGTGTTGATCGGAGGCGCGGTCGTGATGTTGGTGTGCGCGCCCTGGGTTCTCCAGGGGCTGCGGGTCGAAGCGGATGCGTCGAGGGTTATGCCTTACGAAGACCCGCTGGCGCTGAGCTACCGCGAAAACAGCGCTCTGTTCGGCGAAGCGAATCGTCTGGTCATCGAGCTTCGTTACGGCGAGACGAGTGCCACTGTGGTGAATGAGTTCACCGACCGTCTGGCGGAAACCCTCGAGACCTGGGACGACATCCGCTATCTCGACTATCAGCCGTTTGCCCGCGAGGGATCGGAAGAGTTCAGGATGGGCCTGCGGGCTGCTTTGCTGAATTCCGAACTGGATGTACTGCAAGATTTCGTCTCACGGTTCGAGGAGCGGGGCATGCGGCGCGAGTTGTTGAGGACGCGCAAGCGCTTGATCGCCGTGGATGACCCGGTAGTCAGGCAGCAGGTCATCGAAGATGTCCTCAACCTGCGAGGGTTGTTGGTGCGATTTCAGGAGCCGCGAATCGGGAAGGTGCGGCTCTCGGTCGCCACCGGTTACCTGGACGCACCAGAGGGAGGGGCACGCCTCCTCCTGCTTCAACCCGCGGGATCGGGCGAGGAAGGTGCATACTGCATCGACCTGGTCGATCGCCTCGATGCCGCCATCAACGAACTCAAGGCGAAACAAGACGGGGCGCAGGCGATCGAGCACCGCATGACGGGTGTTCACGTCATTACGGCCGAGAGCACGCAGGTTCTGCTGCGCGACATGGGCGTGATCAGTGTGGTCGCCGCCGGCCTGCTGTTCGTCGTGGTGTGGCTGGCTTTCGGACAGCTCAGGGCTACGTTGCTCTGCTTTCTCCCGTTGCTGGTCTCGCAAGTGGGCATCTTTATCGTGGCTCGCTTCTTCTTCAATCCGATTCACTTCCTCACTATCGGTTTCGCCGCGGTCGTGGTGGGCTTGGGGCTGGACTTCGGTTTGCACCTGACAGCCCGATTCGCTCAATTCGCTTCGAAGGACGGCGTCGAGGGCGCCGCCAACCACACGCTGACCGACGCGGGCCCTCCCGTGGTGATCGGCGCCACGACTACGGCTGTTGCCTTCCTGGCCTTGCTGTTCACCGACAACCGAGGGCTCATCCAGTTCGGGGCGCTGACTTCGGCCGGTCTGATGGTGACGCTGGCGGTGACGCTGCTCCTGTTTCCCGCGCTTGCCAGGGTGCTCGGCGGGCCACTAGCCAAAACCAGCGGAGGGCTTCACGTGCGATGGATCCCGCCTGGGCTGTTCCACTTCGCGGGTTCCCGCCCCCTGCGAGCGCTTGTGATTGCTGTTCCCGTCCTGCTGGTAAGCCTCCCGTTGGCGGTGGCCTTCCGATTCGACGACAACATTCGGCAACTGTTTCCCGACAACCTGCACTCGCTGGATGTCGCGGCGGAAATCTCAAAGAGCTATGGGGACCCTTTCGGCCCGACGACCTGGGTCACGGTGCAAGCCCCGGATCTGGAGCGCGCCATGTCGCAGCAACGGCGGCTCGATGTCCGTCTTGCCGAGATGGTAACCACCGGGGAAGTCGCCGGGTTCGAGTCGCCTTCGCTCTACCTGGCGTATCCCTCTGCTCTTGACGAGCAACAGGGAGCCTGGGCGAGCGCCCGCGCAGCAGTGATAGAGGGCCGGTCGCGTTTCGAGCAGTTGCTGACAAAGTTACGATTCCGGCGGACTCCTGAACTCGATGCCTATTACGATAGGATCGAGAGCGTTGTGGCTGGTGAAGGGCCGGCCAACCCCCGTGCACTGCCAAGATTGCAACGGCACTTCGCGCGCACCGATGGCGGGTATCGCCTGCAGACCTACGTGGCCCCCGCGGCCTCCGAGCTTGGCGAGACGGCGCCGATGACGCTCCACATCACACGCACGTTGGAACAGGCCGCGACGCCTCAGGGCGCGGCCACGCTAGGCTCGGCTATGCAAGGTCCGGGTATGCACAATGCCGGCACATCGATGCAGGTCTCGGGCTTGATACAGATCTATCAGCGCGTCAACGAGCTAATGCTGGCCGACTTTGCCCGCATCAGTTGGATTGCCGCCGCCTTGGTGGGCGGCATTGTTCTCTTTTTCTTCCGCAGCCTGACGGCGGTTTTGGTCGTCCTGCTCCCACTGGCAGCCGCCCTGCCGGTGACCGTGGGCGTGCTGCAGGCAGCCGATATTCGCCTCTTGCCCCAATCCATCGGATTCGCGGCGATTATCATCGGCGTGGGCATCGATGACGCAGTCCACATCTTGACGAGGGTCCGGCACGGGTCCGGCGGGGTGCGACAGGCATTAGTCGAGATCGGCCCGATCATCACGCTGACGACGGTATCGACGATGATTGGATTCGGGGCGCTGGCGCTATGCAGCCTAGCGGTGGTTTCGTCGCTCGGAACGGCGGTTGCGGTCGGCGTGGGGGCTTGCTGGTTCTTCTCTATGTTTTTGCTGCCGGCTGCGTGCCGCTGGTTGATTCGGGCGCCCGGCGGCGCGACTACGATCCTGATGGGGGTAGTGTTCGCCGGAGGGGCCGTTGTGCCCGCTTCCGCGCAGACAAAAACTGCTGTCGAAATCATGGACAAGCTGCAGGAGAGAACCGATTCGCTCGAAGCCTTTTCCTGCCGCATCCGCCAGACCAAGACCCTTGAACAGCTTGACGGAGAGATTCATCTCCAGGGTCCCTTGCTCTATCAGAAGCCGCACTACGTGAAGCTCGAGCTCAAAGGCGACGAGAACGTCTCGCTTTACAGCAACGGCGAATGGATCTGGTTGGTCGACCGGGACCTGGAGGAGTTCGAGAAGATCCCCCTGGCAGGCGCCAATGCGATGCGGCAATTGGCGCGCTTGCTGCCGCCGCTCTTTTTCTTGACGCGGAAGGAAGTCGAGGAGAAGTTTGAGATTGCCTCCGCCGCGCCGCAACTCGGCGAGCATCGCCTCGAAATGACGCCGCGAGCCGACGCCGACTTCCCGTTTGAGCGCCTCGACGTCGATTTCGATGGGCGCTTTCGTGCTCTCAAGATGGCGCTGCGATTTCGCAACGGCGACTCGGTGCAAACGTTCTTGCGAGACTGCAAGAAGCTCGGCCGCATTTCCACGACCGTGTTTCAATATCACGATCAGGCGGACCGCGGCGGTTCCCCGGACTGATCTGTTCCGGCAGTACGAGGCTCGCTTGATCCCCGGATCGGTCGGGGGCTTCAACATCTTCCAGTCGGCCCACGCCCCACGGCCTCTTCCGCATGCTCGACGCAATCTCCATTCTCTTCGGGGCGGGCTGGACGGTGGCTACGTGCTGGGCCCTCGGCTTGCTCTTGCTCGAATGTTTCGAGCTTCCGCTGTACCGTCAAGAGCGGCATCTGTTTGCGTTCATTCTGGGCTCGGCGGGGCTGAGCCTGCTGGTTTTCTTGACGGCCCTCGTCGGCTGGGTCCACTGGCTGAGCTTCCTGATCATCGGCGTGGCCGCGATCGGCGGGATGCTGGTTCGGCGCCCACACCGATCCGAGGCCGATCGATCCGGGGCCGATGAATTCCCTCCGCTCCCTCGCGCCGGGACATGGTTCTTCGGAGGAGTATTTGCGATCTACGGGACGCTGCACTTCTTCCACGCCATGGCGCCCGAAGCAAGCCCCGACGGCAGCGCCTACCACCTGGAACTGGTGGGCCGCTACTTCCGCGACGGCGGCTTCCCGGGGATCACCACGAACATCTACGCCAACCTGTCGCAGGGCCTCGAGATGCTCTTCCTCGTCGCCTATACGTTCGGCAGGCACTCGGCCGCGGCGTTGGTGCACTTTGCGTTCCTATGCACGCTGCCGCTGTCGATGCTGTGTTTCGCTCGCCGTTTCGGGTTCCCCGAGGCAGGCGTGTTTGCGGCGCTGCTGGTCTTTCTGAGCCCGCTGGTTGGGATAGACGGAACGAGCGCGTACAACGACATCGCCGCGGCGTCGGTTCTGTTTCACGTCGTCTATCTGCTGTGCGTCTGGGAGCGGAAAGTCTGGGAGCACGACACGGGTCGCCGCTTGCTGGCGGCCATCGGCCTGCTCGCCGGCTTCGGCTATGCCGTCAAGTACACCGCGGCGGTCGGGCTTCTCTACGCGCTGGGCTTTGTGACGTGGAAACTGTACCGCCGCCGGACGGAATGGATCCGCGGAGTAGCGGTGGTGTCGGTTTTCGCCGCGGTGCTGATCGTCCCGTGGATGGCGAAAAACTGGATCACGGTCGGCAACCCGGTCTCCCCGTTTCTCAACCGCCTCTTTCCCAATCCGTATGTGCACGCGTCGTTCGAACGCCTCTACGTCGAAGGACTGCAGCGGTGGGAGGGTGTGGAGTCGGCCTGGGACGCGCCGTGGCAACTCACGATCGAGGGCGACCCCAAAGGCGTGCTCGGACCGCTGTTGCTGCTGGCCCCGATTTCCTTGCTTGGCCTGGGGAATCCGATGGCCCGGCGGCTTTTGTTGGCGGCGGTCGTCTTCGCCCTGCCGTTGCTCGGCAATAGCAATCCGCGCTTTCTGATCCCGGCGCTTCCGTTCGTTGCTCTCGCGATGGGACTGGGGCTGACGCGGTGGACGGCCGTGATGCCGGTGGTTGTCGTTGTTCATGCCGTGCTGTCGTGGCCCGCGGTCGTCCCTCTCTACACCGCGCCTCATACTTGGCGGCTGCCGGAAGCGATTCCATGGCGTGCCGCACTGCGGCTCGAACCCGAGCAGCACTATCTTCAGAAACACCTCGGGGGCTACGCGATCACACGCATGATCGAAGCCACCGTACCTGAGGGGGAACGGGTCTTCGCCTTCAACGCACCGCCACAGGCCTATTCGAGCCGCGAAATGCTGGTGGCCTATCAATCCGCGTTTGGGCACGGCATCCGCGAGTTGCTGTGGGTGCCGATTCTCGAGCCAATTCAGCCGCGGCGGCAGTTCACCTTCCGTTTCTCTTCGAGGAAGCTGCGCAAGGTGCGCGTCCTGCAAACGGGCACGGACGCGAGAACGCCCTGGAGCGTGGGAGAAGTGCGGATCTTCGCTGGCGGGCAGGAACTGCGCCGCCGAGACACCTGGCGGCTGATGGCCGAGCCCAACCCCTGGGAAGTCGAACTGGCCTTTGACAACCTCGCCGTCACGCGCTGGCGGAGTTGGCGGCGCATGGCTCCGGGGATGTTTCTGGAGATCGCCTTCGGCGGTGCCGAGGAGATCGACGGAGTCGTAGTCGAGTGTTCCGACGATCAGGACGCCGTCAGGCTCGCCGTGGAGGGAACGACTGATGGCAAGACCTGGCAGCGGCTTGCCGATGGGGCTGGAGAAGCCCGCATCGCACCGCCGCCGGACCTGCGCCGAGCCGCCGCCGAGGAACTGAGGAAGCACGGCTTGCGTTATCTACTCGTGCGCAAATCCGAGTACGGTGCGGCCGACTACCACGGCCACGCCGCGGAGTGGGGCTTCAGGTTGGTGGGCGAAAGCGAGGACGCGCGCCTCTACCGGCTGACAACGGAGCCGCGCCGGTAGCGACCCATACCATCCGCCCTACTGGCCCGTGGTGGCGGAATTGAGAACGGCGCTGGTCGAAATGTAGGGGCATGGCATGCCGTGCCCGCCTGCTCGGCCCCCGCAACCTGTGGAGGTGTGGAGCGGGCTTGGCGAGAAACATTGCTTTCGCCACGGGCTGCTACCCCCGCCGTTTGGTCAGCTTTCGCTTGATCGCTCGCAGCGGCCAAGTGACGGCCGCGGCCAGCCGGTAGACGGGCGATCCCAAGATCTTCGCCAGGGTCTCGGAGAACTTTAACTCGCGTTCATACAGGAATTGGATCTGTGTATCCCGGCGCTGTACCAGATTGCGCAGTTCCACCACATCTTTGTCCTGCAGCGTGTAACCCGGCTGGAGATGATCCGGCAAGGGCTGCGGCACGTAGATCGTACCGTGAGAGGGCTTCGTCTCCTCCACCGGCCGTTCTTTCGTGTAGAAATACACGGCGATCGAGCGCCGCGAAAGCCCCTTGCGCCCCTCGGGAAACCGGATTGGAGGGAAGCCGTGCCAGGAGCGCTCGGACGTTTCAAACAGCACGCCTCGGTTCTCGATTGGGAGAACCGACTTGACGCGGTTCTGCCCGGCCGGCAGCCACGGATTGAGGTGTAGCTCGAGCGACCCACCCCAGCTCGCCTCCCATTCAGGGTTGAGAAACAGAATTAAGTTCAGCCGCCGATGCCGGTTCGTCCGAGGATGGAAGTTGAAATCCACGTGCGGCGTCAGGTCCTGGCCCTCGAGGTTTTCGTGCGTACCACCGCCGACATAGTCGGGGTCATAGAGCAGTTTCGTAATGCCGGTGAGACGGCCCACGAACTGGAGGAACTCCGGCGAGTGAAGCATGGCATCGAAACGGCGGTAGGCCGGGCCTAACCGCGGCATGTCGGGCCGGAAAGCCTTGCCGCCCACTTCGCCCATCTCGTTCAGCGCGTGGGCAGGATCGAACGCCGGAAACTCGTCCTGCAATCGCCTCAAGAAACCGGGTTCAACAAAGTCGTCCAGCACCAAGTGCGGAAACGGGTCGTTCGAGCGAAACTGCCGCCCCAGAGCCTCGACGCTGTTCAGAATCTTCGCTTGAATGAGCGTTCGCATAGCCTGCGCTTGGGCCCATTTTCTCTTGCCCGTCTGAGCGCTGGGCTCGCCAGGCCGATCCCTAACCGCGAATCCGCACCAACTTGCGGTCGATGTCGGCGATCTTGGCGACCCCGCTCATGCCCATATCGAGGGCCAGCTCGACGCGGAGCAACTCCAACACCCGAGCTACGCCCCGCGAGCCGAAAGTGGTCAGTCCCCACAGGTAGGGCCGGGCGATGCCCACCGCCGTCGCGCCCAGGGCAAGCGCCTTCAAGATGTCGGTACCTCTGCGAAAGCCCCCGTCAATCAGCACCGGGATCTTGCCGCCCGCAGCTTGCACGCACTCGGGCAGGGCTTCGATGGTTGAGCCGGTGTGGTCAATCTGCCGCGCGCCGTGGTTCGACACCACCACCGCCGACATCCCGGTCTTGACGCACAGCTCGGTGTCTTCGCCCGTGAGGACTCCTTTGATGATGATCGGCATGTCGGTCATATCGCGAAGCCGGCGGACGGTGTCCCAGGTCGCGGTAGGGAAAGCACGCGATGGGTAGACGCCGGTGGTCCAAATCTTGTCGCGGTCCGTCGCCCGGTAGATCACTTTCCCGTCCGCGTCGCGCGGAATACCGCCTTCGTTACACCACGTGCGTACGAACTTGTTGTGAATGCTGCGCTCGCGGTGCGACACCAACATGTTGTCGACGGTAAACGTGATGCCGCTGTAGCCCGCGTCCTCGAGCCGCTCCACGAAGTTGAGCATCGTGTTCTCGGTGCGAAACTGCCCACCGATGGTGTAGTGCCAGCAGGCCTCGGGGCCCTTGCCGCCGCGGACGAAGTCGTCGATGCCGCCGTTCGTCATCATGAACGAGCCCGCTTCGACGGCTCCCTTGGCCGTCTCCAATTCCCCGTCCGGATAGAAGCAGTTCTTCCCGCCCGCCGGGCAGATGTAGATGGGGTACTTCATGGTCTTGCCGAACAGTGTCGTCGTGAGGTCGATCTTGTGAATGTCGGTCAGCCAGCGGGGCCGCAGGATGATGCGGTTGAACGCCGTGCGGTTCTCCCGGAGCGACACCTCGTCTTTGCCGCCTTCATCCATGTAGCCCCAGGCGATCGGATCGAGCTTCTCCTTGGCCAGCTTCTTGAAGTCGAAGACGTGGATCGGCTCGAGCAGCGGGTCGATCGGCGGCAGGCCCTCTTGCCCCTGGAGCAAGGGTGAGGCCAGAAAGAAGCTGGTCAGGTTTTGCAGGGCTTGACGTCGAGAGATTTGCATGGCGGGACAGCTCCGTATTTGTTGAGTCGATTGTAGCGACTGACGCGTCGGCCCGGGACCAGCCCACTTGCGACAACAGAGCCGCGGATGTGAATCCGCGGGCGCGCTCTCATAATCCAGCGTATGTCCACGGCGACGCCCCAAACCCTAGCAGAGAAAATGCTACATACTCGGTTGCAGGCCGAAGACGCACACCTAGGAGGACAGCATGCCTCGCAACCAATACTCCTGGCGCGACATTCTCATCCCTCGCGATGAGCGCGGTGACCCCCGCTTCCGAGCGCAGCTCGCGCGACTCTCCCTGATTGGGCTGCGCATCATCTCCGCGGTCTTCCTGCAGATGATGGTCCTCTGGTTCCTGATCGTCGTGCTGAAGCTCCCCGAGATGCTCGAGTTCATCACGCATCCGTCCTGCATAGCGGCGATCGCCATGTTCGCGACGATGCTCGGACTGTCGTTCTGGCCGCCCGCGCAGCGATACGCCCGCTTGCTGGGGCTGGTGACGCTCTATCTCGTGGCCGCGCTCGACCTGTGGGGTTCCTACGGCGTCCCGTTCTCCGACGATGTGCGCGGCGGTTTCCTGACCGGGTCGGCGACGTTGATCCTTCTGATGGGCATCGCGGTTCTGCCGGCAAGACCCGTGCAAATCCTGGCGCTGGGCGCCGCCATGACTGCAACCTACGCGGGCACGCTGGCGACAACGGGCGGCCTCGGCGATCCGATGGGGGCGGCCTCGTTGGCGCTGGTCGTGATCGCGATAACCGTTTTGGTCGGTACAGGCCTGACGGCGGTTGTCTATCACCAGAGGGTCAGGGCCTACCGTGCGCGGCTGGCGGCGGAGCAGTCGTTCGAGCAACTGCGGGAGACGCAGGGGCGGCTGCTGGTGTCGAGGAACGCCGCCTCGCAGGCCCGTTTCGCCGCCGTGCTCGCTCACGAGTTGAACTCGCCGCTCGGAGCGTTGACAAGTGGCCTCGCTACCGTTGTCGAGGCGAATAAGCGCTACCGCGGCAAGCGAAAGGACAGGCTCGATGAGGTCTTCGACGAAGCCGCTCTTGCCTGCAGGGAGTCATGCCGGCGTCTCAGCGAAACCGTCGACCGCATGAAGCTGCTCACCAACCTCGACCGCGCCGAAGAGCAGATCGTCGACCTCAACCAACTGTGGACCGATACCGTAACGTTCCTCGACGAGGAGCTAAAGCCGAAGGCCGACATTAAGCTCGACTTCCATCCGCTGCCCCGGGTGAGGTGCCGTCCGCAACACTTGAGCGCCGTGTTTTCAAACCTGCTGCGCAACGCTGCGGCGGCCATGGACGGTCACGGGACCATCGAGGTCTCGAGCAACCGCGACAACGGCGAACTGGTGCTGGAGGTGCGCGATGACGGGCGAGGTATCTCGGCGGCGCGCCTCGAGAAGCTGTTCGCCCCGTCGTTTCAGGTGGACGGTGCGCGAGTGGCGACGACCAACTGGGGCCTATTTGTCTCCCGCAGCATTGTTACTGAGCACGGCGGCCACTTCGAAATTGAAAGCGAAGAAGGCCGCGGCACCACGGCGAGGATTCGGCTCCCGGCGCCGGCTGCGTAAGGCGGCGCAGCGCTGACAACGCGCCACCTCGGCCGGACTGCTCCATCACGCTCCATGTGTCCAGTCTCCCAAATCAGTCACAGAAGTTTGGAGTTTTTTCAGCGTTGATTCCAAACCACTTAAGCTCCTTCACCCGCCGGCAACCGCAGTCCCCGCGGTTATCCTGAAGCCGAAGGAACCCGTCGGGGGCGCGAACTTCATCGCCCCGGCAAGCGGCAACAGACTAGGAGCAAACGATGCCAACGAAGACGCAGCGCACAACCAACGGCAACAACGGAAACGAACCGGCCAGACCGCGCGGCCAGAGTGGCGAAGGCCATGCTTCGAAACCGTACCTCAAACACGGGAAGCTCGCCCGCGAGGCCTGTTCGGCCGACGAGAACCCCGCCGACTTCGACCGCCTGCTACGCGAGTTCGAAGACGAAATCCAGCCCCGGAACGCGATCGAGTTCATGTTCGTCTGGCAGATGGCCGACGCCCGATGGCGTCTGCTCCGTTTGGTGCGTTGGGGCTATCTAGGTCCTGTCCTGTACCGGGAGAGCCGCCTCAACAAGATTGTCGACCCCAGGGCTAGCGGTGGCAGCGACGGGAGCGACTTGCTACTTTTCGGCCTCAAAGGCGCCGAACGGTCCGAGGCCCTACGCAACCTGGCTTACTACGCACGGGAAGCCCAGCAGAGCTTCTCCAGAGCCAAGAAGGCTATCATCTTACTGCGCGGCGAAGGCCGCTGCATTGTCGAGCGGCGATGAAGGTTAGGAAAGTCCGTGGTGGTACACTGCCGTCCAACGATCGATGATGCCCCGAGACGATCTCCCACGGTGGTTGTTGCAGTCCGGCTGGCCCATTCTTCTCATCGCCGGCCTACTCGCCGCCGAGTCAGTTTGGGAGCAGACCCTTCTTAGCTGGCAGCGCGGGCCACAGATGGTCGGGTTTGCTGTAGCCCACATCTTCGGTCCTTTGTTGCTTGTCGGTTTTCTTTGTGTCTTGTTGAGTCATGCGTGGGCGCTGATCGCGCTGACCACGGTAGTCCGTTATCGGCTTTGGCACAAGAAAACGACCGTCTTTTTGCTGGCCGCAATGATCACGGTCCCGACTCTTGTTTGGGTACTGTACGAAGGTTGGCTGGTTCTGATGCACCGAACTGTCGGTCTGGGCGAACACGTCGAGGCCCACTTCAATCACGGAGCGGCCTCCGGTATGAGCTGGTTGGTGGATGAACTGCTGACGAGTCAACCCGCCACGGCGACACAAGGCGGGGCGCAGCTCGTCCACGCGGCTAGCAGAGGTGACACCGACATGGTTCGGGTTCTATTGCGGCATGGTGTGCCGCCGGACGGCGAAGACGAAATGGGGCTGAGAGCCATCGATCGGGCGGATATGAACGGCCACCAAGAGATTGTCGACCTTCTACAGGAAGCAGGGGCGAGCCCGCCAATTCCAGCGGTCGGTGGGTTATAGCCAAGCCACTAACCGCTCTCCTCTAATAGAAAGTCGGGGACAGCCAGCGAGTCGACTCGTGCGATAATCACTCGCCGGTTCCCGTCCGGAAACTACCATGTCGGAACTCGTTCACCTGGCCCGGCGAGACAACATCGCCATCATCACGGTCGACCACCCACCGGTTAACGCGCTCAGCCCGAGCGTGCCCGAGGGCATAGCCGAGCGCGTGAGCGAAGCCGAGCACGACGACTCCGTCCAAGCCATCGTCCTCATCGGCGCGGGGCGGACCTTCATCGCCGGCGCTGACATTCGTGAGTTCGCGAAGGTCCGTGCAGGTGAAAAAGAGCGCGGCCAGGGCATACACCCGCTGTTATTCAAGCTCGAGGACTGCCCCAAGTCCATCGTCGCGGCGATCCACGGCACGGCCTTCGGCGGCGGACTCGAAGTCGCCATGGCCTGCCACTACCGTGTGGCCATCGCGTCGGCGCAGGTCGGCCAGCCCGAGGTCAAGCTCGGCATTCTGCCCGGCGCCGGCGGCACCTTGCGGCTCCCGCGGCTTGCGGGCGTAGCCAAGGCCGCCGAGATGTGCGCCCTCGGCGAGCCGATCTCCGCGCAAGACGCCTTTGCCCACCACGTCATCGACCGCCTCGTTGACGGCAAAAACCAAGAGGACCTGTTACAAGGCGCCCTGACCTTCGCCGGTGAGGTGGCCACTCGGGAGGGCCCGCCGCCGAAGGTTCGCGAACTCCACGCCAACCTGGGCGACGAGGCAACGAACGGACCCATCTTCGCCGCCATTCGCGAGAAGGCCGCTAAGAAACGCCGCGGCGAGATCGCGCCGCTGAAAGCGATCGACTCGGTCGAAGCCGCCACGCGCATGCCGTTCGAGGAGGCCCGCGCCCTCACGGCCACGCTTTTTATGGAGTGCCTCCAATCGCCGCAGTCCGAAGCGCTGATCCACGTCTTCTTCGGCGAGCGGGCCGTCCGCAAGATTCCCGGCGTCGCTAAGGACACTCCCACGCGCAAGATCAGCCGCGCCGCCGTCGTCGGAGCGGGCACGATGGGTGGCGGCATCGCCATGGTCTACGCCAACGCCGGCATCCCCGTGCTGCTCAAAGAGGTGTCGCAGGAGGCTCTAGAGAAAGGCTTGGCCCGCATCCGCGCCAACTACGAGCGCTCGGTGAGCCGGGGACGCCTCACCGCTGAGCAGGCCGGCGCGCGCATCGGCCTGATCGAACCCACGGTGACGTACGACGGCTTTGAACAAGCCGACATCGTCGTGGAAGCCGTGTTCGAAAACCTGGAGTTGAAGAAGGACGTCTTTCGCGAGATCGGCCGTGTCGCGCGCCCGGACGCCGTCCTCGCGTCGAACACCTCCACGCTCGACATCGACGAGATCGCCTCGGTTGTCGACGACCCCACACGCGTGGTGGGTCATCATTTCTTCAGTCCGGCGAACGTGATGCGGCTTCTCGAGATCGTGCGCGGCCAGGCCACCAGCGCGGAGATTCTCGCCACCTCGATGGCGCTGGCGCGGCGGCTGGCCAAGGTCGGCGTCGTCGCCGGCAACCGCCATGGCTTTATCGGCAATCGCATGTTCGAGCCCTATGTCCGCGAGGCGCAGTTCCTGGTCGAAGAGGGCGCCGCGATCACCGCGGTCGACGGGGCCCTGGAGGAGTTCGGCATGGCCATGGGGCCGCTCGCCGTCGGCGACCTGGCGGGCATCGATATCGGGTGGCGCATCCGCCAGGAGGCCAAGCAACGCTATCCCGAGGGCGTCCGCCGCTCGCTGGTGGAAAACCGTCTCTACGAGATGGGACGATACGGCCAAAAGACCGGCGCCGGATGGTACCGCTACGGAGACAACCGCCGGCGCATCGACGACCCCGACATCCAGCAAGCCATGACCGCGCTTGCCACCGAAGCCGGTATCGAGCAGCGGAGTATCGACGCCGACGAGATCCGCGACCGAACGATCTACGCTCTGGTCAACGAAGGCGCGCGAGTCCTCGAAGAAGGCATTGCCTTGCGGCCGGTGGACATCGACATCGTCTACATCAACGGCTACGGCTTCCCGGCACGACGCGGCGGGCCGATGTGGTACGCCGACGCTGTTGGGCTCGAGCAGGTCTACCGGCGCGTTCTCGAGTTCGAACAGCGGCATGGCCACTGGTGGCGTCCCGCCCCGCTGCTCGAGAAACTGGCGAAGCAAGGCAAGACCTTCACCCAGTGGGGCCGTGAACGATAACCTGTCGCTGGTTAGAAGCTCACAATGTCGTTCGAAGCCAACACGACTCATCCACGCAAACGCGTCGGACTCTTCAACAGGCGGCGGTTTATAACAAGTATCGCCGCGGGCGGTGCCGCCCACTCGCTCGGTTGCGGGCCACCCGAGACGGACGATACCGTGCCGTCGTTTCTGCAAGGCTATATCGCCCGCTATGGCGACTCCCCGCGCGCGGCCGCACTCGACTGGTTCCAAGACGCCGGCCTGGGGATTTCGTTTCGGTACGGCGTCTACCGTCAACTGGCCGCCGACGAGTGGGCGCAATTCGACAAGCGAGTGCCGGCCGCGGATTACGAACGGCTGATCGAGAGCTTCGACCCCTCCCGCTTCGACGCTCACGCGTTGGCTGATCTTGCCATCGAAGCCGGCGCACGCTATCTACGCTTCCCGGCGCGCCTCGCCGACGGCTTCTGCCTGTTCCGCACCAACCAGACGGCCTTCGCCAGCCTCGACTCGCCCGCGCGCCGCGACCTGATCGAGGAGACCTGCGACGCCTGCGCCGCCAAGGGCCTGGGACTTTTCCTCGAATACTCCTACGCGCTCGACTGGCGGCACCCCTACTTTTACCCGCCGAACAGCGGGCAGCTCGATTGGCCCCACGCCGGCCTCGACGAGGGCCTGGCGCACCCGCTGCAATTCCAAACCGACGAAGACTTCTTGCACTTCATCCGCTACGCCCACGTGCAGCTCAAGGAGATCCTCTACCGCTACGTCCCCTTGGCCGGGATCGCGTTGACGCCGGTGATGGGTTATTACGCCCGCCCGGACCTGTTCCCCATCGCGACGACGTACGAGATCATCCGCGAAGCCCAGCCGCAGGTTCTGCTTTCGTTCGAACAGGGAGCGGATGGCGAGGAGGACTTCACATCGGTACGCAGCGCGCCGGGGCCGCACCCCAAGGGAGGCGAGCGCGCCAACGCGGTTTGGGAGACGAACCGCACAAAGCCCATGGAGATACTTGTGGACGCTGTGGGCGCCGAGGAGATGATGCCTGCCGATCCCGGGCGACCGGCCGCCATCTTGTTGCAGTCGCACCTGCTAAAGACGGGTACCGTGGGACCGCAAGAAAGAAGCCGGCTGCTGCAGGCGGCCGGCCGGTTGCGGCCGGCGACCCCGTGATCGAGGCGGTTTAGCTCCCTGCGGTCACGGCCTAGCTTCCGTCCGCGCGGCGACGGTCGGACGCCTGTTGTGCGCCATGTCTGCTTTGCGGTACAAGGGGGGCATCGTTACCTTGGAAAGCCGAGCCTAACCATGATCAGAGTCAGCGATTACTCCCTCAACTATTCCCGGCAGATCGCGGATGGCAAGCTGAGCGTCTTCAACTTCCTCAAGCAGTGCCGCAAGTACGACCTCGAGGCGGCCAGCCTGCACATCCGTAACCTGCCGTCGGTCTCGACAAGTTACCTCAAGACGCTGCGCCGGGCCTACCTCGACAACGGCCTCTCGATGTCGATGTTCACTGTCAGCACGAACTTTGGCAACCCGCGCGACGGCGAGAAAGCCGAGCTCGAGAAGGCCTATGAAGCCACTCGCGTCGGCATCTTTCTCGGGGCGCCGATCTTGCGCGTCTTCGCCGGTTCGCCCAAGAACGAGGCCGACCGTAAAGACGCTTTTCAACGCGCCGCCGAGGGCTTACGCAAGGTTTGCGAAGAGGCGGCCGAGCAGGGCATGACCGTGGGCCTGCAGAACCATAATCATGGTGCTCTGGCACGAACGGGCGAGGAGATGCTGCGCTTGATCCGCGAGGTCAACCACCCCAGCTTCACCGTGCTGCTCGATACCGGTCAATTCGCCGGCTCGGGCGGCGCCAGCGGCGACGTTCCTGAAGCCCTCAAAGGCGCCGACCCGATGGAAAGCATCCGCATGTGCGCCCCGTTGGCGCGGCACGTGCGGGTGAAGTTCTACAATCCGCGGGCCGAC
Organism: Bryobacterales bacterium; assembly: GCA_965237575.1. Taxonomy (GTDB): domain Bacteria; phylum Acidobacteriota; class Terriglobia; order Bryobacterales; family UBA6623; genus JAKZVK01. The sequence goes on from CBDEGI010000004.1 coordinate 2,668,477, forward strand.
GGGTCCGAGCCCTACATCGACTATCCGAAGGTGTTCGACATCCTGCGCGGTGTCCACTACGGCGGCATCATCGACATCGTTTATGAACCCAACAGTCACGGTGGCGACCCGATCGACCAGGCCATGCCGCGTATCATCAAGTACCTAAAAAGCCAGGTACAGGGTTGCTAGGTATGGGGCTGCTAGGGCCTCACCCAACGAAGGCCATGCGATTTCGTTCCTTACTATTACTGAGCCTTTTGCTCGGCGCTCTGTTTCCGGCGCTCGCCGAGGATGCCGTCCGCTTTGCCGTGATCGGCGATAGCGGAACCGGAGAAGCGCCTCAACGCGACGTCGCCCACCGGATGGAGCAGGTCCACAAGGAGCGCGGCTTCGACTTCGTCCTGATGCTGGGCGACAACATCTACGAGAACGGCGAGACCGAGCACTTCGATTCCAAGTTCAAGGATGTCTACAAGACACTCATGGATCGCGGTGTTCGGTTCCACGCTGCGCTCGGCAACCACGACCGCCGAAACAACAAAGGCATCGATCAAGTGAACGACGACGCCTTCGGGTACGTCGGCAAAAGGGGCGAGTACCAGCTTGTCAAGGGCCATCGCGGTGACGGCGGCTCGCTCGTTCGGTTCATGGCCTTGAACTCAGCGGCATGGATCGACGGGTTGAAGAACTCGTCCCTCCGGCAAGACCTCCGAACGAGGAGGGATCGACTCGATCGTTGGCTTGAAACGTCGGGACTCTACGATTGGAACATCCTCTACATGCATCACCCGCCCTACTCGTATGTGAGGCGTTTCCTGTTCATCAAGCTCGGCCACGGTTCGGCGACCGATCTGCGGCGGGAGCTGGAGCCGAAGATCACCGGCAAGGTCGATGTAGTCTTCGCGGGCCACGACCATTTCTATCAGAGAATCCATCCGCAGGAAGGCGTCCACTACTTCGTGTCGGGCGCTGCGGCCAAGCTGCGTCCGGGGGTGGACAAGAACCACCCGAACGTCCGGTTTGCCACCGAGCAACTGCATTTTCTGTACGTGTGGCTCACTCGCGAGGCGTTGAACTATGAAGCAATCGGGACCGATGGGCAGGTTCTCGATTCCGATGTGATTCCCAGACGGAACTAGCGATCGCGGAAACCACCTGGGCCCACTCTCTTCCATCGTGCGTCGGCCAGACGATTCGACAACTTCCCCCCGCCCCGAGGGTGACGAGCCGCCCCCGCTGCTCGGCTCGTGGCGCCGTCTCTACGTCGCCGTTCTGCTGCATCTGGGTTTCTGGATCGTCGTCTTCTACCTCTTCACACTGCGCTTCGGCTCGTCCTCATGAGGCCGCTCGACTGGGGGGTGTTGGCGGTTTCGCTCGTCGGCATCATTGCGTACGGGCTCTACCGGGCCCGTGGCAGCCGTACGGTCGAGTCGTACCTGCTCGCCGGGCGCACGATGCACTGGTGGGTGATCGGCCTCTCGATCATGGCCACGCAGGCCAGCGCCATCACCTTCATCGGTACTACGGGACAGGGCTACATCGACGGCCTGCGTTTCGTGCAGTTCTACTTCGGGCTGCCGATCGCGATGGTCGTCATCGCCGCCGTGGCCGTGCCGTTGTTCTACCGCTCGGGCGTCTACACGGCGTACGAGTACCTCGAACAACGCTTCGACTCGAAGACGCGGACGCTGGCGAGTTTGATCTTCCTCATCCAACGCGGGCTCGGCGTGGGGCTGGCGCTCTATGCGCCGGCGGTGGTGCTCTCGGTCATCATGGGCTGGCCGGAGTGGCTCACTATCCTCACCATGGGCGCGCTGGTGATCGCCTACACCGTTGTGGGCGGCATCAAGGCGGTGATGTGGACCGACGCACAGCAGATGATGGTGATGTTCGCGGGAATCGTGGTGGCGTTTCTCGCGGCGGTGTGGGGGCTGCCGTCGGACGTCTCGTTCGGCGACGCGATCTACTTGGCAGGGGTTTCGGGCAAGCTGCAGGCCGTTGATCTCGACTTCGACTGGCAGAACCGCTACTCGCTTTGGTCGGGACTGATCGGCGGCACGTTTCTCGCGCTCGCCTACTTCGGCTGTGATCAATCGCAAGTGCAGCGCTACTTGACCGGCCGGTCGATGGCGCACATGCGCATCAGCCTGTTGTTCAACGCCGTCGTCAAGGTGCCGTTACAGTTCGTGATCCTGCTAACCGGGGCGCTGGTGTTTTCGTTCTTCGTGTTCACGCAGCCTCCCTTGCTGTTCAACCCGGTGGAGCGCGCGCGGATGGGCGAGGGGGGCGGCGCGCCGTATGAAGACGTCGAATCCCGCTACCGCCAGACGTTCTCCGAGCGCGAGGAAGCCGCCCGCACGCTGCTCGTTTCGCGGAACCGTTCCGCCGAGAGCCGGTATCTCTCGACCGAAGCACGCGTGCAGGGGATTCGCCAGGAAGCCATCGCGTTGGTGGAGAAGTCGAACGACGGTACGACCTACAACGACACCAACTACATCTTTCTGAATTTCGTGACGGGCTACCTGCCGGTGGGGCTGGTCGGGTTGATCATTGCGGCCGTGTTCGCCGCCGCCATGTCAACGATCTCGGCGGAGTTGAACTCGCTGGCCACGGCGACGGTGATCGACCACTACCGCCGCTACTTCCGGCGGGGGGCATCGGACTCGCACTACACTTTGGCGGCACGCCTCGCGACGGCGTTCTGGGGAGTGTACGCTACCGTCTTCGCCAGCTTCGGCGGCCAATTGGGTTCGCTGATTGAGGCGGTGAATCGGGTCGGTTCGTTCTTCTACGGGTCGCTGCTGGGAGCGTTTGTTCTGGCGTTCGCACCCTGGAAGACGACAGGCCGCGGCGCGTTCGTGGGCATGCTGGCCGGGCTAGCGGCGGTGGCGTGGACCAGCACGCAGACCGAAATTTCTTATCTCTGGTACAACGTCGTGGGTTGCGTCGTGGCGGTCGGGGTGGGGTGGCTCGTCGGTCGCCCCGCCCGGCACGACACTGCGTGAGCGCGATCGAGGCTCACGCCTTCCGCAGCGGCTTCTCGGCGTCGATCGCCAGCCACAGCAGCGCGCTCACGACATAGTAGGCCGCTGAAATCAACAACGGCACTTCCCACGAATCGTAAGACTCCCGCAGCCAGGCCACGGTGATCGGAGCAAAGGCGCCGCCGATCTGTCCCAATGAATTCATCGTGCCCGAGACCGTGCCACCGTGCTCGCGGCCGATGTCGAGGCAGGTGGCCCAGCAGATCGCAAGGATCAGATCGGCCGAGCCGAAGCTCAGTGCCAGCGCCGTGATGTTGACGGTATTGCTCTCGGCCACGGCGGCAATGGCGAGAAAGACCGCCGCGCCGAGCAGCCCGCCCATGGCCGGGATACGGCGGGCCCAGCGCAGACTGATGCGGCGGCTCAGCCAATCGGTGAGCGCGCCCCCGAGGGCGTTGCACACGGCGCCGGCAAGCATGGGCAGCGCCGCGTAGAAGCCAACCTGTGGCAGCGAGAGCTCGCGGCCCTCCTCGAGATACGTGGGCAGCCAGGTGAGATAGAAATAGAGGCCCCAGGTGTAGCCGGAATACATGGCGCACAACGCCCAGACGTTGCGGTTGCGCACCAGAAGTCCCCACGGCACCGGCTGGGACTCTGTGCGCTGTCCTCGCCCGGCTTGGATGTAGGCGAGTTCGCTGCGGCTGATCGCGGGGTGCTCTTCGGGCGAGTTGTGATACCAGGCCATCCAACCCGCCGCCCACACAAGGCCCAGCACGGCAAAGATCCAGAAGACGGCGCGCCATCCCGTCACCACCATCAACGCAATCACTACAGCCGGCGCGCACGCACCGCCGAGCCGGCTGCCGACCATGATCACGGCCTGCGCACGTCCGCGCTCGGTGGCGGGAAACCAGCGCGAGATCGCCGACGCGCAGCCGGGGAACGCGCCCGCCTCTCCGCACCCGAACAGGAAGCGGATCACCAGCAGGCTCCAGTAGCTCCACGCCACGCCGGTCACCGCGGTGAACACCGACCACCAAATGACGATGCGCGCCAGCAGCGAGCGTGCGCCGAAGCGGTCGGCAAGCCATCCGCCGGGAATCTCGAACAGCACGTATCCCCAGATGAACGCGCTGAGGATCTGCCCCATCTCGATGCGGCTGAGTCCCAACTCGGCCCGCATGGCCGTGGCGGTGGCGGCGATGCAGACGCGGTCGAGGTAGGTGACCAGCGTCAGGGCGAACATCATCGCCAGCACTTTGTGGCGGACTGGCATGGGCAAAAAGGATTCCTAGCTTACTACGGACGAGCCGAGCTAACGCGTGCTGATGACTTCCGGTCATCGCGGCCCGTCCGACCCGGTTGCCTCCCTGGCCGCAGCTTGCCACACTGCAACAAGCTGAGGGATCGCTTTGCCGTATCGCATTCAAGCTATCGAACTGTACCTGCGCGAGACGCAGCCGAACCGCGTCTCGACGTCGATCGGCCGCATGGGGGCCGAGGGCACGCGGTCCCGCAGCCCGCTGGCCCATGTGCGGATGATCGTCCGCGACGGCGAGGGCGAGGAGACGTTCGGCTGCGCGGCCGACCGCCTGTCGGTTCGCTGGCTCGACAAGCGCCCAAAGCGCACCAAGGCGCGGAAGCTTCGCGAGCTGGTTCGGCTGATCCACGATGCCCGCGAGGTCTGGCTCGACGAGCCCTCTTTCGACGACCCGTTCGCGAAGTGGCGATCGTGCTACCGGCGGATCAAGCAGGCGGGCGACGAGCAGGGACAGGAAGCGCTGACGTCCGCGTTCGCCTCGGCCCTGTTCGAGCGCGCGATGCTCGACGCCGTCAGCCGCCTCGCCGGCAAGTCGATCTTCGAGATGGTTCGCCAGGACCGCCTTGGCTTCCGGCCGGGCGCCATTCACAGCGAGATCAACGGCCTCAGCCCGGCCGACTACATTGCGCGAGAACCCTTGCCGGCGTTCCACATCCGCCACACCGTCGGCAACTCGGACCCCATCACCGCCGCCGACCTCCCGCCCGAAACCCGCGTTAATGACGGGCTGCCGGAAACGCTCGAGGAGTACGTCCGCGAGGACGGCCTGCATTACTTCAAGCTCAAGCTCTCGGGCGAGCGCCGGCACGACCTGCGGCGGATGGCGCGCATCTGGGAGGTGCTGCCGATGGACGGCGGCACGCAACTCACCATGGATGCCAACGAAGCCTACCTCGACCTCGACGAGTTCGAAGCCTTCGTGCGCGATCTCGAGGAGCAGCAGCTCGGCCTCTTCCAGCACCTGCTTTGGATCGAGCAGCCCCTGCCGCGCGGGCTGACGTTCGACGCGAAAGCCGCGCCCGCCATACGCCGCATCGCCGAGCGCAAGCCGCTGCTGATCGACGAGGCCGAAGGCAGCTTGACCAGCTACCGGCGGGCGTACGGCGTCGGGTACGCGGGCGTCTCCCACAAGAACTGCAAAGGCTTTTTCAAGTCGCTCGTTAACCGCGCCCTGGTGAATCACGAGAACCGCCAGGGCCGGCAAGCATTCATGAGCGGCGAGGACCTGCAGAACCTGCCCATCGTGCCGCTACACCAGGACTTCGCCTCGCTGGCGATTCTCGGCATCGACCACTGCGAGCGCAACGGGCATCACTACAACTACGGCCTCTCGATGCTTTCCGTCAACGACAAGGCTTCGGCCGCGCGCAACCACCCCGACCTCTACATCGAGCGCGGCGACGAGTGGTTCCTGAAGATTCGAGACGGGATCGTGGAGTGCACGAGCTTGCAGTGCGCTGGGTTCGGCGTCGCCGACGAGCCCGACTGGCCCTCGATGGAAGACCTGCAAGCCTGGCTCGACCGGCGTTACGCGGGTTAGCCGGTGGCCGGGCCGGCCACACTTCTCGAAGTGGCCTGATCGGCGTCGATTGGTAGACTATTGGCCGCAACACCCGTAGCGGAGCAGGTCGATGGAACGCATGGTCCAAGGCCGGGACCGCACTAATCAGCACTGCGAGCACAAGCGGTGAAGAGAGGGAAAGGACACAGGCCCCGTTCATCCCGTCCCGCTGCGTCACCCGCGGCAATCGCTCCCGGTCCAACGCTGGGCCCCTGGAAGAAAGGGCTCTTCGCCGCGATCACAACCCCAGGCTTTTTTCTTCTGTTTGAGCTCTTGCTGGCGATGCTTGGCGTCAAACCTGTCCTTTACGAACAAGATCCGTTTGTCGGCTTTGCGGCAAACATCCCTTTGTTTCAAGAGGAGGTCGAGGCGGCGGGTGATTCCTATCTGGTCACTAACCCCAACAAAAGAAGGTGGTTTAACCTCCAAAGATTTCCTAAGAGAAAAGCGCCGGGCGCCTATCGCATTTTCAGCTTGGGTGGCTCGACCACCTATGGCCGCCCCTATGATGACACCGCCTCGTTCAGCGGTTGGTTGCGCGAGCTACTGGTTCCGGCGGACCCGAGCCGAACGTGGGAGGTCATCAATGCCGGGGGCATCAGCTACGCCAGCTACCGCGTCGCGATGGTGATGGAAGAGTTGATCCAATACGAACCAGACCTGTTTATCATTTATTCGGGTCACAATGAGTTCTTAGAGCGACGCACATATCGAACCTTACTGGAGGCGCCGAAACCGCTCACGACCGTCGGCGCGCTGGCATCCCGCACCCGAATCTATGCGGCCGGGAAGAGAATCTTGACTTCCGTGTCCCGCAACCGGGAGAGCCCGGCGCCGGGAGCCGAACTGAAGAGCGAGGTGGATACGATCCTAGCGAACTCGGTCGGGCCTCAGGACTACACGCGTGATGACGCTTTTCGGGCGAAAGTTCTCGCACACTACCGATTCAATCTCAACCGGATGATCGACATGGCACAGTCTGCCGGTGCAAACGTCGTGCTGGTCATTCCGGCGTCCAACCTGAAAGACTGCTCACCTTTCAAGAGCGAGCATTCCACCGGATTGAGTACCCAAGACATCGAACGCTTTGAAAGCCTGATGGCCCGCGCGGAAACCTTAAGGAACCAAGGTCAGTTGCAACTCTCGCTGAGCGCCCTTGAACAGGCACAGGCGATGGATGATCGATACGCCGGCTTGCAGTATCAAAAGGGGCTCGTCTTTTATGGCCTTGGAAAACATGCGGAAGCAAGAGAAGCTTTCCAGCAAGCTGTGGATGAAGACATTTGCCCGCTGCGTGCCTTGACATCGATCCAGGAGATGATCCGGGAGATCGCGGCGCAGAGGGGAGCGCCGGTGCTCGATTTCGCCGCTGAGATCGAGGATCGATCCGACCATGGCATTCCAGGGTCCGACCACTTTCTCGATCATGTCCATCTCACGATCGAAGGCTACCGATTGCTGGCCCTTCGGCTGATCGACACCCTGGCGGAACGGGGTGTGGTGCGGCTGGCGGAGTCCTGGAGTCCGGAAGCCGTCGAAGCGGTAACTCGCAGGGTCGAGGGAAAGCTTGATCAGCGAGCCCATGGGGTTGCTCTGCGGAACCTCGCCAAAGTATTTGACTGGGCCGGAAAACTGGAGGAGGCCGAAAGGCTGGCCGGAAGAGCAGCGGAGCTCCTCGGCGAGGACGCCGCGACCCATCACCTGCTGGGCCGCAACGCGGAGGGCCGCGGGCAATGGGAGGAAGCCATCCGCCATTATCGCCGGGCCGTGGAACTTGATCCTACTCACGCGGAGGCCCACAGCAGCCTGGGAATGGCCCTGGCGGTCGTGGGACAACGCGACGAGGCCGTCCGGCACTTCCGCGAAGCGTTACGCATCAATCCGGATCATCCCAGAACACTCAGCAACCTCGGCGCCGCGCTGACGGCGCAAGGCAAGGCAGAAGGAGCGATCCCTCATTATCGGCAGGCGCTGCGGCTCGATCCCAGGTATGCCGAAGCCCACAACAACCTCGGCCTGGCCTTATCGGCTATCGGCAGGCGGAATGAGGCGATGGGTCACTATCAAGAGGCCATCGAGATCAATCCGCGTTACAGCGAAGGACTCAGCAACTTAGGTGCCGCCCTTATCAAGGAAGGTTCACTTGAACAAGCGATCCGTCATCTCAGAAAGGCTGTGAGCGTCGATCCCAACTCTGCGAAAGCACACAGTAATCTCGGGATCGCACTCTCTTCCAAGGGCAAAGTGGATGAGGCGATTCACCACTATCAGGAGGCATTGCGCGGCAGTCCTGACTCGGCCGAAGCGCACTATAACCTGGGCATCGCCCACATGTCCAAGGGCGACCATGACACGGCAATTCGTCATTACCGTGAAGCCGTGCGGCTCCGCCCGGACTATACCGAGGCTCATAGCAATCTGGGTACGGCGCTTCTGTCCACGGGCCGGGCTGCGCAAGCGCTGCGGCACTTGCGGCGCGCCGTAGACATCGAAGCCGATTCAGGCCCGGCGCGCTACAACCTCGGCGTGGCCCTGGCCATGATGGGACGAAGCGAAGAGGCCCTTGCGCAGCTTCGGGAGGCGACCCGCCTGCAACCCGACTGGCCGGCCCCTCTCCACCGGACGGCATGGATTCTTTCCACAGACCGGACGGCCAACGTGCGAGACGGCGGGGTGGCCCTGCGGCTTGCCAAGCGTGCGGCCGAGTTGAGCGAGTACCGAGATCCCGCGGCGTTGGACGCCCTGGCAGCCGCGTACGCCGAAGTGCGGGATTTCGAGAGCGCCGTAGACTTCGCCGAACGAGGTCTGCGCTTGTACCCTGCAAGCAGTGCAGCCGAAACAGCGGCCTCCCTTCGAGCGCGACTCGAAGGCTACCGAGAAGGGAAACCCTACCGGCAGGGGCTTTCGCCGGTTGAGCGGCTTCGACAATAGCAGGCTCGACCTAGCTGCCGACAGCTTCCATCGCCCTCGCCTCGAGTCGGCAGATTCCGCGGCAACGACGCCCGCGCAATTCTCAGAAGAGCACTTTGAGCGCGATCTGGATGATGCGGGGATCGCCGGCGCCTTCGATCTTGCCGAAGCGACTGCTTTGGCGCTGGTTCGTGCGCGGGTTGCCAAAGTTTGGCCGGTTGAAGGCATTGAAAAACTCGCCACGCAACTGGAACCGCACATTCTCCCGGACCGCAATGATCTTCATCACCGCCATGTCGAGGCTGAAAAGCCCCGGCCCGCGCAACAGATTCCGCGGGGCGTTGCCGAACGTGCCCAGCGCGTTCGTGGCAAACGCAGCGGTGTTGAAGTACTCCGCCAACAATTCGTTCCGCGGACGCCCCGTGTCGAGCTCCACCGACTGCCCCGTCAGGTCGGCATAATCGCGGTTGATGCCGCTGAGGGAGTTGTCCCTCCCGGAGGTGATCGAAAACGGACGCCCACTCTGGAGTGTCCAGATCCCCGAGTGCTGCCAGCCGCCCAATACACGCCGCACGAAACCGCTGCTGCCGTTCAGCCGCGGCAAATCCCACACGTACGAGGTCACGAAGCGGTGCGCCACATCGTGGTCAGACAGCCCCCGGTTCAGACGGCGGTTAAAAGGAACCGCTAGGGAGCCGGATTGCCCTGGTGTTGGGTCAGACGACTGCTCATCGATCGACTTCGACCAAGTATAGTTCGCCTGCAACGACAGATTCGTTAACCGGCGCTCCACCTCAAACTGCAGACCGTGGTAGCTCGAGGTCCCCTGCGAGCGCGCCGTCAGATTCTGCCCAAACTGCGTTAAGGGCCTGCGCTGCTGGGTGTTGCCCACCGTCGACTCCCCAGGAGTGTATACGGCAAGGTTGGTGTCGACACTGTAGGGCACCCGCCGTCCCATGTTCCCGATATAACTCATGCGCGCCAACAGGTTCTGCAGCACCTCGCGCTCTACAGTGAGGTTCCAGATCTCCTGGTAGGCATTGCGAAAGTTGGGATCGAAGGTACCCACCCGGCCCAAGGGAGGGAAGAACTCCGCATCTTGCGGCGGAGTGAATGGCGCAAACGATGCGGGAAACGGGTTGGGCCGGTCGGCGTAAGGATCTTCAAACCGAGCCCCGTTCACTGTCACCTGTGGACTGAACGGCGGACCGTTGACAAAACCGTTGTACAGCACCGTTTGCAGCGGGTTGAAGAACACGCCCAGGCCCCCACGGATCACCGTTTGCGAACCACCGGGGCGCCAGGCGAAGCCAAAGCGAGGCGCGAGCGTCTTGTAGTGCGAGTTGAAACCGCCCACGGGACAACCCGGATCCCCGGCACTCAGGTAGCCCTGCGGGGCGTTCGGAAACTTTGTCGACTGCTCCCCCGGCCGGATGCACTGGATGCGCCCGATACTGTCGGTGAAGGGAAGGATGGGATCCCATCGAATCCCGAAGTTCAGGGTCAGGTTGGATGTCGTGCGCCAGCGGTCCTGCAGGAAGAATCCCACACGATGGCCCGTCAGGTCCTTGTACTCACCTCCGCCTTGCTCGAAACGAAAGGCGTCGCCCAGCATAAAGTCCGCCATGGCATAGTCCGAAGCACTTCCGTTGAAGGTGAAGATCCCCATCGTCCGAAAGTCGTTCCGGATCGTGTTCTTGTGGCGGATGAACTCGCCCCCGAACTTCATCTCGTGGTTGCCGTGAATGTAGGTTGCCTTGTCGGAAAAATGCTGATTGTTGTCGTCAATGACGAAGGGCCAGGTCGGCCGCACCCGGAAGAAGCCCGAAATGTTCATGAACATCCCTGCGGGTTCCAGGATCGCAATGTCCTTCACGCCGGCAATCTGGTAGTTGATGGGATATTCGAAGCCGTCCCAGTCGTCGGCGCGTGCCCGTGAGGTGTAGGTGAACGTGGCTTCGTTCAGCAGTGTCGGCGAGAAAGTGTAGGTGTCACTGACCGTGAAGCTGTTGTTGGGCTGCCGGTCCCGCCGCGTCAGAGGCTGCGCAATGTCATTCTCGACGACATTGAGCGGTACTTCCTTGAGCCAGCGAAAATATCTGGCGAAGAAGTGGTGGTTGCCGGCATTGTAGTCGCCCCGTGCGGTGTACTCATCGATGTCGGAATTGCGGGGCTCGCCCGCAAAGCGCAGCCCGTCCGGCGTCCCCGGCGTGGGAATGAACTCGAGGAAATTCAACGTCACCTGGCTGAACCGGCTCAAAGGAATCTGCTTGTTCGCGAAGGGCTGTCCGGTCAAAGGATCGATCACCTCACGGGGCGCCGCGGAGAAATTGCCCTGCCGCTGCGGGCCCGTCGGGAGAAACTGCCGGCCGACGCGCGGGTCGCTGCGCAGCCTGGTGGCCTGGTAGGAGGTGAAAAAGAACAGCTTGTCCTTGACCACCGGTCCGCCCAGAGTGGCGCCATACTGATTCCGTCTTAGCGAATCTCTCGATTGGGCGAAGAAGTTCCGGGCGTTGAGTACCTCATTGCGGACGAACCAGAAGCCCGCCCCGTGAAACTCGTTCGTACCCCCCTTGGTGACGACATTCACGACCGCCCCGGTGGCGTTGGCGTATTCGGCGCTAAAGTTGCTCCGCTGCACGCTGAACTCCTGCACCGCGTCGGGGTTCGGAAACTTACCGCTCAGGTTTCGGTAGGCGTTCGTGTTGAAGCCACCGTCCATCAGAAAAAAAACACCGTTCGAGCGGCTGCCATTGACTGCGAAAGCAATACCCTCGCTGTTCCCGGAACGATCCGATGTCTGAATCACACCGGGCTGCAGGCGCATGAACTCTGTCATCGTGCGGCCGTTGAGCGGAAGCTGCACCATTCGCTCTTCATCGATCAACCCCTGTAGAGTTCCTGTTTGGGTGTTTACGAGCGGGGCCGCTCCCGTCACCGTGATCGTTTCGGTGACCTGTCCGACCTCCAGCAGAACGTCTACGATCAGCGTCTCACTCACGGTGAGAGTGAGGCCCTCCCGCACAGAGCGTTGAAACCCAGCTTGTTCGACTTCCAAGCGGTACTCTCCGACCGGAAGCAAAGGAATAGAGTAAGTACCGTCGATGCCGCTCTGTTGTGTCCTTTGAAGTGATGTTTGGACGTTAACAGCAGTGATCGTCGCGGCGGGCACCGCGGCGCCGCTCGCGTCCGTGATCGTCCCGGCGATGCTCGCCGTGGACTGTGCAGCCGCCGGAACTTGCAACATTCCGAGGGCAGCCGATATCAGGATGGCAGCGCCTATCGCACCGCGTGTGAATCGTTCATATCTGGTCATAGTCCCACGCTTCTCAGGCAGACCTGCTGGCCTGACTCCCGCTTTCGGGCCGATTTTGGGCCGATTTTGGGCCACTTTTGGGCCACTTGAGCCAGAGTCTAGCACATGGGCCTGCGCAAAGCAATGGGGTGTCGTGACATGAAAGCGGTTGCAGCTTGGCACAGGCCGCATACGCCCATAGTGCATGGTATCGTTAACGCATCCGATGTCGTTTCCAAGGGAGAAAGGCGGTGAGGCATTCATACGCCGCCGCTGTGCTTTTCTCGCCCAAAAGCTTGGGCTCTTTCTGGTAATGCTTTTCAGTGCTTGTTGGGCTACATGGGCTAGTGACGCCCCTCTAGCGTCACGCTTGGTTGCCGAGGGATTGGACCTTGCAAGGCAAGGGCGGCTGACTGAGGCAGCGACGAAATTCCGGGCGGCAGCTCAGGCTGATCCGAACAACGTGAACGCCTACAACAACCTCGGCGTCATCCTGCGAAGACAGAAGGACTTCGAGGGTGCTGTCGAGGCCTCTCAAGCGGCTCTGCGGATCCGCTCGAGAGACGCTCGAATTCATAGCAATCTGGCAGCAGCCCTGCGGGGCTTAGGTCGGCTTGACGAGGCGGTGGCGTCGATGAAAAACGCCGCTTCGATGGAGCCGAACAACCCCACGATTCGCCGCAATCTCGGACTTTTGCTCTGGCAGGCCGGAGACGAACAAGAGGCTGAGAAGGAATTGAGGGCCGCGGCGCGGCTGGATCCCCGCAGCGCCGAAGTGCATCGGATCTTAGGCTCGCTGTTGGCTGGAGTTAAACGCAGCCGGGAGGCCATAGAAGAGTACCGTGCGGCCCTGCGTCTTGAGCCCCGGCAGCCTTCTGTGCATTATGAGCTAGGCCGGTTGTATGAGGCCCAAGGCGACCTGGAACACGCCGCACTGGAATACCGATCGGCAGCGGAGGTTGATGCAGACTATTTCGAAGCTTATCAGGCGCTCGGGAGTGCCTTGCTTCAGCTCGGCGAAACGGCCGCCGCCGAGACTGCACTTCGCCGTGCCGTCGAACTACAACCTTTGTCGGGTCAGCCTCGCCGTGATTTAGGTATTGCTCTTTACAGACAAGGGAAATTTGACGAAGCTATCGCAGAATTACGCCGGGCCACGGAACTACTGCCCGACGATAGCTCCAGTCATCACAACCTGGCCCGAGCACTCCGAAAAGCGGGGCGGAAACAAGAGGCGGCAGTAGCGCTGAGCGCAACCCGCCAACTGAATCAAAAGGCGACGAATGCGATTCGTGCCAAAGATTACAACAATCTGGGTGTGGACCTTCTTCAGAGTGGCCAGGTAGAAGAAGCGACGGCGAAACTTCGGGAGGCGATACGGCTCAACCCTCAGTACGCCAGCGCCCATTACAATTTCGGTCGAGCACTTCTACTTCGCAACAAGCTGGACGAAGCCATCTCAGAGTTACGTCTCGCTTTGCGCTTGGAGCCGGACGACGCCGATACCTACTATTATCTTGGGCGGGCACTGTTGGCCCAAGGTGAAACGTCAGCAGCTGTTGACGCTCTCGAAGAAGCAATAGGGCTGATGCCGAGCGACGCGGCGGCCCACAACGTGCTCGCCGTAGCACTCGCTAAGACGAATCGCCTACATCGGGCGATCAACGAATTGCGAATCGCGCTGGGATTGGAACCAAACAATCCGTCATTCCGTGAGAACCTGGTTTGCCTAGAGCAGCGCCCACCGAGCTGCGTTCTCATTCCTTAGGCGGTTCTTCCACGGTGAGAATCTGATTGGCTTCCACATCTTTCAGACGCTGGACGATACCGCTCGGCCAGGTGATCTCGATCACCTTGATGGTGCGATCCTTGTCTAGGCCGAAATGTACCCGCTTATCGCTCGCTGAAAGGTAACTTGCAGCGGTTGAGACCACCCGGTACTGTGTCAATCCCGACTCTCCGACGACCCGAACCTGGGCGCCGATTCCGTCCCGGTTACTGACTGAACCCACGATCGTGATCAAGATCCAGTTCCCCTCGCCGCCGCGGTTATGTAGGAGAAGGGGCTGCCCGTCGTTGATGTTCAAGACCACATCGACAAAACCGTCGTTGTTGAAATCTCCGAATGCAGCTCCCCGCGCGGCCCGCGAAATCCCAAATGCAGCACCACTACGGTTAGAGACATCCTCAAATCGCCCCTTGACATTTCTCATCATCAAGAGCGGTTGTAAATAAGAGATCTGAGGCGAATCGATTGACACGGTATCCAGCACGTGCCCTTGAGCCACGAAAAGGTCCTTCCACCCGTCGTTGTCGTAGTCGATGAACTTCGTACCCCACCCGCTGTAAGGCATGCTGATACCAGAAACGCCGGCCTGGTCGGAAGTGTCCTCCAGTTCGCCCTGTGAGTTTTCGAAGAGTACGTAGCTTTCCAAGGAGAGAGCGTTCAGAAAGACATCCGGCCAGCCGTCATTCGTGTAGTCCTCAAAGTCGACTCCCATACCCGCAAACGCCCGGCCATCGCTGTTATATGCCAAGCCAACCTCCAGCGCGACCTCGTTAAATGTCCCGTCACCGTTATTACGGTAGAGCTGCTGGGCAACCGAGTCGTTCGCTACGAGAATGTCGGGCCAGCCGTCTTGGTCGTAATCGTTAAACGTAACTCCTAAACCCTTGCCGGGGTAGGCGGTGATTCCCGATTGTTTGCTGACTTCTTCAAACGTCCCATCACCCTGGTTGTGATAGAGCAGATGCGTCACAGCCTCAAACGTATTCGGATGGCAGTATCCCCTTTTCTTGACAACTTGCGGTCCGCACCAGGGGTTATTGTCGAAGTCCCAATCTAGGTAGCGGGCCACGAACAGATCGAGGTGGCCGTCGCGGTCGTAATCCAAGAAGGCGGCGCCGACGGACCAGCCGCCGCCCACCACCCCGGCGTGAGCGGTTGAATCCTTGAAAGTGCCATTGCCTTCGTTATGGTAAAGCAGGTTCCCACCGAAGTTAGTAACGAATAAGTCGGGTTTGCCGTCGTTGTCGTAGTCGCCTACCGCGACCCCCATGCCATATCCCTTCCCTTGGAGGCCTGCACGGTCTGTCACGTCGACGAACGTTCCATCTCCGGCATTCCGGTAGAGTCGATTCCACAAGCGCGGATCGGTCTTATCCGGCTCTTCCTCTTCAGGCATCGGATCCTTCAGAGCCGCACCATTCACGAAGAACAGATCCAGAAAACCGTCTTCGTTATAATCCAGCCAGGCAACTCCGGCGCCCATGGTTTCAATGAGGTATTTTTGAGGTGTGCGGGATGATTCGTGGAGGAATCGGATTCCGGCCGTTGCGGTTACGTCTGAGAATGTCGGGCGTAAGAGAGGCTCCTCCGCCTTGGCTGGCTTCCGCTGAATCACTTCTAACACTGCTAGAAGGGCTGTCACCAACAAGGCGCTTACGATCAGCTTTCCCATCCACAGACAGCCTAACGCTGCAGGGTCTGCAGAGTCACGAGTTGCAAGAAGGCCTCGTTTTGCCCAGTTCGGCGTCGGTACGGCAAGCACGTGCCCACGAGTGTACGCCTGTGGCCTGTAGGGGTGCAATGGAAAAACGGCCGCCGGGTGGGAACGGAGGTCGATTCAGTGGCGGTTTTCTGGCTTCGACGGTGTTGGAGACGGCTTGGTCGAATTGGGCTCGCCCCATTCGCAGTCACCCGCAGTCGGGGCAGGAGACCTCGACGCGCTTTCGCCCCTTATCGATAAAGCTGATCGGTGGCCTCCTGCCCGCATTGGGGGCTACGTCCAAGGTCAAACCTTGGTGGCCGTCGAGGTGAGCGTCGGAGACGAGTTTTCGTACGGCGAAACAAAGCAGCTTTTCTCCAATCCCGCCTTCCTCGATCATCCGCTATTCCGACGTTACGACAGTCGCGCCGGACGGCCAGAGCTTCGTGCTAGTTTCAGCCTCGGCAGAGGCCCTTGCATCGCCGCCCGTCATCTGCGTCGTCGAGAACTGGGACGAAGAGTTCCGCGATCGCGAGCAGGACTAAGCCCCACGAAACAAACGACATAGCGCTTCGTTCGTGGAAAGGTGTCGCGTATCTGGTCATAAGTATCCCCGTTTCTCACGTGGAACTGCTCGCTTGACCTGACTCCCGATTTTCGGGCCGCATTCGGGCCGCTTTTTGTCTGGACTTTAGCACATGCGCCCCCGCAAAGCAACGATCTCGTGACACTCATTCCGGGGCATGATTTCGTGGCCTGATGCAGGAGCCGTGCAAGGCCGCGGCCGGTGAAAATGACATCGCCAATTTGTCTGCTTCCTGCCTGTCGGGGAGACGCTACGAACGGCCACCTAGGACGCCATGCGAACGCTCGAGGTGGGCCCCGTTAGCCGGGCAAACGGCGGTTGAGGGGGGCTCGACGCCCCCGAAGCCCAGGAAGTGCATCCGGCCTGATGAGCACCGCCGGTGGTTTGAGAACCTGCCCAGCGTCGCTCGAAGCGCCCCGCGCCGCAACCTTTAGGTTGCGGTTTGCCCGCCAGTTGGTGCCGGCTCGTCCGGGTTAGGGGTGGGCTAACCCTGGGCTAGTCGGGCTAGGCGCCGGCGGTCTTCGCCGTCAGCAGCCAGAGCAGAGTGCCTTGTGGGCTCGGACCCACGACGGGGACTTCAATGTAGGCGATGGCGCCCTTCTTCAGCTCGACCCCGTAGGCGGGTCTGCCGGTCAGGAAGCAGACGAGATCGCTCAGCAGAGGGTTGTGGCCGACCAGCATGAGGGCCTCGGCGTCCCGATGGTTGCGAACCTCGTCCCACACGTCCTGGGGGCTGTTCATGGGAGTCAAGGCCTCGGTCTCGATGAACCGCTCGGGAAACCCGAGAACTGCCTTCGCGACCTCGGCGGTCTCGACGGCACGCACGTAGGGGCTGGTGAGGATCTCGTCCGGCGAAACGCCTGCCTCGCGGGCGCGCACGAGGATCTTGCGCAGCTTGGCGATGCCCTTCGGGGTCAGGCAGCGTTCCGAGTCGGATTGCCCGATCTGGGCGTCTTCCGCAATGCCGTGTCGAAAGACGTAGATCTGCATAAGGCTCCAGCTTATCAACCTGTGAGACGGGGTTGCCCCCCATCGGTACCGAAGCCTTGACGGACCGCGCGCGACGCCCTGGCTCGGCGCAACCGCCCCTACCGGCGCTCGGACCCGTGGTTGGATGCGTCAGGTTGCACCGAGGGGCACCGCGGACTCCCGTCCGCGGCTCCGAAGCTTCGATGGTACGTTTGCGACGGGCCGGGCATCAAGCGATCGTCGGAATACTTACGTGCCGATTGGGTCTGCCTGTGGGCGTCGCGGACGTTATCATAGTTGCCACGCGCGCGAAAGCGCCCCAACACCCCACAAACTAGGAATCTCAACCATGCCTGAACCCACGCGTAGAGACTTTCACCGTGTACTAGGCGGCGCCGCTTCGGCGTTGACGGCTGGGTCAGCCGCCGCCGCGGCTCAAGGGCCGGGGGCCGCCGGCTCGCGTCCGAACATTGTGCTCATTTGCTCGGATCAACACAGCTACAAATACACCGGGTACGCCGGGCATGCGCTGGTCAAGACTCCCCATCTCGACCGCATCGCCCAGAGCGGCGTCACGTTCACCAACACGTATTGCGGCAGCCCGGTGTGCGTGCCCGGGCGCGCCTGCCTGATGAGCGGCATGTATCCGTCCGATTGCAACTCGTTCTGCAACTCGACCGTGTGGGACGGCCGCCACCCGACCTGGGGAACGCGGCTGCGCATGGCCGGATACGACACGCGTGCCACCGGCAAGCTCGATCTGAACCCCGATTTCGACATGGGATTCACAGAGATCGATACGACGCACGGCCACCGCCACCGTCCCGACATCACGTCGCTGTTTCGGCGTCCGGTCGGCTACCGCGTGAACGAGCGGCCCAACGTCAACGGGCAGCCCCGCGACAAGCCCCATCGCGACGCCGCGCGCACGAAGGTCGCCCTGGACTTCGTGCGCAACGAAGCGGCCCGACTCGACCGGCCGTGGACGCAGTACGTTGGCTTTCTGCAGCCACACCCCCAGTTCGTCGCTCTCAAGAAGTATTGGGACCTGTATCCGCTCGAAGACATCGACCTGCCCCACATCCCGCCGGGCCATCTCGAAAACCAACACCTGGCGTTTCAGGAACTGCGGCGCTTCAAGCTTGTGTCCGCGCCCATCTCCGAGGAGCGCGTCCGGCGGGCACGGGCGGGATACTACGGGATGATCACCGAGATGGATGACTACATCGGGCAACTTTGGGACGCTCTGGACGAGACCAACCAGCTCGCGAACACCGTTTTCATCTATACGTCCGACCACGGCGAGTCGCTCGGCGATCATGGGCTCTGGTACAAGAACAACCTCTACGATGTCGCGGCCCGTGTGCCGCTGGTGATCGCCGGGGCCGGTTTACCGAAGGGCAAGACTATCCGCGCGCCGGTGGCGCACGTCGACTTGGTGGCCACGCTGCTCGATTGGGCCGCCGCCGGGGGGGCGGACGAGCTTCGCGGGCAAACGCTGCTGCCGATGATCGAAGGCCGCTCCGGGAGCGACCCTGGGAGCGGGCCGGCGTTCGCCTACTCTGAGTCCCACTCAGAAGGCAACACGGCGGGCGGGTTCGTGATCCGCAAGGGCGACTGGAAGTACATTCATTTCACCTGGTACGACGACTTGCTGTTCAACGTGGCCGAGGACCCGGGCGAGTTTCACAACCGGGCGGACGATCCGGGCGCGCAGACGGTCGTTCGCGAGCTGCACGAGATCCTTCGAAGCCAAGTGGATCCCGAGGAAGTCACGCGGCGTGCCTTCGCGGCACAGGAGAAGAAGCTGGCCAAGTTCGCTCGCGAGCAGACCGAAGATGAGCTGGCCGAGATGTTCGAGGGGCGCATGGGCAAAGGCTTGGCAAGGTCGCTGGCTGCCAAAGCGAAAGCCGACCTGGGCTGAGACGGGCTTGCGCTCTCCGCCGACTGGCTTGCTCTGGTGGCGCAAGATGCGACACCGGCAAACACGACACGTCTACCGGCACCGCAACTACTGAGCGGGTGGAGGGTCGGTGAGCGCGAACGAAACGACGTTCACACCAGCCGTCACTGCGACGTACTGCTTGCCCTTGACCGCGTAGCTCATCGGCGAGGCCGAGATGCGGATGCCGGTGTTGAAGTGCCACAAAGGCTTGCCGTCCTTCGCATCCAAAGCAGTCAGGAACCCCTGGTCATCGCCGGCGAACAGCAGCCCGCCGGCGGTCGAGAGGACCCCGGCGCCGTAGTGGCGTGAGTTGATCTGCTTGTACTCCCAGATGCGCTTGCCCGTGGTCAGATCGAGCGCGCGGACGAACATTTGCCACGGCTCTTGCGGTGCTTCGATGTAGCCCGTGGCGGCGTAGTTGTACCCGCCGGGACGGAACTCCTGCTTCGCTTTGTAGCTGATGCCGCAGCCTTCCTTGGCCGCGAAATAGAACCAGCCCGTCGCCGGGTTGTAGGCGGGCGACATCCAGTTGGTGGCCCCCGACGTCGAGGGACACACGAAGTTCCCCTGCAAGGTCGGCTCGACACCGGGCACGCGGATCGGACGGCCTTCCGCCGTGAGCCCCGTCGCCCAGTTCAGATGGTCGATAAACGGCGTGCCGTGGAGGAACTCGCCCGTCACGCGATCGAGCACGTAATAGAAACCATTACGGTCGGCGTGGACCAGCAGCTTGCGCATCTCGCCTTCATAGGGGGCGTCGACGAGTACGGGGATCTCGACGGAGTCCCAGTCGTGCAAGTCGTGCGGCGTGAACTGGAAGTACCACTTCAGCTTGCCCGTGTCGGCGTCGATCGCCACCATCGACTCGGTGTAGAGATTGTCGCCCTTGCGGGGCTCGCCGTCGAAGTCAGGGGCAGGATTGCCGATGCCCCAATAGAGCAGGTTCAGCTCGGGATCGTAGCTGCCCGACAGCCAGGTGGCACCCCCGCCCGTCTTCCACGAGTCGCCCGCCCAGGTCTCGTGCCCCGGTTCGCCAGGCCGCGGAATCGTGTGCCAACGCCACAGCCGCTCACCGGTCTTGGCGTCGTAGGCGTCGAGCCAGCCGTTGAGGCCGTAATCCCCGGCCGCACTGCCGGCGATGATCTTGCCATCGATCGCGAAGGGAGCCGCCGGCGACCAGTTTCCATTCTCGAAGGGAGCGATCTTCGTCGTCCAGACTTCGCTGCCGGTTCGGGCGTCGAGCGCGACCAGATGGACATCTCCTGTCGTGAAGTACACCAAGTTTCCGAGCACCCCGACCCCGCGCTGGTTGCCGCGCCGCTCGGCCGGGTCGCGGCGGTACTGCCAGATCTTGCGGCCGCTGGCCGCATCGAGCGCATAGACCTCGTTCGGGTGGCTGACGTACATGACGCCGTCGACCACGAGCGGGACGCTCTCCAAACGCCGCGTTGACGTAATCGGGAAGATCCAGGCCGGAGCGAGCCGATGGACGCTGTCGGGGGTGATCTGATCGAGTTTCGTGTGGCGGTGCGAGTCGTAGGTTCCGCCGTAGGTGAGCCAGTTCTCCGGCGGCGGATTGAGCAGGTCCTCGAAGGTGACCTCGCCGGCCGTTAGCGCGGCGGCCATTGCGAGCACGGTCACCAATTTCGCAGAGGGCCGGATCGGCAGCAGGTTCATCATTCGTAAACTCATCATTCGCAAGATCCTACAGACAAGCCGCCAAGGACCCGGACGCGCAGATACAGATGCTCATTCACTTAATACACCGTGTTGCAATACGGTCAAGTATCTGAGCGGGGCATCCGTCGCCACCCTGGGCGGGCGGCCACGGGGGCCCGCTCCTACCTAGCAAACCGAGCGTAACTGTATTTGCGAAACACACAATTTAGGCTCAGCTCATTCACTCCGCGTGAGGCGGCTCAGGAAGGCGACCAGATCCTGGAACTCAATCTGGCTGAGGCGCTGGTCATAGTCGCTCGGCATCAGAGACTGGTCGGTGTAGGCGACCTTCTCGACCTCGTCCATCGAGAAAAGGTGGATGCGCTCGTCCTCGCCTAGTACCTGCATGGAGAAGTTATGTTCGTTCTTGCTCACGCCCGAGACCGTGCGCCCGTCTTTGGTAACGACCTTGACGGGACGGTACCCCTGCGGGATTTTGGGCTTGGCTGTGGTGAGAGACGCGCGGATGTCTTTGAGCTTGCGCGAGCCCCCCAGGTTTGTCAGATCCGGCCCGAAGATGCCCCCGCGGCCGCGAATCATGTGGCAGCGGCCGCAGTCTCCCTTGCCCCAGAAAACATCGGCACCCTTGCCGCGGTCGCCCTCGACCGGCACGGTGGAGGCCATCGCGCGTAGGCTCTGGATGAACCAGACGACCTTCCAGGCGTCCTCGCCCTTGAGGCCCATCGGAGGCATTTCGGTACCCGGGATACCTTTCTGAATGGCGTCGAGGATCTGCTCGTCGGTGCGCCGCAGCGAGGGCCTTCGCTGTCCGGGAGCCGGTCCCATCGCCGGGCCCCGGGCGCCCGCGGCGCCATCGACGCCGTGGCAAACCGTGCATCCCTGGTTGAAGATCTTGCGGCCTTGCTCGATCTCCTCCCGGCTGTGGGTGGCTGTGGGTGCGGCGGCTGCACTGGCGGGGAGCCCGACAAGGGCCGTCAAGCAGAGCAGGATCGATGGTATTCGCACAAGCCGGGGCATCGGGACCCATCCCTGATGATATCGGGTGGGAACGTCCCGTGACAAACGGGGCTAAGGTTTTCCCCCGTCCCGCCGATGTACAACGACGTGGGCATCTGCCTTACAAACAGGCTCCGGTTTTGCTAGACTATCCAGGAGCGGACGAAGCAGAGGAGATCCTGCAACTATCGGCAGATCAATAGATTAGGGATCTACTGCACCAGCGGCCATCCATCGAGGAACCCTCCGGAAGCAGCAAGAAGTCGTACCCCAGCGGTTGGATCCGTTCCGTTTGGGGTCAGGAGCAACGTTTTGCCCCGCAAGAGCATCTATATATGTAGGAGGCGTTGGAGTGCAAAGTATGACCCCTTACCCCATGAAGCGGAGTGACCTAACTGGGTCGGGCGGCACGCTCGCCACAAGGCCGGACCGGTCAAGCGAGTTCGAGGAACTCCAGTATCAGGGTGGCCCGGGCGAAGAGGCCGCCGAAGAGCCGGGGCACTTGGAGGCCTCCCCCGCGGAGGACAGCGTACGGGTGTACCTGTCTGAGATGGGTTCGGTGCCTCTGCTGACCAAGCCCGGCGAGATCGGGTTGGCTAAGCGCGTCGAGCGCGGCAACTTGACCGTGGTGAAGGCCCTGAGCCGCACGCCTTGGCTGTGGGACAAGCTGACGGTGCTCCACGAGGCTTTGAAGCAAGACCGCGCGGATCTGCGCGGATGGATCGATTTCGAGGGCTCGGGCGACAGCGCGGAGGGCCGGGCCAAGGTGATTGCCCGTTTCCGCCGCCAACTTGGCAAGGTGGTCCGGCTGATGGCGGAGGTGGAGGATGTGGCCGAGAAGTCGGCCACACGACGGCGGGCCCGCAAGGCAATCCAGCGCCGATGGCACTACCGGCTGGCACGAAAAAAGGTGGAGCTATCCCGGGCCATTCGCAAGACGGCCCTCAAGTTCGATGCCTGGAAGCGGCTGGCGGAGCAGTTCACCGTCGGCACAGAGGACTTGGTACGGGAGGCCAAGGCTCGTCAGGCTCGCATTCGCCGCCGGGCGGCTTCCAAGGCGCGTGGCCGCAAGGCGGTCGCTGTGCTTTCGGAGCAGGCCGCGGCGCTGACGCCGGCCCAGATCCGCCATCTGCGCGATCGGGTGTTGCGGGGCTCGGCGCAAGCCGACTGGGCGCGCGGCGCCTTGGTCGAGGCCAACCTGCGTTTGGTGGTCTCGGTGGCGAAGAAGTACGTGAACCGCGGGCTGCACCTGCTGGACCTGGTGCAGGAAGGGAACATGGGTCTGATGCGCGCCGCCGAGAAGTTCGACTACCGGCGCGGTTTCAAGTTCTCTACCTACGCCACCTGGTGGATCCGTCAAGCGGTGACGCGCGCTCTGGCCGACCAGTCGCGGACAGTTCGCGTGCCGGTGCACATGCACGAGCAGTTGAACAAGTTCCTGCGGGCCCTGCGCGGGCTGGAGAAGGAGTTAAATCGTCCTCCAACCGACCAGGAGATCGCCGATTTTATGGAGACCGACGTCTCGAAAATCGAGACGCTGCGCTCTATCTCGCGGACCCCGGTGTCGCTGAAGACGCCGGTGGGCCGAACCGGAGAGTCGGCGCTCGAAGACCTGCTCGAGGATCCGGCGAGCGAGTCTCCCGACGAGGAGATCCTGGCGTCCGACGTTAAGAACAAGACGGCGGACATTCTCGGAACGCTGTCGCCGAACGAGGAGAAGGTGATTCGGCTGCGGTTCGGTATCGGCTGCGAGCGAGAACACACTTTGCAGGAGATCGGGCGCGAATTCGCCGTCACGCGCGAGCGGATTCGGCAGATCGAAGCGAAGGCCCTGCAGGCGTTGCGAGACCCGCAGCGCGCGCGGCAGCTTCGGCAGTTGCTGCTGGCGTCCAACTCCTAAGGCTCGGCTTTTCGGCGGCGCCCGCGCTCCTGTCATGGGGGCGTGGGCGTTGTCTTTTCCGGGCCCGTTTTCCCTCGACTCAGATCGGTCCGCAAGCCGATCCGAGACCCGACGCCGCAAGGTGGGGTTGCGACGTGCCGTAACCCCAAGCGCACGGAGGGATCAGGGCTGACAGGAGGCGAAAACGATGCTGCGGAGTGTTCGGGAGCTGTTCCGATTCCGCATCCGCGCCACCGACGGCAAGCTCGGGAAAGAGGATGATCTCTACTTCAGCGAAGACGATTGGTCGGTCAGCTACCGGGTGGTCAATACGGGACGCTGGCTCCCATCGAACCGCGTCCTTGTCAGGGCGGAGTGCTTCGCCTTCGCAAGACGGAGCTACAAGACGTAGTACGCTACCTCCCCGTACCCTCGAGCCGCCCACGCGTGGCGAGTTGCCACCGGTCGTATGCCCTAGGCCCTAGAGGGTCTTACGGCAATGCCCGCAGCCATTCTCGGTACCACCCGCGCAATGCAAATCAGTACTGCCTATCTATAGACTTGTGCGGACTTCACGGCCAGAATAGAAACCAATAACGGTAGTTGTCACGACCTCGGGCGGCCCATCTTTTGTGGGCACAGGAGCCGCGGGCAACTAGGACACCGTGATGAAAACCGCCGCTTGGTCCACCTTGGCCGTCGCCTACCTGTTCTTGATTTCCTCCCTGTCGGCACTGGCGATGTTCGACATGGTGGCCAATTCCGGCGAACTCGATTGGGTGCCTTTCGCGATTCTCCTGGCTCTCACGCTGGCGACAAACCGTATGAACTTCGACCTGCCGCGGGCTGGGCGTCCGGTGCGTTTGTCGTTCCTGTTCTGTTTCGCCGCCATCACCGTGCTGCCGTCGGCGGCGGCTTTCGTGGTCGCGGCGGCCGCCGAGGCGGATAGCATTCTCGCACGCAAGAAAAGGGACCGGCGCTGGCATGTACTCGCATTCCCAATGCTGCTGTTGCCTGTTTGCGTCTACGCCACCTCCGCGGTGTACCACGCCCTGCTAGCGGCTGCCTGGCTGCGGCTTCCGCTGACCACCGTGGTCGCCGGCCTGACCTACTATGTGGTTGAAAGCGCCCTCAGCTCCCTGCAGATCGCAATCGAAACCCGGCGGGCTCCGTGGTTAGTGTGGAACGAGCAGTTCTTCTGGCTGGGACCGGTCTATCTTCTGGCGCCGATCGGCGTGAGCATCGTGCTTCCCGTTCTTGACTCGCCCGGGACGGCGGAGGGTTTTGTGGCTTTGGGGCTGATTCTTGTCGGCTACGGTTATCTCAAGAACTACTGGAACCGCCTGCAACATCACGAGGAGCACGTTCAGGAAATCGCCGACATCCGCCACCGCGCGATCGAAACGTTGGCGGCCGCGATCGAGTCGAAAGGCGGAAGTTCGGCGGGACACCTGCGCCGGGTCAAGACCGCGGCAGTTCGGTTGGGCAGGAAGCTCGGCTGCCGCACCGCGGAGATCGAAATACTGGAGTTGGCGGCGCTGCTTCACGACATCGGTAAGGTTGGCGTGCCGGACTACATTCTAATGAAACCCGGCCGGCTGACCGAGCACGAGTTCAGCCAGATTGCCGCGCACTCCGCGGTCGGGGCGGCGATGGTCGAGTCGGCTCGGTTCCCCGGCCCGGTCGGCGAGATCGTCCGTTGCCACCATGAACACTGGAACGGTGAGGGATACCCGAAGCAACTCGAAGGCGAGGCGATTCCCCGTCTGGCCCGCATCCTGACCGTGGTCGATTGCTTCGACGCCTTGATCAGCGACCGCCCCTATCGCCCGGCGCTGTCGCTGGAAGGCGCCACCGAGATACTCAAGGAGCAGCGTGGAAAGATCTTCGACCCCGAGATCCTCGACGCTTTCTTGGAAGAAGTTCCCGCGTACTGGGCCGATATCCAAAACGAGCACCCCACCGAACCGGAGGAAGAAGTATCCGACGGAACCGACACCCTGCATGTTGAACAGAGCTGGGTCAGCGACGGCGAGGAGAATGCGACCGCGCTGCGACACCAGAGCCTACAGCGACTCACGCGCAACCCCGATCAGCTTCTGGCCTTCTACGAAATTCTTGACATGCTGGGAGCCGACCTCCACTTTGAAAAGAGCCTCCATGAGTCTCTGCGGATTCTTTATCGCCCGATCCCGTATGACAAGGCCGGCATCTTCCTACTCGAGCATGGCGACTACATCCTGCTGGCGGCCCAGGGACTGCCCGAACATTGTCTGTCGCGGATGACGCTGCCCCAAGACCACGGCGTGGTGGCACAGGCCACGGTTTCGCGCAGTTGCGTGGTTGCCGATGCACCGCCGTCGGAGATTCCGGGCGAGGGCCCGCCGCGCTACCTAGACGACGTCAAGTCTACGATCGCCGCTCCCTTGGTCGTCGATGAGCAGGTTGTCGGCATGCTGGTGTTGTGCGCGTCTCAAGCGGGCGCATTCGACCGGGAGCAGGCGCGATCTCTCAATCTGGTCACGGCCAAGCTAGCGCGTACGCTACTTTCGTCGAAAACCGTCCAAAAAATCTCGATCGAGGCCGAGACGGACCCCGTCACCAGTTTGCCGAATGCCCGCGGGGCCTTCCGGCGACTGGAAGCCGAAGTCAGCCGGGCGCAGCGCACGAAGGGCACAATCGGCGTCCTGTTTATGGACATCAACGGCCTCAAGCCGGTCAATGACTCCCTCGGACACAGCGCGGGCGACGAGTTGCTAATCGAGACGGCGCGGCGGCTACAGGAACGGTTGCGGGCCTATGACTACGCCGCGCGTGTCGGCGGCGACGAGTTCCTCGCCATTCTTCCCGGGGTGTCGCGCGAGGACCTCTCGGTTGCCGTCGACTCCATGAAGAGGGCGATCTCGGAGACGGCGATCAAGGTATCTGACGACGTGTACGCGCAGGTTACGATCGCGATTGGCTCCGCCCTGTACCCCTATGACGGGGTCGACCCCGAAGACCTGGTCAACCTCAGCGACCAGCGCATGTATGAAGAGAAAGAGCGGACGCGCTCCCAATCGGGCTCCCGATCGGACTCCCGTTCGAGTCCCGAGGAACTCCCTGCGGTCGTCTAACCTAGCCTAGGCTAGGGTAAGCGGCCGGCTCACCGCCACCCTGAATAAGCGGTATCACCCCTGTCGTACGTCTCACGGCCGCGAGAGGCGAAGACAACCGGCCGGCTGCGCCACCGTTCCAACCCTTGTGCGAGAATGAACACGTCTCAGCCCGAGAAAACGCTCCCGCGAGCCACGGCCATGGACCATTCACCCAAGTTCCTTACCCTCGTCGAAGACGCGAAGCGTCGCATCCGCGAGGTCACGATTGACGACGTCCAGAAGTACCGCGAGGCCGGTCTCGACTTCGTCCTGATCGATACGCGCGAGGAATCGGAGTGGGCCGCGGGCCACGCCGAGGGGGCGATCCATCTGGGCAAGGGAATCATCGAGCGCGACATCGAGCAGACGATCCCCGACCCGGACCAGAAGATCGTCCTCTACTGCGGCGGCGGCTATCGCTCGGCCCTGGCCGCCGACACCCTCGAGAAGATGGGCTACACGGAGGTCTTTTCGATGGACGGCGGCTGGCGGGCGTGGAAGGCGGCGGGGATGCCGATCGAAGAGGGTTGAGACCGCCGATGCGCGCCGATGAACACAGCTAAGCGCACAGTCAGAGCATCGTTTGCTGCCTTCGTTTCCGTGGCGGTGGCTGTGTTGCTCCACAGCGGATTCCTCGGAGGGGGAGCGACGGCCAATGCGGCCGGGGGGCCAAAAGAGATCCCCGCCTTGGTCACGGTTCGCTCGAACGTGCCGGTGAGCCCGCCGGGCTGGGCCGTGCTGGAGCGAAAGCTGCTCGAGGAGATGAGCGAGGCGGCGATTCGCTACGCCGAGCGGTACACACGAAGCGGCGGGACGCTGATCTGGCGCACGACGGGCGGGGCTTCGCCCGACGACCTGCCCGAGGCCTTCTACAACTTCCCGCTGCTCTATGCCCTGGGCGGCGACGAGCGACTGAAGGACCTCTCGTTCCACCTGTGGAACGCCACTGCCCGCCAACTCACCACCGACTTCAACGTCTTCCATCGCGACTTCGCCAAGCACGCCGATTGGATGCACCTCGGCGAAGGATTGCTCTTCTTCTACTACCTGCCGCTGGCCGATCCGACCGACCACGAAACCCTGGTCCGGGCGAAACGCTTCGCGGGCCTCTACATGAACGAGGAACCCGAAGCGCCCAACTACGATGCCGAGCGTAAGATCATCCGCTCGCCGCACACCGGCAGCTTGGGCCCCGCGTATGGGGACCCTGAGACGGCCCGCCCCTACGGCTGGTCGAAGGGCATGGCGGTCTACGGTCTCCCGTTGCAGGACCTGCCCGGCATCGACGACGTCGACCAGCTCAAAGACCCGGCCCTCGCTGAGAAAATGGGCCGGGCGATGGCTAAGCGCATGCGGCGCGGCGACACGCCCCCAAACCTCGCTGCCACCAGTCTTGCCGCCAATGCTTACCTCTTCACCGGCGAACAGAAATACGTCGACTGGATCAACGAATACGCCGGCGCGTGGCTCGAGAGGACGCGCGCTAACGGGAACCTCACCCCCGACAACGTGGGCCTGTCGGGCAAGGTCGGCGAGTACCACGACGGCAAGTGGTGGGGCGGCAATTACGGCTGGCAGTGGCCACACGGGTTTCTCACGCTCGGCATGCCGTTCCAGATCGCGGCGGCGAATGCCATGCTCGTCAACGGTGGCGAGCCGAAGTACCTGGAGCTGGCGCAGTCGAACATCGACCGGCTCGTAAAAGAAGGCAAGAACGTCAACGGCGCTTTCTTGGTCCCGTACAAGCACGGCGAGAAGGGCTGGTTCTCTTACCGGCCGCTGGCCCGCACCTACCCCGTCTCGTTGTGGTTCATGTCGATGAACGAGGCCGACCGAGAGCGAATCGAAAAGCTGCGCCTCGCGAGCACCGAAGACTGGCACACCGCGACAAAGTCGAAATACCCCAACTACGGCTACGCGACGCTGCCTGAACCGATGGCCGACTGCGAGGACTGCGACATCGACGGCTTGGCGGATTGGAACACGGTCACCGACGTACGCAACAAGACCGACAATGGCCACGAGGGCCCGTGGTTCCGCTTCCTCGACGGGGCGAACCCCGACTATCCGGCGCGCGTCCTGCGGCAGGCCTACGGGCAGATGAGTTACCGCTGGAAGATGATCCGCGAGAACGTGCTGCTGCTCGAGTACGACCCGCGTGGCACGGAGACCATTGACCCCGAGCGGGTCGACATTCGCAACGTCCACGAGCACCACTGGATGACGGTCAACCCCGTCACGACCGAAGCGCTGATTCAGTTGACGCTGGGTGGGCCGCAGATCATCTACAACGGCGGCCTGCTGCACGCGCGCGTACGTTACTTCGACGCCGACGCGCGCCGCCCGGGACTGCCGCCCGACGTGGCCGCTTTGGTTCGCAAGCTCGAAGCCGGGCGCACCGTCGTCGAGTTGGTGAACCTAAGCCCCTTTGACGAGCGCCGGGTGATCGTGCAGGCCGGGATGTTCGGCGAGCACGAGTTCGGCCGCGTGACGTTCCAGCGGCGAGTCGACAAGGACCCCATCCAGCCGGACTTCTTCGCGCGGGCCGAGCCGCAGCTCGAAGACGACTCGGTTGAAGTGAAGCGCAAGTTCTTCCAGGTCGAGCTGCCGCCCGCCACCGGCCTCACGCTCGACATGGAAACGAAGCGCTTCGCTAACCGTCCGACGTACGCCTTCCCGTGGCACGGCGATGAGATTCCCGTACGGTAGCGCCTCGGGCAGGCGGATCAGAGGGCCTTACAGAACTCATTGATTCAACAAGGTTTCGATGCAAGTTGCTGACACCGGATCGGCGGGCGGCGGCCGCGACGGAGTGGGCCGAGAGCAAGGCGACCAAGGCCAGTTGCTTCGGCTGGGTGAGGGCCGGTTCCGGGTCGGGGGACGCCACGGAGAGATCGCTGGCCGGCTGAAGTTGGCAGGATTTGGCAGGATCTGTCAGGATTTGGCGCGGTTTTTGGGTTGATTCTAAAGATTCTTTATGTTCGTCCTGGTCTTCACTCATGGGTCACCTCGCACGGCACGGGTGCGGATCGGTGACCTGGTTTGAGATTGTAGTGTTGCACCTGTTGTGCCTGTTGGGCGATGATCGCCCGGAAGCTTTCCTCGCTTCTAGTGTAAGGGCCGATTGTGCGGCGGCGGGGCGGATTGGAAGGTAAGTGATTGAAAGGATGGGAGAAATTATTCTTGAAACTTTGTGACCGGCGGGGAGGGGCACGGCCTAGGCGAGAGGCGATCGTTTGCTTCAGCGGCAAAAGTCGTAGCCTGTCCCCGACTTCTTGACTTCTTCGACTTCTTCCCGACTTCTTCCCGACTTCTTCGACTTCTTTGTCCCCGACTTCTTTGCAGCCCTTCAGCGTCCCCGACAACTTCAACAGCCGTATAGGACCGACGGCGAGGCCAACACGCACGTAGACTACAGGCTGCAACACTCGGATGACTCGCTCGTGAATCTTGAATCCCCCTTCACCAACGCGTAGCGAGTAGTAGCCGTGGGGCACTTGCGCGCGGTGGTTCTTGAACCGATCGGAATAGTCTTCTCTTGTCCCGAGCTCGCGCAGTTCGATGGCAGCGGACTCTATCGGTGTTCCAAGTGTGGTCTCGACTCGGACGATGACGAGTGATTCGGCTCCGACCGCGGGGGACACGATCACACAGACCGCGGCCATGAACACAAACAGTTTCTGGCGGGTCATCAAGGCCTCCACGGCACCACGATCGCTCTGATCATCAAGGTTCGATTCTACCTCGGAGAGCAAAAGGCGGGCGAGGCGACGCCGACCGCTCGGAGGAGAAGGATGCACTCTGCTACAAAAAGGAATAACGGCGCATCGCCGCTACACCAAATCCCATGAACGTCGGTCGTTGGTTCCTCATCGCCGGTCTTCTCTTCGTCGCGGCCGGACTCGTGTTTATGCTGGCAGACAAGCTCGGCTTGCCCAAGCTGGGCCGGCTGCCGGGCGATATCGTCTATCGCGGTAAGAACACGACCATCTATTTCCCTGTGGTCACTTGCATCGTCGTGAGCCTCGTGTTGACCCTTCTTATCAGCGTCTTCCGGTGGTTTCGCTGACGTGCTAGACTCGCTCCGAGAGATGAAACTCGCGCTCACCAGGCGGCTTGCGGCCGGCGTGGTCTTGCTGGTGTTCGTAGCGTGGGCGCAGGGCCCCGGCACCGTCGAATCGGCTGCCCTGGCCGTGATCGAAAAGAAGTGTCTCGCCTGCCACAACGCCGACGCCAAGACGTCCGGGCTCGACCTGACGAGCCTCGACGCGGCGTTGGCCGGCGGCGCGCGCGGTCCGGCGCTGACGCCCGGTGACGCCGGGCAGAGCCTTCTCTACAAGAAGGTCGCCGCCGGCGAGATGCCCCTCGGCAATCCGCTGCCCGACGACGAACGCGACCTCCTTCGCCGCTGGATCGAGTCCGGCGCACCGTGGTCACGCGAGCCGGCGCAAGGCGACAAACGTCCACGGGGCGGGCCCGACTGGTGGTCGTTGCAACCGCTGAGCGCAGCCAAGCCGCCTCCGCGCGAGATCGCGCCGCAAGAATGGCAGTCGCCCATCGACCTCTTCGTCTATGAGGAGATGGTGAATAAGTGGCTGAAGCCGTCACCGCCCGCCGACCGTGCGACCCTCATCCGCCGGGCCACGTTCGACCTGACCGGGCTGCCGCCGACGCCCGAGCAGATCGACGCCTTCGTCAACGACCCGAGCGACCACGTCTACGAACGCCTACTCGACCGATTGCTGGCCTCGCCGCACTACGGCGAGCGCTGGGGCCGCCACTGGTTGGACGTCGTCCGTTTCGGTGAGAGCCACGGCTACGAAGCAAACCATCTGCGCGACAATGCCTGGCCGTTTCGCGATTACGTCATTCGCTCGCTCAACGGAGACAAGCCGTTCGACCAGATGGTGCTCGAACATCTGGCGGGCGATCAGGTCGCGGCCGGCAATCCGGACGTCGAGGTCGCCACAGCCTTCCTCGTCGCCGGGCCGCACGACACCGTCCGCATCAACAACATCGAGGGACAGCTCCAAAAGCGCGCCAACGATCTGAACGACATCATCACCGCCACCGCGGGCGCCTTTCTCGGGCTCACGGTCCATTGCGCGCGCTGCCACGACCACAAGTTCGACCCCATCCAGCAGGCTGACTACTACCGCATGCAGTCGATCTTCGACGGCGTTCACTTCGATCAGCGCGTCGTGACGCGAACCGGGCAGATTGAGCAGCGCGAGCGCCGATCGCGGCCAATCGAGGCCGAGTTGGAACGAATCGGCAAGCAGCTCGACGCGATCGCGGAGAAAGCCAAGCCCCTCGTCGAGGAACAAAGGCAATCGATCCTCGCGGGCTACCGTCCGCCGGTCGACGCCAAGGGAACCGAGGAGACGTTCGACCCGGTCGAGGCGCGGTTCGTGCGGATGCGAATCAGCGGCAGCTATCCGCGAGGGCGTCATCATCACCGTGACCGCCGCACGCCCCGGCTTGATGAGCTGGAGATCTGGACCACCGGCCCCGATTCACGCAACGTGGCTCTCGCCTCGACCGGGGCGAAGGCATCCACCGCCTCGACGCGCACGGCCGACGACGACCCCAACGCGTACTCAGTCGATTTCATCCTTGACGGCAAGTTTGCGAAGCGCTGGATCTCGGCCGACCCCGACCCCAACTTCGGCGAGGTGACGGTCAAGTTGGCCCGACCTGAGGCGATTTCGCGCGTCTTCTGGTCGCGTGACCGGCTGGGCGCTTTTCAAAAGACCTTTCTGAGCGGCGTCCCCACTGAGTACGTCTTCGAAACGTCGATCGATGGCAAGACCTGGCGCGAGGGCGCCGCCACGAAAGACCGTTTGCCATACACCAAGGCGGAGCGGGACGAACTAGTCTTGATGGCGGTTCTCGATGACCAGGGTCGGCGCGGCCGGCGGTCGCTGCTCGAACGCAAGAAAGAGTTGCAGGCGGAGCTTGACGCCATCCCCAAGCTGCCGACCGTCTACGCCGGCAAGTTCGATCAGCCGAAAGAGCCGACGCATCTGTTCAAGCTCGGCAATCCGATGAACAAAGGGGACGCCATTGCGCCGGGCGGCCTGAGCACGCTTGAGGCCCTCCTCCCCAACTTCCAACTCGACCTCAACGCGCCCGAGGGCGAGCGGCGGCTGGCGCTGGCCCGTTGGATCACCGACGACCGCAACCCGCTCACCCCGCGCGTGCTGGCGAACCGCGTGTGGCACTACCACTTCGGGCGCGGGCTGGTCGGCACGCCGAGCGACTTCGGTTTCAACGGCGAGCGCCCCACGCATCCGAAGTTGCTCGACTGGCTGGCGCGGCGCGTGCGGATGTACGGCTGGCGTCTGAAGCCGCTGCACAAAGAGATCATGATGTCGGCCGCTTACCGGCAATCGAGTTCGTACGACGCGGATGCGGCAAAGATCGATCGCGAGGCGCGTTACCTGTGGCGCTTCCCGCCGCGGCGGCTCGAGGCCGAGGCCATTCGGGACGCGATCCTAGCCGTATCGGGCAAGCTCGACCCGACGATGGGCGGGCCGGGCTTTCGCTTGTACAAGTACACCGTCGACAACGTGGCAACGTACTACCCGCGCAAGGAATTCGACGCGGCCACGTTCCGCCGCTCGGTCTATCATCAGGCGGCGCGGTCGGTGAAGGTCGAGTTGCTGGGCCAGTACGACTGTCCCGACTCGGCACTGCCGGCGCCGAAGCGCGAGGTGAGCACGTCGCCGCTGCAAGCGCTGAGTCTGCTCAACAACCCATTCCTGCTTGATCAGGCGAGGTTCTTCGCCGACCGGCTGGAGCGCGAGGCCGCCGACAGCGAAGCTCGGGTTGCCCGCGCCTACCGGCTTGCCTTCGGACGGGCGGCAAAGCCCGAGGAAAAAGCGGCGGCGGTCGAGCTGATCGACGAGCACGGCCTCGTCATCTTCTGCCGAGCCATCTTGAACGCCAACGAGTTTCTCTATGTTATGTAGGCATTGCGTCAGTCGGAGGGAGTTCCTGGGTGACGTCGGCCAGGGGTTGGCGGGCATCGCGTTGGCCCAGTTGCTCGGCGGCGCGAAACTCGCCGCCGCCCCGAGCCGGACCCACTTCCCCGCCAAGGCGAAGCGGGTGTTGCAGATCTTCTGTCCCGGCGGTTGCTCGCACATCGATACGTTCGAGCACAAGCCCGAGCTCGAAAAGTGGCATGGCAAACCGCTGCCGGGCGCCGAGTCGTTCGTCTCGTTCCAGGGCAAGAACGGCAACCTGATGAAGAGCCCGTGGACATTCGTTCCGCGCGGCGAGAGCGGCAAGAAGTTCACCGAGCTGCTGCCGCACCTGGGTGAGATGGTGGACGACATGGCGTTCGTCCACTCGATGACGTCGAAGACGAACACCCACGGCCCGGCCTGCGTGATGATGAATACCGGCTTCGCGATCGAAGGCTTCCCAAGCGCCGGTGCCTGGGCGAGCTACGCGCTGGGCTCGGAGAACGATAACCTGCCGACCTACGTCACGATCCCCGACGTTCGCGGCACGCCG
The DNA here is from genome assembly GCA_965237575.1 of Bryobacterales bacterium. Lineage (GTDB taxonomy): Bacteria > Acidobacteriota > Terriglobia > Bryobacterales > UBA6623 > JAKZVK01. The sequence goes on from CBDEGI010000004.1 coordinate 2,702,731, forward strand.
CCCGCCGGTCCGGCGAACTGGGGCGCGGGTTTCCTGCCCGCCGAGCACCAGGCGATTGTCTTCAATGCCGCCGAGGGGATTCGCAACCTCGAGCGGCCGGCGTCGGTGAGCGCCGAGGCGGAGCAGGCGTCGCGGAAGTTCCTCGGCTTGCTGAACCGCGCCCACGCCGAAGAGCACCCCGGCAACCCGGAGCTGACCGCGCGCATCGCCTCCTACGAGTTGGCGGCGCGCATGCAGCTCTCGGCGCCCGAGGCCGCCGACCTGTCGAAAGAGACGGCCGCGACCCATCGCCTCTATGGCACCGACGACTCGAACCCTGTGCACGCCGCCTATGCGCGCAACTGCCTGCTGGCGCGGCGGCTGATCGAGCGCGACGTGCGATTCGTGACCGTCTACTGCGGCTCGCGCGCCTCGGGCGCCCAAGGCCTGCTCAACTGGGACGCGCACATCACCCTCGAAGCCGACTACGAACGCCATTGCCCGATTCTCGACCGGCCCACCGCCGGCTTGATCAAGGACCTTCGCTCGCGCGGCCTGCTCGACGACACTCTCGTGCTGTGGACGACCGAGTTCGGCCGCATGCCCACGCACCAGGACGGCACCCTCGGCCGCGACCACAACCCCGACGGCTTCACCGTGTGGATGCTCGGCGCGGGCGTCAAGGGCGGCGTGAGCTACGGCGCGACGGACGAGTTCGGGCGCAAGGCGGTCGAGAACGTCTCAACGATCTACGATTTTTACGCCACGGTGTTGCATCTGCTCGGGCTCGACCATCAGAAGTTGACGTACTACCACAACGGAATCGAGCGCCGGTTGACCGATGTCCACGGCCACGTGATCAAGCCGATCGTCGATGGTTGAACGCCGGGGCGCGGCGCTGGCTTGTCCAAGCCGTCACACGAGACGCACACTCAAAATGTAGGGGCACCGCATGCCGTGCCCGCGAGTTGCTCTGAGTGGCGGGTCGATGCCTTGTGCCTTAGGGGACCGGCGCGGGCTCACGCGACGGCGTGCTTCTTGACGAGGGCCTCGGTAATCGCCGTCCCGAAACCAGGCTTCTCGGACGGGTAGTAATGGCCCGCATCGAACGGCGCGGTCATCGCTTCCATTAACTCCGTACCATCGTCGCCGGTACCGAAGCTCTCGGCCCACTTGCACCGCGCCGACGAAAGCGACAGCGGCAACCCGTACAGACTCCCGCCGCGATGCGGGATGAATTCGAGGTCGTGCTCAGCGGCCATCGCGGCGATACGCCGCAGCGAGGTCACGCCGCCGCACCAACTCACGTCGGGCTGCAAGACCTCGACCGCATTGTGGCGGATCAATTCGCGGAATCCGAAGCGCGTGTACTCGTGCTCGCCGCTCGCGATCTTGGTGCTCTTGACCTCGCGCACGAGCTTGGCATAGCCAGCGAGGTTGTCGGGCGACAGCGGTTCCTCGATCCAATAGAGGCCGACGTCTTCGAGCCACCGCGCAATCTCGATCGTGTAGTCGACGTCGTCCCAGCGCGAGCCGCAGTCGATCATCAGCGAGCAATCGGGGCCGATCGTCTTGCGGGCGCGCGTGAGCAACTCGACGATGCGGTCCATCCCGGCGCGGCCTTCGGAGACGCCGTCGCGGATGGGGATTTTGAAATGCTCGAAGCCCATGTCGAGGCCGCCTTCGAGATCGAAACCGGTCTTGTAGGCGGGGATCTTCTCTTTGGTCACGCCGCCCAGCAGCCGGTAGACGGGTTGGCCCGCGTGCTTGCCGAGGATGTCCCACAGCGCGTTGTCGACGCCGCTCAGCGCCATCACGAACACGCCACGCCGGCCGTAGGCATTCGCGGAGGTGTACATCTGTTCCCACAGCAACTCGACGTTGAGTGCGTTAGCGCCCACGAGCAAATGGCGCAGATGGCCATGGATAATCTCCGCCGCGACGCGCCCGCCCGCGCCCAGCCCGAAGCCGGTGATGCCGTCGGCGGTACGGATGACGACGACGATCGCGCTGCCCAACTGCGCGAAGGGGCCGCGGTAGCGCCAGCGCGCCGGGTCGAAGTCGGACTTGAACGTCGGCGCACCCTGCGCCGGCCGATTCCACAAGCGAACCGGGTAGGCTTCGACTGAGGTGATCTTGAGCTTGGTTGAGGCGGGTGGGCTTTGGGCGGAGGCGATTGAGCGGAAGCCGCGCAGTGAAGCGAAAGCCGCCGCGCCCGCCTGGACAAAGTGGCGGCGGGTGAAGGGGTGCTTGGGTGCACCGTTTTTCACTGGATTCCGAAGCAGTGGCATTCGCCTGCGAGCCGTCTCATACACCTCACTAGTCTATCCAGCCTGACGGCGCAACGAGGGCTGCGGCCTGCCGTGGCGCCCGAACAACCCAGGTCAATCGAACTTCGGCGGTGGGACATCGACATCAGGGTCGAGCGGTAGCCGCACAGGCCGGTGTTCATGAAAAGAGAGATGCGCGGCCAGGATAATCTCGAGTCCGCGATAGCCATCCTCGCCGTTGACTTCGGACGACTGGCCATCACGAATCGACTGGAAGAAACTGTTGAATTCGGCTTCGAACGTGTTGCGCCGCGGCGGCCACAGGTTCACCCAGCCCGCCGGCCATTCGCCCCACCAGCCTTCGGGCCGCGTCCAGTCTTGGAGGTCGGGTGGCAGGTCGGCGGCCGATCGATCGGCGAATAGCGACACCGGCGCCGACTGAAACGGGTTGACGATGAAGGGCGCGATGCATAGCGTACCCTCCGGGCCGAACAGGATCGTCGGCGACAGATACGCGCGCGAAAACCGCTGGAAGTTCAGCGATCCGAGCGCGCCCGACTTCATCTTGAGCGACAGCACGGCGCTGTCGTCGAGGTTGTGGGTCGGCAGCACGGAGCCCATCTCGAGATAGACCTCTTCGACTTCGCCCAGCAGCGCGCGCATTTGATCGATGCGGTGCGAGCCGAAGTCGATCAGCGATAGGCCGCCGCCCTCCTCGGGACGAAAGCGGTAGTTGCTCGTACCACCGGGGATCGTGTCGATCGGCTCGGCGGTCACCGAATTGAAGGCGCGCACGTCGCCGATCAGCCCGGCATCGAGGATGCGCCGCGCGCACAAATGTTCGGCGCTGAAGCGGTGGTGAAAGCCGAGGAATAGCACCACGCCGGCTGCTTCCGCCGCGTCGCAGATGGCGCGGGCGTCGCGCAGGTTCGTCGCGATCGGCTTCTCGCAAAAGATGTGCTTGCCCGCTGCCGCCGCAGCCTCGGCCGCCTCGCGATGAAACGAGTTGGGCGAGGCGATGACGACGGCTTCGACCCCATCGGAGGCGATCGCGCCTTCGAGCGATGACGCCACGTGCGGGATCTCGAACGCCTCGGCCACCTTGCGGACTTGCGTATCGTTGGGATCGAAGACGCTGACTGCACGGCCCTGCCCCGTGCGAGCGAGGCCCGGCAGGTGGCGATGCTCGACGACGGCACCCGCACCGATAAACGCCAGGCCAAAGGCGCGGTCGCTCCCAAACGGACGGTCGCTCACCGCGCGGCGACCTTCTCGTAATAAGCGCGTCCCTTCTTGAACAGCGTGATGACCTCTTGCTTCTGATCGTCGGAGGCGTAGCGGCCGCGCTGCTCCACCATGCCGATGAGTTGGTCAATCCACTCGACGAAGAACTGCGCGTCCTTCTTGAGTCCGACTCTTTTGCCCTCGACGGTGATGTAGACCGGGCTGGTGTGAGCGTAGAGGTAGGTATCGTTGACGAGGTAACGGTTGAAAGGCCCGCGCACGCGCGCCCCGACCCAGGCACCTTCGTTTACGCTGATCTCCTTCGACAGCTCCGCCACTCGGTCCTCGGGCGTCACTTTCTTGTCGGCGACGACCTCGCCGTTCATGACGATCTCCAACGCCTCCATCGGCATGGCAGATTGGGCTGAGGCTTCGATCTGGATCGTGTCGCCCTTCTTCAAAGCCAGCTCCGTCCCGGCGAGCTTTCCATTGACGGTGAACTTCAGCATCGGGCCGTTGGTGGCAAAGCTGCGTCCGGCGCGATAGTTCTCGATCCAGTCACGGGCGGTGAGCGAGTCACCGGTGTAGACGTAGACACGGTGGCCGCCGGGGATCCAATGATGGCGCCGGTTCGTGAAACTGTCGGTGCCGGCGGAGATAGCGCACTTGAGGCCCGTGTTGAGCAGCCCATACCAAAGCGGTGTCGAGCCGTCTTCGTTCGAGTTGCTCATCACGTCCATGGCTTCGACCGAGCCGAGCGCCAGGTCGACCGGCAGCTCGCGGGCGCTCATGGTCTTCGGGTGCGACGTGAAGCGGTAGCCGGGGTGGGCGTAACTCGCTACACCGCCCTGCTGCTTGGCCGCCAGCGCCTGCACGTGGTTCGGCGGGTAGTCGTAGGGGTACGACGTATCTTTGAAGCCGGTGTAGAGCGGTTTAACGAGTTGCTTCAGACCCGTGAGGCACATGTGCCCGTAGACGCCGCCGTTGCGCATCTCCTCGCCCCAGTAAAGAATGTGCCGCGAGTCGCTCAAGCGATGCGGACGGCCCTCGAAGTACTGCTCGTCGTGGATCTGCGCCCCCGAGGAGTTCGCGACCATCAGGTTGGCGTAGTTGAGGTCTTCGCCGAGCACCTGCAGGCGAATGTCTTCGGGCGTCATGAACTCGTGGTCGTTGTAGTTGACGTGGGTGTGTAGGTCGCCCCCGTACCAGTGATCTTCGAACTGGGTGCGGTACAGAGTGTGTTGGGTTTCGGTTACATGATCCACGCGCACCTCGACCTTTGTCGGGATCGAACGATACTCGATGCCCCGTACCGCCTCGATCGTCGCTGGCCCCGCGGGCAGGCGGATGTCATGTACGCCGCGGCTGTAGTAGAAGTAGTCCCCGTGAGTCCACGTGATTCGCGAGAGCGCATTCCCCTCCGCCGGCGCATAAGCGAGCCCATCGGAAGCGCGAACGTAAACCCGCGCCGGCACCGGTCCGTTGTAGTCGGAGGTCGTAACTCGCAAAGTCCCCCAACCGACCACGTCCGCCGGAACGCTGGCTTCCGCTCTCACTTGGCTCTCGGGCGGCGACCCGTCCGGGGGCAGGTCGATGCCCGCGTAGATGCGCAGATCGAGCCGCGCCGGGCCGATGTTCGCCGGGCGCAGATTGAGCGAGGCGTAGGTGAGCTTGGGTTCACCGGATTCGCCGGCCGCGGCGGTCCAGCGGTCGGTGGGGCCCGCCTCGCCAATCGTCGCGATGATCTTGATGTCGGTGGGGTTCGGGAGTTCGTTGCGCAAGATCACCGGCAGGTTGTAGATCGCCCCGACGCCAAGGCGCAATCGCTTGGGCTTCGAGACGACCTCGAGGCCGCCGGCGTTGAGCCGCACCTTGAGGGCTTGTGGCAAGTCGAGTTCCCAGAGATCGGGCCGCTCGACCATCCGCCATTGCCTGAAGGGGGCCGTCAAGGGCAGGTGGAAGTCGCCCTCGTGACGCAGAAGAAGGCGGACCATGTCCAACTCGGTTAGCGGCCCAGGGTAGGTGATCGGTTGAAACCCCACCCGCGAGGTTTCGAAGGTGTACTCGTCGCCGGGGGTGGGCAGGTTGCGGCCCCAGGTCGTGTACTGAACCGATACCCAAATCAATCCAACGAACGTGACGAACAGGAATAGACGTTTCATAGCAGCACCTGGCGCGTTGTAGGGACGGTGCGCGGTCTCCGCCCCACACGGCCCACGAAGCCGAAACTGCTGGGCCGACACAGCGGCCGGCCCCTACGGGCTCTCGACAAGAATATCTCTTTCGATCAACGGTGTCGATAGGCAATGACATTGCAATCCGGATCTGGCAACATACGCTAATATGACGACCTTCAAACGAACCCTCCCGGTGCGGCTCGCGTTCCTGGCGGCGCTGGCCCTGGCGTGGATCGGCCTCCCCTTCGCCCGCACGGCCGCCTCGCCCGCGGCGGAGATGAAATGGTACAAGGGCAACCTCCACACGCACACGATCAACAGCGACGGAGACAGCTCGCCCGACACCGTGGCGCGTTGGTACAAGGAACACTACTACAACTTCCTGGTGCTCACCGACCACAACTATCTCACCAACCCGCAAGGCCTGAACGCGATTCTCGGGGCCGAGGACAAGTTCCTATTGATCCCGGGCGAAGAGGTGACGTCGAGGTACGAAGACAAGTCGATCCACGTCAACGGCTATCCGCTGCAAGACGTGGTTCCGCCTGCGTTCGGCCACAGCGTGCTCGACACGCTGCAGAAGAATGTCGACGCCATCCGCCGCGCGGGAGGCATGCCATCGCTCAACCATCCCAACTACAAGTGGTCGATCACTCCTGACGAGCTGAGGCAGGTCGACAACCTGAAACTGTTCGAGGTCTACAACGGCATCAAGGGCACCAACGACTTGGGCGGCGGCGGGCGTCCGGGCCTCGACGAGATGTGGGACGTCGTATTGAGCGCCGGGCGGGAAGTGTACGGCATCGCGGTCGACGACGCGCATGTGTTCAAGCGGTTTGCACCCGAGGAGTCGAATCCCGGGCGCGGCTGGATCTCGGTGCGGTCGCCCGAGCTATCGACCCAGGCCGTGACTGAAGCGCTTGACCGCGGCGAATTCTATGCCTCCACCGGCGTCGAGCTGGAAGACATGCAGCGTTCCTCCGACGCGATCCGCTTGACGATCAAGCCCGAGGGCACCGCCAAGTACGTCACGCACTTCATCGGCATCGACGGCAAGGTTCTCGACCGCAGCACCGAGTTGCAGGCCGCGTACACGCTGAAGCCCGGCGACCGTTATGTTCGGGCGAAAGTGATGGCTTCGACCGGGGATTTCGCCTGGGTGCAGCCGGTGTTTGCGCGCTAGTCGAGAAACCGCGCCCGGAACGTTGGCGATGGGTTTGCGGATGAGTGTCAGGGGTGTCTATTGCGCGGGTAATATCGTCGTCGATTGCCTGGTGCGTCCGGTCGAGGCGATGCCGCCGTGGAGCACGACCACCCATGTCGATTCGATCTCATTGCACCTCGGCGGCAACGGCGCGGCCACGGCCTATGCCGCGGCGATGATGGGCGTGCCGGTGCGCCTCGCCGGCGCGGTGGGCCGCGATCCCTACGGCGAGTTTGCGCTGGGACGGTTGCGGGGCGCGGGGGCGGACCTAGCGCACGTCCGAACGCTTGACTCGACGCCTACCGCTGCCACCGTCGGCTTGGTTAATGCGGAAGGCAAGCGCCTGTTCTTTCATGAGCTGGGTGCGAGCGGGGTTTTCTCCGGCGAGGATGTTCGGTTCGACGGCCAGGATCTTGATCGGTTCGCCCTGTTCCATCTCGGGAGCATCTTCTCGCTGCCGCAATTTCGCGGGCAAGCGCGCACCCTGCTCGAGCGCGCCCGCGCCGCCGGGCTCGTGGTGTCGCTCGATACAGACTGGGACCCCGAAGGGCGTTGGATGGCGGACTTCGAGCCGCTATGTCCACTGCTCGACTACCTGTTCTTGAACGTCGAAGAGGCGCGGCACTTGGCCGAGACGGATGTTCCGGCCGAGATCGCCGAGTTCTTCCAACGGCGGGGGGCGAAGACCGTCGTGCTCAAGAGGGGTGCCGCCGGCTGCACAATCTTCACGCGGGAAAAGGAGTTTCTGCTTCCGGCCTACGACGTGACCACCATCGATACGACCGGGGCGGGAGACTGCTTCTGCGGAGGGTTTCTCGCCGGCCTCTGCCGGGGTTTGAGCCTCGAAGAGGCGGGGCGGTTGGGGAACGCCCTGGGGGCTTGCAGTGTTCAGAAGGTCGGGGGCACGGACGGGGTGCTGCGGTACGAAGAGACGGTTGAGTGGATGGCATCAGCGGACGCCCGGGTGGGGTGAGTGCCCTGGCCTCAGCCGGGCTGCGCTCCTGCGATCCCAACGGAACCGACGAACCGAAAAGTAGGGGCACGGCATGCCGTGCCCGGCTGCCGCAACACGCCGCGGACCCACCCTTTCGTAGGGGCGGACCGCTGCGTCCGCCCAAATACCGCAACGGGCACTCGCGCTCGTTGGCCGGTCCGAATCCGCGCCCAGTCTGGAGGCGCATGTCACACCTCGGGGCTACTCTACCTCAACGGATCGCACTCTCAGGCGATCGCCCGGTCGATCGACTCGATCTTGTTCGCGATCGGGTCCATCAAGCGGCCGATGGATCGCTGCAAACGCCGAAAGATCTGGTCGGGCGGCTTGCCGGCGTCGATGGTGGTGAACTTATACTTGTCCGCCATGTCGTCGAGAGCCTTGATCACGCGCCCTTGGTAGCGCACGAAACTCTCATAGCGGTCGCGGCCCAGCGGCACGTCCATGCCACTCTCCCAGTACTCGAACGTCCCGCGTCCGACCACCACGCGGGCGACCAGGTCTTCGACGTCCGCGCGCAGGTAGTAAACGGCGTGCGGCACGAGCGCCGTTCCGGCGACGACCTCTTCAATCCATCGCGGGTCCTGTCCGCGCGCAATTGCCCGCGCCATGAGCGAGTAGATATAGCGGTCGGTCAGTACGACGAAACCGGCCCGCAAGGCGGGGATGATCTCGTTCTCGAGGCGGTCGGCGATGTCGGTGGCGTAGAACAAGGTCATCGTTGTGGGGCCGAGGGTGTGTCCCTCCTTGGCCTGCTTGATGCCTTGTTTCGTCAGGGCCGAGCGGGCCATACCGGTGTCCATCACCGCGTGGCCGTGCTGCTGGAGCCAGAAGCGAAGTTGCGTCACCTGGGTCGATCGGCCAACGGAGTCCGGTCCCTCGATGACGATCAGCTTGCCGCGCAACTCCGAGGTGTCGATCCCCGGAATCGGCTCGCTATAGAATTGCAGTGCCCGGCTGGAGCCCATACTCCCTTCCCACAGGTACGCGGAGCACGCCGTTGCGCAGGCTGCTCCCCAAGTGCCTCAGCACGATCGATCGCATCTGCTGCTGTTGTTCTTCAATCGATTGCGTGGCATCGATGATGTGAAAACCCATCTCCGCGGCCATCGCGTCATACTCATCGAGAATTCGGCTCTGGAAAATACGGAAACTCTCTTCTACATCGCGGCTCAGCGCGAGGTCCATGCCGGCTTCGTAGTACTTGATGGCGCTTCGGCCGCCGAGAATGCGGTCTAACGCGACGTCGAGAGGCACACGGAAATAGAAGGCCAGATTCGGCCGCACCGCGAAGCGATAAAGGTTGCGCACCCACTGGCGCGTGACGCCTCGCGCGACGTCACGCGCAAAGGCTGTGTACGCATAGCGATCGGCGCACACCACCGCGCCGGCCTTCAGCAAGGGCAAGATATAACGCTCCAAACGATCGGCGAAGTCCGTGGCGTGGATCAAACTGAACGTCGTCGGCGTGAACATCTGTTTCTTCTTGCCGCGACGCGTCGTGCCGCGCACCAGATCCGACGAGTTCCATTCGCTGAAGGCGACGGCGAGTTCTTGCGACCGCAACCACTGGCTTAGCAGCGCCAACTGGGTCGATTTACCCGACCCGTCGATCCCCTCGACGATGATCAACTTTCCCTTGTAACGGTTTTGTAGGAATTGAGCCATCGTATTGAGACAACGTGTCGAAGCGCAAAAGCGCGTATTATATCATTCCATGTCCCGATATGGAGCGGTGGATATCGGCAGGGGTGCGCGACATGAAAGTGCCAAGTGGTTGGGGTACGGTCTGGGGTGCGGTGTCCTAGCGTATATAATACGCTAGATAAGAAGGAGGTGTCCCATGCCCGATTCCCTGCCCGCCTTGGAGTACCGTCGCCACGCGATCTTCCAGCAGATGCTTGCCTTGGGTGATTTTCGCCAAGGCTCCGTCACCACCACTCAAGGCCCTTGCGGCAAACCCACCTGCCGCTGTCGTCAGCGCGGTCATCCCGGCCATGGCCCGCACTGGCGGTTGACCTACAAATCCCGCGGCAAGACCGTCACCCAGAGCCTCTCCGACCCGGCGGCTCGCCGTAAGACTCAGCGGGAGATCACCGCCTTTCGGCGCTTCCAGCAGCTAAGCCGAGAACTCATCGAAGTCAACGAGAAGATCTGCCGCTTGCGGCCCGTTGAGCAAGAGTCCGAGTCGGCAGCGTCTGTGACGCCGCAGGAAAAAAAACGGCCGCGGCGATCCAACAAGAAGTCGCCCAAGAAGTCGAACAGTTGCTGACTCTGATCTTCGCCGCCCGGCGCAAGCAGCAGCACTGGGACCTGGAAGCGCTGGAGACGGCCACCCGTGCGGCACTGCACCGAGCCGGCGCGAAGTTGCTCGAGCAACTGTTGGAGGCGCCCGCCGACGCCGCGCCTGAGCCATCCTGTCGCTGCGGCCGTCGCACCCGTCACCGCGGTCGGCGGCCCAAGACCGTGGTGAGTGTGCTCGGCGCGGTCGCGATCGAACGGCCCTACTACCTCTGCCCGGCGTGCCATCAGGGACAGTTCCCCTTTGACCGCGAACTCGATGTCGACAACACGCACTACTCTCCCGGCGTGCGCTGCATGATGGCGCTGGTGGGCAGCGAGTCGTCGTTTGAAAGCAGTCGCGAGCAACTGCGGGTGTTAGCCGGTTTGGACGTTACCACCAAAGCCATCGAGCGCGGCGCCGAGGCGATCGGGGCCGACCTCGCCGCCCGCGAACAACAACAGATCCAACGGGCGGTGCAACTGCCGCTGCCCGCGGTGGCCGGGGCCGACATTCCGGTTCTCTACATCGAGATGGACGGCACCGGGGTGCCGATGGTGGCGGCCGAGACGGCGGGACGAGCCGGCAAAAAGGACCGCGAGCGCGCCCGCACGCGGGAGGTCAAGCTCGGCTGTGTGTTCACGCAAGCCGAGGGCAAGCCAGGCGACCGACCCGTGCGTGAGGAAGGGTCGACGAGCTATACGGGAGCGATCGAGGGCGCCGAGGCGTTTGGGCGACGCCTCTGGCAGCAGGCGTGGGAGCGCGGCTGGGGGCGGGCGAACAAGAAGGTGGTAATCGGCGACGGAGCCGCCTGGATCTGGAACCTCTCGCATCAATACTTCGCGGGCGCGATCGAAATCGTGGACCTCTATCATGCGCGCCAGCACTTGTGGGAGTTGGCGGCGCAACTGGGGCTCGACGACGAGCCCAGCCGGCGGCGCTGGACCCAGCAACGGCTCCGCCAACTCGATCAGGGTCAGATCAAGAAGTTGGTGGCGGCCCTACGAGGTGTGGTGGCCCCGCAGCCGGATCTGGCTCGTCGACTGGCGAGCGAAGCGGAGTACTTCGAACACAACGCCGAGCGGATGCGCTATCCGCACTTTCGCAAGCAGGGATTGTTCATCGGTTCAGGGGTGATCGAGGCGGGATGCAAGACGGTAGTGGCGCAACGTCTGAAGCGCTCGGGCATGTTCTGGACGGTACGCGGCGCGAACGCCATCCTGGCGCTACGCTGCGCCCGCCTCAGCGGCCGCTTCGAAGACTACTGGGAATCCCGCACCCAGGCCGGATGAGCGGCACTTTTATGTCGCGCACCCTATCGGCAGCAACTCCGTTCGGATGCAAGCAGCCGAAGTCGGCCCCGGAGATACTATCGAAATTTTAGCAGAGGACCGCCAGGTCACCCGGTTGGGCGAGCGGGTCTTCCAGAGCGGAAAGATCCGATCCGAAGCAATCGAGTCGACCGCGGACGCGCTCGGCCGAATGGCAGCGACTCTCAACGATTTTCACGTCGACAGAATCCGCGCCGTTGCGACGAGCGCCGTGCGGGACGCGCGTAACCAAAAGGAGACCATCGAGCGCGCCTCCGAGGCGGTCGGCGCCGAAGTAGAGGTGATCTCCGGGCAGGAGGAGGCGCGGCTGATCCACCTGGGCGTACAGAGCCGTTGGCCGCACCCCCATCAAGACATCCTCATCATCGACATCGGCGGCGGCAGCGCCGAACTGATGCGGGGGAGCCGCGGCCACCTCGCCGGCGGCTTTTCGAAACCACTGGGCGCGGTTCGGCTCGCCGAGACCTTTCTTAAGGACGACCCGCCCACGCCGCAGCAGCTTCATCGCCTCGATGAGTACATCGGGCAAAAAATCGCGCCCGTGTTGAGCCGCATCGGAGGCGAGCGTCCTGCCCGCACGGTTGCCACCGCGGCTACCGCGTCGGCGGTCGTCTGCGCCGTCCATCGCGTGCCGAGAGCGCGGCGTGATCTGGTGGACCGGCTGCGCATTTCGCGCAAGCAACTCGTGGAGCTTTATGAGATGATGTCCCGGCGCAACCTAGCCGAGCGGCGCGAAGTGCCCGGCATCGGGCCGCGCCGCGCCGAGGTGATTGTGGCGGGATTGGCCGTCCTTCGGCGGGTGCTCACGGACTTCGGGCTGCCGTCGTTCTACTACTCCGCGGCGGGCGTCCGCGACGGCCTGATCGCCGACATGGCGCAGGACGGCGCCGAAAGCCGGGCGGACGCGCTCGACGAAGAGCGCCGGGAAGTGGTTCGTTCCATGGCGCGCCGCTACGGGGTGCCACTCAAGCACGTCGACCGCGTGGCTTCCCTGGCCGGCAAGCTCTTTCACGCGCTGCGGCCGGTGCACGGGCTGCCTGCGTCGGCGGGACGCTCGCTCGAAGCGGCGGCGTACCTGCACGATATTGGTCATTTTGTAAGCGATACGCGCCATCACCGCCACACCCATTACCTAGTTGCCAATTCCGACATCTCGGGGTTCAGCAATCGCGAGCGCTTGGTGATTGCCAACCTTTGCCGCTATCATCGGAAGGCGTTGCCGTCGGAGGAGCACGAGAACTTCCGCGCCCTCCGCCGAGACGAGAGGAAAACCGTGATGCAACTGATTCCGGTGTTGCGGCTCGCCGACAGCCTCGACCGCAGCCGCGAACAGCGAGTCATGGACGTGCAGGTGCGGATCCGGAAGTCGAAGGTAGAGCTGTATCTACAGTCTTCGAAAGACGTGGATCTCGAGCAGTGGGCCGCGCAGCAAGTGGAGGGCCCGTTCGAGCAGGTGTACGGAGCCACCCTCGCCGTGTTGAAATCGGCATGAGACGGATGACGAAGCCATGACTCTCGAGTCAGAACTCGATATCAAGCAATACGCCGCCCAACAGTGCGCGGCGCGGCTCGATCGGGTGATGTACCAAACCAGCCGCAACCGCAAGGCGCACGACGCGGATGCGGTGCATGACTTGCGGGTGTCGATCCGGCGCCTGAGTGCGTGTCTCGCCGTCTTCCGGCAGTTCTTTCCCGCGAAGGCGTCGAAGCGAGCGCGGAAGCGTTTCAAAGAAGCGATGACGTTGGCGGGCGAGGTGCGCGACCGCGACATCGTGATCGATCTCGCCCGACAGGCGGGGTTGCCGGCCGAGGGGGAGTTGGTCAAGACACTGGTAGAGCAGCGGGCCGCCCACTCGAAAGAGTTGAGGCGGTTGTTGAAGCGCTGGAGCAAAGCAAGCGTGGCGGAGAAGTGGCGAACACGCCTGAAGCTCTGAGTCGTCCCATGGGCAAGTCGAAGATCAAGGTCAGTTGGACGGTCAAGAAAAACGCCGCCCAGAACGCAGCCCGGGTGCTGCCGGCGTTGGTGGAGGAGGTCTTCCGAGCCGGCCGCAAGGTTGCCCGCCCTGACTCGCCCAAGAAGCCCCTGCATCAATTCCGCCTCGCCGTCAAGCGCTTTCGATATACGCTCGAGCTGTTCCGCCCGTGCTATGGCCCAGTGCTCACGCGGCGGCTCGACACGCTCAAGGCACTGCAAGACTTTCTTGGTGAGATCAACGACTGCGAGATGACCCTCGGCAGGCTCGAGAACGCCGAGTTGACCGGGCTCGACGAGTCAGGCCCGCTGAGAGACTTCGTCGCGGCACGCATGCAGGCCAAGCGAGACGCCTTTGTCACCCACTGGCACGAGACCTTCGACCGGCCCGGCGAGGAAGCCGCTTGGGCCGGGTATTTCAGGCGATTCGCGAACTAGCCCCTGATTCTCGCCATCCTCGAAACACGTTATATTGCGGTATTGAATTGCGAGGCCTCTTTTCTCGCCAAGACGCGAAGGACCGCTAAGGCCGCAAAGAAAGCCGCAGCTCTGCGATCTTTTGCGCATCTTGGCGCCTTCGCGAGAAACCGGCTCGCTCCCCCGGACAACCAAACATGCCGAACGGATCTGAACTTTTTATCGCCAGCTTGAAGCAGCTCGGCGTCTCACACATCTTCACTTTGGTCGGAGACCATCTCAACGAAATCCTGCGCGTCGCCGAGCGCGAGGGGATCACGCTTGTGGACACTCGCCATGAGGCGGCGGCCGTTCATATGGCCGACGGCTGGGGACGCATGACGCGAACGCCCGGTGTGTCGATGGTGACCGGCGGCCCCGGCCACACCAACTCGATCAGCGGTATCGCCACCGCGCACACCACCGGCAGCCCGATTCTCGCCGTCAGCGGCATGAGCAGTTCCAAAGCGCGCGACCGCTTTGGGTTCCAGGACATGGAGCAGCTCGGCATGGTGCAGTCCATCACCAAGTACGCCGCCGTGCCGGCCGACGCGGGGCAGATCCCGTTCCACGTACGCAAGTCGTTCCAGGAGGCTCTCTCGGGACGCGCCGGCGCCGCCCACCTCAGCGTACCCGTCGATCTGCTCACGGCCCAGGTGGAGCAACACTACCCGCTGCCGAGCGGGCCGGTGGAAGTGCGGCGTCCAGGGCCGGTCCAGGCCGAGATCAACCGGCTGATCGACCTGCTCGATGGCGCGGAGCGGCCGGTCGTCATCGCGGGCAGCGGCGCTTGGTGGGCGGACGCGGGCGAGGAGCTGCAGAGCTTCGTCGAGAAGACGTCGCTGCCGTTGTTCACGGTGTGCCTGGCGCGCGGCGTGGTGTCCGACGACCACCCGCTGTGTTTCGGCTACGCCGACCCGACGCTCAGCCGCGGTGCGGCCAAGGCGTTCAAGGACGCGGATGTAGTGATCGTGCTCGGCAAGAAGCTCGACTACCGCCTCCGCATGGGTGGGGCGCAGCTTTTCTCGCCGGCAGCCAAGTTCGCTCAAGTCGATATTCACCCCGAGGAGCTGGGGCTCAACCGGCGGTTGGAGGTGGGCATCCAGTCCGACGTCAAGCTCGCGCTGACCGCTTTGCTCGATGCCTGGGGCAAGCGGCCGACGCCGGACCGCTCGGCGTGGCTAGGCGAGGTCCACAAGGCCTCCGATGCCTGGCGCGGAGAGCTGGAGTCGATCGCCGCGAAACCGTCGAGCCCGATGCACCCGCTGCACCTTTACTCAGAAATGCGCGACTGGCTCCCCGAGGACTCGACCCTATGCTGGGACGGCGGCGATTTCGTCCACTGGGGCCGTTGCAGCATTCCCACGCGCAAGCCGATGCACTGGCTGCGGTTGGGCGCGCTGGCCGGGCTGGGCGCATGCTTCCCGATCGCGCTGACGGCGCAGATCTTGCGGCCGAACTCGCGCGCCATCGTCATCAGCGGCGACGGCTCGCTGGGTTTTTACGCGGCCGAGATGGATACGGCGGTGCGCTTCGGCCTGCCGGTGATCATCATCGTCGGCAATGACGGCGGCTGGGGCATCGAGCGCGAGCTACAGCTCGGCACCTATGGCGGCGACAAGACGGTGGCCTGCGAGCTGATCCGCACACGATACGACTTGGTGATGAAGGCCTTCGGCGGCGACGGGGCGTACGTAGAGAGGCCGGAGCAGATGCGTCCCGCGCTCGATCAGGCCCTCAAGAGCGATAAGCCGTTTCTGATCAACGTTGAGATCCAGGGCGCTCGCTCGCCGTTCACGCAGTATCAACTAGCGGGCAAGAAGAAGACGATCACCTGAGCTGCATCGTCCTGAGCCAAGACAGGACTGATTTGCCGCATGCGCCGCTCGAACGTAGAATGAGAACGTAGCCCTACTTCGGGAGGTTCCGCATGCTCTTCGACCCCATGTATCTGCTCTTCATGCTGCCCGCGCTGGCGCTCTCGGCCTGGGCCAGTTTTCGAACCAAGTCGGCCTTTGACAAGTACTCGAAGGTACGCTCGGGGACCGGCTACACCGGCGCTCAGGCCGCCTGCGTCATGCTCGACCGCGAAGGCCTGCACGACGTGAAGATCAACCGTACGCACGGCTTTCTGTCGGACCACTACAACCCCGCGACGCGCAGCCTGGCGCTCTCGGAAGCGGTCTACGACACGCCGTCCGTCGCGGCCATCGGCGTGGCGACCCACGAGGTGGGCCACGCCATCCAGCACGCCCGCCGGTATGCACCCCTGTGGCTGCGCACTGCACTGGTGCCGACGGCGAGCATCGGCTCGTCTGTGGGCTACATCATGATGTTGGTGGGCTTGTTCCTGGCGCCGGCGCTGCTGGGGTTCGGCGCTGTCTTGTTCTCGATGGTGCTTCTCTTCCAGATTGTGACACTACCGGTGGAGTTCGACGCCACCGCTAGGGCAAAGAGGCTTGTGGTCGCTCACGGCATCATCTCGCCTTACGAGCGCGAGGGCGTGGACAAGGTGCTCAACGCCGCGGCGCTGACCTATGTTGCGGCTGCGGTGAGCACGCTGTTGACGTTGCTGTATTTCCTCATGCGCTCCGGGTTGCTGGGCGGGAGCGACGAGTAACAGCGGGCAGTTCCAAACCAAGCTCAGAGCCGCAGGCTGACGCCTGCGGCTCTGAGCTTGGTTTGAGGCCCCGATGCTACGCCAGAATCTGCTTCACAACGTTGCCATGCACGTCCGTCAAACGAAACCGCCGGCCTTGGTACTTGAAAGTCAACTTGGTGTGGTCGACGCCGAGCAGTTGCAGAATCGTGGCATGCAGGTCATGCACGTGCACCGGGTCTTTGGTGACGTTGTAACTAAAATCGTCGGTCTCGCCGATCGTCATGCCGGGCTTGATGCCACCCCCGGCCATCCACGTGGTGAAGCAGCGCGGATGATGGTCGCGGCCGTAGTCGTCTTCGGTGAGCCGGCCTTGGCAATAGACCGTACGCCCGAACTCGCCGCCCCAAATCACGAGCGTGTCGTCGAGCATGCCGCGCTGCTTGAGGTCCGCGATCAACGCCGCCGAAGCCTGGTCGGTTGCCTCGCATTGTCCCCGGATGGCCTTGGGTAACGTGCCGTGTTGGTCCCAGCCGCGATGGAATAGTTGAATGAACCGCACGCCACGCTCCGCCAAGCGCCTCGCGAGTAAGCAGTTCGCCGCGAACGTCCCCGGCTTGCGCGAGTCTTTGCCGTAGAGCTTGAAAACGCGCTCGGGCTCGCCGGAGAGGTCGGTCAGCTCCGGCACCGACGTCTGCATCCGAAAGGCCATCTCATATTGCGCGATGCGGGTCGAGATTTCCGGGTCGCCGAACTCGTCAAGCTTCATGCGGTTCAACTCGCCGAGCGCATCGAGATACTGCCGCCGCTCAGTCTCGCCGAAGCCCGGCGGATTCGACAAGTAAAGCACCGGGTCGCCCACCGAGCGGAACTTGACGCCCTGATACTTCGTCGGCAGGAACCCGCTGCCCCACAACCGGTCGTACAGCGGTTGGCCGCCGGTGCCCTGGGTCACCATCACGACGAACGCCGGCAGGTCGGTGCTCTCGCTGCCGAGCCCATAGGCCAGCCACGAGCCGATCGAAGGGCGTCCGGCGATCTGGAAACCGGTTTGGAAGAACGTGATGGCCGGGTCGTGGTTGATCGCCTCGGTGTGCATCGAGCGGATGAAGCACAGCTCGTCGGCGGCCTTGGCCGTGTGAGGCAACAACTCGCTGATCCACGCGCCGGCCTGGCCGTGCTGCTTGAACTTGAAGAGGGAGTTGACGACCGGGAAGCCCTCCTGCGTGGAGGTCATGCCGGTGAGCCGCTGGCCTTTGCGAATCGAGTCGGGCAGCTCGGTGCCGCGCAAACCGTCGAGCGCGGGCTTATAGTCGAACAAGTCCATCTGCGAGGGACCACCCGACTGGAACAGCCAGATGACGCGCTTGGCCTTGGGCGCGAAGTGGGGAATGCCCGGCAAGGCGGGGAAAGGCTTGGTTCCGCCTGAAGCGGTGGTTGCCGCGGGCAGGTCGCGTCCCAACAATGACCCCAAGGCCGCCGTGCCCAGCCCGGCGGCGTTCAACCCGAAGAAGTGGCGGCGGGTCAGCAGCGATGGATACTCTTGCCTAGGGTCCATGCTCACTCCTTGGTGACGGCTTCGTCCAGGTTGAGGATCAAGCTGGCGATACCGGCGTACGCCGCCAACTCGACAGCGTCGAGCGACTCATCGTACTCCGACTCGCCCTCGGCCAGCAGCTTGGCCGCAGCGTCGGGGTCGTCGGCATACTTGTCAAGGAAGCGCTCGAAGACGCCGCGCAAGACCGCCTGCTCCTTGGTCCGGGCCGGACGCGCCAACGCCAGCCGGAACCCATGCGCAATGCGCTCGTCGGGCGTCGCGCCGCCTTCGGTCATCATGCGCTCGGCGAGCTTGCGCGAGGCTTCGACGTACGTCACGTCGTTCATCAGGTTCAGCGCTTGTAGCGGCGTGTTCGTCCGCGTCTCGCGCACGGTGCAGGTCTCGCGGTCGGTCGCATCGAACGTCATCATCGCGGGCGGGGCGACCGTGCGCTTCCAATAGGTGTAGAGGCTGCGGCGGTAGAGCTTGTCGTCTTTATCATGCTCGTACTTGGCCCCGGCGAAGCTCAACTCCACCCAAAGCCCCTCTGGCTGATAGGGCCGCACCGACGGCCCGCCGAGCTCGTCCACTAGCAACCCCGACACGGCCAGCGCCTGGTCGCGAATCGTTCCCGCCGGCAAACGGTACCTCGGCCCACGGGCCAGCAAGCGGTTCTCGGGGTCTTTCTCGATCAGATCCGGCGTGACTTTGGAGGCTTGCCGGTAGGTGGCGCTCGTGACGATGGTCTTGAGCAGAGCCTTCACGTCCCAACCGGTTTCGACGAACTCGGCCGCGAGCCAGTCGAGCAGCTCGGGATGCACCGGACGCTCGCCCTGCGTGCCAAAATCCTCGACCGTCTTGACTAGACCGACGCCAAAAAAGCTCTGCCAGAAGCGGTTCACCGTCACTCGGGCCGTGAGCGGGTTCGCCGGATCGACCAGCCAGCGCGCCAACCCGAGGCGGTTGTTTTCCCAACCCTCTCGCAGCGGCGGTAGGATCGATGGCACGCCCGGCGCGACCTTCTCGCCTGGTGCGTCGTAGGAACCCCGCCGCAGCACGAAGGCATCGCGCGGCGTCTCGCTCTCTTTCATCACCATCACGGTGGGGATGCTCTCGTTGAAAAGCTCCCTCTCGCGTCGCGCGTCTCGGTAGCGCTGCTGAGCCAACTGCACTTCTTCCGGCGCGGCGAGGTCGACAAAGGCGAACCGCATCTTGTGCCGTTGGGCCGGCGTGCGTTTCTTGGGTGCGATGGCCGCGATGTCCGCGACGGTCTCGAGCAGCGGCAGCGCCGCCGCTTCGTCGTCCGAGAGCGCCCGATCATACACACGCACGTCGTCGATCAACCCCTCGAAGCTGGGCTCGCCGCCACCCGCGCCGATGCGGAACGGCTCTTTCGTCGAGAACGGGAAGGTGAGTTCGTCGAACAGAACGTCCTTGGCCCACTCTTCGCCGTTGATGTAGATGTGGACGTACTTCGCCGCGCGCTTGCCGTTGTAGGTGACCAGCACGTGATGCCACCGGTTCAGCTCGAGCGCCCGCTCGGTCTGGAGGCGCAGGCTGATGTCGGTCCAGCGCCGGTTGACGTAGAGGAAGACCTTGCCCTCGCGCAGGTACAGCCCGTGTCCCTGGCCCGTGCGAAAGCTTTCGGCCTTCGATAGGATCGCGCCGTTTGCCGAGGTGGGGCGAATCCACGCCGCGAAGCTGAAGGGGTCGAGGAAGTCGAGCTTGAACCCCGGACCGCCGTCGATGTGCCGTTTGCCGTCGAGGCTGGCGGCCTGGCCGACACGGCCCTTGACGAAAGCCGCCGCGGTGTCAGCAGACTCGTCATCGGGATCGACGAACGCCGGGCGCACTTGCTTGGCCGGGTCCGGGTTATCGAGCGGTTTTTTCGACTCCCGCCGCCGGTAGACGCCGGCGTCCTCGCGCAGATCGCCGTCGAGCTTGAAGTGCAGGATCAGCCCGTCGTTCGGCTGCCAGTCGGGGGTGCCGGCGTTGCGCAGCCATTTCTCCCAGGTCCGCTGGGAGCGGGCGATCTTCGGCTCCAGCGCCTGGAACTCGCGGCGGGTGTGGGTGAGGTGCGCGTCGAGATCGGCGAGCTTCGCCTCCTGCTCGGGCGTGGGCGCTTGGATGTAGGGGTGCTCGTTACCGAAGTTGTAGACCAGGCCGCGCTCGGGGACGTTGTTGAAATAGGCGAAGAGCTGATAGAACTCCTTCTGCGTGATGGGGTCGTACTTGTGGTCGTGGCAGCGCGCGCACCCGACGGTCAGGCCCATCCAAACGATCGAGGTCGTCTCGACGCGGTCGGCCACGTACTCGACGCGAAACTCCTCTTCGACGCTGCCGCCCTCGGCGGTCGTGCGGTGGTTGCGGTTGAAGCCGGTGGCGATGATCTGGTCGCGCGTGGCGTTCGGCAGCAGGTCGCCGGCGATCTGCTCGATGGTGAACTGGTCGAACCGCATGTTGCGGTTGAACGCGCCGATGACCCAATCGCGCCAACGCCACATGCTACGCACGCCGTCGGACTGGTAGCCGTTGGTATCGGCGTAGCGCGCCGCGTCGAGCCAATGGGACGCCATCTTCTCGCCGTAGTGGGGTGAGTTGAGAAGACGGTCGACGACCTTTTCGTAGGCCTCGTCCGAGGGAGCATCCGAGATAGCATCGTGCGAGGGGTCGTTGACAAACGCATCGACCTCAGCCGGCGTCGGTGGCAGGCCGGTCAAGTCGAGCGACACCCGGCGAATCAACGTGGCGCGGTCGGTTTCCGGCGAGGGCTTGAGCCCCTCCCGCGCGAGCCGGGCCAGCACGAAGCGGTCGATCGCGTTACGCGGCCATTGCCGTTGCTCACCCGTCCGCCCGTCAAGCGTGGGCAACTCGGCACGCCGCGGTGCGGTGAACGACCAGTGCTTCTGCCACTCGGCGCCCTGCTCGATCCATCGGCGAATGCGACCGATCTCGGCGTCGGTGAGCTTGTCGTGCCCCAGATACGCCGGCGGCATGCGCCGCGCCGTGTCGTCGGAGCTGATGCGCTCGAGCAGCCCGCTCTTCTCCGGCTCGCCGCGCACGATGGCGAAACCGCCCCCGGCGAGCTCGGCGAAAGCGCCCGCCTCGGTGTCAAACCGCAACTTGGTCTTGCGCTGCGATTCATCGGGCCCGTGGCACGCGAAACAGCGGTCCGAAAGCACGGGCAATACGTCGGAACCGAAGTCGACCGCGCCGTCTTTCCCGGCGGTTGATGCCGCCGCCAACGCCCCGGCCAAAGCCGCGATCAGCAGCATTCGCGAGGCGCCTGGGGGGAATGTTGAACGCGTTCTCATCGAACCTTTTGGTCAGTATACGATGGGGAACTGCGGCTGAGCCTTTCGCCCCGGAGGGGCCGAAGGATAATAGCCCCCGGCTTCAGCCGGGGGTACAAGGCAAAAAACCAGTCAAGCCCTGAAGGGGCGCAGGAAAAGCCACGACGTGTCGAGCGACTGCATCTTCAACAGCATCCCGCACACCGACAGACAAAATCCTGATTCCCACGCCTGACCGGCGCTAATTCGGACATCGCAGCAGCCCGCTAATCCCGCACGGAAGTATCCGCGGTGCCTTTACGCTCGGTGCTTTGCAAGCAGCTTCCGGATGGCGGGCACAAGTGCGTGTGGCACCTCCATCACCGTCTGCGTCGAATCCGCAAACGCCGCCTCGTCTTCCGCCACGGCTTCGTCTTCGGTCTGCTCCTCGTAGTGTGCGAGCACATTCTGTACCCGTTTTTCATCCCAGCCCGGCGGAAATCTGTTCTGTTTCATCAATGTCCCTTCCGACGCTGCCGGCGTCGATACGCCGTCAGGGGTTTCCCCCTCAACTCGTACGCGGTGATAACAAACATGCTGTCTGGCTCGGGGTCTGGCACATAGACGACCCGCAAGATCCTCCCCGCCCGCGTCCGACCGATCGCAACACGAGAACCCTCTCGACCACGGCGGTCTTCCCCTGGGTGCAGAATGACATTTTCGACTTCATCCTCCGTGACGCCATGGTTGTAGATGTGAGGCTCGCCAGTGGCCGGATCACGGTAGAAGCGAATATTCATTCACCCTTCTCATCATAATCTGCCGGCGGTTCAAGGCCAAACAGCGTTCGGAATCACGGCATCCACGGCCTGTTCTTGAGCAACCGGTATCGGGGGCCGGTGGCTTGGCCCTGCCTTACGAGTCAAACACCAACACCCCCCGGGCCACATTCCCGGCCTCCATGTCGTCGAAGGCTTGTGGCAGGTCGTCAAGCGGGTAGCGCTTGGTGATCAGGTCGTCGAGTTGCAACTTGCCCGCGCGATAGAGTTCCACCAGCATCGGCAGGTCGAGGCGCGGGCGAATCGACCCGACAAACGATCCGAGCAGCCGCTTGTTGTGTAGCACGAGCACACCGGCGGCAATCGGGACGTCCACCTTGGCGGCGTGCAGTCCCATGACCGTTGCCGTCCCGCCGGGCCGCGCCGCCTGCAGCGCCTGCGCGATCGTCCCCGCCGAGCCGACGCTGTCAAACACGTACTCCGGGCCACCGCCGGTCAGCTCGCGCAGGGTTTCGACGGCGTCGGCCTCCGTGGAATTGATCACGTGGGTGGCCCCCAGTTGTTTCGCGAAGTCGAGCTTGCTCTGCATCACATCGACGGCGACGATCGGGTTCAAGCCGGCGAGCTTGCAGCCCTGAACCGCACTGAGCCCGATGCCGCCGCAACCGATGACCGCCGCCGGCAGACCCGCCCGCGCCTGCGCCGTGTTGATGACCGCCCCGACGCCCGTCGCGACGGCGCAGCCGGTGACCGCGGCCACCTCAAACGGAACGTCCTCGGGAAACGGGATCGCGCTCGCTTCGTCGATGACCGCGTACTCGGCCATGGTGGCAGCGCTGAGCATGTGCTTGAGCATCATCCCGTCGAGTGTCTTGAGCCGCGAGGTGCCGTCGAGCAGCATCGCTTTGAACGTCGTGTCGACGAAGCGTTCGCACAGGTTCTGACGGCCGTTGAGGCAACGCGCACAGGTCTCGCAGGAGGGCAGCCAGTTGACCATCACGCGGTCGCCCTTCTTGACGCGGCTCACGCGGCTCCCCACCGCCTCGACGATACCCGAGCCCTCGTGGCCCAGCACCAGCGGAGGGGTCGCGCGCAACTCGCCGCGATAGGTGTGAAGGTCCGAATGGCACACGCCGGCCGCCTGCATGCGCACCAGCACTTCGGTGTCTTTGGGATCGGCCAGCTCGACCTCCTCAATCGTCAACTGATTCACTTCGCGCGCCAGGGCGGCTTTTATTCGCATGAGGTGTGTCGTCCTCCGTCGGGTTCGCTTTCTGCTACTTGCCGGCCAGCGGATCGAACTCCTCGCCGAGTGTTTTGTAGTAGGCGCGCAGGCCCTTGAGGTCGGCCTGCATTCGCGTCGTTGGCGCCGCGAACGTGACCGGCCGAGGCGCGGCCAGCGCGACCAGTTGCTTAATGTCGAACGCTTCGAGCAGCCCGAAGCAAAACATCTCAGGAACGTCCCGCGCCGTCAGATCGCGATCGAGGATCTCCTTGAGACTCCCGAGCGACTCGTGCAGCTCGACGCCGGCGATGGGTTCGGGATCGAGCGCCGCGGCAACAAGGGCAATCAAGCTGGTTCGCGGTCCGGCGGCCACGATGCGAACTGGCTCACCGTGCTCCCGTCGCAACCACGAGACCGCCGCCCCGACTTGGCTCGCCTGTATCCCCAGCGGCCGGTCGCCCAGCGCGGCGAGCAGAATCGCGAACAGCCAATCCCGCTTCTCGATCTTCGATTCGCCGAAGTAGAAGGGATCTACCGCGACGACACGCTGTCCTTCGGCGAGCAGCCGTCGCGCCTCGCCGGACAGGCTAGCGCGTCCCCCGTCGGCCAGCAGGAGCACCGTCCCAGTCGGCTCACCTCGCGACAGTTCAACCGCGGGCACCGTCCACTCGCGATCGAGCATGATCTTCCACCGGGTGATATCCGTGTCGCCCTGTTTCTCCTGACCGGCTTCGATGGCCTCAACCTCGAAGTCCTTGGCCGCGACAATCTCATGCAGCCGCACGCGGCCTGCTTTCTGCCACTGGACAGCCGCCGCTTGGTTCGCCGGGAGGCCGGGCTCCCGCGGCAGGTCCTTAGCCAACTCGAGCGCCAGCTTGTGGAAGTCCGTATTGTCGGCAGGCAGCTCGACGTGCAACTCCTCCGCCGACTTGATCTCCTCTACGGAAGGGATTTCCTTGACAGGGAACTTCTCATTCCCGGCGTAGAAGAAATCTCCAATCAACCGGTAGAGCGCTTCCCGATTGTCGGGGCCGTAGTTGTGGCCGGCATCGAAGTTGACGTGGCTACGAAGGTGGTGTTGCTTGTCGAACAGCGCAAACGCCGGCCGCGGCGCGCGCAACGCGGTCAGGTGCGTGTAGTCGGCGACGGTGGCCAGGTCGGACGGCGTCTGCTCGGAATCGCCCAGATCCATCTCGGGGAACTGCGAACGGGTCACGAAGCTCGAGTACCCGGCCACCGGGTTCGCCAACGTCACGCGTTCGTCGAGTGAGCTGATGACGATCGTCTG
The DNA here is from genome assembly GCA_965237575.1 of Bryobacterales bacterium. Taxonomy (GTDB): domain Bacteria; phylum Acidobacteriota; class Terriglobia; order Bryobacterales; family UBA6623; genus JAKZVK01. The sequence goes on from CBDEGI010000004.1 coordinate 2,727,319, forward strand.
CCAGCCGCCCCCAGAGAGCCCCGCCACCCCCACGCGCTCGGGGTCGGCGTTGTCGTGCGACAGCAGCACGTCGATCGAGCGCTTCATCGACAGGTAGAACAGCCCGAGCCCACTCGTGCCCGCCAGGTCGAGCTGGTTGAGCCGGCCGTGCGCGAAGCCGGGTGTGTTGAGTTGCCCCATGCCGAACCACTCGACGTTGAGCGCCAGCATGCCGCGCTTGACCAGGTTGATGCAGCGTTCTTGCTTGTAGTCGGTCACAGTCCCGGTGCGAGCGTGTCCGTTGACGTTGAGCACCACCGGGACCTTGCCGTGCAGCGTCTCCGGCTCGTAGAGCAGCGCCGGAACCCACAGGCCCGGCACGGCTTCGAAGCGCAGCTTCTTGATGCGATAGCCCGGGCCGCCGGGAATAGTATCGAGCCACTTGACCTGCGTGTCGGCGTCCCGCCAGCGCGCGGCTTCGCCTCGAAAGACGACCTTGGTCAGCGTGTCTTCCCGGATACGCCGGGCATACGCTTGCCACTCCGCCGCTGTACGAAACGTGGGCAGCACCGGGACGTTGGCGGCCGTGTAGGCCTGTACCTCGACGAGCGGCTGGTGAGGTGCGAGGATCGGCCGCGCCAACGCGTCATGGACCCCCAAGGGCTGTGCGAACACAGTCGCGGAACATAGTAGAAAAAGAACACAGAAGCTTGAGCTACGCATGATGGGCGGGCCTCCCGGCACACCCAATCTTACCCTCACCGCACGTCCGCCGGTCGGGCGCCAAACCGAGCCGTGACCGTAAGGGAGCGGTCCGGCACGAACCCTCCCGTCCCTCATAATCCTCTAGACCCGAAAGAATCGTTCGGTGTTCGAGAGTCACCCCGGTTAAGAAGGGGACCTAAGCAACTGTTCCTCTAGCGGCCGCGGGCGTGAGCCTGCGTTGACCAACCTCCAACCACGCAGCAACCCCAATACGCACCAAGCCCTGTTGACGCACCTACGGCATTGCGGACGCCGCGCCGTGCGACAATGACGATGCATTGACCCTTCAGCAACATCGCCGCGTAACGGCTTTGGTCTGCACCGCCCTGGCCCTAGCCTGCGTCGCTCTCCTCTCCATACCGGCGGACAGCGCCTCCCAACCCTACGGCCTCGAAACCCGCATCCCCTGGACGACCTCGCGCGTCATCGGCTCCCCCGAACCGCCATCGCCCTACATGCCCGCTCTGGCGTTCCCGCACCTCGAGTTCGACCGCCCGACGCTTATCACGCGCGCGCCGGGTACCGACCGGCTCTTCGTCGCCGACGTCGAGGGGCGCATCCACTCGTTCGAAGACCGCCGCGACGCGAAGACGGCCGACCTCTTTCTCGAACTCGCCTCCAAGTACGATCGCAAAACCGACCGCACCGTCTACCGGCAGATCGTCGGCTTGGCGTTCCATCCCGAGTTCGAGCAGAACCGATACGTCTACGCCTACACTCGCGAACGCCTCCCCAAGCCGGTCCGCTCGCGCATCTCGCGCTTCGAAACCTACCCCGACAATCCGCTCAAAGCCGACCCCGACTCGGAACTAATCGTGCTCGAGTTCCCGTCGATCGGCCACAGCGGCGGCTCGATCAAGTTCGGTCCCGACGGTTATCTCTACATCGGCACCGGCGACGGCTACGGCCAAAGCGACCCCATGGCCACCGGACAGTTCACCGGCGACCTGCTCTCCTCGATCCTCCGCATCGACGTCAACGGCACACACTCCGTCAAGCCCTACGCCATCCCGCCCGACAACCCCTTCCTCGACACGCCGGGGACGTTGCCCGAGATCTGGGCGTTCGGCTTCCGCCAGCCGTGGAAGATCAGCTTCGACAGAAAGACGGGCGACCTTTGGGTGGGCGAAGTCGGGCAAGACCTGTGGGAATCGATCTTCCTCGTCAAGCGCGGCGGCAACTATGGCTGGAGCGTCAAGGAAGGCTTCCAGTGGTTCCGGCCGGAGAGGCCGCGCGGCCCGGCGCCTCTGTCCCCGCCCGTCGTGTCGCATTCACACGGCGAAGCGCGCTCGATGACCGGTGGCTTCGTCTACCACGGCTCGCGCCTCAAGGAACTTCACGGCGCTTACATCTACGCCGATTGGGAAACCGGCAAGATCTGGGCGCTGCGCTACGACGGCGAGAAGGTCACTTGGCACGAGGAACTCGACGACACCTCCCTCGACATCGCGGCGTTCGGCGAGACGCACGCGGGCGAGCTCTACATGCTGACGCACCACACCGGCCGCATCTACGAGCTGATCCGACGGCCCAAGCTGCGCGAAGACCGCGACCGCCCTCCGTTCCCGCGCCTGTTGAGCGAAACGGGCCTCTTCTCCTCGGTCGAAGACCTCGCTCCCGCCGCGGGGCTCATACCCTACTCGGTGAATGCGCCGCTGTGGTCCGACGGCGCAGCCAAAGAGCGCTTCATCGCCTTGCCGGGCGAGAGCAAGATCGAATACCTGACCGACGACCGCTGGAACTTCCCCGAGGGCTCCGTCCTCGTTAAGACATTCCTGCTCGAGATGGAGCGGGGCAACTCGGCCAGCCGGCGGCGGCTGGAAACTCGGCTGCTCACCTTGCAGTCCGGCCCCGAGGGCCGCCAACAGTGGGCCGGATACACCTACCTATGGAACGACGAGCAGACCGACGCCGAGTTGCTCGGCAAAGACCCGCTGCGCAAGACCTACACCATCCGCGACGCCGGCGCGCCGCCAGGCACGCGCGAGCAGACCTGGTATTACCCCAGCCGCACCGACTGCATGATCTGCCACAACGAGAAGGCGGGCTTCGTGCTCGGGTTGAACACGCCGCAGATGAATCGCGAGCACGACTACAGCCGAGCCGTTGACGGCGTGGTCATTGATGGCGCAGTGGCTGACAATCAACTCCGCACCCTTGATCACATCGGGCTATTCGAGAACCCGCTTCCCGCACCGCCCGCCGACCTGCCCCGCCTAGCCGACCCGGCGGACGAAGCGGCGCCGCTCGATCGCCGCGCCCGCGCCTACCTGCACGCCAACTGCTCCATCTGCCACCGCGGCGGAGGCGGCGGCAACGCCGACTTCCGGCTGCTGTATCCCATGACGCTCGACCAAACCCAGACCATCGACATGGACCCGATGCACGGCGGCCTGGGGGCCGACGACGCGAAGATCGTCCGGCCCGGCGACCCGCCACGTTCGGTCCTCTACACCCGCATGGCCGCGACCGGCGAAGGCCGCATGCCGCATATCGGCTCGCTCGAAGTCGACCAAGCCGGCGCAAACCTGGTCAAGGACTGGATCATGCGACTCGGCCGGGATGCTGAGTAGCGGGCCGGTTCGGCTAACCGAGCTTCGCTCGCGTCATTCGAACCTCAACGGCACGAGCCGCAAGGTATCGCCGAGAGCCATCACAAAGGCACAGCCCTAACTCTGCACAGCCCCGACTCCACAATCCGGGTCATATCGCGGTCCTTAGCCAGCAGAAGCGTGCCCGCCTCATGCGCCATCCGAACGATCAAACAATCGATGGTCGACCGTACCGAGATGCCGCGAGCCCGCAGGCCACGATAGAGTTCGGCCGCCGCCAGGTAGGTGGCGGGTTCCCTTGGCGTTAGCATTGGCATATCGCGGAAGAAGCTTTCAAGCGTCTTCAGGGACTCGCGATCGCGGATGCCCTGAAAGAACTCGGCTAGCACCACACCGCAGGTCGCAATCTCAGCCTCATCCTCAATCAACTGCGCGAGTGCGTCAGCTTCGCGACTCGTATGGCGATTGAAGAAATCGACCCAGACGGACGTGTCGACGAGAACCGTCACTTGCGTTTTCGGAGATCGTCCAGGTTCCCCTGCCAACGAACCTTTCCACGTAGGTCCAAGAGGCCTTTGCGCCGCTTCGTCCGGGCAAACTGCCGCAACGCCTCATTGATAACGTCTGTCTTGGTCTTGCCCTTTGAATGCCTCATGGCGGCAGCCAAGGCTTCATCATCGAGGTTGAGTGTCGTCCGCATGATCTGCATTGTAGCGCATATGTTTCCCTACGAACATATGCCTGCACGTCCTAACCATCTACCATAGGCCCATCACGGCTCAAGGGTGCCGGCCGTCACCCAGAGTTCCCACCCAGAGTTCCCACCCACAGCTCATAATGCCGCAGGCGGATCGTCGAGCGGCCCTTCTTCTTGCGCACGTACCGGGAGGCATCCCGAGAGACTGTCGGGAGCCCGAGTTCATTGAGGCTTTCGGTGAGCCGGTTGGCTTCCTCTTTCTCCGCCTTACTGAAGTAACGAAGTGCCGTCCGTTTCGGCCCGGCCTTTAGCTCGATCCCGGGAACAACCAGTCCCTGATCCGCATGCCTTTCCTCTAGCTTCCGCGCGATCTCCGCAAGCCGTTCGCGCTGATCTTCGCTTGCGATGTGAATATACAGTCTCGGGGACAACCTCTTCCCGATCTTGGCCATGCTTTCGGTCGAACCCTGTATCTGCTGCAAGGTTTCAACCGCGCGAAGACTCTTCTGGGCGGTTGCGGATTGCTCGGCATTTTGGGCCAGCTCCTCGATGGCCTCCTCCGCAACACTGTCCCAGAATTCCGGATTGCTCTTTGCAATCTCAAGTGCCAGATCAGCGACCTCTTGGTCCGTGTCATCGACGATCACGGCGAGCAGCGATCCGGCCAGATCCGGAGTGAGCTGACCCCCCGCCGCCAACTGCTTGACGACCCGCAAGGCAAGCTTCCGCTCGACCGCGCTTTCCGACGACAAATGCGTGATCAAGGTGACCGCGCGTTCCACCGACTTGATCTCCTCGCCAACCAGCCAAATGGCTACAGGGATCAGGATCCCCGCGAGGGTAGAAATGATCTTGGTCCAAACATCGATCGTGTTCAATTACGCTTTTGCCGCTCCGCCATCGCGCCTCCTTTTCCGGCCCCCGGTCTCAAGGGACCGACACGATTATAGGCGGGCCGGGCGAAGAGAATCGATTCCCGCGCTACGACCACTCATAATCACAACAGCGGGATTCCATCGGCGCTCTGTCGAGGCGCGGGCAGGGGGGCCCGCCCTAGCGACAGCCACGTTGGTGACCTACACCGGCTAGCCGGCTTTTTGGCAAGGTTTGGCGAGGTTCTCGGCGAGTTGTCATCCATGGGTTGTCGCGTTCCCCCTCTTCACCCTCGCCGGTCTCAGGGTAACGCACCGGTCTGTGGTAATCGGCCGTTTTCGCCGTAAGTGATTGATTCTGTGGGATGAAGATTCTGTGACTGGCTTCCGTAGAGGGAGGATCTTTGCACAGCGAAATCGTTGTGTAACGCTGGACCACATCGAGCCGCGCCGTGAGGTCGCCTTGCCAAACTCGAGTTCGTGTTCCGATCCGAGCCGTCCCCATCCGAGCCAAAACCCGAGTTCGGGCTGTGTCCCATCCGAGCCCCCTGAACGCACGGCGCTCGGGGCTACACTAGCAGCAGCGGTATGCACGACTGATGAGCAACACCTTCGACCAGATCCTCGCCTAGTTGCTCGCCAAGAGGTCGTGGTCTCAGAGCATGGCTATGGCTACGATGAACTCGCGGCCGATGATATCCTGATCGAAGATGCTTTCAGCGGTGTTCGTGGGGGCTCGGTCGTTGAGGACTATCCCGACTACCCAAAAGGGCCCTGTGTGCTGGTGTTGCAACAGTATCGGAACGGCAAGCCGATACACGTCCTGTGGGGCATCCCGACGGAAGTCAACAGTCCGGCCGTGATCATCACGGCGTACAGGCCCGATCCGGACCGCTGGACGGAGGACTTCTCAAGGAGGATCTCGTGAGCAAGGGATGCCGCAAGAAATTTGTGCACGAGGGACGATACGCGGCGGAGGTGGAGATTGAGGCGATCGAGTCGGACACCGGCTGGGCGCCGTATTTGTCGCTACCTGATGCCCGCAAGCTGGATGAAGTCCGCCAGGCACTCCGCAAGGGAGACCTCAAGGCCGCAACCCGGCTCGGCCGCATGTATCAACTGACACCTGTCGCGGTCTAGGCGCAGGCTTGGTTCGGCCGCTGTGCCATCGGAGTCCCCATTTCTCTCTCCTGCTGCTCGAGTTCGGTGGCTGTCCCTAATCTCCCGGTGGGACGATTTAGGACGGTCACAGGCTCGACTTTCATGTCTCAACCCTCCGGCTCTACCGTACAGGAGGTTGGATGGAGGTCCGACCAGCGGGGAGCGGCAAGTGATTGAAAGGAAAGCATATCGAGTTTTTAAAGATTCGTGAGGTCAACTGGGTTTTCAGCGAAATGGCGAGACTGGCGACTCAGGGGAGTCTCACGGGCTGAAAGCCAAGCGCAGCGGGGTTGCGGAAGCAATTCCCCAAGCTGGGGTATGCACTTGACTCCCGAAGCCCCAAGGTCTAGTATCCGGGCTCTGGAGGACTATTCGCGCACGCTGGGGAGTTTCAAGAGCGCTTCGCCTTCAGGTTTCAAAGTCAACCGCTGCCGTCCCCCCGCGGGGCGCAATGAGCGGCGGCTATAGGACCCACGACCGCTGCCCGATGGCCCCTCGAGGGTGCGGTCGCCGCAGTCGCCGACCACAAGGTGTGGGGTCGTCGGGAGTCAAGTGCATACCCCGATTCCCCAATTCCATAGAATTCATTGGCCCGAAATCTCGACCAACTACGCTTATCCCAATAAGACGACGTATCCGAGTAGCGGAGGAAGCAACCAAAGGGGGATTCCACAAAATGGGAACCGAAGAAGCCGACGTGAAAACCCGTTCGCCGGAAGAACTCCTCGTCCGACAGGGCCAGCAGGACGACATGATGGTCTTCGCCAAGAGGTATCTTGTTTCGTTCGGCTATATGGAAAAGTGCCGGTGTTCGGACCAACGCCTCTGTGTGCACGTCACCAAGGCGCTTGAGCACTTTCAAAATTTCACCACTGGGGTATGCACTTGACTCCCGAAGCCCCAAGGTCTAGTATCCGGGCTCTGGAGGACTATTCGCGCACGCTGGGGAGTTTCAAGAGCGCTTCGCCTTCAGGTTTCAAAGTCAACCGCTGCCGTCCCCCCGCGGGGCGCAATGAGCGGCGGCTATAGGACCCACGACCGCTGCCCGATGGCCCCTCGAGGGTACGGTCGCCGCAGTCGCCGACCACAAGGTGTGGGGTCGTCGGGAGTCAAGTGCATACCCCGATTTCACCAAGCTGACTCCCAGCGGCGCGCTTTCGCTGGAGACTCTGCGCTTGATGAAACGGCCACGATGCCCGGTACCGGACTTCGAACCGGGCGAGGTCGGCGGCCCCGGCGTTGTGAACAGCGATCCTTTTGTGTTCACGCAGAACACCTGGGATCGCACGAACTTAAGGTGGTTTCTGCTCAGCGGCACTGCCGACATGACGGGTGAGGCGGGGATCATCCAGCAGTCGTTCGACGTCTGGGCCGAACAGATCCCGCTGACGTTCACAAGAACCTTCAATCAAGCTGATGCTGACTTCCTCGTCAGCTGGGAGGTAGGCGCCCACGGCGACGGCTTCCCCTTCGACGGGTCCGGCTCCGGCGGTTTCAACGTCTTCGCCCACGCCTTCTTTCCCCGGGACGGCCGCATCCACTTCGACGATGCGGAGAACTGGGGAACCACCGACGCCGGGAACAGAGAAGATCTGATGACTACGGCGGTCCACGAGATCGGGCACGCCCTCGGACTGCGGCATTCCGGCGACTCAGACGCCGCCATGTTCTTCGCCATCAACAACGTACAGCGCAACCTCCACGAGTTCGATATTCGTGGCATCAAAAGCCGCTATCCGACTGTGCTGCGAACCAACGCCAGCGACTTCGTCACGGTGCCCCTCTGGGGCCTCAGAAGCACTGGCGGCAGCGGAACGCGGATGGTGGATTTCGGTCGGCGGAGGAGGGTGTTGGCTTGGGGACAGGTCACGATGGCCGATCCGCTCATCGATTTCGACCGTGACAACGCTTACGCAGTAGAGGTGTTCGACGTTGATGGCGTACGGCCCGGTCCGTTGATCTCCGGCGGCGATCACTGGGGTTCGCCCAACGCTCCCAGCAACGTCCACAACGGCGCATGGGTTGGTACGGCGCAGCGCATCACGTTCCGAATCAGCGCGCTGCACACCGACGACCTCGACGTGTTCGGCACAGGAAACATCATCATTCTCGAATAGGAGGAAGCGATGAAACGCCATCTGTTCTACGACAAGAATACCGGCGAGATTCTGCACACCCATCAAGTCTTCAAGTTCGGATCGGAGAAGCCTCAAGCCGTTTCCAAGGACGAGCTTGCGATGCTCACGAACCGCCAGGTGGACCCCAAAAGGATTCGGCACACAACGGTCACGGTGGCGCCGCAATCGAGTCACAGGGTGCTGCGGTCGGTCAACCCAAAGACCGGCAAGCTGGTGACCAAGCGGACGCCCAAAAATCACTGGAAGAAGGACGCCGCCGGGGGCGGCTCGCCGACCCCGGCAAAAGGAGGAAACTGAGATGGACGCTTTCCGTGTAAATCTGTTCGCGTTGAAAAACGAAGGCGGCTCGGCCAGCGCCACCGTTGACCTCGGCCGAAATCGACGCTTTATGGCATGGGGCTCGGTCACCATGGTCGACCCCCTGACCGACTTCGACCGCGACAACGCCTTTGCGTTCGACATCTTCACTGTTGACGGAAATCTGACCAGTTCACGCGTTCACGGCGGCGAGCACTGGGGCCCGTCGGGCTCCGGGAACAACGTCTTCGATGGCGCGGTGACGGGCTTCGGGCGGCGGGTCACTTTCTTCTTGCGCAGCATCCACACCTCGGATCTGGATTCGTTTGGCGTCGGTGTCGTTCTCGCGCTCGACTGAACTCGAGTTCTCACATCTCAGGCGAATCCGGCCGTGGACGATCGGGTCGAGGAGATGGAAATAACTCGTCGGCGACAACGACAAGTCCGCGAAGCGTAGAGGGACCAGCGGTACACACCCGCCCGTCGGTTCCCAAGTCGGGTCTTCCTTACGCCAGGATCTCGTCCACCACCCGACCGTGGACGTCGGTGAGGCGTTGCTCGCGGCCGCCGAAGCGGTAGGTGAGTTTCTCGTGGTCGAGGCCGAGCAGGTGCAGGATCGTGGCGTGTAGATCGTGGATGGTGACGGGGTGGCTCGCGACTTGGTCGCCCAACTCGTCCGTCTCGCCGTAGGTGACGCCGCCCTTGACGCCGCCGCCGGCCATCCAGATCGTGAAGCAGAACGGATGGTGGTCGCGTCCGTCGCCGTTGCCGGTGTCGGGCGTGCGCCCGAACTCGCCCGACCACACGAGCAGCGTCTGGTCAAAGAGACCTCGCGACTTCAGGTCCTTGATGAGAGCCGCGATGGCCTGATCGGTGACGAAGGCGTTCTTTTCGTGGTCCTTCTTGAGACCGGTGTGCTGGTCCCAGGTACCATTCATCCCGAACAGATTGGGGCACGTCACCTCGACAAAGCGCACGCCGGACTCGACCAGCCGCCGCGCGCGCAGGCACTGCAAGCCGTACAGCCGCTTCGGCTTGTCGTCGGAATCAAGCCCGTAGAGCTTCTTGGTCGCTTCGGTTTCCTTGGCCAGGTCCAGAACATCGGGCACGAGCGACTGCATGCGGTAGGCCATCTCGTAGTTCGAGATCGCCGATTCCACCATGTTGTCGCCGCCGGTGCGGCCGAGGAAGTCGCGGTCCTGTTGCAGCAAGGCGTCGAGCTTGGCCCGTTGGACGCGCTTATCCTCGTCGGCCGGCGTGATGTTGCTCACCGGCTGGCCCTGATCGCGAACGTGCGTTGCCTGGTACGTCCCGGGCAGGAAGCCGTTCGAGAAGTTCTCGATGCCGCCCGGCGGGATCGACGCGTCCCGCAGCAGCACATAGCCCGGCAGGTTGTGGTTCTCGCTGCCAAGCCCGTAGTTGACCCACGAGCCGAGACTCGGGAAGCCGCCGAAGTTTCGTCCGGTGTGCAGGAACACGTTGCCGCGCGCATGCAACGGGAACTCCGATTTCATGGAGCGGACGATCGCCAGGTCGTCGACCCACTTGGCCGTGTGCGGGAACAGTTCGCTCACTGGCGCGCCGCATTGGCCGTACTGCTTGAACTCCCACAGGCACCGCAGCCACTTGCGGTCGGGGCCGGCGAGGTAGTTGTCGAGCTTCGCGGGTTTGCCGTCCAGCTCGGCGAGCTTCGGCTTGGGGTCGAAGCTTTCCATGTGGGAGACGCCGCCGGGCATGAACAGGAAGATGATGTTCGTCGCCTTCGGCGCGAAGTGGGGTTTGGGTGCGAGGTGTGGCTTGGGAGCCGCGCCGGCCGCGAGCGCTGCAAACGAAAGATACCCGAACCCATTCGAAGCGAGCCGCAAAGCCTCGCGCCGCGTCATCGCCCTGACGCTGCCCGGACAACCGTCGCTACTCAATTGCCGTTTCATATAACTTGCCGCTTCATGTGTTGCTGCGTCACTCGTGTAGGGGCGGAGCGCTGTCTCCGCCCTCATATTTCTAACTCAATGACCTCGCGCCGCTGAAACAACCGAGCCCCGAACGCAAGTGAGGGGTAAATCCCCCGCCGGTGGCATAGCGGCTGCGTACCGTCACTGGTGTGCCGGGCTCGGTTTCGCCATTCCCGCCGGTCGCCCTGCGGTCGCCCTGCGGTCGCACACCCGCTGAGTTCACCGCCTCCACCAGTTTACTGAATGTACAAAAACTCCTTGAGATTCAGAACCGCGTGTGCCAAATCCTTCCACACCTCGGGGTTATCAATCAACTCGGCCCGCGGCACCTCACGCAGACTGGCCAACTCGGCGGCGAGTCCGCGGAATCGCTCTTCCTCCACCTCACTCGGCCCCCGCCCCAACGCCGTGCGGAACAACTCCGCGATGCGCTCCTCAACCGACCCGCCGGGCCGCGCTAGCAACTTGTCAGCGCAGGTCTTCGCCTCGCTGATCACGAAAGGGTCGTTGAGCAGCGTGAGCGCCTGTGCCGGAACGTTCGTCACATCGCGCCGGCCGCGCGTCACCAGTGGGCTGGGGTAGTCGAAGGTATCGAGAAACTCCGTGCCCTCCATCCGGGTGACCTTTAGGTAGATGCTCCGCCGCCCCTCGCCGTCGAGGGCCCCGGAAAAAAGCCGGCGGTATTCCTTAGCTTCCGCGCGGTGCGGATGGATGCTGGGGCCGTACATCGAATCGCTCAGCTTGCCCGACGTGAGCAGAATCGAGTCGCGCAACGACTCGCCCTGCAAGCGCCGCAACGGATAGTGGTGCAGCAGCGCGTTCCGCGGATCGGCCTCGGAGGCGCCGGGCGTGGCCTCGCTCTTCTGCTGGAAGGTTTCCGCCAGCACCAGCAGGCGGATCAGCTTCTTGATCGACCAGCCGTCCTCGACGAATCGCGCGGCCAAGTAGTCGAGCAACTCCGGGTGTGTCGGCTTGTCGCCGATGACGCCGAGATTGTCGACCGAGGCGACAATCCCGCGGCCGAACACGTGGTGCCAAACGCGGTTCACCATGACGCGCGCCGTGAGCGGGTTGTCGGGGCTCGCGACGACCTCGGCCAGCTCGCGCCGGCCGCTCCCCTCGGACGCGAACGGTTCCTTGCTCAACAGGTGCTGCAAGAAACGGCGCGGCGCCGGCTTGCCGAAACTCTTTTCCCCGCCGCCGACCAGGACCGGAAAGTCACGGCCGGGCCCGCCGTCGGCCAGCCCTTCCACCGTGCGGGGCGCCGACAAGGTAGCCTCGGTCGCGCGGTAATCGTCGATCAGCGAACGAAGCCGTTCGCTCACAGCCGCTCGGTTCGAGAGAAGCTCGTTGCTGATGAGCCAATTGAGCCAGCGGGCGTCATCGTCGGTGGCATGGCCGGCGGCCCAGTTCTTGACGGCCGTCTTGACCGCCCTGGCGTAGCGGCCTGCAAAGCCCTGCCAGCTCTCGGCCGCGCCGCCCTTGAACAGGCGCATCAGATGCGATAGTTCCTCGCGCGGTGTCTCGTCCACGTCGTGCAGCACGGCCTCAACAACGCCGAAGTACGACGTGGGCGTGTCGATGTATTTCTCCGGGCCGCTGAGTCGGCGCGGTCGGTCGGGGATCCGTGGGTTCTCCCACTTGGTGATGAGCTCGACGAAGACCGGCAGCCGTTCCTGTTCGGCTTGCGTGTCGAGCTTGTTCCATTGCGAGGAACGGTCTAGCACCTGGTACTTCTCGCCGATCGCGCAGTTGTCGATGACAGTGCGGTGGGCGCCCAACATACCGCCCATTGCGCGAATACTCAGATGTTTCTTGCCGCTGCTCCCTTTCTCCGGTCCTCCCTCTTTTTGAAGGCCACGGGGCAAACTCGGCGACCGCACGGCTCCGTTCAACCGCCCCGAAATCGTGTGCGTGTAGAGGCCGGCCGGGAAGATCCCCGTGACCGCTCGATCGCCCCCCTGCGCGACAGCGAACTCGCCGCTCGGCGACGGTCCCTCGCGCAGGCCCATCCCGGAGACGTGCCAGCCCGGGGGGACCTCGGAGCGGAAGTCTGCGAACGGCTCGAAGTTCGCGCGGTTGAACTCGGTGCGCTCGGCAGCTTGTGTGCGATAGCGTTCGGCCACGTCGGAGGCGGCTTGTTCGAATGCTTTCTCGCTGGGGGCCGTGGCGGCGAGCAGAACCGCCCATGGGTGCCCTGGGTCGTCAAGGCCGTGATCCGGACACGTGAGCACGGCGCGCCAAGCGCCGAGGCGTTTGCGGTCCAGAGAAGCAGGTGGCTTCCCGCCGGTCTTTTCATACGAGGGCGTCAGCGCAAGAAGGTACGGCAACACCTCCTCGGCTTCCTGAAGCCAAATCTTCGCCAACTCGCCCCGGATCTTCTGTTTCAGCGCCTTCAGCTTCGTAATCGGCTCGCGGTTGACCTCGGGCGTGTCGATCGAATGCGTGACGACCCGGCTGCTGTTGAGGATGCCGTAGAGCCCATAGTAGTCCTCGGTCGGGATGGGATCGAGCTTGTGGTCGTGGCAGCGCGCGCACGAAACGGTGAGCCCTTGGAAGGTCTTGGTCAACGTGTCGATCCCGTTATCCATGACGTCGAGAGCGATGCCGCGGAACTTGATGCAGTCGTCGTGGCCGGCCTCGCCGAGACGATAGAACGCCGTGCCGATGACCGACTCGTTGATCTGTTCCTCCCGATTGATCCGAGGCTCGTTGAGCAGGTCGCCGGCGATGTGCTCGCGCACGAGTTGGTCGTAGGGTACGTTCTGGTTGAAGGCGCGGATCAGATAGTCGCGGTAGCGCCAAGCGCCGATGATTTCGTAGTTCCACTCGTAGCCGCGCGTTTCGCCGTAGCGCACCAGGTCGAGCCAATGCCGCGCCCAGTGCTCGCCAAAACGCGGTGACGCCAGCAGGCGGTCGACCAATCGTTCGTACGCATCCGGGGACTGGTCTGCGGCGAACCGATCGGCTTCTTCCGCCATCGGCGGCAGCCCGGTGAGTACGTAACTCAAGCGGCGGATCAGCACGCGCCGGTCGGCCGGCTCCGCGGGCGCAAGTTTCACCTCGGCGAGCGCTTGGTAGACGAAACGATCGGCCGGGTGGCGCGACCATCGTGCGGCGTCCGCTCCCTGACCCGGCGTCTCCCCAGGCAGGTCGGGAAGCGCCGGCTTGGTCACCGGCTGAAACGCCCAGTGCTCTCGCGCCAAGGTTTCGTAGTGGTCGTTGCCGGCGGACTCGGCCCCAGGTACGGACGTCGGCCAGAACGCCCCTCGGCGAACCCACTCCGCCAGCGCCTCGACCTCGGTCTCGGCGAGTTTGCCGCCCATGGGCATCTGCAAGCCCATCTGCGAGTCGTCGTGCCGCACCGCCTGGACCAGCAGACTTGCGTCCGGCTTGCCCGCAACGACCGCCGGACCGCGCTTGCCGCCCACGAGCATCGCCTCGCGCGAGTCAAGCCGCAGCTCGTTAAACTGTTTGTCGGGCCCGTGGCAGCTATAGCAATTCACCGCCAAGACGGGCCGCACGCGCGTCTCGAAAAACTCGACGTCCGCCGGCGACGGCGCCCCCGGCGCTTGCCCTGGCACTTGGGCGGCCGCAGGCACACCAAGCCCCCAAGCCATCGCAGCGGCGATAAGCATGGAACCAAACCGCATCACATCAGCCTGACCGACCCTCCCCGCGCTGTCAAGACACCAGCGGCAGCGGGGTGGACGCAGCGGTTCACTCGTACACAGGGCACTACCCACGCACATAGATAGCACTTTGTGCCGAGAAGAACGCCTGCCCTAAAAAACCACTTGACAATCCGCCTCAGAACATACATACTGGTCGGTATGTAGAGGGTGGGCCGTCCCGCCGCCTTCAGAATCGATCCATGGTCGTCACCACCAAACGCAATCCCGACGAAACGCGCCGGCAGTTGCTCGAGGCCGCCTTCAACGAGATCCACCACAACGGCTTCCGCGCCGCCAGCTTGGACAGTATCCTATCCAACACCGGCGTCACCAAGGGGGCGCTCTACCACCACTTCCCGACCAAGACCGACCTCGGCTACGCGGTCGTCGACGAGTTGATCCATCACGAGATCGTCGAGCGTTGGGTGGTGCCACTGGGACGGGTGGAGGACCCGGTCGAGGGTCTCATTGCGATTCTTTCCCATTATTCAAAAGATGATGCAAGTATCTGCTGTGAAAAGGGTTGTCCTCTCAACAACCTGGCGCAAGAGATGTCGCCCGTCGACGAAGGCTTCCGCCGGAGGCTCGATGCACTGTTCACCCTCTGGCGTGGCGCCGTCGCTAACTCCCTGCGCCGTGGACAGCACTCGGGCCACGTCCGGCAAGACATCGACCCCGATGCGGCCGCATGCTTTTTCGTTGCCTCGATGGAGGGCTCGGCCGGCTTGGCCAAGACCGCGCACAACCCCGAGGTACTGAAGCACTGCGGCAACGCGATGATCGACTATCTCAAGACCTTGAAACCACCGCAGAGGGTAGCCCAATGAGCCCAGCGAACACCGAGAGAACCGGTTGGGGTTCCGTCCAGTACGGTGACGACCAGTTTTTGGTCTACTCTTACGTACCATCCGGTATGGACTCTGCACAGCCTGAGCCTAGCGCGCCGAAGGCGGCGTCTGCTGGCGAAGCAAGAAAGTCCTTCTGCTTCTGGGACCAGTTCGAAAGCTGCTTAGCGTAGAACGAGGAGACCAACAACCTCGGGACTCGGGAGCGGTTCGAGCTGGTCGAAGCCAGCCTCTACCACGCAACGCGGGATCAGGGCACTACCCACTGCTTGAAGCAGGCGGGAAGCCGCCTGTAGTCCGCCTCGGGCTGAACACAAGCGCCCCCAAAGATTCCTGTAAGGATTCTCGGCCTGGGAAGACTATCTGTATAGTCCGTATAGTCCAAGAGCGATCTATAGCGGTTGAAAGGAATCCTCTGACGCAACAGCCCGCGCGGGAAGAAGACCGGCGCAGTACGTTTCTGCGGCTGTTTGAAGAATATCGGCTGCCGATGTGGCGCTTGGCCCAAGCCAAGGTCGGAGCCAAACCGGAGACAGACGACCTCTGGCAGGACATCTGGCTGGCCGTCTGGCGCGCCATTCCCAACTTTCGCCACGACGCCTCAGAGCGCACTTGGATCTATCGCATCGCTCACAACGTAGCCATATCGGCGCGCACGAAATCTGACCGGAAACGGAAGCGGGAGACACACGATGAGACGCTAGAGGTCCATACCCCGGCGGCCTCTCATCAAGAGCTGGACCTCCTGCGGCAAGAGCGGCGCCGCCAGCTTCTCGATGGGATCGGCTCTCTCCCGCTGACAGACCGGCAGATCATTCTGTTGCACCTGGAGGGGCTGAGCTATGCGGACATCGAAGCCGTCACAGGCCTCTCGCGAGGCGCCATTGCAACGAGACTGACCCGCATCCGGCAGAAGCTGACGGCCAGAGTCCGGGCGATGGAGGTTCGCCCATGACCCCCCTGAACGAACTTCAAGAGCTGTGGATGTCCGAGCCGCCGAAGGGGTCCCCGGAGAGCACCAGGGCCCTGATTGCCGACGAGGTTCTGGACTATGTCCGGCAGGAGTCCTCGAGGCTCGACCGCGAGATCTCGAAACGTAACCGCAGGGAATACCTCGCGGCTGTGCCGCTCGTCGTGGCGTTCTCGGTCTTTTCTCGGTTCGCTGACCACTGGTTAACAGAGGCAGGGTGCTACTTGGCCGCCGCGAGCGCGGTGTGGATTGTCTTCTACCTGGTCCGTTATGGCCGCAGCCCGTCCGAACCGGATCCGCAGCAGAGCCTGGCCGGTTACCGGGAAGCGCTCCGCAAGAAGTTCGACCACCAGGTACAGCTTCTCAAAGCTGCGAAGTATTGGTACATCCTGCCGGTCTACGTCAGCCTCGTGTTGCTGTACAGCGGCGAGATACTGGACGACCTGCACCGGAAAGGCCATCCCGGCTGGATCAACATCATTCTGCTGACCCTGACCACCGTTTTTACTGGGTGGGTCTGGTGGCTGAACGAAGTTCGCGGCGTCGCCAAGCTGCGGGAAGAGCGTGACAGCCTGACGCGGGTCCTCGACGACGGCGAACGGCCGCCGGAGGACAAGAAGTAGCCTGCCCAGCCCCCGGGTCTCGATCCGATGACCGTGACATGACGTAGGCCAACGACGCAAGGCTGACCCGCCTAACACCAAGGAGAGCACCGTGAACGCGATGACCATTCAGATCATCCTCCTGTTCGTGACCCACCTCTTGCTCCCCGCGATCTTCGTTTTTCACGTGTGGCGGGCTCGCCAAGAAAGTCGCGCCGATTGGCTTCTAGGAGTACTCGCCGAGGCGGCGTTTGTCGGGTATGTCTTCGTCGCCGGCCACTGGTCTTGGCTAAGCCACTACTCCCGATACGTCTTGGCGGCCGTGTTCCTATGGGCCGTCATCGTTTCTTGGACAAGGGTCAAGGACCGTCCGCTTTGGGTGAAAGCGAGTTGGGGGCAATGGACCTCTCGTGTTGTCGGCGTGCTGTTATTGGGTTTGTTCTCGACGTTCGCGGTGACGGCGTTGTCCGGCCGCTGGGTGGCCGAAAGTCCTGTCGAGATGGCCTTCCCCCTCAGGCAAGGAACCTATGCGGTAGGCCATGGCGGCTCCAACCCCATCGTGAACTATCACAACGTCGATCGTGCCCAGCGCTTCGCACTCGACATCGGCAAACTGAACGCGCTGGGCTTGCGGGCGTGGGGCCTGTACCCGCGGGCGCTCGAGCGCTACGAAATCTACGGGGACTTTATTTACAGTCCCTGTGAAGGCACTGTGGCCACGGCTGTGGATGGACTACCCGACCTCATTCCACCTCAGCACGACCGCGAGAATCTCGCCGGCAACCACGTGGTGCTCCGCTGCGGCGATGTCAGGGTGGTCCTGGCCCACTTGATGCCGGGGAGCCTAAAGGTCCGGTCCGGCGACCGTATCGAGCAGGGACAAGAGCTGGGCCGGGTCGGTAACTCCGGAAACACGTCCGAGCCCCACCTGCACATTCACGCTATGCGAGGGCAAGGTGACTCCGCGTTGCAGGGAGAAGGGGTGCCGATCCTGTTTGACGGACGGTTCCTTGTGAGGAACAGTTTGGTGAGGACCAGCGTCGTCAAAACCACTCGCGACGACCGGCAAGCAGGGAAGAATCGGACTGGCGAGAGGGACGGGATCTGAACTCGCGACCTCATCCGTTTGGATGGAACCGCATCGAGCTGGTCGCTCTTGATCTGCCGAGTATGTTTACCTGGGAGAGAAGGGAGCGAGGCAAATGAAGATCGGGATGGTCGGAGCGGGAAACGTTGGAGGAGCGCTCGGTACGGCCTGGTCCAAGGCGGGACACGAGGTGAAGTGGGGCGTGCGGGACCCGTCGGCGGGCAAAGTGCAGGCGCTGGTTGGAGCCGCGGCGGACAGTTCCGCCGGATCCATCGCCGAGGCGGCGGCGCATGGCGAGGTTGTCGTGCTGACCACGCCCTGGGGCTCCCCGACCGAACAGGCGATTCGCAACTGCGGCGACCTGCGGGGGAAAATCCTGTTCGATTGCACGAACCCGCTCAAGCCGGACCTGAGCGGCTTGGCGCTCGGGCACGATACGTCCGCCGGCGAGCAGGTGGCGGCCTGGGCCCCGGGAGCGCGGGTGGTGAAGATCTTCAACACAACCGGCTCCAACAATATGGAGAACCCCGACTACGGTGGGCAGGCGGTGACGATGTTCTACGCGGGCGATGACGCCACGGCCAAGCAGGCGGCTCATCAGCTTGCGGCCGATATCGGGTTCGAGCCGATTGACGCCGGCCCGCTGGCCAACGCGCGGCTGTTGGAGCCCTTGGCAATGTTGTGGATCTACTTGGCGTATCCCGGCGGGCAAGGGCGCGAGATCGCGTTTCGATTGCTGCGCAGGTGATACTCCACTACCTGTCAACTGGCGGAACTCTCTGGGCACGGCGCTGATCATCTCCTTCCCTGGGACGCTAGACTAGACCGTTCATGAAGCCCCGCAAGTTCCTGCAGCAGATCAAGACCTCGACGCCGGCTGCAGGATACCTGTTTCTCGGCGGCGAGCAGTTCTATCGGGATCTCTGCCGGCGGGCGTTGGTAACGGCCGCTCTGGGCGCGGACGCGGCGCCGGGTGACGACTCGGAAGCAGTCGTCGAGTTCGATCTGTCGCAGCAGCCGATCGAGAAGCTGCTCGATGACGCCCGCACGCTCTCGCTGTTTGCCACGTCGCGTTTGATCGTCGGGCAGCGCGCGGAAGCGGCCCTGCCGAAGCGGGTCACCTCGGCCGGTTCGCCCGAGAGCGAGGCGCTCAGCCGTTACTTCCGCGACCCGACCCCGGGCGTGGTCATTCTCATCGAGGCCACGCGCTATGACTCGGCCGACCGCGACGACAAAGCAAAGATCGAACGCGTTGCCAAGTTCTTCGCCTCCGTACCCGAACGCATTGACCTCGAAAGGCTCTCCTCGAGCGAAGCCATGTCCACCGCCGCCGCCTGGGCCAAGCGGCTGAAGTTGACTATCGGGCAAGAGACGCTCGCCGAGTTGGTCGAGTTGCTGGCCGGCGATATGGGCCGCATCGCGAACGAGTTGGAGAAACTCTCGCTCTATGTCGAGAAAGAAGCGCCCGTCACCAGTGCCGACATCGAAGCGCTGGTCCCCGAAGCACGGCAGAGTGGAATGTATGAGTTCTCCGACGCCCTCTCCCGCAAGGACCGCCGCCGGGCGTTGGACGTCCTCGACACGCTTGCCGGCACGGGCGAATACTGGCCCATCCAGATCAACCTCCTCGCCGGCCTTTTCCGGCACGCGCTGGTGGTGAGCGAGCAGAAGCTACGCAATGTACAAGACGTCGGCCGCTTCTTTCAGGGGCACGGCCTGCGCATGTGGCCCACCCGCGCGCGCCAGGTTCTCGAAATCGCCGGCCGCTTCACCCGTGCTGAGCTTGAAACCGCGCTGCGCCGGCTCTTTCACGCCGACCGCGATCTGCGCCGCCAACGCCCTGACGACCGCATCATCATGGAACAGCTCGTGTTGAGCCTAACAAGCTGAGCTGTTGGTCGTGATTGGTGACTCGTGATCTGTGATTCGTGAACCGTGATTCGTGAGGCGGCGGGCGCGTGGAGCGGGCCGAGAGCAGGGCGACCAAGGCCAGTTCCTGCGGCGGGGTAAGGGTGGGTTCCTCGTGGGCACACCACGCGGAGTTTGACTATACTTGAGCATGAACTCATGACCGGCAAACCTCGAACGAACCGCAATCGTCGTGTTTGGCAATGAGCCGCCAAACACTGAGACCTGACCTCTCGTTTCCCTTACTTCGTTCGAAGAGGATCAACGCCATGAATTTCAGGCTCGTTGCCGCCTTCGTTCTCCCGTTTCTCTTCCTTAGCAACGGCGCCACCGCCCAGAAACTGACATCTGACATTCGCTACGTGGAGAGCGGTCACAAACGCCACGTCCTCGATATCTATGCGCCGGAAGAACCGGCTGGGAAGAGCTTGCCCGTCATGTTCTGGATCCACGGAGGTGGATGGCAGGTTGGGGACAAAAGCGACGTCGCACTGAAGCCCAAGGCGCTGACCGAGCGAGGATTTGTCTTTGTCTCGACGAACTACCGACTGCTGCCGGAAGTGGAAATGGCCGAGCTGATGGGCGACGTCGCCCGGTCCCTCGGCTGGGTGCACCGGAACATCGCCAAGTATGGCGGCGACCCCACGCGGATCTTTGTCGGTGGACATTCCGCCGGCGCGCAGGTGGCAGCGTTGATCTGCACCGATGAGCGTTACGTGAAGAAAGAAGGTGTGCCGTTCGATGTTCTCAAGGGCTGCGTCCCAGTGGACGGCGACACTTACGACATTCCCAAAATCATCATGACCGCGGAGCACCGGCAAACGCTCTACGGTGGCAAGATGTTTACCTTTGGTCATCGCCAGAAATTCGGAAACGACCCGGAGAAGCACGTTGATTTTTCGGCCGTGACGCATGTGGCGAAGGGCAAAGGGATACCGCCGTTTCTCCTGCTATATTTTTCCGGCAATCCGGACACGCGAGCCCAGGCGCAACGTCTTGAGAGCGTGCTGCAGGCAGCGGAGATCCCGGCCAGGTCGTATGGCAAGCGTGACAGCAATCACAGCCGCTTGAATAACGGCCTCGGCAAGCCCGACGATCCGGCGACGCATGAATTCTACAAATTTCTGGATCCGTTAGTCGGACGAAGGTCGATCCGGTAGTGGCGCTACGGCACGAGCAATCCCGGTCGTCCTTTCCATCTGGCAATCTTGACTGAAAGATCAAACCACGGCATTGTCAAGTTAACGACGCGAACGCGGGCTTGCGCTAGAGATCGTCCGGGAAAGTCGGGAAAGTCGTAGCCTGTCCCCGACTTCTCTCCCCGACTTCTCCCCGACTTCTCCCCGACTTCTCCGACTTCTCCGACTTCTCCGCAGGGAGCAGTGTCGGCCGGAGCGCCGTTCAGCCCGCTCAATCAACGTCTGGGAGCGGATGGACGAGCCCGGGCGCCTACCGGCGGAGGTGATGTGCAGGGTTCAGCGCGAAAAGACGTCGTATTCGGGGCAGCGCGGGTGTATACTGTGGCCGTACCAGTGCCAAAATGGAAATCCTGGCTGAAGGCTGGACCGGCGAAGAACGGAGGATCGAACGTGAAAGCAGTGCGAAGAACGTTGCTCCGCAGCCATGGCTCGCCTATACTGACCGTGCCGGGATGGCCAAAACGGAAATCCTGGCTAAGAGTGAGACTGCTATGCTTGGGCCTGGAGTCGAATCCCCTCGTTATGCGTGTCGGGCGTGCGTGCTTGATCTCGACAGACGGCACCCAGGTCCACGAAGATAATCTAGCGCTTGCGGCCGGGTGGCGCGTTGCGGTAGTTACTCCGGTTATGAAAAGCAAGAGGCACCCAACTCGCAGAATCAGGATCGATCCCGGCCCCACTTCGCTTGTCCTGCGCGTTAGGCCGGATGCGAAACCGCTTACGAGAGCCTACCGACCGGCCTCTTGGAGGAGACCAGGCGCTTCGCCCTCGGCGTGCGGTCGGGAAGGGCCTCAATGAATATCAATTGGATGTTGGAGATCATGGCCGATGTCTTTAGCAATCACCTTACTTAACCACGCGTCTGTCCTCATTGAGTACGGCGATGTAAGGCTCTTGACCGATCCCTGGTTCTTTGGGACTTGTTTCAAGGAAGGATGGGGACTTCGCTGGGATAACCCCGACGCACTCGAAAAAGCAAAAGATGCGACGC
The DNA here is from genome assembly GCA_965237575.1 of Bryobacterales bacterium. GTDB lineage: Bacteria > Acidobacteriota > Terriglobia > Bryobacterales > UBA6623 > JAKZVK01. Next base: position 2,749,008 of record CBDEGI010000004.1, read on the forward strand.
ATCTGTGGATTTCTCATTTCCATGGCGACCATCTTCATTTTCCCACGTTGGCAAAGCTCTATAATTTGAACTCCGACCTCGTTGTTCTCGCTAACGATGACGCGAATTTTGTGATGTCGGATTCAATGCGCCGCATCGGGTTCAAGGATGTTCGCTCGCTGCGAAACGGAAAGAAGACAGTGATATCGGGCGACCTGATTGTCGCCAGATATCCCAGCACCGGAATCGACAACATGCTTCTGATGACTACGCCCGAAGGGACAATTCTCAACTACAACGACTGTAATCTTCCCCTCCTCGCAGTGCGAATGCTGAAGAAGAAGGTTGGCCACATTGACGTTCTCCTAAACAATTTCAATCACGCAAGCAAAATGCTGAAGAAGAAGGTTGGCCACATTGCGTTCTCCTAAACAATTTCAATCACGCAAGCAAACTTCGAGAGTATCCGCTGTCCAACCCCGAATCGATCAAGGCGCGCCAAATCCAAACCTTCAAGAGCGTTTGCGACGTACTAGATCCCGCATGGGTTATCCCGTTCGCATCGCATCACTACTATCGTGACAGGCTGAGTGAAGAGCAAAATCTGTCTCTCTTGGAGACCGAAGAGTTGGCGGAGTCGGATACTAGAATCTTACCCGTAGCGATTGGGGACGGCGTAACGTGGTCCGGCGATGGTCCCAAGCTGCACCAGTCGGTTTGCAGTGGAGTAACTCTTCGCGACCGCGATTTCTATTCACCTGCCGAGCAATCTGAGGACGCCATACTTAAGGCCGCACAAGCTAGTGCCGGAAGGTTGAATGCCGGATTCTTGTCCCTGCCTAGGTTTCTGGAGACGACGCTGAGAATCTATGTACTGGACCTGCATAAGACTCTGATATTCTCGCTCCGAGAGGATATCGAGTGGGATGACTTCATTGGAGAGAGCACTTCAGATATCAGCACCCACTCTGGGTCTTTGCACGCCTGGTTTGCCAGTGCTTACGGAACTGATGGATTCGATGTGGGTGCGCATTACCGGAAATGGGGTATCCACTTGACTCAGGTAGCCCCTAGGCGTTGTGGTTTGGTCGATCCATGGACGCCAGCACACTGCACCCAGAATGCACCCTGGGGCGCCAGACGCCGGTCTGCAGGCAATTGGGCCACGAGGCTGCGTTTCGGGCCGATCAAGGATTACGCACGCGCCATGGCCATCGCAGGCTTGGAAACGTGGTGCTATCGGCAAGCCTTTCCGGGGGCCGCCAATGGCCAACCACAGTATGTTGTGGTCACCTGAGTCAAATGGATACCCCACTTTACCGGATTCTGAATGCCAAGTGCCTGAAGCGACTCAATACGATAGTCGGGGTATGCACTTGACTCCCGACGACCCCACACCTTGTGGTCGGCGACTGCGGCGACCGTACCCTCGAGGGGCCATCGGGCAGCGGTCGTGGGTCCTATAGCCGCCGCTCATTGCGCCCCGCGGGGGGACGGCAGCGGTTGACTTTGAAACCTGAAGGCGAAGCGCTCTTGAAACTCCCCAGCGTGCGCGAATAGTCCTCCAGAGCCCGGATACTAGACCTTGGGGCTTCGGGAGTCAAGTGCATACCCCAGTACGATAGTTCTGTCAGGTCTTCTGCTCGACAACAATTTGAGTTTCAGACACATTGCTTCCATGCTGCTTTCACGAAGAGGCATCGCCTTTTTTTGGCATCGGCGAGGAGAAATTGTTTCGATAGTTTTGGGCAGGCGGTTCTTTGCGGGGCCTCGTGCGTAAAGGCAAGCGGACTGCAGAGCCGAACAGATGGTCACTGGGGCGGTTGAAGTGGCGGTGCTTCCGGTGCGGGTCTGCTGGGCTCGCTCGGCGATTCGAGCAACAGACATTGCAAAGAAGCCCGCGGAGCGCGAGTGAATGTTTCTTCCTATTCGTTCGCCGAAACTCAAACTGTTCGGGAGACAAACCATGGGACTCGCTGAAGGCCTCAAGGGGGCCTTGCACAACGCCTACCAGAACATCGTGCTGGCTGGGCCTTTTGACGCTGAGCGGGCATATGCCGCCGAAGAAACCCGCGCTTTCGTTCGCGCCTGGAATTACCTGCACCGAGCAAAGGTCAGGGGCGACTACCTGGAATTCGGCGTAATGGGGTATCCACTTGACTCAGGTAGCCCCTAGGCGTTGTGGTTTGGTCGATCCATGGACGCCAGCACACTGCACCCAGAATGCACCCTGGGGCGCCAGACGCCGGTCTGCAGGCAATTGGGCCACGAGGCTGCGTTTCGGGCCGATCAAGGATTACGCACGCGCCATGGCCATCGCAGGCTTGGAAACGTGGTGCTATCGGCAAGCCTTTCCGGGGGCCGCCAATGGCCAACCACAGTATGTTGTGGTCACCTGAGTCAAATGGATACCCCACTTTCGGCGTTTACCAGGGCACCAGTTTTTCGCTAGCCCTGAAAGCCTGTGCCAAGTTTTTTAAGATGTCGGATGACGATGCCCCGGCCTTCTACGCCTTTGATTCCTTCGAGGGCTTGCCCGAGGTCAACCCACAGATGAACGGCGAGATGTTTGAGAAAGGCGAGTACAGAGCCTCGCGCAAGTCCTTTGAAAGCCGCATCCGTTCGCCCGCACGGGGCTGGAAAGTCGGGGTGGTCGCCGGCCTGTTCTGCCACAGCCTTAAGGACGCCGAGGAAGTCATTCGCGAACAAGGGATCAAGCTGACCGCCTTTATCAACGTGGACTGCGACCTCTACGAGTCCACCGTGGACGTTCTTAAGTTCATCACGCCCCTGGTGCAGACGGGGACCGTGCTTTTTTTTGATGACTGGTATTTTACCGGCGGCGACATGCAACGCGGCGAGGCCCGCGCCACAGGGGAATGGCTGAAGGCCAACCCGCACATCACCCTGGTGGACTGGGGCGACGTGGCTGTGATGGGCAAGATGTTCCTGGTGCAAGTGGGAGGCCAGGGCGAGGAAGCCGAAGGCGCCTGGGAGTTCGGGGGGCCGAAGGGGACGGGCCAGAAGGGGACGGGCCCGAAGGGGACAGTCACCCTAACCCGCACCTTGCGCCGCGGCAGCAGCGCGCTTCGACTTCTTTGCCGGCCCGCTTTCCCGCCGCTGTAGAGGCCTTTGCAAGCTCGTTTCGAGCTTCCGTACAAACGCATCCGATCCCAGCGGACGGCCCGTTCGCGTCGCCACCCTGAGCCGCGCCATCTCTTCGGCTTCCATCGCCGGGTCACGAATCGCCTCGGCCCAGTCCCGTCGCCTGTCGATCTTCCGCCACTGCTTTCCGTCCAGCAGTCCCGACCCGTCGCGCCCCTCGACGTGCGCCATCGCACTATCGCACTCGACCATTCGTACTCCGCCGCCTGTTCCACCAGCCCCGCCCGCACCGGGTTCAGATCGACGTAGCGCAGCGCGACGCGCAGAGGGTCGCGGTCCTGCGGCGTCGAAAAGAAGCGGTTCTGATGAAGGAGTGATCCGCGGATTACGCTGATCTTCACAGATGAAAGGCCTGGCCACGAGCCTTGAAAGAAATCTGCGTGAATCTGTGGAATCTGCGGATGACCTGGGGATCGTCGCCCCGCCGGCGGCTTTCGCCTATAATGACGGCCGGAACACAGACACGCAGGCGGGAGCCATGAAACGATCAATCGCAGTAGTAGTGTCTCGTCTCGGCCTGGTCGCGCTGCTCGCCGCGGCCTGGATTCTGCTCGATGACGGCGTCACGACCGCCGCCGGCCCGGCGCCCGAGCCCGATCCTGACTTGCGCTTCGTGATGCAAGCCGGCGGGCCCGTGGGTACGCTGTCGCTCGAGGTGATCGAAGGCAAGACCGGCATCCACCTGCCGTCGCGTCTTTACTTCTCCCACGCGGACGGCCGCGCTGACTTGCCGACGGTGGGGCGCTTCCAGAACTTCCTCGTCACCGCCTCGGGACGCGAGGTCAAGATCATCCCGGTGGGTGAATATGATGTCTACATCTCGCGCGGCACCGAGTACACGCTCGACCATCAACAGGTCGCGATCCGCGAAGGGGAAACCACCTTTCTCGCGTCCACACTCGATCGTGCCATCGACACGCGAGGCTTCATCTCCTCGGACTTTCATCTGCACTTGATGTTTGCCATGCGCGACGGGGCGATTGTTTCGGCGGCGGAGGGTATCGACCTGCTCACGGCCACCGACCACAACATCCTCAAGGACTACTCACCCTATATCCGGGATTTGCAGCTTGATCGTTTCATGACGTCGGTGGTCGGCGCGGAAGTCGATACCAGCTTTGGCCACTTCAACAGCTTTCCGATGTCGCTGAATCGCTGGCGGGATCGCGGGTTTCGCAAGGCGATCCAGACGCCCGGCGAGTTCCTGCGGCTTCTGCGGCGAAACCCCGGCGACGAGATCGTACAGATCAATCACCCGCGGCGCCTGACGCCCAACGCCGAGAGTGGTTACTTTGACGGCCGGCTGAACCGCGAGACCTCGAAGTTCGACTACCCGTATTTCGAAACCGGGTTCGATCAGGTCGAAGTCTTCAACGCGCTCACCGATAGCCCGGCCGATCACATCGGCCGTTCGCCGCTGGTCGATCAGAAACTCAAGGACTGGTATAGCCTGTTGAACCGCGGCGTTCTGATGACCGGGGTGGCCAACACCGACGCGCATCGTTATCCCAAAGAGCTGCCGGGCTACCCGCGCAACTACGTTCTCTCCGACACCGACAAGCCGTGGGAGATCGACCCCTATGACGTCGTCAACGCGCTCAAGAACCGGGCCTCGACCGCGTCGTTCGGGCCCTATGTCCGGTTCACCGCCAACGGCGCGCCGGTGGGTTCGATGATTGGCGACCGCGATGGCGCGGTCAGTCTCAACGTCGAGGTGCAGTCAGCGCCTTGGATCCCGGTGGATCGAGTTGAGATCGTCTCGAACGGCGAAGTAATCGAGACATTTTCCGTTGAAGCAGGGGACCCCAATCAAGCGCTGCGGTTCGCGCAAGAGATCACGGTCAAGCCCTCGCGTGACGCCTGGTACCTGGTGATTGCCACGTCGGAGCGCCGCTGGGAAAAGCCGTTCTCCCACTTCAGCTCGTTCTCGTTCACGAACCCCGTTTTCGTCGATCTCGACGGCAACGGCTACTTCGATCCGCCGAACGGCGGCTACCCACACAAGCCGACGGACTAAGCGCCGACCGTTACTCCGAGAGCAAAGATGCCGGGCACGGCATGTCGCGACACGGCGATGACCGAGACTACTGTAAACTCTCGCGGCGGGACGCGCGTGACGCACGCTTGGAGCGCCGCGAGAGCTTGGTGTACCGGTGCAGGTCCATGCGCACGCGGGCGCCGGCGAACTGCACGCCCTCGGCTTTGAGCCGCAGACGTTGCTCTTCCCCGGCCTGGCCCGGCAGAGCGATGCGGCCTCCGGCGGCGAGGACGCGGTGCCACGGCAGGCCCAAAGCCGGATGCGCACGCCCCAGTGCCCCGCCAACGAATCTCGGCGAACAAGGTAGCGCAATCGCCCCGGCCACGTCGCCGTAGGTGACCACGTTCCCTTTCGGCACGCGCCGCACCGCTTCCCAGATGAGAGCGTCTCGGGTAGGGACTTCGTTGGTCCGCGTTTCTCACCACCTGACGGTTGAAGCACGCCCGAAGGCCGCCATTACGTCGTTACGTCGTTACGTCGTTGCGCTCGCTCGCCGTGCTCAACGTACGATCAAGTACGCCCCTCCATCCGACAAGGGCCGGGGCGTCAAGAGGCGCGCGCCCCCTACTGGCTAGGGGCCCTTGAGTGGCGTCAGAGTTCGCGCCGGGCCGCTCCTCTACGGTCACGACTCGGTTGCTTCGCACTTCGCCTCGCCACGTGGCAAGAAACGCGGGCTATGTGTAGGCACCGGTAGGTTTGCTGACACGGAGTTGTGAAGAGGCCGCAGCCGGGGCCTCGAACAGCCGATCAACCGCTTCTCCCTTGATCGGCTTGCGAAGCACGGCGCGGTCGTCGCCCGCGAAGAATTCCTGATTGTAAATCGCGACGTCTTCGTTGGCGAGAAAGATGAATCTCTTGACACGGCTCTGGAACAGACGGTAGACGTCCAGTCCGCTCTTGCGACCCATCTGGACGTTGCAGAAGAGCCAGTCGAAGGGCATGCGCTCGGAAAGATCGAGGCCCTCGTCGAGAGACCCCACGGGGATGACGCGGTGTCCGCGCTCGGTAAGGTGATAGAGCAGAGCGTCCTGTGCGCCAAGATCATCGTCGATCACGAGAGCCATGATCGACTTGGCCGCGGGGCGTGCATGGGCGTCCGGCGCCGGCACGAGCGTCTCCTGAGCCTGTTGGACCAAGGGGTACTCGATTTCGATCGAAAAGCCTCGGCCGCCCGCCTCGTTCACCCGCATCTCTGCGCCGGCCCGCTCGATCAACACCTGGCAGATGGATAAGCCCAAAGTGGATTCCACCTCCTGTGCCTCTTGCCCGGAGAACTCTGCCGCCTCCTCCTCGGCGTCGGCGACCCGCTTGAGTTCCGCCAGGGTCATCGATACGGCCACGGTGGTCTCGAGCACGTGGCTGTAGATCTCCATCGAGCGTAGACCCTGTTGCTCGATCAGCCGCTCGGCATGCCGAAGGAGATTGACGAGGATCTCTTCGAGTTGAGGCTCGTCGGCGCTGACTCTCGCACGGGTTTTCGATAACTTGATCGACAGATCGAGTCCTTTGCGCTTCCATCTCTGCTTGAAACGGCTTGCCACGCCGCCGACTAGCTCGTTGAGATCGATCTGTTGGAACGAGCCCTGCCCGGAGCCGGCCAACTCGAACAGCCGCGCGAGTCGGCCGGACGCTTGGCGCGCCTGCTCGTCGATGGCCTTAAGACGGCCCGCGAGCAACGCGGGATGATCATCGTCTTGCGGGTCTTCCGCCAAGGCGAGGATCTTTCCCAACGGGCGGACCAACTCGCGGCCGACGCCCTCGATCAACTCCCGCACAGCCTTCCATTTCTCGCTCCGGTGCAGGTCCTCGCGAAGAGCGGCCTGCACGCGCTGCCGCAGTGCCAAGGCGGCGAGCCGGGCAACGTGCTGCAGGCGCTCCTTCTGCTCGCGCGGGAAGATGCGCTTGCGGTCGCGGTCTTCGACTTCGATCACACCCAGGCAGGCGCCGTCGGCGATGATCGGCATGTAGAGCAGCGACTTCTGGCCCAGATGCCGCGCGGTTTCCTGCGAGACGAAGGGACAATTCTCAGCGTCGGCCACCTCGGTCATGACGCGATTGCGGAAACAGGTGACGGCGCCGCTCATCGAGTCCAGCGACAAGGAAACGGACACCGGCTCTTCGGTCCCGGCCTGGAATTCGAGTTGTTGGCTCGCCGGGTCGAGAATCCAAACGGCTGCGTGGGTGCAGTCGGTGATGCGGGGGAGGATCTCGCCCATTCGCCGCACGACGGCAGCGGGCTCGGAGGACCCCATGACGTCTTCGGCAAGGTCGTAGAGGCTTCCGAGTTGCGTCTGGTGCTTTTCTTCCCAACGGCCGCGCAGCCACAGGAGAACGGAATAGAGAAAGCCTCCCGCCAGCAGTAGGACGAGAACGGCCCAGAAGACGGTGGAGTAACTCATGAACAACGCGATCGGCCTCGCTCAGCCTGTCTCGGGTAGCACGGGCATGCTACACGCACCTCTACTTGAGAGTAACTCAGAGAGTGGTCCGATACAAGATGACCCTGAAAGGGCAGGGTGTTTCTAACAGAAGATGATCCTGAAACACGGCGGTCGGGTCAGGGCACACTGCGGGTGAATACGAATTGAAGTGCACCCCAACGCCTCCACAATCAACCCCCACCTGACTCCGACTTCCTGCTCCTGCGCGACAGCCTATACTTGCGGCGTTCGCCGGCTTCTTCATGCCGCCTCAACTCTTCCTCACTCGACGGCACCACCGGGGCTACCGCGACAGGCTTCCTCTCCCCATCCACGGCCACGAACGTCAGATACGCTGACGCCACGTGACGCACCTCGGCCGTACGCAGGTCCTCGGCAAACACCTTCACTCCGATCTCCATCGATGTCCGGAAGGCCCGGTTCACCGCCGCGCGCAGCACCACCAGGTTGCCGATGTAGACCGGCGCGACGAAATCCATGTGATCGAACGACGCCGTCACGACGAAACACCGGCTGTGACGCGACGCGGCCAGCGCTCCTGCGACATCGACCAGGTGCATGATCTTGCCGCCGAGCAGCGTGTTCAAGCCATTCGAGTCGTTCGGCAGCGCCAGCTCAGAGAGCTCGGAATAGGAATCGCTAACCGGCTTGCCTTCCATGGTTCTCCCTTTGGTCCCACTACCCGTCTGATCTAAGCATCATTGGAACAAAAGTGGTTAGTCCTGGCACGATGTGGCGTAAAGCTCCAGCCTTGCTTGCCGAGTCTCGATTCTTCGGGACTCAGGATGGCAAGGGACCCAGCATCCGTTATGGCCCGAGGGCCTGAGAACCGAGGAATCGGTTCTCGGCAAGCCTGGAGGCGTATGCCACAGCTCGCCGGAAAAACTTACCGTAGCCTTTCAAATCTACACACCCGCCGGCGCGCTTCTCAGCATCGTCACCGCGCCGGATCTTCCTTCTATTTCATTCCTTATCAAAGAGATAGGGGGCCAGCACGCCCGAAAGGCCTCGTCTGGCATCACTCTTGCACTACCTGGCGGCGGACAGCATCCGAGAAGCCAACGAAACAGGAAGGAGCAACCCATGAGCCTCATGACACCCGAACCTCAACCGACCAAGAAATCGAAGCACCACATCTTTCTCTGGACCGTCTCCGTCGTCGGAGCGGTGGTGCTGAACGGCTACTTCTTTAGCCGCATCAACCAACTCGAGGTGGAGTCGCACACCCTGCGCCAAGCACTCAACCAGGAAATGGCTCGCATCCAGACCTCGTCAACTCACCAGATGGGCGAAACGCGCCGCTCCGTGGACACACTGCGTGAAGAATTCAAAGCCGCACAAACCCGCGGCACGAAGAAGGTGGACGCCAACTCCCAATGGCGCACCAAGAAGCTCGCCGAAAGCGTATCGAAGAAGCAGCGCGAGCAGCAGGAGATGTTGCTAGGCGAGATCCAAACCGTCTCCGGCAAGGCCGGCGAGGCCCAAGAGGGCGTCAACCAGGTGCGCGGCGAGCTGGGAGAGGTGAAGACCGACCTCGATCAGGTCGACTTCCGCGTCAAGGAGTCCGGCGCGGCTTTGACGGCGACCCGCGGCCATCTGATGGACCTCGACGGCGAGGTCGGTCGCAACCGCTCGGAGATCACCGACCTACGCCGCCTAGGCGAGCGCGAGTACGTCCCCTTCACACTCGCCAGGTCAAAGACCATGACCCGCGTGGGCGGCATCTCGATGCGGCTCAAGAACACGAACCGCAAGCACAGCCGCTATACGCTCGAGATGATCGCCGACGACCGCAAGATCGAGCAGAAGAAGAAGCACGTGCACGAGGCCCTGCGCTTCTATCTGGCCGGGGCGTCGCAACCCTTCGAGATCATCGTCACCTCGGTCGGCAAAGACAAGGTGAGCGGTTACGTCAGCAAAGCCAAGGTCGAGATGACTCGGGGCTCGGTCGCGCCAACGTCTTGACTGTGCGAGTCTAAGCAACCGAGCGAATTCCCCCTTGCGCTCGCGGCCTCCGGGCTGCGGGCGCGCCCCCTTTAGCCCCTCCGATCAACCCTGCCCCGCGCCACTAGGGACCAGGTAAATCACCACCGTATACACCGCATACGCCAGCAACAGGATGTACCCAAACGGGCGCTTCATCAGTGAGCCCGAGAAGATGATCCCCACCCGAAACACCAGCAGAATCAGCAGCATGATCGGGTACAGCACGAGGAAGAAGTGGCCGCCGGCCATCAAGCCACCCGGGGTCACAGCCGCCGCCGCCCCGGCCACAAACAGCACGTTCAAGATGTCCGCGCCAACCACGTTGCCCACCGCCAGCTCGCCGTGCCCGCGCCGCGCCGCCGTGACCGCCGTCACCAGTTCCGGCAGCGACGTGCCGAAGGCCACCACCGTGGACGCGATGATGCTCTGCGGAACATCCCAGCGCAGGGCCAACTCGCTCACCGCCGGAATTAAGACGCGCGCCGCGACCACAACCAGCACTATCGCACCCACCAGCTTGCCTAGTCCGAAAAGCAGCGTGTGGTGCTCGATTTCCTCGAGCATCCCATTGGCTGCCGGCTCCTGCCGCGCCCATCGGATCGACTGCCACATATAGACGGCAAGGCAACCGAGAAAAATCACTCCGACCGACCGCGGAAGGTTCCCGCCCGAGGAGAAGACTTGCGCCGGGGTGCTCCAGGGGAAGCTGCAAGCGACCAGCGCGGCCGCCGCGCCCAGTTGAATCCAACCCTGGCGGTTGACGATCTTGCGGTCGAGCTTGAGAGGCGCGATGACGCTGGCGAGGCCCAGGATGAGGCCCGTGTCGCAGATGATCGACCCCACCGCGTTGCCTAGCGCCAGACCCGGCTGGCCTTGGATGGCGGCGAACACTGACACGGCCGCCTCGGGCGCGGTCGTACCGAGGCTGACGATCGTCGCGCCGATCACCACCTTCGGAATACCGGACCGCGACGACAGCTCGACCGCCTCGTCCACGAGCCAGTCGGCCGCCTTGGCGAGAACGGCCAAACTAGCCGCAATCACCAGCCCCAGCAAGCCCGAGTGAAGGCCTTGGAAAAAGTGTACGAGCGCCTCTTCCATGAGGATTACCGAATGAAAGTTCTCAACTACTCGCGCGTCCGGCCGACAAACGACACACCCTGCGTTATCAGGAAACCCACGCCCACCAACAAGACGGACGCGCCGACCTGAAACCCGCTAGGAGCAAACCTCTCAAGCGGGTAGTCCTTGGGGTCGAGTCCGGCAATCAATTCCTGGCTCATCACCCGTCCCTTGACCGTCGCTCCGGGCTTGGGCGGGACGCCGTGCTGAAACGGCCACAGCCCCAGCACCGCCCCGAGCAGCAGGCCCAACAGAACGCCCAGGGTTGCCTTTTCGAAGCGGGCCATCAACAAGCGCATCAGGTTGCTAATACCGACCACTCCGACGACGACACCGATCCCCAGGGGAGCCAAGATCGACATGGGGCCCGCCTCCCTCTCCCACGCGAAGCCACCAGCGCCGAGCAGGCCGGTCTTGAGCCCTTCGATCGCCGCCAAGATCGTCAGGTACTGGCCCATGATCAGCCACAGATAACTGCCCGAAATACCCGGCAGAATCATCGCCGACGCGCCTGCCACGCCCGCCAGCATAACCACCAACGTGCCCGCCCCTCCCGGCCCTGCGTCTCCGCCGCCGGGCTGCAGCCAAGCCATGCCCGCCATCACCGCCACACCGCCCACCGCCCCGGCAACGGCACTGGCCGTCAGCGGACGCAGCAGCCGCCAAACGACCGGCACGCCGCCAAGCGTGAGCCCGATAAACAGGCTGTACATCACCCAGCGATGATCGATCACCAGACCCTTGACGGGACCGGCCAACGCAATGATTGCCAACAAACCCGAGCCGCCGATCGCGGCCAACATCAGCAGCGTCGACCGGCGAAACCGCAGCGTCGTGACCTCGGCGATCCCCTGGATGAACTGCGGATAGACACCCGCCGCCAGCAGCATCGTACCGCCCGAAATCCCAGGGACCAGATTGGCCAAGCCCATCAAGACGCCGCCGATCACACCGCGCACAAGCTGAGGCGTCGAGGCGCGAAGCCCGCTTCTCAAATCGGGAATCGACATACCGGGTAAGAAAGTGACGGCCCCAGAAGCCGGGGGCATCGAGCGAGCCGTTCGGCAGGGCCCTCTTGCGAAAGCGAACTTCCATGGTAGCGCGAACTTGGCGGATGGGCGGTTCACGGGCTGGTCTGCGATCGGTCCGTAGGCAACCGGGAGTTTGTGTCGTACCGCCCCCATGACACGACGGGTGAGGCTCGGAGGGAGCGGCTGTCTTTGGTGTTCGACACGCACCGGGTATTGGGAAGGCAAGACTAAACACCCCTGCCGCTAGTACTTCGGTCCTACCGAAAATCGGTACCGTTTTCCTCTTGCTAAGGTGAACAACCCAGTGTTCTACTGGTAAAACCACTTAGGATTCCCGCGGTGCCTTTTCCTAGGGAGCCTTCGTCTTGACGGCTGGGGTGCTCTAGGGCTGTGGCCGCCATCGGCATATGTCGATGAACTGGAGGAGGAGAGTTCTTCGATGAACCTACTGGTCGAGTTTGTCTATCTGCAGGTACTCGATGCCCTGACGACCATCGCCTTCATGATGTACGGCATCGCGGAGTTGAACCCGGTAGTCAAGTGGGCCATGAGAGAGAGCCCCTCGGCACTGACCGGCCTGGTGCTGATGAAGGTCCTTGCCATTTGCCTGGCTCTCTATTGCGTGACCCGCGCCCGCCACAAGCTGCTGCGGAGCGTGAATGTCTTCTTCGCGTGCCTGGTGGCCTACAACGTGATCGCCCTGATTCTCGCCGCCCCCGCGCTGCACTAAGCCCCACCTCAAACAGCGGACGCCTCAAATACGCCCCGCCCCAAACACGTCGTCAAAGACTTCCCTGGTCGTCCGCTGAACCTTTTCAGCGAGCGTCGCCAGTTCGTGAGATTGAGGCTTCAACAAGCTCCAGCGGCCGACCAGCTCGCTCAAGATGTGCTGCTGCGATCTCGCGTTGGGGATCTCGCTTGAGGAGTGGCCCGTCGAGACGCGGATGGCATGGTCGAGCGCGCGGAAAAAGACAGCGTTGCGATGCAACAGGTCCGCCTGCTCGCCGCTGAGACCGCCGAGGGTATGGATGATGGCGATTCTCTCGGGCGTGGCCAGGTGCTTGAAGAACTTGCCGGCGTTTCGGAGGCGCAGATACATCAAGATGAAATCGATGTCGTAATAGCCGCCCGGTCCGGCCTTCATCGGATGGCCGAGCCCTTGTTCCCTTTCCAAACGGGCCCGCATGGCCACCAGCAGCCGGGCCAAGTCTCCGCTCTGGCCATGGCGACGCCCGCCGACATCCTGCAGCTCGCTCAGGAAGCTCGTGCCTCGGTCGAGATCTCCGGCCACGGCGCGGGCTTTCATATAGGTGATCGCTTCCCAAGCTTCGGCCCGGTCGGCGAAGTAACTCTTGAACTGGGACTCCGACTGCACCAACTCGCCGTCACGTCCCATCGGCCGTAGCCGGGTGTCCACCGCGAAGATCATGCCCTCGCGCGTGTAGCTGGACGTGATTTCAATCAGGCGTTCCACGACCTGGGTCCAGCGCTCGCGTTCACCAACCGCCTCATCGGGCAGCACGAAGACAAGATCGGCGTCCGAGCCCAGGTCGAACTCCATAATGCCCAGGCGGCCAAGCGCGATGACGTTCATGGCCGGCTCGCTGTGGCTCCACCCGGCCGTCCGGCGCACGTGGTCCAGGGCAACCCGATACGCGGCGCGGATCACGAAGTCGGCCAGCCGGCTCGTCTGCTCGAGAGTGGCGAAGATGGCCCGGCGCCGATGGATGCTCTCGGCGAGGATTCGAAGCATTTCGTGGCGGTAGAACCGCCTCAGCCAATCGGACTTTTCTTGTAGGGTCTCTTCGTTCGCCAAGAATTCGATCACCTCCGGGCGCTCGCCGAAAGTGATTTCTGTGCCTGCTGGAGGAACTGCATCCGCCCCGGGTCCTGCCTGGCTGTCGCCTTCGGAAAACGGCGTTGCGACCGATTTGAGCCGCGCCATGTCCTCGGGATGGCGAATCAGGTGCTCGGCGAGATAGGGGCTGTGCTCGACCAAATCGGCCACGCAGTGAAGCAGCGGCGGGGAGTTCTCGAGCTCCACCAGCCAAAACGGCGTGGAGACGAGCTGATTCAACAGGTGGTGGAAGTGGCGGCTGCCCCACCGAATCGGCAGTGCCCGCAGGCGAGCAACTAATCCCGGCAGGTCCCGCTCAAAATGCCGTAGTTGGCTCTGCCAGGAATGCTCGGCGACCGGCTCGGCCTCGTCCGGGACGGGTTGCTCGGCTGGTTCGAGGGGCTCGGGGGCCGGTGACGGCATCTGCGCGTGCACCACTCGTTCGTAAACCTCGGTCACTCTCTCCATGCGCACGCGGAGTTGCTTGAGCAGGCCGCCGCCGCCGGAGTCGAGAGGAATCAGGTCGTGCATCTTGCGCGTCAACAGGACAAGTTGCTCGGGATCCTGCGGCAGCGTATGGGTCTGATGGTTCTCCTGGATCTGAAGCCGATGCTCGACTACACGCAGGTACTGATAGGCCGCATTCAACTGCGCGTAGTCAGGGATCGACAAGTAGCCTTTGTCGCGTAGGCGTCCCAACGACAGCAGCGTGCCGCCGTGCCGTACCCACGGGTCGGCTCCGCCGTAGAGCCGCTGCAGGCACTGGACCAGGAACTCAATGTCCCGGATGCCTCCGCGAGCCAGCTTCACATTCAGGCCCGTCTTGGCTCTGTGCCGTAGTTTCTGCTGGATCCGGTCGCGCGTCTCCGCCACGCGCTCGATGGTTGAGAAGTCGGTCGAGGTCTGGTAGATCCTGGGCTCAACCAGTCTGAGGAAGGCCCCTCCGAGCGGCAATTCCCCGGCGACCGGGCGCGCCTTGATCAGCATCTGCAACTCCCAATCGCGGGCGCGGCGATCGTAGTACGCCGCTGCCGTGCCGACGGTCAAAACCACGTCCCCCATTGCGCCCTCCGGCCGCAGGCGCAGGTCGACGCGATAGCAGGATCCTTCGAGCGTCAGACGTGAGAGCAGGTCGGTGAGTTGGTTCGCAAGGAGCGTGAAGAACTCGCGGTTGGAGATCGAGATAGGCCCGGCGGTCCGGCCGTCGCCGGTGTAGAGGTACATCAGGTCGATGTCGGAGCTGTAGTTGAGCTCCCGGCCGCCGTGTTTTCCCAGCCCCAACACGACAAAGTGGCACTCGATTGGACCGCTGTCGGCCTCGGTCAGCGGGCGCCCGAAGCGCTGCAGGAGCCTTTGCTGGACGTGTTCCTGCGCGCCCTGCAACAGAGCGTCGGCGAGGTTGGCCAGCTCTTCGGTCACTTCCGCGACGGTCGCGACACCGAGTAGGTCACGGAGGGCGATGCGGAGAATATGCATCCTCTTGAAGCGAGCCAGGGTAAGGGCCAACTGATCGTCGCCCCAACCGGCCGGCTCCCAGCCGAGCGACGAACGCAGGTCCTGCACGGAGGTCACCCGGTAGAGGTTGTCCTCCTCGACAGCCCATTCGAGCAGCTCGGGGTGGCGCAGGAGAGTGTCGGTTAGGTAGCGGCTGTGGGCGAAGGCCGTCGTGGCGGCACGCAGCCGCGTGGTCGGCGCGAACAGGCGGTCGGCCCTTTCGCGGCCCTCCAATACGAGGCGCTCCAGGCCGTAGAGCGCGGCATCCGGATCAGGCACCCGCCGCAGAAGCAGCTTTAGCGTGCTCAGCCCGCCCTCGGGCAGCAGCGGCCCAAGCCGGTGAAGGGACTGCTCCGCCTGACGGGAGTCACGAAACACCGCCCCGCCAGTGTCGCTACCATCCATCGCTCTTGAAGATACCGCAACCTCGGGAACCGGCTATGCGACCGCCACCGTTGCAGGCGGTTTGAGACCGCCACGGGCGGCCTTCTTGCTCGACGCCGGTCCTGCGGAAGTCTTGCGCAACCGTTCTCGCAATCCCCATCGTTGCTACACTTCCTATGGAACGCAACGCCGGACGCCCGGCGCGCGTCGCTTCTGGTATCGAGGCCGGCCCGGCCTTGTCGATCTTGAACTCTCCAGGTGCCATGACCCGCCGTCACGCTCAGCAACGCTCCTTGTCACGCGCCCGCGCTCTTACGCGGCGCACCCTGCTCCGGACGCCTTTGTTGCTGCTGCCGGCAGCGGCCTCGCTGTCCGCTCAGACGCGCCAGGAAAAGGGCAGGCAACTCATGGAACAGTGCCTCGAGGCCCTCGGTGGGCATCGGTTTCTGCAGATTCAAGACATCGTCCAGTACGGCCGCGCCTACGCCTTCTACCGGCAAAACATCCGCGGCCTCGCCAAAATGACCGTCTACCAGCACTTTGGGCCGATGAAGGAGGACGCCGGGGCGGACTGGCTGCCCGTGAGCCGACGAGAGATCTTTACGGAGAAGGGCGACTACTTCAACCTGTACCGAAACGGCGAAGGCTGGGAAGTCACCTTCCGCGGTGCGCGACCTTTGCCTACCGAACGTATCTCCCGCTACCGCGAGGCCGCACGCCGGGACATCTTCTATTTCCTGCGCTACCGGCTCAACGAGACCGGCATGTACTTCTACTACCGGGGCGCGGAAATCATCGACAACATTCCTGCCGAGGTCGTCGAGGTCACCGACAACCACTCTGAGGGAATCACGTTTTTCCTCCGCCGCTCCGATCGGCTTCCCGTCCAGCAGATCCACACCTGGCGCGACCCCAAGGGCGTGCCGTTCGAAGAGAAATCGGTGTTCTCCAAGTACCGGCCCGTGGGCGGAGTGAAGTTCCCGTGGAATATTCGCAGCGAGCGCGACGGAGAGAAAAGGTTCGAACTGTTCGGCAGAACCGTGGAAATCGACCCCGTACTCGACCCCGGCGTGTACTCATTAGACAAGACGGTGCCCATTCTGGCCGAAGCGCCCTGACCGGCGCAAGGCGGGCCGAGGGGTGTAGTCTCCGTCGCTCAGCAGAGCGGGTACCGTACTGTAACTTTAGTCCTATCAATGTGTTACAAGGGGTACCTCACTCCCCTGCCCCGGTTTCCGTAGTGGGAAGAACCCCCCTAGAGCTAGAGCGCACTTGACTCCAGTTCCCCGGCAAGAGGATAATATAGTTCTGTCTGTCTCCCCCCAGACAACGCTCAAGCGGGAGGGTTCGTGCGCTCAGACATAGGAATATGACTAGAGTCCGAGGGATCTTTGCCTTTCTGATAGCCGCGGGGTTACTATCGGCGATTACCCTTGCCGCCGGGCTGCGTCCGACGGTGGGCTTCGCGGTTTCGGATTCGCAGTTCGTGGCGGGAGGTTCCGAGGTCACCGGACAGGTCACAGTCTTCGGGGGAGAGTCCGTCACCAGCGGCCATCTCCCGACACGGTTGAACCTCCAGGACGGTTGGCGCTTCTTGATTGGTGTTGGCTCCCGGGTCCAGGTTTCGCAGACTGCCCTGCAGCTCGACGGTGGATCGCTGGAAATCGTCGCTGTTGGTCAAACCGAGCGCCCCCTACACGTCGCGGGCCTACGAGTGGTCCCGCGAGACCGGGATACGAAAGCGGCGCTCTACATTTCCCGCGCCGATGTCTTCGCCGTGTCGGTGGAGAGCGGCGAGATCACTGTTCTTCGCCCCAACGGCGACGAGGTCCAGACGGTGGAAGCGGGTTCAATGGCGACGTTTGCCAATACGAGGGACGAGATTCGGATGAGCGAGACCGACGCAGCCCTCGAGATCGGCGCCGTCCAGGCCGCGGAACTCAAGCATCTCGGCAAGCTCGGCAAATTGAACTCCGCCATTGGCGAGAAGGCCGGACTGCTGCTGGGCGCGCTGGCGGGTGCCTCCGGTGGTTTCATCCGCGGTGGTGAAGGTGGCGGAATCCTTGGAGGCGGGATTCCCGCGGGCGGCATCGCGGATGCGGCTCCGGGCGGTTCGGCCGGCGGCGGTATTTCTTCGATGGGCTCGCAGCCGATGGTCGCCACCGATGGGATGAATGCCCTGTACCTTAGCTCCGGCACGGCCGGTGGCACGGCGACGGGCGCGGCAACGCGGGTGGACGAAAAAGAGAGGCCCGAGTGGCTCGGGCCTCTGGGCAACCAGACCGGCGAGGTACGGAACCAGGTGGGCACTACGGTTTGGCGCGGCGCTGGTTGCGGGATCAACTGCCGCTTCGGAATCCCGATCGTCACGACTCACATCTTCTTCTACCCCGTGGTCGGTGGGATCATCAGACCGTTTTGCATCCAGCCCTCCTGCGCCACACCGCCGCCCTTCCGGAACTGAGGCTCACAAACCGGCTGGGGTTTTGGGAGTCCTCCAGGCCCCACAATCAGCGCGCGCGCCCGGGTACTCGGGTGCACAAGCTGCCTTCCGTCCTCCCCTCCCATTCGTCTTGATGCCTGAAGATCCCAATTCAAGTGGCATGAGAAGGGTGTCGGCTTGATCCTCGTTACCGGTGGCGCAGGTTACATCGGTAGCATCGTCACCGAGCGGCTCCTCGCGCGCGGCGATGAGGTTCTGGTGTACGACAACCTCTCCCGCGGTTACGGCGACGCGGTCCCCGGCAAGGCGGTCTTCGTGCAGGCCGACATTGGCGATCGAGAGGCGTTGCGCCAGGTCTTCCAGCGGCACCCCATCGAATCGGTGATGCACTTCGCCGCCTTTGCGCTGGTGGGCGAGTCCAGTCAGGACCCCGGTCTCTACTACGACAACAACGTGGCCAAGGCGCTCGTGTTGCTTGAGGAGATTCAGTCGGCGGGAGTGCGCCGATTCATCTTCTCGTCCACCTGCGCCGTCTTCGGCGAGCCCGCTGCGATGCCGATCAACGAATCGGCCCCGATGAATCCCGTCAACCCTTACGGTGAGACCAAACTCGCTTTGGAGAGAGCCTTACGGTGGCGCCGTGAGGCTCACGGCTTGGCCTACTTCTGCCTGCGGTACTTCAACGCCTGCGGGGCGACGCGCGAGCGCGGCGAGAGGCACGACCCCGAAACACACTTGATCCCACTGGTGCTGCAGGCAGCAGCGGGCGAGCGCGAAGGCATTCAGGTGCTAGGCGACGATTACCCCACGCCGGACGGCACCTGCACCCGCGACTACATCCACGTCGAGGACCTTGCCGACGCCCACATCCGCACCTTGGACGCCCCGGAGGAGTTAAGCGGCGGCTTCAACGTTGGGACAGGGCGCGGGCACTCGGTGCGAGAGGTCATCGAGACCGCGCGGCGTGTCACGGGCCGTCCTATCCAAGAAATCCCGGCACACCGGCGCGAAGGCGATCCACCGGAGTTGGTGGCCGATCCGCGCAAGATCCAAGAGCAACTGGGTTGGCGCGCCGAGCACGACCTCGAATCCGCCGTTCGCAGCGCCTGGGACTTCAAGAGGCGGCGGGGCTAGCGTACACTCACGTCCGAGAACCCCGCGAACGAATCGCGGAAACCATTCACCAGCGCCATGTGATCGCCTCCGGCGGTGATCATGCGGCCTCCGCGGTCGAGGATGTTCTGGGCATGCTCGGGCGTGCCGGTCGGCGTCCCCCACCAGCGGCCGGTTCTCGCAGCCGCTTCGTTCACGCGATCGAGAACGCCTTGCAGCGTGGGGTTGTTGAAGTCGAGGGGCAGGCCGTAGCTCAGGCTCAGGTCAGCCATGCCGACGAAGAACAGATCGAAGCCCTCGACATCGGCGATCTCGTCAATGTGCTCGACCGCCTCCTTGTCCTCGATCTGGAACGCGAGGAAAACCTCCTTCGCGACGTGCTCGATGTACTCTCGCGGGTCGTCCATGGCGTAGTTGGCGTCGGCGCCGGCGCCGTCGAAGCCGCGCTTGCCGAGCGGCGGAAAGCGCGCCCAGTCTACCCACTGCTTCGCCTCGGCCGCGCTGCGAATGTGAGGGACCATCAAACCGTTCGCGCCGAACTCGAGTGCGCGCATCGGGTCGCCATACTCCGACTTGTGAACGCGCACCATCAGGTCGATGCCGGTTGCGCGGCAGGCGAGGGACATGGGGTCGACCTTGTCGTAGCCGTGCGACCGGTGCTCCATGTCGAACCAGATGCAGTCGTACCCGATGCGGCCGACCGTTTCGGCCAGCCACGGATCGGTGACACGGCTCACCCCGGCCACTTTGACAAAGTCCCCGCCACGAAGTTTCTGAAGCACTCGACTCTTAGTCATCCGAGCTATTATGCCGGAATCCGGCGTGCGTCTGATACGCGCGCCCAATAACCCAAATCCGTACGTAAGGATTGAGGCCCGCCTTGCGCCGGGCAGGGGCAACAAAAACAGCCGCTGGCGCAAATTGGTGCATCCGGATACGGGTGGTATCCCCGGCAGGGGCGTTTGAGCCTTACTCTTCCAACAGCCGATAGGTGGGAAACTCGAAAGACAGCCGCTCTCTTCGAGCCCCACCCATCACGTCATGCGGGCGGTATGACACAAACTCCCGCCGGCCTACGGACGGATCGCAATGACGCGGGTTCCGCTGGCCCCCGTCCGCTTCTTTGTGGGACGATTGGGTCTGCGTTCCAGCGAACTGCGATGACAACACGGCTCCTGCTCATCATGAGCTTCTCCTGCCTGGCCGCTCTGCGACCGGTCGCGGCACAAGAGGCCCTGCACATCCGTGACCTCAAAGCGGAGCGCCACATTGTCTTCCAGGGCGGGTACTTCCCAAGGGTGATCGTCCTGCCGAACGGGGACTTGCTCGCCACGTTCAAGTACGGCGCGGCACACGTCGGCAAAGGCGGCAAGGCGGGCCTGGCGCGCTCAACCGACGGTGGCAAGACCTGGTCCCACCCCAAGACGATCTTCGATCGGCCCGAGGCGGATGACGGCGTGATCGCCTCGGGACTGCTGGCCGATGGCACCGTGCTGCTCGGCGCGGTCTCCTACTCCTGGCCCGGCGCGGCTTACTCGCATGAGGGTTGGAAGGCAAACCCTTACATCCTTCGGTCGAAGGACAGCGGTGAAACCTGGGAAGCGCCGATCGCCGTCAATGTGCAGCCCCTGACCTGGGGCTACCCGTTCGGACGGATTCTCGAATTCGGCGACGGTTCGCTGCTGCTCTCCGGCTATGGCGGCTATCTTCCACGCACACCCGAAGATGAGCCGGTCGGGCTCGAGAAACTACGGGCCGCCGGCAAGCAGCCGTCGAAGCCTCCGGAGAAGCGTGGGACTTTCAGCTACGTTGTTCGTTCCCGCGACGGCGGGAAAAGCTGGGGCGATCTGACTGTCATTGCTCACGGCTTCAACGAAACCTGCATGCTGCCCCTGAAAGACGGCCGGCTCATGGCCGTCATGCGGTCAGACGAGGGCGCCTATCTTGCCTCGTCGTTCAGTGCCGACCGAGGCCGCCGTTGGAGCGAACCAAGCCGCATCACCAAAGACCGTGAGCATCCCGGCGACCTCTTGCGGCTTCGCTCCGGCAACATCCTGCTGACCTACGGCGAGCGCAACAAGCCCTACGGCGTGCAAGCCATGATCAGCGCCGACGAAGGCGCCACCTGGTTGAAGAACGACCGTGTCGCGCTCGCGTGGGACGGCGACCACTCCGACATCGGCTACCCGGTGACGATCGAGCGCTCCGACGGGCGGCTCGTGACGGTCTACTACGTCGTCTACGGCGAACGGGATTCCTTCGGCGACAAGGGCATCGCCCCGAAGAACGCGTTCACCAAAGTAGTCATCTGGGACCCGCCGCGCGGATGGTAGCCATGCCTTCAACGAACCGATCGATCATCGATGTTCACTCGCACCTGGGGCAGTCGACCTGTAGCGAGATGAGCGCCGACGGCGCGCGCCTCTGCGAGCTGTATCGCGAGGCCGGTGTGACCCACGGCGTCGCCTTTTCGATCGAGGCCTGCTACGGGGGCCTTGACGCGGGCAATGCCTCCACGCTGGCCGAGGTCGCCAAGCACGACATGCTGAGCGCCATGGTCGTCGCGCACCCCGCCCATTTCGAAGCGTCGCGGCGCTGGGTTACTGAAGGCGTCTCGAATCCCAACGTGGTCGGCGTGAAGCTGCACCCGGTTTTGGGACAGTACGACGTTCTCACGCACGGCTTGACGCGGCTGATGGAAGAGGTCATCGGGCCGTCGGGGCTGCCGGTCTTGAGCCACGTCGGCAACGAATCGCCCAACGTGCCGATCGAGAGCTATCTGGAGTTTGCGTCACGCTTTCCCGGGACACGATTCATCGCCGCACATCTCGGAGTGGGCGTGCTTGGCCTACGCCAGCGGGCGATCGACGCCTGGAAGAAACAGCCCTTGGATAACGTTTGGTTCGACATGGGCACGTTACGGGCGTTCAACACCGGGGCGGTGGAGGCTCTGCTCGAGGCGGCCGGGCCGGAGCGAGTTTGTTTCGGCACCGACGCGCCGCTTTACACCCCGGCGCCCTTTGTGCGATTGCTCGCAACGCTGGCGGTGACAGACGATGTCCGCGAGAATGTCGCTTACAAGAACGCCCTCACGGTCCTACCGTGCTTGGCCGGCAAGCCGGGCACCGGTGGTTAGAGATAGCGAGGGCCGGTCTGTTTTCGCAGTCGGCAGCACGCACAGAAGCTTTGCTGAAGAGACGCAGGCTGGGAAAAACAAACCTCGAAGTGTCTGAGATCTCCCTCGGCACCGTCGAGATCGGGATCGACTACGGCATCCCGACGCCGGGCCGAGCGCGCCGGCCCCGCGAGGACGAAGCCGCCCGCCTGCTCCGCCGCGCCCTCGACCTCGGCATCAACTTTATCGACACCGCCCGCGCCTATGGCGACAGCGAAGCCATCATCGGACGTACCCTTGCCTCCCGCCGCGGCGAGTTCATCCTGGCGTCGAAAGTGCCGCTTCACGAACGCGAAACGCTACCGAGTCGGGAGCTGCAAGAGCACTGCCGCAAGTCGGTGGCCGAGAGCTTGCAAGCTCTCCAAACCGACGTGATCGACGTGATGATGCTCCACAGCGGCTCACCGGCGATTCTCGACCGCGAGGAAGTGTTCGATACGCTCGAAGGCCTGCGGCAAGCCGGGTCAATTCGCTATATTGGCGCGAGCGTCTACGGTATGGAGAGCGCGCGCAAAGCAATCGAGTCGGGCCGTTGCGACTGCATCCAGCTCGCCTACAGCCTACTCGACCGGCGTCCGGAGCAAGGAGTGTTGCAACGAGCCGCGGAGAAAGATGTCGGCGTCGTCGCCCGCTCGGTGTTATTGAAGGGAGCGCTCACGTACCGCCATCGCGAGCTGCCCGACGAGTTGGCGCCCCTGCGGTCGGCGATTGAGGGCTTGAAGAACACCATCGTGTGTGACGATGAGGCGCTGCCGGAACTGGCCTACCGTTGGCTGCTCAACTCGCCGCCGGTCCGGCCGATGATCCACACCGCTCTCGTGGGCGCGTCGAGCGTCGAGGAGGTGGAAGCGGCGGTCCGCTTCGCCGAGTCAGGGCCGCTCCCCGGCGAGGTTATCTCAGCGATCGAGCAGATTGCCATCGACGACGAGAACATGCTCAACCCGGCGACTTGGCCAATCAGCTAACCTAGCCTCACCAGCCAAACAGCCCTGCCACGAAACCTGATTTCGGACTCTAACCATGCGCTACCAACAAGCCATCCTCGTCAGTTGTGAAATCCCCTGGGACGACAACGAGAACCTCCTCGAAGATCTCTTTCGCGAAGAGGTTCGCCACACCCTCCAAGCCGGTTTCAACAACCTCTACATCTTCGGCACTGCCGGGGAGGGCTACGCCGTCGACACCGCCCGCTTCCAACAAATCGTCACGACCTTTCACGAGGAAACTCGCGGCGACGACATCTTTCCGCAGGTCGGCGTGATCGGCCTATCAACAGCCAACATCGTCGAGCGCATTTCCTTCGCCTATGACACAGGTTTCCGGACGTTCCAGATCTCTCTCCCCTCCTGGGGCGTGCTCGATGACACCGAGATGCTGCGGTTCTTCAGCGACGTCTGCGGCGCGTTCCCCGACTGCAAGTTTCTGCACTACAATCTTCCGCGCACCAAGCGTGTCCTTAGCGGCGAGCACTATCGCCGCATCGCCGACAATGTGCCCAATCTCGTCGCCACCAAAAACACCGCCACCAACCACGCCTCGACCATCGACCTGCTCAAGAAGGCGCCCGAGTTGCAGCACTTTCTCAGTGAGGGCATGTTCGCGTTTGGAACGCTTTGCGGGGAGTGCTCGGTGCTCAGCTCGTACGGACCGATGCTGCCGTCGAAGACCAAGGAGCTGTTCGAGTACGCCGTCAGCGGCCAGGTCGAAAGGCTCTTCCGCTTTCACAAGGAGTACATGACCGTGGTCGCCGACGTGACGGCCCCCATGCGAGCCCACGACAAGATCGACGGCGCCTACGACAAAGTGCTCGTCCGGCTCGGCGGGCTGCCGATGCCGTTGCGGTTGCTCTCGCCCTACGAAGGCTTACCGATGTCGGTCTACGAGGAGTGCCGCCGCGTCCTTCACGAGAAGTACCCCGACTGGGTGGAGCCGTCGTAGAGGGTCGAGCCGCCATCGAGCCGCATGTCGAACGACACGCCGAAGCTGGACGCAACCGGCAGCGCCGCCTACGGCGACCTCATCACCGAAGAGATGACGCGCCGCAACGCGCGCGTCTTCCTCATCAGCTACCTGCTCATCTACTTCGCCGCGCCCGCCGTCTACGTCGGCATCGTGCAGGCAGCGCTCATCGACAAGCTAGGCGCAAGCGCGACCATAGCCAACCTACCACTCGTCGGCTACAAGCTCGGCGCCCTGGCGCCGCTGTTTCTTTCGTGGCTCGTGCCGCATCGCCTGGAGCGCAACGTGGTCGTGTGGGCCAATGTCGTCACCGCCACCCTACTGAGCCTGGTCTTCCTCTCGCTCGCACTGCCGGCATCGAGCGATTTCCGCATCACCGTGGTCATCCTGCAAGGGTTGCTGCAAGGGTTCTCAAGTTCGATTTCGATGGTCTTTCAACTGCAATGCCTAACGCGCGGCACAACCTCGGAAGGCCGCATCCGCGTCCTCAAGCAAACGTTCACCCTCACGCCCTTCTCGGCCGTCGCCGGCTCACTGGCCGCGCAGTGGGTGCTCGACCCGAACTTCACCTTTCTCGAATTCCCCTACGACTTCGCGGCGATCTATCTCGTCGCCGTCCCCTGCATCGCGGGCGTGGCCTGGGTCAGCACGCGATACGATCTCGCCCCGCTCACCGACGAGCCCCGCAAGCCGCTGTTCGGCTACCTGCTCGGCAGCGTCCGCGAGTTCACCCGGTCGAGGTCGCTCGTGCTCGCCTGGTTGGGCTACTGGCTGTGGTACGTCGTGCTGGCGATCATTCCCAACGTTGCCCTGCTCGCGAGAAAGAAGCTCGGCGAGGACCCGAAGAACTTCGCCGGATATCAGAACGCCTTGTTGTTCGGCTTCAAGTCCGTCGGTGGCTACGGCCTGGGCCTGTTGGCGATGCGCTACGGACTGCGCATGAGCGCGTTGACGTCGTCGGCTCTGCTCGGGGCGAGCGTCGTGTGGGCCTGGACGGTGCCCGGCTACGCGTATCTGTTCGCCTTCGGCCTCATCGGCGCCGGACAACTTGGCGGCACCTACTTCCCGAACTTCGCGGCCGTGCTCTCCTCGCCTGAAGCCGGCACACGCAACCTGGCTCTGATCCAACTCGCCGCGCCGGCGGCTTTCTTTGGCCCGGCGGTTCACGGATGGCTGGTTGACCAGTCGGGTTTCCCGGCCAGCTTCATCTTCGGCTTAGCGGCCGCGTTGCTATCAATGCTGATGGTAACGGCGATCAAGGATCGAGCTAAGCCGGATGCGGCGTGAGCCTCTGCCGGCTCAGGGCCCCCCTACACCGACTCGCTACTCGAGCTCTCCCACTCCCGCTCCAGCATCCTCGTGTACTCGCCCGAGGCGTAGAGAATGAACGGGAACTTCTCTTCAGGCAGGATGGGGCTCTTGGTCAAGTCCCGCCACGCGGCATAGGCGTAGTCGGCATAGCGGAAGTAGTAGCGAAGGTAATCGGCTTGTAGATTCTCCTGCGCGGGCGGCTCGCGAAACTGCACGAAGATGCCGATCGAGCGCGAGAAGATGCGCGGGTACTCGATGACGCCCCAACTCTTGAGCTTCTCGATCACGTCGACCGGGGTCTGTTTGATCAGCAGATGGGCGAAGCTCTGCGGCTGAAGATTCGCCCTCACCAGATCCGGCTCCCGGATGCAACCCTCGATACATTGCTCCAGCCAGCGATACACGTCCTTGCCGACATAGAACAGCATGCGCACTTCGGCATAGCGGCCGTCGAGAAGTTGGCGGTCCAGATCGGCCATCTCTTCCTGGGAGCCTTCGCCGCCCTTGAGCGTCGACAGCGACGCCTTGGCGCTCTCCAACACTCGCACGGTTGAGGCGGACTCGGTGAACGGATGCAGGATCATCGGCGGCAGCGGATGAATGCTCTCCACCTCAAGGGTCGGCTGTTGGGACATGGACCTCCTCAACCCCTTATCGGCCCCAACGTCGAAAGATAGCCGCGACCAACAAACAGGGGCTCTCGGGCTAAAAACCAGTATGCCACAGGACTTGTGACGCCCCTGCCTCTAGCAGCCCGTGGCGGAAGTTCGAAGCTTCCCTTCGGGGACTGCCACCCTTTTTCGCGCGTCCACGGAATCAACAGCTTGCCGCTATCTTTCCCGCGCGAAAAAGGGCTGGCTGTCCCCAGAGCACAAGCTCTGGCTCGTCAAAGGCGACGCCCAGTGCCGGCCCGGTCGGCAACTCCAGATGGCCTCCCCGGTAAGCTGTTGCGCGTCTTGAGCAACCGGTCCGGCTTGTCGGGGGCAGGGGGGTGGCGTAGGATGAAGGTTTCGATTTTGGCGAACCTCTGCGCCGAGTGGCCGACCGCCGCCACCGCGGCTTCCGACAAGCAACACCGACCGGCAAACCGGCGGCAGTCTTCAACAGTTCACGTCTCGTCATGGGTCGAACCATCTCCTCCGAAGAAAACAGCCTGTTTCGACGACGCAGCCTAGCCCGTCGGCCTACGGTCCCGAACCCTGACCGGTGCGGTTTTACCGGGGTCATCCGGTCGTGAGGAACATGAAGAGCCTGGGCCCGTTGATCGGCCTCGTCACCGTATACCTCTTCTTCTGCTTTTGGGCGGGTGAGCCTTTCTACTCGAGCTTTAACCGGGTCACCGTCCTGACCCAAAGCGTCATCGTGACCGCCGGCGCGTTGGGGATGACGCTGATCATCGTCTCGGGTGGCATCGACCTCAGCGCCGGCTCGGTGATCGCGCTCTCGACGGTCGTGATCGCCCGCTTGCTCGAGGCCGGCGTCTCGCCCCTGACCGCGGCTGTCTCAGGGATCCTGGTCGGCGGCGCGTGTGGCGCGGTCAACGGCCTGCTGATCACGCGATTGAAGCTTGTCCCGTTCATCATCACCCTCGGCACGCTGCTGATCTTCCGAGGCGCGGCCACCGGCGTCGCGCACGAGCAGAAAATCGATGCCCCGATCACGTGGCTCAATTCCATGCTCGCCAAGTTCCCCGAGCCCGCTTGGTTGATCGTGGCGCCAGGCGTGTGGGCGACCCTGCTGCTGGCGGTGATCGTGTGGCTGCTATTGCGCAATACCGTCCTGGGACGCCACATCTTCGCCATCGGATCAAACGAAAACACCGCGCGCATCTGCGGTGTGCGCGTCGAGCGCGTCAAGTTCTACATCTACTCGCTCGGGGGCCTGCTGATTGGCTTCGGCGGGCTGATGCAGTTCAGCCGGCTTACCGTCGGCGACCCTACCGCCGCCAAGGGCATGGAACTCGACATGATCGCCTCGGTCGTTATCGGAGGCGGTAGTTTGCATGGCGGAGAGGGCAGCGTGGTCGGCTCGGTGGCGGGAGCCATGCTGATGGCGGTCATCCGCAACGGACTGAGTATGAAAGGCGTGCCCAACTGGGTGCAGGACGTGCTCACGGGTTCGATCATCGTCTCCGCCGTCACGATCGACCGCCTGCGCCATCGCGCCAAGCCCGCCGCATAATGGGGCAGGGCTCTGGTGTTGGTCTATACTGACTCCTCAGGAGGTTTCAACGGCATGAAACGAACAGCACTCATCCACCTGGTCTGGCTCGCTTGCTTCGCGCTGGCGGCCTGCTCCTCGCCCGAACCCACCGACGCTCCGGCCGCCGAAGCCGCGCACCAACCGCCGGTCGAAACCGACGAGTCCAAACCTTTCGACGCCGTTGAATTGAAGGCGCGGCTCGACGGCGGCGCGGACCTCTACCTGCTTGACGTTCGCCGGCCCGAGGAGCTGGCCGAGCATGGAGCGATCGAGGGCTACGTCAACATCCCGATCGATGACCTCGAAGGCCGTCTCTCCGAGATCCCCAAAGACAAGAAAGTCATCACCTACTGCATGCGCGGAGGGCGCGCCTCCCGCGCCGCCAAGATGCTGGCCGAGGCCGGCCACGCGGGCATCCAGTACGGCGGCATCACCGAGTGGAAAGAGGCCGGCAACCCGGTCGTTTATCCCGAAGGCGCCAAACCCTAGTTTGTTCGCGGTCGCGGCCAAAGCCGTTCTGCTCGTCCGGGAAGATCGTCCCAATATCATGCCGCGCAACCGGCGTTTTCGGGTCTGTCTCGGCGAAAAACGAAACTGCTAAGGTGAGGACAAACGTCGATACGTAGGGCCCCCCCATGATCACCCGTCCGGCTACACGCGGATTTTCGTTCGCCGCACCGATTCTCACCCTGGCACTGCTGGCCGCGGGTTCGGCCTTCGCCAAAGATACCTGGACGGGCGTCGAGCGCATCGTTGCCATCGGTGATGTGCACGGCGACTACGACCAGTTCTTCGCCCTGCTCCAAGCCGCCGCTTTGGTGGATGCCAACGCCAATTGGACCGGCGCCAACACCCATCTGGTGCAAACCGGCGACGTGCCCGACCGCGGCCCCGATTCGCGCAAGGTCATGGACCTGCTGATGAAGCTCGAGAAGCAGTCGCGCAAGGCGAAGGGCTACGTGCACGCCTTGATCGGGAACCACGAGGCGATGAACGTCTACGGTGACCTGCGCTACGTTCATGACGGCGAGTACGAGGCCTTCCGCGACGAGGGATCGGAGAAGCTGCGCGAACGGGCCTACAAACGACACATGGGGTACTTGAAGAGCAACCCTCCGCCCGCTGGGCTCCCTTCCTTCGACGACGCCTATCTGCGGACGTGGCAAGACGATAACCGCTTGGGCCGTTTCGAGCATCGCCGCAGTTTCGCCCCTAGCGGCAAGTACGGCCGCTGGATTGCCGGGCACAAGGCGGTCATCAAGATCAACGACACGCTGTTCCTCCACGGAGGCATCGGACCGAAGTACGCCGGAGTGCCCCTCAAGGAACTGAATGGCACGATTCGCCGCGAGCTGATGGATTCCAGGGAAAAATTTCCGGCCGGCATGACCGTCGATTCGGAGGGCCCGTTGTGGTACCGCGGGCTGGCGCTGCACGATGAGTCCACCGAAGCGGCGCATCTCGAGGCCGTCCTGGGCGGCCTCGGGGCCAAGCGAATCGTGATGGGGCACACCGTCACCGATGGCACTGTGATCCCCCGCTTTGGCGGTAGGGCCGTACTGATCGACGTGGGAATGGCGGAGCCTTATGGCCACCGCAGCGCCTGCCTGATCATCGAAGGCGGCGCCCTCTCGACCATCCATCGCGGCAAACGGCTCGAGTTTCCCACCGACTCCGGCCAAGACCTACTGTGCTACCTCAAAGAAGCCGCCGCCCTCGACCCGTCTCCGTCCTCTCTGGCGGGCAAGATCGCAGAGCTCGAGCAATCACTCACCGCCGTCGCCGGCACGCAGTAAGATCTCCCGCCCGTCAGCTGGCTTGCCCGGTCAAGATCTTCGTCGCCGCCGGGTGTTCCCGCACTTCCGAATAATGCAGCACGCGGGCGACTTCGCGGCCGGCTTCGTCGGTGATCGGCGTCGGCCGCCGCAGAATGAACTCGGCGCGGTCGAGCCGGTTGTAGGCGATGTGAGCCATCTCCAGCCGGTCGATGGGCTTCGGCTCACTGCTGTCGAAGTCAGGCGCGAGCAGCGGCCCGGTATCGACCTGAAACGACGCGCTCTCGGGACGGAAGTTCATCGTCTTGATCGGGTATTCGAGGACGTAACGCTTGCCGTGCGCGGGCTCGTGAATCTCTGTGCGCCCGACCAACGGAACGTTGTTCTCAGTGGCTTCGTTGATCGCCGCCGGCGAGTCGAGAACTCGCGAGGACGCGAAGCGAGCGATGTCGATCTCAATCGATCGGAAGGAGTCGGTGATGGGTTCGGCGCGGTTCGGCTCACCTTGGTAGGTGATGGCGCGTCCCATGCCGCGTTGCTCGGCGAGAGAGTAGATGTTGCGGTATTCGCGGCTGGGGATCTGGAACAAGCCCGTCTCCGCGTAGACCCACTCGGTGCGGCACGCCGCGATCAACACAAACTGCTCGACGCCGCCCGAGTCCTCGTCGATTACATCGATCATCGCCTCGAGCTGAATGCGGGCCTTATTACCGAGTGGAATGTTGTGGCGCGCGTAAGGCCGAGGGTCGGGACGCGGCGGCAGGTCCCAGGTCATGTAGGAGGACTGGAAGTTACAGGCCAGCTGTTCGGCGGTGGAGGAGTCGTCGATAGCCTGGTCGTCCGATGTCGACCGCGTGCAACCCAGCGCAGCAACCGCCGCCCCGGCCAGACTCATCTTCAGCAGTTGCCCCTGAAATCGTCGTCTCGTTACGCCCATCGGTTTGCCCCCTGCGCGGCTGTCAGTCGTGCTTCGTAATTCTACCGCGATGTTGTTAAAGCGCCGCCCAATCGGCACGCTGGCACCCGGACCTGTACTTAGGCGGTGCGCACCCAAGCCATCCAAACCCTCCCGGAAGAACTGAAAGGCGAGAACTCCGGCGGGCGCACGCCTTCCACTGTTAGCAAGCTAGGCTGTTCTTTTTCGACCACAAAGCTCTCCTTTCAGAGCCGGAGAGGCAGCCCACGTATCCGGGGCGAGTCTCCCTTTCTCAAAGCGGAAAACGGGCGGTTCCGACGGGAGGTCTCCGTCGGAGCCACGACAAGGGGCTTAGCGGCTGAACTTCAAATCTACTCGACTGGGGTATGCACTTGACTCCCGAAGCCCCAAGGTCTAGTATCCGGGCTCTGGAGGACTATTCGCGCACGCTGGGGAGTTTCAAGA
The DNA here is from genome assembly GCA_965237575.1 of Bryobacterales bacterium. Taxonomy (GTDB): domain Bacteria; phylum Acidobacteriota; class Terriglobia; order Bryobacterales; family UBA6623; genus JAKZVK01. The sequence continues at coordinate 2,779,844 of CBDEGI010000004.1, forward strand.
GCGCTTCGCCTTCAGGTTTCAAAGTCAACCGCTGCCGTCCCCCCGCGGGGCGCAATGAGCGGCGGCTATAGGACCCACGACCGCTGCCCGATGGCCCCTCGAGGGTACGGTCGCCGCAGTCGCCGACCACAAGGTGTGGGGTCGTCGGGAGTCAAGTGCATACCCCGACTACTCGAATCTTCCTAACGCGAGACTTATCCAAAAGCACCCAAATAGTACATCTGATGACTCCGGCACCTACGGCCAGGAGACCAACTCCTAATAGAAAAACTTCTTGGATTTCCTTTGTGAAGGGCACACCGCTGCCTCCTAAACAGTTGGACGGGTAAATTAATGTTACGCGGGCCTGGTTTGAAAGTGCCAGTTTTCTTGGCACTCCATTGCATATCGGCCTACGGCAAACTAGCTCTAGAGCGAAGAACTAGCGAAGGTAGGATTTTCGCTGTAGAGTGTAGGGCTAACTTGTTGATAAAGCGGGGGTAGCGAGGCAGACTCCCCCGAATATTCTTTTGAAATGAACCAGCGGCCGGCCGATCCACCACGATGAATATCAGCAATAGGCAGGAAGAGCGCCGCGTGAAGAAGCTGAAAACGTGAAATGGGCCGTCGTCGCGTGCGGCCCGACACAGCCCACCGCCAGGCAATACAACTTGGAGGTTCAGGTAAAAAACCTGCCTCACTCGGTTAGGCGATGATGCCCTGGATCGGCTTACCGTAATCAATCTCAAGCCGTTTGTGGCCGGGGACGTCGAGCTTCTTAGGGTCGAGGCCCAACTGATGCAACACCGTGGCGTGGATGTCGGTGACGTAGTGGCGGTCTTCGACGGCGTGGAAGCCTAGCTCGTCGGTCGCGCCGTTGACCACGCCGCCCTTGATGCCACCGCCGGCCATCCAGCAGGAGAAGCCGAAGGGATGGTGGTCGCGTCCGCCGCGATCGCCTTCGACGCCCGGTGTGCGGCCGAACTCCGTGCCCCAGACGACCAACGTCTCGTCGAGCAGGCCGCGGGACTTTAGATCCCTCAACAGGCCGGCGATGGGCAGGTCGGCTTCGGCGCAGAGTCTGCTGTGGTTGCCCTTGAGGTCCTGGTGGGCGTCCCACCCGCCTCCGCCACTGTCGTGATAGCCGTGGAAACACTGTACGAAACGCACGCCACGCTCGACTAGCCTGCGCGACGTGAGGAGGATCTGGCCCCAGTAGTCGGTCGGCTTCTCGCCAATCCCGTAGAGCTTGCGCGTGGCCGCTGATTCGTCGTTGAACTGGAACAGCTCGGGGACGGACGTTTGCATGCGGAACGCCATCTCATACGATTTGATGCGCGCGCGCAAGGCGGGATCGTCGGGGTATTGCACGCCCTCCATGCGGTTGAGCTTTTGCAATAACTCGAATTCGCCGGCCTGCTCCTCGCGGTACACGTCCCCGGGACGCGCGAACGGCAGCGGATCGTCGGGGTCGACGTTGAGATCGACGCCGTTGTGTTCGGGGCCGAGGTAGTCGCCGCCGACGGCCGCCGGTCCGCCCAACTGCGGCGGCACTCCGCCCCCGAGGACGACGAATTGCGGCATGTTGTCGTTTAGCGATCCGAGACCGTAGTGCGCCCACGAGCCGATCGACGGGAAGTAGCCCTGGAAGATGTGACGGCCGGTGTGGAACTGGAGCTGCGCCGCGTGGTCGTTGTCGGTGGTCCACATCGAGCGGATGACGGCAACGTCGTCGATGACGCCGCCCAGGTGCGGCCACCAATCACTGACTTCGATGCCGCTTTGCCCGCGCTTGGTGAAGCCGACCTGCATCGGGTAGACGGTCTTCATCAACTTGCGTGTGGCGGCGGTGAACTCGACGACGTTGTCCTTGAGCCGGTTCGATTCGAGAATGTGAGCGTGCGGCGTGTCGGAGATGGTCTTGCCGGCGTACTTGTTCAACTCCGGCTTGGGATCGAAGCTCTCAAGGTGGCTCGTGCCGCCCTGCATGAAGAGCCAGATGACGCTCTTGGCCTTGGGGGCGAAGTGCGGCAGGCCCGTGGGAGGCGTCCAGGCGGCGGGCTCGTAGGTGGTGGCCGCGCGCCCGATGCCGTCGCGTTGGAGCATGGCGCCGAGGGCCAGACCGGTAAAGCCCATGCCGAGGTCCGAGAGAAAGGCCCGGCGGTTGACGCGTCCGCAGGAACAGGCCGCGGAGATAGCGGGTTGTTTCATGGTCGCTCCGTTTTGCAGTTCCGTGTAGCACCCGTGGGCACGGCATGCCGCGCCCCAATATCGTCCTTAGCGTACCACCACAAATTCGTTGCGATTGAATAAGACGTGAACCAGATTCTCGCGGGCGCGCAGAGTGGGATCCGTAGAAGCGGGTACCTCGCTCTCCTCGGCCGCGCGAAAGCGTGTCAGTCTCGCTGGATCGCGGAACAGGGCGGCTTGGCTCTTGAGGAACTTCCGTGTCTCTGACCGCTCGGCATCGTTCGGCGGACGTCCGAGGACGGCTTCGAACGCCAACCGGATGAACGTCGCGTCGTCCGCGGACTCATCGCCCTGGAGCTTGCGCGCCAACAGCCGCGAGAGCCTCAGGCTCAGCTTGCTGTTGCTCATGGCCAAAGCCTGCTGGGGCATGATGCTCTCGTAGCGCTCATAGCACTCGGTCGCGTTACCGCCGTCGAACAACGTGAGAAACTGCATCTGCGAATTCGGCGTGTGCGTGAAGTAGAGGCTGCGGCGGCGCGAGGTCTGGCCCATACTTTCGTCGAGCTCGGGACCGCCCATGGTCGTGTCCAACTGGCCCGAGACAGCGAGAACACTGTCGCGGACGGTTTCGGCTTCCATGCGGCGCGGGTTCATGCGCCAGTACCAGTGATTCTCGGCGTCGGCGGCCAGATTCGGGTGCTCCCGATCGCGCGCGCCCGACTGCATGCGGTAGGCGCTGCTGGTCAGCATCAGCCGGTGGAGCTTCTTCATGCTCCAACCGTTTTCCATGAAGTGAACGGCCAGCCAATCAAGTAGCTCGGGATGCGTAGGCGGCCGCCCGTTGAGGCCAAAGTTTGAAACCGTCGGGACAAGCGGTTCGCCGAAGTGGCGCATCCAGATGTGATTGACGGCAACACGCGCGGTGAGCGGATTGTCCTTGCCGGTGATCCATCGCGCTAAGGCTGTGCGCCGGCCGGTGCTCTTTTTCGGATAGATCTTCCCAAGCGGCGTGTATTCCTTGGCCGCCTTGCCGAGAGCGTCCTGCGCCTGCCCAAGCCGTTTGGTCGCGGCGGCGACCTTCTTCTCACGGACAGCGCGGGCATCGTCGTCGGCGGGCTGCGGAGAGCGTAGTGCTTCGTCCAAGCGCTGTTGGGCGTCGAGCAGCTCCATCCGCCCCCGCAAAAGATGGGCGTGACGTTCGGCGTCGAGGGCCGTCTTGGCGAGTTCGTCGGCATTGGCGGCCGGCGGCTCGGCGTATTTGGCTTTCTCGGCCGCGATGCGTGCCGCCACGGCCGGCCGGTTGGCGCGCGCCCAGGCGAGCTTTCTCTCCGCGACCGCAACGGCGTCCTTGGCGCGGCGCAGCGTGACCTCGGGATCTTCCGGCGGCATCTGATCGATCCACTTGGCAATCGTCGCGATCTTGGCTTCCAGCAGTGGCGACTGGCGATAGGGCATGCGCGGCTTGGCCTCGCCGGTCATGAACTTGATGAGCGGGCTCTCAGCACTCTTGCCCGGGATGACGACCGGACCGCTGATCGATGCACCCTGCGCGATCGTATCGGCCGATGTGAGATTCAAGCCGCTCTTGGAAACTCGGGCGCTGTGGCATGAGGTGCAGTGGGTCCCGAGAATCGGTTCGACGTCCTTGTTGAAGTCGAGCTTCTCGGCTTCCGCGATGGCCCCGGCCTCGCCCGCCTCGCCGATTCCGACTGTCCCACCGTCGAATCGCCGGCGCTCGGCCTCCTCGAGGTCGTGCTTCGCCTTCTCGAGCGCGGCTTCGGCACGCTCGATCTCGGTTTGTGCCTCGGAGAGAAGATCGTCATGGATGGCCGGCCGCAAGTCCGGATAGTAAGACTCGATCGGCAGGTCGACCGGTTGGATCTCAATCGCGTTCGACGCGCTGGCCAGAATCTCCGGCACACCCGGGTCGAGAGGATTCTCCTTGTCGGGGTTGTTCTCGTTGCCGCCGATGAAGCGATAGGTCTTCTCGAAGATACCGGGTTTGAAAGGCACTTCGGTCTTCGGTTCACGCGGCTCGGCGTCGTAGACCCGCGGCAACCCGTCCTTCTCCAGGTTCGGTTCACCAGCGATGCGGTCGGTGCGGACGTCGTGCGGTTCGAAGAAGGCGCGCAGCTTGTAATACTCCTCCTGCGCAATCGGGTCGAACTTGTGATCGTGGCAACGGGCACACTTCATCGTGACGCCCAGGAAACCAGCGGCGGTGTACTCGACCGTGTCGCGCACCCAAACGTTGCGGTTGAAGATGAACCAGTTGCGAACGAGATAACCGGTCGCGCGCAGGGCGTCGGTGTCGGTCGGTGCGATCTCATCGGCCGCAAGCATCTCGTGGATCATGCGGTCGTAGGGCTTATCTTCGTTCAGCGACTCGATAATCCAATCGCGCCAGTGCCAGACGAAGGGTTGGCCGTTGCGCACGTCCCCGGCTGAGCGGCGGCCGTACCAGTCGCTGTAGCGCCAAATGTCCATCCAATGGCGGCCCCAGCGCTCGCCGTATTGGGGACTGTCCAGCAGCTTGTCGACGAGCTGTCCGTAGGCGTTCGGGCTCGGGTTATCCAGGAAGGACTTGATCTCCGCGGGCGTCGGGGGCAGACCCAGCAAGTCGAGGTAGAGCCTGCGGACCAGCACGCGCTTGCCGGCTTCCGGCAGCGGCTCGAGCCCGTACTTGTCGTGTTCGGCGGCAATGAAGGCGTCGATGGGATTCGCGACCCAGTCCTGATTACGAACGTCGGGGACAGGGCTACTGACGGGCTTCTGATAGGCCCAGTGGTCGCTGCCGTGCGAGAAGGCCTGTTGCGGCGCATCGTCGGGCATCACGAGCGTGGCGACGTACGGCGCCTGCGAATTGATCCAAGCTTCGATCTTCCCAACAGCGTCGTCGGGCAGCTTGGCGCTCTGATACGGCATGCCCGGCTCGTGTTCGTGACGAATCTTCTTGACCAGCAGGCTCGCCGCGGCGTCGCCGGGAACCACCACGTCCTTGTGCTCGTCGCTGCCACGGAGCAGTTTCTCGCGCGTCGAGATGTCGAGGCCGGCTTGTTTGAACTTGCCGCCATGGCACACCAGGCATCGCGATTCAAGCACGGGCCGAACGTCCTCAAATAGCACGCCACCCGCGGTACCCCCTGTGGCAGCGGTCGCCACAGCCGTCTCAACGTAGGGCGCACCTAGGTCGATCCACAGCCCGACCAGAGCAATCGCCTCCTCCGACAGCTTCTCGGCCTGGAACGGCATCTTCGGATCTTCGTGATGGGCGACGACCTTATAAAGCAGACTTGCCCTGGCGTCACCGGGCACGAGGGCCGTACCACGTCCGCCGCCCTTGAGCAACGCATCGCGGCTGGTCATCTCGAGCCCGCCTTGCTTGCCGTCCGCCTTGTGGCAAGCGAGACAGTGCTTTTCAAACAGCGGCTGGATGTGGTTGACGTACAACCTGCGCCCGGCCCGCTCGGAGGAGACAACAGGGGGCGACTGGGCGCCTGACTGGGCGGGCCCGAGTTGGGGAGCCACGAGCAGCGCCGCCGCCACGGCGGTGGCAAGCAAAGCCAACCCCAAGTTTCTTCGCATAGAGCGTTCCTGCACCACAAACTCCCCCCTAACGTTACTACAACAGTACGTTCGGCGATTACCTATGTCAACACAATGGCTGTTCTTGACGAAATAGCAGGGAGGCACTCATTCACTCCGGGACGGCGGCTGAACAAAATCCACGATGACCTGAGGCACTTGCAGAAAGTGCGCGTCGAGGGTGACGACGCGTAGGCCATGCTCCATCGCACTGGCGGCGATCCAGATATCGTTCGTAGGTATCGGCGTCCCGGCGTTGTAGAGGGCCGCCCGGATGACGCCGTACCGCTCGGCGGTCTGGTCTTCGACGGCCAGGATACGAACCCTGGGTGAATCTACGAACTGGGCGAGAGCGTGATCGTTTTCTCGGCGCTTAGGTCCCCGCAGGAAAGCCGCCCTGAGTTCTCCGAGCACGATCGGGCTCAGACAAATCTCCCCCGCGCGCTGGATGCTTCGGATGACCTCCGGATGTCCCCGGCGAAAGGCCGAATAGGCCGAAGTGTCGATCAGCAGGGCACTCATTCCCAAAGCCCTGGATCGATCCCACGTTGTTCCTGAAGAAGCGCATCGAACTCATCCGCTTCGTTGTCAGTCCAGGTACCTGCCAGGTGGTCGAGATCGTGATGGAGGGTTCGTCCCTCGCTCTCGTGGCTTGGCTCTCTCTTCTCGCGGCTTGGCCCTCTGGCGAGCTCAAGTCGTTCTTTAAGCAGACGGATGACGGCCTTGTTCAGGCTCAAGTCTTCTTCCGTAGCCTTTCGTCGCACGAGTTCGGCCACGTCGGGCGGTAGGTTGCGAACGGTGATGGGCCTAGCTTGATCCTTGTGCATCAGATATGCATCATTATACATCACACGATGATGCAAAGGATGCGGCCTACTTGTCAACGCTCATTCAATCGCCACGGTTACCGGTGGACTCCACTGGTCTCCGATGTGGAGGGTCACAGAAACGGCCTCTCCCGTCGGTGTTTCGGCGCCAAGGCGAGCGTTGACCTGAATCACGCCCGCCACAAGACCAGGCGCGGGGCCGGCGTATTCGATGATGGCGGGGACCCCGCCTACAGTAACTGAAACCTCCAAGGACAACTGTGGCAGGGGAGGCGCGACAATCAGGCCCGTCTCGAGCGGGGGCATGGTTTGTCCCATTCCCGTGCCAAACAGGACGATGATCGATTCGACAGCAGCAGCGTTTTCGGGACCATTGACGGACAAGTCCTGGTTCAGAATGGCTCCCTGGCCGCTGCCGGAAGCGTCGAGCGTGAAAATACCGGGCGAAGAGGACATCTCCGTTGAGAAGCCGCCGACCCTTTCCAGACCGTTGTAGCGAAAACGAATCGTCGTCGGCAGCTCCACATCGAAGGGAACGGCCACGGTCGTCTGGCGTTTCCACGCGAAGAGGATCGGGACAGGGACCCCATTGAAGAGAACCTGGACGCCCGCGACTTCCGTAGCCAACCTGCCGCCGTTGAAAGTGCCGCTTACGATTTCATCCGGACCGAGCCACTGGCCGAACAGGGTCATGAGGAGGCCGGGTGTCAGCCTGGAGAGTCGCTGGAACGTGGCGGCGTTGGTCCAGGCCGAGATGATGGGCCAGCGGGTGCCCTCGCACGCGTCGACCCGCGCGATACGCCGCACCCGTTGGATGCCGGCGTCGAGAATATAGAGGTTGCCTTCCGCGTCCGTTTCCAAGTCGCCGGCCGTACTGATTGCGGCGCCACGAGAGTCCTCGCCCTCGCCAAAGTGGAACTGGAAGGCACTGCGCAGGGTCAATTCGGTCCGGTATCCATCCGGGGTTTCCTTGATGACCTCGAACGCACGGCTCGAGTATAGGTTGCCGCTGTCATCGAGGGCGAAGGGGCCTCGCGGCGTGCGCCCGCTGCGCTCAACCTGCCCGTCCCGTGAGACTTTCCAGGCGGAACCAACCGTGGTGTCGGTGATGTACAAAGCCCCATCACCATCGACGTCCATGTCCGTGGGGCTGATCGAGTACCCAAATCCTGAAGTGGAGCCAACAGGAACCACAAAGACACCCCCATCCGTCGTGAGTCGGAGCACCGGGGCAGCACTGGCAGGGCCGACAAACACGGTACCGTCGGGTCCCGAAGCCAGGTGTTCGAGGGCGTTGAGCCTGACGTCCAGCGCCGGCTGTCGCTCGCGAGATCTAGGGTTCAAGGGTGTATCGCCGCCTCCCGCCGCCCGTGCAATCGTTCCACCGCTGGTCACGCGGTAGACGACGTTAGGAAAGCGCATCACGAAGTAGAGGTTGCCTTGCCGATCGACTGTGATATCTTGCAGCCGCTCCAACTTGGCCTCCGTCGCGAGCATGCCCTCGGTGATATCCTGGTCGCCTCCGCCGGCGACAACCGTCATCGTGCCATCGGTGGCATAGCGAAGAATGCGATGCGAGCGTCCAGTAAGGTCGGTAACGTATACCTCGACGGCAGGCCCCACCGTAATGTCCCCCGGCGTGACGGCCGACGGGGTGGGAAACTCCTGCCCCTCCCAGAGAGGATCGATTCCGGCGATCGTTTCGACGGCATCGGTCTGAGTCAGTCTCCGGATTCGGTGGCTTGGCGCGCTGAACCGCGTCCAATCGCTGAGCAGAAAATTGCCGTCTTCCTCCACAAGGAATCGATTGGCGGAATGGGTGGCGACAGTGTCGATGATGCCATCGGTAATTTTTCGAAACCGACCCGAGTCGACGAGATAGAGATTTCCCTCCGCGTCCGTGTCGATGCCTGCGAGGCCGGCGAAACTGCTCGATGTGGCCGGGACGCCGTCCTCGCCCGCGACTCGCAGGCCGTTGCCGGCGACGGTCTCGATGATCCCATCCAGCGCGATGCGCCGCACCCTCGCATTGCCGTCTTCGTGCACGTAGAGGTTGCCGGCGGCGTCTACCGTCAGAAAGCGCGGGTACGTCAGTGCCGCCTCGGAGGCCGGTCCACCATCGCCCGAGAAACCCCGCGCGCCGGTACCGGCCATCGTTCGCACGACCCCGTCGGGCCGAACCCTTCGAACGCGGTTGTTCTTGTTGTCGGCAATGTAGACGTTTCCTTCCGAATCGACGGCTAAGCCGATTGGCAGGCTGAACATCGCCTCGGTCGCCGGCCCGCCATCGCCGCCATAGCCTGCTGTTCCGTTGCCTGCGATGGTCGTGATGATCCCGTCAGGGGTGATTCGCCGAACCCGGCCGGCGAACCCTGTCTGATCGATAACGTAAAGGTTGCCGGCTGCATCCAGCGCTAGTTCACTTGGACTGCTCAGTTCGGCGAGGGTCGCGGGACCGCCGTCTCCACTGAAACCTCTCCGGCCGTTTCCCGCGATCGTCGAGATGATCCCTTCCGGCGAGATCTTGCGGACGCGGTTGTTGTAGGAATCGGCAAAGAAGATTGTTCCATCCGCCGCTTTGGCAATTCCCCGGGGACCGAGAAGATGAGCCGCGGTGGCGGCGCCACCGTCGCCGCTGAACACCACCGGATTCCCGACCAGGGTGCGGATCGTACACGGCGGATCGACCTGCGCGGACGCTACGAAGGTCAGCAGGGTGATCGAGTGAACAAAGATTGCGAGGAACTTCACGACATTTCGCCGGTATCAGTTTGCTTTTCGCGGTGCAAGTCCATTGTTGCAGCAACAGGTTGAGGAGGACCCAATCGCATGTAGGTCCACCGTCTCGTGATCCCTAGGGCCCGCTGGCAGCTGGCGGCAAAAGCAATGGGCGTGCTGAATGCCAAGGGACGCTTCGGTGTCCCGGCCCTGGCGTCGGCCTTCTTCAACATCACGTCCGTCGTGGCCGGACTGGTGCTCGGTTTCGTGTTGGGCCCACGCTTTGGTTTGAGCCCATCGTGGGCATGGCGATGGGAACGCTGCTGGGTGGCATCGCGCAGTATCTTTTCCAGTGGCCGAGCTTGCGGAGGGTCGGCTTGCGCTTTCGCCCGGATTTCACGCTGTCGGATCCGGGCATCCGTCAGGTGCTGCGGCTGATGGGGCCGGCGGTGCTTGGGGCGGCCGCGGTACAGGTGAACGTAGTCGTCAATAGTATTTTCGCCTCGCAGATCACCGACGCCGCCGGCACGGTCATCGACGGGCCCGTCTCGTGGCTCGGGTCCGGCGAAACCCAGCCGTAACGGTGACCGACGATCACAACCACGACGTCAGGTTGCGCGGCGCGCTCAAGGTGCTGGCTGAGCGGTAGCTCGTGCCGGCTTTCTGGGGAGTAGTCGGAGAGCACGGGGACAAACTCAGCACGATCAGCCGCACCTCGGACCGCATCTCGATAGGGCTTCAAATCGTCAATCGTCGCCGAAATAAACACCGATGGCACAGCAGTGCGGGCTGCAGTATCCGTTTCGCGGGCCGAGGGAATGGGTTGGTCAATCACCGCCAGAACTCTATCGAGCTTGGCGGCTAGGTCGGTGTTGGACGCGGCTTGCTGACGGGCTGTTTCGAGGATCTCGGCGATAGTGGCATCGTGTGATTCCGCTGTGCCTTGCCCAACGAATCGAAAAGGGCCCGCAACTCGGCCCTTTTCTCACGGTTCGCCTTGTCATCCAGCGTGCCGAAGATCACCTGCTCGACGTAGGCGCCCAAGACGGGCACGGACAGCACCGTGCCTCTCCCAATACGCTTCAGCAGATCTCGGTGGGTGTCTTCAGACTTCGGCATCGCTCACTCTGTATTATTCCGCAATCACAGCCAAACCACCAAACCCAGCCCCCCCCACCACGCCGACCCGTCTCGTTCACGGATTTCTCAAAATTTTATTCCCCGTCCTTTCAGCCACTTGGCTCCGGGATACCCCGGCAACCTCTAATGCGAATGCTACCGTGATAACGGAAACGACCGGTGAGGACGGATCGCCGGATCAACACGACCGTTTCCTGGCCAGGCAGTTTCGATGTTGCTCTCCGATAAGAAGTAGAGCGATCTTCCCCCGCGGGCGGCAGCTCCTGTAGCAGGTCTAACCCGTATCGGGTTCGACCCGTAGCGCGGATCTCGCGTTTGAGATCCGCGGGTTAGACCTATCGGGTTTTGACCACAGGAGAAGACCGTCCGTTCAAGCCCGCTCTTTCGCTCCTATCTTGAGCGGGCCGCTGAGGTCTACAGAGACTGGAGCCAGAGGGCCCTCTTTTTTTGAAACGAGTTTGGCGGTTTGGGCGAAAACGGCCGCGCAACACAGGTGCGTCCGCCCGTCGCCCGAAACCGAGCCGTGACCGTGAGGGAGCGGTCACTTCCATCCCCACCGCTAGAGCAGAAGTACATCCTACCCGCCCGAACCGAGCCTCGACCGCGAGGGAGGGGTGCGATGCCCAGGGATCCATCAACCCGCAACTCCGCCAACACCGGCGGAAAAAACACCGGAATCGTCCCATTCTGTCTCATTTCGTCCCACTCTCAAAGTGAAAGGAGCCACCCATGCCCGGACCCCCAAACCCCCTAAACCAAAGAAAACAAAAGGCCGTCACCGCCATTCTCGGCTGCCCGACCCTCGTCGCGGCGGCCCGCGAGGCCGACATCCCCAAAAGCACCCTCTACCGCTGGCTCGCCCAAGACGACTTCCAGTGGCACCTCCGCCAAGCCCGCCGCCGCTCGTTCTCCCGCATGATCGGACGCCTGCAGCAGGTGTCCGAGCGCGCCGTCGCCGCTCTAGACAGCGTCATGGCCGACGAGAAAGCCGCTCCCGCCACCCGCGTCAACGCCGCCCGCGCGGCCCTGCGCTACAGCTATCACGGCATCGAGGTCGACGACTTTGAGCAGCGCCTCAGCGACCTCGAGCACTCCAGGCAACTGATCGAAGAGGAGAACATGAAGGACCGGCGATGACATAGTCGCGTACATCTCGGCGTGTAGGGGTGGACCGCTGCGTCCACCCCGGTGCCGCAACCCGTACCGCGATCTCAACTGTCAGATCCGCGGGGTTGACCTCAGCCGCGCGAAAACACAACGAGGTAAGCAATGACGATTCGAAACAGCGGACGATCGCTCCTGCATCGACTGAACATCCTCACGGAATTCTACAAGTACGAAGAGCCCCTCGAGATTCACATGCACTTCTGGGACCACACCATGATTCTTCTCAAGCGCGGCAACAAGACCGAAACCCTCGAGACCATCTACCACAAAGACAAACCCGAAAGCCCCGAGCCAAGGGACGAATCACCGATCACGAAACACGAAACACGAACCACCGATCTTGCACCCACGCCTCAGCCCTGATACGTTGATTCTCAGAACGCAAAATGCCGCAAGTGGCCGCCGGCCCGGAAGCGCAGCTTTACTGGCTGGCCCTGCACTTGGTTCCGGGGCTCGGTGCGCGGAACGCTCTCAAGCTGATCAAGAGTTTCGGAGACCCCGAGCGGGTCTTCCACGCGTCGCTCTCCGAGTTGCGCTCCTGGGGGCTCCGCCAGGCCGTGGCCCAGGCGATTCACTCGGGAACGTCCTTTGAGGACGCCGCCGAGGAGGCGCGCAAGGTCGAGGGCGCGGGCGTCGAGGTCGTCTCGTTTCACGATTCGCGCTATCCGGCCCGGCTGAAGGAAATCTTCGACCCGCCGATCTTGCTCTATGCGCGCGGCCGGGTCGAGTTGCTGAACACGGCGGGTGTCGCCGTCGTGGGCGCCCGCAGGCCCACGCCCTACGGTATGGCCGTCTCTCAGAAGCTGAGCCGCGAGTTGTCCGAAGCGGGGCTGACCATCGTGAGCGGGATGGCGCGGGGAATCGACAGCTACGCCCACCGCGGCGCCTTGCAGGCGCGCGGGACCACGATCGGCGTGCTGGGCTGCGGGGTGGACGTGGTTTACCCTCGTGAAAACAAGAAGTTAGCGGCCGAGATCGTCGAGCGGGGACTGCTCGTTTCCGAGTTCCCGATGGGGGCGACGGCGTTCCCGCAGAACTTCCCGATACGGAATCGTGTTATTAGTGGATTGAGTCTGGGGGTGATGGTGGTTGAGGCTGCGCAGTACAGTGGGTCGCTCATTACCGCGCGACTGGCGCTTGATCAGGGACGCGACGTCTACGCCATACCGGGCAGCATTGTCTCCAAGCCCAGTTGGGGCGCGAACCTGCTGATCAAGCAAGGCGCGAAGCTGATTCAGGAGTCCGCCGACGTGCTCGAAGAGTTGCCGGTGGAGGTGCGCCGCGAGGCGGCGCGGCGTTACCAACAGGGCTCGGACGGAAAGAACCTTGAAACCTCCACGCCCGCGCAGGCATCACTGTGGGAGGCGAGTGCATCGCCCCTCGCCAAGAAGTTGCTGCCACAATTGGAAGTGGACACGTCAAAACACATCGATGAGATCATTCGAAGCTGTGAGCAGAATTCCCCGTCGGAGATCCTCTCGGCTCTCGGTGAGTTGGAGTTGTGCGGCGTGGTGAAGCAGCTTCCCGGGAAACACTTCGTGCGGGTTTGGGTCACCTAGACACGGACTCCCCTCAAGCAAACAATCGGCATGGCAAAAGAATCGAAAGGGCGGTCCCTTGTGATCGTCGAGTCCCCCACCAAGGCGCGGACCATCTCGAAGTTCCTCGGCAAGGGATTCGAGGTGCTCGCCTCGAACGGGCACATCCGCGATCTGCCCGACAGTGCGGCCGAGATCCCCGCCAAGCTCAAGAAGGAGCCCTGGGCGCGGCTGGGCATCAATATCGATGCCGAGTTCGAGCCGCTCTACGTTGTCCCTAGCAGCAAGAAAAACCAGGTCAAGGAACTGCGGGCCGCCGTGCAGGGCGCCGACGTCATCTACCTCGCGACGGACGAAGACCGCGAGGGAGAGTCGATCAGTTGGCATCTGCTCGAAGTGCTCAAGCCCAAGGTGCCGGTCAAGCGGCTGGTCTTTCACGAGATCACGCGGTCGGCCATCGAACAATCTCTCGAGCAGGCGCGCGACGTTGACCAAGACCTGGTCAACGCGCAGGAGACACGGCGCATCGTCGACCGGCTCTTTGGATACGAAGTCAGCCCGCTGCTATGGAAGAAGATGGCGCCGCGGCTCAGCGCCGGCCGCGTGCAGAGTGTGGCGGTGCGGCTGCTCGTCGAGCGTGAGCGGGCGCGTATTCGCTTCCGTTCGGCCAACTATTGGGGCCTCAAGGCGAACCTCCGCAAGCCGGGCACCGGCGAGGGCCTGTCGGAGTTCGAAGCGGAGTTGAGCGCGGTCGGCGAGCGGCGCGTCGCGATTGGCAAGGACTTCGATCCCGACACCGGCGAGCTGAAGAACCCGAAAGCCGTCACGGCGCTCAATGAGCAACAGGTGCGGGCCTTGCAAGAGCGGCTGCGCAACGAAACGCCGAGGGTGGCTTCGGTCGAGGAGAAGCCTTACAGCACCTCGCCGGCTGCCCCCTTCGTCACCAGCACGCTGCAGCAGGAAGGCAACCGCAAGCTGCGCTTCTCCGCCGAGCGCACGATGAGTATCGCGCAGCGGCTGTATGAAAACGGCTTCATCACCTACATGCGCACCGACTCGACGACGCTGTCGAACGAAGCGCTGGCGGGTGCCCGCGCCGTGATCGAGAAGGAGTTCGGCGCCGCGTACCTGCCCGCGCAAGCGCGCGTGTATACCACCAAGGTGCGGAACGCGCAGGAGGCGCACGAGGCCATCCGGCCCGCCGGCGAGTCGTTCACGCCGATGGGGGAGGTCGAGAGATCGTTGGGCGTCGAGGCGTTCAAGCTGTACGAGATGATCTGGAAGCGCACCGTCGCCAGCCAGATGCCGAATGCCAGCGGCACCACCATCTCGGTGCAGGTCGCCTGCGGCGACGCCCGCTTCCGGGCCTCCGGCAAGACGATCGAGTTCCCGGGGTTCCTGCGCGCGTACGTCGAGGGAAGCGACGACCCCGGGGCCGAACTGGCTGATAAGGAAAAGCTCCTGCCCAAGCTGGCCGAGGGTGAGACGCTCGAAACTAAAGCGTTCGAGCCGTTGGACCGTACAACGCAACCCCCGCCCCGCTACACCGAGGGTTCGCTGATCAAGGAACTCGAAAGGCTCGGCATCGGACGCCCGAGCACGTGGGCCACGATCGTGCGACTGGTGCTCTCCCGCTCCTATGCCTTCAAGAAGGGCACGGCGCTGGTGCCGACGTTTATCGCGATCGGCGTGGTGGGCCTGCTCGAGCGGTTCTTCACCGACCTGCTCGACTATGCGTTCACGGCGAGGCTGGAGGATGAGCTTGACGCCATTTCGCGCGGGGAGGCCGAGCGCGTCGCGTACCTCCGCAAGTTCTACTTCGGTAACGGGCATCAGGGGCTCAAAGCGCTGATCAAGGCCGGCGAGAGCTCGATCGACCCGCGCGAAGTGTGCGGCATTCCTCTCGGTGAGACGGAAACCGGCGAGACGATCGAGGTGCGCATTGGCCGCTATGGCCCGTTCCTGAGCAACGGCGAACTGCGCACCGGCCTGCCCGACATGCAGCCGCCCGATGAGATGAGCGTCGAGGCCGCGGTCAAGCTGCTCGAGGAGTCGACCAAGGAACCCGAAACCCTGGGCAGCGACCCCGAAACCGACCAACCCGTCTACCTTAAGAACGGCCGCTTCGGACCCTACGTGCAACTCGGCGTCGCCTCGGAAGGCAACAAGCCCAAGATGGCTTCTCTGTTGCCGAACATGCAGCCCGAAGAGGTCGATCTCGACTTGGCGCTGCGGCTGCTGTCGATGCCGCGCACGGTCGGCAACCATCCTGACGACCAGAAGGAAGTCATCGCGACGAACGGACGCTTCGGGCCTTACGTCAAGTGGGGTGAGGAGATCCGCTCGATCGCGTCCGAGCAGTCTCCGCTCGAGATCACCCTCGAGCAGGCCGTCGAGCTGTTGAAGCAGCCGAAGGGCCGCCGCCGCGCGGCGCAGGCGACCGTGCTGCGCGAGATGGGCAAGCACCCGGTCAGCGAGCAGCCGCTGGTGATCAAGTCCGGGCGCTTCGGCCCCTATGTGACCGACGGCGAGCTGAACGCCTCGCTGCGTCAGGGTATGCAGCCCGAGACCCTGACCGTCGACGACGCGGTCGAGCTGCTTGAAGCCCGCGCCGCGCGTCTTGCCGCCGGCGGACCCACGCGCAAAACCGCCCGCAAGAAAACCGCCAACAAGAAGTCAACGAAAAAACGAGCGGCCCGCAAGGCCCCCGTGCGAAAGGCCTCGAAAGCCGTGCGGAAGACCTGAGCCTGGCGTATCGGCCGCGACTCAGACCAGCTTGCGCCAGTCGTCGGCGAACTTGCCGTCCTCGAGTTGGTCCCAGATGGCCAGGGCCTGAATCGCGAAGCCTGTGGCTGCCGGACTGAAGTGGGGCACCATCGCACCGGCGCGGCGGGCGAGGGCGAAGCCGCCTTCGGCCTTTGGGTCGAGCGTCTGCATCTGGAACTCGATGATCAAGGCGGCCTCTTCGTCGGCGCGGTGCTGGTCGAGTTCCATCACGCCCCCGTTGTCGGCGAACAGGCGTAGCCGCAGCAACTGCGCGAGCACGTCACAGCGCAGGAACTCTTCGCTGATGTCGTCGATGAGATTCTCGACCTGCAGGATGCCGAACTGCAGCACGCGCGAACTCTCGGCCTCAAGGGCGGCCGTGGGCAGAAGGCCCTCGAGGAAACAGCAGTAGGCGTGCAACCGGCTCATCGTGTCTTCGGCGTCGCCGTCGCCATAAAGGAACGCCTCGTGGCGTCGCAGGCACCATTTGCGGAGCACCTCGACGTCGGTTTCGAATTCGCCCAGGCCGGTCGCCTCGGTCAGCTCTTGGAACGCCAGACCGACCTTGAGTTGGTGCACGCCCGCCTCCACCGGCCAGGACCCGCTGCCGAACTCGGGCTGGTCGTAGGCGAGGTCGTAGATGGGAAAGAAGCCGCCGTCCACGGTCGCCATCCGCGAGTGCATGGCCAGGCCGCAGCGCTCGGCGCAATCGCGATACGCCTCGTCGCCGGTGGCGCGCCACAGGTCAAGCAGCGCGCGGATGACGATGCCGCAGTCGAGAAAGCGCGCCGGTGGCCGCGAGGAGCCGTCGCCGTTGGGCATCTCGAACGAGAATAAGTCGGTGGAGAGGTCGAATGCCTGCTCCATCAGGAAGCGCGCCGCCTGCAACGCCTGCGCGCTGGGCGGGTCACCTTCCGCGCAGCCCGTACCCAGCAGCGTGCTGATGAAGTAGGCGGTGCTGGCGGTCGAGACGGGGCGGTAACGGCGCTCGCCGGCCTCGTAGCAACTCGAAACGCCCCCTGATTCGTCCTGAATTCCGGAGCTAGCCAGCCACCGCAGACCTGAATAAATGCAGGAATTCATTGCCCCGTTGAGTCTCAGCATATCAAAGCACCGTCTGTGCTCCGGCTTTTCGCGGCGGCGGAAGACCGCTGCGAGTCTCGCTTGCAGGGCTACTTTGGCTACGGTGGGCCTTAGCTATACTGGTGGTCTTTGCGGTGTTTTGGGGGTACGTAGTATGTTGTCGTTGCGAAAGCGACTCGTCTGCATAGGGGCCGTTGTCGGGGCCTCGCTTTCTGTCTCGTTGGTGTGGGCGGAGACCGCCGGTGGCCTGAGCTGGACGCCACCGGAGAAGTGGGCGCCGCTCACCAAGCCGAGGCGGGCCGCGAACTATCGCGTGGCCCCGGTGGCCGGGGACAGCGATGCCGCCGAGTGTGGCGTCTACTACTTTGGCCGCGGCCAGGGCGGAAGTGCCGACGCCAACGTGAAGCGCTGGATCGGCCAGTTCCGTACGGCCGACGGTAAGCCCGCCGACGAATTGGCAAAGGTCTCAGCCCGCACCATCAACGGCATCAAACTCACCACCGTCGACATCACGGGAACCCACCTGTTCAAAGCCTTCCCTATGGCTCGCCAGGCGACGCCGAAACCCGGATATCGCCTGATCGGTGCGATTGCCGACGGCCCCGAAGCACCGGTCTTTTTCAAGTTCGTCGGGCCCCGGAAGACGGTCGCCGCGGGCGAAGCCGACTTCCAAAAGATGCTGGACTCGTTGCGCCCGGCGAAGTAGGGAGCCGCCCGGCGGATTTTGTCTCGTCGCGGCCGCGGCCGGCTTGGGCCGTACGTGGTTTTCGGGCGGCGATTAAGAGGGATCGCTGATCGTCTTCGTGTTACTAATGTCCCAGAATGCAAATGGAGGAGTCTCCCCACAAGCGGTCGTCGTTCGTGAGCTTGTTCGAACTCCCGTCAAGCTATGCGCTGCGTGCTCTGCCATGGAAAGATCTCTCCCTTCCGGCGATGGTCGAAGGAGTCGGAGTTCTGCTCGGGTGAGCACGCCGAAGCCTACCGCAATCAAACGCTGAGCCGGCTGATGGCCGGCGAGGACGCCGCCGATGCGGAGCGGCCACCGCTGCCTTTTGAGGACTTGGCGGCAACCCCCCCCCCAGCACGACCCGAAGTGCCGGCGGCTCCGCGCGAGGTGGCGCCGGCCGAGAGCGCCCTGGGTGCTGAGCCTCCCGGGGCGCTGCTGTGGCCTCCCGAGGAGCCAAGGGCCGAGGAGGATCTCACCTTGCAGCAGTTGCCGTCGCTGCAATCGTTGCAAGACGAGGCCGCGCCGCTGTGGAAGGACGGACTCCCACCAGCACCACCAGCCGAGCCCGAGCCGGTATTGTACGAGCAGAGCTTTCCAGCATCTCGCGAGCAGGCTGCTTGGCCGGACGTCGGTGAGGCGGCGCACGGCGAGGCGTTACAGACAGCATCACAGGATCCCGTCCAGGCGGGACAGGACTTCTCACCCCAGCCCAACTACGTCGTCGACTCGATTCCCGGGTTGGGGACCCCCACCGGCGACGTTGTCCCCGAGCAGACAGCTGAAGACGCACTGCAGGCCTTGCGCGACCTGGTCAAGAACAGCCGCGATGGAAGCATCACGGCGGATACCGGCACCGAGAGCAGCGCGGGGGAAAGCGCCGAGAGCAGCGCGCGGGAAAGCGAGGAGCAAGTCGGCCTACCAACTTCCGATGCCCCCGGTCCTCCCCTTCAAACCGACGAGCGAATCGCCCCTGGTACATTGTTGCATGGCGAGCTTGGCGGGGATTCCCCTCTCGTGGCCGGTGCCGGCAAGACTCCCGAATCTGAGGGCTTCGAGATCCTCGACGCGGCCCTGGCGTCGGCGATGCAAGTCGACCCTGAAGGTGAGTCAGAGGGCCCAGCCGGCCTGGACCTGTCGGAGCCGGCACTGAGCGCTGAACTCGAAGCGGCCCCCCCCGCCGATATCGGCGCCGAGCATGCCATCTCGTTGTTGTCGCGCCTGACCGAAGGCGATGCGGGGACAGCGATCGAGGGACTTGACGCCGAGTTGCCGGCCCAGGTCGAGGACAACGAGCCCGCGCACGCGGCGTTCGAAGAAGCCGTGCTGAACCTGTCGGGTGGCGAGGCCCTATCGTCCCCCGACGCAGCCAAGGAACTCAAAGCGGACGTGGAGGCTGAGCACAGTGCCGCGGCAGACGCCAGCGCCGCGGCAGACGCGGTCGCGCGATTGACGGAGACGACTCCTCCGGACGTGAAGCCGCCGTCCGGTGAAGTTGATGCCGACGGCAAAGTACTTGCCTTTCCAGTGCCTGCGCAGAAGGCGGCGGACCAGCCAAGCTACACTCCGGCCGAAGCCAGTCCCCCGGGTTCCGACCGATCGCGACCGGTTGACATCGAGCCTCACCTCGACCTGCTGCCTGTCGAACCGAAGGCGTCGTTCGGCTCCTCGCAAACGCAGGCGGGATCGGATGCGAACGGAGGCTCCCAAACGGAGGGTCCGACATCGGTTCTCGCCCCTGCCCTCCCGGCCGCGGAGGCGCCGGAACTCGGAGTGGGGCCGTTGCCGTTGGAATCGGCGTGCGGTCCTTCGGAAGGCGAATGGGTGATCGAGGCGATCCGGCGGCATATGACGTTCGACTCGCTGTTGGACAACCTGGCGGTCCGGGGGGTGACGGAGACGGATGCTCCGGACCGGGGCCCGCTGTTGACCGAAAACGAGGGCCCGATGGCGCCTCACTCGGAGCCTGTCCTGCCGCAAAGCCTGCTGGCCGGCCACGAACCCGAGGCCCCGGGACCGGGAGAGCTGACCGTAACCGAGCTGATCGTGGCGGAACCGGTCGCCCGTGACTCGGAAGCGATGTTGGAGGAGATGGATTTTGAAACCCAACGGTTTTCGGTAGGTTGAGCGTTGCCGGTGGAGCGCTGGGGATGGAGTGCCGGGAAGCCGGGCTTCCCCTGCGGAGTCCGCTAAGGGCATGAGGGGAACAGCCGCTTGAATCGTCGGATGAATTGAGGTGAATACCCGACTGCGACTCCGAGGGCGGCCAGTGTACATTTTGAAATGGTAGCCCGGTTGCGTCAGGGGGGGTTTGCCCTCGACGCCTTCAGGGAACACGTGCATGAACATCTTCGGCGACTTGCAAAAAGGGAATCCGGCGGAGCAAGAGCCCGTGCCGGACGAACTCGGCGCTGAAGCCCAACGGGCCGAGTCCAACGGCGACTCGCGGGCGGCCGCCCCGCGGCTGGTGGAAGACTTCGCCGAGCCGTCCGAGCCATCACAAGCTGCCCGCGAAGACGTCAGCGAGGCAACGCAGCACTATGCCGCCGCCGTGCGGTACTACCTGCGGGGGCAACTCGATCAGGCGCTGGAAGAACTCCTCAAGGCGAGAGAAGCCGGCGAGGACATGGCCGAAGTCAACTCGGCCATGGCACAGATCTATCTCGAGGGCCGCGACTTCGAGAAGGCCTCGGAGGCCTACGGTGAACTGGTTAGCCTGGATCCGACGAACGGCGCGGCGCAGTTCAACCTAGGCCTGGCGCTGGAAGCGATCGGCCGCTATGAGGGGGCGCGGGATGCCTTCGCCGCCGCCGTGCAACATGAGCGGGAATTGGGCGACGCATACCTTGGGTTGGCCGGGGCCTGTCTCAAGCTCAAGGACCTTGCAGGCGCCAAGCAAGCCTATCACGCCTATCTGCAGTTTGATCCGGAGTCGTACACCGCGATCTTCGGGCTGGGCGTGGCGCACCAGTTGGACGAGGATTATCGCGAAGCCGTCCAGTACTACCGCCGGGCACTCGAGCTGAAGCCGGAATCGGATGAAGTGCTCTCGAACCTGGCCGGCCTTTATAGCAAGACCGAGCAGTACACCGAGGCGGCCAACTGCTTCCGGCAGATCCTACAGTCAGACCCCGACTCGGTCAAGGCGCTCGAGGGACTGGCGTTTGCCTGTTACCGCGAGGGCTTCCTCTCGACGGCACGCACGCACTATCAGCAACTAGTGAAGGTCAGCCCGGACTCGTTTGAAGGCTGGCACAACCTTGGGCTGGTCAATCAAAAGCTGGAAGAGCCGGAGTCTGCGATCGAGCCCTACACCGGTGCTCTGCGGCTCAGGCCGGACTCGATGGAATCAGCCCTCAACCTGGGCGCCTGCCTGCAGGAGGTGGGGCGGGACGACGACGCCAGGACGAGCTACGAAAAGGTCCTGGAACTCGACCCCAATTCGTTGCCGGCGCTCTACGGCATGGCGACGCTGCTCGAAAAGGCGGGCGACCTGGAGGCCGCGGTCTCGTGCTACTCGACGATCGCCAAGATTACCGACTCGCCCGAGCCGATCTTCCGCCTCGCCATCGCCATGCAAAAGGCCGAGGAATGGGAGAAGGCCGCCGCCGCCTACGAACGCTGTACGGAACTCAAGCCCGACTGGGCCGACGCCTGGATGAACCTGGGCGTCGTTCACCTCAAACTCAACCAGACGGATCGCGCCGGCGGGGCGTTTGAGAAGGCCCTTGAACTCCATCCCGAGGAAGTGGAGGCGATGTTGGGTCTGGCTTCGATTCGGGTCCGCGAACAGGACCTCGATGGCGCGCGCAGCCTCTATAGCAAGCTCGTCGCTCTCAAGAAGGACTCGCCGGAGATCCTTTTCAATGCGGGCCTACTTGAGCAGAAAGCCGGCGAGCATCAAAGGGCGCTCGACCGATATTCCGAAGCTCTTCAGCTCAAGCCGGACTTCGCCGAAGCCCACCTCAACCTGGGTTCGGTGGCCCGCTCGTTGGGCCGTGAGCAGGAAGCGATCCAGCACTTCGAGAAGGCCCTCGAACTCAAGCCGCAACTCGCCAAGGGCTATTTCGTGCTCAAGCCGATGAAGATTTCGAACCCGCCCCCCCGCTCACCGGTCCCGGCCACCGCCCAAGACTAGCCCGGGCTCGCGGCGGTCTGGGTTGCAGCCACTCGACACCTCGAGGCTCTTCCATCGCTCCTTCAGGGCTCCAGGCGCAAAAGCACGATGCCCGGGGTTACGCCTGACGGCTTCACCGCCGGGCTAACATCCAACGCCGCTTTGCGGCTGCTACAACGTCGAGTCAAGGTGTGGGCGAGCGACGGCTTTTCGTCCGATCCGCCCGCAAAAAAGGACTCTCGATTCGCCCATCCCGGCCGATATGAGCCGTGGACATGGGTATTTCCACAAGCACCGCCGTCGCTCAAACGGCGGGTCTGCGCCGTGGCAAGCGCGGCCAAACCGTCATTACCTTCAGCATGGTTTTCGTGCTCCTGATGGCACTACTGTTCGCGGCGTTTGACTTTTCCTACGCCGTGTTCGTGAAGGCGACTCTCCATCACGCCGTCCGTGAGGGCGTTCGTTTCGCGATCGCCGGGAACACGCTATCGGGCATGGCCCACGATGCATCCATCAAATCGGTGGTCAAGCAAAACTCGCTATCGCTGTTAACCGCTCCGGAGGACGAGGCGACAATCCAGATTCGCTACTACACGGCGAACGGATTCGGCGCGACGGCCGTGAACGGCGCGGGCAACATCGTCGTGGTGTCGGTCGAAAACTATGAGATCCCGGCGGTAGGGCCCGTACTCAGAACCGGCAACGGCTACCACGTCACGGTCAGCGCACTCGACAAGATGGAGCCCTTCCCCGGACAGCCCCCGGCAAGGGAGTGAATCATGGACCGGTCTCGTTCACCGCTGCTCCGCGCCCGCCGGCACAATGCCGGAGACGCGCTTGTTGAGTTTGCCATCTCCCTGCCCTTTCTCGTGATGATGGCGATTGGCACATTCGCGGTTGGCGTGAACGTCGACCGCCACCTGACCGTCTCACAACTCGTCCGCAACGCCGGGAACATGTATGGGCGCGGGGTCGATTTCAGCGTGTCACAGAACCAGGATCTGCTGCTCGAGGCCGCCACAGGGATGCAGATGACCACCACCGGTGGACTAGGCGTAATCTACCTTTCCACGGTGGTTCTCGCCGACTCCGGACAGAACCTGGGGCTACCCGTAGTCGTGCATCGAATCGGAATCGGGAACCCTTCGATCTTTAGTAGCTCGATCGGGACTCCCACGACCGTGCAGGCGAACGGCGACGTCCAGAACCCCGACAACGACCTGCAGGCGCGCGCTCAGATGCCGGGGGGCATTACGCTCACGGGCAATGAGCGGATCTTCGTGGCGGAGTGCTATCACCAGCCGGTGGATCTGCTCTTCCCCGGATTTTTCAGCCCCGCGGGCATCTATTCGCGGGCGGTGTTCTGATCTCGAGGGAGGGAACTCTTTCATGCGAAACCGAC
This sequence comes from Bryobacterales bacterium, assembly GCA_965237575.1. Taxonomy (GTDB): domain Bacteria; phylum Acidobacteriota; class Terriglobia; order Bryobacterales; family UBA6623; genus JAKZVK01. The sequence continues at coordinate 2,803,080 of CBDEGI010000004.1, forward strand.
TGCACGATCTGATCGGGATTCCTCGGCGCCCCCGGCTTGGCCAAGTCATTCCACTGATTGCAGCGCTCTCGGTTCTGCTGGTCAGTATGGCCGCCATGGCGGTGGACCTGATCTATGCGTACGCGGTGAAAGCGAAGCTCGTGACGAGTGTGGACGCCGCCGCCCTGGCCGCCGCGCGCGCTCTCAGCGAAGGCGAGACCCAGGCCGAGCAGCAAGCGGCGGTGAACCTGATGGTACAGCAGCTCTTCGACGCTAACTTCCCGTCCGATTTCATGCTGACCCATTCCCGCAACCACAGCACGCCGGTCATCACCGACAACGGGGACGGAACACGCACCGTCCTGGTGTCGGCGACGGTCACGGTGCCGACGTACTTCCTGCGCTTTGCGGGCTACAACGATTTGCCTATCAGCGCCTCGGCCACCGCGCTGCGGCGCGACGTGAATCTGATGTTGGTTCTCGACCGCTCGGGGTCGATGAGTGGCTCGCCGGGCTCGAACCCAGGTCCCACGGCGTTCGATGACCTGCAGTTTGCCTCCGGCCAGTTCGTCGACCATTTCGACGCCACCCGCGACAAGCTGGGCCTGGTGAGTTTCGGGACCGCAACGTGGCTGGATCGTGCCCCTGCAACCGCCTTCAAGCCGGATCTCGTCAACTTGATCAACCAATTGATCTCGGTCAATTCTGGAACGAATTCGAGTGACGGCCTGTGGCTCGCCTACAACGCCTTGACTACTCTTAACGACCCCGATCCGCTCAACGTCATTGTCTTCTTTACGGACGGCGCCGCCACAACGTTCAGCGGGACCTTCGACGTGACGGCCAGCACTTGCGCGGGGCAACAAAAGGTCGGCACGGCCTGGGGCTTTACGAATTCGACGAGCATGACTTCGATGGGGCTGACGGAGGTGAATGCGGGCCCTGCGCCGTTCTCGGGCGACGAGCAAGATTTTGTGCCGGGTTGTGGCTTTAGCTGGGGGAACGACCTCAGCAATCGCGTGCCGGCCTTGCCGCTCATGAACCTCCATGGAGTGTCGGTTCAAGGATCGCGCACGATTCCCTCATGGCTGGGCGGGTTTCCGAGGACGCGCGGTGACGTGATTCGGGCGATCTCCGCCAACACCACGATGAACACGGCCACTCTGGCGCGCCAGGACCCCAACATCCCTATGAAGATCTTCGCCATCGGGCTTGGAGGGACCGCCGCGCCGCCCGCGATTCCCCTCGATCAGGACCTGCTTCTGCGCGTGGCCAATGATCCGGCCTCGCCGGTGTATGACACGAACGAGCCGGTCGGACGCACGATCATCACGCCAAACGCGTCGGAGTTGGAAGCGGCCTTTGAGCAGGTGGCTAGTGACATCTTCCGGCTGATTCAGTAAGGGACGCCGCGTACCGAAGCCGGGTCGGGGCCTCCACGGGATCGATGGGGGGTTTGACCCCATTACTCCCGTCCGGGGCTCTGTTTCTTCTTAGGGCTTAGGGAGCGTCGATCTTATCGAAGAAGACGGCCATCGCGCGGTAGAGGGCGTGGAGGTCGGACTTGGCGCTGATCTCGAACGGGGAATGCAGCGACAACATGGGAATGCCGATGTCGATGACCTCCATGTTGTCGTCGGCGAGGAAGGGTCCCAAGGTGCTCCCACCGCCCCCGCCGACCTTGTAGGTCATCGTCTGCCAGGGTATGTCGTTATCGTCGAATAGTTTGCGGAGGCGAGCGGTGACCTCGGCGTTGGGACTCAGGCCGCGGCCGTAGAGCTTGATGTTCACGCCCTTGCCCAGGCGCGGCGCGTTGGCACGTTCGAGGCTCGACGACCAGATGGGATGGACGCCCGGGTTGGCGTCGGCCGAGACGACCAGGGTCTTGCGCAGCGCCCGGCGAACCAAGACGTCGCGGTAGCCGTCGCCTTCCTGGCGAAAGATCATTTCCGCCAGTAGATCGTTGAGCGCCGAGGACTTGGCCCCGGTGTTATTGTTGCTGCCGGTTTCTTCGTTGTCGGCGAGGAAAACGACGCTGGTGAAACGAGGGCTGTCGAGGTCGAGCAAAGCGCGCAAGGCGGCGTAGGCGCTCGATCGGTCGTCCTGCCCGTAGGCGCCGAGGAGTCCGCCGTCGAAACCTACGTCGGCCGGCGCTTGGGCGGGCACGAAGCTCAGTTCGGCGCTGACGAAATCCTCCTCTTCGATACCGTAGACATTCTTGAGATGATCCTTCGCGTTCGTCAAGACCTTGGACTGTTCCTTGGTGACGCGCGAGTAGGCGACCGGGTCCATCTCTTCTCCGCCGATCACGCGCTGGGCGGTGCGCTTGCGTTGGGAGGTGTCGACGTGCGGCGCCAGGTCGGGGATGACGAAGACCGGGTCGCTGGGACGCAGCCCGACGTTGATCGAGACGACCTGGCCGTCTTTCTTGTAAACGCGGCCGATCAACGCTAGGGGCCGGTTCACCCACTGGTAGGTCTTGAGGTATCCGTTGGGCAGTGTCTGGAGCTTGACGAAGCCACCGGAGGCTTGGAGCGGATGCGGCTTGAGATCAAGGTGCGGGGAATCGATGTGGGCGGCGATGATCCGCAGACCCTCGCGGATCGGCTGCTGCCCAACGACGAACAGCACTAAGGCGCGGTCACGGTTGTTGACGTAGAACTTGACGCCGGGAGTGAGAGCACTGTCTTCGCTGAAGGCGCGAAAGCCCTGCTGCTCGGCCAGGCGAATGGATTCCTCGACAACGGTGACTTCGGTGCGCGCCTCGGAGAGGAACTCCTTGTACTGCGCGGCATAGGCGTGCGCCTCGGCGCGGGCTTCGTCGTAGGTCGGGGTGGGCTCGTCGGAGGCCTCGTCGGCCGGCTCGTCGTCAGCTTGCGGCGCGGCGGGCAATACGGGCGTCCAGGCGGAGAATGTGAGGAAAAATGCGAATAGCGCGGCAGAGAAAGAACGGAAATTCATGGGGGAACGGCGACCTCCCCATGCAGGATAGCAAAGGGTTGGTGGAGGAGCCGGTTATTGGCGGGGGTGCGGGAAAGGGACGTTGGCGGCGGTTGCGACGCCGAGGGCACGGCATGCCGTGCCCCTACATGACACGGCTTCGCCTTAGGCACGGATTCGGGACGCGCCGTACGTTGGATCGGGACCGCTGATCGGTGCTGTGATAGGGTGCTAAGTATGCGAAGAGGTGTGGTTTTGTGTGGATTGACGCTCGCGCTGGCGACGGCCGGCTGGGCGGCGGGCGAGCTGTCGAATCGCCGTGCTCCGGGGTTTTCGTTGCCCGACTCGAACCTCAAGCAGCACGACCTGTACGACTATCGCGGCAAGGTCGTCTTGGTCAACATCATGAAGACAGATTGCCCCCATTGCGGCACTTTCTCCGAGGTGCTGGGGGCGCTTCAGAAGGAGTACCGGGGCCGCCTTCAGGTGCTGTCGATCGTCAACTCGCCTCCGGAAAACCAGGCGACGGTGCGTGACTACCAGGCCAAGAACAACTTGCAGGACAGTGTGATCTTGTTCGACTGCCGGCAGGTGGCGATCTCCTACTTCAAGCTCACGCCGCAGCGCCCGAGCTTCGAGGTGCCGCACGTTTTCATCATTGACCAGAAGGGTTGGATCCAAGAGGACTTCGGCTACAACCTGTTGAACCGCGGCATCTTCGAGGGCGAAGAGCTGTTTCCCATCGTCGAGAAGTACCTCTCCAAAGCGATGGCGGAGGCCGAGGGGGCTTCAAGCGCCGCCGAAGTGGATTCGGAGTAGAGCGGGCCGAAGGGCGTCTTACCTTTGGTCCGGCCTAGTGGCGGCGGTTTGTCGTATCGCGCTTTCGAGGGCTCCTCCTGTTGCGGTCTCCTTCCTGACGCCGTGTGATAGCGTGTTCGATCCCGCTGATGTCATGGTGGCCGAGTTCTGCTTGGTGGGTTTTCCATCGCCCTGTCAGGGCTCGAAAGATGTCTAGGGGGGACGGTCCCTGGGTTTCGGCTTGGCCTTCACCCAGGGCTAACATCCAACGCCGCTTCGCGGCTCGCGTCGTGTTTGAGTCGAGCAGGCTGCGAAAGGAGATGGCGTACGCAATGTTCGTGGCTCGCTTCGGACGCGGTCGCGTGGAGTTCTAGGAGAGATTGCGATGGGTCGGGCGCAAGACCCGAGCACGGCTCGGCTCGCCACGGGCGCGAGCCACGTCCGCCGGATCACCGGCGGGGCTTGCTGTAGGGCGGCCACTCGATCCGGCCCGACTCGTAGCGCGCGAACTCCCAGGCGGGCCAGATCGTGCTCTCGTCGCGCACCTCGTGGTAGAGAGTCCGCAGCGCGCGGGCCATCCCGCGCAACCGCTCGGGCTCGCGGGAAGAGCGGTCGTCGGTTTCGCCGATGTCGCGGCGCAGATTGTATAGCTCCATCGTCGAGAGCTCGGCGGTCTTGAGGGCCTGTTGTACCTCCTCTTTGATGCTGCCACGGGGGGGCACGTCGGGTCCGGACAAGTGGGCCAGCAGTTTCCAGTCGCCTATGCGCATGGCCACCTTGGGCTTGCCTTGCGCGGCGTTAAAGTGCCAGTAGAGGGGTGTGCGCCGGTTGATGACCCGGGCGGCGCCGCTGCCGTCAAGCAGCGGTAGCAAGCTGGTCCCGTCGATGGCGCGGTCGCTCGGAGGCGCGACGCCCGCTACCTCGCAGACGGTCGGCAGCCAGTCCACGCCGCAGATGGGTGCGCCGCTCACTTGCCCCGCCTGCGTGTGCCCGGGCCAGCGCAGCATGCCGGGGACGCGGATGCCACCTTCATAGAGGTAGCCCTTCTTGTCGCGCAACGGTCCGGCGGACCCGTGCGGATGGATGTTTGTGATCGCGGGTCCGTTGTCAGAGGTGAAGAAGACGAGCGTGTTTTCGCGGAGGTCCATCTCGTCGAGCGCGCGCATGAGCTTGCCGAAGGCCTGGTCCATCTGCGTGACGTTGCCGTGATGCGCCGAGTAGCTGGGGTCGTCGGATGGATAGAGGTCGGTGTACCGCTGGTGCGAGGCGATCGGCTCGTGCGGTTCGTGGAAGCAGACGAACTGGAAGAACGGCTTGCTCTTGTCGCGTTCCTCGCCGAGCCAATAGATCGCCTCGTCGGCGACAATGTCGGCCGCGTACCCCTCCCGCGGCCCAACGGGGATACCGTTCCGCACGAAGTTGTAGGGGTTGCGGTGATTCGGCAGGGCGTTGTTCTGGGTCGAGAACCAGTGGTCGAAGCCGTGATCGGAGGGCTGCGGCTGGCCGGTGAGGTTGAACATGCCGTTGAGGTGCCATTTGCCGACATGCGAGGTGGCATAGCCCGCGCCGCGAAGCAGCGTGGCGACGGTGACCTCCTCGGGACGCAGGTGCATCGGCGAGAGCATGGGTATCCAGTTGTGGATGCCGACGCGGGTAGGGGTGCGTCCGGTCATGAGCGCGGCGCGCGACGGGGAGCAGTTGGCGGCGCCGGCGTAGCAGTCGGTGAAGCGGAGGCCTTCGGCGGCGAAGCGGTCGAGGTTGGGCGTCCGAATGACGTCGTGGCCGTAGCAGGCCAGGTCGCCGTAGCCGAGGTCGTCGGCGAGCACCAGCAAGATGTTGGGGCCCGGGGAGTCGGCCCGGGAGTCAGCACCTCCCAGTGCGGGGGGCGCAACGGCCGCGAAGGCCGCCGTCTGGAGCCACCGTCTGCGCGTCATCGTGTTCACTCTGCCGGCCCCTCCACGGGTATGGCTCGCCCGCTCGAGCGCCAGCGAGGGGCGGCGGACGGCATCAGTATAGTTCAGTCGGGGTATGCACTTCACTCCCGACTACCCCACATCTTGTGGTTGGCCGGTCCGCCTGCCGCGTAGGTGTTGGACCATCTCTGAATAGGTCGTGGGCCCAACGGTCGCGGCCTGTTGTACAAGCCGGTAGAAGAGCTTTCCCCGGTGACGAGAGCGTCGTCGATTGAATCGAAACGTATACTCATCCCGGTAATAGTCCAGGTGTTCACGGCTCACAGCGCCTTGGTGCGTCCCGATCAACCAGCGCTTCAACAGGGCAGCCACCCGGTGAACGTGGGGCAACAGCTCGGAGGCCGACTGGCTCGAACCGGCCAGAAAGTCGTACTCGTGCCGATAGCCAAGCGCCTCCAGGCCGACGTACCCTTCCCAGCCGTCGGTGTGGATCGTGCTGTCGGGCTCGACAGCCTCTTGGATGAAGCCGTGCAGCTGTTGCTTGGACGCTCCGCGGATGCGCTTCATACGGATCCTTCCTATCCCCGCGCCGTCTTCCTCGGCGGCGATGGCTAGCAGTGCTTTTTTCTGCGTCTGCCGTCCGCGCAGTCCCTCTTCTGCGCCCCCCACATAGGTCTCGTCGACCTCCACGCGACCGCTGAGCCGTTCTCGGCCGGGCCGCACCATCGCGCGCCGCAGCTTGTGCAGCAACGCCCAGGCGGTACGGTAGCTTCCCAGACCCAAGATGCTTTGCAGTCCCAGTGCGCTCGCCCCGTTTTTCTGGCTGGTCACCCACCACATGGTCCGAAACCAGGTGCGCAGCGGCAGGCGCGTGTCCTGGAAAATCGTGCCCGCCGTCACCGAAGCCTGATAATCGCATTGCCCACACCGCAGCAGGCCCCGCCGGCTGGGCCGAGCTCTCCGCCCTAGCGGGGACACACAAAACCCTGTGGCCAGAGCAGTTGCATCAGATACTCGCGACACGCCTGCTCAGTGGCAAAACGCCCTCAAACTCCTCCAGCGTCCGCGGGTAGTCCTCCACAGCCCCGCATGCTATATGTTGGGGTCTCGGGAGTCAAGTGCATACCCTGATAGTTCAGATCCGAAAGCGTGTTGCTCAGGGTCGGCCTTCGGGCCGATCGCCCGCATGGGTGAAGTTTACACGCATAACGTGTCCGTTCGCCACGCCGGAGGCTGACGGTTTCTGCTATATGTCCATCAATTCACCAACTATGGACCTTTCGAGGTTTGGCCCTCTAGTTGCTGACCACAGTGCGAGTGGTGGGCCGCGCCACCCTTTCGTCAGACTGTTGGTTTTACCCTACCCGTGATAACTCGGGGCTTTCTTGCGTAACGAAAGTCTCGATTAACCCTATCGGAGACAACGACGGCATGGCAGTTATGCCGGCTGTCGGTAGCGGGATCACTGTATCCCGTGCGGGACAAGTGTGACCAGGGGCCGGCACGGCCTGCGATTCATATTCTCAATTCACAGAACACACCAAAGGAGATTCACTTTGACACAATCTACGATCAAAGCAGTTGCAACCCTGAGCTTGAGTGTCTTGGTGCTACTGACCCTATCGGTCAGCGCATCCGCTCAAGTACGACCCCTACCCAATCTGGTTCAGGGTGGCAACCGTTGGACCATTACCTTCTTCAATGATTCGAGCCCAGTCCACACGCCTCAAGCCACACAGGGGGCTGTGCTTCTTCGTCGCCGGACAGGTAGGCACACACCTGCGCTACCGCTGGTACTCCGATACGTTCCCGGATTGGAACGGCATCGCCACGCAAGAGGGTGACGAGATCCGCATGCACGGCGACTACGCTCAGGACGTCGGTCACGACGGCATGGACTGGGACATCGTTACGGCCAGAGCCGGCTCCGGTCACTGGAAGGAGTGGCGCGAGAACGGCGGATTTGGCATTACGATCGGGTTCGGCAACGCGCAATTCCGCCGAGTCGGCCGCTGCGTAAGTCCTACGGCGGTCGATGTGCCTCTTCCGTTCCGCGAGGACGGATCCCTTCGAGAAAACCCGTTGGACCAGTAGTAGTCGAAGCGATCTGATCTAGATGTATTGAGCAAAGGGCGGCGAAAGAGAAGGGCACGTTCGTTGGGAGAACGGAACTCGCAATGAGTCCGCAGCCCGGAACACTTTCGCCGCCCCGCTCCATTGTAAGCCTCCTCTGCAACCGGTCCGTTTGCGCTGGAAGCTCTTTCATTGACCTCAAGCTCTGGGGCGCGGTATCGGGCTGGATAGCCACGTTGGTTACCCGGGCCGGCTGGTCGGCCTTTTGGCATGGGCTTTTCACCTGCTGTCCTGTTGGGCGACGGATCTCCGCCAGCTTTCTTCACTTCTAGTGTAAGGGTCGATGGTGGGGGTAGCGAGTGGCTGGGGAGGTAAGTTATTGAAACGATGGGAGAAATCGTTCTTGAAAATCCGTGACCGCCTTTGGAGTACGCCCAATCGGTGACTGTCACCGATATCCACCGATATCCCGTCACCGATATCCGCAAGCGGAACTTGCAGGCACCGAAGAGATCTGAAATATGTGCTGAGCGGTGCGGTTGTCTCTAACTGAATGTTGCCGTCCGACCGAGATGGGCGTCAGAGATTCGGCAGGTCGGCCATCGTAAGAGCTGGTAAGGGCGCCTTGGGGTCACAATCGTATTCGCCGACGCGGCGGATGAGCGCCAAGACCGTCTCTTTCAGCCATCGTTCCTCGCGGTCAGTGTGGGATCGACCAGACCCACCAAATTTCCTGGCTATGGGGTATCCACTTGACTCAGGTAGCCCCTAGGCGTTGTGGTTTGGTCGATCCATGGACGCCAGCACACTGCACCCAGAATGCACCCTGGGGCGCCAGACGCCGGTCTGCAGGCAATTGGGCCACGAGGCTGCGTTTCGGGCCGATCAAGGATTACGCACGCGCCATGGCCATCGCAGGCTTGGAAACGTGGTGCTATCGGCAAGCCTTTCCGGGGGCCGCCAATGGCCAACCACAGTATGTTGTGGTCACCTGAGTCAAATGGATACCCCACTTCCTGGCTTTTTGGTTATCGCCGACTTGTGAACTCAGTTCGCCCAGTTTGCTTAACACTTTGGGTTCAACCTTCAGCTGCTTGGCGGCATTTGGGCGTTTCTGCCCTTTAGGGCCACTCCGTGCCTCGACAACGGTGAGGCAGAAATAGGCCATGGCGGTGAGTGGCTCCTTCCCATCTCGGTATCCCTCATAACGTAGCCACATTACCTCAACATCCTGCGACTCTCTGAAGCGGCTCGGTGGTTCAGGATAAGTTCTGTGAGTAACATGGACCTTTACGGAGGTGCCGACCTGCAACTTAACCGGGATTTCCGTTTTGGCCATCCCGACACGGTCAGGGTGCTCCCATCCGCGGCTCGGATGCAAGACCTTGGTTCTCCTCTCACGGTCGATGCCCCGTTCGCCCCCGATTCGGTCGCTGAATGCCGCTTCATCGCCGCGTTCCAACTCGCTGGGGGGCTTTTCGCCGACACTGCTCCCTAGTAGTTCGCTCTTCAGCAACTCGGCGTCTCTTGTCCGTCGCAGCCCGTCGCTAGCTACCCGCCTGGCACTGGTAGCGCCGCGAGCCGCCTGAGCATGTCACCGAACAGCCGCCGGTTCAGATGCCCCTCCGCCAGCAGCAGCCAGTAATAGCGGGCGTGCTTGACGAGCCGACCGCCCGTCTTCATCAACCTGTGTTGCAAGGTCGTCAGCGACCAACTCTTGATCCTGCTCGGCAGTCCGAGCCGCCGCCACAAGTTGCCCAGGGTGTAAGCCAGCACGCTCAGTTGCAGCCGCACCTCGTTCGCTCGAAAGCGATGGCACGACAGCCGCGTCCAGCTCGTGGCCTGCTTGCCTTCCTTGATCCACTGTTCGGCGGTGCCGCGTTTGTTGTAAAAGCACACCACCGAGCGGCTCGGCAAGGCCTTGTTGGTTACGAGGAAGCCGGGTCGCGCAAACAACTCGCCGGGATGAAGCTCGACCTTGGCGACGATCCGTCGGGGCTTGGACCAGCTCGCGGCTTGGTAGCGGAAGCTCTTGTAGCGCACCAGCGGCTTGGCGCTCGGCCTGCCCGGCGGACGGAACAGAATATCTTCGATCTCCAACTCCAGGTTCTTGTTGGCCGGCATGCGAATCACATAGTCCACGCCACGCTGCTCCAACGCTTCGTAAATCTCCGGCTTGGCGAAGGCTGCGTCGGCCCGGAACATCACGTGTTTCCCTTCGGCCTGTTGGCGCTCGATCTCGGGCAGCAGCAACTCGTCCCAGTCCTCGGCGCTGGAGACGTTGCCCGCTCGCAGTTTCGCCGCCAGACAATCGCCGTGCTGGTTGAACAGCAACAGCGGGTGGTAGCAGGTGGACTCGAAGTGCCCGTTGTAGGCACTGCCTTCCTGCTGACCGTGGACCGGGCTCTCGGTGGAGTCCATATCGAGCACGACGCGCTCGGACTGGTCCTGCGCTTCGGCTTGAGCGACCAACTCGCGGTTCACCGCCATCAACCCAAGCAGGTTCTCTTCACTGGCCAGCAGCTCTGCCTCAAAACTTTGCCGTCGCGAGGTGAGCGCCCCACCGCGATCCCAGTTTTTCTTCGAGCCCAGCAAGCGAAACGTCGGATCGGCGGAGACACGAACGGCATCGTTGAGGTCCTCGTAGCCTGCGAGTCGGCTGTAGACCGACTGTCGCACCAGATCGGCCAGCGGGAACTTCTTGTTCGAGCCTTGTCGCGAATCCGTCAGATGCTCGTCGATCAGCTTGCCCACTCCGAGCCGCTCGTCCAGTTCTCGGACGAGAACAAGCCCGCCATCGGAGGTCACCCGCGAGCCTTGGAAATCGACCTTAAGAAATCCGTTGAACGATAGCTGAAATGCCCTCTGCTCTTTGTCACCCACTGGGTGTCGCCCTCCCGCTCTCTTGCGCTGCGCTCAAACCCGCATCTGTAAGGGCGCTGAGAGTGCCCGGTTGGTTAGCAGGCAACGGTCAAATCGGAAATCCGGGCTTAAGTGTTACGGGTTTGGGAGTGACAACTTGTGGGGCACCTCGTGGTGGCGGATTACGGTCTATGATCTCCGCACCGTCAAACTCAAAGTGAATCTGGGACTGCCCTTTTCGTGTCAACGCCACCTCAAGCTCCCAAGCACGCATCCACGGATCAACCTTCCCACGGGCCTGCTCCTCAGACCTGAAGTGTTCCGTCATCGAAACTGTGGCGATGTTGTTGTCAAGATGCAACGAGAACGCAGGTTCTTCCAAAGCAAGCGGTGGAGGATTGTCAAATGTGGTTGTTTCGTCCGTCTTGAGAAGATAGCAAAGCGAAACGACGTGTGGATCTCGCATGGCTTAGTCTTGGGCGCATCCCCGATTACGCCAACTGGAGCGTTCTGGCTGAGGTAGCTGGCACGCCAAAGATCAGATCTTCTCCTGGGCGCTTAGGACCTTCTCCTGCATTGTCTGGTCCCTGTCAGTACGCGTGCCGAGTCTGAGGCTCGTTGTGACGCGTGGGGCCCCCATCTCGTGGACAACTTCGTGGCAACGTTTAATGGCGGCGAAGACGGCGTCCCATTCGCCCTCGATGTTCGTGCCGTAAGCGTGCAGGTGAGTTTCCAGGCCGGCTTCGTTCAAGACTCGCTCGCAAGCGGCGACGTACCGCGAGACGGAAACGCCTACACCGATCGGCACCACGCAAAGGTCAGCGATCACTTTCATTCCAGAAGCTCCTCGGATGTTTAGTGCATTTTACATCCGGGTCTGATACGCCGGGACGAGGCGTCAGGCTGCGTCGGCAGGAAAGGACTAGGACCCCAAAGGACCCCAAAGGGGACGACCCCAAAGGGACCCCAAAGGGGACAGTCACCCTAACCCGAGGCTACTTCGCCTAGCGAGGGCTATCGATCACACTACCAGCCGCCACAAGGTGGCTACGGCGAAGGTCACCAAGAACGCGAACACCAGCGGCATCAGGGAGCCGATGATGGTCCAGCGGGCGCTGCGGGTCTCTTTCCAGATCGTGAGGATGGTCGTTGCGCAGGGGTTGTGCAGCAGCGAGAAGAGCATCAGGTTGACGGCGGTAAGCATCGTCCAGCCGTTCTCGTCGATAAGCAGTGTGCGGATTTCGTCATATGACGTCACGTCGCTCATCATGCCCGTGCCCATGTAGACCATCAGCATGGTCGGGACGACGATCTCGTTGGCGGGAATGGCGATCACGTAGGCCAATAGCACCACGCCGTCGAGCCCGATGGCGTAGCCGAGCGGCTGCATGAAGTCGGCGGAGTGCTGCGCCAGACTGGCGCCGTTCCATTCGATGTTGGCCAGCACCCAGATCACGGCGCCGGCGGGCGCGGCGGTGAGAATCGCGCGGCCCAGGACGAAGATCGTCCGATCAATCAGCGACGTGTAGAGGATTCGCAAGATGCTGGGACGGCGATACGGCGGCAACTCGAGAGTGAATGCCGAGGCCTCCCCTTGCAGCACCGTTCGCGCCAGCAGCCATGACGACAGCAGCGTGAAGCCCACGCCGATCAGCACCACGCCCACCACCGCGCCCGCCGCGGCGAACGATGCGAACATCGGCGGGAAGGCCGCCGCGACGAAGATGATCGCCAGCATGATGAGGGTCGGGAAGCGTCCGTTGCAGGGCACGAAGTTGTTGGTGAGGATGGCGATTAGCCGTTCGCGGGGCGAGTCGATCACACGCGTCGCAGTGATGCCGGCGGCGTTGCAGCCGAAGCCCATCGCCATGGTCAGCGCCTGCTTGCCATGCGCGCCAGCTTTGCGGAACAGCCAGTCCATGTTGAAGGCGACGCGCGGGAGGTAGCCGAGATCCTCCAGGATCGTGAACATCGGGAAGAAGATCGCCATCGGCGGCAGCATGACGCTGATTACCCAGGCGAGTCCGCGATAGACGCCGTTCCAGATGAATCCGGTAATCCACCACGGCACGCCCCAGCTTTGGAATGCCGCGACCGCCTCGTTTTCGAACCAGAAGAACATCTCGGCCAGCTTCTGCGACGGATAGTTCGCGCCGATGATCGTAAGCCAGAAGATGGCCGCCAGGATGAACAGCATCAGCGGCAGGCCGAAGAAGGGCGAGGTGACGACGCGGTCGACGCGCTGATCGAGGTCCCACCCGCGCCGCGCGCCAACGTGCACGGAGCGCTCGGCGATCCGCTGAGCGTCGGAGTACAGCGACGTGACGATGCGGTCGCGGAAGTCTTCGCCGAGTTGCCGGCGAAGCTCGTCGGCGCGCAACAGCACGGTTTTCGGATCGGCCGTCTTCGTGCTCATTGTGCCCCTTGAATCGCGATCACCCGGCTGGTCGTTTCAACCGGCCCCGCTTGCGCCGCCTCCAGATCCGTCAGCTCGCCGGAGAGAATCGCCTGCCGCACCTTGTGATCGCCGTCGAGCAGGCGAAAGGCGAGCCAGCGCGCATTCGGTACGCCGGGCGCCAACTGCTCAATCATCGGCACCAGCTCGTCGACGGCCTGTTGCAACTCCGGGGGTGGCGCTGACCGCCGCGGCTTAGTCCGAATGTCGCCCGCGATCACTTCCGCGACGGTCCGCACGAGCTCGTGCAGGCCCTCTTTGGTGCGCGCCACGGTAGGCACGGCGGGGACGCCGAGGTCACGCGCCAGGCTGCGGACATCGACGTCCATGCCCTTGCGCTTGGCCTCGTCCATGAGGTTGACGCAGACGACGACGCGGTCGGTGATTTCGAGCACCTGCAAGACGAGGTTGAGGTTACGCTCGAGCGCGGTGGCGTCGACGACGACGACGGTGCAGTCGGGGCGTCCGAAGAGGATGAAGTTGCGGCTGATCTCTTCGTCCTCCGAAGCCGAGAGAAGCGAGTAGGTGCCGGGCAGGTCAACCAGCTTGTAGTGCTTGTCTTGGAAGGCGTAGCCGCCCTCGGCGCGCTTGACGGTCTTGCCGGTCCAGTTGCCGACGTGCTGGCGCAGGCCGGTGAGCGCGTTGAACACCGAGGACTTGCCGGTGTTGGGGTTGCCCGCCAGCGCCACGAGGTGGTCATACTTGCCCAGCGAAACGCCCATCTGGGCGAGCGCCCCGTAGGCCGGGCAGCTTTCACACCCTTGCGATTCCGGATTCGTGCTCATGCTTGCGCCACTCCTGCGTGTTCGGTTTCCTTGGATAACTCTTCGAGTGGCCGCACCCAGATCTGGTCGGCCTGCTGCTTGCGGAGGGCGATCAGGGTGCCCCGTACGCGGTAGGCCCGCGGGTCGCCGAAGGTATTATCGAGCGCCGGCTCGACGCGGGCGTTTCTCGTCATGCCGAGATCGAGCAAGCGGCGGCGGCGAAAACCGCGGCACTCGGCGTCGAGCTCGATGACCCGCGCCGGTTCGCCCTCGCGCAGGTCGGAGAGCCGTTTGGCGCCCTCGGGACGGCCCGCGACAGCCGCTTCGGTCACCTGAATGTTCGCCGCGACGACGTGCGCCAGGCGGTGCTCGCTTTCGCCGTCGCTGATTACCAAACGTTCGGGCGTGTCATCAAGGACGCGAATCGCGCTGCCGGGACGGAGGCCGGCGGCCAGGATCTGCCGGAAGATGACGTCGGGCTCATCTTCGATGTGTACGATGCGCGCCGGCTTCCCCGATGGCCACTCGGTCAGCGAGACCGCCTTGAGCGGCGCTAGGGTCCCTTCGCGCGTCGGGATCGGATCGCCATGCGGGTCGCGCTGCGGATGGCCCAGGTGGGCGTCGAGCACGTCGAGGCTCTCCGGCGTCAACTCGTGCTCGGCCTTTTCCGCCGCCTGGTGAAGCCGCGCCATCGGCATGTCCGCGTCGTCGGCCAGATAGCGCTCCCACAGGCGGTGAGCGCGCATCACGTGCAGCGCCCAACTCTCACCCTCCGACGTCAGGCGCAGCCCCTCGGACCCGCCCGCCAACAAACCGCGCGACTCCATCTGAGTGACGAGGTTCAGCACCCGGCGCTGTGACAAGCCCAGTGCGCCGGCCAGGGACTCGGGGCTAGCCACTTGACCGCGGTGCTCCCAGGTCATGATGTGCTTCAAAGCGTCCTCGAACAGCCGTCGGCGCTGCTGCATTCGGTGTTTGCGCCACTGCGCCCACAAGCCGAAACCGGGCAAGAAGGTGGCGATCGCGATCAGGATGATCAGGAGTAGAACGCCGGAGAATGACGATGCGTCCTGCATGATAGTCCCGAGTCGGAGGCCTCGTTCTGGCGGACATCGATGGCCCGCCCTCGCCCCTACTTCGCCTTTGCCTTTCCCTTGGCTGCCTTGCCCTTGGCCTCTTTTTGCGGCGCGATCCGCGGCCCGGGGATCACATGGATCTCGGCGGCGACGCGCGGTCCCAAGGCGCGCGTCTCGGCGATGCCGTCCACGCCGAGCATCAGAGGGCCGTCAAAGGGTCCTCTTTCTTTCAAGCTGACCTGCACGCCCGGGACGATGCCGATCCCCGAGAGGTAGCGCAACACGGCCGGGTCGCGGTCGGACACGCGCGAAACCGTCGCCGACCCTCCCACCACCATGTCGAGCAGCGGCAGATCGCGCCGCTTGGGAATCGAGCCGTCCCTGCGCGGGATGGGGTGGCCGTGAGGGTCGACTTCCGGGTCGCCCAGCGCTTCGGCGATGCGATCTTCGAGCGTTTCCGAGATGGCGTGCTCGAGCTTCTCGGCCTCGTCGTGCACCTCGTCCCAGGTGTAGCCGAGCGTTCGGTGAAGGAACAGCTCGATCAGCCGGTGGTGGCGGATCACTTCCAGCGCCCGCCGACGGCCGGGCTCGCTAAGGCGCGCCCCGTGATGTTTCTCGTACTCGACGGAAGGCGGGTCCTGCTCGGCGAGCTTCTGGAGCATACCGGTGACCGAAGCCGGAGCAACCCCCAGCTTCTTGGCGAGCGCGGCGGTGGAGGCGCGGCTGCGGTCCCCCGCGATCTCGAAAATCGCCTTCAGGTAGTCGTCAACGGCTTGCGAAGGCATCGTGAACCTTAAATTTAGGCTTCCCTAAATTTAGATTGTAGGACGGAACTGGGCGGGAGTCAACGCGGGAGTCGTGATTCGTGAACTGTGATTCGTGAACTGTGAGTCGCCAACCATCGACCGGTCCGATCGGGGATGCCCCGGCAGCGGCAGCCGCTCGGTACATCGCGGCTATTCCATGGCGGTACCGAAACGGTGGGCCTGGGGGGCTGCGCCCCTACCTATTCTTCCGGCGGGTCGCCGGGGATGCGCTTGACATCGTCGCTGAGGATGATCGCCTCGGCGACTTTGCGCATGGAGATCCGGCGTTGGCGGCTCTGCTTCTGAAGGGTCATGTAGGCCTGACTCTCGTCGACGCTTAGGTCGCGCTGCAGGATACCCTTCGAAAGGATTGGTCCGGCTTGTACTCTCGAACGTGCATTCCAGGATCATTCTACTCCCTTCAGCCGACCGCGGGGGTTGCCGGATCCCGGGTAGTGCGCTAATTCTGCGTTGATCGGTTGGTGGAGGTCGGGGAGCATCCGCCAGTGGCCATCGATGGTGCTCAGCAGTGCTACGATTTCCGCTACGCCCTCATCGACTGGGGCGTTGACTTTCACCCATGCCTCTGTGTGCCCTGTAGTAGTCATCGTTCAGTATCCGGTACGCAGACTTCTACTTGCAGTTCAGATTCCTTGGCGAGCGCATATGTCGTTCGCAGGCGTTGTTCGGCCATGATCTCAAGCACTCTAGGTCCGTGATAATTTGTGCTGGTGCGAGCTATGAGTGCCCGCACCCTGTCATCACCGATCAGCAGCCAACAACGTTCAAGATACAGATCCTCGGGGCGCATATCTTCTCGGCATTCCATGCGCAAAGTAAAGTCCGGCCTCACTTCGTGATCTTGGTGCCCAGCTTAACGTTGAGTGTTCCTGGAACAAGCTGATAGCCGGTCAGATCGCTAATCTGGGCCGTTGCCCAGTTTTTCGCGTCACCTACGCCAGTGAATACCCGTCCGTTCATGATTCTTCGAGCCATTCTGCCCAAGTATAGCTGCGCTCATGAAGCTCCACGCACTTTTAGCGCACTGCCGGATCCCGGTCCGCCGGCACCGAGGCTCCTTACAATCGCTTCTGAAGCCGCGCCCATTCGTCCCGCAGCTCGACGGTACGATTGAAGACGAGCCGCTCGGCCTTCGACGACGTATCTGTGCAGAAATATCCAATACGCTCGAACTGATAGCGGTCGCCAGACCGGGCACCCGCCAGCGACGGCTCGGCCTTGCCGTGGACCACTTCGAGCGATTTCGGGTTGACGTGCATCGTGAAATCTTGACCTTCGGGCGACTCATTTGGGTTTTCGACGGTGAACAGCTTGTCATAGAGCCGAATCTCTACTGGAATCGCCTCCGCTGCCGCAACCCAGTGGATGGTTGACTTCACTCTCCTCGTTTGCTGGCCGCTGCGCGACTGTGGATCGTATGTGCAGTGAATCTCCGTGATCTCGCCCGTAACGGGGTCTTTCACAGCATGGTCACACTTGATGATGTAGCCGTACCGCAGTCGGACTTCATTCCCCGGATAAAGTCGGTAGTAGCGTTTTGGAGGCTCCTCGCGGAAGTCCTCCCGTTCGATCCAGAGTTCGCGGCCAAAGGGTACCGGTCGCGTGCCTGCCTCCGCGTTCTCGGGGTTGTTGATGGCTTCCACAAACTCCCCTTGGCCTTCCGGATAGTTCGTCAACACGAGCTTGAGGGGGCGCAAGACCGTCATCACGCGCGCAGACGTCCGATTCAGATCCGCCCGGATGTAATGTTCGAGATTCTCAAACTCCGTGAAGCCGCTTGTCTTCGACACGCCGAGATTGCGTGCGAAATTGCGCAGGCCTTGTGACGAGTAGCCACGCCGGCGCATCCCTCTAATCGTCGGCATTCGGGGATCATCCCAGCCTTCCACCACGCCCTGTTGTACGAGCTGCAGCAGCTTGCGCTTGCTCATTACGGTGTACGTCAAGTTCAACCGGTCGAACTCAATCTGCTGTGGATGGAAGACGCCGAGCTGATCGAGATACCAGTCATAAAGTGGACGATGATCTTCAAACTCGAGCGTGCATATCGAGTGGGTGACGCCCTCGATGGAGTCGCATTGACCGTGCGTCCAGTCGTACATGGGATAAACGCACCAACGATTGCCCGTGCGATGATGCTCGGCGTGCAGGATTCGGTACATGACGGGATCCCGCATGTTGAGATTCGGCGAGGCCATGTCGATCTTGGCGCGCAGGGTGCGCGAGCCGTCAGGGAACTCGCCCTCTTTCATACGCGCGAAGAGGTCCAGATTCTCGTCGACGCTTCTCTCCCGATAAGGACTGTTCTTTCCTGCTTCAGTCAGTGTGCCGCGCGTCTCTCGCACCTGGTCGCCGCTCAAGTCGCAAACATAGGCCTTACCTTTTTTGATGAGGTCGACGGCCCAGTCGTACAACTGCTGGAAGTAGTCGGATGCGTAGAAGGGCCGATCGCCAAAATCGCCGCCCAACCATCTCACATCTTCGATGATCGACTCTACGTACTCGGACTCTTCCTTAGTGGGATTGGTGTCGTCGAAGCGCAAATTGCACTTGCCGCCGAACTCTTCCGCGAGGCCGAAGTTGATCATGATGCTCTTGGCGTGGCCGACGTGCAGGTAGCCATTGGGTTCTGGTGGAAAGCGGGTGCACACACGTCCGCCATATTTCCCACTTGCAGTGTCTGAGGAAATCCAATCGCGAACGAAATTCGAACGGGGTAAATCGGCATCCTTCATTAGACAATTCCTAAAGCAAACTCGAGACGGGTCAGAACGGCGTCACGCCCGAGCACCTCGAGCGTTTCGAAAAGCGGCGGTGCATTCTTACGCCCGCACACCGCGACGCGAATGGGCTGGAACATCTGTCCCGCCTTCACGCTGAGTTCAGCAGCAGCGGTGCGAAGCGCTGCCTCAAGTGTTGCGTGATCGAAGGCGGGCACAGTTGACAGAACTTCCTTCGACTTACGGAGCGCCTGCGCAGCCAGGGCAGCATCTCCCTTTTTGGGGATCAGTTCCGTGGGATCGTAGGACTGCGGTTCCGTGAAGAAGAAATCGGCGACCGTGCCCACATCGCGCAATAAGCGGATTCGCTCACGGATAAGCGGAGTTATGGCGCGAAGCTTTTCCGGCGTGGCATTCGTAAACCCGGCTTGTTGGGCGTAGGGCATCAATTGCTGCGCAAGGTCAACGACATCGAGCGCCCGGATATGCTCAGCATTCAGCCACACGGCCTTAGGATCGAAGGGTTCCTCGTCAGTGAAGTTGATGGTTGCGTTGCTGCGGTTGATGCCGTCGAGCGAGAAGAGCTCGACAAGCTCGTCGCGCGACATCTTCTCACGGTCATTCTTGGCCGACCACCCCAACAAGGAAAGGAAATTTATGAACGCATGCGGCAGGAAACCCGCGTCGCGATATGTTGTAACGCTAACCACCGGGCCGTGGATGCGTTTGGATAGCTTTGCGCCGTCCGGCGCCATCAACAGCGGCAGGTGAGCCATCGTCGGCGCCTCGACGCCAAGCGCTTCGAAGATCAGCACGTGCTTGAACGTGTTCGCCAGATGTTCTTGGCCACGCAGGATGTCCGTGATGCGGAGATCGGCATCGTCAGCGCAGGAGGCCATGTGATAGGTCGGCATGCCGGTCGAGCGCAGCAGCGCGAAATCCTCGAGGTCGCCGGTAGCTTTGCTCACGGTCCCGTAGACGAAATCCGATATAACAACCTCGGGGCGTGAGTCGCGCGGCACTCTGAAGCGTAGGACGAAGGGTTCGCCCGCGTCCGCCCGGCGATCGCTCTCCTCGCGGGTGAGCTCTCGCATGCCCGGATTGAAAAGCCATCCTCCGCTCGGATTCTCAGGCGGCGTAGAGGCGGGCGTGAAGTCGCGATAGGCAAGCCCCTTTTCGAAAATAGCCCAGGCGGCCTGGCGATGGAGATCGAGACGGTCGGATTGACGGTAGAGCTCGTCCCAGCCTAGTTCGAGCCATTGGAGACCTTCGTAGATGGAATCGAGAGAGGTCTGCGTGTTGCGTTCGACGTCCGTATCGTCGATGCGGAGAACTACGACACCGCCCTGGCGGCGAGCATGAAGCCAATTGAAGATGAATGTTCGAGCGCCCCCTATATGAAGGTAACCAGTGGGCGAGGGCGCAAAGCGGACACGTGTCATGCTCAGAACATTAAACAATAGCTCACTGGCACCCCGATCAGGACGAAGCGAGCTCTTGCCGGGCGGTTGAGTTCCGAGTCGCACGTCCCAAGCGGTGGCACGAGAACGACTTCCACTCCCGGAGAAAGAACAATACTGGCCCCAAACGTCGATTGGGAACCAGAAGTCTCATTGTATCTCCGATAAGGTTAGCACCGAGAAGCGCCCTTCCGGCCGCACATCAGCACGCGACCTCAGCACTGGGCCGCAGCGAACTCTGCCGGAAGTTCGACTTCAATTTCGCGCAGCATCGACGTCGGCGAGAGATCCGTACGCCTTGTATTCGGGTATGCGTGTGACAGTTGGCATGATCGTGGAAGCGCTTGCTGCCGGCCGGACGATCGAGCAGTTGCTCTTCGATTTCCCCTATCTGGAAGAGGAGGACATTCGGGAGGCGCTCGCCTTTGCCCCCGCCTGGCTCAGGGACACGAAATTCGCCTGGCGAGTTGATTGCCAAAGAGACCTCGCCAAAGGCGCCATGGTATTGCTCGATTGGTCGGGTCGGCCACGCGCCCGAGTACTGCCGCTTGCATAGATCCCCAGAAACGCTCTTCTGTCCGCCCACGGCCCCGATCGTCGGCGATCCGGAAGCAATCCACTTTGACGGTTTGTGGGCAAACCGTACAGGTGGTTCGGTCCACCAGCAGGCTCTGAGACAACGTGGGCTGCCAGAATGACGCTCGAGGAGCCCGAGGCAAAAGTGAGGTCTTCGTGATGACCGTCCGGTACCCCTGCGTGGTGCGGCCCGCCGGCACGGCCTGCCTTACCGTCTACCGGCCGCTATCGGCGTGGTGCTGTGC
The DNA here is from genome assembly GCA_965237575.1 of Bryobacterales bacterium. Classification (GTDB taxonomy): domain Bacteria; phylum Acidobacteriota; class Terriglobia; order Bryobacterales; family UBA6623; genus JAKZVK01. The sequence continues at coordinate 2,823,768 of CBDEGI010000004.1, forward strand.
TACCTTTGGATCTTGTTGCCTCACGTTAGCGGTTTCGCAATGTGCTTCGCTGTGACGTCGCGGGTCACCTTGGCCATGTTCGCCGCTTGGGGGCTACTTGCCGCGGCGGGTGCCGCGGACTGGCCCGAATTTCGCGGCCCGACGGGGCAGGGACAGGCGACGGAGACCGGCCTGCCGCTGCGTTGGAGTGAATCGCTCAACGTGGTCTGGAAAGTGCCCGTCCCCGGACTGGGCTGGTCGTCGCCGGTGATTCGCGGCGAAAGGATATGGATGACCACGGCGACCGACGAGGGACGGTCGCTGCGGGCGGTGTCGTTTGACAAGACCTCGGGGCGGCGGCTGCTGGACGTGGAAGTCTTTCGTCAGGACAAGCCGAGCAAGGCCCATCGCAAGAACAGCCACGCGACGCCGACGCCGATTCTCGAAGGCGATCGTGTGTACCTGCACTTCGGCACGCAAGGGACGGCGGCGCTCTCGGCCTCAACGGGCGAGGTCATCTGGCGCAACCAGGAGCTGCGTTTCGCGCCCGGCCATGGGCAAGGAGGCTCCCCGGCCTTGTCGGGGAATCTGCTGGTGATCAACTGCGACGGGACCGACCGTCAGTTCGTGGTCGCGCTCGACAAGAATACCGGCGCCGTCCGCTGGCGTACCGACCGCCGGGAAAAGCGCATGGCCTTCTCCACGCCATTGGTGATTCGCGCCGGGGGCCGCGACCAGGCGGTCAGCATCGGCGCGGACGCGACCGTGAGCTACGACGTTGAGACGGGCGAAGAACTTTGGTTCATCCGCTACGAAGGATTCTCGAATGTGCCCCGGCCGGTGTACGGCCACGGGCTGGTCTACGTCACGTCGGGTTTCTACAACCCGGTCTTGTTTGCCGTGCGGCCCAACGGGCGCGGCGACGTGACGGAGTCCCACGTGGTATGGAGCTCGAGCCGCGGTATCCCGCTGACGTCCTCGCCGCTGCTAGCCGGTGACGAGATCTACGTCGTCAGCGACCAAGGTATTGCCTCCTGCTTCGATGCGAAGACCGGCAAGAACCACTGGCGCGCGCGGTTGAAAGGGAAATACGCGGCGTCACCGTTGTTGGCCGATGGGCGGATCTACTTTCAGAATGAAGAGGGCCTCACGACCGTAGTCGAACCTGGGCTCAGCTTCAAGAAGCTGGCGGAGAACCAGGTCGACGGCCGTACGTTCGCCACGATCGCCCCGACGGACGGAGCTTTCTTCTTGCGCACCGATTCCCATCTTTATCGGATTGAAGAAGGCGGAGAGTGAAGCCGGGCGAGGGATGCCCTGCTCCGGTTTGTGCGTAAACCCACCACGCCTTTCCGTTTTCAATTGATACACGCCGCCCCGGTTGCGACAATGAAGGACAGATGGCGGATCCTCCACGGAACTCTCCCGAAGCGCGCGCACCCGCCGGGTCGCGCTCGACCCACCCGGCTCTGCTGATCTTTACCGCAGTGGCCCTTTTGATCTCGATCGGGCTGCTGTGGAAGGTATGGCAGCAGTCGACCGCGCTGGAAGCTCGTCTCAGCGACACCGAGCGGCGAGCTGGGAACTTGGCGCAGAACCTAGAGGAATCCCGTCAAGAAACCGCGTTGGTCAAGGCGGAGAGCGAAGCCGCCACCGCCCAGGCGGCCGAAACGGCGGAGCTGGCGCGGCGGTCGCGCGACGCCCGCATCCGGGCCGAGCTGGAACGAGAGCTGGCGCGCGAGGACGCCGACCGTTCGCGGCAGGAAACCGGCCGCGCCCGCGAGGAAGCGGCCGAGATGAGAGCCGAGGCCGGGCGCCTGCGCAAACAGCGCGAGCAGGAACTCGACCGCATGCAGCAAGCCCTGAACCGCATCACCGAGACCCGCCGCACCCCCATGGGGATGGTGGTAAACCTGGGCGAGGACTCGTTCCTGTTTGACTTCGACAACGACACCCTGCGGCCCGAGAACCGCGAGATGCTCAGCCGCATCGCCGGAGTCTTGCTGGCCTCGCATGGCTATCGGTTGCAGGTGTACGGGCACACCGACGACCTCGGCCCGGCGGTCTACAACAAGGATCTGTCGATGCGGCGCGCGCGCGCGGTGGGGAAGTACATCGTCACAGCCGGGGTTCCCGAGGAGCTGGTCGTGGTCGAGGGCTTCGGGGAAACGAGTCCGCGCATGAAATCCAAGTCGTCGGAAGCGCGGCAGAAGAACCGCCGTGTCGAGATCGGGGTGATCGACACGATCATCAACTACGAGCGCGAGATCAAGAATCCCTAGCCTAGGCCGGCCGGGGGTGGTGGACCCTCAGCCAGGCTGGTTGTCGCGGCCTCGAAGCAGGTGGCGCTGGATCTTTCCCAAAGCGTTGCGGGGGATCTGCTCGACAGTGACGATTCGGCGGGGAACCTTGAAGCTCGCGAGGTGCTCGCGGCAACGGGAGCAAAGCTCGTCGCCGTCGAGCGGCCCGGCTTCGCTCGGGACGATGTAGGCAACAGGCGCCTCGCCTTTGACAGCGTCGGGCTCGCCGACGACCGCCGCCTCGCCCACCTCGGGTTGCTCGTTGAGAAACTCCTCGATTTCGCGGGGATAGATATTGAAGCCGCCGCAAATAATCAGGTCCGTTTTCCGGCCCTGGAGCGTGTAGTAACCGTCCGGGGATCGGATGGCAAGATCACCGGAGCGGAAGTAACCGCTGGACGTAAACGCCGCCATCGTAGCCTCGGGTTGCCTCCAGTAGCCGGCGAAGACGTTGGGCCCCTTGATGAGCACCTCGCCGGTTTCGGCGCTCGGCGCGTCGTTGCCCTCTAGCCGGATCGAAACGCCCGGCAGCGGCAAGCCCACCGAGCCCGGCCGCCGCTCACCGTCGTAGGGGTTCGAGATATTCATCATGGTTTCGCTCATCCCGTAGCGCTCGAGCACGACGTGGCCGTAGAGCTTCTCGAAGCGCTCGAGCGTGGCGGCCGGCAACGGGGCCGAGCCGGAAACAAACAACCGCATGAACGAGCCGATCTCGCGGGCCGTCTCGGGCCGGACATCGAGCAAGCGCTCATACATCGTGGGCACGCCGAAGAAGACCGTCGGACGGAAGTCGAGAAACTCCTGTGCGATCGCTTCTTTGCGGAATCTTTCGAGCAGCCGCAAACGATAGCCGGCGAACAGCCAGGTATGCAGTCCATTGCCCAGCCCGTGGATGTGGAAGAGCGGCAGGGGCAGTAGCAGCCGGTCATCGGGCGAGATGCGCCAATAGTCGATCAACGCATCGGCGTTGAAGGCGAAGTTGCCGTGGGTGAGCACCGCCCCTTTCGAACGCCCGGTCGTCCCCGACGTGTAGACGATCGCCACGGGCGTGTCCGCGCCGGCGGGAACCGTGGGGCGCTGCGGCGAGGCGTCGCGGGTGAGGCCAGGTAAGTCTTCGACACGGTAGAGGGCATCGGGGAGTGTTGCGAGCGCGGGCCGCAGGTTAGCTTCGAGATCGGCACAGGTGACGGCCCCTCGGGGCTCGGCGTCGGAGACGATGTGGGCGATCTCGCGGCCGCGGTAGAGCACGTTGATGGGTACGAAGATCAGGCCCAGTTTGAGCGCCGCCAGGTATGCCTCTATCAGCTCCACGCAGTTGCTGAGATAGACCGCGACGCGATCGCCCGCCTTGAACCCGTCGGCGGCCAACAGGTTCGCCAGGAGATTGCTACGGTTTTCGATCTGGTCGAAGCTGAACTCCTGGCCGGCGAACTCGAGCGCGCCGCTCTGGCCGTGGCGCTCCAACGTGCGATCGAATCGGTCGAGTATGTTCATCTCTGCCGAGGGCGATTCTGATTCGCGCACAGACGACTTTGGTTCTCAGAGTTTCTTCCCGGGATTCTCTTCTCTAGATCCTCTTCCCAAGATCGAAGGAGAGTCCGTGTCCTCGTCCGCACTCGGTTCAACGAGCCCATTCCGGGTCAGGTGTTCGTAGATCGCACCGGTGGCGACGTCGTGTCCCTTGTCGTCGAGGTGGATCTTGTCTGGCAGACGCTCTCGGCCGCCTTGCTCAGTGAGTACAGGGTACATGTCGAGCCAAGAGATCTCCATCTCCTCACAGATCTGTTTCATGAGGCGCTGAGGCTTGAGGACGTAGTCCCGGTCGCGCTCGAGCAGGTCCGGCCGAAACTGCGGACCGTAGGGGAACATAACGACTGTAATGTCCCCGCCTCGCTCGCGCATGGCGTCGCGCATGGCGCGCAGGTGTTCCCGGAAGGACTCCCAGCGCTGCTCTTGCCACCCGATCGCGAAGTCGAGCTGGCCTTCCCACGGGAAGTCGTGCACGGGCGTTCGCCAGCGCAGGTAGACGATTCGCAACCGTAGGGCGAGGTAACTCCAACTCGGCAGCCACGCGAGCGGATCACCTTCCTCCGGCAGCAGGACGCGGCGGGCCTCCTCGGTGAAGAGCATGCCGCTCTTGGCGTTGAAATTGTGCAGAAAGCGGTGATTGTCGTTGAGGCAGTACTGTACAATCAGCAGGTCGGGGTCGAGCGCGAGCAGGTCGCTTTCGAAGAACATGCGCTCCTGGTAGGTGGTATAGCCTGGGATCGCGGCATTGATGACTTCCGCGCGGCCCTCCAGGCGGTCGCCCACCCGCTTGACGAAGCCGTTGGAGGGCCAAGCGACCGAGTCGCCGATGACGATGATGCGCTCGATGCCCGCTGGTTTCGTGGGCGAAACCTCGGCGTTGCGCATGCCCAAGGAGTTGATGCCTTCACGGGTCGGGTTGAGCCGGTAGCCGAGGACGGGGTCCGGCAGGATGCGGTGCTGAAGCTGCTCGTCGATGTAGGGTTTTCCGCCTGTGAGCAGCGTCGTCCACACGGCCCGCCAGCTTCCCTCGGCGCGGAAACGCAGCACAAGCTCCACCGCGGTCACGGCGAGAACGACGCTCAGCAGAACCGTGATGATGGCGAAGGTCTTTCGTTTCATGGTGGTCCCGGAGTACAGGCTACGGGCCGGGTTCGTTTCAAGCCATTTCGTCGTCAAACCATTCGTCCGCGGGGTCAAAGGCTGGGATGGGGATGTTCACGATGCGCATGTTGCCGACGGCGCGGTGGCGGCAGCCCGGCTTGATGAAGATCGAGGTCATCGGCTTGACCGGTACGCGCTCGCCGTCTAATTCCATATGGCCTGCGCCTTCGAGCACCAAATAGATCTCGGTCATCTTCTTGTGATAGTGGACGCGGGAATCGGCGCTGATATCGACGACGTGCAGCGTGGCGACCGCGTTGTCGTCCGTGGCGAAAGCCCGCCGTGCCGAGCCGCAGGGACACGGCACGGCAGGGACTTCATCCATGTGAGCGATCATGTAGTTTGGCATGGCGTCTTCCAACGTATCACGAGCGCCCAAATCCGTACGCAAGCCTTATCCTGGGTTTTCGCCCCGGAGGGGCCGGGAGATAGTAGCCCCCGGCCTCAGCCGGACGTACAGGGCGATGATCTTCCTGAAGCCCTGAAAGGGGCGACACAGCTTTTTCTAGGCACCCGCCCACAAACCCAGCAATTCCGCTCGAAGCCCACCACCTCGTCGATGTCCAGCCTCCGCAGCCGTATCCGGCGCTTCCATCGTCCCTTCGGGCGCTACTTCCGGGGCAAACGCCTGCGGAAGTTCCAACGGGTGTTCGGCGTAAACGAGGGTACGCGGCTGCTCGATGTGGGTGGCTACGCCTACTATTGGGACCTCCTCGACCGGCGTCCGCGGGTGACGATTCTCAATCTGGAGGCTCCCGTCGAGGGGCGTGGCGGCTTCGAATGGGTGATCGGCGATGCGCGGCGGCTTCCGTTTCGGAACCGCGCCTTCGGGGTGGTCTTCTCGAACTCGCTTGTCGAGCACATTCTGGGGGATGAAGGCCGGCAGGCGTTTGCCGGAGAGGTACGGCGTGTCGGCGAGCGTTTCTATGTGCAGACGCCGAATCGTTGGTTTCCGGTCGAGCCCCATGTGATGACGCCGCTGATTCACTTCTTGCCGAAGCGCGTGCAGCGAAGGGTGGTGCGGAACTTCACGGTTTGGGGACTGCTGGGTAGGCCGTCGCAAGAGGCGGCGGTGGGGTTCTTGGCGTTGACCGAGTTGCTGGACCGCAAGGAGATAGAAGGGCTGTTTCCTCGGGCGAAAATTTGGCGGGAGCGGTTCCTCGGGTTGACGAAGTCTTGGATCGCGGTTTCGCAACCGGATGACGGATGATAGACGCCCGTCACGCCGTATAATCGGTGGGTGATCGCTACGTTCGCGTGCTCGTCGGTCGCCGTCGCATTATCGCTCTGCACCTTGTTGCTTTCCGTCGGCGTTGCGGCCGAGCCAACCAAACTCCGCCTCGAAGACATCTTCGCCGACCCCGGCCTCACCGGGCCCACGCCGAAGCAGTTTCAGTGGAGTCCGGACGGCCGAACGCTGACCTACATCCTGCCGCGCGAAGACGGCGAAAGCCGCGACCTGTGGGCGGTGACGCCGGCGAACGGCGAGAAGCGCGTGCTGGTGAGCCACAAGCAGCTCTCGCAGCTTGCTCCTTCAGCCGACAAAGCCGCCGGTGACGAACGCGAGCGCGAGCGGTTGCTGCGTTACTCGGTGGCGGCCTACCGTTGGTCGCCCGACTCGCAATCGATCCTGTTCACCAGCGGCGGGCAACTCTACCTCTACGATGTGCCGGCCCAGAAGGCGCGTCCGATCGCCGAGAAGAAGAAGGGCGTTCGCGATCCGAAGTTTTCGCCCAACGGCCGCTGGATTTCGTTCCTCCACGAGCACGACCTCTGGCTGGCGCCGGCGAGCGGGGGCGAAACGCGCCGCCTGACTATCGGGGGCGACGGCGACCTGCTGCACGGCGACCTCGACTGGGTCTATCCCGAAGAGTTTGGCATTCGCTCGGGTTATGCGTGGTCGCCCGACTCGCGCCGCGTCGCGTTCCTGGAGATCGACCAGAGTCCGGTGCCCGAGTATCCGATCACGTACCTGGCGCCCGTCAAGCATCGGCTGGACTTGCAGCGCTACCCCAAGCCCGGCGACCCGAATCCGCGCGTCCGCGTGGGCGTGATCGCGGCGCGTCCGGGCAACGGCAAGAAGCCCCGCATCGTTTGGGTGAAAGGCGAAGCCGAATACACGCCGCGCTTTTCGTGGGCTGGGGACGAGTTGCTCGCGGTGCAGCGGCTCAACCGCGGACAGAACGAGACCGAGATTGTCTTCGCCGACGCCGTCGATCGCCGTGCCCGCACAGTGTTGAAGGAGAAAGACCCGCAGTGGATCAACGTCACTGACGACCTGACGTTCCTCAAGGCGTCGGAGGAGTTCCTGTGGACGTCGGAGAGCAGCGGCTTCCGTCACATCGAGGTCCACGGCTACGACGGCAAGCGTAAGCGGACGTTGACCGGGGGCGAGTGGGAAGTCAAAGCCATCGAAGGCGTCGACGAGAAGGGCGGCTGGGTCTACTACACGGCGAATGAAGACAATCCGCTCGGCAGGGACCTCTACCGCATCAGGCTCGATGGGAGCGCGAAGGAGCGGTTGACCCGCTTCGGCGGAAGCCACAGCGTTAAGCTGAACTCCACCGCAACGGCCTATAGCGATCAGCACTCGGCGCTGGGTGTCGCGCCGCAATGGGACGTTCGGCATCTACCCTCCGACCGCACGACGGTGATGCATCGGGCGAAGCCGCTCGACGACTTCCAACTCGTCAAGCCCGAGTTGATCGAATGGACCACTGACGACAAGGCGCTGGTGCGGGCCCTGATGCTGAAGCCGCGCGCTGTCGGTCAGGGCGGGGGTCAGGGCACGGGCCAGGGCGACGACCAGGGCAAGAGACACCCCGCGCTCATCTACGTCTACGGTGGACCGCGTGCGCCGACCATCCGGGACGCCTGGGGCGGCCGGGGCCGGTACCTGTTCCATCAGTATTTGGTGCAGAAGGGTTACGTCGTGTTCTACGTCGACGACCGCGCCTCGTCGCGGCTCGGGCATCGCTACGAAACGGCCCTGTCGCGCGACTACGGCCCCCTTGCGGCCAAGGATTACGAGTTCGCCGCCGCGAAGATCAAAGCGATGGACTTCGTCGATCCCGAGCGCGTGGGGGTGTGGGGCTGGAGCGGCGGCGGCTTCAGCACGTGCTTCATGCTCACCCACAGCAAGGCGTTCAAGCTCGGCATCGCCGTCGCGCCGGTGACGGATTGGCGGCTCTACGATTCGATCTACACCGAGCGCTACATGGGGCTTCCCGAGGAGGAGGAGGAAGCCTATCGCCGCACCTCAGCCGTCGAGGCCGCGGCGGACTTGCATGGACGGCTGCTGCTCGTGCACCCCACCGCCGATGACAACGTGCATTTTCAGAACACGGTGGCGATGATCAGCGCGTTGGTGGAGGCGGGCAAGCCCTACGACCTGCTGCTATACCCCGGCAAGACGCATTCCTTGCATGGGATGAAGGCGCGGCTCCATTTGTTCCGTTCGATCGAACGCTACCTCGACAGCCATCTCTAGGGGCGGGCCCCCGTGCCCGCCCTCAGCCCGGTATCGCCGGCCCGCGCGGATTCGTGTAACGCCCCAGAATGCGAATCCGCGCGGGCGTGTACAGAGGCCCGCCCCTACAATCAGTTCCGTCCGGGTTTACCAGATGTAGTCTTTGGCCGTGGCGCGTCTGTCGTGGCCGTCGAGTACGTGCATGACACGCACCTTCTTGAGGGCCACGGGCGAGAGTTGGCCGATCGGGATGTAAATGATCTTCTGGCCGAGGCGTCCGGCGATGCTGCGGAACACCGACCGTGGCGGGCTCGGCGCGACGTACACAACAAACTTCTCGAGCGAGTAATCGAGCGCGGCCAGCAGCAGGCGCTCCGGCTTCGACTCGGCGAAGTAGTAGTCGGGGTCTTGCCAGACGTCGAACATGCGGCCCGAGGGCAGGGTGAGCAGCAGGCCGCCGTACTCGGAGCGGCCGATGCCGGGGCCGACGACGTTCGCGAACGGGTCGGTGGCGTAGAAAGCCATGTCGGACTCGTTCTGGTGCTCGCCGAGCCAGGTCAAGCAGTAGGAGTAGCGGTTGTCGCGGTCCTCGTCGAAGATGATGACGATCGCCCCGACCTCGCCCGACACCCGTTGCTGCGAGCGCACGAAGATCTTCTTCTCGTGCCAGTGGCGAAGCGTCTCGCGCAGGTCGATGCCGTCGAGCAGCGAGGTGGTGAACGGCTCGCTGTGCGAACGCTCCTCCGACAGTACGCTCTTGCCCTTCTTCTTGAGGAACAGGCCGTAGTTCTCGATCACCAGGTCTTCGGGCGGGTAAGAGCAGATCGAGAAACCCTTCCATTCGCGCCGCCACTCACCCGGACGCGTCTCACCCTTGCGGCCGCGCAGGCCGGTCGGACGGAGCCTCGCTTTCTTGCGCGGTAAACGCCGGCGCAGTTGAATGCGGCGCGTATTGAGCCACATCTGCTCGCCGGTCAGCTTGACGGTCATCAGGTCCGTCTCGATCTTCTGCGCCGGATAGGCGCCGGCCATCTCCCACAACTCCCAGCCCATGTTGTCGTCGACGATCGAGCGCGCGGCGACGGTCAACTCGAACAGGCCGCCGAGCAGTTGATTCTGTAGCACGGCCAGATTGCGCGTGTAGCGCGCCCATAGGCGTCGCTGCCAGACGGCCACGCTTTCACCGGTCTTCGTTTCGTAACGGTGTTGGGTCTCGCTGAACAGGCGCACGTGGAGGCGCTGACGATCGAGCGGCTCGCGCGCAACCCGCTGGATCGCAGCGACGGCCGAATCCTCCTTCGGCGCGTCGATGACCGAGAAGCCACGCACGTTGCGTCCTTCAACAGTGCGTCCTTCAACCGGGTGTTCTTGAACTAGGCGCGGCGCCGAATCCTCTTCTGCCTGAGCCTCTCCAGCCGAAACCTCGTCAGCCCGTGCCTCGTCGGCCGGAGCCATTTCGTCGCCCTGGGCAGCCTCACTACCCTCGCGGCGCGTCTCATACACCGCCTGCACGAACGGCATTTCGGTGAGCACCTCCGCCAGGCATTCGGGGTGCAGATTCAATACGCGCACACCCTTGCGCCGAACCTTGCGCAAAGGCTGCGTCTGCGGATGCTCCATCGCGTCCAGTAGCGGATCGAGAAGCTTGAGTGACACCACCGCCAGCACCGAAGCTTCCGGATCGGTCCCTTGCAACTTCCAGGCGAGGCCCTCGGCCTGTACCGTCAGTTCATTCGAGCGCGAACGGGGATTCACGCGGTGGCTCTCGACGTACTTCTCGATGCCGATGCGGCGGACCGCGTAGCTGTCGGGATAGGTGTCATCGAGCGGCACTCGATCGCTAACGTCCGGATCGAGAAACACGGCCTCGGCCCTCACCTCGCGCGCGGAGCGTAACGCTTCGACGAACGGATCGCAGGGCTCGACCGGCATGTACACGGCACGATCCTCGCCTTCGTCGTCGTAAATGATGACCGATAGCTCGGGCAGCCGGTCGACGGAGCGCCGGTAGGCCGCTTCGAGCGTCACCGGCAGATCGACGGCGACGACCCGCGGCTTATGACGGAGAATCTCCTCGCGGACCAGTTCGGCGAACTCCATGCGCCCCGGCACGACGGGGACGTAGCGGATGCGGCCACGGACGAGTCCGCCCGGGCCGTCGTCAGGCAGCGTCCTGTCGTTGGGCAACGCCATCATTTAGGTCCCATCATGGTTGGGTCATCCATCATTACGGACGACAAATCCATGCGGCTCATCAATGCCGGTGAATCACCGCTGGGCCACATAGCGTAGCGCCTCGCGTCCCAGCGTTTGCGTGATGGCGGTCTCAAGAGCATTGGTCTTGCTCAGACCCGGGCCGGCCTCGACGAGCTTGAGGGCAAACCGGCCGATGTTGATGCCGTCGCGGGACGTATAGCGCTCGTCCCCTGCGTGCGCCGATTGGAGGAAATCGGTCACGTAGTCGAGAACTTCGTCGTCGGCGAAGGGCAGGTTCTCTTTGAGGATGGCTTTCTCCTCATCCCGCTCGGGGAAATCGACCATGATTTGCGGCTGCAAGCGCGAATGGATGTACTCGGGCAGCTCGAAGGTCGAAGCGTCGTCATTCATCGTGGCGGTCATGCGGAAGTCGGGATGGGCGTGGATCTTGATGCCGGCCACAATCGATTCGACATAGCGGCGGTCGTCGAGCAGCGGCGCGAGCGAGGCCCAGCTCTTCTCGCTCATGCGGTTGCCTTCGTCCAAAATGACGACGGCGCCCCGTACCATGGCGGTCACCAGCGGCGAGGCGACATAGCGCAGCCTGCCCCCTCCCTCGATGACCGGCGTGACCAGCAAGTCCTCCGGACGCATGTCGAGAGTCGCCTGCATGATGTAGACCTCGCGACCCATGCGCTTGCCGGTGGCGTAGGCCAGCGTGGTCTTGCCGACACCGGGCTTGCCCAGCAGCCGGGGCGTCATCGGCACGTCGTGCTCGTGGATCTTGAGCCAGGCGGCCTGGAGTTGGCGCACCAACTCGTCCTGGCCAACCCAACGGATGGAAATTTCGTCGGGGTGCGCCAGGTGCAGCGTGACGCCCTCGACGACGATGGTGCGGTCGGTATCGGAGAAAGCTCCGTTCATGGGTTCATTCTATCGGTTGGGATGGTTCCACCCGCCAAGTGGACATCAGCGAGGGCATGGCGGCAAATCGGTAGGAAGCGTTCCGCGACCGCGAGCAGGACTCAGTCCCCCGGTACCAACCACACAGCGCTCGTCTGCGGATAGCCGGCGATCGTGATCGCACCAGGAATCCGGCACCTTCGGGGGGAGTAGCAGTCGCGGCGTGTTTCTAGGGTCAGGTCTTGATCGACCAACGGGCCTGTCTCAGCACCGCCCGCGGCCGCAGCTTCTCCGTCCGTTTGAACCAAGCTTCGTCGCGGCCATGGGTGTTGTAGTGATCCAGGTCGCCGGGCCAGCTTCCCATCAGTTCGTACCACACCGTCAACAACGAACCGTCGCCGAGTTGCACGGTGGAGGGGTATCCGATGTCGCTCGAGGTTCCGTCGCCGGAAACGGTCATCGCCTCGGACCACGTCCGGCCGTGATCGTCGCTCACGCGAGCCAGGTTTCCGAGCGGCCGGGCCCTGTGGCCATAGGTCATCACGAGCCGCCCATCGCGCATCTTCAACAGGTGAGAGGGAAAGCCCCACACGCCGATCGAGCGTGGAGTCGACCACGTTCTGCCGCCATCCTGCGATTCGCTCTGGAGAGTCTCCTTCTCATGGGGTTTGTTGTGATTTCGGATCTGCGCAACGACGCGGCCATCCGCGGCTTCTACTGCATGCAGCTCATGGTAGAGATGGTGCGTGTCGCCGGGCCGCGTGGGTATTTCAGCGAGCCAGCGCCAGGATTGTCCATCGTCCGTTGACTCGCACGCGCCAATGCGGCCGGCGTCCTGACCGCTGTTACCGTACCAGAACATCTTGCCGGCATAGAGTACACGGCCGTCAGAGAGCTGAATCGGCCCGTGCGGACTATCCACCGGACAGCGGTATCGCGCCGACCAGGACTGCCCGCCGTCGGTCGAGCGGATCATCCAACTCCCTAGCTCGATCTCTCGTTGCGCAGGGCCAAGCCGCTGATGGACCGCCCGCCAACGGCCAAGCTTTTCATCCGACCAAGCGCCGGCGTCTCCCGGTTTCCTCTTCTCGGCCGCCGAGAGTATTGCTTCGTAGCCTACGGACGTGAAAGTACTGACCAATAGCGAGCCGTTGGCGGTTTCGAGCACGCCGGCATCCCGATCGTCTATGGGACCGTCGATCAGAACACGAGGGAAGCTCCACGTGCGGCCCTCGTCCTTCGAGCGCATGAGTTCGAGACGCCCGAACGGACAGACGTGCGATTCGCGGCCTCCGGAGTAGACCAGCAGAAGCTCCCCGTCGCGGCGCCGGGTCACTGTCGGCCAGCCATGGTAGAGGGATGGGTGCCGGCTAATCACACGGGTGGATGCAACCGCCGCGCTGGGCGTGGCGGCCGCTCGCCGGCCGATGCCAAAGAACAGTCCTGTTGCAGCCGCGCAACCGCTCCGCAACACGTGTCGTCGATCTATGAGACCCGGCATGAGTCTAGCCTCCCGTCAATACCATCACATGGCCCATCGTAGATCAGATTGCCAGGGATTCGCTAGTGAACCTTGCCTTGCTTGGTCTGGGGGATCACTAGAAGGCCAAGGCCGTGCGATCCACGTGTACGGGGCGGAGGAGTCGGAGCGGGCCATAGTACCCACGAAAGATTCCAACAATCGCGGCCGATATCCCACTCAATTCGCTTACTGTCACCGATATCCCCAACTCTCGGCCGGTTTATTCCGGGGCTGTGACGCCTTACATAAGGTGCAATCTGCTTGACGCATTACACTAGTTACGCCTAGGGAAGCCATAAAAACGGGGCGTTTTTACGAATCGGTCGAGCACTGCGACCTCAGAGTTAGCGCTGAGAGGCCCTGACTCTAACGAATTGGTAGACTCGCCACTCGAACACCCGTCAGGACCACATAGTACGATCAGAAGTTGGTATCATCTCGGTACACAGAAACCCCCACGGAGTGTACACACATTGGGCGAACAGTTCCTAACGAAGCCTCCAGGTGAAACCAAGGTCTTGCCTGCTCTGGACTCCGCCGATTCGAAAAACGGAGCGACCATAGTCCTGCCAGCCGAGGACAATACGCCGGATGGTCTTCGCATGCTTATGGAAGCAAACGCGAAGCTCCGAACGTCTCTTTGGCCTGAGCCGTTTGATCGCACCCAACACAAGCTCCACCTCGGCGATGCCCGCGACCTGTCTTGGATCCCAGACTCTTCGGTCCACCTCGTGGTCACGTCACCACCGTATTGGACCTTGAAGGAGTACGCACCCGGTCGAGATGGGCAACTAGGCGACGTGGAGAACTACGAGCGTTTCCTCGGCGAACTCGACACGGTGTGGGCAGAGTGCCAGCGTGTTCTGGTCGAGGGAGGCCGGATCTGTTGTGTTGTCGGTGATGTTTGCATTCCGCGGAAGCGCGGCGGACGACACTATGTCATGCCGCTGCACGCCGACATCCAGGTCCGCACTCGTAAGCTTGGCCTCGATTGCCTCACGCCCATCATATGGCACAAGATCGCCAACGGTGCCACAGAAGTTCAGGGAAGCGGGGGAGGCTTCTATGGCAAACCCTATCAGCCTGGGGCCATCATCAAGAACGACGTGGAACACATTTTGTTCCTTCGGAAGAACGGGGCCTATCGATCCACCACCCTCCTACAAAAAGCTCTGTCCATGCTGACACGTGAAGAGATGCGGTCGTGGCAGCGCTCGTTCTGGACCGATGTACGCGGTGCGTCGACCCGAGGCGGCCACCCGGCACCATATCCTGTGGAGCTGGCTGAGCGCCTGATCCGCATGTTTTCCTTCGCTGGCGACACGGTACTTGACCCTTTTGCGGGCACAGGTTCTACCACCCTGGCGGCGGTCATGTCGGGTAGGAATTCGATCGGCAACGAGATCGAGCCTGCGTACTTGAACGCCGCACTGGAGCGTGTCGATCACGTCGCACGCCAAAAACGAATGACCGGGCCGGAAGCGGCCGAGGTGTCCGTCGATTGATCCTTTCATCCCCTGCCCCGGACTATCGCCTTCTGTCCGAGTTCGAAGGGTTGTTCAAGGGCAAGGTCTATCGGCACCGAGACTCGACCCAGGGCGACTTCGTAGCAACTCACCTCTACGAGGATCTGCTGTCAATTGACCGATCGCCGAAGTACGTGCGGACGGTCGTTGAAAGGCAGGATCGAGTACTCAACACTCAGAACCTGAGGCGCGGCGTCAAGGCTCGTCGCGGCGACGGCACTTTGGGGCAGATCATTCCCGGTGAAGCTCCCATCTTCGAAGCCGGCTACGCAGTAGGTAGGGGAACCATCGCGACGGTCGAGATTGGAATAGAGGTCAAGATCCTGTTCAAAGCGATGATCAAACAGATCGACCGAGTCATGAACGATCTACGAAATCAAGCGCAGCAGTTCCGCCGTGGCGGCGGCGACCCCATCCGGATTGGCATCGTAGGAATCAATCGTGCTGACTACTGCATAGGTTACGAGAAAGACCGACAGTACCCAACGACTGGCCGTGGCGGCTTTCCCCACCCGATGCAGGAGTCCGAGGAGGCTGAGAAACGCCTCGAACAACACGTACGCGGTTACTTTGACGAGTTCTTGGTTCTTCGATTCAAGGCAACGAACGAGCCTCCATTCCCGTTCGAGTGGGTCGACCTGAAAAGCTTGCGTCTCGACTACGGCGCAGCTCTTACAAGAGTCAGTAGCGAGTTCGAGAAGCGGTTTTGAGAGCTTCCGTCGTTCACTGACCGACGGCACCCCCGAAGGTCACCAACCCAAACGTTTCGGAGACTTGAAAGCTGGGCCGGGAATGTTGACCCGCGACCAGGCGCTGTAGTGCGGGACCAAAAGGCAACGAAGCCTTTTCTAAGCCCGAGTTCTGGCCTAGCCGCGAAGCGGCGACGGATGTCAGCCCTGGGTGTAGGCGAAGCCGTAACCCAGGGTCCCTCCCCCCCTTCAACCTTTCCAGCTCTGAAAGGGGCGTTGGGCCGCCCCTCATCGCCGCCAATACCGCTCGACGTGGCGCGCGCCCTAGGCGAGCCGAGCCGTACTCGGCTTTCGTGTCGCCCCTACCTCCTCATCTCCTCCGGGGTTGGCCCCCAAGCAGTCACAGAACTTTCAAATTTCCATCTCCTGCATTCTCAACCACTTACTGAGCCCAGACCCCTTCTGGGCCACCTACCGCGCCGTACTCTGTTAATGAAGAACGCCGCCTGATGTGGCGCAAACTTTAGTTTGCCGAGTCTCGATTCTTCGGGACTCAGGTCCGCAACCCGGCTCCCGTCCGCGAGCCGAGGCAAAGGCCGCCCGCCACCGGCGTTCCAACCTAAACCGAAATCCTAAGGAGAAGAACTATGCCAACACAAGCTCAGCGGAAGGCGAACCGTCAAAACGCGAAGAAATCAACCGGCCCTCGCACCCCCGAGGGCAAAGCTCGCTCCTCCCAAAACGCACTCAAGCACGGCCTCCTCGCCCGCGACGCCGTCATGGCCGACGAGGACCCCGCCGAATACGACCGGCATCTCCAAATCCTCGAAGAAAACCTCTTCCCCAAGAACGCCATCGAATTCGAGCTTGTCCTCCAGATCGCCGACTCTCGTTGGCGCCTGCGCCGCATCACCCGCATCGAGGCCGGCCTCACCACCTACCAGTACCACGGCACCGACCGCGCCACCCGCGAACGCTACCCCGACACCGTCGTCCCCGGTCGCAACGGCGAGAACCAGCTCCTGGGCAAGAGCATGCAAGACCACACCCAGGCCCTCCACAACCTGGCCCGCTACCGCACCATGACGAGCCGCGACATCACGCGCGCTCTGCGGATGATCCGGCAACTGCGCAAAGACGAGTTCGAGTGCAAAGAGAACCGCGCCGCCAACGGGGCGATCCACCGCCGGACCGTCACCGACCCGGACCCCTACAACACTCCCGACCCGATGGAGCGCCAACCGCCGCGCTACGAGCCACCGGCAGCGGCAGCGCAGACGTCCAACCCGATCGGCTTCCGCGCCGAGTTCGTGCCCAGCCCCCAAGCGACGCTCGGCGGCGAATCACGATTCACGAATCACGCATCACGAAAACCAAACCACGGGTCACCCAGGAGGGACCGCGGCCACAGACGAACCCAAGGCCCGGTGAAAACAAAGGGCTTGAGCACCGCCGAAGCCCTCAGGACGAATTACGGAACGAACCGCACCCCGGTGGCGCCCGTTCCGAGCCGCCTGGCAGCGGAGGTACTGGGGAGGTAATCGCCGCCCAACAGCGCAAAAACAACGTCGACACCAACGACAACATGAGACCCTACACCCCCCGTGCGCCCGCACTGCGCCCATCGGGCACGGCATGGCGTGCCGCTACATTCTCGCGCGGGGCATACAGTCGTTTGAAGTGCGCCTCGCGGCCACGGTACAATCGCAGGGTGCGCCCATATCTGATCCTCACGGCTGGAATCTGCCTGGCCTCGGCTTTGGTGGTTGCGGCGAAGTCAGATCGGCCGGAGCCGGCGGACGGGTTGCCGAACGTCGTCCTCATCACGATCGACACGCTGCGAGCCGACCACCTCTCGTCGTACGGCTATCACCTGAAGACGAGCCCGCGCATCGATCAGCTCGCGGAAGAAGGCGTTCGGTTCGAGAACGCAAGCACGGTCATCCCGCTCACCGGGCCCTCGCACTCGTCGCTGTTCACCAGCCGCTATCCGCAAGAGCACGGCGCACGGACCAACGGGATGGCCGTACCCAGGAAGTCGAAGTGGCTGTCGCTGCCGCAGATCTTAAAGCGGTTCGGCTATCGCAACGCCGCCTTCGTCAGCGCCTGGCCCCTGATCGACCGGCTCACCCACATGGGGCATTGGTTCGACGTCTACGACCAGCGTATGACGCGCAAGTACGACGTCTTCAGCTCCAGCCGCTTAGCGAGGGACGTCACGCCGCCCGTGCTCCAGTGGCTTGATGAGAATCACGACAAGACTTTCTTTCTGTGGGTGCACTACTTCGATCCACATTCGCCTTATGAGTTGCAGGCGCGCTTCGCCTCGCCCGAGAGCAGCGGCCACTCCGGAAAGGGGGCCGGTGCGCGCGTCAAGGAGGACCGGGAGATGGCCAAGCGGATCAAGAGATACGACTCCGAGATCGGCTATACGGACTACTACCTCGGACGCCTTCTCGACCGCATCGACCGGCTGGGCCTGCGCGACTCGACGCTGGTGGTGCTGACCTCGGACCATGGCGAGAGCCTCGGCGAGCACGGTTACGTAGGCCACGGCCGCCGGCTGCACGAGGGGATACTGCGAGTGCCGCTGATCATGCGCTATCCCAAGAAGGTCGCGGCGGGAACCGTGATCCGCCAGCCTGTTTCTCTTCTGGATGTTGCTCCGACCGTGCTCGAGTTGGCCGAGGTCTCCAAGATCGCCACCGAGCCCGTGCCCTCTGATTTCGCCGGCCGCAGTCTCGCCGCGGGGCTTGCCGGCGGAGAAGGCCTGCCGCCGCGCGCAACGCGCTACGTTACGTTCGCCGGACGCAAGGGTATTGCGCCCGGGTGGTTGTCGTGGATGTGGTCGCGCAAATCGGCGTTGCCGCTGCATCTAGGAAAAACGCAAGGAGATCGCAAAGTAGTCTGGTCACCCGAAACCGAAAGTGTGTCGATCACCGATCTCAACGACGACCCGTTCGAAAACGAGCCGAGCGTCCATAGCCGTGACGACGACACCTACGAAAAAGAGACCGCCGAGTTGCGCCGATGGTTCGAACGCACCGATCTCGCACAGAGCGAAGCGCAACTGACCGAGCGGGACACCGAGGTGCTCGAAAGCCTGGGCTACTTGCAGTAGCGGCGACCCTCATTGCAACGTGGAGATTCCCATCAATTCCGTCATGTACCGCCGCCGGCTCGCCCGCCCGGGTAAGAGCTGCTTATGATCCAGCGCGTCATTTGGGCCAACCTGTTTCACCGCCGCATGCGCACGGTTCTGGCGGTGTCGGCGATCGGTCTCGAAGTGACGATGATCTTGCTGATCCTGGGCCTCGCGGATGGTTTGGTCGGGGAGTCGAACCGGCGGCAAGCGGGTATCGGGGCCGACATTCTGATCCGCCCCTCGACGAGCAGCAGCGCGCTCACGACGGGATCGGCCGGCCTGCCTGAGGCGATCGCTGACGAGATTGAGGCCATGCCGGGCGTTCGGCTTGCAGTGGGTACGGCGTTCTCGGTGCAGGCGTACTTCACGACCGTGACCGGGGTCGATCTCGATAAATTCGGCCGCATGTCGGGCGGGCTGCGGTTCTTGGAAGGCCGTGGTTTCGAGGCGCCCTTCGACCTGGTCGTCGACGATGTGTACGCCAAGCAACGCAAGCTGTCGGTCGGGGACACGGTCCAGGTGCTCAATCGAGACTTCCAGTTGGTAGGCATCGTGGAGTCGGGGAAGCTCTCGCGCGTCTTCATTCCGCTCGAGACGAAACAAGAGGTCATGGGTTGGGCCGGCAAGCTCAGCCAGGTCTACGTCAAGCTCGACGACCCCGCGCAAGCGACCGCCTTCGTCGAGAAACTGAAGGCGCGTCTGCCCGACAACCCTATCTACACGATGGAGGAGTTCATCTCGCTGTTCACGACGCAGACGCGCGGGATGGCCGACGATTTCGTCAACGCCATTGTCGGTATCGCGGTCGGCGTCGGGTTCATCGTGATCCTGATTTCGATGTACACGGCGGTGCTCGACCGCACTCGCGAGATCGGTGTTCTGAAATCGCTCGGCGCGTCTCCCGGCTATATCCTGCACATCTTCCTGCAAGAGACGCTGATGCTCACCGCGGTCGGGATCGCGCTGGGCATCGGCCTGGCCTATCTCACCGAAGGCATTGTTGAAGAGAGATTCCCGGTGGTAACCTTCAGCATCTTGCACAGCCATCTTTACTGGACCGCGCTCATCAGCATCGCCGGTGCGATTTTCGGGGCGCTTTATCCCTCGCTGCGGGCGGCTCGGCAGGACCCGATTACGGCGTTGTCATACGAGTGACAATAGGTTGCTTCGGACAGTTTCCTTCCCGGGGGAGTAGCGGCGGAACGAAGGTGGCGCCGGATTCCGCTACTCGTCGAATCGTCCATCGCGCGTTCATTTTGAGATACTGAAATCACTCTTCCAGAGCCAAAGACAAGGAGCCTGAACGAGATGAAACGAGCATCCGCGATTATGTTGGTCGTACTGATCCTGCTGGCCGCTTCGTCGGTCGTCGCCGACGAGTTGCGGCTTCGAAACGGGGCCGTCGTCACGGGAAGCTTCGTGGGAGGCGACACGCGTTCGGTCCGCTTCATCGGGGCGGACGGCAACCTGAACACCTACTCGGTCGGCGATATTGAAAGCCTTCGCTTTGTGACGACGCCCACCGCGGTCGCGCCGCTGGCGCCCACCGCGCCGCAACCGCAACCGTACCGCGCGGCGGCACCGGCACCCCCACCGGCTGCTGTTACGCTTCGCACCGGGACCGTGGTGACCGTGCGGATGATCGACTCGATCGACACCGACGTGACCGGTGCGGGCGAGAGGTTCCGCGCGAGCATCGATGACCCGATTTCGATGAACGGCCAGATCGTCATCCCGAGGGGCGCCGACGCCACCGTACAGGTGATGCGGGTCCAGCAAGCCGGGGCGATCAAGGGCAGCGACGAGGTCGCCTTGAAGCTGTCTGACGTCACGCTGAACGGCCGTCAACACCCAGTAGTGACGAACTACGCCGAGGTCAAATCCAAGGGCAAAGGCAAGCAGACGGCCAAGACGACGGCGATCACAACCGGTGTCGGAGCGGCCTTGGGCGGCATCTTCGGCGGCGGCAGGGGCGCGGCCATCGGGGCCGGGGCCGGGGCGGGCGCCGGCGTGGCGGTTTCGGCGGCGCGCGGCAAGACGCTGCGCATCCCCTCGGAGACACGGTTGGACTTCGTGCTGCGCTCG
Source organism: Bryobacterales bacterium (assembly GCA_965237575.1). Classification (GTDB taxonomy): domain Bacteria; phylum Acidobacteriota; class Terriglobia; order Bryobacterales; family UBA6623; genus JAKZVK01. The sequence continues at coordinate 2,844,273 of CBDEGI010000004.1, forward strand.
CCGCTGGCGATCAACTAGCCGTCTGTCGGATCCGCGAGTGACAGCTTCCGTCTTGGAGGGGCGTCGGCGTGTGATGAGGCGCAACGCCTGCGACCCGCCACGTTCCCCGCTGCGGTGTTAGTCTGGGCCTGATGGCCGCCGCCGAAGCGCCTGAAGCGATCACACCGGAACACGAAGCCTTCCTGAGGCAAGCGCTGGAGCTTGCCGACGAGGCGGAGCGGGCCGGGGAGGTTCCTGTTGGGGCGGTCGTTGTCTACAACGGGGCGGTCGTCGGCCGGGGCTCGAACGCGCCGATCACGAGCGTCGACCCGACGGCCCACGCAGAGATCCGGGCCCTGCGCGAGGCGGCCCAAACCCTCGGCAACTACCGCCTTACCGGAACCACTCTGTACGTTACTCTGGAGCCCTGCGCGATGTGTGCGGGCGCACTGGTCGCCGCGAGGGTCGAGCGGCTGGTCTTCGGCACGCGCGACCTGCGTTTCGGGGCGGTCCGCAGCAAGTTCCGCCTGGCGGATTCCGACCTGCTGAACCACCGCGTGGAAATCGTCGAGGGCGTGCTCGCCGACGAGTGTCTCGATCGGCTCCAGCGGTTCTTCCGTGCGGCGCGCGGCCGCGAACCGTGACGGTACGGTGCCCGCGAGGCCCCCGAGCTACAACCCCTGTCGGCTACAATGCGCTTTCGATGACGTCGCGCTGGCCGTTTGCTGTTCTGCTTTGCGTCCTGACGGCATTACCGGCCGCCGCCGGCTCTCCCGAGGAGTCTCAAGACCGGGGGCAGCAGCTTTTCAACGAGCACTGCGCGCTTTGTCATGGCGCTTTCGCTGAAGGCGGCTCGGGCCCCGACCTGACCAACCCGCGCTGGCACGCCGAGCGCACCGGCGAAGAGATCGAGCGCATCATCGGGGACGGCGTGCCCGGCACGTCGATGCCCGGCTTCGCCGCGCGCATTGACCCCGAAGGACGCAGCGCGATTGCCGGCCACCTACGGTCGTTGTCGAAGAAGGCCATCCAGCCCACCACCGAAGCCGAAGCGCCGGACGTCCGTGTCAGCCCCGAGCGCCTGCTGCGGGCGGCACAAGAGGCCGACAACTGGCTGATGTACGCCCGCGACTACGGCCAAACTCGCTTCAGCCCGCTCGGCGGGATCAACCAATCGAACGTCAAGAACCTCGTCCCCGTGTGGAGCTTCCAAACCGGCACGCCCGGCGGCTTGACCGGCATGCCGCTAGTGGTCGACGGCGTCATCTACCTCACGACCTCGTGGAACCACATTTTCGCGATCGACGCCCGTACCGGCGCCGAGCTGTGGCACTACCAGCGCCGATTGCCCGACGCCGACGGGCTGAGCTACTGTTGCGGGCCGGCCAACCGCGGCGTTTCGATCTGGAACGGCCTGCTCTACATGGCGACGCTCGACGCGCATCTGGTCGCGATCGAGGCCAAGACGGGGCGTGTCCGCTGGGACGTTGAGTTGGGCAAGGCGGAGGACAATCTCAACGCCAAACAGCCGCCGCTCGTCGTGGGCGACAAGCTGTTCATCGGCATCGCCGGCGGCGACCAGCCGAGCCGCGGGTTCATCGACGCCTACGAGGCCAAGACCGGCAAGCGGCTTTGGCGCTTCTATACCGTGCCGGGCGAAGGCGAGCCGGGCGCGGAGACCTGGCCCGGCGATACCTGGAAGAGAGGCGGCGCTGCGCCGTGGATGCACGGCAGCTACGACCCGGAGTTGAACCTGATCTACTGGGGCGTCGGCCAACCGTGGCCGGTGTATGACGGCGACGCGCGCGAGGGCGACAATCTCTACAGCAACTCGGTGGTCGCGCTCGATCCCGAAACGGGCAAGCTGCGTTGGCACTACCAATACACGCCGCACGGGCTTTGGGACTACGACGGCGTCACCGAAAACATCCCGGTCGAAATCGAGCACGAAGGCCGGCGGCGCAAGGCCATCATCCACGCCGACCGCAACGGCTACTTCTACGCGATCGACCGCACCAACGGCGAGTTTCTTTTCGCGAAAGCCTTCGCGCGCGTTACCTGGGCCACCGGGTTCACGCCGGAGGGCCGTCCGATCGTCAACCCTGGGGCGATTCCGACGTATGAGGGAGTCGAGGTCTGCCCAGGCGCGGCGGGCGGCAAGCAGTGGACCGGGATGGCCTACAGCCCGCTCACCCGCCTCGCCTACCTGCCGGTCATCGAGAACTGCGCCGAGTTTTTTAACTACGGCGTCAAGGCGAAGGCCGAAGGTCGGCCGCCCGGCCCCGACGGCTTCCGTTACTTGGCCGGCAAGGCGTATGGAAAGGTGATGGCGATCGATGTCGACTCCGGCGAGGCGGCGTGGGAGGTGAAGACCCGCTCGCCCATGTCCGCCGGCGTTCTCGCCACCGCGGGAGGGCTGGTCTTCACCGGTGATGCCGAGGGGAACCTGCTCGCCTACGACGCCGACCGTGGCGAGCTGCTCTGGTCGTACCAAACCGGCTCGGGCATTCGCAGCGGTCCCGTCGCTTACCGGCTCGACGGGGTTGAATACATCGCGATCGCATCCGGCATGGGCGGCGCGGTCGGCGGCTACATGGGTCCCGGCGCTCCTTGGACGAGGAACTACCGCGGCGGAGGCACCCTGTTCGTCTTCCGGCTGTTTGAGCCGGGCGCCTCGAAGGCATTCCATGGAGGAGCGCGAGGCGGCAGTCGGTAATCGCATCGGATGCGCTACGGAGTTCCCTGCCGGCTTTCAAATCGGGGCGCAAGTGGACGGTCGCAAAGGAGGCTTAACGGTCAGAGGCATGCGGTCGGGCACGGGGGCCCGCCCCTACAGTCTCTTTGGGTAATCCTACGCCTAAAGAGTCTCTGCCACATTCCACTAGAAAGCCCCCCTTATCGTGCGCAACGATTACCATTTTGTGACGCGCTGGAGGATTCGCGGAACCGTCCGGGAGGTATCCGACATCCTTGGCGCGGTGGAAGACCTGCCGCGCTGGTGGCCGGCGGTCTATCTGGATGTCGAGGAGCTTGAGCCGGGTGACAACCTTGGTATCGGCAAACGAGTCAGCCTCCACACCAGGGGTTGGCTCCCCTACACCCTGCGGTGGCAGTTTCGCGTCACCGAATCGCGCGAACCGTATGGGTATACCTTTGAGGCCTTTGGTGATTTCGTCGGGCGTGGCATCTGGACGTTCGAGCAAGACGGCGCCTGCGTCAACATGACCTACGACTGGAAGGTTCGCGCTGAAAAATCGCTACTCCGTTACCTCTCGGGCTTGCTCAAACCGATCTTCTCCGCGAACCATCGCTGGGCCATGGCGAATGGTCAAGAGAGCTTGCGTCTCGAACTCGCACGTCGGAATGCGTCAATCGAAGAGGAGCGCGACCCGATTTGCTGACAATTGTGACGGCCGGGGCGCATGCTTGGTGCGCGTACCCGGCCGCCACGAAATCCAATCGCGGTTGGGAGTGGGCCGCTGGTGTCGGGCGCAGCCGGCGGAGGCACTTTACAGACAGAGAAAGCGCTAGACTCACAAAACCAAGCACCAGGAATCGACGAGGCGCAAAAGCGATCGCTTGCCGAAAACGACTGTGGGATCCGACAATCGGCGGACACGCCGGCCCGAGGACAACAGCGAGCACCGCGGGCTCGCCGCCCCCCCCCAGGGACACTCTGCGTTGGCAGGTGGGCGCCGCCGCTGCCAGGGATGATGTACCGGCAAAAAGCCAGATATCTTCTGCTTGCTGTGCTCAGCCTCTGCTTTGGCCTGCAGATGAGCCAGGCACTTCAGGCACAGGATCTCGTGTGGGCCAAGCGGGCCGGCGGCACAAGTATTGACTTTGGCCGTGGCATAGCGGTGGATGGTTCGGGCAATAGCCATGTGACGGGTGAGTTCTTTGGTTCGGCCACCTTTGGCCCGGGGGAGACCAACGAAACCACCCTGACCAGTGCGGGCAATCGAGACATCTTTGTGGCCAAGTATGATGCCTCCGGCGACCTGGTCTGGGCCAAGCGGGCCGGTGCCGGCGGCGCAAGTTTTGACCAGGGCCTTGGCATTGCGGTGGATGGTTCGGGCAATAGCTATGTGACGGGTCACTTCGTTGGTTCGGCCACCTTTGGCCCGGGGGAGACCAACGAAACCACCCTGACCAGTGCGGGCTTTGATGACATCTTTGTGGCCAAGTATGATGCCTCCGGCGACCTGGTCTGGGCCAAGCGGGCCGGCGGCATGAGTTTCAATGACTTTGGCCAAGGCATAGCGGTGGATGGTTCGGGCAATAGCTATGTGACGGGTAACTTCCAAGGTTCGGCCACCTTTGGCCCGGGGGAGACCAACCAAACCACCCTGACCAGTAGCGCAGGTTCTTTTGACATCTTTGTGGCCAAGTATGATGCCTCCGGCGACCTGGTCTGGGCCAAGCGGGCCGGCGGCACAGCTGTTGACGTTGGCAATGGCATAGCGGTGGATGGTTCGGGCAATAGCTATGTGACGGGTGACTTCGATCGGCTTGAGCCATCGTCGCCACCGTAAGGCCGCTAAACCGGCCTAGGCTTGCTGCGAGGCGATCAGAGAAACCAGCCGTACAACGGCTGGCCTTCAAAGACAAGCCGCGTAAACGTGTTCGGCCACCTTTGGCCCGGGGGAGACCAACGAAACCACCCTGACCAGTACCTTTGGCCCAGGTTAGCTTCTTTTGACATCTTTGTGGCCAAGTATGATGCCTCCGGCGAGCTGGTCTGGGCCAAGCGGGCCGGCGGCACAAGTGATGACGGTGGCATTGGCATAGCGCTGGATGGTTCGGGCAATAGCTATGCGACGGGTCTGTTCCAGGGTTCGGCCACCTTTGGCCCAGGGGAGACCAACGAAACCACCCTGACCGGTGCGGGCTCTTTTGACATCTTTGTGGCCAAGTATGATGCCTCCGGCGAGCTGGTCTGGGCCAAGCGGGCCGGCGGCACAAGTGATGACGGTGGCGTTGGCATAGCGCTGGATGGTGCGGCCCATAGCTATGTGACGGGCCAGTTCGTTGGTTCGGCCACCTTTGGCCCGGGGGAGACCAACGAAACCACCCTGACCAGTGCGGGTTCTGACGACATCTTTGTGGCCAAGTATGGCGGGGGCGTCCCGGCGGTAGCGACGATCCTGGCGGCCAGTGGTTCGCTGCTGGTAGCCCCTGGGTCGATCGCCAGTGGCTTCGGCGATCCCCTGGCGCCGGGTGTGGAGGCAAGCACGGAGCTGCCCCTTCCGACGGAGCTGCTGGGGGTCTCGGTACGCCTCACCGACAGCGCAGGGGTCGCGCGGCTGTCGCAACTGTTCGTGGTCACCCCGACCCAGATCAACTTCTTCATCGACGCGGCAACGGCGCTTGGGTTGGCCTTGGTGGAGGTGCTGCAGGACGGCGAGGTCATTGCCTCCGGCACCGTGCAGGTAGTGGCGGTGGCCCCCGGTATCTTCACCGCGAATGCTGACGGCGAAGGCGTGCCGGCCGCCTTTTATCTGCGCTTCCGTGGCACCGAGCAGACGGCGCAGGAGTTCGTCTTCGATCCGGCGGCGCCGCTGGGTGCACGCGACCCTGTGCTGATCGATTTCGGTGGCGAGGACGAGCAGGTCTTCATCGCCATCTTCGGCACGGGCATGCGGGGCGGCGCCCAAGTAACGGCGACGCTGGACGGAGAAGAGGTCCCGGTCTCGCCGGTCGTCGCGCTGGAGGACTTCGTTGGTCTGGATCAGGCGAACGTCGGTGCCATTCCACGCAGCTTCATCGGACGGGGGATCGTCGAACTGCGGCTCTTCATTGACGGAGTACCTACGAACGTGGTGTTGTTGCTCCTTTAACCGGCTTGCAGTGAACCCACTCCCCTAACCCGTAAGCGAGGGATCTCTAGCCAGATACGATCGTCGAAGCCGGATATCGGTGACGGGTAGCCGCTGCGGAACGAACGTGGTGCTGCGTCACACGACGATGACGCCGGTGATCCGGGTTGGCGGGGTGGTGGTACCGGCGGCGAAGGTTGTGTTCTCGGGCTCCTCGCCGGCGTCGGTGGGCGTGAACGAGATCGTCTTCGAGATGCCCGGCGGCGTGCCGCCCGGTGACGCGGTGCCGATCACGATCGAGATCGGGGGAGTGGTCAGCAAGGGCGGCGTAACCATCGCGGTCGAGTAGGGGCTTGGACGAGATCTGTCTTGCCGCCGGCGAGGTCGACCTCAAACGGACAAGTCGGGGCCATGTGGAGCCTTACGCCACATGGCGGGGCCGGAGGAAACGAGCCTGGAGTCCCGGAGCGCCAGTGACCGGTTCGCTGCCCCTATGCCACTGGGCAGGGATTGACCCCTCACTTGCGTTCGGGGCTCGGTTTCTTGGGGCCGTGCTACCGACCGCTTGTCGGGAACCTCTTGTCGCCGCCGCATCTCAACGCGAGCTGACGCTCGCGGCTCTGAGTGTGGGTTGGCGGATCTCGCTTTGCTGCACCGCCCCCCGTACCGCCCCCAGGGCTCGGTTGCTTGCCATCCTGAGTCCCGAAGAATCGAACAGTCAATATCTCTCGGGGCAAGGCTGGAGCCTTACGCCACATGGCGGGGCGGGCGCCTCGGTGAAAACTTGACACGGTTGTTCAGATGTCGGTGAGATCAGACGACTAGCGGGGGCGCGGCGGCCGGTCGGGGAATAGGCCGGTGAGGTCCTTCAATACTTGTTGCTCGTCGGCGCTGAAGCGGGTCGTGAAGTCCTCTGATTCAAAACGCTTTTGGCGCGCGTCAGCGTTCGCGGCGCGAAGGGAGTCGTATTCGCCAAGCAATTCCTGGCGGCGGCCCTGGGGGAATTTTTGCCAACTCTGATAGATGGTACGCGCCTGCGTCTGCTTCTCCCTCGGCAGGCGGTCGAAGAGACGATAGCGCTCGAGCACCTCCGCCCGCCGCTTGGCCGGCATCTGGCTGAGGCGGCGTAGACGCTGCTGGATCTGACGCCGCTGCGGGCCTGGAAGGTTGCGGAACTTGGGATTCTGCTGGAAGAAGCGGCGGCGCTGCTGCGGCTTCATTCGCATCAGTTGCTCGATCAACTGTGGCCCGGGACGCATGCGCCCGGCTCCGCGGGCGCTTTTGCCGGCTTTGGCTCGACGCTGCCGTGCCGATTTGAACGGCTGCGTGGCGCGCTTCCGCGCTTGGGCGATGCGAGCGGCACCCTGGGCAGCCTCAGCGCTGCCCGCCGGGCCGCCGACGCCCAACGCCGGCAACAGCGCCAGTAATCCGGCGCCGATGATGCTGCGTACCGTCATTACGACTCATCCTGCGCCGTGTCGTCGACCATCACATCGAAATCAGCCAGCATTTCGATGTCGTCCAGAGCCCGATTGAGCTGCTCGAGATACACCTCGTCGTCAAGCGGCTCGACCACCGCCAGCTCCGTGCCCGGCGCGGCTTCGGGCCGCTGTTGCACCACGCCCACCGCAGCGATCAGCAGCGCGGCGAGGCCGGCTGCGAAGGTCGGCCGCCAGGTGGCAAACGTCCGCAGGTACCAGGGTTCCCGATTCGCCAGCTCGTCAACCCTTTCGCGCAGACGTCGATCGAACTGGGCCGAGGGCTCCACCGGCTCCCACAGCTCGAGCGCTCCCCACACGGCGCGTTGCTGCTCGTAGAGCGCCCGCGTCTCGGAACAGGTCTCCAAGAACTGCATGAGTTCCCGATGCTGGGGCGAGCCCTGCGGGGGCCCGCTGCCGGTCCTCAAAATTAGATCAACCGCTTCCTCGCGAGTCATAACACACCTCTTGACACCTCATTACAGGGCACGCGGTTTCTGGTCTTTCGCCAGATGAGCCAAACGTTCCCGTAGTGTTTCATAAGCGCGGAACAGCAGCGACTTCACTGCCGACACCGAGCAGCTCAACGCACCCGCGATTTGCGAGTAGTCGAGCTCTTCGTACTTGTGCATCAGCACCGCGGCCCGCTGCTTCTCGGGCAGGGCGGCGATGGCACGGCGCACCACGTCGAGATGCGCGGCGGCGACCATCTCCTGCTCACGGTTGCTACGCGTATCGGCCGGCTCAAAAGCTTGCCGGTCTTCCTGTTCCACGTCCAGACTGCGCTGGCGCTTTTCACCCTTGTGGTCGCGTAAGCTGTTCAGCGCCAGGTGCGTAGTGATCCGAAACAGCCAAGTCGTGAACTTGGCGGTAGGCTCGTAGTTCGCACGGGCCCGGTAGACCCGCAGAAAAACCTCCTGCGCCAGTTCCTCGGCTACGCCCTGGTTCTGGACCATGCGGTACAGGTAGTTGACCACCGACCGGCGATACTTGCCAAGAAGCAACTCGAAGCTGTACGCGTCACCGTCCTTGACGCGAAGCATCAACTGAGCATCTGGCTCCAACGTGGCGGCCACTCCCACACGTTCTTCAACACGCTCGGGCATGGAAAAGTTGCGGAAAAAGACTAGAGGCCCTGCCGGAACGGGCAGTACTAGAACTATATCGCAGCTTGGGGCCGCGGAAGGACGTCCGACCGGTCCCCGGGCCGAGGCTGCGGGCGGACCGATGTGGCGGGCCGCTTAGGTTCCTTATCGGCCGGGAGGCCGCGTGGAGGGGAGGCTCGGAGAAACGGGTGGCTGTTTCGTGTTCCCCGCCCCCGTATCTTGCGAAGAGTAAGGCTCATCCACCCCTGCCGGGGCTACGGTCCGTTTGCGGATGCGGCTATGCGTGTGCAGCCCCTTGCGCCGAGGGTGAGCGCGGACTTCCGTCCGCGCCTCCGAAGTGGCGGGTGGGCAAAGTTGCGCCGGGCCGGGGCGCAAAGCGGTCGTCGAGGCCGGGTGCTAGACCTGGCCCGCCATCACGGTGCGGGCGGCCAACGCAGGCTCCTGCTCGGGCACGATCGAGAACGGGAACTCCGTCACCTTGCGGTAGATCACGCCCGAGTTGGTAGGCGTGCTCTCGAAGAGCACGAAGCGGTCCGGCGAGATCGTACCGAACTCGCGCGTGGGCAACTCCTCGATGGCCAGGTGCAGGTCGTCGAGCGCTTCGCCCTCGCGGACTCGCCCCAGCGTCAAGTGCGGGAAGTAGGGCCGCACTTCCGGGGCGATCCCCAGCGGCTGAAGCGCGGCATCGATATTGCTGGCCAACTGACGCAGGGACGGAGTGTTTTCGGCGCCGACCCAGAAAACGCGCGGGTGCCTGGTGTTGGGGGAAAAGCCCATCCCAGCCAAGGGAACGTCCAGCGACGTGGGGCAGCGGATTTCGGTGAGCGCCGAAACCACTTCATCGACACGGTGAACCTCCCACTGCCCAATGTACTTGAGCGTCACGTGCATGTTGTGCGGATGGACGAAGCGGATTGGCGCGTAGGGTTGCAGGCGCCGTACCAACTCGGTCAAGTTGGCAATGACCTTGGCATTGAGTTCAAGTGCAGTGAAAAGACGCATCCTCTTCCAGACCTTCTCAAAGATTTTGAATATAGTCCACACCGAAGGGCCGACCGCCCCGGTGCTACTTCGTAACGGAAAACTGCTCTTGCGGCGGCTTGAGCGTGATCGTCAGGGCTTGTTGCGGCGGAGCGACGTCAAAGCGTTCGCCGAACGTCTGATACCCCTCCGCAATCACCTGCACCAGCACGGCCGAGTCGAAGATGGGCGGAAGCGGCGCGGTGCCCTGCTGGCTGGTCCTCAATTGAAATATTTCTCCGATCTTCTTTTTTTTCTTCCCCTTCAGTGTCTTGACAACGACGCTTGCCTGCGCGACCGGCTCCCCGCTCTCGTTCTGAACACTGATGTCGACCTGGGTCGCCTCTTTTTTCGCGTGGACGAGTGTTGGCGCCGCCAGCAGTCCCGACAACAATACGGGTAGGAACAGCTTCATTCTGATCTGCTCTTTCCTTCGCCATGTACCTTCACCGTGTACTTTTACCCTGGGGAGGACTTGCCGTGGCATGGCTAGAAAATGAAGCTCAGCGCGCCGCGATAGTTACGAATCGCCTGGAAAAGATACATCTGCTGTCCGTCGTGGGTCTGGATCGGCGTGTATCCCGTCTTGAGGAGATTACTGAAGTTTGCCGTTGCCTCGAGCTTACCGGGCAGCCCGCCCGAGAAGGGCAGCGGCTGCCGAATGATCAGATTGAGCCCCGGGTCCGAACGCGACGCAAAGTCGTTATACACGTCGGGAGCGATGACGGCGGGTACGCTGCTCCACTGGTAGGCGGACAGCAGGAAGGTACCGCTCTTGGGGATCTCGGTCGAAATCGAAGCCGTCACCAACTGCGCCCGCTTTACGGCCAGCGCGCGACGCAACTCATCCATCGAGGGGCCTTCCAACTGTCCGGTTGTGGGCGCAAGCACGCCCGCCGAGCCGTAGCCGATGGCCGCCTGCAGCCGGTCTTTGATCCGTCGCGCGTAGGAGACACGGTAGCCCGACGAGTGGAAGCGTCCCGCGTTGAGCGTCGAGCTGGCGGAGAAGAGGTCGGGCAGGACATCACCGTCGGCGAAATAGTCCTGCGGGACCCTCGTCGACAACGCCGCATCGCTCATCGAATCCTCATAGACCGCCGCCTCGATCACGCCCTCGCCGACCTTCTCGCGGTAAGAGATCTCGACGTGCTCGGTGCGCTGCACCGTCGGACGGCCGCCGCTAACCGCTACGCGCGGGAACAGGCCGAGAGACGACACCTGGCGTCGTAGCGATTCGTTCTCGTCGGCGACGACGCTCTCCTGCGCGTGTGGAACGCCGGAAGCGTAGCGCACATGAATCTCTCGGCGGTCGCCCAACTCGTAGACCAACCGCCCATAGGGGCTGACGAAGTTCAGGCGATTCAGGAAGCGGACCGACTCATACAGAAAGCCGTACTCGAACCGCATCGACTCGCCCAACTTCGCCGCATCGGCAAAGCCGAGGGTCACCGTCTGTAGCGCCGGCCCGTTGTGCTCGTTCTGCGGGCCGAAGATCGCCTGGCGCGCCGCCGAGGGCATCTGGAGCTGTCGCACCGTGAGCGACACCTCGGGGGCGCCGACCGGCAAGTCGCGCTTGAAGCTCGTACGGAAGGCCGCCGCCGGAACGCCGGTGGTCGAGCCGTAGCCGAGGTTTCCGCTGACGACGACATCGTTGTTGCCGAACATCGAGGTGGCCACCGCAAACGCGGTGCCGAGATCCGACTCGTTGGCCAGGGCCGTCTGACGCGTTCCCGCGCCGGCGCTGACTTGGGCGTAACCGTGCGTGTCGGCGAAGCGGCCCGAAGCCCGGCGAATCACTCTCTTGGTTTCGTCGTCGAGTGAGGGTAGATAGCGCAGCACCGGGCGGGTCGAGCTGGAGGTCCGCAGTACCCACTTCCAGTCGTCGCTCATGTCGCGCACCTGGCTGCCGCCGGGAAAGACCATCTGCAGCGTGCTCAACAGGCCGCGCAAGCTCACGTCGAGAATCGCACTCGAGCCGGAGATGACTTCGATGCCGGCTTTCGTTACAGGCAGGAAACTATCCAGCGAGACGCGGATCGAGTAGTTGCCGGGAAAGAGCTTCTCGACGGCGAACAGCCCGTCGTGATTGCTGTAAACGCGCGTGGCTACGGAGCCGTCCGCGGTCAGCAGGGTGACCAGCGCCCCAATCTGTGGGATGCCCCTCTCATCACGGACCAGTCCGCGAATCGAGCCGAGGATGGCCGCGTCGAGGACGGGTACCGCGAGGAAGGCCGCAATCAGGGGGATAGTTCGAGCCCGGCGAGCCAAGCGACGCAGCGCAGCTTTCAACCCTAGACCTTCGCTCATCGTCATCCGATTGGCGTTCTCTACTCCTTGGATAGGTCCGGCTCTTCGGTTTTGCTTCCCAACCACTTCACTTGTCCTTGATCTTGAAGGTCGCGGTGGGCGTCAGAGTCTCGTTCTTGACGCCGTCGGCCACCCGCAAGCTGAGACGATACTCGCCAGGGTCCAACGTCTTCAAGGGCAGCAGTTTCTCCACAACCATCTGCCGGCCCGAGGCACCGCGAATCTTGTCGATGTCTTCGGTGAAATCGAGCAACAACTCATCGGGCTGGTCGAGCTTGGCTACCTGGTAGGTGACGGTACCCTGCGGCATGCTCGCCTCGTCCTCACCGAGATTGTAAACCTCCAGATAGATCCCCAGCCGCTCGGTCTGTTTGAACTCCTCGGTAATCCGCGGCCTGACCTTGGAGCTGCCAATAACGAACGCTCCGGTGCCAAGGGTCCTGGTGGGGACGCGCTCGATACGGTCGGCCAAGATCAGAGAACTGGAAGCCAGCTTTTCATCATCGAACTTCGGCACTCGAAGGGCCGTCTTATAGGTGGCCATCGTTTCGCCCACGATGTCCTTGGTCACGACCTCGAGACGGAACATGCCGGGCGCCAAGACCACCGGCTTTTGGTAGATCGAGGATCTCTCGGACTCGTAAGGCAGCCGCTCGGCCGTTGTGTCGACGGTGACGACATCCTCGAAGACCGCCACTACCCGCCGGGTGACACTCGTGATACGGCCGTAGATGTTGACGATCGCCCTGTGCCGGCCGTCTTCTTCCCTGAAGATCAAGTCCTTGTTCTCGAGTTGGACCGTCACGCCGGTCAGGATGCTGTCGTTGGTGATGCGCGTGTACTGGACATCGACGGTGAACGGCAGGGTGTTGTACTCGATCGTCGAATCGACCACGGCTTCGAGGTCTTTGAACTTGACTTCGGGGGGCTTTTGCAGTGCCGCATAGCGCTGCAGGCGCTCGAACTGGTTGTAGCGCATGCTCTGCATGCCGCCGACAGGTGAGCCCATGCGAGTGCCGTCGGTGCGCATGAAGCGGTCTCTCTTCTCCGACATCCCCATTTGTTCGGCCATGGTCAAGCCGGCGCCGGGCACATGAAGCAGCGCGTCCTTGTCGGACGGGTCGAGCGTCATGCGGTATTCGCCGGTCATGGTGGGATCGACGAACTCGATCAACACGTCTTGGCCCACGCCTTCGATCCAGCGATAGCGCCAGATTTCGAAGGGATAGGTCGAGGTCGATCCGCCACCCTCTTCGTAGGGGCGCTGGTACATACCGCCCGAGGGATGGGACTCGATCTCATCGGGCGGACCATGCGCGATATAGATGCGACCGCGGTCCGTCTTCCAGCCCGGCCAACCCGACTGATACCGCTCGTTGGAGAAGGCAATGCGGCGGTAGTGCTCCTCTCGCATCTCGTTCTCCATCGTGTCCGGCGTGGGATCACGCCGCAGCCAGAATTGCTCGATGAAGTTCTCGCGCTCCTCGATGGTCGCTAAGCCGAGGAACGTCTTCTTCTCGTCGCCGGTGATGATGTAAAGGACGTCCTCGTCGAGCCACTTCTTGAAGGGTCCACGCAACTCCTTGCGCAGGCGCTTCAGGCGCTTCTTCTCTTCTTTCTTGGAGAGCTTGCGAGGAGCCTGATCTTCCGCGGCGCTCAGCGGCGACGTAGGGAAGAACAGGGCGAGACACAACAAGAGCGAACCGCTACGAAACAGCTTTCGCATCATCACCTCTAACTCCTAACTCCTTCAACGGGCGGACAATCGCGACCCTGTTCGAAGAAGAGCCCGAAGGCCACTACTCTAGCCTCGATTCTAGGCGCTCAGCCCCCGAACGTCAAGCGAAACATGGTAAACAAATCACACTGACCACCCTACCCCTCAGGCGTCTATACGATCGACCTAGGTTTGAGGTTTCAAGGCCCGGCGCAGCCCCCGAGGACGCCGGGCAGTCCCGGCACCGGTTGGAGCGGGAACCATGCGCCGGCAGAAGGCCGCCAAGGCGCTGTCGCTGGGGCTCCGCGGCCGAATGCGCGCGCGTTGGCTCGCCCGAGCGGCTATTGAAGCCCCCTACCAGGATTCACAGGCACTTTCTTCCAGAACTCGGATTCCCTCATTGACGCGGCGGCGGCGGCCGGCGGCAACTTGTATGGGGCTCAAGTACTTAGACCTCAGGCATTTAGGGCCCGTCACGGCCCACTTGGCTTTGGCATCACGCGTGCTATAAAGAGATAACCGTCTTTCTCCGGGGTGAAGTGCGTCTATTTAGCACCGGGGCGAGAGCGCGGATGTGCGGATGAAGCAGGATCTGACAAAGCGGATTGGGACGGCGCTGCTGGCGACGGCGACGGTGGCCTGCGTCCTGATCGCCCTGCTCAATTTTGCGCAAAGACGGCAGATCGAGCGGGCTCACGATGGCGTCGTGTGGGCCGACAGCGCCGGCGGCGTCGAGGCGTTGCGAGTCGCTCCCGAGGGGCCTGGCGAGCAGGCCGGCATTGTCGCCGGGGATCTGCTGCGCACGATCAACCGAGGTGCGATCGATCGTGCCGAGCAGGTCGGCGCCGCCCTTAACGCCATCGGAGCCTGGCACGAGGCCGCTTACGGCCTCGACCGCGCGGGCGCCCCATTTGACGCGCGCGTGATCATCGGCACGGCCCGCATACCGGACGTGGTTTATCACTTCCTGTGGGTGGTGGCCCTAGCGTACCTGGCGATCGGCCTGACCGTGCTCGTCAAGCGGCGCGACGAATCGATGGCGCCGCACTTCTACGCGTTCACGTTGGCATCGTTCGTGCTCTACGCCTTCAGCTACACAGGCGAACTCGGGGGGCTCGACCGGTTCGTCTACTGGGCGGACGTTTGGGCGACGCTGCTGGCGCCGGCGCTGTTTTTGCACTTCTGTTTGGTGTTCCCGGGCGGCCCAGCGTTCTTGAAAGGCTCAGGGGTGTCGCGGCTACGGCGTTCGTTGGGAGTCGCAGCATACCTGCCGGTCATCCCGCTGCTGGCGGCGTATCACTTAGCCGCGTCGGGGGCGTTCGACACCGAGATGCCGGTGGCCGACCTCAGCTTCCTGCTAGACCGGCTTTCCTACGGGCTGCTCGGCGTCTATTTCGTGCTGGGCGCGGTACTGCTGAATGCCGCCGCTCCGAAGACGGAGGATGTCGTTCTGCGGCAGCAGCGGCGCTGGCTGGCCGCGGGAGCCCTATGGGGCGTGCTGCCGTTCGCGGTGTTCTATTTGATCCCCTTCGTCAGTGGGCGAATCCCCGGCCCGAACCAAGGCCTGTCAGTCTTCTCGCTAGTGCTGATTCCGCTGGCCTTTGCGTATGCCATCGTTAAGCATCGGCTGATGGATGTTGAGGTTACCGTTCGGCGTGGAACGGCGTACACGCTGGCGACGGCGGGGACGCTGGCGCTTTTCTACGGCGTGGGTTTCGGGCTCGGAGTGGCGCTCGGTGTTCGATTGGAACAGCTTGGCCCCGCGGTGTGGGTGGTGTCGCTGGTGGTGGGCGCGCTCGCTTTTCAGCCGCTGCGCCGGCGCATCCAGACGGTTCTCGACCGGCGCTTCTATCGCGAGCGGTACGACTACCGCCGCACCCTGGTGGAGTTCGCGGCCGAGCTGAGCACCGAAACGGACCTCGACAGCATGCTTTCCGCGGCTACGAAACGGCTGGTCAAGACGCTGGGGCTGAGCCGGATGGCTATCTTTCTGCGGGACGGGGATACAGGGGATACAGAGGCGGGTAGAGCGGATTCACTCAGACAGGGCTCATTCCGGCTGGCTTGCGGCCGCGGGCTCACGGATCTGTCGGGCCGAGCGCTTGATCCGCCCAACGGCAGAGCTGACGCGCCCGATCTCGCGTTCCTGGACTCGCCAGTGCCACAGGCCGGCGGTTCGCAGTCGTACCTCTACTTCGAGAACCCCCGGGGCGAGAGGGTGGCTTCGAGCGAGAGCGGAGCCATCGCCGAGCTTGATCTGAACTACTACGTCCCCTGCCACGTGCGGGGCCGCACGATCGCCTACCTCGGGCTCGGACGCACCGAACGCGGGGATTACCTCTCGAGTGATGACCTCAGCTTGGTCGAGACCGTCTCTGGCTCGTTCGCCATTGCACTCGAGAACGTCCGTCTGCACGCGTCGCTCGATCACAAAGCGCGAGAGTACGAGCGGCTCAAGGACTACAAGGAGAACATCGTCGAGTCGTTGAGCGTGGGCATCGCCGCGGCCGGCCTCGACGACCGGGTGGAAAGCTGGAACACGCAACTCGAGTTGATGTTCGGCATTCCCCGGCACGAGGCCGTTGGACGCCGAATGGGCGAGTTGCTGCCGACGGCGCTGGCCGGCGAGCTGGACCGCGTGAGCGAAGACGCGGGCATTCATAACATCTACAAGTTCCGGCTAACGCCCTCCGACTTCCCGGCTCAGTTTCGAGGGGAGGCGATCGGGGAGCTACCGGCGTCCTCGGGCCCCAACGGAACGGGCGAAGACGAGGGGGAGCGTGTACTCAATGTTGTCGTCGCGCCGCTCGTGGCGAAGAACTTCGACCGCATCGGGCGGCTGATCATCTTCGACGACGTGACCGAGCGGATCGAACTCGAAGAGCAACTCGTTCAGGCCGACAAGCTCAGCTCGATCGGCTTGCTGGCGGCCGGTGTCGCGCACGAGGTCAATACGCCGCTCGCGGTGATCTCGAGCTATGCGCAGATGCTCGCGCGGCAGGTTTCCAGCCAGCCTGGCCACGCCAAGATGCTTGACAAGATCACCTCGCAGACGTTTCGGGCCAGCGAGATTGTCAACTCGCTGCTCAGTTTCTCGCGCACCTCGACACGTCAGTTCGAGCGCGTAGATCTGGCCAAAGCGATTCGCGACACGCTCAATCTGGTCGAACCGCAGTTCCGCCACGCCAAGATCGAGGTCGAGACAGAGTTCGACCCCGCCGCTGCACGGGTCACGGGCAGTGCGGGCAAGCTGCAACAGGTGTTCCTCAATCTGTTCCTCAACGCGCGGGACGCGATGCCGGAAGGCGGCCGGCTGCGTGTTCGCACTGAGGCCTTTGCGGACGGCCCCTCCGCGCGCATCACGGTCAGCGACACCGGCGTTGGCATGAGCGCACAACAGGCAAAGCGGATCTTCGACCCCTTCTTCACGACCAAAGGTCCACAGCGCGGAACCGGTCTAGGCCTGGCGGTCTGCCACGGCATCATTCAAGAGCATTCCGGTACGATGACGGTAGAGAGTTCACCGGGCAAGGGATCGGCCTTCCACATCGAGATCCCGCTCGAGCGAAAACCCGTTCATGCCTAGCCTGCCTTTCTCACCACGTGGCGAGGCGAAGTGCGTGAGAAGGCCGCCAGGGCGAGGCGTGAGCCGCTTGGCGCGCGGAAGTGTACTGAGCGTACATTGAGCACGGCAAGCAAGCGCAACGAAGTCATGGCGGTCTTGTCGCGTGCTTCGACCGTCAGGTGGTGAGAAATGCAGGCTGACTCTCCATCCCCGGAGACCGTCAAGGGCAAAGTCCTCATCGTTGACGACGAGCAAGCGATTCGAGAGAGCCTCGAGACCCTGCTCGACCTAGAAGGCTACGAGGTAACCACCGCCCCGGACGCCCGCTCGGGGCTCGCCCGTCTTCGTAGTGAACCCCACGACCTGGTTCTGCTCGACTTGATGCTGCCCGACCGTAGCGGCCTCGAGGTTGTCGAGGAGATCCGCCGCAGCGACGCAGGAACTCCGATTGTCGTCTTGACCGCCTACGGATCGGTCGAGAATGCCGTCGCCGCGATCAAGCTCGGCGCCAACGACTTCCAGACGAAACCCTGGAACAACGACAAGCTGCTGATCGAGATCGACCGGACGATCAAGCAGCACCGCCTCGAAGAAGAAAACGCCCGCCTGCGCAACGAGCTACGCCGCCGCTACAGCTTTGCGAGCCTGATCGGGAAGAGCGAGGTGATGCAGCAAGTCTTCGAGCTGGTGGCGCAGGTCGCCAAGAGCCGCTCGACGGCGCTGATCCACGGCGACAGCGGCACCGGCAAGGAGCTGATCGCGCGGGCGATCCACACCAACTCGCCGCGAGTCGCGAAGCCTTTTGTTGCGGTCAACACGGGATCGATCCCCATCGACCTGCTGGAGTCGCGGCTTTTCGGGCATGTGCGCGGCGCCTTCACCGGCGCGACCCAGACGCAGAAGGGCTGTTTCGATCAAGCCAATAACGGCACGATTTTTCTCGACGAGGTCGGCACTCTGGGACTCGAGACCCAGGCCAAGCTATTACGGGTGATTCAAGAGCGCGAGTTCATGCCCGTGGGCTCGACCGAAACGGTCAAAGTGGACGTGCGGATCGTGGCCGCGACCAACGTGGACTTAGAGGAATCGGTCGCGAAAGGCGAATTTCGCGAGGACCTCTACTACCGACTGAACGTGATCCAGATCGACCTGCCACCGCTCAGGGCCCGCCGTGAAGACATCCCGTTGTTGATCGAGCACTTCTTCACCAAGTACTGCCTGGAAAACGATTGCTTTCTCGATGAGCGGAAGCAGTCACTGCTGCACTTCGCACCCGACGCTTTGCAGATCTGCCTGGACCATCCGTGGCCGGGCAATGTGCGGGAGCTCGAAAACGTCGTCGAGCGTGCTGTCGTGCTGGCGACGGGTCCCGAGGTGCCGGTAGATAAGCTGCCCGCCGCGCTGCTGGCCTCGAACGGCGTTCATCGGCCGAAGATCCCGACGAACTTCAAACCCGCCGCCGGAGCCAGCCTACCTGAAATCATGGAGGAGTTCGAGCGCCGCCTGATTACCGAAGAGCTGGAGAAGAGCGGCTGGAATCAGACCGAGTGCGCCAAGGGCCTGCGCGTGGCGCTGTCGACGTTGAATCAAAAGATCCAGCGGTTGAATATCGACGTTCATAAGAAGCGCAGTCACGCCCAGGGTGAACCTTCGGCCTAGCACGAACGGTGGAGCCGGCTTCTATTGGTTTTCCTTTGCGGCCTTCGGGGCTTCCCTGGCGTCTTTGCGAGAAACCCGAATCTCCCTCTCGTCCTCTCCCAAGTCCCGCAGGTGAATCTCCATCGGCTGGTGGGGCAGTTGCGCGGCGAACTTCTCGCCCCATTCGATCAGCACGACGGCGACCTCGTCCCAGAGGTCGTCGAGTCCCAGGGTCTCCAGCTCGGGGACACGGTCGAGCCGATATAGGTCGATGTGGTAGACCTTCGGCGGACCCTCGTATTCGTGAATCAGGGAGAAGCTGGGGCTGAGCACGTCTTCCATCAGGGCGACGCCGAGGCCTGCGATCAGGCCCTTGGCCAGCGTCGTCTTGCCGGTGCCGAGGTCTCCGGTCAGCAACACCCATTGAGGGGGACGCAGGTCGGCGGCGAGTTGCTTGCCGAGGTCGACGGTTTCTTGGTCGGAGCGGGTGTGGTAGACAGGCATGGGAACCACGGACTCAGAACGGATCAAGGCGGGTGAAATCGAGAAGAAGTTTCCGAGCAGGACGTGGCGTAAGCCTCCAGGCTTGCCGAGTCTCGATTCCTCGAGACTCAGGATGGCAACCGACCGAACAGCGCCTATGGATCGCGGACCTGAGAACCGACGAATCGGTTCTCGGCAAGCCTGGAGCCTTACGCCACGCCACATGCCGACCCTCCCGCAAAACGTGACACTTCTGTTCAGATGAGGCTCCCCTCAGACGACTAGTCCGCGGCCAGCGTCGCGCCAAGACCATGGTCATTTTGGCGGTGGTGGAGCGCGAGGACGTCACGACCGAAGTCGCCGGCGAAGTCACGCCAGACGGTGTGCGAGTGGTTGGCGCCGCCCTGGGTGTTGTCGTACTCGATCAGGAACGACGGAGCCTGCACACGGTAGTAGTGCCCCTTGCCGGGTTCCCCGCTGCCAGCCCAGGCAAAGAGCAGGTCCGCGTTCGAGGTGCCCTTGACAGCCTTCATGCGCTCGGCGGCGATCGAAGCCGGCACGTTGTGCACGTATTCGCCGATGAGCGCCATCAGGGTCTCGCGCTGCTTGGCGGTCAGGGCGGAGGCCGCCAGGCCCTTCGGCTGATCTTCGAGCTTGGCGCGCGTGTCGGCGTGCGTGAGGACGTCGGGGTAGGCTTCTTCGGTGACGATCGCGGCCTTCTTCTGCTTGGCGTCAAGCGATCGCAGCAGATCTCGTCCCAAGTCTTCTTCTCTGGGCAGTGCGCGGGCCCCGGAAGCGATCCGGTGCGGATTGGCCCCGAAAAAGGTAGGCGACGCCGAGATGAGCTTGCCGTTCTTGAGCGTGTAGTGTAGGGAGACGTGGTGTCCCTCGACGCGCCAGCCCCAGGCGCCCATGGCCGCGGGCGTACCGAAGACGGAGACGTAGTACTTCTGGACGTCGCGTCGGCCGGCCGTGTCTTTCTCTTTGACGCGCAGCCGCTCTTCCAGGCTCATGATCGACATGGTCTTGACGAAGCCCGATGGGCTCAGGCCGGAACTCACCAAAGCGTTGGCCAGCCGCCGCTGTTCGGGGGACATGGCTTTGTAGGTGACGCCGCGGCGGCCGTACCCGTAGGTCTTCTCAAAGCTGCTGTCAGGCACGAAGTGCCAATTCTGCCGGCCGGCTGAGTTGAAGTCCAACAGGGCTTTGGATTTCTGGCCGGCGTCGAGCGACTGCACAAAACGGTTCGCCGTCTCGAGCATGACCTGTTCGGTGGCGTGATCGTAAGCCGCGGTCACTGCCGCGGCTCCGAGGAAGAGCGTGACTAGTCTGAGCTTCAATGGCTTGGACATAAGGGACTCCCAGGACTTCTTTGTCTCGCCAATTATACTGCGTTCAACAGCACATCTCCACAAGGAAGGGTTGAGACTGTCCGCTAGAATAAGGATCATGCGCCGAGGTCTTCTTGCCGGGGTGCTGGTGTTCGCGACGCTCGCTTGGGCGCAGGGCGCGCTCACGTACCGGCAGTTACGAGACCTGCTGCAGTCCTCGATCGAGCAGCACATCCCGGACAAGGAAATCGCGAAGTTCCTCAAGACGCAGCAGCTCGGCTTCGCGCTGACTGCTCCCCTGATCGAAGAGTTCCAAGGCCAAGGAATCGGGTTGCGAACGCTAAAGGTTTTGCACGAGTTGGCGCCGACCACGCAGGGGCAGCCGGCGGCCAAAGTTATGGAAGCGCTGCCGCTGGAGCCCGAGCAGCCGCCCCCGCCGTCCCCGGAAGAGCAGGAACGCATTCTCGCCGAGGCTCGCTCGAGCGCGCTGGCCTACACAGCAGGCCTGCCGGACTTCATCTGTCTGCAGGTTACCCGGCGCTACGTCGACCCGAGCGGTCTCGAGATGGACTGGCTGAAGCAGGACGAAATCAAGATCCGGGTCAGCTATTTCGACAGGCATGAGAACTACGAGGTTCTCAGCGTCAACAACAAGATCAGCAACAAGGGAATCCGCGAGTTGGGCGGCGCCACCAGCACGGGAGAGTTCGGCAGTATGCTGGCTCAACTGTTTGACCTGAAAACGGCCGCGGAGTTCCAGTGGGCGCGCCATTCACTGCTGCGGGGCCGCGGCGTCTATGTATTTCAGTTCCGAGTGCCCCGGCACCGCTCCCGGTGGACCCTCAGCGTTGAGGACAGCCGCGACATCATCACCGCCTATAAAGGCCTGGTCTACATCGACAAGGAGACCGAGCGTGTCCTGCGTGTTTACGAGCAAGCGGAGGACATCCCCAGCAGCTTCCCGATCCAGTCCGCGGAAAACCGTCTCGACTACGACTACACCGAGATCAGCGGCACCGAGTACCTGCTACCGCTTAAGGCGCGCATGCGCCTGAGGCAAGGTAGGCTGCTCGCCCGCAACGAGGTGGAGTTCCGCCTGTACCGCAAGTTCAGCGCCGACGCCGTGATCTCGTTTGACGAGATCGACGACTTGGCGCCCCTGCCCGAGGAAGACGGCGCCACGAACCCGTAGCAGCCCGCTGTGTAAGGGAGGGTGTTCGCCGATATCGTTCGTCACCCCACTTGTCGCTGTAGGCCGAACAGGCGGGCACGGCATGCCGTGCCCCTACATTCTTCACCCGCGGCGTTCTCGATCTCGCGACAGGCTGTTGGCCTAGCTACTTGGGTTTTCCCTCTCCAGGCCCCGGCTTGTACCGCGAGGGGTGATACGGATTCTCGATACCGAAGAAGTCGGCCGTCATGAGGTCGGTTTTCGATCGGCCGCCCTTCCACAGGTCCCACTTCGGTTCCGCGTAACGGTCAAAGAAGACGTGTAGGCGCTTCGCCAGTTCGGCTTGGATCGGAGCGAACTCAGGGCGGCCGTCGAGGTTCATCCTCTCGCCGGCGTCGGACTCGAGGTCGTAGAGTTCGTTGGGTTGCTGGTAGATCCTCTCGATGTATTTCCACTTTTCGGTGCGGATCGAGCGCACGTTCTCGAACTCGAAGAAGACCGTATCGTCCCACTCGGTTTCTTGCCCCTGGAGGATGGGCGTAAAGTTCCGGCCCGGCGGTGGTGGCCGGCTCGGCAGCTCGTCCGCGAGGCCCAGATAGTTGAGCACGCTCGGCAGCACGTCGTAGTTGCTGACCACGGCGTCGCTGGTTTGGCCGGCGGGGATTCCTCCCTTGTGGCGGAAGATCATCGGGATCCAGGTAGTCCAGTCGAACGCCGTGAGCGGGCGGGTGTGGTCGCCCATGCCCCAGAAACCGCTGTGTCCGCCGGCGAGGCCCTGGTCGGCCATGAAGATGACGAGCGTGTTGTCCTCGAGACGTAGATTTTGGAGCGTTGTCAGAATACGCCCCACGCCGTCGTCAATACCACTCACCTCGGCCGCATACTTGCGGCGCACCTGCATATCGCGAAGCCAGCCGCCATAGTTGAAGTTCCAGGGGTGCGGGGCGTCGCGCGGCATTGATGGCAAGGGGTGCCGAGCGTACTGGAGACGGTGACGGTTGCGGATGGGCTCGCGCATTGCAGAGCCCAGACCGTAGGGCCCGTTGTAGGCAAGGAACAGGAAGAACGGGTTGTCCTTGTTCTGGTTGATGAAGCGGATGCCGTGGTCAGTCCAAAGATCGGTCAGGTAGTCTGGCTCATTGCGGATTTGTCCATCCTCGATGACCTCCTGGCCGTAGAAGCCCTGACTGCCGCCGTGAGGTTTGGTGATCCAGTAGGTGAAGCCCTCCTGGGGGCGCAAGTTTCCGCCCAGGTGCCACTTGCCGCTGAGCCCGGCGACGTAGCCCGCCTCGGTCAGAATGCTCGGCAGGGTGGCGAACTCCTCGAGAGTGTTGTAGGCCTGGGGGCCTATCTGCGCGCCCTCCCCGCCAAGGTAACGGTGCACGCCGTGCTGCGAGGGCATCAGCCCGGAGAGGAGGCTCGCGCGCGTCGGCGAACAGACAGGGTTGTTAGCGAAGGCACGGTTGAAGAGCATGCCTTCCGAGGCGAGCCGGTCAATATTGGGCGTCCGGATGTCGGGGTTGCCGTAGCAACCCAGCGTCCATGCGCCGTGGTTGTCGGTGAGGATGAGGACAACGTTGGGGCGGGGAGCCGGCGGCTGGGCCGCGGATGGCCCAGCGAGCGACAACGCCAGGAGAAGTGCGATCAGAACCGGTCGAGTGGAGTGATTCATGGCTGAAACGCGCCCAGCATAGCAGACACCGGCTCGTCCCTCAAAGCGCCGGTGGCGGCTGCGGGAATTCGGGCAGCGAAGGTCCAACCGGCCCTGCACTCGCCCTCGGGCCACGGTTGTTTCCGTCGTGGCTCGGCGCTAGCCCTGTGACATAATGGGGAACGGTTTTCCCTTAGACAAAGACAAACGAGGTTTTCTTATGCGTACCGAATGGGTGGCCAAGCGCGCGAATGATCCCATCCGCACTCAAATCCACTATGCCCGCCAGGGCGTGACGACCGAGGAGATGGAGTACGTCGCGAAGCGCGAGAACCAGCCCGCTGAGTTGATCCGCGACGAGGTCGCTCGGGGTCGCATGATCATCCCGGCCAACGTGCGCCACACCAACCTCGAACCGATGGCTATAGGCATCGAGTCGAAGTGCAAAGTCAACTCCAATATCGGCAACTCTGCGGTCACCTCGGAGATCGACCAAGAACTGGAGAAGCTCGACTACTCGCTCAAGTACGGCGCCGACACGGTCATGGACCTCTCGACCGGCGGCGACATCCCGCTCATCCGCAAGGCGATCATCAACCACTCGCCCGTGCCGATCGGCACCGTACCCATCTACGAGGCCCTTACGCGGGTGAACGGCCGCATCGAGGACCTGACTTGGCCCGTCATGCGCGAAGTGATCACCGAGCAGGCCGAGCAGGGTGTCGACTACATGACGCTCCACGCCGGCGTGCTGATCCAGTACGTACCGATGGCGACGAAGCGCGTCACGGGCATCGTTAGCCGCGGCGGTGCGCTACTGGCCGAGTGGATGGTACGGCATCACAAGCAGAACTTTCTGTATGAGAACTTCGAGGAGATGTGCAGTATCTTCCAGAAGTACGATGTGAGCTTCTCGCTCGGTGACGGGCTGCGTCCGGGCTCGATCGCCGACGCCAGCGACGAAGCGCAGTTCGCCGAGCTGAAGACGCTGGGCGAGCTTACGACGAAGGCTTGGGAATACGACGTGCAGGTGATGATCGAAGGTCCCGGGCACATTCCGTTGGATGAGATCAAGCTGCAGGTCGACAAAGAGATGGAGATGTGCCACGAGGCGCCCTTCTATACGCTGGGGCCGCTGGTGACCGACATCGCGCCGGGCTACGACCACATCACCTCTGCGATCGGCGCGGCCATGATCGGCTGGCACGGTGCGTCGATGCTGTGTTACGTCACCCCCAAAGAGCACCTCGGCCTGCCGAACAAAGAAGACGTCAAGCAGGGGCTGATCGCCTACAAGATCGCCGCCCATGCGGCCGACGTTGCCCGGCACCGTCCCGGCGCGCGCGACTGGGACGACGAGCTGTCGAAGGCTCGCTATGAATTCGATTGGAACCGGCAGTTCGAGCTGGCGATCGACCCGGAAACGGCCCGCGCGATGCACGACGAGACACTGCCGGAAGAGGGCTACAAAGAGGCTCACTTCTGCTCGATGTGCGGGCCGAACTACTGCTCGATGAATATCTCTTCGCGCGTCGCGGAGTTCACGGCCGAGGATGCCGAGGCGGTTGTCAAGCAACAGGAATTGGTGACGTTGGGGTAGCGACGGTCGCCCTCTCTGTCCAGGCGGTTGAGGGTTGCGAACTGCCGTGGGCCCGGCCCATCACGACCGGCAGCGACAGGGATCAGTCGTCCCTCCTGCGTCGGTAGCTGATCACACCACCGAAGGCCTCTTCGTCACCGAGCGCTCGTACCATCAACGCCTGAAGTTCGTCCGGTGCGGCCGTTAGCAGAATAGGCCCTGGCCAACCGGAATCGAGTCTTTCGTGGCGGATGGAGACTTCAGCCCGTTGAATCAACCCTTCAAGCCATTTACCGGAAACCCAATGCAGGCGCACCAGGTCGCCTTCGGTCTGCACTCGAAAGAAGCTGTGGACTGGAGTGAAGTTGAGAAGCCGGGGCGCCTCGCTGGCTGCTTCCAAGTCCGGCAGAAGGTCCACGAACAGTTGATCCACGAGCTTGACGAAGTGGGCGTGGTAGTAGTCCGTCTGTAGTTCCCCCGTTGTCTCGTTCTTTCCGGTACAGGCGACCGGATATTGATAGCCCTCGGCGGCTCCCAGCGTGCAGGAATTGGTCGCTTCGTCCGGATTAACCCAGGCACCCACGAGCTCGGGAACGTGCACGAGTACTTCGTCGCTATGAAGGGGCCGCAGTGAGGGGGCACATGAGTCGCCGCAACCCGCCAGCAGCAGCGACACCAAGACCCACCAGAACTTGACGTTACTCATGAGAGGACGTCGTTGGGACGACAGTGGATCGTGTTCGGTTCTCTCGTTCGCGAACTTCTCTTGCTTTGCTCACCGCATTGATAGCATGAAGTTCAGGGCCTGAAGCTCCTGCCCACGTTGCGAGATTCGCCGAGATGATTCCCATTCATTCTAAAGCCCGGCTCGACCACGAAGAACTACTCCGCGAAGAGTTCAATCGCTGGGCCCGCGAAGATCGTTCGGGCAACATGGAACGCTGGCACCGGCCGGTCGCCGAGAAGGTCGTCGGGCGGATGCAGCTCAGCCCCGACGACCGCATTCTCGACGTGGGTTGCGGCGACGGCTGGACCTGCCGTCTGCTCTCGCCTCTCGCGCCCGAGGGCGCCGTGGTCGGCATCGATGTCGCCGACGAGATGATTGCGCTTGCCCGCGGCCGGTCGATCGATCTGGACAACATCTTATTCGCGCCCGGCTCGGTGGAAGAGATCCCCTGGGCCGAGGACTACTTCTCGCGGGTGCTCAGCGTCGAGTCGGCCTACTATTGGCACTCGCCTGAGAAAGCCGCTCGGGAGATCTTCCGTGTCACCGCATGGGGAGGGCAGGTTTTCATCCTGCTGTTCTACTACCGGGAGAATGCTCACGCGCTCCACTGGCAGGAGCACGCCCCGGCGCGTTTTCAGCTCAAGTCGGCCCGCGAGTGGCAAGAGGTCTTCGAGCTGCTCGGGTTCCAGGATGTCCGCGCCGAGCAGATTCCTGACACGACGCCGGTCGCGCCGGACTTCGAGCCCGATGTGCATTGGCGCTCGCGAGAAGAGCGGGAGGCCTTTCAGCAAGAAGGCGGCTTGCTCCTCACCGCAACGAAACCGCCGCTTCCCGAGCCGGGGCCGCTGGCCGCGGAACCAAACCCGCTGAGGATCTTGCCGTAAACGAACCTGGCGAGTGTCAGCCGATGCTGAGCAGTTCGACCTGAAAGATCAGGGTCGAGTTGGGCGGGATCTTGCCCTGGTCGCGCGCACCGTAGCCAAGCTCCGACGGGATGTAGAACTTGTATTTCGCGCCGACTTTCATCAACTGCACGCCCTCCGTCCAGCCCGGGATGACGCGGTTGAGTGGAAAGGTGGCGGGTTCGCCTCGGTCGTAGCTCGAGTCGAAGACCGTACCGTCGAGCAGTTCCCCCTTGTAGTGGACTGTAACTTGGTCCTCCCGAGTCGGCTGCGCGCCGTCGCCTTCCTCAAGCACCTCGTATTGTAATCCTGATTCTGTCGTAGTCACTTCTTCCCTCTTTCCATTCTCGGCCAGAAAATCCTCCGGGGTCGCCGGGTCTTGGACCGGGTCTTGACCGCAGGAAACCAGCAGCACCGTGGCGAATACACTCCATCGAACAAAGCTCACTCGGTAGCCTCCAAACCCTTTAGGGCAAACCTCGTAGCCTACAGGAACTGACTCTCGGAAAGCGAGCCGCCTCGCCGCCCGCTCGGGAGCAAGACCGGCGATTCACCCGCTGCGAACGGCTGTCGTAGTAGACTACTTTCCGTGATGAGACTCGCCATTCTTGCTGCCGTGCTTTCCTTGTCATTGACCTCCGGTCCCGTGCTGCGGGCCGAGCCCAAGAGGGACCACCGAGTGCATCAATACCACTTCGGGACCATCGCCATACCGCCGGCGTCGGCCAACGAACCCGTAGCGAGGACGCTATCGCTTCCCAAAGCGGTCGCCTATCTCGAGGACGGAGCCAAAGCCTGGATCAACGACCGCGGCTGCGTCTCCTGCCACACCACCGGATGGTACGGAATCCTCCGGCCGCAACTCGCCGGCCGGCTAGGGGCTCCCGACCCGGCCTTGCGTGCTTTTCTCGAAAGGCGTCTCGGTGAGAAGCTTGCCGCGGACCCAGAGGAGATGAAACGGGGCGCCAACCCCGCCGAATTCGTCTACCTGGCCGCCGCCTTGGCCTCATGGGATGCCCACGTCGAAGGACAACTCTCGCCGGAGACCGAGAAGGCGCTCGGGTTCATGTTCAGCCTTCAACATGACAACGGCGTTTGGTATTCCGTAGACACCTGGCCGCCTTTCGAGTCGAGTGCTTATCAGCTTGCGACCGTAGCGGCGATGGCCGTGGGTATGGCGCCAGGGTGGCTGGAGAGACCAAAGTCGGAAGCCGCGCAGGGTGTCAGCCGCCTGCGGGAGTACTTCAGGAGGGTTGAGCCGCCTCACGACTACGCCCGTGTCGCCTTGCTGTGGGCATCCCAACACTTCCCAGGGTTGATGGACGCCGCCGCGAAAGACGAAACCGTTCAGATGATTCTCAACCACCAGCGTCCTGACGGCGGATGGTCGATTCGGACATTCGCAGAGCCTGAGCAGTGGGGCCGCGGTAACCGGGCCGGGCGCCTGAGGGCGGAGGAGAGCTTCGGCGACCCGGCGAGCGACGGCCATCAGACAGGCTTGGCTCTGGTGGTGCTCTCCGGCGCGGAGGTGCCGGCATCGCATCCGGCCGTCCAGCGGGGCGTCGAGTGGCTCAAGACCAATCAGAGGCAGTCGGGCCGCTGGTGGACGAAGTCACTCAACACCGACAAGTGGCATTTCATCACTTACACAGGGACCCTCTACCCGGTGATGGCCCTGGCTGACGAGAAACCGAGCACGGAACGCAAGTGACGGGTGGGGTGCCGTGCGCGCGGGCGTAGCAGGCCACGCCTCTACGCGAGAATCTCCCTGACGACGTTACCGTGGACATCCGTCAGGCGGAAGTCGCGCCCCTGGAAGCGGTGGGTCAGCTTGGTGTGGTCGATGCCAAGCAAATGCAGCATCGTGGCGTGCAGGTCGTGGACGTGGACGATGTTCTCGACCGACGCGTAACCCAGTTCGTCAGTCGCGCCGTGGCTGATGCCGCCTTGGATGCCGCCGCCGGCCATCCAACATGAGAAGCCTTTGATGTGATGGTCTCGGCCGCTGCCTTGGGCCATCGGCGTGCGGCCGAACTCGCCGCACCAAATGAGCAGCGTGCTGTCAAATAGCCCGCGCTCCTTGAGATCCTTGACCAAGGCGGCCGAGGCTTGATCGACCAGCCCGCAGGTTTCTTGAATGCCTTCCTTGATCTTGCCGTGGTGGTCCCAACCGCGGTGGTAAAGGTGGATGAAGCGCACGCCGCGCTCGGCCAGCCGCCGCGCCAGCAGGCAGTTGGCGGCGAACGTGCCGTCGCCTCCCTTGGTGCCGTACATGTCGAGCACGTGCTGCGGCTCCTTGCTGAAATCGACCAGCTCGGGAACGCTCATTTGCATGCGGAAGGCCAGCTCGTACTGTGCGATGCGTGTCTCGATGTCGGGATCGTCGATGGAGTCAGCCTGAATGCGGTTGAGGTCACGCACCGCGTCAATCAGTTGCGACTGTGACTCGTCGCTGACGCCCTTCGGGGAGCGCGCGTAGGAAACCGGATCGCCCGAGGAACTGAACTTGACCCCTTGGTAACGTCCGGGTAAGAAGCCACTGTGCCACTGGCGCGCGGCGATGGGCTGTGACTGCGCGCCGCCTTCCGATGTCAGCACGACGAATCCGGGCAGGTCTTCCGAATCGCTGCCCAAGCCGTAGGTGATCCACGAGCCCATGCTCGGCAGGCCGGGCAAGCGGCTGCCGCTGTTCATGAAGGTGTGGGCCGTGTCGTGATTGATCTGCTCGGTCTGCATTGAGCGGATGATGCAGATGTCGTCGGCGATCTCGCCGAGGTGCGGCAGCAAGCTCGACATGTGCTGCCCGGAGCGGCCGTAGCGCTCGAAGGGATGTTGCGGCGCCAGGACCTTGAGCTCCCTCCCCTGAAGCTGCGCGATCTGCTGGCCCTTCGTGAACGACTTGGGCATGGCCTCGCCATCGCGTTTTTCGAGAGCCGGTTTGTGGTCGAACAGCTCGAGGTGCGAGGGGCCACCGGCCTGACACAGAAAGATGACGCGCTTGATTTTGGGTTCGAACTGCGGAAAGCCGGCGATGCCGGGCCGCGCGGCCGAGAGCTTCCCGTTGCTGAGCAGAGAGTTGAGGGCCAGGCCACCGAGGCCCATCGATGCGCGACCGAGAAACGTACGGCGGCTGGCGAGACGGTTCTTGATGCTGTGGATCATGGCGAGTCCCTACACTTCCCTACACTTCCTAATACCGCATGATGAACTCGTGCTTGTTGAGAATCGCGCGGGCGACGCCGGTCCAGGCCGCCAACTCGGCCTTGTCCAAGTCGGACGGAGCCGGCGCGAGGCCCACCGATAGCAATTTGTCCGCCTGGCCGGGCTTCTCTTCCAAGCGCTTCCGCTCGCCGGCAAGCAGGCGGGTCAGTACCTCGTGCTCCTTAGCGTCGGCCTGGCGTGAAAAGGCCTCATGAAACGCAAAGTCGATGCGGCTCTTCTCATCCGCTGCGCCGGAGCGCAGAACGCGCTCGGCCAGCGCCTTTGCCGCTTCTACGTACGTGGGGTCGTTCAGCAGGATGAGCGACTGCAGCGGCGTGTTCGAGACCGGCCGCTCGGCAGTACATTCCTCACGCGACGGGGCGTCGAAGGCCACCAGTGACGGATGCGTAAACGTGCGCTGCCAGTGTGTGTAGAGGCCGCGGCGATACTGGTTGTTGTCGAAGTCAGGCTCGTAGATGCGCTTGGGGAAATTCAGATCCCGGTAATAGCCCGCCGGCTGGTAGGGCTTGGCGCTCGGCCCAAACATGTTCCGGTTCAGCAGCCCGCTCACCGCCAGTGCGTGGTCGCGGACGAACTCCGCATCGAGCCGCCTCATGGTCTGCCGGCCGTGCAGCCGGTTGTAGGGGTCGGCCTTTGTGAGCGCGTCACTCGGTTCGCTCGACCGGCAGTAGGTTTCAGAAAGCACCATCAGCCTAATGATGTGCTTGACGTCCCAGCCGCTCTCCATGAACTCGACGGCCAACCAATCGAGCAATTCCTGGTTGAGGGGCGTCTCCCCCTGCGAGCCGAGATCGTCGAGCACTTTCGAGAGCCCAGTTCCAAACAACGTTTTCCAAAGACGGTTGACGAAAACACGGGCCGTCAGCGGGTTTTCACGGTCGACCAACCAATTCGCCAGGTCCGTTCGCGTGAGCCGCGCTCTTGCCGCCGGAACCTGCTTGAGAAAATGCGGCGCCTGTGGACCGACCACTTCGCCTGAGTCGTCCATCCAATTCCCGCGCGGCAGGATGCGCACCTCGCGCAGTTCGTTGCTGACTTCGGTGACCAAGCACTCATCGGCGAAATCGAACAGAGTTGCCTGCCGGCGCTGCAGTTTGCGAATCTCGCGCCACTCGGAGTTGTTCCGGGTCCATCGCAGGAAAGTCTTCTTGAGAGCCTTGCGCTGTTTCCCTGTCAACTTGCCGGAAGCGAAGTCCGCGTCTTGCAAATCACCACCCGGTGGAAGCTCGGGGAACGCCGCGTTCGTCGTGGACAGCCGGACGCGCCCGGCGATCTTTTCCGGTCCCCGGCCGTTGTACTCTATCGTGATTCGCAGTGTCTGACCGGGCTTCGTCTCGAGCGGGTTCTCGAAGATCCACATCGCGCGGCGCGGACCGTCCTCGGCCAGATTTCCTTGCCAGCTAGTCCGGGCCTTGCGGTCAATCGTCGCGCGCAAGAGGGATTCCGGGCCCTGGCGGTCCGCTACCAGCACGCCCACGGGGATCGGCACAGGCCGTCTGTCCTCTTCGAGCAGTTCAACCAGGAACTCGCCCAGGGAGAACTCGTCGAATCCTTCTGTCGGGAAGAGCTCCAACTGTACGGCTGTGATCCGTCCTTCATCGAAAGCGATTTCAGCTTTCTGGACGGCATTCTCGGGCTTCTCTTCTCCGATAACGACCTCGCGGATGAAACCACCCTCCTCAAGCCGCAACTCGAGGTCTTCGCAATCGTCGATTTCCGGATGGTCACAATCGTTCCACACCCGATCCGGCACGAGCACTCGCCACTGCTCGGATTTCTGGCGAAGGTAGGCCCGGAATTCCTCGAGCGGTTCACCCTTGGCTTTCAGGCGGTCGCCCTCTTTCCGCAGAGTTCCGATTTGGTCCTGAATCGACCGCAGCTCTGCCTTGGATTCGTCCGACAGCACGCGGATAGACGGGGCGAAGCTCCCGCCGTAGACCCCCACTTCTTCGATGTCCGCGAAGAACGAAGCCATTTGATAGAAGTCTTTCGAAGCGAACGGATCGAACTTGTGGTCGTGGCACTCCGCGCAGCCGAGCGTCGAGCCCAGCCACACCGTGGAAACGTTCCGCACGCGATCGGTGGCGTACTTTGCCAAGTACTCCTTGGGTTGTGCACCACCTTCGTTGGTCATCCGATTCAGGCGGTTGTAGGCGCTCGCGACCCGCTGTGTATCGCTGGGGTTCGGCATCAGATCGCCGGCAAGTTGCTCTCGGGTGAATTGATCGAACGGCTTGTTTTCGTTGAACGATCGGATCACGTAGTCGCGGTAGAGGTAGACGTTGATGGGGAGGTCGTTGTGAAAACCGGCCGAATCCGAATACCGGACCAGATCCAACCAGTAGACCGCCATGCGCTCGCCGAAGTGAGGAGAGGCGAGTAGACGCTCCACGAGGCTTTCGTAGGCTTCGGGACTTTCGTCGGAGAGAAAGGCCTCCGCCTCCTTGGCCGAAGGAGGCAGGCCGGTTAGGTCAACGCTGAGGCGGCGAAGCAAGGTCCGCCGGTCGGCTTCCGCCACCGGCTGCAAGCCCTTCTCGGAGAGCTTGGTGTTGACCAGGTGGTCGATGCCCGCGGGCCCCTCAGGAGCTTGCGGTCGCTCGGGCTCGATGTAGGCCCAGTGCCCCTCATACTCGGCGCCCGCTTCGACCCAGCGGACCAGCAGGTTTTTCTGCTCGTCGCTGAGCTTCTTGCCGGAATACACCGGCGGCATGGTCTTGACCTGATCGGTCGACCGGATTCGCTGCACCAGCTTGCTGGCTGCGAGGTCGCCCGGCTTGATCACTCCGGTCGCCAGCGCTTCGTCTCGACGGTCGAGTCGCAGGCCCGCTTGCCGCGCCTTGTTGTCGGGTCCGTGGCAGGCGTAGCAGTTCTCGGAAAGAATCGGACGGATGTCACGGTTGAAGCGGATTGAGGTTTCCGCAGCCGCCGGTGCCGCGACAAGGAGAAGAGACAGGGTCGTGAGCGGTATGTATTTCATGGCCGGATTCGAGTTCGAAGACAGCACCAACCGCTAGGATAGCAACGACGAATGAGCCTGAGGAAGGACTGCGGATGTTGAATCCGAATCAAGCGCAGTCTGCAGACGCCCAAGAAGCGTCCGAGACGCCGCGCGGCCGAATGGAGACCTCACGGGCCGACGGCAATGGTCAGCCCGGGTTGGCTGCGGATGCCGTCCATCTCGACTACGACCTCCGGATCGCCGAGCGGGGTGTCGTCGGGCAAGAGCAGGTTGATCTGGTAGACCCCGGCCAGCCGGGGGGCCTGTCCCGCGTACTGAATGAACCCACCCACCAACTCGCGGTCGCCCACCCACACCCGTATGGGGTTCATTACCTGGGCCGCGAAGTTCGGGAGTTGGCCGGCCAGTACCGGTGGTAGGGTGAGGCCCAGGCCGGTTCCGAAGATCACGATGTACTGGCCCGGATGGGCCGGCGTCGAGCCCTCGACCTCGCCGCGGCCAATCAGGGTGAAGTCGATGTGGGTCGCCACGGGACGCCCCAGAAAAGTGAACAAGCCGGGATCAAGTGCCCGCACCTTGACCCGTACTGCGTTGCTGGCCAAGCCCTCGCGAACGATCTGGACCACCGTTTCCTCCGGCGGAAGGAGGGACGGGGTCTGCGCGTTAATCTGACCTGGAGAAACGAAGTAGAGAGGCGCGAGCTGGCCTCCAACGGAAACACTGACGCCGCCCAGGCTGGTGGGCAGACGGCCGCGATCGAGGTCGCCTGGGCGCACTTCGCGCGTCCGCAACGACAAGTCCTCGCCAAAGATCGAGAAGATGCCGTTCGGCACCAGGAAGTTATCGGGAGCGGCCCGGAAACTGGCGGCATTGACCACCCCGTCAATGCCGATGGTTGGGGCGTGGCGGCGCTCGATTTCGGCACCGATCATCGTCGGCGCCGTGGCCAGCCCGACGGCTAGCCCGAGAGCGCAAAGGCGCATGTTTTTTGTGTGCCCTCATTCTAGCTCAGACCGTGACCGAGGGCGGCCCTGAATGGATGTAACAGGATCATGGCCGTGTATCGCGGTGAGACCGCCGGTACAGATGCCGCTACGGATGTTAGTGATCCGGCAGCGCGGGCCGGCTCGGGTTCTTGCGCAGGCAGCGGATCACTAGGAGCAACGCCACGACGAGGGCTATGCCAGTGATCTCCAACAGGTGCAGGCAGGCCTCGAAGCTGAGATCGAGATCGAGCACTGCAGCGGTCATGATCAGCCCGGAATTCCAGTAGATCCACGCGACCCGCAGGCCGAGCAGCCCACTGATGAGCAGGGCGAGGTCGGTGGCAAAAGGGCTATCCCACCTGTGAACCCAATTCCGGGCGGCTCCCATGGCTACCAGCGAGGAGATGAGAAATGCCCCGCCGGCTTCGAAGATATTGGCGCCGAGAAACGAGAGCAGGTACTCCTCCCGGCCGACATCGCTCAGCGAATAGCCGAGGCCCGTGGCGAAGAACAGCAAATAATAGGTGGCGAAGTAGACCGAGGCAGCGACTGCGACGCTGAGCCAGCGGACCCGGCGGCGAACAAAAACCACCACGATCAGGGCACCCGTCATCAAAAACGCTACCATCGCCGGCATCAGCCGCTCCCTCTTTCCCAGTTCTTGTAGGTCAGCGCGGTCGGGGATCCTTGAAACCGTGAGCGCCTGCTGCTCGGCTGCGCGCTCGCGCAACTGAGCCTCGTGCGCAGGGCTTAAATCGAGCGCCGGCCAGAGCGGATCACCCTGGTTCGTCGCCGGCAGCGGCAGTCCAAGAAGAGCGCAAATCGTGGGGGCAACGTCGACGATGCGGGCGGACCAGCCGCCGTTTTGACGAACGCCACGGCCGGCAAGAACTAACGGGACCTCGACCACCTCGGGTTCGGCGCCTCCGTGGCCACCGGCGCCACGCCGCTGGATGTGCCCATGATCGGAGGCGATGACGAACGCCGTGCGGCCATCGTCGAGCGAGGTGACGACCGAACCGAGGCAACGGTCCACCGCCAAGGCCACCTCGTGGTACGTCTCGGACTCGCCGCCGTAATCGTGGCCGGCCGCGTCCGCCGATGTAACCCCCACGGCGAGGAATCCCGAGCGGTAGTCGCGCAGAAAGGTGATCTCGTCCGCGCATCGTGCCTCCTGCCAACGGATCAGCTCCGGCGCCTCGGCGCCAATGTCCGGGCCCTTTCGCTGGAACAGAAGGTGCCTCTCCAGGTGCTCACCGAAGGCGCGGCCCCAGATCGTGGACCCCGCGGCAGCGACCGGTATCCCCGCCGCTTTCGCCAACGAGAAAACCGAATCGATCGGAGGGGGCCGGTGGAGGGCGTTGTTAGTGACGCCGTTCACCTCGGGCCAAGCGCCCGTGACAAGGACGGCCCGATTCGGGTTTGAGAGCGAGGGCAACGCGGCCTGCATGGACCCGGAGGAGCCGCGCTCGGCCAGCGACTGCAACTGGGGCATTCGGCGGGAGGCGTCGAGCCGGATGCCGTCCAGCACGACCAACACAACCCTGTCCGCCAGAGGTTCGCCCGTCGGCAAGTCGGCACGGAAGGCGTACCGGCTCTCGTAGCGCGTGACGCTGGTCCAGGAGGCGACGGCCAGCACGAGGGCGCTTGTCGCCAGTGCGAAGAGCAAGACAAACCGTCGAGTGGAAGGGGAGGGTAACCGCAAATCCTGATTCTACCGTGGGGTGACGGAAACGGACTCCGCGGAGGGTCCCTTACCCGAAGAGCGAGGCGGGCTCGACCGTCCACTGGCTGCGATCTCCACTCAGGAGCTTCGGCGGCGGAGCACGTAGTCATGCCTGTCGTCCGCGATCATCGGCGATGTTTCTTCCACCACACCTCCGGTCGGCCGTTGTGGCCAATGTGTGGATTCGGCTCCGTCATGGCCCCGTACAGCTCGGGTCGCCTCGCGCGGATGTAGGACTGTCCAGGCGCGACCTCGATCTTGCGCGGGTCAAGCGCCGCTACCACAACCTCATCGCCCAGCTTCCGGCACTCGGCGAGCACCTCGCCGAAAGGATCGAGCACCATCGCCCCCCCGGGCTTGATCGTGCCGCCATCGACACCGATCGGATTCGTGTAAACGGCATAGACACCGTTCTCATAGGCGCGCGCCGGCAGCCAGCGCATCAGCCAGCCGCGCCCCTTGGGCCCGTCGAACTCCTGGCGGCAGCGAACGGGGTCACGTTCGCGGTTGTGCCAAACCTCGGAATCCACTAGTCCGCGGCCGGGCATCGGACTCGGCAGGCAACCCGTGACGTGAGGCATGAGGATGATTTCCGCTCCCTTCATGGCGGTCATGCGCACGTTCTCCGGTAGGTTCACGTCGTAGCAGATTAGGATGCCAAACCTCGCACCCAGCAGATCGAAGACCGTATAGCTTTCGCCGCAGGCGATCTCTTTGCTGATGAAGGCGTGGATCTTGCGATGCTTGGCGGCCACGCCGTCTCCAGTGACGACGATGAAGCTGTTGAACAGACCGTCGCCGTCTTGTTCGATCAGCCCGGCCCCGATGGCGACGCCGTGAGTGCGGGCGATGGCGGCCAGCCGTTCAATGGACGGCCCTTCTGGAATGGGCTCCGCCAGATCGACAATTTGCACGCGCGTGAGGTTCTCGATGAAGGTGTAGCCCGGTATCGAGGACTCGTGGAAGCAAACCAGTTCCGCGCCCTCTTCCGCAGCCTGGCGCGTGAGAGCGTCGATGCGGCTGAGGTTGTACGCTTTGTCGCCATCGCGGGCTTCAAACTGGGCGGCGCCGATTCGGATTTCACGCATATAGGTCGAGCAGGACGGGGGGAGTGCTTGCAGGCTAGTATAGATGTCTACGTTGCCCCATCAGCTCAAACCGAACAGTCTACGCCATAGCTTCCCGATACAATAGACGACTCCCGCCGGCCGGGCACCCTCATGTTCAACCCCGTCATCCTCAGCTTTCTGAGCTTTCTGGCGCTTTTCATCCTCATTGGCGCCTATGCCGCGCGAAGCAAGACCTCCACCACCGAAGACTACCTACTGGCTTCGCGCAGCATCGGACCCTGGTTCATGGCGCTGTCGGCGGTCTCGACCAACAACAGCGGGTTCATGTTCATCGGCCTGATCGGCATGACCTACACCATGGGCCTCTCCGCCATCTGGATCATGATTGGTTGGATCTTCGGCGACTACTTCATGTGGTTCTGGATTCACCGGCGCCTGCGCGAAGAGAGCGAGGAAGAGAATGTTCGCACGATCCCTTCGTTCCTCGCGGCGAAACTGCAGAGCGGTGAGCGGCTGGTGAAAGTCACGGCCGCGGTGATCACGATCCTCTTCCTCGGCACGTATGCCGCCGCGCAGCTCAATGCCGGAAGCAAAGCCCTGCACGTGCTATTCGGCTGGGAGTACGCCGTTGGAGCGATCGTCGGTGCGGTCATCGTTGTGATCTACTGCTTCGCCGGCGGCATCCGCGCGTCGATTTGGACCGACGTCGTGCAAGCGATCAACATGATCATCGCGATGTGGCTGTTGCTGGTGATCGCCATTGGCGAAATCGGCGGCGTGGGTAAGCTGTGGTCGGAATTGGAAGCGATCGATCCCCAACTGGTCGACCCCTTTCCGCCCAATCCGCGCTTCGGGTTTCTGCTCTACCTGCTGGGGTGGATGGGCGCCGGGATTGGCGTCGTGGGCCAGCCGCACATCATGGTGCGCGCCATGTCGATTCGCTCGGGGTCCGACGTGGCCAAGGCGCGTGACATCTACCTGGTCTGGTACCTGGCGTTCACCGTCGCCTGTTACGGCGTGGCGCTGGCGTGCCGTGTTTTGATTCCCGACGTGGGAGCTTTCGACGCGGAGTTGGCCCTGCCGACGCTCGCGAGCGAATACCTGCCGGCGGTGTTGGTGGGACTTGTTCTCGCCGGTTTGTTTTCCGCCACCATGTCGACGGCGGATTCGCAGGTCCTCTCGTGCTCCGCCGCTCTGACGCAAGATATCTTTACCGGCTGGCGCGATTCCTACATTAAGTCGAAGATCAGCACTCTGGTCGTCGCCGCGGTGGTTCTTTGTATTGCACTGGTGGCCAGCGAGAACGTCTTCGGACTCGTCGTGATGTCATGGTCGACGTTGGGAGCGGTGCTTGGCCCGTTGATGGTCGTGCGAGCTTTGCGGCTGCCCGTCACGGGGCGTCTGGCGATGGCGATGATGATGGCGGGTTTGGCGGGCGTCGTGGTTTGGCGGCACGTGTTGGCGCTGACCGGCGAAGTGTTCGAGATTCTGCCCGGCATGGCTCTGGGTGCTCTGGTCTATCTGCTCGGTCGTCCTCGACAAACCCGCTGAGTGAAGCTGTGCGAGATCGGTGGCCTGCTCTGCCCCGCCCGTTACGTCGACCGGCACCCGGAGCATCGGTAGGAGGCAGAGCATTTCAGCCGATTCGTTACACTTAGGTTGGATTCGAGACGGTCGTTTGCTTTGCCGGAAAGTAGCCTCAGCGTTCAGCTCAGCGGCGTGCTCCGGGCACTCGTCGAGATCCTGGTGCTGTCGTATCTGATCTACCAGGTCATCCGGGTGGTGCGCGGCACGCGGGCGGCCCCGGTGATGTTGGGCGTGGCCTTGGTTGCCGGGCTTTACTACGCGTCGGGCGCTTTGGGTTTGGGTACGATCGAGTGGTTGATTGGAACCGCATCACCCTATGCCGCGATCGCGTTGATCGTCATCTTCCAAGCCGAAATCCGCCGAGCGCTACGTCAGATGGCACTCACTTTCCTGCCCATGGGAAGGCCGAGCGAAGCCGAGAAGCTCGAATACGAGGACGTTGTTTTC
This sequence comes from Bryobacterales bacterium, assembly GCA_965237575.1. Taxonomy (GTDB): domain Bacteria; phylum Acidobacteriota; class Terriglobia; order Bryobacterales; family UBA6623; genus JAKZVK01. Next base: position 2,882,743 of record CBDEGI010000004.1, read on the forward strand.
GGAGTGGCGCAGCTTTCGGAGGAGAAGATCGGGGCGCTGATCGTGCTAGAGCGCGAGACCGGATTGCTGACCTTCATCCAGAGTGGGGTGCCGCTGGGTGCGCGGCTTACGTCTGACCTGTTGGTCAGCATCTTCCAAAGCGGTTCGCCCCTGCACGACGGGGCGGTGATCATCAGCCGCGGCAAGGTCGCCGCCGCCTCTTGTTTCTTGCCGCTCGCAACCCAACCGGAACTCGACAGCGCGCTCGGCACCCGGCACCGCGCCGCGATCGGCGTCACCGAGGAGAGCGATTGTGTCGCGATCGTGGCGGCCGAGACCACGGGGCGCATCTCACTCGCTGTAGGGGGCAATCTCGAGACGAACATCACGCTCGATCGTCTGCGTGTTCGGCTGATCGAGCACTTCGGGCCCGTCGTGCTTCCACCACGTGGGGCTGCGGCACCCCCGGCGCCCCCCGCCCGGACCATCGGCGCCGAGCGGCCCGCCGGCGAGGCCGTCCGATCGGTAGAAGGCGTGCAGTCGACAGGCGTGGGCGACATCTAGACAGAGCAAGACCGATTCACAGTCATGGGGAAGATTCGCGACTGGATGGCACGCGACCTGGGGCTAAAGCTAGTGGCGCTGGCGGCAGCCGTTGCGTTGTGGACATTTGTCTCGCTAGAGCCCACGGCCGAGCGGGCGCTGGAGGCTCGGGTAGAGTACGCCCACGTGCCCCCTGGCCTGGAGATCAACCCCGATGAAGTCGATCGACTCACGGTGATCGTTTCGGGGACGCAGCACCGGCTCGATGACCTGGGTCGCAACTTGACGGCCCGGGTGGATTTCTCTGACGTGTATGGCCCTGGTGAGTATACCTTCAACGTGACGTCGGAGCGCCTCGCTTTGCCGCGCGGCGTTCGCCTAGTCAAGGCCGTTCCGTCGCAGGTGCGGCTGGTGCTTGAGAAACGGGTGACTCGCGAGGTGACGGTCGCTCCCCGTTTCTCGGGTACGACGGCGCCGGGCTATACCGTGCAGTCCTATTCCGTCGAGCCGCCCCGGCTCTTGGTAACGGGCCCCGAGAGCCGTATGGCACTTTTTGGCCAGCTCTCGACCGACGCCATTGACCTCAGCGGTGTCGTCGGCAGCCGCAGCTTCCGCACCATGGCGTTCGTGGCCGACCCGTATGTTCGCTGCGAGCAGGGGGCCGAGGTGACCGTGAGCGTTCAGATGCGGAAGATCCCGTAGGCCGAGGCGCCCTTGAACCGAGTAGGAGCGCAGGCGGCGCCGGGCTCTCGTTTTTTTCACTGATATTCGATATGGCAAAACAGCTTTTTGGAACGGATGGAATCCGCGGCGTTGCGGGCGAGTATCCCCTCGACGACCGGACCGTCTTCGCGGTGGGCCGGGCGCTCGCCGGGCACGTGGGGAGGCTTGCCGGTAGCCCGAAGGTGTTGATCGGCCGCGACACGCGCGCCTCGGGCCCGCGGTTGGAGGAATTGCTCGCCGGCGGGCTTGAGCAGGGCGGCGTCGGCGCGGTGTCCGCCGGCGTCATCACCACGCCGGGGGTTGCTTACCTGACCGAAGCGCGTGATTTCGTCGCCGGTATCATGATCTCGGCGTCGCATAATTCGTTCGAAGACAACGGCATCAAGGTCTTTAGTCCGTCGGGACAGAAGCTGCCGGATTCGGAAGAGCACGAACTCGAGCAGAAGATCTTCGAACTGCTGGAGGGATCTACCCGGCCGAGTCGCAAGTCCCTTGAACCTGAGACCGCCCTTGCGGGGACGTATTTGAAGCATCTGTTAGCTGTGGGTTCGCCGGATGTGAAGCTTCGAGGTCTCAGGATCGTGGCCGACTGTGCCAATGGTGCGGCCTCAGATCTCGCCCCGGCCTTTTTCGAACGCTTGGGTGTTGCGGCCGAGTTCCTGTCGAGTCATCCGGACGGGCGCAATATCAATCGCGATTGTGGCTCACTGCACATGCAGGCGTTGCAAAGACGCGTCGTCGAGCAAGGCGCGGACTTGGGTGTCGCTTTCGACGGTGACGCCGACCGCGCGCTTTTGGTCGCTGAGAACGGCGAGATCGCCGATGGGGATGTAATTCTCTTGCTGGCGGCCCAGCACCTGTCGCGCCGTAACCACCTGCCGGGGAACAGAATCGTCACGACGGTCATGGCGAACATGGGCCTCGAGAAATCGCTCGCGGATCGAGGCATCTCGCTCGCGCGCACGCAAGTCGGAGACAAGTATGTGCTCGAAGAGATGATCGAGAGCGGCGTGGCGTTGGGCGGCGAGCAGTCCGGCCATATTATCTTCCGCGAGTATGCGACGACGGGTGACGGGCTATTGACCGCGCGGATGATGCTCGAGATCGTATCGGCATCCAGCCGGCCGTTGAGCGAATTGAAGAAGCAGTTGACTGTGTTTCCCCAGAAGCTTCAGAACGTCCGCGTCTCTCGGAAGCCGCCGTTCGAGCAGGTCGCCTCGCTGGCAGAGGCCATCGAGCAAAGCGAGAAGGCGCTCGGGTCGGCCGGCCGGGTGCTGGTGCGTTACTCCGGAACGGAACCGCTGTTGCGTATCATGGTTGAAGCCGAAGACGACACCATGGTAGAAGAGCATACCGACAGGCTGGTCAAGGTCTTCCAAGCCCAGTTGGGCTCATGAGCAACCCGAAAACCTCTTCGCCCGAAGGCGCCGATTCTTCGCCGCGCCATGCGGATCCAACTCTTCGCGAGCGTCCGGCCAAAGATCCTCTACGCCCCTTCGGCGCACCCAAGTGGCTGGGTGCCCTGTTGTATTCGTTCTTCTGGGTGATCTTGCTTCTGCCCCGCATGCAGCGGCTGCGGCGCGGACCTCATTGGAACCGCATTCGGGTGGTAGCGGGTTTGACCGGCGTAGCCCTCATCGCGGGAGCGTGGTTTAGTTCTGAGCTGTGGCTGGGTGTCGCGGGCGGCCTTGTCGTATTGACTGCGCTCGCCGTGACTCGCGCGCCAGACCCGGACCACGAGCGCAAACTCCAAGCCCGGCACGGTGCGGACTACCTGCTGAACGGCGGCGTCCTCGCTAGCGGCTCACTGCCGGGATCGCTTTCCGGGTCAAGGCCGCTCGGGCCGAGGCAGCGGCTGTACTTCCTGATTCGTGGGGCCGAACTGTTGGTCGTGCCTGCCGAGGGCCCGGGTGATGTCGTGTCCACGATCGACATCCGCCAAGTTGCCGAGATCCTTGTCGCGGGTGAGCCCTACCTTCCCATCTATGTTTCAGAAGCCAAGGACCCGCCGGTGCGCGAAACGTCGGTCAGGACGGGAAACAAGGCTGAGTTGCAGCTTACTTTGGAACGCGGCCGGACACTGCGCTTCCAGTACCACGGGGCGTTCAGCAAGCACCTAGCCGAAACCGCGGCCCACGCGATCTACAGCGTTCGGGGTCTGGTCCGGGAGGCCGAGAGCGGCGAGTCGCAAGCCCTCTTCCAGATTGTCGGCTGAGAAACCACATTCCGACACCAGGCTTTGACAGCCTGGGCCCCGATTTCCAATAATGAGCCGCAGCACGGTTGTCGGACAGGTCCCGCCGGCGGACACTAACCAGTAAGGGAGTTGCGATGAGCTATACCTTCGAAGAACTCAAGCACAAGCGGATCGCCGATCTTCGCACGATCGCGGAAGGCCTCGATCACGAAAGCCTCCAAGGTCACACGCAGATGCACAAGGAGCCGCTTCTGCTCGCCTTATGCGCGGCTCTCGGGATTGAAGCTCACGAGCATCACGAGGTAATAGGCATCAACAAGGCCGCGATCAAGTCGCAGATCCGCGAGTTGAAGGGCAAGCGTGACGGCGCGATCGAAGGTCACGACCACAAGGAACTGAAACGCATTCGCCGCGAGATCCACGGGCTCAAGCGCAGCCTTCACAAAGCGACCGTTTGACGGCCGGCGGTGGCCCACCTCGTGCGCGGGGAGCACTGAGTGCTGAGCCTGGCCGTGAACTTGCCGGCCCCAGGTTACGACGCGGATCCGGCCGACACCGTGGCCTGTGGTTCGCGGGCGAAGACCCGCTCGTACGATTCCTTGGCCACTCCGGAAAGCATATCCGCCAGGCGCCGGAAACCCTTGCGTCGGCGGTCCCAGGCTTGGTCGCGTTCAACCTGCTCGAGCCAATCGCACACGTGAACGGTGGAGAGGTCGTTGAATTCCAGTGGCGACAGCTCGACCGTGTCGCCGGTGAAGCGATCGACCATCGTGTAAGGACCCTCATCCTTCTCGATCGACTCATCGAACGTTGCGCGGGTCATCGCGCAGTTCAAATACGCCAGCCGCTCGGCGCGTTCGCCGATCAGCTCCCGTACTTCACCGCGCTGTTCGAGTGGGACCTTGAACTTCTGAAACGGCTCGGTGCCGTAGATGGAGTGGAACATGCCGGCTCGGCAAATCTCGTGGTCACAGCCCCAGGATTCGAGGTCACGGTGCACGCCAATCAAGTGGGCGAGAAACGTCCTGCCACTGTGCTCGACCTTGTCGGTGCCGAGTCCGACCAGGAAGTCCGTCATCTTTCGGTATCGCTCGTCCATTGAAGTATTCCTCCCCGCCGCGCCGGCGCCGCCCACGCGACTCTTGTTCGCTCACCCGAGCCATTGTACAGGAGCAATTCTATCAGCCCCGGCATCGGCCGGGCGGTCGGTTAAGTTGACCCCTACGTCTTCGGCCTGTCGGGCCGGCTGACCCGGACTTGCATCGGCGTCGACAGGCTCCCGCCGCAGCTTACCGTCATCGCGTACTCGCCTGGCACCGTGCTGGGATGAAGCTGCACGTTGGCTTGCCGATAGCCGTCCTTGTCGGCGGGGCCCAGGTAGCTGACAGCAAGGGCGGCGTCGCCCAACCGCACCTTCAAATGCTCCCGGCGGACGGACGCGGGAAGGCCCTTGATCCAAAGCGACGCCCAGGTCTGCTTGCCAAGCCATACCTGGTTCTCGTCGAAGGTCTCGGCGTCGGTCACGCTGACGATCTTCAGGCCGGTCAGCTCGAGCGGCGTCGGCGTGACGTCGACGGAGATTTCAACCGGGTTGCTGAAGCGGCTGCCGGCCGTGCGGACGCGGACGCTGTGGCGTCCCGGCTCAAGGCCCGGGGGCAGCTTGCAGTTGGCCTGCCAAGCGTTCCCGGCCTTCCGACCGACGTAGATCGGACGCACGCCGTAGCCTCCGATCTCGGGGAAAACGTCCGCGTTCTCGAATTCGGGTGGGCTTTCATATCCTCCCGCCGAGTCAAACCACAGTGAAACGTAGTCGTCGAGGCGGCTTTCAAAGCGCGTCTCCGCGGTTCGCAGGTTGAGGGCCTCGGTGAGGGCAGGAGGCGGCTCGGTTGGGTTGTCGGGCTCGGCGTCCCAGTGGCGGTAGCAGGCGACGTGGGCCCGTTGCTCGACGACGCTGAGCAACTCGACGCGGGCGAACCCGGCGGCGCGGCAAAGAGCCAACAGGCAGGCGGTGTTGGGGCCAGTCCAGTTGTCGAGCCGGTTCGCCAGCTCGCCTTCTTCGTAAAACTCCATGACCGGCGCTTGGCCGGGCTCGCCGGCGGGCGCGAGGCCGTCGTCAATGACGTACGACTCGACGATCGCCACGTCGCGGGTGACCTCGCATACTTTCTCGAGGCCCAGCAGCGGGTGCTTCAGGTGGTAAAGCACGCCGAGGAAGAGAACCAAATCGAAGCGCCCGATCTCAGCGGCGGCGAGCTGGTAGACATCCAAGACGCGGTAGTCGACCTTGGCGCCGAGGCGATCGCGGGCGAGATAGAAGGCCGGCTGCTCGATGTTGTCGATAGCGGTAACGTCGGCGCCCCGCCGCTCCATTTCAAACGCGAACCAGCCGTCCCAGGTGCCGATATCGAGCACGTGCTTGCCCGAGAGATCGTCGGCGATGGGGAGGCGCCGCAGCCGCTCCTTCTGCTGCTCGAGGGTTTGCAGGCCTTCGAGAACCTCGCCGTCGGGCAGTTCGATGCTGTGATACCATCCGCTCTCGGAAAACTCGTCGGCCAGGCCGCGCCAGTGTGCACGCGTCGCTGGGTCGTTGGCGCGGATGCGAGCCATACGGTCCACGCTATCAGACGGCCTTCAGTAGAGCAACGGAATAGTGGGTGAGTTTGGCGCGCGTACCCTTGTGCGGCAACAGCGGTTGCTTATAGCGGTTGCGAAGGACTACAGTCGTTCCCGAGTCGCCTTTAGGCAGCTTCCGCGCGAAGTGCGTCGTAGGCCGGTCGTTCTACGGCCGGTTACGCGTTTGCCGCTCGCTCTGTCCCCAGGGCGCTTTCAGCGTCCTTTCCAAGCCGGCTTCAGCCATTCTGGATTGCCGATTTGCTTTCCCAGGACAGCCAGATTCTCAAACTGACCCATACAGCAATAAGAGAGGGCTTCCTAGTAGACTGTCCCGGAGGGATCTGCCGATCGCGCCCTAACGGGCTAGGGAAGCCAGGGCCGGCACGGCGGTCGGCCCCTACGCCGCATCCATGAGTCAGCGCTTGAGAGGCTTTCTACAATACGCGGCCATCGTCGTGGTTTCGGCGGTGGTAGCGATCGGTCTGGCGGAGGCCTATCTGGCCTCGCAGGCCGTGCAGCCCGGTGCCTTGTCGTTTTACGGCCAACTTCATCCGTATGTGATGTTCCGGCCGCAGTCGAACCTGCGTTACGTCAGCTCGGAGACGTTCGTGATGTCGCATCACACCGAGCAGGTGCATCACTACACCAACGAAGACGGGCTGCGGGTCAGCGCGCCGGACTATGATCTGCCGCGGGCGAAACCGCCGGGGCAGTTGCGGGTGGCGGTACTGGGAGGGTCGGCGGTGGAGATCGCCACGACGTTCGAGACAACGTTGCCGGGGTCGCTGAAGACCCTGCTGCGAGAGAAACACCCGGGCCGGGATATCGAGGTCATCAACGCGGGGATTCAGTCGTCGGTGTCGCGGCAGTCGCTCGTTCATCTGATGTTCACGGTGGCGGACTACGAGCCCGACATCGTCGTGCTCTACGACGGGCATAACGACATCGGCATGCCTTTGATGTACGACGCGCGGCCTAACTTCCCGTACAACTTCCAGGTGATGCAAGAAGCCTGGGACTTCTATCGAGCGAGACACCAGGATTCGTTGTGGCGTGTCATTCTCGACCGCAGCCATGTGTACGCCGCGCTGTCCGCGCGCTGGGGTGGGCAGGGCACTACCATGAGTACCGTGGCGAAGGGCCTTCACCGGGCCCCTCATGCGTTGACTCCCGCTCAGATTCGGGGCGATCGAGAGTACGTGGAACGTTTTGTGACGGAGTACTTGTCGAATTGGGAGAAGCTCATCGATCTGTCGAAGACCTATGGCTTCGACCCGGTTTTTGTGCTGCAACCGACCGGTGCTTTCGATCGCGAGTACACCGTTGCGGCGCTGCAGCAGGGATTCAACATCGAGGAACAGGCCGCGATGGACTGGAATGATGCCTTTACTGGGATCTACCGGGAAACGGGGCGGCAGATCGAGGGCCTACAGACTAGTTACCCTGACGTGGTTTTCCTGAATCTCGGCGACTATTTGCTGCCGGCCGAGACGTATTTCTGGGACGGGGTTCACGTGTATGACGAGGTGAACATGAAACTGGCCCGGCACGTTTATGACGAGATGAAGAGCGTGGTGGAGAGGGAGCTTCAGCGGTTGGGGCCGGAGCCTGCTAAGCCGCGGCCGTGAGGGAGCGTTGATGATCCGGCTGAGTCCGCGTTACTCGATCCTTCTTGGGGTCCTTCCGGCGGTTGTGCTTTCGCTTGCTCAGTGCGGGGCTCCGTCCGACCCGGGACTGATCCGAACCGAAGACGACCTTCGCCGCGCCATCGCTGAAGGTACGGGCGAGATTCGACTGGCGGCGGGCGTGATCGAAGTGTCGGCGCCGATTCAGGCCCCGGAAGGCACTCATGATCTCGGACTCATCGGCCATCCTGAGGGTACGACCTTGCATGTGTCGAGGGCGTTCGCCGGCAGGTCCGTTCTGGCGTTCCGATCGGCAGAGAACGTGAGGCTCTCGGGGTTCGCCGTCGAGGGGCATCGCAAGTTCGTCGACGAGCGGGTCGGCATTCCACCGGCCAACGAAGCCTTCACGTCGTTCTACTCGAACAACGGTGTGATCTTCGAAGGCGTGCGCGGCCTGCGCATCACCGGCCTGCGCTTCACCGAAATCCCCGCCTTCCCGATCATCGTCAACCAGGGCCAAGACGTGCGGATCGAGGACGTCCACGTTCGCAACTCGGGCTCGCTCAATGAGAACGGACGAAACAACACGTCCGGCGGCATCTTGCTCGAGGAAGGCACGGCGGAATTCACGGTTCGCAACTGCACGTTTGAGAACGTGCGCGGCAACGGCATCTGGACGCATTCGCGATACGAATCACCGCGCAACCGCGACGGGCTGATCGAAGGCAACCGGTTCAAATACATCGCGCGCGACGCCATTCAGATCGGCCACGCGACGCGTGTTCGCGTCGAAGGCAATCACGGTGAGCGTATCGGCTACCCCTTCCACTACACCGACGTCGAAGGCAAGGGGTACCCGGTCGGTATTGACACGGCGGGCAACACCGACGAGAGCGTCTACGCCAACAACACGTTCAACGAGATCAACGGCAAGTGTATCGACCTCGACGGCTTTCATCATGGCGAGGTGCGCGGCAACCGCTGCGCGAACAAAGGCGCGGCGGTCGACTATCCGCTGGGGCACTTCGCGATCATCATGAACAACACGAATCCCGACATGAAATCCGAGAAGATCGTGATCGAAGACAACGAGATCGACGGCGCGGTGTACGGTGGCCTGTTCATCATCGGCAGCAACCATCGGGTCGTCAACAACCGCTTCCGCAACTTGAATCGGGTGCGTTGCGAGGAGGGCTCGGCGGACCTTCGCTGCCACTTCTGGCTCGACGAGCCGGCGTTGCTGTGGACCGGGATCTACCTCGGGCGACAAGCCGAGCGTCCGGCCCTGACAAAGGACAACCTGATCGAAGACAACGTGGTTGAGGGGTTCGGGATGGATTCCAACTGTTTTGGCGTCGCTCCCGGCGTCAACCTTTCTGCTAACCGCATCAAGAACAACCTTTGCCGCGAACAGTAGGTGCCAAGCTCCTCATCGCCTCGTAGCGCCCCGTACTACGGGGCTCGAAGGACCGATGGGTTCAGCTACCGGCCCTACTATAGGCGCGACTCGGGGCGGGGTCCGCCGGCAGCTCAAGGACTGTATCTGTAGCGCCAGGCCAATGGGCGAGACGGAGCCCTTTCGTCCGCTTCCAGGGTTCGTTGCCCCGTTCTTCGGTGTTCTTGGTGATGGAGAAACTCAATTGTACGCGCGGCGGAGTCGCTGGGGTTGGGGTCGCTATCCCTGCCTGACCCAACCTCACGTTTACGGGCAATGCCGGAACTTGTGCGAGCGTGTCGGTGTCTACCATCACAGATAGCTACAGTCCATGCCGACTGACCTACCGAACAAGTGGGGCCGCTGGGTGCGGCTGATGGAGTGGCTGTTCAGAATCTCGCTGCTCTTCCCGGTGGCCGGTTGGGGTTGGGTTGCCCTCCTGCAACTTCGCGGCGGGTGGCGGCTAGTCCTCCACACGATCGAGGCTGCGTTCCTCTCGTCAATCGACGATGAGTGCTTGTCCATTGAACAATCTGCCCAGGTCTACGAGGGTTTCTTCAATCCTCTGCTGGCTTCGACTTGGGTGGCTTTGATCCTGTTCGGATGTTGCCAGCTCGCGAAACGAAAGACTCGGCTCGCCAATGCCAACGCTTCGCCGCCGCTCGAAGGTTGGCGCCGATGGGGGAGGGTCGCCGGGATTGTAATGGTCAGCTTGGTCTCCTGCCCTGCGGCAGCGGGGTGGCTAGTCGTGCTGTTCCGGTTCATCCAAGAAGGCCGAGGATGGGTGAACGTCCGCTGGGCAATCGGTGAGCTCTGGGCTCAGTCCGGTGAGCTGTGGATTCTAGGAAGGGACTGCGACTATTGGCGTTGGCTGGAGCCTGGCGAGGCGGTGTTCTTCGACGGCCTATTCGAATGGACATGGATCGCCTTCGCCGGATGCGCCATCTGCTGGGCTTTGCTGAGGGTGCTCCGATACTCTGTGTGATCGGTGGGCCTGGACGACACACCTTAGCCGGTTGCCCTTCTGAACGAATTACTGGAGGCCAGAGCCGTTGGTTGGATCACCGCTGCAGGGCTCGCAGTTTTTCCGCGCGGATTGACAACGCCTTTCTCCTGGCCTACCATCGGAGCGTTCGCAGGAGCACAATGAGCGCAGGCCCGAAGTCTCCGCCAGGCCGACGCGACTTTCTGAAAAGAACGGTCGCCGCAACCGCCCTTTCGGTTCTCCCCTCCTGCTCGACGCCGGACCCCGCTCGCGGCTACCTCGTCGAGCAGGAGAACCGCAAGCCGGGCGCCGGCGACTGGCAGCTCACCCGCCTGCGCCTCGACCGCCGCGACGGCTACCGATCCCCTTGGGTCGAGGGCTACTGCTCGCACCAGAGCATCGAAGCCGGCGAAACTCTCGGCATCATGGTCAGCACGAACCCGCCCCAACGGTTTCAGATCGAGATCTTCCGCACGGGCTACTACGGTGGCCGGGGCGCGCGGTTGATGACCACGCTCGGGCCATTCGAGGGTACGACGCAACCCCCCGAAGTGGACGAGCTTCGCTTGCGCGAATGCCGCTGGGAGCCGAGCGTTGAGATCAAGATTCCCGACGACTGGCTGAGCGGTGTCTACGTCGGGCGACTGAGCCTGCTCACCGAGTCGGCGGAGAAGGCGCCGTGGCAGAGCTACGTCATCTTCATTGTGCGCGACCGCCGCCAGGCCGACGTGCTGTTCCAGTGCAGCGACAACACCTGGCAGGCTTACAACCGCTGGCCCGACGACTACTCGCTCTATACGCACCCCGAAGGCCCGCTCGTCTCCACAGTGGAGGTCAGTTTCGACCGTCCCTACGGCCTCTACCCGCAGATCTTCCGGAACCCGCAGTCGGTGGGCTCGGGCGAGTACCTGCTGTGGGAGTACCCGCTCGCCTATTGGCTCGAGCAGCAAGGCTACGACGTCACCTACTGCTCGAACAGCGACATGATCGACCCGGCCCAGCCCTTGCGCGCCAAGGTGTTCATCAGCGTCGGCCATGACGAGTACTGGGACCTGCGGCAGTACGACAGCGCGCTAGCGGCCGTCAAGGAGGGCGTCAGCGAACTCTACCTGTCGGGGAACTCGGTGTGCTTCGTGAGCCCGTTCCGCGAAAGTCATGACGGGCGGGCCAACCGCATCATCACGCGCGCGGGCCGCTACGGCGGCCTGACCGAAGCCGAGGAGCCCAAGATGGGGCCGTTTCCGATGAAGGGTCCCAACGAGAACCTGCTGATGGGCGCGCGCACAATCACGCCCTTCAATGGCGGCGGCGACTGGATCGTGACCAAGCCCAATCACTGGATCTTCGAGGGCGCCGGCGTCAAGAAGGGTGATCGCGTCCCGGGTCTTGTTGGCTGGGAGTTCCACGGTGACCCGGCCGACCTGCCGGGCCTCGAGATCGTCGCCGACGGCATTGCGCTCAGCGGCGGCACTCGCCCCGCGCATTGGACGGCCACTGTGTATCCGGGGCCGCGGGACAACTTCGTCTTCAATGCGGCAACCATCTTCTGGGCGCAGGGCTTGTCGTCGCCGCCGGGGCACACGCTACCCTGGTCGCACTGGTCGCGCCCGCATGGGCCGGATGGGCGGGTGCAGCGCATCACGCAGAACGTCCTCCGGCGCGCGATCGCCGGGTAGCGACGGTCGCCCTCGCTATCGACCGCCACATCCTCTTCTCTCTCCTGCTGTCCAACAAACCATGGCCAACCACTTCCCAGTTCTCGACTCTGACTTCGAGATCTTCCAGCGAGAGCTCAACAGATTCCTCCCTGACCGCATCTACGACGCGCACTGCCACCTCTGGGAAAGGAGCCAGTTCCCCGGCGGCAAGCCGGCGCTGATCGACCAAGGCCCCGAGTCGGTGGGCTTTGCCGTCTACAAAAGGTCGATGGAAGAGCTAACGCCGGGACGCCGATACTCCGGCCTCTTCTTCGGCTTCCCGCACGCCGAGGCGGACATCGACGCCGCCAACGATTTTCTCGCCCGCGAGGTCGAAGCCGATCCGGACTCGCACGCGCAGATGCTGATCCGCCCGGGGATGGACCCCGAGTTTGTCCGCGAGACCGTCAAGCGCGACGGCTTCGTGGGGTTGAAGTGCTATCACGTTTGGGCGACCGAGAAGCCGACTTTCAATGCGAAGGTCGAAAGCTTCCTGCCTGAGGAGCACGTACGCGTCGCCCATGAGTTGGGGCTCTCGATTACGTTGCACATGGTCCGTCCGCGCGCCATGGCCGATCCGCTGAATCAGCAGACGATTCGAGCCTTCGCCGAACGCTACCCCAATATGCGATTCATCCTGGCGCACGCGGCGCGCGGGTTTAATCCGCACCACACGATCGAAGGAATCGGCGCGCTGCGGGGGTTGCGCAACGTCTGGTGCGATACGAGCGCCGTGACCGACGCCGGGGCGTTCGAGGCCATCATCGACACGCTTGGATACGACCGTTTGCTCTACGGCTCGGACTTCCCGGTGTCGCACGAGCGGGGGCGGTGCGTGGCGATTGGCGACTCGTTCCTGTGGTTGTCGGAAGCGAATACGAAGTTTGAGACGAACTATGCTGACCTGCAACCTGCGTTGGTCGGCATCGAGTCGTTGCGGGTGCACAAGATTGCCTGCCACAGCCTCAAGCTCAGCGATTCGCAAGTCGAGGCGATCTTCTTCGGCAACGCGGCGGAGATGTACGGCGTGACGTGAGTCTTCTTGTTGGGCGTTGAACAAGCACGCAGCTCCAACAAACACTCTGAGCCGTATTAACAACGCGTCGGTCCGAACCTCCACACAGCCGAGTCCCAAAGACGGGCTGCTATCATGACATTGGATTCTCTTCGGAGCGTGCGATGAAACGGTTTTGGCTCCTCTTGGTGGGATTATTGTGCCTGCTTGTCGGCGGCAACAGCCTGTATCCCCAGTCACGGCCGCAGCGCAACAAAGACGAAGAGAACATGATGCGCTGGCGGGTCCTTCGGCCCGTCGTGCGGGGGACGCGCGCGGCGGTGGCCGCGGGCACGCCGCTGTCGAGCGAAGCGGCCATGCGCCTCTTGCACGCCCGAGGCAACGCCGTCGACGCGGGTGTCGCGGCCCTATACGCTGGGGCCGTCAACGAGTTCTCGCACTTCGGCTTTGGCGGCGAGTCGCCGATTCTGATTCGCACGCGCGACGGCGAGGTGCACTCGATTCCCGGGGTGGGCGCGGCTCCGGATCTGATGACGCTGGAGTTCTTCCAGTCGCACCGCCAAGACCCCGAGATCATCCAGGAATCTCGGCGGCGCGGGCGTAACGGCGGATCCATCCCCTCCTACGGCATTCTCCCGGCGTTAGTGCCCGGCATGGTCGACTCGGGACTGCTGTCGCTGCGCGAGTTCGGCACGAAGTCGTTCGGCGAGGTCATCCAGCCGGCGATCGACTTGGCCGACGGCATGCCTCTCGACTCGATTCGCGCGGGCTCGATCGCGCAGGCGGTGCGGATCTTCAAGCTGTTCCCGACGTCGCAGCGCGTCTATCTGCCCGGCGGGCGGGTGCCGCGCGCAGGAGGCCTCTTTCGGCAGACGGACCTGGCGCGAACCTTGCGCTCGATGGCCGCCGCCGAGAAAAAAGCGCTGCGGGAAGGGGCGACCCGGGTGCAGGCGATCGATGCCGTCCGCGACTATTTCTATCGGGGTGAGATCGCTCGCAAGATCGCCGCCTTTAGCAAAGACAACGGCGGTTTGCTGCGCTACGAGGACTTCGCGCAAACGCGGCTCGAGTTGGAAAAGCCGGAGGTTACGACCTATCGCGAGTACGAGGTCTACAAGAGCGGCTTCTGGACCCAGGGGCCGATCCTGCTGCAAGCGCTCAACCTGCTCGAGGGATACGACCTGAGCGCGATGGGATGGAACTCGGCCGAGTACATTCACACGCTCACCGAAGCGCTGAAGCTGGCCTACGCCGACCGCGACACCTACTATGCCGATCCGAAGTTCTCTGACGTGCCGGCGGACCTGCTCACGAAGGAATACGCCGAGCGCCGCCGCGCGTTGATCGACCCGGTGCGGGCGTCCGTCGAGTTCCGTCCGGGTGAATTTGGACGCAAGCCGCCGCACCCGTCGCGTTACGCGGGTCAACTGCGTCCCTTGACGGATGCGCTGGCATCGAAGGACACGACCTGCATCAACATCATCGACAGCAACGGGGTGATGTTCTCGGTAACGCCGTCGGGGGCGTGGATGCCGTCTGTCATCGCCGCCGACACGGGGATTCCGCTGACGCAGAGGGCGCAGAGCTTTTTGATGATTCCCGATCACCCCAACGTCGTCGAGCCGCGCAAACGGCCGCGCATCACGCTCTCGCCTACGATCGTGACGCGCCGCGGACAGCCCTTCCTGGCACTCTCCACCCCGGGAGGCGATCAGCAGGACCAAGCCTTGCTGCAGGTGATGCTGGCAGTGATGGAGTTTCGGCTGAACCCGCAGGCGGCGGTGGAGGCGCCGCGCCTCCAGACTCGCCACATGGTCGCCAGCTTCGACGACCATGCCATGGAGCCGAATCTGTTGCTGCTCGACGAGCGCATCGCGCCGTCGGTTGAAGTACAACTCAAGGAGTGGGGCCACCAGATCGAGCGCCGCAGCAAATGGAACAGCGGGTCCGCGCCCGTGGCCGTGCTGTTCCTCCCCAATGGCGTCATCTCGGCCGGCGCCGACCCGTATGGGTATCGGTACGCCGATGCCTGGTAAGTAAGCAGTGTGTTTCTCAAACAGGGTCGCGTTGCGCTCCGCGATGTAGGGGCACGGCATGCCGAAACCGAGCCCCGAGCGCAAGCGAGGGGTAAATCCGCACCCGTTGGGCATTAAGGCTCCGCACCCGTCACTGGTGTGCCCTATACCTGCCCGTATTTGCCCGCTTTCTCCTAGGGGCCTTGTGACGGCCCGGTGAGACAAAATGAGACGGTTTCGCCGTTTTTGGGCCGCTGACGCACGAGTTGGAGGTGGTGGCGAGCACGGTTGCGGGAGTGTAGGCCGATTGGCGGCGGATTGAGGGCGCGGGACATCGCACCCACTCGCTTGCGCTCGGGGCTCGGTTCGGGCGGGCCAGACGGAAGCATGGGCCTGGACGCACTTGTGCTGCGCGGTCGCGGTGATCGATGCCTGTCGAAATCCAACCTCCAAAACCTTCAAGAAAAGAGGGCCCTCTGGCTCCAGTCTGTGTCAACCTCAGCGGCCTGCCCAAGATAGGAACGAAAGAGCAGGCATGAACGGACGGTCCTCTCCTGTGGGTAAACCCGCGGATCTCAAAACCGAGATCCGCGCTACGGGTTAAACCCGTCAGGAGCTGCCGTTCGCGGGGGACGATCGCTTATCTTAGTTCGGAGAGCAACATCGAAACTGCCTGGCCAGGAAACGGTCGTTGTTGGTCCGGCGATCTGTCCGCACCGGTCGTTTCCGTTATCAGGCTAGCACGCGTAGGTGAGGGTTCCAGGGTTCTGGGAGGGGCAAGTCGTTGAAAAGGCAGAGAATAAAGTTCTGAAAAATCTGTGACTCCGCGACTCGCGCACGGCAGTTTGGGCTTGGCCCGCGAGCCTGACCCCCGGCGCGCCCTCGTCAAAAGGTTTCCTTAATCCTAGCCCGGGTGTCAACCCGGGGGACGGATCGCCCATCCCCACGCATCAGGGGCCAGGAGCCGGGGTCCGTGGACGTCGGCCCCTGGCCCCGGAGTCTCCTCGAACTGGTCTCCCCTCGCGTAGCCAACGCGGCGGACGCCCCCGCCGCTTCCCCTTGCCGCGCGCCAGAATCTCCAGCGTGACGATCGCCTGGTTCAACAACTCGCGCTCCTGATGGAGCTCCTTCAAAATCGCATGCACGTCCATGATGACCTTCCCCTCGCAACGAGAAGACCACCACGGACACAGGCCCGCTAGAATGGTACTGTCGCTCTCACGGACCTGTGCCGTGGTGGCGAAAGGCCTCGGCGGAAGGTCACACTTCCGTCGGGGCCGCTATCATTCTAGCGCTTTCCCCTCCCTCCTGCGCACATTTCTTTCGAATGCGACCGAATTTTCTGCCGCCCACAGCCCCTGAAGGCGCTGCGATGTCGGCGAGACGACTGACCCCAAGGGGACATCGAGAACACGCAGTCCCTGCGAAAAAGGGCTCCGTCCCCTTTAGGCTCCTTTAGACTCCAAAAGCCGCGCGGTTGGCCCGCGCGGCTCGGTAGCGCCGGCCATTGGACCGGCGTTCTTCGCTCTCAGGATACAGGGTAGGTATGGCGGTGGACGGCCTCCCGTCTCGCTAAGTGGTTGGAAATGCGGGAGATCTAGATTTGATAGTTCTGTGACTGAAATGAGGTTGTGTTGGAAACGGCGAGCACAACGCCCACCTCAGCGGGAGAGGAAGCGGCCGTCAGCGGTTGAGAGTTAG
The DNA here is from genome assembly GCA_965237575.1 of Bryobacterales bacterium. Taxonomy (GTDB): domain Bacteria; phylum Acidobacteriota; class Terriglobia; order Bryobacterales; family UBA6623; genus JAKZVK01. The sequence goes on from CBDEGI010000004.1 coordinate 2,899,271, forward strand.
GGTGACTGTCCCCTTTGGGCCGTCCCTTGGGCCCAACTTCAAGGCCCTGCTTCGCCATAGACTCAACACAACGTTTATCGTGAGGAATCGTGAACACGGAACTCGAGCACGAACTCGACCGGCTCTGCAGAGACTTCGCGGAGGTGAACGGTGATGCCTTTAGCCATTTCTATTGCCCGATTCTGTTCGAGGATGAGAGCGTTCCTCTTTGTAAAGGGCATGTTGTGAACCAAGCCTTTCGCGGTGTATCCAAGAGGTGGACCGTCCAGCGCCGCGATGTCGACAGCTTTTTCGGTTCGCACTTTGAGGCGGAGTTCACGTCACTGCAAGAGTTGGCCGACTGGAAGGACTCGGGAGTGTTTTCAGACAAGAAGAAGCATCGTAAGGTGAGACCAAGAATCGTGGTCGACGGCCGAGAGGTGGAGCACTTCGTCCCCACCGAGGCCGTTCCAAACGCCTTCACCGCAATCGAGATCTATGACGGTAAGAAGCCAATGGTCCTGGGTTTGAAGATGAATCCCGAGGAGATGAAAGAGTCTGCGGAACGCGATTGGGCTGTTGAGGTTGCTAGGGACATTCGTTTCCCTGCTTTCGTGTCTGTAGTCAAGGCTGCCCACCTGACTCTCTTTGCGCTTCTCGGATACCGCTACGCGCTCTCGGCTGCCGGGCATTTTGTCGGTTGGGATGTCCTGGGGAGATTCTTGCGCGCTAGCAATGGCCATGCACGCGATGCCGTTCTGAAAAGCGCGACCGAACATTTCAGGGAGTTCTCCGGCATGGTTCGTCCCGTTCTGAAAGCAAGTGACGAAATCGATGGCACGATCGATACCGGGCAACTTCTGACGTGTTGGAGCGGCAGCGGATATCCTTGGGCGATGATCCTCTACGTCAGGACGGGGTCCGCGCTGCATGCTGCGATGGTCCCCGTATTCGACCACCCGGACGGCGTTAAGACTTTCGTAGACTTCCAGAAAAGCTCGAACGAATCCATCACCGCTCGCTCCACGCGATTCACGGAAGAGAGATGGGAGATTGCGAAACAGACGACGCGGATTGAATGGCCGAAGACAGGCGTGTTCTTTGACTGACATACGATCTAAACGCAGGTGACTCAGGGTCCTAGCGGGGCCCTGGGCCCTAAAGCGACTGTGTTGAAAGTCAAGAGCAAGAGTCAAGAACAAAGAGCTCGGGACTTACCAGCGGGAAGGGGTTGTCCCGCCGGCCCACCGTCGCGCCGGGCGTGGGCCCTAAAAGGGGGGGCCTGGGCTCAGACTCTCTACCCTCAGCCGTCCTCAATGTCGCATGCCTGTATCGGGAGGTATCCGCTGAAGTACGTCGGGGGCTCGTTGGCGAAGTGGAAGATTGCCGCGTACCGGCCGCTCCCGTCCAAGCCGGAAACGAGGCATCTCACGTCATACACCGCCCCCTGTGCAAGCGTTCTGCCCTCAAGGGGTGCGTCATGCGCGGCGCGCGTGAGCAGGGGTTGATCTCTCAGGAGCCGTACCTTCTGCTGTCGGAAGGGACGGGTGCGGATGACATCCTTACGGGACTGCTGATTCCTGATGATCGAGACCACCACATCAAGGCAGTAGCGTGCGTTGTCTTCGGTTGCTGCTGCCTCGTCCCCTGGTTCCTCGGAGACGGCCCAGCCATGGTCGGAGTGGTAGTAGACTTCTGGGGTCAGGCGCCAGACGTTGAAGAACTCCACTGGATCGATGCCGATCTCTAGCATTTCTATTCCGATGCGGTCGTGGTCGAGTTGCACGTAGTCTGTGAGTTGAGCGACATTCTGTTGTATCCACGTTCGATTGCGGGTGTGGAATGGCGCTTTGTTCGCGAGCAATAGTCGGGGCATCGCAGAGTTTGGGTCATGTTCGGACCAGTCGCGAATGTCGTACTTGGATTCTACCGCGAGAAAGAGTGCCTTTCTCGTAGCAATCATCCCCTCGAAGTACTGTCCGTTGTCGATGTTCGCGATTGCGTCGTTGATGTGGAGTGCCAGGTCGCTTGTGGTGATTCCCTCGGCAACGACGATGTGTTGCAATCGCTTCCCGATCACGTGCTGCAGGAGGTGATCTGTAGCGAGAGCTGATGCGCGGTAGTACTGCCGTACGGCGGCCGGTTCAGCGAGCTGTGCATGGTGCTTGATGAGCACTCGCTGTTTGTTCATGGCTTTGAGGGTGCCTGATTTGATGATCGGCAACCGTCGTTGACGGAGTTCCCCGATGAGTTGGTCAAACGAGAATTGTTCGATGGCCTTTTCTTCGTCGGCCCCGATTTCCAGGAGGCAGGAGTAGAGGACGAGTTCGATGGCGTCTTGGAGCACAATGAGACCAGCCGATGCGACGTGGCGATCCCGGACGAAGCAGTGGACGCGGGCAGTATCGAACAAAGTGCGGGCCACCAGCAGCCCGTGCAAGACTTCTTCTTTCATGGTTTCGATTGTAGTTGGTCGCCGAGCCAGCAGAGGGCGGGGCCCGAAGGGGACGGCCCGAATTCCACCGCATTCAACCCTCGTGAAATCAGCCGCTTACAATCAATCCTGGCTCAATGAGGAGTTCGGGGAGTTCGGGGACGGAGTTCGGGACGGAGTTCGGGGACAGGAAGCTGTGACAGAATTCGTTTTCGGCGGCGCGGATCGGCGTGAGGGGGAGGCTGCGGGTTTTCCGGGGAATCGGTGTTCTTGATCGCAGGGTATTGCGGCTCGGGACCTCGATTGCGATCGTTGCGATCAGCGATCGGGTCCCTTCCAGGGCCGGGTTTAGCGGCTCAGAGCCAGCTCCGGCGCTAACCGAAAGGCGCGTTGTAAGTTGTACGTCAGGGCCGCCCACAAGGCTTCGCAGCCGACCTTCGGCAGACCCCGCGTGGCGAAGCGTCGCAGCCCCAGCTTCTGCTTGATCCAAGCGTTGGGGAACTCCACCGGGGCCCTAAAGGGGACGGAGCCCTTTTCTGCTGAGCCCTTTTCTGTTTCTCCACTCTCAGAGCCGGGCGTCATGCGACAAGGTTTCTGTCTTTCCTATGATCCCATGCGGGTTCAACCTTGGGCTCAGGAGGCGCGGAGCGGGGCCGGTGGCACAACTTGGTTGATCGTCCCGTTGCTTACGTCGTAGACGAAGCCGGAGACGACCAGTTGGTCTGGCATTCCGGGGGTTTGACGGAGTCGTTCGACGTCGTCTTGCACAGACGTGGTAGGGTCGCTGATCGCCATTGCCGATACTTCGTCGACACTGAGGCCGAGCCGTTTTGCCACCTGTCCCTGGATGGCCGGGTTGGCAAGACGAGACATTCCGCAATCGGTGTGGTGGATAACGACCAGTTCCGGCTGCATAGGGCTGGTTCCTGGCTGGTTGGCGGAGGCGGCCAGAACGCTGAGAATGCCGAGATCTCTCATCACTGCGCGAGTGATCCTGCCGCCTGCGTTACGTATGACGATTGCGTCGCCGAGTCCCAGCCCGAAGAGGTGTGCAGGATCGACGCGGGAGTCGATGCAGGTCAAGAGGATCGTTGACATACGGGGCAGAATCTTGAGGTCTCCTGCCGCGAACTGCTCAGCAAAGCTCCGGTTGCGATCGAGTAGCGTGGTCAGGTCAGCCGTCTCTGCCCCTGTTATCCGTTCCTTAGTCATTTTGTCTTTCTCCTTTCTCAATCTATGATCCCTGCCCAAGACAACCGGCGGGCCATCGCTTGCTCTGTCGTCGACATGGCATATCGGTGACAGTCAGGGATATCGGCTGTCGGTACGAGCGAAGCGCAGAACGAAACCAATCTCGCCGAAACCTTGTGAGCTCATGCGCTTGCGGTCATGCCGGCTCGTAGCGGTCCACGCTGATTTCGCTTTCGCGGGCGCGCATCTCCGAAGCGTCGTGCCAGGCCTGCATCTTCAGCAGCATGTCCATGCTTACGTCAAAAGCCTTCTCGATGCGCAGCGCCATCTCGGGCGACAGCGTGGCCTTGCCACCCAGTAAATCCGAAAGTGTCGCCCGTCGCACACCCAGAATTGCGGCCGCCCTGGTCACGCTGAGTCTCAGCTCCTCGATGACCTCGGTACGGATGAAGTCGCCGGGGTGCGAGGGCGTCATGTTGACTCTGACCTCGTCTGTTGTCATCAGTGGTAATCCTCCAAATTCAAGTTGTCGATTGCGCCCTTGTCTTCCTCGAACGTGATCCGCCAATTGCCGGACGCCGAGACGCTCCACTCGCCCTTGCGATCGCCGGTGAGTGATGGACTCGCCAGCCGGGCGGCGCTCCGGCGAAAAAGCCGTCCATGTTCTCGGCCAGGATCAGCGCCGTCAGGATCTTGCGTACGCGGTCCGCCATGTCGGGGCGCACGCCTTTGGCGTTGTCGTCCTCGATCAGGCGGCGTAATCCCTTGTGGCGGATAGAGCGAATGACCACGCCTTTAACTGTACGCTCTCACCGTACATGATGCAAGCTTTTTGGGGTTTGGTCAACAGATCGAAACCGCTTCAGCGACGAGAGGAGGGACACTGACTCACCCCATACCTGCGAGTCACAGATTTTCGGGACCCCGGTGGGGACCGGTGGGGGCCCTAAAGGGGACGGAGCCACACAGATGAAGGGAGTGGACGCCCATGATTCGTGAGTCGGATGGGAAACAGAGTGATCTGCGAATGACGCAGATTTCTGCAAGACGCAAGGCCGCGGCATGAGGTTTGAAAGGACTCTGTGCGAATCTGTGGATGGGTCCTGGGACGCTGCGTGCTTCGTGAGCGCGGTTCGTAGAGCGCGGCCGCAGAGGTTGAGTCGCCCCTTGCAGGGCTCGGTTGGTCTTGGTCTTTCGTTTCCCAGCGCTTACGCACTGGGCTGATAGTTGAACCGCCCCCTTCCGGGGCTCGGATCTGCCGCCGCGATTCATGTACTTCGGGGGTGGCTCTACCAGGCGTAGAACGCCTGGCCTAATTGAAACCAAGGCCCGCAAACGGGCCTACCGCAGCGTTTTGAGGAATTGAATCACAGGGTCAACGGGTCACGTGGCGAGACATCCATCGGCGTGCAGCAGGCACCCTGGGTGGCTGGGGGAGGACATGAGTCGAGAGGGTCTCGACTCGGCAAGCTGAGAGCTTGCGCCACAACTGTGCGGGGCCGTCTGGCGGGCGGTTTGGGGAGATCATGGAAGCTCAGGCCGAGCACCCGTGGCGGCTTCGTGGCCGTGGCGCTAGCGGGTGGGGATTTACCCCTCGCTGGCGTTCGGGGCTCGGTTTCGTGGCGTCGGCTGATTCACCTTGGAGCCCACCCGGCGGTTTGGGGGTCTGTTCTTCATCTGCGCGAATCTGCGAAATCTGCGGATAGGAGGCCGTTCGTGCCCCTACGTCCCGACGTAGCGCGCGTAGAGGCTGCGGGCGAGGGCGGGGTCTTCGGTGCCTTTGATGATGGCTCGGCCGTCGCGGAAGATCGTCATCTCGTAGGGATCGCAACGGAAGCGCAGGGCGTACTCGTTCGCGCTCACCTCGCCGAGCGGTTCGAGCGTGGCACGGAGCTTCGCCAGGTCGAGAGGCTGCTGGCGTTCGTGGACTTGCACGGCGTTTCGTCCGCAGAGGGTGACCGGCCGGCGGCGGGGGGCGGCGAGCCAGGTGAAGTCCCGGCGTCCGCATGCCCGGCAGTCGGGGTTGCGGTCGCGCGACGAGACGTTCTGGACGGTGTTCTTCCAGATGTCCATCGAAAGCAGCCTCGGCTCGACGGGCTTGCCGGCGAGGATCTTGATCGCATCGGCAACCTGCAGCGAGCCGATCAGAGAGGCCGTGGAGTTCAAGATACCGGCTGTATCGCAAGTGGGCTGCGCTCCACCAGGCGGCTCGGGGAAGAGGCAAGCCAGGCAGGCCGTATCGCCCGGCAGGATCGGCATCGTAAGACCGTAGCTGCCGACCGCCGCGCCATACACCCATGGGACCGAGTGCTTCACGGCCACGTCGTTCACGAGGTAGCGTGTGTCGAAGTTGTCGGTGCCGTCGAGGATGACGTCGGTGGGCAAGAGGTGCTGTTCGGCGTTGAGGGCCGTGAGATCGACCACGCGGGGCTCGACGGCCACGCCGGAGTTGATGGCAGCGAGGTGTGCTGCCGCGGCGGCGGCCTTGGGGAGCCCCTGGCGAGCGTCGTCTTCGTCGAACAACCACTGGCGCTGGAGGTTGCCGGCCTCGACGTAGTCGCGGTCGATGATTACGATGCGGCCCACACCCGCGCGGGCGAGCGCGGCGGCGTGGAAAGTGCCCAGGGCGCCGCATCCGACAATGACCGCGCGCGAGGCGAGGAGCCGCTCTTGTCCCGCCTCGCCCAGTTCGGCGAATAGGATCTGGCGTGAATAGCGCTCGCGGTCTCGGTCGGTCATGGTGGGCGCTTTCTGATCGTACTCTCAATAGGGCGGACTCGGGAAGCGGGTTGCCGAGGCGGCTTTCAGCCCAAGGTTGAGAGGCAAAGTGATGGATGACACATCGGCCCACAACCATGGGTGGAACAGGCACGTCCTATAATTTTGGTATTGGTACAGATTCTCCTGCTGACGGCGCTCCTGGCGGCCGGTGCTCCTGCTGCGCCTGCCGGCGCCGCGTCTGCCGGTGCCGCTGCCGGGCCGCCCGTGGTCGAGATCGACTTCGTACCACGTAGCCAGCCGCTGACCCAAGATCACCTGCGACAGATTGTCGCCGTTCGCACGGGCGAGCCGCTCGACCCCCGCACGGTAACCGAAAGCATCCACAAGCTTTACGCCACTGGCCGCTACGAATACATCGAGGCGCAGCGCGAGGAGGTCGAAGGCGGCGTCAAGGTGATTTTCGAGACCCGCCCGAGCTGGTTCGTCGGGCTGGTCACCGTGGAGGGCACGGCTGCCCCGCCGAGTGCCGTCCGTCTGGCGAACGCCGCGCAACTCAGTCTGGGCGACCGCTATCTCGAAGAGAACGTTGCGTTCGCGCGGGAGCAGATGCGCGAGCTGCTCCGAAACGACGGCCTGTTTCTCGCCCGGGTCGAAGGCGAAACCGAACCGAACTCCGAAAACCAGCAGCAGGACGTCAAGTTCACGATCACGCCGGGGCCGCGGGCGACCATCGGGCGGATCTTTCTGACCGGCAAGGCAGAGCGGGCCACGCCTCCGCTGACGCCGGAACTGGTGCGCCGCATCGCCAAGTGGGGCGAAGGCTCCACGTACACTCAGAAGCGCATCGACCGCGGCCTGGAACGGCTCGGCAAGTATTTCGAGACCGACCAACACTGGCAGTCCGTAACGCGCGTGACCGGACGGCAGTTCAATGCCGATGCCCACCAAGTGGACTTGGTGGTCGACATCGATCCCGGACCGCTGGTGCGGATCGAAGTCGAGGGCGCGGAGTTCTCAACGCGGCAGCTTCGGCGCTACCTGCCGGTCTACGAAGAGGGCGTGGTGGACGACGATTTGCTGGCCGAGGGCGCTTCGAATCTTCGCAATTTCTTGCAGACACGCGGGTACTTCTCGGCCCAGGTCACGCCTCTGTTACAGCGACAGAACGAAGATGAAGTCCTGGTGACCTATCAAGTCGAGCCGGGCCCACGGCAGGAGTTGGTGCGGGTCGAAATCACAGGTAATCGGTTCTTCGACCTCGAGACGATCCTAGAACGGATGCTGGTGAGGGACCAGACGGTCGATGTGCGACGGGGGCGCTTCAGCGAGAGTCTCGTGGAGCGAGACCGCAGAGCGATCGAGGACCTCTACCGCTCGAACGGCTTTCGAAACGTTCAGGTCACGCCCAGTTGGCAACGGGACTATCGCGGCCGCGAAAACGAGATGGCCGTGTTCTTCCGCATCGACGAAGGCACATTGACACTGGTGGAAGGGTTGGCGATCGAGGGCGCGGAGGCGATTCCCCAGCAGGACTATCGCGATCTTCTGGCGTCGAGTCCCGGACAGCCTTTCAGCGAGATTAGCATCGCCACGGACCGTGACCTGATCCTGGGCCAGTACTTCGATGCCGGCTATCACAATGCGGAGTTCCGATGGCGGGCAGTACCGGGCGAAGACGCGGACCGCGTGACGCTGGAGTACGAAATCCACGAGGGAGTAACGCTGTTCGTGCGCCGCCCGCTCGTTTCGGGCTTGAGCCACACCCGTCCCTCGCTCGTCGAGGAGCAGATTCAGATCGTTCCCGGCGAGCCGCTTTCGTCGAACGCCATGTTCGAAACGCAACGGCGGCTGTACGACCTGGGGATCTTTTCGAAGGTCGACGTTAGTCTGCAGAACCCCGATGGCGACGAACCGTCGAAGAACGTGCTGGTGCAGGTGACCGAAGGCCGGCGCTGGACGGCGGGCATCGGCGGCGGCGCGGAGTTCGCCCGCATCGGCGGGAACGCCGGCGACCTCAGCCGGCCGGTCGGCAGCGCCACGTTCAGTCCCCGGGTGACCCTGGAGCTGACGCGGTTGAACGTACGCGGCATCGGTCACACGATGAGCTTGCGGACGCGCTTTTCCAGCTTGCAACAGCGTGCGCTGCTGACCTACGAAGCGCCGCGCTGGACGGGCTCGGACAAGTGGAACATGACGATCAGCGGCTTGGCCGACACTTCGCGCAATGTGCGGACGTTCACCGGGTCACGCCTGGAAGGAGCGGTCCAACTGCGGCAGCAATTGAGCAAGCCCTCGACAGCGCTCTACCGCTTCACGTACCGGCGCACGACGATCGATGAGCAGACGCTGCAGATCTCGCCGGAGTTGATTGACATAGCGTCGCAGCCGGTACGGGTGGGCTTGTTTTCGGGCACCTACATCCAGGACCGCCGCGACGACCCAGTGGAATCCACTCGAGGCCTGTTCAACACCGTCGATCTCGGCTTTGCGAACGGCGCTTGGGGGTCGGAGCCGGACTTCTTCCGCATCTTGGCCCAGAACAGCACGTATCATCGCTTGGGGAACACGCGCGTCGTGTTTGCACGGACCCTGCAGATGGGGCTGATGGTGCCGTTCGGCACTTTCGGGACCGGGGCAGGCTCGGCTTCGACCCCGGGCTTCTCGATGCCCGATCCGAAGATTCCGCTCTCCGAGCGATTCTTCTCCGGCGGCGCGAACTCCCATCGCGGGTTCCCGTTCAATCAGGCGGGACCGCGCGATCCAACTACCGGCTTCCCGATCGGTGGAGGGGCACAATTGCTCCATAGCGTAGAGCTACGCTTTCCTCTGCGGTGGGAGGACGTGGGCGGCGTGCTGTTTCACGATGCGGGCAACGTGTATTCCCGGCCGGAAAACATCAGCTTTCGCAGCAAGCAGGAAGCCGTCACCAAAGAGGGCGAGTTGGTCGGCTACAACTTCGATTACATGGTGCATGCGGTCGGGTTCGGGGTCCGTTACGGGACGCCGATCGGCCCGATGCGCTTCGACGTGGGGCACAGCATCAACCCGCCACGGTTCATCGGGTTCTCGGGAACACGCGACGAGTTGCTGCAAGGCGCCGGGATGGTGACCAATCAGCGGATATCGAAGTTCCAGTTTCATTTTTCACTGGGGCAGACGTTTTGACGATTTCACGCATGCGGGCGGGCCGCGCCGGTTTTCTTTCGCTGGGCTGGCTTGTGCTGGTTGGGGTCGCGCGCCCTGCGGGCGCGGCAGAGGTTATCGACAAGACGGTGGCCGTGGTCGGAGCCCAGGCCGTCACCGCCAGCGAAGTGGGCCAGCAGGTGGCGCTGGAGGCCCTTAGTGAAGGGCGGCCGGCCGACTACTCCGACCCGAACCGCAGGGAGGTGTTGCAGAGAGTGATCCGGCAGCGACTGGTGATGCAGGAGATGGCCGTAGCGAACTTTGTGGGCGCCGGGGATGAAGATCTGCGCGTCCAGTTGGAGCGTCAGAGACAGATCTTCGGGGGCGCGACCCAGTTTCGGGAGTCGCGGGCGAAGTACGGGCTAAGCGAGCAGGAGGTCGCCGACTTTCTTCGGCGGCAGTTGGACTTCGAGCGGTTCATCGACTTTCGATTCAAGACCGGGCTGGTGCCGCCCAGGGCGGATGTCGTCGCGTATTACAAGGATGTCTACCTGCCCGCGCTCGAACGCATCAACCGCATCGAGACGATCGAGCAGGCGTACCCGGTGATCGAGCAGACGCTCATCGAGCAGCGGATCAATCCCATGCTGGAAAACTGGATCCGGGAAGTGCGCGCCCGCACGCGGATCGAGATTCTCGATGGGGCCTTGAAGCCGGTGGGGAACTAGGCGGAAACATGGCATTCATGCGTCCTCTTCGCCGTTTGATGCGCCCGCGCTGGGTGCGCTGGGGCGTGTTCGTGGCTGGGCTGTTGGTGGCGGCGACCGGGTCGTTCTACGGGCTACTGTATACGGACTGGTTCCAAGACCAGGTTCGGCAGCGGGTCATCGCCGAGGCGGAGCTCGCGACAGGCGGCAAGGTTGAGATCGCGCAGTTTCGGTTCGATCCGGACCGGTTATTCGTCAGAGCGGAAGGCCTGGTTGTGCGTCCGCCGGAGCCGGACTCAGCGCCCCCGTTCTTGACTGTGGCGGCGTTGGAGATGCAGCTTGGCATCGAGTCGCTGTGGGCCCGGGAGGTCTCGCTGCGATCGATGAAGGTGGATTCGCCGCGGATGCAGGTGATTGTCGGCGCGGATGATACGACCAATCTGCCCCCGTTCCCGGCAGCACGACTTCCGGCGGGCGGGGCCGCCCGCGGGAAGTTGTTCGAAATGGTGGTCGGCCGGCTCGATCTGAACGAAGGCAGCTTCCAGTGGAACGACGCACACTATCCGGTCTCGTTCGCGAGCGAGCAGTTTCAAATGCGCACGCGATACGAACCGGAGGAGGGCCGCTACCGCGCCTGGCTGCGGTTGGGCGAGTCGGAATTCGGAATCTTGGGGAACCACCCGGGTGTGACCGAAGGCGAGGGCGAGTTCTTCATCTACCCGGACCGCGTCGAAGCGCCCGAGATCTACCTGGCCGGCAGTGGCGTGCGCATCCTCGGCGAACTCAAGGTCGAGCAACCGAGCCGGCCGCGGGGAGTGCTCAAATACCAGTCGACGGTAGCGCTCGGTGAATGGGCGGACCGTGCGGGCCTGACTCTGCTTGCGAGTGGCGAAGCGCAGACCACGGGTGAGGCGCGGTGGGACGCGGCCGCGGAGGAGTTCAGCATCCGGGGACGCTTGGACTTAACTGACCTGATTGTCGAGGGCGCGGGGGCCGAGCCGCTGAGTCTGACCGCGGACTACGAAGGGGACGCCGACCGGGTGCGGATTCGCAACATCGAGGCCCGCGGCCTGCAAGGAACGCTGACGGGAGAGACGACCGTCGGCGGGCTGCGCTCCGGTAGGCCGCGTTTCCAGTTCGATGGGGTGCTCGATGGCTTTCCGTTGCAGCCCGTGCTGGCCGGACTGACCCATGGGAACCCGCAAGTGGCGGGTCTTCCCTATCGCGGGACGCTGAGCGGCTCCGTGCAGCTCGAGGGCCGCGGCCGCGACGACTTGGCGGCAACGGCCGAGCTCACGTTAGCCAAGCCGGCCTGGCTCCCGGCAGGCCGAAGATCGCTGGAGGGTAAGGTCGAACTGGCGTACGCGGGGTCGGAGCAGACCTTTACTCTGTCACGGCTCGAACTGGCGACGCCAACCACGCGGCTGGAGCTTGAAGGCTCGATGACCGGGTCCCAAGAGACGTCGCTGCGGGTGGCTGCTCAAGTGAAGGGCCTCGACGATGTTCTGACGGTAGCAAGCGCGCTGGGCGTGACGGTTGACGAAGCACCGTTGACGATCCGGGGGAGCGTGGGCATCGAAGGTACTGTCTCAGGCCGGGTATCGCCGCCGCAGACCCTGACGTTCAGTGGGCGCTTGCAAGCAACGGATTTCGACATCGCGGACTACGCGGTCAAGAGCCTTGCCGGTGACATCGAACTCGGGCCGGGCGGGATCGACTTGCGGCGGATGGTCATCGAGGACGAGACGGGCTCGGCGCGAGTGGCGCTTCGCGCGGATCTGCCGGCCGGGTCGGGCGTGGAAGGCGACATCGAACTCGAGGGCTTGTCTGTCGAGAAGTTACTCAGGGCCGCGGGCCGTACGGAGCCCGTGACCGGATCAGCGCATGGGCAGGTCCGTTTTCGAGGGCCAGTGACGGCGCTGACGGCTTCGGCCGAGTTGGATCTGCGCGACGGAACGGCCTGGAATGAACCCTTCGACCACCTGCGGGCGGCGGTTGGATTCGAGCAAGAGAAGCTCTCGGTGGACTCGCTCGAGTTGGTCCACGGGAGGGCGCGCATCGACGCCAAGGGCGCTCTCCACACCGGCGAAGGCCGCTATGAGTTCGACCTTGAAGGGAAAGACTGGCGCCTCGAAGATCTGAAGGTGCTCAGCGAGGGCGATACGCGTGTTGCCGGCAAGCTCGACCTGGCGTTGAAGGGGTCGGGCCGGATGGAGGCGAAACAGGATCCTTTCGAGGACCTACTAATCGATGGCTCGCTGAAGCTGCAGGATGTCGAGGTCAACGAGCGGAAGGTCGGCTCGTTCTCGGCCGCCGTCGAGACATCGAACCGCCGCATCCATCTGACTTGGCTGGGGAACCTCTTCTCCGGCGCACTCAGCGGGCGTGCACAGATCCGCCCGGGTACGGGGCGGCCCTATCAGGGTGAGTGCGAAATCAAGAATCTCGACGTCATCCACCTCGGGCAGTTGGCGGACATCGAGGTGCAGAAGATGACCGGTGAGGTCGACGCGAAGCTTGGGTTCTCGGGAGAGTTGACCGACTCCAATACGCTGTCGGTCGACGGGGAAGTCACGCGGCTCGAGGTCTCCTACTCGGAGGTGCCTGGCGCCGACCGCGGCTACGGACTGTGGAACCCCTTCCCCATGCGCTGGAGCATCGCGAACGGCAAACTCGATCTCGACCAGGTGCGGTTGCTGGGGGACGGGACGGATCTCGTGATGGACGGTTCGGTCGGCCTCGCGGAGGGATTCGGACAGCAGGACGATTCCCTCGACTTGTCGTTGGGAGGCATCTTCAATCTCGCCGTTCTTGAAAGTTTCCGATCGGGGCTCGAGGCATCGGGCAGCTCGAAACTGCAAGCGACACTGCGCGGCCGGGCCGACGAGCCGGTGATTCGCGGCCGCATGAATCTGCAGGACGGCAATCTGCGCTACATCGGTTTTTCGAACGGGCTGAGCCAAGTCAACGGGACGCTGAGCTTCGACGAGAGACTGATGCGCATCGAGGAGTTGAGCGCGGCCTCCGGCGGCGGCAACCTGAAGCTGGCGGGCACGGTGCTCTACGGTGCGGAGGAATTGGACTACCGGCTGCGTGTGGACATTGAACGCGTGCGGGTCCGATACCCCGAATCTTTCAGCAGCGTGCTGAATGGACAGTTGACCTACTCCGGAACCGACTTGCGCAGTCTGTTGAGCGGGAACGTGATGATCAGCCGGGTGACGTTCGGATCGGATGTCTCGCTCGGTGACGCGATCGCGTCGCTGTCCGAGCCGACCCAGACGCCCGCCAGCAATCCCGCGCTACTAAACATGCAGTTGAACGTCGAGATCGGCTCAGTGCCGGACCTGCTGGTCGAGACATCGGGAATCAAGAACCTCGAGGCGCACGTCAATCTGAGGCTGGCAGGGACGGCCGTGCAACCGTCGCTATTGGGAGACATCAAGATTCCCCAAGGTGATCTCTTGTTTTCAGGCTCGAGCTACTCGATCAACCGCGGCGTGATCGAGTTCTACAATCCCTTCCGCGTCGAGCCGGTCGTGAACTTCGAATTGGAAGAGCGTATTCGCGACGTCGACATTGCGCTGACGCTGTCGGGTCCGGCGACCCGAATGAATCTTAGCTACCGCTCCGACCCGCCGCTACGTTTTGACGAGTTGATCGCTTTGCTCGCCTTCAGCCGCTCTCCGACAAGAGACCCGGTACTGGCCGCGCGTGAAACGGTCGAGGGGCATCCCTACACGCAATCGGGTGCCAATACGATCCTGTCGAATGTGCTGTCGGGGAGGGGCGTGAGCCGCCTGCAGCGCTTTTTCGGCGTGAGCCGCCTGAAGGTCGACCCGCGGGCCGGCGGCGCGGAGTCGAACCCGACAGCCCGCGTCACGACCGAACAGCAGGTCACGAAAGACCTCACCCTTACCTACAGCTACGACCTCTCCTCCGCGCAGCAGCAGGTCATCCGTGTCGAGTGGGCGCCCACCCGGCAGTGGTCGTTCATCGTGACCCGCGACGAGAACGGCCTCGTGGGGGCGGATGTACTCTTTAAGAAGAGGCTGCGTTGATTGCGCAATTGGGACGAGTTACGCCATGCCATGGTCGAGGGCCAGCTCCGCCGGCGCGGCATTCGCGATGAGCGCGTGCTCACGGCGATGGAGCAAGTCCCGCGCCACGAGTTCGTTCCCGAACAGCACCGCTACCTCGCCTACGAAGATGAGCCGCTCCCGATCGGCCACGGGCAAACCATCTCGCAACCCTATATTGTGGCCACCATGGCCGAAGCGCTGAAGCTACGCGGCTCCGAGAAGGTCTTGGAGGTCGGTGGCGGATGTGGATACGCGGCAGCGGTCATGGCGCGGCTGTGCGCCGATGTCTATACCGTCGAACTGGTCGCCGAGCTGGTCGAGATGGCCCGGGAAAGCCTTGCTCGAACGGGCTTCGCCAACAGCGTCACGGTGATCCAAGGAGACGGGGGTCTTGGGTACGCCGAGCAGAGCTCCTACCAGGGAATCTCCGTTGCCGCCGCCGCCCCCACTGTGCCCGAGGCGCTTGTCGAACAACTCGACCCCCAGGGCGGACGGCTCGTGATCCCCGTGGGTTCTGAGTACGATCAAGAGTTGCGCGTGGTCGAGAGGCGACCGGAAGGTTTGCATACGGAAGTGATCAGCTACTGCCGCTTCGTGCCGTTACGCGGGGAAGAAGGTTGGAAGCAGTAGCCGTTCCTCCATTGCCGAGTCTCTTGCGTTAACCCACGCGGTTCGCCGACGGTCCGGGCCATGAAGCGCCGCCTCGATTTGACGGTCTCTTTGGGCAACCCCTATGCTGCTAGGGAGACCTTTCGACGAACTCTCCCAATATGGGTACCTACTCTCGCTACCCTCCGATGAACTTCGGCCCCAGCCGAATCGTGCCTCGGGCGATCAAGATCCTGCTGATCTCCAATACGGCCTTGTTCGCGGTCTACTTCCTCTCGGTGTCGCTGGAGATCGTGCCGCTGCTCTGGCTCTTTCATGCCACGAGCTTGATTCCAGACTGGCTGTTCCGCGGCGCGATCTGGCAGCCGTTCACCTATCTGTTTCTGCACAACCCGACCGGGTTCGGCCACATCCTCATCAACATGCTGATGCTGTGGATGTTCGGCAGCGACTTGGAACGCGATTGGGGAAGCCGCCGCTTCCTCAACTACTACTTCGTGTGCGGCGTCGGCGCCGGAGTGTGCGATGTTCTCTCGCGGCTGGTCTTCGGAGGCCGCCTGGACGTCGCGACGATTGGTGCATCCGGGGCGATCTATGGCGTGTTGCTGGCGTACGGGCTGTTGTACCCTAACCGCATCATCTACTTCATGCTGATGTTTCCGATTCCGGCCAGGATCGCGGTCGCCATCATGGGAGCGATTGCATTCTTGTCCGCGTTCGGCGGCTCCGGTGGAGGCGTTGCGCATTTCGCCCACTTGGGCGGCATGGTGATCGGCTACTTCTACCTGCGCCACCGCCCGAGCGTGCTCGACATCGACTGGCTGGGGTCGTACCACCAGTGGCGCTTGCGGCGCGCCCGGCGGAAGTTCCAAGTCTATATGAAGAAACGGGATCGGGGCGGCGGAGACCGCTGGGTCCACTGACGCCCGCCCGCCCTGACGTCGGGGGCCGGAGGCCGCTGTGAGCCGCTGCTACAGGGCGTCCACTCGGGGCCGTCTTGACGGCCCTTTCCACCTAGCCCTACAATGAAGCAGCAGGAGGCCACATGGCACTACTCACCGTTCCGCACGTACCTTTGGGTTTATTCATCCCCACTCTGGGCGTGCAGGAACTGATTATCATCTTGCTGATCGCTGTCCTGATCTTCGGCGGGAAGAAGATTCCCGAGATCGGCAAGGGGATCGGCGACGGTATCCGGCAGTTCAAGAGCGCCCTGAAGGGGTCGGACAAGCCCACCGCGAAAACTGAGGAAAAGAAGGAAGAGCCTCACCCGTCCTCGTCCGCCAGCTAGCGAGAGTTCACCAGCAAGCGGTCGCCGTTGCAGGCGTGAGCCGCCCCGGGCACAGAGGGTTGAGTAGAGCCCCATCCAGCACAGTGGCTGGATGGGGCTCTTCGTTTTCCCCGCGGCGGGCTTACTTCTTCGGCGGGACGATGGAGTCCTTCGCCGCTTTGGCCAGCCGGAACTTGACGACCTTCTTGGCGGGAATGTGGATGGTTTCGCCGGTCGCCGGATTGCGCCCGAGGCGGGCTTTGCGGTCCGAGCGGACCAACCGCCCGATGCCTGGGATGATGCAAACACCGCTTCGCTTGGTCTCTGCGACCGCTAGATCGGCGAGAGCTTCCAGCATCCCCTTGACGTCCTTCTTGCTTGTATCGGTCTTCTCGGCAAGCGCGGCAACGACCTGCGCCTGAGTCAGCTTCTTCTTCTCAGCCATGCTCCTCCTTGTTTGCTTGACCTTCGTGGGTCACGGACTACTAAATAAAACATAATGGGGTATCCACTTGACTCAGGTAGCCCCTAGGCGTTGTGGTTTGGTCGATCCATGGACGCCAGCACACTGCACCCAGAATGCACCCTGGGGCGCCAGACGCCGGTCTGCAGGCAATTGGGCCACGAGGCTGCGTTTCGGGCCGATCAAGGATTACGCACGCGCCATGGCCATCGCAGGCTTGGAAACGTGGTGCTATCGGCAAGCCTTTCCGGGGGCCGCCAATGGCCAACCACAGTATGTTGTGGTCACCTGAGTCAAATGGATACCCCACTTAAAACATAACTGCCCAAAGATGTTTTACTGCTTCGGTTCCATCATACGGCACTTCGAGGCGCTTGTAAAGGGGTCGAAACGGCTCCTGAGCCCGTTTTTGCTGCTCTTCGCGGGGCGGGCGGTCTCGGACATCTGACCCCGAGCCTTCTCGATGCATCAAGTATACTCCGTCGCGTTCTCGCTGCATCAACTTTTTCGTGAGGTTAACCTCACCCGCCGGCAGTCGGAAGACCGCGGATCCATTCGCGGTAGGCACTGCGGTGCAGGGAGACGACACCTCGAGCATCGGTCCTGGCACGCAAACCTATAATGGTTCTCAGCATGCGTCTAAGGATGAGATGAGCGTAGCCGTCATTCACGTAATCGGCGGCGGGCTAGCGGGCCCGGAGGCGGCTTATCAGCTTGCTCGGCTGGGTAACCGCGTCCGGCTGTACGAGATGCGCCCTACCGTGATGACCCCTGCGCATCAGACACAAGGGCTGGCGGAGTTGGTTTGCAGTAACTCCCTCAAGAGCGAGAAGCCTCATTCGGCGCCGTGGCTGCTGAAGGAAGAGTTGCGGCGCATGAGCGCGCTTTCCATGCGGGCGGCGGTCGAGGCGCGCGTCCCCGGCGGCAATGCGTTGACCGTTGACCGGGAGGTGTTCTCGGCGCGCGTGGGCGAGGCGATAGAACGCGAGCCGCTGATCGAGATCGTTCGCGAAGAGGTTGAGTCTCTCCCATTGGGCGAGGTTGTGATCGTCGCCAGCGGGCCGTTGACCAGCGACCGGCTGGCGCAGTCGATCGTTGAAGTGACCGGCCACGAGCGGCTGTTTTTCCACGACGCCATCAGCCCGATCGTCGACGCCGAGACGATCGACATGCGCGTGGCGTTCCGCGCGTCGCGCTATGGGCAGTCGATCGACGGCAGCGATGACTATATCAACTGCCCTTTCACGAGAGAACAGTACGAGCGGTTCTACCAGGCGCTGACCGAGGCCGAGCAGCACCGGGGGCACGACTTCGACAACCCCAACTACTTCGAAGGTTGCTTGCCCATTGAGGAGTTGGCGCGGCGCGGAGTCGACACACTCCGGTTCGGACCGATGAAGCCGGTGGGGCTGCGGCATCCGGTGACGGGGCAATCGTTCTACGCGATGGTGCAGCTTCGGCAAGAAGATTTGCGTGCCGGATCGTACAACATGGTCGGCTTTCAGAACCATTTGAAATACGCCGAGCAGAAACGCATCCTGCGGATGATTCCGGGCCTCGAGCAGGCCGAGTTCTTGCGCTACGGGCAGATTCACCGCAACACCTACATCAACGCGCCCGCGCTGCTAACGCCGTCGCTGGCCCTGCGTACGCATCCAACCCTGTTCTTCGCGGGCCAGATTTCCGGGGTCGAGGGCTACGTCGAATCGATGGCTACCGGCCTGATGGCCGGCTGGAATGCGGCGCGCACGGCTGAGGGCTTGGAGCCGCTGGTATGGCCTCGGGAAAGCGCTCACGGGGCCTTGGCCGCCTACATCTCAGGCGCGAACCCTGATAACTACCAACCGGCGAACATCACGTTCGACCTGTTGCCTCCGCTACCCCCGGAGGAGCAACAGCGCTTTCGGCGTGACAGGAAAGGCCGTCGGCGGCGTCAGTGCGAAGTCGGTCTTGAGCGGCTCGAGTACTTTCTCGAACAACATGCCCCAGTTGCCCAATAAGGCGGCGCCCAGTAAGGCGATGCCGGCCGCGGACGCCGGCCATGAGTTGGGACGCGAAGCCGGCCTCTTTCTCGATTCGCTCGCGCGGGCGAACTTCTCCCCTTACACGCTGCGAAGCTACCGCTCGGATCTCGACCAGTTCGTCACCTACTGCGCGCCGCCCGGCGAGCATCCCCCGGCCCCGGCGGCGATCGACCCGCTGCTGATCCGCGAATTCATGGCGGACTGCTTCGAGCGCGGCAACACCAACCGTTCGGTGTCGCGTAAGCTCTCGGCGCTACGGGCCTTCTTCAAGTTCCTGGTTCGCGAGCGACGGGTGGCGACGAACCCAGCCAAGCTGGTCTCGATGCCGAAAACTCCCCAGACCCTGCCGGCCGTGATGACCCCCGACGAGGCAAATACGCTGATCGATTCGATCGTCGATTCGGCTCCGACTGGGCAGGTGTCGGACGGCGGCGTGGACGACAGCGGGAGCAAGCGCGTCGCTTCGCGGCGCGATCGTTTGATCTTCGAGTTGCTGTACGGCTCCGGCTTGCGCGTCGGTGAACTGGTCGGGCTCAACCTCGACGATTTCGATCGCAACGAACGCTGGATCCGCGTCCGCGGCAAGGGACGCAAGGAGCGTCTTGTGCCCTTCGGGGGGCGGGCCTCCGAGGCGTTGGACGCCTATCTACGAGTCCGCGGCCATGAGAAGCAGCAGGCGCTGATTCTCAACCAGCGCGGGGGTCGCTTGACCGCCCGCAGCGTCGAACGCCTTGTGAAGCGGTATGCCTTGCTGTTCTCCGGCGACCCGACGCTTCATCCGCACGCCCTGCGGCATGCTTTCGCGACGCACCTGCTCAGCGACGGCGCCGACCTGCGTGCCATCCAAGAGCTGCTCGGCCACGCCAGCCTTTCGACGACGCAGAAGTACACTCAGCTTTCGTTGAAGGATCTGATGGATGTCTACGACCGCAGCCACCCTAAAGCGTAACCGCTACGGCTCACGCTTCCTCGACAAAACCGGCACGGGCTTGGTTTCCTCAGCCAGACCGAAGGTGAAGACGTCGGTCTGCGCCACCAGCGTGACGTATTGCTTGCCGTCGACCATGTAGGTGATCGGCGAGGAGAAGAGTTGCTGGCCGACGGTGAAGTGCCACAGATGTCGCCCGCTCTTGGCATCGAGGGCGACCAGGTGATGGTCGTCGTCGCCGAAGAAAACGAGGCCGCCTTCGGTTGAGAGTGTTCCCGCCCACATGATCGTGGGCCCTGTCATGGGGTATTCCCAGACGCGCTCGCCGGTGGCCGGGTTGAGCGCCCGGATATAGAACTGATTGGTGTGCCGTGGCGGCTTCTCGCCGCCCGTGCCCGCGAAACCCACCATCGGAATGGGCTCTTTGGCGGAGCTAGTGTAGATGTCGCATCCCTCGAGCACGACAATGTGCAGCAGGCCCGTGTTCGGGTTGTAGGAAGGCGACATGAAGTTCGACGCCCCGCGAACCGTGGGGCAGACTTCCACGCCGCCCGGTTGCGGGTCCATGCCGGCGACCAGGATCGGGCGGCCGTTCTCGTCGACGCCCGACGCCCAGGTCAACCGATCGATGAAGGCATTCGCATGCAGGAACTCGCCGCTGACACGGTCGAGGACGTAGTAGAAGCCGTTGCGGTTGGCCTGCACGACGAGCTTGCGGTCCTTGCCCTTGTACGGCAAATCGAGCAGCACGGGGAACTCTTGCGCGTCCCAGTCCCAGACATCGTGCGGGGTGAACTGGAAATACCACTTCAACTCGCCGGTGTCGGCGTCGAGGGCAATCAGCGAGTCGGAGTAGAGGTTGTCGCCGGGACGGTCGCCGCCGTAGAAATCAGGCCATGGGTTGCCGGTGCCCCAGTACAAGATGTTCAGTTCGGGGTCGTAGGAGCCGGACATCCAGGTGCCGCCGCCGCCCCAGGCAAGAGTTTTCGGTCCCCAGGTTTCCGCTCCCGGCTCACCCTCGGCGGGGATGGTCCAGAAACGCCACAGCTCCTCGCCGGTCTCGGCCGAGTGGGCAGAGAGAAAGCCCCGGCAGCCGGAGTCACCGCCGCTGACGCCGGCGATAACGCGGTCCTTGTACGCGAAGGGCGCCACGGTGCAGTGATAGCCCTCCTCGGGCTTAGCGTACTGGTGGCTCCACTGCAGCGCGCCCGTCTTGCGGTGCAGAGCGATCAGATAGCAATCGCCGGTGACGAAGAAGACCTTGTCGCCGAGAAGCCCGACGCCGCGGTTGGCCCGCGCGCCTCCCTCCACGTTTTCTTCCCGGTAGTGCCAAACCTTGCGGCCGGTGCGCGCGTCGAGGGCGTGAACTTCGTTGCCGTTGGCGACGTAGACGAGCCCGTCATAGGCGAGCGGAACGGAGCTGAGACGCGAACTGCCTTCCACGTGGTAGACCCACTTCGGGACCAGTGAACCTACGTTCTCGGTCGTGATCTGCTCGAGCGGGCTGTGCCGCTGCGCCGTATAGTCGCCCGCGTAGGTGATCCAGTCGTCGGAGGAGCCTTTGAGAAGGTCGTCGTAGGTGACCTGGGCTGTGAGGGTCAAAGCCGTCACGATTGCCAGGACGAGGCCGCGCGCGGCTATGCGTCCTCGACGGCCCAAGGACGAATACTCCATGAACGTGAACCAATCCAGCTTCGCTGCCCTCAACTTAGTTGTTCTCCTTCTCGTCCTCGGACGTTTGCGGTATGCGCGCCGCCTGTCGGCTCAGGAACGCCAGCACGTTCTGGACTTCATCTTCCGCGAGGCTGTCGGTCACCTTGGGCATCCAGGACTTTTTCAGGAACAGCACTTCGGTCAAGCCGCGCGCGTCGAGCATGTGCAGCGTCCCCTCGCGGTCCAAGAGCTGCACCGCGTAGTTGGTGTAGCTTTTGGCGACCCCTTCGAGCGTCTTGCCGTCTTTGGTGGTGACGCGCACAGGGTCGAAACCAGGCGTGATGCGCTTGTGCGGATCAAGCACGCCCTCGCGCAATTGATACATGTAGTTCTGCAAACCGGCGTTGCTCAAGTCGGGACCGAGATGGCCGCCACGTCCGCGAATCATGTGGCAATTGGAACAACCGGCCTTCCCATAGAACAGCGTCTTGCCTGCCGCGCGGTCACCAGGTACGTCGATCTCATACGCGGGACGGCTGAGGCTACGGACGTAGGCGGTAAGCTGCCACAGTTGCTCGTCCGACATCGGGAACGGCGGCATGTCGCTGCCAGGCACACCGTTTTTAATCGAGCTGAAGACCTCGGTGGGCCGTTTGTTCTGCGCTGCCGGACCCAGCATCAGGCTGGGTCCTCGGCCGCCTTCGCCGCTCGGCCCGTGGCAGCCGGCGCAGGCAAGCATGTAGAGGTCATTGCCGGCGGCGATGTGCACTTTCTTGCCGATGTACTTGTCTTCGTTCGGGTCGCGCGCCAAGTTGGCCAGCGCCGGGTTCAATTGAGCGCTAAGACTCGAGGCGAACAGGAGCAAACCGACAAGAATACGCATGGGAAATCCTTTGGCCTCAGAGTAGCAAACCGCTTTGTAGAGCCGGTTTCACCAACGTGGGCGACGATCCGATCCACTCGCGAGGCGCGCACGACTTGAACGACGCGACGTGTACGTCGCGACTTGAACTACGCTAGTGTGTTTGCGGTTGCGCCGCGAAGCAAGTCCGTCCCAGGAGATTCACAATGGCATTCGAAGGCCGAGTCAAGATCGTCGTTCCGGGAGACCACCCCGTCCAGATCGCGGGATCGCCGCACCTTGAGAAGCTGAAGCCCTACGGGGATGTGGTCCTGTTTTCCGACCGACCCCAGTCATCAGCGGAGAAAGTCAAACGCGCCGCAGATGCCGAAGTCATCTTGAACACCCGCGGCGCCGTCACCTGGGGCGAGGACGAGTTCAAGCACCTGCCAAAGCTGAGAGTGATCTCGCTGTGCTCGATCGGCACCGACATGATCGACCTGGTCGCTGCGCGCAAACGTGGCATCACCGTGTGCAACCTGCCGGGGCGCACGGCCCCGGTGGTCGCGGAGCACATCTTCGGCATGATGTTCGCGCTGTCGAAACGCGCCGCGTTCTTCACATCGGCGATGAAGGCGGGCGGTTGGCCGCGCAAGAACAATGTGATGCTGCAGGGCAAGGTGCTAGGCGTGATCGGTACCGGTGCCATCGGGGCGGAGATGGCTCGCCTGGCCCGCGCGATCGGCATGGACGTCGTCGCTTGGTCCTTCAACCCCTCGCCGGAACGCGGAGAGAAACTGGGTGTTCGGTACGTGGAGTTGGACGAGCTTCTGAAGACGTCGGACGTAGTCAGCCTGCACGTGGCCCTATCGGATAAAACGCGCGGGATGATTGGGAAGCGCGAGTTGGGTCTGATGAAGCCCAGAGCGCTGCTGGTCAACGGGGCGCGAGGGGCGATTGTTGATACGGCGGCCTTGGTGGAAGCTTTAGACTCAGGTCACCTAGGCGGCGCGGCCGTCGATGTGTACGAACAGGAACCTCCACCAGCCGAGCATCCGCTGTTCGCATGCGAGCAGGTGGTGCTCACACCGCACTGCGCCGACATGACGCCCGAGGGTGTGGAGTTGCTGAACAGCGGCGTCGTCGAGAACGTGATCGAGTTCCTCGAAGGCCGGCCCCAGAACCAAGCCAACTGACGCTTGCGGAAGCGCGAGCACGGCATGCCGTGCCCCTACTTTGCCCCGGCGTAGTGGATCGCGTTGAACAACAACTTGAACGTGTTGTGGGCCTGGGCGCGGTGCTGGGGACGGAAGGCGAACAACACCACGCGGCCTTTCTTGTATACGACTTCGGCCGCCGCGATACGGTCGTGCAAGTGCTCGGGGCCGCGAATCCAGCCGCTCTGCAGCGGATTCGTACCGGGGTAGCGTGCGATCACCCTGAGATCGGTGAAGCTGAAACCCGGCACCGGCTCGAGCGCCGCGTTATTCTTGAACACCGCCGTTGCTTCGTCCGGCATGCCGTAAGCGATCGGATGATGCGGATCGACGAGGATCCGCAGGAATGAGCCAGGGCACGAAAACTCCGACCGCTTGACGCCTTCCAGAGCGTTCTTGAGCGGCAGCTCAAAAGTCCGCAACGCGAATTCGGTCGAATCACCCATCGTGATCAACGTGCCACCCGCGGCCACGAACTCCTTCAGCGCCGCCCGGCCCTCGGAGCCGATCCCGCCACGGTACTGCTCGGGGACGGACTTGCTGTCCAGGCCCTCAACAATGCTCTTTTCATCGCGGTCGCCCGGCAAGATAACTACGTCCCACCGCTCTGCGAGAGACCCCTGGCGAATGTCGGCGTTGTGGACCGGCGTGAATCGAAACTCGTGCCGCTCGAGCAGCCAGCGCGTCCAGCCCTCGTCCATCGAGCCCGTCCACGATTGGTAGAGCGCGACGCGAGGCTCGTTGATCTGCGACGTAGCAACCTCGAGCGGTGACGACAGCCCTCGTCCATCGAGTCCCAACTCTTCGACGATGGCGGCCGCTTGGTCCGCGGGCGCTCCACGCACCCAGAGCGTCCCCGCCGGATAGTGCTCACCCTCGACAGTGGCTTCTTCGCTCAAACGACGCACTTTGGCGCTCGCTTTCAGGAACCGGTTGGTGGCAGTCGCGAGTTGGTTTGGGCTCGGACGCACCAAGAACCCGTGGCTCCCGGTACCCCCGGCCAAGCTGCCACGAGGACGTGGAACCTCGTCGAGCAGAGCCAGCGACGCGTCGAAAGTGTCCTCGACCCGAACCCTGTTGACGCCCATCTGCAGCGGCATCGTCCAGGTGGTGATGTCGTAGGGTTGAGACCGCATCGCGCCCAGTGGCAGGTCGCCTGGATCAGGGTAGTCCTGCTTTTCGAGCAGGTCGACGACATAGTTGCGAAACGGTTGCGCCAGCGGAATCACGAAGGTGCCGGCAGGATAAGGTTCACCATCGGCGCTGAAGGCCTCCGCGGCCCGGTGAATCTCGACGCCGTTGTGGTCAAGGGCTTCGAGCAGCTCGTACGCCGCGCCCGGGTCATGCTGGTCGGGCGGGAACAGGTAGGCATAGGGCTCACCCTGCTTGCCCTTCTCGATCGCCTGCCGTCCTAGCCGGATCTGGTTCTCGATCACCTGCACGCGGTTATTGGCGGCCGTCTCGAAAAAGGCGTAGGCGATGATGAGCTGGCGCTCTATGATGTCGTTGAGCGTCCACTTGCCGCCGAGCCACGGACGCGGGTAGTTAACCAACGGCACCACGTTGCGCGGCGCCGGACGCGGTGCGTTCGGGTCCTCCTCGCGGCGTTTGGTCCATTGCTCGGTGGTATATGCGTCGCTGGGCTCGTTCCACAGCTCGGTCGTTTCCTGATACACGGGGCTGGCCAGGTTGGCGCTGGCCACTTCCGTCAGCAGGCCGAGAATGTTGTGGTACCACGCCGCGCGAATGAAGCCCCCTTGCCACCAGCTCGTGTAGTTAATGTTGTAGCCGATGCCGGAGTGCCCGGCCTCGTGCAGCCTCGCGAACATCGACAATCCGAACTGCCCCATCTCCGCCCAGATAATCGGGTTGACGTTGGGGTTGATGGGGTTGGTAAAAGGCGGCACGAAGACCCGCATGCCGGCGTTGCCCATCTGGTGCTGGTCGAGGTAGACCTGAGGGAACCAGTCTTGGTACAGCACCTTGTTCATCAAGCGCGCCTCGACCTGGGTCATCAGGAAGGCGTCGCGGTTGTTGTCGTGTCCGGTATAGGGGTGATAGATCCACGGCAGCGGCGACCAGACGTTCTCGGTTCCCCGCACGCGGTTGTTCCAGTCGGTGACCATGATCTGTCCATCGGGGTTGAACGACGGCACCAGCAGCAGCACGACGTGATCAAGGACGTTTCGCACCCAGGGCGAGTCTTCGGTCGCCAGCCGATAGAGCACCTTGAGCGCCATCTGCGAGGAGGCTATTTCGGTCGAGTGGATGTTGCAGGTCATCAACGCGACGACCGGCGAGTTCCACGGCAGTTGCTCGATCTCGTCGTCGCTGAGCTTGCGAGGGTCGGCGAGGCGGTGCTGCGTGGCTTGGATCTCGTCGAGCCGGGCCAGGTTCGCGGGTGCCGACACGGCAGCCATGATGAACGGGTTGCCGTTGGTCGACTTGCCCAAGTCCTGCACCTGCACCCGGTCGCTTTCGGCGGCAACGGTGCGGAAGTATTCGACGATCTTCTCCCAGCGCAGCAGGTTGCCGTCGGAACCGATCGGGAAGCCGGCAAATTCGTCAGGGGTGGGAGGCGTCGCGGCCCAAGCCGGGCCGGAAGCCAGCAAGAGGACGCTGAGAAGAAGAACAGCGCTGAGAAGAAGAACAGCAACGCGGACTGGGTTCGTATTGTTCAGAGCTTGCATAGTGAATCTCGTTTCGGGATCTCGTTCGGTCGTCGACAAGGGGAGGAATGAGACAATCCCGGCGAAACCGGATTCATCTCGCTGTCGATTCTAGCAGCGTGCTCCAGACGGAATTCGGCCCGCGTTCACATGGCCCAGCATTGACTTCGCGATCGCTTCGACCGTAGCATGTAGCTACCCCTGGCGGCGAGCTGTGTTACGGAGAAAGGAGGTGATCTAGCAAATGAATGAACCTGGTAGTAGTCCTTGTGAGGTGGCCGACAGCTAGAGCTCAAGCTCGATTGCTCAGATGCCCGCTCCAGTGAACGGGACGCGATTCCTGTGGACCGGCCATCTCACCAATTCGGCTATTTTCAGTACGCGCGGACCGCGGTCCGCGACTCCAAAACACCCTCGGCGGGCTAACGCCCCCGGGGGTGTTTTCCGTTTGTGACCGCTACGCCCGATGAACTCCCCACGATATCTTCTCGGCATAGAAAGTTCCTGTGACGAGACGGCGGCGGCGGTCGTCGAGTCGGGCGAGCGCTTGCTCTCGAATGTCATTGCCTCCCAGCTACAAACGCACTATCGCTACGGAGGCGTGGTTCCCGAGCTAGCCTCGCGCGAGCACTTGCGGGCGATCGTCCCCGTGGTGCGGCAAGCGCTCGAAGAGGCCGGCATCGGGTACTCCGATCTCGACGGCATCGCGGTCACGCGCGGGCCGGGGCTGGTTGGGTCGTTGCTGGTTGGGCTTACGTTCGCCAAAGGGCTTGCCCTCTCGCTCAATATTCCTCTTCTAGGGGTCAACCACATTGAGGGACACATCCACGCCGTCGTCCTCGAGGAGAAGCAGCGAGGGCGAGAGGTTTTGTTCCCGGCGCTGGCGCTGGTTGTCAGCGGCGGCCACAGCCATCTGTTCTTCGTCGAGTTGGACGAAGCCGGCGTTTACCGCTATCGGCTGCTGGGACGCACCCGTGACGATGCCGCCGGCGAGGCCTTCGACAAAGTCGCCAAGCTGCTCGGCCTCGGCTATCCCGGCGGCCCCCTGATCGACAAGCTGGCGCCGCTGGGGGACGCCTCGCGCGTGCGGCTGCCGCTGTCGCGAATGAAGGGCAACGCGCTCGACTTGAGCTTCAGCGGTCTCAAGACCGCCGTGCTGCGCCACGTTCGCGCCGCGGACATGGACGAGGAGATCGATCGCCGCCGCCGTTTGTTTGCGCGGGGACGGCCTGCCTCGCTCGGCCCCATCGTTGAGGAGACCCCGCAAGCGACCCTCGATCTGATCGCTTCGTTTCAGCAAACGGTGATTGAAGAACTGATTCGCCGCACCGTCAAGGCGGCGGAAGAAGAGCCGGTTTGCTCGATCATCGTATCCGGCGGTGTGGCCGCGAACTCGGGGTTGCGGCGGCGGTTCACGTCGCTGCCTTATCCTCTGTACTTCCCGAGCCTACTGCTGTCCACCGACAACGCCGCCATGATTGCGGCCGCGGCTTACCCGCGCCTGTCACGCGGCGAACGGACCGGCTTCGAGCAGCGGGCCGAGCCGTCGTTGCAGTTGGCGTAGTGGTTTCGAGCCGACTACTTTGCCGGCTCTTGTGGCGGGGCCTCTTGGGGCGGACCCAAAAGCCCCCGGTCGTGAATGTGCGCGGCGACGATGTCGGCGACCACTTCCACACCGGCCGCGTTGAAGTGAACGTCGTCCCCATCGAGGAAATGCGGCTTCTCGATCTGTTCCAAGGCGTGCAGGTCCAAGAACTCGACCCGCGCGCGCTCGAAAGTTTGGGCCGCCCGATCGAGAAAGAGGTTGTACCTTTCGCTGTAGTACTTCCAATAGCGCCACATGTTGGGCCGCTGGGGCTGCAGCATGACGAGGAAACCGATGTTTCTCTCGGCGGCCAGGGTTGCCATGCGCTGCACGTTGCGGGTGTAGATCGCGAGCTTGGCGTCGAGGTGGTCGTCGGGCATCTCGCCGTACCAGTCCTGCCGAATGCGGCCTGGCAGCCGTCCCAGCTTCTCGACTCGGCCGCCTAGCTCCCGGAAAAGGGAACGCACCAACCCCCAACTCGCCGACAGAGGATTCGTCCGCTGAGTCCGCCAATCGATCAAGCGACTTTCGAAGTCGCGGAACGTCGAGTTCGTCATCGTCCGCTCACCGGACAAGATGTAGCCGAGCTGCGAGTCGTTGAAGCCGTCTAGTGCGAGGATGAGCGACGGGTCGAGGTCCAGCAGTTCCTTTTCCAGGAGCGTCAGCTCGTCGGTCGAGACATGCCCGTTGACCGCGGCGTTGATGACTTGCACGCCGTCGAAGCGTCGCTCGAGCGCGGCGGCAAGGGTTTCGTCGTCTGACAAGGCGCCCGTGCCGAAGGCTGCCGACCCGCCGATGAGCACGATACGGATCATGCTGGGGCTGCTGTCCACGTCCGCACCGCGATAGCCACGCGAATTGATCGTGAACCACGGGTCGCGCTGATTGGGCAGGTTGCGATAGGTGACAAACGGGTCGAGGATCAGCTTGAGCCGTCCGTCATGTTCCGACAAGCTGGTGACGCCATCGGTAGCGTACAGCGTCAGCGTGTAAGGCGCCCCGGCCAGGTCGTTTCGCCCCGGTGCTTCCACCCAAGCATGGATGCGCAGAGCGGCCTCGGCGAGCACGAGTGCGCCGGCCAGAGCGGCCGCCACGACAAGAAGCCGGCCGCGCCTGCCCGAGAAAAAGCGAGGGTGGTTTGCGCGGTTCACAAACGTTCCACGAAAGATACTCTATCAGCCGGACCCTTTCGCGAAGGAATGGGATTAGAATAAAGCGAATGTCTTTCGGCGCCGGTAGCCGTCGTCGCCTGCTCTATGTGGGCCTCCTCGCCGTGGCCGCGGCCTTCTTCCGCTTCGCCGGGTACGACGGGCTAATTGAATTGCGTCAGTCGTGGCAGCAGGAGCGCGAGTTGGAGAGCGACCTTCAACAGTTGCAGGAGGAAAACCTCCGCATCGAGGACGGCATCGAGGAACTCTCACCCGACGGAGCTGCGATCGAGCGCATCGCCCGCCAGGACCTCGGCTGGGCCAAGCCCGGCGAGATCGTCATCAAGATTCCCGAGAAGAAGTAACGCGACGACGCGCTAGCTCATCACGCCCAGGAGCGGACTGCTGGCGGAGGCGTAGGCGCGGCGGGCCATGCGCCCCGCTTCGTAGGCCAGGCGGCCGGCTTCGACCGCGAGCTTCATGGCGAGAGCCATCTTCTCGGCCTCTTCGGCTTCGGCAATGGCGGTGTTCATGAGGATGCCGTCGGCTCCAAGCTCCATCGCCTCGGCCGCGTCAGATGCCGTGCCCACCCCGGCGTCGACGATCAGTGGCACCTCGGTGATCATCTCGCGTAGGATGCGCAAGTTGTTGTGGTTCTGGATACCCAGGCCCGACCCGATCGGCGCTGCCAGCGGCATCACCGCCGCTGCTCCCGCCTCAACCAACCGCCGCGCGGATACCAAGTCGTCGTTGGTGTAGGGCAGCACGACAAAGCCCTCCTTGACCAGCACGCGCGTGGCTTCGAGCAAGCCTTCGTTGTCAGGGAACAGTGTCTTCTCATCACCAATGACTTCGAGCTTGACCCAGTTGGAAAGACCCACCTCACGGCCCAGCCGCGCGGTACGGATGGCGTCGTCGGCCGTGTAGCAGCCGGCGGTATTCGGCAAGATGAACATCTTTTCGCGATCGATATAGTCCAGCAGCGATTCCTTGGAGCGATCGGTCAGGTTCACGCGCCGGACCGCCACGGTCACGCAGTCCGCCCCCGACAGCTCGTGGCAGCGCGCCATCTGCTCGAAGCTGCGGTACTTGCCCGTGCCGACAATCAGGCGGGAAGAGAACTCGCGGTCGGCGATTTGAAGCCCCATGACTCGATTGTACGGCTTCGCTTCGGGGGTGGCAAACAAACGGCGGTCAGCGCCCGGATCCGTACATAGAGATTCTGACGACCGCTCGACGCCCCGGCTTGCCGCAACCGTACCATCGAGCACAACAGAGCCGCGGATGTAAATCCTCGGGCGCGCGGGCTCAGCCCGCGCCGCGGACCCCTCGGCGCAACCTGATGCATCCAAGCGCGTAGCGCGGATCTCGGTCTAGAGATCCGCGGCCTTGCCTGGCTTAGTTAGCGGCGAATCGCCGACGAATGTCGGCCCCGCAGGGTGGCGTAAGCCTCCAGGCTTGCCGAGAACCGATTCCTCGGTTCTCAGGTCCGCGAGGCGGCGTTCGAGGCCGGCCGCAGGCCAGGGAGACAGAGGCGGCCCCGGCAGGGGCGTTTGAAAGTAGCCGCGGCGCGCACACTCCGCCCCTCACGAACAATCCCCTACTAGAATGAGACTTCCATGGACGGCATCATCGTACTCGACAAGCCGGCAGGCATTTCATCGCACGACGCCGTGCAACGGGCCCGCCGCCTGACCGGCATCAAGCGCATTGGGCATCTCGGCACGCTCGACCCGATCGGGACGGGCGTTCTCCCGTTGGTCGTGGGCAAGGCCACGCGCCTGGCTCAGTTCTTCCTCAAACACGACCGAACCTACGAAGCTGAGTTCCGCGTTGGGTTTGCCACCGATACCTATGACTCCGGCGGCGAGCCCACCAGCGAGGCCGTTGCCGCCGAGGTATCCGAAACCGAAATGGAAGCGTCGCTGGAAGAGTTCCGGGGCGAGATCGTCCAGACGCCGCCGCCGGTTTCGGCCAAAAAGATCGGCGGCGTGCCGGCCTACAAGCTGGCCCGGAAGAAACAGCCCGTCGTTTTGGAGCCGGTCAACGTTACGGTGCACGAACTTGCTTTGTTGAGCGTAGAGGGGCCGCTGGTGCGGGTGCGTGTCCGTTGCTCGGCCGGAACTTATGTTCGCTCCATTGCTCACGATCTAGGGCGGAAGCTCGGGGTCGGCGCACACGTACAGGCCCTGCGCCGGGCAAGTATGGGAGAGTTCGATATCTCCGACGCCTACACGCTCGACACTCTGGAGTCACTGCGCGGCGAAGGGCGCTTGGAAGAGGCCCTGGTGCCGGCCGCACGGGTGTTGCTCGAAATACCGGCTCGGCGCGTCGATGAGGTCACGGCGGCACACATTCTGCAGGGCCGAGACTTCCGCGTGTCGGCGTTTGGCGCCGGACAGGGAGCCAAGCGGATCAAGGCGATCGACCCGCATGGGCGGCTCGTAGCCATTGCCGAGGCCAAGCTGCCCCTGGTCTATCACCCCATTGTTGTGTTCTGAAATTGGTTTCCTGTGAGGCACGGCACGCCCGAGGCCACCAGGCTGGCAAACGCCCCGCTAAGTTGCCCAAATTGGAACCTCAGCACCGTGTCTTTCCGACTTGGTGCTGCCGGCAACCACGGTCATGGGTCCGGCCTAGCGAAGGAGCTCACTGGGACCTCGCTCCACTACTCCACATAGGATGCTAGCCGCGCAGCGGCGTTGGATGTTAGCCTGGGGTGACGCCGCTAGGCGGAACCCCAGGGTATCGAACCTCTTGTGTCGGGAGCCCTGACAGGGCGATGGAAAAGCCTCGAGCGACCGTGCTCGCTCGTAGCGCGGATCTCGTTTTTGGGATCCGCAGCTCTATGAGGTCCTCCGAGAAACGCCGCAGCCGTTGTTCGCCCTACGGCAACGGGTCGACCCGCTCGACAAAGCCGTCGCGATAACTTACCCGCACGGGAGGAATTCCCAAGTCTTCGCCCAGCCGGTAATCTGCGATCCGGGTCGCCGAGCGAGGGGCCGCGCTAACTAGCTGGCCGGCCCCGAGTGCAAAGGTCACCTGGTATTCGCTCACGCCCACCGCGACCTCGTGCTTCTCGATCCTCGCCCAATCCTCTTCGGTCCAGTGGTCGAACAACTCGCGAGGGTCCTTGAGCAGGAAAAGCTCATCGACGTAGAAGCGGTTGCCTGAGCCGATCGGAATTCTGCAGCGGCGGCCGTCCTTGTCAAACTGCAGCACCACTTGACCGCCCCGGCGGGCCACCCCGGTGGGGACGATCTTCTCGAGCGGCCCCAGCGTCTCCTCCCCGGGTTCGTAGATCCAGCGATAGCCCTCTTTGACCCACAACGGCTTGCCGACAAGCTTCTTCGCCGACTCGAAGTCGGTGACGTACGACTTCGGCAGGAAGGTGTAGTGGTCGAGGTGGACTCGCCTCTTCGGCTGTTCGCGCACGAGCCGCGGGCGGGTCCAGCGCTGGTAGTACGTCACCGCTAGGTTGATCCCGACGGCAACCAGCGCCAACTTCAGGGCCAGACTGCCCCATCTCGTCCACTGAGTCATGGTTTGCCCGGCTTACTTGTAGCAGAGGTGCAGTACCGAGATCCCGCCGGTCAGTGAGACGGCTTTGACGCGCTGAAAGCCGGCCTCTTTCGCGGAGGCCGCCAATTCCGCCGGCGTCAGGAAGCGGCGAACGGAATTGTGGAGGTAGGAGTAGGCGCTGCCCGAGCCCGACAGCGTGTTGCCGATCCTTGGCAGGATGTGGCGGAAATAGAAACCAAATAGGGGGCCCCAAACGCGGTTGACGGGTTGGGAGAACTCGAGAATCGCGAGACAGCCGCCTGCCGCGAGCAGCCGGTGCATCTCGCGCAGGCCGCGCTCGTAGCTGGCCAGGTTGCGAAAGCCCCACGCGACTGTGATGAGGTCGAGCGTTCCGCCCGGCAGAGGGAAGTGCAGGGCGTCAGCCTCGATCAGTTCGTTGCCGTGACCTTTGTGCCGCACTTTGCGAGCGGCTTCAGTCAGCATCGGCCGGCAGAAGTCCGCGCCGAGAGCGGCTGTCGCTGCCGGGCCGCATCGCTTGCGCTTTTCGGCTTCCAGGGCGATCAGCAGGTCGCCCGTGCCGCAGCAGAGATCCAGCACACGAGACTCGCAACGCTCGAGATAAGGCCGGACGCGGCGCACGAGCGTGCGGCGCCAGAGCTGATCGATCCGCGCCGAGAGCAAGCGGTTCAGCAGATCGTAGCGGGGGGCGATGCGCCCGAACATCTCACGAATGTTGCGGGATACTTCCGTTTCGTTGCCGGGTTCGACGCCCGCCGGCGTCGCACCGGCTGTCACGCGCGCGGGACTGACGGAAGGCGCGGTCATGAGTCGAGGGTCATCGCGTCTAGGATCATTGCGGCGAGGGTCAAAGCTTCGAAGCGGCCGTCTCTACCGGTGGGTTCGCCTCGGCCGGGGCGGCAAAGGCCCGGAGTCCGGCCTCAGCGGCCTCGCGAATCAAGCTGCTGTCAATGTCGCTGACCACCTTGACGGTGCCGATCTCGGTCGGCAGGACGAAGTGGACCCGTCCGCCAATCGTCTTCTTGTCGCCGCCCAGGCGCCCGACCAGACGCGCGACTTCGACGCCCTCGAGGCTCGGGATCGGACCGTACTCAAGGACGAGATGCTCGATGCGCTCGCGGTCTTCGAGGGCCAGCATCCCGGTCGCTTCGGCCAGATGGGAGGCGGCGATCATGCCGTAGGCGACGGCTTCACCGTGGAGCAGCCGGCGGTATTCGGTCTCGGCTTCGAGCGCATGGCCGAGGGTGTGGCCGTAGTTGAGGATGCGCCGCAGGTCGCCTTCGCGCTCGTCGCGGCCGACCACCTCGGCCTTGATGGCGACGGACTCGGTGATAATCGTCTCCAACAGGCTGGGGTCGCGGGCCAGGACGTCGGCCCGACGCCCTTCGAGCAGGTCGAAAAGATCGCGGCTCCAGATGACGCCGGTCTTGATCACTTCGTAAAGCCCGGCGCGGTACTCGCGCTCAGGCAGAGTGGCGAGGGTATCGGGGTCGATCAGCACCAGCCTTGGCTGATGAAACGAGCCGACAAGGTTCTTACCCTCGGTGAGGTTGACGCCGGTCTTGCCGCCGATCGAGGCGTCCACTTGCGCGAGCAACGTCGTGGGTACCTGGATAACGTCGACCCCGCGCATGTAGACGGCGGCCAGGAAACCTCCGATGTCGCCGGCGATACCTCCGCCGAACGCCACGACGCAGGCTGCGCGGTCGGCGCCGGCGGCGTACATCCGGTCGGCCAGACTTTCAATTTGCGCAAGCCGCTTGTTGCGTTCACCGGGCTCGAGTTCGAGCAGGGTAAAGTCGTGGCGTTCGAGGCCCTGTTCCAGCCGAGATCCCTGATGCCGCCAAGCCTCCCGGTCGGCAACGACGAAGAGCCTTCGGCCGGCCGCGACGGCCTCGAAGTGCGCTGCCGCCTGCTCCACGCTGCCGCGTTCGATTACCACGTCGTACGAGGCGTTAGCGGTGTTGACCGGAACCCGCTTCATGCCCCTGTTGTACCATGCGGCCCTACTTTGGCCGTCGTCCTGAGCACATCAGCCGGTGTTCTAATAGAGAGGTCAACGAGATCAGCAAACCTGCCGTGCACTGCGGCGGGAGCGTACCGAGGAGCAACAGCATGTCGAGAAGCAGACGCGAGTTCGTGAAAGCCGCCGCCGCCGGGCTGGCCGCCGGTGTGGCCTCAGGGAAAAGCCTACGTGAGATCCCGAAGCGCAAGCTTGGCAAGACCGGCCTCGAGGTGTCGATCATCGGCCTGGGTGGCGCTCGCACCGGCAATCTGAGGGACGAAAAGCAGGCGCTCGCCACCATCCGCCGCTGCTACGACCTCGGCGTCAACTACTTCGACACCGCCGCCGCCGGCGCTTACGGTATCAGCCAGAAACGCTACGGTCTGGCGCTGGCCGACGTGCGCGACAAGATCTACCTCGGCACCAAGACCCGCCACCGCACGCGCGCCCACGCCGAGCTTGATCTCAACCAGAGCCTCTCGAGCATGAAGACGGACCATCTCGACCTCTACCAAGTGCACAACGTCATGCATCAAGAGGACCTGGACTTCATCTTCGGCCCGCGCGGGGTGATGGAGATGATCGAGGCCGCGAAAAAGGCGGGCAAGATCCGCCACGTCGGCGTCACCGGCCACATGGACCCGCGCGTCCTGGCCAAGGCGATCGGCATGTACGACTTCGACACCGTCCTGATCCCGCTGAGCGTGACCGACGGCGCCAACCAGGAGCTGAGCTTCGAGCGCACCACCCTGCCGCTAGCTCGGGAGAAGGGCATGGGCGTGATCGCCATGAAGACGACCGGGGCGGGAGGGCTGGTGGAGAATAAAGTCGCTCCACTCGACGACTGCCTGAACTACGCCTGGTCGCTGCCGACCTCAACGGCGATCCTCGGGTGTACGACGGTCGAGCAAGTCGAATCCGATGTCCGCTTGGCCGTCAACCATACAAAGCTCAGCACCGACCGGATGAGCGCGTTGCGGAAACGGTATGCGTCGGTCGATTTCGCCGCGCTGGAGCCCTGGAAGAAGGACCCGTCGGTCCAAGCGGCCGGCCTGCCACGTTACGTGGGTGACTAGGCCGGGGGCGACTAGTTCAGGCTAGCCTCAGGCGGCGAAGGACGGGGACCCCTGCATGTCCCGCTTCTCGTTGTCCCACTTCTCCGGGTCCCACTTCTCCGTGTCCCTCTTCGCCGTATCCCTCTTCTCTGGCACGTTGCTGAAAACCATCTTTCCAGCTCCGGAAACGTGGGCTCCAGCCGAGTTGTTGCTTGGCCTTGTGATTCGAAGCGCCGCGCTGCCGGGTCATCACAAAGCGCCCATAGGGCCCGGCGGCAAGTCGGGCGACGAACTCCGGCACCTTGAACGGGGCGGGGGCGTCGAGTAACCGAGCGTAGTCGGGCAACCACTCGGCCACCGGCATGGGCTCGTCATCGACGATGTTGTAGATGCCGGGTTCGGTGCTGGTGACGGCCAAGGCGGTTGCCACGGCTGCGTCGTCCACGTGAACGAAGGAAAACACGCCGCGGCCCTGGCCAACGACAGGGACGCGCCGCCGCCGGACGTCCTCGGCGAAGCTGCCATCCGGGGCGTAGAAGGTTCCGGGCCCGTAGAACTGGCCATAGCGGAGTACGAAGGTCTTCATACGGAGCGCACCCACGACAGCGTGCTCATGGACGCGCAGGGCGTCGACGATTTCACCGGCGCCGGGAATCGTGGAGTCCAGCGGGTCGTCTTCGGTCGCCGGCGTGCGGTCACTGGGATTGTAGAAGAAGGCGACGCTCTGGGCGATGAAGCGCCGAGCACCGGCGGCTTGCGCGGCTTCGACCAAAGCGAACGTGCCCTCGGTACGGAGCCGGTTCGTCGTGGCCATGTCTCGGGCGATGTGGCGAGGGTTGATCCGCGCGGGGAT
The DNA here is from genome assembly GCA_965237575.1 of Bryobacterales bacterium. Lineage (GTDB taxonomy): Bacteria > Acidobacteriota > Terriglobia > Bryobacterales > UBA6623 > JAKZVK01. Next base: position 2,935,368 of record CBDEGI010000004.1, read on the forward strand.
GCGGGTCAACTGGTGAATCACCACCTCGGGCCGGGCTGCGTGAACGGCCCGAAAAAGCTCGTCTTTGCGGAAGACGTCGCACACTGCCGGCTGGGCTCCCTGCGAGCGAATCCAGTCCACGCGATCCGGCGAATGAGTCATCGCTGTCACCTCGTGCCCATCTTGCACGAGGCGAGGCAGCAAGCAGCGCCCGACGGCGCCGGTGGCGCCTGCGAGGAAAACTCTCATACCTGATGGATGCTTCAGGTACGTGAGTGGTTCCAGCAAGCGGCGACGACTTGATGGAGGAAGTCGATGACCTCCCGGCTGGGATGTCGCGCGCGATCCAGTTGTTCCTTGAGCCGATCAAGCGAAAGGTTGGATCGGTGGACACGCGGACGGCGTCGCTGAGATCCTGTTGGCCGGCCTGGCGGCTGTAGGCCGACTGTCGCAACAAATTGGTAGGGCCTCTGGCCTAGCTGCCCACGACCGACCCAGGCGCGGCAGGCTCGACATAGATAAACCGTGCGATCGGCACCGCCTCGCGGATACGTGCTTCCATCCGATTGATCTCGTCGGCTAGCTCGGCCGACGTGAGCCGCGGATCAAACTCCGCCTTGATGCCCACCAACAAGTCCTCAGGGCCGATGTGCTGCGTGCGCAACTCGCGCAGTTGCAGCACCGACTCGATGCCGGCGAGCGCTGCCTCGATGCGGCTCTCGGTCTTGACAGACGCTGATTCGCCGATCAACAGGCTGCGCATCTCGATCGCCAGCACGATCGCGATCACCACCAGCAACACGCCGATCGAAATACTGCCCATGGCGTCGAAGCGGGAGTCCTCGGTCACCACCGCCAGGCTGACGCCGACCAGAGCCAACACCAGCCCCACCAACGCCCCGAGGTCCTCGAGCAAGACGGTCGGCAGCTCGGGAAGCTTCGTCCGGCGGACGAAGTCCCACCACGAAGCCTGCCCTTTCACGCGGCGTGCTTCGCGGAAGGCCACGACGAACGAGCCGCCCTCGAGTACGATGCCAAGCAGGAGGACGCCGATCGCCCACTCGGCCCTCTCGATCGCGTGCGGGTGCGCCAGCTTCTCGACCCCTTCGACGATGGCGTACAGCCCGCCCATCGAGAACATCACCAGCGCCACCACGAACGCCCAGAAATAACGCTCGCGCCCATACCCAAAAGGACGAAGCTTGTCCGGCACGCGCCGCGCCGCGACCCCGCCCCAAAGCAGCAAGGCCTGGTTGCCCGTATCGGCGACGGAGTGAACGCCCTCGGCGAGCATCGACGCGGCCCCGGTCATCGCAAACGCAACGAACTTGGCGACGGCGATGCCGGCATTCGCGATCATCGCCGCAACGACGGCTTTGCTGTTTCCTGTTGCCATGGTTAAGATTTCAATGGTATCGAAACAGCGGCCAGCCGGGGGGCCGACATGGCCCTGCATTGCCAAGTCAACACGGGCGGCATGGATTCAAAACGCGCGCCGCCGTAGGTGGGCGGGTTTGTCGTTTCTCGCAAAGACGCTAAGGACCGCAAAGGACGCGAAGGCGTGGAGTCTTTCTTGCGAGCTTGGCGGTCCTTAGCGTCTTTGCGAGAAACAAGCCTGCCGCCCCCTGCTAGCGGCCCTCGAGTGGCGTCAGGGTTCGTGCCGGACCACTCCCTGACGGTCATGGCTCGGTTGGGTCAACGATCGGTGGGTTCCTATTTCGCCGGGACCGGCTTGGTGAATAACGGCATCTGATCGCGGGTAGGCTCGACGCGCTTGCGCGGCGGCTTGCGGACGGGGCTGCCGATGACGCCCAGCACCTTCAAGTCGTCGAGCGCCGCGCGGGGGACGAAGATCTTGTGGGTGTTGGCGTTGGGGTCGGGCGGCGTCACCATCACGCCGCGCTCGTTGACCTGCAGCAGGTTGTTCGGCAGAATCCCCTCAAGAACCTCGCCATCGCGAAAGCCCATGCGTATCCACAGCCCGTCCGACTTCGGCCGTGCCTGGAAGACCTTGCGTTGCTTCGCGTCGGGGTCGTCTTCGAACTCGCGCACGAACAGGACGGCGCGGATATCCTGATAGGGGATCAGACGAACCTGAGCGGAGCGGTCGAGGATCTCCGCACCCTCGGGCCGCAGGAACGACTGGGGTGAAACGTACCCCGCGATGATCCGGCCGTCGAAACAACGGACACAGACCTTCTTTGTGGTCGAACTGGCCAAGTCCAAATCGGCTTCGTATCTCAAAGCCGTCAGGGGACGCGGGAAACCCCTGCTTGCCTGTATGCTATGATGCGCCCCGCTGTGGTGTCAAGCCGTAGAGTGAGATAAGTTATTGATATACCGCGATTTGACGTGAATTCGACGCCACAGGTCGAGGAGTATCTGTTCTACTGCCGCGCCGAAAAGGGTCTGGCCGTCAACACGCTCTCGGCCTACCGGCGCGACCTCGCCAAACTCGAGGCGCTTGCGGCCAAGCAACGCCAAGCACCCCTCGACCTCAGCGCCGACGATCTGCGCGCGTTCGTCGATTCGCTCTATGGCGCCAAGCTGAGCAGCCGTTCGATCGCTCGGCACATCGCCACGCTGCGCAACTTCTACATCTACTTCCTGGCACAGGGCAAGATCCAGATCGACCCGACCGCCGACCTCGCCTCGCCGCGGCAGTGGAAGCAGTTGCCGAAGCATCTGACGCTTGACGAAGTCGACCGCCTGCTCGAAGCGCCGGACCCCGCGACGCCGCTCGGGCTTCGCGACCGCGCGATGCTGCAGCTTCTTTACGCCACCGGCCTGCGCGTCTCGGAACTGGTGTCGACCGAGCGCGGCCTTTTGAACACCGATATGGGGTTCCTGCGCCTGACCGGCAAGGGCGGTAAGCAGCGGCTGGTGCCTGTGGGACGGGTCGCGCTCGGGGCCATCGAGACCTACGCGAACGAGGCGCGCGAGAAGATTTTGAAGGGCAAGCACTCCGAGTATCTGTTCGTTACGGCACGCGGGGGAGCCATGACGCGGCAGGCTTTCTGGCACCTGCTGCGGCGCTACGGGTTGAAGGCGGGCGTCACGAGCCGTTTAACGCCGCATGTGCTGCGCCACAGCTTTGCCACGCACCTGCTCGAGCGCGGTGCGGACTTGCGGAGCTTGCAGATGATGCTGGGCCATGCCGACATCTCGACCACGCAGATCTACACGCACGTGCTCCGAGAACGCCTGCGCAAGGTGTACGATGAACATCACCCTCGAAGTTGAGGGCCGCCGCTGACTGGCCAAGGGCTGCGCCCTTGATATCCTGACGTATCGAGGATGCCGCTTTGTAGGGGCGGACCGCTGTGTCCGCCCTGCCGTGGCGCTTGGCAATGGGCTTGCCTTTGTTTGAAACGAAAGCCAACTTAGCGGTGCCGGGGTGGACGCAGCGGTCCACCCCTACAGCATGAATTGAGCCGGCACGACTGCGGTAGGGACGTCTCTCCTAGCGAGAACAAAATTCTCGTTACGCCGAGCATAACTACGGAAGCCGCACCCGACCACTTTGCGAATCATCTCCCTCATCGCCAGCGGCACGGAGATCGTCTGCGCGCTCGGCCTCAAAGACCAACTGGTCGGGCGTTCGCACGAATGCGACTACCCGCCCGAGGTGAAGTCGCTGCCCTCTTGTACGGAGCCCGGCTTTGACCCCGAGGGCAGCAGCCGCGACATTGATCAACGAGTGAAGTCGGTGCAGCGAGAGGCGGCCGCGTCCGACGCGCTCGGCGTCTATCGTGTCTTCCCCGAGCGGTTGCGCGAGCTCAAGCCGACCCACATCGTCACGCAGACCCAGTGCGAGGTTTGCGCGGTGAGCCTCGCCGACGTCGAGCGAGCGGTGGCCGAGATCACGGGCTTCGACGCCACGATCATCTCGGTGCAGCCGAATTGCCTGGCCGACTTCTGGCAAGACGTGTGCCGCGTCGCTTCGGGTCTGGGCTTCACCGAGGCGGGCGTACACCTGGTGGCCGAGCTGCAAGCGCGTATGCAGGCGATTGAGTCACGAACGCGCGCGCTGCGATCACGTCCGTCAGTGGCGTCGATCGAGTGGGCCGATCCGCTGATGGCGGCGGGAAACTGGATGCCAGAGTTGGTGCAGATGGCCGGCGGTCACGATGTTCTCGGTATCGTGGGCAAGCAATCGCCGTGGATTGAGTTCGACGACTTGGCGGCGAAGGACCCTGATGTGATCCTGGTGTCGCCGTGTGGTTTCGATCTGGCGCGCACCCGGCGGGACCTGCCGGTCTTGGCGTCGCACCCGGGCTGGCGCGACTTGCAAGCCGTGCGCAACGGGCGCGTTTACCTGGCCGACGGCAATCAGTATTTCCACCGGCCGGGACCGCGTCTTGCCGAGTCGCTCGAGATTCTCGCCGAGATCTTACATCCGGAGCTGTTCGACTTCGGTCACGAAGGCTCAGGTTGGGAACGAGCCACAGAGTCCGGGCCGTAGAAACAAGAACGGCCTATGCGGCCGGGATTCGCTTCTTCTTTACGAACGGTAGAATCAAGCTCGCCGCCGTCGCTAGCAGGAAGAACAGGAGGATCGGGCTTTCGAGCATCCCCAGCCAATCACCACGGCTCAGGATCAGCGCACGGCGCAGGTTCGATTCCATCATCGGGCCGAGAATCAACCCAAGCACCAGAGGCCCAAGCGGCACATCGGCCTTGCGCAGCAAGAACCCGACAATGCCCGCGACAAACATCATCCACACATCAACCACGGCGTTGTTCATTGCGTAGGAGCCGACCGTGCCGAAGAGCACGATCCCAGCCCATAGCCAAGGGTTGGGGATTCGCATCGCCCGCGCCAGCGGCCGCGCGCCCAGCAGGCCGATCAGCATCATCAGTACCGCCGCGAATGCCATCAGGAACACCAGGCTGAAGACAAACGAGCGGTGGTCGCGGAACAGCAGCGGCCCCGGCTGGATGCCGTGAATCAGCAACGCGCCGATCAGCACCGCCGACACCGCGTCCCCCGGGATGCCGAGCGTCAGCATGGTGGTCATCGCACCGCCGATTGCGCTGTTGCAACCGGCGCAACTCGCCGCCAGTCCCTCAACCGAGCCCTTGCCGAAGTTCTCCTTGTCGCGGGACAGCCGTCGCGCTTGCTCCCAGGCGATGACCGAGCCGATGTCGCCGCCCGCGGCCGGCACCGCGCCGACAAAGGTGCCGATCCCGGCACCGGTGAACATGGCGGGCAGCATCCGCTTCCACTCTTTGAGCCGTGGCCAGATGCGTCCAAGCGCTTTGGGGGCGTCCGCGATTTTGCCGTGGCGCTCGGAGATCTGTACCAGCACTTCCGCCAATCCGAACAGCCCGATCATCACCGGCACGAACGAGATGCCGTCGAGGAACTCCGACCATCCGAAGGTATAGCGAGGGTAGGCCGTCATTGGGTCGAGCCCCACCGTGACGAGCGCCAGACCCAGCATGCCCGCCAGCATCCCTTTGACGACGCGCTCGCCTGAAACACTGGCCATCAAACTGATGCCGAAGAGCGCCAGCCCGAAGTACTCCGCCGGCCCGAACCGCAGCGCGAACCGCGCGATAGGGAACGCCGCGACGGCCAGAAAAAAGATGCTGGTCAACTGGCCGATCGCCGACAGCAACGCGTTGATGCCCAGGGCGAGCCCGGCGCTGCCCCGTTGCGAGAGCGGATAGCCGTCCCAGGTGGTGGCAATCGACGCGGGCGTCCCCGGGACGTTGATCAAGATCGCCGGGATGCCGCCGGCGGGAATCGCGCCGCAGTAGATGCCGAGCAGCATCGCCAGGCCCTGCTCAGCGGAAACCCAGAAGGTCAGGGGCGTGAGCACCGCCACACCCATGGTCGCCGTCAGCCCGGGCAGGGAACCGAAAATCGCGCCCAGCATGACCCCGACGGCCAGGAACCCCAGCACCTTCAGTTGCAGAACGGCCATCAGGCCTTCGAGGAGGTCCGCGGTCATCGGCGCGCCTACTCCAGAGAGACCCTCAGCCCGTATTGGAAGGCCCCGACGACCGCCGCGGTCAGCACGGCCGAGACCGTCAGGCTCTGGCGCCATTGCTCGCCGAGGAACCGCAGAAAGAGAGTCAGGAAGACGAGCGTGCGGAGCGCGAAGAATCCTGTGCCCCACAGCAAGAGGAAAAGGAAGGTCAGCCCGATCGCCCCGCCGATGGCCATGTGGTTTTCGACGAGGAACTCGACGCTGCCCTTACCGCGCAGGGCCTGCACCAGCAGCAGCGTCGCCAGCAACAGAATCACGATGCCGATGGTCTGCGGGAAGAAGCCTGGGCCCGGGACACGTCCCGCGCCCGCCGGCAAGAATGCCGCGCTGACGACCAGATACAGGCCGAACACGAGGAACAGCGCGGCGAGGATGAGATCAGACCGGTTCATTTGTCAAACGCCGCCCCTATCTTTTATCTTTCCAACCGCAGAAGTTGCGGAATCCGCTCCGCAAAAAATTGGCCCTGCTGCAGTGCAAAGTCGCGGAAGTCGTCGCTTCCGAGGAAGACGGCCTCCATGCCGCGTTCGGCGCACAACTTCGTCCACTCGGGACTCGCAAAGGCTTGGCGAAACGCGGTCTCGAGCCGCTGGCGGACTTCCTCGGAGACCCCCGAGGGCGTGAAAAACCCGCTCCAGGCGGGCGCCCCGAACGGATAGCCCAGCTCGTGCGTCGTCGGGGCGTCGGGGAAGATGGGCGAGCGCGCCTCGTCAAACACCGCCAGCACTCGCAGCCTCCCGGCCTGGACGTTGGCCGCCGCTTCACCGGTGCCCGCGATCACGGCATCGACGTGTCCGCCGAGTAGCGAGGTCAACGATCCGGACGAGCCGCCGTAGGGAACATGCGTCACGCGGATGTCGGCGGCTTGTTCCATCAGCAGGGTGTTGAAGTGCCAGATCGAGCCGGTGCCCGAGTTCGCCATGATCAGACCGCCGGGCTCGCGGCGGGCCGCTGCGAGAAAGTCTTCGAGCCGCGTCCAAGGGGCGTCGCTGCGCACGACCAACGCGGGCGGCGTCTTCGACACCATGCAGATCAGGCCCATGTTGTCGGGGCCGACATCGGCGTACCCGAGCGTGCGTACCATGGCGATTTCGACGGCCGCGTGTCCCAGCGTATAGCCGTCCGGCGCGCGCCTGGTTACGTAGGAGAAGGCCAGCGCACCGCTCGCGCCCGGCTTGTTCTCGCAAACGACGGGCACGCCGAGGTCCTTCTCGATGAGGCTGCCCATGAAGCGCGAGACGGTGTCGGAGATACCACCGGGCGAGGCTTGCACGATCAGCTTCAACTCGCGCGAGGGAGACGGCCCATCATTCCCGCCGCAGCCGGCTAGGGTGGCGGCAAGACCGAGCAGGAGCGCAAGCCGCCTCCTAGACAGCTTCCGAGACATTCTCGTAAGCATACTGGGTTTGCGGCGGCAGGCTCAAGTTGATGATGCGGCGATGGTGGTGATGGCTAGGGAGAACCACAGAGGCCGAACCATGCCGGGGCACAATGGTTCCGCTTGCCTGCAAACACAGGACTTTGCGGTTCCGCCGCGCGGGGCTACTTGGCGGCCGGCGCGGCCGGCGGTTGGGCCTGGGCTTGTTGTTGCGCCGCAATCACGCCCAGTGCCTCCCACTCTTTGAGCTGCCTTTCGATGTTGGCAGCCTGCGGCGCGTTCGGTTGCGCCGTCACGTACGCGCGAAACGCGCCCGCAGCGGGCTCATACTGGCCGCGCTTGACGTAGATCATTCCCAACAGCTGATTCGACTGCGGAAACATCGCAGCCTTCTCGCTGGCCTGGAACTCCGTCACCGACTTCTCGGCGGCTTCGATGCGGCCCAAGTTGTACTCGGCCACGGCCTGGAAGTAATGCGCCTCGGTTAGGTAGGGATTCAGCCGAAGCAGGTGGTTGGAGAGCTGCACGGCGTCGTCCCAGCGCGAGCCCTGCAGAGCCATCCGCGCCAAGTGAGGATAGGGTTCCAAGTACTTCGGATCAGCCTCGGCGGCCTTCTCGAACGCTTCCTGGGCTCCGGCTTCATCGTTCTGCCGTAGCCGGATCTTGCCCAGCAGGTTCCAGGCAGCGGCGAACTGGGGATGCTCGGCCACCGCCTTGTCGAGCTCTTTCTGGGCCTTCTCGAAGTTCGGCTTCTTCTTGCGCACTTCCTTGGAAGCCTTCTCGTAGGCCTTCTTGGCCTTCTTGGGAGCCGAGTAGCTGGTGAAGCTGATCGAGGTGCCTTCAACTCCCTCCAGCCGGCGCAGGATGATGGTGCCGACGTTGGGGTTGTCAAAGACGCTCCGCGACCCGAGTTCGATCGACTCAGACACAAAGCCGGCCAACTCCGCCAGCAGCGAACAGCCGAACAGGTTGTATTGGCCAAGCCCCGACTGGCGGCCCGCCAGGGAGGCGCCGCCAAAAGCCCCTCCGCTGCTGCCGAAGCCGCCTTGGCCTCTGGTATTGGGAACGCCCGAGTAGCTGGCGTCGGCGAACGCCATCTGGTTGCTGTCGCTGAGGTCGACGCTGAAATGTCCCTTAGGATTGGAGTAGCCCTTGGGGACGCGCTGGCCGTCACAATCGAGATAGATCGTGACCGAGTCGGGCGGCGGGTTGCCATCGTCGAGTTGGATCTTGCCGCTGAGCATAATCGGACGCTGCATCTCGGGCATCTGCTGCTGCTGCTGCTGGCCGAAGGTGCCTCTTTGGTCCTGTCGTTGCTGTCCCCCTTGCTGCCCGCCAGGCGTTGTGGGTTGCGTAGGCGGGGTGGTGGTCCCGCCGCCCCCGCGGCTTGCACCACCGCCGCCACCGCCCTGCTGCTGCGCCCAAATGGGTGTCGCGGCCAACATTGCCGCAGCGAGAAACGCTACGCTTTTTGCGCTCATGGATCCCCCTTGTCCCCAACCGATTTCGGGGAGACAGACCATCGCTGCAACGAGCCTACCACAATACCTGGGCCCAGCCAAGCGTTTCTTGTGTTTCTTCGACAGTGTGTCTCGACAGCGTTTCTCGACACCCTGACACCCTATGCGGAAAGGGTCTCTGGCCGGCGAGTACAGTGTGAGTGATCTTGAAAACCAGCCGCAGTGAGGCTCGCTCTCGTGGTGGTAACGTTGCTTCGACTCGGGGGAGCCGCAAGAGCCCTCGCCTGTACCGGCCAGGGTCTCGCCACCCGTCGCCGCAGCCCCGCCATACGCGGTCGAATAGGTCACACCGCGATGTCTACCTTGTAATCAGATAGTGGTAGGTGAACCAAGCCGCTACTGTTTCCAGTCGGCGACAAAGATGTTGAACTCGTAGCGGCCCGTGGCCTTCCAGTCGGAGGTGAACACGAGCCGCTTGCCGTCGGGCGAGAACTCGGCGAACGAGGTAAAGCCGCCGAAATCGGTGACTTGCCGCAGGTTCGAGCCGTCGAGGTCCATCAGGAACAGCTCGAAGTGGCGGCTGTCGCAGTCGTGCTTGTTCGACGAAAAGATAATCTGCTTGCCGTCGGGCGTGAACTGCGGCGCAAAACTGGCGCAGCCGAAATCGGTGACCTGCCGGGCGTTGTCGCCGTCGGCGTCGCCGACGAAGATCTCCATCTTCATCGGAGCAGTCAGGTCTTGCGCGAGGAGGTCCTTGTAGGTCTTGACGTTTTCCTCGCCCTGGGGATGGTGCGCGCGCCAAACCATTTTCTTCCCGTCGGGCGAGAGGAATGCACCGCCGTCATACCCCAGGCTGGTCGTGAGACGCTGCTTGCCGGAGCCATCGGCGGCCATGGACCACAGATCGAGGTCGCCCGAGGCCTTCGAGGTGTAGATCACGCGGTTGGTCTCGAAGTTCACCGTTCCTTCGGCGTCGTAGCCGTCGGTCGAGGTCAACTTGCGTAGGTTCTTGCCGTCGCTGCCGACAACATAGATGTCGTAGCTCGGATAGACCGCCCACACGTACCCTTGGCTGCGGTCCGGGCGCGGCGGGCACTCCGGCGAGCCCTGGTGGGTCGACGCGAACAGGATGTCCCGGCCGCCAGGCAGGAAGTAACCGCACGTTGTCGCGCCTTTGCCGGTCGAGACCATCCGTGCATCGCCGCCGTCGGCGTTCATCACATAGATCTGGTCGCAGCGATGGTCGCCACGGGTTGATTGAAAGACGAGTTGGCTGCCGTCGGGCGACCAGTAGGCTTCGGCGTTCTGTCCGCCGAAGGTCAGTTGCCGGATGTTGGTCAGGAAGTTGGACGTCTGGGCCGCACAGGCAAGGAGACCCAAGGCCAGAATGAAGCCGCCCAGCCGACAAGCTAAAGTCATAGTTGAAGGTCTCGATTATATCCCATTGACAGCCAGTATCCTAGCTGGAGCCGCACTGCTATATATCGTATGGTGATGCCAATAAAACTCAAGATATTGTTGTTGAGTGTCTTTACAAAAGCCCTTTCTTCAGAGTAGGATAACAGCGAACGGGGTGCCGTCGCGCCCCCGGCTCGGGCCCCTTCCCGGCTCCGATAGACTGAGGATCACAAAGTTGAGGAGCGCCGGGGTTCCGTGCGGGGATGGTGCGTGAACTCACCCTCGAAAGGTCTGGGTCTCTTGCTCAAGCTGAAAAAGATTGAACTGACCGGCTTCAAGTCTTTCTGCGACCGTCAGGAGCTGCCGTTCAACGGCGGCGGCATCTCGGCCATCGTCGGCCCCAACGGGTGCGGCAAGTCGAACATCAGTGATTCGATTAGCTGGGTACTCGGCGAACGGTCGGCGAAGACCTTGCGTGGCGCGCGCATGCAGGACGTGATCTTCAGCGGCACGCGCACCCGCAAGCCGTCGGGGATGGCGTCAGTAAGCATGACACTGCTCGATCCCGAGTCGTATCTGGCGGCCAAGGCGGCCAACGGGACGGCGGAAAAGGCGGCCCGCCGGCCCGGCGAAATCGTCGTCACGCGTAAGCTGTTTCGCTCGGGCGAGAGCCAATATCTGTTGAACGGTAAGATCTGCCGGCTACGCGACATCCAAGACCTGTTCATGGGTACGGGACTCGGCCCGGAGCACTACGCGATCATCGAGCAGGGACGCGTCGATCAAATCCTCAGTTCGCGGCCGAACGACCGGCGGGCCATCATCGAAGAGGCTGCCGGGGTCACGAAGTTCAAATCGCGCAGGCGGCTGGCGGAGTTTAAGCTCGAGAGCGCACGCCAGAACCTGCACCGAGTCAACGACATTCTCCAAGAGGTCATTCGCCAGGTCAATTCGCTCAAGCGGCAGGCGTCGCGGGCGCGGCGCTACGCGGACCTCAAGGAGCAGCGAGACGAGAACCTGACCGTCCTGCTGGCCAGCCGCCATCACGACTTGCAGCGGCGCCTCGCCGAAGCATCGGCTGAGATGAACTCGGCCGAGGGGCAGTACGGCGGCCTGGCGGGGCGGGTTAAGGGGATGGAGTCTGCGCGCGATGCCGGCCGCCGACAGCAGCAAGAAGACGAGCAGACGTTGGAGCAGCAGCGGAGTGAGCTGTCGAACCTCACGGTGGAGCTCGAGCGGTGGCGGTCGCGCGCTGAGCAGCAGGCGCGCACGGTCGAGGAGACCGGACAGCGGCGGGAGCATGCCGGGGCGGAAATCGTCGAACTCGACACGCGTCTTCGCGAGCTGGAAGAAGAGCTGAAGGTCGAGCAGCAGGCGCTCAGTGAAGCCGGCGGCTTGACCGAGCAGGTACGCGGCCGGCTCGGGGAAAAGACGACCGAGTTGGAGGCAACCGACGCCGCCATCCAAGACCACGAGCAACGCAGGGAGGAGATTCGACGGCGCGTTCTGCAGGTCCTTGGGGAGGTGGCGTCGCTGCGGAACGAGCTGGCCAAGGTCGAGGAGTTTCTCGCCGGCAACCAGCGGCACATCGCCCGCGTGGAAGAGGGGAAGGCAGCCGTCGAGAGCGAGTTGGCGCAGTTGGAGGTCCGGCGGGGCGAGCTGGATCGTCAGATGGCGGACGGACGGTCGGGCGTCGAAACTCTCGCTCAAACGCGCGACCGTGTTCAACAAGAGATCGTCCTGCTCAAGCAACAGTCACAGCAGCGCCGCCAGGAAACCGAGCAGTTACAGCAGGAGCTGTCGCGGCTTCGGGCGCGGAGCGAGTCACTCGAAGAGATCCTCTCGCACCACGCCTATACCACCGAGACGGTGAAGAAGCTGTTCGCGGCGATCGAGCAGCGGCCGATCGACGGGTTCGAGCCGATCGGCATTCTGGCCGACTACGTCGAGGTGGATGCGCCTTTCGAAAAGGCGGCCGAGGAATTCCTGCGCGACGAGTTGGAGTTCGTGGTGGTGCGCAACTGGCAGGAGGCCGAGCAGGGTGTGTCGCTGTTGCGGCGCGAACTCGAAGGCTACGCGACGTTCCTGGTCCATCCCGAATCGCCGATTCGTCCCGAGCAGCCGGTGCTGGGACCCGAAACCGGCGTGACGGGACGGTTTGCGGACCACATCCGGTTGACGAACGGATTGTCGGGCTCGGCCTCCACTCTGCTGCCGAAGTTGCGCAACTGCTACTTGGTGGAGGAGCAGGGCACAGCGCAACGCTTGGCGGTGCAGTATCCGGATCTCTTCTTCCTGCTGCCCGACGGCCTCTGCTATCGCGGCTACACAGTGAGCGGCGGCAAGAAGGCGTCGGCGGGGCCGCTGGCTCTCAAACGGGAGTTGCGCGAGTTGCGTCCGCGGCTCGCGGGAAGAGAGAAGACCCTCGAGACCGCCTCGGCTGAATCGAAGCGCTTTGAAGAAGAGCTGACGGCCAAAGGCGAAGAACTCGAGACGGTGCAAGGGGCTCTTCAGACATCGGAGAAAGAAGCGCTGGCCGTCGAGCACCAGCTTCGCCAACTGACCGATGAGTTGGAGCGCGCCCGCCGCAATCTGGCCGTCGCGCAGTCGGAGATGGAGCGGCTGCGGCGCGAGACCGACGACGCGACGGCCCGGCAGAAGGGGCAGCAGGCGGCGATCGAGCAGCGCGAGAAGGAGCGCGGCGCGGCGGAAGCGGATCTCGAAGAGCTAGCGCGGCAGACAGTAGAGCGACGGGTGCGGCGGGTTCTGCTGGCGGAAGAGCAAACCCGTTTGCGAACGGAGTTGGCAACACTCGAGGAGCGGGGCAAGTCCGCCGCGGCGTCGCTCGAGCGGGTTCGCGCCCTGACCCAAGAGCAATCCGAGCGCCGGGAGAAGATCGCGAACCAGGTGGCGGAGTGGGAAGCCGAGTGCAAGCGGCTGTCGGAAGACAATCAGCAACTCGGGGAACGCATCGAGAGTGAGGGGGCGCGGCGGGAGCAACTGGCGCAACAAGTATCGCGGCTGGCGGAGAGCCTCCAAGCCTCGCGTACGCGGGACGCGGGCATCGACGAGGATTTGAAGCAGAAGCGGGAAGAGTTGGAGACGATCCGGCAGCGGCGCTCGACGGCGGAGTTGCGGCAGGTGGAGTTGCGCTCGGAGAGCCGCCACTTGGACGAGACCTGCCAACGCGAATTGCAGCAGTCGGTCGAGGAACTGTTCTCGGGCGAAGGCAGGGAGTACACCGCCGAGCAATTGGCCGAGGCCGAAGAGCGGCATCGCGAGGTCGAGGCGAAGCTCGAAAACCTTGGTCCGGTGAACGTGCTGGCACTAGAGGAGTTCGAGCAGGAACAACAGCGTCTCGAGTTTCTTGACACCCAGAGGCAGGACTTAGTCGACTCCATCCGCGATACCCGGAAGGTGATCGAAGAGATCGAAGTCGTTTCGCTCAAGCAGTTCGAAGAGGCTTTCGAGCAGATCAACCTCCACTTCCGCGAGACGTTTTCGACGCTGTTCGGCGGCGGTCTGGGCGAGATGCGCCTGGTCGAATCCGAAGACCGCACGTCCGAGGCGGGGATTGAGATCGTCGCGTCCCCGCCGGGCAAGCGTCTGCAGAACATCGCGCTGCTTTCAGGTGGAGAGAAGTCTCTGACCGCCATCGCGTTGTTGATGGCGACCTTCCAGTACAAGCCCAGCCCGTTCTGCGTGCTCGACGAGGTGGATGCCGCGCTCGACGAGCCGAATGTCATTCGCTTCCGGCGGCTGGTGCAGCAGATGAGCGACCAGACGCAATTCATCCTCATCACGCACAGCAAGGGGACCATGGAAGCGGCCCAGACGCTCTACGGCGTCACGATGCAGGAGCCGGGCGTGTCGAGGCTGGTCTCGGTGAAAATGGGTGATCACGAGCCGGCACCGGCACGGCGGAGGCAGCCGGAGCCCGAAGCGGTGACGGTAGGCGCGTAGGGTTGTGCGGGCCTTGCTTCTCCTTGGAGGCGGCTTAGAGGGCAGTGGGTCGAGCCCTTGCAGTTCCGCGGTGCGCCGGAGGTATGGCTGCCGAAACCTTTCCCGCCCCCCCCCGGGCTCAAGTACCTGATTGCCCTTGGGTCCCTGTAGGGCGAAAGGCCGCGGATCTCAAACCCTAGATCCGTGACTACGACGCTCCGGAAGGGGGAAGTGTGCCCACAACCCCTCTGATAAAATGGTGCTTTGACCTTCCCGAAACGATTCTCGATCGGGCCGGTACCGGTCCAGCCCGCGGTTGTGTTGGCGCCGATGGCGGGCGTGACCGACACGGTGTTTCGCCGCTTCATTCGGCGTTTGGGAGGCTGTGGGCTCATCATGACTGAGTTCACCAGTTCGCACGGCATTGTGGCCACCCGCGGCGGGACGAGGAAGGCGCAGCGCACCTTCAACTACCTTTACTACGAGCCCGACGAGCACCCGATCTCGGCGCAACTGTTCGGCTCCGACCCGAACGTCCTGGCCGACGCGGCGCGCGTGGTCGAGGACTTAGGGTTCGACACGGTCGATCTGAACTTCGGCTGCCCGGTCAAGAAGGTCGTCAAATGCAACGGCGGCTCGGGGCTGTTGCGCGATCTGTCGCTGGTTGAAAATATTCTGCGCACCGTGCGCGCGGCGGTGAAGATCCCGTTCACGTGTAAGTACCGCTCGGGCTGGGACGACGACCACATCGTCGCGGTCGAGATGGCGCGGATGGCCGAAGACTGTGGCCTGCAGGGCGTTGCTTTGCATGGACGCACGCGCGCCCAGGGCTACGCCGGCAAGGCCGACTGGAACTTGATCGGCGAGGTCAAGCAGGCCGTCTCGATCCCGGTGATCGGCAACGGCGACGTCTTCACGCCCGAAGACGCGGTCCGCATGGTCGACGAAACCGGGTGCGACGGCGTGATGATCGGACGCGCGGCGTCGACCAACCCTTGGATCTTCCGCCAGATCGCGCAGTACGTTGCCACGGGACAATACGACCAGCCGACCGAACTCGACCGTTACCAGATGATCCGCGACTACTACCGGCTCCTGATCGAAAAGTCCGACAAGATCTCCGGCGAAATCACCGGCAAGATGAAACAGTTCGCCACGCACTTCAGCCGCGGCGTACGTAACGGCACGCGCCTGCGCAAGGATATCTACCCCTGCCGGTCGGCGGATGAGATCGTGGCGAAAGTCGACGCCTTCTTCGACGAGAGTCTCGCCAGCGCGGCATGAAATCTGTCACGTTGATCACCGACGGCTCATGCCTCGGCAATCCCGGGCCCGGCGGCTGGGCGGCGATTCTCCGACACGGCGAACATAAGAAAGAGCTGTCGGGCTCCGACCCCCGAACCACGAACAATCGCATGGAAATGACGGCGGTGATCGAAGCGCTTGCAACGCTCAAGCAGCCCTGCCGCATTCTTGTCGAGATCGACTCGGAGTACGTCAAGAACGGTATCACCCAGTGGATCTATAGCTGGAAGAAACGCGGCTGGAAGACGTCGGCGAAGCAGCCGGTCAAAAACGAGGACTTGTGGCGCAAGCTCGATCAGGCGATCGCCCCGCACGACATCGAATGGAAGTGGGTGAAGGGCCACGCCGATCACGACGACAACAACCGCTGCGATGAGCTAGCCCGCGAAGCGGCGGAGCGAGCCCGGCGTTAACCGCGCTCACTCTCACGTCCTCTCATGGCGCTCAACTTCTACAACACCCTGAACCGCCGCCTCGAGCCTTTCGAGCCGCTCGAAGGCGACCGCGTCCGCATGTACTCCTGCGGCCCGACGGTCTACAACTTCGTCCACATCGGCAACCTCCGCACGTTCACTTTTCAAGACGTGCTGCGCCGCTACCTGCGCCACTGCGGTTACGAGCTGTTTCACGTCATGAATGTCACCGACGTGGACGACAAGATCATCCGCAGCGCCGGCGAGGCGAGTCAATCGCTAGCCGAGTATACGGCTGAGTATCGCAAGGCGTTCGAGGCGGATACGGCCCAGCTACGGCTTGAAACGCCCGAGCGCGTCACGCCCGCCACCGAGCACATCGGCGAGATGATCGAGTTGATCGGCCGGCTCGACAAGAAGGGCCTCACCTACCAGAGCGACGGCTCGACGTATTACCGCATCGCGGGCTTCGACGCGTACGGTAAGCTGTCGCACCTCGACGTCAAGGGCATCAAGGCCGGTGCGCGCGTCGATCAGGACGAGTACGACAAAGACGACGTTCGCGACTTCGCTTTGTGGAAGGCCTCGAAGCCCGATGAGCCCTCGTGGGAGAGTCCTTACGGCGCCGGGCGGCCGGGCTGGCACATCGAGTGCTCGGCCATGGCGATGAAGTATCTCGGCGAGAGCTTCGACATCCATACCGGCGGGGTCGACCTCGTCTTCCCGCACCACGAGAACGAGATCGCCCAGGCCGAAGGCGCCAGCGGCAAGCCGTTCGTGCGCTTCTGGCTTCATGCCGAACACCTGCTCGTCGACGGACAGAAGATGTCGAAGTCGCTCGGCAACTTCTACACGCTGCGTGATCTGCTCGAACGCGGCTTCGCAGCCGACGCGATCCGCTACCTGCTCGCCTCGGTACCCTACCGCAAGCAACTCAATTTCACGTTCGACGGGTTGAAGGCCGCCCAGACCGCTATCGAGCGGCTGCGCAACTTCAAGCGCCGCCTCGACACCGAGACCTTCCCCGCCGGCTCGAACTCGGATGTTACCGCGCTGGCCGACGAGGCCCAAAAGAAGTTCGAGGCGGGCATGGACGACGACTTGAACACCGCCCAGGCCCTGGGCGCGGTGTTTGAGTTTGTTCGCGACGTCAACACCAAGATGGATGCGGGCGAGTTTCAGGCCAACAACGTCGCCGAAGCCGCCGGCGTCCTCGACCTGTTCGACTCGATCTTCGACGTGTTGCAGGTTGAGGAAGCTGGGCAGGTTGCCGCCGACGAAATCGATCGCCTGATCGGGGAGCGTCTGGCCGCCCGCAAGGCCCGCGACTTCGCCCGCTCCGACGCGATCCGCGACGACCTCAGAGCCCGCAGCGTGATCCTCGAAGATACCCCACAAGGCACCCGCTGGAAGTACGCCTAGGCTTGACCAAGGCCCCGGAGGACATCGATCCTCCCTCCCTTCAGACCATCACAGCGTTGCCGGCTCGGCGTCGAGCGACGCCGGTGCAACGGTGGTAATCCACCACCAAACCGGGCTGCCTGTCAGAGCTAAGTCCCTTTTGTTCAACAGATATAGAGATTGGCAGAACTCGTGCAGGGAGTCCGACCAGCAACTAACTCCTGTCTGGAGGGTTAATCATGAGCATGAGACATTCCTTCTTACTTGCTATCGCTTGCGTTCTCTTCTCCGCGTTGCCCGCTCATGCCCGGCGCGGTAACGATCGAGATCAGAATCGCGACCGTGGCCCTCTGGTTGGTGTCGCCTACGTAGGCGTGGCCGACGGCGACGTGACCAAGTTGAGCGTGCACGGCGACGTGACCGCGCTGCGGGCAGGCGACGAACTCGTGTCTGGAGACACGGTCGAGACCGGCCGTGCTTCGCGCGTCGAGGTCCAGCTTGACCAAGGCAACTTCCTACGGCTCAACGCCGCCACCAAGTTGCGTGTGGTGCAGCTCGGCAACCGCCGTTTTCAGTTCGATCTCGAGGTGGGCCACGTCAGCGTAAGCCAAGCCGAAGGCGCTACGGTTGACGTTGAAATCCAAGCCGGCGGCTTGACGGTGATCCCCCTCAAACGGGGATCCTACCGGGTCGAGCTGGAGCCCTCCGGCCGTGCCGTGGTCACCGTCCGCAAAGGCGAGGCCGACGTCGGCACATCCGGTGGCTTCCGCACGGTCAAGAAGGGCAAGACGCTCACAGTGTACGGCGACCAGGACACAGAACGTGTTCGCTTGGCCGGTGCTCCGAGCAAAGACGGTTTCGATGAGTGGAACCAGCGACGCGACAAGGTCCTCGACCAAAACCGCGGCCGGGGTTCCCGCTACTGGCCGTCGTTCATCTCCGGCCACTATGGGTACGGCTACGGCCATCACGGCTACGGGCTGGGTGTGGGCTACGGAGGCCACTACTACCCGCGCTACTTCACTTCGTTCCACTACGGCCGTTACCGCGGGCGAAGCCGTTTCGGCGGCGGCGTGGGCTTCCGGGGCGGCCGGCGACGCTACTGATCCTCTTAGGGTCCGGAGCCCCGGCGACGCGGTTTCTACACCTCAGCTACGAGAAACAATCGGGGGAATGGGAAGAGCGCGCGACCGTCGGGCTGCGCCGGGAAGGCTTGCTCTATTTTTTCTTGGTAGGCGGCAAGGAACGTCTCTTGCTCTTCGGCCGGTAGCCGTTCGAGGTAGGGACGCAGCCCGGTCCCTCGCATCCACTCGACGATCGAGGTGGGGCGTTCGAGCATATGCCAGTACGTCGTCTGCCAGATTTCCAGCTTGGCGGTCAGCGGCGGCAGCAGACGGTAGTACCCATCCGGCTCGAGAATCTCGAAGGGCTCAGGGCGCGGATCGAGCCAGGCCCGCCAGGGCGGCTCGGCGCAGAGTTCTTCAATCGCAACGTGCGCCGAGCTTTGCAAGTGGTAGGGGATCTGTATCGCAAGGACACCCGACGGCTGCAAGTGCCCGACTAAGCGCGGCAAAAGGACCCGCTGGTTCGGTATCCACTGGAAAGCCGCGTTCGAGAAGATCAGGTCCACGGGCTCAGTTGGTTGCCACTCGGCGACGTCGGCCTCGGCCCATTCCGCCTCCACGCCGCTCAGCCTCGCCTGCACCAGCATCTCGGCCGAGCTATCGACGCCGGTGATTTGGGCGATGGGCCAACGGGCGCGCAACGCGGCGGTGCTGTTGCCGGGACCGCAACCCAAGTCCACGATCCCCCGTGGCTCGGTCAACCCGATCCGCTGGATCAGATCGAGGCAGGGTCGAGTGCGCTCGTCACCGAATCGAAGATATAGTGATGGGTTCCACATCGCGAATCGTCATATTGTGGCTGATCAGCGAAGCGGGCGGCACGAGATCCGCGCGAACCAGTAACCCATTTTGGGCGCATATCGCCTGATCCATTCTGGCGCCGGGTCGACTCGGCCACCGCCAACTCAACAAGTAGGGAAAATCATGCGCCATCAGGCATGCCCGCTGTTAGCCGTTGTCCTCGCGTCGATGCTCGCCTTCCCGCAGCGCGGCTGGGGACAGCAGCTGGGCCTACAGGTTTTGGTTCTGTCAGGTGAGGCGGCGACCAACGACGTTGAGATAAGGGCAGCTAGCGAGCCGGTCGTGGAGGTACGGAACCGTCAAGGCGAGCCGGTGCCGGGGGCCAAAGTCGTCTTTCGTACTCCAGCAGTGGGACCCAGCGCGATGTTCTACGGCGCGTCGCGGACCATCACGATGACCACCGACGAGACCGGACGCGCGACGGCCGGCGGCATGATGCCCAGCACCGAGCCGGGAGAGTTTTTCATCGACGTGACCGCAACGAGCGGCTCGCTCAAGGGTCTCGCCACAATCGCACAAACTAACGTCATGACGCGCACCGTCGAGAAGAAGAGGCGGTTCGGCTGGCGGTTCTGGGCCGCCATGGGCGCGGTCGCGGCGCTCGGCACCGCCGCCGCTATCCAGAGGAGCAACGACCCCACAGGTCCCCGATCCGCCGCGAGTTCGTTAGGCTCGGCCGGCTTGAGCCCCGCCCCGTTTGGCCCGTAGGAGTCGGCGCGGTATCCAGTTTGAATCGCCGGGGCCTCGCAGTCCGGAGATAAGGCGTCGACCTGCCACTGAGAGCTGCAAGCGTGAGCTTGCGTTGAGGTACGGCTAGCAAACACGGTCGCCCATCGAGTTACCCACAGGTCGACACGCGGGGATCCAGCGCGATCTTGGGTGGCTGGAACAAGGTCAACGCAGGCTAACGCCCGCGGCTCCGAGCAACGGGGTGGCGCCTCATCGCCGATTCTTCTACACCTACTGGGCCGGCGTAAGCAACCCTGCGACGCAAGGGTGTGCGGCAAGTCGCGGCCACCGCGCATGGCTACGCTACCCTTACCCGCATGATCCACATTACAGAAGACCAAGTCCGCGAAGCTCTCCCGATGACCAAGGCCGTCGAACTCGTCGAGGACGGGTTCCGCCGCCTCTCCGACGGCCGCGCGGTGAACCAGCCGCGCCGGCGGGTCGTGCTCGACAACGGCGCCTGCCTGCACTATATGGCCGCGGGCGAGAACGAGGCCGGCTATCTCGCAACCAAGGTCTATGCGACGCGCCCGCGCGTGGGCGCCCGTTTCGCCGTATTGCTGTTCGATGCCGAGACGACCGAGCTGCTCGCCACCATCGACGCCAACGCGCTTGGGCAGATCCGAACAGGCGCGGCCAGCGGCGTTGCCACGCACCACATGGCACGCGACGATGCGACTACGCTCGGGATGATCGGCAGCGGCTTTCAAGCCGAGACGCAACTCGAAGCCATCGCCGCGGTTCGCAAACTCAAACGGGTGCGGGTCTACAGCCGCTCGGCCGAACGCCGGGAAGCCTTCGCGCGCCGCATGAGCCAACGCCTCGCGCTGCCCATCGAGGCCGCCGCCAGCGCCGAGGCCGCCATCTCGGAAGCCACAATCGTCGTCACCGTCACCACGGCCCGCGAACCGGTCTTCGACTCCGCCGCGCTCTTGCCTGGCTGCCACATCAACGCCGCCGGCAGCAATCATCACAGGCGGGCCGAGATCGATGCCGAAGCCGTATCGAGGGCGCAGGTTGTGGCGGTCGATTCGCTTGAGCAAGCTCAAATGGAAGCAGGCGATCTCATTGCCGCTCATGCCGCGGGGCGCTTCGGCTGGGGCCGCGCCGTCGAGCTTTCCGCGATTGTCGCCGGTGCCTCTCCTGGACGCACCTCCGGCGAGGACATCACTCTGTTTGAATCACAAGGCCTCGCGATCGAAGATCTGGTCGCCGCCGCGCATGTATATCAAGGGCTCAGCGCCTAAGGAGTTGAGACCCCAAATCCACGATTCAGAGGTACGGACGGAAGTCTGCGCTGAGATGCTGCTAGTAAAGACGGTTGTTGATCGAGGCGCGTACAGGCCGATTTCCATGGGGAATCCAGCGGCTAACGGAGGCGGCTGGAACCGGGTCAACGCAGGCTGACGGCGGCGGCTCCGAGTGGCGGTTGGGCGGCTGGCTATGCCGGCCCTACACAGCTCCCCGCTGCCGCTGAGGCTCGGGCTCCCCGGTCGACGGGATCCCCACCCAATGACTCGGCCGCTCCAACCCTTCCGGCAACTGCGTCGCCTCGTCGCCAACAGCCTGGTCGATCTGCTCCTGCGTGAGACCCTTGGCGGACCGAAGATCCGCTCCATGCACGAGCGCGCCAGCCATCGTCGCGTCCTTGATCACCGCGTCCGCGCACGCCGCCCCTTCCAGATTCGCCATCTTCAAGCAGGCCCCTTGCAAACGAGCCCCTTGCAACGCGGCCTGGGCAAGACACGCTCCTCCCAAGTCGGCTCCCTGGCAATCCGCTCCCGCCAGGTTGGCGCCCTCGAGGTCCGCTTCCCACAAGTCCGCGCGGGCGAGCCGGGCTTGCTGAAGGTCCGCGCCTCCCAGGTGGGCGGAGCTCAAGTTCGCCTCTTCGAGATAGGCCCCGGAAAGATCCGCGCCCTGCAGCCGCGCCCCGCCGAGATCCGCGTGGCGCAGGTGAGCGCCGTTCAACTTGGCGCTCTCGAGGCGGCAATCGCCGAGGTTGGCCTGCTCGAGCCGCGCGCCGCCCAAGTCCGCCGCCGCCAGGTCGCAATTAAACAAGTCGGGCCGCGACTTCGGATGCTCCTGTCTCCAAACGTTCCACGCGCTGACGCCTTGTTTGAGAATCTCAAGCTGCTGCTGGTTGGCCACCACCACACCTCCGTTACAGCCGTGATCTTTGACCACGATGCCTCAAGATCAAGGGAAACGGTAGCAAAATGTTGACCCCTTGCGCGATTCGGTCTCTCAAGCGGCGCCGACGCACCTGGCAAACGTCCCACCGTTCCTACAGTTTCGGACGTGAGCGGCAGGCCCGGGTCCATCGAGCGAATGCCAAAGGTGCACGTGTTCACACCGGGTGGTGGTGGGCCACAACCGCCTTGCAGGATCCCCGCTCGAATCCAAGCCAGGGTGGTATAATGACGCCCTGTAGCAGCGAGCCGGAAGACGCAAGGCTCGAGACGTGGGGGACGGACCTTGCCCCGCCGGCCGAGTCCGGTGGGAGAAGATGTTCCGCCTGCCAGCCGGCTCGAAGGCCCGCTAAGGAGCGACTCGAATGGCTTCAAGAGAGTACGACTTTGCCCTGGCCATCGGCGGGGCGGCCGGGCAGGGAATCGCCACGCCGGGTGGCATACTAGCGCGAATCTTCGCTCGACGTGGCCTCCATTTCAACGCATATAACGCCTATCAGTCGATTATTCGCGGCGGCCACATTTTCCTGACCATCCGCGTCAGCGATCAGCCGTTGACCAACCACGGCGATAAGCTCGACTTGCTGCATTGCCTCAACCAAGACACGATGAACCGGCATCTTACGTTGATGGGACCCGGCAGCCGAGTGGTTTACAACAGCGACACCATTGAACCCGGTGAGGCCGCCGAAGGCGTGCAACTGTGCCCTCTACCGATCGCCGAACTGACCGACAACAACCGCAACAAGCTCGTTCAGAACACCGTCGCCCTGGGTGCGGTTTCGTTCCTGCTCGGGCTCGGGTTCGACGTTCTTGAAGCGTCGCTGACGGCGCAGTTTCAGCGAAAAGGGCAGGACGTCGTCGATGAAAACGTGGCCATGGCCCGTGCCGGCTTCGACTACACAGGCTCAAACTTCGAGCCCTTCCCGGACCCAGCTCCCGCCAACGACAAGCCTTTGGCTGTCTGGACCGGCAACGAGGCCTTAGCGATGGGTGGGGCCGCGGCGGGCGTGAAGTTCTACTGTGCGTACCCCATGAGTCCTGCGACCGGGGTCCTCCACTGGATGGCGAAGAACGCCCGCGACCTCGGCATCATGGTCCGCCAAATCGAGGACGAAATCGGCGTCGCCAACATGGCCGTCGGGGCCGCCCACGCAGGCCCGCGGACGATGTGCGCGACCTCGGGCGGCGGCTTTGCGTTGATGACCGAAGCCATCGGCAGCGCGGCCATGATGGAAATCCCCGTGGTCTTCATCAACGTCCAGCGGGCCGGTCCCTCCACGGGCGTGCCCACCAAGACCGAGCAGGGCGACCTGTGGCAGATGCTCGGCGCCAGCCAAGGCGATTTTGAACGTTTCATCGTGGCACCCAAAAGCGCCCTCGACGCCTTCAACACGATGCCTGAGGTCTTCAACTTGGTGGACAAGTGCCAGTGCCCGGGTATCGTTCTTTCCGACCTGCTCATCTCCGAGGGAACCTTCAGCGTCGTTCCCGATGACATCAACATGCACCCCACGATCGACCGCGGCGAGCTGATCACCGAACCCTCCACGACCGATGGCTACAAGCGCTACCTCATCACCGAGAGCGGAGTCTCTCCACGCGCTCTGCCCGGGCTCGAGGGCTACGCTCACGTGGTCGCCACCGACGAGCATGACGAAGACGGAATTCTGATTAGCGACGAGTACACCAACCCGCTCAAGCGGCGCGCGATGGTGGAAAAACGAAATCGCAAGTTTGCCAACATCCTCGATGACATCGAGGCACCCGCGTTGGAAGGTCCCGCGGATGCCGACGTGACATTGATTGGCTGGGGCTCGACTCACGGTGTCATTCAAGAGGCTGTCGAGCAGCTCAACGACTTGGGGCTAACCGCCAATCAACTGGCGTTCAAGTGGATTGTCCCTCTGCACGCGCAAGCCGCCATCGACATCATCTCGAAGGCCAAGCGGTCGATCATCGTCGAAAACAATCATTCCGGCCAGTTCCACCGGTATCTGCGGGGCGAGACAGGCATTACGGTCGACGGCCACATCCGCAAATATGACGGCGAACCGTTCCAGCCGCACCATATCGTTGCCGGTGTGCAAGAGCAGCTTGCCGGGACCACCGACCACTACGTGCCAACCCAGGAAATCATGGTTTAACAGACCAAGGAGAGATCAATGAGTACTACCGCCGAACCGATCGTTCAGCTCACGCCGAAGGACTTCAAAGGTAAAGTCGATCCCGACTGGTGCCCTGGGTGTGGGGACTTCGGCGTCCTGCGAAGCTTTCAGACCGTTTGCGCGGAGATGGGTCTCCGGCCGCACGAGATCGTCGTCGTCAGCGGCATCGGTTGTTCGTCGAACTTCCCTGGCTACGTCAGCAGCTACGGGATGCACACTTTGCACGGCCGGGCGCTGGCGGTTGCCACGGGCGTGAAAATGGCCAACCACGAGCTGACTGTGGTGGTAGCCGGCGGCGATGGCGACGGCTATGGGATCGGCGGGAATCACTTTGTGCACACCGCCCGTCGCAACGTCGATCTCACCTACATCGTGATGAACAATCAAATCTACGGGTTGACCACCGGCCAGGTCTCGCCGACAAGCTGCGACGGGATGAAAACCAAGAGCACCCCGTTCGGCAGCGTCGAGAGGCCCGTCAATCCGATCACTTCGTCGATCATGAACGGGGCGACGTTCGTCGCCCGCGGTTATAGCGCCGACCCCAAGCACCTGAACATGCTCATCCGCAAAGGCATCGAGCACAAAGGTTTCTCGTTGATCGATGTCTTCAGCCCCTGTGTCACCTTCAATCACGACAACGACTACGCGTTCTTCAAACCCAGGGTGAAGAAGCTCGATGACGAGAACCACGACACCAGCGATTGGAAGGCCGCCTGCGAAAAGGCATTGCTATGGGGCGACACCATCTACACGGGGCTGTTCCTGCAGAAACGAGAGCCCACGCTCGACGAGCAGGAGCCGGTACTGGAGGAGGGTGGTCCGCTGGCCTTCCGGCCCCCCGCCCTCACCAAAGAGCAGTCGGCCCGCGTCATCAAGCGGATGATGTAGCCGGCCTTTGACTGGTTAAAACCGGCCAAGCGAATTTTGATCAGGCCAGGCGTGTTACGCCTGGTACCCCCTCGGCTGGCTGAAGTGCTCTAAAGCAAAGTGAAGTCGGCGGCACCACCAGGGGCGGAGCCGTACGGAATCCTCCCCCTGTGCGGATCTTCGAGTTTGCTAGCTAGGTCGCTTGAGCGGTGCGTCAGTGCCCGAACCCGACCCGGGTTAACACTTTGTCGAACCGTGGATCCGAGCGCACTCCGTCCCACACGGAATGGTGCTTGAGGGTGGCAACCAAACAATCCCGGTCGTCGATTGCCCGATCCAACCATTGAAACGCTTGATCCTTCTCGCGAATACCTATGGCCACCATCGCCAACACGACCCCCGATAGATACCCTTGGGCCCTGCGCCGTTCTAGCTCAGCCAGTACTTCCAGAGCCTTATCCTTTCTGCCGGTGACGCCGTAAGCCCATCCCAGAAAGGCTTGGGCGATAGGGTCACCATGGCCCAAGAGGCTCCCTTTTTCAAACGACTTCAGCGCGTCCTCATACGCGCCCGTTCCCATCTGGGCGGCACCCAGAACCACGTAAATGGTAAACCAGTTCGGATCCATATCGAGTCCCTTGCGGCACTCTTCAAGGGCTTGATGGTACTGCGGAAGGCAAGTTTCTACGCTTTCTGGACCCGATGAGGGAAGACTTCGAATGGCTAAGCCCAAGATCACTCGACGGCAGATCATTGCCGGCTCGCTGTTCGCGGCGGCGAGCGCTCCCGCGGCGTCGGTGTGGTGGTGGGTCGATCAGGTCAAGGAGAACGACCTCAGCCGGTCACGCGCCAGAGAGTTTCCGGTGATGAAGATCGATCCGACGATCGCGGACGCGCTCAGCCGGGTACCGCAAAGCTTGCCGTGGATGGAGTGCTGCTGATCGGCGAGCATGGCGATCTGCCCGTCAGTCCTGTAAGGCGAAAGCGACGACGCTGCCGCCAGCCGGTCTGCCCGACTTTCCACCGCCGGCGGAGATGACAACGAACTGCTGCCCCGCCACCATGTATGTGCTGGGTGTGGCGTTGCCGCTGAAGGGCAGCTTAGTCTGCCACAAGATTCGGCCCGTCTCTTTGTCGAAAGCGCGGAAGGTCTCGTCGGCGCTGGCGCCGATGAAAATAAGGCCACCGGCGGTGACCACCGGGCCGCCATAGTTCTCGGTGCCGGTCGGGGGAATGCCTCTCGCCGTTAGCTCGGGATACTCTCCCAGCGGAACCTTCCATTTGATTTTGCCGGTGTTGAGATCCACTGCGTTCAACGTGCCCCAGGGCGGCTTGATCGCGGGATATCCCTCGTCATCAAACCAACGGCGGAAACCCGCGAAAGTGTAGGGTGGGTCATCTCGTCGTACGCCACGCCGTTTGCGTCCACTTTCCAGATAGGCCGACGCGGGCTGTTCCTTGCCGAGCAGGAAGTCGACAATAGCGCGGCGCTGTCCCTCCCGTAGTGCGCCGAAACCGGGCATGCGCCCCGCACCCTCATCGACGACGCGACTCATCTGCGCTTCCGTACTTCTTTCCACGATGTTCAGCAGCGATGAGAAGCCCGCCGCGGGATCTCCACGGCGATCGAGGCCGTGACAATAGGCGCAATGGATCGCGTAGCCGCGCTCACCCACCGAAACCGGCTTACCGTCCGGACGGTGTGTGGCGACCATCTGATAGATCCAGGGTATTTCGTTGACGTTTACGTAGTAGATGCCATCGGGATCGGCCGCCGCTCCTCCCCATTCCATCCCGCCGTCAAAACCTGGAAAGATGATCGTCTCCTGTAGGCTTGGGGCCGGAAATGGCCCGTAAGATCCAACGCGCTTGTAGCGCAGCGACGTCATCGCCGCGGCTCCCGGCGATATGTTCGATGTGTCGTTTTCCGTATACACTTGCCGCGTCAGCGGGGGTGGTTTTGTCGGAAACGGCTGCGTGGGCCAGGTCTGCTCTCCGGGCAAATCGGTCTGTGGTACGGGGCGTTCATGGATCGGCCAGAGGGGCTCGCCCGTCACCCGGTCGAAAACAAACAGAAGCCCGTTCTTGGTGCCTTGCGCGACGGCGTCGATTGTGAGCCCGTTGTGAGTGACGGTGAGCAGCACCGGCGGAGTGGGCAGATCCTTGTCGAGCAGATCGTGGTGCACAAGCTGCTGGTGCCAAACCCGCCGCCCCGTGTTGGCTTCCAATGCGATGAGCGAGTTCGCGAAAAGGTTCATGCCATGGCGATCACCTCCCCAAAAATCATCGGGACCGGCCGTCTCGGTGGGCACATAGACGATCCCCAGTTTTTCATCCAGAGCGAGGCCCGACCAATTCGACGCCGCGCCTATCTTCTTGTACGCATCCGGCGGCCACGAGTAGTACCCGTACTCGCCCGGACGCGGAATGGTGTAGAAGATCCACTTCAGTTCGCCTCGGCGCACGTCATAGGCCCGGATCGTGCCGGGGCCATTCGTGTTGCCCCCGACGATGTAGAGATCCTCATAGATCACTCCGGGCGTATTGATGACGACACTCGGCGGACTCTCCTGACCGTGAACCTCGACTCCGGCGCCGAGATGGATCGAGCCATTCCGGCCGAAGCTGGGAATCAGCCGACCTGTCTTCGCATTCAGAGCGTAGAGGTACGGACCGGCCCCGGTAAAGATCCGGCGGTCGTCGCCGCTCTCCCAGTAGACGAGACCCCGCTGCCTTTTGGCCGCGCCGCCCGGCCGCTCCGTTGTCGGATCGAACCGCCAGATCTCCTTGCCCGTCGCCGCATCCAGGGCGATGACTTTTCGTGTGGCCGAGGCGGTATAGAGAACGCCCTTGAGGACCAGGGAATTCGCCTGGAACTCCCCGCGGTCGCCTGTATCATAGGTCCAAGCCACGCCGAGCCGCGCGACGTTGCCCTTGTTGATCTGGTTGAGCGTCGAGTAAAGAGTGCGGCCTTTACTGCCCAGATACACAGGCCAGTCTCGATTCGCCGGGTGCACCGAGGCTGGCGGACCGCCGGCTTGGCCGGCAATCGGGACAGGAGAGAACAGCAGAACGCACGCGGAGAATGATAGCGCCCTATGCAGTAACACCCAGGCTGTATGCATTGTCCTTATGCGTCAACCGCCAGCCGAAAGCTTGAATCGGGTTGAGGCATCCCCCCCCCCGCGAATTTTGCCGGCAGCCTCCGAAAGATTGTTGCACTTTTGGGGCACGTCGGTCGGACGTCCATAGATCTCACTCGATTTACGACTCGCGCGCCAGCGCTGACGGATTCCGCGGGCGTGAGGACTGAGTGAAGGCGGAGCACCGCACCCGTGCCAGCGACGCCCGCTCGTGCTGCGGCTGAACCGCCCTCAAGTCATTCTTGCAGTCAGCGTTCAACTGACCGGATGGAAAAAGGGGAACCACAGCCGTTAACTTGACAACCCCTCGGCGACTCCTGCGCGTCCTGCCAGCCTGACGACAGTTGCATTAAGCTGATCGAGTAATGACATATGGTCGACCTCTTCTGCTTCTCCTCTGTGTATTCGCGCTTGACGCCGCGGGCGCCGAGTTGCATGTGGGCCGGGCCGCCGTTTCGATCACCCCTCCCATTGGCAGCCCGATCGGAAGTTCGTACGGGCTTAGGCCCGCCGCCGGCGTGCGGGACAACCTGTTCGCGAAAGCGATCGTTTTGGAATTGGACGGCGCCAAAGCCGCGATCGTCGCGTGCGACCTCATAAGCATCCGAAAAGAGATCGTGTCGGAAGCGCGCCGGCTTGTCGGCGCCGGCACCGGCGTACGCGGCGACCAGATGATGCTGAGCGCGACGCACTGCCACGCCGGACCGCAGATGCATCCACTTTTCCTGTCACAGGTCCCTGATGCCGCGCGGAAACTCGGAGAAGAGTACGTCGCTAAACTCCCGGGCAAAATCGCCGCAGCCGTGCGCTTGGCGGAAGCCGATCTGCAGCCGGCCCGTGTCTGGACGGCGTCCGCTCAGGAACATGAGATCAGCTTCAACCGGCGCTTTCTCATGAAGGACGGCTCGGTTCGAATGAACCCTGGCCGAGGCAATCCTGAGACCGTGCGAGCCGTCGGTCCTATCGATCCTACCGTCTCAGTCATCTACTTCGATACCCCGGAGGGGAAGCCTCTGGCAACCCACGTGAATTTCGCGCTCCACGTCGCGATTGCAGGCGGCGGTGAGGTGTCTGCCGATTACCCTGGCGTGCTCTCACGAACGCTCTCCGCGGTGAAAGGCCCGGACATGCTGACGCTGTTCACCAATGGCATGTCGGGAAACATCAACCATCTCGATGTGAACGACAGCAGGCAGTTGCGTGGGCACGTGGAGGCGGCGCGCATAGGCACCATCCTGGCGGCGGACGTTCTGAAGGCCTACAAGCGCCTGCGGCCGTTGACGCCCACGAGATTGGAGGCCCGCACGCACGCGGTCGCGGTGCCCGCGCCGACATTCGCCCGTGAAGAAGTGGAGGCGGCGCGAAAAACTTTGGCGGACTTCGGCAAGCCCGGCGCGCCTGCGTTTCATGACGTTGTGCGCGCATGGAGGGTGCTCGATGTTGCGGCTCTCGATGGAGGGCCTCTCGACACGGAAGTGCAGGCGATTGCGATCGGCGACGAGCTGGCGTGGGTCGGCATGCCTGGGGATGCGTTCGTTGAACTCGGCCTGGCGATCAAGCAGAACTCGCCCTACCGCTTCACGGTCGTTAGCGAGCAGTCAGCCAGCGGCTCTATCAGCTACGTGCCCAACCGGAAGGCGTTTCCCGAGGGCTCCTATGAAGTGATCAGTGCGCGTTTCGAACCGGGCGGTGGCGAACTGCTGGCTGAAGCGGCTATCCAGCTTCTTATCGACATCTACCAGAGGTCCAACTGAGCCCGGATAAACTTGGAGCAGTTACGGAGTACTGGGTCTACCAGCGATCCCGTCTGCGTTGGAAACGTTGAGGTTATCGTGTCCGAGTTGATAGTCTCGAAGAACCATGCGAAGCATCGGCTGGCCGACGAAGGCTAACGTGTCGCCCGAGCCCCACGCAAGATGCTGCCGTACAAGTGATTGTTAAGTGTGCCTGCGGCGAGCCTCCCACGCCGCTTGAAGGGCGCACCGGGATCGATTGCCGGATGTGACTGGAGCATCCGGGATTGGCCCAAACTGGGGTATGCACTTGACTCCCGAAGCCCCAAGGTCTAGTATCCGGGCTCTGGAGGACTATTCGCGCACGCTGGGGAGTTTCAAGAGCGCTTCGCCTTCAGGTTTCAAAGTCAACCGCTGCCGTCCCCCCGCGGGGCGCAATGAGCGGCGGCTATAGGACCCACGACCGCTGCCCGATGGCCCCTCGAGGGTGCGGTCGCCGCAGTCGCCGACCACAAGGTGTGGGGTCGTCGGGAGTCAAGTGCATACCCCGATGGCCCAATTGTTCTTACATCGCCGTCCCGCATGCCAGAACCCCAAAAGGCATTCCAAGAGGGCGGCGGCGGTCCAGCGGTGGCCCTTCCGGTGTGTGAATCTCCGTCACTTTACGGTGAAGAGTACGGAAGCGCTATGGTTCTCCCACTCCAGCGTGAGCTTGCCCTCATCGCTCAGTGTGTATTTCAGGTTCTCTACCATTGTCGACGGCTTGCTCATGGTCATCTTGACGCGGCCGAGGTCCTGCGCCTGGTCATAGCTCAGCCCCCATTGGCCGGTTTGCTTGTTTAGGATGAGCTCCCAGTTGTTGGGGTCCGCCAGATTCACGAATAGCGTGTAGTCGCCACTCGGTACCGCTAGGCCACCAATGTCGAGAGTGGCATCGGTATGAAAGGCGGTGGCGGCGTTTGCGCCCGCCCTCCAGACCGGATAGGCACGGTCTTGAGCGATTCTCCCGTCCTTGCCAAAGAGTTTTCCTTCTCGGCCTCGCACCCTCGGTGACGAGTAAGTGATAGTGATCGTGTTGCCGCCGATTGTCACCGTTTCCGTTGCCCCTGGGCTTTGTTGAGCTGGGGCGAGACTCGCGGTGCCAAGGAGCGCGCCGATTGAGATGCAGATCAGAAGATCCTTCATGTCCGGGTCCCTCCTAGTCTTGACCAGGATTTCCATTTTGGCATCCTGACGCCGAGAGCATACACCCACTCTGGCCCCCAGCACAACCCGGCAGGATCGGGGGATGAGCGAGGACCGGTTGCTCGTGAATCTCTGTTGTCGGGAGTCGGAGCGCCATTGTCAAGTTAACGACGCAAAGGCGGTTTGCCTCGAAGATCGTCCGAGGGTTCTCCGCCTCGGCAAAGACACGGGCCTTCTTCCAGCCGGCGATAGGGTATCGTTTCGGCCTCGGCCGAGCGGCTGCTAGAATGCACCCGAGATGACCCTTTGGTTGGTGCTGCTTCCGGCGTTGCTTTTAGCCCCTACCTTGCATGGCGCGGACTGGATGCGCTTTCGGGGACCGAACGCCACGGGCGTGGCTGCGGGGCCGATCGTTGAGCGGCCTTCGCTTGACGGAAATTTGCTTTGGAAAACGCCGTTGCCGACAGGGCATTCTTCCCCGGTGGTCAGCTCCAAGAAGATCTACGTCACGGCGGTTGAAGACGAAAGACTCTATACGCTGGCGCTCGAGCGGGAAACCGGAGAGATCCTGTGGCGTAGGGAAGCGCCTCGCCCGCGCCGCTCGGAACTTCATGAGAACAACAACGCCGCCTCGCCTACGCCGACGAGCGACGGCGAGAACGTGTATGTATTTTTCGGCGATTTCGGGTTGCTGAGCTATGGCCCGGACGGCAACGAGCGTTGGCGCGTCCCGCTGGGGCCGTTCGTCAACATTCGCGGCATGGCGTCGTCGCCGGTGGTGGAGAACGGGAAGGTCTTCCTGCTGTTGGACGACGACAGCGGCCGTTCGTTCCTGATCGCCGTCGACGCTGAGACGGGCCGGGAGTTGTGGCACGCCGACCGCAAGGAGTTCGGCAAGGGGTTCTCGACGCCGGCCGTGTATCGTCCCGCGCATACGCCGGCGCAATTGATCGTACCGGGGTCCTTCGCGCTGCTGTCGTACTCGATGGAAACAGGCGAAGAACTGTGGCGGGTCGGCGGACTGTGCTGGCAGGCCAAGGCGGTGCCGCTGATCGACGACAAGCGCGCCTATTTCAACTGTCAGGGGGCGGCGACGGATGCGATGGCCGGCCGGTATTCGGACTTCGCGGGCGCGTTGAAACTCATGGACGCCAACGGCAACGGCGCTCTGGATCAGGACGAATTCTATGAGAGGCGCCGCGGCAAGTTCCCCGAGTACGACTTCAGCAAGGACGGCGTGATGGACGAGCGTGAATGGAACTTCTTCGTGCGGCGAATGGCGACGCGGCCCGGCATTTTCGCGGTGCGCCTGGGAGGGCTCGACGAGGTAAGCGACACCCGCGTGGAATGGGCCCAAGAGCGAAGGATGGGGAATGTGCCGTCCCCGCTGCTGTATGAGCGAGTGATCTACTCCGTGCGCGACGCGGGTATTCTGTCAAGCATCGACGCCGAGACAGGAGAGATTCTCAAGCAAGCGCGGCTGCCGCAAGCGATGGGCGCCTACCGTGCATCTCCGGTCGCCGCCGACGGCAAGCTGTTCTTGTTGGACATGGAGGGCACGCTCACCGTGGTGAAGGCCGGGGGCCAATGGGAAGTGTTGCACAGCTTGGCGCTCGACGAGGGCGGTAGCGCGACCCCGGCCATCGCCGACGGTCGGCTCTACGTGCGTACCCACCAGAACCTCTATTGCTTCGGAGAGTGAAGCGCGGGCTTAGCGGCTGCCGGCTCGCTCGGCGCGCTGCTTGATGTTCCGGAAAAACCCTTGGGTGGACGTTGTAGATGATAACGTCCGACCAGGTATCGTTCGCAAAAAGTCAATCTGGGCCTGATGGCCTTCGCCAAGCTCCGTAGCCATGGATTCTCTGATCACCTTTCGAAAGAGTCGCGTAGCGCAGGCAGATGTTTGAGGGCGTTCTGGTAGTAGATTTTGCGGATCACCTCATCGGGCAGATAGGCACCGTGGATCGCCCAGCGTCCCTGTAGGGGCGCCCCCAGCGGCGACAGCATTTGCGCCGGGTGGTCGAAGTACTCATCGTCGGTCTCGAAATATCGCCAGTGCGGTGTCCAGAATCGCTCGACTTGGCGGCTCGGATTGCCATCCGATCCGAACAGCACGCGGTTCTGGTATTTGATCAGGAACGCGCGGCCGGAGAAGGGCTGCCGGCCGAGATCCTGGATACGGGCAGAGACTTCCACATCGACGTTGGGAAACTTGTCGAGCATTTCCCCGACGCGCTTCAGATCGAAGGAAATCATCGCGATGTGTGCGTTCACGAAGCGCGTGTTGGGGTGTGCGGCGAACATGTTCTCGCGATGCTCGAAAATCTCTTCAATGCCAGGCGGCCGCTGCCGTAATAGTTCCCGTCGACGTCGCTACGCCACTGACCGGCCTCCCAACGTTCGTTCGCCGGACCGATCGGCTGGAAGCGAGCAACCGAGTCGCTGACGTGGATCATCACGGGCTTGCTGTGGCGGGCGCACATCTCCCAGACGGAGTCCAGACGCGGGTCATCACATTGAACGTATGTGCCGTCCGCGTTTTGAACTTCGAGACCGAGCCGTTTGCTGATCTTGAGTCCCGCGGCGCCGGCTCGGAAACAACGATCGAGTTCGGCGGCGGCCTGTTCCGACCAACCTGGCTCGTCGATGCCTTCCCAATCGATGCGGGCGAACTGCAGGAATCGGTCGTTGTAGGGTTCGCTCGCCTTCATGTTCTTGTCGAAGGTCTCGCCATAGCCGCCGTCCATGTTGCAAATGACGCCCACGCCTGCCTGGTCCATCTTGGCGATCATCGCCTCATAGTCTTCGAGGGTTTGCATCCTGCGCCCGTGGAAGTGAAAGTCAACGGTGGGATACTTAGCCTTCTCGATGGGTGTTCGCTTGACGACAAGTACCGAATCCGGCATCGGCCCCTGCTCCGGCGCCGGCTTGAAGTCCGGGTGATTGGGAAACTGAAGCGTAGCCCCGGTCTGTTCTGAAGGGGTATGGGAACAGCCGATGGCGAAAACGAACAGCACCAACTTGAACCATCGTTGTTTCATGGACCTCTCTCCTCTGCGCGAGCCGGCTGCGGGTCTGTCCCCTGCCACCGCCGGCCTAGAGTCTAGAGCGGCTGGTGTGGTCTGTCAATCTGGCCGCCGCCTGCTGGATGAGATACGATCACGGGGCAATCGACGATCCGGCTACCGCCGGACGAGTCGTCCGCCAAAATGAGTGGAGTCGCGTCATGAAAGGACAGATATTCTTGCACGCAGCGGCTTGGCTTCTAGCCGGTTCCGTCTGCGTATTGCTGCGGTGCGGCGACAGCACGTCCCCTGCCGACTCGGAACACCAAACCTGGACGTTCGACCGGCTTGACGAAATCGGGGGGCACCGGCCGACAGTTTTGGGCGATCCGCGTGTGATCGATACGGCGCTCGGGAAAGCAATCGAGTTCGACGGGGCGGATGATGCCCTCTTTTTCGACGTCCACCCGCTCGCCAATACCGAGACGTTCACCTGGGAGGCCGTTTTTCGTCCCGATGGCGGCGCGGTTGAGCAGCGCTGGTTTCATCTCAGCGAAAACCCGGCGACCGGTGCTGACCCGGAGAATCGCATGCTATTTGAGATTCGAGTAATCGACGACCAGTGGTGTCTCGACGCCTACGTTCAGTCGGGTGACGCTCGCAAGGCACTGCTCGATCGCAGCCACCTCCAGCCGCTCGGCGACTGGTATCATGTGGCCGCGGTCTATGACGGCCGCGAGTTTCGCAGCTACGTCAACGGCGAGTTGGACGGCGCGGCCGAACTTGACCTGCCTCCGCAAGGCGAGGGGCGTTCTTCGGTCGGCGTGCGAATCAACAAGGTTTACTACTTCAAAGGAGCTGTCCGCCAGGCTCGCTTCACGCGGCGGGCGCTTGCGCTGGACGAGTTTTTGAAGTTGCCGAAACCGTAGTAGCCAGGGCGAGAGGTTCGAGGGCCGGTTCACATAGTACTCGGACCACACCAGCAGCAGACACCCATCTTTCAACGGGAAGATCTGTTGGTGGTCGTGCCGAGGATTCTCGGCCGTCCAAGGGCAGAGGCTGAACAACTCGCCGAGTCCCCCCTTGGGCTGCGCGGGCCCGGGTGTTTGCGAGTGCAAGCGCACCTGATGACAGCGCAACGAACCTTCGCCGGTCGATGCCTTGATAGCTCTTCATTGCTGCTTCCTCGCGTTGACGGTGACCGTCGTAGCCGTCGAGACCACCACCGGCCCCCGCTGGAACGTCTTGAAGGACGACGAACCCACCGTCACTCGGTACCGGCCCACCTGCAGGTTGGGCATCAAGAAGTTGCCCGAGTCTCGTAGATTCGGTTACTGACTCCAGGCCGGTTTCGAGGTTGAGAATCCTGATCTCGGCCCCGGGAATTACGGCGCCGGTCGTATCCTAGACGGCGCCTGTGATCGCCCCGAAATTCCCTTGCCCCATGGCCACCGGAGAGCTGATCCACATGCCAAAGAGCACCAACAACAACCATTTGCCTGAATCGATCTTCACCTTAGAACCCGCTAGGTTTTTGTTTCGAGTTGACCGAGCTACGGAGCGCCCCGTACAAAAGGTCCTCCGAGCAAACCGTCAGCGGTGAAAGCAAGCTGGTGACATATCCTGTGAAGAAAGTCACGACCGTTCCGATGCCACAATACCACGACCAAGAGATGTCCGTACTGGTCATGACCATTACGACGCTTGCCATTCCCAGTACCGAGCCGATGACGACGCCGGCGGCCCCGGCCCGCTTTACGAAAATGCCGAGAAGAAACATCCCAAAAAGAGCGCCGGTAATCACGCTGCCAAGCTTGATTCCCGCGGTTATGACCGTTCCAAATTGAAGTACGAAAAGAGCGGCGACAAAACTGAAGCCGCCCCAGAAAAGTGTCAGCAGACGGGCGCGACGAATCCAGGCTTGCTCACCGGCGTTGTCTGAGAAGTGGAGCTGCCAAACGTCGACGAGGGTTACCGTTCCCATCGAGTTCAGCATCGAGCTGAGCGTTGACATTCCCGCGGCAACTGCGGCCGCGATGAATGCGCCCTTGAAGCCCGTGGGCAGCGCCGCCATGACGAACGCCGTAAAGACTCGATCGGGCGGGGTACCCGGCGGTACGCTGCCCGGCTGCAAAGTATTATGAGCGAATAGAACGACGCCTACGAAAAGAAAGATGATCCACAGGCCTAGGATGCCGACGCTGCTGAGTAGAATCGTCCGGCGGGAGTCCCGCTGCGACGGCGTCGTCATGTAGCGCTGAATCAAAACTTGATTGACGCTCTGGTTTCCGGCGTGCCAAAACAGCATGCTCACAAGGGCCGCCCAGAACGTAATCTCCGCCGTGAAATCGAACGAGAAGTTGAACGTGCGCAGTTTGTCATGCTCCGCGGCGGTTTGGATCAGTACCGACAGGCCACCCTCCGTGGTGGAAACGGTGTAAATCAGCAGACCGACGGGCACGGCGGCGAATACGAAAAATTGGACGACATCGGTCCAGATGACGGCCCTCATGCCACCGATCGACGTGTAAAGTAGAGTCGCGACCAGCAAGATCGCGACGGCCGCCTCGTAAGAGATTCCAGTTGCTTCCGACATGACGAGACTCGGTGCGGCGATCACTGTGCCTAACACGAGCGCCGTTTCGATCTGGAAGATCAAGCTGGCGTACGATTGAACGCACGAGTTGAATCGTCTGCCCAGGTACTCGTAGGCAGAGGTGATCTTGAGGTGGCTGTAGAAAGGCAGGAAGATGACGGCTGCGATTAGCGCCGCCAACGGCAGCACCAGGTACATCTGCAGATAGGTCAGATCCCCCGCGAAAGAAAGCCCGGGCAGACCGATCAGGCTCTTGGCGCTGATGCCGGTGGCGACCATCGAGGCCGTGGCCGCCAGCCAAGGAACTTGGCGATTCCCGAGAAAGTATTCGGAGGTGGAAGACTGCCTACGGCGGGAGGCAAGCAGCCCCACCAGCGTTATGCCGATCACGTAGACAGCAATGATGGTGTAGTCGAGCAGCGACATGGCCTTGCCGTCTCTACAAGTCCATCAGGTTATCTAGCCATCCATCTACGCCCCAACGCCCCAACGGCACGGATCACCGGTGGAGGGAGGACCTAGAGAGCGGGTTTTTCAGGAAGGAGCACTCCGGGGAGCTGAACGTCATGAGTCTCATCCCAGGCGAATTTCCAACTTGGATCTTGCGCGCCTCAACTCTACGCCCCTCCGTCTCCCGAATGCAAGGATTCTTTTGACCCCAGGCAGGCACGCACTGGGCCGGGTATTGCGACGTGACCGCCCATCCCACGGAGGAGTGGACCGCAGTAGATTCGAGAGGCATTTCTCTGGGAGACGGCTCCGTGTTTCCTACTGCGCGACCGGGACAGGATCTATGGAGGGGCCTGTTGGGACTGCGTGGCGACACCCGCCGACTGAGAGTGTTGAAGGCCCTCCACGGCCGCGAACGGCGCATCTGCTCAAGTCGCAGCGATCGGTCTTCTGGAACTCGCTCACGTCGTCGCGAGAGCTTCGTGCCCCGTGGCTTCGAGCAGGGCGCGGCGGGTCTCGGCGGTGGCGTGTACAGTACAATGGGCTTGCATCGTGCCCAGACAGCTTGGAACATGTCCTACGACAGCCGAAGGGACAATACATGAAACATGCCATTCTCGTGACCTTGCTGTTCATGCTGCCTGTGGTTGCCCGCACTGATGAGCCCATCCACATCGGCTCGCGGCGAGAGTTGTTCGTGGACGACTATCTCGTTGATCGCCTCGTGGGCAAAGCGGAACTGCGGTTGCATCAGCCCACGCCGCGGGGAGTAGCGCTCGTACATGATGCTCCCTGGGAAGGGAACGCAACCGCATACCACAGCATTTTCAAGGATGGCGACCGCTACCGCATGTACTATCGTGCCTGGCGGCTGACCGTCGACTCGGACCAACTCAATCAGGGCATCGTGAGCCTTTGCTACGCCGAAAGCCGCAACGGAATTCACTGGAAGAAGCCGCAACTGGGGCTGCACGAGTTTCAGGGCAGCAAGGCCAACAACATCGTCATTTCGAGCGAGATGGCCGTGGATCATCAAGTGACGATAGGAGGTCCGGCCGTCTTTCGGGACCAGAATCCGAACGCGCCGCCGGATGCTAAATACAAGACCTTCCTGATCTCCAAGAGCCCACTCGGCATGCGGCCATACAAGTCGGCCGACGGCATCCACTGGTCGCCCATGACCGAAGAGCCGACGATTACCAACGGTGCGTTCGACTCGCAGAACCTCGCGTTCTGGGACCCTACTCGTGGTGAGTATCGGGCATTTTGGCGGTATTTCACGAAAGGGACCACCAACGACAAGACATGGAAGCCGGGCGGTGTGCGTGGCATCCGCACTGCCACATCAAAGGACCTGCGGCGTTGGAAGAACGAGGCCGATCTCGCCTATGTCGATTCACCCTCGGAGCAATTGTATGAGAACGGAGTTGCGCCTTATCACCGCGCACCACACCTGTTGATTGGATTTCCGGTTCGCTATATCGATCGGGCCGCTGCACCATCCACCTCGGACAGCAGTGGCCGCGACGCCGCTGGTGCGGAGCGGACTCGCGCGTGGCCGGCGTCGCTACGGGCGCTGCCGGAGCTTCAACAGCGCGAAGCGCGGGCGGCGGCGAGCGAACGCTACGGCAGTGCTTTAACCGAAGGTTTGCTGATGGCCAGCCGCGACGGGGCTACATTCAAACGTTGGAACGAGGGCTTTCTGCGGCCTGGAATCGAACGTCCGGGTACGTGGAACTACGGACAGCAGTTCATCGGCTGGCATTTGGTAGAGACCGCGTCGCAACTTGCGGGAGCGCCCGACGAACTCTCGCTTTACGCGACCGAGGGCTACTGGACTGCGCGGCAGGGAACCTCGTTGCGGCGCTACACGTTGCGGCTGGATGGCTTCGTTTCGGTGCAGGCTCCGATGAGTGGCGGCGAACTCATCACGAAGCCACTGACGTTCACGGGCAAGTCGCTTTCGCTCAACTTCGCCACGTCGGCGGCGGGCAGCCTACGCGTCGAACTGCAAGACGCGAGAGGAAAAGCTCTGCCAGGCTACACGCTCAACGATTGCGACGAGTTGTTTGGTGACACGGTTGACCGGACAGTCACCTGGCAAAGCAAGAGCGACCTAGCGGCCTTGATTGGTCACGTCGTGCGCATGCGATTTGTATTGCGCGACGCCCATCTGTTTGCGTTTCAATTCGGCGAGTGACGACAAATGGCTATCCGCTTGGGGGGTATGACCTTTGATGCCGCCCGAAAGTCTCGGTGCTGGTGTAGAGGTCTTACCGTAAGCCTGGCAGCGGTATCGACGACGCCTTCCCCATTTCGTCCGGTAGAAGCCGTGACGGACACTCTTCCGGCGGCGGCTTTTCCCGCCACTGGGCAGTCCCTGTTTGCCAACTAGGACTCTTCATTGCTCTTGGACCGGACGGCAGCAGGACTGGTTGCCCCGGAATTGGACCTCAAATCCTAGCAGCTACGGGAGTTACAATTGGGTCGCCAATGATTGATAGCGGAAGCACCTCGGATGACGCTACCATCTTCTCGTCGATGGCCGAGGGTTCCATCAGTCGATGCCGCCTCCTTGGGAAGCTCATTATTGAATTCACGCCCGGGCCCTTGGCCCGATGTTTCTCGCTTGCCGTTTTGCTTCTACTGCCCGGCCGGTTGGGTCCCTACGGAGATCTGCCGAAGCCGGAACCGCCGAAGATCCCGGTAGAGCAGATCGTGCAAGAAGCGGTCGAGGCCGCCGAGTCTTTGCCGCGCCTACACAGCCTTCTGATCACTTGGAAAGACGAACGCCTCCTCGAGCGCTACTTTCACGGAGCTCGTGCATCGAGCGCCGCGAACGTCAAATCGGTATCGAAAAGCGTGATTTCCGCACTGGTCGGTATCGCGATCGCGCGCGATCTGATCCCTGGGGTGGATGCTTCCATCGCGCCCTATTTCCCGAACGTTCTCGGCCCAGGATCGAATCCCCAAAAACGGACGAAGTGGGGTATCCATTTGACTCAGGTGACCACAACATACTGTGGTTGGCCATTGGCGGCCCCCGGAAAGGCTTGCCGATAGCACCACGTTTCCAAGCCTGCGATGGCCATGGCGCGTGCGTAATCCTTGATCGGCCCGAAACGCAGCCTCGTGGCCCAATTGCCTGTAGACCGGCGTCTGGCGCCCCAGGGTGCATTCTGGGTGCAGTGTGCTGGCGTCCATGGATCGACCAAACCACAACGCCTAGGGGCTACCTGAGTCAAGTGGATACCCCATTACGGACGATTCAGATCGAAGACTTGCTGACGATGAGGTCCGGGCTTGAGCCCACCAGCGGGAGGAATTTCGGAGCCTGGGTGGCGAGCCGGAGTTGGGTACGGAACGCCTTAACTCGCCCGCTTATTCGGCTCCCTGGAACGGAGATGGACTACAGTACGGGCAACACGCATCTGCTCTCGGCGATACTCACCAAGGTTAGCAAGAGAAGTACCTGGGCGTTCGCTCAAGAGACGCTCGCGAAGCCTCTCGGCTTCGACTTGGCCAAATGGCCTCGTGATCCCGAGGGCATCTACCGTGGTGGCAACGACATGGAAATGACGCCGAAAGAGATGATGTTATTCGGCAAGCTCTACCTCAACCGGGGTCGCGCCAACGGCCGGCAAATCGTCCCTGAATCTTGGGTCGATCAGTCTTTCGTGCCACGGGGACGTTCTCGCTATAGCGGGAGACTCTATGGCTACGGTTGGTGGATTCGGAGGCTCGGCGGTCGAGCCGTTTATTACGCCTGGGGCTATGGTGGACAGTTCATCTTTGTCGTCCCCGACCTCGAGGCCGTCATCGTGACGACTTCTTCGACACAACCCGGCCGGGGCCGTCGCGCCCATCGGGCAGCGCTCTACGACTTAGTCGGGGGAGTCGTTACGAAGCTGTGTGCAAACCGAGGCAACTCGGCCTGGCTCTAGCGTTCGATGAGTGTCGAGACACTCATGCCTCACAATGCCCTCCAGCGAGCTGGAACGCGGCGATCGAGGGGCATTCAGCGACCGAAACGGGAGCCAACGGAGCATCGAATCGTGCGAGGAGAACGAAGATCTTGCATCCAAGCCGTGGAGAGGAGTACCCTGGCCGTGCCGGGATGGCCAAGACGGAAATCTGTGCTAGCAAGAACTCGCATTTCCCTTTCTGTACCACTCCTACCAGGGCTCCTCGCAGCCGTAGCTTGGGCTGCGCCTCCGGCCACCTTTGAATCCGATATCAAGCCCATCCTGGATACCCGCTGCGTTCTTTGTCATGGCGCTACCGCGCCACAGGCCAGTCTCGATCTCCGATCTCTCGAATCCCTGCTGAAGGGTGGCAAGTCGGGTCCCGCGATCGTCCCGGGATCGGCCGGCGGCAGCATCCTTGTGGAGAAGCTGGTCACGAAGTCCATGCCCCGGACCCAAAGCTCAGCGATGCCGAGGTTGCGGCAATTCGAGGCTGGATCGACGCTGGGGCCCTGAGTGCCGAGGACGAGTCCGCTTCTCTGGTGACGGAGAACGACGTTCTGCCGATCTTTCAAGTGCGGTGCCTCGTCTGCCACGGGAACGCGTGAGCAGAGAGGCGGACTCGATCTGCGAACGCGTGCCAGCCGTTTAAGAGGTGGTACATCAGGCCCGGCCCTGGTGCTAGGACAACCCGAAGAGAGTCTATTGATCCAGAAGATCGAATCCGGCGCGATGCCTCCGGTCAAGATGCAGTTCGACTATGCGGTCCGCCCGCCCAGCGGCGCCGAACTGGGCAAGTTGAAGCAGTGGATCGCCGCCGGCGCGCCTGGGGCGCCTCCCGCGAAAATGGAGGCCTTAAAGATTACAGCCGAAGACAAAACTTTCTGGGCCTTCCAGCCCCCACAGCGTCCCCAGCAGCCCCAAGTGCAATACAAGTCTTCACAGGGTTCACTCTACACGGGTCGTTCGACAATCGCTCCCCGGTTGGGCGCGTGCGGCTCTCGTTTGATGTACGCTTCCAGCCCGAGTGCCACCCGGCCGACGACCCACGCTACTTCGGTCCTGACCCTGTCGGAACCAAGGGCGCCGGTTACGCCGATATGCGCGCCGCCCAGCCGCTGGAAGCATCGCGCTGAACCTCTCGCCCGGTTGGCGGAGCGTTGTTCGTTCACGCGAAGCCTGGTGGAGCACGAAGCGAGGTACGTGTAACGGCCCGGTCCTCGTGTTGGGTCAGCAACGATGTCCGATTCGCACGGACCGGTTTTGGGATGACGCCTATTCGCCCATCAGAGCTTTCGCTTCCGCAGCGATCTGACGGACGATCTCGCCGGCGGGTTGGACCCTATTCACGAGACCGACGCCTTGGCCGGCATAGAGGGCCATGGAGTCGATATCGCCAGTGGTTTCCTGGTGAGGCGTGAAGCCCATGAAGCGACGGACCTCGACCCTCTCCCCGCCAACCGCCGTTGATCCGACCACCGGCTCGTCGGGACGACCCTCGTTCCCACGTGCTTCCTCAGCGAGCCACTGTTCGACGAACGACGTGCGGAGAACGCGGTGCGGGCATTCGGCCAGCTATAGCCGAAGAGCGTTGTACGGATCGTGTCACCTTCGCGGGCGTCCAGTATCCTCTGCCGATAGACCGGATGTGTTCTCGCCTCCTCGGCCGCGAGGAACTTGGTTCCGAAAACGGCGCCCTGCGCTCCCAGCGCCAGGACCGCCACTAGCCCGCGGGCGTCGGCGATGCCTCCCGAGGCGGTCACCGGCGTGGGAGACACGGCCCCCACGACACGGGGAACCAATGTCAAAGTGGAAACCTCGCCTCTGACGTGCCCGCCCGCCTCGACGCCCTGCGCGATGATCACGTCCACGCCGGCGTCTGCTGCGGTTTTCGCCTCGGCGACGCTCCCGACTTGATGAATCACCTTGAGCCCCACCTGATGAGCAAGGTCCACGAAAGCCGACGCGGGTCACCCCAGAAGAAAGACAGCAGCGGCACACGCTCTTCGATGCACACGGCAACCTGCTCATCGACGTCCGCGGGTAGCAGCATGTTGACGCCGAAGGGCCGGTCGGTTCGCTCTCGCAGCGCACGGATATCATTCCGCAGGATCTCGGGAGGGTTGCGGCTGAACGACATCAGACCGAGCCCGCCGGCCTGGCTGACCGCGCCCGCCAGGTCGGGCCCCGTCACGAAGCCCATCGGCGCACAGAAGATCGGAAATCGAATTCCTAAGAAACTGCAGAGCGGGGTGTGGAGTCTCATGGATACCCTCGCTACCAACGGGAAGTCAACTCGGCTGGCGACGGGAAGACTGTTTCCCGTGTCGCGCCGACACAATCCGCTCCTTCAGTGTGACCACACAGCCTACCGGCGTATTGCCCAACCGCTTTGCTGAAGCGGCCAGGTCGATGCAGCGCCGCATCATTCGTTAGTCGAGGGCCAGGTCCCGGCCGGCATGGTTTCGACGCGGCCTTTCCGGTTCACTCCTCCCGCAACCCCAGCGCCTTGATCTTGGAGGCCAGAGTCGTGGGCCTGAGCCCGAGCAGCTTGGCGGCTCGGCTGGGCCGGAGATCCTCCAATGCGCCGCCTCCAAGGCCGCCAGCAGATTCTCGCGCTCTTGGCGTTTGAGGTCGCTGTATTTCAGAATCTCGTTGGGGCCGCGCTTCGACCTGCCACCCACGATGGGCGTCCGCTGGCTCTCGTGTGAGTCTGGAGGCAAAGCAAACTCTAGAGGGCCCGACTGCGCTCCGATGACCGCCCTCTCGATGATGTTCTGCAGCTCCCGGACGTTGCCCGGCCAGTGGTAGCGCTGAAGGGCTTCGACATGACGGCGCTTGAGCTTTTGC
The DNA here is from genome assembly GCA_965237575.1 of Bryobacterales bacterium. Taxonomy (GTDB): domain Bacteria; phylum Acidobacteriota; class Terriglobia; order Bryobacterales; family UBA6623; genus JAKZVK01. The sequence goes on from CBDEGI010000004.1 coordinate 2,979,451, forward strand.
GGAGGAACACGCAACCGCCGGCAGGCCACCTCGAGGAAATGAGCAGCCAACATCGGCACGTCGTCCAACCTCTCGCGGAGAGGAGCCACCTCGATGGGGAAGACGCTGAGCCGGTAGTACAGATCCTCCCGAAACCGGCCGGCCTCGACTTCCTGTTTCAGATCCCGATTGGTCGCGGTGATGACTCTGGCGTCGACCTTGCGCGTGCGGTCTTCCCCAACACGCTCGAAGGTCCCTTCTTGCAAGACGCGCAACAGCTTGCTTTGTAGATCCAACGGGATCTCGCCCACTTCGTCCAGAAAAAGCGTTCCCCCGTCGGCTAGCTGAAAACGCCCAACGCGGTCGCGAATCGCGCCGGTGAACGCTCCCCTGACATGGCCGAAGAACTCGCTTTCAAACAGCTCCCGCGGCACGGAACCGCAGTTCACCTTGACCATGGCGCGGTCCTTGCGGTGGCTGCGCTCGTGAATGGCCTGTGCGACCAGCTCTTTCCCCGTCCCTGATTCCCCACAGATCAACGCGGTCGTATCGGCGGGCCCTACAAGGCCAACCTGGTCCAAGACTTTCCTCAGCGCTGAGCTTTGACCGATCAGATCTCCGAAGCCGTGAGCGACTTTGACTTCTTGTCGAAGGTACTCGTTTTCGAGTTCCAGCCGACGATGGAGTTGCTCGATCTCCTCGAACGCTCGGGCGTTGGTGATCGCTACCGCCGCGTGGTCCGCGAACAGACGCAGCCAAGCCACCTCTTGCGGACCCAGGCCTTCGCGCGTAAACACTCCCAAGACGCCCAGGATCTCGCCGCGGAACGAGAGTGGGTGGCCGACAAACGAGCGGATGCCCTCTCGACGCAGCCAGTCGTCGTGGCCGATCCACTGCTTGTCGCCGGCCGTGTCCAGCAGCCGTTCCGATTCCCCGCTCGCCCCGATGCGTCCAATGATCCGGACACCCAGGGGGAAGCGTTGAAAGTCACCGTCCATCCGGTGCCACCGGTCGCCGCTCTCAGGGTTCGTCGGCCGTCCCATGCTCGCCTTCAGGTGTAGGCATTGTGCTTGGTCCGGGCACTCCGTCCGCATGGGGCATCGTTCGCAAATGTCACCAGGTGCGACTAACCAGATGCGGGCGAGCGTGCAGGAGGCCTCGTCGGCCAACCCGGCCACGATCATCTGCAGCACGCTCTCCACGTCTCGAGCGCCCGCGACGGCTAGGGAGATGGACTGAAGCAGCTCCAGATTGAGAGACCGAGGTTCGGTCTGTTCGCCACTGCCCTGAGCTGGTGCGCTCGTCATGACCTGCACCCATTAGATACGAGATCTCGTCGTCTGTCAACGATATATCGTAGTTTTGACGAGACTTCGTTTCCGTCGTCGAGCCTCTCAAGTGCTCTTGAAACCTAATGAAATCAGTTACCTAAATACTTTGCTGGGTTTTGGACAGCTACGTGTATCTCACACAGCGCAGTCACCTTTGGCTGCTGAACCGAATCGACATCACACGGGACAAACACGATGACAATCCGAAACCTGGGAATGAACCGCCGAAACAAATCTATCCTGACCGTACTGAGTGCGGTAGCCGCTGTCTTCCTGGCGACCGGCGCTCTTGCTCAACTGCCCAACCCGGGCATGACGATCAACCCGGCCAACACGGCCTTGGTCATCACTGATCCGCAAAACGACTTTCTGAGTCCCGAAGGAGCCACATGGGGCGTCGTCGGCAAGAGCGTCACAGAGAATAAGACGGTCGAGAACATCGACACGCTGTTCAAGCTGGCCAAGGCTCGCGGCATTCCGGTTTTCGTTTCGCCGCACTACTACTACCCCACCGACCACGGCTGGAAGTTCGAAGGCGCGCTCGAAGCGTTGATGCACAAGATCGGCATGTTCGATCGCGCGGGCGCTTTGAGCGTTAAAGGCTTTGAGGGTTCCGGGGCCGACTGGCTGAAGCAGTACAAACGCTACATCGAAGACGCTGAGACCGTCGTCAGCAGCCCGCACAAGGTCTACGGCCCCGAGACCAACGACTTGGTCCTGCAGTTGCGGAAGCGCGGCATCGACCGGGTGATCCTGGGCGGCATGTCCGCGAATCTCTGCACCGAGAGCCACATGCGTGAGCTGGGTGAGCAGGGGTTCGAAGTCGCGGTTGTCAGCGACGCAACGGCCGCTGCTCAGGTAGCGGAGGGCGATGGCTACCAAGCGGCGCTTACGAACTTCCGCTTCATCGCCAGCGCTGTTTGGACCACCGCCGAAGTCACGGAAATGCTCGGCGGAGGGGTGACCGATTGACAACGAACTGAGGTGGGCCGCCGCGGCCGGTACGCCAAGGTGGCCCGCTCTCACAACACAAGGAAGAATCCCAAAGAGGAGAAAGTCATGTCGCGAACCAAACTCACACTCACCGTACTCTGCGCCGCCGTTCTGTTGGCGACCAGCGCACTCGCTCAACTGCCTAGCCCGGGCATGAAGATTGACCCGGCCAACACGGCGTTGGTCATCACCGATCCGCAGAACGACTCGCTGACCCCTGAAGGAGTCGCCTGGGAATTGGTCGCCAAGAACATCAAGGAGAACAACACGGTTGAGAATATCGAAACACTGTTCAAGCTGGCCAAGGCTCGTGGCATTCCGGTCTTCGTTTCGCCGCACTACTACTTCCCAACCGACCATGGCTGGAAGCTCAAAGGCGCGCTTGAGGTGCTGATGCATAAGGTCGGCATGTACGATCGCGCGGGTGCTTTGAACCTCAAAGGTTTTGAGGGTTCCGGCGCCGATTGGGTGAAGCAGTACGAGCCCTACATCGAGGACGGCGAGACGGTCATCAGCACCGGGCACAAGGTCTACGGACCCGAGACCAACGACTTGGTCCTGCAGTTGCGGAAGCGCGGCATCGACCGGGTGATCCTGGGCGGCATGTCCGCGAATCTCTGCACCGAGAGCCATATGCGCGAGCTGGTCGAGCAAGGCTTCGAGGTCGCGATGGTGAGCGACTCGACCGCCGCCGTTCAGGTGGCCGAGGGCGACGGCTATCGGGCGGCGCTCACGAACTTCCGCTTCATCGCCAGCGCTGTTTGGACTACCGCCGAAGTCGTCGAAATGCTCGGCGGCGAGGTAACGGATTGACAACGAACGACGCTGCCCGCCACGGTTGGCCGCCTGCAAAACACATACCAATAACGGACTACAAAAAGGGAGAAAATCATGTCACAAGCACTACAGCAGACCAAACATCGCACGATTGAGATCCATGGCCTGGATATCTTCTACCGCGAAGCAGGACCGGCGGATGCACCGACGGTCCTGCTGCTGCACGGCTTTCCCACGTCGTCGCACATGTTCCGAAACCTGATTCCGCGGTTGTCGGATCGTTTCCACTTGGTGGCACCGGACTACCCCGGTTACGGCGCGAGCGCGATGCCCGACCTGAAGGACTTCGACTACTCGTTCGACAACCTGGCCGAGGTCGTCGACCGCTTCGTTGAGACGATCGGCCTGGAACGCTACAGCATCTACTTGATGGACTACGGCGCCCCGGTCGGCTACCGTCTCGCCACCAAGCATCCGGAGCGGGTCGACTCGCTGATTGTGCAGAACGGCAACACCTACGAAGAAGGCCTTCGAGAATTCTGGAACCCCATCAAGGCCTACTGGAAGGACAAGACGCCCGAGAACGCCAAGGTCCTGCGGGACTCGCTGCTGACGATCGAGGCGACCAAGTGGCAGTACACCCACGGTGTTCGCAACGTGGAGACGATCGCGCCGGACAACTGGTTCAACGACCAGTACTTGCTCGACCGTCCGGGGAACAAAGACATTCAGATCGAGCTGTTCTCCAGCTACGGGACGAATCCGCCGCTGTACCCCGAGTGGCAGGCCTACTTCCGCAAGCATCAACCGCCGACGCTGATCGCGTGGGGAAGGAACGACTACATCTTCCCCGGGGAAGGCGCCGAGCCCTACAAGCGGGACTTGGACAACGTCGATTACCACTTGCTCGACACCGGGCACTTCGCACTTGAGGAAGACGGCGACGTCATTGCCAACTTGATGCGCGATTTCCTTGAGAGGAACGTCGTGCGGCAAGACGAGCGAGTTGCGGTTGCCTAAACGAACGTCACGTCTTACGGGCCGCCGGTGTGAGTCCGGCGGCCCTTCTTGAGGAGGATGAAGCATGGACCGCCCAATCAGCGACATTGCCTTTACGCCGGCAGTGAAAGCTGCCCAGGAAGCCAGAGGCTCCCGAACCGCCTACGCCAAGATGGAGCAACGAGGGGGCTGGAACGATGTGATTACGCCAGACCTGGAGGAGTTCATCGCTGAACGTGAATCCCTCTACCTCGGCACGGCCGGCGCCGATGGCCAGCCCTACATCCAGCATCGCGGAGGCCCCAAGGGGTTTCTGAAGGTGCTCGACGAGAAGACGCTGGCGATCGCCGACTACGTCGGCAACGCGCAGTACATCTCACTGGGCAACCTGACCGAAAACGACAAAGCCTTCCTCTTCTTGATGGACTACCCCAGTCAACACCGCATCAAGATTTGGGGAACAGCGGAATTCGTCGAAAAGGATCCGGTGCTACTTGACCGGGTGACCGACCCCGACTATCAAGCGCGGCCGCAAAGGGTTCTTGTCTTCCACGTGAAGGCCTGGGATGTCAACTGCACGCAACACATCCAGCAACGGTTCACGGTCGAGGAGATGCAGCCGATCGTACAAAAACTACGCGACAGGATCGCCGAACTCGAAACGAGGAACAAGGCGCTCGAGTCACAACGGGCGGCTGGGATCGAACCAGTGCTCACCGGACCGGTGGAAATCTCAAGGGCTGACGCATCCAAGGCTTCTTAGTGACTCCTGGTGGGTGCAGAGCAAACTCGGTTAGGGGAAGACGACCACGGCGAATTCCGGCTATACGGTCCGTCGAAGCGGCCGATGTGAGTCTTGGAAGTTCGTGCGTCCATGATTTCGCCTGTATCGAGTTCCGGTGCTACATTCCTGCGGCCAACGTCGAATCAGCCAAATCCACAGGCGGGCGAGGCGGCCGGTGCGGAACCCATAGGACAAACAGCCGAACAGCCCGAAAGCGCGGCGGTGCCGAATACCGATCCGCAGGCGGAAGGCCCCGACGGGCTCACGGCGGAAGAGCGCGCGATCATCGCCGAGCTGACGCAGACCGACCGAGCGGTTCGGGCGCACGAGCAGGCTCATCTGGCCGCCGCGGGAGGCTTAGCGCGGGGTGTCTCCTTCAGCTACACCACCGGGCCAGACGGCAAGCAGTATGCGGTCGGCGGGGAGGTCAGCATCGATACCTCTCCGGTGTCGGGAGACCCGCAAGCGACCATCCAGAAGGCCCAGCAGGTTCGGGCGGCTGCCAGCGCACCGGCCAACCCTTCCGGCCAGGATCGCGCCGTCGCGGCCCAGGCCGCCGCCATCGAAGCCGCCGCACGGCAGGAACTCGCCGCGCAACAGCAGGAACAACTGGAGAAACTCCAGGAACAAAACCGGTCGTCCCAGGCCGGCGAGTTCGACTCGAAGGACTCGTCGTCGAGCATAGGAACGATCCTCTCGCTGATCGCTTGAAGGGAATACGGCCCGGCCTCGTCCCCGAACCATCGAACCCCCATCCAGCGTAACTCGTCGCCTACTTGCCGTAGAACCAGTCGATGGGGATGCGGGCGACGTGGAGGCCGTCTCGCTTGTGGAAGCTGATGACGGCGGTGCCGTCGAGAAACAAGAGGCTGGGGTAGCCGTAGTCGTCGTTGGGGTCGCCCATGATGACGCGCTCGTCGGTCCAGGTGCTGCCGTCGTCGCGGGAAATCGCCGACACGAAAGGCGTGCGGCGCCTGTCGACACCGCCGGCACAACGCAGCAGCAAAAGATCGCCGGTCGAAGGGATCCGCTTGACGTTGAGGGCGGACGAGTTGGGCGGCAGCTTCAGGTCGCGCAGGTGTTCGCCCTCGGACCACGTTACGCCCTGGTCGCTCGAGTACGAGCGAACCACGTAGCCGCTGTAGGTACGGCAGAGCATCATCAACCGCCCGTCCTTGAGCTCAACGACGTGGGGCTCCTGCGATTCAACCGGCAGGACGTTGATCATGTTCTTGCTCATGCGCCAGCTCAACGCGTTGTCGTCGGAATAGAAGACGTAGCTGACGAAACCGCGGTGATCGCCTCCCTCTTCGGCAAGCTCGTGCTCGACGGGCGCGATGATGCGCCCCGAGGAGAGCTGCACCAGCTTGTCGTTGTGCACGAGGTGGTAGCCGGGGTAGGGCGTCATGACGAACTGTTCGCCCCAGGTGCGGCCCTCGTCGTTGGAGCGGCGGTAGTAGCTCTGCCCGTAGCGCGGCATGGAGCCGGAGATGTAGATGTACGACATCAAGATCTGTCCGCTGGGGAGGCGGAGGAAACTTGGGTGGGCGTAGTTTGCTTTCTCGCCGTCAACGGGCTTCTCGAGCAGGGTGAACTTGGGGCCCCACGTCTTCCCCTGGTCGTCTGAGTGGCGAGCGAGAATCCGGCCCTCGGGATCGTCGGAGGTGTAGGCGAGCAGCAGACGACCGTCTTTGAGCAGCTCGATGTCTCCCGGCATGCCGCGATACCCGAACCGGCGCTTCGGCCACTTCGCTGCGTGGACGACTTCGAACGACGGTTCCGCGGCGGGCGGCTCAGCCCTTGACAGGGGAGCGGAGCCGAGGAGAAGGAGCACGCAAACGAGCAGGAGTGACGACGCAGAGAGAAGCCATTGTCGCTTGACCATGAGGTTTCCTTTCAAGGCTCGGGGTTTTCGGGCTGAGCGGAATTCAGTCAGACGCGCCGAATCGTCCGACCGCGACAAGGCAACCTGCGTGTTAGCGTACCTCCGCTACTACCGGGCCGCCTGCCAATCATCGACGGCATTGAAGTTGACGATGTCGCCCTTGATTTGCACGATGCCTTTCCAACGGCCCATCATCGGCGCACGACGCTCTCGCACCGGAACAACCTTCGCCACGGGTCGGCCATGCTTGGTGATGACAAGAGCGCGGCCCTGTTCGGCCACTTCGTCGAGCATACGGAGGCACTTGGCCCTGAACTCACTGGCACTCACAGTGGATTCTTTCATCTCTTCATTCTAGAAACGACTGCGCCCAGCCGCAGGCGACGTTTCAGTACCACGATGGTCTGACCGGCGATCTATTGTACGCAGAGTCGATCCTGTCGAGGTGACAAATTAGCGGTCGAGTGCCGCCACGATGGCGTCGACGTCGTAGACACAGCCGCCCCAGGTGCCGCCGCTCAGCCCCTGCAGAGTCGCCCATAGGCGCGTGTCGTCAGGGAGGGCTGGGTTCGCCGAGAGGTCCTCGCGCGGCGGACGGTCGGCAAGCATCTGGGCTCCTTTCTCGGGCTGCAAGGGTTCTCCCTGGTCGCCGACGAAGTTGATGCTCCCCTCGAGCCGGTTGCGGTCGATCGTGATCTGAATGCAATCGCCTTCGCGCAGTTTGCCGATCGGTCCTCCGGCGAGCGCTTCCGGGCCGACGTGGCCGATGCAGGCTCCGGTCGAGACGCCCGAGAAACGCGCGTCGGTAATCACGGCGACCTGCTTGCCGAAGGGCAGATACTTGAGCGCCGAGGTGATCTGGTAGATCTCCTCCATACCCGAGCCCATGGGGCCCAGGCAGATCAAGACCATCACATCGCCCGCCTCGATCTGGCCTGACCGGATCGCCTCGATGGCATCGGCCTCCCGCAGGAATACGCGGGCCGGGCCGGTCTTGCGGTAAACGCCGTCGGCGTCGACCACGCTTGGGTCGATTGCCGTGCTCTTGACGACCGAGCCTTCCGGCGCGAGGTTGCCGCCACAGAACGTGATCGTGCTGGTAAGGCCCTCGGCGCGAGCCTTACCCGAGTCCATGATGACGTCGTCGGGGTCGACTCCGTCTCTCGCCTGCAAGTGCTCCCGGAAGTTCCGGCGCCGCTCGCAGCCCTCCCACCAATCGAGCACGGCGTCGAGGGGCTCGCCGGTGGCGGTGAGCACCGATGTTTCGAGCAGGCCCAAGCGCCTCAGGTGCAGCATCACTTCCGGCACGCCGCCCGCCAAGAACACGCGCACGGTGGGATGCATGCGCGGGCCGTTGGGCAGCACATCGACCAGCCGCGGTACGCGGCGATTCACTTCGGCCCATTCGTCTACGGTGGGGCGCGGCAGGTCCGCGGCGAAAGCCACGGCAGGCAGATGAAGCAGCAGGTTGGTGGAGCCGCCAAAAGCGGCATGCACGGCCATGGCATTGCGTACGGAGGCGTCGCTGAGGACGTCCTTCGTCGTGATACCGTCGGCTTCAAGGTGCTGCACGGCGCGGGCAGAGCGTCGCGCGGCGTCCTTCCAGACCGCCTGACCCGAGGGCGCGAGCGCGGAGTGCGGCAACGATAGCCCAAGCGCCTCGCTGACGACCTGCGCGGTGGCGGCCGTCCCCAGGAACTGGCAGCCGCCGCCGGGCGAGCCGCAGGCGCGACAGCCTAGTTCCGACGCCTCCGCCAACGTGAGCTTGCCGTGCGAAAAGCGGGCACCGATGGTTTGAACCGCCCCGGCGTCTTCGCCGTCCGAAGCCGGCAGAGTGACACCGCCGGGAATCAGCACGGTCGGAAGATCGTGCATCGAGGCGAGGGCGATCATCATCGCCGGCAAACCTTTGTCGCAGGTTGCCACGCCGAGTACGCCTCGGCGTGTTGGCAGCGATCGGATCAGCCTGCGCAGCACTTGAGCCGCGTCGTTGCGGTAGGGCAGGCTGTCCATCATGCCCGGTGTCCCCTGTGTACGGCCGTCGCATGGGTCACTGCAGAAGCCGGCGAAGGGGATCGCGCCCGCCGCCTTCAACTCATGGGCCGCCTCTTCCATCAATAAGCCCACTTCAAAGTGGCCGGTGTGGTAGCCGAGAGCGATCGGGCTCCCGTCGGGGGCGCGGATGCCGCCTTGGGTGCTGAGGATCAGGAATTCCTTGCCGCCCAGTGTGGCCGGGTCCCAACCCATGCCCGCGTCCTGGGTCCAGCCAAAGATATCGCCGCTGGGCCGCCGCCGCAACATCTCGGCCGTGAGCGGAAGGGTCCCCGCCGGACCCGGCGCACGAGTTTTGAGGTCGTAGATTGATGGATCACCCGAGTCGAGAATCTCGCTGACCATGCCTACGAGTATGACGGAAGGGTTGCGGCGGCCGGGTGTGGCTGGCATTTCGTTCGTCACCGCGCTAGCTGCCCCCTGATGTCTTGAAGTGTCCAGGATGCTGCTGCTGAGGAACGGGTTTGTAGCTCGTCTGTTGTCGTCGAGACTGGTTCGTCATCTAGCGCCTACCGAGGTGCGTCGAGGGATCGTGCCGGATGCTTTGTTGGGTGCTCTTGGGGACAGTCAGCGAATCTTCGCGCACGAAGGACAGTCGGTAAGGCTGTTGGTTCCCTGGGCGTGCGAGAAACAGGATGGCCGGGCAGCGCCCGCCGGGTACGAGATAATGAAGCCAGCCGTGGCCGTTCAAAACCTCTCCCATTACGAAATCCTCGAACGGATCGCCGAAGGCGGTATGGGCGTGGTGTACAAGGCCCGCGACCTCAAGCTCGATCGCGTGGTCGCGCTGAAGTTGCTCTCGCCCGCTCTGTCCGCGTCCGCGGAAGAGGTAGAGCTCCTGTTTAAGGAAGCGCGGGCGCTCTCGCGCCTGAACCATCCCAACGTAGCCACGATCTACGAGGTCGAAGACGGCGCCGACAAGCCCTTCATGGCGCTCGAATTTCTGCCCGGCGGAACGCTGCGCGGGAGGATTCGCAAGAGCCGCGACAACGGCGCGGGACTGGGCGCCAAGACCGTCATCGAATACGCCCGCCAGGTCGGCCGCGGACTCGCACACGCGCACCGGCACGGCATCATCCACCGCGACGTAAAGACCGACAACGCGCTGCTGACCGCCGAGGGTGCCGTGAAGCTCACCGACTTCGGCGTGGCGTTGGTCGCGGGGAACAAGCCGTCTCAGCCGGGCGAGGGAACAAGCGGAACCGCGGCCTACATGTCGCCCGAGCAAGCGCAGGGACTGGCGATCGACCATCGCTCCGACATCTTCTCTTTCGGCGTCGTGCTATTCGAGCTGGCCACGGGCGAGGTGCCCTACGCCGGGCAGCCCGCCGAAGCCATGCTCTACGACATCGTCAACACGCCGCCGCCGGCGATCCGCCAGTACCGCGACGATCTGCCCGAGAGCTTCGAACGCCTCGTGCGCAAGTTGCTCGCCAAGAATCCCGCGCAGCGCTACGCAACGATGGACGACGTACTGGCCGGCCTCGAGCACGTCCGGGGTGAGTTGAGTATCGAGACGACGCGCGCCCACCGCCGGGTTCGGCCGCCCGACCCCACGATCGCGGTGCTGCCGTTCGTCGACATGAGCCCGGAGCGGGACCAGGAGTACTTCTGCGACGGCATTACCGAAGAGATCATCGTCGCGCTGACGTCCATCAAGGGGCTCAAGACCGTCTCGCGCACGTCCTCGTTCCAGTTCAAGGGCGAGGCCTACGACGTGCGCAAGGTGGGCGAGCAACTCGGCGTCGATACCCTTCTCGAAGGGAGCGTCCGCAAGCTGGGCAATCGCTTCCGCATCACCGCGCAGCACATCAACGTCGCCGACGGCTATCACCTTTGGTCACGACGCTTCGACCGCGAGATGGAAGATGTCTTCGCAGTCCAGGATGAGATTTCACAGGCGATCGTGGAAAACCTGCGGCTCAAACTGGTCGGCGGTGAAAAGCACACCCTCGTCAAAAAGCGAACCACGGACGTCGAAGCGTACAACCAGTATTTGCAGGGACGCTACCATCTGAACCGGCGCGGCTATGAAGACATCCTGAAGGCGATCGAGTGTTTCGAACAGTCCAATTGTGCCGACTGCGATTTCGCGTACCCGCTGGCGGGGTTGAGCGAGGCGTATCTGCTGCTCGGATTCGGCCAATATCCCTCGCCCGACCCGCAAGGAGCGCGGCAGAAAGCCAAACAGGCGGCGCTCCAGGCCGTCGGCATAGACGAGGAGTCGTGTGAAGCTCACACGGCACTGGCGCTGGTGTACCACCGCATCGATCGGAACTGGACGGGCGCCGAGAAGGAGTTCCGCCGGGCGATTGAGCTGAATGACGGGTACGCCACCGCGCATCATCAGTTCGCGATGTTTCTAGCGGCCATGACTCGGTTTGAGGAAGCTGAGAGCGAGATCCGGCGGGCTTATGAGCTTGACCCGTTGGCCCCGATCATCAGCACGGCCGTGGGCCGGATCCTGCATTTCTGCCGGCGCTACGACGAGGCGATCGAGCAGTTCCAGCGCACGATCGAGTTGCATCCGCAGTTCTCCGGCGTCTATTTCGACCTAGGAATAAGCTACGGCCAAAAGGGTCTCAACCAGGAGGCGCTGGCGGCGTTCGAGAAACTGGGCGAGTATGGGGGAGACGAATTCACCGTACTGATCACGCTTGCGACGTCCCATATCAAGCTCGGGGATCCCGAAAAGGCACAGTCTTATCTCGATGAACTCGACCGGCATGCCGAGACCCGCCCCTTGCCGCCGTCGGCTCGGGCGATCCTCGAAATCATGCGCGGGAATGTCGATCTTGCGATGGATTGTATGGAGCAAGCCTTCGAGCAAGACGCCTCGGCGTTGGCCTACTTGCAGTGTGAACCGGTGTTTGATCCGGTCCGGACACATCCGCGGTATGCGGCGCTAGTCGCAAGAATCGGTTTCCCGCAGAGCCCGACCGCGGGGGGACAGACTTCGGCGTGAGGCGCCTCCCGGCCGCCACTCCCCATGCACAATGAGCAGAGCAGAGCTGGGCGCGGCCGCGCCGGCCTGCTGCGCGGCGCGGACCTGCGTGGTGTGGTGCTGCGCGGTCTGGTCCCGGTGGCTCTCGGGTTGGTGATGCTGTGGCAGGTCACCGCGACGTACCCCGAGTTCAACGCCACCTACGACGAGCCCTATCACATCGCCGCGGCCCTCGAGGCCTACCAGCACGGGCGATTCGCCAGCGGCGCCGAGCAACCTCCGCTAGCGCGCTGGGCCATTGGTTGGCTGCCGCATCGGCGTGGTGTCGAGTACCGCACGGTCTTCCATCGCAGCGCCGGCTCCGGGGACCATCTTGTTCATTTTGCCCGGTCCCTGCTTGAGGAACAAGGGGAATACTGGACCACGCTCAGGCTGGCACGCGGCGGAGTGCTGCTCTTCATACCGGTACTGATCTTCTTCGTGTACCGCTGGACGGTGGATCTGTACGGAGTGCTCGCCGGGTGTGTGGCCTGCGCGCTTGTTGCGTTCTCACCGAACCTGCTTGCCCACGCCGGGCTCGCGACGGTGGATTTCGCCCTAGCGGCCCTGCTGACGGCCGCAGCCTACACCGCTTGGCGCTGGTGCCAAGCCCCGAGTGCTCGCCGGGCCGCAGTCGCCGGATGCATTGCCGGCTTCGCTGTTGGTTCGAAGTACTCGGCACTGGCCTATCTGCCGGTTTTCTTGGCAGGCTTCTTCCTCTTGTCTCGATGGCACGGCCGGGCACATACGAACCCCGGGGGCACCGGCGCCGTTCGGGCTGGCGCATCGCAACTTCTACTCTTCAGCGCGTCCGCTTTGCTAGCGCTATGGGCTTGCTTTGGGTTCGAGGCGCGTCCGCTACGTGACCCCAGCCGCCGACCGTACACCCGGATGGATCGTGTCGTCCCACCAGGCTCGGCGTTGAGCCGGACGTTGTATTGGGTGGCGGAGGAGGTTCCGATCCCGTTGCAAGATGCCGCTACCGGCGTCTCGTGGGTCGTCGACCATGCCCGGCGGGGGCATGAGGCCTTTCTGCTGGGCGAAGTCGGCACCGGGGGATGGTGGCACTATTTCCCGGTGGTGCTCGCGGTGAAAACCCCCTTGCCGTTTCTTTTGTTGATTGCGGGTTCCGGCCTACTTCTGCTGTGGCGGAACGACAGCGCGCTTGGTTCTCTGTGCCCTTGGGTCGCGGCGGCGGGAGTCTTGCTCGTATCGATGACTAGCTCGATCAACGTCGGGGTGCGGCATATCCTTCCGATGTATCCTCTGCTGGCAATCTCGGCCGCGAGTTGTTTTCGCCCCGGCGGGGAGCGTGCACGCCCTCCCCTTACCATGGCCCTCGGGCTTCTGCTGCTCGGATGGCATGCCGGCGAGTCGTGGGCCGCGCGCCCGGACTATCTGTCTTATTTCAACTCTTTCGCACGAGGCAGCGAACATGAGGTCTTGGGGGATAGCAATCTCGACTGGGGGCAGGATCTACACCGCCTGAGCCTCTACGCGAAACAGCAGGGGATCGAATCACTGGCACTGCGATACTTCGGGACCACATCGCCCGAGATCCTGGGCCTGAAGCAGACGACGAAATTCGGCCCGCAAGACCGCCCCCGCGGCTGGGTGGCGAGCAGCGTTACTCATGTCCAGGGGATCTACGAGCCGAAGTCTGCCTGGCTGGAGGGCCGCGAGCCCCGCGTCAAGATCGGCAAGTCGATCTGGCTGTACTACATTGGCGGCGACTGACTTGTCGGCGGGCTTGGGTCTGGAAGAGTTTCCCGCTACTTTGTGAACGATTCCAAAAACACCGGAGGTCTTTCGCCATGGGGCCGGTGGGGCGAGGTGTGTTTGGTGTCGGCGCTTGGTCTGTTGATGGTGTTCCGGGTTGTGGACACCTACAGCGAGTTCAATGCCACCTACGACGAGGGCTACCACATCGCAGAAGGCCTGCGGCCTATCAGGACGGTAACTTTGCGATCGGTTCGGAGCAGGCTCCTCTCGCGCATTGGGCCACCGCCCTCATTACCTGGCGTACTTCAACTCTTTCGCGAAAGGCCGGGAACACGAGGTGCTAGGCGACAGCAATCTGGACTGGGGCCAGGACCTGCATCGCCTGGCCCGCTAGTGGAGAGCCACGGCATCGACAAGCTGCATCTCGACTACTTTGGCGCTACCTCGCCGGGCGCCGTCGGCTTGGGCCATGCCAAGCTGTTCGGCCCGCAAGATCGACCCCGTGGCTGGGTGGCGATTAGCGTCACTCACCTGCAAGGAATCTACCAGCTGGCGTCGGCCTGGCTGGAGGGCCACGAGCCCCGCGCCAAGATCGGCAAGTCGATCTGGCTGTTTTGCCTGGCCTAGGAGCCCGGCGGACTAAAAGCCTCCGGGACTCAGGATCGAGACTCGGTCGCGACGGGCTACAATAGTTGACAGCAGTAACACACCTACTGGAAAAGGCGTTCAAGGCCGCTGCGGACCTGCCCGACAAGGATCAACATGCGTTGGGATCGCGGGTGTTGCAGGAGATTGCCGGGGGAAAAGAGTGGGACGCTGCCCTTGCGAAGAAGCGGACGGCGCTTCGGAGCCTCGCTCACGAAGCCCGGGCGGACATCCAGGCGGGCCGGGTCCGAGAACTCATTCCTGACGACCTATGAGGTCGTTCGCGACTGATCCGTTTTAGCCGCTGATCGAGGGTCTCCCCTCCTCCGTACGTCGTCAAGCTCGGGAGGCATTCCGGTTGTTCACGCAAGATCCTTTCCACCCCAGTTTGCACTTCAAGCAAGTAAAACACGAGGAAAACACTTGGTCGGCCCGGGTTGGAATAGGCTATCGGGTCCTCGGGATACGTGAGAAGGACCGCGTGACCTGGTTCTGGATTGGCTCGCACAGCGACTACGACAAGTTAGCGTGACTTGCACATCTCGTCGCCTTGCAATCGCCGCCCTCGGCACGCTTGTGGCGCGGACCTCAAAACCGGGGTCCGAGCTGCGGACAGTTGTGTCAGAAGAAGATCGGTGCGGAGGGCGACCCGGCATGGTTGCTGGTCTCGCTCCCCCCACGCCCAACCGTGCCGGTTGCCACAGTCAGGATTGCTGTCCTGAGCCCCTCAGGTTAGTCACCAACGTAGCGTGGCAGGCCGGCTACTTGGACCGATTGGTCCTTCTTCGACGGCTCGAGTGTGGCGAAATCGACCGCCGTATACCGTTTCCTCAACGCACTCAGTCGATCGGAGCTAAGCTTCTGATGGCTTACGGCCAAGCGGACACCGGCTCCACCGTTATACCGCGTCATCCCCCCGGATCGGCGTCCGGGGCAAGGCCCGGAGCGCCAGTAGAGGTCCTCGACTGCGCGGCCGGGGACTACTTCAACTCGACTGTCGCTCCGGCCTCGGTCAGCTTCGCCTGAAGCGCTTCAGCCTCGTCTTTGGCGATATTTTCCTTGACCGCCTTGGGCGGATTATCGACCAGGTCTTTGGCCTCTTTGAGGCCCAGGCTGGTCACTTCACGAACCGCCTTGATGACCGAGATCTTGTTCCCGGCCACGCCGGTGAGCATCACCGAGAACTCGGTCTGCTCCTCCTCCTCCTCCGCTGCCGCCGCGGCGCCGGGCCCTACGGCCACAGTCGCGGCCGCAGCCGAGACGCCGAGCTTCTCTTCGAGCGTCTTCACCAAGTCGGCCGCTTCCAGCAGTGTGAGGCCTTGAATCTGTTCAGAAATCGCGTTTACATCAGCCATGTTGGTCGTAACTCCTTCTTCCGCGGCGGGTGCGGCCCGCCCAGTAATCTAGTTGCGGCGGTCAGGATGCGAACTTCTTCTCCTGAACCCCCTGATCAATCACCACCGCCAAGTTTCGTCCCACGGCATTGATCACCGTCGCCAGCCTTTGAGCAGGCGCCTGAATCAGGAACAACAGCTTGGCGTGCAGGTCGTCGCGGCCCGGCAGCTTCGCCAACTCGTTCAAAGCGGCCACATCGAGCACCCGCCCCTCAACGACGCCGGCCTTGAACGTAAACACCGCGTGGTCTTTGCCGTACGCCACTAAAGCTTTGACGAGGGCGACGGGGTCGTCGCCGCCGAAGGCCATCGAGGTCATGCCGGTCAGGTTCGACAGCACCTCCTCGTAGGGCGTACCTTCCGAGGCCAGCAGAGCCAAGCGATTCTTGAGAACGCGGTAGCTCGCCCCGGTGGCGCGAATCTGTTTGCGAAGGTCGTAGTCCTCCGCGACTTTCAAGCCTTCGAAAGCGCAAAGGAACACGGTTGGCGACGTCGCCAAGTCGCTCCGAAGCTGATCGAGGTCAGCGGTTTTAGTTGCCTTGGTCTTCATCGCTATCAGCCCTTACGTCGTTAGATCCGAGACATTGAGCCGCACCGCCGGGCTCATCGTCGAGCACATCGTGACCGCCTCGACGTAGCGCCCTTTCGCCGCGGCGGGCTTGGCCTTGACCACAGCCTGAATCAGCGCTGTCGCGTTCTCGTTCAACATCTCGGTGGAAAAACTCAGCTTTCCAACCGGCACATGGATCACGCCGCCTTTGTCGACACGGAACTCGACTTTGCCGGCCTTGATCTCCTGGACCGCTTGGGCGACGTCCATCGTCACCGTGCCCGTCTTAGGATTCGGCATCAGGCCCCTGGGTCCGAGAACCTTGCCCAGACGCCCCACGAACTTCATCATGTCGGGCGTGGACACCACGGCGTCGAAGTCAAGCCAGTTTTCGGTCTGGATCTTCTTGACCATCTCTTCCCCACCCACGTGGTCGGCGCCGGCGTCCTCGGCCTCTTTGGCCTTGTCGCCCGCCGCGATCACGAGCACCTTTTTCGATTTGCCCAGCCCATGGGGCAGAACGACCGTGCCGCGGACCATCTGGTCCGCGTGCTTGGGGTTAACGCCCAAGTTCATATGCACTTCAACACTCTCGTCGAAGGAGGCGACCTTGTTCTCTTTGAGAAACGGGATCGCTTCCGTGAGCGGGTAATCCTGTGCGGTCAGCTTCTCGGCAGCCGCCTTGTATTTCTTGCCTCGCTTACCTGCCATGACGTTCCTCTCCCTATAGGTCCCCGCCGTCGTGGAGGGGACTCCTTCGGGTTTATGCGCCCTCTATCCGGATTCCCATGCTGCGGGCCGTCCCGCTGATAATCTTGACCGCCGCCTCGAGGTCGTTGCTGTTGAGATCGGGCGCCTTCGCCTTGGCGATCTCCTCCACCTGCCGGTTCGTCACCGAGCCGACTTTGTTGCGGTTCGGCTCACCCGACCCCTTCGCCAGATTCGCGGCCCGCTTGAGGAGCACCGAGGCTGGCGGCGTCTTGGTGACGAACGAGTACGAGCGGTCTTGGTAGACCGAAATCACGACCGGCACAATCAGCCCGTCGAGATCGTTCGTGGACGTCTTCGCGTTGAACGCCTTGCAGAAGTCCATGATGTTGATGCCCGCCTGACCCAGAGCCGGCCCGACCGGCGGCGCCGGCGTGGCCTTTCCGGCCATGATCTGCAACTTGATCTGCGACTTGATTCTCTTTGCCATGACCTATCCGTCTAGACTTTCTCTTTCTCGACTTGAAAGTATTCCAGCTCGACCGGCGTCCCTCGCCCGAAGATCGTTACCATCACCTTGATCGTACTGCGATCTTCGTTGACCTCTTCCACCGTCCCGGTGAAGTTGGAGAACGGACCGTCGATGATCTTGACCCGATCGTTGTGGTCGAAGGTCATCTTGGGCCGCGGCTTCTCCTTCGACACCGTCTGCCGGTAGAGGATCTGGTTGACCTCGTCGTCGGCGAGGGGTGTCGGCATCTGACCGCTGCCTACGAAGCTCGTTACGCGGGGCGTGTTCCGTACCACGTGCCAGAGTTCGTCATCCATCTTCAGTTGCACCAACACGTAGCCGGGATAGAGCAACCGCTTACTGGTGACCTTCTGGCCGCCCTTCATCTCGACCACGTCTTCGGTCGGAATCAGGAGTTCGCCGATACGTTCGTCTAGCCCGAAAGCCTGTGCCCGGGAAAGGAGGCTCTCCTTGACCTTGTTCTCAAAACCCGAGTAGGTATGGATGATGTACCAATCCATACCCGGTACGCCCACCGAGATTGGCGCGGCGGCTTCTTCAGCCTCCTCAGCCTCCTCTGGGAGTTCGTCAACCACCGGCGCTTCTTCGATCTCCGCGGCCGCCTCGACTTCGGGGGCCTCCACAGCCTCCTCGGCCAGCTCCTGAGCCTCCTCTGCGGTCGGTAGGGCGGCCACTGCTTCCTCCACCGAGGCCTCTGAAAGGTCCTCCACCACCGGTTCCTCGGGAGCCTCTGCCTGCGCCGGTTCCTCCGCTGGAACCTCTTCCGCGGCCAAGACCTCTGGAGTCTCTTCTTGCGCCGGAGCTTCCTCCACGGGTTCCTCCGCCGCGGGGGCCACTGAAGCCTGGTCCACGGGAGCCTCTTCAACCGGCTCTGCCGTTACTGGGTCCTCGACCACTGGGTCCCTGACCACTGCGTCCTCGACGGGGGCCTCTTCGGCCATCTCGGTCGCTGCCGGAGCCGTCTCCGCCTCAACCTCGGTAACCTCGTTGATCGGCTCCATTTCGCTCACAAGACTGACTCCCTTCCTTGCACCGAGGGCTACCGAGTAAACTGCTGGTACAGATTCGTCTGTCCCAGGGCCAGAAGATAGTCCACCACGCCGAAAAACAGCGCGAAGGCAAATACCGTTACCAACACCACGACGGTGGTCGCTTGCACCTGCTTCCGGCTCGGCCAAGTCACCAGCCGCATTTCGCGCTCCAGGCCGTCTACATAAGCGCGAAACCGGGAGGGCCAAGTCGGAATCGCAGTCAGCACTCCGCCGATACCGCCCTGGGCGGCTTTCTTTGAACCCGATCCGCGTTTCGCGACCGTTGCCATCACTCTGCTCCTTGCCGCACGACCTACCTATCCACACCTACCCGAATGAACTGTTGAGCTTCAGGGGTGGCAGGGGCGGAGGGATTCGAACCCCCACTCGCGGTTTTGGAGACCGCTGGTCTACCGTTGAACCTACGCCCCTAGGGAGCGGCCGGCTCTCCTTATCTTCGCATCCAGGGGGCCGGTTGCGCTACCCCAGCCGTCTGGCTCTTCTACTTGACCTCGCGGTGAACCGTGTGGCGACGCAGCCGAGGAGAATATTTCTTCAACTCAAGCCGGTTCGGCGTTTTCTTCTTGTTCTTCGTCGTCGTGTAGTTACGA
This sequence comes from Bryobacterales bacterium, assembly GCA_965237575.1. Taxonomy (GTDB): domain Bacteria; phylum Acidobacteriota; class Terriglobia; order Bryobacterales; family UBA6623; genus JAKZVK01. Next base: position 2,998,427 of record CBDEGI010000004.1, read on the forward strand.
TCCTTCGTCTCTGTGCACTCCAAAGTCACGATCTCTCTCGCCATTCGTTCCTCCTCGCAACCTTCCGAATCCAGTTTTCAGCGCCGCTACTCAACGACTTCGGAGACAGTACCGGCGCCGATCGTTCGCGAGCCTTCCCGGATCGCAAACCGCAACCCCTGCTCCATCGCTACCGGCGAGATCAACTCCACTTCCATCGTCACGTTGTCTCCCGGCATCACCATCTCCGTCCCCTCCGGCAACTGCGCTACCCCCGTCACGTCCGTCGTCCGGAAGTAAAACTGCGGCCGGTACCCCTTGAAGAACGGCGTATGCCGGCCCCCTTCGTCCTTCTTCAGCACGTACACTTCGCCCTTGAACTTCGTGTGCGGCTTGATCGAGCCCGGCTTCGCCACCACCTGCCCGCGCTCCACCTCGTCCTTCTCCAATCCGCGCACCAGTAACCCCACGTTGTCGCCTGCTTCGCCCTGGTCCAAAAGCTTCTTGAACATCTCGACGCCCGTGATCACCTTCTTCTGCGTCTCGCGGAACCCGATGATCTCCATCTCCTCGCCTACTTTCACCGTCCCGCGCTCGATCCGCCCCGTTACCACCGTGCCGCGACCCGAGATCGAGAAAATGTCTTCGATCGGCATCGAGAACGGCTTGTCCTTGTCCCGCTGCGGCGTCGGAATGTAGCTGTCGACCGCCTCCATCAGCTTCTCGATCTCTTTCTCGGCCTCTTCGTCGCCGTCGAGCGCCTTCAGCGCCGAGCCCTGGATCACCGGGATGTCGTCGCCCGGGAAACCGTAACTCGTCAGCAACTCGCGCACTTCCAACTCCACCAACTCGAGCAACTCGGGATCGTCGACCGCGTCGCACTTGTTGAGAAACACCACCACATGCGGCACGCCCACCTGCCGCGCCAGCAGGATGTGCTCGCGCGTCTGCGGCATCGGCCCGTCGGTGGCGGCGACGACCAGGATGGCGCCGTCCATCTGCGCCGCGCCGGTGATCATGTTCTTGATGTAGTCGGCGTGGCCGGGACAGTCGACGTGCGCGTAATGGCGGTTGGCCGTCTGGTACTCGACGTGGGCCACGGCGATGGTGATGCCGCGGGCCTTTTCCTCCGGCGCGTTGTCGATCGAGTCGAACGAGCGGAACGACACGCTGGCATCGTGCTTCTGCAGCACCTTGGTGATGGCCGCGGTCAGCGTCGTCTTGCCGTGATCGATATGTCCGATCGTCCCCACGTTCACGTGCGGCTTGCTGCGATCAAATTTCTCCTTCGCCATCTTCGCCTCTCTTCGCTCTGTTGAAATCGGTAAGAAATTCGGTGGTGGACGGGAGAGGATTCGAACCTCTGTAGGACTGAGTCCGGCAGATTTACAGTCTGCTGCCTTTAACCACTCGGCCACCCGTCCGCTGAACTTAGATCCCTGTGTCTCGCAATTGCCTCTTTCCGGTTCCTCCGAACCAGTCCTGCTGAACCTCGGCACTTCCGCGTCGGGAAAATCGCGAATGCTGGAGCCGATGACCGGGCTCGAACCGGTGACCTCGTCCTTACCAAGGACGCGCTCTACCAACTGAGCTACATCGGCTTATCTTGTTCCCGAACCCGATGCCGTTAGGGGAGAACTCTGGAGCGGGAGACGGGAATCGAACCCGCAACCAACAGCTTGGAAGGCTGTGACTCTACCATTGAGTTACTCCCGCCGGAAAGCCTGACTTGCCTAACTTGATCCGAAGCAATCTACGCCGCGGGCTCGACCATCGCTCAGTGGAGCTGGCGGAGGGACTCGAACCCCCGACCGTCTGATTACAAATCAGATGCTCTACCAACTGAGCTACGCCAGCCCGGGCCTATCCTCCTCGACACACCCGCACCGGGTGGTTACTGTTGAGCCGGGAACCCTGCCTGGATAGTCAACGCTCCAGGACGCACAGGCCCTCGAGCCGACACCCTTTTATCCAGTATAAGGTCTTCCGAGTCCGGCGTCAAAGCGCCCGTAATGTCCTGAGCTTGCGTTGCTGGGCACGTTGTAGGCTAAGGCTGCTGATGGTCCCGAGTTCTCCAACCCACATAGTAGCCGGCGCTGAAAATACCTAGCCCTACAACGACGAGCACTGTTACTAGCAGCAAGGTGTGCATGCGTGCCTCCGGCGGTGAAGTCTAACTCGTCCTGACAGACCTAGGATACTCGAAGCCGAGTCCGCGCTTCTCACTAGCCGTAGGACACTACCAAGCGATGCGAAAAAGAGGCCGAGGCCTAAACGAGCGACTCCAGGTATTGCCGGGCACCGTTGATCTCGGCGGTGACCGCTTCCGTGGAGTCGAGGATCGGTATGCCTCGCGGCACCGGGTGCATGAAGATCGATGTGAAGCCCGAGTAGGCGGTCTGTTTGAGGGCCGCAACGATCGGCGTGAAGTCAAGGGTGCCACGGCCGGGCAACTGCTCCAGCTCCTCGGCTTTGGGCAGCTTTTTGGATGCGCCCTTGCCGTGCTGCCAGGCGTAGAACATCACCATTCGTTCTCCGAGGTCACGGACGAGTTGGGCGATCAGCGACGGGTCCTGCGGAAGGTGATAGGGAGCCAGCGCGATGCCGAGGGCTTTGGACGGCGCGAACTCGACGAGCCACTTCACCGCGTCCGGGGCGTCGATGAGACCGTTCCCGTGATTCTCGATGCCGATTGTGACTTGGTATTCTTCGGCGGCGGCGATAGGCGGCTTCATCTGCTCGGCGAAGAGCTTCACGGCCGCCCGCAACTCCGCCCCGCCGAGACCCTTCGGGCCGTGGCCGCCCGTGATGAGCAGCTTGCCGCCAAAAGCGCGCGCGAACCGCATTTCGTCCCGCAGTTTGAACGGGCCGAGGTCATAGCGGGTCACCACGCCCAATTTGACCTGGTGCCTGGCGAGAAGGCGGCCGAAGGCCTCGCGACCCATCTCCTCGATCTGCTCGCGCTGGCTGCCGTGTACGCGAGGCCAGATGTCGATGTGCTCGGCCCCGATCTTGGCGACTTCAGGAAGAATCTCCTCTAGTGGGGTCGTCCCATACATGCAAGAGGAGAGGACATAGCGGAAGCTCGTCTTCGCCGCGAGCGCGAGGGGGATGAACGGACCGAGGGCGGAACCGAGCGCACCGCTCAAGAAGCTTCGACGGCTTGGCTTCCGGTTGTTCATCCCATGGACTCGGATTCGGCAAGGTACCACATGTCGTCCGCCATGATGTCGAGACTGATGCTACCACGGCCAAGAACGCGCGACACGCCGCCGTGGGAGCCGTACCCGTGGCGATTGGGCTATCCCTTCCGCGGAAGGCTCGGCACGTCCGGCGTGCCGGCCGGATCTCCGCTCTTAACCGCAAGGGGTTTGCATCAGGGGGAATTTCGGTTTCGACCCAAGACCGCGTAGAATGCCGGGATGGCCACGACGTTCTCAGACCGATTGCGCAGCGGGTCGAAACTGATCGGCAGTTGGTGCACCTTTTCGAGTTACGCCAGCGCGGAGGTGATGACCGAACTGGGCGTCGACTTCGCGATCCTCGACTTGCAGCACTGCGAGCTGACCCAATCCGACTTCCCCGGTCTGCTAGGAGCCTTTCGGGGAACGGACGTTACACCGGTCGTCCGCGCTCCCGAAAACGACTATCACATCATCAACTGGCTCTTCGATCAGGGCGTGGGCGCGGTGATGGTTCCCATGGTCAACTCCGTCGAGGAGGCTCGCCGCGCCATCGAGGCCGCCAAGTTTCCGCCCGTGGGCAGGCGTAGTTTCGGACCCTATCGCGCCGCGCGGTACAGTTTCGGAGCTCAGGAGTACATGGCCGAGGCCGACCGGCTAGCCACCCTGATCATTCAAATCGAGAGCGCCGACGCCATCCGCAACTTGGAGGAGATCCTGGCCCTGCCGGGCGTGGACGCGGTTTTCGTCGGGCCGAACGATGTCGCGTTCTCGATGCTCGAACCGGGGCAGTCGTTGGTTAAGCCCGCCAGTGAGAGTGCAGGAGCCGACGGCGCCAGCCAGTGGACCGCTTTCGCCCGTAGCCCTGCGTTAATGGCTCTTTGTGAAGAGGCGCTTCGCAAGGCCTCGGCGGCCGGCATTCCCTACGGGATGACCGGCGGCACGCGCGAGGAGGTGGACGAGTGGCACGCCAAGGGAGCCGCCTACATGACTCTCGGCAGCGACTTCCTGTTCATGAGGTCGGGGGCGAGTCAGATCCTCTCGGGCGACACGTAGGGAGAGTGCCGCCTTGTGCCTTCCGGCAGGGCGTTTGGCTGCGGTTCCTCAGCCCACCAGCTCTTCCGTAATTACCGGTCCGGAATCGATCGTTTTCCTCACCGGGCAGCGGGTTGCAATGTAGGCCAGCCGCTCTCGTTGCTCCGCGTCGAGGTCGCCCTCGAAGTACATCCGCACGTTGATCCGGTCGACCAGCCCGTCGTCGGCTTCGCACTCTTCGCAATCCCGCGCATGCACCCGCCCATGAGACAGCTCGAGGCGGACCTTGCCCAAGGCCCACCCCTTACGTCGCGCGTACATTTCGAGCGTCATCGCCGTGCAAACGCCAAGAGAGCTCAGTAGCAGCTCGTAAGGGTCGGGACCCAGACCGTCGCCCACGCCCTTCGGCTCATCGGCGAGCAACGCATGACTATCGGTGGTGACAAGTGTCTGATAGTTATCGAGGCTGGTAACTGTAACCTGTGCCATGACAAATCTCCCCTGAGCAAGACGGGAACTTGCAGCCCGCGACCGGTGTCAGCACCCGCGAGAATAGAACCACGCTGAGGGCCGTCCCAGCGTGTCGTGGGCACGTACCCAGCCCCCGCCCAGCGCCGCGGGCTTCTCGGCAGCAGCGCAGGGGCTCCCCGATAGGATGACGACTTCGATCCACAGGTAGCCGTTCATCCAGCGATCGCCAACTACCTCGATGGGCACTTCGCGGCCCAGGTGGTTGCGCCACGTCGCGTCGATTCCTCGCGCGGGCGAGACGGGGTCCGGCTCTTCGAAGATCAGCCCATCCCAGCGCTCGTTGAGATAGGACAGGTGTTCCAGCAGCAGGTTCTGAAGCGGGTGGAAGGTCCCGATGTGATCCGGTCCCACCCAGCCGCTCTGGCCATCCCGCGACGCGACCCGAAACCAGTTTCCCCACTGCCCGGATACGATCGCTCCCGAGGCCTCGTACGCGTACTCGGCACCGGCCAGTTCCTGCAACCGCGAGACCTCTCGCACAGTGACGGAATCGGGCCTGGCCTCCCCGCGGATGGGAATCGGCTTTCCCGTTGAAGGGCGCCCCTGGGCTTGCGCCACCCAGTCAAACAGAGCCGGGATTTCCACGATCCCCAGTACCTGCGGCTTCGTTCTCTCGGACCCGCCCGGCTCCCCCGGAGCAAACGGGGAGCGAGGGACCGTACGCGGGATGTCGTTCAATCCGCAGTCGGTCTTCCAGCCCAGGTTCTCGTAGCGGTCGCCGGAACTTGGGATGTAGACATAGGCCAGGTCCACTGCCTGCTTCCCGTTGACCCGCACGCTGCCGCCGACCCACTCGGCCGTTTCCACTTGTACCGGCTGTTGCCAATCCTTGTAGACCAATTCGCGCGCCTCCCGAATCAACTCGGCGGCGCGGCGGCCGGTCTTCTCGTCGACTTGGAGGCAGTGGTCAGCACGCGCTGGGAGCGAGAAGCAGGCAACCGCAACCACCACTATGGGCAGCGCGCGGCTGAGTGTGTTCCGGCGCTTGGCGGGCGGAGCGATGACAGGTTCGTCCATGGGAGACATCAAAGAGTCGCTACGCCACTAGGGACAGAGCGAACGACGCCTTCGCCCGTCCCGGTGACTGCACCTGAGGCTATCGCCGACAAGACTCCACAAGGGAGATCAGATGTCCGACAGATGCTCTAACTTGCCGTTGGAATCACCCACCGACTCCGGCTGCACTCCCATGATGTCGAGCATCGAGAGGTACAGATTCGTCATCGGTGTTTCCTCGGGATAGCGGGCGTGGCGGCCCGGGTGCAGCGCGCCGCCGCCGTGGCCTGCGACCAGCACCGGCAGGTCGTGATGGGTGTGCTTGTTGCCGTCGGCGAGCCCGCTGCCGTACAGGACCATCGAGTGGTCGAGCAGCGTGCCGTCGCCCTCTTTGATCGAGTCCAACCGCTGGAGGAAATATGCGAACTGCTCCATGTGAAAGCGGTTGATGCTGCTGATCTGCCGGATCTTCTCTTCGTCGTTCTGGTGGTGGGTCAAGCCGTGGTGGGCATACGGTACGCCGATTTCCCGGTAGGTACGGTTGCTGCCCTCGCGACCGAGCATGAACGAAGTGATTCGCGTCAAGTCCGTCTGGAAGGCAACGACTTGAAGGTCGAACATCAACTTCGTATGGTCGGCGAACGAGACCGGAATGCCCGCCGGACGATCGATCGTGGGCTCGGCGTCAGAGGATGAGGTCTCGGCAACGGAAATCCTCTTTTCGATCTCGCGAACCGCGTCCAAGTATTCGTCCAATTTGCGCCGGTCGGTCGGGCCGAGATCACCCTTCAGCTTGCGGGTGTCCTCTTGAACAAAATCAAGGATGCTCTTGTCATACCGCCGCCGTTTTGCCCGCGCCGCCGGATCGTCTTTCGTGCCGGCACGCCCAAACAAGCGCTCAAACACCAGCCGCGGGTTGACCTCCGGCGGCATCGGCACGGTTTCGTTACGCCAAGAGACACTGTTGCTGTAGGCGCAACTGTAGCCCGAGTCGCAGTTGCCCGCCAGCCGGCCGTGCTCGGTACCCAGCTCGATCGAAGCGAAACGGGTGCGGTCGCCCAGCATCTGCGCCGCCACCTGATCGACCGAGACGCCGTTCTGAATGTCGGCGCCGTCCGTCTTTCGCGGGTGAACGCCGGTGAGAAACGATGCGGCCGCGCGGGCATGGTCACCGGGCCCGTCGCCCAGCGCCCGGCCGTTGTTATGGGTTAGCCCGGAGAACATGAGGATGTCGTCGCGGAAGTCCGCCACCGGCTCGAGCACCTTCGACAGGCTGAAGTTGCTGCCGACCTCGGCGGGAGTCCAGTCCTCCATGATGATCCCGTTGGGGACATAGGCAATAGCCATCCGCACCGGAGGCTTGCCTGTGGTGAGCTTGCTCGCGCTGCCGGCGAACGCCGGGACCATCGCGTCGAGGAAGGGCAGCGCCAAGGCGGCGCCCATGCCTCGCAACATCGTGCGTCTGGAAAGGGCTCGTCTGGAAAAGGGTTGGCGCGTCATCATCGCTTCCCTCCGTCGCCCCGCCGCATCTGGAAGGGCCTGCTATTCACAATTGCGATCACCAGCCGCGAGAAACGGTAATCGTCCTCGGCGACTTCCTGCAGGATGTGTTCGATCGCGGGACGGTCGTAGCTCTCTAGCCCACGGCCTAGTGCGTAGGTTAACATCTTTTCGGCCAAACAACGGGCGAAGTCATCCTTCTTGAGCCGCAGCACCGCCTTCATCTCGCTCGGGGTAGTAAAGGAGTGGCCTCCCGGCAGCGCGCCGGAGGTATCGAGCGGCAGGTCGCCCTCGTGGGTCCGCCAGCGGCCCACGGGGTCATAGTTCTCGAGACTGAAGCCGAGTGCGTCCATCTTGGTGTGGCAAACGGCGCAATCCGGGTCCGCGCGGTGGGTTTCCAAACGTTCCCGCAACGTCCGCCCCTGACTCGCTTCGGCTTCGTCCAGACTCACCGCTGCCGGCGGAGGCGGGGGAGGCGCACCCAAGATATTGTCGAGCAGCCACTTGCCGCGCAAGACCGGCGAGGTGCGCGTGGGATACGACGTGATCGTGAGAATGCTGCCCTGCGTCAACACGCCGCTCCGCCGGCTGCCGTCGAGGCTCACCCGCCGGAACTGCGGGCCATCGACGCCTTCCACTCCGTAGTGCCGAGCCAGCCGCTCGTTGAGGAACGTGAAGCGCGCGTCGAGCAGATCGAGGATGCTGCGGTCCTCATGCATCACGGTCTCGAAGAAGAGCTCGGTCTCGCGCCGCATCGCTTGCCGGAGATTCTCGTCGAAGTCGGGGAAGCGGTCCGGGTCGGGGGAGACGGTATCGAGATTGCGAAGCTCGAGCCACTGGCCCACAAAGTTGTCGACTAGCGCTCGGGATTTGGGGCTCGCCAACATCCGGGTGACCTCGGCCTCGAGCGCCGTCTGGTCGCGCAACTCGAGGTCGGTGGCGCGTTGCAACAGCCGCTGGTCGGGCATGCTGCTCCACAAGAAGTACGATAGCCGCGACGCCAACTCGTATTGATTGATCGGATGCGCCGCCCGCGGGTCGTTAGGGTTGGGGTCCTGTTCGATCCGGAACAGAAAGTGTGGCGAAACCAATACGGCCTGGAGAGCCAATTGGATGCCCTGCTCGAAGGAGTCGCCCGACTCCTGGGCCAACGCGACGAGCCGCTTGAGCGCGTCGATCTCGTCCTGCCCCACGGGCCGGCGGTAGGCGCTACGGGCCAGATTGGCTACGATCTGTTGCGAACAACCAGGCCCATGCTGCCAGTTCCGGTGGCCACAAACGAAGATCTTCTTGTGGCTGGGGGTGAGGGGCGGCGACTTGCGGCTGAATGGCCCATGGATCTCCGCGCGGTCGAGGAAGGCCATGCGCCGAGGCTTCTTGTAATCCTTGGCCTGGTGGTCGGGGATCTTGGTCACATCGACCAGAAAGCGGCCTTCGATCGCGTGGACCCCGGCGTCCACGACCAACCTCAGGTCGCGCTGCCGATCGGCGTAGGCTCCCGGTGGGATCTCGACCACCTCGATGCGCTCCCCATCCACCGTAATCTCGAATGGCAGCGGCGGGGGCTTGGGCGGGTTCGGGTTGCCGGGTCCGGGCATTGGAACTTCCCGTCGATCGACCCAGCGCACCCGGAGTTCATATTCGGCGTTGGCCGGGAACTCGTGCTTGAAACGGATCGCCCCCTCCCGCGAGTACGGGATGGGGTTGGGCTTCTCGAGTGTGTTCTCTTCCGGGCCGCGAGGAGCCAGGTAGCGCTCGAGCGTCGGCTCAACATAGGGCTCGGCTACAATCGCCTGTTCGGCGATCTGCTCGGCGGCGGCCAGGTAGCGCTCCATCAGTACGGGCGAGAGCGAAAGCACGTCGCCGATGTTGTCGAAACCGTAACCCGTATCGTCGGCGGGGAAGTCGTCGGCGGGCCGGAAGTCGACCCCGACGAGATCGCGGACCGTGTTGTTGTATTCAGCGCGATTAAGTCGGCGGGCTGTGACACGGCCGGGGTCGGGAGGATGCTCCTCCGCGCTCCGCTTCAGCTCGGTCTCGATCCATCGCAAGACGAGACCCGTTTCGTCACCGGTTGGCCGCGGACGCCCCTCGGGAGGCATGCGCCCTTCGGCCAGCACTTTCTCGATGCGCTCCCAGGTGTGAGGATCCTTGAGGGCGGACGTGGCATCCGAGAAGGCTTGGAAGTTCAGCTCCGCCATGGTCACGTCGGCGCTGTGGCAGGCCGTACAGTGCTTGGCGAGAAACGGCCGCACCGATTCTTGAAAGCCGGCCCCGGCGCCATCCGAGGATGGTTCGCCCACCGCGTTGGGCGGAAACATCGCAATCAGGATTGACACAGCACAAGGCACCCAAAGGGCCAATCGTTGGGGTCGAAGGTTCACGTCTCTATGAGCATACAATTCCGGAACGAGCCACGCAGCTTGGGACGCTGCAGGAGGAGGTGACCCAGGGGCGGTGCTTGGCAGCAGCCGATGCCGGATCGGGCAGCTGCTTGGTATATTCTCGGACGTGATGTCCAAGAAGCTTTTATGGGTCAGAAACACACTCGCAGTGGCGGTGCTACTGCTTCCGTCAATAGGGAGGGCCGAAGTGCACCGCGTCATCAACAAACGCAACCACCACACCTTCGACCGCAATCACCCCATCGAGGCCCGCATCCGGCCCGGCGACAGGGTCATCACCAAGACCGTGGACTCGGCTGGCTGGGACTTCCAGGGTGTGCGCCGTACCAAGACGCACGGGAACCCGCTCACCGGCCCGTTCTACGTCGAGGGGGCGCGCGCGGGCGATGCGCTCGTCGTGCATCTCGACAAGGTCCGCCTGAACCGAAAGTGGGGATACACGGCCTACCACATTGGCGGTTATGCCCTCACCGAGGATTACGAACGGCAGCCTCGGCTCTACGCAAAGGCAATGGTGCTTGGCGGCCCCAACAACTTCCTCGAAGGCCGCACCGACCTCGTCCCCTGGGTCATTGATCTCGGACGCAACACGGTCCGCATGCGCGAACCCGTGAGCACGAAGATCAAGCTGGAGTTCAAGGCGCAACCGCTTCTCGGCTGCATCGGCGTCCCACCCGCCGGCGACGATGCCCCGCGTTCGGGTCCGACCGGCAACTGGGGCGGCAACATGGATTACAAAGAAGTCAAAGAGGGGGCCACCGTCTACATTCCCGTCTACCACGAGGGCGGCTTCTTGATGTTCGGCGACGGGCACGCTATCCAGGGCGATGGCGAGGCCGTTGGTTCGGGCGTAGAGACATCGCTCGATGTCGAGTTCACGATTGACCTCAAGAAGAATGCCCGACTTACGACGCTACGGATCGAGAACTCGGACTACCTAGTCAGCATCGGTAACAAGTCGGGCGATACGCTCAACGAAGCGCTCAAGATCGCAACAACGGATATGGTGCGCTGGCTGGTTGACGAGCACGGTCTCGAACCGTGGGCCGCGCACCAGCTCATTGGGTTTCAGGGCGAGTATGATGTTGCGGCGATCGCGGGAACGATCGGCTGCAAGATCCCGAAAGCGGCTCTATCGAACAAGCCCTGACTCCCCGCCCTGCCGTATACGATACTCTGTGGTTCACGCCGTTCAACGCAGGTTTTTTGGAGGCCCCGTGAGGAAGTTCGTCTGGATCTTACCCGCTCTCGTTCTGCTCGGCATGCTACTGCCGTTGGGCGACGCGCAATCAGCACCCAAGCCGAAGCGCATCAGCAAGGCCGTCGATCTTCTCGCGCGCAAGCAGCCCATCTACTACTTCACCGAGGGCCGGGGCGGCAGCCAGGGAGGCTACAAAGAGGGCCTGCGCCTGGCGCAGACCTGGGCCGACTTCATCATCTACGAGATGGAGTTCGGCGCCTATGACGTGACCGAACTGCGCGAGTTCATGGCCGGGCTGATCCAAGGGGGCCCCACCAAGAGCGGCCACCGCACGCCGGCCGTGCAAGTGGTGCTGCCGATTGGCGGCTACGATGAGGCGACGGTTCGGGCAAACCACTGGATTATCCAGCAGGTTCTCGCGGCGGGCGTTCATGGGGTCACCTTGAACCACGCGCGAACGCCAGGGGCGGTGAGAGCTTTCGTCGAAGCCGCGCGGTTTGCGCACCGCAAGGGACCCGACCCGATTGGCGAGGGCATGCGGGGCAACGGCGGCCAACTCAATGCCTCCCGTGTCTGGGGCCTGTCGCCCAAGGAATACATGGAACGGGCGGAGCCTTGGCCGCTCGACCCCAACGGCGAGTTGCTTCTGGGTTTGAAAATCGAGGACAGGTACGCCGTCGACGTCGCCGAGATGACCACCAAGATCCCCGGCATCGGGTACGCCGAGTGGGGCCCGGGCGACATGGGACTCTCCTACGGAATCACCGAGGTGCACGACCCGCCCTACCCGCCGACAATTGCCAAGGCACGTGCCCGCGTACAAGCCGCCTGCAAGGCCGCCGGCATTGCGTTCCTCGACGTCGTCAAAGATCACAACGTGGAAGACCGCCTCCGCGAGGGGGTGATGATCGGAGCGACGAGCGCCCGGAGTACGGCGGAAATAGGACGCCGCTTCACGAAAAGACCGCAACCGTGGTAGATGCCGTTAGGCCCGCACGGGCCGCCCTGACCGGTTGGTTGCCGTGGAAGGTCTGGCTGGCCGTTCTCCCGGCGCTGCTCACTCTCAACTGCGCGGCCCCGCAGGCCTTCCAAGCCCGCATCCGCCGGACAAGTTACAACATCCCGCACATCGAGGCTCGCGACATCGGCAGCCTGGGATTCGGGGAGGGCTACGCGCAAGCCGAGGACCACCTTTGCTCGATCGCCGATCAGATGGTTCGCGTCCGCGGCGAGCGATCGCGTTACTTCGGTCCCGGCGGAGGTAACCGCCACTTCTATGGCGATGTCGCGATGAAGGGCCTCGGGGTCTATGCACGGGCGTCCGAACATCTCCGCGGACAAGATCGCGAGTACCGCGACTGGCTGGCCGGTTTCGCCGCGGGCTATAACCACTACTTGGCCGAGACGGGCAGGGACGCCGTCCCCGGTTGGTGCACCGGTGAGGATTGGGTCGTCCCGATCAGCACGGAGGACATAGCCGCTTACCTCTACATGGTGACTCTTACCACCACTCGCTTCGCCGGGGTGATTGGGTCCGCACAGCCGCCAAGCCCCGACGACGCACAGAAGCTCACTCATGCGCTGGAGAGCCCGTTCAGCCGCAGTGAGCCACCCTGGCTGGAAGAGGCCGATCAGGCCAGTAACGGTTGGGCCATCGGCAGCGAGCGTTCCGAAACTGGTGGAGGTCTACTCGTCGCCAATCCCCATTTCCCGTGGGTTGGGTCCAATCGGTTCTGGGAGAAGCATCTCGCCATTCGCGGCAAGCTGGATGTCTACGGGGCAAGCCTCTTGGGTGTGCCCGGTGTCGCGATCGGATTCAACAAGGCCGTGGCTTGGACTCACACGGTGTCGGCCGGCAAGAGATTCACCCTGTATCGTCTTGACGTGTTGCCGGGCAAGCCCACGACGTACTGGTACGGAAACGGCGAAAGAGAGATGACCGTCAAGACGGTCTCCGTAGATGTTCGGCTCGAGAGCGGAGAGGTACGACCGTACAAGCGCAAAGTTTACTTCTCGCACCACGGCCCGGTCATCGCCCTCCCTGGCATCGGCTGGACGGCAGAGCATGCGCTGGCCGTGCGCGACGCCAACTGGGACAACGACGAGGCCGGTCCGCAGTGGTTCGCCATGAATCGCTCCCGCGGCCTTGATGAGTTCATCGAGGCCCACGCGCGTTTTCAGGGAATGCCGTTCGTCAACACGATCGCCGTGAGCGCCGATGGCCGCGCCTGGTACGCCGATACGGCGGCCACTCCGAACGTGCGGCCTGATGTTGTCGCGGCGTGGAAAGAGCAACTCGAATCAGACGATCTCGTCCGAAATCTCGGGGATCGGCGCATGGTCGTGCTTGACGGCGGCGACCCCAAGGCCGATTGGCTCGACGATCCGGCCGCCCGCGACTCCGGTGTCGTGCCGTACGAAGCCATGCCGCAACTCGAGCGGAGTGACTATGTTTTCAACGCCAACGACAGTTTCTGGCTGGCCAACTCTTCAGAGTTCATCACGGGCCCTTACTCAGCCCTGCACGGCGACCAGGGTACGGCGCGCTCTCTGCGCACGCGCAACAATGCCCTGACCCTCTCGAACCACCGTCCCGACCAGCCGGCAGGCGCCGACGGCAAGTTCAACTTGGACGAGGCGCTCGACGCGATTCTAAGCAACCGAAGCTATACGGCCGAATTGATTCGGCCCGCGTTGGTCGAGCGCTGCCGGGAGCGGCCGACCACCTCGCTCGATGGCCGGTCCGTTGACCTCAGTGAGGCTTGTGACGTACTCGGGTCGTGGGATGGCCGCTACGATCTCGACAGCCGCGGTGCCGTGGTGTTCCGGGAGTTCATCAGCCGCTACTCCCGCCACGATTTGCGCGGCAAGGGTGCCCTCTTCGGGATGGACTTCGACCCGGCCGACCCGGTCGGCACGCCACATAAGTTGGCGGACGCAGACACCGCTCTCGAGAACCTGGCTCGCGCCGTGGAGCTTCTGAAATCACGCGATACGCCTCTCGACATTCCCCTCGGAGAGGTACAGTACACCTTCAAGGCAGGCCGCCGCATCCCCGTCCACGGTGGTCACGGCGGTCACGAGGGCCTGCTCAACGCACTTAGCAACGGATCCAACTCGACGACACTCGAGTCGATGCGGACACCCAAGCGTGTTGAGGGCAGTCGTTTTCTCACCGAGCAGGGCTACCCGATCGCTGCGGGGACGAGCTTCCTACTTGGGGTGGAGTATTCGGCGGAGGGTCCTCGCGCGAAAGCCATTTTGACCTACTCGCAGTCCGGCGACCCCGCTTCGCCTCACTTCAGCGACCAAACCGAGCTGTTTTCGCGGAAGAAGCTTCGGCCGGTGCTATTCGACGAGGCTGACATCGCGGCGGACGTTCAGCGCGAATACACAGTTCGCGCCAAGCGCTAGAGACAATTGCGAGCCCACTGTGCCCGTGGTAGCCTCAAACCGACATCGTGAGGATCCGATTGAGAATCTGCGGGTGCTGGGCTGTCTGGGTGCTTCCGCTCACCGTTGCAATCCTGTTGTCCGGCGGCTGCGGCGTTGACCAGTCGTTAGAGAGCAACAGCGGCGTTCGCTCGTTTGCGCCGCTTTCTCCAAACCGCGAGATCGAAGTCCTTCGCGACGGCGAACGTGTTGGCGCCCTTCCGGCCGAATACATCCCGCTCGACTATCCCGACATGCCGTGGCGCGGTGACCCCGGCATCGGCATGAGTTCCGATGGGACGATTTACATCGCCCTCTACGCCAAGATCTTCGTTTCCACGGATGGTGGGCGTACGTGGGAGGCCCGCCTGATCGATGTCGGCTCGCTCGACCCGCCCACTGCCGAAAGGGCGAACTACGATTCGTTCGTGGTCCTTCGAGACGGGACTCTACTGTGGGCCTACCATTCGTCCGAACACGAGACCGACTTTGTCATTCGCAGTAAGGACGGCGGGAAGACGTGGGAGCCGTGGAGCCGAATCGTGGACCGTGCCCCTTTCGACGACGCCGGCGGCAATCAGAATTGCATGACGGAGTTTAAGGACGGGACGATCCTATGGCCCACGCGCCTGGGCCCGGCAAGCAGCAAAATCAAAGAGCGGGATGCGGCGTCAGGAACATGGCAGGGGCCGCCTCATTGGACGACCTACGTGTACCGCTCAACCGACGGTGGGCGAACCTGGGGGGAGAAGAGTCCGCTCCAAGAATGGGGCACGGAGACGAATCTCCTCGCACTTGCCTCGGGCGGATTGCTGGCAGCCATCCGCTATCAACGCTACGCCGAAGCGCCCGCCCCGGCCAACGAACCCGAAGACATCGCCGCCGCCGACCAGCAGAGGCAGGGCTCGGTCGGGAAGCGAGTCTTCCTGGCCGATTCATCCGACGGCGGGCGCACGTGGGAGGACTTTCGACCCGTCAGGCGGGAGGGCAGCGGGTTGATGGACATCGTGTTCGGCGAGGCTCACGGGCACATGGTCGAGCTATCGGACGGCACGGTGGTGCTTGCCCATGAGCGGCGCTATCCCTACGAGGTGGGCGACGTCAGGGCCCGCGTCAGCCGCGACCAAGGACAAACCTGGGCCCCGGAGGCGTACCGTCTGAGCCCCGGGCACGGCTACGCGGCAAGTGTCGTCTTGCCGGATGACACGATTGTGACGGCCCTGGGGAACACCCCGTTGAACAAAGAGGGCCGGTCGGTTGACGGCAAGTGGTACGCGCAGGTGGTCCGCTGGCGGCTTGAACGAGCCGACTAGTCTAGCCCGCCGCTTCAACCGCCTCGCTGAACAGCGCGGCAACGTCGTCGGCAGAGCGGCGATTCGCCGTCTCGTTCACCCTCAGCAGGACACGTTGCCACCCGTCACCCGAAGGCTTACCTCCGGTCGAGATGGTGACGCCCCGCTCGGCCAGCGCGGCCCCGACCTGCTTCGGATCGGCCTTCATGTGCAGGGCCACGATGTTCGAGCCGTTTGGAATGCGTTCGACGCGGTAGCGCGAATGCTGGTCGAGCTTCTTCCAGAGCTTCTCGGTGTTGTCGACAGCGGAGCGGTAGCGCTGCTCGAATCCACCCATGTAGTGGAGCACGACCGACGCGTACATCCAGGCCTTGGGAAGCGCGCCGCCGAACATACGCCGCGTGTCGACCATCGGCTCGATGTACTTCTTCGGGCCGGCCACCACGGCGCCGCAGCCTCCGTTGAAGTACTTGTGAAGCGAAACGTAGAGCGTGTCGAATTGATCGGCGTACTGCCGGACGGATACGCCTGAGTAGGCCGCTGCGAGGAACATGCGGGCGCCGTCGAGATGCGTGCGAATACCTTGCTTCCGCGCATAGGCGCAAATCTTCTTCATCTCGCCGAAGTCGAAGACCTCGCCGTCTTTACGCCGTACCGGCGACTCGATCATGATCGCGCCGACGGGTTTGTTGCCGCGCAGGCCGGCATTCCACTCGACTTCCTCTTTGACCTCGTCCAAGGTGAACGTCGCCCGGCCCGTTCCCATCGGGATCAGCTCGAGGTTGCTGAGGATCGGTCCGCAGTTCACCGAGTCGGCGTAGTAGTGGCTCTCGCGCGGGACGATGACTTTGGTGTCGGTTTCGGCAATGTGCCGCACGGCGATCTGGTTCGCCAGCGTCCCCGTGCCGAAGAAGATGGCCGCTTCCTTGCCGAGGAGTTGAGCGAACTTGGCTTCGAGTTCGTCAATGGGGCCCCCGACAGAGTAGCTATCGAGTTTGATCTCGTTGTCGGTGGCGACTTGGTGCAGCAGCGCCGCCCACTCGCGAGGCTTGAGCGGCACGCCGTCGCCGGTCAGGTAAACATGGCGGTCCGCTTCAGGGTTCAGTGAGGTCTTGGCTGCACCTGCCGCGGATGCCGCGCTGGCTCCGGCGAAGGTTGAGGCGGCGCTCCCGGCAAGGAAGTTCCTGCGGTTGATTGATGACATGAATTCGCTCCTATTTTTGCGCTGGGTTTTGCAACGGCTCAGCAGCCGACGGGCGGGCGCCGCGTCCGATGAGTGGGGGCCCGCCCCTACGGAATGGGCTTGGCGCGCTCCATCACCCACGGAGCGATGGACGACGATTCGTCGCCCCAGGGGCGCCCGTGGTAGTTGAACTCCTCGCCGTACTTGAAGCCGTGCTTGGCGCCGACCGCCGACGACAAATCCTCGACGTAGGCGCGGATCAGCGCGCGCGTCGACGGCTCGGTGATTTCATTCAGCAACGAACTCGGCTTGCCCGCCATCGCGAGCCGCGCTTTCGTGTGAACCGCATAGCGGTGGTTGCGATTCCTCAGCGCCTGGATCGCCGCGACCTTGCGATTGAAAGTCTTCGTAATGTCGACCGGCATGAACTTCGCCGCCCGATGGCCGCCCTCGCCCGGGCGGTAGGGCCGGTAGGTCGTGTAGTAGTAGGTTTCGCGGGGTCCATGTCCGCGCAGGCCGGCACGCGTGGCCTCGGGCATAAAGTAGCCGCCGTTTGAATAGTTGGTCTCTTCGGCCGCGCGGCCTGTGAAGAATTGGTCCCAGTCGGGCTCGTAGTGGGTGTAGGGATCGGGGAGGAAGAGTTTCTCCGGCCTCCAGTACCGGATCATGATCGAGTAGTGGTTCCGCATCTCGTTGCTTGAGCTGTGCGACAGCTCGCCGCTCTTGTCGTTGATGTTGAGGATCTCGCGGACGCCGAGCATGCGCGCGGCCTTCTCGGCCTCCTCGACGTTGGCGAGGCGCGTCTCGGCCGGTCCTAGCGCAACGGAGTCCTTCTCGTCGTTGGCGGCTTGCAAGACGTAAACGTTGTACCCTTCGTCGATGAAGTTGGCGAGCGTGCCGCCGCAGGCGAACAGATAGTCGCCTGAGCCGGCCGTGATCACGATGATGTTCTTGCTCCGCTGCGCCGCCAGGGTGGAGACGAACAGCAGCAGCAGCGCGATCGCACCCAGCGTCCCCCTCAGCGTTCTCCTCTCAAGCCTTCTCGTTCGTCCCATTTCGTTGCTTCCCCTCCGAGGCCCCCACATTCTAGCACCATGGCCCGCGGGGTTCGATAGAGCTACTGGCGGCCTCAATACCGGGAATCGCTCGGCAGAGTCACAGAAAAACAAAATCGCTTTCTCGTTTGTTTTCAAGCGATTCGTCGTTCGCAGACTCGGCTGGAGGGGGATCGGACTCTACACTGTGTACAGAGGCGCACAGAGCTTAGCGGCTCCGCACCCGCTAACAAATTTTGTCGTACAGGAGCCTTGGTGGCTGGCCGATATGTTGTTTTGTGACAGACGCCGGCCGCGGCAAAAAAGTAGCGCGGTTAGGAGCCTGAGAAGTGGGATACCCGGCAACAGTCAAAAAGAAGCTTGACCCCGCCCTGACGGGCCGCGAAGCCGAAAAACTCGAAGCGGACCTGCGGCGGCGCATCATTGGACAAAGCGAGGCCATCGAGCAGATCATCAACGTTTATCAGACCTACCTGGCGGGGATGAACAGCCCAGGACGTCCGGTGGGCAACTTCCTGTTTCTAGGACCCACTGGCACCGGCAAGACCCGCGCCGTCGAAGCCACGGCCGAGTCGCTGCTCGGTGACGAACGGGCCGTGATCAAGATCGACTGCGCCGAGTTCCAGCACAGCCATGAGATCGCCAAGCTGATCGGGTCGCCCCCCGGCTACCTTGGGCATCGCGAGACACACCCGCTGCTGAGCCAAGAGGTCTTGAATCAGTTCCACACCGAGAAGCTCAAGATCTCGTTTATCCTGTTCGACGAGATCGAAAAGGCCAGCGACGCCCTGTGGAACCTGCTGCTCGGCATTCTCGACAAGGCCACGCTCACCCTCGGTGACAACCGCCGGGTGGACTTCTCGAAGACGATGATCTTCATGACGAGCAACCTTGGCGCCGCTGAGATGAGCGCTATGACGAGCCCAGAGCTGGGTTTCGCAGCCAACCGTCCGGAGCCGAAGGACCTGCGTTCTGACAAGATCAGTCAGCGCATCTCGAAAGCCGGTATTTCGGCCGCGCGGCGCAAGTTTACGCCGGAGTTCATCAACCGTCTCGACAAGATCGTCGTCTTCAAGACGTTGGGAGAGGAGGAACTGCGGCAGATCCTCGATCTCGAGTTGGCCTACGTGCAGAAGCGCGTCTTCAACGGCACGCCTTTCCTCTTCCAGCTCACCTCCGCGAGCAAGGACTATCTGCTCGAACACGGGACCGACGCCAAATACGGCGCCCGGCACTTGAAGCGGTCGATCGAGCGCTCGCTCGTCTATCCCATGGCGAACCTGATCGCGACGGAACAGATTCACGCCGGTGACCTGATCGAGGTCGACTTCGACTGCGATCAGGCGGAGATAACGTTCGAGCGCGCCGACGAAGACCTGCCCGTGTACGCCATGTTCCGCGCCGCGGGCCTTGACCTGCCCGAAGACTACGAACTCAACCCCGGCCCCGTGCCCGTACCCCGCTCGACCACCAACGGCCTTCACAGGCTGACCAGGCGGTAAGCGGCAGAGGGTGGCGTAGGCTTCCAGCTAGCCGGATCCCGATTCCTCAGGACTCCGGTCCACGAGGTAGCAACCGATAACAGGCAGCGATTCTGCCCCCAGAAGAGACGCTACACGCGGGGGGCACCCGAGTCCACAGCGGCAACGGCAACATAGGCGGCGGCGGGATGCTAGAATCCCCTCGCGCGGAACGGTGTTTCTTGTGGGCTTTCTTGTAGCGTTCCTGCCGGTGCGATGATGGCTCTGTTGTGGGTTGCTCTGGCGTCGCTGATCGTGGCGGCGCTGACGCTCTTCTCCGGTTTCGGGCTCGGTACGCTATTGATGCCGGTCTTTGCGCTCTTCTTTCCGCTGGAAGTGGCGGTGGGCGCGACTGCCGTCGTCCACCTGGCCAACAATCTCTTCAAGGTTGGACTCATCGGCAAGCATGCCTCCTGGCCAGTCGCCGTTCGCTTCGGTCTCCCGGCCATTCCCGCGGCGTTGCTTGGCGCGATGCTGCTCGCCCATGTTTCCGAGCTGGAGCCGATCGCCCGCTGGGACCTCGGCGGTCGCAGCCACGCGATCACCTGGATCGGCTTGGTCATCGGGGTCCTGATCGCGATTTTTGCGTTGTTCGAATTGATTGCCTTCTTCGACACGCTTCAGTTCGGCAAGCGCTGGCTGCCGCTGGGCGGTTTCCTTTCAGGGCTGTTCGGGGGGGTCTCGGGCCATCAAGGGGCACTGCGGTCGGCGTTTATCTTGCAATGGGGATTGTCGAAGGAGGCCTTCATCGGCACGAATGTTGTTTGCGCCGTCGCGGTTGACCTCACGCGGTTGGGGGTTTACGGTGCGTCGGCACTTCAGCGAGGCACAGACGAGTTCGCGGACCCGGCTGTCCTCCAGCTTCTGGCGACCGCCACGCTGGCCGCGTTCCTGGGATCGTTTCTCGGTGCCAAACTGCTGCCAAAGGTGACGATGACGTTTGTTCGGCGGCTTGTGGGGGTGCTGCTTCTGCTGCTCGCTGCCGCCATCGGGTCTGGACTGATCTGAATTGAGGAGGTCAATAGTGTTCACGATAGGCATTGAGCAAGACTTGCAAAACAGGAACATGCCAGTTTCTTTGAAGCAACTTTGGGCCTACACCTGGATCGTGGCGTTGCTCGTTCACTGGGCGCCCGCTCGGGCGGCCGACGGTCCGTTTTTCGAGACAGAGGTGGTCGTGAAATCCGGCGGCGCCCGTCTCTACCACAACGCCTACCCGACGGTCGCACGGCTCACCAGTGGCCGCTTGCTGGCCGTATTCGGGGCCTACTCGCGTGATCAGTCCAGCGCGCGGGTGATGGCGGCGCTGTCGGACGACGGGGGCCGCACCTGGTCCAGCCCCTCGGAAATTGTTGACAACCCGGGACTCTGGGACGGCGATCCCAACGTCATCGTCGACGGCCTGCGTACGTTCGTCTATTGCACCACTCGCGAAGTCGAGCTGACGACGATCGACCGGAGCACGGTGTTCATGGTCAAGAGCGAAGACGACGGCAAGAGCTGGTCGACTCCGGTCGAGATTTCGATGCCCAAGCAGTACGTCGCCGGCAAGCAGCACAAGGGCCTGCGGCTCGGTGACGGGACGCTGCTAATGGGCTACTCCTGGGACCTGTGGGCCGAGAAGGGCACGCCGGCGCGCACCGAAGGCGAGATGAATATCGCGGCCGGGGCCCTACGATCCACCGACGGCATCCACTGGAGGCCTTTCGGCGAGTTACACGTCTGGATTCCTAAGATGACGCCGTACTCCACCAACGGCCTGGACGAACCGGCGATCGTCGAGTTGGCCGACGGGGAGATTCTGATGGTGATGCGGACCGGATCAAGCCATCACTACGAGAGCCGAAGCCGCGACGGCGGTCTTACTTGGGCGCCCCCGCGTCCCAGTTCCCTAACAGGCCACAATACGCCCACAGGATTGTGGCGCCTGGACCAGAGCGACGAGATTATCGCCATTTGGAACAACTCTCCCGTGAACCGCCGTCCGTTGAGCGTGGCAATCTCGGCCGATGGTGGCCGCACCTGGAGCCCCCCGCGCAACGTCGCGGAGTCAGACGGGCCACAGGTGTCGTATCCGAGCATCACGCAAGCCGCCGACGGCACCTTCGTTGCCCTCTGGCAGCAACAGCTTGCCGAGGGTGGCCGAGACGTCCGCTGGGCCCGCTTCAATCGGCAGTGGGTCTTGGGGAAGTGAGGGAGAACCGAAGTACTGGGCAGCGGGCTCAAACGGCGTTGCCGGGGGTTCGGATGAGCGACAGGAACTCTTCGCGGGTCTGCTGCTTCTCGCGGAAGACCCCCAGCATGGTGCTCGTCACGGCCGAGGAATGCTGCTTCTCGACGCCGCGCATCATCATACACAAATGGCGAGCCTCGACGATCACTCCTACTCCGGCGGGCTCAATCGCTTTCTCAATGGTTCTGGCGATCTCGGTCGTCATCCGCTCTTGAATCTGGAGCCGCCGCGCGTACATCTCGACCAGACGAGCCATCTTGCTAAGCCCGATGACCTTCTTATTCGGGATGTAGGCTATATGGACCTTCCCAAAGAAGGGCAGCAGATGGTGCTCGCACAAGCTGAACATCTCGATGTCTTTCACGATCACCATCTCGTCGTAGGAGACCTCGAACAGCGCGCCGTTGAGGATCGATTCGGAGTCCATGTGGTAGCCCCTGGTTAGGTCCGCCCAGGCCTTGGCGGCGCGGACGGGCGTGCGGCTGAGGCCCTCGCGTTGCGGGTCCTCGCCGAGTTCCGTCAATAGGCTGTGGATCAGCTTGGCAATGGGCGAGTCGGTCTGCTCGGACCCTTCGAGGTCGTCCATCAGTGCTTCAATGCCGGTTGGGTTAGGCATCATGGGTTCCATTCGTTACTTCAAAGCTGTTTCGCGCAGTTTCTTCGACCCGAATCCGACTGAGTCGTACGGGACGGCCGGCAAACTCGCGGCTCCACTCCGCCCGCAGCCAGCGGTCGATGAGAAGCGCCAGATTCTCCGTCGTGGGGACGATGTCGCGAAAATCTTCCACGTCGCTGTTCAGGTCGGCGTGGTCGATCTTCGAAAGTACCGCCCGCTCGACGATCCGATCGAGCACCGGACGAGCGAGAATCATGCCGGACTGCTCGTCGGCCACCCCTTCAACGCTCACTTCGAGCGTGTAGTTGTGGCCGTGACCATATGGATTGTTGCACTTGCCGAACAGGCGGTGGTTCTCTTCCTCGCTCAGCTTGGCGGTATGCAAGCGGTGAGACGCGGAAAACGGGTAGCGCTTGGTGAGCCGCAGCAAACCGACAACTCCTAGCTACGCAGCCTCGCCGAAGTAGTCGACGAAGAGGTCGGGCGTCTCGTAGAGGCGGACGCCGTGCAGGCGGCAGTTTCGCGCTCGTACAGGGACCTCCAGCCGCCGCCAAATGTCTTGAGCGATGTTCTCCGGGGTCGGAATGGTGCGGTCAAACGGCGGCACTTCGTGGTTGAGAAAGCGGTGATCGTAGATCGCCACGACTTCGTCGTTGATGATCTGTTTCAACTCTTTGAGGTCCATGATCATGCCATGAACCGGGTCCACATCGCCCGCGACCGTCACTTCGAGAACGTAGTTGTGCCCATGGCCGCTGGGGCGGCTTGCCTTGCCGAACAGCACCTCGTTCTCTTCGCGCCCCAGCGCCGGATTGGAGCAGTAGTGTGAGGCCGAGAACTCGACGCGGCGGGTAATCAGCACCATTTACCGTCCAACCCTGTGCGTTGTTACCATGGAGAATCAACGTTCTCATTATGGCATGGACAAGACGGGACACAGTCGTAGCGGCCCTGCTGGCGGGGCTCACGATCACTCTGCTCTATCGCGTGGTTCCGTACTTCCGCGTGTATAAAGTCGAGGTGGGCGATCGCGCGCCGGAATTCGACATCACGGCCGACGACGGCCAGGGCGTCCGGCTGGCCGACTTCCGCGGCAAGTTCGTGCTGCTGAATTTCTGGGCTACATGGTGCCCGCCCTGCGTGGACGAGATGCCTTCGCTGAACCTGGTTCACGAACGGCTCAGCGGCCGGGGCCTGGTAGTGCTCGGGATCAGTGTCGACGAGAACAAGGACGAGTACGAGGCCTTTTTGGAAGGGGCGAACATTCGCTTCCCGACGGTACGCGACCCTGAGCGCAAGGTGAGCACGCTCTTCGGCACCGTCAAGTACCCCGAAACCTACCTGATCGACCGCGACGGGATCGTCATCCGCAAATACATCGGCCCGGAAGACTGGAGCCAAGCCGAGATCTTCAACTATCTCAGTTCGCTGCTGTAGCGTAAGCTTCCAGGGTTGCTCAGTATCATGCGACAGCCCCTATGACGTGGCTCGTTCCGCCCGATTCCTGGGGGCCGTCGTGTCCCACCCGAAGCGCTCGACGACCTCTTCGAGCGGCCCGTCCATGGCAATGCGTCCCTTTTCGAAGAAGACGGCCCGTGTTGCCAGATGTCTGGCCAGGTCGAGGTCGTGAGTGACGATTATTTTGGCCTGTGGCAGGCTTTGCAGGATCTCGATCAGAGCCGATCTTCCGGGCGGATCTAGAAACGTCGCCGGCTCATCAAGGACGATGATCTCGGGGTCCATAGCGAGCACCCCAGCCAAAGCCACGCGCCGTTTCTCTCCGGCGCTCAGGTGGTAAGGGGGGCGGGAGGCCGCCTCGTGCATCCCCACCAGTCGCAGGGACTCCTCGACCCGCCGCCGAACGTCCGCCTCGTCGAGGCCCATGTTGAGCGGGCCGAAGGCGACATCCTCCGCCACGGTGGGCATGAAGAGTTGATCATCGGAGTCCTGAAACAGAACGCCGATCTTCCGACGGGCGAACTCGAGATTCTTTCTGCGCAAGGTCTCGCCGCAAACGACGATTTCGCCCTGGCCCTGCAGCAGTCCCACCAAATGCAACAGGAAGGTCGTTTTACCAGAGCCGTTCGCCCCGAGCACCGCGACCGTTTCACCGGAGCCAAGCGTGAAGCTTACCCCCTGCAGAGCCGGAGTACCGTCCGGGTAATTGTAATGAAGATCGCGGACTTGGATGAGCAGGTCCATCTCTTGCAGCACCGGCCGTGACTCCGTCCTAGGCCAAGCCCTTCCACAACACCGTTCCGTGGACGGCGAGTAGAAGCCCCACACACCCCAGCAAGAAAGTCCAATCGCGGCGGCGCAGATGCGGAGCCTCGAGAGGGATGAAATGACCCTGGAAACCCCGCGCCAACAGCGCTCGGTGGACCTTCTCCGCCCGCTCGTAGCTGCGGGCAAACAGCACCGCGAGCGCTCCCGAAGCTGCCCGCAACATTGATTCCCGCCGGCCCCTGGGCGCCCGGCACTCCTTGGCGCGCCGCATGTTCTGCACCTGGTCGACCAGTAGAAACAGATAGCGGTACACGAAGTAAAGGATCATCAAGAAGAAAGCCGGCACGCGCAACATCTCCAGTCCCCGCAACAGCCGCGCAAACGGCGTCGTTGCGAGCAACAGCAGGGCTGTGTATGCCGACAGGACGCTCCGCAAGAAGACCTCAACGGCCCGTCCGGTGTCGCCGCCCCACAGGTTGAGCAATACGACGCCGCCGACGAACGGCAAGACAACCAACGTACGTAACAGCAGCGACGTGACCGGAAGCCGAGCCGCCAGAGCCGTCGACGAGAGCACCAGGAAGTAGGTGAGATGGGCTCCCCAGGCGGTCCTTGCCGTCAAGGCCAGCGAAAGGAGAATCAGAAAAGCGGCGACGATCTTGACTCGTGCATCGAGCCGGTGGACCGGGCTCTCTTGCAAGCTCCAGCGGTCCAGCGTTAGGTGGTGCACCTAGTGTTCCCTCCGGCGCAACGATCGCCCCAGGACGACACACAGGCCGGACATGATTGCGAGGCCAACCAATCCCGCGGCCACTTTGGATAGCCAGGAGTTTCCGATGAAGCTAGTTTCGTAATGGGCGAAGACGCCGGCGAAGCCTCCCTCATCGGCTCGCTCGGCAAACCCGAGCGTCTCCGCGACGGACTCCAGACCATCCGGCAGCGACGACGCCACGAGAACCCCGAAGATGACCAGCACGAGGCTTATCGCCCCGAAGACAATGAGAACCTTCGTCATGGAGCGTCCCTCATCCGGCTTCCTCCGTCTGGACGAAGGATGGGTTGAGCCGCTCGATCGCCACCAGGCTGGCAGCCGTAATCAGGCCCTCCGCCACCCCCGTGAGGGCGTGAATGGCGATCATTGAGGCCATCAGAGGTCCGGCAGGCGCCAAGTTTGACAAGCTCAATTCGAGGCCCGCGAGCGTCGCCCCGGCCATCAGCGAGAGCCATCCACCCAGGAACGCCGCCCAGTAACGGGCGCGGGAACCTCGCCGTCCGAACCAACTCATCGGTAGGGAGCCGGCCCAGACCCCCACGACGGCCATATTGATCACATTGGCACCTAGCGCCAGCACGCCTCCGTCTTGAAACACCAGCGCCTGGACTACCAGAATCGCCGTCATGACGACCGTTGCGGCGTGGCGTCCGAGGGTGAGGCCCAGCAGTGCCCCACCGACCAGGTGGCCCGAGGTGCCTGCCCCGACCGGGAAGTTGATCATCTGCGCGGCGAAAACGAACGAGCCCAGCACCCCCAGCAGCGGAACCCTGGCGGGATCCAGGCGCTGTTGCGTCCGCCGAACGAAGTAGCCCACCGTAGGAACAGCCCCTGCGTCGAGGCAAACCCATACCGGTGCCGATAAGAAACCATCAGGAATGTGCAAGGATGCACCCTGATCCAAGTTAGCACGATTGTGAGAATCGTGCCACCGAGGCAGCGGCAACGAGACTTCTGTCTCGCGATGGGGGCTTCTTGGGGGTGGAAGGGGGTGGAAGGGGGTGGACGATTTTGGATGACGGGGATCAAGAATTGGTCTACACTAGTGGATACTGGGCCAAAGCAGGGTTGCCGATCGCTGCGCAGGGGACGCTGAGCCAAAGGGTCTCGTACCTTGGGCAGACGGAGATAGCGACAGGCAGCGGCGTCTTGCACGTTCGCCCCTTACTTCCCGCCATCGGCGGTCCGCCTTTCGACAGAGGTGGCCCGTAGACAGGTGAGCCGTCGGGTGTGCTCGAAGCCCAAGTGGCCTCGGGAGCCAGAGACGCTCCCCACTGATTAGGACCGAGGTACGGTTGAGGCAAACTCCGATGAGGATTCCACGTAACTTATTGACGGAGATGACTCGTCTTGGGATAGGCCGCGCCGGCGGCTTGTGGCTTTCAGTCCTGCTGGCAGGAACGTCGGTGCTTGCACAGGAGATTACGCCTTTCGCGGTGCCGGCCACGGCGAGCCGCCCCGCTGAGGGCGTGGGACGCACCTTCGACAGCGCCGGCTCCCCGGAGCAGACTGCGCTGCCGGGAAGATCTCGCGGTGGTGGTTTCCAGACGGTGGATCCGTCGGGGGAAAACGTTTCTCTGTTCTCCGCACCCTACCCCGAGTATCGTATCGGTCTTTACGATCTTCTCCAAGTCAGCGTCTACGAGGCACCGGAATTCGCCAGGACCGTTCGGGTCGCTCGGGACGGCACGATTCGCCTTCCCATATTCAAGAAGGCGACTACGGTAGTTGGGCTCACTTACGTCGAGGCTGAAGAGGCCATCGCGCAGGCTTTGGTTGCCGAGGGCTTGCTGGTCGCCCCTGTCGTAGCCGTTTACGTCCGCGAGGCCCATGGGAACCCGGTTCGTGTCACGGGATCGGTACGGCAGCCAGTCGTCTTCCCTGCTGTCGGACCGACCACCCTGCTCGATGCTATCGGCAAGGCCGGCGGACTGGAGAACCCCGGCACGGAGATCTTGGTCACGCGTTCTGGGAAGGACGGTGGCCGTCCCGAAACCCTGCGAATTCCCACGGCAGAGTTCAGCCAAGGCGTCAATGGGGCACAGGAATTGGAACTCTACGGCGGCGAGACCGTCCGCGTGGTACAGCCCGAAAAGGTGTTTGTGATGGGTGCGATACGAAAACCCGGCATGGTTGACATCACCGCGGAGGACGGGATCGAGTTTCTACAGTTGTTGGCGGCTGCCGGCGGCACCACTAACGAATCGAACAACAAAGCCATCATCTTGCGATCCCGACCCGGGGCCCCAAACGAGAAAGACCGTATCGTGGTGAACGTCAGCAAGGTGCTGAAGTTCGAAGTGCTCGACTTGCGAGCGCAGCCGGGAGACGTAATCTACTTCCCGAGCAGCCGCGCCAAACAGTTTGTCTACCGCATGATTGACCGCGCGGCGTTCCAGGTCATGTGGCAAAGCATGAACTTTCTATGGAGATGACCGAGTATCGGCCGCATCCGAGCCCGGGTTCGCACACGGACGAGGAGTTTGCGTATCCGGGCGCCGACGACGGCGAAAGCCCGACGGCGATGGCGTGGCACTACCTACGGGTGCTGCGGCGGCATTGCTGGAAGATCTTGGGTTTCGTGCTCGCTGTCGTGGCGGCAACACTCCTCTATGCCCTCCAGTTGACCCCGCTGTATGAATCCACAGCGCTGATTGAGTTGGCGAGTCTGAACCAGATGACACGGTTAGGCTCGGACATGGTCAGCTTCAACGTCCGTAACGAGAGCAAGGTGATCGAAACACAGTTACGCCTAATCAACAGCCCCGACATCGTTGAGGCGGTGGCTGGCGACCTCGGCCTTGGCCGCAGCCCCTTATTCGGCTATCCGGGGCGAGGGGATCCGGTCGTCCCAACCAGTTTGCCGGGTCTGTCGGCAAGCATGTTGCCTGGTACGTACTTGCTGTCGATTCGGTACCGCTCCGCCAGCCCGGAACTCTGTCGCGACATAGCCAACAGTGTCGCCAAGGCCTACATAGACAGGGGCTACAAGACGCGCTTCGAAGAGAGCCGGCGCCTGCAGAACTGGTTGGACCTCCAACTGGAGGAGCTCCAGGCCCGATCCGAGCGCGCCCAACAGTCCCTGCTTGCTTACGAGCGCGAGCACAACATCGCCCGCCCACAGGGTCGGCCCGATCTTATCACGGAAGAGTTGGGCAGGTTGCAGGAAGAACTCCTTACCACCCAAGCCGAAAGAGTCCGCAAAGAAACGGCCTATCGCAGCATCGAAGCTGGAGAGTTGGAGGCCCTGCTGTTCTACGCCGAGGGCTCGCCCATCGCGCCCGTCATCCAGCGGCGACAGGATCTCGAGGGGCAGCTCTTCGAGCTAAGCACCCGGTACGGGCCGAATCATCCGCGTTACAAAGCGCAGCAGGCGCGCATAGAGCGGATTGACGGCCTGCTTGAGAAGGCGCGCCAATCACAGCTTGAGCGAATGGAAGCGGAATACCAAGAAGTCGTTCTTCGGGAGGAGGCAGTCCGGGAGCGCTACCTGGGGAAAAAAGCACAGGTCGACCAGCTTTCTGAACTCGCTGTCGAGTATGGCAGCCTCCGGAGGGAGGCGGACGCCATGACCGCACTGTATGAGCAACTGCTCGGAACGGTCAACCAGGTGGGTCTGCAAAGTACGGTCAGGGAGACCGAGGTCCGTTTGGCCGAGCCCGCGGGCCTTCCCGTTCGAGCCGTGTACCCCGATATCCCCAAGTACTTGCTTTGGGCCTTTCTCGCCTCCTCGGCCCTCGGGATCGGCGCCGCCGTGCTTGCCGACTATCTCGACCGCACAGTGCGGGATACCGCGCAGGTCGAGCAGTGGCTGCGCGTGCCGGTTCTGGCGAATCTTCCACGGCTGGCCGGCAACAAAAAGCCCCAGACGTATCTGCTGCCCGCCGCGTCCGAGGCCAATGCACCTCGCCTGGACACCGGTCACGAAGCTCACGCCATCGTGGAAGGCTTCTCCATGCTACGAACCAGCCTTCTGCTCTCCCCCGACGCTGCTGATTGGAAGCTGCTTTTGGTTTCCAGCGCAGTCCCCGCCGAGGGCAAGAGCACGGTCTCGTCCGGCCTGGCGGCCGCGATTGCACAGCAGTCCCCGGGACAGCGGGTGCTGGTGGTGGACGCAGACCTACGCCGTCCCACCGTGCACACGAGCTTTGGACTCAACAATCAAGTCGGCCTGTCATCGCTCCTGGAGGGCCGCTGCGCCCTCGATGATGCTGTAAGTCAAATTGAGTCGCTCCCGTCGCTGCACGTTCTGCCTCGTGGCCCGAGCGTTCGGCGGCCGAACGAGCTGTTGGCGGCTAACATGGGGCCTGTCTTCGATGAGCTTCGTGAGAAGTTCGACTTCGTGATCGTCGACTCAGCCCCCCTGCTGGCGTCCGCCGACAGCATGGTCTTGGCCACTATGGTAGACGCTGTCGTGCTGGTGGCACGAGCAGGGCAAACCTCCCGCGACATGGTCGCGGCGGGCTTCCGTCAGGTGCGGCGCGTGCGGGCCAACGTCATCGGGTTGGTCCTGAACCAGGTCAGGCAGGGTGACCAGAACGGCTATCAATCTTATTACTACAGCTACTACCACAGCAATGAGGACGAGGCGTAGATACGCGAACGTCCGCGCGAGAGTTCGCCGTGTCACCAGAGCCCCTATCCCCGCCGAAGCGCTCGACCGAGTGATTGCGTTGGGGAACGTCAGATGGGTTTGTTGTCATAACTTCAGTTGATGGCGTCAATCGTTAAGCCAGACCGTCCCAAGCCGCCCAGCCCTCCCCGCCGGCTGCGAAATACTCCGCTGGCCGTTATCTCGGTATTGGCCGTCTGCGCCGTGAGTGTCTTGGCGATCCACACCTCGGTTCGTCGGCTCATCGCCGAGCACGGCATCGCCTATCCCACGCTCGAATCGCTTGAGCGTGCCGTCCGGCTGACGCCGCAGAACAGCACCGGCTGGGTTCGTCTCGGCCGAACGCAGGC
Source organism: Bryobacterales bacterium (assembly GCA_965237575.1). Lineage (GTDB taxonomy): Bacteria > Acidobacteriota > Terriglobia > Bryobacterales > UBA6623 > JAKZVK01. The sequence goes on from CBDEGI010000004.1 coordinate 3,028,547, forward strand.
CCGCATGGGCGCCCCTTCCGGCCACACCATTGCCTACTTTCAAAGAGCCGTCGAAGTCAGTCCCTACGACTCGGAAGCCTGGATCGCGCTAGCGATCCAACTGGAACTCAATGGTGAACCCGCGCGGGCTGAAGAACACCTACAGAAGGCATACGGGATCAACAACGGCTTCGAGTCCCGATGGAATCTTGCGAATTTTTACCTACGGCAAGGGCGCGTCCCCGAATTCTGGCACTGGATTCGGGAAACCATCGCGTTTGCCCCCCGTGGGTTCCGCCCCGCGGTCGACTTGTGCTGGCGGGCCTTCGACGACCCGCGTGTGATCCTCGACAACGGCATCCCTGATGTGCCTGCCATCAACCACCGCTACTTCAGCTACCTGCTCGAGACGAATCGGCTGGAGGGCGCCACCCAGGCCTGGCACCGCCTGCAAAGCGACATCGCTCCCCGCTCACTCGGCTCTTTCGTCGAGTATGTGGGTTCTCTGTTGCACCACAGTAAGGTGCCGGAGGCCCTAAGCGCCTGGAACCGTCTTTGCGAACTTGGCCTACTACCCTACGAGGCGTTGTCCCTCTCGCGAGGTCCGCTGCTGACGAACGCGGAGTTCAGATGGCCGCCCTCGGGGCAAGGTTTCGACTGGCGGGTGTTGCGGCCGGCGGGCATCCAGTGGCAAACCAAGGGCGCCCCCGATATGCCGGGGGAGATCGAGTTCTCCTTCAGCGGAACCCAAGAGAGAACCGCCTCGCTGCTCGAACAGTTGCTTCCCGCCGAGCCGAACCGTCAGTACGGCTTCGACTTCACCTATCTGACAAAGGGGCTTGCCCAGGAAAGCGGAATCCACTGGAGCGTCTTTGACGCCGTCTCGGATCAGCGGCTTGCCCGCACCTCCTCGCTCGATGCGACCGAGCAACCGGAACTCGCGTCCCTCGCGGTAAAAACCGGCAAAGAGACGCGCTTGCTGCGTTTAGTCCTGGAGTACGAACGGGTACTGGGCACAACCCGCAAAGACGGCCTTCTGCGCATCGGCAATCTGGCATTCTACCCGGACGAAAAGTCAGGCACCCCGCTTGCAGATGGACGGAATCGGCCATGACTCGATATCGATTTCGATCTTGGTCTGCCCGGATACTATTCGCGGTCATGGCCTTCTCGGTTCTTGCTTTCGGCGCCGTGGAGACATGGGCTCTCGTGGTCACAGAAGTGACCGTGCTCTCGTTGGCGGTTGTGTGGATGATTCGCCGCCTCGTTTCTCCGTTCGCCTTCATCTGGAACCCCTTGGTCGTTCCGGCCGCGCTCGTAGGGGCCATAGCCTGCCTGCAGTACGTCCTGAACTGGACTGCGACGCCCTACCAGACCGCTGGAGAAGCGCTGAAGTGGATCTCCTTTGCCTTCTTCTTCTTCCTTTGCGCCAACGTCTCTTGGGACGCGGAGATTCGCAGGAAGTTCTCGATTGCGCTCGTCTGGTTCGGCTTCCTGTTGGCCGTCCTGGCGCTGGTGCAGTTCTACACCTCACCCGACCTGATCTACTGGACGCGTCCGGCGCCGGGCGCACAAGTATTCGGTCCGTTCGTCGACAAGAACCATTTTGCAGTTCTGATGGAGCTGCTGCTTCCCGGGGCTCTGCTGTTAGCCTTGCGGGACAGCGAAAAGCAACTGTTCTACTTCGTTCTCTGCGGCCTGATGCTGGCTTCGGTCGTGGTCTGCGCGTCTCGAGCGGGGGCGGTTATTGTCACGGCTGAGGTCTTGACCGTGCTTCTTGTGAGCGCGCTATCGAGCAAAGGAGCGGTCACGAGTGGATCGCGGGGCCGTCTACTCCTTAGAGTTGGGGTTCTCTCGGCCATCGCCGTCGGCCTGACGCTAGCAGCGGGAACGGACAAGTTGCTCCAGCGCTTCACCGCCTTGGAGAAGGACATCAATCGCGTCGAGGTCGCCGCGGCCACGTGGGACATCTTCGAGACCCGCCCACTTCGAGGCTATGGGCTGGGCAGTTTTCAGTTTGTCTTTCCGGCCTTCGCCCCGTTTGATGACGGGCACCGCTGGGACCACGCGCATAACGACCCTCTCGAGTTCGCCATGGAGTTGGGGATTGCCGGACCGATCGCCATCCTCGCCCTGATCGTGCTGCTATTTAGGGGCAAGTACCCGCCGGAGGCTTGGCTTGGCAGAATCCTGCCTTTGGCCGGCGCGGGTATGCACAGCTTGGTTGAGTTCCCCTTTCAGATCCCGGGTCTAGTGATGGTCAGCCTGGCAATCCTATCGCAGGTTCAGCCCGAATCCAGGCGGCGCAGGGGCATCTCGAGGAGGACTGCGGCATGAACGTCCTCCCCTCCGCCGGCGCACGTCTGGATATCGGATTGAAGACGAGCGCCAAACTCGTGCTGGGCTTGTTGTGGTGCGCACTCTTTCTGGCTGTCCCCAGCCGCGGCCAGTCGGGAATCGAGTTCGTGACCGTCGCGATCGTGCTGTGCATCCTCTTTCTGCCGGTTCAGTATGCCTCGATCGCGGTGGCACTGGGCCCCATGCTGCCCACGCTCATGGGAAGTCTGCCGCTCTGGTATACCGACAAGATCCGCTGGGCGCTCATCTTCGGCGGGACCGCTGTGCTGTGGTTTCGGTGTGCCAAGGTTAGCGGCCGGTTTCGTGGAAAGAGCAGTACCTCTTTCGTTGCATTGCTCGGTGTCTATGCGGCGGCGGCATTGCTGACCGTCGCCGTTTCGACCTCGACCACGCTGTCCTTGTCGAAATGGTTTGTGCTCGTTACGGCCTACGGTGCATTCTCGCTAGGTGCGCGCTGGGTGGTGGGAACCTACGGGCCCTTGGCGGCGAAAAAGTGGGTCCAGGCGTGGATCGTACTGCTCCTGCCGATCCTGATTGGAGACATCGCGGCGCTTTTCTTTGGCTTCGGGCAGACCTTTCAACTCGGGGCCTATCGCGGTATCGCTGGCAATGCGAACGGGCTTGGTGTCATCATTGCGTTCGTTCTGCCGCTGTTGGCGTGCCAGTTCGTCTACGCCAGACGAAGACCCTCCACCAAGAGCCAAGCCACCGCGATTCTAATGGTGGCTCTGGTTTACCTGCTGATAGTCTCCTGGTCGCGTGCGAGTGTTCTTGCCTGTCTGGTAGGAACCCTCGTCATCTGGGCGACTCATCCCCGAAACCAGCTCACCCGCTTCGGCGTACTGGCGGTGGTCGCGTTGACCGTGGTGATGTTGGCGCGGCCGACCCGAACCGTCCAAAGAGTGGAAAACTGGATCTACAAGGGCAAGACACACGAAAGCCTAGTCAGTGCCAGAGCGGAGCAATGGCGGTACGGCTACGACAACTTCCTCAAGAATCCGTGGCTCGGCGTAGGGTTTGGTATTACCAGCGATTACGAAGCCCAATGGTCGCTCGGGACCTTTCGCTACCTGAAACGGGAACAGGGTTCGAGCCTGTGGGCGATGCTGGGCCAGGTAGGGCTGATCGGCACAGTGCCTTTTTACCTGGCGATGCTGGTCATTCTCTTCCGCTCGGCCGCCTATGCTCGTGCCGTCAGAGACCCTTGGTTCACGGGCATTGTTGGGTCGGCGTGGGCGGGTTTCGCGAACTCGTTTCTCGAGGGCTGGATGGCCGCGCCCGGCAGTGGGCTCTTCTGGTTTCAACTGTTCCAGTGCTTCTTTCTCCACATCGCTATGAGTCGACCTCGTCCCGCAACCCGTCCAGCGGCGGCACGAGCCTTCCAGCCCTGGCGTACCCTGCGAGCCAGGCCGGCCCCGGCGCCCGCCGGCGCTCACTGACGGCTGCCATGCGGCTGGCCATCATCGCGATTGCTCCGGCACCCTATCGGGACCCGCTGTTTGCCCGGCTGGCGCGCCTAAGCGGTTACGAGATGCGCGTATTCTATCTGCATGAGCGCGACGCTCTGCGCGGCTGGACCACCCGTCCGCACGACTACCCCGCCGAGTTCGTCCCTTGCCTCACGCCCGAGCGATTCTATCGGCTCCCGCTACTCGGCGCCGTCAATCCGGCCCTCACACGGCGCCTTGCCGAATTTCGGCCCGATGCTCTGGTGGTATACGGCCACAGCTATCAGAGTCAGTACCAGGCGATGCGCTGGGCTGCCCGGAGACAAGTCCCCTACTTTCTCCGATGTGATAGCAATCCCGAGAGCCTCGTCTTTCGCCGGGACGGCGGCGCGGTGAAGATGGCACGGCTCAAGAACCGCGTCGTGCGGTATTTCACCAGGCGGGCCGCGGGCGTCCTCACAATCGGCACCGCCAACGACCGCTACTGGGAGCACTTTGGCATACGGTCCGAGGGCCGCTTCCTGGCCCCCTTCGCCGTCGACAACCAGTGGTTTGGCACGATTGCCGACCAGCAACGGCCGCGCCGCGGGGAAATCCGCCGGAGCCAGGGGCTGCCCTCCGGACGGCTGCTGTTGTTTGCGGGCAGGCTCGTGCCTAAGAAAAACCTCGCCGCTGTTCTCAAGGCACTGCAGGCCCACGGACGGCCTCAACTGTCACTGCTCATTGTGGGAAGCGGACCTGAAGAATTCTATCTCCGACAACAAGTCCAGCAGCTCGGCTTAACCCAAATCTTCTTTCGCAGCTTCGAGTCACAAGAGGAGGTGGCCAAGCTCTACGCCGCCGTGGACGGATTGATCTTGCCCTCGCTCTCGGAAGGTTGGGGCCTGGTCGTTAACGAAGCCATGGCAAGCGGCCTACCCGTGCTGGTCTCTCGAAGATGTGGTTGCGCCGTTGACCTGGTTCGTGAGGGACAAAACGGTTATCTACTCGATCCGGTAGACGAGCAATCCATCATCGAATCGCTCAACCGTTTCGTCCGTCTTACGGATGAAGAGGTTGGGGCATTCGGCGAAGCTTCCCGCGGCATCGTGGCCGAGTGGAATTTCGAGCGCGCCGTCGACGGATTCCAGCGGGCCCTTCGTTCGGTGGCAGCCTCATGAGGATGGCGATCAATGCGATCGCCTCAACAGCCGGCGGAGGCAAGACCTACTTGTTCCACCTGACGAAGCGGCTGAGAGGCCTGCCCTCACACCAAGTCGACCTCTGGGTGCCGCCCACCGCGCTCGCTGAGTACCGCGACCTGCCTGCGCACATCCAGGTCCACACCAGCCGCTTGGCACGTGCGGGCTTCGCGGGCCGCCTGTTATGGGAACAGTTTGTGCTGCCGAGGCAACTGCGACGGGACGGTGTTCGCGTCTTGCTGTGCCTCGGAAATTTCTGCCCGTTGTGGTCGCCGGCGCCTGTCGTGCTCCTAAGCGCCAACGCTCTGTACTTCTGTCGCCGTTATCTGAGGGACCTGCTTTCTCGGCGGCACTACGGATGGGCCTTGAGCCACCTGCTCCGGACGCGGATGGCTGTATGGTCCGCCAAAGCAGCGACCGCGGTTATCACGCCCACGAAGGCCATGGCCGACATGTTAGGGCAAGCCATGCGAAGGCGAGACTCATCCTTCCACAGCGTCTCGTTCGGTCACCACCAGCCGCCTACCAAGGACAAGAGTCGGAGCACGCCCGACCCGTCAGGCGAGCTCCGTTTCCTCATTCATAGCTTCTACAACTACTTCCGCAACTTTGAAACCGTATTCCACGCCTTGTTTCTGCTGCGAAAAAAAACGGACTATCCGGTTCGGCTGCTGCTGAGCACGCGTCTCGAGCCGGGTCTCAAGCTCGGTGGTTACGACACCACCAAGGCCTACCACTTGCTGCGAGAACTCGACCTGACAGACTCTGTAACTTGCCTCGGGCAGGTGCCGTACGATCGTCTTGGAAGCGTCTTCGGATCGGTGGATGGCTTGATCGCGCCGGGCTACGTGGAATCCTTCAGCTTTACGGTGGTCGAGGGGATGGCGGCGGGCCTGCCCGTGTTGGCTTCGGACATCCCGACGCATCGTGAGGTGGGAGGTGAGGCGGCGCTCTACTTCCCCGCGCTCGACGCCGAGCAGTTGAGCTTGCAGTGGCTGCGGCTGGTGGAAGACCCATCGCTTCGTCAGCGGCTGGCCGCCGCCGGACCGCAACGTGCGCGCCGGTTCGACTGGGGGAGACATTTTGACGAGCTGTTCCGCGTCGCCGAAGAGGTGGCAGCCTAGATGTATTCCGCCGCCAACGTCTCGGTCTTCATTCCCGTGAAGAGCGAGGAAGAGAACCTCCCCGGCTGCCTCGAAACGGTTCAGTGGGCCGACGAGGTGTTCGTCATCGATTCCCAATCGAGCGACCGCACCGTGGAGACCGCCGAACGGTTGGGCGCGAAGGTCTATCAATTCCACTTCGATGGCTCGCTGAAGAAGGACGACTGGGCGCTCGATAATCTTCCCTTCCGCAATGAATGGGTGCTCTACATCGACGCCGACGAGCGGGTGCCGCCCGAGCTTGCCCAAGAGATCCTCGACACGATTCGTAGCGAGGATGCACGAGATGGTTACTACCTCAACCGCCGGCTCATCTTCATGGGACGCTGGCTCCGCCACGCAGGCCTGTATCCCAGTTGGACACTACGGCTTTTCAAACACAAACTAGGACACTACGAGCGCGTCGAGATGCGGGGCAAAGCGCGCCGCGACAGTAAGGTGCACGAACACCTGATCCTCGACGGCGCCGTCGGCCATCTCAAGCACGACCTGATCCATCGCGACCTGCGCGACCTGTACCGCTATCTGGAGCGCCACAACCAATACTCCGATTGGGATGCCCAGGTCTACTTGCGCTATCGCCGCGAGCCTTTGACCATGGATCGCCAACTGCATGGCTCGGTCCGCTACAAGCGCTTGGCGAAGCGCCTCTGGGTGCGCCTGCCGTTTCGGCCGCTTTTGCGGTTCCTCTACATGTACGTCGGGCGGGCCGGCCTGCTTGATGGTGCCGCCGGGCTGCACTATTGCCTGCTGCGTGCCGTGCATGAATACCACATCAGCGTCAAGATGAAGGAACTCATCCATCGGGAGCGCTGGCTGTCGTCGGATGGATGAACAGGACGATCGTAGTTCAGCGAGGACAGGAAGATTCTTCCGAAGAAATCAAGCCAGGAGAAGGCGGCCGCGGCGGCGGTGGCAGTGGCCGCCGTTTGTGCCTACCTGATCATCGGCGCGGATATCGGCGCGGGCGCCCTGGACAGCGATACGCTCAGCCTGCTCGTGGGCTGGGACCTGCTTCGCGAAGGGGTTGCCGTTGACCACTGGCAAATGGCGGTCCCCAAGTTCCTGCCGATCATCGTCGACGGTCTTGCATACGAGATGGGCGGCCTGCCGGGAGTCCTGGCGCGCTCGGTACTCACCTCGGCGCTCGTTGTGGCCACCGGTTTCCGGTTCTTGAGTCGGGCGTACTCCGCTGCGGCCGGTGCGGTCTTCGCGGTTTTCCTTCTTGCGAATCGCGCCATGTGGGAGGGTACGTTCGGGGGCAACTCCACGGTGTTGTTCCTACTGTGTCTGCTGGTGGCGGCAGTGATGCTTCTCCGTGAGCGCGGCGCGGAAGTGAACGAGGACGCTGGGTTGTGGCTAGTGCTGGCCGCGTTGGTTCGTCAGGAAGGTGTCGTGTTTCTCGGATTGCTCGGCGTCGTTCTCGCCTGGCAGGCCCGAAAAAAAGGAGCGGCCGCCATGGCAACCCGCGCCATCCTGACCCTCCTGGCGGTCGTCGTGGTCCTCGCGAGCCACTCTCTCATGAGCATGGCTCTGACCAGCGACCATCTTTCCAGCCACGAGATCGCCCGGCACAACGCGGAAGTCCTCCGAGCGGTCGCGGCTCCCGAGGCTGCAGGTGGCTTCTTGATGACCTGCATCGACTTCCTCGGCGGTCTGCTCCGCCCGTTGATCTGGTACGCGGTAATAGTACCGCTTGGTTGGTGCGCCGCGGCCCGGAAACTGCCCCGGGCCGGGGCTGTGCTCGTTGCTCTTGCCTTGATTCCTCTGGCGTACTGTGGGGTGCTCCACTCGATGGGACTGCCGCTCTTCGAACGTTTCCTGTTGCCCACGGCCGTCGCGGCGCACTTGTGTGCCGCGATCGGCTACGTTCACCTGTGGAGAGCCGCGGACAGACGTCTCGCCGGACTGCCGCCGCAGGTCGCGAAAGCCCTGATCGCGCTCGTCGCGTTGGCGGCGCTCTCCGTCAGCTTGCGCGATACCTGGTACAGCCGGCAGGGCTACTTGCTCGCGGAGTCGACGGCCAGACGTAGCTACACCGAAGGTTTACAGGAGATGAGCGCCTCGCCGTCAACGGTAGGCCCCGTGCTGGCGAGCGGGCTCCACTACCCCTACGCGATCCTTCAGGGACGTTGGGGGGCGGGCGACGTCGAGCAGGACCAGTTTGTCCTGGCGGCCGACCCGGACGCCGAGCAGCTCAGCCGGTTCCAAATCATTCTGTACGACCGCGACGCAAGGGCCATGCAAGATCTGCTTGCTGACTACTTAGTTTCCGAAGCCGCTGAGCGGCTGCGCATTGGTGACGCCCGCTACAAGGTCGCGTGGATCTCGGCCGACGAACGCTTCGAGTTCCTCCGCAAGGTGAGCCCGTGACGGCGGGAGTCTCGCCCCGCCGGTCTGCTGGAAGTGAAATGCTGGCGGACCGCGCCCTGCGCCGCCTGGCGCGCCATGATCCGCGAGGGCGCTGGCGGCGTGCTGTGTTCGCCGCTGTTGCGGCTCAGAAACTGCTCAGGGGTGAGCGGCGAACGGCCCGCTCATGGCTGCACATGTCACTCGCCTCGCGGAACTCGCGGGAGAAGCGGGTAGGGCGATCTTCGCCGGCGGGTGCGCATCCGTCGCCCATTCGGCCGCAATACCTCAAGTCTGTCGCCAAGCTTGCGCAATACAGCTTCCCGGCGTGGGATGACTCGATTTGTGCTGTCGGGTTTGGCGTCAACGATATAGTCCGGGCGCTTGAGAGGGCTGGTTACATTCACGTCGCCGGCATGGAGCTAGCGGAAGAACAGACTGTCGCGGCGTTGCGGTCCTGCGACTCGACCTACCGCACGGTCATCGTGCTCGACCTGTTAGAGCACCTCGGCCCTGGCGAACTCGATTTGGTGCTCGCACAACTACATCGAGTCACCGGCGAGTTTGTCGTGGCTTCGATCCCAACCTACCCGCACGCGCTGTTTCCCATCGCAGAAGCTGGTGAGCCCCCGGTTGTTCTCGAAACGAGAGATTGGTGGGACCGTACGTTCGCCCGGCATGGCTTCGAGCGGCGCCGTGCGCCGATGGAAGATCTGCCGCCTCTTTTCCCGGCCCTGTACCGCAGAGCCCGGTCTCAAACCGGCTCGCCCCAGGGCCACCCTCACGCCGCTCCGAACCGCGCCACCGCCCACGACTCGGCCGATCTCTCGCACTCCCGAAGGGAGCAGCAACAGAAGCCCCGGGCTCTGTTTCTGATGCCACGCCAAGAGAACGCGCTCCTCTGGGTGGCCCGCGAGCTGGCGGACCAGCTACAAGCACTCTCGTTCCCCGCCCGTATCGATGACTGGGGGGCTGTCAAACACGAGCCCTCCGGCGGCGCTGCTCCCCGAATCACGTGGGCCCATTTCTGGCCTGCCTATCGCCGTCTGGCTCAGCAAGTCCAGCCCGACTTCGAGTTGTTCGTGTCGAACTTCTACTTGGAGCGGCGGGGTAGGCTCAGCGACTGGTTGGCCGAGTTGTGCGACCGCCCTAGCCTCAAACTGGCCCCTTCCCACTTCGCCAAGGACGTGCTGTTGCGCCTCGGTGTCGCGGACGAAAAGATCGTGGTTCTCCCCCACGGCTATTCGCCGGAGTTCAAGGCCACGCCCGAGCCCCTGCCGTTGCCGACGCGGAAGTCCTTTCGCTTTCTTGCGGTGGTGAACTCCTATGATCCTTACCGCTACGGGCTCGATCTGCTGATGCAGGCCTACGGACGGGCCTTTACGCCGGGCGACGATGTCTGTCTGGTCGTCAAGGACTATGGTAGAACCAGCGAGTTGACCCGCTCGCTGCTTGGCGGCGCGGATGGTCTGGAAGTCCTCTATTACGCCAACTTCCTTCCCAAGCCGGAACTAGCTTCGTTATACGCGGCCCATTCGGCGTTTGTCGCCCCGTATCGCGGCGAGGGTTTCGGGATGAAGATCCTCGACGCGGCCGCCATCGGCCTGCCGCTTATCATGCCCCACTTCGGCGGCCCGGTCGACTACTGTCCGGAGAAATGGATCGAGCCGGTGTCGTATCAGCTCGTGCCGGTGGGCCGGTGCCTCGAGACCGAAGCGTTCGATTGGAAGGAAGACCTGACCTGGTGCGAGCCCGATATCGACGACCTAGCTGCTCGGATGCGCCACGTTTTCGAAAGCCCTGAAGAGCCCCGCGAGAAAGCGACGCAACTCCGGCAACACGTTCTCGATAATTTTTCATGGCGCTCCGCGGCGCAGATCCTGATCCGCACTCTCGAGCAGTCAGGGGCGGCCCCCTAAGGCCGACGGCAAGGATCGGCTCATGAGCCCCTCACCACAGTCACGCCTGATCTCCAACACGCTATGGAACGGCGTCGGCCGGGTGGCGACCGTCTTGGTCGGCCTGTTTCTGACGCCCTACATCCTCGCGCGGGTGGGTCAGGAGCGCTTTGGTCTGTGGGCGCTGGCGAATCTTCTGATCGGTTACTTCTCGCTCGCGGATCTAGGGATCCAGTCGAGCCTGGTCCGGCAGATCGCATACGCCCGGCCCCAGCAGAACCCTACGAAGCTCTCGGAGATCGTTAGCACGAGTTTCTTTTTCTACCTCGGAGCGTTTGTGATTGTGGGCCCAGCTTCCATCTTGCTGGGCCCATGGCTCGTGCGCTCCTTTCGAGGACTTAGTGCCAACGCGATGCCCGACTACATGATCGAGGAAGGAACATTTGTCGTGACGTTTGTTGCCGCCACGCTGTTCCTTTCAATCGCGCTGACGGTCTTCACCTCCATCCTCCCCGGCATCCAGCGTATGGACCGCGCCAACCAACTCGTGATCATCACGAGCCTGGCGAACGTTGGGGCTGTCGTCTTTGTCCTGGAGAAAGGCTGGGGGGTGAGCGGTCTCGTGGTCGCGAGCTTAGTCGTCAAGCTGGTAAGCGCCGTCATCAACCACCAGCTTTCGCGGCGGCTCTGCCCAAGCCTGGAGCTTGCCCTGCGCCACGTGAAATGGCCGGTATGGAAGGAGCTTTTCTCGTTTGGCTGGAAGATTCAAGTCGCGAGGCTATGTGAGATCTTGACGTTCGGCTTCGATCGCGTGCTGCTCAGTCTGGTCGGCGGTGTTGCCGCCCTGGGCCGGTACCAGCCGGCCGTACAGGTCGGGACCCACGCGCGGATTCTGCCTCATCTCCTAGTCACTGCCGCACTGCCCTATGCCAGCGACCTTAGCGCCAAGCGCGACCGTAAAGCGCTGTTGACCCTCTACTTCGAAGGAACTCGGTTTCTCGCGTTCGTGTCGTTCGTGGTTCTCGGCTTTGTGATCCTGGCGGCACGTTTCTTGACTTCGGCCTGGCTGGGCCCAGGGTATGAGGACGTCGCTGTTTGGATTCGCATCTTCTGCGCCGGCTACTTGGTCACGGCGCCGCTGTCGCTGGGAGGACTGATCTCCCAGGCGATCGGCCGCCCAGGCATCCAAGCACGTAGCGCTTTGTTTGGGACAACGCTGACACTGGTGTTCTCCCCCGCCGGATTGTGGATCGGCGGCGTGACGGGCCTGGCGGTGGGATCTAGCCTGGCGGTTGTGGGTGCCGGCGTGTGGTTTCTCGTTGCCATCAACATGGCCCTCGAGGTGTCAACGTCGGATTTCGTCCGCAGATGTTGCCTTCGGCCGGCGCTCTTTGCACTCGGGCCCGCATTCGTGCTCGCCATCCTCGGCCAGCCGCTGGCAGATGTCGCCGCGTCGCGTTCGCAGGCTCTGATGGCCGTGCTGGCGGCCGCAGTCTTGTTCGCCGTCCCTTGCCTGTGGGGACTGCGGTCGATGGATTTGTTGAGCATACGCACGAGGCTAGGCAACGCGCCGCCTTCAAACTAGCCCTTCTGCTAGGGCGGGACGGAACCTCCGTACCCGGGCCACTCAGGTAGAACCCCAGCCCGAATCCAGGGGAAAACCGGCGTTGTGGGCCGCGCGTGGGTGGGGCACACTAGAGCCGTAGCAAGGACATATTGGGTTCTTAGCGGTTCATCGGCCTCCTCCCCCACCGAACCCAGCCCCGCGGGTCATGGCGGTTCATCCGCCTTGTTCGCTTTAGGTACAAAGTAGCCGAAGAACAGGCCTTGTAACGGCCTGCCCACATGACGCCGCGACCGCCGAACCAATCCTTGCAACGGCCTCAAGAAGAGGCGCAGGCCGCGTGGGCCCAACGGCGGCGGCACGGCCGCAGCCAACACCACAGCGGACAAGATGTCATCGTCCGCTCCCTCGACCGGCCCGCCGATTTCCCCGTACTGACCGCCAAGCTCTGGGACTTCAGCTACGGCGGCGTCGGGCTCGACATCTCTCACCGGCTCGATGTCGGACAGGAGATCGAGATGGCGGCGAATCTCGTGAATTCCGAGTATTCGCTGGGCTTCGAGGCCCGCGGCCGCGTCGTCCACTGTCGGCCGATTGGCAAGGACCACTATCGCGTCGGTGTCGCGTTCCTCGACGTGCAGTACCGGCGCATCGAAGCCGACGCGCCCGCACCAACCGGGATCTAACGTTCTTCTCGCGCCTCAGCGCAACAGCATCCTCCGTCGTGTTTGCGCCTCTGACTAGGCAGGGGTCACGAGGGCATCCGCAAGAACCGCTCTACAATGAAAACGCGGTTGGGCTTCCATGAGCCAATCCGTTCTCACTTGGAACCCTGCAACGTCGGTTTCGAGGCTTGTCCCGTCCGGCGGGACCTCTCCGTGACGAGCGCATGCCGCCAGAGATCATTGTCAACGCGGACGATTTCGGGCTCGACGCACAGAACAACCACGCAATCCTCGCCGCGTTTGAGCAGGGCCTGCTCTCGAGCAGCTCGCTCATGCCGAACATGCCCGGCTTCGAAGAGGCCTGCGAACTCGCTGAAGCACACGATCTGCTCGGCCTCATCGGGCTGCACTTCAACCTCTCTGAGGGACGTCCCCTGAGCCGAGCCATGGCGGCGTGCCGCCGCTTCTGCGGCGACGACGGCTCGTTCCGAGGCCGTGGCCGGGTGGCCCGCTTATCGTCGCCGGACGCGCAAGCGGTGGAGGAAGAACTGAATACGCAATTCGATGCCTGCGTGCGCCGCGGCATTCGTCCAATTCACCTCGATTCGCATCATCACTATCACACCGAGTGGGCGATCGGCACGATCGCCATTGGCGTGGCGCAGCGCCAAAACATCCCGCGCATTCGCTTGAGCCGCAACGTGGGCCAGGGGCTCGGCATCGCGAAGCAAACCTACAAGACGCTCTACAACAGCCGCCTTGTACGCCACGGGCTGGCCCGGTGCAGGTACTTCGGCTCCGCGCAAGACGTAGGGCCGGTCCTCGCATCCTTGCGCGGAGGCGTCGAGATCGGCGTCCATCCACAGCTCAACCGCGAGGGACGGATCTGCGACTACGAAGACGGCCCCGAACTGGCAGACTTGCTGCACGGCCTCGGCATTCCACCCTTCGAGAGGCGGCTATGAGGATCTGTGATACGATCTGCTCGGACCAGGAGGGAATGTCGTGACCCCACTCATGGATCGGAGAAGGTTTCTCATCAACTCTCTGACGGCCTCGGCGGCGGCCGTCTTCGGGGCGAACCCCGGCTGGGGCGCCCGGGTCGATCCCGCGCCGGGGTCGATCAAGATCACGCGGGTCAAGCTGCATGTAGTCAATGTCCCGGAGCGCAAGTGGTGGTGGTCCGACGATTTCTACGGCCAGCCCGAGCACCAGCGTGTCGACAACCACGTCGCCGAGATCGAAACCGACCAGGGCTTGACGGGTTTGACGAACATCTACCGGACGTCCGAGGCGCGAATCGTCGCAGACCTCCCAACCTGGGTCGGGCGCGACGTTCTCAAGGTCAATCTTCAGTCGCCCGGCGTCGGGCTCGTCGGTGCGTTCGAACAGGCGGTTCTCGACCTGCGCGGCCAGGCCCTCGGCGTACCGATCTGGCAGCTACTCGGCGGCCGGTTGCGTGACAAAGTTCTGGTCGCGCAAACCACTGGCTACAAGACACCGCAACATACCGCGGAACAGGCGCAGTGGGGCTGGGAGCACGGCTTCCGCCTGTACAAGATGAAATGCATCACCCCGCGCGAAGACAGCGACGAGAAACGGATTCGCTACGTCACCGATCGCGTCGAGGCGATCCACAAACTGCAACCCGGCATGGCCGTACGGCCGGACATTCGCTGGCGCCTCCGCGAGGTCTGGGCCGCCCAAGAGGTCGCTCGGCGGCTACGCGGCCACAAGATGGACAGCCTCGAAAGCCCTATCGCCAAGCGCGCATTCGGCGGCACCTACTCCGAATGGCGTCGACTCCGGGAGACCATCCACCTCCCCATCGCCGATCACATCGGCATGGACGCGCTCGTCATCGCCTTCCAAGCGGGCGCTCTCGACCACGCCATCGTGGGAGCTGGCAGCCACTTCGAGACCCTACGCCTGTCACACTTCGCACATGGTCTCGGTATGAACGGCTGGTCGCAGACCGTAGCCTACGGCCCCGGCGCGGCGATGGGCCTGCACGTCGCTGCCTGCATGCCGCACCTCACCAAGGCTTACGACATGGTCGGGCCCTATAGCTGGATCGACACACTCCTCAACGAACCGTTCGAGCTGAAGGACGGCTCCTACCCAGTCCCCGACCGTCCTGGCCTGGGCTACACGCTCAATCGCGACTCGGTGAAGAAGTACCTCGTACGCGAGCAAACCTTTTCTTGAGGATTGGGGATCTAGGCTTATAGGCGCGGACAGCCACAGCCGCTTCATCGAGAACTCTAGCTAGCGCAAACGCCCACCTGCTCCTTCCCGTCATGCCCCGGTCGCTAGCCCTCGGCTAGGCTGCGCTGACTTCCACGAACTCACATTCGGAGGCTCGGTGGGAGCTCTGGGAGGCCATCCTGCCTCAGAACCTCGATGTGGAGGTCGATGGCTTCGCGGACCAGTCGCAGTACTTCGTCTGTTGTCTCGCCCACGGCCACGCAGCCGGGGAGGTCCGGTACGTGAGCCCCCCAACTCGTCTCTCCGCGCTCGACGACTACCAGATAACGCATTCCAGCAGGTCTCTGACCTTCAAGCTGCTCCCAGCTTCCCACAGCGCCTCGCGGGAATGTACGATTCATCACACTGGCCTATGTCCCGCCGCTAAACAAATTCCACCCCTCGTGCGTCAAAGAACAATGACAAGACACACGGCGGCCGCCGCGTCATTTACCCAAAGGAGATCCACACAATGCGATCACTATGGATTGGTGCGGCTGCGGCCGTAATCCTAACCGTCGGCTGGCACGCTTTCGACCCCGACACCGCTCACGGTGACAGCGTCCCGCCGAAGTCAACCACAGAACAGCAACCCGAACCACCCAAGAAACCTGAAAAGCCCGCCCGCTCACCCGAGCAGGCGGCGAAGATCGGTATCAACTGGCTCGTCTCCGTGCAGGGCCAAAACGGCGGCTGGGGACAGGACGGCGGCGAGACGTCGTTCGTCCGTGATGGCGAAAACCTCGAAACCAACGGCAACGACGTCGCCAACACCGCCGTCGCCACACTGGCCCTGTTGCGCGCCGGTCACACCCCCACCAGCGGCAAACACAGCAAGGCGATCAACGAAGCGGTCGAGTTCATCTTGGGACACGTCGAGAAGAGTCCCGATGAAGGCCTGGCCGTGACTGCGGTCACTGGTACGCAGATCCAACGTAAGCTCGGCCCCAACATCGATACCTTTCTGACCTCGATGCTGCTGACCGAACTGGACGGCAAGATGGCCAACGCCAAGTCGAACGAACGCGTGCGGGTGGCACTCGAGAAATGCGTCCGCAAGATCGAGGGCCACCAGCAAGAGGACGGCAGTTGGAACCTCAGTGGCGGATGGGCGCCGATTCTGGGCACGTCGATGGCATCCCGCAGCCTGTTTGCGGCGAAGCAGAAGGGCGTTGACGTGAGCGACAAGGTGCTGGCCAGGGTCGACGAATACACCAAGGCGTCGGCCGAAGCGCTGCCGGCAGCCACCGGGCCTGGGCGTACCGCCGGCGACATTCTCAGCTCGGCGGGCATCGCGGGCGGACGGGTTGCCACTGGCCGTCCCGTGGATGCCTCGTCGGCCGGGGTCGCGCTCTACAAAGGCGCACAGGTGATCGAGCAACTCAGCCGCACCGAGGCCGACCGTGAACGGAACGCCCAGGAGATCGCGGCCGTTACCAAGGACTTATCGAGTGACGGCTTCGTACGCGGTTTCGGGTCGATGGGCGGCGAGGAGTTCTTCTCGTACCTCAACATCAGCGACAGTCTGCGCCGCACCGGCGGCAAGGATTGGGAGAAGTGGAATAGCGACATCAAGACCCAACTCGCGCGGCTGCAGAACCATGACGGCTCGTGGGCCGGTCATCACTGCATCACCGGGCGTGTCGCGGTGACCAGCGCGGCGATTCTGACCATCCTGTCCGACAAGGCGCCGAAGGACGAGACTCGTCCGGGAGCAAGCGACGGGTAGACCATGACCGAGACATCCTCCACGGGGCATTGGACGGCCGATGCCCCGGTCTACCATCACGTGGCCGTCTCACGCCGCGCTTTTCTCACGACGGCTTTGCTCGCCGGCTCTGGCTGTACGGGAGCGCTGTCGCGGCCCAGTTTCTTAGTCGATCCCGAAGCCGATGCTGTCGCATCGTTGCGGCGCGCGGCTCGCTACCTGTGGAGCCGGCAAGCGGACGATGGCGGCTGGCACAGCAACCACTACGGGCTGTTGCGCTCGGGCCAATCGCTCACGCCGTTTGTGCTCGATGCGCTGTTGCAGGTACCGCAAAGCGTCTACCAACCCGAGCGCGAGAAGGTCGTTCAAGCCGTCTCGTTCATGCTGCACAACGTTGATGCCGACGGTGCGCTCGGGCGGGCGGACCCGTCGTTGCCGGAGTACCCCAACTATGCGACGGCGTTCGCGTTGAAGGTGTTGTCGCGGGTCGAGTTGCCCAACCGGCTGATCAACACTACTCCCATGGTTGACTATCTTCGCGGCCAGCAGTTCACCGAGCAGAATGGCTGGCATCCTGACGACGCACCCTATGGAGCGTGGGGTATGGGCGGCGACGTTCGTTCACCGCCGAACGCTGGGCACGTCGATCTATCCATGACGAGGAATGTGCTCCAGGCCTTGGCGGTCATGGGCGTGGCGCCGGACGACCCGGCCATGCAGAAGGCGCGTGTCTACGTCGAGCGTTGCCACAACTACGACACTGCCAACGTGGGCAGGCTGGATGGCGGCTTTTACGTCTCAACCGTCGTGCTCGACGCGAATAAGGCTGGCGAAGACGGCGACGGCTTCCGCAGCTATGGCACCGCGACGGCCGACGGCATCTTGTCGCTATTGGCGTTGGGCTACGGCCCCACCCACAAACGTGTCCAAGCGCCGGCGCGGTGGCTCACCGCGCATCACCGCTCTGACGGAGCGACCGGCTTCGAAGGCGAGGCTTATCGCCGTTGGCCGCAGGGGTTGCGCTATTACTACGCCGCCGCGAGCACCGAGGCGCTGCGCAGGCTCGGCGCGGCTCGCGAGCCAAGCATCCGCGAAGCCCTCATGCCGTTGCAGCAACCCGACGGTGGCTGGTCAAACGCCGAAGACCTGGTTAAGGAAGACGACCCACTGATTGCCACGCCGTTCGCCGTGCGAGCCTTCGTCCATGAGATGGCCGCGACTCGTCAGGGGTAGTGCAGCCGGCCTTGCCGCTCGGTCCGCGCGCGGAACAGATGACCGTCGGTCGAGGTCACGTAGAGCGTCTTGAGATCGTCTTCGGCAAATGTGCAGTTGGTCGGCCGGTTTGCCTCGACGGGATACCGCTCGATCACTGCGCCATCAGGTCCGAAAACGTAAATCGACGGCCCGGGACCGCCCAACTCCCACCCGGCTGTCGCGACGATGTTGCCTTCGGTATCGAGAACCATGCCGTCGATACCACGATTTTCGCCGAAGTCATGCAGCACCGCGCCGTCGCCTAACGTCCCGTCGCTGTTGACGGGGTAGCCGCGCAACTGCCGCTTCTCGTCCGGACGCCGCCCGCTCTGCGCCACGTAGAGGATCTGGTGGTCGAGCGAGAACAGCAAGCCGTTGGGCCGCGTCGTGTCGAACGTGACGCGGCTGAGGGCGTAGGCACCGTCGGCTTGGGGATCGAGCCGGTAGACGGAGTCGTGGTCGAGTTCTTTGTGCGAGCGGTCCTCGCTCCACGGACCGGCGGCGCCTTCGTAGTAGGGGTCGGTAAACCAGACGCGTCCTTCGAGGTCGATGGCGAGGTCGTTGGGGATGTTGAAACGCTTGCCCTCGAAGCTGTCGGTCAAGACCGTTGCGCCGCCGGCGTCATAGCGCACGACTTGCCGCGCATCGCCCTCGCAGGCAAACAGCCTCCCCGCGGGGTCGAACATCAGCCCGTTGGCGTAGTTGGTCCCCTCGCGATAGACCGACGACGAGCCGGTCTTGGGGTCGAACCGCAGGATGCGGCTGGCGGGGATGTGCGTGAACAGCAGGCCCGAGCCGTCCCAGGCGGGCCCTTCGGTGACGCCGCTGTAGGGTCCATCGACGAGTTCGAAGTTCCAGCTCATGGTTTCAGTCCCTCCACCGGTGTGTTGATGATCCGAACCACCGATGATGGCATACCGCGCCGGGTGTCGTAAGAAGGAGACCCCGGGTGGCTCTCAAGCCTCCGCAGTACAATAGGGGCGAACCTGGGACTCTCCAACTCCTTCATGCACCGAGTCGGCTCGATTCTGGTCCTCTTGATCTGCGGCGCGCCGGGAATGGCGCTGCCTGCTCCCAGTCCCTCTTTTGATACCGACATCGCACCGCTGCTTTCCGCAAAGTGCGCCACCTGCCACTCGGCCGAAGCTAAGACCAGCGGCTTCTCCGTAGAAAGCCTCGAAGCGGTCATTGCCGGGGGCAACAAGCACGGCCGTGCCGTTGTCCCCGGACACCCCGAACAAAGCCCGCTCATCCGAGCCTTGCGCGGCGAAATCACCCCACGCATGCCATTAGGCGGAGAACTTCCGTCCACCGAAATCGCCCGCATCGAAGAATGGATTCGCGGTCTGCCTCCCAAAGTGGCGAACGCAGCGGATGCGGAATGGCGCTGGCCCTTCGAGAGACCCGTCAGACACGAGCCGCCGGCCGTGAAGAACCCTGCGTGGGTTCGCAACCCCATCGACGCGTTTATTGCCGCAAAACTCGATGCCGCCGGGCTGGGCCCGGCGCCGCCTCCGTCGAGACGCACCCTCGCGCGCCGCGTCTATTTCGACCTCATCGGGCTCCCTCCCACGCCTGATGAAATCGAGACGTTCCTCAGCGATCACTCCCCTGACGCCTACACAGAACTGGTCGACAAGCTCCTCGACGACCCCCGCTACGGCGAACGCTGGGGCCGGCACTGGCTTGACCTCGTGCGCTACGGCGAGACCAGCGGCCTCGAAGGCGACGGTGCCATCGGCAACGCCTGGCGCTACCGAGATTGGGTCATTCGCGCGTTCAACACCGATATGCCCTATGACGAGTTCGTGATTCAGCAACTCGCCGGCGGTGACGAACACAGCAAGACGCGCAACAACTACGTGCCCGATCCGCAGGGCTACATCCCAACCGGCTTTCTACGCATCGCTCCCTGGGACCGCTCGAATCTCGTTGCCGGTGAAGTTCGCCAAAACTACCTCAGCGAGGTCACGACCTCGACCGCCTCAATCTTTCTCGGGCTCACTGTGGGTTGCGCCCGCTGCCACGACCACAAATACGACCCGATTCCGCAACGGGACTTCTACCGCTTACAAGCGTTCTTCAACGCTATCCAAGTCGAGGACCGACAGGGTGCCATCACGCGCCCCGAAGTCCCCTACAAGGACGAAGCTTTCGCCGCCAAGGCCGAAGAAAAAATCAAGCAGTACGAAGAGCGGCTGCAAGACGGCCCCGAGAAGAAAGACCTCGACGAGCTCGAACAGCAACTTCTCGCGAAACTCAAAGCCGCCAAGGCCAAACAGGTAAAAGACGAGGAACTTACAAACAAAGACCTGCGCCTCGAAATCGGTCGCGAAGGCCAGACCGTTTTCACCAAGGCCGAGCAAAGAAGGCACGCCCGGCTTCGCGAAGACGCCGACCGCACGCGCGACCCCGAAGAGAACGAGGTCCTGGAAGCCTACGAAACCGAGCTTCTCGCCAGGCTCAAGGATGCCTACGCAAACGGACTTGCCGACCCTATGGCGCGTTTTGAAGCGCTCATGGTCGATTCGGTTCGCGCCGAAGTCCAAGAGAAATACTCAGCCGATGCCTTCTTCACCGAAGAAGAAAAAGACCGGCACACGAAACTCTCCGGCGCACTCGATGTCTATCGCCGCCGTCTGGCCCGCTGGAAGCCTGAAGTCCTCGGCGTCCGTAATGTTCCCGGCCCACCCAGCGGACCGCCGCTCGCACGAACCCACGTCCTCATTCGCGGTGACTACCGCCAACCCGGCGACGCCGTTAAGCCCGGCTTCCCCAGCGCCATCACCGGCAACTCCGAACCCGCGGAGTTGATCACGGACCGCTATCGCCAGTTCCCGACGCGCGGCCTGCGCATGACTCTGGCCAGGTGGATCGCCGGCCCCGATAACCCGCTCACCGCCCGCGTCATCGTGAACCGCATTTGGCAGCACCATTTTGGGGAAGGCATTGTGCGCACGCCAAGCGACTTCGGCAAGAACGGCGACCGCCCAACACACCCGGAGCTTCTCAATTGGCTCGCGGTGACGTTCGTCGAGCAAGGCTGGAGCGTCAAGGCGATGCACCGGCTCGTTCTGCTTTCGAGCACCTACCGGCAGTCCGCCGAAAACCCGGTCCATCAGGCCGCGGATGCCGACCCTGACAACCGCCTCCTCTCCCGTTACAAACGGCGCCGTCTCGAAGCCGAAGCCATCCGCGACGGCATCCTCCACGCCAGTGGCCGCCTCAACCCCGAAATGTACGGCCCCAGCATCTTCCCGCCGCTGCCGGAAGACCTCGCCGACTTTGCCCGTTACGGCCGCACCGGTGGTCTCATGTGGGAGCCCAACGAAAGAGTGCAAGATGCGCGGCGCCGCTCCATCTACATCTTCCAGCGCCGCTCGCTGCCGTTACCCATGCTCGCGGGCTTCGACGCGCTGCCGTTCGCCGAGCCCTGTCCCCGGCGCAGCGCGACAACTACGCCGCTGCAGGCGCTTTCGATGATGAACGGCTACCTCGTTCACGAAGAGTCGCGGCATCTGGCCGAACGCATTCACCGCGAAACCGGGCCCGATCGCAAAGACCAAATCGATCGTGCCTTCGATATCGTCCTCAACCGTCCGCCCACGCCGCAAGAGTCCAAGAGATTCGCTAAGTTCGATGGCGGCCTGGCATCGATTTGCCGCGTTCTTTTCAATTCAAATGAGTTTTTGTATGTAGAATAGTCAGGGGCACTGATGCGCAACCAACAGAGACGCGCTTTGTCACGCCGGCGATTTCTCTCCGAGTCGTACCTCGGACTTGGAGGCCTCGCGCTGCTCGACATGTTGGCCGCTGAGTCCGCGCCCGCCGCCCCCCAACTCGAACATCCACTGGCGGTCAAACCGCGGCACCGTCCAGCCAAGGCGAAGAGCTGTATCTTCCTCTTTATGGAAGGCGGCGTAAGCCAGATGGACACCTTCGAGTACAAGCCGGCGCTTGAAAAGCTCGCAGGCCTGCAGATGCCGCGCCAGGACCGTACGGTCGGCGAAATCAACACCTTCGCTGCCGCCCCGAATCGCATCATCCCGTCCTACTGGCCACTGCGGCAGCACGGCGAGTCGGGCCGCTGGGTCACCGACCTGCTCCCCAACCTGGCCACGCGCGTCGACGACCTGGCTTTTATCCACGGCATCAAGGTCGACAACAACAACCACGGCCCCGCCGTCTACCACACGCTCACCGGCAGCCAGTTCCCCGGTAGCGCGTCGATCGGCGCTTGGGTCACGTACGGCCTCGGCAGCGAGAATCAGGACCTGCCCGGCTTCATCGTCCTCGGCGACCGCCGCGGCGCGACGATCGGCGGCGCCGGCGTCTGGGGTAACGGATTCCTGCCCGCCGCCTACCAGGGCACGCTCTTCCGCAACGGCGACACGCCCATCGTCGACCTCAACCGCCGCCAGGGAATCACGCAAACCGAACAGCGCTCCGAACTGGACCTACTGCGCTGGTTCAACGAAAAGCACGCCGCTGAGCGTTCCGACACCAGCGAACTCGAAGCCCGCATCGCCTCTTACGAGCTCGCGTTCCGCATGCAGGTCGAAGCGCCCGAACTCGTCGACCTTTCCGGCGAGACGGAATCGACCCGCAGCCTCTACGGCCTCGACGACCCCGTCTCCGAGCCCTTCGGGCGTGAGTGTCTGCTCGCCCGCCGCATGGTCGAACGCGGCGTCCGCTTCGTCAAAGTGCTTCACGGAGCCGGCGGCGACCGCTGGGACGATCACGGCAACATCGAAGGGCGCCTCCCGAAACACTGCAAAGAAGTCGACAAGCCCGTCGCGGGCCTATTGAAGGACCTCAAAGCCCGCGGCCTGCTCGATGAAACCCTGGTCGTCTGGGCGTCCGAGATGGGGCGCACCCCCTTCGACAACAATCTTGTCACTCCCACCCCCGGGCGCGACCACAATCAATACGGGCTCGTCGTGTGGATGGCGGGCGGCGACGTCAAGCCCGGCTCAACCTTCGGCGAAACCGACGATCTTTCCGTCCGAGCCGCCAACGAAGAAATTCCTCTCCGCGACATTCATGCCACCATTCTCCACCTTCTTGGCCTCGATCAAAACCGCCTCAACTACCTCCACGCCGGCCGCTTCAAGAAGCTAACGGACACCGGGGGCCGCGTCATCAAAGAAATCGTAGCCTGAGAAGACCTCACGGGCTGCTCGTGAAGTACCGCTACGCCGTGCAGAAGAGCATGCTCGGGGCGGCGAGCAGGACCATCCTCGCTCGCGGAGAGAGACGAACAGCGACTTGGCGGCCACGCGCGTAACGGTCAAATTGCCTGCGCTGCGCTGTGTTCAACGTTGCCGGTTGTGCTCTTCGCACCCGTCAATAGGGACGATGCGAAGACAAGATAAGTGAGGTAGTTATGGTGCACTAGAGTAGCGTCTTACAAACTCTGTTCCACCCCCGACGGATCAGAGTTCTGGGACAATACCTGCGTGCGTAGAATCCGTCTGCTGCCGGTCACGCTTCTTGCCGCTCTGACGGTGGTCTTGGCCCCGTGGGTTTTGGCATCCTGCGGCCCAGCCGCGGATCCGCCCGCGGGAAACGAGGGGGGCAACAAGAATCGGGCCACCGGGTCAGGGGTGGGCGCGTCGCAGTATTTCGCCTATTTCGGCGCGCAAACGGCGGGTGAGGGAGCGGGGAAGGGAATCTACGCCTACCGCTTCGACGCCGGCAGCGGCGAATTGAGTGAGATCGGACTCGTGGCCGAGATGACCTATCCGGCATTCCTGGCCGTGCATCCCAGCCAGCAGCATCTTTACACGGTCACAGCCGATGAGGAAGGCCGCGGCGCGGTGCGCGCGTTCGACGTCGACCGCGTCACAGGCAAGCTGACGATGCTGAATCAGGTCTTCTCCGGAGGACCCGCGCCCGTCCATCTCGACATGCACCCGTCGGGTCGAATGTTGGCCGTGGCGAACTATCGTGTGGGTAGTACGTCTTCGTTGCCTGTCCACGCGGACGGCTCGCTGGGCGAAGCGGTGAGCGTGCTCGCGCACTATGGGTCGAGCATCGACCCACGCCGCCAAAGCGGACCGCACGCCCACTCGGTCAACTTCTCTCCCGACGGGCGGTTCGCCGTGTCGGCCGATCTCGGAACCGACGATCTGTTCGTGTTTCGAGCCGACGCGCAAAAAGCCACGCTTCAATTCAACGATCCAGCCTTTGCCGAAGTCGCGCCCGGCAGCGGCCCGCGTCACTTGACGTTCCATCCCTCGGCAAACTACTGCTACGTCATCAACGAAATGAGTAATACGCTGACCGCGTTTCGCTGGGATGCCGAACGGGGCGCCATGGATAAAATCCAGAACCTTTCGACGCTGCCGGAAGGCTACGCCGAGACCAGCTACACGGCGGAAGTGCGCGTTCACCCTTCGGGCAAGTATCTGTACGGATCGAACCGCGGACACAATTCGATCGTTCAGTTCGCGATTGACCCAACCGACGGCACGCTCACCGTCGTTGGGTGGACCACGACGCAAGGGGACTTTCCGCGCAACTTCAACTTCGACCCTAGCGGCAACTTCCTTCTCGTCGAGAACCAGAACAGCGGCACGGTGGTGGTGTTTCGTCTCGACGCGCAATCGGGCGAGCTGACACCGACCGGCCAAGTGCTTCGCGTCCCGCGGCCGGTTTGTTTGCGCTGGGTGAAGGCAGGGTAGGCCGCATCCATCCAATAATCAATCTTGAACAGTGTATAGAGGCCCTCTTACCCTGAGGGATTTTCGGTGAGCCGGTGGCGGGCGGCCGGATCGGATATGCTGTTCACAGTGGGTTAGTTCGCCTCCGCGTTATGTTCGCTTGTGCCGTGATCTGCTACAGATGGTTCGGCAACGGCTTGAGTCGAGCGCCTGCGCCTCGCTTGTGCCGTTGTGCCTCTGCTGTTGTTTTTCATCGGCGTGAGCCCGCTGGTCGCTCAGAGCGCGGGATCTTCTTCGGCGGCTGAGGCCGCTGTGGCAACTGCCGGCGGCTCCGGTAGTGACTCCGCCGCCGGTTCGGCAGCCGCGCCGGAAAGCCCGCGCGAAGGTGAGGCGGATGCCGATCCGTCGTCCACCGCGCCTTTGGCGAGCGTTGAACCAGGCCCGCCCGCCTCGAGCGAACGCACCACCCTCAACCTTCTCGGCCGAGTAGATACGAACTCCGGGGAAAGCCGCCGCAATGAAAACGTTCAGATCACGCTGATTGACAACAACGTTCTCAACGAGTTGAACCGCCGCGTGGGAACCACGGCAACCATCGTGAATGAGTTCGAAGTAGAGCACGGCTATTTCGGCGCGGAATTCGGCGGCCCCCCGACATCGTCCTTGCACTTAGATGCGTCGAAGGTTTCACGCATACGTGGCAGCCTCTACGAGTCACACAACAACAGCTTTTTCTCTGCGCGCTCGTTCTTCCAAGTCGGTGACGTCAAACCGGCCCGAACGAACGACTACGGCTTTGGCCTCGGAGTGCCACTGTGGCGCGGTGGCGACATCTTCGTCGACGGCAGCCAACAGCGTATCCGCGGCAGCGTGAACGGCAACGTGCTGGTCCTGGGGCCCGATGAGCGGACGGCGCTCGCCACGGATCCGGCGACGCGCGCCTTCGTGCAGCAGATCATCGACGCCTTCCCCGCCGAGCTGCCCAACCGCACCGACATCGATCCGCGGGCGCTCAACACCAATGCACCGCAGGAGATCAACAACGACGCGATCGGGGCGCGCCTCGATCAAGCCTGGCGGGACCGCGATCGTTTCTCGTTCGGCTACAACTTCAAGACCCAAAAAGTAAATGCGTTTCAACTGGTGAACGGGCAGAACCCCAACACCACGACCCGATCGCACGATGCACGCGTCACATGGAATCGCACCTGGTCCGCGGCGACCACGATGGACGTGTCGGCGGGTTTCAACCGCGTCACGTCCCTGATCGTGCCCGATGAATCGAACCTCGGGCCGATGATCTACACCTCTCGGATCCTCGAGACGCTGGGCAGCAGCT
Source organism: Bryobacterales bacterium (assembly GCA_965237575.1). Classification (GTDB taxonomy): domain Bacteria; phylum Acidobacteriota; class Terriglobia; order Bryobacterales; family UBA6623; genus JAKZVK01. The sequence continues at coordinate 3,054,365 of CBDEGI010000004.1, forward strand.
CCAGTATCCCCATCGATCGTGCCCAGAACCGATTCCGGTACGCCACCCGTCTCAGGCATGTCCGCGGCCGGCACTCTCTGACGACTGGGTTTGACGTTTTTCGTAAGCAAGTCAACGGGGTCGAAAGCTCGTCGCACTTGGGAATCTTTTCTTTCGGCAACGACTTCTTAGACGAGTCGGGCCAGCCGCGCGACACCATTACGAACCTTCGCCTTGGGACCCCGACCTCCTATCTGAAGGGCCTCGGCAACACGCACCGAGGCTTTCGTTACTGGGACCTTCAGTATTACGTCGGCGACGACTGGCGAGTGAGCTCCGACCTGACCCTGCACTTCGGCCTGCGCTACCAACCTCTGACGCGGCCGGCTGAGGTCAACGGCCTGAACGAGCTTCCCTACAGTTGCGATTGCGATAACGTGGCCCCGCGATTCGGCTTCGCCTATCGCATCAACGACAAGTGGGGAGCGATACGGGGCGCCTACGGGGTGCATTTCGGGGAAATTTTCTCGGCGACCTTCGGGCAGTCGCGATTCAATCCCCCGAGCAATCTTCGGCTTCGTCTGCCGGCACCCAACATACTCAACCCGCTGGAGGGAGTGATCGTAGACCCGGCCGACCCCGACGCCAGACCGTCTTTGTTCGTCATCTCTCCTGACCTTGTCGCCCCCTACTCTCATCAATACAACTTCAGTTGGGAACTGAGCCCGGCACGCGCATGGGTGCTTCGGCTCGGTTACGTGGGGAGCCGCTCGCACCAATTGGTCAGCATGTGGCCCACCAATCGAGCGCAGCCCGTTCCAGGGATTCCGCTCCTCACGAGCACGGTGAATGAGCGGCGGCCCAACCCCGAAGCCTTAGAGAACCGCACGATCCTCAACGGCTCTCGCGCCTATTATGATGCCGCGCGGGCCACGCTGACGGCGCCACGCTGGCGCGGCCTGACCTTGGACGCTTCCTACTGGTTCAGCAAAGCGATCGACCTGGGGGCCAACTACTCGAGCACCGGTAATTCAAGAGACAGCTTTCGCGGGCGTAGCCAAAGCGAGTTCGACGTACACGGCGACGTGAAGTCGGTCAGCGATTTTCATCAACCCCACGCCTTGCTTTGGCGTGTTGGCTACCAAACCCCCGGCCTTGTCGGAACAACCAGGTGGGCTCAAAAGATGTTCGGAAGCTGGGAGATGTTCTCGGTGCTTCTTCTCAAGCCGGGTACCCCGTTTACGGTGTCCAGCGGCTCTGACGGGCCTGGGTTTGGCAACGTAGACGGATCGAGCGCCGACCGCGTCCACATCCTGGACCCCGCCCTTCTCGGGCGCACCATCGACCATCCGGATACCTCCGCCGAACGGCTCCCTCGCTCCGCTTTCGCGTTTATTCAGCCTGGCGAGACGGCCGGCAACGTCGGACGAAACACTTTTCGCAAGGACAGTATCCGTAATATCAACTTCGCGCTCTCGCGCAACTGGAAGGTCGCCGCGGAGAAGACTCTCACCCTGCGGGCGGAGTCCATTAATCTTCTCAATGCACCCCAGTTCGCCGAGCCGAGCCGGCAACTGACAGCGCCGAGCTTCGCGCAAATCACCAACACCCTCAACGACGGCCGCACGTTTCAGTTTCTGCTGCGGCTCGCCTTCTGACAAGAGTGGTTTGCCGTTACCAGGGCAATAAAGTTCTGGAAAGTCCCTGACTCTCGAAGAAGATGGGACAGCTCTTCCCGCTCGGCGGTCGAATAAGGCAGCATCGACGCGTCCCGAATCCGTACGTAAGGATTCTGGCGATCACTTGATGCCGCGGCCGGCGGAGGAGTTGTATGACGTCACCCGCGATCCCGACTGCGTTCACAACCTGGCGGCTGATTCGCGGCACGCCGAGCGTAGGCACGCGTTGCGCGCCGAGATGGAACGCCTGTTGCGCCAGGAGGGAGACCCGCGCATGCTGGGCAACGCCGCGATCTTCGACACCTACCAGTACACAGGGCGCAGCGGGCACTCCTACGACGCTTGGTTGAGGCAGCAGGGCCCTTGACGTGCCCAGCCCAGCCCCGGGACAACGGACCACACATGACCGCTGCCTCACCAATCACGATTCACGAATCACGGACCCCCAAGCCGCGAAGCGGCGTTGGACGTTAGCCTGGGGTGACGCCGCCAGGCGGAACCCCAGGTATCGGCTCTCTCGGGGCACTGAGCCCTGACAGGGCGATGGACAAGCCTCGGTGTCCCGCGTCCCCCACCGGCCCAATTATCAGAAAGTTCGAACTTCCCTCGCGCAGCCCACCCAACGGACCCGAGCCTCCGAAGGGGGCGGCCCAATTATCAGCCCAGTGCGTAAGCGCTGGGAAACCGAAGACCCAAGAGCGACCGAGCCCTGCAGGGGGCGACTCAACCTCTTCGGCCGCTCCCACGAACAGAACACCGTATCCGGATCCATCCATAGATTTACGCAGATTCTTTTCAGGCCCTCAGCTGGCGTCGAACCGGCCAGAAAGTCGTACTCGTGCCGATAGCCAAGCGCCTCCAGGCCGACGTACCCTTCCCAGCCGTCGGTGTGGATCGTGCTGTCGGGCTCGACAGCCTCTTGGATGAAGCCGTGCAGCTGTTGCTTGGACGCTCCCGGATGCGCTTCATGATCCTTCCTATCCCCGCGCCGTCTTCCTCGGCGGCGATGGCTAGCAAGTCCCTCTTCTGCGCCCCCCACATAGGTCTCGTCGACCTCCACGCGACCGCTGAGCCGTTCTCGGCCGGGCCGCACCATCGCGCGCCGCAGCTTGTGCAGCAACGCCCAGGCGGTACGGTAGCTTCCCAGACCCAAGATGCTTTGCAGTCCCAGTGCGCTCGCCCCGTTTTTCTGGCTGGTCACCCACCACATCCGAAACCAGGTGCGCAGCGGCAGGCGCGTGTCCTGGAAAATCGTGCCCGCCGTCACCGCCTGATAATCGCATTGCCCACACCGCAGCAGGCCCCGCCGGCTGGGCCGAGCTCTCCGCCCTCCACAGCGGGGACACACAAAACCCTGTGGCCAGAGCAGTTGCATCACTCGCGACACGCCTGCTCAGTGGCAAAACGCCCCTCAAACTCCTCCAGCGTCCGCGGGTAGTCCTCCTATATGTTGGGGTCTCGGGAGTCAAGTGCATACCCTGATCTGTGTAATCTGCGGATCAGCTCCTCGTCCGGCCGTTTTCACGATGTCTTGTCAGACGATTTGAGACGGTCCCGATCTCCTTCTTGGTGCGCGCTATGGATGTGTTGCAGTTTGTTTATTATGAGCGCCGATGTCCCAAACATCGAGCTTCCGATTGCCCGACGAGCTGAGAACACGCTTGGACGGCTTCGTTCGACAGTCCAACCACCGGAAGAATTGGATCATCGTGCACGCGCTCGAGGACTATCTGGACCGCCATGAGGCACGCTCGTTGGCGGCCGAGGCCCGGCGGCAGTCGTTGCTGGCGAGCGAGAAGCCGCACGCTGACGAGGACGCCTGGGCGTCCGTGGCGGACACGACAGGATGGACATAACCCGTGGCGACGTGGTCCTGGTTGTAGCTCCCAAAAAGTATGGGGGAGACTACGGCAAGCCGCGTCCGGCGGCCGTTGTGCAGTCGAACCTGTTCAATGCCACCTACGCGAGCGTCGTTGTGTGTCCCATTACGTCCGACGCCACGGACGCCCCTTTGTTTCGGCTCCCGGTCAGCCCGAGCGCGAGCAACGGGCTCAAACGAGAGTCCCAATTGATGGTAGACAAGCTGCTCGCCCTTCGACGCGACCGCATCCGCCGGCGCATCGGCGCGCTCCAGCCCGCCCAGACCCGGCTCCTGGATCACGCTTTGCGGTTGTGGCTGGCGTTGGACGCGGGGTAAACAGGCCCCTCCGCAAAGCAAAGTTCGGGCTCTGTCCCCACCGGGGTCTGAACTGATGCGGCGTTTGGGGAACTTGCTGGCGGGCATCGATCTCCGCACGTCTGACGAGTTCGGTATCGAGAGCGACGCTAAGGAAGCGATCGCCTTCGCCGTGCTCGCGTATGAGACGTTCCATCGACGGCCGGCTAACCTGCCGTCTGCAACAGGGGCCCGCCATCCATGCATTCTGGGCAAGCTGGTCTGGCCTTACTCCTGAGCAGCGGAGCCGCGGACGAGCCGGGACCAAGTGGGGTCGCGTCGTGGCACGAGAAGAGTGATCGCCGTCGCGAGGCAACCGCTCGGTCGAAAACCCACCGGTTTGCCTTCCCTTGGGTGGGCTGCCGGCCCATCGGTGTTGCCTGACCCGGTCGATCCGGAACCAAAAGGGGCTTCCACGTCGGCCCGCACAGAGGTGGGGCATCGAAGGAGCGCGCGGGTTTACACCCGCGCCTCTGTCCGGGCTTCTGGAATTTCCTGCTGCGCTTGGCAAGGATTCACTCGGTAGGTACCTACGGTCACGGCTCGGTTTGGGCACCGCAGGCAGGCAGGGAGGCTTGGCCCACTAGTTCGGGCCTTTTCTGCTCGTTGGCGGCGGCTTCGAGGGCAGCGAGACGGCCGGTGATATCGCTGTAGGCGCCCGAGCGGAAGGCGAAGTCGAGCGCGGTGCGGACTAGGGTGACACGAGCGCTTTCGATACGCTCAGGGGATTCGATGAGAGCGAACATCATGTGGACGGCGTCAGACGCACCGTTATGCAGGCGAAGCGTGGCGTGGGCGAGGGATTGTTGGCTGAGTTGGCGCAGCCTGGTTTGAAAGCGCGCGTCCTCGTGCAGCCAGCGGCGGAGGGTGCGGTCGCCGACCTGCGCCGGCTGGTCGGCCTTTTGGCACGGTTTGGGTAGGTTTTCGGCAAGGTTGTCGTTCATCGAATTCATGGGTTGTCAAGCTCCCCCTCTCTGGTCTCAGAGTAGCGCACAGGTCTGGGGTAATCGGCCTTTTTCGCCGTAAGTTGTTGATTCTGTGGGATGAAAATTCTGTGACTGGGTTTGGACGATCGATTTGTTTTCAACGCTAGCCTCGGGTCGTCGGCCCCTGCAGGCCCGGTTCAGCTGTGAATCGGTATCGCTTTGGGCCAATTCGGTGACTGGCCAATTCGGTGACTGTCACCGATAGGCCGAACTGCCCCGTCCCCGAACTGCCGCCAACAGGCCACCCCCGCCGCCGCTGATGCCGTACCAGCCGTACCACACCTGGCCTAATCAACCCCAAGCCGCGCAAGCGCGACTGGCCGTTGGCTACCAGCAGGGCGCACCCGCCGCACCCGTGTAAACCCGTGTAAACCCGACCGGCCACCAGCCCTCATATGCTTTCACCAGAGTACCGAAGTACGATGTCAGGCCTAGTGCGATAGTCCCGCCTCAGTACGATAGTCCCAGGCCGGAAATGATTCCCATAGTCTATTGCCGTACTGAACGGCTAAGGGAAAAATAGAAGAGACGATGGAACTCAAGCAACAACCTGGATTACAGGCCGTAGCAGAGAGCGTTGTGCTGCTATTCGCTCTGCCGCTCAGCTTCTGGAGATCCCTAAGGAGCAAGCGGGAAGCGCAGATCGCCGCCAACCGCGGAGCCGCCATTCGTCGATTGATGGAGGCCCCGATGCTAGCCAGCTTCTCTGTCGACAACGGACGGGGCAGTACCCTCCCAGGCCCAGAGTTCACTCCATCCTTGACTCTGCGAGGGCAGCAGGGCAAGAATCCAGGGCTTCTCACGACGAGCGGCTGCGACGGAAGCATGCCCGTTTTCGATTCAACGCGTTGAACACGCAAAACCCAAGGAACATAGGCGGAGACAACATGAACTTAAAAGCATCCCTACTCCTTCACACGGCGGCGATCATACTCTTGTGCGTTGCCCTCTTTACGGGCCAAGCTCAGGCCACCGCCATTCTGACTTCTTGCGGGTTCTCCACCTCGTGTATTTACGACGAGGGATCCGGTTTGTTGTGGCTCCAGCCTGTGGAAACGGCGGGGATGTCTTTCAATGACGTGTCGAGTAACCTGTCGCCAGGTGGTTCATACGCTGGGTTCTCTTATGCAACTCCTGCTCAGGTAATAAACTTGTAATGGGGTATCCACTTGACTCAGGTAGCCCCTAGGCGTTGTGGTTTGGTCGATCCATGGACGCCAGCACACTGCACCCAGAATGCACCCTGGGGCGCCAGACGCCGGTCTGCAGGCAATTGGGCCACGAGGCTGCGTTTCGGGCCGATCAAGGATTACGCACGCGCCATGGCCATCGCAGGCTTGGAAACGTGGTGCTATCGGCAAGCCTTTCCGGGGGCCGCCAATGGCCAACCACAGTATGTTGTGGTCACCTGAGTCAAATGGATACCCCACTAAACTTGTTTCAGAAAAATATATCTGGCATCACTATACCGACCCTTCCTCCGAATTATGTCATTGGAATAGTTGACTCCATTGCGTTTCATGGTGGTCACAATGCATTTTTGTTCAATATCTTGACTGGTTCAGCCGAGGGGGAAAACGCGCTTATTGTTGATAGTGATGTAAATCCTGTCGTTGGCAGTTTCTTAGTGCGGACAGCCTGGCCGGTTACACCGACCGTCATGCTGGTCATCGACGAAGACAGCATCGGCAACGGCATCGGGCCCAACTTCTTTCTTGACAGAGAGGTCAACGACGACATCGCCGACATCGGTCTGCGCGAGCCGTTACCTGCCTTTTCCGGCGACAACGTCGGCAACCACACCACGCTCGATACCGGCGAGGTCGGCGACGAGGGCTGGTTCGCTCTTAAGACCGTTCCTGCTTCCTGGACAAGCGCGGGCCCGTACGGGCAGGGACTGCGCAACTTCCTGCTGGCTGGGCCGGGGCTCGGTTCGCCGGACGCGAATGGCGATCGGGAGAGCCTGCTCGACGAGGTCCCCGGCGTGACCCCCCTGCGGGCCACAGGCCTCAAGCTGCTGGAAGGGCGGCAGGTCTGTGCCGTAGTCTACGACAGCGACATCAGCATCAACTACGACCCTCTGAACGGCAGCCTGAAGGGAGCGAACCTAGGGACGGTGGCCTTTGAGGTCCTGTCAGTGACGCAGTTGACCGGTTTCTCCTCTTCGTCCCTGCCGCACGTAGAAATCCAGATCTTGGATGCTGAAGAAGTTTGTCAGGGGCCCTTGACAATATTCACACAGACCCCGGAGCCGATTTCGTCTTCGGAACCCTTTGACGTGACCCTGTAGAACGGGATTGACTACGGGTTTGAATCCATCGGGTTGCGGGACGATGGCGCAACGCACGCAGCTTTTCGGCGAAGTGCGGTCGCCGACCTGCGCCTTGCGGGCCGTAGCGGCGATGGAGCGGCATTCGACAAGGGCGACGAGGGCACGCTCTTGTGACGGCTTCAACTTGGGGGGAAAAGGGGACGGAGCCACTACTGTCCCAACGTCGATTCGTAGAGGCGCCGTAAGTCACGATTTCGCAGCGTGATAGGGTTGATTTCGAGGCAAATCGATTTGAACGCCATCGGCGGCCTGCCTGCCTGTACGATGCTGGGTCATGCATGTCAAGGGAAAAGGGGACGGAGCGGACGGAGCCCTTTTCACAGAGCCCTTTTCAAAACGAGCAGGACAAGGGGCCCCGAACTCTGTTCAGCGAACACTTTAAAAGGGGAACTCACGCCTCTCAACTAGGCTTGGCTTGCGACGTCCGGCTCGGGAGCCGCGATCGGTACGTCCAACACAATGTCGGTGTAGGGGACGCGGGGGATGATCCGGCCAGCGTCTCCTTTCTTCAACCGGACCAGGCCATAGCGCTCCATGGTTTTGAGCGTGCGGGACAGATTGGATTTGGCCCGGCCTGACAGCGCGGCCAATTCAGCGAGCGAAGCCGGCTGGGATTCAGCGATCAGGTGGAGCAGGGCGCGGTTACGGTCGGAGAGGACGCGGGCAAAGCTCTCCATGGAGGTGAACCAGACTCTCGGTTCGCCTCGGCGGGGCTTGTGCTCGCCGCGGGCCACGGCTAGGGTACGCGCCTTCATCTGCTTGTAGCCGGCGATACCGACCTTCAGTGTCTTCATGGGATCACTCCTGTCTTCTTCAGCACGGCGTCCACCTGGGTCCAGAAATCCGCAAGCAGGGTGGCGGCGTCTTGGTAGTCATAAGGGCGTACCTTGCGGAAACGATGCTTGTGGTCACGCCGGCTGCGTTGACGGCCGCTGGGCCCGGATCCGCCCCGGACGGCGGTGGACATTGTCGAAACCGACAAGACGCTCGCCCACGTTGTCGTGCAGAGTGAGCGCATAACTTAGGCCATGCGGCCGGTCGGGCGAAGGCGTCAAGCGCTTGACCGTGAATTTCACCCAATGCTTCCCGGCCGGATCGACAACCAGTACCTGGCCGTCGAGGTCCAAGAGAGCGTCCAGGCTAGGATCACGATCCTCTTCCTCACTCACTTGTTGATGTTATCATTTACTGATAACTTCGTCAACGCGTGTAGAGGAAGCCGCGGCGGGGCCGCGTGCCTTCGTTGAGCTTCGAGAGGCAGTGGCCGATGCCCGTGTGCTGGTTCATGGCTCAAGCCGGTTGGGCAAGGCCCCTCAAAGGGGCCTGATTCAAAATCACTTACGGTCGTTCTACCAGGCGTAAAACGCCTGGCCTAATTGAATCCAAGGCCCGCAAGCGGGCCTGTTCGCGTCCGGAATGTTGAGCGGGAGGGGCGGTTAGGATCCGTGGCCTGTCGCAGGTAGCTAGTTAGCGTTTCACTTTCAAGCAGCGGTTTGCACGCCGGTCGATTCCGGAGCGCGGTTTCTCAACCGAGCGTCTCTAGCGACTGCAGCACGGCCTTGATGTAGCCAAAGCAGAAGGCGAAGGCTTGGCGGCGCTTGGGGTCGTCGGGGTGCCTGGGAACGTGGTCGGGCATGAGGCCGTATTCGTAGTCGACTTCGTGGAGCGTGCGCGCGAGACGGGGCATGTTGACGTCGCCGTTGTCGGGGAAGGTCTCTTGGAAGTCGTGGAGGCCGCCGCGGATGTTGCGGAAGTGCGTGTTGAAAATCTTCTTTCGCTCGCCGAAATAGCGAACGACGTCGTGGATTTCTTCGTCCGGGTCTTCAAGCATTTCACAGGTTGAACCGAGACACAGGTTGAGCCCATGGTAGGGACTCTCTTGAATCGAGACGAGCTTCTTCAACCCCTCCGGGGTGCCGAGTACGCGGATGATGCCCTGAAAACCCTCGTCGGGTCCCGGCGGATCGTGGGGATGGCAGGCGGCGCGCACCTTGTACTCGTTGCAAACCGGGATCACACGGTCGAGGAAGTAAGTGATCCTCTCCCAGAACATCTCTTCGGTGACGCGGCCGGCCTTGGTCAACGGCGGGTCTTCCACCCGGTCCTTGAGCCGCCAGACTCGTGACACCGCGCCCCCCCGGAGCGGTTCGACGCCACCGCCTTTCATGCCGCCCAACAGGTTCAGGTTGTACATAAACATCCCGACGCCGGACTTCGACAGCGAGACGATCATCTTCTGCACCAGCTCGATGTCTCGATCGCGCTCAGGGGACTTGGCCATCATGATCGCCGGGCGCTTCTTGTTGGCGACGTGGGTGCTGCCGAGAAAGGGCATGTGGAAGGCGACCATCTTGACGCCGTGCTTGGCGGCCAGATCACGGGTGCGCTCGATCTCCTCGAGCGTCCAATAGCCGTCCTCACCGGGACCAGGCGGCTCGATACAGGCGTGCTCGACGCCGTGGCGCTTGATAAACGCCATGGCTTCGTCGGTGGGCTCGGCGCGCTGGGTCGCCACGTACATCTTGACGGGCTTGCGCGGGGCCGGCGGCCGGCCGGACTCCGCTGGCGGTGCGCCGCAGGCGGTTAGGGCTGCCCCGGCCACAGCCGTGGAAGATGCGGAAAGGAATCTGCGTCGGTGCATCTCAGTCCTCCTTGACAAGCGACAATAGAAAGCTCGCAGGACGCATCTACTATAGCCGAGCGTGGGCCGGTTTGCGCCTGCCGCGAACACCGGCTGGGTGAAACCGGAGTCAAAAAGCCGCAGCTCTCTTCGAGCCCTGCGCTACGCACACATGCTGCTCTACCTCATCGCCACGCTGGGCGATTTCGTCCAGATGCTATTCCTCTTTACGCTCACGCGTTATTTGGCCGAACAGTTCGGCGATACGATGCAACTGGGCATCGTGGGCGGTTCTCTTTCGCTGACGTACGCCGCCTGCGCGGCCCTGTTCGGTCACCTGTCCGACCGGGTGGGCCGCCGCCGGTTTATCGCTGCCGGCGCGTCGATGTTCGTGGTTTGCTTGGCCGTCGCTCTGCACTCCATGGACCCGCCACTGGCATACCTGGAGGCGGCTCTCATGGGGATGGCGGCGGCGATGGCCTTCCCGCCGCTCATTGCCCTGCTGACCGCAGGCCAGCGGACCGGCGACGTCAGCCGGGAGGCAAGCCAGCCGTTGGTTTTGTACTGCTTGTCGTGGAACATGGGGATGCTGCTGGGGCAGTCCACCGGAGGATTGCTGTTTGCTGTCGACCCGCGCCTCTCGCTCAAGCTGGCGATGGGCGCTTCGCTGATGATCATCCCGTTGATCGCCCTCGCACGAGTGAGAACGGCGAACCGCCAAGTCGCAGACGAGGAGACCCCGCTGCGAAACGAGCGGGCCATCTCTGTGCCGGTCCGTTTCTTCGCCTTTGCCGGCTGGGCATCGAACATCATGTCGGCCCTTTCGATGAGCTTGATCTTCTTTGTCTTTCCGCAACTCGCGACCGAGCTGGGCATTCCCGCGCCTGTTCACGGGGCGATGCTCGCGGCGACTCGCGTGGTCGTCGTCGGGATGTACTTCCTGCTGCACTTCACCGATTTCTGGCGGCACCGGATCTCGCCCTCCCTGGCCGTGAAGGCCATCGCCGCCGCCGGGCTCGTTCTTTTGAGCGTTACTTCGAAGGTGCCGCTGCTGGCGGTGGGGCTGATGTGTGTCGGCGTGATGGCGGGATACATTTACTTCAGCGGTATTTTCTACAGCACGACGAGTTTCGGCCACAAGAGCAAAGGCGTGGCCGGTGGGATGCACGAAGCGACACTGGCGGTGGGATTCAGCGGCGGTTCCCTCGGCGGCGGGTATCTGTCGAGAGGAGGCGACTTGCGGCTGCCCTACCAAGTCTCCGCAATGCTGTTAGTCGTGTCGATGCTCTTGCAGGGCATCGGATACTGGGCAGTGCGACGTCGGGCGGCGAAGTGAAGGCGGACGACCGGGTATCGTTTGGTCCCAACCCGGATAAGATGGTACGCAAGATGGTATGCGGAACTTGGAGAGGAACGCCGCTATGAAATTTCACATGCGGAAACATCGAACTCGCTTGGTCATCTCGGTTCTTGTTTGCCTGGGGGGACTCGTCTCGCTTGGCTGCCAAGACCGCTCGGCTCCGGCCGGGTCCGAGCTGGGAAAGATAGACTTCCCCACCTCCGGCTCACCCGAGGCACAGGAGCACTTCATCCAGGGTGCGTTGCTGCTGCACAGCTTCGAGTTCGAAGATGCCGCCGAAGCCTTCCAGCAGGCACAACAGATCAAACCTGACTTCGCCATGGCGTATTGGGGCGAGGCGCTGACGCACAACCACCCTCTCTGGGAGCAGCAAGACGCCGAGGCCGCCCGCGAGGTGCTGGCGCGGCTGGCGCCGACGCCCGAGGAGCGCCTAGCCAAGGCGCCCACCGAGCGCGAGAAAGATTACCTGCGCACGGTTGAGGTGCTCTATGGCGAGGGCACCAAGCAAGAGCGCGACTTCGCCTACCTGGACGCCATTCGCCAGATTGCCGGGAAGTATCCCGATGATCTCGAAGCCTCCTCCCTTCATGCCCTTGCCACCCTCGGCACATCGCACGACGGGCGCGACTTCCGCATCTACATGCGTGCGGCGGCGCTTGCCGAGGAGGTATTCGCCAAGAACCCTCTCCACCCCGGCGCCGCGCACTATCTGGTCCACTCCTACGACGACCCGGTCCACGCTCCCCTCGGCCTGCGGGCGGCGCGGGTGTACGCCAAGATCGCCCCGGCCGCTGCCCACGCGCTGCACATGCCGTCCCACGTTTTCGTTTCGCTGGGCATGTGGGACGAAGCCGCCGCGTCGAACGAAGATTCCTGGGAGGCTGCTGAGGCAAGGGTGCAACGTAAGAACTTGGGTGTCGAGGACCGCGGGTACCACGCCCTGTGGTGGCTCGAGTATGCCTACCTGCAGCAAGGGCGTTATCGCGAGGCACACAAACTGCTCGACATCATCGAAGCCGATGCTGAGAAGAGCGGCTCGAAGCTCACTCGGCGGCACCTCGTCGCTTTGCGCTCACACTACCGCGTCGAGAGCCGCCAATGGCAGGGTGATTCGATCGAAATCGATACCTCAGGCTTGCGGACGGCCGCTACCGCTAAGGACCTCTTCGTTCACGGGATGAGCGCAGTCAAGAAAGGCGACCTAGCACGAGCGAAGAGCAAGCTCGCCAAACTGCGGTCGTTCCTTGACGAAGAGCGGGAGCGGATCGAGCAGGAGTCCGGCGAGGGTGGGGTCGATTATCTTGGCCCCCTTCGAGGCGCGGAGGTGACAGCGCTCGAGTTGGAAGCGCTGCTTCGGCTGGCGGAAGGGAAAGCTGGCGACGCGACACAGATCATGCAATCCGCGGTCGCCGCCGAGGACGAGTTGAGCTTGGGCTATGGTCCGCCGTATCCGGTTAAGCCGGCGCACGAGTTGTTCGGCGAGATGCTGCTTGAGTTGGACCGGCCCGAAGAGGCGCGAGAGCAGTTCGAGCGGGCGCTTGACCGTGCGCCGCGAAGAGCCTTGTCGTTGCTGGGATTGGCTCGCGCGGCGGCCAAGGCAGGCGACTCGCGGAAGGCGCGAGACACCTACGCCGAGTTGCAGCGTGTCTGGCACAGGGCTGACGACGATGTGCCAGAGTTAGCCGAAGTGCGGCAGGGCGCGAAGCCAGATCGGTGAGATAGGTTCTGACATCACTCATTATCAGTAGGTACTGATAGCAGAGGTCGGGAGAGCGTGCCACGACTCGCAGGGCTGAGCGTCATGCGGTCGTCAGAACCGTACATACGGATTTGGGCGGCTATTTCGGCACCCGCGCCACGCCGCGACGGTAGTAAGGGTAGGTTTCCCACGGCGCTTTGCCTTCGGCTCGGGGGTCTTTCGTGGCGGCCAGATGGCTGTCAAGGTCGGCGCTGAGTTTGTTCTTGACCCCGGCGTAAGCGGAGTCGGAGGCCAGATTGTTCACCTGCCCGGGATCGTTGGCGATCTCGAATAACTCCTCGGCCGGCCGCTTGCCGAAGCCCCATTCGAACTCGCGCGGAAAGCGCGTCCGGTTTGCCGGCTCCATCATGAAGGTCTTCGTGGGGCAGCGATCGATATCTCCGTAGAAATCCTGCGGCGCGGCGTCAAAGTCGGGGTCGCCGGCCGGCCAGCGGTCCGGCGCGTAGTTGCGGATGTAGAGAAACTCACGAGTACGGATCGCCCGCGAAGGGTAGAGCGCGCCGTTCGGCCGGCACCAAGTGTGACGCTCGATGGCGGTGAAGGCGCGGTCGCGGCCCGCCCCTTGATCGGATTGACTCGAAGCGAGCAGAGGCATGAGGCTGCGGCCCGACGTGGCCTCGGGCACGGGGAGGCCGGCAAGTTCAAGAAACGTCGGGGCGAAATCGGTGTGGCTGACGAGGTCGTCGATCACCCGTCCCGCTTTGATGCTGCGCGGCCAGCGGATGGCGAGCGGCATGCGCGTACCCCAGTCATAGAGCGTCGTCTTGGCCCGTGGGAACGGCATGCCGTTGTCGCTGGTAACGACGATCAAGGTGTTGTCGAGTTCGCCGGCCTCCTCCAGCGTCTGGATCATTCGCTCCAGGTGCGAGTCGAACCACTCGATCTCGACGTAGTAGTCGAGGATGTCGCTGCGGATCTCTTCGGTGTTGGGCAGGAAGGCGGGCACGGCAACGGTTTCAGTGGTTTTACCCTTGCGCAGGCCCGCTCCCTTTTCGTAGCGGCGATGCGGTTCGGACGCGCCGAACCAGAAACAGAAAGGCTTGCCGTCCTCACGCGCGGCGAGGAACTGCTCGAAGTTTGTGGCGTAGTCGATGTTGCGGATGCCGTCGGGAACCGATTCGTACTTGCGGTCGTTGTAGGCCGGGCCGATCGGATACTCGGTTCGTCCGGCGGCTTGGTAGTCGCCGGGCCCCCAGCCTTTGCCGGTGTAGCCTATGTCGTAGCCGGCGTCTTCGAGCAGGCGGGGAAAGACGTCAATCTCGGGAGGAAATGTGCCCATGAGCATGCCGGCCTCACCGAGCCGCCAGATGGCCTGTCCGGTGAGAACGGCACCGCGGGACGGCGTGCACGAGGGTGCCGCGGTAAAAGAATGTGTGAACAGGGCCCCTTCGCGGGCCACTCGATCGAAGGCAGGTGTCGAGACGTTCGTGTCCCCGTAAGCGCCGGCGTGAGGCCACGACTGATCGTCGGAGATCGCGAAGAGGATGTTCGGCTGCTCGGGCGGCGTCGGTTTTTCCGCTGCGCCGCAGCCGGCACAGCATAGAGCGAGAGCCAAAGAGGCAACACTCAAGGCGTTACAAGCAACCCGCCTCTGGCTCACGAAACTTCCCGTCACCCGGCTCCTTCAGGTCCTTCGTTCCTTCAGGTCCCTCGCGGTCCTTCGCGGTCTTCTGCGCCTTTGCGAGAACCCTAATACAGCCGCGCCGCAAAATCCCGCGCTACCAGATCAGCATCCTTCTCGGGCAACCCAGCGACCCCCACGAGCCACTTGTCCTTTGAAAGCAACAAAACGTCTTCGTCGCCGTCTTTGCCAAAGAAACCGCCCATATGCGGCAAGAGCTTCACGTCGCTGAGGGTCTTCTGATAGTCGTACAGGAGCAGTGCCGCTGCCTGGGGGTTCTTGGCCTGCGTCAGGAACAGGCGGTAGGTCTTGCCGCCGCGGTTGTATTCGGCTACGTTGCCACCCGCCAGGAAGTCCTTACCCATGATGTGGTTGTCAACGAGTTCCACCTTGACGCGATCTTTTAACGGGAACCGGTGGCTTTCATCCGGGGGTTTGGCCACGGGCGCGGGGGCCGCGGCCTGCTTCTCGGCCGGCTGGTCGCTGGGAATGCTGCAAGCGGCGCAGAACCCTATGATCAGTAAGGACCATTTCCATCGCATGGCTAACTCCCTATTGAAATGTAAGGGCCCGGCAGGCCGTGGACGACACATGTCGCGCCCTATACTCTGCACGGCGATCGGGCAGCCACAAGCCGTGGGCGGATCTGAAACCTGCCTCTACTCACCCACGCAGTGCAACATGTGTTGCCAGAAGGGTTCGCCTTCGATCTCCTGCTTCGTCGTCCCAAAGCCCCCTTCTTCATACCGAATGACCACGGTCATCTCCAACTCCGCACCGCAGTCGCACATCAGCTTGTGTCGGACACGTTTTACCTGCTCTGCCAAACGATCGTCCTCCTTCGATATCCAATGATTACACCGGTTCGAGCGACGGACACGGTGGTCCTCCGCTGCGCCGGCGTTACGGGTGGATGTCCGCCACGCCGCCTTCCAGCGCGTGGAGCGCCGCCACCTCGTCCGCCGTCAGCGGGCGGTTGAATAGCGCCGCTTCGTCGAACAGGCCGACGTAGTTCACACCGATGCGGAAAGCCGCCCGCGTCATATCCCACGTAAACGCTTCGGCGATGTTCTCAGAAGTCCCCTGAAGCTTCCCATCAAGATACAGCTTGGCCGTCCCGGAGCCGCCGCCCAGCTTGTCGTAAGTCGCGACCACATGTGTCCACTTCCCGCGCTCAAACGGCGCCTCTGAGACCACCACCAAGCGGTTGAGGAAATCGGGGTTCTCGGTGGGCGGCTTGTCCTCCGGGTTCCATGCCTTCAGGTCGCCGAAGACGCCGAGCCGAAAGTGGCGTGGAACGTCGTCCTTGGTGAAGTCAGTCCAAACAGCGGAGTCGTTGTAGGCCGAGTCGGTGACCTGGATCGGATCGCAGTAGCCCGGCTCGAGGTCTTCGTCGGGGTGGAGATTCAGCCAGAAGGAGACGCTGCCGCTCCAGTCGTTGTCGGTAAAGGCGGCGTTCTTCTCGCCGCGGTAGAAGATGGCGTGCACGTTTTTCTTGTTGAACTTGAGGGCGTGCCCGAAGCGTCCCGCATCGGCGACGATTTCGACGTCCGGGTTGCCGATGCCGGGGAGGGCCTGATCTTGCTTCTCGTAGGAGGGCGCAGTGTAGATGCGGCGGTCGCCGAGCGCAAAGGCTGCGTCGGGGCCGTCCTCAAACGACGTGTGGAACGTGAGTGCGCTTTTCAGCGAGTCGGTCATAGGCGAGGACTCCTTGCTCTCTATATCACCGCTCCCCTCGGGCGGGGTGCATCCGGGGACCGCGGCGAGAGCCGCAGCCGCCAGCATACTGACGATCAGGTTCTTTCTGTGCGAGCGATGCATGGTCTCCTCCTTACCACTGTTGAGGCCCGTTGTAAGGCCCCACGACAGTGTAGCGTGAAGGCCGGGACGTTGGCGTGCGCGGCCAAGCTCGTGTCGGCCAAGCTTGCCGAGAGCCCGTGCGTCGATTTTTCGGGCCGGGCGCCTGATCTCACTTCACGACGTGCCGCTAGAACCCGAACGACAAGCCCACCACACCCCACACCCCCGGCGAGCGGAAGCCCAACTCGAAGTATTCGTGGTCAAACGCGTTCTCGATCTTCCCGAAGATCTTGACGTTTCGGCGGTCCGACAGAGGCATCGTGTAGGTGACCATGACATCGGCCTTCTTCGGGCCAGGGAACAGCAGAGGCCGCGTTCCGCCGCTGGTGAAGAACGGTGCTGGATTGTCCGACGCGGCGAAGAAATCGAACGCGACATCTACTAGGGGGCCAATGCGCTGCAACAGCGTGACCGCAAAGATGTGGTCGGAAACGCCGAACGTCCGGAAAAAATCGCCGCCCGCGACCTCGGAGGTTCTTTGGTCGGAGTTGGTGTAGGTGTAGGACGCCCGCAGGTCCGTGCCCCGGGCCGGGGCGGCCGAGACACTCAGCTCGACGCCACGCCCCAAACCGCCGCCCACGTTGCGATAGCCGCCAAAGCGGCCGAATGGGTCCGTGGCAGGATCGATCCCGCCGGAGAAATCGAAGATGATGACCTCCTGCAACCGGGTGTAGAAATACGTTCCGCTGATCTTCACACGGCCGTTGGCCACCCATTGATCGATGCCGCCATCGAAAGCAACCGTCCTCTCCGGGCGGAGTCTCGGATCGCCAAATGGACTGAACGACCCGAAGAAGAACGAGGACCCGAAGCGCTGAAACATCGATGGCGCTTTGAACGCATTGCCGACGTGCGCGCGAATCTTGGTTCCCGAGCCGGCGAAGTGGTAGGAGATGGCGCCGTCTCCGGTCAGCGCTGTCTTGGGTGGCTCGAGTGGGATGCCGGCGTAGGGCGAGTCTCCGCCCGTGAACGTAGGCTGCGACAAGCGAAACGCCCGGGCACGGCCCGAGAGCGAAAGCTGCAAGCGGCTGTCGAGGAGCCGGATCTGATCTTGCGCGAACACGATGTGGCTGCGCTGCTTCATCTCCGCGCGCGAGGTCACGCGTTGCGCCGGGTCGGGGTGCTCGTCGGCCGATGGCGAATCGTATCGTTCGCGCTCAAACTCGTAGCCGAGCGAGAAGAGGTGCTGGGGGCCGAGCTCGAAGTCCCCTCGTGCGCGGGCCGTGCCGATGCGCGCATCGAACGAGCTGGAGTTGTTGAATTGTGGCTCGAAACGTACGCCGCCAGGACCATCGCGGAAGTTGCGATTGGTGTCGACCGTCTGATAATCGACGCGAAAAGAGGCCGTGCGGCTTAGCCGTTGCGTGTAGCCGACGGCCGCGGCCAGAAACGACCCGGATCGCCGGTTGTCGGGGTCGTTGACATCCGGCACGAAGTTGGCATTGCCGATCTCAAAGGGCTGGCCGGCCTCGAGTCTGCGCTGCTGGTCACGCGGCAGGGGAATCGCCCCGATGGCTCCGGTTGCGGGCAGACTTGTCTCCGCCTCGAACGGGATGAAGCTGCTGTCGTTGAGTTGAATGAACGTGTCCGCCGCGAAAACGCGGCTGCTGAGCGTCGCCGACGGGCTGAAAGCATACTGCACGACGCCGTGCCCCGTCGAGTTGCGATAGGCGTCGGTACCGTCGACGCCGCGGCTCACATTGAGATGGGAGATGCCGCCACTGTAGTTGAGACGCTCCCCCAAGGCGCCGCCGCCAAATCGAGCGACGCCGCGCAACAGGCCAAGGCCGCCGCCTTCCGCACGTATCTCGCCGTGTGGCCGGCCACCACCCTGATCGCTGACGATGTTCACCGCCCCGCCGGTAGCGCCGGTTCCATAGATCGACGAGCCCGACCCGCGTAGAACCTCGATGCGCTCGGTGTTGGCGAGCATCAGGTCGGCCAGGAACGAGCCGGCGTCCCCCCCGATCGCCGCGCCGTCGCGAAAGCGGTGGCCGTCAATCAGCACGGCGGTGTCTTCGGTGCGCATGCCGCGAACTTGGATGCTGGTGTTGCCGCCGGGCCCTCGCTGCCGCCTCACGCGCAGACCGGGTGTTTGGCGCAAGGCTTCGGCGACGGTGTACTCGCCACGCAGTTCCGCCTCGCGGCCGCTGACGGTGTCGAGCGCTTTCGAAACCTGGTCAACGGTCAGCGGAGTCGTCGAGGCCGTGACAACGACCTCGGTGCGCA
This sequence comes from Bryobacterales bacterium, assembly GCA_965237575.1. Taxonomy (GTDB): domain Bacteria; phylum Acidobacteriota; class Terriglobia; order Bryobacterales; family UBA6623; genus JAKZVK01. The sequence continues at coordinate 3,073,005 of CBDEGI010000004.1, forward strand.
GGCGGTCGAGCGACAGCTCGATGTCGAGCGTCCTGTTCTCGCCGTTCGAAAGCGAAATGCTGCGGGAGGTGCTGGTCGCGAAGCTCGTCGTCTCGACCGTGACCACGTACCCGCCGGTGGGCAGAGCCTCGATTCGGTAAGCGCCCTCGCTATTGGTCGACGTGCGGCGGCGGATACTCCCGTCGCGCGCCTGCACGGAAACCGTCGCCTGCGGCACGGCCCCGCCGGATGGATCGGTGACCGTCCCCTGAATCGTCGCCCCCTGAATCGTCGCGCCGAACTGCGCCGGGAGATCCGGAAGGCTGACGAGCGCGGCGAGCAGCCAGAGAGCGGCGGCGGGCACTTTTGTCCGCCGGCCGGCCGGCATCGCCGGCAAAAAGAATCGACACCTCAAACGAGCGTCACCGGATGTGCCTCGCATCCGGCGAAGGAAATGGGCAAACATGAGCAGTCTCCTTCGGCCACGCAAGGAGACGGGAAAGGTATGTGGCTGAGAGTAGTGGCCGAACCATTTCCGTCTCCACGCGGAATCCAAGTCCTACGGCTTCGCAGGCAGGTCTCCTGGCTCATGGGTCTCGAAGGCGTTGACCTTCGTCGCGGCTTCCAGCCTTCCCCGGCGGCTTGCGCCGAGTGGCATTTGTTGGAGCCGCTCCCCACTTACAGTGGCGGGACCGCGCCGGTTTTTCACCGGACTTCCCTTTTATGCCCCTGTGGGCACCTGCAAAGCGGTGATGTATTGCCGCCGAGTCGAGCGGACCCGACAGCTTCTCAAGGCTAGCCGTGGCGGGGGGCTAGTGTCAAGCGGCGAGCTACCAAACGACGAAGGTACGAAACTAGGCCGGTCGGGCAGCGCCTCCATTCGTTGTGAACAGTAGGGGCGCCGTGCCCTTCCGCTCTCTCGGCCTTCGGCCCTCCTGCTTAGCTCCGCTCAGCAACGCACCTGCTCTGCCACCAACTCCCCAAACAACTCCGGCCGGCGCGTCTTGAGAGTGAAGTTCGGCAGCGCGCGTTGCTCGTTGATCGCGGCGGCCTCGAGCGTGGTCACTACCATCTCGGGCTCGATCTTCTCGTCCTGCGTCTGGGCGAGAATCTCTCCCGACGGACCCGTGATGATCGCCGCGCCCGGGTGATGCGGCTGGGCGGGGTTATCCTTGGGATAGTTGTCGACAAAACCGGCGCGGCCCACCTGGTCGGCGACGGCGCAGAAGCACGAGTTCTCGATCGACCGGGTCGCAATCATCGTGCGGTAGTAATGCGCCATGTGCTGCCGCGCCGCCCGCTGTGATTCGGCGCTCTCGTCCCACGTCTTCTCGCGGGCGGCGTGCGGCATCAACAGCAGCTCGGCGCCCCGCAGGCAGAGGATGCGCGAGATTTCCGGGAAGTTCTTGTCGTAACAGATCTGGATGCCGATCTTGCACTTGCCGATGTCGAACGCCGGCATCTCGCGTCCGCCCTTATAGAACAGGACCTCGTCGCGTGACAGGTGGATCTTTCGCTGTTTGCCGATGTAGCCGTCGGGCCCGGCGACGATTTGCGTGTTGTACACCAGATCGTTTTCCTTTTCACTGAGTCCGGCGCACAGCACGACCTTGTGCTCGACGGCAAGTTGGCAGAGCCGTTCGGTGCTCGGTCCGTCGGGGACCGCCTCGGCCAGCTCGTAGGTGTTGGGGGTGCAATGCCCGTGAATCACCAACTCAGGAAAGAGAACCAGTTCCGCGCCCTCGGCGACGGCCTTCCGAGTCCACTCGGCGATCTCATCCAGCACCGTCGCCGGCTCGCCCAGCCGGCCATTCATGCTCACCGCTGCCATTCGTATGTCTTGCATTGCAATGATCCTCGGCTACCCAGCCCTCAAAGTTGTACCACGTTGCCCGTCAGGGGTGCCCCTCGGCCTGTGGCTTTGCTTCCACCGGGCTGTGGTGCAGCGTCCCGGCCGCTTTACGCCTGTCGAGCCTGGAGGGGAAGTGGGAGACCCATCACTTCGGAAATTGAGAGTACAATGTTGGCGCCCCTGAACCGTCCCGGAAAACCCGGAAGGAGACCCGCCATGATACACGGAGACATTTCCAGCAGCGCCGACACCGTCGGCGTCGCGGTCATCAACTACAAGATGCCGCGACTGCACACCCGAGAGGAAGTTCTCGTCAACTGCCGCAAGATCGCCGAGATGATCCAAGGCATCAAGCTCGGGCTGCCGGGGATGGACCTGATCGTCTTCCCCGAGTACAGCACGCACGGCATCATGTACGACGAAGCGGAGATGTTCGCGACGGCATCATCGATCCCCGGGGAAGAGACGGAGATCTTCGCCGAAGCCTGCCGCAAGGCGGGAACCTGGGGCGTGTTCTCCCTCACCGGAGAGCGCCACGACGACCACCCCAACAAGCCGCCCTACAACACCCTGATTCTGATGAACGCCCAGGGTGAAATCGTTCAGCGGTATCGCAAGATTCTGCCCTGGTGTCCCATCGAAGGCTGGTATCCGGGCGACTGCACGTATGTCTCGGAAGGGCCGAAAGGCCTCAAGACCAGCCTCATCATTTGTGACGACGGCAACTACCCGGAGATTTGGCGCGACTGCGCCATGCGCGGCGCCGAGCTCATCGTGCGCTGCCAGGGCTACATGTACCCGGCGAAAGACCAGCAGATCATGGTGTCGAAAGCGATGGCGTGGATGAACAACGTCTACGTGGCGGTGGCCAACGCCTCCGGGTTCGATGGTGTTTACTCCTACTTCGGCCACTCGGCGATCGTCGGCTTCGATGGACGCACGCTCGGTGAGTGCGGCGAGGAGGAGAACGGCGTCCAGTACGCGGCGGTCTCTAAATCCCTGCTCCGTGATTTCCGCCGTAACGGCCAGTCGCAAAACCATCTCTTCAAGCTGCTGCACCGCGGCTACACCGGCGTCCTGCGCTCAGGAGAAGGCGACCAGGGTGTTGCGGAGTGCCCCTTCGAGTTCTATCGCACCTGGGTGAACCAGCCCGACACCGCGCGCCAGAACGCCGAGTCCCTCACGCGATCGACGATCGGCACGTCCGAATGTCCCGTGGAGGGTTTGCCGCACGAGAAGGACAAGGTGGCGTAGCCTCGCTGGGGCGTTCCGCGAGCCCTTGGGAGCTCACTCAAGCGGCATCTTGAACCGCGATCACGAGGTGCTTGCCTAGAACGGCCAGGGCGGCTTGGAGGCGTTCGGCTTTGGTGGCGTGGTCGGGGTCGAGCATGCGGCGAACGACTGTTTCCCGAACGCCCAAGCGCCGCGCAAGTTCGCTGTTGTTGATGCCCTGCTCCCGCATGGCGCGGTAGAGTGCCAGCTTACCGGCAATCCAGAGGGGCGCCGGAACCAAGCGTTGTCCACGCTTGAGCGCTGAGGGGCTCGGAACCGCGGTTTTCTCAGTGATCCGAAACGCAATCGCACTTCCCAGACAATCGACGGCTTCCTCGAACGCTTCCGTCAGGTCTTTCCCGTCGGTGTGTGCCTCGGGGAAGTCCGGGAAGTGCACGACCCGCCGTCCTTGCTCATCGCGTTCAAACCGGGCGGGGTACGAGAATGAAGACATCACGCCTCCTCACAAATCCTCCGGCTCGATACCGAGGTCTTTGCACATCCGGTGGAGTAGGCCAGTGCCGACGTCTTTCCTTCGATCCTTCACGATGGTGGCGCGAGAACCAAGATACACCTTGCCGTGGCTCCCTTTCCCTTTCTTTGGCACAAACGCATAGCCCTGCCCTTGCCGTCTCGCCAGTTCGCGCAGGCGGCGCAGGAACTCACCGGCTGTCACCAGTTTCATTCTCGCACAATTGTGTGCGAGCCCGCCGCTTGACCATTCGGGCCAAGAATGACACGCTGATGTGTGGGTAGGCCAGGAATTGACCATGACTCAACGACGAAGAGAGCCCACCAGTCCGGGAGAAATTCTTCGCGAGGAGTTTCTTGTGCCACTCGATCTGACCCAGAAGCAGCTCGCGGATCACCTGGGTTGTGACGTCAAGGTGATCAACCGGATCGTGAACGGACGTACGTCGGTGACAGCGGAGATGGCTCTGAAGCTGGGGGCCGCGTTCCGCACGACACCCGAGTTTTGGCTCAACGCGCAAAAAGCCGTCGACGTCTACCGCGCCGCCCGCCGGGTCCGTCCATTGCCGAAGGCACTGTTGAGGGTAAGCTGACGCAGTTGACGATCAGCGCCTACTCCGTTGCCTGATTGTCACAGAGTGCTCGGAAACCGAGCCGTGACCGTCAGGGAGCGGTCCGGCACGAACCCTCACGCCACTCAAGCGCCTCTAGGCTATCCACGGATGCAGCCCGTAGCGCGGATCTCGATCTTGAGATCCGCGGCCTTGCTCTTGACAAATCAGACTCCCTTCCACCCCACCGTATTCTGGAACTGAGGAACGCCGGACCTCCCCGGCTGCGTGGCCGTGGGCGAGACAAGAGACGAAGTATTGCATCTCGTACGCGAAGCTATCGATCTCCACATCGAGGCACTGAAGGAGGATGACCTCCCTGTACCCCTGCCGAGCTCCGAAGGTGAGTTCGTGGAAGTCAGCGCAGCCTAGCCGGCCCCAGGGCGGCCGAGAACTTGTTGCTGGCTTCGAGACGGGCCATGCGGCGGAGGAACCACTGCCGTCGACGACCTGAGGGACAAACTCGAGTTCGAGAGCGAGACTACCTCACCAGAGAGAAGAACCAGCGGTCAGCAGTTGACAGTTAGGGTGACTGTTCCCCTTTGGGCCGAGACTCAGGACGGCAATCGGCCGAGCACCCGCTATTAGTCGCGGACATGAGAACCGAGGAATCGGTTCTACGAGCAATTCAGTCCGTCGGATTCGCGCCTTGCCAACGCTGTGATGTATTCTTTCGGGACTGGCTAGTTCACCTCGTTCCTGATGATCTCTTGCAAACATGTCTCCAAGCGGTTTGGCAACGTCGCTGCTCTTGACAGCGCCTCCTTCCACATTCCGACAGGCAGCATCTGTGCACTGATCGGCCCGAACGGCGCGGGGAAAACAACGACCCTGAGGATTCTGACCGGCATCCTGGAGCCCTCTGAAGGCGAAGCGACCGTTGCCGACATTTCAGTGACCGACAACCCCCACCGCCTCAAGCAGGCCATTGGGTTCATGCCGGACAGTCTCGGACTCTTCGATGCGCTGACGGTGGAAGAACATCTCAAACTCACTGGCGCGGTGTACGGGGTCGGTAAGGAGTTGACACGGACTCGGACCGATCAGCTTCTTGCGCTGCTCGCCCTTGAAGACTCTCGCCATTTCTTTACTGAGCATTGCTCACACGGGATGAGAAAGAAGATTGCGTTGACGATGGCAACCCTCCACAACCCGCGTGTGCTGTTCCTCGACGAACCGTTCGAGGGTATGGACCCCGCCGGCTCAGGCGCTATCCAAAGAGAACTCGCAGCGGCCGCTCAGCGAGGCGTAACGATAATGTTTACGTCGCATTCGCTGCCACTGGTAGAGCGCTTTGCAACTCATATCGTGCTCATGTGCGGAGGCCGCGTCGTACTTGACTCACCCGCATCGAACTTGGAAGGTTCTCTGGAGGTCCGCTACTTTGAGGCGGTCGGGGAATCGGGCTCGGGAGACATGTCGTGGCTAGGGTCTCGGCAGTCCTAAAGGCCGTAGCGCGGCTCGTCTGGCGGGATCTTCGCAGCCTGCTATCCGTATCCGGCAACAACTTCTTCATCTTCGCGATCGTGGTTGCGCAAAGCGGGGGATTCCTTCCCCTTGTAGTCGGACTGACTCTCCTCTTCCCGCTCAGTGCCGACCCGATGCGAAAGATCCCCACCGACCGACTAGCCCTTTGGCCGCTCAGCATAAGAGAACGCCTGGCGCTACGCATCGGCAGCGTCTGGCTGAGCCCTGCCGCATGGCTCGTGGTGTGCGTACTCGTCTATAGCGGCGACGTGTCCCTAGGAGTCAAGACCGCTGCGCTGCTCTTGGTCTTTTGCTGCATAGTTCTCGTCCTCTCGGAAGCTATTGGCCGCGCGCCTGGGCTGGTCATACTGAAGCACGTGCCTTCCTTACCGGGTACAGTCGGCCTACTCGTTCAGAAGAACCTGCGCGAGATGTTTGAAGTACTCGACGTCTACTGTGCGATTGCACTCAGTGTTACCGCTACCACGTACAGGTTTGCGGTCGGTCTGGAATCAGACGCGTTGATGGGCGTGGCGATATTGGTTGTCCTTTCGTTGAGCACCTACGCTCAGTGTCTTTTCGGTCGCGACGCTGCGTGTGGATTGTTGCGCTACCGTATGCTGCCGCTTCGGGGTTGGAAGGTGCTTGCGGCGAAGGACGCCGCATTCCTTGTTGTTGTGACGTTCCTAACCCTTCCACTTGCTCCCCTGACGGGAGTCGCGGCGGCACTTGCCGCCCTGGGAGTGGGCCACCATATGTCGGTCTTGCGTTCAACGCCGCAGGCCCGTTGGACCTTCACAGCGGGTGCAGTTCTGCCCCACGGGCTCATTCAAACCGTCGCGCTGATTGCCGCTGCCGTTGCGACTTCGCGAGAAACGCCGCTGGTTTTGATCCCGGTGGCTGCTGTGACCGGGCTCTCAGTTTGGTTCTACGGCTGCCGCTTTGAACGTGTAGCTCGGACCTAGTCACGGCACGGACCGCCAACAGCGGTCGGCCGATGGGGTCGCTTCCTGGCCATCGAAGAGACAGGTCCCAGCGCGTCATCATCGGTGGTCAGTTTTCCGACGACGAAGGGAGGAAACGGTTAGCCTTCCATGAGCCCGGGGGCCCAAAAGGGGGCCCAAAAGGGGACGGAGCCACTACTGTCCCAACGTCGATTCGTAGAAACTCCGTAAGTCACGATTTCACAGCGTGATAGGGTTGGTTTCAAGGCAAATCGATTTGAACGCCATCTGGGGCCTGCCTGCCTGTACGATGTTGGGTCATGCATGTCGGACGGACCGTTTTCTCGCAGCTGATGGATTTGTTCCCCTTGGTTGAGTTCCGCCGTTGCGTCGCGCGCTACCGCGGAAATCACAAGGTCCAGCGCTTTTCTTGTCTCGACCAGTTCCTGTGTCTCGCTTTCGCCCAACTCACCTCGCGGGAGAGTCTGCGCGATATCGAAGTTTGTCTCCGCGCCGTACAACCACGGCTCTACCATATGGGCTTTCGCGGCAACATCGCCCGCAACACGCTGGCGAACGCCAACTTGAAACGCGACTGGCGCATCTACGCCGCTGTCGCCCAGATCCTCATCCGCCAAGCCCGGCAACTCTACTCCCACGAAAATCTGGGGCTGGAATTGGAGCAGACAGCCTACGCCCTGGACTCCACCACCATCGATCTGTGCTTGTCGTTGTTCCCGTGGGCTCCCTTCCAACGCACGAAAGCAGCCGTGAAGGTCCATACCCTGTTGGACCTGCGCGGCAGTATTCCCAGCTTTATTCGCGTTACGTCGGCGCACGTCAGCGATGTCAGCGTGTTGGATGATCTCGTGCTGGAGCCGGGGGCCTGCTATGTCATGGACCGCGGTTACATTCATTTTGCCCGCCTCTACCGGTTCACGCTGGCTGCCACTTTCTTCGTAGTACGGGCTCGAACCAACATGCAGTACCGCCGCCGCTACTCCCATCGCGTGGACAAAACGACGGGCCTGCGCTCGGATCAGACGATCGTACTCACCGGCCAGGATTCGGCCCGCGACTATCCCGCCCCCGCTCGGCTGATCCGCTATTGGGATGAGCCGCAGGACCTTCGCCTGCGTTTCCTGACGAACAATTTCCTGTTGCCTGCGCTCACGATCGCGCAGCTTTACAAGCGCCGCTGGGACGTGGAATTATTCTTCAAATGGATCAAAGTGGGGTATCCATTTGACTCAGGTGACCACAACTACCCATTGGCGGCCCCCGGAAAGGCTTGCCGATAGCACCGGTTTCCAAGCCTGCGATTGGCGCGTGCGTAATCCTTGATCGGCCCGAAAAGCCTCGTGGCCCAATTGCCGCAGACCGGCGTCTGGGCCCCGCATTCTGGGTGCATGGCGTCCATGGATCGATCTAGGGGCTACCTGAGTCAAGTGGATACCCCATTTGGATCAAACAACACCTCCGCATCAAGAAGTTCTACGGTACATTGGCCAACGCGGTGAAGACGCAGATCTGGGCCGGGGTGATCGTCTATCTGATGGTGGCGATTCTCAAAAAACAGCTCGGCATCGAGGCCAGTCTCTCCCGCATTCTACAGATTCTCAGCGTCACCGTTTTCGAGAAAACGCCCATTTTACAGGTGTTGGAGGGCCTCGATTCCCAACTTCCACCACTCCATCCCTCCAACCAACTGACTCTATTCGACTTATGATGGGACAGTAGTGGGACGGAGCCCTTTTCGGCCCGAAGGGCCCGAAGGGGACGGCCCGAAGGGGACAGTCACCCTAACCCTCAACCGCTGACCCCTACTTCTTCTGGCCGGTGAGGCAGGCTCCCTCTCGCGGTTTGCCTCACGTCGCCCCAAACGAGTCACAGAACTTTCAAACCTTCATCTCGCTGATTCCAATCCACTTACAAAATCAGCCACCCTTCTACCTCACCACCCCACCGTATCCTGAGAGTGAAGAACGCCGGCCCAATGGCCGGCGCACCGGGCCGCGCGGACCAAACCGCGCGGCTTTTGCATTTTCAAGGAGAAAATCTCATGCCAACAGAAGCACAACGGAAGGCGAACCGCGAGAACGCCAAGAAATCCACAGGCCCCCGCACCCCCGAGGGCAAGGCCCGCTCCTCTCAAAACGCACTCAAGCACGGCCTCCTCGCCCGCGACGCCGTCATGGCCGACGAGGACCTCGCCGAATACGACCGGCAACTCCAAATCCTCGAAGAAAACCTCTTCCCCAAGAACGCCATCGAATTCGAGCTCGTCCTCCAGATCGCCGACTCTCGTTGGCGCCTGCGCCGCATCACCCGCATCGAGGCTGGCCTCACCACCTACCAGTACGCCGGCGCCGACCGCTCCACCCGGAAATCCCACCCGAACATCGTCCTCCCGGGGCGCAACGGCGAAAACCAACTGCTGGGCAAGAGCATGCAAGACCACACCCAGGCCCTCAACAACCTGGCCCGCTACCGCACCATGACGAGCCGCGACATCACGCGCGCTCTCAGGATGATCCGGCAACTGCGCAAAGACGAGTACGAGTGCAAAGAGAATCGCGCCGCGAACGGGGCGATCCACCGTCCCACCCTCACCGACCCGGACCCCTACAACACCCCCGACCCGATGGAACCGCAACCGCCGCGCTACGAGCCACCGGCAGCGGCGGCGCAGACGTCCAACCCGATCGGCTTCCGCGCCGAGTTCGTGCCCAGCCCCCAAGCGACGCTCGGCGACGAATCACGATTCACGAATCACGCATCACGAATGAGTGGCCGACCGCATAGAGGAACCCAAGGCCCCGTGAAAACAAAGGGCTTGAGCACCGCCGAAGCCCTCAGGACGAATTACGGAACGAACCGCACCCCCGTGGCGCCCGCTCCGAGCCGCCTGGCAACGGAGGTACTGGGGAGGTAGTCGCCGCCCAACAGCGCAAAAACAACGTCGACACCAACGACAACATGAGACGCTACACCCCCCGTGCGCCTTATCGGTGTTGTGGCGCGGACGCCCACGTCTGCCGCATCGACACTCCTGTCGATGCTTGGTCCGCTGGTGTGGCGCGGGCCTCCGGCCTGCAGCGTCGACCTCCCGGTCGACGTATCTCGCCAGGAATACCGACACGGGTAGGTTCTGGGGAGCCGCGCTACGTGCCGCGGGATATCGCCCCCGGATCACGAATCACGGCTAACCCACCGCTCGGGCGGCGGCTGGAATGGTATGGTGTACACAGTCGCTATTGGTTACAGGTGTACTCACGATGACCGCTAGAACAACACCGCACAGGCTTTTGAAAACACGGATCGCCGTTGCCGCTGTTGCCGCCCTGCTGGCGGCCCTGGCAACGCCCCTCGTGGCAGGCGCCGCCGCAGCCGACTCGCAACCCGAGATCGTTTCGGTGCGCCTGGTACCCGACGCGCGCACGCTCTCCGGCAAGAACGCTTCGCAACAGTTCGTCGTGATGGGCGAGCACGCCGACGGCCGCGAACGCGACGTCACCGGGCAAGCGCGGTTCTCTCTCTCGAACAGCGACGTCGGTCGGATCGACAACGCCGGGCGTCTCTTCTCATCCGCCGACGGCGAGACCGCCGTCGAGGCCATCGTCGGCGGCCACAAAGCCACGGCAACCCTGCGCGTCGAAGGGTCCGCTGACGAGCGTCCGTTCAGCTTCGCGCGTGACGTCGTCGGCATCTTCACCCGCCGCGGATGCAACAGCAGCGGCTGCCATGGCGGCGTTAAGGGACAGAACGGCTTCAAGCTCTCCGACAACGGCGTCCATCCGCATGACGACTACAAGTGGATCGTCGAGGGCGGCATCTTCCAAGTGCTGACGGACGAGTCGGGCGGCCCCGCCGAGCCGCGCATCAACAAAAACAACCCAGCGGCCAGTCTGCTGCTCCAAAAAGCCACGATGGAAATCGCCCATGGCGGCGGGCCGCGCTTCGAGAAGGGCTCGGACGACTACGAGACCATCCTCAACTGGATTCGCGAAGGTGCCCCTTACGGCAAAGAGGGGGACGAGAAGACGCCCAAAGTCGTCCGGCTCGAAACCTTCCCGAAAGACGTCGTTCTCGAACAGGGCGAGACCCAGCGCGTTCTCGTCACGGCGCACTACTCGGACGGCAGCCAGGAAGACTTGACGCACCAAGTGCTCTACGAGGTGCACGAGTCGAGCGTCGCCGGGGTATCGGTCGAGGGCCTGATCGAAGCCGCCAAGCCGGGTGAAACCGCCGTTCTTATCAAGGCTGCCGGGCGCAGCGCACGAGTCGGTGTCGGCGTGGTGGCCGAGCCCTTGGCGAACTATCCCGACGTCCCCCGCAACAACTTCATCGACGAAGAAGTCTTCGCGAAACTACGCAAGTTCAACATCGTGCCGTCGGAACTGTCGGGTGACAGCGAGTTCCTGCGGCGCGTGTGTTTGGACCTGACCGGCCGGCTACCGCCGCCCAACCGCGTCCGCGAGTTTCTGGCCGACCGGGACCCGCGCAAGCGCGAGAAGCTGATCGACACGCTGCTCGAGTCGCCTGAGTACGTCGACTATTGGACGTTCCGCTTCGCCGACCTCTATCGCGTCGCAATCTTCCCGGTGGGCATCAATCCCAAGTGGACTCAGATGTATTGGGAGTGGATTCGAGACGCGGTCGAGCAAGACCGGCCGTACGACGAGGTGGCCCGCGAGCGCATCGCCGCCCAGGGTTACAGCGCGCCGACGCGGCACTACCTTCCGTACCTGCAGATCCCTCCGCCTGAAAACGCAATGGGCGAGGAGGTGCGTGTTTTCATGGGGCGGCGGTTCGACTGCGCCCAGTGCCACGACCATCCCTATGAAGAATGGACCCAGGACCAATTCTGGGGCATGACGGCTTTCTTCGGGCCGATGTTCAAGTTTGGGGGGAACGAGCAGTCGGTCATCTTCGACTTTCCTGATGGGAAGGAAGTCGCCCCCGACGTTCCCAGTCCGAAAGAGATGCGGGTCGTGCACCCTCGCACGCAGGAACCCGTGCAGCCGACGTTGCTCGACGGAACGGTGGTTCCTTTCGACAAGAGCGACTTCCCACGGCGCGAGTTGGCCGAGTGGATGACGGCTCATCCCTACTTTGCCGAGGCGACGGTCAATCGGATCTGGAAGCACTATTTCGGCCGTGGGTTTGTCAATCCGGTGGACGACTTCCGGAGCACGAATCCGGCGACGCATCCGGCCTTGTTGAGCCGGCTCGCGAAGGACTTCTCCGCGAACGGCTACAAGCTGAAGAGGCTGATGCGGCTGATCGTGAACTCGCGGACCTACCAGCTCTCGGGCGCGACGAATGAAACCAATGCGGCGGATCGCATCAACTATTCGCACTCGCTGCCGCGGTCGCTCGATGCGGAGATCCTGTTCGACGCCATCACCGACGTGACGGGCGTCCAAGAGCGATTCGAAGTGGGCACGAATCGCGGAGTGTGGAGGGGCGGTACGGCCCCGAAGGGAACCCGGGCCGTGCAACTGAAGGAAACCGACATCTACCCCTCGGTGTTCCTTGATCTCTACGGGCGCGCGAACCGCTTCTCGGTGCCCGAACGCGACGCGACCCCGAAGCTAACGCAAGCGCTGCACATGCTCGCCGGGACGACCTACAACGACAAGCTGTGGGCCGACGGCGCGCGAGTCTTTGAGATGCATGAAGCCGGCGCCTCGGACGAAAAGATCATCGAGGAGTTGTACCTGGCCGCGCTCGCCCGCTTGCCCGCGCGAGAGGAGGTCCGCGCTCTGCAGGGCCTGATCGCGCGGACGCCCACCAGGGAGCAGGCGCTGCAGGACTTGCAGTGGGCGGTGATCAGTTCGCGCGAGTTTGCGGAAAACCACTGAATGTTGCGGTACACTTGTAGTGGCTGCGAAGTGGGGCCGGCATGTGGCCCCTACGTTGCCGAGATTGGTGTGGCCGGAGGTTTGTTGTGTTGAGACAAAAGGGCTGTTTGTTCGGTAGCACGGAGCAGTGGGGTCGGCGTGACTTCCTCAAGGTCGGCTCGCTGGGCTTCCTTGGGATGAATCTTGCCCAGTCGCTGCGTATGCAAGCGGCGACACCGGCGCGACTCGGCTCCCAAGCCAAGGCGAAGTCCTGCATCCTGCTGTGGCTCGAAGGCGGCCCGGCCCAGATGGACACTTGGGATCCGAAGACCAACAGCTCGTTCCGCCCGATCTCAACCAATGTTGCCGGCATCCAGGTTTCCGAACTGCTCCCCAAACTCGCCAAGCGCATGGACAAGCTGGCGGTCATTCGCTCGATGAGTTCCTTCGGTGACGACCATCCGCAGGCGGTGCACTACGCCGCGACGGGACACTTGCACAATCCGGCGATGCAGTTTCCGAGCCTGGGCTCGATCGTCGGGAAGGAATTGGGCCCTGCGGAAGGGATGCCGCCCTACGTGATCGTTCCGCGCTGGGAGCGTAGCCAGCAGTATCAGGAGTCGTTCCGGTCGGCGTTCCTCGGCCCTGACTATGCGCCGATGCTCATCCCCGACCCCTCGAAAGACAACTTCGAGGTGACCGACCTGAGTCTGCCGAAGTCGCTGGCGCCCGCGGCGGTCGAGAACCGCCGGGCCTTTCTCGACGTGGTCGATCGCACCTATCGCAATCGAGTCGAGAGCGCCGGGCACGCCAAGATGGACGCGTTCACCCAGAAGGCCTGGGAGATGCTGCTCACCCCAGGCGTGCAGAATGCGTTCGACCTGTCGAAGGAATCAGAGAAGACCCGCGACGCCTATGGCCGCGATTCGGTCGGCCAGAGTTTACTCTTAGCGCGGCGGCTGGTCGAGTCCGGCACGAGGTTCGTGACGGCGGCCGGTTTCCACGGCAACTCCTGGGACACGCATTCCAATAACGACAAAGGCCATCAGGACCGCCTGACCCCGCCGCTCGATCATTCGCTGTCAGCGTTGATCGACGATCTGGTCGCGCGGGGCCTGTACGACGAGACCATCGTTGTGGCGATGGGCGAGTTCGGCCGCACACCCGCCATCAATCCCGGACTCGGGCGCGACCACTGGCCGAAATGCTGGTCGCTCGCAATCGGTGGCGGCGGGCTCAACACTGGCTTGACGGTCGGCGAAAGCGACGAGCGTGCGGCGGTGGTCGTCGAGCGCAAGACCAGCATCGGCGACCTGTTCGCAACCATCTACAAAGCCATGGGCATCGACTGGACGCAGGAGTACATGACGCCGGTCGGCCGTCCCATCAAGATCGCGAACTCGTTCGAAGATACAACCGGCGAGCCCGTCAAAGAGTTGGTGTAGCCGCTATCTCTCCACCCAAATCGGCGACGACCAGGCAATCTGGTCGTCGACCTGCATCACCCGCACGTAGTAGTAACTCTCGCCCGGCGTCGGCTCGTTGTCGACGAACGAGAAGTTGACCTCGCGGCCCAGATTTTGTCGCGTGTGGACGAAGGTGTTGTTCTTGATGATGTCGATCTGCCGGATGGGCGCCGTCCCCACGACGTTCACCCACAGCCGGAACTCGCCCACCTTGCCCGCCACATCACCTTGCAGGAACTCCGTGCCATCGGCCCGCAGCCGGTAGTCGAGGATGATGTTGTCGGTGGCGGCGTAGGAGTGCCGCTTGCGCATGGCGTCGAGCAAGCCCTCGCGGGTGAACTCTTCGGCGATCGTGCAGGCGTAGGAGATGTGCGTTGACACGTGGTCGGAGCTGGCCTGCACGCCGATCTTGTGGCCCTTCGCCCAGGCATTCCACACGAAGCCCTTCTCCCGAGGGGCGCCGGTGAGCGGATTGTCGCGGTGTTGCGCGCGCGGCGCGCCTTCGTACTCCGCTGACGTGCGCATGCCTTGGTAGATCTCGACCAGCGGCTCGACGGTGGGATCGTTCTCGCGCCATTCGGTTCCCGAGCCGGTCGGGGTATGCGGAATGGCGATGCCGTTGTATCGCCGCAGGTAGTTGTAGAGCGCCGTGGCGGGGACGGCCCCTTGCTGCTCTTCAGGCGGGATCGTCAGGCCCGGGTTGCCCCGCTCGGCGAAGATGATGTTGCGGTGGCCGTTGGGGTAACGTGCACTGCGCTCGTAGACATACAGCGGCATGAACGAACCCGGCAGCGTGAACAGGTCGACCGTTTTCTGCCCGAGCCAACTGTAGTAGGGGGTTTCCGCGGCTCCGGCGGCGCCGCGGGTGCCGTCGGGCAGGCTCTTGCCGATGTGCTCGCTCACGCCCAGGTAGTCGAGCGAAGCCGCGTCGAGCGCGTAGCGGTAGGCGTCGAGCAAGCTGCCGTCGTTGTGTCCGTCGAAGGAGAACTCGGTGTGGCGGTGAGTGTCGCCGCGGTAGATGCGATACGTCTTGCCGCCCGAGTCGATCTTGTAGCCTCGGATCAATTGGACGTCGCGCGCCTCGTTGGGATGAATCGGCGATGCGGCGAACGTCGCGGGGGTCGAACGGGGCTTCAGCTTGGGCGGCTCGGCGGGGCCCTCGGGCACAGGCAAATGTGCGGCGTTCACTTCCGCTTCCTGAAAAAGAAAATCCTCGTAGTCGCGGTGGTCGGTCGGCCACGCGGCGAAGAGCCGGCCTTCACCGTCGAGAGCCAGGTCGAAGCGCATGTCCTGGCGGCCGCCGCTGAACGGAAGATGCATCGGCGTCATCCAACGGTCTCCCTCGTACGCCGTTCCCCATATTTCCCATGCAGCCCAGTGCGCGCTGTCTCCCGTATTAGCCTGATGCCGAAACCGCAGCAGGCGGTGGCGGAAGAAAACCCACATGCGTCCGTCCCCGTCCGGGTGAAGCCGAGGCAGGTCGTTGTACTCGCGGAGATCATCGGGCAACGACCGGTTGATGTCGGCGGCCGGGGTCTTCCACACACCGTTTTCGTAAACACCCATCCCGATCGAGCGGGACTGGTAGAGCTGCGTTCCCTCCTTGAGGACGTGGAAGCCGGTATCCTTGCCCCACTCGATACCGCTCTCGTTCCAGGCGGCCCAGAGACGGTTTTGGCGATCACAGGCCAGGCTGGCGTGCGCCTCGTAGTTCGCGGTGGCAGCGACGGCGATGGGGTTTGACCAGGTCCCTTGCGAGAAGCTACGCATCATCACGTCGTAGTTGCCCTGGTCGTAGGTGTCCCAGCCAACGTAGACGCGGCCCGTGGCATCGGCCGCGATCGCGGGTTCCCAATCGTTGGCGGAGGACGTCGAGACCTGCTCGGCCGGCGACCAGGCTTCGCCGTCGAAGCGCCGGACGAAGATATCGGCCTGGCCACGGCGGAAACCCTGCCAGACAAGCCACATTTGGCCGTTGGCGTCGGTAGCGAGGCTGTGGAAGGCGTCGGGTTGGGCGTCGGTCGTCAGCCGCTCGGGAACCGACCAGTCCTCGCCGGCCAGGTAGCAGCCGTAGAGATCCCAGTTTCCGTTCTTCTGCTCGGACCAAACCGCCCAGACCCTACCCTGGCGGTCGCGGCCCAGCTTCATCCGGAAGCGGTCGCCGCGACCGCTGCCCGGGCCTGACATCGGCTCCCACACGTCTCCGTTCCAGCGCCGTGCGCGGGTTGTCTCGGTGCCTTCGCGATAGCCGATCCACGCCGCCCACAACTCTTCTCCGGAGCCCCCGAGCAGCGTGATGAAATCGTCTTCGTAATAGTAATCCGAGAGCATCTCCGCCGCCGGTACGCGATCGACGACCACCGCACCATCGAGGAAGGTTCGTGGCTCGCCCACAGCCAACTCAGCGGGCTCTAGGGCAAACCGGCCCAGCGGCGTCTCGAAGCTCACCTCGGTCGCCGCGGTTGCTTCGGCGTGGACAATCAGGCCGGGAACCGTGACGTAGGGCGGAACGGGCAGAGAGAGCAGGCGGCCGTAGCGTCCCAAGCCCTGGCGCTGCGGCCCTTCGCGCGTGGCCAACCGCCAAGTTGTTCCATCGATCCGATCAGCCGGCCGCGGCCGCCAGCTCCATAGGCGAGTGACCTCACCGCCGCTGACCCGCAGAGACCCGCTCCAATCCGAGGGCGCGGTGTCAGTCAGGCCGAACTGGAGGCGAAAGGCTACAGGTGGCTCGGCCGAAACGGCCGGCGGCGTTGTCGAAAGAATGGCAGCGACAAGGCAAGCTGAGATTGGGGTTCGGTGGCTTGCGCGGGCCGGACGTGTGCTTGGCGAAGTGAGGGCCATGGGGTAGGTGGAGCGTTGCGCTCAACCTGACGGTAGATATGATACGGGGCGCGGGGCCGACAATCCAGTGGAAGGCGTTGGAGCCCGTGTGCGCCAGCCAGGGGCAGGGTGGCCGTCGGGTCAGGCGGGCGCGGCATGCAGTGCCCCTACATCTGAACCCGTATCTACCGGCCTACTTTGGCCAAATCGGCGACATGGGCCGATGCACGTTGTGAAAAGCGAGCGCTAGTTCAGCTTGCCGTCTTTCAGCGTCAGCCTGAACGGTTCTTTGGTGAGACCGGACGCGACGCCTTCGAAGGTGACCTGCCGCCCCGAACCCACGGCCGTCCGCAAGCGGTTCTCGAGGTTCAGCACCAACTCCACAGCGCCGCCCTGCTTGCTGCTTAGGTTGATGGTCTGGGGACGGTTCGGCGGGTTCGCCGACACCACGAACATCCGCATCTCCGGAGTCAGCTTGCCGTTGAGATCGGTCCAGACCGCGGCGCCCCGCTCACTCCGCAACGTCGCCTTGAGGTCGAGGAACCGCCACAGCAACGGGTTCTCCTTGCGCGACTTCTGCTCCGCCTTGAACGCTCGCGTAGCGGCGCCCTCGATCTTTAGATCCGCCGGCGGGAAGGCTTGGGTCTTGGCGGTTTCCTTCAGCTCAGCAAGGCCCTCTTCGGTGCCGGCGTAACCCTTGTAGACCTGCGCCAGGTACTCGGCGACCTGTTGCCGCGCCTCGGGGGTCAACGCGCCCGGGCCGGAGTGGACGGCGGCCCGCGCCAGGGAAAACATGACGAGCTCGGTCTTGTCCGGGTCTTTCTGTTCTCTCACGACGTCCGCAAGCCAGTAGGAGAGCTGTCCGGAGTTGGGGTTGAGTTTCAAGGCCTTCGTAAACGCGGCTTCCGCCACCTTGTGGTCCTTGCGCTGCATGGCGATCCAGCCCAACGTCTGATGCGCCGAGGTCTGGACCTGCTTCTTGGCGTCGTTCCATTGCTGCGCGCTCACCTGCTGCGGCTTGTTGGCGGCCTGGAACTGCTTGTCGATCGCGCCGCCTACGAGCGCTTTCGCGGCGGCCTCGCCGTCACTCAACGTCGCTGCATCCGTCTTACCCAATATTGGCGTCAGGCTACTGATCGTGGCCTGGGCCTCGAAATCCCCCGGCTTCGTCTTGAGCAAATCCTTCGCTACCCCTACCGCCTTGGCCGGCTGGTTCGTGCCCTGGTAGGCTCGCATGTAGTGCTGCAATCGCTCAATGTCGAACGCCGTCTTAGGATAGTCTTTGGTCCACTGGTCCAAGAACTGGATCTTCTTGGCTGCGTCCGTTTCGCTGAACGAGCTGTTGATCAGTTCGTATTCCTTCTGGTCCTTGGGCCGCCTCTCCGTTTTTTCCTGCGGCGAGGGTACGGCGGCGCCGGTCACCAAGAGGACGAGGCAGGCGGTCAGGGTGAGGTGAGTGAATCGTCTTAGCATGGTCAGAACTCCAACAGTCCGGATTCAGATCTCCCAGTCGTCCGCGGTGGGAAAGCTCCAGTCAGACTCCGCTTCGGTTGCGAGTACGTCGGGACTAATCTGGGGAGTATATAGCAGCTAGGTGCCGTTAGCAAGGGCTCGGCCGACGAATTTTTCAGCCGGTGGAGCCGCCCCTCGGGCTAGCCACGTCTGGAACTTGGCTCCCTATCGAGAAGACGTGCCTCGAAAGAGGTGCGTTGCGCGATCTGATACAATCCTGGCTCCCTTCCGGACCCGGATGTTGCCCGATCGCCTTCTCGACGTCAGCCTTATCGCCGTCTATCTTATCACGATCACCGCATTTGGCGCTCGGTTCCGGCGTTCCCAGAAGTCCCTGCAGGACTACTTCCTCGGCGGCAAAAGCGCCCCCTGGTGGGCCATCTCGCTCTCGATTGTCGCCGCCGAGACGAGCACCCTGACGATCATCGGCACGCCCGCCCTGGCCTTCGGCGGCAACCTCGGATTCCTGCAAGTCGTGATGGGCTATCTGGTGGGCCGGCTAGTCATCTCGGTCCTGTTCATCCCGCGGTACTTCCGAGGCCGTATGTTTACCGCCTACGAGCTGATGCGGGAAAGGTTCGGGGAGCGTGTGCGGCGCTTGACCGCGGCGACCTTTCTGGTGACGCGGTCGCTGGCTGAAGGCGTGCGCGTGTTTGCCATCTCGCTGGTCGTTTCCGTAGTGCTCGACACCGGGGAGTTCGCCTCGATCGTGATCATCTCGCTGCTGACCCTGTTCTACACCTTTGAAGGAGGCATGAAGGCCGTCATCTGGACGGACGTCGTACAGATGGTTCTCTACGTCTCGGGCGCCGTGTTGAGTTTCGTCTTGATTCTCGACGAGATCCCCGGCGGTTGGGACACGGTCAGTGGCACGGCGTCCGCGGCGGGGAAGTTCCAGGTGTTCGACTTCGGCTTCGAGGCCACGCGCGAATTCTTCTCGCGCACCTACACCTTCTGGGCCGGGCTGCTGGGCGGTGCGTTTCTCACCACCGCCACCCACGGCACCGACCAGCTTTTCGTGCAAAGGCTGCTCAGCGCCAAGACCGAGCGCGACAGCCGCCTGGCGCTGCTATCAAGCTGGATCGTCATCGCCTTCCAGTTCACGCTGTTCCTTGTGATCGGCGTCACGCTGTACGTGCTTCACCAAAGCGCGGGCACAGCGCCGCCGGAGCCGCTCGACCGCCTGTACCCGGAGTTCGTTTGGACCCACCTACCCACACCGGCCGCCGGGATCGTGGTGGCAGCCATCCTGGCGGCGGCTATGTCGAACCTGAGTGCTGCCTTGAACTCGCTGGCGTCGGCGACGGTGATGGATTTCTACATCCCACTGTTTGGCAGATCCGGGGCGGGCCAATCGGGGCCCGGGCAGCCTCGTATCCCCGAAGATCGGATCACCGAACGGCAATACCTGAAGCTCTCGCGGCGCGTGACGCTCTTCTGGGGAGCCGTGCTGATCGGGATCGCCGTGCTGGCCCGCGAGTGGGGTTCTGTGCTGGAGGCGGGACTGGCCATCGCTTCGGTCCCCTTGGGCGCCCTGCTGGGGGTTTTCGGGCTGGGGGTCTTGACTCGCCGCGTGAGAGAAAACGATGCGATCACCGCCTGGGTGATCGGGCTGGCCGTGATTCTCTACGTCACGTTCGGAACCACGGTTGCCTGGACGTGGTACGTCGTCATCGGAGCGACCACTACCTTTGCCGCAGGTTACACAGCGTCGTTGCTGGGCGCCAAGTCAAAGCCCTTGCGCCCGTAAGAGGAGTGCCATGGAAGCAGACAGGCCATCAGGGCAGTCACAACCGGCATCCGCCACGGATCCTCCCAGCGCTCAGCCCACCCCGGCTCAGCCCAGTCTGGTGCGTTCGCTGGGACGCTGGGAAGCCGCGTCGATCGTCGTCGGAACGATCATCGGCAGCGGCATCTTCCTGGTGCCCAAAACCATGATCAGCGAGGTGGGCACGCCCGCCATGGTTCTAGTCGTGTTCGCCGTCGGCGGCCTGCTCTCGCTGGCCGGGGCCCTCACCTACGCCGAACTGGGAGCCGCCCTACCGCACGCCGGCGGAGACTACGTCTATCTGCGCGAAGCCTACGGTCCGCTGCCGAGTTTCCTCTACGGCTGGACGCAATTCGCGGTCGCCAAGAGCGGCAGCATCGCCACCTTGGCCACGGCCTTCTTCTACTACCTGGCCAACTTCTGGCCGCAGCTCGAATCCCCGGCGTTCGTCATTCCGTCGCCCTTTGCCGGCTCGTCGTTGAGCGTCAGCTACGGCCAGATCCTCGCCATGGGGTTGATTTTCGGCCTGGCCTGGGTGAATTACTTCGGGGTCAAGGTTGGCGGGCGGGTGCAATCGTGGGTGACGGCTTTGAAGATCGTCTTCATCCTCGCGATCGTGCTGCTGGCGGCGTTGCTCGGGGGCGGCAGTACCGAGAACCTGGCTTCGACCGTCTCGCACACCGGGGGCCTGACCGGTTTCTTCGCAGCCCTGGTGGCGGCGCTGTGGGCTTACGACGGATGGAACAACCTGAACATGGTCTCGGGCGAGATCAGCGAGCCGCACAAGAACATCCCGCGCTCGTTGATCTACGGCATCCTGGCGGTCCTTTCGATCTACCTCGTGACCAACGTCGCCTACTTCTACGCCCTCTCGGCGTCGGAAGCGGCGGTCGCCGACCGCGTCGCCAGCGAAGCCGCACGCAAGTTCTTGGGGAACGCCGGCGGCGACGCCGTGGCTCTGGCGGCCATGATCTCCATCTTTGCAGCGCTCAACGGCTCAATTCTTTCCGGCGCCCGCGTCCCCTATGCCATGGCGAGCGACCGCTACTTCTTCCCGGCCTTGGGACGCGTCCACCCGCGCTTCCGTACTCCACACGTTTCGATCGTCGCCCTCAGCGCCTGGTCTGCCGTGCTCGTGCTGACCGGCAATTTCGAGGAGCTTTTCACGTACGTAATCTTCGCCAGTTGGATTCTCTACGGTATGACGGCCGCCACCGTGTTCGTGCTGCGCCGCAAGCGGCCGGACCTGCACCGGCCCTACCGCACCCTCGGCTACCCCGTCGTGCCCGCCCTGTTCGTCCTCATGGCGGCGTGCCTGGTCGTGATGACGCTGTTCGATTCCCCACGGGAATCGCTGATGGGTCTTGTGTTCATCGCGGCGGGCCTACCGTTTTATTTTCGCGGACGCAAATCTAGGGCTTCTCAACGCGACCGTTTTGGTGCATAATAGGGAGCATGGGCCCTGAACACTATCGCAATTCGATCCGGCGGCTCGTCGGCCAAATGCCAATCGCCCCAGGTAGCGTCGATCACCGAAACGACTGACGGCGAAACGTAGGCCCCCCTCGAAAGAAAAATTTGTTCTGAAACCAGAACAAATTGGTTGACATCGCTTTTCCCCTTTGCTATAAGAGTGCTGTAGGGCGCTAGTTTTGCAGACTACCGTTCCAGTTTCAGAACAGAGGTCCGATATCGAGGCCCCCGGCCGATTGCAGATCGAGGATCCGCAAAACCCTTTGGGATAGCGTCCGCTCGAACGTTAATTGGAGGTATGCCTGATGGATGTCAACAAGATTCTCGGTGAGTTGCGGCACGAAAGGGAGCAAATCGAAGAGCGTGCGATCAGCGTCTCCTTGGAACGCCTGGCGCGAGGCAGGGGGAAGCGTCGCGGGCGGCCGCCGTCATGGATGAAGGACGCCCAGGAGCGCAAGCGTGGGGGGCCGCTGGGTTCCAAGAACCGAGCCAAAGCTGAAGAAGAGTAGTCGAGGTACTTGCTTCGGGAGCTCACCCCCGGCTCCCGGGCAAACCCTGCGGAGTTTGCGCTAGTAGAGCAGGTATCGCCGCCGCACGGGGAGAAACCTTCTCTTCGCACTTTCCCAAAGAGCCCAAACGGCGGTCGCCGTTCTGCGCTCTCCGAGCGCCTGGATCGTCTCGGCATTCCCGATCAGCTTTGCTGTTCGATCCAAGTCGATTCGGTCCGGATGGAACCGAAGCAGCGCCGCCGCCAGTTCGAGCCCCACCCGCGTCGGCTGAACGGCGTTTCGATCCAAGACTGAAATCTGCACGCCCGAGATCGGCTCGCCTGCAAATCGCGACGCGGTCGGTGTGCGTTCGGCAGCGTAGAAACGAACCCCCGCGAGGTTGCGGCGGTTGAGAAAGGCCGCGATCGCTTCGCCATCCATCCAGTCCGCCCCCACGAACTCGAACGGCGTCGAGGTGCCGCGTCCCACCGAATAGTTCGGCAGGCCTTCGAGCAGGGCGATCCCTGGGTAGAGCAGCGCCTGTTCGAGCGTGCGGATGTTCGGTGAGGGGTCGACCCAGGGCAACCCGGTCTCGTCGAACCAATCGGTGCGGGCCCATTCCTCCATGGCGATCACCGTGAGTTCCGCGCCGATCTTCCTCTCCTCGTTGAACATGCGGGCAAGCTCACCGGCGGTCATGCCGTGCCGGACGGGCATCGGAAAATAACCGATGAACGAGCGGTAGGATTCGTCGAGCATGGGACCCTCGACCGCAATCCCGGTCACCGGGTTCGGCCGATCGAGCACATAGAACGGAATGTCGTGCCGCGCCGCTTCCTCCATGGCGTAGGCCATCGTCGTGATATACGTGTAAAATCTTGCGCCGACGTCTTGGATGTCGAACACCAGGACATCGATGCCGCGTAGCATCTCGGCTGTGGGACGCCGGCGGTCGCCTTGATACAAGCTGTAGACCGGCGTCCCGGTTGCAGTGTCGGCCGAGTCGGCGATGCGGGCTTGATCCAACCGTCCGGCGAGGCCGTGCTCGGGAGACAAGATCGCGGCGAGTTCGACTCCGGGGGCCTCGGCGAACAGGTCGATGTTGCGGCGACGTTTTCGATCGATGCCCGTGTGGTTGGTGATGAGCCCAACCCTCTTGCCTTGGAACGGCTCGAAGCGGTCACGCACCATCACATCGAGGCCGGTCAGCAAGGGCTTGGCGCGGGGCGAGCCGGTGGCGCGGCGCTGTTGCCGCAGCCTCGCCGCCCAAGCCCGTTCGCGAAGACCTGCGATGTCAACGTCTTCAAGGGCGGCGGCGACGATCGTGGCCACCTTGCTTCGCAGATCGACCACCGACGTCGCGACCGCCGGGTGGACGCGGTTCGTCATCAGTACGACATAGGTCTCGGTAAAAGGGTCGATCCACATCGATGTGCCGGTGAAACCGGTGTGCCCGAAGGAGCCCAGGGGCCACAGATCGCCGCGGGGGGAGGCGTAGGGCGAGTCGAGGTCCCAGCCCAGTCCGCGCACGGCCGGATGGTCCGATGGGCTTTGCGGCGTGGTCATCTTCAGCACGCTGAGCGGGCTCAGGACGCGCGCGTCGCCCGGCCGGCCATTGCCCAGCCGCGCGTTGCTCCCCTGCCCGCTGTTGAGCATCATCCGCGCGAACCGGCTCAGATCGTCGGCAGTCGAGAACACACCCGCGTGCCCCGCGACGCCTCCCATGTAACGGGTCGTCGGGTCATGCACAACACCTCGCAAGATCTCGTCGTTCGGCAGTCTCTCGGTCGGCGCGATTCGGGGCCGAAGCGCTGCGGGAGGACGGAACTGGGTCTCGCTCATGCCCAGCGGTTCGAACACGTACTTCGCGGCGTACCGGTCGAGCGGCAGCCCGCTCATTTTCCGCACCACCTCGGCCAGCAACAGGTAGTTGATGTCGCTGTAGATGAACCGCGATCGCAACGGCGCGATGGGCGTTTCTCGATAGGCCAGCGCGATGCCGGTCTCATAGCCCGACCACCGCGGTTCGAGATCAACGTCGGGTCGCAGGCCGGAGAAGTGCGTGAGCAGATCAACGATCCGGATGTCGGATTCACCGTCCGCGAAGTCGAGCAGATGTTTCGTGAGGCGGTCGTTGAGGCGCAGCTTGCCCTGCTCGACCAACTGCATGATGGCGGGAGCCGTCGCCATGACCTTCGTCAGCGAAGCGCAGTCGAAGATGGTGTCAAGGGTCATCCGCTCGCGCTCGGGCTCGAGGCTGCGGTGGCCGTAAGCTTTGCGGTGGAGGATTTCGTCCCGGCGGCCGACGATCAGCACGGCGCCGGGCGTGATGCCATCCCCGATGGCCTCTTCGAGTAGGGCATCGAGGCGGCCGGAGGCCCTCCAAGTGGCGGCGGGTGCGGCGAGAACGGTAAACGATGCCGCGAAGAGCGACCATTGCGCAAACCGGAAGACTCGGTTGCGATTCGTCCTGGCACGACGTGTCGTCACTGTTCCCTACAAAGTAGCGCAGACGGTCAGGGCGTAAGGTAGCCGACAAGGACTGGGTGCGCATTGAGACTTCTACGGGAGTGGCGGTTCATCAACGCAGGCTGACGCCCGCGGCTCCGAGTTGTTGTTCACGCAGTTGCGCTTTGCTCCGAGCCGTGACGGGACCGCGTCTCGTTAAGGCGCGCCATCGACCCTTTGTTATACTTCGGGGCCGGTGCTTGAGAACCTCGTCACAGAGCAGCCAAACCCCGCCTCCGAGCACATCGACCGCCTCCCTACCCGCGACCTCCTCGAAGTCATCAATCGTCAGGATCAACAAGTCGCCGCGGCGGTCGAAGCCGAAATCCCGCACATAGCGGCGGCCGTGGATGCCATTGTCGAACGGTTCGAGCGCGGCGGACGCTTGTTCTATCTGGGCGCGGGCACCAGCGGGCGGCTGGGGGTTCTCGACGCTGCGGAGTGTCCGCCCACCTTTGGCGTCGATTCCGAACGCGTGCAGGGATTGATCGCCGGCGGCGCGATGGCTCTGGTTTGTTCGTCGGAGGCCAGCGAAGACCGCTTCGAGGCCGCCGAAGAGGACTTGCGCGGCCGCGGCTTCGCGCCTGTGGACTCACTCGTTGCGATCTCAGCGAGCGGACGGACCCCCTACGCGCTGGGAGGCATCGCGCACGCGCGTGGCCTCGGCGCGTTGGCCGTCGGCCTCAGCTCCAATCCCGACTCCGAACTCGCCCGCCAAGCCGAGATCGCCATCACCCCGGCCACCGGCGCGGAAGTCATCACCGGGTCGAGCCGCATGAAAAGCGGCACGGCGCAAAAGCTCGTACTCAACATGATCTCGACAGCCGTCATGGTGAGAATGGGCTACGTGCTCGGCAACCTGATGATCAACGTGCAGCCCAAGAGTGCCAAGCTGCTCGATCGCGCCCGCCGAATCGTCGCCGAGGTCGTCCCGTGTAGCCCTGAGGACGCCGCGCGTGCACTCGAAGCCGCCGACAACAGCGTCCGCGTCGCGATTGTTATTGCGACGCTCGGTGTGGACCGCGCCGCGGCCGAGAAGCGCCTCGAAGAGACGGGCGGGCACTTGTGGAAAGCGCTGCGTCCCGCCGGAGACGTGTGAGTCGATGGACAGATTCGTCATCGAAGGCGGCCACGCGCTCTCTGGAACCATCCGTATCAGCGGTGCCAAGAACGCGGCCTTACCCGTGCTCGCCGCCTCGCTCCTGACCAGCGACGAAGTCATCCTCGAAAACCTGCCCTCGGTGCGCGACGTCCGGACGATGGTCCGGCTGCTCGAAAGTATTGGGGCTGAGGTTGAGGCTGCGGCCGACGGCGGCACCTACCGCATTCGTAGCAGCGGGGTGCAGCGGCCCGAAGCGCCCTACGACTTGGTGAAGACAATGCGGGCGTCGAGCCTGGTGCTCGGCCCGCTGGTCGCGCGGGCCGGGGAGGCTCGCGTGTCGCTACCTGGCGGCTGCGCGATCGGCGCGCGTCCGATCAATCTGCACATGGCTGGGCTCGAAAAGCTGGGCGCGGTGATCACGCAGGAGCACGGTTACATCCGCGCTGCGGCTCCGCGGGGTTTGCAAGGAGCCCGGGTTCGCTTCGATCGCATCACGGTTACCGGGACTGAAGACCTGCTGATGGCCGCCGTCCTCGCCAAAGGTGAAACGGTGCTCGAGAACGCCGCGCGGGAGCCCGAGGTGGTCGACCTGGCGAACTTGTTGATCAAGATGGGCGCGTCGATCGAAGGCGCGGGGTCGCCGACGATTCGCGTTCGCGGCGTCCCTAAGCTGGGTGGCGCGCGGCACCGCATCATCCCCGACCGCATCGAGGCGGGCACGTACCTGATCGCGGGCGCGCTCGCCGGGAACCCGCTGACGATCGAAGGCCTTGAGGCCGGGCACCTCGAGGCGTTGCTTGAAGGGATGCGTCAGGCGGGCGTTGAGATTTCCGCCCTGTCGCCCGGCTTGATCACGGTACGCGCCGACGGTCCGTTGCGGGGTGTCGCCCTGGAGACCCGAGAGCACCCCGGCTTCCCGACCGACATGCAAGCGCAATTCATGGCGCTGATGACGCAGGCCGAGGGCATGTCGCAGATCACTGAGCACATTTTCGAGAATCGCTTCATGCACGTGCCTGAGTTGACCCGCATGGGCGCCGACATCCGGCTCGACGGCAACCGTGCCACGGTTCGGGGCAAGACGCAACTCAGCGGCGCGAACGTAATGGCCTCCGACCTGCGGGCCAGCGCGGGAATGGTTTTGGCCGCGCTCGCCGCCGAGGGCGAAACCGTGATCGACCGCGTGTACCACATCGACCGCGGCTACGAGCACGTGGAAGAAAAACTATTGGCCGTCGGAGCGCGCATCCGCCGCGTTTCGTAACGGCGTGTCCTTCAGGCCAGCGCCGCGCGCGCTACCCGCAACACATTGCCGCCGAGGATCTTCCGGATCTGCTCGTCCTTGTAGCCGCGCTGCACCATTCCCACTGTGAACATCGGCCAGTTAGTCCAGGCGATGCTTTGGCGCATGCGGTCGGTGGTTTTAAAGTTGTCCGGGGGCCAGAGAGCAGCGAGGCGCGGCCGGCGGAACCCACGGCTGGGGTACTTGGCGCTTTCGCGATCGGCCAGGCGCGAGGTGTAAGCCACGTCGGTGCCGATGGCCACATGGTCTGCCCCGAACGTTTTCACGACGTGGTCGATGTGGTCGAGCAGGGCGCGAATGTCGCCGCTGTGACGTAGGAAGCGAGAGATGCAGCAGATCCCGATGTACCCGTCCGTGTCGGCGATGGCGCGGATCACGTTGTCGGGTTTCGAGCGGATGTGTTTGTACAGCGCGCCGCAGGTCGAATGGCTGGCGACCATCGGCCGTTGGGAGCGTTGAGCCGCTTCGAGGCTCGTCTGCCAGCCTGAGTGCGCAATGTCGACAATCACTCCTACACGGTTCAGCTCATCGACGGCGGCACGGCCTAGGTCGCTCAGGCCGCCGTTGGCTGTTTCCGCGCAGCCGTCGCCCAGGCGATTGCGGCGATTGTAGGTCATGTGCATCATGCGAATGCCGAGTTGGAAGAAGATGCGCACGTAGCGGAGCTCGTCCTCGGCGGAGACCCAGTCCAGCGTCAACGGCACGCCGTTGCCCGAGAAGTAGAGGCAACCGACGTTGTCCTTCTTGGCTTGGACGATGTCGTCGGGCTTGGCGGCGCGGCGCAACTCGTTGCCCATCTTGTCGGTCAGATAGGTGAACCGGGCCAGCCGTTTGAGCAGGCGTAAGGGCTCGCTGCTTTCTTCGCCGGCGTTCTGGAAGATGCAGGTCATGCCGGCGGCGCGCCAGGCTTCGAGGAACTCTTTGCGCTCGGCGGGGTCGGTACCCGGGCGGGTCATGGTCATGTCCTCCCGCATGTCTTGCAGTTCCATGTCGGACGCACCCGCTTCCATGGCCTGCTTCAAGGCGTCGCCGTCGGCCGCGGCGCGCGGCGAGAACCCGTAGCAGTCGAAGACGAGCGACTCGGCGTGGAGCTTGAGCCCGTAGTCGAGATCGCGGCGGCTGGGTTTGAGAATGTCGAGGGCGGCCTGGCGTGCCTGGTCGACGCGCTCGTTGCCCGTGTTGACATTAGGGGTGGCTTGCGGGGCGGCCACCGCAAGAGACGCCCCGGCGGACGTGCCGAGGAATTGCCTTCGGGAGATGGTTGAGGGTTTCATAGCTGGCTCCTTGGGATAGGGGTGGAGCCCTAAGTTTCTCGCAAAGCCGCCAAGGACCGCAAAGATCGCAAAGCTTGGTTAGGTTCTCTTTGCGCCCTTGGCGGTCCTTGGTGCCTCTGCGAGAAAGGGGGTTACCCCAATCCCTCGCGGTTGTAAACGTACGCCGGCTCCCGCCCCTGCAAGACATCCAACACGCCCTGGGCCGCGCCGAGCGACATGCGATCCATCGCCTCCGGGGTGGCCGAGGCGATGTGCGGCGCCAGGACGACGTTCGGCAGCCGGCACAGCGGGCTGTCGGCCGGTAGCGGTTCCTGCTCGAATACGTCGAGCGCCGCACCGCCCAGGCGGCCTTCGGCGAGCGCCGGCACGAGCGCCACCTCGTCAATCACCGAGCCCCGCGAAGTATTGATGATCAGCGCCGTCGGTTTCATCGCCCGTAACCGCTCTTCGTTGATCAGGTGGTGCGTCCCCTTGGTCAGTGGGACATGGAGCGTAACGATGTCGGACTGCGCCAGCAATGCTTCCAACGAGTCTTCGATCACGGCCGGGCCGTCGTAGCTTTCCGGCGAGACAAAGGGGTCGTAACCGACGACGCGCATGTTGAGCCCCCCGGCGGCGCTGCGGGCCACGCGGCGGCCGATCTCGCCGAGGCCGATCACGCCCAAGGTCTTGCCGTCGAACTCGATGCCCATCAAGCCGAGCCGTTCGGTGAAACGGCCTTCGCGTACTGTGGCGTCGGCGGCGCCGAGCTTGCGTCCCAGGCTGATCATCAACCCCAGGGTGAACTCGGCCACCGGGACGGTCGGCGCCGTCGGCGTATAGACGACCGGGATGCCCTTGGCCGTCGCCGCCGGGATGTCGATGTTGTCCGTCCCGGCGCCGTGCTTGGCGATCACCTTGAGTCGGTCGGTCTTGGCGAGGTCGTCGGCCGTGACGGATGCGCCGCGCAGGATGACGCCGTCGGATTCATAGAGCGACGACCAGTGCTCTTGGTGCCGGCCCTTCGGCGGGATGATGCAGTCGCAGTGTTGTTCAAGCAGGTCAACGCCCGCGGGCTGCAGACCTTCGGGGAGAAAGACAACTGGTTTCATGTTCGATCCGGTGCGATGGGGGGAGCGTCGAGCGGTTGGGCTCGGTCCCGGCGGAACAATTCTGTACCGTACCGTTTTGATGGTCCCCCGGGCAAGTTGGAGCGGGGGGGTGGACGGCGCAGTATCCACGGGGCTCACGCCGCGGGCCAGTATTAATGAGATGGGTTCAGGAGCCGACGGTACACCGCCGGGCGGGCGTTAAGCTTCGACCGTTACGTGGGCGAGAAACGCAGGCTACAGCCGCACAGCTTCATCGGAACGAATATTGAGTTGCTGGGTGGGCGTGGGCGCGGGATTCGTGGGCTGGTTGGGGTCGGCCGGTTCACTTTGAACCTCACGCGGATCGGCGGCCCGCGAGGTCATTTCCGACGTCCAGTACCCCAGCCAGAAGAACCCGCTGAGCAGGCCGGCCAGCAGCAACACGACCATGGAGATATGGCCGATCCCGGGACGTGAGATTCTGATTTGCGCTTCCACTTCTTTCTATTTTCACGGGGATGGTACTCGCCGGAAATCGGCCTCTCGCCGCATTTTGCTCTAAGGGAAAGTCGTAGAACGTACCACCGCGACCGTCAGGGGTTAGGGTTAGCCGCCGGGTGGTGGATTTACGCCCCGTCAGTGACCCTTCTCGTGAGTTGATGATTCTGTGCCGCCTCGAGGACGGTGAGCTGTTCCTTGTTGCCTCGGGGAAAGGGCCGCGATGGCTTGCCAGATGGGGCGGATTGACCCGTCACTTGCGTTCCGGGCTCGGTTTCTTGAGTTGGCATGGATTCGAGCCTAGAACGGTCGCGAGAGTGGGAAGCCGAGGCTCCCGGGACCATTTGCCGGGTCACATATTTGTTCCATCCGGCCTTGCCGGTGGCTGAGCTCACTGGCGTTCAGGGCTCGGTATCTTTTTACGGTGCTGCCGGCTGCTCAGCGGCGGCCTTGTTTCCAACGGGGCGGATCAACGCAAGCTGACGCTTGCGGCTCCGAGTGGCGGTTGGGGAGGACGAGGTCGATGTTGGGACGTTTGCCGAGGGATCGAAAACGCCTCGTGCGATCCGGCACGTTGGGGCGTGTCGTGCTACGCCCCCTGCGCTTTGCCCTTGCAGAGCTTCAGTAAGCGATCGGCTTCGTCGAGGGCGGGCTTGTAGCAGTGTTTTGGGTTGTGCGCCGGCTCGTCGCACAGGGCGCGTTCGCGGGCGATTTCGGCGTGCTCGCGGGCGGCGGTGCGGTCTTTGCGGTCGAGGGCGAGTTGGGCCAGGAAGTTGCGGATGTCGGCCTGCTTCAGGCGGTACTCGCAGCGGTCGGCGATCGCGAGGGCTTCTTGGGCGAGCTTGGCGGCTTCGCTAGCATCGCTCTTGAGCCGATGCCAGCGGGCCAGGGCGAGCAGGATGTCGGTCTCGAGCTCGATGAGTTGGATACGGCGGCAGCGGGTAAGGCTTTCGCTGAGGTGGGTTTCGGCTTGGGCGAGGTGCGAGCCGCGATTGCGCTTGGCTCGAGCCGCGAGCGCGGTGTGAGCCCAGCCGAGAAGCCATTCGACTCCGAGGCGGTCGCGCTCGACTGGGTAGTCTTCTTCGGCGTCTCTTTTCCAGAAGGTTAAAGCCTGTTGGGCGGCCGCGAGGGCCTCGCGTGGGTCGTCTGTGATCAGGTGCCGCTGGGCGCGATAGGCGCAGGTGACGCCAGCATACTGCGTGTCCTTTCGGTCTTCGAATGCCCGCTGGGCCTGCTTGCAGTTCTTTATCGGTTTCTTCGAACCTTGCTTGGAACGCCAGCGTGCGTCCGAGCTCTGCATGTCCCACGGCTTCCCATTCTTTGTATGCTTCCCGGCTCAACTCGATGCTGCGGCGGAAATTGCGCTCGGCGGCGGCCAACTCGCCCAGGTTGATCTGCTCTTGGCCCAGGTTTGAGAGACCTACCGCGCGACCTCCCTTATCCCCTTCCTCTTCGTCGATGCGGTCCTGTAGCTCACAAAAACGTCGAAGTTCTGGTCTTGAAGCGCCATGGCGTCGGGCCTGCGGACTCCATTTTCAGGGAATGGAGGGGGTTATGGCAATGCGGACGAACCGAGCCGTGACCGTCAGGGAGCGGTCCGGCACGAACCCTCACGCACCTCGGAAGGGTCTAGAACAAAAACTACTCCCGTTGAAAACAAGGGATGGACAAAGCTGTTCCTGAGGAGCCGCGGGCGTCAGCCTGTGTTGAGCCGTTTCGTTTGCCACGGCGGCCGCCCGGTCGGCTACGGCGACAGCCTCTCTCGCTTGTGCATGGTGCAAGTCGATGCGCCCGGGTCACGATTCCGAGCCCCGGTAAGGGGCGACTGAAAGTAGCCCACAGCGCAAGCGGTGGGTCAACCATGCCCCAAGACGATCCCAGCCCCGGGTGGGGGCGTTTGGGGTTTCTTGGTGCTTCGGCAAAAGGTCCGCGCCGGCGCACCGGATGGAGCGGATTTACCCGTCACTTGCGTTTCAGGCTCGGTTTTATCGGTGGCGATCTCGGTGGGTACGGGAGATTGTCGCTGGCTGGTCTAGAAGGGTTTGAGGTGTACCAGGGTTCGTGCCGGACCGCTCCCTTACGGTCACGGCTCGGTTGCTTGCGAGACAACCTCTCGCTTCGCGGCGGATCAGCGCGGGCTTACGCCCGCGGCTCTGAGTTTGGGTTGAGGGATCGCGGTTTATAGCGCCGCCGTGGTCGGCGAACAGGCAAACAGAAGGACCCCAGGCGTGCGCCTGGGGCTCTGTTCCTGCAACGTGTGGCCGGCCGCGTTACTGCGAGAAGCTGAGGACGGCGTCGGTTTCGTTCGAAAAGATGTCGAAGACGGTGTAGAGCTTGGTGATCTGCAGCAGGTCGTTGACCTTCTCCTGCACGTTGACCAGCTTTACAGTCGACCCTTTCGTTTTGGCCGTGGTGTAGCTCGATACCAACTGACCCAAGCCCGAACTGTCGATGTAGCCGACGTCTCCCAGGTTCAGCAGAATCTTGGTCTGCCCATTACTCACGATTTCCCGGACGGTGTCCCGAAGCTTCTCGGACGCTTCTCCGAGGGTAATCCGTCCGCTGAGGTCGACGATCGTGACACCGTCCACTTCACGAATACTGGTTGATAGACTCACTTCCTCCTCCTTGTGGCTCGGATCTTGCTCGAAACTCTTGACCATCACCACTTCGGTGCCGTGGGGATCCGCGGAACGGATACTCACTTCGTCGGCGAAGGACCGCATCAGGAGCAACCCCCGCCCGGAACTCTTCAGCAGGTTGTCGCCCGCGAGGGGATCGGGCACGTCGTCGGGGTTGAATCCGTTACCTTCGTCCGTGATGGTGATGGATAGTCGGCTCGGGTCGGTGGCAACCGAAAAGTACACCGACTTGTCACTACTATATCCATTTCCGTGGATGACCGCATTGGCCATGCATTCCCTCACGGCCATGCCGATATGCTCGACCAGGTCAGAGCCGCATCCGTGCTGATCAAGCATGCGCTGTACGATCAACTCGGCTGCGTCGACACTCGAGAGCTTGCTCTCCAGCTTCAACTGGAGCTCTCTGCCTTCGGCCATAGAGCTAGCGCATCCATGCGGACCTAAACCGCCTCCCACGAAAGGAATAGCAACGATCGCATACCGTCAGCGGGAAAGTCAAGACGCGGCGGGAGCCACGGAAGCAGGTGGGGCCCGGCGGCCCGGCGGCCCGGCGGGAGGTGCATAATGGTCGATCCATGGCGAATTCCTACGACGTGGCGGTGATCGGCGGAGGGCATAACGGCCTGGTGACCGCCGCCGTGCTCGCCGGACGGGGCCTGCGGGTGGTGGTGCTCGAGCGGCGCGAACAGGTCGGCGGGGCCTGCGTCACCGAAGAGATCTTCCCCGGCTTTCGGGTCTCGACCGCGGCCTATCTGGTCAGCCTGATGCAGCAGCGCGTCGTCGACGAGTTGGAGTTGGAGCGCTTCGGCTACCGGGTCGACCCGAAGGACCCGGCGTTCTTCTCGCTCTTTCCCGACGGGCGGACGCTGACGATGTGGCAGGATCCCGCCCGGACGGGCGCTGAGATCGCGCGGTTCTCCGAGCGCGACGCCGAGGCTTACCCGCACTACGGCGAGCACGTCGACCGGCTGGCGCGCGTGATCGAGCCGCTGCTGTTTGTGACGCCGCCGCGCGTGCCGCCCCGATCGGTAGGCGATTTCGTGGAGTGGCTTCGGCTGGCAAGCCGTTTCAGGAAACTCGATGTCGTGGCGCTCAACGGATTGGCCAAGATCATGACCCAAAGCGCCTACGAGTTCCTGGCCGAGTGGTTCGAGTCGGACGCGATTCGGGCGACACTCGCCACCGACGGCGTGATCGGAGCCAACGGCGGGCCGATGTCCCCGGGTACGGCCTATGTGTTGCTACACCACTATATGGGGGGCGTCGGGGGTGTGCGAGGGCTATGGGGCTTCGCCCGCGGCGGGATGGGGGCCGTGACGAAAGCGATGGCCGACTCGGGGCGCTCGCGAGGGGTCGAGATCCGTACGGAGTCGCCGGTCGAGCAAGTGCTCGTGCGAGGTGGCGCAGCCGTGGGCATCGTGATCGAGGGGGGTGAGGAGATTCGGGCGCGGGCCGTGGTGTCGAATGCCGATCCGAAACGCACGTTTCTCCGATTGGTTGACAGCCGTGAGCTGGAGCCCGAGTTCGTGACGGCGATTCGCAACTATCGCTGCGAGGGTACTTCGCTCAAGATCAACCTGGCGCTCGACGGCCTGCCTGATTTCACGGCCGCGCCGGGGCTGGGTCCACACCCGGGACCGCACCACGGGGCCACGATGCACATCTGCCCGACGATCGAGTACATGGAGCGCGCCTGGGACGACGCGAAGTACGGGCGTCCGTCACGGCGGCCGATCATCGAGATGACCTTGCCGACGGTCTACGATCCCTCGCTGGCGCCCAAGAGCAAGCACATCATGGGGATTTTCGTGCAGTACGCCCCGTATAGCTTGAAGGAGGGCCCGTTGGCGGTGGGTGGCTGGGACGGCATTCGCGACTCCTACGCCGACCAAGTGATCGATTGCATCGCCGAGTACGCCCCCAACATCCGCTCGATCATCCTCGACCGGCAAGTGTTGACGCCGCTCGACCTCGAACGCACGTACGGCCTCACCGGCGGGAACATCTTCCACGGAGCGATGAGCCTCGACCAAATGTTCTGGAGTCGGCCGGTGATGGGCTGGGCGCGCTACCGTACGCCGATCCGCAACCTGTATCTGTGCGGGTCGGGGACGCACCCGGGCGGCGGCGTGATGGGAGCGGCGGGTTACAACGCGGCGCAGGTGATCGGGAAAGACTTGGGAGGGTAGCGGGCGGAACGGTGGGAGCGGGGGAACGGGGAACGTTGCGGTCCCGGGCCGACGCTGTGAGAACATGGAGTAGATCATGGTGCGCGCAAGGCATGACGGGCTTCGGCCACACAGCTTCCTGCGCGAATGGACCGAGGGCTTGCCCTAGATGTTGATTGATCGCCAGGGGCGCTTCGGCCCCGAACGCTGGAGAGCCACGGTCGGGAGAGGCGGTCCGTGATTCGGCGGGTCACGCCGATCCTTTTCCTGCTGGCCTGGCCGGGGCTCGCCGGCCAGAACGGCGAGGGTTTGTCCGCGCCCACGGGAGTGGAGGCGTCGGACGGGGACTATGTCACGAAGGTCGGCATCTGCTGGGACCACATTCGCAACGCCACAACCTACGAGGTCTTCCGCGGCACGACGAACGACGCGGCGTCAGCGACCAGCGTGGGAACGACCGCGTCGATCATCTTCTACGATTCGACGGCCGAGGTGGCGCAGAACTACTTCTACTGGGTGCAGGCCCAAGACGGGAATCTCGCAAGCAGCCTCAGCGTTCCCGATCAGGGCTTCCGAGCGGTCGGAGAAATACGCCTCGCCGGATTCATCAGACCCAAGCCGATAAACCCGCCACCGGTGCCGCCGGAGAACCCCGTAACGGGCGCGAAAGTCTATTTGGGCAAGACGCTGTTCTGGGACGAGCAGCTTTCCTCGACGCGGACGGTCGCCTGCGGTACCTGCCACCAGGCGCGTAGCGGCAGCACGGACCCACGTTCCCGCGAGGCGATCGCGCTGGCGACGCACCCGGGCCCGGACGGCGTGTTCGCCACCGACGATGACATCGTGGGCTCCCCGGGCGTGCCGCGGAACCTCGCCGACGGCTCGTATCAACGCGACGAACACTTCGGTTTGCGGGAACAGGCAACCCACCGCAAGGCGCTTCCGGTCATCAACGCCGCCTACTTCGATTCGCTGCTTTGGGATGGGCGCGCGACCGTGCAATTCATTGACCCAGTCAGCGGGGCTGTCGTCATAGAGAAAGGCGGCGGGCTGGAGAGTCAGGCCCTGGCCCCGCTGACGGAACCGGTGGAGATGAGCCACGAGGGAGCGACTCTCGAGAACGTGATCGCTCGCATCGTCGCGTCAAAACCCTTGGCTCTGTCACCGTCGCTGCCGCCTGCGTTGGCGGCTTGGATCGGAGACCGCTCGTATCCCGATTTATTCGCGGAAGCTTTCGGCACCTTGGAAGTGACCGCGCCGAGGATCGCCATGGCGATCGCCAGCTATGAAAGGACGCTCTATTCCGACCGCACGCCGCTCGACAAGGCCGCCGCCAAGATCCGGCCACTTTCCCCTGAGAGCCAACGAGGCCAGGATGCGTTCATCGGCGCCTCTTGCAACCTCTGCCACCAAGGGGGACTCCTGGGAGATCCCTTCTTCCACAACCTCGGCGTACGACCTGACCATGAGGACGAAGGCCGCTTCGGGGTCACCGGTAAGCCTCTCCACCTCGCGAGATTTCGGACTCCGAGCCTGCGCAATGTCGCCCTGCGCGCCCCCTACATGCATAACGGACGCTTCGCGACCTTGGAAGAAGTCATCGACTTCTATGACGGCGGCGGCCACTTCCCGGGCCCCAACCAAGACAGTCTCATGCGGCAGCTACGTCTCAGGGAGCAGGAGAAAGCCGACATTATTGCTTACCTCAAAAACGAACTGACCGACCCGCGCGTTGCCGGCGAATCCGGGCCCCTGTTCGATCGCCCGATGCTTTATTCCGAGTCGGCGCGCGTCCCCCGGATCGTAGGTGCGGGTACGGCCGGCTCGGGAGGCTTCGTTCCAAGGGTGATCGCCATGGAGCCGCCCTTCGCGGGGAATCCGAGTTTCACCGTTGGCTTGTCCGACGCCCTAGGCGGCGCCGAGGCCGTGCTGGTGATCGATCGCGTCGAGCCGGGGCCGGGCCCCCCGATCCCCGCCGCGGCCTCGCTGGCTCGCGAGACCGTCACACTCGCCGGCGAGGGTGCGGGCGAAGGTTATGCCTCGGTGAGCATTGCCATCCCAAACGATGCCGCCCTGCTCGGTTCGACCCCGCCCGGTGCGAGCCCACTCGGTTTAAGCCCGCGCGATGGGGCCCTACTCGGTGCGACCTTGTTTGGCCGCTGGTACGTGTTCGATGGCGGCACCGCGGTGGGTGTCGCCGTGAGCCCTTCGTTTCAGATGACGGTGTTTGGGGCCGGCGTTGCTTCACCGCCGGCCGCTCTTCTCGCGAGCGTGTCGGCCGCCAGCCTGGCGCTCGGATTCGTCGCGCCGGAATCGATCGTGAGCGGATTCGGAGTGGACCTCGCAACGTCCATGGCAACGGCGGTCTCCATTCCCTTGCCCACGGTGCTGGCCGGGAGCACGGTCGTCGTGAAAGACAGCGCGGGCAGCGAACGGCTGGCGTCGCTGTTCTATTGTTCGCCCGGTCAGATCAACTATCTGATACCGGCGGGGACCGCCCCCGGCGAGGCCACTGTCTCGGTGCTGCGTAACGGCCCTCTTGTCGCGAGCGGAAAAGTGCAAGTAGCGGCTGTCGCTCCGGCCCTCTTCACCGCCAATGCGAATGGCATGGGTACAGCCTCCGCGCTGGTGCTGCGTCTCAAAGCGGATGGCACACAGACCTATGAGCTAGTCGCGCGATTTGAACCGGACCAGCAGAGCCCCGTTCAGAAACGCTTTGTCTCCGAGCCCATCGATCTCGGCCCGGCGGATGATCAGGTCTTCCTGGTTCTGTTCGGCACCGGGTTCCGGCATGGCAGCGGCCTTGCCGGCGTCGCTGCGACCGTGGGCGGCTCGGCGGCGGAAGTCCTCTTCGTTGGGCCGCAAGAGGAGTTTGCCGGCGTCGATCAGATCAATCTGCGCCTCGCTCGTACGCTGGCCGGACGCGGTTCGGTGGATCTCGTGGTCACGGCGGACGGCCAAATGAGCAACACGGTGCAGGTCAACATAGGGCCGTAGGCGTCACCGCGCATGGGAAGTGCATTCCTCTTTGCTGTCCCCTCCGTGACTTGCTTCAAGGGTCTTTGCCTTATATCTCAAGTCGTGGGCTTGCCCCACAATAGGGTCAGTCGATGACCTCTGGCACGAAAACCGGCGATCAGGGGGCCGGTTGCCTGACACTGTTCGCGCTGCCGTTTTGCGGCGTGGGCCTGTGGCTGGCCTACGACGCAGTGGGCCGCTTCGCGCGGGGCGTCGAGGATTGGCAGCAGCTCACCTTGATTCTCATGGCTGCCCTCGCTTTCGGGGGCGGTGGGTTCGGGCTGCTGATTTGGAGCCGCATCGCCGCAGGTAAGCTGGCCGAAGAGGCCCGCCTGAAAGCAGCCCACCCGGACCAACCGTGGATGTGGAAGCCCGGCTGGGCAAGCGGACGCATCGAAGGGTCGAGCCGCGCCACGATGACACTGGCGTGGGTCATGGCGTTCTTCACGACCGTCCTCTCGGCGCCGGCGGTCATCTTGATCCCCAAAGAGGTCGTCGACAAGGGCAATCACCTAGCGCTGGTGGGCCTTGTTTTTCCGCTCGCCGCCGTCGGGTTTGTGATCTGGGGACTGCGGGCCACCGCGCGCTGGAGGAAGTTCGGCGTGTCGGTCTTCCAGATGTCGGCTGTGCCGGGTGTAGTCGGAGGGCGTCTCCGCGGAACGATTCAAAGCGGCTTGCAGGCACCTCCCGACGAAGGTGTCGGCCTGAGCCTGACGTGTGTCCACCAGCGCCGCAACTCAGAGAGCAACCGTTCGATGCACGAAAGCATCCTATGGCAAGACCAACGCACGGTCGGACGGGAGCACCTGTACGCGGGCCTGCCGGGCTTGACATTCCCGGTCGATTTCCACATCCCATTCGAGTGCCGCGAAACGGAGGAGCCCGACTCTGGGAGCAAGGTCGTCTGGCGGCTGGAAGCCACGGCCAAGGTCGCCGGCATCGATTACCGCACTCAGTTCGAGGTGCCGGTATTCAAGACACCGGCAAGTTCACCCGAGCCGCCTGAGGAGGGGGCGTTCACCTTCCGGTCCGAGGTGAAGAAAGAATTCGACCCGAAGACTGCGACGATTGCGGTCCGGTCGAGCGCCGGCGGCACCGAATACTTCTTCCCGGCCGCGCGGAACGTAGGAGCGGCGCTCTCGGTCACGACTTTTCTGCTGATCTTTGCCGGGGCGATCTGGCTTCAGCTTCACCTGGAGATCTTCTTGCTCTTTCCCATCCTGACCGGATTGTTCACGCTGTTGATGTTGGTGTTCACGGTCGATCTATGGTTCACCTCAAACCGCGTGGTAATCGAATCGGGCGAGGTACGGGTCCATCGCTTGACTCTGGGCTTTCAAACGACAACCGTGATCCCGTGCGTGGAGGTCAGCGACGTGAAGTTGCACATCGGGATGCAGCAGAACCAGACGACCACGCAGTCCGGCCAGGCGTACTACGACATCGAGATGCATCGCGAGCACGGCCGCAAGGTGACCGCCGGGCGCGGCATCCGCAACAAGCGCGAAGCGGAGTGGCTGGCCGAACAAATGCTGCTACAGATCGCCGACTCGCGCGGGTGGCGGTCGATCGATCCGATCGACGGGGACTCCACGTAGGCCGCTACGATAAGCAAGGCTGGCGCATCTCACGCGCCGGGCGGAATTCAACAACGACAGAGGGAAACCTAGGGAGGACATCATGGCAAGAGGATACGAACGTTCGAGCGAGTTTGATGATGCAATGGACAGTTTCCGCGGCTTCACGCGAGGGGCAGGCAAGAACTTGGTGGGCATCGTGGTCTTGGTGGCCGCGCTGATTCTGCTGTTCAATTCGTTTCAGGTCTGAACATCAACTTGGTGCCATGGCCATTGATCCGCTGATTCAACAGGGAAATGCCAGCTAACTCCTATTTCTCATCTTATCTCAAATACGTTGCCGAGACGACTCCGGAGGAGGTTGCCGCATGGCTCGGGAGTGGCTCTCCGACGGTGTGCTCAATCTAGCACACAGTTACATTTCTGCGACTGCACGTTCGTGTCGGGCCGGATGAGCAACCGTTGCTTTACTGCCGTCCGCTAAACACGTCCAACATTGGCACTGGTCCCCCGCTGGTGACCACTGTGGGCATCACCCCATTCCATTTCTCTATAGCGCGTCCCTGAACCTCGATTCGCCGCAAGGCCAGTAACTGGTCCGTTATCTGTGCTTTTTGGAGCTCCAGTGCCTTGGCTTCAGCTTGGGCTCTGGTGATTTCCTGTTGCGCTTCAAACTCCACCCGTTTCAAGGCGTTCTCTGCCTCCAGAGCCTGTTGGACCGCTTTCACCTTTGCCTCGATGGACTCCTGGAAGGTTGACGAGAACTGAAAGTCCGTGATGGAGAGTTGTACAACTACGATACCAAGGGGAGCTAACCTTTCCGCCATCAAATTTTGAAGCTCATCTTTCACCTGTGGCCTTTGTGTGATCAACTCCTCGGCGTTGAAATCGGCCGTGGTAGATTTGACCGCTTCCTGGATGTACGGCTGAATGACCGTGCTTTCATAATTCTGCCGCATACTGCGATAAATTTCCCCCACGCTGCTGGCATCCAACTGGTAGTTCAAGGTGACTTCTGTCGTAACCAGTTGCAAGTCCTTGCTGGAAGAGCCGGCAGGAGCGGTGTATTTCTGAAGCTGGGTTGACATCAGAACTACCTCCTGAGCGAAAGGAATCTTGAAATAGAGACCTTCCTCTTTGATCGTCTCGGTCACGGCTCCAAAATGCAGCAAGACGCCTCGTTGTCCTGCGCCGACTGTCCCGGTGCTTCCCGCTAACATAATGAGGCCGGCAATCACTATCACGGCAACGGTGATCTTTTTACCCAGCCCTTGCGGAATTTTAAAATCTCCAAATTCTTCAGTAGAGTACCTTGCCATCACTACCTCCTTTTATGCGGAATTTCCAATTGGGATCTTGCGCTCCTCAGGTCTACGCCCATTCTAGCAAAAGCTGGATCGCCCCGGAAGGCGATCTGTTTGCCCGCGGCCTGTTGGCGCTCGATCTCCGACAGCAGCAACTCGTCCCAGTCCTCGGCGCTGTGCATGTTGCCCGGACGCAGCTTCACTGCTAGACAATCGCCGTTGGCCGCTGAACAACAACAGCGGGTGATAACAGAGCGATTCGAAATGCCCGTTGTAGGCACTCCCCTCCTGCTGTCCATACACCGGGCTCTCGATGCTATCCATGTCCAGCACCACTCTTTTTGATGCATCGCTGGCTTCCACCCGAGCCACCAGTTCGCGATTCAAGGAGGCTGAAGACCACCGCAAAGGCTGGATACCGGGTTCAAATTGGAAACCCGTGTTATTCAGACGATCGGCGCCGGCGAGCGCGGCGTGGTCTTCAGCCAGTTCGGAGGCGTTCAGGAGACAGTGCTCGACGAAGGGCTGCGCTTCAAGATCCCTTTTGTTCAGGACCTCATTCCCATGGACGTGAAGATCCAGAAGTCGGAGACGGCCGCTTCGCGACGATCGAGAGAGTTCTCGGCCCCGCAGGACATTTGCTAAACTCCGTCTTGCGCCTGGGGTTTGCGCCCGCCTGCGCGCAGCCTGGGACTCGTAGATGTAGGGGCACGGCATGCCGTGCCCGTAGTGTCGCGCCACCTTCGCCGGACGGCGGCGACGCGCGTCCCCATTCACCGAGACGACCTTTTCTCGTAGGAGATCGCCATGAGTCGACCCGTCACCCTCTTCACCGGACAGTGGGCCGACCTGCCCCTGGAGGTGCTCGCCGAGAAGGCGGCGGGTTGGGGGTACGACGGGCTCGAGCTGGCCTGCTGGGGCGACCACATGGACGTCTTCAAAGCGGCCGAGGACCTCGACTACTGCCGGCAGCAGAAGGCCATTCTCGAGAAACACAACCTGAAGCTGTTCGCGATCTCGAATCACCTGGCCGGACAGCTCGTGTGCGACCCCAACAACGATAGCCGCTCCGATGCGTTCGCACCGGCCGAGTGCGCCGGCGACGCGGATAAGAAGCGGGCCTGGGCGATCGAGTCCGTCACCAAGACCGCCTACGCCGCCAAGAACCTGGGTTTGAGCGTCGTCAATGGCTTCTCGGGCTCGTCGATCTGGCACCTGTTCTACAGCTTCCCTCCGGTGTCGGAGGAGATGATCGAAGAGGGGTTCCGCTACTTCGCGGAACTATGGAACCCCATCTTCGACGTGCACGACGAATGTGGCGTGCGGTTTGCGTACGAGGTGCACCCGACCGAGTTGGCGTTTGACATCGTGACCGCCAAGCGTATGCTCGAAGCGGTGGACAATCGCAAGACGCTCGGATTCAACTTCGATCCCAGCCATCTGCATTGGCAGATGGTGGACCCGGCCAAGTTCATCTACGAGTTCTCTGACCGCATCTACCACGTGCATATGAAAGACGCGGCGCTGCAGCTCGACGGACGCGCCGGCATTCTCGGCTCTCACCTGAACTTCGGGCAACGGGAGCGCGGGTGGGATTTCCGCTCCCTCGGCCACGGCGAGGTGGATTTCGAGGAGATCGTCCGCGCGCTGAACCACATCGGCTACAACGGGCCGTTGTCGATCGAATGGGAAGACAGCGGCATGGACCGTGAGCATGGCGCCGAAGAGGCCTGTGCGTTTACGAAGAACGTGGACTTCGCGCCCTCGACGCTGGCGTTCGACGCGGCGTTTGGGGAGTAGGGTTCAAGAACGGGGTCGCGGCGGTTCGGTTCCATAGGGCGCGCGGGTACGGCATGCCGTGCCCCTACATCGGAACCCAATCAGCAGGAGGATATATGCCACGATTTGCTCGCATCATCTCGCTCGTTCTGTTCGCGTCATTGGCCGCCTCCGCGCAATCGTTGGATGCGCCGGCTAGCGTGCAGGGAGGCGCGAAGTTCAACGTCACCTGGTCAGGAACGGACGCGGCGCGCGACTACGTCGCGACCGCCGAAAAGGGCGCGCCGCGCGGGTCCTACATCTACTATCAATACCTCCGCACGGGCCAGACGCTTGAGATGCCGGCCCCCGAGGTTGCCGGCGACTACGAGTTGCGCTGGGTGCATGGAGGGACGAGGGAGATTCTCGTCACCCGGCCGTTGACGGTCACCGCGGTCAAGATCACGCTGAACGCGCCCTCGTCGGCGCAAATGGGCGGGGACCTCGAGGTTTCGTGGAGCGGCACCGTCAACCCTAAAGACTTCATCACAATCGTCGAAGCCGGCGCCAAAGAGCGCGCTTACAAGGCCTACATCTACACGCGGAAGAAGAGCCAGGGGAAACTGCGGGTGCCCGAGAAGCCAGGGCAGTACGAAGTCCGCTACCTTTCGGCGAGCAAATATCTGACGCTGGCCAAGGCGCCGCTCACAGTCGGCGGGGCCGACGCCAGCATCACGGTCCCCGGCCAGGTAACTGCCGGCGCGCCCTTCCAGATCTTGTGGACCGGGCCCGACAATGCGCGCGACTACATCACGATCGTCGAAGCCGGCGCCAAGGAGAAGACCTACAAGACGTATGTCTACACCAGCAAAGGCAGCCCGGTTACGATGCGCGCGCCGGACAAGCCGGGGCGCTACGAAGTCCGCTACCTGACCGGGCGGTCGTACCTGACGCTGGCTAGCGCATCTCTCGTGGTGGGCGGAACCAACGCGACTCTCGATGCCCCCGACACCGTCCAAGGCGGGACCGAGTTCACGGTTTCTTGGACCGGCCCCAACAACCCGGGCGACTACGTTACGCTCGTCAAAGCCGGTACGCCGGAGCGCAGGTGGGGTGTGTATGAGTACGTGCATCAGGGTCCGCAACTCACCCTCCGGGCCCCGTTTGAAAGCGGCGATTACGAGCTGCGCTACCTGACGGGACAGTCGTACTTGACGCTGGTGCGCCGCCCGATCCGGCTGGGCCCGGCCGAGCGGCCGCCGGGCTTTCTCGAAGTGCATGCGTCCTCGGCGGGCCCGCAAGGCCTCCTGCCGGTGGCGGGCGGCGCGGTGGAGGTGATTCTCGATGCCTCCGGGAGCATGTTGCAGCGCCAAGGCGGCAAGCGCCGCATCGACATCGCCAAGCAAGTGCTGTCGGAACTGATCCGCGAGACGATCCCGGCGGGCACGCCCTTCGCGTTGCGTGTGTTCGGTCATCGGGAAGTCGATTCGTGCCGAACGGATCTCGAGCTGCCGCTGAAACCGCTCAACGCCGCGGAAGCCGCTGGGCTGATCGGCAACATCCAAGCCATGAACAAGGCCAAGACGCCGATCGCCAAGTCGATCGAGGCCGTTGCCCGAGACCTGCAGGCCGCCGGTGGCCAGCGCGTAGTGGTGTTGGTGACCGATGGCGAGGAGACCTGCGACGGTGATCCGGCCGAAGCGATCGGGTTGCTCAAACAGGCCGGAGTCGATGTTCGCGTGAACATTGTTGGGTTCGCCATCGAGGACGACGAGTTGAAGCAGAAGTTCCGCCACTGGTCGAACATCGGGGAGGGCGAATACTTCGATGCCGGCAGCGCGGAGCAACTCAGCCGGTCGCTTTCAAAGGCCGTGAAAGCGCCGTTCGACGTGTATGGCGCCGATGGCCACCAGGTCGCGAGTGGGCTGGTCGGTGGTGACCGGGTTGAGCTGGCGCCGGGAACCTACAGCGTGAGCACACGGTCGCGGCCGCCGCTACAGAAGGCGGGAGTGGTGATCGCGTCCGAGCAAGCGACGACGGTTGTGCTTGAAAACTAGGCATCACGAAGCGAAGCGCGAAGCAACCGAGCCGTGACCGTGAGGGAGCGGTCCGGCACGAACCCTGGCGCCACTCGAGGGCCGCTAGACTGGTCCGAATCTCGCACTCACCATCCACGCCCCTGCCTGAAGCCGGTTGGGTGGACACAGGGGTCCACCCCTACACGGCGCCTCAGCAAGTACATGGAACGGGTGAAGTCGAAGCTTAGACACCACCACGGGGCGAGCTTGGCTTGCCCTGTATAATGAAGCGGTTATGGCTGAATCCAGCGTCTTCTGGCTACGTGTGACGCTGGTGCTCTATTCGCTGGGACTGTGGCACGCCCTGGTAACGGTGGTCAAGCGCCGCCCGCGTATGTTCAGGGTCGGTCTGGGGGCGATTTCCCTCGGGGCCGTGTTTCATCTGGTCTCGATCGTCGACCAGGGGATGGCGCTGGGGCGGTTCCCGGTCCACACGCTCCACCAGATGGCTTCGCTGGTTGGATTCCTCATAACCGGCGTGTTTCTGCTCGTCTATTGGCGCTACAAGTACGAAAGCCTCGCCGTCTTCGTCTTCCCGACCGTGTTTCTGCTGACCCTTGTGGCCAGTCTCGGAACGGGCGCGCCGGCGCCCGCCGCCGGATCACTCGGGAAATGGTGGCTCTCGGTTCACGTGGTGTTGCTGCTGCTGGGATACGCGGCGCTCACGCTGACCTTCGTCGCTGGCGTGATGTATATCATTCAAGAGAAGGAGCTTAAGT
This sequence comes from Bryobacterales bacterium, assembly GCA_965237575.1. Classification (GTDB taxonomy): domain Bacteria; phylum Acidobacteriota; class Terriglobia; order Bryobacterales; family UBA6623; genus JAKZVK01. The sequence goes on from CBDEGI010000004.1 coordinate 3,117,996, forward strand.
CGAAACGCCCGAGGGCGTTCTATTACCGTCTGCCGCCTTTGGGCACGCTCGACGATATGGCCTACCGAACCCTGGCCGCGGGGTTCGTGCTCGTCACGCTGGGCTTGATTGCAGCCAGTTTCTGGGCTTTCATGGAGTGGGGCTCGAACTGGCTCGTCGATCCAACGATTGCCCTGGCCTTCGTCACTTGGGCCATCTACCTGGCCATGGTCTTCAGCCGGGTGGCGATTGGGTGGCGGGGCCGCAAAGCGGCCTACTTTTCCATTGTAGGGTTCTGTTCGGCGGCACTGACGTGGATCGTCAACAGCGGCGTCCACTCCTTCACGCAGCGATGAGCGTACTACTGTTGGGCCTCAGTCACAAGACTGCCCCAGTCGAAGTGCGTGAGCGCTTCGCGATCGCCGAGGGGGCTGCGATTGAGCACATGGAAAAGCTGGTCGAGCAGCCGGGGATCTCCGAGGCCCTGATCCTCTCCACGTGCAACCGGGTCGAGTTCCTGGTTCGAGCCGGCGCCGGGTCGGACGCATCGCGAGAGATCTTCTCGTTCCTCGAGACCGCGGGGGAAGGCGTTATCGACGACGCCAAGCCCTACTTCTACCGCTACGTCGATGAGGAGGCCGTGCGCCATGTCTTCCGCGTAGCATCGAGCCTTGACTCGATGGTCGTCGGCGAGCCCCAGATCCTGGGCCAGGTGAAAGACGCCTACGCGCGCGCCAAGGCGGCCGGTACGATCCGCGGCGAGTTGGACTTCGTGCTCAACCACGCGTTCCGAGTCGCCCGGCGCATTCGCAACGAGACCGGGATCGGCCAGATGGCGGTGTCGATCAGCTTCGTGGCGGTCGAGTTGGCCCGCAAGATCTTCGGCGATCTGGGCGGCCGGTCGATTCTGATTGTCGGGGCCGGCAAGATGTCGGAGCTGTCGGCGAAGCACTTGCAGCGCGCCGGAGCGGGGCGGGTCTACGTGACCAACCGCACCCCTGAGCGTGCCGTCGAGTTGGCCCGGGCGTTCGAAGGCGAAGCGGTTGCGTTCGATCGGCTGTTCGAGATGTTGGCCAAGGTCGATATCGTCATCTCGTCGACAGGCGCTCCGCACTTCATTCTCAACAAGAAGACGGCGGAGGCGGTGATTGCCGCCCGCAAGCAGCGCCCGGTCTTTCTAGTGGATATCGCGGTTCCGCGTGATATCGACCCGGCCATCAACTCGATCGACAACATGTTCGTGTACGACATCGACGATCTGCAGCAGGTGGCCGACGCGAACCTCGAGCAACGGAAGCGCGAGGCCGAGCGCGCCGAGGTGATCGTCGAGGAAGAGCTGGCCAAGTTGATGCATCGGCTCAAGACCCACCAGGTCGCGCCGACCATCGTCTCGCTGCAAGATGAATTGGAACGAGTGCGCCGGGCCGAAGTGGCCCGTTTTCGCTCGAAACTAGGCACGCTCGACACTGAGCAGACGGAAGCGCTCGACGCCATGACCCGCAGCATGATCAATAAGATTGCGCATTCGCCAATCTCCCACATGAAACGATTGGCCAGCCATCCCGACGGGCTGCATTTCGTGGAGTTCGTCAAACGCGCCTTTAACCTTCGAAAATGAAACCTCTAGTGATTGGTACCCGGGGCTCCCCACTCGCCATGTGGCAGGCCCAATGGGTGGAAGAACAACTCGCGGCCTCGGGGGTGCCCAGCCGCATCAAGGTCATCAAGACCACGGGCGACAAGCTCAGCAAGACCGCCCTCGCGAAGCTGACCGCTACGAAGGGGGCCAAGGGAGTCTTCACCAAGGAGATCGATGAAGCGCTGCTCAAGAGCCGCGTGGACGTGGCCGTGCACAGCTTGAAAGACGTGCCCACCGTGTTGAATCGCCGCATGGTGCTAGGGGCCATCCCCGAGCGGGGTGACGCCCGCGATGCGATCGTCGGGGAGGAGTTCAAGCTCTTGCCGGAAGGCGCGCGTGTGGGCACAGGGTCCCTGCGGCGCACCTGCCAGCTACACCGGCTGCGGCCCGACCTGAAGATCGAGCAGATCCGGGGCAACGTCGAGACCCGTCTCAAGAAGCTCGATGAAGGACGCTACGAGGCCCTGGTTCTCGCCGCCGCCGGGCTCCAACGGCTCGGTCTGGAAGAGCGCATCGCCGAGATCTTCGAGCCCAACGTCATGTATCCGGCGGTCGGCCAAGGCGCCATCGCGATCGTGGTTCGCTCAAGAGACGAACGGGTGCGAGGCTTGGTGGCGCCGCTGAATCACCATGAGTCCGAGGCGGCGGTTCTGGCCGAGCGGTCCCTGCTAGCTGCGCTGGGCTGCGGATGCCAGGTCCCGATGGGCAGCTACGCGTCGATTCAGGGAGACCGCTTGCGCCTGTCAGTCCTCGTGCTTTCCGAAGATGGCCGACGAGCCTATGGCAGAGTCGTGGAGGGCAGCCCGACGAATCCAATCGCTTTGGGACAGGACGCCGCCGAGAAACTACTGGCCCTGGGGGCCGGCGAGTTGCTCGGCAAAAAAGCGCGCGCCGCCAAGCGCCGCTAGCCCGGCGAGTCGCGCCGCGATCCGGCGGATACGGTTGAGGCTGTCGAGGAGGATACAGTGAAAATCGGCGTTGCTGGACTGGGGTTTATGGGCAGCACCCACCTCCAGGCTTACCAGGCTATTGCCGGCGCGGAGATCGCTGCGGTCGCGAGCAGCGATGAGCGGAAACTGGCCGGCGACCTCAGCGCCATCCAGGGCAATCTCGAGCGGCCGGGTGAGTCGATGGACTTTGGTTCGGCCGCGCGCTACAAGACACCGGAAGAGATGTTCGGCGATCCGAACGTCGAGGCGGTGGACTTGTGCGTGCCCTCGTACTTGCACGCCTCCCTCAGCCAGGCAGCGCTCAAGGCCGGCAAGCACGTGCTGGTTGAGAAGCCGATGGCGTTGTCGGGCCAGGAATGCGACGCTATGGTTGCGACCTCCCACAAGTGCAACAAGGTGCTCATGGTGGCCCAGGTCATTCGTTTCTGGCCCGACTATGTGGCCGCAAGGAATATCGTCCAGTCGGGGGAACTAGGCGCTGTGAAGGCCGCGGTCTTTCGCCGCAAGTGCGCCGCCCCGGCTTGGGGCAAGTGGATGCACGACCGCTCGAAGAGCGGAGGCGGTGTTTTCGACCTGCTCATTCACGACTTCGACTTCTGCCTCTATGCCTTCGGACAGCCGACGGCGGTGCAAGCCCGCGGCGTCGAGGAGATGGAAAAGGGAATCGACATTGTTGAAGCGCGGCTGGAATATGAATCTCCTGTTGCTGTGTTTGTCTCGGGGGGCTGGCACCATCCGCGGGGTTATCCCTTCTCGATGGAGTTCTCGATCGAATGCGAGGAAGGCACGCTCGATTTTCACTCCGCCCAGCGGCGTCTGACGCTGTATCGCCGCAACGGCGAGGTCGAGGAGCCCGCGCTGCCCGAAACCGACGGTTTTCAGGCTGAGCTCGAGGCCTTCGTGCACGCCTGCGAAGCCGGCAAGCCCGCCGACGACTGCCGCCCGGAAGAGTCCGCCGTCGCCACGCGCATGACGCTCGCCATGCGAGCCTCGCGTGAGCGCGGCGGTGCACTGATCGAGGTGTAAGAAAGCAATTCCGCCCCACTGGGAGCGGGGCTGTCTACTTCGCCAGTCGGGAGCCCGTGCCTCCACTCTAGAAGGAGGCTCTAGCTGACTGTCACCCATCGTCCGCGCCATCGCCGAGATGGTGCGCGACCGCGACATCGTGGTGCTGTCGGACGAGGTCTACAGCAAGATCTACTTCGACGAGAAGCCGTTTTCGATCGCGTCGATCGACGGCATGGCGGAGAAGACGATCATCCTCGACGGGTTCTCGAAGACGTACTCGATGACCGGCTGGCGCATGGGCTACGGCGTGATGCCCAGCAAGGAACTCGTCGACGCCGTGTGCCTGCTGATGGTCAGCTGCGTCTCTCACACGGCCAGCTTTTCGCAACGCGCCGGTATCGAAGCCCTGACCGGCCCGCAGGATTGCGTCACCGACATGGTGGCGGAGTTCAAGCGTCGCCGTGACGTGATTGTGGAGGGCTTCAACCGCATTCCCGGCATGAGCTGCGCCACGCCGGGCGGCGCCTTCTACGCCTTCCCGAACACTTCGAACAGCGGCGTCCCGTCGGACGAGTTAGCCGACCGCCTTCTCAACGAAGCGGGCGTCGCTTGCCTGACTGGCACGAGCTTTGGCGCGTACGGTGAAGGGTACCTACGGTTCAGCTATGCGACCGCGCTTGATCAGATCAAAGAGGCGCTCGACCGTGTCGAAGATTTGATGCGAAAGATCGTGGGCTAGGCCGCCCCCAGGCGAATGCTTTCGGATGGGGTCAACCCCTCGGGAGATGGCAGCACGAGCTCCACGGTCATCATTGCTGTGGGCGACAACATACTTTATCGTCTAGTAAAACAAGCCAGAGACGACCAGTCTCCGCGCACGGTCTTGAATGTCAATTCCGCGAACCGGACATGTCAGAAGTAACCGGGAGCAATTCAATCCTCCATTAGAGCTCTCTGCGGATCCAAGAGATGGGGGCCTAGATCATCGACGATTGCCGCCGAATTCGAAAGAACGACCGCTCCCGCCCGGGCGTTCGGCGAGTATCCGACAAACGTACGATATCCCGCGGACCCGCCGATGTGAAAGATCAACTCCTTGTCGCCGCTGAAAACATGCCATCCTCGCGCCATCTCGATACCCGGCATGTCGGTCTCATGCCGTACTCCCGTAAGCGCCCGCATCGCCGGCGCAAGCGATGAATCCACGAGTCCGATGCTTGCGCCGACGAATGTCAGCATGTCGTTGACGCTCGACATCAAAGCCCCCGATCCGGCGAGGGCCGGCTGGCTGTTCCAGTTGGGAACGACCTCGAGGTCTTGGTTGTGTCCGGGCGCGAGCCGAGCCCACAGCTCGCCCGATAACGTAGTGGTTGTGCTGAGCATCCCGAGCGGCTCGCAAATGCGGGTTTGAACGGCAGTTTCATAGTCGGCACCCGCCTGCCGGGCCAGCGCGTGACCGAGCAGAGCTCCGCCGATGTTCGAGTATCCATACGCTTCGCCCGGGTCGCGAGTCGGCTTAAAGGCGGACAAGAACTCATACATGTTGTTGACCGAGTAGTCCTGATACGGATTGCGCGGGTCAGCCGGGGAAAAGTTCGACGGCAATCGCGGTAAGCCGGACATGTGTGTCGCTAGATGCTCCAGCGTAATCTCCTCCGGCACTACGACTGACTTCGGCAAGTACTTGGCGACGGGATCGTCGAACCTTAGCTCGCCGTGTTCGACCATGTCCGCCAACAACAACACTGTGAATACCTTCGTGATCGAGCCGATCTCAAATATCGTGTCGCCGTTCACAGCAACCCCGTCTTTCGATACAGTCCCGTGGCTTACGACTCGCCGTCCCGAGACGTCAATGACTCCGACAGAGATACCGAGGCTACGTTTCTGAATATCGATTACGTCCGACAAGATCTCTCGAATCCGCTGATCACTCGGGACTTGAGCGACCACAGCGGAAACAAGGAAGAAAAAAGCGGCGAGCCAAGATTTCTTCATCAGTACACAAACTGTACGCGACTGAGGCACGGTTTTGTGCCCAAGAAATCGAGGTTGTCCAGTGATGGCAGCACGTTTCCACGATTGGGAATCGTCGGAAGTGGGCCTTCGATCTCCGCTGAAACAGTATTCCCCAAAGTGTTTCACCAGCCCCCCGCAGCCGACCCTCCCGCCTGCATCCTGGATAGCGCCACAGGGTCTCAGAGACGCACCCCGCGATGCGGTCTGTCTCTTCAAGCCGGCCTGTCCGGGAAGAGCCCCGGCATCCAGCGGGAGGCCAGCGCCGCCGGGAAGGCCAGGCGTAGGGGCGCACGGGAGCTGTCCGATAGCAACACCCCTCTACGGATCAGGGCGGAGACGATGCGGCGCGCGTGGCGCTCGCCCGCGCCCACCACGCCGGCGGCCTGCCCGCGCGGCAGTTCGCCCCGATACAAGATCGCTTCGAGGATGGCGCCTGCCTTCGGCGGCAGGTTGCCCAATCTCGTTTCTTCCTCGGCCCACACCCCGATGCGCGTGCGCAGGCGCTCGAGCTGGACCAGGCCCTGCATGAAGTCCACTTGGTCGATAGATACTGCCAGGAAGAACCTCGTGAATTCCGCCAACGCCTCTTCGCTCAAGTGCCCGCGGCCGTCCAAGTCGTTGCGCCGCGTCTGGTCGCACTTCGCCAGGTGTTGTTTGTAGTCCTGGACGCTGCGCGCGAGGCCGCGCGCGATCGACCAGACCCCGCCAGTATCGAGCGTTTCCAGCAGGGTTGCGTGCGACATCAGGCGCGCGACCCTGCCATTGCCATCGAGGAAGGGGTGAACCCAGAGCAGGCGGTGATGGGCCGCGGCAACGGAGACGATGATGTCCGCCTTGCCGAGGTTGGCGTAGACTTGCTCAAAGCGTTCAAGAAATCGCGGTACCGCACCCGGGCTGATGGCAAGGTGGCGGCCCACTTCGACATCGCGCGGGCGCAGCTCTCCGGGAACGACCCGAACTCGCTGCTGCGTTTGCGGGTCTACGACGAAAAGCAGGTCTTCAGGCAACAGCTCGCCGAACCGGCGATGGATCTCACAGAGGCCCTCCGTAGTGAGTGCTCGACCTCTCACGCCGCCTTCATCAACCCACTTCTGAACGGCGATATGCGCCCTGGCCTCGAGTTGCAGGTCGCGCTGGCGGGCATCCTGGCTGTAGTCCTCCTTAAGGGCGCGCTCGATGTCCACCGGGTGGGTATCGTGACCCTCGATGAGGTTGGAGTAGTAACAGTTCATCGCCCGCACCAAGTCGGCGAGGGACGCGAGCAGGCTGGGCGGCAGGCTGCTCCTGAAACCAGCCGCCTTCTGGGCCAGTTCGATGGCGAGATCGGTCAGCCCGCCCCGGTGACGGGAGCCTTCGCCGATGAGCAGAGGCTCCATCAGCGAGACCGCTTCGCCCCTGTCTTCTGCCACCTGAACGTCCGGTTTCATAGCCTCATACAACTATACTTTAACATACTATATTATCAGGTATTTGAAGTGTAGTATAGATGATATTGGTCCGTACTAATGTCCGGTAACACGTCCCTTTGGGATCACGCCTTTGGCGCGCCCGGCATCGCCGAAAACCTTGCCAAACTGTGCCAAAAGGCCGACCAGCCGGCGCAGGTCACCGACGTGGGCGTAGTTCGGCACAAGTGGTGGCGACCCCTCCTCACGGGCAGCGTTGCCTCACAGGCGGTCGCGCCGGCCGGGCCCGCTTCGCGCAGGGTAGCTCTTCCACAACGGCGGCAGGAAGTCGCGGGTCTCGTGCATCCAGTCGCTGAGTTTGAACTCAAGATCGCGGCGCACTTCGGCCAACGCGGGGTCGGTGGCGCGATTGCTGAATTCGCCGGGGTCGATCTCGAGGTCGTACAGTTCGAACAACGGCCGGCTGGGCTCGAGCAGTTGCCAGTGGCGGGCTTCCAAGCGGCTGCCCTCGCCTTTGCGCGACTCGGTCAGATATGACTGCCACGTCGCCGAGCGCTCCAAATCGTACGCCGGCCGGTAAGGGTAGCGGGGCTGGGCGTTGAAGATCAGTTTGTGGCGCCCGGTGCGGACGCATCGCATCGGGTCGAATGTGTTGTGCCAGTTGCGCTCCGAGAAAACCGCTTCGCGTAGGGGCGCTGGGTCGCCCGCGAAGACGGGCAGGAGGCTCCGTCCTTGCATCTTTTTGGGCTTCGAGACGCCGGCCATCGCAAGCCACGTCACCGGCAGATCGATCGACGACATCAGTTGATCGGTCACCGTGCCGGGCTTGATCTCGCCCGGCCAACGGGCCAACGTCGGGACCTTGATCCCGGGATCGTACAAGCTGCCCTTGGCGCGCGGAAAGGGCATGCCGTTGTCTCCCATGAAGACGACGAGCGTGTTTTCGGTCAGACCGCGGCGGTCGAGGATGTCGAGGATCTCGCCGCATTCCGAGTCCATGCGCGCGATCTCGTCGTAGTAGAGCGCCACGTCGGCGCGCACTTCGGGCGTGTCGGGCAGGAAGTCGGGCATCTCGACTTTGGCCGGGTCGTGGGGCGGCGTAAAAGCGCCCTTGCGGTAGGGACGGTGCGGATCGCTGAAGCCCACGTGCAGAAAGAACGGCGGCGACTCGGGCCGCGTCTCGAAGAACTTCTCGAACGGCTTCTGCTGCGGCTGATAGTAGTTGAAGCGCTGGTTGAACGCCTCGCCCTGGTGCACTTTGCGAGACGCGCCCGTGAAATAGCCTTGCTCCTTCAGCATCTCGACGAAGCTTGGCTCCCATTCCGGATACGGTGTGTGCAAACGGCTGGTGGCGGTCGTGTGTGGCGTACAACCGGAGAAGATCGACGAGCGATTCGGGCTGCACTGCGGGGACGAAACGAAGCCGTTGTCGAAGCGCAGGCCCTGTCCCGCCAGCCGATCGAGGTGCGGTGTGTGGATCGCCCGGTTGCCGTAGCAGCCTAGGTCCGGGGCGCTGTGATCGTCGGAGATGAGGAAGAGGATGTTCGGCCGCCGGCTCGACTGCGCGAAGGCCGGCGCGCGCGTTGTGGCCACGGCGCCCATCGCTGCCATCGTTTGCAAAACGTCTCGGCGAGTCCATCCGGCGTTTTTCATACCCGGTGATGGTAACACCTACTTGCGGATTGCCGGCCGCGAAAGTACATTTGAGGTCGTACATGTTTTATAGGAAGGCCCATCGTTTGATACGCCGGTGTCGAGGTCCGGCCGCGCCGGCGGTTGTCGTCTGCGGGCTACTGGCCGCGTGCGGTCCCAGCAGCGAGGGCCCGCTCGCCGTGGCGGACCAATTGGTCGAAGCGCGCGACACCGGCGGCCGTTACATTTCGTGGCAGGAGCATCTCATCGATGACGAAGCCCTTGCCGGCGGCGTACCCCTTCGCGGAGCTGACGGCTTGCAGATGGCCGATCTCGACCGCGACGGACATCTTGACATCATCTCGGTCCACGAAGACAGCCACTACGTCCGCGTCGCCTACGGGTCGGAGGATCCCGACACCTGGTTCCGCCTTTCGTTGGCCGAAGGCGCCGAGGCCCGCGCCGCCGAGGACGTCGCGATCGGCGACCTCAACGGCGATGGCTTTCTCGACGCCATTGTCGCCTGCGAGCGAGGCCACCTGCTCTATCTGCAGAACCCGGGAAGCCGCACGCCCGGCAACACCGTGCGCGGATGGCGCTGGGACCGGGTGATTCCCGAGGTCACGCGCGGCCGCGGCTCGTTCATCCGGGCTTTCTTGGCGGATTTCAACGGCGACGGGCGACTCGACGTCCTCGCCACAAACAAGGGATCAGGCCGTTCGAAGGAAGCGGTCGCCGAGAAACCGGAGACCGAGATCTCGTGGTTCGAGACGCCTAGCAACCCGCTAGACGCGACCGGCTGGCAAGAGCACGTCCTCGGCCGCGTGAAGGTGCCGATCAACGCGCAGCCGGTTGACCTCGACGGAGACGGTGATTTCGATGTGTTTGCCGGGTCACGGGGCGAGTCGAGGGTCTTTTGGTTCGAGAATCTACGCGACGGAAGCGGGGGCGACACTACGTTTGCGGAGCACGCGGTCGAGGTGGAGGCCGGCGGGGGCGAGTTGCGCTTCACCGGCTTCAACCTGGCCTTCCATGACTTCAGTGGCGACGGCCGGCTGGACGCCGTCATGCCGGGAATGCCCCACGCCGCGGTTTGGCTTGAGCAGCCCGAGACACCCGACGCCCTTTGGAAGCTTCATCCGATCGGCTCCATCGAGCCCGACCACCTGGTCGCTGTGAGTCTCGCCGACCTCACCGGCGACGGCCGTCCCGACTTGATCACCGGTGGTTACAGCCGGGGGCCGCGGCTCGAAGACGGCGACGACGTCACGGCCAACGATCCGGTCGGCCGTCTGGCCTGGTTCGAGAACCCAGGGGCGCCTGCGGGCGAGTGGAAGCGCCATGATATCTCCCGCCGCAAGCGCGGCATGTTCGACGCCTTTGTCGCCCGCGACATGGACGGCGACGGCGACATCGACTTCGTCGGAACACGAGGCAACAGCGGCGAGTTCGACGGGGTGTACTGGTTGGAGCAGCTTCACTCCGATGTGCCGGTGAAGGCGTTCCGCCGGGCACGTGATGTAGAGAGCGAGCCGCTGCCCTTGCCTTGAAGCGAATCTTCTTGGATACTGCTTCTCTCGTCGCCGCAGGGCAGCCTCAGGGTCCGCCCCAGATCCGTCCGTAAGCCAGTGGGGTTGTGTGTCGTCACGCCCTGATGACTCGGTGGGTGGAACTGGAAGAGAGCGGATGTGTTTGCGCTTGGCTCACCCGCCGGGTGTTGAGGGTGGGCGGAGGGCGCTGTGGACCGACACCCATGGATGAATCCATGGGCTAGGATTGTGACGCCCTTCCGGGCTCGGGCCTGTGGTTGGACGCGTCCGTTCGCGCCAAGACGCACCCGCGGATTCCCATCCGCGGCTCGGTTGTGCTGCGGCGTGCAGTTGCGGCGGACCGGAGCTTCAAGCGATCGTTAGAATCCTTACGTACGGATTTGGGGCCCGCTCGTTTGCCCGAAATGGCCGGAACTGCTAGAATTCAGTTCTACGCTTAGGGGTTGTGTGCTCCTGCGATCCAGGGCGCAGGAGTTGGACGACGGCCCCGATTCGGCCCGAATCCCCTTTATCGTCAACGTAGTTGCCGCCGAGAGGGTAGGGTTCGCAAGGACGCGAGCCGAGGCCCCTCAGACCCGAGCGATCGAGAGAGAGTATGAAGTCCTTCAACGGGCTTGCCGTCCCGAGTGACGGGGAAGCCATTCAAGTTCAAGACGGGAAGTTCATCGTGCCCGACCATCCGATTGTGCCCTTCATTGAGGGTGATGGGACGGGACGGGATATCTGGAAAGCGTCCCGGCATGTCTTCGACGGGGCTGTCGAGAAGGCCTACGGCGGGACTCGGCGGGTGGCGTGGTATGAGGTTTTCGCGGGCCAGAAGGCACATGACCAATTCGACTCGTGGCTGCCGGATGACACCGTCGAGGCCATCCGCGAGTTCCATATCGCGATCAAGGGGCCTCTGACGACGCCGCTGGGCGGCGGTATCCGCAGCCTCAACGTCGCGCTGCGGCAGATCATGACGTTGTACGTCTGCATGCGGCCGGTCCGCTACTTCGCCGGTGTCCCCTCTCCGATGAAGAACCCGGAGAAACTCGACGTGGTGATCTTCCGAGAGAACACCGAAGACGTCTACGCCGGCATCGAGTGGCAGCAAGGCACGCCGGAGGCCAAGAAGGTCATCGATTTCTTCAACGGCGAGATGGGCAAGAGCATTCGCGAGGATTCAGGCGTCGGCATCAAGCCGGTGAGCGTGACCGGGTCGAAGCGGCTTGTGCGGCGGGCGATTGAGTATGCGATCGAGAACGGCCGCAAGAGCGTGACGCTCGTGCACAAGGGCAACATCCAAAAGTTCACCGAAGGGGCTTTCCGCGACTGGGGCTACGAATTGGTGCGAGAAGAGTTCGCCGACCAGTGCGTGATCGAGGATGAGCTCGAAGGCGACGTTCCCGAGGGCAAGATCCTCGTGAACGACCGTATCGCCGATTCAATGTTCCAGCAGGTGCTGCTGCGTCCGGCCGAGTACGACGTGCTTGCGACGACGAACCTCAACGGCGACTACATCTCGGATGCCTGCGCCGCCCAGGTCGGCGGGTTGGGCATGGCGCCCGGGGCCAATATCGGCGATGAGCAGGCTGTGTTTGAGGCGACTCACGGCACCGCGCCCAAGTATGCCGACCAGGACGTGATCAATCCCTCGAGCCTGATTCTCTCGGGCGCGATGATGTTCCGATTCATGGGCTGGGGGGAAGCGGCCGACCTGATCGAAGCGAGCATCACGGAAACGATCCGGCAGAAGACGGTCACCTACGACCTGCACCGGCTCATGGACGGGGCGACTAAGGTGAAGACCAGCGAGTTCGCGGCGGCGATGGTCGAAAATATGGCAGCGTGATTGCTGGCATTCTCGGTAGACCTAGCGGCCTGTTCGAGGCCCTGGGCGGTCTGGCGGTCTTGACGGATTCGGCGCCAAAACATTCATTCGTTTACATTTGGGGAAACTGATGAGAAACAAAGTCACTGTGGTGGGAGCCGGAAATGTGGGCGCCAGTTGTGCTCTGCGCCTGGCGGACAAAGAGCTGGCGGATGTGGTCTTGATCGACATCGTCGAAGGCGTCCCGCAAGGTAAGGCGCTCGACATGCTCGAAGCGTGTCCGGTCGAGGGATCGGACGTCAGCGTTACGGGCGCCAATGATTACGCCGCGACGGCGAACTCCGACATCGTGGTTGTGACGGCAGGCTTCCCGCGCAAGCCGGGCATGAGCCGCGACGATTTGCTGCTCAAGAATGCCGAGATCGTCAGGGCCTGTGTCGGGCCGGCGGCGAAGTACTCACCCGAAGCCATTTTGATCGTCGTCTCGAATCCGCTCGATGCGATGTGTCATGTGGCCCACAAGGTGAGCGGTTTCTCGAAAAACCGGGTCATCGGCATGGCCGGGGTGCTCGACACCGCCCGCTTCCGCACGTTTCTGGCCGAGGCGGCCGGCGTTTCGGTGGAGCAGGTGGCGGCGCTGGTCCTCGGGGGGCACGGCGATACGATGGTGCCGCTGGTGCGGTTCACGAACGTGGCCGGCATTCCGATCAGCGAGCTGATCGACGCCGAAACCCTCGAGAAGATTGTCGATCGGACGCGCAACGGCGGCGCCGAGATTGTGAAGTACCTCAAGACCGGCAGCGCCTATTACGCCCCGTCCTCGGCCGTCGTCGAGATGGTCGAGTCGATTCTGAAGGACAAGAAGAAGGTCTTGCCGTGCGCCGCCTACCTCGAGGGCGAGTACGGCGTGAATGGGCTGTTCGTGGGCGTCCCGGTGAAGCTCGGCTCCCGGGGCATCGAGAAAATCTACGATCTGCCCCTGACCTCCGATGAAAAAGCAGCCTTCCAGAAGAGCGCCGACGCGGTCACGGAGTTGGTCACGGTGCTTGGCGCCCAGGGCAGCTAGCGCCCGAAACGGAGATCCATCGAGCCAGAATCGTTGGGCCCGGGGCAGGTCACTGCAGGTCACAGGCGCGGCTTGACACCCCATGGGGGCTTGGCTAGCATGGACACATTAGCAACGCTACCAGGGTTCGGTTTGCGTTGTAGAGAAGGAAGCGGGTCAAGCATGAGAAGGCTCCTAGTACTGACGGCAGCTCTCATGGCGACGGTCTCGTTGTGCATGGCCGGCGAATGGGTCGGGTACGTGAGCGACAAGAAGTGTGCCAAGCCCGATGAAGGCCATGCCGAGTGCGCGAGGAATTGCGTCAAGGACGGCGAACCGATCGTGTTCGTGAACGACATTGACAAGAAGGTCTACGAGATCGAAAATCCCGATGCCGTCAAGGATCACGTCGGCCACAAGGTCGTTCTCACGGGCAAAGCCGACGGTGATCGCATCCACGTCGATTCGGTGAAGATGTAGAGCTGTCCCGATTGGCTGAAACGTATTTGCATTGATGGACGCCTAAAGAATAACCATCCCGCCTGTGGGTGGCGGGGAAGAGCAACGATGCCGAGTGAGCTTGGTGGCCGCAGCCGCCCGGAACGCTTGGGTACCTCGACAAGAAGGAGTTTTCACCATGAAGAGACTTGGAAAGCTGATTTTGGCGTTGGGCCTGGCAGCCCTTTGGTCCCTGCCGCTCGCCGCCGCCGACATTGACGGTACCTAGCTCATGGAGAGAGAGACGCAGCGCGGCGTCCAGAAGTGGGTCGTGGATTTCCAATCCGAAGGGGAGGCCCTGACGGGAACCATACGCGTGGACGGTACCGAAAGACAGTGGGATGTCGTCGAAGGCAAGCTCGAGGGGAATGATTTCTCGTGTGCCATCATGTTCAAGCGCCGGGACGGCACAGAATCAAGGGTCTCACTCAATGGCACGGTCTCGGGACAAGAGCTGAACGGCAAGATCAAAATGCCCAACGCCCCCGAGGCCAAGGACTTCAAAGCCACCAGGCAGTAAGGTCGCTCCCTCCCAGGAGCAAGGTGACATCCCCAAGGCCGCGGCACAGCGCGGCACTGGCTTACCTATCTACGCCGGTCGAGCCCGCCTGTCATTCATTGCCGTAGGTGACGGTTCGCTGTTGTGGTAAGCGTTCGGCTGCGAGTTGTAAGGGTCGGGCGGCCCTAGACCGACTGGGTCCCCACCACACCTTGAGGGCGAAGCTACCCGGCTTCGGCCCTGGCCCGACGGATTCCCAGCCGGCCCCCGCCGGTTTGACTCGTGAAACCGCCACCCTCGGTCACTGTTGAACCCTGGGTCGGGCTCAGCACCGGTCCTACCCACGGATCAACGGGTGGATCTCACTCTGTTTCAAGAGGTTACGACGAGTAGCCGTGGCGCGAAAGGAGCTGCGAGGATCGCGGGCCGGAAGGCCCTTGGTCCCCGAGACGCTAAACTAGGTTTCTTGGACGAGTCGAACATGAGTGAAGCGAAGTTTGAGAAAGCCCAGGCGATCGTGAACTTCCCCGAGGTCGAGGCCTCGATTCAGGAGTTCTGGCGGGAGAATCGCATCTTCGAGAAGAGCCTCGAGAACCGCCGCGGACGGCCCACGTTTACCTTCTACGAGGGCCCGCCCACCGCCAACGGGCTGCCGCACAACGGCCATGTTCTGACTCGCGTCTTCAAAGACGTCTTTCTACGCTACCGCACGATGCGCGGCCACTACGTCCCGCGAAAAGCGGGCTGGGACACGCACGGGCTGCCGGTCGAGGTTGAAGTCGAGAAGGAACTTGGCATCCACGGCAAAGCGGCCATTGAGGAGTACGGCGTCAAGGGCTTCATTCTGCGCTGCATGCAGTCGGTCTTCCGCTACACGGCCGAGTGGGAGCGGATGACGAACCGCGTCGGCTTCTGGGTCGATCTCTCCGACGCTTACGTCACCTATCACAAGAGCTACGTCGAGAGCGTTTGGTGGGCGCTCTCGGAGCTGTTCCAGCAGGGCCTGCTGTACCAGGGGCACAAGATCGTCTGGTGGTGGCCGCAAGGGGGCACGGCGCTGTCGGCGGGCGAGGTCGGCTTGGGATACAAGACCGTCGACGACGCAGCGGTCTATGTGGCGCTCGAGCTGGTCGACGAGCCCGGGACGTTCCTGGTGATCTGGACCACCACTCCATGGACGCTGCCTTCGAATCAGTACGCGGCAGTCAAGCCCGACTACGACTACGTTGCCGTGCGAGACGGCGACCACAAGCTGATCGTAGCCGCTGCGCTGCGCGAAACCCTGGCACAGAAACTCGGCCGCGAGCTGCCGGTCGAGCGTGAGTTCAAGGGCGCGGAGTTACTCGGCAAGCGCTACAAGCCGCCGCTCGACTACTACCGCGAGCAGTACTGGGACAAAGAGGCAGAGCTGACCGACGGCGGCCGTGAGCCCGTCCTATGGCGCGTGTTGGCGGCGGACTTTGTCGAGTTGGACACCGGTACCGGGCTGGTGCATGAGTCCCCGGCCTTCGGCGAGGTCGACTACGACCTGCTCAAGAATCATGCCGCGCGATTCAAAGACCCCTCCGAGATCCCGCTACTGTGCCCCGTCGAGCCCGACGGCACCTTCAACGATGAGACGCCTGATCTCACCGGCCAATGGGTCAAGGACGCCGACCGGCAGGTGCTCCGCACGCTCAAGGACAAGGGCATCCTGCTGCACCGCGAGACCTACCGCCACGAGTACCCGTTCTGTTGGCGCGCCAGCGATGATCCGTTGATTCAATACGCCCGGCCGGCATGGTTCATCCGCACCACGGCGAAGAAGGACGAGGCGATCCGCAACAACGAGCAGATCAATTGGCTGCCGCCGAACATCGGCACGGGACGCTTCGGCGACTTCCTGGCGAACAACGTCGACTGGGCGCTCTCGCGCGAGCGCTACTGGGGCACGCCACTCAACATCTGGGTCAACGACGAGACCGGCAAGATGCAAGCGCCGGCGTCGACCGACGAGATCCTCGCCAAGAACCCAGAGGCGTTCGATCACTTCCATCGCGACCGGAAGAAAGAACCGGAGCTATCCGAGCACCTGATGGTCCACAAGCCGTGGATCGACGAGGTCACATGGACCGAGCCGGGTGAGCCTGGAGTTTACCGCCGCGTGCCGGAGGTGATCGACTGCTGGTTCGATTCCGGCTGCATGCCGTTTGCGCAGTGGGGCTACCCGCACCAGAACGTCCAGAAGTTTGCTGAGCAGTTCCCGGCGGACTACATCACCGAGGGAATTGATCAAACGCGCGGGTGGTTTTATTCGCAGTTGATGATCTCGACCTTGCTCTTCAGCGAGGAGACGCAGAAACGGTTGGGGCTCGAGCCCCGCGGCTACCCGCATCCGTTCAAGACGTGCATCGTGGCGGGGTTTGTCACCGATCCCGAGGGCAAGAAAGAGTCGAAGTCCATCGGTAATTACACGCCGCCCGAGGTCATCTTCGACCGCATCGCCCAAGAGTTCGCCGTGATCGACGCGGAGGAGGCGGGCCTGGAGGTCGAACCGGGGACAGCGCTCATCGGGCGGGCCGAGTTGGAAGCGCTCCAACTGCGTCCGGGTGCTGAGGTGAGGGTGCATCGCCCGGACCACCCAGACAAGGCTGTCGCCATCAAGCTCGAACAGACGAAGAAGCTGCCGCGACGCTTGATCGCGCTCGCCAAAGCGGATGCGGAAACACTCGTCGTTCGGCAAGGCGAGAAGGGTCTGAAGACCCTGCCGAACGCGCTTCAATTTCTTTCTTTTCGCGAAAGGGTGACGGTCGAGAGTCCGACATCCTCGGCGCCGGGCGCCGACGCGTTTCGCTGGTTCTTCCTGGCGGGCAACCCGCCCTGGTCGTCAAAGCGGCACTCGCTCGGAAACGTGCGCACGATCCAGAAGGAATTTCCGCTCAAGCTCCGCAACGTCTATTCGTTCTTTACGCTCAACGCCAACCCCGACCAGTTCGACCCGGTCGCGATGAAGGGGCGTCCCGTGGCGGAACGCGCGCTGCTCGATCGCTGGATCCTCTGCGAGTTAGCAATCCTTACCGAGGGCGTCCCTCAGTTCATGGACGAGTTCCGTGCCTACGAGGCGGCGAGTCAGTTGTCGACGTTCGTGGAGGGCCTGTCGAACTGGTATCTGCGCCGCAGCCGACCGCGTTACTGGAGGAGCGAGTTCGACGCAGACAAAGAAGACGCCTACGCCACGCTTTACGAGTGCTTGACGACGGTGATCGCACTAGCCGCTCCATTCGTTCCTTTCATGACGGAGGAGATCTATCAGAACATCGTGCGGGGGGCGCAGGGTGATGCCGCGCCGGAAAGTGTTCACCTCTGCGATTGCCCCAAGGCGCGGACGGAGGACATTGACCGGGCGCTGTCAAACGAGATGGCGGTGATCCGCGGCATCGTTTCGCTAGGCCTCCGCGTGCGGACCGACCACCGGCTCAAGGTACGCCAGCCGCTCGCTCGCGCCGAGGTGGTTTTGCCCGACGAGGGGCTGCGTGCGAGGCTCGGGAGCTACAAGCACCTGATCGCAGAGGAGTTGAACGTCCACGAAGTGGCGTTCGTGCACGCGGGTGAAGAGCACGTTCGCTACTCGCTGCGGCCGAACTTTCGCCGTCTTGGCCCGCGTCTTGGAAAGAAGATGCCGCTGGCGAAGAAAGCCTTCGCGGAGGCCGATGCAGCCGCGCTCCGTAGCGACTTGCTCTCCAACGGCTCGGCCGAGATCGAAGTGGACGGCGAGAAGCTGGTGCTCGACCCCGATGACGTCGAAATTTTAGTCGATGCCGCCGAGCACTTCGCCGCGGCGGGTGACCGCACAGCGGTCGTCGTGCTCAACACCGATCTTGACGACAAGCTGAGGGAAGAAGGCTTCTACCGCGAGCTACTCCACCGCGTCCAGAACCTGCGCCGGGAGCTCGACATCGAATACACCCAACGTATTCGCCTCTCCGTTCAGGGCTCGGACCGGCTTCAGCGCATTATGGCCGAAAACCAGGAGCACTTCATGGGCGAAGTGCTCTGCACCGAGCTGCGTCACGACGAGCCGTCGTGGAACGGCGCCGAGCGCCGCACCATCAACGTCGATGATGAGGAAGTGACAGTGCTGCTCTCCCAGACCTGAGTGTCGTCCGCGCTATCCGCTTCGGGCTTGCTGGCAATCAAGTTCCCGGCCGCTGTGGGGGCTCGACGCTGAGTTGTTTGCAGATCCTGATGGCCAAGCGATTGTCGATCTCGGTATGCCTGGGAACCATCGACTTACTTCCTGTCGAGGGGTCCAGGTACTTGGAGTGTTTTGCGCCTTCGCTGTCGAGCCGACAACCTTGGCTCAGCAAGTGTCTGATGAACTCGCGTCGTTTCAACGACGATCCACGCTGGCCGCAACTCTCAAGGGAAGCAATTCGATCAGGTCCGCTTCGGCGTCGGCTGCTTCGAGGTCCGGAACCGGCAGCGGGCGGCCGGAATCCAAGTAGTCTTCCGCCATCTCCTCCAACGCGCTGGCGATCATCACGCGAGCGTCTGCAAGATCGAAGCCTTGGCTGAGGACCCCCGGGAAGTCGAGCACGTCTGCCACAACCATGTCGCCCGGCTTCTTGGGCATGTAGAAGGCAGCGTGATACTGCAGCATATCCTTAGTGTAGCGGCATAGCGTCGGGTCTCAAGCTCCGTCGTTTGGACTAGCCTCGCGGCGGGCAAGCTTGAGGGTCAGCAGGCCGAGAAAGGCTACGGCCAGCAGCAACGCACCCCACAGCAGCGCTTGGTGCATGCCGGACTCGGTGGCGAAGCGGGCGCTTGCGCTGTAGTCTGGGTTGTCGGCCAACTCATCCGCGGCGGCGTCTCCACTTCGGACCGCCAGAACGATGCCGCGGATCTGGGCCAGTTCGTACCGAGGCGGACTGTCGTCAGGATTACCCAGCAGCAACGAGTAGCTGCCTTCCGGGGCCGCGAAGTAAACGTCCGGGACCGGGAACTCCGCGGTCACTTGCTCGAATGCCAAGGGCGCGTCGTTGCCATCTTCGACCACAAGCTTCAGCGAATCGGCGCGGGCGGGCGGGAACCGGATCTTCACCGGACGCGGATCGCCGATGCGCCGGGCGATGCGGCCCTGCGCCAGCGTTCTCTCTTGCTCTTCGAGCACCGCAACCAGTTCATAGGCGCGGTCGAAAAACGGGACGTCCGTCTCGAGCACGACCTGCGTGAGGGTCGCCGGGGCGGTGGGAAGGGCCAGCCCGTACTCGGACGAGCCGTCTTCTGATTCCGGTCCCTCGACCGCCAGCGCCTGCACGTCGCGGCTCGCGTCCTTGGCCATCAAGTACGCCCACTGGCGCGACTCTTCGTCGACGATGCGCAGATCATTGAGGCCGGGCTGGGCGTGCGCCAGGTCGTCGAGACGGAGTTTCAAGCGGGTCAGTCCCTCGGGGGAAGGGCGCGCTTCCACCCTCCGACGGTGAGAGTAGAGCCGTGCATCGATCTCGGCGCCGGCACGCATGGCAAACGCCAGGATCGGCGCCGGATCGAAATCAGGGTTCGCTTCGATATCGCCAAGCCGGGCCAAAGGCAACTCGTGCAATTCGCCGGCTAGGCGGGCACGCTCTCCCTGAGACGGGACCTCGAGAGCGGACCGCAGATGATCGAGGTCGTAGCGGGCGCGGAAGGCTCGCCCGCCGCCGAACCGCAGCAAGCCCGATGGCGCGCCCAAGTCCGCCGGCCCGAGCGCGAAGACCAACGCGGGCCGCTGGATCACGGCGCTGAACGACACGCCCTCGAGCGGTGGGCTGTCGCCGTTGCCGATCACCACGCGAAGGCGGTCTCCGGCGGCGGCGCCGACCTCGATCTCAACTTCTTCCACGGTAGCTGAGGCCGGAACTCGAAACAGGCGTTTGCGCCCAAGCACGTCGTCTGAACCGCCGGGGCCCTCGTCACAGATCTCAACCGGCCGGTGGAACGATGCGGTGGTGGTCGCCAGCGTCAGCGAGTCGGGCACGAGACCATTCGGGCGTTCTAGTTCGATGACGGTGCGTTGATCGACTTCCCGCCGGCTGATCTCATTCAGCTCGACCAGAGCCTTCTCCCGTGGATCGAGCGACCGCGAGTGCATCAGCCGCATCACCGGGTTGAGGTACGCGCCGTCTTCGCCTTCCAGCGTCACGGTCAGGTGATCGCCCGTAAACCGCGGAAGCGCGAGCCGGGACTTCTCGCCGACCGGCGAGGGTAGCCGAAAGATCGAGCCGCTCTCAATGAGCGTGCGCTCACCGCTCCCAGCCGCGCGCGCGCCAACAGTGACAGCCCGCACGTATCGTGCTTGCCTCGTGCCGAACACTAGGTCCCAGACCAGACTTCGCGATACCTCATCGGGCACGGCCAGCTCGTAGGTCTCGCGATACACCGGCGGTTCGCCGTCGCGCTCTGTTCTATGACGCTCTACGTCGAGCACATCGAGCGTGTAGGTCCGCTCGAGCGTAGCGGGTTCGTTCGGGACCAGGCCCGTCTCCACCAGGAAAGGGACTTCCTTGCCGTCGGGGTCGAAAATCCGGAGGTCCGACAGATCGGCGCGGCAAGCGGTCAGAATTTCTGGCGGCAACTCGAGCCGCGACAAACGGCCGGTGGTCACATGAACGGCCGCTTGATTCGTGAATAGCGTCTTCAAGTCGGGCGGCGCGGCGGTGAGTGTCGCGACGGCCACCATGCCCAACGCAAGGCCCAAGGGTAGACCTACTGCCGGGGAGCGCATCATTCATCCTCTCGTTTCCGAAATACGAATCGCTGGTACGCAAGCGAAACCAAAATCAACGACAAAGCCAGCCCAACCAGCGACGCCACGCGATACAGGTCTTCGAGTTCGCCCAGGTCGTAGAGGAACACCTTTCCGATGGTCAGCACCAAGAAGGCCAAGCTGATCCAGCGCAGGCCCTGGCTGTCTCGTTTGAAACCGATACCGAGAAGAAGCAGCGCGTACACTGCCCAACCGAGCGACAGGGTCAGATCGCGCGCCGCCAAGCGTTCGAACGAAACCGTGAGGCGGTCTCCGGCCGAGTAGAAGTCGAAGATGGTCAGGTTGATCCACGCAAACACGACCAGAATCGCCCCGAGCGCGCAGGCGACCGCGCCCACCGGATGCCCGCCGGCGTAGATGCTCTCCCACTCGCGCCGTCGCGCCACTTCCAGCCCCCGCAAGATCGACGCCGCCCCCAGCAGCGCCGCGGCCGGGACGAGGTATGTATACATCAGCCAGTTGACAATCGGCCAACCCGACCGCGGGTAGTAATCAAGAATTTCAGGGTTCGCCACCAGGCGGACGGTCACCGCCGCCAACAGCGCCAGCCCGAAGTACTTGAGCCCGGGGTGGTCCAGACGCTTCCAAAGCGCGATCACCGCAACTCCCTGCAAGGCCCAACCCAACGTGATCCACTGCTTTTCGAGTTGCAGAGGAATGGCGACGCTCAGGAAGCCCAACGCGACGGCGGAGAACCACACCAGTCCTCTCAGGCGCGCCGGATCCCCGGGTAGGCCGAGCGCACGGACTTGATAGGCGGCGGCGAGCGACACGGCCCCGAGGGCTACGGGGAGCAGTCCGATAGCTGCGTCGCCGAAGCGGATTTCGAAAAGCGCTCGCAGCGCAACAAACCAAACTGGAGCCGCCAGCGCCGCGGCGTACCAAGCCCACCGTTTTTCGCGGAAGACGGTTCCGGCCAGCAGCGGCCAGAAGGAGAAGACGATCACGGGGACGAGTTGCAACAGAAAAGCCAAGAGTGCGGCCGGTTCGGGATTTCCGGTCCACGGGTAGGAGATCGTCCAAAGCCAATGATCAAAGGCCAGCAGCATCACCACCGCGAAGTAGACGCCGCCCGACGCCATCCGGGTCGCCGAGAGTGCCGCCAGGAAAGCCAGGACGAAGCTCGCGACAAGAAACAACAGCGGGGTGAGGTGCGGATCGCCACTCTCCGCTGTCAGGAATGCCAGCAGGGTGAGTGGCAGCGTCGCGGCGGCGATATCGGCCGCAAGCTTCGCCTTCAGTTCCCGTTGCCACAACGCAAGCGTCTGAAAACCCACGGCGACCAGAACCACGATGGCGAAGTAGAGTTCGGGCAACGGAAACGCGGACGTGCGCCTGTGATCCAGAAAGAAAATCGAGAGCCCGACACCCAGAGCACCGGCGATCAGAGCCTGAATCCATCGGTGGCCGGTCCTTGTCGCCTGGCGCAACCCGAGGCCGGCAAGCGCCAGCCAGCCGCAGAGCCACGGCCATAGCGAGGGTGACGGAGGGTCGACGCAGAACAGGATCAACAGCGAGAGGAAACCGAGTGAAGTGATCCACGCAGGCCACACGCTCACCGACGGCGTCTCGTGCTCGCCCACGCGCACGTCGTACTCGAAGAATAGATGCGGAGCCAGCGCCAGCACAAAACAGACCACCGTCGCTTCCCACGCAAGCGCGTCATCAAAGCGCGTGCGCATGAACCACACCGCCACCACGCCTGCCGTTCCGGCGGCGGCGGCAGTGGGGAGCAAGGGAAGCTCTTGCACGCGCCCCATCCAACAAGCGGCCGCCAGCAGCAGCAACAGCAGTGCGGCAACGGGATAGAGATGCGGTCCCAAGTCGGCGTTGCCGGCGAAGTAGAAGGCAAATGCGACCGGCAGCAGAAGGCCCGCCAATTGAGTCAGACGCTGGCTCTGGGCTTGCCGTGGATCATCGTCATCGGCGGGCCGCAGCCGGCCCGTCAGGGCAAAGAACACGCCGAAGACTCCCAAGATGCCCAGCCCAAGGACGGTTCGCTCCGGCCCCATGCGCATGAAGATCCAGGCCGCCTGGTAGAACACCGTCCCCGCAAGCGTGAGCATCATCAGCCCGGGCCAGCCTCGGCGGCGCGCCAGCGTGAGGAGACCGAGGTCCAACAGCAAAACGTAGGAGAACAACCCGATCGGATTGTCGCTGCCCGTCGAGAGCAGGATCGGCGTGGCAAAGCCGCCCACCAGCCCCAGCACCGCGGTGACGCGCGCACGGTGTCGCCACGACAGCAGGCCGCACGTCACCGTGATCAGGATCATCAACCCGTAGGCGAAGCCTGTTGCGATCAGCTCATAGAGAACGCGCGCCGACCAGGTCGATACGTAGAGCACCACGATACCGCCACCGGCGAGGGCGTTAGCCGTGGTGGTGTAGTCGCGCTTGCGGAGCGCCTCCGAGGCAGCGATCGACGCCAAGCCGACGATCACCCCAATCGCGACGCGAACAATCGGCGGAATCAGATCGTGCTCGATGGTGTACCGCAAGAACATCACCGCCGCCAGCGCGAGAACGATCGCGCCGAGCACGGCCGCTCCGCGAATGCCGATCCACTGTTCCCAATCGACCCCGCTGCTGGCGGGAGGCGTCTCCAGCGGAGGGTGCCGACTAGGCGGCACCGGTGGAGGTGGAGCGACAGGAGGCGCCTCCCCTGTCGGAGCCTTGGACGGCTCGTAAGGCTTGGCTGTGATGGGCGGCTTCGATTCGACAGGCGGTGCTGGAGGCGTGACGGGTGCAGTCGGAGCCGCGGGGAAGGGTGGCGCCGCCGCAGGCTCGGGTTTGTCCGCGGATGCTTCTTTTGCCGGGGCCTCAGCAGCCGGGCGCTCTACCGCTGTTTGTTGGTCGAGCTTCTCTTCAAGAGCGGAGATGCGCCGCAGCAACGCCGACCGTGTCGCCTGAAGCTCAACATTGAGTCGGGCGGTGCGTTCTTCGTTGGCTCGAGACCTTTCCTGCGCCCTCTTCGAAGCGAGGTACACCGCTCCGAACGCACCCACAACCAGTAGGAAGAGAAGAGTATCCACGCGACGAAACTATCGTAGCACCAGAAAATCGTCCAGCCGGAAGAAATTGTTGCGGAAACAAGGCGAAACTGATTGATTCTGAGGCAGTTACCTGAAGGGCGCAAAACCATCGAGGCTGGGGTTGGCAGATCCATTTCAGCGCTAGACGGAACGCGACATACCAATAGATGTCCGTTGACGAGCGCTATGTGGTTTGTTTCTTGGCCCTATTCGCGATCCGCAATGAAGGGAGCTTCCGCCGCGACTCGCACGCGCCGGCCGCGCTCGCGCAGATAGCGCAGATCCTCGGCAATGCCGAGGTCAAAATGGTTCTCCCGCGGGATCGCGAGTACGATGTAAGACCCCGGCGGCACGCCCCCGATTTCATAGGCTCCGTCGCCGGGGCGATAGTTCCCTAAGCGCTCAAAGTGCCAACCTTCCCCGTAGAGATCGGGGAGGAGAACAACGAAACCCAACGAGGCTCCCGAGGCCGACAAGCCCTCCTCACTGACGGTTCCCCTGACGCCGCCGCCATCAAAAGCGATGCGGATCTCGAGTCCTTCGAGAGGCGCGTCTCGCGGGATGGAGATCTGCCGGCCTTTCAAAGGGCGGCCGCCGACCAGCATCTGGCGCACGTAGGCCGTTCTCGGTAAGGCCCGGACGGACACGTGATGGGAGCCGGGCGTGACGCCTGTGAAGCGGAATGCACCGCCTTGGGCGAGGGTCGGCCGGCGGCCCAGACGCCCGCTGGGAGCACCCACCGCGGACTCGAGACGGACTCTGATCGGTTGGTGCAGGGCCTCCGCGTTGTCCTCGGGAGGGGCGGTTTCCGCGACGATGCGTCCAACGACGTCCTGGGTGGCGGAAGTTGCTAGCTCCACGTCGACGGTTTTGCCGGCAACCAGCAGCACCGACTCCTCCGCGTGAAAGCCACCGCCGACCGACTGCGTCACCAGCCGGTAAGAGCCGGGGTGCAGCCCGCGGACCGCAAAGAGCCCCTGCTCGTTCGGGGTAACGGCTGCCACGGTGACGCTGCCCGGTCCGATCAAGTTGACGTTGCAACCCGGGCAGGGTTGCCTGCTTTCGCGGTGAAAGACCGCGCCCTCGAGCGAGGTACGCATGGCGCGGGGGAGGCGGAAGTCGATCCCTACCCGCTCGCTTCCCCAGCTCACCGCGATCGGCTCGCTCTCCTCGATCGATCCCGCGTTGGGGTAGTAGACGTTGGGGAACTCGAACGCGCGGACCCCGCGAGGGCTGTGCAGGCTCAGAGGCAGCACAGCCGCAAAATACCGGCCCGGGCTGAGCCCCGACAAGCGGTACTCGCCCAGATCGTTCGTCCGGTGCGAGCGCTTGAACTGCAGACGTGATAGACCCTGCGTCGTCATTCTTTCGTAAAGCTGCACGGTCGCCTGGGCCACCGGGTCCCCATCCGCGTCGAGGACGCTTCCCGAGATCGCCGCCGAGCGCCTCATGCCGATCCGAAGCTCTGCGTCGGGCGCGTCCTCGCTCAGCGTAACGCTGGCGGGGATGCTGGACCCGGCCTCGTAGCCGTCTTTCTTGAAACTCAGCGAGTAGTCACCCAACGGGATTTCGGAGAAACGGAAGCGTCCGTCGAGGCCGGTGCGCGCGTGACGGCTGACCACGGGGCGGGAGCCCGCAAACTTGCCGGAGGTGAGACTCACCTCGACGCTCCGCAGCGGCTCGTTGCCCTGAGCAACCGCCACGAACCCTCGCACCTCGCCGGTCTGGGCTCGTCCGGGAACGTGAAACAGAAGGCAGAGAAGCAGCCAACCGAAAGGAGCCGTGCGCAGTTCTGCTCTCACCCTGGCAGGCCAAGCTCCTGAGGCAGTGCGTTTCGAGTCCTTTGTCATGCGACGCGACGATCCGTCAACTCCGACCCCGGTCTCCTCCTCTAGGTCCCTTCGCGGGGCGTGTGGGGGCGTGCCGGACCGCTCCCTGACGGTCACGGCTCGGTTTCCACGCGCGCCTATCTCACGATTAGGATTCGGCGTTGTCATTCCACCGCCGTCAGGTCGATTTCGATGATGCTCCCCGGTTCGGCAGGAAAACTTCGTGCCGCGTTGCCCGCCGATTCCCACAGTGCCGGGTTGCGGACCTCGGCCGACGTGCGGTCGCTCCACGCACAGATTCGATACGAGCCCGGCTTCACCTTTTCGAAAGCAAAAGCGCCATTCTGATCCGTTTGCACCGAGACCAAGCCGCCCGAGCTTTCGAGCGCGACGCGATAGTGCGCGGCGACGGCCTCGTCACGGCGACGCTCGCGGGGCGGTTTCACACGCCCCGAGACGGCTGCGAACTCTTGCGAGAGTATCAGCGTGACGTCGCGGATCTCTCCCGGCTGAAGCGTCAAGCCCTGTGCTTCCAGCGTCTGGTCGCCGACGCGCACCGCCCTGATGTAGAAGTCGTGGTTGGCCGAGGACAAGTTGTACGCCCCAGGCAACAGTTGCGTCTCTCCGAATCTGAAGTCCGGAAAAGACGCGCCGGCTCGGGCCGAGATGCCGGAGCCGTCAGCGCGGACAAATCTGATAGCGAGGCTATTGGGGAACTCGGCCCCGTCGCTCTCCAGCCGCCCCCGGAAGCCCGTCGGCTCAAGTGGCTGCAGCGTAAGCCCTCGCATCTCGCCTTCGACACGAACCAAGCCAAGCTGGAACTTTGTTTGGCGCCCGCCGCGCGGGTTGTGACTGTACGAGAAGACGTAGTCGCCACGGGGGACCTGCTCGATCGTGAAGGCGCCGTCCCGCCCCAGCCGGTACGTGAGCGAGCCGTGTCGCGGGCCGGGCTGGATCCTCCTGCGCGGACTATGCATAGACAGCCTGTGGTCGCCGCGCAACGACAGATCCACTCCGGCAACGTGCCCTGACACCGTGAAAGCCGAGCCGGCCGACTCCTCCAAAAACAACGAGATCCCGGTGATCTCCTCGCCCGCGGTGATGTCGATCGCTACCGGACCGGCCCGGATCGTCGTATCGCCCCCGTCCCGGCCGGCGGCACCATGGAGCTCGTATGTGCCCGCCGGCAGGCCCGATGATGCGGAATCGGCCACGGTCGTCGGTTCGCCCGGACGCTCGTGAGCCGGCAGCGTCCGTCGCCCCAGTGCCCGTTTCCTCAGCGCCCGGCGTGAGCAACCAGATATGGGCGTTCTCGACCGGTTCGTTCAGGTCATCGACAACGTTGCCGGCCACGATACCGCCCTTGACGAGTTCGAAGTCGAACGGACCGCATGGGGTTTCGAAGCAGTTTACACTGAGCTCCGGCTGCCTCTTACCGCCCGCCGAGACGGTGAGATAGCCGAATTTCTCGGCACTCAACCGCAGGCGTCCCGCAGGTTCGCCGGTAAGCAGGTAGCGGCCCTCGCCGTCACTTCGGGTAACAGCGAACGTCTGTCGGCCGTCCGGCGAGCCCACCGACACGAGAACCTTGTGCAACGGAACCAGTCGGTCCCCGACCCGCTCGAACACACGGCCTGTGATCGATTCTGCCCCAAAGGCGCACGAAGCCAACAGCAGGAGCGCCACTAGACGCCGCTCGACAGAGAATGATCCGCCCCCAAGCATCCTAATGGCCTGTGGCAAGAATACGCTTTCCTGACTTCGGGCTCTGGCCCCGAGGCCCACATGGTCCTCTATAGACT
Organism: Bryobacterales bacterium; assembly: GCA_965237575.1. GTDB lineage: Bacteria > Acidobacteriota > Terriglobia > Bryobacterales > UBA6623 > JAKZVK01. The sequence continues at coordinate 3,145,481 of CBDEGI010000004.1, forward strand.
ACTGGCTACAGACACCGTAAGGGCGCTGAGGTTTCAGGCTCGTGCAGGCGCTCCGTTACGACCAGCAAAGCGCTGCGATCGGAGACTGCCGGAACTTCCCGTCCGCGCCGGCGCACACTTCCGATGATCCCCCACCTCGGAAGCGGTACAAACCTCATAGGAGCTTCTCCGGGAGGTGTATTGGAGGGTCAAGTGGACAGGGGTTGAGGATGCTATCGCGAGAACGGCGCTTGACACGCCCAAGTAGATGTGTATACTGTGTCAGTAGACTAGTACACTTACTCGTGATCTTTCGACTCAATCAATCTTCCGGAATTCCGCTCTACCTCCAGCTTATCGCGCAGGTGAAGCACGCCGTGGAAACTGGCGCGCTGCGGGAGGGCGACCGGCTCCCGACCATCCGCAAGGCTGCCGAGAACCTGGTCATGAACCCAAACACTGTGGTCCGGGCGTACCGGGAGTTGGAACACGAAGGAATCATCGAGCTGAAGCACGGCTCCGGAGCGTTCATCAGAGAATCGGTAGGAGGGCGAGCCCCGCTGATGCGCGAGGCTCAAGCGGTTGTGCAGTCGGCGATCAAGAAGGTTGCATCGTTGGGGCTGACAGACGAGGAGATTCGAAGGGTGTTTGAGAACGAGATGGTCCAGGCACGCGCGGAAAGTCTTTCGGAGAAAGTAGCGGCAGAAAAACCATGACTGAGTTCCTTATTGAAACAAGCCAACTCAAGAAGTCTTTCAAGAGCCAGCCTGCTTTGCGCGGCCTGGATTTACGCGTGCCGCAGGGAAGCGTGTTCGGTTTCCTCGGCCGCAACGGCGCGGGTAAGACGACAACTCTTAAGATTCTGATGGGTATGCTGCGGTCCGACAGCGGTGGCGCGCGCGTGTTTGGAATCCCGGTCGACGATGCCGACCGCTCCATTGAGATCCGGCGCCGCATCGGCTTCGTCACGGAGGACAAGAGTCTTTACCCCTATATGACGGTGGAGCAGATCATTAGCTTCACGCGTCCCTTCTTCCCCAAATGGCGTGACGATCTGGAACGGCGCTACTTGAAGATATTCGAGCTTCCGCCCAAGCGCAAGATTCCGGATCTCTCCAAGGGAATGCTATCGAAGCTGATGCTGCTGCTGGCAATCTCGCGCGGAGCCGAACTGCTGATCCTGGATGAACCTACCGACGGCCTGGACCCGGCGGCCGTTGAAGACGTGATGCGAGAACTGGTCAGCATCGCCGCCTCGATAGGGACCACCATATTCTTTTCGTCACACCAACTAGCCGAGGTTGAGCTAATCGCCGATCATATCGGCATAGTCGATCAGGGCAAGATGATCGTGGCGGGATCCCTGGACGACATGAAGGTTCAGTACCAGCGGCTCCAGGTAGTCTTCACGGCCTCCGTGCAGGCGCCGACGCGCTGGGTGGACGGAGTCGAATCTGTGCGGCAGGAGGGGCGCGTCCTCTCGATCCTTGCAAGCCACAACGCTGATGCCATCGTCGAGCAGGCACGATCGTTGCCTGGCACGACGATCGAGCGTTTCCCGGTGACACTCAAAGAGATTTTCCTGGAACACGTGAGGAGCAACTGACATGCTTTGGCGAAAAGGATGGATGGAAACCCGGTTTCGACTGCTGTTTGCGGTTGTCGTCGTCGGCCTAATGACGGTTCAGTTCTCTCCGATTGGATGGAAAGCACAGTACGGCCTCCACGCAGTCACCGGAGGCGCTATCGGCCTGCTCGCGGTGGCCTTGCTTTCCATGATGTTCGCGGGAACGGGCATTGCTACGCAACCCGCCTTTCAGGAGAGCAAGGGCCTGCACGAGTCGACGTTATTCACCCTTTCTTTGCCAGTGAGCCGGTTCCGTTTGCTCGCAGTCAGAGCCGGTCTCGGATGGTTGGAAATGGCGGGCGTGATCGCAGTGATGTGCTGTCTCTTGTGGATTCTGTTCCCGACGCTGCGGGATACGAGTACGCCTGAGGAAATGTTTAGACATGCGGTAGTCCTCACTGCGTGTGCAACGGGACTCTATGCCACAAGCGTATTGCTGGCTACTTTCCTCGACCACCCCTGGTGCGGGCCCGCAAGCGCAATTGCACTTGGCGCGTTATGGTTTCTGTTCGATCACACCCCGCTACTGCCGGCATCGGTGAACATCTTTCGAGCCATGCGAGACGGTTCGCCCCTGATCGCGCACACGGTGCCGTGGCCTGCGATGGCCTTTTCACTGGGGTTGGCCGGGATTTTGTTCTTCGTGGCGCTGAAAGTTGTGCAGCGCCGCGAATACTAACGCGCTCAACACGGACCACAGCTTCTACTAATCGGGCCTTACGTCCACCTCGGGTCTAGAAGTCGAAACGGCGCTGCAGCCAGCCGGACGAGGGCTGCTTCCGACATGTCCGGTTCACGGAAAGCACTTGCTAGGGTCCTAGCGGCGGAAGTCTAGATGACATCGAACGAGTCACCCACTCCGTCGATGACACGGCCGATGCTGATTCCGCGACGTGTGGCTGAGTATCTCCGATTCTTCATCGCCACCCTGAGACCCCACTACCAAAAGCTACACAGCAGCCCTGCTCGATCCCCGATAATTCAGGGGAGGGACTATGAGGCGCGCACTGGTGGGCGTATTCGTCGTCGGCAGCATCGCTGCGACGGCCCAAACGAACATACCGAACCCCGCTATCCCGCCATTCGGGATCGTCCACGGGGCATCGAACAGCCCCGGGCTTCCCGCGAGGCTGGCGCGCGGCGGCATTTTTCTCGTCCGCGGAGCGTGGCTTGGGCCCGACGACCTCGTCGTCCCGAAACCGCCGTTCCTGCCGGAACTGGCTGGCTCGCGAATCGAAATCCTCTCAGTCGAAAGCGGCATCATCTATAGTGCGGCGATGATCCATGCCTGGAACTTCCAGCTAGGAGGCATCCTGCCGTTCGAAACGCCCGCTGGTCCCGCCCAAGCAACGGTGGTCTATCAGGATCGGCGCAGCACTGCGGTCGAAATCCTTGTCGTCGATTCTTTGCCGGGCCTCTTTGCTGTCAGCCAGCAAGGCTTTGGCCCAGGCGTGATCCAAAACTTCGTCTCGCCGACCGAGCAGCCGCTCAACACCCTCACCAACCCCGCCGAGCCCGGCCAATACATCATCCTGTGGGGCACGGGCTTGGGCGAGGTTTCCCCCGGTGACGACGTTTACGTGAGGATTGGGAACATGTCTCTCAAGCCGCACTACGCAGGCCCCGCGCCGGCGCTGCCGGGCGTCGATCAATTCAACGTACCCTTGCCCGACAGCGAAGAGCTGCTCAGGGGCTGCTACGTCCCCGTGTCGGTGTCGGCCGGCGGATATTCGAGTGGCCGAGTCAGCGTATCGATCGCTGATGGCGCGGGCGGATGCGATCACCCCTGGCAGCTACCGCCTGAAACGCTCGAGGCCCTCGATGCGGGCGGGCGCATCAAGACGCTCGAAGTTTTCGTCAGCGACAACGATTTCCTCTTCCCGCCGGATGGCCCCCAACCGCTGACCACGAGGTCGCTGAGGGTGTTCGCCGACCTCGAACTCGCCAATGGCACGGGTGTGGCCCAGCGCAGCCCCGATTCGGGTAGCCCCGCCGGCGGCGCGCGGCTGTCGTGCGGTTCGGCCACAGTCACAGGGGTGTTCATCCGCGGGGACTTCAGCCCATTCGAACCCCTGCCCCAACCACCGGCGCCGCCGAATCCGGCTTTGGTCCCCGCGGACGCCGGTGAGGCACTCGAGTTCCTTGGGCCTGACGGCCGTAGGTTCGAACTGCGGCGGCCCTCAGCGCCCGGCGGCATCGTGGGGCAGAGCCTTTTCGATCCCTACCTGTTCACTCAGCCGGGAATCGTAGACCTGCTCGTTCCCGGCACCTGGATGCTGCAAGCCCCCGGCGGCGCCGACACCGAAGCCTTCAGCGCGGCGGTCGAATTGCCCCCCCTTCCCGTGGTGACCACTCCCGCCTCGATTGATTTCAGTCAGGACATCACGATCGAATGGGCGAGCGGCAACTACGAACCGGGCGATAGCGTGGGCTTGCTGGTCGGCGTCTACGTCGCCGATGAGAACGACCCTTCACGCAGCATTTTTCACGGCACATCGTGCAGCGTCCCGGCGATGGAAGGCGGCATGACCATGCGGGCTGCATCGTTCGCCAACCTGCCGACCCCCGCCGATGGTATGGCCGCTTGGCGATTTTCACTACGCGCTCCAAGAGACCTTGCCATCCCGCAACTCGACCACGCCGAATTGACGTTGAATATTTCGCGCGCGCAGGCGTTACCGATCGACCGGTGACGCTCGGCGAACGGCGGTGACGCGGCGCCCTGCCTGCAACCATCCCGCTCACGGGAAACTTGACCGATGCGGCCCCCGCCAGCCCTCTGCTGGGGAGCGCTTGAGCCGTTGGGGCGTGGGCACGTCCCGGATCATTAGGGTGGATCGTGCGGGGAGTGCCCGGGTTGACACCGCGGACCAGGACTAATGGAATGCGTTCAGGAGCGGCGGGCGCACCGGCAGGATGTACGTCGCCGTGAGAGCCTACGCCCTCTGCTACACGTGGCCGCGCGCGCCGATCTCCCAGATCTCGACGACATTATCCCCGCGCACGCAGTAGGCGCGATCGTAGAGGTTCACGTTGGGATCGCAATGCGGCACGATCAGCTCGAACTTGTCGCCGATGCGCACATCGCGGCTGGGGTTCTTGAGTTCGAGGATACCGTGCTCGTCGCCGCCGAAGCGGTATTCGACGCCCTCGATGCCGATGATCTCGGGACCGAACTTACGGTCCGTGGCGAAAGCCTTCAGGCCCGAGTCGAGCGTGGCGCGGTCGTTGTGGTTCTTGCTGATGACGGTCCCCAGGACGGTGAGCGAAGGCGCGAAGTCGTCGTAGACGTCGCCGCTCTTACAGCCGATCCTGCGATAGTCGACGTCCATGAAGACGTAGGAGCCGACCTGCATTTCGGTCATGCCCTTGAGCGCCGAGTCGACGTTGTACGTCCCGGTGCTTGTGCCGGACATAATCTCGGCGGGCAGGCCGTCTTTTTGCATCTGCGCGAAGGTCTCGATCGGCTTCGCCATGACGGACTCGGAATGCTCTTTGCGCGCCTCGAAACCTTGGACGTGCGACGAGCGGCCTGAGTAGCAGTGCACGCCCCGTAACTGCAAGTTGGGAAGCTGATCGACCTTCTTGGCGAGTGCGAGGGCGGGCGCGCCGGGCTCGATGCCGGTGCGGCGTCCGACCGGATCGATATCGATCATGATGTTGAGCGTGACCTTGGCGGCCTTGGCGGCTTCGCTCAATTGCTGGGCACTGACGGCGCTGTCCACCACGGCCATCGTGTCGGGATGTTTCTTGGTGAGCCTTACAAGGCGCGCGATCTTATTGGGGCCGGCGGATTCCGAGGTCAGCAGGATGCCGGGGATGCCGGCGTCGGCCATGCGTTCGGCTTCGCTGATCGTGGCCGAGCACAGCCCGATCGCACCGGCCGCGATCTGCCGCCGCGCGATTTCGGGGCACTTGTGCGTCTTTCCGTGCGGACGCAGATTGATCGGGGCAGCCCTGGCGTGCCGCGCCATCTTGTCGATGTTCGCCTCGAGCAGGTCGAGATCGATGAGCAGCGCCGGCGTCGGCAGATCGTGCTTGGTGACGCCCTCAATTCCCTTGCGCGAGCCGAGGCGCTTCTCGACCTCGTCGACGCTATAGCCCGAGGCTCTCTGAGGCGTAAGCATCAAAGGCGCCACGGCCCCCAAACTGACTCCGGTTCGCATCCATTCCCTCCGCGTGGTCTTCATCGTCCTTCAACCCCCGATTGGCTCATAGTAGCTTGAAGCCGGGTTATACGCAACGCGGGATACGGGTGCGACGCCGGAGCACAAGGAGCTCAAGTCAGCCGAGGTCTCGACGTTCACAGGCCGCCGCGAGCGCTGCCTCTGCCAGACTTTCGGCCTTGCTTTGACGACGATTCACCCGAGCCCCGACGCGAACGGAAGGGGGACCGCCGCCGGCGCTGCCATCTTCTGGATGTAACTTGGGCATCGAACATGACGTCGGTGAAGTCGATGTGGGGGCCGTTGATCTGTAGCGGGCGGAGCTGTTCGATCAGAGCGAATAGCGTTTCGGACGGTCCGATGTCCGCCGCAACCGCGTTTCCGGCCGAAGCGGCCGGTTCCGCGACAAACTTCGCGGGCCCTGGGTCCGCGGCCAACAGGGGCAAGGCGGCCAAAGACAGCAAACATCCGGCTCGCAAAGCTGCTGCAGATCTCGTCACGACAGCATTGCGCCACCCGCTGCTTCACCCGCTCTCAAGTCCGGTCTGGGGGGCGGGGTTCGTTATGTTTTAGCAGATGACGCTGGTCTGCTCTGGAGTATCTGCTTTCCACCGTGTTGTGTCAAGGATGTGATCCAACCGACAGGCGCTCGTTTCGAAGATGAGCGAATGTCGGGACGCCCAGCCGAGGGTTCCGAACAGCAAGCCTAGCTGAACCGGGACTGAATCCAAATAGCGAGCGCTACCAAAAGGACCGAGCCCACCCACGAAGCTGAGACGAGGAGCCGCGTTGTCTGCACGGCCGGGTTGTCACGAAAAAGACTCGCGTCCGACTGATCCTTGAGGAGATAGGCCACGGCCAGCATGCCGGCCGGTACCGCGAAGGCGAGCGAGGGGATCGCGACGACCAGGATCTCAAACAGAGTTCCGGAGCGAAACTCCAACGGACAGGCGACAAACACGAGCGCCACCAGGGCCACTGCTCCCGAGAGGACCGCTTGCAATTGAAAAGCTAGGCGGACGCGCTTCTGCCCGGTATTGGCCGAGGCCTTCCAGAGCCTGGGGGCCAGCGCCACAAGCATCGCGGTCACCAGGAGCGCGCCCAAGTAGTAGGCGCCGTACGTTGCCAGCAAGGGTGGGAGGTAGAGCGCACCCGCCACGACGATGAGCACCACGATGGCCGCGCCGAGAAACAGCGAGGCCCGCAGAGCGGAACGAACTCCCGACGGACGAATAGCGTCTTGGACGGTCTCCATGCGAGTCCTTCAACAGGCAGGTCGTGACGAAACGGGCGAGACCCAACGATACACGTCGAGCGTAGCGCTACTCCTGCGAGTTGCCAGTAAGTGATCCGCCCTTCTCTCGAAGGGAAAGAGCCCTAGCCGGAGGCGGTTGCGGCAAGGAAACTGGCAGGGAAGTGGAGTTGGCTCCACCACCGCCCAGCTCTCACCGAAAGACGTTGCCAGGCGCAGAGTGGCTACGCTCTGACAGTTTCGAGGGCGGCTGGTGGTGCAAGCCGAGGATCTGTGCCTGGCGGGCTCTCTATATTGATAAGGCATCGTTGGTAGGACATCGCCGAACCGCGAGAGACGTGCCCGCGCGTTCGCGATTCGGCCCGAGGAGGTCTTCATGAAGGTCCGGATCTTTTCTGATATTCACAATGACCTACGCAGGCTGGAGAGGTTGGCCGCCGAACCGGCCGACATCTACATCTCCGCCGGCGACCTCGTGAGTTGGGCCAAGGGGTTGGGCGACTGCGGGAAGATCCTGGAGCCCTTGGGCGAGAAGGTCTGGGTGCTGCCGGGCAATCACGAGTCGGCCGATCAGATTGGCAAGTTCTGCGAACGCTACGGCCTGCGGAACTTCCACGAGCAGGTTTTCGAAGCAGGCGGCCACCACTTTGCCGGATTGGGCTACTCAAACCCCACGCCGTTCAACACGCCTGGCGAGTATAGCGAGGAGGAACTGGCCGAGCGGCTGACCAAGTTCGCGGGCTTGTCGCCGCTGGTGCTTGTTTGCCATGCTCCCCCGCTCGACACCGACCTCGATGGGGTCAACCCCGGACAGCATTTCGGCAGCCGCGCCGTACGCGAGTTTGTCGATGCCGAGCAGCCCGACTACTTCTTTTGCGGGCACATTCATGAAACGGCGGGGACCGAGACCACCTTGGGGAGAACGGCGGCGCGTAACGTCGGCAAACAGGGTTATTTGCTCGAATTGTAGGGGTGGGCCGAAAAGCTGCTCATGCAGCAAATGCTATCCTGTGGCGTGGTGGTTTTAGTAGGAGGTTGGCGATGAAGCGACGTGATTTCTTGAAGAGCAGCGTGGCGGGCGGCGTCGGCTTGACAGCGGCGTTGCCTCTGGTGGCCGAAGGCGAGATGCCGATGCGGACGCTCGGCAAATCGGGCCTGCGGGTGTCCCTTTTTTGCCTGGGCGGGTTCCACATGGCCAAGAAGGGCCCGGAGAACGCCACCAAGGTCATCCACCGCGCCATCGATCTCGGGGTGAACTTCCTCGACAGCGCCCACAAGTATCACAGTGGGCTCAGCGACTCGTTTTACGGACATGCCCTCGCGGGTGGAAAGCGTGACAAGGTCCTGTTGATGAGCAAAGCGGAACTGCGCGACGAGCACAGTGCCATGAAGCAGCTCGAAGACACCCTCAAGCGCATGCGTACCGACCATCTTGACCTTTGGCAGTGCCACGAGGTGGCACGCATGGACGAGGTCGAGAAAATCTTCGGCCCCAAGGGATCGCTCGAAGCATTCGTCAAAGCCAAGCAGCAGGGCAAGGTGAGGCACATCGGATTCACCGGTCACCATGACCCGCAAGTCCACCTGGCGCTACTCAAGGGCTATGACGGCTGGGAGACAGTGCAGCACCCGGTCAACCTGGTCGATCCGCACTATCTGAGCTTTGTCGACAATGTTCTGCCGAAGGTGACTGCGGCGGGGCTCGGCAAGATCGCGATGAAGACGAACGCCATGGGGCCGATTCTCAACAACAAGATCGCGACCATCTCCGAATGCCTGCGTTTCGCCATGGCCCAAGGCCCGGATACGATCTGTTCCGGCGTCGAGACCGTCGAACAGCTCGAGCACAACGTCTCCGTCATCAAACACCAGCGGCCCTTTGACGATAAGGAAATGACCAAGCTCCTCACGCGCACCAGCAAAGGCAAGATCGGGCCTGAGGTCGAGTGGTACAAGAAGAAGAACGCCTAGCGGCGGCGAGGTTTCCTGCAATGATGGTTCGCCACGTGAGGACCTACGCCAAGCGAGCGCGCAGCGGTAACGGCGGACGCGGTTCCATTGCGCTCGCCCTATGCCTGCTCGTTTCAGCACCGGAGCCGCTGCTCGCCTACCTCGATCCGGGCACCGGCAGCATGCTGGTGCAGGTGACGATCGGTGCCATCGCGGCGGGCCTGACCCTGAAGCAAGCTTTATTGGAAGAAGATCGTGGGCTTCTTCCGCTCACGGCCGGAGGACTAGCCGTTCTTCGCAGACAGGAGTGCTTCCGCTCGCTGACGCCGCCAATGTCTCTTTCCGGTCGCCGGCGTCATCGCCTTTGCTGCCGGTAGAACGGTCGGGCCGGCACTCTCGAACGAATCCGCCTGAGCCATGGAAACCCGAAGGATATGGACGCCCTCCGCGTTCTGGTTTCGGTTCGCGCTGTTCTGGGCGCTGTTCGTGCTTCCCTTTGTCGAGCATCTGATCGACTGGCGATATCCGTTCTTGCGCAGCGAGGTAGCGATCAGCCTGCTACTGGCAGCCGGTGGATATCTCTTGTGATGAAAAACCTGGCGGCCGGCTGCTCGCTGCTGGCGTGGCTCACGCGCCCAAGTTATTTGTTCTACACGGCGCTCGTTGCGGTGGTGGCCTTCATGCTCGTGCCTCACACGCAGCCCTTGCATCCGCGTCTGCTCGAGACTGATCCGATCTGGCTGCTGACCGCTGGGCTCGCCGTTCTCGGGGCGCTCAGCTATTGGATGCGAGAGAAGTTGGCCGTCATCTTGCTGGTATTTCTCTCCGCTTCCTTCGTAGCAGGCTCGGTCGAGTCGCTACTCGGTCCGCCACTCATCGAGGTCCGAGACTCGGAGAGACCTGGCATGCCCAGCCGCTCTACAGGCGGTCCCCGGCATGTGATCTATCTGATCTTGGATGAGTACGCGGGGCCCGCGGGCTTTCCGGAAGACGTGGCGGCTTCGAGGCAGGCCGTCAACTCGATCCGTGATACCTTCGTTCCCCGTGGCTTCACCGTATACGAGAACGCTTTCAGTCACTACGCAGCGACGGCGAACGCCATACCGAGCCTGCTGGATCTCAAGCTGCTCGACGAGGACTTGGAGGCAGACACCGGCAGCCAAGGAGGCCAAGCGGAGTTCAAGATCTTTACTCATTTCAAGTCGCGGGGATATGCAGTCCACCTCTACGAGCTTCGTGGACCAGGCTACTTCGGCGCCGGTGCCGGGGCTGAAAGAACGGTCGATTACGATGTGCTCAGTCTTGGTACAGCGACCATGGTGCCTTTTTCGTTGGCGGACCGCATGTGGCTAGTCACGGGAACCCACGCGGCCAGGAACAAGCCGTTACACTTGGCGGCAAAGAATATCTACCCGCGCTTCACGCAGGTTCAATATCTATGGTGGGCACAGCCCATTTCGCTACGTATTCTCGGCTGCTAAATGCTGCAAGACGACATCCTGACAGCCCAGCAAGACACGCTTTTTCTTGCCCATCTCGTCGCACCCCACTTCAGCTGGGTCTACCGGGCGGACGGCACCTCCCGGCCTCTTTCGGAGATCGTCGGCACGCCCATGCCCACGCAGCCGGAGCATCCTCTGTATCAGGTCCGTCATGCCCAGTACGCCGAGCAAGTGCAGTACCTGAATCAGCGTCTGGGGGAGTTTCTCGACGAGCTGGCGGCACACCAGTTGCTTGATTCGTCAACGCTTGTGCTGCACGGGGACCACGGATCTAGAATCATGGGGCGCGGGGGGAAAGGCAGTTCATCTCGAGCGCTGCTGGAGAGTTTCTCGACGTTCGCCGCCGTGCGCAAACCCGGATCGCACAACGGGCGGTGGGTCCGCCAAAAGGGCAGCCTCATCACTTTTCTCAAGAAGGAACTGTACCCTGAAGAGCCATGGGACTTGCCGGATGGACTGGATGCGGTCTACTACCCTCAGGGCGAAGGCGGCTTTGGCGCAATACCGTTTCTCCGGCTGTGGTCGGAGGATGACAAGCCCGACCAGACGCGAGGTTGAGAAGCCCTCGTAACGGACCTGGCGGATGGAGGGCCGTCGAACGGGGAAGAAAGGCTCTTTTCGGCAGTTGTCGGAGAGCTTTTCGGCTTTCCCTTTCTTGAAACTGTGGGAGGAGCACGAACAGTCGAGTGCGGGAGTCGAGGGGCTGAACTCATCGCAAGAATTGACTTCGTCGAGGACCGACTCCCAAGAAAGCAAGCAGATCGTTTCCACGCCCTGCTCATTGAAGCGAGCACGCATCATGCAGCCACCAGCCGTACCGAGCCCCACCTCCTTTCGTGATCCGGCAGGCTTTGTGTTCCACGAAGGCGGGCTTTTCAAGCGCGCGATCTCTCACGTCGGCCTCAACGACTACGAGCAGATGATGAGCTCGGGTCTCTACGAGCAGCTTACTGACCAGGAGCTGTTGCTGTCGCACCATGAGGACAGGGCCCGTGGCGAGTTACAGCAAGGGGTCGCGAAGGTGATCGTTCCCGAGCAACTGAAGTTTATCTCCTACCCTTACGAATGGTGTTTCGATCAGCTCAAAGATGCCGCCTTGCTGACACTGGAGATTCAGAGGCAGGCGCTGAACATCGGGATGGCGCTCAAGGACGCTTCTTTCTTTAACGTTCAGTTTCACAGAGGCAAACCGGTTTTCATTGATACGCTCTCGTTTGAAATAGACACGGACCGCCCTTGGGTGGCATACCGCCAATTCTGCGAGCATTTCCTGTCACCGCTTTTGCTCGCGGCCCATGTCGATTCCGGCTTTCATCGCTATCTGGCAACGTCAATCGATGGGTTCGACCTGTCGGTGACGCATCGGTTGTTGCCGCTCCGGGTTCGGCTTCAGCCGGGAGTGTTCATGCACGTGGGCCTCCACGCCCGAAGTCAGCAGAAACACGCCCAAGCGGACCAAGGCCGCGCCCCGACCAGCATTCGGATGAGTTCTCAAAGAAAGATCGCAGTGATCGAATCTCTCATCTCGACCGTGCAGAAGATCCATCCGCGGCAGAAGAAGTCGTCCTGGTCCACCTACTACGCCGACGCGAGCCACTATTCAGACGAGAGCGAGGCGTTCAAAAAGCAGGCCGTGGAGAAGGCAGTCCGGGATTGTGGACCGAAGCTGGTATTCGACCTCGGTGGCAATGTCGGCAACTACAGTCGCGTGGTGACGGGCCTTGGGATCGACTGCGTCTGCTACGACCAGGACCCCTTGTCGGTGAATGAGAACTATGTCCGTTCGCGAGACAACGGCGATTCTCACATGCTTCCGCTCGTGATGGACCTCACGAACCCAACACCGCCTCTGGGTTTCGGTGGCAAGGAGAGGATGGGGCTCCTCGACCGGCCGGGACCGGACCTGGTTTTGGCCCTGGCGGTCGTCCACCACCTCCGCATCACTGGAAACGTCCCTCTCAGCCTGTTAGTTGATTTTCTGGCCCGTCTCAGTGGGCGGGTCTTGATCGAGTTCGTCCCCAAGGAGGACCCACTGGTGCAGGGCTTGCTGGCGGCTCGGGAAGACATCTTCGACGACTACGAGGAAGCGGCCTTCGAGGAAGCCTTTCAGGCTCATTTCCAGATGGCGTGGCGTTCGCCCATCCCCGGCACCAAACGGACGCTGTACCTTTTTGAGCGGCGGTGAGGCCATTGCGTTGAAGGAAGTTATCCCCGAACAGTCCTGCTACCAAGTTGGTGTTGGGTGGCCTATAATATTGGGCGGATACACTCGGTCGCTGGGGAGGCGAGCATGTTAACGATTCCTGGACGTATAGCGGTACGCAACTGTGACGGCGTAAGTCGCCGCGACTTCATGCAGGTCGGGTCAATGGGCCTGCTGGGGGTGAGTCTGTCGCAGATCCTCGCGCTGCAGGATCGTGCCCGCGCCGCCGCCGCGCCGCCGCGCTTTGAAGGTGCGACTGGCTTCGGTCGCGCCAAGTCGGTCCTCATGCTCTTCCTGCAAGGCGGGCCGAGCCACATCGATATCTGGGACCCCAAGCCCGACGCGCCTTCCAACATCCGAGGCGAATTCAAGCCCATCAAGAGCAAAGTACCGGGGATCTGGCTCAGCGAGACGATGCCCAAGCTCGCCCAGTCAGTCGACAAGTGCACCTTGATCCGGTCGATGAGCTACACGCCCAAGGGGCTGTTCAACCACACGGCGGCGATTTACCAGATGCTGACCGGCTATCCGCCCGACAAGGTGTCGCCGTCGGGCCAGCTCGAGCCGCCCTCGCCCATCGACTTCCCCACGGCAGGCTCGTGGATCAGCAAAATGAAGCCGCCGACCGAAGCGGTGCTGCCTTTTGTCGAGATGCCGCGGCCCTTACAGGAATCCAGCGTCATCGGCAAAGGCGGCGCGGCCGGCTTCATCGGCAAGGCCTTCGACCCTTACCGGCTCTATCAGGACCCCAATAAATCGATCAAGCTTGACGACTTGGCTTTGCGCAAAGAGACGCCTCCCGAGCGGCTGCAGGAGCGCTTCGAGTTACTGAAAGGCATCAACAAGTCGATGCCCGATCTCGAGAAGGCGGTCGAAAACTCGGCGCTCGATAAATATTACGAGAAGGCCTACGATCTGGTGCTCTCCGGCAAGGCGCGCGACGCGTTCGATCTCGAGAAAGAGCCGGCCAAGATGCGCGACCGCTACGGACGCACGACGTTCGGCCAGGGCGCGCTGATGTCCCGTCGGCTGATCGAGGCGGGTACGCGGTTTGTCCAACTCAACTGGCCCTCGGTTGCCAATGGTAATCCGGAAACGACGGCCTGGGACACCCACGCTTCGAACTTCGGTCCGCTCAAGAACCTGCACTGTCCCGTGCTCGACCAGACGCTCACCGCTCTGCTCGGAGACATGACCGAGCGCGGCTTGCTTGACGAAACGCTGGTCGTGGCCGTGGGTGAGTTTGGACGCTCGCCGCGCCTGGGCGTCAGCACGTCGGGCAACTCGAACTCCCCCGACGGCCGCGACCATTGGCCCTATTGCTACACGGCGCTGGTTGCGGGCGCGGGCATCCCCGGCGGACGGCTCTACGGCGCGTCGGACGAGACGGCCTCGTCGCCGAAAGACAAACCGGTCCACCCGAACGACCTGCTGGCTACCGTCTACTACGCCCTCGGCATTGACCCGAATCAGGAGATTCACAACCACCTCGGCCAGCCCAGGGAGTTGGTCAAGGGCAAGGCGGTGACCGACCTGTTTGTGGGCTAGGCTGGCAGGAAAGCGATCTTCGAGGAGGGTGACGCCGAGGCGTCACCCTCTTTTTCATGTAGGCCTTCCTTTTCGACTTTGTCCTCCTTGCCGTACGACGGTCGGAGCGGACGCCGGCCACCGGCTACGACTCCCGCCGTGATGTCCTGATGCAACCCATCCGCCTCACCTGCGTCGTCGGAGCACGGCCGAACTTCATCAAGATGGCCGCGATTCTCGATGCCGTGGACGCGCGGCCGGCGCTCGAAGCGCAGCTCATTCACACGGGCCAGCACTTCTCACCGGAGATGTCCCAAACCTTCTTCGAAGAATTGAAGCTGCGCGAGCCGGACGTTCACCTGGGCTCCGGCGGAGGCTCGCAAACGCAACAAACGGCCGAGATCATGCGGCGCATCGAGCCGGAGCTTGCTTCCGGGTGGCCTGACACACTGGTCGTGGTGGGTGACGTGAATTCGACCTTGGCGAGCGCGCTGGTGGCGGCGAAGCTAGGCCTTCCGGTGGCCCACGTCGAGGCTGGCCTGCGCAGCTTCGACCGTTCGATGCCCGAAGAAGTGAACCGCGTGGTCACCGACGTTCTCTCGGATTATCTGTTTGTCAGTGAACCCTCGGGCGTCGAGAACCTGCGAGCCGAGGGCGTGCCCGAAGAACGCGTTTTTCTCGTGGGAAATGTGATGATCGACACGCTGCTGCGGTTTCGCGAGAGAGCGGCCAACTCGGACGTCCACCAGCGGCTCGGCCTGGAGCCGCATCAATACGCAGTTGCCACGTTGCATCGGCCATCGAACGTCGATGACGCAGCGCGATTGAACTCGCTCATGCAAGCCCTCCGGGAGGTCGCCACGCGCTTGCCGGTCGTGTTTCCCGTGCATCCGCGCACGAAGAAGGTGATCGAGCACGCGACGATCGACACCAGTGGACTGACGGTTTGCCCGCCGCTGGGCTATTTGGACTTCCTTCACCTGCAAAGCCAGGCGCGCGTGGTGGTTACCGACTCCGGTGGCATTCAAGAAGAGACGACCGTGCTCGGCGTGCCGTGTCTCACTGTGCGCGACAACACCGAGCGGCCCATCACGATCTCAGAAGGTACCAATCGCCTGATCGGCACGAACTACGGGGACATCGCTCCGGCCGTGGACGCGGTGCTCGCCGAGCCGTCTTCTTCCGGACCGGCGCCGGCCCTGTGGGACGGCAAGGCAGCGGATAGAATCCTGGATGTGTTAGAACAGGTCCGGCCCGGGCCGCCGACACGCTGAAGAAGTTTCCGGCACGGGTTCTCGCAGCGGCCGAACGTTGGGCTCTAGGGCCCGCCCCCGCTCGATGCCTCGCGAAGATTGAAAAGACGGTCGTACGGTCATAGACTAAGTTGTTGACACCCGCAGCAAAACCCCAGCCCGCCATCACGGTCATCGTCCCGGTGCACAACTCCGCGGCGCACCTCGACCGCTGCCTGGAGAGTCTCCAAAACTCGACCTTCCGGGACTTCGAGTGCATCGTCGTCGACGACGGCTCGACGGATAACTCCGCCGAGGTCGCCGAGCGGCGTGGCTGCAAGGTCATTCGGGGAGTCGTCAATCGCGGTCCCGCGGCTGCCCGCAACCGGGCCATCAGCGAAGCGGCCGGCGACATCCTCTATTTCGTTGACGCTGACGTTTGCGTCGGCCCCGATTCAGTGGCGCGTGTCGCCGAGTGTTTTGAGCAGGAAGCCGACCTCGACGCCCTGATCGGCTCCTACGACGACGAGCCGGACGAGCCGGACTTTCCTCTCGCAGTACCGTAATCTGTTCCACCACTTCGTCCATCAGGAAGCCAACGAAGAGGCGTTCACTTTCTGGAGCGGCTGTGGCGCTATCCGACGCTCGGTGCTCGCCGACTACGTCGGCTTCAGCGAGAAGTACAAACGTCCGTCCATCGAAGACATCGAGTTGGGCTACCGCATGCACGCCGATGCGAGACGAATGCGCCTCGACAAACAGCTCCGCGTCAAGCATCTAAAGAAGTGGAGCTTTTGGGGCATCCTTAAAACGGACGTGCTTGACCGAGGGATACCCTGGACCGAGTTGATCCTCAGTAGCCACCATATGCATCCGGACTTGAATCTGCGAGCGATGCAGCGGGCCAACGTCGCGCTGGTGCATCTACTCGTACTTGCATTGGTGGCGCTCGCGATTCACTTCGGCAGCATCGTTATCGCCCCCTTGGCCGTGGGTCTGTACCTGGTAGCCGCTAACTACTGGCTTTTCAATTGGAACATCTCCGAGGTGCGGGTGCGCCGGGCGATGGAGGTCTTGGTCGGCTTGGCGATGGCGGTGCTGGTCGCGTTCGGCTCCGGGCTCCCATCTCTTTTACCACCGCTGCTGGTAGGGCTTGCGATCCTTTTCGTGCAACACCGGTTCCTGCGGTCACGTGACGATAGTGGACTGGCGAGGGTGCTTTCGGCCGTGATGGGCGTGGGCACGCTGTCGTGCGCGATCTACTTGCTGGGTCACTGGCCGCGTGAGCTGCTGGTCCTGCCTCCAATCATCCTCGTGTTGCTCGTCATGGCGCTCAACGTGCGTTTCTACGCGTTTCTCGCTCACACGCACGACGCGCTCTTTGCGTTCACGGCGATCCCGTTCCACCTGCTCTACTATTACTACTGCGGGATTTCCTTCATCGCGGGCGTAGTCCTGCATTGGACCAAGGGCGCCTTCCGACGCAAGGGCGCGGGGCACTCCGCCGCTACGATCGAATAGCGGCAGCTCCACTAGTGGCAGCTCCGCTCGCTACAAACAGCTACGGGCCATACGGCCAATTGGCAGTCGTTGTGTACCCACCGTCGGAGGCGATCACCTGGCCGGTGATATAGCTGGCCGCGGGGCTCGACAGAAACACCGAAAGACCGGCGATATCGTCGGGCGTGCCGAGACGCGGGTTCGGTTGAGCGCCTTTCAGCCATGCGGCCATCTCGGGCGGCTCCCACATATGTCGGTTCAGGTCGGTAAGAATGAATCCCGGCGCAATGCAGTTGACCTGGATGTCAAACTTGGCCCACTCGGCGGCCAGCACGCGCGTCAGACCGGCCAGCGCGCTCTTCGTCATCGCGTAGACCGACAGGTAGGGCAATCCGAGCAGCGACATGAGGCTGCCGATGTGGACCACCTTGCCGCCCTTGCCGCGCTCGATCATCACCGTGCCAACTTTTTGCGTCAGCCGCACCAAACCGTGCAGGTTGGTCTGCATCAGGTAGTCGTACTCGTCCTGTGTGTACTGCTCGAAGGGCTTGCGGATGTTGGTGCCTGCCACGTTGACAAGGATGTCGATGTCCATGTGCGCCCCGGCTGCGGCGTCAATCGACTCCGGCGTCGTTACGTCGAGTTCAAGCGCTTCGGCTTGATGCCCGGCCTGCCGGATCGCCTCGACCTCTTTGGCCAGGGCGTCTTGGGAGCGCGCGGCCAACACGGTGTGGGCGCCTGCGGCGGCCGTGGACTTCGCGATAGCGAGGCCAATGCCGCGGCTGGCTCCGGCGATCAGGGCTTTCTTGCCGGCGAGTGAAAACATGGTTTCGAGTGACATAGAACTCCTTAAGATTGAGGCTCCTCCGAGTCGGCCTCGCGCTCGGCGGCGTCCAACAGCGGCAGGGCCTCCACGTCATGGAGGTCCTCGTTGAGATCGAGCCTTTCGATCTTGCCAAAGCGGCTCGTGATCTTTTGGGCAGAGGTGTGCACCTCGCCGACATCCTCTTGGGCTTGGTCAATGTGGCGCTTGAGATTATCCATGCGCCTTTGGAACCGTCCGAAGTCTCGGCCGAGCCGAGCGAGGTGGTCGCGGATGATGTGCACCTGCTCGCGGGTGGCGGCGTCTTTGATCACCGCTCGCGCGGTGGTAAGAACGGCCATCAAGGTTGTCGGCGAGGCCATCCACACACGCTTGTTGTAGGCTTCTTCCACAAGGTCGGGATGGCTTCCGTGGATCTCGGCGAAGACCGCCTCGGCCGGGATGAACATCATCGCGCCATCCGAGGTCTCCGGCGGGTGGATGTACCGCTCGGCGATGTCTTCGATGTGCTTGCGGATGTCTTTCGAAAAGGCGCCCTCGGCCGCTTTGCGTTCCTCGGCGGGCAGCTCGGTGTTGGTCTTGCGGCGGTAGTTTTCGAGCGGGAACTTCGAGTCGATCGGGACGTTGCCGGTCGGGCCGGGGAGCAGGAGCAGGCAGTCTACCCGATTGCCGTTCGACAACGTCTCCTGCAGCTTGAAGCTCGACTCGGGGAGCACGTTGCGCACCAGGGCGTTCAACTGAACTTCGCCGAATATCCCTCGCGCGGAGCGGTCGGCCAATACTTCCTGCAAGCCGACGACGTTGGTTGATAGTTCGGTAATCTTCTTCTGCGCTTCGTCGATCAAGGCTAGCCGCTTGACCACGTCGGTGAACGTCGCGGTGGTCTTCTCGAAGCCCTCGGAGAGACGGCGGTCCACTTGGCCGCTGATCTCGTGCAGCTTGCTGTCGGTCGACTCGGTGAGTGCTTCCATGCGGCGTCCTAGCTCTTCGCTGCTCCGCTGCAGCGAGTTCGTCACCTGTTCCTGGACGCGATCGACGCGGCTTTGCAGGGTTCCTTGGAGCGCCTCGGCGGCTTGAGCGTGGCGCTGCTCGAGCCCGTAACGCAGCTCGCCGAATTGCTTGGCGAGGTTCTGGTCGAGTTCGTGGATGGCTTCCTGTTGGTCTTGCTTGGATTCTGCAAGCTGCTCGAGCAGCCGCTGCTGGCCCTCGGCCTGACGGTCGCGTAGGTCCTGGTCGAGGTTACGGACGATATTCTCCGTGTCGCGAGCCCGGCCGGTTAACTGCGTGGACAAGTAGACGAGAAAGCCCAGCACGAGGGCGACGAGCAGCGCCGCGATAAGAGTGGTGAAGTCGATCATGCTCGGGAAAGCCGCTCCGATGTTGCGAAGAGCTAGACGGCGAGGCCTGGCAATCGCGCGAGACCGCTACCGCTTCGCGGGGAGAATCGTGAGTCCTCGCACCCCGGCCAGATCGAGCCGGAACAAAGCCCCCTGCGAACTGTCGGACTTGCCGAGAGCCCCGGTGACGAAGAGCTGATCCATGCGCGGGCCGGCGAAGGCGACGTTGCTGGTTGTCAGGTTGCCGCCGGGCAGCCGCCGGATGAGCTTACCGTGCGGATCGAGCACCTGTACCTGCCGCATGCCGTAGTGAGCCACGTAGAGATTGCCGGCCGCGTCGAGCGCGATACCATCGGGTTGATTGTCGATCTGCTCGCCTTCCTTCGTCGGAAGATCGGCGAACACTTTCATCGGGCCCACCTGCCCGGGCTTGATCACAGGGTAGGCCAGGATGCGGTTCTGCTTGCTCTCGCCGACCAGTAGCGTCTTGCCGTCCGGGCGGAGCACGATGCCGTTGGGGTAGCTGAGGCCACCTGCGACCCAATGCGTGACGCCTTGCGGATCGACATAGTGGACGGTACCGATGGGTTTGTCCTCCGACCCGCCGGGATCGGTGAAGTAGAACCCGCCCTTGGGGTCTAGCGTGAGATCGTTGGGCCCGCGCAACGCCTTGCCGTCGCACTCGGACGAAGCCTTGCCGATCACTTTCCCGTTCGCGTCGAGGTGAAGCACGGCGTGGCTGTCTGCGTCACAGACCAGGTGGGTGCCGTCGGCCAGGACTTTGTGTCCGTTGGGCGCGCCCGTCTCGGCCCAATTACTGGTGGAGATGGTCGAATCGCCGGCAAAGACAACCTGCGTAATATAGCGTCCGTGGGAGATGTAGCCGTTGCCGTCGTGATCGAAGACGATGCCTTCGCAGTAGCTGGGGACGCGCGCGATTTCGATGGGTTGCGGTGCCGGCTGGGCGGAGGCGATCCAAGCCAAGCCCAGCAACAGCACGCCTGACGGCTTCACAAGCATGCTGGTGATTATAGCCGAAGCACGTTTGCGGCTCGGAAAAGGACTTGCGGTGCAATCGCGGCCCACGCTCCTAGAGGGAACAGGGGTTAGACTGT
This sequence comes from Bryobacterales bacterium, assembly GCA_965237575.1. GTDB lineage: Bacteria > Acidobacteriota > Terriglobia > Bryobacterales > UBA6623 > JAKZVK01. The sequence continues at coordinate 3,165,694 of CBDEGI010000004.1, forward strand.
CACCGACAGGCCTTGCTGTTTGAGGAGGGTGGTGAAGTCCGCGGCCGCGACGGGCGGACTGATGATGTGGCCCTGCACGGCGTCGCACTTCTTCAGCCGCAGGAAGTCCATCTGCTCTTCGGTCTCGACGCCTTCGGCCACGACCCTCAGGTCGAGGCTGTGGGCCAGCGCCAGGAGGCCGGTGGCGATCGCCGCGTCGCCCGGATTGGTTGCTATCTGGCGCGTGAAGGATTCGCTGATCTTGAGGACGCTGATGGGAAACCGGCGTAGATAGATCAGCGAGGAATAACCCGTACCGAAATCGTCCAGCGCAATTTCAACGCCCCGGGCGTACAACTCGACGATGGGTGTGATGGTCGTATCCGCGTTCTCGACCAAGGCGCTCTCGGTCAGCTCGAGCAGCAACAGGCTGGGATCGAGTCCCGACTGCTCGGGGGTGCGGTTGACGACCTCAAATACGTCGTGGCGATTGAACTGCCGCGGGGAGACGTTCACGGATAACTGTAGCGACGGAAGGCCGTCTTTCTCCCAAGCCTTCGTCTGCTCACAGGCCGTGTTAAGGAGCCACTCGCTCACGGGGATGATCAAGCCGGTCTCTTCCGCCACTGGAATGAAGTCGTTCGGTAAGACCAACCCACGCTCGGGATGCTGCCAGCGCAATAGCGCTTCGCAGCCGGTGATCCGTGCCGACGCCAGGTCGAAGATTGGCTGGTAGTAGATCAGAAACTCGTTACGGTCCAAGCCGCGCCGCAGGTCTCTTTCCAAGTTGAGCCGCTCGACGGCGCGGGTCTTCATCTCCGGGTCGAACATGGCGTAGCCGGCTTTGCCGTGTTCCTTGGCGCGCGACATGGCAGCATCGGCGTCCCGCAAGATGTCTTCTGCGCGCTGGTGCGCCGCGGAGTTAAAGGTGATGCCGATGCTCACCGCGGCGAAGACCTCCTGATCCGCGACGTGGAACGGGCGGGCCAGCTCCCTTTGGATGGCCTCGGCGATCTGAGAGGCCTCGAGTTCCTCGCGGAGATCATCGAGCAGAATGGCGAATTCGTCTCCGCCCAACCTCGCGATCGTGTCGTTGGGGCGAACGCAGGTTTTGAGCCGTTCTCCGATCGATACGAGCAGTTCATCGCCCACGAGATGCCCAAGGCTGTCGTTGACGACTTTGAGGCGGTCGACGTCAAGAAACAGCAGGGCGAACAGACAGTCAGGATGCTTGTGCGCATGACGTCCGGACACCGCCAACCGCTCCATAAAGTAGGTGCGGTTGGGCAGGCCGGTGAGCGGGTCGTGCATGGCGGCTTGCACTAACCGCTTTTCTGCCTCGCGGTAGCGAGTGACGTCGGTGTGAGAACCGACCAAGCGTTTGGGACGGCCTTTGTCGTCGCGCACCGCGATGCCACGGCTCAGCATCCACCGGTAGCTGCCGTCGCGGTGACGCATGCGGTGCTCGAACTCGAAAACCGAGGTTTGGCCCCGCAGGTGGTTGAGCAGGTCGGCACGAAGCCGCGTGCAGTCTTCCGGGTGAACACGGCGGAACCATTCCAGCGGCCAGCGCCCCAACTCGTGTTCAGCGAAGCCGAGCAGGCCCTCCCATCGGGCGGAGAAACGAATCTCGTTCTTCCGGAGGTCCCAATCCCAGAAACCACCTTCGGAAGCTTCGACGGCAAGCCGGTGGTTTTCCGTCGAATCCCGAAGGGCCGCTTCAAAGCCATCTCGCTCGACTCGTGACTGCGCTTCGACCTCTTCGATCCGTTCGGTCGCCGAGGCAGCCTGCCGGGCCAATTCGGCGCGGTCGCGGTCGGAGTGGACGACCAGAAGAGTGACCGACGCAGCGAACGCAAGGCCCACAAACAACACCCACCCGGAGTCGTCAACGAGGTCGGTTGAACGGCGGGCCGTCCACCAAGCGAAGCCGGCAGCCGAAAGGGTGATTAGAAGGACTACGAGGGATGGTACGTAGTTGGTCAGGAGCCCGCTAAGGAGAGTCGAGACGGGCGTGCGCTGAGCTTGGTCCTGTTCCGGCGATCGACCACCGAAGATCCTCGGCTTCCACCGTTTTCCATCCGCCGCCGAAAGAGTCGCCCGCATTCGAAGCTCTGCCCTCCAGTTCTTGTCTCACCCGGCCGACGCGGCGAAGCCGCCACACCAGTGCTGAAACCGGAACTTGGATTGAGCTGCTTGTGCGGGAACCAAGAAACAAACCGCTCAGAGAATGTTTGTTATATGAGTACTCTTCTATCGAATGGCGACGCCGAAGTCAAGTCCCGGCAGTGTCTCAGTTTCAGGTACGCTCCATGCCCCACCGAAGCAGTCGCCTTCAGGCTGAGGCGCTACCGTGTTCTCGCAGCCCGCCACACAGAGGTAAGATGAACTTCGACCACGCACTCGACCGAGGATTCACTGCCATGCCAGAAGCTGCCACTCTTCCCTCCGCCGTTTCCTCCACACGGAAATCCCAGGAGTATTTTGAGCGGGCCTCCCGCGTACTAGCCGGGAAGGTGGGGCATGACCTGCGGCATATTGAGCCGCTGCCCCTCTATATCGAGCGCGGGCTGGGCAGCCGCAAGTGGGACGTGGACGGCAAGGAGTACATTGACTTCCTGATGGGGAACGGCGCGTTACTCCTGGGTCACGCCCCGCCGGAAGTGATCGAGGCGATCCGGGAGGCCGTCGTCTACGGGACCCATTTCGGCAGCGACCATCCGCTACATATCCAGTGGGCCGAGTTGGTGCAGAAGCTCGTGCCCTCCGCCGAACGTGTCCGCTTCGTCAACTCCGGGACCGAGGCGAATCTCTTGGCTCTCCGTGTCGCTCGCGCCTTCACAAGACGCAACAAGATCCTACGCTTCGAGGGTCACTTTCATGGTTGGCATGACGATGTCGTGCACGGCTTCCATCCGCCCTTTGCGGCCGACGGATCGCTGGGAGTGCCCCCGCAGGTGCGCGACAACATGGTGGCGATTCCCGCGGGCGACCTGAACCTTGTTGAGGAGGCCCTGTCGAAAGACCGCGACGTGGCTGCGGCGATCATCGAACCCTCGGGAGCCTCCTGGGGCCGCGTGCCGCTCGATCCGGACTTCCTGCGAGGCCTGCGGGAGATCACCGCGCGCCGGGGAGTGGTTCTGATCTTCGACGAGGTGGTCACGGGATTTCGCTTTAGTCCCGGCGGCGCGCAACAACTCTACGGCATCAAGCCGGACCTGTCGAGCGTTGCCAAGGTCCTTGCCGGGGGTATGCCTGGGGGCGCTGTTGTCGGCCGCGCCGACATCGCCGAAATGTTCGACATGACGGGCGACCCGCGCCACGACCGCTACGAACGCGTCACGCATCTCGGGACGTTCAACGCTTCCCCGCTCTCGGCCGCCGCGGGCATCGCCGTCCTTACCAAAGTCGCTACCGGCGAGCCCACTTCGCGCGCGGATGCCATGGCCGAGCGGCTCCGAACGTCTTGGGACGCGGTCATCGAGCGATACGGTGTTGCGGGTTGTGCTTACGGCCCTTCCTCGACGTTCCACGTGTACTTCGAGACCGATCCCGATCGTATTCGCAAGGCCTCGAGCCGCCAGGACTTTGTCACCGGCGACGCACTGCGCATCAAGACCATGCCGCCGGCGCTCATCACCGAATACCAGAAGCAGCTCCGCGCGCGAGGCATCGATGTGATGAGCTACACCGGCGGCTGCGTCTCAGCCGCTCACACGGACCGCGACATCGAAGAAGCGACGGCCGCGTTCGAAGAAACGCTGACCGCACTGCTCGACCAGGATCTAGTCAAGAGACGGTAGGCATCGTTTCGGAAGCGCGGTGTGGCGCGTGCCTCCGGCCTGCAAGCGTCGACCTCCGGGTCGACGGCTTCTCCTGGCACAGCCATGGCAGCGGCGAAAACCGGCGGAGTAAGATGAGTCGTCGGCCAACCCAAGAATCACACCCGCTGACCGGAGTCCCCACTCATGAAACTCCTCTGCTCACTCCTTCTGCCACTAGCGCTGTGGGCAGCCGACAAGCCAGTCCCCGTCGTCGGCCTCGGCGGTATCGTCCACGAGACCAACACCTTCAACCCCAAGAAGACGACCGTCGAAGACTTCGAGAAAGGCTTGCGCGGCGCCAAGGGGATCCTACGCGGCCAAGAGATCTTCGACGAGTACACCGACGCCAACAACACCACGGCCGGCCACATCGCCGGCGCCAAGCAGCACAGCTTGCGGCTTCACTCTACCTTGATCGCAGGCCCGCAGACCATCGGCATCGTCACCAAGCAGGCCTTCGACGTCCTTACGCAGGAGCTGATTGAACGCCTCGAAGCCGCGCCGAAGCTCGACGGCATTCTGCTCTACCTGCACGGGACGATGGTCGCGGAAGGCCACCCCCACGCCGACGCGGAAGTGGTGCGGCGGGTTCGCAAGGTCTTCGGCGACGACATCCCAATCGTGGTCACCTCTGACTTCCACGCCAACGTCTCCGAGGAGATCGTCGAGCTAGCGACCGCCGTCGTCACCTACAAAGAGAATCCTCACCTCGACGCGAAAGAGCGCGGTATCCAGTCGGCCCGCATCCTCGCCGACACGATCCGCGGCAAGGTCAAGCCGGTGTCGGCGATCGAGAAGCCCGAGCTGTTCTACAACATCATCTTTCAGAACACGAACCGCGAACCGCTCAAGTCCATCACCGACGAGAGCCGGCGGCTCGAGAAGAACCCGAAGATCCTGGCCGCGAGCGTCTCGGCCGGCTACCAGTGGTCCGACATTCCGGCGATGGGGCCGAGCGTGGTGGTCGTGACCGACAACGACCCGGCACTCGCGCGCCGCGAAGCCAAGCGCCTGGCGGACATGCTGATGGCGGTCGAGGACCAGCTTGTGCTCGACCTGCCGAGCCCGGCCGAGGCCGTCAAGGCTGCGATGGCCGGCGGCGAGTTCCCCGTCACGCTGATGGATACGGGCGACAACATCGGCGGCGGCTCCTCAGGCGACAGCACCTTCATCCTGGCCGAGCTGCTCAAACAGAAAGCCAACGGATGGGTCGTGGTGATCTCCGACGCGGAGGCCAACGAGGCGGCGTTCGCCGCCGGGGTGAATGGCGCGTTCGACCAACTCGTCGGCGGCAAGACCGACACGTTCCACGGCAAGCCGGTGCGCATCCGCGGCCGAGTGAAGTCACTTCATGACGGCCGCTTCGTCGAGCCCGAGGTGCGCCACGGCGGCGGCCGCTACTGGGACATGGGCCCGACCGCGGTCATCGAGGCCGAGGGCTCCACGCGCGACTTGCCGAACGTCCTGCTGCTCACCAAGAAGCGCGTCATCCCATTCAGCTTGCACCAGTTGATCAGTTGCGGCGTCTACCCTTCGAGGCAGAAGATCCTGGTGGCCAAGGGAACCATCGCGCCCCGCGCCGCCTACGAGCCGGTCTCCGCCAAAGTGATTGCCGTCGACAGCGCCGGCGTCACCGCCGTCAACCCGAAGCACTTCGACTTCAAGCACGCCCGGCGGTCGTTGGTCGGTGGGAAATGATCAAGGGTAGGTCGTTTCCTAACGGGAAGAAAGAAGCTCCACCATCTCGGCGGCCTTCGTGCGGCCGCCGTGCGTCTTGCTGACCTTGGCGAAGAACACCTTCCTTGCCTTGTCGATCAAAAAGGTCGAGGGGTAGGCGGTCTCGCGCGGGGCGTCCCAGCGCAGGGCGTAGAGGTTGGTGAACTTGTACCCGGGGTCCAACAGGAGATCGAAGTTGTCGGGCAACGTCTTCCCTTCCATGAATTCATGAGCGCGGGCTTGCAGATTGTCGGAGGGACCGGGATAGACCATCACGACCCTCGCACCGGCCCCGGCGAAACCCTCAGCCTGACTGATGAAGTCCTGTACCTGCCGGCTGCAAATCGGACATTGGTAGCCTGGGAACCCCCGCAGCACCAGCAGCACCACCGACCCCTTGGCGGCGACCTCCGACAGCTTCACCTTTGCGCCCTGAATCGACTCCAGCGAGAAGTCCGGCGCTGCGTCCCCGACGCCCGGTGTCGAACCCGCGACGGCCGCTCCGGCCGCCATCAACATGGCCGTTGTCAAACCAACGGCCGCGACAAGCTTACCCGTAAGACAACTCATCTCGGAACTCTCCTTTGAGCCGGCGCAACGGGACAAGAAGATGTCCGCCTACACTTCCAGGCGCTCGCTTGCCCTCGGCGGTTACGGTAATCAGTGTTGCAAATGGAGCGCGTCCGTGGAAACCGTTCGCGTGCCTACGGTTGAAGAAAATGGCGGGAGCGACGGGACTCGAACCCGCGGCCTCCGGCGTGACAGGCCGGCGTTCTAACCAACTGAACTACGCCCCCGAACCAAGGTGGCAAGGCGGTTGGCGGGCAAAAACAACACCGCTCCACCCACCTGGCTTTGCGGCGACCCGAGCCAACCCTACCTATGTTTGATGCTAACACGGGCCCCGCGTTGCATGCAATGAAACGCAACGATCCTCAGCCATCCGCCCGCCATCCGGCCCAGGCCGGGCTCGGGGCCGCCTACTTGATCGCGATGATCAATGACCGGAACGGCTCCGAGCCCCGGTTCACCAGTTTGGGGGCGAACTCCCCTCGGCTGTGCCAGATCACGTCCCCGCCCTTGCGGCCGCGCCGGACGGTTTCGCCCGTGGTGGAATCGATGCGGTCGTAGCTTGCATCGTTGAGAAACACGATCACCTGGTCCGTCGGGCGAATGTAGGGCTCGCGAACGCCACCGGGTGGGATCGACCGCTCGGTTACCTCGACACGGACGTTCTGTAGGACGATCTTGCGTGCCACCTCGGCCGCAGCGCCCGCCAAAGCCAGCACCGTCAGCGCAACAAGACTTGTCAACGCGGCGGCAAATAGCGCTCTTCTCATAACTCCCTCCTTGCCAAAGGACTATGGTAACGTCCGCGGACCTCACGTTCCTCGCTTCCCTAACACCTGGGGGACTTATAATGACGGTCGCGTGGCCCTTTTTTTGACCGCCGGGGTCGAACGCACCGCTATGCCGCGGATTCTCAAGGCGACCGCCTTGCCTGCCCTGCTGATGGTGCTCGCCGTCGGCTCGGCCAAAGAGCCTTCAGTCCTGCCTAAGGCACGGCAGGTCTGGGCCGACGCGAAAACCAACACCCTCGGCGCTCCTTCCCGTGACGGCCGTTTTCTCTCGTTCGTGGACGTTGACAGCGGAGACCTGGCCGTTCTCGAACTAGAGACCGGCCGCAAGCGCCGTCTTACTCACAAGGACCCCCAGCGCGACGCCGGCCAGTTTGCCTACTTCTCAGCCATCTCGCCCGACAGCCGTCACGTCGCCTACGCCTGGTTCAACGAGATGAAGTTCTATGAGCTGCGCGTGGTGAGCATGGACGGGCCGGGCATAGGCGGCTCGGGGCCGCGTGTCCTCTACCGCAACGAAGAAGCCGGCTTCGTCAAGCCCTCGGCGTGGTCGCCGGATGGCAAGCAGATCCTCACCCTGCTCTTCCGAAAAGACAACATCAGCCAGATCGCTCTCGTCTCGGCCCAAGACGGCTCGGCGCGGCCCCTGCGATCGCTCAACTGGGTGTATCCCAAGCGGATGGATTTCTCACCCGACGGCCGCTATATCGTCTTCGACTCCACCATCAGCGACGATGCGCCCGAGCGCGACATCTATGTGCTCGCGACCGACGGGAGCCGGCAGATCACCGCCGTCGATCATGCGGCCAACGACCTGTTTCCGCTATGGACGCCCGACGGCAAGGGCATTCTGTTTGGCAGCGACCGCGCGGGGACGCTGGACGCATGGTTCCTCCCCGTCGCCGACGGCGAGCCGGCCGGCCCGCCGAGGCAGGTGAAAAAGGACCTGGGGCGGTTTCTGCCGCTCGGTCTCACCGAGCAAGGCGACTACTACTACGCCCTGCGGACGGGCGGGAGCGACGTCTACACGGCCACGCTCGATACCGTAACGGGAAAACTCATCGGCGAGCCTGCGAAGGTACAGGGCCGATTGATGGGCGCCAATCGAGCCCCGGCCTGGTCGCCGGACGGACAGTATCTGGCATACCTCTCGCGCCTCGGAACGGAGAACTATGGGCAGGAGTACCGGGCCATCTCGATCCGCGATGTGACAACCGGAGAGGAACGTGTCGTGGCTCCGAAACTGGCCTTCGTGAGCCGCCTGCGCTGGTCGCCGGACGGGCGATCGCTACTGCTCTCCGGCAGCAACGCGCGCGGTCGGGCCGGCCTGTATCGGCTGGATCTGGAGGGCGGGGAGGTGTCGCCGCTCGTTCACGAGCCGTCGGCGGACTTCCGGGGAGTCGAAGGCGCGTGGTCGGCGGATGGCAACAAGGTGTTCTACATCGCCGATGAAGACGCCCACAGCTCCCTCCTACACGCGCATGACATCGAGGCCGGCGAGTCGAGCCAGATCTACCGTTCGTCTCCGCCGGCCCGGCTACGTTTCTTGGCGCGCTCCCCTAACGGGCGGTCGCTGGCGTTCACGTCCGTCGGCACCGAGGATGATCCGGCCGAGGCCGTACTCTTGATTCCAGCCGAGGGAGGAGACGCGCGGCCGTTGCTGCGTTCGCCGACGGGGGGCATTACCGGCGTGACCTGGACGGCGGACGGCAAGCATCTGCTCGTCAGCACCGAAGGCAAACCGGCGGCCGGTCTGTGGCGCGTGGCGATCAAGGTCGGCCATCCCGAGCGGCTCGAAATCTCTTTCCCGCGCGAAGGCGGCCTGAGTCTCCATCCCGACGGCAAGCAGGTGGCCTATGCGGTTGGCACGGAGCAGTCGGAGATCTGGGTGATGGAAAACCTGCTTGGGACCGAGGTCGCCGCGAAAGGCGCGCCTTGAAGGAGGTTGCGGGCAGAATGTGGCGTAAGCCTCCAGGGTTGCCGAGAACCGAGTCCTCGGTTCTCAGGACAGCAAGCGACCGGGCAGCCGCTATGGACCGGGGTCCTCAAGAGCAACGGCTTTCAACAGTAACGTACTCCCACCACTCAACCTTACTACGGGCCACCCTCTGCATCCTCCTCGTGGCGAGCCTGGGCCTAGCAAGCGATCCGCTCACAATCCCCCTCGGTCTCGACCTCTATCTCCCCGTCCCCGAAGACAACCCGATCACGGCCGAGAAGGTAGCCCTCGGCAGCCGCCTTTTCCGTGACAAGCGATTGTCGCGTGACAAGACGATTGCCTGCGCCACGTGTCACGACCCGAAACGCTACTTCAGCGACGACAAACCGCTGGCCGAAGGCGTCTTCAGCCGCCGTGGCGACCGCCGCACGCCTACTATCGTGAATCGCGCGTACGGCAAGGCGTTCTTCTGGGACGGCCGCATCGCTACGCTCGAAGAGCAGGTTGTCCAGCCCATCAAGGCCGAAACAGAGATGGACATGACTCTCGAACAGGCCACGGCTCGTGTCCGCGAAGACGACAGCTATCGCCTCGAGTTTCAAAACGTGTTTGCGAGGGCGGTGAACCAAGACGATCTGGCCCGTGCCCTGGCCGCCTACGTGCGCACGATCGTCTCGGGCGATTCGCCGTATGACCGCCACGTGAACGGCAACCACACCGCTCTATCGGGGCTAGAGAAGCAGGGCCTCGAAGTCTTTCGCGGCAAGGGCAACTGCACCGACTGCCACCTTGGGCCCAACCTGACCGACGAGAAGTTCCACAACACCGGCGTTGCTTGGCGCAACGGTCGCTTGCTCGATCAAGGCCGTTACCTCGTTAGCAAGAATGAAAAAGATCGGGGAGCCTTCAAGACTCCCACGCTGCGCAACGTGGCCGACCGTGCTCCCTACATGCACGACGGCAGCCTGGCAACGCTTGAAGAGGTCGTCGAGTACCTCGATGGCGGCGGGAATCGCAACCCCTACCTCGACCCCGAGCTTAGGCCGTTGAAGTTAACAACCGAAGAGAAACGCGCCCTCGTGGCGTTCCTGCACACGCTAACCGGCACGGTCCGCGAGGGCATGGGAACCCACCGCTAGACGCTATCGAAATCCCCGATCGAGCCACACATCGAGCCACAGGGAGTGACCCGGAACAAGAGGGTCAGCTAAACTCGCGCCGAAAAACCCATTATCGCCATCGCCTCGGTCGCTATGGGCGCAGCTCGTTGGCGATCTCACGTCTCAGCGCTCTGGCTTCCGCCTGCAAAGCCTCATCACTGGCCTCGAGGGCGAGCTTCAGGCATTCTCGAGCGTGGCCCAACACGGCGGCATGTTTCACTGCATCGTCGAGGCGGCGTTCCCCAAAAACCGCGGCTGTTTTGAACAAGGTCTTTGCGACTCCGACTAGAAATGCAGCTTTCGACACATCGACAGGACGGGATTCGAACATCTCCTTGACAGCCGGCTCGTCGGCCGTGCCAATAAGGTCGCACACCTGAAGAAAGATGTGACGGTCGACGATCCGGGCGACCGCCGCCTTGAAGACTTTCTCGACCGGCATGGCGCCGGCCCCCGTGCGGCCGATGATCGGAGAGGGTCCCGAGGACGCGTCGGGAAGCGGAAAGTCGAGCGACACGGTGTCGGTGGTCGCCGTGGCCTTGTCGAACTCGCCCAGGGCATCGACAAGGCCTAGCGTCCGCGTACGGGCCTGAAAGCGAAACTGCCCGACGCAGGTCTTGTAGGGACCGGAATCCCATTCCGCAACCCTGTGGATACCGTCGGCGCAAGCCTGTTCAATTTCGAGGGCGGAACGAGCCATGCCACCAAGAATCGTAAGCTTCAGGGCGGCGGCACGGGCAGTGAAGACGTTCTCGGTCCGGAGCAGGTCATCCAAGTAGTTCAGAGTGTCGATGTAATCGCGCGACTCATATTCGCGGTGTACCTGCTTCCAGAACTGAGCACCTTCGGGCGCCGGTGTGCATGCCGTCAGAGCCAAGACCACCGGCACGACCACGACCGAGAGTCGCCGGATCACACGCAGGTACATGAGCGCGATTATAGCGGTTCGACTTTTCGAAGCCTCGGCCTCCACAAGATCGTGGGCCCAAGAGGTCTGTGGGGTTACCGGGCCAGGCGTCGAGATGAGTCTCTGCGCGCCGCGCTGAGAGCCTACGCCCTGGTAGAGATGCATAGCGATTGACCTCATCCGAAACCAGCCATGTCCTGCTAGAATGCGGTGGCTGCGGCTGCGGCATTGACAAGGAGAAACGCGATGAACAAGGTATTGTTGGTATTGACTTCGGTTGTAGTGTGCATGCTGGTCCTGCAGCCCGCGGCGGCTCAGAACGCCGATGAAAAGATGAGCTTCTTCATCACGAGCGCGGGACCCGGGAAGGGCGCCGACCTGGGCGGTCTGGCCGGCGCCGACGCGCACTGCCAGTCGCTCGCCAAGGCCGTTGGGGCGGGCAGCCGCACCTGGCACGCTTACCTGAGCACAACTGCTCCCAACGCCAACGCCCGTGACCGCATCGGCAAAGGCCCTTGGCATAACGTCAAGGGCGTCCAAGTTGCCGCAAGCGTCGCCGACCTGCACTCGGACAACAACAAGCTCGGCAAGCAGACGTCGCTCAACGAAAAGGGCGGCTTAGTCAACGGCCGTGGCGACGACCCCAATCGACACGACATCCTCACCGGCGCCCAAGCGGACGGCAGCGCCTTCGCCAACGACGGCAAGGATCACACCTGCGGCAACTGGACGACCAGCGGCGAGGGCAGCGCGCAAGTCGGCCATCACGATCGCCAAGGCGGGGGCCCTGCACCAACGTCGTGGAACGCGGCGCATGGCTCGCGGGGTTGTGGTCAGGCGGACCTGCAAGGCACCGGCGGCAACGGCTACTTCTACTGCTTCGCCGAGTGAGGCGGACACGGCGGGTTGGGGGGCCGCCGGAAAAGTAGGGGCACGGCATGCCGGGCCCGATGTGCTCGATGTGCCCGCAGTCACTGAAGCACCTTTGTCGCGGCTCGGGCCGACCCATCTCCGGTTGATACCTTCACGATGACAGTGCGCCTGACTGTTTGCCTCTTGCTGCTCCCATTCGGCGCGGCAGCGCAGGATGGCCGGCAGGTGTTTAGCGACCATTGCCAGGTTTGCCACGGCGACGGCCGAGGCACGGAGCGCGGGCCCAACCTGGTCAATAACCCGAAAGTACGCCGCCAATCCATCGACGAACTTCGCGCACTGATTCGGGACGGCATGCCCGGTATGCCGGCGTCCGACTTGCCACCCGCCGAGTTGGGCGCGGTCACCGGGTACGTGCGGTCACTGAGCGCGCCGGCGGTCGATGCACCGGTAGAAGGCGACCGCGCGGCCGGCGAACAGTTCTTCTTCGGCAAGGGAGGCTGCGCGGGTTGCCACATGTCGTTCGGCAGAGGCAAAGCCGTGGGGCCGGACCTCTCCTCCGTAGCCCGTACGCGGACGGTGGAAGAGATCAGGCAAGCCGTGCTGCACCCGTCGGACGAAATCAAGCCCGGCTACCAAGTCGTCAATGTGCGATTGGCCGATGGCAGCAAGCTCCGCGGCTTTGCGCGCAGTCAAAACCGTTACAACTTGCAGCTACAGGATCTCCAAGGGCAATTCCATATGCTTGCGGCGGACGAGTTCACCCTGGTGAACAAAGAAGGGACCTCCTTGATGCCCGAGGCCGCTTGCAAGCCGGACGAATGCCGCGGCCTGGTCGCGTATCTCAGTTCACTCGGCGGTGTCACCCTCAGCTCCGACATCCACCCCTTTGCTTCATCCGGGGGCCCGACCTTCGACGACATTCTTCATCCCAACCCCGACGACTGGCTCACCTACCACGGCTCGATCAGCGGTGACCGGCACAGCCGCCTCGACCAGATCAACACCTCCAACGTGAAGGACCTCAAGCTCGAGTGGATCTTCCCGATTGACCACCCGATGCTGCAACTGACGCCCGTCGTGGTGGACGGGGTGATGTACATCACGGGCCCCAACCAGGTCTTTGCGCTCGACGCGAGGGCCGGGCGAACGATCTGGCACTACCAGCGTCCGGAGACGGAAGGCGGTGGCCAGGGCAAGGGAACCAACCGCGGCGTGGCGGTACTGGGCGACCGCGTCTACACCGCGACCAATGACGTGCGGTTGATCGCCCTCCATCGCCTCACCGGAGAGCCGCTCTGGGAGGCCGACATCATCGAGGGGCTCGACAAGAAGAACTACGGCAGCACGTCCGCGCCGCTTGTGGTGAAGGACATGGTCGTGGCAGGCACCTCGGGCGGCGACATCGGCGTGCGCGGCTTTCTCTCCGCCTTCAAGGCCGACACCGGCAAACGAGTGTGGCGTTTCTTCACCGTCCCGAAGCCGGGCGAGCCGGGGTCGGAGACGTGGCAAGGAACCGCGCTCACCGAGTACGGCGGCGGCGGGGCCACCTGGATGACGGGCACCTACGACCCCGAGACGGACACGATCTTCTGGGGGACCGGCAATCCATACCCGTCGATGAACGGCGATGAGCGGCTCGGCGACAACCTCTACACCGACGCCGTACTCGCGCTCGCCTCCGGCACGGGCGAGCTGAAGTGGTATTACCAGTTCACGCCCCACGACCTCTATGACTGGGACGGCGGACAGACGTCGATGGTGCTCAACACACGCTACCGGGGGCGCGACCGCCAACTGCTGGTGCAAGCCAACCGCAACGGTTTCCTCTACGTATTCGATCGCACCAACGGCGAGTTGCTGCTGGCCGAGAAGCTCGTCGACAAGGTGACCTGGGCGACGGCGGTCGGCGACGACGGCCGCCCGATCCTCGTCCCCGGCATGGAGCCGACGCGGGATGGCACCAAGGTTTGTCCCAACGTGCTCGGCGCGGCCAACTGGCCGTCAGTGGCTCTTAATCCCGCGACGAATCTGTTCTATGTAAATACGCGCGAGGCGTGCGGCATCTATTCCAAGCCGCCGCGCTGGAACCGGAAGCCGATTCCGCTGGAGCCGGGGCAGATGTTCCTGCGCGCCTTCGACCTCGAGACCGGCAAACGCGTATGGGAGCTGCCCCATCTCGGCAAGGCCGATAGTTGGGGCGGCGTGCTGTCGACAGCGGGCGGCGTGGTGTTCTTCGGCGAAGACAGCGGCGCGTTCGCGGCCGCCGATGCTAAGACCGGCAAGGAGCTATGGCACGTCCAAGCCAACGATTCCGTCCGTCAGGGGGACGGCCATAGCTGGCGCGCCTCGCCGATGACCTACCTGGCCGGCGGCAAGCAGTATGTCGCCATTGCCTCGGGCCCGAACATCCTGTGCTTCGCGTTGCCGTAAGAAACGGAGCCCCGAACGCGAGTGAGGGGTGCGAACCCGGCCGGTGGCTTGAAGTCTCGAACCCACCATCGACCGTCCGCGACGCTAACACAACCCGCTCGGTAGCGTGGTCGGAAGAGCTGAGAGCACCCGCGTAGCGAGCGAGGTCCGCGACCTCAAACCGAACAGCGACAAAGCGGGCCCGGAACGGCGGTGACGGGTTCGCTGCGTCCGACCACCGGGTGCGGATTTACCCCTCACTTGCGTTCGGGGCTCGGTTGTTTTCGCGCTCGACCCTCTCTTTCTAGAAACAGCTCCTCAAGCTACGTCAGGATCTCCTTCACGCGCGACGCTACGATTGTGTGTTCGCCCGGCTGGAGCATCCACATCGAGATGCGCAGGCCGTCTTGGATCTGTGACACGGCAATCGAAGGCTCGCCGTCGCGTAGCTTCTTGGAGGCGTCGCTGGGGGTCAGCCCTTTCTTTGCCGCGTCCCAATGAATGTGGACATGGGGCACTTGGTTGGCGATGGGCGGAATGTGAACCTCTGCTTCCACACCGTCGATCGCACTCGCGGTTGCGATGACGTGGTCCGCACGAGCATCGAGCTCCCGCCGTTCGGCATCGTGGTCGATGCGGTGGTAGCGCTCGACAGCGGCGACCAGACCCATGATCTCTTCCTTGCCGACCTTCATCCCACGGCCGATGCCCGCCCGCGGACTGATGGCCTTTTGAGCTCCTTCGACCAAGTCGGGCCGACCCAGGACGAGGCCGCTCGCCTGCGGCCCAATCAGTCCCTTGCCGCCGGAGAAGACCACCAGATCGAAGCCTTCGTCCACGTACTGGCTCAGACGCTCTTTCGGCGGCACGTCGGAGGCGCAGTCGTTCATCGAGGGGATGTTGTGTTTCTTCGCCACCTCGATCCACTCAGCTCGCGAGATTTGACCCTTCGGTTCGCCGACGTTGAGGAAGAAGAGCATCGCGGTCTTCTCATTGATGGCTTTCTCGAGTTCCTCGCGCGTCTCGACCTCGACCGGCTTGGCGCCCGCCGCCCAGATCTGTGTGTCGAACCCGAAGCGATGCGCCTTCTGGACGATCACCTCGTTGGGCATGCCGGTCGTATCGGGCAGCATGCGCAGCTTCTTGTCGTCGCCGCCGGTGAGGCAGGCGGCTGTCCCGACGGTGAGCCCCGAGGCTGCGCCGCAACAGATCATTGCCGCCGGTACGCCGATGATTTCGGCGATCTTCTTGCCGGCCACGATCTGCAAGTCAATCAGGGAGATGAAGTGCTTGGAGGCCTCGACCATCGAGGCCACGACCTCCGGCGGCATGATCGAACCTCCGAGCGTGGTGACGACGCCCACGCCATTGATGACGTGGCGGATGCCGAGGCTTTCGTAGGTCACCGTGGCGCCGGTCGGGCCCATCGTCGACTGCGCCGACTCGCCGCAACCGGATACGCCGGCCGCCGCTGCGCTCACCGCCGTGGCCTGCAAGAAGCTTCTTCTCGTTCTGGATCTCTTCATGTTGCTCTCCTTGGTTCCCCTGCTTTTCGTATCGAGAGTTCCCGCGGCGACGCTCCTGTCCGGCGCGCTCGGCGGCAGGCCCGGTACCAACTGTAGCGCATGCGGGGGGGACGTCAGGCGTGCGCCAAACCGAGCCGTGGCCGTCAGGGAGCACGCCTGCCCGTGGGGCAGCGTTGGCCGGTGGCACGATTTGGGACGGTCAGAAAGCGCCGGGACAAACCGGCAGAGAGTCGGGGAGGAAGGAGCCCCACAACGAAGGAATAGCGAACCACGTTGACCTCGAGTCATGCGCCGGCGGTGGTGACATCGCGGGTGAAGCGTTGACAGAGGCACGAGGTCGGCCCCGCGCTCGACGGCATTGGCGGTGACGTCCAGACCGGCTAACAGCTGCAGTTGCTCGCGCCCGCTTTCGAACGACGACTCGCTGCCCACCAGCGCTATCATGCGGCGCACCCCGGGGGAGTAGTGCGTGTTTTCGACGTCGAGACGTCGAGTTCGCGGTCGAAGGGGAGCTGTCCCTGGTGGCAAGCCGGGCAGAGGTAATAGGGCCGTTCGATCTCGACCGCGCCGAGCACGGTCAGCAGGGCCTTGGGGGCCGGAGACGGGTGCGACGGCCACAGCGGCAGGGGGGCTTGGGCGCAGCCTCCATGGGCGCCGTGAGCAGTTGCTCGAGCAACTTCGCGCCGGCGTGGTGCAGCGCGGCTCGGGTGGCCGTCTCCAGCGCTTCGAGGTCCCAGCGCTGATGCTTGCGCTGGGCGGCGAAGATCACCCTCAGCAACTGTTCTACTTCTTGGGCGACTTCTTGTTGGATCGCCGCGGCCGTTTTTTTTCCCGCGGCGTGAGGGACGCCGCTGGTTCCTGCTCTTGCTCGACGGGACGCAAGCGGCAGATCTTCTCGTTGACTTCGACAAAGCTACGGCAGAGTTCCCGGAACTTGTGGTGTGCGGCGACTTCGCGCTGGGCTTTGTGCAAGGCGGCGGGCGAGGAGAAGGATTCCGAGACGTATTTGCCGTTGACATAGCGTGTCAAGCGGTAGTTAGGGCCATGAGGAGGACTGTCGGGCTGGGCGCAACGGCAGCCGGGTTTGCCACAACGTCGAGTGAGGGTGGTGATGGAGCCGCGGCGCAGATCGCCGAGTTGGGAGATCTCATGCAGCAGCTGCGTCTTTTGCTTTTCCAGAGAGGGCAGAGTGTCGGGCATGGGGACATCTCCTTTCTGAACATTATACAATGTTCAGAAACAAGCGTACCCGCAAACCCATCAACAAGCACATTCATGTCGCGCACCCTTAGCCAAGCCCACCAACCTAACTCGTTGACGCTGCGGGGTAGAATGAGTTTCTCCGCTACCAAGATCGCGCTCGATGGTCTGCTTCTCATGTCCGTACCGCTGAATAGACTCATGTTCCGGCGGGATGTCGTCGCCGCATCCGCACGAAAGTTATCCGTCGGCGCGCTCGCGTCTCTGATGGCCCTTCTCTGTTTCGGTTGCGTCTCGAGCGAGCCGGAAAAGGGCCCCTACGACACCGACCCCACGCCGCCTGAGCAGGCCGCGCAGGCGATGCAGATCGTCGAAGGGTTTCGCCTCGAGGTCGTTGCCGCCGAGCCCGAGGTGGTCGATCCGGTCGACATTGCCTTCGACGAGAACGGCGACCTGTGGGTTTGCGAGATGCTCGACTACCCCTTCGACCCCGACGAAGGGGAGAAGCCCCGCAGCCGCATCCGCTTCCTCGAAGACCAGGACGGCGACGGGCGGTTCGAGACCGCCACGCTGTTTGTCGACACCCTCCTGCAAGCCTCGAGCGTAATGCCTTGGAAGGGAGGCGTACTCGTCACCGTTGCCCCCGATATTCTGTACTTCAAAGACACCGACGGCGACCACAAGGCCGACGTGCGTGAAGTCTGGTTCACCGGTTTTCAGGGCCGCGAAGTGTCGCCCGAAGCCCGCGTCAATAGCCTGCGGTACGGCATCGACAATTGGATCTACGCCGCCAATTCCAGCCGGCCGGGCACGATCACCTCACCAAAGTTTCCAGACAAGCCCGGCGTCATCGTGCGCGGCTATGACTTCCGCTTTCACCCCGGCAAGAACGAGTGGGAGGCAACGGCCGGCACGGCGCAGTTCGGCATGTCGTTCGACGAATGGGGTCACCGCTTTGGGTCAAGGAACACGACTTTCTTGAGTCACGCCGTGCTGCCGGCGCGCTACGTGCTGCGGAACCGCTTTTTCTCGCCGCCGAGCATGGTGCAGTTCACCGTCGAGCACGACGACAACGAGAACTTCATCTACCCGCTCACCGAGCCGCAGCAGTGGCGCATCGAACGCACCGCGGCGCGGCAGAAGCGCTATGACGAAACACGTCCCGGCCGAACCGAGCACCTTTGGGGACGCTTCTCGGCCGCCACCGGGGCTACGGTCTACGTCGGCGACGCCTTCCCCGAGGAGTACGTCGGAAACATCTTCAACGGCGAGGTGAACGGGAACCTCGTGCGCCGTAACATCATGACGGCCCATGGGGCGACCTATCGCGCCCATCGCGCGCCCGAAGGAGAACGCGAGTTCCTGGCCGCCCCGGACAATTGGTTTTCGCCCGCGAACTTTGCTAATGCGCCCGACGGCAATCTGTACCTGGTCGACTTCTACCGCGAGTACATCGAGGAGCCGCGGTCGATCCCGATGGCGTTGCAAGAAAAACTGCAAATGGATTTCTATCGCGGAGGCGACCGCGGCCGCATCTACCGCATCGTTCCGGAGAATCCTCGCCAACAACGTAACCTCAAGCCGGGTCTCGGGACCGCGACCACTGCGGAGTTGGTCGAGACCCTCCAGCACACCAATGGCTGGCATCGGCGCACGGCGCATCGGCTGCTGGTCGAGAAACAGGATGCCGAGGCCGTCCCGCTGCTCAAGGAGTTAACCGAGAGTGAAACACCGCAAACGCGGCTTCATGCACTCTGGGTACTCGAAGGGCTCGGCGCGCTCGAAGCCCCAATGGTCCGCACGGCGCTGCGCGACGACCACCCGCGCATTCGCGAGAACGCCATCAAGATGGCCGAGGCGTTTCTGCCCGAGTTGTCGGGAACTCTCACGTCGATGACGAGCGACGAAGACCCGCGCGTGCGCTTTCAGCTCATCCTCACCTTGGGGCTGATCCCGAGCAACCATCGCGTCTTGACGCGCCTGATTCCCGAGCACGCCGACGACCCGTGGTTCCGCAGCGCATTGCTGTGCTCGGTGGGCGGATCGGGCATGAGGGTTTTCAATCGCCTGTTGACGCGCCATCGGCAGTTCTTCCGCGAACCCTCCGAGGGTAGGCAGGATTTCCTCTCGCAGCTCTCCTCGATCATCGGAGCGGGCCGGAATTCTGATGAGATGTCGCTGTTCCTAATGGCGATCAACGACGCTCCCGTGCTGCGTCCGGTGGAGTGGCGGGCCGCAGCCCTCTCGGGGCTGGCGCGGGGCCTGGCCATCGAGGGCTCCCGCGGCATCCGGATACCGTCGGCGCGGCGGACCATGATGACGCTGGTCAACGACCGGTCTGAAGAAGTGGCGGATGCGGCCCGCGAAGCAGCCCAGTATTTTGCTCTACCTGCTTTCATCCAGAAGTCGCTGGCGGAGGCGGGCGACGGCGATCTCGCGATCGAGAAGCGCGTGCGGGCCGCCAAGGCTCTGCGTGGGGGCTCGTACTCACAAGTCGATGCCGTGCTCGCCAAGATTCTTACAACGCCGGCGCCGCAAGAAGTTCAATCGGCCGCGGTCGACACGCTGTCGGGGTTCGACGACGCCGGCGTATCGGAAACTTTGTTAGCCGGCTGGAGCGGCTATGGTGCGCCCGTTCGCGAGCGTGTCGCCCAAGCGATGATGCGCAAGAAGGAGCGGGCGCAAGCGCTGCTGGCTGCGGTCGAAGCGGGTGACGTGCCCGCGCCGTCGATCGACGCGGTCTCGAAGATTCGCCTGACGCAGTACCCCGACGCCGAGGTTCAAGAGCGCGCCAACGCGTTGCTTGCGGCGGAGGTCAGCGAACGGTCGACCGTGGTGGAGGAGTATCAAGACACGCTCACGCTCGCCGGTGACGTTGAGCACGGCAAGCAGGTCTTCGAGGACCAGTGCGCGAAGTGCCACCGGCGGCAGGGGGAGCGTGGCCGCATCGGGCCGGACCTCTCCGGCGTGAACAACAAGACCCGCGACGAGCTGTTGCTAAACATCCTCGACCCCAGCTACGACATCCAGCCCAGCTACGCGAACTACATCGTCGTCGACACGAAGGGCCACATCTACGACGGCTTGCTGGCCGGCGAGACGTCCGAAGCGGTGCGGCTGCGCGGAGAGTACGAAGACGTGACCATCCTGCGCAAGAACCTGGCCGAAATGCGAACCTCCGCCGTGTCGCTGATGCCCGATGGCCTCGAAGAAGACATGTCGCGCCAAGACATGGCCGATGTGATTGAGTATCTGCGCGCGGGGTTGTGAGCCGGCGGGCTCGGTTAGCGGGTCCCGCACATTCCAAGAACGGCATTCCATGAGCGGTTCCCCACCAAAAATTGTGATTCTGGCAGGGCCCAACGGCGCTGGGAAGTCTACCTTGGCCCCAAAGATCGTGCGTGACTTTCTCCACCTGAAGGAGTTCGTGAACGCGGACACGGTCGCGGCCGGGCTCTCGGCTTTTGGACCGGAAGGCGTAGCGATCGAAGCCGGCAGGATCGTGCGTAACCGGTTGCGCGAACTGGCCGGCGAAAGGGCAAGCTTTGCCTTCGAGACAACGCTGGCGACTCGTTCGTTTGCTCCCTGGCTGCGGGGGTTGAGGACTCAGGGGTATGAGATTCACCTGATTTTTGTTTGGCTTGGAAAGGCTGATCTCGCGGTCCAGCGCGTTAGCGATCGTGTCCGCTTGGGTGGACATGCCATCGAAGAAGACACCGTTCGAAGACGATATGTCAGGGGGGTCAACAACTTCCACAGGCTGTATCGGCCCCTGGCGCATGAGTGGGAGGTGTGGGACAATTCGGAAGTAGGCGGCCCGGTATGCGTCGCGACCGGAGACGATCGTGAGCCAGAGGTCATATTGGACGCGGATGCTTGGTCGAAGTTCTGTGGAGTAGGAGCGGCGTAGGATAGGAGTGGAGTAGGAAATGTCTCTCGGCAATCGTATCCCGACCAGTCCTCGGACCTCCTATATCGAAAAGATGAGCGAGATTCTCCGTCAAGCCGTTCGCGAGGAACTCATCCGATGCAAGAAGCTGGGCCATTCGGTCTCCGAGTGGCGCGACGGCCGCGTCGTGATCGTCCCTCCGGAAGAAATCCCCTTCGACGACGAGCCCCCGGAGAAAACCTAGTCCGCCGCTCGCTTTCGGGTGTGCCGCAAGCGCCACTCGCACAAGCTGCGGCGCGCGATGGTGCGGCCCGGCCGAGAACGGGAGGTCGACGAGACCGTGCCGCTCGCAGGGGCGTGCCGCTCGCAAAATACCCTTGTGCTTTGGCAACTAGGGGTGGAACTCACCGTCTGCCTCCACTTTTTGTTCATTCTGTTCGTGGTGTTCGGATCTCTGCTTGCCTGGCGGAAACGCGGCTGGAAGTGGGTCCACCTTGCCGCCATGGCCTACGGGTTGTCCATCGAGCTGGGAGGCTGGATCTGCCCGCTCACGTGGGTGGAGAACTGGTTCCGGCATGAGGCCGGTGTCCTGCCCTACGAGGGAACCTTCATTGCTCAACATCTTGAAAGACTCATCTATTTCGACGCGTCGCAGGGAGCGCTCGTGGCGGGAGCGGTCGTCGTGATCGTACTGAATCTGGCGGTGTACCGGCACTTCGAACGCAAGCAGAGGCTCCGGAGCAAGCGCTTGGGCACGGTGATCGTGCTGTCGGGGATCTTTCTGGCGGCGCTGGGAGCCCTCGGCTGCGGCGACGGTGGTGGGGAGCAGGGCCCCATCGAGCTACAACTGGGGCACGTGGCCAGCCCGGGTTCGTTGGTAGCCCTCTCGGCCGAGGAGTTTGCTCGCCGGGCCAATGAGAAACTGGGCGAGGCCGCCAGCGTGGTCGTGTTCGGGTCAAGCCAGCTCGGAACGGATGAGCGGCTGCTGCAAAAGCTCAAGCTCGGCACGATCGACTTCTCGCTGCCTTCGACGATCATGTCGTCGGTGGTGGACGAATGCGGCCTGTTCGAGATGCCGTATCTCATCAAAGACCGAGACCACATGGGCCGCATCGAGAGCGAGATCTTCTGGAACCAGATCGCGCCGGCGACCGAAGCCAAGGGCTACAAGGTGCTCGCCGTATGGGAGAACGGCTTTCGTCATATCACCAACAATACCCGGCCCATCACCGTGCCCGCCGATTTGCAAGGCATCAAGCTACGCACACCGAAGGGCCGCTGGCGGGTGAAGATGTTCCAGACCTATGGCGCCAACCCCACACCCATGTCGCTGTCGGAAGTTTTTGTCGCGCTCCAAACCGGGGTCATGGACGGCGAGGAGAATCCGCTGTCACAGATTCACAGCCAGAAGTTCCAGGAAGTGCAGACCTACCTTTCGCTGACCCGCCACCTCTACAGTCCGGCCTTCTTGACCGTGTCGACCCGAAAATGGAACGCTCTTCCCGAGCCGGTGCGGTCGATCATAGAGCAGACGGCCAAAGACACCCAGGAGTACGTCTACGCGACCGCCCGGAAGATCGACGAAGAGCTGCTCGCCGAGCTGACCGAGGCGGGCATGGAAGTCAACGAGGCCGACCAAGAGGCGTTTCGGGCAGCGAGCCGAGCGATCTACGAAGAGTTCGGCAAGTCGGTGCCGGGCGGCCGCGAGATGATCGACGCCGCCATTGCGCTGGCCGATCGCTAGGGCCGATACTACTGTATTCCAACCGGCGTCCCCAACGGGCTTTTCTGGGGGGGCGCTTTATCACGTCCGAACCCGTCGCCCGCGTTCCAACACGACGCCCTCCCCATGGTCACCCCACCCTCCGTGTTTCGTAGGGCTTTCGAGCGCTTGCTTGAAAGTATCGTTGTGCTGCTCATGGGCTCGTTGGCAACCCTCGTCGTGGTCGCGGTGGTGTTTCGCAAAGGCGGGGCGGCGATTGTCTGGTACGACGAGGTGGCATCCATCCTGCTTGCATGGCTGACGTATTACTGCGCGTCGCTGGCCGCGCTCAAAAGAGCCCACATCGGTTTTCCCAAGCTCGTCGAGTCATTGCCCACCCGAGTGCGGCGGACGGCATGGCTCGTTCGCGAGATTATCGTGATCGGGTTTTTCGCACTCGCCGGATGGGCCGGCTGGGAAGTGGTACGAGTTCTCGAGGGAACCTACTTGGTGAGTTTGCCCTGGATGCCGGTGCAATTGACGCAGTCCGTAATCCCGATCGGCGCGGCGTTGTTTATCATCGCCGAGGTGTTGGGCTTTCAAGAGGACTGGCGTCGGCATGACGAGCGTACCGCAGGCGAGGCGGACTCGCCGTGACCGTGCTCGTTCTGTTCTTGGGATTGTTGGTCTTGGTGGCCATTGATGTGCCGATCGCGATCGCTATCGGCGTCGTCGCCGTGGTCGCCATGGGAGCGGCGTCGGGGCTCGAGGCGCTGCCGAACGTCGCGCTGGTCCTCTTCGACGGCGCCACCAAGTTTCCGCTGATCGCAATTCCTCTTTTCATCCTCGCCGGCTCATTGATGAACGAGGGCGGCATCTCGCGCAGGCTGATTGCCTTCGCATCGGCAGTGCTGGGCTTCATCCGGGGCGGGCTGGCAATGGTCACGATCGGCGCCTCGCTCTTCTTCGCCGAGATTTCGGGTTCGGCCGTGGCGGACGTCGCGGCGCTGGGTTCGATTCTGATCCCGGCTATGAAGCGCAAGGGCTACCCGACGCCCTTCGCGGCGGCGGTAACGTCGTCAGCCGCCACGCTGGCGGTGATCATTCCGCCTTCGATCCCGATGATCCTCTACGGCGTGATGGCGGGCACCTCGGTGGTCGAGCTGTTCGTGGCAGGGATCATCCCGGGCTTGTTGGGCGGCCTGTCGATGATGGCCGTTACCTACGTGCTGGCCGTTCGGCGCAACTACCCCGTGGAAGAAGTCTTCCAACTCCGCCGCGTGTGGACGACCTTCCGCGAAGCCGGATGGGCGCTGGCTCTGCCGCTGATCATTCTCGGCGGCATCTTTGGCGGATGGGTCACCGCCACCGAGGGCGCGGGCCTAGCCGTCGTAGCGGCCCTCGTGATCGGCGGGTTGATCTATCGCGAGCTCAACTGGACGACGATCCGCCGGGGGATGGTCGAGGCAGGCACGCAGACCGCCATCGTGATGCTGCTCGTCGCGACGTCGGCGCTGCTGAGCGAACACCTCACCGCCATGCAGATACCACAGCGAGTGGCCGAGGGTATTGTCGGGCTCACCGACAACAAGTACCTCGTAATGGCGTTGCTGAACGTCTTCTTTCTGCTGATAGGCATGATTCTTCACTCGGCGGCGGCGATCATCTTGGTCGTGCCGATCGTGATGCCGGTGGTGCATGCGGTGGGCATCGACCCAGTGCACTTCGGGCTCGTCGTCACGCTCAATCTCGGCATCGGGCAGCAGACGCCACCGGTGGCTAGTGTTCTGATGACCGCCTGCTCGGTGGCCAAGGCCGATATCTGGGAGGTCAGCAAGGTCAACGTGCGCTTCATCGCCGTGCTTCTGGCGGTGCTGGTGCTGGTCTCGTACGTCCCGGCGATACCGCTCGCGTTGGTGAACCTTTTCTACCGATAGTCGTAGGGTCGAAGCCGGCCGGGCGTCACTTTGCCGCCGGCTGCCGTCCCGATTCCTCTAAGGTAGACTGAATCGAATACGCTCAGCCGCCGCTGTTTGGAGGTCTCCCCCAGGGCGGCACACCTGCATGAAGATCATCGACATTCTCAGCAACAACGTCCGCACGGTGTCGTTCGAGTTCTTCCCTCCCAAAGACGATGCGGGCTTCGTGGACCTGTTCAAGACCATCGAGGCGCTCAAGCCGCTCGACCCCAGCTACGTCTCCGTAACCTACGGGGCCGGCGGCAGCACCCGCCGCAAGACCGTCGATCTGGTCAAGCGCATCAAGCATGAAATCGGGATCGAGGCAATGGCGCATCTGACATGCGTGGGAGCGACCCGCGAAGAGATCGGCGCGGTGCTCGACGACCTGGAGGCCGGCGGCATCGAGAATGTTCTGCCTCTGCGAGGAGATCCTCCGAAAGGTCAAGCGGAGTTCGTCCCGACGCCGGGTGGTTTTGCGTATGCCAACGAACTGGTGGATTTCGTTCGTTCAGGTTATTCGTTCTGTCTGGGAGGCGCTTGCTATCCCGAGGTGCACCCGGAGGCCACCAACCCCGAGGCGGACCTGGAGAACTTGAAGCGTAAAGTGGATGCCGGGGTCGATTTCCTGATCACACAGCTTTTTTTCTGCAACGACGACTTCTATCGGTTTCGTGACCGCGCCGAGGCCGCCGGCATTCGTATTCAGATTTTGGCCGGCATCATGCCAATTTTGAGCGTCAAGCAGATCAAGCGCTTCACGCAGATGTGCGGTGCTGGGCTACCGCGGGAGCTGCTGTCGAAGATCGAAGCCGTGGAAGACGACCCCGAGGCGGTGAGGCAGGTCGGCACCTATCACGCCACCCGCCAGTGCGAGGATTTGCTGACGCAGGGGGTCGCCGGGATTCACTTTTACACGCTGAACCGATCGACGGCGACGCGTGCGGTGTATCAGTCCATCAAGGGGTTGCGCGTGCCGACCCCGGTGATCTGAAGGGAGGAGAGAGAGTGACTGTGTTTTGCCGGTGGTCCGGCTTTTGCCGCGCGGCGTCGGTGGTAGTTTTCTCGGTGGTCGCGGCCGGGGTGGTCTGTGCCCAGGGCAGCACCGCCAAGTACCGTAACCCCATCGTCTTTCAGCGCGCCCACCTTGACGAGACAACCGGTGCGGAGATCCTCGCGGGCAAGCTCTGGGTCATGGAGGCAGACGGCTCCGGACTGCGGCAACTCACCAGCGGCAAGACCTACGACGAGCATTCTTCGTTCTACTCCGATCAAGCGCACGTGCTCTATTCGGAATTCGCCTCGAACCGCTATGACCATGCCGCCGGCGCGCGTCTCATCAAACTCAACATCTACAGCGGCAGCCGAGAAGTCGTGGTGGAGGAAGCCGGCTGCGCGCTGCACCATGCCTCGCTCTCACCGATCGACGACCGCCTGGCCTATCACCGCAACTGCGGCAAGCACCGCTCACAGCAGGTCAGATGGGGCGAAGGTGGCTACGAGGTAACCTTGGAGGCCACCAATGGTGTGGCGCTCCCGGACGGCATCATCGCCATGCACGAGAAGAGCCGCGGGTACAAGCCTCGCGCAGTCTCTCTCGTGCGCTCGTACGGTCATGGCCCGGGGTCAAGGGCGGTGGTGCTGGTTGGAGCGAAGCATCTCGACCGCCGACCCGCGGTCTCCCCCGACGGCAAAAGCCTGGCCTGGCAGACGAACCGTGCGGGCGGCGAGGACGAAATCTTCCTGGTCGACATCGACGGCTCCAACGCCCGCAACCTCACCAATGCCACGGGCAACGACGGCCACCCCTGGTTCTCGCGCGACGGCCAGTGGATCGTCTTCGAGTCTGACCGTTCCGGCCAGTGGGACATCTGGCGCATCCACCTCGAGAGCGGCAAGCAAGAGCCGTTGACCCACAGCGGCAAGAAGTACGTCAGCACCCGCGCAAGGATGTGAACTCGCATGCCCGGTGAAGAATATGCCTGGTGAGAAGACGGTCCTAGCGATCGGCGCCCACTACGACGATTGCGTCTTCGGCGTGCCCGGCATTTTGTTGCAGGCGGTGCGCAAGCACTACCGGGTCGTGACCCTCACATTGATCGGCGATTACACGAACTGGCCTCCGATCGGCGACCGGCACCGTGAGTTGCTCATCGGCACCAAGGCGATCGCGAAGGAATACGGCGTCGACATGCGTTACCTCGGCTTCAGGTCGCAGCAGTTCGACGTGAACCTCGATGCAAAGAAGGCGGTCGCCCGGGCCGTGGCCGATGTGCAGCCGGATATCGCCTTCCAGCTTTGGCCGCACGATTCCCATTCCGACCACGAAGTCGCGGCGCAACTGAGCAAGGCCGCGCTTCGCCACGCGGGCCGCTTGGTGGAGGCGCCCGGCTACCGTCCACCGCGCCGGACGTACTACTACGACAACGGGCCCCGCCACACGATCGGCTTCGAGCCGGACACGTTCGTCGACGTGAGCGACGATTGGCCGCGAGCCGTCGAGTGGCTCGGACGCTTTGCCGCCCTGGTCAAGAACGAGGAATTCACCGCCTCCACGCGCTACCCGACGCAAGACTCGAAGGAAACCCAGGCGCGCTACCGTGGCAAAACCGCCGGGCTCTCCTACTCGGAGGCGCTACGGGCGTTCCACCCTTACCCCCGCGAAATCCTCTAGCAAGCGAAGGGCTGCGCCCCTGAGGTATCTGCTGACCGGGTGGCCTAAAGTGTTACCCATGTGCCCGGTTAGTACCTATGAGGTATTAACCGGGGACAGGTTAAGACTACCGGGCCTATGTTAGCATCTCGACATGCGGAAAGCGTTTGTTTTGTCTTGTTTATGCTGGACGACAGCGTTCGGCTGCGGCGGCGACACCCCCTCCGAATCAGCCGCTACGAACTCTGGTACGGCTCAGAGCACGACGGGCGATCTCCACACCGACGCATTCGTCATGGACTCGCACGTCCATTGGATGAGCCGTCAGCTCCTCGAAGGCCTCGACATGGGCGACCGCTACGAGGACGGGCACGTCGACTTGCCTCGCGCCATCGAAGGCGGCCTCGACGCGATGTTCTTCTCGGTCTACACGGCCGAGCCGTACTACCCCAACCGGCACGAGACCAAGAACACCTTCCGCGTCGTCGAGCTTGCCTTGGCGCAGATCGAGAAGCACAACGACAAGATCGAGCTGGCGCTGACCGCCTCCGACATTGAGCGCATCAACCGCGAAGGAAAGATCGCCGCGTTCCTCGACCTCGAAGGCCCCTTCGACCTCGATGGCGACCTGCATCTTCTCCGCGCCCTCTATCGCCTCGGCCTGCGCTCGTCGCAACTCACCGCCCACAACTACACCAGCAACTACGTCGACTCCTGCTGCGACGTCAGCAAGTGGGGCGGCCTCAACGAGCACGGCCGCGCCGTCGTCAAAGAGATGAACCGGCTGGGCATGATCATCAACATCGCCCACAGCTCGGAAGAGACCATCCAGCAGACCGTCGAGCTGAGCACCGACCCTGTGATCTATACGCACGGGGGCTTTCGCCACTTTATCGACCTCCCCCGTTGCATCAGCGACGAAGCCGCAAAAGCCGTCGCTGCCAAGGGCGGGGTCATCTCTTTGCAGTGGGGTAGCACGTTCAACAACCCCAAGTACTTCAACTGGAAGCACCCGAGCGGGGGCTTCGTCGCGGACATTTCGAAGACGCTCGGCAAGTACAAGACGATGACGATCGAGGAAATCGACGCGGACGAGGCGTCGAAGCTGCCCATGGTGCCCAAGAGCGGCGTCCCCGACGAGTACTGGATGGGCGTCGAGCAACTGGCCAAGGTGATCGACTACGGCGTCAACCTGGTGGGCGAAGACCACATCGGCCTAGGCTCCGACTTCGACGGCGGGCCGCTGCTGCCGCGCGAGATCAAGGACATCGGCGATTATCCTGAGATGACAAAGGCGCTGCAAGCGCTGGGTTACTCTGAGGAAAGGATTCGCAAGATCCTCGGCCTGAATCTGCTGCGCGTGATCCGGCAGGTCACCGACCAGTAAGGCTGGCCAGTAAGGCCGGCGGGGCGGGTTGCAGCCGGGCCCGCGTTGTGGGGCCAACAGCGGGAGCGCGGCATCCTCGCTCCGAGAAAATCAGACAACACCATGATCGTGATGAAGTTCGGCGGCAGCTCCATCGAGAGCGCCGAAGCGGTTCAGAGAGTCTGCGGCATCATCGCCGAGCGCGCCGAGCGACGCCCCGTCGTAATCGTATCGGCGATGGGCAAAACGACCGACCGCCTGCTCGAAGCCGGGGACGCAGCCGTCGCGGGCAAGCTCGACGAGTCGCTGGCGCAACTCGAGACGCTTAAGAGTTTCCACGTCAAAGAGGCAGGCGCCGTCGCGCCGGACGACGCTCGCGACGAACTCAACGCCCACCTCAACGGCCACTTCGACGAGCTGGCCGAACTGTTGAAGGGCCTCACGATTCTCGGCGAGATGACACCTCGTTCGATCGACGCGCTCTCGAGCTACGGCGAGCAGCTCTCGAGCTTCGTGATCACCCTGGCCTTGCGCGCCCGCGGGCTCGACGCCGCGCATGTCGACTCTCGCCGGGTTATCGTCACCAATGATCGTTTCAGTGAAGCCTCGCCTTTGCTCGAGCAGACCAACGCGCGCCTCACCGAAATCGTCGCGCCGTTGGTTGAGGCCGGCAAGGTGCCGGTGATGGGCGGCTTCATTGCGTCTACCGCGGACGGCGTGACGTCAACCCTAGGCCGCGGCGGCTCGGACTTCACCGCCTCGATCGTCGGGGCCGGGCTCGGCGCCGAGGAGGTACAGATCTGGACCGATGTCGACGGCGTGATGACCGCCGACCCGTCGATTCTGCCCTCCGCGCGCCGCATCAAGATCATGTCGTTCGCCGAGGCAGCCGAGCTGGCCTACTTCGGCGCGCGGGTGCTTCACCCCAGCACGATGCTGCCGGCGACCGAAAGCGGTATCCCGGTTCGCGTGCTCAACTCTCGCCAGCCCGACGTCGAAGGCACGACTATCGTGGCCGACAACCCTCCAGGGCACTCCATCGTCAAGTCGGTCGTCTACAAAGAGGGCATCACGGTCGTCGAAGTCCGCTCGACACGCATGCTCATGGCGCACGGCTTCCTGGCGAAAATCTTCGAAATCTTCGACCGCTACGAGACCGCCGTCGACATGGTCACGACGTCGGAAGTCAGCGTCTCGCTCACCATCGACGACACCAGCCGCCTGCCCGAGATCACCGGCGAACTGCGGCAATTCGCCGAAGTCACCCCCGTTTCCGGACAAGGCATCGTGTGCGTCGTGGGCGACCACATCCGCTATACTCCTGGAATCGCCGCGAGGCTCTTCCAAGCGATCGAAAGCGTCAATGTGCGGATGATCTCGCAAGGTGCGTCGCGGCTCAACGTCAGCTTCGTCGTCGATGAGAAAGACTTGCGGCCTGCGGTCGAGGCGCTGCACCACACGTTCTTCTCCGAGATCGACGAAGAAGTCTTCGCCTAGGCATCCGCTTCCTGTCATGCCCGAGTCGAACCCCGCGACCAAGCTCGCCATCGTCGGCTATGGCAAGATGGGCCGCCTGGTCGAGCAGCTTGCGCCCGAGTTCGGTTTCGAAACGGCGTTGAAGCTCGACGAGTTCAACAACGTCGGCGGCGAGGGCATCACGGCCGACAACTTCGCCGGTATTGGGGTGGCGATCGACTTCTCGATCCCGCCGGTGGTTGCCGACAACGCGGATAGGATCTCGGCGCTCGGCGTTAATCTGGTCATCGGAACGACCGGCTGGCTTGACGAATTACCGCGCGTCCAGGCCGCGGTGGAGCGTGATAATATCGGGTTGGTTTACGGTGCGAATTTCTCCGTCGGCGTGCAGGTCTTCTACCGCATCGTCGAGGCGGCCTCGCGCACCCTGGCCAACGAGGAGGACTACGAAGCGTGGGCGTATGAGATCCACCACAGCATGAAAAAAGACGCCCCCTCGGGCACCATGCTGCGGTTGGTCGAGGCCATGAGAGACAGCGGCTACGAGCGCAATATCGATGTCTCCAGCAACCGGGCCGGAGCGTTTCCGGGACGCCACGAGATCGGCTTTGACTCCGAGGCCGACACCATCCAGCTCACGCATACCGCCCGCAGCCGCACCGGTTTCGCCCGCGGCGCCATGCGCGCGGCCCGCTGGATCGTCGGACGCAAGGGCATGTACGAGTTCTCGACCATCTGGGACCAGATGAGCTAGGCTCAGGCTGGCTCAGACCGAGGGCCCGCGTCGAACCAACGGCAAAGACGCGCAGGAGGTCAACGATGTTCACAGGTTGCGGTACTGCATTGGTCACGCCCTTCCGCAAAGACGGGTCGTTGGACGAAGACGCTCTCCGCCGCCTGGTGCGCTGGCAGGTCGAGAGCGGCATCCACTTCCTGGTGCCGTGCGGCACCACGGGCGAGAGCCCGACGCTGTCACACCAAGAGCACCTGCGCGTCGTCGAGATCACGCTCGAAGAGGCCAAGGGCAAGGTCCCCATCTTGGCCGGATGCGGCGGCTATTCGACCGGCGAAGTGGTCGAGTTGGCACGCGAGCTGGAGGCCATGGAAGTCGACGGGCTGCTGTCGGTGACGCCTTACTACAACAAGCCGACGCCCGAGGGGCTCTACCAGCACTACAGCGCGATCGCCGCCGCCACGCGCCTGCCGATCGTGGTCTACAACGTCCCCAGCCGGACGGGCATCAACATCACGCCCGCGACCCTGGCGCGTTTGGCCTCGATCGACAACGTAGTTGGCGTCAAGGAAGCCTCGGGCGACATCGGGCAGATGGCCGAGATCTTTCAGGTCGTGCCCAAGACCTTCTCGGTGCTCTCCGGAGACGACTCGGTCACGTTGGCGCTGATGGCGCTGGGGGGTGTCGGCGTCATCTCGGTGGCCTCGAACGAAATCCCGGCCGAGATGTCGCAACTTTGCGACGCCTGCGCCAAGGGCGACTTCGAACGCGCCCGCGAGATCCAGCGGCGTTACCACGCGTTGATGGAGGTCAACTTCATCGAGTCGAGCCCGGGGCCGGTGAAAGCCGCGCTGGCGATGATGGGCCGCATCGAGTTGGCCTACCGCCTGCCGATAGTGCCACCCCGCCCCGAGAGCCAGGCCAAAATCGAGGAAATCCTCATCGGAGTCGGCCTCGTTCAGCCGATCGCGGCGTCGGCAGATTGAAGGCATTCGTTGGGGGTTCGGCCCCGGAGGGGCCGGGAGATCATAGCCCACGGCTTCAGCCGTGGGTAAACGACAATAGTTTCCTCGAAGCCCTGAAAGGGGCGACACAGGTTTGGCACGGGACTTCCGACCCCGCACGAACTGCGGTTCAACCGGCGCCGATACGATGGAGTGAATCCAGGCGCGGGCAAAACCGCAGCTCCGAGTCACGCAAAGCAGCACCCTTTTTTCCCACACACCATGCTCGAAACTCTCATCGATCAACTATTCGAAAAGAACCCCGAGGAATACGGCCAACAGGATATGGTCACCTTCCAACAGTTCAAGGCCGCCCTCAACTCCGGCCAGGCCCGCGCGGCTGAGCCGGACGCCGCCTCGCCGCTGGGTTGGAAGGTCAACGCCTGGGTCAAGCGCGGCATCCTCGCCGGCTTCCGCATGGGCAAGACCGTCGATATGTCCGGTGACCGCCTTTCGTTCTTCGACAAATCGACCTACCCGCTGCGGGACTTCGACCTCTCGAGCAGCGTGCGCATCGTGCCCGGTGGCTCGAGCGTCCGCGACGGCTGCTATGTCGGAACGAGCGTCACCTGCATGCCGCCGATGTACATCAACGTAGGCGCGTACGTCGGTGACGGCTCGATGATCGACTCGCACGCGCTGGTGGGTAGTTGCGCCCAGGTCGGCAAGAGTTGCCACGTCAGCGCGGCGGCTCAGATCGGCGGCGTCCTCGAGCCGGTGGGCGCGCTGCCGGTGATCATCGAAGACAACGTGCTGGTCGGCGGAAACTGCGGCGTCTATGAGGGCACGATCGTCCGGTCAGGCGCCGTGCTGGGAGCCGGCGTCATCCTCACCCGCTCGACGCCGGTCTACGACATCGTCCACGGCACTATCCATCGCGCCGAGCGCGACCAGCCGCTCGTGATTCCCGAAGGTGCCGTCGTGGTCGCCGGCAGCCGCCCGATCACCTCCGGCGCGGGCAAAGACTGGAATCTCTCGCTCTACAGCCCCGTAATCGTCAAGTACCGCGACGAAAAGACCGATCAGCGAATCCAGTTGGAAGAGCTGTTGCGGTGAGCAGCGGCAAGCGCCCACCACCAGGGCTTCATGGCCTCTCCGGGCCGGAATCCGACAAGGTCAGGTAGATGAGCGAGGGGATGACTTACATGAGCGGTCGAAAACCGAAGCCGGGCTCTATGGCCTGGGTGTGAAAGAATCGGATTGATGGTGGGACGCGTCGTTGGACTAAGCCGCTAGCGCGGCGGTATAATCCCCTCAGGCTAGAGGTAGGCCATGCCTACAACTCCTGCCGCAATCGCCATTGCCCCAAGTGCCAAGCTGGCGCGAGGGACCAGTGGCTCGCTGCACGCGAGGGTGAACTGCTACCCGTGGCTTACGTTCACGTGGTCTTCACGACCCCTCCCTCTGGGCTCATCCCGCCGGGTTCCTCCAGATAAGGTCCTAACGTCAGTGGGGATTTAGGAGCTGTGAGCGATCGGATGCAGGCCCTCGTATCGCCCAACCACGCTAGAATGTGGGGCGCAAGGGTGCCACCGTCGGATAGACACTGAGAAATGATTTCGCATTGAGGAATCAGCCGTCGGAGCCACCGGAAGTGGGCCGCCGATGGGCCCTAAATCGAGCCTCGTCAAAGGGCTGCCGAGGCTCTGGCCGCAAAGCGAGTGACATCGGTTGTTCTCGACAGCTAAGTGCCACTTCCGGGAACCGGACATGTCGGAAGTTGCACACAGAGCTGGATCAGGCTGTTCCTCGCCGTGGAGAGCATGTGTGATGACTACGTGCTACAAAGTTGGCGCATGGTCGCGATTGTCAGAGAACTCTTTCACCATCAGGCGCATGCCGACGCGTCGATGCTCATGGCGATCCAGCGACACGAGGCGGCCTCGAACGACGACGAATTACGGAAGCTCGTTCATCACATTCTGATAGCGCATCGCTACTGGATTCACCTCTGCCAAGGACTCCCGTTCTCGGTCGAAGCTGAGAGCGTCGTTCCTGAAACTCTCGAAAAGATCGTCGAGCGGTTCCAAGCTACGCAGAAGCAGGAACTTGCCTGGCTCGATCAACTCACGGAGTCTGATTTGGCACGAGTATTGGAGTCTCAATACTTTCCGGACAGGCAAATCGCCGTAGGCGAAGCCCTCACACAGGTGTTCCTGCACAGCCAAGGGCATCGCGCTCAGTGCGCTACACGGCTCCGGCTGCTTGGGGGCGAACCGCCATCCACGGACTACATCTTTTGGCTGAGAGACCGACCGCCTCCGGCCTGGAATTGAGTGCTGTTCCTTACTCTCGCCACCTGCAGCCCGCCGCCCGCCATCCCTTCCGCGAAGGGGGATTGCCGGAAGTGGTCACTGTTGTCGGCGATTGCCCTCCAACGTGTGCAGATATGCCGTCGAGTTCCGCAATCGCAAGCAGGGCTGAGTCCCACGAAACCAACTATATAGCGCTCGTCTGCAGATACCTGTCGAGAAATCGCGTCCACCACCAACTCGATATCAGACCGCCCTCTGGTCGTTGACTCAGAGGGCACGTGGCCGCCCCTACTGAATCAGCACCGTGACCGTATTCGCCGTCCTGCCGTCCACTGTGAGTACGATGGTGAGCTCGCCCCGGCCGATCAAGGTCCTCGGGAGCGGGCCCATATTGATCTGATCGAGCCCTGCGAACTCGTTGTGCGGTGACGCGGCCAACACCGGCACGGTCTCACCGCCCACCGTCGCGGTGACGCCGGTCTGGAACCCGCGAATCCCGGTCCCGAAGAGCACCAGAAAAACCTGATCGCCTTCGGTCCCGAGGTTCACGAGCACCGCAGCGGCGGTTGCCGGGTCGAACAGCAGGCTCTCCATGCGTTCGCCGCCAGCCGCGACGTGCAGGGAAAATGCCGCGGCGACACCGTTCCCGCGGGCGTTGGCGGAGTAGAGGCTTGGCGCCACAGGATCAATCTGGATCGTCCCGGTGATCGTAGTTCCGGTGTCGGTGGTCACGCGAACGGTCGCTTGGCCGAGGGCGGTCGCGGCCGGGATTAGGTAGTTGATCTGGCCGGGCGACACGAAAAACAATTGGGCCCGGCGTGCGGCGCCCTGGCTGTCGATGACTTCGACCGAAATCCCGAGAAGCTCAGTCGGCAGCGGGACCGTGGTCGCGGCAGCCATTTCCGTGGCAAAGCCTGTGCCGAACCCGGCCGCGATGAGTTCCGGAGCCAGTGCCTGGTCGGCCGAGAAACTCGCCGAGGAGACACTGGCGAACCGCTGGGGCGCGCCGGACTCTTCCACGACGAACTGACCCATCATGCCAACGTCTTCGTGCTCTAGGATGTGGCAGTGAAACATGTAAGGGTTCACGGGATCGGCGTAGTCGAAAAAACGCTTGATGATGCGCACGGTCTCGAAGGGGCGGACCAGTGCCACATCCTTCCAGCCAAGCTCATGCGGCGGCGGGGCATTGCCGTTGCGTGACAGGATCTGGAACGAGTCACCGTGCACGTGGAAGGGATGGGCTTGCCGGTTGGGGTTTGTGATTTCCCAGATCTCGGTATCGCCAAGGCGTATCCGCTCGTCGATGACGGCCATGTCCATTCGCTTCCCGTTTATTTGGAAGGGGTTGACGCCAAGCTCGAACGGCCGTGGGCTCCCGGCGTTCCCGGCCTCGGCCTCGGGAATCCGGGCCACGGGCGCGAGGGACTCCGGCAAAGTGCGCACCGCGTCAACGGTGGCGGAACCGACCTGGATCTCGAGCAGATCGAAATCCGTGGTATCCCAAGTGTCCTGGAGAGGAGGCGGAACAAAGGTCGTGCCGTTCTCGCTGTTGAAGCTACGAAGGGTGAGCGTCCCTCCCTGGTCCGGGCCCAGGTCGACCAGAATCTCGGCCCTCTCGGCGGGTGCCAGGAGCAACCTCGACATAGGTACTGGAGTAGACAGGAATCCGCCGTCCGAGACCACCTGATAGAAAGTCCGGCCGTCGCTGAAACCCAGGTTGTAGACGCGCGCATTGGAGGCGTTCAGGATGCGAAAGCGAACGATCTGGGCCCCGACCTCCAAAACGGGACCTTCGCAGCCGTTCACCAGGAAGTGGCCGCCCTTCCGAAGCGCAGGATCCGTGGCGGCGTTGAAATCACTGGGGAAGTGTAACAGCGATCCGTCGTCCTCAAACCGCCGGTCCTGGAGGATCAGCGGGATGTCGTCTCGCCCGTAGGACCCTGGTAAAGGGAGCATGTCCGACACGACATCTTCGACGATGAGCATGCCCGCGAGACCCTCGTAGACCTGGTAGCCGGTTCCGCTAGGATTGAAGATCACCCCAAGGCCAAGAGGGGGGTGATTGTGCGGGTGATACCAGTACGTACCGGCGGGTTGAGCACTTGGAACGAGGCCGGCCACGTCTGCCCGGGCTCGATCCTCTGGTGAGGACCGCCGTCCATGACCGCCGGCACGTGCATCCCGTGCCAATGTGTGGTGGTGACGACGCCGATGTTGTTGGTGACGTTGAGGGTGACGTGGCTCCCAGACCGGACGGCCAGTGTCGGGCCGAGATAGTCGCCGTTGTAGCCCTTGGTCGGTGTATCCAGTCCTGGCAGAAACTCACGTTGACCGGGACGCATGTCCAGGTCGAACACCGAGCCCTCCAGCCGTTCCGGTATTGTTAGTGCCTGCCCGATCGTCGCCGGCACCGGGCCGGGCATCGTCAGAGCCGCCGCCGCTCCCACACTGAGTCCCAACATCCGACGCCGGGACATTACTTGTTCGTTGATTGCTGATTGAGCCTTCATCGCTCACGCCACTTCCGGTTCGGCGATTCGGTGTCGGCCAAACGTCGAAGCTCTAGCTTCTCCTGCTTGGTTTGGAAGATGCTTTTCACGCTCATTTGCAGCAATCGGCCGCTCGCCGCTGACCTCACCACCCTATTGGGCATCTTCGACCTCCCATAGCGGATCCGCGCTGTCCGGCTGGTCGCTCTCTCCCAGAAAGCCGCCGTTGCCGGCCGCCGAAAGGTCGGTGACCAACTGTCCGACACCCTCGTCGAAGTTCCAATACCCGACCAGACCGGGGGACTTCGCATCCACTCCGGAGCTCATAACGGCCGTGACCTGGGAATCTGTCAGAGCGAGGCTCCAGATGGCCGGTTCGTCAATGAGCCCCGGAAAAAACCAAGTCGGGGGCTCCCGGCCACCGGGGGGCGGTCCGATCGTGCCGAAGGTGCACCCGATCGACAACACCTGAAAGTTGTTCGACGAGGGCACGCCCGTTCCCTCGCAGCTTGCCCTCTTGTCTCCGTCGACGTAGACGCTCAGCTCTCCCGACCCCTCACGCGTGACGGCGACATGGTGCCAAACATCGTCCGCCACGAGGAGGTCGCCCGCGCTGCACGAGCCGAGCGGTGTACAGCTGTTCGACGGGTAGCAGTAGTTGTTCTCTCTGGAGTCCTCCAGCATGACTTCGAGGGTCCCGTCTGGCAATACGTAGGCCTGCCAGCTCAGATTGAAGGAGTTGTCATCCTCGCCTCGCGCGATGATGGCCGCGCGCCTGCGCGGCGGCACGAGTTTGATCCAGGCGCTCAGGGTGAAGACCTCGGTGGGAAACGTTGGGCTGTACGGAACCGTGACACGGTCGTCGGAGCCGTCGAACCTCAGCCCACTCAGTTCAAGGGGTCCTTCCGAGGGCCCGATGTTGATCGTGACCTCGTTAGCGGGGACCCCATCGAAGACCGCAAGCACAGCCACCTCGCCGCGGCCCACGAGACTGCGCGGCAGGGGGCCCACGACCAATTGATCGAGGCCGTCGAACTGTCCCTGTGCCACAGCCCCAACGGTGAGCACATCAACCCCGCCAATGAGAACCGACACGGACGACTGGAAGCGGAAGCCGGTCCCGAAGAAGCTTACGAATACTTGATCGCCCGGCTCTCCTAGGTCGAGGGGAATATTGGTACGGCTACCTGCGGGAAGATCGCTGTCGAAAGTAAGGTCTTCGAAGCGGGACCCATCGGCTCGCTCTGTGAGGAACGTTGCGGCGGCCGGACCCATGCCGCTGGCGTTGGCGGAAAAAATCCCTGGGGCGACGGGCGCAATCTGTACATTCACGCTCGCACTTTCCCCGCTAGCGTTGGTGACCGTGACGGTCGCAGGGCCGGGAGCCGTGTTCGGCGGCACCAGGAAGTTCAGTTGCCCGGGAGAAACGAACTGCAAGCGGGTCAGGCGCTCGGCCCCAAGAGCGTCAGTGACCGTGACTTGGGTGCCACCGAGGGAGGTGGGAAGAGGAACTGTGGAAGCGATGATCAACGTATCAGCCAGCCTCTCTCCGAAGAGAGCTGCCCAGGACTCGGGAGCGATCGGACCCCCTACGAAGGTTGCAGCGTTGACGAGGGCCCCTTGGGCAACTAGCGGCACGCCGCCATAACCGGGCACGACCCAGACGCACAGCCAAACGAAGTGGACAACAGTCAGGAGGGCGGCTAGTGCGAAGGGTCGGTGGCGTCGGACATTCATGCTCGTTAGGGACGGATGGGGGCGGACGGGGTTACGAGGGCAGTGTCAAGTCAGAGTTAAGAAATGTCAAATCGGGGTATGCACTTCACTCCCGACTACCCCACATCTTGTGGTTGGCCGGTCCGCCTGCCGCGTAGGTGTTGGACCATCTCTGAATAGGTCGTGGGCCCAACGGTCGCGGCCTGTTGTACAAGCCGGTAGAAGAGCTTTCCCCGGTGACGAGAGCGTCGTCGATTGAATCGAAACGTATACTCATCCAGGTAATAGTCCAGGTGTTCACGGCTCACAGCGCCTTGGTGCGTCCCGATCAACCAGCGCTTCAACAGGGCAGCCACCCGGTGAACGTGGGGCAACAGCTCGGAGGCCGACTGGCTCGAACCGGCCAGAAAGTCGTACTCGTGCCGATAGCCAAGCGCCTCCAGGCCGACGTACCCTTCCCAGCCGTCGGTGTGGATCGTGCTGTCGGGCTCGACAGCCTCTTGGATGAAGCCGTGCAGCTGTTGCTTGGACGCTCCGCGGATGCGCTTCATACGGATCCTTCCTATCCCCGCGCCGTCTTCCTCGGCGGCGATGGCTAGCAGTGCTTTTTTCTGCGTCTGCCGTCCGCGCAGTCCCTCTTCTGCGCCCCCCACATAGGTCTCGTCGACCTCCACGCGACCGCTGAGCCGTTCTCGGCCGGGCCGCACCATCGCGCGCCGCAGCTTGTGCAGCAACGCCCAGGCGGTACGGTAGCTTCCCAGACCCAAGATGCTTTGCAGTCCCAGTGCGCTCGCCCCGTTTTTCTGGCTGGTCACCCACCACATGGTCCGAAACCAGGTGCGCAGCGGCAGGCGCGTGTCCTGGAAAATCGTGCCCGCCGTCACCGAAGCTGATAATCGCATTGCCCACACCGCAGCAGGCCCCGCCGGCTGGGCCGAGCTCTCCGCCCTCCACAGCGGGGACACACAAAACCCTGTGGCCAGAGCAGTTGCATCAGATACTCGCGACACGCCTGCTCAGTGGCAAAACGCCCCTCAAACTCCTCCAGCGTCCGCGGGTAGTCCTCCACAGCCCCGCAGCTATATGTTGGGGTCTCGGGAGTCAAGTGCATACCCTGAATGTCAAATAATATTAAGTCGATTCGGTGCAGACCTCGATTGCTGTCAGGAAGTCGCCATACCACCAGTGGTCAGCGCCCCAAACCGGTCCAGCGGAGTTTCCGACGAGGGGGAATCGAGGAAGCGACCTGGCTCGGCGAGGCAGCTCCCGCGAACCGGACTTGTCGGAAGTCCGGGCGAGCCTCATCTTTGGAGCGGAGCGTCTTACGTTATGATTCGCAGTATGCCTGTCTGCAAATCCGTCCTGTTGGCCCTTGTCGTTACGGGCTTTGGGGCCTCACAGACACTCGTCTCGTTTTCTACGAAGGACGGCGGGCTCATCTACGCCGACAGGTACGGAGGCGGCGACCACGGAATCGTACTAGCACACGGGGGTCAGTTCAATAAGGAGAGCTGGACAGATCAGGCGCGAGCACTGAGGCAGGCCGGGTTTGCGGTATTGGCTATTGATTTCCGTGGGTATGGTCAGTCCCGAGGCCCAGCACAGGGTCGCCTGCATGACGTGCTTGCCGCAGTCCGCTACCTGCGGAAGTCGGGCGCGAAGACCGTGTCGGTTGTAGGGGGAAGTATGGGAGGCGATATTGCTGCCGAAGCAGCCGAGACCGCCCCCGGTGAGATCGACCGGTTGGTACTTTTGGGGGCAGGCGCGTACACAACACTCACGCAGATGACGGGACGAAAGCTGTTCATCATTGCCCGCGATGACTTCATGGGAGATGAGAGGATACCCCGATTGCCCAGAATCCGGGAACGGTTCGACAAAGCCTCTGACCCGAGAGAGCTAGTGATCCTAGAAGGGTCGGCCCACGCGCAGCATATTTTCGCGACTGACCAGGCAGAGCAGCTGATGCGCGAAATCTTGCGATTCCTTTGGGCGCCGTAGACTGGTCCGAACAAGGCCGCTACTAGATGGCCTTCGAAGCTTGTTGCCCCGATTGGGGAATCCAGGAAGTTCATCCGTTCACCTCCGCGATCCGGACATATCGGAAGTGCTGCCAGAGGGAGTGGCCAATGTCCCTCTCCAGGCAAAAAGGCTGTTCGACAGGCAAGCTAACGTTAGGGCTGATTCACGACCGTCTCGAACTCTGGGTCGGCGAAATATACCGAGCCGGTCCCAGCGAACGTCAGGCCGATCGTGATGCGTACAGCATCCGCATCGATTTTTCCAACGATCTCGCGCATAGTCCAGTCGCGCGTGCGGATCCGCTGATCGAGCGAGTAACCGTGGAACCCAACGCCGCTGGGCCGATCGACTCGAACGAAGAGCTGCGCCCGGGATAACGTCGGCTCGTCAAGGCGCAAAGATGCGCGGTATCGAACCTGCTGACCACGAAGAGCCGTCGCGTCAAACGATTGCGTGATGTAGGCGCGGTCACCGCGACGCTGCTCATCTTGATAACGAACCATGGCACATCGTGAGTCCAGTACGCGGCAATCGTCTACCATAGCGATGTAATAACTCGGACTAGGAGCCCAAGCCCAGCCCGTTGGCATTCCTCCAGTTCCGCTGTCCTTGAAGTTGAGATTGACTGGGCCCTGCTGGGCGAACAGGGGGACCGTGAGGCAGAACAAGAGCGCAACGCATCGCATGAGAAGCCTCCTCTCGTCGTACCGACCTGGCCGCAGTATACTTTCCCGAAGCGATCTCCACAAGCACTCAACTAAAACCGATGTGCCGTTACGGGAACGCGCATTGGTCGTGATCATCTGGCTTCTCGGAAGCAATATGG
The DNA here is from genome assembly GCA_965237575.1 of Bryobacterales bacterium. Classification (GTDB taxonomy): domain Bacteria; phylum Acidobacteriota; class Terriglobia; order Bryobacterales; family UBA6623; genus JAKZVK01. The sequence continues at coordinate 3,206,680 of CBDEGI010000004.1, forward strand.
CCGGCTTCTGACTATGGGAATCGTCGGAAGCGACCTGGCCCGACGGCCCGCTTCCGCGACCCGACTTGTCGGAAGTACGGAAGTCCTCACGCCCGACTGGTGTCTAGGTTCCCTGTGGCTTCTATGCTTGGCGCGTCGCTCGTTGCGTACTGCTCACGTTGTTGACGCTTGCTTCGTGCGTCCAAGACAATCCAGGGGGCGAGCTGGCCAGAGTGGTGGACCTCGTCGACCAGTCTGGTCTGGGAGGCGTCATACTCGACGTCATGCGTGTGGGTATCGCTCATCATTTCGGCTGGGCCGTGGCTGTCACCGCAGCCGCCAACCACCAGGTCGTGGATCGCCGGAGGATCGACCTGATCGAACCCGGCATGCCGACAGCACCGATCCATCACGAAGGCAGACTTCTCGACGACGACGCCGCAGCAGCCTTGGTTGCGAAGGTGCGAGCCTCGGCCGTCCGGGCGACGACAGCTTCGCTGGACGAACTGGCAACCGCAGAATCCGAACCTATCGTGTCGATGTCGCTGCGAGGGTGGCCGCTTGACTTCCCCGACGACATCAACGTCCAACGTCGCGCACCCTATGAAAGCCGTGCCGACTCCGTCATGTACCGCCAAGTGCTGGCTGAGTGTGCCCGCGCACGCGGCTGGGACATCCATCTCTTCGACGCCAAGAACGTAGAGAGCCAGGCGGTGACCATCCTCGGTGAGCGGGCCGACGACGTACTCCGCGGCCCGCGGGCAACGCTGGGACCGCCTTGGGCAAAGGACCATCGGATGGCGCTCGCGGCGACGATCGTGGCCGCCTGACCGTCGCGTCGAGACTCTGAACACGGTGCTCCAGTAAGGGCGCTAGCGTCGGCCAGCTTCCGCTATGGGGGATTGTCGGAAGTGCTCCGCGACTGTAGGCGGCAGTAATCCTGCAAGTGCAGATTGCACCACCAGCTTCCGTCACCGCGAGCAGGACTAAGTCCCGTGGAACGAGCCACATAGGCGCTCGGTCACGGATTACTGTTGGTATATCGGGATCGCATGAGGTTCCACTCGTTCGAGCGCCCAGAACGCCCTCGACAGGGTCGAAAGCCGAGCTGAATCAACGGCCCGTGCGTGGTACGATCGGATCGTTCAACGGATCGGTTGTTACCAACAGCAATCCGTAAAGAGGTAGAATCGGACCGGCATGATCGGCCAAACCATCTCGCACTACCGGATTACCGAAAAGCTCGGTGAAGGCGGGATGGGTGTCGTCTACAAGGCCGAGGACATCCGCCTCAAACGCCCGGTCGCATTGAAGTTCCTCCCGCCTGAAGCGCTGGACGACAAAGAGCGCCAAGACCGCTTCCTCCACGAGGCGCAAGCCGCCGCCGCCCTCAACCACCCGAACGTCTGCGTGGTCCATGAAATCGACGAAGCGGACGGGCGCACGTTCATCGTGATGGAGTTCATCGAGGGCGAGAGCGTCACGGACAAGGTTGCCTCCCGCCCGCTCAAGCTGGACGAAGCTCTGGGCATCGCCATGCAGGTCGGGGAAGCTCTCAAAGCGGCCCACGCCAAGGGAATCGTCCACCGCGACGTCAAGAGCGCCAACATCATGGTGACCGCCGAAGGCCTCGGCAAAATTATGGACTTCGGCCTGGCGCAACTCAGCGAGCGTACGAAACTCACCAAAACCGGCTCCAGCCTGGGTACCCCGGCCTATATGTCGCCCGAGCAGGCCTTGGGGCAGAAGATCGACCATCGCTCCGATATCTGGTCGTTCGCGGTCGTGCTCTACGAAATGATCAGCGGGCAACTCCCGTTCAAGGGCGAAGTCGAGGCGGCGGTGGCCTATTCGATCGTCAACGAGGAGCCGGAGCCTCTGACCAGCTTGCGAGTCGGCGTCCCCGTCGAGTTGGACCGAATCTTGGCAAAGGCCCTGGCTAAGGATCCTGACGAGCGCTATCAGCATGTCGATGAGGTGCTGGTGGATCTGCGGGGCGTCCTCCGTGATTCGGAGGTCAAACAAAAGCCCCGCCCGCGCCAGGAATCAGTCGGGGCGGCTGCATCCCCAACGGTGACGACCGGCTCGCAACCCGCACCGGCGGAGCCCGCACTGCCACCGCCTAGAGTCTGGAGCCGATCCCGCATTGCGGCGGTGACGTCTGTTGCGCTTGCCGTGGTTGGGCTGGCGGTCTGGTGGACCGTTCACAACGCCGGGATCGGCGACGCGCGTCAGATGCTTCCAGAGATCGAGCGGCTTGCGGACGAAGAACAACTTGTCGCCGCGTACCGCATGGCCGAGGAGGCGGAACAGGTCCTTGGCGACGACCCGGCCCTGGCGGAGCTGTGGCCCCGCATCTCGCGCCCGATTTCGGTTCAGACCGAACCGCCAGGCGCCGACGTGTATGTGAAGGAGTACACGGACACGGAGGGTGCATGGCAGTACCTGGGGTCCTCTCCCATCCAAGATGCGCGCATCCCTCTTCAGTACTGCCGTTGGCGGATCGTGAAGGACGGCTACGAGGAGATCGAAGTCGCTGACCGCCGCGGGCCCCACAGCAGAAACCGAATTGACCAGCTTGAATTCGAACTCCAGGCCCCCGGGTCGACTCCGCCGGGAATGGTCCGCGTTCAAAGCGACTTGGGCCGCATCCGCGCCGGCCTGATGGGAACCTTTGGGCCGGTGGAGCTAGGTAGTTACTACCTCGACCGTTACGAGGTGACGAACCGCCAGTTCAAGGCATTCGTGGACGATGGAGGCTATGCTAAGCCTGAGTATTGGCGTCAGCCATTCGTTAAGAACGGGAAGGTTCTGTCCTGGGAGGAGGCACAGGCGGAGCTTCGCGACGCCACCGGCAGGCCGGGCCCCTCTACATGGTCACTTGGTTCGTATCCGGATGGGGAAGATGACTTCCCTGTTCGCGGTGTGAGCTGGTTCGAGGCCGCCGCGTACGCGGAGTGGACGGGGAAGCAGTTGCCCACCATCTATCACTGGTACGCGGCCGTGGAGGGCCGCTGGAATTATTTGGTCTCTTTGAGCAACCTCGCCGCAATGGAGTTGAAACCTGCCGGAGCGAGCCGGGCCATCAGCGGCTGGGGGGCTCACGACATGGCGGGCAGTGTTCGTGAGTGGTGCTGGAATGCTACAGGAGGCCAGCGTTTCATTCTAGGCGCGGCATGGAACGAGGCGGTTTACGTCTTTGGCTCGGGGGGCGCACGACCTCCGTTGGACCGCTCGCCGGGGAACGGCTTTCGGTGTGCAAAGTACGAGCAAACTGTCCCGGAAGAGCTGACGCGTCCTGTCCAGCGAGAGATACGGGACTTCAGCAGTGAAAAGCCCGTCGACGATGCAACCTTCGAGGCCTATAGGAGCCTCTTTTCCTATGACCGAACCGACCTGAATGAGCGCGTGGAGGCGGTAGACAAAAGCCCGCAGCACTGGATCAAGGAAAAAGTCACTTTCGATAAATCCGGTTAGCAGCAGCCCGCCGCGGGTGCATCCGCCGCCGCCGCCGGGCCACACGGGAACAGCCCGAAATGCTTCACCGGCGGGGTCACCTCGAAGTACTGGCCGAGCCGCGTCTCGCTGATCATCCGCGCGCTGTTGCGGCAGACCGCCGTCGGCCGGTGGGCCTCGAAGACGTGATGGTCGTCGAACGTGAACCGCGCGGCCGACCCCGGAGAGTTGCCCTTGTACACGGCCACCTGCCCGTAGTCCTCGCAGCGCCGGTCGAGCGGCTGGGAAAACTTGAAAGCGCGCACCGTCAGTGACGAGAATGTAATCGGCTCGCCCTTGGCCTCCTGCTGCACTACCCGCCGGCTGACGACCCGTGGATCGGCGAACCCGGCGTCCTTCATCGCATCGAACCAGTCATGCTCATACATCGCGCCGCCGATGCACTCGGCGATCATCTCCGGATCCTCGCGCACCGAGTTCGGGACCCGCCGGTCGGCTGCGATGTCGGAGATGTAGAACTCACCGCCGTCCCGCAGCACGCGCTGCATGGTCTGGAACACCAAGTCCTTGCGCGGCGACAGGTTGATCACACAGTCGGAGATCACCAGATCGATGCTGCCGTCCGGAATCGCCTCCGCCACCTCGATGAAGTCCTTGTGGAAGGCCGTATTGACCCCGCTGTAGCCAAAGTTGCGGGCGACTTCGGGCGCATACTCTCGGGCAATGGCAAGCTGCTCGTCAGTCATGTCGATGCCGTGGACGAACCCGCCCGGGCCGACCTTGTGCGAAGTAATGAAGGCATCGACGCCCGCCCCTGACCCGAGGTCGAGCACGGTGATGCCGCTCAGATCGTCGTCCGGAATCGGACAACCACAGCCGTAGTGCCGGTCCTTGACCGCCTCAGGGATCAACTCGAGGACGGCGGCATGACGCTGTTGCGTCTCGTCGGTGCAGCAGGCCTGCTGGCTCAGGTCCGACTTTTTCTTGAGGTGCCGCCCGTAGTAGTGGCGCAGGTGGTCTCGCAGGTCTTGAATCTCCGGCGTGACTTCCAGAAAAGCGGTCTGCGTAGCCATCGTGTCGGCCCCCTCTGTCTCTACCCGGACCAACCAGGAACTTCCGAGCAAGTGATCTAGTTTACCGGATCGAACCACGCCCATCGAAGCCTGCCGAGCAGCGGGACAGTTGGTTTGGAGACGGTGCGTCCGGGGCACAACTCGTTGCAGCCCGTCTTGGCGCGGGTCTACCGGCTACGGGATACTTCGCGAGCCAGGGAAGGAAAGTAACGCGACAGCACCCTGTTGAGCCATTGCTCGGCTCCTTGCCGGCGCGCGAAGCTGTTGGCGAAGCGCAGCCCGCCGCCCCACAGAAAGGCGTGCCAGCGGTGCTTGGAGCGCTGCTCGAGCACCACGGCGTGCACCCGGTCATCGCCGATTTCGAAGGTGTAGTTCAGTGTCGTCACAGCGGGGTCGTCACAGCAGCCTGCCGCGGCGGACGCTACTGGTAGTTTCGTCCAGGGGGCGCAAAAAGTTTATCAGGTATCTCACTTAGGCCGCGTGAACCCGCCGGCTCCCTGCGAGGCGATTCTCCCGTGCCAGCGCTGCCAGGAACAGCAGCAACCCCAGAGCCGGAACCGCCGACCACGGCGGGCCAGCAAACGAGAAGAAGAAAATCATCGGAGTGGCGAGCATGACCGCGGCAATCCGCGAGAGCTTGCTCGTCGAGTGAAACGAGACCAGCCACAGCGGCAACAGCAGCATCGCCGCGTCGTAGCCGAACACATGCGGACCCGCCATCACCGACGCCGTCAGCCCCGCCGCAAGCGCCTGCCACCATGGCGCCCGCCACACCGCCACGGCCATCAAAACTACCACTAGAGCGAGCAGGCCCACCGTCACCGCCGGATGCTCGACGCCGAAGTTCACTCCGACGCTGTGGATATTGACCATCAGCTCGGGCGAGGGCGAAAGCCGCCGCAGGTCTTTGGCTTCGAGCAGCCGCACGTACTGCGTCATGCCCTCGACGCCGCCCGTCAAGGCCGAGAGCAACGCCAGTCCGGCCGCGGCGCCCGCATAGCCCCACAGCATCTTCCATCGCCGCCCCACCAGCATCGCTACGGGGACAAGAAACAGCAGATGGAACTTCATCAGACCCAGAGCCATCACCGCGCCCGCTGCCGCGTCCTTGCCCCGCTCTGCCAACGCGTAGGCGGCAATCGCAATCACCAGCATGAACACGCCATCCTGGCCGTGCGCGACGCCCAGGGCGGTCGGCAAGTACAACGACCCCAGAATCAGAGCATCCGGCCCAAACCGCCGCCCGGCCCACGCCCAGCAGCCGACTAGCAGGATCACGTGCAATGCGATCCACGCGTAGAGCGCCGCGTCAAGCGGCAGCAGGGACAAGGGCGCCAACGCCAGCGCGTAGAAGTGGGGGCGTACGAAGGGGATCAGCTCCGGCGTCGAGGGCGCCAGCTCCCGCTCCAGAGCAAGCTGCGTTTGCTGATCGTAGAGTTGCGCGAACTGTCCGGACCCCGCCAGCGTCGCCCCGACGTAGAGATTCAGGAAGTCATGATTCCGTGCCGAATCGACCACCCCGGCACCCATGACCGCCCAAAAAACGGTCATCACCGCCGCGAAGACAATCGCCCCCCAGGCGGGAGTTTGGCGCCCCTTGCCCTCGACGCTCACCAACGCAGTTTCCTATTGACCCCGACCGAGTCGGCGCCCCCGAACTCCCACGCAACGGTCTCAAGGCTACCACAGCCTTTTCCTTAGCTCTTCCCTCTGTAACTCCTTGATCGCGACGGTCGCCCACTTATCATGCGGCCCATCACTGAAGAGTAGGGGCCATCGCGAGCCCCTGTGATATCATGCCGAAAACCCCCTCGCGGAGCGTTCCCTCGAGGGGTGCCGTCAAGCCTTCGGAGGTGAGACCTTGCTCAACCGAACAACACGCCTATTACTCGTCGCGTCACTGGTGCTCGCTGCCGGCGTCACGGCCGCCGCCGCGGACAACTGGCCGCAGTGGCGCGGCCCGCACCTCAACGGCACGAGCACAACGGCCAAGAATCTTCCCACAAACTGGAGCACGACCGAGAACGTCAAATGGAGCCTCGAACTGCCGAGTTGGAGTGCCGCCACGCCCATCATCTGGGGCGATACCGTCTTGGTCACCTCCGCTCAAGAAGGCTTTCAGCAACTGCAGCAGCGGTCCGGCGGCGGTCCGCGCCCCGACCCCACCAGTGATAAGAACAAAATGTACTTGATCGCCGTCAACCGCGCCGACGGCGGCGTTCGCTGGAGCAAGCTCATGGGAGCGGGAAACCGTCTCCACCGCAAGCAGAACCTCGCCTCCCCCTCGCCCGTCACCGACGGCAAGCACATCTGGACCATGACCGGCGCCGGCACCCTGACTTGCTTCGACTTTGACGGCAACCAAGTCTGGCAGCGCGATATTCAAAAGGATTACGGAACATTCGGTCTCAATCACGGCTACGCGAACTCGCCGCTGCTGCACAAAGGGCGTCTCTACATCCAAGTGCTGCACGGCATGAAGACCGACGACCCCTCTTATGTCTTCGCAGTCGACACCAAGACCGGCAAGACCCTCTGGAAGGTCGAGCGCCCGACCGACGCAACGTCCGAGTCGCCCGACGACTACTCGACGCCCGTACTGGCCACGGTCAACGGCAAACAACAGCTCGTGGTCTCCGGTGGCGACTATGTCACCGGCCACAGCCTTGAGTCGGGGAAGGAACTCTGGCGCATGGGTGGCCTCAACCCCGGCCACGAAAGGGCGTATCGCACGATCGCGTCCTCCATCGTCAACAACGACATGGTCTACACCTCGAGCACCCGCGGACGTCCTTTCATCGCTTTCCATCCGGGCGGCAGCGGCGACATCACCAACTCCAACATGGTGTGGAAGAACGACCTCGGCCCCGATGTACCCACGCCCACGAGCGACGGCAAGATCATCTACGTCATCAACGACCGCGGCATCGCCATTGCGTTCGACGCCAAGACGGGCGATGTCATCTGGGACCGCAAGCGCATCGAGCCGGGCACCTACAGCTCCTCGCCCATCCTCGCCGACGGCAAGATTTACGCCACCAGTGAAGACGGCACGACGACGGTACTCAAAGCGGGCCCCGAGTTCGAGATCTTGGCCGTCAATAAACTCGAGAGCCACACTCTGGCGACGCCGTCGCCGGTCGGCGATGAGATCTTCATCCGCACGGCCGAGCATCTCTACTGCATCGCTCAACAATAGGCTCACATCCGCGGTTCGACTCGTTCCCGGCTGGTCGAAACGCCGTCGCCGGTGGCGTGCCCGGTATGATGGTGGGCCAGTGAACCTCCATCGTCTTCTCGAGCAGCGAGCCGACCGGCCGATCGGTGTCGGCGTCATCGGCGCGGGAAAGTTCGCCTCGATGTTTCTGGCGCAGGCACGGCGCACGCGGGGCCTCCATGTGATTGGTGTTTGCGACCTCGACCTCGAACGCGCCCGCGCCTCCCTCGAACGTATCGGCTGGCCGCCTGACCAAGTCAGCGCCGCCTCCTTGGCCGAGGCCGCGCGCAACGGCTCGACGCACCTGACCGAAGATGCCGCCGCCCTCATCTCCGCCGAAGGCATCGAGGTCATCGTCGACGCCACCGGCGACCCCGCCGCAGGCATCCGCCACGCGCTGGCTTGCTGCGCCGCCCACCGCCACATCGTGATGGTCAACGTCGAAGCTGACGTGCTCGCCGGACCGCTGCTGGCCCGGCGCGCGCGCGAAGCCGGCGTCGTTTACTCGCTTGCCTACGGTGATCAGCCCGCGCTGATCTGCGAGCTTGTCGACTGGGCCCGCGCAACCGGCTTCGACGTCGTTTGCGCAGGCAAGGGCACGAAGTACCTGCCCGAGTACCATGCGTCGACCCCCGAAACCGTGTGGCCCTACTATGGCCTCACTCCCGAGCAAGCCGCGCGCGCCGGCATGAACCCCAAGATGTTCAACTCCTTCCTGGACGGCACCAAGTCCTCGATCGAGATGGCCGCTGTCGCGAACGCCACGGGACTTCGACCACCTACCGACGGCCTCCAGTTTCCTCCCTGCGGCGTGGACGATCTGCCGCAGGTTCTCAAACCAAAATCGGAAGGTGGTGTTCTCGCCCGGAAAGGGACGGTCGAGGTTGTGTCATCGCTGAACCGCGACGGCAGCGAAGTCGAGCGCGACCTGCGCTGGGGCGTCTACGTCACCTTCGAGGCGCCGTCGGACTACGTGCGGGATTGCTTCACCGAGTACGGCCTGATTACCGATTCCTCGGGGCGTTACTCCGCGCTCTACCGGCCCTATCATCTGATCGGCCTGGAACTCGGAATCAGCGTCGCCTCGGCCGCCCTGCGAGGTGAGCCCACGGGCGCACCGCGCGATTTCCAAGCCGACGTTGTCGCCACCGCCAAGCACGATCTCGCGGCTGGCGAGATCCTCGACGGCGAGGGCGGCTCCACGGTCTGGGGACGCCTCATGCCGGCCTCGACTTCGGTCCAACAAGGCGCGCTGCCGATCGGACTCGCCCATGGAGTCAAGCTCCGCCGTCCCGTGGCCTCGGGACAGCCAATCCGCTGGGACGATGTCGATGCCGACGAAACTTCACAAGCGACGAAAGTTCGCCGCGAGATGGAAACGATGTTCGCCCCTCCCCCCAAGCCACCGCACCCCGAACGCCAGTGACAGGTACCCGCCTTCGCACACAACATCCGATCCGCTGCTTCCACCTGTGCAATAATGTGAATCCTCTCTCCCCCAGGAGTTGGCCCTATGTCAGAATTGCGCCTGGGCGACGTCATTGACGACCACTGCACGCGCTGCCGCATGCTGACCAACCACTCGGTGGTTGCGATCGTGGACGGGATCGCGGCAAAGGTCGAGTGCCGCACCTGCTACAGCACCCACAAGTACCGTCACGGCAAGGGCGGCACGAAAAAGAAGCCCAGCAAAAAAGCCGAGCTCTTCGAGGCGGTCTTGGGCACCATGACCGCCGTCCCCAAAGTCGAAGACGACAAGAAGCCCGAGTAGGCGGCTCGCCTGCCGCTCCGATGCGTTGGACGCGCGAGCGCTAGCCTGAAACTACCCCTATCCACTCGGCTAGGCGTGCCGGGAGGTCGTCGGCCAGCAGGTCGGAGATCACAGCCACCGAGTCAGCGCCGGCGTCGAGCACTTCACGGGCGTTGGCGCGGGTGATGCCGCCGATGGCAACCAGGGGCTTACTCGTCAGCGCACGCAGCCGCACCAGCTCGTCGAGGCCCACGGTGGGGTCGGGGTTCTCCTTCGACGCGGTGCCGAAGATCGGGCCGATGGCGAGATAGTCGACCGGCTCGCCGTCACTCTCACGCAGTTGCTTCTCGTTGTGGGTCGAGTAGCCGACCCACATCGACGGCCCCACGATCCGGCGAACGGCAGAGGGCGGCAAGTCGTCCTGGCCGACATGGACACCGTCGGCACCGGCCATCATGGCGATGTCGGCGCGGTCGTTGATGACGTAGGTGACTCCGGCGTCATGGAGGATGCGGCCGATTTCCTCCGCTTGCGAGAACGTGTCGCGAGTGTAGACGGCCTTGTGTCGGAATTGCGCGATGCCTACACCGCCCTCGACCAAGGCGCGCGCCATGTTGGCGGGCTCGATACCGCGCGCCGAGAGCAATGCACTGTCGATGATCGGGTAGAGTCGCGGGAGCCGCAGCGTCGGCCGCTCAGCGCCCACGCTCACGCTCCCAGTAGGCGATCTCGGTCGAGACCATCAGGGCCATGGCGCCGCCGCGGTCGTCGTGGCCGAGAATGGCCGGCCGGTCGAAATAGTCGCGCAGGCTCTTCTGCTTGCCGGTGCCGGTGCAGACGTCGACCAACCCGCCGCCCGGGCCGACGCGCGTGCGGATGCCGTACCACGCCTTCTCGATCGCGGGCTCGTACTTCGCGCGATCGAGCCAACCCGAGCGGACACCGCGCACCATGGCGAAGGTGATCATCGAGGTGGAGGACAGCTCGCGGTAGCTTTCCGGGTGGTCGATGACTTGATGCCACAGACCAGTCGGGTCCTGATGGGGCCGCAGCGCGTCGAGATGGGCCCGGAAGGCATCGAGTATCTCCCCGCGGCCGGGGTGAGCCTCAGGCATCGCGGTGAGGCTCAGGGCCAAGCCGAGAGCCGGGAAACCGTTGCCGCGTCCCCAGGCCGTTTCGTCGAGCGGCGAGTGGCGGTAGAGGCCGTCAGGGCGCAGGTCGAGGCCGAGCATGAAGCGGAGCTGGCGCAGCGACATGTCGACGTATTTCGTCTCGCCGGTGAGTTGTCCGGTCTCGGCGAGAATGGCGCAGCTCATGAAAACGGCGTCGCTCATCTGGTTGTGGAAGGGCATTGACGCCTTGGGCCGGCCTTGCGCGTCGAAGCCGAGGTCGGCAGGCACGCGGGCCAACTCGATGTATCGCGGATTGCCGGTCACGCGGGCCAGTTCGCTGAAAATCAGGTGGCCCGAGAGGTTGCTGCCCGAGGCCCGATCGGGTAGCGTCGCTTTCTCATTGCGCACATAGGGGCCGACGATCTGCTCGACGTCAGCGAGGTGTTTGGGATCGTTGGTCAGGTCGCCCAGGCGGACGCGACCCAGCAAGGCCAGCGCGGGGATGTAGGCGACTTGGTCGAGCTTGTGGCCGTAGTGGTTCGCCAGTTGAGTGGCGATTTCGAGAGGGGTGCGATCAAGCCTGCGTTGGATCTCACGCCGGGCGGGCGATGGGACTTGCGGTTGGGTCTGCTGCAGAATCTGCAACAGGTCTCTCAGGAACCCGACTTGCCCGGTCTCCGACACCCGGAAACTAAGCGCAGATACCGGGCCGATGTCGCTCGGCGCGCCACGAATGAGTTGCGCGGAGAGGCGGTCGGCTCTCATGCGGTGCTCGGGCTTCAGCTTCGCTGAGACGAGGTGCAATTGCAGATCCGGCTTCGGCCACTCGGGCGGCACGAACTCCCAGCCCGACTTGACGCCGCTTCGGACCTCGATCACCCAGTCGGGCGCATGCATGCCAATCCAACGCCAGAGGTACGCCGCTTCGGGGTCGGTGGGGCTGTTATAGGCCGCGCCGCGGGGCTCGTAACCGCGCGCCGGCTCGCCACCCGAGCCGTTGGACGAGCCGACACCGATCGCCCAGCCGTCCGGATTTGCCACCGGGGTCGCCGACAGGGCGAACCGCTCGCGGTAGGGCTCCGCTTGCGCTTCCGTGTAGAACCATTTCAGCGCGGCGAGCGTTGTGCGGACGGAGGCGTCGGACCCATCGAGGCCCCCGACTAGCAGGATTCGGGTTTTCCGGGTGTGATAGTCGAGATCGTCTTCGATCAGCAGGGACGGGATCGGCGTGCCTTGGCGCGTGACACCGATTGCTGAGTGGATCACGCGTGGTATCCGGACCTCGGCCACGAGGCGGTCGATCTTTTGGCGAGGTGTTTGAGCGAGCGTGGCAGGTGCGGTCAAAAGGGCTGCGAAGACGCAGGCTGTGGCGAGCCGCCTTGTCGCGAGGGCCACTCGTGCCGACGCGGTGCGGTCCAAGTACGAGAGGGTTAGGTGCATGCTAGCGGCGCCGGGGTGGACGCAGCGGTCCACCCCTACAAGGGGTATTAACCGGGCACATGGGTAACACTTTGTGCCAAGAACATAGGTAACACATGGCCGATTGCCTCGCTATTCAAGGCTTGCCCGTCATCTCGAGGCGTTGCCGATGCCCCGGTCAGTTCCCCCGGGTAGTTCCCCCGGCTAGTTCAAAGCTCCTTGATGCGAATGTTGCGCAGACGCACTTCCATCGGATTACCGCTGTGCAATTGAATCGCGATCACGCCGTCGGAGACTTGGCGGTCCCGTGTGTCGATCGTGACGAGGCCGTTGAGCGTTAGGCGAATGTGGTCGGCCTTGGCGTGAATCTCGTACTCGTTCCAGTCGCCGACGCGGACCACCGTTTTGCCCTTGAGCCAGCCTTCCGTGGGCGTGCTCATCACGTTGCGTCCGCGGCCCTTCTCTTCGTACAAGTTGCCCCAGGCCGAGCGGTCGCCGGCGTCGGAGGCGTCGGCCTGATAGCCCTTGACGACCCAGTCCGGGAAGACCTTGCTGCGAAACTGAATGCCGCTGTTGCCGTTGCGGAGCTTCAGATCGAGCCGCAGTATGAAGTCCGAGAACGGGCGGCTGAGGATGAGGAACGTGTTCTGCTCGATGGTGTGGCCGTCGGACGAGCCGACGATCGCGCCGTCCTCAACGCGCCACAAACGCGGGTCGCCGTCCCAGCCCTCGAGGGTCTTGCCGTCGAAGAGCTGCGTGTAGCCTTGCTGGATCTCGTCCGTACCGAGCCGATTGAGTGGTCTTTCGGCGGCGGATGCGACCAAAACCGCCGCGACCAAAGCCGCGAGCGGGAGCAGCGGGAGGAGTTTTGTCATCGGGTTGCGGGTTAAAGACCCGACCAAGGGCTGCGACCATCATATCCCAACGGAACCGCCGAACCGAAATTGGGGCACAGCATGCTGTGCCCGTGTTATGGTCACGTCGTCTGTTCTGGGCCGGCGGGCACGGAGTGCTGTGCCCCTACATAGTCCGTCTTGCGGCTGTCGCTCCAGCCGCGTACACTGTCGGTCGCCAGAGTAGAGAGACACGCGGGAGCGCTCACGATGAAACGAAGAGAGTTTGGGGGAACGTTAGCTGGCACTCTGGTCGGCGCGGGCATCGCCGGTTCCGCCGGCACCGGCATTGGATCCGCACAGCCGGCGCGCGTGCCCAAGAAGAACACCCTGATGCATGTCGGCGGCGACTACCACAGTGTTGTCGGTGGCCGTGGAGCCGACATGACAAGCAAACAAAACCTCGAATACAACCTGCGGCACGGCGTCAAGCATCTCACCGCAAGGGTATCCAAAGTATCTGAACACGGCGCGTGGGATCTCGACGAAATGAAGCGGATGAAAGACAACTGCGACCGGCACGGAATGATCTTCGAAGCCATCCGCATGGACGATGAATACATCCGGCTGAGGAAAGGTCCCGAGCGCGACCGCAGGCTCGACAACATTCTTGGAAACATTCGAAAAGCGTCCCAGGTAGGCGTCAAGATCATCACCCATCACTGGAGGGTGATCCCCATCCGGCGGAACCGAAAGGCGCCCGGGCGCGGCGGGGTCACCTACACGGGCTTCAAGCTCGAGGACAACTGGCAAGACCTGCCCGTGACCGCGTCCGGCAAGGTTACGTCCGAAGACTACTGGGAACGCATCACCCACTTCCTCGAAAAGGCAATCCCCGTGGCCGCGGAATCTGACGTCCGGCTGGCCTGCCACCCCTATGATCCACCGGGACTTCCCTTCGGCTATCAAGGGGCGGAGAACTGGGACTCACCGTCCATCTTCGACGCCATCAAACGGTACGAAGCGATCGTCGACAGCCCCTACAACGGCTTCCAACTATGTCTGGGCACAACCGGCGAGGGACTCAAGAACCCCCGCACCGAGGTTCTTCCCATCGTCGAGTACCTGGGTGCACGGGGCAAGATCCACCAGATCCACATGCGGAACATCCGAGGGGGCCTCCATGATTTCCTCGAGGTGTTCCCGGATGAGGGCGACATGGATTTCCTGAAGATCATGCGAATCCTTCGGGACACGCAATTCGCAGGCGCTTTTTGCCCGGACCACATGCCCACTCATCCCGACGATCCGGAACGGCTTCAGGCGTTTGCGTTTGGGTATGGCTATATCAAGGCTTTGATGCAGGTTGTGAATTCCGAAGTGTAGAGACGGGTAGAAAGACATCGATCGTGAAGAGACCCCTGCCAAGCAGTCTCGCCGCCGCCCTGCTGGCCGTCCTCGTGTTGTTCGGGTGCGGCCCGCTGCTCGCGCAGCAACCCTACGACCCGCTCGACCACTACTCCTGGCATCCCGGCGGCACCCCCGAAAACGAACTGTGGCAGGTGCTCGTCCTGCTCGGCGTCGGCGAAACCGAGCCCGCCTCGTGGGACGGTACCTTGACCGTCGACGCCGGCGAAGTTCTCGACCTCACCGGCTACCGCTTCGAGCCGCCCGACCGGGCGTTGGGTCTGGACCGCTGGCGGGTCCACACGCGCGTGGAACGGGTGTTGGGCGGCTCGGGTCTTTCAGGGCGCGGACCGGCGCTGATCACCGAGCAGGTGCTCCCCAAGGGCGTACTCGTGCGCGGGCGAGGGTCCACCGCCACCAAGCTCACCGTCGAGACGGAGAAGGGCCGCTTCAGCGTCTCGCCCATGTCCGCGGCGTTCGGCGAGTGGTCGCGGCACTTGGGCGGACGCGTGGCCGTTCAACGCGTGCCGCCCGTGACCGACCTCTCCGGCACCGAACAGCGGCAGCACGACTTCCCCTCGATCGCCGCCAGCCCCGACGGCGCTCTGTGGACGACTTGGTACAGCTACCACGATCGTCGAGAAGAGTTGAACTTCCGCCGCTACCAAGACGGCCAGTGGACGCGCCTTATTCCCGTCGGCCGCGCCGCCGAAGACCTCTGGCGGCCTCACGTGACCACTGACGACGCCGGCAAGCCGTGGCTCATCTGGTCACAACGGCCCACCACCGACGGCCCCGGCAACTGGGACCTCTACGCCATGGCTTGGGAGGACAACGAGTGGGGCGAGCGCCGGCGGCTGACCGACAATCCGCTGCCCGACATCGAGCCCGACGTCGCTCGCGGGGCCGACGGGACCATCTACGTCGTCTGGCAGGCGATGGTCGGGAGGCACTCGCAAATCCGCCTCAAGTATTTGCAGGACGGCCGCTGGTCCGAGACCGTGTCGGTGACCCAATCGGCGTCGAACGATTGGGAGCCCTCGGTCGGCGTCGGCCCCAACGGCACGGCCTGGATCGCCTGGGACCGTTACACCTCGAACTACGACGTCTACGCGCGAAGCTTCTCGCCCGCGCGGGGCCTGTCGCCCGAGCGAGCGGTGGCGGCGACCAATCGTTTCGAGGCCCACTCGTCGGTGGCCGTCGATAGCCTGGGGCGTCCGTGGATCGCCTGGGAGACCGGCGCGGCCAACTGGGGCAAGGACCTGGGCGCATTCCTCGGCACAGCAGCCCCGGGGTCGCCGTTGGGCGGGCCGCGGCGCATCGAAGTCGTCTGCCTCAATGGGAACGTTTGGAAAGCGCCCGCCGGGTTCGAACCGAAAGATCCGCTTGCGCCGGGATCGACGAGCGTGAGCCGGCCGGCTTTATTCTTCGATCCGGACGGCAACCTATGGATGTCGTTCAAGCGGCGCTACAGCCGGCGGGCGTTTCGCCCCAGCGTTTTCTGGGAGTCGTCGTTGACCCGGTTGGCGGGCGACGGGTGGACCGACCCGATCGTGCTGCCGCAAAGCTGGTCGCGCAAGAGCACGCGAATGAGCCTCGCGGCGGCCAACGGGAGGCTTTGGGCCTTTTGGCCGCACGAGAATCGCGACTGGGCGTTCGCCAGCCGGCCGCATTCGAACCGCGTCGTGGCGGGCTCGCTAGCGCTGCCGGGCAAGGGGAGCGAGCCGGAGCTTTCCGAGTACCGGCCTGCTTTGTTGGAGGCGCCCGCGGTGCATCCCAACGAAGAGGCCGACGTCCGGGCGATTCGCAATCACCGGATGGAGTTGGGCGGCGAGACGTTGCGCATCGTGCGGGGCGACCTGCATCGTCACACCGAACTCTCGCAAGACAGCGGCGGCATCGACGACGGGTCGCTGCCCGAGTTCTACCGCTACATGATCGACGCCGCCGAGATGGACTTCGGGGCCTCGACCGACCATCAGGCCGGCGGAACGGACTACTGGAACTTCGTCACGCAAAAGATGGCCGACATGTACCACTTCCCCGACCGCTTCTCCACGCTGTACGCCTATGAGCGCAACCTCGGCAACCCGTTCGGCCATCGCAATGTCGTCTACACGCACCGCAACTACCCGGTCGTGCCGTTCTTCCAGTCGATCCACCCGAAGTTCATGTTGCCCGACTCACCCGACGGCGAGCTGCTGACCTTCAACAGCATGAGTTTCGGCAGCGGCATTCGTAACGACACGAAACTGCTCTACGACGTCGTCCGCGAAACCGGCGGCATCGCGATTCCTCACACCTCGGGCAGCACCGGCATGGGCACCGACTGGTCCGACAACGACCCGCAAATCGATGCGGTGGTCGAGATCTACCAGGGGGCGCGGCTCAACTACGAGCACGAGGGTGCTCCGCGCGGTGCACGCGCCGGCCAACCCGGGGCCGGCGGCTTCCAGGCTGGCGGAGTCGCCTGGAATGCCTGGCAGAAGGGTCACCGCATCGGCGTGATCGCCAGCTCCGACCACTACTCGACTCACATCTCCTACGCCATGGTGTACACGCCGAGCCCCGCGCGCGGCGACATTTTCGCGTCGATCCAGAAGCGGCACACCTACGGGGCGACCGACAACATCGTGCTCGAGTTTTGGTTGGGCAGCCATTTCATGGGAGAGGACTTCTCGTCCAGCGAGAAGCAGAACCTACGCGTGCGCGTGCAGGGCACCGACGATATCGAAAAGATCCACGTGATTCGCGATGCGAAGTATATCTACACGCTCTCGCCGGGCCAGGGCTCGCCGGGCAAGCGCGAGGTCGAGTTCGAGTACGCCGACAACGAGGTCGGCACCGGCGAGCACTGGTATTACATTCGCGTGGAGCAGAAGGATCAGGAGTTGGCATGGTCAAGCCCCATCTGGGTGACCTACGACTGAGGCTGACGGTTGCGGATAGAATGAGGCCGGAGTCGGTGACGTGAACCTCGATCGAACGCAACGTGACCGATATTGGGAAACCGGTTGGCTCGTCACCGAAGGAGTCTTCGAGCCCGAGGAGGCTGACCGCGTCGCCGACGCTCTGCTCGCCGTGGCCGAACGCGAGCGCGAGACGGCGAAGCCGGGGTACAACGTCGATATCTCCTCCGATGGTGCGCACCAAGCGCCACGCAAGATCAATGAGCCATTCGCGAAGGACCCGCTGTTCCGCTCCTTCCTTCTGAACAAGCGTCTGCTAACGCCTCTCGAATCACTCCTTGGCGCTAGGCCCCTGCTGTTGATCGACCAGGCGCTCATGAAGCCGCCGCATTTCGGCTCCCTCAAGCCCTACCACCAGGACAACTTCTACTTCCGTTGCCATCCTGACGACGAGGTCATCACCGCCTGGATCGCGCTCGACGACGTGGACGTCGAGAATGGCTGCCTGCGCTACATCGACGGTTCGCACCGCGGGCCGATCCTGCCGCACGAGCCTGTGCCGGGGGAAGACTACAACTTCGTCCCGCCGCCCGAGTTGGTCGACTTAACCCGGGAGTCACTGGCGCCGGTGGGCAAGGGCGGGGTCGTGTTCCATCATTCGAAGACCCTTCACACATCTCACCGCAACGAATCCGGCCGCTGGCGCCGGGCCTACGCCTCTCACTGGGTCACCTCGCGCGTGACCTCGGAAACCGAGCGCGTCGAGAAGGCCCATTTCAACCAGCCGGAGTTCCGGCCCCTGTTCTCCTAAGCCCGGCTCCCGAGTCGTCGTCGCTCACTGGGCAGGAGGAATGCCTAGCCCAGTGTACAGCCAAGCGCCCGCGCCGGCGGATACGTCGTGGGTGCGGCTCCCTCTGCCAGTTTCGCCCGACACTGTCGGCGCAATCTTCCCCTGTCGAACCCGCCACGTGCGCTACATCCCGGCGCTACGGAACTGAAAAGAAAGGCCTTTCTTCCATGAGCCGCCAGTGGCATGGTTCTTGCCTGTACCCCGGCGTTATCGCCCGAAGTACGGAATGAAACCGGTATTTCATCCAACCCACGGGAGGAAGACCTGACGACTCGCCCCGCACCGACGATCGAAGCGGCCGCCGGCCCGGCTCCGGGTGTTGACCCCGGGAATGGGAGCGGTCGGTGGGAGCGAACTCGGGAGCGAGAGACATGACGAACAACTCTTACAAAACCTCTTGGCACGGGCGCTGGCCGCTGTTGACCCTCCTGACGCTTCTCGCCGCACCGTTGCACGCGGCGAAACTAGCGCCGAGGACGCTGGCCGACTTTGCCGACTACCTCTGTGACAAGGAGATGGACCTCGAACAGCGGATCGCCGGCAGGGAGGCCTTCTTGTGGGCCCTGGAATCGGACGAACGGACGCGCGGCCTGAGGGAAGGCGAAATCTACGTCAAGCCCACCAACGGCAAGGGCGAAACCGACATCGACGGCGGCTTGGTCCACGACTGGGTGGGGGCGGCGTTCATTCCCGGGGTCACCTTGGAGGAAACGCTGTCGACCATTCAGGACTACGACAACCACAAGCGCTTCTACTCGGCCGAAGTGATGGATTCCAAACTTCTTCGCAGGAATGGCGATGACTACCGGATCTTCCTCCGTCTCCAGAAGCACAAGATCATCACCGTCGTGCTCAATACGCAACATACCGTCCGCTACCACCAGTTGGGGCCGGACCGCGCCTACAGCCGCTCCTACACCACGGCCATCCGGGAGGTGAGCGCGCCCGGCGAGCCGAGCGAGATGGAGCTGCCTGCCGGAAAAGATCATGGCTTCCTGTGGCGCCTGCACAGCTATTGGCGCTTTCATGGCCCGGCTCGCTTTCAAGAAACCCCCGAGGGCGTGTACGTCGAAGCGGACGTGGTGGGGCTGACCCGCGGCGTCCCGTTCGGACTCGGCTGGCTGATCAAGCCCATCATCCGGTCGCTGCCGCGGCACTCCCTCGAAAGCATGTTGCGGGCGACGCGCGAGGCGGTGCTTTTGCGCAACTCGGCGGTGCGAGTTTCTCGAATGTGCGCGTCGAAGGCGGGCCTGAGCGATGCTGAATAGCATCAAGAGCCCGGTCGTGCAGAGCGTGCTGGCCCTGGGCATCTGGGGGCCGTTCTTCATCGCCCTGCTGGACTCAGCCTTCGTTCCGCTGGCGCAGTCGGTTGACTTGTTGATTCTGGCGCAAGCGACGATGGCGCCCGGCACGGCCTACCTGGCCGCGTTGCTGGCGGTGATCGGTTCCACGCTGGGGTCGTTCCTTCTGTACACGATGTCTCAGCGCGGCAGCCGATGGCTGCTGGGAAAGAAGCTGAGCGGCGGCCAATTCGAGAAGATGCGGCGCCAGATCGAGACCTACGGTGCTCTTGCGCTGATTCTGCCGACGATGCTGCCGCTTCCGCTTCCGATGCGGCCGCTGGTCATCGCTGCGGGGGTCTTCCGCATGAGACCGGAGCGCTTCTTGGCGTCGATCGCACTGGCCCGGACCGTGCGGTACTTCGGGCTGGCCTATGCGTCCGTGCACTTCGGAGAGGCGGCGTTGACGTTCTTGCAGCAGCACGCACTCGAAGCGGTCGCGATACTGGCCGCGCTCGGCGTGTTTTCGTTCGTCCTTCACCGTGGCCGCACGAGATCGCAGCCGGTGCTGCTGTTCGTGCCGGCGGAGGTCAAGCAGGGGTAGCGCGGTGGCGGCACCGTTTGGAGTCGCTCGCGCCTCCGGCGGACAGCGCAGGTAACGGGCGGCCCGCGGCGGGATCGGTGACAATGAGGAGGATCAGGCCGGTGACGCAAACCAATACGGTCACGCGAAGAAGCAGGCAGCAGAACTTGCGCCGGAGGCTCCGGTTGATGAGCCGCAAGTGGCGGGAGTTTCGCATGGTGGCGCACGGGCTGGCGTCCAAGAGCCATCCCATCCTGGTGCACCTGATTCCGACAAGGCGCTGCAACCTCTCCTGCACCTACTGCAACGAGTACGACAGCCACTCCCCGCCGGTACCGATCGAGACACTCCTTTCGCGCGTGGACCGTCTGGCTGGCCTGGGCACGAGCATCGTCACCCTTAGCGGCGGCGAGCCGTTTCTTCACCCTGAACTCGACGAGGTGATCCGGCGCATCCGAAGCCACGGCATGATGGCGGGTGTCATCACCAACGGTTATCTGCTGACGGCCGAGCGCATCGAGCGGTTGAACCAAGCGCGGCTCGACCACCTGCAAATTAGCATCGACAACGTCAACCCGGACGACGTCTCGAAGAAGAGTCTCAAGGTGCTCGACAAGAAGCTCCAACTACTTGCCGAGCACGCTGACTTCCACGTGAACATCAACTCGGTGCTCGGCTCCGCGATCCAACGGCCCGAAGACGCTCTCGAAGTGACGCGGCGAGCAATGAGCTACGGCCTCGCCGGCACGGTCGGCGTTATCCACGACGGCAGCGGACAGCTCCGGGCGCTCAGCGAGCCCCAGCGACGCATTTTTCAAGAGGTGCGGCACCTGGCGAAAAGTTCGTTCGGTCGCATCAACGTCTACAACCCCTTCCAGGCCAACCTGGTCGCCGGCAAGCCGAACAACTGGTGGCGCTGCCGCGCCGGCGCCCGTTATCTCTACGTGTGCGAAGACGGGCTGGTCCACTATTGCTCGCAGCAGCGCGGCTATCCCGGCGTTCCGCTCGAGAACTACACGCGTGAGCACATCCGCCTGGAGTACATGACCGAGAAGAGCTGCGCCCCCTATTGCACGATCTCCTGCGTGCATCAGGTCTCGGTCATCGACCGTTGGCGCGACCCACAGACCAGAAAGTTCCAAGTGGGGACGACGCCGGAGTTGGTGCAGATCAACAACTGACGGCGGACCGGTTGCCCCATCTTTCTCCTTAGCCGTGCGCGTGGAACGTCGCCGCACGGCCCGTCGTCTTACAAAGAAGCGTCTTTACAAGGAGGCGTCTTCAGAAGACAGCGTCCTGGTTTGACGCGGCGTCGATGTTTTGAGAAGATCCAAGGCATGGAGAACCCATTACTTCATCGCTTTCCGGGGATCATCGGATTCCCCGCCTCGCCCTTCTCCGAGGCCGGCGAGTTCGACGACGCGGCCTTCGGCGAAAACGTCGAGTTCATGCTGGATACGCCGCTCGCGGCGCTTGCCTTCTGCGGCAGCAACGGCGAGATGCAGTCGCTCACTCTCGACGAGTACCGCGAGCTGGCCGAGATTGCCGGGGGCCTCGTCCGAGGCAGGAAAGGCCTCATCTTCGGCGTGGGGCAGACCCTGCGAACCGCAGAGGAGCAAGCGCGCATCGCGCGCCGAGCCGGGGCCGACGCCGTGATCATCATGGCGCCCTATTCGCCCGACATGAACGAGCCTGGCCTGGCCGGTTACTACCAGCGCGTGGCCGAGGCCGCCGAGCTGCCCGCCTTCCTGTATCAGACCAAGTGGAGCGGCGTGCTCTCGCTCTCGCTGCTCGACCGGCTTGCTCCGGTCGAGAACATCTGCATGGTCAAGGACGAGAACGGCAACCTGTCGCACTATCTCAACGTGCGGGGGCGCTTCGGCGACCGCTACTACTGGGTCAACGGCATGGCGGAGCCGTTCGTGCCGAGCTACTGGCAGCATGGCGTCCACACTTTCACCTCGGGCCTGGCCTGCTTCATGCCGCACATCACCGCCGAGATTCAAGACCGGGCACACGAAGGGAACTTCGGCCGGGTCAAAGAGATCCTCGACGAGATCGTGGTTCCGCTCTACGAGATCCGCAACCGGCGGCCTGGCTACAAGTGCTCGATGATCAAGACCGCCATGACCCTGGCCGGACTGAAGGGCGGCCGGGTGCGTCTGCCTCTGATCGAGTTGAGCGACGCCGACCGGGCGGACCTGGAAGCATTGATGTCGCGCACAGGGCTGTTGAGCGCCGAGCGCGTGGGTGTCTAGCGACTTCCGAGAGGAACTCGAAATGGTACGGCGAACACGAAACCGGATGGCTGCGGCGCTGACCCTGGCGCTGGCTCTTGCCCTGCTGTGGACCTGCGGCGGGCCCAGTGCAGCGCGGGTCGGGTCGCCGTCCGGAGAGTTCGCCGAGGATGCCGAGCGGCGGCCGCTGCAAATCGGCAAGCTAATCAAGCGGCGGCAGATTCCGCCGGTCTTGAGCGTTGCCCATGCCGACTGGCTCACCCGGCCGGAACGCGACGCCGAAGAGCAGCCGGACCGTGTCGTCGAGGCCCTGGGCATTCCCAAGGGCGCCACCTTGGTTGACCTTGGGGCGGGCGTGGGCTACTTCACGTGGCGGCTCGCCAAACATGTGGCTTCCGAGGGGCGGGTGATCGCCGTCGACATCCAGCCCGGCATGATCGAGCGCCTGCACGAGACCCTCGAAAAGCATGCCGTCGACAACGTCAAGGTTGTCTTGAGCGAGCCGGACAATCCTCTGCTACCCACAAGAGAGGTCGACCTCGTACTGCTGGTCGACGTCTACCACGAGCTCGCCTTCCCTGAAGCGATGATGGAGCACGTACGCCGCTCTCTCAAGCCCGGCGGCCGGGTCGTGATCATCGAGTACCGTAAAGAGGACCCCGACGTACCGATCTCGCCGCTTCACAAGATGACGGTCGAGGAAGTACGCTCCGAGTTGGAGCCGATGGGCTTTCGGCTTGTCGAGGGGATGGACTTCCTCCCCACGCAGCACATCCTCGTTTTCCAGGACGCGAAAGAGCGCTAGTCCGGACTAGATGGGCTGACGTAGTGTGCTACACGGGCAGCTCCGTTTAGCTTGACAAACCGCGTGCGGAACCGTGAGCGTTCCGTAACTACAGGAACCGATCTGCACAGAACTGCCTCAAGCCGAGCGCGGCCCTGCGAAGTCGACCGCACTCTCGCTCCCTGACGAGATTTGTTCGCTCGCCGAGGCAATCGATCTACGCTCGAGTTGCGGGACCACTTTCGTCACCGGACGCACCTCGCCGTTGACCGCTTGCGGCGCCCGCGTAACCTCACCAGATCGCTGCGGTAAGCTGTGCCTCTCGAGCCACTCGGCGCCGTCGATGGTGATGCAGTAGTCCCCTTGGTCGCTCCGCATGAGCAGGCCCTTCTCCTTGAGGAACCACAGGCTGAACTGTAAGCGCTCGATCGGGACGCCGACTCCCTGCGACAGCCCAATGGCGGTCAAGGCCGCACTGTGCGAGTCTTTCATCATCTGCTCGTAGAGCACCTTGACGATACGTAATCGCTTGCGAATCTCGGCACGGACCGCCTCGGGCGTGATCACTGCATTCGCGGCAGTCCCCTCTGCCGGGCGCCGCTGCCTGTAGTCGCGGTCATACTGGGCCCGGTTCTGCCGGTCCGACAGCACCATATAGGCCTTCTTGACTACGTCCAGCTTCTCTGCATCGGCGGTCTCCTTGTTGTGTTGGCCGTAGCGCTGCAACAAAATTCGAACGGATGCTTCGACCAACTCCAGAGACGCGCTCAGATCCAAGCTCAACAGATCGTAGTAGTCGACAAATCTTTCACTCGCCAAATCAGCCTGCTCCCTACGTCTGGTTGCCTACGCTCGTGCGAGGAGGGGACTTTCAGAGTACGCCTAGCAACGCGCGGGGAGCAATTGAGCCACAGCGCTATGACAGCCGTCTTAGGGCGAAGCCCTGAGATGACGGATCAACGACCTTAGCCGCCAATCAGCTCTCCACGCCGGCCATCCAATCGGGGCTCTTGAGCACTTCGCGCGCACGGCTGCCGTCGGGCGGGCCGATGATGCCGTCGCGCTCCATGGCGTCGAGAATACGCGCCGCGCGGCCGTAGCCCAGCCGCAGACGCCGCTGCAACGTTGAGGTCGAGGCCTTGCCCATCTCGAGCACGATCCGAAGGGCCTCTTCATAGGCCGGATCATCGAAGCCGGCCTCGTTGTCGTCGCTTTCCTCCGCCTTCTCGATGGGCGGCGCCAGGAACGCGTTCTCGTAATCGGGCGCGCCTTGGTCTTTCCAGGTTTGCACCACGGCGTGGATCTCTTCTTCGGTAACAAGCGGCCCGTGCAGGCGCAGCATGCGTCCCGAAGCCGGCGGCAGGAACAGCATGTCGCCTTGCCCGAGCAGCGACTCGGCGCCCATGGAGTCGAGAATTGTACGTGAATCGACCCGTGTGGCCAAACGGAACGAGATGCGCGCTGGGACGTTGGCCTTGATCAGCCCCGTGATGACGTCCACACTTGGGCGCTGCGTGGCCAGGATCAGATGGATGCCGACGGCACGCGCCATCTGCGCGAGGCGGGTGATCGACTCCTCGATCTGACGTCCTTCGACCATCATCAGATCGGCTAACTCGTCGATGACGATGACGATGTAGGGGAGTTTGCGCAGCGGCTCGCCAAACGGCTCTTCCTCTTCCGCCCGCTTCGCATTCAGCTTGTCCACCTTGTTGTTGAACTGGTTTAGGTTGCGCACCCCGTACTCGGCCAACAGCTTCAAACGCCGCTCCATCTCGCGCGTCACGTTCTTGAGCGCGTTCGACGCCTTCTTCATGTCGGTGATAACGGGCGTCAGCAGGTGCGGGATATCGACATAGAGGCCCAGCTCGACCGTCTTTGGGTCGACCAGAATGAAGCGCACCTCATCAGGGCTGGCCTTGAACAGGATCGACATGATGATGGTGTTGATCAGGACGCTCTTGCCCGATCCTGTCGAGCCTGCCACCAAGACGTGCGGCATGGCCGCCAGGTCGGCCACCTTGATGCGTCCGTTGATGTCCTTGCCGACCGCCATGGTCAGCAGCGAGCTCTTGTCGGTGAATTCCGGCGACTCGATCACTTCCCGCAGCGAGATGATCTCCCGCTTGCGGTTCGGTACCTCGATACCGATCGTCGACTTGCCCGGGATGCGCTCGACCATCACCGACTCGCACTCCAGCGCCAGGCAGAGGTCTTCAGAAAGGTTGACAATACGGCTGTACTTGATGCCGGGGTTGGGCCGGAACTCGAACGTCGTGACGACAGGACCCGGATTGATCTGCGTTACCGTGCCGCCGACGCCGAACTCCTCGAACTTGGTGCAGATCTGGCGGGCGACCTCGTGCAATTCTTCGGAATCGTAGCCGCCTCGTTCGTAAGGCGGCCGAAGCAGTAGCGTCGAGGGCAGGTGATAGGTCCTCGGCTGGCGATCGATCGAAGGTTCCTCCTCCAAGCTCGGCGGGCCGAAGCCGTTGTGCGGCTCCGCTTCCGGCGGAGGTCCACTGTAGGGCGTTCCGTTCTCTTCGTAGGGGACGATCGGCGGCAGCTCGGGCTCGCCTTGCTCGGCGACTTCGTCGAACTCCCCGGCCGGGCCGTCGGCCTGGGAATCGGAGAGCGGCCGGGAACTGGCGGCCGGCTCGGCAGCCGGAAGCTCGGCATCGGACTCGCGCTTCATTCGCCGCGTCTCGGCACGTCTCTCCGCCTTGTTGACCGCACGCTCGCGCCGTCGTTCCCGCCAGGCCTCCCAACGCTCGCGGCAAACCGCCTTCAGGCCGTGCCCGCTGACCCACCAGCGGCGTCCGCTGGCGATTTCGAACGACGAGACCAGGTACAGCGCCACCACCCCCGCCAGCAGCAACACGAGCGTCGCACCCGTCTCGTTGAGGTAGTAGACCATCCCGTTCAGCAGGAGTGCCCCGAGCACTCCGCCGGGAAGATGCGCCTCGTGCGCCAACATTGACAGCGGCGACAGCCCTAGTGTTGTACAGACCACCAGTAGCAGCAGGACAGCTCCCACGAGCCGCCCGGAGGGCGTCGGCATCGGGATCGACCGCACCCAACGCCAGCCCAGCAGGGTGAAATAGAGCGGCAGAAGAAACGCCCCGTAGCCCAGCCCCTGCAGCAGGGCGTCGCTCAAGTACGCGCCCGGAAAGCCGAACAGGTTCTGCGCACGACCCGAGGGCCCCGCCACGCTCCACGACGGATCGTACGGATGGTAGGAGACAAGGCTCAGAGCGAACGCGATCGCCAGACCGAGCACAACAAAACCGATCGCCTCGTCGAGACGGCGCCGGCCGGTAGGTTGTAAAAAGCGCATCCTTCTTACCCCGCTTGCTTCGGTGCCGTTTGACCGGCCCGAGATCGCGGCGGCATCAGCCGCCGGCGCCGGGGAAGCGGAAGAAAAACGCTAAAGCCAGTACTATTATGCCAAAGATGACGCGGTAGTAGATGAACAGTAGCATCGTCGCGCGCTGCAGGTACCGTAGAAAGAATGCGATCACCGCGTAGCCGCTCACCGCGCTGACCAGCACCCCGACCGCGAACGGCACTTGCAGCTCGGGCGCAATGCCTCCTTGGCCCCAAGCGTCGTACGCCGCCTTGCACGATGCGCCCGCAATGATGGGCGACGAGAGCAGGAAGGAAAAGCGCGCCGCGGCGGGACGCCGCAGACCGCGAGACAGGGCTGCCGCGATGGTAATGCCCGCGCGCGAGGTCCCCGGGATCAGTGCCACGGCCTGGGCGCAGCCGATCATCATCGCGTCGGCAAACGAGACGCGGTCGAGGTCGTGGTCGAACCGGCCCCGGCGCTCCGCCCACCAGATCAACCCGCCGACCGCGATCAGCATGAACCCAATCACGAACGGACTGCGCAGGGTCGTCTCGACATGATCTTCGAGTAGCAACCCGGCAATGCCGGCTGGAAACGTCGCCGCCACCAGAAAAGAAAACAGCCGCGGGTTTTCGTAGAGGTCAGCGTCGGGTTCGTATGCCGCCGGCACGAGCGCCTGGCGCCCGAATGCCAAGAAACCCAGCCGAACCCACGTCTTGGCGAAGTAGACCAGCACGGCCACCAGCGTTCCCAAATGGACGGCGATGTCGAAGAGAAGCCCGGGATCGTCCCAACCGAGCAGCCAAGGGACCAGAATCAGATGCGCCGTGCTGCTGATCGGCAGGAACTCGGTGGCAGCCTGGACCAGCGCCAGAACCACCGCTTGGTAGATCGGCATCCAACCCTAATGGGCGACGGGTTCGGCGGCCAAGATGTTGATCAGGTTCCCGCCCGAGTCGTACTCGATCTCTTGCGGCTCGCCGAGGATCTCGATTTCCGGATTCTGCCTCACCTCGTCGAGCAGGTTCTCGCTAATCATCAGCTCGCTCAAATCCATGCTGTTGCGAATCCATGCGATCGAGATGTCGGAGGGATTGAGCTTGCCGCACGTCGGCGCCATCTTCTCGATGCACGTGCGGTCGTCGGCGAAGTGCAGCGGTACGTACGCGGCGGTCAGGCTCGACGCGGTGAGAGCGTTGATCCACGTCGGCTCGAAGTCGACCTTGTTGTACAGCCGGTCGGCGATCACGTCACAGAGGCCGATGCCGACCGCGTTGCCATTGCTGAGCGGACTGAGGTCGCGCGCGAAGACACGCCGGATTGTCGGTACGCTCTCCCACGTATTCGGTCCGCGGCGGCCGCTGCGGTTGATGACCTTCGTGTCCATCCCGGCGCCGCTGAAGTTCTTACCGATTTCGTCGACGATCAGTAGGTCGAGTTCCTTGACCGGGATGTTAGCTTTCCACGACTTCGTCCGCGCCAGTAGTTCTTCTTCGCGCTCGACCACGTCGGCGGCCCCAACCGCGTGAACTTGGGCCGTGTTGTGATGGGCGTCCTCGAGAATCGCCATCCCGCCGAGCATCTTGCCGGTGCCGAGAACGACCTCCCCAACCGTGCGGATGATGCGCTCAAGGCCCAGGCGGAGCCCGTGGGTATGATAAGCCTGCGCGCCGGCCCACTTGCCCAGACCGATGGCCATCATTTTGTGGATGCCGCTCTCGAGCGTGCCCTCGAAGTCGGTATGCCATTTGACACGCGCGCAAAGCATCACGCCGTCGGCCTCGAAGGCATCCTTTGCCATGACCACCTCGACGCCGTCCTCGGTCGTCCCGAGCGGAACGACATCGAGGTTGCTGACGACGGGGCAGCCCATGGTTTCTTCGGTGATCTTGTAATGGGCCAGCACGTCGGCCTGGCCGGGTCCGGTGGCGGCGCCATGGCTTCCCATCACCGGGATGATGAAGGGCCGGCAGTCCCGCGACTGCCAGAAGCCCGCGACGGCCTTGGCGATGACGTCGATGTTCGTGATGCCGCGGCTGCCGACGCCGATGGCGATACGGCTCCCGGGTTTGACGGCCAAGGCCCACTCGGCTGCCTCCATCTCGGCGCGCACGGCGGCGGCCACATCCGGCAGGTGCCGGTCAGGGAAGTTCTGGCGGATCGGGACAAGCCTGTGAAGTTGCATATTGGGCACTATTATACCCGGGAAGACACGGAGAGTAGCGATCCAACTTCGGAGCGACAACATCTACCCGGCTATGGACCCCTGACCGTTTGGAGGCCTCACCGAAGGTGGTTGCGTTGCAGGTCTGGCGGGGTTGCGTCGTGCAGGTTTGACAGTCACCCCGACGCCCGCTACGATCAAACGAAAGGCTCTTTGCTTCACCCATCCGCGCTCGTAGCTCAGTTGGATAGAGCGTCTGGCTACGAACCAGAAGGTCGGCAGTTCGAATCTGTCCGGGCGCACCACTTAATCCTTCCCTGTCAACAACTTCCGGACCGGTTGGGGTCGCGGTCTCCTCGGACGGAGCGGGGTGTTGTTGGTGAGTTCGGTTTTTGAACGCAGCCGCTGCGCGGCGGACGCTTCGCGTGGTAGGATTTGGCAGGACGACTGCTGATGCGGTCGATCAAACTTGGAGCAGCTACCGTCCCCCTGTCCATCTTCGCGGGCCGACGACACCGCACCGCGCAGAACGAGTTGGGATACAATCCCCATAAGAGCAATTGCCCTGCCAAATAGGGCCGCTGCCTTCAAATCGTTGTATCGCAAGCGCTTACTTCAGCGTGGGGTCGACCCTCTCTGCTCCCCGCGCCTGCGATACAACACTCTGATTTTATCACGATCTACCTTAGAAACCGTAGAATCGGACCGGCATGGTTGGCCAAACGATCTCCCACCACCGCGTCACCGAGAAGCTCAGCCAAGGCGGAATGGGCGTCGTTTACAAGGCGGAGGACACCAAACTCGACCGGCCTGTTGTCCCGAAGTTCTTAGCAACCCACCTTGTTTCCAACCCGGAAGCCTGCAAACGCCTCAAGAGATCACTTTCCCGCGGACGATCCCCTACCAGCAAACGATCGCAGAAGAGGGCCTGATATGTTCGAGCTGATGCATGATGACCAGACGTGTTCCGAAAAACGCGCCCCTGCTCCCAAGGCCTCGCTGACATCGGTACGCGGGCTGCCCCGTGACGTTTGGAACAGTGACGGTTGGAACAGCGTCGTCACAGTCCGGACCATCCCGTGGCTTCGAAGATTCGGTGGCGTCTCAATGCTGCTCGTGATGTGCCTTTGTTGCATGGGTCAGGTTCTTAGCGCGCAGGCGACGAAGCAGCACCCAGAGCCACTGCCGCCGTCGCCCTTCAAGGAGCCGCAGAAACGCTCCAAACGCATCCGATACAACAGCGGAGCCTGGAATCCCATCGTCGATCTTACGGAGATCTTTCCCGGAAGCCGGAATCTCGATCACCGTGGCGTGTTCGAATTGAACGACGGGGCGGTCGGGGTCAAGCTGCGCGTCGAGCAGGCCGAGCGGTCGAAACCGCTGCTGGAGGCGGTCGCACCGTGGGAGAAGGGGAGCGGGATCTCGCCGCTGCTCGTCTGGAATGCGGACGGCCTGTGGCACATGCTCTACGAGGTCTCGGCCGCCGAAGGAACGGGTTACGCCACCAGTGTGGACGGCTTCCAATGGAAACGTCCTGAACTGGGACAGGTGGAATTCCAGGGCTCGACGAAGAACAATCTGCTCGCCAACGGCATCCGAGGAGCGACCGGCGCGTATGTCGATCCGCATGCGCCGCCGAACGAGCGCTTCAAAGCGATGGGCGGTGACATGAACTGGTACGATCCGGCCACCCTGCAACGGGTCCACGGCAAAGAGGCCTGGCGGCGCTGGACTAAACAAAAGGAAGAGGGCGACCACTACAAGGGGCCCCGCGCCGAGATTTGGGGCCGCACCCTAGGATGGATCTCGGCGGACGGTCGTGATTGGAAAATGCTCGAGGAGCCGCTAGGCAACCGGCCGGTGAACGGCGGCATTTCCTTTCACTACGATGCGGACATCGGCGAATACATCGCCTACCTGCAGATCATGGGCAACACCGCCGAGATCATGCACGGGATCGGCACCGCACGGATCGAGGAACAAACCCAGCGGCGCACGATTGGATTCTCACGCACCAAAGACTTCCGCCGCTGGCCGGCGCCCAAGCTGATTCTGGCTCCGGATGGCCAGGACGACCTGGACATCTCCTTCTATGGCGCCAACTACTTCCCGTATCCGGGGCGCACCGACCTGCACGCCATGATCGTCCCCATCTATCACCAGGCGACCGAAGACATGGATGCCCAGATCGCCTTCAGTCGCGACGGCATCTTCTGGTCCCGGCCCGAACGCCGCGCCATCCATACGGTGGGACCGCCCGGCAGCGGCGAAGAGACTTCGGCGCATTGCTGGCGCAGCGGTCTGGTCATCCTGCCCGACGGCCGCTGGGCCGTGCCGTACACAGGAAACTCGACCCGGCACAACGTACTCGACGAGGACAAGGACGAACTCTTCCCACAGCGGCGGCCGCTGCAAATCCGCTACATGCTCTGGCAGCCACACCGCCTCACTGGGATCGAGGCGGAGACCGAAGGCCGAGTCACGATCCCGACCATCTACCGACACGGGGATGAGTTGAGGCTGAACTATCGGTGCGCCCCGGGGGGCTGGATCACAGTGGAGCTCGTGCGCGAGCGTTCGGCGGTCGGACCCAATCCCTACCCTATTGAAGGGTTCAGCTTCGGCGACTCCGATCGCCTGATCGGCGATGAAGCCGATCGCGTCGTGACCTGGAACGGCAAAAGCGACATCTCGGGAATCGGCAGTACCGTAGGCATCCGTATCAAGATGTTCCAGGCGAAGCTGTTCGCCTACAAGATTTGAGAAGCGGGTGGCGCTAACGAGACGCCCGCGCGGGATGTGACGTAAGGCTCCAGCCTTGCCGAGTCTCGATTCGGCGGGACTCAGGGATGGCAAGTGACCGAGCAGCGGCTGCAGATCGAGGACCTGAGAACCGAGGAATCAGTTCTCGGCCTAGAGGCCTGCGCCACATGGGCGCTTCGCCAAAGGAGGGAGCGAGATGGAGACATTCGGCATCATAGGCATGACATTTGGGATCATAGGCATGGGGCTTGGCGCAACGGGATTCACTTCCGCCCAGAACGCTTTGGCCAAAATCTCCAAGTTAGAGAAACAACTGAGAGAAACAGGAGTACTGGACAAAGAGTACAAATCAGACTGAGAAGAGAATTACCGTTGAGCGCGCACCTGCTCGAGCCTGGTCTTCAATTCCGGGGAGAGGCCTTGCTCCACCTCCTCGGCGATGAGTCCGACTCCGTCAATGTCTTGGATGTGAACTTGATCCCTGAGCCGGAAGCTCGTGAGCTTCATCTTCACCAGGTCCGCCACCGAACCGATCATCAGGCCGTCCTCAGTGCGCACAGCGTCGCGCATGGCGGGGACCGGCTCGATATAGTCGGGCTGAACCTTCTCGTTCATGAACACAAAGTGGATTGCACTCCTCGCCGATGGAGACTCACGATCGATGAGCATGTCGACGCCGGCGGCGTGCCGGAATTCGAATCCTGATCCCGCGGCGGCCGTACGGATTCTCTCCAAGTCGTCTCGGCGGACGGCGACGTCAACGTCACGCGTCGCCCGAGCTGCCAGCGGGTCGCGGTCTCGTACGTGCAAGAAGACTGCGAGCCCACCGACGATGCGATACTCGACGCCGGCTCCATCGAGCGCCGCCTTCAGCCTCTGGGCTACCTCGACGAGCTGCTCAACATGGGCGTCGTATGAAGCGATCGTAGCCACCTAGGTCCGCTGAACTGCCTGAGGTTAGTCTAAACAAATAGTGGAGTTCCTTGTCGAAGTCTTCCGCCGCGTCGATGGCTGGTTATCTTTCCTCTCGCAAGAGTGCCCGCCGACGGCTGCTCTCTCTTCCTTGACGACAGCCATTATTCTAAGCGGCGCTCTGCTAAAGAGCAGCGCTGTCATACGCATGCGTTCACATCAGAAGTTGCGTGAAACGACCCTTTCTTGGGAACATCCGTACGGCGATCGAATTCCGCTCTTGAAGGCTCATCGAGACTTTCAACAGATTCCAATCAGAGGAGCCATTCTGTGAACGCGACAAGACGGCTTGAGGACCGTGTTCTGAAGCTGGCGGCGCACGTCGTCCCGCTGGGGCTCATCATTGCCCTGTCAACCCAGGCCTCCCACGCCCAAACGATCCGGGAAGCGCAGGATGGTACGGGCACGAGACCGCCGGCTTTGTTTCTCGACCGGCGGCATGTGGCCCAAGGCAGCTTGTCACCGACGCTCGACCCCGCACGGATTACCGAAGCCGCCAAAGAAGGCATCGCCAACCTGAAGAGGGATTGGAACATCATCGTCGATCAGTCGGGACACGGCATGAAGCAGGTCAAAGTACCCTTCGGCGTGCGCATCACGATGGAGAAGGCGCGCAAGACCGAGCCGTGGCTCCGGACCGACCGTCCCTGGGAAAACCGGGTCGGGGCATACCACCAGGTCCTCCATGAGGACGGCAAGTACCGGCTCTGGTACCACATCATGCTGACCGATGCCGCCAAGGCAGCGTTCTTTCCACCGGGCGGCGGAGTCGAGCCGGCCGAGCAGGTCCTCTCGTACGCGGAAAGCGACGACGGTTTCCACTGGACGAAGCCCGATCTGGATGTCTACCGTTTCAACGGCCGGGCGACCAACGTCGTTACGCCCTACTGCCGGGAGAGCGGGGTCTTTCGCGACTTCCACTTCGACAAGCTCCCCGGCAGCGAAGACAAGCCGGTGCGCGAGTCGTACGGTCTGTACGGGTTGGTCTCGCCGGACGGAATCCACTGGTCACGGCTGCCCGATCCGCTCCTGTCGTACTTCCACGATACGGAGAACATCGCCGCGTGGGATCCGGTCCTCAAGAAATACGTGGGCTACTTCCGCGGTCACCTCGATGGCCGCGCCATTGCGCGCAGCGAAACCGACGACTTTCGAAACTGGCCGCCGGCCGAGGTCATCCTCGCCGCCGGGCCGCAAGACTCTCTCGCCGCCGACTACTATACGAACGGTTTCACCACCTACCCGGACGACCCGTCGCTACGGTTCCTGTTCCCGGCGATCTATCATCACGACACCGACCAAGTGGACGTCCACTTCGCCGTCAGCCGCAACAATCGCGCCTGGAGCTGGATGTCATCCGACCCGATCCTCGAGCTGGGCGCGCCGGGCCAATGGGATAGCGGCACGATCTACGCCGCCCCCGACATGGTCCACCTGCCCGACGGCCGCCTCGCCCTGCCCTATGCCGGCACCACGCGCACTCACAACGAAGCCCATCCGGAATACTACGGCGAGCCGATGGACGACAAGTTCCAACTGGCCTGGGCCACCTGGGACGACGGCCGGCTGGCCGGGCTGGAAGCCGAGGAGCGAGGCGAGTTCTGGAGCAACAGTCTCGGCACTTTTGAAGGAACGCAAATCGAGATCAACGCGCGGACTCCGCGTCACGGAAAGGTCGAGGTCGCTCTGCTCGAACCCTATGGCCGAGGTACCAAGCCGCTGCCCGGCTACACCTTCGCCGACTGCATCCCCTTCAGCGGCGACGCCATTTGGGAACCGCTCCAGTGGAAGGGCAGCGCCTCCCTCGAAGCCCTCCGCGGCAAGGAGCTGATCCTGCATTTCCGGTTGACCACCGCAAAAATCTTCGGCATTCGATTCACCGACTGACGCCGCACCCCGGCCCCCGCAGGGTACAGCCCGACGATAAGCTTAGGACGCTTAGCCCTGGCCCGTGGCCTCGACTCTCAGCCCCCGAAGAGGGCGACCCAACTATCAGCCCAGTGCGTAACCGCTGGGAAACCAATCCCCCAATATCTTACCAACGTCTCAAACTCCATCCACAGATTTCACAGATTCTCGCAGATGAGAAGATTGAAGTCCGACAGCGGGTCGTACCTCAGTTTCAGCTTCCCTTCTACCGAACGCCGATGTCATCGCGTCGCGTCGCGAGAGCTGATACGGGGTCAGTTTGGCTCCGCCACGCTGGCGCACGGGTTACAAAGGCTGTCCGCACTGCCACGGGAGGCGGTTGCTCCCGGAGTCGCCTTCAGGCAGCCTGAAGGCGGCTGCCGCGCGAAGCGCGTTGTAGGCCGGTCGTTTTGCGGCCGGTTCCGTGCCCCCACGCACTCCGCCCCAGGGCGCTTTCAGCGCCCCTCCCACAAACCGGCTTCAGCCACCGTTGCTCCCTGATTCCGAAGGGTATACTGAGGCCAGAAACAATGGCGAAACCGATCCATCCGAGTCCCCCCCGCGAGATGACCGAAGACGAGGCCGATTTCGAGGTTGCCTCGCGGAGGGAGTCTGAGCCCTCGATTCCTCTCGAGGAAGTCCTAGCAGAGAATGGAATCGACATACAGCGTCTTCGTCAAGCCCGACGCCGCTCGGGAGCTACGAAACCTGCCCAACCCGATCAAAGCTGACATGGCGGCTCTGCCCGTCGACCTCGAGGAAGATCCGAGACCGCATGACGCCGTCGAACTACGGGGTCACCGAGACTACTACCGTGTCAGGTTCGAAGGGTATCGCGTCGTGTACCGCGTGTCGGACTCTCGGCGTCGAGTAGCGGTGTTGCGGATCCGCCGTCGCGACCAGGCCTACCGCGGCTTGGAGTCGCCGTAGCGCCGCCTCACCGAATCGCTTTGCCCACGCGGGCCCGGGCTTTGTCCCCGAACCCCCCACCGCTTCGGGCACCCCGCCGGTTGGTCCGTCGGTTCGACGGAAACGCGGAGAATCCAGTTTGACCGTGGATTCTCTCAGGAAGCGTCTTCCTTTTCCTGCCAAGGGTAGGCAGTGCGCTCAGAAGACGGCTTCCAATAAAGCTGGTGCTCCGTCAACTGCTTTGCTACTGGCGGCAGCCGCTCCCAAGTCTGGCGGCTAATCGGATCGTTGTCAGGAGACAGGCGGCCGATCCACCAGGGGTTGTAGGCACACGAAACCATGACACGTTCACGGTCGCTCTGGTTGGTGCCGGCCGCGTGCCAAACGGTGTTGGGCAAAATCGCTACGCTGCCCGGGTCTGCGGTAAGGGAGATTTCGCCATCCAGATCATCTGGCGTGGCCGGCGGCATCTCCCGCAAGCGATGGCTGCCGGGCAAGACTCGCGTGGCGCCTGTTGTTTTGGAAAACGGCGTCAAGATCCAGAGAACGTTGACCGACGTGGGGAAATCCGGCAGCGGTTGCCCTTGCCGGACCGATTGGTGAGCCGGGGGATCGCAATGCCAATACTGCTTCTGCGACCCGGGATGCGAAATCAGCGCGTCAACACAGAACACACGCACGCGATCCTCTTTCGGCCAGGCGAATGCGTTGTCCGCCGCCTCCGAGCGGCCACCGATCAAGAAGTGGACAATCTCCAGGATCTCCGGATGCGTGATCAGCTCGGCTAGCTCAGGCGCGGTATCTAGTAAGCCCTCCGTCGTCTCGTAGTTTTCGGTAACGGCGCGACGGGGCGCTTGCATGACCACCCGGGTAAAGTGGCTTGTCTTTTCCTCGTCGAGTACCTTGTCGAACAACACGTAGCCCTGCGCTTCCAGGCACGCCACCGCCGCATCGAAATCACCAATAGGGATAGGGTTCATCTTGACTTGGGTGCCTCGACGATGTCGTAGTCAGTGATCGCCTGGCCGACCGTAGCCCGTTCCTAGCCTGAGCAAATTGTACCGCCGCGGGACACCCGCCGGGAACAAGCGCCCCACTGGGGGTCACCTTGCCAAGGTGCGAAAAAAGGGCTCCGTCCCCTTTAGGGCCCCGAACTGCCCCCGAACTGCCGCTCACTGACGCCGGATTGGCGGGCGGCCGCCGCGATCGAGTGGGCCGAGACCATGGCCACCAGCACCAGTTGTTGCCGCTGGGTGAGGGCTGGTTCCTGGTCGGCGGACGCCACGGAAAGCTCGTTGACCGGCTGGAGCTGACAGGAGTTGGCAGGATCTGTCACGATTTGGCGCGGTTTTTGCTGCACTTTGTAAGGATTCTTTATGTTCTTGGTGTTGTTCACTCATCGGTCACCTCGCACGGCACCGGTTGTTCATCGCAAGGTGCCTGTGGTTCACCGCACCGGGCCGGTGGTTGCGCCGCACGGCGCCGGTGCAGATCGCTGACTCGGATTTGGGATTGTGGCTTTTCACCTGCTGTCCCGTTGGGGCGACGGATCGCCGCCAGCTTTCTTTGCTTCTAGTGTAAGGGTTGATGATGGGGGCAGCGGGGTAGCTGGGGAGGTAAGTCATTGAAAAGATGGGAGAAAGTATTTTTTAAAATCTGTGACCTCGTTTGGAGGAGCGACGCCCGCAATCGGACTGACCGCAATCGGTGACTGTCACCGATATCCCCGGGCCTCGCGTGACATCGCTGAGTGTCATCAGATTACCACAATTCCCTGACTGTCACCGATATACCTCGGTTGGTCGGCCAGGTTTGCTATGGTGGATCTTCCAGCGCCATAAGAGGCAAAACCCTTCGCGATGCCAGGTGATGACGGTTTGCGGCTGGACGATCATCAGGGCGGATCGCCAGTCGGCCCAGACTCGAGTGAGCCAGACCCAGAAGAGCCAATCACTCGCTGTAAGTTTCAGGCGCTTGGGCGCGGAGCGACGCAAGACGCAAAGTTGCTGTCTCAAGGCGAGGTTCTCGAGCCGGAGTGTAGTGGGGTTCTTGAACAGAGAAGGCAGGGCAGTGAGCAATACCAGCAGTAGGCTGGACATCGACTGAAGGGGCGAGCGACAGATGATTAACCCCCTATGATTACAGAAGGTTCGGAGTTTTTTGGAGGGACAATAGACTAACGGGATTGCGGGATCTAGTACGCCCAACCAGATTGGCGATTGCACCCGAATCACGGCGCGGCCCCGATCATCTCAACTAAGAGGAAGGGACCGGCGGGGCAGCGTTTCTATTTCGGGAAGGAGAACGACATGACTATCAGGAGAACGCCACTGACCGTAAGGACTCTGGCTCGGATTCGGATCGCGCTGGTTTTTGCAGTTGGGCTGGCGGCGACTTGCGCCCAAGCGCGGGCGGCCGACATGGTGCTAACACGCCACTCGAAGCCGCGTGGCGACGTGCGCATCGTCTACGTGTCGGACAATGACAGCGACACCCGCAGCGTCTTGCCCGAGAACGCGACCGTCGGCCACCTGCGGCGGCACGTTGATGTGTTAGCGGCTAGCGGTGTGGACATCTTCGTCCAGGACGTTTTTCAGAAACACGGCGTGGGCTGGTTCTGGCCGGAGCACCCCGACCACGCGCACTTCGGAGGCCAGGTGGACAAGATCGACCGCCGCGACGGGCCGCCCATCAAGATTGCCATCGAGCAGAGCCACAAACGAGGCATGAAATTTCTGCCCGCGTTTCGCATGGCGGATCGGCACCGCGGCGGCCAGCAAGGTTTGATTGCCCGCCGTCGAGACCTGTGGAACCCGGACTTTGGCGACGCCGCGATGGACTACACGCACGACGAGGTGCGCGACTGGGTGTTCGCGCTGGTCGAAGAAACCCTGCTCCGCTTTGACGTGGACGGCTTGGAGTTCACCTACACCCGCTGGATGCACTGTTTCCCCAAGGCGACAGCGCGGCAGAGCCACCCGGTCATGACGAAGTTTCTGCGTCGCGTCCGCGAGAAACTCGACGCCGTCGGAAAGAAAAAAGGCCGCAAGTTGCTGCTCGGCGTGCGCGTTCCGCAGACGCTGAAGGAGTGCCACGCTTTGGGCTATGACGTGCCCACGTGGATCGAGCAAGGCTTGATCGACTATGTGGCCCCGTCCGACTTCTTCTACACCGATTTCAACGCGAAGTACGAGGAGTTCGCGGTGCTGACGCGGGAGTCGGACTGCATGCTGTACCCGGCTGTCCATCCGATTCTTTGCCGGGGAGATCACGTAGGGGTAATGGCTCCGCGGAACTACCGAGCCGCGGTGCGCAACATGTACGCCGCGGGGGCTGATGGGATCTCGCAGTTCAACTATAGTTACCACTGGGGCCGGCGGCGAAGCGGATACCCTTGGGCGGTGAGCGGTTATCCCACGGCTCTGGCGTGGCTGCGCCAGTGGCGCGGTACGGACGAGTTCGACGGCTTGCCCCGCCACTACTTGTTCTATCCGCTTTGGTCCCGCGGTTCGCCCTCGGGTTTCGTCAAGAACGACCGGATCCTGCTGAAGCGCGAGGTTGGCAGTTCGGGCGAATACCGCTTTCGGATCGCCGAAGATCTGAGCGAGGCGGGCGTGGCGGCCGAACTGATCGCTCGGGCGTCCCATACAACGGACCAAGACAGGCTGACATTTTCAATTAACGGGACGCCAATTCCGTCGGGGGACATCAAAACCAAGTACCACGGCGAAGGCAGGGACGCCAAGTATGGCCGGCCTCTCGGGCCTCATTGGGTGTTTATGATCCCGTTGGCATCGCCGCCTGTCGGGTTCGGAGACAATGTTTTGAAGGCCACTCTGCAAAGTCCCGGCCAGGATGGTCAAGACGACATCGTGATCGATGAGCTGGAAGTGACCATCGTCCCACGCTGGCAGCGGCCCGAATAGCGCTGGCGCTAGGCCGGACCAACAGGTGCCATAGGTTTAGGGGGTGCAGCTGTGTCGATGGTTCATTTCAGTTGACCGCAGGCGGCGAAGATTTCACGGCTGATACCCCGTACTGTGCCAAAACACGATCGGCCGACCTTTTCTGCTCCTGGCCGCACGCCGTTAGCGAGCACAGCAAACAGACAACCGCGGGAAGATGAGGGACAGCCACCGAACTCTCCCTACCAGGTGCGGCCGAAATCTGCGATAATGCCCCCCTCTGCATGTCGAGGATGGCCCGTGTGGTCGTGGAGGGCGTTCCACATCACATCACCCAACGGGGCAACAATCGCCAAGAGGTCTTCCTGTGCGACGAGGACCGGCGGTTCTATCTCAAAACGCTTGTAGAGCGCTGCGGCCAGCACGGTGTACGGCTGCTCGGCTACTGCTTGATGAGCAACCACGTGCACCTGATCGCGGTCCCAAGCGGTGCGCAATCGTTCGCGCGGGGTATCGGGCAGGCCCATTGGCGTTATACGCAGCGATTCAACCGCCAATATGGGCGCAGCGGACATTTATGGCAGAACCGCTTCCGCTCCTGTCCGCTGGGGCCGAGCCACCTGGTTTCGGCGCTGGCGTATGTCGATCTGAACCCGGTACGCGCGGGGCTCGTCGGGGACGCGCTGCACTACCCCTGGTCCAGCGCCGCAGGACACATCGAAGGTCGGGACCCCTCGGGCACGATGGATCTGGCGTCGTGGAAGGAACTGCAGATCAGGGGAGATTGGCGGGAACTGCTGGCGTCTGAGGCGGTCCAGGGGCGGGCTGGAGATCTGCGTCTAGCCACTCGATCCGGCCTGCCGTTTGGGGACAAGCAGTTGGTCAAGGAGTTGGAATCCCGATCGAGGCGATGCCTGGAACGACGTCCACCGGGGCCTGTCCCTAAATCCAAGGGCGCATCGGCGACCGGCTGAAGCGAGTTGGGGAGTGTCGTGCCGGCGTCTGTTGCCCGGAGTCCGGGTCGCGGTAGGGATGCCGGTCGCCCAGCACCCCCCGCACAGATCCGTACGTGAGCGTCAACTCATACGGCTCCTACCTTGGATGATGGCGGTGAGGAGATGAACCATTGCCACCTCCCCTCCGCACGCTCGCCGGCCTCGGTGACACCGCAGTCCGCCTCGGAGTCCGGACGGTGCGCCGCCGACGAACGTTCTCCTTGGTGCCGGCCCTTCCCTCCAGATCCTCCGCCGACGGTTCCCCGCCTTGGTTCGGACCCTTCGCCGGTACTATGGCCCGCTCCGACTCCTCCGCCCCGTACACGTGGGTCGTACGGCGTTGGCCTTCACCCACCGGCCTGCTGCAAGCAGCAGAGCGGGGCGGAAGTCTCCCGGTTCTCGCGCAGAGAGTTTCCTGACGTGCCCTGGTTCTTCGACCGCGCCGGGGCCGATCGCCACTCGCGCTCTCGCGACGACCGATATGGCCTTCCCTTCCAGTCAACGAGGTCGGCCCCCGAAACGAGTTATTTCACGGCTCCATAGCCCGGCCCGCCCGTGCCTCTGTCAACGCTTCGCCCGCGATGTCGCCACCGCCGGCGCATGACTCGAGGTCAGCGTGGATCGCTACTCCTTCACTGTGGGGCTCCTTCCTCCCCGACTCTCTGCCGGTTTATCCCGGCGCTTTCTGACTGTCCCCGATATCCCACCGACGTTTTCTATGCGGTGTCGAACAACAAGTGGAGCTACCGGGATACGTCACACGCCCGCGAGGTCGTTGGCTATGAGCCCGAGGACGAGGCGGAACAGCATCGGGCTGCAACCGGAGCCCATTGAGCCAGAACCCCTGTTGAGCCAGAACAAGGTGGCGGGAGCTTTACTTCGCCCTTTCGACTGTCACGATCAGGCGCGGGTCTTGTGAGTCGTCAAGATGGCTGCGGTCGTAGCGCGGCGTCCAGCCAAGAGCCGTGATCATTTGGTGGAGCGGGCCGTACATGTTCTGGTTGAGACGGCCGACCGAGCTTTTCAGGTGCCGAGCCAAGTCGCGAGAGTGGCTATAGAAGCGGCCTTGATAGAAGTCCGAGGGGACCTCGAATGCGGTGTGGGTGTCCGCTCCGCGGCCAGGAGCCTTGATGATCAGCTTCGGTCCCGAGGGAAGCGGCGGGTCGTCTTGGTAAAACCACTCAAGCGGCGCGGCGCGAAGACGGCGGCCAGTGACGTCGCCCGGACGCGCGTTGACGACGCTCCTTCCCCACGAAACGAACACCATATCGTCAACCGGGCTCAGCAGCGGATAGCTGACACCACCGTAATCGGCGGGCAGCTCCCCCACATAGTCCAGCCCGCGGGCCATACGCGGCTCGGGATCTGGGGCGACCCGGCCGGCCGGCGGCAGGACTGAGGTGTCGATAGTTCGGAAGTGCCGCCACGTCTTGCCGTCGTCCTTGCTAATCGCCGAGGACAGGCGTCCGCGACGGTAGCCGGCGCGGATCTCATCGCCCGAGATCTGGTTCCAGGCCAGCAGTAGGTCACCAGTCTTTGGGATGCGGACGATAGCACAGGGGGAATACGACCCCGCGAGAGGCGTGGATTCAGGAAGATCGAAGCGCTGACCAGGTCGGAAGACGACTCGCTCGCCCTTGGACGTGACCTCTTCCGTTTGGCGGCTGCGGGTGGTGTAGATTCGTCCCAGCGTGGTGCGACAGTACATAAGGACGTCGCCGTTTTCGACCTCGATCACGCTGGGCTCGTCGCATGGCCACATGCCACCATGTCCGTCCTGGTGCCAGACCATGATGCCGCCGTCGCTGCGGTGCCAGGTCCTTCCTTCATCGTCGGAGTAGAAGGCGTAGGCGATATCGGGCTCCGGCCAATGGGCGTGCCCCTCGATCGGGGTCATCTTCCCGTCGAGCAGGCCCCAGGATCCGGTGTCCGCGTACAGCCCCTTATGGCCGGCGCCGCCTGTGAAGCGAACGGGCTGTATCAGACGTCCGGTGCTGGTCTGAATGAGTGTGTTTTTGTAAGGCCAGGCAGGGACGCTGCCGACCGACATCTTGCCGCGGCGCTCCCAGGTCTTCCCTTCGTCGCTGGAGACGAAAAAGTGGAGGCCGGCGAGATGGTGTTCCCAGAGCTCGCCCTCCGCGCGGCCCCGTAGGGGCGCAGGCCCACCTAGCTTGCCCGAGTCGAGCCGAATGGCGCCCTCGATCCGCGCGGGTAGCGGGCTGGGCTCGGACCAAGACCGCCCGCCGTCGCTGGAATAGACGATCTTGCCTGCGCCGATCATCATCAGCCGCCCGTCTCGATGCTTCAACACCGGGGCTTGGCCGATTGGAGCAGGCATTTCCCAACCCACATCGAGCGTCCGCACGCCGGCGGCGGGAGGGTCGGGGACGCGATGCTCGAGGATGTCGGCTGCTGAGGGCTGCTGGGCCTGCATCGTGCCCACCACGCCAATGACCACGCACGTTCGAACTAGCTTCTCTAGAGCCAACACTCGCTTTACCTTCTTCCAAGAATCGAAGCCAGCATACCATCAACTATTTGAGTTGAGTGCTGAGCTCCCAGAGCTGACCAACTGGCCCAGTTGTGTTCCGGGACAAACCTGCCGCGCAACAACCCGGCGTTCCTATCGACCGTCCAACTGCTCGGGCGTCAACTCGTTCACGAGTGTCTTACCTGACAAATAGCGGTCCAGGTTTCCGAGAAAGATATCCCAGTTTCGGCGAACGAAGAACTGGCTGAGGCTCGAACCCGCGATGTGCGGCGTCATGATCACGTTTGGCATTTGCCAAAGGGGATGGTCGGGCGGCATTGGATACTCGTAGTGGGTGTCGAGCGCCGCACCTGCGATCCAGCCTTCGCGTAGCGCTTGTAGCAGCGCCGCCTGCTGGATGATCGGTCCCCTTGCCGGATTGAGCAGGTAGGCCGTTCGCGGCAATGCCCGCAGCTCTTGTTCACCGACGATCCCCTCTGTGCTCTGCGTCAGAGGCAGCGCAAACACCAAGAAATCAAGGTCCGAGAGGAACTCCGTTTGCTCCTCTTGGAGGTAGACCCGGTCCGGCAGTACGCCTTCCGGGTCCCCGGTTCCGGGGACGCAGTAGACAGCTCCCATAGGACCGATCCCCCGGCGAGAGAGGACATGAACCTCCATCCCCATGGTCTTCGCCAGACGCGCCGTCTCGCGGCCAATGCCGCCGTAGCCCCAGATACCCACCGTCAGGCTCCGGATTTCACGCTGGAACCGAGCTGCCGGGTCCCATACGCCGCCGTGTTGATTGCGAATCATCTGCCGCAGATCTCGTGCCAGGTTGACCATCATCGCTATGTTCCATTCGGCGATGGGAATGTCAAAACAGCCCCGGGCGTTGCTGGCGCGAATGCCTTTCTCCGGGAGTCCGAGGCTGTACAACTGGTTGTAACCCGCGGAGCTGATCTGGACCCACTTGAGGCTGGTCATGTCCGA
Source organism: Bryobacterales bacterium (assembly GCA_965237575.1). GTDB lineage: Bacteria > Acidobacteriota > Terriglobia > Bryobacterales > UBA6623 > JAKZVK01. Next base: position 3,249,994 of record CBDEGI010000004.1, read on the forward strand.
AAAGTTCTCGGGCGGAAACGTACAGGTGAGGACCTCGATCGGCTGCAGCAACTTCGCCGGCAAAGGCCGCACACGCTCTTCCGGCTCGACGAGTTCCACGTGTACGTCGGGAATCCCCTTCAGCTTGGCGAGCGCTGCCTCATCTACCGGGACGTCAACAAGAACGTGGATCATGGGACTCGCTCTCAGCGGGCAGGACTTACGGTCAGTCGGTCAGGATCTTGCCTGGCACGTCGTTGAACTCACCACTGCCGCGCACGAACGGGTACCGGTTCTTGATCTCGTCGGTCAACACGATGCCTAGGCCCGGTTTCTCGGGCGGTAGCGCGCAGCCGTCTTTCATCTGAAAAGAATCGCCGATGACCTCACTGTGCAATCCGGCGTAGTCGGGAGCGATCTCGAGGATGCGTGTGTTGGGCGCGGCGAATCCAGAATGAATGTTCTGCATGAACGCTCCCCCGGCTCCCCAGCTGTGGGTGGCGATCCCGCGCCCACGGCTGTCAAGCATCGCTGCCACCTTCATGAAATCGCCGAGACCTCCGGTGAACGCGCCGTCCGGCTGACCGATGTCGAAGCAACCCCGCTCGACAAAGACGCGCCACTCGTAGCTGCCGGTCAGGCATTCACCCCCTGCGATGGGCACGTGAGTACTGCGGCACAGCTCGGCGTAGCTCCAAGGGTCGGTGTAGTGCAGGGGCTCTTCGAAGAAGAACAGATTGTAGGGTTCCACCGCCTTCGCGACGGCCTGCGCGATCCCAAGGTCCCACGTAGTGCCCGCGCTATTGCCCATGTGTCCGTCGAGCATGACCCTGACGTCGCCACTTGCGTGCGAGCGAATGAACTCCAATTTGTCGCCCTCAAAGTCCGCCGCCTCGGAGGCGCGCTCCGGGATGTAAGACCCACTGTCCGGCGAATAGCTGCCGGTGGCAACCTTGAAAGCCCGGAAGCCTAGTGACTGGTAGTGGTCGACCTTTGCGCCCAAGCGGTCTTTCGGGTAGTTGCTGGGGCCGCCGGTCGCATAGCAGAGGATGTTGTCGTGCTTCCGTCCCCCCAGTAGCTCATAGACCGGCAACTGGGTCATCTTGCCCTTGAGGTCCCAGAGCGCCGCTTCAATCCCGTTGATGACGGAAAGCCCCATACCCACCCGGCACCAGAAGTTGCCGCAGTGGTACATCCGGTCCCACAGCTCGGCGATGTTGTCAACATTCTGTCCTACCAGGATCGGCTTGAAGAACTCGACGATCTCCGGAACCACTTCAGGAAAGAAATAGCCCACGTAGGTTTCGCCGATGCCGACAAGCTCCGTATCGGTATAAATCTCGATAAACGCGGCGCTACGTCGCTTGCGGGACTCACTCAAGAAAGGATCGTTGGTGCACGGTCCTGTTAACAGGACGGTCTGTACATCAGTGATTCTCATGGTTGGCTCCGTCGGCTCAGTCAGTCAACGTCCCGCCGGGAACGTGATTCTGTTCACAGACATCCCGGTCAAGCTCCACCCTGGCTCGTCAGACACGGGCAGACAGCTTGAACAGTGGCAAGCCGGCGAGGCTTGCAAAGACCCCAGTATATCCGCAGATGAGAGCAACGGGAGATTAGCGAGATTGGGGCTAAAGGGGACGGGCTAAAGGGGGGCTAAAGGGGGCCAATAACGCGTTTCGGGGGCCGACCTTGTTGACTGAAGGGAAGGCCATGTCGGTCGTCGCGATAGCGCGAGTGGCGGCCGGCCCCGGCGCGGTCGAAGAACCAGGGCACGTCCGGAAACTCTCTGCGGGAGAACCCGGAGGCTTCCACGATGCTCTGTCGCCTTGGGCGGCATGCCGGTGGGTGAAGGCGAAGGCCGTACGACCCTCGTGAACGTTGTGGAGGAGTCGGACCGGGCCATGGTACCGACGAAGGGTCCGAACAAAGGCGGGAGACCATTGGCGGAGGATCTGGAGGGAAGGGCCCGGACCAAGGAGAACGTCGGCGTGCCTGGCGCGGTCCGCACTCAGAGGCGGGTGGCTGTGTCACAAGGGCTCGGCGGCGTGCGGTGAGGCACTGCCTGGCAGTGCTCGCACCGCCATCATCCACGGTAAGAGAGGTATGAGTTGACGCTCACGTACGGATCTGTGCGGGGGGTGCCGGGCGACCGGCATCCCTACCGCGACCCATGACCCCGTAACCCACCTCAGACCGCGGCGGAAGCACACTTCGATTGCCGCGCCGTCCCGGTTTTTTGCACTGCCGGGAGCCGCTAGGCCAACAACTTGTTGATCACGTTGCCGCCGACGTCCGTCAGGCGGAAGTCGCGGCCTTGGAACTTGAAGGTCAGCGTCTCGTGGTTCAGGCCGAGTAGATGTAAGATCGTGGCCTGCACGTCGTGAACCGGCACCTCGTCCTCGATGGCGTTGAAGCCGAAGTCGTCGGTCGCGCCGATCTTTTGGCCGGGCTTGATGCCGCCGCCGGCGAACCACATCGTGAAAGCCTCGATGTGATGATTGCGGCCTACAGTCTCGCGAAGCTGGCCCATCGGCGTGCGGCCGAACTCCCCGCCCCACACGACCAGGGTTTGGTCGAGCAGGCCGCGCTGCTTGAGGTCCTTGATGAGCGCCGCGCAGCTCTGGTCGATTTCTTTCGTCCGGTCATCGAGCCCTTCGTTGAGGTTGTTCTTGCCGCCGCCGTGATGGTCCCAGTCGGTGTGGTAGAGCTGCACGAAACGCACGCCCCGTTCTACCAGGCGCCGTGCTAGCAGGCAATTGTTGGCGAACGACTTGGCGCCGGGCTCCGCGCCGTACATGTCGAGCGTCGTCTTGCTTTCGGTTGAAAAGTCGATCAGTTCCGGCCCGCTCGTTTGCAAGCGGTAGGCCATTTCATACGACGAGATGCGCGTGGCGATCTCAACGTCGCCCGTGTCTTCGAGGTGCTGCAGGTTGAGGTCGCGGATCGTATCGAGCGTTTGCTTCTGACGGCTTGCGCTGATGCCCTCGGGATTCGAAAGATTCAGGATCGGATCGCCTCCGCTTTGGAACGGCACGCCCTGGTGCGTGGTCGGTAGAAACCCACTACCCCACAGGAGCGCGCCGCCACGAGGACCGCGGTTCCCTGACTGCAACACAACAAAGCCCGGCAACTCGTCCGACTCGCTCCCTAACCCGTACGTCGCCCAGGCGCCCATGCTGGGGCGGCCAAAACGGGAGGAGCCCGTGTTGGCGTAGATCTTCGCTGGGGCATGATTGAAGTTCTCCCCCTTTACGGTCGAGACGAAGGACAGATCGTCGACCACCTGCGCCGTGTAAGGCAGGCACTCGGAGACCTGAAGGCCGGACTGCCCGTAGCGTTTGAACGCGCGCTTGGTACCCAACACTTGCATGGGCTCTTTTTCGAAGCTCTCCATGAAGGCGAACCGCTTGCCTTCGAGAAACGACTTCGGGATCGGCTTGCCGCTGTACTCCTGCAACTTGGGCTTGGGTTCAAAGAGCTCGAACTGGCTTGGGCCGCCTGCCATGAACAGGTAGATGACGTTCTTCGCCTTGGCGTTGAAGTGCGGCTCTTTCGGGGCTAGAGGATTGTTGACCCCAGGGAGCTTGGCGGCGGCGGCGCGTCCCTGCTGAAATAGAGAGGGGTAAAGCAAAGACGTAAGCGCGACCTGTCCCAGCCCGACAAAGCACTCCTGAAAGAAGTGACGGCGGGTGTTGCCTCGTAGCAGCGAGTCGTATGGGACCATGACGACATCCTCCAGCAAGAGACGTATGCTCTTGCCCGGTATGATATCACCAGATCTTGGCGGCCGCGACCATGACCACGGCCCTAAAGGGGGCCCTAAAGGGGCCCTAAAGGGGACGGAGCCCTTTTCTGGTCAATCTCAGAACCAAGGTTCGCGTGACGGGCGGAGCTCAAAACACGGACCGCTCCAACTAAAGGAGGAGATGAGGGGGAGATGAGGGACAGCCACCGAACTCGCCGCACTCGCTGCCACCGAACTCGCTTAGGCCGGGCAGTAAAACCCTCGGACGCGCCCGCGTCGGGCCCCCGCTACGATGTCCCCAGTAATTCCGCCAAGCTCTTGACGATTTGCCCACGTCCCTCGTGAATGTAGATCCCCATCTGCGCAATCAAAGAGTAGGCGAGGGCGAACTGAGCCAGCGCAAACCCAGCGATCGTGAACTGACTGACACTGACAACACCAATCCCGAATTGCGACAGGGTGAAAACGCCGAAGGCAAACTGACCGATGGCAATGATGCCCCGAGCCGGAACGGGACGTTTGCTTGGCCGGTACTTGAAGGAGATATGAAGCCAAGGCACGCCGAGGAAAGTCGCCTCGGTCTTGGACGCCGAAGGGGACAGTCACCGTAACTCGCACATTACCCTGGGCAGCAAGCGCGTTTCGCGGTCGAAAAGGCCTGTGGAGCCTCGTTCTTGAGCGCCCAGACCAACGCCCCCAATCCGACTGGACGGTCGGTGCAGATCGCTGTGCTCAGCCGTTCCAACGCACGTCTGGCCCCTGTGCGCCGCACCTTCGAGCCCTCCTGGCCGCGCGGTTAGGGTGACTGTCCCCTTTGGCCGTCCCCTTTGGCCTCCCTTTGGCCTCCCTTTGGCCTCTCATCTCTTCACGCTTTTCGTTGTGATATACCAAGGTTCATCGTGGCTTTCTGACCCATGACACCAGGAGAACCGGACTTCACGGAGAACGCGCTCGCACTAATCCAGGCTGGCCAACCAGACGAAGCTCTGGCGGTGCTAGCTCAAGCTATCGGGCGGATGCCAACCGGCTGGACGCCGATCCAACAGCAGGGCAAAGACGAGATCGTCTACTGCTGGGATCACGACGAGTTCATCGAATACTGCCACTATCGACAGTCCGCATCGCCACAGGCAGCTTCGATCCGGTACGAGGCCGGTTCCTACTCACAAGCCTGCTGGCTGGCCGGTTCGCTGTACATCGACCGCCGTGATTTCCCCGAGGCCTTGCGATTCCTCAACCTTGGCCTTGAGCTCGAGCCCACCCATCCGGAGCTGATTTGTGAGAAGGCGTATGTCCACCAGACCCAGAAACAGTACCAGCAGGCTTTGGAACTCTTTCGCCAAGCTGAGCAAGGTCGCCTCTGGATCACCGACGCCCAGAAAGCTCGGGCCTTACGAGGGCAGGGCATTTGCCTAGTGGACCTGGGCCGTCTCGACGAGGCCGCGAACGTTCTGCTCCGTGCCCAGCAGGTCGATCCACAAGACACAAGAGCGGCAAGAGAACTGGAGTTCATTCGAGGGCTCCGCCTGGAAAGTTCTCAATCGGGGGAACTTGGCTGGCCGTTTTTGCAGATCCTGAATCCGCCCAAGGACCCCCTTACGCGGCGGCTGGTCGAACTGGTCAAGGATTCGCCTTCGATCCCCGGGCCCCAAACGGTGGGTTCCGCTAACTTCAGGCTCATCCAGCAGGCCTTTCGTGAGCGGGGCTGGGACGGTTTTGAAGAAGAGTTCGCCAAACTTTACAAGCGAGATCATCCCCAACACGAAGAGATGAAAGCGCGTTTGCTGCAAGAGCCATGCTTCCGCCCTCAGACCTATGAAAACATGGCTAAACTCCTGCGGGCGTATCAGGCGGGGGGCGAGAAACGGTTGCGCAAAGCGTATAGTGAGATCGGTCGGGAGGAAACACCAGGAAAGCCTTCGTGATTTCTCTGCGCGGTGTCCCAGACGACTATGACCGGGTGTAGGGCCACATGGAAGGTCTAGAGGCCCTCAAGGGGGCCCGGCTGGCAAACCGCGATTGGAGGTCTTTCATGTCCGAGGATACGGGCAAGTCAAGCCAGTGGAAAGCTGTGCACAACGAGATCGCAAGCGCAGTTCAGGCCCATCGTCGAGCCGACTACGCGACTGCATTCTCGATGTTCAAGAGCTTGGCTGAAAACGGGCACGCGGAGTCTCAATTCAACCTTTCTCGAATGTATAGGCTGGGGCAAGGCGTAGCGCGAGACGAGCGCTGTGCCGTGCGGTGGCTGGAGAAGTCTGCGCAAGGGGGTTGTCCAGAAGCCCAACTCCTCCTCGGAATGTCCTACTCTTTGGGCGATGGTGTACCGCAGGATGACAAGCAAGCGGCTCAATGGCTAGCGAAGGCGGCTGACCAGGAACGTCCTGAAGCGCAATTCTTGCTCGGCTGTATGTATAAGTACGGGCGTGGAGTCACGCTGGACAACGAAAAAGCAGTGACTTGGTGGAAGAGGGCGGCTGATCAAGGGTCCATAGGAGCTCAGTTGATGCTCGGGATGCACGGTGGGGAGTATGACGCGCTCTTCGCATCGCTGGAGCATGTCCACGGTGACGACTATCGAGCCATGATCAATCGGGTCTACGACGGTTTCGCCCGTGGTAGCGGCGGTGGGGTGATGCTTCTGCCGCCGGACTTGGCGAGTGCCCTGGATGACGCAAAACAAGACCCGAGGGGCGAAACATGGGCGCGGCTGAAGGCCGTGATGCTCCTCTTGCAGAAATGAGCTTGGTGCAGCAACAATCACCCCCGTATAGCGCCCAGACCCATCAGTTGCGGCCCAAAAGGGGGAGATGAGGGGAGATGAGGGACAGCCACCGAACTCAACCCTGTCCGGGCGTCACAGACTGAGTCAGGCGGGGTGGCGCGATCCTCGGTGGTGCTCTGACCACATGCCTTAGCGTGGTTCCTCGGTCGTAGCGAAATCGGCGGGCATGGTGATCTCGATCACTTCCCAGTCGTCGGAGTATTCCAGTACCTCATGTCGGACGCCGGGAGCCTGGTACCACGCGTCTCCCGCCTCCACACGAATCTCTCCGGCGTCTTCCAGGTAGATCCGCGCCCACCCCTTGAGCAGGTAGACCATTTGAAACTCCAGGCTGTGGGAGTGGCAGCCCAGCGGCCCCTCGCAAGGGTGATCGGCCCGAATGACGTGCGCCAAAACCTTGCCCCCCGTGACGTCTTTGATGCCCAGGTCCCGATAGGCGAAGTACGGCCGCAGACCCTCCCGGGACCAACATGCACCCTTCGCATAGGCGGCAAACGATTTTGCTCTCTCTTCAGCCATGCTGCTCCTCCGATTGCCACCAAGATGCCACATCCGGGATGTCTGGCGCCATATCCAGTGGTCCTCAGGCGCAATCTCGATCACAGATTTCCAGAACTTTTTTTCGCCGCGTTTTCAACCACTTACCACTCTCAGAACCGCGGCCCCCTACATACGAGTGCTAGCCTGATAACGGAAACGACCGGTGCGGACAGATCGCCGGACCAACAACGACCGTTTCCTGGCCAGGCAGTTTCGATGTTGCTCTCCGAAAATATGTAAGCGACCTTCCCCCGCGAACGGCAGCTCCTGACGCAATCGGTCAGGTGAGGACCGTCCGTTCATGCCCGCTCTTTCGCTCCGATCTAGAGCGGGCCGCTGAGGTCATCACAGACTGGAGCCAGAGGGCCCTCTTTTTTTGAAGATGAGTGGCGGCGCCGTTCCGAAGCGGGGCGCTGTTGGTGGACGTTAGCCGCGGAGCGGCGTTGGACGTCAGCCTAGGGTGCAGCCGTGTGCGGCGAAACCCTAGGTGTTAGCCCAAACAGGCAAGAACCCTGAAAGGGTGATGGAACAAATGGCATACATAGCGGCTGCCGATCGTTCCACGAGGCCGGGCAAAAACGTAATCCGCGCGGATGACACAGATTCTCTGATGTCCCCGAAGTCCAATCCTTCATCTGCGAGAATCTGCGTAATCTGTGGATCGACCGGTTTTCGATCGCCGGCCCCCGGCACCCAGCCCCCGAAACAGATCCCGCCCCTCCCACCCGTCGGTCCCCATCCGTGGCACCTCCGTGGCACTCCAGTTCTATTACAGCCTCGCCGCAAATCCCGTACTCGCCGCCCATCTACAAGAACGTCTATTCCCCGCTCTCTCAATCACTTACGTCTCGGGAATCGCCCAAGCTCCGACGGCGGAGTCCTGGTGCCGTGCCGGAATCGCAAAGCTCCCCAGAGTACCGGATCGTTCCACAACATGTCATCAGAAGGGCAGGACGAGGGGCTCATCCGCGGAATTCACAGCTTCACACAGATTCCTTTGGTACCTGTCGGCGTTCATTCTCCATCTGCGAGAATCTCCGTAATCTGTGGATCAAACGATTCTCCTTTCGAACGGTTCACGATTCACGGCTCACGATTCACCGATCACGCTTCACACAACCGGCACAGCCTCGATTACACTGGCTACGTCAATCTCCAGGGAGACTCGGAGGACCACATGCCTAACAACAGGGTTCTTGACCGGCGGCAATTTCTGATCAATTTCCTGACCTCTTCGACTGCGGCGACGGGCGCCGGCGTTTCGGCCTCCGTGCTCACCTCTTCGAGTTGCGCCGCCGCTGACGTCGGTGCAACCACCAATCAGCGCGTTCATCCGGTGCTGATTCGTAACGACCACAGTGAGTTGATCCGCGTCACGGTGGAGGTCGGGCAACCGGACGTTCGCGCGACCTCGTTTGCGTTCTCACTCGGCGGCACCGACGAGTTGGAGGACATCGAGACCCTAAGGTTGTTCTACGCCGAGGACAAGGGATCGGAAGATCTCGACCACGTCCACAGCGGAAGTTCATATCCCGTCGACAAACAGGAATTGTTAGCCGAGTTGACGGCAACTCCGTTTGGGGAGCCGTCAGAGTCGGCCGCCGAGCTGACGTTTCGCGGCGATCAGGTGTTGCGGCCCGGCACCAATGTCTTCTGGCTGGCCTGCAAGCTGCGTCCCACCGCGGACCTGTCCCATAAAGTGGCCGCCCAGTGTACAACGGTCGAAACCTCGGCACGTTCGGTTACCCCAAGCGACTCGACACCCCAAGTCCGCAAGCGTATCGGCATCGCGCTGCGCCGGCACTACGATGACGGCGTGCACACCTATCGCATCCCCGCGCTGACAACGACGCCGAAAGGGACGCTGTTGTGCGTCTACGACATGCGCCGACGCAAACGCCGCGATCTGCAAGAGGATATCGATATCGGCCTGAGCCGTAGCACCGACGGCGGACGCACCTGGGAGCCCGCGCACGTGATCATGGACATGGGTGAATACGGCGGGCTGCCTCAAGAACAAAACGGCTGCAGCGACCCGGGCATCGTCGTGGACGAGCAAACCGGAGAGATCTTCTGCGGCGCCGTGTGGATGTGGGGCAAGACCGGCAAGCACCAGTGGAACGACGACGGCTCTGAACCGGGCTACGAAATCGGCAAGGCCGCCCAGTTCCTCATGGTGCGCTCCAACGACGACGGCCTTACCTGGACCAAGCCGGAAAACATGACTCGCAAGCTCAAGAAGGCCGAGTGGATTTTGATAGCCCCGTCCCCTGAAGCAGGCATCACCTTGCGCGACGGCACCCTGGTTCTACCCGGCCAGGGGCGCGACGAAAACGACCGCAGGTTCTCGACGCTCATCGTCAGCCGTGATCATGGAGCCACCTGGACCGTCGGGTCCCCCTCGGCGATCGGCAACACAGAATGTCAAGCCGTTCAACTAGACGACGGCTCGATCATGCTCAACGCTCGTACCGAGAGGCCGACCGGGCTTCGCTCGGTCTACGTGACCGACGACCTCGGCCGGACTTGGCGGCCACATCCAACACATCGCAAGACGCTCATCGAGCCCAATTGCAACGGCAGCCTGCTCCGATTCGACTATCGAGAGGAAGGGCAATCGAAGCACGTTCTGGTGTTCGCCAACCCGTATTCGCAAACGGGCCGCGATCACCACTCCATCCAAATCAGTTTCGACGAGGGCCGCACCTGGCCGGACGAATATAGACTGCTACTGGACGAGGGGCAAGGCAACGGGTACCCGAGCCTGACCCGCATCGACGATCGCCACGTCGGCATCGTCTACGAAGGCAGCCAGGCCCACCTGGTCTTCGAGAAGCTTTCGCTAGACGATCTGCTTAGAAAAGGAGCTTAGCGCCCGCTGAAGACCGCAGCCAACCGACACCCGCGGACTCGCACCCAGACGAGGAACCCTCCCTCGTCAATAGGCTAGGATTGTGCTGTGTCCCGTCTGAGAGGCTGCACGATACGAACAACGAGGAGTCCACCGATGCCCAAGCTTCGATGTGTCACGGCCTTGCTGGCCTTCGCCGCTCTGTTCGGGGCGGCTTGCTCCGGCGGTGAGGACGAGGCCGGCCGCTCCCTCAATCGGCGCGTTGATGTGGAATGCCAATAGGCTGCCAATAGGCCGGAAGAAGTTCCGGGGTAGAATTCCGGGGTGGAAGCGGTGCCGCCGCCCCACGTTTCTTCGACGCAAGTAAAGTCTCAAACGCCGGCCACCGGGAGTGGTGAGGGAATGGGTAAGCCTTGGTCCGAAGCCGCAGCGTAAGGCAGCGTGAAGAACTCGCGCGGCAGACTCTCTACGAACCCGTAAGGAGAACCTGCCCATACGTTTACCGAGGACAGGCCAGGGCGGCTTCGGCCGCCCCTTCCGCTTGAGGCTCTGAACCCTGACTCGTTAGGCTGCTGCCGCGGTCAACACACTTCCCATTCGCGAGAAGATGGTGCTGACGCTGGTGCTGATGCCCGGCAGTAGGGCCCCGGCCGCGACCGCCACGAACCCGGCAAGCAGCGCGTACTCGACCATGTCCTGCGCTTCGGTCTCGTCAATTAGCATGAGCAAACGGGCTCGGATGAGTTCGAACTTCTTTACCATGGATAAAATCTCCCTGCCAACCTTCTCGGCCGCGGGGCCTATTTCTAGAGTTTTTTTGTTGCGGAATCAGGAGGCGATGCGGTTGGCGGTTCACCCCAGGGCCGGAACGCGCGGTGGCGGGAGGGGAGTGGGAGCAGTCCAACGGTGAAAGGTAGGGGCACGCCATGCAGTGCCCGCGGCCCCTGTGAAACCAGGTGCAAATAGCCGAGCGAACTGTTGGTGCAGAGAAGGTAGCGAAACGTCCAGTGTCGAGCAAGTGATCGCGCGCTATTTTTCAGTCACCTCGCGGATGACGCGCAGCCAATTGAGCCCGAGGATCTTCTTGATGCGTTCGTCCGTATAGCTCCGGCGCTTCAGCGCCTTGGTCATTTCGGGGTAGTCGCTGATGTCTTTGATCTCGCGCGGCAGTGGCGGACCGCCGTCGAAGTCCGAGCCGAGCCCGACGTGGTCGTCGCCGACGAGGTTGACGCCGTAGTCGATCACCTTTGCCAACTGGTCGGTCTTCATCCAGTACTCATCAGGGAGCGGCTTGCGCGGGCGTCCGAGGCCGGGGGCCATCCGCGCATCGACTTCGGCGATCGACAAGCCCGCCCAGCTACCGAGCCGCGTCGAGATGTCGGCCCCGCGGCGCTGCCGGCCTTCGTGCCGCCAGGCGTAGTACTTGGGATTGTTGAACGTGCTGCCCCACTGCAAGCCGATCACGCCGCCCTTGGCCGCGATCGCCTTGGCGGCCTTGTCGCTGATCGAGCGGGGGATGTCGACGAAGTGGCGGTAACCGCCGTGAGAGAAGATCACCGGGTCTTCGCTCAGCTCGACGGTCTGGAGCATGGTCTCCTCCGAGGCGTGCGCCACGTTGATGACGATGCCGAGCCGGTTCATCTCGCGCACTACCTTGCGGCCCTGCTCGTTGAGCCCCTGCCACTTGCGAACGTCGCAGCAGGAGTCGGCGAAGTTGTTGGTGTAGTTGTGGGCAGTCAACTGCACCGAGCGCAGGCCAAGGCGGTAGAAGCCGCGCAGGACGTTCAAGTCGCCGTCCATGTCGAAGGCCCCTTCGAGGTCGATGAACGCGGCCATCTTGCCCTCGCGGTTGATGCGTTCAATGTCAGACGCCGTGAGAGCCAGGTCGATTACGTCGCTGTTCTTTTCGATCTGGTCGCGGGCGAGCGAGAGGACGCGAAGGGTGTTCTTCACTTCGTAGCGGCCCGTGTAGTAGGCCTCGGGCGTGTAGATCGAGAAGAACATGGCGTCGAGGCCGCCCTCTTGCGCGCGTGGAAGATCGACGTCGCCGGTGGGATAGCGGTCGCCGATGTCGAGCCCTTGCAGCAGTTGGCGCGTCATCACGTGAATGTGCGCGTCCATCACAAAGGCGTCGCGGTGGAGCGCGGTGACGTCCTGCGCGAAGGCGGATGCGAGACAGGCGAAAGAGCCGAGCGCAAGGCTTGGGGCAAGGGTAAGGACGACCGTTTTCATGGACGCTATTGTAGAGCCTGTCGCGGCGGGGTATGGGCCTGAAGTCCAGAGCGCGGTCGCCTTGCACGCAGACGCCGAATCTGCGAAGGTTGAACGTTTCGCCGCTGGGGTTTCGCGAGCGCTTGCGCGTAGCAGGCTGGTGCAAGACAGGCCTGCTAACCAGCCAGCGCGGTTTCTGAGCAAATGTTTGGTGTGAAGATGATTCTCCTGGCGCTTGTCTTGGGCGCAAGCGCCGTCGCCTTCTCGATGCAGGGGCTGGGCGGCGGCGTGCTCTATACGCCGATTCAGGTGCTGTTCGGGATTGACTTCTATGAGGCGGCCACCCGCAGCCAACTGTTCATCATCGTGACATCGGTCTCGTCGATGTTGATCTTCCGCAAGGCCGGCAAGATCGACTGGCCGGTGGCGCTGACACTGGAAGCGCCGGCCGTCACGGGCGGTTATCTGGGGGGCTTCTACGCGCAACGCTTTCCTGAAGAGGGGCTGCTGCTGGTGCTGGCGCTGCTCGTGATGATGGCTGCTCTCTCGATGCTGCGCGACCTGCCGCCCTCGCAAGCCGGTCCGGCAAACGGACCGCAGTTTGGGGTATGGCGGCGCCATGGGAACCGCGCCTACGACGTGAACCTTGCGCAGGGGTTGCCTGTGTTCTTCCTGATCGGCGTCTTCAGCGGCCTGGCGGGCGTTGCGGGGGGATTCCTCAAGATCCCCGTGATGGCGCTGCTGTTCCGCATGCCGATGGACATGGTGCTAGGCTGCTCCGCCGTCATGGTGAGCCTCACGGCGCTTGGGGGCCTGTTCGGACATCTAGCCGCCGCCGGCTCGTGGGACTGGGGCCCCACATTGCTGCTGGCGGCATTCATTGCCGTGGGCGCGCAGGTCGGGCCGCGGCTGGCGTTGCACGCCGGGCCCAAAGCATTACAGCAGCGCTTCGGTTACTTCTTGCTGCTGGTGGCGGGGGCGATTTTGGTGCTGGCGCTCTACCGGTGAGAGCCGCGGGGGTCCGTGAGCCTGGCTGGGGTCCGAGGCTATAACCGGCGGGAACGCGATTCGCCCGGTAGGTCACAGCGGGCGGGGATTCAGCGGGCTTACTCCTGCTCGCGGTCGCGGAACTCTTCGTACCAGTTTTGAACGATCCGGATCGAGGTCTGTGGTTCACCGCCGGACTCTTCTTCAGCACTCGCATCGTCGGTGACCGCCGCCCCCGCCATCACAAATTGCTGGCCGTCGGGCGTGATGTCGTACTTGTAGCCGTGGTTGGCACTGCGAAGATCACCCGAAGAAAAGAGCCGTTGCGGCTTGCCGATGGTCAGCGTGGGACGGGTCGAGACCGGGACGGCCATCAAGGTGGACTCCTGCACGTAGAAAAGCTCCCCTCCCTCGTCGCTCCAGCGCGGCTGGCCGCCACCGTTGACCGACACTAGACGCTTACCTCCGCCATCGGGAAACGAGCGGACATAGACCTCGTAACGTCCCGATTCGTTGGATGCATACGCAACCCACTTCTCATCGGGGGAGAACTGTGCCGTGATCTCGCTGAACGGTGTCTGCAAGAAGGGCACAGCCTGGTAGCTGCTGCCGTCATCGCGGCGCTCCAGATACCAAAGGTCATGACCTAGAGGGTCCTTCGTGGGCCGTTCGTAGAACAGCGCCAAACGAGCATCCCCCGACCAGTCGGCAACCCATCGCCGAACGGATGGGTCGGGTTTCAGTAACGGTTCGGCCGTGCTATTTCCGCCGATACGCTGCACGTAAAGCTCGAGGTTTCCGCCCTTTCCCGAGCGGCCCGAGGAAAAGGAGATGGCATCTCCGGATGGAAGCCATTTCGGTTGAGCATCCCGGCTCTCGTGGAACGTCAAGCGAGTCTTGACGGGCCGGTCCACCTCGTGCAGCCAAATGTCGGTGTTGCCGTTCTCCGTGCCGTTGACCGCCACCAAGCGGCCATCCGGGGACAGGCTCGGCACTCCCATGGAAGATTGCGACTGGCCGATCTTGCCGAGCGTTGTGCCGGTACGATCCTTCCGGACAAGTTGCCGAAGACGCGCGGACGATCTCGAATCGGTGTAAATCAACGTACCGTCCGCGGCAATACTGGGCGAACGTCCCCCCTCCTCGATCGGAAAAGCCTCCCCGGTCGCCGCCAGGTTCTCAACCGAAAAAGGGAGGGCTCGCAATCCAGTCTCGGTGTTGTTGCCAGGATGATAGATCAGGTGCCCACTCGGCGAATAAACCGGCCCACCTCCCGCCGTCAGCTCGCGGCGTTCCCCCGTTCTTAGGTCCAGCAGCGCCACCCTGTGATCGCCTGGGCCTGCTGCGGCTGTGTAGACCAGCCCCTCGGAACCGGCGCCCGGCGGCAGGAAATGCGGAGCCCAAAAGTACTGTAGCTTGTCGGACTCATCCAGCTCAAAGAGGAGTTTGGGCTCGCCGCCGCGGGCGGCAATCTCGTACAACCGCAAGCCCGAAGAGAAGACGACTCGATTGCCGTCAGGACTCTCCGACGCTCCCCCAAACGCAAAGGGTGCCTCCGACGCCGGCAACTCGCACAGAGTGATCGGGTCGCCGCCGTCGAGTGAAATCCGTTTCAGCTCGCGGTCGGTGCCGAAGACGATGGACCGGCTGTCCGGCGACCAGTGGCCGCTTCGAACGCCCTCGGTCCCTTCCAGTTTGCGGGCAGACTCGCTATTCAGTGGCCGAATCCATACAGCGCTCTCGCCTTCGCTCGCGGTCCGATAGGCGATGTACTTGCCATCGGGAGAAATGCGGCCGCTGGCGACATTCGCAGGTGAAAACGAGAATCGCCGTACCGCCGTTTCAGCAACGGGCGCCGGGGAGAACAGCGGGAGGAAGGCGAAGCCCAGAGCGAGAAGCACGGCCAGCGCCGTGGTCCCCAGGAGCACGGTTTGCTTGCGCCGTTGGGTGCGCTCGATCTGCTGCTCCGCGGATTGCGATAAGACCCGAATCGCGACCGAGCGGTGGAGCTCTGTGTCTTCGGCAATATAGCGTATGGAGTCGCCCGTCTCCTGCCCGTCCTCGATGACCCGGTACTTCACGAGCGGGTGCTCGGGCGTTTCTGGCTGTGCCCGTGTCCCCGTTGTCTCCCCAGGCGTGGCGGGCCGTGCCGCTACAGATCCGGCCGGGGCAGCGCGCATAATTGTCGACCTGCCCGAGGCGAGCTTGTCACTCAGCGTCTCCAGGTCCACAACCAGGTCCGCGGTGCTCTGATAGCGCCGGTCCGCTTCCTTGGCTACGCACTTGTTCACCAACAGCTCGAGCTCCATCGGGACCGCAGTGCGAAGGGCGGTCAAGGGTTCGGGCTCTTCGTTGGTGATGGAGTACATCACCGCCTTGTCGTAGTGACCTTTGAACGGCTGCTGCCCGGTGACCATCTCATACAGCACGACGCCCAATGACCAGATGTCGGTGCGGTGGTCCAACTCCATCCCGTAGGTCTGCTCGGGGGACATGTAGGTCACCGTCCCCATGGTCTCGTCCAACTGTGTGAGCTTGGAGCGGTCGGTCAACAAGGCCAGCCCGAAGTCCATGATGGTGACGTGGCCGTCGTCGCCGATCATGAGGTTGCCGGGCTTGATATCCCGATGAACGATGCGCTTGCCGTGAGCCGCCCGTAGGCCCTTGGCGGATTGAATCGCGATGTCGAGGGCTTGGTTCAACTTCAGGGGACCGGCCTCGATCTTCTTCTCCAGCGGATCGCCCTCGATGAAGGCCATCGCGATGAAGGTCTTGGCCTCGACCTGGCTGATTTCGTACACGTGGCAGACGTTGGGGTGGTTGAGGGCGGCGGCGGCTTCGGCTTCGCGGCGGAAACGCGCCTTGATCTCTTCGTCACCGAGCAGGTGAGCGGCGAGGAACTTGAGGGCGACGGGACGCTTGAGGTTGGTGTCTTCGGCTTTGTAGACGACACCCATCCCGCCTTCGCCGAGCTTGTCGGTGATTTTGTAGTGCGAGATGGTTTGGCCGATCATGGACTCGCCTTACCCTGAGGAAATTGTACCGCCACGAGGCTACGGTGATGAAAACAGCGCTTCCGTGCTCACCAAGCGTGTCGGGGTGCCTTCGGCGAACGGAGACCCTGATATTATGTCGGGGGATGTGGTCTCGTGAGCCGCTCGGCTAGGTGGATACGCCGCTGGACCTCGGTCTTGTTCGTGGCCGCCGGCTCCATCGGTGTCGCTGCTCCTCCATCTTCGGACTCCCCCAAGCGCGCTTTCGTCAGCCAGTACTGCATCGGCTGCCACAACAGCACCACGAAAACAGGGGGACTCGCTCTCGACACCATCAGCCGCGAAGACACTACGCGCCACCCTGAGGTATGGGAGAAAGTCGTCCGCATGCTCCGTGCACGGCGGATGCCGCCCCCAGGGGTACCGCGCCCGGATGAGCCCACCTACAACGCCGTCGTAGAGTCGCTTGAGTCCTCGCTCGACAGCGCGGCCGCCGCTCACCCCAATCCCGGCCGAACCGATACCTTCCGGCGGCTGAACCGAACCGAATACCGCAATGCGATTCGTGACCTGCTTGCGCTCGATGTCGACGTAGACGCCCTGCTGCCGAGCGACGAGTCGAGCCATGGCTTTGACAACGTGACGGTCGGCGAGCTCTCCCCGACACTGCTGGACCGCTATCTCTCGGCAGCCGAGAAGATCAGCCGTCTGGCCGTCGGACGCCCCTCCCGTTCGCCGGGCGGCCACACCATCCGGATCCCGCCGGACCTCACCCAAGAGGAACACTTCGACGGTCTCCCACTCGGCACCCGCGGCGGTGCGGTTGTCCCTTATACGTTTCCGGTTGACGCCGAATACGAGATTTCGGTTCGTTTGGCGAGGAACCGCAACGAGCACATCGAGGGTTTGAGAGAGCCCCACGAAGTCGAACTGCTGCTGGACAAAAAACGGCTGGGGCTGTTCACGGTGGAGCCGCCCCCGCGTGGCGACGATCATCGCACCACCGACCAGCACCTAAAGATCCGCGGTCCGGTCGGAGCCGGGCCTCACGAGATTGGCGTGACGTTCCCCAAGAAACCTTCGGTGCTGCTCGAAACGGCACGCCAGCCGTATCAGGCGCATTTCAACTTCTATCGGCATCCACGACAACAGCCGGCTGTCTACTCGATCTCGATCCTCGGTCCCTATGAAGCAAAGGGTCCCGGGGAGACGCCGAGCCGCCCCCGGATTTTCGTGTGCCGGCCGAAGAGGGCCGGCGAGGAAGAGGGCTGCGCCAAACGCATCCTCGAGCCGCTCATCCGCCGGGCCTACCGGCGGCCGGTCACCGACGCGGACCTCGAAAGACCACTCGAGTTCTACCGGCAAACATCCGACCGGGAAGCGGGGGCCGAGGACGGCTTCGACGCGGGGATCGAAATGGCCTTGCGCGCCTTATTAGTCAGTCCGGAGTTTCTGTTTCGCGTGGAACGAGACCCTGACGGTATCGAGCCCCAAACGGCCTACCGCATCAGCAACCTGGAGTTGGCGTCGCGGCTGTCTTTCTTCCTGTGGAGCAGCATTCCGGACGACGAGTTGCTTGATGCGGCCCTTCGCGGAGATCTCGGCAAGCCGGCCCTGCTCGAACAGCAAGTCCGTCGCCTGTTGGCCGACCAGCGCTCAGATGCCCTGGTTACCAACTTTGCTTCGCAGTGGCTCCATCTGAGGAATCTGGCGGCGATAACTCCGGACATGCGCCGCTTCCCCGACTTCGATGACAACCTTCGCCAAGCCTTCCGTCAGGAGACCGAACTTTTCTTCGGGAGCATTGTGCGAGAGGATCGAAGCGTTCTCGACCTGCTCGACGCGGACTATACGTTCGTCAACGAGCGTCTCGCCAAGCACTACGGCATCCCGAAGGTCTACGGCAGCCGCTTCCGGCGCATCTCGCTCGACGACGACAGCAAACGAGGCGGACTGCTTCGTCAAGGCAGCATCCTGACGGTCACGTCTTACCCCACGCGCACATCCCCGGTGATTCGTGGTAAGTGGGTGCTAGACAATCTCCTCGGCGTGCCGCCGCCCCCGCCGCCTCCGAACGTACCCGTGCTGGGGGAGGGCACGGTAGCGGGCAAGGGCCTTTCGATGCGTGAGCGGCTGGCGGCGCATCGCGCGGACCCTGCTTGCAACGGCTGCCATCAACTCATGGATCCCGTCGGTTTCGCGCTGGAGAACTACGACGCAGTAGGCCGCTGGCGGACCCTCGAACGAGGGAAGCCCATCGATGTCGCCGGAGGCCTTCCCGACGGCAGCGAGTTCGACGGCGTCGCCGGACTCCAGCGGGCGCTACTCAGCCGCCCCGAGATTTTCGTCGGCGTCTTGGTCGAAAGGCTCCTGACCTACGCCCTGGGGCGCGGCGTCGAACACTACGACGCCCCGGCGGTCCGGAAGATCGTCCGCACGGCGCAAGCTGAGGATTTCCGCTTTTCGTCACTTATCATAGGAATCACAAGCAGTACGCCGTTTCAGATGAGGGAGTCCAGATGATCCTAACGAAGAAGGCACTGCCGCGAAGGACGTTCCTGCGAGGCGTCGCGCCACACTCTCCCTCCCGCTACTGGACGCCATGGTTCCGGCCATGACCGCCCAGGCCTCGACCCCGGCCCGTCCGCGGCCCCGTCTCGGCTTCGTCTACATGCCGATGGGGTCGGATGTCGCGCGCTGGACCCCTCGCAGCGAAAACGACCTGTCCGAGCTTTCGCCGAGCCTCAGCTCGCTCGCCTCAGTCCGGGACCACGTCACGGCCATCACAAACATGGAGCTGAAGAACGCCTACCCCGGCACCCACGCTACGTCGAACGCCGCCTTTCTCAGCGCCGCCAAAGCCAAGTGGACCGAAAGCACCGACTACTACCTCGGCACAACCGTCGATCAGATCGCCGCCAATCAAATCAGTCAGGAAACGCGACTGCCGTCGCTTGAGTTGTCGATGGATCTGGTCTCGATGGTCGGCCAGTGTGACAACGGCTTCGCCTGTGTCTACCAGAACAATCTCTCGTGGTCCTCGCCCACGACGCCGCTCCCGTCCGAAGCGCACCCGCGCGTCGTTTTCGAGCGCCTTTTCGGCGAGGGTGGCAGCGTCGAAGACCGCCGCGCCGCTCTTGGTGAGCGCGCCAGCCTGCTTGATTGGATCAAGGACGATATCTCGCGCCTCCAGAACCAGCTCGGCGCGAACGATCGCGGCAAGGTCAACGAGTATCTCGATACGGTCCGTGAGGTGGAGCGCCGCATCCAGAAGGCCGAGGCCGAAACAGCCGACAATGTCCTCCCCGACCTCGATCGTCCTGTCGGAGTTCCGGCCACCTATGCCGACCACGCACGGCTAATGTTCGATTTACAGGTTCTCGCCCTGCAAGGCGACGTCACCCGCGTGACTACGTTCCAGCTTGCGCGCGAGACCAGCAACCGAACCTACCCCGAGATCGGCGTCCCCGATCCTCACCATCCGCTCACCCATCACGGGGGGAACAAGGAAAAGATCGCGAAGGTCGCCAAGATCAACGCTTTCCATGTCTCGCTCTTTGCCTACTTCCTCGAGAAGCTGAAGGCGACTCCGGAGGGCGACGGGACACTGCTGGACCACTCGCTCTTCCTCTATGGCAGCGGCATGGGCAATCCCAACGTCCACGACCACGTGAACCTGCCGATCCTGGTCGCCGGCGGCGCGGCCGGCAAGCTCAAAGGGGGCCGTCACATCAGGTACGCCGAGCCGACGCCGCTGGCCAATCTGCACCTGACGCTGCTCGAGAAGGTTGGTGTGCGGCTTGACTCCTTCGCCGACAGCCAGGGAAGGGTCGACGAACTGCTTTCCGTGTGATCGCCGCGGCGGGCCAAGAGTCATTGGGATGCGTCTGAAACGATTCGGCGAGCACGGAATCGCTTTTGCTCTCTCCGCGATCTGCCTGCTTGGGGCCGGTTCTGATGCGCCCTTGGCGGATGCGGTCGAAGAGCGAGACGCGTTGACGCTGCGTACTCTGCTCGAGCAGGGCGTCGATGTCAACGCTCCTCAAGTCGACGGCATGACCGCCCTGCACTGGGCCGCTTACCTGGACGACTTCGAAACAGCCGAGGCCTTGGTCCGCAAAGGCGCGGACGTCAAAGCCCTGAACCGCTACGGGGTGACGCCTCTCTCGCCAGCCTGCACGAACGGCAACGGCGCGATGGTCGAACTTTTCCTCGATGCGGGCGCGGATGCCAATACGGCTCTTCCGGGCGGAGAAACCGCCCTGATGACAGCCGCGCGAACCGGCAAGTTAGCGGTCGTCAAAGCCTTGTTGGTGCGTGGTGCCGACGTTCACAGCAAAGAAGCGCAGCGAGGACAGACGGCCGTGATGTGGGCCGCCGCCGAAGGTCACACTGAGGTCGTCAAGACGTTCATCGAGTATGGCGCTGATTTTCGCGCCGCCCTCGAATCGGGCTTTACGCCTCTGCTGTTTGCCGTGCGCGAAGGCCGCGGGGGCGTCGTGCAGGCTTTGATCGAAGCGGGCGCGGACGTGAACGAGACCGTCCAACCCCGAGAGGTGCGTCGGGCAGGGCCCCGGGCCGGTACGAGCGCGTTGCTCTTGGCGGTCATGAACGGGCACTTCGAGCTGGCGGCGCTTCTGCTCGACGCCGGCGCCGACCCTAATGCCGACCTGCCGGGCTATACCGTCCTGCACGCGATAGCGTCGGTCCGCAAGCCGGGTGCCGGTGATAACGACCCGGCTCCCGAGGGCTCCGGCAACATGAGAAGCCTCGAGTTCGTCAAGAAGATAGCTGCGCTCGGAGCAAATTTGAACGCACGCATGAAGAAGAATGTGAATCTAGGCAACACGCGTCTCAACAAGCGCGGCGCGACGCCGTTCATGCTTGCCGCCCAAAGCGCCGACGCCGAGTTCATGCGCGCGCTCGTTGACTTAGGCGCCAATCCGCTGCTGACCAACGAAGAGAACAGCACTCCTCTGATGGTGGCCGCCGGCCTCGGAACACGATCGCCTGGCGAAGACGCCGGAACCGAGAGTGAAGTATTGGAGGCCGTGCGACTCGCGTTGGATCTCGGTGCCAACATCAATGCCGTAGACGACAACGGCGAAACCGCCATGCACGCCGTCGCCTACAAGAACCTCCCCGCAGTCGTCGAGTTCCTCGCCGAGAAGGGTGCCGACATCGAAGTCTGGAATCAGAACAACAAACACGGCTGGACGCCGCTCACGATCGCGCAAGGCTACCGGTTCGGAAATTTCAAGCCGTCAGCCGTCACCGTATCCGCGTTCCATCGAGTCTTCGATGCCGCCGGCGTATCGCCCGCCGAATCTCGCCCCGTCGCCCGCCAGGTTTACTAGATTTCGCCGAGCACACCCACGTCAACTCGTCTCACCCGAGGCTGTTTCTTGTTGTTTGCGGTCGACGACCGCGCGCAACAAGAAACAGCCTCGGGCCGGGTGGAGGGCGCTCGGGACTGCCCGGAACCCATGGATAAATCCATGGGCTATGATTGTGGCGCCCTACCGGGCTCGGACCTGTGGCTGAATGCACCAGGTTGGATCCCGGGGGCAACCGCAGATTCCCGTCCGCGGTTCGTAAGCGTTGCCTGGCACGGCCAAGACAGTCTGAAGCATCAAGTGGTCGTCGGAATCCTTACGTATGGACTTGGAACGGTGGTCTCACCCGAATCGGTGGCTAGCGGCCTTTATACTTGTAGGGATATCGGGAGTCGGCCCTGTTCCGGTCCCATCCGGTTCGGAGCGGGCAGGGGCTCTCCGACAACGGTTGTATGAACGACGACGCACCACCACAAACCCTGGCCGAGTTGCAGGCGGAGAACCATCGGCTCCGCCGCGCGGTCGAAGAGCTGTCGATCCTCAACGGCATCAGCAGCGCGATCAGCTCGATGCTGTCGGTTAACAGCATCGTGGAGATGATCGTCCAGGAGAGCGTCAAATACCTCAACGTCGAGCAGGGCGCGGTGATGCTGCTGCGCAATGAAGCGGACAGTGATCCCTTCCGCACCATGGCCCGGAAGGCGTACTCGGGGTCTGACCTCGTGCCGTACCGCTTCGGCCAGCAGCTTACAGGCTGGATGCTGAAGAACCAGAAGCCGCTGTTGATCAACGATCTTGCGGGCGATTCCCGCTTCCAGGGGTTGGCCGGCGAGGACTTCCCGATGCGCTCTCTGCTCAGCGTCCCCCTGCGGGCGAAGGGCGAGATGGTGGGTCTGCTGAATGTCTTCAACAAACGCGCCGACGAAGGATTCACGGAAGAAGATCAGCGGCTGCTTTCGATCATCGCCGCTCAGTCGGCGCAGATCGTCGAGAATGTCCGGCTCTACGAAGAGCTACAAACCCGCAGCGCGGATTTGCAGGAGTCGGCCGCCAAGTACCGCGCCCTGACCCAGGAAGCGGGCGAAGCCATTCTGCTGGCCGATTTCGGGTCGCGGCGCATCCTCGAGGTCAACGAGCAGGTCGGGCCGCTGACCGACGTTCCGCGCGACGTTCTGCGGGGGCGGACGCTGGCCGACGTCATCCCGATCGAGGAGTGGAAGGACGCCGCCACGTTCGAGGCGATGACCCAGAGCGGACACCTACGCTACTCGAACGTCAAGCTCGAGAGCAGCCGGGGGGAGCCCAAATATATCGACATCAGCGCTTCGCTCGTCACGTACGGGGACAACCGCATTATCCAGGTGATTTGCCACGACGTGACTGAGCGCGAGCAGCTGGCCGAGCATCTGCGGCACCACGCCGAGGAGCTCGAACAGGAGGTCGCGGCGCGTACACTCGACCTGCGGAACTCGCAATCGCAGTTGGTGCAGCAGGAGAAGATGGCGGCGCTGGGTAAGCTCGTCGCGGGCATCGCCCACGAGATGAACACGCCGATCGGGACGATTACCTCCAACGCTGATACGCTGAGCCGTTCGCTTGCCAGGCTGTCATCTACCTTGCAGTCCGGCGAGGTGCCCGAGTCGGTCCGCGCCCTACGGCCACTCAAGCAAGTACAAACGGTCCTCGAGGACATTGCACGCATCAATCAGCTTGCCTGCGAAAGAATCATAAACATTGTCAGCAGCCTGCGGAACTTCGCCCGCCTCGACGAAGCCGACTTGAAGACCGCCGACCTGCACGAGGGCCTCGAAAGCACCCTCACCCTGGTGCATCACGAGCTAAAAAACCGCATCGAGGTGGAGAAGGACTACGGCGATATTCCGGCGATCCGTTGCCATCCCAACCAGATCAACCAAGTGTTTATGAACCTGCTGGTGAACGCCTCCCAAGCGATTGACGGGAAGGGCAAGATCTCGATTCGCACCTTCCGGGAAGGTGATATAGTGAATGTCCAATTTTCCGACAGCGGAGTAGGCATCCCTCCCGAAGACCTGCCCCGCATCTTCGATCCCGGCTTTACCACGAAAGGCGTTGGCGTGGGCACAGGCTTGGGGCTGTCGATCTGTTTCAAGATCGCGCAGGACCACGGCGGTAGGATCGATGTCGAAAGCGAGGTCGGCCGGGGCTCGACGTTCACCGTCCGGCTGCCGATCCTGGAAGGCAGCGGAGAAAGAGACAACGGGTGAACATGGCGGAGAGAACCCCTGTGATTGCAATTGTCGACGACGAGGAAATGGTCTTGACCAGCCTCCGGTCGTTCTTGCTGCTCGAGACCGAGTATGAGGTACTGACCTACAACGGGCCGGAAAAGGCGTTGGAAGAGGTCCGCCGGCAACCGATCGACCTCGTCATCAGCGACTACCTTATGCCCGGGATGAACGGCATCCAGTTCCTGCTGGAGGTCAAGAAGATCCATCCTTTCGCCACCCGCATTCTGCTCACCGGGTACGCCGACAAAGAGAACGCCATCAAAGCCATCAACGAAGTCGGCCTGTACCAATACGTCGAGAAGCCCTGGGAGAACGAAGATCTCAAACTGGTGATTCAGAACGGCTTGGAACGGCGCTTCCTGATGGAAAAGCTGGAAGAGAAGATCAAAGAAGTGCAGAACGTACAGCAAAACCTGCAGGAAATCCAGGCACAGATCATCAAGGCTTTCATGTGACTGGCCTGCATTTCTCACCACGTGGCGAGGCGAAGTGCGTGAGAAGGTCGTCAGGACGAGGCGCGAGCCGGTTGGCGCGCGGAGGTGTACTCGACGGTACATTGAGCACGGCAAGCAAGCGCAACGAAGTCGTGGCGGCCTTATCGCGTGCTTCGACCGTCAGGTGGTGAGAAATGCAGGCTCGGCCCATGCCTGACCCGAGGAGACCGGACACCGTCGTCCGGGGCGTACTCGTCGCCGCCGGACTGATGGTCGTGATCGCCGGCATGCGGGAGGCGCAGTCGATTCTGCTGCCGTTTCTGATCTCGGTCTTCCTAGCCGTGATTGGCTCCGGTCCCATGTTGGCGCTCAAGCGGGTGGGGGTGCCGGCGGGGCTGGCCGTGTTGCTGATTGTCGCGGCCATGGTCGGCGTGGGTTTTGGGCTGGGTGCGCTGATCGGGACCTCGGTCAACGACTTTTCGGCTAACCTGCCTACCTACGAAACCCGCCTGCGGCAGGAATCGGCGGAGGTGATCGGGTTGCTCGATGAGTGGGGCGTGGAGTTGGTCCCGTCGTTGGTGTTCGATATCGTAAACCCGGGCGCGGCGATGTCGATGGCGGCGCGGACGTTGACCGGGCTGGGCTCGGTCTTCACGAACGCGTTCCTGATCGTGCTGACGGTCATATTCATGCTGCTCGAGGCGTCGAGCCTGCCTGGCAAGCTGCGACAGGCGTTCGGGGAAAAGGCCGCATCCTTTCCACAGGCCGCCGAGTTCACCGATAGCGTCAAGCGTTACCTGGCGATCAAGACCGCGGTGAGCCTGGCCACGGGCTTGCTGATCGGAGGCTGGGTCTGGATGCTGGGCGTCGACTTCGCACTGCTGTGGGGGTTGCTGGCCTTCCTGCTCAACTACATCCCGAACATCGGTTCGATCATCGCTGCCGTGCCGGCTGTGTTGCTCGCTCTCATACAGCTCGGGCCGGGCAAGGCGCTGATGGTCGCGGTGGCGTTCTTGGTCGTGAACTTCATCATGGGCAGCGTGATCGAGCCGAGGTTCATGGGCCGGGGACTGGGCTTGTCGACCCTGGTCGTGTTTCTCTCTCTGGTGTTCTGGGGCTGGGTGTGGGGCGCGGTCGGCATGCTGCTGTCCGTACCCTTGACGATGACGGTGAAGATTGCGCTCGAAAGCCACGAGGACACCCGCTGGATCGCCGTTCTGTTGGGCCCCGAGGTGAAAGCGCCGCCAAGCGAATCGGCCAAGCCGGCGGAGCCGAGGGCCGCCGAAGCCCGCTAACGGGCTAGCGGCGGACGCCTCATGACGCCCCGGTTTTGGGTGATAATCTCTCAGGGGGAGGCTGGAGCTTTGATCCTTTCGGACCTGGTCCGCGCAATCCGGACCTTCAGCATCGCGGGTTTATGCGTCTCCCTGCTGGGAGCGGCGGAGCCGAGTACGCCTGCCTTCGAGTCCGACATTCTGCCGATCTTTGAAGCGAACTGCGTTGCCTGCCACGGTGAAGCATCGCTGCAGCAGGGGTTGGATCTGCGCACAGCCGCCGCGGTCCTCAAGGGCGGCAACTCGGGTCCCGCGATCCACCAAGGCTCGTCCGGAAAGAGCTTGCTTGTCGAAAGGCTCGTGACGGGGACGATGCCGCCCGGTGACCAGAAACTCCCAGAGAAGCAGGTCGACCTGATTCGGCGGTGGATCGACGCGGGCGCGGGTGACTCCGGTGAGACGGCAACCTCTGCGGAGGCACCCACCATCACCGAGCGCGACATCTTGCCTATCATCCAGGCGGGCTGCGTGGCTTGCCACGGCAAACGCAAGCAGGAAGGGGGCCTCGACCTACGCACTCAGGCCAGCCGCTTGCGCGGAGGGAAATCCGGCCCCGCGCTCGTCCCCGGCAAGCCAAGCGACAGCCTGATCGTTCAAAGAATCGATTCCGGCGAGATGCCGCCCTTGAAGCTGATCCTCGAAAGCTCGGTGAAGTCGCCGACCGAGGCTCAGCTCGAGACGCTACGCCAATGGATCGCCGCGGGTTGCCCTCCGGCCCCGTATCCGCCTGCGGAGCGCGCCGTGGTGACCGACACTGACCGGAGCTTCTGGGCGTTTCAGCCGCCGAAGCGTCCCGCGACGCCGAAGGTCAAGCACCCGGAGATGGTTCGCAACCCCATCGATGCGTTCCTGCTTCGCCAGTTGGAAGAGAAGGGCCTGCGCTACTCGCCGCAAGCCACGCGCCGCGAGCTTCTGCGCCGCGTGTACCTGGACCTCACCGGCATGCCGCCCTCGGTTGCAGAACGCGAGGCCTTTCTCAACGACAAACGCCCGGATGCGTATGACCAACTCGTCGACCGGCTGCTGGCGTCGCCCGAATACGGTGAACGCTGGGCGCGCCACTGGCTCGACCTGGCAGGCTACTCAGATTCGCGGGGAGTCGGCTTCCAAGACAAGATCCGCCTCTATGCCTGGCGCTTCCGCGACTACGTCATCCGCTCGCTCAACAACGACAAGCCGTACGATCAGTTCCTGACCGAGCAGATCGCGGGCGACGAGCTGACGGACTACAAGAAGCAGGAAGCCACCCAAGAGTTGATCGATCGGCTCGCGGCGACGGGCTTTCTGCGCACCACGCCCGACTCGACGTACGAGCCGGAGTTCGCCTACCTTGCCGAGCGCATGAACGTCGTGGCTGACACGGTGCAGGTGCTGAGCTCGTCGGTCATGGGCCTGACCGTCGGCTGTGCGCGTTGCCACGATCACAAGTACGACCCCATCCCGCAGCGCGACTACTATCGCTTCAGCGCGATCTTGCAAACCGCGTTCGACCCCTACGACTGGCGTGCACCCAACGAACGCCAGGTCGATCTCTCGCTCGAGAGTGAGCAAAACGAGGTGAGCGAATTCAATAAGCCGATCGAAGCAGAGGTCGAGAGGCTCGAGACGTCGCTCGAGACGTTGGCAAAGCCGTTCCGTGAAGAGCTGCTCGCGAAAAGGCTCGCGGCTTTGCCCGAGGATCTCCGTAAAGATCTGCGGGCACTAGTCGCCACGCCGGAGGAGGAGAGAAACGCAGTCCAGAAGTACCTGGCCAAGAACTTCGAAGACGTGGTCGAGATCATCACCGAGGACCTGATCGCCGAGTTTGCCGCGTTCAAGGCAGCGGCCAAGCCCCTGCAAGAGCAACTCTCCAAAGCCAAGGAGAAGCTCAAGCCCAAGCCGTACGTCCGCGCGCTGACCGATACCGGCGGCGAGCCGTCGACACACTATCTGTTAGGCCGTGGCGAGGCGCTTTCGCCGGTCGAGCCGGTCGAGCCGGGCGTGCCGGCGGTGTTGCAGGTGGGGCTCGAGCCTTATCAGGTGAAGCCGCCTCGGCCGGGAGCCGACACCAGTGGCCGCCGCTTGGCGCTGGCGCGTTGGCTGGGGCAGCCGAATCATCCCTTGACGTCCCGCGTGATGGTGAACCAGTTGTGGATACGCCACTTCGGCCGCGGGCTTGTGGCGAGCCCCTCGAACTTCGGCCGGTCGGGGACACCGCCTTCGCATCCAGCTTTGCTCGATTGGCTGGCGACGGAGTTCGTCGAGAGCGGCTGGAGCCTCAAACACATGCACCGGCTGATGGTCACCTCCACCGCCTACCGCCAGACCTCACGCAAGGACCCAGCGGCTACGGGGACCGACCCCGGCAACACCCTGCTCTCTCGAATGCCCCTGCGGCGCATGGATGCCGAGCAGCTCTACGACTCGATCCTGAAAGCGACAGGCCGGTGGGACCCGAAGCGGTTCGGGCCGCCCGATCCGGTCGAGGTCAAGGAGAGCAAAGAGGTTGTTGCGAAAGGAACCGAGTCCGGTTTCCGTCGCAGCATCTACGTGCTTCAGCGCCGAACCACGCGGGTCTCCTTGATGGACGCCTACGATTTGCCGCACATGACGCCCAACTGCCTCGAGCGGCGCGAATCGACCGTGGCCACGCAGGCCTTGCACATGATGAACAGTAAGCAGATGTGGGATCACGCGCGGTATCTCGCGGGCCGCATCGTCGACGAGGCGGGCGGCGACTCGCGCCGCCAGGTCGAGCAACTCTTCTTGCGTTTGTTCTCGCGAGCGCCGGAAGAAGTGGAGATCGAGCGGTCGCTGGAGACGCTGGAGGAACTGGCGGGGCACTGGCCCGAGCGGCTCGCGCAGGACGGCGTGAAGACGCCGATCGGCTGGACATCCCGCTGGCTGGCGCTGGCGGGCCTGTCCCATACGATGTTGAATTCCGCGGAGTTCTCGTTTATCGATTAGCCTCTCCCCAGAGCCTGCCGTAGTGCCTGGAGTATTCTAGGAGCAATTACCGGTGAAACCCACGACCCAACCGACGCGACGCGATTTCTTCGCGCGGATTGCCGATGGCCTCCACGGCACCGCGCTGGCGTGTCTGCTGGGTAAGGATCTCTACTCGCCCGAGGCGGCGGTCGCCGCCACCGCAGCCCCTGAGGTCTACGACCTCGCGGCCAAGCGACCTCACTTCGAGCCGAAGGCCAAGGCGGTGATCCAGCTCTTCATGAATGGGGGGCCGAGCCAGGTCGACCTGTTCGACCCGAAGCCAGCGCTCGACAAGTATGCGGGCACGATGCCGACGCGTGACCTTGTCACGGATGTGCTTTTTTCGAAGGCCACCGGTGGCATCCTGCCGTCGCCGTACAAGTTCTCGAAACACGGTCAATCAGGGATCGAGCTTTCCGAGGTTCTGCCCCACACGGCGGAGGTCGTGGACGATATCGCCGTCATTCGCTCGATGTACAGCGAGCACATCAACCACGAGCCGGCGCTGTTTTTGATCCACACGGGCCGCCTGACGCCGAACCGCCCCTCGCTCGGAGCCTGGGTCGCCTACGGCCTTGGTACGGAGAACCAGAACCTGCCGGCCTACGTCGTGCTCGACGACCCCAAGGGCCTGCCGATCAACGGCATCCAGAACTGGCAGTCGGCTTGGTTGCCGCCGGTCTATCAGGGAACGAGGTTTCGCTCGGAAGGGGCGCCGGTACTCAATCTGGAGCCGCGTCCGGAGTGGCCGAGCCCGGTGCTGGAAGCCCAGCGCAAGCTGCTACGTTGGATGGACGACGCACACCGTAGCAAACGTCCCGGTGAGCCGAACCTCGACGCCCGCATCTCAAGCTACGAATTGGCGGCGCGGATGCAACTCGAGGCGACCGACGCGCTGGACTTGTCTCGCGAGAGCGAGCAGACCAAGCAGATGTACGGCCTCGACGACGAACAGACCCATTCCTACGGCAAGCGCTGCCTCATGGCCCGGCGGTTGGTCGAACGCGGCGTGCGTTTCGTTCAGATCTACATCGAGCAGCAGATCTGGGACAACCACTCCGAACTCGACAAGGGCTTGCGCTATTCCTGCCGCAAGACCGACAAGCCTGCCGCGGCCCTGCTGAAAGACCTCAAGCAGCGCGGCCTGCTCGATTCCACGCTGGTCGTCTGGGGTGGCGAGTTCGGGCGTCTGCCCATTGCGCAGGTTACGGGTGACCTGTCGAAAGCGGGACGGGACCACGGGCCGAGCGGCTTCAGCAGTTGGATGGCGGGTGGCGGCGTCAAAGGCGG
The DNA here is from genome assembly GCA_965237575.1 of Bryobacterales bacterium. Lineage (GTDB taxonomy): Bacteria > Acidobacteriota > Terriglobia > Bryobacterales > UBA6623 > JAKZVK01. The sequence continues at coordinate 3,279,719 of CBDEGI010000004.1, forward strand.
GACGACCTACGGCGCAACCGACGAGTTGGGCCACAAAGCGGTGGAAGGGCGCGTCAGCGTCCACGACTACCACGCCACCATCCTGCATTTGCTGGGCATGAACTTCCGCGATTTAAGCTTCCATCGTCACGGCCTCGACGAACGATTGACCGATCAGTTCCCGGCGCGGGTGGTTTCCGAGATTCTCACCTGATTTTTGTGTGGCGTTGGGATCTGGCGGGACTAGAATAAAGGAAGAGGGCTATGGCTATGCCGACATGCCCGCGATGTAGTGCCCCCTTGAGCGGAAGGTCACTAATGCGCAAGCCCGCGGAGTGCCCGTCCTGCCACCTTGAATTGCAGGAGACTCGCGGAACGATGGCGGTTTCGGTGGCCGTCTCGGTCGCGACCTACCTTCTGTTGATTTGGCTCCTTGGTGACCAGACTCTCGTGCCCTTGTTCGGCACCTTCGCTGTGGTGACCACGGTACGTATCCTGTTTGGGCGATGGCGGGAGCGGGTACCGAACTTGACTACACTCCACTTGCACTAGTGGTCTCCCTTTCCCTTGTCTAAGGTTCCTGGGGGCAGCCAACGCTGAGCCCAGGGGCCGCTGAGGCGACCCGTGGTTGGTCAACGCAGGCTGACGCCTGCGGCTCCTAATGGACAGCTTTGTAAGCCCTTTGTTTTCAGTAATCCTAGTTTCTGTGAGATCCGGGTTACGTGTGGTCGGGCAAGCCCTGAAAGCTGTTCTTTCTGGGCCGGCCCCGGTCGCAAGACCGGGTCAGTCGCTCTGAGTGGTGGTTGGGCGGTCGATTCGTGTGGCTAACCGTGTGATGTAATAGAGCGATGCCGCAGGGGAAGCGTAGTGCGGAGCGCTACGACGTGGTTGTCGTCGGAGCCGGGGCAGGGGGAGGGACGACCGCGCGCGTTCTCGCCGAGAAGGGCCTCAAGGTCGCGCTGCTCGAAGCCGGGCCGGCGCTCGACTACGAAAAAGAGTTCATGCAGCACGCCTGGCCGTGGGAGCATGACCACCGCGGCGCTGAAGAGGGCGGTAAGAAATACTTCGGCCAAGGCAAGCCTTTCGGGTTTTTCCGCGTTACCAACGGCGGCTGGCAACTCCCCGGCGAACCCTACACGGTCGCCGAAGGCAGTGAATTCCTGTGGTTCCGCTCGCGCAAGGTCGGCGGACGCACCAACCACTACGGCCGCATGTCGTTTCGCTTTTCGCAACTCGACCTGAAGGCCTACGACCGCGACGGCCTCGGCTACAACTGGCCGATCGATTACAACGACATCGCTCCCTACTACGACCGCGCGGAGAAGTATATCGGCGTCACGGGAAGCCAAGAGGGCATCCCGACGGCGCCGGACGGTGTTTTCCACGACACGCCGCCGCCCAAGGCCCACGAACAAGTCATCCGGCAAGCCGGCAAGAAGCTCGGCGTTCCGTTCATCCCCAATCGGCGGGCGGTGATCACGCATTCGATTAACGGACGTCCGGCGTGCCATTACTGCGGCCATTGCGGCAACGGCTGCAAGACGAACTCTAACTACTCAGCCAGCCTGGTCGACGTGTTCCCGGCGATCGAGACCGGAAACCTGACCCTGCTTACCGAGGCCATGGCGCGCGAGGTTACAACCGACGGCAACGGCCGGGCCACCGGGGTGATCTACGTCGACAAGAAAGCGCGCACCGAGCGGCGCATCGAGGCGCGGGTGGTGGCGCTGGCGGCGAGCACCTGCGAGTCGATCCGTATTCTGCTCAACTCGAAGACGAAGGACTTCCCCAACGGTGTCGCAAACTCGTCGGGCCTGGTGGGACGCTACCTGATGGATACTGTCGGGTTCGGAGTCTCGGGTTATGTACCGGCGCTGGAGAACGTGCCGCGCTACGACACCGATGGTTTCGGCGGGTCGCATCTGTACGCGCCCTGGTGGCTGTGGGAGGGCCACAGCAAGCTGGGCTTCCCGCGCGGCTATCACATCGAGATCGGCGGCGGCTTCCGCATGCCGGGTGTCGGCTCGTTTCACGACGTGGCGAGGGACGTGGGCTACGGCAAGAAGCTCAAGCAGCGCATCCGCGAAGAGTACGGGGCCGCGGTGAGCTTCGCCGGACGCGGCGAGATGATCCCCAACAGTCTCAGCTACTGCGAACTGGACCCCGAAGTGGTCGACCGCTGGGGCATTCCGGTGCTGCGATTCCAGTTTCGCTTCTCCGATTACGAATGGAAGCAGGCGCGTCACATGGAGAAGACGTTTACCGGCTTGATCGAGCAGATGGGCGGACGGGTGACTCGGCGGGGGCATCCGCTGTTCGAAAAGAACGGCATCTCGATCCCCGGGACGATCATTCACGAGGTCGGCGGAGCCCGCATGGGCGACAACCCGCGGAATTCGGTGGTCGACCGCTTCTGCCGGGCGCACGACGTGCCGAACCTCTACGTCTGCGACGGCGCGTCGTTCGTCACCAACCCCGACAAGAACCCAACGCTGACGATCAACGCGCTGGCCTGGCGGGCGGCCGACCACATGGCCGAGGAGATGCGGCAAGGCAATGTCTGACGCAAGCTCGAAGCTCGTGAACATTGGCTCTGCAAGCGGCGGCTCCGTGAGCGCCAGCCCCGAACGCCGCAACGCGGTGAGCGGCAACACTCTGATTGGCAACACAGTGAGTCGGCGCGACGCCATCCGTGCGATCGCGCTGGCGCTGACCGGGGCCGGGATTCTCGACCAAGCCTCGGCGCAGCAAGTGCATCGAACCGTTGAGGCGGCCAAGAGCGGCGGTGCGTACGCGCCACGAGCCCTCACCGAGCACGAGTTCGCAACGGTTCGCCGTTTGGCCGAGTTGATTATCCCGGCCGATGACGTCTCGGGCAGCGCGGTTGAGGCGGGCGCGCCGGAGTTCATCGACTTGTTGTGCAGCGGCAGCGACACGCTGGCCGACATCTATCGCGGGGGGATTCTCTGGCTCGACAACTATGTGCTCGAAGAGCACGGCGAGCGCTTCGTGGATGCGACTGCCGAGCAGCAAGACGCCGTGTTGGCCAAGCTCGTCGAAGCCGAGACCGCACTGGAGGACCGCAAGCCGACCTACCGCTCGGCCAACGAGAACACCGGGTATCGCAAGTACCTAACCGAGCCGGCCCCTGGCCTCGCCCCCGGGGTGCGCTTCTTCGACTGGGTCCGCAAGATGACCGTCGACGCCTTCTACACGAGCCCGATCGGCTTCAAAGACGTCGGCTACATGGGCAACATCGGCATGACGAAGTATGAAGTGCCCGATGAGGTGATCGCCTACCTCAAACGAAAAGGCGCCTTGGCCTGAAGGGCCTTTCGCGAAAGCACGCACGGTTCATCGTTGGTGGTGGCCCTGTCAAGCCATGTGCGCATTGCTACTGACCAACCAGGCCCGCGCAGGTCTTGGACCCGCGTTACGCTTCGCCGAGGTCATCCTTTCCCGCCAACCCACGTCAAAGGTCGTAAACGACAGAATTCGCGTTGGTTCCAGCCAAAGTAGATCATTCTGTTGCATACCAGTTGCTTTCGTGGGACAATCTGGCTAACTTCTCGCCACCGTCTGGATTGGCGACCCGAGGCGCCCCGGGAGGTTCCAGATGAAACAATCAGTTGTTCCTCTTGCCCGTGTCCTTTGCCTCGCCCTCGCGGTTTCGGTCAGTGGGCTCTCGTTTGATTGGAGGCCAGTCGACCCGGCGAATCTTGCGCTGACCACGCCCAAGGTCGAGGCGGATGCGGATGCTGAGGTCATTTTTTGGGACGTCCGTATTCGTGACGAGGTCACCGGTCAGGATGCGCAGACGGTCCTTTCGCACTATATGCGGGTCAAGGTCTACAATGACCGCGGGGTGGAGGACCAAAGCTCGGTCGATCTCGCTTGGGTCGGCAAGGGACAGGTCCGCGACATCGAGGGACGGACGATCAAACCCGATGGGACGATCGTCGAGCTCGACGAGAGTTCCATCTTCGAGCGTACGATCGTCAAGGCGCGCGGCGTCAAGGTCAAGGCCAAGTCGTTCACGATGCCGGCAGTCGAACCTGGGGCCATCATCGAATACAGTTGGAAGCGCTATCAGGACGACGTGATCTCGAACTATCTGCGGCTGGAGTTTCAGAAAGAGATCCCGATTTGGCACGTGCGCTACCACGTGAAGCCTTATCCAGACCCTTATCAGGTGATCGGCACCATGAAAGCCAAGAGCTTCCAGTGCCAGAACTCGCCCTTCGTGGCGGAGCCCCAAGGGTATTACATGAGCGAGTTGAGCTCCATTCCAGCGTTTCGCGAGGAGCCGCGCATGCCGCCGGAAGATATTGTGCGGTCGTGGGTGCTGATCTACTACTCCAAGGAGAACTTCCGCAACGAGGCGGACGTCAACAAACACTGGCAGAGAATCGGGAAAGAACAGCACAAGGCAGAGACGGACCGCATGAAGGTGAGTGGCGCCGTCAAGAAGGCGGCTGTGTCGATCATCGGCGACGCGGCTACGCCGGAAGAGAAGCTCGACCGGTTGCTGCGGTTCTGCCGCTACGAGATCAAGAACGTCTACCACGACGCCCACGGCTTGTCGGTGACCGACCGCGAGCAGTTCGACAAGAAGCGGAAGAGGAAGCACAGGCCCGAAGACACGTTGAAGATAGGCATGGGCTACGGTACCGATGTCAACAGGCTTTTCGGCGCGCTGGCACGGGCCGCCGGATTCGACGTGCGAATGGCGCTGCTGCCGGGCCGCAACCAGACATACTTCGACCGCAGTTTTCCTGATCTCTACTACCTCAACCGCCGTAGCATCGCCGTGGAGTTGGACGGCCAATGGAGATTCTACGACCCCTCGTCCCTCTACGCCACGGGGGGCATGCTGACATGGCCCGAAGAGGGTACCTATGCCCTCGTGGTCGACCCCAGACAGACATCGTTCGTGACGACACCGCTGGCGCCTCCGGAGAAGAGCGGCATCCATCGACAGGCGGATCTGCGGCTGACCGAGGACGGAACGATCGAGGGAACGGTGCGGGTCGAGTACACGGGGCATCCGGGCTCTTCGCGCAAGAGGCGCTATGACGGCATGACGGAAGCCGAGCGCGAGGAGGCCATCATCGAGGCGGTCGAGGGAAGGCTGAGCACCGCCGAGTTGAGTGACATCCAGTTCCACAACGTCAACGACCCCGACAAGCCGTTCGGTTACGAATACAGTATCCGAGTACCTGGCTACGCCCAGGTGACCGGCAAGAGGGTCTTCGTGCAGCCGGCTTATTTCCAGATGGGGACGGCGGCCACGTTCGTCACCAGCGAACGCAAGCACGATATCTACTTCGACTACCCCTGGTCGGAGCAGGATACGCTCACGATCGAACTGCCTGGCGGGTTCGAGGGGGATAACGTCGAGGCACCCAGTTCGTTCTCCTTGGGCGGCGTCGGGGAGTACAGAGCGAAACTAGGCTTTTCTGAGGCGGGGAAACTCGTGTACGAGCGTACGTTCGATTTCGGGCGGGAGGGCAAGATCATGTTCCCGAAGGTGGCGTACCCGCAGCTCAAGACGATCTTCGACCGCATCCACAGCGAGGACAATCGCCTTGTCACGCTGAAGCTGGCCGCGGTCGCCGCCAACTAGGGGAGGGATCTCGTGAGCCTTCGAGCGATAGCCGGCCTTTTGCTTGTTGCGCTGCCGCTGGCCGCGGCGGATCGGGCTCCTGCGTGGCTGCAGGAGTTCGCGACCGCGGAGATTCCCTCCTACGACCGCTCGGTGCCCGCGGTGGTGCTGGTGAAGCAAACCACCCGCACGGTCGGCGCGGACGGAGTATTGCGGACGACCGTCCGGAAGGCGGTGCGGATCTTGACCAGGAAGGGGCGCCGCGAGGCCGTAGCTTCAGTGCGATACCGCACCGATAGCGGCAAGGTGCGCAGCCTGCAGGCCTGGCTGATTCGGCCCAGGGGCGAGGTCAAGAAGTACGGCAAGAAAGAAACGCTGGATATGGCCGCCGTGGCGGACGACGTGTACAACGAGGTGCGCGTGCGCGTAATCTCCGCCTCGAGCGACTCCGAGCCCGGCGCGGTCTTCGGCTGGGAGGCGCAAACAGAAGACCGCTCGATCTTCACGCAGTTCGAATGGCAGTTCCAGGGCGAGTTGCCCACGCTGAACTCCCGCTTCCGGCTCTCGCTGCCCAAGGGCTGGAGGGCGGAGAGCCTGACGTTTCACCACGATCCGATCGAGCCGCAAGTGTCCGGCTCGACCTACACCTGGCAGCTCGTGAATCTGCCCTACCGCGAGACCGAAGAGGCGGGCCCGTCGGTGTCGGCGCTCGTGCCACGGCTCGCTGTGAGCTACTTCCCGCCGGACGGCGCCCGCGGCGCCGGGCCGACGTTCTCGGAGTGGACCGACGTATCCCGCTGGCTCACCGGCCTGAACGATTCCCAGACATCGGCCACTCCCGAGCTCACCGCCAAGGCTCAGGAGCTGACGGCGGGCACGGCAACGGAGTTCGAGAAGATCGAGGCCCTGGGGCGCTACGCCCAGGACATCAACTACATATCGATTCAGACCGGAGTGGGCCGCGGCGGCGGCTACCGTCCGCACCAGGCGGCGGAAGTGTTTCAGAAGTCGTACGGCGACTGCAAGGACAAGGCCAACCTGATGCGGACGATGCTGAAAACGATCGGCATCGAGTCCTATCCGGTCGCGATCTACGCCGGAGACCGCAGCTACGTGCGGCCGGATTGGGCCTCGCCACAGCAGTTCAATCACGCCATCATCGCGGTGCGGGTCTCGGACGAAACAGACGCGCCGGCGGTGACGGCGGTGGACGGCCACGGCCGCCTGCTTTTCTTCGATCCAACCGACGAATACACGCCCGTGGGCCACCTGCCTGATCATGAGCAGGACTCGCACGCGCTGCTGGTGGCCGGCGACAGCGGCTCGCTCGTTCGAATGCCCTCGACCGAGCCGGCAGCCAATCGCCTCGAACGCAACGTCAAGGCCAAGCTACTGGCCGATGGGGCCATTTCCGTCGCGGTGCGCGAGGAGGCATGGGGTCAGTCGGCGACGCACAATCGGCGGTTGCTCAAAGAACTGACGCAGCCGGAGTACCGGAAGCTCATCGAACGATGGATTTCTCGCGGAGCGCCCGGTGCCAAGGTCTCGACGGTGGAGGGACGCGATGAGGCGGACGGCCGCTTCACGCTAGGCGTCGATTTTCTCGCGGAGCGGTACGGCCAGTCGATGAGAGGCCAACTGATTATTTTCAAGCCCGCCGTCGTTTCCCGCCGCGATGCGCTGTTTTTCAGCGAGGAGGCCCGCGAGCATCCAGTGATGCTCGACTCGCGCGCTTACGCGGAAACCGTGAGCGTGGAGCTGCCGATTGGGTTCGCGATCGACGAGAAACCGGACGACATCGAGATCGAAGAGCCGTTCGGTGTCTTTCGCGCCTCGTGGAAGGCCGAGGAGAACCGCGTGGTCTTCGAGCGCTCGCTCGAACTGCAAACGGCCGTGATCCCGCCGGAAGAGTATGAGCAGGTCCGTACGTTCTTCAACTACGTGAACGGCGCGGCTAACGGCCCGGTCGTTCTAGTCAGAGAATAGGGCTGGAAGGTGCCCCCTGAGCGGCCTGTTCCACGGTGCGCGAGGGGCCGGCGAGCCCATATCCTTCATAACCTTTAGGCCACGGGGACAAATCCTTGTCTCTTTGGGTGCAGTTTCAAGATTTTGTTTACCCCCTCGGGAGTGGTGGTCTTGACTAGGGCCAGGATGTCGATAAGACCTTTGCAATGCTTGTTGCCGATCGAGCTTTTTGGGGATGCCACGAGGGCCTTCGTCCCTCTCCGTACCCGCTGCTGGAACCGGCCAAGCAGCTAGCGCAAGGAGACACGACATGAGACCCCTGGCCCGAATACTGATCCTGGCGGCGCTACTGACCCCGGTGCTGCCGGCGATCAACGTGAAAGTGACCCGAGTGGACGAGAAAAAAGGGAACGTGACCCTTCTGCTGCCGATGCACTCGATGATGGTCGAAGCAGCGGTCTTGCCCGAGGGAGAGAAGATTTACCTCAAGAAGCATTCCTTCTACGAGGGCCGATTCACCCAGAACCCCCTACAGAAGAAGCAGCACAACGTAATACGCATCAAGGGGCCCAACGGGAAACGCTCCCGATTCGAAATCAAGAAGCTTATGTTTGTTGGGCAATAGGCCCGCGAACCGTCAGTTCCGCAAGGGCTTGCCGGTCTTGAGGATGTGCTCCACGCGGTCTTGGGTTTTCTGCTCGCCGCATAGGCTCAGGAAGGCCTCTTTTTCGAGACCTAGCAGGTAGTCCTCCGACACAACGGCGGCTTGGGTGAGCGCGCCTCCGGCCAGCACGTTCGCCAACTTGCGGCCGATCGCGAGATCGTAGTCGGTGATGTAGCGCGCCTCGTGCATGAGGTAGAGCTCGAGTTCGAGGGCCGCACGGACTCCCTCTCCGCCAACGAGCACTTCGCGGGTGGGTTTGGGTTGGTAGCCCATGGCCGAAAGAGAGAGAGCTGTCACAAGGGCATCTTCGAGCAGACGGTCGCGGTTCATGGTGACCCCGTCGGACGACTGCAGGAATCGCCGCTCCCGCGCCTCGGCGGCGCTGTTCGAGACCTGGGCCATCCCGATGATCTGAAACACCTGACGGGTGGCGGGTGTCAGGTTGTCTGTCACGACGCGGCCTTCGGTGTGCCGGCGGAGTAACTCGAAGCATCCGCCCGCGGCGGGAATCAGCCCCGCACCCACCTCGACCAACCCCAGGAACGTGTCGCCGGCGGCCTGCACGCGGTCGCAGTGGAGCGCTAGCTCGCACCCACCGGCCAGCGTCTGCCCGAAGACGGCGGCAACGGTCGGCCTGGGGTTGTCTCGCAGGGCCCGAAACAGGGTCTGCACTTCGGTCACCATTTTTTCTACTTCCAGCCAACGTCCGCTGCGGCACCACTCAAGCAACATCGCAAGGTTGGCGCCGACGGAGAAATGTGTACCATCGTTGCCGATCACGAGCGCCCGGTGTTGGTTGTCGAGACCGGCCAGGGCCTCGCGGAGCATGGCCAGGACCTCTTCGTCGAGAGTGTTGGCCTTGGAATGGAACTCCAGGCACACGACGCCGTCGCCGAGGTCCACCAGGCTCGCGCCGTTGTTTGACTTGAGCACTTGCTTGGAACGACGCAGCGAGGCCAGACGCAGGACGCCGGGCGGGTCCTCCAGCGGCTTGTGGCTGCGTGTGGGCGAGTCGAAGTAGGTGAGGGACACGTCCTTCTGCTGGTAGAAGGATTTCTCTGGCGACGCCAGCACTTCCTCGACGAGCGGAGGCAGACTCTTGCCTTCCTTGCTCATGCGGGCGGCGGTTTCTTCGACCCCGAGGCGCTGCCAAATCTCGAAGATGCCGAGTTCCCAGTTGAACCCCGACTTCATGGTCGTGTCGATGCTCACGATATCGTCGGTGATCTCGGGGATCCGTGCCGCGGTGTAGAGGAACAGCTCGCTTAGGGTCTCCCAGAGAAAACGGCCGGGCTCGCCGGAGGAGTCGATCAACATCTTGATGCGGCCGGCAATGTCTGAGATGGATTGGGCGTTCTCGAGAATCGGCCAGGACGGCGGCCGAGGCGGCCGGTAGTCGAGCGTGTCGAGATCCAGCACCAGCCGGTCGGCCCCCTTAGCGCCCTTGACCTTCTTATAGAACCCTTGCCCGGCCTTGTCGCCCAGCATTCCTTGGTCGACCATCTTGCGGAGGAACGCGGGCGGGTCGTAGACGTCGCGCTTCTCGTCGTCAGGCACCAAGCGGTGCAAAGTCTCAGCAACGAACAGGCAGACGTCGATACCCGTAAAGTCGGCCAGCCGAAAGGTCGCCATGCGCGGACGGCCAATTAGAGGCCCCGTCAGCGCGTCGACCTGTTCCACGGAAAGGTCCTGCGCCTGCATGGTCTTGATGCTGTGCATCACCGAGAAAAGAAAGAGGCGGTTGGCAATGAAGTTGGGACGGTCGTTCGCGTAGACGACGACTTTGCCCAGGCGCCGGTCGCAGAAGTCCGAGACGAAGCGGACGATGCCGGGATCGGTTTCCGGAGTGGGGATGATCTCGACCAGCCGCATATGACGCGGCGGGTTGAAGAAGTGGGTTCCGAGCCAATGGCGGCGAAAGTCGTCGGACATGCCCTCGGCGAGGCGGCCGATCGGCAGGCCCGACGTGTTCGAACTGATCAGTGTACCGTGCTTGCGGAGACGGTCGACTTTATCGAGCAGCGCGCGCTTGGCATCGAAGTTCTCGACGACAGCCTCGATGATCCAGTCGGCCTCGGCGATACGGGCCAGGTCGTCCTCAAGGTTGCCGGCTTCGATGCGGCGCAATGTTGCCTCGGTGAACAGCGCCGGGGGGCGTGACTTGAGCAGGCCCTGCATGGCGTTTTCGACCAGGCTGTTGCGGGCGGCGGGCGTCTCAGCCCCCGCGGAAGGCAGGTCGAGCAATAAGCAATCCACGCCGGCGTTGGCCAGGTGGGCGGCGATACGCGAGCCCATCGTTCCCGCGCCGAGGACGGCTGCTTTGCGTACTTCAGTGATCATCCGGGGCGTCGCCTCATTAGGGCGACGATAGCACAGGGCAAGCCGAGAGAACCGAGTTCGTCGCCGATGCGTATCTACAGAGAGTATTGGGATGGGGAAAAGGGCCGCCGTGATTCGCAATGTGCCGATCGGAGGTTTGCCGGCTCAACGTACCGCCCCTGGCAGTCGCGGCTCGGTTGGCAGACGGTTCGTGGCTCGGGGGAGATTACTCTCCAGAGCTTTGATAAAATGAAGTTTAGGCTTAATCCGTCCGCCCGTCTTCCCGATCCTGTCTTCCGCCATGGTTGAGATCGCACCTTCCATACTTTCGGCTGATTTCGCCTGCCTCGAGCGGGACGTCGAGGCCGTCCGTAAGGGCGGTGTCTCGATGATTCACGTCGATGTGATGGACGGGCATTTCGTGCCCAATATCACGATTGGGCCAGCCGTGGTTAGCAGCCTGCGCGCGGCGACCGACCTGCTGCTCGACTGCCATCTGATGATCGAAGAACCTGAGCGCTACGTCCCGGCGTTCGTGGAGGCGGGCGCGGGAATGATTTCCGTCCACCAGGAAGCGTGCCCGCATCTCAACCGAAGCGTGCAACTCATTCGCGACCACAAGGTCCAGGCGGGGGTTGTCATCAATCCCGCGACGCCGGTGGCGAGCTTAGACGATATTCTCGAGTGCGTCGACTTCGTGCTCGTGATGAGCGTGAATCCAGGGTTCGGGGGACAGACGTTCATCCCGTCGAGCCTGGGAAAGATCGAAAGTTTGGACCGCATCCGCCGCCGGCGCGCGTTGGATTACCGCATTGAGATCGACGGCGGGGTCAACCTCGACAATCTGGCCCCAATCATTCAGGCGGGCTGTGATATTGTGGTGGCCGGGTCGAGCATTTTCGGCACGACGGACGCCACGGCGGCGGTGGAGGCCATGCAGCAAAGAGCGGAAGAGGCGCAACTGTTGCGCGCTTGAGGAACCCCTGTGACAGCAATCAACTTTGGCAAGATGACCCGTACCTTTTTTACACCCCGTACCTTTCTTACGCTGGGCGCCGTGCTGGCCGTCGCGCTCCTGGCAGGCTGCCGCGGCAAGGACTACGAGAACCCGATCGCGACCAACTCCCAGCAGCCGGATAAGATCCTTTTCGACAAGTCGGTCCAGCAGCTGGAGAAGAAGAGGTACACGATGGCACGCCTGTCGCTCAATACACTCATCAACACGTATCCGGACAGCGAGTACCTTGCCAAGGCCAAGCTGGCCATCGCCGATAGCTGGTACCGCGAAGGGACGTCCAGCGCGCTGGCCCAGGCCGAGGCCGAGTACAAGGACTTCATCACCTTCTTCCCGACGATGGACGAGGCCGCCGAGTCGCAGATGAAGGTGTGCAACATCCACTACAACCAGATGCACACCGCCGACCGCGACCCAACACATGCGATGAGAGCGGATCGGGAGTGCCGGCAGATGCTGATGCAGCATCCCAACAGCCGGCATACCGAGCCGACCCGGCAGATGTTGCGTGAGGTGCAGGAAGTGCTGGCCGACGCCGAGTTTCGTGTCGGCAGCTTCTATGCCAAGAAGGGCAGCTATCGCGCCGGGGCGAACCGTCTGGCGGCTGTGACCGAGCACTACCCGCTGTTCAGCCGGAGTGATGAGGCGCTGTGGATTCTCGGCGACGTCTACGAACAGATGGGCGAAGAGTACACCGAACAGAGCTACGAGGCCTATGCAAGGCTAGTGCGGGACTACCCCTTGAGCCCCTACGTCGATCTGGCGAAGGAGAAACTTGTGGCGGCCAACCAGCCCGTGCCTGAACCCGATCCGGCGCGCTTCGAGCTCGAGAAGTACAACCTGGAGCGGCGCGATAGGAAGAGCCTGTATGGGCGGGTGTTCGGCCTGTTCGGGACCGGTGCCGACGTAGGAAACGCGGCCAAGGCCGGCGAGCCGGCCATGACCGCCCTGATGCCCACCGTGCCGATCGGCGTGGGCGAGACACGAGTTGAGGTGGAGCCCACGGCCGGCGTGTCGGTGCAGACAATCGACGGCGAGAGCAAGCTGGATACCGAGCCGGACGCGCGGCGGGGTGTGAATCCTCCGCAGCAGGATAAAGAGGGGTCTGAGACCAGCTCGCAACAGTAGGCCTTTCGCGGTTGGCGACCCCCATCAGGACAGCTTGCCTGGGCAGGCGCTGATTGTGGCTCCGGAGCGCCCGGGATCATAGCCGACGGCTTAGGCCGCGGATTCAGAGCGGGCCGCTACAACAACCCCGCGCGGCGAACCCGTGAGCAGCATTCTCTTTATCGACGATAATCCCCACGCCCAGAGAATGGGGCGTGAAGTGCTCGGCGACGAAGGCCATCAGGTCGTGGTCTTCGCGGGCGGCGACGACGCGGTGAAGTATCTCTCCTCGCATCGGCCCGATTTGGTGTTCGCCGACGCGGCCTCCCCGGGGCGGTCGGGTTTCGAGATCTGCGGCTTGATCCGCGCGGATCCGCGGCTGGCGGATGTGAAGGTTGTTTTGTTGCGGTCGCCGTTGGTGGACTTTGACGCGGAGCAAGCCGGGCAGGTGCGGTCGGACGGAGTCCTCAAGAAACCCCTCGATGCGTCGATGTTGCTGAGAACCGTTCAGTCGTTGCTGGAAGAGGCACCGGGGGGACGCGTTCCGCGCGTTTCACCAGACTTCCCACAGGAACCCAACAGGGCATTCGATCTCCCGGGCACCGGCGCGGACGAGGCACCTGATGTGTCCCGGCAGCTCGAAACCGCCGTTGAGCAGGCCCTGACGGAGGATTCGGGCGCGCTAGATCTTCGCGAGGAGGTTCGGGTGGTGGTCACTGAGGTCTTCGAGGCCGTGACGCCGGCGCTGATCGACCGCATTACCGAACGGGTCCTGCGCGTGCTAGGCAGGAAATAAACCCACAACCCAACGTGTGAAAAAATACCGGGACAGTCAGCCTCGGCGTCACGGGCCGATGATGGCACAATGCTCGCGCGTTGCCGCTCATGGCGGCTCCCGGTTTTTTGCTTCTCCTAAGGAGAGATCTTCATGGCCGCGAACAGCTTTGACATCGTTTCCGAAATCGACCTCCAGGAAGTGGACAACGCCATTCACCAGGCGATGAAGGAGGTCGTCAACCGATACGACCTCAAGAATACGAAGAGCACGATCGAGCGGGATCAGGTGGCCCACAAGATCGTCATCCGCAGCGCCGATGACTTCAAGATTCGAGCTGTAGTCGAGATCCTCGATCAGAAGTTAGTGCGTAGAGGGGTGCCGCTGAAAGGGCTCGACTACGGGCCGATCGAGGAGGCGGGCGGCTCTACCGTCGTTCAGGAAATCAGCTTGCAACAGGGCATCCCGATCGAAAAAGCACGGGAGATCGTCAAGCTGATCAAGAACGAGAAACTCAAAGTACAATCGTCGATCCAAGGAGATCAGGTTCGCGTCAGCGGAAAGAAGCGCGACGACTTGCAGGCGGTCATGGCGATGCTGAAGGAGAAAGACCTGGGCATCGACATGCAATTCACCAACTACCGCTCGAACTGACCGTCCCTGCACCGATGGCACGCTTGCTGGAATCCACATTTGTTGCCGGGCCGGCCGGGCCGTTGGAGGCGCTGCATGAAGCGCCCGACGACGATGCGCGCATCGAGCGCGCGGCTGTGGTGTGCCACCCTCATCCGCTCTACGGAGGAACCCTCCACAACAAGGTCGTCTTCCGTTTGGCGCGTGCGGTGCGCCGGGCGGGTTCGGCCGTGCTTCGTTTCAACTTCCGCGGGGTGGGACAAAGCGCCGGCAGCTACGACGAAGGGGAAGGCGAGCTGGATGATCTGCGCGCGGCGATTGCGTACATGAATGACTGCTACCCGGGCCTGCCGTTGGCTGTGGCGGGGTTTTCGTTCGGCTCGCGAGTGGCGTTACGGGTCTGCTGCGGCGACGGGCGCATCGAGCGGGTCCTCGCCGTGGGTACTCCGGTGTTTCGGCACGATTGGTCGTACTTGGCGCATTGCGCCTGCGCGAAGTACTTTCTTCACAGCACCCGCGACGAATACGGATCGCGGGAGCAGGTGGAGGCCGTGGTGGCCGCGGCGGCTGAGCCAAAGCACCTGGAGTTTATCGAAGGCGGCGATCACTTTTTCGCGAATGCGCTGGATGAGCTAGAAGAGGCGGCGTTGCGGGCGATGCGGTAGCCGTCGCGGGAACCCTGCCGTGACCCTAGGCCGGCCGGCGCACGCCGATCTCCTGATTCGGGTCAACAAAGATCCAGCAGAAGGCGGCGGTGAGATAGATGCCCGCGATCAAGTACAGCACTTGGTTCCAGTCGCCACCGGTACGCTCGATGTCGCCGATCATGAAGCCCACTACGATGGGCAGCGAGAGTCCGCCGAGGGTTCCGCCCATGTTCATGATGGCCATGATGACGGCGGTATAGGGGCCGGCGACATCCATCGTCGCGGCCCAAGCGGCCGGACCGCCGAGACCCGAAAACAAGGCGGCGAGCACCATCGCGCCAACCAGCCAGCCGGCTGAATCGGTCGCCGAAGCGGCGATACAACATGAGCCGGCCAGGGTAAGGGCCGCAAGGGCGACTCCACTGCGGCTGATGCGCTTGCTGCCGGTTTTGTAGAAAAGGGCGTCGATCACCACGCCGCCCAATAGCGACCCGAACACGACTCCGATCAAGGGCGCACTCGAAAGCATGCCCGCGCTTTCGCGGGTCACGCCATAGCCTTTCTCGAGAAACGCCGGGAACCAGGTTACAAACAACTGGTATCCGGCCGCGCGAAACGCCGACTGGACGACGAGGGCCCACATGCTGAACGAACCGGCGATGTCGCCGAGACTAGGGGAGTCTCGTTGGTCGCCTCGCGGTGCGCCTCGATCCGACGGGGGGGAGTTTGCCGCGGGCTCAGCGCCACCGGTGTCGGCGCGAATGATTTCGAGCTCGATCTGGTTCACCCAGGGGTGCTCCGCGGGCGTGGTCCGAAACAGGGCGTAGAAGCCCACGGCCCAAACGACGCTGACCGCCGCCAGCATCATAAACACGATGCGCCAAGAGAAGTACTCCATCAGGACCGCCGTCAGAGCGATCGCGATCGCCCCGCCGGCCGACATGGCCGCCGCGTTCGCGGCGCTCGCGATGCCGCGCTGGTTGAGTGGAAACCAGTCACGAACAACGAGCGCGGAGTTGGGGACCAGTCCGGCTTGCATGCCGCCGAACGCGGCCCGGGAGATCAGCAACGAGAGATACGAAGAAGCCGTGGCGAACCACACGGTGCATAGCGACCAGCCGAGACAGAGCACCGGGAGGGCCAGGCGGGTCCCAAAGCGAGTGCCAAGCCAGCCGGTGGGGATCTGAAAGACGAAGTAGCCCACCGACATCACCCCCAGGATGACGCCCATCTGTTCGCTGCTGAGTCCGACGTCGGCTTGGATCGTGGTGGCCGCCGCGGCGATAGGGTGGCGGGTCAGGTAGGCCGTGGCCGAGGCCAGGGCAACCAGGATCATCACCAGGTAGCGCGTCCGGGTGGGCCGCGAATCGGATGCGGGCTGGGACCCGGTACTCCCTTGCGAAGCCTGATGAGGGTCGGCGGTGGGCGTCATCTCGTGTGGTCTCGCGGGAGGACGCTCGAAAGGCCTGCGGACGAGACGACAATCTTATCACGGTCGCAAACAGAAGAAGCTTCTCAGAGCTGGCCAATGCAAGATGATCCTGAACGGGGAACCTAGCTGTTGATGTTGGCGGCCTGTCGGCCCTCCGCGATCCCAGCGGGGCCTGCCGAGAACTTGCAGCCATACGCCTGAGGTGTAGCACCTGCCGACCCGGAATCGCCAGAATTGACCTTAATGGGGTATCCACTTGACTCAGGTAGCCCCTAGGCGTTGTGGTTTGGTCGATCCATGGACGCCAGCACACTGCACCCAGAATGCACCCTGGGGCGCCAGACGCCGGTCTGCAGGCAATTGGGCCACGAGGCTGCGTTTCGGGCCGATCAAGGATTACGCACGCGCCATGGCCATCGCAGGCTTGGAAACGTGGTGCTATCGGCAAGCCTTTCCGGGGGCCGCCAATGGCCAACCACAGTATGTTGTGGTCACCTGAGTCAAATGGATACCCCACTTGACCTTTTGAGGCCTCAAAACAACCAGAAAAAGGGGTTTGATCCGCTTTAGCTCCTTTCCAACAGGGAAAAAGGGGAGTATGATTGGTAAGCCCGTACGAATACAGAGGGGCCGGCCGCGATGCCCGAACCCGGCACACACAACCTCACGCTCCTGCTAAGGCGTGTTCAGCAGGGGGACAAAGAGGCGGAATCCCGCCTCTTTGAGGCGGCTTATCAGCAGTTGCGCCGCATGGCCGCCGTGCGAATGAGGAGTGAGCGTGCCGGCCACACCTTGCAGCCCACGGCACTTGTCAACGAGGCCTATCTCAAACTGATCTCTCAAAGAGGGGCCAACTGGCAGAACCGCGCCCACTTTTTCGCCGTCGCGTCAAAGGTGATGCGGCGCATCCTGGTTGATTACGCCCGCAACCGCCTAGCCGACAAACGCGGCGGCGGCCAGGCGCCGCTGCCGCTGGACGAAGCGCTGGTGTTTAGCAAGGAGAAGTCGGGTGAGCTATTGGCACTCGACGAAGCGCTGGGGAGGCTCGAGCAGAAAGACGAGCGCGCGCATCGAGTGGTCGAGCTGCGTTTCTTCGGCGGACTCTCCATCGACGAGACCGCCGAGGTGCTAGGCGTTGCTCCGCGGACCGTTAAACGGGATTGGAGCTTCGGGCGGGCTTGGCTGCGGGGCGAGCTGGGAACGGGGGGAAAGCATGAAGCCGCGGGGGCGTAGCGGCGGCGCTGGGTCCGCTGTCGCGACGGCGTGTGAGCCATGACGCATTGGGACCGGGTCAAGGAAGTGTTCGCCGCGGCCGTCGAGCGCGAGGGTCCCGACCGCGAAGCCTACCTCCGCGAAGCCTGCGGTCCCGATGCGAAGCTTCGCGCCGAGGTCGACCGCCTCCTAGCCGAACACGACGAGCCCAACGACTTGCTGGACAACCCGGCCCTGAGCGCACAGTGGCTGTCCGCTCCGGTGCCCGAGCAGCACGTCTTCGACATCGGCGAGACCCTCGCCGGGCGCTTCGAGATCGTCCGCTTCATCGGCCGTGGAGGCATGGGCGAGGTCTACGAAGCCAACGACCTGGAGCTTCACGAGCGCGTGGCGCTGAAGACGCTGCTGCACCAGTACAGCGCGGATCCCCGCCAAATCTCCCGATTCCGGCGCGAAGTCCATGTTGCCCGCAGAGTGAAACATCCAAATGTTTGCAAGATTCACGATGTCGGCCGTCACCGCGTGGGTTCGTCAGACATCACGTTCCTCACGATGGAGCTGCTCGCCGGAGAGACCCTGGGGGACTTCCTAAAACGCGAGGGCAAGCTGGAACCGACGGCGGCGGTTCCCATCATCAAGCAGTTAGGTGCGGGCCTGCAGGCGCTGCACGACCAGAAGATCGTCCACCGCGACTTCAAACCGGGCAACATCATGCTGGTCCCCGACGAGAAGGGCAGCATCCGCCCCGTCATTACCGATTTTGGGTTGGCTCGGCCGGCCAATGAGAATTCCCGTGAGCACTCAGCGGTCACTCAACCGGGGCACGTCGTGGGAACGCCCGACTACATGGCGCCGGAGCACATGGCGGGTCAGAAAGTCGGGTCGTGGAGTGACATCTATTCTTTCGGGCTTGTTGTGTGTGAGGCGCTTACCGGCCGCCACCCGTTTCGCCGTGAGTCGCTGGAGGTCGAAGTAGCGGGCTCCGCCGACCAGGTTTTGTCGCAGCTACCCGGCTCGGCACCGCAGGTGATCCGGCGTTGCTTGAGTGCCATCCCCTCTGAGCGGCCGACAACACCGGAGGAGATCGTTCAGGCCATCTCGGGCGCGGACGGGGCCAAGCCGGCCGATGCCTCTGAAGAATCGCCGCCGGAAAGGGAGCAGCAGGATCGACCCCGCCTTCTCATGAGGAAACCTGGGTTAGTCGCGGCCGTTGCGATCGCTTTGGCCCTTCTGCCCTTAGGTTTACGCATTCAAGGACAGGGAATCACCTTAGAGGGTATGGTCAGCTCCATTCAGGATGATCTCTGCGGCCGCTTCCCTGGCCAGGCTTTGTTCTGTGTACTGCCTCCGGACAGGGATATCGCCTTTCAATCCCTCGCCGTTGAGGCTGACACCGAAACCGACCTGGCCTACGGAAAAGGACTTTCACAGTTCATCGGTGATTCACTTTATCGCCTGCGATCCAATAAGGGCAAGTTTTGCTTCCACATCCGTGGAGACAAGCAGACCGTGGGAGTTCCTCTCATCCTTTCGGGTAGGTTACGGGCTGCGGCTGGGACTGTGCGGATCGAGACGGAGCTTGTCAGAACCTCCGATGGGCGGATCCTGCGCCGGGAGACGTTCGAGCGAGAAACCGGTGATCTCGACGGGACCCACGAAGGATTGATCCAGGACTTCGCGGACCTCGTGGGGTACAAGTTGGAACCGGATCAACTCAAGCTCTGGCGGGCCGAGGGACCGAGAGACGCCGTAGCCTTCCAGGACTACCTTGTGGGCCTGGGGCTGATGTCCGAGCAGAAATACGAGCAGGCCCGCGAGAAACTTCGCTCTGCGCTGGACGGCCCCCAAGGAGGCTTGGCGTTCGCCGCCGCCGCACGAGGATTGGGCGACGTGAATCGGCATCTATTCAGCCGGACAGGTGATGCGCGATGGGCCAGGGAGGCCGAACGCGCCTATCGCCAAGCAGCCGCCGTGCCTTCCGTTGACCTGTACAGCGCGTGGGGCACCCTCGCGCAGGCAGAGGGGGATTATGAGGAAGCTGTGCGTCAGCACGACGAAGCACTGAGCCTCGATCCTTTCGACTACTGGTCGTATCGCCAACTCGTTCTTTCCTATGAGGCACTTGGCGATCGCGCTGCGGCGAGGGAAGTGCTAAGCACAGCCGTTGAACGGCAGCCCGGCTGCTGGCGAATCTGGAATTTCACCGCCAAGAGACAGGCGCTCGCCGGCGACTTACATGGCAGCGAGCAAAGTCTCTTGAAAGTGATTCAACTAGCGCCTCGAAACCCAATCGGCTACAACAATCTGGCGTTTGACGTCTACCTGCCTGAAGGTAGGTATATCGAGGTAATCGACTTGGCGGCCAAGGCCATCGCGATCATCGACGGAGCAGAGATCTATCTCACCCTTGGGCTCGGCTATTTTTTTACGGCTGCATTGACGACGCGCTACTCAACTTCCGACACGCCGTTACTCGGATCCCCGAGCACTTTGTCGCCTGGCAACGCCTCGCCGAAGCGCTGCTCCTGACTACGGGAGCTTCCAAGGAAACCGAAGGGGCGTTCCAGCATACAGCGGACCTCGCGACAGCAGCGCTCACCGAGCAACCCGACTACGGGGACGCCCTATGCGCCGCGTCTCGGTCGCTGGCCGTCCTGGGTCACCCCGGAGGTGCCTTGCAACGGCTTGCTCGTCTCGAACGTGTGTCTCCGTCGACTCACGAGACCTATCTCTGTGGGGCGGCGGTCTACGATGCGCTCGGCGATTCCACCGAGGCCTTCCGCAGCCTGCGCCGGGGAGTCGAACTCGGGGCGACACTTCACGGCGTCGATCAGACGCCGTTATCGAAGGCCCTTAGAAACGACCCTCGTTATTCGCGCCTGATCGCTGACCATGACTTGGAGGAGACCGACATTGAATCCAGAGCTGGGGATGACCCTGCTACGCCGCGAGCCTGCCCCCAAAGCACGGTGGCAGGCTTATCACTTACTAATTCTCCGTCCTGAGCGACGGCAATACACCAACACAGGAGAGACATCATGGCAAAGACATTCACTTTCGAAGTCGACGACGAAGGAAACTTCACATATCTCGACGAGACAACAGGCCAAAATGCCCCAGTCAGGGTATGCACTTGACTCCCGAGACCCCAACATATAGCATGCGGGGCTGTGGAGGACTACCCGCGGACGCTGGAGGAGTTTGAGGGGCGTTTTGCCACTGAGCAGGCGTGTCGCGAGTATCTGATGCAACTGCTCTGGCCACAGGGTTTTGTGTGTCCCCGCTGTGGAGGGCGGAGAGCTCGGCCCAGCCGGCGGGGCCTGCTGCGGTGTGGGCAATGCGATTATCAGGCTTCGGTGACGGCGGGCACGATTTTCCAGGACACGCGCCTGCCGCTGCGCACCTGGTTTCGGACCATGTGGTGGGTGACCAGCCAGAAAAACGGGGCGAGCGCACTGGGACTGCAAAGCATCTTGGGTCTGGGAAGCTACCGTACCGCCTGGGCGTTGCTGCACAAGCTGCGGCGCGCGATGGTGCGGCCCGGCCGAGAACGGCTCAGCGGTCGCGTGGAGGTCGACGAGACCTATGTGGGGGGCGCAGAAGAGGGACTGCGCGGACGGCAGACGCAGAAAAAAGCACTGCTAGCCATCGCCGCCGAGGAAGACGGCGCGGGGATAGGAAGGATCCGTATGAAGCGCATCCGCGGAGCGTCCAAGCAACAGCTGCACGGCTTCATCCAAGAGGCTGTCGAGCCCGACAGCACGATCCACACCGACGGCTGGGAAGGGTACGTCGGCCTGGAGGCGCTTGGCTATCGGCACGAGTACGACTTTCTGGCCGGTTCGAGCCAGTCGGCCTCCGAGCTGTTGCCCCACGTTCACCGGGTGGCTGCCCTGTTGAAGCGCTGGTTGATCGGGACGCACCAAGGCGCTGTGAGCCGTGAACACCTGGACTATTACCGGGATGAGTATACGTTTCGATTCAATCGACGACGCTCTCGTCACCGGGGAAAGCTCTTCTACCGGCTTGTACAACAGGCCGCGACCGTTGGGCCCACGACCTATTCAGAGATGGTCCAACACCTACGCGGCAGGCGGACCGGCCAACCACAAGATGTGGGGTAGTAGGGAGTGAAGTGCATACCCCGATGCCCCAGTAGTCGGCACGGATCCACCGCCTGTTTGGGACTACCGTCGTTCAGACGACACAATCGAAATAAGCTCTGAAAGTGGCCCGTTTACGTTCAAGTTTATCCACGTGAACTCTATCGGAACACCAGGGCAAGACCGAAGCCCGTTGGATAGCGGCGAGAGCCGTGTAGAGGGTAAGACGATGACCGAGGGCACATTTACAACTGGGCCGCTAGGGATAAACCAACACCAAGCCCATGCTGATGATGGTCTTAGCATCAACATCACTCACATCGCTTCTTATCGATACGCGATTGCATGTGAAAAAACAGTCGAGGGCGATAAAAAGCTCTATGGGGTATCCACTTGACTCAGGTAGCCCCTAGGCGTTGTGGTTTGGTCGATCCATGGACGCCAGCACACTGCACCCAGAATGCACCCTGGGGCGCCAGACGCCGGTCTGCAGGCAATTGGGCCACGAGGCTGCGTTTCGGGCCGATCAAGGATTACGCACGCGCCATGGCCATCGCAGGCTTGGAAACGTGGTGCTATCGGCAAGCCTTTCCGGGGGCCGCCAATGGCCAACCACAGTATGTTGTGGCACCTGAGTCAAATGGATACCCCACTAAAGCTCTTAATGGGGTATCCTGAGCAGCCGCCCGATCGTTCTGACAGGGCTGCGTTCGAAGTTTTTGAGAAAGGCATGAAGGCGAGCTCCGGGGGCGGATACGCGGGTTGGAGGCCTGATACATCCAGTTGGGAGTTACGGCTTAGCAGCGATTTTGATTTATTCCTGCTGATCGCACACGACTCAAAGAAGGAGTTAATGCATGAGGTAAGAAGCATCAGGAGGATTCTGGCGACTGAGAACGATCTGGACCCGGCCCGACAGATCGAAGAGGAGTTTGGCCGGAGATCGGCTCGCGAGAGCGATCTTCAGAAGGAGAAGAATGTGCCCGCTATAGAGCACTTCGGGTACGTCGATGGAATCTCACAACCGGCGTTCTTGACCACGAACCCGAAGGCAAGTCAAACGGACGTGGAGGCGAGTCAAACCGACAAGGCTCCTTTGGGGGCGATTCTGTGGGCCGAGAACCCGCCAAAAGAGGACGAGAACGCGCCGACGTCATATGGAAGCTTTCTAAGTGTGCTCAAACTGGAACAAAATGTGAGGGCGTTTCAGGAGTCTGCCCGGGAACTGCAAGCTGCACTGCGTTTAAGAACTCCCGAAGAAGCTGAAGCGTTGGCAGTTGGGCGAGAAAAGGATGGCACACCGCTGATCCGGACGGTCGTAGGGAAGAAGTTGCCGCCCCCCGGGGTGAGGATGAAGGAGCCGCTGACCGCGGTACGACTGGACGAACGGCAGCCGTTGATCCCCGTGGACGACGGTGACCCGGTGATCCTGGAGGTCGAGGGGAAGCCGCTGATCAGGAGATTTGTAGAGTATGACGATAATGAAAAGCGGATTAAAGACGGAAAGCCGGTGATCGGGAAGGTCAAGATCACCGATCTTGAAGAGAGAGAGGTGGAAGGCGAATTCGAAGAAGATCCGGGGATCTGGAAGGTCAAAGGGGAGCGCGTCAAACTTGGTCCGAATGACTTCGACTACCAGGATGACCCGCTCATTACGGGGTTCGGAGCCAAGCAATGCCCTATGTCCGCACATATTCGGAGGATGGACGTCGGGTTGCCACCAGCTTGACAATTGCTCGCCGAGGCTTCCACTATGGGCCTTCTTGGGCGATGCGCCTAGCGGTCAGGTCGGTCTGATGTTCAGGACTTGCACAAATTCAGGAGCCTGAGGCTGGGGGGTCCCCATCGCCTACCTCATTACGGGGTTCGGAGTAGCAATGCCCTATGTCCCATTCGGAGGATGAATCCACGTCGGGTTGCCCCGGACAATTGCCGCCAGGCTTCCACTATGGGCCTTCTTGGCGGACTGTTGCGGAGCGCCTAGCGGTCAGGTCGGTCTGATGTTCTTAGGACTTGCATCCTCCGTTCGTCCATTCAGGAGCCTGATGGGTGCAATGGGGGGTCCCCATCGCCCCAGTCAGGGGGGAGTAGATGCGCTCATCGGGAGGTCCTTGGATCCCCCGGCAGACCGCCAGGGTTTCGACGGACGGCAGCGCTGGTGGAGTGAGCGAGACCTACATTGGATTGATTTCAAGATGGCCGACTTTGTCACCGAGCGTGGTGGCGAATACTTCTTTGTGCCGAGCAAGGAGTTTCTGCGACGGGTGGGAGAAGCGACCGGTCACAAGGTACGCGAACGAAAGACCAAGAGGGAGCGAGCCAGTGAGGTCCCTAGGAGGCCCGCGGCCAAACCCACAAAGAAAGCAAAGAAATCAACCAAAACAAAGAAGGCAAAGAAAAAGTAGCCGTGGGCGACATAAGCCCGCGATCTCGCAGATCGACTTGCCTATAGCGGTCGCCCTTCCGAGCGCACACCGCCTTTCACAGCGCGTTCCTGCAAATCCTTCCACTCCGGGCTGCCGTCGTCGTCGATGCTTTCAAGGCGGACGCCTTCCTCGAAAATCGGATGCCGGCCGTCGAGGAACTCATACCAGTACTGCTGAGTGTGCGCGTAGTAGCTCGTCGCCCCACTTGGCCAGCGGATCGCGATCAACTGTCCCGGCACGGGGTAGGGATCTTTGTCAAACGGGTCGATAGCGAATCGTTCCACGGCATCACGGTCCAACTCGATACCCAGTCCGGGAGCGTTGGGAACAGCTGCCAGGCCGTTTTCGACCTCGATCCCGGAACGGATCATGGAATGCTCAAACAACTGGTGGCACGTCGTACCGGCCCATTTCGCGTGACTCGACACGGCTGCGCAATGGAGCGAGAAGGTAGCGGTGATTCCCGTACCGACCTGCTGCAGCCAGAATGGCTTGTCCTTTGCAGCGGCGGCCCACGTCTGCTCGAGGATTTCGCCGGTGGCGCCTCGGCTCAGCACGAAGCCGTCGCAGATGTCGTTCTTCACCGCCTCGGAAATCGCCGGCTTCCCGGAATGCAGCACGATCGGCTTGCTCAGTCCACTGCGCAGGTGGCGATAGCCCTCATAGTTGTCAGTGTCAGTCGGAATCGGCTCCTCAATAATCTCCACCTGTGGAAACCGCTCAACCTCAAGCAGATAGGGCAAAGCTCGCGCGGAATCGAGCAACGAAGCATTGAAGTCCAGGCTGACCTTGAAGTCTTGCGGCAGTGACTCTGCAAGAACGCGGCACTGTTGCTTGAGGTCGAACCAGGGACGCGGCTTGGTCTTGAGGTTGGTGTAGCCTTGCCCGATTGCCTCCTGGCATTCGGCGGCCCAATCTTCACCGGGCATGTCCACGGCCCACCAACTCAGGGGAACCCGGTCCCGGCATTTCGTTCCCAACAGCCGGTGGATCGGGAGATCGTACAGTTTGCCGACAGCGTCAAACAGAGCTTGCTGCAGGCCGGCGCCAATGGAGTCGTCCCACATCATTTCCCTGGCGTTTCGCCCCAAGACCCGACGGATGGAGTTCGACGTAACGCGGTTCGACGTGTAGAACAGCATCGTTTCACCGAATCCGGTCACGCCGCAATCCAGCTCGACCTCGCAGATCTCGAAATACTTCCAATAGTCCAATTCACGGATCATGTGGCGAGCTGCACGCGGACGGAACGGCACCTGAACCCAAGTGAGAGAGACGCGATACCCCACTTTACCGACGGACTGTGAGCGCCGACAACCGCTGGCGCTTGAGCGCTCGAGGGTGGGACAGCTCGGGGCGCTGCCTGCGCAGCCGCGTCTACAGCAAGCGGGTACCCCAGCGTCTCGAGCAGATCACCCGCGACTTCCTGATACGCCAAGACCTCCTCCCGCGACAGCTCTTCTCGCCAGCGCTCGATCCGCGACCTGTCGGGAGGTCGGGAGGTCAGCTTGAAAATATCCAGGCGCTGTTCCTTTTTCAAATCCATGAACGGATACTTCGGCAGATCCGACAACTCGTTCATGCGGGACGGGGCGGTGACATGATAACGCTCCATCTCCGGTACATATGGCAACCGGAGAAACTCACAAACCTCTTTCAGGACGGCTGTCGTGTGTGTGAGTAAGTCCTCAAAGCGGAGCTCGATATAAGGAAAGCTTCCCACCTGCTCTCGGAAATTCAATATCCTTCCGCGCCAATCCGCGGCGTGACGAACGAGCGTAAGGTCCCGCCAAAAATACGTCTTGCGATGAGTTGCCGACATGAATGAAATGGCCTCGCGGCAGTAAACGCTGTCCCGGCGCCCCAGGGTGCATTCTGGGTGCAGTATCCTGGCGTCCTGGATCGTATCCCGCCCGTCGCGAATCACATGAATGAAATGAGCCTCCGGCAGTAAACGGTGAATGGCCCCAATGTGGAAGCCATAGGGCGTCGATTTGTCACCCCAGCGTTTCTTGCCGAACTTCTCGGCGTACATCTGGTAGAAACAGCGAGCGCCCGCTGCCGGACTGAAGGGGGTTAAGCGGTCGAGACGAGCAGAGAGTTCCTCAGCCGATAGATGGAAGTCGGGCCAATAGAGGCACTCGATAACTAGCTTGCGAAACACTTCGCGTGAAGCCGCTCCCTTGGGTGGAAGCTGCACCAAGTCACGCAGGAAATGGGTTTCCGGAGGAATCGCCATTTCCGGGTGGGCGTCTAGCATCAACCGCAAGAGCGTGGTGCCCGATCGCGGCATGCCCACGATGAAGGGGCTCGGGAGCAAGGGGTCGTTGGGCCGAAGAGCTTGCCCGGAACTCTCGTGCTGAGGACCCATTTGCCGCATTCATAACGCCTCGGGATCTCGATTCGACCGTCGTCCGAACGTCAATGCAGGACGCCCGTGCGGTCCTTGAGAGTTTAGCTCAGTCGCGGCCAGTCGCCACGCACGGGACACCGAAAGGACGAGTCGCGCACTTTGACTTCCACCCCTGAAGTCCCTGCAAGCTCCGAGATTCTATGCGCACCAGTAGTTTGAGCGCGAGGCGAAGTAAGTGCGTTCGGCACCGGCGCGTCAGCGCCCGGCCCAAAGGACCAGCGCTCGTTCAGGCGCTGACCCAGTTCGGCATGATCGATCTCGTGAACCTCAGCCGTCACGTTGTTCGCCGCACGCGCCGTGCGCATGTCGTCGATTCGGTTCAACCCGTCGGTAAGGGTCACCGAGGGCACGCGCAGGGCTGCCAGTTCGAGCACGATATTGCGGTTACCTTTGGTCATCGCAACATCGGTGGCGGCCATGATCCGGTCGGTCTGAGGGTCCGCATGGCGGATGTGGACGTTCGCCATCTCCTTCGTTCGCTCGACCAGCATGTCGTAGTCGTCTCCCGTGTTCCAGAGTAAGTGCTTGTTCGGAGCATCGAGGGCCTCGAAGGCCAGCATCAGCAAGTCGTAGATGGGCGCGATGGGCTCGGTGCGGCGTCCGGGGTAGACCAGGAGGGAGATCAGCGTGGCGTCCTGAGGGATGCCGAGCTCCTCGCGGGCTCGGTCGCGGTCGGCGCGGGTGTACTCGAAGTCAGGCAGGATCGGCCCGACGTAGTGCACCTTACCCCTGACCCACTCGGGCTCCTCGTAGTGTCCTTCTTCATCGATGAAGATGATCTCGTCGGCGTGCCGAAGCGTTTGCATCGAGTACTTTTCGGGCTCGACGAACCAGTCCGTAATGAGTACCGTCGGCACGTCGAAGATCTTCGCCACCGGCAGGGCGGTGAACTCTTCGTGAGCGACAACGAGAGCGGGCTTCAACCAGCCGATGATCTTCCCGGCGAGGACGATCGTGTCGGTGACAGAGTTGTTGTCGGGCAGGCCGAGGTCGATGAGGCTGTGGCCCAGCTCTTCGAGCGTCCGGGCGCCGGTGCCGTAGGAGACGAACCGCACGTCGACGTCGTCGCGCAGCTTCAACAACTCGTCGACGATTTGCGCGTCGGGGATGGCGTGGCCGCGACCTCGTCCGCGCGAGAAGAACAGAATCCCCTTCTTATTCGGATCGAATTCCGGCGTTTCCATCGGCACCGCCCGCCGGGGATACGGTAGCACGGGCGCGCGTGCGGTGGGGTCGGCTCTTCCTGCCCGGGGCACTCGCCCATGCCGAAAACGCGCCAGCTAACGAAACCTGCCCAACAGTGAACTTCGACGCCGTCCGTTGGCGGGGCTACTGCGAGGGTTCGGTAACGCTGAGGATCTGATTCGAGCGAATATCAGTTAAGCGCTGAACAACTCCGCTGGGCCAACGAATCTCGAGCAGGTCGGCCTTGGTCTGGGCGCCCAGGCCGAAGTGAACTCGCTTGTCGCTGGCCGAAAGGTAGCTGCCTGCCGTGGATGCAATCTGATGCTGTTCAACACCTGACGGCGTCACAAGCCGCAATCGAGCCCCGATTCCGTCGCGATTGCTCCTCGTACCCGTCAGGTCTACGATCAGCCAACGATTCGCGTTGCCCTGGTTGTGGAGCAGCAAGGGTGGCTCCTCGTTGCAGTTGATCACCACGTCAAGAAACCCGTCGTTGTCGAGATCGCCGAAGGCCGCTCCCCGAGCCGCGCGCGGTGCTCCGAACACCGCGCCGCTCCGGGCCGAAACGTCCTTCAAGCTCCCCTTCACATTGCGCATCAGCAGGGGTGGCTCCTTGTATCGCAACGTAGGATTCGTCAGCGCGATGTTATCCATGACGTGGCCTTGGGCCACAAAGATGTCCTTCCAGCCATCGTTGTCGTAGTCAATAAACTTCGTCCCCCAACCGGAGTGCAATGCGGTGATTGAACCGACGCCGGTCGGTCCCGAGGCGTACTCAAACGTGCCCTCCAGATTGTGGAACAGAGCGTATTTCTGGTGCGGTAGCGCATTGACGAATAACTCGGGCAGGCCGTCGTTGTCATAGTCAAGGAAATCGGTTCCCATGCCGGCGAAGACGTTGCCGTCCTCGTCGTAGGCGATGCCTGCCACCAGACCGACCTCCTCGAAGCGGCCGTCCCCGTTGTTTTGGAAAAGCTGCTGAGGGGCCGAGTCGTTGGCGATGAAGAGATCAAGTCGGCCGTCCTGGTTGAAGTCGTTGAAGGCGATGCCGAGGCCCTTGCCCGGCGCCCCAGCGAAGCCGGCTTGCCGCGTTACATCTCGGAATGTACCGTCGCCGTTGTTGCGATAGACGACGTGCGTCATGGGAGCAAAGTTATCCGGGTGGCAATAGGAACGATAGCCGGGCTTGTGCTCGCCGCACCAGATGTTCTTCGAAAAATCCCACTGGACATAGCGCGCTACCACAAGGTCGAGCATGCCGTCAGCATCGAGGTCCACGAAAGCGGCCCCGGTTGACCACTCGCCGGCCGGCACGCCCGCGCTATCGGTCCTATCCCGGAAACTGCCCTTCCCGGTGTTGCGATACAGGATGTTCCGCCCGTAGTTCGTGACGTATAGATCAGCGAATCCGTCGTTGTCGTAATCGCCCACCGCCACCCCCTGTCCATAGGAGTGACCCGCAACGCCGGCTTGCTCAGTAACGTCGGTGAAAGTCAGGTCCCCGTTGTTTCGGTAGAGCCGGTTCCAGTGGCGCGGGTCTTCCTTCTCAGGCTGAGCTCCCTCGGGCATGGGATCTTCCAGCGCCGCACCGTTCACGAAGTAAAGGTCGAGGAAACCATCGTTGTCGTAGTCGAAGACCGCGACTCCTCCGACCATCGATTCCAGTAAATACTTCTGCGAGGTCCGCGATGGTTCGTTACGGAACTCGACGCCCGATCTCTCTGTGATGTCGGCAAAGGTGGGAAGGGCTGGAGCCGAGTTGCCTGGAGGGGGTGGGGAGGTTTGTCCTAACAGCAGCGAGCATTGAAACAAAATCGGCCAACCGGCCTGTCGACAGAAAGAGAGCACCGCCGGCTAGTCCCCGTCTGAACCGAAAGCGATTTTCTTCACGATGCCCTTGCCTTGCTGAACAACGATCCAGTGACCCGCATCGACGGCTTTGAACCGGCTTGTATCCCCACCGGGCCAGCGGATCTCCACATCGGCGGTGGCTTCCGACCCTAACCCAAAATGCACGCGGAAGTCACTTTGAGAAATGTGGTAGCCGCCGCTCCGCACCTCGTCGATTTGAGTCCTCTCGCCCGTTGTCACTCGAATACGAGCGCCAATCGCGTCACGGCCGTCGGATGTGAGGGTCTGTACGAGAAGAGCGTCACCCTGCTCCCCATCGTTCTTCAAAAGAGAGGGCGCCTGGTGCATATTGACGACGACGATCTCCAGGCTTCCGTCGTTATCGAGATCGCCAACGGCAATGCCTCGCGAGGAGTGCCTGGCATTGATGCCCGGACCTGCCTCGTCGGAGGCGTCGTGAAAGTACCCATCTCTTCGATTCCAATAGAGCAGTCTCCGCTGGTGGAACGTCTCCGAGAGGTGAGTGTCGTCGATACCTGGGTAGACATGTCCGTTCGCGACAAAGATGTCCTTCCAGCCATCCTGATCCACATCGAGGAAGGCGGTTCCCCAACCCAGATACTGAGTGTTCACGGCCAGACCCGCGCGGATGGTCTCATCCGTGAAGAACAATTCACCTTCATTGCGATAGAGGGTGTGGGTGTCGCTGGAGAAGTTGGTCTTGAAGAGATCGAGCTTGCCGTCCCCATCATAATCAGCGGCGGTCACACCCATACCCGCCTGCTCCATGCCGTCGAGGTTATACGCCGTGCCTGAGACCACGCCCACCTCTTCGAAGGTCCCATCCTTCTGGTTGTGATAGAACAGGCTGGCCGTTGAATCGCAGGCGACGTATACGTCCGTCCAGCCGTCGTTGTCGAAGTCTGCTGTCAGCGGGGTAAAGCCGTAATACTCCTTGGGAACGGTGACACCGGCAGCGTCGGAGACATCTTCGAACCGTCCCTTCCCCTTGTTCTCGTAAAGCGACATCGTCTCGGGAGGCAGGCCTTTGGGCCCGCAAAGCACCGGCGTGCCCTTCCAGCGACATTCCGCCCGTTCGCCGGGCTTGGGCGTCGTCTCGGGATCAAACCGCAAGTAATTCGCAACGAAGACGTCCAGATCGCCATCGCGGTCGTAGTCGAGAAACGCGCAGCCCGTGCTCCAGCGATTCCCAGGGCTCAGTAGACCGCGGCGCTTGGTTTCGTCTCGAAAGGTTCCATCGCCTTGATTGCGGAATAACACGTGCGGGCCCCAGTGGGTCACAAGAACGTCGGTGTAACTATCGTTGTCGATATCGCCGGTGCAGATACCCTGACCCCACCCGGTGTGGCCGATTCCAGCCTGTTGCGTTACGTCCTCGAACTTGAGGTCGCCGAGGTTGCGATAGAGGTAGTGTCTCGATTTGCCGGCTTTGTCACCAAGGCGGTCGCCGTTGACGAAGAAGAGATCCATGAGGCCGTCGTTGTCGTAGTCGAGTATTGCCACACCCGTCCCGGTCGTTTCGACGATGTATACCTTGCCTTTTTCCGCTCCGGAAACGTTAACGCCGGTTAGGCCGGCCTGCCGAGCGACATCGCGGTAAGCCATCCGCGGCAGCTGCACGCCTTCGGGCAGTGGCTTGCGTGGCTGCGCCCGGCGGCCGGAAACGGCGACGCCTTGGGCATAGACCGAAGGACTGAGCGAAGCGGCAAGCGCGAAGCCCACGAGGAAGGTGACAAGGCTCCGTGGTCTTCCAACAGCAGCGGGCTTTGCGGGTTCCCTCATCGGCAGACAATCGGGGCCCTTTTCGGCGGGTGCAGGGGCCGGCCCAGCAAACCAAGCCCTATCCAGAAGTGGCTGAATCGAATCAACGTACGTGCCTCGTGGTCGTCATTTCGTCTTGGCCTGCTGGATTCGTCGGAGCTGATCAAGCGCCAATTGCTTCACCGCACCTTCTCCCTCGTCGGCCGCACGGCGTAGCGGCTCCATCGCTTTTTCTGGCTGCCCGGTCATGAGATACGTTCCGCCGAGACGATACCACAGGCTCGGTTTTGGGATGGGATTGATCTTTATTGCGGCCTCAAACTGACGCAGAGCCTCCTCCAAGTCGCCCTTCTTGATTGCCAGATGGCCCAGGGCCTCCCTGGCTTCGGCCTCCAACTCCGCTCTCTGGGACTCCCATTGCGCGAGCGGGATCTCGACTGGAATCTTGAGGCTATCGATCTTGCGTAGCACGGAGCCGGCGTACCCTTGCGCCTTCGACAGAAGCTGCTCACGATCCGGACGGCCGTCGGACCTGTTCGGAATAACCGTGGCAAGCGTGATCAATGTGTTGAGGTTGTCCGGGAGCAACGCGAGGGACTTCTCACCAGCCGTCAGCACGCCGTCGTAGTCCGACAAGTCGCGGTACGCCGTCATCTGATACTGATACGCCAGACCCAGAAACTCCGATGCCGGGTACGTCTCGGCGAATCGCACGACATTGCGGATCGTCGCGTGGGAGTCTGCGCTCGTGTAGATCTCCAAGTAGAGATCAAGCTCTTCCTGTGTCTTGGCCTGGGGCGCTTGCCGCGAGTTCAGCGACGGCCCGAACTGCGCTCGGGCAGAGCTTCCAAGAATCAGTAGAAGAACGGGTGCGACAAGCATCCAAGCTGGCGAGACTCGCACCAAAAGCTTCTCTTGAGTCCGATTCGTTCGCACCGGAAAGTACTCGCCGGCGTAGCGCCGGGGGCAGATTCAGACGTGGCCACTTGCAGAGCACCAGCCGTCGAAGGCTGGCCCGGGAAACCTCAAACAACGCTCTATAATTCTACAGCGGAACAACTACTGCAGGCTGCGGACCCTTGTTGGTGGATTCGATTTCTGCCCGCGTCTAGAGAGCGTTGCGACCGGCAAAAGCAGTCATGTCGTCTTGGTCAGCATCGAGTTGGCAAGGGGTTCGTACGATTGCTAAGGGCCGGTAGCTGGTCGAAAACCCACGGGCCGGTATGGCAGGTTTTCGTATTCGTCTCGATCTTCGGTGAGCCCAATGAACTGGTCGACTCCGACATCTTGGAATCGCTGCGTGCGGTCTGTCGTCGGCCAATAGATCTCCAAAGATTCAATCGCCTCGGCACGGCCAAGGCCGATATGCTGCCGCAGGGGATTGGCGCCGAAGCTCCCTCCGCTATTGACCCATTTGTAAACAGAGCGTTTCTTGTCCCCTTCCAAGATGTCTGCGCGAATTCGTGCTCCAATAGCTGACTTGTTGGAGGTCACCCCGACAAGCTTCACGACCAACCAGTGATTGCCGAAGCCTGGGTTCTCGAAAAGAGCGTTCCCGAAGACGTCTCCCGCGTAGGCGCCGCCCAACTCAGCGAAGATGTCTTGGTCGCCGTCATGATCGAAGTCAGCGAAGGCCACGCCATGGCCTTTCTGTAGGTGACCGAGACCTGCCTCTGTGGTGACGTCGACAAAGCTCTTTCCGCCGACGTTGCGAAACAACAGGTTGGGCATGAGGCCCTCGTATTCCGGATAGCCGGTTCCCAGATAGAAGTCGGGGAAGCCGTCGTTATCGAGGTCGCCGAAGTTCGATCCCATGGGTTGCGTGATTTGATGCAGGTTGAGATCGAAGCCGACTTCTTGAAAGGAGCCCTTTCCGTTCCCCTGGTACAGGGCGTCCGGCTCGGTCTCCATCGACGGCAGATCGAGGTAGTAGGCCGCGACATCCTCGACGCGGCGCTCGTAGGCGGATACGAAGAGATCAAGGTTGCCGTCGTTGTTGAAGTCCCAGAACCAAGATGGAAAGCTCTTGAACGGGAATGTCACGTTGGCGTCAGCGGCGATGTCGGTGAAGGTACCGTCGCCGTTGTTGTGATAGAGCCGATTCGGCCCACCGAAGTTTGATACGTAGAGATCGGGGTAGCGGTCACCGTCGTAGTCGCCCCAGACCACGGATTTGGCGACGTCATCGTTCGTCACGCCGGCGTCTCGGGCGACGTTCGTGAAGGCGCCGTCGCCGTTATTGCGAAAGAGCTGACCGGGGAAGGTCTCATTGCCGACGTAGAGATCGAGATCGCCGTCATTGTCGTAGTCAGCCCAGGCGGCGGTCTGCGTCGGGTAGTGATGCTCTCCCAGACCGGCATCAAATGTTACGTCGCGGAAATGCGCTTTGCCGTCGTTTTGCAAGAGCGAGTTGGGGTGCCGTCCGGCCTTTTCGAGCCAGGCGCCGCGGAGCACATAGATATCAAGATCTCCGTCGTTGTCATAGTCAGCTTGGATCAGATTCAGTCCACCGAGAAGTCCACGGAATCCGGCCTCGTCGGTACGCTCTGCGAAGGAGCCATCTCCATTGTTGCGGAAGTAGCGAAGCTGCCCGTCGGGGCTCCAATCCGAGACCACGATGTCGAGCCAGCCGCCGTTGTCAAAGTCACCGGCGATGGCGCCCCCGCTGAGGCTGACCGTGTTCAGACCGAGCTTCGCAGCAACGTCTCGGAAGCGGGGGAATTCGTGTCCAGTCTCGAAGCGCTCCGGCGGGACCAGGAGCTTCGGTGGAACTTTTTCCGGATACTCCCCCACTGTCATGTAGGCCAGGTTCAAGAGCCACCGTGAGGCGATGTGGTTAGGCTGTCGGTCGAGAACCTCCCCCAGGTATTTGATGGCCCCGCGCGCGCCCCTTTGCTCCTCATGAACTCCACCGCCGCGAATCGGCAGAATGCAGCTTTCGGCATTGCGATGAGCGAGACAGTTTTGGGCTTCTCCCAACCGCAGGTAAGCGACAGCAAGTTGAAAGGCAGGCTGCACGAGGCTCTTGTCTGACAGTTCGTAGGACTTCTGAAGGTGCCCGACGGCCTCAAGGTTGTTGCCCAACCGCAGTTCATCCTTCCCGACAAGCAGGTGTAGCCGCGCCCGATGGGCGGTGGGGGCGTCCGCGGGAAGTGACTCGAGTTGTTTGCGCTCTCGGGAACGAATGTCCACCCCGGTATACGAGTTCTCGGTGGCGCTTCGGTCGCGGATCTCCTGGAGCAACTTCAGCATGCGCTGATGACCGTTGCTTCCGGGTTCCTGATAGCTGTCCGCGGAGAGGGCTAACGACGCGCTATCGCTCGTCACAACCGGTTGCGCCAGCGATGTCGCGGCTGCCCATACGACGGTGCAAAGCAGCGTCGCTTTGGGTAGACCTTGTAGGAAGCACGGCATGGAACGACTTGTCAACGCACTGTCGACTCTCAACCATTCTACATCGCGACATACGGGCAGCCGGCTACACTCGGGGCGGCGTCGAGAGCCGACGTTATTGCTGGGAAGTCCCGTAGGCGGCCTTCAGCTTCTCGTGCATGGCGAGTTCACGAGCCGCGTCGTCCTTTCTGCCAAGCTTGCGATAGATGCGAAACAAGACATAGCGGATCGAGCGGCTGTTTGGCTTGAGTCGAGCGGCTTCTTCAAGTTGCGGCAAGGCATCTTCGGCACGGTTTATGCTTTCGTAGATCTTGGCCAGCAGCAGCCGGTTCTCCACACGAAACGGTTCGAGACCTACGGCTCTTTGACCGAAAGGGAGGGCCAGCTTTGGGTCCCGGCCGAGCAGCAGGATGGCTAGCCGTTCGAAGGGCCAGCTATACGGCTTGCCTTGCTGATCAACCATGTCGATCGTGGTGCGGTAGGCTTGCTCTGCTTCTTCGCGGCGGTCGAGCATTTCAAAGCAGACGGCGCGGAAATGATGACTCTTGACGTCCTCGGGATTGCGGGCCAGCGCCTGATCGAAATAGGAAAGAGCCGTGCTGAAGTCGTTGAGGTCCAACTCGTGGTAGCGACCCAGATAGTGATACGGCTCGCC
Source organism: Bryobacterales bacterium (assembly GCA_965237575.1). Taxonomy (GTDB): domain Bacteria; phylum Acidobacteriota; class Terriglobia; order Bryobacterales; family UBA6623; genus JAKZVK01. The sequence goes on from CBDEGI010000004.1 coordinate 3,314,880, forward strand.
GTCCCGGGGGTCGGCCTCGATCGCCTTCTCCATTTGCTCACGGAAGAGCGCGTGCTGGCGCAGTCCGTAGTAGGCAATGCCGAGAGCCTTGTGAAGGGCAGCGGCCTTCATGCCCAGCCGTTCGGCCGCACGCAGTGCGATGGCCGCGTGGACAAAATCGCTGAGCTGTAGTTGGGCGATTCCGAGCCAATAATGGAGACGGCGATCATCCGAAGTGGCAAGTAGGCCCTCGGCTGTCTCTGCCAAATCCTTCCACTTCCGCCCCTGAGCCAGTGCACGTAGCGAATCGAACGTCGGCTCGTGGTCCTCGGCGTCCGGCGTGGTGAGGTTCTCAAGTGTGAAGACCGCGGAGGGCGGTTGATTCTTGTCGGGGGCCGCGCGGAGGTGGTCGGGAACCGAGTTCCGAGGAGCGCCGCCGCCGGCCTCTGCCGACCGCTGAGCAAGGGCGTGTGGTGTGAAGAGAAGCAAGACAGCCGCGATGAAACACCCGGCCTTCCTTACCGAGCTGCGACTGTCAGGGGAAGTGGAGGACCGTCGTCGCACATCGACCGACTTTTTGAGCCGCGGCTCGGTCACCGCTTGCCTACGCGCGTGGCTTTGGATGACTGCGTCTGCCGTCACAGCGTCGGCTTCTGATCTTTCGCACGCAGTGTCTGCGACACCTTGAGTGCCGCCTTGGCTTTCTCGGGCTGCTTCGTCTTCCGGTAGAGCATGAACAGTTGGTAGTGGACCGATCCATCGGTGTCGGCTTGAGCGCCCCGCTCGAGGTGATGCAGCGCTTGCTCGTCCTTGCGGGCGGTTCGATACGCTTTTCCCAGAAGAAGATGAGCCTCGGTAAGCTTGGGGTTGAGTTCGAGGCTCTTCTCAAGAGCAGGAATAGCGGCCTCGGTTTGTCCCATCTGCACCAGGGCGTCACCCCGCATCAGGTGCGCCTCGGCGTGGAGAGGGTCCAACGCAATCGCCCGCTCGAACACATCGGCGGCTCGCGGAAACTCCATCTGTTTGTAGAAACCAGTACCCAGGAGGTAATGAAGCTCAACGTCGTTTGATTCGAGATCCACTGCCTTTTCGAATTCCTGCACAGCGTCTCCGAACCTCTCCTGCGCCATGTAGGACTCGCCCAGCACTTGGTACGCTCTCGCGGAGCCGGGGTCCAGCTCGACCATCTTCTTCAGGTGAAAGAGCGCGGCCTCCCTGTAGCTTAGAGCCGTCAGGTAGATCGTCTCCGGATCTTCGCTTTTCTTGTGCCCAACAAGTTCGATCAATTCTTCGTACTTCCTCGCCCGCATGAGGCCTCTCGCGATCTCCCGCAAGGGGCTCGGCCGGAGTTCAGTGCTCGTGGCCAACGGCAGGAGAACCGCCAGACCCTCTTCATACCGCTTGCGGCGCAGCAGGTCCACGCCGGCCTTTTCGTCGCGCGGGGGCGGGTTCGCGGGAGAGCCGAGAGCCGTCAGGATTCGTTTCCTTGCCTGCTCTGCCCGGTGCAGCCACGTCTTCGCATCCGCGGACGAACCGTCACCCGTCAGGCGCGCCAGAAGATAAGAGGAGCCAAAGCTGATGTCTGCCCGCTTCAAACGGAGGGCGAGTTCCCGACGGAGTTCCCCGGAGAGTTGACCGTCAGGTTGGACAAGCCAGGCCGGTGAAGCCTCGAAGAATTCGGGACGGATGTGAACGGCTTCGTTTAGCAGACGAACACTCGTTTCTTCATCGCCATCCATGAGAGCAAGATGGGCCAGATAGAAACGAGCTTCATGGCTGTGAGGGTCAATCTCGAGTTCGGTTTCCAGTGCCGTGCGAGCCGCCTGCCCGTCTTTCTGTGAAAGTTGCAGTTGGGCGTACCCGATTCTGGCACCGGGGAGCTTCACTCCCTTTTTGAATGCGTCCTCGTATGCTGTGAGCGCAAGGGAGAGCCATCGCGGTTCCGGGGCGTAGTGCCGTGCGGTAAGAAGGAACGGGTAGCCGCTGTCTTCCCGTCCGCGCAGCCCCTCGATGGTGAGCTGGCTCATCTTCATATAGACGGTGCCCAAGCCGTAGCGAGCTTCGACGTCGGATGGGCTCTTTCTGATCAGTGCGCGGTATTCTTCCACGGCGGCTCGGTATCTGTGGAGACCGACAAGCGTGGCGAGATAGAAACGCCGTACTTCTGACTGCCCAGGCTGGGATTTCAACGCCGCTTCGAGCAGCGGCAGGGCCTCGTCATAACGGTTCTGCTTGAACCGCCTCTGCCCGATGACGAAGTTGGGTAGAAACAGCTCCTTCTTGAGCTGCAACGCTTTCAAGAACGCTTCTTCCGCACAGTCTCCTTTGTTCTGCAGATGACAGGCCAGGCCGAGATTGCTGTGAAGCTCGGCCATTTCGGGAGCGTGCGAGATGAGTTGACGGTAGTGTGTCTCCGCGGTGGGGTAGTCCTTGCGCTGCATCGCCTGGCCCGCCTGCGACGCAAGTTCTTGAGGCGACTGGGCAAGGGAGGTTACGCTTGCCAGAGCGACGGCCGCCAACACCCTCATAGGTATCCAGATCATTTCCGCCTAGCCTGAACGATCTTTCACTTCCGCGCCGGCAACGCCTCCATTATGCCACTTCAACGTATGGCGTCCGCCGGACCGGACGAACGAACTCCGGCGGCTAGCGGCGGAGGTAATGTGCAGGGCTCAAGGGCGAAAAGACGCTGTACTCGGGCGGTGTAAGTGTATACTGTGGCCGTACGAAGCTATTGTCGTTGCAGGTGTCACGCAGGTGTTCGCGCTGGCGAACACGAAAGGTAGCAGGATGGACCACCGACTTCATTCTCTCATTGCCTCACTGAGTTTCGCTCTTGCCCTTGTGGCGGGCGCGGCCCAGGCCGGTGCAGAATCGGACTGGACCAGGCCTTTCACGCCGGACGAGCACACGGTCGTGCTCTACCATTTTGACGAGGGCCAGGGAAACGAGACCCACGATGCGGGCGGGGATCCCGAGCTGACTTTGCGTGCCGTGGAAACGGCGCTGTGGGGCCGTCGGCCCGGCTTCGGGGCCACCGCCCGCTTCGACCGCGACGACGCCCGGATCCTGATCGGCCCTGTGGACAATGACAAACTTCAGTTGCGGACCTCCCCTGAAGAATGGACTGTCGAAATGTGGGTGCGATACTCGGGCCCCGGCGGGAAGGATCACTGGAAGGGGTTCACAGGGAGAGAACCCATTGAAGGTTATACCTACGCCAACCTTTGTGGAACCGACGATGAAGGATTCAGCCTGCCTCACGGCTACCGGCACGGCTGGAGTTTCTCTCTCCACACGACTCGTTGGGAGACGCCCAGAGGCAAGGTCACGCTGAAGGACGGGATCCTGCCTGGGGCCAGATTCCTGGGATATCACCGAGACAGAGACCCCCGTGCCGACCCCGGCGGCTTCTTTCCGTGGACGAAATACGGCTGGATCGACAGGGAGCGGGCGCACATCCGCGACACGGACTGGCATCACGTGGTCTGGCAGTTCCGCTTCCGGGATCAGACCGGTTTCCTTTATGTCGATGGCAAGATGGTCAGAAAGGTGTCACTTCCGCCACCCGATGAACCTCACAGATTTGGAATCCTCAACGACGCTCCGACCTGTGGCATTCCTTTCATGGTCGGCGGCATTCCTCATTCCGACGACCCCCCAATACACTTCAGTCCAGCGCTCGGCAACCTGGAAGGCGAGATCGATGAGCTTCGCATATCGAACATCATGCGCTACCCGGTGGCCGCCAAACTGGCTATCATGCGCCAGAAGCTGCCTGGCGCAGGACTGAAGATCCCTTACGAGGTCCAACTGGGCACAGATGCACCCAACGGCAACGTTACCTGGAAGATCGTAGAAGGCGATTTACCTGAGGGGTTGTCGCTCGATGCACAGGACGGGGCCATTCGTGGCTTCCCCAAGGAAACGGTGGCGGACCATAAGGTGACCCTCCGCGCCCAGGACGAGGCTGGGCAGACCGACTCGCACACTTTCATGATCACCGTCGCCCGCGGCCGGCTGCTCACCGAGTCGCTGCCGCCCGGGTACGAGTGGAGTACGTACTTCGCTCCGTTGAAGACAAAGCATATGGCCGGTCCGCTTCGCTGGAAGATCGTCTCAGGAACCCCGCCTCCCGGCGTTACGCTCGATCCGCGGAGTGGACTACTCACCGGAGCTCCTGTGAAAGCGGGCCGGTCACCGCTTTCTGTACAAGTGACCGACGCCAACGGCTTGAGCGATCGTGCGGAGCTGTTGCTCAGAGTGCTTCCACAAGCGCTTCGAACCATGGGCGCCGACGAAAATACGGTAGTGCTCTACGACTGGCAGGGTCCCAGCGGCCGGTTATTCGAGGAACGCATCAGCCGCGACAAGGCACTGACCCTCACGTATACGAACATGGGCGGCGACCGTCGCTATAGCTGGCCCGGCCGAGAGGGACGATTCCCTCAGGAGTCCGGACACGGCGAACACGGTTACGCGAACATCGGCAAAGACTGGGGCGTCTATCCGCAAGCCAGAGATCGTTTCGAAGCGGACCCTCGGCTCGACCTGAAGACATGCAACAGAGAATGGACGGTAGAAGCATGGGTTCGTCGCGGCGGACCCTATGAGGCCTTCGGCAGCGACAAGATCAAGAGAAAGTTCGAGTACGGTCATATCTGCGGCACCTACGACAACAGCAAGCGTGGCGTGTGGGAGTTGTATCTCTCAAGCATCGATTCGCCCGATGGGAGCATGGCCCCGGGAGTCCAGTTCCAGAGTGCGGACCACACCTGGAAGGATCTCGATCCATGGCAGCGTCCAGAGGGCATTGTGGCCGACCGGTCGGAAGTCGGGATCAGCGACACCGAGTGGCACCACGTGGCCTGGCAGTACAACTACGAGGAGGATCTACATCAGCTATTTATCGACGGCAAGCTGATCTGGCGCATGAAGAACCCTGACAGCCGTAAGCTGATCAACGACCGCGAGCACAAGTCCCAGTTCAGCGTCTTCACCCGGCTTGAGGGGTATACGAAGTACGGCGGAAAGTTCAACTTCCTCGGCTCTGGAAACTTTTTTGGTCAGATCGGCGAGATTCGCATCTCGAACGTTCGGCGATACTGAGTTCGGCAATGCTGGGGAGCGGCCAAGGCGGTCAAGCACATGTACGGGAGGACTAGCAAGATGTTTCACTTCTGTTGTCGGGCGGTCTCCCGACGTCTCCCGACCGTTCCGGACTCACATACGGCTTTCGTCACACCACTCAGCGCGCGTTGTTGCCTTTACTTGCTCATTGCCTGCCTTGTTTGCCCGGTCGCCCGGGCAGACGAGGAGTGGACACATCCGTTGACGCCCGACGAGCACACCGTCGCGCTCTACCACTTCGATGAGGGCAGTGGGAACGAGACCCGAGACGCCCTCGGTGACCACGAGCTGACTCTTCGCGCGAAGCGGGCGCTGTGGGGCAAGCGCACTGGCTTTGGATCGACGGCACGTTTCGAGCGTCGAGCCGACGACGCCAACGTCTTGGTCGGGCCCGTCAACAACGACAAGCTCCACCTGCGCGGCTGCACCGGAGAATGGACGATCGAGGCCTGGGTGGGCTACACAGGTCCCGCCGGAGAGGACGACGGGCACACTTACGTCAACATCGCGGGCACCGATGACGAAGGGTTTGGTTTGCCGCTCGGTTTTCGCGGCGGCTGGAATTTTGCACTGTGGAATCGACCCAGTCTGATGGACGGTCTTACACCCGTCGCCCGCTTCATAGGTTCTCTGGCCCGGAAAGATCCAAACCAAGACACCAGCGGTTTACTCTTTCCTCACCAACGCGGCGGGGGCTACACCAGCACCGAGCCGGCACACATCACCGACGACGGATGGCATCACGTGGCCTGGCAGTTTCGCTACCGCGATCAAACACACTTCTTCCTTCTCGACGGGAAGGTCGTTCGACGGGTTCAGCTTCCGTTCCCTGGGGACCAGCAAGGGAAGGTCATCAACGACGCGGTCGATGTCGTCGTCCCCTTCGTGGTGGGAGGCTTCATCCACTCGCAAGATCCCCCGTTCTACCTGAAGTTCGGCAACCTCGAGGGCGAGATCGATGAGCTGCGCATCTCGAGCGTCATGCGATATCCGGTTGCAGAGGAACTGAGCATCGTACGGGAGAGGCTGCCCGTGGCTGGGCTGAATCTTCCCTACGAGGTGCAATTAGCAACGGACGCGGCGGAAGGTAAGGTCTCCTGGAAGTTGAGGGGGGCGGAGTTGCCACAAGGCCTGGCCCTGGACAGCAGCAGCGGCGCTATTCGGGGAAGGCCACCGGAACCGGTCGTAGACCGCACGGTCGCCGTCGAAGCCAAGGATTCCGCGGGGAAGACCGACCAACACACCTTCGCGATCACCGTGGCTCCTGGCGAGATTGTCACCGAGTCGTTGCCGCCCGCTTTCGCCGGTTCGGCCTATCGTACCGCTCTGAGAGCGGTTCACGCCGCCAAACCGCTACAGTGGAGAGTCGTTGCAGGTAGCTTGCCGGAAGGCATGACGCTGCACGCGAAAACCGGTTCTCTTAAGGGTGTGCCGACCACGCACGAATGGGTGAGGTTTACCGTCCAAGCCACTGACGCCAATGAACTTACGCTGCGGCGAGACCTCGTGCTCAAGGTGCTGCCGCAAAAGCTCGAAACCATCGAGCCCGACGCGAACACCGTCGTCCTTTATGACTGGCAGGGTCCCAACGGCCGCCTCATCGAAGATCGCGTGGGCGACGAGGATCTGACGCTGACCTGGACCAACATGGGTGGCGACCGCCGCGTTTCGTGGCCGGGCCGCGAAGGCCGCTTCCCGCAGTTCGTTGGCCACGGCGAGCATGGCTTCGTCATTACGGGGACCGGCAACGAAAAACTCGACTTGAAAACCTGCAAAGAGGCGTGGACCGTCGAAGCCTGGGTGCGGCGCGGTGGCCCGTTTCGGGCACACGGCGATCGGCTACGGCGACACAACCAGCCGTTCGACTACGGCCACATCATGGGTTCGTACGACAACACCAAACGCGGCGTGTGGGAACTGTATCTTTCCGATGCCAACTCGCTCGATGGAAGCATGGCCCTGGGCGTCCACTTTCTGGGTGCTGAACCGGATCAGGCGCTGATGCAACTGCATCCGTGGAGGCGTCCGCAGGGCATCGTCGGCGAACGCCGCGACGCGGGTATCAGCGACACCGAATGGCACCACGTAGCGTGGCAGTACAACTACTCCGACGATCTGCACCAACTGTTTGTCGACGGCCGACTTATCTGGCAAATGAAGAGCCCCGACGGACGCAGGCTGGTCAACAACCGCGAGCACGACGCCCAGTTCAGTGTGACGACGCGCCTCAATGGGTACTCCAAATACGGCGGCGACTTCAACTATCTCGGCTTCGGGAACTTCTTCGGCCAGATCGGGGAGATCCGAATCTCGAACGTTCGGCGATACTAACGAAGAGAAGATTCCATGACCTACCGACCGAAGCTACCTGCGAACCGATCTCTGTTGGGCAAGGTTGTCGGGCGCCTGGTTGTCTGCCTCGCTCTGACCGCGGGCGTGACCGACGCCGAGACGCTGCGTTGCACCTTTGTTGACAAAGCGGGCGTTCGGCTCCATGAAGTCGAGACTCGGTTGACACGGCTGGACGATCGTGGCGAAAGCGCCGGCGAGCCCGGGTACCGGGAGTCCGACCAAGAAGGTTTGATCGAGTTCCTTGATCAGGACTCCGGCACCTACCGCTTCGAAGCTCAACTCAATACTTTCATCTCAATGACGAGAACCCTGCAACTGCAGGGTAAGATCGACCTGAGGCAAGTGCTACTTAGAAAGGGACAGTTTGATCAGCTAAACAAGGAGGCGAAGCGTGCCTTGGAGAACGCAGACTATCAGACTGCCATCGACCGTCTCATGATACTGGTCTCGGCATTGCCGGACAGGGTCGTTTTGCATGCGAATCTGGCGCGCGCACATGCAGGAGCGCTGGATCAGGAGAAAGCTCTAGCCGAAGCCGATGCAGCGGCCGCCATCGACGCCAAGCGGTTCGCGACCCTACGACAAGAGCTTCAGAAACGGATGCTGCCTGAGCTGGGGCAGAAAGCCATGTACGAGATGGACTTTGCTGCGGCCTCGATTCACTACAAGGCGCTGCGGGAGATCGACCCCAAGGATCCACTCGCCTATCAGGGCCTGGCGCTCTCCTATGGCCATCTGGGCCGATTCAAAGAGGCCTTGGCGGCCGTGGATCGCGCCATCGAGCTGGATCCGAGCGATCCTCAACTGGCGGTAGTCAAGGGCGCGTTGGAAAGAAACGCGGCGGCAGCCGAGGGTCGGTAAGGGGTCGGCCTACGAAGAATGTAGGGGCACAGGATGCTGTGCCCGCGCTCTTGGACCCGCTCTGATCGTTTGGGCACGACATGCCGTGCCCCTACTTTCCCGTTGTAGGCCCCTCCGCGTATCCAAGGGCTCGGGCCTGCTCTACTTCGTGCTCTTCAGAAGCTTCCTAGCGGTATTTGAGTCGGGATTGAACTCCAGCACTTTCAGGAGTTCCTTCTGCGCCGCCGCCTCGTTCCCAAGCTTTCTATGGGCAAGAGCCAGATTGATGCGTGCCGCCTCGAGTCCGGCGTTGCGCGAGAGCGCGTCTTCCCAGAGCTTTGACGCCTCTTCGTAGCGACCCTGAAGGGCGAGCTTCCCGCCCAGGTTGACAGTCGCGGTCAGAAGGCTCGGATCCAGGGATGCCGCGCGTCTATAGAGTTCGATGGCTTTTTCTTCATCCCCTCGGCGGTCGTGGAGGAACGCCAGTTGCAGCGAAACTCGTGGGTCCTCTGCCCCGTGTGCCTGCGCTTTCTCCAGAAGTTGGAACGCACGCATGGCATAGGATCGGTCCTGTTCGCGGAGCGCGAGCCCGGCATAGGCCAATCCTCGTTCCCGGTCAGCTCCTGTCCCAGCCCAAAACGAAACGAGTTCACGCAGTTCGCTCGGCGGGTGAGGTCGCCGATCCGGTGTGCGGGGCATCGAGTGGTCGGTGAACGCGCTGTGGCCTCCGTCGCGGGCCCGTGTTTTCGGCATGTGGCAAGCCGCGCAATCGTTGTCCTGGCTTTCGGCAAGCTTGGCGTGCTCCGAGGCCGGCTTAGCTTCATGGCAGGAGAGGCACTTCGCGCGGAAGTAGGCAGCCTTCTCGGTAGCTGGTGGAACCGCGTGCGGATCATGGCACGTACCACACCACAATCGGTCGCCCGACACCTGCTTGCAGCGGCTCTGCCAAAGCTTCTCGAAGTGCCCGATGACCTTGATGCCGTCGTCCTTCGGTGGCGACCACACGAAAGCGACGGTGTGATCGCTCAACACGTCACCGGGCCGAAAGCTCGACGGCGATCGGCTCACGCGAGCGACGTTGATCTCGCCCGTCAGATGGCAACGCGCACATACGCTGTCGCGCCGAACCGGTTCGAGCCGAGCCGGGTTGACGATCTGCTTCGAACCGGTCGCCGCTCCCGCTCCCATCCGGTTGACGTGCGCGGCTCCGGGCCCGTGGCAGCGCTCGCAGCCGATCGCTCCCTCCAGAAACGGGGCTCCCCGATACTTGTTCTGGGTGCCCTCGATGTGTTGAACCCGGCTGGCGTGGCATTCGAGGCACTGCCGATCGACCGGCCGCGCCACGTCCAAGCGCGGGTCCGTCTCATAACCCGGCGCGACATCCCACTTCCGGCGACGCGAGTAGTAAGAGACCGGCGACTGGAACCAGTAATCATCCACCGAGAAGATGTATCCCCGCGCGGCGGCACCTGATCCGATGTAGTACTCGAAGCGTTTACTCCCTCGAAACGCAGGCCGGTCGGGATCGGGCCGGGTGTTCGCAAATTCGACGTGCGATTCTGTCTGATCTCCGTAGACCCGGTACCGGATGCCGGAGGATGGGTGCAGGAATGAACTCGGTTGGAACTGAGCGGGGAAGGAACCGTCGCTGACCTTGCCGCTGCTCCGGCCCATCGGCGTCGTGAAATAGCTTTGATAGATCTCGCTATGGCAGCCTTGGCAAGCCCCGCTTCCGGCGTAGGCTGCCGGGGGCCCCTGTGCCCGCAGCCCAGCCGTCACCACGAGGCATGCGGCCAACCCTAAATAGTAGGGGCGGGCCCCCGCGCCCGCCCAAACTCCCGTAATTCTTCTACGACTGGCGCGCAAACTGAAACGCATAGAGCTTAACACCGTACTGAAGCTCAAACCGAAGCCGAATCGTCTGACCCGCAAGTGCCGCCACGCTCGACTTCCCACGCCACTGCACCGCCCTCTTCGTTGAATTGGCCGTGTGGATGCGGTCGCAATCCTCCAACGTGAACCCAGGGATCGGCTCGCCTGCTTGATTCTGAATCTCCACTCGCAACAGACCCAGGGCCGACGTATCGACATTCAGCAAGAGTGAGTCGCCTTCAAACTCCAACGGAGGAGTCGTAAATTCCCCGCCTTCGTAGTCTGCTTCAATCGACGTGAAGCCGTCTTTCCTCAGCACAACACGGCTCATCACCGGCTCGGCGCGTTTCCTCTCCTTGACGTCGCCATGCAGGACGTCGTAGCCGATGTAGTACATCCAGATCTCGTCGCCGTGAACGAAGATGCCCCGGCACGAGTACATCTGCTTCGAGTCGAACGAGCCCTCCGGGCCCGGCGGGATCCACGGTTTGCGGTCGTAACGCTTCCACTCGACGCCGTCTCGGCTGGCCGCAAACCCGATGTCGAGCGGGCCGGTGTTGAGCGTGTCGGCGCCGGAGAGCGGGTAGCGCGACAGATCCTCTCGAACGAACCAGTCCTGGTAGTGGAGGTAGCGCGCAGTGAACAGGTAATAGGCATCCTGCGCGTGAGGATACTGAATCACCTGAGGCGTGTAAAAGTCCATCACGCCGACGCCGTCGAAACGAGGGTCCTGGTCATCGGGTTGAAGAACGACCTCGGGCATCGGGAACTTCGAGAGATCGTCCGTCACCGACCGGCCGATCGCTCGTAGAAAATGGAACCCCTTTCGCCCATAGTTGCGGGCGCTCAGCGTGTCGAAGTAGGGCTGGTGCTTCGGGGGCGTCGGAACAGCGAGGTTGACGCGCACATAGGCAACGTACTTCTTGAGCCGGGTGTCGTAAAAACAGACATTCTGGCTGTCCATGCCCCGAGGATACTCAGCCTCCTTGGGAAAAACGTCCCGGTAGATCTCTCGCCATGCCGCGCCGTCCGCGGAGGCGCGAATTACCGTTTCGTTGAACTTCTTACCTTCGCTGGCCGAGAACAGCTTGTAGCGCTCCTCCGGCTTGGCGAGCGGATCCTTGAAGGGAACCCGCTGGCCATTGTATAAGCCGAGGATGTCGTCAGCCTCGGGTGCGTCGCCCGGGCTCGTGCGGCGCCAGTGCACGCCGTCCTTCGACAGGGCGTGGAAGCCCCTGAACGTCCCGTCGACCCCGAGAACCGTGTCATAGCCGCGGAGATTCCCGACCAGACACTTCTCATACGTCTTCACCGGCTGGTTGACGCGGATCCGAACGGCAGTGGCCGAGTCAAGGTAACGCCCGTCGATGAATACCTGCTTACGGCTCCCGATGTCGTAGGTTGGCGGACCCGGAGGCGCTGTCAGAGCAGGAAAGCCACACAACAACAAACCAACAAACAAGCCAATGGCCCGAACACTCATTCAGCGCCTCCAAACCGAAACGAATACAGCTTTACGCCGTAGCGCAACTCGAAACGCAGGCGAACCGGCTTGCCCGCGAGCGCAGCTACGCTCGACTCGCCACGCCACCGAACGGTCTTCTTCGTCGAGTTCGTCGTGTGGATACGGTCGCAATCCTCCAACGTAAACCCGCGGATCGGCTTGCCCTCCAGATCTTGCATCTCAACTCGCAACAGACCCAGCGCCGACGTGTTGACGTTCACGTGCAGCTCACCGCCCTCAAACGTTACGGGCGGCGTCGTGAACTCTCCCCCGGTGTAATCTGCCTCGACGGCCGTGAATCCATCTCTGCGAAAAACCGTGCGCGACACCGTCGGGCGGTACTCGCCGCCTTCCTTGCGCATCATGTGGCTTTCCCACGTCACGAAGTACAGCCACATCTCGTCGCCGTGAAAGATCAAACCTCGCACAGGGTAGAGGCCGCGCGAATCGAATGCCCCGGTTGGGCCTAGTGGGATTAGTGGTTTCCGGTCGTAGCGCTCCCAGTGAATGCCGTCTCGACTTGAAGCGAAACCGACGTCCAGCGGACCGATGTTGAGCCTGCCGCCCTCGGGCGCGTAGACGCTCAAGTCGTCGGCGAGAAACCACGGTCGGTAATGGAGGTAGCGGTTCGGGAACATCAAGTAGGCGTCTTGCGCATACGGGTATTTGAGGACCTGAGGCATATAGAAGTCCGACTCGTTAAGATCGTCAAAGCGCGGATCGCGCTTATCGGTTTCGAAGACGATCTCCGGCATCGGGAACGAAGCGAGATTCTTCGTGACGGAGCGGCCGACAGCCCGCAGAAAACACTGTCCGGACTCTCCACAGCGAGCCGTGCGCCGCGGAGCGACCTCGACACGCCGATTTACACGAACATAGGCCACATAGCCGCCTTGTGCCGCGTCATGGAAGGCGATGTTCTGGCTGTCCATGCCGTCGGGATAGAGAGCTGCCTTCGGAAAAACATCTTTGTGAAGCGCCGTCCACTCCTGGCCGTTTGCGGAAGCGTATACCGTGTTCCGCCAGCCGCTGACGATCTTGTAACGCTCTTCGGGCGGGGCGTGAGGATCGCGAAAAACAACGCCGAACGCGGTGAGCTTGGGGTGCACACTATCGCGCATGCCGTAGGCGAAATCTCCCGCCTCAAGAATCTCCTTCGTCGCCCACTGCCAGTCCACGCCGTTCTTCGAGACGTAGCGAAACCCTCGGAACACCCCGTCGTTCTCCATCACCTGGAGATAAGCGGAGGATTCCGGCCCTTCCGTGACTTCCATGGGCGCGCCGGCAATAAGCTTGTGGACTCCGGCGACGATGTTCTGCTCGCCGGTCTTGCGAGGTTGCTGGACCACAAGCCTAACGTTCTTCCGCTCGGCCAGAAAACGGCCGTCGAGGAAGATTTGGTTGTTGTTTCCGATGTTGTGGTTTTTTTGGCCCTCGGCGGGCAGCGGATGGAGCAGAGTTACCAGCGCGACAGCAACGAGCCACCCGTAGGGGCGGGCCCCTGCGCCCGCCCGTGCTCTGGGCCTACCGCACGATCCGGTCCCGCGCGGACCACCGCAGCGGGTTGTTGTCGATGTAGCTCCGGATATCATTGAGCTCCTCACGATTGCGGATGATGCGGTCGAAGTAGCTTCGCTGCCAGAGCCGACCGCCCAAGGCCGGCCATCCATGCTCGTCGACGCCCTTTCGGTACCTTGCCGTCGTTAGTGACTTGAACCGCTGAATCGAATCAGGTAGAGACAGCGGTGGGCGGGCACGGGGGCCCGCCCCTACGAGACGGATGATACCGTGCAAGTGGTTGGGCATGACCACAAACGTGTCGAGCTCAACGCCCTCGTAATGCATCGGCATCTCCTCCCACACAGTACGTGCCATTTGCCCAGGACTGCTGAGACTGACCGCGCCATGTTGGACCGTCCCGAACACACACTTCTTGCCCACAGTGCAGATCGTAACGAAGCAATCGCCTGGCAGCGAGTAGTCATAGGCCTGGAGTCGGGTCGCCCGTCGACTCGGCAGGACGTCGCGTACATTCACCTATGCGGGCACATCCTCCCATTGTTGTAAACAGCCCGTAGGGGCGGGCCCCCGTGCCCGCCCGCTCCGACAACAGAAAGGGGGCCACGGTCACAGCCGCCGCCCCCTAAACTTCTTGGCTAGCAACGCCGACCCGGGACGGAACTTCCCATCCCGGGCCGGCTTGCGCTAGAAGTTGAACTTTAACCCGAACTGAATCGTGCGTGGCGAATTGCCTTGTCCCCCGACAAGGCCAAAGCCGCCACTGGTGGAATTCGTATTCGGGTTGCCGAACCGCACTCGGTTGAGCAGGTTGAAGAACTCCGCCCGTAACTCGACGTTCATCGTCTCACCGATGTACGTACGCTTGGAGAGCGCGAGGTCTTCATTGAACAACGCGAAGTTCCTTAAGTTCGGCTCCCGCGGACCGCCCGTTCCGAACGTGAAGGGAGCCGGCTGCACGAACGCCGCCGAATTCAGATAAAGGTCCCCTTGCCCTGGGTCGAAGCTGCCCGCACTCACGTTGGACCTGGCGCTCACACCGGCCACACGGTGCGGACGATTACCGCCTCCGAATAGCGGAATCGGCGGGCCTCCGCTAATCCCAAGAGGCTGGCCGGTGGCGTAGCGGACAATGGCGCTGGCTTGCCAGCCTTTGAGGACCCCGGCGGCCGCCCCCCTGGCGTTCTTGCCGAAAGGCAACTCATAGACGAAACTCGTGACGATGCTATGAGTCTGGTCTTTAGGCGCGATCGACTTCTCGATGCCTCGATTGGCCGTGTCACGAGCGCCTCCGTTAAAGGCGGCGAACGCTGCGAGACTGGTATTCGAGATGGTCTTGCTCAATGTGTAGCTGGTCAAGAACGAAAAGCCGTTTGAGAAGCGTCTCTGCAGCTTCATCTGGAAGGAGTGGTAATTCGACGCACCGTTGGGCTGCCAGGGGTTGTTGACGCCGGTGTACTGCGGGAACGGCCGCAACGCCTGAGCCACGCTTGCCGCGCCCCCGAGCGCCGCCCCGAATCCGTCAAACGGCGCCGTGATGCCGGCGGCAATGGCATCCGGTGAGTCGAACCGCTGGTTCAACAAAGGCCCGAGGCTCAGGAAGCTGACGGGCACCTGGTTGAGGTTCTCTAGGTTCCCGGAAAGCCGCTGTCCCTTGTTGCCGATGTAGGCCAGATCCAGATGCGCTTGGAAAGGCAACTGCCGCTGGATATTCACCGTCCAGGTCTGTTGGTAGGCCTGCAAACCCCCATCCGCATTGTAGAAATCAACCGTGGACCCAATGCCCAGCTCGGGTTCGCGTGGCGGGGTCGTGAATGCCGGAAAACCATCTCGCAAGATGCTGGCCGGCGTGATCCCGTTGTCAGTACTCTGCAGTTGCTGGAATCCCAGAAAACCATTGTCGAAATTGTTGTTGAACTGCACCGATCCGGTTGTCGACGCATTTGAGATGCTGTAGATGATCCCGTAGCCCACGCGAATGACCGTCTTATCGTTAAGTTGATAGGCGATGCTTCCACGAGGGCCGAGTCCAGTCTTGGCGCTGGGAACGACGGCATCGTTGCCGAAGACATGTGCCCCTGGCAGCCCGCCGGCGCCCGGATTGCCCAAGTTGAGATCGATGGCGGCAACGCGGTCGGCATCCTTGCCGCGCCACGGAAACGCCGTGTCGACTCGAAGACCGAGGCTCAGTGTCCACTTGGGGCCCATCTGAATGGTGTCGGTCGCGAAGAACCCCAGGTAGGGGATTCTCAGCGTTCTCTCCTCTCCCCCGATCAACCGCCGAACCGAATTGACCTGACCGAGCAAGAAGCTGGCGGAGGCTTCGCCTTGGAGGGCAAAGTTGTCGGCGTTGGGCTGGGACGAGAAGAGCCGGTTGAAAGTCAGAGTGCCGGCCGTCCCTCCTCCGTTGAGGATATTGAAGTCCCGGAACGACTGCGCCCAATACTCCCCACCGAACTTGATCTGATGATTACCTTTGATGACCGTCGTTGTGTTCGTATAGTTATACGTGTGGTCCCAACGGGCGTCACCTTGCGCCCCAGCATTCCCGAATCCATTGTACCCATCAATCCGGATACTGGTCGTACCGGCGAACGACGAAGGCAAGCCCGGTATGGGGAGAATTTCGGCGCCGTTACGCTCGTCGAACCCACGGCCAAATCCGAAGGTGCCTGAGAAGCCGAACCCGAAATGGTTCAACAGAGTAGGACTGATCACGCTGTCCCAGTTCGCCCGCATGCCGTGAAAGTACCCTCCACCCGGAAAACCGTTGTCCAGCGGATGATCCGGGCCGTAGGCGCCGATCGCCGCTCCCCCTGGGTCCTTGTCCCACCAGTGCGTCCAGGAGAACTTGTTGCTGTCGTTAATCTGTTCGTCCACCCGGTACACAAAGTAGTCTTCGTTGGTCGGAGACTCCGAGCGCGTAAGGAAGTTATTGAAGAGCGCGTTGTTATCCGGGGCCGGCATGAGCCCGTTCACCGTCAGCGCCAAAGGATCATGTTGGCTCGACGGGATCACGTTGTTCGGAAACGCATCACGAACGAATCCCCCTGCTCCGTCGTCGCGCGTGGTGGCGGGATCGTAGATCGAGATGCCCAGTTCCGGCATGAGCCGGGAGTAATCACCGGAGCGAAAGGCTGTGGGCGGCAGCGTAAGCAGCGAGGTATTACGCGAGCCGCGCCGCCGGAAACCTGTGTAGTTGAAGAAGAAGAAGGTGCGGTTCTTGATCGCCGGTCCACCTATGGTGGCGCCGAACTCGTTCTGCCGCGTCGGTGCCCGCCCGCTGCTGAAGAAACCGCTGGCGTCCAGTTTCTCGTTGCGCAGGAACTCGAAAACGTTCCCGTGGAAGTCGTTCGTCCCCGACTTGATCTTGTAGTTCGAGACCCCGAAGCCGCGGCCCAACTCCGCCGGATACAGCGTGCTGGAAACCTTGAACTCTTCGACCGACTCGAACGGCGGCGCGAAGGTCGTGAACCGGCCTGGAACCTCTGCGTTGGCGTAGGCGATGCCGTCCACAATGGCGACCTGCGCCAGATCGGGACTGCCGTTGTAAGACTTCGAGAAAGTGTCGCCGGCAACACCGGGAGTCAAGAAGATGAAGTTCTCGGCCTGACGGCGACCACCGGCCACCTGAAGAGGAAGGTCCATGATGACTCGCTCTTCCACGCTGGTGCTGATCTCGGAGGTCTCCACCACCGTGATGGGCGCAATCGTCTCGGAAACCGTGATTGTTTGAACCAGCTCACCGACTTCCATGGTGATGTTCACCGTGGCTGTTGTGGCTGTTAGAACCTGCACGTCCTCCGCCACAAAGGTCTTGAAGCCGTCCAATGTCGCTTCCAGGCGGTACGGGCCCACCGGGATGTTGACCATGAGGTAGTTCCCGGCACCGCTACTCTCGGCGGTCGCCGTGAAGTCCGTCTCCAAGTTCGTGATCTTGAGGGCGACACCGGGCACGACAGCGCCGGCCGGGTCGGTCACGACGCCTCGCACGCTACCGGCGGTGACTTGCGCGGCGGCGCTCGTCGTCATCATGAGGACGAGAGTCAGCGCTGCGAAGATGCGAAACGCAGGTGTAGATTCACTAATACTGTTGTGTGTCAATCGGAGAACCCCCCCTTTGAGGTACTTACCTTAGATATTAGACACCAACGGCTGTGGGGTAGTCAAGTCCACAACGTGCGCAGAATCCACCTTTCGTCCTCCATGCTGGCCGGACGATTCAGGGCCGGGCAGCTTCGGGCATGCGATAGAACCACTCGACGGGCAATGAAACGAATAGCATATCGCTGTAGCCTGGTTGGACTTGAAACCGCTCGATCGAAGAAAACAGCGGGTAGCGCATCGTCGTAATCACCACGCGGTCAGCCACATAGTCTACGCTCGTGTATCCGTAACCGTGATACTCACTGCGGTCCAGCAGCTTCACAGGACTCCAAGTTTTCCCGCCGTCGCGAGAGACAGCCGAGTTCAGTGGCGTGCGTCCCGTCAAGCCACGGCACCAAATCGCTAGGACGTCGCCCGTCGAGGGGATCGTGCCCACGTAACCCGGCGCAACGACGCCGCGGAGTGGTGACAGGTAGGGCTGGGACCACGTCTCGCCTTCGTCTTCGGAATATGAGAAGAAGTTGCCTCCGGCGATCGAGCGCATCATCATGAGTAGCCGGCCGTCCGGCAACTGGGCGATTGTAGGCTCGTTGACGTTCTGACCCTGCACCTGCTTCGGTGTCAGTTTGGGGGCGGGCACCTTTTTGCCCGCGATCCAAGTTTCCCCGTCATCGTCGGAGTAGAGCGCGTAGGGCCACCGAACCCCGTCTATGTATTCACGGCTTGAGAGCACGAGACGGCCGCTCTTCAGTCGGCGAAAGCAGGCATTGTTGGCGGCGTGAACATTGCCGTTATCGGGACTGATGGGCCTCGCCTCGCTCCACGTTCGTCCTTCGTCGCTTGATCGCCGCAGCAACGTGCCTTCTTCCTTCATCGAGGGCAGCTCGCCGTGATAGGCCATCAAGATGTCGCCGCCGTTGGCGCGAATGAGGCTGACGGACATGACGTTGCCCGAGGGGCTCTCGGGATCGTATTCAACCGCCGTCCACTTCTCGCCCCAAGTCTTTCCGCCGTCTGTCGACACCTTGGCGCTGAGGCGCGCCGGCGAGCGGTCCCACCCTTCGCCGTCGAAGTAGTCTGACCAAACGAGCAGCAGTGAGCCGTCTTTTAGCTCGATGATGTCACCTTCAGTGTGGCGCGGCGACTGAGGAGTCGCCTCGTTCGCTAAGTTGCGGACCATCTCATCTTCAGGCAGCACGTCCTCGGGCCCGTCCGCCCCCACATCCTCTTGCGAGTACGGGAAGGGAAAGCGATTGAAGAAGAAGTGCCGGTACTCCGAGACGACCTCCGCGCCGGTTGGGTCGGTCTGGGCGGCTCCCACATGCATCCGAAACGTCTTGGGGTAGGGGTCGTGTGAGTACGCTGCCGTCTCTTTCCGATTCAACTCGATCTCGAGGCCGTCGGGCTCGAGCGTGAGTCGAACCTCGTCCCAACCGTCATCGGAGGGCGGAGCTGCCAGAGTTTGCGTGCCGGTCCCACCACCACCCGACACTTCGACCTTCCATACCGGCTCGCCCGACGTGCCTCGTGCCATCCACACCTGCCACGGCCCGCCCGCCGGGTAGACGTAGGAGTACTTGCCCCCAGCGACCAGTTCCTTCGGTCGTTTCACCCGCCATGCCGCGTACAGGCGCTTCTCTTCGAAACGATACTGGTTGACTTCTCCCGCGTACCAGTGGTCCTGGCCGCTGATGAGAAAGGCCGTCGGGCACTCGCCCCCTTTGGCCTTCGCGCGGAACAGCTTGCCGGGTAGCTCCGTGCACTCCTGAGGTTCAAAGTTGCCGTACTCGAAATAGTTGGGAATCGTGAATAGGTGGGCCATTCCCTGGAACAGTCCCTGCTCGGCGTTTTCGGCGCTGAGGGTGCGGGGCGGCGGCCGTATCCCGGCGGCCTCCGGGGCTTTCGGCTCCTGGCACGACGGCAGGCAAAGCAGAACGAACGCAAGGAGCACCCAGGTCGATCGCTTGACCCGCCCCAGGTCCGCCCGAGGACCTCTGGCGCTACTGTGGGAAGCTGCCTGTCTTCTGAACCAAGCGATCATGTCACTCTCCCTTTGCCGTACACTGGTGGACTGTCACAGAGAAAACCGATGGCAAACGAGCTGTCGGGCGGGCACGGGGGCCCGCCCCTACAATCTCGCCAACGGCCGGGCGGGCACGGAGGCCCGCCCCTACGCCTAAGGAATCTCCGCGACATTCCACTGGTCCCGCCCTTCCTCTCGATCCGGTGAGAACACATCGATGCAACCAGACCAGCCTAACCGAAACCTGGCACGACGTACTTTCCTCGCAGGTCTCGGCACAGCAGCGGGATCAATTCTGCTGGAACCAGCTTGTCAACAGCAGACTCCAGATTCGTTGCTCAACGTCGACTACAAAGCTCTAGTCTCCGCCGCCGACCTGATCTACCGCAGCCCGGCGGCGCAGCCGGTCGAGGGCCATCCGGTCGGTAACGGCCACATGGGCACGCTCGTCTGGACCGAGCCCAGCCGCGTGCGGATGCAGATCAATCATAACGACGTCTTCGCCGTCAACCGCAATCACAAAGGCGCGCGCGACGGCCCGGCCGACTACTGCGGCGGCTGCGCCCAGGTCTCGATCGACGTGGGCAGTCCCGCCTTCGAGGGAGGCCCCGCGTTCGAACAGCGCCTCTCACTCTATCGAGCCGAGAACACGATCGCCGGCAATCAGGTCACGGCTCGCTGCTTTGTCTCCGCGGACACCGACGTACTCGCGCTCGAGATCGACGACCGCCGCGCATCACCCCAGCCGATCCGCGTCACGCTGTCGATGTGGCGCGACCCTGAGGTCAGGAACGGAGAGCATGTCGCGCGCCACGAGTTCCACGATGCCCCTGACTTGGTCGCGGTGACCCAGACGTTCGAGGAGGGTGATCACTATTGTGCTTCCGCGGCCGCCATCCGAGTCACCGGCAGGCAAGCTGCTGTCGAGCGTACCGAAGACCGTTCGCGAACGCTGGCCCTCCCCGCTGCCGCCGGCAAGACAACGATCTTGATCTCCAGTGCCGCCTCGTGGTCCCCCGACAAGGACCCGGCCGTTGCCGCCCGCAACTTCATCGAGGCAGCCGCCCGGCAATCCTACGCCTCCCTCATCGAGCCCCACGCCGCATGGTGGACCGAGTTCTGGGCCCGTACCTTCGTTCACATCGAAAGCGCGGACCCGGTGGGCCGATTCATGACCCATGTGCGAACTCTCCACCTCTACTTCATGGCCGCCACCTCACGCGGAACACTCCCGGCCAAGTGGAACGCCTCACTGTTCGCGGTCGATGGCGACAAACGCAATTGGGGGTCGCAATTCTGGGTCTGGACGACGGAGGTTTCGCACTTCCCCCTGTACGCCGCGGACGCTGTCGATTTGACCGACCCGTTCTTCAACATGTACGTCAAGCAGTTGCCGGTCTGCGAAAGCGCCGCCCGCCAGCGCTGGGAGGCGAATGGCGCGTACTTCCTCGAAGCCGGTCCCTTTGACGGTCCGGTCGAGCTGCCCGACGACGTCGCTCAAGAGTACTTCGACGTCTACCAAGGCCTGAAACCCAACACCGAGTTTTCTCGCCGCGCCCTCTCCTTCGGCCAATTCGAATGCGTCCTCACCCAAATGGCCGACGGCAGAAAGCCTCCCCACATCGCCAAGGGACGCTACTCCTGGGTGAGCCACATCGCCTCCTCCGGTAGCGAAGTCGCCGCGCAAGCTTGGTGGCGGTACCGCTACAGCGGCGACAAACAGTGGCTGCGCACCCATGCCTATCCCTTGCTGAAAGGGACGCTCGAGTTCTACCGCAGCCTTGCCAAGAAGGGGGACGACGGGCGCTACCACCTCTACGGCCTCAATCAACACGAGGCGTTTTGGGGCGTCAACGACGGAAACACCGATCTGTCGGCCATTCGTGGCACCGCGCCGTTGGCTATTCGCGCCGCCGAGATCCTCGGCCTGGATTCAGATCTTCGGGCAAAGTGGCGGGAGCTGCTTGAGAATCTCGCTCCCTATCCGATGGGCCACGAGCCGAAATCCAAGGCCCTGGCCGGCGGTACCCTGGCCGATGATGTCTGGTCCATCGGCCATCTGGGGCAGGTCCCTGGAACCCACAGCGATCCTGGGGAGGCCCTGCTGTTTCCGGTCTTCCCGTTCGAGGTCTGGACCCTCGAGACCGAGGACGCCGAAACCGACCGTATCGTCTCGAAGATTGCGAGCTTGAATCCCTCTCGACAAGATGTCCTCGAGGGCAAGCCGTTCGGAAGTGCCGCCCGCACTCCGGTCTACGGGTCCCGAACCGGGCGCGGTGAAGACCTGCCCATCATCCTGGCGAGTTACTACGCCAAGTGTTTCAGCCCGCTCCCCAACGGTCTCGCTCTCTTTGAAGGCAAGACCGCCCACTCGATCGAACACCTTGGATGCATCACGACCGCGCTCCAAGAAGGGCTGCTGCAGAGCGTCTCGCCTCACCCCGGCGAACCGGAAGTGATTCGCGTCTTCGCGGCTTGGCCGACGAGTTGGAATGCCCAGTTCCGCTTACTGGCGCGGGGCGGGTTTCTGGTCACGGCGTCGATACGCGAGGGCCGGGTGGAGTTCGTTGAAGTGGAATCTCGCTTCGGCGAGGCGTGCCGTGTGCGCAATCCATGGAGGGTGCCGTGCCAAGTGACGCAGCGTGGGGAGCTCGTGGCCCAAGCGGACAACGACATCATCCGCTTCCCGACAACCACGGGCGAGCGTTACCGAATCCTGCCGGCCGAAACCGATGCCCCCGCCCCCCAACGGATCGCAGCGTCAGCCGGCACGGGACCCTATTCTTGTTCCGCAACTCTTCCCAGCGGTGACGTGGCCGAAGCCACCTTGGGCCGCCGAGCGTCTTAGCAGAACTCGAAGGCCATTGACATCGGGTCACAGCCGACGTCATCGTCAACGGAACATGATTCTCCCACGCGTTCTTGGCCGTCCCAGCCTCACTGTGACGTACCCGGACGGCTGATGATCTCGGTCGACGACTGGACCGACTGGGTCGGGGTGTTGGGCGGCGGCACGATTGCGCGGAGAGAATCGCGGGAGCAGCGCCTAGCTTGGGGCGCAGGAAAGAGGGCGGCTGAGCATGTGGGGATCTCAGGCAAGCTCGGAACCCCGTGCAAGCGTGCATCCCATCGACAGCGGCACCGGCGCTACAATCGTGCCGGACAGATGCACGACTGCTCCGCCAAGAAGCTGCCGCCCGGCACTCTTGTTCGCGTTGGACTGTTGCTGGTATTGGGAGCGCGTTAGGAACGACTTCGCTAGGAGGCTTCCTGACGGGCCTTTGTCGTACAGGGCGGCATAGAAGCGTTTGCCGTTGATCGAGGTGACCGAGATATTCTTCGGTCGCCAGCCCTTCTGGGTGAGACTATTGAAGCGCTTCTGGTGATCCGTAGCCGAAACACCGTGGTAGGCCGTGAACGCCGGCCCACTGTCTTTGCGGAAAATCGCCGCGTAGCCGATCGAACTCCCCGAAGGGTAACTCTCGACCTGACGCAGCTTGAACCCGGCCTTGGTGTGCTTTTTGAATTCCGCCTGGTATTGCGCGCCTGTCAGGTTGTGTCGAGCGATCCATTCCTTTCCGTCCCTTGGCCGGAAGATCACGTTGAAAAAGACCTTGCCCTTGTGGTTGAACCCGTCAACCCACGCCAGTTGGTATCCCGAAGCCGTGACGTGGTTGAACGCGTGTTGGTACCCGCTCGACGGTAGCCGTAGCGGCTGATCTCCTTAAGCCCCTTCTTGTAGTTCGGCAAGATGGCGATCGGGCCGGGCGGCAACGGCTGGTTGTTGAGACGGACCCACTTCGGCGCTGCATCCGCGTTGTTGTTGATGCCCTTCACCATCGCACCGTGGAACGGCAAACTGGCCGACTTGCCGGGGGTCAAGAAGGTGGCATTGTGGGGACACAGTGCCTGCGGAATCGTGCCGGGCTGAAAATGGGCGTACGGGGTACGCGAGCCGTCGGCCTGCGTGACCCAAAGCATGTTACCGCCGCCCGGTATGGTTTTGGGGTCCGATTTGCGCCCGGGGTGCAGATCGCCGGGAGGGTTCTCTGGTGAGTTGCGCCAGCAGCTGGATACTTCTCCGTCCGCCATCGCATAGACGCGCTTTCCGTAGATGATCCAGTCCGAGTTCTTCGTGTCCGAGCGTTTGGTGCCAGGGGCAACACCCTTGACGTACTGTGCCCAGGTTTTCGCCTGGCCGTCGAAGCGCACCGCGCCAAGGTCGTAGCCCAGCTTCTGAATTCCTGTACCGTGAGTTTTCTTGCCTCGATACCAATACTCACCCGACTTCAGATCGTCCGCGCGGGCCGGGAAGGGGAAGCCAGTGGCGACTTCCTTGAGGGTCTTGCTGGGAATCCGAACTGCCGCAAGCCTCTTCTGCGCAACGAGGGGACTGAAGAGTCCGGTCGAAGCCAAGCTGAAAATCACGGCGATGGCCATCCTGATGTGGTGATTGCGTTTCATTTCCTCTTCTCCTTTTGAATACCGGTGCACCGTCGAGGGGTGCCGCTCGTTTCGTTTTCTCGCTTTCGTGTTAAGCAGTCTTCCTGCAGAAGGCACGGAGGGAGCCGTTGTGGCTTTTCTGAACCCAAAGGAAACACGACGGCCTAAGTTATTGATTCCATGGAGATAACGGCTGGAGCCAAAAATGCGGATGGGCCGATCAGCGGGGAGAACCCTATCCGTCCTGATAGGGTCAGAAGCCAGTGTTATATGCGGGACCGGGGCGGCGCGAGGAGAAACGGCCGCTCATTTCGATGGGTGAATCTTCAAGATCGGCCCCATGCCGTAGCGGGGCGGCTTGCGGTTCTTGATCAGCTCGGTCTGCTCCGACAGCGCCGTCAACAACAACGGCATGGCAATCGTCGAGTCGCAATGGCAATTGACCATTTGCGCGCCTTTGGCCAACTTGCCCCAGCTCTGCGACTCCTCGAACGTACAGCCCGACAGCCCGCCCCAGTGAGGTGCGTCGGTCACCACCTGCACACCGTAGCGGTGGCCCGACTTGTTCTTATTCATCAGGATGGCGACGACTTCGGTCTGCTGCACGTAGTTCTTCGGTGTGCCGCCACCGAAGTAGATCACGCCCGTTGCCTTGGAGTCGGCCACCAGGTTGGTGATCTCGAGCACGTCGGCCATCATGTCGAACATAAGCCGGTTCTCGCCGCGGTGGCGGCTCTCGGCCACCCCGATGCCGATCGAGCTGTCGCCGATCGCCGGACAGAACAGCGGCACGCCGCACTTGGCCGCGGTGGTGACGATGCCGTCTTCCTTACAGTCCTGGCCGACCTCTTGGCCGAGCAGGTAGAGGAACTCGCGCGTCGTGTACGCCCGGCTTTGGTCGAGGCGCGCCGCGAAGCTGCCGATCCACAAGTCGTGCTCGCGAAAGCGCACCTCATCGGCCAGCACGTCGTACATGCGATCGACCATATGCTCGCCCAGGTGCTCGTCATCCATCTCCGACGAGCCCTGGTAGTGGTAAAAGCCCTTGCTTTCGTGGATGTCGTGGAAGAAGTTTGCGCCGGTCGAGGTGAGGGCGTCGATTAGCCGGTGCTCGATCATGTAGGAGACCAAGCGCCGCATGCCGGCCGGCACCATCGCGCCCGACAGGCCCATCAGGATGGTGCATTCCGGGTCGGCAAGCATCTGCTTCCAGACGTCGAAGGCGCGCCCAAGCTGCCGCCCTTGAAACGCCGTGCCCGCCATCTTGTCGAGAACCGATGAGGCGGTCTTGGCCTCGCCGATGGCGAACGGCCGGGTGGGTTGAGAAAGCAGATCCTCCTTGGAATGTCTCATCGCTTGGGTTGACCGGGAGTGAAACGGGCGGCTCGGGCCGGCGGAAAACCGGATCAAGCGAGTGCGCGGCGAACACCGCGCGGAACAGTTTGGCCATGATAGCAGACCCTCTGAATTACTTGCGTCTGTGAACCCCGGCGCTCACAATAAGGGGTGCTGGCTGATCCGGCACAGAATCCAGTTCAATGACTGTATCTTCCAGCGAGACCGCGTTCGACGATGTCGGATTGGCCAACCAGGCCAAGCAGGGTGACACGGGCGCCTTTACCGAACTCGTCGAGCGCTATGCACCGCGCGTGTTCCGAGTCGCGCGGCACATCACCCGCAACGACCAAGACGCCGAGGACGTTCTCCAGGAGACCTTCCTCAAGTCGTATTCGCGGCTCGACCAGTTTCAAGGTAACTCCAAGTTCTACACCTGGCTGGTCCGTATCGCCGTCAACGAAGCGCTGATGCGCATCCGCCGCGGCAAGAACCGCGCCACGGTTTCGCTCGACGAGGAACTCGAAACCACCGACGGTGCGCTGGCGCGCGAGGTCCCCTCCGAGGGCGAAACCCCCGAAGAGATCTATGGACGGGAGGAGTTGCGCGACTACATCGCGGGCGCGATCGACGGCTTGTCGGAGACCTATCGTCCCGTGTTCGTCCTCCGCGACGTCGAAGGCTTCTCAACGGAAGAAACGGGCCAGATGCTGGATCTGTCCGAATCAGCGGTGAAATCGCGGTTGCTTCGCGCGCGGCTTCAGTTGCAACAGAAGCTGCGCCGGGTTGTGAAAAAAAATGGGCACGAAGCGTAAAGTAACGTGTAAACATTTTCTCGAGCAGGTCTCCGACTACATCGACGGGGCTATCGAACCGGATCTTCGGGTGGCGCTCGAAGCCCACCTGGGGAAGTGTACTGATTGCTGGGTGGAGTTCGACGACACACGAAAGACGGTCGAGATCGTGCAGCACACCGACTGCCATCCGTTACCCCAAGACGTGCACGACCGGCTTCTCAAGACCCTCGAGAGTCAGTGGGAACAGGCCAAGCGCTAAAACGACGCCGGCCCGTGATCCCCGCCCCTGGCGGTGTCCGCCCCTCCCCGTGGCCCGCCGTTTCCCCAGTCCTCCCTCTCGCCCACGCCGAAATTCCTCTTCCGCAACGAAACCAATCGTCCCCGGCCGGGGTCTAACCACAAGGGAGCAGGTGTACGGACCAGCCGCACAGCGGCCCGGCGCAGATCTCCCCCAGTGTCGAGCACGGGCATTCGCCTCACGGAGCGGCTACAGCCTCCCGGGGGCGCCAACAGCGCAGGGAGGAACGAACTGATGTCCCTTGGGGTTGTGCAGTCCCTTCCAGTTGCGGCGGCATGGGATGACCCGCTCGATATTCTGCCCCGCCGAAAACCGCAAGACTTCAGCAAGGATCAGATGGTTTACTCGGCCCATGACCGCGCCGAGAGCTTCTTCCTCGTCGTCGACGGTTTCGTCAAGCTCAGCCGCTTCGGCGAATCCGGCAAGGAGATCGTGATCGATTTCTGTGCGCGGGACTCGTTCTTTGGCGAATCCTGCCTTCTCGGCTCCCCGTACCGTGGAGAAACGGCGGTGGCTCAGGAAGATACGTCCATCATGGAATGGACCACGAGCGACCTGCACAGCATCCTGATTCGGCTGCCGGAACTGGGTCCGTCGTTGTTACGGGTGCTGGCGCGGAAACTGCGGCACGCCGACGCCCGTATCGAAAGCCTCGCCACCGACCCCATCGGCCAGCGGCTGATCAAGGCGCTGTTGCGGCTGGCCGACGAACTGGGCGAGCCCAACGGCCGCTCGACGATTCACATCATGCCCGTCACGCACGAATTGCTGGCGCGCTACGTGGGGACCTCGCGCGAGATCATCACACAACACATGAGCCAGTTTCGCCGCAAGGGGCTGGTGCGCTACTCCCGTGCCGGCATCGAGTTCGATCCAGCCGAACTCCGCAGCCTGATCGGTGATCACTTCCCGATATAGCCAGCAAACGGCCGGCCCCGGATTCTAGGGGCGCACCGTTGCGTCCGCCCAACAGCCTCCAGGGGCAAGACCATCTCTCGACAGGCACATCCGCTCCCCCGCCGCTCAGTACCCGTAGTGTTTGAGATCCGCGGCCTTTCGCCTACCCCCTCGGCGGCAACGGCGAGGCGGGTTATTCCGCGAACCCCGACACAA
This sequence comes from Bryobacterales bacterium, assembly GCA_965237575.1. Lineage (GTDB taxonomy): Bacteria > Acidobacteriota > Terriglobia > Bryobacterales > UBA6623 > JAKZVK01. The sequence continues at coordinate 3,342,191 of CBDEGI010000004.1, forward strand.
CGCCACTCATCACTTGCGTCACACGGCGCTGGTAGTTTTCGAGCGTGAAGCGTTCGCGCCACGCTGAGCGGCCGGCTTCGGCTACAGCACGAAGGCGCTCTGGATGGTGGAGCAGCAAGGCGAGGATCTTTGTCGCGAGCTCATTCGGCGTGGGCGGGTCGACGAGAAAACCCGTCTCCCCATCGACGATAGCTTCGGGGATGCCGCCGGTCGGGAAGGCGACGATTGGGACGCCCGCGGCGTACGCTTCCAGAAGGACGCGGGGCATGCCGGCTTCGCGAATCGAGGGCACCACCACGAGATCGAGACCGCGCATCACGTCCAAGACATCGTCGCGCCATCCTACGAACTCGACCGGCAAATCGGCAGCCAAAGGGTCGAGCGAGCGCCGGTAGAGCCGAGAGTCGGGGTCGTCGAAAAGAGCTTCGCCGGCGATCACAAACCGGCACCGCGGAAGGGCTTTCGCCAGTAAGCGCGCGGACACGAGGAACTCGAGTTGACCCTTTTCGGGAGCGATCCTGCCAATGACTCCGATGCGAATCTCGCCGTTCTCCGGCGTGGTGCGCCTGGCCGGCGTGGTTTCGGCAACGCCGTTGTGGATCAGGTGTAGCTTGTCCCGGGGAACAAAGCCGGCGACGGGAGCGGCGGCGAAACGGCAACAGGTGATGACAGACGCGCCTGCCCAGCGGAGCGACCGTCCGGCTAGCCAGGCGGCGGCGCGCTGCGGAATATGGTTGTGACAGTGGAACAGCAGCGGAAGGCGTCCGCGCGCGGCCACCGCCGCGGCAGGCAGCAGGCGGGGCCCGTTGACGTAGACGAGCCGAGCTCCGGTGTGTTCGGCAAGCTGTCGAATCCGCTCCGCAAGCTGAGGTGTCCGGCGTGCGAACCGCCATCCGTCGGCAAGCGACTTTCGGTGAGAGCGGTAGAGCTGACCGGGAAACGAATGGGCCGTGCCGCCAAGCGCGCGGACCTGTTCGACCAACGGACCGCTGCCGGGTACCGCGACCTCCGCGGACCAGCCGGCCGCGTGCACCGCCGGCAATAGGTCGAGCAGACATTTCTGCGCGCCGCCGAGATCGGAGAACTGGTCGAGGAAGAGGATTTTCATCCAGCCGTCAGCGGCGCCTCCCCGTTGCGTCGCGACTCGCTACGTCGTGATTCGCGAACCGCCAATGCAAGGACACCGAAGTAGAGAGGCAGCACGCGCCAGTAGGTGAGCACGTCGACGGACATCATCTGAAAAAGCTGCCCGACCCAGAAGCAAAACACCCAGGCGCCGAGGAAGGCGGCCGTCTCGTTTCGGCTGCGGGAAGCCCGGCGTGCGGTCACAAGTACCGCCAGAATCAAGGCCATCATCGCCGTGAAGCCGATAATGCCCGTTTCGACGAGACTGCTGAGATACATGTTGTCGGCAATGATCGGGCGGCCTCCAAAACCCCCGAAGGAGTCGCCAATGGCTCGACTGTGCGGCAGCGTCTTGAATCCGATGCCGAAGAGCGCGTGCCACGGTTCCGCACCCAGAAAACCCAGCAGCGCTTGCCAGGACTCAAGGCGTCCGGAGAGCCATATTTCGGGCGAGGCGAACAGGTTGCCGGCGGTGAGCCACAGCCGATCGAAGTACGACTCGACGAAGGAAGGGAACAGAGCCCACGCGGATACCAGTCCGCCGGCGGCGATGGCGGGTAAGGCTGTCATCCAGCGGCCGATGCGGATCTTCCCGCGCTCGAGGAACAGCAGCGTGGCCAAGCCCACAAACAGGTTGAGCAACGATGACCGCGAGAAAGAGAAGAGCAGGGCGGCCGAGAGGACGACACCGCCCGCCAGCAGCCAGCGTCGGCGCAGGACGCGCCGTCGTACGGAAGGACGGAGCCACGCCAAGGCGGCAAACAGCAGAAAGAAGGCGCACAGGTTGCCCAACATGCCGGCGTCGTAAAAGAACCCTTGCGCGCGCCGGTAGACGCCGTCCCGCAGCCACACGTACTGTGCGCCGAAAGGTCCGGCGGGCGCGAACTGAAAGTGGAAATCGACGCACGCGATCGCCGCGGACAGGACACACAGAGCGAACAGGGCTCGCATCCAGTTGGACGGGTCGAGCGCCTCCTGCAAACCAGGTCCGTGGGCGAGATAGAAGAACACGTAGAGCCCAATCGCAAACAGCAGCACCCGCGCCAGGCTCCCGGCGGCGACCTCGGGCCCGGAATAGAGCAGCGCCATCGGGACCGAGAGCAGCAGCGCCAGCAGGAAGAGCGCTGAGGCAACCGTCATCGCGTCATTGCGAAAGCGCCACGACCGCAGTTGAGGCAGACCGCTCCACAGGCCGAGTAACGCGGCGAACACGGCCGGGTGTACCCAGACACCGCTCACGAGCTCTAGCGGCGGCAATAGCAGAGACGCCGCGCTGAAGACGAAGAACCAGCGGGACGCCCTACCGAAGCTCCACCAAACCAGAAGAACCAGCGCGGGCACGGCGAGTCCGAGATGCGCACTCTTCTGTCCGCTGAACACCGCCAAGCCGGTGGCCAGAGCGCCGAGCAGAGCCCCCACCCCCAATTCGACCACCCAGGAGCGGTCCTGCAATGACTGCTCGACCGGCTCAGGCATCGCGCCGCAGCCTCAGAACATGGCCCACGATGACGATGGCTCCCACGGTGAAACCAATCATCGCCCCCAGCCCGATCAGTTCCGGTTGCTCCGGCGGCACGAGAAAAGAGACGACCAAGTTGACGGCGAGGGCTCCAGCCGCGGTGATCAGAGCTACACGAAACCGGCCCATCGCGAAAAGGTTTCGCGAGAGGAAGTCGCTCAACCCACGGCCGAGAATCACCGGAGTGTAGGCCAGCAGAATGGCGGCAACCGCGGTGGTGGAGGCGCCACCGAACTCGCCGCGCTCGAACAGCAGACTTACGATCGACTGGCGTCCGATAAACATGACCGCGGCTACGACAGCCAGAAAACCGGCCAGCAACCAGGAGGCGCGACCGACGGCCCGCAGAGGAGCCTGGCGGGGGGCGGCCTCGCCGGGACGAGACGCGACCTCGGGCAGAAGTGACTGCGACAGGGGGATTACCAGCAGCGCGAGCGGCACCCGCAAAAGCTTGAACCCGAACTCGAACGCCGCCGTCATGCCCACTCCGAACATCGATGCGTACGCCCGGGTAACGGCTGTGTTGAGCTCCATGGCCAGCGCGTGGGCGAGGATCGGGGCCGGCGCCGCTAACAGGTCCTTCAAGCCAAGCGCGCTGCTTGCCGGCCTGCCGTCGGCGACAGTCCTGCGGGCGTAGAAGTGGTTGATGGCGAGATGAAGGAAAGTGCCACTCACATAGCCCACCGCGAAACCGTAGACCCCGAGGCTTTCGTGCAAGAGTAGGGCTCCAACAATGGTCGAGACGTTGACGGTCGCGTGGTGAAACGAAGCCACCGCGAAATGACGGTGGCTGAACAGCAGCGCCGTGTAGACGAACGCGACCCCAATCGCCGCGGGCGAAAGGCTCAGCCAACGAAGCAACTGTGCGCCTAGCGCGGCCGTATCCGCGTCGAGCCCGGGCGCGAACAGGAGAATCAACGGTTCCGCCAGCAGGAAGAAGAGGATCGTAGACACGACCGCCAAGCGCGCCACCGGCTTGAGAACGTCGCCAAAGCTATGCGCCGCCTGGCCGTTGTGGGGAGAAAACATCGGCGCGAAGCCGAAGATCACCGCGGTCGCCAACACCGCCCACCAGGTTTCGATCGGCGCCATCGCGGCCGACAACGCGTCGGCCTCCGAGCCGGTGCCGAGCAGGTAGCCGATCACGAGTTGGCGAACAAAGCCCGCAAGCTGCGCCGAAAACAGCCCGGTCCCGACGATCAAGCTGCCCTTGAGTACGCGCGTCGCGGAGATCTCAGACGAAGCCGGCTCCTTGACGGACGTCACGTTGTTGAGGGGAAGACGGGTTGAGGGGAAGCCGCCGCGCGGTACCCGGCCCGCGAGCGGAGGAATGATCCCATCTTATCTCGAAAGCGGTCGCGCGAAAACGGCAGTGCCGCTCGGCGTAAGCGTTGGGGATCCCACTGGGCTTTCTCTGAGCGAATCACGGCTTCCTGCAACGCCGCGGCGGTTTGCGGGTGGAAGTGGATGCCTGTTTCGCCGTCGGCGACGCTTTCGGTTACGCCCCCGCGGCCGAAGCAGATCACCGGCTTGCCGCAAGCCAGCGCCTCGACCGGGACGATGCCGAAGTCCTCGACGCCCGGAAATATGAGCGCACGGCATCGTTGGTAGAGGTCCAGCAGCTGCTCATCGGTCACATGGCCGAGAAAGGAGACGTTCGCCGGAGCAGAACACCGAAGGTCGTCCGCCTGCGAGCCGGAGCCGGCAATGACCAAGCGATGCGAAAGACTTCGAAAAGCCTCGATTGCGAGGTCGATGCGCTTGTAGGGCTCGAGGGATGAGACGACCAGGTAGAAGCCCTCTTCTCGGGCAGGGTCGGCCAGGTGAAAGAAATCCGTGTCGACCGGCGGATGGATGACCGTTGCCTCGACGTTCCAGTAACGCCGGATGCGTTGGCGCACTGTCTCCGAGTCCGCAATCAGCCATTGCACCTGGGCAGTTGTTCTCACGTCGAAACGGCGCAGATAGGGCGTCAACACGGCGAGGCCTGCCCGCTTCCACCAGCGTCCCCGACCCTTTTGGAAATAGCTATCCGTCTCGTCCCACAGGTAGCGCATCGGGGTGAAGATGTAGCTGACGTGCGGTACGCCGTCGGGCACGCGCACACCTTTCGCGACGGCGTGGCTGCAGCTGATGACGAGGTCGGCTCCGCCAACATCCAGCGAGCGCACCGCGGCGGGAAACAGCGGCAGGTAGTTGCGATACTCGGTAGCGGCCCACGGCAGCTTCTGCAAGAAGGAAGTCTGGCGCACGCGGCGCTCGATCTCCAGGTGGACCGAACCACGGTTCCACAACAGCGTATGGATCTCAGAGTTGGGGAACAGGCGGCACAACTCGAGCAGCACCTTCTCGCCGCCGCGCATCCCGGTGAGCCAGTCGTGGACCAGCGCCACACGCGGTTCAGGCATGGTGTTTAGGTAGGCACGGTGTCTAAGTATGCACGGTGTTTAAGTATGCGCGGTGTCTAAGTATGCACCGTGCTCAGCCGTGGCCGGCCACGCGAATCGACTGCCGGCGCGACTCGGCCCTGCGCAGCACCAAGCTGAAGTCGATCGTCAGGTAGACGAGGGAGACCACGGCGCCGAACAAGAGCGCCACGATCAGGTTCAAAGGGACATTCGGGGAGGTGTGTCGTTCGGGCACAACGCCGGGATCGATCACCTGCAGGCGTTCGCCGCGCACGGCCACGGTCGCCTGCGCCTGCGCCAGCCGCGCCTCGGCTTCCTGTAGCGCCGCCCAGGCCGTCGAGCGCTCAGACTCCCCCGCTTCCTGGCGGGTTTCCGTCGAGGCCAGCGTGCGCCGCTTGGCCGCGATTTCGCGGTCGAGTTCGGCGCTTTGGCTGCGAAGACGGGCTAGACGCGCCTCTGCGGCCACAAGCGATTCAGCGGCTGCTTCCTTGTCGGAGCTTGGCTGTGTCCCGGCGTGGTCCAACTGGGTGCCGGCCAACTGCGCGCCGGCCAACTCGGCGCGGCGGTCTTCGGCGTAGAAGATCTCTTGTTGAATCAGCCAACGGGAATCGATCGACGCTAGCATCTCTTCGAGCAGCCCTTCGGCGGACCCGCCCTTGGCCACCTCCATGGACGCAGCTTCGGCTTCCTCGACGCGGCGGCGGGCCTCGGCGCGCAGCTCTTCGATGGGAACCGTTTGTGCCTTGTCGCTTTCGGCGATCGTCCGCTGATTGAGGCTGACCGTCTCCTGCGCGATGAAAGCTGCCAGTTCCTGGGCTTTCTCGGGATCGGGCAGCTTGACCGAGATGTCGAGAATCTTCGTGTTGCGGGGGATCTCGACTGCGAGAATGCTCTTCTTGAGAGAGGAGAGCGGCTCGGGTCGGTCGGAGTCGCGGATTCCCAACTCGTTCACGGCCTTCGCAAAGAGGCTATCGCTCAAGGCGAGATGCACGTAGGTTTCGAGCGACTCGAGATAGACCGGGCTGATCGCGGTGGCGGCCCTCGGGTCGCTGCTGCCCGGCGGTTCGATCAGCACGCGCGCCGTTGCAACGTACTGTTTCGTCGCGAGAAGGCTCACGGCGAGGGCCAGGGCGAGGGCCACGGCGCAGGCGGTGGCTACGACGCGCCAGCGGCTCCGCAGATGCAGCAGGTACTGGTAGGCGTCAAACGACTCGGGCATCGCGGGCTTTCGGTTCGGCACGCCCGAAGCCGAACAGGTTTCGGGCCAATCCGGCCGCGGTCAGAGCAAGAATCCGCAGGTCGAATCCGAGCGACCAGTGGGTCAGATAATACAGATCATACTCGACTCGGCGCGCAATCGATGTATTACCCCGCCAGCCGTTGACCTGCGCCCAGCCGGTGATGCCCACCTGCAGCCGGTGGCGCGTGGAGTAGAACGGCAGTTCGCTCTGAAAGCGCTCGACGAAGTGCGGACGTTCCGGGCGGGGTCCCACGAGGCTCATCTCGCCGCGCAAGACGTTGAAGAGCTGCGGCAACTCGTCGAAACCCACGGCGCGCAGGAAGGCGGCGAGGCGGTTGGGTGGAGCGACCGCCCACTGATGATCGCTGCTCTCCAGTGCCGCGAGGGGAAGCGTTCGGAACTTGTAGAGGAGAAACTCGGCACCGCCACGGCCCACGCGCCACTGCCTGATCAGCACGGGTCTGCCCAAGCGGACTCGCACGAGCAATGCCGTCAGAACCAGCAGCGGGCTGAGCACGATCGAGCCTAGGCCTGCCACCACGAAATCGAAGATACGTTTCGAGACGACATAGTCGAGCGTGTCGGCCGTGCGCGAGTCTGTCGGTACGAGGAACAGGTCACCTTGGATGGCCGAGGGCTCCACAGCAGGAGCGGCGAGCAAAACGCCGGAGCCGGGATGCGTGGCGGTGAGCCGCGCGGCAACGGCGGGGTAGAAGGACGCTTGTTTCGCGCCGAGCGCCACCAGCACTTCGGTGGCTTTCCGTCCGGCCGCCGGCCGGTGAAGCTCGCTGAGCAGTGATTCCGGTGACGGCAGGCGGCGAACGTCGAGCGCGCGAGCGGCACGGCGGCCGAATTCCTCGAGCTGGCGGTCGGAGATTTCGCCGCCCGCCAGCCACACCTCGGCCCGCGGAAGTCCGTAACGCCGGCGCCACCAAACACGCGCGGCAGTGGCCAACGTCCCGGCGGCGGTGAAATGAAGGAGCCAGAAGATCCCGACCGTGTAGCGCGAGAACGAGTAGTCGCGCCAGAAGAACGTTCCCACCGAAACAATCGCCAGGGTCAGCAGGCAGACTTGCAGCAGCCGCCACAGCCACGTTGCCATCGAACGCTCGTCGGCGACCGTTGACGCCAGAGGTAGGCGGTGCTCAATCAAGTTCCAAGCGGCCAAGGCCAACCCGAGATAGAGCAGGTAGGCCGTCCACACAGGCAGGTCCGTGACCGCGAAGATGCCTGAATAGAAACGCAGGAAGACGGCAAGGAGAAACGACGCAGCGAGCGAGACCGAGAAAAGGAGCTTCAATCCCAGCGTGAACGATCGTCTTTCGAGGTCCATGGTTAGCAAAGGTCGGGAAATGCGGAATGCTAGCCTATTAAGGCACGATACGTATGCCTTCTAGTGGTGTCAACAGCGAGACGTACGCTCGCAACCCTCACCATGAGGCTCCATGAGTGACCGGTTGAGGCAGCGCGCCAACACCCCGGCCTCGCGTGGCCTTACAGCGGTGGTGTCGAGTGTGACGGCGGCTGTCCCGGTTGTCCTGCTGCCGGAGCTATCGTTTCATTTCGATGTAGCGCCCAAAATAGTTCTGCTCTTGTTGGGCGCGGCGGCCGCGATCCTACTGTGGCCCAGTTTCGTCGAGGGTCTGACCAGGGCGCTGCACGGTCGCACGACCCGCTGGTTTCTGTTGCATGGTGACGGCGGCTGTCCCGGTTGTCCTGCTGCCGGAGCTATCGTTTCATTTCGATGTAGCGCCCAAAATAGTTCTGCTCTTGTTGGGCGCGGCGGCCGCGATCCTACTGTGGCCCAGTTTCGTCGAGGGTCTGACCAGGGCGCTGCACGGTCGCACGACCCGCTGGTTTCTGTTGCTGCTGGGCGTGTACGCCGTCTCGCTGGTTGTCTCGACTGCTCTCTCATCGCAGCCGGAGCTTTCGTTCGGCGGGACCAACTGGCGGCGGCTCGGGTTGGTGTCCCATGCGGCTCTGCTCAGCTTCGCGGCGGTCTTTCTCGGGTGGGCGTCGGCCGACATCAAGCGCGTTCGCACGCCGCTGCGCGCCATCACCGGCGCAGGCCTTTTGGTCTCCTGCTACGGCATCGCGCAGTACTTCGGCATCGACCCCCTGTTGCCCGCCGAGGCGTATCACGTCGGCGGGGAGGGCTGGGGCATTGTGCGTCCCCCGGGGACGCTCGGCCACGCGGGTTATTTCGCCACCTACCTTCTCTACGTCGTGTTCATGTCGGCGGCGCTGGTGCGCCTGGAGGAATCGGCATTCTGGCGGCGCTTAGCCGGGGCCACGGCCTTGGTAGCGGCAATCGCTATCGTGCTGACCGGAACGCGGTCGGCGCTGCTGGGGCTCGCCGGGGGCGCGGCGCTGGCCCTGGTGTGGTACCGCCCCCGCCTCACGCGCCAGCGAGCGATTACCGTGGGCGCGCTGGCGGTGGCCGGCGTGGTCTTTCTGCTACTGCCGGCCGGACAGAAACTGCGCAGCCGCGTCCAGTGGTCGGTCGAGGACGCCCGCGGTGGATCGCGCCTGTGGTTGTGGCGCGACTCGTTGCGCATGGCGGGAGACCACTGGCTGCTGGGAACCGGACTGGAGACATTCGGGAACGAGTTCCCGCATTATCAATCGGTCGAGTTGGCCAAAGCGTATCCGGATTGGTATCACGAGTCGCCGCACAACGTGTTTCTGGATACGGCGCAAGGGGTTTTAGGGCTGGCAGCTTTCGCGGGCCTGGCGGTGTTGCCGCTCTGGGCTGCTTGGCGAAACAGGAAGCAAGCACCGGACGTTACCGGGCTCGCCGCTGCTGCTGTCTTCGGCGGTTTGATTAGCCAGCAGTTCCTGGCCTTCACGGCGCCGACGGCGCTCTACCTCTACGTGGTGGCGGCTTGGCTGATGGCGCTGTCGAGTTCGTCGGTCGCCGGTCCCAGGAAAACGCCGGGCGCGGCGCCGCGGCAGGCTTTGGCGTGGCGATGGGCTACCATCCCGCTGGCGGTCGGCTTCGCTGGTTTCGCCGTGCAGTTGGGGCTCGCGGACCTGCACCTGGCAAGGGTACGATCCCTGGTGAGGGCCCAAGACGTGGGCGGCGCGATCGAAGCCTACAAAGAGGTACGGCGCGCGCAGCCGTGGGGGATGAGTGTCGACTTCTGGTACTCGCGGGCGATGGCTTCGCTGGCGGGAAGCGCGCCGAATTTGGAAGACAAGCAATCCGCCTGGCGTGACGGGCTGGCCGCCGCCGGGCGGGCCGTCGGTGAGTCCGAGCAGAAGCTCAACGCTTACTACAACCTGGCGGCGTTTCGTTCGGTGGTCAACGACCTCACTGGGACCGAGACGGCATTACGTGCCTCGATCGAGATCGCGCCGGCTTGGTATAAGTCGCACTGGATGCTGGCCCGGATTCTCGAAAAGGCGGGCCGCACAACCGAGGCGCGGCACGAGGCGGAGCGAGCCGTTGAACTAAATGGTGGGAACAGCGCCGAGGTCGCGGCAACATGGGAGGAACTCCGTCGCCGCACATCACCGCCAGAGAAGGTCGAGGCCCCCTACGAGCCGCAGCCCTAGCGACAGCTAGCGTGATGTGATCGCCGTCACGGGTTGGGGGTTGAGTTCATCAACATTCAATACCTGTTAAATGTCTGCTCCTCCGCCCGACTCGCATGGTGGGCTACCAATGAGTTGGTAGACTCGAAACCATGGTTGAGCGGCTCGGCCGGCACGTGCAAATAGATTTGCACTGAGCGAAACTCGGGGAGGGGATCGTGTCGAAGAAGAGCGGTGTATTCTCATTCGTTTTGATCGGGGGAGTCGCGGTCTTGGTCGCCTTGGCACCTGGCATACGGAGCGGGGAGTCCCCGAGCCACATGCCCGCGGTTCTATCCGAGCAGGGTCACGAGTTACTCACTGATCTGCCGTTGTACTTCATCGAGAACCGCGGTCAGATGGATTCCGCCGTTCGCTATTACATCAAGGGCCGAGACCGGGAGATCTACTTCACATCGAGAGGAGTAACGTTCGCTCTAACTCGGCAGGAGCCCCAGCACACCGGAGCGCATCCCGCAGAAGAGCCGCGCATCCATCCGGCGCGGTGGGGCCAAGGTTCGCAGCGCGAGTCGGCCCAGGCAGAATCGAATCTGCGCCGCTGGGCGGTCAAGCTGGACTTTGTCGGGGCCGACCCGGAGGTGCGTCCCGTAGGCCGCGAGCGCGGCGAGGCCGTCATCAGCTATTTCAAAGGAGGGCTCGAGGACAACCACACTGCCGGCATACCGACTCACCGGAGTCTGGTCTACGAGGAGTTGTGGCCGGGAATCGATCTAGAGTACACGGCGGCCACCCAGGAGTTGAAGTACGCCTTCACCGTCGCGCCCGGCGCGGACCCTAATCAGATCAAGCTCGCGTTTCGCTCCGCCGACGTCACTCTGAACGACGACGGCCAGCTCGTCGTCTCGACCCCGCTAGGGAGCTTCGTGGATGACGCGCCTTACGTGTACCAGCAAGTCGGCGCCACCCGTGTCGACGTGCCGGCAGGCTATGCGCTGCAGGATGGGCCGGCTACATCGGCGGCTGAACGCGGCCGGAACCACCCTGCTCTACAACGGCTACATCGGTGGCACAAACAGGGATTCCGTCCTGCACTGTGCCATCGACAGCAGCGGCGCCAACTGGGTGACGGGTGGCACCAGCTCGGTCGACTTCCCTATCGTCGAGGGCTTGGATGACTCGTTCAACGGGGGAGAGGACGGTTTCGCGGCCAAAGTGCGGCCCGACGGCTCGGGCCTGATTGCCTCGACCTACATCGGGGGCGAGGGATTCGACCGTGTTAGCTCGGTGGCGGTCGATGGCAGCGACAACGCCCATCTGACCGGGCACGGCACGGAATCAGCGGAGGACACTTTCCCGGTCCTGGTCGGGCCCGACCTGACTTACAACGGCGCCCGAGACGCCTTCGTGATGAAGCTCGACTGCCCGACCTCACACGAGATCAGCGGTGTATTTGACGCCGCCGGGTTCCGGCCCTTGATCTCACCCGGCGCAATTGTTGCGATCGGGGGCCTGTTCACCGAGGGCACGGCACAATCTTCGTCGGTACCACTGAGCCTCGACCTCAACGGTTTCTCCGTCACCTTTAACGACAAGCCGGGCGCGTTGTTCGGGGTGTTTGACGGCGTGTTTGACCAGGCCAACGTCCAGGCGCCTTGGGATCTCGACGTCAGCAGCGGTCGGGTCGACGTGCGCGCGCACTGGCAGGGTCGTGACGGCGAGGAAGACTTCTGGAGCGAACCGTTCTCGGCCGGCGCGGCACTGGCCTCCCCGGGCATTTTCACCGTGCAGTTCGGGCCCGGTCCCGGCGTGGTGACGAACTTCAAGCTGAGCGCGGAAGACGACGTGATTCCATTATCGTGGGCGCAGCCCGACGGCTTCTTCTCGGGCGTAATAGGCCAGCCGGCGGCGATTGGCGGGGTCATCACGATCTGGTGCAACGGCCTGGGGCCGCTGGCGGGAGCACCGCCCGCCGTCGGCGACGCGCCGGGCGACCTGATCCCGACGGCCAAGATCATCCGCGTCTTTATCGGAGGCGTGGAAGCGACCATCATCGGAACGCCGATTCTGCATCCCACGCTGGTGGGGTTGAATCAGATCAACGTGTTCGTGCCCGATGGGGTGGAACCCGGCGACACCGTGCCGATCGTGATCGAGGTGGAGTGCGACGAGAACGGCCAGAAGATTCGCAGCCGCCGCGATGTGACCATCGCGGTCAGGCCGGCGCCCGGAAAGTAGCGCAAGAACACCTCTGGCTGCATCTTCTTGCGACTCAACGCCTGCTCAGGTGGTGCGGGAGGCAGGCTTAGGGCTTGGCCCGGATCTTCACGATCAAGTAAGTGATGGTCTTGCCTGACTCGATCGTCACCTGGTGGGGCGTCTTCGGGGGAATGTTGACCACGTCTCCCGGTTTCAAGGGCCGGGTCTGGCCGCCCTTGATCGACTGGCCACGAATCTCGCCGGGGTCGGTCGTTTTGGGCTCAACGACCTCGCCGCCCGTGTAGAGCGTCCCTGCTCCGGCCTGCACGACGTAGAAATCCGTGAAGTCGTCGTGGATCTCGGCCGGCCCGTTCCCTTCGCGGTGGACCATCAGTGCGAAGTGGCTACCAAATTCACCGAGCCTCTCGAGCGCGAAATGCTGCTCGTTGATCTTCGGGGCCAGGCTCTTGGCGTAGGCGGCCAAGTCGGCCTGGGTCCAGTAGGCGGTGTCCTGGCAGCGGAGATCAGACGGGGCCGCTAGTGTCAGAAGGGAAACGGCCGCAAGGGCCAGGAGTTGTCGGTTCATGGGTGGTCCTTTCTATCGCGACGTGTGAGCGGGCTCCAGAGCGGCGCCGGCTAGTGGAATGTCGCGGAGGTTCCTTAGGCGTCGGACTATCCAGCGAGACTGTACGGTCGGGCCCTTGTGCCCACCCGGCTGCTCGTCGACCAAAGTTTTCTCTGCGACGGTCCACCTAGCGTGCTTCCAAGTCGACCCGAAGCTTGTCCCACTTGGGGAACGACGCCAGCGTGCCCAAGGCCATCAGGTCGGTTTCGATGTCGCGGATCTGCCGCGGACCCAGTTCCTCGTCGAGGCGGATCGAGAAGCTGGCCAGCGGGGGCGCGTCGGCGGGCGCCGCGGCCGGACGTAGATGCACCTGGAGATCGATGCCTGTACGCGGCACCTCTCCGTGATTGATGATGACCACGCGCACTTTCGGCTTGTGATCGGGTGTGTACCACGTGCGGATGCCCGCGACCTGCAAGTCCCCGAATACCGCCGAGCCCGCACCCATAGCACCGGCGGCCTCCTCGGGCACTCCTTCCAACGCAAGTCCACTGTCACCGTGGAACAAACTCGGTCGCGAGAAGAAGAGCGCCGCCACGACCGCCGTGACCAACACGATCAAGATCAGGGCAAGGTGCTTCGGCTGAACTCCGTACGGTGAAGGCTGGGGGCTCCGCGCTCGAGCGGGTGGAGCGGGCTGGGGCAACGGTACTTGCGTGGGCGACGCCTGCGCGGGCGCTTGCTGGGCTGGGGGCGGCTGGGCGGGGGCAGGCTGCGCCGGCGGACGCGAAAACGGTCGCCGCGACGCGGGGCGGACCGGCGGAACGGCCCGCGTCTCGGGAAGCATCGCCGAAGGCGCCTGCGCCCGAGTGGGCGGAGCCGAGAATGCTTGTGTCGGTGGCGCCGGGGGCGTCTGCGGCGCTGAAGAGGAAGATGCCTGCTGCGCAGGTGCGTGTGGGGGTGCGGTGAAGGGCGGCCTCGCCGCGCTTGCGGGACCCGTCGGTGCTGCTTGGGGCGATGCGGGCGCCGGGGGTGCGGCCGAGGCAAGCTCCTCTTTGAACGACGTGCCGCACTTCGGGCACTGCTCCGCGTCCACATCAAGCTCGTGGCCACACTTCGGACAGTCCCAGGTGAACATCTCAAGCGCATTGTAACACTCGGTTTGTGAGCGGCCGGAGGTGCGGGCAGCGGCCCGGTATTCGGTTAGAGGTCGGCAGGCAGCAGGCGAAACAGGCCCATCACAGGGCGCACGATGCGAAAGTCGCGTTCGTCGAGAGTCAGGATCGTATCGATGTGGAAACGCTCAGCAGTTGCCACCACCGCGGCGTCCGCCAACCCAAGATCGAGAGGCCGGTACTGTTCGATCAACTGCCGGCATCGACCCACGTCTGCCGTCGTCATCGGCTCCAACCGAAAGGTACCCTGCTCAACCGAGGCCAAGAAGGCTAACTCGGCATCAACGCCAAGCCACTCCCGCAGCAAGTAGTCAAGCTCACCAAGGATGGCCATGGGCACGAGGATGGAGCCACGGATGTGGTCGAGGGCGGATCGGACGCGACTGTGGTCCTGATCACTCTTGTCAAAGAGGGCATAGATTGCCCCGGTGTCCGCAACGACACTCAACCCTTACGCCTTGGCCGGCGCGCGGCGCTTCGCAGCAACTCCTCAGCACGCCGTCCGACGTCACTCCGCCCACTTTGGAACTCCCCGAGACCGACCGGCGGCGGACGCTCGGTCTTGCGAGCTTCGGCTGCAACATACCGCCGGATGGCCTCACGAATCAACTCGGCCTGGCTGCGGGCGGTCACCTCAGCCAAGTCGCGCAGGCCAACGGCAGTGTTCTCTTCCAGATAGACAGTTGTCTTGAGCATTTGCCATATAGGGTACCATATACTCTACCACCTATACAAGAGGCTGAGGCGTGTCTGCCTCGCGAGTTTGGAGCTTCGAGGGGGTGGAGCGGTCCTGAGTAGGGCTCCCGACGCTTTGGGAAAGCGGCAAAGCCGACGTTATGTCGGCTGCCCGGAGATCTTGGCGCGCCTCTCTACTTCAAATAACGGTCTAAGTCGGGATGCAACAGCTCGTCGATCTCGGGGCGGTCGAGATCGGCGAGCGTCACGACATGGATGGGCGTTTCGATGCGCTTTTCCGGGCTGCCGCCTTCAAGCTTCTCCAGAACAGCCTGCACTGCCATGTAGCCAATCTTGAAAGGGTCCTGCACAACCAGGGCGTCGATCGCCCCACCCTTAAGGCCGTCCTCGATCGTGTTGCTGAAATCGAAACCGACGAAATGGACCTTGTCGGCCAGCCCGCGGCTCTCCACCGCCTTGGCGGCGCCCACGGTACCCGGCTCGGCGGACGCAAACAAGGCGTCGAGGTCGGGGTGCGCGGTCAGCATGTTCTCGGTAATCGCCAGCGCCCGGGCGCGATCCGACATGCAGTACTGCGCGTCCGCGATGTGAATGTCGGGGAACTCCTTGGCGAGGGTGTCTTCAAACCCTTGTTCGCGCTGCATCGTGGACGAGCTGCCGGGGACCATCTTGACCACCGCGATCTTGCCCTTGTTGTCGAGAAGCTCGGCCAGCTTCTTCGCGGCGAGCACGCCCGCTTGGTAGTTGTTGGTCGAGACGAAAGAGACGTACTGCTCGGTATTGATCCCTGAGTCGAAAATCGCCACCGGGATGCCGGTTTTCCCGGCTCTCTCGACCACGTTGACGAGCGCGGTTGCCTCGGTGGGCGCCAGCACGAGTGCGTCGACGCGGCTGTTGATCATGGCATCCACGATCTCGATCTGGCGGGAGAAGTCGGTCTCCTGCGGAGGGCCGATCCAGTCGATCTCGACATCGGCTTCGCGGCCCGCCGCCACGGCTCCGGCGTGAACGCTCTGCCAGAACACATGCGACACGGCCTTGGGCACGACCCCGATGCGCGTCTTCTCCGAGCGCCGGCACCCGCTCGCCAGCAGGAGCGACAGTGACACAACGACGAGCCAGCCGCGTTTGTGCATCCTCCTGTCATACCAGAAACAGCAGCGCGGGCTGAGACCCAGGGACGTTGCGCAGCCCGAGATTGTCTTGATACCAGGAACGAAGACTTTCATGGTTCGGGGACTTGATGAAGATCCCTCCGATTCCTACTCCAACGGTTCACGATCCGCCCCCGCTTTTTGGGCAACTCACTTCCGAGAAGTCCCGGTTCGCGGAAGCTAACGGCACCGCACCCACTACGACGCAACTTCCGACAATCCCCAATCGCGGAACCGCCTTTCTTAGGGGGTTAGCCCCAGATCCTACGGCTATTGACCTTTCTCACCAAGCCCCGAAGGATTCTTTCCGTACTGCTGCCGAGAGGTTGATCGGTGCTTAGGTAGGTCCAGGTAGCTCCGCGCTCCCGTGGAACCCATCCTCCGTTGTCTTTGTCATCCGCTGAGCTACTTCTTCTTCAACGCTGTTCTGCAGTTCCTCGAACATGACGTGGACATCCCGGAGATACACAAGAAGCGGATCGCGGCCCGCGAACGAGACCAAGTGGATGCTCTCGCGGAGCTCCGCGACGGCGGCGAGGTGTTCCGACCAGAGATCATCGATCGTGGTCAACGCGACAAGTCTTTCGGTCTCTGAGGCGCGCGGGCAAATCCCGCTGAGAATGTCCTGGCGCTGCGTTTGAACTGACTGTCGTTGTTTCTCGATGACTCCTTCGTATTTGTGCAAGAACTGCCTGATGTCCAGGTTGTGTCCTTCGACGACGCGCTGAATGCTGTCGGGGTCGTGCCTTAGCTCAGGATCGTCGATGCCGTGCTTGACAAGGAGGGGATCGTCCCGCGAGAGGAAGAAGCGCGAGCTTCCGGGATCGCCTTGGCGGCCAGCGCGCCCGCGAAGCTGGTTGTCGATACGACGGCTCTCGTGCTTATTCATCCCGATGACGTAGAGCCCGCCGAGTTCGGCTACTCCTTCTCCAATCTGGATGTCGATGCCACGACCGGCCATGTTGGTCGAGATCGTGATGGCACCGCGTTGTCCCGCACGGGCGATGATGGCCGCCTCCTGCTCGCCATTGCGGGCGTTGAGAACCCGGTGAGGCACCCCAGTGAGTTGCACGCTGAGTTGCTCGGATTCTTCGACACTGGCGGTCCCTACGAGAACCGGCCGGCCCGTTTTGTACACCCGGCGGATTTCCTGAACAACGGATTGCTCCTTCTCTTGCTTGGTGGCGAAGACGACGTCGGGATGATCGACCCGGATCACTGGCCGGTGAGTCGGGATGACTACCACTTCCAGCTCGTAGATCGACTGGAATTCTTCGGCTTGGGAGGCAGCCGTGCCGGTCATCCCACAAACCTGTGGGTAGAGGCCCATCAGGTTCTGCATCGTAATTGACCCGAGAATGTGACCTTGGGTTCTCAGCGCCACCCGTTCTTTGGCTTCGATGGCCGTTTGCAAACCAGCGGGCCAACGCCGGTCCCGCGCGATGCGCCCCTTGAATTCATCGACGGACTGGATGGCTCCATCTTTGACCACATAGTCAACATCGCGGCGTAGTAAGGCGTGGGCGTGCAGTGAGTCCTGTACGGCGCCGTGCAAGGGGAGGTTTACCTCCTCGAACAGATTGGCGCAGCCGAAAGCCCTCTCCACCACGGCGATGCCGGCATCCGTCAGCGCCACGTTGTGCCCGTGCTCGTCGATCGTGTAGTCGAACGTCTGACGGAACCTGCGAGTGACTTCATCAACACGATGTGCCAGCGCGCTCCTTGCGTTCTTTCCCCCGGCGATCACGAGCGGAATGCGGGATTCGTCGATCAGAATGGAGTCGACTTCGTCGATCACTGCCGCGGCGAAGGGTCGGTGGACCTGCTCGGAAGGGTGGAGCGCAAGCTGGTCCCGGAGGTAATCGAACCCAACTTCGTTTGCCGTAGCGTAGGTGACGTGGCAGGAGTAGGCTTGACGGCGCTGTTTAGCCTCCATGTGATGCTGAATGCACCCCACTTCAAGTCCGATGAATTCGTAGATCGGACCCATCCAGCGGGCGTCGCGCTGGGCGAGGTAGTCGTTGACTGTCAATACGTGCACGCCTTGGCCCTGCTTGGCGAGCCAAACGACCGCGGGAACTGCCGCCAGGGTCTTTCCTTCGCCGGTCTGCATTTCCGCGATCTTGCCATCGGCCAGAGCAAGTGCTGCCTGGATTGGACATCGAACATGTCGAGGCCAATGGTACGGCGTGCCACTTCAGCGACTACAGCGATGACTTCCGTCAGGTCTTCCGCCTGCTGGGCCGCAGCCATCAATACCTCGTCAGTACATTCAGTCAGCTCAGCGCGGCGGTCGTTGATTCGACGGATACTCGTTTCGACAGAGGCTGACTGCCCATGGGAACCAAGAATGCGAAACCAGCGAAGCACGAAGAAACCCTCCCTTTAATCGAGCGACGACGCCCAGAGAGACGGTGATACGTCTCTCTGGATCAGCTACGAGATCGAAAGGATAGGTGGTGCTCGCGAGCCTACATCGGAGGCTCGAGGTTCAAGCCAATAGGGGGAGTGTTCATCCGCAACGTAGCCAATTGCCACGAACGGAGTCAGGAGATCAAAAGCAAAACTGGATGCGAGTGCGAAAAGGAGCCGCTGCCATGCGTCCAGGGCGGATACGACGAGTAGCGTGCCCCCAAGGACAAAGGAGAGGAACATCGGAAAACTAAAGGCGCGACATCCGTACATTGCCACTGTTCCGAGACTACCACAAAGCTGATAGTGTTCTCGCCGCCCGCGTGGCCCTGTCTAGCGACGTAGCTTGTGACCGCTCTAGCGACGTAGCTTGTGACCGCTCACCAACCGACTTCCGACAAGTCCGGTTGTCGGAAGTAGGCGCACCCACGGCAGTCGGCGAAGGAGACGCCCCTACTCGTCTTCGTAGTTAGGCGCCACGAACTTCAATTCGAACGCTTTGTCGATCATGTCCTTGGTCAACGTATAGGGTTGCTTTTCGAACTTGATCAGGTCGATCGTGGCCCGGATGACGTCGCGGGGGTGGCAGCGGCGGAACTTCCGCTCGGTCCGCTCGTAGTGGTCGCGGATGACTGCCTCCACCAGTGCATCGGAACACTCGAGGTCCATTCTCGAAGCGAAGTCCTGAAAGATGGCCTTGAATTCCGCTTTGCTCGGGTTCTTCATGAACATCTTGTACTCGAGTCGCCGCAGGAAGGCCTCGTCGCCCAGGTCGTCAGGATTCAAGTTCGACGAGAAAATCAGGAAGCACTCAAACGGTACCTCGATCTTCGAGCCGGTTTGGAAGCGCAGGTAGTCCACGCCGCGATCGAGCGGATAGATCCAGCGGTTCAGCAGCTCTGCCGGCGTAATCTGTTGGCGTCCGAAATCGTCGACCAGGTAGATGCCGTTGTTGGCCTTGAGCTGGTAGGGGGCGTCGTAGATTCTCGACGACGGAATGTACATGAGGTCGAGCATATCCATCGTCAACTCGCCACCGGTGGTGAGAAATGGCCGCTTGCACCTCGCCCAGCGCTGGTCGTACTCCGGTTCATTGGTCAGGAAGACGCTCTCTTCGGTGGAGTCGAGCGGCTGGTGGTAGAGCGGGTCGAAGACCTTGATGATCTGGCCATCGGCCTCGACGTGATACGGGATGTAAATGCTGTCGGAATCGATGCGCGCCAGTTGCTCGGAGAGAAAACTCTTGCCGTTCCCCGGCTTGCCGTAGATAAGCATCGATTTGAACGAGTTCACGGCCGGACCAAACCGCGAGTAAAAATCGTCCGTGACAACCGCTTGCGTGAACGCCTTCATCAGGCGCTCCTTCGACATCCAACCGGACTTGATTCGCTGCCCGTGCGCCGCTGTGACGTATTGATAGAGGGGGACCGGTGCGGGTCCGAGAAGCTGGTTCGACTCGAGGTATTCCTTGGCCCGGTTCCGCCCGGCGTCGGACGGGGCGAAAACTGCCGAGATACTCCCTAAGCTCGACGAGCGCTTGGTCTCAATCATGCGCTCGTGCTTGAGGAAGTCGAGTGTCGGCTCGATCAAACTGAAGGGAATCCCAAGCAGCTTCGAGAGGTCGCGGCCCAAAGTCTCGCCGCGGAAGTACAGGTTCTTCAGAACCAGTTCTTCAACGCGGGCGCCGCTGATACCGGCTTCTTCAAGGGAAACCGGAGACCTGGGATGGAAGCGCTCGCCGCCGCGATCCCGGCTCCGGCGGAGCTTGACAGAAATTTGCTCCACTCCACCTTTTCGGCCACCCGCTCGCGATCCTTAGACGAGCAGGCCGAGGGTAACCTCAACACGTGTGAATCAACCCCGTGCCCCGAGTTCACAATGTAAGGGCACGGCATGCCGTGCCCGCCTGCCGCTACACACCGCGGCCCCTTTGAACTGACCGGGAGATAGCTGTAGGGGCGGACCGCTGCGTCCGCCCAAAAGCGCCAAGCCGCGAAGCGGTGCTGGATGTTAACCCAGGTCAAGCCGTCAGGCGGAACCCTGGATACCGAACCCCTTACCGCGGGAGCCCTGAAAGGGTGTTGGAAAACTCGATGGTCCTCCAACGTGTGGCGAGGTCCGCCGCCGCGCCGGCCTATAAGCCTTCGCGTACGGCCGGCATGTTGTCGACAAACCCGGCGCCGTCCTTGCGCAACTCGGCAATGGCGCTGGCCCGCAGGCGCTTCAACGTCTCCTGGTGCTCTGCCTTCACGGCCAAGTTGTCGAGCTCGTCGGGGTCCTCAGTCAGGTCGTAGAGTTCCTCGAGATCTTCGATCAGCGGACGCACGTACTTATACCGTCCCTCGCGAAGCATCACGTACCAGGGAACGTTCCCATGGAAGGCGCCTTCGTCGCGGGGGATGACATTCGTGTCGGACCCGTACTTGCGGCCCGTGCCGGTGAGCATCATCGGGTACGGCCAGTCGGCCGTGGGGTTCTTGAGTAGAGGCGTGAGATCGTTGCCATGCATCTTCCACGGCAGATCGATTCCCGCGAAGCTGAAAATGGTTGGGACGATATCCACGCCGCCCACCGGGTGATCCACCACGGCCCCTTCGGCAATGCGCCCGGGGAAGCTGATGATCATCGGTGAGCGAATGTTGGCGTCATAAGCCGCCACCTTCGTGCCGCGAAAACCGTGCTGCCCCCACGCAAGCCCCTGGTCGGACGTGAACACAATCAGCGTATTCTCGCGTTGCCCGCTCTCGTCGAGCGCCGCCAGCACCCGCTTGATTCCTTCGTCGAGCGCGAGCACGCCCTGGTGATACTGTCTCACCCACGATGTGATCGTTCGTCCCTGCCACATCGGCGTGCCGCCGGGGCCTTTTTCCCAGGCGTTGATTTTCTGCGCCCAGGCGGGCTTGCCGGGCCGCATCGGAAAGATGTCGGCCGGCGTGTCGAAATCGATGCCGGGATAGTCCTCGAGATGGCGGTCGGCCGGCGTGAACGGACTGTGCACCGCCCCGTAGCACAGCCACAGGTACCAAGGCTTATCGGTATCGCGGCCCTCGCCGCCGATGAGATCCACGGCCCAATCGGTGTACTGGTCGGTCGAGTACCGCTTGAGCATTTTGGTCTCGCCGTCCTGATAAGTGATGGGCTGGTCGTAGTAATAGTGCTGGTTCGTCTCGGTGTACTTGGGCCGGTTCCAGACGATCTGAAAGTCCCAATCGCGGCCATGGCCTGTGTCGATGCCGGTGTGCCATTTGCCGATGTGCGCGGTGAAGTAGCCGTTTTCACGAAACACCTTCGGCCAGAACGGACACTTCTCCGGGTCGTACGCGCTGCCCGGATAGGGCCCTTCCATACGCATCGATTCGACGCCGAACTGATGATGACCGGTCAGCAGCGTGGCCCGCGAGGGCATGCACCACGTCCCGATGTAGGCCGACTCGAAGCGCACGCCTTCTTCGGCCAAGCTGTCGATGGTCGGCGTCCGCACCCACGGGTACGACTGCGGATAGGCCCCCACCGTGCGATAGGAATGATCGTCGGTATAGATGAAGAGAATATTCGGCCGCTCGGAATCAGCCGCGGCCCGCGCAGGGCCGGCGCCGAGGCCCGCGAGGATCAGCGAGCACAACAGGGCGAGGCCAACGGCGTGATACTGCCGCACGATGGATAACATCAAGGGGGATGACATCAGTGCCTCCAAGGTTGGCGAAACGGTTGTCGAAACCGCAGCGTCCATTCTCGCCAAGCGATCGGGGCGTGTCAATGCGGACCGGACCGTCCGTGCTCGGCGAAGCCTGTCGCGCGGATCTCGCTTTTGAGATCTGCGGCCCGAACTACCCCAACGCCACCAACAACCGATCCACATCCTCGTGGTTACTGAAAACCGACGGCGAGATCCGCAACTTGTTTCCAAACCGCATCGCCGCATGCACACCGCCCCCCCGCAGCTTCTTCATCGTCCCCGGCGGGTCACTCGCGCGGAACACCACAATCGGACTTTCATTGCCCTCGGGGGTGATCGAGGGATACCCCATCTTGGGCAGTTCTTGCCGTAGCCGGTCGGTCAACCCACGCACATGGTTGCGGATGTTGTCGACGCCAAGCTCAAGGACGTACTTCACGCTCTCCTGCGCGCAGATCGCTCCTTCGTACGACGGGTAGCTCACCTCGTAACAGGCAGGCGCCGGGCGCGGCTCGAACCCAATCTCATCCATCCCCGGATCAGGCTTCTCGACCCACGGAGCATAGTTGAACCGCACGCCGCCGGAGTGCTGCGTCGGTTTCGCGACGGTCCGCTGCAGGTCTTCCCGCACGTACATAAAGCCGAACCCTTTGACCCCCATCAGCCACTTGTAAGTCGAGCAAGCCGCAAAGTCGATACCCATCGCGCGGACGTCGATGGGCACCGCACCCGCTGCCTGAATGACGTCCACGTAAACATAAGCGCCGTGCGCGTGAGCCAAGTCGCTGATCGCCTTCACGTCGGAGAGGTATCCGTTGACGTTCGACACCAGCGTGATCGAGACCAACTTGGTATTGCGGTCGACGGCCTTCTCCATGTCGCGAATGTCAATCTGCCAGTCGCGATGCTTGACGACGCGCAGGTCGAGACCCTCCTGCTGCCGCATCTTGTAGTTGTAGAGGGCCGCGGTGTAGTGCAGGTCGTTGGTGACGACGTTGCCGCCCGCCAGCGTGTCTTGCATGCCATTGAGCAAGTTGCTCTCGGCCTCGATGGTGCTGCGCGCGAAGGCGATCTCCTTGGGCTTCGCGTTGATGAGCTTTGCGAACAGGTTCTTCGCTTCCGTGCGCGGCTCGGCCCACGACGGCCACCAAGGCTCGCCGACCTCATGAGTCGCCCAATCGATATAGCGATGAAGCGCCGCTGACGAATGGACGCTTAGCGGATGCGACGACGCGCAGTCGAAATAGGCGGCGGTTCGCGCTCTCGGAAAATCAGCCCGCACCGCGTCGAAGTCGGGCGTTCCCGAACCCGGGGCCGCACGCGCGGTCGATGTGGCAATAGATGCCGCTGAGGTGGCGGCGGTCAAAAACTGACGTCGATTCATGACTTTTCACTCCAAAAGGAAAGCGCCAGCGCCGCGGATGTGAATCCGCGGGCTCGCGTCGAAAGGCGTGGAAAGGTTCACAGATCTCGATTCGCGAATCTGTATCGACCAGCGCGACTCATCGAACCCCGCCCACGTTGGCGTCCGCTACCCTTGCGCGGCTACAGCGGTTGCTGGTAGCGGCCGCGAGGGACCAGGGTTGCCGCGGCATGTCCCTGAGTGCCGACAGCCACGTCGGTGGACGCGCGGCGGGTGGTCGGCCTTTTGGCACGGTTTGGCAAGGTTTTCGGAAGGTTGTTATTCCTGTGTTGTGACTCTGGCCCTCTCGGGTCTCAGTGTAGCGTACAAAGGCGGGCGTTATTCGCTTTTTCCGCCGTAAGTTATAGATTCTATGGGATGAGAATTCTGTGACTGGGATTCCGAAGATGGAGGAGGTTGTACAGCGGAATCGTCGGTGCAACGCTGGTCCACAGAGAGCAGCCGAACTGCCCCCGAACTGCCGTCCCCGAACTGCCGCGGTTGGCAGGTTTCATCGGCCGCCCAGGTTTTCGTACCACTTGATGTTGGCGGTTCTCGCACCGATGCAAACGATGTCGGCGCGGTCATCGCCGCTAAGGTCGGCCACTTCGCAACCGGCGGCCGCCATACCGCCGCTGTCGAGTACTTCGCGATGCCATTTGGTGCCGCGATCGTCTGCCGGGTAGTAGACGTAGACGCTTGCGCCCAGACCGCGGTAGCCTGCCACGATCTCGTCCCGCCCGTCGCCGTTGACATCGCCCACCTCAACGGCGTGGCCGTCCTCGAAGCTGGAGTCAATCACGTGGCGAGTTGGGTCGTCTCGAGAGATATCAGGGTAGACCACCACCTGATGTCCGTGCCACGGCTCGATTGTCACGAGGAATCGATCTGGGAATCGGCCGGCGACCCGGCTTGTCCCCAGGCGCCCCACGCGGATCTCGCTCGCGCCGCCGCCGGGCCGCGGAGCGAGGTCACCGGCGGTCAATTGGCGGTGGGTCCACGTTAGCTTGTCTTCGTCACCGCTCGACTGGTGCAGCCACACGCCCCCGAAACTCGCCGTGAGGACCGCCGTCGGTCCCGACCCGTCCCACGCCACCGGACGCATCCCGTGCACGACGCCGTCGAGCGCATCGTATATCATCCTGCGCTTCCACTCACCCGGGCGGTAGTAGACAAGCGGTGTTGGGGCGTCAAACAGGGGCTTCCGCGCCCCGGGGCCGGTCAGCGGCGAGTTGACGAGCTCCGGTTTGCCGTCACCGTCGAGGTCGGCGAAGCGCACCCGATGGGACGTGCCCAGTCTGTCGAACTCCGTCTTCTTCCACGGCTCGCGGGGACTACCCTGGTGCTGCAAGTAGAACAGCCGTCCTTCGCTTTCGACGTCGGTCTGGCCGAAGTGCGTTGCGATGACGATCTCGGGAACCGGGTCGCCTTCGATTTGCGCCGCGGCGAGGGTGATCATGCGATGCATGTCGCCGACGATGACGCGGCGCTGCCAGGAGGGGTTTTCGTACCAGTAGAGTTCAGGCAGGCGGTTCGAGAGACCGATGACATCGGGGCGGCCGTCTTGGTTGAGGTCTGCGACCGCGACCTGGTAGCCGCCAGCTAGGTCCGCCTCGATCACGCGTGCCCGAAAGGAAACTGTGGGGGCGCGTTTCTGCGCGGCAACCACCGAAACCAAGCCCGCTAGCCCTAGAATCACTACTAGCCCGCACGAGCGGAACATGAGGGCTATCATCTCAGACTTACCAAACGTCGGTACAGGCGCAGAAACCGTCAACCCCGTCTGAAGCGATCTTCATTCGGCGGCGCCCCATTGGTCCACCCGGCCGGACACTGCCCTACCTGTTGTTTCAGCGACCTATGACGTAGTTGATGCCGAGGGTGGCGCGCAGAATGGGCTCGACGCCGAGTCGAAAATCGGGCACTAGGGCGAGGCGGTCGGTTAGGGCAATCTTGACGCCCAGACCGGCTCCGTAGGTCGGGGAGTTGACCGAAAATCGCGGTGCAAAATGACGCAGCGCACCGACATGGCCGGCGACGTAAGGTTGCACGCGGGAGTTGCCTTTGAAATCCCAGGCGAAGTGAGCGGCGGCGATGAGATCTTCGTCGAACTCGTTGCGGTACATGTAGAGGACTTCAGATCCCACGCTGAACCGCCGGGTCAGATAGATGTGGGCCGACCCTCCGCCGACGAAGTGATTCAAGGGGCTCCCGTCGGCAAAAGCCGAATAGCCCGTGATGCCACGCACCTCGACCTGACCCCGAGTCGCTGATTGCGCCCGCGCCGTCACGGGGGAAAGCAACAGGACCAAGAAAACGATTCCGATGTACATCGCGTGCTCCCTGGTTGCCCGCATTTTGGTTGGCTGCGGTTACGTCCCTATGTACGCAGGTGGTGCACCAAACTCCGGGCCGCGGGCACCCTAGCGCTTAGGTGCTGAAGGGTAAGCACTTATCCAGCGCCGCCGTGTTCGAAAGACGGAGCTCAGGCCCGAGATGGACTGCTCTGTTGGCTGTGACCGACAGGTCTTTCTTGCGGAAGCGTCAGCGCCTTGTGGCAGCGGAGGGGGGAAGCCTGGAGGGTCGGCATTGGAGGGAAGGATTGGCTGCCCACGGCGGAGATCTCGCCGGACGGCTGCCGGCTGTTCGCACTCTTCTCGCCGCGTTGTTGGAACGGTCCCAGATTACTCCTGGAAGAATGTGACTTGATTGATCCGGAAGATCTTAGGAATCAAGGGCTCGGCAACTCTGATATTGTTGATAGGGAAGATCTTAGGAATCAAGGGCTCGCACCGTTGCTGGCCCCCAGCACACTATGGCGAAAGAGCAAACTCTCGCTTCGATTCTCGACATCGGCTTAGTGGCTATCGTGCGCGCCGATGCGGCGGAACCGGCGCTGGAGGCGGCGAAGGCAATTTATCGAGGTGGTGTACGCGCGCTCGAGGTGACGATGACGGTGCCGGGCGCCGTCAAGGCGCTGGAGAAGTTGGCTGACGAATTCGGCGATAAGATCGTGCTGGGCGCGGGCACCGTACTTGACCCGGAAACGGCGCGGACTTGCATGCTGGCCGGCGCGGAGTTCTTCGTCACGCCGTCGCTCAATACGCGCACGATCGAGATGTGCCGCCGCTATTCCAAAGCCATCATGCCGGGGGCGTTGACGCCTACCGAGGTGGTCACGGCCTGGGAGGCAGGGGCGGACATGGTCAAGATCTTCCCAATAGGCAACGTCGGTGGCCCGAGTTACCTTAAGGCGTTGAAGGGGCCGCTGCCGCAGATTCACATGATCCCGACCGGCGGAGTTGGTTTGTCGAACGCGGCGGATTTCTTGAAGGCCGGCGCAAGCGCCATCGCGGTGGGGTCCGACCTGGTCAGCAAGAAAGCGCTTGCCGACGGCGACTTCGACCATATCGAGAAGACCGCGAAGCAGTTTCTTGAAGTCGTCAAGCAGGCGCGAAGTTAGCCGGGTTGTAGGGAGGGGCTTCAGGCGGGCGGATCGAGATCGCGGCGGTCTTGCCGCGTGCGCGACGGTCAGGCCGTTAGGGGTGAGAGAGGTGCACGCCTAGCGGTCGTTGGAGCTACGTCAAGGTCCGTGCCGGACCGCTCCCTGACGGTCACGGCTCGGTTGGCTTGCGCCGTCGGTCATGACTCCCACTGTGCTGTCTCAACTGCCCCGGGGCGCGACCGTGGTCGTCATCCGCCTGCGGTCGCTCGGTGACACGGTGCTCACCACGCCGGCGCTGGCCTTGCTCAAGCAGACGCGCCCCGATGTGCGAATCGTTGTCGTCCTAGAGGCGGGGTACCGCGAGCTGCTGGACGGCAATGACTGTGTCTCGCGTGTGTTGACATACGACCGCTCACAGCCCCTGCGCCGCCTGGGCACGCTGCGAGCCATTCGCGCCGAGCAGCCGGCGCTCTGCCTCAACCTGCACGGCGGCTCGACGAGCGCTTGGTGGACGGCGTTTTCCGGCGCGCGCTTCCGAGCCGGCTTCGGCCACTTCTCGATGCAGTTCGCTTACAACGTGCGCATCCCACGGGCCCAGACGATCCTGCAGCGAGCTGAGCATGAAGCGGTTCACACCGCCGAGCATCATGCCTCGGCGATGTTCTATCTCGGCGTTCCGGTGGCCAAAGTGCCGCGCGCCGTCCTCCATGCCGACCCAGCGACCATCGAAAGCGCGCCCATCGACAACGTACCCGGCGAAAAGCCGTATGCCGTGTTCCACGTTACGGCCGCGTACTTCACCAAGCAGTGGGCGCCCGAACAGTTCCATGAGACCGCCGAGTTCGTGCGTGATCAATACGGCTTCGAGCCCGTGATCATCGCGGGGCCGGGCGAGGAAGCGATCTTCGAGAAATTCAGCGGGTTGCGATGCGTGGGCGGCCTGCCGTTGGGCGAATTGAAGGCCCTTCTGGCCGGGGCCGGGCTGTTCGTGGGGAACGACTCCGGCCCGGCGCACATCGCTGCGGCCTTTGGCGTACCGTCGGTGGTGGTGTTCGGTTCGTCGAACTCGGCGGTGTGGCATCCCTGGCAAACGCCGAGCGCGGTGGTCGAGACGCCGTGGGACTGCAAGCCGTGTCCGGGAGACCGTTGCTACGCATTTGACGAACCGCGCTGTATCCTGTCTGTGAAGGCCTCCCAAGTGGAGGCCGCCATCCGCGGCCTATTGTCCGAGGTAACGAGCAGGTCGGCCCGCCGCTCCCAACTGCCGGCATGAGCGAACTGTTTCATCTACTGCGCTTTGCGCGCCCCTATGCGCCGCGCATCGCCGTTTCGGTGGTGCTGATGGCGATCGTCGGGGCCTGCCATGGGGTCGTGGCGCTGCTGGCCGAGCCGGTCTTCGACCGCTTGCTGAACCCAGAGCCGCGGCAAGGTCCGGTCGAGCTGTACAGGATTCCGTTTCTCGACGCGACGATCCACCTCGACGACTTGCTTCCGTCGTGGTTCGACAGCCTCTGGATGGTGGTTGCCGTTGGCATCGTCGGGGTTTTTCTGCTCAAAGGTGTCTGCAACTTCCTCGGCAACTACTTTGTCAACTACGCGGGTCTGTCGGCGGTGCGCGATCTGCGCGAACACGTCTACGGGGTCGTCCTCAACCAGTCGCCGGCGTTTTTCCAGAAGCAACACACCGGCAAACTGATTTCCACGCTGGTCAATGACATCGAGAAGATCCAGGTCGCCCTATCTCACATCCTGGCCGACCTGCTACGGCAAGGCTTCGCCTGCATGTTCTTGCTGTGGGTGCTGATTCAGACCGATTGGAAGTTGGCGACGGTGAGCTTGACCGTGCTGCCGTTCGTGTTGGTTCCCACAGCGCGCATCGGCCGGCGCATCCGGAAAACGACCCGTAGCGCGCAAGACTACCTGGCAAGCCTGACTCAGATTCTGGAAGAGACCATCTCCGGCAACCGTGTCGTAAAGGCTTTCGGCATGGAGCGCTTCGAGATCGGCCGCTTCCGCGCGGTCGCCGAAGACGTGTTCCGCTACAACCTTCGGTACGTCGCCCAGCAGGGGCTGGCTACACCGCTGATCGAGATCTTCGGTGCGCTTACGATCGTTGCCCTGCTGACCTATGCCCGCAGCGCGATCCGCGCCGAGGAACTCACCGCCGGCCAATTCACCACGTTCATTATCGCGCTGCTGATGCTCTACCAGCCCGTGAAGCGGCTGACGGGCATTTACAACATCTTTCAGCAGGCGATCGGGGCCGCCCAGCGGGTCTTGGAGTACCGTTCCCATCCACACGACGTGAAAGAAGCGCCTGACGCCGGCGAGCTGCCGCCGTTTGCGCGCTCGATCGAGTTCGAGGGTGTTGGGTTCCGCTATCCCGAGAGCGCCGGTGCGCCGACGCTGCAGAACATCAACTTGCCGGTCAACGCCGGGCAGGTGGTGGCCATTGTGGGGCCGAGCGGCGCGGGCAAAACGACCCTGATGAATCTACTGCCGCGCTTTTTCGATCCGTCGCAGGGGCAGATCCTCGTCGACGGGCGCGATATCCGGTCGGTTGAGCTGCGGTCGTTGCGGGATCAGATCGCGCTGGTCACCCAAGAGACCTTCCTATTCGACACCACGGTCTTCAACAATATCGCCTACGGCCGCCCCGACATCTCCCGCGAAGCGGTTGAGAACGCCGCCCGCATGGCCATCGCGGCTGACTTCATCGAGGCCTTGCCGGAGGGATACGATACGCATCTGGGGGAGCGCGGTTATCGACTCAGCGGCGGCCAACGCCAGCGCATCGCCATCGCGCGGGCCCTACTCAAGGACGCGCCGATCCTCATCTTGGATGAGGCCACGTCGCATCTCGACAGCGAGGCGGAGCTGCTGGTGCAGCAAGCGCTTGCGAACCTGATACGCGGCCGCACGGTGATTGTCAGCGCGCACCGGCTCTCGACGATCCGCAGCGCCGACAAGATCGTCGTTCTCGATAAGGGCGCGATCACCGAAGTAGGCGCGCACGACTACTTGCTTGAGCACAGCCCGTTGTATCGACGCCTATCAAAGCTACAATCGGTCGAGCAGTGGAGCGGCTAGGGTTCTACGCTGAACACGAATCACGGTTCACGAATCACGGAATATGGCCTACAGCATGACCGGCTACGCCCGGGTCCGATCGGAGAACGATGATCTGTCGATGGTGCTCACCTTGCGGAGCGTCAACCATCGCTTCGCGGACCTGCAGCTCCGCATCCCCGGCGAGTTGGAAGCTCTAGAAGCCCGCATCCGGCGGCTAGTGAAGCAACACGTTCGGCGCGGCCAGGTGCAAATCAGCATCTCGATTGACTGGAACGGCTCGAACGAGAGCGTGACCGTCAACCAGCCCTTGATTGAGGCTTACCTGGGAGCCTACCGCGAGCTGGCCCGGCGTCACGGAATTCCCGCTGAGCCCGATCTGAATGTGCTGTTGCGACTGCCCGACGCGGTTTCGTTCAACGGTTCTGAGCTGGACGAGCCCCGCCGGGCGATACTCGAAAAGACTCTCGACGACAGCCTGACCCGCGGGCTCGAAGAACTCAACCGGGCTCGCCAACAGGAGGGCACAGGCATCGTAGACGAGATGAAAGACCGGCTTCGCCGCATGAGAGAGGACGTCGAGGCGCTCGAATCGATCCGACTCGATACGGTGCCCAAGTTTCAAGAGCGGCTCGAAAAACGGCTGGGCGAGTTGCTGGAACGCTTTGCCCCCGAGCCGCAGCGCGTCCTACAGGAAGCCGCCATTCTCGCCGATCGGGCCGATATCAGCGAAGAGTTGCAGCGCTTCGGGGGGCACCTCGAGCGGCTTACCGAAATGCTCGACGGCGACGGGGAGTTGGGCAAGAAGATCGACTTTCTCTCCCAGGAGATGAACCGCGAGACCAATACAATCCTCTCGAAAAGCACGCCACTGGGCCGGGACGGCCTGGCTGTCACCGATGTCGGCGTTCGCCTCAAGGCCGAGATCGAGAAGATTCGAGAACAGGCGCAGAACCTCGAATAGCTCAGGGGAACCACGCAGGGAATCACTTTGGGAACCGCTCTGGGGATCGCTCACGAACCGCTCATGGCAGCACCGCTGGTATTAATCATCTCCGCCCCCTCGGGTTCGGGCAAGTCCACGCTGGTGAGGCGCCTGATCGAGTCGGACCCGGGACTCGATTTCTCCATCTCGGCGACTACCCGCCCGCCGCGCGGCAGCGAGGAGAACGGAACCAGCTACGACTTCGTCAGCCGCGAGGAATTCGAGCGCATGCGCGACAACAATGAGTTGCTTGAGTGGGCGGAGGTTTTCGGCCACTACTACGGCACGTCGCGGCAGGTTCTCGAGCAGGCCCGCGAGCGGGGCCACGATTTGATTCTGGACATCGACGTTCAAGGTGCGGGACAATTAATGAAGAAGCTTCCCGAGGCCGTCTCGGTCTTCATTCTCCCTCCGTCGAAACAAGAGTTGGCGGTTCGTCTTCGCAACCGCTCGTCGGATTCCGAAGAGGTCATTGAGCGCCGTCTGGGTGACGCTGCTCGGGAAGTCGAGAATTTCGGGTCGTATGACTACGTACTCGTGAACGACCAGTTGGACGAGACGTTCGAGCAATTGCGGGGCATTCTGCTGGCCGAGCGCTGCCGCCGGCAAAGAGTGAAGGACCGCATCGAGCCGATTATCGAGAGTTTCAAGGTGAACTAGAAGATGGCAAAACGAGCGAAAGCAAAAGAGGTTGCAGCCGTGGCAGAGCCCGAAGCGATTGAGAAGCCGCCCGACCAGCCGTGGTTTATCCCCACCGACGAGAACGAAGGCGTCTACCGCTTCATCATTGCGGCGTCGAAACGCGCCCGGCAGCTCCAGGCCGGAGCGCGGCCTCTAATCTCCACCACTTCGCGCAAGCCGACCAAGATCGCGATGGAGGAGATTCGTTCGGGGGCGGTCGAGGTCGACCTCGACCCGCAAGATCCGCCCGATGAGCCGCTTCTGGGCGGGGATGAAGTCGAAGTCGAGGAATAGCCGGCCCGGCCTAGGCCCTAGAGGCCTTTGCGTAGCGGGAGGGTTCGTGCCGGACCGCTCCCTGACGGTCACGGCTCGCTTGATCCAGCGCCATATCAGGTGGATCGGATGACGAACGAAGCCGCGAAAGCCAAGACGGTTGTTCTGGGCGTCACCGGCGGGATCGCCGCCTACAAAGCGGCGGAGCTGGTCCGGTTGCTCACCGAGCGCGGCGTGGCCGTGCAGGTCGTGATGACGGCCGGCGCCCGGAAGTTCGTACAGCCTCTCACCTTCGCCGCTCTCACGGGCCGCAAGGTGATCACCGAGCTTTTCTCCGAGGCCGACGACGAGTCCACCCTCCAAAGCTCCATCGAACATATTGCCGTGGCACAGGAAGCGGACGTTTTGCTGGTGGCCCCGGCGACGGCCGATGTGCTGGCCAAGTTCGCTCACGGTATCGCCGACGACTTCCTCACGACCATGCAGTTGGCCTATGCCGGCCCCGTGGTTGTCGCGCCCGCGATGAACGTCAACATGTGGAACCACGCCGCCACACAGAGCAATATGGAAACTTTGCGCTCCCGGGGCGTGCGGGTCGTCGAGCCCGACGCGGGCGCGCTGGCCTGCGGCATGGTTGGCCCGGGACGGTTGGCTGAACTCTCGTCCATCGTGGCGGCCGTAGAGGAGACCCTTGCCTCCGCTACGCCGAAAGCGCTTGACCTCGAGGGCGAAACGGTCTTGATAACCGCCGGTCCGACGAAAGAGCCGATCGATCCGGTACGCTTTCTTTCGAACCACTCCAGCGGCCGCATGGGCTATGCGCTGGCGGAGGAGGCCCTCGCTCGCGGGGCGCGCGTCATCCTCGTGAGCGGTCCGGTCGAACTGCTACCGCCCGACGGCTGCGAGTTCGTCCTTGTCACAACGGCACAGCAGATGTACCAAGCGGTGCTCGAGAGGTTGAAGGACGCAACGCTGGTGATCGCCGCGGCCGCGGTCGCCGACTATCGCCCGAGGCACGTGGCCGGCGAGAAGATCAAGAAGCAATCCGGCGCGATGTCCGTTCAACTTGAAGCGACGCCCGACATCCTCGCCGAAGTCGGCCGCCTGAAGGGCGAACGCCTCGTCATCGGTTTCGCCGCCGAGACGGAGAACGTCGCCGAGAACGCCCGCAAGAAACTCGCCGCCAAGAATTGCGACCTGATCGTCGCCAATCCGGTCGGAGACGCCGCCGGCGGAACCGGCTTTGACTCCGACCAGAACCAAGGTTGGCTCATCGATGCCGAAGGCGGCGCTACCGAACTGTCACCCATGTCCAAACGCCACATGGCGGCGCGGGTCTTCGACCGCGCGCTTGCTCTGAAACACCACGTGTCTTATCCCGCCGCGCGCTAAGCCTCCAGAACGACCACCAGGGTAGGACCAGGCCCCAATCCGTCCGTAAGCCACCGGGCGTTTGTGTCGCAGCGCCCGAATGAAGGGACCGGTAGGGTTCAAAGAAAGGCTCAAACGCCCCTGCCGGGGCTTGGACTTGTCTTGGATGCATCAGGTTCCGCCAAGGGGCAACCGTGGATTTACATCGGCGGCTCTGTTGCCGTTCGGTGGCGCGGTTGCGGCGGGCCGGGTGTGACCCTCTCGGGAAAGGCGAGTCATTCCGCCAACGTGCTAGCATGGGCCTCTTCCACGGAGGTTCCCATGAGTAGACCCCCCTTCTTTGTTACTGCGCTACTGGTGCTGGGCCTGTCGGCCTGCGGCCCGACCGAGCCGGCCGGAGACGTCGAAAAGACTGCGCCCACAGGCGCCGGCACGGTCGTGAAGAACGATCCGGCGCTCGATGCGATTGTCCCCGCTGACTATGAGATCGAGAAGCTCGCCGGCAACCTCATGTTCACTGAAGGCCCATTGTGGGTCGAAGAGGGCGGCCCGTACTTGCTCTTCAGCGACGTGCGCGGTAATGCCAACTACAAGTGGGACCCCGCGTCCGGCCAGGTGAGCGACTTCCGAAAGCCGGTCTACCCAGGCGACTACGAGGAGGGCCAGTACGTGGGGCCCAACGGCATCACGCTCGATCCCCAAGGCCGCATTATCATCTGCGAGCACGCCAACCGGCGGATCGTACGCATCGAGAAGGACGGCTCGGAAACCGTGATCGCCGACAAATACAACGGCAAGCGCCTCAACAGCCCCAACGACATCGTCTACAAGTCCGACGGTTGGGCCTACTTCACCGACCCGCCGTACGGCCTGCCGAAACAGGACGACGATCCAGCCAAGGAACTGGCCTTCAACGGGATCTACCGCCTCAACTCCGACGGTAAGGTAGAACTGCTCAACGATCAGCAGACGCGCCCCAACGGGCTCGCCTTCTCGCCCGACGAGAAGACCCTCTACGTCGCCAACTCCGATGCCGCGCGCAAGGTTTGGATGACCTATGGCGTCAACGACGACGGGACGCTCGACGAAGGGCGGGTCTTCCACGACGCCACCGCGGAAACGGCCGAGGGACTCCCCGACGGCCTCAAGGTCGACAAGCAGGGGAACCTGTATCTCACCGGCCCCGGCGGCGTTTGGATCTTCAGCCCCGAGGGTAAGCATCTCGGCACGATCCAAGCGGATGAAGTGCCCGCGAACGTGGGCTGGGGTGACGACGGTAAGGTGCTCTATATGACCGCCCGGACCGGGCTGTATCGGATTCGGCTTAACGCCGAGGGCGTTCGTCCGTAGGCGCGCGGAAGCCCTGTCTCGCCTGAGGCGTCGAACCCGTCACGGCGTCCCGAAGAAGTTTCTCCCGCGGTGGTGGCGCGGGCTGAGCCCGCGCGCCCGCGGATTTACATCCGCGGCTCTGTTGTTTCTTCGGGGGCGCCGTTGCGGCGGGCCGGGGCCCTTCCAGTCCTTCCAGCCGCAGCTTGTTCCTCCGCGAAGCGGCATAATAGAATTACAGAAGGCCCGCCACCGAACCCGAGACAATGGAGTCCCCCGAGAGCAGAGACGAGGCAGCCTCGCCGGCCGCCACGTCGGCTGAAGATCGATCCGCGCCCGCGGATGGCGCGGCCCCCACGCCAAGCCGTCCCCCGTTCTGGTTCGACATCCAGGTGTGGGTGCGGGATATCGTCATCTCGGTCGCAATCGCAGCCATTGTCATCGTGTTCCTCTACCAGCCCGTAAAGGTCGAGGGCACCAGCATGATGCCCTGGCTACACGATCAGCAACGGATCTTCGTGAACAAGTTCATCTACAGTTTCGAGGAGATCCGCCGCGGCGACATCGTCGTCTTCCGCTTCCCTCTGGACCCCAGCAAGTCGTACATCAAACGCGTGGTCGGCCTGCCGGGCGATGAGATCGAAATCGTCGACGGCGGATTGATGATCAACGGGCGGCGTACGCCCGAACCCTACGTCCAGCAGAACTACCAGGATCGCGCCACCTATTCTCCCGTCCGGATACCGGCCGATCACTACTACGTGCTCGGCGATCATCGCAACACCTCGAACGACAGTCGCACGTGGGGGCCGGTGCCCCAAGGACACATCCTCGGCAAGGCGGTCTTCGCCTATTGGCCGCTTGACCGTTTTGGAGTATTGCAGTGATGACCGAAGCCGTTCTCGCTCTCGAGGACGGGCGTTTCTTTCGCGGCGTCAGCGTCGGGGCCAAGGGCGAGTGCTATGGCGAGGTCGTCTTCAACACCGGCATCACCGGCTACCAGGAGATCTTTACCGACCCCTCCTACAGCGGGCAGATCGTCGTCCTAACCAACCCGCAGATCGGCAACTACGGCACCAACGCCGAAGACAGCGAGTCGGCCCGACCCTACATCGAGGGGTTGGTCACGCGCGAGTTTTCAGAGATCGCGAGCAACTGGCGCTCGTCCGAGCACGCCGCCGACTTCCTAGCGCAGCAGAAGATTCCGATCATTTCTGAGATCGACACGCGCGCCCTCGTTCGGCACCTGAGGACACAGGGGGCCATGCGAGGCGTGATCTCATCGCTTGAGACCGATCCCGAAAAGCTCGCCGAGAAAGCGCGCTCCATCCCCAAGATGGACGGGCTTGACCTCGCCAGCTCGGTCTCGACCAAACAGCGCTACGAATGGACGCGCGGCGTCGATGCCTGCTCGCCTTCCGAGTTGGTCCCGCCGGCCGACGAACCCTCGCTCCACGTGGTGGCCTATGACTTCGGCATCAAGCACAACATCCTGCGCCGGCTGGTGCACAAGGGTTGCCGCGTGACGGTAGTCCCGTCGCTGACCTCGGCCGACGATGTGTTGGCGCTCAAGCCTGACGGCGTGTTTCTCTCGAACGGTCCAGGCGACCCCGACCCGCTCCAGGGGCCCATCGACAGCGTGCGCAAGCTCGTCGGCCGGGTGCCGATCTTCGGTATTTGCCTGGGCCATCAGGTGCTGGGCTTGGCTGTGGGAGGCAAGACGTTCAAGCTCAAGTTCGGACATCACGGCGCCAACCATCCGGTGCGCAACGAGCGCACGGGCAAGGTCGAGATCACCTCACAGAACCACGGTTTCGCTGTTGACCCCGACTCCCTCGATGCAGCGAGTCTCGAGTTGACACACGTGAACCTGAACGACCAGACGCTCGAAGGTTTCCGTAGCCGCAAGGACCCGCTGTTTTGCGTACAGTATCATCCGGAAGCGGCCCCGGGGCCCCATGACTCGCAATATCTTTTTGACGATTTTGTAGAGCTAATGAAGGCAGCGTAAGTGAGTTTCACGCAAAGACGCAAAGGCGCCAAGAGTACAGCGCCAACGGATACCCGCCGGAGCGGAGCCCGAGCGTTGGTCATCGACAGGAATCTTGTAGTCCTTGCGCCTTTGCGTCTTTGCGTGAAACACTGACCCACCCCATGCCCAAGCGCACTGACATCCACAAGATCCTGATCGTGGGCTCCGGTCCGATCGTCATCGGCCAGGCTTGCGAGTTCGACTACTCGGGCACGCAGGCGTGCAAGGCGCTGCGCAGCGAGGACTACGAGGTCGTACTGGTCAATTCCAATCCGGCCACGATCATGACCGACCCCGATCTGGCCGATGGGACCTACATCGAGCCGCTCACAGTTGAGTACGTCCGCGAAATCATCGCCCGCGAGCGTCCCGATGCTCTGCTCTCGACCGTCGGCGGGCAGACCGGTCTCAACCTCTCGGTGGAACTCGCCGAGAAAGGGGTCCTCGATGAATACGGCGTTGAGTTGATCGGTGCCAAGGTCGAGGCAATCAAGAAGGCCGAAGATCGCCTGCTGTTCAAAGACGCAATGCGGAGCATCGGCCTCGACGTGCCTCGCTCGAAGCTGGTCAACAACCTCGATGGCGGCCTCGGCTTCGGCGGTGAGGTCGGCTATCCCGTGGTGCTGCGTCCGAGCTTCACCTTGGGCGGCACGGGTGGCGGGCTCGCCTACAACAGCGAAGAGATGGTCGAACTGTTGACCCGCGCCCTCGACCTCTCGCCGGTCAGCGAGGTGCTGATCGAAGAGAGTGTGCTGGGTTGGAAGGAGTTCGAGCTCGAGGTCATGCGTGACCTCAACGACAACTGCATCATCGTCTGCTCGATCGAAAACTTCGATCCGATGGGGGTGCACACGGGAGATTCGATCACCGTCGCCCCGGCGCAGACCCTCACCGACCGCGAATACCAGATGATGCGTGACGCCGCCCTGGCCTGCTTGCGTGAAATCGGCGTCGATACCGGCGGGTCGAACGTGCAGTTCGCCATCGAGCCCAGCACGGGGCGGATGGTGATCATCGAGATGAATCCGCGCGTCTCGCGCAGCTCGGCCCTGGCGTCGAAAGCGACCGGCTTTCCGATCGCCAAGATCGCCGCCAAGCTAGCGGTGGGCCTGCGGCTCGACGAGATCGCCAACGACATTACGCGCAAGACGCCTGCCTGCTTCGAGCCCACGATCGACTACGTTGTCGTGAAAATGCCGAAATGGCAGTTCGAGAAATTCCCGGGCTCCGAGCCGCTGCTGGGCGTGCAGATGAAAAGCATCGGCGAAGTGATGGCGATCGGCCGCACGTTCAAGCACGCCCTCTCGAAAGCCGTCCGCAGCCTCGAGACCGGGAAGAAGTACGAGTCGGAGAAGTTCGACTCCGAGCTGATCTCGCAAAAGCTGATCACACCCACGCCCGACCGCTTCAACTACATTCGCTTCGCGTTCTCCGAGGGGTACACGGTCAAGCAGATCGCTGAGATGACTCGTATCGATCCGTGGTTCCTGCATCAAGTCAAGACGCTGGTCGATTTCCAGGCGGGCCTCGAAAAGCAGAACCTCGACACGGTTTCCAAAGAGGAGATCGAAGAGGCCAAGCGCTACGGCCTCTCCGACAAACGGATCGCGCGAGCACTCAACAGCGACGAGGAGTCGGTGCGCCGGAAGCGCAAAGAACTCGGCATCCAGGCCGTCTTCAAGCGCGTCGACACCTGCGCCGCCGAGTTCGAGAGTTTCACGCCGTACCTCTACTCGACCTATGATTCCGAGTGCGAGTCGGACCCGACCGACCGGCCCAAGGTGATGATTCTCGGCAGCGGCCCAAACCGCATCGGCCAGGGCATCGAGTTCGACTACTGCTGCTGTCACGCCTCGTTTGCCCTCCAGGAGTTGGGCCGCGAGTCGATCATGGTCAACTGCAACCCCGAGACCGTCTCGACCGACTACGACACGAGCGATCGGCTCTACTTCGAGCCCCTGACGCTCGAGAACGTGCTCAACATCTGCGACACCGAAAAGCCCGACGGCGTCATTGTCCAGTTCGGCGGGCAGACGCCCCTGACGCTGGCGCTGCCGCTGAAAGCCCACGGGGTCCCTATTATCGGTACCGACCCTGAGTCCATCGATCTCGCCGAGAATCGTGACTTGTTCGGGAAACTGCTGGCTGAGCTCGAGATCCCGCAGCCGGAGAACGGTGTCGCTACCAGTGCGGATGAAGCCTGCACCGTAGCGCGCAGCCTCGGCTATCCCGTGCTGGTGCGGCCGAGCTACGTCCTCGGTGGACGGGCCATGGTGATTGCGTACGACGAAACGACGGTCCGCAATTACATGCGCGAGGCGGTGGCCTACTCGCAGGAGCGGCCGGTGCTGGTCGATCGCTTCCTTGAGAATGCGACCGAAGTGGACGTCGACGCGCTGAGCGACGGCGAGGAAGTCCTGATCGGCGGCATCATGGAGCACATCGAGGAAGCCGGTGTACACTCTGGCGACAGCTCGTGCGTGCTGCCGGCGGCGTCGATCACGCCCGAGCAGATGGATACGATCCGCGACCACACGGTGCGGCTGGCCAAGGCGCTGAACGTCATCGGCCTGATGAACATCCAGTACGCGATCTACAACGGCAAGGTCTACGTGATCGAGGTGAACCCGCGCGCCTCGCGCACCGTACCCTACGTCAGCAAGTCGACCGGCGTGCCGCTGGCGAAGATTGCGGTAGGGCTGATGACCGGCAAGAAGCTGGCCGACTACGACCTGCCGAAGGGCATCCTGCCGGTCCAGAAGAATTGCGTGAAGTCACCCGTGTTCCCGTTCAACAAGTTCCCGGGCGTCGATCCGATTCTCGGTCCCGAGATGCGTTCGACAGGCGAGGTCATGGGCATCGGCGAGACCTTCGGCGAAGCCTTCGCCAAGGCGCAACTCAGCGCCGGCCAGGCCTTGCCCGACAAGGGCTCGGTCTTCGTCAGCGTCAATGAGCGCCAGCGTGCCGAAGGGGTCGAAGTCGCCAAGAAGTTCGCCGACCTTGGTTTTTCGATCTACACCACGCGGGGGACGGCGTTCTCGCTTCGCGCCGCGGGACTGAAGTGCCGAGTCGTTCTGAAGGTGTATGAAGGGCGGCCCAATCTGGTGGATCACATCAAAGACCGGCAGGTCGACCTGGTGATCAACACGCCCGCCGGCGCGCACTCGTTTCGTGACGAGAAGGCGATTCGACGCGCCGCCGTACAGTACCACATTCCTTGCATAACGACGTTGAGCGCCGCCCGCGCGGCCGCCGACGGGATCGCGGACCGCCGCGCCCACCCCGCCCGCGTGCAATCCCTGCAGCAACTGCACGCCAACGAGCACGTAGCGTAGCGCCGGGCCTACTGTGCTGACGCGACGCGGCGCTGCTTGCTCACACCAGCAGGTCAGCGCCTTGGCTCGCCCATCGGCGAGCGAGGCGTTGCGGTTTGGCGGGTACAATGGTCAGTTGATGGTGGGAGGTGTGCCGATGTTGCGACGCCGGGATCTGTTGCTCTCGATGGCGGGCTTGTGGCCCGCCGGACGTGCGCTGGGCGCAACGTGGCCGCAGTTTCGCGGGCCCGGCGCGCGAGGCGTCGTGCCGGACGACCCCGATCTGCCGGAGAGCTGGAGCGCAACCGACAACGTCGTCTGGAAGCGTCCCATCCCGGGCCTGGGATGGTCGTCGCCGGTTGTTTGGAACCGGCAGATCTTTCTGAACACGAACGTCAGCTCGCGGCCCACGGCCACTCCGAGCGGAGGGTTCTACGAAGGTGGGAAATCGAACCCCATTCCCACCGACGAGCACCGCTGGGTTGTCTATGGCGTCGATCTCGATAACGGTGAAGTCCGCTGGGAGAAAGAGGTCCATCGCGGCGTGCCCAACGTTCCGCGGCACAAGAAGAATACCTACGCCTCCGAGACGCCGGTCACCGACGGCGAGCACGTCTATGCGCACTTCGGCGATCTGGCGACCTACTGCCTCGACATGAACGGCAAGGTGGTTTGGTCGAAGCCGTGGCGGCCGGTCGAGACGCGGTACGGATACGGCACCGCCTCCTCGCCGGCGCTTCACGAGGGTCGGCTCTACATCACCAACGACAACGAAGAGCAGTCGTATCTTGTCGCGCTCGACAAGGCGACGGGTAAGGAAATCTGGCGGGTTGACCGCGATGAGTCGACCACATGGTCGACGCCCTACGTCTGGAAGAACGCCCAGAGAACCGAAATCATCACCGCGGGGCGCAAGAAGGTGCGCTCCTACGACCTGGACGGCAAGCTGCTGTGGGAGATCAGCGGCATGTCGGCGTTGTCGATTCCGACGCCGTTTTCCGAACACGGGTTGCTCTATGTGACCTCGGGCTTTCATGTGACCAAGGAGCGGCCCGTCTACGCAATTCGGCCCGGCGGCTCCGGTGACATCACCCTTGCCGAGGGCCAGACAAGCAACGACTACATAGCCTGGAGCCTGCCGCAAGGCGGGCCGTACCATCCCACGCCGATCCTCTACGGTGACCTCCTCTATGTGCTGTTTGACCGTGGTTTCGTGACTTGCCACAACGCCAAGACCGGCGAAGAGGTTTACGACAAACAACGCATCTCTCGCGCGAGCGGCAACTTCACCAGTTCGCCTTGGGCCTACAACGGCAAGATCTTCTGTCTGGATGAGAACGGCGACACCTTTGTCATCCAAGCCGGGCCTGCGTTCAAGGTACTCGGGAAGAACAGCCTGGGTGAGATGTGCATGGCAACGCCGGCGATCGCGGACAAGAGCCTGATCGTGAGGACGGCCTCGCAGATCTACCGAATCGGCTCGGCCTCGTAGCCCGTGGCACATCGTAGGGGCGCGGCATGCCGTGCCCGCTTGGCCGGTCGGCCGCGGAATCAGCGAGAACCCGCGTGAGGTGGAACGCAGCAGAACACGATCCCGAGTGGCCGTTCGAGCTACTCGCCACGCAATTCGAACTCGCGTGGCCGTCGGTGGCCTTGCTCGTCATCGACATGCACGCCAAAGACCTCGTGATGGGGGCCGATTCCGAGGTGGCGTCGTCTAAGCCCGAGATTGCCGAGTACTGGAACACGCGGGTCTCGGAGCTGGTCATGCCGAACCTCTGCCGGCTGATGGGCTGCTTTCGGGGGCAGGGGGCCGCGGTCGTCTATACGCGCAATGGGAATGTGACGTCCACGGGCCTTGAGATGACCCGCCGCCTGCGCGTGAAAGGCGCCGCCGATGGGGCGCGGGTTCCCAAGCAGTTCAAGCACCCCGGGCAGACACCGGGGCACGAAATCGATTCCCGGATTGCGCCACGAGAGGAAGACCTCGTCGTCGACAAGCTAACGTCGGGAGCGTTTACCGCATCGATTCTTGATCATGCGTTGCGCAACATGGGTGTCAAGGGCTTGGTGATCACCGGCATCCTGACGGATATGTGCGTGCTGGGCACAGCCCGGGCGGCAGCGGAGTTGGGCTACGACAGCCTGATTTGCGAAGATGCCTGCGCCACGTTGACGGCCCGCGCTCATAACGAGGCGCTGCTCATGCATGCACGGGTGTTCGGGCGTGTGGCGGCGACGGAGGATGTTATCGCCGAGCTTGCGCGCGGCGGCCGTAGGTAGCACACGACGGCCCTAGCGCTAGACGATCGGCTTGATTACGACGGCGGCGTAGTTGCCCATCATCTCGAAGGTCTTGTGGCTCTCGCTCATTGCCGCACGGGCCGCGGCTTGCCAGGCAGCCGCAGCGCGGAGGGGGTCGACGCCTACAAGCGACAGGCCTTGATTTCGGCCCCCAAGCCAGTGTCTGCGTACCCCAACCGACCCACCCAAGCCGCGCCTGACAGCAAGCGGTCCCAAAAACCTCAGTGAACGTCGCTGGCGTGCCCGCGCCCGACGCGGCCCTCCGCTTTTCAACCGCCGAATTTCCATCGGCGTCTCGTTTCAGTCACAGATAAATCGTAAATTTATTTCCTTATATTTCAATGATATAGCTTCCAGGATGAACGGAACGCGGCAGTAAGCGAGATAACCTGAAGCCGAAAAGGAGCCAGGATTACCGAGGCTCCGGTCGTCCACTGTGGGGCGGCTTCGTGGGAGAGAACGAGAATGCGAAACACCGGACACTTGCTCATAACGGCTGTGGTTTACCTCGGGCTGTGTGGTTGTGCCGCGGCGCTTCCCGGAACCCGTGTCCAGGACGTGCTCTACAACGCGGACGGCACACGCGTTGAAGGAACGGCCACCATCGGCTGGAACGGGTTCACGGCGTCGGATGGTTCGACGTTGGCGACCAGCAGCATCAACGCGCGGATCGTCCAGGGCGTGATCAACGTCGATTTGGTACCGAATGAGAACGCGACACCGACGGGAACGAGTTACCAGGTCAGCTACCTGCTCGACAACGGTTCGCGATTCTTCGAGACCTGGGTCGTGCCGGAAAGCGTGACGCCGGTGACGGTGAGCCAGGTGCGCGTCACGCAGGCGCCGCCGCCGGGATCGGTCATCGCGCAGTCGCAGGTGACCAGCTTGGTCGCCGACCTGAATGGGAAGGCCGACATTGACGAAGAGAACGTCTTTACCGAGCGGCAGATCATCGAGGAGAGCAGCCCCGGCGGGAGCAATGCGCTGCTTTCCTTCCGCGAATCCGGCGGACCCGAAACGGTCGGGTTCCGCCTGCCGACGCTGACGACCAGCACACTCTACACGCTGCCCGTGTCGGATGGACTGCCGGGACAGCACTTGACCACGGATGGTGGGGGCAACATGTTTTGGGCGGCGGCCGGCGCGGGCGCGGGCGCCGGGATGGCGTACGAGATTTTTCAGGATTCCGGTACGTCGGTGACTCAGCGCAACGTGGCGAATTTCACGAACGGCCTCACGGTGTTCGACAACGTATCGCAAACGCGTACCGAAGTCGAGCCGGTGTATGGCACAACCGCCGGCACGATCACGGAAGGCAACGATGCGAGGCTCTCCGACGCACGGACACCGCTGGCGCATGCGTCCACCCACGCGACCGGCGGCAGCGATGTCGTCACCCCGGCCAGCATCGGTGCGCTCAAGAACTCCAACGATACGATTACGTCGGTGCTGCCGGGGGCGTCCGTGCTGACGGTCCGAGGAATCTCGGGCCAATCGGCCCCCTTGCAGTCGTGGCTGGACGGGAACGGGGACACGATGGTGGTCATCAGCCCGAATGGCAGCACGTTCGTCCGTCAGCTCGGCATCAACAGCTCGCTGGGCGGAACGGTGTCGAACCTGTTCATGCAGGTGGGCGGCCTGAATCGCTTTGTCTTTTCGTCGTTTGCGACGGTGTTGAACGTGGGCCGTTACGACGACTTCGGCGTCTTCAAGGATACGCCGCTTCAGATTCTGCGTACTGGGGACACGCTGATGAACACGTCGGTGCAGATCCACGATCCGACGGCTACGACGGGGACAACGACGCTCTCGATCAAGTCCGGCGACGGGCAGGGGACCACCGCGCTGCAGCAATGGAAGAACAACGCCAACTTTGTCATGGCCGATCTCGACTGGGCCGGGAACCTGAATCTTCACGGCGGGTACATTGACTTTCTCGAGAGCACGGCGCCGCCGCCACCGGCATCTAACGAAGTACGACTCTTTGTTGATTCCGCGACCGGGGAGATCTCGGTGAAGAAGGACACCGGTTCGGTGGTCTCGCTCGAGAGCGGAGCCGGTGGCGGCGGCGGTTCCTTTGGGGTCTTCCAGGACGGGGAAACTCCGTCGGGGACGATCGACGGCGTCAACGACACTTTTATTTTGGCGGTGGCACCCGATCCGGCCGGCAGTCTTGAATTGAACAATCGGGGTATGCACTTGACTCCCGACGACCCCACACCTTGTGGTCGGCGACTGCGGCGACCGTACCCTCGAGGGGCCATCGGGCAGCGGTCGTGGGTCCTATAGCCGCCGCTCATTGCGCCCCGCGGGGGGACGGCAGCGGTTGACTTTGAAACCTGAAGGCGAAGCGCTCTTGAAACTCCCCAGCGTGCGCGAATAGTCCTCCAGAGCCCGGATACTAGACCTTGGGGCTTCGGGAGTCAAGTGCATACCCCAGTTGAACAAAAACGGCGTAGTTCAAAAGCCGGGAGTCGACTTCACGCTTAGCAGCACTACGATCACGTTCCTCGCGGGCGCGATTCCGCAAACCGGCGACTCGCTTCTGGCTTGGTACCGCAGCGACGGCTCCGCAGCGGGCGGGGACCTGACGGCGACCTACCCGAACCCAGTCGTCTCGGGCATTCGCGGCCGGGTTGTTTCGAGCGCCGCACCGGCAGACGGACAGTGTCTGGTATGGAACATCGGCACCAATCTCTGGGAGCCGGCCAACTGCGCACGCGAAACCGACGCGATCCAGTGGCACTTCGCCGGCACGCCCTCAACGGGTCTACGGCCAATGACACTCACCGTTCCGGAAGGCATCACGGGCGCTGTGTTGGTTGATAGCCGCATCGTCGCGAATACCACGGGTGGGGCGTCGACGTTCAACATCGAACGCTGCACCGCTAGTTGTACGGGAACCGGCCCCGTGTTCAGCTCGATCTACTCGACGGACCGGGCTCTGCCGCTCGGC
Source organism: Bryobacterales bacterium (assembly GCA_965237575.1). GTDB lineage: Bacteria > Acidobacteriota > Terriglobia > Bryobacterales > UBA6623 > JAKZVK01. The sequence goes on from CBDEGI010000004.1 coordinate 3,387,052, forward strand.
ACGCGCACGGCGACCGGTGGCACGCCGACCACCACCACCGTCAATGCCGGGGACCAGTTTCGCGTGAATCTGGTGTCGGTGGGTTCGGGCGTCGCGGATGTGACCGTGTCGTTGACCTACGAGTACACGGCGTCCCACTGAGTTCGGTGATGAACCTGAGCCGGGAGGTGGGGTAATGCTGACTCGGGCGCTCGTAGGGGGGGCGGGGCCAGGAGTTTAGCATTGTCATCGCGCGGCTGAGGGGATACGATGCAGGCATGGATGTCGAAAAGACCATGGCGTTCATCCTTGAACAACAAGCGGCGATGAACGTGCGCCAGGATTCGATTCTCACCATGATCGAAGGCGGCATGAAACTCATCGCGGGTCACAACCGGCAGATCAAGGCCCTCATTGAAAGCCAGGAAAGGCTCACCTAGGCCCAGCAGGCCACGGACCGAAACCTCGACCGCCTGATCGACGCCTTGCAGCGCAACTCTTCCAACGGGTCATCGTAGATTTCGTACTGGCGCGGCGGACTGGCTCGTCGTTCGGGGTGCCTGCCGCTACCCTACTCCACCCAAATCGGGGAGCTCCAGGCGACTTGTTCGTTGTTCTGGAGGACGCGGATGTAGTCGTAGTTCGAGCCGGGTTCGAAGTCGCGGTCGAGCAACTCGGGGTTGACCTCTTCGGTGTTCGGATGCGCTGTGTAGACGAACTGCTGGTTCTTGACGATCACGATCTGCTTGATGCGGTCGGTGCCAAGGGCGCGTATCCTCGGACGATCAACTCCCACTGGCGGGCGCCGAGCCCGCGGGCTCGGCTCGGCGATTCGTTAGGCGGTGGGAGCCGGCGGCCCGGACCCAGGCCGCCACCAGCTCGGCGAGCTTTTGATTGCCGAGAATCGAGGGATGCTGCGTCTCGTTGATGAGGTACTGGGTATCCTCAGCAAATACACCGGTCGAGTCGCTGTACTTGACGCCCTCGGCCTCCAGAAGCGATCCGATAGCGCGATGCAGGTCGGCAAGCCGGTACTCCCCTGAGGGTTCGAAAGCACTTCCCGCAGGCAAGAGGACGACTGTGAACCGGATACCTTCGCGCCGGGTATGGTCGACGATTGCTTTGAGATGACGTCGCGCGAACTCCCGGTTGCCCTCAAAAAGCCAACGGTACCAGCCGTCAGAGGTCTCGTTCGAATCGATGAGGCTCCCGTGCTTCCTGAGCCGATAGATCGCCTTGCGAACAAAATAGCGTGACCACCAGCGAGGACGGTGGTAGATGCGATAGAGGCTGTTGTCGGCTCCCTCGTATACGCTGTCGCGGCGACAGAAGTCGTTGAGGTTCAGTAGGTAAACGACGTCATCGAAGGCGTAGATGCGATCTTTCACCCGGAATTGTTCGGCGAGCTCCGCAATCCCGTAGCCGGGTACCCCGAGGTTGAATACCCTGAGCCGCTGCTGCTCGGGGTCGAGCAGCTCTTGTGTCCGATCGGTGATGGTGGCGAACTACGTTTGCCAGATACCAAAGAGCGCTGAGTCACCGAGGAGTCCGACCCTGCGTTTGCCTTCAGCAAGGTCGTCGTTCCAATCGCGGATGCCGTAGCGGTTGATTTGTAACTGGCGGCCCATCCAGCGGAAGAGGTATTCGGGGCGAAGCTGGTAAACGAGCGTCGGATTGTCGGAAGGCACGTAGTAGTGACCGGGCTGGGCCAACAGTTCTTGCCACTGCTCTTCCAACGCCCGTGCATAGAGCCGGCACATCGCTTCGGCAGCAATCAAAGACAGGGCCAAACCAAGGGCAACCGCGACCGCTTGCCTCAGCCGCCGTGGCTTGGGGTTCGAACGAGAGTGATCGGGCGTGGGATGCAGGGGTTCAGCCATCCGGCGGGTCTCCTCATAGTATCGAACAAGCGCTGGCTGAGCCTTCACCTAGATGAGAGGGCGGGATTGCTCCACCACGCATTGTGCGCGGAGGCGTGGGTCTGGCCTGCATCTCTCACCACCTGACGGATGAAGCGCGCGACAAGACCGCTACGACTTCGTTGCGCCTGCTTGCCTTGCTCAAGTACACCTTCGCGCGCCAAGCGGCTCGCGCCCCGTCCTGACGGCCTTCTCACGTACTTCGCCTCGTCACGGGGTGAGGAATACAAGCCGGGCTCCATTTGGGCCTTATCGACCCTCAGGTGAGGCTCCCCAAGGGTCGATATGAGAGCAAGCCAAGCCACCCGAAATACCCTTGCGGGGCCGGGTGGCCGAGACTATACTGGTTTTCTTGGGTCCAGGCGGCCTGTTTGCGAACCTGCCGCCGGGAGTTCGATGTGGCAGTGCTCGACGCCGAAATACATGCGCCGCAGCGAGAAGCGGCGATCTTCTACGGGATGTTCCTGCGCGGACGTCCCATCGAGTCGTTGCGCCAAGAAATCGATGTCTCCCCGAAGCTTTACCACAAGTGGATGCGCGCGAGAGAGTACGACAGGACCTTCCGCGAGAACTTGCGCCGCATGTACATCTACCGCAAGCAGGTGCTGGCGATTTTCGAATCGTTGGTGACCAGCGACCAGTGCGCCCGAAATTGGCAGTAACCGCCTAACGCCGTCAAAACCGCCCGACGGGGGGCCCTTACAGAATCCCGCCGTCCGCGGCCGCCCGATAGAGAATCGCAGCGCCCAGTAGCGTGACCACTGCCGCGCTGCCGACGGGCAGCAGGCGGACGAGCGGCCCATCCTTCGAGAATCGATCAAACGCCGGCCCGGCCAACACCATGGCCACGCCGATGGCGATCAACACCGCTGCCAGCCCCAAGCTGAACGAGACCAGGATCGCCATGCCGAACAACAGGCGGTTGATGGTGATGGAGACCAACAGGACGGCCATCGCCTCGGGACAAGGGACGAGCCCGCCGGAGATTCCCAGCGACAGCAGGCTCCCGCGTCCCGCTTTCGGCAGCGGTTGCCTGGCATGATCATGCTCGTGAGAGTGCGAGTGCTCGTGCGAATGGTCATGCTCGTGGGAATGGCTATGCTCATCCGAATGCTCGTGGGAATGACTGTCAGCGTGTCCGGCGTCGTCACCGTGAGGGTGACTATGGGCGTGGCTGGGCCCGTGTGAGTGACTGGGCCCGTGCGTGTGACTGTGGCCGCCGAAGGGCCAGTGCGAGTGGCTGTGGGTTCCGTCGGAACCCTTCCGCAGCGCCTGCCAACGGGACCAGAACAGCCATCCTCCGATGGCGACGATGAGCATTCCGCTGATCAGCGAAAGCCAGACCAGAACGCGATCCACGAGCAGGTACTGCGAAGCGTAGAGCGCAATCAAACCCAGAATGAACACGCCCGCTGTGTGAGTAATCGTGACGACGCTACCCAAGTAAACGGCGTCGCCGATCGTGCCGCGCGAGCCTGCCAGGTAGGCGGCAACGATCGCCTTCCCGTGGCCAGGGGTCAGGGCGTGAGCCGCTCCCGCCACGAAAGCGACGCCCAAGGCTGCCAGAATGAAGCCGGCACCTAAGTCCCCGGCAGTCAGCAGCGATTGGAGCTGCTCTCGCATCCCCTGGTGGGGATCCGAAGAGGCCTGGAAGGCGGCGCTTGGCAGAACCGCCAGCCCCTGCAACAAGGCGTGTCTCGCGAATCGTGTCATCGCAATCGTATTCTGAATGCTACCATTTTGCGAACAGCGCGCCGGCCCCCAGGCAGCGCAAGGCGGTGGTGCTGGCGCTATTCTCGGGGTAGTCTCGGTGAGGTGTTAGTCTGGTCTAGCCGATGCAACGTTGGAAAGCGCAGGATCTCGAACCGTTTGCCCGCGGCATTTTCGAGGCCGTTGGCACCGAACCCGACATCGCGGGCGTCGTCGCGGGTCACCTCGTTCGCTCGAACCTATCGGGACACGACTCGCACGGCGTCATCCGCCTCATGCAGTACGTCGCCCAGATCGAAGAGGGCGAGATTGCACCCTCGGCGAGGCCCGAGGTGCTTCGAGAGAGCGGCGCCACCGGGCTGATCGACGCGCATCGGGGTTTCGGCCATCACTCCACGGCTTGGACGCTTGACTGGGCGATCGAGCGCGCGACTCAACATGGAGTTGCTCTGGCGACGATCCGCCACTCGACCCACATCGGCCGCCTCGGGGAATACGCGGAGCGCGCTTGTGACCGCGGGATGATTGCCATCGTCACGGTGGGCGCCGCCGGCCCGGGACTGGGAGGGATGGTTCTGTTCGGCGGCCGCAAGCGCTTCCTGGGCGCCAACCCGTGGGCGATCGGTATTCCGGCCGAGGGGCAGCCGCCGATGGTGTTCGACGGCTCGACCTCGACGATCGCCGAGGGGAAAGTGCGGGTGGCGCGCGACAAGGGAGGCGAGGTACCCGTCGACAGCATCCTCGACCCGGAAGGTAAGCCCACGACCCAGCCCGCTGACTTCTATGCCGGCGGGACGCTTGTGCCGCTGGGCGGCCGGGTCGCCGGTCACAAGGGGTACGGCCTGGCGATGGCCTCAGCGTTGCTCGGGGCGTTGGCGACGATCGACGATCCGGAGCCGACGTTCATTGGAGCGCGTGTCCGCGAAGAGGTGGACGATCCACGCGGCCGCGTGGCTGGCGTTTTTCTTGTGGTCATCGATCCCGGTGCCTTCGGAGAGGCAGCCACCTATCAATCGATGGTCGCGGAGACAATGAATGCGGCAAAGCGGGTGCCGCCCGCCGAGGGCAAGTCCGAGGTGCTCGTTCCGGGTGAGGTGGAGGTACGGAACCGCGAAGAGCGCGGGCGCGACGGCATCCCCCTGCCCGACGTCACCGCGCGGGACCTGGCGGGCGTGGGTGAGAAGTTGGGGGTTGCGATGCCGGGTCCGCTTGGCGGCTAGCGAGGTTTTCGACCTCAAGTAGCGCGGCGGCTGTCTTGACCACCGTTTGAGTCCTAATACTACTTCGCGGGCAGGAGCTGCTTTGGCGAAACTCTACGTACGTATCTCAGCTTTGGTGGCCTTGGTCTTTGCCACGGGGGCCCTCGCCTTTGGAGGGTCCGCTGAACACGGCAAGCAATTGCTGCCGCACCGCGAGGAGATCGCGTCGGGAGTTCATGCCGCCGGCTTCTCCTATCAGTTCGGGCACGCCAACTGCGGCTGGGTGGTGCTGGGCGACCAGACGCTCTTGATCGATCTGCCGCGCGGCACGCCCGTGCCGGAGTTCCTGGCCTACGTGGAGAAGACCACCGGCAAGCCGCCGAGGACGCTTGTCCTCACGAACATCTGGCAGGACGAGGCTTGGATCTTCCCCAACGTCTACGATCGCGACAGGCCGCGCTGGCATCGCGCCGAGAAGCCCGAGGGGCCCGACAAGGTGCTCCCGATCATTGAGGCGCTGGTCGCGGGCGGGATCAGGCGCATCGTCACGTCGGAAAGGATTGCCGAGCGATTGGCGGCCGCGCCGAACGGGCCGCCCGCGGACTTGGTCGAAGGGCGCTCCCGGCGCGCTAGCATCGGCGACGCAAGCCGCGTGGTCGAGTTTGTCCCGTTGGATCGAGCGCGTGAAGACGGAGCCGGGGCGGTTTATCTGCCAGGGGAGGAAGTGCTGTTCGGCGGACCCCTCGTTCACAATGGCAGTCGGGCGACGCTGGCCGGTCATAACACTGCGGAGTGGATCGCGGCTCTCGGCGGCTTGGAGGCGCTGCGCCCAAAACGAGTAGTGCCTGGATTCGGCACGTGGGACGGCCCGGAAAGCCTCAAGCGTTTCCGCGGCGTGCTGACCGAGCTGCGCAATCAGGTCAGCCACGAGATTGCCAAAGGGTACTCCCTCGAAGAGACCCAGCCGCGTGTGCGTCTTCCGCACGGGCTCCTTTCCTGGACCACGCACACCCAGCCGCGGGACGAGCAAATCGAGCATGTCTACCGTGAGTTGACGGTCCCGAACGCACCGTTCGCCGGCCGTGCCCCTTCCGCTTCCGACCCGCGTCCGCAGGCTCTCGTCCTGATCGGTGACAGCCCACACCCGCCGGCGCCGATCGAGAAAGCGCTGCGGCCCGTGTTCGAGGCGACGGGCGTGGCGCCGCACTTTACCGTTGACGTCGAAGCGTTGACCGCCGAGAACCTGTCGAAGGTGCAGCTCTTCGTCATCCTTCGCGATGGGCGTCAGGTGCAGAGGGCTGGAGCCGGCCGCGAGAAGCTCCGCGTGCTCGAGGACCCTCTCCACGGCGAAATCGGCACCTGGATGACGCTCGCGCAGGAGCAGGCGGTGGTTGAGTTCGTCGAGAGGGGCGGGGCGTTCCTGAACCTGCACAATTCGCTGGGGCTTTACCCGCCGGCAGGCCCGTATCTAAAGCTTGTGGGGGGCCGCTACATCGGCCACGGGCCATACGAGAGGTTTCGGGTCGAGGTGGCCGACTCGCGGCACCCTATCACCGAAGGCACCGGCGACTTTACAATCGCTGACGAGCAGCACACACCGATCATCTACGACGAGAGCCAGGTGCATCGCATTCTCAACAGCCGCATGGACGACGGCACTGTTGTCCCGGCGGGCTGGGTGCGCGAGGTGGGCCGTGGCCGCGTGTGCCATCTCGCAGGCGGCCACCCGCTCGAACCGTTACTGCATCCGATGTATCAGCGGCTGATGCGGAATGCGGTGGAGTGGTGCTTGAGGAAGCGTTGAGGTCGACGTAACACGGACCTTGACCTAGCCCAGAGGCGCTCGAGTGGCGTCAGGGTTCGTGCCGGACCGCTCCCTCACGGTCACCGTTCGGTTGCTTCGTGCGCAGGCTTCCCGATCGTTCCCATGTGCATCTCCCCGTTCGCAGACTCGTCTTCTCCTGCCGATTGGCGGAGGAGTGCAGGTGTGAGCGCGTAAATTGCTTATCCAAAGCCACCTGCGCAATTAACGTTAGAAGATTGACATTCCGCTGAATCGCTGCTATCTGATACCCATGCCAACGATAAAGATAACGGACGCCCTCGGTTTCGTTGTAGAAACGGAAACGGCGCAGGACGCCTCCATTACGAGGTACTTCAGAGACGCTTTGTCACTGAACCTTCGCGAAACGGCCCTCAACCTCCGAAACACCACGCTCAAAGACTTCCCTCTTGCGTCGGTCCGAACCGGTCTCGATGTCGAGCAGGAGATCGACATTGGCAACGAGGACACGGAGTTGACCCTTTCGGCAGGCTTGACAGCCGGCTTCACGGTTTTCAAGAAGAAGGGTGAACCGGTTCTTCCCGGGCGTTTCGGCGAGGAGGCCGCCGTCAAAGTCGGCGACAACGAAGCCTGGGTGTCATTCGACATCACGCCCACGCTCTCGGCAGGACTGACGACCGAGCGCGGCGATCTGACCTTCGGGTTCGAGGCGGGTACAGAGGTATCGATCTTCAACTACCGGCCTTTCAGACTCACGAACGGGGCACCCAAGCTCGCCACCGCTCTCGCCGACACCGTCAGCGCCTTTAGCTTGCCCGGCGACGTGGACGACCTTCGGGCCATGGCTCCTCAAACCATCTTGAGCGTCGACGGCAAGGCGTCTCTCAGCTTCACGACCGGGCTCGCGGTGTTGGCACAGCCCAACCCGCTCGCTTCGATCAACGCTCCGGGGCTGCCGGGTTCGATCGACGTGAAAGTCGGCGGCGCCGTGAGCGTACAGTCGTCATACACCTTGAGCGGGGGGTTCGAGTTGCGGGTGCGAAAGCTCGATACCCACCGTCTTGAGTTCGGCTACTTCAAGAGCAGCGGCAGGGAGCTCAAGGTAGCGGTCACCGGCAGCGCGGGCGTTTCCGTCGGGCCCGGAGACACGGACCTGACCAGCGCGATCTTGAGGGCGATTAGCGGTGACCCAAAAGTCGACGAAGATGAGCTGCGACAGGCGGGCCTTGCCGCGGACAGGATCAGGGCCATTCGAGACACGGTGGAGGCCGGGGTCGACCGCAGCCTCGAGCTGAGCCTCGCCGCTGAATTCAGTTCGTTACGCCAGGGCAGCGCGGCCTTCCTGTACCAAATCGACCTCAACAAGCTAGATGAGCAGGGCGCGGCGGCGGTTCGCCTTGCTCTCGACGGCGATCTCACCGGACTGATGGCACCCGAGAATGAGTTGCCCCCGGGAGTGGAGATCCGAACCAGCATCTTCCAAACCGTACGCGAAAAGAGAACCGCAATCAGGATCAACCTGCTGGGGATCTTTAACTTCATTTCGATCAGCAAGTTACTTGTTGGCGGCGAGGTTCTCTATAACCACGAAACGGGCGAGTTGGTGCTCACCGACAAGGCTACGGCCGAACGCATCCGTGCCACCCTCCGCAACTTCGCCGCCGACTCAGAGAAACTCCACGAAGTACAGATGGAGAGCTTCCTGTTCACGGCCGCCTACCGCGGCAGCAAGCTGGCGGTGGCGCCACCGGAACTCAAGTCCAGGCACAGCTACTTCGAGCTACACGCCCGTACGAACCGCCAGACTATGAAAGACAACCTCGACGTCGCCGAGGCTCTCGGCTTGGTGTCCCGGGAAAAAAAGGCTGAACTGCTGGGAGACGGCAACGACTTCAGGCGCTCGACTCTCTATGCCGAAACGGGATACGGGGATGACCTTTTGCAGTCGGTCTTTTTGGATGATGGAAGCAATGCCAGATCCCTCGACTTCTACGAGCAAGCCGGGCGGAAGGCTCTCACTCTGCTCTACCAGACGAGCGACCCAGACGAGTATCGGCGGCAGCCCGCGCTCGATGGCGGGTTATGGAAGAAGATGAGGGCGGCGGGCAGCGCACAAAACGTTATGGCCCTCTTCCCTACGCTCGAAAAGACGCAGAGGGCGGTCGTTTATTCCGATTATTTAGTCATCGTCTGGTGGGCGAAAGCGATGCATGAACTGGCGAAGGAGTTGGTTACGGTACACAAGTTCTTCGCCGACCACCCCAACGCCTCGCCGGGTGATAACGGGCTAAGAAGGGTCCGCAAGCGTTTCCGCAAGAGAGTCACCGCCGCGGCCAAGACGACGAAGAAGCAGTTCGGCGAGCCTTGGGGACTCATTGCAATGGACATTGCGACCAACCACCAAGCCTCCGCGAACGTTCGCTTTACCGGGGATGTCGTCGCTTACGAGAACGACAGGGAGCCAGGCGAGAGTGTGCCGGTCTAGGCGACATCTTGGAAGGTTAGGCGTGAAACGTATTCAGGACGGTCGTCCGAGCCGCTGCCGTGCATTTCGTGCTGCCTCAAATTCCTTTGCGAGTCCATCCCGGCTGAGCTTCTCTCGAAAGCGCTCCAGCTTGTCGATGTAAGCCGTCAGAGCCTGCTCGACGTTCGAAGTGTTCGTGGCGAGAATGTCCTTCCAGATTTCGTGGGGGCTCTCGGCGAGGCGTGTCATGTCGCGCAGGCCGGGGCCGGCGATCTCGAGATGCTCATCGCCCGGCAGTTCGTCGACCAAGGCTGACGCCAAGGCGGTTGAGAGGAGTTGGGGCAGATGCGAAGTCCAGGCGACCACGCGATCGTGCACGTGGGCCGGCAAGACCACCGGCTTGGCTCCGATCTTCTCGATCCAGGCGGCGAACTCCTTCACGACGGGCTCGTCGGGCAGGCGCGAGTCGGAGGCAGTCAGCACGGAGGGGGTCAGCACGTACGTGGCGTCTCGAAACAGGTTCGCGTCAGCGCGCTCGACTCCGCGTTGCTCGTTGCCCGCCATCGGATGCCCACCGACAAACCAGGGACCGTCGCCGAACAGTGCGGCGGCGTTGTCGACGATCTCGCCCTTGGTGCTGCCCGCGTCGGTGACCAGGGCGCGGGGCGGCGCGAGCTTTCGCACCTCCGGCAGTAATTCCAGAATGCGGGAAATCGGCTGGGCCAGGTAGATCAGGTCGCTTTCGGGAAGGGCCTCCTCCAGAGGCGCTCCACGCTCGATCGCCCCTTTGCCGAGTGCCGCCGCGATCGTCCGGGGTGAGCTGACGCCTAGTATCCGTCCTTTGAAGCCGGCGGCTCGCAAAGCCAAACCGAAGGAGCCGCCGATCAGGCCGACGCCGACAATCGTTACCGTCTCGATGGCCATGGAGTCAGATCTACTGAAGGAAGGACCCGCGTTGGGGCGGGTGGCGCCCCGGTCAGCGCGACGAGTTACCCGCGGCGTCCGCCTCCTGAACCGCCCGCATTTCTTTCATGATGATTTCGAAGATGTGCTGAACGGCCTCGTTACTGAGCGGGCCGCCATTGTGGCTTTGGAGGCTGTTCACCACCTGTTCTTCTCGATCGGGTGCGTGGACGGGAATGGAGTTTTGTCGTTTGAGAGGAGCCAGCTGCAAGACAGCTCGGGCCCGTTCGTTCAGCAACTCGAGAATCCGCAGGTCTAACTGATCGATCCGCTCTCGCCATTCCGCCAAGTCCATAAACGACTCCCAACCAATGTCAGGCCGCCGGGTCGAGCCTCAGCCCGGCCTTGAGCTGCGCGGCAAACGCTTCGAGCCGGGCGGCCAAGTCAGGCGCCGATCGATGCTCTTCGATCAGACGCATGAACGCACTACCCACGACCGCCCCGTCGGCATACGGCGCCAGCGCCCGCATGTGCTCCGGCTTTGAGAGCCCGAAACCTACCGCCAGCGGCAGCGACGTCACGCGGCGGGTGCGTTCGATCAGCGCGACGGCTTGATCGGAGACCGCATCGCGCTCGCCGGTGACCCCGGCCCTCGAAACAAGATATACGAAACCGGCACTCGATTGCGACAGTTTCTCGAGGCGATCGTCGGGCGTGGTCTGCGAAACCAGGAAGACCGGATCGAGCCCGCGCTTGTGCATCTCGGAGAGGAAGGGACCGGCTTCCTCAATGTTGAGGTCGGTCAACAGCACCCCGTCGGCACCCGCTGCCGCGGCGGCGGCTGTGAACTTCTCGAAGCCGTAGCGCAGGATCGGGTTGAGGTAACTGAAGACGAGGGCCGGGATTTCCGAATGGGCGCGAAGCTCCTTGAGGATATCGAGCACCTTGGCGAGGGTCATCCCGGCGTGTAGCGCCCGCTCGCCCGCTTTCTGGATCACGGGACCGTCAGCGATCGGGTCGGAAAACGGGACGCCCAGCTCAATGATGTCCGCGCCTCCTTTCTCGAGTGCCAGCACGAGCTCGACGGTGCGGTCGGGGCTAGGGTCGCCGGCGGTGATGTAGGCGATCAGAGCGCGGGTGTTCCGTTGCCGCAGGCGCTCGAAGGTTGGGGTGATGCGGCTCATCAGTAAGGAGGCTGCTGGAAGAACCCGCGGTGCTGGGAGGACGGATCGCCGGGCGTAGCGGGCGGACGCGGTCGGTCTACGTAGTCATGGGCTGCACCCTTGATATCCCGAAGTGTCTCAGAGGCAGCTTTGAGCTGACCGGGTCATAGGTAACACATGATGCCCGGTTAATAAACCCTTGTAGGGGCGGACCGCTGTGTCCGCCCCGCCGCCGCTGGTACGCCGCGTCGCTTTCGCACAGAAACCGAGAGCGACTCCGCCGCGCCGGGGTGGACGCAGCGGTCCACCCCTACGCCACCAACTGAGCGCGTACACCCGCTTGCCGGTAGGCCCTGCCTAATGACCACAGAATCCTCGTTTCGCCGTGCATAAGCAGCTAACCCAACTCCGGCAGGTTGTCGCGAAAGATGCCGATATCCTTGTCGCCGCGCCCGGAGAGATTGAGCAGGAACGTCTGGCCCTTGGCCTCGGGGGCCCGGCGAACCGCTTCGGCCACCGCATGGGCCGACTCCAACGCCGGTAAAATGCCCTCCAGCCGAGATAGTAACTGCACCGCCTCCAGCGCTTTCTCATCCGCGCAGGAGGTGTATTCGACACGCCCCTCATCGTGCAGCCAAGCGTGCTCGGGACCGATTGACGCGTAATCCAAACCGGCGGACACAGAGTGGGTCAAGGCGATCTGCCCGTCGTCGTCCTGCAAAACGTAACTGTAGGTGCCATGCAGCACGCCCGGCGCCCCGCCTGAAAACCGTGCCGCGTGGTCACCCAGTTTGCCACCCCGTCCGCCCGCTTCGACGCCAAGCATCTTAACGCTCTTATCTTCGAGGAAGGGGTGGAACAGCCCAATCGAGTTGCTGCCGCCTCCGACGCACGCGATCAGCAAGTCAGGCAGACGCCCGCCGGTGGTCTCGAGGAATTGCTCCCGAGCCTCGCGCCCAATCACCGACTGGAAGTCGCGCACCATTCGCGGATAAGGGTGGGGCCCGAGCGCCGAGCCCAGCAAATAATGGGTCGAGTCGAAGTTTGCGACCCAATCGCGCATAGCCTCGCTAATGGCGTCTTTGAGGGTGCGGCTGCCGGCGTTGACGCCGACGACCTTCGTCCCCATCAGGCGCATGCGAAACACGTTGGGGCTCTGCCGGCGCATGTCCTCTTCGCCCATGTAGACGATGGACTCGAAGCCGAAGAGCGCGCAAGCCGCCGCGGTCGCCACGCCATGCTGGCCCGCGCCGGTCTCGGCGATGATGCGCTTCTTGCCCATGCGGCGGGCAAGCAGCGCCTGCCCGAGACAGTTGTTGATCTTGTGGGCGCCGGTGTGGAGCATGTCCTCACGCTTGAGGTAGATCTCGGCCCCGCCCAGGTGTTCGCTGAGCCGCCGGGCGTGGTAGAGAACGGTGGGCCGTCCGGCGTATTGCTGGTAGAGTTCCTGTAGCTCGGCCTCGAAGACGGCATCCTCTCGCGCTTCTTCGTAGGCCGACTCCAACTGGTCAAGCGGCGCGACGAGGATCTCCGGCACGTAGCGGCCGCCGTAGGGCCCGAAGTGGCCCAGGGTGTCCGGCACGACGTTCGGTGCGATGGTGGCCATGGCTATTTCACCTCGGCGCGGGTAGCTTCCTGAGCGGCTTCGAGAGTCGCTTTTCGGGCGGCGTCTTTGGCCGCTTCGAGGTATCTCCGCACCTTATCATGATCCTTCACGCCCGGGCTGCGTTCGAGCTTCGAACTGGAGTCCACGCCGAACGGCTGCGCGAGGCGAATCGCCTGGCCAACGTTGTTTGCGTCGAGTCCGCCGGCGACGATCACCCGGCCGTAGCGCTTGACCTCCGCGGCGCGCTGCCAAGGGAAAGTCTGTCCCGTGCCGCCGTAGAGGCCGTCGCCGGCCGTGTCGAGGAAGAACGCCTCGCAAGTGAACACAGCCGCGTCCGCCGGCTCAAAGTCTTCCCCGACGCGAAGCACCTTCCAGACCCGCAGCGGCGAAACCCCGGCACAAACCTCGGGTGATTCATCCCCATGAAGCTGCGCGACGTCGAGCCCGGCCAGGGCGGCGATTTCTAATACTTTCTCGGGCGCTTCATTGACGAACACGCCGACGCGGACTACGTCTTTAGGCACGGCCCGAGAAATACGGGCAGCCGTTTCCGCATCCACGACGCGAGGGCTGCCGGGATAGAAGATCATCCCCAGCGCCGTGGCACCGTTTTCGGCGGCAAATTGCGCGTCGTCGACGTTGGTGATGCCGCAGACTTTGATGATCTCAGGAGCCAAGGTCGCCGGTCCCTTCAATGAGGCTGGCCAGGGCCCCACCCGGTTCGGCCTGTCTCATCAGGCTTTCGCCCACCAGGAACGCCTGGTAGCCGGCCGCCAGGAGTCGCTGGATGTCCGCTGAGGTTCGGATGCCGCTCTCACTCACGCGAAGCACGTCGTCGGGCATCTGTTCGGCTAGTTGGAAAGACGTTTCGAGCGATACCTCAAGTGTCTTCAGATTGCGGTTGTTGACGCCGATGATGTCCGCTCCCGCGGCCAGAGCCCGCTCGAGCTCCGGTTCGTTATGCACTTCGACAAGCGCATCCAAGTCCAACTGGCGCGCCTGAGCGAGCAACTCAGTCAGGTCATAGTCGGAGAGCGCGGCCACGATCAGCAGGATGGCGTCGGCGCCCGCGGCCGCCGCCTGCACCAGGTGGTAGCGGTCGAGCGTGAAGTCTTTCCGAAGTACGGGCAGGGCGACGGCGGCACGAGCCTGCTCGAGGTGTTCGAGGGAGCCCTGGAAGAACTGCTTGTCTGTCAGTACTGAAAGGGCGGCCGCCCCACCCGCCTCGTAACCTCCGGCGATCACGGCGGGATCGAACTGTTCGGAGATGACCCCCGCCGAAGGGGACGCCTTCTTGATCTCGGCGATCACCGCCGGACGCCGCATCTCGAGCGCTTCGCGAAAGCTCCTACGCTCGAACCGCGGGGCCTCTTCCAGTTCTTCGATCGGCACCAGCGACTGCTCGGCGAGCAACTCGGCTCGCTTTCGCACGACGATCTGGTCGAGCACGGTTAGCTCCGCCGCATGTACGGAGGTTTTTGAGGACATGGCTTGTACGGGAACCCCCTCATCGTAGCCGCAGGTTCGGAGGGGCGTCAACGAAGAAGGGGCGTCTTCACGCCTGGTTTCCGTCTGGAACGGACTCTCAACGGTTGGGGATTGGTAGACTAGCCGGTCTCGGCTGAACCGCTGGACCAGCAGACCACCGAGCGCGCCGACACCCGCCAGGACGACGGCGGTCCCGATCACAAAGGGAGCGGCCTCGCCGCTCTCGCCCGAGCCTGCGAACGCCGCCGCCGCCAAGCCCGCCCCGGTTCCGGCCCCTACGGCGGCTCCGTACCAGGGAGCGCGACTGCCCCGTGACCGCCGGACCAGGACGCGTTTAACATCCTCTCGGGAGACTGCCACCTCCTGACCGTCACCGTTGCGAACGATGATCGATTCGGCATCGCTGGAGAGAAACTCGCCACGTAGCTTTTTTCCTCTGCCTTTGTGCGGTTTGATCGTGACAATGGACTGTGGGACCAAGTTCGACAGGACGCTCCAATCGTCCCTCGGCGGGCCCGCGATCTCACCGGCTGGCGATGACACAGCGCCGAGCATCGCGGCTACTCCGATCGCCAGGACCTTTCTAAGTCTGCTTGCTTTCGTCATGTCTTGCCTCCTCCATGGCGGCCTTGCCGCCTTGTTGAAGATGCATGAGCAAATGACCGCCCGTTGTGTGTCGGGGCAGCCAAGGCGCTCAAAAATCACCGGTTAGCAGCGAGTGCCTGCTTTGCTGCCGTCCAATCTCGACAAGTCCCGCTGACAGGTGCCAGGTTTCGGTTGCGGCGTTTACGGCGGGCGGGAAAGCGCCTGCGATCATCTACAATCGAACGAAGCCTCACTCTTGAAGCAGGACGGTGGATGTAACGTCAGCTCAGACGAATGCGCCGTCGGTAAAGAACGGGCCCTGATTTTCTTGCATGGCGGAGCCATCCCCAAAGAACGGGAACTGCCAGGTCCCGCTGAAAGACCAAGCGTCCAACGGCTGGGACGTCGCCATCGTGGGTGCGGGGCCTGCGGGATCTTTGACTGCCAGGGAGCTGGCCAGCAAGGGCTATCGCGTCCTGCTGCTGGACAAGTACCGCTTCCCGCGAGACAAGGTTTGCGGCGATGCGCTGGTACCGGACGCCATCGAAGTCCTCCGCAGGACGCAGCTTTACGAACGTGTCCGTGGTAGCTCCTACGAGGTTTCTCTGGCCTCCGTCTTCAGCCCGTCACAGATTCAAGTTTCCGTTCCTGGGGAGTTTCTCACCCTCAGGAGAAGCGTTCTCGATTCCCACCTGGCGCTTGGCGCGGTCGAAGCGGGCGCCGTGTTCTGCGAAGGCAACGTCACCGACATCGAGCCCCAGGGCGACGGCGCTGTACGACTCAGCGTGCAAGGACTCGGGAAGACCTACGAAGCCCGAATCGCCGTCCTCGCGACCGGAGCCAAGGTCGACCTGCTAGGGCAGCTCGGCATGCTCACGCGCCCCGAGCCCAGCGCGGTCGCCCTGCGCTGTTACATTTCGTCGGCAATCGATCTCGACCGTCTGATCATTTCTTACGATCGCTCGGTGCTGCCGGGCTACGGATGGATCTTTCCTCTGGGAAACCAGGAATACAACGTCGGGTGCGGCATCTTCTATCAGAACTCCAAACAGAGGCGGTTGAACCTGCACACGATGTTCGACCGCTTTCTCAACGGCTTCCCGCAGGCGCGTGAATTGATGCGATTGAAACGCCGGATGACTCCCGTGCGAGGCGCGCCTTTGCGATGCAATCTCACTGGTGCGGAGGTTCTCGGGAACGGCAGGGTTCTGGCGATCGGCGAGAGCATCGGGGCAACCTTTCCCTTCACCGGAGAGGGCATCGGGAAGGCGATGGAAACCGGCGAGTTGGCGGCACAGGCAATCGATCGGACGCTGGAGTCGGGCGACTTTGAACCCCTCCACAGGTTTTCGGTGCGTCTGAAACTCGATCTACTGCCTCGCTATCGCGCTTACGCGACAGCGCAGAGGTGGCTGTCACAGGCATGGCTCAACGACCTCGTGGCGTGGCGGGCGTCGAAGAGCGTGTACTTGCGGGAGGCGATGGCGGGCATTGTCGCTGAGACCTCCGACGCCGGCGACGTCTTCTCGCTCAAGGGGCTGTGGAGATCGATCTGGAGTTGAGTGCCGATCTACTGTTTGTCTTGGGCGTCTCGGTAGGCCGAGAGGAGTTGCTTGGCCACCTTCTCCGCCACGTCTGCCGAGGCGCCACGATACTTCGCTCCGGAACTCTCTTGCGTGGCAGACCAGATCACCTCGCCGTCCTTTAGCACGAGACGCACGGCTGCACTGGCTTCATGCTTGTGCTCGCGGCGCAGAGTGTTCTCCCTATCGGCTATGCCAAAAGAACCGGAGTCGAAACGCGAGTCACCCGGGTCTCGGCGGCTTCGTGAAGAAGCGCCGCGCACGTTGATTGCTTCCTGGTCTCGGCGGTAGTCGGAGTAGACCATGTCGTCGGCCGAGCCGCGCAAGAAGGCGTCCGCGTTCTCTTTGTCTTCAGTGATCGTGAACAGGCCCGTGCGCTGGATGCTGCCGATGATCATGTCACGAATGCGCTTGCCGGACCCTCCGAGGCGAATAGCGGAATGGGAGAGAACCCGGCGCCCAACAGCGAAAGCAGCACAGTCGTAGTCGTACACAGGGCATGGCCTAAAACTGTCACGGTTCGTCTCATCGGTCGGTCGAGTCGCGCGCGGCTTCGTCCTGATACACGATGGCCATGCCGGTGCGGGCCTCGATGCCGGCCAGGGTGGTGCGAACGATCTTCTTGCCGAGCTCAAAGACCGCCGCTTGCTGTTGCCCTTGCCCGTCGAGAAAGCCGATCGTCAGGAAGTGTTTGCGCTTTCTTGAAAGCAGCAGCGCCGGGGTGAAGACGATTGCGAGCCCCAGACGGCGGCCCGCCTTTTGGCCGTATTCGAGCGAATTGATGCGCTCGTAGGGGATTCGGAAGATCCCTGACCGGTACTCGAAGGTGAAATGGTCCTGCTCCGCGGTGTTGACCGTGCCGGTCGTCTCGGGCGCGGGCTGCGTGAGCGTCCCGCCACGATAGACCGCTTTTTTGCTGGGGATACCAGCCAGCAAGGCCGGCGAAGTGGCATTCGCAAGCGAGAAGACCGCGAAGAAGGACAGAACCGTTCTGCGATTCATCTCAATTTGGGATGAGATCTTCCGAATTGGACACATTATCGCAGAAACTATCCTGACATGCCAGGGGTCATGCAAAGCTGGGCAAGATGGGCAACCAAGATGGGCGTCGAACGGCGTGCTTCCGATCCCTTACCAGGATGCCGGCTACAGCCCGCGCGCGGGCTTGGGGCGCGGCGGTTTATGATTGGAAAGATGCTGCGTGCGGCGCTGATCGCGACCTCTCTGGTAGCCTCGCCCCTCATGGCTCCGCGGGCGTCGGGCCAAGATCTGCTCAGCGGCGCCATCACAGCGTACAAAGACGGCCGGATTGACGAAGCGTTCGACCTGGCCAATCAGGCCATTGGGGCCGCTCCAAGCGACCCGACCGGGTTCTTCGTTCGCGGAACCGTCTTCGAGCATCGCGAGGAGTACGACAAAGCCCTCGCCGACTATGACCGGGTCGTCGATCTGAGCCCGACGCTCCCGCTGGCCTATGGCCGCCGTGGGGCGCTCTACTTCAAGCTGGGCCAGTTTGAGGACTCCATCGCCGATTTCGACAAAGAGATCGAACTCGAGCCCCCGAAGGCCCAGAACCATTGGCAGCGGGGGATCTCTTATTTCTACGCCGGGCGCTACGAGGACGGCTGGAAACAGTTCGAGCTGTCACAGCGCACCGTGAACCCGAACGATTACGAAAACGGGATCTTTCACTTTCTTTGCATGGCGCGAGCGAAAGGCGTGGCGGAGGCTCGTAAGTTTGCCCTCAAGATCGAAGGCGACAGCCGCGTGCCGATGAAGCAGATCTACGAGGTGTACCAGGGCAAGGCAACGACGGCCCAGGTCATGCAGGCCGCCGAGCACGGTTACCCCAACGCCGCCGAGCTGAATGACCGGCTGTTCTACGCTCACCTCTACCTCGGCCTTTTCGAGGATGTGGCGGGCAACATCGAAGCGGCCCGGAGACACCTGACGCGCGCGGTCGAGAATTTCCCGGTGGTCCATTACATGTGGGATGTGGGCCGCGTCCACGCGCGCAAGCTTGGTCAGGAATCGGAGGCTCAGTAGATGGCGAACCCCTTCCCCGGTTTCCCGCCCGAGGCCCGCAAGTTCCTTCGCAGCCTCAAAGCGCACAACAAACGTGAATGGTTCGTGCCCCGCAAGAGCGTCTTCGACGAGCAGGTCAAGGCCCCCATGATTGAGTTGGTGCTGGCGCTCGGGGACGAGTTGCGCGGCTCCGGCCTCGACCTGGTGACGGCTCCGGAGAAGGCCATCTACCGCATCTATCGCGACGTGCGCTTCAGCAAAGACAAGAGCCCCTACAAGACGCACATCGCCGCCGTGTTTACCCCGCGCGACCTGCCGAAACACGCGGGCGCCGGACTCTACTTTCATATCGGGCCGGACGAGGTTCTGGTCGGAGGCGGCATCTACGCGCCTGGACCGAAGGAGCTGCTGGCGATTCGCCAGATGCTCGCCGCGCGGCACCAGAAGCTACGCGCTGTGTTGACCGACCGTGGGTTCCGCGGGTTGTTCGGCGAAATGAGCGGCGAGAAACTTAAGCGCGTCCCCAAGGGCTTCGTGAGTGACCACCCAGCGGCCGACTTGCTGGTCTATAAGCAGTTCCTTGCGGGAGCGAACCTGCCCGCCGACATCGTGGAGACACCGAAACTCTACCGGCAGATCGCGAAACATTTCCAGGCAATCGAACCTTTCCTCGTCTTGCTGAATTCCGCCCTCAAGCCTCGGCGGGCGAGAGCCTTCACCGCCGGCTGAATGTCCCAACGCATGGGCGTACCCTGAGTGCATGCCCAATTGACATCGCTAACCAGCCGTCTTACCATACACTTAGCTAATTGTGCCCTGGAGGGCGTTATGAAGCGACTTCTGTTCGTCGTTCTGCTCGCTGGTTGCCTCGCGCCGGCGTTCGCCCAGAACAAAGACGCGCCGCGGCAAGCACAACCTGAGGTGCTGGCGCCGGAAAAATTCTCCGAAGTTCACGGTGAGCTGTTCAACCGCGCGGCATCGACCGACGCCGCTGAGTTGACCGACCGCATCGCGGGCTCGCTTCCGCCCGACGCCGCCGCGGGCTCGGTCCCGCGACGGAACTTCGTCGACGAGCACATCTTCTCGAGCGACATCGAGTTCCTTCGGCGCGTAACGCTCGACCTGACGGGCCGCATCCCTTCGCGCAGCGAGGTTCGTGAGTTCCTGGCCGACACCGATCCCGCCAAACGCGACAGGTTGATCGAGCGGCTGCTTGACAGTGAACCCTACGTCGACAAGTGGGCCTACTACTTCATGGACCTGTTCCGCGCCAACGGCAAGATGGGCCGCGGTCGCAACCTCTTCCACTATTGGATGAAGCAGAACCTGCGCGCCGACCGGCCGTTTGACGAAGTCGCGCGCGACATCATCTCGTCCTCGGCTAAGAGCAACCACGTCGTGGCGGCGTCGAACGTAATCGCCCGCGAGCACATCCAAGGCGCGCCGCAGCCGAAGGACGGCGATGACCTCAGCATGGTGCATCAGCTCGATACGCACGACGAGTTGGTCATTCATTATTCGAAGGCGTTCCTGGGCATCAACTTCTCGTGCGTTTCGTGCCATGACGGCCAGGGGCATCTCGAAAAGGTCAACCTCTGGCTCAGCCGCAAGACCCGCGCGGAGTTCTTCCAGTACGCCTCGTTCCTAGGCCGCAGCCGCTACCTGATGTATTGGGAGGATGGCAAGCCGCAGTCGGGCGAGTTTCTCATCGACGACGGCAACCCCGGTTACGATTCCGAAGGGCACAGCATGGTCCGCGTGCCGCGTCTCGGAGGCCCTGAGAATCCGGCATTTATCATGACCGGCGAAGAGCCGCGGCCCGGCGAAGAGCCCCGCGACGCCCTGGCGCGAATGCTGCCTGCGCATCCGCAGTTCGCGCGCGCGATCGTGAACCGCTTCTGGGCGAGCTTGATGGGCTTCGGCATCGTCGAGCCGGCCGACGAGTTCGATTTGGCGCGGCTCGACCCCGGCGACGTGCCCGAAGGCTGGCAGTTACAAGCGTCGCATCCTGAGTTGCTCGAAGTGCTGGCCACGGACTTCCGCGACAACCGCCACAGCCTGAAGCGCCTGATGCGAACGATCGCCCGATCGAGCGCCTACCAGCTTTCGGCGCGCTTCCCGGGCGAGTGGAAGGAGTCGTACACCAAGTACTTCGCGCGAAAGTTCGTGCGGCGTCTGAACGCCGAGGAGTTGCATGACGCGATCGCGTTGGCGACGGACCGTCCGGGCGAGTTCAAGGCCGGCGAAGAAAAGGTCGGCATGGCGATGCGGCTGGCCGGACCCGCGGGCGACCGTGACACCCGCACGTTCTTGAAGACCTTCGGCCAGTCCGACCGCAACACCCCGCCGCGCACCGTAGCCGGATCGCTGCTGCACCCGCTGGCGCTGATGCAATCACCGGTTGTGACCGAGCGCGTTCTCGCAACCGACGACAGCCGCATCAAAAACCTGCTCGACACCTACTCCGACAACGAGAAGGTTGTGGACGAGATGTTTCTCGGCACCCTCTCCCGCCCACCCTCGGGAGAAGAGAAGGAAGTCGCCCTCGCCACACTGGCGGAAAACCGCACCGCCGGTGCCCAGAACCTCCAATGGGCGCTGATCAACAGCGTCGAGTTCTTCTTTAACTACTAGTCTAGGCTTTGGATTGGCCCGGGCGAAACCGTATTGAGGAGCGCGGATCTCGGTTTTGAGATCCGCGTCCCTAATCGGTCCGTAAGAATGCGGGGGCTTTGGCGGGAGGCGCGAAAATGGCCGTGCGGTGGTTGGCAACGCGATCCCGGCGGACTCGCCGCCACGGCACGCGGGGTCTGGGGAAGTGGGGGCGCTGTGCGGACGTAGCTCCGCCCGCCCACACGCAGTCTGGCTGATCACTCGGGAGCCGCCCCCATCAACTCGGCGCCGCCAACGGCAGTTGCTCGAACGCCCAGGCCCAGTTCGAAAAATGCCGCCACGCACGCATCAGCCGCAACGTCAACTGCCGCGCGTGGCGTACCAGCTTGCCCGGCTGCACGAACACCAGAAAACGTACCCGCTTCGGCCGCGCCCGTAGCAACTCCGGCGGCAGTGCCAGCCGCTTCATCGCCGTCAGTACGTTGTCCGTCAGCGCGCTCAGCCGCAGCCAAGCCGCGTTGGCGCCGAAGCGTCCGCAGGGCAATACGCCCGCCGCCGGCGCCTTGGTAGGTCGGCTGTGCTTGGCGCTTGTGCGATTCGATGATCGGCGCGTCGACATCCACCGTGGCAATTTTCTGATCGGCGCAGCGCACTCCGAGTTCGCCGACCCCATCGCGGTTGACGGCGGCCAGTCCGGCGAGTGCGTCGCTTTCGCCGGGGACGATGCTGGCGCGGGGCCCATGCCAGGCTGTTGTTGTTGCGCGGCGAGGATCTTTTCGTCGTCGTGAAATTGATACAGGAACTGGCGCGCGGCTTCGGGCGAAGGCGGCTCGTAGCCGAGCCTCTCGGCCATCCCGAGGTCCTCGCGCAACACGGCGAAATCGTCGAGGCACTCGCCGCCTACGGCGTTGAGCACCAAGAAACTTTCGATGTAGGAGGCTTCATCGAGCCCGCGGCGACGTTGCTTGAGCGGCAGGTTGCGCTGGTCGCTCGCCGCGACACCGAGGCTGCGGGCGGCCCGCACAAACAGCGGCAGGCCGCCGAAGGAAGTGAGCGTTTCTTCGAGCGGCGTCTAGTCGATTTCAAACAGGAACTCGCCCTCGGCCGGGCTGCGCAACTGCTTGTTGAGACCCATGCCTGAACCCCAGCCATCGTGCACCCATTGGGTGCGCGCCTGATTGAGGCCCGCTCCGTCTCCCGCCCCTTGTCTATGTCCCTCTCAGCTCCACTCCGCCCGGCCCTCGCTTTCTTACGGACGGATCAGGGACTCGGGGGATCTGTTGGGTCTGTCCGGGTGCGCGACATAAAAGTGCCGCTCATCCGGCCTGGGTGCGGGATTCCCAGTAGTCTTCGAAGCGGCCGCTGAGGCGGGCGCAGCGTAGCGCCAGGATGGCGTTCGCGCCGCGTACCGTCCAGAACATGCCCGAGCGCTTCAGACGTTGCGCCACTACCGTCTTGCATCCCGCCTCGATCACCCCTGAACCGATGAACAATCCCTGCTTGCGAAAGTGCGGATAGCGCATCCGCTCGGCGTTGTGTTCGAAGTACTCCGCTTCGCTCGCCAGTCGACGAGCCAGATCCGGCTGCGGGGCCACCACACCTCGTAGGGCCGCCACCAACTTCTTGATCTGACCCTGATCGAGTTGGCGGAGCCGTTGCTGGGTCCAGCGCCGCCGGCTGGGCTCGTCGTCGAGCCCCAGTTGCGCCGCCAACTCCCACAAGTGCTGGCGCGCATGATAGAGGTCCACGATTTCGATCGCGCCCGCGAAGTATTGATGCGAGAGGTTCCAGATCCAGGCGGCTCCGTCGCCGATTACCACCTTCTTGTTCGCCCGCCCCCAGCCGCGCTCCCACGCCTGCTGCCAGAGGCGTCGCCCAAACGCCTCGGCGCCCTCGATCGCTCCCGTATAGCTCGTCGACCCTTCCTCACGCACGGGTCGGTCGCCTGGCTTGCCCTCGGCTTGCGTGAACACACAGCCGAGCTTGACCTCCCGCGTGCGGGCGCGCTCGCGGTCCTTTTTGCCGGCTCGTCCCGCCGTCTCGGCCGCCACCATCGGCACCCCGGTGCCGTCCATCTCGATGTAGAGAACCGGAATGTCGGCCCCGGCCACCGCGGGCAGCGGCAGTTGCACCGCCCGTTGGATCTGTTGTTGTTCGCGGGCGGCGAGGTCGGCCCCGATCGCCTCGGCGCCGCGCTCGATGGCTTTGGTGGTAACGTCCAAACCGGCTAACACCCGCAGTTGCTCGCGACTGCTTTCAAACGACGACTCGCTGCCCACCAGCGCCATCATGCAGCGCACGCCGGGAGAGTAGTGCGTGTTGTCGACATCGAGTTCGCGGTCAAAGGGGAACTGTCCCTGATGGCACGCCGGGCAGAGGTAGTAGGGCCGTTCGATCGCGACCGCGCCGAGCACACTCACCACGGTCTTGGGCCGCCGACCGCGGTGACGGGTGCGACGGCCGCAGCGACAGGATGGCTCAGGCGCGGCGTCGGCGGGCGCCTCCAACAGTTGCTCGAGCAACTTCGCGCCGGCTCGGTGCAGTGCCGCACGGGTGGCCGTCTCCAGCGCTTCCAGGTCCCAGTGCTGCTGCTTGCGCCGGGCGGCGAAGATCAGAGTCAGCAACTGTTCGACTTCTTGGGCGACTTCTTGTTGGATCGCCGCGGCCGTTTTTTTTCCTGCGGCGTCACAGACGCTGCCGACTCGGACTCTTGCTCAACGGGCCGCAAGCGGCAGATCTTCTCGTTGACTTCGATGAGTTCTCGGCTTAGCTGCTGGAAGCGCCGAAAGGCGGTGATCTCCCGCTGAGTCTTACGGCGAGCCGCCGGGTCGGAGAGGCTCTGGGTGACGGTCTTGCCGCGGGATTTGTAGGTCAACCGCCAGTGCGGGCCATGGCCGGGATGACCGCGCTGACGACAGCGGCAGGTGGGTTTGCCGCAAGGGCCTTGAGTGGTGGTGACGGAGCCTTGGCGAAAATCACCCAAGGCAAGCATCTGCTGGAAGATCGCGTGGCGACGGTACTCCAAGGCGGGCAGGGAATCGGGCATGGGACACCTCCTTCTTATCCTAGCGTATTATATACGCTAGGACACCGCACCCCAGACCGTACCCCAACCACTTGGCACTTTCATGTCGCGCACCCGGTCTGTCCGACCCTATCGACAAAAAGGGGGCCGGTCTCTTATAATCGAGGCAGGAGCCTATTGTCGCGACCTGTGCAGCAGCGCCGGCTGCCGTGGTCGCTTGAAGGGGAGAGACGCCAGGATGATCAGCCTAACGGAAACTGCGGTCAGCAAGATCAGAGAGATCATGTCCCAACAAGAGCCTAAGCCGCAGGCGCTGCGGATTTCGGTCGTCGGCGGAGGCTGCTCGGGCTTTCAGTACTCGATGGCCTTTGAGAACGACCAGTTGCCGCTCGACAAGTCTTACGACTTCGATGGCGACTTGAAGGTCCTCGTCGACCAAGCCAGCATGCTGTACTTGGACAACTGCGAAGTGGATTACGTCGAGACGCTGGAAGGGGCAGGCTTCAAGTTCGGCAACCCCAACGTGACGTCCACCTGCGGCTGCGGCAGTTCCTTCCAAGCCTAAGCCGAATCGCAAGGGATCTCGATGCCGCGCCGGGCTTCGGTCCGCGCGGCATTTCTGTTATGGCGTCCGCAACCGAGTGGGATGAACGCTTCCACCGGGGCGACCATGCCGGTTCTGAGATCGATCCCTTTCTCTCGCAATCCAAGAAGTACTGGGCGCTGCTCAATGACGGCGCGGCCACGCCGGCGAGCACCTTCAACGGCAAGCGGGCGCTCGACCTCGCCTGCGGTGCCGGACGGCACGCGGTCTACCTGGCCCAGGCCGGTTTCTCGGTCGCGGCGGTCGACTTCTCGGCAAAGGCTTGGCGTCCGCGAATCGTCTGGCCGAATCGCGAGCGGTTTCGATCGAAACGCTTGCTTTGGACCTCGAAGCCGACGGGGTGGACATCGGCGAAGAGGCGTACGATCTGGCCGTTGTTTTCTTCTACCTGCACCGGCCGCTGTTCCCCGAAATCGCGCGTTGCCTGCGAACGGGCGGGTTGCTGATCTACAAGACCTACAGCGTCGATCAGTTGCGGTATCCGGGGCGTCCGCGTCACCGCATGCACATGTTGGAGCACAACGAGTTGCTCGAAGTGTTCTCAGAGTTTCGCGTGCTACGCTACGAGGAAGAGTGGGAAGGTAAGGGAACCGCCGCCCTCGTCGCGCATAAATGAAGCTCGCCCTGGGGCAGATCAACCCGACGGTCGGTGACCTTCCCGGCAATGTGGACCGCATGGTCAAGGTCGCCCGCCGAGCGGCCGAGGGCGGAGCCGAACTGGTGGTTTTCCCCGAACTGGCCGTCAGCGGATACCCCCCGCGCGACTTGGTTGAAGTCCCGGCCTACCTGGACCGCAACGAAGCGGAACTCGAGCGCCTGGCGGGAGCAACCGCCGCGCTGAAAATTGGCGTGATCACGGGTTTCGTGGGCCGTGCCGAGCCCGATGCGCGTCGGCACGCGACCAACTGTGCCGCCTATTTGGCTGACGGCAAGGTCGTGGCGACGCAGCGAAAGATGCTGCTGCCCACCTACGACGTTTTCGATGAGTGGCGCTACTTTGAACCCGCCCATGAGCAGCACGTCTGGCCCATCGGCGGGTGCTCTTTCGGCGTGACGGTTTGCGAGGACGTGTGGAACGACAAGCAGTTCTGGGACCGCCGTCGATACGAGCGTGATCCCGTCGAGGAATTGGCGAGGCAGGGCGCGGATTGTTTGATCAACATCTCTGCTTCGCCCTACCACATGCACAAGCGCAAGCTCCGCTTCGAGATGCTCCAAGCCACGGCGCGGCGGCAACGCCTGCCCATCGTGATGGTCAACCAAGTCGGTGGAAACGACCAGCTCGTCTTCGACGGGTCGAGCCAAGTGGTCGGCTCGGACGGTGAGCTTCGCACTCGGGCCCGATCGTTCGCCGAGGACCTGGTTTTCTACGACACCGAAACCGGGCAGGGCGACGTCCATGAGCAGGGGCAAGACGAGCGCGAAGCGGTCTACGAGGCCTTGGTGCTCGGTACGCGGGACTACGTGCGCAAGTGCGGATTCAAGACGGCCCTGGTGGGGCTGAGCGGCGGCGTGGATTCGTCGGTCACGGTGGCCATTGCCGTCGACGCCCTCGGTGCGGAGAACGTCGTGGGCGTGGGCATGCCGGGGCCCTATTCCTCGGAAGGCAGCGTCACCGACGCGCGGCACTTGGCCGAGAAGTTGGGCATTCGGTTCGAGCTGATCGGCATCAACGAAACCTATGAGGCGTTCACCAAGACGCTGGCCCCGGTCTTCGCCGGTCGGCCTGAGGACACCAGCGAGGAGAACCTGCAAGCCCGTTTGCGGGGAGACACGCTGATGGCGCTGTCGAACAAGTTCGGCTCGATCGTGCTGACAACGGGGAACAAGAGCGAGTTGGCCGTCGGGTACTGCACGCTCTACGGAGACATGGCGGGCGGACTGGCCGTGATCAGCGACGTGCCGAAATCGATGGTGTATCAGTTGGGGCGGGTTGCCAATCAACGCCACCCGGGCGCGATTCCCGAGTCGGTGTTCACGAAGCCTCCGTCGGCCGAGTTGCGTCCCGATCAAAAGGACAGCGATTCGTTGCCGGAGTATAACGTGCTCGAGCCCATTCTGCAGCGCTACGTGGAGAACTATGAGGAGCCGGCCGCGATTGCCGAGGCGCTCGGCCTGCCGCTGCATTTAGTGCGGGACGTTACGCGCAAAGTGGATCGGAACGAGTACAAGCGGCAACAGGCGGCGCCGGGGTTGCGGGTGACCTCGAAGGCGTTTGGGATGGGGCGGCGGTTTCCCATTGTGCAGCGGTTCTCGCCATAGGGGTGACAAACATGGTCCGCATGCAACTCCGTTTGGACGAGAGGGAGTACGAACGCGTCAAGAAGGAAGCCGAGGCGCTCGGTATTTCCATGGCAGAGTTCGTGCGAAGAGCCGTTCGCCAGAGGTTGTCCGCTAGAGAGAGCAAGCCGTGGATGCGCTACGCGGGCTTTGTCGGGTCGGATGATGCTCGATCGAGGCGGTCGATCGACGATATCGTGTATGGCGGAAAGGACTGACTCCTCGGTCGACAACTCGCTGTAGATCACCCCTCCGGAACGAAAGCGCAAGATGAAACGACTGCTTCACCGGCTCGGCATAGGGGCTTTGTGCATCCTGGGAGTCCAAGTCGCGGCTTCGCAAGAAGGCGCTTCGAGCAAAGACGTTCCCCGCCGACACGTGGGGCGGCAGGCGGACGGCAGCGTCGTGCTGCCGAACGGGTGGACCATCACGCCCGCCGGCAAGCAAATTCCCTTGAGCACGCTGCCGATGTCGATGGCGGTCATTCCCGATGAAAAGCACATGCTTGTGCTCAACGGCGGTTTCTTACCGCCTTCCGTTAGCGTGATCGACCTCGCCGGCGAACGCGAAACGGCGCGCGTACCTGTCGAGGACGGCTGGTTGGGGTTGGCGGTCAGCCCCAGCGGCGAGAAGGTCTACGTCGGTGGCGGTTCGACCGCGAGCGTGTTCGAGTTTGATTTCCGCGACGGCAAGTTGGTTCCCGGCCGAACGTTTCCGGTCGTGCCGGCGGAGAAGCGCAGGCCCTCGGACCACATCGGCGATGTGGCGCTCTCCGCGGACGGTCGGTTCCTCTATGCAGCCAACCTGTTCCGAAACTCCGTCACGGTAATGAACACGTCGACCGGTTTTATCACCGGCGAGTTCAAGACGGGCCGGCGGCCCTACCGTCTGCTCCCCAATTCGGACGGGGAGACGTTGCTGGTGAGTCACTGGGCCGATTCGACGGTTGGCTTTTACCGGATCTCGGACGGACAGTTGATCGAGAGGATCGGGGTGGGGCCGCATCCGACGGACATGCTGCTGCGGCCCGGCGCGATCGAAACGCCGGAGGGTCAGCCGCCCATCGTCGCCCGGCTGTTCGTGGCGTGCGCGAATACAAACAGCGTCACCGTGCTGGGCGTGAGTAAGGGCAACCGATTTCGGCTCCTAGAGGACATCCCTGTTGCCCCAACCGCACGCGCGCCGCTCGGCTCGACGCCGACCGCGCTCGGCCTGAGTGCGGACGGAAAACTGCTCTATGCAGTTGCTTCGGGGAACAACAGGATCGTGGTTTCCGACGTATCGGGCCCGCGGGCGGAGTTGCTGGGGGCGGTTCCAACGGGGTGGTACCCGACCGCGGTCCGCGGTCTCCGCGACGGGCGGCTGCTCTACTTGAACGGCAAGGGCAACGGGTCGCACGCGGCCCCGCGCGGTCCCAACCCGAACCGCCGCGGCGAAGAGCAGCAGTACGTGGCGTCTCTCGAGACGGGCTCGCTAGGGATTCTGCCGCGGCTGAGCGCGCGGTTGTATCAGCGGCTTACGCAAAGAGTGATCGCGAATACGCCTTATAGCGACGAGTTGCTCGCGAATGCGTTCCTGCAGAATGTGGGCATCCCGGCCGGCAATCCTGTCCCGGCCCGGTTGGGCGAGGAGTCGCCGATCCGCCATGTCATCTACGTACTCAAGGAGAACCGGACGTACGACCAGGTGCTCGGGGGGTTGGAAGGGGCGAAGGCTGACCCTGGCCTTGTGGTCTTCGGCGACGGGGTTACGCCGAACCACCACAAGATCGCGCGCGAGTTTGTGCTGCTCGACAACTTCTACGCGACAGGGTCGGTCAGCGCCGACGGCCAGAACTGGAGCGCCGGTGCCATGGCCGGCGATTACGTCGAGAAGATGTGGCCCAGCTACTACGGACGCCGGCGGCAGGTGTACGACTTCGAGGGAGGGGAGCCCACGGCGGTCCCTCCGGCAGGGTACCTCTGGACCAATGCGCTGGGGCGAGGCCTCACGGTTCGCAACTATGGGATGTGGACGGCTCGTGGGCCTGACGGGGCGGCGACGGTGCTCGACCCGGCGCTCGCCCCTCACACGAATCTCGGGTTTCCGCCGTTTGACCTCAACGTTCCCGACCAGGAGCGAGTCGATGTGTTCCTACAGGATTTCGAGCGGCTGGAAGCGGCGGGCGCGCTGCCGCGGCTGATGATGGTTCGCCTGCCGGGCGATCACACGGCGGGACGCGAGCCCGGCAAGAGAACGGCGCGGGCCATGATGGCCGAACACGACCTCGCGCTGGGCAAGCTGGTAGAGGCGGTCAGCCGAAGCAAGTCGTGGAGCCGGACAGCGCTGTTCATCATCGAGGACGACGCCCAAGACGGAGCCGACCATGTGGATTCGCACCGTTCCTTAGCGTTTGTCGTCAGTCCCTATGTGAAGCGTGGTGCGGTCGACAGTACACTCTACACGACCGCCTCGGTGCTGCGGACCATCGGGCTGATTCTCGGGTTACGTCCGATGAGCCAGTTCGACGCCGCGGCCACGCCGATGGCCAACGCCTTTACGGCGGAGCTGGACCCCAAGCCCTACGACGCGGTCGAGCCGCGGGTGGACCTTCAAGAACTTAATCCGGCCGGAGCGGGCGGGCGTTCACGGCGGGTTGAGAGCCGATTTCCCCTTTTCTTTTCAAGACCTTAACGCTGATGGGGTTTGCGGGTGATCCCTTATAATGGGTTGGTGCCACCTCTCCCTATCGGCATCATCGGCCTCGGGAACGTCGGCGGCGGGACGTTGCGCATCCTCGCCGACAACGCCAAGCTGATCGAGCGCAAGCTCGGTTTCCCCCTCGACGTCAAAGCAATTTGCTCGCGCTCGGTGTTGGAAAAGCCGCTGGCGGAGGCTGAGTTGTTTCCGGACGCGATTCGCACGCCGAATTGGCGCGAGGTGGTCGAGAACCCGGAAATCCGTGTCGTGGCCGAACTGGTCGGGGGTACGACGGTCGCCGCGGAGATCGTTGAGGCCGCCATAGGCCGAGGGAAGTCCGTCGTGACGGCCAACAAGGAGCTGATGGCCGAGCGTGGAGCCGAGATCTGGGATCAGGCGATCGGCCAGGGCATCTGCCTAGCCATGGAAGCGAGCGTCGCCGGCGGCATCCCGATCCACTCGGTGCTGAGGGAAGGCATCTCCGGTGACCGGGTCGGATCGTTGATGGGCATCCTCAACGGCACCTGCAACTACATCCTCACAGAGATGGAGCGGCGCGGCGATTCGCTCGACACGGTGCTTACCGAGGCACAGGAATTGGGCTACGCCGAGGCGGATCCGAGCGCGGATATTGACGGCTACGACGCGCGGTCGAAACTGGCGCTGCTGGCTGCGTTGGCCTTCGGCGTACGGGTGACGCCAAGCGACATCTATGTGGAGGGCATTCGCCGTATCCGCGATATCGACTTCGCCTATGCATCGCGGTTAGGCCAAACCGTTCGGCTGATCGCGTCAGCGGACGACGGCCCCGAGGGGTTGCTTCTGTCGGTGAGGCCGGTGCTGGTGCCGAAGGACACGATCCTTGCTCACGTCCAGGGCTCGTACAACGCCATTTGGGTGCGGGGCATCCACGGGGAAGACACGTTCTACTATGGCCGCGGGGCCGGAGCAACACCGACCGGCGTTGCCGTCGTGAGCGACCTGATGCGGGTGGCGCGGGAGATTGTGAGTGGAAGCCCCGAGCGAGTCTCGCCTTTCGCCCACTCGGCGCTCAAGCAGCACGCGCCAGTGTCGATCGAGAGGCAGGTACGGCCGCACTACTTGCGGTTCCGTGTGAGGGACCAGCCCGGGATTATCGCCAAGCTCGCGTCGATACTGGCCGAGGCGGGAATCAGCCTGGACGCAGTGTTACAGGAGCCGCGGTTTGATAAGGGCGACCTGCCGTTCGTGATTACCGTGGAGCCGACACCCGAAAAGGCCGTCCGCGAAGCTGTGGCGAAGATGAAGGGCCTCGAATTCCTTGTGGATGACCCGCTGGCGCTGCCGCTCGAAGCGGGGCTGAGCGAATGAGCGTGAGCGGGTGAGGCTGAGCAGGCGAGAGTAAGACGATCGATCGCGACGAGCGGCGCGGCCTGCGGGCCGAAACCAAAGGCTTCGGCGGGCGGGTCGAGGCAGTCGGCGATGGTTGCTTTCGCAATCTGATTGATAACTAGAGGCAAATTGGTTTTCCCCGCTCTGAAAAAGAACACCAAAACTGTTCCCCCGCTTGGGCTTTCGGAGTTACAATATGCATTCAATGTCGATCGGCAAGAAACTGCGTGAGCGACGCTTTATGGGCCGCGTGCGGGCGGTGATTGTGGCGCTCGATCACGGCAATGCGGCGGGCATCGTGCCCGGGCTCGAAAACCCGGTCGAGGTCGTCAAGATGGCGGCCCAGGCCGGCGCGGATGGCATCCTCGTTACACCCGGAATCTTGGAGCAGGTGATCGAAGTCGTCGATCGGCTGGCGATCATCCTGCGGATCGACGGCTGCGTGAGCACGTCGGGTTCGGGCGCCATGCGGCTGTTCAGCAGCGTCGAGCACGCGGCCACACTGGGCGCCGATGGCGTCGTCGTCAACGCCACGATCGGGGCGCTGTACGAAAGCGACGAGTTGGAAAAGGTGGGCCGGGTCAGCACCGAAGGCCGACGCTGCGGCGTTCCTGTGGTCGCGGAGATGTTGACGCAGCGTATGATGGCCAACCACATGGACTTCAGCGGCAGCGGAGAGACGCTGCTGCCGCCTGATCTCCATGACGACGTGTCCATGGCCTGCCGCATCGGTGTGGAGTTGGGTGCTGATGCCATCAAGACGCGCTACCCCGGCGACGTCGACCACTTCCGAAGGATTGTCCATGCCACGGGCCGTCCGGTGTTGGTCGCCGGAGGGCCGTTTCGCGACACCACCCTCAAGGACACGCTGGAGCTGGTCGACGAGGTGCTTGCAGCCGGCGCCTCCGGCGTGATCTTCGGACGCTCCATCTGGCAACAACGCGACCCTTCCGAAGCGCTGCGAGCCATCTGTGCGATCGTTCACGAAGACGCAACGCCCGCTGAGGCTCTGGAAATGGCTCGACTATAGCGCTCGCCACTGACCCACTTTTCCGCCAGTTTCTTAAAAGCACTAGGACTTTTTGTCTGTCCTGATGAAATGCCGCCGTGACATTGCTGCGTTGGGTTTCGCTGCCTGAGTGGGCAACTTCGACGGCCTCAGCGGGCGCGGAGCGGCGATCGGCGGGATGCTATAGTCTTTGGCGGGACCGCACGGGCGCCCGCGAGTCATGTCGCCACGTGCCTTGGCGCATGGCGTCTTCAGTCCGGTCCTCTAGAACTTGAAAACCAGGAGCTTCCGATGCTGAAACCGAGCCGCCGTCATATCTTGCAGTCCCTTGGGACTTTGGGGATCGGGGCCGCGGCTGCTATCCCGATGCATGAAGCGGCGGCGGCTACCCCCGGCAGCGCTCTGACGTCGCGGATCAGCCGCTTCGAGGTGATCCCGACCAAAATCCCTTTCTACGAGCCGGTTCGGGAGGCATGGACGGCGAGCTTCTTCCGCCAGAACCGCTTCCAGACCGATTTCCGGCCGACGATGGTCAAGATCCACACCGACGAAGGGCTCGTGGGGATCTGCAACGCGACGATGCCGAATCAGGAGCAGATCCACGCGAAGCTCAAAAGCATGGTGGGGCGATCGCCCTGGGAGTTTCTGCTCGACGACAGGCTGCGGGGTCTTCTGGTGGCGGTCTACGACCTGATCGGCCAGGCGGCGGGGCTGCCGGTATCGCGCCTGTTCGGCACCAGCCCGAAAGAGCGCATCGTGCAGACGTGGTGGAGCCAGTGTTACCCGCCCGATCTGATGGCGGCGGAGGCCCAGCGCGGCGAGAGGGCGGGGTACAAGGTCCACAAGGTGAAGGCGCGCCCGTGGGAGGACCCGATCGCGCAGGCCGAGGCTATCTGCTCGGTGGTCGGCAGCGATTTCCGCATCTGGGCGGACGCCAACGCGTGGTGGGGCTCGGTCGGCCGGACGATCCATTTCTGCGAAGGCCTCGCCAAGCTGAACAACTACTTCGCCATCGAATCGCCGATTAAGCGGCCGGGCATCGAGGGCTACCGGCAATTGAAGGGAAAGCTGCCGCTACAACTTTCCGAGCACATGACGCCAGACCCGATGCCGTATATCCGCGAGGGGCTGCTTGACTCGTTCGTGATCGGCGGGCCGATGGGCAAGACCTTGGTGCAGCGCGCGCTGATGGCGGAGGTCACGAAGATTCCGCTGTGGGTCGAGCACAGCATCGAAGACGGCATCAACCAGGTGTTCCAGGCTCATCAGGCGGCCGCGCTTCCCGGCATCGAGTACACCATCAGCATCACCCACGTGCTCGAAGACGACCTGATGGCCGAGCCGTTCACGATGAAGGACGGGTTCTACGAGGTTCCCACCAAGCCGGGCCTTGGCGTCAGTCTTGACGAGGCGGCGGTGGACAAGTATCGCGTGGCCTGATTGAGGGCCGCCGGCAGACGTTTCCCCTAATGCTCGCGCGGCAGCGGGTGCCCATACACACCCCTCCGCTATAATCGCCAATTGAGCATGGCCTCCCCGCCCACAACTCCCTTGATGCGCCAGTATCACGGCATCAAGAGCGAGTTCCCTAATGCGCTGCTGCTGTTTCGGCTGGGTGACTTCTACGAGCTGTTCTTCGACGATGCCGTGGTCGCCTCTCGGGATCTCGAGATCACCCTGACCTCGCGTAACAAAGAGAAAGGCCAGCCCGTTCCGATGTGTGGGGTCCCGTTCCACGCAGCCGACGGCTATATCGCCAAGCTGATTGCCAAGGGCCATCGGGTCGCCGTGTGCGACCAGGTGGAGGACGCCAAGAAGACCAAGACGATCGTCCGCCGCGAAGTGACCCGGGTGGTCACGCCGGGAACGGCCAGTGACACGTCGCTGCTCAAGTCCGGCGAGAACAACTACCTGGCCGCCGTCGCAAATCGGGGCCAGACCGCCGGGTTGGCCTATGTCGATGTGTCGACGGGCGAGTTTCGCATGACGGAGCTGGAACCGTCGGAGGTCGACGGCGCGCTCGAGAGCTTGGGGGTCAAGGAAGTGCTGATTCCCTCGGTGGGTCCACTGTTCCCTGACGAACCGGCCACGCGCTCGGGCCCGAACGGCCGTCTGCGTACGGAGCTGGAGGGTTGGGTGTTCGATACCTCCTACGCCGAGCGTACGTTGCGCGATCACTTCAAGCTGCAGGTACTTGACGGCCTCGGCGGCTCCGACCATCCGGCGGCCTTGGCGGCGGCGGGGGCGGTGTTGCACTACTTGCGCGACACGCAAAGGGCGGCGCTGCAGCATCTCGAGCGGCCGACCTACTACCGCCAGCAAGATTGGATGGTGCTCGACCCGATCACGGTGCGCAACTTGGAATTGGTCGAGCCGCTGTTCGGTGGGCCGGCCGACTCGACGCTGCTCAGAGTCATCGACAAGACACGGACCGCGATGGGCGCCCGCCTGATCCGCCAGTGGCTGCTGAGGCCCTCGGTCAACCGCGACGAGATCGGCTCGCGCCGCGATGGCGTGTGCGAGTTGCGCGCCGAGTTGGTATCGAGGAGCGAGATCCGCGATCAGCTTGAGCACGTGCTCGACATCGAACGTCTGCTGGCGAAAGTGACGCTGGGTTCGGCGACGCCGCGGGACGTGGTTGGGCTGGGCGCCTCCCTGCAGCGCCTGCCGCAGTTGAGGGCGTTGACCGCGCCGATGAAATCGCCGCGCATGCACGAGATCCACGAGCGCATGGACGAGCTGGCCGACATCCGCGACGGCATTGGCGGCACGCTGAAAGATGAACCGCCGATCAACCTGGCCGACGGCGGCGTCATCCGCGAAGGCGTCGACGGGGATCTCGATGAGCTGCGCGACATCCGCCAGAACAGCCGCACCTACATCGCACAGATGGAGGCCCGCGAGCGGGAAAAGACCGGCATCCAGTCGTTGAAGGTGCGGTTTAACAACGTTTTTGGCTTCTACATCGAGGTCTCGAAGGCGAACCTCGCGAACGTGCCCGAGGAGTATGATCGCAAGCAGACGCTGGTCAACGCCGAGCGCTACACGATTCCCGAGCTGAAAGAGTACGAACAGAAGGTGCTCCAGGCCGAAGAGCGCATCCTCGAGATCGAGAAGAGGCTGTTCGAGGAGCTGCGGACCTGGTTGGCGGGCGCGGCGCAGCGCATTCGTGCGACCGCTGCCGCCGTGGCCGAGTTGGACGTGCTGCAAGGTTTGGCCCAGATCGCGGCCGAGCATGACTACGTGGCGCCGGAGTTCAGCTCGCGGGGTGAAATTCAGATTGCGGGCGGACGCCACCCGGTCATCGAGCGGCTGGCCGAGACCGAGGGCCGCGAGCGCTTTATCCCCAACGATGTGTATCTCGACAACGAGAATCACCTGCTGGCGGTCATCACCGGGCCCAATATGGGCGGCAAGTCGACCTATCTGCGGCAGGCAGCGATCATCGCCATCCTGGCCCAGATGGGTTCCTTTGTGCCGGCCCGGTCGGCGAAGCTGCCGATCATCGACCGGATCTTTACGCGCATCGGAGCGAGCGACAACCTGGCGAGCGGGCGTTCGACCTTCATGGTCGAGATGACCGAAACGGCCCAGATCCTGAATACGGCGACGGCGTCGAGTTTGATCCTGCTCGATGAGGTGGGGCGCGGCACGTCCACGTTCGACGGCCTGGCGATCGCCTGGGCGGTGGTCGAGTACATTCACACCCGTACACGGGCGAAGACCTTGTTCGCCACGCACTACCACGAGCTGACCGAGCTGGCCGAACAGTTGCAGGGCGTGGTGAACCTGCACGTCTCGGTGAAGGAGTCGGGCGACCACATCGTGTTCCTGCGCAAGGTGGAGCCGGGCAAGGCGGACCGCAGTTACGGCATCGAGGTCGCGCGGCTGGCCGGGCTGCCGTTGAACGTGATCAACCGAGCGCGGGAAGTGCTGTTGCGGCACGAGGTGCGGGAGCAGTCGGTGACGGAGGATTTGTCGGGCGATCCCGCGGAGTCGCCCACCCAGGTGTCGATCTTCAACCCGGCCGACCATGAGATCGCCGAGGAGCTGGGCGCGGTGAACCTGGATGAGATGCGACCGATCGACGCGTTGAGTCTGATCGAGAAGTGGCAGGAGCGGTTGAAACAGTAGCCGGACCTGTCACCGATCCTGTCCGTTGAGAACCACATTCATGTTGGTCGCCGGGGTCATGAGCGGAACGTCGGTGGACGGCATCGACGTGGCGTTGGTCGAGATCGAAGGGGGTGGGTTCGACCACACGGTCAAGCCGCAAGCCTTCCACTCGTTTCCCTACCCGGCTGAGGTTCGTGAGGCCGTTCTTGCCGTCTCGAATGCCGAGACCCACACCTCGCAAATCAGTCAGCTCCACTTCTTGCTGGGGCAACTCTACGGCGAGGCTGTCGCCGAAACCTGTCGCCTCGCCGGCGTCTCGCTCGCTCAACTGGAGTTGGTGGGCTGCCACGGGCAGACCATCTATCATCAACCGACACCGAGCCGCCTCGCCGGGCGCGACGTTGCGAGCACGCTGCAGATTGGCGAGCCGGCCCTGATCGCCGAGCGGACGGGCGCGCCGGTGGTGGCCGACTTCCGTCCCGCGGATGTGGCGGCCGGAGGACAGGGCGCGCCGCTGGTGCCCTATGTCGATTACCTGCTCTACCGCGATGAGAAGCGTGGCCGCGTGGCGCTCAACATCGGCGGTATCGCGAACGTCACGGCGATCCCCGCCGCGGGCGCGCCTGAAGATGTGCTGGCGTTCGATACCGGGCCGGGCAACATGATCATGGACGCTCTGGCGGATCGGTTCTCCGAGGGTGCGGAGCGTTACGACCGCGACGGCGCGCTGGCCGCGTCCGGAACCGCCGATGAGAGCCTGCTGGCACGCCTGGTGACGGCCGACTACTTCCAGAGGCCGCCACCGAAGACGACCGGGCGGGAAGCTTTCGGGGAGGAGTTCGTGGTGGCCCTTGTTGACGAGGGTCTTGAGCCGGCCGACTTGATGGCTACGGCGAGCGCTTTCACGGCAGCCACGATTGCGGGTGCGGTCGAAAGGTTTGTGACGCCGCGGATGAGAGTTGACGACATGATTGCCTCGGGTGGGGGCACGCGCAATGTGGAATTGATGCGGCGTCTTGGGGACTTGCTGCCTGGAATTGACCTTCGTATGTCCGACGAGTTTGGCATCGAAAGCGATGTGAAGGAAGCGATTGCCTTCGCAGTGCTTGCCTATGAGACCTTCCACCGCCGGCCGGCCAACGTTCCGTCCGCCACAGGGGCATGGCATCCATGCATTCTGGGGAAACTGGTCTGGCCCTTGTCCTGAGGAGCGGAGGGCCGCGGCGACAACGACTTCGGTGACCTTCGCCGGCCGGTCGGCCTTTTGGCATAGTTTGGCAAGGTTTTCGGTAAGGTTGTCATTCATCGCATTCATGGGTTGTCAAGTCCCCCCTCTCCGGTCTCAAGGTAGCGCACAGGGTAGGGGGTAATTGGCCTTTTTCACCGTAAGTTATTGATTCTATGGGATGACAATTCTGTGACTGAGTTTGGACGTGCTTGGTTCTTAGGCCGCGCGGGGACTGGTCAGCCCGCGGCGGAAGTGCAGCCCGTTACCTCGGAGTGGTGAGTGGAGCGATTTGGCACCGTCCCCATCCGGGCTCTGTCCCCATCCGCGAGCGCCCATCCGGAGCGGGGGCAAACTCGGGTTGGCAAGGCGACCTTGCGAAGCTGCTCGATGTGGGACCGCGTTCCACAACGATTCCGCCGTGCAACATCTTCCATCGCCGGAAGCCCAGTCACAGAATCTTCATCCCATAGAATCAATCACTTACGGCGAGAACGGCCGATTTACTCAGACCGGCGCGTTACCCTGAGACCGGAGAGGGGGAACGTGGCAGCCCATGAATGACTACTTTGCGGACAACCTTGCCAAACCGTGCCAAAAGGCCGACCACCGGCGCAGCTGACCGACGAGACTGGCGCTCCGACAGCCGCCCACGGCCGCCCCGCCAACCTCGCGACCGGACAGCCTCACTCTGCAAGCTACTCGTCGGCCGAGCCGTACAGGACAGCTTTTTCACCACGCTGGGCGATCTTTTTCTCGAAGAACTCGACGATCTTGTCGCGCCGCGCCAGCATGGCGCGGATTTCCGACTCACGCAGAAAGTCCTTGAGCTGGGCCCGCAGGCCTTCGTAGTTGAGGCGCCGGAGCCGGTCGAGCAGCCGGCGGTCGCACTTCAGCAGCTTGTTCTTGTCCCGCAACCTCTTGTGCGTGCGGAAGGCGCGCGTGTGGTCGATCATCCAGACCGTCCAGTCGGTGGTGATAATCAGATTGCCGAGGTTGCGGTCGGTGTTGTAGATCAGCTCGTCGAAGACGCGTACGCGGTGGATCCGGCGGTTCCAGCGTGTGGGGTCAGGAGGTTGTTGCTTCTTCAAATAGCGCGTCTTCTCGGTCATGCGAACGTCATCGATCCACCACGTCAGCGCCGCCTTCTTCTGATTGACCGTGCGCTCGACTGAAACGGGAATCATCCCGAGCCCGAGAATGCGGTCGAGCCGGTACGCAGCGATGTTGTACTTGTAGCTGTCGCGGAAGTTGAGTTCGAAGCCTTCAGGGGTCGGATGGGAATCCTTGGTGATGTCGATGTGCTGGATTTGGGCGTCGTGGGTGACATCGCCGTCGCGGAGTACCGCGCGCGTCGAGATCGTGACGCCCTCGCCGATTTCAGTGGTTCGCAGGATCTCGGCCTTGCGCAGGAAGCGCTCCTTCTGCGCGTCGTCCCATGACAGGTAGGCCGGAGCCTCGGCCGCTGGCAGGCTCACGGCGACGAAGACGAGCAGTCCGCCGATTAGGCAGTTGCGGTTGGCCATTACGGGGGACACGGCGGAAACGAGGAACACAAGCCATGTTACTCCGGCGGCCCGAAAGACCACAACGAGGCAGCCCACAGCGAGGCTTAGCCTGTGTTTCTCACCACCTGACGGCCGAAGCACGCGATAAGGCCGCCATGACTTCGTTGCGCTTGCTTGCCGTGCTCAATGTACGGTCTAGTGCACTTCCGCGCGCCAAGCGGCTCGCGCCTCGTCCTGACGGCCTTCTCACGCACCTGGCCTCGCCACGTAGTGAGAAACGCAGGCTGGCGGCTGGGATCACCGGCTCAGGCCGCACCTGCGTCCATCGCCTTGGCGAGAGCCTTGACGCCATCGACGGCGAGCAACGCGGCGTGCTTGGACTCGTTCGAGAGTCCGCCGACGGCCTCCTCAACCTGCTCCTTGGTGATGGCGAGTGCTTCGGCGCCGGTCCGGCCTTGGAGCAGTTCGGTGAGGGCGGACCCGACCGCGATCGAGGCGGTGCAGCCGCGGGTCAGGTAGCCAATCGTCTCGACCCGTCCGCTGTTGAGCTTGGCCGTCAGGCGCAGGATGTCGCCGCAGATGGGGTTCGAGACCTCCACGCGGACATCCGCGTCCGGGATCTCGCCGACGTTCCGGGGATGCTGGAAATGATCCAACAGCCGCTCACTATACATGCCCCCACTGTATCGGTTCAGGGTGGGCGCCGACAAGAACGAGGCGTCGAGCGCCGAGTGTCTGAGCCGACGCCCCCGGCTCTGCCTCCGACTTCCCCCTCGCGACTCGTTGCCTGACGAGGACTACTCCCGGTCACGAGTGTGCCGGTTCGCGGGCCGGAGCGCGGAGGAACCGGGACTCGGGCCGGCTGAGGCCTTGCGCCAAATCTCAGAGGGGCACGCCCACGCCCACCCCGCCTAGGAATTCCCGTTCTGTTTTCTCTTCTTCTTACGCGCCCGGGGTTCAGAAGTTCTCCCCGCGACTTTGAGGGCCTCGGCAATAAACTTCGGCGGACGTCCGCGGCGCGGCTTGCCCACGGAGATCATTTCGAGCAGCTTGATGACTTGGTCAATCTGTGCGAGCTCCCTGCGGAGCTCCACAATTGCGTTCTCAATAGGCCTATCGGTCATAGGGTTTGCCTCCGGTCGAAAACTGAAGCTGGGGCCTGGCGGTGATCAACCTGCGGAGCAAGAGCCCGGCAAACACCGGCAACGCCCGAGTCCTCCCACGGACCCGGGTGCGTCCGCGAGGCTGTCTCTTCGAGAGCTATATCGGTTCAGCCGGGACAACGCTTTATGCTCCGCGGCGGGAAGGATTGACTCTTTGAATGCCAATAGACTTAACCCGGGAAGAAACGCCGGATTTTTCTCCGGAATTCAGGGCCGTGGTGGCAGCTAAACATCGCTCTTAGAACCGCTCGCCAGGAGTGAAGTGCTTGCAGCAGCGCGGGATAAAGCCCGCCCGGCTCCCCGTCGATCTACCTGTGGGGTGAACTATGTCAACGCAAACCGACGCTCCCGCAGCGAATGCCATTGACATCGGGTCGGTGGGGACCAAGCCGTGGGCGCTGAAATCGCTGCCTCCGTTCCCGGCCGTGGCGCTGCAGCTCTTGAGCCTGCTCGACGACGACGAAGTATCGATGAAGAAGGTCTCGGACCTGCTGAGGATCGATCCCGCCCTGTCGGCCGAGATCCTGCGCGTGTCGAATTCGGCGCTATACGGGCTCAGCCGGCGGATCGACAACATCTCGCACGCGATGGTCGTGCTTGGCACGGAGGTCGTGAAACGTCTGGCGCTGACCGTGGCGCTGGGGCGATTCTCGCAGAGCTTCCTCCACAACCAGAGTCTTCGGGTTTGTTGGGACCACAGCGTGGCCTGTGGGCTGGTGGCCGAAGAGCTAGCGTCGATGATGAACCTGCCGCGCGACCGCGCCTATACCGCGGGTCTGCTACACGACGTAGGCCGGCTGGCGCTGCTGGCTTGCTATCCGGTCGAGTACGGCAATCTGTTCGATGTCGCTCGGGAGCACGGCTTCAACGAGTTGGAATGCGAGCGTCATTTGTTTGACGTTGATCACTGTGAGGCCGGCGAGTGGCTGGCGCACAGTTGGAACCTGCCCGCCGAGTTTGTCGGGGCGATCGCTCGGCATCACGAAGCGCAAGCGACCGACGGCTCGTTGATCAAGGCTTCGAGTGACATCGCCGACGCCCTCGGCTACAACGTGATGCAGATCACCTCGGAAGACACGATCGCGGACATCGTCGCGGACCTCCCCATCCCGGTTAAAGAAGAGGCTGTCAAGAAGCTGGGGGACTTCCGCGACCACATCCAAGCCACCTTAGGCTCGGTAGCCCCCTCAGCAACTTCCTAGTAGACGAAAGCTCTCACGTTCCGCAACTAGGCGTCCGGCCGTCCCAAGGCACAGGATCAAGGCCCAGCTTCAGGGCTCTGTCGCCGCAACATCGCACAGGCACCGCCTCCGGCAGGATCTATCACTGCCCAGGGCTCCTGGCGGTTCTCCCGTTATGCTGGAGAAAAGTCCTATAGCGGTCCACCACGTCTGTTTGATCTGCTACCGCGAGATCCCCCATGCCGGGGCGGCTTGCCCGCACTGCCGCGCCCGCGTCTCCTCAACGGTGGGCGCGACGCCGCAGATGCTGGTCGGTCTCTTTGTTGTGATGGTCCTGTTCTTTGTGGGAACCGAGCTGCTGACGGGAGCGTTTCGGCGGGAGCGGGAACACCGCGCAACCGAGCACCGCGACCTGGCCTGCGGGCTGACCAATTCGGGCGAGTACGACCGCAGTGTCGAGCAGTACCGCAAGGCGCTGACCTATCGGCCCGACGACCTGGAGTCGCGCCTGGGGCTTGCTCAGGCCCTCTACCTGCTCGAACGCTACAGCGAGGCGGAGGCGCATCTGATCGAGCTGCGG
Organism: Bryobacterales bacterium; assembly: GCA_965237575.1. GTDB lineage: Bacteria > Acidobacteriota > Terriglobia > Bryobacterales > UBA6623 > JAKZVK01. The sequence goes on from CBDEGI010000004.1 coordinate 3,428,813, forward strand.
GCCGCGCAACCGACGCTGGCCCTCGCGAATTACCTACTGGCCGGCATCAACGTTTACGCGGATCGTCGGGATGAAGCGGTGGGCTACTATCGCCGCCGTGTACGGCGAGTGGTCCGAGGATTCTGCGGAGAACCGTGTTCGGACGCGCTTTGAGTTGATCGAGTTGCTCGAGAGCCTTGGAGACAATCCGCAGGCGGTCGGCGAACTCGTCGAGCTGTGGAAGGAAGCGCCGGACGATCGTGAAGTCCGCCGGCGGATCGGGCGGCATTTCTCGACGCCGGCTCGCCGACCCACGCCATCGAGGTTTTCCGCGACTTGACCGAGCAGGATGCTGGCGACGGGGAGGCCTTCGCCGGGCTGGGCGAAGCGGAGTTCGCCATTGCTCGCTATTATTCGGCTCGGACAGCGTTCCAAGCCGCGCTTCGGCTGCGTCCCGACGACGCCGAAGTCAAGCAACGGCTGCGGATTTGCGATGAAATTCGTGCCCTCGACCCGACCTACCGTCCTTTTGGCCGGTCACTCGGTGTACGCGAGCGGCTTCGGCGTAGCCGAGAGCTGGTCGAACGCGTTCTTGCGTCGGTCGAGAAGTGTATCGGCCAGCGTCGAGGACGCGATGAACCCGGGAGCGGCACGCGTGATCGAGGCCGACATGACGCTCGATGACGGCATCGGGCTCATGAAGGAGCAGTCTTGGGAGCGGGCGTTGCTACGCCGCGGAAACGGCAACTGGTGGTCGGTCGAGCGCAGTGAACTCGAGCAGGAGCAGGGATCAGGCCAGGGTAGCACCCCTTGGGCAAAGCCGCCGGGTCGACGCTACCCGCCGCGAAATTGGTTGTGCGGCTCTACCCCGATCTGCCGCTCGACACGGCCATGCGGATGCTCGGCACATACCCCATCCTGCCGGTGGTGAGCCGCGTTAATCCCAACCAGTTGCTGGGTACGCTGACGCTCGATGACGTGCACCGGGCTTACGGGATCGCCGAGCCCCCGGCCCCCGAGTGACCATGCCGGGGACCGGCCGTCTACGTCGAAGCCAGGAACTCGAGTTCGGCCTCGATGAGTTGGCCCTCCTGTTGGCGGCGTGTCCGGATGCCTGTGAGCTTGTGGTCCTGCTGCATCGAGCCGATGATTTGGGCAGCCTGGCCCCACTGCGCCGAATCGAGCGGCCCAGCCAGCGGCTCCAGCCCCGGGTTGCCGGCGCCGCGGTTGTAGGCGAGCGACAGCAGGGCAGTTTTGACCGATGGCGGCGCGCCCTCGCTTGAGAGAGCGCTGAAGCGGCGCCGAATCGCGTCCCAATACGATTTCGCCGCGTGGGGCATTACTTCGAGCGCTTGGTCGGAGCTGATGCGAATTGCCTGGATGGCCGGGGAGGCCTGCAGGGCCGCTTGGGCTTCGTCGCCCTTGATTCCGAAGACCTCGCGCAGGGCGATCCTCTCGGCGTCGGTGAGGATTGATGCGTAGAGGTCCTCGATCAGCTCGGCGCGGGCGTGGCCCAGGTCGACACCGGGATCGAGTGTGACGCCGGACGCCCCGCCCGGCCAGTAGGGTTTTCCTCGGTGCCCTTCTTTTTCATGGACCCAGTCCAGGTCGCCGTCGAAGCCCATGAGAAGCTGAGCGACTTGCGCATCGTGGAGGCCGACGGTCGCTTGCAGGTGGCTGTCGAGTGCACCCCACGTTGCCTTGTTGACGACGTCACTTTCCGCGAGACCGTTACCGGATTGGAAAGCGTTCACGGCTCCCAGCGTGCCGGAGCCGAACTGCCCATCGGCCGTCATCGGATGGCCAGCTTCAATCAATCCGAGCTGCACGCTCTTAACGACGCTGCGCAGCCAGATCCGTCCGCTCGAGAGCCCGTCCTTGTGACGCAGTAGCGCTTTGATCATGGTCGTTCTTCCTTTTTGGCCAGGACGTTTCTGTCAGCTCCCGCGTGCCTCAGTCCGACTGCGACAATCCCGAACCGCCTGATAACTGGTTTTTTGTAGCCGAACTTGCGGCGTGCGGTCTGGCGGTCGAACCGCCAGTCGATTTTTACCCGCTCACGGTTGACCCGGCGGTTCCAAGCGACCGCTTCGCGGCGCAACGTCGCCAGATTCTCGATGCGCAGCGCCATCTCTAGTGACAGCGAGGCCTTGCCGCCCAGTAGATCGGAAAGCGTCACGCGGCGCACGCCCAGAATTGCGGCCGCCTGGTCACGCTGAGCCCCAGCTCCTCGATGACCTCTGTGCGGACGAAGTCGCCGGGGGTGCGATGGGGTCATGTTCACTTTGATCTCGTCTGTCGTCATCAGTGGTAGTCCTTCAGATTCGGCCTCAAGGGGGCCAGGGGCCTCAAGGGGGCGGCCTCAAGGGAACAGGCACCTAAATCCCAGCACCCAAACCGCGCTAGCCATGGGCTAGGTGTGACGGCACGCGCCCCGGCGAGGCTCTCTACTGATTCGATCGGCGGCTAGGAGGACTTCGGGTAGTAGCCCGTGCGACTTTGCACTTTCAGGCCCTTGCGCTTGGTTTTAACCTTGATGCGCTGGAGGCCGGGCTCGTTGGAGTCGCGCATAGGGGTGTACCCGATGCTGTACTGGCTGCGCAACTCCTGCTGGATCTGGTCGAAGATCTGCTCCAGCGACCGCTTGCGCGAGACTTCGAATACGTTGCCGCCCGTCTCCCGGGCCAGCTTCTTGAGCACTCCGCCGCCCCCGCCGAAGCCCCCCGCCCGGTAGTAGAAACCGGCATCGTAGTATTTCACTCCATAGAGCACGACATCCGCCCGATGCGCGGCTTCGATCGCTTCATCGCGATCAATGCGGCTGCCGTAGTCGACGCCGTCACTGATCAGTACGATCGCTTTGCGTCCGACTTGGCCGCGCATCATCTCGTCGGAAGCCAGATAGACGGCGTCAAAGAGGACTGTTCCCGGCGTCCTCCCCTGGGTGGGTACTGGTCCCGGGTGCAGCCCGCCGCCACCGCCCTGCACTTGCAGCTTGTCGAGGCCGTCGGCGAGCAATCGCTTTGACTCAGTCAGGTCCTGCAGGAGCTCGACATCGACATCGAAGCTGACCAGGTAGGCCAGATCCTTCTTGTGACGGAGGACCTGTTTGAAGAACTGCGAGCCCGCCCGGCGCTCATCACCGATGAGGCGCTGCTGGCTGACGCTGGTGTCGACCAGCAGGCCGATCGTCAACGGGAGATCGCTTTGCTGCGCGAAGTACTTGATCTCTTGCCGCTTGCCGTTCTCTTCAACGATAAACGCGTCTTTGGCGAGGTCGTTGATCAGACGGCCCTTCTTGTCGCGCACCGTCGCCAGGATGTTGACGATCTCGACGTCGACCGAGATCGTGACGTCCTCGCCCTCGGCTGCACCCTCTTGCGCCACTGAAGGCAGAGTCCACCAGCAGAGCGAACCGAGCGTCGCGGTGAGGAGCCAGAGGAGAGATTTCTTGTGCATAGCTACTGGTGATTAAGACGCGGTTGGCGGTTCGCGCGTTTCGGTCGGCCTCAGAGCACAGGCTCCAACATGTTCGGCCCCACACAAGAGACCTATATAGCCCCGCATCGTTCGTCGAATGCTCTTCTAACAGACTAACCGACTCGCCAGGGTACAAATCTGCCGGGCAACGTGGTTTAATCAATAGCGTAACCTCGGGCGCAGTGATATGAACCGGCTATTGCCAATCGCCTCCATCGTGCTGGTCGTGGCCGCGGGTCTCCGCGGAGCGCCGGCGAACCCTTCGTTTGCCGCGGACGTCCTCCCGGTGCTCGAGAAGAAGTGTGTCGTTTGCCACAGCGGGCCGAGCGCACAGGGCCAGTTGAGCCTCGACGCCCGTGAGTCGGTCCTCGCGGGTGGCAAGTCGGGGCCGGCGATCATCGCAGGGTCTCCCGAGACCAGCCTGCTTCTCCAAAAGATCGTTTCGGGCGCGATGCCGCCAGCGGGCGAGAAGCTGACCGACGAGGAAGCCAGGCTCGTTCGAGACTGGATTCACCGCGGCGACGCCAGTCCCACGCTCATCACCGAGAAGGAAGTTCTGCCGATCTTCCAGATGCGTTGTGTGACGTGCCATGGCAAGAGCCGCCGCGAGGGTGATCTCGATTTGCGCACGATCGCGAGCCGTCTCAAAGGCGGCCGCATGGGTGCGGCGCTGGTTCCCGGCGACGCCGAGGGCAGCTTGCTGTTCCAGCGCATCTTGGCGAGCGAGATGCCGCCACCCAAGATGATGTTCAAGAACAACGTCAAGGCGCCCACCGATGCTGAGGTGGAGATGCTGCGGCAGTGGATCGCCGCCGGGGCGCTGCCGGCGCCTGACAAGCTCGTCGAGGCCGGCGAGCAGGAATCGGGTGTCACCGACGAAGACCGGCGCTTCTGGTCGTTCCAACCTCCGAAGCGTCCGGCGCTTCCGCGCGTCAACGGCGCGAAGTGGGTGCGCAACCCGATCGACGCTTTCCTGTTGCGCAAGCTCGAAGCGAAGGGCATGGGTTTCTCTGCCGAGGCGGACCGTCTGGACCTGATGCGACGGGCCTACATCGATCTGATCGGCATGCCGCCGCCGACGGCTGAGGTGGAGGCCTATGCCACCGATGATCGTCCGGACGCGTACGAGCGAATGATCGACCGTCTGCTCGCGTCGCCTCATTACGGTGAGCGCTGGGCCCAACACTGGCTTGACCTGGCCGGCTATTCGGATTCGGAGGGCGTCATCGACGCCGACAAGGTGCGTCCTCACTCGTGGCGCTATCGAGACTCGGTCATTCGCGCCTTCAATCAGGACAAGCCCTACGACCGCTTTTTGACTGAACAACTCGCCGGCGACGAACTGATTGACCACGGGGGCCTCAAGGAAGCTACGCAGGAGACGGTCGACACTCTGGCCGCCACCGGGTTTCTGCGGATGACGCCCGACGGCACCTATTCGCCGGCGAACGGTTCGCTGGCCGAACGCATGGATGTGATCGCCGATGAGATCCACGTACTGGGCTCCGCGGTCATGGGACTGACGGTCGGGTGCGCGCGTTGCCACGACCATAAGTACGATCCCATCCCGCAGCGCGACTATTACCGCCTGAGCGCCGTGCTGCAAACGGCCTTCGATCCCTATGACTGGAAGCCGCCGACCGAACGGCTCCTCGAGGTCGGACTCGCCGAGGAATGGGCCGAGGCGAAGGAAACGAACGAGCCCCTCGAAGCGGAGATCAAGAAGCTGGAGGCGTCGCTGGAGGAGAAGGCCAAACCCGTACGCGAAGAGATCATCGAGGAGCGTCTCGCGGAGCTGCCCGAGGGAGTGCGGCAGGATCTTCACACGCTGGCAACCACGTCCTCCGAGCAGCGGACCGAGGTCCAGAAATATCTGGCCAAGAAGTTCGCCGACACCCTGGAGGTTTCAGACGACCAACTCGACACGCGGTCGGCTGAATTCAAGGAGCAGCGGGCGGCCATCGCCAAATCGATCGCCGAGGCCAAGGAGAAGCTTACGCCCGAGCCCCGCATCCGCGCGCTCTACGACATGGGCGGCAAGCCGTCGCCGGTCTATCTGCTGGGGCGCGGCGAAGCACAGGCATTGGTCGAGCGTGTGACACCGGCGGTGCCGTCAGTTCTGCGGGTGGGGCTCGATCCATTCGAGCCCAAGCGGCCCTGGGAGCATGACCGTACGAGCGGCAACCGGCTCGCCCTGGCGCGCTGGCTCACACAGCCGGACCATCCGTTGACCGCGCGGGTGATGGTGAACCGCCTCTGGTTGCACCACTTCGGGCGCGGCTTGGTCGAGAGTCCCGCGAACTTCGGGCGTCTGGGCGTACCACCGTCTCACCCGGAACTACTCGACTGGCTGGCGACGGAGTTCGTACAACGGGGCTGGAGCATCAAGGCGATGCATCGGCTGATGGTGACGTCCACCGCCTATCGGCAGACTTCCCATGTTGGTGACGAGGCCGCGGCGGGCGACCCTGAGAACGTGTTGCTGTCTCGCATGGCGTTACGCCGCATGGACGCCGAGGCGCTCTACGACTCGATCTTGCGGGTCACGGGACGGCTCGACGCGAAGCCCTTCGGTCCACCCGACAAAGTGGATCAGACCGACGGTGGCGAGTTCGTCCCCGAAGGCACGAAAAAGGGCCGTCGTCGAGCAGTGTATGTGTTGAAGCGCCGCAAGACGCCGGTGACCATGCTCGACGTCTTTGATATGCCGCAGTTGACCCCTAACTGCACCGAGCGGGCGCAATCGACTGTCGCCACGCAGGCCTTGCAGATGATGAACGGCGACACCGCGCGCGGCCATGCGCGCTATCTCGCGGGCCGCCTGCTGGATGAGCATCCGGGTGATCGCGGGAAGCAGATTGAGCAGCTTTACCTGCGGGCGCTCACCCGCTCGCCGAGCGGCGAGGAAGTGCAAACCGCGCTGGCGACCATGGACGATTTGACCGCGCACTGGCGCGGGCATTTGGACGAAGAGAATCACAACGCACCCCGAGAGTTCACCGCGCAGTGGCACGCGCTGGGGTCACTGGCGCATGCAATGTTGAGTTCGGCCGAGTTTCTCTATGTAGATTGAGCGAGAGTAGTGCGGATTAGGAGCCAGACGATGAACGAAGAAAGCAACAGACGGCGGCTGAGCCGACGCGACTTCTTTTCCCATGTCGGTGACGGCCTCCACGGAGCGGCGCTGGCGTCGTTGCTCGCCGCCGACCTCTACCCTGGCGGCCAAGCTCTCGCCGCCAAGGCGGACCCCTCGGCGAGCGCCACCGGCCTGCATCCCCGGGGACCCCATTTCGAGTCGCGCGCCAAGTCGGTCATTCATTTGTTCATGAACGGCGGCCCGAGCCAGGTGGATCTGTTTGATCCCAAGCCGATGCTCGAGAAATACGCCGGCAAGCCCGCTCCGCGCGACATTCTCAACCGTCTTGAGAACCCACAGCAGGCTGGCAACTTCCTGCCCTCGCCGTTCAAGTTTGCCCGCCATGGCGAGTGCGGCATGGACGTTTCCGAGGTCCTGCCACACATTGCAAAACACACCGACGACATCGCCTTGATACGGTCGATGCACGGCGAGCACTTCAATCACGAGCCTTCGCTCTACCTGATGCATTCTGGGCGCACTCTGCCGGGGCGTCCGTCGCTCGGTTCCTGGGTGGTGTACGGGCTCGGCAGCGAGAACCGGAACCTGCCCGGCTATGTCGTTCTCGATGACCCGAAGAATCTGCCGGTCAACGGCATCCAGAACTGGCAGGCGGGTTGGCTGCCCCCGGAGTACCAAGGCACGCGGTTCCGGTCGGAGGGCCCCCCGCTGCTGAACCTCAAGCCGGAAGAGGAACTGCCGTCTCCGCTGCTGGAGGCTGAGCGAGGCCTGCTGCGCCAACTCGACGACGCCCACCGCCAGCAGCGTCCGCGCTACCCCGAGCTAGATGCCCGCATTGCCAGCTACGAACTGGCTGCGCGAATGCAAATCGCGGCGACGGATGCGCTCGACCTGTCGCAGGAGAGCGAGCAGACCCGGCAGATGTACGGCCTCCACGAAGAGGCCACGCGCTCGTACGGAACCCGCTGCCTCATGGCTCGGCGTTTGGTCGAACGGGGCGTCCGCTTTGTGCAGCTTTTCATCGAGTATCAGATCTGGGATGCCCACGCGCAGCTGGAGAAGAATCACAACTACAGTTGCGGCAAGACCGACAAGCCGATTGGGGCCCTACTGACCGACCTCAAGCAACGCGGCCTGCTTGACTCGACGCTCCTACTGTGGGGCGGCGAATTCGGGCGCATGCCGGTCGCCCAGAAGCGCGCCGGCTACATGGCCGGCCGCGACCATGGACCGCAGGGCTTCAGCGTATGGCTGGCCGGCGGGGGCGTCAAGGGTGGGTGTATCCACGGCGCCACCGACGACATCGGTTATCACGCGACCGAAGACCGGGTCAGCGTGCATGATCTCCACGCCACGCTTCTTCACCTGCTGGGGATGGACGCGCGCAAGCTGACCTACCGCCGCCACGGGCTCGACGAGCGACTGACCGACCAGTACCCCACGCGGGTGGTGAAAGAAATCTTGGCCTGAGCTATGGCCGGATCTCCGAGATAGCGGCTGGTCCGATAAGCGCCTAGGCCGTCCGCCGAGCCCGCCAGCGACCCGTCCCATATTCGCCGAGACCCACCTCGCCGCGCATCTCGTCGCCCTGTAACCGTCCGGTAAAGCGGTAACTCCACGAACCGCCCTCGTGGCGGAGTGAGGTTCCTAGTTCAACTCTATCGTCGGCGACGGTGCCACGGACACGTCCTTCCGCAAGGCGGCCCTGATGAAGCCCTCTAACCTGCGCTCCATTCATGTCCAAGAAAAAGTGGTGCCGGACGGTGCCAATGCTGTACTCGATCTCGACGTCCCAATGTCCGCTCACGTCGACCGTTGGAGGCTCCGCGGCCGGGCGGGGGCTCTTGCGTCCCGGAGCCGAGCGAAAAATCTCATACAGCCGCTCGGCCACGAACTTCTCATCGTCCGGATACAGCGCCGCCGCCCGGATGCGCATCGAGTGCCCCTCGCCGCCCGTGTGCGCCATGATGCGGGGACTGCCCTTCGCGAGCAATTCGCCGACCTCACCCGACGTGAGACCGATGACCTCGGGCTCCCAGTCGATGCTCATACGGACGTAGTCGCCCTCGCGCGTCGACTCGATGATCTCTCCACTCACACCGGGCACCTGGGAGACCCGGTCGATGATGTGGCGGTACCAGGATCGCCAAAGCTCGTCTTCTTCGCTACGGTCGGGCTTGGCCGCGAGGGCCTCGACGGCAGCCAACAGGCCGACGATCTCCTCTTTGCTCACCTTCATGGCCCGCGCGAACGCGTGATGAGGAGCGCTGTTCGTAAACGCGGCGGTGATGAGGTCCTTGCGCCCCAGCAGCAGCCCGGCCGTCTGGGGTCCGCGGACGATCTTGCCGCCGCTGTAGGCAACCAGGTCCACGCCGCGGGTGAGAAACGGGTTGGGCCGATGCGGGGTCCCGTCGGCAGCGTCGATCAGAACCGGGATGCCGCGCCGGTGACAAGCTTCAACGTACTGATCGAGCGAGAACGGGTTGCCGGCATCGCCGACGTGGATCAGGCCGGCGGCCATGGCCGTTCGCGGGCCGAACGCGCACTCGAGATCGTCGAGCGTGGTGACCTCGACCATGCGCGCGCCGACTGAGCGAATCGCCTGGTCGTAGGTGATGCGCGACCAACTGGGGACGATGACCTCGTTCGTGATCCCGTGCGTGTCGGGCAGTTGCTGGATCTTCTCCGGGTCGCCGCCGGCAATACAGGCCAGCGTCCCGCAGGTCACGGCCCCCGCCGCACCCGAGCTGACCAATGCCGCTTCCGCCTGCAGTAGCTCGGCGATGCGCGGGCCGGCTTTTGCCATCAGTTCGTCGAGGTTGACGTGATAGTAGGACGCCTCACGGATCGCCTCGATGACCTCGAGCCGCTGAGCCGACCCGCCGTTGATGGTCGCCAGTGCAGTGCAATTGATGTAGGGCCGGACACCGATCCACGTGTAAACGCCGGGCCCACCGCCGCGCATCGGCAGACCGGTCGCGGGGTCTGCAGCCGGGGCGGCGGCCGCGGCCAGCGGCGCAGCACGGCCCGCAGTCAAGAAGCTGCGCCGCGACGTCGGAGACGACCTCGCTGGGGACGCCGCTTTGTCGGAGTCGGCCAAAGCTCCCCTATAGTATGCTCACCGCCACCACGTTCGCCACCCTCCCATCGACGATCAAGACGATTTCCACCCCGCCGCGGCCAAATGAGTGAACGAGGCAGCCCAGTGTTGACCTGATCCACGCCGGCACCCATCCTTGACGCAGCGTGCGTCACCACGCCGGCACCCATCCTTGACGCAGCGTGCGTCACTGTGGTAAAAGCTAGGGTATTCTCAGTAGGTTCGTGTGTTTGACTGCAACTAGCGCCTGAGACGTTACGGGGTTAGTTCAAGCGTGAGCAGCGCCGGTCGGTCGTTCCAAGCAGTATGCGAACAGCGGCAGTTCTGCCGAAGATAGCTATGTCGGGGCGGGGTTTCTAAAGTTTCTTCTTCCCGCAAACCGCCCAGACGAGGGGTACATTGCTCAGCGGTAGGCAGATAGCCTCGGAACCACTGCTAGTGGTCGTTCGAGGTGTGTCCTGCTTGGCTGACGATTGCAAAAGGGAAGGAGCATTAGCGTGCGACGGACATTACGGAAGGTTTTGCTGGTTGCGGCAGTCTCGATCCTTGGATCGCTGGGAGGGGCTGAGCGTGCCCAAGCCCAGTTTCCCCCAACGGAGGGTTTCGCCCGGGCGATCTGTCAGCTCAATTCGGTCGTCCCCAATCTGCGTGCCGAGGGTCTCGCCGAACGCATCGGCAATATCAGGATCATCTGTATCCCGACGATCGGACGCTTCCTGATTCGGCCTGAGCAGGTGTACACCCTGGTCAACCTTGGTGTCACCTTGAATGTTTCGGTCACGAACCGAGTCGACATTTACGGCGCGCCGGGTTTTGTGGACGCTGTGCTGACGATTAACGGGCAAGACTCGTATCGTCCGCTGCTGATCTCGGACACGGACTATGCCAACCAGGTGGGCCACTTGGTGGGGATCAACGAAACCTTCCCCAGTCAATGTCCGAGCTACTTGAACCCGAACATCAACCCCTCCCCGCCGTTCTCGCCGCCGTTCTACCCAGGTTCGCCACTGCCACGGGTGTTCGACCCCCGCTGGCCCTGCCCGCAGTTGGCACGAAAGGAGGGCCCGCGGCGCGTGGTTTGGGATGGAGTCAAGGTACCCTTCCCCGGCGTGGACGCCGCCGTCGCGCAGGCTCCGTTCGGTCCCAATCTCGTGCCATCTTTTCCCGAGACCACCGTCATTGAGATCACCAATATTCGCGCCAACGCAGCGGAATTGGGCGTCACGCCGGACACAAACCCCGGCACCGTCCAAGTCACGGCCTCTATCGACATTAGCGGGCCTTCGACGCTCTCGTTTACCAGGAACACAGCCAACGTGGGCATCCCGCAGGTCGCCCTTCGAACGCGGTTCGATGCGGGCGCCGTGGGGCTGCAATGCCTGACCGACTCCGGCCATGTCATGGTGACGCTTGATGAGGGCTTCGCCAGCGCCTTCAAGACACTCGGGGCGCCGACCTTCAGCCGGCCGTTCGACCAGGCAGAGAACGGTTATCCGGCACTGGACGGCGGTACCGTGACGATCGGACCGAATCTGCCCATCACCGTGCCGGTCGCCGCTCCATTCTCTCCGCCCGGACTAAACAGCGGTACCGGCGGCGGTGCCACGCAGGCCACTCGCTTCATGGTCCGCCTGTCGAGTATCCCAGGTGGGGTTGTGCCGACGGTCCCCAAGATCATCAATAACGAGTCTGGTGAGATGGGTTGCGAACCGGACCCGGACTTCACTGGGTTGCTGTGTCTGCAGTTGGTTCTGGGTACGGACGCGAATGGGGCCGGCGGGTCGACCAGCTCGGGCGACGGGGCAGGCGATCTCTACACCGTGCCGCTCGACGCGGCCGGCAACGGTTTCGTCATCTACGAGGTCAAGGACGGGGATCCGTTTCTCCCCGAGTCGATCGGCATCCCTATTTGGTTCGACTGGACGTTTAACCCAGCGAGCGATTTTCCTGAGATTGGGAGTGGTCAGGTCGATGTCAGATTAGCGCCGCTGAGTGACGTCGGCATATGTTCCAACGAGCCGACGCCCCGCTTTGTCGACGTAGGCGCCGATCCGTTCACAGTGTTGACGATCGTGCGCTGCTCGACGACCCTGCTATTCCCGTTCGTTACGAACCAGACCGGCTTCGACACCGGCATCGCCGTGTCGAACACGTCCGAAGACTGGAAAGGGACGGCGAAACAACGGGGCACCTGCATGGTGCACTACATCGGCAGCATCGGGAATAACGGACCGAGGGTGCCGATGGATGAGACCTCGGCGATCATCGAGGGCGGTGAACAGATGACGTTTACGCTCTCGGCGGGTAACCCAGTGTGGGGACTGGTCGGGGCGCCGGACTTCCAAGGCTTCCTGGTGGTCATGTGCGAATTCCAGTTCGCGCATGGGTATGCGTTCGTCACCGACGGAGCGGCAGGGATTCCGACGCTGGCGCAGGGTTACCTAGCGCTGGTGCTGCAATATGACCGCGACGGTAACCGCCTTATTGACTGTCACCAAGGCGGGCACAACGGGGGCGGCGGCAAGGGCTTTCGCACCATCAGCAACGGCGCCCGCTCTCTGGGCTGCCCATCGGAGGGGTTGAACCACTAGCGCCGGAGGCCCCAGCAGTCGTAGCGCCCGGCAGCACAGGTTTCTATCACCGCCGCGAAAAGGGGGTTGACTCTCCGGCCGCGGGTGTGGTTCTAAATGCTGCGTGGGGTGTTTGCAGCCCCCGAAGGACGTGTGGGTTCGTCCCTTGGTGAAGTTCGACATGGCAAATGGTGGCGCGCGAGGCGCTCCGCCAGTACCGTGGCTGAAAGATCGAGGGTGCGTCGACGGAAGAAGAATCGCTATGCGAGGCCCCGGCTGGATCGGGGTTCGACAAAAGATGTGTTCTGTGTGGCGTAAGCGAGTGACTACTGTATCTTGTGGAGAAAAAGGAGAAATGGGGTATCCACTTGACTCAGGTAGCCCCTAGGCGTTGTGGTTTGGTCGATCCATGGACGCCAGCACACTGCACCCAGAATGCACCCTGGGGCGCCAGACGCCGGTCTGCAGGCAATTGGGCCACGAGGCTGCGTTTCGGGCCGATCAAGGATTACGCACGCGCCATGGCCATCGCAGGCTTGGAAACGTGGTGCTATCGGCAAGCCTTTCCGGGGGCCGCCAATGGCCAACCACAGTATGTTGTGGTCACCTGAGTCAAATGGATACCCCACTAAAGGAGATTGAGATGGCAGCGATGAAAAAGATCTCGTTGGTGCTGGCGGTGGTGATGCTGGCACTGGCGAACGTGGGCGTGGCGAGCGCCCAGTTTGTGGACTTTCCGATGCAGCCGCTGGGACGCATCACTTGCGTCGCCACGTTTGTGCCCAACCTGTTACGGTCGGAGAACCTCTCTGCCCGCACCGGTGACTCACGGCTGGACTGTACCAACGACGGCGTGTTCAACCCCTTCACGCCGAATAACATTACGCAGTACGTGTTGATGAACGTCAACCTGACGCTGAACACGGCTGTGACCAACATGTTGGCCGGGGGCGACGCGCTGGTCGTCGTCAACGACAACAACGCTTGGAATCCCCAGGTCGGGTCGTTGTTGCCCGACGATGGCTGTGGGTTCATCCTCGGCAGTTTTGGGGGCTCATTCCCGGTGCCGGACCAACGCTATCCGTGTCCGCAGAAGGCCTTCATCTCGGGGCCGTCGACGCTGACCTGGAACGGGATTCAGTTCCCGGTGCCGGGCGCGCCGAATGACCTGAGCGCCCTGCCGGCGCCGGACATGAATGGCATTCCGATCTGCGACGACTTCTTCGACCAGGTGAGCACGGACTCGTGCTTTGACCTGACGACGACGTTGCGGTTCACCAACGTACGGGGCAACGCGGCGGCGCTGGGGGCCGGCGGGACGATCATTGCGACCTTGGGCGTGACGGCGTTTGCATCGATCTCGGTGCAGACCAACCAAGGCGCGGTGGGCATCATCCTGCAGGGCCTGATCACGAGCGTCACCCCGGCACCGGCGGGGCTGCAGTGCGAGCACTACGAAAACGGCTTCTTGGTTCACCTCGACGAAGGATTTGCGGCGGCGTTCAAGACGCTGGGCGAGCCTTCGTTTGTGAACGGAGACAACGCGACCGAGAACGGCTATCCGGTGTTGGAGGACAACCGTCCGTTTGCCGATCCCCAACCGGACGGGGGGACTGGAGGCGCCGCCACGCAGGCGACGCGCTTCATCATCCGCCTCACCAACGCACCGGCGGGGCTGACGATCAGAGCGCCGGGCGCCTGGGAGCAAACCACTACCGTCGCCCTGGGCGGCGGCGTTAACCCGGGTCGCTGCGATGTGGATCCGATCAGCCCCGGCAGCGCCAACGCCTTGTGTGTCGAACGGGTCGCGGGCACGGACGTGAACGGCGCCGGAGGTTCGACCGCTGGGACGGCGACGACCGGCGGCGACGACGACTACGCGGTGCCCCTGGACGCCAGCGGCAATGGGTACATCGTGTACGAGCTCAAGGACGGCGATCCGTTCTTGCCGCAGGGCCTGTGGATTCCGTTCAGTGTCGATTGGTGGCCGGACACGAGTCTAGACTTGCCGGCGATCGGCTCGGGGCAGGTGGACGCGCGGTTTGCACCGTTGAGCACCGTCGGTGTGTGGCAAGCAACGAACCGAAGCCACGATTTGTGGACGTGGGCGCCGATCCGGTGACGGTCGTGACGGTGGTGAGATGCGCGACCACGTTGCTGTTCCCGTTCGTAACCAACCGCTTCGGATTTGACACGGGCATCGCGGTGTCGAACACGTCCGAAGACTGGAAGGGGACGGCGAAACAGCGGGGCGTCTGCATGGTGCACTACATCGGCAACATCGGGGATGACGGACCGAGGGTACCGATGGATGAGACCTCGGGGGTCATCGAGGGCGGTGAACAGATGACGTTTACGCTCTCGGCGGGCAACCCGATATGGGACCTGGTCGGAGCGCCGGACTTCCAAGGCTTCCTGGTGATCATGTGCGAGTTCCAATGGGCACATGGGTATGCATTCATCACCGACGGAGCGGCGGGGATTCCGACGCTGGCACAGGGGTATCTGGCCCTGGTGCTGCAATATGACGCCAGCGGCGCCCGCCTGATTGACTGCCAATTCCGGGGCGGCGCGCACGTAGGCTGCCCCTCGGAGGGCCTGAACCACTAAGGGTTCACCCTACGCAATCAACCTTTCAACCAGAGGGGGGGCTTCGGCCCCCCTCTTTTTGTTTCGCTGCCACGCACGTTTTCAATCGCCCGGTCAGTGGGCGAGGACCGGTTGCTCAACATCTAAGGAGAGGTGGCGCGGCTTAGCCGTCTTCCGAGCGCGCGGAACTCTTGGGTGCGTGTGTACGTTTACGCACACTTACGGCGCCAAGCATCGGCCTTGCTGCGTCGTTGAACCCGCCAAAGCGACCTTGCCGGCTTCACGCTAGGCCCCAAAACTGATAATGGGGTATCCACTTGACTCAGGTAGCCCCTAGGCGTTGTGGTTTGGTCGATCCATGGACGCCAGCACACTGCACCCAGAATGCACCCTGGGGCGCCAGACGCCGGTCTGCAGGCAATTGGGCCACGAGGCTGCGTTTCGGGCCGATCAAGGATTACGCACGCGCCATGGCCATCGCAGGCTTGGAAACGTGGTGCTATCGGCAAGCCTTTCCGGGGGCCGCCAATGGCCAACCACAGTATGTTGTGGTCACCTGAGTCAAATGGATACCCCACTAACTGATATTATCGAGTTCACGCCCCGCATTTGCCGTCCGCGCCGATAACTGAAAAGGGAGTTTTTGCATGCTGAAGCTTTGCCAGAGCTTCGTGTATCCGGCAATCTTTTGTTTGGCCGCCGCCTTGTCGTGGGGCCAGGACCGAACCTTCTTGTTGCCGTCCGGCGGTTCCAATGTCATCACGGTTCTGGACGCGGCGGACTTGACCTTTGCCGGTTCGGTGCCAGCCGCCGTGTCAACGTTCAAGATTCTTGCCACTCCGCAGGGCACCAAGTACTACATGATCAGCCGCACCCGCACCGACGCGATCATTGTGGTCAACGCCCAGACGCTCGAGGTGATCAAGCGCATCACTCTCGACTCCGGTGTCTCGGACGCCGCCGTGACTCCTAACGGCGAGAACCTTATCGTGGCCGCGGGACGACTGCGCATCTTCAGCACCGAGACGGACGAAGAGGTGGGCGACGATATCGATGTCGGGGGCCCGCCGGCGGAGGTTGAGGTCAGTCAGCGGTCCACGCGAGCGTATGTCTTGGCCTCGGGGGGCCGGGCCATCACCGTCGTGGACCTCACCGCGAGGGTGGTCGTTGCGACCATCGACACGCCCCGGACCGTATCGATCGGCCTTGTCGAACAGGCAAACCGCTTGGTGGGGCTCCAGGATGCCGGGCTGCAGTCCTACGATCTCAGGACCCTTGAAGAAGGAGACTTGATCCCGCCGGCTCTTCCGATCACCAACGGCATCATCAATCCCATTCCCGGCACTTCGCGGGTCTTCGTTCAGAACGGCGGATCCGCCCCGAGAAATACGTCACAGGTATTCAACTTGATCGAGCGCACGGTGAACCCGGTGGGCTCGATTGGAGCGTTCAGTATCCGTCGGGTGGTGTTCGCCGGAGCCGACCGTGGCTTCGCCGTCGTCTCCAACTTGGAGGATGTTGTCGAACTCGATCTGACGGCCGCTCCGACGATCACCGTTACGCCGCTGGACATTGGCTTCGCCGCGCGCAGCCTGTCCGTCTCTCCGAACGGAAAATTGGTTTACGTTTCTTCGCTCTCGGAAGGGGCCGTCGCACGCTACGACGTGACGACGGGGACCGTCACCCACACGATCATGCCCGCCATCGCACCAAGCGAGAACGCAACGATTTTCGCGCCGTCTCCGCGGCCGCCGGCCACCATGACCATCGTTGGGGGGCAGGATCAGTTCGTTGCGCCGGGGTTTACCACCCCGCTGACTCTGACGGTGCGCGTCACCGACGACGATGAGAATCCACTGTTTGGTGTACCTATCTTTTTCGACGCTCCCACTAGTGACGAGATTAGTTTCGACGTGGAGCAGCCGGTCAGGACCAACAGCCAGGGCATTGTAGCCGTTAACGCAACCGTCGCATCGTTGCCCGCGCCGGCCGCATTGGAGCCCGAAACGCCGGATACAACGTCTCTTTCGTCTGTGGCGTTAGATGCCGGTGCGGCCCCGGTTCCGACAGCGCTCACCGTCAACCCTCCGACCGGAACCGGCGACGACGTGATCGAAACCATCCCGATCAGCGCAGTGACCGGCGGCGCCCTGTCTGTCTTGTTCAACCTCAATATCATTCGGGTGACAGGGATCCATATCGTAAGAGGGAACTATCAGACTGCGTTCCCCAGAAAGCCGTTCCGCGAGCCCTTCGTGGTTCTGGCCACGGATGACGTGGGAAAGCCGCTGCCCTCTGACACCCTGATCCTTTTCAGCCCTTTCGGGGCTGATTGCGGGGAGATCGTGGTCCCGGTTGACGCCAACGGTTTCGCCCAGGTCGAGTGCGTTGCGCAAGAATTGCCACCCAATGTTCCCTTTGTCCGCGCAGGGACGATCACCACATCGGTCCTCGGTATGCCCTCGCTCGGCAAAGCCATTTTCGACCTCTCCGTTTCGATTGGGGCGGAACTTCTCGAGATTGTCAATGTTTCGGGGGACGGGCAATCGGGGGACACGGACATGCCCCTGGCGGCACCGCTCGTGTTCCGTCTGGAATCCCCGTTTACCGGACTCGGCGCCACTCTAACGGGCATCCAGATCGTCCAGGATCCGGGTACGGGCTCGCCCGCAATCATCAGCCCGCGCTTTGCCGCCGTCCGGCAAAACGTGGATACACCTGTCTCGGTGATCTTGGGGCCGCGTCCCGGTACCGTGGTCATCCGTGCCATCGTCAGTTCACCAGAGGCCCCGTCCGTCACTTTCACCATTGATGCGGTCGGAGGGCTCCCGATACGGTTCGAGCAGGAAGGCAACCAACAGAGCGCACGGATTGGGCGGCTCCTGCCGGAGACGCTTCGCCTCCGCGTTTTCAATGAATCCGGTGAAGTGATTCGCTTTCCGGAAGTCGCCTGGATGGTCGTGAGCGGGGATGCGTCCCTGCTAACCGGCTCCGACCCTGACGGCGCCACCGCTATCGTGCAACTTGGGATTACGCCCGGGCCCATTGTGATCCGGGCGACCATTGGGGCCCTGGTAGCGACCTTCAACGCAACGGCCACACCCCCAGAGCCGGCCTTCATCACGGGAACTACGGGTGAAGGGCAAACCCTGCAAGTCGGTGAGGTTTCGGATCCCCTGGTGGTGGAACTCCTCGAAGCTAACGGCAGTCCGGCCTTTAGCGTGCCGGTGGACTACTTCGGGCCTGCCAACGTTGAGTTGACCTCGATCGAAGAGGGTGGGCCGGTGGGCAACCCGCTCCGGCTGATCTCAGACCTCCAAGGGCTTTCCGGCGTGACGGTGCGGCTGTTGGGGATCCCGATCGCCCTCGACGCCGCCGGTACTCTCCAAAAGCAAACCATGAGCAATGTTGTCATCACGGCCTCGGTTGGCACCGGTCTTTCCACGTCCTTCACCATTGACGTTGTGGGGCGTGATCCCGTCTTCCAAACCGCGAGTGTCACCAACGCCGCCACTTTCCTCGCGGGCGTCGTGCCGGGAAGCTTGGCCAGCATCTTCGGCGTTGGTCTTTCCGAGGGCGTCGTGGGCACGGTTCAGGCGGGGGGTGCAACCACCTTTGCTGGAACAACCGTTCGGTTCGGCGGCGTCGCAGCCCCGCTGCTGAGCATTACGAATCAGGAGGGCGTGGAGCAGATCAACCTACAGGTGCCGTTCGAGACTCCCGCGGGCCAGATAACAACCGTCGAGGTCGACAACAACGACACGGCCCTGTCGGTCCAGGGCGTACCGGTGTTCTCCTCTCAAGCGGGCATCTTTGAAGTGCCCGTGGGCGGCGGCGCGACCGTCAGCTCGGTGATCCGCATGGCTGACTTCTCTCTGATCACGCCTGCGAATCCTGCCGCCAAGGGTGAAGCCGTCGCGCTTTTCTTTACGGGTGGCGGCAATGTGACTCCGCCGGTGGGTACCGGCGTGCTCGGGCCGGCCGACCCCTCGGTGATGGTCTTGCCGGTGGAAGTCGAGGTGGATGGGCGGCCCGCAACCGTGCTCTTCAGCGGTTACGCTCCCGAGTTCCTGGGCCTGTTTCAGACCAACCTTCTGATCCCCGAGGACGCGGAGTGCGGCACGCGATCGTTGCTGGCAAGAGTTGGCGGCGTCGCCAGTCCCCCGAGCACCATTGGCGTGGCTTGCCCCTAGCTATTCAGCCAGGGGCGACTTCCGCGCAAGGCGCTTGACCAGGCCTTGCAATCATGTCTGAGGCCACAAGGCCTCCCTTGGGGCCCACGCCGTCCACTTACTCTTGCTTGGCAAACTCGATCGTCACGGAGAAGAGCTGCTTGAGCGGTAGGACCGAGAAGATAATGTTGATGGTTCCCTCGAGGGGCTGCTCTTTCCCCTGGTAGGTGAAGGTGATGGGCAGTTCCTCGCCCGGCTCGATCTGTCGGCGGTCGAACTCGATCTGCAGTCCTGGTAGCGTGTGGATCTCTTCCGTAGCGGTTACGCTAAGGCGTGCGGGTCCTGGGTTGATAAACCGAACGGTCTGTGTGATCGGTTCACTGGGCTTGTGCGCGAAGCGCAGCGTTTCCGGCTCCACACGGTACATCGACTTCAAGGCCTGCTTGATCCCTTCTGGCGAATACGTTGGCAGCCCTTGCGCAACTCCGGCAGGTGCTGCTCCCTCGGGGTTGATCCTCATCGGGCCAAACGGTCCCTGCTTGATCGTCCCTGGCTTGGAGCCCTCCATGTGGATGTACCAATAGTCGTCGATCCATCTCCAATCCCCGGTCAGCGGGAACGGTACCGGCTTGGGACCCATCATCGGGAGCATGACCATCACGTTGACGAACGCCTTGGCTGTCTGAAAGTCCTCCCCGAACTCCATGTTCACCAGCTCAAACGATAGAATCCGCTTCTTGCTCGACTCATAGAAGCTCGACTCATAGAAGTAATCGCGTGACTCCTCGTCAACCAGCCCCTCAGCCTTGCGGTACTTCCGTTGCTGGAAGTAGGTGTAGAATTCGGTAACCCGACTCCGCAACGCTTCCTCGACTTCAGCAGGAGCCTTGGGAAAGGGATTGTCGTTCGCGGCGAGCGGGCACACCGCCAGGAAGCCCATCAAGAGGCAGGCCGGGATTCGCATGAGTCGGGACTCCACCGAGGAATATTTCCAAGTATATCAGCGGCCTGGACCGAAGGCTGTTAGCGAGATCACTTCGCCTTGCCTGACAAGCGCCCGGGCGACTCCTTGTCAATGTCTCGGTGGCCAATCTTGACCGTGCACCCGGCCGCGCTCAGATTACGCCTGACAGCCTCGGAGATCAACACGGACCGATGCCGCCCCCCCGTGCAACCAAAGCCGATATTCAGGTAACTTTTTCCTTCCCGCACATAGTGTGGAATCAGGTACAAGAGCAGGTCGGAGATCCGTCCGATGAACTCGCCCGTCTGAGAGAAGGACCGTGCGTACTTGATGACCTTCGGGTGCTTGCCTGTCAGGCGCTTGCATCCGGGAACGTAGTTGGGGTTCGGCAAGAACCGCACATCAAACACCAGGTCGCTGTCGGTGGGGACGCCGAACTTGAAGCCGAAGCTGTTGACCGAAACCAAGAGCACCGGCTCCTGCTCCGAGCCCCGAAAACGCGAAAGGATGAGCCGGCGCAGATCGTGAATGTTGAGCTGCGATGTGTCCAGCGTCAAGTCGGCGAGCCTTTGAATCGAGTCGAGTCGGTTTCGCTCGGTTTCGATGCTCCGCAGAACCGAGGTGCCGGTCCCGAGCGGATGGGGCCGCCGCGTCTCGCTGAAGCGGCGCTGCAAAACCGCGTCGCCCGCTTCGAGGAACAGCAGGAAGACTTTGTTCTCCCGGCGCAGTTCGCGAAAAATCCGTGGGAACCTCTTGAGCGCATCCCCCTCGCGGATGTCGACAACGAGCGCCGCCCGCGAGATCTCGGGCGAATGGCGGCAGAGGTCCGCGAATGTGGGAATCAGGTCGATCGGAAGATTGTCGACCGCGTAGAAGCCCATGTCCTCAAACACCTTGAGAACCGAGCCCTTGCCCGACCCGCTGAGGCCTGTGATGATGACGAGGTCGTGCTCGTCGGAGAACGACCCGGCTGACTGGTTCGCTGAGGCGGCTTTGCGCCGTCCCGGAACTCGCGGGGTTTCTTGTGCGTTTGCCATGGACGTGGACCAGCGGGGGGTCCAGCCCTAACCTAGCCTGCCTCGATCAACTCCAGGCTGCCGTCCCTGCGCCGTAGGAGCACTCGCAGTTCGCCGCTTTGCGCGTCCCGGTAGGTGACTTGATCGCGGCCCTGTTCGTCGATTTGTATCAGCGCCTCCTCGACGGTCATCGGCTTAGGAACGATCCGGTTGCTGCGAACGATACGCCGAGGAGATTCGGCCGCGGGGCTGGAGTTCGCCTCCGCGTCCCGCGCGAGATCGGCCAGCGCAGCCTCGGTCACTTGGGAAAACTCACCCCGTTGGCGCTCCGGCCGGTTGCCGTCGATCAGCTTGTGCTTGTTTCGAACGAGCTGCTTCTCGAGCTTCTCGATCGCCACCGCCAGAGCCCGAAAGCAGTCCCCGTCCGAACCGCTGACGACGAACGTATGACTCAGCGCCCGTAGCGTGATCTCGGCTTCGAACCGATGCCGCTGGCGATTGAGGATCACATGGGCCTCGGGAGCGTGCTTGTTGCCGATGATCTTCTGGCACTTCTGGAACTTGACTTCGATCTTGCGTTTTTGGGCGGCAGAGATTTCCGCCTTGCGCCCTGTGTAGTGGACCTTCATCGACTCATCCTTCCCGGTGTAGGCTGGTTCTTGCGCCGACGGCGATGCGTCGAGGGGATATTCAGGTCCTCGCGGTATTTTGCCACCGTGCGCCGCGTGACCGAGATTCCGCTTTCTCGTAGGATCTGGCTGATACGATCGTCGGTGAGAGGACGAGCCGAGTCTTCCTCTTCGATCATCTTCTTCACCCTACGCTTGAGCAGCATGAGGGGAAGGGTTGCGCCCGCCGGCCCCTGCACGGCTTCGGAGAAGAAGAATCGTAGCTCATACACACCATGCGGCGTGTACGCGTATTTGTTAGCCACCGCCCGGCTGACTGTCGACGGATGCACGCTGATCTCCTCGGCCACCTCCTTGATCATCATCGGACGCAGGTGGTCCAGGCCCTGTGACAGGAATGACTGCTGCCGCCGTACGATCGACTCGCACACGCCGCGTATCGTTTGCCGGCGCTGCTCGATATTGCGCAGCAGTTGAATCGCGGAGTTGTAGCGCTCGCGCACGTAGTTCCGCACATCCTTGCTTGACGATCCCTTCTGCAGTAGGCGCCGGTAGCGTCGATTCAAACGCAGTTCGGGTAGATCATCTTCGTTCAGCACGACACGGAAGCCATCCGGCGTCTTCACGAAGTGTACGTCCGGCTCGACCACCCGAGTGTTGGAAGGCGAGTAACGCTGACCGGGGCGTGGGTCGAGGTTCTTGATCAGGGCAACCGCGGTTTCGATGTGGCGCAGCGGACGCCCCATGCCCTCTGCTATTCCCGTCCAGTTGCCATCCTCGAGCTCCCGCTGGTACTCCCGCACGATCTGTCCGGCGACGCCGCCGTCTGCCTCCAGCGCCCGCAACTGAATCAGCAAACACTCCGCGAGGTGGCGCGCCGCCACGCCGATCGGGTCGAAGTGTTGTACCAACGCGAGCGCTTGTTCGACGGGCCCGCGCGGAGCGTCGGCAGACTCCATGAGCTCCTCGATCGTGGCAATCAGATAGCCGTCCTCGTTCAGGTTGCCGATGACCAGTTCCGCGGCCTCGTTGACCTCTTCGGAAGCGTGGGAAAGGCTTAACTGCCACCGCAGGTGGTCGGTCAACGTGACCGGTTTCGCAAGGAAGATTTCGAACGACGGCCGCTCGATCACTTCTCCGATCGGCGCCCGCGAACCAGCCTCGACGTAGTCGTCAAAGAAGGCGGGAAGATCGATTTCGTCCAACGAGCTGGTGGGCTCCTCGCTCGCCCGCTCCAGCTCGGCGGCCGCCGGGGCTTCGGGGTCCGCCGCGGTGTGTGTGACCGCGTCCACGCCCTCGCGATCGCTTTCAGAAGCGGCCGTCGTAGGCTCGTCGGGCTTGCGCGCCCTCTCCCGCGACTCCTCTTCTTCCTGGCTCTCGCCTTCCGGGCCCGAGCCCGGCTCGGTAAGCTCAAGAGCCGGATTGCCGAGCAACTCCTGGTTGATTTCTTCTTTGAGGTCTAACTTATTGAGAGCAAGGAGCTTGACCAACTGCCGCAGGCTTTGCGTGAGTACCGGCTTTTGGGTGAGTTTAAGCCCCAGCCTCTGCTGCATCCACATTTGCCGCCGACCTCTTCTGGCAATCAGTATACCAATGGAAGGGAAAAGCTTCGGAAACGTCGCTAGATGCCCCGTGAGGGCCGAGGTTACCGCGACACAGCCTCGGTCTTGGACGCAGAGGGCTGGGTGCCGAAGCTGAATGATTCTCCCAGGTACACGCGCCTCACTTCGGGGTCCGACTCCAGTTCTTTCGGCGGCCCGGAGCGGAACACCTCGCCGTTGTGGATGATGTAGGCGCGGTCGGTGACACTCAGAGTCTCGCGCACGTTGTGGTCGGTCATGAGGATGCCGATCCCGGCGTCCCGGAGTTGCGAGATGATGCGCTGCAGCTCAAGCACTTGCTTAGGGTCGATTCCCGAGAGGGGCTCATCCAGAAGCAAGAACTGGGGCGATATCACAAGTGACCGGGCGATCTCGACTCTGCGCCTCTCCCCGCCGGAGAGCTGGTAGCCCCGGCTGCGGCGAACCGTTTCGAGCCCCAGGTCGGAGATGAGCTGTTCCAAGCGATCTCGCCGCTCGGCCCTCGGCATCTTGAGGGTCTGCAGCACCGCCATAAGGTTCTCTTCCACGGTGAGCTTTCGAAAAACCGACGGTTCCTGCGGCAGGTAGCTGATGCCCAGACGCGCTCTTTGGTACATCGGCGTGTTCGCGATGTCCCGCCCATCCAACAGTACACGCCCGGAATCGGGGTTCACCAAACCCACGATCATGTTGAACGAGGTCGTTTTGCCCGCGCCGTTAGGGCCGAGTAGCCCGACGACCTCACTCTGGTGCACCGACAGGGACACCCGGTTTACCACGCAGCGGCCACGGTAACTCTTGGACAGGTCTTCGGTGAGTAGGACGCTCATGAAGTAGGTGGTGGGAGGGTCATTGCTTTCGCCGCCGCAGGGTGTACGCACGATCGTCGGCCCGACCCAAAACGAGCAGCCTATCATCGTTAACTTGGTAGGTCAATTCCGCGCCCGTCGTGACGCTGCCGGTTGCATCGGTCACCCGCGCGGGCCGGCCTCTCAGTTTGACTTGTTCCGTGTTGGGGTAGTATTCGCCCTCTTCGCCCCGGCCGCTTCGGCCGCGCCCGCCTCGACCGTGCCCGTTTCCCTCCACCGTCTCGGAGATCGTTACGTTCCCGGTGGCGACGGCCTGATCCAGTTTATTTCCGGAAGACTCCGATCCCTTCGCTTCGTCTTCAGCCCGTAAACGCGCTTCGAGACGATCGCTCTGCACGCGTAGCTGCCCACGCAACAGCTCAACGCCATCTTGGTAGAGCACAACGCTCTCGGCCTCGCTGTAGTCCATCGACTGGGCCGAGATCCGCACCGAAGGCGCCGCTTTGCCGGGCTTACCGTCCGCCCCATCGCCTTCAAACCAGCTCACGACGTTTCCCGTCGCCGAGAGCGTCTTCCTCTTCTGCTCGATGCGGATTTGCTCGCCCTCAATTCGGTCACTTCCCTGCCACAAGCGTGCCTTCCCGCGATACTCGAGCAGGCCCGACTCGCTGTTTGAGACCATCCTGCCGGCTGTCGCGAAGACAGGCTTCGACGGCGAGAAGAACGAGCCGGATGAGTCGCCCTCTGCTGCTGAGGTGTTCCCCTCGCGGAACATCGAAGACACCCCGCCCTCCGCATCATAGGAGCCGTCCTCTTCGTTGAGACCGATCCGCCACGCCGAGATTCTTCCCGCACCGTCGTGCACGATCGCGTCATTCCGAAGGTCGATGCGGTGTTCCACCAATCGAAACTCCGCTTCTCCTGACTGGCCTGTCCGGCCCCCGCGTTCAAACCGGAAGTCGCCCCACTGCTTGAGCGTTTGCAGCTCACCGGTTCCAGGATCAAGGTGCGCCTCTAGCGCGTCGCTCCATGTACGAAGCGTCGGCACGTCCCTTGGCGGGATGCTTTCGAGCTCAACCTTGCCAGTGGCAATAAGTCGCTCCATTCGGTTCCCCGGCGCGTAGTCGGCCCGCATGCGGTCGGCGACCAGCTTGCGTTTGGGCTCGTCCGGGCTTTCGGGCAGTAGGTCCATCTGGCCCCGGCTTACCGTCGCCAGGGCTCGGATCTCCTCACCGTCTTCACGCATCTCAAGGTGGATCCACTCGGCTTCGACGCGCCGCAGTCCCTGGGAGTCCTCGCTCCCGCGGGAAAGCACCTCAATGCGCGCCCCGTCGCGCGCGTGCGCATTCTCCAGGAGCGCTTCGTCCGCGCCGGGCGGCGTGACGTAGTGCAGTTCGATCCGTTCCCCTTCGACGATCAAGTCCGACGACTTCGTCTCCGACTTCAGGCGGGCCGCGCCGGTGCCCGTGACGCGTTCCGTCGTCTGCATTGGTGTGAGCGCGACCTCCAGGCGTTTCGACGCGAATCGCACTTGCCGTTCCGGTTGTTCTCGCCGTAGCGTCGCCTCAAGCGCGTTGACATGCCGTACCAGACCGTCATCCAAGTACACCTCGGCCGATGCCGCCTCTAGTCTCTCCAAGCCCCGCTCGAGGGACGTTCCGCCGTTGAGGTTGATCCGTTGCGCGTCCTCGTGGAACAACAGCTCTCCCGCCCGGATCTTGAGCGCCAGTCCGCCGGGCCGCGCCGCGAATCGTTCCAGATAGACGTCGGAGTTCATCTGGAAAATCCGATGTGTCGAGTCGTAGAACGCCCCCACGGAGTGTCCTCGGCCGCCATCAAACTCGTACTCGGTGTAGCGGTTGCTCGAGCAAGTGCCGGTCTTGCTCTTGAACGTCAGGCCGGAACTGCGAACTTTGGTCGGTGAGTCGCCGTCTTCGCCGTCATCGACGGGGACACCCAGCGTGATGAGCACCTCGCCGTCGCTGTAGAGCTCCTCGGTTTCTCCGTTGAATAGCGCCTGTTTGGTTTCGATGCGATCGAACGTGCGGCTGCTCTCGTGCGGGATTCTCAGTACAACGTCCCGCAACTCGAGGATGAGGCTGTCACTGCTCTGCTGAACCGCGCCGGCGCTAATCTCGATCGAGCGATGGTTCCCCGAGGATTGCGACCAACGCCAGGCGTCAGCCTGCGAGTTGAGATTCGACGCAATCTTATCCGGCTCGGCGATCCGCACCCGCAGGTTGGCCTCCTGCGTGTCGAAGTAGTCGGAAACCACCACCGCCACCGCGGCGCCGACACCCAGCAGCAGGAGTAGTTGAAGCTTTCTCATGGGACGCGCCCGGCAGGTTCGGCGCTGCCCGCCGGACGGCGGTAAGTCAGCATCAGCCCAAGAAGGTTCGCGGGACGACCAAGCCTGGACTGATGATATCAAAGGCTCTTCCAGTCGATCCCGCGAACGAGTTCTGGGCCGATCAAGCGTCAAACTCGCCGACTACGTGCAGTTTGATCAGATCCGTCTTGCCCCGCACATGGAAGGGCGTCCCCGCCGTCAGGCAGATCAGGTCGCCGCTCTTCGCGCGTCCCATTCTCGGCAAGAGCCGATCCACGACGCCGACCAACTGATCGAGATCCTGAACGCTTTCCACCTGCACCGCCTCGACCCCCCAGTACAGCCCCATCAGCCGGCACACGCTTTCGTGGCGCGACAGCCCGATCACAAGGCAGCGGGGGCGGTGTTTGGAAACCAGCCGCGCCGTGAGGCCGCTCTCGGTATAGACGACGATGGCACAGGCGCCCAGACGCTCGGAGATCCGTACCGCGCTCTCCGCCACGCCGTCTGAAACCGGGCCTTCGCTGCCCCCAGCTTCCGGCAGCATCACCTTCTGGCGCAGCAATAACGGTTCCGCCGATTCGATGATGCGGCTCATCATGCTCACCGATCCAACTGGGTATTTCCCCACCGCTGTCTCGCCCGAGAGCATCACTGCGTCCGTGCCGTCCAAGACCGCATTGGCGACGTCGCTGGCCTCGGCCCGTGTCGGCGAGGGGCTCGTCATCATGGACTCGAGCATCTGTGTTGCTGTGATCACCGGCGTTCTCCACCGGGCTGCTTCCGCGATGATTCTTTTTTGCTCGACCGGCACCTTCCACGGCGACAGCTCTACACCGAGGTCGCCTCGGGCCACCATGACGGCATCGGCCGCCTCTAGGATCGCATCGAGATCTTCGAGCGCTTGCGGCTTTTCGATCTTGGCGATGAGCTTGGTCCGGCCTTTCTCGCTCTCAATGATGTGTCTGGCTTCAAGGATGTCATTGGCGCGCCGGACAAACGACAGCGCGATATAGTCGATCTTCCGCGCCAGGGCGAATCGCAGATCCCGCTTGTCCTTCTCGGTTACCGACGGGAGATCCAGCGAGGCGCCTGGAACGTTCACGCCCTTGCGCTCGCCTAGTTCGCCTCCCGTGATGATTTCGCAAACGACGTCGGTTCCGTCGAGACCGGTCACTCGGAGTTCGATCGTACCGTCGGCCAGCAAGATGCGGTCGCCCGGCTCGACGTGGCGAGCCAGCCGCGGGTAGTCAATCGCAACGACACCGGCGCTCGGTTCTCCCGCGGCGGTGAGTCGCAGCGGTTCGCCCGGCTTCAAGTCCATCGGCCGGCCGGATGGGAGTCTGCTAGTACGGATCTTCGGGCCCTGCAGGTCACCGATGATCGGAACCTTGCGTTTACGTTCTTTTGAAGCCTCGCGGACGAGTCGGATGTTGGCGTCGTGACCGTCCTGATCGCCGTGAGAGAAGTTCAGTCGAAACACATCGGCGCCCGCGTCGAGCAGCGCGCCGATCATCTCCCTTGTGCTCGATGCCGGACCGAGCGTAGCGACGATCTTGGTTCTCAGCATCCGTACGCCTCGATCGTCGGAAGGACTCAGGACTGGACTCAAGACTGAAGCTGCTTGGCGATTCCTTCGAGCTTCGCCGCAAGCCCCGTGTCGTTGGCCGTGATTCCGCCGGCATCGTGCGTGGTCAGGTCGATGCGAACACGGTGATACACGTTGAACCACTCCGGGTGGTGGTTCGCTGCCTCGATGACGATCGCGGCCGTGGCCATGAACCCGAAGGCATGCACGAAGTCCGCGAACTCATACTCCCGGTGGAGCTTGCCGTCGACCACGCTCCATCCAGGCAAATCGGCCAAGGCTGTCTGCAGTTCCTCATCGGAAAGCTTCACGAATTGCGGCATACTTCCATCTTACCGCCGTGAATCATCCGCGCCGGAACGAGCCAAATCCGTACCGAAGCCTTGAGTACCGCCTTGCGCCTCTGGCCCGGCGTGGCCCCTCGACCCGCCACTCGGAGCCGCGGGCGTAAGCCCGCGCTGAGCGTTGCCAGCGGCCAGGGACGCTGCTCGGCGCGCGAGGCCGGTCGGTCTCTTGCTAGACCCGACCCACCTTGCGATCTCTCAACGCAAGCTCACGCTTGCGGCTCTGAGCGCGGGGTCGAGGCGCTTACGATCTCCGGATGAATTGACGCGCGGTTGGCCCTACAGCAACGCCGGGTGTCGGTCGGGCTCCTCAACGCAGGCTCACGCCTGCGGCTCAGAGTATTGGGACCGAGCTGCCTACTCATTGCGGCCCACCTAAAGCCCGGCGGGGCCGGCAACATGGCGGCACCTTCAAAACCCCGACCTTCCGATAGAATAGGACTCAGTTGTGACTCGACTCACCCTCCTCGCGCTGCTATGCCTGACCGCGCTCCCCTCAT
Organism: Bryobacterales bacterium; assembly: GCA_965237575.1. Classification (GTDB taxonomy): domain Bacteria; phylum Acidobacteriota; class Terriglobia; order Bryobacterales; family UBA6623; genus JAKZVK01. The sequence goes on from CBDEGI010000004.1 coordinate 3,457,559, forward strand.
GGGCCGCGGACTTGCTGCCCCTCGACCAGATCCATCCCGGAATGGTTGGCGTCGGACGGACGGTTCTGGCCGGCAACGACATCCAGGAGTTCGAAGTCGAAATCCTCGGCGTGCTCGAGAACATTGCACCGGGCCAATCGCTCATCCTGGCGCGTCTCTCGGGCGCAACCCTCGACAAGACCGGTGTGATCGCCGGCATGAGCGGCAGCCCGGTTTTCCTCGACGGCAAGCTTGCGGGAGCCGTCGCGTATTCGTTCCCGTTTTCCACCGAAGCGATCGCTGGGATTCGGCCGATTGGTGAGATGATCGGAGCGCTTGGAGAGTTGGTCGAAGGGGAGGCCGAACAGGAAGCGGCTGCCCTCCCGCCTGCGGGCGTCCGCGGCGGTCTGGCCCAGACGCTCTTAGCCGATGGTGCCGTGGGTGAGCGATTTGTACCCCGCGAGTCCACACCCGGTGAGGAACTTGATCTGCTTCCGCCGTCTCCGCTGCTCATGGCCTCCGACCAGCGCATGGGGCCCATAGCCACCCCCGTCGCCCTGGCGGGATTCTCCGAGCGAACCTTCGAGGTCTTCGGCCCCCGGCTCCGCAAACTGGGACTGCGGCCCATGCAGGGTGTCGGCGGGCGGAGTCCAGCGGATCTGAAGCCCACCGGCCTCAAACCGGGTTCCATGATCAACGTCGCCCTGATCGAAGGCGATATGGAGCTGAGCGCAGCCGGGACGGTGACGCACGTTGACGGCGACCGCATCTACGCCTTCGGCCACCGCTTCCTCTCGAGCGGGCCCACGGAGATGCCCTTCCTGGCGTCGTCGGTGATCGCGGTCGTCCCCAACTTGAACAACTCTTTCAAGATCTCGGGCTCCGGGCCTCGTCTCGGCGCGATCACCCAAGACCGTAGCGCGGGGATTGCGGGCCAGCTGGGGCGCAGCGCTCCGATGGTGGCCCTTGACCTCGAGCTGCAGTCCGGCGCAGGCCTCGATCGCCGCTATGGCATCCAGCTCGTGCGCGACCGCTTTCTGACACCTTTCCTGCTACAGATGGCGGTCTTCTCGGCCGTCGACAGCACCGAGCGGCAGCTAGGCTCGTCGAGCTTTCGTTTGCGAGGCCAAGTGGAGTTTGAAGGCGACGTTCCGCCGCTGCGGCTCGACAACATGTTCACGGGGCCGGCCGGCGTGTCGCAGCAAGTGGCCGCGGCAACGGCCGTGCCGCTGGCTTTTGTGTTCGAGAGCGGGTTCGAGAACCTCACGCCTGTGAGGATTCGGCTCGGGATCGAATCGATCGACGAGGAACGGCAGCTCGAGATCGATCGCGGGTGGACAAGCAGGACGCGCGTCCGGCCCGGCGAGGAGGTCGAACTCTCGGCGGCCCTGCGCGACGCCCGGGGCAACGAGCAGATCCGGAAGAGGACGTTCCGCGTGCCTGTTGGGGCGCGTCCGGGCAATCTCCAGGTCTCGTTCTCTGACGCCACCTCGCTCAACCTGCTGGAGTGGAGAAGCTTCGCCACGCCGCGCCGAGCCACCGAACTGGGTCAACTGGTCCGGGCCGTCAACCGGCTGCGCCGCAACGACCGTCTTTACATTCGGGTGTGGCGATCGGCGAAGACCTTCCTGCTCAACAGCGAGCGATTGCCTTCGCCTCCGGCATCGGTGGCCGGCCTCCTGAGCAGGCCGGGCGCCGCGGCGGGTGGTGTCGAAACCGACTGGTACGCGACGCTAGCCGAATTCGAGCTGGATGGCCTCGACAACGTCGTCCACGGAAGCGTCACCATCCCCCTTACGGTCTCTGAATGAACCTTCGACTTGGCTTGACTCGCTTCGCTGGAGTGTATCTCTGCTTGCTGGCAATATCGCTCCTGGCGGGGCGCGGCGACGCGGCCTCAACCCAGGTTTGGGAGATCAGTGAGTACAACGACTTCCTCGGAGGCAAGTTCGACAACATCTCGTTACGCCACGATGGGCGGCTGGTGCCGGCGCCGCGACTCGAGACCGTGTTCTCCTCGGAGCAACCGATCGTGTGGTCCGCGGCGACGGCCCCCGATGGGTCGATCTACCTGGGCACCGGACATCAGGGCCACGTCTACCGCGTCGGACCGAATGGCAAGAGCAAGCTTTTCTGGAAAGCTCCCGAGGTCGAGGTGTTCACGATCGCGGTGGCGCCCGACGGTATCATCTACGCCGGAACCTCGCCCCAGGGGAAGGTCTACCGCCTCGCGAAGAACGGCGAGGCCGAGGTGGTGTTCGATCCCAAGGAGACGTACATCTGGTCGCTGGTCTTCTCGCAAGCAGGCGAAGGCGAGCGGGGTTTCGGGGGCGCCGACGCGCTGTTTGTCGGTACGGGCGATCAAGGCAAGATCTACCGCGTGACGGCTGACGACAGGGGGGGCGGCAAGGGCGAAGTCTACTATGAAACCGGCCAGCGGCACGTTGTCAGCCTAGCGCTTGACCGCGAGGGTCTACTGCTGGTGGGAACCGACCCCAACGGCATACTGTATCGAGTCGAGGCGAAGGGCAAAGCGTTCGCGCTGTACGATTCCGACCTGCCGGAGATCCGCGGGCTGGAAGTTGGTCCCGAGGGCGAGATCTACGCAGCGGCGATGGGCGGCGGCGCTTCTCAGATGACCCAATCGGTCCCGTCGGGGGTGTTCTCAACATCGACCGCAGGCGCGGGCGTGACGATATCGGTTTCTCCGGGCGGCGGGCCCAGCCTCGACAAAGCGAAGAGCGGACAGGCGGCCACTGCAGCGCCCCAGGCATCGGTCTCGATCGTACAGCCCGTGATCTCCTATGCGGGGATGGAGAAGGCCGCGTTGTTGCGGGTGGGCTCCGACCTCAGCGTTCGAAAGCTTTGGAGTTCGAAGGAGGAGAATCTGCTTGCCTTGAGACAGGTCGAGTTCGAGGACTTCCGCCTGCTTTTCGCCACCGACCGCCGGGGCCGGATCTACGGGATCAACAGCGACCGCGACGTCACGCTCGTCGCGGAAGTCGATCAGGAACAGGTGACCCAGCTTCTCGCCGGCAGCGCCGGCCTCAGTGTCACGACGGCTCACTCCGGCAAGCTCTTCCGGCTCGAGCCGGGCCGCGCCGGGCAGGGGACATACGAGTCACCCGCCCATGATGCCGGTTCGGTCTCGCGCTGGGGACGTATTTCCTGGCGGGCGACGGGTTCCGAGGGTACCGCAGTCGAGTTCCAGACCCGGTGCGGCAACGCGGCGCGTCCCGACGCCACGTGGAGCGACTGGGCCGAACCCACCGAGGCAAAACCGGGCGCTTCGACGGCTGCCTGGACCAGCGCCCGCATCCAGTCGCCCCCCGCGCGCTACCTGCAGTGGCGGGCAACCTTGCGCGGGTCCGGCGACGCGGGCCTCAGCGGCGTCCGCGTAGCGTATCTGCCGCAAAACCAAGCGCCGGTGATCGACAGCATCGAGGTAACGACCGCGGCCCCCACCGACACGGCGTCAAGCACGGCCGCAGCCGCTGCGAGCGCTGACGCGGCCTCCTCGTCAGCCGCGTTCAGCATCACGGTGACGGACACGGGCGAGGTCAGCACCGGCGACTCGAAGGGCACGAAGGCCAAGACCGTCCGAGGCGGCGCGAGCCAGCGTCTCAAAGTCGCCTGGAAGGCCTATGACCCCGACAGCGACGAGTTGACGGCCGAGGTCAAGTTTCGAGGCGAGGGTGAGGCGACCTGGAAGACGATCAAGAAGGACGTGAAGGAGAAGGACCTTTCGATCGACAGCGATGCACTGGCGGACGGCGTCTACCGTTTCCGTGTCGAAGTTTTCGACGGCCGCGCCAATCCGCCCGATCAGGCTCTTTCGACCCGGCGCGTGAGCGAACCGGTGGTGATCGACCACACGCCCCCGATCGTGCGGCTGGCGAGCAGCGAGGGACGGTCGGCCCTTCGCTTCGAGGCCGAAGACCAGGCGTCGATGCTGCAGCACGCCGAATACTCCATCGACGCTGCGCCGTGGGTGCCGGTTCGAGCGGACGATGGGATCGCCGATTCGCTCACCGAGGCGTTCACGATCCGCCTCGAAGACTTGGAGCCAGGTGAGCACTTGATCACGTTGCGGGTCCGCGACCGCGCCGGAAACGCCGGCCTAGGCAAGGCGATCGTGCCTTAGGACGAGCCCAGGGCGTGGCGCGGGCCTCCGGCCCTGCAGTGTCGGCCTCTGGGCCGACATCCGCCGCAACCAGCGTCGGAAGGCTCACTCTTGGCACTGAGCATGGCCAAGAGCCGGCCACAATGTAGGGGCACGGCATGCCGTGCCCGGTGCACCGGGGGCAGACAGTTGTCCGACTACACCGAAGACCACGCCAAGGCCGGCCTCAACGCCGAGCTGCCAACCCTTGAAACCTGGCCCAACCAATTCAAGGGCTACCGCATCAAGGTCGAGATCCCGGAGTTCACCTCGGTCTGCCCCAAGACCGGATTGCCCGACTTCGGCAAGCTCACCCTCGAGTACGAACCCGCCGCCCAGTGTGTCGAGCTGAAATCGTTGAAACACTACGTGCTGGCCTATCGCAATCTCGGCATCTTCTACGAGAACGTCGTGAACCGCTTCCTGCTAGATGTCGTCAAAGCGATCGATCCCGTCTGGGCGCGGGTCGAAGGAGACTTCACGCCCCGCGGCGGCCTGCAGTCAACCGTAGTCGCCGAGCATAGAGTAGAAACGTAGGGGGCGAAACTGTGGAGGCGCGGCATGCCGCACCGCCTGCTCGTACGCTTGGCATCACCCCGACGGGCAGCCGATAAGAGCCAACAAAGGAAAGCCGCCAGTGACCTCCCTCAACCGACGCCGATTCCTCCAAACCGTGGGCGGCTCCGCCGCTGCCATGGGCTGCACGCCGAACACCACCCAGCCGCGGCCCAACATCATCGTGATGATGGCCGACGACATGGGCATCTCCGACATCGGCTGCTACGGCTCGGAGATCCACACGCCCAACCTCGACAAGCTCGCCGCCGGCGGGTTGCGGTTCACGCAGTTCTATAACACCGCGCGATGCTGCCCGACGCGCGCCTCACTGCTCACCGGCCTCTACCCCCATCAAGCCGGTGTCGGCCACATGATGAGGGACTACGGCCTGCCGGGCTACCGGGGCAACCTCAATCGCAACTCGGTCACGATCGCCGAGGCTCTCAAGGCCGGCGGTTCCACGACGCTGATGTCCGGAAAATGGCACGTCACGCCGCTCGACGCACCCAAGGACAACTGGCCGCGGCAGCGCGGGTTCGATCGCTTCTTCGGTACGATCCACGGCGCTGGCAGCTTCTACGACCCCGTATCGCTAACCCTCGAGAACGAGCCGATCCTGGCCGAGGGCGATGACTTCTACTACACCAACGAGATCGGCGAGTACGCCGCGCGCTTTGTCGAAGAACACGGCGCGGGCGACGATCCCTTCTTTCTCTACATGCCCTTCACGTCGCCTCACTGGCCGCTCCACGCCTTCGAGGAGGACATTGCTAAGTACAAAGGCCGCTACGACGGCGGCTGGGACCGCCTGCGCGCCGAGCGCCACGAACGCATGATCGGGATGGGTCTCGTCGACGAGCGGTGGCCGATCACGGTGCGCGATCCCGACGTACCCGCATGGCAAGACGCTGAGCACAAGCCATGGCAGGCGCGCCGCATGGAGGTCTACGCCGCGCAGATCGAGGTGATGGGCCGCGCGGTCGGGCGCGTCATGAACAAGCTGGTCGAGCTGGGCCTCGCCGACAACACGCTGGTTCTGTTCTTGGCCGACAACGGGGGCTGCGCTGAGGAACTGGGCAGGGGCAATCGGCTCGATCAGACACGCGACGGCCGGCCGGTCCAGCGGGGAAACGACCCCGCTGTAATGCCGGGCCCCGAAGACACCTACCAGAGCTACGGCATCCCATGGGCCAACGCCAGCAACACGCCCTTCCGGCGCTATAAGCACTGGGTCCACGAGGGTGGCATCGCCACGCCGCTCATCGCCCATTGGCCGGACCGCATCAAACAGGCCGGCGCGTTGTCACACCAGCCCGGCCACTTGATCGACATCATGGCAACCTGCCTCGACGTGGCGGACGCGGACTACCCGGCTACGTTCGGCGGGCAAGACGTCACACCCCTCGAAGGGAAGAGCCTCGTGCCGATCTTCGAAGGCCGGCAACGCGAAGGCCACGAGGCCCTCTATTGGGAACGCGAAGGTAACCGCGCTGTCCGCCAGGGGAACTGGAAGCTCGTATCGCGCTACGGCCCGACCACCGGCGGCGCCTGGGAACTCGACGATCTCGAGGCCGACCGCACCGAGACGAACGACCTGGCGGCCACGAACCCGGAGCAGGTCGCCGAACTCACAGCGATGTACGAAGCCTGGGCCCGCCGAGCCAACGTCGTGCCCTGGAAGTCCTGGGAAAAGGCAGGTTAGGAATAGGTTAGGAAGCCAGGGGATTCTCCCACCTCAACTCTTCGAACCGAGCAAAATCGCCGTCCGCGGAGCAAAGGACTAAGCCATGTTCGATCGCCAGCGCAGCTAGGTGGACATCGGGGACCAGATTGGCTCTGGTGCCATGACGCACGAGCAGTTTTCCCAAGATCGTCCGGTGCCTATCCCCGGGCGATGGGATCCACGACGGAGAGCAATCGAGCCACTCCTCCACCTGCCTCCAAGCGCTCGCTAGCGTGGCTGGCCGTCCGTAGATCCGGGGATTCGTAACAAGTCGTAGAAAGCCCAGCAGGCTCGCCCACGGCAAACCAACGGGTGCAGCCGCGTTCAGCCGCGAGTCCAGCCACTCCTTAGCGGCCTCATGCTGAGAATAAGTCGATACGAACGCGTAAACCAGCAGATTCGTGTCGACAAGAATCACCTGTAGTCGTCTCCTTCGGCGATCGCAATAACCTCGGCCACGTTGTCGATGTTGTCAAAGAAGCATCGTCCCAATGAGACCGAACGCGTGCGAAAGGGCTTGGTTTTTGGGACTGGCGATTGCTCCATGCCTCTTAGACCCAGGCGCAAGGCGTCGTTCACGAGAGCTCTCAAGCTGGTCCTGCGAGATTCACGAAGCCGCTCCAGCTTCACGGCGACATCGTCGTCGAGCGTGAGCGTAGTCCTCATACATCAAAGCATAACAGAGTTGATGTCTTGATGTCACGATCCTCGTCCACCCTCCTCCACCCTCTCCGCTTGATCCGTAGCGCTGCCCACGACGCTCAACGTGCCGGTCAGAAGGAGCGTTGCTGTCAACGAAAGCAAGCACCAGCCGAATGAGCGCTGACCTTCCGAAAGGCGTATGACCTTGGTACCACCGGGCAGAGTACTTCAGTAACAGCGAGTGCGCGTCTGAAACTAGTACCGGGGTAGTGTCGGAATCAGTACGCCTGCGCCAGCCCCAAAAGGTACGCCTGATGGCGGCCAACTAGGATGAACGCCTAATGGCGATATCAACGCTTCCTGGGTGATTATGAACCTACCGATGACAGTGATAAACCTGAGACCAAGCCCGATCCGGACTCGCCGACCGAGCCGAGTCCCCGCCAAACCGACAGAGTGGCGACGACGAGACAGGCGACGCGGCCAAGCCATGGTAGAGTTTTCCCTCTGCTTCCTGCTCTTCATCGGAACTCTGCTCGGATTCACGCAGATCGCCACGGTCGTCTGGACCAAGTCGGCCCTTCAGCATGCCGTCCGAGAGGGAGTCCGATATGCGATCACCGGGGCGACCTCGGGGCCCCTGGGCCACCTCGGGTCGATTCGAAATGCGGTCGTCGAAAACTCAGGTGGCTTGATCGATGCGCAGGACGCGGACACAATGGTTGAAGTTCACTTCTACGATCAAAACGCAAACCAGACCACGTCCAACGCAGGCGGGAACACGGTCGTGGTCCGAGTACAGAACTATCCCATTCCCGTGATGGTTCCGGCCATCCTAGCGTTTGTGCCGGAGGGCATCCAGGTCTCGGCCAACGCGGTGGATCGGCTCGAGCCCTATACGACTCCACCGACACTCTGAACCTCTAGAGGAGCCACGTGATGAACGCGAAATGGACTGCAATCCTCCACAAGCTGCCGAGAGTTCGATTGGGCGTGATCCGCCATGATGGCGGCAGCGCGCTCGTCGAGTTCGCGTTCGGTTTCCCCGTCCTGATTACCGCTCTGTTTGGCGTGATCACGGGCGGCCTTGTGTTGAATCGCTACATGACGGTCTTGCAGTTGGGCCGTAACGCCGCCGGCATGTTCTCCGCCGGGACTGATTTTGCGACCATGGGCAACAAGCAGTTGCTCCTACTGGCAGCGGACGGTTTGGGCATCACGGAGACAGGCGGCAATGGGGTTGTGTACTTGTCCCGAGTGGAGATGGCCCCGCCCGGAACCGCGAATGACGGGCAACTGGTGATCGCCGAACGGCATATCATCGGCGAAACCGCTGTCAACGCGAGTACAGTGGGCCAACCGCGCGCGCAGATCTGGCCCGATCCTGACAATCCCGCACCGAATGGCGACGTTAAGGATTATCAGGAGGAATTGACGGCACTTGCGAACTTACCGAGCGCCCTCGGCACGCTTCCGCTGGGGGAGAGTATGTATGTCGCTGAAATCTACCACCTCGCTGACGAGCTACGATTCGGCGTCGTCTGGGACGCTCCCATTCGACTCGTTACGCAGGTGTACTACTGAGGTTCATCATGACAAAGATATCAACGAGTCACGACATGTCGTTTGGCCGATCATTTCGTAGAGGTCAGATCGTTCCCCTTTTGGCGGTCTTCCTCGGACTACTGTTCGGGTTCGCCGGGCTGGCACTCGACGTGGGCTACCTGTTGATAACCCGCTCCAAGTTGGTCACTGCTCTTGATGCCGCCTCGATGGCGGCGATTCGGAGCTTGTCGCAGGGCAGTTCGCAGATGGGTGTTGCGGCCCAGAGGGCGTTCGCGGCCAATCTGCCGGCCGGACATCTGTTGATGCAGAATCCGACTCTATCCTCGCCGACGGTGACCACACAGTCGGGGATGGTCCAGGTTCGGTACACCGCCACCGCCAGCCTCCCCACCTTTTTCATGAGGTGGTTCGGCTACGAGACCTTACAAATGAGCGCGGAGACGGTCTCGGCCCGGCGAAAGCGCAACGTCATCCTGGTCATGGACTACTCGGGATCGGTTCTGCCCTCTTTACCCCAGATTCGGCTGGGGGCGCAAGCCTTCGTGAATACCTTCGTCGATAACATTGACGAAGTCGGCCTGGTGACTTTTAGCTCCGCCGGCAAAATCGACTATGCGCCACAGATGCCGTTCAAGGCCGACCTGCTCAACCTCATTGACAATACGGAATCGGAGGGATGGACCAATCACACGATTGCCTTGTTTTGGGCCTACAAGGCTCTCGTCGATCACAACCAGAGTCTCGAAGCCAACGAGATCGTCTTCTTTACCGACGGTCAAGCGAACTGGTATCCGGCTCAATTCAATGTCAACGTGCATCCCACGGATCCAGACGCCTGCATAAGCTCTCCGGTTGAAGGAAACTGGGGCCAAAACGGAAACCGCGACGACCACTTCGACCGGATTGTCACCTACGAAGTCCCGCCGGCTCCGGTGATTACGCCCCCGGTGGTCCCGGAATGTCCGAACTGGGCCATCGGAGAGGACCACGTCGTTGCATCGATTGAACCCATCTGGACTCCGCCTTTCGGCCTTTTCCCCGTGGGCATACCGCTCGCCGGATACGCGGCGTCGAATCCCCCCTTGCAAAACCCGGTCAACAGCAACGGCAATCTGCATAAGAACGTTGCCGCCAATACGGTCGACAACCTGGCTCGGCTGGTCCGCCAGGATGCAAACTTGAACATAAGAATCCACACCATCGGCTTCCAAAGCGTAGCGCCGGTCGTGATGGAGCGAATCGCGAACTGTGAAGGCTGCCCAGGTGTCGACGCTGCCGATGCGGCAGACCCCACGCAGTCCAAAGGAACCTTCGTTTTCGCTGCAAGCAGCAGTGAACTCATGAGCGCCTTCCTGGAAGTGGCCGGCTTCATCGGACGGATCGTCCAGTAACCACGACCGCTATCCCCCATGAATGGTGATCTTGCGTACCATCACCTTCCAAAACCAAGCGCCGAAGGCCAGCAGGGCGAGCACCCAGCCGAACTGAATCAAGATGGTCTCGATAATCTCGGGCCCATTCAGCTTGCCGAGGTAGATCCGCAGGGGCGTGTAGGCGATGTGCTGGAAGGGCAGGTAGGCAACGAGCCTCTGCAAAGCCTCCGGGAACATCGTCATCGGAATCAATAGCCCCGACAGCAACTCAAACACAAAATACTTCGCTCGCAGCAGCCCCAGGATCGACTTCATTCGAATGGCGAAGGTGCCCACGATGAAGTTCAGCGTGCCGCTCAGAAAGATCGTCGCCATCAACGAAAGCAAAAACCAGCCGAAATGAGCGCCGCTCGCCGGCCCGTGCACGGGAAACACCAGCGAGATCACGATCGCCGCGGGGACGGTCAGCATCACCAGGCGAAAACACGACTCCCCGAGCGCCCGGCCGATCATCATCGTCTGGACGCTGACCGGCTTCAGTAACGTCAACGCGATCTTGCCCTCGATCACTTCCCACGAGATGTTCTGGTCGATGTTGTTGAAGTAGAGCGACCGAATGATCCAGCCGACCGACACGTAGGTCACCATCTCCTCAAACGTGAAGCCATTGGCGAAGTCAGGATCGCTCGTATACAGCGCCTTCCAGATGAAGTAGTAGACCGTAACGTTGATCAGATAGGTGACGATGCCGGTGTAGTAGCGCAGCCGGAAAGCCATTACGTTGACGAAGCCGATGCGCGAGAACTCGAGGAAATATCCCAGCCGCCGAGGCAGAATGGCCGCCACGCTCATTTGCGTTGCAACTCCGGGATCTCGCGGCCGGTGTAGATGTGCTTGACGATGTCTTCGATCGACTCCTCTTCAATGAAGATGTCGCGCACCTCGGCCGCTTCGACCACTCGCCGGATCACGTCGCCCGAGGTGTACTCCTCGCGGTCAAATGAAAGCCGGTACGTCAGCTCGTCCACCCGTTCGCTTGCAACTCTCGGCAGATTCAACCCTTCGATGGCGCTTGCCTGCTCGCGGTCCTTCAACTCGAACTTGATCTGCGTCTGCCGCCAGAGCCTGCCCTTCAGCTCATCGAGCGGCCCGTCGAAGAGAATGTGACCTTGATCGATGATCATCAGCCGGCGGCATAGCTCTTCGATGTCGGTGAGGTCGTGGGTGGTGAGCAGCACGGTCGTGCCAAAGTTGCGGTTGACTTCTTTCAGAAACAGGCGGATGCTTTCCTTCGCCAGCAGGTCGAGCCCGATCGTCGGCTCATCGAGGAACAGCAGCGGGGGGTTGTGGAGTAGCGCCGCGACCATATCGCAACGCATGCGCTCGCCGAGACTGAGCTTGCGCACCGGTTGGTGGAGGTAGCGGTTGATTTCGAGAATCTCGTCGAAGCGCGCCATGCGGGCTTTGTAGTCCGCATCGCTCACGTCATAGATCTGCTTGAGCAACCGCAGCGATTCGACGACAGCAATATCCCACCACAGTTGCGTGCGCTGGCCGAACACCGCGCCGATCGTGCGCGTATAAGCCATGCGGTCGCGGTACGGGATATAGCCGTTGGCCTCGACCGTGCCCTCGGTCGGCACAAGGATGCCCGTGAGCATCTTGACCGAAGTGGATTTGCCCGCGCCGTTGGGGCCGATATAGCCCACCATCTCGCCCGGCGCGAGGGTAAACGACACCTCATCGACCGCGCGCACGGTCGCGTATTCACGCACGAACAGGTCCTGGATCGCCCCCCAGAGCCCTTCTTTGCGCTTGAATGTTCGGAATTGTTTGACGAGGCCGGTTGCCTCGACGCGCCCCAGCATCGGCGAATCATTCTAGCACGCGGGTCTAGGGTTGGCTGTGGCCTTTTGCAGTCCGGTGATGGGGAGGGTACAATCTGGTCTGCGCTGCGGTATTTGGAAGTTGAAGCCTTGGCGCGGTGAGGGGTCTTTGGATGCTAGTTGGACACGTCAGCGACGAACGCTACTTGGCTCTGCCCGATGTTCTGTTCGAGATCCAGAGTGGATCGACGTCCGTGGAAGCACGCTCCCGTGCGACGGGCGCCGTGCATGCCGACATCGAGCCCGGGGTTTACAAGGTCACGCTCTACAAGGAGGGTTACGGCGCCAAGAGCGTGAGCGTCGACGTCAGGCCGGATGAACCTTACTCCTTCCGGATGCTGTCGAACAAGATCGTCGGTTACACCTGGCCCAAGTGGGTGCGTTCGGGCGAGCGAACCGAGTACCGAGTCCACGCCGTCGAGCCCTACCGCTTGGACCTCTACCGCTACGGCTGGACCAAGGAGTTCATCAAGACCGTTGGGTGGTTCGATGAGCACGGGCCGAAGGCCACCATGCAGATCACGCCCGACGGCGACTACACGCAAACCGGCGTCGAGTTCAACAAGCGCGGTTACCGCAACAACCCGCACCATACGCAGTTTGTCGAGGGCCCCGAACGGTCGGGGCTTTACTACTTCCATGCCAAGGGCGAGTCCGGCGATTTCTTCTCGTTCCCGTGGATCGTCGCGCCGGCCAAGCCCCAAGCCGACATCGCTGTGCTGGCATCGAACATCAACTGGAACTGCTACAACAACTTCGGCGGCCGCAGCAACTACATCCACCCGATCGAGATGCCTCGGACGCCGACCGTCAACGCGCGGCTCGATCTGGACCGCTACACCTCCGACGAGCACATGCAGTTCAGCGCGGACGATTACCTTCCGCTCTCGTTCGACCGCCCGGAGTGGATCAACCACATCGAGGAGGGAACCGAGATTACCGACCCGGTCGTAGGCCGCTCGGGTTGCCACGTGGCCCCGGCTGAGTGGCGGCTGTTCGGATGGCTCGAACGCGAAGGCTTCGCCTACGATCTCTACGCCGAGACGCAGTTCCACTTCGGAACGCTGAACCTGGACGACTACAATCTGCTGATCGTCAGCACGCATCCCGAGTACTGGTCGAAGGAGATGTACTTTGGCCTCAAGGAATGGGTCTTCGAGCGCGGCGGCAAGCTGATGTACCTGGGCGGGAACGGGCTCAATGGGCCGGTCGAGTTTCTGGATGAATCGACCATTACCGTGCGCAACGGCCACTACGAAGGCATCTCGGCTCATCTCAGGGACTACGGTAAGGAAAGCCGCATGCACAGCCTGTACGAGTCCGAAGCGAACCTGCTGGGTGTCGTGTGTACCGACTCGGGCATCATGACCGGAGCACCCTACAAGGCCATCAACACGTCACACTGGATCTTCGAAGGGACGGGTTTGAAGGACGGCGATATCTTCGGCGAGAAGTGCCTTCACATGCGCTGCGCGGGGGGAGCTTCGGGGCACGAGACCGACAAGATGTCACCCAGTTCGCCCAAAGGAACCAAGCTGCTCGCCAAGGGATTAAACCCCGACGACGGCGGCGCCGAGATCGTTCATCACGAAACGGCGAGTGGCGGCCAGGTATACTCGGTTGGCTCGATCAACTATCCTTCGTCGCTACCAGTGGACGACAACATCTCGAAAATCACCCGCAACGTAATCGAGCGTTTTCTGCAGTAAGCCGACCGTGTTCGATCCCTTGAGTCCACGCCGATGGTAAACGACCCGACGGTAAGGGCGGCTTCTACGCCCGCCTCCGACGCCCGCCCGACCTCCATCCGCTACCTCGTCGTTCTGCTCATCGCGCTCTGCTCGTCGAGCGCCTACCTCACGCGTTATTGCATCTCGGTTGCGAACACCACGATCGAAGCTGACCTGTCACTGACGCCCGAGCAGATGGGCTGGATTCTGGCGATGTTCAACGCCGGGTACTTTTTCTTCCAAGTGCCTGGCGGCGCCCTCGGTACTCGGTTCGGAACGCGGGTCTCCCTACCGTTGCTCAGCACGCTGTGGTCGATCTTCACCGTGTGGACGTCGCTCGTTTCGACCTACATTCCCTTGATGGCGTCGCGCATCGCTTTCGGGGCGGCCCAGGCCGGCTTGGTGCCTAACTCGGCGAAGGGCGTCAGCGACTGGTTGCCGATCGAGCGCAAGGGCTTCGGCAGCGCCTCGATCGGCGCGGCGATGTCGGTGGGCGGCGCGGTCACGATGGGGATGACAGGGCTCCTGCTCGAGCGTTTCGACTGGCGCACTCTGTTTCAGCTCTACTCGCTGGTCGGGATCGCTTGGGCGGGCGGCTATTATCTGATTGCCCGGTCAAGGCCCGGCGAACATCCACGGGTCAATAAGGCCGAGCTCGACTTGATCGAGGGGCGGATCGCAAGCGAGGAAACGAGTCCCGAAGAAGCGGCGCCCACAGCCCGCGGGCTGACCCGCGAGGTGGTCGTTCGCCTGGCCCGATCGCGCAACATGTGGTTCATTTGCGGGCAAGCCGCTTTCCGCGCGGCCGGATACGGCCTGTTCGTGACCTGGTTTCCCGCCTTCCTCGAAAAGGGCTACGGCGTCACCCGGGAAGCTGCCGGGATGAAGACTATGGCCCCATTGTTCGGGGTCATCGTTGGAACGATGCTGGGTGGCTTTCTCGTCGACGCGCTATTGAAGCGGACGCGGAGCAAGAAGATCAGCCGCAGCGGCGTCGCTCTGACGGCGCTGGCGCTTTGCGGCTGCTTCACCTTTTCAGCTTCATTGACAGCCTCGCCGAATCAGTTGGTGGCAGCAGTCGCGATCGGCGCGATCTTCTCCGGGCTGGGCAACCCCGCTGCCTGGGCCGCTACGATGGATGTCGCCGGTGACTACACCGCCGAGGTTATGGGCATCATGAACATGGCGGGCACCATCGGTGCTTTCTTTACTCCGGCGATCCTCGGTTACATGATCGGCGACATCGAACGCTCCGGTGGCGACTGGAACCAGGTGATCTACTTGATCGCGGGCATCTACTTCGCCGGTTCGGCTTGCTGGCTAATGATTGATCCGAACATCTCAGCCACCGAGAAACCGGCCGGCTGAGAAGCCTAGCCCGGAACCTAGTGACGGGTGCGCTCCTGCAAAGCCATCGGCGGCCCCTGACCCCTTAGTAGCGTCGAGGGCCGAGTTCGCGTGGATCAGCTACACTAGCCCTTCGCTGACTCTATGAAAATTACCCGCATCGAGCCGATCCCCATCTGCGTGCCGCTCAAGGCCGGGCTCACCACGAAAACCGCCCACGGCGAGCACATCGACTCCCCCTACATCCTCGTGCGCGTCCACACCGACGGCGACTTGGTCGGGCTGGGCGAAGGCACCGTCGCACCCCGCTGGAGCGGCGAAACCAGCGCGAGCTGCGTCGCCGCCATCGACGAGCTGATCTCCCCCGCCCTAAGCGGTGAAGACCCAACGCAGGTCACGCTGCTGCGCCGCAAGATGGACCGCGTCCTCAAGCAGAACCCCTTCACCAAGGCGTCCGTCGAGATGGCGCTGTGGGATCTGGCGGGCAAGGCAGCCGGTGTTCCTCTCTACCAGCTACTCGGCGGCAAAGTGCGCGACGAGGTTCCGATCAAGATGGTCGTGGGTGCGTTCGATGTCGCCAAAGCGCGAAGCCTGGCCGAGCGGTTTCTCGATTGGGGCGTCAAGTGTTTGAAGGTGAAGGTTGGCCTCGACCCGGAAGGTGATCTCGCGCGAGTCAAGGCCGTGCGCGAGCTGGCGGGCCCCGACGTGCCCATCGGTATCGATGCCAACTGTGGCTGGAACGCCGCCCGCGCGCGCCGCATGCTGGCTGCGCTGGACCGCTTTGACATTCTGTTCGCTGAGCAGCCGGTGGGCGCCGAAGATCCAGCCGCCCTGGCCGACGTCCGCCGCTCGACCACGATCCCCGTGATGGCCGACGAGAGCATCTTCACGCTGGCGGACGCCTATCACCTCACCCATCACCGCGCGGCCGACATCCTGAGCGTGTACCCGGGCAAGCACGGCGGCCTTCAGGCGACCATCGAAATCGCACACGTTGCGCGGGCCGCCGGCATCGTATGCGCCTTGGGAAGCAATTTGGAACTCGGCATCGCCACGGCGGCGATGGCACATTTGGCCGTCGCCGAGCCGACGATCGACAGCGAGATCTATCCGGCGGATCTGATCGGTCCGCTCTATCACGAGGCCGACATGATCACCGAACCGCTCTCCCTCGGGCCCGTCACGGCGAAGCCGCCCGATGGCCCAGGCCTAGGCGTCGAACTCGACGAGAAGCAACTCGAACGCTTTGTTGCCTGAGCGGGACGGGTCGCAGTTATTGCCGCGCCGGCGCTCTGGCGCCCACGGTTTCAGTCGTCATGGAAACGCTGACCTTCGTCGCTATCGCTGTTTTCATTTTGGCCTTCGGCCTCGTCTCCGCGCGGCTGGCGAAGACGGTCATCACGCCGCCGATGGTCTTCGTCGCCTTTGGCATCCTGATGGGTTCGGCCGGCGTTGGGCTCCTTGAGCTCAGCGTCGAGAGCGAGCTCGTTCGGGCGCTTGCGGAAGCAACACTGGTCCTTGTCCTATTCACCGATGCCTCGCGCATCGACTTCAGCCTTCTGCGCCGAGGCTATCATCTACCGCTGCGAATGCTGGGGATCGGGCTCCCCCTCACCATGGTGCTCGGCACGGTCGGCGCGGTCACCCTCTTCGACGGCCTCGACTGGTGGGGAGCGGCCGTCGCCGCCGCGATTCTCGCGCCCACAGACGCGGCCCTCGGCCAGGCAGTGGTCAGCAACCCGCGCGTGCCGGCACGCATCCGTCAGGCGCTCAACGTCGAGAGCGGTCTCAACGACGGCATCGCGCTTCCCTTTGTCCTCTTCTTCATCCACGGGGCTCACGCCACACAAGATGCACACGGTGCCGGCTACTGGGCGCAATTCGTCGGTTCGCAACTCATCCTCGGGCCGCTGGTGGGCGCGGCGGTCGGCTATTTTGGGGGCCGGCTGGTCGACTGGGGCGGCCGCTCCAACTGGATGAGTCACAGCTTCCAACAGCTCTCTGCGATCGCCCTGGCACTGCTCGCCTTCGCCGGCGCGGAGGCCGTGCACGGCAACGGCTTCATCGCGGCCTTCGTGGCCGGCCTCGTCCTCGGCAACACCGCCAAGACCATCTGCACCTGCTTGATTGACTTCGCCGAAGCGGAAGGCCAACTGCTCGCGCTGCTGGCGTTTATGGTTTTCGGGGCGGCTGAAATCGGTCCCGCTCTCGGGGGCGTGAGCGGTACCGTGTTGCTCTACGCCGTGCTGAGCTTGACCGTCATTCGCATGTTGCCGATCTCGCTGAGCTTGCTGGGCGCGGGGCTTGGGGCCGGCACGCACTTGTTTCTCGGCTGGTTCGGCCCGCGGGGCCTGGCGTCGATTCTCTACGTGTTCCTGGTGCTCGAAGGCGCTAACGTTGCGGGGCGGGAACAGATCTTTTCCGTCGTCATCATCACCGTCCTGCTCAGCGTCTTCGCCCACGGGCTCTCGGCGTGGCCCTTCTCGAACGCCTACGCAAAACGGGCTGCGAAGCTGCACGAAGAGCAACCGGAGTGCCCCGAACACCTGTCGGTCGAGGAGATTCCGGTTCGGCTGCCGCTGCGCATCTAGGGAACAGCAGGCGCGCTCGGCTTTCACAGGCGTCAGCGGCAGGTTGAGACTTCGTCTACCTCCACTCGCCCTGCCGCCGAAGGTCGTCGCCTCGCGACCCTAGTGAAACACGCCGGCGATCGTTTCTTGAATACTCTGGGCAGCCGCGCGCGGGTCGGGCGCTTCTTTGATCGGGCGCCCCACGACGATATAGTCGGCCCCGTTTTGGAAAGCCCGCTCCACGTTCACCGTCCGCTTCTGGTCGTCGACGTTGGCCACGGGACGAATCCCGGGCGTGATCACCAAAAAGTTCGCGCCCAACTCCTTGCGTAGCTCGGGCGCTTCGAGCCCCGAAGAGATGACGCCGTCGCAGCCGACCTTCAGGGCCCGTCTTGCACGCGACAGAACCAACTCTTTTGGCGTGCATCGAAAACCGAGGTCTCGCAGGTCGCCTTCGTCCAAGCTGGTCAACACCGTCACGGCCAGCACCTTGACGTCTTCCTTCACGGAGCAGGCGGCTTCGAGAATGTTTTCATTCCCGTGGACGGTCGTGAACGTCGCGCCCCGTCCGTTGAGTTGCCGCACCGCCGACTTCACGGTCTGCGGCACATCGAAGAATTTCAGATCTACGAAGATCTTCTTGCCCGCCGCGGCCAGCTCATCGACCAGCTCGAAGTAGCCGCCCGCCATGAAGAGTTCGAGGCCCAGCTTGTAGAACTCGACGCTATCGCCCAGTTGATCCACGAAGCGTCGCGCCTCGTCGGGGCCGGCCACATCCAGCGCGAAGATCAACCGCTCTCGCGGGGGGATGTCCTTAGCGGAGAGTAAGCTGTTGTCGAGTGACACCGGGTTCTAGGGGCTCTACCGCACGGTTGGGAAGGGGCGAGAAGAGCAGGTGGGCACGGCATGCCGTGCCTCTACATTTGTGACCCACCTCGGCGCTAGCTCCGCGGCCACCCGCGTTGCGACGCATCCGGGATCCGCCGGACCAAGTCACTTAACTCCCCGCGGTCCTCGGCGCCGATCGTGAAGCAGTCCACGCAGTCGAGCGCCAGCGCGTGGGCCAGCATCTCGTCGACCCGGTGCCGCATGTCGCCCTGGCCAAGGATCTTCATTCCGATCACGCCCTTGCCGTTCCTCTTCATCTCCTGAAGCGTTTCGATCACGGTGGCGGCGTCGGCATCCATGTAGAGGCCCATCGGGTTAACGCGCGCGAGGTCCACGTGCACCCAAGGCGTCTTGGCGGCGCGCTGCAGCGCCACCAGCGAATGGCACGAGAGGCCGTGCGTCTTGACCACGCCCTTCTCGCGCATCTCCGAAAGATACTCCATCGCGCCCTTGCGCTGCTCGGGCCAATCGGCTTCGCGCACGGCATGTAGCAGCACGATGTCGAGGTAGTCCGTGCCGATCTCGCGCCGGTAGCGGTCCAAGTCCTTGCGCATCTCGTCATACGTCTTGGCGTGGGTCTTGGTCATGATGGCGACCTTCTCCCGCGGGACGTTTTCGAGAGCCGCCTTCACGTGCGGATGGCTACCATACTGGTCGGCCGAATCCCAGAACGTCACGCCGTTGTCGTAGCCGAACCAAAACAGATCCGCGATGCCCTTGACGCCCATCTGCCGCGTCTGGTTCGACGCACCGCCGAAGCCGCTGGTGCCCGTCCCCATCGCCAAGCGCGACAGTTTGACCTTGTCGGGACCCAGCTCGACCACGTCGTTCGCATAGCGCCGCGCGGGCGCGGCCGATAGGCGCCCTTGCGTGGCGGCTACCGTTCCACCGGCCACCAAGCTGCTCAGGAATTCACGCCGTTTCATCGTCATGTGGGCCCCCTTTCCAGGGTTCATCGACACCGAACTCCTGTCAGAGTACCACAGCACCTGTCGCGCTCTGCCCCCTTCCCTTATCCCTTACCGTCACGGCTCGGAGCCACCGCAGCTATAATAGGCTGGCTGTCATGAGCCAGAATTCCACGAACCCGCCGCTGAAGCTGCCCACTGGCCGCTACAGCCGCCACTTTCTGCTGTGCGCCGGCCAAACGAAACCCAAATGCGCCCCCCGCGAGGTCACGAACGGTGCCTGGGACTACCTCAAGAAGCGCCTCTCGCAGCTCGGGCTGGCCTCCGGCGACGGATGCGTCTACCGCAGTAAGGTAAACTGTTTGCGCGTTTGCACCCGTGGGCCGATCGCGGTCGTCTACCCGGAAGGGACCTGGTACCACTCGGTTACACCCGAGGTGGCCGAGCGCATCCTCGAGGAGCACATCATCAAGGGCAAGCCCGTGGAAGAATACGTCTTCGAGCGCAACCCCCTGAGCACCAGTGAGCCGCACGAAAGGACCTAAATGAGTACAGCCACGCCGCAAGCCGCAGTGCCCAAAGCCGGTGTGCAGGAGGACCCCAAGCGATGGTGGGTCGTCGCTCTCCTGAGCTGCGGCATGATCAATGCTTATTTCGACCGGGTCTGCCTGACGATCGCGCTGCCGGTGATGATGCAGACGCTCGACTTGACCCTGACGCAGCAAGGCGTCGCGCTGGGTGCATTCTTCTGGAGCTACACCTTCCTGCAGATCCCGTCCGGCGTTTGGGTCGACAAGGTCGGCGTACGCAAACCGTATTTCTACGGGAACTTACTTTGGGGGCTGGCCTCGGCGGCCACGGCGTTGACGACGGGGCTTTGGTACCTGATTGTGATCCGGCTCGTGCTGGGTTTTGGCGAATCCGTCGTAACACCGTCGAGCATGCGATACATCCGCATGCACTTCGAGGAGGAGCAGCGCGGCACCGCCGTGGGGCTCTACATGACCGGGACCAAGCTGGGTCCCGCGATCGGGCTGCCCCTGGCCGGCTACCTCATCGAAGCGTACAACTGGCAGACCATGTTCCTGTTCATGGGCTTCGGCGGTCTGGTCATCCTGATCCCTTGGATGGCGTGGGTGAAAAAGGACGACATCGCCGCTCTGCCGCAAGCGCAACGCGAGGCCCTCGAGAAGACGTCCAAGGAGCCGGATTCGAAGCTCCAAAAGGTGAAGACGAGCGAAATCCTCGCCAGCCCGGTGATTTGGGGCGTGATCCTCGGCACCTTCTGCTACATGTACTTCGTCTACTACGGCATGACCTGGATGCCTCGCTATTTCGGCGAGCGCTTCGGCATGTCGATCAAGGACATGAGCTGGTACGGCGGCGTGGCGTTTGGCGGCATGGCGGTCATGATCTGGGTGGGCGGGTTTGCCGCGGACCAGTTCATCAAACGCGGGCACGATCCGATCAGCGTCCGCAAGGCGTTTACGATTGTGGGCTTCGGCTTCGCGGCCACGCAGACCATCGGCGCGTACGCCGAGGACACGACCCTGATGTTGACGTTTGCCGTCATCTCGATGTGGGGGCTGGGTCTGGCCACGGCCAACTACTGGGCACTCACGCAAACGCTGATCCCGGGGGGAAGCATCGCCATGGTGGTGGGAATCCAGAATACCGCCGCGAACTTGGCGGGGATTGTCGCGCCCACGCTCACCGGATGGCTGATCGATCAGACAGGCAGTTTCGACGCCCCGATTAAGGCCGTGGGTTTCTGGCTCTTGCTGGGAGCCGCCGGTTACATCTTCCTTGTGCGGCGTAAGTACGCACCGAAATTCAGCACCGCCTGAGGCCGCTGGGCAACCTCTCTAACGAGGCGGCGCGAGCAGCTCGCGTAGCTCCGGGTGTGTCTCGACAAGCTGTGGCTCAATGGCGACGGCTCGGCGGAGATGGTCGAGGGCGCCCTCGGTGTCATCAGCCGACAGCCCATCCACCGAAAGTAAAGCGACGCCGAGGTTGTAATGCGCCTGCGCGGAGTCGGGCTTGATGCGAAGGGCTTCGCGGAAGTGGTAGATCGCCTCGGTTGTGTTGCCTTGGGAAAAGGAAGCATTGGCCAGGTTGTAGTGGGCTTCAGCGTGATCGGGATCGAGTTGCAGCGTGCGGTTGTAATGTTCAATCGCTTGATCGGTGAGGCCTTGGGAGGCGAGCGCGAGACCCAGGTTCGCGCGTGCGTCGGCGTAGCCCGGCTTCAGGCGCAGTGCTTCACGGAAGTGCTCCATGGCTTCGTCGGAGCGGCCACGGGCGAACAGCTCGACGCCCAGGTTGAGATGGGCTTCGGTGTGAGCCGGATGGAGGCGCAGCGCTTTCTCGTAGTGCTCCATCGCCTGCTCGGGTTTGCCCAGTGACGCCAGGGCGAGTCCGAGGTTGGCGTGGGCGTCGGCGCCGTTTGGGTCGGCTCGCAGAACCTGCCGCAGATGCGGGACGGCCTCCTTGGGGCGGCCTTGACTGACCAACTCAATCCCCAGCAATGTCCGGGCATCCACATTACCCGGTGCGAGTTCCAGAGCCCGCAGGAAGTGGCGCTCCGCTTCCGCCGGCACCCCCGAGACCGACTCGATTTGGCCCAACACGCTGTAGGTCTCCGAGTCCTCCCCCAAAGCTTCGAGCGCTTGGGTAGCGAGCCGGCGCGCTTCGTCCAGTTGTCCCGTCCAGGAGAAGACTCGTGCCAGGTTCCGCAACGATTGGCCGTGGGCCGTCGAGTCGACACGGGCCCGCACCCGTTGCGCCGAAGCCTCGATGGCGTCCTCGTTCCACTGTGCGGACGGTTCCAAGATCCCCTCACGCTTAATGGTTTCGATCAGTTGAAGTGCCAAGTGGCGGTGCCCTTCGAGCGTGGGATGCACGTGGTCGAGGAACAGGTCGGCCCCGGGGATTCCATTCGGCACCCGGCTCTCGGTCCATTGCGCGAAGTCGATCAGCGGGACTGCTTGTTCGGTCGCTACCTCGGCCGCAACACGCTTGATCTGGCTGGGGGCCCGTAGTGGACAGATATCCTCGTCGATCGCGCGCTGAAAGGCAGCCTTCGCGTCGTCCCAGCGCTCCAGCTCATACAGTGCCAGACCTCGCTGGTAGTGAACCTCGGCGTAGCGATCGTCGATCGACCTCGCCTCCTCAAGCGCCGCCAGAGCCACCTCGGTCCGGCCGCTGTCCATCGCGTCGATCCCTTTTCGGTAGAGAGCCTCAAAGCGCCCGGTCTGGTCCGCACTCAGACCGGCTGCGTGCTCGCTCTTGAAGGGCGAGCAGTCCTTCAAGTTCGATGCCGGCACGACCAGGAGCACCCTCGCGCCCGCCGATTGCGCCGAGCCGACCATCCGGTTGAGGTTGAACCGGAAATGCTCGACCACTTGACGCCGCCATTCGTCGTCGCGCGTGTATTCGCTCGGTCCGACACTGTGAGCCAGCACCGTATCGACCTCGCTCGGCAACACCGGCCGTCCGCCTGGATGCTCGGCTGCCGGGGGCGTTCCCGCGATGCGCTGGGCCGCGGCCCAGATGCGCGTGCGGCTCAGCAGCCCGGCGGCCTCGGTGAGCGCCGGCGGCGCGTGGACCAGCCTTGGGTAGGTGCGCCTCTCGAGGAATTCGTTGTGCCCGGTGTAGATAACGAACAAGTCCGGCTCGTAGCGGGTGAGCTCCTCCATCACGACCGCCAAGCGGTAGCTCGCGTAGCTGACGCCGCCGGCGTTGATGACTTCCCAATCCCGGCTCGGGTCGGCGGCCGGCAGGAACTCGCGCAGCCATCCGCTGAACGAGCCCCGGTCGTCGTAGGGGCGTCCGTAGGTGGTAGAACCGCCCAAGCTGAAGATGCGGTAGGTCGCGGTGGGCTTGGCCTTCGGGAACCTCTGGTTGTTGAACCATCGCCGCTTGTTCGGGGCCGTCACCATCCAAGCCCGTCCGTCGGCGCCTGGTTGCTCGACAAAGAGGGGGATGTTCGAGGCGAAGCCGACGTACGGATCGGCGTCTCTGGGCGGCGGTTCGAACCCCAGGCCCGCCAGCACGGCTTCGAGTAGCCCGAAGAAAGCGCCGATGGTGATCAGGGAGAAGACCAACTTCTTGGTTGGCGAGAGTTTCGCGTCCCGGGAATGGCTGGCCACCGGGATCTCGGCGTCAGTGCCGCGTTTCCTGGGTGCCCGTTTCACTGCGAGGATCCCATCAGAATCCTTGACTTCAGAATCCTACTGTGGCGCGGCCTCGGAATCGAGAACTCCCAAAGGCATGGTCGAAAGATTTCTCTAACAGCAGCTTGGATTCGGGCTTGCACTGAGTATACGGCAGACACGGCGCCGCCACTCATCCTGCGGGGAGCGCATCCTCCCGCCGGTGGAAGAGTCTCGCGAACTCCCATAGCAACCCGTGGTGAAAGCGAGGTTTCTTGTCACGCCCGTTAGACACACCCACATGTTGCGGCAGGTCGAGCAGGCGGGCACAGCATGCCGTGCCCCTACATTGCGATTCGGTTCTCGTTCTCGCCACGGGCTGCTAGGTGACCTCTCGCGTTGACACCCACCGACCCCCCTGATAGATTGGCGGCTAAGAGGTTTCGATGAGTATGGTTGTCAAAGCATGGGCTTTGGTGCTGACGCTGAGCTCGAGTTCGTTGTGGGCCGCAGCCGTAGGGGATCAAGCCAAGCTCGAATTCTTCGAGATGAAGATCCGGCCGCTGCTGGCCAACACGTGCTACGCCTGCCACACGAACTCAAAGATGGGCGGGTTGCGGCTCGACTCGCGCCAGGCGATGGTTCGCGGTGGAAGTTCCGGCCCGGCGATTCGGCCCGGCAACGCCACGGGAAGCATCATGATCCAGGCCGTCACGCACACCCACGACAGCCTCAGGATGCCGCCGACGGGCCAGAAGCTGACCGACGACCAGCTCGCCGCTCTCACGACGTGGGTGCAGGACGGGGCCGCCTGGCCCGACGAAGATCTCCCGCCGACGATGGGCGAAACCAGCAAGTATGAGATCCGGCCCGAGCAGCGCGCGTTTTGGTCGTTCCGGCCGGTCTCGAAACCGGGCCTGCCGGGGGTGAAGAATAAGCCCTGGGTCCGCCAGCCGGCCGACCGCTTCGTCTTGGCCAAGCTCGAAGCCGAGGGCCTCGAGCCCGTGCCGGCGGCGGATAAGCGGACGCTGATCCGTCGAGCGACGTTTGACCTGATCGGTCTGCCGCCCACGCCGGAGGAGATTGCGGCCTTCCTCGCCGACGATTCGCCCAATGCCTTCGAGACCGTGGTCGAACGCTTGCTCGCTTCGCCCCACTATGGAGAACGTTGGGGGCGTTATTGGCTCGACCTGGCGCGTTACTCCGACGGCAAGCTTGGCACTCGCGTGGATGATCCCTACCCCAACGCCTACCGATATCGCGATTGGGTCATCGAGGCTTTCAACGACGACTTGCCCTACGATCAGTTCGTCCGCGCGCAGCTTGCCGCGGATCTACTGCCTGAGCCGCAGCGCGAAAAGCATCTCGCGGCGCTCGGCTTCCATGCCTTCGTACCGAGGGGCGACGACCGCGTGGATGTGACGACCAGGACCTTCTTGGGTCTGACCGTCGGTTGCGCCCAGTGCCACGACCACAAGTACGACCCGATTCCCACCAAAGACTTCTACTCGCTGCAGGGTGTTTTCTCGAGCAGTGCGTATCACGAATATCCGCTGGCGCCCGAGGAGCGTGTCAAGGCCTACAAGAAGGCGAAGAAAGCCATCGCCGACAAGAAAGCCGCGATCACGAAATTCATCGAGGAACAATCATCGCAGTTGGCCGACGTGCTGTTTGAACAGACGGCCGAGTATATGATTGCCGCTTGGCAAGTGACGAGCGGCGCCCAGCCCGATGTGGCCGCGGCTGCCGCCAAGGACGGACTGATTCCGGAAGTTGTCGAGAGGTGGGTCGTCTACCTGAAGTCGGACAAGGAGCACGAGCGCCTTGACGAGTTCGATGCCGCGGTCGCCCGAGGCGCGACGCTCGAGCAGGTTACGGCACTTGCCGAAGACGCCGAGAGGCTGGCCGTCGCCATCAACACCGAGAAGAAAGAGCTCGAAGACCGCAACTACGTCAAGCTCGGCGGGGCCAAAGGCGTGGCCGACGAGCGGACCCGCCAGTACACCAACCTCGAGTTTCTCGACCTCAAGAAGTGGTACCTCTGGCGCGACCTGGCGTTCGAGCCCAACACGCGGAACGGTTTCCGGTTCGAAGGTGGTGTTTTCTACTTTGGGGAGAAAGCGGCCGACCGGGAGGGAGTCGCGGAGGAAGGCAGAAAGATCGACCGCTTCTTGAGCGGCGTGTGGAAGCAGCATCTCGATCGCCTGCGGACCGAGTTGAAGCAGCTCGAAGAGGCGCTACCGGAAGCGTACCCGTTCGTGCACGGATATAAAGAGGCCGAGAAGATCAAAGACTTGCAGGTGCACATCCGTGGCAACAAAGACGACCTCGGCGAGCTGGCGCCGCGGCGGTTCCTGCACATCTTGAGCGCGGTGGAGCCGGAACCGTTCGAGCACGGCAGCGGTCGCCTGGAGTTGGCCGGCCGTATCGCCGATCCCGAAAACCCACTGAC
The DNA here is from genome assembly GCA_965237575.1 of Bryobacterales bacterium. Lineage (GTDB taxonomy): Bacteria > Acidobacteriota > Terriglobia > Bryobacterales > UBA6623 > JAKZVK01. The sequence goes on from CBDEGI010000004.1 coordinate 3,483,494, forward strand.
GGCCCGGGTGATGGTGAACCGCATCTGGCAGCATCACTTTGGTCAGGGCCTTGTGCGCACGCCGAGCAACTTCGGGCAGCTTGGCGAGCGGCCGACGCATCCCGAATTGCTCGACTACCTGGCGGCGCGCTTCGTGGAAAGCGGCTGGTCGATGAAGGCCGTCCATCGGGAGATCATGCTGTCTTCGACTTACCGGCTGAGCAGCGGGCACATTGCCACGAACTTCGAGCGAGATCCCGACAATAAGTTGCTGTGGCGCGCGAACCTGATCAACCGCTTGGACGCCGAAGCCCTGCGGGACGCGATTCTCGCCGTAGCGGGAAGCCTCGACCGAACCCAGGGCGGCGAGCCTGAGGACTTCAAGGACGACAATCACCGCCGCACCGTGTATATACGCGTTCGGCGCACCCAACCCAACCGCGCAATGACGCTGTTCGACTTCCCCGACCCCAACAACACCAGCGAGAAACGCCTGGTGACGGTGGGGCCCATGCAGCGGCTCTACTTCCTCAACAGCAGCTTCGTGATGGGTCAGGCCGAGGCCTTAGCGAAGCGCTTGGCCGGCGAGGCCGGGGACGACCACCGGGCCAGTATCCGGCGGGCCTACGAGCTACTCTACGGCCGATTGCCGTCGAAAGCTGAGACCAAGGCGGGGCTCAAGTACCTCAAGGCGGGGTCGAAGGATTGGGCGCGGTACGCCCAGGTGCTGCTGGCATCGACCGAGTTTAGCTCCATCAACTAGAGGCCCTCGCGCAGGTTCGAAGCGGGCGGAGACAGGGCTCCTCGCTACGGTTTCTTGCGCAGGTATCCGCCGCGGTTGAACGACATCAGCAGTTTCTCCCTACTTGCGTCGACGACGAACCGATCGTCTTTCGCCAGGAATGATTCGAGCGCCTCATTCGGCCCCGGTCCCCAGCCGGGCAGGATCGGGTTGCCGTTGAGGTGGGTGTCTTCGACGATCAGGTACGATCCGGCCGTGACCAGATCGCTGTAGATTCGTAGTTCTTCCAACACGTGGTCGCGGCGGTGGTCGGAGTCGAGGGCCACCATGACGGTGTCGCCCTCCCGGATGAACGACCTGACCTGATCGACGATCTCCTCGGAGGTCGAAGAGCCCAGCAGGTAGTGGACCCTCGGGTGGTCGGGCCGTTCCTCGTGCTCGACGATGTCGATGCTCACCACCTGGCCGTGTCCGACCGCGTCGAGTATCGACGCCAGGAAGAACGCGCTGCCGCCTTCATACGTCCCGGCTTCCACGATCACATCAGGACGAACCTCGTGGACGATCTCTTGGAAGATCCACAGATCGAGCGGGCATTTCTGGACGGGCACGCCGAGCCACGCCGTGTTGTTGTAGGTGCCGTGGTGATAGTAGAGCCGGTGGAAGTGGTTGACGATGCCACGTTGGACGTTGGCGTGGATCGTCGGCATCCCCAAGGTGAGCAGCACGCCCACGACGGGCAGGGCGAGCGCCGCTCGGAACCGTCCCGCGGCGGCCGTGGCGTGGAGCGTGGCGAGCAGGACCGGCGTCCAGCAAGGGTCAATGTAGTCGAAGCGCGCCAGTGCGATGGGTAGGGCGATGGCGACGAGCAAGACGGCGGCCTTGGCCACGGTCAGCCCGCGGAGCCGGCCAACGAGGCTGGCAGTGCGCCCCGCCGACGCCACCCACATCGCCACGGTCAGCCACACGGCTGCCCCGAGCAGAAACGACAGATGATCCGCGTGGACGAAGGAATGAGAGGCGGCTCGCTGGAGCCCCCACAGAAAAAGCCAGTAGCGCGACGACGAGCGGCGCCCGACGCCACCATCCTTCACGGTCCATGCCCGGTCTCCTTGCCCGGGACGGAACAATCCGGAACAGAGAGCATACCAGCCGCGCGCCGGTGCGCCGCCATCGGACGCCTCCCGGCCTGCTCCTCAGCGGGATTGGACGCGGGGCAGGGGCTCGGATTTGTCGCCGCGAATGTCGATCACTTCGATTTCCAGATCGAGAGCAATGCCCGATGCATCGTCCAGCGTAAGGAGTTCGGCCACCATGAGTTGCTCTAACAGTTGCGCGTACGAAGCGTGTACTTGTTGGCGAAAGGAAGCCACTTCCTGCAGGAGCGGTTCGGGCCCGAGCCAGTCGACCCTTATCTGCTCAAAGGCTTGCAAGGGTAGGACGTCGATCGGGAGGTGCAGCATGGTGGCCAGATAGCGCAGCCGTTGCCGATCGCGCCGCGGGCTCGTCTCCGGTGATGTGACCGGAAGTATCAGGCTGGTTCCCGGCAGCGAGACGAGGCGCCGCGAGAAGACAGGATAAGGCCCGGGGGCCACGGCCACAGCACCGCGCTCCAAACCGTTAATCCGCAGGAGACCATAGGCTGACGGGGGTGGATAGTCTATCGGAATCTTGGCGCCCTCGATCGCCCCATAGGCGCCCCCACATCCGCTCCCTGCGCCTCCTCCGAACCCCACCAAAGCGCCGTCACGCACCTGAACGCTCGCGGTGACCCGCAGATCGCTCAGCAGGCCGGCCGCGAAACCCGGCGCTCTGATTTCGGCGAGCAGGTTGCTGATGGCCATCCACCGAACCTCGGGCAGAGAGCGGTCTATCAGAACCAAGAGCTGCGTCCGGTACCGCTGTGGGTCGCTCGAAAGCACGATAAGGACTTCGTCGGGGAAGGCTTCGAAGTGAGGTAATAGTGTTTCAGGGTCCGGGCGGCCTTCGAGTTGAATAAGCCCGTCGAGTGCGGCCCGCAGCATCAGGCTTCGCTGCGTGGGTGAGCCGAACGGCTGCGGTTCGAGGATTCGTTCGAGGGCGGCGATGTACTTCTTCATGCCATGTTGGCCCGCCAGGTAGGCGCCCCAGGTCTTGTCCTCGAGGTCCTGCGATGCCAGCAGCCCTTCGACCTGGGCTTCGAGCGCCTTCTTGGGCTTCTCCGAATAGGGGAAGACGGGCAAGGAGAATCGGATCTCACCGAACGCCGACCAGGGCACAAGAACCGCGGCAAACAGCGTGATAAAGAACCTTTTCAGTCGTCTCACGATGCGCAACACGCATCACACGGCCACAAGGTTTCCCGGGAACGTGACGAATATCACAAAGTGTTGTAAGATGCCAATGGTTGCTGTTGGCGGCCGTTACGGTAGCGGCCGAAGGCTGCTTCCGGCGGCAACCGGCTTGGGGGTAGTGGCATGACACGACGGGAAGCCTTGAGCGTGATGGGTGCCGGGTTCGGCTCGGTAGGCCTGGCTGGGGTGGCTGGCGCAGCCACCGGAAACGCAACCCTCGCCACGCAGCAACCGCACTTCGCCCCTAAAGCCAAGCACGTCATCTTCCTGTTCCTCAACGGCGGCCTGTCGCAGGTCGATACCTTCGACCCCAAGCCGATGCTCGACAAGCACCACGGCGAGCCCAAGCCGGGTCCCAAGGTGAAGACCGACCGTGCCGCGGGCAACCTCATGAAGTCGCCGTTCAAGTTCACCCGGCGCGGCCAGAGCGGCATCGAGGTCAGCGAGATCTTCCAGAAGGTCGGCGACCAGATCGACGACTTCTGCGTGATCCGCTCGTGCTACTCCGACAACGGTAACCACGGCCCGTCGCTGTTTCTGATGAACTGCGGCCACCAGTTGCCTGGTCGGCCGTCGCTGGGTTCGTGGGTCACCTACGGGCTGGGGACCGAGAACGCGAACCTGCCGGGTTTTGTCGTGCTGTGTCCCGGCTATCCGGTGATGGGACCGGTGCTATGGTCGTCCGCCTTCCTGCCCAACCCCTACCAGGGCGCGTATGTTCGCAACGACGAGACCGACCCCGAAAAGCTGGTCCGCAACATCCGCAACAAGGTGATCAGCGACAACGAGCAGCGCCGGCAGCTCGACCTGCTCGACAAGCTGAACAGCTCGTACCTCAAGCGCGTCGGCTACCAGCCGGAACTCGAGTCGGCCATCGAGTCGATGGAAGTCGCCTATCGCATGCAGAGCGAGGTGCCCGATGTCTTCGACATTCACAAGGAGAGCGAGGCGACCCGGGCGCGCTACGGCGACAGCGATTTCGGGCACGGCTGTCTCATGTCGTTACGCCTGATCGAGCGCGGCGTGCGCATGGTGCAGGTCTACTACGGCAACTTCCAACCGTGGGATAGCCATGACGACATCCTGGTGCACGGCAAGCTGGCCCGCGAGGTCGACGGGCCCATCTCGTCCTTGATTCAAGACCTGAAAGAGCGGGGCCTGTTTGATGAAACGCTGGTGATTATCGGCAGCGAGTTCGGACGCACGCCGATGATTCAGAACAGCGGCCTCGAGAAGATCGGCAAGGGCCGCGACCACAACGTGCCGGGTTACACGACGCTACTGGCGGGCGGAGGCGTGAAGCGGGGCATCACCTACGGCGCCACCGACGACTTCGGCTTTGCCGCGGTGGAAAACCGCGTTCACCCGCACGACCTGCACGCGACGGTGCTCCACCTGCTGGGGCTTGACCACACGAAACTCACCTACCGATACAGCGGCCGCGACTTCCGGTTGACCGATGTCGCCGGCCGGGTGATCCACGACATCATTGCCTGACATTGTTTGCCACCAGCGTCGCCATTGTCCTTTTGCCCCGGCAGGTCCGACGGATACTAGCAGTCCGTGACGGAATCGAGAAGTGCACCGGTCACAATGATCGGGTCGGGTTCCCCGCCGCCTTTAGTTTGGCTCGCGGCGTGGGCCACGAGATCCCCAATTGCGGTTCCCTACGGTTACCTCCATCGGTTCTGGTGAGTACGTTGCAACCCACAAGTAAATAGCCCATGCTGGGCACACTAGGGGCGAGCCCCGGTGCCCGCCCTGCAGCTACGACGGCCACTCTGCGTCCTTGGCTGGCGCAAACGGTCGACTCCCAACGAGTCTCCGCAGCCGCGAAGCTGTGCTGGATGTTAGCCCACGGTGGAGCCGTCAGGCGGAACCGCGGGTCCACCTTTCGCTCCGACGAACAGCCGCCCCTACCGTCTACTTTCGACCTTGTCCGCAACTCTCATCGGCCGAACGCCCGCGCCACTACCTGAGCAGATGTAGAAACTCCGGGCGGGCACGGCATGCCGTGCCCCTACACTTCGAACGGTGCCGCCCTCGACTCTCACCCTACCTCTTCGTTGGCGCGGCGGAGCAGTGCCCGCATGTAGGCGATGCAATAGGCCGTGCCGGCGCGGCGAATCCCTTCGTCACCCGTCAACTCGGGGACGTGGTCAGGTACCACCGTCCCGCTGTAGCGAACTTTGCGCAACGCCTTCATCACCTGATACAGGTCCAGATAGCCCTCGTCGGGGAAGGTCTCAACAAAACTAGGAAGCGGCGAGGTGACACCCCGGAAGTGGATGCCGAGGATCTTCCCGCGGCCGCCGAAGTCGCGGATCATCTCGAAGATATCCTTGCCCATCTTGTCACCGCCTTCCGACCACGTACCGACGCAGAACGTTAGGCCCCAGTGGGGACTGCCCTTACCCTCGATCGATTCGGAGATCTGCTCGGCCCGGCGGTAGCCGTCGTAATGCACCAGCACCTTCGCCACTCCGTTCATCATGGCGAGGGGTGGGTCGTCGGGATGGAGCGCCAGTTTGACGCCCGCCTCTTTGGCGACCGGTAGAACGGCCTTCATGAAATAGGTGTAGCTGGCCCAGATATCGTCCGCCGAGTACTCGCGCTCGAACTTCTGCTTCTCGACCTTGTTGCGGAAGTCCGCCAGCCGGAACTCGCGGGCCCGGTAGCCGCGCGCGGTCGTGATGTGGGCCGTGGTGTACGTGTTCGCCGGATGGAAGTCGTAGCACGACACACCGATCCCCAGCTTGCCGAGGTCGCGCAGAAAGGTGTTGTAGGCTTCGATGTGCTTGTCGCGGCCGGGGCGGCCAAGTTGCACGTCCAGCTCGCGGTAGGCGTAGTGGACCGCGGAGAAGATCTTGATACCGTACGACTCGTACCGTTTTTGGGTGCGGGCGATGAAGTCGAAGTCGACCGGAGGCCGGAAGTTCACCCGCGCCCACCGCAGGCCGATCTGTTTGAGGAAGAGTAGGTCGTCGTCGCTGATGTCGGCCCTCAGGCGCCGGCAGAGCTTGGTGTTCGAGGGGTCGTGCTCGTCGATGACGGACGCGCCTCGCGCGGGGGTTGATCCCGCGGCCGCGGCTGCCACGGCGGCCGCCGGCAACTTCAAAAAATCGCGTCTGGGCGTATCAGTGCTTTTCATTGGTGCACCCCCTTTGCATGCGCATTGTCGAGGCCATGCTATCACCAACCATTCCTTGCCGCGCACAAGTCCACGACCGCCCTGTACTGAGTGAGAACGGGCAACCCCCTCGCGAAGCGATCCCGGCGGGAAGTTGCGGCCAAGAAATGCAGATTCGGCCGCACTAAAAGGAAGGTACGGATGGCCAAAGACGTCGACTAGTCGGTGCTGGGTTTCGAGGAGCCTATGACTGAAGACTTCGCTGGATACCCGACTGGGTGGATGTATCCACGCCTGGTAGAACATAAAGAAACGGCCGCCCAGCAAAGCCGGGCGGGGCGCATCCCTCCTCCTCACTGCTCTCCTCACGTGACCGTATCGAGGCAGTTTACTTGCGCCAGTACGGCGTATCGCGCGCTGCTGCCCTCGCTGTAGCCCGTTACCAATCGCGTCAAGAACCCGCTCTTGATCTGCTTGTTGAACTCCGTATGATACTGTGAACCCGTCAGGCCGTGCCGCGCCGCGAAGGCGCCCTTTACCTTGGAACTCCAGATAGCCGTGAAGCGGGGCGTGCCCTCATGCACATAGGAGTTCAGGTAGGACGGTGACCAGCCCCACGCGGAGACGAGATCGGAGGATTCGTGGGAAAACTCGAGCGTCTCTGGCGACAGGGCGTTACTCGCCGTGGCGCGATACGAGGGTTGGCCGGTTTCCTGGCGGGATCGCCCCTGCTCCACTCCCAGCAGGATCCATTGCGCGACCACAGCCGCGTTCCCGGCATGGACGAGCTTGTCAACGCTTTCGATTTCGAGGCGGTCGCATACGAGAAACTGCCGCGTCAGGCATACACCTACACCGCTTACGGAAGCTGCGGTGAGTTCACCTTGCGTCGGAACCGAGAGGCGTTCAAATGGGTCGAGCTGTTACCTAGGGCGGTGGTCGATGTCAGCTCGATCGAGACGGCGACGGAGATTCTTGGCACCAAACTTCGCTTCCCGATTCTCGTGGCGCCCACGGCGGGTCACGTTGCCCTTCACCCCACCGGTGAGGAGGGCACCCACGAGGGGAGCACGGCGGCAGCCGAAACACCGATGATCGTCAGCCACGTCGCCAGCATGCCGATCGACAAGATCCAACAAGCAGCCGGCGGCCCGCTTTGGTATCAACTGTATCCCGCGCCGGAGATCGAGGCTAACCGCGAACCGCTCGACAGGGCGCAGGCGGCGGGGTGCCGAGCCGTCGTCGTGACCGTGGATCAGGAGGCTGCGTACTACGAGAGACCGCTGCACGGCCGAAATCTCTCGAGTCGCCGGAGCCCCAGGCGGGCCCGCCCGCGCGCGGCCCAGGAGCTGAATCGCTATCGCGTCCGGACTCACAGGCTGTGGTACGAATGGAAGCTATTCGACCAGCTACGTCCTCTGGTTGACGTGCCGATGCTGGCGAAAGGGATTCTGACGGCCGAAGACGCCCTGCGATGCGTCGACCACGGGCTCGACGGAATCGTCGTCTCCAACCACGGTGGACGGGCGTTGGACTACAGTCCCTCAAGCCTGGAGGTCTTGCCCGAAATCGTTGACGCGGTCGGTGGCCGCATCCCTGTGTTGGTCGATAGCGGCTTCCGCCGCGGAAGCGACATCCTCAAGGCTTTGGCGCTGGGCGCCTCGGCGGTTTGCCTTGGCCGCGTGCCGCGATGGGGTCTGGGATCCTTCGGACCGCCGGGTGTGCAGCGGGTTCTCGAAATCCTGCAAGCCGAGTTGGTGATGGCGATGGCGCACACCGGCCGGCCCACATTGGCTTCGATCAACCGAACCCTCGTAAGGACGGACCTGCCTTGAGCCAGCGCCTCTTCAGCAGACGCCGAGCTCTGGCCGGCTTCGGCTCACTGATCGCTGGGTCCCCGCTGTTGAAGGCCCAGCAGGCGAAACCCGTCATCGGCGAGCCGCTCGGGCGGATTGCGCCGATCGAGGAACTGATCAACACCCTTGAGTTCGAAGCCGTAGCCGAGCGCAAGCTCGAAGATGCCGTCTTCGCGGCCATTGCCGGAGGCGACCGCAAAGGGTTCGACCGAATCATCTATCGGCCACGCTTGATGGTCAACAGCCTGGAGATGGATCTGAGCAGCCAGTTGTTCGGAGACACGATGTTCGCTCCGATCCTTGTTGGACCCGCGTCCCATCAGAAACGGTTCCATCCGGAGGGGGAGTCGGCCATGGCCCGCGGCTCGGCGGACGCGAAAGCCGCGCTCGTGGTCGCCGACCGCTCCGACACCCCTATCGAGAAGCTCGCCGTCGAGTCTCAGACACCTCTCTGGTATCAGGTGTATCCGGAGCCGAAGGCGGACGCCCTTATGGCCCGGGTCCGCCGGGCCGTTCGAGCGGGATGCAAGGCGGTCTGCATCACGGTGGGCACGCCCCACCCACCCATCGGCGCAGGCGGCTCTCCTCGACTTTCTGAACGGGCGGCGTTGGGCCATCCTGCCTTGGATTGGGACTATATCGACCGGATCCGCCAGGAGATCAGCGTGCCGTTGCTGCTCAAGGGCATCATGACGGCTGAGGAAGCGGAGACGGCCGTGGAGAGAGGCGTCGAGGGCGTCATCGTCTCGAACCACGGCGGTGGGTTTGTGGAGGGCTTGGCTGAGCCCATCAGCGTCTTGCCCGCCATCGAGGATGCCGTGGGCGAACAAGTCCCCATTCTCATCGACGGAGGTTTTCGGCGGGGCAGTGATGTACTGAAGGCTCTGGCGTTGGGAGCCAGCGCCGTTTTGATCAGCCGTCCGGCGCTATGGGGGCTAGCTGCCTACGGGGCCCGCGGTGTTCAAACGGTGGTCGAGCTTCTGCAAACCGAACTCGCCCGAGACATGGCCATGTGCGGGGCCATTAATCTGCGGGCCGTCACCCGAGACTTCATCAAGATCGACCGCCGATGATTGGTCACTTTCGGGGCCGATTACGCCGATGCGACTAGCGCGACTCTAACTCTTCGATTCGGTAGAGGTGAGTGTCGGTGCGGAGGTAGATGGCGCCGTCGACGACGGCCGGCGAGGCCAGGGTGCGTCCGTCGAGTTGGCTGGTCGCGAGTTTCTCGAACTCGCTGCGGGGCGCGATGACCGTTGTGAGGCCCGACTCGTTGAGGAAGTAGATGCGGCCGTCGGCGAGCACGGGCGACGCTGAGTATTCACCCTCCAGGCGCACGCGCCACAGCTCCTCGCCGGTCTTGGCGTTGAGGCAGCTCGCGATGCCCTTGTCGCTGACCATGTAGAGTTCATCGCCAACGAGCAGAGGGGAGGGCGTTAGGGGTACGCCGCGCTTGTAGGTCCACGCGACGTGAGATTTGGTAACGTCGCCCTGCCCGTCCGTGCGCACGGCGAACAAGATCGGCTTGAAGAAACCGGAGGTGACGTAGACAAGCCCGTGGCCGAAGACCGGCCGGGGGACGTTGGAGAAACCTCCTTTGTAGCGGATCGACCACAGCTCTTCGCCGGTTTGGGTATCGTAGGAGACTGCTCTTTCCGAACCAGGGCTGACCAACTGTTCGTGGCCCGCGGCGTTGATGACCAGCGGCGTTGCATAGGCGTGGGAGGTGTCGCCGCGGTAGGTCTTCCAGCGCATCTCGCCCGTGTTCTTGTCGAGCGCCGCCACGTATTGCACATCGTAGCCATCGCAGTTGATCAGAAGCAGGTCGCCTGAGAGAGCCGGCGACCCCGAGGAGCCGTGGCGATGGTAGTAGCGCAGCTCTTGCGTCCTCCACAGCACTTCACCGCTGGTCGTCAAGGCGGCGGTGCCCTGGGTGCCGAAGTGAACGTAGACCCGACCGGGCTCGAGCAGCGGCGTTGGCGAGGCGTAGCTGTTCTTCGTGTTGATCTTGGGCGGCTCTTCGAAGCGGAACAGCTCGACGTTGTGGACGACGTCCCCGGTTTTAGGGTCGATGGCCACGGCTCGTAGCGAGCGGCCCTCTTCGGTGGAGGTGGTGAGCCAGAGCTTGCCCTCACCGATCACGGGCGACGACCAACCAAGCCCCGGGATCGGAGCTTTCCACACGACGTTGCGCGTCTCGCTCCAGCTCAGGGGGATCGGTTGTCCCTCGGCGTGGCCTTGGCCTGTGGGCCCGCGGAACTCGGGCCAATCGCCGGCGGTGAGCGCGCTGGAAAGGAGCAGCAGGGCCGCTGCGGACCGGCCATGCCGAAGAAATCGATTCGCTGTGAACAACGTCACGTTTGGTTTGAAAAACGCGAGAAGGCTCCGGATGCGGAGACGATCGACAAGCTGTCAACGTGACGTTACCACAAACGCCGGCGCGCCTATCAAGGCCCGCGAAATCCAGTGACCTTGGAAGACGGGCGGCATGCCGTGCCCCTACATGTGAGCACGGGTCCGGTCAGCATGATTCGTGAGAGTCAGTAGGACTGCGAGAGCCAGCCGGGTAAAAGCTCGGGGAGAATGGGGCGGTGCAGCAGAGCAAGCTTGCGTTGCTGCAAGGAATCAGCGGCCGCGGGCTTTCTGCTTTGCCACGTATTCAGGGTAGTTGCGGTAGACCATCACGTGGAAGTTGGGTTGGCTGAACTCCTCGATGGGGAACAGATACCCCTTCTCTCTCAACGAGGCGAGGACAGTGCGCATCCACGACCGTTCGCGGCTGCGTAGGTTCTTCTTGGAGACGTCGACACAGGCGCCGGTCAAATGCACCGAGCGCTTCTTTCCATATGGGGCGGCGGCATTGCCGTTCCCCCTGCGCAGGGATTTCTGATAGGCCGCCGTCCGGGTGAGGCTGGTGACGCGGAGAGGCTTGCGGAAGCGGCGGTGGAACTGGCTGCTCAGCCGGTCGAGGAAGAGTTTGGTCCACGGCCGCAGGTAGCGGTACTGGGGAGGTACGTTGTGGATGTAGTAGCCTCTCGTCTTCTCCGGCACCGGAGAAAGCAACTGCAGCCGCGTGTAGCGCTGCAAGGTGCTGTCGTCATCGATGCGGGAAAGTTGATCCCGGTCGGCGCGCTCGTTCTGGACGATCTGGGAGTCGCGATCCGCGCGCAGGCTCACGCGCGGGGCCGCGGCAGCCGATGACATCATGGCCAAAACATTCATGGCCACAAATGTTTGAAACAATTTCACTGTTTGATAGCGTACCATAATCGCGGCGGCAAAGCCCGCTTGGAAGGTAGCTTGGCTATTGCGGAATACCACCCGTCTTTCACCCCTCCCATCGTCCTAATCCAGGTAAGACTATACGCAGGCATGCGGCGTCGGGCGGCGGCAACCCTCTTCTTGATCTGCTTGATCTGCGCTCTTCCTTTGAGGGGTGGCGTCGAGGCCCGGACGGAGCATGTTCGCGTTGTCTCCGAGTTGGAGCCGCGGTTTGCCAAGGCCGCCGCGATTCACCTGGCGGGCGAGAGCGTTCTATGTCAGCCTCGGACTGCGGCCTCGCCGCCGAGCGCCCGGTCCGCTGACCGTGCTTCTCTACCGTGACGCCGTGGAGATGGAGTCGCGAATCCCCATCCCGGAACCACGGCCACGCTTCGCCAGAGGTTTCTTTGGACAGACTCGGCCGTGGAGCCTCCTCGCTCGCAAAGCCGTTGGTCGCGCGGGTAATCCTCCACCAGGCCCTACACTACATCTTGGGGTCACCTACATGCGGCGTCGGGCGGCGGCAACCCTCTTCTTGATCTGCTTGATCTGCGCTCTTCGTCGCCTTGGAGCGGGCGAGAGCGTTCTATGTCAGCCTCGGACTGCGGCCTCGCCGCCGAGCGCCCGGTCCGCTGACCGTGCTTCTCTACCGTGACGCCGTGGAGATGGAGTCGCGAATCCCCATCCCGGAACCACGGCCACGCTTCGCCAGAGGTTTCTTTCAGACCGGCGTGGACCGCGACTACATCGTCCTTGCCTGGGACGCAACGGGGAACCCGCTGGTTGCGTTGGCGCACGAGCAGGTGCATCAACTCATGGCGGGGACGCACCATCCGACCTGGTTTCGGGAGGGCTTGGCCGAATACCTGTCGCGTTGGGAGGTGGGCGACGGCGGAGTCCACCTGGGCGCTTCGGTTCCGTCGTTGTTGAGCCTGCTCGATCAGAACGCCTGGATTCCTCTCGCGCACTTGGTGACATCGTCGGATCGGCGCGATCTAGTCCCCCGACCGGTGTACTACGCCCAATCCTGGCTGATCGTGCATTGGCTTGCCGGGTCGGCACAGGGGGAGCTTCCCGACCCGGAGGAGCTGGAGCGGCGGATCGACTCGATGGGCGCCGTGGGCGTCGAGGAGCAGCTTCGGGCGCACGCACAGGCGCTTTCGGCCGAGTCCCCGGCCGCTTCGCCGTTCGCGGTTTCGGTGGCGATTCCGCCCGCTGTCGAACTGCGGCTGCTTGAAGCGTGGGAGAGCGACTTCTACCGGGCCGACGCGCTTCGTGAGGGTGGGCGCCGGGAGCAAGCGCGGCTACGTCTCATGGAGTTGGAAAGAGCCTTCCCGGCGCGTCCGGAGCCCAGCGCCGCGATCGGGGCGCTCGAGATGGACGAGAGGAACTACCGGGAAGCCGAGGCGGCCTTCGCGCGCGCGGTAACAAAGGGACCGGTCGAGCCGCGCACACATTATCGCTACAGCCTGATGCTGATGAGGCCGGAGGGCGACCGCTCGGACGAGGCCGAGCGGACTCGCCTTGCGCTCGAGCATGCTCGGCGGGCGCGGCGGGCGGACGCGGGCGAGCTGCTTTACGCCTTCACCGAGGCCCAAGCGCTGGTGCTTGCGGGCCGGTGGTCCGAAGCGGCGGAAAGGCTGGCAGACCTAGCAAGCGAACCCCTGTGGCGGGAACGCGCGGAGAGGGAGTTCTCCGTGCTGTTGCAACGCCGCCAACAGGCGCTGGGCGCAGTGCCAGCTCCTGTCATCGCCCCCCGAGTTGGGCCGCCGCTGCTCCCCTGGCTCACCGGCGAAGTTGAGCCCGTCCCCACGCCCTTGCCCCCACCTGAGCCCAGCACCGCCGAGCAGAACTGGCCACCGCCCCGCACCGTGGTGCTCTACGGACACCTGACAGCCGTTGACTGCCGAGGCGCCGAGAAAATCGTGACGGTGGAGACGCCTCGCTTTCGAGTTCGCCTCCGGGAACTTGCCCACCGCCGCGCCACGCTCCATTCGCCGCCGAAGAAGTGGCGCGGTCTGCCTTGCAAGGCAAGGGGTTACTGGGAAGTGAATGTGGCGTACCGGCCCGACCTGAAGAAGGGTGACACGCGTGGCGAGTTGGCGGCGATTCTGTTCTGACGAGGATCTCGATGCCCCAGTCTCGTTCGACGCCCAGTCTCGTTCGACGCCCCGGTCTCGTTCGACAAGGCGAGGGTCTGGCCGCGGCTCGTGAGGCGGGCACGGCATGCCGTGTCCCAACGCTATCCCGCAACCCCTACTTCAACGCCAGCATCGCGTCGACAGGGCGGCCGGTGCGCTTGAACTGGAACGTGCGGAAGCCGGCTGCCTTCACCAGCGCCTCGTACTCACTGGCCGAGCGTTCACGGCCCTCGGTGCATACCAACATGTTGAGTGACTGGAGATAGGCGTCGACCGGCCCGTCTCGTTCGTCATTGAGTAACTTCTCGCAAACAAGCAGACCGCCATCCGCGGGCAAAGCCTCGCAGACCTTGCCGAGCAGGACCGAGACCTGCTCATCCCCCCAATCGTGCAGAATCCGACCCATCGAGTAGAGGTCGGCGGGGGGTAGCGGGTCGCGAAAGAAATCTCCTGCGACGGTCTCGATGCGCCCCGCCAGTCCGGCGTCATGAATGTAGCCCCGCGCCACGGGGCAGACTTCGGGCAGGTCGAACACCGTTGCGCGCAGGCCTGCATAGCGGCGGCAAGCCTCGATCGCCAGATGGCCCGTGCCGCCTCCCACGTCGACAAGATGATGGAAGCGGCCCAGGTCGAAGGCCGCAACCGTCGAAGGCGAGCTGAGCAATCCGGCACCGTGCATGCCGGCGAGAAAAGTAACTTTGTCCTGCTCGGTGGCAAAGAAGTTGTCGAACAATTCTCTCTTCGAGCCGAACTCCTGCTCCCAGCGGTGGCCGCCCTCGCGCACAGCGTCCTCGAGCCGGCCCCACAGCCGGTAGAGGACCCGGTCGGAGTAGAGAATGTAGCCCGACAGGGTCTCGGGGCTTTCGACGCGCAGGAAGCGGGATGCGGCAGGTTGGTTGCGGTACTGCCCGTACTCGATTCGCAGGAAGCCGAGCCCTACGCACGCGCCCAGCAGCCGCTCGAGTTCCCGTGCCTGGACGCCGAGAGCGTCGGCCAGATCCGCACAAGCCGCGGGACTCTCGTGTAACCGGTCAAACACCCCCAGCGAGACCGCGGTGAAAACGGCCTTCGAGGCCCGGAAGCCGTCCAACAGCGCCAGTACCTGCCGGGCCTCGCGATCCGCCTCGGGTGGTTCGCTGCCCGGCTCCCTGCTGGTCTCACCACTCACTGGAACACCGTTCAGGTTGGGTCCCCGTACTTGAGACGAACCACCTTCGCCTTGCCGTCGGCATAGACGGTGACGACGAAGAGATTGTCGTAGTGGGTCTCGGCAAGGGGTGGAATCTTGCCGCCACCCAGCTTCTCGATGATGCGCGGCACGGTCCCGCTGTGGCCGGCGGCGAGCAGAGTCTCGCCGCGATGGTCGGAGAGGATCTTGGCGACGAGTCCATCCACGTCACGGATGTCGAAAATCTTCGGGTCGAGTCCCAGCGCCTTGGCCGTCGGCCCCGTGGTCTGCTGGGTGCGAATCCGGTTGGTGGCGAAGATCGTGGTGACGCCGGCTGCGCGCACGACGTCGAGCAGCGCACGGGCGCGTTGGTGTCCCGCGGCGGTGAGCGGCGGATCGCCGACCGGTTGCGCGGCTTTTTCGGCGTGGCGCACCAGGAAGAGCGTAGTGACGGGGAACTCCTCGGCGGCCACCGCCGGTGCCAACGTTGTGATCAACAAGGCGCCGGCAAGCAGAAGGCCGAGCAGGAGGGAACGGCGCGACCGGACGGTATTGGACGGTTTCGAGCAGTGCTTGAGCAGGCTCATAGGAATAGCGTAGCGTGTCGCCGCTGGATGGGACAGCTTGCCCTCAGGGTCTTGTTCCCGGGTCTTTGCGGTCCCTGAGCGGGGCTTGTTCCGCCATGTCTCGAAAGACGCCCGCGGAGGGAGCCGTGGTCTGAGATAGAAGTAACGCTTGCAGCCCAAGGGTCGTCGATACAAACGGCACGATGAGAAACTTGACCGCCAGTCGGGCCGGCAACGCTCTGGCGCGGTACTTACTCCTCGCTTCAGCGCTGTCTGTGCCTGCGTCCTCATCGCTCGCCGCCTCCGAGTTGAAGGTAAGGGAGGCAGCCTCTGCCTACCCCCAGACATGCCACGTCGAAGGTGGCCCGATCGGCGTAGACTACCTGTCCAGCAGCCTGCCAACCCCGCAGGGCACCCAAATGATCCCCGGGATCGTGATCGTCGAAGTGGGCGTGTATCCTTCACCGGAACGATCGTTGCAGCTCACGGAGGGCAGCTTCAGCCTGGACTGGAAGGGGGCCGAGTGGCCCCTAGGTCCCGCGGGCCCGGACTTCGTGCTGGCGCAATTACTGCACCCCGAATGGGCCTATCCGGAACAGGGAGAGGGGATCGACTTGCAGGTCGGTACGGTCAATCGGCAGGGCGGCGACTTCGACGGGATCGCCTCCGGCAGAACGCCCCGGCGGTATCCGCGCTTCCCCGGAGAACCCCGGGCAGACCAAGCTCCGCGAGAACCGGAGACCCCACTCGACGAAAGACCGGAGCGCATCATTCCCCTGCACGCGCTCGGACGGGACGAGATCGACGAACCCGCTGCCGGATACGTCTACTTCCCCTATCGAGGCAGGCTCAAGAAGCTGCGGAAGCTGACGTTGAACATTCAGCTCCCGGACGAGGGCTGTGAGTTTTTGCTGCGGAAGTGAGGCAGGCGCACCGAGCACCGGTGGCCGCTAGGGACCGCCGTCTCCTGCCGCCTTTCGCTAACCCCGGCGTAGGTGTCGGCTCCGGTGGAGCCAAACAATCGGGAGCAGCGTTCTACGGAACTCTGTCAGTCACGCTCGTCATCTTCGAAAAGATGCTCGAGATCGACGTCGCTACGGGCGGGAACGAAGCACCGGCGGCGACGGTGACGAATCCCGCCAACAGGGCGTACTCGACCATGTCCTGCCCGCGGGTGTCGTGCCAGATCTTCAATCGACAGAGCCAGTGCGCAAGTTTCATCGATAATCCCCTTTGACTCGTCAGTGAACAAGGTGATCTTATCAATCGCCCCGGTCCGAAACCATTCGTAGAACACCCTAGCCCTAGGGGGCTAAGCGCATTACCACACAAGGGACTAAGGACGGCGACTTATATGCCCCAGAGGTGGATCCTAGCCAGGCGGTTTGGTAGTTGGGCTGGCGCTCTGCTCCCTGTAGGAATGAGCAAAGCCGTTACGATGGAAGGAAGGTTGCCTTACGGGGAAAGCGATGTTCCGTTTCGCGGGTGTGGATTTCATGGACTTCGACTCGCTGCTGGGCGAGGAAGAGAAACTCGTGCGGCAGACAGCGCGCCGCTTCGTCGATGAGCGGGTCCTGCCCGTCATCAAGCAGCACTTTCGCGACGCGCGCTTTCCTCTCGAATTGGTCGCCGAGATGGGCGAGCTGGGGTTTTTTGGCGCGTCCCTCAAAGAATACGGTTGTGCGGGCATGGGTGATGTCGAGTACGGTTTGCTGATGCAGGAACTCGAGCGAGGCGACAGCGGCTTGCGCAGTTTCGTCTCGGTGCAGAGCAGCCTGGTGATGTTTCCCATCTCCCGGTTCGGAACAGATGAACAGAAAGACCGCTGGCTGCCGCTGTTGCGCCAGGGCAGGGCCGTCGGTTGCTTCGGGCTGACCGAGCCGGACTTCGGGTCGAACCCAGCCGGGATTCGGACACGCGCGGTCAAGGACGGAGACTCCTACGTCCTCGAAGGGGAGAAGACCTGGATCACGAACGGCTCGATCGCCGACATCGCGGTCGTTTGGGCCCGCGAGGGTGAGCAGATCCGCGGATTTCTGGTCGAGCAGGGAACGCCCGGCTTTTCGACGTCCGACATTCACGGCAAGTGGTCGATGCGGGCTTCGATTACATCGAGCCTGTCGTTGGCCGAGTGCCGCGTGCCTGCCGCGAACGCGTTGCCGGGTGCGATGGGCCTTAAGACGGCGCTGGCCTGCCTCTCGCAGGCGCGCTACGGAATCGGCTGGGGATGTATCGGCGCCGCGATGGACTGCTACGAGACGGCCCGGCAGTATACGGTGCTCCGGAAGCAGTTCAACGACCGTCCGATCGCCTCGCACCAGTTGGTTCAGCAGGAGCTTGCCTGGATGATCACCGAGATTACCAAGGCGCAACTGCTCGCCTACCAAGTGGCGCGCGTTAAGGCCGGCGGCCGGCTGCATCACTCGCACATCTCGATGCTGAAGCGGAACAACGCCTGGATGGCGCTCGAAGTCGCGCGTCGCAGCCGCGACCTGCTGGGCGCGAACGGCATCACCGACGAGTATCCGATCTTTCGCCACATGGCGAATCTCGAGACGGTCAAGACGTATGAGGGGACCGACAATATCCATACGCTCGTGGTGGGCGAGCGTGTGACGGGGGTGGGGGCCTACTTCTAGGCTCCTCCCGGCAGCAACACCGTGACGACAGTGACTTGCACCTGCGGAGCTTCCCTGCCTCAGGGGGCTCAGTTTTGTCCGATGTGCGGCCGCCCGCTCACCGAAGAGGCCGCGGCGGCGGACGCCCCGCAGCGCATCGGTAGGATGGTGCCGCGGGAAGGAGAGACGCTCCAGACCCTCGCGCCGCCGATCACCGTCAGGAATGCGCAAGCGCTTCGGGCGGCCTATTTCCCCGCCTTGCTGGCAGTCTTCCTCTCGAATTTGCCGTGGTTGAGCTTCCTGTTCTTTCTCTGGTACCCGCTCTCCGGTTTTCTGTGCGTCAGCGGTTACCGGCGGCGGACGGGGCTCTCCCCGAACGTGGGTGACGGGGCCAAACTCGGAGCCATAACCGGGGCGATCAGCTCCGCCGTTTCGCTGTTGATGGGGGTTCTCAACAGCCTGTTCCCCGGCGACCGCCCCGACCTGAGCCAACTCTTGCGGGAGCAGATGGAGCAGATGCCGGCTGAAGATGAGATCCGCAGGCAGGTCTTGCAGATCATCGACGACCCCGCCACGCTCGGAGCGCTTGTTTTCTTCGCTGTGTTGGTCATACTGGCCGTTTCCATCGGCTTGAGCGTGGCCGGAGGCGCGGTGGGCGCGAAGGTGCTGAAGGACGATTGACGGTTTCGGTGGAGTTGGCTTCTTTGCCTCCCTCTCCTCGCCGCGGGAAGAGCCACACAAAACCGTGCCTGGAGCGCCACTGAAGGGGCCGAGGCCTGAAACCTGCCCCGTGGCGTCTGGTCCCATACTTAGCGTTTGGGGCGCGTTTGCGTGCACACGGAGTTGCGGCGGATTGACACCGATTCCGCGTGCTGCAAGAATACACAAAGAGAGGGCGCTCGCCCTCTCTCGCTGTCTGTGCGCAAGTGGCGGAATTGGCAGACGCGCTAGGTTCAGGTCCTAGTCCGGTTTACGCCGGGTGGAGGTTCAAGTCCTCTCTTGCGCACCACGTTTTCTTCCCCTCACGCTACCTCCGCATCACCGGAGTTTTGGCCGCTAGATCCATGCAGCCCAGGAAACCGAGCCGTGACCGTGAGGGACTGTGAAAGAATCGGCCCCGCAGTCCGCGAGCCCGCCGCAACCGTGCCATCCAACACGACCGAGCCGCGGACGGGAGTCCGCGGTTCCCCTTGTCGCAACGCGGATGCATCCTACCACGCCACCGAGACCCTTCTAGGGTTGGCACAGATTCGCGACCAGAACTCCTGCCAAGATGTGAAGCCAGTAAGCAGCCGCCTTCAGGTGGACTACGCGAGAATCGCGTTGTAGGCTGGCGGTTGCGCGGTCCCAGCCACACTGGAAGAGCGTTTGAACGTCCTTCCTCCGCTGGCTTTAGCCACGTCCCGGCCTCCCGCCCGTACCCGCCAACGCCGATGAACGAGCCTACCTTGCCCGCCAACCCGCGGCGGCACTTGATTGAGTCACAGATTTTCAAGAATCATTTCCCCCATCCTTTCAATCACTTACCTTTCCCGCACCCTGCCACCGCCATCATCGGCTCCTATACTGGAATCGAGGAACGCAAACGGCCAACCGGCGCCGCATAGGGCAAGGTGCAACACCGCAATCCCAAGTCCTGGTCACCGATCCGCGGCAGGGCCGTTGCCAGGTGGCCAGGAGTGAGAACTATAAAGAATCTTTACAATCTAGACCAAAACCACGCCAAATCCTGCCAGATCCTGAGGCGCCGGGAGTCTGTGGCGTAACGCCGTCATGACTCGATGGGCAGGGCTCGACCCCGTCGTTGGCTGCGCCGGGTTGCGCCGAGGGGCAACCGCGGACTTCCGTCCGCGGCTCGGAAGCTTCGATAGAGCGATTGCCGCGGGCCAGGAATCAATCCTTACGTACGGATTTGGGAGGCGCTCCACCGGCCGATCGGCGTCCCGGCGGGCTGCGACAATGGTACGTTTGCGCGTGGCCATGCCCGCCTAGCCGGGTAGTCGGTTGATGACAGGGAATACTCAGGCAGAGTCGGAGAAAACCGTCGCCGCGGATCGTCGTTGGGGCATGGGCCGATCGCAGCACCTATTGCTTGCGGTGCTCGCCTTTCAGTACGCCCTGCTCGCCGGAGCGCTGTACGTTTTTCGGCTGGAGAGCTCGGGTTTCTTGCGCCTTGTGGCGCTCGGGGGCGTCGGGTTTGTCGTTCATCACCTGCTACCGATGCGGTGGCGGCTGCCGTTCTTCGCCGCGCTGTCTCTGGTTGGGATCGCTGTGGTGGTGACGCCGCGGAATGCGGTGTGGCTCATTGGTTGCGGGCTCGTGCTGATCGGCCTCTGCCATGTGCCGGTACGGTTCGAATTGCGCGTGACGCTGGTGGCGCTGGCGGCGGTGAGGGCCGGTCTAGTGACCGGACCTTGGCCGCACGCCCTTTGGCCGCTGCTCGGATCGATGTTCATGTTCCGGCTGGTGGTCTACCTTTATGACCTACGAAACAAGTCGGCGCCGTTTAGCGTGTCGCGCGCGTTGGCCTACTTCTTCATGCTGCCGAACGTTTCGTTCCCGCTGTTTCCGGTGGTTGACTACCAGACTTTCTGTCGCACCCATTACAACGACGAGCCGTTCCGCATCTACCAAAAGGGGGCGAACTGGTTCCTGCGCGGCATCGTCCACCTTCTCGCCTATCGCTGGGTCTACCAGAACCTCGCCGTAGACCCGGCCGGGATCACCGATGCAGCCGGCGTGGCCCGCTACATGCTGGGTGCGTTTCTGCTCTACCTGAAGGTCTCGGGGACGTTTCACCTGATCGTCGGGATGCTGCACTTCTTCGGATTCAACCTCCCCGAGACACACCATCGCTATCTGCTGGCCACGAGCTTTACCGACTTCTGGCGGCGCATCAACATTTACTGGAAGGACTTCATCCAGAAGATCGTCTTCTACCCCGTCTACTTCCGCCTCAAGGGACGCGGGCAAACCGCCGCCCTTGCCGCCGCCACCGCTGTAGCCTTCCTTGCCACGTGGCTGCTTCACTCCTACCAAACGTTTTGGATCGTCGGACCGTTCCCGCTGAGAGCTGTGGACTTTGTTTTCTGGTCCGCGCTGGGTTGCGGCGTGTTGGTCAATGTGCTCCGCGAGGCCGGCTCGCCGGCGCGCCGAGGCGTCAAGGGTACGCGGTCCGACATACGGTACGAGCTGGGCCGGGCCTTGCGGACGATCGGGATGTTCGTCTTCATCGTCACTTTGTGGTCGTTGTGGAGCGCGGAGTCATTCGAGCAGTGGTGGGCGTTGATGCTGAACTTCCGGGCCGTCACCCCAGGCAGCGCCGCGGCAATCGCGGGATGCTTGGTTGCGATCGGGGCGGCCGCGGTGTGGGATTCGATGCGCGGCCGGACGGAGACCGCGCCGCAAACCGCTTCGGTCCGGCAGCCTTCGTTTCTGCGATCCGCAACGGCAACTGCGTTGCCGGCCGCCTTGCTGCTGACCGTGGGCATGAATCCGGGGTGGCTCGATTTCGAGCCGGCCCTGGCTAGCACCGTACGGCAACTCACGGCGTCCCACATGAACAAACGGGACATGGCGGTGATGCGGCGCGGCTACTACGAGGAGTTGACCCAGAACGTGCGCTTTCACCCCGAGATGTGGGAGCTGCATCGGCAGAAGCCCGCCGACTGGGTCGACATCACGAATTCCGACTTGATCCGAGGCACGGGCGATTTCGCTGCTCTGGAGTTTGTTCCCTCGGCGTCCGGCATCTACAACGGCGCCACCTTATCGACGAACCGCTGGGGCATGCGCGACCGCGAGTACGAGCAGTCAAAGCTGGCTCATACCTACCGCGTGGCGCTGCTGGGCGCGTCCCGCACCGTAGGCTCGGGGGTCGAGGACGGTCGGACCTTTGAGGCGCTCGTCGAGGAGCGCTTGAATCGCGAGTTGGGCCCGGCAAGCGGCCGGCGCTACGAGATCCTCAACTTCGCGATGCTGAGCTACGGACCACTGTGGAAGCTGCGCCGTCTCGACACCGAGGTATCGGCCTTCGAGCCCGACGCGCTTTGGTACGTCACTCACTGGGGGGAGATGGAGTTTGCGGCGTTCGACCTTCGGCGAGCGGTTGTGGCTGGGTCAAAGCTGCCCTACGCCTACCTTGTCGAGCGAGCCGAGGAGGCCCAAGTCGACAATGACATGCCCGAGGAAACTGTTCGGCAGCGGCTCAACTCCCACGGCGATGACCTGCTTCGATGGTCCTTTCAGCGCGTGATCGAGCGCTGTCGCGAGTGGGGTATCCCCGCCTATCTGTTGATGGTTCCCGACTTGGGCGCTTCAGCCGGCACCCGTTACGACGGCCGCAAGGTGATGGAGATCGGACGCGACGCGGGCTTCACGGTGGTCGACCTCCATGCCGCGTATCGAGGCGGCCCACGCGAGACCGCCCTGTGGCTGGCTCCCTGGGACAATCACCCCAACGCGCGGGCGCACCGGTTGCTTGCCGACGAGTTGTATTCGCGCATGTGGCGGTACGTACCGGGTGCCGGGGAGTCACGAGCCACCGGTGCCCGACAGTGAGGCTCTGCCACTCCCTGGCTTGTCCACTTCAGATAACGGGCGGGCGTTCAGAAGGTAGGGGCACGGCATGCCGTGCCCGCGCCCTCCGGCGTGCGCGGGCCGGGGGTCGTTGAGGGGGTCGTTCAGCGGATTCCGGCGGTAGGTGGGTTGTAGCTGCCCTCGATCGGCACGTCCGCGCCGGCCTCCGGAACCTCCCAGCCGAGGGCTCAGTAGATCCCGTTGACTACCAGCCGCCGGACTGATTCCAGGCGGAAGTCGTCCGGGTGGCCCAGGGTTGTGAAAAACACGCGCGCGCCGCGGTAGGTCTTGGTCCACGCGACGGCCTGGGGGCCGTGATCGACGCCAATGCTGGGATTGACGGTTCGCCCCATGAGCAGCGGCATCGAGTCGCCGTGGAGCGGATCGAGCACGTACAGCCAGGAAGGCGCGTGAAACAACGGGTCTACGCCCCTCAGAATGCCCCGCAGGATCGGGTCGGCCCTCCGGCCGGGTGCGACCGAGACATCGGTGCTCGACGCGTGGCCGTGATGCCGAATCCACTTCTGGCCGAAGACATCGATTCCAAAACCGTCATTGAGTCGCTCGTGCTTATGACCTTCGCCGTACATGAAGGCGTGCGTAGTCGTACGGAGACCGACCAACGGTTTGCCCGAGTTGACGAAGTCGAGCAGCAGCTTGAGCTGGCCGTCGGGCAACTGGCGGAAACGGACATAGATCACAGCCACATCGGCGTCCTCGAGCGCCTCGAGTCCTTCGATGTTGTTCTGTGTTTGGGGAGTTGGCCTGGCGCAGGCGATGTTGGTCCTCATGCCGTGACGTGCTTCGAGGATCCTGGCGATCATCGGCATGGAGTACTCGGAGCGGTACTCGTCGTCCCCGGTGACAAAGACCACATGCGGTTGCCCGGCGACCAGACTCGGAGGGAGGCTCAGAGCCAGCCAAACCAGCGGTAGGAGCACGGTTGTGAGCTGGATCATCTTTGCCGGCTGCATTGGCAGGTTCCTTCCAGAACGCGCGGACCCAAGCGCCATTCATCATAGGCAATCGCTAGGCAATCGATCTCAGCAGTACGCACTCGGGGCCACTGCTTCGAGGCCCTTCACGTCTTGCAGGCATGTCGACATTGCCCGCCCTGAGGCGCGTGCCAGCCCAAAGCAGGGCCGCTACCCGGCGGAACGGCGGCACGATCCTAAAACATTTTGACCTCAAAATGTTACAATTACTCAAACCTAGACATCGACCGGAAACCGAACTCGCCCCTGCCGCGTGTAAAGCTTGGGCGACGAAGCGCCGATGAAGTTCCGCGACACGACGAGACCCGCTTGCTGCAAGCCTCGCAGGGCCGGCCTCGGGCGTACGGGGAAGCCCTGCCGGATGATACCGGTGGGCAGTCGTAGTTCCTACTAAGCGAACCGATGCTCTGCATTCACTGCGGCCATTGGAGCGACCCGGCGGACAACCGCTGCTCCCATTGTGGACGCCGCGTTGAGCGTTCGCGCCCGGACACGTGGCAGCGCTCAGGCCTGGAGCCGGGCCGGCGAGCGGCGGCGGCCGGAGAAGCCTCGGCGGAGATGCCTCCCCCGGAACCACAGTGGAAGAAGCAGCTTGACCTCAAGCTCGAAACCTACCGAAGCCGGCAGAAGGCCGGGGCGCATGGATCGGTCCAAGCCGAGGCGGCGCGGGGCCTAGCTCCCCTGCCGGAGCCGTCGAACAAGCCGAGCATCCTCTCTTTCGATCCCGGTAGACGTGACTCGGTGGCGATTGAAGCTCCGCCTCCGAGTCCCGACACCGGCGCGGGCGCCGGCTGGCGGGCGGCATTGGAACGAGCCTCCCCGGCCCCAAAACTGCCGCCGTTGCACCGCCCGTCCGAGCCCACGGACGCGCTACCAGAACGGCTGACGTCGCGCGAGACCGCCCGGTTTGAATCCTCCGAGACCGGGTTGGAAGACGACGACGCCTACCCACGCGCCGCGCCGATTCGGCTCCGTGCCATGGCCGGTCTTCTCGACCTGACGCTGGTGCTGATCGCACTCGGTATCTTTGTGGGGGTGCTTCAAGCGTTGGGCGGCACGATCTCTCCCGACGAGGAAGGGCTTCGCTCGCTTCTATTCGCCTTCTTCGGCATCCTCACGTTCTACTGGATTTTCTACCTCCGCTACATTGGCGAGACAGCCGGGATGCACTGGATGGGCCTACGCGTGCTCGACTTTAACGCCGAGTTGCCCGACGACCGACAGCGCTGGGCGCGCGCATTGGGTACCATCCTCAGCACGGCGGCTCTAGGGCTGGGCTTTGTCTGGGCGATGGCCGATGAAGAGCACCTGACCTGGCACGACCGGCTGTCAAAGACGTTCGTGACACGGGCGCGGCCGGCACGCCGGCCCACAGAAGCGCCCAGTCCAACCTTGCGGCAGGAGCGGCCCGCCCTGACGAAGGCCGCCCACCGGGCCTAAGACCTAGTCCAGCCTTAGCCCGCGACGCGAATTCCGATCATGGCCAGCATGCGGCCGGCCTGTGTCCCCTCGCGGCGGTAGGAGTAGAACTGATCGGCCTCGCAGGCGGTACACAGCCCCGCGCTCCAGACTTTTGATGTGTTGACCCCAGCCTCGATCAGTTGCAGGCGATTGGCTTCAGGGAGGTCGAGGTGGGGCCTGCCGCGGACCTGAACCGCGGACGCGGCAAACTGATCGGCAACCTCGGAGCCCACCTCGTAGCAGCAAGGCCCGATGCCGGGACCCATCACGACCTCCAACTCGCCGGGCGGCGATCCGAACTCCTGCTTCATCCGCTTGACCGCGCGGGCGGCGATCCCTTTGGCGGTTCCACGCCAGCCGGCATGAACCGCGGCGACGGCCCGCCGCGCTCGATCCACATACAACAGCGGCAGGCAATCGGCTGTGCGCACACCGAGTAGATATCCGGCGGCGCTTGTCAGCAAGCCGTCGGCTTCGGGTCGCTGCGAGTGTGAGATCGAAGCGGCTTCAGGTTTCACCAAGTGCAGACCATCGGAGTGAACCTGGCGGACGGATGCCAGCCTCGTGGGGCCGGCGCTCAATGACGGTGGCAGTTCATCCGCCGCAGTGTCGGCGGAGAAGTTTCCGGTGTCTCGGGTGGTGAAGGCATGGACGAGCCATGAGATCCCGTCCCATGGCTGGAACCTCAGCAGTCCCCCCGACTCGCCTTCATCGATGTGGAACGGCATGAGTCAGCACACCGCCGCGCCCGCCCGGCCCGCCGGTCACGGCTTGATGAACCACGGGAAATCGGGGACGAACTGATAGCCCAACCGTGATTGCAAGTAGTAGATCGCCACGAGCACGATGACCACGAGAATCAAGACAGTGATGATGATGATCCTCCGCCAAGGCACTCCGCGGCCCTCGCGGTGCAGTACGAACAGATAGCTTGCGCCGATGCCGACGAAGAACAACAAGATCATCGGCGCCGCGAACAAGATCATGTTGAAGATGTCGGGCGTTGGTGTGATCACCGCCGCCAGGGCGAAGATGATCAGAATCGCGTAACGCACGTTGGTCAGCAGGAAGCTGGGGCTCGCGATGCGCAGCACGGTGAGGCCGAAGATCACGGTCGGCAACTGGAACACGACACCGAGGCCGAGCATGATGCTCACAAAGAATCCGTAGTAGTTGTTCACGCTGATCATCGACTGGATGTCGACCTCCTGCCCCACCCCGAGCAAGAACTCGAGCGCGAAGCGCAAGGCCACGAAGTAGCCAAAGATCCCCCCGAGGAGAAACAGGACGGTCGTAGCCATAATGAACGGCACGGCCCAGCGCCGCTCACGCTGATACAGACCGGGTGCGATGAACGACCACACCTGATAGCCCAGCCAGGGGGCTGCGATGAAGATCGCCGCCACGATCGGAAGTTTCAACCACAGCAGGTGAAACTGCTCGATCGGCGTGATCGCCACGAGTTGCACGTTCAGCTCAGGCGGGAGGTTCTCGGCGGCCCGGTCGAAAGGCTGCCTCATCCAATCGAAGAGCTGCGTCTTGAAAATGAGCGCGATGCCATAGGCGGCCACCAACCCATACAGCGATTGCAGGATGCGCGTCCGGAGCTCCTCGAGGTGTTCGAGAAACGACATGCGCGCCATGCCCTCTTCGTCATTGTCGGACTCCTCCTCGGGCTCGGACGGAGGGGGCGTCGGCGGCGTCGACCCGCCGGCAGCGGCCGCGGTGACCGCCTTGGTTTCCGTCTCGGGCCCGGCCTGGTCGTATTCGTAGTCGTCGTAGGGATCGTCGTAGTAAGTGGAGTCCGGTGCCGACTCGTCCGCCTGTTCGGTGGGTTTCGATTCCGGAGGCTGCTCGGCCGGAGCGTCTTGCGGGGTGTCTTGATCCGTACCGGTGCCTCCCTCGTCGTCCGGAGGTTCTCCCGAACCTCCACCGCCGCTGGGGGCCGGGGTATCTCGCTCGCCCGAGCCGTCTTCGTCGCCGCTGTCGGGGCTCCCTTGCGGTACCTTCTCTTCGGATTCCTCTGGTTTTTCGGATCCCTCTGGCGTTTCGGGTTCCGCGGCCCCCCCGTCTGTTTCGGATTCCGTCGGGCCGGGGTCCGCGTCACCGCCGGCAGTAGAGCCGCCCGTGTCCTCTGGTTCGCCCGGAGTCGGGCTCTCCGAGTCGCGGTTCTCCCGCGAGTCTTGATCGTCAGAACTCATTCAGTCTCGTGCTAGCCGGCTTTGACTTCCGAGGGGTCGGCGCCGGCGCTCGATTGAGCGGGTTTGGCCGTGTCAACCGCCGCCGCGGTCGTGACCGTGGCGGTACTACCGTTCGACTCGCCAGTGCTGGAGGCGGTTTCGGTGTTGGGTGCTGAGGAAGTAGAGGAGGACGTGGAAGAGTCGTCCGCCGAGTCGCCGGCGTCGTACGGCGTGTCGTCGTACTCGGAGTAGTAGTCGTCCTCGCTGTCGTCGTAGTTGGTGCTGAGTTGCTTGTTTACTTCGGAACTGATTTCCTTAGTGACTTCCTTGACCTCCGTGTTTTCGCGTTCGATGTTGTCCATCTCGGTCTGGAAGGTCGAGCGCAATTCGTTGGAGGCTCGGCGGAACTCCGCCATGCCCTTGCCGAAGGTGCGTCCCAGTTCGGGTAGCTTCTTCGGACCGAACATGAGCAGTGCGATCACGAAGATGAAAATCAGTTCGGTAACGCCAAGCGGTCCCATTGATTGCCTTCCGAAATGCGGGAAGCGTCCACTTGATAATAGCGGCGGGTCCGAGAGGGAGTCAACCAACAGGCGGTCTCGACCCGGCGCCTCGACGTGGCGAGAGGTACGGCCTCTGTACCGCCTACGTTTCCTGCTCTTCTTCCGGTTCCTCTTGTACCAGCTCGCCCTCCAGCCAGTCGAGGTAGTCTCGCGAGCCGTCCACGATGGGAATGACGACCAGTTCCGGCAGCTCGTAGCTGTGGAGCTTCTGGATGACGGATTGGACCTCGCCCACCAAGCCCCGCGCGGTCTTGATCATCAACAGCAACTCGGTATCATTCTCGACTTGGCCTTGCCAACGGTAGTAGGAGAGCAGCCCGGGAACGACGTTGACACAGGCGGCCAGCCGATGGTCAATCAGGTGCCGAGCCAGCTTTTCGGCTTCGGTGGCGTTCCCGCAGGTGGAGAGGACGATCACTTTGTCGGTCATGGACGCCTTCTAGGGTAGGGTACTGGCGCGTGGATTGCCCAGCCCGCCGAGGAGAATCGACCGGACTTCCTCGTTGGCGTCTTCGAGCCAGCGGTGGATGTCTTCGAGCGCCGCGCGGACGTCTCGGGTGGGCTGCCAGCCCCGCACGTCGCTCACACGCCGATGGTCGGTGACGTAGATTCTCACGTCGGCGGGACGCGTTTCCGGGTCGGGCGAGATGGGAATCTTGCGGCCCGTCACCTCCCGGCACAGATCCGTCAGCTCGCGCAATGAGGCGCTATGCCGCAACCCTCCTCCGACGTTGAAACGTTTGCCCTGGTAGTCGGCGAAGTGGCGAATTTGGTCGAGGACGAGATCGCACATGTCGTCGATGTGCAAAACGTCGCGCACTTGTTTACCAACGCCCCCGAAGCCGATATAGCGCAGCGGCTGTTCGAGCGCGTGAGCGGCCAGCCACAGCACGATCACCCCCTGGTCGCTCTTAGCCATTTGGCGCGTCCCGGTGATGAGTCCGGCGCGGTTGATGATGAAGCGAAAACCGTAGGCGTCGGCGTACTCCTCAACCAGGTACTCGGAAACCAACTTGGTCGTGCCGTAGATCGATCGCGGACCGTCAAGCGGAAAATCTTCCGCGATGCCGTGCTCGGACACGCCCCCGATGTCCTGCTGCTTGGCAAGAGCAAATCGCCGGCCCTCTTCGACAAACCCGAGGTTGTTCAGGGCCCGATAAGGGTAAACGCGGCTGGTGGAGAGAAACAGCACATCCGCCCCGGCTTGCCGGGCCAGCTCCAGGCATTGAAACGTGCCCACGACATTGGTCTCGACGGCGTACCGCGCGGAACCGCTATAGCCCGCCAAGGCTGAAGGCTCCGCCGCGCAGTCGAGGATGAGGTCCGGCTGCTTGGGAAGCGCGGCAAGAGCTTCACCGTTGCGTACGTCGCCCCGCACAAACTCGACGCCGTGGCGCTCGAGCAGAGGAAGATTCGTTTCCGACCCGGCGCGGCTCAAATTGTCTAACGCAATTACGTGCACGCCTTCGAACGCCCCGGTCAACGCGACGGAGAGATGGGAGCCGACGAACCCCGCTCCTCCGGTCACAAGGATGGCTTTGTACATGCGGACTCAGACGGTGGGCCGGTCGAGGGTCTTCTCCGCGGCCGTGCGGGGCTTACGGAGATAGTCGCCGCGGGAAAGATGTTTCTCCAGCCATAGATACAGAACGATGAACAGATAACGGCTACCCATCTCCTTGATCTTGAGCTTCGAAAATCCAGTGGCGCGGTTGGTCCAAGAGATGGGCAGGACGGCGAAGCTGAAACCGCGGATCATGGCCTTGAGAGGCATCTCGACCGTCAGGTTGAAGTGCGACGAGATGAGGGGCTGCATGCCATCGATCGCCGCCCGGCGGTAGCACTTGAAGGCGTTGGTCGTGTCGTTGTATCCGGTGCCGAACAGCAGCATGACGAACCAGTTGGCGAGGCGGTTGATGAGCAGTTTGTGAACTGGGTAGTCATGCACCTTGCCGCCTTTTATGAACCGAGACCCGAAGGCGCAATCGTAGCCCTCGATCAGTTTTTGGTAGCACCGGACAAGGTCGTCGGGACTGTCGGAACTATCGGCCATCACCACCGCGATCGCATCACCCTGGGCTTCAATCAACCCGCGGCGCACCGCCAGACCGAAGCCATGCGGGCCGGGGTTGTTCACGAGTCGGA
The DNA here is from genome assembly GCA_965237575.1 of Bryobacterales bacterium. GTDB lineage: Bacteria > Acidobacteriota > Terriglobia > Bryobacterales > UBA6623 > JAKZVK01. The sequence continues at coordinate 3,513,210 of CBDEGI010000004.1, forward strand.
CCGCTCCGTTACGAGCCCGCAGCGTGGTCACCACGCCGGATGTGTCGTCGCTGCTGCCATCGTCGACGACGATGATCTCGAACGGGACCGAGTTCGCCTGTAGAGTCGCGGCCAAGCTCTCTACCGTGGAGCCGACGGCTTCGGCCTCATCTCGCGCCGGAATCACAACGGAGAGTTTCAACGGCGTGTCCTCTTTGCAACCACTCTAGGCCTTTAAGGCTCCGACGTTCTGCTCGACGATTTCACTGACAATCCTTGGGATGTCGTACTCGATCTTCCATGCCGGGAAGTTCTCACGAGTCTTGGATAGATCGGAGATGTAGCAAATATGGTCCCCGATGCGATTGCCGTCGTCGTAGCGGTAGTCGAGCGTAAAGCCCATATCGTCTAGCAGATCGATGGTCTCGAGGATCGAGAGGCTGTTGGCCCGTCCGCCACCCAAATTGAAGACCTCGCCCGGAAATGGGTGCTCGAAGAATTCGAGAAAGAGAGTGACGACATCACGGGCGTGGAGCTGGTCCCGGACCTGCTTCCCCCCGTAGCCGTAGATCGTATAGGGCTTCCCCGTCACAGCGCAATGGATGATGTAGGCCAAGTAGCCGTGCAACTCGACGGCGGCGTGCATCGGGCCCGTCAGGCACCCGGCTCGAAAGACGCCCACCGGCATGTCGAAGTAGCGCCCGAACTCCTGGGAAAGAATGTCGGCCGCGACCTTCGAGGCCCCGAACAGCGAGTGCAGGCAGTGGTCGATCGACAGGTTCTCGTCAATACCGTCGCGCCCGTCGGCGTAGTCGTAGCGTTTCTCCTTCTCGACCAGCTTGAGATGATTCGGGCTGTCGCCGTAGACCTTGTTGGTGCTGGTGAAGCAGAACGGCGACTCGCGGCAGAAATCGCGAGCGGCCACGAGCAGGTTGAGCGTCCCGACGGCGTTGATGTCAAAATCTTCGTAGGGAATGGAAGCGGCCTTGTCGTGGGAGGGCTGCCCGGCGGTGTGGATAACGAAGCCCGGCTTCTCCTGCTCGAAGAGATCCCGAACTGCCTGTCGATCGCGGATATCGAGCCCCGCGTGGCGATAGCCTGGCAGCGAGGAGCGCAGGGAGGTTACAACCGGCTCCGTGGATCCGCCTTGGCCGAAAAGCGCCTGTCGGGTGTTGTTGTCGATGCCGACGACGTCCCACCCACGCTCGCAGAGCAGGCGTACGCATTCGGAGCCGATCAACCCCCCCCGATCCCGTGACGAGCGCTTTCATGGATGACTCGCGCGCCTTGCTGCGCGTCTCCCTTAGGGTAGGCCACATTTCGACCACAATCCAGACCTCCAACCGGGGCGCGGGCAGGCGACCGGCCTGGCTTTCTGCCGAATCGGGGATGGTCAGGGCCTTGGCATCGAGTTCGATCGTCGCCTACGATGCTTGGAGTGCCTATCCCTGGAATGCCTATGCTTGAAGTGCGGACCATCCTAGCCTTTCTTCTGCTCTGCTCCACGATGCCGGCCCAGAATCAGCGGCCCCGAGCCCGAGAACTCGGTATCGAGCCCGGCGTCTTTTCGGCTGGGCCCCTCAATGCGATCACCGATGTCGCGGGAGTGAAAGTGGGGCATCGCACTGTGATCCAGGGAGACAGCGTGCGCACCGGGGCGACGGCGATCCTGCCTCATGACGGCAATCTGTTTCAAGACAAAGTCCCGGCGGCCGTCTATGTCTTCAACGCCTTTGGGAAGCTGGTGGGCTCGACGCAGGTCGAGGAGCTGGGAGTCATCGAGACGCCGATCTTGCTAACGAACACCTTGGCCGTGTGGGCGGCAGCCGACGCGCTCAAGCATCACACCTTGCAGCAGCCCGGCAATGAAAGTGTGCGCTCAGTCAATCCGGTCGTGGGCGAAACGAACGACGGGCGACTGAACGACATACGGGGCGAGCACCTCAAGCGCGAGGACTTCCTGGCCGCACTGCGGGACGCCCGTGGGGGCCCGGTTGAAGAAGGGGCCGTGGGCGCGGGCACCGGGACGATCGCCTTCGGGTTCAAAGGCGGCATCGGGACCAGCTCGCGACGGCTGGCTTCGGACCGCGGCGGCCACACCCTGGGCGTCCTGGTGCAATCGAACTTCGGCGGAGTGCTGACCATCGACGGTGTTCCGGTGGGCAAGGAACTTGGCCGGCATCGCTTTGCCGAAGCCGGGGATAAGGGCGCTGGGGATGGGGACGCTCGGGATGAGGACGAATCCGCCGACGTCGCCGAAGGGTCGATCATGATGGTGGTCGCCACCGACGCGCCGGCCGACGCCCGCCAGCTCAAGCGAATCGCACGGCGGGCCGCCCTGGGGCTTGCTCGGACCGGCTCGTCCGGCGGCCACGGGAGCGGCGATTTCGTCATCGCCTTCTCGACCAATCGCGACCCTCGGCGCGGCATGTCCGACGACGATTTGTCGCCGCTCTTCCAGGCCGCCATCGAGGCCACCGAAGAGGCGGTCTACAACTCACTGTTTCGGGCGGTCTCGATGGAAGGCAAGGACGGCCGCCGGGCAGATGCGCTGCCCATCGACACGGTGCGGGCCATCCTCAAAAAGTATGGCCGCTAGTTCCAGGCAACCCGCGCACCGGAGGCGTTTCGTTCAGGGCAGAATCTTGACCCCACCCGCGCGGATGGGACTCTGATGGTGACGACTCCGCCGCCGCGGTTTGAAGTCGTAGCCGAGTGTCCCCGCACGCGTGCACGGGCGGGGCTGCTTCACACAGCGCACGGGGTCGTCGAAACTCCCGTTTTCATGCCGGTCGGCACTCAAGCCACGGTCAAGGGCCTGACCCAGCGCACGCTAGCCGAGGACTTGGACGCTCCCATCGTCCTGGCCAACACCTATCACCTCTACCTGCGCCCCGGCCATCAGGCTATCGCCGACCTTGGCGGGCTGCACCGCTTCATGAGCTGGGACCGGCCGATTCTGACCGATTCAGGTGGGTTCCAGGTGTTCAGCCTGTCGTCGCTGCGAAAGTTGACCGACGACGGGGTTGTCTTTCGCTCGCACCTCGACGGCTCGGAGCACGTTTTCACCGCCGAGTCGACGCTTGACGTCCAGCGCGCCCTCGGTAGCGATGTGATGATGGTGCTCGACGAGTGCACCGAGTACCCGGTCGGCCGCGAACGCGCGCGGGAGTCGATGGGCCGGACCCTGCAGTGGGCCCGCCGGGCCTTCGTGCACTGGCGCGCAGCGGGGCCGGGCGAGCCTCCGGCCGCGGCCCAACAACTGCTTTTCCCCATCGTGCAAGGGTCGATGTACCCCGACCTGCGCCGTGACTGCGCCCGCCAGCTCCTCGACCTCGACGCGCCCGGATACGCCGTCGGCGGGCTCTCGGTCGGCGAGCCGCGCGCGCGCAGCTACGAGATGGTCGAGGCCACCGAAGACCTGCTCCCCCGCGACCGCCCCCGCTACGTCATGGGCGTGGGCATGCTTCACGAGTTGGGGGAGTACGTTGCCCGCGGGGTCGACATGATGGATTGCGTGCTGCCCACGCGCAACGCCCGCAACGGCTACCTGTTCACCTCCAACGGCCGGCTGGTCATCAAGAACCGCGCCTGGGCGGCCGATCCGCGCCCGATTGACGAGGCTTGCCCCTGCTACACCTGTCAAAACTACTCGCGGGCCTATCTGCGGCACCTCTTTCTGGCGCGGGAGATGCTTTACTCCACTCTGGCGACCCTCCACAACCTGTTCGCTTACCTTGACACCATGCGTCAGATCCGGCAAGCTATATTGCTTGGGGATCTCCCCGGTTGTCTGTCCCTGATCCGTTCTCGTCAAGAGGGCGGCGACTGAAAAATCTCACCCGGACAACCCTTCCCGTTCCTGGTTCGACGCGATTGTTGATGACGAAGGCCCTGATGGGCAGGGCACCGCACGGGAATGGTTTGACGGGAGGAGCGAGTAGGCGGAACTGGTGATCACCGAACCTCAGATCATTCCGGCGATACTGCTGCAGGCATCGCCTGGGGCGGGCGGCTTTTTCGCGCCGCTCATCTTGATGGTGGTGATCTTCTACCTGGTGCTTTTTCTGCCCATGCGGCGGAGGCAGAGGAAAACCGAAGAGATGCTCCGAAATCTGCAGAACGGCGATCAGGTCGTGACCAACGGCGGACTGGCAGGTACGATCGTAGGTCTTGGCGAGGAAGACAACAGTGTTACCCTGCGCATCAAGCCCGACAATGTCAAACTGCAGTTTTCGCGCAGCGCGGTGACGGGCTTGATCAACCAAGAAGAGGAAAAGAAGGGCTAGGATCAGCAAGCCGGGCGGTGTGCTTCGGCTCTCTCCATTGACGACATGAAGAGCAACCTCCTCAAGCGGTTCGCGATAGCGCTCCACGTGACCCTCGTGGCCCTCTATGGCGTGATCGGCCTGCCCTCGTCGATCGACGATGTGTACGCCCATCTCGAAGAAAACATCAATCTGGGCCTTGACCTCAAGGGCGGTGTCCACCTGATTCTGCAGGTGCAGGTGCAGGATGCCATCCGTGCGGAAGCCGACCGTACCATGGCCCGGCTGAAGCAGCAGCTCTCCCGCGAGATGATGATTCAACAGGCGACGGTCGAGCGTAACGACCCGCAAACGATTGCAGAAGCCGACTCCATCGTCATCACGGTCGACGGGATACCGACCGCCCGAGCCAGTGATTTTCGCGGCATGATTGACGGCGCCTTCGCCGAGTGGATCGCGGCCGCGAAGACCTCCACGAGTTGGGATCTGCGGTTGCGTCCGTTCGCTCTCTCGGGCATCAAGACGGATACGGTCACGCAGTCCATCGCAACGATCGAGAACCGAGTCAACGGACTGGGGCTCACCGAACCCACGATTCAGCAACACGGGCGCGCCGACGCCGAGTACGAGATTCTGGTGCAGTTGCCCGGCGTGGGGGATCCGGCGCGCGTCATGGAGATTCTCCAGATGACCGCGCTGCTGGAGATCCAAGAGGTGCTCGACGGGCCTTTTGTGTCGAGCCAAGCGGCGCTGGGCGCTCACAACGGCATCTTGCCGCCCAATAGCGAGTTGCTGACCTACGCGGCCCGCGACCAGCTCGGAAGCCTCGAAGAGCAGTGGTACATCCTCAACAGCGTGTCGGTCATCACCGGAAGTGACCTCCGCAATGCACGTCCGGGGCGCTCTACGGAAACGCAGGTCTGGGAGGTGCAGTTCGTGCTCTCCCCAGAGGCCGGCGTGCGGTTTGGCAGCTTCACCGGAGCGAATATCGGCAGGCGGCTGTCGGTGGTTCTCGACGGCCGCATCAAGAACGTTGCCACGATTCAAGGCCGCATCACCGACACGGGTGTGATCGAGGGCCTCAGTGGCCAGCAGGAGGCCCAGGACCTTGGGCTCGTTCTGCGGGCCGGGGCACTACCGGCGGCGGTGGAGTTTCTCGAAGAGCGCACCGTCGGCGCGTCGCTTGGCGCCGACTCGATTCAGCAGGGCGTCCGTAGCTCGCTGCTCGGCTTGGCGCTGATCGTGATCTGCATGCTGATCTACTACAAGGGCGCCGGGGTCAACGCGGTGCTGGCGTTGTTGCTGAACCTGATCATCCTGCTGGCCACGCTGAGCTACCTGGGCTTTGCGCTGACGCTGCCGGGCATCGCCGGCATCGTTCTCACGATCGGCATGGCGGTCGACGCCAACGTGCTGATCTTCGAACGCGTCCGCGAGGAGCTGCGCACCGGCAAAGGGGTGGTCGCCTCGCTCAACGCGGGTTTCGGAAAAGCGTTCCTGACGATTATCGACACCAACGTGACGACGATCATCGCTGCGGGATTCCTGTTCCTGTTCGGCGGCGGGGCGGTGCGGGGCTTTGCGGTCACGTTGGCTATCGGCCTGATCGCGAACTTGTTCACCTCGGTTTTCGTCTCCCGCCTGATCTTCGACTTCGTGCTATCGCGAAAACAGCAGGTCAAGGAGTTGAGTATCTGATGGCGCCCGCGCTCAGTATCCGCCCGCGGCGTCGCCGAGATTTCGGTATCGGGGCATCCCCGGCGGACACACAAGTACTAGTACAAGAGGAGTCAGTCTTGGACGAAATAGGGGCATTTGAAGGTCGCCAGGGCCCGGTCGGGAACTTTTTACCATCCCGCGGTGTCTAGACCTTCGGAGCCCGAGACGCATGGGTTTTCATGGAGCTTTTCAAGGCGACGAACATTGACTTCCTGGGTCATCGCAAGAAGTTTTTTGCGTTGTCGCTGGCGCTGTTTGTGGCGGGCGCGGCGAGCTTGGTTATGAGAGGCGGTCCGCGAATCGGAATCGACTTCAAGGGCGGCACGCTGGTCTATGTCAAGTTCAAGGACGCGCCGCGCGTCGACGAGATCCGCGCGGCTCTCACCGGCAAGGGCCTGGCGGTGGCCACGCTGCAGCCTTTCGAAGAGGGCCCCGACAGTCATGAGCTCAAGATCGATCTCGATCTCACCGAGGACGAAGTGGTGACCGAAGGCAAAGACCGCATCGTCGAGACGCTCCGTGAGCTCTATGGCGGAGAAGCGGACAAGCTTGATTTCAACAACACCACGGCTGAGCCACTGATCGAGCGGCTGCGGGCGAACGCGAAGCTGACCGCGTCCTCGTTGACGGCCGAAGAAGTCGAGGACGGCGCCGCCGCCTTGATCGCATTTCGCGACCAGCCGCCTCAGTCGGGGCTGGTCAAGGAATTTTCAGAAGTGACTTCCGTTCCGGGCGTCAATCCTGATATCATAGCGGCGCTCCAGGAGGAGGCTTACCTCGGCGTGTTTGCGATTCGAGGTGGAGGATCTGTCGGACCGAAGATCAGCGCGGACCTGCAGTGGCAGGCATTCAAGGCGACTCTGTTCGCGCTCGGCGGCATGCTGCTGTACATCGCGTTCCGCTTCGAGTGGATCTACGGAATCGCGGCGGTTGCGGCGGTCTTTCATGACGTTCTGATCACGGTGGGTTTTTTCTCGTTGTTCGACCGCGAGATTGAGCTCACGGTCATTGCCGCGTTCCTCACCCTGGTCGGATACTCGATGAACGATACGATCGTGATCTTTGACCGCGTGAGAGAGAACCGCAAGTTGAGCCGGCGGCGGTCCCTGGAGGACTTGCTGAACTTGAGTGTGAACCAAACACTGGGACGGACCGTGCTGACGTCCGGGCTGACGCTGGTCGCCGTGCTGTGCCTGTTCGTCTTTGGCGGCGAAGTACTCAGAGGCTTCTCGTTCGCGCTGGTCGTGGGAGTCTTGATTGGTACCTACTCCTCGGTGTTCGTGGCCAGCCCGATCCTGCTATGGTGGCAGGGCGTGGCGGCGGCGCGGGGAGGAAGGCGAGGCCGCCGACGCTGAGCCCGGCCCAGGGGTCTTGCGTTTCGGGACGTGAACGAATAGGATAGGCCAGTGAGATCGTCTGGACGGTTGTAGCGAGAACGTATTGAGACAAACGAGCAAAAAGGGGACACGACCATGTTTGAACAAAGCCTAATGGAACTCAGCATCGGAAAGACGAAGACGCCCTGGGCAGTGGCGGTCTCGTTCACCCTACAGGCCATCTTCGTTGTAGGGCTTCTGCTGTATCCGTTGCTGCAATACTACGAGTTGCCGGCGACGGAACTCATGACCTTCTTGGTGGCGCCGCCACCGCCACCGCCACCGCCTCCGCCGCCGTCGGAGATGGTGATCAAGAAGATAATCAAGGAGTTCGATGCCGGGCAGTTGACCCAGCCGAAGGCGATCCCTGACAAGGTAGCGATCATCGAGGAACAGGACATCCCCCCCGCCGCCGGCATCGCGGGCGTCGTTGGCGGTGTAGCGGGAGGCAGCATTGGAGGAAGCCTCGGTGGAGTCATTGGAGGCATCATCTCCAACAACCCCATTGTGGCCCCGCCTCCGCCTCCCCCGCCGGTGAAGAAAGTCAAGGCGACACCGAAACGAATTCGCGTGGGCGGCAGCGTGCAGAAAGCGCGGCTCGCGAAGCGCGTCGCGCCGGTCTATCCGGCGCTGGCTCGCCAGGCGCGCATCCAGGGAACCGTGAAGTTGACGGCGATCATCGCCAAGGATGGTACTATTCAGAAACTCGAGGTAGGCGGCGGTCACCCGCTGTTGGTCCCCGCCGCTCTCGAAGCGGTAAAGCAGTGGCGGTACAAGCCGACCTTGCTCAACGGCGAGGCGGTCGAAGTGGTCACTCAGGTTGACGTGATCTTCAAGCTCACCGGCTGAAGAGATCTCGGCGGCTGGGCTTAACGCTGAACAGGCGCCAAGCCTGTTCGCGAACGAAAGATCGAAAAAAACAGGAGGACGTTTCAGATGTTTACTCAGCTATCCGCATGGAGCATGGTGTTGCTTCAGCAAGAGGTCGGTTTCGACATGATTTCGATGTGGAACCAAATGGGTTTTGGCGCCCGCGCGGTCGTCATCATCATGTTCCTGATGTCGGCTTGGTCCATCGGTGTCATGATCGATCGTTGGATCGCCTTCAATGCGGCCCGCAAGCAATCGCGGCAGTACGCTCCGGCCGTGGCCGGCGCGTTACGGGAGGGCAAGCTCGACGAGGCGGTCAAGGTTTCCGAGCGGTACAAGAAGAGCCATCTTGCCAAGGTCGTAGTGGCGGGTCTGCAGGAGTTCACCGCCCATCAGATGAGCACCGAGATCCCGGGCGAGACCATTGCGTCGTCGCAACGAGCTCTGGAGCGCGCGCAGGCCATCGTTCACGCCGAGTTAAACCGCGGCTTAAGTGGTCTGGCTACGATCGGTTCGACCGCCCCGTTCGTCGGGTTGTTCGGCACCGTTATAGGCATCATTAACGCCTTCGAAGGTATTTCGTCCGAGAAGTCCACGGGCCTGGGGGCGGTGGCCGGCGGCATCTCCGAGGCTCTCGTTGCAACGGCCATCGGTCTGTTCGTTGCCATCCCCGCCGTGTGGATGTTCAACTACTACAACTCGAAGGTGGAAGCATTCGATGTCGAGATGGATAACTCCAGCTCAGAGTTGATCGACTACTTCTTGAAGAAAACCCAAAAAGCAGCCGCGGGCTGATCGAGACCGCTTGGGGGGAACTGTGCCGCTCTCGAAACAAGGGGCGGCCGGACCCCAAAGCGCCAGACAACGGCTACATCCGCTAGCGTCGGAACAAGCGAAGGAGTGATCTATGGCTAGGCGCCTCAAAACTGAAAAAAAGGCGATCGTCGACATCAACGTGACTCCGATGGTCGACGTGATGTTGGTTCTGTTGATCATCTTCATGGTCATCACGCCCATGCTTAGCAAAGGCGTGAGCGTCGACATGGTCCGTACCCGGAACCATATCGCCATGGATGAAGCCGACCGGGAAGACGCCCTGGTTGTGGCCGTCACCCGGGACGGCAATGTCTTCTTGGGGCGTACGAAGATCGAGGCTAGCAAGTTAGGCGCCCAAGCGAAGGAGGTGTTGGCCAATCGGCTTGACAAGACCGTCTATGTCAAGAGCGACCAGCGTGCGCGCTACGAGCGAGTTGTCGAAGTGGTCAATATTCTTCGTTCCGCGGGCTGCGATCAGGTCGGGCTCATCACGGAGAAGCTAGAGGAGCGAACGGGGCTTGTCACTCCGCAGTAAGGTAGTACAGGTCCTGCGGGCCGGCCTGCGGACTGCGGCAGGATAGCATCGAGGAAGCTGGAGGAGGAGGACACTTACTATGTCAATGAACGTGGGCGGCGGCGCTGGCGGCCCGATTGTTACCATCAACATGACGCCGATGATTGATGTGCTTTTGGTGTTGTTGATTATCTTCATGGTGATTACGCCTCTGACCCCCAAGGGATTGGAAGCCTTGGTGCCCCAGCCAAACCCGGATGCGGAGCCGCAGCCGGAGAGCAACAACAGGACGGTGGTCGTTTCGGTCAATGCCGATAAGAGCATTCTCATCAACCGTGATCCCACGGGGAAAGACGTGCTCGGCGACCGGCTGAACGATATATTCAAGACGCGGGCAGAGCGTGTCATGTTTGTTCGCGGCGCTCCGTCGTTGGACTTTATCGAAGTGGCGGAGGTCATCGACATCGCCAAAGGGGCTGGAGTGGACAAGGTTGGCTTGCTGACCGAGAACCTCGAAGACGGCGGCTAATCTACAGGGGGGCTGCGGTTGGCACATCGGGTGACAAAGTGGCCTCCGCAACGGAGAAAGAAAGATGGAGAAGAAGATTCGGAATCTCATGTCGGCGGTCGTTCCCGCGCTGGTTCTAGCGCTGATCGGTTGCCAAGGCCAGATTAACTACCTCAAAGCTCGCAATGAGCTCAACAACGGCGTCCGCGCCTTTGCCTCCGCGAACTATGTTGGAGCGGTGGCATCTTTCGACCAGGCGATTGAGCATGACCCGGAGCTACTGGACGCGCGCTCCTATCGGGCCTATTGCTACATGATGCAGATCATTCCCGGTGGAGAATCCGACGAAAACATGCGGGTGGCGGAGCAAGCTCTCGAGGGCTTTCAGGACGTGCTGGATCGCGACCCGAACAATCAGTTGGCGTTGTCGAGCATCGCGTCGGTGTACTTCAACATCAAGGACTTCGAGAAGTCTAGGGAAGCGTACCGCAAGGTCATCGCGGAGTACCCCGAGAGCAAAGAGGCCTACTACACGGTCGGTGTCATCAACTGGACCGAAAGCTACCAGCCCCGTCTCGAAATTCGCGCCAGCTTAGGAATGGCTCCGGAGGATCCGGGTCCTATCAAGGACCAGAAAGCCCGGGCGGAACTGGCCGAAACCACTGGGCCGCTGATTGAAGAAGGTCTGGACGTGCTCACCAAGGCGGTCGAGATCGATCCGGACTACAGCGATGCCATGGCCTACGTGAACCTTCTGTATCGTGAGCGCGCGGACCTCTCCGAGACCACTGAAGCCTACGAACAAGACATCGCGGCCGCGAACGATTGGGCGATGAAGAGCCTCGAGGCCAGCAAACGTAAGGCCCAAGAGGGTCTCGAGGAAGCGTTCTAGATCGCAGCCATCTTATAATGAGCCCTGAGGGGTGCCGGTCACGGCCCGCCCTCAGGGTTTTTTGCTTTCCGGGCATCCAGAACGTCCCTCGGCGGGTTCCCCCTTGGCGGATTCCATGTCCAGCCTACCTGTCACCGCCGATATCTCACCCAGCGGAGACCCCGTCTCCCAGCGCTTCCAGATTCTCGAACAGAAGTTCCGCGAGTCCCGGCCGAGTGACGACTACGACGCTCTAGGCCGGGCCTTTGCTTTCGCCTGCGAGCATCACGGGTCGCAGAAGCGCCGCTCCGGCGAGCCTTACATCACCCATCCGCTTGAGGTCGCGTGCCTGTTGGCCGACATGCGGCTGGATATGGTTTGCGTCATCACCGGACTGCTGCACGACGTAATCGAGGACACCGGCACAAAGCTCGCGGAAGTCGAAAAGCAGTTTGGGCCCGATGTCGCCGCGTGTGTCGACGGGGTCACCAAACTGGGCCGCCTCGATTACTCTTCATCGGAAGACCGCCAGGCGGAGACCTTCCGCAAGATGCTGCTGGCGATGGTCAAAGACATCCGCGTCATTTTGGTCAAGTTGGCGGACCGGCTGCACAACATGCGGACGCTCTACCACCTGCCGGAGGAGAAGCAGCGCCAGATCGCCCGCGAGACGTCAGAGATCTACGCTCCCATCGCACTCAGGCTCGGGATGGGCAAGGTTCGCGGCGAGTTGGAGAATCTGGCTTTCCGCTACCTGGAGCCGCAAGCCTTCGAAGAGATCAGCGGACAGCTCGAATCCCGCCGCGAGGCCAGTCAAGAGTTTCTCGATCATGTCCGAGAGATCATGACGGACAAGCTCGCCGAGGCCGGCATCCCGGCGCGCATCGAGGGACGTGTCAAGCGGGCTTTCTCGATCCACGAGAAACTGGGGCGCCAACGGATCTCGCTCGACCAGGTGTACGACCTGCTGGCCCTACGTGTCATCACCGACTCGGTTCGGAACTGCTACGCCGTCCTGGGTGTGATCCACAGCTCCTGGCGACCGGTACCCGGGCGCATCAAAGACTTCATCGCGATGCCGCGCCCCAACCTCTACCAGTCCCTGCACACCTCCGTCATTACCGATCAAGGGCAGACTTTCGAGTTCCAGATCCGATCCGAAGAAATGCACCGCATGGCCGAGGAAGGCATTTGTGCGCACTGGAAGTACAAGGAGGGGCGCCAAGGCGCGCACGCCGAGGACGGGCACGTCGCCTGGCTGCGCCAATTGGTCGACTGGCAGCGGGAGGTCAAGGATCCCAGCGATTTCCTCGCGGCGCTCAAGCTGGACCTCTACCCCGAGGAGGTGTACGTCTTCACGCCCAAGGGCAGACTCATCGTTCTACCCCGGGGGGCGACCCCGGTGGATTTCGCCTACGCGATTCATACCGAGGTCGGACATCGCTGTGTCGGCGCGAAGCGCAACGGTCGCATCGTCCCTCTTAAGCAGCAGCTCCGCAACGGCGACATCATCGAGATCCTCACGCAGTCGGGGCACGCCCCGAGCAGCGACTGGCTCAATATCGTCAAGACGTCACGAGCGCGCAGCAAGATCAAGCACTGGTTGAACGTTTATCGCAGGCAGAAGGCCGAGGAGATCGGCCAAAAACTGCTTGAAAAGGAGGCCCGGCGTTTCAGCGTCTCGCTCAAGAAGGCGACCCGCGAGTCCATGGAGAAGACCTGCCGCGACTACGGCTGCCCGCGCCCCTCGGACCTCTACGCCGGGCTCGGCTATGGACGCTTTTCGGCGCGGCAGGTGCTGGGCAAACTGCTTCCCGATGAGGTCCGCGTAGCCAAGGCTCCGCGCCCCCAGGCGTCCGCGGCAGAGGGGAAAGCGGCCACCCGCGAAGCCCCGAGAGGCGACGCCCTGGTCGTGACCGGTCTCGATGACGTGATGGTCTACCGGGCGCGCTGCTGCAACCCCATCGGCGGCGAACCGATCGTCGGCTACGTGACGCGCGGCAAGGGCGTGGCGGTCCACTCCCGCAACTGTCCCAACGTCGAGAACTTGATGTATGAAGCCGAGCGGCGAATCGACGTCCAGTGGGCCGGCAGCCGCGACCTCACCTATCAAACACAGCTATCCATCCACGTTGACGACCGCCCGGGTCTACTCAACGACCTGACCAACATCCTGACGCAGGAGGATGTCAACATCTCGCGGGTGGAGAGCCGCGCGTCGACGGCCAAGGGTCCTGGCGTGGTCGAGATGACCATCGCCGTCAACGACGTCGAGCAGCTAGACCGGATCGTCGCGTCCATGCGGCGCGTCCCCGACGTCCACGACGTTTCCCGCAGCCACCGCCTGTAGGTGCGGCGGGCCCCCGCGCCCGCCCGCTGAGTTGCTCCAACGGCCTTTGTAGGGGTGGACCGCTGTGTCCACCCCGGCGCCGCTGAGTTCCTGCGCCTTCAACGCAGAGACGACCGGCATTGCCAAACTCCACGCCGGGGTGGACGCAGCGGTCCACCCTACGACGGTTACCTATCTCCCGGCAAGTTGAGACGGTCTGTTCCGCCGCTCAATCCACGTAGGCGATGCAGTCGATCTGCAGCAACTGCCCCGGCCGCCGAAACCCTGTCGCTCCGAAATAATTCCGCGCCGGCCGCGGGTCGGGGAAAAACTTGTTGTACTCGTCTGTCATCGGCTGCCAGTTGTTCACCGGGTCGACCAGCGACACCTGTACCTTGAGCACATTGGCCATCGAAGAGCCTGCTTTCTCCAGCGACTCCTTCATGATCGTCAGGGCATCCTTTGTCTGCTGGCGGACGTCGCCCGGGCCATCGGGCCGTCGGCTCGGATACCACCCTCCGATCCCGCCCATGAACAGCAGGTGGCCCGAGCGCAACGGGCCTGCCGTCTTCTCTTTCTTCGGCGTCCACCCGTCGGCGGCCTCTGCCGTCGAGGCCCCCGCCAGGCCCAGCGCAACCGCCATCATCGCTTCGCGCCGGTTATTCGATTTCTTTTCAGCCATCTTTCGTGAACCCTCCTTCGTCCGTTCGCCGGTCGGCGAACAAGATCCAAACCATAACACAGGGTAGGCCGGCCCTAGCAGAGCCTCCAAGACTCGGCCACTGATACAATCGACGATTGCCGCCACCGCGGCATCGTGGCTTCAACGATGTTCAAGAAGATCCTAGTCGCCAACCGAGGCGAGATCGCCGTGCGGGTGCTTCGAACCTGCCGCGCGATGGGCCTTCCGACGGTCGCCGTGTACTCCGATGCCGACCGCGCGGCACGGCACGTTCGACTGGCGGACGAGGCTGTGCACATCGGCCCCGCCCCGGCGGCCGAGAGCTATCTGTCGATCGAGCACATCCTCGATGCGGTCCGCCAGACCGGGGCCGATGCGGTCCATCCCGGCTATGGATTTCTGAGCGAGAATCCAGCTTTCGCCGAGGCATCCGCGGCTGCCGGTGTCAAGTTTATCGGCCCCTCCCCGGACGCGATGGCACTCATGGGCTCGAAGACCCGCTCACGCCAGATCATGCAGCAGGCCGGGGTTCCGGTTGTTCCGGGGACGACGGCGCCTCTCGGTTCGCACGCGGAGGCTGAGCGCGTCGCGGACGAGATCGGCTTTCCCATCATGCTCAAGGCTTCCGGCGGCGGCGGTGGCAAGGGGATGCGCCTGGTGCGGTCCAGGGGAGAATTGGCATCCGCCTACGAGCAGGCGCGCGACGAGGCGAGCGGGGCTTTCGGGGACTCCGACCTGTACATCGAGAAGGCGATCGTCGCGCCGCGGCACATCGAGGTGCAAGTCATCGCCGACGAGCATGGCCGGGTCATCCATCTCGGCGAGCGCGAGTGCTCGGTGCAGAGACGCCACCAGAAGGTCCTCGAGGAGTGCCCGTCGCCCTTCCTGGCGGGCCGCCCGGAGGTCCGGGAGAGGCTAGCAGCCACCGGCGTCCAAGCGGCCAAGGCCGCGGGCTACACCAACGCCGGAACCGTCGAATTTCTCATGGACGGCGACCACAACTTCTACTTCCTTGAAATGAACACCCGTCTCCAAGTCGAGCATCCGGTCACCGAGATGGTTACCGGCCTCGACGTGGTCAAAGAGCAGATCCTGATCGCGGCAGGCGAGAAGCTGCACTACCGGCAAGAGGACATCCCATGCCGAGGCAATGCGATCGAGTGCCGTATCTACGCCGAAGACCCACACAACAGTTTCTTCCCGTCGCCGGGGCGCATTGTCGCTTTGGACGAG
Source organism: Bryobacterales bacterium (assembly GCA_965237575.1). Lineage (GTDB taxonomy): Bacteria > Acidobacteriota > Terriglobia > Bryobacterales > UBA6623 > JAKZVK01. The sequence goes on from CBDEGI010000004.1 coordinate 3,528,375, forward strand.
CCCTCCGGCCCCGGCGTGCGGGTCGACTCGGCGGCCTACACCGGCTGGGACGTTCCGATCGAATACGATCCACTGATCGCGAAACTGATCGTTTGGGCGCCGTCGCGTCTTGAGGCGATTGAACGTTTGCGCTCGGCGCTCGGGGAGTATCACATCGGGGGTATTCGCACGACGCTGCCTTTCTTTCACGACATCGTCCGCGACGAGGAGTTCCGTCGAGGCGAAGTCGATACGGATTTCATCGACAACATGTCCGGACGGGGCGCGGCGGCTCCGGCGGATGAGGAAGAGCGCGTTGCGCTTCTCACCGCGGCAGTCCACTTTTTGAAACAGGGCGGCCGGGAACCAAGTCCGAGCGTGGCGCCGAGCGCCTGGAAGAGCGTGGGTAGGCGTTCCCTGTTGCGGTGAGTTCTCGACGAATCGTAGGCGCGGGTCTCAGACCCACCTTCGCCCTCGGTACCGTTACCGGCCTTAGCTAGTGAACCCAGGCACCGCACCTGCACCGAGCAAGGAAGCCCGCGAAGCCAAATCCCCGATGAAGCTCGACACCTCGATCAACGGCGAACCCCGTGTTCTGGAGTTGCAGGTCTCGGGCGATTCTTCCCAGGTACGCTTCGCGGTGGATTCCGTCGAGGGAACGGCCGACATCGTGGAGGTCGAGCCCGGCGTCTACTCGATTCTCGTCTCGGGACGAAGCTTCGAGGTCCGAATCGGCGACGGAGACGAGGTCTACAGCGCGACGGTCAATGGCCGAACCTACGACATCGCGGTCCGTGATCCCAGGCGTCGCAGCCGCCGTGACGCATCCCTCCAGGCCGCCGGTCCGCAACCCATTCGCGCTCCCATGCCCGGCAGGATCGTGCGTGTGAAGGTCAGCGTCGGCGACGCGGTGGCCGCCGGGGACGGCTTAGTCGTTGTCGAGGCCATGAAGATGCAGAACGAGTTGAAGGCGCCCAAGGCGGGTACGGTAACGGCGGTCGAGGTCGCGGAAGGCGGCTCCGTCGCGGCGGGTGAAGTTCTGGTGGTTGTGGAGTAGCATGAGGTAACGATGGCCGATCAAGCGACATGCCAGAAATGTGCCGGCACCGGCTGGCATGAAATCACCAAAGGTGGCGTTGTGGCCGTCGAGCGCTGCGAGTGCATCGCGCAAGACCGGAAGGAGTCACTGGCCGGCCGCTCTGCTATCCCCCCGCGGTTCGAAGCCGTGGAATTCGATAATTTCTTCGATCATCGCGACTATCCTGGCGAAGCCGATGTGTTGAGCAATGCGCGGATCGCCGCGCGCAACTACGCGAAGGATTTCCCTGATACGCCTAAGCCAGGACTCCTGTTTCAAGGGCCGTCGGGTGTTGGCAAGACCCACCTCGCCGTGGCCGTGCTACGGGAGCTGGTCGATCGCGGTTATGAGTGCATGTTCTTTGACTACCAGAACCTGCTCGATAAGATCCGGGCCGGCTACAACCCCGCCGCGGGTGCCAGCGAACGAGCAGCCTATCAGACCGCGCTCGACACCGATGTGCTGCTGCTCGATGACCTCGGCTCTCATCGCGTGACGGAATGGGTCGAAGATACCGTCACGGCCATCATCAATCACCGCTACAACAACAAGAAAGCGCTGATCGTCACAACAAACCTGCCGGACGAGGCTTTAGGAGACCGCAAGCGCGAGGCGCCGAACAGTACAAGCAACTACCGCGTCAGAGACATGCTAGCTGAACGCATTGGCTCCCGAGCCCACTCCCGCCTCTTCGAAATGTGCAAGGTAGTCCGCATCGAGGCTCACGACTACCGCTTCAAAGATCTCAACCGTCGGCGATAGTGTGGCGCCGGCCTCTAGGCTTACAGAGTCCAGGCTTTCGGAACGCAGGCCCTCGAAGTGCGGCGGGATTGCCCCATGCACTCACCAAGTCCGATCGACGCCGACCACCTGGAACTCCGAGGCCCGCTTGCGAACGTAGACCGTGACGGTCTTAGCCTCGTCCTCGCCCGTAATCTTCGCGGCGAAGGAGGCCCCGGCTGCTGCGCTGCGCGTTGGTGCCGGCAGCGCCATGCCGGTGACCCCGTCGATCGGAGCGTGCTCTTCCGAGTCGTTGCTGAAGCGTGACCACTGTACTTTGTAGTCCCGCTTGTCGACCAGTCCGTACTTGATCTGAAGGTCCTCGAACGTGATCCGCCCGTCCTCAATCAGGAAGTTGTCCAGCGGCAGCACCTTGGCGAAATAGGTCTCACCGATCCTGTCTCGGCGCGTGATGAGGTGCTCCGTCAGAAGACGGGTCGCTTCCGGGTCGCTGAACTTCGCCTCGCCAACCAGCGCGCGGATGGCCTCGTCGGTGAAAGCCATCACTTTCTTGGCGGCCCAGAACTCATCGTCCGGCAGCCGGTTCTGAAAAGCGGGATTAGGATAATTCGGCTTCCACTCTTCGGGCTCGAAGCTCCCTTGCTCGATCATCCCCAGCGCGGGGTGCTTGATGTACTTGTCCCTCATCCAGCGCGGCGTGTAGAGGCCCAGCGTGACCAGTTGAGCGAGGGCGGGCTTGAACTCCCAGAAGTAGGCGTTGCCGTCCCGCGCGGTGTTGGACGTGACACTCGCGCTACCAAACATCGCCCCGAAATCGATCAGGTAGTGTTTGATGAATTTGGCGTCGCCTTCGTCGACGAGCAGATCCATGTTGTTGATGGCCCGTGAGTCGTTGTGGTTGAGCCAGGCCGCGAACACGAACAAGCCCCGCAAGTCGCGCCGGTGTTCGTGCGGCACGATGTCGTTGACGTCGTCCGATCGTGTCCCGTGGTAGCGAAACTCGCCGAGGAACTTGCCCGACAGAAAGCGGCTGGCGACACCGCGGATCCGTCCCTGCCGATCACGCGGCACCTTGGCCAGCATGAGCGTGACGTCGCGTGGGCGCATGGCGCGGTCCCGCCCCGCAGCCGCGTCGAACACGCGTACCAGGTCCCCGAGAACCAGACGGTTCTCATCGAAACTCACGATATAGTTCTCGGGGGTGTTGTAGCCGAGGGCGTGGAAGAACTTGGCTCCGATGACATCTGACGCCGTAGCCATCTCAGGATTGGTCGGCGGGTCGAACTTGAGCAAATACATCCTCCCGGCCGCGTCTTTGATTCGAAAGCCGGGTGTCACGCCGCTGGTCTTGGCTCCCACAATCGTCCATGGGCCGTCGAGCGAAGGCGACTTGTCGTTCCCCGGGCCGCGAACCAGATCTTCGACGCTCATCTTATGGGCGCCGATGCGGTTGATGAACCACGCCGGATCATCAGGGACCTCATCCAGCGTATTCACCGCCTGCGACGGAATGAGCTCCGGTGAGCGTTTCCTCTTCGAGTGCCGCTCGCCCGGCTGGCCGAAGGTGTTCTGGTAGAGATCGTAGAAGTCGTTCAGCTTGCGGGATTTGGCATCCTCGACGTGCATCGGCGCCGGCAGCTTGTCGAGCGGGTCGTCGTCATAGAACTTCTGGGCCCCCAGCAGCAGCGGTGTGAGCAGCGTTAGCGCGATCGTTCTGTGTATCATCTCGACCTCTTCGATCGCCTCAGAAGATGTTGCCGAACTTCAACCAGATCATCGTCCGCTCGTGGCTGAAGCCCACATCGATCCGAAGAAACGTAGCGTTCTGAACGTTGAACCGGAACCCGAAACCCGCCGTGGCCTCCAAGTCGTGGAAGTTGAGCTGAGACGTCTTCGGGACCGCCTTGCCCGCATCGAAAAAGACCGCCGCGTCAAGACCGGTGAACGCCTCCCAGCGGTATTCCGCATTGGCCACGATCGAGTTGTTGTCGTAGAAACGGTACGGCCGGAAGCCGCGCACGTCGTCCGATCCGCCCACCACAGGCTGCAAGTAAAATGGCACGGTCTGGGCTCCGTTCGTGAACGTCATCATCGTTCGGGCCCGCAGCGCGATCACCCGCCGGTCGTTGAAGAATGGAATAAACTGCTGCGCCTCGAGGTGCAGCACCCTAAAATCGTGCAGAGCCAGCTCGCGGTCGTCGTAGTAAGTAAACCGCGCCAGATAGTTGCCGCCCTTGCGGGCTCCGAACGGGTTGTCGCGGTAGTCGAACTGGGCGAAGAACCCGGTCCGCAAGTAGTCGGTCTGGTCGTCGAGACCGGGTGTGTTCTGCGGCGTGAAGACGTCAGCGGTCTGCGCAATGTCTTCGCGGCTGCCCGGCCCGGTGTTGACCTCGAGGGTTCCGCCCGTGACACCGATGCTCAGCGGACGCCTCAGCCCGCGCCTGAAAGGCCGGTAGCCGATCGTCAAGTCCGAGCTCAACTCCTCCAGACGAAAGTTCGTGCGGCTCCCCTCGGCCGAGTCGGGCCCCTGGCCGAAGTAATCGATCCGCGGCAGGTTGCGCTGCGCGGCGTAGAAGTCGATGAACAGTTTTTCATCGAACAGCCTGGGCAGCGAGGCCTGTAGGTCGATCACCACGCCGCCCCCGGATGTGGCTGCGGCCGAAGTCCGGAAAGTCAGGTTCCCGTCGGCGAGGTCCTGGCGCAGGTACTGTGGCCCGAGCGCAAAGCCCTGTCCGGTCGGGAGCCCGCCCATCCGCAGAGTGAGCCCGTGAAACCCGGTGGCCAGCCGCTCGATGATATGGCTGTCAACGATGGAGTTCAACCGCTTCTCGGCCGTGGACAGCTCCTCGGGTTGGGCCTGCGCCGCCTTTTCACGTCGCGCCTGTTGGATCTCTTCGGCTCGCGAGGTGGGTTGCGCTCCTAGAGGATGTGCTCCGCCCATCGCCGCGCACAGAACGGCGAGCCAAAGGAGGGCCTTTTTCAGGGGCAAATGACCCCAGGGCGCACGGAGGTGGGGTGGAACACTCATCCTGAAGGTGAAACCAACTAGCTTCGCACAATATTCCCGTTTCGTGGTCTTGTTGCACGGCGCCTGCCGCGTGAGGCCGCGGGCCCCGCCGTCGTGCCGGGCCTTGCCAGGTCGCCGCAAGAACGGCAGGCTTGCACCAGCCGGGGATCGACCCTCAGCGCCTGAGCCGATTCAGCGTGTACGCCGCGATCGTGGTGGCCAGCGGTTCACCGTCCGCCGCGCGGATGCCCTTGGGCCGCAACTCGTACACCCGGCGCGGCACGAGCCCGTCGACTGTCAACTCGGCGCGGAGGCCGTCATCGGAAACCGACACCGTTGTCACGTTCACGGGAGTTACGTCGGTCTTCGGCGAGCCGTACGTGCGGTGATAGAGGTAGTAGTAGTGGATCATCGAGTACGCCGAGGCGTCCCCGGCCGTCTCGCGGTCCACCGGCTTGGTGAAGACCAACGCAAAGCCCGTCTTCGTCAGCCGCATCTCGAGGATATCCATCGGCACTACGCCTGTCCAGACGATTCGTTGCAAGCCCTCGGTGGCACCGCCCCAGACACGTGAGGTCTGCGCCACGTACAGCGCTTTGCCGTCCGGTGCTAGCGCTAGACGGTTGTTGCTGGTTCTGAGGCCGTTGCCGTAGACGAACGGGAAGGTCGAGCCTTGGTACTCGCCGTCCACGATAGACACGGTGGATACGCGGGTAGGTCCACTCGGCGACGAACATTTGACCGGCGTAAGGGCCGAACTTTCCCTCGCTCAGATCGAACAGGGGTTGCGCGACCGAGCCCCCCATGTCGTTCTGCGGGAACAGGATTGCCGGCAGCTTGCGCATCTTCTCGAGCTCCTCGACGCGAGCTTCGACCGGGTCGCGGCCCCGGAACGCCGGCAACCAGTTGAGCGCCGCCGGGTGCCCGTGGAAGGCCCCTGGGGTCACGTGATGGAGCGGCGACGTACCCACCCAGTCGCCTTGGTTGTCGGCGACGAAGATCTCTCCTTCCGGGCTGCGGACGATGCCGTTCGACTGCCGGAAGCCGCACGAGATGGGCGAGAGCTTGCCCTCAGGAGTGATCTTGACGGCGCAGCCGCGGTACGGCACCGGCGAGTAGTGCCCGACCTGATTCACCTTGCCTTCTTCGGGCTGTTCCGATTGGCGGCCTCGCTTGGTCAATTCACCGCGAAAAGGGGGCCGCGGGTGGGCGCCGCTCGACGCCAGCGAAAGGGCGACGTAGAAGTTCCCCTCGGCGTCCCGCTGGGGCCCGGAGAGCAACTCGTGGTAATTACCTGACAGGCCCCAAGCATCGCTGATCGTCTCGTAGGTGTCGGCCGTTCCATCGCCGTCTGTGTCGGCCACGCGCGTGAGTTCCGGCACTTGCGCCACGAAGATCTCGCCGGCCTCGCCCGGCAGAATCCCCAGCGGCGTGTGCAGCCCCTCGGCAAACTTGCGCCAGCGCGAGGTCGCCGGATCCAACGAGTAGATGTAGCCCCGCCGGAAGCACGCAAGGAGCTTCCCGTCGGCGCTGAAGGCGATCGCACTGACTTCCGATGCGATCTCCCTGGGCGTCGCGACGGACTCGACGTGATAGGCGTCCGCTGGCACCTGTCCGCGCGCGCCGACAGCGGCCAGCGTGAGTCCCAAAGCCAGGGCCTTCATCTGTCGCAAGTGGCTCGTTTGCATCGGTCAGCGGCCCTCTGCGGAAACCGACCGCACCGTCACCTCGAAGGGGACGTCAATGCCCTGAGGGATCAGCACTTTGCCTTCCTCCAAAGCGCCAAGCGACGTGCTGACTCGGGCGCCCTCGGCCTCTTCGGCGAGGAACCACATCGCCTGCTCCACCCGCTCGATTCTGAACTCCCGGATCACGCCGTCCTTACCCTCGGTGGCGCGCACCGTCTCGTACACGTCGATGCCGTCGACCTGGTAGTGGAACTCCGGCGACCCCTCGACCAACCGATGGCCGCGATACCGGCGCTGCGGGATTCGCTCCACTTCACCCACCCGCAGCGGAAAGCCCTCCGAGCGGTAAAAGATCTCGCCGACCAAGTCCGCCGTACGCGTCAGACGCGTCTTCGGGTCGCGTTTCTCGTACAGCGTGCCCGTCATGTCGACGTAGCCGCCGAGCCAGGCATACCGCAGCCTCGCCTCGCCCGCATCGAAGCAGTAGGAGACCCCGCCCGGCAGGCCCACGGCGAACGCCGAGGGAGTGGCTTCGGGCATGTCCCAGCGGATCACGATCGGCCGGTCGCCCGGGATCGGCTGCGCCTCGCTTCCCGGTTCCGTCCGGACCTCGGCGAAGCCCTCGGGGAGCGGCATGCGTTCGCCCATCGAGAGCGCCACCCATAGAGCGTCGATCTTCTCTCGCGCTTCGGCCGGCTCCATCGGGCCGAAGTAGTTTGGCATCGACGTGCCGGAGACAATCCGCGCCGGGCCACGCATCCAACGGTAGAACCAGTCGTACCGCAGCCGCTGGGCGGCGTGGGTTAGGTCAGGCCCGTTCTCGCCCAACGACCGCCGCTCGTACAGGCCGTGGCAGCCGATGCAGCCCAGCCCACCCTTGTCGCCGTTCACCCCCAAGATGCCTAGCCCGTGGGTCTCCGCAGTCTCGGTCGCCTGTGGGGGCGCCTCTGGAGCTTCGTCCCCGGCGCCCGGCTTGAGGCCCGCGGCCTTGGCGAACCCGGCAATCAGCGGCTCGACCTGCCGCGCTTCATAGTGCGGCATGCGCAACTCGAGCCTCTGGTGGATGCGCCGTTTCCGGGTCAAAACTTCGGTGAGCCAATCGCCTTGCACCATCCCGCCGACGCCGGTCAGCGGCGGAGCCTTCTCCGGGACCGGCCCCGTCGGCCCCACTGGCCCCATGGCGTGGCAACTCAGGCAGCGGAGATCGTCCAGCGAGTTGTAGAACTCGTAGACCGGCGCGGGACTCACGTCGGGGTGGGCCGAATACGCGCGAACGAAGGCCTGTAGAGCGTGCCTCTCGGTACCCGTCAGCCGGTAGCGCGGCGTCTCAGCCGGAGGCTCGTCCGACAGGCAGCCACCTTCGGGAGTCAGTCGCTCGAGTGCGGGCGCACGATGTTCGTTGGGCAACGGTTGCGGGTCCTGCAATAGGTGGCAAGCCAAGCATCCAGCCGTACGCACCAGCTTCTTCCCGCGGACCGCGTCACCGCCCTCGAAATCCTCCTCGAACGCCGGGTTCGTCGACTCGAGCAGAGACGCGGCCAGCGGTCCGGCCTCCTCGCGCGTCAGCATCATGGACGGCATTCCGCCGCCGGGGTCGGATTTCGCCGGCTGCATCAGATACTCCGTCAGCGGGCCGAGCGTTGTCTTCGAGCCCATGCTTTCGAGGGCGAGCGCATTCCGCCGGTGGCAGGCTCCGCAGCCGAGCGTCGAAAAGATGCTCGCTCCGAGCCTCCGCCCGTGCCTGGGCACCCTCTTGGCTTCAGGCGGCCCCTCACCGGCGCCCAACGAACTCAGGTACGCCGCGACGTCCCGCCGCCCGGCGTCATCGAGCATTCGCGGCATGGTAGCATCGGCCCGAAACGCCGAAGGGTCCGCGAGCCAGTGATACACCCACTCGCGCTTAACCCGCGACCCCAGGTCCGTCAGCCGGGGTCCCATGCGTGGCCGTAGGGACGGGGAGTTCGCCGTGTGGCAGTTGACACAACCGAGCCTACGCGCCAACCCACGGCCGCGTTCGATCAACTCGCCCTGCGCACGCTCGCCCGTTGCCGGGTCATGCAGAAACCGCGTGCCGGGAACCGGCTCCCAATCAAAGTGTTCCGCCTTCCACTCAAGCCGCAGAGCCGCCTCGCCTGGCTTGCGCCGGTAGCTCAAGCGAATCGGGTACCGCCTTGGCGACAGACGCACCCCTGTGTCCCCCACAGCCGAGCCACCGATGGCGACCTGGGCCCCGCCGCGAAACCGATAGGTGCCGGCCTCCAGAATGGAGATCAATCCCCGCCACTCTGCCTTAAACGCTGGCCCGAGCGCCGGATGAACTGACTCCTCCGCTTCCAAGTGAAAGTTCGGTGACGGGACCGCCAGTCGAACCGTGTGGTCACCCTCGCTGTAGGTTGCCGCCAAGCCGGGACGCAAGCCGTCGCCCGCTTCGGAGTCCGCGCCCCACAGACCTGAGGCGAGCAAGCAGGCCAGTACGGCGAACGACAAACGAGTCATGGTTCGATCGATGCAGCGTACGGCTCGCGCGAAGGCCCCCTCGGCACGCGGCCCACTAACCAGAGATCAAGTATACGCTCTCAACCACGCGCCCCGACAGTTAACGCCGCCGGTGTATACTCTGACGCATCAGGAGGCTTTCCACTCATGACAAGCAACAACCTGCCCCGGCGCGACTTCCTCGGCAAATCAGCCGCCGGCCTGGCCTTGGCCGCTATGCCCAAGCCCGGCCGCGCTCAAGGTAGCGCCAACGATCGCATTCAAATAGGCATCATCGGTCCCGGCGGCCGCGGCACCGGTCTCATGAAGGATTGCATCGAGTTCGGCAGCCAATACAACGCCCGCCTCACCGCCGTGTGCGACATCTGGAACAAGCGCCTCGACGCGGCGGCGAAGCTGGTTCGCGAGTCCTACAGCATCGAGCCCAAGGCGACGCCGCGCTACGAAGAGCTGCTCGACGACAAGGACATCGACGCCGTCATCATCGCCACGCCCGATTTCCAGCATTCGAAGATGCTCAAGGCCGCCATCGAGGCCGGCAAGCACGTCTATTGCGAAAAACCCATGGGCAACGTGCTCTCCGAGTTGAACGCGGCCTACGAAGCGATCGAGAAGTCCGACCGCGTCGTCCAGCTTGGCACCCAGCGCCGCAGCTACCCGCAGTACCAGACCGCTGCCGACTGGATTCGCGAAGGCCGCATCGGCGACGTCGCGAAAGTCGATGTCATCTGGAATGCCTACAGCAAGTACCGCTGGGCCCGCAAGCCCGAAGACCTCAACTCGCTCAAGGAAAGCGATGTCGACTGGGAACGCTTCCTGATGGGCAAGCCGTACCGTCCCTTCGACGCCAAGATCTACCGCTCGTTCCGCCTCTTCCGCGAGTTCTCGAGCGCCATCATCGACCAATGGATGACGCACGGCATCGACGTCGTCCACATGCTGACCGGCGAGCCGTATCCCACGAGCGTCGTCGCCGACGGTGCCATTCTCAAGTGGCGGGACTACAGGGAGAACCCCGACACCATGCAGGCCGTGCTCAAGTACGGCAGCGGCGACAAGCAGTTCCTCGCCACCTACGCCACCTGCTTGATCAACAACTCCGGCAGCGTCACCCGCGTGCAGGGCACCAAGGGAACCCTGCTGGTCGAGAACGAGTGGAAGCTCACCGGCGACGGCAGCAAGAACCCTGATATGCCCAAGGAGCCGATCGAAATTCCGGAGAAACCCGGCGTCAAGCACCACATGGCAAACTGGCTTGACTGTGTTCGCCGAGGCGCCCCGCAAGATTGTTACGCGCCGGCCTTGGCGGGCTACGGGCACTCGGTCGCCTGCATTATGACGACGGATGCACAGTGGAGCGGCCGCCGCATGGTCTTCGATCCCGAGCGGCGCGAGATTCAAGAAGGTTGACGCAAGCGGCTTCCCGTTAGCGGCCGAGGTGAGCCATGCACAGAAGAACTTTTACTAGGACCCTGGGCGCTGGGGCGATCGCGCTAGCCTCCTCCGCGGGTGCCGCCGCCCCTGCCCCTACGAAAGTAAAGGTCGGCCTCATCACCCACGCCGAAGGCGCCCATCTCAGCGCCTACTTTCCAGCCTTGGCCGAGGCCGAAGAGGTCGAGTCGGTTGCGCTGTCCGACCCCAGCGGCGAGACCGTCGCAGCCGCCCGCAAGGCGCTTGGATCCAAGCTTGCGTCCACCTACACCGAGCCCAGTGCCATGCTTGCCGCCGAAAAGCCCGCCATGGCCCTGGTTTCGATGGAAGCCAAGCTCTCGCCCCCCGCCATCGACGCGGCCCTTGATGCCGGTTGTCACGTGATGGCGGAAAAACCATCCTGCGTCCGCGCCGAAGACTTCGAGCCGCTAGCTCGCAAGGCCAACCAGAAGAACCTCCATCTTATGCTGGCCCTTGCCAACCGGCTCAACCCCGAGGTCCGCGAGGCGCGCCGTCTGATCCAGGAAGGCAAGATCGGCAAGATCTACGGAACGGAAATCCATCTCATCGCCGACCAGACCCGCCTCACGCGGCCGAGCTATCACGACACCTGGCGCGCCAAGAAAGCCCGCGGAGGCGGCGGCCACCTCATCTGGCTCGGCATCCACTGGCTCGATCTGGCCATGTTCATGACCGGGTCGCGCATCAGCGAGGTGGCGGGCTTCACCGGAGTCGTCGGCGGACAGCCCCTCGACACCGAAGATTCCGCCGCTATGGCCCTCAAGTTCGACAACGGCACCTTCGGCACCGTCACCTCCGGCTACTATCTCGACAAGGGGTACCACTCGCACATCAAGATCTGGGGCTCCGACGGCTGGCTGCAGATCGACAAGCACGGCGGCGAGCCACTGCAGTGGTACAGCCGCAAGGACGCCGAACCCGCTATCCAAACCTTCCAGCCGCCCGACGTGCCCACCGGCTACTCGCCCTTCGTACGAGCCTGCGTCCGCGCCTCAGCCGGGCTCGAACCGCCGCCCCTGACCGCCGACGACAGCCTCTACGTTCTCAAGGTGATCTTCGCCGGCTACAAGGCCGCTGAAACCGGCCGCACCCAACGGGTCTCCTAGCCACTCTGTTTTGCAAGCACGGCTACGTCTCGGGGCTGACATGTAGGGGGACGGCGTGCCGAGCCTGCTTCGCTCTGTCCGAGCGGTTCTATCGGATGCCCCTGGTCTCGAGTTGCTCGAGTGTGGGGAGCGCGCGAAGGGTCAGCGCCGAAGTCTCGCCCGCCTTCACTTCGACCCGCTCGCCGAAGCGGGCCAGTTTCTTGCGGTACTTGGGGTCCTCGATGCTGTACCCGGCCGCATCCGGATACGCAAACGCCGTGTACTCGCCCGGCGGCACGCCGGTAATCTCAAAGGCGCCCTCTTTCACCCGTGCCCCGAGCCTGCGGCTAGAACTTGAGTCCTGCTCGACCGGCAGCAGGCGCACCGTGGTGCTTGGAGGAAGCAGGCCACCCTTGGACAGGAGGGACGCCGCCGACCCGGCCGACTCGTCGTCCTCCGCCTCCCGCACCGTCCCCTGAACTGTTCCCGTCTCGAAGCTCATCGTGACGACCACCTCGCCTGCAATCCCACCCGCCGGGATCGTCAGCTTTGCTCCCCTCACGGGACGGCCGCCGACCTCGATCTGTTCGATGTAGCCGCCTCTCACGCCGTTCGCCATGAAATCGTATTGCCCGGGAAACGCCGCCAACTCGAACGGCGCTTCCGTGCCTGTGCCCTTGGCTTCACCAAAGTGACCGCGCGTGCGTCTGGGTTGCGTCCGGTCCATGAAGTTCGCGTTGAGCCGAACCTGCGCCGACCAAGCCCCGTTTTCGTCGCCTACGGTGTCCGGTGGGTCGCGCAGCACAAGTCGCCCCGAGATGGGATTCTCCCCGAAAGCCTCGACGACAATGGCATCCACCTTCCCTTCCGATACCGTGAACGGCTGGCGGCCGAAGCCCTGTTTGCCCGTGGTGCGGTCGAAGACGTGAGTGACGGCGACGTAGTCTCCCGGCGGCGGCAGCCCAAACAAGGAAAACAACCCCTGCTCGGTGGTCGTATTGGCCCCAACCATCCTCATCGTTTCACCGTCGCGCCGATGGATCTCGATACGGCAGGAGCGGCAAGACGGGCCCGGATCCGCCCCCAACACACGTCCGTGAGCGCTGGTGGGCGGGGCAGGGGGGAGGCGGATGTCGGTTCCCTGCTTCTCCTCGCCCCAGGTCAACTTCACCGTCGCCGCGTCGCTCAGGGAATCGGCATTCGGGAAATACCGCGGGGACGTGGCAAGCCGAAGCTGGCCATCCGGCGCCGGTTCGGTCTTGGGACTGACGCCAACGAAGTACTCGCCCGCCGACAGGCCAAAGACCCGGTAGATCCCGCGATCGTCCGTACGGAAGTTGCCCCGAGCCGCGAGGGCGCCTTCGGGAATGAATTGCACATGCCCGTTCTGAAACTCTTCCTTCAGCACCTCGACCCTCGCGCCGACGACCGGCCGGTCGTTCTCATCAAGGATTCGTCCCGTGATGATCGGTGAGCGGTTGATTCGAAGATCGAGCCCCTCGAGCGGTTGGCCGGCGGGAATTCTGACCCTCTTGCGCAACAGCTCGTAGCCCGCCGCGGCAACGCCGATCGAGTGGTCGCCCACGGGCGCGTTCTCGATGACAAACGATCCGTCGAAGCGCACGAAGGCCGAGACCGTTTTGCGCGCGTCGGTGGTGACCGCTACTTTGGCGCCCTTGACCGGCACTCGCGTCTGCGCCGAAACCACGCGGCCGCGCACCTCGGTCGTCTCGACTGGTTCGGCGGGTTGGGCGGACGGACCGCCCTGCCGCTGCGAATACAGCGAACTTGCGGACACGAAAATCGAAGCAGCGAGAGCGAGTGTCCTCATGGCTGCACCGTCAATGCCACTGTCAAGTCGACGTCCATCTCGAAACCTGCCTCGACCGTGATCGTCCGAACCGCCGAGGCAGCCTTCTTCCACACCGCTTCGTCGGCGACGTTGGTGTTGGGGTCGCTCCAAGCGGCGATTCGGTATTCGCCAGGGATCACCTTGTCGAACGCAAACCCGCCGTTCTCATCCGCCGCGGACGAGAACGAACCACGGTCGCCGCTGAGGCCGACGAGGAAATGCGAGCCCGCGGGCCGGGCCGCTTGGCTGTCGTCGCGGGCAAGCCGAACCGTTCCACGAACCTTGGCGAATTCGGACGAAACCGTCATATCCAACTCGGTCATCGAGCCCGCCTGCACCGTGAAGGTGTAGTTCTGGACCAGGTAACGTTCACGCCCCCGGATCGAAGCCATGTACTCGCCTGCGGGCAGGCCGCTGTGCTTGAACGTATAGTCGGGCCCCTCAACAGGCAGGAACTCGTGTACTCCCGCTTCATTTCCCACGGGGCGGATCTCGATCGGCAAGTCGACCTTCTCCCCATCCGCAAACGTGATCCTGCCGCGAACACCGCTCGGCGGCGCGGGGCGCAAGCGCAGATCCGTCAGGTTCCGGTCGACCGTCAGCTCGGCGAGCAGTCGCATGTCGCGCTGGGTGCCGGAGCCCCATTCCACGACGTGCGCGACGTAGTCCCCTTTTTCGAGTCCGTCGATCTGAAACTTCCCGTCCCTCACCGGCATGAACATGCGAAAGCGGTTGAAGTTGGGGCTATCTCCGGTGAGCTTGGGCTGAATACCAATGGCGGTTCGCTTGAGTGCTTCGGCCTCGATTCCTTCGATGACGCCCGAGACCGAGAACACGCCGGCGTCGCCCTGCAGTTGGAAGCGTACCTCTTGGGGTTCGCCGCCCCCGGTGATCTCCACCTCACGAGGTTCGAGCCGGAACTTCGGCGTCCACCGTGGAAAGGGAAAGCGCATCTGGGCTTCGAGCTTGTAGCGGCCGGGCCTAAGGTCCCAGATGCGGAAGTAGCCGCGGTCGTCAGACACTGTGCGGCCCGCGGTGCGCGGTCCGGTGCGGGCCGAGCGACGAGGCGGCGCTGGTGCGTCGGATGCCGGCGTGAGCGTTACGGAGGCCCCTTCCACGGGCCCTCCGAAGTCGTCGGTAAGGTAGCCCTCCAGCACCCCGGCACGCCCAGCCAGGAAGTCAACGCTGCCGCAATCGCCCTCGGACGGGCAGTTGCGGGTAATCGTCGCGGAGTCGAGATCCCCCGCCTTGATCGTGTAGTAGCCCGTCGCGACGAGGCGGAGGGTCACGCGGCCTTCCGGGACGTCGTCAAGTAGGTACCGCCCCCGCGAGTCGGCCGTTGCCTGCCTCACCACCCGCTCGGGACTACCGGCCCGCACTTGCACAATCACGCCGGGCAGCGGAATTGTATCGGAGCCATCCTGCTGGGAGACAGTGCCGCTGAGGAAAGCGGCTCCCCAAGCCGCCGGGCCTAACACCAACGCCAAGAGTAGGGCAAGAAAAGCCATCGCGGGCCTTACCACACATCGTTAACGTGAGTTAACTCGAATTGGTTTCAAAAAAAGACGCTCGCGGAGAATAATGTCGAGCGCCGCCCTCGCGATGTAGGGGCACGCGACCCCGTGCCCGCCTGTTGTAACACGCCAGTGCAGCCGAATAGCACTCCGTAGCGCGGATCTCGGTTTTGAGATCCGCGGACTTGCCCTCGGCCCAACTACCCCAACAGCTTCTCAGCCACATTCCCCGCCACATCGGTCAACCGAAAGTCCCGGCCGGCGTGGAAATACGTCAACTTCTTATGATCCAGCCCCAGAATATGCAGCACTGTCGCGTGCAAGTCGTGGATATGCATGCGGTCTTCCACCGCGTGATACCCAAACTCATCCGTCGCCCCGTACACAAAACCCGGCTTGACCCCCGCCCCCGCCATCCAAGACGTATAGCCGTAGGGGTTGTGGTCGCGGCCGTCCCCGGACTGCGCCACCGGCGTCCGGCCGAACTCGCCGCTCCAAACCACCAGCGTATCTTCGAGCAGCCCGCGTGAGCGCAAGTCCGTCAGCAACCCGGCAATCGGCTGATCGACCTGCTTGGCCCGCCCGACGTGGTTCGGGACGAGCTGTGAGTGTGCGTCCCACCCGACCGGGTTGCCCACGCGATACGTGTGCGAGGCCTGCACGAAGCGCACGCCGCGCTCCGACAACCGCCGCGCCACCAAACACTGCCAGCCAAAGTCGCGCGACTCCTCATCGTCCAACCCGTAGAGCTTCCTGGTCGCTTCGGACTCCTTCGTAATATCAAACGCCTCGGGCGCTTCGGTCTGCATGCGCGCCGCCAACTCGAAAGCCTGAATCCTCCCCTCGAGTTGCGGGTCGAAGCGGGCCCGCTCGGCGCTGCGGCGGTTGATCTTGTTGAGCATCTCCAGCTCGAACCGCTGCTGTTCGGCGGTAAGGCCCCGGTTCTCAAGGTGTTGAATCGGCTCCTTCAAGTCGTCCGGACCAAGCGCCGCGTACCCAATCGGTGTCCCCTCATACGCCGCTGGTAAGAACCCCGCGCTGTAGTTCTTCGCGCCGCCATGAAACAACGTCGGCTTGATCGTGATGAACCCCGGCAGGTTCTGGTTCTCGGTACCGAGGCCGTACACCACCCACGAGCCCCAGCTCGGCCGCGTGAACGTGTTCGTCCCCGTGTGAAGCTGCATCAAAGCCCCACCGTGAGCCACGCTGTCTCCCACCATCGAGCGGACGAAGCACATCTCGTCGACATGAGTCGCCACCTTAGGCAACAGTTCACTCATCTCGATACCGCTCTTGCCGTGCTTTTTGAACTCAAACGGAGATTTCAACAGCCCGCCCACCTGCTCCTCGGCAAACGTCAAGGGACGCTCGAACGGCAGCGGCTCCCCGTGATACCGTGCCAACGCCGGTTTGGGGTCGAAGATGTCGAGATGCGACGGCCCGCCATGCATAAAGAGGAAAATGACACGTTGCGCGCGGGCCGGGAGGTGCGTCTTCTTGGGAGCGAGGGGATCGCGCGCCTCTTCCGCCGCCAGCAGTGCCCGCAAGCCCAGCAAGCCGAAGCCGCAAGCTGTCTGCCGAAGCAACGCGCGGCGCGACACCGGACGGTCGACGGACGATTCCACAGGCAGTCTCATTGGATGTAGATGAAATCGTTCGAAGCCAGCAGGATCTTGCAGTAGCTTTGCCAGGCAGCCAGGGCAGACTCACCGTAGTAGTAGGCCGGCTGATCGGACAAGCGATGCTCTTTCGCATGGCGCGAGCCTTCAATCGTCGCAAAGTCCATCTCGGTTGCACTGCTTCGGAACTCGAAGACATAGGCGAGGCCCTCGGCAATCTCGGCTTCGGTCGGCTCCTTGGCCAGCACCGTCAACCAAGCGCTGCGGACCCGCCGCTCATCCGGCATCCGGCGATCTGCAAGCACGCGGCGCGCCAAACCTTTCGCAACCCGCGAGGCGAACTCGCTGTTCATCATGAAGAGCGCTTGCGGCGCGACGTTCGTTCTCGCCCGCGCCCCGGTGCTGGTCGTCGCATCGCCAAAATCGAACATCGTGAGCAGCTTGGCGATGTTAGCCCGCCGCAGTGGCAGGTAGACCGTCCGCCGGTAGCTCGTCGATACATCGAAGGGCGGAAGTTGCTTGGTCGTGGTCATGCCCTGACCTACGCCCGTCTGGATCGTGCCTCCCATCCCGTAGTCGATCGTGCCCTCGATGGCCAGCAGCGAGTCACGAATCTCTTCCGCGTCCATGCGCCGCCGGTTGAAGCGCGACCAGAATCGGTTGTCCGGATCCGATTCGTAAGCACGCGCCTCGCCCTCGGTGCTCATCTGATACGCATTCGACCGCAGAATGAGCCGGTGCATCGCTTTCACCGACCACCCGCTGCGGACAAACTCCGCGGCCAGATAGTCGAGTAGCTCAGGATGCGTGGGCCGCTCGCCTAGTTTGCCGAAATTGTTGGGCGTACGAACCAACCCCTCGCCAAAGTGCCACCGCCAGATGCGGTTCACCATCACGCGAGCCGTGAGAGGGTTCTCGGCGCTCGCGAGCCAGCGGGCCAACTCCATGCGGCCGCTGCCCTCGGTGATGGCCGGCTCGTTCTCACCCGTCAGAATCACGGGGAAGGACTTCGGCGCCGCCTCGCCCAAACGTCGCACATTGCCGCTGATAAAGACGTGTTGCTCCACGGGCTTGTCTTCGGCCACGGCGTTAGCCATGGGCGGCTTCGGAGGCAAGGCCGCCGTCAGCCCATCTAGCTCGTCCTCGAGGCTTGCCAGCGCTTCGAGAGCATCCTTGGTGAAGATCGCACTGCGGGCGTCTTTAGCGATGGCTAACGGACCCCTGCCGCGGGTCGTCTCGTAGAAGAAGCGATTCTCACCTGCGAAGAAGCGGGGTCTTTCGGGTGCATCCTCCCCTTTGGCAACAGCCTCGGCGAACTGTTCTCGCCACTGTGCCAAGCCCTCGTACCGCTTGGTAGCCGTCTTCTCGAACTCGGCTTGATAGTCACGGGCCACGGCTTCCAGTGAATCTGCATCGGCCTCATGCCACCGGTCGAGGTGCGGCCGTACCTCTTTCGACGGCGTGAGCAGGTAATCGGCCCACTTGTCGAGCAGTTCGGAATCGAGGCCGTGCTTCACGGCTACCGTGGTCACGGCCTCGCTGGGTTGACTCACTTCCTGTGTCTCAGCGCTGTCCTCGCCCGTAGTCTCTTGCTCTCGAGCGGTAGCGGTCTGAACGTCCCGCGTCGCGACAAGATACGCGGGGATTCCTGGCATCAGAGCCATCGCGTGATGTGCCGTCTGCTCTTCCAAGACATTGGTGATCTGCTGCTTTTTGATCTCCATCTTCTTCTGGTGGTCGTAGTAGCGGTCGGCCACCTCACCCGGCACCAGCGGTGCGAAGTACAGCTTCGACACATGCGCCTCCCAGTCCTCGAGCTGCCTTGTGCTCGCGAAGATCGAGGCCATGGAGTAGTAGTCACGCGTCCGGATCGGGTCGAACTTGTGATCGTGGCAGCGCGCGCACTGCAAGGTGAGCCCGAGCATCGCTTTGCCGACCACCTCGATCTGCTCATCGACGATGTCGTAGAACATCTTCTTCTTGTCCTGCTCGGCGATGAGCTTGGGACCCAGCGCGAGAAAGCCCGTCGCGACGATGCCGCGCGCGTTGACCTCGCCGGGCTTCACACTCTCGTCTCGGGGCGGCAGCAGGTCGCCGGCGATCTGCTCTTGCACAAACCGGTCGAAGGGCAAGTCGTCGTTGAAGGCATCGATGACGTAGTCGCGATACTTCCACGCGTAGGGATACTTGTGGTCTTCGTCAACGCCGGTCGAGTCGGCGTAGCGCGCCACGTCGAGCCAGTGGCGCCCCCAGCGCTCGCCGTAGCGGGAGGATACAAGCAGCCGCTCGACCACCTTGCGGTAGGCGCCGGGCGAGTCATCTTCAGCGAAGTCGTGGATTTCGCGCGCTGTCGGAGGCAGCCCGGTCAGGTCGTACGTCACGCGGCGCAGCAGCGTGAGCTTGTCGGCCGGCGTGGCGGGTTCGAGCCTCTCCGCCTCCATTCGCGCGAGCAGGAAGCGGTCGATGGGCGTGCGCACCCAGGCTTCGTTCTTCACCACGGGCGGGGTCTGGTCCTTTACCGGTTGGAAGGCCCAGAAGGCTCGCTCTTCATCGGTGATCGGCTGGCCCGGAGCGCGGGTCTTGATCTTCGCCGCTTGGGCCTCCTCGGGCCACGGCGCTTTCATCTCGACCCAGCGAGTGAGGTCGGCAATCTCCCGCTCGCTCAACTTACCCGTCGGTGGCATCTTGATCTTGTCGTCATAACGGACGGCCGTGATCAAGCTGCTGGCGGCCGGGTCACCCGGCACGACGACCGGCTTCATGCCGGCGGCCGACTGCTCGCGCGTCAAGCCCTCAGGGCGTGAAAGGTCGAGTCCGCCCATCTGCTGCTTCGGCCCGTGGCACTCGACGCACTTAGCGGCAAACAGCGGACGGATCTTCAACTCGAAGAACTCAACCGGCTCGGATGTTTGCGCACCCGCCATGCCGGCGAGCGCCATAGCCGCCGGCAGCCAGACCCCAAGTCGATGCAGCGACAACGCACGCATACGAACAGAGTACTCGATAGGCACATCGGTGGGCGCAGGCCCCGCCCCGCGCCCCGTCATTGGCGCTCGGGCACGATGGCCCGCCGGGCCGGCTATTCCTCGGTGTAGTCTGCCGTGACGAACCTCAGTGCAAAGGCGCGGTCGACCAGTTCGCGCGTCAAACGATAGGGGCGGCTCTCGAAGTTCATCAGGTCCACGGCAACTCGAATCACATCGCGGGGATGACAGCGCCGCAGTTTGCGGGACCCGTTGCGGTAGTGGCGATCGAGCACGTATTGGGGCAGGTCTTCCGGGTACTCGATCTTGATCTGTGCGCAGTACTGACGAAAGATCGTGGTGTACTCTTCCTCGGAAGGGTTCTTCATGAAGAGCTTGTATTCCAGCCGCCGAAGAAACGCTTCGTCACCCAACTCGGTAGGGTTGAGGTTCGAGGAAAAGATGATGAAGCACTCAAAGGGCACTTGAATCTTCCCGCCTGTCCGGAATCGCAGGAAGTCAACCTCCGTATCCAGCGGGTAGATCCAGCGATTGAGCAGCTCGGTCGGCGTGATCTGCTGACGGCCGAAGTCGTCCACCAGGTAGATGCCGTTGTTGGCCTTCATCTGGTAGGGCGCGTCGTAGATCTTGGCGCCGGGGATGTACATCAGGTCGAGCATGTCCATCGTGAGCTCGCCGCCGGTGGTGAGAAAGGGCCGGCGGCAGTTGGCCCAGCGCTGGTCGAACTGCGCTTCTTCGGTCAGGGCGACGCTGACCGAGTCGGCGTCGACGCGCTGGTGGTGGAGCGAGTCGAAAACCTTGATGAGCTGCCCTTCGGCTTCAACGACATAGGGGATGAAAACAGGCTCGGAGTCGATCTTCGAGAGCTGCTCGGAGAGGAAGCTCTTGCCATTGCCCGGTTTTCCATAGACGAGCATGGAGCGGAACGCGTTCACCGCCGGCCCCACCATCCCGAGGTACTCGTCACTGATGATTGCGTCTTGCAGAGCGGTCTTGAGCTTTGCCTTGGTCATCCAACCCGGCTTGATGTGCTGGCGGTGGACGGCGTCGACATACTGCTCGAGGGGCACCGGAGCGGGTCCGACGAGTTGATTGCCTTCGAGATACTCCTTGGCCCGCGCACGCCCCGACTCGGAGATCGCGAAGCTGGCTGAGACCGCCCCAATGCTGGAGGAACGCTTCGTCTCGAGCAGCCGCGCCCGTCTGAGTACCTGCAAGACCGGCTCGATCACGCTAAAGCGCAGCCCCAGCCCCTTCGCTAGCTCCCGGCCCGTGACCTCAGGCCGGAAATAGAGGTTCTTCAGAAGCAGCTGCTCGACCAACGATTCCGATAGGCCGGCCTGCTGCAGCGAGTTTGGCGACTCCGGACTGAAGAGATCGGGCTCGATCTCGGCGTCTTGCCAAGGTTTAACAGCGGCTGCGTTCATCTACGTATTCCCTGCAAGTATTCCCAGCGACCCAGCCTCTATTATCGGATCGAGGCCACAAAACCGGGAAGGCGGGAAAGCTCGGGATTAGGTAGGTAATACGCCCCTACCCGGCTCGGGAAGATACCTCAGATCCGCCTAGAGCAATAGATCGAAGAAGGTCTAGCAGCCCGTGGCAAAAGCGGGAGCGGTGTCCTTTGCAGATGTAGGGGCACGGCATGCCGGGCCCGCCTGCTCGACCGACCACAACATGTAGTTGTGCTTGACGGGCATCAGGGGAAACCAGTCTTTCACGACGGGCTGCTAGGAGGGTATGGGGCCGTTATGCACGCGCGAAACGTGATTCTTTAGAAGACCCGCTTGGTAAGCCGGGATACGTCGAAGCGGGCGGTGTCGGCGATTGCCATCACGGCCATGACACCGGCTTGGATGGGGTCGGTTACTACCAGGTCGGCGGCGTCGGGGGCGCTGCCGGCCATGTTGAGGCAAATCACGCGAAGGCCTTTGGCGCGGACCTCGCGGGTGGCTTCCTCGATAGCTCCGCCCATCAAAGCTCCGGCCAGCACCAACGCTCGGGCGCGCGGCAGCCGCGCCACCGCGCGAACGGCTTCGGCTAGCTCGACTTCACCGGTCAGGGGAATCGTGTCGATTGAGATGCGTTCGCCGCGCAGGTTGTGACGGTCGGCCTCCGAAATTGCCCCCAGCGCGACCTGACCCACCTGGGCCCCGCCGCCGATGATGATGATGCGCTTGCCGAAGATTCTCTTGAGGGTGCGCTGCTCCGACACGGACACAACAACCGGGAGCACGCGCAATTCTTCAATGATCGGATCGAGCGATTCGATACCGCAGATCTCGAAGAAGACCGTCTCGATCGGTTTTTGGCTGTCGAGGATCGCGACCCAAGTGACGTCACCCCCGAGACGGGCGATGACGCCGGTGAGCTGGTGCATCACGCCCCGCTCATTCTTCGTCTCCACCGACAACCCGAAGGTTACCGGTTCCTGTCCTTCTGCTTGTTCCGGCACATTCGCCCCCGGCCTGCCAGGCCGCACAAACTTTAGTATATCCACAGGGTACCCGCGGCCCGTGCTGGGGGGCGGTTAGCCAGTTGGCGCGGCTGCAAAAAGATGGATCGCAAACCGTTCGGATATAATGCCAGGCGAGACGAACGAGGAACTCCCATGCCAATCACAAGACGGGACATGCTGCGCTTGCTGGGGACGGCGGCCGCGCTACCGGCACTGCCGTCCTTCGCCGCCGGCAAGACCATGCGCGGCGCGTTCATCATTATGGCGACGCCCTACACCGAGGCCAAGGAGGTCGACTACGAAGGCCTGGCCGGCGAGGTCGACTTCCTCGACAAGAGCGGCGTGCAGGGTATGGTGTGGCCGCAGTTCGCCAGCGAATACCCTTACCTGAAAAAGGAAGAGCGCTTTCGCGGAATGGAAGTGCTCGCCAAAGCCGCCAAGGGGAAGAAGCCGGCCCTCGTACTGGGTGTCCAGGCGCCGAACACCGAGCAGATGCTCGAGTTCGCCCGCCACGCCGAGAAGGTCGAGCCGGACGCCTTGATCGCTATGCCGCCCAAGGAGGCGACGTCACTCGACGACTATCGCGTCTACTATAGCGAGCTTTGCAAGCTCGCCAAGCGGCCGGTTTTCATCCAGACGACGGGTGGCGCGAACGACGTGGAGGCCACTGTCGAATTCATCATCGAGATGGCAGAGAAGTTCCCCAACTTCGGCTATATCAAGGAAGAGTACAAGCCGGTCATGGAGCGCATGCTAAAGCTCGCCAAGTACCGGCCGAAAGTGATCAAGAGCGTATTCAGTGGCGCGGCCGGACGCGGCTGGCCCTATGAGATGCGGTATGGCCTCGACGGGACCATGCCCGGCGCGATGTACGCCGACATCTACGCCTTGCTGTGGGAGCTACATCTGAAGGGTGACCGCGACAAGATTCGCGAGGTCTTCAGCAAGCTGATGCTGATGATCAACCTCGACGCGCACATCCCGGGCGTGCGCAATTACATGTTCAAGCGCCGGGGCATCTTCAAGACCACCAAGTCGCGCCGGGGGGACTACACCTGGTCCGAAGACGCCATCGCCGAGATCGAGCACAACTTCGCCGCGCTGAAACCGTACTTGCGCGTCTAGTGTCCGTGCCGTAATTCCACCACCGCCGCGCCGGAGGTAGCAGATGATCGAACCTCAGATGATCGAAAGGCGAAACTTTCTCAAGGGTGCCGGCCTGCTCGGCGTCACCGGGCTGCTCGGCCGAAGCTGGGCAAGCCCCGCCGCACCGTCACTGTTGCAGGTCGGCTATGCCGAGACCGACATCACCCCCGACATCGGGATGGAGCAGCCCGGAGGGTACAGCAAGGCCTACCACCAGAAGTTCCACGATGCCTGCAAAGTGCGCGCCGCTGTTTTCGATGACGGGAACAAGCGCGTCGCGTTGGTCGGTACCGACACGCTGATGATTCCCCGCCACGTCGTCTTGGCCGCGAGAGAGGAGATCCGCCGCAAGTCGGGCATTGCCGAGGACGCCATTTTGATCGGCGCTTCGCATTCGCACTCCTCCGGGCCCGTCGGGATGGTGCAGCCCGGCGAGTACGACCACGCGTCGAAGTTCGTCCAAGAGCTGGCGTACGAGAAATCGTCCGCCGCCGATCCGAAGTTCTTGCGCTACGTCCAGGACCAGCTCGTCTCGGCGGTCCTGCAAGCCAACGGTTCGCGCGCCGAGCGGCCCTGCGGGGTCGGCTCCGGGCAGGAGAACGAAGCGGCCTACAACCGGCGCTTCCGCATGAAGAACGGACGCACCCAGACGCACCCGCGCCAGGGCAACCCCAACATCATCGAGCCCGCCGGGCCGACCGATCCCGAAGTCGGCGTCATCGGCACGTTCGACGGCAACGGCAACCTCGTCGGTTGCGTGGTGAACTACGCCTGCCATGCCACGACGAGTCCCGGAGGCATCTCGGCCAACTGGATCTACTACCTCGAAAAGACGATCCGTGGCGTCTTCGGCGACAAGGTGGTCGTGGTCTTCCTCGCCGGCGCCAACGGCGACATCACGCAGGTCAACAACCTCAGCCCCTACGTCAATCCGGGCCGCGAGGAGTGGGCCCGGCTCGTCGGCAGCCGCGTCGGGGCCGAGGCCGTCAAGGTGCTCGCTTCGATGCACACGGGGCCAATGGGCCCGGTAGACTCCGCGCTGGAGGTCCTCGCCATTCCCAGGCGCACCCCCAGCCCCGAACGTGTCAAACGCTCGACCGAACTCATCAAGCAAGGGCCCGACAAGGCCGGGCGCAGCGAGTGGACCTTCGCCAAAGAGATCGTGATGCTCGACGCATTGATCGCCAAGACTCCCGTGGTCGATGCCGAGGTGCAAGCCGTGCAAGTCGGGCCGGCGGTGTTCGTTTCGAATCCGGCGGAGTACTTCGTCGAATATGGGCTCGACATCAAGAAGCGCAGCAAGTTTCCGTTCACCTATCCCGTGGAGTTGGCGAACGGCTGTGTCGGCTACGTCCCGACCGAGGAAGCGCTGAGCCCCACCGGCGGCGGCTATGAAACGCGCCTCACCAGCTACAGTAATCTCGAACGGACCGCCGGCACCCAGATCGCCGACGCCGGCGTGCGGCTTGCGAACCGGCTCACGCCGGGCAAGGCGCCCCGGCGCGGGCCGCACGCGCCGTTCTCGGGCGAGGGCTGGTCCTACGGCAGCGTCCCAGCCGAGTTAAAGTAGGATAGGGCGCGTCGCTAGCGGTCCCCGCGCATCGCGGCCCGACGAACAGGAGCAAAACAGATGTACAAAGGAATCGAACACACCGCCATCGCCTCTCCCGACCCCGAGGCCCTCGCCACCTGGTACGACAAGACGCTCGGCTTTCCCATCGTCCACCGCTACGGGGGCAACGTCTTCGTTCGCGCGCCCGACTCGACGATGCTCGAGATCATTCCGTCCGAAGGCGATGCCGTCGCAACCGAGATGAAGACGCCCGGCATCCGGCACCTCGCCATCTCGGTCGACGACTTCGACGCCGGCAAGCAAGACCTGGTCGGGAAAGGGGTGGAGATCGTCCAGGAGCTCAACGCCGGAGGCAACCGCTTGGCGTTCTTCCTCGACCCGGAGGGCAACATCCTGCACCTGATCCAACGCGCTGACCCAATTTAGGGGTCCCGATCCAAGAACGTGATGGCGCGCGCCTCGCCGCGGAGTTCGGCTATCCGCCCGCCAGCCGCTTCACGCAGAGAGCCATCTCGACATTACATTGAGCATCAGCGCGGAGCAAGAACGTTCCCACTACGACCGGGCCTACGGTCAACATCTGGCGGCTCCCGGCCATGCCCTCGCTTGCAGCCGGGACATCCTGCTGCGGCAGATCCACGACCCGGCCAGCCCGATGTACGAGAGACGTCTCCTTTACGGCCAGGTGCTCGACGAGCTGCTCGCCGTGCCGGTCGACGGCCTCACCGCACTCGACTACGGCTGCGGCACTGGCGAATGGGGCGTCATGCTGGCCACCGAAGGTGCGCGGGCCACGTTGCTCGATCTCTCGCCGGTGGCGATCGACGTGGCTCGGCGGCGCGCCGAGGCCAGCGGCGTCCTCGACCGCATCCGCCTCTGTGCCCAAGACGCGAGCGACCTGTCGGAGTTCGAAGACGGCGAGTTTGATCTCGTCTACGCCGGCGCGGCTCTCCATCACACCCTGAAGTACCCGAACGCCTTCGCCGAGCTTCTGCGCGTGCTCAAGCCAGGCGGTCGGCTCGTCATGGCCGAGGGATACGGCAACAACCAGCTCCTCAGTTGGGCCCGCCGGACTCGCCAACGCCTCGCCGGCGAACCGGTCGAGGCCGGCGAGGGCATCGTCCTCGGCGATCCTGAAATCCGCCTCTTGGAAGAGCACATGGCCCGGGTGGACGTCACGCCGCTCAATCTGTTCGCCATGGCCAAGCGCCTGTTCCGCGGACGATTCACCAGCCCCGCCGTTCGGCGCGTCATGCGCCTGCTGGAGGTACTTGACGCCGCTTGCTTCCGCCGGTTCCCAAGCACTCGCAGGCTTTGCGGCGAAGCGGTCATCGTCTGCCAGCGGTGACGGGTACCGCGCCACTTTCCGCCCCGGCACGCCCGAACCGCTCGAGGGGAAGGACGGGCTGTGTGGCCTTTCCAACGCCCTTTCAGGGCTCCCGCCGCAAGAGGGTCCGATCCCCCGGGGTTCCGCCTGACGGCGTCACCCCGGGCTAACATCCAACGCCGCTTCGCGGCTTGCCGCGTGCCAGCAGGGTCGAGATCCGCGCTACGGGCTGATCGAGCCCGGCATCTGGCTGTACTCTGCCGCACACTACCGAAACCACGGCGGCCTCCCCGCCGTAGGAGTAGAATGAGGCTGGGAGAAAACCGATGCGGCCCACACGATTGAGACGCAGACCGATCAGACACTGCGCGGTATGGGCGATGGTTCTCGCCCTCGCTCCCGCGGGCCTGTGGGGCCAAACCGACCCTGCGCCCCCGCCCGACCCGCCGAAACAGCAGGCCGAGGGTCTTCAAACCCGCGAACCGCCTCCCGAAAACAGCATCATCGTGCCCCGCGGCACCCGCGTGCCTCTGGTACTCATCAACAGCATCAGCACCAAGAACTCCGCCGCCGGCGACCTCGTCTATCTCGAATCCGTCTATCCCGTCGCGATTGGCGGACGCATCCTGATCCCCCCGGGCACCTATGTCTCGGGCAAGGTCACCAGCGTCAAGCGTCCAGGGCGCATCAAGGGCAAGGGCGAGCTGTTCCTGCGTTTCGAGAACATGATTCTGCCCAACGGCACGATTCGCGACTTTACCGCGCGCGTCGGGGCCCTTGACGGACGTTCTCCCGAGGGTTTCGAGCGCGACGAGGGCAAGATCACCAGCGAATCGAGCAAGGGCAAAGACGCCGGTACCGTGGCGCAGACCACGGCGGCCGGCACGTCCGTCGGAGCGATCGCGGGCTCGGTTGGCGGCCGGGCCGGCATGGGTATCGGCCTCGGCGCGGCGGCGGGAGCGGCGGCCGGGCTGGCCACGGTACTGGCGTCGCGCGGTCCCGAGGCGGTGCTCGAGAAGGGTACCCAGCTCGATATGGTGCTCGACCGCGACCTCTATTTCACCGAAGCCGAAGTCACCTTCGACGACCCCTTGCGCCGTCCCGGCGGCAACGGTGGTGGTGGGGGACCCGACCCCAACCGCAACCGTTCCAACTCCGGCGGCAGCCTCGGCCGCTTCCCGCCGTTCTAAGCACCCAGCCGAGCCCGCGCTACCTCAAGGTGCGCGAAGTATGCGGCGTGTCGTGCCCGCTTCATTGCTGGGGTCCCTTCTTCTCCTCTGGGACGGCTGTTTCGAGGTCGGCGATGCGGTTGGCGAGGGTGCCGGAGCGGTAGGCGAAGTCGAGGGCCGTGCGGATGAGGGCGGCGCGGCCGGACTCGATGGCCCGGCCGGAATGGATCAGCTCGTCCATGGCTGCCGTAGCGTCGGACGCCACCTGTTGCATCTGCAACGAGGCCTGGTCGAGGGCCCGTTGGCGCAGTTGGCGGAGCCTGGTCTGGAACTGCTTGTCCTGGCTCAGCCAGCGGTGGATCGAGCGCTCGCTGACGCCGGACCGGTGGGCGGCGGCCGCGACGGAGTGGGCCGAGAGCAAGGCGACCAGCGCCAGTTGCTGCCGCTGGGTGAGGGCCGGTTCCGAGTCGGCGGTCGCCACGGAGAGCTCGCTGGCTGGCTGGAGCTGGCAGGATTTGGTAGGATTTGGCGCGGTTTTTGGGGTGATTCTAAAGATTCTTTATGTTCTTCCTGTTCTTCAGTCATGGGTCACCTCGCACGGCACCGGTGCGGATCGGTGACCTGATTTGGGATTGTGGTGTTCCACTTATTGTTCTGTAGGGGCGACGGATCGCCCGTCTGCTTTCTTCGCCTCTAGTGTAAGGGGCGGTTGTGGGGTGGAGGGGTGGCTAGGGAGGTAAGTGGTTGAAACGATGGGGGAAATTGTTTTTGAAAATCTGTGACTCGGAGGCTGCGAGGTGTGTAGGAGGGTTGGCGTGCGGCGGAATCGGTTCACCCAGGTTTGTCCTCATCGGTATACACGAGCCGACAGGGGTGGATTCAGGGGGTTCCCGGCGCTGTCCCCTATTCGGAGTCGGAGCCCCCGGTACTTCTACTTGTCCGTAGAACCGCTTTGAAGATCTCCGTAAGGTTTTTGCCCGTGATTCTGTCGACGAGTAGTGCGACGAACGCCAGGGCCAGAATAGGAAATACCACGCTGACAACGCCCGTCGTGACGTTGTCAAGTCCGAGACTGGTCGCGACAAAAACCGAACCGGCAAATAGCCCTAGGATCGACACCACTGCCACAACCAACAACAGGAAGATATGGCCAGGTTTGATCTGCGTATCTGTGCTCCGCGGCAACTCCGGTCTTGGTGTGTCTGGCCGCCGCCCTAGCTCAAATTCTCGGATGCGCTTGTTCTTGTCTTCGATGCCGTTGAGCAGCTCTTGGACCGCGTAGGGCCGCTCGGCTTCATCGGGCATGATCGTGTCGAGGCCTCGTTCTTCGTGATTGAGGAGGGTTCGATAGCCCACTGTTACGCCCGGCTTGTCGGGCAGTGGGACCTTTTCCTGGGCACCGATTCTCGGGATGGTGGCGTGGATCCGGCGGAACTCTTCGCGGATCACAGCCAAGGCGTTGCGGCGGAGGGCCAGCACGGGACCGCGAACCGAAACAAAGACCTTGCCCACACTGGTCTCACCGCGCACCAGGACCCGGGAACCGTCGATCTCTAAGACCACCCCGCTGCGCCAGTACGTGGGGTTACTGGTGAGTCTGTCGTGGGTTCTGACGATGAAGCGCGGGATAACGCCGTCGGGCAGGACTTTGTAGTGGTACTCGAAGTTGAGTGCGTCTCCTTCGTCCCAGTTCAGGTCGGGCTCGTTCGGCAGCAGCAACTCGGGGATCAGAAACTTCGTCCCGCCGGAATCAGGGAAGGCGAAGCACAGCTCGAACTGCCTCATCATGTCTACGATGAACTGCTGCCGCTCCGGTGGGTACGTCCCCGGATCGGCTAACACGCCCGCGAGCTCCAGCTTCTCGAGAACACCGCCGTGCTGCATCAGCATGTGGTTGTTGAGGATCTTGTAGACACCGCCGGTGACCCATTCCGGATTGAGAACCTTGGTCTCCTGCAGTTGGTAAGGGCTGTCGGGATCGTCGAAGTTCAGGACATTGCCAAGATCATGAAGAAACCGCAGGAGCACTTTTTGATCGGCCTCCCTTTCGACGTTTCGCCTGTTGCAAATCGCGAGGTAGTCTGTGAGATCGATGAAGTCTTTGTTGCGAGCCTCTTGCTCCAACTCTTCCTTAACCTGGATGTAGCTCACCGGGACCCTATTGTAGACGTGCGGCAGCTTGTGAATCTGCTCTTGGATCGCTGCTTTCAGCTCGGCAATGCCTTCGCCATCCGGGCAGGAGGTCTTGAAGAAACCAACCACGTTCGGCGCAAAGTCCTTGCGTAGGCGCGTTTCGTTCAGATCAAGGTGGTTCGGCGGCTCATGCTTGTTGATGACGATAAGGACAGGCGAATCGCCGCCGTAGCTTTGGATGACGCGCAGCCAGTAGTGGATGTTGCTTTCGTTTTCGCCTTTCCGGGCGTCGAGTACCAGCAGGTAGAGACTGCGCTTGGTCAAGAAAAACTGATGCGTGGCGTGCATGATCTCTTGCCCGCCGAAATCCCAGATGTTGAGGCGGATATTGTCGGCAATAGGGCCAGCTTTGCCTGGGATTTCCCACCGGCTGATGTTGATGCCTTCGGTTTTCTCCTCCTGCGGATTGAACGTGTCGTCTACCAGTCGATTCACAAGCGACGTCTTGCCGACAGCGCCTTGGCCAACCAGCAGGATTTTGGCTTCGTTGAGGGGCCGGGTTGTCTCTTCGCGGCCACGGAAATAATAAGCGAGAATGTCGGCGGCGTCCTTGGGGGTGGCTTTCCCGTCCACCAGCTCACCAGGATCCGGTCCAAGGATTTCCGGCGGAATGTCCAGCGCGGGGTTTCCATGCAAGAACAATTGCTTCAGCTTCCCCAGTCGTCGCATGGAATCCGGCAACGCGGTCAACTTGTTGTCCGACACGTCGAGAGACTGGATCCCAACCAGTTGTCCGATCTCCGGGGGCAGGTTCGTCACCCCAGGCAGATCGCGAAGTACAAGCACCCGGAGCTTGCCGAGCCGCCTGATCGCACTGTTGACCGCGACGAGATTAGGCCAGTCGACAAACGAGACCATGGCAAGGGTTCCCAGCATAAAAACGATGTCCGGGACACGAGGAGACAGCTGGCCCCCGACCACCAACCCTCGCGGGACCCCGCCACTGACGACACACAGGGATGAACCTAGACCCTCGGTCTCAGAGACCCCCCGTCTGCCCCTACTCGGCCCCTGGGGCGGAGCGAACGTGATGGAAGTTCTCACCCCACGAGGATCCGAGCGGATGGCCTCAGCCATCAGATAACTCACAAAGGGGAATTGTTCCTGCTCACCCGCACCCCAATACCCCGCCAACGCGAGGGGGCTGACATGATAATCCAGGGTGGGCGCAAGAGCGCCGTCTAGATTTTCAACGTATTTCAGATGGCCTGGACGGCGCCACACGTTCACATCGATCAAACGACCATCGGCATCATCGACAACCAACATGACACCCTGGAGCTCCTCAGCTATCTGCTGGAGCAAGGGGCCATACTCCCCACCACGCAAGTCGTCGGCGCCGTAGTATCTGACGGTTCCCATAGCCTGAGCCGACGACCAGTATAGACCCGTTCCGCCCTTTTTGTCACGGTGGCCCATCGCGGCCCACCGCTCATCCGAGCAGTTACCATTTGAACGGCATCGGCAAGCCCAACGCTCGATAGCGCGCAACCATCCAAACCGGCTGTTGTCCAGCGTCTCCAGCGGGCGACATAACGTTTCAAGCCGTGCCGAGCGACCTGGCTCCCTTAGCTCTTGCTCATAAAGCCGAAGCGTGCGCCCCAGAAAGTTCTCTACCGTCTTCCGCGCCAACGTCAGCGTGCCCGGCGCGAAGCGGTAGCCGAGAAAGTCAAAACCGTGTTCGATTCTGCCGATGAACGTCTTGTCGGGATGCTTTTCGAGCCGTAGAACCCGCAATTCCTGGTTGAGCGTCTTCACGGCCCGGGTGTGAGATAGGGCACAAGGAGAACCGTGGAACGTGGTGTGGGAGTATACCGTGCCGCGGCCGCTCAGCTCGATCTCTTAGTAGTGGCTCAGTTTCAGCCATGACGGTCTCACGGACACCGGATCAGCCATCCACGGTGGCTCAAGCCGGTGTGTCGGAAGGACGCTGAAGCGCCCTGGGCAGGAACGAAGGGCCACGCTGAACCGGCCGTAAACGACCGGCCTACAACGCGCTTCGCGCCGACGCCGCCTGAAGGCGACTTCAGAAACGACGGCCTTCCGGCACAGTGTGCAGCGCACGCCCATCACCCAGCGTGGCGCAGCCAAATTGAGCCACTACCGATCTCTTCGATCTCGCCCTGAGGGCATTCGGCGGCCTAGCGCCCTCTCGGCAGTTGGAAGCCTTTCGGCAGCGGCCGATTCTCGTCACCGCACAGCGCCCGCATGACCTCCAGCTCCGCCGCCGTCAGATGGTTGTAGCCGTGATAGAGGAAACGCCGCAGCCCCGCCCGACGCGAGGCTTCAAGAATGCGAAGGAAGTCCCCCGCGCCCATCGGGTCGCCCCCATGGGGCCGCCGCCCGACATCGACCCAGGGCACCACCTGCTCGGGACGCTCGGCGGCCGCCAGGACCGCCCTCGTGGCGTGCTCGACCACCCGGCTGAAGAACGCGTCGGGGAAACCTCGCTCGAAGTCGAGCGCGGTCTCAACCTGCGGCAAGCGAACGCCCAACAGCATCTCGATGACCTGCAACGCCGCACGCTCCGACAGGCCCGGGTTCCAGGCGCGCAAGGTCGCCAGCCAGCGGTAGACCGTCCCATAGAGGCCGTCGATGCCGCGGTGCCAGAAGTAATGCTTCGGATGCAAATAGTCGGCGTAACGCACCAACGCCGGCAGATCGTAGCCACACAACGGTGTGAACACCGCCGAGCGCGGCCCGATGCCGAGCTCGAGGCCGGGTCGCTGCTCCGTCATCAGACCCTTCAGTGTCTTGATGGTGCCCGTGATGACGTCGGTTCGGAAGCGCAGCCAGTTTGCCAGGCCGTCGTCGAAGCCAAGCATCTGATAGCTCCCGAAAAAGCCGCGCCCGGCGTAGGCGTCGACAACTTTGTCGTCGAGATTGTGCAGGCGCTCTTCGAGACGGCGAGTGGCGGCTTGGAGCTCGCGCCAGTCGTAATGCATCGACTCGGCCAGCGGGCGAACCTTGTCGGGCAGGTCGTTGAAAATGTTCGAGCGGTGTCCCGCCGCGATCTCGAACCCCCACTCGTGCCAGTCGATGATGCCGCCATCCGCCTCGGGGAACTGCGCCAGCGTGTCGAGGGCGCGCGCCGCCCAGCGGTTCGGGTTGGCGAATCGAGCAAACTTGTCTTGGTCCGACGGGCCGTAGCCGGCATCGGGACGGAACACCAAGATCTTCCAGCCGCGGCGCTTGGCGTCGGCAAACAGGCGGTCGAGCTTGCGGCGTTTTCCGGGAAAGAGTTGGGTCGGCGCAGGGGGAGGCTCGACGCCGAGACGCCGGTAGATTCTCGGATCCGGCTGGAAGATGGCTTGGTTGCGTCCGGCATCATCGCGGACCAGCATGCGGCCGACCACGATGCCACGCACTCCGATGACTTCCCAGGCGTCAAGGATCCGAGGAAAGTCGTCGATGACCGAGTCGAGCGGCTGGCCGAAACGGATCCAGGCTTCGAGCTTGGGAGCGTCTTCGGGCATGAACGGTGTGCTGTGTAATTACCGGCGGCGTGTTACCGGCGGTAATCGGCGGCCTCACCAGGCGGGATGGTTGGCCGGTCACGCCGGTCTGATTCTACCGTGAACGGACAAACCTGAGGGGTTGTCACTACTACGTTACGCTCGCCGAGAACGGAGATTTCTTGATCAGGTGCGACACAAGCGCGCAAGGCAGGCGCTACAGCATTTCCTGGGAGGACGGGAGGACCAGCGTGGGAAAGGTGGAGGGACTGCCAGCAGTCGAAAAGGTAGGGCCGCGCCCGGCTGGGTCTGACGCCCGCTCGTTCTAAAGCGATAACGCCCGACTAGAGAGCTTTCTGCAGGGCTTCGCCCAGGGTGCCAACTGCTTCGGACTCCGATTCCTTCTTCGCCGGAGTGGAGGAAGCAGCAGCGCTGCCGCCGTCGGTGGCCGGGGTGCGGGCGGGTTCGTCTCTGGTGCGCTTGCCACGCCGCACTCCGCCTCGGCTGGCGGCGGGTTTCTCGCCCTTCGGGTGGGCCGTTTTGGCCCGCAGAAGCTTGCCGTCGATGGGAGCGCGATTGAAGCGCTGGATGATCGACTCCATTTCCTCTTCGTTGGGCGCTTCGACGAAAGCGTAGCCCTTCGACTCCTGTGTTTCGAAGTCGCGGATCACACGGACGGAGTCACAAACCAGATCACTGCTTTCCAGCCAGGAGCGGATGTCGTCCGCCGTTACCCAGGTGGGAAGATTGCCAAGATAAATATTTTGGGGCATTCGCGTGAAAGTCTTCCTGCTTGGATTATCCTTTCTAGGGCTTCCCACGTTGCGGGCACACAGATGCGCCACAACGCACCCGTACAAGAAGGAGGAACCTGCTACACAAGGACACCCTGAGTATAGCACATCACTCAAGAGGTTCCACGGCCTCGCGAAGGAGCGACAGATAGGATGCAAGTCCGCGGGCGATAGACTTCTCTCCAAAGGAAAAACTAGGATTCGAACCGTTTCCGCATACTTTCGTTAAACTCCTCTGACCCACCTCGCGGGATGCTCAGCGTCTGCCAGCCGGCGGACTGGAAATGCTTAGCGAGGAAAACGATCTGGCCGATGTGATACGCCTGGTGGGTCAATTGCCGCTGGATGGCTTGGAGTACCGTTTGCGGCTCGGCACGGATGAGAATGGTCTTGCGCAGGTCAGCGGGGGTGAGGGATTCCATCGCTTCGAACAGGAGCCGCCAGCCTTGTTCCCAGGTGTCAAGGATCGAGGCGCGCGTGTCGTCGTCGCCGACTTCAAACTCCTGATCGCGATGGCGATCGGGCTTCTCGCCGTCGGAGGTGAGAAAGTTTGTCCAGCGGGAGTGCAGGTTGCCGGCGATGTGCCTGACGATGATGGCGATACTGTTTGATTCCGCGTCCGGGGCACGGAAGAAGTCGTCGTTGGCCACTTGCGCGATGGATTTGTCGGCGAGCAACTTGAGGCGGTGGAACTCGCGTGTCGCATCGGTGAGGTAGGGCTGTGCGAGTGGGTCTTCCATAGTTGGGCTCCGATGGGCAACGCGACAGAACGCTGGATAGCGCGCTACGTCCTTAGCCCGGAATTCTCATCACCTGACGGTCGAAGCACGCAATAAGGCCGCCATGACTTCGTTGCGCTTGCTTGCCGTGCTCAACGTACTGTCAAGTACGCCTCCGCGCGCCAAGCTTCGCGCGCCTCGTCCTGACGGCCTTCTCAGGCACTTCGCCTCGCCACGTGGTGAGAATCCCGGGCTAGGTCCAGTAAGCCTCCGGTGTGTCAGTCCGGCCAGCTCAGCAAGCGCTGCTCGGACCAATAGAGGTCGTGGAACGCGACATCGTCCTTCGGGGGCCGCGGGTTCTCGATCAGGTGCGCGATCGTTTCGCCGATCGTGCGTGCGTCGGCCTCGTCCATCACAGCCAGGTTGAGCGAAATGCGCTCGCTGTCCTGGCCCTCGCTCCCGGGGCCGTCGTATGCGCCGCGAACCCAGATCGGCGGGTCGCCCTCGCGTAGTGAGTTAGCGAACTGGCGCGCGGTGAGACCGGTTTTCTTGCGGGGCACGTCCACGTCAACCTGGCAGGGCCAGCTGCCTGGGTGCGCGGTGACGTGTTCGCCGACAACCTCGGCCAATCGGCGGAAGCGTGCCTTCTCGGCGGCTTTGTCGCGCGTGTACCAACGCTCGACGGCCGCCATGCAGCCGGCGACTCCTTCCTTGCCGACCTTCATCGCGCGGCCGATGCCCCAGTTCTGAAGGTAGGTGGCGCGGATCAGGTCCTTGCGGCCGCAGATCATGCCCGAGGTGGTGGCCGCCATGCGCTTGTGGGCGCTGGTGACGACCATCGAGGCCCCGTCTTCGACCAGCGGACGCACGTCCCACTCGCCCGCCGCGTCGACGAGAACCGGCACGCCCTGCTTCGAGGCAATCTCGACGCACTGCGCGAGCGGAATGAAGTCACCGGCCGGATGCACCACGCCGTTTTCGACAAACCAGACGGCAGCGGTTTGCGGGCCGATGGCGTCGCGGAGATAGAACGCGTCGCAGTGGTTCGCCGTGCCGATCAGTTTGAGCTTGGCGCCGGTGAGCCGCACCATCTGGGCGATCTCGCCGCCGAAGTTGAGGTTGTGGCTGTATTGCAGGACGACTTCATCGCGCATGCCGGCGGTATCGGGAAGCCGCAAGATCTTCCCCAAGTCGGCGCCGGTCATGGCGGCGGCGGTCATTACTGCCAGCCCCGCGGAGCACGAGGAGCTGACACAGCCGGCCTCAGTTCCCGCGGCTTGGGCGATCACACGGGAGGCGGCGGCTTGCAGCTCGTCGATCTCGACGTTGACCGACATGGCCTCGTTGACCGCGGCTTGCACTTCAGGCGGGACGACGTTCGCACCGACGAGGGTGGACATGCCAATAGCGTTCAACAGACGCCGCACCCGATGGCGTTCGAGGAAGGGACGTTCTAGAAAAGGGGGTTCAGGGAAGGTCTTCGCATCAGCCATAACTGGTTATTATGATCGCTATGGTCAACCCGGGAACAACCCTCGAACGAAAAATAGTCGTCAGCGAGCAGGACGCGATCTCATTTCTCGGGGCCGACGTGAAGCCGTCGCTGGCCTCACCGCGCATGATCGGCCACATGGAGTTCGCCTGCCGGGACGCTGTTCTACCCCATCTGGACGAGGGCCAGGACACCGTCGGCACGCACGTCAACGTCTCGCACCTGGCTGCCACGGCGTTGGGAGACGAGGTGACGTACCGCGCCACCGTGATCGAAGTGGAGGGGCGCAAGCTGACGTTTGAGGTGGAGGCGCGCGATTCGAGGGAAGTTGCCGGGAAGGGCACCCACGAGCGCTACATCATCGACGTCGAACGGTTTGCGGCGGGGTTGAAGAAGAGGTTCGGGTAGCCGTGTCCGCTCACTACCGCCGGGAGAGAATGGCGAGGACTTCGTTGCCCCCGAAAGCGGTTTCGGCGACCGTCAGACCCGCGAGTTGGTAGCCTTCGCGCGCCACCTCGTTCAGTTCGTTTTGCATCGTCGAGGTGCGATTGGTCGCCAGCACGCGGTACTCATACTGCGCCGATCGGTCAGCGGGGTCGCGCTCCAGGACGACGAGGACCTGACGTCCGCCGAACGTGGTCTCGGCAACGGACTGGGCGCGGTGGCGGTAACCGAACGCTCCCATGGTTTCCAGTTCACGCTGCATCGTGGCGGTTTTGTTTGTGGCCAAGACCTTGTACTTGAGCCGCTGAACCGGCGTTTCATCCAACGGCCTGGACAAGACCACGACCAACTCCTTTCCGCCATGGGTATCGCCTGCCATCATGGCGTGGAAGACGAATCCTTCGCCGGCGGCCTGGTTGAGCTCGGCCTCGAGCGTAGATGTCTTATTGGTGGCGAGCACCCGGAACTCATTGGTGGCCAGGTCGGGCAAGGGGAGTCGCGGCGACTCCGCTACCGCTTGGACCGCGAAGAGCGCGCTCGCCGCCAATACCGTCACGAGCGAGATGCGCGAGTGTGTTTTCGGAGTGGCGTTCATGATGTGGCTCCCGGGGCGGACACCGCTGCGACGGATCGAAATACGCTTTTCCGCCGCGCTGATTGATGGACGTGTGCGCCGGCGGGCGCGTTACGAAGATTGCCGGGCCGTGCGCGGTGGATTACTCGAGCGCGAGGTATCGCGCCGGGTTGTGCTTCGTCATCAGACCGATCTCATCCCCGGTGAAGCCGTGGGATCTGAGCTGATCGAAGAACCAGATCAGGCCGTCAGTGTGGACCGGGTTGAGCGGTTGGCCAAGGTCGCTGGTGACGATGACGTGGGCGGGGCCGACCTCCCGGATGGCTGCTGCGTAGGCTTCCACGCTCAAGTCGCCGCTCGGCAACGCGATCGCGGCGGGGTATTCGAGAAACGCGCCGAGTTGCGCCGCTTCCTTCTGGAGCTCGACCGACATCCCGACCAGCGGCAGCATGGGGTGGGTCACCAGGATGCGGCCGACGCCCACGCGCTTGGCCTCGCGGATCAGCAGCAGTGACTCCGCGGGGCTCGAGTGTCCCGTCGCCAGCGCCAGATTCAGCTCGCTCATCAGCGCAAGGACTTCTTGGACCTCCGGAAGCAGTTCGCCGTGACTCGAGACGGGCACGTGATTCGGATTCGGCTCGACAGTGCGGTGGTAGTGCTCGGAATCAAACGTCGGCATCCAGACGACACGGCCGAGCCCGCCGGTCGTGCGCGCCATATGTTCGACCGCCGGAGGGTTGATGCCGCCGACCGTGCGGTTCAGCGCGATGCCGCCGTAGGATTCGATGCCCGGCACGGCTTGCGAGACGAGATAGGCGAGCGACGCCGTGTGCGTGTAGTGGTTCTTGAAGAGCAGTGCGCGCATCTGGTGGCGTTCGGCCATGCGGGCGGTCTCAAGCGCGTCGATCGAGCGTGGCCAACTGTCGGGGGCGCAATGGACGTGGAGGTCGATGACGCCTTGCAGTTGGGCGAGGGCGGTCAATGGAATCGTGAGGAGGAGGAAGAGGCGCAGCATTCTAGATCTCCTTTTCTTCGGACCGGGTGCTTACCCGTCACTCAAGTTCCGGACTCGGTTACCTTTGTTCCAACAGGCGATACACTTCGCGCTTGGGGATGCCCCGTTCCTTGGCGGCGCGCTTGATCGCGTCCATGCGCGGGAGGCCTTCGTTTTCGATCAACTCGCGCACGTGAGCCGCGACATCCCGCGGAGGAGCAGCCGGCAGCGCGCCCTTCCCGATCAGCAACGTGATTTCGCCGCGCGGGCTTCCTTTCTTCTTCAGCCCGGCGGACACCTCCGACGGCGTCCCCCGCACAAACTCCTCATGCATTTTGGTCAGCTCGCGAGCAACCACGACCGGGCGCTCGCCCAGCACTTCGCCGATATCGTCAAGTGCCGCGAGAATGCGGTGCGGAGCCTCGTAGAAAACCAGGGTTGCCGTTTCCTCGGCCAGAGCCGCCAGGGCCTTGCAGCGCTGCGCCCGCCGGGCGGGCAAAAACCCCCCGAAGCGAAAAGAATCAGTAGGCAGCCCCGACGCCGCTAGCGCCGTCTCGATGGCCACGGGTCCGGGCACGGGGACCACGTTCACCCCGGCGGCGATGGCCTGCTCGACGATCCGGTATCCCGGGTCGGATATCCCAGGCATCCCGGCGTCGGAGACGACCGCGATCGACTCCCCCTCGCGGGCCCGCTCGACCAACTCAGCGGCGCGCTCGGCTTCGTTGTGCTCGTGATAGCTGACGAGCGGCTTGCTGATCTCGAAGTGCCGCAGCAGGCGGCCGGTGTGACGCGTGTCCTCGCAGGCGATAGCGTCGGCCTCCTTCAACACGCGCAGCGCGCGCAGGGTGATGTCTTCGAGGTTCCCCAAGGGTGTGGCCACGAGGTAGATCGTGCCAGGCATGCCCTCTCATGGTCGTCCACACGGCTGCTGTGGGACAACTGTCCGTACCTCTCTGTCCGTACCCCTCAACGATTCCCCACCCAACCCCAGCCCAGCGAATCCGCCTCGAACCACCACTCAGAGCCGCGGGCGTCAGCCCGCGTTGAGCAGCCGCGTTCGTGCATGAAGCTTCTAGTCCCAGATCCACTCGCAGGCTACGGACGGATTACGGCCCTCCAGGTCCGAACGCTGAAGGCTGTCCGCTGGCACTAAAATAAGGGCCTCGGCGGGTCTCAGACCCGCTCCTGAGCTTTCGGTGTCCCGTGAGACGCTTGTGTCCTGGTCACGCGCTAATCGTTCTCGGGCTGCTGAGCCTACCGGCCACCGGCTCCGCCGCCAAGTGGCTAAAGCTCGAGTCCGAGCATTTCGAACTCTACAGCAGCGCCGGCAACCGCGCGGCCCGTAAGACCGCTCGGGACCTCGAACGGTTCCACCGAGTCGTCGAAGCCGTCCAGAGTGGGTTCGAGGGCACGATGCCGGTGCGGGTTGTATTGTTCGGCTCGGCCCGTGACTACAACCGTTTTCGTTGGGCGAAGTCGGGCGGGAAGATGGCATACTATCTGCCCGGCCGGAAGCACGATTACATCGTCCTGCACAACAGCCGGCAGGTCCACGCCATGGCGGCGCTCCCGTCGAGGACCGGCTCGTCGACCGGGCACATCGTTCTGCGTGACCGCAAGCAGACGCTGTTTCACGAGTACGTCCACTTGGTTCAACATCAGACGACCGCGAGCCTACCGCTGTGGCTGGAAGAGGGCGTGGCGGAACTCTACTCCAGCGTCCAAACAGGTCGCGACACCGTACGCATCGGCAAGCCGATCACCGGGCACGTCCTGACCCTGCGAGACGAGCCTCTGCTCGATTTCGAGACGCTGCTGGCAGTGAACGAGGACTCGCCCATTTATTCCGACGGGAAAGGGGCGTGGGTCTTCTATGCGCAGAGCTGGGCTTTCGCCCACATGTTGCGCTTGTCCGAACGCTACTCGGGTCGGTTCGACGACTTCGTCGCCGCCTTGGGTCGGGGCGACCCGCAGCCCGCGGCGTTTCAAAGCGTATTCGAGAAACCGATCGAGCAAGGGGAGCGGGATCTGGCGGCGTACTTGCGCCGTTTGCAGCTCAGGCAGATCGAGGTCCCGATAGGGGACGCGGCTTCGAAACAAAAGGTGGAGCCCGTTGCTCTCTCACGAAGCGAAGCGAGGCTTTTTCAAGTCGATCTGCTGCTCGAACTGGGCTATGTGGCCGACGCCAAGGAGATGATCGCCCCGCTTGTTGAAGATGGACCGGCAGCCGACGTCGGAGTACGTGCGGGCGAGTTGGCGCTTCGTTTACTCGACTATGAGGATGCGCGAAGCCGCTTTGCTCGTGCCCTGGAGCTAGGTGCGGACACCGCTCGTGTCCACTTCGGATACGCGCAGGCGCTGGATGAAACCGGCGGCGACCGTCAAGAGGTGTGGCGTCGCCTCCGCCGGGCGCTCGATCTCGATGGAGGCTTCCCCGAAGCTTTGCTGTTCACCGGCATGCTTCATAGCCGCGAGTTGCGGTACGGCGACGCCGTCGCTCCGCTAGAGCGAGCGTCGCGGGCCCGGCCCCGCTGGTCCCCAATCTGGCGAGCGCTCGCGTTTGCCTACCTGCATGCCCACAAGCCGGCCGAAGCGAGCCGTGCCATCGGGCTGGCGTTAAGAACCGCCCAGACGCCACATCAGCGGCGGGAGGCAGAGTGGATTTTGACGACGATGAGCCCCAAGGTCTCCTCCGACCCGTAGTACGCGACTACACCGGCCGAGTTATCGTTCCGTAGTCACGTCATCAAGCCCTGGCGCCGATGCCCCGTTGCGTTTGCCGACCCCGCAAGTGCTACGGTTGTCTTTTACACCATGGTGAAGATTGCATTTCTATTCCCTGGGCAAGGTTCGCAAGCGGCGGGAATGGGCAAGGACCTGGCCGGTGCGTATCCCGAGGCGCGGCAGGTTTTCGAGCAAGCGGACGAGGCCCTCGGGTTTTCTCTCTCGTCGCTTTGCTTCGAGGGGCCCGAAGACCAGCTCAAGCTGACGGAGAATACGCAGCCGGCGATTCTGACATGCTCGGTCGCGACGGCGGCTGTCCTGCGGGAGCGCGGGGTTACAGCGGACTACGTTGCGGGTCACAGCCTGGGCGAATACTCCGCACTCGTTGCCGCCGGGGCGCTCGACTTCATCGACGCCGTGCAGTTGGTTCGCAAGCGGGGCCGCTACATGCAGGAGGCTGTTCCCGCGGGCGTTGGCGCCATGGCCGCGCTGGTGATGTTGCCGCCCGACAAGCTGGAAGGAATCTGTCAGGAAGCGGCACAGGGAGAAGTGGTCAGTCCCGCGAATCTCAACGCGCCGACGCAGGTGGTCATCGCAGGCCACGCGGGTGCGGTGGAGAGAGCGATGGAACTGGCGAAGGCAGCCGGGGCCCGCAAGGTCGTGAAGCTCGAGGTCAGCGCGCCCTTTCATTGCGCCCTGATGAAGCCCGCGCAGGAGCGGCTGGCAAGCGACCTTGATGCGATCGAATTCCGTGACTTGAGCACGCCGTTGGTCAACAATTTTGCGGCCCGGGAGGTTCGCAGCGGTGAAGAAGCGAAACAAGGCCTGAAGGATCAGGTTCCGAACCCGGTACGCTGGGAGCAGGCGGTTCGCTATCTGGCCGGCGAAGGAGTAGACCATTTCATCGAGGTCGGTCCGGGCAAGGTGCTGACCGGGCTGCTTCGCAGCATCGACCGTTCGTTGCGCGGTTCGAGTGTACGGGACCTTGACTCTTTAGAGGCGGACTCTTTGGGGGCGGGCTCTTTGGAGGCGCTACAGCGATGAAAGACCGAGTTGCGTTTGTCACCGGCGCCAGCCAGGGGATCGGCCAGGCTTGCGCTGCCGAGTTGGCGCGCGCCGGCGCTCGGGTGGTCGCGGGCGCCCGCCAGCAGGAGAAGCTGGCCCGACTGGTCGAGGAGATCCGGTCGGAAGGTGGGCAGGCCGAGGCGGTGCCGCTCGACGTGTCGTCGCCGGATTCGATCAAAGCTGCTTTCGCACAAGCGGCGGAACGGTTCGGCCCCGTAACGATCCTGGTGAACAATGCCGGGATCACGCGTGACGGGTTGGCGCTGCGAATGTCGTCGGAGGCTTGGCATCAGGTGCTCGAAACGAATCTAACGGGAAGCTTTCTGTGCGTCCAGGCCGCATTGCAGGGCATGATGAAGCAGCGTTGGGGGCGCATCATCAACGTCACCTCGGTCGTGGCGCTTTCGGGGAATCCCGGACAGGCGAACTACGTATCGGCGAAAGCCGGCTTGATCGGGCTGACCAAGTCGCTGGCGCTCGAGGTCGCCTCGCGCAACATCACTGTCAACGCCGTCGCCCCCGGGTTTATCGCCACCGGCATGACCGAGGCACTTGATGAGAAGATTCGCGAGAAAATCCTCACCGCGGTGCCTCTCAAGCGGATGGGGGAGCCCGAGGAAATTGCCAAGGCCGTCGCGTTTCTCGCCGGCGAGGATGCCTCGTACATCACCGGGCAGGTGTTGAGCGTGAACGGCGGGCTGTACATGTAACGGGACCGGCCGACGGCCGGCCGGCAAAGTCCTTGATAAAATAAAACTCCACCTCACAGACTGTAGAAGTCGGGCGCGACTGGGAACCTTCGCGTGGGAGCCCGCGCCCGACAGCAGGCCACGGTGCGC
The DNA here is from genome assembly GCA_965237575.1 of Bryobacterales bacterium. Classification (GTDB taxonomy): domain Bacteria; phylum Acidobacteriota; class Terriglobia; order Bryobacterales; family UBA6623; genus JAKZVK01. The sequence goes on from CBDEGI010000004.1 coordinate 3,570,839, forward strand.
CAAGCCGCCTGCCGACACTTCGCGGGTCGATCCGCCTCCATCCCAAGATTACACCATGGCCAAATTCTTCAGCCTGCAGGAAGCCGAAGATTGCATCCCACGCATCGAAACGTGGCTCCGGACAGCGATCGAGGCAAGAAAAGACGCCGTCGAAGCCGAGCAGGAGCTACAAGAAGTAGGTCAGCGCATCCAGATGTCGGGCGGGATGGAGATCCAACCGGCCAAGGTTGCCGGGCACCGCGCGCGCAAGGACGTTTCGGTGCGCCGGTTCAAGGAAGCGATGGAGAGCATCGAAAACTCCGGTTGCGTCATCAAAGATCTCGATGTCGGCCTGATTGACTTTCCGGCGAAGCGTGGCAGCGACGAGGTCTATCTCTGCTGGAAGTTGGGCGAGGCGCGCATCGAGTTCTGGCACGGGACCGACGAGGGGTTCGCCGGACGTAAGCGAATCGCCGGGGAATTCGGAGAGTCCTCCGGGCCGGGCCGGCCGAATTGATTCGGGTGGGCCGGTGCCCATCACCGCGGCTCAGCCGGTGGGCTTCTCGATGATCAGTTCCATCAACTGTCCCAAGCCTGGGTAGTACTGCAAGCTCACCTTTGAGCCGGGCTGCAGTTCTTCGAGTTCGAGACCCTTTTTCCCGATGGCCTTGGCGGCCTTTTTCGACAGCTTGATTTGCTCGCGGCCGCGGGGCTGAGAGAAGCTCAGCTCAAGTTCCCCCTGTTTCTTCTTTTTCGGCACGATGGTGACGGTGCGCTTGTCGAGGTCGACCTTGCCGATCGTACCCTTCAGCTTGACGACGTCGAGCACGCCCGCGTCGCGATTGAGGGGAGCTGCGGGGCCGCGGCTGACGGTGTCGGTTTCGAGATTCCTTTCGCTCGACGGGCGTTGAGCAACCAGCGGCTGCACGCTGAGCCCAAGAGCGAGCCCCAGGACAACCGGCTGCAGCATAAGCCTATCCAATCTCATCTCGATACCTCATTTCACCCACTGCCTTGTATTGTCGGGTGATACAGCCGGGGCGTCAACATTCGATCGGCCGGTTCCAGCGCCCGCAAGCCTTGCAGCCTCTGGTCAAGCGGCTTTTCGACCCCTCGGGCAGCTTGTAACGCAGCTTGACCGTATAATGCCGGCAGGATGCTTCGAGGCTCTCTCCTCTCGCGCATGGGCGGCATCGTAGGCCCGCTATTGCGATGGTTGCGCCCGAGTCCGGCCATTGCGGGCGGAGCCGGTCTGAATGGAAGTGGTCCCGATGTCGCCGCGGCCGTTAACGCCGCAGTCGCCTCCAGCGCCGCCGACGACTACATCGAGTTGATGAAGAAATGCCTGATCAACTCCATCTACCGCGACTCGGGACGGGTTCCTCCCGGGATCGTCGTCCCGTTCTCGCCGAAGGTGCGCGAGGAAGGGAGGGACTGGCCCGAGGCGGCCCACACCATGGTCGGGCGACGCCGGCTCGACAACGTGCACCGCTGCGTCGAAGATGTCCTGGCGCGTGCCGTCCCGGGCGACCTGATTGAAACCGGCGTCTGGCGCGGCGGCACGACGATCCTGATGCGCGCGATCTTGCGGGCCCGCGCCGATACGACCCGGACCGTCTGGGTGGCCGACTCGTTCGAGGGCGTTCCGCCGCCGGACGCCGCACGTTACCCGGCCGACGCGGGCCTGAACCTCCACCGCTACCAACAGTTGTCGATCCCGATCGAGGAAGTCCGCGCCAACTTCGAGGCATACGGTCTGCTCGATGATCAAGTTCGGTTCTTGAAGGGTTGGTTCAAGGACACGCTGCTCTCGGCTCCCATCAAGCAGCTAGCCCTGATCCGACTCGACGGCGATCTCTACGAGTCGACCTTCGACGCTTTGTCGGCGTTGTATCCCAGCCTGTCCGCGGGCGGATACGTCATCATCGACGACTATGGCGCGATGGAGGCCTGCCACCAAGCCGTTGACGACTACCGCGAGCGTCACGGTATCGAGGAGCAGATCGTCCCGATCGACTGGGCAGGAGCTTTTTGGAAGAGGGCCGGCCCGCCGTGAGCGAAGCGCCCTGCGGATCTATAGCCGGGGCTAGCTATCGAGCGAAGCTACCCGTAAACCATGTAACTCGTCACCGGCCGGAACGACAGCAGCAGGCTTCCCAGCACCGGCCGCCCGAAGTTCATCGCCGGAGCGAACTTCGCCGTCAACAACGCACTAGCCACCTGTGACTTCAGCTTCAACGCAAGATGGGGAGACGCCGTCGGGACCTTCACCATGCGCAAGTCATAGACCCGGCCGTCGCGATTGACGAACACTTCGACGATGATGTCTTCCGGCACCACCAACTCCGGCGCCTCCGTGATCGTGGGACCCGCAATCCAGGTCTGTGTGAGATAGGTCAGGGGAATATCGTCCACCAACCCGCCCCGCACGAACGACAAGTGCGAGATCAGCACGCCAAAGAGAACCATGGCGGACAGCACACCCCCGAAGGCTGGGACGGCGAGCGGCTGCAGCCAGTTCTCGAGCCACAGCTTGGCTTGGGAAATCGGATGCCACCGCACGGCTCCGGACGTAGCCAACAGAATCCGCGTCCGAAGGGACGCCGGCGCAGTGATCTCTCGCCGGTCGCGAACGAAATCGTGGACGACCTCGCTGCCCTCGTACTGCTCGAAGCACTCAGAGCATTGCAGTAAATGCCGACGGACCAGCGGGCGCTGGAACCATCCCAACTGGCCGTCGACATACGACCGAATTCTCGATGCTGCCGAACGACAATTCATAACTCACTCCGTGTGCAGCGCAACTCCGTCGGGCAACTCGGCCGGCAGATGCCGCTGCAATCCACGCTTCAACGCTTCGCGTCCTCGGAGGATGCGCGACTTCACGGTTCCGAGCGAAAGCTGAAGCATCTCGGCGATGTCGTTGTAGCTATGGCCCTCCACGTCTCTGAGAAGCACCGCGCAACGGAGCCGTTCGTCCATCTGCCGCAGCGTCTGCTCGACGAGCGCCATCTGTTCGCGCCGGTACGTGAGATCGAAAGGCGATTCACCCTTATCGGCCAAAGCGTGCGCTGCGGGGCCTGACACGCCGTTTACTGAGTCCATCGGCGTCTCCGCACGCCGATGGCGGCTAAACCAGCGCCGGCGGTTGAACGCTTCGTTGATGGCGATGCGGTAGAGCCAGGACTTCAAGCTGCAATCTCCGCGGAAGCCGCCGATCTTTCGAAAAACCTTGATGAAGACCTCCTGCGTGACGTCCGGGGCGTCCGCGGGGTCGTCAAGCAGCCGATAGACAAAGCCGTAGATCGGCTTCTGGTAGAGGTCCAGCAGTTCTTCGAACGCCCCCGGTCTTCGTGCCCGAAGCCGATCGAGTAGGTCGGCGTTGTCGTCGCAACTCGGTGCGTGTGGTTGGCTCAGGGACACTCGACAGTCCCCCTCCCGGTTCGCATTCCACCTCAGCTTACCAGGACCCGGCAAGCTGTTCGATTCACGGCTGCACTTCTCTAGACACCAGCGGCTACGGATTTGTTCCCTGGTCAAGAAGAAAAGTCTGAACCACCACCGTTGGGCGACAGGATATCGCCCAAGCCCAAGCGGCTGCCGCTCGAGCCCCCGCAAGGCCTCGCCAATGTCAGCCGACAAGGGGCCCCAGCCGCAGATTCACTCTAGAGCCCTCCGCGATCTCCGATAAGGCTCAGTAGTTGGGCAGAGAAACGAGCCGCCATGAAACCTGAAACCATCTATCAGCAATGCCGCGAGGCGGTCCAGATCTTGCTGGTCGCCCTGGAAGCGGGCGATATTGCCCTGGTCGAGCATCAGGTGCGCGCCGTACGGGCCTATCTCGACCAGCGAGACCGTGGGGCCGACCGCGGCCGCACAGGCATCTCCCTGCTCCGCGTGGAGCAGCTCGACGCCATCGAAGCCATCAACAATCAGATCGAGCGCTGCCTGCTGACCATGCGTGCGTCCGCGCACGAGGAGTTCGAGAGGATGAGAAGCACTGAGGACCTGTTGCGGCACCTCACGTTCCCCTCCGGCCCGCCCGACACCTCATCGCTTCCCGTGTTCTAGGAAACGCCTTGGGGTTGGTGGTGCGGGCCTCCCAACTGGAAGGGTCGGCCCCCGTGCCGGCCTATTCTTTCCAAGACGCGTTGAGCGCACGGGCAATCGATGGGGTAGATCAGCCCCTCGACCTATGCGTGCGGCTCCAACTCACCGAGCTTGGCGCAGCACCGGATAGAACTGCGTAAACACGTTATCCGTCGCCGCATGCTCGTCGTGGCATGACCAGCAGCGCTCTTTGGGGTAGGCCGTGGCGGTTTCCTTTTGCGACCCATCCTCGGCGATGAAGTTGAAATAGGCCCAACTCTCGGCGTATCGCGAACTGTCTTTCACCGCTACTTCCACGCCGAGCAACTCGTCCTCGAAGTGGCCCTGGAGGTTGATGGACGATTGTGAAGCGGCACTGAGCACTTCCATCGCGATCATCGTTTTCTCGGGGAAGCGCCCGCTCCGCTTGTATTCGCGGTAGGCCGTGGGATTGAGGTAGAGGTTGTGAAACTTGGGGTGCTTCTGTTTCTCTGCGTTCTCGTCGTAGCTCATGCCGAGCGTCGCGCCGATGAAGATCCACTCGCGGTAGTCCCGCGGCCGCAGCAATTCCTTGTTGTCATTGAATCGCGGGCCGGAATCGGCGGCAAAAAGAGCCACCGCCAAACCGGCAAGGATTGCCCAACTCACCAGCACCGCTGCCATCGAACGAGCCATCGAAGTTTCCCCCATTATCGCCCAGCCCCCTTTGTCGCCCCGTGTCGCCTGCTTGAACCAAGCGTGTGAATTGGAGAGATAAGAGCCACTTTGCCTACGCCTCAAACACCTGCTCACCGCCAACCATCGTACTCTACACCGGGATGTCGATGATCGAAAACAGATCGACCTCCGTCGGGTTCTGACGCCCAGCGCGGCTGGTTCTCGCGGAGCTAGCTAACCGGCAATACTCGCGCACCGGACACCTGTGAAAATGGAGATTCTTGTCCTGTGCACTTGATCGGGACCAGCTTGAGTAGGGGTTCTCACACCTGAGTTCGGGCACGCTGGGGTACAAATGTGCATACAATGGAGACGGGTGAAGTTTGATTGGGATCCTGCCAAGGCCGAGTCGAACGTTCGTAAGCACGGCGTGCGCTTCGCCGACGCTGTGACAGCCTTGGAGGACGAGTTGGCACTGACAATGCGCGATCCTTTTGCGGAGGGAGAGGAGCGCTGGGTAACACTTGGCGTGGACTCGCTGGGACGGGCGCTGGTCGTTGTCTACACCTGGCGGGACGACTCGATCCGGGTCATCTCGGCCCGGAGAGCGACGCCCAGTGAACGCCGGCAGAGCGAGCGCCGACAGCATGGAGAGAGCCGATGAGAAAGGAATACGATTTCAGCAAAGCAAAGCGCGGTCGTGTGGTGAGGGTTCCGAAAGGAAAGACCCGGATCACGATTCGCCTCGACGACGACTTGTTGGAGTGGTTTCGGGCTCAAGTCGATCGCGCCGGCGGAGGGAACTACCAGACCGTGATCAATGACGCGCTACGGGAGCACGTCCTGCGGGTGGAAGAGCCGCTCGAAGACACGTTGCGGCGCGTCGTTCGCGAGGAACTACGGCAGGTGGGCTAACGCACCGAAAGTCGGGCTAGCGCGATGCACGTGCTGCCTCCCCTCTGTGCCGAGGGTCCATCGATCATCGAACGAAGTCGCAGACTGGTTCCGATTGCGGAGCTGTTTTCGCTCCATGTTGGGCTCAGAAGTTGCCCGACTTGAGATAGGCCACGATGGCCTGCAACTCGTTCCGCGTATAGAACTGATCGTAGTTCGCGGGCATAGAGGACTCCTTGCGCGTCGTCGTGCTCCGTACGCTATCGCGGTAGAACGTGCGGAGCGGCGGAGGGATCGCCTCGCTGTCGTAAACGCGAATCACCTCGTCGGTTTGCGACTGTTTGACCCCGGCGATGGTATCGCCCGCTTTCGAGGTCACGACGGTCTGTTCGAAGCCCTCGGCGATCGACGCGCCGGGGTTCACGATGTCGTTCATCAACGCCTCGGCCGACTTGCCCGAGGCGCTTGAAAGATCCGGCCCTACCGCTGTCCCTTTACCGCCGAGGCGGTGGCAGATGGCGCAGCGCTTCTGGTTGTTGAGATCGAAGAACAAGTCGTGGCCGCGCTTGGCTTCGCCTGTCAACTCTGCGCGCCCGGCAGCAGCCGATCCCACCGTGATCGTGCCGGCCGAACCGGTCAGCCTGGTCGTTCCCAGGCTGATGATGTATCCGGTGACGGCCCAGAGGTCTTCGTCGGGCAGGATGTTGTTCCACGGCGGCATGGTCGTGCCTGGCACGCCGTCGCGAATCGAGGAGTAGAGCTTGCGCGGATCCCAGTCGCGGTTGCGCAGGTCGGGACCGCGGGCGGCGCGTCCTTCGGCGCCGTGGCAGTAGCCGGTGGCGCAGTTCTTGGCGAAGAGGTCGTTGCCCTTGGCGATGACCGACGCACTGGCCAGCTCGACGGTGCTTTGGGCATGCAGTGCGTCGGGAGCGCACAACGGCGCCAAAGCGAGGCACAGGCAGATGAACGAAACGTACTTTGCCATTCTTGCTACTCCGGTAAGGCGAACACGAACAGGGTCGCACCGCTGGGGAAGTCTTTCGCTTCGGGCCATAGCTGGGTCATCAAGCCGGCCAGCGCCGAGCCCCAGCCACTCGGGATAGCCACGTACTGCTTGCCGTCGACTGCATACGTCATCGGAGAACTTCGGATCCCCGAGCCGGTACGGAACGACCACAGTTCCTTCCCGGTCTCGGCGTCGAGGGCAAAGGCGCGTCCGGTGGCGTCACCGGTAAAGAGCAGATTGCCGGCCGTGGCAAGCTGCGAGGCAAGCAGCGGGTACTTGTGCCGAATCTGCCAATGGCGCTCGCCCGTGATCGGGTCGTAGGCGGAGAGGTGTCCACCGGCCTCGCCCTTGTTCGGCGGCTCGAGCGTGAACTCGCCGCCGAAGTAGGTCATGCCCTCGCGGGGTTCTTCAGGACGCGAGATAACCGTCTGGCACCACTCGATGCCGGTCGAGTAAAACCAACCGGTCTTCGGGCTATAGGCCCCGTGGTTCCAACTGCGGCCGCCGCCGATCGACGGACACATCTTCATGTACTGACCGACGATCGGTTCCTTGCGTCCGATTAGGTTGCCCTCTTCGTCAATGCCCGTGATCCAGTCGATGTTCTCTGCCAGCGGCCAGGCCTTGATGAATTCGCCGTTCGTGCGGTCGAGGACCCAGGTGTAGCCGCCCTTGTTGGGGTTAACGATCAGCTTGCGCTTGCGCCCACGGTATTCGAGATCGACGAGGACGATTTCGTAGGCGCTGTCCCAGTCCCAGACGTCGTGGGGCACTTCCTGGTAGTGCCACTGGAGCTTGCCCGTGTCGGGATCGAGAGCGACGATCGAGTCGGTGTAGAGGTTATCGCCCTGGCGCGAATCGCCGTAGAAGTCCGCCGCTGGGTTGCCGACGCCCCAGTAAAGCAGGTCCAGTTCGGGGTCGTAGGAGCCGGGTATCCAGCTCGAACCGCCTCCAAACTTCCAGCTATCGCCTTGCCAGGTATCGTTGCCGGGTTCACCGGGAGCGGGGATTGTCCAGAAGCGCCAGGCGTGACGGCCGGTCTTGGCGTCGAAGGCGCTGATATAGCCGCGATGGGCGGAGTCGCCGCCGGTAACGCCGGTGATGATCTTGTCCTTGACGAGTAGCGGTGCGCTCGTGATATTGCAGCCGCACTGCTTGGCGTTCTCGATCTCGACTTGCCATACCTCGCGGCCTGTCTTCGCGTCGAGGGCCACCAGCTTATTGTCGAGCGTGCCCATGAAGACCAAGCCGTGTCCAACGGCCACGCCGCGGTTCCAGGTGCCGTAGAGCCCGGGGATTTCCTCGGTACGTGGGTGATAGTAGTGCCAAAGCTCCTCGCCGGTGACGGCATCGATCGCGAAGACGCGATTCCAGGCGCCGGTGATGTACATGACGCCGTCGACGACGAGAGGCGACGACTGCAAGCCGCCATCAATCTCGCCGGTCTGGAACGTCCATACAGGGACGAGCTTATCGACGTTGTAGCGATGGACCTGGTCGAGCGCGCTGTAGCGCCAGGCGTTGTAGTTGCCGTAGTAAGTGAGCCAGTTATGAGGCTCCTTGGCGGCTTGGTTCAAGCGTTCCGGCGTGACGTCGGCGCCGAAGGTGACAGCCCCCCCGCAGAGGAGCAGAAAGCTCACTCCGAGCTTCCAGAGGATATGGCGTCTTCCCTGATTCAACATAGCGATGCCCGCCGAGGAAACCTATTGTACGCCGAACGGGCGGGTGAGTTGGGTAAGGGATTCCAGCGAACACAGGAGGGCCTCAAGGGTGTGGTACACCTGTGTTGCAGGTGACTCATTGCATGAAGCCGCATCGTTGGTATCGCCTGCGCTCCAGCATCCCGGCCTTCGCCATCGTCGCGGCGTCGCTCTGCCTAGCTGGCTGTCCTTCTGTCCCCGAGACCAACTCTCCTCCTCAGGACAGCGAGACTGCGGCGCAGCCGCCCTCACGAATGGACCCCCAAAGGGGGGGCATCCTAAGGCCCGACGCGCGGCCGCCAATGCTGGACCAAAGGCGATTCGACGAGGCCGCGGCCGCCATACGCCGCCTGCCCATCGACTCGTTTCCTCAGTTGCCCGAGGCGGTGGCGGGCGTTCTGCGCGAGAAGGGCTGCCTCGTGCCTCAACCCGAGCCCGAAGGGCCCGGCGTGAACGTTATCTCGGGAGAGTTCTTCGCTGCGGGCCAGGCCGGCTGGGCCGTGCTATGTTCCACGAATGGACAGTCGGTGATCCTCGTCTTCCGCGACGAATCCGGCGCGAGCCCGGAAGAACTGGCGCCGGCCGACGACCGCGGGTTTCTCCAGGGCGTCGGCAACGGAGTTATCGCCTATTCGCGCCAAATCTCCACGGTCGATCGGCAATACATCGTCCGCCATTACCGCGCCTACGGCGGACCGAAACCTCCGCCCATCCGCAATATCCGCCACGCCGGAATCGACGATGCGTTTCTTGAGAAAGCATCCGTCGTTCACTACTGGTACGAGGACACATGGCTCCGCCTCACCGGCGCTGACTAACGCCGTCGTGGCAAAGCAGGAGCGCTGATCACAGTCGGGGTTTGAGTAAGTCCGAAACACTCTTAACTGCGCCGTTTCCGTCAGAGACTCTGTTACTGCTACAGTTGCTTCTCGAAGAACTCGACCATCGCTTCGAACGCCTCCAGCGTGAACGAATGCCCACCGGGCGGCTGGTGGACCACGAACGACGACGGACTCCCTGCCCGCGCGTACGCCGGCCTCACCTTGGCGACGAATTGATCAACTCCGGCTTTCGGCATGCCCACGTCTTCGGTCGGAGCCCACAGCATGAGCGGTTTCGGCGCGATCGCGGCGGCAAAGTCAGCCTGGTCGCCCTTATCGAGCATGCCGGGAATCCACCAGTACGTCCCGTGGTAGGAGACGCGCGGGCTCTGCCGTCCGAAGACATCAACCGAGCCGACACCACCACACAGCGGCGCCGCGGCCGCCAGACGATCATCCAGCACCCATAGATAGAACGACGTGATGCCACCGAACGACATGCCGGTGGCCGCGATGCGGCCGGGGTGGACGTCGGGCCGCTCGGCGAGATAGGTCACCGCCTGGCGGATCTCGTGCAGCACCGCTCCCATGGCGGTACGGTTGCGGGTGAGTAGCACGTTCGCCTGCGCGTTGATCGGCGGGCTGCGGCGGTCGAGTCCCCGCTGAGTCATCGCGAGGGCCAGATAGCCTCGTCGTGCCAACTCACGCGCCCACCCCAACATGCGCGTGTGCGGCTCGTCGCGGCCGGGACGTGTCCATTCACCCGGCCCGAACTGCTTCGTCATCATCGCGTCCCGGTTGCCGCTGCTGCCGTGCAGGCAGATTACGGCGGGAAGCCGGCCATCGGCATCTGCCGGCCGAACGACGAAGGCCGGCACCGTCTCGCCGTCCAACGACGACCACGAGACGTCCTCGATGCGCAGGTTCTCTTCTTCGCGCTTCCCGTGAACCCGGACATCAACTTCAGGGGGGTCCGGCGACAGCTTGACCAGGTCCGCGAAGGTATTACGGGCGACCGAGGCGAATGGGTCACTCCGGGCCCCGGCATCACTCTGGGCCCAAGCACTCGAGGCGTGTACAACGAGCAGAAGGACAGCGTAACGAAGCATGCCGCGATTCTACCCGATTCGCTTGCGTTCCTTGCCGGCTTGGGGGGCGACCCTGTGGCTAGCTCAGCGGGCCCAAATCCGTACGTAAGGATTCTGACGATCGCTTGAAGCTCTGGTCCGCCGCAACTGCACGCCGCAGCGCAACCGAGCCGCGGATGGGAATCCGCGGTTGCCTCTTGGCGCAAACAGACACGTCCAACCACAGGCCCGAGCCCGGAAGGGCGTCACAATCCTAGCCCATGGATTCATCCATGGGTGTCGGTCCGCAGCGCCCTCCGCCCGCCCCGAGGCTGTTCTGATGCAGCCGTTCGGAACCCATGGATGAATCCATGGGCTAGGATTGTTCGATCCTTGCAGGGTCGACGGATCGATACGCATAACCAACGAGTCCGCACACCGCTCAACGACCCCGCGCAACAGCTGCCCGGCGAAACAAGCTGATGCAGCCGTTCGGAACCCATGGATGAATCCATGGGCTAGGATTGTTCGATCCTTGCAGGGTCGACGGATCGATACGCATAACCAACGAGTCCGCACACCCTCAACACCCGGCGGGTGAGCCAAGCGCAAACACATCCGCTCTCTTCCAGTTCCACCCGCCGAGTCATCAGGGCGTGACGACGCACCGTCCCACTGCCTTACGGACGGATCTGGGGCGGAAGCATCGTTCGCGACAACTAAATTTGGCTCACGGTGTTAGAATCTGTCTGCCAATCGGTCCACTCGAGACCGGCCCTGCCCGTCTCCCTGTCCGGGGAGGAGGAAGAGTCATGTTAGCAGCCTACAATCGAAGACAATTTCTGAACCAGATCGCCGCGGTCGGCGCCAGCGCGCCGCTCGCTGTTGCCGCGGTCCCAGAACGCACCGCAAAACCGATGGACAAGGTCCGCATCGGATTCGTCGGTATCGGAGGACGAGGGCGCGGGGACCTTGGGAACCTCTTGAAGCTCGAGGGTGTCGAGATCCGCGCCGTATGCGACATCCTCGAGAGCAAGGTTGTGCGCGCCCAAAAGATGGTGACCGAAGCCGGTCAGCCGCAACCAGAGGGCTATTCCCGTGGTGACACCGACTACAAGCGTCTCTGTGCCCGCAGTGACCTCGACCTCGTCTTCACCGCGACCCCCTGGCGCTGGCACACGCCGGTCTGTGTCGAGGCTATGAAGAACGGAAAGCACGCGGCCAGCGAAGTCCCCATCGCCGTGACACTCGAGGAGTGTTGGGAACTCGTCGAGACCTCCGAGCAGACCGGCCGCTACTGCGTGCAGATGGAAAACTGCAACTACGATCGTGTCGAACTCATGGTTCTCAACATGGTCCGACAGAATCTGCTCGGGGGCCTGGTACACGCCCGCTGCGGCTATCTGCACGATCTGCGTGCCGGCAAGTTCAGCGACCGTGGCGGCCGGAAGCTCTGGCGGCTCCAACACGCTCTCCGGCGCAACGGCGACCTGTATCCCACGCACGGGCTCGGTCCGGTGGCGCAATGTCTGAACATCAACCGTGGCAACCAGTTCGACCACATGGTGGCGATGAGTTCGAAGTCACATAGCCTCCAGGAGTTCGTGGCCACTGAGTTTGGTCCCGAAAGCCCCCAGGCAGAGCTTGATATCGTCCTGGGCGATGTTGTGACCTCAATGATCCGCACGCGCGCCGGGCAGACCGTGATGGTCACGCACGATACCAGCACACCCCGTCCCTACAGCCGGGACTATCTGATCCAAGGCACCAAGGGTCTCGTGCAAAAGTATCCGGATGCCAAGATCTACCTCGACGGCAAGAGCCCCAGGCACAAGTGGGAGGACCTCATCAACGATTATGCGGGCCAGTATGAGCACCCTCTATGGCGTGACTTGCAGGAGAAAGCCAAGGGCTCCGGCCACGGCGGCATGGACTTTGTCCAGGCCTATCGCCTCGTCTACTGCCTACGAAACGGACAGCCCCTCGATACCGACGTCTACGACGGGGCGGCCCTGTGTGCGGTGTCGGAGTTGAGCGAGCGCTCGATCGCCGATAACAGCAGGACCGTCGACTTTCCGGACTTTACCCGCGGCACCTGGATGGGGCGGAAGCCTCTAGGTGTTGTTACCGCATAGCAGCTAAGGAAACCGGCCCCGCTGTGATCGCGGCCGACCTGGCCGCTTCTTCAGCAGCCTACGCGCGCGGCCCGGAAGCAGCCTTGGACGAGCGTACCGACGCGCCCATCTCACCGGCCCAGCAAAGAAACCGCCACAGCTCACGGCGATGCCGCCACGTGAACCGGTGGAAGTAGCGGGCATCGACACGGTCCGCCGGCCGGCCCTGGTAGGTTTCGATGCGCCACCGCAGATACGGACTGGCCCAGGGCCGCAGCCGATAGCCGCGCGTGGCCGTCCAAAGGAAGCGCGCGATGGCGCGGAGCTTCGCCGTCCGCTGCATGGAAAGAGATGAAGACAGACCCAGCGCGGCGGATTCTCGCGCCGGATTACTGGGTGAAATAGCCCGGCCGGTGCCGCGCCGTGTGCTTCTTGGCTTTGCCGGCAAGCACAACCTTCACGCGGTGAAAGCCCTGCCCCCCCGGATTGCTCGGCGAGTACGCGAGCGTGTACTGATTTCGGATGTCGTGCGCCACCCGCTGCGTGATCGCGCCCACCTCGTCGACATCTAGCGGGAAGAAGGCGGCACCGCCGGTGGCCTTGACGATGTGCCCTATCGCCCGGCTGGCTCGTTTGGCCGAGCGGCGGTCCTCTTCGCTCAGCAGCCCGATGGCATAGATGACCGTGCGCTCCTCGGAGGCCTGTAGGCGGCGCACCAGGACCTCGAGGTTCGACGGGCTGGCATTGTCTTCGCCGTCGCTGATCACGAGCAGCACCCGCTTGTCACGCTGGGCCTCTTCTTCCATGTAATCGAGCGACATGGTGATCGCCTCATAGAGGGCCGTGCCACCCCGCGAGTCGATCCGCTGCAGGCCGTCCTGCAGGCGCGGCAAGTCAGCCGTAAACGGGGCGTCGAGAAACGCTTCGTCATTGAAGTTGACGATGAAGACCTCGTCCTGAGGGTTCGACGCCTTGACGAACGACAAAGCCGCGGCGTTGACCTTGCGGCGCTTGTCAATCATGCTGCCGCTGTTATCGACCAGGATGCCGAGCGACACCGGCACGTCTTCGCGCCGGAACAGCGTGAGACGCTGGAGCACGTCGTCCTCGTAGACGCGGAACGATTCTTGCGCAAGGTCGGTGACGAGGTGGTTCTTCTTGTCTTGGACGGTCGTGTGCAACACCACCAGACGCGTATCGGCGGTGAAGGTGATGCCTGTATCTGACTCCTTCCTAGCCGGCTTGGAGGCTGTCTGCGCGGATAGCAGCGAGAGACCCAGCACCAGCGCCGTGCTCAGGGTCATACTAAGGGCCGCCACGGCCCAGCCGCCGCTCCGCCTTCCATTTCTCATGTCGATTCCGTTGCCCATCGGCCGCCGCTTCTCGCCGTCCGCCGCCAAAGTTCTAATCGGCGGCTACCGCGAGGGGGCGTAGTAGCCCAGTCGAAAGTACGGACGAAGCCGAGGCATGCCACGGATCTTCTTCATCTCGACTTTGACCCGCCGCCACTTGCCGTCCTTCTCCTGATTGCTAGGGACGTAGCCCAAGACGTACTGGTTCCGAAGCTCGATTCCGATCTTGGCCGCGATGTCGGGAAGCTCGTTCAGGTTCTCGACGGGGAACTGCCGTCCGCCCGTTTGCTCGGCGATCTCAGAGAGAAGGTTCGGCCCGTTCAACTCCTCGGAGGTCCGTCCACGCGACGAGATGGGCTCGAATATCCCGATGGCGTAGATCTGGACGTCGGCCTCGCGAACCAAGCGCTTGATCTCGCGTTCGGTGTAGCGGCTGCTGTTGTCGCCACCGTCGGAGATCACGAGCAGGGCCTTTTTCGAGTTCGAGGCTTCTTTCATCTTGGTGATCGCGAGGTAGATGGCGTCGAGCAACGCCGTGCGGCCCTTAGATTGAGTGAAGGTGAGGCGGTTCTGGATCTGCTCGACCGAGCGGGTGAAACCGGACACCATCTCCGGCCGGTTGTTGAACTGCACCAGGAAAAACTCGTCCTCTGGATTCGACGACTTGAAGAACTGCGCCACCGCCTCGCGGGCCTTGCTCATCTTGTGGCCCATGCTCGAGCTGGCGTCGAACACGATGCCCAGAGATAACGGCGCATCCTCGGCGCCGAACTGCGTAATCTCCTGCACCACCTTGTCTTCCCTGACCGTGAAATGCTTTTTCTCGAGGCCCGTCACCAAGCGGTTCATAGGGTCGGTGACAGTCACATTGATCAAGGCCAGTTGAACGTCAACGGTGATGCGGCTGGCCCGATTTGACTCGAGAACAGGTTCGGGCGTGCGGTTCTTGAGGCCGACTTTTGCGTCGGCCGCTTGGGCAGGCAGGGCGGGAAACAAACACAGGATCCCGAGCGTAGTAGAGACTAGAACAACACTGCGAAAAGCAGATGCCGCCACGCTCGACCTCCCTCCCCTTGTCCGTTCAGCGTTGTGCCGGCCGGTATTGCGCCGCCGCCGCCCTTGCAGGCGACCTGATTTTATCATAGCGCCCGCGACCATGCTAGAGTAGAGTGTTCACGGTGGCGGATGATCCGTCACCGCCCACCGATACCTTCCCCAAACGCATGGTTCGTTTTCGCCGCGACAAACCCACCGAAGCGCGAAACGGCCCCACTAGCCCCCGAAAACCGCTGTCTTCCGCTGCCGCCGGTAGCTTGTCCGTAGAGTCCGCCCTTCTTGTCCGCCGCGGAGCCAGGCGGCCCGCCCCGCTCGTTCTCGGGGCGCCTGCATGAGTGAAGAAAAAAAATACATTTTTGTGACCGGAGGCGTCGTCTCCTCGTTAGGCAAGGGCATCGCGGCCGCTTCGATGGGCTGTCTGCTGGAGAGCCGCGGTCTGCGCGTGAACCTGCAGAAGTTCGACCCCTATCTCAACGTCGATCCCGGCACGATGAGTCCGTTTCAACACGGCGAGGTTTTCGTCACCGACGACGGCGCCGAGACCGACCTCGACCTGGGCCACTACGAGCGTTTCACACACGCTAAGCTCACCCAGGCCAACAACGTCACTAGCGGACGCATCTACGAGCGCATCCTCGCCAAGGAGCGCCGGGGCGACTACCTGGGCAAGACCGTCCAGGTCATCCCGCACGTGACGAACGAGATCAAGGCTGCCATGCGCAAGATCTCGACCGACGATGTCGACATCGTGATCGTCGAGATCGGCGGGACGGTGGGCGATATTGAGTCGCTGCCGTTCCTCGAGGCGATCCGCCAGATGCGGCACGAGTTGGGCCGCGAGAACTCCGTCTTCGTCCACGTCACTTTGGTGCCGTGGATCGCCGCCGCCGGCGAGCTGAAGACCAAACCCACCCAGCACAGCGTCAAGGAGTTGCGGGCGCTCGGCATCCAGCCCGACATTCTGCTGTGCCGCACCGAGACCGACCTGTCACGCGAGTTGCGCGAGAAAATTGCGCTCTTCTGCGACGTCGACAAGGCAGCCGTCATCGCCGCCCGCGACGTCGATTCGGTCTATCGCGTGCCCGTCAACCTGGCGCAGGAAAGCGTCGACGAAATCATCTTGCGCTGTTTCGGCATGGACCCGCCGGCGCGCGACCTGCGCGACTGGGAGGAGATGCTCGACCGCCTGCGGCATCCGGCCGATGAGGTTACGATCGGCATCATCGGCAAGTACGTCGACTACGAGGATTCCTACAAGAGTCTCAAGGAGGCGCTGCTTCACGGCGGGCTCGCGCACAGCCTGCGGGTGAGCATCGAATGGGTCGAGGCCGAGGGCATCACGCGAGAGACGGCGGCGCACCAGTTGGGCGACCTTGACGGCATTCTCGTACCCGGCGGCTTCGGCACCCGCGGCATCGAGGGGATGATCGAGGCCATCCGCTATGCCCGCGAGCAGCGCGTGCCCTATTTCGGCATCTGTCTCGGCATGCAGACGATGGTCATCGAGTATGCCCGCAACGTGTGTGGGCTCGAGCAGGCGCACTCGACCGAGTTCGACCCGGCGACGCCCCAGCGGCTGTTCTTCAAGCTGCGCGAGTTGAAAGGCGTCGAGGACCTTGGGGGAACGATGCGGCTCGGCAGTTGGCCTTGCCGGTTGGCCGAGGGCAGCTTCGCCGAGTTGGCCTACGGACGTACCGAGATTCACGAGCGGCATCGCCACCGCTACGAGTTCAACCGCGAGTACGAGGAGGCGATCACCTCCCAGGGGATGGTGATCGCCGGCGAAACCCCCGATGCCTTATATGTCGAGATTTGCGAGCTGCCCAGCCACCCTTGGTACCTGGGCTGCCAATTTCATCCTGAGTTCAAGTCGAAACCGCTCGAGCCCCATCCTGTGTTCCAGGCGTTTGTCGAGGCGGGCTACCACTACCATAAGAGCCGGGTCCAAGACCGCAAAGAGGCCGAGGCTGAACAGTTCCTGCGAGTGCGCAGCATGCAATAGCGCGAACGGCCGCGCCGTCCCGGCGGCGGCCGGGGGCGTGGAGTGGACGTTCGCCATGGCGCCGTCCTCCTGATCTCGTGAACGCGATCGAAATCGGCCCCGTCAAGATCGGCGGCGGCGCTCCGCTTGCCGTGATTGCCGGCCCTTGCGTGATCGAGTCGCGCGAGCACGCTCTGGCAACGGCGCGTGCGGTTCGCGAAGCGGCATCGGCGGCTGAGCTGCCAGTCATCTTCAAGGCCTCCTACGACAAGGCAAATCGCACCAGCCTCGGCTCCTTCCGCGGACCAGGCCCCGAAGAAGGGCTGGCGATTCTGGCTGACGTCAACAAGCAAACGGGCCTGCC
Organism: Bryobacterales bacterium; assembly: GCA_965237575.1. GTDB lineage: Bacteria > Acidobacteriota > Terriglobia > Bryobacterales > UBA6623 > JAKZVK01. Next base: position 3,587,919 of record CBDEGI010000004.1, read on the forward strand.
CGTGCTGACCGACGTGCACGACGTTCGCCAGGTCGCCCCGGCCGCGCAGGTCTGTGACGTGCTCCAGATCCCGGCGTTCCTCTGCCGCCAGACCGACCTGCTCGTCGAAGCCGGGCGCAGCGGCCGGGCGGTCAACATCAAGAAAGGCCAGTTCCTCGCGCCTTGGGACATGCGCTACGCGGCCGACAAAGTCGCCTCGACGGGCAACGACCGCATTTTGCTCACCGAGCGGGGCACGACCTTCGGCTATGGCAACCTCGTGGTCGACTTCCGCGGCCTGCCGGTCATGCGGCAACTCGGATACCCCGTTGTGCTCGATGTAACGCACAGTCTGCAGCTACCCGGCGGCCGCCAAAGCTCGAGTGGCGGCCAGCCGGAGTTCATCGAGACTCTGGCGCGCGCGGGTGTGGCCGCCGGCGTGGACGCGTTGTTCTTCGAGGTCCACGAACAGCCCGAGAAGGCGCTCTCCGACGGAGCGAACGCGCTGCGCCTCGATGAGTTCGCCGGGCTCCTCGGCCGGCTTGCAGAATTGGACCGGCTGGTGCGCTCCTGGCCCAGCGATACCGATGGATGAACAATCTGTACGCAAGCCTTGCTGCCCGCCCGACGTCCCGGCCTGACGCGACCGTGCCATTCAACGCTTCAGAGGCGCGGACGGAAGTCCGCGCTTGCGCTAGGGCACTCGCATGCCCTCACCTCCGTTAGACTCGACATAAGGAGAAGAGCATGCCCGACAACAGCACCCCCATCCGCATCGTCGCCATGATTGGCAGCGCGAGGGCGGGGAACAACACCGCCAAGGCCATGGCGCTCGTCGTGGACGAGCTGGGCAAGCACGATGATGTCGCGGTCGAGGTGGTCGACCCCGCTCAACTCGACCTCCGTCTTCCCGGATCACAAGATGCCGCAACGATGGACGCGTTGAAGGAGAAAGTTACGGCCGCCACCGGCGTTATCTTCGCCACGCCCGAATACCACGGCAGTTACAGCAGCGTCATCAAGCTACTGATCGAACACCTGGGCTTCCCGTCGGTGATGAGTGGGAAGCCGGTCGCGCTGTTGGGAGTCGCCGCCGGGGCGATCGGTGCCATCAAGGCGCTGGAGCACCTGCGCAGCGTCTGCTCGCATGTGGGAGCGATCGTGCTGCCGGGGCCGGCCTCAATCGCCGGGGTACACAAAGTGTTCGATGAAGACGGCCGCTGCCTCAACCCGGCCGCCGAGAAGCGCATTCGAGGCGTTGCCACCCACCTCGTCGATTACATTCGCGGGGCGATCTGTCCGCGAGTCTGCCTGGAAGAGATGGTCCGCGGTGAGCCGGTGCCGCGAGCGTAACGGCGGGGACCTTCCCCGGCGTTCTTGACCGCTCTTCGTTTCTACGCTATCGCTCTCGCCTGTTCTGGCCACCAAGCCTGAGAAAGCTGATCAGCTCCACGAATGGGTATGCGAGCAAGGAGTAGAAGCCGAGATTAAACACGAGAACGAAGTATCCGAACAGCGTGGTGCGGAGTCCACCAGTATGAATTCCCTGAGGAGCGAACAGGCCGCCTGCCAACATGCCAGGCAGTAGCACGTACCCGACGACGGCACTGCTGCGTGGGAAAAATCTCTCCACAAGTAGTGGTAGCGGTATCGAGACAATTAGACCGACGAGCAAGCACCATAAGATTGTCTTCTGCCCTACTGAAAGCATGATTCGCAGCTTTCTGGAGGAACCTGCTCTTCTTCGAGCTCCTCGATATTGTTGATAACAACTTCGCGCCTGCGGCTCCGCCCGAGTTAGCCAAGTCGCGGCAAGCAGCTCCCAACGCCACTTCTAACGCGTCGTTTCGACGAACTCCAGCCGCCCATCGAGCAGTTCCGCCCGGAGCGGGAACCGCTGTGCCAGCTCCGCGCTGTGAGTCACCGCAATCAGAATCGTGTTTTCTTCTCGGTGAAGATCGAGCAGCAAGTCGGCAACAGCCCCGGCCGTATGCCGGTCGAGATTGCCAGTCGGCTCATCGGCGAGGATGAGTGGAGCCCGGTTGATCAGCGCCCGGGCGATCGCGACGCGCTGGCGTTCGCCCCCCGACAGCTCGGCCGGACGGTGCTCGGCCCGATCGCTTAAGCCCACGCGATCGAGCAGCTGCCGCGCCCGTTCCTCGGCGTCCGACCCGGCCCCGCCGGCACCGGGCGCCATGGTGGGAATCAGCACATTTTCAAGAGCCGAGCACTGCGGCAGCAGGTGATGCTCCTGGAAGACAAACCCAACCTGCTGGTTGCGAAACGCCGCAAGTTCGGCCTCGGGTAGCGCGAACGGATCGCGGGCGCCGACCGTCACCGCGCCGCGCGTGGGTTTCTCGAGCGCGCCGAGCATATAGAGCAGCGTGCTCTTTCCCGAGCCCGACGGTCCCATGATGGCCAGCGCCTCGCCGCGCCGCATCTCGAACGACACATCGCGAACCACCACCAGCGGCTCGCTCGGCGTCGGATATTCCTTATAGAGATCAACAACCGCGAGTTCAGCAGGCTGCGGGGTCATGCTGTCCTTGTTAGAGCCACCGTAACGATCGTCTATTGCTCTCGCGGGACGATCACGAAGCTTCGATCTCGTCGAAAGCGGTAAACCGAGAAATCTCTGCGATCGAGCGTGAAGATGACATCGATGCCTTCACGCTCCGCGAGATACACCAAAGCCGCGTCGGCCAACTGTGCGCCTAGCTTTTGGTAACGCCCAACGAACTCGGCGATCCACGGAAAGCAAGCTGCATCAAGATCCGCGACTCGAAAGAGCTCATCCTCTAAGCTTTTGAAAAGCCTGCGGAGCCCGAGAGGTTGGTGGCGCAACAGCCAAGCCGCTTCCGTAACAACCGGCCAGCACGTTAAAAGCGGCGTCTTGATGCTGCGCAGCTCTTCCATGCAGATCTCGTGATGAGAATCCCGGGTCGATGCGATCGCGACCATCGGCCCAGCGTCCACCAGAACCTGCTGCCTCATGAACGTCCGAATCCTTCGAAGTGGTCCGGGTTCGTGCTCAAGTCGGGTGGCGCGTCCTTGACGCAGCCGAGGAATTTCAGCCGTTTCGCGACATCATAGGCACTCTCGCCCTGATCGCGCGAGGCGAGATACTGCACCAGCGCCTCGCGAACTAGCTCAGACTCGCGTTTCCCACTCGCGACGGCTTCCGCCGCCAAGTTGGCTCGAAGCTCCTCGCCGATTCTGATTGAGATGCGATTGGATGGCATGGCTAGCTCCTGTCTGACATTCTACAATACTGTCGGACACAAGGCACCTCGCCCCGTGGGTTCATCGTTCAGCCCCCTCCCGCGCAAACGGCGCTACCTCCAACAACTCGTCTAACGCCTTCGGGATCGGCGCGGACTTCATCCTGTCATTCTCATCCTTCGTCACGCACGCCACAATCATCCGGCCGTGCGCCACCTCCTCGCCGTCATGCTTGAAGGAAAACTCATACCCGAGCGACGACCGGCCCTTCTTGAAGACCCACAGGTGGATGTCCAACTCGTCGCTGTAGGTCACCGTCTTGATGAAGTCGCATTCGGCGTGGACGCGCGGGGCCATGATTCCGTACCGCCTGCGGGTCTCCAGGTGCCCAAGCCCCAGCGAGTGCAGAAACTCGGCCTCGGTCTCTTCCATGTAACGGAAGTAGTTCGTGAAGTGGATGATGCCGGCCATGTCGGTTTCCTGCCAGTAGATCCGCCGCCGGTGATGGAATTCAAAAACCATACTCCTCAGATCTCCTTCGACTACCTACGCAACCGAGCCGTGACCGTCAGGGAGCGGTCCGGCACGAACCTTCCCTTCCCTCCAAAGCCGCTAGACCCGAAATAACAGTCGGGCTTCAAGAGATCACTCCCGTTGAGAATAGCGGACCTACAAAGCTGTTTCGTGAGAACCACTCAGCCCCCGATAGACGCCCAACATCTCCTCGGCCATGTGCCGGTTGCTGAAACGCGCACGAACGACGTCCTGTCCCTGCCTACCCATCGCCGCGGCTTCTTCTGGATTCTCCAGCAGCCGCTCCAGGCACCCAGCGAGGTTTTGTACGTCTTCAGGTTCAAACAACAGCCCACCGCCCGTCGCCTCAATCCACTCGGGGAACACGCCCAGCCGCGGCTCGACGACCGGGACGCCGCTCGCCAACGCCTCCAGCACATACGCCCCCTTGGGCGCGCGATAGCAAGCCGGCACGCAAAGCACGTCAAGGCTCTTGAGGAAGTCGAGCTTGGCCTCGCGGTCAATCGTCCCCAGGTATTCGAAATCATCCTCGAACCCCCACGCCCGAATCTGCCTGCGCACTTCCTCGAGATAGGGGCCATGCTCGGCCCCGAGCCATCCCGCCACCCGCAGGCGAATACGGGCTTCCGCCGCAGGCTGCCTCGATCGCAAATGATGCACAGCTTCCGCCAGCAAGTGCAAGCCCTTCTCCGGACAGACCCGCGCCAAGTAGCCGACCACAAACTCGCTCGCGTTCCTCCGAGGTTCCACGGATGGCGCCCCCTCGAATCCCGACAGATCGATACCGGGACGCACCACCCGAATCGCCTCCTCCTCCACACCCAGCAAAGGTGCCATGGCGGCGGCGTGATCGTGGCACGGTGCAACGAACACGTCGACCGACTCAGCCGCCTTACGCAACGCCTCGAAAGCGCGCTCTTGATGCGGCGACGCCAGCTTCGAGAGAAAGTAGTCCTCGCCCTGCAGCGAACACACCACCGGGATCTCCAACTCCCGCCGCACCGCCGGCGCAATGCCCCCAAGCATCGAGTTCGTCAAATGGACCACGTCCGGACGCCACGACCCGAGCCACTCCACCAACCGGCCGACCTCCTTCGCATGCGGCCCGTCGGCCCCTTCGATCACGGACACGGTCAATCCGCCCAGCTTTTCCGGCTGCGTCTTGACGGCGCGCTGCGCCACCCAGCCGAGCAGCGCCGGATGGTCCCACAGCCGCTTGACGAAACCCGGCGCGTGACGCAGGAACGGCAGGTAACTCTGCAGATAGACGTTGATGCCGCCCAGGAAGACGCGGTCGAGGCTGACGTTCTCCTCGTCGGTGCGAATCGGCGTATAGGTCGGGATGAGCTGAACGTCATGCCCGAGACCGATCAGCGCCCGCGCCAGCGTGTTATCGCGCAGACAGTTGCCGCAGATCATCCCCCCGGCGCCCGCCGTAATATAGGCGATCTTCATCGCAGCACGAACATCAACGCCTTGCTACGTAGGGCGCACGGCATGCCGTGCCCGCGCCGCGACCGGCATCCTGGTCCGCCCTCGATCCACCAGTCCAAACCGGTCGCCCCGGCCCGTGGCACACGCCCGTGGCGTGCCGAGCCCCGCTCGGCTCTTGTCCCTCGTTCGCCGAGACCTGTTCTAGAAAAGCGCACGACCGCCTGCTCGGGCAGCCGCGAAGCGGCGTAGGATGTTAGCCCAGGGTGAAGCCCGTGAGGGCGCAACCCTGGGTACCCACCCATTCAGACCGGGAGCCCTGAAAGGGCGTTGGAAAAGCGGCCAGGCGCCGACTCTCTCAGTCCGCCGCCACCCCTTCCTCAAGCGGCAGCCGCGACGAATCACGCCGAGGCGGGAAGAAATTCCGCAACGTTTTCTCCGACGGTGCCTCGGTCACCAACGACACTCCCACCATCGCAACCAGCGACGCCGCAAAAATCGTCGCCACCGGCATCATCCCCAGGAACAGGAACCCGCGATCTACCCCGTAGCCGCTTTCCCGGAACAGCAGGAACCAAACGGCCGCCATCGTTACCACCGACGCGATCGCTCCCGCCTTCGTCGCGCGCCGCCAATAGAGCGACAGGAACACCAGCGGGAACAAGCTCGCGAAGCCGCTGAAGCACCACACGCCCAGCGTGAAGACCGCCCGCGGCTCCGCCAGCGACAGCAGGTAGGTGATCCCGACGATCGCGATGATGAAGATCCGCGCCAGCTTCACGCGCTGCTTGTCGTCAAACCGGCCCTCGCCGAAGTGGTGGATCACAATGTCGTTCGTGAACATCGTGCCCAGGCAGAAGAACTGCGAATCGAGCGACGACATGATCGCCGCCAGAATCCCCGCCCCCAGCAGGCCCCCCAGCGCAGGGCCCGTCAGCTTGGCGACCATGATGGCGAGTTCCGTGTTGGGCCGCGTGTCTTCGGGCACCACCAACGACCCGTCCCCCATCGTCGCCGACGTCGCCCACACGCCGATCAGCACGCAAGGCACCCACACCAGCATGATGAAAATCGGGTGTGCCACCACGGTGAGGCGGAAGGTTTTGGCGGAGCGTGCTGTCAGCCAATGCTGGAACAGGTGCGGGAACATCCCCACCGACAGCGGGATGAAGCAATACGTTAGGAAGTGTAACTGTGTGATCTCCTCGCCCCGCATCAGGCGCTCGGGATGCGTTTCGAGCACCTTCGCGCTCGCCGCCGTCAGCCCGCCCAGCGCCGACGAAATCACCCAGAAGGCGATAATGCCGGTGACCATGAACACGCATGTCTGAAACGTATGGGCCCAGGCGGCGGCCCGCAAGCCGCCGTAGAAGATATAGAACAGCACGACGCCGCAGATCACCAGCCCGGTCAGCCACGGCGGCACCGCACCGCCGGTTTCCGGAAAGACATCCGGCGCGGCGCCCCCCGTCAGGGCCAACACCACGGCGCGCGCTCCCAGCAGCCCGGTCAGCAGATACGGAATGACCAGGCCCACCAGGATGGGGAACAGCATCGTCCCGAGCGCATCACTTTCAAAGCGGCTGCGAAAGTACTGCACCTGCGTGACGAACCCACAGCGTTTGCCGAGCGCCCACAGCTTGATCCCCACGAAGAAGAACACCGCCGCGTGGATCAGCCCCGACCACGACGCCATCATGCCGTAGACGCCGATGCCGGCCCGATAGGCCTCGCCCGAACTGCCCACGAGCGCGAAGGCGGTCATCGTGGTCCCGAACACCGACATCAGCAGGATCACCGGACCGATCGAGTGACTCGCCAGGAAGTAGTCCTTCGCCGTGCCGCGGAAGAATCGGTTGCTCGCCAGCCCGAGAGCCAGCAACACGGAAAGATAGACCGCCATTACGACAAGCTGCGTCATTCGGCGGAGCCCTCCCCGCTCTTGGCGAAATCGTCTGGCTTGCCTTCAGCGAAGGCCTCCACGTCATGGGGCCAGGCGTAGCGGAGCGCCAAGTACCAAAGGAACGCGGCCACCAGCGAGTAGACCGCGTGGTAGGCCAGCCCCACCGGTAGAAACCCGAACACGAGCGTCGTCGAGTCCCAGAGCCAGAAGTCCTGGTGCAGGACGCCAAGCGCGATCAGCGCGGCATACACAGCCTTTTTCTTCATCGAGAATCCCGAGAGCCCAGCGGCAACCGTAGCCGCCGCTTGAGCAGGAAATAGTCTACCATCCCGCACCGCTGCGGACAGGCGCCGCCTCTTCCCAAAGTCGAACGTAAGCCACAGGCGACCGCTTCGTTCCCCAATCCAACGTGACCGTGCCCGACCCGACACTCAGAGCCTCGGGCGGGAGCCCGCGTTGAGCCATCGCTCAACACCGCGCTAGCTGCGCGGCTGACGGTTCCAGCGTTATTTCACGCCTTCCAGACCCACGACCACCTCCGGCCCGCCTCAACCGCGCCACCGCCCACAACTGAGCGGGCGCGCGGGCTCAGCCCGCGCCGCGGACGGGAGGGGCTGTGAAAAAATTGGGGACTGTCACAAGCGGCGGGACATAAGTCTCCTATCTTCAACGTCCGTCAGGCCGCGGCTGACTGTCCAGCATTTTTTCACGGCCCCGGAGTCCGCGGTTCCCCCTCGGTGCAACCTGATGCATCCGACCACGGGCTGCCTGAGGGCCAACGTCGCCCCGGCGATGGGAGGCGAAATCCGCAAGACCCGCCCGGTCGTGATCGTGAGTCGCGATGCCTCCAACCGCCATCTCAATCGGGTCCAAGTCGTCCCGTTGACCAGCAGCACGACAAAGCTTTACCCTTGCGAGGCCTACGTCAGCCTCGGGAAGCAGACCGCGAAGGCCGACCAGCTTACGACGGTCTTGCAAAAACGCCTCCGCAACCACATCGGCCTTCTTTCTCCCGAAGACATGGACAGCGTCGACCGCATCATCCGCCTCCAACTCGATCTGGCTTGACCCATCCCTAACAGCCGACGCCGCACTTCCCCTCACGGACGCGCAGGTGTGAAAAAATCGGGCCTGTTAATTCGGCCTCTTCTTCCACCTTTCCGAAGGGACCGGCGCCGTGCTCTTCTGCCCCTGCGGCGAGCGCACGGGTTTAACCAGCGCCGCCGCCCCATACAGGCGTTGTCCTGCCCGAGTGGTAGTGTAGGGGTTTTGCTACCCCATGACCTTTGATCAGGTCCGCAAGCGTACTATCATCGCCCTGTTTTCAGACGATCAGCTGATGGATCAGCTTGTCCTCAAGGGCGGAAACGCACTGAGCCTCATTCATGGAGTCAGCTCTCGCACGTCCCCAGACCTCGATTTTTCGCTGACGGGAGACTTCGAGGATTTCGAACAAGCCAAGCGAAGGATTTTTCGCGTCCTCACTCCCCAAGGTCTACGCCGCCTCGCTCGTCGTGATGGCCGTCGCCTTCTTTCTGTTCACGCACACTAAGCTGGCGGCCGGCGGCCAATCCAAGACGCTCGGCGAGCGCCTGTCACCCCTAAAGCACGCGCGCGTGTGGCGATTCGGCCTCTATTACTTCCTCGTCTTCGGCGGCTTCGTCGCACTGGCGCAGTGGCTTATCCCCTACTACGTGAATGTCTACGCGATGAGCGTGGCGATGGCCGGTTTCATGGCGTCGATCTTCAGCTTGCCGTCGGGTGTTATCCGCGCGGCGGGAGGCTGGATGTCCGACAAATTCGGGCCCCGCCCGGTGATGCAGTGGGTGCTGGGCTCGTGCGTGCTGTGTTGCGGCCTGTTGGTGATTCCGCAGATGGACATCTCGTCACCCGGCAGCGGCGTGATGGCCCGTAGCGCGGGTGTTGTTCAGTCCGTTGAAGATGGGCGCTGCCCATCACGATCGTCGCCACGTTGGGTCTGATGAAGCTGATCCCGGGCGAGGTGGCTGTGGGGTTGAAGCGGCAATTCAGCATCTTCAACGCCAAGCACAACTGGATCATGACCTGGCTCTACATCATGACCTTTGGTTCGTTCATCGGCTTCTCGATGGCGTTCCCGCTGCTGATCCGGGTCGTGTTCGGTACGATGGCCGACGGCCAGACCGCCAATCCCGAGGCCCCGAACCCCTTCACCTACGCCTGGCTCGGGCCGCTAGTAGGTTCGTTGATTCGTCCCGTGGGCGGATGGCTCTCCGACAAGTGGACTGGCGCCAAGGTGACACAGCTTTCGACAGCCGTGATGATCCTCTCCACCCTGGGCGTCGCCCACTACGTCAAGCTGGCCAACGGCTCGGACACGCCACAGGAATTCTTCTTTCCGTTCCTGGCTCTGTTCTTGATGCTGTTTCTCACCAGCGGCATCGGCAACGGCTCGACGTTCCGCATGATCGGCGTCATCTTCGAGCCGGCGCAGGCCGGGCCGGCCGGCCTCAATCTGCTGGCCGAAGATCCGCGGCCCTCGCCGCCTTGCTGCTCGGCGCCGTCGCCGTCGCCTACCAGATCGCTACCGGCACCGGCACATGGGGCCTCAACAAGACGGTCGGCTGGGCGTTCGACATCACGAACTTAGTCTTCTGGATCGGCATCGGCCACGCCGGCACGCTCATCTCGGCCGTCTTGTTCCTGCTGCGACAGCAGTGGCGCACCTCGGTCAACCGGGCCGCCGAGGCGATGACCATCTTTGCCGTGATCTGCGCCGGCCTGTTCCCGGTCATCCACATGGGCCGTCCTTGGCTCGCTCATTGGATGCTCCCCTACCCCAAGATGCGCGGACCGTTGTGGGTGAATTTCCGGTCGCCGCTGGTGTGGGATTTCTTCGCGATTGCCACATCCCTGAAGAGACGACGTACTTCCTCTCGCGCCTCGCCGGCTTCTGGGAGCCGGTGTTTTATCTGAACTTCCTGTTGAACTGGGCGATCCCCTTCTTCGTCCTGCTATCGGTGCGCGGTAAGCGCAGCCCCAACCTGATGCTGAAGGCCTGCTGGGTAGTCCTGGTGGGCCGTTGGGTCGACCTCTACTGATGGTCCTGCCGCCGTTCACGGGCGGCAACCCGGTATTCGGCATCTGGGAAGTCGGCATCGCCGCCAGCGCAGCAGCCGTCTTCTTTCTAGCGCTGTTCAAGGCCCTGGCCGCCGCCTCGCCAGTACCCCTCCGCGACCCCCTCTTGCAAGAGAGCTGCACTATCACAACTAGCTTCGGGTCCCGCCGCATCCACTCGACGGGCCATTCATATCAGAACCGCGGGCGTGAACCCGCGTTGAGCCATCGCTCAAGACCAAACGAGCTTCTGTGCCCCAATCCGCCCCAAATCCACCCCCCCCAAGTCCCAGCCCACAACAAAACCGTTGATACAATCAGACCTATGCTCAAGCGGGAAAACTGCCGCGAACGCCAAGCCCGGCTGCTCAAAATCTGCGAAAACGAACAACTCGACCTCGTTGTTCTCACGCATCCGAAGACCGTTTACTACTTCTCCGGCGTGCTTGTCGGCGACGCCGCGCCGAACGCGTTCCTGATGAATGCATCGGGCAAGAGCGTGCTCGTTACGCAGGCCCCCGTGGGCCGCCCGCCCGAGGCCCCGCCCTCAGCCGCCGACGAGACCGACCTCTACGCCTTCCACAGCATGGAGCACGACAACGTAGCCACCCGCTGGACCACCGAGACCGCCGCTCTCGTACGCGCCGCCGCCGCCCGCCTGTCCCCCTCCGGCGGCGCTGTCGGCCTCGAGTTCGACTCGGCTAACTACGCCATCGGTGCGGCCCTTTCCGAGACGGCGAATGGCCAGCCGGTCAACCTCACGCCCCCGCTCGATCAAATGCGGCGCCAAAAAGATCCCGACGAAATCGAGTGCATGCGGCAGTGCGTCGTGCTGGTGGAAGCCGGGTTGGGCGCCATCAAGGCGCGCCTCGAGCCCGGCATGACCGAGTACCGCGCTTACTCGATCTACTACGAGGCGATGGTCGCGAAGGCCGAAACCTCCGTCGTTCTCGCCGGCGACTTCGCCTGCGGCAAGCGCAGCATTCGGGGCGGCGGCCCCCCGACGGACCGCCGTGTGCAACTGGGCGACCTCTACATCTTTGACACCTTCCCGCTCTACCAGGGCTACATGTGCGACTTCACGCGTACGTTCGTCGTCGGCCGCCCCACGCAGATCCAGCAAGACGCCTGGGCCCACGTCATGGAAGCGCACGAGATCGCCCGCCGCACCATCGCTCCCGGTGTACCCGCCAAAGAGGTCTACCACGCGCTCAAGACCCACCTCGACAAGTTCGAGCCCGCCAAGGACTCCTTCTGGCACCATGCCGGCCACGGGGTCGGCATGAACGGCTGGGAACTGCCCTGGCTCACGCCGGGCAGCGAGCACGTCGTCGAAGACCGCGAAGTGCTCGCCTGCGAGCCCGGCCTTTACGCCGACGCGATGCAGGGCGGCATCCGGCTCGAACATAACTACCTCGTCACGCCCGAAGGCGTCACCGCGCTCGACCACTTCCCGATGGACCTCACTTGATCGCAAACGCGGGTACACTTCGATTTGTCACTTAGGGGGCACGGCATGCCGTGCCCGAAACGCCCAACACGGCGGATGCCCCGCCTAAGTACGTGACCGCACCGTGAAACTCCCTACCAAGCACAGCCGGCAGATCGAAACCGACGTGGTTGTCGTCGGAGGAGGCGGCAGCGGCTTGGCTGCGGCGGTCGAGGCCTCGACTCACGGTGCCGCGGTAACGCTCGTCGAAAAGCAACCTCAGCTCGGCGGGACAACCGGCCTTGCCGTCGGTTCGTTCACAGCGGCCTGCACCTCGCTTCAACGCGCCGCCAAGATCAAGGACCGCACTACCTGGCACCAGGAGGACATCGCCAAATTCGCGCCGCATCGCGAGCCGAAAAACAACGCAGCCCTGCGCGGCTGGCTCGCCGAGAACGCAGCCGACACGCTGGAGTGGCTGGGCGAGATGGGCATCGAGTTCAGCGGGCCGCATCCCGAGCCGCCCAACCGGCTGCCCCGCATGCACAACGTCGTGCCCAACGCTAAGATCTACATCTTCGCGCTGCAGCGCCGAGCGCTACGTCAAGGGGTTGAGATCCTTGCCGGCTACGAGGCCGTCCGGCTCGCCAAGGATGCCAACGGCCGGGTCACCGGCATGAACGTACGCAGCGCGGAGGGCGAGTCCGCCACAATCCGAGCGCGCCGGGGCGTCGTCCTCGCCGCGGGTGACTATTCGAGCGGCACGGAGGTCAAGCGAGAGTTCCTTCAAACAGAAACCGCCGCCATCGAAGGCATCAACCCGCACTCCTCAGGCGACGGCCATCGCCTGGCTCGGGAGGCGGGCGCGGCGCTCGTCAACATGGACGTGATCTACGGGCCCGAGATTCGTTTCGTCCCGCCGCCCGGAGACCCCTTCCAGCAACTGCTCCCACCCTCCGGCGACGAGCCCGCCGCCCAAGCACTCGACGCGATGCCGCCGGAAGCGGCCCAAGCCAAGGCGAAGAGATTGCTGTTCACCTGGCAGCACCCCGAAGACGCCCTCTACGGCAAGGGAGCCATCCTGATCAACCGCAACGGCGAACGCTTCGTGGACGAGACCGGGAATCCCGCAGCGGCTATTCCCCGGCAGCCGGGCAAGGTTGCCTACGTCGTTTTCGATCGGGCTGTGGCGGAGACATTCTCGGCCTGGCCGAACTTCATCTCCACAGCGCCGGAGATCGGCTACGCGTATGTCGAGGATTACCGCTTGCGGCGGCCCGACCTCTACCACGAGGCGCCAAGCGTGGCCGAGCTGGCACCAAAGCTAGGTGTTCCCGGCGACGCTCTCAGCGAGACGATTACCGCCTACAACCGCTCGGCGGCTGGCGCAGCGCAGGATCGGTTCGGGCGGCCGCCGTCGGTTCATACCGTGAGCCGTCCCCCCTACTACGCTCTAGGCCCAGCCAAGGGTTGGATCGTGACGACCGAAGGCGGCGTATGCGTCGATGAGCGGATGCAGGCTCTTGACGCAGAGGGGAAGGTGATCCCCGGGCTCTACGCAGCGGGCTCGAACGGGATGGGCGGTCTAATTCTCTGGAGTCACGGCCTACACATCGCCTGGGCGCTCACCAGTGGCCGGCAGGCCGGCCGCCACGCGGCGCAAGGACATCCAAACCAACCGAGCCGTGACCATAAGGGAGCGGTCCGGCGCGAACCCTGACGCTCACTCGAAGGCCTCTGGACCCCTCTAGCCAGACCTAGGGATCGCCCCAGCGCAGTAACCGTCGATTGTTGATATCACGGAACTCACCAGTGGCGATGAGAACAAGGTCGTAGATCTGTCCAACGAAAAAGAAACCCAGGGTGAACAGCCACAGCAGCCCGGTACCCACCTTGCCGACGTAGAAACGGTGGGCGCCGAGAAACCCGATCAACAAACACAGCAGGAAGGCAGCTAGGCGGCTGTACTCGGACGCGTCGGCCGGCAGTGAAGGCGAGGCTGCCGGAGCGGCAGTTCGGCCGACGTCTGACCCGCAAGCGTGGCAGAATCGGTCCTCGCGGTTCATCTCCGCTCCGCAGCGCACACAATGGACGACGGGGGGTGGCGGGCCGGGGTGTTTCTCATCTGGCGCATTCATCTCGAGAGATTCCTGCGGAGCTTCCTCTCCCGAAGCGGGTCCGGCCGGAGACGGCTCGTCTGCAGCAGCGGGCGTTTCGAAGTCTTCCGCTGGAGGCTCTTGCCACTGCTGTGAATCAGGCTCTGAAGTGGGCTTCTGTTCGTCTGGCGTCATAGTCCGCTCTCACTGAGTCCTACGAATCCCCGCCGCCGATGTTCCCCCGCCGTCCGGTCCCGCCGACGAAGCGGCCCGCTATAATTGTGGTCACTTTGCCGTACCTCGATTGGCTGGAAGAAGTGCTCGCCGGAAGGTTGGCGGCGAAACCCATCGGTGAACCGGTTGCGCTGCGGGCGCACGTGCGGCTGACCAGCGACCATGGCCTGCTGATTCCGACGCTGGCCGCAACGGTGAAGGTCGTGAGCCGCTGGTTCGGCCAAGCCACCCCCAAGCTGTACGCACAGGGCGGCGCCGAGCAGGGGCACGTCAGCGTTCTCGCCACATTTGCCGGTGGCCAGACTGCGCTGGTCGGCTCGGAGCTGATCCGCGACGCCGAGACCCCGCTAACCAGCGAAGCGTCAGTTCGGCTCCTTCTCGTAGGGAACCGGGGCACGATGGAGTTTGCGGACACCCCTGGCGCGGATACCTTGCCGGTCGATCTCGCCGTTTCCAGTGACCCCCAAACGCAGACGCTTGTCCGCACCATCGAGCAATCACTGAAAGAGGGCGGGCCCGTCGGCTAGTTAATCTTTTGTATTGCAAGACGCCTCCGTCATCCTTGCTTGGCTGAAGTCAACTGGCGTAGCGAAGGGACGAGGCCCTCGCTATCGAAACCCTTTGCTATCGAAACACGGCCGCGGGCCGTCTAATTGATTTGTTGTTCCGCGGCGCGAATCCTCGCGACTTCTGGGCCGCGTGGCCCACGAAACCGCGGTTCGTCCAACCGCATCCAATGGATTGAAAGTATCAAATCCAACTCAGTGTCAGAAGGCTGTTTGAAGGAGACGTGAAAATGAAAACCCGTCACGCCAAGATCAGTGTGTGGAGTGTGTTCGCCATCGTGGTGGTCGCCCTTGTGGTCGGCACGTCGGAGGCCGGGCATCTCGTCGCCGACCCCGGCTTCGCAGGCGCCAAGGGGGCGATCCCGGCACTGGCGCCGGCCGGACCGGTCGCCGGTAGCGCCGAGTTGCCCGCCTCGGGCACGTTTGCGCCCATCGTCGAAAAGACCGCGCCCGCGGTCGTAAGCATTGAGGTTTCGAAAGTCGTCAGCGCTTCGGAAGGGCCGATGCGGTTCCCGTTCTTCGGGCCGCGTGGACCGCGCCACCCCCCGGACGAAGGTGCGCCCGAACGCCGCCGCCGCGGATCCGGATCGGGCGTGATCATCAGTGAAGACGGATACATCGTCACGAACCACCACGTCATCGACGGCGCCGGCGACATTCGCGTCCGTCTCAATGACCGGCGTGAGTTCGACGCGACGGTAGTCGGAGCGGACGCAAAGACCGACGTGGCGGTGCTCAAGGTTGATGCTTCCGGCCTGCCGGTGCTCCCGCTGGGCAACTCCGACAACGTCGCGATCGGCGACATCGTGCTGGCCATCGGCAACCCCTTCGGCATCGGACAGACGGTCACGATGGGTATCGTCGGCGCAACCGGCCGCCGAGGCCTTCACATCGAAGACTACGAGGACTTCATACAAACCGACGCCGCGATCAATCCCGGCAACTCGGGCGGAGCGCTCGTGAATACCCGTGGCGAGCTGATAGGCATCAATACGGCTATCCTGGCGCGCGGCGGTGGCGGCAACCAGGGCGTCGGGTTCGCCGTACCGGTCAACATGGCCCATCGCGTGATGACACAGCTCGCCGAAACCGGCCGTGTTGCCCGCGGGTATCTCGGTGTCCGCATCCAACCGGTGACACCGAAGATGGCGAAGCTATTGCGCGCGCCCGAGACGCGTGGAGCCGTGGTCGGCTCGGTGCAACCCGATTCGCCCGCCGATAAAGCCGGACTGCAACGCGGCGACGTCATCTTCGGTATGGATCAGAAAAGGTTCGAAGACGCCCGGCACTTGCGGCTCAGCATCGCGTCGATGTCGCCAGGCAGCGAGGTAGCACTGCTAGTCTGGCGTGACGGCAACGAGATGCGGCTGCCCGCGACGTTGGGTGAGCTTCCCGAGGATGGCCGGCCGATGGCGCGGCCCAGCGGCGGGACCAGCTCGTTGCGCGGCCTGTCGGTCGACGAGCTGACACCTCAGATAGGAGAGCGGCTAGGCCTTCCGCCCGACGCCGAGGGAGTGATCATCGCCGGCGTGCGCCCGGGTAGTCCGGCGACGCAGGCCGGGTTGCAGCGCGGCGACGTGATTCAAGAGGTGGCGCGCCAACCGGTTCGCACGGTGTCGGAGTTTCGCCAGGCCGGTGACAAGCCGGTGCTGTTGCTGATCGTGCGCGAGGGCAATCCCCTGTTCATCGTCGTCGAAGCAAGCTGATCACGGTTTCGATTTCTCGCCCAACCGGCCGGGAATAGACGCTGCCTCCGCTCCCGGCCGGGCTGTTTCGTGCCCGGGCGTATCCGTGCCGACCCATCGCAGCGGAGCCGGGGATGGAAATCCACGGTTGCCACGAACTCGCGTCCGCGGTCAGCGCAGTCGCGCCTGATCCATCCGCAAATGGGAGGGCGCTAGCCCCGGCACGAACGTCTCAACCCACCGCGTGCGCATCCCCTCTCTGCGATAATCTCTTGGCATTGTGCGATGGACGACTCCCTGCTCAACCTCGCCGGTTTGCTGCTCGGTCTCCTGTTGACCCTGGCCGGCTTGGCGCTCGGCGCCCTGATGGTGGCGGGCACGTGGAAGATGTTCGTCAAGGGCGGGCAGCCGGGCTGGGGAATCTTCGTTCCCATTTACAACTGCCTGTTGATGGTTCGCATCGTGGGCATGCCGGATTGGACGTTGCTGCTCTTCTTGGTCCCCGTCATCAGCCTGGCCTTCCATATCATCGTGTCACTCGAATTGGCGAAGCGGTTTCACCAAACGACGGCGTTCACCGTGGGACTGATTCTGCTGCCCACGATCTTCTGGGCGGTGCTCGGGTTCGGGAAGGCCGCGTATTCGCCGCTAACGACCGCGGCGGCCGGGAACACCGGCGGTCGGGCCTCCGAATTCCAGGGGAGCCAACACGAGTGACGGCTCGAGGATCGTCGGTCAATGGAACGCTTGTCGCCACATTCACGGCCCCAAGGCGCTTCATCGCTTCACCTTGCCGAGTTGTGATCCGAAACCGGTTTCGCTAAGCTGACCGATTCCAAGCTCATGCACCTGTCCGAACTCGATACACCGGCGTTGCTGATTGACCTCGACCGCATGGAGGGGAACCTGCGGCGCGTGGCCGACTACGCCGCGGAGCATCAGTTCCGTCTGCGTCCGCATACCAAGACCCACAAGAACCCGGCGATCGCGCGCATGCAGCTTGACCTGGGCGCGGTAGGTATGGCGGTGGCAAAGGTGGGCGAGGCCGAGGTGATGCTCGAAACCGAGACGCCTGATCTGCTGGTGGCCTATCCGATCGTAGGTGCGTCCAAGCTTAAGCGCCTGATGGCGGTCGCAAAGCGAACCAACGTCAGCGTCGCGCTGGATGACATCGAGGTGGCCCGGCCGTTGTCGGAGGCCGCGCATGCTGCCGGCATCACCGTCGGCGTGCTGGCGGAAGCCAATATCGGCATGGACCGCTGCGGCGTCCCGCCGGGAGACGAACTCGTCACGCTCGCCCGCCAGCTCTCCCGGCTGCCGAGCCTGCGCTTCGACGGCGTGGAGTTCTACTACGGCCACGTGTGGATGCTTCTGCCCGACGGCGAAGCGCAGCTCCGAAAGGTCAACGAGCGCGTGCAACAGATTCGAGCGGACTTCGATCGGGCGGGCCTCGAACTCAAGATCATCAGCGGCGGCTCGACGCCGGCTCTGTATCACTCGCACGAGATCGAGGGCATGAACGAGATCCGTCCCGGTACGTACGTCTTTAACGACGTGATGCAGGTGTGGGCCGGCTCGGCTGACTGGGACCAATGCGCGGTGACGATCATGGCGACCGTCGTCTCGACAGCCCGCGAGGGGTTCGTCATCGTCGACGGCGGGTCGAAGACCTTCACGTCCGACACTCGGCCTTTCATGGAGGAGATTACCTTCGGCCGCGTCACCGAAGCACCCGAGAGCCGCTTCTACAAGATGAACGAGGAGCACGGCTACATCGAGTGGAGGGGCGGCTCGCCTACTCCCCGCATTGGCGACCGGGTCCGTATCATCCCCAACCATGTTTGTGCGGCCACCAACATGCACGAGCGCGTGTACGGGATTCGCGGTGACCAAGTCGAGCACGTGTGGGAGGTCAAGGGGCGCGGGAAGTTGCAATAAGTTTGGAACCGCAGCAACCACAGCCGAACACAGATAACACGGATTAAGGCTCACCCAAGCCTAGCGCTGAGATTCGAGACCTTCGATCGGCTTCGGGCTGACTCGAAAGCATAGGGAGTTCTTCTCAGTCTGTATTCATCCGTGCTTTCCAAAGAAAGGGGTAGTTCTTATGATTGAACGCATCATGGCGCCCGGCGGACCATCGCCGCGCGGTCCTTATTCCCACGCCGTTC
The DNA here is from genome assembly GCA_965237575.1 of Bryobacterales bacterium. Taxonomy (GTDB): domain Bacteria; phylum Acidobacteriota; class Terriglobia; order Bryobacterales; family UBA6623; genus JAKZVK01. The sequence goes on from CBDEGI010000004.1 coordinate 3,606,265, forward strand.
GGGCGGGGGACTTTATCTTTGTTTCCGGCCAGGCGGCGCTTGATCCGGCGACGAATACATCGGTACCCGGCACCGTAGCCGCGGAGACCCATCAGACCATCAAGAATATTCAGTCGATTCTCCAAGCGGCGGGCGCGGACTTGAGCGACGTCGTCAAGTGCTCGGTCTTCCTGGCCGACATCCGGGACTTCGCGGAGATGAACCAAGTCTACGAGGAGTACTTCGGGCAAGCCAAACCGGCCCGTACCACGGTCAACGCTCTCCTGCCGGCCCAAGGCCTCAAGGTCGAAATCGACTGCATCGCCTACAAGCCCGCCGGCTAACGCTAGGACGCAGGAGTATCCCTGGTAGGTCCTGCGCGGCGTTAAGGTCTTCGTAAGCGGGCCTCAAGTGCCGATCATGGCGCTCGCCAATGTCAACGGACAGGAGCAGATCAATATCCAGGTGTCGTTTGAAACCCCGGCGAAGACCGAGAGTGGGCGTTCGATGGCTTCTGCCACTTGGCTCGATCGCGGTCGCCCTGCTTGGGCTGGAAGGCGTAGTCCGGTTGCTGGATCTGCACCATCCGCCGCGAACTGCTATCTATGACGTGGATCCCGCCAAGAGGACTGCGTTCCTTCCCGGCACGCGGAGGGCTTACGAGACCGAAGAGTTTCGATTCTCCGTAGCCGTGAACCTCCACGGGCGCCGCGACATCGAGTGGCCCCCGGCAACGCTCGCCGCGCCCGAGAACGTCCTCTTCATCGGCGACTCGGTGGTATTCGGCTACGGCGTCGACGATCGAGAGTCGATTCCCTCACGCCTCGAAGCTCTCTTCGCGGCTAACGGTAGTCGAAGAGAGGTATTCAACTTCGGGATGCCCGGGAGGATATCCCTGCCCGAGTATCGAAGCTTGCTCGACGAAGCCCTCGAACTCGCCATCGGAGCCCGGACAGTACTCCTGGGTTGAGCTGGACGCTAACGGTGGGTGGGTTCTTGGGACTGGAGGTCTATCAGTCCGACAGTAGCTTCATCTTCCTTCGCGAGCAGAGCCCGAATCAGGTTGCGCGGTTTCGACGGGTCTTGGACGCGATTGGCGAGATGAAGGCCGTCTGCGAGAGCGAAGGGCGCGAACTCGTGCTCGTTATCTTTCCCAATATGGTCCAGGTCGAGAACGCCGACGAACTGACGAACGCTGTCTACGATGCCGGCAAACCGAACCGGCTGGTCGCTGACTACTGCGAGCAACTGGGACTGGCGTGTCTTGATCTGCTCCCTGGTCTCCGAGAGGCGCAAGCGGCCGGGGGCGCGCACCTCTTCTTCCCTCAGGACCGCCACCTAAACATCGCCGGCAACCGGCGAGCCGCGGAGATCTTGTTTCAATTCCTGCGGCAGCGCCACCAGTGAGCTCGGTCACTGCGGGCCACGATGGTCGTGCTATCCTTGCGGGCGGCATTTCCCAAGAAGGAGAGATCCATGGCGGAAAAGAACGTTTCCCGGCGCGCGTTCGTGACGATGGCAGGCGCAGCTTCGGCTGTGCCGGCGCAGGCCGCGGCGGGCCGCAAGGCGGTGGTTGCGCCGGCGGCGGTGAGCATGGCGGCGCCACAAGCGCAAGGCGACCCGATCCGGGTGGTCACGCTGTACAAGTTCTCGCCGCGCGAGATGCAGCAGATCCAAGAGGCGGCCGCGCCCACGCGGGTCGAGATCACGATCTGCCGGGACCGCGACGAGTTCAAGCAGAGGCTCCGCGACGCGGAGGTCATCTACGGCGGCTTGCGGCAGGGAGAGATCGACTTTGCCCCCAAGGTGCAATGGATCATGAACGGCGGCGCCGGCGTGGAGAACCTGGCGCGGGACGTTCGTGACCATGCCGTCGTCCTCACCAACTACGCCCGGACGTTCGCGCCGGGTATCTCAGAGACTGCCATCGGGTTGCTGTTGTGCCTGACACACCGCATCGGGACCTACATGAAGCAGTTCTATGTCGACAAGCAATTGGTGCGGCTGGGCACCGTCAAGTCTGACGACCACGTCGAATTGGTCGGCCGCGTGATGGGTATCGTTGGGATGGGTGGGATTGGCAGCGCGATCGCAAGGCGCGCGCACTACGGCCTCGACATGCGGATCGTCGGCACCGACGCTAAGCCCCTGCCGAAACTGGAATACGTAGAGGAGTTGTACGATCCCTCATGGTTTGACGAGATGGTGCCGCAAGTGGACGTGCTCGTCTCCGCCGTGCCGCACACACCGATTACCGAGCGCATGTTCAACGAAGACGTGTTCCGCAAGATGAAGAAGACGGCGTACTTCATCTGCATGTCGCGCGGCAAGGTGTTCGACGACATGGCGCTGGTCCGCGCACTCAAGGAAGGCTGGATCGCCGGCGCCGGGCTGGACGTCTTCGCGCCCGATCCCGCGCCGAAGGGGCACCCGATCTACGAGTTGGACAACATTGTCATGACGCCTCACACGTCGGGCTGGAGCCCCGACCGCCAGGTGCGGCTCATCTCGCTCTTCGCCGAGAACATGCGCCGCTACGCCCGAGGCGCCCCGCTGATCAACGTAGTCGACAAGCAGGCGGGCTACTAACCGAGCCGTGACCGTAGGGAGCGGTCCGGCACGAACCCCGGCGCCCTTCAAACGCGCCTAGCCTAGGTCTGCTCCTCCGACCCCTCCAGCAACTCACTCATCGTAAACACCCGCTCAAACGGGCAGCCGCTCTTCTCCTCAATGCTCTCCTTCCCCCCCTGTTCCCGGTCCACCAGGCAGATCGCACCGAGCACATTCATCCCGGCCTCGCGCGCGCGCTCGATCGCTAGGACGGTGGAGCCTCCGGTCGTACACACGTCATCGACAACCACCACGTCTAGGCCCTTTGCCTCGTCAACACCCACAATGTAACCCTGCCGGCCGTGGTCCTTGACGTCTTTGCGCACGAGGAAGGCGTTGATGACCGTGCCGTACTCGAGGGCTTCCCGCGCGACAGCGGTCACTACCGGATCGGCGCCCATGGTAAGTCCGCCGATGGCGGCCGGGTGCCAGCCCCGTTCGCGCATCTTCTCGAGAAACGCCCGTCCAATCAGCGGCATGGCTTCGGCTCGCAACGTGGTGAGGCGCGCGTCGACGTAGATGTTGCTGCGCTGTCCCGAGGCGAGGACGAAGTCACCTCGGCGAATGGAGTGCGTTTGTAGGATTTGCTTCAGGCGGTCGCGGTTGGAGTCACCGATCATGGCGGGCTGCTTTCTTGGAGGCTGCGAACATCGCGAACAGGTGGCATGCCGAGGCCGAGCGCCCTGTTTCCACGTAGTGTCTCAGTTTCAGCTTCAGCCGTTCCATTTGCTTCCGGCTGCACGGAGGCAGCCGCCTTCAGGCCGGCTTCAGCCACGCCCGGCCCCCATCCGGCCTCCAAAAAAAGATTCGCGCGATCATGCCCCCGCGCTCCTCCTGGGCTTCTGCTGAAACCCAAACTGAGACACTACTCTGTTTACACGCGGACTCACGCCGTCTCACTAGAATAAAACGATCGGATTCCGGGCGCGGGGGAGCGCGGCCTTCCACCCTTACATGATGCAAGTGGCCATTGTCGGAGGAGGTATCTCGGGGCTGTCGGCCGCATACTTTCTCGCCGAGCGCGGCTACGAGTGCACGCTGATCGAAGCGCAACGGCGCCTGGGTGGCGTGATCCGCAGCGAGAAAGTCGATGGGTGCCTGGTCGAGGCCGGTCCTGATAGCTTTCTGGCCCAGAAGCCCTGGGCGCTGGAGTTGATCCGCGAGTTGGGTATGGAGGATCAGGTCATCGGGTCCCAAGACCGGCGGCGACGCACCTACGTTTTGCGCAATGGGAAGCTGGTTGCGCTTCCCGAGGGCATTCAGTTCCTTGCGCCGACAAAACTGAGGCCCATACTGGAAACGCCGCTGCTGAGTTGGAGGGGCAAAGCGAGGATGGCCCTCGAGTGGTTTCGAAAGCCCGAGGACATCGAGGACGAGTCGGTCGCGGAGTTCGTCCGGCGCCACTACGGCCCGGAAGTGAACGAATACTTGGCACAGCCGATGCTGGCCGGAGTTTACGGGGGCTCGCCCGAGAAACTGAGCATGAACAGCGTGCTGCCGCGCTTCGTCGAGATGGCCCGCAAAGACGGCAGCTTGACGAAAAGCATGCTGCGGGCACGCCGCGCCAAGCAGTCGGCTCTGGGGCAGCCCGCTTCTCCACCGCCGCTTTTTCAGTCCCTGAGAAACGGCATGCAGCAATTGACCGACGCCCTTGCGGCACGGGTACAGGGACGCGTGCGGATCGTCACGGCTACCCTCGAGAGGCTTGAGACACTGCCGGCGGGCTATCACTTGCGGACGAGCGCCGGGCCGCTCGAAGCGCAACAGGTCGTTCTGGCGACGCCTGCCTACCGGGCCGCCGAGGTCGTCAAGCACATCGACGCGTGCCTGGCGGACCTGCTGCTCAAGATACCCTACCATTCGTCGATCACGGTTTCGTTGCTGTATTCGAGACCGGAGTTCGACCACCGGCTGAACGGCTTTGGGTACCTCGTACCTCGGGCCGAAGGCAAGAATCTGGCCGCATGCACCTGGGTAAACACGAAGTTCCCCTTTCGCGCCGACCGAAAAACGGGACTGCTTCGCGCTTTTCTGGCCGGTGACAAGGCCGAGCAATATCTGTCGGCGGGCGATTCCGAGTTGGCGGAGGTCGCGCACCGGGAACTGAGCGAGGCGATGGGGTTCGCCGCCCGTCCGGCGTCGGTTCGGGTGCAGCGCTGGGAGAGGGCCATGGCGCAATACGAGGTGGGGCATCAGAAGCGGCTCGCGGCCGTGGAAGAGCGGCTTCGGGAGTTGCCCGGGCTGCATCTGGGTGGAAACGGTTTCACGGGGATCGGTATCCCCGACTGCGTGCGGCGCAGCCGATCGATCGCCGAGCAGGTTGGAGAGCGGGCGGCGGCAAGCCGAGGCTGGCCGACCTGACGGTTTGCATCTTCCAGTCAGCCTCGTCTAAAACCCGCGGCGCGGCGTCCTGTATCAAGTAGGGATGCCCTCGACTTAACCAGCCGGTGGCAGGTGCGATGAATCCCGGGAGTCGCGCCGAGAACCGGTGTTGTAGGCCGGCAAGACACGACATCTGGAGGTGTCCGGCGGCTGGAGCACGACATGTCGTGCCACGATGCCGATCCGGGGTGCCTCCAACGGCCGGCTACGTAGGCTAAGCCACTGAAAAGAAGTTAATTGCTTTGAGAGTTCAGCTATGATAAGGTTTGTGGTGAAGAGGTCAGCTAGGTTCTGGCTGCTCGCGGTTACCTCGTTCGTGCAGGCGGGTCCATTGCCTGTTGCGGCGGTACGCAAAGAGCACAAGCCGGCCGCTTCACGGCGCTACGAGGTTCGGGAGGACAGTCGGACGGGCCGTTTGGTTCGAGTGGCCGTCTCTGCGAACCTCTCTGGGAAGCGGAAGGCCGCTCCTGGAAGCGCCAAAACGGGCGACGCCGCACCGGGCAACAGGGTTGTCCAAGGTAGCTCTGCTCGGGGTTCGCAGTCTGGTTCCGGAGCCCGGGTGGATATTGATGCCTTGGTACGGGCCGCCGCCGGCCGGCACAGCGTGGACGCGCGTTTCGTTCACGAGGTGATCCGGCAGGAGAGTAATTACGATCTGTTCGCGGTCTCGTCGAAAGGGGCCTGCGGGCTGATGCAGTTGATGCCCGAAACCGCAAAGCGGTTTGGGGTAAAGGACATTTTCGATCCCGCCGAAAATGTCGAAGGGGGAGTGAAATATCTCCGCCATTTGATGGATCGATACGATGGTGACTCGTTGCTCACTTTGGCCGCCTACAACGCTGGTGAAGGCGCTGTCGACAGTCATGGTGGCGTCCCCCCATATCGGGAGACGCAAGACTACGTGCGACGGATCACAGATCGCTATGGAATCCTGGGTAGTTCCGTCTCGGATGGCACGGGCGCCGCGATAGGGCGCGTTGTGGCTCGGCAGATGCCTTCGGGCCTGCTGGTTTTCGAGATGGAGTAAGGGAGTCATGCCTTCTCTCTGGCATCGAGGCCGGAGAAGCTGGCCCCGGGCGGCGGGACTTGTAGCCGGGGTGCTTTTCCTGGTGTCTTCTTCCCTGTTCGCGGGGGCTAAATCCCCGTCTGCGCCCGCGCGGGACGCCTACGCCTACGCCACCCTCCTGTTTGAGGACTTGGGGGCCGTGCCGAGTTTTGAACTCGGTGCCAAGCAGTACCTGCTGGTGATCGAGGCCTTCCGAAAAGCCTATCTGACTGATCCGGAAGTCTCCCACAAGCAAGAGAGCCTGCTGGCCATCGGCCGCCTCTACCAGCAGATGGCGACCAGCAAGTTCGGCGAGTCCTCGCACCGCGAGGAGTCGCTCAGGGCATACCAGTCACTGCTGACCGAGTTTCCCGACACCGCCCGCAGAGTGGAGGTCGTCAGCTCGATTCGGAGTCTGGGCGGGCAACCGCCGCCGGAGCCGGTGAAGGCGGCCCCGGTCAGGGCGGCCGACGCCCCCCAGCCAGCTACGACCGACGTAGCGCTGACCCCGGCCCACTTCGAGGGCGACGCACTTGGCTCGGGCTCGATGCCCATCAAGGTAGGCCGAGCCTCCTCTCGCGGTTCACGGTTCGCTCAGGTTCGGCAGGTGCGCTACTGGTCACATCCCGACTACACGCGGATCATCATCGAGCTGGACCGCAACGTCAAATACCGCTGGGACCGCTTGAAAGGGCCCCAGCGCGTGTACTTCGACTTCCTCGGGTCCCGCCTCGACCTGGCGCTCAAACGTGCCGCCGAGTTGGGGGTCAGGGATCCAATTGTCCACCGAATCCGCATTGGGCAGAACCGGCAAAACGTGAGCCGTGTGGTCATCGACCTCACGTCGCGCGTGCCGGTCTTGGCCTCGTGGCTCTCGAATCCGCCGCGTTTGGCGATCGAGTTGCGAGGGAAGCCGCAGGAGCTTCTGGCTAAGAGCAGCGGCCCAGCCGCCGAGCCGCCGCCGCCTACCTTTGAGGAGGCGTTGCGAGGCGAGACTGCGCCGGCCGCGACCGCTTCGACCCCTGGTTCCGCAGCAACGACAGCGGACGTCGAGCCCTCCTCGCTCGGCACCGGTACCCGCCCGCCGCCGTGGGACGTAGTGAATCAGGCGCCCGATGCGGCTGGGAAACTGATGGCGGCAGCGGCGCAGCCGCTAGAGCAACCACGGAGAGTCTTTGAGCGTTACGAGCCGCGATTTGTCGACGAGACCGACACGCCGCCCGTGCGCGTCGCTGTGGAGTCTCCCAACTGGAGGCCGGTGGTCGATGTCTCGGACGGAACGGGTACAGGGGCTTCCGGGCAGGTTCCCGGCTCCCTCCTGCGGACGGACGTAACGAACCTTCCCCCTCCCGCCTCTGAGCCGCAAGCCCTAGCGAAGCTGACTCCGCCTCCCAAGGGTGCGCCGGCTCCGCTGGCCGTCGAGATCGAACCACCCACGCCCGCGAAGACGACAAGCCGTGGCAAGCGAAACCTCATCCGAGCGCTGGGTCTCAAGTTGGGGCGGGTTGTGATCGACCCCGGGCACGGAGGGCGTCACACGGGCAGCATCGGCCCCACGGGCCTTCAGGAAAAGGTCGTGGTCAACGACATCGCGCAGCGCCTCGGCACGCTGATTGAGAAGCAGCTCGGCGCCGAAGTGATCTACACGCGCACGGACGACCGCTTCGTAGCCCTTCGCCAGCGCACGAAAATCGCCAACGACGAGAAAGCCGACTTGTTTGTCTCGATCCACGCAAATGGGGCGAAACAGCGTAGCGTCCGCGGTGTTGAAACCTACTACCTGAACTTCACGACCGATTCCTGGGCGATGGCGGTGGCCGCCCGCGAGAACGCGGCGGCCAATCGGTCGGTCCACGAACTCCAGGACCTGCTTTCGAAAATCGTGCTGAAAGAGACCAGCGACGAGTCTCGAGAGTTCGCGGCGAACGTGCAGCGTAGCCTCCATCGCGGCCTCGCGAAAGACATCAAGGGTCTGCGCAATCGCGGGGTACGCAAAGCGCCCCTGATGGTCTTGATCGGCGCCAAGATGCCGGCGGTCCTCGTGGAGATCGGTTTCATCAGCAACCCCAGCGACGAGAAACTCCTCAAGAGCAGTACGCATCGCCAGAAGGTGGCGCAACACATCTACAGCGGTATTGTCGGCTACGCCGATACGCTGAGCACCTTCCAGGTCTCTCAAAAGAAGGGCAAGTCCACCGGCGACGACTGAGCCGCGTGATCTCGCCGGCCCGCCTTGCTGACCGGGCATATGGGGCTGACCGGGCATCAGGGAACCGCCTGCATGTCCGCGGTGATGTGCTGAGAGGAAAGCTCGGTGGGATAGAGACGGACTCCATCGAGTGACATCCCGAGATAGCCACCGTTGTACCAAGAGGCGCGCCCGAAGAGCGGCTCGACGGGGGTCTGCGGCGTAAACGCACTGAACACCGCGGTACGATCCAGCAACCCATCGACATAGATGGCTCCTCGGCGACTGGTTTCGTTGAGCGCGAAGGCGACGTGGTACCAGCGGTCCACGTCGAGAGTCGTGTTCGACACGAGCCATGCGGAGGAGGAGGGGAGCCCGGAGACCGATAGGATCAGCCTTCCCTCGGACGTGACGCCGGCGAACCAACCCTGGAAGTCACCCCCGTAGTTGGAGAAGATAACTCCCCAGCCGCCCGGGTAGGCGGCGAGCTTGAGCCAACCGGTCAAGGTGAAGCCGGCGGTGCTCAGGTTGGCCGCGGGCGTGAGCCGGGCATGGTCGCTCCAACCGTTGAAGCCGCGGGCAGTGCCCGCGACACCAGCGACCGTCGTGGTGCCGGCGCCCGCGGTAAGGGCGTGGTGTCCGCTGCCCGAGCTGTCAATCAGAAGCTCACCGGCACCGGCGACGGCGTCGTCCATTGGCCAAGAGGCGACCGGTTGCGGACTCCCGGCGCCACCAAAGCTTGCGAAGTCGGCTGTCACCTCGGCCGGTGTCCACACGGCAGATTTCATTTTCAGTTCGTCGATGTCGCACGCGAGATACGCGCCGCCGTACCACGAGGCCCTCGCGAAGGTCAGCGAAGCTCCGACGTTGGGCGTGAGGCCTCCGACGTACTGCTGCACATCGGCGACCCCATCGATGTAGATGGCCGCCTGTTGCGTTCGGCCGTCGTAGGTCACGGCGAGGTGGTACCAGCGGTCCAGCGACAGGGCCGAGTTGGATACAAGTCCGCGCGAGGTCGACGGGAGCCGGTTGACCGACAGCAGAACACGGCCGTCCGATTGAACGGCCACGTACCAACCCTGATAGTCGCCTCCGTAGTTTGAAAGGACGATGCCGAAGTTCGACGGATAGGCGCTCACCCGGAGCCAGGTGCGCATCGTGAAGCGGGCGGGCGTAAAGCGATGCGAGCCGTCGATTGTGACGGCGTCACCCGCGCCGTCGAACCGGCGGGCCTGGCCTTGCACGCCGGCGACGAGTTGGCCTCCGATGGTAGTCCCATGGTGCTGGTTAGCTGAACTGTCGTCCGCGTTGGTCTCAAAGTGCCACTCCGCGATTGCCGATGGGTCGGCGGCGGGTGGCGGCGGAGAAAACTGTGCGAAGTCGGCGGCCACCTCCGAAGCGCTTCGAGCACGGGGCAGAATCTGCGTCTCGTCGATCGCGAAGTTGAGGCGGTAGCCGCCGTACCAAGACGCCTTTCCCGCAGTGAGCGGGAGGGCCGTCTCCGGCGCAAGGCCGGGCACAAAGGTTTGCGCCTGGAGCGTGCCGTCCAGGTAGAGCGCGGCCAGGCGCGTCGGCGCATCGTAGGTTACTGAGACCGCATACCATCGCTCCCGCTGCAACGTAGAGGACGACACCAGCCAGCGTGCGTCCGCGGGCGGTTGGGACACCATGAACAGTAGCTGACCGGTGGCATTTACGCTCAACAGCCAACCACGGAAGTTGCCGCCATACGCGGAGAGGATCGTCCCAAGGCCACTGGGGCAGGAGAGCAGCCGCACCCAAGTGCGCACGGTGAAGCTAGGCGGCGTCAGCGACGCGGAGTCCGAAAACTCAATCGAGTCCGTTGAACCGTTGAGCAGTCGAGCGTTGCCTGAGACACCCGGCACGGGGATGGATCCGAAGCTCTGCGTCGTGCCATGATGACCCCCTCCGGAGGCATCGGCGATCGTCACGCCGGCCCCCGACCCGCCTTCATCGTACGTCCACTCCGCCACGGGTCCCACGACCGCCGGGACGGTCAGCGTCACGGCAACCGTTACGGGCGACCCGGCCGCGCCATCGGCAGTGAACTCGATCGCGCCCGCGTAGCTTCCGGGAGCCAGCCCTGAGACGTCGGCCGTAACCGATGGGCTCGACGGCGCGGTCCCGGCGAGGGGTGACAGGCTGAGCCACGCGGCGCCTTGCGTGACTGATCCAGTCCAACTCAAGCTGCCCGCCCCGCCGTTGCTGATCGTGAGCGTCTCGCCGCCCGGGTTCACGCCCACCGCGGGCGCATTGAGGCTCAAGGATGGGGGAGAGACGTTCAGTGCCGCAGCCGGCCCAGCCAACCGCGAGATGCGCACGTTGTCTATGAACCAGCCCTCGTGATCGTTGTACTGGGCATCGAACGTGTCGAAGTCGAACCGAAGCCGAACCGTTTGGGTGGCGAATCGGGTGAGGTTGACCTGGTGGTGATCGAAGGCTGTCCCAGAGGAATTGTGGGCCAGATGGCTGATGGTCTTCCAACTCGATCCGCCGTCGGTGCTGATCATCAGCCGCCCGGAGTCTGCATTGAGGTAGGCGCCGGGCGAGCCGCCCAAGGTTACGCCGACACCGAATCCTTCACCCGCCAGAAACTGATCCCACTCGAGGATGGCCGCTCCCGCCGCGGTCAAGTCGATCGGCGGCGAGCTGAGAGTGCCGAAGGTGCGTCCGCCGGTTTGGTAGGAGCCCGTCGCCTGTTGACCGTACCACCAGGAGTAAGAGCCGCCCGCCGCCCGACGAGTTGTGCGGTGCCAGAGGCCGGTTGCCGTCCATCCGTTGGTGCCGTTTTCGGCGTCGTCGAAGAACAGCGTATCGGTGGCGACGGGGGGCGTTCCGCCGCAGACCTCGGGGAGATCGTCGGCCTCGAACACGCTGAGCCCGGTGTCGTTGGGCTGTCCGGATTGAATCGGATTCAGGGTGGCCGAAGCGCCGAAACCACGGGACGCAAAGACGGTCCACACCGCGCAGGCATCCGCCCCGCCGACACCCTCGGCCTGCGCCGCCTGGACGATCGCATCGCGGGCGTCAAGCATCGATGGGCGAGATGGGGTCAGCTTGAGAGCTGTCGTGACGACTTGCTCGAAGTCCTCCCTACCGAGGCCCGAGCGCAGGTCCCAAAGCACCGTGGCCCACAGTTCACCGTCACGGTGGACCTGCGGGATGCGCAGCAGCCGGCCCGTGCCGGGGATCACTTTGAGGAACAACGTTCCAAAGTCGCCGAAGCGGTAGGGGCTGTTGTCATAGGCGACCGTTCGCATGCCGGTGGCGGGGTTGGCAAACACATACTCGCCGAAGACCGGATCGCCGGTGAACGAGGCCGCGTAGGCGTCGCTCCAGCCCTCACTCATCGCGCCGCTATGCCACAGGAACAGGCCCGTCGTGCTATTGGGTCCGCCGATGAGCCGCGTGGTCAAGCCATGAACATACTCGTGTACGATGATGTCGCCATCGAAGGCGGAGTCACGTTGATTCCACGTAAATAGCCCCAACTCCAGCCGGGGCGAGATGCCGTCGGGAGGGGTCGTGAAGAAAGCGTTGTTGCTTACCGCGCCGTCCTGCACGTGAACCCATACGCGGTCCCCCCCGGAACCCCCTCGGCCGAAGTTGTCGGCCTGGAAGTTGCCCGACGGCTCATCGAATCCCAGCGCATAAAGCCAGTCGTGGACGGCGTTGGTCCAGTAGAAGGCATTGGTGAGAGCGGCTTGGCGATCGGGGACGGGATTGCCCGTCAGGGAATAGGCGTCGTTGAAGGCGAAATCGAAATTCGCGTTGACGGCAACAGCGCGGGAATCGCAGACGTTGTTGGCATCGACGTCGAGACAGACGTCCGCGTTGTTACCCAGGGTTTCGTCGCCGTCGACCCAGCAGCGGTTGGCTAGAGGGCCCGCCCAGAACTGGGACGGATAGATCAGCGCAGGACAGTCGCCGCCCGCCGCGGGCCATCCGGTGAGGGGCTGTGTCGTCGGCCCGCCCTGGCCGGGGTGCGCGTGGTCGCCGGCACGGAAGACCAGGCCCTGAGGCTCAACTTGACGGGCGAGGTTGCGACTGAAAAGGATGTCCGCCTTGTTGGCGTCAACAACGACCCAATAGGCCTTGGCGGGACTGACATGCAGATAGATCTGCCAAGCCGGCACGGTCTCCCCGTCAACGGGAAACCAGACCAAGCTCGCTACAGCCGGGCTCAACAGCGAGGGGGCCTGGTAGGTGACTCGCCGCATCGAGGTCGAGGGAGGGCCGGCCTCGGCTTCTCTGATCGTCAGATCGAGCTGTGTTGCTGGAGATATTCTCTTTGCAGCGGCCTCGATGGCGGCGCGGGCTCCAAGTACGGTAGCCAGGGAGCTGGGCGCGGCGACGGTGGGAAGCTCATCGGCCCGCCAGATGCGGCCCTCGGCGTCTACGTGGACGCGTACGGGCGAGTTGAAGAACGGAATGCCGGCATAGGTTGGATCGAAGACGAGATGGGTAAGCCTGGCTCGCTTGGATTCGAAGCGCCCCGCCAACGGCAGATCCAAGCCCGAGACGGTTTTGGTCGGCCTGCCCCGGCCCAGGAAATCTCTCGCGATGGTTTCAGGGTCCCCGGCCCTAGCGGCGGTCAGTGGGCCTCGGAGGCTGTAGTCCGGGCGCATCTGCGCGGAAACCGCTAGAGCTTTTTCACCTGCCTTGGATGGGGCATCCCGGTTGTCAGACGAACGATCCGAGGGAACCGCGGCGCGCGAATCGTAGAAATCGTAGTCGGGTGGCCGGGGCACAGGGCCCTGAGCGCCAACCTCTCCCCCGAGCGCAAGAGTGCACATCAGCTCCGATAGCCAACTCCGGCAACGCATCATTGCTATTTACCTTCTCGACTTGTTGTGGGCGGTCCTAGCCTCGATTTCGACCACCTGCCGGCCCCCAAGTCATTCGGCGCGTTCCGCTTCCTAGGGCTGGCGACCTCCGCCACCGATGGGCGCACGGGGGGTGTAGGGTCTCATGCTGTCGTTGGCCTCGACGTTGTTTTTGCGCTGTTGGGCCGCGATTACCTCCCCAGTACCTCCGTTGCCAGGCGGCTCGGAACGGGCGCCACGGGGGTGCGGTTCGTTCCGTAATTCGTCCTGAGGGCTTCGGCGGTGCTCAAGCCCTTTGTTTTCACGGGGCCTTGGGTTCGTCTGTGGCCGCGGTCCCTCCTGGGTGACCCGTGGTTTGGTTTTCGTGATGCGTGATTCGTGAATCGTGATTCGCCGCCGAGCGTCGCTTGGGGGCTGGGCACGAACTCGGCGCGGAAGCCGATCGGGTTGGAGGTCTGCGCTGCCGCTGCCGGTGGCTCGTAGCGCGGCGGTTGGCGCTCCATCGGGTCGGGGGTGTTGTAGGGGTCCGGGTCGGTGACGGTCGGACGGTGGATCGCCCCGTTCGCGGCGCGGTTCTCTTTGCACTCGTACTCGTCTTTGCGCAGTTGCCGGATCATCCGCAGAGCGCGCGTGATGTCGCGGCTCGTCATGGTGCGGTAGCGGGCCAGGTTGTGGAGGGCCTGGGTGTGGTCCTGCATGCTCTTGCCCAGCAGTTGGTTCTCGCCGTTGCGGCCGGGGACGACGGTGTTGGGGTAGCGTTCGCGGGTGGCGCGGTCGGTGCCGTGGTACTGGTAGGTGGTGAGGCCGGCCTCGATGCGGGTGATGCGGCGCAGGCGCCAACGAGAGTCGGCGATTTGGAGGACGAGCTCGAATTCGATGGCGTTCTTGGGGAAGAGGTTTTCTTCGAGGATTTGGAGTTGCCGGTCGTATTCGGCGGGGTCCTCGTCGGCCATGACGGCGTCGCGGGCGAGGAGGCCGTGCTTGAGTGCGTTTTTGGAGGAGCGGGCTTTGCCCTCGGGGGTACGTGGGCCGGTTGATTTCTTGGCGTTTTGACGGTTCGCCTTCCGTTGTGCTTCTGTAGGCATGGTTCTTTCTCCTTGAAAATGAAAAAGCCGCGCGGTTGGCCCGCGCGGCCCGGTACGCTGGCCATTGGGCCGGCGTTCTTCACTCTCAGGATACCGGTGGGTGGTGGGGCTGGAAGGTCGTTGCGCGGGCTAAGTATTGTGGAATCAAGGAGATCAAAACCTGAAAGTTCTGTGACCGAAATCGGTCTTTGAGGAAAAGGCCGCGGATCTCCGAACCGAGATCCCCGCTACGGGCTCGTACCGACAAGGGCTCCGTCCCCTTTTGGGCCCCATTACGGGTCGCGCCTTTTCTGTACCCTAAGGATTCACTGGGAGCAAAGGTGGATAAGTTCACACAGCGAGTCAGTGACAGATGCATGGAAATTGCGTCTGTCTTAGAGATTATCGATCCGCTCGAGTTGGGCGACAAAATCTCGGTGATCTTGGACCGGGACGATCTCAATCCCAGCGAGAATCTAGAACTCATTCGACGACTGGCATCCTGGCGCCATGCCGATCTAGCCGTCCAATTGTCGATCAGAATTGCGTGGGCGGTCAAAGAGCATTGTGTGTCCGCTGTTGACATAGCGCATTTTGTTCAGTGTTGCCCGTTTAGCACAGTAGAAGGGGTTCGCACGAACCTCCTCCCATCCATCGTGCTTGCCCTCGACGACCTGAGTTCGACCGATCCAGCAAGTCGCCAGACACTGCTCAGCTATTGCCTGGAAGCTTCCTATGCGGCAAAGGGATCAATCATAGGGACGTTGGCCGCGAAAGCTCTGATACGCTTCCTTGAAGTGGGCGAGGCCAGCTTAACAGAACTTGAAGAGAAAACCATTCGAGCAACTCTCCGTTTCCTGTGGAAGTTTGGAGAGCGTCATCTTCGAAGGGAGCTCCCCACATTGCATAAACTTGCAGCCGATCCGAAATCCCAGGAAGCAAAACGGCCGATCCGTGAGCAAGACCTATCAGGATCGACTTGAGGCATATCAGTCCACACCGGTACCTGCGTCCTGCTCAGCACATTTGGCCCGCTCGATCACATGCCGGACGCCGCCGGCAATCTGGCCTCGATGCAGTCGTCGAACGCGAACGGCGCTTGGACGACCTATACTTGGGACGCGGCGAACCGGTTGGAGATGGTGACGGATCAACGCCTGGGCGAGACGAGCCTGTTTGAGCACGACGCTGTGGGCAACCCGGCAAGGGTGACGTACGGTAACGCTCTTCAGACCGACATCGCCCGCGATCTGCTCTATCGGGTAACCCGTCAGGACGTCGTCAACGCCGCGGCGCCAGTTGCCTTCGACTACACCCTCGACCCCACCGGCCGGCGTCTGAGCTTGACCGACGCCGACGGCCGTACGGCCGACTACCAGTACGACGACACCTACAAGCTGACTCGCGAGGACGTGACGGGCGACCCGTCCGACGACGGTGCTCTGGTCTACACCTATGACCCGGTCGGCAATCGCATGGAACTCTTCTCGACGCTGACGGCCGTCCCGGGCGCGACCTACACCTACGACTTGAACGACCGGCTCAACGCCGACACCTACGACGCCAACGGCAACACGCTCGCGAGCAGCGGCAACCGCTCGCGTACGACTTCGAGGATCGGTTGCTGCACTACAACTCAGGCGAGGTCGTCAACGTCTACGACGGCGACGGCAACCGCGTGCTGCGGACGCGCGGCGCATCGACGACGGCTTACCTGATCGACGAGTTGAATCCGACCGGCTTCGCGCAGGTCGCCGAAGAGATCACCGACGGCGCGGTCACGGCGACGTACGCGCTGGGCACCTGGCGGACGCACCAGGTGCGCTGGGAGAGCGGCACCGCCGCCCCGAGCTACTACGGCTACGACGCCCACGGCAACGTCCGCGCCTTGCTTGACGCAAATCGGTCAGCGACGGATCGCTATGAGTACGATGCCTTCGGGAACCTGCTGGCGACGAACGGCACGACCTTCAACTCCTACTTCTACACCGGCGAGCAGTTCGATCCGACGATGGGACTCTACAACCTGAGGGCGCGCTGGTACGGGCCGCCGGCGGGTCGGTTCGCGACTGCGGACAGGTTCGAGGGCCCGCATTTCGCCTTCCTCTGTGGATGCAACAACCCCACCTCCTGTGACTGCTGCCAGGAGTTGAAGCGCGATTCCACCGATCCGAGGCATCATTTCTATCTCTATGCAGGTGCCGATCCTGTTGGAAACAAAGATCCTAGTGGAAAAGGGTTTATCAGCTTCGTGTCTAGGTTGGTTTCCGAGATAAGGGTCTTCGTGGCAGTTGCCCAAATGCAAAAGCAGGGCGTGTGTTCCCTTTTGTTCGCGGCTGAACTGGCAAGTTGCGCTGCGATACTGGTAGCTCCCCTTCAGCAGAAATGCCTGTTGCGGGCCACCTTCAACAACTTCCGTTGCTTGCGGGGCTTGCCACCGGCGCCGTGAGTTCCGTAGCTGACAATATCGGTCGTGTCCGACATGTTCGAACATTACACTCATGAAGCAAGAACCATCGTCTTCTCGGCCAAACAAAGGGCGTCCGAAACGGGTGCTACAGAAGTTGGTCTGGAGCACATTCTCTTTGCGTTACTCCAGAACGACGCGGCATGGGGTCAGGCGATCAAATCGCGAGAGCACGTCCAACGCGATCTTCTGGAGCGAACAGCAGAGGTTCGCGAACCTATCTCTCCTGGAGATTTACCTCTGAGCGCCGAGGCGCTCAGGGTGCTCACATTTGTTTCTGTAGACGCTGCAGCGGCGAACACGAAAGAGATCGATGGAGCGCATTTGCTTATGGGTTTGACACGCGCCGAAGGCACTTGGGTCGCCGACCTTCTACGTAGAAACGGTCTGACGCCTCAGCTCATCCAACCTGGCGTAGCGACTCACATCACAGGAAGGAGCCTCTGGCAGCGTGGCTCGCACTGGTTGAGGCGGTTTCGGTGGATTCGGCAGGCTCGGCGGATATCTTCAGCAGAGGACCTGTTGGGTGACGTAATTGCGTTAGCAGGGAAAGGCAGGAATCGTGCGGCCTTGAAACTGATCGACGATGTCATCGCTGACCCCGCGGAGGAACGGGACAAGCGAATCAGACTGCTCGCGCCTCTCGGAGTTACGATTGCCTACTCGATGGGCGACTATGCCACAGCGAAGAGGTACTGCGAAACTGATCTTGCTCAAAACCCTCAAAGCCTTGTCTCCTTGTACGGAATGGCCGCCTATCTAGACTCCATGGGAGAGCACGAGGAAGCCCGAAAATATGCTAAGCGGTGTAGGCAACTAGCGCAAGAAGCCCCGCATCAGGGGAACGAAGGAGTTGTAGAACTCCTTGAAAAGCAGTTTCCTGGAATGGATTCTAAAGGCGGGAGCTGAGCCCGAAATGCGCTGACGAGGGTGCTAAAACGGCGAGAACTGACAGTCGAAACGCGATAGCCTCAATCTCGCCGCGGCTACAACTCGCTGTATCGTGTGACGAGCGTCCCGATACAGGTCGCCAACGCCGCTCAAACCCCAACGGGGCCTGGACGACCTATACTTGGGACGCGGCCAATCGGCTGGAGAGCGCGACCGATCAACGCCTGGGCGAGACGAGCTTGTTTGCGTACGACGCCGTGGGCAACCCGTCAAGGGTGACTTACGGGAACTCGCTTCAGACCGACATCACCCGCGATCCGCTCCATAGGGTGATCCGTCAAGACATTGTCAATGCCACCCCTCAGGTTGCCTTCGACTATACGCTCGACCCCACCGGCCGGCGTCTGAGCCTGATCGACGCGGACGGCCGCACCGTCGCCTACCAGTACGACGACACCTACAAGCTCACGCGCGAGGACGTTACCGGCGACCCAGCCGACGACGGTGCCTTGGTCTACACCTACGACCCGGTCGGCAACCGCATGGAGTTGTTCTCGACGCTGACGGCCTTACCGGGGGCGACCTACAGCCACGACCTGAACGATCGTCTGAACGCTGACACCTACAACGCCAACGGTAACACCCTCGCGAGCAACGGCGACACGTTCGCCTACGATTTCGAGGACCGCTTGATGGACTACAACTCGGGCGAGGTCGTCAATGTCTACGACGGCGACGGCAACCGCGTGCTGCGGACACGAGGCGCGTCGACGACGGCGTATCTGATCGACGAGTCCAACCCGACCGGGTTCGCACAGGTGGTCGAAGAGATCACTGACGGGACGGTCAACGCCACGTATACGGTCGGCACGTGGCGCACGCACCAGACGCGCTGGGAGAGCGGCACCGCAACCCCGAGCGCCTACGGCTACGACGCCCACGGCAACGTCCGCGCCCTGCTGGACGCCAATCGCTCGGTGACGGACCGCTACGAGTACGGCGCCTTCGGGAATCTGCTGGCGACGAGCGGGACGACGTTCAACTCGTACTTCTATACCGGCGAGCAGCTTGATCCGACGATGGGGCTGTATGACTTGCGGGCGAGGTGGTACGGGCCGCCGGCTGGCCGCTTCGCCACGGGGGATAAGTTCGAGGGACTGGGACGAGTAAACAGCCTGTTCAAAGTGATTGGCGGATTACCCGACGCACGGGATGAGCCGCTCGCGCCACATCATTTGTATGTCTACGTTGCGAATGACCCGGTCAATCAGCTTGACCCTACCGGCTACGCTAACTTCATCTCGAGAGGCACCTTTAACGTAGTCAGTTTAGGCGCTAGGAGAAACGCGGTGCGGATTGGACTTTGTGTCGCCTCTATATTCACAATAGTCGAAGGACTTCTCTTTGGTCCGGGACCAGCGTTCGGCCTTGGGCTTGCGGGGACAGCGTTCACATGTCATCCGAAATTACTGAATTTCATTCCTAAATTGTGGAATGAATCCAGCAAGAGACGCCTGTTCTTTGACGTGCGGCCACTAAAGATCATTCGACAGGCGGCAGCTTACGGAGTCTTTCGCGGGGTAGTGCCTTAAACAAGTAAGCTCGGAGGTTGCGTATGAATGGGATAGTAGAATCGCTCTGGCCCTTGCTGATAATCGTTCCAGGTGTGGCCGTATTGGAAGTATGGGGTAGGCGGGTGGGCAGGTTAGGACTGGCCAGAGCATGGGCGTGTATCGACGACGGTGGGTCACAAACATTCACGGGTCTTACGATGGTCGTCGGCTGCGTTGTTGGGGTCGCCTACTATCCGCGTCGGGAAAGCTACATCATCCCTTTGGTAGTCGCAATCGGGCTGCTTGGTTTTGGTATCCAGGGGATAAAGAGATCTGGCTTGTCCGAAACCGATGAAGCAGAACGTGATGAATGATATTCATCTTCATCTCTGGAGGCTACGTCGCCAGCTACTGGCTATAGGTGGGATCGTAGTGCTCGGCTATATCTACACTGCGCGATTCCGACTGCGCGGCTGGTCGCGTTCGTCTGCATATCTCTATCTAGTCGCTTTTCTGCTACCAACGGTTTGGCTGACATCAACTGCGATTTCGTCGTTTCAGCTGCCCGGCATAAAAGTTGGGTCGCGGTAGGGACGCCAGTCGCCCGACGCCCCCCGCACAGATCCGTACGTGAGCATTAACTCATACGGCTCCTACCTCGGATAATGGCGGCGAGGACGCCGCAACGCGACATCCCTTCCGAGCGCCCGCCGGTCTCAGTGACACGGAGTGCCCGCCACTGGGTGCGGACCGTGCAACCCGACGAACGTTCTCCTTGGTCCGGGCCCTTCCCTCCAGATCCTCCGCCGACGGTTGCCCGTCTTTGTTCGGACCCTTCGCAGGTACTACGGCCCAGTCCGACTCCTCGACAACGTACACGTGGGGCGTACGGCTTGCGCCTTCCCCCACCGGCCTGTCGCTCGCAGGCGACAGAGCATTGCCGAGGTCTCCCGGTTCTCGCGCGGAGAGTTTCCTGGCGTGCACGGGTTCCCACGACCGCGCCGGGCTCGTGTGCCGCTCGCGATGACGCGACATGCGATGTGGCCTTCCCCTTCTGTCCACAGGGTCGGCGCCCGAAACTCAGGATTTCGCGGCTCCATAGCCGGCCCGCCAGTGCCTCTGTCAACGCTTCACCCGCCGTGTCGCCACAGCCGGCGCATGACTCGAGGTCAGCGTGGTTCGCTACTCCTTCACTGTGGGGCTCTCTCATCCCCAACTCCCCGCCGGTTTATCCCGGCGCTTTCGGACAGGCTACTACTTTTCGATGGGGCTCAAGCGGTTGGTTCGGGGCCGGTCCAACGCCGCTTTCAGGGCTGGAAGGGTGTAGGGGGACAGGACCCTGGGTTTCGGCTTCGCCGGCACCCAGGGCTGACATCCGGTCGCCGCTGCGCGGCTAAGCCGAGGTCGCCTGCGTTGGCGGGGCGAGGGCCGGGCGGTGTTGGGTTGGCGGAGCGGTAGGCTGGTTCGTCAAGCACGTGGTTTGGTGAGACCGTGGCGCATGGCGGAGGCGTGGGTGCACGTTGGATCGAGGGAAGGCCGCGGATCTCAAGACCGAGATC
The DNA here is from genome assembly GCA_965237575.1 of Bryobacterales bacterium. GTDB lineage: Bacteria > Acidobacteriota > Terriglobia > Bryobacterales > UBA6623 > JAKZVK01. The sequence goes on from CBDEGI010000004.1 coordinate 3,626,850, forward strand.
CACGTTACGGGCTGAGTTCCGGTCGGTTCAGGCTGTTGGGTGGACACGGCGGTGCATGCCGAGGGTCCCGGCGTGCGGGACAGGTGGGGTTGGGCGTGTGCAAGGGAGTCGTGTCGGATGCGGCGGCATGTGGCAGGGGTTGAGCCGCCGCTTACAGGGCTCGGTTGGTTTTGAGGTCTTTCTTTTCCCCAGCGCTCACGCACTGGGCTGATATTTGGGCCGCCCCCTTCGGGAGCTGAGAGCCGAGGCCATGCGACCGGGCTCAGCGGCCCGGGCTGATCGTTGGGCCAGCCCTTTTGAAGGCTGTGGGCCGTCAGAAAATTCGTTTGGATTCGCGAGAAATGTGCGCAGGAGGGACGGGAACGCGCTAGAATGGTAGCGGCCCCGACGGAAGTGGGAGCTTCCGCCGAGGCCTTTCGCCACCACGGACTAGGCCCGTGAGAGCGACAGTACCATTCTAACGGGCCTGTGTCCGTGGTGGTCTTCTCGTGCGAGGGGAAGGTCATCATGGACGTGCATGCGGTGTTGAAGGCGCTCTACCAGGAGCGCGAGTTGCTGAACCAGGCGATCGTCACGCTGGAGATTCTGGCGCGCGGCAAGGGGAAGCGGCGGGGCGTCCGCCGCGGTGGCTGCGCGAGGGGAGACCGGGACGTCCCTCACGGCCCGGGAGTCGTGATTCGTCATCCGTCGTTCGTGATCCGTGATTCGTGAATCGTGATTCGTGAGGCGGAGGGCGCGTGGAGTTGTCCGTAGTGCCCCCGTTGCCACGGCGGGGGTGCGAGAAGTTTGGGGCCTGGGACCGACGTTCACCGACACCGGTCACAGGCCCCGAATCAATAGAAGGTGGGGTGGGCGACCGGTCCCCGGGTTGGCACCCAGGGCTGGTATTAAGGCGCCGCTGCGCGGCTGGGAGCCTACTAGGGCGGAATGGGCGGGCGGGCGCAGGGGCTCGCCCCTACAACGGTATTAAGCGGGAACATAGGTGGAGTGCGGTTGGAAATGCGAGAGATTAGGATTTGAAAGTTGTGTGAGTCGAATTGGGGTGAGTGGGGCAAAGGGCGGGACAAGAGCCGAGCGGGGCTCGGCACGCCAGGGGCGCGCGCCACGTCGAGGGGTATTGGCGGCGATGAGGGGCGGCCCAACGCCCCTTTCAGGGCTGGAAAGGTGAAGGGGGGAGGTACCCTGGGTGACGGCTTCGCCTACACCCAGGGCTAGACACCCGGTTGCCGCTTCGCGGCTAGGCCCGGCTACGCCAGGAATTCGATATGTGGGTGTTTTGGTACCGGGGCTGGGTGATGGAGCGAAGAGGCGAAGAGGTTTTGCGGAGGGTTGAGCAAGTATTCGGGGACGAGAAGCGATTGAGCAGTGCCCTCTGCCTTTCGGCCCACCGTTAACAAAAGGTTTGAGTGGCTGCGCCCGCCGCCAAGGCCAGATACTTGCCCATGTTGTTGAACACTTTCCGGCCGACGCTCTCACCGGCGCCATGGCGATCCATCTAGCCGAAGGACAATCGCTCGACGGCCGCTGGAGCACCGCGCCCGACCGGCCTCCGGCGCAGTACAGCGACTACACCACCACGGCCCTTAGCATCCGAGGCATGCAAGTCTACGCTCCCCCAGGCCGCCGGGAGGAATGCAACGAGGAGATCGGGCTCGCCAAGAAGTGGCTGCTGAGCGCGGCCCCGACGGCGACGGAAGAAACCGCCTTTCGCCTGCTAGGCCTGGGTTGGGCGAAAGCGACCCCGGCGGAAGTGAAAGGGCCCACGGAAGATCTTCTCACCGAGCAACGGAGCGACGGCGGCTGGGCGCAGTTGCCGAAGCTCGACAGCGATGCCTACGCCACCGCTCGGGTGTTGGTCGCACTTCATTGGGGTGGCGACGTCGCGACCCACCACCCGGCCTACCAGCGCGGCCTCAAGTATCTGCTCGACACGCAGTACGACGACGGCTCGTGGCCGTTCCAGCCCTATTTCGAGAGCGGTATACCCCACGGTGAGAACCAGTGGATCTCCGCCTGTGCGATGAGCTGGGCGTCGATGGCGCTGATGCTGGCAACCGAGCCGTAAAGACTAGGCCGTCAGGACCTCGACGCTTTCTGGTACATGCTCAGCAAGCGCCTGAAGCCTGCTGTCGAAGGTGAGGAGCGTGGAGGCGTTGTACTCGGCCAGCCAGAACAAATAGGCGTCCGTCGTCTGTTGATGCCCAAGGATCTTTTCGAAGATCCGGCGAGCCGGTTCCTCGGCCGGAGCCGGCAGCGAACCCAGGTAGGAATGACGTGAATCTCGAATCAACAGCGCCAGCAAAGAGGCCGCTTCATCGGGGCTCTTGGCCACCCCGACAACCGATGGATTGGAAGAAAGCCTGATAAACCCCAGTTGTGTCAGCGCACAGGTCGCCCAGGGTTCATCGCTGTCTTCGAGTCGCTCGCACGCCGCGGCGTGGAACTGATGATTGGGCCAGGTCAGTGCCAGAAGCACGTTGACGTCGAGAAGAAGGGGCCTAGATGTACCCTTCTTCATCCAGTACCTCCTGCACCCGCGAGGCCGGAATCACCGGCGCGTTCGGTGGAACGTCGAAGGTAGGAAACCGATCGCCGCCACCGCGCGAAGAGGCGGGTTTCGAAAGCGCCCGGCGGACCAACTGCGACACAACTTTCCCGATGCGCCGCCCCGAAACCCGTGAGAGGTGCAGCGCCGCCTGGTAAACATCGTCATCAAGAGTGAGCGTCGTTCTCATGCCTTTACTTTGATACGATGATACAGTGATGTCAATCGTATCGTATATCACAACCCATAACGATCATTGTGAACGCGTAGCGATTGCATGAGCCACAAGTTCCAGGTCACTCTGCTCGACGATTTGGCCGAGCCCTGGCGGGCCAACTGCGACAAACTCTTCCGATGCGCTGCCCGGACACACGCGAGGGCTGCAGAACCGCGTCGAAGACATCGTCGTCGGGGGTGAGGTTCATCCTCATGCTGCTTGCTGTGATGGCCGTATCTTGTGCTGCCAAGTGCCGAGCAGACGGATCGTGAAACTCCTCATCATGACATATGTATAATGACACCATGAGCCACAAGTTCCAGATCACTCTGCCCGACGATTTGGCCGAGGAACTGAGAGCCGAGGCGGCTCGGGCGGGGGTTCCCCTGGCCGAGCTGATTCGCGATACGATGCGTGAGCGGCTGAGAAGAACCGACGTGCAGACGGGCGCCACCCCGCTGGACGCCATCACCGGGATCGTCGGTGCCGGCGAGACAGACCTGGCGGAGCGGGTCGACGAGACTCTCTACCGATGACGGCCTTCGTCGACACAAGCTTTTTCATCGCAGTGGTGATGCAGCGCGACCAGTGGCATGAGCGCGCTGTCGAGAGCCTGCGTTCTGAGACGATGTCGCTTGTAACATCGTCGCTGGTCATCAACGAAACCATCACTCTGCTTCAAGCGCGAGGCTACTTCTCCGCGGCGCTCAAGTTCCTGCGCCGAACGAGGCGCAGTGACGACCTCCGCATCCTCTATCCGGACGCGTCCGTTCAGGCGGGCGCCTGGGAGGAGGCCGCGAGCTGGGGTGCGAAGGGCGCCAACGCGGTAGATTGTGTGAGCTTTGTCCTGATGAAGGAGCAGTCCATTCGCCGGGCTCTGACCTTCGATCGCCAGTTCCGATTGGCGGGATTCGAGGTTGCTCCCTGAATCCCATCCATCTCGCCGCATTCAGCTCACTACAGCCCGGCTCACTTGTGTCGAAGCCGGGCATTGACGTATCCTTCCCAAGTTGACAGGGAGATCTGCGATGCGTGTGTGCGAAGGAATTCTGCTAGCCGTCGTCTCACTGGCCGGAGGATGTGGGGATGGCACCATCGAGCCCGAGGGGACCGGGAACCCCGAAGCCTTCGCCCGGGGGGCTGAGCCCAACACGCTCACCGCCGAGGAGCAGGCCGCAGGGTTCAAGCTGATCTTCAACGGCCAGGACCTGGCTGGCTGGGAAGTGCCGGGCAGGAACTGGGAAGCCCAAGACGGCGCGATCGCGCGCACCGGCAAGGGTGGCGGCATCGATTACATGGTCGAGCGCGTGCCGGACGATTTCGAGTTACGCTTTGAGTGGAAGATCTCGCCGGGCGGCAACAGTGGAGTCTACTATCGGCCCGGGCAGTACGAGTATCAGATCCTCGATAACGAGCGCCACCGTGATGGCCAGGACCCGCGCACGAACGCCGCCTCGGTATATTACGCGTTCGCGCCGACCAAGGACGCGACCCGGCCGCCTGGTGAGTGGAACGACGGCCGCATCCTCGCCGAAGGCACCCGCATCGAGCACTGGTTGAACGGCGAGAAGGTGGTCGACATTGACTACACCGATCCCGGGCTGGCGGAGTTGGTCGAGCGGCTGCGGATTCGCGGTGGGGAAGTCGAGGCGCGAGGGCGACACCTGCACTTGCAAGACCACGGGGACCCGGTGTGGTACCGCAGTCTGCGGATGCGGGCGATCAACTAGCAGCCTATAGCGAGATATAGGGGCACGGCATGCCGTGCCCGCCCTGTCGCAACGTGTCGGGGCATCCAATAGAGCGGGAAGCGCCACCCACGACGACGGGCCGACGCTGAGGAGTCATCTGATGAACAAGACACCTGTCTTTCTTTCGATCGTGGCCGCTTTGGTTCTCGCGGCACCCGCCCCCGCCCTCGAACGGCCCGGGGTCGAGTTCAAGATCTTCCAGTTCCCGGCCGACCAAATCCCTCGCATCGACGCCAAGACGGACGACTGGGCGATCGTCCCCGACGGCTACACCATCGGCACCGACCAACTCTCCGATACGGTCAAGGGCAACGGCACCAACTTCGACCCCAAAGACCTCGATGTGAAGGTCAAGGTCGGGTGGGTCAAGGGGATGAACAAGCTTTACTTCCTCTACGAAGCCTATGACGACTACTGGGACTTCGCGCAGGCCGGCCGCCACAACGACATCTTCGAGCTCGTAGTCGATGGCGACCTCTCCGGCGGGCCGTTCGTCAAGACAATGCACCCGTACAAGGACGGCATCGAGCCGATGGAGGCCCACTTCCTCTATCACGGCGTGCACGCGCAGAACTACCACATCATGACGCCGCACGAGGGCCAGGACTGGGTATTCGTCTGGGGCAGCCAACCCTGGGTCAAGGAACTGCCCTGGGCCAACGCCGCCTTCGACTACGATTTCAAAGCGGGCGAAAGCGGCAAGCTGGTGCTCGAATTCTGGATCACGCCGTTTGACTACGCGCCGCCTGAGGGCCCGGGCCGGGCGGTGGTCTCGCAGCTCATCGAAGACACCATCATCGGTGTCTCGTGGTCGATTCTCGACTACGACGACGTCGACAAGAAGGACTATGACGGTTTTTGGAACCTCTCCCACAAGACCACCATGTACGGCAATGCCTCCGAGCTGGTCGCGTTCCGCCTGATGCCGCTCGAGAAGCGCTTCCGCAAGCCAGTTGAGGCGCACTGGTCGTTTCAGGTCGTGGACATGGGCCGCCGTCTGGTCGCTTTCCAAGACCAATCGTACGGCGACATCACCTCTTGGAAGTGGGACTTCGGCGACGGGCAAACCTCGACCGAGCGCCACCCCATGCACCACTACGAGAAAGCCGGCGAATATTTCGTGACGCTGCATGTTGCAGGGCCGGCGGGCAAGGCACGCCGCACGAAGGTACGCGACGTGGCGGTGAAGTGAGGCCGGAGGACTACGGGACGGTCTGTACGACCTTCGACCTGCGAAGCAAGCGGTCGCGGGTCAGCAAAGGGACGTTGTGAACGAGCGACGTCGCGGCGATGATCTCGTCCGCCGGGTCCGCCCGGAAGTCGAGTCTGGCGATATGGCGGCAGACGGCCAGATCCAGGGGCCACACCTGCGTCCTCGATAGCACTCTGGCGAACGCAGGCGTCTGGATGTCCAGGGTGATCCTGCCCAATTGGAACAGCTTCGTCAGTTCCCAGAGGACGATAGTGGAAACTCCCCAGCGGTTGCTGGTGACCAATGCCCGCTCTCGCGGACGCAGCTGCCCAGAGAGAGCAAACACAAGCATGTGAGTGTCAAGATTCAGCATCCCACTTGAGCCCGGTCGAAAGAATGTCGCCGCGGATCTCGATCTGTCCTTTCATGCTTCCGATCAAGTCGCTGCACTCGTGGCTGATCGGCAGGAGCTTGGCAACCGGCTTCCCCCGCTTGGTGATCACAATTCCGTCCGGGTCCACATGGTCCAGGATTGAAAGGCACTGTTCTTTGAACTTAGAGGCGTTGATCTGCTGCACGACTACAGCATATCAGTTGGTCATTTTGAATGTCCAGTCAATCTAATTGGCTATCACATCTGCTCACGAGTAGGCGCTTCGTAGCTCACTACTGACCCAGGTCGTGGCAAAGGTGACAATCGGTCGACATCTGCTTCGCGGCGTGGCAATTCATGCACTGGGTCATGCTGGTCGAGACCTCTTTAGCGAGCACCTCGCGTTGTTCGACCGGGCCGTGGCAGGTCGCGCAGGTTTCCCCGGCCTTGACGTGGCTGGCGTGGCTGAAGAAGACGAAGTCGGGAACCTGGTAGACCCGCACCCACGCGAGCTTCTCGCCCTGTTCGTGGATCGCGGCCAACCGCTTGACGTCGGCATGCTCGGCGGCGATGGCGGCGTGACAGAGCATGCATCGCTCGGCGCCCGGAAGACCCGCGCGTTCCTTCTTCGCGGCCCCGGAATGGCAATCGAGGCATGATACGCCTGCTGCAGTGTGCTTCTTGTGGTTGAACGGGATCGGTTGCGGCGCGACTTCGACTGGTAGTTTCTCCTGTTTGCCTACATAGACGTTCGGCGTCTGGCCGGTTGCGAACGTGCTGACGGACAGCGCGAGAACAAGCAGTGAGAACAGGGATCGCATCAAGCAGCGTTGCCGAAGTGCGTGTGCGGGTCTCGCGCAAACGGCGGCGGCGAAGAATTACCAGTCTACATTGAGCCCGCGCCGCTCGTGGCACAATACACTCCATGATTGTCACGAACGCGATCTCCCGTGCCGTCTTCCGACCCGACAAGATGGGCAAGGCGGACCTGGCTCTCAGCGAGCACCTGTTCGCCGGGCTCAACTCGTTCGAGCCCGGCCAGGAACACCAACTCCATACGCACGCCGGGCAGGACAAGCTTTACTTCGTCTTGCAAGGCGAAGGCGACGTGACGGTCGGTGAGGAGGAAGCCCGCATCAAAGCAGGCGATCTCGTTCTCGCGCGGTCAGGCGAGGATCACGCATTGAAGAATCCCGGGCCCGACCGGTTGGTGGTCATGGTGCTGATGGGGCCGGCGCCGAAAAAATAAACAACGGCCTCTCGTAGAATGAAGGGGACCGCCGTAGTTTCCGTCCCTTCCCGCTCCTGCAAATCCACATGAGTCATCGCAAGCCGGTGGTCCTCACCATCATGGACGGTTGGGGCTACAACAGCGACCCCGCCCTTCGGAAGTACAACGCCGTCGCCTTGGCACAAAAGCCGAACTTCGACCGGCTGTGGCAGAAATACCCGCGCACCACGATCCGCACAGACGGCCTTTTCGTCGGGCTCCCCGACGACCAAATGGGCAACAGCGAGGTCGGACACTTGAATATCGGGGCTGGCCGAATCGTCAAGATGGACGTCACGCGCATCGATGAAATGATCGCGAGCGCCGAGATCTTCAAAGACTCGGTCCTGAAGAAAGCGATGGAGCATGCATGTCCGCGGAAGCTCCATCTGATGGGCCTGGTCAGCGCGGGCGGAGTCCACTCGCATATGGCGCATCTGTTCGCGTTGCTCGAGATGGCCAAGCGGGAAGGCGTCGAGCAGGTCTTCGTCCACGTGTTCACCGACGGCCGCGACGAGCCCCCCGAAAGCGCCGTCGGCTTCGTCGGGCAACTCGCCGCCAAGATGGACGAGTTAGGCGTGGGCCGCATTGCCACGATCACCGGCCGTTACTACGCGATGGACCGTGACCGCCGTTGGGAGCGCGTCGAGCGCGCCTTCCGAGCGATGGTCGCCGGCGAGGGACGCCAGGCGACCGATCCGGTCGAGGCCATCCGCGCCTCCTACGCCGCTGGGGTGACGGATGAATTCATCGAGCCGGTGGTGCTCGTTGATGGCCAAGGCGTGCCGCTCGCTCGCATCGAGAATGAAGACGCGGTGGTCTTCTTCAACTTTCGAGCGGACCGCGCCCGCCAGATCACGATGGCGCTGAACGACCCCTCACTCGACCAGCCGCCGCGCTCTCTCGCTCCCAAGAACCTGCACTTCGTCACGATGACGCAGTATGACCGGACCTATCCCTACCCACACGTGTTGTCAGTGCATCAGCCGGAGGGCATCCTAGCCGACCTTTCCGCGGGGGAGGGATGGCGGAACCTGCGAACAGCGGAGACGGAAAAGTATCCCCACGTGACGTACTTCTTCAACGGCGGTCGCGAGAAGCCTTTTGACGGGGAGGAACACACTTTGATCCCGTCGCCGAGGGTGGCCACCTACGACTTGCAGCCGGAGATGAGCGCACCGGCGGTCTGCGACGTCGTGGTCAAGGGAATCGAGAGCGGCGAGTTCGACTGGATCGTCGTCAACTTTGCCAATGGAGACATGGTCGGCCACACCGGGAAGATTGAGGCCGCCGTCCGGGCGATCGAGACCGTGGACGGTTGTCTGGGTAGTATCCACCAGGCGCTGAAGCGAACCGGCGGCGCCTGGCTGGTCACCGCCGACCACGGTAACGCCGACCTCATGGTCGCCCCCAAGACTGGCGAGCCGCACACGTACCACACGACCTACCCGGTACCCTTCATCCTCGTCAGCGAGTTCGAGGGTGAGTTGCAAAAAGAGGGCTCTCTGCGAGATATCGCCCCAACCATGCTCGGCCTGCTGGGTGTTGAGCCACCGGTCGAGATGACCGGCCGTGACTTGAGAATGCCCCCGGGCTGAGTCAAACATCCCCCGGCCCAGTCAACGGAAAATACCGGCGGTACTTCTCAGGCAACCTGACCGGCTTCCCGCCCGGGTCGCAAGCCATATGAAGCGTGTCGCCGGTGGCGAGCAGTTGATCGCTGTCGACTCTTCTCATCTCGTAGCCGAACCTGATTGTTCGCGACCGCGACTCCTCCATCCAGGTCAGCAGGCGGACGTCGTCATGGAACCGCGCCGAAGCCCGGTAGCGGCAATGGGCGTCCGTCACGGCAAGGACGACCCCATCGGCTTCCATGTCGCGATACTCGAAACCGATCGCGCTGCAGTAGTCCACGCGGCCGATCTCCATCCACACGAAGTAGTTGGCGTAGTAGACCACGCCCATCTGGTCGGTTTCCGCATAGCGGACACGCACTCGTGACTCTACTCGGCGCATGGTACGAGTATAGAGAGAACCAAAACGCAGGAATCGAGGTGCCGGGAGGCACCGCACGGAGCACCCCGACCTCACCGGCCCGCGTGAATCCCCATTCAACCCGTGACCTACCGGCAACTGCTAGCTCAAACTCGCGCCCTCGACCGGCGTTTCTACGAGCGCCCTCCGAACGAGGTCGCCCGCGATCTACTCGGCAAGATCATCCTTCACAAGCTTGGCGGAGAGCCGCTCGCCGGCCGCATCGTCGAGACCGAGGCCTATCTCGGTCAGGGTGACCGCGCAGCCCACAGCGCGCGCGGACGAACCCGGCGGACCGGCGTGCTGTTCGGACCACCCGGGCACGCCTACGTCTATCTTTGCTACGGGATGTACGAGTGCCTTAACCTGGTCGCCGAACCCGATGGCCAGGCCGGCTGCGTTCTGATCCGGGCCCTGGAGCCGGTCTGCGGGCTCGACGAGATGCAGCGCCGCCGGCCGAAGGCGCAACGGCCCCGCGATCTTGCCTCCGGACCGGGCAAGCTGACCCTGGCCCTGGGGATCTCTCGGGAGCACAACGGTGCCGACGTGACCCGCGGATCTCTGACGGTTCGCGCGCCTCGCTCGGCGGAGCTCTTCGAAATCACCACCTCCAAGCGCATCGGCATCTCGGTAAGTCAGGATCTTCCCCTGCGGTTCTCCATCAAGGACAATGAGCATGTCAGCGTGCGATAGCTTCCATGCCCACCCGCACCATCTTCCACCTCGACATGGACGCCTTCTTCGTCTCGGTGGAAGAGCTTTACGACCCGAGCCTTAGAGGCAAGGCCGTCGTCGTAGGCGGGCAGGCGGATCAGCGCGGCGTCGTCTCAGCGGCATCGTACGCCGCACGCAAGTTCGGCGTCCACTCGGCCATGCCACTACGCCGCGCCTATCAGCTTTGCCCGCAAGCGATCTTTCTCGATGGCCACCCATCCCGTTATCGGGACTATTCCCACAAGGTCCACGGTGTCCTGGAGCAATTCTCCCCTCGCGTCGAGATGGTTTCGATCGACGAAGCCTTCCTCGACATGACCGGTTCGGAGAAACTGTTCGGCCCGCCGCTCGAAGCCGGCGACCGCCTACACCGCGCGGTCCAACAAGAAACCCAACTCCCCTGCTCGATCGGCATCGGCACCTCGCGCCTGATTGCGAAGATCTGCTCCGACCAGGCCAAGCCGAACGGCGTGCTATGGATCCCGCCCGGGGCCGAAGCCGCCTTCCTCGCTCCGCTCGACATCCGCAAGATCCCCGGCGTGGGCAAGGTCACCGAGAAGAGCTTCCGTGAGCGCCGCATCCACAAGATCGGGCAGCTGGCCGACCTCGACGAGAAGTATCTCGAGCGCACCTGGGGCAAGATCGGCTTGGCCATGGCCGGCAAGTCACACGGCCGTGACGCCGGCGCCTGGTTCGAGGGCGAAATCGCCGACGGCGAGGGCCCCAAGTCGGTCAGCCACGAGACGACCTTCTCGAAAGACACCGCCGACGTCCGCTTGCTCGAATCGACCCTCGCAAAGCTTGCTCAACTGGTCGGCCGCCGCTTACGGGAGTACGGCCTCTACGGCCACACCGTGCAGATCAAGCTGCGCTACTCCGACTTCTCGACCTACACCCGCGCGCACACGCTCGAGGAGGCGACGCAGCTCGACACGGTGATCCTCGAAACAGTGCGGACTCTGTTCCGCCGCAACTGGAAGAAGTCAAGGCCGATACGCCTGCTGGGCGTGCACGTCTCGACTCTCCAACTGAGTGAGGGCCAGCTCGACCTGCTCGATGGTGAGCGCAAACAGAAGTGGAGCCAGGCGCTGGAAGCGGTCGACGACTTGCGCGACCGCTTCGGCGAATCGGCCGTCGGCCTGGCGGCGGCTTTGAAGCATGGCCGCAAGGAGCGAGTCCACGAAAACCCCGCGGGGCTGCCGGGCGGTCCGGGCCGGCGAGCGAAGCAGTCGCCCCCCGAGAGCGGGTCTTAGACCGACCTGAGGAAACGTGGCCGTCTACGCCCGCACAGCCTGGCTGATCTGCCGCACGCCGCCGCTCACACGCCGATACCGCTCGACACCATCAATGCTCAACACTTGATGCTTGACGCTCCCGGCGCTGAACTCCCGCACATCGGCGTCGTGACCGCTGATCTCGAGTTCGGCCCCATTCGTCAAGCGCGTGATGATACTTTCGGCGTGCGCCGCCAACATGTCCTCGATCTGCCGCAACTGGTTGCAGTAGGTCACGACCATCCGCAAATCGTCGGCAGTGACCGGCTCGCGACCGCTTCCTCCCATGACGATCAGTTTCATGAGAAGAAAGGTCGGCGGAATTGGCTTGAGACTTTATAGAGGGTTGACCCGAGATGCGGAACTCGTCTTGCCTCAGTCGTTTGTTCGGCCTCGGTTTACCCTACGCCGTTCGCATGCGCTCTTCTTTACCCTGGGCGATCGCGGCTTGGGCGGCGGCCAGCTTGGCGATCGGCACGCGATAAGGTGACGCGCTGACGTAGTCGAGTCCCGCATGGACGCAGAACTCCACCGACTTCGGGTCGCCGCCATGCTCGCCGCAAATGCCGATCTCAAGGTCGGGACGCGTTTGGCGGCCTTTCTCGAGCGCGATCTTGATCAGCGCGCCGACGCCCTCGCGATCGAGCACCGCAAACGGATCCTCGTCGAAGATGTGCTTCTTCTGATAGTCCTGGATGAATCCACCTGAGTCGTCGCGTGAGAAACCGAACGTCGTCTGAGTGAGGTCGTTGGTTCCGAAGCTGAAGAATTCAGCCTGCTCGGCGACCTGGTCCGCGGTCAGAGCCCCGCGGGGCACTTCGATCATCGTCCCGACCATGTAGTCGACTTTCGTCCCGGCCTTCTCGAAGACCTGTTCCGCGGCGGCGACGACGATCTTCTTTTGATTCGCGAGCTCCTTGACGTTGCCGACCAACGGGATCATGACCTCAGGGATAACTTTGATCCCCTTCTGGGCGCACTGCACGGCGGCCTCGAAGATCGCTTGCGCCTGCATTTCGGTGATCTCGGGGAACGTGATGCCCAGGCGGCAGCCGCGGTGGCCGAGCATGGGATTGAACTCGTGCAACTGCTCGACGCGAGCCAGCAGCGCTTCCTTGTCTTTGAGGCCGCGTCGTTTGTTCGAAGCCTTCATCGTGGCCACCTCGACCATCAGGTCTTCACGCTTGGGCAGGAACTCGTGCAGCGGCGGGTCGAGCGTGCGGATGATGACCGGATAACCGTCCATCACCTTGAATAGATCGCGGAAGTCCTTGCGCTGCATTGGGAGCAGCTTCTTCAAGGCGCGCCGGCGGTCTTTCTTGTTGTCGGCGAGAATCATCGCACGCATGTGATCGATGCGCTCACCTTCGAAGAACATGTGCTCAGTGCGGCACAGGCCGATGCCCTCGGCACCGAAACGTCGCGCCATCTTCGCGTCACGCGGGACTTCAGCATTCGTGCGCACGCCGATGGTACGGAACTGGTCGACCCAGGTCATGAACTTCGCTAGGTGGCCGCCCGAAGGGTCGGGGTCGATGGTGGTCGCCTGACCGGCGAAAACGTCGCCGGTCGAACCGTCGAGCGAGATCCAGTCGCCCTCCTTGAGAGTGGTCTTGCCGGCTCTGAGGCGTTTGGCCTTGGTATCGACGTTAAGGTCCCCGGCGCCGGCGACACAGGGCGTGCCCATGCCGCGAGCGACGACGGCGGCGTGGCTGGTCATGCCGCCGCGCGAGGTGAGAATGCCCTTGGCGACTTCCATGCCGTGGATGTCGTCGGGAGTCGTCTCGGCGCGCACCAACACGACGGGGCCGTCGCCGGAGTGTTTCACCGCGTCGTCGGCGGTGAAGACGATGCGTCCGACCGCCGCGCCCGGAGAGGCCGGAAGACCGACGGTGAGCCGCTGCAACGATGTCTTCGACTTCCCGTCCAGCACCGGATGCAGCAACTGATCGAGCTGAGCCGGGTCGACACGCAACACTGCCTCTTTCTTCGAGATCAAACCTTCGTCAGCCATCTCGACTGCGATGCGCACCGCCGCCGGGCCCGTGCGTTTCCCGTTGCGGGTCTGCAGCATGTAGAGCTTGTGCTCCTGGATGGTGAACTCGAAGTCCTGAACGTCGCGGTAGTGATTCTCTAGATTGCCGGTAATCTGCCGCAGTTCGTCGTAGGCGTCCCGCATCAGGCCCTTCAGCTCCGCGATGGGCCGCGGCGTGCGGATGCCCGCCACCACGTCCTCGCCCTGCGCGTTGGTTAGAAACTCGCCGTAGAACTCCTTCTTCCCTGTGGCCGGGTTGCGCGTAAAGCCGACCCCGGTGGCCGACGTTTCGCCCAGGTTGCCGAAGACCATCGCCTGCACATTGACGGCGGTGCCGAGGTCGGCGGAGATCTCGTTCATGCGTCGGTAGTGGTTGGCGCGTGGGTTGTGCCATGAGCGGAAAACCGCGTCGCGGGCCATCTCGAGCTGCTGCTTCGCGCCTTGAGGAAAGTCGCGCTTCGTCGTCTTCTTGACGAGCGCCTTGAACTGCTTGGCGATACCCTTGAGGTCGTCAGCGGTAAGATCGGTGTCGAGCTTGGCCTTCTTTTTCTGCTTGACCTTTTCGAGGATGTGTTCGAAGTCGTCCTTGTCGAGGTCGAGTACGACACTGCTGAACATCTGAATGAAGCGCCGATAGCAGTCGTAGGCGAATCGTGGGTTGCCGGATTTCTTGGCGAGCACCTCGGTGGTCTTGTCGTTGAGGCCCAGGTTTAGGATCGTATCCATCATGCCCGGCATGGAGAACTTCGCGCCCGAGCGCACACTCAACAGCAGCGGATCGGCGCCGTCCCCAAGCTTCTGCCCTGCCGCCTGCTCGAGTTTGCTGAGCTGCTCGGCCATCTCCTGGTCGACGCGGCGAGGGACCTTGTTTCCGTTGTCGAAATACAGATTGCAAACGTCGGTGGCAATCGTGAAGCCTGGAGGCACGGGCACGCCCGCCCTGCTCATCTCGGCCAAGCCCGCGCCTTTGCCGCCCAGCGTGTCCCGCATCGTTCCCTCGCCTTCGGCCGTGCCTCCGCCGAAGGCGTAGATGTGTTTCTCCATGAAGGATTCTCCGTGTCGATTGGGTTGTAGAGGTTTCGGTATCTGGGGTGCTTGGGCCGCCTTCAGCCGGAGACGATCTCCGCAAAGTCGGCGATGGTGGAAAACTCGTCCAGCAGGTGGGCCAGCAACGTGAGACGGTTCTGTTTGACGGTCTCGTCCTTGGCCATCACTAGTACATCGTCGAAGTAACGGTCGACCGCCGGCCTCAACGACGCAATCGCCGTGAGCGCCTCGGCATACTCGCCCTTCTGCTTATGTACCGCGACGGACGGACGAAGCCGCTCGAAAGCCGCGTGCAAGTCGGCTTCGGCGCCTTCCTCGATCAGCTTCCCGTCGAGCGTCCGTGCGGCAAAGTTCTCCACACCCCCCGCCTGCCGCAGGATGTTCTTGATCCGCTTGAAGCTCACTGCCAGCGGCTCGAAGTCCGGTGTGGGACGCACCTTCGCGATCGCCTCCGCCCGTGCCGCGGCGTCAAGCGGCACGTCGGCCGAGGCCGTTAGCACGGCGTTGACCTCGTCGTACTGGTAGCCGCGAACGTCCCGCAGGTAGTAGCGCAAACGGTCGAGAAAAAACTCTGCCAGCGCCCGCCGCGATTCGCCCGGCTTCGCCCACTCCACCAACGCATCGAGCGAAAGGTGCAGTTCGCCTTCAATCAGGATGCGGATGATCCCATACGCCGCACGACGCAGCGCGAAGGGATCCCTCGACCCACTGGGGATTATCCCGACTCGGAAGAATCCACCCAGAGTGTCCAACTTGTCGGCGAGCGCCACAGCCAGGCCCACCCGCGAACGCGAAATTGCGTTGTCGGCGCCCGCCGGACAGTAGTGGTCATATACGGCGTCGGCGACTTCCTGCGGCTCCCCCTGATGGGCGGCGTACAACCCGCCAATCACGCCTTGCAGCTCGGGGAACTCGCCAACCATCTCGGTCGTCAAGTCGCACTTGGCCAGCTCGGCGGCGCGCTTCGCCTGGGTCACCTGTTCGTCGTCGAGGCCGACCGCCTCGGCGATCTGCCCGGCAAGCTTCTGGTCGCGCTCGGCCTTGTCAAAGTAGGTGCCGAGCTTGGCGTGGAACACAACGCCCTTCAGATCGGCCACGCGATCGGACAGCGGCTGTTTCTGGTCCGTTCCCCAGAAAAATCGTGCGTCGTTGAACCGCGCTCGCAGCACCCGCTCATGCCCTTGGCGGACGATGCCGTCGGGATCGCCATCGAGGTTCGTCACGGCGATGAAGCGCGGCTGCAGTTTGCCGGCGCCATCCTCGATGGCAAAGTAGCGCTGGTGATGTTGCATCACCGTCTCGAGCACTTCCTCGGGCAGGTCGAGGTACTCCTCTTCAAATCCGCCGAGAATCGGTGTTGGAAACTCCGTCATGTAGACCAACGTTTCAAGCAGCCGAGGATTCCGCCGCACATGTAGCCCATCCGGGAGCAAGGTCTCAATGCCTTGCTCGATCTTCTCGCGCCGATCGTCCGCCGACAGCAGGACGTAGTTCTCCCGAAGCTTCTCTTGATAATCAGTCCAGCCAATGACATCGAGGTCACCAACCCCCAGTCGCCGGTGCCCGAACGTGCGGTAGCCCGACGCCACGCCGGCAATCTCGAACGGTACGACTTCGCCATCGAGCAGCGCGACCAGCCAGCGAATCGGCCGGATGAATCGCGGCCCCGCCTTGCCGGTCCAATACATCGTCTTCGGGAAGTGGACACCGAGGATCACATCGGCCAGCGCCTCGCCAAAAATCTCCACCGTCGCGCGCCCGTCCACCTGCTTCTCGACAAACAAGCGCCCGTCGTCTCCTACGTCGAGGTCTTCGATGGCCATCCCGGCACGTTTGGCGAAACCGAGGCCGGCTTTCGTCGGCTTTCCCTTGTCGTCGAAGGCGATCTTCTTCGGCGGACCCGTGAGCCGCTCGGTCTTGTCGGCTTGGCGCTCGGCGAGGTTGCTCGCCACCAGCACCAACCGCCGCGGCGTGGCGTGGACTTCGCACGTTACATCCTCCTGCAGATCCGCCGCCTCAAGCGCCTGCAAGAAGCTGTGCTCGAGGTGGCCGCAAGCGGGCTCGATCATCCAGTCAGGAATCTCTTCGGTCCCGACTTCCAGCAGAAACTCGGCCATCAGGCGGCGACCCCCTGCTGCTCGAGCCAGGCCTGCGCGACACCCACGGCGAGCTTGCGGATGCGCTGGATCATGGCGGCGCGCTCGGCGACACTGATCGCCCCACGCGCGTCGAGCGTGTTGAACAGGTTCGAACACTTCAGCACCTGGTCGTAGGCCGGCAACAGCGGGAAACGGGATTTCGCGTCGTGGTCGTCCGACGCTTCGAACTCATCGAGCAACCGCCGGCACTCCGCCTCGTGCAAATCCAGTTCCGCGCGCACGAACTCGACGTCGGCCTTCTCAAAGTTGTAGACCGAATACTGCTGCTCATCGAGGAAGCGCACGTCACGGTAGGTCCAGGTCTCGTTCCACTGAATGTCGTAGACGCTGTCGACACTCTGCAGAAACGCGGTCAGCCGCTCCAGACCGTACGTCAACTCGGCGGGAACCAGCTCGAGGTCAATGCCGCCGCACTGCTGGAAGTAGGTGAACTGAGAGATCTCCAGCCCGTCGAGCATCACCTGCCAGCCGATGCCCCAAGCTCCCAGCGTCGGCGCTTCCCAGTTGTCTTCTTCGAGCCGGAAGTCGTGCGCCCGCAAGTCGATGCCGATCGCTTCGAGGCTCTTCATGTACAGCTCGACGATGTCGTCGGGCGAGGGCTTCAGAATCACCTGAAGCTGCATGTGCTTGTAGAGGCGGTTGGGGTTGTCGCCGTAGCGCCCGTCGGCCGGACGCCGGCTCGGCTGCACATAGGCGACCCGGTAGGGCTTGGGTCCCAGCACACGCAGAAACGTCTCCGGACACATGGTTCCGGCACCGACCTCGACGTCGAGCGGCTCTTGAATGATCGCCCCGTTCTCGGCCCAGTAAGTCTTCAACTCGGCGATGATTTGCTGATAGGTCTTCATCGATCTCGGCAACGCTTCACAAACCTGGCTGAGTGCGGTCTAGGTCTACAGCTTCTGGACAAATGATCCCCCGTAAGCAGGGAACGTCGGCGGCGCTGCCGGCGTGGCAGCCTCCGAACCTTTCACACTCTTGCGGAAGAAACCGCTACAACTGCTCGAGCACGGATACCGTCTTCAGCCGTTGCTCGAACTGCGCTTCGAGACGCTGGATCAAAAAGCGTCTCAAGTCCCCGGCCGTGCCGCGGTCCCACGGCCGCTCGCGCAACGCGGGCAACGGATGCTTCAACATCTCGCCGGCCAGGGCGCGCGACGCCGCGGCCATCGGCCAGCAATCCCGCGTTCGGAAGTCCGCCGAGAACAAGCCCGGCTGCGCACGTTCGAAAAACGCCGGCTCCTCCGGCCCGAACTCGACACCGCTCTGCAAGCAAACGTTGAGCGGCGGCAACCAGCCACCCAACCGCACCGACCACAGCGCGAAGTACGTCACCGCCCGCCAGAGCCAGCCCGGCACGTCTAATGCCTCGCCCGCTTGAAGGCGCCCTGCCGCTTCCCGAGGCGCCTCCGCCCCTCCAGCCGCCGCGCCTGCTGCAACAGGCACAGCCGCCGGCTGCGGGTCCAACTCGCCCTTGACCCCGGCCCACATCTCGTCCCGCACCAGCAACAACAGTCGGAAAAAGGCATCATTCGGCTCGTGCTCGGGCAGGAGCTGATCCGACACCTCCGCCAAGAAATCGAGCGCAACGCTGGCCGCGTAGTCCGCCTTAAGAAAAATCGGCGGGCGGCTCAACTCGCAGCGGTCGAGCTTGGCCAGGTCCTGGTTCTCGCGCCGGTAGTAAAACAGCCGCACGTGCGAAAGCCGCTCCAGGCCCGAACCCCAACGGCTCTTCGGCCTGCGCGCCCCGCGGGCAATACCCCGCAGCTTCCCCTCATCGCGAGTGATAAAGCTGACGATCAGGTCCGCTTCCCGGTACGGGTAGGTGCGGAGGATCAGGACTTCACTTTCTCGGGAGGGCATAGGCGCGCGACGACGCCGTGCACAATCCCTCAGGATAACAATTCCGGGAGAAGCGGCAGAAGGCGTCTACCCACTACGGACGGATTACGGTCGGTGCTATGCAACGGCGCACCTCTGAACAAGTTACGGCTGTGCTTGATGCCGACAGCAGCCCGCTTGCGCCCCAACAGGTACCCCACGATCGTGCCTCCAGAATCAACGCCTGAATCCAAAGAGAGGGACTGTAAATAACTGTTGTATAATGGCTTACAGCACATCCAACCCCCTGGACTGCCTGAGGAGACCGCATGAAGTTATTTCTCGACACCGCTGACCTTGAAGAGCTGCGAAGGGGCGCCTCTTATGGCATCGTGGACGGCGTGACGACCAATCCCAGCTTAATCGCCAAGCAGGGCAACTCCAACGCCGACCAGATCCGCGCCATCTGCGGCGTCATCGACGGCGACGTGAGCGCCGAGGTCGTTTCCACCGAAGCTGATGAGATGATCCGCGAAGGTCGTGAGCTGGCAAGCATTCATCCCAACGTAGTCGTCAAGTGCCCGCTGATACCCGAAGGCATCAAGGCGACCAAGACGCTTTCGTCCGAAAGCATCCGCGTCAACGTGACGCTTTGCTTCACCGCGGCGCAGGCGCTGCTGGCTGCCAAGGCGGGCGCCTACATCGTCAGCCCGTTCATCGGCCGCCTCGACGATATCTCTCACGAGGGGATGGACCTCATTCGCGAGATCGTCACCATCTACGAGAACTACGGCTTCCCCACCCAGGTGCTGGCGGCGTCGATCCGCGGACCGCTGCACGTCAAAGAAGCTGCTCTGGCCGGGGCACACATCGCTACGTTGCCGCTCAAGGTGCTCGATCAGCTCTTCAAGCATCCGCTCACCGATAGCGGGCTCGAGACGTTTCTCGCCGACTATCGCAAGACGATGCAAGAAGTCTCCGTCGGTTGATGCCCGAGCTGCGATTTACCGTTTCCATCGGCTGGTCGTTCGGCCTGGCGGCGTTGGCCGCGGCGACGGTGCTTGGTGTCTACTTTGCTTGGCGTCCGGCCGATACGCCCGCCGAAAAAGAGCACCAACGCCGTATGAAAGTGAGCGCCACCGGCCGCTTTGCCGACGGCACGGCGGTCGACTTCCGCTCGGTGCCGCCCGGCGAAGGCGAAGAGCCTCAGGAGTTGGTCTTCTATCAGTACTCGGTGGGAGGCGTCGATTACTCGGCGGCGCAGGATGTCGCGGATCTCAAAGACCGCATCGCCGGTTCGCCGCGCATCGTGGGTTGGGTGAACGTGAAGTACCAGCCTCGGAACCCCTCCAACTCAATCATCATCTGCGAGGAGTGGAGCGGCGTGCGGACCAACGGCCGTGGCGCGGGCGAGCGAAACGGGTCGGCCAGTTAGGGGGCTTCCACTTTCCGCGCTTCCGCGGTCCGCATATCGATGAGCTGGTCCGACGCTTCCTGGTAGGCCTCGACCACCTGTTCGGTGGGGCCGTCCATCCGAATGCGGCCTTTCTCCAGCCAAATCGTCCGCGGGCACATCGACAGCACAGCCGGCAGACTGTGCGAGACAAACAGCAACGTCCTCCCGCGCCCGACGAGCTGTTGGATCCGGTGCTCACACTTGCTTCGGAAGGACTCGTCTCCCACGGAGAGGACCTCGTCCATGATCAGAATGTCGGGGTCGACATGCACCGCCACTGCGAACGCCAAGCGGGAGACCATGCCGGTGGAATAGGTTCTGACCGCTTCGTCGATGAAGTTCCGCAGTCCGGCGAACTCGACGATACGGTCGAACTCCCGGAGCACGTCCGAGCGACGGAAGCCCAGCAGCGAAGCGTTGAGGTGAACGTTCTCGCGGCCGGTGAGATCGGGATGAAAACCCGTTCCCAGCTCGAGCAAGGCCCCGATCCGGCCGCGCAGAGCAATCCGGCCGCGCGTCGGGGCCGTCACGCCTGCGATGATGCCCAGCAGCGTGCTCTTGCCCGCGCCATTGCCGCCGACAATCGCGACATTCTCGCCCTGTTCAACCCGGAAGGAGATATCTCGCAGCGCCCAAAACGGCTCGATCACCTTCTTGACCTTCTTGCGCACGCGCTCGCCGGCCAGCTCTCGCGTATGGTGCAACAAGTAACGCTTGCTGACCCTTTGGACATCGATGATGGTCATGGAGCGAGGCTCACTGCCTACAGGAAATCGGAGAAGTCCTTCTTGATTCTGCCAAAGACATACGCGCCAACGCCCAAACTTGCGAGCGAGACCGCCACCATCTTCAGCAGGGTAAACAGGGGCGGCGGCGCTCCTTGTATCAGAATCCGGCGCGAAACGAAAATGACGGCCGCTAGCGGGTTGTACTCGTAGATCCAAACGTAGTCCGCCGGGACGTTGTCAAAGCCGTAGAAGATCGGAACGAGCCAGAACAGCACCAGATTGATCGACTCGACGACGTACTGAATATCTCGAATGGGGTATGCACTTGACTCCCGAAGCCCCAAGGTCTAGTATCCGGGCTCTGGAGGACCATTCGCGCACGCTGGGGGAGTTTCAAGAGCGCTTCGCCTTCAGGTTTCAAATTCAACCGCTGCCGTCCCCCCGCGGGGCGCAATGAGCGGCGGCTGTAGGACCCACGACCGCTGCCCGATGGCCCCTCGAGGGTGCGGTCGCCGCAGTCGCCGACCACAAGGTGTGGGGTCGTCGGGAGTTAAGTGCATACCCCGATATCTCGATAGTAAACGTTCAGCCCCGACGTGAGCAGCGACAAGCCGCACACAAAGACGACTTGCAGGATCACAATGATCGGTAGCCACAGCCAATGCACGCTGAAGCCCACCATGATGAACGCGAGGACCAGCAGAAGACCCAGCTGGATGCCATAGTGCACCAAGTTTCCGAGCACAACGGACACCGGTAGGAGCTGCCGCCAGAAAGGAACCCGCTTCACAAAGGGCGCGTTGTCAACGACGGACCTCGTTCCAGTCACCCACCCGAGGCTGAAGAAGTTATATGGGAGCAAGCCGCAAAGAAGGAACAGAGGACTATGCGGCCGCTGGAGCGGGAAGACCACGCTGAATACGAAGGAGAGGACGCCCATCATCACGAGGGGGTTCACGAGCGACCAGAACACCCCCAGCGACATGTTGCGGTAGCGGACCTTGAAGTCCTTCTCCACAAGATTGCGGAGGATGTAGAGATGGTCGTACCCTGACGCCGCCTGGGTCATGCTCACTATGAGAGGTGTTGGGAGACCGGAAGCCGCTCCGGCCACGAGGGTACCGCTTGAGAATCTCTACTGTACTAAAACAGCCATTGGTGGTCCTCGGTGAGGAAGGCTATGGGGGCGCGGCGGCGGCAGGCTGTGCCCGCCACGGGCTAGCTTTGCGCCACGCCCGCCACCAGGCTCAACATGACCAGGTCCGCGGGACGAAAACGCATTTTGGGCAGGTTCCGGATGCCTTCCGGCTCGTCAAGCACATGCCGAATGAGAAGCGATCGTAGCTCGCTCGCGCTGAGACCCAGAACGTGCGCCGCTTCCTCGATGTTGAATTCCGCCTTTGATGTGGGGAGGCTAAGCTGCATGACGTTGATTCGAGCGCTTCGAGACTCCTGCCCGATGCTCCGATTGTAGGATGGCGCTCATGCTGCAACCATCCGAAAAAGCGCCTAGTTGGAGCAAGAGCTTACCCGATTTTCCTAAGCATGCTGCTCTATGCCTCGCCGGTACGTTGATACTCCACGATGGGGCGTGACTGGCAGGAGCCCTGGGCTGTTATCCGGATTATCCTTAGGGGCGGGCTTGGAGGGTGGCGCTCTGGAGGCGGAGGTCTTCGAGCAGGCTCAACGGGAGGGCGAGGCCGTTGAGACGCGTGTCGGACTCGGGGTCGCCGTGGAAGTCGCTGCCGCCGGTCATGCCGAGATGCAGCGCCGTCGCGGCGGCGCGGAAGCGGTCGGATTCGTGCAGCTTGTGGTCAGTGTGGTAGACCTCGACCGCATTGAGGCCCTTGGCTTGCAGTTCTCCGAAGCAGGCCGTCACATCGAGGCCCGATTCGCGGAAAAAGCGCGCCGGATGGGCCCACGAAGAGAGGCCGCCCGCGTCGTGAATCCAGCCCAGTACGTCGCCAAGGGAGGGGTCGTGCCGCTCGACGAAGGCCGGCGCCTTCTCGTCGAGGTAGCGGTCGAAAGCTTCGCGCGTACTCGACACGTAGCCGCGCTTGACCAACACCTGGGCGAAGTGCGGACGGCCGGTCTGTCCGCGACCGAGTTGCTCGGCCTCTTCGAGCCCCATCTCAAGACCCACTTCGCGCAGGCGCTGGACCAAACGCTGGTTCCGCTCGCGGCGGTTCTGCTGGATGCCGGTGAGATGTTGCCGGAACGCGTCCCCCGGCGGGCCGTTGAGAAAGTAGCCCAGCAGGTGAATCGGGCGGCCGTGGAAGCGCGTATTCAACTCGACGCCGCAGATCAGGTCGAGGCGGACGTCGCCGGCTGACGCGCGGGCGTGGTCGTAGCCCTCGAGCGTGTCGTGATCGGTGATGGCGAGAGCCTCGAGCCCGCTGCGGACCGCGAGGCCGATGAGTTGTTCGGGAGTCAGCGTCCCGTCGGAGCGATTGGTGTGGGAGTGGAGGTCAACCATCCGAGAGGAGGCGCAACTCCACCAGTTTAGCCCAAACCCTCTCGGCGCTCTCCTCCGGCGTCTCGCGGCTGGAGTCGAACATCACTTCGGGGTTCAGGGGCTCCTCGTAGGGGTCAGAGACGCCGGTGAACTCCTTGATCTCACCGGCCAGGGCCTTCTTGTAGAGTCCCTTGACGTCGCGCTCGACGAGCGTATCGAGCGGACAGTGGGCGTGCACCTCGACGAAATGTTCGACCTTGTTACGGATTTCGTCGCGGATCTCGCGGTAGGGCGAGATGGCGGCGGCGATGGCGATCACGCCGTTGCGCGAAAGCATCTCGCAAACGAAGCCGATGCGGCGGATATTGGTGTCGCGGTCCTCCTTGCTGAAGCCGAGACCCTTCGAGAGGTTCGTGCGAACGACATCGCCGTCGAGCACCTCGACCTTGGCTTCGCCGGCGTGCAGGCGATCGACCAGAATCTCGGCAACGGTTGACTTGCCGGCTCCGGAGAGACCGGTGAACCACAAAGTGAAACCCTTATGCGTTATGGACAAACAGTACTTCCTTTTGGATTGTAGCTGCCCGGCAGGAACATTCTAACTCGCCGGGCGCAGAACATCGGCGAGCAGCACGTCGAACTCGCGGCGGGGAACGCCGTCGGGCGAGTAGTGGATGCCGCACTCCTTGCCGGCATCGTTCTCCCACCACCAGCGGCCGGCGCGGGCGTCCTCTCCCGCAAGGGGGGCGCGCGTACAAGGGGCGCAGCCAATGCTGGTGTAGCCCTCGAAGTAGAGCTTGTGGATGGGTACGTCGTGACGGCGAATGTAGTCCCACACCTGCTCGTCGGTCCAGTCGGCCAGCGGACACAGCTTGAAGAGGCCCTTGTGTTCGGGGTCGGCTTGGACCTTTGGCACGTCCTGGCGCGATTCGGACTGTCCACGGCGCAAGCCGACCACCCAGGCGCTGAGGCCGGCGAGCTTGCGGCGGAGCGGGCGCACCTTGCGGACCTCACAGCACATGCGGCGCTTGGCGACCGAGTCGTGGAAAAGGTCCGGCCCGTGGGCGGAAACCATGCTGGCGACTTCGCCGGCGTCGGGCGCCACAGTTTCGATCTCAACGCCGTAGCGGCGGCGGACGTCCACGATCAACTCGTGGGTCTGCTCGGGAAGGCGGCCCGTGTCAATGGTGAAGACCCTGAGGTCGGGCGCGATGCGGTATGCCAAATCAAGAATGACCATCCCCGAAGCCTGGAGGCTCGTGCAGATGGCAAGGCGGTTGCCGAAGGTGTCGAAGCCCCACTCGAGGACTTCGACCGCACCGGCACTTTCGCCCGGGAGGGTCGGGAGCGAGGCGGAGGCCAGGCTCATTGGTTCTGCTCTGCCTCCATGAGGATCTTCGCCACTTCCGGCCGCGTGAACTCTTCGGGGAGCATCTTGCCCTCCTTGAGCATTTGCCGCACGACGGTGCCGCTCAAGAAGATCTGTTCGTCGTCGCCGCCGGGCGATGTCTTGGGAGACGCCATGCCGGCGCACCGGGTCGAGTAGAAGACCAGGTTGAAGAACAGGGGCTCGATGCCCAACTCGCCGGGCTGAAATTCGGAGAAAATCTCCTGCGCGTCGAACGGGCCGTAGTAGTTGCCGACGCCGGCGTGGTCACGTCCGACGATGAAGTGCGTAATGCCGTAGTTCTTGCGCACCTGCGCGTGGAAGACGGCTTCGCGCGGCCCGGCGTAGCGCATCCAGGCGGGGAAGCCGGCCAACAGGGTGTGCGCGGCCGAATAGTAGTTTTCGATCAGAGCCTTGTAGCAGGCCAGGCGAACGTCGACCGGAATGTCGTCGGCCTTGGTTTCGCCGAGCAGCGGGTGAATGACCAGTCCGTCGGATAGCTCGAGGGCGATCTTGGTGCAGTACTCATGGGCCCGGTGGATGGGGTTGCGCGTTTGAAACGCCGCGACGCGCTTCCAGCCGCGTTTCTCGACTTCGGCTTTGACCTCGCGAGGCGAGAAGGCGAGGTCGCCAGGGATGTCGAACTTCCAGTCGGGAAACGTCTCGATCTCACCGGCGATACTATAGTCGCCCGACTCGGCCAGCCACTGGACGCCGGGATGGGCTGAGTCTTCGGTGCGGAAGATGTGCTTGGCGTAGTGGGCCTTGTCGATCTTGAAGACCTCGCTGACGTGCAGCAGGCCCGCCGGGGCGCCGGAGGCGTCTTTGAGCAGGAGCTTCTCGCTGCGTTTGGCCAACTGCGCGTGCACGTCGTCGACGGAGAAGATGATCGGGATGCTCCAGGGCTCGCCCGTGGTGAGGTGCATCGTTTCGCAGACGTTCTTGACTTCGCGCTCTGACAGGAAGCCGCGAACTGGCAGATAGCCGTCTTCGGCGAGCAGGAACAGATCGCTTAACTGCTTAAAAGTGGCCTCGATGGCCGGAACATTGCTGTTCTCGGCCACCGTGGCCTGAGGTTGAGATAACATAGTTAAATACGCTAATCCCTATCGGGATAGTGGAGATTCTTAGAATAGCAGAGGCTGGAAAGGTGTGCAAGCGGCCTGGCTGGACGCGCAATCAACGAGGGCCGGGATGGACTTTGGGCTCAGCAGTCGTTCGATGCCGGGAGGAACACCACCCCGGAGCTGTCCACGCGCGCCCAGGTGGGTTTACACTCTTCTTACAATCTCCTTGCGGCGGTCTGACCACTTGGGCGGCGTCTGACTATACGTTGAGATCAGACAGAGTCCTGAGGCACGACAAACGCTGACAGGCTCGCAAAGGAGACCGCAATGAAAACGCATAGAACGATCAAGACGTGGACACGAGTGCTACTGCTGGCTGTGCTGGCCGTGGCGGCAACGCCGGCGGCCGAGGCGCGCTCGGTGAAGATGGATGTGCAGATGGCCGAGCCCATGGTGCTGACGGGCGCGCGGCAAAAAGCCTATCTGAGAATCGCGCTGTCGGGCGTCGAGTTGGAGCGCGGCCGGCGGGCGCCAGTGAACGTGGCCATCGTGCTCGACCGGTCCGGTTCGATGGAGGGGCGCAAGCTCGAAGAGGCCAAGCGGGCTGCGATCATGGCGATCGGTCAGCTTCGCGATGACGATGTCGTTTCGGTTGTCACGTATGAAAGCACGGTGGACGTGCTCGTGCCCGCAACGAAGCTCTACAACCGCGAAGCCATCCGCAACGCGATTCGCGGCATCACGTCCGCCGGCAAGACGGCTTTGTTCGCCGGAGTCAGCAAGGGGTCACGGGAACTGCGCAAGTTCCTCGACCGCAATCGGGTCAACACGCTGCTGCTTCTGTCGGATGGACTCGCTAACGTGGGACCGAGCTCGCCCGGCCGACTGGCGCAGCTCGGCGCTTCGCTGGCCCGCGAGGGCATCACGGTCACGACGATTGGGCTCGGCCTGCAGTACAACGAGGACTTGATGACCCGGCTGGCGATGGCGAGCGATGGGAACCATTTTTTCATCGAGAACGAGACTGACCTAGAGGCCGCCTTCGCGACCGAGTTCGGCGATGCTCTGTCGACCGTGGCGCAAGGTGTCACGATCCACATCCACTGTTCCGGCGGAGTCCGGCCGCTTCGGGTTATCGGGCGCGAGGCACAGATCTCAGGCCGAGACGTCCACGCCTCCCTAAGCCAGCTCTATCGCGACCAGACCCGCTACGTGCTACTGGAAGTCGACCTGCCCGCCGCCAACTCGGGAACGGTACGGCCGGTCGCCGATGTCACGGTGAGCTATCACGATCTGTTCACCGGTTCCAAGGCGACGCTGCGAGGCGATACGTCGGTGACCTTCACCGACTCGCGGGCCGCGGTCGAGCGCACGATCAACCGCGACGTCCAGGTGGCGGTGGTCAGCCAGACGGCTGCGGAGCGCAATATAGTGGCCACGGCCTTGCGGGATGAGGGCAAGATCGAGGAGGCCCGTGAGGCGTTCCGGTCCAACTCGGCGTATCTCGAAAAGAACGCCGCGAAGTTGGACGACAAGCGTCTGGATCAGGACGCGGCGGCCAACTACGAGGCGAGCCAGAACCTCGACGACGAAAAGTGGAATAAGGAACGGAAGAAGCAGAAGGAGTTGCAGTACAAGACGCAGACCCAGCGGGCTAGGATCGAGCCGCGGAAACAAGATTGAAACCGAAGCTCATCATCGTCCTGGTTCTGATCGTGATCACGCCCCTGGCCATCGCTGGATGGTTGGGGGCGAGGATCGTCCGGGATGAGCAGGTCGTCCTCGAGCACGGGCTGCGGGAGTTGATGCGGGGGCAGTTGCGCGGCGTGGACGCGACTGTGACCGCTGCGATGGAGCGCTATCAGCGGGCTGTGCTCGAGGAGATGAACCCATTGGCCGCTGACGCGGGCGAGCTGCGAATGCGCGGCCGGCAGTCGGCGTACGTCGTGCAGTACTACGTGCTCGACGGAGAAGGACAATTGCTGTTTCCGCCCGCAGGGACCCCGGCTGAGCTTACCGTGGCGGAACGCGAGGCGCTCGATCGCACAAGCCAGATCTGGGACGGTGGCGTGCTCGTGGGTCCGGGCTCTGCGGCGGAGAGCACAGACCCCACGTCGGCTCAGGAGACGTCACCGCTGAGCGGATGGCACGTCGGGTACTGGGGCAGCGGCCTGCAGTGGATGCTTTGGGCGCGGGACGGAGGGCTAATCCACGCCGCCGAGATCAACCGCACGCGGCTGCTGGCCGAGTTGGTTGCGGCGTTGCCCGAGACCGACGCGCTGGCCCCGGAGCTCACGGAGGGACGAATCCGGCTCATCGATTCGGCGGGCCGGGCGCTTTACCAGTGGGGATCGTTTGAGGCGGAAGAGGACGCAGAACCTATTGCCGCGCTCAATCTCAGCGCTCCGCTCGGCGCGTGGAGCCTCGAGTACCACGCACCGGCGGCGGTGTTCGGGTCGACGGTCACTGGCGGCTTACTGCTCAATCTGGTAGCGGGGCTGGCTGTGCTCGCCGGAGCTGTGATCGGCCTTACGTACTACTTCTATCGCGAGCAATCACGGGAGATGCGCGAAGCGGTGCAACGGGTGAGCTTTGTCAACCAAGTGTCCCACGAGCTGAAAACACCGCTCACCAACATCCGGATGTACGCCGAGTTGTTGCAGAAAGACGCCGATAGAGGGGATGATCCGCGCCGGCGTCGCCATGTCGACATTATCGCGTCCGAGAGCCAGCGGCTCAGCCGGCTGATCGGCAACGTCCTGACCTTTGGCCGCAAGCAGCGGCACGCTCTCGAGTTGCGCCGAAAGGCGGGCGTCGTGGACGACGTGCTACGCAGCGTCCTCGATCACTTCCGGCCCGCTTTGGAGGCAAAGGAGATCGAAGTAAAGTTCGCGCCGGATGCGGGGGAGTCCGCCTCCTTTGACGCGGACGCCGTGGAGCAAATTGTGGGCAACCTGATCAGCAACGTCGAGAAATACGGAGCCGGCGGCAAGTTCATGGAACTCACGAGCCTGCAGCGGGGCGACACGATCGAGATCACGGTGGCGGATCGCGGGCCCGGGCTGCCGCCGCGCGAGCGGCAACGCATCTTCGAGCCCTTCTATCGAGTGAGCAGTGACCTGACAGACGGCGTCAGCGGTACCGGGATCGGCTTGGCCATCTCTCGAGATTTGGCCCGCCTCCACGGGGGTGATCTGGTGCTGGAGCCGTCGCGGGAGGGCGCGCGATTCCGGCTGACGCTTGCCGTGCCGCCCGAGCACGAACGGCGGTTCAAACCATGAAAGTGCTGATTGCCGAGGACGACCACAACATCCGCTCCGGCCTCGAGGAGATCCTCCAGGACGAGGGCTACGAAACGGTCGTCGCCGAGGACGGGAACCAGGCGCTTGCGCTCTACCGCAGCGAGTCACCGGACTTCCTCTGTCTCGACATCATGATGCCGGGTGTCAACGGGTATGAGGTTTGCCGAGAAGTCCGCCGCAGCGACCCTGACGTGCCCATCATCTTCATTAGCGCCAAGTCCGAGGAAATCGACAAGGTTGTGGGACTCGAACTGGGCGCGGACGATTTCATCCTCAAGCCGTTCGGAGTACGCGAGGTGCTGGCCCGGATTCGGGCGGTAACGCGGCGGTACTTGGCGCGGGACCGGGTCGGGGCGGACCGGAAGCCCTTCCGTATGGACGACCTCGAAATCATGCCCGCCGAGTTGCGGGCTCGCAGGGGCGAGCAGATCGTCGACCTGAGCCTGCGGGACGTGAAGATCCTGCAGCTACTCCATCGGATGTCGGGTCAGGTCGTGGATCGGACGACGCTGTTCAACGAGTGCTGGGGCTTGGCGCACATTGCAAACAGCCGTACGCTCGATCAGCATGTATCGCAACTCCGCAAGCGGATCGAGCGCGCCCCTAAACAGCCACGGATCATTCGTACCGTCCACGGCGTCGGATACCGCTATGAAGGCGAGTAACGGAAGAGCGGGAGGATAGACCTACTCGGAGAGTGGGATCTGTTGCTCGATGTCGCGCCAAGCGCTGATCTTCAGGCGCCGGCAGACCCAGCAAAGGCTGTCGGAGTGCTCGGTTGCGCCTTTTTCCCCGCAGACTTTGCACGGGAACGTGGGGGGTGGGGTCGGCTTGAAGACGGTTCGCTTGGCGGACTCGAGCAAAGCGGGGTCGATCACATCGTGCCGGCCGGGGGATTTGGGGCTAATTCTCTTTTTCATCGCTGCCTCCGCCCTGAACTTGAAAAGACCCTGCTTCCGCCCACTTAGGCGGCTATCGTTAGCCTCCTGCGCTTCGCGTCCTCCGCCGGCGCCAGAGCGACTGCGGGGCCGCTGCCCTGGCCCTCCAGCTCATCCAGTACCACCACTATAGACGCGGAATCCAGGCTTGTCCAGCACCTTGGACAGTTTTGTCCCTTTATCACTCGTAGTTGGAGGGACTTACCGTTGTCGTGCCGGTGCGCCAGAGCGTCCACCGAGTGGGTACACATGGGGCAGTAAACCTTGGCCTGAAGCTGTTCCCCTGCAATGGTCGAACTCGCCATGAGCTTGCTCCGGTTGTCTTCAGTTTGTAGACGTGTGGGAACCAGAAAAGGATTCGGTGTTTCGTCCTCAGCGCGATTCCCTAAGGCTATTTATCGGTAGGCTTGGAGCAACTCTGACGAAAGGTTGTGGGGAACGGGTGCGATGGTGCGGGACAAGAGCCGGGCAAGCCTCGGCTCGGCACGCCACGGGCCCACGCCACGTCGGTTCGCTTCGCCGAGAGGAGTGTGCTTGGAGCCCGGCATTCGGGCCGGTCAACGAGGAGGAGTACGTGGGTTCGCGGCAGATGGCGGCACGCGGGCGCGGCATGCCGTGCCCCTCCATTCTGAACCGTATCCCCCGGGCTCGTCAGGGCAAGTCAACTGTGGATCGGCGCACGTATAACGTGCGTTCGAGGCAGGGGTTTAGAGCAAGAGGCTGTGTTAACATAAGGGCCGACCGGATGGAGACTAAGACGCAGGTTCAGGCCTCACCGTCAGTGAAATCACCTCTCCGCAAGAGAGGGATTCGACTGACACGGCAGCGCGAATTGTTGTTCGAGCTGATCAGCAATGCTCATGACCACCTCAACGCCGATCAACTCTACGAGCTGGCCAAGAAGGCGGACCCGAAAATCAATCGTGTCACTGTCTATCGGACCCTGAAGCTGCTCAAGAACGAGGGTTTGATCGACGAGCTCGACTTGATGCACTTCGAGGGCGAGCAGCACTACTACGAGACGCGGCTCAAGCAGGAACACGCGCACATCGTTTGCCTGCGATGCGGCTCGGTGCAGGAGTTCTTCGGCGAACCCTTGCGGCAGATCCGCGAACAGATCGAAACGGATTTCGGGTTTCAGATCCTGGTCACGCGGACGGAGGTCGGCGGCTACTGTGCCGACTGCCGGGACACGGTCATTGAAGCGGACCTTCCGCCCGCACCCGAAACCATCTCCGGCACCAAGCATCTGCGGCCGTCGCGGCGCGTGAAGAAGTAGACCCAGCGGTGCGGGCATGAGTGCGGACAGCGGTGCCCGTTCGGAACCGGGCCTCGCCGCCGACACAGCCCTCCAGATTGCGGTCATTGATCCCTCGGGCCAGTCGAGCCCGCTCGAAGTCACCCGTAGCCCGTTTCGCATCGGACGCTCGCCCGGCTGCGAACTCTCCCTTCACGACAACCGCATCTCGCGCAATCACGCTCAGATTCTGCGCGAGGGCCGCAAGTACTTCATCGAGGACTCGGGAAGCCGCCATGGCTTGTTCGTGAACGGCCGGCGGGTCGAGCGGCATGAGCTGGCCGAGGGCGACCAGGTCGATTTCGGGGTGGATGGCTCCTATCGCCTCCGCGTGGGCCCGGCTTCCGACTCTTCGTCGCTGATTCAGAAAGTGGCCGAGATGCCCGACCGGGGCGGCACCGGCGAGTTGGGCCGCTTGAGCGCCGTTCTCGAAGTGGCGCGCGCCCTCCACTCGTCGCTTGCCCTCGATGACGTGCTGGTGGCCGCCGTGAACACGGCGCTGGCCGTGACCGAGTACGAGAGGGGCTTCTTGATGTTGAGGGACGGCGGCGGCGAGCTGGAGGTCAAGGTCGCCCGCAGCAAAGACGGCCGCCGGCTGAGCGACGAGGAGTTGCGGATCCCGAAGAACATGATCGAGCGGGCGCTGCTCGCGCGCCGGGACTTGCTGTCGATGACCTTCGATCCGCTCTCGAGTGGAGCAGAGCCGGAGCAAGCCGAGCGGACCATCCGGGCGATGGAGCTGCGCCAGGTTGTCTGTGTTCCTTTGGTGAGGGTCCGGATCGGCCATGAGCACGAAACCAGTTTGCTGTCGCCCAAGGACGATACGTTGGGCGTGCTTTATATGGACTCGAAGGCCGGCGCGGGCGATCTCTCCGTCAGCAACCGGCAGTTGCTGCAGACCTTGGCGATCGAAATTTCAACCGTGCTCGAGAACGCGAGGTTGCTGACCGAAGAGCGCGAGAAGAAGGACCTCGAGCAACAGCTCTCGATCGCCCGAGAGATTCAGCAGTCGATGTTGCCTGCGTCCCTGCCGCGGGAAGGCTGGTTGGTTGCGGCCGGGAGCAGCCAGGCGTGCTACCAGGTCGGAGGCGACTACTTCGACGTCACGCAACTGGGAGACGACTATTGGGGCGTCGTTTTGGCGGACGTGTCGGGCAAGGGGGTCTCGGCCGCTTTGATGGCGTCCCTGATCCAAGGAGCGTTCTTCGCCTCGCTGTCGGAAGAGGGCCGTCTCTCGGAAACCGCGACGCGGATCAACCACTACCTCTGCGACCGTTCGACCAGCGCGCGGTTCGCAACCGTGTTCTATAGTCTGATTCGCCGCGACGGGACGGCGCAATGCGTCAACGCCGGGCACTGTCCCGGCATCGTGGTGCGGGTCTCGGGGCAGATCGATTTGCTGAACGCCAACGCGGTTCCTTTGGGCTTGTTCAAGGAGTCGGAGTTCCCGGTGCAGGAGTACCGGCTCGAACCCGGCGACAAGTTGGTGCTCTACAGCGACGGAGTGTCGGAAGCGACGAACTGGTCGCAGGAACAATTCGGGGAAAGGCGCCTTGCGGAAGTGGTCGCGGAGCATACCTCGCTGAATGCAGTGCAACTCTTTGAGACGCTTGGACGCGAGATCGAGGCGTTCACCGACGGCTCGGCACAAGATGACGACGTGACGCTGCTGGTGCTGGGTTATCAGGGGTAGGGGTAGGGGCAGGGCGGAATGTTCCCGGCCTCGAGACGGACCCTTGGTAAGGGCCGTTCCATCGCCCTCTCCGGGCTCCTGCCTTGAGGGGTTCGATACCCAGGGTTCCGCCGTCCAAAACCCGGAGGGCTCCACGCTGGGCTAACATCCAAGGCCGCTTCCCGGCTTTCAACCTGCCGAAACGCCTTAGAGACCGATCATACGGAATCTAGGAGCCGGAACCGCTCCCTTGGAAGAACCGCCGCAGGCCGCTACGCTCGTCACTCCCTTGCGGCGGCGGAACCAGCGGCTCCGCGCCCGCCAGGCCTTGGGCAAGCGATATATAGGCCCGGCCAAGCGATGAATCTCCCCTGACGAGCCGGCCGCCTTGGCTCGCTTCGAGTGAGCGCCGGTAGTCGCTGGGCAACGTACCGGCGATGGGACGATCCACCGCCTGCTCGAACTCCTCAAGACTTCGACGGTCATCGGCGACGCGGTTGAGAACCAAGCCCAGCCGATCGCGCGGCACCCCCCGTCGCTCGAGGTCGAGCAAACGGCGGCGCGCCAGGAACAAGGACGGCACCTCGGAGGTCCCCACGACATGGACTTTGGCGGCGCGCTGCACGATGGCCTCGGTGGCCTCGTTCACCACCTCGGGCAGGTCGGCGACGATCGTGTCATAGCGCGGTCCGGCGAAGGCCAGTAGATGCTGGTACTGCCAAGGGGCGATGGTGGCCGCCTGCTTGCCACGGGCTGCCAAGAGCAGGTCCAAGCCATGGGCGCGCGTAACCATACGCTCCCAACTTTTGTCCCGCAGCTCATCCGCACCTTCGAGGGCTTCGACGATGGTGTGCTCGGGCTCCAGCTTGAGCGCGACCGACAGGCAGCCGGAATGAAGGTCGGTTTCGATCAGTAGAACGTTTTGCCGCCAGTAGCGCGCCAAGCTTCCGGCCACGTTGAGCGCCGTCGTCGAGGCGCCGCTACCGGCCTTGGCGGGCAGGAACGCTACGATGTTCTCCTGGATGCCGGCCGTGCGGTATTCGAGGGCGCTGACAATGGCGCGGCGGACGGCGTCGGGTCGGAAAGGCTCAATCAGAGTGTCGCTGTCCGCCTGCTCGAGAGTGGGAGTTGAGCCGCCGTTCTCCGCCCGGGCGAAGCCAATCACGGCGACCTGCGGGTGCGCGGCGCGGATCTCTCGCGCAACCAGAGTGGCGTCGTCGAAGGAGCTTAGGTCTAGGAACACGACTGCCGGACTGGAGGAGTTGAGCGATCGCACCAAGGGGTCGGGCCGGGGATACTCGTTGATCGTCCGATAGACGTTGACTTCGGGCAATTGCGCGCAGGCGCGATAGAGGTCGTCCACAAGATCCGTGTCAGGCCCGATGATGAGGATGCCTAGCATGCGAACCGCCGCCCTCTGCCCCTATCATAGACCCAGCGTTGCAGTATGATGTGCATGCCATGACACGGATGAAACGCTCTCCACGCTATCTCGGCGGCCTGCTGCTGGCCGTGGGCCTCCTCTGCTCGACCTGTTCGGCCCCCGAGCAAACGGAGACCGAAGAGCGGCTTCGCAAGGAGTCAAGCAAGCGGCTGGCACAGATCGAGGGTACGATTTCGCTTGCCGGACTCGAGCAGCCGGTGGAAGTGCTGCGCGACCAGTGGGGCGTGGCGCACATCTACGCCGAGAACCAGCACGATTTGTTCCTCGCGCAGGGGTTCACGGCGGCGCAGGACCGGCTCTACCAAATCGAAATCTGGCGGCGGACCGGCGCCGGCGAGCTGGCCGAAGTGTTCGGTGAGGACTTCGTCGAGCGCGACCGCATCGCGCGGCTGGTGCGCTACCGCGGCGATATGCAGGCCGAGTGGGAAAGCTATTCGCCCGACACGAAAGAGATTGCCATCGCGTTCACCGCTGGCGTGAATGCCTACGTTGAACACGCGGGTGAGCGCCTGCCGATCGAGTTTGAGCTGCTTGACTTCCGACCGGGGGAGTGGAAGCCAGAGCATTGCCTGCTGCGGATCGCCGGCTTGATGATGACGCGCAACGCGCGACAGGAGGTGGCACGCGCGGAGATGGTCGCGAAGCTCGGCATCAAGACGACCGCGAAGTACTTTCCCACGGACCCCGACCGCCAGCTCGATCCCGACCCTGCGGTTGACCTCGATGGGCTCGATGCAGGTGTGATCGCGAACTATCGCGCGTCAACGGTGATCCCGACGATTCACTCTCAAGACGAGAGCAACAACTGGGTCGTCGACGGCACGATGAGCGCGACGGGCAAGCCGCTGCTGGCGAGCGACCCGCACCGGGCGGTGATTCTGCCGTCGCTGCGGTACTTGGCACACCTGGTGGCGCCGGGCTGGAACGTGATCGGCTCCGGCGAACCCGCTCTGCCGGGCATCGCGATCGGCCACAACGAACGCGCGGGTTGGGGATTCACCATCGTCCAATACGACCAGGTGGATTTGTATGTGGAGACGGTGGCCGCCGAGAACCCCCATCGCTACCGCTACCGCGACGAGTGGCTCGAAATGGAGATCGAGACGGAGCAGATCCGCGTCAAAGGGCAGGCCGAGCCGGTCGAGGTCGAGTTGAAGTACACGCGGCACGGTCCGGTGATTTGGGAGGACCCCGAGAAGAACCGCGTCGTTGCCGTTCGCTGGACCGGCGCGGAGCCGGGTACGGCGGGCTACCTGGGGAGCCTGGCCACCGACCGCATCGAAGACTGGGACGGCTTTGTCGAGGCGATGAAGGCCTGGAAGATTCCGGCGGAGAACATCGTCTACGGCGACGTGGACGGCGACATCGGCTGGATTCCCGCCGGGCTGATGCCGATTCGCGAAAACTGGTCGGGCTTGCTGCCGGTGGCGGGGCACACGGGCGAGCGTGAGTGGGCAGGCTTCCGTACGGTCGATGAGTTGCCGCGGATTCACAACCCCGCGCAGCATTACGTCGCGACGGCTAATCACAACATCCGGCCCAAGGGCTACTCCTACGACCTTGGATTCGACTGGTCGGAGCCGTATCGCTTCGAGCGCGTCGACGAGGTTCTGCGGCAGGACAAGAAGTTCACCGTCGAGGACTTTGAGCGCCTGCAGCACGATTCCTTGTCGCTGCCGGCGCGGCAACTGCTGGCGATGTTGAAACAGGTTCCCGAGGGCGGATCGGCGGAGCTGCAGCAGGCCCGCGCGTTGCTCGGCGGGTGGAATAGGGTGCTGGCACGCGACTCGCAGGCGGCGCCGCTGTTCGAGGTCTGGCAGGAGGAGACGCTGAAGCCGAAGTTCGTCGAGCTGATGGTGCCGGCCGCGGCACAGGAGCTGGTTGAGAAGAACCTGCGGCTACCGACGCTCTTCAAGCTGCTCGGCGAGGCTTCGGCGGACGAGCGCCATCGCGTGCTCGGCGAGTCGCTAGAGGCGGCGTTTACGAGGACGCGCGAGCTGATGAGCGAGGACCCGGCGAGTTGGCGGTGGGGCTCGCTGCACAAAGTGTGGTTTCGGCATCCGCTCTCAAACTCGCCGGCGCGACAGAGGGTTTTTGACCTGGCGCCGGTGGAGCGCGGCGGCGGGGCGTACACGCCGAATCGCGCCTCGGGCGGGAAGTACCGGCAGACGCACGGAGCCAGCTATCGCCACGTGCTCGACATGGCCGATTGGGACCGCTCGGTGTTCACGAGCGCGCCGGGACAGTCGGGCCAGCCGGGGAGCCCGCACTACAGCGACCTGCTCGATAGCTGGGGAAACGACCGCTACGTCCCGCTGGTCTACAGCCGCGAGGCCGTGGAGCAATACACCGCGCACAAGCTGATGCTGGAGCCGAAGTGAAAGGACAACTGACAGGACGCTTGCGCCGAAACGGGACTCGCCGCCGGGAGTTTCTCGCCGCGGCGGCTGGCGTCCTCACAGCCTGCGGCGGCGACAGCCCGGCCGAGTTCGACTCGCAACAGGAGACGGCAAAGATGGCATTAGACTATTCGCGCTCATACGTCACGTTCGTGACCGAGGGGCGCGGAAACTTGGCGCGGCTGCAAGTCGAGTCGCGTTGCTCGGTCTACGACGCCGAGGGGACGCTGCTGGAGGAGTTCTTTCAATACGCCTCCTGCAAGTCGGAGGACACGCATGGCACGGGCATTCTCTTCTACGAGGTGAACTACGACTTCTCGGGAGTGTTCTCGAAGGAGAACTACGTCATCTATCGAGCGCGAGCACCCTGGGACGACCGCCCGTATCACGATCGCGGCAAGGTGGCGGACCGATTCGAGGACCTGTTGTTTCAGATCGAGGAGGCGTCTGAGGTCGAGGCTCTCGAGACCGTTCCGCAGATCGTCGAGGCGACGCTCGCGGGACATCCGCTGGTCGGACGCACGGAGATTAAGGGCGGCGACGGGAAGCGCGCTGTGATCGAGTATCCGGTCAAGACGATGAACGTCAACGAGAAGCCGATGTATCAAGTCGATACCGGGCCGATGGCGTTTCCTGATTTCGACGTGCTCAACGACGGTGTTGACTTGGTGGATTCGATCGAGTTGGCTTACGTTGCATACAACAAGCCGGACGAGGCTTATTTTGTGATTCAGCGCCAGTCGCCGGTCGACCCGGAGAATCCCGAAGGCCCGAAGGTGTGCCACTACTCCGACATACGGCGGTTCGACGCGAAGAATTCGTTGCTGGCGGTAGTCAGTAGATAGCCCGACCGAGTGCGCAACGATAGCGACACCACCGGTTTGCATGCCGGCCGAGCATCAGGAGTGCTCGTCGCTACTTGTTTGTTAGCATGGTCTTCAAACGATGAAGCTGACGCTCGCTTTCGATAAATCCGGGGCAGAGATCGACATCCCCGGGGGTATCACGCCGAGGGTGCTGGAGCCACGGTTCGCGCAGGCGCTCGACGACCCCGCGGGGGCCATCCGGGCGGCGCTTGCGCCCATCGGTTCGGCGTCGCTGGAGCAAACGGCGGCCGGAAAGAAGTCGGCGGCCATTTCGGTGTGTGACATCACGCGTCCCGCACCGAACCGGGTTGTGCTGCCCGAAGTCATGGCCGCGCTTGAGAGGGGCGGCATCCCTCGAAGCGGGATTCGCATCCTGATCGCGACCGGGCTGCACCGCGAGGCGACCGAGGCGGAACTCGAAGAGATTCTCGGGCCGGAGATCCTCGCTCGCTACGAGGTCGATTCCCACCGCGCCAAGGCCGACGACGAGCAGGCTCCTCTGGGCGAGACCCGAGGCAGAACGCCGGTCTACATCGACCGCCGCTTCATCGAAGCCGACCTTCACCTGACGCTCGGGTTCATCGAGCCGCACCTGATGGCGGGCTTTTCTGGCGGACGCAAGCTGATCGCGCCCGGCCTCGCCGGCGAGAAGACGATCAAGCGCCTCCACAGCCCGCTGTTCATGCGAGACGCGCAGGCGACGGAGGGCTGCTTCCCCGACAACCCGCTCCATCGCGAGCTGACCGAGATCGCCTCGATGGCACGCCATGACTTCATGGTCGACGTCGCGTTGACGCGCACGCGGGGCATAGCAGCCGTGTTCGCGGGCGAGCCTGAGGCAGCGCACGCCGAGGGTGTGGAGTTCGTGCGCGAGTCGACGCTGGCCGGCGTCGAGGAGCCCGCCGATGCCGTGATTACCACCTCGGGCGGCTATCCGCTCGACCTGACGTTCTACCAGGCGGTGAAAGGCATCACCGCTGCGTCACACATCGTCAAGCCCGGGGGGACGATTCTGCTGGTGGCGGCGTGCCGCGAGGGTTTGGGCAGTCCGGAGTTCGCCGGTCTGGTGCGGCGGGCGAGCGACTGGCGGGTGTTGCTCGACGAGTTGGAGACGGCCCCGGTCGAGGTCGATCAGTGGCAGGCCGAGAAGCTCGCGATGGTGGCTGAGAAGGCGCGTCTGTCGTTCTGCGTGCCGGGCGTCTCGGCGGCGGACCGCCGGCATCTGTGGGGACCGACGTTCGAGACGCCGCAATCGGCCGTGGAGGATCTCGTCGCCGGGCTGCCAGCGGAGGCATCACTGGTCGTCATCCCGGAAGGGCCCTACGTGTTTTCGCAGGTCAGCCAAACGCCGGTCGCGGTGGCGTGAGACCTAAGCAGCGTGCTAGCAAGTACGGTCACGTTCCACTTCGAAATGTAGGGGCACGGCATGCCGTGCCCGAGGCCGCCCGGATCACCGATGCCCCTGTGAGACCGCCATCGAACTCGTGAAACTCTGTGGCAAGGTATGAAGGTGGCGTCGCCCTTGATGCAAGCGCCCGTCGACGAACTGCGGCGGCAGGCAAGAATCCCCTTCCGGCTGCTGCCGGACATCCCTACGCTGCTTGATCATTTCGCGCGCTCGATCGCCGACGAGATCAAGCTTCATGACGAACGCGGGCCTACGCGGCTGATCTTGCCCGTCGGCCCGGTCAAGCACTATCCGACGCTGGTCGAGATCACGAATCGCGAGCGTATCAGTTGGAAGAACGTTCACGTCTTCCAGATGGATGAGTTCCTCGACTGGCAGGGCCGGCTGATTCCCGAGTCGCATCCGTTGAGCTTCGTCGGGTTCATGCGCCGGGAGTTGTTTGCGAAGATCGACGCCGAGCTGCGCCTCCCGGAAGGCCAGTATCACTTCCCTCATCCCTTCCGCATCGACGAGATCAGCGAACAGATCGACAAGGCCGGCGGCGTCGACTGCTGCTACGGCGGTGTAGGGTACCACGGCCACGTGGCGTTCAACGAGCCGCCGATCTCGCGTTGGCACAAGGTGTCGGTGGAGGAGTTGCGCGAGTCGCTGACGCGGGTGGTGTCGCTAGGCGATGATTCGATCGTGGTGCAGAGCATCGGCTCGGCGGGCGGCGACTCGGGGGCGATTCCTCCGATGGCGGTGACGCTGGGGATGAAGGACATCTTGGCGTCACGCAAGATACGCGTCTACCTTGGGGGTGGCGAGTGTCACCGGGCGATCTTCCGCCTTGCCGTGGCGGGTGAGGTCAGCACCGACTATCCGGCGACGCTGATGCAGGGCCACCCCGATGCCGAGGTCCTCACCGATGAAGCGGCAGCGCAGCCGATCGAGTTGGGGCTGCGGTAAGCGGCTCGGTCTGCGGGCGCGGTTGATATCATCGAGGGCAAACGAATCGCGTGTGGGGGTAGCACCATGAACAGGCGTCATTTCCTCTTGGCGGGAGCCGCCGCCGGACTCTCGGGCGTACCGGCGTCAGCCGCTGGCGGCATGGAGAAGTCGATCCTCATCAGCATGCTGCCCGGCGAGATGCCGTACCTCGACCGCTTCAAGCTGGCTGTGGACGTCGGGTTCCACTTGATGGAAGTCCGCACGGTGGATGACAGCGAGGCGCCCAAGATCAAAGACGCCGCCGACAAGGCCGGCCTGCGCATTCACTCGGTGATGAATCAGGCGCACTGGCGTCACCCGCTCTCGAGCCCCAACGCCGTCGAGGTGGAGACGAGCCTCGAAGGCATGCGGCAGTCGCTGCGCCAGGCTAAACTCTACGGTGCCGACGCCGTGCTGCTGGTGCCTGCCGTCGTGCGCGGCGACACGACGTACGAACAAGCGTGGGAGCGCTCGCAGAAGCAGATCCGCACGCTCGTGCCGATGGCCGAGAAACTCGGCGTGGTGATCGCTGTCGAGGAGGTCTGGAACAAGTTCCTGCTCACCGCGCGCGACTTCAACCAATACATCGACGAGTTCGGCAGTCCGTTCGTGAAGGCCTACTTCGACGTCGGAAACATCGTTCACTACGGCGTGCCGCAGCACTGGATCCGCCAGGTGGGCAAGCGAATCGTCAAAGTGCATCTCAAAGACTACGTGCGCAGAACGAGGCAGTTCGTCAACCTGGGCGACGGTGACGTCAACTGGCCGGAGGTGCGCAAGGCGTTGGAGCAGATCGGCTTCCAGGGCGCGGCCACCGTGGAGCTGAAAGGCGGTGATCGGGCCTACTTGGCTGATCTGGCCGGGCGGGTCGACCGGCTGGTGGGAACGCAGGGCAAGGCGCGGGTCTGGCTCCTCTAGCGTGACGGGTCGCCGCTCCCAACGACTCCGGAATTCCGCGCCGCGCTAGCGTGGCGGAGAGTGTACCCTAGCAAGGAAACACGCAGAGCCTTTCCGGGCTTTGGCAGGGGAGGAAACGAAACGATGGCGGGTAAGTATGGCGAGTTCACTCTGAATCTTCTACGCATCACGACGGGCTTCATGTTCCTGGAGCACGGCCTGCAAAAACTCTTCGGCATGCTTGGCAAGGAGGCTGTGGACCTGGTCTCGTTGTCCGGCGTGGCGGGCGTGCTGGAGTTCTTTGGCGGCCTGGCGATCATGATCGGATTGTTCACACGTCCGGTGGCGTTTGTCCTAGCGGGACAGATGGCCGTCGCCTACTGGATGGTTCACGGGATGCAATCGTTCTGGCCCGTCCTCAACGGAGGCGAAAAGGCGGCCCTCTATTGCTTCGTCTTTCTGTTCTTGTGGGGCTATGGCGGCGGCAAATTCTCTATCGACGGGGTGCTGGCGAAAAAGCGCGCCGGGTGATGTTCCTTCTCGCCGAGTGGCGGCGGTGAGAGACAACGCGGCGGGTGTGGACGTGGTTCGAGGCGCGGGCACGGCATGGCGTGCCCCTACACCGTGCAGGGCCGTTTAGCGCTTCACGGTTTGGTGGGCGGTTCAAAGAACGACAGGCTGTTCTTGCCCTGCTGAATTACGCGAACGGGTTCCAGTCCGCCGTAGCGGGCCGCCAACTCGTGCGAGCGGGCGTGCTGAACGATCACCAATTCGGGCGGTGACGCGCCCAGCGTCGTCAGCGTCTTCTCATACTCCTCGTGCAGTGCGTAGGGCGGGCCCAGGAAGTATACATCGCCCTCGATTCCGGGCAGCGCGTCTGCGACCGCGGACCCGACGATCCGCGCATCGGAAGCGGCGTCGAGTGTGGTCAGGTTGTGTTCGATGACCTTCGCGGCGCGAGGATTCTGCTCGACGAAGATCACCGACGCGGCCCCGTGGCTCAACGCCTCGATCCCCACCGCACCGGTGCCGGCATAGAGGTCGACGAAGATCTTGCCCGCGATCCGTCCGGCGATGACGTTGAACAGCGTCTCCCTGAGTCGGTCTAGCATGGGACGCGTGTCTTGCCCCTCGAGCGATTCGAGTCGGCGGCGGCGGTACTTCCCTGCGATTACGCGTAGCATGGTTTTGTTGCGTGGCTTCCAAGCTTGCCGGGTCGCGATTCTTAGCGAAGCGCGATCTAGAGCCAGCACGCTCTTGCCAGGAGGAGGGTTTGAGTCCCTAGGAATCGGAACGCCTGGGAATCGGGACTCGGCGAGGCTGGAGCCTTACGCTACAAACCTACCCTACTTGCACCAGACCGTAGCGGCGCTGCCACTTCTCTCGAATGTACTGCACCAGCCTCTGGAGAGCCTCGCGGTCCGCGGCGGCCTCAATGTAGGACGTCGCTTCGCCGCGTGCCACTTCGAGCATCTCGCGGTCGCGGACGACGCTTGCCACACGAAAGGCCGGCAACCCCGACTGCTTCGTGCCGAAGAACTCGCCCGGTCCGCGCAGTTGTAGATCGACGTCGGCGATACGAAACCCGTCCTGCGTTTCGACCATGGTCTTGATACGTTGCGCGGCGACTTCGCTGACCTTGCCGCACAGCAAGATGCAGTAGCTCTGCTCGGCGCCGCGGCCCACTCGTCCGCGCAGTTGGTGCAGTTGCGACAGGCCAAAGCCCTCTGCGTGTTCGATCACCATGACCGTTGCGTTCGACACGTCGACGCCGACTTCGATCACCGTCGTCGAAACCAGAATCGACACCGCGCCGTTCTTGAAGTCTTCCATCACCTGCTCTTTTTCCGCCGTCGGCAGGCGGCCGTGCAGCAGCGCCACGCGCAGGTCAGGGAAGACGAAGCGCGAGAGATGCTCGAACGTCTTCTCGGCGGCCTTGACGGCCTTGGTCTCCGACTCCTCGATTACGGGACAGACGACATACACCTGGCGTCCCGCCTCGACCTGGCGGCGAACAAAGCTATAGACTTTCTCGACATCGTCCTCGGTGGCTTGGCGCGTGATGATGGGATTGCGTCCCGGCGGCAGCTCGTCGATGATCGAAACGTCCAACTCGCCGTACAGCGTGAGCGCGAGCGTTCGCGGGATGGGGGTTGCCGTCATCACCAGCACGTCGGGGTGCTTGCCCTTGCGCAGCAGCTCGAGCCGCTGCATCACGCCGAAGCGGTGTTGCTCGTCGATGACGATCAGCCCGAGTTGCTGGAACTCGACGTCTTTCGAAATGACGGCGTGCGTGCCGACGACGACGTGCGCCACGCCCTCGGCAATCAGCCGCTTGAGCTTGGTCTTCTCGCGGACCGTCATCGACCCGGTGAGCAGCGCCACCACATAGCCCGCGGGTTCGAGCAGGCGCTTGAGGTTGAAGAAGTGCTGTCCGGCGAGGACTTCGGTCGGCGCCATGATCGCCGTTTGATAACCGTTCTCGATGGCGATCACCCCGGCCTCGACGGCGACAATCGTCTTGCCGCTGCCGACGTCGCCTTGCAACAGGCGGTTCATCGGAGCGGGCTGCGACATGTCGGTCGCGATTTCTTTGAGTACGCGCTTCTGGGCGGCCGTAGGCTTGAACGGGAGGATTTGCTTGATCTTCTCGCGGGCACGGTCGTTCAACGCGAAGGCGATTCCATCGACCGCACGGGCCTTGCGGCGCTTGAGCGCCAGGCCGCATTCGAGGTAGAAGAACTCTTCGAAGATCAGGCGGTATTGCGGTGCGGTGCGAAAGTTGTTGAGCGCGCGGATGCCGTTGCCCTTGGGCGGGAAGTGCGTTTCGCGCAAGGCCTGGCGGCGCTCGGGCAGGCCGAGGCGGCGGCGGATTTCCTCCGGCAGCGGGTCGTCGAGTTGGGAGACGCCTTCGAGGCAACGAGAGACCAGAGAGCGAATCACGCGCGTGGTGATCTTCCCCATCCCTTGATAGACCGGCACGATCCGGCCCAGGTGCAGGTGCGCTTCGGTGTCGTCGGGGCGGAGAATTTCGTACTCGGGATGCACCATCGACAACTCCGACGCATAGGCGTTCCACTCGACTTTGCCGTAGAGCGCGACGCGCTGCCCGCGCTCGAAGATTGACTGCAGATAACCGCCGCGAAACCACTTGCCCACCAGCACGCCGCCCGA
The DNA here is from genome assembly GCA_965237575.1 of Bryobacterales bacterium. GTDB lineage: Bacteria > Acidobacteriota > Terriglobia > Bryobacterales > UBA6623 > JAKZVK01. The sequence goes on from CBDEGI010000004.1 coordinate 3,670,741, forward strand.
GTCGTCGCGCACGCGGATCTCGAACATGCGGAGCTGACTGGTGCGCGGGCGGAACAGTTGCGTGCCGAAGACCTCGCCGACCACCGTCGCTGTCTCGCCCGCTTCGAGCGCGGCGGTCGACTTGACGTTGCCGCGGTCCTCGTAGCGGAACGGCATGTAGTAAAGCAGGTCCTCGATGGTAACCAACCCTTTGGAGGCGAACGTCCGGGCGCGTTGCTGGCCGATGCCCGCGACGGCTTCGAGGGGTGTGTCGAGGTCCATGAGGGTGTCGAGGCCGGCCGGCTTCGTCCGGACCGCTGGACTCTCCAGTGTGCCACGGGAAACTGTAACGGGCAGGATCGTCCCAAATCCGTACGTAAGGATTCTCACGATCGCCTGATGCCCGGCCCGTTGCAACCGCGCCCTCGACCACAACCGAGCCGCGGACGGAAGTCCGCGGTTCCCCCTCCGGCGCAACCTGACGCATCCAACGACGGGAGCGAACGGGGTCGAGAAGTGGCTGAAGCCGGCAGGGGAAGGACGTTAAAACGCCCTAAAGGGTGTGGCAGTGCCCGCGTAAACCGGCCGTAAACGACCGGCCTACAAGCGCTTCGCGTGGAAGTCGCCTGAAGGCGACTGCGTTCGGTACCGACGCATCCCTTAAGGCGGACCAAGGCGGAAAACGGAGACGCTGCAAGGACGCGCAACCATAACGAAAATCGGTGGTGGAGGCCGCGGATCGGCGGGCGCGCTCGCCGTTAACTCAGGATGCCCTTGACCACGTTGCCGTGGACGTCGGTGAGGCGGAAGTCGCGTCCGGCGTAGCGGTAGGTGAGCTTGGTGTGATCGAGGCCCAGCAGGTGCAGGATGGTCGCGTGCAGGTCGTGGAAGTGGACCTTGTCGACGACCGAGTAGTAACCGTAGTCGTCGGTGGCTCCGTAGCGCAGGCCGGGCTCGACGCCGCCGCCGGCCAGCCACATGGTGAAGGCCTCGGGGTTGTGGTCACGTCCGTCGGAGCCTTGCGCCGTGGGCGTACGGCCGAACTCGCCGCCCCACAACACGAGGGTGTCTTCGAGCAAGCCGCGGGCTTTGAGGTCGGTGAGTAGACCGGAGATGGGCTTGTCGACCTCGCGGGCGTTTTGCTCGTGGTCGCGGCGGAGGCGCTGGTGCTGGTCCCATTTGTAACTGTGGCTGATCTGCACGAAGCGGACGCCGGCCTCGGACAAGCGCCGCGCCATCAGGCACTGGCGGCCAAAGTCTTCGGTGATCGGATTGCCAAGGCCGTAGAGGTTCTTGGTCGCCGGCGACTCGCGCGACAGGTCTTGCAAGTCGGGCGCTTCGGTTTGCATGCGGAAGGCCAGCTCGAACGATTCGATGCGTCCTTCGAGGGCCGCGTCGGGACCGCTACGGTCGAGGTGTGCGCGGTTCATCTCCTGCACGTAATCGAGGGTCGCGCGTTGAATGTCGCGCGGCGCGGCGGCGGTGATGAAGGGGATCTTGGCGTCTTTGGCCGCGATACCGACCGCGCCCACCCGAGTACCGGCATAGGGCGCCGGCAGAAAGGCCGAACCGTAGTTGTTGGCGCCGCCGTGGCTGGTGGTCGGGCTGATGGTGATGAAGCCCGGCATGTTGCGGTTCTCGGTGCCGAGTCCGTAGGTGACCCACGAGCCCATGCTCGGACGCACGAAGGTGTCGCTGCCGGTGTGCATCTCGAGTAGCGCGCCGCCGTGGCGTGAGTTCGAGCCCCACATGGAGTTGATGAAGCACACATCGTCGACGTGTTTTGTGAACTCGGGGAACAGGTCGCTCACCCAGGCGCCGCTCTCGCCGTATTGCTTGAACTCCCAGGGCGACTTGAGCAGGTTGAACGTCTCGCTGGAGACGACTTTGGGGCGCTCGAAGGGAAGCGGCTTGCCATGGTCGCGTTGCAGCAGCGGCTTGTAGTCGAAGGTGTCGACCTGCGACGGCCCGCCGTGCATAAACAGGAAGATGACGCGCTTGGCGCGCGGCTCGAAGTGCGGCGGCTTCGGCGCGAGAGGGTCGGTGGCCTGCCCCGGGGCGACCTTGGCCGCGGCCCGTGCTTCCTCGCCGAGTAATCCCGCGAACGCCAGGCTGCCGAAGCCGGCACTGCTCATGCGCAGCATGTCGCGGCGAGAGAAGCGGGGGTTTGGGTTCCAGTGAGGGTTCATGGGGGCCAACCCCTGCTGCCCAACATTGTAGACCAAGACAGGCTTGGTGCTGCCAAGGATCGCAGCCACCGATCATATCAACGATTCAGAAACCGGGGTCTTTTCGCGCCCCGTGCCAAATGTGGAGAACCCTAACGAGCCCTCGCTCGCTGTCCACTTCGTAGTAGATCGGGTACGGAGTGTGGATGAGTAGCCTGACCTGCTGGTCGCGTCGTACGGACGCTCCCCGCATCGGAAAGCTTCTCAAGGTCTCAATGTGGTCGAGAAGTGCGCCACCCACCCGCTCGGCAGCAATGGGGTTGTCATCCGCGATGCATCCCAGGATGGATTGAAGGTCGGCTATCGCTTCTTCGGTGAGGACGACGCTGAAATCCACTGCGGCAGCCTCTTGCGCACGTCTTCCAACGGTTGCATACGACCTGCGGTCGAGTCGTCCCGGCCGCGCTGGATCGCCGCCAGCGTTTCAGCATCCTCCTCGCCGATGCCGGGGCGTGGGGATTCAGCCTTTTCGGCTTCGCTCATAACCTCAGGATAGCTCAAGACAGACGGGCCACGGTGAATCGAATCGCTGACGAGACCCGGGCTGGGCCTCTTGACAGCCTCGTGGGAGATCAACTGCGACAAGGTGTCAGTTATGATTGGGTGCGGCGTTGTGACGGAGAGAAGATCGGTGATTAGTGGAGCCATGCCATGACAGACGGTGAATTCAAGTCGTATATAGAGGATCGCTACCAGCACCAGGTCGACTGGTATGACCGCAAGGCAGGAGTTAACCAGGCGATCTATAACCGGATGCAGTGGGCCATTATCATCCTGGCGGCGGTGACCCCGGTCCTTGTGGTGTTTGTGCTCGACAAAGATCTGCCAACGGGACTGGACCACCTGCCGGCCATCACGTCAGCCGCCGTGGCCATCTTGACGGCTGCGCTGAAGACATTCAAGTACCAAGAAAACTGGATCAGCTACCTCACGACGTGCGAGACTCTTCGCAAGGAAAAGCACTTTCTCGATGCGAACCTGGGTGACTACCACGGAGGTTCAGAGGAGAGTAAAAGAGCGACCTTTGTCGAGCGAGTCGAGAGCCTGATTTCACGAGAAAATACCGTATGGCTAACGACCCAGAAGACCGGAGGGCGGGCCAAGCCAGAGGAAGATCAGCCGACCGGGAAGGCGGTGGAGGGTTGATCTAGGGAAGCACGCAACGGACTGTTCAGAAGCCAGGACATTAGCGGTCCGCGACGGCCAGACCTCTGGCAAGATCGAGTCACCACATCAAAAGAGATGTCTTCATGCACTCCGCGCCCGGACCAAGCTCGGCGTCATCCGCCTCGCTCAGGCCACGCCCCGGGGCGGACAACTCCTACGAGCAGGGTGGGCTGTCTCACAGCCGTCCTTCAGTTCGCAGCCAACACTTCGATTACCTCTTTGACAACGACATCCGCGTCGGACCGCGGATCTTGCGCGCTGAGAAGACGGTGATGCAAGCGACCTTTGAGCTTCGGATGTGGCGCTGATCGGCCATTGGCCATGAACGGAAGGATTTTCACCTTGTTACCACGCCTAAGTATCTCGTCCATCTCGTCGATGCAGTTCTCTGATGTCTCGTAACCTTCGGTCAGCAGCACGACGAAGTGCGTCGTCTTACTAAGCTGTTCGTTGAGTTCCCTCTTCCACTGTGCTCCACTGACATTTACGGTGTGGTACTCGTAGAGGTTGACGCCCTGTTGGCGAAGCGATTCGACGATGTTCTCAACGAGCGCGCGGTGTGGTGGTTTGAGAGTGTGGCTGATAAAGACGAAGCATTTCGAGTAGCGCTTGGACTGGAGATACCGGCGAGCCTCTTCCCCGGCAAGGGCGGGACTGATTCTGAACATGGCGTTAGCCCGTGGCTCAATTAATTCGCGAAGCTCAATCCGATTGTTCCACCGCACAATGTCGTGCTGGTAGCCACCCGGGTGGCCCTGGAGGAGCCAAGGCAGTTCGGAATCGCCGCTTATCATGCGGATCGTAGGAACGCCCAGCCCGTGCGCAAGAGCGCAAATCTGGCGGCTCACTAGGTCCTCCCTGCTCAGGTCCGCGATCACCAAGCCAGTGGAATGAAGAATCCGAAACACTTCGGTGTTGCTAAGATTTACGTCGCCCGATAGAACCCGCTCGTATCCAGCGTTGCCGAGGACGGTCTGCAGTAGGTCACCCAACTGGGAGGATTCAGGCCTATCGCGAGAGATTAGGCTCAGAGCCATGTTGGATGGCTCGTAGCTCATCGGCCTCAGGTGCTCAACGGCCCATTCCACCCACTGCCTGATGTTTGGCGCTATGAATGTGCGCCAGTTCCTTCTCTCTGGTAGTGGGTCGTCGACACCTCGGTCGAAAGGAATGTACACCTCACGCAGTCCCGACCTTGGTGGTGACCGAAATCGCGTTCCGCGCTCATAAAGGACAAAGCGCGGGATGTTAAGACGCTCCGCCAAACGGATTTCGAACAGGCTATAGGGCGAGCATCGTATGGATGCATCACCCGGGCCTTCTCCGGTGGCAGAATCACGCTCCGCTAGCACACACAGGAACAGATCACTGCGTCGCAGCAGCTCCTCGATGCGATTGATGTAGTAAGGCGGGTCGGCGCCAGGTTCCTCTGGCACGTCGACGAGGAGTTCGCTGGACTGGGCAATCTCCTCGCAGACCGAGAGATTCAATTCGACATCATGCGGTCGCCAACTATGGCTGAAGTAGACAGCGTATTTGTCAGCCTCTCTAGTATCCGTCATGACCGCTGATTCGGGTCGACTGCCCTTAGATCGACCACATCGGAGGAAATGAGTTTTCGGAAAACCGCGTCGAGTGTCAGGCCTGCGATGAAGCCGACAGCCACACCGAACGGTACCAACCGACTGGCCTGCCTGACCAACTCGGCCTGGGAGACGATGGAGATTTGTGCCGTAATGAATAGCAAGCCCGCGACACCCCCTGCTATCAGGCCGAGTGCGGCGGTTGTAATCGTCGATCGGGATGTTAGGGGCATGGCTCCCTGGTGGAGGTCGAACACGAGTCGGATGGTTGAGCCGGAGACGCCAGCCAGTGATGGAGAAAAGAAGAGCAACCAGAGAGCGCCCGACAAGTCTAAGCTCGAGCCCCAGGCGAGCGGGACACAGATCATCGCCAGCAAGAACAAAACAACTGCCACGATTGCATGCCACTTGATCGATGTCTCCGCGCGGAGTTCTTCCAGCCGTCGTTGCTGCTCCTCATCAGCTGGCCGTGAAAGCTGATTCGTTAGGGTCTGGACAACCTCGTCGGCAAGATCAGATGACCAAGGCCGCCCCATCAGCGAAATCTCGTCCGCGCTGGGCAGGTCTCTTCCGGGCTGGAGGGCCTCCCAGACTTTGGCCGCCTCGCCGCCGAACGCTGCGAGAGCTACGATCGCCATTCGGTGCCCCATGGCGACGACACCGGCGATCATAGTCGAGTCCCCCCCGCCGAGAAGCAGAATCCCGTCTACTTCGCTTAGCGAATGGTAGAAGGATATCTCCCAGTCCAGGCTACGGTCAGGTCGCCAATCGAAAACCTGTTCGTGCGTCTGCTGCTCCCGAAACGCGGGTTTCTGGCCATGAAGAGGGTAGCGAACCTGAATGGAACGCGGCTTCGCCACCTGGCTGTCGATGTACCCTTCCACAATCGGAACCTCCAGAAAGTCGGCGCCACTTGAGTAAACAAGTATTCGAAATCCGGATTTCGCCAGTGCGCGCCCGAGATCCTTGGCGGCGACAGAGGCCTCGGTTGAGGTTTTCAAGTTCCCCACGATTGCGACGACGGGGGCCTCTGACTGGCGTAAGGTGGACACCCCCGAATTGTACACCAGCATCTACAGAATGCCGAGGACTTACCCCGTTAGTGCTCCGAAACGAATCCTTTGCCCGAACGCCGTCAGGGCCCGTCGGCCTGGGGGGAACAGTCGCTGTTTCACTCTCGTCCCGGTCGCGCAAGGATCACACCCTCATTTACGCCGCGCGATCGCCTAACCCGGCTATCATTCGTATAGTCGGTCCGATCGTAGCGAACAGCCATGATCCGACTGGCCTTACGTACCCTTGACCTGGCGCAGGCCTGACAGACGAGTATCCGGAACGACCCAATCCAAAGCACTCATTCGGTCCGTGCGGCTCCCCTCGCAACGGCATCAGTAGAGCCCAATGATCCCCAAAGAGCTGGGCAAGAAGATCCGCTTCATCCAGATCTACACCAGCAAGGCCGTGAACGACGTGCTTGCCGGGGAGTACCACAGCGTGTTCAAAGGCCGCGGGATGGAGTTCGACGAGGTGCGCGAGTACACGCCGGGCGACGAGATCCGCACTATCGACTGGAAGGTCACCGCCCGCGTCGGACACCCCTACGTCAAGCGCTACGTAGAGGAGCGCGAGCTGACGGTGATGTTCGTTGCCGACCTCTCTGCCTCGGGTACGTTCGGCAGCACCGAAAAGCGTAAGAACGAAGTCGCGGCGGAGTTGTGCGAAGGAAGGCTTCGGGTTCATGCGCATCTACTCCGATCCAGCCGACGCCGAGCCGTTTGATTACGCCGACGCGGTCGAGGACGGCGACACGGTCATGATCCCGCGTAGCTATCACCCGGTGGTGGCGTTTCCCGCCTACACGTTGAACTACACCTGGATCCTGGCGGGCGAAGGGCGGACGTACGGCGCCTGGGCCGATGACCCCCGCTACGCCAGGATCAAGGAGGGGTAAGCGCTTGTCTCACTCCCCAGGCACTCGGGTACGGTCGTGGGGCTCGAGCTGCAGCCGCCACTCGAGCGGAACTTCTTCGGGCAGATAGCAGAGCTTGTCGTCACAGGCCTGATAGCGGAAGGAGCCTTCGATGACGACTTCGCCGAGCTCGTTGGTGAGCGCCGCGAGATCATCGGCCTTGCCGAGCAACACGTCGGCCATCAGCCGGAACGAGCCGTTGTAGACGGGCACAATCTCCTGAATCGCGGGCAAGTGCAGCAGCTCCGAGTCCGGGTAAGCGGGAGGGAAGGGCCGTAGGCCGGCCGCGTCGCTGATGACCCACTCGCTGGGGATATAGCCTTCTACGCCCGGGGCATACACATGCATCTTCGGATTCAGGTGTACGTCGAGAACTAGCGCCACGCGGTTCTCCGCGCGTACGACTTCATCGCTCGCCCAGGTGCTGAGGCGCAGATGATTCGTCGCGTGCTCGGATCGCGTCGCTGCCGACTCGCCTTGCAACTCGCGCACGAGGATATTGCCGGCCGTGAGCCGGTCGGCCGGGTCCTGTTCGAGAAACTTGGCCGTGACTTGACCCTGTGCGTCAATCAACAGGCGGCACGCCTGGGCGACGCCGTAGAAGCGATGCGCGGCCGGGACCGCTTCGTTGAGCAACCCGAACGCGCGGATCGTTTTCGAATCGGGATCGGAGAGCAACGGGTAGGTGATGTCGGCGCGCTCGGCGAAGTGGCGGAGGACATCGGCCGAGTCGAACGTGACCGCGGCAACGTGGATGCCCTCTTGCTCGAAGTTCTCTCGCTGCCGCTCAAGTTGAACGAGCTGGTCTTTGCAGTAGATGCACCAGTCGGCCGAGCGTTGGAAGACCAGCAGCAGTCCTCGCGGACCACGTAGGGATTCGAACGTCTGTGGGTTGCCCTGCTGGTTTGCGAGCTCGAACGGCGGGATGCGCGTGCCGACGTCGGGACCCACGGGCTCGGCGTGTGCCGGCCGCGCGAGCAGGAGAGTCGATAACACCGCGCTGAGGATGAAGGTTCGCAAGGCTGCCCGGGTCTCGAGAGGTCACTGCTCAGCCCTTAGGTTAGCGGAGTGAGGAGTAGCGCCTGCGGTGTGTGCGTGTTCCCCACCTGTCGGGTGTTGGAAGAGTAAAGGCTCAAACACCCCGCCGGGGCTCGGACCGGTGGTTGGATGGCCAGGTTGCGCCGAGCGGCAACCGCGGACTTCCGTCCGCGGTTCGGAAGCTTCGATGGCGCGGTTGCGAGGGGCCGCGGCATCACAAATCCGTATGTAAGGATTCTGACGAATCGCTTAGGTCAGCGGCCGGAACGCCCGACGAAGAGCGGCAGGTAATGTCCCAGGGCATAGCCCAGCAGAGCCACGGCCAGAGCGATCCCGAGGTGTGTCAGCGCGATGTGGGGGGCGGTGTGAAGGCTGCATCCGAAATGCAGAACAGTCATGCCGACCAGCCCGGCCATCAATCCCGCCCCCGCGCCGGCCACCCCCAGCGATAGGACGGCCCCGCGGCGCAACAGCAGACTAATCAAAGCCGAGGCGGGGAACGAGTACATCAACCCGGTTCGGAAGCACATCCAACTCTGGGGCAGGAACGTGCCGCTCACGTCCCAGGGGAAGGCGACGGCGACGGCGAGGAACAGCGCCGCCAACAATGACAAGAACAGCCGCGCGGGCGGCAGCAATCGCGGCGAGCCGGGGACCATCTCGCGGCTCAGCGTCACCGACAACAGCAAGATGACCGCGCCCACCACGCCCAAGATGCCGGCGAAACGCAAGGCACCCATCTCGACCGCGCCACCGACGCCCGTCATCACTATGAAGATGCCTGAGAGGACCGCGTAAACCAGCAGGAAGGCAGCCGTCAACAGCGAAGCGCCGGGCAGCGGCCGGACCGCCTCGAGCGAGCCCACGACCGATGACTTGATCTTGGCTTCGACCTCGGGGGCGACACGTTCGGACAAGTCACGCCGGGTGAGGAAGTCCCACACCTTGCGGCAGGGGGCGCAATTCTCCAAGTGTTCACGGACGGCCTGGGGCAGTTGGCCCCAGCCTTCCGGCGCCGTGCGGTGCAGGTGTTCGCCGGCTTCAGAGCACGTCATCGCGTCGTTCCCACCTTGGAGGACTCCTGCAACAGGACTCGCAGTTTCTCGTACGCCCGGTGCGCCTTCTGCTTGACGGCGCCCACGGTGCTGCCGGTGGCGTTGGCGACCTCCTGGAGGCTCATTCCCGAAACTTTTAGCATTCTGATGACCACTTGCTGGCTTTCGGGCAGTTGCTCGAGTAGCCGCCAGATGTCATAGTCAGCCGCATCCGGGCCCCGGCCGAACGATTGCCGCGGCTCGACCGGCTCATCGAAGGCCAGCTCCTTGGCGTCGATCCGTTTCCGGCGGCGATAGGCGTCGATGCGCGTGTGGCGCGCAATCGCGAAGATCCACGGCAACACGGGACTACCCGGCCGGTAGGTGTGCCGCGCCTTATGGATCCGAAGCCAGCAATCCTGCAGCATGTCTTCGGCGAAGGGGCGCGTCTGCAGCGGTCCAGCCAGGAACCGCAGCAACATAGGCGACACGCTTTCGACCAACGCGGAAGCGGCGTCTCGGTCCGCATTCTGATAACCCGTCATCAATTCCTGGAGGCGCGCGGCGTCCGGCCGTTCCTCGGCTTTTGCTGAAGCCGCGCCCGTCTCCATGGCAGACTCCGTCGTCGTCACCGAATCCGCACGCGGGGACACACCGCCGCCATAAGCTGCCTCGCCTCTTGGTTCGCCGCCGTCAGGCATGAGGTTACGGGACGAGAGTGACCCGAAAAAGAGCGAACGACCACTCGGGGCGCAGGCTGGAGCGCCGCCCGGAAACTGCTCTCAGACCCTTGACACCCATGGTACACTTTCGGCGCAGGGCGGCTTACTGGCAACGGCTTGTTTGCGGCGAGGGTTGCGGTCGGCAAATTTCCCCTTGCCAATAAGGAGATTCGTCCGTATAATCGATACATTCCCGCACGGCTGCCGGGCACGGGGGTGCTGCGGCAGCATCGTTTGGCGATTTCGCAAACGGGGTTCGATAGCGGCGTAGGCCGCTGTTCCTCAAACGGCTAGCCACTGGGACACGGTTGGTCGTTCCCGCTCGAGGGACGAAGCAGAGGGCTTGGCTTTTTGGCTCCGCTCGTAAGCAAGAACCTGTAACCAGATCGGTTTGCGCTGGGTCTAACAGACCTGGATCAAAACGACGATAGTGGGGTATCCATTTGACTCAGGTGACCACAACATACTGTGGTTGGCCATTGGCGGCCCCCGGAAAGGCTTGCCGATAGCACCACGTTTCCAAGCCTGCGATGGCCATGGCGCGTGCGTAATCCTTGATCGGCCCGAAACGCAGCCTCGTGGCCCAATTGCCTGCAGACCGGCGTCTGGCGCCCCAGGGTGCATTCTGGGTGCAGTGTGCTGGCGTCCATGGATCGACCAAACCACAACGCCTAGGGGCTACCTGAGTCAAGTGGATACCCCATTCGACGATATAGTGACTTGCCCGCCGCCCTGTGGGCACGTCGGACTGGAAGGTGCATCATGGCGAAAGGGACAACGAAGGCTCTAAACAAGGCTCAAATCAGGCGCTTCAAGGGAATGCTCGAAGCAAAGGCCGAGGAGATCCGCCAAAACCTGCAGTCGGCGAAAGCCGCCAAGGCGCTCGCCCGCGGGCAAGAGCCCGTCAATATGGAAGAGCTGCCGGGGCAGAGCCACGAGGAGTGGATCTTCCTGAACCGCAACAACATCGATGCGATGCTGTTGCGGGAGATTCAAGAAGCCCTGAGCCGCATTGAAGAGAACGCGTTCGGCATCTGCCTGGAATGCGAGGAGAGCATGTCGCTCAAGCGATTGCAGGCGATTCCGTGGGCGCGCTACTGCGTCGCGTGCCAGGAAGAACTCGCGGGTTATCCCGAAGAGTCGACCCGGCAGAAGCGCTCGTACTCGTTCTGACGCGAAGGCGAAACGCAGCCTCCGACGCAATCCAGTCACGGCACTTCGAAAAAAAGTCTCGGGCCTCGATCAGGGCTCCCAGCAATCAGGCTTGGGGGCCCTTTTCCATTGCGGCCAGCTCATCGAGATCCAGCCTACCGGTATAGATCGCCATCCCAAGGGCGCAGTGAATGCCGAGCCCGGTGAGTTCTTCGATCTCCTCGAGGGAGGTGATGCCCCCGGCCGCGGTGAGTTCCTTGCGGGTGGCTTGGCGTAGGCGGCGGTACCAGCCGAGATCGGTACCTTCGAGCATGCCCTCTTTGTCCACGTAGGTGCAGAGAAAGCCGCCGCAGTAGGGCTCGAGAGTGGCGATCACATCTTCGGCGGAGAGCGCCGTCGCTTCCCGCCATCCTTTGACGACGATCCGTCCGCCTTTCGAGTCGAGGGCCAACAGAACGCGGCCGACACCGACAGCCTGGCCCAGTTCGTCCAGGAAGGCCTCGTCGACTCCGCCATCCTTGTACGCGGCCGTGCCTACGATGACCTTGGAAGCGCCTGCCTCGACCAGCGCGAGCGCGCGCTCGACCGAACGCACTCCGCCGCCGACGCGCGTCACCGCCTGCGATGCCAGGTGCCGGACGATGTGGTCGTTCGAGCCCGTGCCCATGGCAGCATCGAGATCGATCACTTGAATTTCAGGGAAGGCGGAGAACTTCCGGAGCATCGCATCGGGCGGGTCGCCTTCGAGCGCCTTGTCACGGCCCTGGATGAGCTGCACCACCTTGCCCTCCATCAGGTCGATGCAGGGAATGATCACCGCGGCACCTCGCTGAGGCAGCGCACCGCTTCCGTTGCGTAGAAGCGGACGGCGTCAGGGATGTTGGCATCTCGGGCGGCGACCTCCGCGAGAGTGAACCAACGGATGTCGTTGTGCTCGGCCTCGGCCAGCGTGACGCGCTCCGTCGCCGCGCGGGCGAAGTAGATCATCCCCAAGTGATGGTGCTCTCCGGAGATGTGATGCACGTCGAGGTACGCTGGGGCGATGAGAAAGCGCGTGCCGGCGCAGTCGAGGGATGGACGCTTACCGTACAGCTCGATGGTCAGTCCGCTCTCCTCGGCGACCTCGCGCAACGCGGCTTGCTCGGGATCTTCACCGGGATCGATATGGCCGCCGAGAGGTAGCCACTTTCCCAGTTGCTTGTGGTCGACCAGCAACACCTTCTCGTTGTACACCACAAAAACCGAGACGGTGAAGTCGAGGTAGTAGTTGAGGTGCGGCATCGAGGAGCGGTGGCTCGCAACGTGTCGCGAGGAAACCGTTAGTGTAGATCAGATGCTTTGGATGTCTCGCGTCCGCTTCGAGTCTGAGGTGGCGTAAGCCGCCAATCCGGCAAGCGTCTGCCCTACTAGGGCAGGCTCACGGCCGGGTCCTCCGCCACCACCCGATCGCTCCGCGGCCCGATATGAATGTGCGGTCCCGTCGACTGCCCCGGCACGCTGCTGCGGAACGCGATGAACGGGATCTCCCACTCGTAGAGCAACTCGATCAGGAAGATGCCTTCCTCATCATCGGGGTGCACCGCCACGTCGAGCCGCCCGGCGTGGTCGAACCCCATCGACCGGTGCATCTCCGTCTCGCCCCGCGCGCTGATCGGAAGCGCCTGGCCAAACTGGCTGAAGAACGCCGCATCGATCGCGAGCGCATCCTCTTCCCAGCTCCCTCCCGCGACCTCCGAGGAGAACGCCAAGTCTTCTTCCTCCAACTCGTCCAGCCGGTCTTCGGCGCGCGCCATCAGTCCCATCTCGCGGACCAGCTTCGAGCGTTGCTCCGCCAACTCGTACTGCCGTTCACCCCAGTCGGCGGCCTCCTTCACCTTCTTGAGTTGCTGCAGGGGCAGCGCCCCGGCCTCGGCCAGTTTGCGAGCCCCGGCCAAGTCCTCGCGCGACATCTCGCGCAGCACCGCGACCGCCCGCATCATCTCCGGCAGGCGGCCCTCGGTCAGCTCGCCACTCATCAGGGTCTCTCGCACGACTTGCTCGAGCCGCTTGCGCTCGGCCTTACCCCGTGCCTGCTGGATCGCGTTCTCGGGGAGCACTCCGGCCTCGACCAGCGCCTGCACGCGCTTCTCCTCGGGCCCGGCCGGCGGCGGATCTTGCGCGACGGCAGGGCAAGCCGTCCACGCCACCACAAGAATCCAACAAAGCCGTTGCACAGTTTCGAAGCGGGTTCTAAGGGGCGCCCGTGGGCGCATGGTCGTGCGCTTGCTGGCATCGTGTCCGCCACTCGCGCACGCGTCAGGGGCCAAGCTCATTCTAGCGGCCACTCCTCACACAGCGCTAAGATGGGCTGCAAGGTAGCTTGCGGGTAAGGTACTTGCGAGCAAGGTACGGGGCCGAATGACGGATTGGGAAATCGCTGTCGGGGCGGCGCAGGAGCGTAAGGCAACCGATCTGGTCGTGCTCGACATCAAGGAAGTCAGCACGTTTACCGACACCTTCGTGCTGTGCACGGGGCTCAACGGACGCCAGGTGCAAGCGATCTCCAACGCGATCGAAAGGGCGCTCAGGGAAGAAGGCGTCCGCGCGATCGGGATCGAAGGCCGTCAGAACGCCGAATGGGTGCTGATGGACTACGGCGACTTCCTCGTGCACATTTTTTCACCGCAGGCCCGCGAGTTCTACGATCTCGAGCGTCTGTGGAAACGCGCCCCGCGCATCCCGGTCCCCGACGCCGCCTGAACGGGGCCCGCCGGCCAGCGTCCCAGCCGTGAACATCCACCTCGTTTACATCGGCAAGCCCCGCAACGCCGACGCCAACCGTCTGGCCGCCGAGTACGCCCGCCGCATCACCCGCTTCTGCCGCTTCGACATGATCGAGGCCAAAGACGAGAAGAGCGCCGGCCGTTACCCCAAGGCCGTCCGTGTCGTTCTCGACCCCGAGGGCCCGATGATGAGTTCCCAGGAGTTGGCTTCGTTCCTCGAAAAGAACTCGAGCGAAATCGCCTTCTTCGTGGGCGGCGCCGAGGGCTTCAGCGACGAGTTTCGCCGCGGCGCCGACCGCCTGTTGTCGCTCTCGAAGATGACCCTGCCGCACGAGCTGGCAAGGGTGGTCCTCACCGAGCAGATCTACCGCGCTTTCACGATCCTGAGCGGCCACCCTTACCCCAGGTAAAGGCGGGCCCCTGTGCCCGCCCACGGTGCAGCGGCATTGCTTGTAACCGGCGTGCTAAAGACAACTAAAAAATCAACCAGGAGAACCACACATGGATCCCGTCGCCAACGCAGTTCTCGGAATCGTCTTCCTGGCCCTTGGGGCCGCCGGCACGTTCTTGATGTACCACCTGTGGGGTTACCCCTTCGACCACGAGACCCATACGAGTGAAGCGCCGCCGCGGCTGATGCGTATCCATCGCTTGATCGGGTGGCTTTACCTGATCCTCTATCTCTACTTCATGAGCCAGATGGTGCCGCGGCTGTGGAACTACCAGATCGAGTTCCCGGCGCGTACGGTAGCCCACCTCACGCTGGGGATGACGATCGGTGCGCTGATCGTGATCAAGATCGCCATCGTGCGCTTTTTCAAGCATATGGAGTCCACGCTGGTTCCGTTGCTGGGCACGGCGCTGCTGGTGTGCACGATTCTGCTGATCGGTCTCTCCGCGCCGTTCGCCTTCCGCGAAGCCTATCTGCGGGCACAGCAGACCGGAGGCTCGTTCAGCGACGAGACTCTCGAGCGCGTCCGGTCGCACCTGGTGCTGGCGGGCCTCGACGACCCCGAGACCCTTGCCCACTTGGCCTCGCCTACCGGACTCGAAGCCGGCCAGGGGGTCTTGCTGGCCGAGTGCGTGACGTGTCACGACCTGCGCACCGTTCTGGCCCGGCCGCGCACGCCCGAGAACTGGCATCAGACCGTCCAGCGCATGGCCGACCGCTCCACCCTGCTCGCGCCGATCGACGAAGACCAGCAGTGGGAAGTGACCGCCTACTTGATTGCGATCTCGCCCGAACTACAACGATCCGCTCGTGAGAGGAAGAAGCGCCTCGATCAAGAGGAGGCTTCGCAGCGGGCCGCGACGCAGGTTGCGGGTATGGCAGAGCAAGGGGCGGGCCAGGCAGTGCAAGGGCCAGGGACGCAAGCGGCGGGCCCTGGAACGAGAGGAGCGGGTGAAGCCGCGCCGGCCCCCGTCGACCCCGAGCAAGCGCGGCAGCTTTATGAGACTCGCTGCGCCCTGTGCCACCCACTAACCGTCGTCGAAGCCGCGCCCCCGACCTCCGACGCCGAGACCCGAGCGCTGGTCTCGCGCATGGTCAGCAACGGCATGCCCGCCACCGAGGAAGAGTTGGTGCAGCTCATCGACCACCTCAACCGAGCGTTTGTGAACAGATAACTGCGCTGCGCTAGGGGGGACGGCTCAGTCTGATTTGGCAGGCCGGCGCAAGAGACCGAGTACCTTGTCGATGAGCTGTGCGGTCACCTTTTCGCCGAACATCCCTGTGAAGAGCGCCAGGAAGACGAAGAGCACGATCGTCAGCAAAGACGACCAGAAGATGTGGACCTCGAGCCCTTTGACGAGGACAAAGATCGTCAGTAGGCAGAACCCACCGACCACCAGAAACGTCTTCAGGTCGAGTTTCGGCCTTGCAGACTCTGACGACTCTATGGACGGCTTCGGCACTCCCGCCTTCTCGCGTTGTACCAAGCCGCCTTCTCTTCTTCTCTCCCGCTCAGCGTCGCGTTTCGATTTGTCTTCAATCCCATTCAGCAGATCTTGCACGCTGTACGCTTCGTCGGCGCCTTCGGGCACATAGGTGTCCGTCCCAAGCTCTTCGAGCTTGAGCAGATGCGCATACCCCACCGTCACGCCGGGCGCATCCGGCAGCGGCACACGCTCCTCGGCACCGATCTTCGGGATGGTGGCGTGAATCCCGCCGAACGCCTCACGCACCACCGCCAGCGCGCCGCGCCGCCGCGCCGCTACCGCACCCTGAACCGAGACGTATGCCTGCCCATCTGTGCTGTTGCCCCGTACCAAGACTCTGCAACCCTCAATGCTCAGCACGACGCCGCTACGCCAGTAGGTTTGCTTTTCCGTGAAGTGACCCTGCATCCTTACGATGAAGCGGGGAATCAAGCCGTCGGGAAGCACCTTGTAGTGGTACTGAAAGTTGAGCGCATTGGCCGTACCCCAATTCAGGTCGGGCTCGTTCGGCCGCAGCAGCTCGGGGATCAGAAGTCGGCGACCACTCGAATCGGGAAAAGCGAAGCACAGCTCGAAGCGCTTCATCATGTCGACGATGAACTCCTGCCGCTCGGCCGGATAGCGGGTGTGGTCAGTGAGAACTTCTCCAAGCTCTGACATCTCGAGCACCGCGTCGCTCTGCACCAACCGGGCGCTATTGAGAATCTGGTAGACCCCATCGGTCACCCATTCGGGGTCGAGGACTTTCGTATCGCGAACCCGCAACGGATTTTCGGGATCATCGAAGTTGAGGACGTTTCCCAAGTCGTGCAGGAAGCGGATCAGTTGGTTCTGGCTTGCTTCATCG
Source organism: Bryobacterales bacterium (assembly GCA_965237575.1). Taxonomy (GTDB): domain Bacteria; phylum Acidobacteriota; class Terriglobia; order Bryobacterales; family UBA6623; genus JAKZVK01. Next base: position 3,687,160 of record CBDEGI010000004.1, read on the forward strand.
TCGACGCCGTGACGGCTGCATAGCTCCCGGTATTCCCCGATGTCGAGATAGTCCCGCTTCTGCGCTTCGGCCTCCAGCTTTTCTTTCACGCTGAAGTAGCTCGCCGGGACCTCGTCATACACGTGCGGTAAGTCCCGCACATGCTCTTCGATGGCGGTGTGCAGTTTGTCTAGGCCGGTTTCTTCGAGGCAAGAGACCTGGAAGAAGCCTTTCACGTTGGGTCCGTAGTCTTTTTGCAGCCGCGTCTCGTTCAACTGGAGCTGGTTGGGCGGCTCCCACTTGTTGGTGACGATGAGCACCGGGGAGTCGCCGCCGTAGCTCTGGATGATGCGCAACCAATAGTGAATGTTGCCTTCGTTCTCGCCTTTGCGGGCGTCGAGCACGAGCAGGTAGACGCTGCGCTTGGTCAGGAAGAACTGGTGGGTGGCATGCATGATCTCCTGCCCCCCGAAGTCCCAGATGTTGAGCCGGATGTCGCCTGCTTGCCCGTTGCCCTTGCCCGCGATCCCCCAGCGCTCGATGTTGATGCCCTCGGTCTTGGACTCGTCCGGGTCGTAAGTGCCGTGTACCAGCCGCTTGACGAGGGACGTCTTCCCCACGCCCCCTTGCCCCACCAGCAGGATCTTCGCTTCGTTGAGCGCGCGCTTCTCCTCGTGCTGCGTACGGAAGTAGTACTGTAGAATGTCAGCGGGGTTGGCGGGCTGTGCACCACCTGAAACCTCAGACTTCGTCGGGCCGAGGATCTCCGGGGATATGCCGAGGGCGTCGTTGCCTTGGAGATACAGTTGTTTGAGCTTAGGGAGCTGTGAGAGCGCCACGGGCAGGGCAGTGAGTTGGTTGCCAGAGAGGTTCAGCTCTCGCAGTTGGCCGAGCTGGCCGAACACCTCCGATAGGGAGGTGAACTCATTCTCGAAGAGATACAGCGTCCGCAGTTGCGCGAGTTGACAAATCGAATCGGGCAGGGCTCTGAGTCGGTTTTTTCCAAGGCCCAGTTCCCGCAGCTGAGTGAGTTGGCCGATCGACTCCTGCAGAGTAGTAAAGTAGTTGCCGTAGAGTTGCAGGTGCCGTAGGTTAGTGAGTTGGCTGATCGACCCGGTCAGGTTACTGAGTCGGTTGCTGTGGAGTAGCAGCTTCCGCAGGTTAGTGAGTCGGCCGATCGACTCGGGCAGGGCGGTGAGTTGGTTGCTGATTAGGTCCAGTTCCTGCAGTTGGGTGAGTTGGCCGATCGACTCGGGCAGCCGGGTCAGCCTGAGTTGGCTCAAGCTAAGCTTGACCGCCTCCGTCCTTGCGGCCTCCTCAATGCGCTCCTCGGCAATTCGTTCCAGGCTTTCTTCGGCCATAGGATCGCCCTATTCCCGCCCTTGAGAGACATTGCAACGCTATCACGGTCTTTGCGGCAAAACAAGAGGCAAAGGCTCAGGGGCCGCTCTGGTGCGGCCCTCCTGACCGGCAGGGCCGGCGGCCGCGCCCGCCAGAAGGACGACAGACCGCGAGTCACCTCAGCCAGATTCCGTGCCCCGGCCGCGAGGGGGGCAGCGCCAACGATTCATCCCCGTTCGGAGGCCGTTTGCTACGCTCGCCGTGTCCGCCGCACTATCCGGTGAGCTCACTGATTTCAAACAGGTGACCGTCGGGATCGCGAAAGAATGCTCGGATCTCCCCGTGAGGCCATCGGATAGGCTCGGTCAAGAACTCCGCGCCCCGTGCGGCCAGCTCTTCGTACGCGGCTTGGCAATCGGGCACCCTTACGATGAGCTGGGCGCTCACCTGCTCCCGATCCTGCGGCGGGCCAAACGTTACTGTCGGCTTGTCGTTGGTTGGCCCGCCGCCCGTCACCAACAACAGCCAGCTCCCCAAGAACTTGAGCACGACCGACGACCCGCCGTACTCGCGCACCAGCTCCGCACCGAGCACGTCCCGGTACCATGTTCGCGACCGGTCAATGTCACTCACGACCAAGAGACGGGTCAACTCCATATCATCGGTCGGGAATGTCGTGCCCATGTCGTATCCCTCGCTTTCTCGGCGCTTGGCTTTCGCCGTTGGTGTGGCGCACTCGCGCGGCCATGGTAGCACCGGTTGCGAAACACGAGGGCTCCACCCGACTATGTATGTGCGTTGCCAACGCAACCTGATCTTCAAGGCATCATCTCGCAGGCCTCGGGCTTGTCTCCCTACGCCATGCCGCCGCACTCGCTCGAACAGTTGGCGAGGCTGCTGGCGGATCTGCAGCCAGCGGCGACGGTTGAGACCGGCTGTGGCGCCAGCACGCTGATTTTTTCGAGGCTCAGTCGCGCGCACACCGTGTTCGCATTTGATGAGTTCGGCGTGTTCGACAGGGTCAAGGCGGCCGGTCTGGCCGGTCCCGCGGAGCTGGAGTTCGTGCCGGGGCCTACGCAGCGGACGTTGCCCCAGCATCGTTTCGACACACCACTCGACGCCGTCCTGCTCGATGGCCCGCACGCCTATCCGTTCCCCGACCTCGAGTACTTCTATTTCTACCCTCACATCCGCACGGGCGGGGCGCTGGTGATCGACGACCTCCAGATCCCGAGCGTGCATCATCTGTTCGAGTTCGTCCGCCGCGACGAGATGTTTGAGCTGGAGACGGTCGTCGAACGGACGGCGTTCTTGCGGCGCACGGATGCGCCCACGTTTCCCCCGGACTCCGACGGCTGGGAACACCAGGCCTACAACGCGCGCGAGCTGTTGCGATTCACCTGGCGAGAGCAACTCAAACGCAGGCTGCCGCCCTGGGTTCAATCGACCGTGCGACGCCTCCGCGCTTTTAGCCCGCGGAGCCCGTAGCCCACAACACCCTCACCGAGCAAGCACAGCGCGAGGTAGCTCCGCGGGGGTAGCGCGGGCCTTCGCCCGCACGCCCGCGGATTTACATCCGCGGCTCTGTGGTGTTGGTTGGCACGGTTGCGTGGTACGCACGGCGGATCAACCCGACCGCTATAATCGGGGACGTTCGGGTGTCTAAGGACACTCGACCTAAGGAGCCTGCCATGCATCGACGAGATCTGTTGAAGACTCTGCCCGCCGCCGCCTTAGCCGCGGCCACGCCGCTCTCGGCGGCCACCCCGCGGACCGGCAACGGCTCGGGCGCGCGCATTCGTTCGGCGCTCTGCGCTTACTCCTACCGTGACGCCCTCGAAAAAGGCGAGATGACCTACGAAGACCTCGTCGACATCGCGGTCGAGAACAACATCGACGGACTCGACCTCACCGTCTACTGGCTTCCCAAGACCGGGCTCGACAAAGCCTTGATGTCGTTGCGCCGCAAAGCCTACCTGGCCGCCGTCGAGATCCCGGCGATCGCGATCCGCTCGAACCTGTGCAAGCCCGACGTGCGCGACCGCGAGATCGAAGTCGCCTGGCTGAGCTATTGGGTCGACATTGCGCATAAGCTCGGCGCGGGCCACATCCGCGTCTTCGGCGGCCGCGTACCCGAAGGGCACACCGAAGAGCAAGCGGCCGAGTGGGTGGTCGAGATCCTCAAGCGCGCCGCCGAGTATGCCGGCAAGAAAGGCGTCATCCTCGGCCTTGAGAACCACGGCGGCATCACGCTCTACGCGAAGCGCGTCGTTCAAATGGTCAAGGCGGTCGACAATCCCTGGGTCGGCATCAACCTCGACACCGGCAACTTCCACACCGACCCCTACAACCAGATCGAGATGTGCGTACCGTACGCCGTCAACTCGCAGGCCAAAACCGAGATCCGCTTCGAGGATGGTCACTTCGAGCCCTGCGACTGGGACCGCGTCGTGAAGATGTTCGGCGACGCCGGCTATCGCGGCTACATTTCGCTCGAGTACTCCGCCAAGGAGCCCGCAAAGACAGCCGTGCCCAAGCACCTGAAGCGGTTGCACGCGCTGACGCGCAAGTACTCGGCGTAGGCAACAACAACTCGGGCTTATTGCATCGAGGATGCCAGAGGCCTCTGCGAGGCGCCGGGGTTCGTGCCGGACCGCTCCCTGACCCGGGCGAGCCGGAACCAACTAGGGTGGCGGACCGCAAGGCGGCGCGGCGTCGAGGGAGCGCGCGGGTTCACACCCGCGCCTCTGTCCATGCGTGTGAGGTTTTCGGCCGCGCTTGGTAAGGATTTCACTCCGTAGGTACTTACGGTCACGGCTCGGTTTCTTTGCACGTCGCCTCGCCTACGAAGGCCGATCTTCCGTGCGGTACGATAGATTCTTATGCCCGAAAACGAAGAGCGCTCTTTCAATTTCAACACCCGGGCTTTGCACGCCGGGCAGCAGCCTGACCCGGCCACCGGGGCACGGGCGGTCCCGATCTATCAAACGACCTCCTACGTTTTCGAAGACTCCGACCACGCCGCAGCCTTGTTCGGCTTGCAGCGCTTCGGCAACATCTACACGCGCATCATGAACCCCACAACGGCCGTGCTCGAGGAGCGCATGGCTTCGCTGGAGGGCGGCGTCGGCGCGCTGGCGCTCGCGAGCGGCCAAGCGGCGCAGTTTCTCACCATCAGCAGCTTGTGCCAAAGCGGCGACCACCTGGTCTCCTCGTCGACGCTCTACGGTGGCACCTACACACAGTTCGATGTCACCTTCCGGCGTCTGGGCTTCGACACGACCTTCGTCGAGCCCGACGACCCGGAAAACTTCCGCACAGCGATCACAGACAAGACGAAGCTCGTCTACGTCGAGACGATTGCTAATCCGCGAATGAATATCGTCGATCTCGAGGCTGTCGCCAAGATCGCGCACGAGGCGGGCGTGCCGCTGGTCGTCGATAACACGTTTGCCTCGCCTTATCTGTGCCGGCCGATCGAGCACGGCGCCGATATCGTGGTGCACTCGGCGACCAAGTTCATCGGCGGGCATGGCACGAGCATCGGCGGCGTCATCGTCGACAGCGGCAAGTTCGATTGGACCAATGGCAAGTTCCCGCAGATCACCGAACCGAGCCCCGGCTATCACGGGCTGAAATTCTCGGAGACTTTCGGCGAGTTGGCTTTCATCATCAAGACCCGTGTCGAAGGGTTGCGCGACCTGGGTCCCTGCGTGAGCCCGTTCAACGCCTTTCTGTTTCTGCAGGGGCTCGAAACCCTCGGCATGCGCATGGACCGCCACTGCTCGAATGCCTTGGCGGCGGCCCAGCACCTCGAGAAACACCCGGCCGTGACGTGGGTCAACCATCCCGGCATGGCTTCAAGCCCCTATCACGACATCGCGAAGCGGTACCTGCCGAAGGGCTGCGGCGCCATCTTCACCTTCGGGATCAAGGGCGGCATCGAGGCCGGCCGCAAATTCATCGACTCCGTACAGCTCTTTTCGCATCTCGCCAACGTCGGCGACGCGAAGAGCCTGGTGATCCATCCGGCGAGCACGACGCACCAGCAACTCACCGAAAGCGACATGGCCGCCGCCGGCGTTACGCCCGACATGGTGCGGCTCTCGGTCGGCATCGAGGACATCGACGACATCGTGTGGGACCTCGACCAAGCCCTCGATGCCTCGCAGAAAGCGTAGCCGCAGGCGCTCGAGTCCACCGGAGCGCGCGTACAGGGAAAGGCAGATTTCTAATGGCAGCTTCCTCGCTGGTTTGCAGCCTGGCCGGCGGAGGCGTCAGCGCCGGTTCGCCGGTCGCGAAGAGCGCCTTCGCGACGACGGCCATGGAGCGGTTGCGCATTCTCGACCGCTACCGCTCGATCGCGATGGTCGGCCTCTCGGCGAACCCCTACCGGCCCAGCCACTTCGCCGCGATGTATATGCAAGCGGAGGGTTACAACATCATCCCGGTCAACCCACGGGCGGATGAGATTCTGGGGCGCCCCTGCTACGGCTCGCTCAAAGACATCCCTGAGTCCGTGGAGATCGTCGACATCTTTCGCCCTGCCCAAGCGGTACCACCGATCGTCGAGGAGGCCATCGAGATCGGCGCCAAGGTCGTTTGGATGCAGTTGGGGGTCATCAACTACGAGGCCGCCGAGCGCGCCAGGGACGCCGGGCTGGAGGTGGTCATGGACCAATGTGTCAAGATCGAGCACGCGCGCTTCTTCGGGGGCTTGCACACGCTGGGCCTCAACACCGGGGTTCTCTCGTCACGTTGGTGGAATCCGAAGGCGGGCTCGAAACAGCGTTAACCCCCCTAATCCAATGCTGCCTGCATGGCTGGATCTCTCTTCGAGGAAGACCGCGCTCGCCGTCTGCGTTCTCGGGATCGTGATGGCTGCGAGAATCGCGGCCACCTACCCCGTCTTCAACGCCACGGTCGACGAGAACCTACACATTGCCTCGGGGATCGAGGTCTACCAGTTTCAGCGAATGACACTGGTGACCGAGCACCCTCCACTCCCGCGGTACGCTCTCGGGCTCCCTGCTTATCTCGGCGGCGTGCGCATTTTGCCGCAGGGTAACGACATCGAACAGGGCCGTTACGCGCTCAAGCAATCAGGCGGCTATTGGCGAACCCTAACCCTGGGACGGCTCGGCAATCTCGCCTTCATTCCGGTTCTGCTCTTCTATGTTTATCGCTGGGGCGCCTGGCTATGGGGCCGGCCGGCCGGCGTTGTTGCTGCCGTGCTCGTGACCAACTCCCCGAACCTGGTGGCCCACTACGGCTTGGCGACGATGGACGGCGCCGTAATCGCGACCCTCGTGGGTGTGGGGTACCACCTCCACAGGTGGGTGAGCGAGCCGCGGTTCTGCCATGCCGCCGCCGCCGGAGCCCTGGCCGGCCTGGCTCTGATGGCAAAATACTCCGCAGTCGCTTTCGTTCCGCTGTTCGTTGCTCTCTATGCCGCCGTAGCGATCGCGAAGGGTTGGCGGCCCTGGGGCCGGTGGTCACGCCGCACCTTGGGACAGCTTGCTCTACAGCTTTCGGTTGCCGGGCTCTGTGCGTTCGCAGTCTTGTGGGTCTTCTTTGCGGTGAACGATCCACCGCCGCGAAGCGATTTGGAACGCGATTACGCGACACTCGAGCAGTGGATCCGGAGCGACTCGCTTCCCGGGCGCGTGGCGGCTTTCGGCGTACGATGCTTGCGGACGGTGACGCCGGGTTTTCTCGAGGGTATTCGCAAATCCGTCAGGCACGCCTCGTCCGGTCATAACAGGCAGTACCTGCTCGGAGAAACACGGGAGCTATACAGGCGCGCATAAGTAAAGAGACATCAGGCAAGCGAACGTGGCATACTTCTCGTAGGGGGGAGTGGCCATGCGTGCGCGATTGCTGCGATTACACCCGAGCACTCATAAGCGATTGATCCGCCTCAGCAAGGAAGCGCAACGAGATGGGGCCTATCGTGTGGCGAAACGGCTGCAGGCGGTGGTGCTGAACTCGGAAGGCCGCAGCAGCGGCGAGCTGGCAGGGATTCTCAAAGCGCCCCGCTCGAAAGTGTCCGAATGGTTGGCGCGCTATGAAGCGCACGGCATCGAAGGTCTGCTGGAAGGGTACCGCTCAGGAAGGCCGCCACAGTTGACAGCGGCTCAACGGGAGCAACTCGGGGATATTCTCGATAGTGGTGCCGTGACGTACGGCTTGGACAGCGGCCTGTGGACCTCGCCCATGATCGCCTGGGTGATCGAGGAAGAATTCGGCGTCCGCTATCATCCTGGCCACGTGCGAAAACTACTGCACGGGTTGGGCTTTTCGGTGCAGCGACCGCGCCGCGTGCTGGCCCGCGCCGACGCCGGCGCGCAGGACCGCTGGCACCGGCGCACCTATCCCAACCTTAAAAAAAGCCCACGCGCAAAACCGGGCGCTGATCTTTACCGACGAAGCCAGCTTCCGACAGGACTCAACTTTGCATGCCACGTGGAGCCGCGTCGGCCAGCCACCCGAAATCCCAGTCACCGGACAGCGCAAGAGCGTCAAGATCCTGGGCGCCATCGAACTGTGGCGCACACGTTTTCATTACCGCCAGGACACGGTCTTCAACGCCATGACTTACTTGGCATTCCTGGAACAGTTAGCGCGGCGCTATCGCCGGCAAGGGGCGATTCTGATCCAGGACAACGCTTCCTACCATAAGGATGCAGAGGTATGGGCCTGGTTCCGGTCCAACCGTCACTGGCTGGAAGTCCACCAACTGCCGCCCTACTCGCCCGAGTTGAATCCCACCGAGCGGCTGTGGCAGCACACGCGCCGGACGGGAACCCACAACCGCTACTTTGCCAGCGAAGCCGACCTGCTTGCCACGCTGACAAGAGTCTTCGGCGAGATGCAGTCACACCCTGTCCTCATCCGCTCCTACTTGCTCTCTTTCTGCTAACTCTCTATGTCCCTGTATTTATGCGCGTCTGTATAGAAGGCTGGTGGTACTATTTTCCGGTCGCTATCTTGGTCAAGACGACGCTCCCGTTCCTGCTGCTCATGCCTCTTGCCCTGGTCGCCGCCGTCCGGCGGCGCGGCGACGCTGATTGGGCCCGGGTGGCTTACCCGGCCGCCGGCGCTTTGGTGGTGTTGGGCGTGGCTATGTCGAGCGAGATCAACATCGGTGTACGGCACGTGTTGCCTGCTTGGCCGTTTGTTGTGGTCGCGGCGTGTTCGGTGTTTCGTAGCAGGCCGGACGGCTTCGCTGAATCAAGAAACCTCCTCGTGCTTGGCGCCGCGCTCGTTGCGGCGCATGTGGTGGCTTGCGCCGCGGCCCACCCCGACTACCTGGCGTACTTCAACGAGTTGGGGCGGGGACGAGAGCATCGGATCCTCGGAGACAGCAACCTCGATTGGGGGCAAGACTTGCATCGGCTGGCGAAGTATGTCGAGGACCACGGGATTGAAGAGGTCCACCTGAGCTACTTCGGGACCACCTCACCCGAAACCGTCGGGCTGCGCCAGGTCAGACCGTTTCGTCCCGGGGACCTGCCCCAGACCTGGGCCGCTGTCAGCGTCTCGCATCTCCAGGGTCTGGGTTACCCGGTTGCGGGACCCACCTTCGACATGCTCTCGGAACACGAGCCTTACGCGAAGATTGGGAAGTCCATTTGGCTGTATGATCTAAAGCGGTGAGCGTTCTGCCAGCGCGAGCGCCTCCGGTTCTGCAACGATGGAGCGGTGGGGCCGGCCATCCGCCATCAAACACTGCGGGCCGCAGCACTGCTATCTGGGTGGGCCTTTCAATGGAAGATCAGGAGTGAGTGGTCCGGGCAGTGGGGAAAGCCCGGAGTCTGGGTCCAATCTTTACACCCCAGCCGTCGGAAGCCGGCAACTGCTGACAATGGAATCAGCCAACGTCGGTGCTGACGAACATCCCGAGTTCTCGATGGCGGTGCTGTGCTATGGGGCGGGAGAGAATATGGTGCCGTTCGTCACGGAACTGCATCGGATCATGACGCTGTTCCGGTTCGAGTGGGAGATTGTTCTGGTGGCGAACTATGATCCCGGGGCGGCGGACCCGACGCCGTCCGTGGCGAATCGTCTGGCGCGGGAATTGGACGGCGTGCGCTCGATCGCGTTCCCCAAAGAAGGCGCCATGGGCTGGGACATGAAGTGCGGGCTTGACGCCTGCGCGGGGCGGTACATCGGCGTCATCGACGGTGATGGACAGTTCCCCGTCGAGACCATCTTCTCTTGCTTCGCAAAGATCAAGAATGAAGATCTGGACTTCGTCAAGACTTATCGGGCAGTGCGAGATGACGGCTCCTGGCGACGCCTGGTATCGACTGTGTATAACCGGCTTTTCGTCATGTTGTTCCCCAAGTACCGGGGCTATCACGATGTGAACTCGAAGCCCAAGATCTTCAAGCGTGAGGCCTACGAGCGGATGACGTTGCGCTCCACCGACTGGTTCTTGGATGCCGAGATCGTACTCCAAGCCCTGGAACTCGGCCTTAGCCGGGAAGTTATCCCTTAACTCTTTCCCCCTTTCCCTTTACATCGGGACGATGACCCGGCGGAAAATTTTTGTACTTGGAGCGTTTCTAGAGCTTTTCGGCTACAACGCCGGCTCGGTCCGGAGCCCTTTTAACCAGGATTTCCATTTTGGCCCTGGCACGGCCACAGTATACACCCGCTCCGCTCCGAACAGCACGTCCTTTCACGCTGAACCCTGCACATCACCTCTGCTGGTAGTCGCCAGAGCTGGTTCGACCGCTCACAGTCGTTGATTGAGCGGCTTGAACGGCGCTCCGGCCGACACTGCTCCTTGCGAAACCTTTTGGAGCCAAAAGCTGTTGATCCTCACTCCGGCAATGCTACCCACTCGGCAGCGGCAGCGCCCAGATCTTGTGCAGCATGTCGCCGAACAGCCGCCGGTTCAGATGTCCCTCCGCCAATAAGAGCCAGTAATACCGCGCGTGCTTGACCAGCCGACCGCCGGTCTTCATCAACCTGTGTTGCAAGCTCGTCAGCGACCAACTCTTGATTCGCTGCGGAAGCCCCAGCCGCCGCCAAAGATTGCCCAGGTTGTAGGCCAGCACGCTCAGTTGCAACCGCACTTCGTTGGCTCGAAATCGATGGCACGACAATCGCGTCCAGTGCGTCGCCTGCTTGCCTTCCTTGATCCACTGTTCCGCCGTGCCGCGCTTGTTGTAGAAGCGCACCACCGAGCGGCTCGGCAAGCTCATGCTCGTCACGATGAATCCGACGCGCGGGAACAGCTCGCCCTGGTGATGCTCGACCTTAGCGACGATCCGCCTCGCCTGCGACCAACTCTCCGCCTGATAGCGAAAACTCTTGTAGCGCACCAAGGGCTTGCGGGAAGGCCTTCCCGGCGGGCGAAACAGGATGTCTTCGATCTCCAGCTCCAAGCTCTTGTTGGCCGGAATGCGAATGGCGTACTGTACTCCGCGTTCCTCCGAAGCCTCATAAACTTCCGGCTTCGCAAAGGCCGCATCGCCCCGGAAGGCGACCTGCTTGCCCGCAGCCTGTTGGCGCTCGATCTCCGGCAACAAGAGCTCATCCCAGTCCTCGGCGCTGTGCACGTTGCCTGGACGCAGCTTGGCAGCGAGGCAATCACCATGACCGTTGAACAAAAGCAACGGGTGGTAGCAGACCGACTCGAAGTGTCCGTTGTAGGCACTGCCTTCCTGTTGGCCATGGACCGGACTCTCGGTGGAGTCCAGGTCCAGAACGACCCGCTCGGCGTCGTCGAACGCTTCCGCTTGCCCGACCAGCTCTCGGTTCAGCGCCATCAGCCCCAGCAGGTTCTCTTCGCTCGCCAGCATCTCCGTCTCGAAGCCGTGCAGCGTCGAGGTCAAGGCCGCACCGCGATCCCAGATCTTCTGCGAACCGATCAGCCGAAACGTCGGATCGATCGAAACCCGCTCGGCGTCGTTGAGGTCCTCGTAGCCGGCGAGTCGGCTGTAAACCGACTGCCGCAACAGATCAGCGAGCGTGAACTGCTTGTTTGTGCCTTGCCGGGAGTCGCTGAGATGCTCGTCAATCAGTTCTCCGAGACCGAGCCGTTCGTCCAGTTCGCGAACCAAAATCAGGCCACCGTCGGAAGTGACGTGCGATCCCTGGAAATCGACTTTGAGAAGTCCATTGAAACTTAGCTGGAATGGCTTGGTTTGTTTTTCACCCATTGGGTGTTGGCCTCCATGGCGTCCTCATCGGGCTCTAGCCCCTATGAATAAAGACGCTCAAGGCCGCTGGAAGGTCGGGATGTCAAACATCAAATTGAAAATGCGGGCTTAGAATCGACGAGATACCGATCAAGTTCTACCGGTTAGCCGGCAGACAACCCTTTGTACGGATCGGTGCCATCCTGAGGTTTACGAAGCACTTGCTCGCCTACCGATTTGGGCGGGGGCGGCAAGCATAGCGGACAGTGAAGACCGTATTCGTAACGGGCGCCGCCTCGAAGATCGGGCAAGCGGTTTGTGCCTGCCTCCGATCAGAGTTTCGCTTCGTGGTTCTTATTCATCAGACCGACGCGTGGCTCCCGGGCGCCGACGTGGAGTTCGTCCGGGGGAGTATCGAAAAGGCTGCCGGTTATCGGGAAGCGCTGCAAAGGGCAGATCTGGTGCTGCACCTGGCCGGTGCGACCCACGAGTCGAAAGTGTCGGAATACTATAGAGTAAACCAACGCGGGACGGAGCAGTTGCTGACGGCGTGCCGGCCGGACCAAGCCGTCGTGTACATGAGCACTCGCTGCGTAGGAGAGCAGGGGGGAGCGTACAGCTACTCGAAGCAACTCGCCGAGCAAGCCATAAAGTCCGAACGGCGGCCCCACGTGATCATCCGACCGGCCGAGGTCTACGGCACCCGATCCGGCGAAGGGATCGACTCGTTATTGCGGATCGCAGCCAGGACCCGGCTGCTGGCGGATTTTCGATGGAATCCGCCAGTGACCTATTCACCGATCTCCGTGGACGAGTTGGCAGACTTTACCGCAGACGTTGTGCGGAACATCCGGGCCGGCCGGACCTACACCCTCTGCAATGGCAGAGCCTACACGGCGGAGGAGATTCGCCAGGCCCTGACGAAACGCCTTGGGAAGCGAGTCTTTCGTGTTCCTGTATCCGTCAGCGCATTGATGATGCTGCGAAAACTGAGGGTGCCGACCCCGTTCAAGGGCGATCAACTGCGCAGGCTCGTGATGAGGAAATCCTCGGACACCCGTCAGGCGCGGAACGATTACGGTTTCGCTCCGGTGCCATTCACCGAAGCGATCACGAGCGGGGTTGTTGCCCTCTAGCGTGGATTCTCTGGCCCAATGGCGGGCCCGGCGCGACTCGAACGCGCGACCTGCAAACCAAGCCCGGCTTGCGGCTCATGCGACGCAGCGCTTTGCGAGCGCGCTCGTTCAGTTCCCAGTAGTCCTTCGGTCAAACGGTCGGCAACTCGTGCTGCTTCCATTAAGACCAGATGTACTCCACCAGATTCAGCTCGGGAGTCTGTAGCCTGTCGGGCCTGATAAGATTGGCCCTAGACGGCATCTTCGCCTTTTCGACCGTACCCTTCTGGGGGCTCGCGGCGGCTTGCACACACTGGGCCTCAGCACCGGCGTTCTCTCGTCACTGTGGTGGAATCCGAAAGCGGGCTCGAAACAGCATTAGCCCTCTTGATCCAATGCTACCTGCAACGCTGGTCTCTTTTCGAGGAGGGCCGCGCAGCGATTTGGAACGTGATTACGCGACGCTTGGGCAGTGGATCACAAGAATCGGGGGAACGATCGGGCTTTATCGTTTGGAACCATGAAGCTGTCCCACCTGCTGGACCCGCCAAGCCGCAGGACGACCCTTCTCGTGCTGGCGCTCCTGTTCCTGATCATGGTCGTCCGCATCGTCGCTACCTATGGCATCTTCAACGCGACGTCCGACGAGGGATTTCACATCGCGGCCGGCGTCGAAATCTACCAGGCTAGGACGTACACTGCACTTGTAGAGCAACCGCCGCTCTCCCGGTTCCCGATCGGTTTGCTGCCCTATCTGGCCGGGGCGCGGACTCTGCCTGGGCAGCATCTCGTTGTTCAGGGGCGCTACGTTCTGGAAAGTTCCGGGGACTATTGGAAGACACTCACGCTGGCCCGGATCGGGAATCTCATCTTTGTCCCCGTTCTGCTCTTTTACGTGTACCGGTGGGGCGCTGAACTCTACGGGCGCACCGCGGGGATTGTTGCCGTGTGTCTGATCACGTTCTGCCGAGTGTCTTGGCTCACGCTGGTCTGGCAACCGTGGATTTGGCGATTACCGCCACGCTGGTGGGGGCTGCCTACCACCTGTACCGCTGGTTTGCGTCGTGCAGTGGGCTCCATGCCCTGGCAGCAGGATTCCTCTCCGGGCTGGCGCTAATGTCCAAATACTCTGCGATCGGCTTTCTGCCGGCTCTGATAGGCTCGTTCCTCTTCGTAGCGATTGGAGAAAGGCTGCGGAGCAGACCGCGTTGGGCCGTCGAAGCCTTTCGCAGGTCGATTCTGCATAGTTTCCTTTTTCTCGCAAGCGGCATGCTCGTTGTTTGGGTCTGCTTCGCATGGAACTCTTCGCTGGTGGGAGGACCGATCTCTGCCGAGTATGACGTGCTTGACCTCGTCGTGCCCTCTGGCACGGTGCTGAACCAAGTCCTTTCGACCGTTGTGCGTACGATGCGGGCGACGGTTCCTGGGTTTCTGGAGGGGATCTTCAACGCTGTGAATCATGCGAGAGGGGGACACAGGTCCAGTTTCTGCTGGGAGAAATCAGGTACAAGGAGGGATGGTGGTACTACTTTCCCGTCGCGCTGATGGTGAAGCTGACACTGCCGTTTCTTGTCCTGGTGGTTGTTGCCTTGATTACTTGCGTTCGCCGCCCGCCGAGTTGCGTGTACAGGTCACTGTACCCGGCACTCGGAGCGCTATCGATTCTCTCTGTCGGGATGTTCAGCGAGATCAATATAGGTGTCCGCCACGTATTGCCGATGCTGCCGCTGTTGGCTGTGGCGGCCTCTTCGATGTTTGAGCGCCGGGGCCGACACCCGGGCGGCCGTATCGTGCTGCTTTCGTGCGTGTTGGTCGGGAGCCAACTCATCGCCTCTAGTGCCGCGCATCCCGATTACTTGGCATTATCTTGGTGAGATTCTCCAGGAACTGAACCGGAGGTTAGGGAAGCCGGTCAAGTTTCTGGGCCCAAACGGTGAAGAATGGACAGCCGAAGAGTGGATCAATTACGTGCGCCGGGAGCTGAGGGTGGTGTAGGCCGGCGCGACCCACGCGGCTCGGCAAGGGAGCACATGCTCACGACTGGAACACCTTATTGAGCTTCAACAGCCTCTCTGCCTTCGGGTACCAACCCGAGGCGGCAAAGTCGCACGTGTGCAGATAACATTGCGCTCGTAACTCGCTCCCGCGAAACGTGAAGTGGCGGCTCATGGGCACGGTCGTGCGCCGGGCGTGGTGACGCGCCAGTGCTGACACGTTCACGAAGTGTACTCCCCAGCGGGTCTCGACGTGCGACTTGCCGCCATAGCTGTCGCCGGGATGTGTATGCGTGTGCGCGCCAAGCCACAGGTCGATCGCCCCCGGGTGCGCTTCCAAATACTTCTCAAACGCCTGCGCATCTCGTACCCCGTCGACCCAATAGAGATAAGACGCGCCTTTGGGTGTTCCCAACGGCTTGTAGCCGTGATAGTACGAGCGCCAGAGGCCGCTTGCGTCCTTGCGCATGCCTTCCCACTCGCCCGAGGCGACGGTCGTGTTCTTCAGTACATAGTGGTGAGCCGAGACGATGATCTTGTCCTGGTTCGCCTCGACCATCCGCCTCCACCATTCGAAGGTCTCACCTGACACGACGCCACCTGGGTTGCCCCCAAGCAGGTCCCGTCCCGGACGGCTGGTCGGCTCGTTGATGTCGCTCATCATCAGGAACAGCACGTTGCCCACTTGGAAGGAGTACCGCTCCCATGTCCCGGCCGTGGGATAGCGGCGCTTGCCGGCATCGACGCCCGAGTACTTCGTGTACTCCCCCATCGGGTCGAGCCATTTGTGCCACCACCAGTTCTTAGGCTCGTCCATGCCACTGCGGTCGTGGTTGCCGCAGAGGCTATAGATGTCCTCGCGCCTGTGCTTCTTGAGGGCTTTGCCGAACTGGCGGGCGACCTCCTCGCCTTCCGGGTCATCGGGCAGGTGCTGCGCGCCGGACTGGTCGCCGAGATCGACGGCGGCGTCCCACTCAAACGGCGGAGCGCCGTCGGTCGTGCCGAACTCGGACTGCGAAATCGCCTCGACCAGGCTTTCGCGGCGGCCGTAGCGGCGATCGCTGCCGACGTGGGCGTCGCTGAAAGCCCATAGGCGCAAGGCGTCGGTCGAGGAGGTTTGCGCCAGAGCCGGGGCAGCTCCTATCGCACCGGCGGTGGCCAAGGAAGTCGCCCGTAGAAATTCGCGTCGGCTCGTCACTGGCTATGGGCTCGTCCACTTACCACAACGGAGCCGCGGATGTGAATCCGCGGGCGCGCGGGCGCAAGCTCGCGCTGGTCCAATATCTTCACTTCACGTCCTCATACAGTGCAATGGTCTCTCGGATGAGCTTCTCGGCCGCGCCACGTCCATAAGGCGACCGCTCGACCTCATAGCCCCCGAAAGCGTACTCAGCCTCGATCGGAATGTAGTCGCCGCCGACGCCGCTCGAGTACGCAGCGAACATCGTGAAAGCGAACGGGGACGCCTTCTTGACGGCAACGCCAATCTCACCGAAAGGCTCGCCCGGCATGGCAACGATAGCCACCTCGCCGATACGCAACACCTGCACTTCCACCTGGATCGGTGAGGGATCGAACGGCATCTTCCACTTCACGAGCAAATCGCCGAACCGTCGTAGCCGTGCTTCGGCCTGATGCTTCTTCCACGGATCGCCCTTCCGCGGATCGTCATTGGTGCGCGCCGCCTCGACTTGCCGGCGGGCCTTCGCCACCCGCGCTTCCATGGCTGTGATCTCTTCCTGTGTGTACTGGCGCCGGGGGAGATCAACCAGCTTCGACGTGAACTTCAACGTAGCGTCGCGGGGTCCTTTGACGCGCCAGTGCTGCTTGGCTTGATATGCCGTCGATTCGACGAAGCCCTCGAACGTCGGCTCGCGGCGCACCGTCTCGATGCCGTGTGCCACCGCGGCGACCTGATGCCCCAGAATCGATCCCAGCCGGTGAGGGACGCTGAGGTCCCCGGTAAAACCCTCGATCGGCCCTTGATTCCCCGCCGCGCCCTGAAAGAACAGGCACAGCGCTCCGGGAAACGCCTGCTCGACCACTTTGCGCGTCATGCCGGGCCAATCGGGCGAGGCGTACTTGTTCTCGTAGGCAAGCACGGTCCCGTGGCACTGAAAATTCGCCAAGACGGCGATCGGCTTGCCGTCCGCGCCATCGATGCGCAAGACGATCAACTCGCGGTCGACGAAGCCGTCAGGGTTGCGTCCCACGGCCGGCGGGTTATCGCCACGGGCTCGAACACGCCGGTTGACGTTGATCGTCCCGGCGCCGCGCCCGCCGTAGATGTGTGCCGGACGCAGATTGCGGTTCGCCTCGGCGATCGCCCCGACAATCTTGTCGACGACTTGCTCGCGATAGCGACCGATCATCTCGAGATGCGGTGAGAGGTCCACTCCCGCGGGCCCTTTGGCCGCGGAGAGATAGGGCCCGGCGTGGGTATGCGTGGCCGCGAGCCGGATGTGCCGCGCGGGGATGCCGGTCTCTTTCGCCGCCCGCCCGATCGCCGGTTCGAAGAACCGGACCAGGATCGTATCCACGTCGACCATCGCGAACTTCTGGGCGCCGTTTGCCACGACCAGCGCCGTCGCCACCATGCCGACGGGGTCGTTGCCGACGGCATTGATGTGGGTCTGCGACCCCCAGTTCAACTGCGCAATCCCCACGGGGGGCGTGATGTCCGCCCGCGCCACCCCGGCCATCAACCCGGACGGCGGCGAATCCTTCGGGCCTTGCTCGACCACATCGGCCCGAGCCGGCTGGAGACACAGGAGGGCTACGCCGAGGCCCCATACTCTCAGACGCCACGCTAGTCGATGCACGCTTGCAAACCTCCTGATCTCTCAAACCGAGACGGCAACCCAAAAGCTAGCACCGCTCCCCGCACAATACAAGGAGGAACAATACAAGCGGCGGCGGCAGCCGCCCCGGAACCGACCCCGTCGAAGCGCGGTTCGCCTCGGAAACCGGCGCGGCCGGTTTGCTACACTGATGCTCTTTGTAACGGAGTACCCACGCCTGCCTGTCGTCGCGGCCCTTGCCGACACTCAGGCGATCGGAGCTTATATGGCCTTTGTGCTGGCACTTGTCATCTGGATCATCTGTTTCGCGTTGTCCCTCCCCTTCATCACCAGAACCTGGTGGCCCCCTGAACCGATCACCGATCACGCCCGGGCGGTGGACGACCAGTTCTTGCTCACCTGCGTTGTCACGGGAGTCATCTTCATCCTGGCTCACTTGGCGCTGGGATACGCTGTATGGAAGTTCCGGGGTGATCGAGCGGGTCCGGCTTCCTACGTTCGCGGCAACGACCGGTGGGAGTTGCTCTGGACCGCCGCGGCTACGGTGCTATTCGTCGGACTGACCTTCATGGGCTACACGATGTGGGCGGAAGCCCGCTTTGCCGAGGCGCGGTCCGCGACTCCATCGGAGGATCGCCTCGTCGTCGAAGTGACCGGCCAGCAGTTCGTTTGGAACATGCGTTACGCGGGACGAGACGGCACATTCGGACCGCTGGACGTCAACCAAATCGACGACACCCTGGGGAATCCTCTCGGGGTGGATCGCAGCCACGCCGACGGCAAGGACGACGTGATCGTTCCGCGTATGGCCGTCCCGGTCAATAAGGAGGTCGAGGTGCTCCTTCGCTCGAAGGATGTTCTGCACAATTTCTTCGTCCCGGAGTTGCGGATCAAGCTCGATACCGTTCCCGGTCTGGTGGGGAGGCTTCGTTTCAAACCCGATAAGGTCGGCGAGTACGAGATTGTCTGCTCAGAGCTCTGCGGCCTGGGCCATTACAAGATGAGAAGCTTCTTAGATGTAATGGAGCCAGCCCAGTATGAGGAGTGGCTTGAGGAGCAATACTCTTTCCTGGAATAAGTGGGCACCCCGAACGAAGCGAGCACCTCGGAAGCAGCCGCCGCCTCTCGCCAGTGAGCTGCTGCGCTGATTAAGAGGGCCGTCGTAGGAGAGCGAGTTCATGTCAGAAGTAGCGGAATACGTTGAGGTTCACCGTCACCCTGAACCGAAGAGCTTCATCTGGAAGTACATCTTCAGCCTGGACCACAAGGTGATCGGCATCCAGTACATCCTGCTCGCGATTGTGGCGGTATTTGTCGGGATGGGCCTGTCGCTGCTGATGCGACTGCGCTTGGTGTGGCCGGGGGAGTCCTTCGCCTGGCTGGGCGCCCTGTTCCCGGTGGGTGCACCCGACGGCATCATGACACCGGAGTTTTACCTAGCCCTGATGACGATGCACGGCACCATCATGGTTTTCATGGTTCTGACCACGGCGCCCCAGGGTGGCTTCGGCAACTACATCTTGCCGATTCAGATCGGGGCGGCCGACATGGCCTTCCCGCGGCTCAACATGCTGTCTTTCTGGGTCACGTTTCTTTCGTTCTGTGCATTAATGATGGCCTTCTTCAGCGCGGGCGGCGCACCGATTTCGGGATGGACAGCGTACCCGCCGCTGAGCGCGCTCGACAGCGCCCAGATCGCCGAAAACGGCCAGGACTGGTGGCTCATCAGCATCGCGCTGTTCTGTGTAGGCGCGCTGCTCGGCGCGTTGAACTTCATCGTCACAACATTGCAGTTGCGAACCAAGGGGCTGACGATGATGCGTCTGCCTCTCACGGTCTGGGCTTGGTTCGTTACCGCCATTCTCGGGCTGTTGGCGTTCGGCGTGCTCTTCTCGGCGGGGGTGCTGTTGCTGCTCGACCGCAACCTCGGCACGAGCTTCTTCATCCCGGGCGGCTTAGTCATCAATGACATCCCCGTCACCGGCCACAGCGGCGGCTCACGATCCTGTGGCAGCACTTGTTCTGGTTCTTCGGGCATCCGGAGGTCTACATCGCCATTCTGCCGGGGATGGGCGTCACGTCCCACATCCTTTCCACCTTCTCCCGCAAGCCTGTTTTCGGCTACAAGGCGATGGTTTATGCCATTCTCGCTATCGGCAGCCTGGGCTTCGTCGTTTGGGGCCATCACATGTTCATGAGCGGCATGAGCCCCTACTCGGCGTTCGTGTTCTCCGTTCTCACCATGGTTATCGGCGTACCGTCGGCGATTAAGACCTTCAACTGGATCGGGACGCTGTGGGGCGGCAAGATTCGCTTCACCGCGCCGATGATGTACTCGATCGGCTTTGTTTCGCTGTTCGTCACAGGCGGCGTCACTGGCATTTTCCTGGGTCAACCCACGGTGGACTTCTTCTTTCATGACGGCTACTTCGTGGTCGCCCACTTCCACCTAATCATGGGCGTGGCGGCGATCTTCGGCATGTTTGCCGGCATCACGTTCTGGTTTCCTAAGATGTTCGGACGCATGATGAGCGAGGGCATTGGCAGGGTCCATTTCTGGTTCACCTTCATTGGGGTTTACTCGATCTTCGGACCGATGCACTACCTGGGCCTTATCGCCCACCCGCGGCGCTATGCCGAGTCCACCGGCGTTGACTATCTAGCAGCCAGCGGGGCGGACGAGCTCCAATACTTCATCACGGTCGCGGCGATGATCACGATCACGGCTCAGTTCTTGTTCCTGTTCAACTTCATTTGGAGCCTGCGCAAGGGCAAGAAAGTCACGAGCGACAATCCCTGGGAAGCGACCACTTTAGAATGGACTGTGGCCAGCCCGCCGGTTCACGACAACTTCGAAGGCAGGATCCCCATCGTCTATCGCGGCCCTTACGAGTTCAGCGTGCCGAAGGCCAAGCGGGACTACATCATGCAGTCCAACTCCGATGAAATGGCCTTCGGAGCGGCCTCGGGTGACTAGCGCATGGCGACGACCCTGACTGCCCCGCCACCGGCGACCGACGCTGAAAAACAGCGTGGCCGCACCTCCATCGGCGGAGGCGGTTTCGGCGGCCGTGGCGAGGACGGCAATGGCGACAACCGTGGGGGTGGCAACGGCAACGGCTGGGACCCGGCAGCACAGGCCGTCTACCGCTATAAGCTGGGAACGTGGGTCGGGATGGGCGGCATTGTGATGGTTTTCGCCGCTTTCACGAGCGCCATGGTCGTTCGTAGCGGGCTGGGTGGCGATTGGAATGCAATCGACCTCCCCGGAGGGCTGTGGCTCAGCACTGCGGTGCTACTGGCCAGCAGCTTCACGATCGAACTCGCCAAGCGGCGAATGCGTGCCGGACTCAGCCAAGCCCTACGGACGTGGTTGGCCGTGACCCTTGGTCTAGGAACACTGTTCATGGTTTCGCAGCTCGTCGGCTGGGCTGAGCTTTCGGCGCGGGGCATCTACATGGCGTCCAACCCGAGCAGTTCGTTCTTCTATCTGCTCACGGCGGCTCACGCGGTGCACATCGCCGGCGGGCTGTTGGTGCTGACCTACGCGGTCTTCCGCGTGTGGCGGCCTGCCGTGTGGGCGACGCGGGACGCGGCGGTCGAGGCCACCACGATCTACTGGCACTTCATGGATGTGCTTTGGGTCTATCTGTTTGTTCTGCTAATGGTTTGGAGGTAAGGATTGATGTCTCATTCATCCGTGGCGGCCGAAGCAAGCTGGGGTGGCGGCGCGTCGCCATTCGCCGTAGGCCATAAGAAGCTGGGCATGTGGCTGTTTATCGTGTCGGACGCGCTCACGTTCTCCGCGCTGATTGTGGCCTATAGCTATGTACGGCTGTCGAACGAGTGGCCCACGCCGTTTGAGTTCTACCCCGCCATTATTTTCTCGTCGGTGATGACGCTGGTGCTGCTGTCGAGCAGTCTGACGATGGTGTTTGCCGTGGACGCAGCCCATGCCGGTGACCGCAAGGGGACCTTCAAGTGGATCTGGGCGACCATTGTCTTCGGCGTTGCCTTCATCGTGTTGCACATGAACGAGTGGATGCACTTGATCCACGACGGCGTCACCCCGCTCGAAAACCCTTGGGGCACGCCGCTGTTCGGAGGAACATTCTTCACGCTCACCGGGCTGCACATGACACACGTCGCGATCGGCGTGATCTATCTGGCGGTCGTGGCCTGGGGATTCAAGAAGGGCAAGTACGACGGCGAGGACGTTGAGGTCAGCGGCCTGTATTGGCACTTCGTCGACCTCGTCTGGATGTTCATCTTCCCGATGGTCTACTTGATGTCCACGAAGGTTTCATAGAGAAGCTCGATAGAGAAAGAAGGAACCAATGACGGCGGAAGCACAGTCGCACAAGGGATTGTTCATCAAGGTTTGGATCGGCCTGCTGGCCCTCACGCTGGTGGAGGTGCTTCTGGCCTACATCCAGTTCGGGGTCGTGATGATGCTGACCCTTCTGATGGGTCTCTCACTCATCAAGGCCGGCATGATCATGGCCTATTTCATGCATCTGAAGTTTGACCGGCCGGTTTTATCTTGGACCGTGGTGGTGCCGTTGGTCGCCTGCATTCTGATCATGATCGGCTACTTCTTCCCCGACGGCTACCGAATCCTCGAGTTCGGCTTCAAGGGATGGCAGTAGGGAACGGACCATGGAGCTGATTTCGCGGCTTTTCTCACGGTTGAGTGCGCTGCTGATGTTGGCGGGCTTGGGCTTAGCTCTTGCCGCGCCGCTGGCCGCCCAGTGCGTCATGTGCCGCGAATCAGCCAAGTATCAGCGCGACGAAGCACTCCTGGCCATCAACCGCGGCATTATTGTCCTCGCAATCCCACCAGCCGCCATCGCCTTCGGCATCGGCTGGGTCACCTACCGCCACCGCAAGTCGCCGCGTCCCGAACCACGAAACCAGCGAATGCCCTCCGACCTGTAGGCTTCCTTAGTCCAGCAATCGACGATCCCAGACGACCGGCGTCGGCTTGCCTGCCTTCATCTGCGCGAAGTCCGGGTGCTCCTGGTTGAAGATCACATTGAGCTCCACCCGCGTCACGACCGAGGGGACAAGGAGCACGGCGGTGCGCCGCCGATCGTACCAGTCGTCACCGTAAGTCCGACTCTCCTGCTGGCTCGGATCGTCCCAGCCCGGCAAGTCGTCTTGTTTCACTTCTTCCACCACGAAACCTGCCGGGACGACGATCTCAATCCAGTTTTGAGTCGAGGGAATACGGCCGATGTTGGTATGGACCAGCTCTTCCAGCAACGCTCCTGCATATGTCTCGGAAGCGTAGATCACGCGCCGACCGGGGGAATTCCAGCGTCCGCCGAAGGTGGCGGCACCCGAACCGTCGAACACTTCCCGCCGGCTATCCGCGATCCGATAGGCCCGTAGCGGCTCCTCAAGCCGGAAGGCCATGGAAAATCTTTTCCAGGATCAGCTCGACCTGGCGCGCTCCCAGTTCCGTCATGGCTGCGTTCAGAGGGGCCCTACCCCGCAGCTCTGGGTGCGGTGCGGATAAGAAACGGCGAGCGTTCTCAGGACTGTCCCAAACGTATTCAGCCGCCGCGACCACACGCGCCAGCCTCTCGGTACGTTCGCTTTCGCTCGGGGATAAGCGTTCACGGCGACGTTTGAAGGTCGCTTCCGGCACGACCCGATACATGAGGCGACGCTGCTCCCCGCGATCCGCCAGGACTCGCCGAGCGGTATTTCGCAAACAGCCCTTGGGCAATCCGTTCTCTACCGCCTCGACCAACTGATCCAGCGAACAGATGGCACGACCAAGAACTTTCGGTCCGCCCATGACGTCCGCCACCTTTTGGACATCGATCATGTTGGTATCATCATATCACGTTGATTGGATCGGATGATACCATCATGGTAGACTTAAAGGATCAAGTCTCGAACAACATGCCGATCTATCAGCGACTTGCAAGGCTATCCTCAGTAAAATCAGACGGTTGCATCCTTATGATACTTTGCGTCGGTTCGCCGGGAGTAACGATACCTTAGGCCCAGAACAAAAAGTATGCGGCATCTTTCTCCATAACGATGCGGCGACCTTAGGCCCCAAAAGTATCATCGGGGTATGCACTTGACTCCCGACGACCCCACACCTTGTGGTCGGCGACTGCGGCGACCGCACCCTCGAGGGGCCATCGGGCAGCGGTCGTGGGTCCTATAGCCGCCGCTCATTGCGCCCCGCGGGGGGACGGCAGCGGTTGACTTTGAAACCTGAAGGCGAAGCGCTCTTGAAACTCCCCAGCGTGCGCGAATAGTCCTCCAGAGCCCGGATACTAGACCTTGGGGCTTCGGGAGTCAAGTGCATACCCCAGAAGTATCATTCTTGTAGCGCCCCGTTCGAAGTCGCGGGAGCGCGCAGGGAGCAGGGTCCCCTACCCGCGCACGGTATCGCCGGCGAGCCCCCAGAAGTCTTCCACGTAGTACGACGACATCACGTTCCCGAACAGGAAGCAATTGTTCTTGCATGCCGGAACCTCGCCGTAGATCCGCCGGCCGCGCGCAAAGGCTGCTGAGATCGAGCCCTCCTCGAGCACGTTGCCGGCGATCTTGCGCAGCACTTCGCATGGGTAGAAGATGTCGCCGTTGGGATAGACTCTGGGGAACATTGTGGGGTAGCACTTGAACTCTTCAAACAGCAGCAACGTGCGCAGCAGCTTGGGAGTCCCGTTGATCTTCGCCGCACCGCTTTTCCGCAGCTCGATTAGCCTGTCAACGAAAGCCCGGTAGCGGGGGTCTCTGAGGAACTGGAAGTTGGGGTACTTGCCGTTGTTCTGGGCCGACTGCACCGAGAATTGAAACCCGTGCTCCTGGCAGAACTCCAGGATCTTCTCCGCCTCGGTGAGGTTCCACAGCTCGAGCACGCAACTCACCGTGATCGCCCCGGGCGGGAGCTTCTCCTTGGCCAGCATGAGATTCTCTTTGACGCGCGGCACGGCGGCCGACTTCGACATCGGCTCGGAGAGGTCGTGCGTGATGGCGTCCAGGCTCACGACCAAGCCGTTGAGGTGCTCGAGCACGGAGGCCCGCTTATCGAGCATCACGCCGTTCGTAACCATCAGCAGGGACCGGAACTTGACGTCCCTGCGAGCGGCGAAAATCAGTTCCTCGATGTCGGGCCGCATCAAGCATTCGCCGCCCGTGATCAACATCGTGTCGACGTCTTTGCGGATGTTGCGGAATAGGCGGATCGTGTTTTCCGTGTCCAGCTCTTCGCTGAACACCTCCGGGTTCTTCTGCGTGCAATAGCTGCAATCGAGATTGCATTTGTGGGTGGCGTAAAAAATCGCCGAGTACGGAGTCACCACGGTCGACTTCAAGACTTTGCGCCGATACAAGTTCTTGGCGTACGCCTTGAAGTTCTTGATCACAAAGGGATAATGCTGCAGCATCCCTTCGATCAGACGATGTCGATCGAGAGCCATATCGCGTTGTTCCAGCCCAAAGCCTAAGCCATTGCATGAACCCATTGCAACAGCCTCAGGAATCTCATGCCTCAGCATGACCGGTTCTGTGGGGCGACCCACGCCGTTGATCCCAGCGCCACTACTGTAGAATCGTGGGTATGTCGGCGCCGATGGAGGCGGCCGACTCCCTGGCGGGCCGAAATCCCCGTCCATCGTTCCCCGAGACCCGTTGTGGCCACCAAGCCCACTCTCAACCTCAATCGGCGGCTAACCGGAGGCTCCGACCCGCTAACGCTGGAGTTGCCGCCACGCGCCCCGAGCATCGGTCAGGTGATTACGGCTCCGGACTCGGCTGATCTCATAGCGGGGGTGGACGCCAAGCCCTACCCGGTTTGGCCGGACGACCGTGGCTACTTCCTAGAGGTGGCCCGCCTCGGCGAGGGACTCCCCGGGGGGTTTCCGGTCGAAACGACCCAGATTTCGGCGGCCCTGAGCTATCCGGGAACCATTAAGGCTTTCCACTACCACCGGCATCAGACTGACCTCTGGGTGCCGGCGCAAGGAATGTTCCAGGTTGCCCTCGTCGATTTGCGCACGGAATCGCCCACGTTCGGTGTTCGCAACACGCTGTACCTCGGCACACTACGGCCTTGGCAACTGCTGATTCCGCCCGGCGTGGGGCACGGCTACAAAGTGATCGGGCAGGGACCGGGCCTGCTGATCTACGTCACGGATCGCCACTACAACCCCGAAGATGAAGGGCGCATCGTCTACGACGACCCCGGCATTGCCTACGACTGGGAGACGCAGCACAAATGAAGCTGCTCGTCACCGGCGGAGCGGGATTCATCGGCTCCGCCTTTGTTCGGCTCGTACTGGGCTCCGACCCCGCGGCCGAGGTGCTGAACTTCGATGCGCTGACCTACGCCGGGAACCTCGAGAACCTCGAACCCATCTCCGGCCACGGGGCCTATCGCTTCGTCAAAGCGGATGTACGTGACAGCGACGCGGTCGAAGAATCCTTCACGGAGTTCGCTCCCGATACGATTGTGCACTTCGCCGCCGAGTCGCATGTGGATCGCAGCATCCTCTCGCCGCAGCCCGTGATCGAGACGAACCTCCATGGCACGTTCACGCTGCTCGAGGCGGCGCGGCGGCACAAGGTCGCCCGATTCATCCACGTGTCGACGGACGAGGTGTACGGCAGCATCGATCCTCCGGCCGAGGCGGACGAGTCCTATCCTCTGCGAACCAGCAGCCCGTATTCGGCGTCGAAGGGCGGCTCGGATCTGTTGGCGCTCTCGTACTTCGCGACCTACAAGTTGCCCATCATCGTGACCCGGGCGTCGAACAACTACGGGCCCTATCAATTCCCCGAGAAGTTGATCCCGCTGATGATCTCGAACGCGCTAGCAGATCGTCGGCTGCCGATCTACGGCGACGGCATGCAGGTGCGTGACTGGCTTTTTGTGGACGACCACTGCCGCGCAATCGCGGCCTTGCTCGACAAGGGACGTCCCGGCGAGATCTACAACATCGGCGGCAACCGCGCCCTGCCCAACCTGGACGTGGTCAAGAAGATCCTCGCCGCGACAGGCAAGCCGGAGAGCCTGCTCGAAACCGTCGAAGACCGGCCCGGACACGACCGCCGCTATGCCCTCTCGAGCGAGAAGATCATGCGCGAGACCGGCTGGTCGCCGCAGGTGGAGTTCGAGCGAGGCTTGGAGATGACGATCGCTTGGTACCGTCAGAACGCGGCTTGGGTTGAGCGCGTGCGCTCGGGAGCCTACCGCGACTATTACGCGAAGAACTACGAGCAGCGCGGAGCCGAACTCAGCCGGTTGGTGAAGTAACCGTCAGCGTTGCATCCCCCCCGTCGCATCCCCCGCTGATGGCGGCGACGAAGTGGACTTCACTCTGCTCCCCGACGTCGGCCAGCAGCCCCAGAGGGCTCACGACCCCGTCGATCGCAACGGAAATGTTGGGCTTGAGGCGGTCGCCATCGACCAGCCAGTCCTTCGTACCAGGATGCGTCTCGTCGAGCTTGCGGATAATCCGCCGGACGGAGGCGCCTTCGACCTCCAGCTCGCCCACCCCGCCGGTCAACTCTTGCATGCCCGACGGGATAAAGACCGTCGCCATCCGATCAACCCTGTTTTTGCCAGATCGCTTCCATCACCGCGACGGGATTCATGGGCAGCCGGTCCATCCGGACCCCAATCGCATCGTGGATCGCGTTGGCGAGGGCGGCGGGAGGCGGAATAATATTGGCCTCCCCGACGCCGCGCGCTCCAAAGGGGTGCCCCGGGTTGGGCACTTCGATGATCACCGTGTCAATCATCGGCAGGTCAAGCGACGTGGGCATGCGATAGTCGAGCAGCGAGGAGTTGACCATCGCGCCGTCCTTGCTCATGTAGTACTCCTCGTTCAGCGCCCAGCCGATACCCTGCACGCTGCCGCCTTGCATCTGCCCCTCGACGTAGCTGGGGTGGATGGCCTTCCCGGCATCCTGAAAGGCTGTGAAGCGCAGGATCGTGACCTTGCCGGTTTCGGGATCGACTTCGACATCGACAAGGTTACCCGAGAAGGAGCCCCCGACACCGGGCGGATTGACCGCCGCGCGGCCCACGACCGGCCCGCCGGTGGAACCGAGTTTGGCGGCCAGATCCTTGAACGTCAGCTTGTTGTCCGTCCCGTTCTTCGAAACAAAAACACCCTTGTCGCAAGCAACAGCGCCGGCATCCACGTCCCAGATCTTCGCGGCGCGTTCGACCATCTGCTGCTGCACGTCTTCCGCCGCGCGGATCGCGGCCAGACCCGTCGCGAAGGCCGTGCGGCTACCACCCGTCACGGCTGTAAAGCCGACGGAGTCGGTATCGACGACACTCGGGTGGACATCCTCGGCAGGAATGCCCAGCACCTCGGCCGCCTGCATGGCTACGGCCGTTCGTGTTCCGCCAATGTCCGGCGAACCCTCGACCAAACTGACCGTGCCGTCGGACGTGACGGCCATACTGCAGCTTGAATCCAGACCGCAGTTGAACCAGAACCCGATCGCCAGGCCACGCCCGCGGTTGGGGCCTTCGAGCGGCGCCTTGTAGTGCGGATGGTTCTTCATCGCTTCCAGTAATTCGACGCAACCGATGCGCGGGTACTTGGGACCGTCCGCGCGGCGCGTGCCTTCCTTGGCGGCGTTTTTGAGCCGCAGCTCGATTGGGTCCATGCCGAGTTTCTCGGCGATCTCATCGACGAGGGTTTCGGTGGCGAACGCGGCGTTGGTGGCACCCGGTGCGCGGTAAGCCGCCGTACTCGGCTTGTTGACCACCACGTCGTAGCCATCGATGGTCACGTTGGGGATGTCGTAGGCGGCGAAAACGCACATGGAGCCGGGCACCACCATCGCGCCCGGATACGCGCCGGCTTCGTAAGCCAAGGAAGCTTGCGCCGCCACGATGCGGCCGTCTTTCTTGACGCCGATCTTGACCTTGATACGCGAGCCCGGCGTTGGACCGCTGGCTTCGAACACATCGGCGCGGGTCATCACGATCTTGACCGGATGGCCGCTTTTCTTCGACAGCAGCGCGGCGACCGGCTCCAGATACACCGGGATCTTGCCGCCGAAGCCGCCGCCGATTTCCATCGGCTTGACCCACACCTGCGACACCGGCAGACCCAGAACCGCGGCCGTCGCGTCCCGCACGACAAACGCACCCTGCGTGCTGCACCAAACGAGCACGCGACCGTCGTTGTTCCACAGGACCGTGGCGTTATGCGGCTCGATGTAGCCCTGGTGGACCGTGGCGGTATCGAACTCATGCTCCACGGTGAGGTCGGCCTCGGCGAAGCCCTTCTCGCTGTCACCAAGCTTGTGCCGGAAATGGTCGGCGACATTGCTGACCCGATCGGTTTGCTTGCCCAGCTCCTTCGCTGTGAGGTCTTCGTGCAAGATCGGCGCACCCTCCCGCATGGCCTCGGGCGCCGTGAGCACGGCCGGCAATGGTTCGTAGTCCACATCGATGAGCTTCAACGCCTCCTCGGCGTCGTGCAGACTGGCGGCCACTACCCCTGCCACGGCATGGCCTTTGTAGAGCACTTTGTCGCTGGCGAGGACGTTGTCGCGTATGTACTTCAATCGAGTGAGCCCCTCTCCGAGATCGACCGTCTTGTCGGCTGGGTCGGGGAGGTCGTGGTACGTCACGACGGCGCGCACTTGGGGCAGGGCCTCGGCCTTGCTGGTATCGATCGACCTGACGCGGGCGTGGGCATGCGGGCTGCGCAGAATCGCACCGTAAAGCAGCCCCGCCATAGTAAAGTCGGCGCCGTAGAGAGCGCGCCCGGTTACCTTGTCGGCGCCGTCGTGGCGGACGGGCCGCGTGCCGACCACGTCGTAGGTCTCGGTCGCGAGGACCATGTTCGGTTCGTAATCTTGGGTGCTCATGCTTTCGCCTCCTGTAGGCGGCTTGCCGCCTCTTGCACCGAACGCACGATTTTGTCGTAGCCCGTACAGCGGCACAGGTTATTGGCCAACCAAAGTCGGATCTTGTCTTCCGAGGGGTTGGGGTCTTCGTCGAGCAGGGCCTTGGCGGCCACGATGAATCCCGGTGTGCAGACGCCGCACTGCAACGCCGCCCCCTCGAGGAAGCACTGCTGCAGCGGGTGCATCTCGCTGCCGATGGCGATTCCCTCGATGGTGGTGATCTCCTTACCGTCCGCTTCGACACCCAACACCAGACACGACGTTACGATGCGCCCGTCGAACATCACGGTGCAGGCGCCGCAATTGCCGTCGTTGCAGCCTTCCTTGGTGCCGGTCAGGCCCAGAGTGTCGCGTAAACACTCGAGCAGGCTCTCGCGCGGCTCGCAGAGAAAGTCCACCTCCTCGCCATTGATCGTCGTGTGGACTTGGACTTTTCGCGACATCTACTGCGCCCCCTTGGCTCGCTCGATGGCGACGTTCAGTGCGCGGCGCGTGAGCACCTCGCACAAGTGTTTCCGGTACTCGACCGTCCCGCGCATGTCGGTGATCGGCTTGGCGGCAGCTTTGGCCGCCTCGGCGGCCCGCTGGACGCTCTCGGCGTTGGCGGGCTGCCCGGCCAGGGCATCGCCGGCTTCCTTGACGAACAATGGAATCGGCGCCACCGCAGCCAGAGCGACACGCGCCGACTCGACATTACCGTTATTCAACACCACCGAGACACCCGCGCCAGCGACGGCGATGTCCATTTCGTTTCGAGGGATGAAGCGCAGGTAATGGGCTCCCGAGTGAGGCTTCGGCGCCGGTATCTGGAAGGAGACCAGCAACTCACCCGGTTGGAGGACGTTCTTTCCCGGACCCGTGCAGAAATCCTCGACCGCGACGTTGCGGCTACCGCCAGAACCTTCGATGCGGCACGTCGCTTCGAGTGCGATCAGTAGCGGCAGGGCATCCGCGCTCGGCGCCGAATTGCAGAGGTTCCCGCCCAGCGAAGCGCGGCCTTGGATCTGTGTTCCTCCGATCAAGGACGCCACGTCGATCAGGCCCGGATACGCTTGCTGGATGTCGGGGTGCTCGTAGATACGAAAACACGGCACGGCGGCTCCCAACGTCAGCCCGCTGCCGGCGTCGTAGCTTATCTGGTTCAGCTCCGGGATTTCTTTGATGTCGACGACCATGTCAGCCTCGCGCACACCGGCGCGAAGCTGCACCAACAGGTCAGTTCCGCCAGCCAACACACGGGCCCGGTCCCCGTGCTGCGCCAATAGGTCCACGGCCTCTTTGACAGAGCCGGGACGTGCATAGTCAAACGGCTTCAAGGGCTAGCCTCCACTGAGTAGGGACAAGCTTCGCGGCTTGTCCGCCGCTGAACGCGGCACCCAACGACGGGCGCAACCGCCCCTTGCCGGGACCGCGCGCGACCGATCTCCATACTATACCGATCGCGGGTTGCGGTTGGGTTGCGGCCGGCATCCTAACATCGCTGCCGGGAGTGGGGCTTGGTCGCGTGATTCGTGAACCATGATTCGTTGCCGCCCCAACGCCGGATTGGGTTCGTCTCGGCACCTGGAGATTGGCTTTGTTGTGCACTCGGCGATTTGGGTTCGTTGTTACCCAGTGCATGATTGGCTTCGTCCTTGCCACTTTCCCGTTGGGCTCGTTTGGTTCGAAGCGTCTTGATGTGGTCGAGCGGCGAGGCCTGAGCGCGCTCGGTCGGCGGCGGGAGGACCTGAGTCGAGAAGGGTCTCGACTCGGCAAGCTGAGAGCTTGCGCCACACCGTGAATCGGGGGACGCGAGCCCCTGGCCAACACCCGATATGAGGGAAGCAGTGGGTTCGTCCTTGCCCTTTTGCAATGGGTTCGGTGTTGTCCTTTTGCAAGTGGGTTCGTCCTTGTCCTTTGCGTGATTGGGTTCGTGTTTGACCCGTTGACTTTGGGTTTGTTCCGGCTCGATGAGCAGTTGTGCGGGGGCCGGGGGCGCCACGGTTGGCCGCTCTTGGCCATGATCGTCCTATATCCACAGCGGGCCTTGGATGTGCTTTCGGCTCGGGTGGGCCCTCCAGGTGGCCGGCGGGGGCGTGGCCGGAAGGGTCGGGCGAGTGGACGGAGTCGCGCAGGCGGCTCTTCAGCGGCGGCAGGGTTCGAGAGAGATTGGTTGGGATCGGTGTCCGTGGGCTGACGCGCAACGCTGCCATGGGTGCTCTTTGCAGGGTCACCCCTGCCTGGTTGGTCCTTGTGGTCGATGGGCCGAGGCCGATCAGTGCGTCCGGTAGGCGTGAAGGCTATCCGAGTGCGGGGCGCCGTGGCCAATGCTAGTACGATCGCGGTCAAGAGTCTCCTCGCCCTCAGTATACGGGCCGGGGGTGGGGCCGCCGGGGTGTTCGTAGGGGTAAATAACTGAAAACATGGAGGAAATAGCTTCCGAAGATCTGTGACTGACCGTCACGGGCCTGATGACGCATCGGCGAAAAGTCGTAGCCTATCCCCCACTTTTCGCGGCGCATGGGGCCGCTCCGGGCGCTCATCGTTTCGATGAGTTTCCAGCCGGGTATTCCTTGGCGGGTTGCTCCCCAGCAGAGCCCGCCTCCGCTTCCCCGGCCGGTTATAGTATCGGAGAAAAGGACGGCGCTGGAAACCTTTTTCCAGCGAACGGCAATCTGTCCCTATTTACGCTGTCTCACGACAGGGGTGCAGCCCACCACTTTTCCCACTTTTCCGTCCCCCACTTTTCCGAAGCGCTAGCGACGGGTGGGCAGGCGGCATCCTATTCAGGGTTCACACCATTGCCGGAGTTGTGGGCGCGAATCCGTGCGAACCCAGGAAACCGAGCCCGGAACACAAGTGACGGGTAAATCCGCTCGTCTCGGCAGGCAATCGCGGCCGTGTGTCGGGGCACCAAGAAACAGATACCATCGTCGGACGGCCTAGACCCTGCCACTTGCAATAGCCCCCGAATCTTTCACGGCCCCTCGCGGTCACGGCTCGGTCTGGGTTGCCGCTGATGCGCTCGGAGCCCCTACATTACGCCTGTCACGGTGAAACAACGGTGAAACACCAAGGCCGCGTGGTGCCCTCCTCGCCGGGCCCGCGACCCGATGGAGAGCCACCTGGATCGGGATCGAAAAGTTCAATCGGCTCCGGCCCCAACATCACCGGGCCTGGGAACCCCGGAGCAGGAGCGAGGCCGACATTGACGCCGCACGAGTCATCGAGATCGTTATCCGGCACAGGGGAGCCGGCTATTCTCCCGTTGGTGTCGTCACACTCGGTGATCATTGCCCAGTCGTAACGCCCCGGGGGGATCGAGCCAGGCGGGGCGTTAAACGAAAGCAGCGGCTCGGGAATTCCCGGGATCGGGTCTTGCTCACCGAAGTCGATATCGTGAAACACTTGCTGTATCGCCCCGGGAAGCGGCTTGCCGTCGAGGCAGTCGAAGAGCCAGATACTGGCGAGGTAGTTGCTACAGGTCGTCAGGATCTTGTGCTTCCAGATGAAATCGATGGAATCGGCGGTCGTAAAGGTGTAGAGTTCCAACTCCGGATCGGGGTCGACGGTGAGATTCGTGGTCCAGCAGTCCTGGAGGACGTTGGGGCAAGAGCCCTCGCCGCACGGGGAGAAAATCGTGGGGCAGCGGTCACAGACGTCGCCGATCGAGTCGTTGTCCCCGTCCTCCTGCAGCGGGTTGGGATCAGCCGGGCAGTTGTCGGCATCGTCGCTGATCCCGTCGATGTCCTCATCCGGCCCGGGCGGCTGGGCAATGATGACGCCGTGCGCGGCCAACATGGCCTGCTCCGGGGTCAGGCGCTTGACCTGACCCACGCCGGGCAAGGCACACTCGTCGCCCAACGACCACACGCCGGGGGCGAAGTTGGAAGTGCCCGGGAGAGGCGGATCTGGGATGCCATCGCAGTTGCCATCGACAATACCCCCCGGCGGAACCCGGACTACCTGGAGCAAGGGATCAGGGTTATGCACCCACCGGCCGTCGGTCGCCTGGAAGTCGATCTGAGGAGTCGGGTCGATTACGCGAACCTCAGAGTCAACCTCGCGGACGAAGATCAGCTTCGGAGTTTCGGGCAGTGTGGAGTCGAAATTTCCGCCGTTGGCGTGGGTCTTGCGAATGGTCATCGAGCCCTGCTGCTGCCCGGAGTCGGAGAGGCACACCTGGACGTCCCACAACTCCGGGTCCATCCCGCCGTTGTAGGTCACCGTGATCGGCTGGGCGCTCTGCAGGCTGAGGGCTACAATTTCGATCGGGATGGTGTCCTGCGTTCCTACGCCCGGGAGCACCGCGCGGGGGCCAGCCGCTCCACGATCGTGTCTGTAGGGGAGAGGGGGGGGCCGAGAAGGGTCGGAAGCGGGACTCCCTCGAACTCGATCCTGCCCACCAACGGGTCCGAGCCAGGGTCAAAAAAGCCGGCGGGGATCGCCGACTCCTGGAAGGTGGTCCCACCGCCGGGGGTGGTCCATATGTCGATCCCGGGCTGCACGTCCTGGGCCCACAGAGGCGCAACGGCAACGGCGGCCATCAGGCCCGCCGCCGTCAGCCACACTGCGGCCCGGCCTTGAAGTGTTGTGAAAGGTGTTGGATTGGTCATCGTCTTTCTCCAGTCTGCTTGGCCGATACTTTCGCTTTGGGATTCCATGTCGCCACCCCACGTCCACGCAGGGTGTGAGGCTCCTTCGTGGCGGAAGAGCCCCTACGGAAGAGGCCAGCCCCGGCGCAGCCTCCGGTGAATGTGAGATCAAGGGTGACAGTCCCCGAAGGGCGGGAGCGGCCTCTTGCTGCACGACGTAGGGGCACGACCTGTCGTGCCCGCCGGCTTGGCGTGCGGCAACACCGCTGGGTGTCAGTCGGGCTGGTAGAAAAGCAGCACTTCCACCGCGGGGTGCTAGACGGGGATCTCCCAGGGAAATCAAACGGCCGATTCGTGCGAGGCACGCGGCCGTTTTCCGCTGCGGTGATCGTCGGCGCGATCGACGTGGTACGCCTCCACTGTGCCCCACTGCGACCGCCGGCTGCCAAAGCGTTGGGATGCAGCCGCTGGCCACCGCTGCTGAGTCACATCGTCGACTTCGTGAATCTCAGTAGGCCGGTATCGAATTGAAGCCGGAAGCTCCGTAATGATACGACTTGTCCCGCCCTAAAGGCAACGAATCGGCTCCGGCCACAAATGCGGGGGTAAGGACGGCCCTGTGCGGCGCGGACGAGAACGACGAGGCGTAGTTCGCCACGGAGAGCCCCGTCCTCCAACGAAAGAGTTGCACGTCTCAGCACCGGACACCTAAGCTAACAGATTGCGAACGAAAGGAATCTGCCCGCCATGATGACCCCCGAGGAACTCAAGAACCGGCTTGGAGGCGTGATCACGTTTCCGATCACGCCGTTCAACGACGACCTTTCGCTCAACATCGAAGGCCATCGCACGAACGTTGCCGAGATGATCGAGTTCCCGTTTTGCGCCACGGTGGCGGCTGGTGGGACGGGCGAGATGTACTCGATGACGCCCGACGAGAACTTCGAGATCATCAAGTCGACCATCGAAGAGGTCAATGGCAAGATCCCGGTGCTGGCGGGAGTGGGATTCAACCAGGTCCAGGCTGTCGAGATGGCCAAGAAGGCGGAGGAAGCGGGCGCGGACGGCATCCTTTGCTTCCCTCCGTACTACCCCAACGCCGACCGCGAGGGAATGTTGAATTACTACCGGGCGATCGGCGAGGCGACCAAGCTCGGGCTGTTCATCTATAGCCGCGATTGGGCCGCTTTCAGTGCCGGGGAGGTGTGGCGCTTATGCGAAGCGATTCCCAACTTGATCGCCTGGAAAGAAGGACAAGCCGATCTGCGCACCTACCAGCGCATCATGGCGCGTTGCGGCGACCGCCTGCACTGGATCGGCGGTATCGGCGACGATATGGTGCCGGGCTACTATTCGATCGGCATCCGCACGTATACATCGAGCATCGCCGTCATCGCCCCGCGGCTCTCGCTGCAGCTCCACGAGCGGGCTTCGATGGTTGACTCGGCCGCCCTGTCGCGGCTGATGTCAAACTACGTCGTTCCGCTGTACGCCATCCGGCAACGGCGGAAAGGCTATGAAGTCGCGGTCATGAAGAAGGCGATGGAGATCTTGGGCAAACCCGCAGGTCCCGTCCGGCCTCCTTTGGTCGAGGTTCGGCCCGAGGAGGTCAAAGAGATCGAAGGCCTGATGGAGCGCTACAAGCCAGTGCTTTGAATCGCCGCCCGAACCGAGGCCTCCTACTCGATGGCGATCGTTACGACGTTAGAGGCTACTCCGCCGATCGTCAGAATCATCGGTACCGCGTCGCCGCTCGGTACCCCTTCCGGGATTCGGACGTTGATCTGATAGAGTCCTACCAAGCCCGGCGACAGTCCCGAGAAGCGCACCTGCCCTTCCACGCCGCCGATGGTGACCGTCGGCGGCGTGGTCGTCATCGGCGCCGGTATGCCGGCCTCCTCGCCGCTTGGCGGCGGGTCGGTTACGGGTCCGAGGCCGATGCACCAGATGGTTAGAAACTCGCCCCGGCGAATCGGGCGGGTGAAAGCGCCCGGTATCGAGCCGGCCGGCGCCGGAATGATGCCTCCGGTGTTGGCGATGGAAACAGCGGCCTGGCCCGCGCCTGAAAAGTCGACTGTAAACAACCCCGGCGCGTAGGTTGCGAGCGGCACCGTGATGGGGTCGCTGACGGCCGGCCCCACCTGAACCGTGAGCACTGCTTCGTCCAAGCCCGCCAGCTCCCACGGAACCTGCCCGTTGAACTGGCCGGCAGACCCATAAACCAAGGGGACACGCACCTCGCCATCAGCCCCAAAGCCGCGGGGCGGGGTGAGCGCCGCTGTGTCTGCCGGCCGGAATACAAGCACGGCCCCTCCAAGGGCGGTAGGTAGCGGCTTGGCCGTCGTGATCTCCGCCCAGCCCGCCATGTCGGCTCCAAAGACCGAGAAGATCGACCCGGGCGTTACCGCACCGCCCAGCTCAAACGTGGCCGCGCTCACGGCGCCTCCCTCGTAGATCATCGGGGCCAGCGCGGGAGCCTCCTCGATCACAAACTCGACAGCGTCCGACAAACCGCCCCGCGGCGGAGGCGTGAAGGCGGCGATCTCGACGGTGCGGGCCACGGCCAGATCGGCTGCCGGGACGGTGACTTGCAGCCGCGTGTTATCGACCACCCTGGTGGGGCGCGACTCGCCGTCCCACCGCAGCTCGGTGGTGGCAAGAAAACCGGACCCGACGACCGTGAGGTCGAAGTCATCGCCGCCGCCAATCTGCTTGAAGGGGGTAAGCCGAGTGACGACGGGCAGCGGGCGATCCGCCCTGATTCGGAAAACTGTCTTTGAGCGAAGGTCCGCGATGTAAAGCCGACCCTGCTCGTCCTCGCCGAAGGTGCTGATGGAGAAACCGGTTTCGCGCGGTCCAACAAGGGACCACTGGGTCTCCGGAGCGGGGCCTTTTGGCCTGAGCGCTTTCTGGTCCCGAACAGCGGCCCAGACCTCACCCGAACAAAAGTCGCCATAGAAATAGACCCCATCAAGCTCGGGGAATTCCCCACCACGATACACGTAGCCGGCCGTGACCGACCCGCCGCAGTTACCTTCACGATGAGCGTACTCGATGATCGGAAGGGTAAGCGACCCGTCGTTGCATGTCTCCGCCGGCACGTCGTCGGGGAGAATGTCCCCAGTTTCGGGATCAAAGCAGGCGTTGCCTTCCATCAGGCGCCAGCCGTAGTTCTCTCCGCCCCCGCTCTCGGCCGACTGGAAGTCAATCTCCTCCCGGGCGGCCTGCCCCACATCGCCAATGAACATGTCGCCTGTTTCCCGGTCGAAACTGAAGCGCCAAGGGTTGCGCAAGCCGTAGACCCAGATCTCACCGAGGGCCGAGTCGATCTCGGCGAACGGATTGTCGGACGGAATCGAGTAAGGCGGCTCGCCGTCCACGTCGATCCGCAGAATCTTGCCGCGCAGCGTCAACAGGTCTTGCGCTCTGTTCTCGGGGTCCGCCGTCGGGCCACCGTCGCCGGTGGCAATGTGGAGGTAGCCATCGGGGCCGAACTTGAGTTGCCCGCCGTTGTGGATGGGGAACTCCTGCTCGATCTTCAGAACCAATTCTTCCGAGGTTGCGTCGGCCACGTTTGGATCGGGCGAGACCCGGAAGCGGGAGACAATCGTGTCGTCATCAAGGTCGGTGTAGTTGACATAGAACTGCCCGTTGACGGTGAACTCCGGGTGGAATGCAATATCGAGAAGCCCCTGCTCGCCGCAACAGCTCACCTGGTCGGAGATATCGAGGAATGGCTCTTCGAGAACCCGTTCGCCGTCATGCACCACGATCCGGCCCGCCTGCAGCACGATGAACAGCCGGCCCGAGCCGTCGCCGGCGTGGGCGATGGAGATCGGCCGTTCCAGCCCTATCGCGACGGGTTCGAAGACGAGGTCATCGAGTGAGAACTGGGCAGTGAGCGGCCCGGCTGCTATGAGCGTGCAGAACAGGATTAAGGTCAAGGAACGCGGACGTACCGTGAGCTGGAGAGGAGGTTGCATAGGAGTGCCTCAATTGTCGTACAACTGTCCGCAACATTTGTAGCCGAATTAGTGACGATGTGGGGGGGCTCGCCGCCGAGCTTCCACCGAGACTCTGGGGCTGAGCCGGGTCCGCGGGGCGCAGCCGCCCCCCTCGACCACCCGAACCCCTGTGGGACAATGGGAATAGATTTATGAGTGAAACGCTAACCCCTGGAGCCCCCCTCGACGAAGCCGAGGTCCCCGAAGAAGTCGCCGCCACTTTCGAGGACGAGGTTGACTTCTCCGAGCTGCTCGACGAAATCGAACCCGTCGGGCGGAAGCCGCAACGGTCGGGCGAGGGCGGCGTTCTCCACGGCACGGTGGTCAGTGTGCGCGGCGACGGCTACTTCGTCGATATCGGTCGCAAATCCGAAGCGTTTCTGCCTTCCGACGCCGCCCGCTCGGAGGACGACGATGCCCTGGCTCTAAGCGATTCCGTCGATTGCACCATCACAGGACGCTCGCCGGACGGCTACCTGACTCTCTCTCGTATCATTGCCCAGCGGCCCAAGAACTGGACGCAGTTCGAAATGGCTTTCGAGGACCACACGCCCATCGCGGGAACGGTCAGCGAGGTCATCAAGGGAGGCTTGGCGGTCGGCGTCGGCGTGCGTGCTTTTCTGCCGGCGTCCCGCAGCGGCGCCCGCGACGCGGAGGCTATGCAGGCATTGGTCGGGCAGGAGATCAGCGCCATGATCCTCCAACTCGATGTGGAGGATGAGAACATCATTCTCGACCGCCGCGTCCTGCTCGAAGAAGAGAAAGAGCAGAAGCGAAAAGAGGCCATCGGCCGGCTCGAGCCCAGCGTTACCGTACGAGGCGTCGTGCGAACCATCCGCGACTTCGGGGCCTTCGTCGACCTCGGGGGGGTGGACGGTTTGCTACACGTCTCCGATCTTGCTTGGAACAGAGTGAAGGACGTCGCCTCGGTTCTCTCCGAGGGTCAGGAGATCGACGTCCAGGTACTCAAAGTCGAAGAGGACGGCAAGCGCATCTCGGTCGGCCTCAAGCAGCTTACCCCCGACCCTTGGACTCTGATTGCCGGGAAGCGCAACGTCGGTGATCGAGTGAAGGGGGTTGTGACACGGCTCAAGGACTTCGGCGCGTTTGTCGAGTTGGAGCCGGGTGTCGAAGGCTTGGTGCATGTCTCCGAGATGTCGTGGGCGCGCCGCGTCAAGCACCCCAGCGACTTGTTGAACGTTGGCGACGCGGTCGAAGTGGTGGTCCTCGAACTCAAACCCGGCGAGCGCCGGATCGGGCTCGGACTCAAGCAAGCACTGGGCGACCCCTGGGAGAAGGCCGAGAAGGAGTTGACCAAGGGAACCGTCGTGGAAGGGACGGTCCGCAACCTCACCACGTTCGGCGCCTTCGTCGAGGTTTTGGACGGCATTGAGGGCCTGGTGCACATCTCCGACATCACGGCCGAGAAGCGACTCAACCACCCGAAGGAAGTCCTCAAGGCCGGCGAAACAGTCAGGGCCGTGGTGCTGGAGATCGACCGTGAGCAGCGCCGTCTCAAACTGGGCATCAAGCAACTCGAGCCCGACGAAACCGACGACTTCCTAACGACCTGTAAGGTCGGCGATACGGTCACCGGCCGCGTGACCTCCGTCAAGGGCGCCACTGTTCAGGTGGACTTGGGCGGGGTCAAAGCGGTCTGCCACATCGAGGAAGCTCCGGCTCCGGAAGCCCCGCCGGAAGCCGCTGATCCGGCGGCCTCGACACCGAAGGCTGACGTTTCGTCTCTGGGCGAGATGCTGCAAACCGCTTGGAAAAGCGGTTCCGGTTCGACCGGCGACGCGACGACAGCCCCGCCCACCAAGCTCTCCCGTGGCGAAGTGCATTCGTTCCGCGTTACACAGCTCGACGCCGAACAACGCACCATCCAGCTTGTGCTTGCTTGAAGACGGGGCTTGAAGACCGGGCTTGAAGCAACGCTCACTCGAAGTTCTTGCGAAACGCTTCGAACTCCCGCCGCAATGCCTGTAGCTCCGCCTTCACGGCTTGCAGTTCGCTCTCGATCTCCTCAACCCGGCCGGTTGACCCTGCCGCCGCCACGTTTTGGGGTTCAGCCGGCGACGCAGGAGCCGACACCGCCGTGGCCGGCGGTTCGCCCGAGAGCAGGTGGGCGTAGCGCGTCTCCTTGGTTCCCGGCGTACGCGGGAGCGGTGCGACGAGCCGGCGCGGCTCGTTTCGATCGAGGAAGTCGAGCGCCTCCTGCACTTCCGCCAGCGACTCAAACGCGTAGATCCTCTCACTGCGTTGGCGGATCTCGCCAGGCGTTTGCGGCCCCCGCAGCATCAGCACGCACAAGACGGCCCCTTCGCGCCGGTTGAGTTGAAAGCCTTCGAGGAACTGGTGGCGGTGGCGTGGCACGCGTCCGTCGGAACTGCGGATGAGGGAAGCCAGGTCCTTCCCGCGCAACCGCTCGAGCGCCTGGGAAACCGTGTCTTCGGTGTAGGAGACCACGGGGTCGCGGCTCGATTTCTGGTTACAGGCACTCGTGAGGGAGTTGAGCGTGAGCGGATAGTAGTCCGGCGTGGTCGATTCCTTCTCCACAAGGCAGGCGAGAACGCGCGTCTCGACCTCGTCGAGCGTCACATCGTCCAGGGCCGCGCGCGCTTCGGTCTCGGACATGGTGGGAATGGCGGGACGGACGGTTCGGTACTGCATGGCGACAGGTTGACGGTTCCCCCGTATTGAAGCATATGCTGTCGAGACTTAGCCGCCGTGCTCACTTGAGTGCTCGGCTGCTTGCACTTGCTTGACTTACCACCGTCGAAAGGCTACTTTGACGGCTCCCCGCAATGCACTGGATCGATTGGACGGTTGTGGCCGCGTACGTCGGCGTGTTGGTCTTGATCACGGTCAAGGCCCGGCGCACGCGCCTGCTCAAGGATTTCACCGTCGCTTCCCGCGACATGCCGCGCGCGATGGTATTCGCCACGCTGAGCGCCACCTATATCGGTCCCGCGTATACGCTGGGCATCGCGGGCAATGCCGCCGAGCACGGGTACGTCTGGTATCTGATTTCGGTGATGGTGCCGCTGCAAACGGTCTTGGTCGGCAAATGGATCGCCCCGAAGCTGCGAGAGTTCTCCGGCTGCCACAGCGTCGGCCACGTGATGGGCGAGATCTATGGCCCGGCGGCGCGATGGGCCACCGGCGGGCTGTCGTTCCTGTTCAACGCCTTCGTAGTGGGGCTGATCGCGCGGGCCTTTGGCGAGGTCGTCGCTACGTTCACTGGGATCCCGGCCGAGACGGTGATCATTGTCGGGACGCTCCCGGTCATCTTCTACGCGGCCTGGGGCGGCGTGAAGACCGTCATGCTGACCGACGCTATCCAGTTCGCGGTGCTGGCGGTGACGATTCCCTGCGTGATTTTCTTTTCCGGCTACCTGTTCGACTTCGGCGCTCTGGCCGCCGCCATTCCCGAGTTTCACCTCACCTGGCACGGTGGCTACGCGCCCGGCGAGTTGATCGGGCTGATGATCGCCTTCTTCTTCGGTGAGATTCTGCTGCCGCCTTATTGCGTGCGCGCGCTAGCGGCCAAAGACCCCGAGCAGGCGGGAAGCGGCTTCACGACCGCCGGGCTGTTTGGGTTCCCGTGGATGTTCGTCGTCGTCACGATCGGTGTGATCGGGGCGGCGTCGATGCCGGGCGCGAGCGGCGACACGGTGTTCCTGAAAACGATGGAGATGTATTTGCCCGTCGGCGTCCTGGGTCTGGTGCTGGCCGGCATCTTCGGCATCATCATGAGTTCGCAGGATAGCTGCCTGCACAGCGCCTCGGTGGCCTTCTCGATCGACCTCTATCAGATGGCGCGCCCCGACGCGACCGACGCAACTCTCCTCAGATATAGCCAATACGCCGTGGGGGTGATCGGAGCCATCGCCGTGACGTTTGCCCTGCTTGTACCGGGCCTGGTGCAGGCGTTGTTGATCGTCTATACGATGTGGGCGCCGACGGTCGTTGCGCCGTTGGTGATTGGGTTGCTGTGGCCCAAGGTCCCGAAGGCGAGCGGCATCGCGGCGATGGCGGCCGGAGCGATTGCGGCAGCTATCTGGGAATGGGGCTTGGCTGTTCCCTACGGCGTGCCGTCGTTAGTCGCGGGCCTCGTGGCGAACCAAGTGGCATTCTGGACGGTGGTCCATCGTAGCCGGCGAAGGGAGGCTCGCTAGTGGTAGTACTGATCGTGGTCTCGTGTGCGATTTGTGTCGCGGCGGGCTTGTACGTGGCGGTGATGATCGTGCGTGAGTTTCCGAAGCTGCGAAACCGGCTTTGAAGGGTGTTCTGCGGCGGCTCGAGCAGGCGGGCACGGCATGCCGTGCCCCTACATTTCGGGCAGCGCCGTCCTCGATTTCGCCACGCGCTGCTAAGCTAGCCGGCCACCGTCAAGTAGTGCAAGCTGAACAGCCGGTCCGGGTCCGTCCAAACCTCTACAGGCTCGAAACCCGCCCGCGCCGCCAGGCCGTGAAACTCTTCAATGCTGAACTTGTACGAGTTTTCGGTATGAATCGTCTCTCCTTCGCGGAAACGGATGCTGGAACCGTTCAAGCCGACGGTCTGGTCTTTGAGGCTCACCAGGTGCATCTCGACTCGGCCGCGGCCGGCATCGTAGAAGGCCTGATGTCGGAACGCTGAGACATCAAAATCCGCCTCCAGCTCACGATTCATTCGGGTCAGCAGATTCAAGTTGAACTCCGCCGTGACACCCCGCGCGTCGTTGTAGGCAGCGTCGAGCCGCGCCGGGTCCTTCTTTAGATCGACGCCAATCAGCAGCGATCCACCCGCGCCGACGAGCGCCGCTGTGTTTCGCAGGAACTCCAACGCCTGCTCGGGACTGAAGTTGCCGATCGTCGACCCGGGGAAGAACACCGCGCTTTGGTCCACCGCGTACCTGCGGGGCTTGGGGAGCGGGAACGGTTTCGAATAGTCAGCGCAGACCGCGATCACCTCCAACTCCGGATAAGCCGCGGCCAACTCGGAAGCGGAATCCATCAGGTGCTGCTTGGAAATGTCGATCGCCACATACGACAAGCGCCCCTGCATCGCATCGAGCAGGATGCGCACCTTCCGGCTGTTGCCGCTTCCGTACTCGATCAGCCGGCTGCGGGGACCCAACCGAGCGGCGATGTCGGGCGCCCGTTGCGTGAGAATCTCGGTCTCCGTTCGCGTCGGGTAGTACTCTTCCAGGTTGCAGATCTCTTCAAACAGCTCCGAGCCGCGTTTGTCATAGAAGAACTTCGGAGGGATCTGCTTGGGCTCCCGGCTCAGGCCCGCGCAGACTTCTTGGCGGAAGTCGCCTAACTCGGGATGGAAATCGTGGAACTCGACACCGACCGTGATTTCCATCTTGTGGGGTGTTTGTAAGCTGTCAGTCGGATGCCAAGCGGATGCCCGTGAACTGCCACCGGGCCGGGGGTGGAAAGAAATTGCGATAAGTGGGCCGAATGTGCCGTTGCGACGTGGCGCATGACCCGCCGCGCAGCACGTACTGGTTGCACATGAACTTGCCGTTATACTCGCCGACGGCCCCCGGTGCGGGCCGAAAGCCCGGGTAGGCCACATAGGGGCTCTGCGTCCATTCCCACACGTCACCGTACAGTTGATCGACGCTCGCGCCGCCGGCCGCAGCCACGGGATGAAGCGCCCCTGTCTCAAACAGATTGCCTTCGATCGGCTCAGCGAAGGCCGCCGCTTCCCATTCGGCCTCGGTCGGCAACCGCTTCTCGCGCCACCGGGCATAGGCATCGGCCTCGAAGTAGCTCACGTGACAGACCGGCTCAGCCTCGCCAACCTCACGGAAGCCGGAGAGCGTCATCATCCACCATCGCCCGTCCACCTTCTCCCAGTAGAGCGGGGCTCGCCAGCCTTGCTCCTGCACCGTGGCCCAGCCTTCCGAGAGCCAGTACTGCGGCTGTTCATAGCCGCCTGACTCTATGAATTCCAAGTACTCGCCGTTGGTCACTAACCGCGAGCCAAGCCGGTATGGCTCCAGGTAGACGCTGTGCCGCGGGCCCTCGTTGTCGTAACTGAATCCAGTGCCGTCGAAACCGATCTCCACCAGCCCACCCGAGTAGGGAACCCAGTTCATGGGAGGCGCGCTTTTCGGGGCCTCTTGGTCGCGGCTTTGGTACGCCAGCCGCAGCGGATTCGTCGCCAGGATGTGCTTGAGGTCGGTCAGCAACAGCTCTTGGTGTTGTTCTTCGTGATGCAGCCCCAGTTCGAGCAGCGGAGCGATGCGCTCCCAGTTGCCGTCATCCGCCGAGAGCACGAGCTCCTTCATCGCATGATCGACATGCGCGCGATAGGCGTAGACTTCCGCCACCGTCGGGCGTGACACGAGACCTCGCTGCGGACGCGGGTGCCGCTGCCCTACCGCTTCGTAGTAGGAGTTGAATAAATACCCGTATTGCGGATGGAACTCGTGGTAGGCGGGCAAGAACTCGCGCAGCAGAAACGTCTCAAAGAACCAGCTTGTGTGAGCCAAGTTCCATTTGGGCGGGCTCACGTCGTCCATCGTTTGGACGACGTAGTCCTCCGTCTCGAGCGGA
The DNA here is from genome assembly GCA_965237575.1 of Bryobacterales bacterium. GTDB lineage: Bacteria > Acidobacteriota > Terriglobia > Bryobacterales > UBA6623 > JAKZVK01. The sequence continues at coordinate 3,731,586 of CBDEGI010000004.1, forward strand.
GAACAAATTGCCTCCGACGTTCGGCGAATTCGAGCGAAAAGCGCAGCCGCGTCTTCGCGCTGGAGCCACGGCTCATGCCGCAACTCGGTCAGTGTGGAAGGGTTGGAAGCCGGGGATGCCATGGGGCAGCGGGGGAAACCGGCGAGGCTTTTTCATCTTAGCGAACGCGTCGCGCCCGCCGCAGATCAAGGTGCTAGAGGGCTAGAAGGTCCTCGTCCCGAGGACTCTCGTCCTGACGTGGTAAACCGAGGTGCGCGCGGTGAGATAGAGGCCGCCGCGGCCCCAGCAGCAGTTCGACGGCCGCTCGGGCGTAACGATCGTGCCCAAGTGCTTGCCGGCCGGGCTGAAGACCCACAAGCCACCCGGACCGGTCGAGTACACGTTGCCCAGCTCATCGGTCTTGAGGCCGTCCGGCCCGCCGGGCTCATCGGACTCGAACTCCGCAAAGATGCGCCCCGTCCCCAGTGTTCCGTCATCGTTGATCGGCTGCACGCGGAGGTTCTTGCGGCCCGCGTCGGCGATGTAGAGCAGGTTCTGCTTCGGACCCAGCGCAACACCATTGGAGCGCTCGCATTCCTTGGACACTGTCTCGAGCTTGCTTGCTCCCGGGAGCTGCGTGCCGGGGATCTGGGTGCGTGTGATGCGATAGACGGCCGGGACGTTGGTGCGTTCGTTGGCGTCGGGGACGTTGCGCCGCGGCATGTCGCTGAAGTAGATCGAGCCGTCGATGTTGTAGACCAGGTCGTTGGGCGAACTCAGGCGCTTGTCACCGTAACGCTCGGCGAGGACAGTGATCGATCCGTTTTTCTCGGTGCGGGTGACGCGGCCCGGGCCGGTCTCGCACGCCAGCAGCCGTCCCTGATGATCAAACGTCAGTCCGTTGGCGCGATTGGACTTCTCGCGGAAGACCGTGAGCGTGCCGCCCTCGGGTTCGTTCTCCCAGCCCGGGACCGTCCACTTGTGGATCTTCTCGCTTCGCAAGTCGCTGAACAGCAGAAAGCCGATCCGGCTGTAGACCGGGCCTTCGGTGAAGCCGAACCCTCCCGCGATCTTGACGATCCGGGCGCGGCGATCGACGAGATCGAACAGGTCCGTATCGTTGGCGTAGATTCCAGGCGCTCTCATGTCACGACCCCATCCCGTGCGCGTAGTAGGATTTCTCCGGCCCCCGGTAGCGGACGTCAAGCATCGGCGTGTCGATGCGCACCTGCCCGCGATGCCACGACTCCATCAGGAACGAGAGAGCGCCGCTGGTCAGCAACGTTCGCTCGACCGCGTAGTCGAGCGTGCCCTGCGTGAACATCCGGCCGATCGAGTCAACCAGCGGGCTGAAGTTGTTCGAGTTCTCGATCGGGATGTAGCACAGGGTCGACTTCGGCTCGGGGTCGCCCTTGATCTTCACTGCCGCGAGGTACTCGCCCGCCTTGCCGCCCAGACCCAGCGCCGTACCGCGAAAACCGTCGTTGTATTCGACCAGACACGCGACCGGCCTGGCAGCTTTCTCCTCGACCGGGCCCGGCGTGACCTTCTGCCCGCGAGAGAGCGCGGCGTCTAGCAGGCTGCGGCTCCAGAGTCCCTCGTCCGCGGCTTTCCAAACTGCGTCGTCGGTAAGTAGCTGCACGGCTTTGACGCCGCTCTCGCCACCCTTTCTCCGCTCGGTGAAGCATTGCAGTGTTTCGAGGATGTGGAAGAGTCCGCCATCGCCCACCCAGCCTCCACCCACCGCCAGGGCTTCTTCTAGATCCGTTTCGAGCGGGAAGTCGAGTTCCGGGCGCCGGAACGTCACCGACACCGACGAGCCCGCCATCAGTGGAAAGTCCAACTCCTTCGACCAGTCGTACATCTGCTTCGCCTGCTTCCAGTCGTAGGAGAGATGCTTGTCGTTGAAGACCGGCACTGCGCGTCCCGAGCGCCGGAAGACGCTCACGATCTCGTCCATGAAGCGGTAGCGTGGGTAGAGCTTTTGGTTCTTGACGTTGGTCGGATAGGCGCCGTGCTCGCCGATGAGCAGAACGCCGTCCACTGCGAGATCTTTGCCGCCAAGGGTGAGCGCGTCCTGGATCGTCGGCACTTTCTCGACGCCCCAGGTCTTCGCCAGCCGGGTGCTGATGTCGCCGTCGTGCTCCTGCTCGACGAACAGCGATGCCACGTCGCAAGGCGGCTGGTGATACTTGTCGTTGATCCAGTAGCCTTCCAGAAAGCGCGTGATGAAGTTGTCGCTATGCGAGCGCACGTGGTAGGTCGTCGACAGCGCGGCGATCTTCTTGCGGCCCGAAGCCGGCGACCCGACGCCAACCCAGGGACCGGCCGCGCCGACCATCCCCGCCGCAGACGTCTTGAGAAAGGTTCTTCGGTTCATCGCATCCTCTGCTTCACGGTGTACATGATACATCGCCCTGGTGTGCGCGGGGCTAGCTAGGTCTGCCGGTAACGGCGCGCTAGGCTCCGGCGAGCCGACGGCTGACACGTCCAGCAAGAAAAGCCTTGACAAACTATGAATCATGTAGTACTAACTAGTTAGTATGAAGCCGAAGCGAGAAACTCTCACCGACCTCGAGCTCGAGATCATGAAGGTGGTCTGGGATCGGAAGTCCGCGACCGTCCGTGACGTTTACGAAACCCTTAACTCGCGCCGTAAGATCGCCTACACCACCGTGATGACGATGATGCGCATTCTCGAGCAGAAGGGCCACCTGAAGAAGTCGGACCGGGAGCGAGCCTACGTCTATCGCCCCGCTAAGCCGAAGCGGCAGGTCATCCGGGCGATGGTGAGCGACTTCGTCAACCGCGTTTTCAACGGCTCGGCGGAGCCTCTGTTGGTGCACTTGGCCGAGGAGGGAGACCTCTCCGAGGACAATCTGCGCCAAGTCAGGCGACTACTGAGGAAATCGAAATGACCGATGCTCCCTGGCTCGACAATCTCTGGTCCTACAGCCTGCAAGTGCTTGCGGTGGTTTTCGTTGGTACGGCGTTGCCCTGGCTCCTGCGGCTGCGCGTTCCCCGGTTTCGCCTGGCCAACTGGCAGGCACTACTCGTGCTCTGCCTGCTGCTTCCCGTCTTGCAACCTTGGCGGTCGGTCCCGGCGGCTGCGTCCGTGGACTCGGCGATTCCGGTAGCCGTCGTCTCCGATCATGCTGTGACGACGGAAGGCGCGGTCTCCGCCTGGTCCGTGGCTGACTGGGTCCTGGTGGTTCTCGCTTGTGGCTCGGCGGCTCGCCTACTATGGCTGGCTCTTGGGTTGGTGCGATTGCGACGCTACCGCTTGAGATCGCTGCCTCTCGATCCGCTGCCGGCTGCGATCAAGGAGATGCGCGAGTCCGTCGGCGTGCGGGCTGATGTGAGAGTGTCCTCTCAAGTCAAAGGACCGGTCACGTTCGGCCTTCTGCGGCCGGTCGTTCTCTTTCCGGTCCGGCTCCTGGAACTGAGTAGCGAGGTTCAGCGGGGAATCGCGTGCCACGAACTGCTGCACGTACGGCGTCGCGACTGGGCATTCACCGTGGCCGAGGAACTGATCCGGGCGCTCTTGTGGTTTCATCCCGCCATCTGGTGGTTGATCAGCCGGATCCAACTCACCCGCGAACAGGTCGTCGACCGTGAGGTCCTCGCGCGGACCGAATCACGAGAGCCCTATATGGAGGCGCTGTTGACCATGTCGGGTGGAGGCGCGCAACTCGACCTTGCCCCGGCTCCCTTGTTCCTCAGAAAACGTCATCTAAATCTGCGTGTCGCATCGCTCTTGGAGGAGATCACCATGTCGAACAGAAAGCTCGTTTCATGCCTTGCCTTAACCGTTATGGCTCTTGCTCTTACCACTTGGCTGTCGGTAGGACAGTTCCCGCTCCACGCCGAGCCTCAGCAACCGGCCGGTGGCGGCGCAGCGGGCGCACCGCCTCGCGTAATCGACATCACTGACGGCGGCGGGTCGCCGATCGCGATCGAGCAGGGCGGCGATCACCTGCTTCATCGGCCCGCCATTCGATACCCCAGAGCGGCTCGTGAAAAAGAAATCGAAGGGCAGGTCTCTCTTCAAGTCAGCGTCGATGAGAACGGCAACGTCTACGACGCCCACGTGATCAGCGGCCCGGATGAGCTGCGAGCCGAAGCCCTGCGCTCGGTCTTGCAGTGGCACTACTCCGAGCAGGCCCAGAGGTCTTCGAAGAGCATCGTGACCTTTCGTTTCGAGCTTCCCGAGGAAGGCGATGAGCGTTCCAAGGCCCTACGCGATGCGGAACAACGGAGCGACAAGACCTGGACCCTGGAGAGGATCGACGTAGCCGGCGTGTCCGACGTTCGGCGAGAAGAGTTGATCGTGGTCTTGCCCATCCAGGTTGGCGACGCGATATCCCCCTATCGCGTAGCCGAAATTCGCCAAGCCGTGCAGTCGGTTGACGAGCACCTCCGCTTAATCATCCGATTCCCCCGTGCCGACGCGGAGGGTGAAGCCGGGGCGAGAATCCGCATCTTCCTGCCCCCTGACCAGATCTCCCCCGGAGCAACGCCAACCGCCAAACGAATCCGCGTCGGGAGAGCCGTCCAAACCGCCCGCCTCTCTGACAAGGTGGCGCCCGTCTATCCTCCTCTGGCAAGGCAATCCGGTACGGAGGGGACGGTCAATCTCCATGCCGTGATTGCCATAGACGGGAGCGTGCAGTCACTGGATGTCATCGGAGGGCCGGCTCTGTTGGTGCCGGCGGCCGTCGATGCGGTCAAACAATGGCGCTATAATCCGACGCTGCTCAACGGCGAGCCGGTGGAAGTGGCGACAGAGGTTGAGGTGTACTTCAAGCTTACGTTTTAGCTTCCGACGGTGGATAAGACGGTCTCACGCAAAGTCGCAAAGACCGCGAAGAGTCTTCTTGGCGACTTGGCGTCTTTGCAAGAACCCTCCGACGGCGCCGGCTCGGCATGGAATCGTCGCGCCCCGGTGCTAGAATCAGGTCGAGAGTGCTCATGCCGGTCATCGCCAAGAAACTCACCTGGGATGACATCAAAGACCTGCCCGAGGACGCCGGTCGTACGGAGATCGTTGATGGAGATCTCGTCATGGCCCCCCCACCTTCGTATCGCCACCAAGATATCGCCACGGCTCTCGGGGCCAAGATCTATCCGTTCGTCAAAGAGCACACTCTTGGCAAGTTCTTTTCAAGCGCGGTTCATGTGATTCTCGCGGACCATGTGAACTATGAGTCCGACTTGTGTTTCGTCGCTGACACCCGCTTAGATCTCTTAAAGGCGCCGGTGATCCAGGGCCCGCCCGACCTGATCATCGAGATCATGTCCGAGAGCAACCGCACTCACGACACTGTGGTTAAGTTCAGCCACTACGAGCAGTACGGCTTGCGTGAGTACTGGCTGGTTGATCCACGTGACGACCATATCCACGTCTACAGCCTGGAGCAGGGTTCCTACGTTTCCCTGGGCGCCTTCGCTGCCGGTGGACGAGTGGAAACACGCGTTCTCGAAGGCCTCGATCTCGACCCGGCGGAGATTTTCTAACCGTTCAGGAGCCCGCGCTTTCGGCCCCGCGCAGCACTCAATGCCGATGGGTGGTCGTGACCTCGGTGGGATGTTCCGAGCAGATGCTCTCGGCGTGCTCGCACTCGATGTGCTCGAACTGGATGGTGGTGTGGTTAATATGGAAGCGCTCCGCCAGAATCCCGTTCATCGCCCCTAAGATCTTCTTGCTCTCCGAGGGGGGAATGTCTTCAATCAACGCGTGGCAGCTCAGCGCATGCGAGTTCGACGACAGACTCCAAATGTGCATGTCGTGAACGTCAACCACGCCGTTCACGGCCCGCAAAGCGCAGCACACCTCGTGGCGCTTCATCCCTTTCGGCAGGCCTTCCAGCAGGATGTGGATCGATTCGCGGATGATGTCCCACCCGCTCCACAGGATCAGTACGCCGATCAGGACTGACAACAGCGGGTCGATCCACTGCGCGCCGGTCATCGAGATCGCCACGGCCCCGATAACGATGCCGACCGACGAGAGCGCGTCGCCCAGCATGTGCACGAATGCGCCGCGGATGTTGATGTCGTGACGGCTGTCGGCGTGCAGCGCCCACATGACGACGACGTTGACCGCCAACCCTGCGGCGGCGACGACCATCATGATGTCTTCCGAAACTACCCGCGGGTTCAGGAAGCGGTCATAGCTCTCGTAGAAGATGAACAGCGCCAGCACCACGAGCGTCATCGCGTTGACGAACGCCGACAACACGCCCGCCCGGTGGTAGCCGAAGGTCTTGGTTTCGCTCGGTGGTTTGCCCTGCACGTAGAAGGCGAACCACGCCAGCCCCAGGGCGAGAGCGTCGGTGAAGTTGTGGCCGGCGTCGGACAGCAATGCCAAACTCTGCGCTTTGATGCCCGCCACGAACTCGATGACGATGAACAACACCGTCACCCAGAGCGAGATCTGGAGTTTGCGTCCCGTGCCGGTGGAATGAGAATGGGTGTGCAAGGAATTCGCCGCCCGCGGGCTTGCCATCGGGGACCATCGCCGGTGATAAACGCCGGTGATCGTCGCTTGCCCGCTCTTACTCTAGGGTGCCGCGCCGAGAGCGGTCAACCGAGGGTAAGCCCGGCGTCACGCCCCGGGGTGTAAACAGGCTTAAGACGAACGGCCCCTCCGCCGGCGCTTTGGCTTCGTGCCGGCGAGCCGCTCGGATGTGGCCGGTTCCTTGGGAGCCTCCTGGCTCATCCAGTGAGAGACCAGAGCTACCGGGGCCAGCAGAGCCACCGGCGCGATCTGAGCCAAGATGCGGTCGGCTGAGGTGGCGAGCCACCACTCGACATCGTTGATGCCGCTAGAGTAGGCCAACAGCGCTCCCAGTAGTTGCCAAACCACCAAAGCGGGCAGCAGCCAGAAGCGCCACGGCGCTCCCAACGGCTTGGCGGCGATCACGGTGGCTGCGAGGACAACGAAGGTGAGGGTAAACAGGTTCGTGTCAAGTGCTTTCGCTAACAATGCTTGCAGTGAGGTCAGAAAGAGGTCCAATCGGAAGTTCCATCCTGGGATGAATTCGGCAGCTTGGATCCCATAAGACTGCTTCACGAGAAACCACGGGATCAAAACCGATACGGGGGGCGCCGCGGCAAGCAACCAGGCACGGAGGGGTTGCCTGCGAACCGAGAGTCCGGCTACCGCCAACAACAGCACACCTAGAAGAAAGAACTGTCCCTCGTTCTTCGCCCATGCCGCCGCAGTCGCGGCGACCGATGCGCCAGCCAGGTTCAGCGGCCCGCCATCGCGGTACCACTCGTAAAGGAACCCCGCGGCCGCAACCAAGTAGAGGGAGAGCGTTGATCCGGCGTAACCCGCGTGTTCGAACGCCAGCGAGCCCACCATGGGCGTGGCCGCCACCATGGCGGTGAATGCCAAAGCCGCCGTGTTGCCCGCCCATCGGCGCGCGAAATGGTGGAATACCCCCAACAAGGCCACGAACGAGCAGGGAGAAAAGATCTTGACGGCGTTGTCCGCAACGCCTCCGTTCAGGACGTACAGGAACGTCGCATAGAGCGGCACCAGCACGGGGTAGCCCGGGTGGCTGTTGACGAACTCCCGATGCCGCGCGAGGAAATCACCTACGTTGCCGTCCAGGTAGAAGGCTTTGGCCTTCAACAGCCAGATCGCCCAGGCGTCCCAAGCCGTCAGCGGCATGAGCCGCTCGTAGGGAAGCCATATCAACACCGGGATCAGGACTAACAAGAACAGCGGGACGTCGAGTGCCGAGACCTTCGGCACCCGGAGCGGCACGATCGGGCGCAACAGGGCCGCTCGATGCCGGTACACCGCAACCGCCACCACCACCAACCATGGCAGCAGCAGCCCCGGCGGGCTCCACGCGAGCCCCGTCAAGCCATAGGCGAACATCTGCACCGACAGCGCCGCCACACCCGCGGCGAAGCCGAAGCTGAGTTTGGCCGCGAGGCCGAGTTCCATCTTTGGCGGGAGCAGAACCCAACCGATCAGGCACGTGATGAGCAGGCCTAGATAGAGCATGGCCGAAGGTTCACCGAACGCGGTAGATGTCCACCGTGTCTCCCGGCGTCACTTGATCGAGTTGCCGCAGGCGCTGGTTCAACCGGCTCTCATCCCAACAGCCCTTGAAGGGGTCGCGGTTCAGGTTCGCGGGGCTGTCTCGAAATACCGCCAAGTAGCCGCATCCCTCGCGTTCCGCCAGCGGGTTGGTCACGACGTGGATGCGCCGAGGGTAGAGATCGTAGGGGAGCCGTTGCCGGTAGAAGTCCCGCGCGGACGGCCCTGTGTACGCCAGAACGAGGACACATTCTTTCGCCGGCACCGCCGCCGCGAGTTCTTGGGCGAGCGGCACGGAGCGGCCATGAAAGCGAACCGAGCGCTCCCCGAGACTCAGCCCGGCAAGTTCCGTCCAAGTTTTTTCTGTGTTGTGGAACTGCTTTTGCAGATGGGGAGTTGCCAGAGCCATCCACAGCACCAGCACACCAGCTACGGTGGCGCTCGATCGTCTCATTGGCAAGCGAGCATCATATCACGCAGGTTGCACCCTTCCGGCGCGTGTTTGCGACGAGCGCAAGCGGGGCCGGAAACGCTCCCGACCGCGGACGGCTATGGCAGCAACTGACCGCAAATCCGGCAGCGCGAACGGCGCTTCGCGTTGAGATTGCCACACCCGGCACACTTGAAATAGGCTCGGCGGAGGTAAGCGGACGTTATCCACGCGCCGGACCCGAGCACCAGCACCACGAGGCCGGCTTGAAGAAGAAAGTCCATCATCGCGCGTTCTTAGGATGATATTGTTTGGGTGGCCCGCATTACCTCAGAGGCCCGCCCGCCAGATCTCAAGCGCCTTGACAAGTCCCTGGTCAAGCCACTCTCCAAACCGATCTTGTACTTCCTGCGGGTCTTCTTGGTAGTTGATCTGGAACATCTCGTCTGAGACGGAGAAGATCTTCCCTAGCTGCCGCTCTTTCTCTTCGGTCTCCTCCCTGCGGTAGAAGCACATGGTGACAGCCAGCAGGCCGCGGTACTCATGCCCGATTCCGTGAAAGGAAATCAAGACCTCAGCCTGCTCTTTCGTTCTCAGAACGAGGCGCGCCCAGGCGTGGTACTCACCGATGTTTGCGAAGTAGTGCAACTCCCGGGCTGTTTCAATGATCTGGTGACGGAAATAGTGGGCACGGCTCCCCAGGTCCGGCTCCTTGTCCACCCAGAATGCGAACTCGGTCGAGAAGGCCCCAATCTCCTGAGTCAGCTTCTGCTGGACCTGGTCCAAATGTTCGACGGCCAACGACTCGAGTTTGGCGGCGGTGTCCTTCGCTTTCTCCCACTTCTGGTAAAGGGCTTGCCTACGCTTTTCAAAAACGTTGCGAGCCGCCGTGATCACGTGGTCGACCTGCTGGCGACGCTGCACGTGACCGGCAATACTAAGTGCGGTCACAAATGTCCGTTTCAGTATCGAGGCTGTGAATGACACAAACTTCCGGAAATCACCATAGTCAGCAGCTTCGAGTGCCTCCAGGTATCTCCCTCGGTCATCTTCCGTGATGGTCAGGGGAAACCAATCGGCCTTGATGAGGACCATGCTGGCAAGAGATCGGGCAACTCGTCCGTTGCCGTCTTGAAATGGATGGATTTGGGTGAAGGCATGATGGAGCCAAGCCGCCTGAACCTCCGGCGGCGCGCCATTCGACAGGTGTTTAGAGTGAAGCTCGACGAGCCGGTCCATCTCCGAGGAGACCTGTTCCGGGGGGCAGTACTCATGTACGGCCCCACTGGGCCGAGTTGGATTGTTCGGTTGCTTCTTGTATTCACCCCTGATCAGCGGAACCTTCACGGTCCTGCCGAGGGTATCTACGGCCGTTGCTGTTTCCTGATGCCTTGTCAGTACAGCGTGAAGCTCTCTGATATAGCTTGTGGACAGCGGACGCTGGCCTTTGACCGCTGCAAAGATACCCTCGACAGCGTCCTGGTGGTCACGAATCATAGCCGCGACCAATTCTGGGTTTTGATCGGTGGCTGACGAGGGGATGAGGCTCGAGTCAATTCCTTTTTCAATCAGCAGCTGAGTGATTCCTCTGTCCAGAGTGTAGACGCGTTCGATAATGCCGGTCTCGATCGACCACTGCCGCTTTAGCTGTTCATTGAAGTTGTCGAGTGCTCCACTCGACGTCAGACCATCCTTCTGTTCGAGCCAGACCGAGGCGAGCGATCTCAGCTCCGAGTGGGCCACCGCTGAGACATCCTCGGGCAAAGCCGATATAGGTTTCCAAACGTACGAGGCCTGTACGGTCATGCGAATAATCTCCAACTGAAACACGAGCGTCGCCGGCGCCTCGGCGTGAGACGTCTAAGAACACGCGTCGGCTAGGCGAGGCACGCAATCAGTATATCGGCAGCACGGGGCCTCGCTTCCGCACGAGGATGTTTCGAGGTCCTATGGTAGGATGCGGACGAAATGAGCCTTGCCCAAGCTCGAGAATGGGTTGACCAAGCGTCCCGCACCGTCGGGTTCACCGGCGCGGGCATTTCGACCGAGTCGGGTGTGTCCGACTTTCGCAGCCCCAACGGCGTGTGGGCCCGAAACCGCACGGTTTACTTTCAAGAGTTCGTCGCCAATGAGGAGGACCGCGTGGAAGCCTGGCGCCAGAAGGTCGAAAGCTGGCCTGAGATGCGCGACGCCAAACCCAACGCGGGCCATCTGGCGTTCGTCGAGCTGGAGCGCCGCGGCAAGCTCACGGCCGTGATCACGCAGAACATCGAGCGCCTCCACCAGCGCTCGGGGCTGGCGGCGGAGTTGGTGCTCGAGCTTCACGGGACCACCACCGAGGCGGGCTGCCTGACTTGCGGCGAGCGCATTTCCATGGACGAGGCGGTCGATCGTGTCGAGGGCGGCGAGCCGGCGCCGAAGTGCCGCGCTTGCGGCGGCCTGCTCAAGCCCGCGACGGTCTCGTTCGGGCAATCCATGCCCCAGGATGTGCTCCTGCGCGCCCACGAAGCCTCGCAGTCTTGTGACTTGTTTCTGGCCGTTGGCTCGTCGCTGGTGGTGCAGCCCGCCGCCGGTCTGCCGCTGATCGCGAAGCAACAGGGTGCCAAGCTGATCATCATCAACCGCGAGCCCACGCCGCTCGATGAATCCGCCGACCTCGTCTTCCACGCAGAGATCGGCCAGGTCCTGCCGGCGATTGTGGGTCTGTCGTCCGCCGCCGACGTCAGCGCATAGCCTGCTAAACGCGCTCCTCGGCACCGCGCCCGAGTGTCTCCATCAGCGGTAGTCGCGCTCTTGCCGCGGTCGCACACCAGTCTCCCCCGCGGTAACCGATGTAATAAAACACACATTCGCGGCGTTGAGGGTCGAAACCCGTCTGTTGCAGCCCGCGTCTGGAGAAGGAACCGCGTCGGCTCCTAGGTCGCCGGAATCGCTCAAGAACCAATTGGAGGAGGGTGTGCCATGAGCTCCGGAGTTCCGCAGCGCTTCGTTCCTAGACTGGTTTCTGGTTTGCTTGCTGTGCTTCTTTTGTTCTTGGCAGGTTGTGCTTACAAGAAGGAGACGCCACCTCCCCCGCCTCCGGCACAGGCGGCCTCGCTTCCGGGATCCGGCGGAGGAGCTGGAGGAGGAGTCTTCACAGTCGCCGGCGGACCGCCACCCGAGTTCCACACCGAGGAGTACGGCGTTATCGACGAGCCCGGCTTCGCCGCCGTCGCCCACAAGCCGCTCTCTACCTTCTCCATCGACGTCGACACCGCCTCCTATGCCAACGTGCGCCGCTTCCTCCACGACGGTCAACTGCCGCCCGCCGACGCCGTCCGCATCGAAGAGTTGATCAACTACTTCCACTACGATTACCCGGACCCGGCCGCCGGTGAGCCCTTCAGCATCGTCACCGAGATCGCCGATTGTCCCTGGGCACCGGCCCATCGGCTCGTCCACATCGGCCTGCGCTCGAAGCCCGTCGCCACCGCCAACCTGCCGCCCAATAACCTCGTCTTCCTGCTCGACGTCTCCGGATCGATGGGGTCCGCGGACAAACTGCCGTTGCTCAAGAAAGCGTTCGCGCTGCTGGCCGAGCAACTCCGGCCGCAGGACCAAGTCTCGATTGTCGTCTACGCCGGCGCGGCCGGCATGGTGCTGTCGCCCACCTCCGGCTCGCAGAAGACAAAGATCCTCAACACGCTGTCGCGCCTCGGCGCGGGCGGCTCGACCGCCGGCGGCGCGGGCATCCATCTCGCCTACAAATTGGCGCGCGAGAACTTCGTCGAAGCCGGCAACAACCGCGTCATCCTGGCGACGGATGGCGACTTCAACGTCGGCGTCTCGAGCGATGGTGAACTCGTCAAGATGATCGAGAAGCAGCGCGAGGCCGGCGTGTTCCTCACCGTGCTCGGCTTCGGGACGGGCAACCTGAAAGACTCGAAGATGGAGAAGCTCGCCGACCGCGGCAACGGCAACTACGCCTACATCGACAACCTGCTCGAGGCGCGACGGGTGCTCGTCGAGCAGATGGGGGCGACGTTGCTGACCGTGGCGAAAGACGTCAAGCTGCAAATTGAGTTCAATCCCGCACAGGTGAAGGCGTACCGGCTGATCGGCTACGAGAACCGGCGTCTGCGAGACGAGGAGTTCAACGACGACAAGAAGGATGCGGGCGACCTCGGCGCCGGGCACAGTGTGACGGCGCTGTACGAGGTGATCCCGGCGGGGTCGGATGAAGCGCTGCCGGGCGTCGACCCGCTCAAGTACCAGCAGACGGCCGCGCGGCCCGACGCCGGGAGCAGCGACGAGGTGCTGACGGTCAAGCTGCGGTACAAACCACCGGAGGAGTCGAAAAGCCGCTTGCTGACGCGAGTGCTGGCGAAGCCCGCGGATGGCGCCGGGCCGTCGAAGGAGTTCCGATTCGCAGCGGCGGTGGCGGAGTTTGGACTGCGTTTGCGCGACTCGGCGTACAAGGGCGAGGCGGACTACGACCGCGCGTTCGAGAGCGTGCGGCAAACGCTGGGCAGCGACGACGACGGCCGCCGCAGCGAGTTTCTGTCGTTGATCAAGACGGCCAAGAAGCTGACGGCGCCGTCGGAGGTCAGCCAGTCGCAGACACCGTAAGGCGGGCCGAAGAAGCGGCTTTGGCAAATCCTCTGTCGTCAACAGGAGTGAGTCTTGATTGAACGCTGTCTCGGCTCCGGAGCCTTCTGATAGGGTGCGGGGGGGTTCGTGCCGGACCGCTCCCTGGTGGTCACGGCTCGGTTTCCGGGCTCGCAGCGTCGGTGGTGATGGGGCAGGAGACGTCGGCTCGGGGATACGCGGTCACAACCGTTGTTCGTGGTCGTTGAACACGGTGGATGGCCCCGCGGGCCGAGACAAGATCGGGGTCCGACCGCTACAATAGCGTCAGCGGACGGGGTCACCGACCTGCCTCAGGGCATTCCCCCCACCTCGTCCGTCCCCAACGTGCTGGAGTGGCGGAACTGGCAGACGCACCGGACTCAAAATCCGGCGCCCTTCACTGGGCATGTGGGTTCGACCCCCACCTCCAGCACCAACTCGGCTGAACCTTCCTGATCAACCCGCCTGGCCTTCGTACACACCGGGCCTTCATAATGGTACGGACCTCAGGATACGGAGCGAGGTTACGTCGTCCGTCGAGGCCACCAGGCACGGCATGCCGTGCCCTACATTAGCAGGACGGCCTGATGAGTCTACTGGAGAAATCATGTCCAACCAACACTCTTTTCCTCGCCGCGACGCACTGAAGCTGGCGGCTCTCGGACTCGCCGGTGGCTTGCCCGCTGCCGCGGCCTCGAAAACCTTCGCGGTCAAGCCTTCGAGCGATCCGTTCCAAGGCCTCAAGCTCGGCATCACCTCCTATACGACACGGAAGCTGAGCCTCGACGAGACCATCGCCGCCCTCAAGCGCCTCGAGATCGACTACATCTCGATCAAAGACTTCCACCTCGCGATGGACAGCACAACGGCTGAGCGGCAGGCCGTCGCGAGGAAGGTCCGAGAGGGCGGACTGACGCTGATGGGCTGCGGCGTCATTGGATTGAAGAACGACGAGGCGCAGATCCGCCGCGCCTTCGACTATTGCAAAGACCTCGGCTCTCCCACCGCCATCATCGCGCCGACGCCCGACGCCGTCCCAACCATCGCCCGCATTCTGCGGGAATACGCGGACCTACGGGTGGCGATCCACAACCACGGCCCGGGCGACGACAACTTCCCATCCCCGATGGACGCCTATCGCGCGGTCAAGTCGTTCGATGCGCGCATGGGGCTGTGTGTCGATGTGGGCCACACCTTCCGTTGGGCTGAGGATCCCGTCGCTGCATTGAAGGCCGTCCAGTCGCGGCTCTACGACGTTCACCTCAAGGACTTCGCCGAGGCCAGTGCAAGAGCGGTTACCGTGCCGGTCGGTCGTGGCTTAGTAGATATTCCGGCGATTCTCCGAACGCTCGTGGAGCAAAACTATGCCTATCAGGTGGCGCTGGAATGGGAGGGCGAAGCCGAGGACCCGGTTCCGGGCATGGCGGAGTCGTTCGGCTTTGTCCGAGGTGTGCTCAGCGGCTGACGCAAGTGCCGCGGCTGGCGTCGGGGCTATCGCTCGACCTGATAGTTCGGTGCTTCCTTTGTGATCATCACGTCGTGAACGTGGGCCTCGCGAAGCCCTGCTGGGGAGATCTTCACGAAGCGCGCTTTCTCTTGGAGATCGCTGACCGTGGCAGCGCCGCAATAACCCATTCCGGCTCGGAGACCTCCGACAAGTTGGTGAATCATTTCTCCCAACAGCCCTTTGTAAGGAACGCGTCCTTCCACACCCTCGGGGACCAGCTTTCCGCTCGACGTCCCTTCTTGTGAGTAACGGTCGCTGCTGCCGCCGGCCATCGCCCCCATCGAGCCCATGCCGCGGTAGGTCTTGTACGTACGGCCTTGATAAAGGACCGTCTCTCCGGGGCTCTCCTCGGTGCCGGCCAGCAGACTGCCGATCATCACGGTTGCCGCGCCGGCGGCAATGGCCTTGGTGATGTCGCCTGAGTACTTGATACCCCCATCGGCGATCAGCGGCACTGTGCTGCTCTTGGCGGCCTCAGCGGCCTCGCTGATCGCGGTGATCTGAGGTACGCCGGCACCGGAGATGATCCGCGTGGTGCAGATCGACCCCGGTCCAATGCCCACCTTCACCGCGTCCACGCCGAGCGCGATCAGATCGGCCGCGCCCTCCGCCGTGGCCACGTTGCCCGCCACCAGATCGACGTCGGGCAGGGCTTTTCGGGCGGCCTTGACGGCGTCGAGTACCCGGCTCGTGTGGCCATGCGCCGTATCGATGACCACGACGTCGACTTTGCTGCGATAGAGCTCCTGCGCCCTTTCGATGAAGTCGCCCGTCGCGCCGATGGCCGCGCCGACGAGCAGCCGGCCCTGGGAGTCCTTGGCGGAATTCGGGTACTGCAGTTTCTTCTGGATGTCTTTGACCGTGATGAGACCTTTGAGCATGTAGTCGTCATCCACCACCAGGAGCTTTTCGATTCGGTGATCGTGGAGGATGCGTTCGGCTTCGTCGAGAGTCGTTCCTACGCTGACCGTAATGAGTTTGTCCTTGGTCATGACCTCCGCGATCGGCAGATCGAAGCGGGTTTCGAAGCGTAGATCGCGATTCGTGAGAATGCCAACAAGCTTGCCGTCCTTGGTCACCGGAACGCCCGAGATGCTGTAACGGCCCATCAACTCTTGCGCTTGATAGATCTTGTCTTGCGGGGAGATCGTGATGGGATCGACGATCATGCCGCTCTCACTGCGCTTTACGCGGTCGACCTCCTCGGCCTGCCTCTCGATCGGCATGTTGCGATGAATGAAGCCCAAGCCGCCCTGCCGTGCGATGGCGATGGCAAGCCTCGATTCCGTGACCGTATCCATCGCGGCGCTGACGACGGGGACGTTCAAACGAATGTTGCGCGTGAGCTGGGTGCTCATGTCAGCTTCGGCGGGGAGTATCGAGCTAAAGGCCGGCTGGAGGAGAACATCATCGAAGGTAAGTCCTTCGACCAGTCGATCACGGATCATATGCAATGATACGGATCTTCCCCGGCCCCTGGCAAGTTGCCCAGGCTAGGCGGGTTTTCCACCTCACCTTCGGCGGACCCTACGTTTCTTCATCGCCGCGATTTCGATGACGAGCGCGACTTGCGCCGTTTCGGCTTGCCACCGGTCGCCGTCGCGGGAGGCCCGTTCGTAGCCGGACGGTTGCGGTTGGGGTCGCCGACCTCTTGGTCACGGTACTGCAGTTGGTAGAGCCTCCAATAGATCCCTCGTTGCCTGAGGAGCTCGTCGTGAGCGCCGACCTCCCGAATCACCCCCTTGTGCAAGACGACGATGCGGTCGGAGTGCTTGATGGTCGAAAGGCGATGCGCAATGACGATGGACGTGTGACCCGTCAGCAGGCGGGGTACCGTGTCTTGAATCTTCGCGTCGGTTTGTGGGTCGACGCTGGAGGTCGCCTCGTCGAGAATCAAGATGCGGGGGTCGTGCGCCAGCGCCCGGGCGAAGCTGACGAGCTGCCGTTGGCCCCACGACAGCGAATTGCCATGCTCGCCGAGCGGAGTCTGATACCCCTGCACCAGCGATTCGATAGATTCGTGAAGGTTTACCTCGCGGGCCACCTGGCGGATACGCTCCGCCGGGAGCAAAGGGTCCCCTAGGCGGATGTTCTGCTCAACGGTCCCGCTGAAAAGGTGTGGCTCCTGGAGCACGACTCCGAATTGCCGCCGCAACGAGTTAACCGGCCAATCGGCCAGGTCTCGGCCGCCCACGCGAATGCGGCCCTGCTGTGGTTCGTAGAAGCGGAGCAAGAGATGGGTCAAGGTCGTCTTGCCGGCGCCCGTGTGACCGACAACGGCGAGCGTCTCGCCGGGCTCGATGGTCAAGTTCACGTCGCGCAGTACCCAGTTTTCTCCTTCATAGGCGAACCAGACATTCTCAAACTCGATGCGCAGATCGTGCGCGGCCTTGGCGCCTTCGCCTCTGTCTCGCGGGGGCGACCCGCCGGAGGCTGGTTCGGCGGAAGAGGCCTGCCCTTTCGCTGCTTCCGCGAGTGTCCAATCCTCATCGATCGGGGTGTCGAGAAGTCGGAAGATGCGCTCGGAGCTTGCCATGGCCGCCTGAATGATGTCGTACTGCGCCGTGAGATTCTGCAGCGGAAAGAACACACGGCCTCCGTACTGCAGGAAGGCGATCACGACACCAAGCGTCAGTGTATCTTCGTGAATTCGGTATCCCCCGTACAGCAACAGCACACTCACGGCGAGAACGCTGAGCCATTCGATCCCAGGGAAGAACAGGGCATGGGCACGCACGGCCCGGAGTACGGCGTCGCGGTACTCGCGGTTAATGGCGTTGAATCCTGCCCGGCTCTCCCGCTCGCGCGCAAAAAGCTGAACCGTGGTCATGCCCTGGACGTGCTCCTGCAAGTAGGAGTTGAGGGCGGCCACGGCACCCCGAGACCTACGGTAGGAAGCGCGTGCTGACCTGCGAAACCACGCCGTCCCCGCCAGCACCAGCGGCGCCACGACGAACATGACCAACGTTAAGCTGGGGCTCAGGGCGAACATGGCGCCCACGATGAACACCAGAATCAACAGGTCGCCAAAGACCGCCACGACCCCCCCTGTGAACATCTCGCTCAAAACGGCCACGTCGTTGGTCACCCGGGTCACCAACTCTCCCACTTCATGGCGGTTGTGAAAGGAGACACTGAACTTCTGCAGCCGCCCGAGGATCTCGAGACGCAGATCGCGCATTGCCTGCTGTCCGGCACAGTGCATCAAGTAGGTCTGCACCGCCGATGCAATGAACCCGATCAGAAGCAGCGCCAGATACGTCACGGCGAGCAGGTTCAACCCCGCCAACGCCTCCCCGGGAAGCCAAGGATCTGCCCAGGAGAGCTGTCCGGTTCGGGGCCTGAGGTAGCGGTCGACCGCCACCTTGGTCAGATAAGGCGCCAGCGCCCCGGCCGCGGAGTGCAAGATCAATAAACCGGCCGACACCCCAACCATGAAGCGGTAGGGCCGAAGATAGTTGAGCAGTCGTCGGGCCAGAACCGAGTCGTAGAAGGTGGCCCCGGCGTCAGTTCCCTGTTTCGCCGTCTCAGTTGTCATCGGAACGGTTTGGCGCTGGACGCCGGGGATCGAGCGAGTTCCAGCTCCTCGGCAAGCTGCTGTTTTCGATGAAGCTCGGAGTATGCGCCACCCACAGCCAGGAGTTCATCGTGCGTGCCCGACTCGACGATACGGCCTTTGTCGAGTACGAGGATGCGGTCGGCAAGCTGCGCGGCCGACACGCGGTGCGAGATCAGCACCGTCGTTCGGTTGCGCATCACGAGCCGCAAGTTACCCAAGATGTCCGCTTCCGTCTCGGCGTCTACGTTCGAGCACGCGTCGTCGAGCACGAGGATGCGCGGGTTCGAGAGAACGGCGCGAGCCAGCGCCACGCGCTGCCTCTGCCCGCCCGAGAGCGTCAGACCACCTTCACCCACCTGCGTATCAAGCTGCGCCGGAAAGGCACCCAGGTCGGTGCTGAAATCGGCCGTGTCGGCCGTCTCCAAGATCTCCCAGTCCTCGGCGTCCGGCGCTCCGAAAGCGATGTTGCTCCTCAGCGAGCCGCTGAACAGGAAGACGTCCTGCGCTACGAAGCCGACGCCCGTCCGCAAGACCTCCAGAGGCAGTTGCCGCGCGTCATGGCCATCGATGATCACCTGGCCTTCTTGCGGGTCGATCAGGCGCGGGATGAGGCTGACCAGGGTCGTCTTGCCGGCGCCCGTCGCCCCCAGAATCGCTACGGCCTGCCCGACCGGCACAGAAAGCGAAATGTCCTTGAGCGCGGGCTGTTTCTGGCCCGGATAGGTGTAGCTCACGCCACGCAACTCCAGATCTCCGCGGATCTCGGTCGGAGCGTCCCACGCAGGCTCCGGATCGGCGATTTCGGGCCGTTGACGAAGTATCTCGTTGATCCGCTCGAGCGAGGCGGTTCCTTTGCGCCACAGGCCGACGATATGGCTGAGCGCGGACATCGGAGTAGCCAACAGGCTCAGATACACGAGAAACATCACATACGACCCCACGGTCATCTCCCCCGCCAAAACCCGCCGGCCGCCGTACCACAGCACGATTACGCCTGTGAGCCCGATGAGCAGTTGGAGTAACGGGTGGAAGCGGCTCCACAGGCGGGCCAGGCCAAGGCTTTCTCTCACAAAACTCCCGTTGAGTTCGCCGAAGCGGTCCATCGCCGCCTGCTGCCCGGCGAAAGCGCGAACCAAGCGAATATTGCGAAGATTCTCTTGCGCAGCCGAGGTCAGATCTGAGAACTTAGCTTGGACTGCTTGGAAGCGATCGTGGATCCGCGAGCCAAAGAAACCGGTCACTACCCACAGAAGCGGCACCGGAAGGAACACGAAGGCCGTGAGGCGCCAATCGGTGGCGCTCATGACAGCCAACCCGATCAGAGACAGGAAGCAGAACTGGACAGAATACGTCAGCCCCGCGCCCAGCATTTGGTGCACGGCATCGAGATCATTGGTGACGCGAGCCAGCAGATCGCCGGTCCGGAACGAGTGGTAGAAACGGCGGGAGAGCCTCAACAGGTGAGCGAATAGGTCGTTGCGGAAGTCGTATTCGATGTCGCGCGCGAGGCCCATCAGAATCCGGTGCATCGCGTAATGGAAAGCGCTGCGAGCAAAAGCTAGAGCAACGAGGAGACCGCCGATCTCGAGAAGCCTCTGCCAATTGAAGTCCTCAGCGACGAGGCGGTCGACCGCGAACCCAACCACCACAGGGAGCGAAGCCGACGCCAGCACCCGCAACAGAAGAGCCGCGAATCCCGCTGCGTACCGCCAGCGATAACGCACGAGATACGGGTGCAGGGTGCGCAGCGTTGAAACCATCGGCCTTCCAGTGATTGTAGAAGCTCGGGCGGGGCCTACTCGATCCAGGAGTTCAGAGTCTTGAGGTATTCGAGAAAAACAACCTTCTTCCCTGGCCGCGTGAGCCACCAACGGTCGGGCTGGAAGTCGTCGTACAGGGCCTCGACGAAGAGGTAGCGCACGGCGCCCGAGGTGTGATGGGCGAAGATGCTGCGAGCGCGCCTCGTGTGGAAGTTGGATGTTACCACCAACGCTTTGCGGATGCCGCGCCGCCGCAATTCGGCATCGACGAGCCGGGACTCCTCCAACGTCGACCCTGCGTCGATCGAGAATCGATCGAGGATCTCCGGCGGGACGCCCCGGTTCACCGCGAACTCAATCGCGAGATCACACTCGCAGCGATCGTAAATCCCGGGAGGGCCGTCCACCAAAATGCGAGGCGCCCGGCCTTGATGGACCAACTCGACCGCCCTCATGAGGCGGCGGCCCGTGCCGTCGCCGGCCAGAACGACGACGATCTCTGCGTCCTCGATCGGGTCCGTGGCAATCAGAAAACTCCCGACCGCCGTCAAGAGCGACTTGTGAACGGCATAGGTGGCCGCCACCAGCACCAGCAAGGTGACGATAATCCGGAATACTTTGCTCCGTTTCATTTTGCCGCCGCTAGGCTTGTTGAACGGCGGATAGCCGCTCATACGAACACAGGCGCGATCGGTCGAGCGTACACAGCCGGCAGCCGCCGGAGGGTGGGTTCAGTCGTGATGGTCTTCTCGCGAACCTTGCTTGTCGAGATGTCCCATCGCCTTGAGGCGCTGATACATCTCCTCGATCTCGGCTTCATCTTCGGACCGAAGCACCCGATACCGTGGGGACACGGCTTGGATCGGTTCGTCCTCGGCAGAGACCGCCTCTTCCCGGTAGTCACGATATGGCATGCCGTCGATCATGGCGGCTCGCAGTCGGCGTCCGATCTGCCGCAGCAGTGTCTCTCCGGACCGTACATCTCCCGGGTGAATCAGCCGCAAACGCCTCCCGTCTCTGAGGCCGATGTTAAGAATCAGGGGGGAAGTCCAAGCGGTCGAGTCGATGCGCTCGATGTCCGCCCATCGGATAAACTGGGAGCCGATACGGAGATCAGATTCCGTAACTTCGATCACCGGCCGCGTGACCAGGTAACAAAGCATCGCCGAGCTGAGCACAAACAAAGCGGCCGGAATCATCGCCAGCGGCCACCGCAGGCCACACCAGATTGAGAAGACCGCCAGCAGCGCGGCGACCGCGCTCGCGGGAAGATACTGCGGTGATGGCCGGTAGCGACTCACGAGTACCCCCACAGCGTACCGCTATGGAAATTTTCTCGTCAACCACGAATTGTGCATCCCCGCTAGCCGCTCGGCGGGGGCGCTCACGGGGACGAGGTATCGGAATGATAGCCCTGCAAGCGCCGTGACGTCTCGAGCGCATACTGAACCGAACTAAGCAGCGTGGTTGCGGCCGTCACCCAGATCAAGACGTCCACCACCGTCGTCGCTTCTGTGCCAACCCAGGCGTTTCGGCAGAGCACGGCGAATATCGTCGCAATCTGAGCCACCGTGTTGGCCTTGCCAAAGGAGTTTGGCGGGAAAGTCTTCACGGAGGTTGCCAGGACGAGCACCAAAACGGTGGCGATGATCGTCACGTCCCGGAGCAGAACCAAGATTGTGATCCACCAGGGGATCGCGCCGATCAGCGCCTGCACAATGAAGCACGAACTCAACAGCATCTTGTCGGCGATGGGGTCAAGAAACTCGCCCAGTAACGTCTTTTGATCGAAATGGCGGGCCACCAAGCCGTCGATCGCGTCGGTGACCGCGGCCGCCACGAACAACCACAGGGCCATCTCGTGCCGCTCGTAGATCATCGAGATCAGCACGAACGGCAGCACCACCATCCGCAACATGGTGAGTTGATTGGGGACCGACAGGACCTGCTGGAACAAAGAAGCGCTTGGCGCTCCCCCTTTGGCTTCGCTGTAAGCGTGCTGTGACACGTCCGTTCAGTCAGTTCAGGTGGCGAATGCTCTGTTTCGTCTCGCGTAGCAGAGCGATCGCCAACTCTTCGATCATCTCACGTTGGGCGACTTGCTCGCGCCAGCGGGTCGGAATGCCGTCGATCCCGTAGAAGGCCCCGGCCAGTTGGCCGAAGACCGCCGCCGTGGTGTCGGTGTCATTACCGAGCCGCACCGCCAACAGCGCGCCGTCCTCGAAGTTAGAGGTCTGGTGAAAAGCCCACAGCGCTGCTTCCAGCGTGTCGACCACATACCCGGTGGCAGGCAGGTCTGAAGCCTTTTTGTGTTTGTAGACGCCTCGCGCAATGGCATCGATGCGCGGAGTCAAGCCAACACCGTGGAAGAACCAGTAGTTGTAGACCGGGGAATAAAGATCGCTCAGCAAGGTCTCTTTCGACTCGTTCCGAAGCGCGCCGATCAGTAGCCCTGTCATGTAACGGCAGGCGTCGATGGCCTCGGTCGCCCCGTGGGTGGTCTTGGACGTTTCGGCCGCTAACTCGATCGCGCGGGGGCCGTCGTGAAGGAGGTACATCGGGACGGGCGCTAGGCGCATCAGAGAACCGTTGCCGGCGGTTTGGGGATCGTCGGGGCCGGCCATTGGGTCACCGGTGGCTTCGTAGCGGTCGAGCGAAGCCGACACTGTTCCGCCGATCCCGATGGGCCGGCCGTACGCACTCAGGTAGCCCTCCCGCCTCCAGCGTACGTAGCGGTCCATCTGGTCGCGCGCGTCAGAACCCCGGCACTCGAGGAGGCTGGTTGCCAGGCAGAGCGCCATGGCGGTATCGTCGGTCCACTCGCCGGGGTGCAAGTGCGGGTGTGTGCCGAGGTCCGTGTTCGGCTCGAATGTGCCGGGTGGGCGACCCTCGTAGGGGGCTCCCAGGGCGTCGCCCACAGCCAAGCCCAGAAGCGTTCCGCGATAGCGGTCGTACAGATGCTCAACCGGGCTCGCCATTCTCAACCCGCTTCATTCTATCCTGGGCAATCGCAACCGCCGACAACTCGGTGGGAGGTTGCGCCGGCCCTACTGCCAGCGGAACCAGCGCATCGCGAGGGGGAACGCGGCACCGCCCCAGGCCAGCAGAATCGCGACCGCCTGCCATTCTTGATGGACGCCGTGGCCTTGCAGCACAACGCCGCGGAGTGCGTTGTTGAGTTGCGTGAGCGGCAGCGCTTGCACCACCGGCTGCATCGCGGCGGGGAAGCGCTCCGCACCAAAGAACACACCGGAGAGAATCCACATCGGCAGCATGACGGCGTTCATCAAGCCCGAGATGGTTTCGAGTTTTTGGGCTCGCGACGCCACCAACAAGCCGATGCCCGCGAACGACGCGGCGCCCACCAGCGAAATGATCAGTAGGGAGAGGATGCCTCCCTGAATTCTCAATCCAAACGCAAGCCAGCCGGTGCCGAACACCACGATGATCTCGGGAAGCAGAAAAACCAGCCGACCTCCCATCAGCGAGAGTAGAAAATGCGCGCGCCGCATCGGCGTCGCGTTAAAGCGCTTCAGCAACTTGCGGATGCGCAGGTCGACGGCCACGAAGCCGACACCCCACAACCCGCCGCCCATGATGTTCAAACCCAGCAGGCCGGGGATGAGCCAATCGATGTAGCGGTTCCCGGGAACACTCTCATGCCGCACTTCGGTCGGAACCTCGTCTGTGCGGCCCGCGGCTTCCTGAAGTACGCGATTGACTCGCGCGTGCGCCGAGTGGCTCTCGGGTACGGTCGGATCAAAGTGATACTCGAATCGGCCGTCGCGGCCGATGACGGTCAGATCCCACGGCCCGCCGGACGCCACGGCCTCGGCCTCCTCGAGGGGAACACGGCGCACGACAAAGCCGGGCTTGGCTTCAAGCACCGAGGCGATCCGTCCCAAGTCAGCTTCGGCCGCCGCGCTAACGCGGACGCGTACCTCCTTCGCGCCGCGCCCGGTAAACGCCACGCCCACCCCGACAATCATCAACAGCGGGAACCCGTATACCCAAAACAACGCTTCCGGCTCGCGAAAGAACAGCCGCATCCGCATCAGGAACAAATGCCGTAGCGGGAGATACTGGATCATGCGTCCTGCTCTTCGAAGTGTCGGCCGGTCAGCCGGAGGAAGACGTCATCTAGACTCGCATGGCGCGTGGTGAGGCGTTGCAGCGTCTCGCCTCGTTCGCGCAGCCCTTCGAGCAGCGCGGGAATCGTCACGTGGGGCTCGGCCACCGTGAGCGAGACGTGAGAGTTATCAGCGCGAATGCCGCGGACGCCGGGTAGCACGTTGTACCAGTCACCCTGTTCGCTGTCGTTGGACCCTGCCAGCGCGAACTCGATCATCTGGGCGGCGCCCAACGAGGCGATCAACTCCTGCGGCGTACCCAGGGCGATCACGCGGCCGTGATCGATGATCGCTACCCGATCGCAGATTTTTTCCGCCTCATCCATGTAGTGCGTCGTCAGGAGAATGGTGCGACCTTCCGAGCGCAAAGCGCGGATGATCTCCCACAGCCGCCGGCGCGCCTGCGGGTCGAGTCCGGTCGTCGGCTCGTCGAGGAAGAGCAACACCGGACGGCCCACGAGGGCACAAGCGATCTCGAGCCGTTTCTTCTGTCCGCCCGACAGCTTGCCGACCCAGGTGGCGGCTTTCTCTTCGAGGTCGACCAGCGCGATGACCTCGGCAGGCTCGAGACCCCCGTCATAGAAGCTTCGGAACAGGGTGACCGTTTCGGTAACGCTGAGCTTGTCGGGAAGACGGGTCTCTTGAAGCGAGATGCCGATCTGCTGCTTGAGCCGCCGGCTGCCCCTGCCCCACGTCTTGCCCAAGACTTCGACGGACCCCGAGGTCGGCTCGAGCAGGCCTTCGAGGATTTCGACCGTGGTGGTCTTGCCTGCCCCGTTCGGGCCCAGCAAGCCGAAGCACTCGCCCTCGTTGATCTCCAGGTCGAGCCCGTTCACTGCCCAGACATCGGGCGGGTAGAGTTTCTTTAGGTCAGTGCAGCGAATGGCGAGCACGGCGAGAACCCCAACCCTTGGCCGCCAGACTCTTCCTCGAAAAGGGCGGCTGCAAGGATTTATCGTAGCGCCGCCGTCGCCTCCATCGTGGCGGTGGCGCAGTCCGCGCTCTTCCTGATCGTCGCGGTCGTGGCCGGACGCTACATCGGCGGGAAGATTCTCAGCATCGGCGCCAGCGCCCGGGTGGGTGGCATGGCGGTCGTGCTGGGCATATGCCACTGCTTCTTCCTTGCCGCACTGGCCGAAGTGATGGGGCTGGCGCCCATCGTCGGCGCTTTCGCCGCGGGTTTGGTTCTCAATGAGGCTCACTATGAGGGCTACACCAAGATGGGCAGCGAGCAGTTCGAGGAGATCGTCTCGCCCATCAGCTCGATTCTGTTGCCGGTGTTCTTCGTGCTGATGGGACTCAAGGTGGACCTGCGTTCGTTTGCCGACGTGAGCGTTCTGACGTTTGCGGCCGCTCTCAGCGTTGCGGCGATCATCGGAAAGCAGGTCTGCTCGTTGGGGGGTCGTGAGAAGGGAACCAACCGTCTCGCGGTCGGTGTCGGGATGATTCCACGGGGCGAGGTAGGTTTGACCTTTGCCGGAATCGGCTCGTCTCTGCTGGTGGGCGGTGAGCCCGTTTTCGGTGCCGAAACCTTCTCGGCCATGGTCGTGATGGTCGTGGTCACCACGCTCGCCACCCCGCCGCTGCTAAAGATCCTCTTCACGGGAGAGTAGGGACTCACCCCCAAGAGTGGCCCCAGCCTGGCCAAGTCCCGATCCTTATCCTCACCACGCCGGGTCCGACAAACCGCACTATAATCAACAAGGCTTCGGCCACGGAACTCTCGTGCCGACGGGAGGTGCACTATGCAAGCTGCGCGATTGGCCAGGGATATGATGGTCACCAAGCTGAGAACCTTGGCTGCCCGTACTCCCGTCTTCGACGCCATCGCGCGTTTGATCAAGTGCAAGCTGACGGGGGCCCCAGTACTAGACGATGAGCGAAACTTCTTGGGTGTGTTCTCTGAGAAAAGCTGTATGAGAATCTTGGTGGCCACCGCTCAGGCCGCTACGGAGGAGAAACGACGGGTACCCCTAGCGATGCATGTCATGGCAACCAGATTGGTCACCCTCCAGCCGGACATGGACGTGTGCGACGCCATCGATCTCTTGCTGAAGCACCGCGTTTCGGGGGGACCCGTCATCGACACGCAACGACGCTTCCTCGGTTCGTTTTCTGAGAAAACCTGCATGACCGTGCTGCTGGGTGCGGCCCACGACCAACTGCCGACCAGCCGAGTGGAAGCCTACATGGATAGGGATCGGGATCGGACCATCGATGAGGCAGAAGATCTGCTGTCCATTGCCCGAATCTTTGTTAACACACCCTACCGGAGACTACCCGTCCTGCGCGATGGGGCAGTGGTGGGCCAGGTGAGCCGCCGCGATGTGCTTCGTGGAGCGTATTCGTTGTCGGGTGATCCATCCCACCGCCGAGCCGCTCTGAGTTCTTGGCTCACTGAGGGGGGAGTTGGGTCAGTACCCGAGACGGAAGAGGTGAGTGCTTTCATGGACCGGTCGGCGAAAACGATCAATGAAGAGGTGGACCTGCTCGGCATCGCGCAGATCTTTCAGCAAACGCCTTATCGTCGCTTACCCGTACTGACCGACCG
The DNA here is from genome assembly GCA_965237575.1 of Bryobacterales bacterium. GTDB lineage: Bacteria > Acidobacteriota > Terriglobia > Bryobacterales > UBA6623 > JAKZVK01. The sequence goes on from CBDEGI010000004.1 coordinate 3,758,169, forward strand.
AAAGCTGGTCGGTCAGATCAGCCGCCGTGACCTCCTAAAGACGGCCAACGATATGCTTACAGTATCGCCTCACCGCGAGAGGTCGTTGTTGTATCTCAGTGCGCTTGTTGCCCCGGGTGAAGCCGCGATTGAATAAACTTACCATCGTGACGGCATTGTCAGGTTAACGGCAGTCGGCGACAATCGACCGATGGGATCACTGTATCGACGCCATCGCTTCCCGCCCGAAATCATCAGCCACGCCGTTTGGCTGTACCATCGGTTCACTCTCAGCTTTCGCGATGTCGAGGACCTTCTCGCTGAGCGTGGCATCACGGTGGTCCTACGAAGCGATTCGATCCTGGTGCCGCAAATTCGGGCCATCGTATGCCCGCACCTTGCGGCAGCGACAAGGGCGCCTCGGTGACATCTGGCATGTGGACGAGTTGTTCGTCACCATCCGCGGCGAACGCCATTATCTCTGAAGAGCGGTGGATCAGGGTGGTGACGTCCTCGATATCCTGGTCACACGCCATCGAGACAGGAAAGCCGCCAAACGCTTCTTGCGCAAGGTCTTGAAACACCAAGAGAGGCCACCGCTGCAAATTGTTACCGACAAGCTGCGAAGTTATCCGGCGGCGCACCGAGAGGTTTTCCCATCCGTCACACACTGAACGGGCCATACGAAAACAACCGAGCTGGAGTCTCGCACCAGCACACAAGGGAACAGCAACGTCACATGCGTCGCTTCACGTCGGCGGCACAGGTTTAACGATTTCTCTCGCCACCGGGATACGCTCTGGGTTGAAGTTCGGCCGATTGACGAGGTGGTAGTGGTAGTTCTGCTTGACGACAAGGCCACCGAAGGAAGCCTTCTGCAGGTAGAGAAACCGCCCCGCGCGCCGGAGCACCCTGGAAGGCCCTTGACACACGGACCAGTAGGACAGTGGCCTAAACTGCGATTACGACCGTGACGAGCAAGATCAGCCAGAGGAGAGCCTCACTCATAGGCCTCAACCTAGCAAAGCCCAAACACCGTGTCTGTGGACAACACCCTTTACAGCGGCGGTCAGACGGCTACCATCACAGGCCGCGAACAAGTACCGCGGCTCGGTATCATCCAAGCTGCGACCGGCGTAGCCGACGAGTTGCCCTTCCTCATCGTGGAGAGGAACGACGTACCGGCCGGCCAACGTCCCCTTCGAGAGGCACAAACCCGTTCCGGTCACGTTTCCCTGCGGTCGAAAGATCCGCTTGAAGCGAACACTCGCTCCCGCGGCAATCTCTCCCAGCAGCAGGCTCATTACGGCCAAGCCCGCGTCCTACGAGCCGCCGCGCCAGCTCCTGACCCTACCAATTCCCCGGGTCCCAGTTGTCAAACTCGAGGCCCACGATGCCAGTTGGGGAGACGATACTTCCGAGCTGACCGAAAACAGTTGGCTCGATTCTGAATTGACGTAACCTGTCGGGTGGGTTTCCAGACCTGTCGCCGTCCGGTATTCGCAAGAAAGATACTCGTTCTGCTCGGAATCGACCGCAGTGACAACCCTCAGACAACGGATGTCAATGTCGTGCCGCTCTCGAAGCCATTTGACGGCGGTCAACTCTTCGTCGGTGTAATCTTCTGCCACTACAATTACACTTTGCTCCCGATTGATCGCATCGACGCCGACACGCAGAAAAGCTTTCAGAGTCTCTTGCCGTTCTACCGAGAGTTGCTCCAGGAATTCTTGAGGCGTCCACTGGGCGATGACCGCTGCACAAGCCATCGGCGTCACCAGATCTGCCTGCTTGTTTCCTTGGCGAGTTACCACGATCACACCTCGACCTTCCTTATCAAGCGCGAGAAGATCAGCTTGAAGCGGCAGAGCATCGGAGGCCGAAAACTTGCTGCATGCGACAAACAACTCAAGCTTGGCTTCGGCGAAAAATTCGGCTGAGCTATTAGAGACAAGCTCAGCTATGTCATGGCGTTCAGCGAGGGATCCGGGGGGCATCACCCGAAGGGGTATGAGTCTTTTTCTCTGTTTTTCAATTTTGAACATAGTGGGGTATCCATTTGACTCAGGTGACCACAACATACCGTGGTTGGCCATTGGCGGCTCCCGGAAAGGCTTGCCGATAGCACGACGTTTCCAAGCCTGCGATGGCCATGGCGCGTGCGTGATCCTTGATCGGCCCCGAAACGCAGCCTCGTGGTCCGATCGCGTCCAGACCGGCGTCTGGCACCCCTGGATGCATTCTGGGTGCAGTGTGCTGGCGTCTATGGATCGACCAAACCACAACGCCTTGGGGCTACCTGAGTCAAGTGGATACCCCATTTTGAACATAATTGCCTCCTGTCTAGTTGCGTTCCACTTCGAGCAACGAATTCGACGACATCGAGGACAGCCCCGGGCGGTTCTTGAACGGAAGATTGCAACTCGGCGCCTGTCTCCGGAACTACCCTGGGCAGCCACTCGCCTCATGGCCGGGAGGGAAAAGAAAGAATGGGGTTGTGACAATTGCCACGGCAGTAAGTTTCAACTTCAATGCCCGCTAAACTCGCGTCGGCTTTTCAGGAGCCTCAACGGTCGTCGTGCCAACGTGCGTAACTGCGGGCACCGCGAGGCTAGGGTGGTCACCCAATCAGGTTCCATGAGCGAGGAAGTTTCCCCCGTATCCTCGGCGCTCTCTGCTGCCTCCTTGACGTCTAATTGCGCGATCCTCTGTCGCCACGCCTCTCTTGTCCCGTCTCCGCTCGACGTTTCCAAAGGTGAATGCGTCGCAGAAGGTGCCGAGTCTAAGGCTTGCTCGACCTCATCGGTCAGAACTTCGGCTACTCCCGCTATCCCTTTGGGTAGGGTCTTGGTCTCATCGCCCAATATTGCGGTGGTCTCGGCGGCTTCCTTTAGCTGTGAGCGCTGACCTTGATCTTCGAAGGGGGGGAACACTTGAACACAGGACAGATACTCGTTTTGGCTTTGGCGGTCCACGGCAAGTGTAACGTGGACACAGGTGACCTCGACTCTGCCTGCCTGCGCGAGCCACTTTGCAGCCAGAAGGTCTTCGTCCTTAAAAGACTCAGCGATCAACAGGAGCCGCTGCTCTTGGTTGATGGCGTTGATGTCGACCGTCAAGAAAGTTTCCAGATCCCGAGTCGACCGTGGGGACAGATACTCCAATATCTGTGGAGGGTCCCAAGAGGCGACCCGGCTCGCGCAAACAAGGCCACGGGTCAACTGAGACGGTTCATCGTCTCGGTGCAGCGATACAACAACGGTGCGACCGTCTTTGTCCACCGCCAACAAGTCGACTGATTCGAGGCCGTTGTCGGAGGCATCCACCGCCGTCCCATTCAAGAAGAGGTTGTGCCCGACTTCAGCGAAAAATTCCTGCCAACTATTGGCGATGTACTGCCGGAACTCGTCACTCCGAGGAAGACTGATGGGCTCCAGGTCCAGACAACCCAGAGGCACTAATCTTGTCCCCTGCTTTTCGACGCGCAGCATCTTACACCACAACTCATCGTACGCCGATGATTTCTTGATTTCAATAGATAACTGGCACCAATTTTGATGGGACCAAAGTTGCAGTGTTGCTAGTAGTACGGTATTGCCTTCGACCGATCTGCACTAGTACTAACAGCCTATAACTCCGCCTGCCATAGGATTATCCGGGCATTGTCAAGTTGACGGCGCACTGTCCCAAAGCACGACCGACCAATCGCGAGGAAGTCAAACGCCCTGCGGGTTGGTGCAAGAGAGGTCGTCGGTTCGCGGTTTTTGGGTGCGGAGATCCGCTGGGAGGTGTTGTCCAGTTAACGGCACCGAGTCGGCGTTGCCCCACCAGGCGGCCCCGTTTCTCCCCTTTCAGCACGCACACGTCGCCGCCTTCCAGTCGGTGAACGCTCGGGAATGCGTGGTTCTTGGGTGCTTTGAACAGCTACAAAATTATCTACAGCCCGGGAGTCCTGGGTCGTCACATAAAGCGCTCAAGACGATCGAACGCGCTATTGAGCGCGAGCCCGAAGGACCCGCCTGAGAGTAGGCAGAAGCGGCCGGTCGCACTATGCTACAATGCGCCCCAGGCTGCAATCAGGCGGGGCGCAATGAAACTCCTCGACCGAGTCGATCTCATCCTCAAGCAGAAGGGATCGCAGGTGTACTCCATTACCCCTCATGTGACCGTCTACGAAGCTCTTGAGAAGATGGCGGCAAACAGTATCGGAGTTCTCGTCGTCATGGACGGGACCGATCTGGTTGGGATTATTTCCGAACGCGACTACGCGCGCAAGGTGATCCTCAGCGGGCGGTCCTCAAAGGAAATGAAGGTCCATGAGATCATGTCCAGCCAGACCGTCACGGTGAACCTGCGGACCACGGTAGATGAGTGCATGCAACGTATGACGGACAAGCGCTGCCGCCACCTGCCGGTCGTGGAGGGGGGTAGGGTTGTCGGAGTGCTGTCGCTTGGCGACCTCGTCCACTGGATCATTACGGCCCAGGACCGCACGATCCGTCAGCTTGAGGACTACATCACTGGTGGGTACCCCGCCTAGTGGATCCAGAGATATTGCGGCCACTCGATGAGGGTGGCCCTCACCGGGGAAGCCCCCGAAGACCCGATTACCCTTGGGATTCCTCGGAATGTGGCGAGCTGTAGCGGGACACGACCACGAGGCGCTAGGACGATCAAAGAGCTGGTTGCCTTGCGAGCGAAAAGGTACTGCTCCGCTCCGCCCATCGCTTGAACCTACGCGAACCTGGGCTACCCTGGACCGGGCTTTCGAGTGGCTGGAGATGTGAGGGCTGGTTGTTGGGACATCGCTCTGGACTTGCCCTATGACCTGTCGACACCGTCCCAGCTGCCCTTCATCTCTCCGCCGGTTAACTCGCACTTGTGGGGGAACTTCAGGCTGCAGTCGCTGATCGGCTTGCGCAGCTCAGGGTCCATCAGCTCATGGATGTCGAGCTGCATGGCCTCCCTGGAGTAGGCCGCCAGGTCGAGGATTCCTGTGTCCATTCGGATCGCGTCCTCGGGGCATACTTCGACACAGTACCCGCAATAGACGCAGACCCCCAGGTCGATGTCGAAGCGAACCGGGTACTTCTCGACGTTGGGGTCGGGATGCTCCCCGGGCACGATGGTAATGCACTTGGCCGGGCAGACCGTCTCACAAAGCATGCACCCCACGCAACGGGGAGTGTTGTCCTCGCGCACGGTGAGCCGGTGGCGGCTGCGGAACCGCGACATGAGGGGCCTGAGCTCCTCGGGATACTGGACGGTGGCCGAGGCCGGAAGGTGCTTGAAACGTCCCAGCAGGTGGGCGATGTGGAGAAAGAGGTTCCGGAAGAAGTGGGTGGAGGTGATCTTGAGGCCGCTAATGATCTGGGGGAGGTAGAGCTGTTCCCAGAAAGTCAGTTCTGGCCTGCGTACAACTTTTACAGCCATTATCGCGTCTCCCCGAAAAAGAGCAGCACCACGGCTGTCACTACAACGTTGACTACCGAAATCGGGAACAGCCCCCTCCAGCCCAGTTTCATGAGCTGATCGTAACGGAAGCGCGGCAGGGTCCAGCGTATTTGCATGAACACCCAGCAAAAGATCAGGACCTTGGTCGAAAAGCTCGCCATGCCGAGCAGGACGTAGACCAAATGGGGGACGAGGAGCTCTCCACCCCAGGGGAAGTGAAATCCGTCCGGCATGAGGAACGGTATCTGCCACCCACCGAAAAAGAGCGTGGTTGCCAGGCTAGCCACCATGATGGTTTCCAGGAAGTCCGTGAGAAAGAACATCCCAAACTTCATTCCGCTGTACTCCACGAAGTAGCCGATGATCTCCGACTCCCCTTCCGGCAGGTCAAAGGGAAGCCTCTTGGTCTCAGCCAGCGCCGCCGTTAGGAAGACGATAAAGGCCACGGGCTGGGCGACGACGCCCCAGAAAGGGATCCAGCCGCCGATCATCTGCCCTTGGGCCCGCACCAGCTCGCCCAAATCCATGGTTCCGTAAACCATGATTACACCGATGACGGCGACACCCAGAGCGATTTCATAGGAGATCATCTGCGCAGTGGCCCTTAGTCCTCCCAGGATCGCGTAGTTGTTGCGCGAAGCAAAGCCGGCGAGGATCACGCCGTAGACCCCCAGCGATAGCATGGCAAAGACGTAGAGCAGCGCCGCGTCGATCTTTGCAACCTGGAGTTCAATGACACGGTCCCCCAGAATAAGGCGGTCCCCAAAGGGGATCGCAGCGAAGGCCACCAGGGCGAAGAAGACCGAGAAGAAGGGGGCCAGGGTGTGCAGGGTCCGGTCCGCGCCAGCCGGGACGATGTCCTCCTTGGTGAACATCTTGACCGCGTCGGCGATGCCGTGAAAGAGTCCCAGCGCCCGAAAGCCGAAGATGTCAGCGCGGTTGGCCCCGATCCGATCCTGGATCAAGGCCGACTGTTTCCGCTCCACCCAGGTATGCAACCCAGCCAGGTTTAAGACCCCGAAAAAAACGAGCCCCGCCAGTACGAGCTTGATGACCAGGTCTTCCATCACCTCACGGTTGCCCCTGTTGCCGGTTCGATCGGCGCAACCTCAACCCCTTGGTCTCCGATCGTCTCATAGCTTAATCCCGCGAACGGCGGCTCGGCCTCGGCAAGCCCCAGGAAAATCTCCTGTGGTTCCTGCCAACCGAACGTCAGACCCAACAGTCCGGCCAAGTCCAGGAGAATGCGCCAGTCCTCACGGGAGTCACCGAGCGGAGGAAAGGCCCTGCCGATGCGCTGGACCCGTCCGTGGCAATTCACGAAGGTCCCGTCCTTCTCCACATAGGCTGCGCTTGGTAGGACCCAATGGGCCAGGGGCACGGTCGCGTTCTCGTTCGTGCCCGAAAAGACAAAGAGACCCACCCTCTCCGAGAGCTCTCGGACCTTCTCTTCCCCGAAGAGCTCTACCAGGTCGTGCCCGAAAACCCACAGGGCGTCAAGATTCCCGGCGAGCGCCTCGTTCGCGATGTGCCCGGCGTCGGGTGCCTCCGGACCGGCCAAGCCCAAAAGGGTCGCGCCTAGCGTGTTGGGGTTTTTATCCGCCTTGATAAGGAAATCGTCGGAGGACCCAGACGTCTCCGGAACAGAGGCGCTGACTTGGGCGCCCAGAGCGACTTGAAAAATCTCCCGGATCAGAAAGAGCTCCTCATTGGTGAGCTGGGCCGAGGCGATCACCCCAATCCGTGCGCCGGCCCCGTTCCGGTCGCTCCCCTGTGCCTTGGCAAACCCCGCCAGAGCCGTTGAGATGGCACTGAGAGCCTGCTCCCATGTTGCATCCGCACCATCCGGTGACGGCCCACCGACCTTTTTAAGACGGCCCTGATCGATCCAGCCAAAGCCGTAGCGCCCCTCGTCGCATAACCACCATTGGTTGACATCCGGGTTGTAGCGGGGCTTTATACGCACGACCCGAGACCCGTCGTTCAGATGGGGCCTGTCGAGGACGAAGTGCATGTCCATGTTGCACCCCTGGCTACAGCCGTTGCAGACCGTGGGGGCGCTGGAGAGGTACCAAACCCTGGCCTTGAAACGGAAATCACTCTCGGTCAGGGCCCCCACGGGACAGATGTCCACCACGTTGGCCGAATAGGGATTGTCGAGTACATCGCCGGGGTAGAGCCCCAACTCGGCCCGGTCCCCGCGGTTGAAGATGCCGAACTCGCCGGTCTTTGTGATCTCGTCCGTAAAGCGCACGCAGCGGGAGCAGAGGATACAGCGCTCCTGGTCCAGCATCACGTGGGGGCCGAGCTCCACGGCCTTTTGCTTCTTAACCTTGTGTTCCCTGAAGCGCGGGTTATAGAGCCCGAAGTTCATGTAGAAGTTCTGCAGATCGCACTCACCGGATTGGTCGCAGACCGGACAGTCGAGCGGGTGGTTGGCCAGCAGAAACTCGAGCACCGCGCGCCGGCCATCTTCGGCCTTCTCGCTCTTCGTGTGGACGACCATCCCCTCGTTGACGTACGTGTTGCAGGCGATCTGGAGCTTGGGTATCCTCTCCACCTCCACGAGGCAGATGCGGCAGTTGCCCGCGATGGAGAGCCCAGGGTGGTAACAATAGCGCGGAATGAAGTTCCCCAGCGTCTCCGCGGCCTGGATGACCGTGGTCCCGTCGGGCACGCTCACTTCACGGCCGTCGATGCTCAGGCTGGGCATGCCACGGCCTCCTTCCGCTCAACGCTCCGCCCGCTGCGGATGTACTCCTCGAACTCGTGCCGAAACTTCTTGATGTAGGACTGGACCGGCCAGGCGGCGGCGTCCGCGAAGACGCAGATCGTGTTTCCTTCCATGTCGCCGGCGATGGCGAGGAGGTCGTCCAAGTCCTGTACACTTCCGTCCCCGGCGACGATACGGCGCAAGACGCGATGGACCCAGCCGGTCCCTTCACGGCACGGCGAGCACTGACCGCAGGACTCGTCGGCGAAGAACCGCGCTGCGGAATCGAGCGCCTGGACCATGCAGGTGGTCTCATCCATCACGATCACACCCCCGGACCCAGCCATGCTGCCCGCGGCCATCAGGGAGTCAAAGTCCATGGCAACGTCGATCTCATCGGCTGTCAATATCTTGGCTGAGATACCTCCGGGGATGACGGCCTTGAGCTTGTTGCCATCGCGCACACCGCCGGCGCTGTCGATGAGTTCCCGCAGGGTAACGCTGACCGGCGCCTCGTAGACGCCGGGCTGCACCACATGACCGCTCACGCAGAAGAGCCGCGTGCCGCCCTGACTCTCCGTGCCTATTTCGGCGAAACGTTCGGCTCCATGGCGCAGAATGAAAGGGACACAGGCCAAGGTCTCCACGTTGTTCACGATGGTGGGGGAAGCGAAGAGCCCGGAGATCGCGGGGAAGGGGGGCTTGAGCCGGGGAAAACCTTTCCCGCCCTCGAGCGAAGTAAGCAGCGCGGTCTCCTCGCCGCAGATATAGGCGCCGGCCCCGCGGTGGATGACCACATCCAGGTCAAAGCCCGTCCCCTGGATGTTCTCGCCAAGCCAACCGTGGCTGTAGGCCTCGTCGATGGCGCGTTGTAAGCGCTTAGCCGACCGGAAGTACTCGCCGCGAATGTAGACATAAGCCTTGTGACTGCCAATCGCATAGGCTGAGATGATCATGCCCTCGAGCAGAGCGTGCGGGTCCCGCTCCATGATGTAGCGGTCTTTGAAGGTGCCGGGCTCTCCCTCGTCAGCATTGACGACTAGATACTTGGGCTTGGTCGTTTCCTTGGGAACGAAGGACCACTTTCTTCCAGCCGGAAAGCCTGCTCCGCCCAAGCCACGCAGCTTGGCCCTGCTGACCTCGTCGATCACTTCCGCCGGTGTCATGGAGGTGAGAGCCTTGCTGGCCGCGACATATCCGTCGTCAGAGACGTAGGCTTCCAACCAAATCCCCTCTGGATCTTTGAAGCGCGTGGAGAGCACCGGCCCGTCCGAGCAGATGAAGGGGTCTGGCTCAGGCGTCGATTCCGGGCTGCCAGGTTCCGTGAGGGCATCCTGGATAAGAGTGTCGACCGTGTCACCCTCGAGAGGGCCGACGAAGCGTTCGTCGAGTTGAGCCATGGGCGCCATCTCGCAGGCGCAGAGGCACTCGACCTCTGTCAGGGTGACCTTCTGATCCCGGGTGGTCTCGCCCGGGCTGATCTTCAAGCTCTGCTTGATCCCGTCCAGCAGATGGTCCGCCCCGCGCAACAGGCAGGGCAGACTCGTGCAAACGCGAAGCTCGCGCCGGCCCACTGGTTTGGTGTGGAACATGTTGTAGAAGGAGACCGCCTCGCGCACGTGGGAGCGGGCCACACCCAAAATGCGCGCCACCCAAGCCTCGGCTTCTTGGGAAATATAACCTTGATTCTCTTGGACGAGCCACAGGACGGGCAGCATGGCTGCCTTAGGGAACTCGTAGCGTTCGAGGATCTCCCCGGCTTTACCTTCAAGGTCTGAAAGATTCACCGGTCGAGTTCCCCACCGATCATGTTGACGGACCCGAAGGTGGGGATCATGTCGGCGATCATGTCCCCGGTGAGGAGTTTGGACAGGGCGGACATGATGGCAAAGCAGGGCGGACGGACCCGCACCCGGTACGCGCTGCCCGCTCCGTCACTCACCACATAGAACCCGAGTTCCCCGTTAGCCCCTTCAACCGGGAAGTAGACCTCCCCCTGGGGTGGGCGCACGCCGTGGCCGAACATGACGAGCTTGAATTGCTGCATGAGCCCCTCGATGTTGCCGTAGGCGTCCTCCTTGGGAGGAAGGAAGACTCGCTTTTCGTCCGCGGCAATGGACGGATGCTGTGCACGACCCGAACCCTCGAGGGTTGGAGCGGTCACGGCGGGACGGTCGGAGATGGTCACGATGTTTCCCACCTTGCCAAGGTCCACCATCTCGGCGGCCGGGATCGGGCGCCCAGTCTCGGGGTTGACCAGGACCGGGCCGCCCGGTATGTCCCGAAGCGCGGCCTCTACGATGCACATGGATTGCTCCATCTCCTCCATGCGTACGAGATAACGATCCATGTTGTCCCCACGGCTACCGACCGGCACGTCGAAAGGCAGTTGGTCGTAGACGGCGTAGGGGCAGTCCTTGCGCACGTCGTAGTCCGCGCCGCTGGCGCGCAGAAACGGGCCTGTGATCCCGTAGGAGATGGCGTCTTCAGCGGAAATCACGCCCGTTCCCTTCATGCGGTCTGTGAAGAGGCGATTGCGGGTGAGGAGGCCATCCGCCTCGGCGAGGACCTTGCGTGTCTCCGCAAAGGCTTTGCTACAGGGCTCGGCAAAATCCTCGGGGAGATCGGCCTTCACCCCACCGACACGGCAGTAGCTGACTGTCAGGCGCGCCCCGGTTACCTTCTCCACGAGTTCCCAGAGATACTCGCGGGCCTTGATCATGTAGAGAAAGACGGTGAAGGCGCCCAACTCCATGGCGCTCGCCCCCACGCAGGTCAGGTGGTCCGAGATCCGAGAAATCTCCGAGAGGATCACCCGTACGTAGTGGCAGCGCTCTGGAACCGAGATCCCAAGGAGCTTCTCTACGGCCATGCAGTAGCCCATGTTGTTGATGAGCGGGGAGACGTAGTTGAGCCGGTCGGTGTAGGGGATAACGCCGTTGTAATCGACGGTCTCCGCCATCTTCTCAAAGCCACGGTGGAGGTAGCCGATCTCCACTTCAGCCCCTTGGATCTGCTCCCCATCAAGCTTGGTCACGATACGGACGATCCCGTGCATGGCCGGGTGCGCGGGGCCAATGTTGAGCATCATGTCCCGCGTCTCGAGATCCGCGGGCTCGCCCTGCGGCGTCGGAGTCATCTCCGGCGTTGAGGTGGTCTCCATGGGGAAGGCTAGTTGACCGGTCCAATCAGGGGCTGGCGCTTGTTGACCGGATAGTCCTTGCGCAGCGGGTGGCCCTCGAACCCTTCGTACATGAGGATGCGCTTCAAGTCCGGATGCCCTCTAAAGTTGATCCCGTACATGTCCCAGACCTCGCGCTCGAGCCAGTCGGCTCCGCGCCACAAGGAAGTCAGGGACTCCACCTCGGCGTCGGCCTCTTCCACGGGAACCACCAGCCTTAGTCGATGCTTGTGGACCATGGAGTAGAAGTGATACACCAGCGCGAAGCGCGACTGGGCCGGGGGGCCGGGCCAGGGGTCCTCATCCGGAATCTGAGGAGATGGGCTCACGGCGACTCCGGAGGAACTGAAAAAAGCCGGACTGGGCCGTTTCCCAAAAGCGGAGTAGTCCACGGCGGTCAAGTCCATGAGGAAATTCATTTGGAAGGCCGCGTCCTCCTTGAGAAACCGTGCCACCTCGAGTAGGGACTGCCGACCGAGAACCACGGTAGCGTCGCCCCGGTAGGTGTGAGAAGCCAACACTGCGTCGGGGAAATGGTCCTTGACAGACTCGATCAAAGCGGAGGTATTCATACTTCAGAAGATGTCGGGGCGAGGTCCGGCCGCGGGCCGCTGGCCGGTTGTATGCTGGTCCTGGATCTTGTCCTGTAGCTTCATCAGGCCGTCAAGCACCATCTCCGGCCGCGGTGGGCATCCCGGTATGTAAACATCCACCGGCATGATCGTGTCGATACCCATCACGGTCGCGTAGTTGTCATAGAAACCGCCCGTACACGTGCAGACTCCGAAGGCGACCACCCAGTTGGGCTCGGCCATCTGGTCATGGATGCGCTTCAAGACCGGCGCCAGCTTGTGACTGATCGTACCAACGACGAAAAGTACGTCGGCCTGGCGCGGAGAAAACCTGGGGAGGCCCGCTCCGAAGCGGTCTACGTCGTAATGAGAGCAGGCCGTTGCCATGTACTCCATCCCGCAACACGCAGTCACGAACGGGTACTGGAAGATCGAGTATTTCCGGGCCCAGCCAATAGCCTGATCGAGGCGGCTGGTGAAATACGATGGTTCGCTCTGCGTATCACTTCCTGGCATATCACTTCCATTCGAGCGCGCCGTTGTCCCATGCGTAAACGTAGCCGACCATTAGGATCCCCAGAAACACGCCCATCTCGACCAGGCCCAGGAACCCCAAGGTCCGGTAGACCACGGCCCACGGATAGAGGAAGACGAGCTCGACGTCGAAGAGAATGAACAGGATCGCGGTCAGATAAAACTTGATCGCCAACCTCCCCATGGGGAGGGAGAAGGGGTCCTTTCCACACTCGAACGGCGCTAACTTTTCGGGCGTGGGCTTCTTTTTCCCCAGCGTGGAACCCAACACCACCATCGCGGCTGCAATCCCACCGGCCAGGACGAAACTGACGGCAATCCCGATGTATTCGTTCACCAGTCGATGACCTCGCTAGGGAGTCGGGTCCAACGTATAGTGTTACTGTACATCATTCTCGGATCACGGCGAGACCGCCCAGGGCGTGACGCTGCCGGGGGAAATTCCGCCGATCAAGGTGACCAGCGCGGCCGCGGCAAGCGCCGCGGACACCGCCAACGGGAAGCGCGGCGGCGCCGCATCCTGCGGCTCTCTCATGTACATGAGGACGGCCACGCGCATGTAGATGAACGCGGACACCACGCTGCAGGCTACGGCCAGCACAGCCAGCGCGATATGGCCCGCGCGCACTGCGCTTAGGATCACGACGAACTTGGCCGCGAACCCGGCCGTTGGAGGGATGCCGGTCAGAGACAACAGGAACAGCAGCATGAGCGCGGCTGTTCCGGGACGCTGCGCGGCCAGGCCTTGATAGCCGTCCAGGCGCTCGCCTCGCTCGCCCAGAGCGATGACCACGCCAAAGGCCCCGAGAGTCATGAAGACATAGAAGAAGGCATAGGTCATGGTCGCCGAGACACCTTCGGGAGTGCCGGCGATGAGTCCCAGGAGGGCGTAGCCCGCATGCGCAATGGAGGAATAGGCTAGTAGCCGCTTCATGTCGGTTTGGGACAGAGCGACGACGCTTCCCACAACAATGGACAAGGCGGCGAGCCCCAGCAGAACCACGGACAAAACGTTTGCTTCCGAACCGAACGCCATCAGGCTGACCCGTCCCAGCGCTGCCAGACCAGCCGCCTTGGAGCCGGCCGCCAAAAAGGCCGCGACTGGGGCGCTCGCGCCTTGGTAAGCATCCGGCGCCCAGGCATGGAGCGGCACCGCCGCGATTTTGAAGGCAAGTCCTACTGTCACCAGCCCTATGGCCACCAAGAGGAGCGGGTCACTCCCCGGGGCCCGCTCGAAGAGAGCCGAGGCAATCGCTGCAAAGTCTGTGGCGCCCGTAACTCCGTAGGTCAGGCTTATCCCGTAGAGAAGCAGGGCCGAGGCGAAGGAAGCAAGAAGGAAGTACTTGATCGCAGCCTCGTTTGCAGTCGGCCTCTCTACCGTGATGCCGACGAGGATGTAGGAGCAGAGCGTCATGAGCTCCAAACCCAGGTAGAGAGTCAAGAGATCAAGGGCTGACACCGCCAGCATCATTCCTGTCGAAGCCAACAGGAGCAGGACATGGTATTCGGCACGCGGAATCTGGTCCCTGTCGATGGTCCTCACGGAGAGAAGCGCGGCCAGAGCTAGAGTGGCGGCGATCAACACCTTGAAGAATTGCGAGTAGCCGTCCAGGGTAATCATGCCCCCAAACCCAGTTTGGGCGCCCCCGGACAAGGCCCAACCCGACGCCAGTGCGGCGGCTAACGCAGCGAGAACCGTCCCGACCACAGCCACGGGCGCCCTCTGGATCCGGCGCGCCAGGAGAAGGAGCACCAAGGCCATGCCGACCAGAATCAGCTCCGGGACCAGCAGGCCCAGGTCAGAAATGGTCACACCACTCACGGCGTGACTCCGGCTGCCAGGAGCTGGGCCACGGGAGCCCGAAGATAGGAGAGGACGCTCTCAGGGTAAAGGCCGAGATACAAGGCGAGTAAAGCCAGTGGGGCCAACGTGGCCACCTCACGGGCGTTGAGCTCGAGCTTGAGCCCCTCGAGCCCTGGGTTGATCTTGCCCATGACCACCCGGTAGTAGAGCCAAACCAGGTAGGTTGTTCCCAAGGCTACGCCCCAGACAGCCATGGCCCCCAGCCAGGCTTCGGTCCTAAAGGCGCCGCCGATGATGAGGAACTCCCCTACGAATGAATTCAAACCCGGGAATCCCGCGGCCGCCAGACAAAAGAGCGCCAGCAAGGTGGAGTAGACCGGCGCGGCTTTGGCAACCCCCCCGTAGTCCTTGATCTCTCGCGTGTGTGTGCGCTCGTAGATCATGCCGACGCACAAGAACAGCGCTGCGGAGATGATGCCATGGTTGATCATCTGGAGGATCGCGCCCTCGACCCCGCTGCGGTCAAGTGTGAAGATGCCCAGGGTGACGAACCCCATGTGGCTAACGCTCGAGAAGGCGATGAGGCGCTTGACGTCCGTCTGGACCAAGGTCACGTACGCACCGTAGACGATGGCCACCACGGAGATGACGAGCATGGGCTTGAGGAAGAGCTGCACGGCGTCCGGAAGTATGGGAAGCGAGACACGCAGGAAACCGTAGGCCCCCATCTTGAGGAGGATCCCGGCCAGGATCACGCTCCCAGCCGTGGGGGCCTCGGTGTGGGCGTTTGGGAGCCACGTGTGCACCGGAAACATGGGAACCTTGACCGCAAAGGCGGCCAGAAAGGCCGCAAAAAGCCAGGCTTGCTGCTTGGGCTCCAGGCTCGCATGGGCCAGGGCAAGGGCCTTGAAGTCCAACGTGCCGCTGATCTGGTATAGGGCGATGATGCCCACAAGCATCAAGACGCTTCCGGCCAGGGTGAAGAGCAGAAACTTGACCGCAGCGTAGATGCGCCCCGGACCTCCCCAGACGCCGATGAGGAGAAAGATGGGAATGACGATCAGCTCCCAGAAGACAAAGAAGAGAAAGAGGTTCGATGCGGCAAAAAGCCCGATCATCGCCGTCTCCGCAACCAAAAGCGCGACGTAGAACTCCCGCACTCTCGTTCGGATCGCAGTCCACGAGGCGCCGATGCACAGGACGCTCAAGAGTGCGGAGAGGAAGATGAATGGGAGGCTGATACCATCCACGCCCATGCTGTAGGCAATGTTCCACGACGGGATCCAGTCTCGAGACTCGACGAATTGCAGAGCGCTTGAGCCCTTGTCGAAGTGCCAGTAGAGAGGGGCCGAGACAGCCAAAGTCCCCAGGGTCGTGGCCAGGGCGATCCAGCGCGCCAGCCGCTCGCTGCCAATGAGCAGGATCAAAGCCGCACCCACGAGCGGCAGGAATGTTGTGACCGTCAGGACTGGATAAGCAATCATAGGGCGAGCATTGCCACGGCGAAGAGTACGAGGATTCCGGCCGCCATGATCAACCCGTAATGCTGGGTGTGGCCGCTCACCGCCGTCTTCATGACCTGGCTCAAGGTTTGGGTCGAACGTCCCACGCCCATGAACGCGGAATCGACCACGAGGCTGTCGAGTTTGCGCAAGAGATCCGCCGCGCCCAACACGGGCCGCCGTATCACAAACTCGTAGATCTCTCCAACGAACCCGTACTCAAGCCGCGCCAGAGGACTCTGGACCAGGGCCACAAAGCCGGCCGTACCTCGGCGGTAGAACCAGTCCGTGTCGAGGCTGACCGTGCGCTCGGGGTCAAGGTGCTTGAGCAGCAGGAAGAAGCCCAGCGCTGTGAAGCCCAACATCCCAAGGGTGCTCGTAACGTGCGGGATGGTGTATGGCACGTAGACCACGGCGTTTGGAAGCTGCCGGTAGAGCAGGGCGGGGAAGACCCCGATCAAAACGCACGCGACCGCAGCCAGACCCATGGCCACGAGCATGTTTCTGGGTGGCTCTTGGGCGCGCACACCTGAGTCCTTGGCAAAGAACATATAGTACGGAAGCTTAAGGCCGGTGTGCAGGAAAGTTCCGGCCGAGGCCAAGGTCAGAAGGAGGAAGGCCAACGTCAAGTGTTCCTCGCCCGCGGCAGAAACCACCATGGACTTGCTCACGAAGCCGCTAAAGAGCGGTACGGCCGAGATCGCGAAGGCGCCGACCATGTACAGGCCAAGTGTGACCGGCATGGTCTTGTAGAGACCGCCCATATCACTCAGCCTTCGCAGCCCGGTCACCTGCAAGACAGCGCCGGCTCCCATAAAGAGGAGCGCCTTGTAGAGGATGTGCGCGAAGGCGTGGGCCGTGGCGCCGTTGATGGCTAGCGCGGTCCCGATCCCGACCCCGCAGACCATGTAGCCAACCTGGCTGATAATGTGGTAGGCCAAGAGCCGGCGCGCGTCGTTTTCCAGCACGGCGTAGACCACGCCGTAAACCGCCATCGCCGCTCCCAACCACACTAGCAGCTCCGTCCCGGCGAAGCCGCGGATCAAGACGTAGACCGCGGACTTGGTGGTGAAGGCCGTCATGAAGACCGCGCCCGTGACCGTGGCCTCGGGGTAGGCGTCCGGAAGCCAGGCCCCCAGCGGTGGGACAGCCGCGTTCAGGAGAAAGGCGACAAGGATCAGGGCCCAGGCGCCGCCGGAAGCGGCTCCCATATCCCCGAAGGCAAGCGACCCGGTCTGGGACCAATGGAGCACGATCCCTGCGAGCAGGATGAGCCCCCCGACTATGTGGACCAAAAGGTAACGGAACCCGGCTGCCACGGCGGATGCTTCGCGGCGCCGCCATACTAACAGCACGGATGAAACCGCCATGAGCTCCCAGAAGATGTAAAGCGACAGGAAGTCTCCGGCAAACGTCACCCCGAGCGCGCCCCCCGCATAGGTCAGGGCAGTTACGTGCTCAGAATCGTCTTCCACATGGAGCGCGTAGACCATGCCCAGGAAGGCCATCAGCGAAAAGACATAGGAAAAGACCAGGCTCAAGCTGTCCACACGGCCGAATATCAAGTCTTGCCCCAGGAAGCTCGCCACGCCATAGGTTCCTGGCGTCATGAGCAAGCAATTGACCAGTGCCGCGGCAGGCAGGGCGAGCATCGCCGCGCGCTTGACCCGGCCGTTTAGGAACGGCAAGACCCAGGCGCCCAGGATGAGCAGCAGTCCTGGATGCACCCACTCAGGAGTCATAGTGGTCCTCGCGGCGCATGAGCCAGACCTTTCCGATAAGCTTTGATACGACTATGATCGCCACGCAGGAGACCAACCCATAGAGCGAGCCCCAAGCAGGAAAGCTCTCAAACGAGAAATGGTGGTCATCGCCGCCGAAGATACGTGGCAGAACGATTTCGCCCAGAGCTACTGCGGCTAGCCCAACGTAAAACCACCGCTTGATCCGGGCGAAGCGGACGGGATCTTCCAGGCGCTTCTCCAAAAAGTTCACGGCATTGCCCTCCCTGCCAGTTCCAGGACCGGGGCAGAGTAGAGGCCGAGAAGCAGGCTTGCGGCAGCGCTGACTGCCAAGGGCGCGACCATCCAGGGCACCTCGCGGACTTCCTCGTTAGTCGGCGACTCTTCTTCAAAGTAGGCCTTGTACACAATCGGGCCGAGGTAGGCCGCGCTAAGCAGCGAGCTGACTAGGATGACTCCTAACAAGACAAAGCTGTCGCCGTCCACCGTGCCGAGGGCGAGGAACCACTTAGACACGAACCCGCTGGTGAGGGGAATGCCCACGATGCTCAGCGAGGCAAGCGCAAACGCTGCCATGGTCCACGGCATGCGCTTGGCCAGGCCCGACATCTGGCTGATTTCAGTCTTGTGCGTGGACACGTAAATTGAACCGGCGCACAGGAAGAGCGTGATCTTCGAGACGGCGTGATTGGTGATATGGGCGATCCCGCCCAGCACCCCGCTCGAGTTCAACAGTGCCGCACCCAGGATGATGTAGGAGAGTTGGCTCACTGTGGAGAAGGCCAGCCTGGCTTTGAGGTTGTCCTGGCCGAGCGCCAGGAACGATGCGACCAGGATCGTCACCGACGCCGCACCCAAGGCCAGTTGGTCCGCGCCGAGTTCACGCATGGCGTGAGGACCGAAGACGAAAAGAAAAACTCGAAGCGTGGAGAAGACCCCGGTCTTGACCACCGCCACCGCATGCAGCAATGCGCTCACCGGCGTCGGGGCTACCATGGCAGCCGGCAGCCAACTGTGCAACGGCATGACGGCGTTCTTGGCGAATCCAAACAGGAATAAGGCGAAGATCACAAAGAGCAGCGTGGGCTGCTCCGTGAGCTGCGCCACCGGCAGTATCCCGCCATTGCGAAACTCCAGGGTTCCGGCCACGTTGTAGGTCAGAACGATGGCGGCCATCAGGAACACCTTGGCGGCACCCAGAAGATAGATGACGTACTTGCGGGCGCCTGCCTTGGCCTCGGCCGTCTCGTGGTGACCCACCAGCGGGTAGGTGACCAGGGTCAAGGCTTCATAGAACAGAAACAGCGTGAAGAGGTTGGCGGAGAAGGCCACCCCGATGGTGGCGGAAAGGGCCAGAGCGAAACAAGAAAAGTAACGGGTTTGCGCGTGCTCTCTAAGAGAACGCATGTAGCCGATCGAGTAGCACGAAGTCAAGATCCAGAGCAGCGATGCCCCCGAGGCAAACAGGAGGCCGAAGGCATCCACCCGAAAGGCCAGTTCGATACCCGGGAGGATCCGGAACAGCACACACTCCGGCGTGCGACCGGCCAGGACCTCCGGGACCATGGAGGCGACAAGAACGAACATCACCCCACCGGCCGCAATCGACCAGAATTCCCTCAGATTGGCGCGACGCTCGCCCGTGCACGCGATGAGAAGTGCGCCTAAAGCCGAGACCAGCACCGCGAACAGTGGGATGAGCGAAAACGTCACCATTTGAGTTCGGTCAGGTCCGCCACGCCCGCCCCAGGCTTGGTCCGGTTCAAGGCGATCAAGAGCCCCAGACCGACCGCTGCCTCCGCGGCTGCCACGGCGATCACGAAGAGGGCAAGGACCTGACCACGCGGGTCTTCGAGGTGCCGGCTGAAGCCGACTAGACTGAGGTTGACTGCATTGAGCATGACCTCAACGGAGACGAGCATCAGGATGATGTTGCGCCGGGCCAGGAAGCCGAATACTCCAATCCCAAAGAGGACGGCGCTCAATCCCAGAACCGTTCCCACGGGCACGATCATGATGCTGTTGGCCTCCTCCTGGCTAGGACGACGGCGCCGACGATGGCGGCCAAGAGCACCAGCGAGGCTATCTCGAAGGGCAACGCGAAGGGACCGAACAGCGCCATGCCTACCTCCGCAAGGCTCCCCTGAGCCGGACCTTCCGCTGCCGCGCTCCGTGCGGCGGGTGCCGCCACAGCTCCAACGGGGTCAAGCCCGTCGACTTGAGCAAGCCAGGCCAAGGCTGCGAAGGAGAGCCCCACGGCGGCGGCGAGCGGCCAATGAGCCCCGAATCGGGGGCGAGCCTCTTCGTCCGGCAGGTCGAGCAGCATCACGACAAAGAGATAGAAGATCAAGATGGCGCCTGCGTACACGATGACCTGCACCGCTGCCAGGAACTCCGCGGCCAGCAGCAGGAAGATGCCCGCCACGTGTAGGAACAGCGCCAGCACCCAGAGCATGCTGTGGACCGGGTTTTTCCGCGTCACGGCCAGAAGCGCGCTCGCGACGCTGGCGGCCGCCATGTAATAGAAGGTTGCGGTAAGCAAGGTCATCAGTTGGGGTAATTGCCGGAGATTCAATCGGCGAGGTGGCGGATTGTGCGGTCCTGAGTCGCAGTCCAGCCAACAACGTCGTTGAGCGACAACCTTCTCATAGTTTTTGATTGGTCTCTTCCGGTCACCCAACCAGGGTCTGATCTCGGCTTGGGATCGGCCAATGGTCAACACCCCTTCGTGACCGGCGTGGTACTCAAAGCCTAAGATAACACCTGCCTATGCACAGATCCATGGGAGCCATCGCCTCTGACGTGGTGGCGGCAGTCGCTTGAACTCAGCCGATCATATCATGCGGATTCAGCACCGGATTCGCGAAGTGATAAGGTAACCGTTTCGGCTCGTTCGGGATCCTTCGTTTTCTCCACACATCAGGCCCGGGGGGGCCATTGCCAAGCCGCCGAGCCAGTCACTCGACAACGCGAGAACCCCGGGGCCGGCCTTGGGTGCCGACGCCCCTCCTGATCTCAGCACGTGAAGCTACCAGCCCGGGTGTGGGGCCGTCGAGGACGCCATGCAGCGGATTCTCATTCTCCTGGCATTCATGTCCTTCACGGTAGGCCTGATCACCGTTACCTCGCATACCTCGGACGGCGAGGGGCACACCGGTCACACGACCGTCTACCGCTTCTTGTTTGAAGTGGTAATCATTCTCCTCGCGGCCAAAGTGGGAGGGGAGCTTTTCGAGACCTGGAATCAACCGGCTGTGCTGGGTGAGCTGGTGTTCGGTGTTGTTCCCGGGAATCTTCATCTTCTGGGGCTCCTGGCGCTGGAAGGTTTCAAAACTGATCCCGGCCTAGCGTTATGCTAGCGGCGACTAGGCCAGGAGTCGCTGCATATCCTCTTCGGTCGCCTGATGGCGGCGCAGTTCCTCTCGAAGAGCGTCGAGATTCGGGACGTAGCTCCGGACCACTTCGGTCGCGGTCGAGGGCTCGACGGCCGGCGGTGACGACTCGGCAGGCAGAAGGTAACAGTCTCCGGAACGATATGGTTCTCCACCGAACGAGCCGTGTCCCTCGATGAACATCAGCAGCTCAGCGCCCGCACCCTCGGTGGAGTACTCGAATGCGCGCTCCCAACCGAGACGTTCCACGGCAAAGTGTGAGCAGGCCGTCAGCAGTTCACGCCGGCACGCACCCGTCGGAAACCGGAACGGCTTGATCGGCCCGGGGCGGGCCTCGGGCTTCACCACCTTGGCCGCTTGATCGACATGCAGCTCTCGTGGTTTGCCGTCGGATCCGAGGCGGCCGAAATCATAGAGGCGATACGTCAGGTCGGAGTTCTGCTGCACCTCGTAGAACACCAACCCGGGCCCGACCGCATGGATCGTGCCCGGCGGGATGAAGACCACGTCACCTGCCCCCACGTTCAGCCAATTCAGGTGCTTCTCGATTTCACCCGACGCGGCGGCACGTCGCAGATCATCGGCGCACAACGGCTCTTTCAGGCCAACCGCGATGGTAGCCCCCGGCTTGGCGTCCACGACATACCACATCTCGGTCTTGCCGGGACCGCCCTCGTGCTCAAGCGCATAGACATCGTCGGGATGCACCTGCACAGACAGCACGCGGGAGGTGAAAAGCAGCTTCGTGAGGATCGGGAAGTAGGGTTGTGACGCGGCGGCCTCGCTGTCCGGGGACTCGCTGCCCGGGACCTCGTTCTTGGGGGCCTGGCCGGCCGAACGGCGCCGCAACGGCTTCGGCGTGAAGGAGGCGCCCATCAACCGCGGTCCATACTGCTCCAGCACCTCTCCGAGCGGGCGTCCCTCGATCGGGCCGTTCGCAATGCGATTCTCCTCAAACGAATACCAGACCTCGCCGACGGGATCGTCCCGCCGCCCGAAGAACGGCGCGAGATCTTGGGCGCCCCAGATCCGCTCTCGAAAGGAAGGCGGCAGCTTCAGTGGATAGAGCGATGGAAGAGGCGATGGAGGAGACACGGATGGATGAGATGAAGTCAAGCCTTGTCCGCGAGGAATTTGCGGATGCGCTCAAGCCCGCGCTCGAGTTCGTGCATCGACGTGGCGTAGGAGATGCGAACGTGCTCCTTGGTACCGAACGCTTCTCCCGGCACGACGGCCACGTGCGCCTCTTTGAGCAGCGCCGCCGAGAAATCAAGCGCCGTTTCCATCCCGTTCTTCCCGAGGAAGCTGCCGATGTTGGGGTAGGCATAGAAAGCCCCGCCCGGCTCGACGCAGCGAACGCCCGGCATGCTGTTGAGCGTGGGGATGACGAAGGCGCGGCGGCGGCGATACTCATCGAGCATCTGCGGGATCGAATCCTGCGGCCCCCTCAGGGCTTCAATCCCGGCCTTTTGGGCGATCGAGGTCGGGTTCGACGTGGCATGGCTCTGGAGCTTGTTGATGGCCGAGATCATCTCCTTGGGCGCCAGCGCGTATCCAAGCCGCCACCCGGTCATGGCGTACGTTTTCGAAAGCGACCCGGCAACGACGAGGTGTGGCTTCGAACCTTCGACGGCGGCAATCGAAAACGGTTCGCTCTCGTACACGAAGTGGCAGTAGCACTCGTCGCTCAGCAGCATCACGCCCCGGTTCGATGTCAATGCGTAGATCTTTTCGAACTCCTCACGCGAAACCACCGCTCCGCTCGGGTTGCTCGGCGAGTTGACGATCACCAACTTGGTCTTCGGCGTCAGCGCCCGCTCGATGTCCGAGGCGCGCAGGCGGAATCCCTCGTCCTCGCTGGTCTCGACCATGACCGGCTTGCCGCCGTGGTAGTTGACCACGTCATAGAACGTGACCCAATAGGGGACCGGCAGAATCACGTCGTCCTCCTCTTGGACGAGAGCGGCCATGGTGTTGAAGATCACGTGCTTCGCACCGACGCAGGCGATGCACTCCGAAGGCTCGTAGCTCGTCGCGAAGTTGTCGTGGTGCCAGTCGCAGATCGCTTGGCGCAACTCAGGGATGCCGCCGGCCGGGGTGTACTTGGTGAAGTTTTCTTCCAACGCACGGATGGCCGCCTGCTTGATGTTGTCGGGTGTGGGGAAGTCGGGCTCCCCGGCGCCAAAGGCGACCACGTCAACGCCGGCGGCCTTCAAGCGGCCGGCTTCCGCGGCTACCGCCATGGTTGCCGATTCACTAATGCGAGAAATACGATTCGTTAGCTTCATAGATTCTTACGTCGCTTGTCTTTTACCTTCGAGCTGCTGCTCGACCACCAACGGCACCAACTCGTGGACGCTGCCGCCCAATCCCCAAACTTCTTTCACCAACCGTGAGCTGAGATAGCTGTAGGCCTCGGCCGGCAACATAAACACCGTTTCCAGATCGGGCGAGAGCTTGCGATTCATCGACGCCATCTGCAACTCATACTCGTAGTCGGACACCGCCCGGATGCCCCGCAGGATCAGCCCCGCTCCGCGCTCCCGGGCGTAATCGACGAGCAAGCCGCCGAAGCTTTCGACCGATACATGGCTTAGGTGCTTGGTCGCCTCGCGCAACATCTCGAGCCGGTCCTCGACCGAAAAGAGAGGCTCCTTCGTATCGTTACCTAACACCGCCACGACCAGCTCGTCGAAGAGCTTCGCCGCGCGTTCGATTAAGTCCAGGTGCCCGTTCGTTGGCGGATCGAAGGAACCAGGGTAGATAATGATGTTGCGCTTCGACACGAGAAGCCGACTATCGTAACAGCACTCTCCAGCATGGCACGCTGCCGTGATCGGCGCGCCAAACCGGAGCAAACAGAAGCTCTCAACACCGACTTTAGCAGGCTCACGCGGCGGGACCACCTGCCCGCGCCGGCACGAAAGGAACCGACATGATCTTGAGCAACACCGAAAACGTTCCCGGCAAGACCACCTTGGAGTTCTACGGAGTGGCCACCGGCAGCACCGTCCGCGCCAAGCACTTCGGAAAAGATATCATGGCCAGTTTGAAAAACATCGTCGGCGGAGAACTCAAGGGCTACACCGAATTGCTGAACGAAGCCCGCCAGGAAGCCCTGCTTCGCATGACCCAGCAGGCCGAGTCGATGGGCGCCAACGCCGTGGTAAACATCCGATTCTCGACCAGTTCGGTGGCGCAGGGTGCGGCGGAGTTGTTCGCGTACGGAACCGCGGTCCGGGTGGAGTAGGGAGACTGACCCATGGACGTCATCATCAATATCGCGACCATCGTCCTTCTGTTGGTCGTCGGCTATACCGCGGGGACCTATCTCGAGCGCCGGCACTACGAGGAAATTCGGAAGCGCGAAAACGACACCCGCGCTTTCCCCGTCGTCACGCTCCGCACCGTACCGGCGAACTCGCGGGTGGATTCGGGCCATCTGGTTACGGGCGGCGTGGTCGTGTCGGTCGACTACTTCAAGCGCTTTCTCGCATCGTTGCGGCTCCTGGTAGGGGGGCGGCTCAAATCCTACGAGCCGGTACTCGATCGTGGTAGGCGCGAAGCGCTACTGCGCATGAAACAGTCCGCCATCGATCAGGGTTACGACGCTGTGATCAACGTACGGCTGGAGACCTCGCGGCTGGCCAACTCGAACGGCGGTGGCACCGCCGGCGTCGAGATGTTGGCGTTCGGGACGGCGGTCCGTTTCGGTCAGGATCCCTGACCGGCCCTTGGAGACGCCACTGGAAGCAGGTTCCCGTTGAAGTTTGTTTCAAAGACACCCGACGACGGCGTCAATGTCTCGAAGCAGCATCCACTGCGAGAGGCAGTCGAGTTGTTGGCGGGCGTGGCCATCGTAGGCACGCTCGCGCTGGTGGCACTCTCTTTCCTGGCAGAGTTCCTGATCCTACGGATTCCGCCTGAGTACGAAGCCCGCTATTTCGACCAGGGTTGGGCCGATAGTTTGGCTTCGGAGGCCCTGGACTCCCAAACGACGCTCCAGCTACAGGAGCTGACCGACCGCATCGCCTCGCATTGGCCCGACCGCCCCTACCCGCTCCGGGTAGGCATCACCGACGATCCGGAGCCGAATGCCTTCGCGCTCCCCGGCGGAACGATTCTCGTCACTCGCGGACTACTCAAACTTTCCAAGACCGAGAACGAGTTGGCCTTCGTGCTCGGGCACGAGGTCGGCCATTTCCGAAACCGAGACCATCTGCGCAACCTCGGCCGTCAGGTGACAGTTGCACTCGCGGTAGCGGTCCTGTCGGGGAGTTCGGTGAGTGGATCGGTCGACATTCTAGGGCTCGCACAGACCGTGGCGGAGCGAAGCTTCAACCGGGACCAGGAATCGGCGGCCGACGAATTCGGACTCCAGGCCTTGTATGCCGAGTACGGCCACGTGCAGGGAGCCGACGACTTCTTCGAGAAGATGCTCCGCTATGAGCTACTGACGGGAGGCCGGCTAGGCCGCTACCTCGCCACACACCCCCTTGGGGATGATCGCATCGAAGCGCTACACGAGTTGGCGGAAACCCGTGGCTGGCCGACCACCGGACCGCTGGAGCCCCCTACTCAACGTCTCGATCAGGAGGCTGAGCCGGACCGCTAGAAGGCGTGAGGTCGGCGATGTTGCCGGAGATGTCGAGCTGCCGCGGTTCCGGGCGGGGCCGCGCTTCGGTCCCGCGCTCGGCCCTTTTCTTGGCTGCCTCGCGCCGTTTTGCTTCGCGTGCAGCCTGCCGGAACGGGTAGCCGTCCAGGCGGTCTTGAATGAACGCTTTCCGATCTGCCTTGGAGGGACGAGGCAGTTGGAGCTTCAGTTGTTTGGCAACCTTCCGCACGAGCTACGTAACATCTTGACACACCAGCAGTTGCCATCCGGAGCCGTAGCGGTCGGGTTACAATGGCTTCTCCGAGGCGGTCCGTGACCGCTTGAAGTCACATGCCCAACAGTAAGGAAATCGCTGTCGAGCTGGCGGCGTCTGCGATCCGCTACGGCCCCGGCGCTTCGCGGGAGATCGGCATGGATCTAGTGGACCGCGAAATCCGCCACGTGATGCTGCTCACCGATCCCACGCTCGCCGACTTGCCGGCCGTCCAGACAGTGCGGCAGTCGCTCGATGACCAGAAGATCACCTACATCTACTACCCGCGCGTGCGCGTAGAGCCGACCGACCGGTCGTTCCAAGATGCCATCGAGGTCGCGTCGGCCGAGCCGGTGGACGCCTTCTTAGCGGTGGGCGGCGGCTCGACTATCGACACGGCCAAGGCGGCGAATCTCTACTCCGAGCATCCGGCGGATTTTCTCGACTACGTCAATCCGCCGATCGGCAAGGGTCTGCCCGTGCCGGGGCCGCTCAAGCCGCTATTCGCCGTCCCCACTACCGCGGGAACCGGCAGCGAGACGACGGGCGTCGCGATTTTCGATTTCGTCGAGATGCATGCCAAGACCGGCATCGCGCACCGGATGCTCAAGCCGACGCTGGGCATCCTCGACCCCGATAACACGCGAACGCTGCCCCCGGAGGTCGCGGCGTCCACCGGGCTCGACGTGTTGAGTCACGCCGTGGAGTCCTACACCGCTGTCCCCTATACGGAAAGGCCACTTCCCGAGCGCCCGATCTTGCGGCCGGCGTACCAGGGTTCAAACCCCATCAGCGACCTGTGGTCGATCCAAGCCCTGCGGATGGTGCGGGAATATCTTCCGCGCGCAGTGGAGGACACGGGCGATGACGAGGCGCGCGGGATAATGTTGCTGGCGGCGGCCTATGCCGGGATCGGCTTCGGCAACGCGGGCGTGCATCTGCCACACGGCATGTCGTATCCGGTGTCCGGCATGGTGAAGCAGTTGGCGAAGGAGTACCGTGCACCGGGCTACGCGGTCGAGCGCGCTCTTGTCCCGCACGGCATCTCGGTCATTCTCAACGCGCCGGCGGTTTTTCGCTTTACGGCGCAGGCATGCCCGGAGCGTCACCTCAAGGCGGCCGAGGTGCTCGGCGCGGATATCTCCAGCGCGAAAGCCGCCGACGCGGGCGCGATTTTGGCGGATACGATCACCGGCTACATGCAGCGGTTGAACGTTCCGAACGGAATCAGCGCGCTGGGGTATGACAGCTCGCACATCCCCGCGCTGGTGGAGGGCACGCTTCCGCAGCACCGTGTTACGAAGCTGTCTCCACGGCCTGCGGGCGAGGAGGAACTCGCCGCGCTGTTCGAGGATGCGCTGACGGCCTGGTAGATTGGCCGGCGCCGATTCAGTCTAGTCGGAGCGTTTACGGAATCGCTGTGTTCCAGCTAGCACTTGCCGCGGCGTCTGGGTTGCCGCGGACGCCTCACTCGCTCGTCCGGCAAAGGCACACCGAGCACCGACGGCGAACTCACCGGGCCACCGCGTGGGCGCCTCGGGGTCGTTATGCCAGGAGTGCCAATCACAGTCGGCACCGCCGTAGCAGGCTGCTTCGCCACCGACACGGGTGAACCGTTGAAGCCCGGCGTCGTCGCGCTGCCGCCGAAACTGCCAAACTGACCGAATGCAAGCGCGGGTAGCAGCAGTGCAAGCGCCATCATTGTCAAAAGCCGCATAGTATCTCCTGTTGGAAGCGACCGCCGAGCCCCGGGAGTCCGGCGGCTGAAGCTTTGGCACCCATACTGCAAGTCCGGGGCCAGTTCGTTAACCTGTTGAAAACAAGGTGCCGGCAGTGATGCGCCGGCGGTACCGAGGCGGCTGATAAGCACCAGCGTGATTGAATTCGGCCACCCTTGACTCACGATGCTAACGCACGGCAGCCGTTCACGATCTGTCCCAAGGTGACGTAGGTCACACGATGACTCGTTCCGATTTCGAGCGCTTGGTTGACGAGGCCTGGGAGACCATCCCCGAGGAGTTCCGCGAGCGCTTCTCAAACGTCGCCATCTTCGTCGAAGACGAGCCTGGGATCGAGCACCGCCAAGCGGGCCGTGTGCCACCCGGCGGGACGCTGCTGGGGCTTTATCAAGGAGTCCCGCTGTCGAGAAGAGGTTTCGGTTACACGTTCGCGATGCCCGACAAAGTGACCCTGTTTCAGGGCCCCATCGAGCGCGCCTCGCCTTCCTACAGCGACATCCCGCGGATGGTGTACGAAACCCTCTGGCACGAGCTGGCGCACCACCTCGGGATGAACGAGGAAGAAGTGCGCGCTGCGGAGCGCCGGCGCCGAACGATGTGAAGCCATGTGAAGGCCGGGCTCCTTACCTTGCTTCATTCCGCCTGCGATAAGGTGCGTCCAGTGGCATTTGACAGAGCACCGTGGCCGGCCCGCCGGCAACTGGAATCTTCTTCAGCTCTCTGCCCACGGCGAAGCCGATCCAATCATTGCCTGGCGACCAGAACGGTTCCCTCGCTCCCACGGTGCCTTCCAGTTCACGGGGCTCTTGCTGCTCAAGATCCTGGACCCCAAGCCGAGGCAACAGCCGGGGCGAAAAAATGTCATCGTTCATGACATCGGTTGTTCACGACAGTAAACGGCGGTAGAATCCGGTTGAAGGACGAGGAGGTTCAGCGATTGAAGACAATCGTTTCGTGGGCAGTAGCAGTATTGGTTCTTGCCGGATCGTCTTGCAGTTCTGGCCGACACTCTCCTGTCGGGTTCCGTCTTCCTGAAAACGGGGAGGTCGGCCGGGGGCGCGCCGCGTTCTTGGAATTAGGGTGCCACAAATGCCACAAGGTGGTGGGCGATGACTTCCCGGCACCAACGGCGCCGGTCCCCGTGGCTCTGGGAGCTACGGTACACGAAGTCCGTACGCGGACGGGTACTTGGTGACGTCGATCATCAATCCGTCACACAAGCTGGCCGGTTATCCAAAGGACCAAGTCTCACTGAAGGCCAGTCGCGGATGCCCGATACCACAACCGACATGACCCTCCGGCAACTCGTGGATCTCGTAGCCTATTTGCAGTCCCGCTACGAGGTGGTTCCGCCGCCCCAGATGTATCCGTAAAAGAGGATCTCTAGAGGTCGCGGGCCGGGCCGATCCCGGCCCGACGCTGGCTTGCGCGATCTAGCGCACAACCAGCGAGCGGCTCCCCGGTAGAGGCGTTACTGAACAGGCGCGGTGCGCGGGCTGCCCACGGCGACCGTCTCGGCCACGCTATAAAAGCCGTTGTGCCAGACAACCACTTGGGCCGTTCCTTCTTTCCCGACGTCATACGGAACCAGGAAGTTGATTTGACACTTAGAGACAAACAACAGCGGGGCAACCTGGCCGTCCACGAACACGCGCGCTCCTTGTAGTTCTAGAGGGAGAGGTGAGTCGGACGCGGATTCCGGCCCGTCCGCAAGCTCAGCACCGAACAGCGCCGCGATTCCCCCGGGAACTACGGTGGGAGAGAACTGTGCGGCATCCACCACCCCGCCGGCATTGATGTAAGGGCCCCATGCCGGCAAGTACCAGTCGTCGTACTTCATTGACATCGCAAGTCGATAGCCGCGCTTCTTGAGGTACTCCCGGATCCGACTTCTCCTGCGTTCTTCAAAATTGTGCTCGACGGTCAAAGCGCCTATCTGGTACTTGGCAAGATCAAGACCTTGCAGAACCTCGTACTCGGCGCCTTCGACATCGAGACTGACATAGTGAAGGTATTGTGGGGCTTGTGCTCTCTCTAGGATTTCGTCCATCGTGGTGGTAGTCAGCTCGACGATTTCTGCCCGGGCCAAGCGCTTGTCCGATGCCCAGAGACTCAAATGATCACGGATGCCGCCCAGATGCCCCGCGCGCGTGAAGGAGACGGTGTGCCCAGCGCTGCTGTAGGCAACCTCAGCGAAAACCTCACATCTGCGGGTCTCCATACTCTGTGGAAATGGATCGACGCAAACGCCACTCCACCCCAGGGCTTCCAATGCCTTGGTGTTTGAGTCCTTGGTTCCGTGCCCGCTTCCAACGTCGACGAAGTAACCATCCTTGACTCCGGGAAATACTTTCTCGGCCACCCACCGGTCTTGCCCCCACTGCGAGTGGTACGTGGGATGTCCGGCCATTTGCAACACGCCTGGATCGAGGCCAAGTCGGCCAAGTAGATCTTCCAGCGGCCTCACATAGTCAACCCACTGATTGCGCGCATCCCTGCCGGCGTAGATCCAGCTTTCGGCCCGAGCGCGCCCACGGTGCGTGCCGACCCGATGGATGAAGTAGTGCGTAGCGGCTAAGCCCATGAGCACAGAGATCAGAAGTCCACTCGTGATCCGTGGCCGATAACCCATATGAAACGGACGGCTTGGAGCCGGGAGCAGGCATGTGGCTCCAGTCAGCTTGTGATGCTCGTACCGAGACTTCCTATCGGGCTCCAGCCCGCACCGGCAGAGTAGCGCAACTGGACCTGCCGCGCAACGGTTCTTTGGCTCGTGGGAGGGCCGTTATCCTGCGCAGGCACGAAGAGGTCCGCGACTGCAATCAACCATTAAACCCCGTGAGTGGGGTATCCATTTGACTCAGGTGACCACAACATACTGTGGTTGGCCATTGGCGGCCCCCGGAAAGGCTTGCCGATAGCACCACGTTTCCAAGCCTGCGATGGCCCGGTGCGTAATCCTTGATCGGCCCGAAACGCAGCCTCGTGGCCCAATTGCCTGCAGACCGGCGTCTGGCGCCCCAGGGTGCATTCTGGGTGCAGTGTGCTGGCGTCCATGGATCGACCAAACCACAACGCCTAGGGGCTACCTGAGTCAAGTGGATACCCCATTCCCCGTGAATCAAATTACATAGAGCTCGTCCGCAGATAGGTGGCGTGATATCTCGATCCGTTGAGCTTTGGCACACCTGATCCGCCTTGAGGATCTGGGTGGGGCCGGCGCGGTGGCGATGCGCTACTCTTTCAATATGAAAATTGGCTTCGCCGCGCTCATCGTGCCGGCTGCGCTGTTCGCGCAGCCGACGTCGCTTCTGATCGAAGATTTGACCTGGACAGAGTTGCGAGACGCGATTGCCGCTGGCAAGACAACGGCCATCTACTACGCCGCGAGCATCGAAGAGAACGGACCAGGAGTGGCGCTGGGCAAACACCTGTTCATTGCGCACCACACTGCTCAAAAGATTGCCGAGGAGTTGGGCGACGCTCTCGTGTATCCAGTCATGCCCTTCGCGCCAACGGGAGATCCGGTGCACAAGACAGGAGCGATGCGATTCCCGGGAACGGTCAACGTCTCAGAACAGGCTTTCGGATTGATCGCTCACGACGTCGCCGTGAGCGCCATTGCGGCCGGTTTCAAGAACGTCGCTCTGATGAGCGACCACGGCGGAGCCGGACAGGAGGCGTTGAAACGTGTGGCGGCGGAGCTCGACCGAGTGTGGAAGCCAAAGGACGTTCGTGTTGTCTACGTCCCCGATCTGTACTTCAAAGAGAAAGATGCCATGAGGAAGTACCTCACTGAGCACAACATCGCTATCGACTATCACGCCGGAACTGACGATACATCGGAAGTCATGTTCATCGACAAGGAAAACAAATGGGTTCGTCGTGACAAGCTGGTTGCCGAGCTTGATAACGGTCGCCTTTTCAGCAAGAGCGGCCCAATCGAGGCTGGCGAGACAGGAGTCCACGGGGACCAAACAAAAGCCACACCGGAACTGGGTGAGATGTTTATTGGCCACAAGATCAAATTCGCCGTAGATCAGATTCGGCAGTTGCTCCGCTGAGACTCAGACCAAGATTTCGTCAAATGGGGTATCCACTTGACTCAGGTAGCCCCTAGGCGTTGTGGTTTGGTCGATCCATGGACGCCAGCACACTGCACCCAGAATGCACCCTGGGGCGCCAGACGCCGGTCTGCAGGCAATTGGGCCACGAGGCTGCGTTTCGGGCCGATCAAGGATTACGCACGCGCCATGGCCATCGCAGGCTTGGAAACGTGGTGCTATCGGCAAGCCTTTCCGGGGGCCGCCAATGGCCAACCACAGTATGTTGTGGTCACCTGAGTCAAATGGATACCCCACTTTTCGTCATTAGCACGCAGTACCAGCGAAGACGCACAAGGGCCGTGGTCCGGGTGGATTCTCTTCACTCGAAACTGCGCAGGGAGTTTCAGGCCGGAACTAGTCTAAGACCCTGATCAATAGTGACTTACGGCCGATCCACTGAAAGATGTCTGGAAATCAGAGTGTTGTATCGCAGGCGCCGGGAGCAGAGAGGGTCGACCCCACGCTGAAGTAAGCGCTTGCGATAGAACGATTTGAAGGCAGCGGCCCTATTTGGCAGGGCAATTGCTCTTAAGGGGTTTGTATCCCAACTCGTTCTGCGCGGTGCGGTGTCGTCGGCCCGCGAAGATGGACAGGGGGACGGTAGCTGCTCCAAGTTTGATCGACCGCATCAGCAGTTGCCCTGCCAAATCCTACCACGCGAAGCGTCCGCCGCGCAGCGGCTGCGTTCAAATCGGGTTCCGACTCCGAATCCGCCACCTCTCCCACTAACTTGTTACAGAAGAGGGACTTAGCGGGAATTACTGCCGAACGTGGCTTCTGGTCGGCAATCCGGGGCAAGTGAAGCTGTCTTTCTCGAACGCGGCCTCGAAGACCTCGAAGTGTGGGCTAGATCCGCCGTTGTCGGCTAGTGCTTAGCCATGACGACAAACCGGGGTCAACCGATTCCGCCGCACGCCACCAGTCCGGTCGCGATCGGCGACTCGGTCAAAGCGGCCCGCGAGGCTGACGGCGTTTGGTTTTTCACCAAGTAATCGAGGGCGTCACGAGCACTGGGGGCGCAGCTCCCTAAACCTGCTGTGGCGGTACTCTTACTGACGCACGCTAATTCACGACCCACGAATCACGGATCACTGGTTCCAAGCCGAGCAGCGGCGGCAACAGGGTCGATAAACCCTTCGCCGTTTGAAGACTTCTCGGATCTGGAGGCACCACCCCACCCGCCAGCGGAATTCGAGCCGGATCGGGTTCGCGATCACGTAGGGCGAGTGGTCGGCAACTTACCCCGATGTTTCTTGAAGCCAAGCGCGGCTGTCGAGCGCGGCCTGGATCTGATCGAGACAGGAGGGTGAAATGAGATGGTGGCGAATAATCTCGGCCTTGGGTCGCGCGCTGCGCACAACTGGGTGCGCGCAGTAATCGCAGAAAATGGGGTATCCACTTGACTCAGGTAGCCCCTAATCCATGGACGCCAGTGCACCCAGAATGCACCCGGCGCCAAGCGCGGCGAGCGGGCCGCCAGAGATCAACAAGCCTCCGGATGGAATGGCGCAGAAAATCAGGTCCGCGGCGCCAAGCGCGGCGAGCGGGCCGCCAGAGATCAACAAGCTCCGGATGGAATGGCCCGGCCGGCGCTAGCACACCGCGGGCCATCTCTAGGAAGTACTCGCTGATCGAGGCTACAACGATTAGTGAGGGATGATCGAGGCGCCGAATCCTCGATGCGTGGTCCACGGCGGATGAGTAGATCATCGAAATTGCGGGCCTCTCGGCCGGGATTACGGCTTCGAGGGTCGGGATGTCGCCGGGAGGGCTGACTAGGAGCGCACCCAACAATCGGTCTGGGTCGGCCAGCAGGTCGGCTGCCGAACAAGTATGTATCGGCATGCTGAAACGAGCGCTCAGCTCCGCGGAAATGAGGACTTGCATGCCGACATCGTCGGACAAGACTAGGACGTGGTCCGGCGGCGCGGCCAGTAGGCGATCGCGAAGGCGTCCGCTCAGTTCTTTAAGGCTGTAGCCACGCTGCCGGGCCGCCCGGATTGTCGAGTCCACGAACTCGCCGAGTCCGTTTCCGACCTCCGCCTGACGGCTTTGCGGGTCGCGGACAACGAGTTGGTTCCCCGGACGCCTGACGACCAATTTGGTTAGGACAGGATCACGGTAGGCGCTAGTGACCGTGTTGCGATGAATGTGCAGCCGGCGGGCCAGGGCTCGCACACTGGGCAAGGCGTCCCCTGGCCGCAGAGCTCCAGAGCCGATGTGTAGCACGATCTGAGCCGCAACCTGCTCGTGGATCCGAACGTCGGCCTCGCGGCTGATTTGAATCTCGAGCGCCACGACCAGACCATTGTGCCACTTCACAAACTGTCACAGCTTGGGTGGGCGCAAAGCCCTCTCCGCTCTAGCCTAAGGACATGATCGGAGCGAGACCTAGCGCGGCAACCGGCCGCACGAGGCATTATCGACGAAGCCTGTTCTCCATGCTGGTGTTGGGAGTCTTCCTGTCGGGCTACATGACGACTGCCACCGCGCAAGTCACTTTCGAGACGTACGAGGTCGTCACCGGCGTCGCGAAGCGCCTGACCGTTTTGACGGGATTTCTGCTCGGCGGCACCATTGCGGAACTCGCCGTGGTGCAGATCGACGAGAATGACGACCGGCGCTTGCGCATCTACGCGTTCGGTAGCGGCGCCTGGGCGCCGAAACTCGACGCAATGCTGCGTCCCGAAGTGTTGTTTGTCGATGTGGCCAACATAGGCGGACGCGACCGGTTGGTCCTGTACGAGCGCGGCCGCCTGAACTGGTTCGATACCGAATCGGCGACGGAACACCTGCTTGTGGCGGTTACTTCCAATTTCAATCCGCCACGCAGCGACGAAATCCCGCACGTAGACGTCACTCGGGACCTGAACGCAGACGACCTCGACGACCTAGTCGTGCCGGATGTCGATGGCTTCTGGGTGTTCATCCAGATGAGCGACGGCGCGTTCGCCGATCCACTGACGATCGGCCCACCCACTGATATGAGTGGGATCTACGGAGCCGACGGGTATCGCTACGACCCCTGGTCTGAGAGCCGTGTCCACGAGACGGACTACAACCAGGATGGTCGCAGCGACCTGGTGTTCTGGAACGAGGACCACTTCGAGGTTCACGCCCAAGACGTGCGTGGGCTGTTTGACCCGGTGGGCGAGACCTTCACGACCGACGTGGCATTCGATACCGACCAGATCTACTCGCTCGCCGCGGGAGACATGACAGGGAGGGCGCTGCACTCGCTGACCGACCTCAACGGCGACGGCGTGGGCGACCTCGTTGTGTTCTCGCTCAAGGGCAAAAGAATATCTAAAAAGCGATCCACCTACGAGGCGCATTTTGGCGCGCGAACAACCGATGGCGGCACCGTGTTCGCCTCGAAGGTCGGGGCGACGTTCCAGTCGGAGGGCAGCATTCAGATCGGGCTGGACCGGCCCGACCGCGGTCGCGACGGCCGGGGCCTGCTGATGTTCACAACCATCGAGGTCCGGTTCCTCGAAAGCAGCCTTTGGAAGAGCATCAAAGGGTTCATGGGCGATGACATCTCGTTGGATCTCGAGTTCTACCGCAAGGAGGAGGGCCGTTACCCCGACACACCCAACGCCATCCGCACAATCGCGTTAGACGGTGTGCCCAGCCATCGCGAGCCGGGGTCGGCGCCCCTGGACATCGTGCTTCGAGGGGCGACGCACGAACGCCGAAAGACACAAAAGAGTTGGCCGCGCGCGTTCAACTCGACTTTGCTCATCGGGGATGTGACCGGCGACGGCCTCTCCGACCTGCTCATCGGGCAGCACCCCAGGCACCTGGACGTCTTTGTCGGCGTGCCGGGGCCGGACCTGTTCTCGCGGCGGCCTCAAGACGTTGCGGTCGCCGTGCCCAACGACGAGGAATACACCTGGCTGGTGGATCTCAACCAGGACGGCAGGCAGGACATCCTCATGCACCACCCATTCACTCTACGAGATGCTCACGGGGCCCCGATACGGCCGCCGGGAACGGAGCCGCATCGGGTGACGATGCTGATCGCCCGGTAGGGCGCTCCCAAACGGGAGAAATCGCTTTTGTGGTTTGCCTCGTGGCAGGATTTTCCAATTCTAGGAGGAAACAACGATGGATACCAGATCACGCAGCCGCGGTCTCGGTGACCGAACGGATCGGCGCCCCGTAAACCCCAAGCGCCTCGCGGCAACGCTCATATTGTTGCTGCTGTCCGGGTCGGCGTCTGCTCAGCACTCCCTCGTTCCGGCGACGGTGATCGCCCCGCCCGCAGCTGCGCAGCCCAGTGCGGGCGCTTTGAACGAGAGCGAGGCGCGCGCCACACCGGGTAACAACGAAATCGAGATTCCGCGCTCCAGCTTCCGGCGCGAGTACGAGTGGTACGTCCGCGACGGGGTGGCGGTGGGTAGCCCGGTGCGCTTCGATGGCGTCGATATCGACGAAGAAAGGCGACGCGATTACGATGAAGTCCATAACGTCATCCCTGAACAAGAGCTAAGAAGGCATCACATCGGTATGCAGGTAGGCATTTTTAACCCTTCAACTGATGTCATTGAGCTTGGGAATTTAGATTTAGATATTGAAGGGAACAGGTTTGTGGGAGCCCTCAACATACCCAACTACCGCTATTCGCTAAATCCTCACATCGATCTCGCCCTAGATATTTCAAGACATTGGATAGGTCGGTGGTCTACTCCTACATCTGGGGAAGTTAAACTGGCAGCCGGTTACATAGGACCTAGCATACGAGTAAATGGGTTGAACAGGACAAAAGGTAAGAGAGTCATACCTTATCTGCAAGGCAACATTTATTACGTTCACGAGCAGCTCACCACATCTGAGACGCGTATTGAACACGGCGTTGGATTTGGTCTCCACGGCGGCGTGGATCTCTATATCAGCCGTCTGATTTCAATTCCAATTGAAGCCACTTACGTCGGAACAGTGGGTAATGATATAGATGATTTATCCGGATTTGGTTTATTCGTAGGAGTCACCTTCAATTTTTGATTCGCCCCGAATCGAATCAACTGGGGTATCCATTTGACTCAGGTAACCCCACATCTTGTGGTCGGCTTCAGGGCGTTTCGTCCTCCCAATCGGCCCGGAAACCGGGACAGCCTCAATTTACTCTGATACCGGAGTGCTCTCAGATCGTACGCACATGAAAACAATCATCAAGGATTACGCACGCGCCATGGCCGAGAATCGCAGGCTTGGAAACGTGGTCTTTTATGCTCCACTGGGCTCTCCTGCCGGACACGGCTATCGAGATCGGCAGGACCGAGGTGGGCACCCAGGAACCCGTGACAACAGGGGGTAGAGTATCTTGCGCGACCCCTCGACGCTCAAATAATTGAGGCTGTCCCGGTTACACTCCCGGTTACACTCGAGGCAGAAGGTTCCTTAGAAGTGTCGATGCGGCAGACGTAGGCGTCTGCGCCACCCGGCTTAGTCCCGTTGGTAGAGATACGCCGCGTCGACCCGGCGGCTGCCGGAGCCGTCGTTGACGACGTACTGCGGGACGCGGGGCTTGCCGTCGCGCGTGCGGTAGGACCATAACGACGCTGCGGCGTGC
This sequence comes from Bryobacterales bacterium, assembly GCA_965237575.1. Lineage (GTDB taxonomy): Bacteria > Acidobacteriota > Terriglobia > Bryobacterales > UBA6623 > JAKZVK01. Next base: position 3,795,330 of record CBDEGI010000004.1, read on the forward strand.
TCGCCGTCATTGCGTAGCGCGTAGAAGCCGATGTGGATGGCCTGGAGACGATCGAGGTCGTCGTTGTAGTTGCGCGAGACACGCTTGAGCACGTCGAGGCAGGCATCCCGAGGGCTCATGCCGTGGCGCATGTTCTCGACGACCGTGTGGCCGCCCGAGACGCGGATGTTCTCCTCGCCGCGGCCCGTCGAGCCGCCCGCGCCGACGTCCTGGTCGACGTAGAGCCCGGCGCCGATGATGGGTGAGTCGCCGACGCGTCCCGGGATCTTGAACGCCAGGCCGCTCGTGGTCGTGCAGCCGGACATTTCACCCTTGCGGTTGCGTGCCAGACAGTTGATCGTGCCTTTGGGCGGGTCGGCGGCGATACGGCGCGCCCAGGCGAACCACTCGGGGCTAGCGTCGGGGAAGCGGTCCCGCAGCCGGGCCTCCTGTTTGTGGGCTTCCTGTTGGGCGGGAGGCGCGTCGAGGCCGGGGCCCCAATCGGTGTCGCGCGACTCCTTCCAGGTGAGCCACGCGAGGCGCGCCTTATCGGTGAGGAGGTCTTCTTCGGGGAAGCCGTGGGCCTTGGCGAATCGCAGCGCGCCCTCGCCGACGAGCATGATGTGGTCGGTGCGCTCCATTACCAACTGGGCGACTTTGGACGGCGTCTTGATGTTGCGCAGCGAAGCGACACTGCCGGCGCGCCGGGTGGGGCCGTGCATGACGCAGGCGTCCAGCTCGACGACGCCGTCTTCGTTGGGAAGGCCGCCGTAACCGACGCCACTGTCTTCGGGGTCGAGTTCCGGCAGGTTGACGCCCGCGATGACGGCGTCGAGCGTGTCCTCGCCGGCTTGCAGCCGCTCGATGACGCGTTTGCAGCAGGCGAGGCCGTTCGAGCTGGAGATGGCGATGTCGCCGGTGGGCGGTGCTGCCGAAGAGGAAGCGGCAACTGCCCCGGAACCGGAAAGAAGCAGGGAGCTTTTGAGGATGTTTCGACGGGAGATCATGCGTGCTCCTTGGAGAAGATTATCCACAGATGAACACAGATTCTCTGGACTTCGAATGTGGGTGGGATTACCGATGCTGCCGGGCACAGCATGCTGTGCCCCTACATTTCGTTTCGCGGGCACCATGGGGATGTCAGCGTACTTGAATCGAGTAAGGCGCGATCCGGAGCATGCCGCCTTGCAGCAGCGACGGGCCTAGGGGCAAGTCCGCCAGGCGCGAGCGCACCAGGGAAACCCACGCAGGCTCGCTCACCCAAGTGTCGGCGTCGAACAGAGCTTCGAACGGGTTCTTGGGGGCCGGGTAGGGGACCAGTTGGATCTCTTCGTCCTCCTCGATCCCGGCTGCCTCTCTGACCAGCTCGATGGCGCGGTCGAATCCGCCCAACTCGTCCACCAGGCCCTGCTGCTCGGCCTGGCTTCCCATCCAGACACGGCCTTGCGCGACCTCGTCGATCTCTTCCCACTCGCGCTCGCGGGACTCGGCCACTTTGTCGACAAAGCCCTTATAAAAGATCTCGATGTCGCCGCGCAGCTTGGCGCGCTCGTCGTCGGTCAACGATCGATAGTCGCTATAGATGTCGGCGAAGCGGCCGCGCTTGATCACTTCCTTCTTGAGGCCGATCTTGTCGTAGAGCCCGCGCAGGTTGATCTTGCCGTAGAAAACGCCGATCGAGCCGGTGTAGGTGCCGGGGTAGGCCAACACCGGCGCGCCGGCCATGGCGATGTAGTAGCCGCCCGAGGCCGCCACGTCGGAGAACGAGACGACGAGCGGCTTTTCCTCGCGTAGCAGATTGACCTCGCGCCAAATCTGATCGGACGCGACGGCGTCACCGCCGGGCGAGTTGATTCTCAGAATGACGGCCTTGATGTCGTCGTCTTCGCGCAGCTTGCGCAGCGTGGCCGAGAAGGAATCCGCCCCCAGGATCGTTAAGCCGGTGAAGGGATCCGTCTGGCCTTTGCCGCTCAGAATCTCGCCGACGGCATACACCACAGCAACTTGATTGTCGGCGCCGAAGCCGAGCGAGTCGGGCAGCGGGTTGCGATACTCGCTGTACTTGACCTTGCGCAGCTCATCGAGTTCGAGGGTCTCTGTGATGTGATCTTCCAACTCGTCTCGGTACTTGAGGCCGTCGATCAGTCCGGCGTCGAGGGCCTGCCGCGGCAGGAAGGGTCCGGTTTCGACGATCTGCCGCATCTCTTCTTCGGATTTCCCGCGAGCCACGCCAACGGTCGTCAAGAAACGGCTGTAGACGTCATCCAGAATCGAGTTCCAGACTTCGCGGTACTCGTCCGACATGCTGGTTCGCACGTAGGGTTCCACGGCGCTCTTGTACTTGCCGACCCGGTGGAGTTCGGCCTCGATGCCGAGCTTGGCGAGCGTCTCGGTGTAGAAGCTGGCCTCGATTCGCAGGCCTTTGACGTCGAGCATGCCTTCCGGAGACATGTAGACTTCGTCGGCGGCGCTGGCAACGAGGTAGTCGATCGTGCTGCCGGTGGTTAGGAACGCGAAGACCGGCTTGCCGGCTTGCTTGAACTTCTCGATGCCCCAGCGGATCTCCTGTGCTTTGGCCCAACCGGCCCCGAGGCCCCGCAGGTCAAGGGTCAAGGCGCGTATCCGGTCGTCCTCGGCGGCCTTTTCGAAGACGTTACGCAACTCCAGCACCGTCGGAGGGGGGCCGCTGCGAAGCATCTGAATCGAGAAACCGTCGATGTGCTCGGGGATGCGCCCGCTCAGCCGCATAGTGAGCACGGAGTCGGCCTCGATGTCGGGCTCGAACGACTGCACGGCCACGCCCGCCAAGACGAGAAAAACGACGAACAGGACCACCAAAATGATTCCGCTGATGATGCCGAGCAGGTACTTGACCATGGGCAATGACTCCTATCCGACGGTTTTCGCAGAGTGGAGAGGCGAGTCGCCGGGGCTTACGGGCTTGCCCGCAGATGCTCGTCCGGAGACCGGTTGAGTTGGTCCGCGCGGCCGGCGCGCAGAGAGAGCCCCCCATAGCGATGTCCGGGAGAATCAGAGCACGGTCTTATTGTATCCGAGCCCCGGCGGAGCCCCGATGGGGGGTGCCGCCGCGGACCCGCCATGATTCTAAAGGCCGGGCGGCACGGCCTCAGCGTTCGACGGCGATTTCCACTGTGTTACTGCGCCGGCCGTCGGAGAACTCCAGGGTTATCGGCGTGCGGTCATTGGTGGCCAACTGCACCGGTAGGAAGAGATTGATCTGGAACAGCGCCACAAAGCCCGGTGCCAATCCGACGAAGAAGGGCCGCACGGGCGTACCGAAGATGCCAAACCCAACCAGCACATCTGGGACCGAATCCGCCGCCGAAAGCGGATCGAACGGCGCGGCGGCTCCGGTCGCCACGGCGGGCGTTACGCTGCCTAAGCCTGTGGCCCAGACCACGATCGCGTCTCCCGGGCGGGCCGGCGCCGCGGGAAGCCCGGCAGCCGCGCCGACAGCGGTGGGAAGCGGAAAATTCCCTTGCGTAAAGTTGGTGACGATTCCGTACTGCCCGATGCTGAGAAGGAAGATGCCGGGAGAACGGATGTCAATGGCCGCCGAAGTGGGGTTCCCCATCGCGTCGTCCCTCATCACCCGGATCGTGGCCTGCCCCAGGGCGATCTCGTACGGCACCTGGAAGTTGACCTGACCGAACGACACGAAAAAGAGCGGGGCCTCGATGCCGTTGATCAGCACCTTCACCCCCGCCAGGTTGGTGGGCAGCGGCGTCTCGGTGGCGCCGGCCGTCGCCGACGCGAGGTGAATGCCAAAGATCGTTCCAATGGCTCCGGGCCCGAGCGGCTGAAAGGCGCTGAAGCTGGCTCCGTTCACCGCGCCGCGGAAGTTGGACTCGGGCGGTCCGGCCGGCTGGACGATGAAAATGACCAGCAGAGTGCATGGGGCGTTGGCGGCGTTGGTGTTGAACCGGAGTTGTCCGGTGTACATGCCAGGTCCCAGAGCACCCACGGTGGCGCGAGCGGTATACACGTTTCCGCCCAGGTCTTCGATGCCAAGCCAGTCGCCGCCGGTGTCGGTCTCGACGTCGACGCTATCGACGACCAAGTCACCGGCACCGCGATTGCTGACCACGAGCGTGCGCACGACACCGCCATGTTCCTCGGCGACTCCTTCGGCGCTGAAGAAGTCGAGTTGAACGATGCCTAAGTCCGCGATGGGCCCGTCGGTGACCGTGAGGGTCACGGGCACGGCCCGGTTGTCGGGTCCAAAGCTCGAACCGCCGACGGTGAAGGTCCCGTCGTTCGCCCCGACGACGACACCGGGCCGGTGGGTGCCGATCACTTGATGATTGTGAACCGCTTGCAGTGAACCGAGACCCGATGAGGACACGGACAGAAATGAACCCGCCGACGTCGTCGTGATGATGGGCGAGGGGCCTCCCGCGGTCTGGAATTCCGCGGTATCGGTTGCACCCCCCACATTGGGCACGAACAGGTCCACGCGATCGGGCACGTTCGTCCCGACGTAGATGCGGACCCGCACTCGCTGCGGCGCATCCAGGGCGGCCGGATCCCGCACCTCGACTTGTCCCTCATAGGTTCCCGGCGCCAAGCCCGCGGCGGCGAAACGGACGGCGATGACGGTGCAGGTGCGGCCCGCGTCGAAAGTACACGGAGCCATGCCCGTGACCTCGGGCACCAGCCATGGCGAGGGTCCGCCATTGACGGTGGGCGCCAGCGCTCCGTCGCCCTCGTTCACGGCCTCGATGAAAAGATCTCCCGGGCCATCCGTGCCGGGCGTGATCCAAACCGGCTGAACGTCCCCGTTCGCCTGTCGCAGCGTCAGTGGAACGACGAGCCGCAAAGTCGGATCGGCAAGCAGCGGCTGCAAGCCGAAGACAAACAGTCCTAGACAAAGGGAGGTAGCGGTCCTGCCCATGAATTCTACCCTCGACGAATGGAGACTCAGCGCGAACGCGTGCGGTGTATCTATTGTATACCGTGTTCCGGCAGGGTGGTGTTCGTTTTCTCACGTGCACGAAGAAGGCGCTCGCAGCCGGTCGGAAACCCTTGACCTCTCTGTTCCCGATGGTTCATGATTTATGGGCGCTTTAGGAGACACCCTTATGGAAATGAGCATCAAGTTGACTGTCAACGGACAGGAGTACGAGCGTGCCGTCGAGCCGCGCCGGCTCCTGGTCCATTTTCTTCGCGAAGATCTCAGCCTTACCGGCACCCACATTGGCTGTGAGACCACCGTGTGCGGCGCCTGCACGGTGATGATCGAAGGACGTGCTGTGAAGTCGTGCGCCGTGCTGGCCGTGCAGGCCGACGGCAAGGACGTGATCACCATCGAAGGCATGGCGGAGAACGGCGCCCTGCACGCCGTGCAGGAAGCCTTCTGGAACGAGCACGGCCTGCAGTGCGGTTTCTGCACGCCGGGCATGATCATGGCGGTCGATCAGTTGCTGAGCGATAACCCCGACCCGTCGCGGGATGAAATCCGGCACGGGATCGAAGGTAATCTGTGCCGCTGCACCGGCTATCAGCACATCGTGAACGCGGTCGAGGCCGCGGCCAAAGCAAAGGGGGCGGGAGCGTAAACCATGGCCACTACAACCACCGTACCGAAACTCAAGACTCACATCGGCGAGCGCATCCGCCGCGTTGAAGACCCGCGCCTTATCACCGGCACGGCCACGTACGTAGACGACATCACCAAACCCGGCATGCTGTACGCCGCGATTCTCCGCAGCCCTTACGCGGCCGCGAACATCAAGAGCATCTCGATCGAGAAGGCACTGGAGCTGCCCGGGGTCAAGGCCGTCTATACCGGCGAGGACGTCAAGTCCATCGGGGGAGTGCCCTGTGCCGGGTCCATGCCCACGCTGCGGATTCCCGAGCACAAGATCCTGGCGCAGGACCGCGTCTACTACGTCGGCCATCCCGTCGCCGCCGTCGTCGCCAGCGACCGTTACATCGCGGCCGACGGCCTCGATCGGATCGAGGTCGACTACGAACCGACCGATGTAATCTCTGACCCGGAGAAAGCGCTCAACGATGATGCGCCGCGGGTGCATCCGGAGTATCCTGACAACGTCTCGTTCACCTTTCAACAATCGGGCGGCGACGTCGAGAAAGCCTTCGCCGAGGCGGATGTGATCGTCAAAGAGCGAGTGCTGGTGCCTCGTCTGGCGCCGACGCCGATGGAAACGCGCGGGGTGGTGGCCGACTACGACGCCGGCACCAAGGAGTTGACCCTTCACTCGTCGACGCAGATTCCTCACTTGCTCAAGACGCAATTGGCCGTGCAATTAGGTCTGCCCGAGCACCACGTGCGGGTCATCGCGCCCGAGGTCGGCGGCGGATTCGGAAGCAAGTGCAACGTCTGGGCCGAGGAAGCCCTGGCTTGCAAGATCGCCATCGATCTGAAGCGGCCAGTGAAGTGGATCGAGAACCGGCGCGAGAGCATCCAAGTCGTCGCCCACGGCCGGGCGCACATCGACGACGTCGAATTGGCGGCCACGAAGGACGGCACGCTCACCGGTTTGAAGCTCAGCATCCTGCTCGACAACGGCGCGCACCACCAACTACTGACGCCCATCATCCCCACGCTTGCCGTACTCATGCTGCCGGGCCTCTACAAGTTCAAGAACTTTTCGGCCGACCTGAAGGGAGTCTTTACCAACCGCGCGCCGAGTGATCTCTACCGAGGCGCCGGACGCCCCGAAGCTACCTACGTCATCGAGCGCATCGTTGACAAGATGGCGGCGAAGCTCGGCATGGACCCGGCTGAACTGCGACTGAAGAACTTTCCGGCCGCCTCGGAGTTTCCCTTCGAAAGCGCGACCGGGCTCAGCTACGACAGCGGCGACTACGCCGAGGCCTTCAACAAAGCGCTCGACATGGTCGACTACAAAAAGGCCCGCAAAGATCAAGAGAAAGCGCGCAGCGAAGGCCGCCTGATGGGCATCGGCATCTCGACCTACGGCGAGATCTGCGCCTTCGGACCGTCGCCGGCTCTGCCGGCCGGGGGCTGGGAAAGCGCCACGGTCAGCGTGGAGGCGACCGGCACCGTCACCGTCATGACCGGCATCTCGCCGCACGGGCAGGGCGAGGAGACCAGCTTCGCGCAGATGACGGCCGATGCGCTCGGCGTCGCGATGGACGACGTGGCCGTTGTTCACGGAGACACGGCGCGGGTCTACTACGGCATCGGCACGTTCGGCAGCCGGGGTATCTCGATCGGGGGGAGCGCGCTGCACCTGGCGCTGCAGGACATCGTCGAGAAAGCCACCAAGCACGCCGCCCACCTGCTGGGCGTCGAGGCGGCCTCGGTGAGTTTCGAGAACGGCACGTTCACATCGAGCGCGACCGACAAGACGCTCACCTTCGGCGACGTGGCTCTCGAGGTGCACCTCTGCCACAACCTGCCGCCGGGGACCGAGCCCGGTCTCTCGGTCACACGCTTCTTCGAGCCCAGCAACTTCGCCTTCCCCTACGGTGCGCATATCTGCGTCGTGGAAGTCGACAAGGAGACGGGCGAGACGAGCATCCTGCGTTACGTCGCGGTCGATGACTGCGGCAAGGTCATCAACCCGCTGCTGGTCGACGGTCAGATTCATGGCGGTATCGCGCAAGGTCTCGGCCCGGCGTTCCTCGAAGGCGTGGTCTATGACGACGAGGGCCAATTGCTAACCGGCACGCTGATGGACTACGCGATCCCCAAGGCCAAGCACATGCCTTGGATCGAGTCCGAGCGCACCGAGACTCCCTCGCCGGTCAATCCGCTGGGCGTAAAGGGAGTCGGCGAGGCTGGCACGATCGGCTCGCTACCGGCGATGGTCAACGCTGTCGTTGATGCGCTGTCGCCGCTCGGCGTGGAGCACGTTGACATCCCCATGACCCCGCCATCGATTTGGAAGGTGATCCACGAAAGGAGTCAGTCATGATTCCCGCGAACTTCGATTACTCCGCGCCGGAAACTCTCTCCGACGCTCTCAAGCTGCTGGCCGACCATCCCGACAGCAAGGTACTGGCGGGCGGGCAAAGCTTGATTCCGATGCTCAAGTTCCGGCTGGCGCAGCCCAGTCACTTGGTGGATCTCGATCGGATTCCCGACCTGAACTTCATCGCCGAAGAGAATGCGACCATTCGCATCGGGGCGATGACGACTCACAATCAGGTCGAGACGTCGGAGCTATTGCAGGCCAAGTGCCCGCTGCTGGCGAAGACCGCCGCCGAGATCGGTGACGTTCAGGTGCGCAACCGGGGCACGATCGGCGGCAGCATTGTCCATGCCGATCCGGCTGCCGACTACCCGGCGGCGCTGCTGGCACTCGAGGCCAAGGTGCGGCTGGTCAGCTCGGGTGGCGAGCGAGTGCTCGCCATCGACGACTTCATCGTCGATGCCTTGACGACCGCGATTGAAGACGGGGAGGTATTGGCCGAGGTCCACGTTGCCGCCGAGACCAACGGCGCCGGCACGGCCTACCGGACGATCGTCCAACCCGCCTCCGGCTACGCGGTTGTCGGCGCGGCCGTCCGGTTGGCTGTTGTCGCCGGCAAGATCTCCCTGGCGCGTGTGGGTGTGACCGGAGTTTCTTCGAAGGCTTATCGCGCCACAGCGGTCGAAGCAGCGCTCGAAGGCCAGGCGGCGAACGCCGAGACCTTGGCCGCCGCCGCGCAGCATGCAGCGGACGGTGTCGAGGCGCTCAGCGACATCCACGCGTCGGCTGAATATCGCGCCCATCTTGCCTCGGTGCAGGTACGCCGGGCGCTCGAAGACGCTGCCGGCGGCTGATGAAGGTCCGCGGCCAGTACACGCTGCCGGCGCCGCAGCGGAGGGTCTGGGCCGCGCTGCTCGACCCTGAGGTGCTGGCCCGCACCCTGCCTGGCTGCGAATCCCTTGAGCCCGCCGGGCCTGACGAGTATCGCATGAAGATGAAGCTGGCGATCTCGTCGGTGCAGGGCTTTTTCGACGGCAAGGTGCGGCTGGAAGACCAACAGCCTCCCAGCAGCTACCGCCTCCAGGTCGAGGGCCGGGGCAAGGTAGGATTCGTAAACGGCGGTGGTGCCTTACGGCTCGAGCCGAATGCCGACAACGACGGCGAGACGGTGGTCCATTACGAAGGAGACGTCAAGGTAGGCGGCCTCATCGCCGCGGTTGGCCAACGCCTGCTCGATATGACGTCGAAGATGATGATCAAGCGCTTCTTCACCGCCCTCTCGGCAGAGCTGAACCCATAACGGGGCACCCGTACTATGTCTCCTGGCTGTAGTACTAGTACTAAAATCAGGTCAGTCGCGGTGGCCGGTGGGGTGAAACCACGATTTGAGGGCCGTTGCGCGGATGCTTAGACTTGATGGAGGCGGCTAAGTAGGTGCGGAGGCCTGCATGTTTGTCCTTGGTGTAATGATCATCGTGTCGTGGTTGTTCTGCTTCGTCTACTACGACGACATCTTCCCTCGAAACGTCAACGTCGCTCTGGTGATTACCGGCCTTGCCAGCATGGGCTGGGGCCTGTTGCGCGGCAAGAACTAACAGACGCGCCGGTTTACGCGGCCCGAGGCAGAGAAGCGGGCGCCCCGTCGGCGGCAAAGCCCCTCGCTAACCCCCTTCAGGCGCTTCAGGTGGCTTCCGCGCGAAGCGCTGGTAGGTCGGTTGTCACGGCCGGTAACGCGGTCCTGTTAGCGTTGCCCGGGCGCTTCGGGCGGACGCACCTGTGCTGCGCGGCCGCTTTCGCCCAACCGCCAAACTCGCTCAAAAAAAGTCACAACCAGCGGATCTCAACACCGAGATCCGTGCTACGGCTGGTTTGAGCCGTATCACCTCACGTCGTTCAAAAAATAAGAGGGCCCTCTGGCTCCAGTCTCTGGAGACCTCAGCGGCCCGCTCAAGATAGGAGCGAAAGAGCGGGCTTGAACGGACGGTCCCCTCCTGTGGTCAAAACCCGATAGGTCAAACCCGCGGATCTCAAAATCGAGATCCGCGCTACGGGTCGAACCCGATACGGGTTAAACCTGCTACAGGAGCTGCCGCCCGCGGCGGAAGATCGCTCTACTTCTTATCGGAGAGCAACATCGAAACTGCCTGGCCAGCTTCGAGGCTGATGGGTGGCGGCAGCGGTCAACCCCTACGATTCGGGTGGCATCCGGTCGCGGCTTCGGGGCTACACGATCGTCAGGGCTGCGGATGGGTTGGGGGACGCACGGAGTTCCCTGAGCTTGCGCCCACAGGGCCAGTAGTAAGGCGCCGCTACGCGGCTAGTCGCAGGGGAATGGGTTCTGGAGCGGGCGAGTGTCGTGGGAGGACCCGCCAATCGAATGTCGATGCTGTAAAGCGGTACGTTGCGAGTGAGGGTGCCGTCCAACGCCCCTTTCAGGGCTCCCATCGCAAGAGTTCGCTTACCTAGGGTTCCGCCGAGGACGGCTTCACCCTAGGCTAGACATCCGTCCGTCCGCTTTGCGGACTCGGGTCCGGTGTGGGCTGGTGAAGCGAGGTCCAGAGGCGGTTCCTTGGTTCGCCTGGACCGGTGCATCTTCGTGTTGTGGCAAGCGGGCACGGCATGCCGTGCCCCTACATTGCGCCGGGGGCCAAGAGACAAAGCCCCTTCTAGCGCAGGTCTTCCATGATGTCTTGGAGGGAGGATTCGGGCGGGCGGCCGCCGGTGGTTTCGGAGACTTGCGCCAACGGGGCGTCGCCAAGATCGAGCAGGTCGACGAAGTTGGGCTTGTCCTCGCCGACGAAGAACACGCCGGTCAGCACTTCGCCTCGCTTGGCGTGCTGGTGCAGCGTTCGGATGGCGTCGGTCTCGCTGGTGGGGTCGTAGCCTTCCTCAATCTTCTTGAGAACCAGCGTCGAGCCGTCGTGCAGCGTCACCTCGCGGACGGTGCCGGGCTCGAATTCCTCTTCGACCTGGATCTCGTTGAAGAAGGGGACGAAGTCGACTGAGTTGAGCTCGCTGCGGTGGTCTCTGACGTAGGTGTAGCTTTTGGTCGAGCCCTCGTGGTCGTTGAAGGTAACGCACGGGGAGATGACGTCGATCATGGCCGTGCCGCGGTGGGCGATGGCGCCTTTCAAAATCGCCTGCAACTGCTTCTTGTCGCCGGAGAAGGAGCGCGCTACGTAGGTCGCGCCGAGTTGGATTGCCAGCGCACAGGTGTCGATGGGAGGCAGGTCGTTGGCGATGCCGCTCTTGAGCGTCGAGCCCATGTCGGCGGTGGCCGAGAACTGTCCCTTGGTGAGGCCGTAGCAGCCGTTGTCTTCGATGACGTAGATGATCGGCAGGTTGCGCCGCATCAGGTGAACGAACTGCCCGATGCCGATCGAGGCCGTATCGCCGTCGCCGGTGACGCCCAGCGCCAGCAGGGTCTTGTTGGCGAGCATGGCCCCGGTGGCGACCGAGGGCATGCGTCCGTGCACGGCGTTGAACCCGTGCGACATGTTGAGAAAGTAGGCCGGCGATTTCGAGGAGCAACCAATGCCCGAAAACTTCGCGACGCGGGTCGGCTGGACTCCCATCTCGTAGAAACACTCGATGACGCGCTCGGAGATCGAGTTGTGGCCGCAGCCGGCGCAGAGCGTGGTTTTGAGGCCACGGTAGTCCTTCAACTCGAGGCCGACGCGGTTGACCTTCTTGGGTGGCGGGGCGGTCGCGGTGCTCACAGGCCCTCCTGCTCAACAACGGATTCGGTGACGGTGCGCGCATCGAGCGGCAGTCCGCCGAAATAGCGGACGCTGCGGAGGCGCTCGACCAGCTCCGCCGGCGTGTCGGAGCGAATCAGCTCGAACAATTGGCCGTCGCGGTTCTGATCGACGATGTAGACGTGGTGGTGACGCCGGATGAAGTCCGTCAACTCTTTGTCGAACGGATAGGCCAGCAGGCGCAGATACGAGGTGTGGGCATCGTGCTCGGCCTTCAACTGTTCGCGGCTCTCGACGATCGCCCAGTTGCTGGTGCCGCAGCCGATGAAGCCGACGGAGGCGTCTTCGACGAGCTCGACCTCCGGACGCGGCATCATCGAACGGGCGGTCTCGAACTTGCGGCTGAGGCGCTCCATGTTGCGGGCCCAGTCGGCGGGGCGTTCGCTGTATTGGGCGTGCTCGTTGTGTCCGGTGCCGCGGGTAAAGTAAGCGGCGAGCGGATGGTCGGTGCCGGGCAGCGTGCGGTAGCAGATCCCGTCGCCATCGACGTCGCGATAGCGCGAGAACTCGCCCAAGCGTTCGAGGTCGGCGGCGTCGAGCACCTTGCCGCGCTTGAAAGGCCTGGTCGGGTATTTGAACTCGTCGGCCATCCAGTAGTTCATGCCGAGGTCGAGGTCCATCATCACGAAGACGGGGGTCTGCAACTCCTCGGCGAGGTCGAAGGCCTGGCCGGTCATGGTGAAGCATTCCTCGGGCGTCGAGGGGATCAACAACGGGTGCTTGGTGTCGCCGTGCGACAGCGTCGCGCAAGCCAGCAGATCGCCTTGCGCGGTGCGCGTGGGCAGCCCGGTCGAGGGGCCCATGCGCTGAACGTTGACGATGACGACGGGGATCTCGGCGAAATAGCCGAGGCCGATGAACTCCGACATCAACGAGATGCCGGGGCCGGCAGTGGTGGTCATCGAGCGGGCGCCGGCCCAACCGGCGCCGATGGCCATGCCGATCGAAGCGAGCTCGTCTTCGGCCTGCACGATCGCGAACGTGGCCTTGCCGGTCTCGGGATCCATGCGGTACTGGCGAGCGTATTCGGTCAGCGACTCGGCCACGGACGATGACGGGGTGATCGGATACCAGGTGACCACGCTGACCCCGGCGAACATCGCGCCCAGCGCGGCGGCCGCGTTGCCCTCGATGATGACCTTGCCAGCCGTGGCGTTCATCCGCTCGACATAGAACGGGTCGGCCTTGCCTAGCTCTTGCTTGGCGTACTCGTAACCGGCGGTGACGGCGTTCCAGTTGAGGTCCGCCGCCTTGGGCTTTCTCTTGAATTGCTTCCGCAGCGCCTTCTCGATTTCCTCGAGATCGATACCGAGCAGATAGGCCAGCACGCCGTCGTAGATGATATTGCGGACGAGCCTGCGAAGCTTGGCGTTGGGGCAGACGGGCGTGACGATCTTGGTGAACGGAACGGGGTAGAAATGCAGGTCGGTGCGGATCGAGTCCAAGTGCAGCGGCTCGTCGTAGACGACGGCGGCGCCAGCAGGCAGATCGAGCACATCGTCGCGGGCTGTTTCGGGATTCATCGCGACGAGAAAATCAACTCCGCGCTTGCGGCCGATGAATCCGTGCTTGTTGGTACGGATGGTGTACCACGTGGGCAGGCCGGCGATGTTCGACGGAAACAAGTTCTTGGCCGAAACCGGAATGCCCATCTGGAACAAGGCCCGGAGCAAAACGAGGTTGGCCGTCTGACTTCCGGAGCCGTTGACGGTGGCGACCTGGATACTGAAATCGTTAACGACGCGGTCTGCGGAGGCAAGTGGACCTAGCGCCACCGGTGCAGCTTCAACTGTGGACATGCCGTTCCTTTAGCGAGAACCCGTGGACGAACCGCCCGTGGAGGGGGGGATTACTGACCATCATAACAAAGATCCCGTGGGCGGCAAACTTGAGGAAACGCCCTAGGTGGCTGAAAAAAAAGGGGGTGCCAGGGCCATGAGCCCGCCGCCGCCCTCTGATGAGTACGACGCGCCGGGAGGGGCCGAGGGTTTCGTTGGCGTGGAATGAGGGACGGTCGTGATCAGGGGTGGGGGTTGCGCGCGGGCTCACGCCCACGCCTCGGAGGTGGTGGGCCGAGGCGTCGGTGCAGAATTAGAGGCTCCGCATAGGTGGCGGTTTGTCAACGCAAGCTGACGCCTGCGGCTCTGAGTCGCAGGTTGGGAGTGTTGCGCTGCGATTGGGGTGCTTCGGCTGTTTGGCTCGGGGTGCGGAGGGCCGCCGGTATAATGGAGGATTAACTCTCCCTTCCCTTCGGAGTCCCCCTTTTGTCCCAAGAAGATCGGCTGTTCGAGCAGCGCTATCAAAAAATCAAGGAGATCGAGGCGCTCGGGTACTCGGCCTACCCGCGCAAGTTCGACTACACCCATACCCCGGGGCGTATCCACGAGGAGTATGAGTCGTGGGACGGCGAACGGCTCGAAAACGAGACGGTGCCGGTCAAGGTGTGCGGGCGGCTGATGACCGTCCGGCGGCAAGGCAAGGCCGGCTTCTGCCACATCCAGCAGCAAGGGGAGAGGATTCAGCTTTACGTCCGCAAGGACGAGGTGGGCGACCAGGCGTTCGAACTCTACAAGAAGCTCGACGCCGGCGATATCATCGGAGCGGAGGGGCGGCTGTTCCGCACGCGTACGGGGGAGTTGACCGTTCGGGTTGAGCGTCTCGAGTTCCTCGCCAAGGCGCTACTGTCGCCGCCGGAGAAGTGGCACGGCTTGCAGGACGTCGAGATCCGCTATCGCCAACGCTACCTCGATCTGCTGACAAACCCGGAGGTGCGCGCGGTCTTCCTCAAGCGGGAGAAGTTGATCGCGGCCCTGCGACGCTCGCTCGAAAAGCGCGGGTACGTCGAGGTCGAGACGCCGATGATGCAGCCGATCTACGGCGGCGCGCTGGCGCGGCCGTTTCAAACGCATCACAACACGCTCGACGTCGACTTGTTCCTGCGCATCGCGCCGGAGTTGTATCTGAAGCGGCTGGTCGTCGGCGGCCTCGACCGCGTGTATGAGATCAACCGCAACTTCCGCAACGAGGGCGTCTCGAGCCAGCACAACCCGGAATTCACGATGCTCGAGTTCTATCAAGCCTACAGCGACTATCGCGATTTGATGGACCTGAGTGAAGAGATGCTGCGCGACGCGGCGGCGGCCGTCAACGGCGGCGACCCGGTGGTGCAGTTCGAAGGCAACACGATCGACTTCTCGACCCTGCGCCGCCTCTCGCTCAAGGAGGCGGTCGCCGAGCACTGGCCCGACGAAGCCTCGCGCCCGCCGGTGAACGAGTTGGACGACGCAGAGCGCGTGACGGAGCTGGTAGGGATCTACAACGAGAAAGCCGAGTCGCCGCTCAAGCTGACGTCGAACTCGTCCCCTGGCGCTTGCCTGCTGGCCTTGTTCGAGCATGCCTGCGAGACGAACCTGATTCAGCCGACGCTGGTGTACGACTATCCGGTGGAGGCGTCGCCGCTTTCGAAATCGAAGCCGGATGATCCGAACTGGGTCGAGCGTTTCGAGATCTACGCCGGGGGCATGGAGATTGCGAATGCCTACTCGGAGCTGAACGATCCGCAAGAGCAGCGGCGGCGCTTCCAGTCGCAAGTGCAGCAACGGCAGCAGGGCGAGCAAGAGGCGCACGAGATGGACGAGGACTACGTCCGCGCGCTGTGCTACGGCATGCCGCCGACGGCTGGGGAGGGTATCGGCGTCGACCGCCTGGCGATGCTGCTGACCAACTCGCGCTCGATCCGCGACGTCATCCTTTTCCCGTTGCTGCGGCCCGAAGGCGAACTCGGGCTGACGAAGCGGCTTGAGG
This sequence comes from Bryobacterales bacterium, assembly GCA_965237575.1. Lineage (GTDB taxonomy): Bacteria > Acidobacteriota > Terriglobia > Bryobacterales > UBA6623 > JAKZVK01. The sequence continues at coordinate 3,810,796 of CBDEGI010000004.1, forward strand.
GGCTTGACGAGTAGGTGGTGAGATAGTGGCTAGCTTCCCCTATCGACGCGGGATGAGCCCCGGATTTCGGGGCGATCAGAAGGTTGTCGTGAAAGCTGTACCGCCCCTTTCAGGGCTTGAGGAGTTTTATCGCCTGTACGTCCTGGGACATGGGTAACAGAATAACCCAAGCACATGGGTAACACTTTTCTATGTGTCCCAGGACGTACATTCAAACGCCCCTGCCGGGGCTACAACCTGCGTGCGCGTGCACCGGCGTGGGCCGTGGGTTACTCTTCGTGAGCCATGCTGACGCTTCCTCCAAAACGCTCCGGGCGCAGGTCGTTCGAACTGTTTGTTGCCGGGCGCTACCTGCGCGCGAAGCGCAAGGAGAAGTTCATCTCGATCGTGACGCTGCTGTCGGTGGCGGGTGTGGCGGTGGGGGTCACGGCGCTGGTGATCGCCATGGCCATCAACAACGGCGTGCAGCAAGACTTGCAGCGCTATTTGATGGGCGCTACGGCGCACGTCAACCTGCTTGAGAAAGAGCGCGGATTCGGGATCGAAGATTGGCGGAACTTCGTGGGCGGCTTTCAAGACGTGGAGCATGTGGTGTCGGTCGCTCCCGCCCTCTATGGGGAAGTGATGGTGTCGAGCACGGCGAGGAGCCAGGGCGCCGTGCTCAAGGGCATCGACTTGGCCAGTGAGTTGGATGTATCAGGAATGTTGGCGAACCTCAAGCAGGGGTCCGTCGATGATCTCGAGCGTCCCGGCGATTTCCCGGGCATCATCATCGGCGACCAACTCGCCGACCACATCGGCGCCAGGATGGATACCCTCGTGAAGGTGATCAACCCGCAGGGGGAGATGACGCCGTTCGGTCCGGTGGCGGGCGAGAAACGGTTTCGGGTCGCCGGCATCATGGATTCAGGGTTCTACCAGTACGACAATCACTGGGTCATCACCACCCTGCCGTCAGCGCAACAGGCGCTCAATTTGCCGGACGTCATCAACCAAATTGAGTTCAAGATCGACGATCTCGACAAGGCCGAGCAGGTGGGTGCCGACGTCGAGGCCTTGGCCGGGGCGGAGTTTTCCGCGACCAACTGGAAGGAGCAGAACCGCACGATCTTTCAAGCGCTGAAGGTCGAGAAGCTGGTGACGGCGGTGACGATCGGGCTGATCATGCTCGTAGCGGCGTTGAACATCTTGACGTCGCTGGTGATGATTGTGATGGAGAAGAGTAAGGACATCGCGATCCTCAAGTCGATGGGCGCGGCTCGGAAACAGATCCGGGCGATCTTCCTGTACCAGGGGTTGATCATCGGAACGACCGGTACGGCGGTCGGCCTCGTGCTCGGACATCTGCTGTGCTGGGTGTGCGATACGTACCAGCTCCTTCCCCTCGAGGCACAGGTGTACGGCCTGAGCTACGTTCCGTTCTCCCCTGACGTGCTGGACGCGGTTCTGGTCGCCGCGGCCGCGGTGCTGGTTAGTTATGTGACGACCATCTACCCCTCCGGCTCGGCGGCTGGCATCGTGCCGGTGGAGGTTTTGCGGTACGAGTAAAGAGTTGAAGCCGATGCGTTAGAGGAGTCGACAGGCCTTCGAGTGGCGTCAGCGTTCGTGCTGGATCGCTCCCTGACGGTCACGGCTCGTTGGCTTCGGTGTGCGAGAAAGGCTCCTGCGGTTTTCCTGCGATATACTTACGCTGTTTGGCCTGACGTTGGTCGCGTGGTCCCAACGCGGGCTGCGATGAGTTGAACTTACGTTCTCGAGGATAGGGATGAAGGGTGTTGTCTTAGCGGGTGGTCTGGGAAGTCGGCTGGATCCGCTCACGCGCATTACGAACAAACACCTGCTGCCGGTTTATGACAAGCCGATGGTCTATTACCCGATCAACACGCTGGTCAGCGCTGGAATTAGAGACATCCTGATCGTCACCGGCGGGCAGAACGCGGGTGATTTCCTGCGCCTGCTGGGCAACGGCAAGGAATTCGGCTTGAAGCACTTGAACTACACCTACCAGGAAGGCGAGGGGGGCATCGCCGAAGCCTTGGACCTGGCCGAGCACTTCTCCGAAGGAGAGCGGCTGTGCGTGATGCTCGGCGACAACATCATCGAAGGCAACATCAACGATGCCGTCGCCGCGTTTCAGCAACAGGAGCGGGGCGCGCGGGTGCTGCTCAAGGCCGTCGACGACGCGCAGCGTTTCGGCGTCGCCGAAGTGGACGGCGAGCGGATCGCGCATATCGAGGAGAAGCCTCGTCATCCGAAATCGAACTATGCGGTGACCGGGATCTATATGTACGACGAGACGGTGTTTGACAAGATCCGCAAGCTCGAACCCTCGGCGCGAGGCGAACTGGAAATCACGGACGTCAACAACCTCTACATCGGCGACGGAAACCTCGCGTACTCGTTTCTCGATGGCTGGTGGACTGATGCGGGAACCTTCGAGTCTCTGCAGCGCGCGACTAATCTGGTCGCCAAGACGGGAGCCAATCTGCAGAGTCTCAACGGTTCGGACGGGGAGTGAGGGCGGCCGCTGCCTTGTGGCTTTTCCATCGCCCTTTCAGGGCTCCGGACGCTGGATTTATACCCAGGGTTCCGCCGTCCAAGACCAGGACGGCTTTACCCTGGGCTAACATCCAACGCCGCTTCGCGGCTTGCTTCGGTGCAAGTAGAGTGGCATTGTGCCGAGGCTGAGATCGTGCGTTTGGGTCGCGGCTTAGAGTCTGTTCTTAGCCGGGGCTCGCGTTGACCCTCTAGGGCAGATGTGCCTGCCGCAAGCTGGTGGGTGGACGCAGCGGTCCACCCCTGCGAGTTCGGCGAAGGGATAGTGCGTTGCGGGTCGCCCTTGATGCCACGCCACTGACAGTCCCGTTTGGAGGGACTCGCCGCTACGTCATCGAACTCGTCCGCGCACTTGCTCAACAGTTTCCCGGCGACGAGTATCACCTGGTCACCGACCCAGCGTCGTGGACTTGGCCCGAAGAGCTGCGAGGCTTTCCCAATGTCTACGTGCGGCGGCCGCCCTGGGGCGGGCTGGCCGGCTTGTGGTGGCTGAGCGGGCTGCCGTGGGAGCTTCAGCGGCTAGGCGTTGATGTCTTCCACGGTACGGACTTCTCGGTACCGTACCTCCCGCTCATTCCTTCGGTGATGAGCTTCCACGATCTGTCCCCCTGGAAGGCCGGGGCGCTGCGTCCTCCGGGCTCCGAGCGTGTTCGGACCCGCGCGCCGTACGTGCTCCGGCTGGCGACCCTGATCTTGACCCACACCGAGGCGATTCGAGACGAGTTGGCCGGGACGTTCAGCGTTCCCCGGTCGCGCGTGCGGGTGGCTAATTTGGCGCCCTTCGAGACGCAGGGGCGGTCGGGGTCCGACAGCGGGACTGTTTCCTTGGGCGCATCCGCCCCGCCCCGGCCGTATTTACTGTTCGTCGGCGCCCGCGAAAAGCGCAAGAACATAGGGCGGCTGATCGAATCGTGGCGAAAGGCCCGGCAACGGCTGCCGGGTCTCTCGCTTGTCCTGGTCGGCGCGCCCGGGGAAGAGGACGCGGCGATTTCCCCGGAAGCGGGTTTGCACGTCCAGGGCCAGCTAGCCGATGGGCAGATGATGAGTCTGTTGTCGGGTGCGGCTGCGTTGGTTTATCCTAGCCTGTACGAGGGGTTCGGTCTTCCCGTCCTCGAAGCGATGAAGGCGGGCGTGCCGGTGATTACCTCGCGAGACCCCGCGATTAGCGAAGTGGCAAGCGGGGCCGCGGTTCAAGTCGACGTGACGTCCACGGACGCATTGAGCCGAGCGATTCTGCGTGTCGCCACGAGTTCTGAATCGCAGTTGAAGCTTCGAGAGCAGGGGATACGCCGCGCCTCCGCATTCAGTTGGCGGAGGACGGCACAGCGGACTCGTGACGTCTACAGGGAAGCCATCGGCCGTTTCTGAACACCCACCGCCGCCCGAACGTGCGCTTTTTCTGTCGGCGGAACCGCCTTTCCCGCCCGCCGGCGGGGGGCCGTTGCGTTCGGCTAGCCTACTGCGGTTCCTGTCGGACCGGTTCCGGGTCCACCTAGTCACGTTCCGGGAAGCGCGGCAACGCGGGCCAGAGTTTGCTCCGCCCGACGGCGTCGCCGAGAGGACCACGGTGGTATCCCTGCCGCGTCACAGCCGCGGCAGGGCCGCCCGCATCGGCCGCAACGTCAGCCGGCTGCTGCGGGGCGCGTTGCCGCTGACCGACCGCTTCTGCGGACGCGACAGTCTCGATCAGGTATCGCGACTTGTTGCGACAGATCTGGGGGCGCAGGACCTGGGGCAAAGCCGCTACTTGGTGGGTGTTATTGAGCACTTCTGGTGCGCGCCGTACATAAAGGTGCTGCGAGGCCGTTGCGAGCGATTGGTCCTCGATTTGCATAACGTAGAGTCGGTGCTTCATCACAGTTGCGCACGGAGCGAGCCGTGGCCGCAGAACGTGGCGCACGGGTGGTTCGAACCGAGAGCCAGAGGCATGGAGCGGGAGCTTCTTCCGCAGTTCGACTTGGTGTTGACGGCTTCGGCCCAGGACCGTGAGCGGGTCCGGGCCATCGCGCCCCAAGCAAACGTGGCCGTCTTCCCGAACACCTTACCCAAGGCGCCGCAACCTGTGGTCGAAGAGGAGAACATCATCGCCTTTTCGGGCAACCTGGAGTACCATCCCAACGTCACAGCCGTGCGATACTTCGGCCGCGAAGTCTGGCCGTTGCTGCGGGATGCGGACCCCACGTTGCGCTGGCTACTGGTGGGCAAGAACGAGTGGGCGGTTCGCTCGGATACCGAAGGCGACCCGCGCATCGAGAAAACGGGTCCGGTGGCGGACGCAGTGGAAGAGTTGGCGCGCGCGAAGGTGGTGGTCGTTCCCCTGCTCGCCGGCAGCGGGACGCGCGTCAAGATCGTAGAGGCTTGGGCCGCGGGCCGGGCCGTGGTTTCGACGACGATCGGCGCCGAGGGGCTGCCGGCCGAAGATGGAGAGAACATCTTGATCGCCGACGGGGCCGAGTCGATGGCGAGCGCGGTACGTTCCCTGCTCGAGGATCAGGACCTACGGCGGCGTGTGGGGCAGGCCGGACGGCAAACGTTTGAGCAAGAACTGTGCTGGCCGCAGGCCTGGAAAACGCTGTCCGCTGAATTCGAAAGGCTCCTTTCCGCCCCGCCGTACGCGGCGGCGGTCTAGGTGCGACAATATTCTTAACTATGCGGGTTGCCGTTGACGCTCACGCGATCGGTCAGCGACTGACGGGGAACGAAGTTTACGTTCGGAACCTGCTGAGCCGTTACGCCCTGCTCGAACCCGAGTCGCAGTTCATAACGTATGTCTCGGGCGGGGACACGAACGGCTGGATTCCGGGGGGCTTCACTCAGCGGACGGTTTCGCAGAACCCGTTCGTGCGCCTGGGCGTCGAGCTGAGCCAGAGGTTGAAGCAGGACCGTCCGGACCTGCTTCACGTGCAGTACACCGCGCCGCTGCGTTGTCCGGTGCCGATTGTGGTCACCGTGCACGACGTCAGCTTCATGGAGCATCCCGAGTACTTCACCCGGCCCCGCATGATGCAGCTTCAGCTTTCGACGCGTCACACCCTGCAGCGCGCGGCAAAGATCATTACGATCAGCGAATACTCGCGCGAGAGAATCTCGCGAGTCTTCGGCATCGACCCCGACGAGATCACGGTCACCTACCTGGCGGCGGAAGAGTACTTCCGTCCCATTAATCGCGAAAGGGCGATGCGGCTGGTGGCCGACAAACTGGGCACGATTGGTCCTTTCATCCTCAACGTGGGTGATTGGCATCCGCGCAAGAATCAGATCAGCCTAGTCCGCGCGTTTCGGGAATTGCTGGCCAAGTATCCGCATCTGCCTCACCGTCTGGTGCTGGTCGGCAAGCGGACGTGGTTCGCGCGGAAGGTGGACGACGAGATCCGTCGCTCGGGCCTGGCCGAGCGGATCGTGATTACCGATTTCGTGGACGACGAGCTGCTTCCGCTGCTCTACAACGCGGCGGACGTTTTCGTCTTCCCCTCGCTATACGAAGGGTTCGGCCTGCCGGCGGTGGAGGCGATGGCTTGCGGATGCCCCGTCGTGTGCTCGTCGGTGACGGCGCTGCCGGAAGTGGTCGACGGCGCGGCGCTGCTGTTCGATCCGCATTCGATTGAAGAGCAGGTCCGCGCGATCGGCGACCTGCTTATTGACAAGGAGCTCTCGCAGCGCATGGCGAAGCTGAGCCTGCAACGGTCGAGACACTTCCATTGGCGCGAGACGGCGCGCCAAACACTCGACGTCTACTCCCAAGTCGCATCCGAACCCAGTCGTGTTTCAGAGCGGAAGGAGTTGGCGGTTCGTTGAACCGGGGCCGCCACCGTTTGCTCCCGTTGCTCTCCATTTTGCAAGCCGGAAAGAAGGTTCCGGTGAGGATATGGCGTCTCGCGGCGCTTGCCGCCGCCGTGGCCGTCTTTGCGCTACCGGCTCTGTCTCAGGCGCCTCCCTTCGTTCACCAAGAGAGCCTGGTTTACGAGATCACTTGGCCAAGCGGGCTCAGCTTGGGCGAGGCCCAGTTCACGGCGATGAAAGACGGCGAGGGATGGTCGTTCGAAGCGGTCATCAATGCCGCGTTGCCTACGATGAATATCGATGACGAGTACCGCTCGCGCACCGACGGCGAGCTTTGCTCGAAAGAGCTGATCAAGAAAGTCCGCCACGGCGAGAAGAAGCTCGATGAGAGCGTCGCCTACGACCAGAAGAAGCTCAAGGCCCGCCGGAGCGTCGCCGGGGCCAAGCTCGAAGAGGTCGACATCCCGCCTTGCGGCCGCGACGGGCTTGCCTTCCTATACTATTTGCGGAGCGAATTGGCGGCGGGCCGCGTCCCGCCGCCGGATGATCTCAACTTCGGCCCGCAATATCAGGTCGTGGTGAGCTACGCGGAATCCATCGAGGTGGAGGGCGCGGGGCAGCGTTCGATGGCCGACCGCATGCTCGTGGACCTGACCGGTCCCAACTCGCAACGCAGCTTCGAGATCTTCGTCGGCAAAGACCAGGCCCGGACGCCACTGCTGATGCGCATCCCGTTTGACCTCGGGACCTTTTCGCTCAAGCTGTTGCAATGAAGCTTGCCGTCTTCACGCCGCTGAACCCGGCCCGCTGCGGTATCTCAGACTACTCCGAGGCGCTGCTGCCGCCGCTGGCGCGGCATGGCTCCATCGAGGTCTTCATCGACGACTACCAGGCGGATGGCTTTGGGCTGGGCGTACCGATCCCAATCCGCCCCTACACCGAGTATCGTCCCGAGGATTTCGACGCCACTCTCTACCACGTCGGCAACAACCCACATCACAGCTATATCTACGAGATGGCGATGCGGCATCCCGGCATCGTCGTGCTGCACGAGTTCAACCTGCATCACCTGCTGGCCGACATCACAATCCGCAAGGGCGACTGGGACGCCTACCTGCGCGAAGCCGAATACAACGGCGGAAGCGAGGCGCTCGAGTTCGCCCGCCGCGTGAAGGCGCTGGAAGCAGGCCCTGATTACGAGGGCGTGGCGATGAACCGGCGGCTGATCGAGAGTAGCCGGGCGTTGATCGTCCACAGCCGCTTCATGGTCAACGCGGTGGCCGGAACCGGGCTCGGTGTTGCGGTGAAGAGGATCCCGCACGGCGCTTGGATCCCGGAAGTGAATCGCAACAAGCGGCGCGCGGAGTTGGGCGTGGACGAGACGACGCCGCTGATCGGGATCTTCGGGTTTCTCAAGCCGTACAAGCGCATCACCGAATCGCTGCGCGCGATGCAGCGGCTGGTGCAGATGGATACGCGGGCGCGCATGATTCTGGTCGGCGAGGAGCACGCCGACTATCCCGTCCGCCAGCAGATCGCGCAGTTGGGCCTGGAGCGCCACGTCAGGGTGTTGGGGTACGTTCCCGTCGACGTGCTGGCCGAATCGATCGGCGCTTCCGACATCTGCCTGAACCTGCGTTACCCGACAGCGGGAGAAACGTCGGGGACCTTGCTACGCGCGCTCGGCCTGGGCCGCGCGGTGTTGGTGACGGACGTCGGTGCGTTCTCTGAGTTGAGTGACGAGATCTGCTTCAAGGTTCCTGTCGGCGACGGTGAAGTCGATCTGATCACCGACTATTTGCAGTTGTTATGCGCGAGGTCAGGGGTCGGCGAGTCGATGGGCGCGCGTGCCCGGCACTGGGTTGCGACCGAGTGCAGTTGGGACCATGTGGCGGAGCGGTACGCCGACTGGATCGAAGCCGTCATCGCGGGGCGGGCGGAGGCCGAGAGCGACGCCGCCGCGGATGTGGTTGCCACGACGGCCGCCGGCGAGACTGGATCGGCCGGAGCGTTGAATGCTGCGGTTGGCGAGAGCCCACCCACGACCGCGCCTTCCCGCGAACCTGAATCGCCCCTGGACGACTACATTCTGGGCTTCTGCGAAGGCGTCCCGGACCGCCTATCGTACGTCGAAAAGCATTTGGCGCGCCTCGTGCGCACCCTCGAGTTGACGCCTCCCGGCGAGAACGGCGACCGCATCCTCGAAATGGGCGCCTACTTGCATATCACACCCGCTCTCAAGAGCAAGCTCGGCTACGGCGAAGTGCGCGGCAGCTACCTGGGCCCGGTCGGGCGGACCGACCACAACAGCCTCTCCTCCAAAACCGGCGAGGTGTTCGAGTGCGATCTGGATCTTTTCGACGCGGAAAAGGATGCCTACCCCTACCCCGACGGATATTTTTCGACCGTGCTCTGCTGCGAGCTGCTCGAGCACTTGTCCCACGACCCGATGCATCTGATGGGGGAGGTGAATCGCATCCTCAAGCCCGGTGGCCATCTCGTGCTGACGACGCCGAACATTTGCAGCGCCCGCGCTGCGGCGGCCCTGCTGTTGGGCTACCATCCGGGCCTGTTTCACCAATACGTTCGGCCCGGGGAGAATGGCGAAGCCGACCCGCGTCACAGCCGTGAATACGCCCCGCGCGACGTGCAAGAGATGTTCGAAGCCGCCGGCTTCGATGTGGAGCATCTCGACACTGGCCCTTACATCGCCCGCCGCTCGGCCGAGTTCGACTGGGTTGCGCATCTGCTGCGGCGATACAAGCTCCCCGATCACCTGCGCGAGGACGTCATCTACGCGGTGGGTAAGAAAACCCGTGGGGTACGGGAGCGCTTCCCTCTGTTCCTCTACGCCGGGGACTCCGCGTGACGACCCCCTACGCCGGCTGGAAGGTCGAGCGGGGTGGCGGCAGCAGCCTCGACGTCGAACTAACCCTGGCCGAGGAAGCGAAGACGGCAGCCAACGGCGAGAGCTGCGCGGCGGGGTATCAAGTCTTCGACGCCGACAGCCGGAACCTGATTACCGAGGGACCTCGGTCGGCGGCTCCCATGCCGGACGGCGCCCCGGACGGCGCCCGCATCGAACTCTCCGTGAAGTTACCCGCCGAGCCGGGACGCTATCGTGTCTACGTCTCTCCGGTGGGCGACACGGAAGGTTGGTCGTACGAGCGCGGCTCGAAGTTCCTTCTGATCGACGCCGAAGTGAGGGACGGCGTCGTGCAGTTCGCGCGCAGCGTGATGACGACGCTCGCACGGCAGCGCTGGGCGCGACTGCTGCAAGGGGCGGCATGGGCCCTGGCGGCGCCCTTCCGGACCATTTGGCAACATCGCTCGCTCATCCGGTCGATGGTCAAGCGTGACATTCTGGGGCGCTATCGTGGCTCGTTCGGCGGACTGTTCTGGACCGTGATCCATCCGCTGATGATGATGCTCACCTACACCTTCGTCTTCGGCGTCGTGCTACGGACGCGCTTCGGCGATGATGGCCACCCAAGCAACTTCGTGCTGTACTTCCTGGCCGGGATGTTGCCCTGGCTTGCGTTGAGCGAGGCTCTCGGCCGCGCGCCGGGCGTTGTGATCGAGCACGCGAACTTCGTCAAGAAGCTGGTGTTTCCGGTTGAGATCCTGCCGGTGAACCTGACCATGGCCGGCCTTTTCAGCCAAGCGTTCGGTGTCGTCATCTTTATCGGCGCCGTGCTCTATTTCGGCCGCGATCTCCGCGCCACCGCTCTGTATCTTCCCGTACTGCTGGTTCCGCAATTCCTGCTGACACTCGGGCTGGCGTGGTTTCTGGCCGTGCTGGGGGTTTTCTTCCGTGACCTGGGGCAACTGATCGGCTTCATGCTGACCGTCTGGTTCTTCACGACGCCGATCTGCTTCCCGGTGGCCTCGCTACCACAGAACTATCTGTGGCTGTTCGAGATGAATCCGATGTTCTCGCTGGTCGCCGCCTATCGCGCGGTTTTGCTGGAGGGCGTGGCGCCAGCGTGGGAACCGCTCGCCGTCTGGACGGTCCTCTCCGCGGTGTTCCTGATTCTCTCCCACGCCCTGTTCTATAAACTGAAGAGGTCGTTCTCGGACTTGATTTGAGCCGGGTCGGAGATCCGAGCGAGCCCCGAGCCCCGAACTCACGGGCTTCACACCCATTACGAAACGGCCTCCGAACGTTGCTCGTCGCCGACAACATCTCGAAGCTCTACCGCCTCTACGGCCGTCCGGCGGACCGTCTCAAGGAAGTGCTGTGTTTCGGCTATCGCCGGCTACACAAGGACTTCTGGGCCCTGCGCGACATCGACCTGCGCGTCGAGCCGGGCGAGACGATGGGCATCATCGGACCGAACGGCAGCGGCAAGAGCACCCTGCTGCAAATCCTGTGCGGCATTCTTGAACCGACCACGGGGCGGGTCGCCCGGCAAGGCCGGGTCGCGGCGTTGCTCGAGTTGGGCGCCGGCTTCAACCCCGAGTTCAGCGGCCGCGAGAACGTCTTCATCAACGGCGAGATCATGGGCCTGAGCCGCTCTGAGATCGAGCGGGCGATGCCCTCCATCGAACGCTTCGCCGGCATCGGCGAGTTCCTGGAGCGCCCGGTAAAGACCTACTCGACGGGGATGCACGTCCGGCTGGCCTTCGCCACCGCCATCCATGTCGAACCCGATATTCTGGTGGTCGACGAGGCGCTGGCGGTGGGCGACGCCGTGTTCGCCAATCGCTGCATCCGCAAGTTCAAGGAGTTGCAGAATTCGGGGGTCACGGTCGTTTTTGTTTCTCACGACTTGGGTTTGGTCAAGCAGATCTGCAACCGGGCCGTTTTCCTGCAGGACGGAAGGGTTCAAGAAAAGGGTGACCCGGCGATGGTCGTCAACCGCTACGTAGGCTCGGTTCTGGAGCGGCAAAAGGCATTCGAGGAAGAGACGCGGCGGCTGGAGGAAAGCACCGGTGCCGGGGCCAGAACAACGGTCTCGCTCGACTACAGCCACCGCCACGGCGACCGTCTGGCCGAAGTCGTCAGTGTCGACCTGCTCAACGCGCGAGGCGAGCCGACACGGGCGGTCACGGCGGGCGACGCAGTGCGCGTCCGCGTAACGTCGCGGTTTCACGGTGACCAGCCCGGCCCGATGGTCGGCATGCTGATTCGCACGCGCACCGGACTCGATGTCTTCGGTACGAACACCTTGATCGAAAACGCCGAGATCGGCCCCTGCAGCCAAGGCGACGTCGTCGAGGTGGATTTCACCTTCAAGTGCTGGCTGACGGCACAGGAATACACGCTCACGGTCGCCACGCAGTACGACACCGGTCACAGCCACGATTGGCTCGACGACGTCATTGCCTTCCAGGTGGTTGACTCGCGGCCGTTGGCGGGCGTCGTCAACCTCCATCCGTCGATCGAGTGCCGGGTCGCCACTCGGCAGGGGCGGTAGCAGGCATTTCGTTCGCATCGCCTTTTGCGGTTCGGCGCGTGCTAATCTGCAATAGACGATTCGAGACTGCGGAATGGCCCCAAAAAAAGCGCTGATTACCGGCATTACCGATCAGGATGGATCGTATCTCGCCGAACTCTTGCTCGCGAAGGGATACGAAGTTCACGGATTGGTGCGGCGAGTCGCGCTCGAAGACCCCGAGCATAGGCTGTCGCGCATCCAGAACATTCTCGACCAACTTCATCTGCACGCCGCCTCGCTTGAAAGCTACGCCAGCGTGCATCGAGTGGTCGACGAGGTCCGGCCCGACGAGTGCTACCATCTGGCCGCTCAGAGCTTCGTCAGCTACTCGTTCGACGATGAGTTCTCGACCATGAACACGAACATCAACGGCACGCACTTCCTTCTCGACTCGGTCAGAAACCTGGTCCCCGACTCGCGGTTCTACTTCGCCGGATCGAGCGAACAATTCGGGCGCTCCGACGAAGTGCCGCAGTCGGAAACGACGCGATTCCATCCGCGCTCCTGCTACGGGGTCAGCAAAGTCGCCGGTTATGAGCTGAGCCGCAACTATCGAGAGGCCTACGGCCTGAACGTCAATTGCGGCATCCTCTTCAACCACGAATCACCGCGCCGCGGCTTCGAGTTCGTCACGCGAAAAATCACCTCCGGCGTGGCTCGGATCGCGGCGGGACAGGCCGACCATCTCCGTCTCGGCAACCTCGAGGCCAAACGAGATTGGGGTCATGCCCGGGAGTACGTCGAGGCCATGTGGCTGATGTTGCAGCAGCCGTCCGGAGACGACTACGTCGTCGCCACCGGCGAAAACCACACGGTACGAGAGTTCGCCGAATTGGCGTTTTCGTTTGCGGGATTGAACTACCAAGACTACGTCGTGATTGATCCCCAGCTCCACCGGCTGCTCGAGGTCAACGCGCTGGTCGGCGACGCATCGAAAGCGAAAGAGAAGCTCGGCTGGACTCATACCCTTGGGTTCGAAAACCTGGTGCGCGAGATGGTCTCGGCCGACTTGGAGTTGCTGGGTTGCGCTGAACATCCGCGGGTCGGCGCGACGGCAGGCTAACCCGGCATCGGGCCGGTAACCTGGACGGCCGGAGCCGAGCCGATGGGCGAGCGTTGAGCAAGTTGGGCAACAGATCAGATCCAGCAACAAGCCGTAGCGGGGGCAAGCCGGGGCGGCTGACGCTGCGCGTTCAGCCCGGCGCGTCGCGCGATGCGCTCCTCGGCAAGGTCGAGGACGCCTGGAAGATCGCCGTGCGGGCGCCGGCTGTGGAAGGCCGCGCCAATCGCGCTTGCTTAAAGTACGTGGCCGGTTTGCTCGAACGGCCCCCCTCCGCGCTCGCGATTGTGCGAGGCTGGTCGGGCCGCCTCAAGGTAATCGAAGTCCAGGGGCTGTCGGCTGCCGAGGCGGAGACCAAGCTGGAAGTCTCTCTGGGTAAATCGAAATCATGAACCTACCTGAAATCCAAGAGCAGCTTCGCGCCGCCAGCCTCGATGGCTGGCTGTTTTTCGATCATCACGTGCGCGACCCGATCGCCTACCGCGTGCTCTCGCTCACCACGCCGCGGCATGTGTCGCGGCGCTGGTACTACTGGATTCCGGCCGATGGCGAGCCGAGCAAACTCGTCCATCGCATCGAGGCGGGAATGCTCGACCCGCTGCCTGGTGAGCGCTTGGTGTATTCGAGTTGGCAGGAGCAGCGCGAGCAACTCGGGCGCATGCTCGCCGGGGCCAAGCGCGTGGCGATGCAGTACTCGCCGAACTGCATGATCCCCTACGTCTCGCTTGTCGACGGGGGTACCATCGATCTCGTTCGCGGACTGGGGGTCGACGTGGTCAGTTCTGCGCCACTGGTGCAGTACTTCGAGGCCCGCTGGTCGGCTGAGCAGTTGGAGAGTCATCGTGAAGCAGGCCGCCGCGTCGATCGCGTTCTCGCGGAAGCGTTCGCCGAGATCGGCCGCCGAGTCGACGCCGAGGGGTCCGTCCATGAGTTTTCGATCGCCGAGTTTATCCGGAGACGCTTTGCCGAAGAGGCGATGGTCACCGCCGACGGGCCCGTAGTGGCAGTCAACGCCAACAGCGGCAACCCCCATTACGAGCCGCAGGAGGGGCAGTCCCTAGCGATCGGCCGGAACGACTTCGTGCTGATCGACCTGTGGGCTAAGCTCGACCGGCCCGGCGCGGTCTACTACGACATCACGTGGACGGGCTACGTCGGAGGCGACCCGCCGTCCGAGATTCAAAACGTGTTCGAAATCGTGCGAGACGCGCGGGACGCCACGCTCGATTTCGTCGATCGCGCGGTGCGCGCTGGCCGGGAGATTCTCGGCTACCAGGTGGATGACGTGGCACGCTCTTACATCGCTGAGAAGGGATTCGCACAGCAATTCACCCACCGCACCGGACACTCCATCGGCGAGGAGATTCACGGCAACGGAGTCAACATCGACAACCTCGAGACACGCGATGAGCGCCCCATCATTTCGCACACGTGTTTCTCGATCGAGCCGGGCATCTACCTGCCGGAGTTCGGTGTACGCTGCGAGATTGATTGTCATGTGTCGGCCAAGGGCGCCGAGGCAACCGGCAAAGTGCAGAACGAAATCGTGCGAATCGAAGTGTAGGTGACCACGGGTCGAACCCTACGGCCGGAGCGCCCCGGAGAACGCCCAGATAAACAGCGCCAACAAAAGGATGATCACGAACGCGCACCCAAACACGCCTCCCTTGGGTGGAGGCGGTTTCTTCTTGCCCGGCTTGACCAGCTTCATTCTCGCCATATTTCTTACCCGCGGCGCCGGGGCAGCCGGTGCGCTACTTCCGAGAAAAACTCTTTCGCGGTCTGGCAGCTCTTGTCCGAGAGGTCGCGGGTCGTCATCGGAATGACCGCGCGGCCGCGCTCGTGCAGCGCCTGCTGTGTCGCCAGCCACTGCGCCTGGTGGTAGTCGGCGGTATAGCCGATGCGTTTGATCGACGCTTGCCGTTCCGAGAGGATGGGGATACTCAAACCGTGTCCGTAGCCAATGATCATTTCGTGATAGGAGTGGTTCATGGCCGGGCCTTCGTAGACGTCGGCGGGCATCTTGAGCCGCGACCGGAAAAGCGTGTCGGCGACCGCCTTCATCACCGACAGGAAGCGCTTTCCTGAAGGATTGTACCGGGTATCGCCGAAATAGGTCAGCTCACCGTAGCTGACCTTCCCGCTTGGGACGAGCGCGCTCAGCGCTTTCGCGAAGATCGCCGCGGCATTGCCGTTCTCGCAGCGCAGGTCGGCGTCGCGCAGCAGGCCGAGTCGGAGCAGCAGGTCGAAGTTGACAGTGAGCCCGCCGCGCCAGCGTACGCGGCACTCGGCCGACTCGATGCGCTTCCAAGCCGATGTCGCCTGGATGCCACCCTTTCGTTGGACCTCGGCGTGAAGCTCGGCGGCGATCTTCTTGTAGAGCTCGACGCCGGGCTGCGTGACGAAGTTCATCTTGCGCAAGTAACCGAGCCCGAACACCACGTAGTGGATGAACTGCATGTAGCGCGCCACGGCTGCTTGCCCGCTCAGCTTCAACACCGCCAGCGGATAACCGGCGCGCCGTAGCGCAGCCACCTTGGCCGTGTCGGGATTCCGCAGCCCCGCAACGTTGACGACAAGGAAGCAGCGGTCCTGCTGAGATTCTTTCGGGGACCAATAGTTCACCAGCTTGAGCTTCTCGTTGATGGCGACCTTGATGCCGATCTGCTCGCTTTTGCCAAGGCTTTCCTCGAAGTCCTGTTTGGTCCAGATGGCGCCGCCGTGCCACGACGCGGGCAGGAAGAGCGTGAGCTTGTCCCGCCCGGCGGCGGCGTTGGCTTCGATGAACCCGGCGAGGCGGAAGGCTGCGTCGATCTCGGCGTCGCCGAGAAAGCTCGCTCGGATCCACTCGTCGAGGTTGCAGCCGTTGAGCGCCAGGGGATAGAGACTGCCGCGCGTGAGGGGGCCGCTATGGCGGCCGGCGGTCGAGTTGCCGTTGTCGGGCTGCAACTCCACACGCCGGAAGCCGCGCGACGACGCGAAGCGGTCGAGCACCGAACCGGGCAACGTCATGTAGAGGAAGTTGCTTTGGTTGGGAATCTTCAGCTTGCCGTACAATTCGTCGAGCTTCTCGAGGTTAACCACCGGCTCGTATGACGTCATGCCCATCGCCATGCCTACGACCAGACATTTCCGCAGCGCCTTAGCGAGCGGCTGCTTATCGATCTTTTCGATGTGATCGAGAATGGCCCGCAGCTTAGCAGGGTCGGTCGAGTCGAGCAGGTAGACGCGGACTCGCGGTTCGAGCAGGCCGGCGGAGAGGTAGAAGGCCTTGTCCTCGGCCGAGCCGCCCATCCCGGCCCAGATGAGGTACTTGAGCGCAACCCCGTGGGCCTGCTTGATGGCCCCGCGAATCTCCTCCACCTCGTCGCGGATCATCTCGGCCCAGCCGGGGTTGTCCCGTGCCAGCCAGGGCAGGTGCAGCACGCCGTACCCGTTCTTGGTGACGCGGCTCTGCTTGTCGAACTCGGTGCCGATCCGCACGAGAAGGTTCGAGTTAGGGTTGAGCGATTCCAACCCGCGTTGGCGCGCGCGCTCGTCGAGCCGGCGCACGTTCTCGTAGACGCGACCGCTCACGAGCTGATCGTAGCCGGGGTTGGTGGTGGCCGAGTGGAAGGCGATCGAGAGGGGTTGCCGCAGGGGAGGCATTCCGCTTTTCTATCCTAGCTAGCGGCAAAGCGCAAGCGGCGGGGCCAGGGCTTTTGTGGTAGGGTCTCGGGCGTCGGCTGAGTCTGTCCAACTGAGCACGCGTGACAGGTTTCAAAATGTAGGGGCACGACATGCCGCCGGCGTCACAGACCCGCCGAGGTGGGCGGACACAGCGGTCCGCCCCTACAAGCGAAGACCGAAGGCTGCTCGTTGGGTCCGAACGGCCGGCTCCAAGCGCACTCTCGTCGCTCACTCTGGAGTTGACTGTGAAGCTGTCGCGACGAGAGACGATTAGACTATAGGTATGTTGCGGTTCCCCGTAGTGCTCTCGATCGCCGTGTGCCTGCCGTTTGCGGCCCTGCCGGCCCAGAACGTGCAGGCCCAAAAAGGCGACCCGCCCGATCTCCACATTGCGCCCTACTTGCAAAACGTGAAGCCGGACGGCATCACCGTCATGTGGGAGACGACCGAGCCCGTGATGGGCAAGGTCGAGTTCGGCCGCGACGGCAACTTCGAGCACACTGTGACAGAGCCGGAAGGGCGCACGATCCACGAGCTCCACCTTACGGGGTTGGAGCCCTCCACGACCTACAACTACCGCGCGCGCTATGGAGAGCAAGTCCTACCGGCGGCCACCTTCACGACGGCACCACCACCGGGCACACCGAATTGGCGCCTAGTGGTGTACGGCGACAGCCGCTCGAATCCCGACACGCACGCTTGCAACGTGCAGCAGATTATGAAGCTCAAACCCGGCATCATTCTCAACACCGGTGATCTGGTCGCGGACGGTTCCAAGTACGAGCAGTGGAAACCACAGTACTTCGATCCGATGCGCGGCGTCTCTGAGTATGTGCCGATCTTCCCCTGCCTGGGGAATCATGAGCGCAATGCGATCCATTACTACAACTATCATTCGCTGCCCGACGGGCAGGGCGAGGTCTACTTCTCGTTCGACTACGCCAACGCGCACATCATCTCGCTCAATAGCAACGCGAAGGACGCGCCCTACACGATCGGCCAACCACAAACCGAGTGGCTGATCAACGACCTCAAGGCCCACCAGGATGCCACCTGGACGATCGTCTACTTCCACCATCCGCTCTTCCGGTCGCATCCGACGCGCGGGATCACCGAACAGCGCTGGGTCTGGCAACCGATCTTCGACGAACTCGGGGTCGACCTCGTCATCAACGGTCACGATCACTACTACATGCGCGCCTACCCGGTCGGCAACTATGCGGGTGAGCCGCGCCGCGGCGTGTTTCACCTGATCTCGGGCGGCGGCGGCGCTAACACGTATCCGATGGTGCCCAAGACCCACGCCGCGTTTCGACGGCGCGTGCACCACGTGACCGCGATCGATGTGATGGATGACCGCCTGGTCGGCCGTGCCATCGACATCGACGGCAACACCTTTGACGCGTTCGTCGTCGACCAGCAGGCCGTGAATTCGCCCGAGGAGTTCATCTCCTATGAAGTTTTCGAGCTGGAGCGCGATCTCGGCCGAGCGATCCGCGAGACGCCTGTGATCGAGACGGACGACAAAGGCGCTCGGGTGGACTCGGTTCTGCAAGTGCCGAACCCGTTCCACGTTCCCGTGGCGGCGACGTTCCGTTGGCGGGGGACGAACGGATGGCGGGTCGACCCCGAGGAACTGCACATGCTCCTCGAACCCGGCCAACCGCTGGAGCTTCCCGTTCGGGCCGAGGGCACGGCGTCGGGCTTGTATCCGGTGCCTGCCGCGATCCTGGAGTTTCGCGCGCCGGACGGCGAGAAGGCCTTCCGTAACGATGTCGTCGAGTTCTCCCCCCTCAAAGTGTGGAAGCGCCGAACGGTCGAGGCGACGGCGGCGCAGGAGCCGCCCGTGATCGACGGGCAACTGGACGACGCGGCTTGGCAGGGCGTTCCGAATGTCGACGGCCTGATCGACGTGCAAGGCGACCGGGCGCCCTCGCGCAGGACGGTCGTGCGCTTGGTTCACCACCAGGGAACGCTCTACGTCGCGGCCATGGTCACGTCTCCAGCCGGGCTCACCGAGCAGGGATATGAAGGACGCGACAATCAGCGCCTGGTCCGCGATGACCACGTCCGGCTGCACCTCGCTGTGGGGGACGAGGTCTTTCAGTTCGCCGTCAACGCCCGAGGTGCGCTGCTCGACGCCCAAGCCACAGGCCGCGAGTGGAACAGCGAGGCGCTGGCCGCAACGGCGCCGCATCCGCGGGGCTGGCAAGCCGAGCTGTCGATCCCCTTGAACGATTTCCGGCCGGAGGGTGCCCCGCTGAGGGTGAACATCGTCCGCCGCGACCAGACGGCCAACCGCGAAGCCGAATTCTCCCTCACCTTCGGTGCGTCCAATCTCGATCACCGCGTCCCGATGTACCAAAGCGACCTCGCCGCGGTGGAGCGCTACGCGGATTTGGTTCTGCAGTGACGTGATTCGTGATTCGTGATTCGTGGGACGTGCTGAAGCTGACGGAGGAAGGACGTTCAGTCTACAAGCACATGGAACGGGTGAAGTTGAAACTGAGACACTACCGGCAACCTTGCGGACCTCCCACCCGTAGTATCATGAGGAAGACTCGCCGGGCCGCCTTTCCGCCCGCTCACGAGGTGATCCCATGAACGCACGGCTGAAGTTCAGTTTTGTCTTCACCTCCACGCTCCTGACGCTGATGCTGGTCATCGGCGCCTTGCGGGGCAAGGGCAAAGACACCGAGGGCGCCTATCGGCCGCTCCAGGTCTACACCGAAGTGCTCGCTCACATCAAGAGCGACTATGTCGAAGAGCCCGACATGAAAAAGGTGACGCGGGGCGCCCTGCAGGGTCTCGTCGAGTATCTCGACCCGCTGTCAAGCTACCTTACCGCCGACCAGTATGAGAAACACGTCGCCGCTCAATCGAACGACGACGGTGGGAGCGGGCTCTCCACGGGCCTCATCCTGCTCAAACAAAGGCTCTCTTATACACAGGCGCTAGGGGTACTGCCCGGCTCGCCGGCTGAGAAAGCGGGCATCCGGCGTGGCGATCTGATCGAAGCGCTCGACGGCCAGAGTACGCGCAACATGCCCCCGGCCTACTTGCGCAGCATCCTGAGCGGCAAGCCCGACACGACGCTACGGGTCCTTGTCAGGCCCGCGCGGCGGCCCGATGAGCCGCAGGAGCTTTCGCTCGTTCGGTCCGAAGTCAAGATTCCGCCGGTCCGTCATCAGCTTCTCAAGGATGGCGTTGGCTATATCGACATGGATTTTCTCGACGCCGCCCGGGTGGACGAGTTAGCCAAGGCGGTCCGTGAGCTGAAAGCCGATGGCGCGAGCCGGTTTGTTCTCGATTTGCGGGGTAACGCGCTGGGGGACACGACCGAGGGTATCCGCATGGCCAATCTGTTCCTCGACGGCGGAACGATCTGTTCGCTGAAGGGTCAGCGGCGCGAGGAAGAGACGTTCGCAGCGGATAAAGAATCCACCTTAACGTCAGACCCCGTCGTCGTCATCACCGACAGAGCCACTACCGGCGGCGCTGAGTTGGTCGCAGCGGCCCTGCTCGACAACGAGCGAGGCAAGATCACCGGAGAACGCACCTACGGCTTGGCTGCTTGGCAGGAAACCATCGAACTCGACGACGGCTCGGCACTCGTGCTGTCGGTAGCAAAGTACTACCGCCCGAGCGGCAAGGCTCTCCATGACGGCGGTATCGAACCCTCCGACCCGGTCGCTCCCGCCGAATTGCGGCGTTACCGCCTCGCGGAAATGGAGGAGTCGGAAGGCGCCGCGCCGCCCGGCTCTACAGGCCCTCCGGATCCCGACAAGGATCCATTCCTCAAGAAAGCGATCGAAGTACTTGGCGAAGCAGCTTCCGCCGGCCAGAAAGCCGCGTAGCTACTTTTCGGCACAAAAAGCGATGCGCTTCCCTTCGGGGACTGTCACCATTTTTCGCGCGCCCAGGGAATCAACAGCTTACCGACGTCCTTCGTGCGCGAAAATTCGCCAGACTGTCCCCAGAGCACCGCAGCCACCCTTTCTGCGCCGGAAAGTAGCTAGGGCCTTTGCCGGCTTGACGAGAACGTTTCGATGGTGCATTCTGAAAGGGTAGAATCCCAGCGGGTGATCGTCTGCCCACCTGACCCAATGCCAGACGAAGGCAGTTGACAACTGATGACATCGAGTTTTTCCTCCTTAACATAGTATCTACCGGCTCCCATGGATTGCCGATCTTTGACATCGACAATCTCGGCGAGTGCTTGAATTGCCGCACTGGGGTATGCACTTGACTCCCGAAGCCCCAAGGTCTAGTATCCGGGCTCTGGAGGACTATTCGCGCACGCTGGGGAGTTTCAAGAGCGCTTCGCCTTCAGGTTTCAAAGTCAACCGCTGCCGTCCCCCCGCGGGGCGCAATGAGCGGCGGCTATAGGACCCACGACCGCTGCCCGATGGCCCCTCGAGGGTACGGTCGCCGCAGTCGCCGACCACAAGGTGTGGGGTCGTCGGGAGTCAAGTGCATACCCCGATTGCCGCATTCCCCACTACTCAAGGCCTGAGTTGGTTGCTGCCCTTGTTGAGCTTTTTGAACGGGGCGACCTCGAAGCCACGCTGACACACCACGGCAGACGCCGCTCGAAGCCGTTCCGACCCAACGAGGATGAAATTCTGGCAGGGATTGCCGGAGCACTGCGCATTTCCTATCGATTGACACCGCAAGGCGGTGAGCGCTGGACGCAGCTCGTGGGCGTCGATTGGAACCTGTGGGTTGGTGATTGGTGGTCCACCAGCCGCACGGGCGTAATCACAACCGCGAGCCGCGAGCTTACTGAATTCCTGTTCGAACGCGAAGTCCGGCAAGGGAAAGCACGCCGGCCGGGATCGCGGAAGCAAGTACGGCCATGGAATCCCGTCTATTGGCATGAGGAGCCTGTGGGTTATGAGGTCCGCTACCGCACGTCCGCGGACGAGGCCACCAGGAGCGATCTCTTTCCGCCCATTCGACAAGAGATTCCGAGCAATAGACCGAAGGCAGCCTTGGCACCGCGTCGGCAACGTGCTCCCCTTCCGGAGGTTCGACCCTTCCGGTCGCTGACGGAGAAGCAACTGGAAAGCCGTTTGACGCGCTCTGTACTCACCCGACTGGCAGCGGCTACGGAACTGGGACGGCGACCGGACTCGATACCGCTGCTGATTAGAACAATGCGGTGGCGGTGCCCTGCCATTCGGTTCGCAGCTGCAAGAGCATTGGGCCGGCAAAAGGTCAGGCAGGCGGTACCAGCCTTGTTAGGTGCGCTGCTGAGGCATCATGATGTGGCTGCCGCGGATGCACTTGGCCGCATCGGCGACCGTCGCGCGTTAACCCCTCTACTGACTCTATTTGAGTGGTGGTGCGGATACACCATGTTTCCGGAACCCCGGTTCATGGGGGCGGTGCAGCGAGCGGTCGTCCAGTTCGGCAACCCGGCGATTGGAAGGCTGGAACGGTTGGCGCGTGAGTCGCCCGCCTTGCAGGATAGGCTCTTCTATGCCTTGAGCCACAGCCGCTCGCAACGCGCCGTGGAGATCCTGACCCAACAGATGCCAGAGCGCGACTATCCGGTCGTCGGCCTGCTTGCCCGCATGGGCGACAACGCCCGTGACCATCTCTTCCAGGTTGCGGCCGACGAGACAGCGGCAGTCCACTCCCGTAGGTCGGCGGCCCAGGCCCTGGCGGAATCAGCCGGCGCCTTTCAAGAGAAGGGCCGCAGAGTCGCGGAGACGCTCCGGGACCGCCACAAGCAAACTCATCTTCGAGCAAGGATCGCGTTACTCGTTACGGGAAACGCTCAAAGCAAAGTGGACGACCCTGTCAATGCCTTGGTCGCGCTATTAAAACATCCCTCGCGCGAGAAACGGCGTGAGGCGGTCGATCGACTCGCTGAACTCGACGCCAGAACCAGCGCTCGTGAAATCGTGGAGCTATCAAGTGATGACTTCTGGGAAGTCCGCGCCAGTGTCGCGCGGGCGCTGACCCGATGGGGGGAACCTGAGGAAGCGCTATCCAGGCTGAGGCGCGATCCCGACGGTATTGTCCGCGGGTACGCGCGGTGGTTCGGGTGACTTTGCTTCTGGACTCGCAACATCCTTTGGAGGCCGCGATGTGGATTCTTCGTCTAGGATGACTCTCTTGTTAGGTTGTTGCCCTAACCAGACGTCTAGGCAACGCAGTCCATCCAATCCACGTCGTCGGCAGTCTAACCTTGCGGCGATTTTCTTGGGTTATCCTTGCTGCTTCCCGCGGGCCGCCTGCAGGTCTTGGGTCATGCGGCTGACGGCGCTCCACAAGAGCGCCGCCTCGTTGCTGCAGCCGACCAACTTGACGCCCTTCTCCATCCAGAACGTCGCCAGCTCCGGTGTACGGACCTGAATCGAGGGCCAAACCTTATGGCGTTCGCAGCACTCGATGACCTTCTCGACCGCGGCGACGAGCTTGGGGTGCTCGAACTCCCCCGGCACGCCGAGTGAAATCGAGAGATCGCCCGGACCCACCATGATCACGTCCACGCCTTCGACCGACGCCAACTCGTCGCAGCGGTCTAGCGCGAGCTGCGTTTCGACTTGCAGCACGACGAGCGTCTGCTCGTTGTAGTGCTGCATGATCTGCTCGTACGTCCCGGCCTGATAGCTGGTGTGGGCGATCGTCAACCCGTAGCCGCGCACGCCTTGGGGTGGGAACTTGGTCCAGCTCACGGCCTCGGCAAGCTTCTCGGGCGACTCGATGCGCGGGAAGATCACACCCTCGGCGCCCATGTCGAGCGCGCGGGCGATAAGCGAATACTGCAAGTCGGCCACCCGCACGATCGGTGTGATGGTCGTCATCAGCGACGCGCGGACGAGGTCTTGAATCGTCTCGATCGTGTAGCAGCCGTGTTCGGTGTCGATGAAGGCCCAGTCGAGCCCGGCGGCGGCAAACATCCTCGACATTTCCGCTGAGCGAACCTGCGTGATGCCGCAGCCGAGGGCGACCTTGCCCTGTTGAAGGAGTTGTTTGGTGTGGTTGATGCGCATGATCGTTTTGTTGAGCGGGCCGGACGGATCGAGCCCGACCGGGGAGTCACATCATAGCCCACGACCGCGGTTGGCCGTCGCACGTTCGCGCAAGCACCCGCCACCCCCTTGGCAGAACCGGCCTCAAAGGGGTACAGTTTTTCCAGGGCACTACCCAAGGAACACTGCCCAAGGAGACTGCCATGAAACGTACACTGACCAACACCCACCTATTCCTCGGACGCCGCGATCTCTTCCGCGCCGCCACGTATGCCGCCGCAGCAAGCTTTGTCGGCTCGGCCGCGGCCGCACCGGCGGCGCGGCTGCCCACGCGCGGCAAGGGGCCCGACGTCTATCGCCGCATCGGCATCGAGCCGTTCATCAACCTCACCTCGACGCGTACCATGAACGGAGGCGCTGTGCTGCTGCCCGAGGTGGCTGATGCTATCCATGAGGCGTCCTTCTATCACGTCAATCTTCAGGAACTGCTCGAAGAGGTCCGCCCGCGCATTGCCGATCTCCTGGGGGTGCCGGGCGCCATGGTGAGCTCGGGCGCGGCGGGCGCGCTGACGATCGCCACGCTTGCCTGCATGACCGGCGGAAACGTCGAGACGCTGCAACAACTGCCCAACACCGAGGGCATCAAGGACGAGGTCGTCGCCGTACGCTGGACCAGCTCCATCTACGATCACGCGATTCGCATGACGGGCGCGAAGATGATCAATGTCTCGACGCCCGACGACCTGGCCGGCGCGTTCGGCCCGCAGACCTTCATGGCCTTCGCCGGACAGGCCGTCCAAGAAACGGATAGCAAGATGCCTCTGGAGAAGTTCGTCGAGGCGGCCCATGCTCACGGCGTCCCCGTGCTCATCGACGCCGCCAACGAACTACCGATGAAGCCGGACCCGTTTCACTCTCGCGGCGCCGACCTCGTCGCCTACAGCGGCGGCAAGAGCCTGAAGGGGCCGCAGAGTGCCGGCCTGCTTCTCGGGCGCAAAGACCTGACCGACGCCGCCTACGTCTCCGCGGCCCCGCATCACACCTACGCCCGGCCGATGAAGGTCAGCAAAGAAGAGATCGTCGGCATCCTCGCGGCGGTCGAGCACCTCGTGACGAAGCGCAACGTCCAGGAGGATAACGAGCAGTACAAGTTCTGGTACCGGCACATCAGCGACCGCATCACGCAAGTGCCCGGTGTCCGCACGAAGATCACGGAGGCTCCGCGGCCCGGCTACTACCCCGAGATGCGTGTCGAGTGGGACACGGACAAGATCGGCTTGGTGGCGCGCGAGATCGGCGAGCAGTTATTGAACGGCACGCCGCGCATCATGAGTCCGGCGTACCCGAAGGAACTGGATCCGACGATGACGGAAACCAACCACTTCCTTATTCGCCCCATGGCGATGCATCCCGAAGACTACAAGGTGGTCGCCGAGCGGTTGTATGAGGTCTTGAAGAACGCGCCGGGACCCAAGCCTAAACCGGCACTCAAGCCGCCGGCCGGCAGCCTCGACGGCCATTGGGAAGTCGAGATCTCCTTTGTAACGGACACGGCCTATCACACCATGTACCTGCAGAATCGCGGCCACGAGATCACCGGGCTGCATCGGGGCCGCATCGCCCAGGGCAAGGTCAAGGGTGAGATCGACGGTGATCGCGTCTACTTCGAGAGCCGTGGCAAATACGAAGCGGCCGACATGCGGTACTTCTTCAAGGGGACGCTCAAGGGTGATGAGATGGGCGGCGAACTCGGGCTGGGCGAGTACGGCAAGGCCGCCTGGAAAGCCCGCCGCGTCTAACCGGATTACAGCTGAGAATGTAGGGGCATGCCGTGCCCGGCGGCCGGAACGACCGAGCTGACTCCAAACACGGGCACAGCGTGCTGTGCCCCTACTTTCCAGTTCGGCGGTTCTGTCGAGATCGTTTGCTGCGTCCGGCGCAGGCGCTATGGACCCACCATTGACCGGACCTTCGCCACGATGTGGCCAGCCGAGATCCCAAAACGCTCCAACAACTCCGCCGCCTTGCCGCTGCGGGGGATCTCACGAACGGCAAGCTTGTGCACTTGGACGTTCTCCGTGGCGAGCGCCGACAAAACGGCATCACCGATACCGCCATGAGGGTAGTGGTCTTCGACGGTGACCAACCGCCCACCCGTCGCCTGAGATGCCTCGAGCAACACATCACGGTCGATCGGCTGAACGCTAAACAGGTCAATCACGCGAACGGAAATACCCTCTTGCTTTAGCTGATCGTACGCAGCCAGGGCCTCAAACAGCGTGACGCCCGCGGCCACGACGGTAACGCGGTCGTCATCACTTCGCCGAACGACCTTCGCGCGCCCGACGGCGAAGTCTTCGCCGGGCTCGTAGATCACCGGTGTTGCCGGACGGCTGGTACGTACATACACCGGCCCGGCCGTCTGGGCTGCTAGCTCGATCGCTCTCCACGCGCTTGTCCCATCGCTCGGATAGAGCACCGTGTAGTTGGGCTCGGCACAAGTCATCGCCAGATCTTCGAGGCCCATCTGCGACGGGCCGTCCTCGCCGATCGAAATACCCGCGTGGGTTCCTACGAACTTGACGTTGGTGCGGCTGATGGCGGCCATGCGCATGAAGTCGTACGCACGGCTCAAGAAACAGGCGAAGCTGGCAGCGAAGGGGATACGGCCGCGGGCGGCGAGACCCATCGCGGCGCCCGCCATGTTCTGTTCAGCGATAAACCCTTGGAAGAAGCGCTCGGGGGTTTCTTTCTCGACCTCTTGCGTGAAGGTTGAGTTCTTGACATCTCCATCGAGCGCGACGATGCGGGGATCGGCCTTGGCCAGCGCGGCCAAGGCGGCGCCGAAGGCCTGGCGCGTGGCGACCTTGTCACCGAGCGAGTAGGTCGGCGCGGTGGAAACCGGCGCAGCGCTCGGACTAGCGGAAGGCGCAGCCGACCCATTGCCGGAGGGCAGCTTCGGCGTCCATGTTGTCTCGCGACCCGAGAGTTGGGCCTCCAATGCCGCCAGCGCCTCGTCAGTCTGCTCGCCTTTAGGGAGCGGCTTGCCGTGCCAGCCGTTCTTGTCCACGGCGAAGGCAATGCCCTGGCCTTTGAAGGTGCGCGCCAGCACGACGGTTGGTCGGTCCGCAGTCGCGGAGGCCTTGTCGTAGGCAGCGAGCAACTCCTCCAGGTTGTGGCCGTCCACGACGAGCGCCTGCCAGCCGAACGCCTGCCACCGCGCCTGGTACGTGTCCATGTCGTGCTCGAGCTGGGTGGGCGCGCTTTGCCCCAGGCGATTCACGTCGATCGTGGCGCAGAGATTGCTGAGCTTTTCCGCCGATGCCATCGCGGCGGCTTCCCAGACGGCCCCTTCGGTCGACTCTCCATCGCCGAGCAGCACGTAGATTCGTTGGTCCGAGGCGTCGAGTCGTGCGTTCAGCCCCATCCCGACACCGGCCGAAAGTCCTTGGCCGAGCGACCCGGTGGCGAGATCGACGAACGGCAGCTTGGTCGGCGGATGGCCTTCGAGGTCCGAGTCGATGCGCCGCAAGGTCAGCAGATCTTCCACCTTCAGCAAGCCCGCCTCAGCCCAGGCTGCATAGAGAATCGGCGCGGCGTGCCCTTTCGAGAGGATGAAGACATCGTTGGCAGGATTCGCCGGCGCGGCCGGGTCGTACCGCATCACCGAGAAAAAGAGTGCCGAGACGATCTCGGCCGCCGAAGCGCAACTGGTAGGGTGGCCGCTGCCGGCCTCGGTCGTCGAGCGGATGGAATGGATCCGCAGTAGGGTCGCCTTGTCCCCCAACAGCGTCAGCAGATCACTTTGCGTCGCGACGGGCATGACTATACCTCCGAACCGGGCAAACCCAACTGACAAACAAATCAGGACCCAACGGGCCGGGACTCGAGCCTCCAGCTCAGCAAATCCGCATGATCACCCAATCTGGGTTCGCTCTTACCGCTGGATGATGAACGTCGAGGTGGCCGCCCGGAAGAAAAGCGGAATCCCCCATCTTAGCTTTTTCAGGACTCAAAGCAACGGGGGTCCGGCCGGCTGGGGCATGATCACCCGAATCTTTCGGGGTCCGGATGGGGGCCGGGCGTGGCTAAAGCCAGCCGAGGAAGGACGTTCAAAACGCCCTTCCCGCATAGCTGCGACCGCCGAACCGGCCGTAAACAGCTGGCCTACAACGCGCTTCCCGCGGAAACCGCCTGAAGGCGCCTGCCTGGTGGACACAGCGGTCCACCACTACACGGCTCTGCAAGAAGCACATGGAACGGGCGAAGATGAAACTGAGATACTACCCAGCCTGGCGACCCGCAATCAAACCTGTGCTAGATTTGAAGATATGGCAATTCCGAACGCAAAGAAGTATCGCCTGAAGAACCCGAACGGCCCCGGCTATGCAACCGTCGTGGCGGTTCTGCCCAAGAGCACCGACGTTAATGCCTATGTCAAAGACGCCGCCGCGCGCTTTGATTGGCAGGCCTGGGAAGAGGCGAAGGCGAACCAAAGCAAGGTGCGTGTCGGCCAGCAGAAACAGCGCAAGCGCTAGCGCTGCCCCCTACAAGCGCGCTTGCAGGTTCTTGAGCGCCCGGATCGCTTCCTGCGCCACCTTGGGATTTGGGTCGTGCGTCAGCCTCTCGAGGTGCGGCATGCTGTCTTTGTTCCCACTAATCGAGATGACATAGGCGAGGTGGCTCTTCTGGTCGTTGGTGCCCCTGGCCAGCGGGTTGTAGAGCTGATCGAGGATGCTCCGGTCGCGCGCCAACTCAACCAGAAACGGCCGCGCTTCCAGACGGTGGAAGCTGGAGTTGAGGCCGTCGTAGAGGTATGACAGAAAGCTCAGGTCCCCCAAGCTGACCGCGGCGAACGCCATGGAAAGCCGGGCGGACTCGTTTTTCTCAACGGCGAAAGCATCCAGCACGATCTTCAAATCGTCCTGATTGCCTAGCCGCCCCAACCCTTCCGCGGCGGCTGCGCGAATCTGCTTATCGCGGTCTCTCAAGTACGTCACGAACAGCCCGCGCTGCTCCGGATCGGCCATCTTGGCGATGGCTATCAGCGACTGCCGCCGGATTCGCTTGCGGTCGCTGCCCTTCACCAGATTCGTCAGCTCCGGGGTCGCCTCGCGGACCAGTAGCTGGCCCATCGTTTGCACAACCTCGAATTGGACCTCCACGTCGAGGTCGTTCAGCAGGAAGACCAACTCGGGCCCGACACTCGTGTCGCCGATCTTCTTGATCGACCGAACCGACTCCAAAATGACCATGCTGTTCTTGGACCGCAACGCCTCCATCAACTGCGGCAGAGCGGGCTTCGCGCGCAGGATGCCGACCGCCCTCGCGGCGTTGGCGCGCGATTCCATGCTGCTGCCGCCAACGACCACGCGGCCAATGGCACTGATCACGTTCGGATCCACGGTCACATACGTGTCGATGACCCTTGGCTCGGGCTTTGCGAAACGACCTCGCAGGTTTGAGCCGAACTGCTTGAACGCGTTGGCCCATCCCCTCTGTACATAGCCCGGGTAGTAGAAGTTGATCAGCCCGTCTACGGCCAGAGCTTGAATCTCAGGGGTGGCGTCGCGGGTCGCCTGCGCGAGTGACTCGAGGCTGTGCTGCGTTCCGATGCGTACGATAGCGGCAACCGCTTCGTGACGAACGTCCACCACCGGATCACTGAGCAAAGGGCTGAGCGCGGGGATATGGTCGGCGGTGCCGTTCTTCCCGAGATTGGCCGCCGCCTTGGCGCGGCGCTTCGGGTCGGAGGCCTGCAAGTCCGCTTCTTGTGCGGGCAAAGCGCCGATCACACAAGCGAGAAGAATCAGGGACGTGAGCCGCAACATGGGCTCAACTCGTTTCATGGGGCGCATCAGGCAAACCCTCCCGGAAACCAAGCGGGACCAGACCGTTTTCGGTTTCATTATACGTATTCAATCTTTGCGCGCTGCGAGATCAGGCCGGCTTCGTAGCCCATGTCGAGCAGCTTTTGCGCGGCCTCCACGACCTCAGGCGCCATGTCGGTCGTGTAGTGGTTGACATACATGCCGACGAACTTGTCCGCCGCGCCCGGGTCGAGGCCGCGTGAGAACTCCAGTGCGTAGGAGAGCGCCGCGGCCCGATGATCGAGCGCGTACTGAATCGTCTCCCGTAAACGCCGGCGGCATTCGCGCTGGACGTCGTCGGGCAATGACCGCAACATGGCGTTCGCGCCGAGCGGCAACGGCAGGTTGTATTTGTCCTTCCACCAAGCACCCAGGTCAACCACCCGATGAACCCCCGACTCGTGATACACGAGCTGCCCTTCGTGAATGATCAGGCCCGCGTCGACGCGCCCCGCAACGACTTCGTCGGTGATCTGATCGAACGGGACGACCTTGGCTTCGAAGTCGGGCTGGAAGAGCCGCATCGTCAAGTACGCGGTGGTTTCCAGGCCCGGAACGGCGATCGTCTTGCCTTTCAGATCTTCAGGGCTGAGCGGGTGGCGGGTCACCACGATCGGCCCGTAGCCATCGCCTACGCTGGAGCCGGCTGCCGTGAGCACGTATTTGTCAGCCACGTACGGATAGGCATGGTAAGAGATGGCGGTCATCTCGTAGAGGCCTTCCCGCGCCGCCTGGTTGAGCGTTTGAATGTCGCTGAGATGGTGCTCGAACGCGACCAGGGGCGAGCGGATCTGGCCGGCCGCGAGCCCATAGAACATGAAAGCATCGTCGGCGTCCGGGCTATGCGCCACGACGACCTTGTGTCGGGATGAAGCCATCTGTCTTGTGGAACCCTCGATGGTGGCCGGAGCGGCGTTGATAGACTGAAGAACCGGCGCTACTGGAAGAACGACGACCGGAGACCCGATACGGTTCCAATCGTCGTTAAGTAGCTACTGTAGCAGGAGGCGACCGGAGACCGTGTCGAAGCGCAACCAGCGGGGGTGAGAGGGATGGAGAGCAACCAAGCAAAGCGAGTCGTCGCTGGTGTAAGCGACCTGTTTTTTGCTTCCAAAATCACCGCGACGGCCAAGCATGTCGGCATGCAGGTCGAGTTCGCCGGATCGGCTGAGGCCCTGCTCGCCAAGGTGTCCGAAGCCCCCGCACGCATCATTCTCGATCTAAACCAGCAGAACCTCGGCCCCGTAGCGCTGATCAGCAAGCTCAAGGCCGATCCGGCACTGGCCAACGTGCCCGTGACCGCCTTCGTAAACCACGAGTGCACTGACCTAATCGAGGAAGCCAAGCAAGCCGGCTGTGATGAGGTGCTGACCCGGGGGGCCTTCTCCCAGAGCTTGCCTGAACTGCTGGGAGGCGCCACGTAGCCGGCTCGCAACCATGGTGTTGGGGTAGACCGCAGCGTCTACCCCGACGCGGCGGAGTGGTTCACGGTTTCTATGCGGAAGGGAAGCGGGGTACCAGGGGCGGCGGCGGGGCTGACGCTGCGGTCAGCCCCTACAAGTGGCGTCCTCGACGCTTCGGGATTTCAGGTGCGCAGCCTTGATCACTAGTTAGTTCGACGAGAACTGCTGCGTGAAGCGCGCCAACTCGTCGACCTTCTCTTTCGCCTTGCCGCCATCGATGGACGCCTCGGCCAGTCCAACACCTTCGCGAAAGTCGCCCGCCCGGCCCGCCGCAACCAGCGCGGCAGACGCGTTGGCCAACACGATGTCGCGTTTAGGCCCTCTCGTCCCCTCAAGAATCGCGCGCAGGATCGCGGCGTTCTCCTCGCGGCCACCCCCGGCTAGGTCGTGCGGCGCGGCGCGAGGCAGACCGAAGTCATTGGGTGTCAACGTTCTCTCGCTAACCGCTCCGCCTGAGACCTCCGCCACTCGGGTGGCCCCGGTGGTCGTGATCTCGTCCAGCCCGTCACTGCCGTGCACCACAAACGCTCGCGCCGTGCCCAGGTGAGCCAGCGCCTCGGCAAGCATCGGCGCCAAACGATCTTCAAACACGCCCAACACCTGGGCCGCGGCCCCCGTTGGGTTCGTTAGCGGCCCAAGCACGTTGAAGACGGTCCGCATCTTCAACTCCGCCCTCACCGGCCCGGCATGCTTCATGGCGGTGTGAATCGTCGGGGCGAAAAGGAACCCGATGCCGACCTCGTCAATCGAGCGGGCCATCTGCTCCGGCGTAAGAGCGACGTTGACTCCCGCCGCTTCCAAGACGTCGGCGCTGCCGCAGCGGCTCGAAATCGACCGGTTGCCGTGCTTGGCGACGTGCACTCCCGTCCCGGCAACCACGAAAGCGCTGACGGTCGAGATGTTGAACGATTGCGAGCCATCGCCGCCGGTACCGCAGGTATCGACCAGCTCCGAAGCAGCCGTTTTGCAAGGGATTTTCGCCGCCTGCGAGCGCATGGCGCGGGCAAAACCGACGACCTCGTCAACCGTCTCGCCCTTCATGCTGAGCGCGACCAGCAGCGCGCCGATCAGAGTCGGCGTGGACTCGCCGGAGAGGATTTCGTTCATCACCGCGAGCGCTTCCGGCTCGCTTAAATCGGCGCGGCTCGCGGCCTTATGCAGCGCTTCCCTAACGGCGCTCATGGGTTTGCGCTCCCCTCGGGAGATCCCCTATGATGAGTCTTCGTCTCCAACGATTCCCAGATCGTAGCACGCGTTTCTCCGCTTCATGAAAATTCACGAGTATCAGGCCAAGGGAATCTTGCGCCGTTACCACGTCCCTGTCCCTCAAGGTGAGGTGGCCTTCTCAGCCGAGGAAGCCAGGCAGATCGCTGAAAAGCATGGTGGACGCGTCGTCGTCAAGGCCCAGATTCACGCCGGCGGCCGCGGCAAGGGCGGAGGTGTGAAAATCGCCCAGAACGCCGATGAGGCCGAGAAACTGGCAAACCAGATCCTCGGCATGACGCTCGTGACCCACCAGACCGGCCCCGAGGGGCGCCTGGTCAAGTGTGTGTTGGTCGAAGAGACCCTGCCGATCGAGCGCGAGTTGTACCTCGGAATCGCGCTCGATCGCAAGCTCGAGCGGCCGGTACTGATGGCCTCCTCCGAAGGCGGCATGGACATCGAGGAGGTTGCCGCCAAGACGCCGGAGCTGATCCTCAAAGAGGTCATCGAGCCCGGTGTTGGGTTGATGCCCGAGCAAGCGCGGCGGCTGGCCTTGGGGATGGGCGTCACCGGCCCGGCCCTGAACGGTGTCGTCGACGCCATGACGGCGCTGGCCGAAACCTATCAATCCACCGACGCCAACCTAGTCGAGATCAATCCGTTCATCATCACCAGCGACGGCCGCGCCATCGCGCTCGACGCCAAGATGGACTTCGATGACAACGGCCTGTTCCGGCACACCGACTTGGAAGAGCTACGCGACCTCGATGAAGAAGACCCGCTTGAGACCGACGCCTCGAAGCACGGGCTGAACTACATCAAGCTCGACGGCAGCGTCGGCTGCATGGTCAACGGCGCGGGCTTGGCCATGGCGACGATGGATATTATCCAGTACGCCGGAGGGAGCCCCGCGAATTTCCTCGACGTGGGCGGTGGGGCCAACGCTGATCAGATCCAAAACGGCCTGCGGATCATCCTCGCTGACCCCAACGTGAAGGCGATCCTGATCAACGTGTTTGGGGGCATCCTACGAGTCGATGTGTTGGCCGAGGGTGTTGTCGCGGCCGCCCAAGAGCTGGAGATCAAGGTCCCGATCGTGCTGCGGTTGGAAGGGACCAACGTGGAGCAGGGCCGCAAGATCCTCAAGGACTCGGGCCTCAACTTCACGGTAGCGGCCGACATGAAAGAGGCCGCGGAGAAGGTCGTCGCCCTGGCGGGCGGCTAAGCGACGTATCGAGTCATGAGCATTCTTCTCGACGAGAATACGCGCATCCTGGTGCAGGGCTTCGGCAAGGCGGGCTCGTTCCACGCCCAGCAGTGCATTGACTACGGAGCCAAAGTGGTCGGCGGGGTGCGGCCGGGCAAGGGCGGGACCGAGCAACTTGGCTTGCCGGTGTTCAATACTGTCAGCGAGGCTGTGGACGCCGTCCAGCCCAACGCGTCGATCGTTTTCGTACCGGCGGCGGGCGCGGCGGACGCCATTTTGGAGGCCGCGGACGCTGGGATCGAGCTCGTTGTCTGTATCACCGAAGGCATCCCGGCGCAGGACCTCGTCAAGGTGAGCTATGGGCTTCGAGGCAGCCGGACGAGGCTGATCGGGCCGAACTGCCCGGGGATCATTTCGCCCGGCAAGTCGAAGCTTGGCATCATGCCCGGCTACATCCACAAACAAGGAAACGTCGGGGTGGTGTCGCGTTCCGGGACGTTGACCTACGAAGCGGTCGGACAACTCAGCGTGCTCGGCATTGGGCAATCTACCTGCATCGGCATCGGTGGAGACCCCATCATCGGGACGAGCTTTGTTGACACCCTGGGCCTGTTCAACGACGACCCCGACACCCACGCGGTGATCATGATCGGTGAGATCGGCGGGACGGCCGAGGAAGAGGCCGCCGCGTTTATCAAAGACAACGTGAAGAAACCTGTTGTCTCCTTCATCGCCGGCCGCACGGCCCCGCCGGGACGCCGCATGGGGCACGCCGGCGCGATCATCTCGGGCGGCAAAGGCACCGCAGCCGAAAAGGTTGCAGCGCTCGAGGCCGCGGGCATTGCCGTCGCTCCGTCTCCGGCCGAGATGGCCTCAACCCTAACGAAAATCTTCTAGGCGCGCCCCTTCATCGTGCGGGCGCGCCCCCAACGGGAATAAACTCATGGCTGTTGAATATACTCTGACCATCATCAAGCCGGATGCTACCGGCGCCGGGCACATCGGCGAGATTATCACCGAGATCGAAAGGGCCGGCTTCCGCATCCTCGCGATGAGAAAGCTGCACCTGACCCGCGCGCAGGCGGAAGCGTTTTATTCGGTCCATAGCGAACGGCCGTTTTTCGATTCGCTCGTGACGTTCATGACCGAAGGCGATGTCGTCCCGATGGCGCTCGAGCGCGAGAATGGCATCGTGGCGCTACGAGACTTGATGGGACCGACCGACTCAACCCAGGCGCCCGAGGGGACCATCCGAGGCAAGTTCGGCACCAACATCGAACGCAACGCCGTCCACGGCTCCGACGCGCCCGAGACCGCGGCGGCGGAGTTAGCGTTCTTCTTCCCGCAACTCGACCGGCTCCGCTAGGCCGATTCTTGCGGACGCCTGGGGTCAGACCCGGGCCCTTGCGAACCCGATCAGGCCCTCCGCGGTGATCAGGCGCCCGCGCCGGCAGTGATAGAATGATCGTCCGGTTGGAGCAGCACAGGTGTTGATCTCGATCCAACGGTTGCTGTTGGTAGCGGGTTTCGGTCTGGGGTCTTTAGGCGCGCAAAGCGCGGACCTGCTCCCCACTGGCGAAATCCCGCCCGGCACGGTCGTCCTCGTTCCACAACCGCACCACGACGACCACTCGACCGACTACGGCATGGCCGGGTTGATTGCCCGCTTCGTCGACGAGGGCTATCGCGCCATCTACATCCGGGCGTCGAATGACGAGAAGGACGGCCGGCACGGCTACCGGCGCAACGACATCATCAACCTGCACGAAACCAAAGAGGCGATCTCCGCCCTCGGCATGGAGAAGGCGATCAGCCTCA
Source organism: Bryobacterales bacterium (assembly GCA_965237575.1). Classification (GTDB taxonomy): domain Bacteria; phylum Acidobacteriota; class Terriglobia; order Bryobacterales; family UBA6623; genus JAKZVK01. The sequence continues at coordinate 3,845,849 of CBDEGI010000004.1, forward strand.
ACTGGCGCAACAACTTCGAGAACCCTTACCCGATCGACGAGATGCGCGAGCAGTTGATTCTGCTGATCCGCAAGTACAAGCCCGACGTCGTGCTCGGACACAACGCTTGGGAGCACTATCAGAAGAACCCCGGGCATCGAAACGTCGGTTGGGCGCTAGCCGAGGCGTATTGGTTGGCGGGCTATCGCAACGTCCACCCGGAGCATTTCGAGCTGGGGCTGGAGCCACACGAGGCCTCCTACCACTATGGCAAGGCGCGGTTGACCTGGGGACTCGGGCACCGCCCCAACATCGTCATGGAGTTTAACGCCGAACAGCAGAAGCGCAAGGAGCGCGGCTTCCAACTCCACCGCAACGTACGCGCCAGTCCGGGGCAAGCACCGTCAACCCGGGCGGCGCTGGCTAGGCACAATCTCTACGTGCCGGAGTTCGACAGCCTCGATGACCAGGCCATCGCCGTCCTGATCTCGGATTGGTACATGGAGTACATGTCACGGCTCCACGGGTCCCACGCCGGTGTGCCCCTCGGGGAGGAATATTTTCTCATGGACGAGTTCTATGACTTGCCCGGTCTCGGGCCGTACCTCGAACGCAATGTTGAACGTCGGTAGCAGGCCGCGGCAAGGAGGTTGTGACGCCACCGGCCTGCCCGCCGGACTCGAAACAGCGGCGACAATTCATATATGATCTACAGGATCGGGTGTGCGGGCCTGTGTCTAGGCCTGCTGGTGCTGGCACTGCCAGCCCCGGCGGACGCGCAAGAGAATTCGGCTGCGCGGACCTTGAAGGACGCCAGCCGTGCGCTGCAGGCCGACAGCCCGGCGGCCTTTCTTAGCTACTTCGATCGGCGGGCATGGGAAGACTATGCGCGGCTCGAAACCTACGTGGTGGCCCTGATCAGCCAGAACGATCTCGCGTCGTCGGTACAGGTTCTAGAGAACCGCCAGGAGGGCGAAGATCGGGTGCTGCGCGTAGACTGGCTGGTGCAGATCAGCCCACGGAATGGGCTCGGCAAGGTCGAGAACCGAAGGGAGATCCTCTCCTTGCGCCTGGCCCCATCGAAGAAGCGTTGGAAGATCACTGGGCTGGCTCCGGTCGAGTTCTTCCGTCCCTAGGGCCTAGGGCTAGCCGCACATCAGCCCAAGCTAGGGTCGCAGCCGCGGCCGGTCGCTCTTCGCGGCAAGATAGAACATGCGCCCGGTGCCGTTGGTCATGCCTAGATCGCGGCATGCGTCGAGTGCGATGAGCTGCGTGTATCCGGCGCCGGACAGCGCACCTCGGATCTGCTTCTCGCTGAAGCAATACTCGCGGATCTCGACATCGCGCCGCCGCCAGAGTCCGTTCTCGCGCCGGAACATCGTCACGTCCGAGCAGGCGACACGGCTGGAGGGGTCGAAGAGGCTTTCGGCGACACAAACATGGTCGTCTTTGACGATGGAGTAGGAGTCCGGCGAGGCGGCCAGGAAGCCGGCCTCTAGATTCATATCGAAGAGGAACAGCCCCTCGCGCCCAAGACTCTGTTGAACATTACGGAGGACCTGTTCAAGGTCACTTTCCGTCGGCAGATGGTTGAGGCTGTCGAAGGTACAGATGGCGGCGGCGTAGGAGTCAGGCTGGGCGTACGCTCGCGCGTCGGCAACGACGAACTCAGCCCGAGGAGCGTTGCGGCGGGCCAGGTGGATCATCTCGTTTGAGCCATCCAGTCCCGTCACGCGGAAGCCACAGGCCGTGAGCCAATGGCTCGAGTGGCCTACTCCACAGCAGAGATCGAGAATGTGTCCGCCCGCCGGGACGAGTGGTAGCAGCGTGTCTTGGAGAATAGGCCGCAGGTCGGCGGCGAACGGCTCGCTCCAGTAACGCTCGTAGAACCAGGCGAAGTCGTCGTAGGCGGTGTAGCTTGGTCCCTTTGGCATCGGTCCTTGGGGCGGTCACCAGAGAATAACACCGGGTCGGAGAAGGCGTCGCAAGCACGGGTCCCCGCCAGTGACCCGTCGATGGGCCGTCCGAGCCGTGTTCTATAATCAGGGCTGGTTAGGCTGTTTCCGGATGTCGGCTTCTCGAAAGCGGAACCGGTCTTTTTGATGTAGAGCGAGGCTGGGCAGCCTCGGGTGGATCAAGGCATGACCTTCGACTTCGTTCAAAAACTGGAAGAACGGGTCAAGAAGCTCGAGTACGAGCTCAAGCACGAGCTACCCAAGGAGATTCAGCGTGCGAGAGAGCTAGGCGACCTCAGTGAGAACGCCGAGTATCACGCGGCGAAGGAGCGTCAGGATTTCGTGGGCGCCCGTCTGGCACAGCTCAAGACTAGGCTTGCGCAGCTTCGCATGGTTGACCTGACCAAGATTCCGCGGGGCGTGGTGGGTTTTGGTTCCAGCGTGGTAGTCTATGACGTCAACAACGACAAGGAAGTGGAGTTTCTGCTGGTGACGTCGGAAGACGCCGACGCCCCGAACGGAAAGATTTCCACCACATCTCCCATTGGGAAGGCGCTGCTCGGGAAAGCGGAGGGCGACGTCGCCGAGGTTCGAACGCCCGGCGGCGTGAGGGAGATGGAAGTCGTGAGGTTGACGACGGTCCACGACCGGAGCTAGGCCGAGTCGCGGCTCGGTCGTCGACGGTTCCCCATACCCGTCATGGCGCTCACAGGGAAAATCGGCAGGGCCGGAGAATGGATACTAGACGGCCTCGTGCGTCTGCTGAGCGGCACGCGCATTCATCCCAATGCGCTCACCTCAATCGGTCTGGGCATTAACGCGGTTGCGGCGTGGCTGTTCGCGCGCGGCGATTTTCGGTCGGCCGGCGTGGTGGTGCTTTGCGGAGCGCTGTTCGACCTGATCGACGGCCCGGTGGCGCGCCAAAGCAATCGGGTGACTCGTTTCGGCGGATTTCTGGACTCGGTGCTCGACCGCTACACCGACCTGATCCTCCTCATGGGTTTGCTGGTGTATTACGCCAGCATCAACCGGTTCTTCTACATCATCTTGACGGCGGTCGCGATGACGGGCTCCGTCATGATCAGCTACACGCGGGCGCGATCGGAAAACGTCATCGGGAGCTGCAAGGTGGGTTTTCTGGAGCGCCCCGAACGCATCGTGCTGATCATCATCGGTGCGCTTGCGAATCGCATGGCACCGGTGTTGTGGGTGCTCGCCGTACTGTCGAATATCACAGTGATTCACCGTATCGTCCACACTTGGCGCGAGACGCGCCAGTTCGACGCTGTAGAACCGCAAGCGTCGCAAGACCGGGCGGCCGGCACATCCGGGGACGAGTCAACCCCGGAGTCAGCCGCGGGGACCGCACGCGGCGTTCCCTCAGCTCTGTAGCCGGGTCGATACAGCCCGGCTATGCCCTACGCCAGCAATCCCCCGTGCCCCAGGGAGGAGACCTCGCCGGCGGAGAGCCGGTAATTGGCAAGCAGGGGCGGAAGCACCAAGTCGATCACGTTGGGCTTGGGCGAGCGGAAGCAGCCGGGAGCCGCCACGACCGGAATATCGCCCGAGTAGCTGAGAAGCAACAGGTTGCCGGGTTCAACCGGGGCCAGAAAGCTTTCGACGGTGCATCCGACCTTGGCCATCGCCAGCCCCACAACGTCGTCGGGTCCGGCAGGCGCCGTCGTGGAAGCCATGAGGACGAGAGTCGGTCTCGCGCGCAGCAGATGATCGAGCGCCCGTGCGACCGCAGTCTCTTCTTCAATGGCGGAGAGTACAAAGGAAGCAGACGTTCCCAGGCGTTCAAGCCGGGTCGCATGATTCCCTCGAAGAGTTGCCGGCTACGGCTCCCCTGGCGGGGGTCGCTGTAAAGCACAGCGACCGTCGGGTTCTGAATGGGGCGCGCCTGCAGCATCGGCCCCTTGTTCGTGGCCAGTTTCAGCGTCCGTTCGAAACCCTTCTTGGGCACGGCAAAAGGAGTGCTCTTCACGCTCGCCAGGCGCTGCCCGCGGGCGATGAACGAGAAGTTCGGCATCGTCGCGATGCTCACGCTCCCGGACTGATTGATCTCTTTGAGCAAATTCTCATCCAGCAGGAGACAGCAATTCTCCGTCGCGAATAGGTTCGCCCTTCCGCCGGCACTGAGGCGGATCTCCATCGAACCGCAGGCGACTTCGGAGGCGATGCGAAGCCCGGCCTCGTCTTCGGGTACCTCCCCATCCTCGAGCACCGCCACTCGGACCTTGTCGTGGCCCTCCAGGTCCAGGACCCGAATATCCTCCTCACTGATCTGGTGGCCCTTGGCCAGTAGCTTCTTCCCCGAAGGTTGGAAGATGGGATCGCAGAGCAATCGCCCCACCGCACTCTTGACCTGCACTGCTTGCGTTCTCACGATACTGCCTCCTCGCGGCGTCGCAGCCGGTTTCAAAGACAAGTCACGTTCGATACGTAGGTAAGTTATTTTAAGATTTTGGTTATTACTTAAAGAGACTATATTATGCCAAAAATCTATATCGATTGGGAATACTACTTGCAACTTTTTATTCCGCGACGATTCCGGCCTGCTGTCGAGGGCATGCGGACGCTTCCCGGATCCTGTGGCCGAGCGTGGTTCAAGATCCAGATAAACCGTTGATTACGAACCGGTTCCATGCCGAAGCGGTCCACGGATGCCGACAAAAACAAGCCCTCGCGATGAGCCGCCCGGCAGGGGCGCGGCATCACAAAATTCAGTTGGTTTGTTCAGGAAGAGGGGTCGGAGAGCCCCAGTCGGCTAGTCCGGGACGAGCGTGGAGCCTGGCGCGGGGCCGTCGGACAGCAGGCTTTCGAGAACATCCGGCTGCGCTCCTGCGACGATCCGAACCTCGGGAATGCCCTTGCTGACGCCGGCGACAGCGGCGCGCAGCTTCGCCTCCATGCCCCCGCTGGCTACACCCGTGTCGATGAGGTTGAGGGCCTCGGCGGCGGTCAACCGCGGGATGAGGCGCCCTTCGGGGTTCAGCACGCCCTCCACGTCGGTGAGGAAAACGAGTTGGTCGGCCTTGAAGGCTCCGGCGCAGGCGACGGCCATCTGATCAGCGTTAACGTTGTAGACCGCGCCGCCCGCGCCGCCCGCGATGCAAGCCACCACGGGCAAGAAATTCTCACCGGTCAACAAGTCCAGCAGCGACGGGTCGACGGTCTCGACCTCGCCCACGGCCCCTAGTTCAGGCGAGAGCTGCCGCGCCTCGACCATGCCACCGTCAATGCCGGACAAGCCCACGGCCCGCACGCCGGTTTCGCGGAGGGCGGCGAGTAAATGATGGTTGACTGAACCGGCGAGAATTCGCAACACCGCATCGAGAATTTCCGGCGGCGTCACGCGAAATCCGCCGCGAAACTCGCTGTCGACGCCTTGGTCTTTCAGGTAGCGGCTGAGTTGCTTGCCGCCGCCGTGAACGACCGCGACGCGGCGATCCGGTTGGACAATCGCGGCGATCTTTCGGGCCATCGACTGGCGGGACTCGGGGGAATCGATGAGCGTCCCGCCGATCTTAATCAGCAGCTTCACGTGCTTTCCTGTCGGGAAAAGGAGCGCCCGAGAATCGGCCGTACCTACAGCAGCGCCTCGGTTTCGGGGAACCCGAGCATGAGGTTCATGTTCTGCACGGCCTGTCCGGCGGCCCCTTTGATCAGGTTGTCGATGGCCGCGACGATCACCACGCGACGCGTCTCCGGATCCACTTCGATGCCCAGATCACAGAAATTTGTGTGGTTCACCGACTGCAAGCTGGGAAATTCTCCCTCGGGAAAAATCCGGATGAAAGGCTCTTTCTCGTAAGCCTTGCGGTAAACGGCCTCGAGGTCATCGCGCGTGAGCGATTCGGCCGTGCGCACGTAGATCGTTTCGAGAATGCCGCGATGGACGGGCAGGAGCTGCGCGGTGAAGCTGAGCTCCTTTTCTTCCAGATCCGACGTCAGCAGAACTTCGGGCACATGTCGATGTACAAGCACGGCGTACGCCGAGAAGTTCTCGGTAACGCGGCAGAAGTGCGTTTTGCCGCTTGGCTTCTTGCCGGCGCCGCTGACCCCCGATTTGGCGTCGCAGATCACGCCGGCCTCGCGGTCGAGCACGCCTTCGACGACCAACGGGCGTAGCGCAAGGTTCGCCGCGGTAGGGTAGCACCCCGGGTTCGAAACCAAACGCGCCACCTTGGTGACGTTGCGAAAGTACTCCGGCAGACCGTAAACCGCCTCCGCGAGCAGGTCCGGCCGCGTGTGCTCCATCTGGTACCAACGATCGTAGTTGTTGACGGTGCGCAGCCGAAAGGCGCCGCTCAGGTCGACGACCTTGACGCCGCAGTCGAGCGCCAGGGGCACCAAATCGAGCGAGACTTCGTGGGGCGTCGCCAGGAAGACGACGGCGAGATCTCCGCTCTTGAAGGTCTCCTCGCTGCACGGCAACCGCTCCGGCCCGCCCTCGAGGAAGGCGTAGTCGTCGGCCGACTGGCTACGGTGCTCCAGCAGGACCGGCTCGACACTGGGATGGTTGCGGAGAATCCGCACCAACTCTGCACCGCTGTAGCCGGTGAATCCGACGACTCCCGCTCGCACTCTCTTCATCGATTGTTGACCTGGGTTGAATTGCTCATCATACTGACTCAGAAGGGCTTAGACAACTTGAGCCCAAGTCTGGGACCACACCGACATGACGAACCTCGACCGCCGTACCTTCCTCGCTACCCTTGCCGCCACCGCAGCCTGTTCCGAAGAGGCAACGCAGCCCGAAGCCGACACCACGGCACCTGAGCCAATCCTCGACCTCCACACCCACACGCGGCATCTGGGCCGGACCAACGAGCAACTGATTGCTCACGAGAAGCAGTTGGGAGTGACGAAGAGCGTCCTGCTGGCAGGCGCCGGCTGGCTGCTCGAGCGGATCGGCGACAACGCGGAGTGCGAGGCGCTGCTAGGTAGCGGCGAACACGACTTCATGCTATTCGCGTGCGCCGACCCGGCCGAGCCCAACGCCGTCGAGACGCTTTCCACGTACCTCGATCGCGGCGCGATCGGCATTGGCGAGGAGAAGTTCTCCGTTCCGGTCGACTCGAAAGAAATGCGCGCGATCTTCGATCTGGCGCGGGACCGCCAGGTCCCCGTCCTGCTTCACTTCGAACACCACATGTACAACCTGGGGATCGAGAACCTGCCGAAGATCCTCGAAGCGTATCCCGATGTGACATTCATCGGCCACGCGCAAACCTGGTGGGGCAACATCAGCGCGGACCTCGACCCCACCGATATGTATCCCGAGGGCCCAGTGAAACCAGGCGGTCTGACAGACCGCTTGTTGGCCGACTATCCCAACATCTACGGAGACCTGGCCGCAGGCTCGGGCCGCAACGCCATGACCCGCGACGAAAATTTCACACGCGGCTTTCTCGAGCGGCATGCCGGCAAATTGATCTGGGGCAGCGACTGCCCTTGCTACGACGGCAAGGGCACGGGACGCCCAGACAAGAAATGTATCGGTGCGTCTTGCTTAGATGCCTTGCGGCGGCTAGCACCTTCGAAGGAGGTGCTGGGCAAAATCCTCTATGGGAATGGCACAGGATTGCTTGCCGCCTAGCCGCGCCTAGCCAGCATCAAGCACGAGATCGCACCAACGGGCTATTAGAGCGTTATGCCGGGCGTAGCGCGAATTCTGTTCTCGTTAGGCGAGGTGTACCTACCACCGGCTCAGTTCGCAACTCAGTTCATGGTGTAGGGGTGGACCGCTGCGTCCACCCCGGCGTGCGAAGTCGCTCTCGGTTTCTGCGCGAAAGAGAAGCCGCCTACAGCGGCGGGGTGGACGCAGCGGTCCACCCCTACAAGCTGCATCGTCGCCACTTCGGGTTATCGAGGGCGCAGCTATTGGCTGGTTAGCGCAGGTTTTCGATCAGCATCAGGTCGGCTTCGTCGCGGTCGTTGCGGACGAAAAGCAGCCAGCGACCGTCGGGTGAAACCGAGAAGGACGCGGCCCGGAAGCCGTCTGCCACGCCCTCGATGGTTGCGAGCGTCTTCACTTGGCCTGTCGCGAAGTCGAACAGGTTGAAATCGCCGCCTCGACCCAGGAAGTAGATGCCGGACTCCGTGACCGCAAACTGGCCGCGGGCTGCTTGGATAGGGAGTACCGTCTCTTCCCCGCCATCGAGCGGCACCCGCATGACGCCGCGTTCGCTACGTCCCCGCGTAAGCAAATAGAGGCACTTGCCGTCCGGCGATACCTGCGCAAAGCCGCCGGCGGCAACGACCTGCACCGGTTCAGCCCTGGCGTCAACACCGTCGGGAACCGGGAACTTCCACACACCCTGGAAGCGACGGGTCAGGTAAATCCACCGGCCGTCGTGCGACCAAGAGGGAGCGACGCCGCCCTCCTCGGGAAGTTCGAGGCGCCGGTGGGAGCGGTTTTCAGCGTCCACCAAGTCGATGTGGGAGCGGTCCCGCTCGATCACTTGGACCGCGATGCGCCGGCTATCCGCGGACCAGCTCGGCAAGGTAGCCGACTCACCGTCGTAGGAGGTGAACTGCATGGCGTTGGCGCCGTCGCTGTCGGCCACCCAGAGCTGCATGCTACCCGTGCGGTCAGAGATGAAGGCGATACGGCGGCCGTCGGGCGAATAGCGCGGCAGATGCTCGAGGCGGGTGGAACGGATCAGCGGTTCGGGCTCGGCGTCCCCTGCCAGACTCTGGCGCCAGATGTTGAGATCCCGCATCGACCGTGTGTAAGCGAGGTTGCTGCCGTCGGCGGAGACGGCGGGAAGCCGAGCGCCCTCGCCGGCGCCGGGCAGGGGAAAGATCCGGCCGCCGCGGGCCGGGACACGCCACAGCCCCCTTTGGCCGTTGCGTTCGGACGAGAAGATGATCGATTCACCGTCCACCGCCCAAACCAGGCCGTCGATGCGCGCTTCGTCTTCCGTCACTCGCCGCGGCTCGCCGGCTGCTTGAAGATCCTGGTCGAGCCTCACGATGTAGATGTCGTCAGCGCTCAAGCCCACGGACTGCAGGAAGGCGAGCGCCCGGCCATCGGGTGAGAAGGCAGGGCTGTGACGGAATCCGCCCCGCGGCCTGCCTTCGAGAATCGCGGTGCGCTCGCCGCTATTGATCGTTAGCAAGTGGATTCCACCTGGCTCCCCACGTCCGCCTCCGTCGATCAAGGCCAGATGCTTGGCGTCCGGTGACCAGGCCAGGTTTCGGAGAACATGGCTGCGCCGCGGAATCCGGACATCGGCGATCTTGCGTTCGGGCCCGCCGATGGGCGGGACGAGGTAGACGCCCGCAGATCCGCGCTGGTAGCGCAGGAAGGCTATGTTGCGGCCGTCGGGCGACCAGGCGGGGCTGCTGTCGATGGCGGAGCTGTCGGTGAGGCGCAGCGAGGCCCCGCCGTCGATGAGCTTGACGTAGATGTTCGAGTTGCCGCCGCTCCCGCCGTCCCAGGTGTAAGCAATCTGGCTGGCGTCGGGCGAGAACGAGGCGAAGGATTCCGTCCCAGCATCGCTGGTGATGGGGGCGATCCGCGGCGGCTCCCCGCCTCCACGCCAGCCAAACGGCGGACCGCCGCCCTTCCCCATCGGTCTATCCCACATCGGCGGCGCCCATCGTGCGGCGATGAACACGACGAACAGCGCAAGCCCCAGCCCAGCCACCTTGACCCACGTGCGGTGGAAGAAGGGCTGGCGCTGCCCAGCGGCCGCCGCGGCTCCGGCCACCGCCGACTCACCGATGCGCGTAGATGCCGGTCCCGGCGCGGCCCCCGCCTCAGGCGCGTGCGCCTGTGTGAGGTGCCCCTGTGTGAGGTGCGACGGATGACCAATTCGGCTTACGCCCGACTCGCGTTCCTTCCTGAGCGTACGTAGATCGACGAGCAGGTCGACGGCGCTCTGGTAGCGGTCGTCAGGATCCTTCGCCACGGCCTTGTTGACGATGCGCTCTAACTCGAGGCCCACTCCGCTTCGTAGGGAACTGATCGGCTCGGGGGGCTCGTGGAGGATCGAGTAGGTGACCGCCTGCTCGTATTCGCCGCGAAACGGCAGTTGCCCGGTGAGCATTTCGTAGAGCACCACGCCAAGCGACCACAGGTCGGTACGTTGATCCACCTTGTCGCCGCGGGCCTGCTCGGGGGACATGTAGGCGGCGGTCCCCAGCGTGGCTCCGTCGACAGTGAGTTTGCTGGCTCCAGCGGTGAGCTGCGCCAAGCCGAAATCCATGATCTTCAGTTGCGCCTCGCTGCCCGCGGTGGGGCTGGTGACCATCAGGTTGGCGCTCTTGATGTCCCGGTGGACGATACCGTTCTGGTGGGCGGCCGCGAGCCCCTTGGCAGACTGCATGGCGAAGTCCAACGCCTCGTCGATCGGCACAGGCGCGGTCTCGACCATCTGCTGCACGGTGCGGCCTTTCAAGAAGGCCATCGCGATGAACGAGCGGCCTTCGACCTCGTCGATTTCGTAAACCGTGCAGATGTTGGGGTGGTCGAGGGCGGCGGCGGCTCGGGCCTCGCGCGCGAACCGGGCCTTGTCCTCGTCGTCGGCGCGCTCGGTGGCGGACAGAAACTTCAGCGCAACCAGGCGGTCGAGCCGGGTGTCCTCGGCCTTGTAGACCACACCCATGCCGCCCTCGCCGAGCTTGTCGAGGATCTTGTAATGCGAGATCGTGCGGCCAACCATTGTCTATTTCGGCGCGCGCCCACCCGATCCGGTTACGAGAATTGGCGCATTGTTCGTTAACTTTTGCATAGTTTCGCGCAGAGAGTGTAGGGCCCCCTGGGACTCTACGACTTCCTTCCGTAGAACAAATCACGCCCCTCGGCCAGGGCCCGCATCTTGCGGTCGGCCACGCTTCGCTGCAACATCCAGAAGCCACAGTCAGGGTGGATGTAGTGGATGCGCTCTTCGCCGAGCACGCTGCAAGCCTTCTCGATGCGCGAGGCGATCAGGTCGGCGGATTCGACTTCGTTGTCCTTGATATCGACGACGCTCAACCCGATGCCGATCTTGGAGTCCACGTCCTTGAGGATGGGTAGTTCCTGGTAGCCTCGGCGTGCGAACTCGAGCACGTAATGGTTGACGTGCAGGCCGTTGAGCAGAGGCACGAGGCTCTCCCACAGACCCTTCTGGATCGTCTGGCCGCCGTAGTTACCGAAACAGATGTGGACGGCGCGTGTCGTCTTGATGCCGTCGAGCACGTGATTGAGCGCCTCGATGGCCCATTCCTGGTCTTCGGGGTGACCGGGAATGTTGGCCTCGTCGATTTGGACGACATCGGCCGGGATGCGCTCGAGTTGACGCCGCAAGACGGTAGCGATCGCCATCGCCACCTTGTCGTAGGAGCCGTAGTAGCGGTCCGTGACGGTCTTGGCCAGCATGTGCGGCCCGGTGCAGGTGAACTTGAGCGGCTTGGCCGTCAGCTCCTTCGTGAACTCGTAGTCGGCGGGCAGGTTGAGGACGCCATCACCGATTTCGTCGGTGACGATGCTCGCGGGGGCGGCGCGGAAGCTCATTCCCTCGTCGGCTCGGAACGCTTCGATGTCGCTGATCGAGTAGCGGGTCTTGACGCCCGACATGCGGGTGACGAAGTAGTCGATCATGCCGTTGGTCTCGGGGTGGCTTGGGTCGAAACGGTTCAGCTCTCCATCGGCGACAAGGTCGATCCCGGCAAGTTCCTGCGTCTTGAGAACAACGGAAATGGCGTCACGGAGCGTTGTGCGGGACGAATCGCCGTACAGCCAGCGGGGAATGGGGTAGCTTCCCACGACAGTCGTTTGGATTCTCATCTAGCGATCATACTAATCGCCGGCCACCACCTCTTCGTACCGCCGGTACCGTGTTGATGTGAGTTTAAGGCCGCACCGTCCACAGAATCCTTCGGTCCTCAGGCTGCTTCGTGGGCCTGAAGCGCCGTGATGGCGGCGACGTAGTAGATGTCGTCGGCCGAGCAGCCGCGGGACAGGTCGTTGGCGGGTTTCGAGAGCCCCTGCAGGAACGGGCCGAGCGACTGCGCGCCGCCGAGGCGCTCAGCAAGCTTGTAGCCGATATTGGCCGAATTGAGATCGGGAAAGATGAGCACGTTGGCACGGCCTGCGACGGGCGAGCCAGGTGCTTTGCTGCGTCCGACCGACTCGACCAGCGCAGCATCGACCTGCAACTCGCCGTCGATCGTGAGCTCGGGCGCGCGCTGCTGCACGATCCGCACGGCCTCGGCGACCTTCTCGACCATGGCGTGGCGGGCGCTCCCTTTGGTCGAAAACGAAAGCATCGCTACGCGGGGCGGGTCGGAAAGGAACTTGCGTGTATTCTCAGCGGCAGCAATGGCAATGTCGGCGAGCTGTCCGGCATTCGGGTTGGGTACGACAGCGGCGTCCGCGAACACGAGCACGCCGCGGCTGCCGAAGCTCTCGTTCGGATGGACCAGCATCATGAAGCTCGACATCAGCCGGTACCGCGGTTTGATGCCGAGACAGTGGATCGCCGCCCGCACGGTTTCGGCCGTGGTATTACCGGCGCCGCCGACGAGACCGTCGGCTTCTCCGTGGGCCAGCAGCAGGGAGGCAAAGTAGAGCGGCTGCGCGGCTGTCTCTCGCGCCTCGCGCTCGGTCATGCCCTTGGCCCGGCGGCGCTCGAGGAGCAAGCGCACGTGGCGGTCCGCATGAGGGTAGGTCTTGGGATGGAGGATGGTCACGCCCGCCGGCGCGTTGTCGTTCGTGCTGACCAGGATGGGTGCGAGGACGTGGTCCCGGGCCAAGCGCTCAGCCGCCGCCTGAACGCGTTCATCGTCGCCCTCGGGGAAGACGACCCGCTTGTTGAGTGTGCGAGCGCGGGCGACGACGCTATCGAGGAACACTGACATCTCACCGATCTTAGCGAAGGCTTGTCTGGAATGACCAATGGCGCGCGGCGCAAGCCGTCGAGCGGGGTTCTTGCCGCAATCCAGCCGGGCCGTTGCTTCCCAACCGGGCGCCTGTTCACATCACAGAACGGGTAGCGGCCTAGAACGACCAACTACCTTGCACTGATGCCGAAGTCATGCCGCGGGGTGTTCACCGGCCGACGGCTTTCGAAGCGCCGAAAAGGCATTGCGTTCCAGCACCCCCCAACCGTTCCCCAGGACGCGCCCGGCTCACAGATCCGGCCCGAACCAACAGACTAGCCGGCCCCTAAGGTTTGTTGCGGATTGGATCTGATGCCATGGTAAGGTAATCGTAGGATAGTTGAAGATGAAATCAGCCTGTTCCCGCGCCGGGCTTCGAGCGACTGAAGGCATCACCGGCCCAAGGAGTCTCGGGTGAAGCGAAACGGATCGGACGAAACGCTCCGCTGCTCTTTCTGTCACAAGACCCAAGAAGTTGTTGGGAAGCTGATTTCCACGCCCGGCGACTACCCCAAGGCCTACATCTGCGACGAATGCGTTGCGGTCTGCAACTCAATCCTTGAGGACGACCGCCGCGAGCAGCCGGCCGGCAGTGCGTTTACTCTCCTCAAGCCGCAGGAACTGAGCGAACAGCTCGACCAGTATGTGGTCGGCCAGGAGCGGGCCAAGAAGAACCTCGCCGTCGCCGTCTACAACCACTACAAGCGCGTCTTCATGACGAAACAGCGCTCGAACGACGACGTCGAGTTGCAGAAGTCCAACATCCTCCTGATCGGACCCACCGGCACGGGTAAGACGCTGTTGGCGCAAACGCTTGCCAGGATACTCGAAGTTCCGTTCGCCATCGCCGATGCCACCACGCTCACCGAGGCGGGCTATGTGGGCGAGGACGTCGAGAACATCATCCTCAAGCTACTGCAGTCGGCCGACGGTGATGTCCAAAAGGCACAGCAGGGCATCATCTACATCGACGAGATCGACAAGCTCAGCCGTAAGGACGAGAACCCGTCCATCACGCGCGACGTCTCGGGCGAAGGCGTTCAACAGGCGCTGCTCAAGATCCTCGAAGGAACGGTCGCAAACGTGCCTCCGCAAGGAGGCCGCAAGCATCCCCATCAAGAGTTCACGCCAGTGGATACGACGAACGTCTTGTTTATTTGCGGCGGCGCGTTCATCGGGCTCGAGAAGATCATCGGACGCCGGCTGAACCATCGGGTGGTGGGCTTCCGCTCGGCTGAAAACCATGAGGAAAAACCCGCTCTCGGGAAGCTCGAAGGCGGGGAGAGAGACGCCAAGTTGCTTGCGCAGGTCCAGCCGCAGGACCTGATCCGCCATGGATTCATTCCGGAATTCGTCGGACGCCTGCCGGTCAGCACGGTTCTGAGCGACCTCAACGAAGCGGCCTTGGTGGAGATCTTGACCCGTCCGAAGAACTCGCTGATCCGCCAGTACCAGAAGCTGTTCGAATTCGAAAACATCGAACTGACCTTCGAGGAAGACGCACTGCAGTCGATCGCCGCGCTAGCGCTGGAACGTAAAGTCGGTGCTCGCGGGCTGCGGATGATTCTGGAAGAGTTGATGCTCGACTTGATGTACTACCTGCCGTCGAAGAAGATGGTCAAGAAGTTCGTGGTGACCAAGGAGATGGTCGAGAACCACAACGTAAGCCTCACCCTGCTCGACAAGGCCGGCTAACCCCGGCGCCCCATCTCCACGAAATATTGGGCACGATATGCCGTGCCCGCGCCGCTGACGGCAGGCCCGCAAGCCCCCCCGTGCAGCTTCCGTTTCAACCACCCGTTACAATGAGAGCGAGGCTCCGGCGGAGGACCTGATGCAATCGAAGAAGGACATAGTGGACAGCTTTCAGCTCCCGATGATGCCCATCCGGGACGTCGTGATCTTTCCTCACATGATGACGCCGTTCGTCGTGGGGCGGCCATCGAGCGTTCATGCGCTCGAAGACGGCCTGGCGGGAGACAAGAGGATTTTCCTTGCCACGCAGCACGACGCGTCGGTGGACGATCCCACGCCGGAGCAGATCTACCAGGTCGGCACGATCGTCTCTATTATCCAGAGCCTCAAGCTTCCTGACGGCAACATCAAGGTCCTGGTCGAAGGCGTCGAGCGGGCGCGCTTGCTGTCGATGACTACCGAAGAAGGCTTCCACCGGGCCGTCGTCGCGGTACACCCGCCGCGCGCCGATGCGCCGCCTGAGAGCGAGGCGCTGATCGGCCGCGTGACGTCGCTGTTCGAGCAGTACGTCAAGCAGAGCCAGAACCTCAACTACGAGAGCATGATCGCCGCCGTGCGGGTCGACGATCCCAGCAAGCTGGCCGATACCATCGGCGCCAATCTGCAACTCACCGTCCCGGAAAAGCAGGACCTGCTCGAGATCTTCGATCCTTACGAGCGCCTGACGCGCATCGCGGACGTACTCGACATCGAGCTCGAGAAAATGAACGTCGATCGCACGATCCAGGGCCGCGTGAAGCGCCAGATGGAGAAGGCGCAGAAGGAGTATTACCTCAACGAGAAGATCAAGGCCATCCAGAAGGAACTGGGCAAAGGCGAGAAGAGCGAGTACGACGAGCTGCGCAAGAGGATCGAAGACGCGGGCATGACCAAGGACGCCTGCGAGAAGGCTATGGCCGAGTTGAAACGGTTGGAAAATATGCCGCCCATGTCGGCCGAGTCCACCGTGTCACGCAACTACATCGATTGGCTGCTGGCCGTGCCGTGGAAAAAGAAGTCTCGGGAAATCCGTGATCTCTCGTTCGCCGAGAAGGTGCTCAACGACGACCACTATGGTCTCGACAAGGTCAAAGAGCGCATCCTCGAGTTCCTCGCGGTGCGCCGCCTGGTGAAGGACCCGCGCGGGTCCATTTTGTGCTTCGTGGGGCCTCCTGGCGTCGGGAAAACGTCGCTGGGCAAGTCGGTCGCCCGCGCCACCGGACGCAAGTTCATCCGCCTGTCGCTGGGCGGCGTTCGTGACGAAGCCGAGGTTCGCGGCCACCGCCGCACCTACATTGGCGCGCTGCCGGGCCAGATCATCCAGATGATGAAGAAGGCCGGCACGGTAAACCCCGTCTTCATGCTCGATGAGCTCGACAAGATGTCGACCGACTTCCGTGGCGACCCGTCGGCCGCCTTGATGGAAGTGCTCGATCCCGAACAGAACCACATGTTCATGGATCACTATCTCGATGTCGAATACGACTTGAGCAAGGTGTTTTTCATCGCCACCGCGAACGTGCTCCATACCATGCCGGCGCCGTTGCTCGACCGGTTGGAGGTGATCCGGCTGACCGGCTACACCGAGTACGAAAAGGTTCAGATCGCCCAGCGCCACCTGATTGCCAAACAACTCTCCAGCAACGGCCTCAAAGACACGGACCTGAAGTTCTCCCGTGAGGGTCTACTGGGGATGATCGAGCAATATACACGTGAGGCGGGCGTGCGCAACCTCGAGCGAGAGATCGGCAACACCTGCCGCAAGGTGGCCCGGAAGGTGGTCTCGCGGCAGAAGGGCGCAAAGAAGCGCGGGACGACGGTGACCCCGAAGAATCTGTCCGACCTGCTCGGGGTGCCCAGATACCGTGACCTCACCGCCGAGAAGAAGAACGAGATCGGCGCCGCCGTGGGTCTGGCCTGGACCGAAGTCGGCGGCCAGCTTCTCACGGTTGAAGCGACCTTGCTTGACGGAAAAGGTAAGTTCACGACCACCGGCAAGCTCGGCGACGTGATGCAAGAGTCGGCACAGGCGGCGATGAGCTATGTCCGTTCGCGGTCGCAGAATCTCGGCATCCCCAGGGATTTCTACCGGCATCTCGACATCCACGTGCACTTCCCCGAGGGAGCGATTCCCAAGGACGGGCCCTCGGCCGGCATCACGTTGACGACCACGCTCGTCAGCGCCTTGACCCGTATTCCCGTTCGCGGCGATGTCGCCATGACGGGCGAGGTGACGTTGCGGGGCAAAGTGCTGCCCATCGGCGGATTGAAGGAGAAGCTGCTCGCCGCTCACCGCCAGGGTATCCATGCGGTGATCGTGCCGAAGGAGAACGAGAAAGACCTCCCTGAGATCCCGGAAATCATCAAGAAAGACGTCAAGCTGCACTTCGTGGAAAACATGGACGAAGTGTTGATGGTCGCTCTGGAGCGGCCGCTGGCTGGGTTGGGTCAGCCGAGCGTTCCGCCCGAGATCATCCAAGCGGCGCAGCCCGCCCCAGCCGAAGAGAAGAAATTGCCGCACTAGCCGGTGTTCGGGCATGCGCGAGGGCGTAGCGCTCTCCGGGCGGTCCGTGTCGGCCTTTGGGCGGACACGAATCTAGCTTCCGCAGCCTGAGTGTGGATCGGATCGGGAAACCGTCCCGCGTTCGCGCCGGCACGCGTCGCAACCTCGCAACCTCGCAACCTCTCCTAATCATGTCCGTTGAGTTCGTCCTGAGCGCCGCGTCGGCGCGCCAACTCCCAAAAGACCGTCTTCCCGAGGTGGCCTTCGTCGGCCGCAGTAACGTCGGCAAGTCAAGCCTGCTCAACACGCTGCTGCTGCGCGGCACAAGACGCAAGTCGTCGGAAGGACCCCTAGACCGGCGTCAACTAGCACAAACCAGTCGGACGCCCGGCCGCACGCGCACGTTGAACTTCTTCCGCATCGACGGGGAGTTCTACTTCGTCGACCTGCCCGGCTACGGCTATGCCAAGGTCTCCCGCAAGGCGCTCGAGGATTGGCGGCGGCTTGCCGAGAGCTATTTGCTCGACCGAGAGCCGCTGCGCCTGGTGGTCTTGATCATCGATTCCCGCCACGGAGCGACCCCGCTCGACGAACAAATGCGCGACTGGCTGAGGGCTCACGCAAAGCCGTTCGTCGTCGTGGCCTCGAAATCTGATAAATTAAAGGCGGCGGAGCGAGTTCGAGCCCTTCGAACGGTCGAGCAGCACGTCGGCTCCGTTCTACCCTTCTCAGCCAAAACGGCCGAGGGACTTCCCGCGCTGTGGAGCGCGATTCGTGAAGCCCTCGCGCCCTAACCTTTCCACAACCTAAATCTCCATCCCGAGGGACACATGGCAACTCGTACGCAGGAGCAGACGCCCGCTCTGGATCTGGCTGCTCTGAAAGAAATGAATATTACCCAGCTCACCGAGCAGGCCAAGGAACTGAGCATCGAAGGTACGGCCAACCTGCGCAAGCAGGAGCTGATCTTCAAGATCCTCCAAGGCCAAGCCGAGAAGAGCGGCCTCATCTTCTCCGAGGGGGTGCTCGAGACGCTCCCCGAGGGGTTCGGCTTCATGCGCGCCCCCGAGTACAACTACCTCCCCGGCCCCGACGACATCTACGTTTCTCCGTCCCAGATTCGCCGCTTTGACCTGCGCACCGGCGACACAGTTTCCGGGCAGGTGCGTCCGCCGAAGGAGGGTGAGCGCTACTTCGCCTTGATCAAGGTCGAGGCGATCAACTTCGAGCCGCCTGAAGCCTCGCGCAACAAGATCTTTTTTGACAACCTGACGCCGCTCTATCCCGATCAGCGGCTTCACCTGGAAACAACGAAAGAGAACCTCAGTGGCCGCGTCATGGACCTGCTGACACCGATCGGCAAGGGCCAGCGCGGCCTGATCGTCGCCGCGCCACGTACCGGCAAGACGATGTTGCTGCAGTCGCTCGCCAATTCGGTCACATCGAACCACACGGACGTCGTCATGATCGTGCTGCTGATCGACGAGCGCCCCGAAGAGGTGACCGACATGCAGCGCTCGGTGAAGGGCGAGGTCATCAGCTCGACCTTCGACGAGCCGGCGACGCGACACGTTCAAGTAGCCGAGATGGTCATCGAAAAAGCCAAGCGGCTGATCGAGCACAAGAAGGATGTGGTCATCCTGCTGGACTCGATCACGCGCTTGGCGCGCGCCTACAACACCATCGTCCCGCCGTCGGGCAAGGTGCTCTCGGGCGGCGTCGACTCGAACGCGCTGCAGCGCCCGAAACGCTTCTTCGGCGCCGCGCGCAACATCGAGGAAGGCGGCTCGCTCACGATCGTCGCGACGGCTCTGGTTGAAACCGGAAGCCGCATGGACGACGTGATCTTCGAGGAATTCAAGGGCACCGGCAACATGGAGATCCACCTCGAGCGCCGTCTGGTCGACAAGCGCACCTTCCCGGCGATCGACATCGCGAAAAGCGGCACGCGCAAAGAGGAACTGCTGCTCTCGCAGGAAGAGCTCAACAAGGTGTGGGTGCTCCGCAAGGTCCTCAGCCAAATGTCGCCCGTTGAATCGATGGAGCTGCTGCTTAGCCGCATGGGCAAGACGCGCTCGAACGGCGAGTTCCTCGCCGCGATGAGCGACTAGCGATCTCGGTCCGCGGCGCGATACCACTTGACTCGTAGGGGCGGATCGCTGTGTCCGCCCAGCGGCAACAGGCACTCGTCCCCGTTGGCCGGTGCGAACGGGCCGCACGCTACAATCGGTCGAAACCATGCTCGCAACACAACGCTCCCGTCACCTTCGCCGGCTTCCCGCCGCTCTCGCAGGACTGGCGTTTCTTTTCATCGCTTGCCAAGACAGCCCTTCAATTGACGAGTCGCGCCTCACCGTCGCCGTCATCCCGATGGGGACGACCCACGAATACTGGAAATCCATCCATGCCGGAGCCGAGAAGGCCGCCGGCGATCTGAGCGTCGAGATCGTTTGGAAGGGACCGCAGGTCGAGGACGATCGTGGCCAGCAAATCTCGGTTATCGAGGACATGATCTCCCGTGGCGTGGACGGCATTGTTCTCGCGCCGCTCGATAGCACCGGCCTGCGTGGGGTTGTAGGGGAAGCCAAACGCGCCGGCATCCCCACCGTCATCATCGACTCCGGCCTTGAGGGCGACGAGCACATCAGCTTCGTAGCGACCGACAACCGCCAAGGCGGTACCCTAGGCGGACGTCGTCTCGTCGAGATTCTCGGGGGCAAGGGCAAGATCATCCTGATGCGCGTCATCGTCGGCGCCGAGAGCACCATGCAGCGCGAGGAAGGCTTCCTCGAAGAGGTCCGAAAGCATCCCGCCATCGAAATCCTCAGCGACAACCAGTACGGCGGCGTCACCACCGAAACCGCATACCAAATCGGCGAAAACCTGCTCAACCGCTTCTCCGAGGTCGACGGCATCTTCTGCCCTAACGAATCGACCACCTTCGGCATGCTGCGCGCACTGACCGACTCGGGCAAGGCTGGCCAGGTGAAGTTCGTCGGCTTCGACAGCAGCGAAAAGCTGATCACAGCCCTGGAAGACGGCCATCTGGAGGGCCTGGTGCTACAGAATCCGTTTCTCATGGGCGAGTTGGGCGTGAGGACGATCGTCGAGTACGTGGATGGCTCGAACCGGCAGCCCCAAGCGCGCGTCGACACCGGCGTCACGGTCGCTACGCCCGAAAACATGGCCCAGCCCGAGATCCAAGCTCTACTGCGTCCCCCGTTCGACCAGTACCTCGATCAATAACTCAGCGGGACAGCATTCGCCACCCATCGACCCTCGCCCTGGCCCATCCGAGCCGCTGACCACGCCGCCTGACGAGCCGTGACTACTTTGGCCCACCCCCGCCTTCGCATGATCGGTGTCCGTAAGTCGTTCGGCGCCACCCGCGCCCTCGACGGCGTCGAGCTTACGGTGCAACCCGGCGAGGTCCATGCTCTGGTCGGCGAAAACGGTGCGGGCAAGAGCACGCTGATGAAAGTCCTCAGCGGCGTACACGCACCCGACGCTGGGGAGATGGCGATCGACGGGCAGCCGTACCGTCCCGCCGACCCGCTTGAGGCGCGGCGAGCCGGCGTTGCGATGATCTATCAGGAGCTGGCGTTGGCGCCCCACCTCTCCGTCGCCGACAACGTTCTGCTGGGCGTCGAGCCGACCCGCAACGGCTGGCTCGACCTCGGGGAAATGCGCCGCCAGACCGAACAGGCGCTCGACACCCTCGGCCATCCCGAGATCCGCGCCGACGCCGTGGCCGGCCAACTCAGCATCGGCGCGCAACAGCTCGTCGAGATCGCTCGTGCGCTGGTGACCAAGGCCACGATCATCATCCTCGATGAGCCGACCAGCAGCCTCACGCGCCCCGATGTGGAACGACTCTTCCACGTCATCAAGACTCTCTGCGCGCGTGGGGTCTCGGTCATCTACATCAGCCACTTCCTCGAAGAGGTCGAGGAGGTTGCCAACTCGCTCACCGTCCTGCGCGACGGGCGCTCCGTCGGGACGGGCGCTGTTGCCGACACCCCCACCGCCCGCGTGATCCATTGGATGGTCGGCCGCGAGCTCGACGACATGTTTCCGCGAAGCCCGCACGAAATTGGCGAACCCGTGCTCGAACTCTCCGCCCTCGGCGCGCCGGGCGTCCACGACGCTTCGCTCGCCCTACGCCGCGGCGAGATCCTTGGCATTGCCGGCCTGATCGGCGCCGGCCGAACCGAGATGCTGCGCGCCATTTTCGGACTAGCGCCCATTCTACGAGGCGATATTCGCGTAGCGGCCTTTACTGGCGCCGCCACCCCCGCTGAGCGCCTGCGTCAAGGCGTGGGTCTGCTCAGCGAAGACCGCAAAACCGAGGGACTGGCCGGAGCGCTTTCGGTCGAAGACAATCTGGTCCTCTCGCGGCTCGAACCGTACGTCCGGCACGGTTGGCTGAACCGCGGCCGGATGCGCGCGGCCGCCGATGCCTGGATCACCAAGCTCAGCGTCCGTACCGCCTCGTCTCAGGCCCCGGTCGATTCTCTTTCCGGCGGCAATCAGCAGAAGGTTCAGCTCGCACGCCTGCTGCACCACGACTGCGACGTTCTCTTGCTCGACGAGCCGACGCGCGGCATCGACGTTGCGAGCAAGGTACAGATCTACGAATGGATCGGCCGGTTGGCGGGCGAGGGCAAGGCCGTGATCTTCGTGAGCTCCTACCTCGCCGAACTTCTCGGCGTGTGCGACACTTTGGCGGTCATGTGCCGCGGCAAGCTCGGCCCCACCAGCCCCGTCGACCGATGGAGCGAGCACTCCATCATGCTCGCGGCCACCGGCACGGGCGACTCCGCGCCTTCTGATTCCGTACCGCGCGCGTAAGCGAACTGTTGCAGCCGCTTTCCAGAAGCGGTTCCCTACCTCCCACATCCGGCTTGCCCGGTCAGTCAGTTCGTATTACGATGTAATACATGAGTACGACACTGACGGTTCGCACCGGCGCGGAGCTCCACCAGGCTTTGCAGCGTCGCGCCGAGAGCCTTGGCAAGACCGTCTCCGAACTCGTCCGCGAAGTCCTTACAGAGGCTGTCGCCGAGCGGCCGATCGCGGAGCGCACGGGTCACGTGAGAGGTCATCTGACCCTGCCCGCAATCACGGATCCGTGGCGGAAGCATCTCGAAGAGCACAACTGGCGGCGGTGAAGTCCCTGTTGGTTGACACCGGACCGCTGGTCGCATACCTCAACGCCAGGGACCTAGCACACCATCCCGTGGCTGCCTGCCTCGCCGATTTTTCCGGGCGGCTTCACACCACCAGCGCCGTTATCACGGAAGCCATGTACTTCCTATCCGCCGCGCCGGATGGGCCGACCCTATTGGCCGAACTCGTCACAGCCAGCCTAATGCAAGTGCATGATTTCTCCCAATCCGCCGAGCTGCGCGACGCGGCCACCCTGATGGCCCAGTATTCCGACACCCCCATGGACTATGCGGACGCTACGCTAGTCCTGCTGGCCGAGCGCCTCGCCGTCCTGGACGTCCTGACGCTCGACCGCCGCGGCTTCTCTACCTATCGAACCCGCAGTCGCCGCGCTTTTAGAATTCAGCCGGCCGCCTGACGCCTACATTCTCGCCCTCAAGGATAAGTCTTGAACTCATCAAGCCAGAGCCTACCTGAGGCTTCGAGCGTCAACACCGAGTAGTCGGCGACTACGTAGATGCCGCTGATCTTTGAAGGATCGAGCTTTCCGTCCCTGCCCTTGGCGATACACCGCAGCTTCTCGAACGAGATGTTCACGCAACGCCACTCCGGTGTCGTCAAGAAGGTTCGGCTGAAATACTCCTCGCCCATCAGCCCTTGAGCATCCTGCTCCCGGATTTCAAATCGGAACCGGAATCTCTTGTCAGACCGGACATAGAAGGAAATCCCTTGCGCACCCTTTAGGTCTCGGTGCCGGCGGTCCACCAGGGCCCAGAAGCGTTCCGGCGCGGGAATCAGCGCGGACGGAAACGAAAAGGGTAGAGTCAGCGACTTCCGCGTGCCCCCAGCGCCCGGTGAAGCGACTTCAACGGGCCCCGTTGCCTCCAGGGTTAACGGGTCTCCCTCGAGCTGAAGCCGCAAGTGGCCGTTGTTCTCCGCCTCGTAGTCGGCAAGGTTGACGCCCGTGTCGCAGTAGGCGGTCGGAGGCGCTGCAGGGGGCTTGCCGGGGGCGTTGACCCGGATGGGATTCGAGAGGACCCAGGGTACCCGCCCGGTCGTCGATCCGGGTTCCCCGGCATAGACTTCGACTCGATAGACTCCCGGGCCCGCATTGGGGTATTCCAGCCGCTGCCCCCGGTGCTCGGCGACAACAGCCCCATTGCTCAGTAGAACGATCCTCGCGGGTTTCTCGGTAGGCAGCTCGGCGATGAGCGCCATGCTCTCGTCGGACATCAGGCTCTGCCCCATGCCGGCCGGCTGGCCCAGGCTCTTCGACACTGCGTGAAACCGGAATCCTGAGACCGGCCCGATCGACCCCAGGGACAGATAGCAACTCCCACTCTGAAGGGCATCGAGGATCGTCCGCTGATCGGGGCCGAACTGCCCGGTCAGCTCCGTCCCGGTGAGAATGTGCACAGGGAACCACGCCAACGAATGCTCGTAGCGGGGGAGCGGAAGGTCCCAGCCCCCGAGTTGTATCCTTCCGTGGGCATCCGCCCCCGTCAGGCCTACCATCGGGCCTTGTTCGAGGTAGGCATCCCACAGATTTCTCTCGCGTTGCCCATCGTCCATCACAAACAGCGAGGTGCGCGACGGGTTGACCCACCAGGTCACGCTTCCCAGCAACAGCTTCCAGGCCGGAGCGTTTCGCCAAGCACTATCGGCATTGAAAACCTCGATACCGTCCGCCCTCGCCGAGGCCGGCCCCTTCCACCCATTCCGATCGTTAACGGGATGGGCGATTACCGACGCTCCTCCGAGTTCGCGCACGTCGTCGAGGAACTGGTCGGCGTCGCCACCCGGTCGATAGAGAGTTTTCGGCGTGCCAAGCGAGAGGACATGCCCGTCCTCGGTGGAGATTTCGCTGCCGACGAGGATGATGCAACTGCCGACGCGGCCTTCGACACCGCGTCGCTCAAGCGGGGTGTCGCCGCCGGCACTGTGGTCGGTGATCACCAGGAAATCGAGGCCCAGGCGATCGGCCACCGAGGCCACGTGTTGCGGGGACTCTCGGCCATCCGAGAGGGTCGTATGTACGTGAACAGCGCCCTTGTACTCGAACGGGGGGCCGTCCGGCACGGCTGTTGCGCGGTTGATGGGCTGGTATTCGAGAAGTCCCGTGGAGAGCAGGGCCAGGAAGAGCACCAAGAGGCCCCCCAGAACCCCGACGCCGTAACGCTTGCGCTTGCGTTTCAATGTGTTTCCTAGGGGGCTGGTGGTCCTAGTGGACTGTCGCAAAGAAGACTTAGCTGCAAGAAGTATGCGGGCGGGTACGGGGGCCCGGCCCTACAGTCTCTCTGGATACTCCTATGCCTAACGCATCGCGGCGACACTCCACTGGTCGATGGTCGAAGTCGCTAGGTGGAGTCACTCCGGGCCAGGCGTTGGCATCGCTGCTTCGGTCATGCCAATCTACCTCTCCCGTCATCGCGCGGGCAACTTGACAACCAAGGGCGCGCCGGATCCGGACCGGAAGAAACCGGGAAGCGAAAGCTCCTTCGCGTGGTTACCCAAGAGGACACCAAAGCCGTATAGTTGAAAGTTCAGAACGAACTGCCTATGCCAACCACAGTCAAAGTTTTCAACAACGGCCCCCTGCGTATCGAGGGGGAATTCATTATCTGCGATGCGAACGGCAATGAATTCGGGCTCGGCGGACGCGCCGCGCTCGCGCTCTGCCGCTGCGGCCTTTCCCAGAACAAGCCCTTCTGCGACGGAACTCACGGCCGGCAGGGTTTTCAGTCGGCCGTCGAGGCGCGCGACCTCCCCCCTCCAAAGCCTAAGCCCTAAGGCAGGCTAGGGCCGCAGGGTTCGTGGCCCTCGATGTGACGTGACGCCGAACGGTGCTCACGACGTATGTTGCCGCTGGTGGCTCCGGAGTCCGCCAGTGTCGCCTGATCAAAAAAGGGACGGCCCCGGGCCACCACCCGAGACCGTCCCTCCATGGCCACAGCCCAACCAACGCCAACCTTGTTACGTCCACAGTATACGAGCCCGTTGTGGGCCAGACCGAGTTACGGCGCTGCAAGTTGTTGCAAAGGCGGGGCAAAAAAATCTGAAAAATCTGTGACTCACCAAAGCTGAGTGAGGAAGCTGGGTCAGCGAGAACCGCACGCTCAGAGTAGGTGGAGCACATCGTACCGCCCCCATCTCGTGCGGGTCGGCTTGCGGGTGGGTTCGTTTCGGCGGCAGCGAACCCATGCGAGGCAGATGCTACAGTGGATACAGCTCCACCGAACATCTGCCACATCGCTGATTCCAAGGAACTTGGCGCGAATCGGCTTCGTATCGTCGTTCCAAGGTGTGCAAGCATCCTTGCGGGACTGCCCGAGCCGCACAGATCAGCAACAGCCAGCGACCCCTAAGCCACCGCTACGATGAGCTTGGTGGGCCCTGTAGGATTCGAACCTACGACCTACGGATTATGAGTCCGCAGCTCTAACCGCTGAGCTAAGGGCCCCTTGGCTCGATTCTATCACGCAGGTTTCAGGCTCCTGTTCGCGCCCGGAATAGCGGGTGGCGAGCCGCGCACGTCGAGTCACGAGGGTCGCGAGCGGGCCGCGTCTGCCACGTCTCCGTGAGCCGAAAACGTCACCGCATATAATGTCCAGATGGCTTGCCCGGTTTGCGAGAAGCGCAAAGCGAAGCGGTTCTGTCCCGCAAAGTCCGCCAACATCTGTGCCCGCTGCTGTGGTCAAAACCGCGAGGTGACGATTGACTGCCCGCTCGAGTGTCCGTACCTGCAGGAGAGCCGCGAGAACGACTACAAACAGCAGGGCGGCCTCGATCCCAAGGACTTCCCCTACAAGGAAATCCGCATCGAAGAAGGCTTCGTGCGTGATCATGCCGGTTTACTCACGACCTGCGGCCGGGAGTTACTGATCGGGGCCCAAGCCGCTGCCGGCTCGGTCGATGAAGACGCGCGCCAAGCGCTCGACTCCCTGACTCGCAGTTACAAGACGCGCGAGAGCGGGCTCTACTACGACTCGAAACCCGACTCGCCCTTCGGGCGGCGCATTTTCGACCATGCCGAGGAGGCCGTCGCGCGCTTTCGCGAGGAGGAGACCCGTTCGGTGGGCTTCGCGCGCACCCGCGACGCAGACGTCATGAAAGTCTGGGTCTTTCTCTACCGCATGGCTCTCGACCGCGACAACGGGCGCTCGCGCGGCAAGGCGTTCCTCGACTTCCTGCGGCTTCATTTCCAGCCGCAGGCCGAGGAAGAGCCGTCGTTGATCATCCCCGGCGCCTGAGCTCTAGTGAGGCGAATGGCGTGTCGCAGAAAAGCCCAAAAGGCGGATGGTAGACTAAGCGCAAATGGCTGCGAACGGGTCCACGGGCTTGATCATCTTTGCCCACGGGTCGAGCGTCGACGACGCCAACAAAGCCGTTCAGCGCACCGCGGAAAAGGCGGCCGAGCGTTGCGGCGTTGCCATGTGGGAGGCCGCTTTCCTCGAACTGGCCGAGCCGGACCTCGAGACCGCCGTCCGATCCCTGAAGACGCGTGGAGCGGAGAGGATCATCGTAGCTCCCTACTTCCTGACGATGGGCATGCATGTGAAGAAAGACTTACCGCGTATCTTGGCCGGTATTCGCAAGCGGGTGCCGGGCGTGGAGGTTGTGGAGACGCCGCCGCTCGACGGCCACCCGGCTTTGGTCGATATTTTGGCCGACCGCACGCGAGAGTTCATCCCGTCATGAGCAAACAACCGACGCGGCGCGTGCGATTCGTCGAATCCATCGCGCTGGCTCCGGACACGAAACATTTCGTTTTCGACGCGCTGGACGGCCCGATGTTCGATTTCGAACCGGGCCAGTACGTCTGCTTGCTCAAGTCGTTTAACGGCGAGACGGCCCGCCGCTACTACTCGATCGCCTCGGCGCCTCAGGGCAGCGGCCGCTTTGAGTTGTGTATCCGGCCGGTGCCGGACGAGAGCCCATTTGGGTCGTACCTGGCTGAGATGCAGCCGGGAGACGAACTCGCATGCATCGGCCCCGGCGGCACATTCCGTCTCGCCAGCCCGGTTCGCGATTCGCTGTGCCTCGCCGCCGGCACGGGCATCACGCCGCTGCGTGCGATGCTGCGGCACCTGTTTGCGGGCGATGTGGATCGCAGTGGCGGCCATTCGATCACGTTACTCTTCGGCGCGCGCGACGAGGACAGGCTTTACTTCCGGGAGGAATTCGAGGATCTGGAACGCCGCCGGCCGAACTTTCGCTTCCTGCCGACGCTGAGCAGGGCCGGCAACGGCTGGCGCGGCCGGCGGGGCCACGTTCAAGCACACCTGGACGAAACACTCGAAGGACGGGCCAAGGACATCGACGTGTATCTGTGCGGCCCGAGGGCGATGGTCGCCGACGTCCGAGGTGCACTCGCACAGCGCGGGTTTGACGAGCAGGCTGTGCTTCACGAAAAATGGTAGTACCGTCCTGAACACGCTAGGATCGATTCGTTGGCAGGACAAGCCTTGTGTTGGAGAAGATCATGAATTCTTATCGAACGAACAAAGCGACAGCGATCGGGTTCGTATCGCTGTTGCTGGCGGGCCTATGGTTGCTGGCAATGCCGGCGTCCCGCGCCCATGCGCAAACGCCCGCGGAGCTAGAGGATGTCCGAAAGCTCGTCGGGGAAGCAAACGAGACGTTCGTACAGCTCATCGAAAACATCACTGACGCGCAATGGACTTTCAAGAGCGGGAAGTTTCGCCGCACGATCGGTGAGGAGGCTGAGCACATCGCACTGGCGGAGAATGACTTACAGGGGGTAGTGGCTAACGCGCTGAAAGCCGACAAGGATCTCGGCAAGGCCAAGACTCTCGCCGGCAAGGAGAAGATGGTTCGCACGATGATGCTGAGCCCCCAAAAGCGCGCTGAATTCTTCAAGCCGCCGAACCGCCTCAAGATCAAGGCCGAGGTACAAGAGTTTTACCGGCGCGCCCACCGCAGCTTGCTACGTTCGATCGAACTGGCGCCCGACCTCGAAGGGCACATCTATCAACACCCCAACAAGAAGTACGGCGATCTGACGGCTTTGCAGTGGTACTACTACATCGCCTATCACAAGCTCCGGCATTGCGAACAGATCAAGCAAATCATGGCCCAACCTGACTTGCCCGGCGGGGCTCAAAAGTCCGATTAGGGGAGCATGGCGGCATGAACTCGTAGTGTAGGAGCGTTAGAGCCGCGTCCGCCAGCGGCTCTGTTGCAGGCCCAAGTCGAATCACCCATGGAGACACCTTTTCGACTCGATGGCCGTCGCGCGCTCGTGACCGGCGGCGCCAGCGGCATCGGCGAAGCAACGGTCCGCACGCTTGCGCAAGCGGGCGCGTCGGTCATCATCGCCGACTTGCAGCTCGCCGCCGCCCAGAAGCTGGCCGCGGAGATCGGCGCGAGCGCTTCCGCCGTCGAGATGGATGTTGCGGACCCGGCTTCGGTCAAGCAAGTGTTCGCGGCGATGGAAGCGCTCGACATTGTCGTTAACAACGCCGGCATCGCCCACGTCGGCGGCATCGAAGAGACCGAGTTGGATGACTTTCAGCGCGTATTCCGCGTGAACGTCGACGGTGTGTTTCTGGTCACGAAGTACGCCCTGCCTTTACTGCTCGCATCGGATCACGGATGCGTCGTAAACCTCGGATCGGTCGCCGGACTGGTCGGGGTCAGCCGGCGCTTCGCCTACTGCGCGACCAAGGGGGCGGTGGTCGCGCTGACCCGGCAGCTTGCGGGAGACTACGCCGGGAAGCTGCGCGTCAACTGCATCTGTCCCGGCACGGTACACACCCCGTTTGTCGAGGGCTACCTCGAGAAGTACCACAGCCACGAGAAGGACGAGGTTCGCGCCCAGGTGCACGCGCGCCAGCCGATCGGCCGCATGGGCAAGCCGGAAGAGATCGCCCACATGGTGCTCTACCTTTGCTCGGACGAAGCGGAGTTCGTGACCGGTTCGGTCCTCGCTATCGACGGCGGCTGGACGGCGCTGTAGGTCAAGGACTCAGGGCGGTGAAGAATCGGGGACTGTCACAAGCGGCACGACATCAGTCCCGTATCTTCAACGTCCCTCACGCCGCGGTTGACTGTCCCCGATTCTTCACAGCCCCTCGCACGGCCGGCTGACCTTCTACAAGTGCTTCGCGAGAAACGGCATTCCCCGTTTCCCGTGGAAGCTGTGCTTGCCGGCGAAGACCTCCTGGTCGGCGAGAGCCGCCTTGCCGAACACCGCGTAGACCTTCTTGACGCGCTCGAAGCTCTCACGGCTCGCGTCGACCGGGAAGATACTGTCTTGGTCGCCCGACTCGACGAACAGCGGCCGCGGAGCGATCAACCCTGCAACGTCGTACATCTCGCACCACTGCAAAATGCCGGGGACGTAGTTGTCGATGCAATGCGAGATGCTCAGGATGCTCTCGCGGAAGGTGTTGAGATAACCGCTGATGAAGGCGGCGCGGATGCGCGGCTCGAGCGCCGAGGCGAAGGTGGTGATCGTGCCGCCGCCGGAGATGCCCATGCAGCCGACGCGAGTCGCGTCCAGCTCGTCGCGCGTCTCGATCCAGTCGATCGCGCGCATGACGTCGTAGGCGCGCCACGCCACCATGGTTTCGCCCAGCAGCAAGGCGGCCCCGGCGGCGGGCCGGCAAGAGGACGTACCGAGCTCCTTGGCCTTGGCTCTTGGATCACGCCGGCAGCCGAAGCCGACCTGCTCGATCGCAACCGCCGCCAAGCCGTGCTCGACGCACTGGATGGCGAAGTCGTGCTGGTAGCCGTCTTTGTCGGTGCGGTCGCGGCCCTGGTCGTCGATGCCGACGATATCATCGACGCCACGTCCGTGACCCGGCAGGCAGACCATCGTACGATGCGGCGCTTGGGATGACTTGGGCGTGAGTAAATAGCCCAGTACCAGCAAGCCTGGCTTGCTCTCGAAGACGAACTTCTCACGGCGGTAGAGCGGGAAGTCCCGCACCTCGAGGGTCTGTGACTTCAGCGGCGTTTTCTTTGCGGGGAAGCCGCCGATCAGCTCGGTGACTTTCGAGCGCAACTCCTTCTGCCAACGTTCGGCCGCCCCGGCGCTTGACGCGCGGAAGGTCATCCGCAGCGGGGCGTTGTCGTGGCGCGCGCGCGCCCATACGACGGGATCGAACCTATGGGCGTTAACGATGGCCTCGAACCCATCGAGGGGGCCCGTGTAGGTGGAGGCTCCTGCGTCCGCCCCGGCGGCTGCGGAGGAGAGGGCGGCGGCGCTCAGGCCGGCGAGTCCGAGTTCACGACGAGTCAGTTTGTGCGGCATGCCCCACAGTGTACTCCTGCCTGTAGCGGGCATCTCGTGGAAGCGGGTGTCAAACCGGCTTGTCGAACTGCGGCACCTGCATCTGCTCACCGCTGCGCAAGGCTGATTGGTGGGCAACGATGCCGGGGACGGTCATCGCGAGCGATTCGTAGACATCGATCGCCGGCTCGCGGTCTTCGACGAGGGCGTTGACGAATTCAGCGCTCAGGAAGGTGTGGCTGCCGCCGTGGCCGCTGGGTAGGCGCATGGGCTCGGGCAGCATGTCGCTCTTCCAGTACTCGGGGACTTCGACCCGCTGTGCTTCTTTGGTACGCTCGCGCCACGTATCGGGATGGAGATCGCGCTTGGCCATGTAGAGCGAGCCCTTGTTGCCGAACCACTGCGCGCGCTCGCCATGGTCGCCGATCAGCCAGAAGACGTTGCAGCGCACCATGTGTCCCTGGCTGGTCTGCATCAGCGCGGCTTCGTTCCAGTGGGGGTTGTTGTAGGCGTTGTCGTCGGTCCATGGGTGAGAGCTGCCCCACCCGAGCGCTGAGACCGACTTGATGCGCTCGCGCGTCACGCCGGTCACGAACCCCAGCGAATGCGTCGGGTAATGCATCGGCGGCAAGCCCCAGCGCCAGGTGCGGGAGCCGTCGGGATGGTAGAAGCGCGACGTCTCGTCGGCCACCAGCTTATCGAGATCGCCGCGGTCGTGGTAGTACTCAACCTCGCTATAGAAGAGCTCGCCGAGGCCGCCGCTCTTGAATAGGTTGCGCGCGTAGATGCATGCCTGGCGGTAGTAGCTGGTCTCGGCCATCATGTAGCGCAGGCCGGTCTTCTCCTTAAGGGCTTTGAGTTTTTCGGCTTCCTCCAGAGTGAAGCAAGCCGGCACGGCCGACATGACGTGCAGGCCGCGGTTCATGCACTGCTCGACGTGGCGGTAGTGATCGGTCGCGCCGCTGAAGACGGCCACGGCGTCGAGGTTGGTCGCGCGCGCTAGCATCTCGTCAAGCGAGTCGTAGAAGCTGTCGCAGTGGTAGGTGTCGCGGAGGCGCTTGCGGCGGTCGGCGCGGAGGTCGGTGACGGCCGCGATCTCGCAGTTGGGGTGCTTGTGCCAGAAGAAGCTCGTGCCGAACCCACCTCCGACGACACCGAGGCGAATCTTTCCTGAGGAGTCCGCCGGGGCTGCGGCGCCTGGGCCTAGCGCCGCGGCGGATTGTAAGGCAGCCACCCCCAAGGTAGAGGCACTGAGGAACTCTCGTCGTGTGTTCATCGGTTTCTGGTGTTGGGCCGGCTGTCCTCAGGTCGGGCGGTCTCCAATGGATCTCCGGAGGGCTTGGAAGACGCAATGCCGGCGAATCACCCGATACGTGCTACAGCCGCTTATAGCGAAGGAGGTAGATCAGCAGAAACAACCCGACGTACGCAGCGATCGCCACCGGCGTCGACAGGCGGTCCAGCGAACCGGGGACTAATCCCAGCAGCGAACCCGCTATGACCGCCAGGCACAGCAACGCAAGTATCACGGCCTCGACGAAGTATACGTGCCCTACCGCTCGACCGATCATGCCCCAATGATACCGCCGTGCGACCAGCGCTCGTAGGCGGGACGGAGCGTGTTCGAAAGGCGGCACCCGGACCTGCAAACCAGCGGAAAACAGCCCTCTAAGGTGACTGTGATATGCTCAGTTTCACCGCGTGACTCCCCATGATTTCGGTAGCTGCTTTACCCAGAATCTGCGTGGCTCTGGGGTGCGAGGAGGTGTCGCATCTCGAGCGCCTCGCCCTCGCTGCTTGCGAGAGCGGCGAGGACTTTCTGGAGGTGCGCCTCGACCTGTTAGACCGTCCTGACGCGGGGTTGGCCGTGATCCGCAGAGTGCTGCGGCGCTATCCCGAAACCGTGGTGCTGGCGACCTGCCGAAGGAAGCAAGCCGGAGGCGCCTTCAAGGGAACGATCGAGAAACAACTCGATATTCTCGACGCCGCGGTCGAGGCTGGTGCGGCGGTGGTGGACGTCGAGATCGAGACGGCCGAGGTTGATCCCAGCCTTCTCGAGACCTTCGAAGACCGTGCCCTGCGGATGCTCTCCTACCACGACTTTGAGCGAACGCCTGCCCTGCATCGGGTGGTGAAGCGGCTACAGAAGATTCCCGCGGACCTCTACAAGGTCGCTACCGCGGCGGTCAAGCCGAGCGATAGCTTGCGCGTGCTGGAGTTGCCGTTGGCCTTCCGGCGCGAATCGCTGGTGGTGATGGCTATGGGTGAGGTCGGGACGCCGACCCGCATTCTGGGCCCGTCGCGTGGCTCGGTTTTTGTGTTTGCGGCCCCGGTCCCGACGTCGGAGCCGGTGGCGCGAAAGCGGGGAGCGCCGCCTCTGAAAGCGCAACCCACCGCCCCGGGACAGATCTTGGCCGGCGACCTGCGGAACCGCTATCAGGTGCATCGGCGGAAGCGGTCGACCAAGGTTTATGGCGTGATCGCCGATCCGGTAGCGCACTCGATGTCGCCGGTGCTTCACAATCGCGCCTTCCGGGCGAAGCGCATGGACGCCGTCTACCTGCCGTTTCTCGTCCAGGCGGCAAAGATCAGTGACTTCTTCAAGGTGGTCGATGGCCTGCCGGTGGCCGGCTTGAGTGTCACGATTCCCCACAAGCAGCGCGTCATCCGCCACCTGCACGCGGTGGAGCCGCTCGCCAAGCGCATTGGCGCCGCGAACACCGTTTACCGGCGCAAGGGGAGGCTTTACGGAACGAACACCGATGCGGTGGGTGTGACGGCGCCGCTCGAAAAGAAGCTGAAACTCGGCGGGGCCTCGGTTCTCATCGTGGGCAACGGGGGCGCGGCGCGGGCGGCGATCTTCGCCGTGCGGGATAAGGGTGCGCGAGTCACGCTGACGGGCCGCAACCCACAGCGTGTTCGCAAGCTCGCCCGTGACTGCGGCGTGGAGGCGATCGACCGGCCGAAGCTCGATGATGCCTACTTTGACGCGCTAGTGCACACGACTCCCCTGGGCTTGTATCCCAAGGTGGAGGGTTGTTTCTTCGACGACCGTATCCCCGCTGAGCTGGTTTTCGACATGGTCTATAACCCTCTCGAGACCGAACTGCTCCGGCGGGCGAAGGCGGCGGGCAAGAAGACCATTGCGGGGCTCGAAATGTTCGTCGAGCAGGCCGCCGCGCAGTTCGAAATCTGGACCCACGAAGCGGCGCCGCGGATTGTAATGCGAAACGCGGTCGTCGAGGCGCTGACGGGAGCCGGCGGATGACGCCCGACTTCGATACGTTCGAGTCCCATGCGCGCGACGGCAACGTGGTGCCGGTGCATAAACTGCTGGCGGCGGACCTCGAGACCCCGGTCTCGGCGTACCTCAAGCTCGCGGCGAAGAGCCGCTATTCGTTCTTGCTCGAAAGCGTCGAGGGCGGCGAGAAGATCGCGCGCTACACCTTTCTCGGCGCGGACCCGTTTCTGCTCGTCGAGGCTCGCGGCAACCGGGTGACCCTGGGCCAAGACGGCAAGACCAAGCGCCGCCGCGGAAACGTGTTCGAGATTCTCCGCGAGATCACACAGGAGTTTCAACCGGCCGGCGCGGAGGGGCTGCCGCCTTTCTCGGCGGGCGCGGTCGGCTATGCGGGCTACGATCTGGTCCGCCTGATCGAACCCCGAGTGCCCGCGTTTCGCAAAGACGACCTCAAGACCCCCGACGCGGTCTTCATGTTCTTCGAGACGCTGCTGGCTTTCGACCACGTCAAGCATCAGATCCACGTCGTCGCGAACGTGCGCTGTGATGAGTGGAAGGGGAAGCTGCGCAAGGGCTACGACGATGCTTGCCGCCGAATCGCGAAGGTCGAAAGAGCGCTGGCCCGGCCGCTCAGGGCTCCACAGACCGACGCCTCGGCCAAGCCGCTGGAAGTCGAGTCGAACATCGGGCAAAAACGCTTCTGCCAAGCAGTGGAGAAAGCGAAGGAGTACATTGTCGCGGGCGATATCTTTCAGGTCGTGCTGTCGCAGCGACTCGACATGAAGCCCGGCGTTGAGCCGTTTCAGATCTATCGTGCGCTACGCACCGTGAACCCCTCGCCCTACCTGTTCTACCTGCACCTGGATGACACGGTTGTCCTGGGCAGCTCACCGGAGATGCTGGTCAAGGTCGAAGGACAGCGCGTCGAGTACCGCCCGATCGCCGGAACACGTCCGCGCGGCCAGACCGAGGAAGAGGACGATGCGCTCGCCAAGGACCTTCTGGCCGACGAAAAGGAACTGGCCGAGCACGTCATGCTGGTCGATCTTGGCCGAAACGACGTGGGACGCGTCTGCGAGTACTCCTCGGTGCATGTCCCTCAGTTCAAGATCGTCGAGAGGTACTCGCACGTGATGCACATCGTCTCAAGCGTGCTGGGCAAGCTGCGACCCGATCAGGACGCCTTCGACACGCTGGCCGCGTGCTTCCCCGCGGGGACGGTCTCCGGCGCCCCGAAGGTGCGGGCGATGGAGATCATCGCGGAGTTGGAGCCCACCCGCCGCGGCATCTACTCCGGCAGTGTGATGTACCTCGACTTTTCGGGCAACCTCGACTCCTGCATCGCCATCCGGACGTTGATGGTCCGCAAGGGGAAGGCCTATCTGCAGGTAGGCGCGGGCATCGTGGCCGACTCGGTCCCCGAGCGCGAGTGGGACGAGACGATGAACAAGGCGCGGGCTCTGCTCAAAGCGGTCGAAACCGCCCGTGGCATGTAGGGGCGGGTTCCTGTGCCGCGCGCTGTTCCCACGGTATCCTGAAGTTGTAGGGGCGGGCCGCAGTGCCCGCCCGCTGTTCACCATGCTTCTCGTCATCGACAACTACGACTCCTTCACCTTCAACCTGGTGCAATACCTCGGCGAGTTGGGTGCGGACCTCGAGGTCCAACGCAACGATCAGGTCACGGTGAAAGAGATTGAAAAGATGGGGCCGGAGCGCATTGTGCTTTCGCCCGGGCCCTGCACGCCGAAGGAGGCCGGCATCTGTGTGCCGTTGGTCAAGAAACTCGCCGGCAAGTTTCCGATTCTGGGCGTGTGCCTCGGGCATCAGTCGATCGCCGAGGCGTTCGGCGGCAAGGTAATCCGTGCGCCGTATCTCATGCACGGCAAGACCAGCCAGATCCACCACGACAGCAAGACCGTCTTTGCCGGCCTGCCGCAAGACTTCACGGCCACGCGTTACCACTCGTTGATCGTCGAGCGCGACTCGTTACCCGAATCCCTTGAGGTCTCCGCCTCCACAGCCGACGGCTTGATCATGGGACTGCGTCACAAACAGCACTTGATCGAGGGCGTCCAGTTCCATCCCGAGTCGATCCTCACCGAAACCGGCAAGGGTCTCTTGCGAAACTTTCTCGACCTCTGACCGGAGGTTGGTCAGTGGCGCAGTGTTGGTTCGCAGGGGCTGCGGCCTCTGCAACTTGGGAAACTAGACTTGCGGTGCCGCTTGCTTACGGGTGGCCTAGCCCGACTTTCGCAATTCGGGGGTGGGAGAAGGCGTAAGTGGCTTCCTTTCAACACCGGCACCGAAAAGGTCGGCACTACAGCCCGGCGTTTGCCTGTGCCTGGACCTTGGGCGGCGATTGGCCCGGCAACCGCAGCCCCAGGATAACGCCACATCGGCTTCCGGCTCGGTATAACGGCTCAGTACGATCTCTCGCCCGTCCGTGGTCGGCAGATGCACATCGATCATCGCGATTCCCGCAAGCTTCTCCAGGATCGCTCGCACCGTCAGCCCGCCGGCATGACGGCGCGCCAGATTCCGCTAGAGCGCCATGTTGTTGGGAATGAAAGAGGGCCTTCCCTTTTCGCAAACAAACCGGCATGTTGTTGGGAATGAAAGAGTCCTAGTTTTGCCTTCCCTTTTCGCAAACAAGGTCGGCACCCTGAAACAGATTTTTCGAAGCTCAATAGCCCGGCCCGCCGATTCCTCTGTCTACGGGTCGTCGGGAAACATGCGGAAAAGAAACCACGCCAGCCTGCCCCTTTTGACCTCGCATTCGGCGCGCGTTCTCCGGGCCCGCAGGATGCTATTCCACGTAGAGAAACTCGTTGCTGGCGAGGAGCATCTGGCAGAGGCTGGCCAGGGCCTTGGCGGATGCCTTGTCGGGCGCGAAATTGGCCTTGCGGTAGAGGTCTTGCTGCTTGTCGAGATGGGCCTGTGAGAGTTGCAGTTCCTTGAGGGTCGGTAGTCGCGATAGCGTGAGCTGGTAGGCGGTTTGGATTCTTGCTTCGGGCTTTGCCTCGGGCGAACCGGCGGCGGTTTCGTTCACTCGGTCTCGCAAGTACCCGGCGTGCTCTTCGACGAACTTGTCGTTCATCAGCGTCAGCGATTGCAAAGGCGTGGCCGAGTTGATGCGGCGGTTGCAGTTGGTTTGCATGAGCGGGTAGTCGAACACCTCGAGAAAATTGAGCGGATAGTTGCGGCGAGCGAGCACGTACAAGCTTCGGCGCCACTTCGCGTCGGGTGTGGGGTCGTTGCGGTCGATCGACTGCAGGCCGCTCGGGTCGTGCTCCATCAGTATGGCCTTGCCGCCTAACGTGCGGTCGAGCTTGCCGCTCGCGGCAATGATCGTGTCCCTCATGGCTTCCGCGTCGAGCCGGCGCAGGTTCATCCGCCACAGCAGCTTGTTGAGCGGATCGCCTTGCTTAGCCGCGACATGTAGTGAGGATTCCGTTTGGCGGGACGACTGGCGGTAGACCGTCGAGGTCATGATGATCTTGTGCAGCCGCTTCATCTTCCAGCCGTTGTTCATGAAGTCGACGGCCAGCCAATCGAGTAGTTCAGGATGAGACGGCGGAGCGCCCAACTTGCCGAAGTTTTCGGGTGTGGCCACGATACCGACGCCGAAGTGATGCTGCCAGATGCGATTGATTGCGGCTCGGACGGTCAGAGGATTTTCGGGGCTCGTCAGCCAGCGCGCCAGAGCCAGCCGGTGGCCGCTGGTCTCCCCCTGTGTGTCCGGCGGGCGGGCGAAGTCGGACTGGCCCGGCGCTGAGAGCACCTGCAAGAAGCCGGGCTTCACGCGAGGGCCCGGGGACTCGACGGCGCCTCGCTGCAACAGGCGCGTGACCGGCGGAGGACCCACGTCCCACAGCGCCTGGATCTTGCCGTAGGTACGGCGATAGCCTTCAAGCGTCGTGATGCGACGGTCGAGCTTTTCTTTTTCCGCCCAGTGCTGCTCGTTCGCCTTCAGCGCCTCGTCGACCTCCTCGGGCGCGACTTCCAGCTTCTCGGCGAACTTCTCGAACAAGTACTTCTGAACGTCAGTTCGCTCCTCCTCCTCGGTACGCAACGCCGCTTTCGCGTCGCCGCGAATCTCCTCGGGCAGGGCCTCGATCCGCTTGTCGAGCAGCATGTCTTCGTAGGGTTGGCGCAAGTCGGCCAGCTGCTGCTCGAGCTTGCCGAGGGGCTTGTCGATCTCGGCGTTGTGGCGGTCGATCTCTTCCTGGTCGGGTTTGGAGACATCGGGCAGGAAGCGGTGCTTGGGCTGCTTCCAGTCCATAGGGTTGTAGGCGGACATGAACAGCGCGAAGAAGCGGTAGTAGTCGCGCTGCGGGATCGGATCGAAGCGATGGCTGTGGCATCGCGCGCAGCCGACCGTCAAGCCCATCAGCCCGGTCGAGACCTTCTCCATCAGTCCGAACAAGACGTCGTGGCGCTCTTTGAAGAGGTTGGTGATGTCGGGGTCAGTGCGGTCGAACGCCGTGCGCAGGTACCCGGTCGCCGTAAGCGATTCGATGATCTCGGGCGTGTAGCTCTCGGCGTTGCGCCAGTCGACCAGCTCGTCGCCGGCGAGTTGCTCAGTGACGAAGCGGTCGTACGGCTTGTCGTCGTTGAGCGACTGGACGACATAGTCGCGGTAGCGCCACATTCCTTCGAAAACGTTGGCGGTCGGGATATCGTTGTCTTGCCCCGCGGTGTCTGTGTAGCCCGCCGCGTCGAGCCAATAGCGCCCCCAGCGTTCTCCGTAGTGCGGTGATTTGAGCAGACGGCCGATGAGCTGCTCGTAGGCGTCGGGCCTGGTGTCAGATAGGAACTCGTCGATTTCCTCGAGCGTAGGCGGAAGGCCCAGCAGATCGAAGTAGGCGCGGCGCAGCAGGGTTTCTTTGGGGGCGTCGGGCGAGAGGCTCAAACCCTTGGCCTCGAGCTTGGCGAGAACGTAAGCGTCGACGGGCGTTCGTACACGGTCCTGGCTTTTCACGTCCGGCAGAGGGTGGCTGACCGGTTTGCGGAACGCCCAGAGCTTGCGGTCTTCGTCGGTGACCGGAGGCGCTTCTTTCTCAGTGAAGGTCTGGCGCTCGGCCCCGGCGCGGTCCGTGCGGACGTTGAAGGTCGACGTGTCGACCCAGAGGCGCAGTTGCTCGATCTCTTGCTCGCTGAGCGGCGGCCCGGTGCCAGGGGGCGGCATGGCCTTGGCGACGATCTTGCGGATCAGGATGCTGGCGTCCGCTGAACCCTCGACGATCACCGGCCCGTTGTTGCTGCCTTTGAGCAGCGACGCCAGCGTGTTCAAGTCGAGCCCGCCCATCGGTTGCTCGCCGGTGTGGCAGGCGACGCAGCGTGCTTTGAAGACGGGCAGCGCCTCGTGTTGAAACTTGGCGGTCTGCTGTTCGGATAGAACGATCTCTTGCTTGGCGTCGGACGGCGCCCCGCCGTCGATCCAGAGGCGGATGGTTTCGATTTCGGCCTCGGTCAGAGGCCGCTTGAACGCCTCCGGGGGCATCATGCGGCTAGAGATTTTCTTCCACAGGAGGCTTTTCTCGGGCGAACCCTTGACCAATACTGGTCCATTGTGGCTGCCGCTTAAGATCGAGGCAGCCGTTCGCAGGTCAAGACCGACCATCGAGTTGTCGCCGTGGCAGCTCAGGCATTTGGCGGTGACAATCGGCAGAACATCGCGCTCGAAGCGGGGAGCTTGCGCAGTCGCGGTCGCGGCCAAGCAGGAGAGGCCGATCAGCAGGGTGCAGAGTCGTCGCATCGGCGGGTAACTAGGTCTCGATTAGCTCTTCCACAACTTCCGCACCGGTGACCGTGGCATCGGTGGGCGTCTGGTCGCGGCCTTGGTGAAGGAAGGTCAAACGCTTGTGGTCGATCCCCAACTGACGGAAGATCGTGGCTTGCAGGTTCGGCACGCTGACTCGATTGGCGGTCGCTTTGTAGCCGAAATCGTCGGTCTCGCCGTAGGTGAGGCCCTTCTTGAACCCGCCGCCGGCCATCCAGAGGCTGAAGGCATGGCGGTTGTGGTCGCGGCCGTCGTCGTTCTGCGTCGTCGGCAGGCGACCGAACTCGCCGGCCCACATGACGATCGTGCTGTCGAGCAGGCCGCGGGACTTAAGGTCCTTGAGCAAGGCAACTGTGGACTTATCCGTCTTGGCACAAACTGCGGGGAGTCGGGTTTTGAGCTCGGCGTGGTGGTCCCAGATCTGTCCCGCGCCAGGGAAGATTTGCACGAACCGTACGCCGGCCTCGACCAGCCGCCGCGCCATCAAGCAGCGCATGCCATAGCTGGCGGAGAGTTCGTCGTCCAGGCCGTATGCCTTGCGAGTCGCCTCCGATTCCTTCGATAAGTCCAGCACGTCGGTCGCGGCCAATTGCATCCCGGCCGCCAGCTCGTAGTTCTGGATGCGCGCTTCGAGCTCCGATTCCCCAGGGTGGTTGCGCAGATGCTCGGCGTTCAGCTTCGCCAGGAAGTCCAAGCTCTCACGCTGCGCGCC
The DNA here is from genome assembly GCA_965237575.1 of Bryobacterales bacterium. Taxonomy (GTDB): domain Bacteria; phylum Acidobacteriota; class Terriglobia; order Bryobacterales; family UBA6623; genus JAKZVK01. Next base: position 3,886,059 of record CBDEGI010000004.1, read on the forward strand.
GGGGGGCCGGGGCTCGGTGGGGCTGAGGTGATGCACGGGCGTGCCGGTCGAGCTGAACTCGACACCCTGGTAGAGCGCCGGCAGGAAGCCGCTCGACCAGACCAGCTTGCCGCTTACGCTGTAACCCTCCGGGTCGCGCAGAACCACGTAGGCCGGCAGGTTCTTGTTCTCGCTTCCCAGCGCGTACGTGATCCACGCGCCCATCACCGGCCGTCCGGGAAAGATGTTGCAGGTCTGCAGCATGTGCAGGCCTTCCGGGTGATTGTTGTGCTCGGTGTACATCGAGCGGATGAGGCACATCTCATCCACCTGCGTGGCCTGGTGCGGCAGGATGTCGGCCAGCGTCATCCCCGATTCGCCGTGTTGGCGGAACTCGAACGGGCTCGGCAGCAGGATGTTGTCGTTGTTGGGCTGGTGGATCTCGACGCCGTCGGGATGGGGCTGTCCGGCGCGCTTGGTCAGCTCGGGCTTGGGATCAAACAGATCCATTTGGCTGGGCCCGCCGTTTTGGCAGAACTGGATGACGGCCTTCGCGCGCGCCGGGAAGTGGCCTTCGCGCGGCTTGAGGTCGTTGAAGATCGGCCCGGCGGCCCTGGCCGTTTCTGACTCCATCAGCCCGGCCAGCGCCAGGCTGCCGAAGCCGAGGCCAGTCAACTCGAGTAGTTTTCGGCGTGGAAACAGCAGCGGAGTTTCTGCTCGGTGATTGCGGTGCGGCATGATCAACCTCCCGCTGATCGGATCGGCGGGCTTCGCCTTACCGGACACGGCTCGATTATACGGGATTCATCGGCGTTTGTAACGCCTACAGCTCCGTGACACTTGCTGTGCAGCGGCAGATGAGGACTCGGCTAGCGGGTATATGCCGGTCCGCTACGGGCGAGTGATCAGACAGGCGATCGCAAGGAAAATCCGCTGCAGGCCCAGCTCGCGGCCCTCGGGCGAGTACCATTCAGACGGCGAGTGCGCGCCGCCGCCCTGTCCGCCGGCACCGATGGCCACGGCCGGGCGGCCCAGCGACAACGGGACGTTCGCGTCGGTCGAGGCGCAGTCGAGACGCGATTGAATGCCCAGAAAAGCGTCGATGCTCCGCAGGCACTCGACTAACGGATTGTGGTCGATCGCCGCCGCAGCCGGGCGGAAACCGATCTCGCGGATCTTGTAGCCTGATAGCCGATCGGTGGCGGCGCGGTTTTCGGTCTCGACGGCGCGCGTCACCAGCCGCTGCATCGTCTCGACCACCGTCTGCATGGAGGCGTTGCTGCGCGAGCGGATGTCGACCTTGGCGCGCGCAACCGGCGCAATGGAATTGACCCCCGATCCGCCCTCGATCACGCCCACGCTGAGGGTCGTGCGGGGCGACTGCGGCAACTGCATGTCGGCGAGAGAGGCCACGGCGCGACCGAGCGCATGCACCGGGTTCGCACACCCGAAGTCGTTCCAACTGTGGCCGCCGGAGCCCTCGATGACGATCTCGAAGCGTCGGCTGCCAAGGGCCTCGGCGGTGATGTGTCCGGTGGACGCGCCGTCGAGCACCAAGTAGCCTTCGATCATCGAGTGAAAGGGCGAGTGCCGGCAGAGGTAGTTCATGCCGTGCAGGTTGCCTTCGCCCTCCTCGGCGACGTTGGCGACCAGCAGGATGTTGCGGCGAAGATCAGGCGGCAGCCGCCCCGGTTCGAGGACCCGCGCCAAGGCTAGCAGCGCCGCCAGGCCGGATCCGTTGTCGGTGACGCCCGGCCCCTCAAACGTACCGTCGGGCCGCAAGTGAATGTCGCCCTGTTCGCGCGGCGCGAGCACGGTATCCATATGCGCGCTGACGGCGAGGAAGGAGGCGTCCCCGGCCAAGGTGATCGGCGCGACCACGTTGCCGGCCTCGTCGATGCGCGCCAGTTGGCCGATCTCGCGGAAGGCGGCCACTAGGTAATCGGCACGCTGTTGCTCGCGAAAGGTCGGCGCTGGGACGCGGCACACCTCGAGGTGTTGCTCGTTGACCCAGCGTTTTTCGCGGCCGAAGAAGGCCAGGCCGGCCTGCACGGCGGGGTCGTCGGCCAAGTCGGCTAGGCTCCGCAGGGGTGCCGAGACCGGGTTGGGACGGGCGCCAAATGCCTGCGAATGGGCTGTTTCGGACACGTGGAGTTCAGTCTATCAGAGGGTTCGGAGGGACCTGCTGTGGCATATAGAGGCATGCACGGTCGTGAGTGATTGATCAACGCAGCCTTACGGCTGCGGCTCTCAATGGCGGGTCGGGTGCTGCGCCAAAGCGGGGGCTGCGTGGTTGGAGGTTGGGCCTGCGGACTTCCGTCTGCGGCTCGGAACGGCGGGTCCCGGCGGGCCTGGGAGGGAGACAGGTTACGAGGGCCGCGGCGCTTCATGGTACTTTCTAGGTTTCAACGCAACTTCATCAGGGGAGAGTGAACCGATGGCGGGTGTCAAGAAAACCGTTACCGTTGAGGTCCAAGACGACTTGCTGCAAATGCTGAATGCGGCGGCGGAGAAGTACAACCTGCCCGACGCCGACAAAGCCCTGCGCTGCCTGCTCGACTACGCCGCGACCGACGGCGACTGGGACACGATCTTCAGCCAGGTGCGCTGCAACCGCTGCGGTGGCCGCCCGGGCTGGACTGGCGAGGAAGCGTCCTAAAAAGAAATCGCCCCGGCGACACGTACCGGCCCGTGGTTGGTCGCTACTGGAACTCGATGGTCCGCACGACGCCGGCTACGCCGTCGGGCAAACCCTCTTGCCGCTCGTATTCCACCGCCAGCGGCTGCGGATCTTGAGGGCCGCAGACGAGATCGACCGAAGCGCCTTCGGCACCCTTGATGTCGACGGTCGACGGGTCGAGAATCGCCAAAATCATGGGTTGACCCTGAGCGATCAGGTGAACGCGGGCCGTGCCGCCGAGGCACTCCATCTGCTCGAAAGTCCCCTCGACTTTGAGCCATAGCGGGTTGCGTTTCGGTTCGGTGGGCACCGAGCTTGTCACGGAATCCTCCGCCGAGGCCTCGGCATCGGGTTCGTCCCTGGATCGCCTCCGGATGCGAGGCGTTGCGTCTTGCCCCGTCACCTCTTCGTTCACGAAAGCGCGCGCCTCGGCCACGCGTACCTGGCCGGGCCGCGCCCCGCTGTCCACCAGATCGATCACCTCCTGGGACTGCGCCCATTCGCTGGGGGTCTCGGCGTACTCTTGGGCTCGCTTGGCTGACTTGCGGGCTTCCTCCGGATTGCCGATGTGGAAGTAAGCGACGGACGCCGCGTGAAACATTGGGAAGGCCTCTTCCTTCTTGAGATTCCCGACCGAGTTGAAATGCCGCAGCGCCTGAACGTAGTTCGCCTCCTGCATCTGCCGGTAGCCCAATTGGAGGCGCACTTCTTTGTAGTCCGGCTTCAGGCGCACAGCCCCTTCGAGTGCGGCAATGACCTCTGCGTTCGACGCGCCGTTGTTCTGCAACGCGTAGCCGTAGGCCCAGTGCGTTTCGGGATTGGTCGAGCCCAGCTCGACGGCTCGGCCCAGATGGCGGAGCGCGTCATCGTTGTTGCCGTCCTTTCGGGCTAGGTAGCCTAGCCCCTCTTCCACTTCCCAGCGATCGGGGTGCTTGGCGGCCAGGTCGAGATACTCCTGCTTGGCCTGCTCTCGCCTGCCACGCATCGAAGACAGCAGGTCTGCCTGTACGAGCCCCGCTTCGAACGGTGTCGCCGCCCGAACCTCGGGCTCTTCCGCCGCCTTCGCAAGTTTGATGTCGTACAGGACCCCGAAGAAACGCCCTCTGCGCATGTAGGCGCGGAGGTCTTTGTAGACCTGCTCCAACGACTTGCCGTAGATCTCTTGGAACGACGCATCCGCCGGGTTACCTCCCACGAGGCCGCCGATAAGCTTGGGAAACTCCTCCCGCGGGTATCGCTCCGAGAGCGAAAGCATGTGAACCAACGCCAAGCTCTCCGCGTAGAAAACGCCGGCACGCTTTTTCTCGTTGTAATGCGGCGAGTCGTGGTCTACGGAAGTCAGCGTCGCGATGTCGAGCCATTTGTTGTCCAGCAGAGTCTGCTGGTAGCCCGGATGAAAGGCGCCGACTTGTGCTTTCTTGCCGACCGGCTCAAGAGTCGCGTACAGCATGGCAAACCCTTCGTTGAGCCAGGGCGGAAGGTCCACGCCGGAGTGCCGAACCAGCAGGTGGATGTACTCGTGGACAGCGGTCATGTGCCTGTCGGAGGAGAGGCTGCTCATCACGATGTAGTCGCGCTTGCGGGATGGCACATAGTAGGCCGATGCGAACTCATTTGGCTTGAACGGCTCGTACTCCTTCTTGGAACGAAAACCGATGATGCGAACCGGGAGTTGCGGCCCCTGCTTGCTCTTGAAGACTTGAAGGAAGAAGCTGCGGATGGTTTCGAAGTACAGGATGGTTTTGCGGGCGCGCTTCTCTCCGGAGCTGGTGTACAGCTCGAAGTTGGGCGTTGCGGCACGAACCCACTCTTGCTCCGCCCGCAAGGGTGCCGCTACCACCAGGACGGCGATCAGGCACACCCAAAGCCGGACGGAAACGGCGCCGCCGTGCTTGCGCCAAAGCAAACCGTTCTTCCTCTCGACGGGTTTTTTCACTGCGAGATCCGCGTTACATTGACATAGTACGGAAAAGATATACGTTTGAGCGTAACGAGGTCACGACGTCTGGTCTAGATACTCCGCCAGGCAGACGGCGTTGTTGTAGCGCGTCTCCTTCGCGGCGTAGAGCAGCGTGACCGTCCCGCCGGCGATGTGCGCGCGCAACTCGGCCACGACCTCGGCGTTGTGGTCCAGCTCGGCCACATAGCGGCGGCGGAACTCCTCCCAGCGGGCCGGATCGTGGGAGAACCACTTTCGCAGGTCCGCGCTGGGGGCGATGGCTTTGAGCCACACGTCGACCTTCGCCTGGTCTTTGCGCAGGCCTCGGGGCCACATACCGTCGATCAGGATGCGAAAACCGTCACCGGGTGCGGCCGGGTCGTACACACGCTTGATCTGTGGGCTGGGCATTGGGTTATGGCAGCCGGACGGGGTCTATGCCCTTGCAGATGAATTGCAATGGGTAGCGTCGTCGGATTTCAGCCGAGCCGCTTGGCCTGCCAGGTTGCCTTGCCGTACTCACCCAGGCCCAGCTCGCCGCCCATCTCGTTGCCGCGCAGCTTGCCCTTGAAGAAGTAGCGCATGTTAGCCGCTTCGTACTTGCCGCGGCTCTCGAAGTAGACTCGATCGCCGTCGATCTCGCCCTTGACCTTCCCTTGGGTGATGCGGCCGCGGTGAAGTCCGTGGATGTCATTGCCCTTCACCTGCAGGTACAGGGTGTGGCGGGCCTGCTTGGCGATGAAGGTGATGTCGATCTCCCAGTGCCCGTCGAGACTGCCGGCGGGGGGCCGAAGCGTCGGTTCGGGCTTGGGGCCGGGAGCGCTCTTGAAGACCTCGTACAAGCGCTCGGCAACGACCTTGTAGTCGCCAGGATACATCGCCATAGGACGGATGACGAAGTTGTTGCCCTCGGCACTGGTGGGGTCGAGCTCTTTCGGGAAGGCGTGGGTCATGATGCGCGGCTCGCCGTGGAGCAATTGCTCGCCGACTTCGCGCGCCACGAGGCCGATCTTCTGCTGGTCCCACTCGACGCGCATCGTCGGATAGTAGCCCGGGCGGGGCGCGTCGATGATCGTTGCGTCAATGCCGGAGACCGCCGTGATGCGGTCGATGATGTGCCTGAACCAGCGCTTGAACTCGGCGTACTCGGCCTGCACGTCGCGCGTCGTCACCAGCGCTTCGACGGCGGCCACCAAGCCCACGATCTCCTCTTTGCTGACCTTGATCGGGCGCGCGTAGGTGTGATGGGGCGCGCTGCCGACGTAGGCGGCGTCGGTCAAGTCTTTGCGGCCGAGCAGCAGCCCGGCGGTCTGGGGTCCCTTGACACTCTTGCCGCCGCTGTAGACGACCAGGTCGGCTCCGCGCGAGAGGAACGGATCGGGGATCAAGGGCAGCTCTGCCGCCGCGTCGATCATCACGGGCACGCCGTGGTCGTGCGCAGCTTTGACGAAGGCTTCGAGCGGAATCTTACTCTTGGAGTCTTGGATCCGCTGTCCGGCGAAGGCCATGAAGGTCTGCGGTCCGAAGGCCCGTTCGAGGTCGTCGGTGGTTTCGATGTTGACCATCTTGGCGCCGGTCATGCGGATGGCGTGATCGTAGATGGAGCGCGACCAGCGCGGCGTGACCACTTCGTCTTGGATGCCCTCGGTGTTGGGCAGCTGTTGGAGCGTCTCGATGTCGCCTCCCGCGATGCAGGCAAGGGTTCCGATCGTGAGCGCGCCGGCGGCGCCGGAGCTGATCATCGCTCCGGGGACTTCGAGCAGCTCGGCGATGCGCGGGCAGGCGGTGCGCAGCAGCTCCTGCATGTTGACGTGATAGAACGAGGCCTCGTAGACGGCTTCGGCGACCTCCGGCAGGGCGGCCGAGCCTCCGTTCATCGTGCGGGTCGAGGTGCAGTTGATGAAGGGTTCGACGCCGAGGCGTTCGTAAACGTTCGGCCCCTTGCCGCGCGTCGGCAGCCGGGCCGCTGCCGAGGCGGTCGAGCTGAGGAAACTCGATGCGGCTATGAAGGTGCCGGCATGGAAAACGTCCCGGCGGGACAGGGTTGTCGAATCACTTTTGGCGCGCTTCATCGTTCACCTCCAGAGGTGGCTAGAGAATGCCGTGCTTCTTGAGAAAGGCACGGATCGTGCGGTCGATCTTGAGCGTTTCCTCGCTGTTGAACCCACCATGCTTGCCGCCCGGGATCGTCAGCAGCTCGTTCGGCACGTTTTTCTTATCGAGAGCTTTGTGCAGCCGCGTGGCGTGGACGTAGGGTACGACGGTGTCCGCGTCACCATGAATCGTCAGAATCGGCGGCAGCCCCGAGCGCACGTAGGTCAGTGGGGACGCCCGCCGCGCCACCGTCTCGCGGTTCGGCATGCCACCCAGCCAAGTGACCGCATAGCGCTGCTGGTGGGGGCCGTCGAGGATGTCCACGACGTCGGTGATGCCGTAGTAGTTCACCACAGCGGCGACCTTGAGTTGTTCGTCACCCGGACAGGAATCGTCGAGTCCCGAGGCCGGGTCGAGGATGCCGGTCATCAACGACAGATGCCCGCCGGCCGATCCTCCGGTGACGACGAGCTTCGAAGTGTCGAACTTGTATTGGTCGGCATTGTGGATCACCCAGCGCAAAGCGCAGCGACAGTCTTCGACTGCGGCTGGTGCAAGCGAGACGCGGGCCAACCGGTACTCGACGTTCACGACCGCCAAGCCCATCTGGAGATAGGGCAGGAGCCGCAGGGCGACGCCCTCTTTGGTGCCACCGGTCCACCCGCCGCCGTGGATGTAGATCACCGTCCCGCGAGGTTCGTCGGTGTCGCGGGGCTCGTACACATCTAACTTGGCCTCATAGCCGTTGGCGACCTTGTAGGTGATGTTGGCGTGGATACGGTATTGGCTGCCCACGAGCGCCGCAAAGTTCTCAACCCCACTCGAACCCTCGCTGTGAGCCCGGAGGCTCCCAGTCGTTAGGATGACGAGACCCACGAAGCTCAACCCGCTCCGAATCATTCTGTTGTTCATCGCAGTCCCCGATCGACGTGCCAGAAAAAGGTAAAACGAGGGTAGCAGAATGGGTTCGGGCGGCTCAATGTGCCGTTGGTGTGAGAACTTCGCCCTGGCTCGGACCCGTGGGTTGGCGTCCGTTGCAATGAGCGGCAACCACGGACTCCGTCCGTGGCTCGAAAGCTTCGATGGCGGGATCGCCGCGGGCTTGGGCGCCAAGCGATTCGACAGAATCGTTGCGTACGGATTTGGGTCGGTGGTGGACGAGCAATGATAGGGCACCACGGATACACTAACATCCAGCCATGTCGATTTCTCTCACTCTGTTGGGCACGGGGACTCCCGCGCCACTCACGCACCGGGCTGGGTCCAGCTACCTGGTGCGTTTCGGCAAGGAAGCCTTGCTGTTTGATTGTGGACCGGGGTCCGTGCGGCGGCTGTTGCGCAGGGGGGTTTCGCCGACGGAGATCACGCGGCTCTTTCTGACGCATCTGCACTATGACCACTGCGTCGACTACGGCTATCTGGTGCTCAACCGCTGGGATCAGGGAAACGGGAAGATTCCCGAGTTGGATGTGGTGGGGCCGCCGCCGACCGCGCGGATGACGGATCTGCTGTTCGGGGAAGAGGGTGTGTTCGGCCCGGATCTCGCGGCGCGGACCTTGCACCCGTGCAGCCATGCCATGTACGAAGCGCGCGGCGGTGTACTGCCGAGAAAGCGGCCGGACCCGAAGGTCACCGAGGTGGAGGGCGCATCGGTCATCGAACGCGAGGGCTGGCACGTCGAGGCGGTCGAGGTGGTCCACGCCGAGCCGCATTTGAACTGCTTGGCGTATCGTCTCGACACGCCCGAAACCTCGATTGTCTTCGGAGGCGACACGGCGCCGACCGACGGTCTCACGCAACTCGCCAAGGGGGCGGACGTACTGCTCCACATGTGCCACATGGTCAACGGGGTCGTGACGGACCCGAGGCTTACCAGTACCTGCTCAGGCCACAAGGATGCGGCAATGACAGCTTGCGACGCGGACGTGCAGACACTCGTCCTGGTGCACATCACCGAGCAGCTAGAGCAGCCGGGCATCCGGGAGCGTGTGCTTCACGAGGCGGCGGAGATCTTCGACGGCAACATCATGTTCGGCGAGGATTTGATGGATGTTCCGCTGGGCGCGATCGTGGCTGAGCCGATTCGGTAGTCCAACGGGAGCGGGCATGAGTTCGGATTCATCAGATGCGGTTTCTAATGTTGCGAAAGCCCCTAGCTATGCATGGGTTACTGTCGGCCTACTCTGGATCGCTTTCCTGATCAACTACACCGATCGAAGCGTCGTATTTCCCATCTTCCCGGCGCTGCAGGCCGACTTAGGATTCACCAGCGCGCAACTCGGCCTGGTTGGGTCTCTCTTCCTTTGGTCCTACGCGCTTTGCCAGCCCTTGGTCGGGCGGCTCGCGGACGTCATTCGCAGAGAGCATCTTGTCGTTGTGAGCCTGGTCCTGCTCAGCCTAGCCACTCTGGCGAGCGGTCTCAGCGGTTCGGTGGGCATGTTCCTGTGGTCGCGTGTCGCGTTCGGGATCACGGCGGCATTGTATGTCCCGGCCGCGTACGCGCTCATTGTCGCGATCCATCCGGTGGCCAACCGCTCGAAAGCCTTCTCTCTTCACGGCACCGCACAGTTATTCGGGATTGTCCTAGGAGGCTGGTACGGAGGCTGGATGGCCGACAACTTCGGCTGGCGGCTGGGTTTCATTGTCCTGGCCGCTGCCGGTCTCCTCTACGCACCGGGGCTGTGGGCCTACCTCCGCAAGCTTCCGAGGATCGAGACGCAACAAGATGCGGTCAAAGCTTCTCCGGTAGATGTTTTTCGAAGTTACTCCTACTGGGCCCTCATGCTGGCGTTCTTTGCCTTCTGCCTCGTCCTTTGGATGATCTACGGTTGGCTTCCCACGTTTATCTATGAGAAGTACCGTGTTTCGATGGCGGAAAGCGGGTTGGCGGCAACGCTCTATCTGCAGGTGAGTTCCGGGCTGGGGGTTGTGACCGGTGGCTGGCTGGCCGATCGGTTGGTGCGGCGCGTGGCGGCGGCGCGCTTCTATCTCGTAGGGATCGGCCTCATCGTGTCAACTCCGTTTGCCTACCTGACACTGACGGTTGATTCGCTGGATGATCTCAAGCTGGCATCGGCCGCGTTCGGCTTTCTGTCCGGTGTGCTAATGGCAAACTTCTTCCCTGCCTGTTATGACGTGATCGCGGAGCGGAACTACGGCTTTGGGGGAGGCTTCTTGAACATGGTGGGCGGATGGTCGGGCGGAGCGGGAATCCTCCTGGCGGGCCGATGGAAAGAATCGGTAGGGATCGAATCCCTGATGGGTTGGGCCGTGGTCGCGGCCATCGCGTCGGGGGTGCTTCTGATCGTCGGCGTGGCTCGTAGCTTTCAGCAAGACCGTCGACTCATCGGACTTCCCGCGGAGGCAGTTGGGACTCGCCCAAACTAGACCTATCTCAGCTACGTTGACTCGCATTCTTTGGGGAAGAGAACAGCGCGGACGGGACTGGCCTCCAGGCCAGGGATCTTCAAGGGAAAGGCGCTGAAGGTGTACTCGCCGGGCTCGACTTGCAGCAGGTTGAGGCAAACGAAAACGGGCAGTCCGCGACGTGCTACGGCCAAGTGAGACGGAAATGAATCGCCGGAGGGCGCGTCGAGACTGTAGTAGTCGAAGCCGACCGAAAGCGGCTCCCACGCCAGCAAGACTTCCGTTGCCTCCGGGGTTAGACAGGAGTAGTCGTTGTCGAAGGATTTTTTTCTGAGGAGTTCAGAATTCCGGGTCTTGAGAAGGATGTGGGTCCCAGGCCGGGGGCGAAGGGAACGAACAGTCGTCTCGTTGATGATCTTGCAGTCACCCATGTCGAAGACATGAGCCGGGCCGTGGAAGTGTGACAAAGGCAGTTGGTCCAGCGATGCGCCGTCCGGGAGGAAGTGAGACGGCGCGTCCACGTGGGTGCCGACGTGGCAGCCGATCTCCAGCGACGAGGCGGTGAGCGCCGCGCCGTCTGAAATCGACGACAGTCGATGCAACTTGGGAACTGGGTCGCCGGGATAGAGGACCAACTGGTCGTCGATCGGAAGGGTGAGATCAAGGGGAGTTTCGCTGGCGGCCATGGGTTGGATAGGTTCACTCAATCGATGCTGCTTCGAAGCGGACGACCCTTTCATTCTCCGTCGTGTAGCGCACCTGGATGGGACGGCAGCAGACCTCGCAATCCTCGACGTACGTCTGCTCTTTCACCGATGTGTCGAGCAGCATGGAGATCTGTTCCCAGCAATGAGGGCATGTGAAGAAGTGCTCCATGCGGTTCAGCCTAGAGGATTTGGACCAACCGGGGCGGACTTCATCGATGCTGGAGGGGGTGTGGCTACCGTAAACTCCGTACACGTTGGAAACATAGAGCTAATCGATCGGAGCTGATACCCTCGAAGATCCTTGCGAAGCATCGTCATGCCGGCGCCCGAGGTCTTCGGCCTTGCCGCCCAACGAGCGACGCGCGACTGAAAGAGACTACAATGGTTACATGATCAAGACGCTCCGTGAAAGCAAGGCGAAACTCTCCGAGCTGGTCGAACAGGCGAGCCGTGGCGAAGACGTACTGATCACCGTTCGAGGCAAAGTGAAGGCCCGTCTCACCCGTGCGGAAAAGCCGGCACCGGCCGCCGGCAGGGCGGCTTGGGTTCGAGAGCTCAAGGCGCTAAGAACGCGTTACGCGGGCAGCCGCGGGACCCCATCGACCGACGACATTGTCGCTGAGATTCGGCAGGATCGCTTTTGACCATGACGTACTGGGACACGTCGGCCCTGCTCAAGCTCTACGTCGCCGAGCCGGACTCGGCCCACTTCGCGACAGTAGCGGCCCAGGAAGATAGTCTCGCCACATCGACCATCGCTACCTCAGAGATGCTGTGCGCTCTCTATCGGAAGGAAAACACCGGTGGTCTCAAGAGCGGGGGCGCGCATTCGACACTTCGCCGGTTCCAGCGAGACGTGGATGATGGACGAATCATCGCGATCCCGTACGGCAGCGACATCGTGACCGAGATTGAGAAGGTCGTCAAGGCAGCCCTGAACCGACGCCGGCCCGCATTGGTCCGGACCTTGGATGCGATCCACATCGCCTCCGCCCTTGTGGGCGGCGCGAAGATGTTTGTGGCAACGGACGAACGCCTGCGGAAAGTCGCGGCACTGGTCAACCTTAAACTCATCCCTTGAGTTGGAAGATCTGGTCGGGAGATTGCCGGCTAGTTCAACTTGCGGCGTGAAGACAGCCGGCGTCACGCCGCGCCGACCGGCACACGAGACGCCGCCAAGACTTCGCTCATGACTTCCATTGCCCGCTCGCATTGGGCGCGGTTGACGTCGAAATGGGTCAGCATGCGCATCTGGTACTCAGAGATCGCGTTCGACAGCACGCCTCGTTCCTTCAGCTTGGCGGAAACTTCCTTGCCGGTCATGCCGGTTCCCGAGACATCGTAGATCACGATGTTGGTCTGGACCTTCGACGCATCGATTGCGATGCCGGGCATCTCGGCCAGTGACTCGGCGATGAAGCGGGCGTTTTCATGATCGGTTTGCAGTCCCGCCGGGGACTTCTCGAGCGCGACCAGTCCCGCCGCCGCCAGGATGCCCGCCTGCCGCATGCTGCCGCCGAGCGCCTTGCGCACGAAACGTGCGCGATGGATGAACTCGGCCGTGCCCGCCAGCATCGACCCCACCGGCGCTCCCAGGCCCTTCGAGAGACAGAACATCACCGAATCGACTTTGGCCACCACGTCGCGAACGGGCGTGCCCAGGTAGGTGGCGGCGTTGAAGACGCGCGCGCCGTCCATGTGAACCTTGAGGCCACGTTCGTGCGCGTTGTCGCAGATCTCGTCGAGGACCGCTTGCGGATAGACGCGCCCGCCGCAGATGTTGTGGCTATTTTCGACCGAGATCAGCCCCGTGCCCCGGAAATGATCGCTGGACGGCCGGATGTAGGGCTCGATCTTCTCCCAGCTTAGGATGCCGCCTTCACTCGCAAGCGTCCACGTAACACAACCCGAGAGCTGCCCCGGTCCGCCCATCTCATAACGCACGACATGCGAGCGCTCATGGACGATGATTTCCTGCCCTTGCTGGGTGTGGGTTTTGATCGCCGTCTGATTGCCCATCGTGCCGGACGGCACAAAGACCGCTGCCTCCTTGCCCACGATCTCGGCCGCCGTGGCTTCGAGCCGGTTGACGGTAGGGTCCTCGTGGTAGACGTCGTCGCCCACCTCGGCCTCGAATATGGCCCGGCGCATTTCGGGCGTCGGTCGGGTGATGGTGTCGCTACGCAGATCGATCGGTTGGTCCATGGCGTCCCCGCAGTACAGTGATGGAATTGCTATTGAGAATAGCGGGAATGCCAAAGGAAAGGGAAGCGAGAGCCGTTACGAGCGATGGACGGCCGTTCTGAGAACGCTGATGCGTCCTCACGTTTGGTCTTGAGTCTCTTCGGCGTCGCCGCCGGCGGCCTCCTGAAGGACCTCGCCGGTCCGCTCGAAAATGGTGCCGATGCTCTCCGAGACGCCGGGCAAGGTAGCACCGGCGGCGACGGCGAGGAAGCCGGCCAGCAGAGCGTATTCGACCATGTCCTGGCCTCGCGTCTCGCGAACGAGGCGAGCGCACGGCGCAACGATCTTCTTCAACATGTGGTGACTCCTAGACATCGTTCCTGTCTTGTCGCGGTTTGGGGGCCCTTTCGCCATTATCCAGCGAACGCGGGCGCTCAACAATGGCCCGTCGGTACCGTGTTGATCGGGTCTTCGGGCGAGTTGGAAGCACGGTCTGCCCTACGCCATCTAAGGGGAAGCATGTAAGCCAGAGGCTTGCTACAGAGCCCGGTCGAGCAGGAACTCACCGAACACCTCGTCCGAGAACAACACCCCTTGGTCGGTCAGCCGGAGCTGCCGGTCCTCGTCTAAGCGGACCCAGCCCTTGGCGCGAAGATCGGCTAGTGGCTCCTTGAAGATCTCGGTTTCTGCCGAGCTCATCACGAAGCCATCGAGGCGGCGCAGCCCGGTGATGAAACGCTCCTCGGTCCGGCGGCGGTCGTCCAGAGCTTCCACAAACCGACGGGTGGTCTCGCCCCGTTGGCGACGCGCCACGTGTTCGGTTGGTGAGGAAACGTTGCCCCAGCGCCGCTGCCCGTCGAAGGAGTGTGCGTCGGCGCCAAAGCCCAAGTAGGGTTGCATGGTCCAGTACTTGAGATTGTGGAGAGACTCCGAACCGGGGCGCGCGAAATTCGAGATCTCGTAACGGAAAAGCGACAGGCTCTGAAGCCGCTCGACAGCGGTCAGGTAGAATTCCGTGATCTGCTGCTCGCTGGGAACTGCCTCGGCTCCGTAACGTGGGCCGCCGGCCCGCAGTTCGCCCCCCAAGCGGCTTTCGTCATCAACCTCGAGCATGTAGACCGACACATGATCCGGCTCAATCCGCTCGACCCAGTCGAGAGACGTGCGCCAGCCGGCTTCGGTCTGATGCGCCAGGCCCGCGATCAGGTCGACGTTGATCCGGCGAATCCCGTGCCGCCGGAGGAGACTGACCTCGTCGGCGACCTGTTCGGGCGTGTGCTTGCGGCCCGCCGCGGACGCCTCCTTGGGCACGAACGATTGCACGCCCAGGCTAACGCGGGTGATTCCCAGGCGGGCCCAGCCGGCCGCCAGATCAGCGGTGACGGTGCCGGGGCTTGCCTCGATCGTCGCCTCACGCCAGCTCCGGACGGGGAAACGGCGCAAGACCGCCTCCAGGTCCTCGGGCTTCATCAAGCTTGGCGTGCCACCGCCTAGGTAGAGCGTGTCGGGAGCAGAGGGGTAGTCGGCCTCGCTGATCTCGGCCACCAAGGTCTCGACATAGGGGCCAACAAGGCTCTCGGGGAAGACTCCCGAGGCGAAGTTGCAGTAGGTGCACTTCTGTTGGCAGAACGGAAAAGAGATGTAAACTCCGGTCATCGCGGGCGGCGGGCGTTTTCTTTTCGCATCCTCCTGGCATCGGCGGGCATCTATGGAAAAGCGAGCCCGAGTAGGGGAGACATGCGGCAAGCCGCCTCCTGTCATTATCGGGACTCGCCGCTCTTGCGTGGCTGGGCCGCGAAGCTACCGGCAGCCATACAGGGCTTGGAACGGCCATCTGTTACTCTGGACGTTAAAGCTGCTTTGCGGTCGGCCGATCGAACTCGGTCGGCGACTCGGCGTCGAGCAACGCCGCCGACCCAACCTCCGCCTCCATACCCAATTGCGACAAGTAAGGGGCCCGCTTCGTTGAACAAAACCGGCAGCGTTTGTATCCGACAGACGGAAATCGCGTCGACGACGCCCCTCTTCTCGGACTTTCTGTATCAGTTCGACCGCGTCCGGAGTTTCTACCGCCACCCGCCCGAGACGGATTCAATTCCCGGCGCTGCCCGCGAAATACGGGTGGATCCCCAACACCGCAAAACACTGGTCGAGATTCTTCGGCGGCAGAACGGCACGGGCGGCCCGACGACGGCCGCGCACCTCGACCTGCTGGCCCAACCGGATACGGTGGCTGTCGCGACGGGGCAGCAAGTGGGCCTGTATGGTGGTCCGGTTTTCACCCTCTACAAGGCGCTCACGGCCCTGAAACTTGCCGATCAACTTCGCACGGCCGGCACCCCGGCGGTAGCGGTGTTCTGGCTCGCCACCGAAGACCACGATCTGGCGGAAGTCGATCATGCCTGGGTCTTCAACGACCGAAACGAGCCCGTACGGCTGCAGGCCCGAGCCGAGCATCGCCCCAATCAACCCGTTGGTTCGGTCCCGGTCACAGGTAGTGACAACGAGTCCCTTCGGGCGGCGCTTTCGGATCTGCCCTTTGGCGGCGAGGCGCTCGAAGCCGCCGAGGCGGCCTACCAGCCGGGCGGAGCGTTGCAGTCAGGCTTCACCGCGCTGCTCGAGAGACTGGTGTCGGATCGGGGTCTGATCTTTCTCGACCCCATGGATCCCGCGATCCGGCGCCTGGCTGCCCCACTGCTACGCAAGGCAATCGAGAACGCCGACGCGCTCCGAGAGCGGCTACTGGAACGCTCGGCTGCTTTGGAAGAGGCCGGCTATCACGCCCAGGTTCACGTAGGCAACGAGTCGTCTTTGCTGTTCTCGATTGAAGACGGCAGCCGAACGCCGGTGAGGATCGACGATTCGTCGGCGCGGGGCCCGGCTTCGTTGTCGACCAAGGCATGCCTCGATCGGCTGGCCGAAAGTCCCGAGAGCTTTTCGCCCAATGCCCTCTTGCGGCCGGTGACGCAGGACTTCCTTCTCCCCACGGCCGCCTACATCGGTGGGCCGGCCGAGCTGGCCTACCTGGCGCAAGCCGAGGTGATCTACGCCGACCTACTCGGGAGAATGCCGGTCGTGCTGCCGCGCGCGTCGCTGACGATCTTGGACTCGCGAGCCGAGCGCCTATTGGAGCGTTACGGCCTCGCGGTAACCGACTGTTTCGCGGGGCCCGAGCAACTGCGCGCGCTCATCGCTGAGCGGCTAATCCCGTCGCACGTCGAAAAGAGCCTGGCGGATAGCGAGGCGCAGATCGGCGAAGCCCTGGAAGCCGCGCGCCGCGAGTTGGAAGCTTTCGATCCGACGCTCAGCAGCGCGCTGACGACGACCAGCAAGAAGATGCTCTACCAGTTCGGCAAGATCCGCTCCAAAGCCGCGCAGGAGTGCCTTCGCCGGGATTCGCGGGCTGAGGCTGACGCCGACTACCTGACAGGGCTCATCTTTCCCGATAAGATCCTGCAGGAGAGGCTGTACTCGGTGCTGCCCTTCCTTGCCCGCCATGGCTTCGAGTTCATCGGCCAAGTTTCCGACGCGATCCAACCCAACTGTCACGACCATCAAGTGCTCACCCCTGGCTTGTAAACGAACGACCGGCGCGCGCCGGAATCGATCCTCCCTGGAACCGGGGGCCCTGGGTTACCGTATGTCTCAGGTAGGAGCAACAGAAACGTGCCTTACTGCACCCGATGCGGCAATCAAGTCGTGGCGACGGACGCCTTTTGCCGCCTCTGCGGCGTACGGCAGCCGGTAGCGACGGGTGCTGCCACGGGAGGCTCCGCTCCCGGCCTGCTGACCCCGCGGGCCGCATCGATCCTTTCCTACGTGCCGTGGTTCGGATGGATCGTCGCGATCTACATCCTCGCGTCGGTGAAGTACCGCGGCCGGCGCGACGCACGCTTCCATGCCTATCAGGGGCTCTTTCTTTTCGTCGCCTGGCTGGTGGTCGATTGGGCTCTCATACCCTGGTTCCATTTGATGCCTGGCCCTGACTTC
The DNA here is from genome assembly GCA_965237575.1 of Bryobacterales bacterium. Classification (GTDB taxonomy): domain Bacteria; phylum Acidobacteriota; class Terriglobia; order Bryobacterales; family UBA6623; genus JAKZVK01. The sequence continues at coordinate 3,902,998 of CBDEGI010000004.1, forward strand.
CCCGTCGCGCCGCTATTCGGACTGCTGTTTCTCGGCGTGTGGATCCTCATGATCGTCAAGACTAGCCGTGGCGAGCGGTACTTGCTGCCGATCGTGGGAGAGCTCGCCGAACGTTCGCTCTGAGCCGATGTGCCCCGAGGCCGATGTCGCGGTCAGCTTGGGATGCCCTGGAACGCTGCTCGGATTTCTCGCTTGGCTTCCTCGTTGACGGGAACCAGCGGCAGGCGTGGCGATCCGCCGTAATACCCTTGCAGATCGAGAGCGAACTTGAGCCCCGGCACGCCGAACGTCGTCGTCACGAGTGCTGCCGCCAGGGTGGCCCGGCCTTGCAGTTCCTGGGCGGATTCAAGCTCGCGGGTCCGGATCGCCTCTTCAATCGAGAGACAAAAATAGGGGGCCGCACTCGCGAAGTCCGTGATGGCCGCCGCGGCGCCTCGCTCCATTTGCGGGCATAAGCACGAGCCGGAGCCGGCCAGCACCTGGCAACGATCCCCCGCCAAGCGCGCGCATTCCTCGACGTAATCTGCGTCTTCCGTATCGAGACACAGCGCCGCAATGTTCGGATGCTCGGCGAGCGACGCCAGTTCCTCGACGCCGAACACAAACCCATCGCGGTCGGGCCCATGGCGGACCATCACCGGGATCTTCGACCGGTCTGCTGTGGAGCGGAAGAACAGCGCCTGTGTCGAGAAGTGTCCGCATTCGCGGCGATCGAAGCGCGGCGGCGCCATCACAGCGGCTTGGTAGCCGGCCCCGGCAGCCCGTTCCGTCAGCTCTACCGCTTGCCGAACGCTTTCCGCCGAGCAGTCCGCTAGCAGCGCCTTCCCCTCGCCCGCCGCTCCGGCAACCTCTTCCCATACCCTGGTCTTCTCGTCCGGCAGCAGCAGCGCCCCCTCGCCCGCGGCGCCGCAAACCAGATATCCGGTCAAGCCTGTCTTGTTGAGCAACGACACGTTCTGGCGGATCTTCGAGGGATAGATGTCACCGCGGTGGTTGAAGGGCGTCGGGACCGACGCGAGAATGCCGCTGAACTTCATGAACCCTAATTGTATCCGCGTGACTTTCACCACGGGCTGCTGGGGCGTCTTCAGATGCTCTGGAGTTTGGCGGGAGCCCGACGCGACTCACGGAGGGGGACTTCGCTCAGCGGGTGCCGACGGTCTCGCGTTCAGCCGGTTGGTTCGAATCGGTCGAAGGCGACCCAGGCGAGGGCGCCTCCTCGGCGGCGGCGTTCGTCGCCGCCTGCCTGCACGGCTCAGAGCCCAGAGGCTGCGAGGTGGCCACGCGGTTGCGGCCGGTGCGCTTGGCTTCGTAAAGGGCTTGGTCCGCGGCTTTCAATAGGCCGGCCCAGCCGAACTGCCGATCGTAGTTGGCTGGGTACGAGGCAACGCCGCAGCTGATCGTGATGCGGATCGGCTCCGCGACCGACTTGACTCCAAACTCCTGCCGCTCGATCTCACGACGAATTCTTTCCGCCGCCGCGCCGGCCCCTTCGAGGTTCTGATTGGGAAGCAGCAGCAATACTTCTTCCCCGCCGAATCGGAAAGCCGCGTCTTCGGAGCGTAGCAGCGCCCGGATGGTCTCGGCCACCTGCTTGAGGATCTCGTCGCCCTGCTGGTGCCCGTAGCGATCGTTGCAACGCTTGAAGTGATCGATGTCGCACATGACGACGCCATAGTCCTCGCGGCTCGACATGGCCCGCTGGTGGAAAAGGCAGAACTCTTCTTCAAATGCCAGACGGTTGCCGATCTCCATCAGCGGGTCGAGCCGTGACATCTTGCGGAGATGCTGATTCATCTGCCGCAGCTTGTCGTTGGCGAGTCGCAAGTCCTCTTCCAAGCGCAGCACCCGCTCGGCGTTGCGGAGACGCACCCGAAGTTCTTTCGGATCGAACGGCGTCGAAACGAACTCGTCGGCGCCCGCGGCAAGACCCTCGAGCATCTCGCTGCGCTGATTGTGGGCCGTCAGGACGATGATGTACGTGTAACCCGGTAGGCCGGCGGCGCGAATTTGCCGGCAAAGCTCCAGTCCGTCGAGCCCGGGCATCTCCCAGTCGGTGATGACGAGCGGGAAAGTTTCCTTGAGGAACATCTCCCTTGCGGCGTTGCCACTATTGGCCGCGGTTACCTCGTGTCCGAAACGCCGCAGAGCGTAGGTAACCAGAGACCGCGTAGCCGGGTCGTCGTCAGCCAATAGGACTCGCAAGATTCTTCGATCCCTTTCGCTACGCGCGCCGGCCGCGTCAGCCGGCCTGTTCTTTCACTTGCGTCAGGAACTCCTTGACCCGGCCCCATTCCGAGTCAATGTCCTTGAGCAAAGTGGGCTCGATTGCGCCGTTTCGTCCCGACATCTCGACTTGATGGCAAAGGTCGCTGAGCGGGTCGGCTCCCACGTTGCCCGACGAGCCTTTCATGCGGTGTGCGGTCTTGGCCGCCGAGTCGGCATCCTGGCTCTCGACGGCTTGGCGTAGCAGTTCCAACTGCTTGGGCATGTCGTCGAGAAAGATGTCGAGCAGTTCCAGCATGAACTCTTCATCGTCCATGGAGGCCTCGCGTACGCGAGCCATGTCTACAGGTTCCATAGGTTTGTGATCTTCTCTCCCCGCAACCGAGTGCCCTCCGAGATAAGCTCCGCCAAGACGGACTGCCGTCACGCCGCGCCATCCATGGGCGACGCCGGGCCCGAGCGCATCGCGGCCGAGTCAGAGGGGCAAAGGACTAGTGAGGCACGCAGGAGTCTTATCGGCAGCTTCGAGATCACGTCTTAGGGAAATCAGCAAGCAGGAAGGGCGGCCCGCGGCATGGCGGCTAGCTCGGAACGACTCTCTACAATCGCGACCGCTGACCGATATGTTCCGCAGAGTTCCAGGCAAGCCTATGACCATATCGAACACGGCCTTAGTCGCTCTCTCCCAGGCGCGGGAACAGCTCGACCGGGCGGCAGAAGGCATTCAGCGTGCCACCAACCCCGATCCGAAGATCGTGGACCGGGTCGACTTGAGCGCGGAGATTGTCAACCTCCTGGCCGCTAGGACGGCCTTTCGGTCAGCGATCGAGTTGGCTAAGACGGCGGACGAGATCGCCGAGGAATCGTTGGACCTGTTGGCTTAGCCGCCCTCGCCGGCGAGAAACTCCCGAATCCGGGCGTCGATTTCGTCCCGGACCCGCCGGAACGCGGCCAGCCGTTCGTCCTCAGTGCCTTCCGCCTTCGCCGGATCGTCGAAGCTCCAGTGCAGTTGCTTCGTCTCGCCAGGAAACACGGGGCAGGCCTCGCGGGCGTTATCGCAGACCGTGATGGCGTAGTCGAAGGGTTCACCGACCAACGAATCGACGTGCTTGGATTCCTGAGTGGAGATGTCGACCCCAAGCTCGGCCATCACCGTGACGGCGCCTGGGTTGAGACCAACAGGGTTGGTACCGGCACTGGCGGCGTCCATTCGCCCGCCCGCGCGGTGGCGCAAGAGGCCTTCCGCCATCTGGCTGCGGCAGGAGTTGCCGGTGCATAGGAACAGCACTCGCTTCCTCGGCATGGGATCTTTCCTCACCATAGCGGTTCGACTGGTCTGATTGCCGATTCGATGGGCCGATTCGATGGGCCGCTGGCGCATGTACCATCTCGCGGTCTAGACTAGGGCGATGAAACTCTCACGCCGGCGCTGGACGCAGGTCATGGCCGCGGCCGCCGTTGCGTCACAGCCCTCTCCGTCTCAGGAGTCACCGATGGTCATCGACAGCCCTAAGGGCAACTTCCGTTTTCTCAAAGGCAGCGGCCCCTACTCGTCGGGCGCGGTGGCCTCGGACGGCTACGAAGTCGTTCACGTCATCTTCAACCCCCTGCCGTCTTTGTCGAAGGCGTTCGATCTCGTCGAAGCCCGCTTAAAATCGCTCAAGCGTCCGCTCAATGCGCTGTGCGGTATGGAGTTGCGCATCCCCAAGGCGCTGTCGATTGAAGCCTTTAACGAGTTCAACCAACCCTATATCGACCGCCTCAAGTCATGGGGCACGCATGTGGACGGTCTCAATCCCGTGGCCCGCACGAACGTGGCGATCGAGGTCAACCCGGTTGCCGAGCCCTCGGTGTACGGCTTCTGCTACACCGTCCCGTCAGATTTCAAGGGCAACACCTTCGTGATTGCCGGGGCAGGCGAATTGCGCTCGAGTAAGCTCGCGGGAAGCGAGATCGTCAGCCGGGGCGACATGTCTCCCGCGGGAGTTCGCGCCAAAGCCAAGCAGGTGCTGAGCATCATGGCCGGCCGGCTCGAAAAACTCGGCCTCAACTGGTCCGGCGCGACCCAGTCGAACATCTACACGGTGCACAACATCCACGCCATCATGGAGTCGACCATCATGCCGTCGCTTCATGAAGCGGGACGCCACGGCGTCCGCTGGCACTTCGCCCGCCCCCCGGTGCTGGAGATCGAGTACGAGATGGATATGCGGGGCGTACGGAAGGAAATCACCCTACCGGGATAACCCCTGCCGGCGAGCCGCGGCTGTCTGGGCCGGGTTGGAACGGATTGACGTTGCCGGGCGGATCCGCCGGGCGTCGCACGCACACCCCTACGGCGTTGTGGGTGAACCTACCGCAACATAGGTAACCGTTGTGAACCTGCCGCGACATAGGTAACCGTTTTGAACCTGCCGCGACATAGGTAATCGTTTTGAACCTGCCGCGACATAGGTAACCGTTTTGAACCTGCCGCGACATAGGTAACCGTTGTGAACCTACCGCGACATGGGTAACCGTTGTGAACCTACCGCGACACGCGTAGCCGTTGTGAACCTGCCGCGACATAGGTAACCGTTTGTAGGGGCGGACCCCTGCGTCCGCCCAACCTTCCCGTGCCTCAGACGCCGCCTTCTAGCGTCCGGCCTCACCACCTGCACCCGCCCAACCGTCCGCAACGCGGACACCGGAAAATGGCTGGGTAAACCCGGCTCACCAAGCCGACGGCCGTTGGTAGTGGCTCAATTTGGCTGTGCCACGCTGGGTGACGGGCGTGCGCTGCACACTGTACCGGAAGGCCATCGTTTCTGAAGTCGCCTTCAGGCGGCTTCCGCGCGAAGCGCGTTGTAGGCCGGTCGTTTACGGCCGGTTCAGCGTGGCCCTTCGTTCCTGCCCAGGGCGCTTCAGCGTCCTTCCGACACATCGGCTTGAGCCACCGTGGATGGCTGATCCGGTGTCCGTGAGACCGTCATGGCTGAAACTGAGCCACGACTCGGCCGTTGTATCGGAGCCCCGGCTCGGCTACCCTACGCATACGGGAATGATCAAAACCGAAAGGGAAAAGATCTCCACTGCCGAGTTGGACGATGTGCTGCAGCGCGCCCGGAACCAGGGCTGGACCTCGCTCGCGCTGGTTTCGCCGGATGTCGCGGCCGCTCACGACTACTTACGGCAGCTAGAGCTACCGGCGGGCCGCACGTACATTGTTGACGGCTTGCCGCAGAGTACTGTACGGCTCATCTCGAAGTTGAGACAGCTCTCGTCCCTCGCCTTGGTTGATTTGCAAATCGGCGCCGACGGGGCGCGGGCGCGGGCGCTGGCCTCCCTCACCGCGCTCACCTCGCTCCACCTCTCCAACAACCAAATCGGCGCCGACGGGGCGCGGGCGCTGGCCTCCCTCACCGCGCTCACCTCGCTCACCCTCTCAACAACCAAATCGGCGCCGACGGGGCGCGGGCGCTGGCCTCCCTCACCGGCCTCACCTCCTCAACCAAATCGGCGCCGACGGGGCGCGGGCGCTGGCTCACCGGCCTCACCTCGCTCAGCCTCCTCAACAACCAAATCGGCGACGACGGGGCGCGGGCGCTGGCCTCCCTCACCGGGCTCACCTCGCTCACCCTCTACAACAACCAAATCGGCGACGACGGAGCGCGGGCGCTGCTGGAAATCTGGAGCGATCGGTCCTCCGCGGGGAATCTTTATCATCTCGACCTGAGGGGAAACGGTGACCTCAGCTCACTGTTGCCGGGCGAAGCTCTCGACACCACCGATGCCCAGGCGATCCTGGCGGCATATCGCCGCTATCGCGCCGAAAAAGAAACCCTCCAACCCCTCAATGAAGCCAAACTACTGCTCGTGGGCAACGAGGCAGCCGGGAAAACGTCGCTGGTACGCTACCTCGTCGACAACCTGCCTCGCCGCGACAGCGAAGACCCCACTCGCGGCACTGCGATCCGTGAAAAGATCGACACCAAGAGCTGGTTGGCGGACCAATCCGGAGGCATCACCCTCAATGTCTGGGACTTCGGCGGTCAGGTCATCATGCGCGGCACGCATCAGTACTTCCTCACCCGGCGCAGCCTCTACCTGCTGGTCCTCGACGCCCGCTTTGAGGACGATCTCTCTATCTACGACTGGCTGCGCATCATCCGCAACCGCGCTGACGACTCGCCCGTCATCGTCGTCATCAACAAATGCGACGGCGACCGCCGCGGCCCGCGGCTCCCTGAGGAACGCCTCAAGAAAGAGCACGGCGTTGTCGAATTCATTCGAACTTCTTGCGACAAAGGCGAGGAAGCCGCCGCGACCATCCAGGCCCTGCGCGAGCTGATCACGCAGACGCTCGCCACGCACGATGGACTCAACCAGGATTTCCATTTTGGCCCTGGCACGGCCACAGTATACACCCGCTCCGCTCCGAACAGCACGTCCTTTCACGCTGAACCCTGCACATCACCTCTGCTGGTAGTCGCCAGAGCTGGTTCGACCGCTCACAGTCGTTGATTGAGCGGCTTGAACGGCGCTCCGGCCGACACTGCTCCTTGCGAAACCTTTTGGAGCCAAAAGCTGTTGATCCTCACTCCGGCAATGCTACCCACTCGGCAGCGGCAGCGCCCAGATCTTGTGCAGCATGTCGCCGAACAGCCGCCGGTTCAGATGTCCCTCCGCCAATAAGAGCCAGTAATACCGCGCGTGCTTGACCAGCCGACCGCCGGTCTTCATCAACCTGTGTTGCAAGCTCGTCAGCGACCAACTCTTGATTCGCTGCGGAAGCCCCAGCCGCCGCCAAAGATTGCCCAGGTTGTAGGCCAGCACGCTCAGTTGCAACCGCACTTCGTTGGCTCGAAATCGATGGCACGACAATCGCGTCCAGTGCGTCGCCTGCTTGCCTTCCTTGATCCACTGTTCCGCCGTGCCGCGCTTGTTGTAGAAGCGCACCACCGAGCGGCTCGGCAAGCTCATGCTCGTCACGATGAATCCGACGCGCGGGAACAGCTCGCCCTGGTGATGCTCGACCTTAGCGACGATCCGCCTCGCCTGCGACCAACTCTCCGCCTGATAGCGAAAACTCTTGTAGCGCACCAAGGGCTTGCGGGAAGGCCTTCCCGGCGGGCGAAACAGGATGTCTTCGATCTCCAGCTCCAAGCTCTTGTTGGCCGGAATGCGAATGGCGTACTGTACTCCGCGTTCCTCCGAAGCCTCATAAACTTCCGGCTTCGCAAAGGCCGCATCGCCCCGGAAGGCGACCTGCTTGCCCGCAGCCTGTTGGCGCTCGATCTCCGGCAACAAGAGCTCATCCCAGTCCTCGGCGCTGTGCACGTTGCCTGGACGCAGCTTGGCAGCGAGGCAATCACCATGACCGTTGAACAAAAGCAACGGGTGGTAGCAGACCGACTCGAAGTGTCCGTTGTAGGCACTGCCTTCCTGTTGGCCATGGACCGGACTCTCGGTGGAGTCCAGGTCCAGAACGACCCGCTCGGCGTCGTCGAACGCTTCCGCTTGCCCGACCAGCTCTCGGTTCAGCGCCATCAGCCCCAGCAGGTTCTCTTCGCTCGCCAGCATCTCCGTCTCGAAGCCGTGCAGCGTCGAGGTCAAGGCCGCACCGCGATCCCAGATCTTCTGCGAACCGATCAGCCGAAACGTCGGATCGATCGAAACCCGCTCGGCGTCGTTGAGGTCCTCGTAGCCGGCGAGTCGGCTGTAAACCGACTGCCGCAACAGATCAGCGAGCGTGAACTGCTTGTTTGTGCCTTGCCGGGAGTCGCTGAGATGCTCGTCAATCAGTTCTCCGAGACCGAGCCGTTCGTCCAGTTCGCGAACCAAAATCAGGCCACCGTCGGAAGTGACGTGCGATCCCTGGAAATCGACTTTGAGAAGTCCATTGAAACTTAGCTGGAATGGCTTGGTTTGTTTTTCACCCATTGGGTGTTGGCCTCCATGGCGTCCTCATCGGGCTCTAGCCCCTATGAATAAAGACGCTCAAGGCCGCTGGAAGGTCGGGATGTCAAACATCAAATTGAAAATGCGGGCTCAAACACATCCACGATCCGTTCCCCCGGCCCTACCTGCGCGTGAAGGAAGCCGTCGCTGCACTAGCGAAGAAGGAGACCCTGCTCGACCGCGCCAAGTTCGAACAAGTCTGCGCCCAAGGGGGCGAAGACGAATCCGTCAGCGACCCCGCCGAGCAACGCTTGCTGCTGGGAACGCTGCACGATCTCGGCGTCGTCGTCGCCCACGGCTTTGACCGTGACGCCCCCGCCGTGCGTCGCGAAGTCACCCTCCTCGACCCGAACTGGCTGACCGGTGCAGTCTACAAGATCCTTACCAGCGCCCAACTCGTCAAACAAAACGGCGAGCTGCCCCGCGAGCAACTCAGCGAGCTGCTCGACGACCCCGAAGCCTACCCGGAAGACCGCCACGAATTCATCCTCGACATGATGCAAGACGCCGACATCGGTCTCGCCTTCCAGCTCCCCGGGATGGACCCGCCCCGCTATCTGGTTCCCGAAGGCCTGCCCAACGAAAGCCCTTACTACGGAGACCTCTGGGACGATTCACTGCGCTTCCGCTACAGCTACGAGCTGCTTCCGCGCAACTTGATCCCCCGTTTCATCGTCGAATCGCACCGCGAAGCCGTAGAACAATCGACACGCTGGCTGACCGGAGTCGTGCTCGAAGCCTCCGGGTGCAGCATCATCGTCGAAGCCGATCTGGATCAAAAACAGATCGACATCCGTGTCAAAGGACCGGAGAAGCTCCGCCGGCCCGCGCTGCATGTGGCGCTCACCCATCTTGAGCACGTCCACAAACTGAACCGCGACCTGGGCCAAGAAGCTCGCGTGCCGCTGCCCGACAACCCAGACGTCTCGGTCGCCTACGACCACCTTCTCGCGCTCGAGAACGACCCGGAAGCCGGCTCCAACTACCGCTTTCGTCCCGAGGGCGCCGAGCGTTTCTACACCGTATCCGAGTTACTGGAAGGCGTCCGCCAGCCCGGGCCTGACAAGAAGGAGACAACCAACGTGACGAACATCACCGTCATCATCGGCAACGGCGTCGAATTCCACGGCGACTTCGCCGTCGGGAAGAAGATTCAAGACAGCTTCAACAAGAGCCAGGCATCTTCGTCAAGCGAGGAAGTTAAGGGTCTGCTCGGCCAACTCGCTGAGGAAGTCGCCAAAGTCGCGGAGCAGCTCCCCGAAGACAACGCCACCGACTTGGCCGACGACCTGGAGTCTTTCACGAAGGAAGCGATCAAACCCCAACCCAAGCCCAGCCGCTGGGAGTCCGTCGCTACACGGATCGGCGAAGCCGCGCAAACCACCGGCCAAGTTGGGACGACCGCGATGACCCTGTTAGAGAAGCTGGGACCGCTGCTCGGGTCATAGAAGGAGCATGAAACGAGGCCCAACCCAACCGTCATCACGGATTTTCAAAAACAATTTCCCCCATCCTTTCAACTACTTACGTCTCCAACCACCCCGCCGGCCTCAACATCGATTCGTATACTGAAGCCGAGGAAACATTGGCGGCGATCTCACCAGCATTCACAAGGGCGGACCGTGTTCGGATGGCACACTGTGCGGGCGCAACACATTTACATCACAGCGCCGGCCGCGATAGTGAACCCCGCTGCGGTGACTCAAATAACAGCCCTGGACATCACGGCACCGGCTGCGATACCGAACCCCGCTGCGGTGACTCAAATAACAGCCCTGGACATCACGGCGCCGGCCGCGATACCGAACCCCGCTGCGGTGATTCAAATAACAGCCCTGGACATCACAGCACCGGCCGCGATACCGAACCCCGCAGGGGTGATTCAAATAACAGCCCTGGGCGTGAGCCCAGGGATACAGACCCCCGCCAACATCTCTTGAGCCCTGCAAGGGCGGCACAACCAACCTTGCCGTGGACACCGATGCGGCACAGCCACCCAGCATCCCCCCACCCAACCCGTCAGCACCGAGACGCGTGGCCAACCGGGGCCCCTCTAGAAAGCGGGCAAAAGCGGACAAAAGCGGGCATTTTAGGACATTCCGCCGCCGCCGAACAACCAAGACGAAGCCGATTCTCCATGACCATCATGCGAGCAAGAGCCTGCAACCCGACTGCGTCCCCGCCGGCGCCCCGCGCCCGGTTCAGTCGGTTAGAACGAACCGCCCAACCGCCGAGGAGCCTGTTAAGTGCCGGTTGTATAATGGCTTACACCCCATTCAAACAACCGAGGAACCCATGAGCTACCAAAAGAAATGCCCCGTCGACGGGCCGGGCGTCTATCCCATCGTCAAGCGTGGTGACGACCTCAAGCACCTCTCCTTCCAACTGATCGAGTTGGGCGGCTCGCTCAACGAGGTCACGATCGAGAGCGGCGAGGAAGAGCTGGCGGTGGACTTCTATTCGGGCCCCGTGCGAGTGGAAGTCAGCTCACCCGGCGGCAACGTGACAGCCGAAACGCCGCCACGCAAGTCCATCCGCGAGCCCGGCGGGATGCTCTACGTCCCCTCGGACGCGACCCTCAAGCTGACCATGCTCGACGGCTCGGCCCGCGTCAGCGTCGCCGGGGCACTCGGCAAACCAGGTGTCGCGCCACAGATGATCTCGCGGGACGAGGTCGACACCAAACCGGTGGGCCGCGAGAACTGGCATCGCACCTTGCATACATACATTGCGAACAACATCGATGCGCGCCACCTGATCGCGGGCGAGACGGTTAACGATCCGGGAAGCTGGTCGAGTTGCCCGCCGCACAAGCATGACCGCGACAACCCGCCCGCCGAGGTACCGATGGAAGAGGTCTACTACTTCCAGCTTGAGCCGAAGGAAGGCTTCGGCTTCATGCGCCTTTACTCCGACCCGGCCGACCCCGTGCCTTTCGATTATGCCTACGCGGTCGAGGACGGCGACACCGTCATGATCCCGCGCGGCTATCACCCGGTGGTCGCGTTCCCGGCCTACACGTTGAACTACACATGGATATTGGCGGGCGAAGGGCGGACCTACGGGGCGTGGGCCGATGACCCCCGATACGCCTGGATCAAGGAAGGGTAGCGAAGGGCCGCGGATCTCAATCGAGATCATCCGTGGTAGGGGCTTGGGCTTACCGATACATCTTTGGCGGGTCCAAAGTCGCTGGGAAAGGTGTATCGCCCCTTTCAGGGCTTCCGGAAGACAGTCGGTCGCGTACCCCCGGCTGAAGCCGGGGGCTATCATTTCTTCGGCCCCTCCGGGGCGAAAGCGCGGGTACGGTCGTGGGGCTCGAGTTGCAGCCTCCACTGGAGAGGAACCTCTTCAGGCAGATAGCAGAGCTTGTCGTCGCAGGCCTGATAACTCCGCGTGCTGCCGCACTAGGGACGAATCCGGGGCGAAAGGCCGGGGATCTCAAGATCGATCGCTGGGTAATCCACGCCGTGTTGGTGCAGGCGGGAACGGCGAATCATTCCAAGAGAACGCGGGTACGGTCGTGGGGCTCGAGTTGCAGCCTCCACTGGAGAGGAACCTCTTCAGGCAGATAGCAGAGCTTGTCGTCGCAGGCCTGATAACTCCGCGTGCTGCCGCACTAGGGACGAATGATAGAGGGGTCGTCGTCATACCGGTACCGCACATGGCAGTCTTGGCAGGCGTTATAGATCTGTTCGCCGGACGCGAAAATGGCGTCCGCATCCTTGGTCTCCGCCGCCTTCAAGGCGACCGCGCCGGCATCGACTAGCGCCTGGGCCCTCTCCATCCAGACTTCCGCGTCCTTGGCGCGGCTTCCAATCATGAGCAGGTTCCCGGCTTCCGTCAGTATTACGGCGCTACTCTGGACGGCGGCCCACTCCTCATCGTTCCTCGGGTATATCTCCTCGGTTCCTTCGTAAGAGATGATCGTCCCGACTGACTCCCACACCGCGTCGGCGTTGGGATAGACCACATCGTGCATGAGCTGCTGCACGCTCGCGACCGGTTTGAATGGTGGCTGCGACGCGGCCTCGCTCTCGGCCACCCTGTTCCCCTGGACGATAGCCTCCTCAGTCCGGGCACAGGCACCCATCAGCACGACAACGACGACCCCCGTGACGAGGAGGGCGGCTCTCCATACGCTTGCATTCTGCATGTCCGGTGTAGACCGTCAGGGTCAGGGCGTCAGCGGCTCTTTCTTCTCCGCCTCTTCTTCGGCGGCCTTTTCATCGGCGCGAGCGCCACCGAGGATGAGGCCAACAGCTGTATTCCCCTCGTGGCACGCGTACTCAAACATCTGATAGTCCTGATCCCTCTTCAGGGGCATCGTGACTTTCCAGGGTTTCGTATACGCTTCCGGATCCTCGATGGTAACTTCGTAGCCGATCGTATCTGCCTCGACCAGCGTGAAGCGTTCGACCACATGTAAGGCCTCGCTCTGGGGGAGGCCCATAATGCGCTGGGACGCACCCCTTGACTCGACCCGCCCCTTGTCAGTGAAGTTGGTCGTGTCGACGACCAGCGTATTGCCCTCCCAGTGGCCGCGCGAGTCGCCCAGCCATAGGCGGATCTTCGGTCCGACATGCGGGCCGCCATCCAGGGGGATGATGCGAGCGTCATGGATCATCTCGTAGAGAATCACCACGTGCCCAGGAGTTTGCAGAATCTGATAGGCGTTGTTGTAGGCAGTGGGAAACATCGAACCCGGCACACCGCGCGTGATACAGCGATCCCACAAGCTCATGTGCTCGTAGGACTCGGTGCTGTGTGCGCGGTTGTCGTCTCGCTTCGCCTCCGCCTCCGGCCTCACGGGGACTTTCCCATCGGGCGGGTCCACAACCAGCGACGTTTGCCTGGTCGAGAGTACCTCGCTTCCGGAGTCGAACCAGAACCGGTTGTAGCCGCCAACGGTGCCCGGTGGGGATGTGCCATCAGCAGCAGCGTTCTTTTGTGCTGTTTGCTGTTCCAACTCAGAGGCTTCCTCTTCGCTAAGAAACTCCTTCCCCGACAGCTCATCGGGTCGTTCGAAGGGCGTGATGGTTTCGTTCGTCCAGATCCCCTGCAGATCGGGATGGCCCCACGATGTATGTGGCGGCGTTCACGTGTCGGCCGCGGCCGCCGGGGCCTGACCGGCAAGAGGTAAGGCTGCCAGCGACACGACCGCGACCGCGGTTGCTACGACACTCATTGAAGTGAGAAATGGATGGCTCATCTGAAACCTCCCGGCGTGCTCGCGTCCTTGACAACGATAGTGATACGACTGTCAAAGAGTCAGCGGCTCTTCTCCTGCGGTTTCCTTTGGAATCGTACCAGAGCTGCCCAAGGCGTGGGGTTACCATTGCAGTCCCCAGCAGTCCCCACACCCCGCTAGCGACCACTGAAGCATTCTGATAGATTCTTCAACAGCTCTTCAGATTCCGGTGGATGACGGGCTCGGCTGTGATTCTCCACGGAGCGGGAGGGCGTCCGACAATGGCTTTGCTTCCTTTCTTCGAATGGCTGGAGAATACATCCGGGAGCATTGCGATCCGGGAATCGATCTTGTTCTACCCGCTGGTCGAGACGACCCATGTACTGACGCTGTGCCTGTTCCTTGGGATGACTGCCATGTGGGACCTGCGCCTGCTGGGGCTAGCGATGCGGCGTGTACCTGTCTCACAGGTCGGGGGCCGTCTGTTGCCGTTGGCCGTGGCGGGCTTCGTGCTGATGGTCACCAGCGGAGGGCTGCTGTTCTATTCCGGTCCGGTAAGGGCTGCCCAAAACATCTTCTTTCAGGTCAAGATGGTGATGATCGTCTTGGCGTGCGTGAACGCGTTTGTCTTTCACAAGACAGTGTATCGCCGGGTGGCGGATTGGGACCAGGCGGCTGTCACTCCATTCCGGGCTAGGGTGGCGGGCTTTTGGTCCTTGGTGCTGTGGGCCGGCGTCGTCGTCGCAGGGCGAATGCAAGCGTATAACTGGTTCGACTAGTGGGGCTGCCCATGTCTCTGTTGTCTTTCTTTGAGTGGTGCGAAGACACGGCGGTGGGCCACGCGATCCGCGACTCGCTGTGGCTTTTCCCCGTCATCGAGTCAGTGCATCTCCTCGCCCTGGCTTTGATCGGCGGAGCCATTTTGGTGGTCGACCTGCGTCTGCTCGGCTATGGATTGCGGCCCCAGCCTGTTGCGCAGCTGGCGCGGGACGCCCAGCCATGGTTGATCGGCGGTCTTCTCGTCATGGTGTCCACGGGGATTCTGCTGTTCCTTTCCGAGTCGATCAAGTGCTACTACAGCCCCCCATTCTGGGACAAGATGAGGTTCCTTGTCGTGGCGATCCTGTTTACCTTTACGGTGCGCCGCCAGGTTGCCGCGGCCGCTGAGACACGCCTGAGACCGATCTGGGGTAAGCTGGTCGCCCTGGTCTCCCTCGGGCTCTGGTTCGGCGTGGGGTTCTCAGGGCGCTGGATCGCCTTTTACTGAGATGGGGTCCCCTGACAACATCCGAGACCAGCCGGGGACGTGGCGCTTTTACAGGTCCGTGCCACCGGCTTCCTGTTCTGCTTAGGGGGTGTTCTACGCGCCGGAAAATCGGCATGGGCCTTTGCCCAGCAGAGCGTGCGCGACAACCACTCGTCTATCGCTTCGGCTCCCTGGAGTCTCTTCCATCTCGTGGGGCGCCGCTACCGGAGGAGCCGAGAAACAGCTGGCGCCCATCGGGGAATGTGAGATCCCGGCCGTTTGCCTTCATCGACCCGTCCTTCGCCTGATAGCCATCGACAGCGATCTTCGTTCCAGGCAGCAGGGAATTCTTTGTAAAACCGCGCCTGAGCAGGGTGTTCGGGGTGCCGCCTTCGATCATCCACGTTTCCAGCTTGCCGTCAGCACCTTTCACCTCGACGTGGATCCAGCAATGCGGATTGATCCATTCCATCTTTGAGACCGTTCCCTCCAACTTGACTGGCTTATTCGCGTCAAATTCCGCTGCAAACGCGTGATGCGCCCACACCGGCACGGCGGCCAGAAACAGACCGAGACCGGCCGCCACCAAGGCTAGTTTTGTTCGCATCGCACCTACCTCCTGCGGTTGAAGTGTAGCGTACCACTTGATGTGGAGACGTGTCCAAATTGGCGGCTGCCGGGTATTTCGCCCCCCTCAGGGGTGCTTCGACTCCCTTGGTTGCTTCTTCGCAGCTGCCTCAGCGGCCTTGTCCTGAGCGCGTGCTCCACTGAGGACGAGCCCAACGGCTTTGTTCCCCTCGTGGCAAGCGTACTCAAACATCTGATAATCTTGATCCCTCTTCAAGGGCATCGCCACTTTCCACGGTCTCGTGTAAACCTCTGGATCCTCGATGGTAACTTCGTAGCCGATCGTGTCCGCGTCGACGAGCGTGAAGCGTTCGACCACATGCAAGGCCTCGCTGTTGAAGATGCCCTTGATGCGCCCGGACCCGCCGTGTGACGTGATCCAGCCCTTGTAAGTGAAATTGGTGGTGTCGACGACCAGCGTATTCTCCTCCCAGTGGCCGCGCGAGTCGCCCATCCATAAGCGGATCTTCGGTTCGACATGTGGATCGCCATCCAGGGGGATGATGCGAGCATCGTGAATCATCTCGTAGAGAATCACCACGTACTCAGGAGTTTGCAGAATCTGGTAGGCGTTGTTGTAGGCGGTGGGGAACATCGAACCCGGCACGCCGCGCGTGATGCAGCGGTCCCACAGGCTCATGTACTCGTAGGAGTCGGTGGTGTGTGCACGGTTGTCGTCTCGCTTCGCCTCCGCCTCCGGCCTCACGGGGACTCGCCCGTCCGGCGGGTCCACAACCAGCGACGTTTGCCTGGTCGAGAGGACCTCGGTTCCGGAGTCCATCCAGAAGTTGTTGTAGCCGCCAACGCTGCCCGGTGGGGATGTTCCATCAGCAGCAGCGATCTTTTGTGCTGTCTGCTGTTCCAACTGGGAGGCTTCCTTTTCGGTAAGGAACTGTTGCCCCGCCAGCTCGCTAGGCCGTTCGAAGGGCGTAATGGTTTCGTTCGTCCAGATCCCCTGCAGATCGGGATGGCCCCACAGTGTCTGTGGCGGAGTCCACGTATCGGCCGCGGCCCTTGGGGCCTGACCGGCAACAGGCAAGGCCGCCAGCGACATGACCACGATCACCGTCGCTACAACACCCATTGAAGTAAGAAATTGACAGCCCATCGGAACCCTCCCTACTGGCTCGCACCCTTGCGAAGGTGCCCATACATGAGTTCTTCCACGAACTCGACACACTTGAATTCCAGGAGTTGAACGTTTTCGTCCAGCCGGCGATAGAGAGGCATGCTCATCTTCCAGGGTCGCGTAAACACCTTTGGATCCTCGATGGTGACTTCGTACCTGAGAGCGTTCGGGCCGATGGCAGTGTAGCGTTCGACCACATGAAGGGCTTCGCTATGGAAATTGCCGGCGCTGTCGAACCAAGTGTCGGGAACCTGACTTGTCACGTCGACGACGAGCGTCCCTTCCTCCCAGCGGCCGCGCGAATGTCCCATCCAGGAGTCGATCGGACTCTCGAAATCCGGCCTGCTCATGTAGATGACCCGAGAAGCGCTCGCAAACTCGTAGGCAATCAGGATGTACTCCGGAGTCTGGACGATTTGAAACGGAAAGGGCATGTACGTGGCGCGCGGTACGCCTGGCAGGTAGCACTTCACGACCGGATCAAGGGCCAGCCAGTTTTCAAGGTTCTTCTTCTTTTCTTGCGCCGCCCACGGCTGGTAAGGGATCTCACCGCCCCCCACGACGCCAAGCCCTGCTGGAATTGCGCCGACCGCGCCGAGCGCAACCACCGGTCCCGGTCGCGCAGCATGGCCCTGAATATCCCAATGTGCCGTACCGAGGGCCTGCCAAATACCGTTGAAGTTGGGTTTGCCGTCCGCCGTCCGCGGGGCCTGAGCAGCGGTCGGTTCCACGGCCAGCGAGAGGATGGCTGCTGCGGCGGCGCTCACCGCTGCAATCTTCACGCTTCCGAACCGATTTCGCATCTGATCGATCTCCTCTCCCAATCGGCTACACAGAACATTGCAGCGAGCCGCCAGCACCCGTGCCGGCGACACCCGAGGGGCTCGCCAACATCCTCTGCCCATAGGCGGTATACACCCCTATCATTTCGATGTCAAGTCCCGAAGTTGTCCAATGCAGAATGATCCTGACCGAGAACGGCGAACGCCATTATCTTTTGGAGACAATGCATAGGACAGAAGTTCGCAGCAACGGGCGCCTGATCACACCGGTCTCCCCCCTGCACGGCTGCTAGAATGCAGTCGAACCGGACGGAGGGCCAACTGACTATTGCCTTAAGTGGGGTATCCATTTGACTCAGGTGACCACAACATACTGTGGTTGGCCATTGGCGGCCCCCGGAAAGGCTTGCCGATAGCACCACGTTTCCAAGCCTGCGATGGCCATGGCGCGTGCGTAATCCTTGATCGGCCCGAAACGCAGCCTCGTGGCCCAATTGCCTGCAGACCGGCGTCTGGCGCCCCAGGGTGCATTCTGGGTGCAGTGTGCTGGCGTCCATGGATCGACCAAACCACAACGCCTAGGGGCTACCTGAGTCAAGTGGATACCCCATTTTGCCTTAATACGACTTCGTTTGCCAACAGTGCTGGCAAGAGTTTTCGAAACTCCCGACGATCGCCGAATGAGAGCAGCAGAAGACCGGCATCAAGTGCCCCGACCGAGAAGACCGAGCGCGAGTGGGCGGCCTTCTGCGCCGTCACTTCGAGGAAAGCCAGCCCAAGGCCTGGGTAGTCGAGGGTAGTCACTGGGGCCCCAGGTGAAGCAGTTTGAAACTGAACAATCGGAAGGGCTCTGATTCGAGATAGGAGGGTCACGGTGGCTGACTTCGACGTTGTTGTGATCGGGAGCGGCTTCGGCGGAGCCGTTGCGGCTTGCCGATTGGCGGAGGCCGGCTCTACGGTGCTCGTCTTGGAGCGCGGCCGCCGCTGGAAGAGACAGGAGTACCCCAGCGTCTCCAGAGACGACTGGATCTGGGACGATGACAATCCCCACCAAGCCAACGGCTGGTTCGACATTCGCCTCTTCAATACGATCTCGACCGTGGCTGGAGCAGGCGTGGGTGGAGGGTCGCTCCACTATGCGAACGTGTTGATCAACGCCACGCCGGACCTGTTCGAGGATGGCTGGCCGGAAGAGATCACCTTCGCGGAACTCAACGAAACGTACTATCCCAAAGTCGACGCGGTCCTCAAGCCCCAACTGCTTCCCAGGAATCAGTGGTCCAACCACACCAAGTTGCTGCAAGAGGCCGCAAAAAAGGCCGGCTTTGAAGATCGCTTCCGCACCCTGGAGCTCGGCATCAAGTTCAACGAGGACTACGATTACGACGCCTCACAGGAGCCCAACCCTGACGACAGCGTCTTCGTACCCAATGACCAGGGGATCGAACAAGGTTTCTGCGTACACCTGGGCCAGTGCCTGTTGGGCTGCCCCGTGGAAGCCCGCAACACCTCGGCACTCAACTACATCCCGAGAGCCGAGAAAAGCGGCGCCGAGGTGCGGCCACTGCACATCGTTCGCTACATCCACCCAGAGAACGGCCACTACCGCGTCCACTACGACCGCATCACCGACGGGCGACTGGTACGAGGACACGTCAGCGCGCGCATCGTTGTCGTCGGCGCCGGCTCACTGGGTTCCAGCGAAATCCTTCTGCGCTGTCGCAATCAGTACAGAACCCTGCCACAAATCTCGTCGATGCTTGGTCACAGGTGGAGCAGTAATGCTAACTATCTAACGTTCGCCAACCATCCCAACCACGACGTGTACCCGACACGGGGACCGAGCATCACGGCGGCAGTCAGTTTCTTGGATCGGCCTGAGCACAAAGACAGCCGCTTCTTTATCGAGGATCTCGGCCTTGCCGATCTGCTTGACGAGTTTCGTGACAACCTGACCAAACCACTCGTCGGGGCTCAACGGTTCCAAAGGCCGTTGAGAACGATCCATAGTGAGTTGGGCGACAGACTGTTTAAGAACTTGATGCTTTGGTTCGCTCAAGGCCGTGACGACGCGACCGGGCGGCTTCGGTTACGCAGAGCCTTCCTGGGGATACTCGGGTCCTTAAGGCTAAACCTGAGGTGGGATCGCGGCGGCGCACGAAAAGTTCTCGATGCCATCCAACAGATCCACACGACTCTGGCCAAGAACACGGATGGGAACATCTTCTTTCAGCCGAGGAACGCCCTGATCACGGCGCATCCCCTGGGCGGTTGCCCGATGGGTCAGACTCCCCGGGAGGGCGTCGTCGATCACCGCGGAGCCGTCTTCGGCTACGAGAATCTCTACGTTGCTGACGGAGCAATCCTCCCGAAAGCTATTGGCCACAACCCTTCAAAAACCATCGCCGCACTCGCCGAGCGGATCGCCGATAAGATCGTCGAGAAAGAGCGGTGATAGGTGACGGGACCTGCCCGAGTGGATATCCCGTTTCAAACCAATGCAACCGCGATCAGGCGGTCACCGAAAGGCCGAAAACCTGGACAGCGAAGCCTCTGCCGTCGCCGATTCAGAAGCTGTTCGATTCTGTTGCTAGGTCAGCAGCTTGGTGATAAGGTTGCCGGCGACGTCGGTCAACCGGAAATCGCGCCCGCGGAACTTGAAGGTCAGCTTGGTGTGGTCGATCCCCAGCAAGTGGAGAATCGTGGCCTGAATGTCGTGCACATGGACGGCGTCCTCGACGGGTGAGAAGCCGATCTCGTCCGTTTCACCGATCGTCTGCCCGGGCTTGGTGCCGCCTCCCGCGAACCACATCGTAAAGGCATCGATGTGATGGTTGCGGCCGATCGTGTCCCGTACTTCTCCCATCGGGGTGCGTCCGAATTCGCCGCCCCAGATGACCAACGTGTCTTTGAGGAGGCCGCGCTGTTTGAGGTCGCGGATGAGGGCCGCGATGGCCTGGTCGACGTCCAAGCAGACTTCATCCAGGGCGTTGTCCAGGTTTTCGGTGCCGCCATGATGATCCCAGCTCGAGTGGTAGAGCTGGATGAACCGCACGCCGCGCTCGACGAGCCGCCGCGCCAGGATGCAGTTGTTGGCGAAGGACTTAGCGCCCGCTTCGGCACCGTACGCCTTGAGCGTCGCTTCCGACTCCGTCGAAAAGTCGATCAGTTCCGGGCCGCTGGTTTGCATACGGTGCGCCATCTCGTAGGCGGAGATCCGAGTGGAAATCTCCGGGTCACCCACGCGCTTGAGTTGCATTCCGTTGAGGTCGAGAACCGCATCGATCGTCGCCTCTTGACGCTCGGAGTTGAATCCCGGCGGATTCGACATGTTCAAGATCGGGTCGCCTCCGCTCCGGAAGGGCACGCCTTGATGCGCGGTCGGTAAGAACCCGCTGGCCCAATTCAGTGCGCCGCCGCGAGGTCCCCGAGGGCCCGACTGCAAGACGACGAACCCGGGCAACTCCTTCGACTCACTACCGATGCCGTAGCTGACCCATGAACCCATACTCGGACGCCCGAAGATCGGGGTGCCGGTGTTCATCATGATTTTCGCCGGCGCGTGGTTGAAGTTATCGGTGTGGATAGACTTAATGAAAGCCAGGTCGTCGACGACCTGAGCGGTGTGAGGGAAACACTCCGACACCCATTTGCCCGACTGGCCGTAGCGCATAAACTTGCGCTTCGTGCCGAGGAGCCTGGGCGGGTCCTTGGTGAAGCTTTCCATGAAGGCGAAGCGCTTGCCCTCCATCATTGAAGGCGGAATCGGTTTGCCGTTCAGCTTTTGCAGCTCGGGCTTGCGTTCCCAAAGCTCGAACTGGGTCGGGGCGCCGGCCATGAACAGGTAGATGACGTTCTTCGCTTTCGGAGTGAAGTGCAGCTTTTCGAGCAACGGTCCGCCGCGCGCCGAGCCAAAGAGCGAGTCGCCCACGATGAGAGAAGTCAACGCCGTCTTGCCGAGCCCGACGCCGCATTGCTCGAAGAAGTGCCGGCGGGTGGTGCGTTCGAGGGCTCGGTCTTGCAGATCCTTGGGTTGCATCATTGCCTCGTCACAAATTCGTCAAGGTTGAGCAGGACGCGCGAAGCGGCCGTCCAGGCTGCCAGCAGCGGCTTGTCGTCGCTTTCGGATGCTTCTCCGATTACCTCGTGGGTTTCTTCGGGATGAGTCCGAAAGTCGTCTAGCATTCTCGCCAGAAACGTCCGCAGCCGCGTCCCTTCTTCGGGTTCCGGCACCCGCGCCAAACAGCGCTCAAAAGCGTAGCGGATGCGGTCGGCACGTGTATCGCCCCCCTGCTTGAGAATCACTTCGGCGAGGGCCCGAGAAAACTCGGCCTGTGTCTGATCGTTGAGTAGGGTCAGTGCCTGCAGAGGCGTGTTCGAGCGATTGCGCCGCGTCGTCGTGGACTGCGCGTTCGGGGCATCAAACATCGCCAAGCCTGGATAGGCGGCTGAGCGACGAAAAAACGTGTACATACCGCGGCGGTAGCGGTTCGGTCCTTCGTCGGTCTTCCACTCGCGGTTGACTTGCGTGAACAGCCCCGATCCAGCGGGCTGCGGCGGAAAGACGCTGGGCCCTCCGACCTCGCGGGTGAGCAAACCGGACGCGGTGAGAGCCGCATCCCGGATGATCTCCGCCTCCAAGCGCAGCC
The DNA here is from genome assembly GCA_965237575.1 of Bryobacterales bacterium. Classification (GTDB taxonomy): domain Bacteria; phylum Acidobacteriota; class Terriglobia; order Bryobacterales; family UBA6623; genus JAKZVK01. The sequence goes on from CBDEGI010000004.1 coordinate 3,924,788, forward strand.
GGTTCTGCCTCGCCAAGAGCCGGTTGTCCGGATCGAGTTCCGACAACTCGGACCGCGCTGCCGACGACTGCCGATAGGTCGCCGAGGTGACGATCAGGCGATGCATCGCCTTCATACTCCAATCGCGGCGTACGAATTCGGACGCCAGCCAGTCCAACAGTTGCGGGTGGCTCGGCGGCGTCCCTTGCGAGCCAAAGTCGTTCTCCGTCTCCACGAGTCCCAAGCCGAAGTAACGCTGCCACATGCGGTTCACGGTCACCCTAGCGGTGAGAGGGTTTTCGGGCGAGACCAGCCAGCGAGCCAGATCAAGCCGGTTAGCGTTTTCCGCACCGGGCGGGGCCGGGAGAACAGCGGGAGTTCCGGGACGAACCGGGTCGCCTTTTCGCGTGAAGTCGCCGGACACATGGATAAAGGCCTCGCGTGGCTGAGACAACTCGCGCATGATCAGAGCGGTCTCGAGCTTCGGTTCGGCCGCCCGAAGCGCGCGCAGACCGTCCCGCCGTGCTTCCCGGGCGGGGTCTTGGGAGGCGAAGAAGCGGTCCAGCACGCCCTTTCGAAGCGAGCCCCGCTGCTCGGGTGGGATTTCCAGAATCTCCCGGATGTGCGGCGCGATCTCCGCGCGCTTCTCGTTGGAGAGTCCGTGTTCCCAATTGGCCAGTTTCTTCTCCAACTCCTTCTCGTAAGCTTCCAGCTCTTTCTCGAGGATCGATATCTGGCGCCGGACCGCCTCTCGACCTGCGAAGTCTTCGGGCTCGCCGAACTCGAGAATCGGGTCCAATGTGCGTTTGTTATCTTGCTCGACAGAGGACTCACCTCGCTCGTCCACGTTGTTGAAGAACGCATAGAGCTGGTAGAAATCCTTCTGAGAGATCGGGTCGAACTTGTGGTCGTGGCATCGCGCGCAACCCACCGTCAGGCCCAGCAAAGCCGCCCCCGTCGTGCTCACGCGATCGACGACGGCCTCCACGCGGTACTGCTCGAAATCAATCCCGCCCTCCTCATTGACCATCGTGTTGCGGTGAAAGCCTGTGGCGACGAGTTGGTCTTGTGTCGGATTAGGAAGCAGGTCGCCCGCGAGTTGCTCCGTGACGAACCGGTCGAACGCCATGTCGCTGTTGAGCGCGTTGATCACCCAGTCGCGGTATCTCCACATCGAGCGCGTGCCGTCGATCGAATAGCCGTTCGAGTCGGCATAGCGCGCGACGTCGAGCCAATGACGTCCCCAGCGCTCGCCGTAGTGAGGCGAATCCAGCAGGCGATTCACCACACGCTCGTAGGCGCCTGGCTCGGTGTCGGCAAGGAACTCGGCAATCTCTTCGGGTGTTGGCGGCAGACCGATCAGATCGAGACTGACGCGGCGAATCAGAGTCCGCCGCGATGGGTCGGGGGAAGGTCGAAGCTGCTCGGATTCCAGCCGAGCTAAGACAAACCGGTCGATCGGATTCCGGACCCATTGCGTCCCATCGACGGGCGGCGGCTCAGGACGGCTGACCGGTTGAAACGCCCAGTGCGAAGGGCCCGCGCGTTCGGCCTTTCCATCGGCCCCGACACCCCATGCGGCTCCGGAGCGAACCCATTCTGTCAACGCTGTCACTTCGTGGCTTTCCAGCGGTCCACCAGGAGGCATCTTCAACTCGCCCGCCCGTCTGACTGCCTGGATCAAAAGGCTTTGGTCCGGTTGTCCTGGAATGACCGCCGAGCCGCGTCCGCCTCCCAGCATGGCGCTCTCGCGGGATGCCAGCGAAAGCCCACTCGTCTTGGCTTCGTCGTTGTGGCAACCAAGGCAGTTCTTGACGAACAGAGGGCGGACCTTTTCCTCGAAGACCCTGACTGCGTTAGGGTCCGCTTGGGCACATAGCAGGTGCGCCGCCGAAACCCCCAGCATCAACACCGCCGCTAGGCGGAGGATGCTCGATTGGTCCGCTCTTCCTACAATCACTGCCTCCATTCTAGATGATCACCGGCTTGAGGTCCGTAGGCTTGATTGCGACGGGAAGCCGCCTGAAGTTGGGGTCGCCTCCGGGCCGCGTGCGTTAGGGGCCGGTCGGGTAGTGATGGTCGACAGGAAGCTCAATGTCGGCCACTTCGAGGGGCAATTGGTCAGTAGTTCCTTCACCACGTCTGAGCATGCGAAGCGCGACCTTGTTCTCGCCCGATTTCACTTGTTGCGGCGTGTTTTTGTAATTCTGCCATGCCGTCAGACTCGGATTGTAGGCACCACCTTCCATAGGATTGGTGCATCCGAGGACGCCATCATTCACTTCGTACGGCTCAGAGCCTCGGCCAGAATATCGAGCCGCAGCTGACGTACCTGCTGGTGGACGAAGTCCTGAGGGCTTGATCTTGACAAGTCATAGGCACATCGTATACAGCGCAGACGGTTTGCTGATAATGGTCTCGAATTTCTCCGGTTCGCTTCGCTTGGCCGGGCTGAGTTCTTTGCAATTCACGGCCATACGCAATTGCAGATCAGCAGCGTGCGCTTGGTTCGTTCGTGACGCACAGCGAGGTGCCTATCATGAATGACTTACTTCGGAAAGCGATTGAAGCCAGTGGCGGGTTAGACCGATGGAAATCGGTCAGAGAGATGAATGTGACAGGCAAGCTGGGCGGTCTCGTTTTGGAGCTGCGATCCGATTTCGACGACACCCCCGTAAGAGATCTCACAATTTCAACTGAGAAGCCTCAAGTCATTGTTTCCAAGTTCCCGACGGACGATGGAACGCGGGGCGTATTCTTGGGGCATTCTGTTAGGATCGAGTCAGACGATGGTCGCGTAATCCAAGGACGCAAGAACCCACGACGACGCTTCTACTGGCCGCCATGGCGCCGGTTCCAAGAGTGGGACGACCTCGACGTTCTTTATTTCACCGGGTATGCCATATGGAACTATTTCTTGACGCCATACCTTCTTTCCTTCGACGGTGTGCAGACTCGGGAGATCCCGCCTGATGAGCCGGGTGTTCGTCGACTGGAAGCGGTGTTCCCTGCCGACATGCCAACCCACAGTCGACGGCAACGTTTTCGTTTGCATTCGACGAGAAGAGTCGGACTGTGGGCCAGCTACACCACCTCAACTACACCTTCAACATATTCTCCTGGGGCAATCGCACAACATCATGCTTCCGGTGAACCTCCGCGCAATTGCCGGGCCGCGGCTACCGCCGCGCAGCAAGCCCGCGCGTGTGGAAAGGTCGAGGCCGGACTGCTTCAACTCGCTGTTGTGACACCCCAGACAGCGCGTTTCGAGTAGCGGCCGAATGTGTTGGCCAAACAGGGACGCCGCTAGATCCGCCCGTGGTCGCGTACTCGTCTGGGTATCGGCATCTTGGCCGGACGCTTGCGCAGCACACAAGCCGAACGCAACAGCGATTGTGAATGGCAGTGCGAAGAGACGGTTGCGTCGCAATGCACTTGACCGATCGCTCGCCGAGGCCCTGAACATGGTTGGCTCTATGTTACACCAGTTATCAGTTCCAGTCAGGCGACTCTGCTCTCGGCTATGCCTACCAGAAACTCCGTCTGTGTTGAAAACATTGAGGTGCCCGTGTCCGAGCTGATAGTCTTGAAGACTCAGCATCGCGATTCCCCTGTTGATCGGATGCTTTGTCAAGTTAGTGATCCCGAGGTGGCGTTGCTCTGAAGTCCACCTGGGGTCTCTCCTCTTCAGCAGGCACGCGTCGCTGTCGTCCGGTCCGTGAAAGCTCGCCCCCGGAGGCGCGGCTCTCCTATCCGTTCCGGGATGGCCAAAACGGAAACTCTGACTAAGTACATGAGGCTGTGTTCGGACATCATGTGGACGAAAGGTAGGCGCCGGCTGGCCGGCTGTCGGCGAAGTCCCTTCGATCGAGCGGACGTGGTAAACTGGCTCGGCGAATTCGGAAAGCTGTGCCGGGCCTACACATCGAAAACTTCAACGGGCCGCCTGTCCCTTTCGGCCGCTCGTTAGATAGTGTGGGCAATCGCTGTTGCCCGATCGGCTGGTGTGCACACTCTAAAGGAATCGTTCTTGCTGAGTTGGGAGGTAAATCATGCAGGTCAGGATTGAAAGATTCGATGTCGGCCCGATCCTCGGTGCTGTTTCGCCCAACTCGGCCCGTCTTTGGGGCCGTGGGCCCGAGCGGCGATCCGAAGGGACGCTTCGGCGAGCGTTCGGGGCCGCTCGCGTCAGACAGACTGGGCGTCCGTTCGGCCCGACGCAATACTTCAAGCTAAGCCCCGTTTTCGACCTGACCGGGGTGACGGTTTTCCAAGGCCTCCGGCCCGATACCGAATATGAATACGAGATCGGCACCTTCTTTGCGGACGCCGAACTCGATGATCTCCCGGCAGCGGTCCAGCCGGACTGGAGCGACGCGCATCGGTCGAAGTTTCGCACCGCCGCACGCGACCGAAACGCGCCGAGGTCTTTCGTGTTCGGATCATGCAGGTATTTGTTGCGGCTCTTCGGAGGGTCGTTCTTCGACGGACGGGGTGATAAGACCTTCCGGTCGATCAACCGCCAGATCGCAGCCGGCCGGCGTACGGACGCGGTTCTCATGTTGGGTGATCAGATCTACGCCGACGACCTCAACTTTCTGGCACCGGACCAGGGGATCGACGAGTATTTTAAGCGCTATCGGGACGCCTTTTCCCAAAAGCACTTCGCCAACTTGGTCAGCCGGATTCCCACCTACATGACGCTGGACGACCACGAAATCGAGGACAATTGGCCCGCTCGGGCGACGAGCCAGGACTTCATGAGGAAGTTCCCAGCCGCGATTCACTCTTACCTCACTTATCAGCTCAGCCACAGCCCCTTGTTTCCAGTCGGGGCGGACGGGAGGCTGATTGAGCAACCTGACCGGTATTGGTATCAATGGGGTATCCACTTGACTCAGGTAGCCCCTAGGCGTTGTGGTTTGGTCGATCCATGGACGCCAGCACACTGCACCCAGAATGCACCCTGGGGCGCCAGACGCCGGTCTGCAGGCAATTGGGCCACGAGGCTGCGTTTCGGGCCGATCAAGGATTACGCACGCGCCATGGCCATCGCAGGCTTGGAAACGTGGTGCTATCGGCAAGCCTTTCCGGGGGCCGCCAATGGCCAACCACAGTATGTTGTGGTCACCTGAGTCAAATGGATACCCCACTTGGTATCAATTTCAAGATGGCTGCTGCGACTTCTTCATCATGGATACGAGGACCGAGCGCTTCTACGACAACCGCGAGCGCATCCGAGTCATCAGTCGCATCCAGATGGACGCACTGAAGAACTGGCTCGCGGACGGCTCCCGCCGGGTGAAGCTCGTAGCCACGTCGATCCCCTTCTTCCCCGATCTCGAAGGGACCGGGCAAGACCGATGGGACAGCTTTCCGAGGCAGCGCAACGAGATTCTCGACCACATCCGCGACGAGCGAATTCGCCGCGTCGTGTTCCTATCAGGTGATGTTCACAGCTCGATGACGGCTGAGCTTCGTCACCCAGGCGACGCCCGATTCAAGGCGATTTCGATTGTGTCCTCACCCTTCTACTGGCCTTATCCGCACAGTGCCGCGCGAAACTTCGAGGTCCGCGGTGAACTGAAGGGATCGAACGGGTACCGTGTTCGGGGCGGGCCTGTTCACTCCACAGACAATTTCGCGCGGGTCACCGTCGAGCCCGAACGGGTGCGTGCACAATTCTTCAAGCGCAAAGGCGATCCGTTGGGAGGAGTCAGGACCCACAGGTTCTAGCAGCGTCTGCCAGCCGCATACCGAGTACGCCATTGCCTCGTACTAAATTTAGCTCGCTGTTGGCGAGCGTGAAAGCCTGCGTCGGTACCGTCGAGGCGTCACGCCGCTCGCAAGTCAGATCCGGGTTCGCCCCATTGAAAACCTCGATCATCGGGTCGATCAAGCTGCGCTGCTGGAAGCTGTAGACCGAGCGGCGATTGTGGTCGCGCTTGGCCGGCGCGGGGCGATACACCGGCTGCACCGTACCCATGGCGTGACGTGGTTGACGCGCGACATCGAAGTTGATCTGGGGATACGTTCCCGGCCCTCCGGTCGATTCGCTCCGCTCGCCTGCGACAGCGAGAATGCTGTCGCGCAATTCCTCGGCTTCCAGCCTACGGGGGCTGAACACCGCCAAGTATTCATTCTCCGGGTCCCGCCGCGCGACGAGATCCGGGTCCGGGTGCTTGGCCGACCGCTGATAAGCCTCGGAGTAAAGAATCACGCGATGGACGGCCTTTACGCTCCAGCCATGTTCGACAAAGAAGCTCGCCAGCCAATCGAGCAACTCGGGATGCGTCGGCTTCCCGCCCATCTTGCCGAGGTTGTTCGAGTTCGCGGCCAGGCCGCGGCCGAAGTGATACTGCCAAATGCGATTGACCATCACACGCGCGGTCAACGGATTGCGCGGGTCGGCGATCCACTTTGCTAGCGCCGCGCGGGCGCCCCGCCCACGTGAATGTACTAAACTCAACCCAGCGCACTGCCCCCCCTCGGTTCCGTTCTCACAACTTCATGGCATCGGAAGCTTCCTGGCGTCGGATCTCCGCAATCTTCGAAGAGGCGCTGACTATTTCGCCCGAGCGTCGCGACGATTGGATCATGCCGGCCGGCACGCGCGATCGTCCTCGACGCTCTCCCTTTCAAGACGTCGCCCAGCGAAAGCGCCGGCGCTCACTTCGTCATGCCGGCCGGCACGCGCATCGGGTCCTATCGCATCGTCGCGGAAAACGGCCGCGGCGGTATGGGCATCGTCTACGAAGCCGTCGACACCCGCCTCGAACGCACCGTTGCCCTCAAGGTCCTCTATCCTTACCTCCTGAACGACACCGAAGTGAAGGCTCGCTTCAAACGCGAAGCGCAGGCTGCCGCTTCTCTCAACCACCCCAACATCTGCCACGTCTACGAAATCGGGGAGACCGAAGAACAGCTCTACATCTCGATGGCCTATATCGAGGGCAAGAACCTCGAACAACGCATAGAAGTCGGCCCTCTCAAGCTCGAACAGGCCCTCGACATCGCCACTCAAGCCGCCCGCGGACTCCAAGCCGCCCACGCCAAGAGCATCGTCCACCGCGACATCAAGCCCTCGAACATCATGGTCGGCGATGACGGCCATGTCACGGTCATGGACTTCGGCTTGGCGCAACTTTCGGACCGCTCGACTCTCACGCGAGAAGGCGCTGTCCTCGGGACGGCCGCCTACATGTCGCCTGAGCAGGCGCGCGGGCAGCAGACCGACCCTCGAACTGATATCTGGTCTCTAGGCGTCGTGCTTTATGAGATGCTGGCCGGCCGGCGGCCCTTTACCGGCGAGTACCAACAAGCGATCTCTTACGAAATCGTCAATGAGGAGCCCGAGCCCCTCACAGCCGTGCGCAGTGGCATCCCGATGGACTTGGAGCGCCTCGTCCAGAAAGCCCTGGCAAAGCGAGTAGACGAGCGCTACGCAAGCGCCGAAAGTGTGCTCGTCGATCTCCGTGTACTCGGCCGCAGGGCCGCAAACGAGACCACGATCGGATACCGGAGCAGCCATTCGCGCACCCCCGTGCCCCGGGAGGGCATTCTCCAACGCCGTGTGCCCCTCTCGGGAGTGCTCGCGGTCGGAGCCCTTCTGACCGCCGTGGCCGCGACTTGGTTCTGGCTGGCAACCGGCGAGCCCTCAGCCGACCTGCTTTCTCGGTCCAAGTTGACGCGACTCACGACCGGCGTCGGCCTCACCACGACACCTGCTCTCTCCTTCGACGGAAACCTGGTGGCGTACGCATGCGATCGCGGCGACGAAGATAACCTCGACATCTGGATGCAGCAAGTTTCAGGCGGCCCCGCTGTACGCCTCACCGAAGACCCGGCCGCCGACCATAGACCTGCCTTTTCGCCCGACGGAAAGACCATCGCGTTTCAATCCGACCGTGAAGGGGGCGGCGTCTACGTCATTCCGACACTGGGCGGCAGGCCGCGACTCGTCGTCCGTGGTGGACAGCGTCCGCGCTTCTCCCGCGACGGCCGTTCAATTACTTACTACGCAGGCCCGCCCAGCTCGTTGAAAGGAACCACGGTCCATGTCGTTTCGTCTGACGGAGGCGAACCGCGTGCGCTCGTCAGCGATTTCGAAGTGTCGGCGATGCCCATCTGGGCTCCCGACAGCCGGCACGTCCTCTTCTGGGGTAATCGGCCAGGCGAGCCACCCGACATTTGGAGGGTCCAGACCGAGGGGGGCTCTCCGGTCGCTACCGGTGCTGCCGCAAGCCTACGCGACGAGGGTTTGAACCTCATCTCCCTCGATGGTTGGGCGGCGAGCGGCGACTACGTTGTCTTCTCGGGAATCGTGGAAGACAGCGTAAACCTCTGGCGGCTACCTGTTTCTTCAGGATCGTCGTGGGGCATCTCCCGACGGCCTGAGCGGCTCACACTCGGAGTGGATGAACGGGAAGCCTCCGTAGGGCCTGATGGCCGAATCGTCTTCACCACAAGCGTCCGCAGAATCAACCTCTGGCGGCTGCCCCTGAGTGTCAACGACGGACTTCGCCCTGGAACCATGGAACGTCTCACCGACGGCGCCACCGCGGACTTCAGCCCGGATGTCACCCTCGACGGGGCCCGCGTCTCGTTCCGCTCGGGCCGCTCCGGCAACATCGACGCCTGGATTCAAGACGTCCGGACGCGCCGCCAGACGCCCCTGACAACAAACGCGGCAGCCGAAAGCGCCCCCCGGCTCAACCACGACGGTTCACAAGTCGTCTTTTCTACGGTTGAGAATGGCCAGCGCCCGATGTACACAGTCAACGCCGACACGGGTCTGGCGCGCAAAATCTGCGACCACTGCGGTCCGCCGCACGGCTGGACCGCCGACGGCGGCCGCATCGTTTACCAGCACGTCGAGCGAAAGAAGTCGGCCATCCACTTGCTCGACCTTGCCACCGGGGAACATGGCCCGATCGCCCGGCACACCGATTTTCCGCTCTTTGCCGCGCGCCTCTCCCGTGACGACCAGTGGCTCGCCTTCAAGGGAGACGTCACAATCGACCGAACACAAATCTTCGTCGCGGGTATGCCCAGCGGTAAATCGATCCCCCAAGCACCCATCCCTGTCGACAAGTGGATTCCCGTCAGCGGTACCGAGACTTGGGACGACCTGCCGCGCTGGTCACCCAACGGAAAGTTGATCTACTTCACCTCGGACCGCGACGGCTTCCGTTGCATCTGGGCCCAGCGTTTCGATCCGGTGGCCGGACAGACCGTCGGCGAACCCTTCGCCGTGCGGCATTTCCATCGCCGCCGCCTCTCCCTTTCGACCCTGAGGCTCTCCGAGCTGGAGCTCGCCGTTTCCCGGTCGGGTCTCTACTTCCCTCTGGCCGAAGTCACCGGCAACATCTGGCTCGCTGAACCCACCCGACCGCGACCGTAAACGGGTCTGGGCCGCCACGCCTAGGTTGCCTTTCTTAGGGCATTGTCAAGTTAACTGATTTCGGAGGGGCCAAGCCACCATATGGAGTAAGTGGGGTATCCATTTGACTCAGGTGACCACAACATACTGTGGTTGGCCATTGGCGGCCCCCGGAAAGGCTTGCCGATAGCACCACGTTTCCAAGCCTGCGATGGCCATGGCGCGTGCGTAATCCTTGATCGGCCCGAAACGCAGCCTCGTGGCCCAATTGCCTGCAGACCGGCGTCTGGCGCCCCAGGGTGCATTCTGGGTGCAGTGTGCTGGCGTCCATGGATCGACCAAACCACAACGCCTAGGGGCTACCTGAGTCAAGTGGATACCCCATTATGGAGTAAGTGGGGTATCCATTTGACTCAGGTGACCACAACATACTGTGGTTGGCCATTGGCGGCCCCCGGAAAGGCTTGCCGATAGCACCACGTTTCCAAGCCTGCGATGGCCATGGCGCGTGCGTAATCCTTGATCGGCCCGAAACGCAGCCTCGTGGCCCAATTGCCTGCAGACCGGCGTCTGGCGCCCCAGGGTGCATTCTGGGTGCAGTGTGCTGGCGTCCATGGATCGACCAAACCACAACGCCTAGGGGCTACCTGAGTCAAGTGGATACCCCATTATGGAGTATTCAGACGCGGTCTTGCTACCCATACCTTGGGGCTGTCTCAGCCTGTGATGCGTTAACTTGACAATACCCCGCCGTGGGATGGGAGGTGACGTTGAAATGCAGAATCCGGCGGCGATCATGGGCCAGCACAACGAACACGAACAAGATTCGAAACGTCAAAGTGGGCACGACGAAAAAGTCCACCGCTACTAATTGGTGGACGTGATTCTTCAGGAAAGTGCGCCAGGTCTGCGAGGGAGGCTTGCGATGACGGACCATGTACTTGCCCACGCTCGTCTCCCCAATGTCGATACCGAGCTTGAGCAGCTCGCCGTGGATGCGTGGTGCACCCCAGGCGGGGTTGGAGAGGCTCATCTTACGGATCAGTGCTCTCACCTCGGGCGCGACCTCTGGCCTTCCTGGCCTGCGTGCCCGGCTCTTCCACCGCCAATAGAGACGGAAGCCGCGGCGGTGCCAAGCCAGCACGGTTTGAGGTTGGACGATCACGAGGGCCTGTCGCCAGGCTGGGCCACAGCCGAGACAACCAGGTCCAGAAGAATCGATCGACGGGTCGTAATCGGGGTCGCGTTGCGAGACGCCGCTGCAACACTGCCAGTTGCTGATGCAGAGCGGCGATCTCACCTGCAGTTCGGCCCGGCTGCGGAGGCTCGACCGGAGCCCGATCAACAGAGGAATCAGGATGCTACGCATGGACCCCCGAGCCTATCAGTCCAAGCCGTTAAGCTCAATCGTTTCAACGCGGACGGAGTTTACGACAGGGACAGGCTTTTCAGGCCGGACACGAAATGCTCGTAAGTTGTTGAAAACATTGGTCGGGGCGGCAGGATTTGAACCTGCGACCCCCTGCTCCCAAAGCAGGTGCGCTACCAGACTGCGCTACGCCCCGAACGGCCGTTCCCTTGATTCTAGTACAAGCACTGTAGCCGCTTGAACGACGCCTCGAAACAGACACCGCCCGCTCTCCGTTTGGATATCGTCTCTACCGCGCCGGCCCGCGAACCCAGGGGAGTCTGTAGAAGAACCCATGCCACCGTCCATGCTGGTCCGCGACCTGTCCGCCATGGAGTTCTCACACAGCCCCCAGCCAATCAACGACCGCTTTGGCTGGTTGAGGGAGAAGCTGATAAGGGGCGGCGCGTGACGGTGCTTGACGGCGAGGGGTCGTTGCACCTCCTGCGTTGCGGCAGTTGATGGCGCTATAAGAGCGGGCCGGAGAGGGTACGATCAATCCTACAGGACTGATGCGCAAGACGGCCGAACTCGCCCCGAACCTTCCACGCGTCCGCCGCCTTGGTCTCGCTACGCGCGGGAACACGCACCTGCGCCCCGACGACGTCGCCCATGCCATCGACCGCGGCCTGAACTACCTCAACTGGTGCGGTAAGCCGGACGGGCTCTCGAAGACCGTCGCCGCTCTTGGCGCCAAGCGGAAGGAGGTCGTGGTCGCCGTGCAGTTCAAGTCCAGCGGCGCCGACGAGGCCGAGCGCGAGTTCGCGTGGATCCTCGATCAACTCAACACCGACTATCTCGACGTAGCGACCCTCTACTACGTGGAGTCCGAGGACGAGTGGCAGCAGATCATCGGCCCTGGCGGGGCATGGGACACTCTGAACCGCCTAAAGGGCGCAGGCGCACTCAAACTCATCGGCCTCACCAGCCATCAGCGCAAACTGGCCGCTCGTTGGGCGCAAGCTGCCGAGGCTGCCAGCAGCAGCCACTATCTCGACCTGCTGATGATCCGCTACAACGCCGCGCATCGAGGCGCCGAGACCGAGGTTTTCCCGGTTACCGAAGAACGCGGCATGCCGGCCGTCACGTTTACCGGGTTACGCTGGTGCGACTTGCTTGCATCCACGCCAAACGATCCGCCGGGCTTCGAACCGCCCACCGCGCTGGAATGCTACCGGTTCTGCCTGGCGCATCCGGGGGTTTCGGTGGCCCTTGTTGCTCCGAACGATCGTGCCGAGCTCGAGGAGAACCTGACGCTTCTCGACGACTGGCGTCAACCCGCACCCGACGCGCTCGAAGCGCTCCGCAACCACGGTGACCGCGTCAAGCGGCACGCTCGGGAGTTTTGGTAGCAACGCGGCAGCGACCGCCGAGCTGCCTGCGCGTGACCGAAGGATACACGGACCCGGTTGATACACTGACTGCTAGAGGTAACTTTTCGCGCCGCGATAGGGGCCTTACTCCTTTAGGTCCCCTGCGAACCAGCCGGCGAACCGATCATGGCCCAAGTACTCACCGCAGCCGAGCAAGACCGAGGCGAAGAGCTACGCCACAAAGGCGTCGTCATACAGACGTATGATCTGTGGAAGAGCTACGTCATGGGGGACCAGGAGATTCATGCGGTTTCCGGCGTGGACCTTGGCATCGCCAAAGGCGAGTACGTCGCGATCATGGGCCCGTCCGGGTCCGGTAAGTCGACGCTGATGAACCTGATCGGGTGCCTCGATACGGCGTCGAAGGGGCAGTATTACATTGCAGGCCGCCTGGTCAGCAACTTGAACGATGACGAACTGGCGGCGATCCGCAACAAAGAGATTGGCTTCGTCTTTCAGACCTTCAATCTGCTGCCGCGGCTGAACGCCCTGCAGAACGTCGAACTGCCGTTGGTCTACAGCGGCACCGCTCCCGAGCAGCGTCTCGAAGCAGCTCGCGGTGCGATTCAGCAAGTGGACCTGCTCGACCGCATGCACCACAAGCCGAATGAACTTTCCGGCGGCCAGCGACAGCGAGTGGCCATCGCACGGGCGCTCGTCAACACGCCCTCGATTCTACTCGCCGACGAGCCGACCGGGAACCTCGACTCCGCAACCGGTGCCGAAATCATGTCCCTGTTCGATCGCCTCCACCGGCAGGGCAACACCATCATCGTCGTCACCCATGAACACGATATCGCCATGCACACCCATCGGGTCATCCATCTCCGCGACGGCAAAGTCGAGAAGGACGAAAAGATCAGATAGAAGCCGCCGATCGGGGCGTTACACTGAAACCGTAGGGAGCGGGACGGGTGGTTTCGGCCGCCCATGTTTGAATGGGCTGGTACAGGCTGGCTCAACGAATGGCGGACCTCATTCAGATTGGCGACACCGCTGCCAAGGCTCCGCCGCGCGCTAAACCCTTTGGTGCCAAACCGCCTGGCGCTAAACCGCTCGTCCCGGCATATGACGGACCTCACCCCGGTCCGGCCGGGCGGCGTCCCGACTGGCTGCGGGCGCCCGCGCCGATAGGCGAGAACTATAGCCGGCTGAAGGCACTCGTCAGCGACCTCGGCTTGCACACGGTTTGCGAGAGCGCGGCCTGCCCCAACCTTGGCGAGTGCTGGAACCATCTAACGGCCACCTTCATGATCCTGGGCAACGTCTGCACCCGGCGTTGCGGGTTCTGCGCCGTGCAGAAAGGCGCTCCGCTGGAGGTCGACTACGACGAACCGCGCCGCGTTGCCGATGCGGTTGCCGCGCTGAGGTTGCGCTACGCCGTGGTGACGTCGGTCGACCGCGACGACCGCGCTGACGGCGGGGCCGAGCTTTTCGCGTTGACGATTCGTGCGATTCGTGAGCGTGTGCCCGGATGCAAAGTGGAAGTGCTGGTCCCGGATTTTATGGGCTCGCACGAAGCCATGGAGACGGTGCTGACCGCGCGGCCCGATGTGCTGAACCACAATGTCGAGACCGTGCCGCGGCTCTACTACGACGTTCGGCGCGGCTCGAACTACCGCCGCTCGCTCGACATGCTGCGCCATTCCAAGCGCGGGGCCCCTGACGTTCCCACCAAGTCAGGCATGATGTTGGGTTTGGGCGAAACTGAGGATGAAGTCGTTGAAGTGATGCGGGACCTCCGCGCTCACCAAGTCGACATCGTCACGCTGGGACAATACCTGCGTCCCTCACGCGACCACCTGCCGATTCGCCGCTACTACACCCCCGCCGAGTTCGCCGACCTGAAACGCGCAGGCGAGCAGATGGGCTTTCGCCACGTCGAAGCCGGCCCGCTCGTCCGCAGTTCCTACCACGCCGACCAGGCCCAGCGGTAGCCGCAGGCGTTCTCCGTTCCCAGGGTTCGGGCCGCTACCATCGGGGCACGGAGATTCCTGATGCGCCTCGTCCTGCTTGCCCTGCTTCTCGCTTCCGGCCTTCTCGCGGCCGATTTCGACCTTCTATAAGAAACGAGCTGATATCCACGAAGCGTTTCTGGTCACCGGATGTGCGCTCATCTGCTGGGGATTCCTGGCGGAGTGAGACGGGAAGGTCGTAGCGGGACCCGTACGTGTCCGGAGGTTTGATGAGCGGCCGGTCTCATCCCACTATCCGAGATACAATTGTCGTCGGCCAAAGCATTTCCTATTTCAGATCGTTGAAAAACTCGGGAAGCTCAATCAATGCCTCGCGCCCGTCCAGCACGCATCCGGGCACGCACCTGGGCCCGGATCCGTTCGGCCTGCTGGGAGGTGAAAACTAACTGACCCCTGGAGGCGCGTTTCAAGTGCGGTAGATCCCATGGAGCGTGCATCAGGCCTTGGACTGCGTGGCCCGGCTCGTCGAGCAGCAAGTGGCCCATTTCGTGTGCCATGCCGTGGCCTAGGATGATGACCGGTGTGGCGGCCCGGTGCCGGGCTCGTTGGGTAAGCTCCACCACACGGTGGTAGAAAATGTTCGCGATGACACTAAATTTCCCGTCTCGGGAGGGCGACTGTGCGAAACCCAAAGCGAAATCAACTCGGGGACGGTCAGACCGGAAGTGTGCCGTCATCGATCGAGGCAGGATTCGAAGGACCAGATTCGTTGGGCTGAAGGGCTCGTTGCAAGCCGGAGTCTTAGCGGCTTCGGTGGAAGGAAGGGGACAATCCATCCAAACCGTCTCGACTCCGATCTTGCGGAAGACTTCGCTGCTCATCTTTTCCGCCCTCGCCAGGGCCCCGCTGGGAACGTGGGCGTAGTCGTAAACCCACACGGAAATTCGCAAGCCGGGTTCTACTTTGTCATGGGATCGGTCCCGGGCGAAGCCTGGCGAGCTCAGGATCAATAGAAAACTCACAGTGAAGTAACTTCTGACGAATGGATTCACGGCTCTCACCTCCATGGGTTGGTTGGTGAGGCCGAGTGTGGGTCAGGTTAGAAAGCCACTCAAGGCACGGGGCCTAGACTCCGTCTGTACAATGGCAGGGCACGTCATGTACAACGAAGTGATTGAAAATCAGTGGCTTACGGGCGCAGATCCACCAACCGAGCGACGCTGGGAGGGCGGTTGACGAGGTGATATAATCTCGGCGGAAGCTGTTAGTACCTACGGAGTGAGATCGTTGCCAAAACTGGCAGGAAACCTCTGAGCGGAATCAGAGCCCCGCCCGTGAGGGTGGGGTCAACCTGCCCTAACGCGCCAAGACCGCATTCAGGCCACGACGCTCTTTTTGGTTCCGGCTCGTCCGGGTTAGGAGAGGCGAAACCCTCTCTAGGGTGTCCTATGAGGGCAGAGCAACCCCGATCCTCTCGAGTCGTTCGTTTTGGAGTCTTTGAAGCCGACCTGTCGGCGGGCGAGCTGCGCAAGAACGGCCTGAAGATCAAACTGCAGGATCATCCCTTTCGACTGCTGGCCTTCTTGCTGGAACGTCCGGGCGAGGTGGTCACACGCGAGGAGTTGCGCCAGCGGCTTTGGTCAGCCGACACCTTTGTCGAGTTCGATCACAGCGTCAACACGGCTATCAGGAAGATCCGCGAGGCCCTGGACGACTCGTCCAACAATCCGCGTTTCGTCGAGACGCTGCCTCGCCGGGGCTATCGGTTCATCGCACCGGTCGATGGCGACCAGCCGGTCGCTGCTATAGCGCTGCCCCCGACCAAGCGCCTATGGCTGCGGGCCGGCAGTGTGGTAGCCGTTGCGATCGTCGCAGCGACAACTGGCTGGCTTGCGTTACGAAAGGACACGCCTGATACAGCCCCGTTCAAGGTGGCGCCTCTCACGACCTATCCGGGCGTCGAAGCGCACCCCAGCTTCTCTCCCGACGGTTCCGAGGTGGCTTTCGCCTGGGGACGAGACTATAGCTCTAACTACGATATTTACGTCAAGCAGATTGGGGTGGACCAGCCTTCCCAATTGACAGATCATCCAGCCCAGAATTCGGCCCCGCGTGGTCACCCAAGGGGACTCACATTGCTTTTCTTCGGTGTGGGGCATTTGACTCAGGTGACCCCATACTGTGGTTGGCCATTGGCGGCCCCCGGAAAGGCTTGCCGATCACGTTTCCAGCCTGCGATGGCCATGGCGCGTGCGAATGATCGGCCCGAAACGCAGCGTGCCCAATTGCCTGCAGACCGGCGTCTGGCGCCCCAGGGTGCATTCTGGGTGAGTGTGCTGGCGTCCATGGATCGACCAAACCACAACGCCTAGGGGCTTGAGTCAAGTGGATACCCCATTCTTCGGTTTTTGCCGCCGTCGAAAATTCAGGTCCTTCTCATTCCGCAACGAGGCGGACCGGAGGAGGTTCTGACTGAATTCTTCGGCCGAGCGTCTGCAGCGGGTGTGCTAGGCGCCCCACTTACCTGGACCCCGGACGCTGAGTGGCTCGTCACGGAGGGCAGAAACGACGAGCGACAGCCTCGCAGCCTATTTTTGGTTTCCACCAGCACCGGGGAAAAGCGCCAATTAACCTGGCCGGAAAAGACGCAACGCGACACGTCCCCAGCCGTCTCCCCGGATGGACGTTCCTTGGTCTTCGCCCGCAAAGACGCGGTTCACCGGAGCGACTTGTACCTTCTGCATTTGTCAAGAGATATGACGCCCAGCGGGAGCCCGATCAAGTTGCCACCCGCCGACCTGGAAAACCATCATCCGGCGTGGACCGCGGACGGAAGGGAAATCGTCTTCGCGGCAGGTAAAATCTGGAACGACAGCCTCTGGAGAATGCAGCCATCGCCGTCCGGGTCGCCGCGCTGGCTCGGAATTACCGGCGGGTCCAACCGCCAGCCGGCAATCGCGCGCGCCGGTAACCGATTAGCTTTCACCAAGCTGCGTGGGAACCAGAACATCTGGCAGCTCAATCTAGCCTCCGGAGATGGGGGGACGCTCACGCCGGTGCCGTTCGTCCGTTCGACCCACAACGATGCGGCTCCCGACTACTCTCCCAACGGTGAGAGAATCGCGTTTGGTTCGAACCGATCGGGCTCACCGGAGATCTGGTTGTGCAACGCTGATGGGTCCCAGCCCGTGCCGTTGACATCGTTCCGCGGACCAAAGGTTGTATCGCCAAGATGGTCACCAAATGGAGAACAGATTGCTTTCTCCTCTGAGGCTGATGGAAACCTCGAGATGTACACGATCAGTGTTAAAGGACGCACGAGGAAGCGGCTTACCACCCATCCAGCCTGGGACGGCAACGCCCATTGGTCGAGGGACGGCAAGTGGATCTATTTTGTGTCGGATAGGAGCGGAACGTTGGGCGCTTGGAAGATGCCGGCTGAGGGAGGCGACGCTCTCCCGCTGAGCGGGCCGCTTTCCAATGTGCGTTATGACGGCACTCCGATAGAGTCTCCCGATGGCAAATACTTGTACTTCCTGCGCGACGACAGTGCCTGGAGAATTCCCGTAGAGGGCGGTGAGGCGGTTCGGATTGTGGAGGAGTTATTTAGTCGCGGGCGCTTGGCAGTGTTTGAGGACGGCCTTTACTATATCGGCAAGGCAGATGAAGACGGCACCCACCCAATCCGATTCAAGGATTTCGCCAGCGGGGGAGAGAAAACACTTGCCACAACCGCTGGGGAGGTTTTCTGGTATCTCGCCGTGTCGCCCGACCGCCGGACGCTCCTGTACGTGCAGGAAGTCGACGGGGGCGGCGACCTGATGCTGGTTGAGAACTTCCAATGAGGATTTGCGGATAGCCGGAGCGCAGGGGCGACCCGCGCATTTCGCGGGCACACCTGCGGCTTTTCCTACCGAGACGACTCGTCCAGCTCGCTAAGCGAATCGTGAGCTACGCAAGGAAGCCGTTTGCAAGCGAAATCGACTGAAATCGATGGCAGGGCACGTCATGTACAACGAAGTGATTGAAATTCAGCGGCTTACTGGAGCAGATCCACCAACCGAGCGAGATTGGGAGGGCGGTTGACGAGGTGGTATAATCTCGCCGAAAGCTGTTAGTACCTACGGAGTGAGAGCGTTGCCAAAACTGGCAGGAAACACTGGCAGGAAACCTCTGAGCGGAATCAGAGCCCCGCCCGTGAGGGTGGGGTCAACCTGCCCTAACGCGCCAAGACCGCATTCAGGCCACGACGCTCTTTTTGGTTCCGGCTCGTCCGGGTTAGGAGAGGCGAAACCCTCTCTAGGGTGTCCTATGAGCGGAGAGCAACCCCGATCTCGAGTCGTTCGTTTTGGAGTCTTTGAAGCCGACCTGTCGGCGGGCGAGTTGCGCAAGAACGGCCTGAAGATCAAACTGCAGGATCATCCCTTTCGAGTCCTGGCCTTCTTGCTGGAACGTCCGGGCGGGGTGGTCACGCGCGAGGAGTTGCGCCAGCGGCTTTGGTCAGCCGACACCTTTGTCGAGTTCGATCACAGCGTCAACACGGCTATCAGGAAGATCCGCGAAGCCCTGGACGACTCGTCCGACAATCCGCGTTTCGTAGAAACCTTGCCAAGACGTGGCTATCGTTTTGTCGCCCCCCGTGGAGGGGTTGCACCCAGACCAAGCTGCGTCCGAAACAGGCGATGTAGCTAGACAGGAGGCAGAGATTGCCGCCGAGGCTGGTGCCGGCCGCGTCCGAAGCTCAGACCGTTTGCTGAAGATGGCCCTGTTAACGGTCTCGGCGCTGCTGGCGGCGGTTCTCTTCGAGATGTGGTTCAGCCGTCCCGAGCCTGCGGCTCCCGTAAAATTCAACTTAGTGGGGTATCCATTTGACTCAGGTGACCACAACATACTGTGGTTGGCCATTGGCGGCCCCCGGAAAGGCTTGCCGATAGCACCACGTTTCCAAGCCTGCGATGGCCATGGCGCGTGCGTAATCCTTGATCGGCCCGAAACGCAGCCTCGTGGCCCAATTGCCTGCAGACCGGCGTCTGGCGCCCCAGGGTGCATTCTGGGTGCAGTGTGCTGGCGTCCATGGATCGACCAAACCACAACGCCTAGGGGCTACCTGAGTCAAGTGGATACCCCATTTTCAACTTTTCCCCACCCTACCTGCGGGCGAGCGCAATCTCGCCGAACGGCCGCTACATTGCCTACGTCGCGGGCGAAGGGCGGGGGAGACTCTGGTTCTGGGGCCACCGAGAGGCACGGACGGGCTTCAGCCGACAGAAAGGTAGTGCGAGCGGGATATACCAACACCTTCCCACGAACGAGCCGCTATGTCGTTCGTTCCCTGGGACTTAGTCCTGCTCGGGGTCGCGGAAGCCGGCGGTGCAATCTGCGCTTGCTGGAGGACTGTTGCCTACAGTGGCAGGGCACTTCCGCGAATCCCCATCATCGGAAGCAACTCACGCCCATACCGTTGGCCCTTTCGGCGAGCGCCGACATAAGGCTCCGAACCCCTATCCAAGCAGAGGCGCATTGTGCGACAGCTCCGACAATCAGCTATTCTCTAGGCTCAGAGTAGAAGTCGCGAATCAGGAGAAGTGGGGTATCCATTTGACTCAGGTGACCACAACATACTGTGGTTGGCCATTGGCGGCCCCCGGAAAGGCTTGCCGATAGCACCACGTTTCCAAGCCTGCGATGGCCATGGCGCGTGCGTAATCCTTGATCGGCCCGAAACGCAGCCTCGTGGCCCAATTGCCTGCAGACCGGCGTCTGGCGCCCCAGGGTGCATTCTGGGTGCAGTGTGCTGGCGTCCATGGATCGACCAAACCACAACGCCTAGGGGCTACCTGAGTCAAGTGGATACCCCATTTCAGCCATGTGGGGTATCCATTTGACTCAGGTGACCACAACATACTGTGGTTGGCCATTGGCGGCCCCCGGAAAGGCTTGCCGATAGCACCACGTTTCCAAGCCTGCGATGGCCATGGCGCGTGCGTAATCCTTGATCGGCCCGAAACGCAGCCTCGTGGCCCAATTGCCTGCAGACCGGCGTCTGGCGCCCCAGGGTGCATTCTGGGTGCAGTGTGCTGGCGTCCATGGATCGACCAAACCACAACGCCTAGGGGCTACCTGAGTCAAGTGGATACCCCATTTCAGGAGAATTTAGACATGTCAACCAGAGCAATTGAAAGAGTTTCTACATCCGCAGGAGCCGAGGCGTTTCTACAGGAGTATTTCGATGCGTGGCGGAGAGGTGACGTGGATGAAGTCATGGCCTACTTTGCCGACGACGTGGAGCTGCTGCTACCCACCGGCCCCCTCCTCGGCAAAGACGCCGTCAGGAGCCAGTTTATTGCGCCGTTCACGGCGGCGTTTCCTGGATGCGTGCACGAGGTCCAGCGTCTCGTCTACCAGGACGGAGTGGCGGCCGTCGAATGGCGCTTCAAAGGCGAACACCTCGGGGAACTCAACGGCATCCCACCCAGCGGGCGAAAGACTGACCTGCCGGGGTGCTCGTTCTACTTCATACAGGACAGGGTCATCACAGCCGGACACCTCTATTTCAACTTACCGACATTGCTCGAACAGATCGGAGCCGGTTCCTAGCTTTGCCTGGCATCCGCACGCCTCGCCTCGCGCCGAGTTGCTTCCGACATGTCCGGTTCGCGGAAGCGGCTGGCCGGCAGTGACACATTACTGTCGCGAACAACCGATGTCACTCGGAATCGGCGCAGAGCCTCGGCAGCCCACTGATGAGACTCGACTTGGGTTCGGTAGGCGGCCGGATTCCAGTGGCTCCGACGGCGCATTTCTCAATGCGAAATCGTTTCTCGGTATCTATGCGACGGTAACGCTTCCGCCCAAGATTCTAGCGTGGGTGGGAGGTACGAGAGCCTGCTGGTTGTGAAGCATCCACTCGCTTAGAGGCCCCAAATCCTCACCGACGGCGAAGGGTTTACCGATCCTGGTTGACGCCTGGTTGACGCCGCTGCGCGCTTGGAACCAGTGATCCGTGATCGGGGGTCCCTCGATTACTTGGTGAAAAACCAAACGCCGTCAGCCTCGCGGGCCGCTTGGACCGAGTCGCCGATTGCGGCCGGCTCGCCTTCGATGCGGGCGGTGAGGCGGGGGCCTTCTTCGAGTTCGATGATGGCCATCTGGAAGGGGAGGTCCTTCTCGAAGGGCTCGGCCGCGGCGTGGAGGGTGGTGTGGGAGTAGACTGTGCCGCGGCCGCTCAGCTCGATCTCTTCGATCTCGCCCTGGGGGCATTTGGAGCGGCTGGGACGGTGCAGGAAGACCTTGCCGGCCCCTGTGCCGGAGCCGTCCCCGGAGCCAGTCCCCGAACTATTCTCCGAGCTGTCCTGGGTACAGCGGTAGCCGGTCATGCCGCGTAAATGCCGACAACACACGTCGCGCCGGAGCCGCCGAGGTTCTCCGTCAGGCCGACGCGAGTCTTCGGCAGTTGCCTTTCGCCGCAGTTGCCCCGGATCTGCTCCACCACTTCGCGAATCTGCGCGACGCCGGTGGCGCCGACGGGATGGCCCTTCGACTTGAGTCCGCCGCTGGTGTTGACCGGTGTCTCACCGTCCGCGGCGGTGTAGCCTTCGAGCGTCGCCGGACCGCCTTGGCCACGCTTGACGAACCCCAGGTCTTCGAGCGCGATGATCTCGGCGATCGTGAAGCAGTCGTGCAGCTCGGCGAAATCGATGTCGCGGGCCCCAAGTCCCGCGGCTTGGTAGGCCTTTTGCGCGGCGGCCTCAACGGCCGGGAAGGTGGTGATGTCGTCCTTCTCATCGAGCGCCACATGGTCGGACGCCTGCGCCACGCCGAGCACGCGTACCGGCTTGTCGCCAAACTCGCCGGCACGCTCAGTCGGACACAGCAGCACCGCCGCCGCGCCGTCGCTGATGAGCGAGCAGTCGTAGAGCGTGAGCGGCTCGGCGATCATGCGGGCCGACAGGGCCTTCTCCATCGTGATGGGCTTGCGCAGGTGCGCCAGCGGGTTTTTCGCGCCGTTGGTGTGGTTCTTGACCGCCACCGCCGCCAAGTGCTCGCGGGTGGTCCCGTATTGGTACATATGTCGCTGCGCGATCATCGCAAACAGCGACGGAAACGTTGCACCGGCCTTGATCTCACCGCCCAGGTCGCCCGCGGAGGCGAGGATGTCGGTCGTCCGCGCGGTGGTTTGTGACGTCATCAACTCGACGCCGATGACCAGCACGAGGTCGTACAACCCCCCGGCAACAGCGCTATAGGCGTGGAAAAAGGCGGACCCGCTGGAGGCGCAGGCGGCCTCGAATCGCGTGCAGGGCACCCGCTCCAGCCCCAACGCCGACCCCACATAGGGGGCCAGGTGGTTCTGGCCGACGAACGACGGGCCGGCGAAATTGCCCAGGTAAAGGGCTTCGACGCGGTCCGAGGACGTGCGGGCGTCGTCGAGGCTCTGCTGTCCGGCTTCCGCGGCCAAATCCCTGATGGTAAGCTCGGAATGGACGCCGAACCGGGTCATCCCGGTTCCAACGATGGAGACGCTTCGCATCTGGTTGCCGGCCATGCCCCCGGCCCTGCTACGGGCCCCGGGTAGGCTCCGGAAAGAGGGCCCGAGGCCTATTTATTGTTGCACGTTTGCACGATTGGGCCGTCATCCCTTAGTGAGAGGTCGAATCACGCCGGTATGTCTCCAGTTGCGCCGCCAGCGATCATGGAAGCCGACCGCTACTCCTCAGTAGAGGCCGAAGTACGCGTCTCGACGGACGACGAGTTCGTCGAGGCCAATATGCGTAGGGTCTTCCGGCTGATCTATCGGGTGGTGGGCAATGTGCCCGATGCACAGGACCTCACCCAAGAGGCGTTCATCAAGGCGCTGGGTCGGCGCGAGCAGCTCAAAGACCCTAAAAAAGCCGCGCAGTGGTTGGGACGCATCGCCGTGAACACGGCCCTCGACTTTGTGCGAAAGCGCAAGCGGGTGACTTTCGAGGAACTCGACAAAGCGCCCGAGATGCCCTCGGAGTCGCCCGAGCAGGCGGTGCTTCGCAGTGAGAAGCGCGCTTATATCGAGGACGGGCTGAGGCTGTTGTCGGAGAGGGAGCGGGCGGCGTTGATTCTCAGGGACATCGAGGGGTTGCCGGCGGTGGAAGTGGCCGCGCAATTGGGCTGTTCGCCCGCGACTGTCCGGTCACACATTGCCAATGCCCGGGTGAAGTTCCGCAAGTACGCAAAGGGGCGGAAACCATGAGCCTGCTATTTGTCGGCCATCCAAAGGAAACCGACCTCGCGCTGTTTGCCGGCGGCGAGTTGGGCCCCCTGGCGCGCTGGCGTATCGAGAGGCACTTGCAGGGATGCGAGTGGTGCCGCGGTACGGTCGCCGATTTCTTCCACTTGCAGGGCGACTTGGCCGAGTTGGCCGAGCTTCCCTCGCTCGATTGGGACGGCATGGCGCGGCAAATCCGCGAGCGGCTGGAGGAGCCGGGTGCGGTGGCTGAGCCGGTGGTCACCGAGGCAGGGCCCCCGCCGGAACCCCAGCGGCCTGTGAGGCCGATGGTCTGGCGCTTGGGATTTGCGATAGCGGCGGTCACGAGTGTGGCGGTCGTTGTTTATCAGATCCCGACGAGTCCGGGCCCCGCCACAGCGGAACCGGTTGAGTTGAGCCAGGTCATGCCCGACCGATCTTCACCTGAGCTAGACGGATTGCAAAGCTCGGCGTCGTCGCGGGACGCACTCCGAGGCCAGCTCCCGGAGGAATTCGCAGTGGAGCTGAAGAAAGACGCGGACTCCGTTATGGTGGAAGGCCCCCGTGTCGGAGCGATGTTCGTCGCCGAGAGCGAGAGCCGGGCCGAGGGCGAGAGCCGGTCCGATGGTGACAGCCGGGCCGGGACTGAAGCCGGCGCACGCATGGAATTGAAGGAAGAGATGGTTGCCGCGAGGGCGCGGCCCTTGCCCAGTGATACTTTACCCGGCGATACTCCTCGGCAGGTGGCCCCGACCGCGCCGCCCGAGGCGGGTCCCGGGGCAGTGCTGAGGATGCAGCCTTCGTCGGACGAGTCGGCACGACAGAGGATGTTTGCCGACACCATCGCGCCGGCCCCGGCAAACGAACCGCCGTTCGGGAATGCACCGAGGCGCGCCCTTCCCTCCCCCGGTATGACCGTGACCGGCGGCCTGTCGATCGTCCCGGTATCTTTCGGGGGCGACGTAGAGGTCGGCGTTACGGCGGACGGCTGGTTGCGGTTCCGCTCGGTGGATTCGACGACCGGCAACATTACGATTACCCATGTCTACGCGCAATAAATGGATCGTGGGATTGGCGCTGACCGCGCTCGTCGCGGGGTCGTGGATTCTCCACTCGCCTCCCACGGCATGGGCGCAGCGGCCCGCGACCGGCGTCGTGGGGCCGGACTCGCTGTGGCAGGAGCCGGAGAAGGCGATCGACATCCGCCTGGCCCCCGACGTGCCGCTGTCGATCCTCTCGCGCGACGTCAGCGAGACGACGATCCAGATTCTCGGTGCCGTGATGGTGATTGACCTGCGTTGCGCGCTCGAGATTCGCAACGACTCCAGCCACTACCTGCGCGGCTTGATCCTCGGCGTGGTGACGCAGCCGCTCTCGCCGGGCGGCAGGGCGTCGGTGGGCTTGCCGAGCCTGAACGTGGCGCCGGACGAGACTGTCGCGGCGCGCGTCGATTTGCGGTTGATTCGGCCGTTCCCGTTGCAGAGCGAACACGCGGTCTCGGTGGAGGTCGACGGCGTGCTGCTGTCAAACCTCTCCTTCCATGGCCCGAACGAGTTCAACTCGCGGCGTAAGTTGATGGTGTGGGAGATGGAGGCGGATCGTGACCGCCGCCACTTCCAGGCGTTGCTCGACGGCGGCGGGCCGAGCCGGCTGGAGACGGAGATCCGTGCGAGCCTTGATCGGCAGGCGAAGCGCCCGCGGCTCGACGCCCGCATCGACCTGAGTCTGGCCAACCGAGTTACGCGGAGTACGCCCCAGTCCAAGGGGCAGTCCGTCGAGATGGCGCCGCTCACGCTGCCGGATGCCCCCCTCGAAATGGTCGCCGGCCGGGCGCTGGTAGACGGGTCGCGCGCCCGCTCACCTCAGATCACGGTCAAGAACCTCTCGGGCAAGCCAGTCCGCTATTTCGAGATGGGTTGGCTGGTTCGTGATTCGCAAGGCACCAGCTACACGGCCGGATCGGTCCCGTCACCGGGACGCGGCTTTCGGTTGCAGCCGGGCGAGGCGACCTCGACCCGGACGGACCGAGCCTTTGTGTTCAAGCCGAAGTCCGCGCGTGGCGGATCGGACTTCGCCATCAGCGGAATGAGCGGCTATGTGAGCCAGGTACAGTTTGAGGACGGCAGCTTCTGGATCCCCAGCCGGAGCAGCCTCGCGGAATCGGAGTTGATCCGATCGACTCCGGTATCAGCGGAAGAGCAGCGGTTGTGCACGGTGTACTCGCGGCGCGGCGTCGAAGCGGTCGTTCGCGAGTTGGCGAAGTTCTAACGAGCCAACGGCTGCGCCTTTGATATCCCGAAGTGGCGACGATGCAGCTTGTAGGGGCGGACTTGCTGTGTCCACACCGGCGTTGGCGTAGGTACACCTCGCCTAACAACGACAAGATTCTCGTTGGGCTGTGCATAAGCGGCTAAAACCGCGCGCGCCGGCGAGTCGCCACCTACCCCAGCTTGAACTCATGCTCGCGGAGTTTTTCCTCCGAGACGGTGATGCCCAAGCCAGGCGTGTCGGGCACGGTGACCGTGACGCCTTTTTGCTCGATACCGTCGGCCATCATGTCCACTAGGAACTGCGGCCCGTTGAGTTCCGGCGGGAGCAGCAGGTCGAGCGTCGAGTAGAGATGAATCGCGGCCATGAAGCTGACCCCGGCGTCGGTGAGTCCGCTGCCCAGCAGCCCGAGGCCGTGAGCTTCAGAGACAACCGCACTCTTGTAGCAATTCGTGACGCCGCCGCTCTTGGGAACCTTGAGTACCACCAGGTCCGCCGCGTCCAAGGCAGCCATGCGGGCGACATCGAACGACGAGAAACAGCCCTCGTCGATCGCCACCGGGTAGGGGCTCTTCTCTCGCACGCGCCGCATTCCGAGCCAGTCTTCGCTGCGCACCGGCTGCTCGAAGCAGCGAATGTTCTTGAACTCCGGCAGCGCCCTTAGAAAACGCTCCAGGGCGATCGGTTGGTACGACTGGTTGGCATCGAGCCAGATCACCGCGTCCGGACGGGCGTCACTGATGGCACGCAACCGCAAGAGGTCCTTGTCGGTATCGCCTGAAACCTTTACCTTGAAACACCAACAGGCAGGCCAGCGGCTCACCTCGTCGGCCATCGCCTCCGGCTCGTCGATGCTGACGGCGTAGCAGAGGTCAATCGTGTCGTGCACCTTGCCGCCCAAGAGCCGGTGGAGCGGCAGGCCCGTCACCTGTCCGGCCAAGTCAAGGAACGCGATCTCGATCGCGCTTTTCGCAAACGGCGCGCCGTTGCTTACGGCGGGACGAATCTTCGCGTCCATCTCCTTCTTGAGAGAGTTCCACTCGAACGCCGTGCGGCCGATAGCGAGTGGTGCGAGGTAATGCCGCAGCGTGCCGACGACAGCCTCGGCCGTCTCATAGCTCCAGTTGGGTACCGTTGTGGTCGCGCCCCAGCCGACCTGGCCGTCGTCCGTCGTCACCTTTACGTACACGTACTTGGCCGGCATTCCCTTGCCGCCGACTTTCCCCACGCCAATGTTGAAGGCGGTGCGGAACTCGATCCCGACCGGAATCACATCGACTTTCTTGATCCGCGAGCCCTTCGTTTGGGCGGCCCGGGCTGAACTGGCGGGGAGCCCGGCCAAGGCGAGCGGTGCGGCCGCGAGGGTCTGGGCAAACGCCCGCCGATGGGTTTTCATCTCAGTATGTCCCTCGTCCCGGAATTCTCCGGCTAGTTGGAAGGGTGGACGCCGGCCAGCACAGGGTCGGCAGTGTCGCTGGGATTCAGCGTTTCAGAGCCGGCACGGACGGGCGTTGACTTGTCGGACCCCTCGGGTTTCTTGGGAGGGTAAATGATCTCCATGCCGGCGGGCGTCAACAGCACGCGCCGCACCTGGCCCGACCCGCCGAAACGGGGAAGCGGCTCCCCATTTAGTTTGGCCGCCACGGCGCCGGCGTTGCCGATCAGCAGTCGAACCGACTCGTCCCCTTCAATCACTCTCGAATCCCCGGCCTGAAACGTTCGCTGGAACTGCCGTTCTTCATCCGCGGAGGCACGAATCCATACGGTAGCGCTGATCTCGAGTAGCACCCGCACAGCCTTGGGCGGAGCCGGAGGAGGAGAGGGCAGGAGATTGGACACCCGGGCGGCCTCTTCCGTCGATAAAGCAGGCGCCTCCGTGTCTTGCGCAAGCGTCTTGCTCCGTCGTGGCAGCAGGTCGGTGACTGATGAAAAGCCGCTGTCCCAGTCCCAGTTGCTGAACATGACGCCGGTCGCGATCATTACCAGCACCAAGGTAAGCGCGACGGGCGGAGTCAACTGATAGCGGCGCGCATACTCGACGAACCGTTCGGCCAAGCTGACGCCAGGAGGGGGTTGGATGCTGCTGGCAGCGTCCTGCTCCAGGTCGATCAACTTCAACTCGCCCGGACGGGCGATCTCGTTGAATTCGGCCACGATCTCGTCTTCGTCCAAGCCCACATGGCGCGCGTACTGCCTGACGAACGACACGTTGAAAACGCCGCCTGGAAGCTGATCGAAATCCTCGCTCTCGATTGCCGAGAGCAAGCGCACGCTGACGCGGGTCCGCGCCGAGAGATCCTCGAGCTTAATGCCCTGCGCTTCGCGTTCAGATTTTAGACGTTCGCCCAGTCGACGCATAAGGCCAAGCCACTGCATTATAAGGATAGTGGGGTATCCATTTGACTCAGGTGACCACAACTACTGTGGTTGGCCATTGGCGGCCCCCGGAAAGGCTTGCCACACCAGTTTCCAAGCCTGCGATGGCCATGGCGCGTGCGTAATCCTTGATCGGCCCGAAACGCAGCCTCGTGGCCCAATTGCCTGCAGACCGGCGTCTGGCGCCCCAGGGTGCATTCTGGGTGCAGTGTGCTGGCGTCCATGGATCGACCAAACCACAACGCCTAGGGGCTACCTGAGTCAAGTGGATACCCCATTTAAGGATATAATAATCTCTTGGGTTTCACAAGTGGCCGCCGCTGGGGTGCGCGACATAAATGTTGGATCTCAGGGGAACCACAGATGAACCGTGTGAGGGGCTCCACCCAGTTAATGAAGTGCTTGGTTGATGATGTACTTGATTTGGACCTGTGAGGATCCGCTCCTAGGTGATGATGCGCCTGAGCTGAACCTCGGACCCTCGGTAACGAGGTTTCATCTGCGTTCATCCGTGTTCATCTGTGGTTTCAAGGAAACTCCGCGGATCGGATGACTCCCCTGCCGCCCCTCGTCTCGGTAGTCGTTGTTAACTGGAACCGCCGCGAGCTTCTTCGCTGCTGTCTGCGTTCCCTTGCCCGGCAGAGCTACCAGGATTTCGAAGTTCTCGTCGTCGACAACGGCTCGACCGATGGATCGTCGGCCTTGGCCGAGGGGGCCGAGTTCCAAGGCCGCCACCACTGGATCCGCAACGCAGAGAACCATGGCTTCTGCACGGCCAACAATCAGGCGATTCGGCGGGCCCGAGGCAAGTACATCGCTTTGCTGAACAACGACGCCGAAGCTGAACCCGGTTGGCTCCAGGCGTTGGTCCGCGCGCTGGAACGAAATCCGCAGATCGGGATGGCTGCCTCGAAGGTGCTGTCTTTCAGCAACCGGGGCGTCATCGACAAAGTGGGGCACGTCATCTATCCCGATGGCCAGAATTGCGGCCGGGGCAGCGGCGAGCAGGACCGCGGCCAGTACGACCAGCCAGAGGAGGTCGCGTGGCCCGATGGATGCGCAGCCCTCTATCGCAAGCAACTACTCGATGAGATTGGCGGCTTCGACGAAGACTTCTTCGCGTATGGGGATGACGCCGAGTTGGGTCTTCGCGCACGCATCGCGGGCTGGCGCTGCCTTTATGTTCCCCAGGCGCGCGTCTACCACCGCCTGGGCGCGACGCTCGGCCGACACTCAGAGCGCCGTGCGTTTCTGATCGAGCGCAACCGCATCTGGCTGGCAGTCAAACTGTTCCCGTGGCGCTTGCTCTGGCTCAACCCCTTCTACTTCGCTCTGCGGGCAGCGGCGACGGTGGCCGCGGCCGTGCGGGGCCGGGGAGAAGGAGAACGTTGGATGGCCTCGTTGGGCCCCTATCGACTGCTAAGATGCCTGGTCAAGGGCCATATTGCGGGTTGGAGCGGCGCGCCGGCTATGCTCCGCAAGCGGCGTCAGGTCCGTTTGCTACGGCGGCTCTCGCCCCCGGAAATTACCCGGCTCATTCGAGACTCCCGCGTCTCCCTGCGGGATCTCGTGTCCAGCGACTCCTAACCCTTCTCGCGAACCGTGTCCCACGGCAACTCCAACGGCGCCCGCGCGCTGCCGATCTGCCCTCGCTGCGAGGGAGAGTCGTACCTGACGCTGTTTCGCGCAACCGACCGTCTCTACGGCGCGACGGATACTCGCTTCAACATTGTCGAGTGCTCGCACTGCGCGCTGATCCGCCTCGAGCCGCGGCCCTCGCCCGGTGAACTCGCATCCTTCTACCCCGAGCGTTATTGGTGGAAAGCCGATCGCTCGGCCGCCGGACGGCTGGCCGAGTTGTATCGCCAATTCGTGGTGCTCGATCATGTCCGCTTCGTCCTGCATTCGATCGACCGAGCGGGTCTAGCGCTGGACGTGGGCTGCGGCGGCGGGGCGTTTCTTCACGGCCTCCGCGGGCGTGGCATACCCGCCATTGGGGTCGATAGTTCGTGCTTCGCGGCTCGTAGCGCGGTCGCCGCCTACGCCGCGCCGGCGGTGTGCGGATCGTTGCCCCGCTTCCCGTTCTCGCCCGGGGCGTTTCGAACGGTCACGATGTTCCACGTCCTCGAACATCTGCCCGACCCAATGGAGGCTCTGCTGGCGGTCGGCGATCTGCTCGGCCCCGGGGGCAAGCTTTTCGTGCAGGTCCCCAACGCCGCCTGCTGGCAGTTTCTGCTCTTCGGCGAGCGCTGGAGCGGATTGAATGTGCCGCGCCACCTGATCCATTTCCGCGCGGAAGACCTCGAGGACTTGCTCGACGTGACAGGCTTCGAAGTGAAGCGCCGCAAGTTCTTCTCGCTGCGAGACAATCCGGCGGGCCTGGCCTCCAGCCTCTGTCCGCAACTCGAGCCGGTCGCTCGGCGCGTGCGCCAGCCGAACGAGGGGCCCGCCGCTCGCCTCTTCAAAGACGTGCTTTATTTCGGTCTCGTCGCGGCTTCCACGCCCCTGACGCTGCTGGAGGCCGCGGGCGCCGCAGGTTCTACGGTGATGATCGAGGCCGTCCGCAAGGGGTAGCTCGCCTCCACCAGCCATGCTTCGCGCGCGAGTCTTACTTCTCTGTGTCCCGCTACTGGCGGGCTCGCTGTGTCCCCTGCAGGCGCAGACTCCCGATCCAAAGTGGATGGCCGCCGGCCAGACCGCCCTCGGTTGGACCCGCCGTGTCGTCAAGCTCGGTCCGCGGCCCCCGGCCTCCGAGGCGCATCGCAAGCAACGGGAACTCATCGCCGCTGAGCTGTCGCGCCTCGGCGCGGACGTCGACCGCGAGCCGTTCACCGCCCAAACTCCTCGCGGACCGGTCGAGATGGTGAACTTGATTGCCCGCTTCCCTGGCCGGTCCGATCGCATTGTGGTGGTCTCCGGCCACTACGACACGTATCACCGCCCCGGCCTGGACTTCGTCGGCGCCAACGACGGCGGTTCTTCGACCGGCTTCCTGTTGGCTCTCGCCGGGCTGCTGGCGGATCGAGAACTCGATGACTCGGTGTGGCTCACCTTCTTCGACGGCGAGGAAGCCGTCGTCCAGTGGGATGAGACCGACCACACCTATGGCAGCCGCCGGCAACTCGCGGCCTGGAAGAGAGAGGGCGTCTTGCCGCGCATCCGGGCGCTCATCAACGTTGACATGATTGGCGACGCCCGCCTCGGTCTAGCCCACGAGCGACACTCCACCCCCTGGTTGCGCGACCTCGTCTGGCGCACGGCGAGCCACCTCGGCTATACCAAAGCCTTCCCCCCAGGCCCGGCGCAATACATCGAGGACGACCACCTTCCCTTTGTCGATGCCGGCGTGCCCGCGGTCGACTTGATTGATTTCGACTACGGCCCCGGCAACCGCTACTGGCACACCGAGCAAGATACGATCGACAAGCTCAGCGCGCAGAGTTTTGCCATCATGCTCCACGTCGTGAGCGAAACCCTCGACGAGTTGTCGAAGACGAACTAGCCAAAGGCTGCGCCCTTGATATCCGGACGGAATCCGCGAACCGCAAAGTAGGGGCACAGCATGCCGTGCCCGCTTGCCGCAATACGCAGCTACAACCGACAGGCTTGACAAGAAACCTGCCCCTTCCCTCGGGTCGTCAGACCTCATCATGACGCGAGTCCGCGAAGCGGACGCGGGATGTTAGCCGGCGGTGAAGCCGTCTGGCGGAATCGGTCGAGGCGTTCGGCGCTCATCCGTTCTGCGCTAGCGCAACCTCCGCTCCGTGCCACGCCTGTGTATTATCAATACCACGGCGAAAGGAAGATGCCCGTGCGACTCGAAAACAACCCTTGCCCTGTGCGCATCCTGCGCCTAGCTTCGGCGGTCCTGCTCGCAGCGCTGGGCTGCCAACAGCCCCAGCCACCGTACTCGCCCGAGGCAGCCCTCGACACGTTTCAACTCCCCGCCGGCTTTCGCATCGAGCTGGTCGCCGCCGAGCCCGACGTCATCGACCCGGTGGCGATGGCGTTCGACGAACAGGGCCGCTTGTTCGTCGTCGAGATGCGCGACTACCCGCTCCATGCAGAGCCCCAGGGACGCGTCAAGCTGCTGGAGGACCGCGATGGCGACGGACGCTTCGAGCATGTCACGGTCTTCGCCGACGGCCTCTCGCTTCCCAACGGAGTGACGGCTTGGAAGGACGGCGTCCTCGTTACCACCGCGCCCGACGTTCTCTATCTGGGCGACACCGACGGCGATGGGAGCGCCGACGCCCAAGAAGTGGTGCTCACCGGCTTCGCGGCCACCAATCCACAGTTACGGGTCAACGGCCTGCTATACGGCATCGATAATTGGATCTACGCCGCCTACCCGCGCGTGCCCTCGCCGGTCCGCTACGCCAAGGAGTTCGGCGACCGGGGTCGCCCTCTCAGCTTCCCGGCCCACCCTGGCAAGCCGGCCGTCGATGTGCGTTCGCGCGACGTTCGCTTTAAGCCGGCTGCGGGGCTGGTCGAAGCCGTGTCGGGCAACTCCCAATACGGGAACGCTTTCGATGCCTGGGGTAATCGTTTCACCGTTTGGAACAACGACCATCTGCGCCATGTGGTCGTCGGCCAGTCTTACCTCGGCCGCAATCCGTATCTCAGCAATCCGGCGGCGATGCATTCCGTCTCTGACCACGAGAACGCCGCGGCGCTGTTTCAGGTCACGACTAAACCGCAATATATTCATGACTCGCAGCACGGCCGGTTCACGTCGGCGTGTGGGATTTCGGTCTACACGGGTGGGCGGTTTCCGCCCGGTTACGAATCGACGTCGTTCACCTGCGACCCGGTCCACAACGTCGTGCACCGCGACCTGCTCGTCCCCGACGGGCCGACCTTCGTGGCCCGCCGCGCGCACCACGACGCCGAGTTTCTCGCCTCGACCGACAGTTGGTTCCGGCCGGTGTTCACCGCCACGGGACCTGACGGGGCCCTCTACGTGGCGGACTATCACCGCCCCGTGGTCGAGCATCCCGAGTACGCTCCCAAGGAGATCATGGACCACATCGAGTATCGTCCCGCTGCGCAGTGCGGCAGGATCTACCGGGTCGTTCATGAGGCATCCGGGCCGACGGAACCGCCGCGACTAGCCAACGCGGATTCGAGCCAACTCGTCGAGCATCTCCGGCACCCGAACCTGTGGTGGCGCACGACGGCGCAGCGTTTGCTCGTGGATCGCGGGGATCGTTCGGTCGTCCCGGCTCTTGAAGATATGGCGCGAGACAAGGAATCAGCTATCGCCCGGCTCCATGCCCTATGGACGCTGGAGGGCCTCCGGGAGTTCGACGCCGGACTCGACGACGCGCTCCTACTGGAAGCGCTCGATGATCCTCACCCGGCCCTGCGCGAGCACGCGATCCGGCTGGCCGAAGCGCGGGTGCCGGAGGGTCAACTCCGTCCCCGTTTACTGAAGCTGCTCGACGACCCCGACGAGAAGGTCCAGTTGCAGGCGGTCTTGACCTTGGGGGCATTCTCGAAGCGGAGCGACATCGAACCAATCGAGCGAACCGCGTCACGCCATCTCGACAGCCCATGGTTTAGAACCGCCCTGCTGGCGTCGGCGTCCGCTAGCGCCCCCGGTTGGAGCGCAATGGATTGGTTCCAGACGTTCACTGCGAAAGCCGGATTCCTCGATCAACCGTCGGACGGGAAGACCGACCTGCTCCAAGGGCTGTCCGCAGTCGTCGGGGCCCGGCGGAACGACCAGGCGATCGCGCGGCTGCTCGAGTCTCTGGCTCGGTGGCGCGGTGACGCGTGGTGGAAGGAGGCCGGCTTGCGGGGCCTCGCCGCCGGCGTTTCCCAAGGCGCCCCGCCGCAACTGCCCGCGGCGCAGAACCGCCTACTGCCCCTGCTTGCAGGTTCCGCTTCCACCACGCGGGACGTCTCGCTGCAAGTAGCGCTGGCGCTAAACCCTGTCGATTCGCCCCAACTGCGCAAGCTGCTTCGGGAGGCGTCCTCGCGGGCTCACGACGCCACCCTCGACACCGCCGAGCGCGCGGTGGCGATCCGGCTCATGGGGCTCGACCCCACCGGTGGGACCGCGGACTCCATAGAGGCCTTCCTCTCCCCGCAGCAGTCCGAACAGCTTCAGGCGCCTGCGGTCGAATCCTACGTGCGCATGCGTGGCGCCGAGGCCGCGGACCCTCTGATCCAAGGATGGCGAACCTTCACCGGGCCCGTTCGCGAAACAGCCGTCAACGCCCTGTGGAACCACAAGGAAGCCGTCTCGAAGCTGCTCGGCGCGATCGAATCCGGACAGGTGCAGCCGTGGTCGTTGAGCCGCGGCCGGCAGCGCCAGTTACTGCGGCACTCCGACCCGCAAATCCGAGCCCGCGCCGATGCCTTGTTCAGCGATTCGCTGGTCAGCGATCGCCATGCCGTTTATGAGAAGTACCGTCCTGCCTTGCGTCTCGACGCTGACGCCGATGCCGGCCGCAATGTCTTTCGCCAAGTATGCGCCGAGTGCCACAAGGTGGGCGATATGGGCGACGAGGTCGGGCCCGACCTGCTCAGTGTCGTGATTCGCAATAAAGAGGTTCTGATGACGGACATCTTGATGCCCAATGAAAGCATCGAGGCGGGCTACGAAGAGTATCTGGTCGAAACCACCGACGGCCGCCAGATCTCGGGGGTCATCGCCGTAGAGACGCCCGACAGCGTCACTCTGCGCCGCGCCAAGGGTGAGCAGGACGTTGTGCCGCGCAAGTCCATCGCGGAGCTGCGGTCGCTGAGCGTCTCGCCCATGCCCGAAGACATCGAGAATGAGATCGACCTCCAGGCCATGGCCGACCTGCTGGCGTACTTGAAGAGCTTGTAACGCGGGCACGGCGCCCGGCCTGGTGCGGTAACAAAAGTGCCGATATGAAAACCAGAGGCGGCCTCCCGGGGTTCCTCCACAGGCACCGCCGCCCAGAACATATTGCACAACTGTTGGTTTTAGAATATGATGCACTGAAACAATGGTCCGAAACCCCAGGGCGCGCCGAACGTCTAATCGGGTAGCAAGGCAATGGAGCCGGTGATGAAGATACTTGGTGATCGCAAGTACGTCGACCAGGCGACAAGGTGCATGAGTTGCCGCCGCTCTTGCTCAAGGAAGAGAACAAAGCCTCGCAACTCGACTCAACGGTGGCGACCGCGGAGCAGATTGTCGCCGACGACGAACTGCTCTCCGAAGCCATGTTCGACCGGGCGGCCCCGGAGATCGTCGTCGAGTACAACAAGATGGGATTGGCCGTCAACCTGGCCGAGCAGTACTCGAAGTTCCTAACGCATTGGTGCTGGGGTGAGTCGATCCTCGAGTGGATTCGTCAATGTGAGACCACCTTCGAGCACCAGCCGGCCCTGCGCCCGCTCCTGCGCGCCGACCTTTGGCCTCATGCCGGGCGCAGCAGCTTCGTAACGCTCCTCGCCGATAAGCAGGTGGCCAGAGGCGAAGTCCACATTGAGAACGCCGTGGGCTTCCGTCTCACGTTTCGCCAGCCACCGCCGATCGACTTCTTCTCCGATCAGTTCTTGTTCCTGCTCAATAAATCACTGGCCGGCACGGCCTATGAGACTTGGTCCCACGGATCCAACTGCCACGACGCCTCGTTGCCGCCCGAACGTTTCCAGTTCTTCGTGATGGCCGACGAGATCCAACAGGTGTGAGCACGGGCGACCGCCTCACGCAGCGCACAGACGGAGCGGACTATCCTATCTGGTTGGGCAGCCGCCGCACTTCGCTATGCGCTGTTAAATTCGAGCTAGGAACCCTGGCCGACCGCGGCGCCCTTCATCTCTTGCGGTGAGGTCAGGCGATAGCCCACGCCGTGCTCGGTGAGTAAATACGTCGGCTTCGAGGGATCGGGTTCCATTTTCTGGCGGATGTGGGCGATGTGGACACGCAATGTCTGGGTGTAGTCCCCATGGGAGGGCCCCCAGACTTTGCTGAGAATCGTCCCCACCGTCACCGCACGATCCAGATGCTGCACCAGGCACGTGAGGATGTCGAACTCGGTTCGCGAGACATCGACATCCTTCCCGTCGCGGTAGACTCGGCGCTTGGGAAGATCGATTTGGAGCGCGCCGACTTGGATCACCGGTTGGCCCTCGCGCCGCGTCGCCGCACGCCGCAAGAGGGAGCGCACGCGAGCCAGTAGTTCACGGTGATGGAATGGTTTGGTGAGATAATCGTCGGCGCCCCAGTCGAGCGCGGCCACGATCGTGGCCTTCTCTCCATCGGCTGAAAGGATCAAGATGGGCCCTTCATACCAGCGCCTCAACTCGCGGCAGACTTCGAGGCCCGAGACATCCGGCAGAGCCAAGTCGAGGATCACCAACTGCGGCGAGTGCCGCTGCGTTTCTTCCATGGCCCTGCGCCCGTCGGTCGCGGTAATTACCTGATAGTCCTCCTTGTGGAGGATCGCGCTGACGAGATCAATGATCGAGGGGTCGTCGTCGACGACGAGGACCCGAATAGGTGATTCCGCGACGGGCATCTTGGCATTCGCAAGAAAAGAGATGAATTTGAGATCAGTATAGCAATAAGATCTCCATTTGTATTCGTCCGACCCCAACGAGGCGTATCGAGTCGGAATCGCGGGCGCCCGTGGCCCGAATCCACGCCACGCGCGGCCCTCTCTGAACAGGTGCGAGGCCGCGAGAGCCTCGCGGACCTGATACTCTCTAGAGACGCCATGGCCCTCCAAAAGCGCCTAGTTCCGCAGTGCAGCTTGTTGCTCGTGGCGGCCTTGCTCGTCGTGGGTCCCTGGGGCTGCGGTGGTTCGGAGCCCAAACTAATGGGCCGCACGCTCGGCGAGTGGAACGCCCGAATCGATTCGGATGAGCGTCTCGACCGACTGGCCGCTGTTCGCGCTATGGGAGAGATCGCGCGGCGCGACCCACATGCACTCGGCGCGGTGGATGCTCTGCTGCGGGCATCGAGCCACGACGACAGCGCCGTGCGTTATTGGGCGGTGCGCTCTCTGGCGGAAATGGCGGACCCCGGCCGGCCAGCCATTGAGCGCCTGCAATCGGTTCTGAATGACTCGGCGAGTGAGGTGCGCATCCGGGCCGCCTACGGCTTGTGCCGGCATGGCAATACCGAGGCCGGCCTCCCTGTGCTTATTGACGGGCTGCGCAGCCGAAATGGAGGCGTCCGGCTGCAAGCGGCCCATGCTCTCGAGTCGCTTGGTGAGTCGAGCGCCCCGGTCGTCGAGGCGCTAAAGGGCTTACTAGGGGATGAGTTCGGGTACCCAGACCGCGTCGCGTCGCGCATCCTCGAGAACCTCGGCGAACTGCCGCCGGGCTGACCCATTTCCTCGGGCCAAGCCTTCCCCACCTTGAAAAAACAGCTGCGGAGCTTCCCAGGCGGTGTGCTAAGGTGCGTGAAAGACGAGTATGGCTGGCTCTCCCGCAGTAGAAGTCGAAAATCTGACCTACCGCTACGGCGATCGGACGGCCCTCGACGGCATTAGCTTCGCGGTCGCGCCGGGCGAGATTTTTGGCCTGCTCGGGCCAAACGGCGGCGGGAAGACCACGCTGTTCCGCGTCCTCTCGACCCTGTTGGTTCCCGACGCGGGCAGCGCCCGGCTCTTTGGCCTGGACGTCGCCCGTGAGCCACTCGCCGTCCGGCGACGCATCGGCGTGGTCTTCCAGAACCAAAGCCTCGACCGCCGGCTCACGGCCGCCGAGAACCTGATGCACCAAGGGCATCTCTACGGGCTACGAGGCGAGGAGCTGACCCGGCGGACCGATGACGTCCTCGAGCGTGTCGGCCTGTCGGATCGCCGCGGCGACGTCGTCGAAACACTCTCCGGCGGCCTGCGCCGGCGCGTCGAGTTGGCGAAAGGGCTGATGCACCAGCCCGACCTGCTGCTGCTCGACGAGCCCAGCACGGGCATCGACCCGCGCGCCCGCCTCGACTTCTGGGAGTACCTGCAAGTGTTGCGGCGCGACGAGGGCGTGACCGTTCTGCTGACGACCCACCTGCTCGACGAAGCCGACAAGTGTGACCGGCTGGCCATCCTCGACCACGGTGCGTTGGTCGGCCAGGGCACTCCACGGGCCTTGAAGCAGCAGATCGGCGGCGACGTGGTGGTCGTGCTGGCCTCCCGTGACTCCGAGAACCTCTCGCGTCAGATCAATGACCGCTTCGGCATCGCCGCCGGCGTTGTCAACGGGAGCGTGCGATTCGAGCACCCCGAAGGCGCCGAGATGGTCGCGCAATTGATGCAAGCGCTGGCCGATCAGGTCGATTCGGTCACCGTCTCGCATCCCAACCTCGAAGACGTCTTTATCCACATGACCGGTCATCGCTTCGGAGAAGCCGAGAGCGATCAGGGATAATGGGAGGTTCGGCGTCTCGGTCCTGAAGCCAAGGCCCGCCGGACTAGGTTCTGCATGGCAATCCAGCAACCGGTGATGATCGACCAGCCCGCGGTCGCCGCTCCGGCGCGCTCGCACCCTGGGTCGGAAGCGGCTGTGCGTCCAAGTCTGCTTCTGAGCATCTTTACCCTCTGGTTGCGCGAGATTCGGAGCTTCTACCGGCAGCGCAGCCGCGTGATCGCCGGACTGGCCACGCCCCTGGTCTTCTGGCTGCTGCTGGGCTCGGGCTTCGGCACCTCGCTGCGCACGTCCACCGGTGGTGAGGGCGGCTATTTGCAATTCTTCTTTCCGGGGTCGATTGCGCTCGTCGTCTTGTTCACGGCGATGTTCTCGAACATCTCGATCATTGAAGACCGCCGCGAAGGATTCATCCTGTCCGTGCTGGTGGCGCCGGTTTCGCGCTGGGCGTTGGTGGTGGGCAAGATACTCGGCGCGACGACTATCGGCGTGATGCAGGGGCTGGTGTTTCTGCCGCTGGCTCCGCTCGCGGGGATGCCGATCGATCTCTCTCGCATTCCCATGCTGCTGGCGATGCTGGTGGCTCTCGCCGTCGGGCTGACCGGGCTGGGGTTTTTCTTCGCGTGGTGGCTGAACTCGGTGCAAGGCTTTCACTCGGTGATGAACATCGTGCTCATGCCGATGTGGCTGCTTTCGGGGGCGATCTTCCCGGCCGAAGGCGCCGCGGCCTGGGTACGCTGGGTCATGGTCATCAACCCGCTCAGCTACGGCCTCACCGCGCTGCAGCACTATCTTGCCCCGGCCGGGGTGGAGGTTGCCGGACCGTCCCTCGGCGTTTGCTGGGCGGTGACGTTGGTGTTCGCGGCAGTGACGCTGGCTGCCGCCTTCTACCAGACCAACCGCCCGTCGCCTGACAGCTTGAGTTGAGGCGCTGGAAAGTGACTGGCCAAGAGTCACGCCCTTGATGGTCCCAACGGAAACGCAAACCGAAAGTAGGGGCACAGCATGCTGTGCCCGTGTTCGCGTTCCGGTTGTTCGGTTCCCCGCGTTGGATTCCAGTGGCCCGTTCGAAGCTGCCGGGCACGGCATGCCGTGCCCCTACGTTTCCCGATCCTACATCGCCCGATCCTGAACCCGTGGAGATCACAGACCTACCGGCGCTGAACGCCTGCTTGAATTCGATCAGCGCGGTGCTGCTGGCGGCGGGCTACTATTTCATTCGCCGCAAAGACGTCGTCCGCCATAGGTTGGCGATGATATCGGCGTTTGTCACCTCCTGTCTGTTCCTGACGAGCTACCTGATCTACCACTACTACGCCGGGTCGGTGCCGTTCACGAAGCAGGGCTGGATCCGCCCCGTCTACTTCACGATCTTGATCACGCATATTGTGCTGGCGGCGGCGATCGTGCCGCTGGCGCTCATCACCCTCTATCGGGCCTGGCGCGAACAGTTCGACCGGCACCGCCGCATCGCCCGCTGGACTTGGCCCATCTGGATGTACGTCTCGGTGACCGGCGTCACGATCTACTGGATGCTGTATCAGCTCTAGTCTCCCTGCCAACCCAAGCCCTTCGGTCCTGGTGACGTTTGGCGGCGACCTCGTGGAATGAAATGGAACGATATGGCACTGTCTCGGGCTTCTTGTCGGCCAGTGAGCCGCGGTCGGCCTGCCACGAGGAGCCGCACCCGAGTGTCGGTATGAGTACCGACACGGCAGGTCTGGGGACCTGCGCCACGCCAGACAGAGTTGCAGAGTCGGTCTGATTTGTTGGTGGATAGGTTCCTGGTGCATCGTACCCACTCCCTTGCGGTCGGGGCTCGGTTCGGGCGAGCCGAGACGTAGTTCTGCTCTAGCACCTCGTCGCGTTGTCGCTGGGGTGACCGGTTCCTGATGGCCGCGGTGGGGTTTGGACGGCTGGACGCACTTGTGCTGCACGACCGCGGTAACCCGAACCACCTATCCTGCTCAAACCTCAAAAGCCCGCGGATACGAAAACAGATCCGCGCTACCCGTTTACCGGCTTCCCTAGCGACCTGGGGTGGAAGTTTCCCCTGGCGTGCCGGACCGCTCCCTGACGGTCACGGCTCGGTTCAAAAAAGAGGGCCCTCTGGCTCCAGTCTGTGATGACCTCAGCGGCCCGCCCAGGATAGGAGCGAAAAGGCAGGCTTGAACGGACGGTCCTCACCTGACCGATTCAGTCAGGAGCTGCCGTTCGCGGGGGAAGGTCGCTTACATATTTTCGGAGAGCAACATCGAAACTGCCTGCGCAGGAAACGGTCGTTGTTGGTCCGGCGATCTGTCCTCACCGGTCGTTTCCGTTATCAGGCTAACATTGCCATTCGAGGGCACCGGGGTCTGCGGAGGCCCAAGTGGTTGAAAGTACGGCAAATAAAATTATCAGAAATCTGTGACCGGACACGGAGTTCGGGCTTTGGGTTCTGAGGTAGCACATTGGTGGTGGGGACCCGATATCCCAACAGTAAAGTGTGGAAGAGGGCTTAACTCGCTCGTTTTGAGTAGTTTAGTCCTACTCGCGGTCGCGGAACTCTTCGTACCAGGTCTCGGTGATTGGGATGACAGGCTTGACTAGCGACTGAAAGGTGATCTCTCAAGGGGCCTATTGCGATCAGGTGGAGCGCGTACTGGGTAACTTACTCGGATCCTTCTTGAATCCGACTCCAGCTGTCGAGCGTGGCCTGGATCTGATCGAGACAGGCGGGTGAGATGAGTTGGTGCCGAATAAGCTCGGCCCGGGGCCCTGCGCTCCGGACAACTGGGTACGCGCAGGAGTCGCAGAAAATCACGTCTGCGGCGCCAAGCGAGGCGGGTTGCCCCGGAGAGATCAACAGGCTCCGCAGGGAGTGACCATTCGCCACGGTCGGCGCTAACACGCGGTAAGCCATCTCAAGGAAGTACTTGCTGATCGAGGCTAGAACGATCAGGGAGGGATGCTCGAGGCGGCGAATCCTCGTGACGTGTTCTGCTGCGGATGAGTAGATCACCGGAATCGCCGGCCGCTCGGGCGGGATTGTGGCTTCCAGCGTAGGGATGTTTCCGGGAGCAGTCACGAGGAGCGCGCCTAGCAATAGATCTCGATTGGCAAGGAGTTGCCCTGTCGAACAGGCATGTATAGACATGTTGAATCGTTCGCTGAGTTCGGCGGTCATCAAGACCCGCATGCCGGCATCGTCCGACACAAGCAGGATGTGGTCCGGCGGCTCCGTGAGAAGACGATCGCGAAGGTACTCGATCAGTTGCTGCAGGCTGTAGCCGTGCTGCCGGGCCGCCCGGATTGCGGAGTCCACGAATTCGTCGAGCTCGTTTCCGCCTTCCGCCTTACTGCTGTGCGGATCGCAAACCACGAGCTGGCTCCCCCGACTTTTGACAACTAATTTGGTGAGGACCGGATCGCGGTATGCCTGGGTGACCGTGTTGCGATGAATACCCAGCCGACGGGCCAGGGCTCGCACACTGGGCAGAGCGTCCCCCGGTCGCAGCATTCCGGAGCCGATGTGCAGCACGATCTGGGCCGCAACCTGCTCGTGGATCAGAACCTCGGCCTCGCGGTTGATTTGGATTTCGAGCGTCACGACCAGAGCATTGTGCCACTTCACAAACTGTCACGCCACAGGTAGCCACAAAGCTTTCTCCGCTCTAAGCTACGGGACATGACCGATTCAAGACCGGGATTCGAAACAGCGAGGCCTGACAGCCGCAAGAGTCGGCGTAGGAGGATCGCCCTGCTGATCGCAATTAGCGTTCCCTTGCTGGCCGTGGTTGCTCTCTATCCTGCGATCCCGCAACCGGTCGAGTACCACGACTTCGCCGACCAGCGCCAGATCGCCGGGATCCCTCATTTCTGGAACGTTATCTCTAATCTTCCCTTCGCCATTATCGGCCTGTTCGGCTGTGCCTGGTTGCTGCGCAACCCTGCCCGGACATCGGCCTTGA
This sequence comes from Bryobacterales bacterium, assembly GCA_965237575.1. GTDB lineage: Bacteria > Acidobacteriota > Terriglobia > Bryobacterales > UBA6623 > JAKZVK01. The sequence goes on from CBDEGI010000004.1 coordinate 3,967,013, forward strand.
GCGAGCCGTGGGAACGAGCCGGCTACTACGTCTTCTTCTTCGGCGAGTTTCTGACCTGCTTTGGGTCGGCCTACTACCACATAGCACCCAGCAACGCGACACTGGTTTGGGATCGGTTCGTTTTTAGCCTTCTACTTACGTCTTTCTTCGCGATCGTCATTGCCGAGTTTGTTAGTCGGCGCTTGGGCCGGGCGCTGCTCGCGCCATTGGTTCTGGTGGGGCTTTTGAGTGTGTTGCAGTGGCATTGGACAGAGCTGGTGGCACAGGGTGATCTGCGTCTCTATCTGGTGGTGCAGTTCTACCCGGTACTGACGATCCCGCTCATCATTGCGCTCTTCCGATCACGCTACACACTCGGTGGGATATTCCTTCTGACTTGGGCGCTTTACGGAGTCGCCAAGATCCTCGAGCTACTCGACCGCCCGGTCTACGAGTTGACCGGTACATGGAGCGGCCACACCTTCAAGCACTTCGTTGCTGCTGCTGCGACCGCCTGTGTTCTCTACGCTCTACGACGCCGGACCGGACAAGAATTTCAGAGGTCGGACGCACTTGCGACCCAGGCCTAGGGTGGCCCGAACTGAAAGAGGAACCATGGAGTCGCAATCAGATCAGCAAGAGCGATTACGATCGAGCGTGCAGAACTTTGGCTCGGTTTTCAAGGGCCTTATCATCGCACTGGGCTTGCCGCTTGGAGGATTCCTTGGGGGGCGGTTGGGGTTGTTCGGCCTGGAGGAAGTTCTTCTTATCTTCCTAAGTGGGGTATCCATTTGACTCAGGTGACCACAACATACTGTGGTTGGCCATTGGCGGCCCCCGGAAAGGCTTGCCGATAGCACCACGTTTCCAAGCCTGCGATGGCCATGGCGCGTGCGTAATCCTTGATCGGCCCGAAACGCAGCCTCGTGGCCCAATTGCCTGCAGACCGGCGTCTGGCGCCCCAGGGTGCATTCTGGGTGCAGTGTGCTGGCGTCCATGGATCGACCAAACCACAACGCCTAGGGGCTACCTGAGTCAAGTGGATACCCCATTCTTCCTATTTTCAATCTTTTTGCTGCCTGTGGCACTCTTCTACACAGCTTCGTATTTGTCGTCACGGGGGCGGCCAGGGGACCTTGAAACGGCCGCAGGTGTTCGCATTGGACTAGCCATCATCGCCTTGATTTTCGTGTGGGGGGTATATGAAGGCCACCGACTTTTGTGAAATTCCTCGGAATGCCGTTGGCGCTTCTCGGTGATGTGGTAGTGGGAGATGGTTCGGCCCGTCACCACGGTCCGATTCTACCCTGAAAAGTTACGTGGCGCGAACAACCGATGTCATGAACAGACAGATTTTTTTGCCCAGGCCGTGGCGCCACGACGGTTTGCGACTCTTCCGAGGACGTTTTGGCACTCTCCAGGGTGCGGAAACGAGTGCGTTCCCGATTTCTCGCCACCGCGGACGGGTGTTATGTAGTTGGTTACGCAGGGCCTGATCTTGCTCGCGGGTCGCTGGAGTTTTCAGGCCAGCTCTTGGTGATACGGCGTAGCCTTCCGCGCCTAAATCGACTCGGGCCCGCGGGTTTACACCCCGCGGCTCCGTTGCTCCCGGCTCGATGCGCCTAGCGTCCGATGGCCGCATACACTTCGTGCAGTTCCGGGTGGGCGGCGTACCAGTCGGCGGTGCGGCGGAGGCCTTCGGGGAAGGGGAGGCGGGGGCGCCAGCCGAGGACGTCGCGGATTAGGCGGTTGTCGGCGACCCAGTTGGCGGTGTCCCACGAGCGGTCGGGCATGGAGGCCCACTGGGGCTCGGGCTTGATAGCGAAGAGGTCGCGGGTTGCCTCGACCGCGTCGGCTAGGGTCGTCTGCACGCCGGTGCCGACGTTGAAGACGGCTCCCGGCGAGACGGTGGGCGGTGAGATGGCTTTCGGCACGGTCGCTCCCGATAGGGAGGCGCCCAAGTCAGACGGGTTGGCTTGGGCCGCCAGCAGGAAGGCGTCCACGGCGTCGTCGACATGGACGAAGTCGCGGGCGGTCTCGGGACTCGCCAGAGGGGGCCAACGGCCGCGGCGGCCCTCGACGATCAGGCGCGGGATCAAGCGGGTGGGCTCTTCGTAGGGTCCGTAGATCGAGTAGAGACGGAGAGTCGTGATCGCGGCGCCGGTCTCCGCGGCTTTCCGGCAACACGCTTCCGTGGCCGTGAGCTTGGTTGAGGCGTAATCTGTCTCCGGCTGGGAGGGTCCGTTTCCGAATGAGGCTCTGTGCGGCGGCCGTATTCCGATGATGACCCGGCATGGACGAAGGCCTCAAACCCGTCCGCCAGACAGGCATCCAGAAGCTTGATGGTACCGAGCACGTTGGTGTCGAACATGCGTTTTGTGTCCTGCTGGGTGGGGTAGGCTCCGTAGGCCGCCAGGTGGAAGACCCAGTCGGGGCGCGCGGCGCGGACGGCGCGGGTGAGGGCCTCGGCGTCGGTGATGGAGGCGGTGTGGAGGCGGAGGTCGGGTTTGATTGAGTCGATGCGCCAGGAGTGGTAGTCGGGGCGGACGAGTAGGTGGACCTCGTGGCCGTCGCGGAGGAGGCGGCGGGCGAGGTTGGCGCCGACGAAGCCGGTTCCGCCGGTGATGAGGGCGCGTTTCATGGGTGTTCGCGTGTGGGCCCCCTCGACGGACCGTCGACGGGTAAACCCGCGGATCACGAAACCGGGATCCGCGCAACCGGTCTTCTGGATATTATCGCGGGATACCCCCGGCTGAGTTGGGTGGGTGCGCGGGACAAGAGCCGAGGTGTCGGTCGGCACGCCACAACGTGGCTCGGCTCGGCACGCCACGGGCGCGCGCCACATGTCGGAGTGGCGATGGTGTCGGTGAAGAAAGGGAGGGTGCCGCAGGTGCAGCCGGTCGGCGACTCGTGGGTTTTCCTGCGCCCCTTCAGGGCTCTCAAAATTATCGGTCGCATACCCACGGTTGAAACCGTGGGCTATTATCCTTCGGCCCCTCCAGGGCGGGGGAGGAACGACGGTTGTGCCTGAGGGCTGGGCGCGGGGGTTTGGGGCCGATCGTTCGCGCGGGGCAAGGCAGGAGTGCCCGGTGGCGGATTTTGGGCGGACGCAGCGGTCCGCCCCTACAAGTTAGTGGGATCCACGGCTACTCGGAGCCCGCTTCGGCGGAGCCTAGACGCTCGCCCTGAATCCAGCGCAGGATCGTGCGGTACTCAGGGCTGTTCATGCCCGTGGCCCAGCGCAGGTCGCCGCCATGGGAGAAGCGTTGGCTGTCGCCGATGCCGGCGCTGTCGTCGCGCGAGGTCGGTTTGTTGACCAGTAGACTGCTTTGCGGATCTTTCAAGTTCACGACGCCGATGGCCGCGGAGTAGTTGCCGCGGATGTGGGCCTCGGCCAGCACGCCGTACTCGTCGGGCTCGACCAGCTTGAAGATCGTGTGGTTGGCGTGGCAGTTGACGCACGCCAGCCCGTCGGAGCCCTTTGCGGTGAGAATCGGTTGGATGTGCGCCTTGAAGTACTCGTAGTCGAGCAGTTGGCCGGTGTCGAAGCCCTCGCGTCCGGCGCGCGCGTCGAGCGAGGCTTGGAAGGCGAGCGCCGAGTTGCGTACCTCGCGGTCGCGGTCGTCGAGCAGCTCGCGCAGGCGTGAGAGGACCTCGGGGGCATCCTGGAGGGGCTCGATCGTGCGCACGGCCGTCAGCGAAGCGACGCGCACCTGGGCGTCGGGGTGCGTCATGCCGCGCAGCAGCAGGGAACGGATTTCGCCGATCGCGGCGGCTTGGCGGTCGTCTTTGTAGTCGAGCTCGCCCAGCAGCGCCAGCGTTTTCGCGAACGACTTGGGGCCGGCGGTCTCGACGTAGCGTTCGTAAACCGACCGTACGTCGTCGGAATCCAAAACGGCCGGGCGGTGGACGATGAGCTTCACGATCGCTTGTTTCGCATGCTCGCTGCCGCTCAGCAAAGCGCCGGCGGTGCGCGCGATGAGCTTCGAGTCTTGGCTCAACGACGGAGACGCCGCCAGCACCTCGACCAAGTAAGGGAAGACCGGGTCGTCCGCGCTCGCCGTGCTCAGTCGCGTGACCAGTGCACCCTCGACGCGCCGCGAGGATAGAAGCGCGCTTTGTTTCTCGCTGGTGAGGACGGCGGCGGCCGCACGCACGGCCACCACGTCGCCTTGCAACAGAGCGCCGAGTTGCGAGGCTACCTTGGGGTCATCGATCGACGCCGACGGCAACAACTCTTCCACCCCTTGCGCGATCTCTTCGCGGATCTCGGCTGGGCCCTCCGCGGTCAGAGACAGCAGCTGCTCGGCCAGAGCCGGCGACACGGAGAACGGACGCAGGTAACGCAGGGCGCGGATCGTCCGCACGGCCAGGTCGGGCGAGTCGGCGGACAGCGTCGCGAGCAGCGCCTCGTTCATCAACGGTGCTGAGTCTTCGTAGAAAGGCGGTGGCTCTTTGTCGTTGCCGGCGCGCACCTTGCTGCCCATGCGATCGGTCGTCAGCGGGTCATACACCGCGAACCATTTGTACCCGTTGACCCAGGGGCCGGCGATCGTCTCGGGCACGGGCGCGCCGTTGAGCTCGCTGATGTCGCCGAACGCCAGGCGGCTCAAGTCGCCCGAGCCCTGCCGCAGCACGTGGCTGTAGACGGAGCGCAGCATCCCGTCGCGCCGCAGCTCGTCGCCTTCGAGCACGGCTTTGTGGAAGCGCGCCGCCTGCTCGCGCATGTTGGCCCGGTGGCCGCTCTTGATGGCTTCGCGGTCCTGCTCGCGCTTGACGCGGACGATCCACGATGAGTAGAGGTAGCGGACGTTGTCGTCCATCACGTTGTAGTAGGCCTCGATGAAGTTGCGGCGCACCCAGGGATGCGCTTCGCGTCCGAGGCCGTTGACGAGCGCGATCTCGATTTCCTTTTTGTGCTCGACGTCGCGGTCCCAGAACCACCACTGGTAGAGGCCTTGCAGCGCCTGCATCTGTACGGCGGGGACGGGCTCGTGCCAGGCCATGCGGACGAGTTCGCGGCCGAGCTTCCAGTCCTCGGAGATGTATTTGAAATGCTGGTTGAAGATGCGCGCGGCGCCCCAGCGGGCTCGTGAGTTCTCCGAGCGCAGGGCGCGGCGGATCGCGGCCACCGATTGCGCGCGCGCCTCGGGCTTGCGGGAGGCGATTTGGCGCAGCGCCCACGCCGCGGCGCGTTGAACGATCTTGCTGGGGTCGCCGAGGCGGCGCGCCAATGGGTCGATGGCGCCCGGGTCGGCAAAGCGTCCCAGGGCGACTGCAGCCTGGTAGCGCACGAGAACGTGCTTGGAATCTAGCAGACCGCGGATGGCGCCGGCGGTGTCGTCGGAGGGGCGGTCCCAATGGCGGTCGAGCCCTTGGAGCGTGGCGAGGACGTTGTTCTTGTCGAAGCTCGACGGCGGCGCGGGGAAGCCGACGTTCCAGCCTGTAGACTTCAAGCGCCTGATAGCTTGCGAGGCAGTGGGCTGTGGGAGATGTGTGGAGTAGTCAGACCACTCCCTTACGGTCACGGCTCGGTTTCGGTGCGCGGCGTTGGGCCCGGGATAGAGCGTCGACAGCGCCATGATGGCGTACTGCGTGTCGCGAAACGGCGTGTCGAAGTTCTTGTACTCGGGCGAGCCCTGCCAGGCGCCGCTCGACGTCTGCCGACCGAGGCACAGCTCGACGGCCTTGCGGAGGCGCGGGTCGTCCAGCGTGACGCCGGCGCGAGCCAGCGCGTAGATCGCGTGGTAGGTCTGGAATTCGGAGCTGCGCGGGCCCTCTTGGCCAGGACGGTGCGGGATCTTCTTGCGCTTGATGCGCTTCTTCCCGAGGTCGTACTCGATGATCTCCATGCCGAAGGGCATCGCCCAACTGCCGTCCTTCTTCTGGTAGCTGAAGATCTTCTCGACGTTGGCGTCGATCTTGGCGCGATGTTTCTTCGGGCCGAAGTGCGTCAGGGCGATGGTCTGCCAAGCCAGATCGAGCATGTCATTGGGTTCGCCGGTGAGGACGGCCTGTTCGGTCTGTCGACGGAGCTCCGAGTATTTCGCGTTCCCGGTACGGCGGTGGGAGTCTTTGAACAGAACGCCGCTGTGATAGGCGACCTCGAAACCCGAGATGCGCGGCAGGTTGCCGTTCGATTCGTCGTCGGGCTCTTTCATGCCGGCCCAGTACATCTCGAGGTACTCGCCGATGCCGCGGTAGAGTTCGTCGCGGCGCTCGCCGGAGATCGATCGGTCGAACTTGTCGACGATGTAGGCCAACCGGCTGAGAACGTTGCCCGGCGCGTGGATCATGCGCGCCCACGAGGCGTCGGTCTTGCCGTAAAGCGGGCGTGGGTTGTTCGACAGGCGCTCGATCAGGAATTGCAGGCTCGACCTCGCCCGTACCGGGTAGCCGTTCTCGAAGGCGATCATTTCCGAACGCGTCGAGAAATGGGTCGGGTGGCAGGCGATACACAGGCGCGTTTCCTGGACGGGGTTGGTCGTGCGCAGGGCGACGTAGCCGTTGCGGGGGACGTTGGCGTGCCAGCTATCTCCCTTGCGGACGATGTAGTCCATGGCGGTGCGGATCGCCTGTTTCGGATCGTCGTAGGGCGGCACCGGGTAGGTCTCGATCTGAAGCTGGTACGCGGGATGGTTGCCCATCACGCGCAGGTAGTAGGTGCCGGGCTCGATGACGCGCGCGATGAATTTGTAGAGCCCGTGCAGCACGGTTGATTTTTCGGGCTCGAAGCGCTCGAGACCTCGTGTGTACTCGACCGGGGTGTCGTTTTGGAGGATGAAGAGGGCGACGTCGACCGGCACGTCGCGGTCGAGAATGTCGAGGTTGATGTGGAGGAGCTTTTCGTCGGGGCCCGGGTAGTCGAAGCGGTACCAGTGGACGCCGTCGAGCATCTGCTGGAAGGTTTCCCGAGCGTTGCCCACGGACGGGATGTAGGGCCGGTCATCGGCGGCGGCGTAGACAGTGGTGTCGAGGTCGATCGGCTGTGCGGTCTTCCAGGTGGAGTTGCCGGCCGCGGCCAGGTGGACATCGGCTGAGGGCTCGACCGGCATCTCGGTCAGCTCGACCTGCAGGCGCACCGCGTCGCGGAGGCTCTTACCGGTGAGCGAGACGGTCGCTTCGCCCGACGCGCCGGGCTGGAGGGTCAGGTAGAAGTCCGAGTCACCGGCGTGCAGGGACTTGGTGAGGGTGTGCCCGGAAGGGCCACGGTAGGCCACGGTGACGATGTCGCCCTCGTGAAACTCGGCGAGATCCGGTGCTGAGACAAGAAGTCCGTAGAAGCGGCCTTTCTCTACCGGCAGGGTGGTCCGCTCGGTCGCGCCGGCTTGGACCTGATAGGTCGCGACGCCCTCGCGTCCGGCGGCGGACCCCGGCATCAGCAACCACGCGACGGATGCCAACACCGCAGTGAGGGCCAGCGCTTTCAAGAACGCTCGGAACCCCGGACAGCATTGAAACTGCATTTCGGCCTCCCCGTCGGACAACAAGGCTCGACACCGTGAATTATATCGAAGGCGGCGGTGTACTTCGCTAGAGAGGAATCGGTGGGAAGCGGAGCAAGAGCCGAGCGGGGCTCGGCTCGGCACGCCACGGGCGTGCGCCACGTCCTATGGCTTCGCCGGGAGCGCGAGATGCGAGGGGTAGGCGGTGGATCGGTACAGCCGCTGAGTTGCTTTCTGGAAGTCGGACTCGGTGGCGTTATAGATGTCGACGAACTTCTGCGGATTGCGGTCGACTAGCGGGAACCACGTGCTTTGCACTTGCACCATGATGCGGTGACCTTTCAAGAAGGTGTGGTAGCGGTCGAGGAGGTTGAACTCCAGATGCGTGACCTGGTTAGGGACCAGCGGTTCGGGCGTGGTGAGGCTGTTGCGGAACTTCGCCCGCATGACCATGCCGGCGACCAGCATCTGAAAGTCGCCCATCTGCGTGCCGCGGTCATTGGGGGGCGTGTCGCCGGGGAAAACGTCGATGAGCTTCGCGATCCAGTCTGAGTCGGTGCCGGAGCTCGAGACGAAGAGGTTGACCGGGATCGGACCCGCGATGGTCACGTCTTCGTCGAGGACATCGCTTTCGTAGACCAGCACGTCGGGGCGCGTGGAGGCGAAGCGCTGATCTTCGATGAGGTACTCGTGCCCTTGGTCGGTGCGGATCGCGGTTGTATAGGGAACGGGTTTGTCGGGGTCGCTGACGTAGGCGTCGTGAGCGCGGGCGCTTGACTCCTGAGGGGGGTCGAACGACAGCTCGCCGCCGGCGTGGAAGTAGAGCTTCCTCGTGGCGACGTCCTTCGGGGGCCACTGCTCATGCGTGTGCCAGCGGTTGCCGCCCGTCTCGAACAGGACGGCTTCGGGGGCGTTCCAGTCGCCTTTATCCTTGAGATAGTGGCTGAAGAAGGGGTACTCGATCTGCTCCCGGAAGTAGTACGAGGTCTTGGAGCCGAAGTCGATCTCGCCGAACCGGTCGCCGTCCTCACGGCCCCAGGCGCCGTGCGACCATGGCCCGACGACGAGCGTGCTGTGGTTGTCAGGCGTCTCCTGCTCGATCTTCTTGTAGATCGAGATGGGTCCGTAAAAGTCTTCGGAGTCGAACCAGCCGGTGACGCTGAGCACGGCGTGGTTGACGTTGGTGAGGTGGGGCACCAGGGTTTGGTTCCGCCAATACTCGTCGTAGGTGCCGTGCTCCATGAACTCGTTCCACTCGCGGATTCTGCCGTGGAAATAGAGCTCGTTGATTCGCGACAGGGGGCCCACGTCGAGCATGAACTTGTATCCCCACGGCGTGCCGTACTCGAACGGGAAGTCGTCGGCGCGGTCCCGGCGTAGTCCTAACTGTCCAGGAAGCCACGAGAGGCCGATCAAGGGGCGGAATGCGCCGTTGTGGTGCCAATCGTCCCAGACGAACATGTCGGTGGGTGAGGCCTGTGGCGAGGAGGCCTTGAGCGCGGGGTGCGCGTCGATCATGCCCATGGCCGCCTCCCAGCCGGGGTAGGAGATGCCCCATTGCCCGACGCGTCCGTTGTGGTTCGGGACGTTGGCGAGCAGCCACTCGATCGTGTCGTAGGTGTCGCTGCTTTCGTCGACGTCGGCTGGGGCCGTCTTGTCGGGGTTGTGAGGCTTGATCAGCTCGAACTCGCCCCCGGACTCGTAGCGGCCCCGCACGTCTTGGTAAACGAAGATGTAACCGTCGCGGTCGAAGGCCTCAGACGGCCCGAGGCGGTCGGGGAACTCGTCCGGGGCGTAGGGGGCGATGGAGTACGGAGAGCGGGTCAGCAGGATGGGGTAGGTTTGGGACGCGTCTTTGGGGGAGTAGACGATCGTGAAGAGCTTGACGCCGTCGCGCATCGGGACCCGGTGCTCGGCTTTGGTGTAGTGGTCTTTGAGGCTGAACTCGACGTCGGGTCCACCGGCGCACGAGCTGAGGCAGAGGACGAGTGCGAGAAGACAGATCTGGATCAGACAGGGGGCCTTGATCGGTTGCATAAGCTCGCAGGATTGTAGCGCAGGTCAGTGGTCGATCGGCCGGACTCACGGCCAAGAGCACCGAACTTGCTGGGCCGGTGACCGTTCTGTTATCTTCATAATTTGTAAGGTCACTCTCTTTTCAGGTCGATCACCCCTCAGGAAGAAGCCGGATCTCGTGACGCGGGTCGCGCGCCCGAGTGCTTTCCGATGAAAGATGCTGATGGCGACGGCCCGTGGTGGAAACGTGCCGCGCCGGCCGCCGATGCAGGTTGGACGCTGAGCGGCAGCATCCTGGGGTGCCTGTTGATCGGGTACTTGGTGGGCGAGTACTTCGAAGCCAAACAGGCCGGGATCTTGATCGGCCTGTTGGTCGGTATCGTAGTGGGTTTCTATAACCTGGCGAAGATCATGTGGCTCAAGCGATGATGGTCGCGGCGGTTTGTGGCTTGCTGTGTGGCGCGGCGACGATGGGCATCTCTGAGTTGCTGATTCGCTGGTGGGGAGCCCGGCCAACGCCGGCTTTCTGGAAATTCTCGCTGCTGGGAGTCGTGGTGAGAACCATCTGGGTACTTGGGGTGTTGGTGCTGGTCCTGACGCTCACGGGGCTTGAGCCTCGCGCTTTTACGATCGCTTTGATGGCGAGCTACTTGGCCGCGCAGATCATGGAAGGGATCCGCTATCAGCGGCTGATCGGGACGAAATGACGATGTCTTGGCCGTTTGCCTTGTTGGCTGCCGCGGGTGGTGGCGAACACGGCGGGGAGGAAAGCCTCTCCGACGTGCTGATCCATCACGTCGCCAATCACGACTACCCGTCGCTGGCACAGTGGGGCATCTCCAAGGGCGTGGTGATGATGCTCCTCGCCGCCGTCTTTCTGATTGTGGTGTTGGGCGTCTTCTTGAGGAAGTCGCGGGTTTCGCGTGGAGCGCCCAAAGGCGTCAGCAACCTGCTCGAGTTCCTGGTCGTGTTCATTCGGGACGAGATCGCGATCGCGCACATGGGCCCCAGGTACGGACGCATGTTCGCGCCTTTCTTGCTGACGCTCTTTTTCTTTATCCTGACCTGCAATCTGCTGGGGTTGTTTCCGGGCGCCTATACGGCTACCAGTAACATCAATGTAACGAGTGCGCTGGCGGCGGTCACCCTAGTGCTGATCATCGGCACGGGCATCATCGTCCAAGGGCCGATCGGTTACGTCAAACACATGGTTCCGGAGGGCACACCGCTCGCTCTGGCCCCTATGCTGATCTTTATCGAAACTCTCGGCACGTTGGTCAAGCCCATCGCGCTGACGATTCGTCTTGGCGCCAACATGATGGCGGGTCATATCGTAATCCTCGTCATGATCTCGTTCGTCTTTATCTTCCAGAGCATCCTGGTCGGCGTGTTTTTCTCGGTGCCGCTGGCCGTGGCCATGTATCTGCTCGAGATCATCGTCGCCTTGATTCAAGCGTACGTATTCACTTTGCTGTCGGCATTATTTATCGGGATGGTCGTCCATTCCTCTCACTAGATTCCAAGGAAACTCCGGAGGAGAATTCTCACATGAAGTTCAACGCAAAACGAGCAGCCGGCCTTATGCTCTTCACCGTGGCCCTGTTGCTAATGTCGCCCAGCGCCGCACTAGCCCAAGACGGTAGCGGGGGCGAGATGGGCGGCCTGCACTATTTCGGCGCCGCGGTCGGCGGCGGCATTGTGGTCGTCGGCGCCGGCATCGGCATCGGGCGCCTGGCCGCAGCGGCGGCGGAAGGCATCGCTCGCCAGCCGCAAGCGGCCAAGGACATTCAAGCCGCGGTCCAGTTGCCTCTCTTTCTGTTGGAAGGCGTGGCAGTCATCTCGGTCGTCGGATGCCTGCTGATCATCCTGATCCATTAAGGGCGTGATGGCGGGCGAAAGCGCTTTACTCCGTTTCGAACCCGGGTTGATGATCTGGACGATCATCATCTTCTTCACCCTTCTGGTCGTGCTGCGCAAGCTCGCCTGGAAGCCGATCCTCGAGGCGCTCGACGAGCGCGAGAAGAAGATAGAAGACGCGCTCCAGCAAGCCCAAAAGGCGCAAAAGGACACCGAAGGCGTCGTGGCCGAAAACCAGCGCCGCGTGGACGAGGCAATTCAGAAGTCGGAGCAAATCGTCCACCAGGCCCGCGAGGATGCGGACCATTCACGGCAGCGCATCCTCGACGAAGCCAAAGCCGAGTCGCGCCGTATCGTCGATCAGGGGATGGAGCGGCTCGAAGCTGAGCAGCGGGCGGCGCTGGTGGAAATTCGCGGCATGGCGGCCGACCTGGCGATCCAGGCCGCGGGCCGACTGATCCAGTCTTCCCTCACCGAGACGCAACAGCGCGAGGTCGTCGACAAGTTCCTGCGCGAGGTTCCCGACAAAAGCGTCAATTGACAGGGTGTTAGCGGGCGTGTGGCTCACGGGCCACAGCCGGTACCCACGGTTGTCCAAACCACGTCGTACGGCAGCGGTTGAACTGACCGTACATGGGTAATACCTGCCCTTGGTAACACCGGTTGTGTCTGCTTTGAAGGTGAGAGCAAATCCGCGACAACGGGGTGGACGCAGCGGTCCACCCCTACGCGGTTGGGTTGAAGCTTCCGGCTGGACTAGTTAGCGGGCTTGTGGCTCACGGGCCACAGCCGGCACCCACGGTTCTCCAAACCATGTCGTACGGCAGTGGTTGACTGACCGGGACGTGGGTAATACCTGCCCTTGGTAACACTGCTTGTGTCTGCTTTGAAGGTGCGAGCAAATCCGCGGCACCGGGGTGGACGCAGCGGTCCACCCCTACGCGGCTGGACTAGCGGTTCACCCGTACAATCCCAAGAGACCCAAGAGAGAGTGGGCGTGCCGGTCTACCCCTACTGTTGCGGTTGTGACTCGGTCGGGTTGAAGTTCACCGCCGGTGGCGCTTGGCGGGCTTCTTCGGTTGTACGGAAGTAGGCGTCCTCGCGGTCGAAGCCCCCCATCGAGGCGATGAGATTGTTCGGGAAGAGCTGGATGTACGTGTTGTACTGCTGGACGGTCTGGTTGTACTTGCGCCGCTCGATCGCGATGCGGTTCTCCGTTCCAGCCAGCTCGTCTTGCAGCCGCAGGAAGTTCTGGTTCGACCGTAGCTCGGGATAGCGCTCGACCACCACCAGCAACCGCGAGAGCGCGCCGCCCAGTTGCTCGTTGGCGGCAATGCGCTGGCCCGGCGTCCGTGCGCCCGCCATGGCCGCGCGCGCGTTGGCGATGTTCGTGAAAACTTCACGCTCCTGCGCGGCGATACCCTTGACCGTTGCGACCAGATTCGGGATCAGGTCAGCCCGACGTTGAATGACCGTATCCACCTGGGCCCAAGCACCTTTGATGCCTTCCTGCTGGGTCACCATCACATTGCGTCGGCCGACGAACATGCTGCCGAAGGCGATCGCAACCACGAGAAGCAGCAACACCAACACACCGAGAACGATTAGTACTTTTTTCAATCCTCTTCTCCCGTTGTGAATCGATAGACGGCACCTCAGCAGGCTCCTTCGGATTATATCCGGTCGACGTGCTCGGCGGTCCGCGTGATCTGTGCCAAATAGTCTGCGAAAAGCGGTCGAATCTCGGCATCCGGCAACTTGCGCGCGCCCTCGCGAATGTCGAGCAAGGTTTCAAACGGCGACGAAGAAGTGTCGAACCGCGAGGCCGCTTGCCGAAAAATCTCGCGCTTCTTGACCGGCGGCTCCGCGCCACTAAGGATCAGCGCATGCCGGAACAAGGTCGAGAAGGTCGAGAGCGAGTCGACCATGAGGCGGGTCACCTCGCGGTGGTCTTTCTGCAGTGCCAGATAGCGTTCGCGCAGCCGCAGGAGCATCGACCTCAACTCATGCTCAACTTGGTAGCGATGATGGACCGGCTCCACTTCGATCGACGCCACGACGTCTTCCCCGTGGAGCACGCGATAGGCGACGCGGATATCACGGAACTCAATCGCAAAGGCGTCGTGGGCGTTCTCGACTTCCTCGGTCGACAGAAAGATCGGGGGCGGCTGCTTGCGCTTGAGCCAGCGATCGACCGCCGGATAGGCCTTCTCGAGTTGCGCGGGCCCGATGGTTTCGAGAACACAGAGCACGTTGAGATCGGAAACCTTTTCCTGGTAGTCGCCCGTCACCGCCGAGCCGTATAGGACCACGCAGACCAGCTCGTCGCCGAGGTCCTCCCTAAGTTTTCCTACGAGATCGTCGAGTAATTGTTCCTTCGTCATGTGATCACCATGAGCCGGAGGCGCCGCCGCCGCCAAAGCCGCCGCCGCTGAAACCGCCGAACCCTCCGCTGCTGAAGCCCCCGCCGGAACCGCCGCGGGAGCCGAAGCCGCCCCCTAATCCGCCGAGGCTGCCGAGCATCCAAGCGGTGGTCAAGGCGCCACCGTGCCAGCCGCCCATGCGACGGCGCCGAGGCATCAACAGCAACGGAAGGATGAACAGTAGCGGCCACCAGCTTCGCCGCCGGGAACTGCGCGCGCGGCCGGGCGCGGCTTGCGGCATGCCGGTAAGGGTGACGCCCGCGTCCTGAGCGACGATCTGCGCCAGTTGCACCATGGCGACGGCCACGGCGCCGTTGTAGTCCCCCGCGCGCAGGGCGGGGGTCATCATCTCGCGGATCTCGCCGGCGCGTCCGTCGGGGATGATGGGTTCGAGGCCGTAGCCGATCTCAATGCGCAGGCGACGATCGTCGACGGCGAGCAGCACCAGGGCCCCACGGTCTTCCTGGTCGCCGACGCCCCAACTCTCGGCCAGCAGGTTGGCGTAGTTCTCAACGCTGTCGCCTTCGAGCGACGGGACGATCGCCACCGCGATCTCGGCGCCCGTCTTCTGTTTCAGCTCGAGCGCGAGGGCTTCGAGTTGGCTCTTGGTCTGCTGGTTGAGCACGCCGGCGAAGTCGTTGACGTAACCGGTAGGCTTGAGGTCGGGCGCTTGCGCGTGCGCCGCGAGACCGACGAGCAGCAAAAGCGCGAGGAGAAAAGCGCAGGACTTAGAAGACCCGTGGGAGAGGAACGATATCAAGCCATCACAATAGCATCGGCTCCGGAGCGTTCCCGGCGTGAGGCCTCGATAAGCGGGCGGCAGGTTGCGTCGTCCGGCCCCAAGACGCTCATGTGACCAAGCCAGCGGGGGGCCTTGGTATGCCAAGGCCCTCGATCACGAACATCGCCAGGCCCGACTTTGCCGCCACCCGCTCAGGCCTCCTGCCACAGGGGTTTCGATACTCAGGGTTATTCCTGACGGCTTCCCAGGACGTCTACTTTTCCGCTAACTCCACAGCCCGGATACTCTTGAAGTCGAGGTTGGTGGTCGGGTCGTGGGCTTGCAGGCTGAAGACGCCCGGAACCAGCCGAGCCTGACGGCGGGCGTTGCTACCCACCGGGCGCGTGTCTTCCCAGTCGCTGGTTTGGATGCCGTTGATCCACACGGCCATGTGACGGCCATAGGCGACCACAGTCTTGTGGAAGAACTCGCCGTCGTTGGGAATCACTCGGCGCGCCGGGACGTAAAAGTACAGGCCGCCCGTGCCGAAGTCGTGAGGCTTGGTGCGGTCGCCGTCCGTGAACTCGTTGCGGATCTGAGACTCGTAGCCGCTCCAGAAGACCCCCGGCTCACCGCGTAGAAAGACGCCGCTGTTGGGATGGTGATCCGTGCTGGGCGGGTTGGTCTTGATGGCGAGCTGTAGCACGAAGTTCTGGAAGGCCTTCTCGGTCTCGAGCTGCCCGGCACCCTTTTCAACGTGTAGGGTCCCCTCGCGCACCGACCATTCGTGCACATCGTCGCGATTCGGCCGGTCGACCTTTTGCCAACCCGTGAGGTCTTCGCCGTTGAAGAGCGGGCTTAGCCCCAGGGGTTTCAGCTTGATGTTGCGGAACTCGATGGGTTTGTCTTCGTTGTACTGCAATCCAATCACCCCCGTCGGGTGGGATGAGTCGTTGACGTCGAGCAGTTCGCGGCCGTTGAGTCGGACAACGATGCGGTCGCCGACCGCGCGTACGTCGTAACGGTTCCAGTTATTGCCGATGAACTGCGCCGGCTGGGCTTTGGCATAGAAGACCAGGCTGCCGGTGTTGTAGCCGTGGTCGAGACGGTTGGCGATCTGGAGTTCGTAGCCGGTTTCGTGCGCCGGGCCGCTGCGTGCCGATCGGAGGAAGACGCCGCTGTTGCCGTCGGCGGCCGTGCGGAATTCCAGGCTCAGCTCGAAGTCGCCGAACATGCTGGTCGTGCCCAGCCAGCCCACGCCGCCGCCATCGGAGCTGAGAACGCCGTCTTTAACCTTCCACCGGGCGTCCCCGTGCCATTCCCAGCCATATTCGGTCTCGCCGTCCCAAAGTAGAATCCAGCCTTGTTCGATCTCTTCGGGGGTAAGCACGTTTTGGGCCGCGGCTAACGGGACGAAGGTGATGGAGGAAAGAATGATCGCGTAGAAGAGAGTTTTCATGATCATGTACCCGATGCGTTTGCGGCGGTGGAGGGGACAGCAGGTCGCACCTCGACGGCTTCGGTCAGTGGCCCGCCCCTTGGAACAGCGAATATCCCATCATGACCGCCATGACGACCGCCGAGACCCACAGAGCCAGCGTGAGCCAACCCTTGGGTAGGATCTGCTTCGGCATGTGGCGGTGCCGCAGATACACCGCGACGAACCCGATCACCGGCAGCATCACCGCTTGGGCCACACCGCCGATCTTCACCATCGTCACCGGCTCCTGCAAGAACGCGAAATACATCACGGGGACGAAAAGCAGCACCACCACGAAGATGCGGGTGAACTTGAGCCTTGTCTCATAATCCCGTTTGTCGTAGAAGCCGAGCATTGCGACGAAGTCGGCGAACATCCGGCAGTGCGCCGCGGTGGAAGCGAAGACAGTCGAATAGAAGACGGCAAAAGCCCCGACCAGGAACAGATAGAGCGACCATTCGCCTAGCGTTTCCGTGTACATGCTGGAGAGCACTTTGACCATGTCGCTGCCTTGGGGAAGCAGTCCCATGCCGTTCAAAATGCCCGCGCCCAGCAGGTAGAAGGCGATCGTGGCGAAGGTGTAGATGACCATCGAGTTGACGACATCGACGCCCATCACCTTGACCCACCCGAAGGCCCGTCTCTGCCAGGCGGGTGTGTCTTCCCTGCGGCCGGTGTAGCGCGCGTATCCCTTCTCGATGCACCAGTAGGGGTACATGACCAGCTCGGTTGCGCCCACGCCGGTAATGCCGAACGTCGCCACGGCGGTTACGAAGCCCCCTTGCGGCATGTGGAACATCAGTCCGTCGGCGACACTCGCCCACGAGAAGAACTCCGGCCGCTTGAGTAACAGAAACGCGCAACTCACCGTCAGGATCGTGAAGCTGACTACCAGCCCCATCGCCACCCTCTCGACCATGCTGTAGCGCCCCACGATCAGCACGACCGCCGTCAGCGAAGCCACGGCAACTACCCACACTTGCACCGGCACACCGGGCATCATGCCGTGAAGAATCTCCGAGATGCCGCCCAGCATTCCACCCGTTTGCATCATCGTCATCACGACCATGACGACCCACAGCCACACAACCCACGCCACCTTCCACCGCGGGCCCGGCACTCGGTCGAACGCTTCGAGGGTCGTCTCGCCGGTACCGATGGCGTACCGGCCCAACTCGTTCTGCACGGCGATCTTGATGAAGCAACTGACGATGATCAGCCACAACAGCGTGTAGCCGTTCTCGGCCCCCAGCACGGTGGTGGCGATCAGTTCGCCGGAGCCGACAATCGAGCTGGCGAGAATCAGCCCCGGGCCGATCAGCCGGAACATCGCCGTGAAGTTGGTCGGTGCTTCCCTGACGTCTTCCGCGCGAAGTTGGTAGGGATCTCTTGCTTCGATGTCGGCCATGGGCGATTCCGCAGCTTACTCCAGGCCGCTCATGAACTTCAAGAAGAGACGTGCGTAACGATCCAGGTTGTCGAGGCTGCCCCCGCCCAGCAGAGGCGAACACATCTCGTACGCCACGCTGCCTGCGAAGCCGCCTTGATGCAGGGCGGTGAGGAACGCGCGGTAGTCGATGAAGCCGTCTTCCATCGGAACGGCCTGGGCATAGGGCGTCTTCGCTTCGTAGTTGATCACGTCGGGGTTGTAGTGAAAGCGGGGCCGCTTCTGGTAGTTGGCGATGGTGGTGTGCGGCATGAGCGGAGCCATCACCTTGGCGGCTTCCGTGATGTCGACGCCCTGCAGCGCCGGAGCCCAGGCGTCGAAGAGCGGCTTGCAGTTGGGCTCGCCGACGGCCGCCATCAGGTCCTTCTGGCTGCGGTAGTCGACCGCGATATCGTGATGGTTCTGCACACCGACGGTCACCCCAAACTCGGCGGCGCGCTGGGAGCATTCCTTGAGCGCGTTGACAACCAGCTCCCATTGCGGCAGGTAGCCCGCCGCGGGGTTCTCGTAACCGGTGTAGATGCGGATCAGGTCGCCGCCCACGTCCCGAGCGAGCCGCGCCATCTCGGTGACGTAGACGATCTGCATCTCGCGCATTGGGATCTCGGCGTGCTCGAGATCGGCGGTGAAGTTGCTGTAGCCGGCCAGACAGACCTTCTTGAGGCCTTGCTCTTCAATCAGCTTCCGCAGGCTCTCCCGCGCGGTATCGTCGTAGTCGAGCATGGAGAGGTGAGGCCGCTTCGCCGTCAGCATGACGCCGTCAAAGCCCAGCTCCGCAGCCTTGCGGACGAAGTCGTCGACGCTGAGCCGGGCCTGGCCCCAGGAGCCGGAATAGCTGACGGAATGCAGAAGCGTCGTGAACTTCATCAGGGTCGCCTCGGGGTCTTCTTGCGGGAAACGGGCTCCGTTGGAGCGGGCGGGGGCTCCGCAGACGGTCTATGGTACCAAAGCAGATTTGTGACTTTAGTCCTATTGTCTTAGGGGTGTCCTAGGGTAAACAATGTAGTCAATGCGCCACCGCTCATATCGCTATGACATCCGGCGTCCCGTGAACTTCCGCTTTTCCCGGGATGGGTCGCGGCCCTCGACCGGAACCGGAAGCACCCTCAACATCAGTCGGCGGGGCCTGCTCTTCCAGACCGAAGATAAGGTCGAGGTGGGCACGAAAATCCAGATGACGATCCACATGGGGCCGGGACAGATCGAGGCCTCCCAGGACGTATCGCTGCAGGTTGAAGGCATCACCGTGCGCACCGAACCCGGCAAGGTGGCCTTGTCGATCAAGAGACATCGCCTTTCCCCGGTTTCGCAGCGTCCTGTTAACGGGCTTGTTTGATGAGGCGGCTTCCCTAGCCGCCGGTGGCATCGATCAGTTCCCCTATCAGTCTTCGCTTTGTCCTCGCAGTCGTCGGCGCTCAGCTAGCGGCGGCTTTCGTGGCCGATGGTTTACCCTGGGTCGATGTTCTGGACGAGTAATCCGGACCGTCCGACTGGGAGGTAGACCATGTCTTACGCGAATCTTCGGTACGAAGTAGAAGACTCGATCGCTCGGGTGACGGTAAACCGTCCCGAGAAGCTGAACCCTCTGAACGCCGAGACCGTGGCGGCGCTGGGGCAGTGTTTCGACGACATCGCAGCCAACGACAGCGTCAAGGCGGTGATCGTGACCGGGGCGGGCGAAAAGGCTTTCGTCGCGGGCGCCGACATCAATCAGTTGAAGACGTTGTCGCCCATGGAGGGGCGCGCCTGGGCTTTGGATGGTCAGCGTGTGTTCGCCCGGATCGAGGGCCTACCCAAGCCCGTGATCGCGGCGATCAATGGATACGCCCTGGGCGGCGGGCTGGAACTGGCCATGGCGTGCCACATTCGCGTGGCCTCTCCCAACGCGCGCCTGGGCCAGCCCGAGGTCAAGCTCGGCATCGTGCCCGGCTACGGCGGCACCCAAAGGCTGCCCCGTCTGGTGGGCAAAGGGCGCGCCTTGGAGATGCTTCTGACCGGCGATCCCGTCACCGCTGAAGAGGCGTATCGTGTCGGTCTGGTCAACCGGCTGGCGCCGCTGGAGGACCTTCTCGGGGAAGCCCACAAAATTGCGGCTAGAATACTAGAGAACGGTCCGGTGGCCGTGGCTCTCTGTCTGGACGCTGTGCAGCGGGGGATGGAGATGCCGCTCGACGAGGCCCTGCGCTGGGAGGCAACCCAGTTCGCGCTGAGCTGCTCCACCGAGGATATTCGCGAAGGCACGCAGGCCTTTCTAGAGAAGCGTAAGGCCGAGTTCCAGGGCCGCTAGGGAAATGTAGGGGTACGGCATGCCGTGCCCGCCAACCGCAAGAAACGGAGCGCATGAAGAAGCAAGAAGAGCGATACCGCGTCATCGAAGGCGAATTGAGCGCTCAAGGGCTGCGCTTCGGCATCATCGCCAGCCGATTCAACAGCTTCATCACCGAGCGCTTGCTGGCCGGCGCGGTCGATGCGCTCGAGCGTATGGGTGCATCGGCTAAGAGTATCGACGTGGTCAAGGTGCCGGGGTCGCTCGAAATCCCCGTGGTGGTACGCGAGATGGCCACCAGCGGCGATTATGATGCGCTGATCTGCCTGGGTGCGGTGATTCGCGGCGACACCCCGCATTTCGACTACGTTGCGGGGGAGTCCTCGCGAGGTATCGCGGCTGCCGGACACGAAACCGGCGTCCCCACGATCTTCGGTGTGCTCACCTGCAATACGCTCGAGCAGGCCATCGACCGCGCCGGCGCCAAGGGCGGCAACAAAGGCTTCGACGCAGCCATGACCGCCATCGAGATGGCCAACTTGGCCAAAGAGTTGCGCGCCTCGCACAAGTCGAAGAAGTAACATGCCCTCCCGCCACCGTTCCCGTGAACGCGCCCTGCAGATGATCTACCAGTGGGAGGTCTCCCAAGCTTCTCCCGACAAGGTGGTCGAAACGTATTGGAGCGAGCTGTCCAAAGAGACCCCGGGCGACTCTACGGACGACCCGTTCGCCAACCGCGTGTTACGGGGGGTGGTCGAGCAGATCGCGAAGATCGACGGGCTCATCGAGTCTCACGCGGACAACTGGCGATTGGAGCGCATGTCGGCCGTCGACCGGTGCATCCTGCGGATGGCTGTGTATGAACTGCTGGAGGATACGTCGCTGGCGCCGGTGATCATCAACGAGGCACTGGAGATCGGCGGCCGTTTTTCGGGCAAGGAGTCCGTCCCGTTCCTCAACGGCGTGCTCGACGCCGTCCGCAAATCGCTCGAAGAGAAAAAACTCGCGGCCATCGGCTCTCCACCGGCGTAGGCCGTCATTTGAAGCCCGGCTCGGCGGAGGATTCGCCACTGTGCCGGCCTCCTAGTTGAGCCAGCAGTTGTGGGTCGATCTTGCTCTTGACCGTGCGCCGGTCAAGCTGGAGACGCCGGGCGGTTTCCTGGTAGCTGCGGGTTTTCGCGTACACGAGCGTCGCGTAGTAGCTCAGCACCTGCTCGGCCGTGAGCCCGCCCTCCTTCAAGCGCTCGTCAAGAGCCGCTAGTGCCCCGCGGCGGCTGGCGCGGGAGGGCGGCTGATACTGCCGGCGGACGAGGAAGTTTCGGATGCACTGCTCGAGTTCGCGGTAGTTGCCCGGCCAGGCGTACTCCAGCCCGAGATTCTCTTTGACCCAGCGCTCCACCTCTGGAGCCAGGCCCGCAGCCTCCTCGCCCACGACCTTTCGGGCCATGAAAAAGATCAACTCGTGGAGGACGCCCGGCGACTCCTTGATCTGGCTGTGCAAGGAAGGCGTCACCACCTGGTCCGAGCAGAGGCGGTAGTAGAGGTCCTCGCGGAAGCGGCCCTCGTGCATGGCCTCGCTCAGGTCACGGTTGGTGGCGGCGATGATCTTGCCGCTGAAACGGCGGCTTGCGGTGTCACCCACAGGTTGGAAGGTGCGGGTTTCGATCACACGCAGCAGCTTCACTTGAATGGAGGGATCCAGTTCGCCGATCTCGTCCAGAAAGATTGAGCCCAACTCAGGACAGGTCTCGAGCCACCCAGTGCGGTCCTCCGTTGCGCCGGTGAAGGAGCCTCGGCGGTGACCGAAGAGTTCCGATTCGATCAGCGTCGGGGGTAGCGCGGCGAGGTTGATGGGGTAGAACGACTCCGGCACGTCTTCAAAGCGGCACCGCTGCTCGTCGAACGGGACGTAGCGTGACAGCGCGATCGCTCGCGCGACCAACTCCTTGCCCGTGCCAGAAGGCCCCGTGATCAATGTGGCGAAGTCTCCCATGCGGGCGTAGAGCGTCCGCCGGTAGCGGCGGATGTCGTGCGTGAAAATCGACTGCCAAACCGCCCCGCGCAACCGGGCCACCGATGGGGACGTGCCGACGATGTGATGAAAAATATGCAGGAAGGCGCGCCGCACTTGGAAGTAGCAAGCGAAGGTATGCGCCGGCTGGTGCCCGGTCGGGAACGTGACGCCCGGCAGGTCGAAGTAGTAGGCCCACTCCCGCAAGTAATCGCGATAGAACTGCCAGCGCTTGCCGGTAGGCGGCGCCCCGTCGCCAAACGCCGCCGCCGTGAGCTGGGTGACATAGCGGTGGTAGAGCAGATACACAATTGTGTCCTCGTAGAGGACCAGTTCGTGCCGGGTCGCGCTCCCTCGCCTGGCCAGCCGGTCGCGAAGGCCGTCAGCCATTGCTTCGACGCGTTCGTTGACTTTCCAGTCGTTGACGAGCGGCCGGTCCGCATCGTCGATGTCGAGACTCCAGGCGGCTCCCAACTCCACGTAGTCCCGTCCCAACAGGCGCTTCTCGTACTCGACCCGCTGGGGCGAGAAGATATTGCAGTAGGTGGTGTCGGAGACGGTTTGGAGGAAGGACTTTTCCGATCTGTCAAGAAAGGCCATCGATGCATTGAATGTACATCGATTGGCACTCAGTGTCTACACCGCTCGATGCTGCCTAGGTAGACAATTCTACAAGACGCTGATAGAAAAGCAGTTATCATCTCGCCGCTGACTGGCCATTCCGGTGCACTACCGGGGGTCGTGACACACACAGCGAGTGGGAGCGAAGCGGCGGCCTCGCAGTCCGTCGCGTGGTCTGCGGCAGGGAGAGTCGGATACAGCCAAGATGCCACTCTCGATCTGTCACTCCGGACGGCGGGCTGGAGCCTGCTGGCGGCTGGGTTTGCCGGGGCGGCATGGCTGGGACCCGCCGCTGTTCTCAATTCGACCTTCGCCGCGGCCGACCATCGAAACGTCGCTCTGATTGGGTTTGCGTTGGTCCTCCTGGCCCTCGCGGAAACGAAGCGGGAGAGCGGGCTGCGCGCTTCCCGGCGCATGGCAGCCTGGTGGCTCATCCACCATGGCGCGATTTCATACGCGGCCGGTTGCGTTGCGGGCCTGTTCTGCCAACCACTTCTACTACTCGCTCCGCTCGGCGCTCTGGGTGTTACGGCGGGCTTGGCCCTTTTGCTTTCTAGGACGTCCGCCGGCTGGGACAACCCCGAGCTGCGTTACCTGCTGGGGATCTTGCTGCTTGGGTCGGCCCTCGAAGTGGCACTCAGCTTCTACGGAGTTGTCGCCGAGGTCCTCGCGGCGTCGCTCGCCGACCCCAACTCGCTGCCGATGCGTATGCTCCGGCTCGCGCGGGTCGCGGCGATGACGCTGCCGGTGTTGGCGTTGCTGTACCGGCGGTTGGCGGAGCAGAAGGCATTTGCCTCCGCCGCGGCCAGCTTGGGCTGTCTCGCGATCTTTGCCGGCGCGGCTCTCATGCCGGCCGTGCTGTGCCTGGCGAGTTGGGTGGATCCACGATGTAAGTACCTACTGCCACTGCCTGCCATGCTCGTGTTCTTCGCGTGCGCCATCGGCGTGCGGCTGGCGCGCGGGACGGCGGGACACCCGGAACCCTTTGGATGGCTGCTGATCGCCACCAGCATGGGCGCCGGAATGCTGATGGGCACGTACTCCTTCGAAGGTCCGCTGCCGCCTCCCAGCTTCGTCGGCGACTACGGTGACTTCGTGCGGCTGTTGATCCGCCAAGCGCACGGCTACGGGATGGTGTTTGGAATCGCGGCCATTTTTGCAGCACGGGAGCAAGAGCGGTCGGCGTTTGCCGGTGCGCGACGTTGGCTGGCCGGACTCCTCATCCCCATGGGCAGCCTCGCGACGGTTGGCCTCACCATCCTGGTCGCCATGAGGGTCTTGCCGGTCTACGTGCTGGCCTTTGGGCCGGGCGTGGTGGGCATCGCGGCGTTGGCCTGCGCCTATAGCCACCGACGAGGTGGGCGGCCTCGCCGCCTCGCGGGGCGACAACAACCGGCGTGGAAGATCTCCCACGGCGTCCTTACCCACCCAACGTCGGGCCTGGGTGGCGTCTGAGAGGAGCTTGCGAGGTGAGTCATGAAGATCGGACTGATTGCGATTGCCGGCGTGAAGCTGCAGACGCGCAAGTTCATTGATCTCGGCATCACGTTGCCGCAGTTCATCAACCGTGGCCGCGTGATTGCCCAGCTACCCAGCTTGGCTTTGCTGACTCTTGCCGGCGCAACCCCTGAAGAGGTGGACGTCGAGTACGTCGAGGTCGACGACGTTACGTCTTTCGCCGAACGCCCGCGCATGGACTTCGACCTCGTGGCTCTGTCGACCTATACGGCGCGCGCCTTCGACGCCTATCTCGTGGCCGATACCTATCGCGCTCACGGCGTGCCAGTGGTTTTTGGGGGCCTGCACGCATCCGTCTTGGCCGAAGAGGCTGCCGGGCACGCGGATGCAGTCGTGGTCGGCGAAGGGGAGCTGACCTGGCCCCAGGTCGTTGGCGACTTCCAGCGCGGCGGCCGAGCAGGACTCAAGAAGTTCTATCGCGAGCAGCAGCCGGGGCAGTTCGACCTCGCCGAGGCGCCGATGCCGCGTTTCGACCTGCTGACGCAAGCCACCCCGAACGGCCACGGGACCCAGGCCGACACGTCCGTCAACGGCGAGATCCACCGCGTGGGCTCCTACAACCGCATCACGGTCCAGACCACGCGCGGCTGCCCTTGGGATTGCCACTTCTGCGCCGCCTCGAAACTCTACGGACCCCGCTACCGCATCAAGCCGGTCGAGAAGGTGCTCGCGGAGGTAGATGCCATTCGCGCCTTGTGGCGGCGGCCTTTCATCGAATTCGCCGACGACAACACGTTTGTGCACAAGGGCTGGTCGAAGCGGCTCCTGCGGGAGCTGGCGGACCGCAACATCCGCTACTTCACCGAGACCGACGTTTCCATCGCGGAAGACGAAGAGCTGCTGGACCTGCTCTACCCCAGCGGCTGCCGCCAGGTGCTGATCGGTTTCGAGACTCCGAGCGCATCGGGCCTCGACGGCATAGATCGCGTCAATTGGAGGCGCAACAGAGCGCCCACTATTTGGAGGCGATTGAAAAGATCCAGAGCCGCGGCGTGAGCGTCTGCGGGTGCTTCATCGTCGGCCTCGACTCGGACACCGTCGACACCTTCGACGAGCTACGGGAGTTTATCGACCGGTCGCGCCTGCTCGAAGTGCAAGTCACCATCTTGACGCCGTTCCCGGGCACGCGGCTCTATCAGCAACTTCTCGAAGAAGGCCGCTTGCTGCATCCCGGCCAGTGGGATCGCTGCACGTTGTTCGACCTCAACTTCCGTCCGCGCGGTATGACGGTCGAGCAACTCGAAGACGGCGTCATGCAACTCTGGCGCGATTGTTGGAACGGCGACGCCTTGGCGGTCCGCAAGGCGCACTACCAGCGTTTGCTCCGGGCGCGGCGGGGTAACGCCGACGGTGATGGAGCTGCGTCCACGACGGCACAGCCCGACGCAACTGCGCAACCCGATACGGCGGATGACTACTTCCCGGTTCTCGCCAACAGCGTGGCGGCCGAGGACCGGACCGGCCTTCCCCTCAACCGCTAAGGATCTCGACATGACGCGCCAACAAACCCAACTCATCAACCGAACCGTCATCTGCGTCAGCGGCTTGCTGGCCATGGGCAGTCTTTTTCTTCACCCCGCGAATCTCGGTGAATCCGTCCTCGAGGTGATCGCGCGGACCTATCTCATGTTCGTCGGGGCCGTGATGGCTCATGAGGCGAGCCACGGCCATCTGGGACGCAGCAAAGCGGCGAACTATTGGTGGGGCCGTTTGGCGTTGGTCGCCTCCATGACCCCATACATCAACTTCCGCAAGACGCACCATCTGCACCACGCTCATACGAACATCCCCGAGAAAGATCCGGACCACTTCGTCAAGCCGCGGACCTGGCTCGAGATCCCAATACGGGCTGCGCTGCTGCCGCACCAATGGTTTTTCTGGTTGTGGAAGCGAGGGTATGTCAGCAAGAGTGACGTGCGCGAGTTGGTGTGGAACTACGTGTTGATTGGCGCCGTGTACTCGGTGCTGCTGGCGTTCGTCGGTCCCACGCGGCTTGTGGGGGGCATGGCGCCGGCGCTGATCGCGGAGTCAACGTTGCTTTGGTACGTGTTTGCGCTGAAGACCCACGAGGGATTTTCCACAGGCTCGCCTGAGTCGCGGTCGCACAACTACTACGGCCAGCTCATGTACTGGTTCTCCTTCGGGCTCTCGATGCACCGCGCTCACCACCTGGAGCCGCAACGGACCTGGCTCGATCTGCGAAGCCAAGTGAGCCAAGCCTCTGGCCAACCCCGCTGGTGGCTGCCGCGGCGGGATGTTCGTGTGGACGTGTCCGCCTAGGGAGGCGATGGACTGGTCAAAAGGTCGAACTGCTTCGATACCAACGGAGGTTGCGATGACCATGTCGCTTGTGCTGGTTCACCTGGCAGCAGTCTGCCGCTGGCAGGGAAGATCGACTATGTCAGTAAGAGTGGCAACGCTGAAAGTTGTCGGTTTAGTTCTCCTAGGGCTCCTGACCACGGCTCGCCCGTTGGGTGCGAAGGGGCCCACGTTCGGAGCGCTTGAGGTCTTGTCGGAGCCAAGCGATGCGGCCCTTTATATAGAGGGGTTCCTAGCTGGACATACGCCCGTCAAGGTGGATCGCGTCTTGCCGGGTGGTCCGTACCGCCTCGTGCTCAAGAAGGGTTCCTACGACGACTACGTGAAGGATCTTCGAGTCACCGCAGGAGAGATCACCAAAGTCCAGGCTAGTTTGACTCCTGATTCCGGTTCCTGGCATTCCGCCGTGCGGCACGAAGACGACTGGTCACCGATCCTGAAGCAGCAAATGAAGCAGTACAAAAAGGCTAAGAGCCAAAGGAGCTTTCGAACCTACAGGTTGCTCGAAGTCTCGAATTTCCTCATGAAAAGCGACGTCGTCGTGCAGCCACGCCATCTTTACTCACTTCTGCGAGATTTGGCTCTCCAGCTCGACAGGAAGACGAAGTTCCAGAGCTTCGTCACGAACTACACGGGGGGGCCATCCGCACGATGGCTGGCGACAGGCGGCGGTTCCAGTGAACCCACTCTCGTTCTCTCCGGTGTGGTCACGGGCTACCGCCCTGGGAGCCGGGCGAGGCGCGCCGCCATCGGATTCGGCTACGGGAAAACCGAGATCCACTGTGTGTTCCGCATTTCGGAGAAAGCGACGGGCAAGATGCTTTTCACGCGGGCCGAGAAGGGCTCGGTCTCCGGGTCAGTCGGCTACACCTTGGGAGGTAGCTCTTGGCCGGACGTTGCGGCGGAAGCGGGTCTGGACGCGGTCTTCTCGGGAAACTCTTCCAAGGCGACGAAGGCGTTGGCGAGTCGTATGCAGGCAATTGGGCCACGAGGCTGCGTTTCGGGCCGATCAAGGATTACGCACGCGCCATGGCCATCGCAGGCTTGGAAACGTGGTGCTATCGGCAAGCCTTTCCGGGGGCCGCCAATAGCCAACCACAGTATGTTGTGGTCACCTGAGTCAAATGGATACCCCACTTAAAGTGATATTCGACCGGCCTGTGCGATCTGATGTGCCGGTGGTGACCGAGATTCAGTTGCCCACGAAGACCTTGCTTATTCAATAGCGTGATATTCCAGGATGTTGGTGTTGTGAAAAAAACTCATCCGCAGCGACAAAAGGGGCTGGTAAGCCATATGGCGCCAGGGCGAGTACAGGGAACTGGCGAGAGTGCCGGATCAAGTTTGGCTTGGAGGGAAACAGATGCGATGCGGTAGAGGCTGGACGATCACCGCCCTGGCGCTCACTCTTGGCAGTGTGCCGGGTCGTATCGCAGCGCAAGAGAGCGCAGATGTCGGGGACATTGAAGACCTTCAAGGCGTTCCTGCCTACCCGAACAAGATGTCAGGAGCGTTGCGAATCCGGGCAGGCGGACTTCTCTTTGTGGCCCGCCGTGGAACTCAGTTCACCTTGAGACGCGAGAGCGTGGACTATATTGCGGCCCACGAGCAAGCTCGGCAGAGAGCCTTGATGGCCGATGTTGGCTCCGTTTCGGCTTCTCTAGTTGCCAAGATCGGGACCAGCTTGACATTACAGGGCCTGCCGGTCGCCGGCATCCCCGGCGCTGGGCGCCGCGCCTTTCCTGTTTCTGCTGCGGGAGAAGGAAAAATACCTGCTTAGTGTTGAGTTCCTGGAGGGCGAACAGCGAATCCGCCGGCTGGCCTTATTCCGCGTGCGCAACAACTCGGCTAGCGCCGTGAAGAAGCTTATTGATACGAGGCTGGGGCTCACGGCCGACGACTACCGTAACAAGGATCGAAACGAGGAGGCGCAGAGGCGGGAATTCGAGAAGCAGGTAAAACCGGCGGGCTTTTGGGAGACGCCCGGAAACACCATCATCGGGGACAACAAACGCACCCGGATTCTTGTCGAGAAGGATAGATACGCTGTGTTGGTTTGCTACCGCTACATTGGGTTGAAGCCGGAGGGCATGTCGTGGGCGAAATACCGAATCCCGGTCCGCGAAGCGAAGGCCGCCGGAGATGAGCCTCGCTCGTTTGCACCAATCTTCAAGGGTAAACGCCTGGTTGGATTCGAGATCAACGGTAATCACTGGTTATTTTATTAGGACGAATAACTTATCTTACAAATCGCGGTGGGCTGGGTGTCGGGCTCGGTGTCGGAGGTTCGACTCAAACATACCCTTAACGGATATCGTGACAACCGAAGGTTGACTGATGGGCAGAAGGCTATTGGAGGTGTTCAGATGCGACCTATGAAACTTCTCGCAGCATGGGGAAT
Organism: Bryobacterales bacterium; assembly: GCA_965237575.1. Taxonomy (GTDB): domain Bacteria; phylum Acidobacteriota; class Terriglobia; order Bryobacterales; family UBA6623; genus JAKZVK01. The sequence continues at coordinate 3,995,517 of CBDEGI010000004.1, forward strand.
TGCGATGGTGCTCTCCGGGGCGCCATTGGAATTCTCGTGTCCTGCGCGGTCCGTCCATCCGTTCTATGCGGAGGGTGAGACCGTTTTCGTTCCGGAGCTGCTGGGCACCTGGAGGAGGAAAGGCGAAGACGAGGCCTGGATCGTAGATAAATCAGACGCTGAGGCCTATCGATTGTCCGTGCAGGACGGCGACGGAGGACAGAGCGACTGGGGCCTGAAAGCTCATCTTGTGCGGCTCGGCGAGTTCCAGTTTCTCGACATCTATGCCAAAGGAAATGACGAGTTCGACAACCTCTTCATGTTTCCAGCCCACACGATCTACAAGATCGACCTCAACGGCGACGTGCTCACCATAGCGCCCTTGCGAGACAAGTGGCTGGACTGGATGATCGGCGAACAAAAGCTCGATATCGCCCACGAGCGCACCGCCGACAACATTCTGCTGACGGCGTCCACCGCGGAGCTTCAATCACTGCTTCTGCAATACGGAGACCACGTAGAGGCGTTCGACGAGGGCATCTATCACCGCCAAAAGTGAGCGTGGCGCGAGGCGAATCCGGCGGGCGAATCAAGCGTCGCGCAACTCCGCGGCGAACTTCTGCACCTTGCGGATGGCCGAGGCGATCTGCTCCATGTCGGCGCGGTCGCTAAGCAGCGTGCTCTGGGTGAACCACACCGCCTCCTCGCACAGGCGATCGTTCTCGGGCAGGTGGTTGCGCTCGAACCAGCGGTCGATTTCCTTGGCGCTGTAGATTTTCTTGAAGGCCCGGGATTCAAAGGTGTGCTTGAGGAAGGGGTTCTTGTTTAGCGGCGTGTAGCCGCTCGAGCACCCAACTCCCTCGGCGCGCAGGGCTTTCAAGAACTGAGCGCGGGGCAGGTCCGCAAACGCCCCGGCATCGTAGCGGAACATGTAGAGGTGGTAGGCGTTGCGCGTGCAGCCCGAGTACATGCGGGCGGGCTCGATGCCGTCAATCTCGCGCAGCATGCCGGTCAGGTAGTCGGCATTGCTTTCTCGGAGGCGCGCCTGCGTGTCGAGCCGGTCCATCTGAGAAAGCAATAGCGCGCCTTGAAATTCCGTCATGCGGACGTTGCAGCCGTTGATGGCATGCGGCAGCGGCGTGGACGATTTCTCGAACGACTTGCCGTTGCTATGAAATCGCTCGGCCCGCGCTATCAGAGCGTCGCTGTTGGTCAGAAGCGCGCCGCCCTCGCCACAGTTCAGATTTTTCGAGGCTTGGAAGCTAAAGCAACCGGCATCGCCCAGCGTCGACACGGGCCTGCCCTTCCACTCGGCCAAGTGAGACTGGCAGGCGTCCTCGACCACCGACAGGTTGTGCTTCCCTCCAACTGCGAGGATCGCGTCCATATCAGCCGAGGCGCCGCCGAGGTGCACGGGCATGATCGTGCGCGTATTCGGTGTGACGGCCGCTTCGATCTTCGTCGCGTCCATCTGAAAGGTCTCGCGGTCGGTGTCGACGAAGACCGGCAGGGCGTGCTGCAACAACACCACGTTGATGGTAGCGATGAACGTGTAGGGCGGGACAAGCACCTCGTCTTTCGGACCGACTTCGAGCGCGTTCATCGCGGCCCAAAGAGCAGTCGTACCGCCGTTCGTCGCGAGGCAGTATTTCGCGTCCATGGCTTTCGCCCAGGCCGTTTCGAACTCGTCGACACTGCGGCCGCGGCTGCGGTTCCACTTGAGCGAGCGAAGCACCGAGGTCCACGACTTTTCGTCGTTCTTCTTGATCACCGGCCAACTGGGAGAGGACTTCTTTCGGACGGGCTTGCCGCCGAGCAGCGCGGGCTTGTCACCCAGTCTGGCTGCGGCGGCGCGGGCCCCCGAAGCCGCCGCGGCCGTTGCCGCGGAAAGGAAGAAGCGCCGCGTAGGGTTGCTTGTCATGGGGACCTCCGTGATGCACCTGCATGCCCGAAGGCAAGGTGCTTAGTTACAGCGCTCGGGTATGCGTCAGCACGATAGCAGAACAAGCGCGGGACATGTTGTTGAACTACCTGTGGGCGCGATCGTAGGGGCGGACCGCTGCGTCCGCTCGGCAAAGTTGCTCTCAGCTTCAACGCAAAGACAAGCCAAACAGCCAATGCCGGGGCGGACACAGCAGTCCGCCCCTACAAACGTTACCTATGACCCGGTCAGTTCAAACCAGTCGTCCGGCGCCGTCACCGCGCGGTCACCGCCGGCGCGCCCTTACTCCGTGGTCTGCTCAACCGGCTGCTTGCGCTTGTCACGTTGCTCGCGCAGCACGGCCTTGCGGCTGAGCTTGATCTTCCGTCGAGAGCGAGGCACTTGACGAGTACCTGATCCGCCATCTTGAGCTCGTCCTTGACCTCTTTGATGCGATGCTCGGCGATCTCGCTGATGTGCAGCAGCCCCTCCGTGCCGGGGAAGATCTCCACAAACGCACCGAAGTCGACGATGCGCGTGACCTTGCCCAAGTAGGTCTTGCCGACCTCGGGGCTCGCAGTGAGGTCTTCGATCATCTGGATGGCCTTCTTCGCGGCCTCCTCGTCGCTCGATGCCACATGCACCGTGCCGTCGTCGGCCACGTCGACCTTCGCTCCGGTTTCCGCAACGATGCTCTTAATCATCTTGCCACCCGGTCCGATGACGTCGCGGATCTTGCCGGTTGGGATGTGGATCGTATAGATGCGCGGCGCATGGGGCGAGATATTCTCGCGCGGCGCTTCGATGGCCGCGGCCATCGAGCCGAGGATTGACAAGCGGGCTTGCTTGGCTTGCTCCAAAGCCTGCGTGAGCACTTCGTGGCTCACGTTGGGCTGCTTGATGTCCATCTGCAGCGCGGTGATGCCCTCGGTCGTGCCGGCGACCTTGAAGTCCATGTCGCCGTAGTGGTCCTCGGCGCCGGCGATGTCGGTCAACACCGCGTGCTCGTCGCCCTCGGCCACCAGGCCCATGGCGATTCCGGCCACCGGGGCCTTGAGCGGCACCCCGGCGTCCATCATGGCGAGCGTGCCACCGCAAACGGTCGCCATCGAACTGGAACCATTCGATTCCAGAATGTCGCTGACCACGCGGATGGTGTAAGGGAACGACTCGTCGTCGGGAAGCACCGCCGTCAGAGCGCGCTCAGCCAACATGCCGTGGCCGATCTCGCGACGGCCCGCCCCACGCAAGAAGGAGACCTCTCCGACGCTGAACGGCGGGAAGTTGTAATGCACCATGAATCGCTTCTGATAGTCGGGATCTTCAAGCTTCTCCTGCCGCTGGCCCTCGTTGCCGGTGGCCAGCGTTACGGTCGCCAGCGCCTGCGTCTCGCCGCGGGTGAAGACGGCCGAGCCGTGCGTGCGGGGCAGTTGCGAGACCTCGCAGGTGATGTCGCGGATCTCATCGAAAGCTCGGCCGTCGGGGCGGCGCTTGTTTTTTAGAATCGACTCACGGAAGAGCACTTCCTTCAACCGGTTGAAGAACTTGCCGGCCTCGGCTTTCCTCTCGTCGTCCTCTTCATACTGCGCGAACACCTCTATTTTGAGGTCCCTCACCTTGTCTTGGCTGTCGAGCTTCGAACACTGGCTCGTGTCCACGGCTTCGTTCAGCTTGGCGCTCCACTGCCCGGAGAATTCGTTGTAGGCCGCTTCGTCGAAGGCAGGAGGCTCGACCTCGAGCTTCGGCTTGCCCGCCTTCTCAACCAACTCCCGAATGGCCCCGATGACCTTGCGGCAGGCGTCGTGCCCGACCTTGATCGCTTCGAGGATATCGGCTTCGGAGACTTCTTTCGTCTCGGCCTCGACCATGACAATTCCTTCGTCCGCGGCCGCGACGATGATGCTGAGATCAGCGTCCTTGAGCTGCGTATAGCCGGGGTTGACGACCCATTCGCCTTCGATGCGACCTACCCGGACCGCGCCGATTGTCGTCATGAACGGAATCGGCGAGATCGACAAAGCCGCCGAGGCTCCGGCCAGAGCCAACGTGCTGGGGTCAAACTCCGGGTCGGCCGAGAGCACCATGGCGATCACTTGCGTCTCGTTGCGAAACCCTTCGGGGAACAACGGACGGATCGGCCGGTCAATCAGCCGGCTGGTGAGCACTTCTTTTTCCGAGGGGCGCCCCTCGCGCTTGATGTAGCCGCCCGGAAGCCGGCCGGCCGCGTAGGTGTATTCGCGGTAGTCCACCGTGAGCGGGAAAAAGCTGATCCCCTCGCGCGGATGGTCCGCTGCGGTCGCCGTTACCAGAACGGTCGACTCTCCGCAGGTGACCAAGACTGAGCCACCCGCCTGTTTGGCCAAACGGCCTGTTTCGAGCTTCAGCGTACGTTGGCCTAGCTCGATTTCCACTGTCTGTTTCATAGGTTCTCTTTTCATCCCGGGAGCGAGTTACAGTTCGCTCCTGCCAGGAGAGTCTCTCCCAGCCGGGGCATTAGGATTTTCGAGGGAAGGGGGTAGGACTGCGGTACCGCGGAGGCCGGAATACCGGACTCAGGTCCGATACGCTTGCCCATACAAAAAAAGCGGCTACCTCGCCGACAACAACGTCGGCGCGGGCACCGCCACTCTCTGGTTACTGTGAAGTCGACCTTCGCGTCTGCTCGGGCTCATCCAATACACGAGGAATGTTACCCTCGCAGGCCAAGCTTCTTGATCAGTGTCCGGTACCGTTCCTGACTACTGTTCTTGACGTAACGCAGCAACCGGCGCCGGCGGCTGACCATGGTCAACAGTCCGCGCTGCGAGGAGAAATCCTTGTGATGCTCCTTGAGGTGTTCGGTCAGGTCCCGGATCCTCTGACTGAGGATAGCGACCTGCACCTCCGGCGACCCCACGTCTTTGGCGTGGGCGCGATTGTCTGCGATGATCTCTTGCTTGGCCTGAGCTGCCAAGGGCATTCGACTTCCGTCTCCTTGTCCGCTTCTCTCTTGTTTTACGAAGCTGAGTATAGCATAGGGCCAACTCAAGACGCTGGCGCCGCCCGGCGCGGTAGCGTCTCAGTTTCAGCTACGCTCTATGCCGCACCGAAGCGGTCGCCTTCAGGCGGCTTCCGCGCGAAGCGCGTTGTAGGCCGGTCGTTTGCGGCCGGTTTGGCGCTCTCAGCTAAGCGCTGAAAGGGCGTTTTGAACGTCCTTCCTCCGCCGGCTTCAGCCACTTCCCGACCTCGCGTTCAGAAGCCGTGCTAGTCTGTAGGCGCTCCGCGGGCGATTCGGCCCGGTGCCGACCTGGTTCCGCCTTAGCGGAAATGGCGATGACGACCTGTAAGCATATTGTTTGCGTAGCGTTACTGGCAGCTCTGGCCGGCTGCACCCCAGTAGAGGCACCCTCCTACAAGGTCGAGGCCGGCGCCAGCATCGGCGGGGAAAACGTCGAGCTGGTGGTGCTGCGCAACGATCGTGACGGCGTCGAGGCCTCGATCGCTCCCACCAAAGGCGGCGAGTTGAGTAGCCTGCGCGTGCGCTTTCAGGACCAATGGGTCGAAACGCTTTACCTCGGCCGCGACTACTCGCCCCGCGAGGGCTGGACCGGCAAAGCGCCCCTTCTGTGGCCCGCGACGGGGCGCAATTTCCCACCGGACCTCGTCACACGACGGCAGGCAGGCGAGGTATTTCACAACGGCGCCTACGAATGGAACGGGCAGCGGTATCCGATGGCGATTCACGGATTCGCGCGCGACCGGCCGTGGGCTCTGGAGGAATCGGGCGCCGATGACGCCAACGCTCGGGCCCGCGTGAGCTTCTCTGACGACGCCGAGACGCGCGAGATGTATCCGTTCGGGTTCCGCATCACGGTGAACTACGTACTCAGCGGCCGGCAGTTGGAGTTGAAGTACGCCATCGCCGCCGCCCAGGCGAACACCGAGCCCATGCCGTTCTCGATCGGCAACCACATCACCTTCAACACCCCGCTGGTGGACGGGTCGGACCCGGCGAAGATGGTTCTGATCACCCCGTCGGCCCAGGAGCTGCTCAAGACCAGCTACAACACGCCGAGCGGCGAGACCCGGCCGCGCTCGCACGCCGAGGGGATCGAACTGGGTGATTTCGAGCGGAGAACCGCCGTCTCGCTCACAGGCTATGAGGGCGACCCGTTCATCGTGCTTCGCGACCCGCGGGGGCTTGCCATTCGGATGAGCCATCGCGCGTCCGGCATTCCCGAGCAGCCGGTGGTGCTGTATAACATGTGGGGCGATGTGCGAGACGGTTTCTTCAGTCCCGAGCCCTGGGTAGGTTTGCAGAATTCGCTGGTGATGCGGAAAGGGCTGGTCTATCTCGATCCCGGCGGGCAGTTCGACTGGACCATTCGGATCGAGGTCGAGAACGCACAGTCACAGACCCCTTAGGCCCAAAAAAGATTTGCGACATGTAGTGACCTACAATGGTCCCTTCGCCCGCACGGGCAGACAGGCTGGATTGGCGGAGGCTGGGTTGGCGGAAAACCTATTCGATCTGACGGGCAAGATCGCGGTGAACATCGGCGGGACCAGTGGTATCGGTCACGCCATCAGCCTGGGATTCGCCAAGGCGGGCGCCACGGTTGTCGCCTCCAGCCGCCGCCAAGAGGTGGTGGATTCCACAGCCGACGAACTCGAGAAGCTCGGCTCCGAGACCCTGCGCCAGACCTCCGACGTGCAAGAGCGAGCTTCGCTCGAAAAGCTCTGCGCCGAGGTCGTGAGCCGTTTCGGACGCATCGACATCGCGATGGTGGCGGCCGGGGTGCTGAAGAAAGTACCCTCCGCTGATCTGACCGAGGAGGACTGGTCGCACGTCATCGACATCAACCTCAGCGGCAGTTTTCGCGCCAATCAGGTCATCGGGCGGCAGATGATCAAGCAGGGCTCCGGCGCCATCATCAACACGGCGTCGATGACCAGTTTCGTCAGCTTCGCCCAAGTCCTGGGCTACAACTGCAGCAAGGCCGGCGTAAAGATGCTGACCGAAACCTTGGCGGTGGAGTGGGCAGAGCACGGAGTGCGCGTGAATGCCGTCGCGCCCGGCGTCTTCCGAACGCCCATGAATACCAAGGTGCTCGATATTCCCGAGCGCATGGAAGCCATCGTCAAGCGAACACCGATGGGCCGGATCGGGACGCTTGACGAGATGGTCGGGGCGGCGGTCTATCTTGCCTCCGACGCGGCAAAGTTTGTGACCGGGGTGACCATACCGGTCGACGGAGGGTTCCTGGCCAAGGGCATCTGAGGAACTACCCCGCGGCTTTGGTCGCCGGACCACGAAGCGGAGACCACTCCAATTGAGCTAGAATCATGGTGGGTGTGTGTGGACCTACTGCCGGCCTCCTCGGCCGCCTGCCCGGTTTCGTCGCGCCTCCCGGCCGTCCCGGGTTCCTGAAAGCAGGCTGACCGATGTTCGTTACTGTACTGTGGTGTTTTCTTATCGCGTTTCTCATCGCGCAGGTGTCAAGCTTTTACACGACCATCTACCTCCATCGCTCGCTCACCCATCAGGGGTTGAAGCTGCATCCCTTCATCGGGTTTCTCATGCACCTGGAGCTTTCGCTAGCCACCGGCATCGTGCCGCGCGAGTGGGTGGCGGTGCATCGAAAACATCACCGCTTCTCTGACCAGGAAGGCGACCCGCATAGTCCCTACATCGAGGGGATGTGGAAAGTCCTGTTCCTGAACGTAGTCATGTACAAGCGGGAGATCAAGAACCCGGAAACGATTGAGACCTTCACGCCGCACTGGAAGAAGGACCTTCTCGATCGGATCCCGTGGGTCGGCGACCTCGGGCCGTTCATTGGGATGCTGATCCTGGCGGTGTCGTTCCCCTACGTGTTCGGCCTGAGTTGGTGGCTGGGCGGCTTGTTGGGCCTGGCGACATGGTGGGTCAACGGCGGCTTCTATGTTTTCTTGAACGCGATGATCAACAGCGTCTGCCATAAAGTCGGCTACCGCAACTTCGATGGCCAAAAAGCGACCAATCTGCAATGGGTCGCCCTCCTCACCGCGGGCGAAGGACTGCACAACAACCATCATCAGTTCCCAATGTCGGCGCGGCTCAAGGCTCGGGGCCGGGAGATCGATCCGGCCTGGCCCGTGATTCGGCTGCTCAAGGCCCTCCGCCTGGCGGAGTACTCCGAAAGCGCGCTCGCCCACATAGAACCGCAGCAGCAGATGAAAACCGCGGCCTGATGGGGCTGGTGGACGGGATCATCCGAAGGTGCTCATAGAACAGGTTTGACACCATCTCGGACCGGCGGCTATGCTGGATTCAAGGTGTGTCGTGTGCCTGGAAAGGCGCATGTTTTCACGAACTCATGGCAAATACATCCTCAGCAATCAAGAAGGTGCGCCAGATCAAACGGCGTACGGCGGTGAATCGCGCCAATCGGACCCAGGTCCGCACGCAGGTCAAAAAGTTGCAGCATAGCCTCGACGGCAAGGACGCCGAGGGCGCGCAAAAGCTGCTCAGCCCGACTGTCAGCGCCGTTGACAAGGCGGTTCAGCAGGGGGTCTTGACGAAGAACAAGGCCTCGCGCATGAAGTCGCGGCTTACGGCGAGGCTCAACAAGCTCGCCACCACCCCTGCCGCCTAGCCCCGTAAAAGGCTCCCGTTTCCGGTCGATATGTAGTCATAGGTCCGCCCCAGCGGGCTTGGCTGATGCTGCGTGAATCGAAGCTGCTTCGCGGCCTGATCGACTGGATCACCGGCGGGATCTCCGCGCGCCTGGATTTTGTCGAGCGGGACGTGGGGACCCTCCAAGGCAAAACCGAACGGATAGCCCAAGATCAGGAAGGCATGGCGCAGGTGGTGATGGCTCACCACCAGCAGCTCGAGCGGCATCAGGCGCAACTGCAAGTGCAGGCGGCGCAGATGGTCGCCATGCGCCGAATGCACGGCATGCTTGCCAAGCGGCTCGGCGAGCCGTTCCCGGGCAAGACCTGCGAGGTATGCGGCGGCGGCATGATCTTCAACCGCGTGGCCTCGGAGAACTCCTACAGCCTCGAGTGCCCCAAGGGTTGCGGCCAACGGTTGCTGCTGCCCGAGGGGATGATCTTGAATTCACTCAAGCAACTCCCCGCCGCCGGCTCGTCATGACCCGCGCCGGCTGTGAGTCATTCCTCAGGCCCGACTCAAGCAGCCGACGCTCTCGAAACCGAGCCCTGAACGCCGGCGACGGGTGCGCAACCTCGAGGACATCGGCCAGGGGATTGAACCCTGCTATGACCTTCCCCACCCAGACGGTTGACAGTGGATGCCTCTGCCTCAGCACCTGACCTGCTCCGTCACGGGGACCGGCAATGCTAGAATGCTGCGAAACTGTGGTTTCGCGGTCCATCGCTCGAAAGACGGCCGCACGGAGCCTCAGAGCATCGAACAACAGCATCGTACGATTTCATGATTCAGGAGGAGTTTCTCTATGGCGAAGAAGAATGAACGCCGCGACTTCATGCGCGACGCGGCCAAGATCGGCGGGGCCGCCGGGATGGCGGCCTTGGCAATGGCCGTTCCCTCGCAGGCCGCGGGCGGCAAGGTGGAGAAGAACAAGGCCGGTGTTCGCGTCGGCAACCTGCTCTTTACGTCGGGGTTGACCGGAACGCGCAAGGGCAGCCCGAGCGATTTCGGCGGCAGCGTCGAAGAGCAGACCCGCACGATTCTGCAGAAGCACAAAGACAACCTCGAGGCGGTAGGCAGCTCACTCGACAACGTCCTCAAGGTGGTCGTCTACCAGTCCGACATCAAAGTCGAAAAGCCGGCGATGAACAAGGCCTATGCCGAGTTCTTCACCGGTCACAAACCGTCGCGCTCGGCCGTGGGCGTCGAATTCCCCGACTCGCGCACCAAAGTCGAGATCGAAATGATCGCGTGGGTGCCTTAGGGCGGCGTTCGTGATGCGAAGCCGGTCACGGCTTGCCGTGCCCTTGTTTGTCGCCCCGGCGGTTGTGGCCGTTCTCGGGATGGGTTGCGAGCAAGGCAGCCCACCCTCGGAGCATCTGACCGTCGCGGAAACACCCACCTCGGCCCGCACGCCCGACGGGCAGTACATCTCGTGGAAAGAACATCTCATCGACGATGAGCAGTTGAGCGGTGGGGTCGTTCTGCGCGGCGGCGACGGCCTCCAGATGGCCGACCTCGACCGCGACGGCCACCTCGATATCGTTTCCGTTCACGAAGACAATCACCACATCCGGCTCGCTTTCGGATCCGACGACCCTGACCGCTGGGACCTCATCACCCTCGCCGAGGGCGACGAAGCCAAGGCCGCCGAGGACGTCTCGATCGCCGACGCCGACGGGGACGGGGATCTCGACCTCGTTGTGGCGTGCGAGTTGGCCCACCTGATCTACTTTCAGAACCCCGGCGAAAACGTCCGCCGCGGCGACTGGCCCCGCGTCATCCCCGACGTGACGAACCAGCGCGGCTCCTACATCCGCGTCTTCTTCGCTGATCTCGACGGCGACGGCCACCCCGAGGTCACCGCGCCGAACAAGGGCGAGCAGCTCCCGGGCGTAAACGGGTACGAGGAGAAGGAGTATCCGCTCAAAGAGATCTCCTGGTTCGGCTTGCCCGCGGACCCGCTCAAGGGCTCGGCGTGGCGGGAGCACGTCCTCACACGCGTCAAGGTGCCCATCAACAGCGAGCCGGTCGACCTCGACAGCGATGGCGACCTCGACATCCTGGGCGGCAGCCGCGGCGAGGCACGCATCTTCTGGTTCGAGAACCTCGGCGGCAGCGAGATCGCCTTTCGCGAACACCCCATCGAAGTCACCGGACGCCATGCGCCGCAACAGCCCGGCGGCAAGCGGCTCAGCGGCATGAACGTCGTGTTCCACGACCTCAACGGCGACGGCCGGCTGGACATCATCCTGCAAGAGACACCGACCATCGTGATCTGGCTCGAGCAGCCCGACGACTACGCGAAGCCCTGGCCGATCCACCTCATTGGCGACCTGGCGCCCGATTCCTCTACCGGCCTCGGGCTGGCCGATATCAACGGCGACGGGAGGCCCGACGTCTTCACCGGAGGCTACAGCCAGAACCCGCGCGACCACGACGGCGAGGAGATCACCGCCGAGAGCCGCACCGGGCGTCTGGCCTGGTTCGAGCAGCCCGCTGACCCGGCCGAACGATGGACGCGCCATGATGTCTCCCGGCGCAAGCGCGGGATGTACGACGCCTTCCTCCCGCGCGACATGGACGGCGACGGTGACGTTGACTTCGTCACCACGCGCGGCAACAGCGCCAACTTCGACGGCGTCTTGTGGCTGGAGCAGGTGCGGACGCCCGAACCAGCCCCGTCTTTCCAACCCGCGCGCGAAAACGAAAGCGCGCACCTCCCGCTGCCGCCCGGCGCGCCGCCGCGTTGAGCCGTCGTTGAGTCCCTTAGGCTGCGGGGCCGTGGTGGGTAGCGCCTGCTGGGCGCGGCACCCCGGCCTGTCATCCGACTTCCGGCCTACGGCGAATCTATTCCGGGGGCTGGGGCCGTTGCCTAGGCGTTTTCGGGTGAACCCCATCTTTCCTACACCGCGGAATCTCACCTAGGATCGCGATAGGGCCGTTGCTCGATCGACCTGCGCGGCGAAGTTGCGATGGCGGCCAAGCGAATACGCTTCTCGATCCTGTTGATACTCGGCTTCGTCCTCCCGATGGCATCCGGGGCGGCGCAAATCGATCAGGTTCTCGAGGAGCTGCATAATCCCAGTGAGATCGTACGGCTCAAGGCCGCAAGAACGATCAGGGAATTCGGTCCCGGCCCCGACGTCATCCCGGCGCTGGTTGAGTCGCTGCGGGATGACAGCCCCCGAGTTCGATCGGCCGTGGCGGGGACGCTCGGCTGGATCGGCGTCGACGCGGCGGAAGCGGTAGCGGACCTGATGGCCGCCTTGGAAGACGAGGATGCTTCCGTGCGGTCCGAAGCGGCGCGGGCACTTGGGAACATCGGCCGCCCGGCGGTGGTGGCCGTTCCGCTCTTGCTCAGGCTTCTTGAACACGACCGGCATGCTGTCGGAGAAGCCGTGATCCAAGCCCTCGGCGCGATCGGGCTCGACGCCCAAGGCGCCGTCCCGGCCGTCGTCCAAGTCCTCGACGACCCCGACCACTCTCTGCGCCGGACAGCCGCACACGAAATCCATCGCTTCGGCGAGCACGCCCGGGTCGCTGTGCCGCGACTCGTCGAGGCGTTGCGGGATCCGCACACGACGGTTCGCAAAGCCGCTGCTTGGTCGCTCTACGAGATGGGCCCCGACGCCAAGCAGGCCATTCCGGGGTTGATCGAGACGCTAAATGACGTAGACAATCCCTACGCTGTGCGCAGCGCGGCGGCGCGGGCGCTGGGAAGAATGGGACCGGAGTCGCGCGTTGCCATACCCGACCTCGCCCGCGCCCTTCGCGCGCCTCATCGTCAGATTCGCAGCGCCGCCCTGTGGGCGTTGAGCACGATTGACCCGCGGCCTGACATCACGCCCGAAATCGCCAACGGGCTGATCGACGGTTTTGAAGCCGAATACCAAGACAAGCAGCGCACGGAGCGGTTGAGCTATCAGCCACCCCAAGAAGTGATCGCTCTCGTGGAAGAGCTCACGAGTAACGAGCCTGCCTCCCGCGTCTCTGCCGCAAACGGCTTGCGGGAACTGGGCCCACAGGCGCGCGATGCCGCACCTGCGCTCGCAAGGATGCTCAGCGACACCGACGAGAGGGCTTCGCAGGCCGCAGTGGAAGCGTTGGTCCGAATCGGCAGCGCGGGCGTGCCATTCCTGGTCGAGGCCCTCGATGACCGGCGCAAGCCGGTGCGCCTTCAAGCCATCAGTGGCCTCGGGCAACTGGGAGAACGGGCGAACGTGGCAGTTGCAGCGCTCGTCAACGTTGTCGAAAACGACGAGGAAGAGCTTCAGAACAGAGCGCTACAGGTGCTGTCACACATGGAGGGTGACCCGGCGATCACCGTCCCCGCGGCCCGCAAGGCTCTCGACGATCCGAAGCTGCGGCTTGCGGCGATGCGTCTTCTAGGCAACATCGCCTCGGGAGCCGCCACGGCTCCTCTCTTCGGTACCGGCGGTTCGGCCGCAGCCGCGGCGGTGCCCGACCTGGTGCCTTTCGTGAACCATCCCGAACCCGACGTGCAGAGGGAGGCGATACGAACCTTGGGGCAGATCGGTGCTCGCGCGCGTGATGCTGCGCCCGACTTGGTCCGAGCCTTTCAGCGCGGGGACACGGAGGTGCGATCCGCCGCGCTCCATGCTCTGGCGCGGATGGAGCTCAAGAGCGCCGAGGCCGCTGACGTCATCGTCTCGGCACTCGACGATCCCGAGGACCGCATTCGGGCCGACGCCGCCTACGCATTGAATCAGCTCCGGGCGGATGTCGACGCCGCCATCCCCGCCTTGACGCGACGGCTGAACGATCCTCACGAGCGGACCCGCCGCTCGGCCGTACGAGCACTGGGTTCGATGGGAGCGCAGGCGTCGGCGGCGGGTCCGGCGCTCATCGACGTCCTGCGGAACGACCACCAAAGAGTCCGCGAGGCGGCGGCTTCCGCCCTCGGGAGACTCGGAGAGCAGGCAGACTTCGCAATTCCCCCGCTCATGGAGGCATTGAACGATCCCTACCCCGGGGTTCGTGGGGCGGCCGCCGGCGCTCTGGCCCGATTGAAAGCCCAGTCGGCTCTTCCCGTTCTGCGTCAGGTGGCCGCCGCAGACTACGCTGCGGACGTCCGTGAAGCCGCCACTCGCGCGGTCCACCAGATGGAAGAGGAGGACCGCTAATGGCCGGTATCGCGAAAGACAAGCGGCTGTGCAGGGTGCTCGTGACCGTGCTCGCCGTGCTGGTCGGCATGGTATTGCCGGCCGGATGCGCCCCTCCAAACTGGCCGCCTCGGGTCGGGCAGCCTTATCCCGATCTGGAATTCGTCAACCATGATGGGCGGGCCATACGCATGTCCGATTTCAACGGACGTATCCTTCTTGTCGAGCCCATCGGCATGAATTGTCCCGCGTGCAATGGTTTTGCCGGGGCCGGGCGCAAGGGTGGGTTCGAGGGGTTGCAATCGCAGGGGGGACTGGATTCGATCGAGCAGTATTTGAGCAAATACGCTGGAACCAGGTTGGGGCCCGAGCTGGTCCTTGTCCATTTGCTGCTCTATGACTTCACAATGGGCGCCCCGAACCTCGAAGATGCCCGAATGTGGGCGGAGCACTTCGATCTCACCGATCAGAAAAACGTGTATGTCGTTTACAGCGAGCGGGATCTTCGGGGAGATGCCAGCTACAACCTGATCCCCGGCTTTCAGCTCGTGGACCGCGACTCCATCCTTCGCAAAGACAGCACGGGACACCACCCGCGGCATAACCTTTGGAAAGAGCTGTTGCCTGAAGTGAGAAACCTGCTTGATCAGCAGTACACTCCGGTGATCCAGTAAGTCGTGAGGCTAGGGGTCCGCCAGAGGGCACGCGGGGATTCAAATCTGGCCGCCACCTGATCTCTTTTCCAATCACGACCCCAGCTTCCGCGCCCAAACGAAACAGTGGTTGCCCATCTGCCCACTCACACCCTTCCGAAACAAAAACCAATCAAGATACCGCGTCGGGAACAGTAACCAGCCCGCCACGACGTAGACGATCCCCTTCATCGTTCGGCTCTTGAACCACAGCTTGAGGTACTCCAACACGAACACCAGCAACGTCGCTGTCGGCCCGGTCCGCCAGCCCTCGTGAACGACCTCGAGCGGCTCGACCAGCTTCTTGAGGCCGTCGAGGCTGAAGCGGTAGTAATCCTCCGGGTAGCGGTGAAAGGGGTGGCAGAAGGGAACGGTAATGTGCACGAATCCGCCGGGCTTCAGGCAGCGGCGGATCTCGCCGACGATCGCGCTGGGCTGGGGCGTGTGCTCGAGAACAGCGTCACACTCGACGACTTCGAACAGCCCGTCGCGGAACGGAAGCTGCTCGGCGTTGCAAGCGACCGTCACTCCGGGCAGTGGGAACAGATCAATGTTGACGGACCCGCTCACCTGCGACCCCGCCCCGCCGATGTAAAGGTTCCACTTCCCTAGCGGCGGTTGGAATCGCCGCTCGTCGGGGTTCGCGTAGACCGGCAGCGGCGGGCTCAGCACCCGATACCACCACCGCGATCGCTTGCGGGCAAGCTCTTCGACAGGCCTGTCGTGCGCCGGCGTGTTGTCTGGCATGAACAGCCCCATTCTTCCACAGCCCCCGTCCTCGAGGAGTTCTTCTCGCGTCCCTGTAACTCGTCAGCTTGATCAAAACCAACCTCGAAGGGTACGATGCGTACACGGTGATGGCTCTCGCTCGCTCGATCCTCGTCGCACTACTTCTCGCTTCCGTCAGCGTCGCCGCGGACAAAGGGGAATTGGAACTACGCGGACAAATCATCCCGCCGTTGCGTAACGCCTGGGTCGGCATCCAGTCCGCGACGACGCCCTTTCGCAAGCAGAGCCTGAGCGGGATGAACGGTGAGTTCAAGTTCAAGAGGCTCGTTCCCGGCTCCTACACCGTTGTCGTCTTCCATCCCCACTGGGGCGAACAGCGGCGCTCGGTGCAAGTAACCCCCAGTTTCGTCGACGAGAAGAATCGCGTTCCGCTGACGGTGCTCGTCAAGCGCTCGAAAAAGGAGCGCGAGCGTCACTTAGATCGGCGGCACACGGTCTCGGCGCAGGACCTCTCGGTGTCCCCCGAAGCGCGCAGCGAGTTCCGCAAAGCCGGCAAGAAACTCGAAAAGCACGACACCGAGGGCGCGGTGGCGCACCTTCAGAACGCGGTGGAGATCTCGCCGCAGTTCATGAGCGCGTGGAACCACCTAGGGACGATCGAGTATCAGAGCGGACGCTACCCCAAGGCGGAGGAGTATTTCCGGATCGCGCTCGATCTGAAGCCCGACGCATTTCCTCCCGTGGTGAACCTCGGCGCCGCCTTGCTGGCCCTGGAGCGTCACGACGAGGCCTTGCGCTTTAACCAATACGCTGTCACTCTTCACACCGATGATGCGCTGGCGAATTCACAGTTGGGAAGGAACTTCTTTCGGCTCGGCAACGCCGACGAGGCGATTCACTACCTGAAGATCGCCAAGCGGCTCGATCCCTTCCACTTCAGTCTTCCGCAGATCACGCTCGCCGAGATCTATCGTCAACGCGGCGAACATCGCAAGGCGATTCGCGAGCTCGAAGACTTCGTCGAGAAGCATCCGGACTCGCAACAGGCCGCTCTCACCCGCCAAACCCTGGCCCGGCTCAAGGAAGCGGGTTTGCCCTCCCCCGAAGATCAGGGGGACCGTGACTGATTCGCCGTCTCAGACTCGGTCCGCGGCCTCGCTCCCACCGCTCCACGAGTTGAGCCGGCAAATCCGCGCCGGCGAGACGACCCCCGAGGACATCGTCGAGCGTTGTCTTGGGCGCATCCAAAAAAGAGAAGAAGACCTGCATGCCTGGGTGTATTTGGCCGAAGCCGGGGCGCGCCACCGAGCCCGTGCACTAACCGAAGAGTTGAAGGCGACGGGGCCCCGGGGCCCGCTGCACGGCATCCCTTTCGCCGTCAAAGACATCTTCGATACCGCCGGCATGCCGACCGAATGGGGCACGGCGATCCACGCCGGCAGGACGCCGGACCACGACTCGGCGCTCGTCGCTCAGCTCACAGAAGCCGGCGCCATCGTTCTCGGCAAGACCGTCACCACCGCGTTCGCCTATTTCGACGCGGGACCGACGCGCAACCCTCACAACCTGGCCCACACGCCCGGCGGGTCGTCGAGTGGTTCGGCGGCGGCGGTTGCCGCGGGCATGGTCCCCTTCGCCATCGGCAGCCAGACGATGGGCTCGGTGCTGCGGCCGGCTTCCTTCTGCGGAATCGCGGGGTTCAAGCCGACCTTCGGACAGCTTCCGCTCGCGCGGGTGATGCCGTTCGCACCCAGTCTCGACCATGCGGGCCTCTTTACTCAAACCGCCGTCGAGATGTCGTTTCTGTGGGAATCGCTGGGCAACGACGTACGCGTGGCGGACGATGGGGCGCGAGCCTTGACTGTGGTTCCTTGGCCCATCGGATCTCCGCTGGAGGACGAGATGGCCGACACCTTCGCGGCCTTGACCGACCGGTTGGAAAGCGCCGGCTTCACCATCGAGCGGATCGGCCTTCCGCCGACGTTCCAAAAACTGGACGCGGCGACGCGCACCGTCATGACCTACGAAGGCGCGCGGACGCACGAGCAGCCCTTCCGCGAACACGGGTCGAAGATCGGCGAAAAGCTAGCCATGTTAGTGGAGAACGGTTTGGCGATCGACGACGCGCTCTATCGTGAAGCGAACCAGGTCATCGAGACCGCCCGCGCTGACTTCGCCGAGCGAACACGCCAAGGAGCGGTTTGGCTAACGCCCTCGGCCCCGGGCCCCGCGCCCGAGGGGCTGGGCTCGACGGGGGACCCCGTCTGCAATCGGCCGTTCACCGCCCTGGGCGTACCGGCCATTTCCCTCCCCTTCGCCCGCGCGCCGAAAGGACTTCCCTTGGGCCTCCAGCTCACCGCGGCGGCGGGCCGCGACGATCGCCTACTAGCCACGGCGATGCTCTGCGAGCGGAAGCTCGCTCCCAACCCCTAGCCATCGATCCAGCCGATCCGGCTTGCCGGCAGGGCGAGATCCTGAAACTGACGCACTACTGTACTTTCATTACCTCCCTGGCGGCGGTACAATTCCCTCAGGCTCGGGGAGGCTATGATCGGTCAAACCATCTCGCACTACAAGGTCACCGACAAACTCGGTGAAGGCGGCATGGGTGTCGTCCAACCGAGCCGTGACCGTAAGGGAGCGGTCCGGCACGCCCCGCTCACGAATCTACCGCAGGCCGCTAGAGCAGGGGTGCATCCGGCTTCCGCCCCGCCCCAACCGAGCGGCACCCGTGAGGGAGCAGTCCGACAATGATCGGCACCACCATTTCGCATTACAAAATCACCGACAAACTCGGTGAGGGCGGCATGGGTGTCGTTTACAAGGCCGAGGACACCTCCCTCGAACGTCCCGTAGCCCTAAAGTTCCTCGCGCCCCATCTCGTCTCCGACGAAGAAGTCCGCAAGCGCTTCGAGCGGGAAGCCAAGGCCGCCGCCGCGCTCAACCACCCGAATGTCTGCACCGTCCACGAGATCGCCGAGGCCAACGGCCGCACGTTCATCGCCATGGCTTTCATCGAGGGTGACAGCCTCGAAGCGAAGATCGAGGCCGGCCCGCTCAAGCTCAAGGCCGCCCTCGACATCGCGATCCAAACGGCTCAGGGCCTGCAAGCGGCGCACGAGAAGAAGATCGTCCACCGCGACGTCAAACCCGCCAACTTGATGGTCACCGGCGAGGGCTCGAAGCAACTCGTCACCATCATGGACTTCGGGCTGGCCTTGCTAACCGACCGCTCCAAACTCACCAAGCACGAGGAGACCATGGGCACGGTGACCTACATGTCGCCCGAGCAGGCCCAGGGAATGGACCTGGACCATCGCACCGACGTCTGGTCGCTCGGCGCCGTGATCTACGAAATGGTCACCGGGCAGCAAGCGTTCAAGGGTCACTACGACCAGGCGACGGTCTACTCGATTCTCAACGAAGATCCGGAGCCCATCACGGCCCTGCGCACGGGCGTGCCAATGGAGCTGGAGTGGATGGTCGGCAAGTGTCTGGCGAAGGACATCGAGGAGCGCTACCAGCACACCGATGATCTGCTGCTGGATTTGAAGACGCTGAAGAAGAAGATCGAGAGCGGGAAGTCAACCATCTTGCGGAGCAGCCCCACCGTCAGCGGCGTAGGGGCACGGCATGCCGTGCCCGCGGCGGGTGCAGAGACAACAGGAACACGGGCAAAGCATGCTGTGCCCCTACATTCCCCGGAAGCGTCCGAGCACCCGCTCGTGAAGTACCGGGTCATCGAGGACGGGCAGGAGACGGGCGACTCCATACGCTATGTTGCGGAAGACACCGAGTTGCATCGCTCTGTCGCGATCCGCGTATTGCCGCAGTCATCGGAGCAGCGGATCGAGCGCGCGCAACGGCGGAAGCAGACCCTCGTGCTAGGAGCGGGAACGCTGGGCGTGCTTCTCGCCCTGATTTTCGCCTTCTTCCCCCTCTTCTCCCCAGCCCCTGTGGCCGAAACTCCTGTACGGCGATTCTCGTTTTCCCCCGAGGGTCTCATCGAGCGCGGCATTTCTATCTCTCTCGATGGCAAGTACATCCTCTATGCGACCGAAGCGGCAGGGGAAAGCGCTCTGTGGTTGCGGCCACTGGATAGTGAGTCCGCCCGCAAGCTGGAAGGGACCGAGGGCGCTCGGGGCGGCAACTGGTCGCCGGACAGCAAGTCCCTTGTCTTCGGGACGGACCGGGAGCTGAAGCGGATCTCACTCGACGACCGCAATCCGATCACACTGTGCGAGTTGCCGGCCCAGGGGAACTTTGCGTTTCTGAGAGCTTCGTGGAGTCCTGACAGCAGTCGGATAGTATTCTCGTCAGGGCTGAAGTTGTATGAGGTGGCCGCTCGAGGTGGAGAACCAAAACTTCTGTTTGAACGGGAAGAGTCGGAGACGGTTCGGTTCTTCTGGTCTCCGCATTTCCTGCCGTCGAGCAGCGGTGCTGAGGCGCTGGTCTACACAGCCTCGGCAGGCCCAGAAGACCGCAGGGTGGAGCTACTGGATCTCAACACCGGCGAGCGCCGTGAATTGGGGCCGGGGAATGTTCCGTGGTACTCGATGAGCCGGCATTTGATCCATGGTGCCAGCGACGGCGCTGATACCGGGTTGTGGGCCCTGCCCTTCTCGCTTGAGACCTTGACGACGACCGGCGAGGCTTTCCCGATCGAGGAAGCAGGCGAGCATGGCACTGTTGCTCGGGACGGCACCCTGGTATTTCTCGACAGCCCTGCCCGCAATTTACGGAAGCTCGTCTGGCGGGACCGTTCCGGCAAGGTATTGGAAACCGTGGGTCAGCCGCAAGAGGGCATCCAGTCCCCCACGGTTTCTCCGGACGGCCGCTTGCTGGCGGTCGCGGCTTCGGACGGAGTGAATCGGGATATTTGGATTCATGACCCCGTCCGCGGTACCAAGACGCGGCTAACTTTCGACGAAGGATCTGAGGGGAGCCCAACCTGGTCGCCTTCGGGCCAGGAGATCACCTACCATGGGCGGCAGGGCGATGGGCTTAGCATCGTGAGCAAGTCCGCTGACGGCACGAGCGAAGCTGCGGTGTTGGTGGATGCCGAAGCAAGCGTGTTCAACCCGGACTGGTCCCACGACGGCAAGCATTTGGCTTACCACGAAATCAGCACAGACACCCGGCGCAACATCTGGTACCTGAAACCCAGTGGCGACGGTGTCGAACCCACGGTTTTTCTCAGCACGCCCGCGAACGAGGCAACCGCTAAGTTTTCACCTGACGGCCGTTATCTTGCGTATGTTTCCGATGACTCGGGGCGCGTGGAGGTCTATGTGCGGCCGTTTCCCGAGGGGTCGGGGAAGTGGCAGGTCTCGGCCAACGGGGGAATGCACCCGCGCTGGCGGCACGACGGTCGGGAACTGTTCTACGTAGAGGAATCCACGCTGATGGCGGTGTCTGTCTCGACGGAGCAGGGATTCGTCCTGGGACAGCCCCAGAGACTCTTTGAGTCGGAAGATCTGCGGGCGGGTGCTTATGGCGGCCCTCAATACGACATAGCCGCCGACGGGCAAAGATTTCTGACAACGACGCCTGCCGAAGACGAGAACGCCTCGCCGCCTACGATCCGCGTGGTCGAAAACTGGTACGAAGAGTTCCGCGACCGCGAGCAGGACTGACCGGGGCCTCCCCGACCTCCCGCCGGCTTGTCCCGCCTGAGCGTCGCCGACTCAGCCCTCCAAATACCCTGTGATAGTCTCGTAGTGGCGGGTTCGTTTTCATGAGAATCTTACTTGCCGGCGGCGGCCAAGTTGCCCAACTGATTGCCCGCCGGCTCACCCAAGAAGGCAACGAAGTCACCATTGTCGAACGCGACCCGGAGCGCTGCGCCCACCTCGAAGAGGAACTCGATGCCAAGGTCGTCAAGGGTGACGCCACGAGCGTCTCGGACCTGCGGCGCGCCGGCATCGCCGACGCCGAGATGTTGATCGCGGTGACGAGCTCGGACGAAGCCAACCTCTTGGCGTGCATGGTGGCGCAGGCCGAGTCGAACGTGGCGATCAAGATTGCCCGCATGCGCACGCATGAAGTCGACCACTGGCGGCGGATCACCGAGCAAGTCGGCTTGCAGATCGACCTCATCATTCACCCGGAAACCGAGACGTCCGAGCGCATCATGCGCGTCGTCGGACTACCCGGCGTTTCAGACATCGTCGATTTCGCCGACGGCAACATCAAGCTGTTCGGCATGAACGTTGAACCCGAGAGTTGGTTCAGCGGGAAAACGCTCGAGGAACTCGATGCTGCCCGTCCGCCCAAGGATTCGCTCATCGCGTTGATCTTCCGTGGACAGCAAGTAATCATTCCGCACGGCGCGGAAGTGTTGACGCCGGGCGACCACATCTACGTCATGGGGACGCGCGAGAACCTCGACGACGTGCTGCAGTTCATGGGCGTTGGGCGGCAGGAATCCGTTTCTCGCGTGTTCATCGTCGGCGGCAAGCAGCTCGGCATCGGCATCGCCGAGGCGCTGGAGAAGGACGGCGTCCAAGTCAAGCTCTTCGAGCGCGATACGCGGCGCTGCCGGAAGATCTCGATGATCCTCGAGAAGACGGTCGTCATTCACGGAGACGGTACCGATCAGGGCATTCTGGAGGATGAGAACGTCGAGGGCGTCAATGCGTTTCTGGCCATGACCCCTGATGACGAGACCAACATCATCTCCTGCATGCTGGCCCGCCGCCTGGGGGCGAAAAAAGTCGTCGCGCTGATCAACCGGCTCAACTATCTGCCCATGGTGCAGCGGTTGGGCATCAACACATCGGTGAGTCCGCGGTTGGCGGCGGTCGATCGCGCGCTCCAATTTGTGCGCAAGGGACACGTGCTTTCGGTGACGACGTTTGGAGCCGAGGAGGCCGAGGCGATCGAGTTGATCGCGACCGAGGGATCGAAGTATGTCGGTAAGAAGCTCAAAGACGTGCGCTTCCCGCGCGAAGCTATCGTCGGAGCCATCGCGCGGCCCAATGGCGAGGTCGTCGTGCCGCGCGGGGAGGCCACCATCGAGGCCGGCGATCGGGTGATTTTCTTCACGATCGAGAGCTTCGTGCGACAACTTGAGTCGGCCTTCTTGGTGGAACCCGCCTCGTAGAGAGATTCCCCTTGATTCGTTACCGAGCGATCGGCCACGTGCTCGGCCAGTTCCTGCTGGCGTTCGCCGGCACAATGCTGGTCCCGTTGATTTACGGCGGCTTGACGGCCGACGGCGACTTGTGGGGACTCGGCTGGGGCGCTTTGATTACTGGAGCCGCGGGCGGCTTGTTGGTGGGCGTTTCAGGCCGGCCGGGACACGATCTCAGCCAACGCGAGGGTTTGCTGTTGGTCGTGGCCGTGTGGTCGTCGGCCGGGCTGTTCGGCTGCCTGCCCTTCTATCTCTCGCCGCACTTCTCTTCGTTGACCGACGCTGTGTTTGAGGCCGTCTCGGGCTTCACGACTACGGGCGCGACCGTGCTCTCCGACGTCGAGGTCCTCTCGCCGCCGCTGCAGTTTTGGCGTTGCTTCTCGCACTGGCTGGGTGGGATGGGCATCGTCTTGCTCGGGGTAGCGATCCTGCCTCTGGTCGGGCACGGCGGCATGCACCTTTATCGGGCGGAGTTTTCGGGCGCCAAGTCCGAAAAGCTCAAGCCCCGCATCACCGAGACGGCGCTCTCACTTTGGAGGATCTATTTCTCGCTGAGCGTGTTGTTATTCGTTGCGCTGCGTTTCGCCGGGATGAACGGCTTTGACGCGATCTGTCACACCTTCTCTACCCTCGGCACCGGCGGTTTCTCGACGCGCACGGCGAGCATAGCTGGGTTTGAGAGCAAGACGATCGAGTACCTGATCATTCTGTTCATGCTTCTCGCGGGCATCAGCTTCGTGCAGCATTATCGGCTGTGGGTCGAGCGGCGCCCGCGCGGTTTCTTCGGTGACGTGGAGACGCGTTTTTACGTATTGACCGTCGCGGTAGCGACCGTCATCATCGGCACCATCTTGATCCTCGACAAGGGCTACGCTCTCGAAGCCGCTTTTCGCAGCGCGCTGTTCCAGGTGACGGCCATCACGACGGGCACGGGTTTCGTCACCGACAATTTCGAAATCTGGCATCCGCTCCCTCAGTTGATGCTGTTGGCGCTCATGTTCGTCGGCGGCTGCACCGGTTCGACCACCGGAGGACTCAAAGTGTCGCGCCTGCTGCTGCTGGCGAAGGTGGTGGACCGCGAGTTCAAGCGCATGGTCGAGCGGCGGGGAGTGTTCGCGGTGCGCCTCGGCGGCGACGTGATCCCGGAGGCCACGATCCAGAGCTTGCTGAACCTGGTCTATCTGGCGTTCGTGGTCAACTTCGTCTCTTGCCTACTGTTGGCGGCCATGGGCGTGGACGTGCTGACATCGATCGCGGCGGTGGCGGCCTCGATGTTCAACATCGGTCCCGGCCTGGGCGGCGTGGGCCCCCTCGACAACTACGGACACCTGCCGGCTATGGCCAAATGGGTGTTGAGCGGATGCATGATCGCCGGCCGCCTGGAATTCTACACGGTGCTAGTCATCCTGACACCGGCGTTCTGGCGCAAATAGGCCTGGGTTTCATTTCGACCTTATCTCGGCAGTACAGTATCGTTGCAAAGAGCAAATCGTGCACTACGAGGAAACGAACCATCATGTCTTTCTCAAAGTTCTCGCCAACTCTTGGCATCAGTGGACTTGGTATTTCGTGTTTCTTACTGATCGCCGCGCTGACAACGCCCCTGGCCATTGCTCAGCCGGATGCGCTTGGTTTCAAATCATTGTTCGATGGGCGGACCATGCAGGGTTGGAGAATGGTGCCCGGACACGAGGGTCATTGGCGTGCCCTGAACGGTGTCATTGATTATGACGGTAGGAGTGAGGCCAAGCCTCGCAGCGATCAGGATCTGTATTCCGAACACTGGTACCGTGATTTTACCTTCAAGTTTGAATGGCGCTTCTCATCGCCGCCAGAGATGAAAGAGCACCGGGTACTCAATCCCGAGCAAGGATGGGTCCGGACTTCTGATGGAAAATACGCAAAAGAGCGATACATGTCTGCCGGCGATAGCGGCATCTACCTACGCGGCACCTCACAGCTCCAGATCAACCTGTGGTGTCACCCGATGGGCTCCGGTCAAGTGCACGCCTTTATGATCGATACAAATCTTCCACTCGCGCTGCGCCGGGCCTGCGTACCAGTTAGAAATACCGATCGGCAACAGGGTGAGTGGAATGCCATGGAAGTCACCTTGATGGGTCGGGTTCTGACAGTGGTGCAAAACGGTGGGACGGTGATTGACCACATCGAACTACCTGGACGTTTGCCCTACGGTGGTCCGATTGGGCTCCAACATCACGGGGATCCGATACAGTTTCGCAACCTCTACATCAAGGAGCATCGTTAGGCGGCGGGCCCCGGCCGCACCCCTACTTACAATCAAGAACCACCCACCAGAGCTATACTCATTTCGAAGATGGCGCAGAAGACCAACACCCAAATCTTTCAGCGTGCCGTGACTTGGTCGCTGACGGCGCTGGTCATCTACTTCCTGTTCCTCGTCTTCAAATCCTTCCTCGTACCCCTGACGTGGGCGGCGGTGCTTACCATCTTCGCCTTCCCCTTGCACCGGGCGATTCTGCGTAAGATCGAGAGCGCCAACCTCGGCGCGCTAATCTCCGTTAGCGTGGTTACATTCATTCTGCTGGTGCCGGTTGGCTGGTTGGCGCAAGCGTTCGTGGCTGAGGCGTTCGCCGTGGTGCGGAGCGTCCCGACGGTCGAGGTGTTACCCAAGGCGCGGGCGCTGATCGAGCAGTTCCTCCAGCAGGTGCCCATCCCGTTCGGCGACCTCGACCAGATCGTGCGGGACCTTTCGCAGAAGTTCGGCGCCGAGTTGGCCGAGTTGACGGCCCGCTTTGCTGGCAACGTGGCACGGTTTGTCTTCCACATGGTCGTGATGCTGTTCGCGATGTTCTATCTGTTTCGCGACGGGCGGGACGTGTTGAACGCTCTGAGGGAGATCTCGCCACTCGGGGGCGAACATCGCGACCGGATGATATTGGAAGTGGCAGAGCTCATCTCGGTCACGGTTTCGAGCGGCTTGGCAGTCGCGATCGTCCAGGGATTGCTTGCAGGCCTCCTTTTCTGGGTGCTGGGGCTGAGCTCGCCCGTCTTCTGGGGCGTGATCACCGGCTTCCTGGCCTTCTTGCCGGTCGTCGGGCCTTGGCTAGTGTGGGGGCCGGCGGCGGCCGGCTTGTTTATGACCGGCAGCACCGGGCGTGGGATCGCTCTATTGATTCTAGGATTCCTGGTCGTCAGCGGCGCCGACAACGTCCTGCGGCCCATCTTGATCGCCGGCCGTTCCCAGCTTAACGGCCTTCTCGTCTTCGTCGGCGTCCTCGGAGGCATCCAGGCGTTTGGTTTTCTGGGAGTGGTGCTGGGGCCGCTAGTGATCGCAACCGCCGTGGGCCTGCTCAAGGGCTATCGCGACAGTTTGCACGAGCAGCAACTGATGGAACGAAAGGCCGAAGCCGCCTCCGAAGCCGCGTAGCCCCGCCACCGCCTCAGCGACGCTTGACCGTTACGTAGGGGCCCTCAGGGGTCGAGACTCCGTCGACCGTGGCACGAACGGGAAGGTTCCCATCTCTCGCGTCGCCGTGAATCTTCACCACAAACTGCTGCAGGCCGGCGCAACAAGGAGCCGCTCCGGCGTAGAACATGTCCTCGGGCGGAACGGGGACACCGTCGATCGTGAAGGTCACCTCGTTCACCAGAGGTGCCTGCCCGCTGGAATCGGGTAAGACTTGGATCGGGATCTCCCCCGCGGCCAGCGGTGGATCGGTCTCGCCGAATCCCGTCCCAAAGAAGCTGACAAACTCATCCGGCTCGGCTTCGGTAAACTCGGCGCCGGGAATCAGACCCGGCTCGCCCACCAAGCCGGGCCCGCCGCCATGCAGAGCGGCAAGCGGGTTCACGCCGTCTGCGTTGTTGACGAAGTTGAACAACCCGGGCGACAGGTCCGCCACCACCACCTGCATCGGGTCGCTCCGTGTCTCGTCCGGCGTGTCGCAACCTCTAATCACGACCGCGTCCGCGACGCCCGGCGTCAACAGGTTGGAAGCCTGGGCGTTGATCTGATTGTTGAGCGCCGCAAACATCCGGGAGCGCTCCCCGTCGATTTCCAGGCAGGTGTTCGCCAGGTTAGTCGACACACGCCCCTCCCCGTCCAGTTCAGGACTCAAGACAGACGTTCCGGCGGGAGCGAAACTCTCACCCGCCACGGTGATGATCGAACTGGGTGAGATGGTCGTGATGAGCGGCGTCTGGGTGGCCAGCGCTACGCCGCCATCGAAGATACGCGTCTCCCCCAGTGTCGTAACCGTTGTCAACGTGACATCGGAGTAGGCGTCAAACGCGAAGAGATCAATGAACCAGTCCCCGGGCTCCGGGTTGTCGATCTCGATGGAATCGGCATTGCCGAGCTCGACCGAGAACTCGTCAAACACGCAGAAACCAAAGAGCAACGCTCCGAACCCGGAGCACACCGGCACGCGGTTTCGGCTGACGTAAAGATCAACGTCTCCCGATCCGTCCTGCGTCGAGACGCTGAATGACGCCGTTCCAGGCGGGATCATCACACGGTAGAAGGTTTCGCTGGTCGCCTCGCCCGAGAGGTCTTTCATCTCGGTGTTCGCGCCGATCAGGGTCGGGACGGGGAACGATGCTTCCAGCGACACGTCGGCGTACGTGGTCTGCCCAATGACCACAATCTCCCACGGCCCCGTTCGGGGCGCGGAAACCGAAAACGTCTGAGGAGTATCTGTCTCAACGGACAGCCTCAGCACTCCGTCAGGGCCCAGCAGCAGGAAATCCGGATCGCCGTTCCCGCCCCGGAGCGTCACCTGGACAACCGGTGTACCGATCGGGACGTCAAATTCAGCAACTCCTGCCGAGTCGGCCGGCGCCGCGATGGTCACCGCCTGTCCGGGTGTTAGCCGGGTCCTAGTCCGAATGCGGAAGCCGTGAACGACCCGGCCCCCGTTTCCATCCGTGACCGCGACCTTAACCCGCTGCTGGGTGAAAGTTGCCGGCCACTGCACCAGGCCGCTGGCCGGGTCAACCGTCATCCCGTCCGGCCCTTCCGTCAGTTCGTAGTTGAGAGTGTCGCCGTCGGGGTCCGTTGCTTCAATGTCGTAGACATAGGCGTCGGAGACTCCCGGCGCCAGGGGAGGCTGGCTGGTGATCATGGGATTTCCGTTGCCCGGTTGAAGGTCCGGAGGCAGGTCAAACGCAGCGTTGTAAACTGTGCCCTCGAGAGGAGTGCCGTCGATGCCGCTCGCCGAGTGTCCCAGCCCATGGCGGGCGAACACCTCCCACAACGTACGGCGCATGTCGATGCCCTTCGTCGCTTGCTGCGCGGTTAGGATCGCGTCTCGCGCGTCGATCATGGTGGGATTGCATGGGGTCAATTTCAAGCCATCCATGACCAACGGGTCGGTCGTTTCCCGCCCGAACTCGTTTCGCTGATCCCACAGCGTGGCGGCCCAAATCTCCCCTTCGTCTTGCGGAGCGTCGAAGCCGTCGTTTCCAAGATCTTCATAGGTGAAGGTATACCCTTCGTAGCTTTGCCTTCGAACTCCGCGTTCAGCATTGCCCGTGGGATAGGCGCCCTGAACCGGATCGTTGGTGTAACTATTGGAAAAATAGTCGGACCAACCTTCGCCCAGTCCTCGAGACTGCGTCCCGCGAAGACAGGTTGCGTCGTCGGGGCCGCCCACGATCCGGGTCGACACGCCGTGGCCGTATTCGTGAATAACAACCTGGGCGGCGAATGAGGAGTCACGATCATCGTTTTCTCCTCCTGTTCCTCGCGTGAAAATGCCCATTTGCATGATGCCCGGGATTCCGTCAGGGGCGCTCAGGAAAGAGGCGCCGTTGGTGCCATCCTGCGACTCTGCCCGGACGGCGTCATTCTCTTCACCTCCGCGTCCGAAGTTCTCTGTCTGGAAGTTGCCCGTCGGCTCCGTAAAGCCCAAGTCGTAGTAGTAATCGTGAGACTCATTGACCAGGTAAAACAGGTTCGTCACCGCGGCGGCCTTGAAGTTTCTGGGATTAGCCCCGGTGCTGCCCTCGGCGGCCGGGAAGTCGAACACCTGGGCAGCACTGCTAGCCCGTCCGTTCTCAATATTTGGGAGCACCTGCGAATCGGGAACGTCATCGCGGTCCGAGTCGAGGTAGGCGTCAACGTTGTTGCCCGTGGTCACGGTGCCAGCGGAAGGGAGCCAACCGTCGGGGAAGTCGACCAGCTCACGAGCGCCGGCGATCGGTGACCTTTTCCAAACGCGAGCCTGGCCCATCGAGTGGAGCAGACTCCGGCGGAGCAGCAACCGGCCGTCTTCGGCGTCGATCAGCATCTCGTAGGAGTTCGCTGCCCCCACCCCCAGAAAAAGGCGGTAGGCAAGGCGCACCGACGATACCGTCAGGGGGAGAATCGATAGCTCCACCCGGATCGGGTTGTACTGATCGCCCGCGGGGTTGCGAAAAAGCGTGTGCCGGGCCTGACGGGACGGTAGCTGTTCCAGGTCGGATGGCGGGTCGAGTCCTAACAGCCTGAAGGCTGTCTGGACGGCGTCCTGCGCGGACAGCTCCGGTTTGGCGGTTAACTGGAGTCGTGGAATGATGTCTCCCACGCCCGCTTGGATCACCTGTCCCGCCTTGTTCAAAGTGACTTTTGCGTGGCCTTGGTAGACATCGATGCCGCCTACCGATTGAGTGAAATGTAGGAATACGAGGCCACTAGAAGAGGCGTCTTTGCTGACCAGCCTCAGGCCTGCGAGGTCTTCCTCACTCAACCTGAATAGGTCCTCGTGGGTTCGAAGAAAACCTTTGGCGACCTCGACTGAATCATCACTCGAAGGGGCGCTAAGTGGTTCCCGTAAGCGGGAAAGGGACTTGGGAAGTCCAAAGGAATTGACGGTGACCCGAAGCCCGGTGCGGTCCGTCGCCGCCCGGTATGCGTCGAGCGCCGCCCTACGCCCAAGGATCAACTCCCAGTCCCGGGCCTTCGCCTCTCGATCGGCCCCGTACACAGCGGCCTGTTCCCGCTGCCGGATGTCAAAATCGGCCCCGGCTCGCTCTTTGAGCTGCCGCAAAGCCTCCGGGTCGGAGCCGGCGTACTTGTCAGCCGGGGTCGGAACTTGCGCGGACGCCAACAGGCAACCGAAAAGCAGAGAGATCGTTGGGCGAGAGATCGTTTTCACGGCGAGCACGGACAATATTGACGTAGCCGAAGGCAATACGGATTCAGTTAACACACAAGAAGCACAATGATGCTCTTTAGTGCCGCCCCCTTTTGGCGCGAAACGAACGCAGTGTTCGTGTATACGCTGTTTGACTTCGCTTGTCAAGAAATCCAACGCTCTGACACGCCTAAAGGGGCGTCCAGGCCATTCAATCTTAGCCCCGCCGATCCTTCCGCATCGGACGGCAAAGCACAAAGCAAGCACATGCGCCAACCCACAGGCCCGATCCCCGCGGCAAAGACCCGGTATGATGGAATGCCTTCGGGCTAGCGCCCAGTCTGGGCGCATCAGCCCGGCGCATCACCCCCGATCATGCCTCCAATTCCCATCGCCGTCGTCGGCGTCGGCGCCTTTGGACGACAGCACGCTCGCGTCCTAGCATCGGTGCCTGGGGCCAATCTGGTTGCCGTAGCCGATCACGACCCCGAGCGGGCCGCGACGGTCGCCGCCGAGTTCGGCTGTGAGGCCCTGACCGACCACAAACAGCTCGCCGGACGCGTTGCCGCCGCGGTCGTCGCCGTACCGACGGCGCTCCATTCGGAAGTCGGCACCGGCCTGCTCGAATCCGGCATCGACCTACTCGTCGAGAAACCGATCGCCCCCGACCTTGACTCCGCCCAGGCCCTCATCAACACCGCCGAGGCCAACGGCCGCATCTTGCAAGTCGGCCATCTCGAACGCTTCAACCCCATCATCGAGGCCGTTCAGCAAGCAGCCACGCTGCCGCTGTTCTTCGAGATCCACCGTATGAGCACGTTTTCGCCCCGCTCCCTCGACGTCGATGTGATCCTCGATTTGATGATCCACGACCTCGACATCGTGCTCAGCATGGTCGACAGCCCGATCCAGCGGCTCGAAGCGACCGGCATCCCGATCCTCTCGACCAAAGCCGACATCGCCAGCGTTCGCCTCGTCTTCGAAAACGGCTGCGTCGCCAACCTCACCGCCAGCCGCATCTCTACGGAGAAGATCCGGAAACTGCGCCTGTTCCAGCCCCGTCAATACGTCTCGATCGACTACGCGCGTCAGGACGGATACGCCTCAGGGGTCGACGCGGGGTTTGAGATCCAGTACCGCCCCTTCACCGTCGCCAAGGCCGAGCCGCTGATTCGGCAGGCCGAGGGCTTCCTCGCCGCGGTCGCGACGCGCCGGCGTCCGCGGGTCACGGGGCAAGACGCCCGGGGCGTGCTCGAAGTGGGGCTTAGAATAATAGAGGAGATCGAGCGGCATTCTCGCCTTGTCGCTCGAACGTTGTCCGGCGGCACGAGTGAAACCAAAGAGCAGTCCGGAACGTGAACTGAAGCTGCTCGTCGAGGACTACGGGACTCGAACCGGGCAGTGGCTGGAGGAAACTGTATCCCGAGCCCACCCGGAGGACGGAGCGCACCCCGGAGGACGGGGCGGCCCCACCCCAAAGTTCCCTCCCCCGAAGCGCCCTGCCCCATAGCACCTCCCCTCCGAGCACCACGCCTCGAAGCAAGCCGGCACAGGCAAAGCCATCATCCCAAGACGTTCACCTCCTACTCGATGACTACAGCGTCCGGTCGGCCCGCTGGTGGCAGGGCTTCGACAAAGCCGCCGCACGTCGCGCCGCCGAGGCCGCCCACCGCTCGCCCCTGCCCGGCCCCAAGATCTTGCTCGAGGACTACCGCGCGTTTCCAGTCCCGAAGCTCTCAACTTCGAAGCCTCCAGGCGGCACGGTCGCCGGTCCCCCCGCACGCGTCCCACCACCCGTAGCGATTGCCGACCAGCAGCCCCTCGACTTCGAAGTCGCCTGGGACGCCCATCTCACCCACCCCCGCGCACGCACGGCCGCCGTCGTTTCGCTCATCACGCACACGGTGCTCCTGATCGTTCTGCTCATGCAGCGGAGCTTCATCGTGACCCAGCCCAGGGACCTGCGCGAGGGGGCGTCGTATCCCGAAATCACCCTGCTCGCACCACCCGATTCGGTCATACGCGAGCTGACACAACCTTCGCCCAACGAAGGCCCCGCGACCGTCGAGTTTGAAGGAGCAAAAGAGGCCCCGGCACCCGCTCTCGTCCTTCCCGAGGAGTTGGCCACTCCCTCTCCCGCGCCTGAGCCGGATGCGCCGCCCGAACCCGCACCGCCCAAGATCGAAGTCGAACCCGAGGCCCCCAAGGCCCCCGAGCCTCCCAAGCCGGAAGCGCAGCCCAAGCCTCCCGCCCCCAAGGCGGCGCAGAGCCCCAACCCTGACGACTATCGCCCGAATGCACGGCTGTCAAGGCAGAGGGGCCCCGGCGAGTTGCCGTTGCCCCGCCGTCCGGCCAACTCCGACCGTCCGCCGAAGCTCGTTCTCGAAAACCCCAAGAGCGGCCTGCCGGGACGCGAGGGGCCACTCGAGCTGGGCAGCCTGGGGTTGAATGCACGGCCGGGACAGATGATCCAGGGGGCCATCAACACGCTGTCAGCCGGTGGCGGCCCACCGTCACGGCAAGCCGTGGGCGACACCTTCGGGACCGGCGGGCTGAGTGGCTATATGCCGCCGTCGTCGGGCACCACGGGCAGCAACCTCGAGCTTTTGAGCGACCCCGAGGGGGTTGACTTCCGCCCGTACTTGATTCGAATCCTCGCGACGGTCCGGCGCAACTGGTTCGCCGTCGTGCCCGAGAGCGCCCGGCTTGGCATGAGCAAGGGACGAGTGAGCATCCAACTGGCTATCGTTCGCAACGGAACCGTTTCGAAGCTGGTAATCGCCAAGTCGTCGGGATCGAGCCCGCTCGACCGCGCCGCCGTCGCCGGCATCAGCGCCTCGAACCCCTTCCCGCCCCTGCCCCCCGACTACGCCGGCACCGACGTACGCCTGCAGTTCGCCTTTCTCTACAACATCAAGAAGTGAAGTGCCGGTCGGCACGCCGCCCCTCATTTCTCACCGCGCAGCGAAGGGCGAAGCAACCGAGCCGTGACCGTCAGGGAGCGGTCCGGCACCAACCCGCACGCCACGCAAAAGCCGTTGGACCAGGCACGTGTAGCTAACCCAGGCTAGCCCGGGCCGCAAGCCCCGCGAGGAACGCCGCTTGTCTTTATCATTAGGAGGCCGGGGCTTCCGCGCCCCGAACCGCCACCTTAATGCTAGCCCGGGGTGCAACCCCGGGAACGCGTCCGAAGCCCAAACAACCAATGCCTGTAGTGGGCGTCCGCGGACGCCCACCACGGGCCTCAGAGTTTTCGTTGCTCTTTCCGCCGCGCTGCTTGATGTGATCGGTGATCGCGTCGAGGTCAGAGAAGGCTTGCGGCGCGATCTCAACGCGAAAAGCCATGCTTGGCACGTAGTCGGCCTTCCGCCTCTGCGAGAGGGATTGCTTCGCCCGTTCGCACCGGCAACGATCGCCTCCCCTTGGCCTTGCGCGGTAAGGGATGCTCCTGCCTGGCGCTCTCGAAACTGCCGCACCGTTTGCCACTGTCATGTAGCGCACAGACGCCGGACGGGACGAGGCGTAGAATAGGGCCACGCGAGACAAGCTCAGACTACTATGGTGTCGCTTGGTTCACCAGCCCTTTCGACACAACGTTGCCTATGCTGGCGGATCGGAATGGTGGTGTCGGCGCTGCGGCAGCCGGTTTCAGGTTCCGTGGGCGTGACGTTCAGAGCCCTCGGCTGTTGAGCGTACGCAGCGGAGAGAAGCTGGTTCGCCGATAGCTGCGATCATTCTCAACCTCGAAGCGGAACAGGCGAGCGGACGGTCAGCCCCGTTCCGAACCGGACCCCGAAAAGGGCTCCGTCACCTTTTAGCCTAGCCGCGAAGCGGCGACCGGATGTTAGCCTGGGGTGACGCCGCCAGGCGGAACCCCAGGTACCGAACCTCTTGTGTCCGGAGCCCTGACAGGGCGATGGAAAAGCCTCGGCGGACCGAGCCCTTGTCGGTTCAACACCATTCCGTATCGCCCCGACTTTCCTTCCACCGCGCCCACGCCCGGACAAACAGAGCCCCCAACGGGGGCGCCCCAAATATCAACCCCGCGGCAACGGGGGCACTACGGACAACACCACGCGCCCTCCGCCTCACGAATCACGATTCACGGATGACGAATCACGACTCCCGGGCCGTGAGGGACGCCCCGGTCTCCCCTCGCGCAGCCACTGCGGCGGACGCCCCCGCCGCTTCCCCTTGCCGCGCGCCAGAATCTCCAGCGTGACGATCGCCTGGTTCAGCAACTCGCGCTCCTGGTAGAGCGCCTTCAACACCGCATGCACGTCCATGATGACCTTCCTCTCGCACGAGAAGACCACCACGGACACAGGCCCGCTAAAATGGTGCTAGCGCATGCCACGGGCTATGTCCGTGGTGGCGTAGGCCTCGGCGGAAGCTCCCACTTCCGTCGGGGCCGCTACCATTCTAGCGCGTTCCCGTCCCTCCTGTGCACATTTCTCGCGAATCCCAACGAATTTCCTGACGCCCCTACAGCCCCCGGAGTGGCGCAGGTCCCTAGACCTGCCGTGTCGGTACTCCTACCGACACCCGTCGACCGGAAAGGTCGACACTGCGGACTGGAGGTCCGTGCGCACCCGAACCGTAGGGGTGGACCGCCGCGTCCACCCATCAGCCGCCCGCTGGCACGCCGCCCGATCCAAACCCATTCCGTTAACACCGGGATCGATCGCCCAACCCGCCCCCTACTGATTGGACGTCTGGGTTTCCAAGCCGTGCCGCGGCGCCTTAATACTTGCCCCGGGTGCCAACCCGGGGACCTGTCGCCCAACCCGACCTTTCCCGCACGCACCCGAATCGTAGGGGTGGACCGCTGCGTCCACCCATCAACCGCCCGCCGGCACGCCGCCCGATCCAAACCCGTTCCGTCAACACCGGGATCGATCGCCCAACCCGCCCCCTGCTGATTGGACGTCTGGGTTTCCAAGCCGCACAGCGGCACCTTAATGCTAGCCCCGGGCGCCAACCCGGGGATCGATTCCCATCTCTCTCCCTATTGATTCGGCCCTGGGCCCTGGGTTTCCAAGCCGCACAGCGGCGCCTTAATGCTAGCCCCGGGTGCCAACCCGGGGACTGGTCGCCCAACACACCCCTGTTGATCCGCTGTCTGGTTTCCAAGCCGCGCAGCGGCGCCTTAATACTAGCCCCGGGTGCCAACCCGGGGTAACCGACGCCCAACACACCTCTCTATCTGATTCGGGGCCTTGGTCCGGCGTTCGAAGACGTCGGTCCAAGGCCCCGAATCAGGTGGGCTGCTGACGCCCAAGGCTCAGCCCGTAGCGCGCATCTCGGTCTTGAGATCTGCGGCCTTCCCTCGATCCAACGTGCACCCACGCCTCCGCCATGCGCCACGGTCTCACCAAACCGCGTGCTTGACGAACCAACCTACGGCTCCGTCAACCCAACACCGCCCGGCCCTCGCCCCGCCAACGCATGCGACCTCGGCTTAGCCGCGAAGCGGCGGCCGGATGTCAGCCCTGGGTGCTGGCGAAGCCGAAACCCAGGGTCCCGTCCCCCTACAGCCTTGCAGCCCTGAAAGGGGCGTTGGACCGGCCCCGAAGCAATCGCTTGAGCTCCTTCGAAAAGTAGTAGCCTGTCCCCCACTTTCCCCCACTTTCCCCTACGTCAAGCTCCACATTTCCCGACGGGTCGCCGAACACGCCGGAGTGCCGCTCATGGAACAGAAGCAGGAGGATTAGCCCTTACGTTGGAGATCTTGGAGATCGAAGGGCCGTTACAAGTGACATTGAATTGCCCGGGGCTGATTGCTATCCCACAGGTCGTCACCTGGGGTCCGGATTCAGCGCTCGATCGATTGCAGTGCCGCCTCAGCCTGTTGGCGAAGTTCCTCGCCCGTCGCTGCGTCGGAGGCGATCTCGCGAAGCTTCGGCAGCGCCGCCGCCGCCGCCGGCCCAATCTCACCCAGAACGCGAGCGGTGGTCATTCGCAAGCGCTCGCTGTCTTTGTCAAGCTGCTCGACAAGCTTCGCCACAATCACCGGATGTGCCTGCTTTACGAAAGCCAATTTCTGGATCAAACCCCGCCGTGCCTCGGGATCTTCCGTCTCCTCCAGGAGGTTCGCGATCGCGTACGCCGCCTCCAGCGAGGCCGGTGCAGCCTTAGCCCAACCGTACACGGCCATGCCGCGCACGGATGTATTCGGATCTTTGAGCGCCTTCTTGAGCAACGGCTCCATGACCTCGAGGGGTGGGCCCGGCTCGAGGAGCACGAGAGAATTCATCACATTGCCCCGCACGCGGGGATTCGGGTCGTCGAACTTGTCGATGATCTGGGGCACGATACCCTCGAAGATCTCCAGACCATCTTTCTGCCGGAGGGGCCCCACGACACTGAAGAAGGCCGACGCCTGCAGTCGGATCCCCGGATCGCTGTCTTCGAGCGCGGCGAAGAGAATAGGGAAAGACCGCCTCATGGTTGCCACGTCTTGTTCAATCCACCATTCCCCATACGACAGCAGGTTCTGCCCAGCCGTGTTTTTCATCTCCAAATCGGGGCTCTTGAGGCCCTGGAAAAAACTCGCAAGGGCCTCCAGCGAGTGTGGTTGAGCCGAAGCGACGCCAAGGAAGCAGGACAGCAAAGCCAGAGCAAAGTGTTTGTGTAGCTTTGTCATGGGTTTAAGAACCCTGTCCGAGCGGGCTTGGTCGAAGAGGCGACGCAGTACGAATGGTCCGGCGCTCGGGCGCACGTGGAGGGCCACGATCCTTGATGCCTGTTGGGCCTGGGAGTCGTTAATCCATCACAGGGAAGCCGATAGACAATTTCGAGACTCGGATGATTCTGTCCTCGTCGGAGAAGAGGTGCGGGTCCCCGGAAGAGATGGGTTCAAACTCGACCTCCATCTTAATGTACTGACAGGTCCGATAAACATAGCGACCCTGGGTTCGGAATTGCATTCCTCCCTCAAGCAGAAAGCTTGCACGCAACTCTCTTCTCTTCATGCCCACTTCGATCCGAGTCGCCGCGTCCAGCGCCTGGCGCACCAGCGTACAGCCCGGCCTATCGGGCTCCCGCTGTTGCGCAGCAACAAGTGATGCAAAGGCGGCTATTGCCACGAGGAGAATTCGTATTGTCTTCATCACTTTTCTCACGCTCATTGATTGGGCAGAATGACCGTATTGGTAGATCCCGATTTGGTGATTTTATACCGCCACTTATTGTCCGTTCCTTTAAAGATCTGCCTGGTGATCGTGATGTCGGGGACAAAATACTGCAGACCTGGGCTGTGGCACGGGCAGGACCACCAGATTCTTTGGGTCGCGCTAAAGTTGGCCGCCGCATACGGCTGTTGGTAGCTACTCGGTGGAAGGTTTTTGTCGAGAGAGCCGCCACTAGCCGCAGGACCCGTGATCACGGTCGGATTCACCGAGGTCTGTTTCATCGGCAGAGGCCATGTATAATTGCCGCTTCCAGGATAGAACACACTTTCACCGGCGCTGCAAGTCGACAGGTCAGTTAAGTTCCCAGTACTTGAATCCCACTTGAATCCCAGTTGTATTGGAAGAATAGAGACCCGTCGGCCGGCTTTGTGACGGTGGTAGTTCGAAAATTGACTGGTATGGCATTGGGACTGTACCTGGGCCGCCGCTAGAGTATAAACCGGCAACTCGTATAGACACTCGCATTGGCCGGTGTACTCATCGAACTCCCAGTAACATTCGTTCGGCATCTCGGCGTCGATGGTCGTGCTGCCCGGCTGCGGTCCGAACTGCACCCGGAAGTTGTACCACGCTTCCGACACCGTGGCGATGCTCGAGTTCGCCGGGTCCCAGTCGATGGCATACGGGTTGTTGTTGACCTTGTAGGTGCCGTTCGACCAGTGGATATACGGCCAGATCTGTTGGCTGGACCCGATATTCCCCGTGAAGCTCAGTGGGCTCAGCGTCACATGGCTCGGCGAGGGCGGGCACATCGGGCAACTCAAGAACGCGCTGGTCTCTCCCCCGGGATGCACCTGTACAGACTGGCCGATCATCTTGTGATAGGTGTCCTGCTCATTGTGGACTACCGTGTTCACCTGACCCGCCGTCAGGTCGGGCGGCAGCAACTCTTCCAGCTCTCCGGGAATCTGCTCGTCCCGCAGCCGCCGAACGTCGATGTGGCGCACCTCTCCAGGAGTTAGTGTCTTGTCCTCGACCCAGGTGTACGTCTTGCCGTTGTAGAGCAGGAAGACGCAGTACATCACTTCTTCGGTCGTGCTCGGGTTGGCCAAGGTGATGATCGTAGTGCCTTCCCCGTCGAGCCTAAACGGGAAGCTCAATCCGATCGAGCCCTCGCCGATCGAATCCTTCGGAGTCGACTGCACCACCGAACCGGTGTTGCGATCGAGCAGCAGAAGCTCCGCGACCAGGCTGCTAGGAGAGCCTTCGTACGACAGCGTCAAACCCGGCTCGAAGGGGACAGTCACCCTAACCCTCAATCGCTGACTCCTACTTCTTCTGCACGGTGAGGCAGCCTCCCTCTCGCGGTTTCCTCCGCGCCGGCCCAATCAGTCACAGAACTTTCAAATCCTCACTCCACTGATTCCAAACCACTTACCTCGTCGGGGCCCTTTTACCCCAACCACCCCAGCGTATCCTGAAGGTGAAGAACGCCGGCCCAATGGCCGGCGTACCAGGCCGCGCGGGCCAACCGCGCGGCTTTTTCATTTTCAAGGAGAAAGAACCATGCCTACAGAAGCACAACGGAAGGCGAACCGTCAAAACGCCAAGAAATCAACCGGCCCCCGCACCCCCGAGGGCAAAGCCCGCTCCTCCCAAAACGCACTCAAGCACGGCCTCCTCGCCCGCGACGCCGTCATGGCCGACGAGGACCCCGCCGAATACGACCGGCAACTCCAAATCCTCGAAGAAAACCTCTTCCCCAAAAACGTCATCGAATTCGAGCTCGTCCTCCAAATCGCCGACTCTCGTTGGCGCCTGCGCCGCATCACCCGCATCGAGGCCGGCCTCACCACCTACCAGTACCACGGCACCGACCGCGCCACCCGCGAACGCTACCCCGACACCGTCGTCCCCGGCCGCAACGGCGAGAACCAACTGCTGGGCAAGAGCATGCAGGACCACACCCAGGCCCTCCACAACCTGGCCCGCTACCGCACCATGACGAGCCGCGACATCACGCGCGCTCTGCGGATGATCCGGCAACTGCGCAAAGACGAGTTCGAGTGCAAAGAGAACCGCGCGGCGAACGGGGCGATCCACCGTCCGACCGTCACCGACCCGGACCCCTACAACACCCCCGACCCGATGGAACGCCAACCGCCGCGCTACGAGCCACCGGCAGCGGCAGCGCAGACGTCCAACCCGATCGGCTTCCGCGCCGAGTTCGTGCCCAGCCCCCAAGCGACGCTCGGCGGCGAATCACGATTCACGAATCACGAATCACGACAGCAGAACCACGGGTCACCCAGGAGGGACCGCGGCCACAGACGAACCCAAGGCCCTGTGAAAACAAAGGGCTTGAGCACCGCCGAAGCCCTCAGGACGAATTACGGAACGAACCGCACCCCGGTGGCGCCCGTTCCGAGCCGCCTGGCAACGGAGGTACTGGGGAGGTAATCGCCGCCCAACAGCGCAAATACAACGTCGACACCAACGACAACATGAGACACTACACCCGCAGTGCGCCCAAAGTCAGGGCTCCCGGCGCAATAGGTTCGGTACCCGACGTTCCCGCCGGACGGCTCCACCTCGGGCTAACATCCCGCGCCGCTTCGGGGCTTGCATCGTGCTAATGGAGCGCCATCGCAGCCCAGCCTTGGAGCCTGCGAGCGGTTCGCGGGCTGGAATGCGTTTGGAGCCGGCCGTTCGACCATAGCAAGCAGCCGTCCTCGTCGTGGCTTTCTGGGCGGACGCAGCGGTCTGCCCCTCCATGCGTGCATTGGATGGCGCGGCAGTCCCACCCCCGGCTGAAGCCGCGGGCTATGATCTCTCGGCCCCGCCCCGGCCGGATGGGGCTCTGATACACTCCGCAACGACAAACCGCTATGGAAAGCACGTCCTGGCTAGAAGAGAACTGGGTGCCGCTGGCGGTACTGGGCGGGTTCGTCGCGCTGATGGTGCTGTCTGCGTGGCGGGCGAACCGTCATCGCGAGGGGCGGCCGGGACCGGTGATGATCGCGCTGTCGTTCTACGCGACGTTCCTCAGCACCAACACCTTCCTCGGCCAGGCCGGCTTCGGCTACAAGGTCGGGCTTGCGTGGATGCTGGGTGCGGTTGTGTTCGTCGCCTGCGGCTTTGTCGCTTGGTTCGTCGTGGCGCGGCCGATGATCCACGATGCGCGGCGTGTGCTTGGCGATGAGTTGGAGCTGGACCGCGTCACCGTCCCCGGGTACCTGCGCCGGAAGTACTCGAGCCCGCTGGTCGGCTCGCTCAGCGCCTGGGTCGTGTTCGTAGCGTCGATTCTCTACATGCTGGCGGTGTTCAAGGGCATCGGACACATCGTCAGCCAGATACTCCACGTGCCTTATGAGGTGGCGGTGCCGGGGGTGTTCGCGTTGGTGGTCGCCTATACGTCGTGGGGCATGATTCGCGCCATTCTCCACACCGATGCGGTGCAGGGCAGCTTGATGGTCCTGGGCGCGGTGGCGCTGTTCGTGGCGACGCTCGGGCATGTGGAT
The DNA here is from genome assembly GCA_965237575.1 of Bryobacterales bacterium. GTDB lineage: Bacteria > Acidobacteriota > Terriglobia > Bryobacterales > UBA6623 > JAKZVK01. The sequence continues at coordinate 4,035,490 of CBDEGI010000004.1, forward strand.
TGGGACCTGCTGCGACAAAGCCCCGACCTGGCCGCCAACGGACAGGTGCTGGGCGGCGCGCTGCTCGACTGGAACAGCCTGATGTCGCCGCTCTACATCATCGGGCTGTCGCTCGGCACCGGCATCAAGCTGATCGTCGCGCCCCGGCTGGTCGTGCGCTTCCTGCTGTTCCGGCACGCGAGCGAGCACGACATTCGCCGGGCGAAATGGCTCGCGATCAGTTTGATGGCGTTGACGATTCCGATGCTGTTCCTGGTCGGCATCCTGGCGCACGGCATCCTGCCGCAAGCGCAGTCGCAGTACTACTTCGAGAATACCGATCAGGTTGTGCCGTTCCTGGTGGAGCACTTGTTCGGGCCGTTTTGGGGCGCGGTGATGCTGGGCAGCTTTCTGTGCGCGGCGCTGTCGTCGATTGATTCGGTGTTGCATGTGGCCGGGTCGGCGCTGGTGGTGGACCTGTGGGGCGAGTGGAAGCCAAATGTTACAGAAGCAACACTCGACCGCTGGCAGCGTGTTTCGATGATCCCGGTGGCGGCTTTGCCGGCGTGGCTGGCGCTCGATCCGCCGGCGGATGTGGTGCCGATGACGGCCTTGTCAGGGGCGCTGTTCGGCGGATGCTTCTTCCCGGCGCTGATCGTCGGGTTGTGGTGGCGCAAGGCAAGCCGCCGTGCGGTGCCGATCTCGATTGTGGCCGGTGCGGTCGGGGTGACCGCCTGGGCGATGGGCTTGCGCGAAGCGCTCGACTTGGAGCTCATCCATCCGTTGTTCGCCGGGCTCTTCGCGTCGTTGGTCACGTATGCGGGGGTGTCGCTGGTCGCCCCGCCGCCGCCACGACCGTGATGCCAATCTCTCGGACCCCATCGATATTTTGTCTCCGGAGGCTCTCAAAAAGGTCTCACGACAGGGCCTTTTCGGGTCGCTTGGGGCCAAAAAGAGAGGGGCCGGCCTACGCCCGGCCGTCGAGCGCCGCCCAGGGAGGGTTGCACTAACTCCGAAAATAGAGTATGAATATCTTTTTATGGGCAACCGTAGTGGGCGCGGCGGCCGTCAGGCAGCCGAGTCGGAGGCGTTGGGGAGTGAGCGACACGTCGACAGCCCGCTTCGGCGCGGCGGCAACGTCCTCGGGATAACTTGTTTATCCTGAGTCGCTACGCGTCGTGAGGGTACACTCAAAGGAAGGTCAAACCAGAAGCCGGAGCCTGCGGGTCGCTGTTCAGTGGGACGGCCCGCGGCAGCGGGGACTCACCTCGCTCCGGCAAGAAGGGGCTCAGAGTTATGGATATTGTCACGATCATTAAAGAGTTGCGGCAGGAGTTGGAGCGGATCGACACCCTGATCCTGGCGCTGGATAGTCTCCACACAGGGCGCCGCCGCGGGCGTCCGCCTAAACTACTGCAGGAGTTACGCCGCGGTGCGGAGCCGGGAAGCCTGACCACAAGGCGCGCCGCGGCGGGCAAAACTGCCAAGAAGAGTGCCAAGAAGAAGGCCAAGAAGAAGGCCGCCAAGAAGAGAACCAAGACGCAACCCACCAGCTCCGCGTAGACGGACGCTAGGTGTCGCGCACGCAGCGGAAGCCCAGGTTGCCGGTGGAGCTGTCGGGCGTGTTTGACGTTCGGGCCGCCACGCGGTAGCGATTGCAGTAGGAGTGGTGACACAGGAAGGATCCGCCGCGCATCACGCGCGAGGTTCCGCGCGGTGGGCCGATCGGGTTTCGGCGCGTCGCCATGACGTGGTAACCGGGATGGAACCAGTCGCCGCACCACTCCCACACGTTCCCGGTCATCGAATACAGCCCGAAGCCGTTCGCGGGGAAGGCCTCCACGGGGCAGGGCCCTCGGTAGCCGTCCTCGCCGGTATCGCGGCTTGGGAACTCTCCTTGCCAGATGTTGCAGAGGTGCTTGCCGCCGGGCGTAAGTTCGTCGCCCCAGGCGTAGGTCCTCTGCTCCAATCCGCCTCGCGCGGCCCTTTCCCACTCGGCCTCGGCCGGTAAGCGCTTGCCGGCCCACGCTGCATAGGCGGCGGCATCGTTCCAAGAGACGTGCGTGACGGGGTGGTCAAGGCGCGTGTCGATGCTCGAGTCGGGGCCTTCCGGATGCGTCCAGTCGGTGCCGTCGACCTTGCGCCACCACTCGTGTCCGGCGACGGTGTCGTCGACAAGCTCACCGTAGCGGCCGGCCGGCAACTGGTTGTGGAAGACGAACGACCAACGGAAACGCTCGGCTTCGGTCTGATACCCGGTCTCCGTGACGAACTCGCGGAAGCGGCGGTTGGTGACCGGGTAACGCTCGATGTAAAAGGAGTCGAGGGTCACTTCGCGCACGGGCCCTTCGCCGTCCAAGGGGAAGCCCTCTTCCGACTCGGTGCCCATGAGGAAGCGGCCGGACTCGACCTGGACCATGTCTTCGATCGAGCCACTGGTGACCCGCCTTCGGCGCTCGGACAGGGTGTTCGACTCAGCGAGCCTCTCGGCGCGGTCTTTGCTCGGGACACAGCAAGGGTGCGGTGCGGTAGCCGCGGCCTGGATGGGGAAGTCGGCGCTCATGGGCGGGTTGCTACGTCTGCCGCCGCGACCAGGTCTTCGATCGTGGCGTTGGCCTTCAAACGATCGACGTAGTCCTCGACGGCTTTGGTCTTCTTGCGTTCGAGCAGGGCTTCCCGCACATCGTCGCCGGCTTCGGACAGCGTGCGCAGGTGCTCGGGCTCCTTCTCATACAACTTGGCGATGTGGAAGCCGAAGGACGTACGGAAGACCGGGCTGATTTCGCCGGGCTCCATGGCGAAGACAACATCGTCGAACTCGTCCACCATTTGGCCGCGTGGGAACCGGCCCAGGTCGCCTCCGTTGCCAGGACAGTCAGAGTGCTCGTCCGCCAAGGCTTCGAAGCGGGCGCCGTCGCTGAGCTTGGCGGCCACCTCGTCGATGGCGGCGCGCTCTCTCTCTTCGGTGGTCTTCTCGTCGACGTTCTTGACGATGTGGGCGGCGTGCACCGTTTCGTCGACGTGGAACTCCGCGCGGTTCTTGCGGTAGTACTCGGCGACGTCTTTGCTCTTGGGCGGCTTGACCTTCTCGGTGATGCGTCCGAGCAGGCGGTCGAGTCGTATGCGGGTTTCGATCTCGGCGCGCAACTCGGCGTCGCCGGCGCCCGACAGGCTGAACTGTCCCTCACCCCGCTGGTTCTTCTTGATCTCTTCGAGAGCGTTGTCGACGACCTCGGGCGGGACCGGCTCCTCGTCCTTTAGAGCTTCTTGACGCAGCAGGGTGCGCTCAATGACGTTTTCGCGCGACCACTCCCACAGATGCCGCTCGAGTTGGGCACCGTCAAGGCCACGCCCCTCGCGCACTTCCAGCGGGATCTGCTCGAAGCTCTGCCGCATCGACTGCGCTTCGCGCGTGATCTCGTCGTCTTCGATGCGCTCACCGTTGATGAGAAGAGCCATGTTGGTGTGGGCCCGCGGGCGGTGAACGCCGCGGCGCGCAACGGTTCATTCTACAACCCGAGGGCGTAGCACGGATCTCGGTTTTGAGATCCGCGGCTTTTACCTCCGGCGTGGTGCAAGCCTCCACGCTTGCCCCCGTGAGAGATTGACTGAGCGATTCCTCGGTTCTCAGGTCCGCGAGCCTTAGCCGCTGCTCGGTGGTTGCCATCCTGAGTCCCGAAGAATCAAGACTCGGCAAGGCTAGAAGCCTTACGTCACATCCCGCCCGAACTGGCGGCCTTGACTATGAATCCCAACGAATGACACGATAGTCGCCGCACCATCTATTCACATCGGATGGTCGCATCGGAGAAAACACGTATGTTGAAGCTTCGCTTTGCCACCCTTGCCATTCTGGTCGGCCTCATCGCCGCGCCCCTTTCCGCCGAGCACGTCACGCTGCTGGTCGATCAAGAGATGCCGCCGCCGGGTTGGGCGCTGCTCGAGCGCGCGCTGTTAAAAGCCAACTCCGAGGCGGTGGAGCTGTTCGCGGACCGCTACCTCGACGAGCGCGGCTACCTGCTACACACGCCGCGCTGGGGCACGCTCGACGGCCCGGACGATGCTATCGAGACGTACTTCAACTGGACGTTGCTTCACGCGTTGGGTGGCTCGGACTCCGTCCTCGAACTCTTCAAGAAGGGGCTCGAAGGGCACTACAAGCAGTACGGCGAGCTGAAGACCGTCAAGACCAAGATCTCCGAGAACGGCTCCTACCACCAGGAGTTCATTACCCAATCGGACTGGTTTCACACCGGTGAGGGCATGCGCGGGATCATGTTCCAGGGCCTCTCCGAGCCAACCAACGAGGTCTTCCGCACACGCATGAAGCGCTTCGCCGGCCTCTACATGAACGAAGACCCCTCCGCGCCCAACTACGACCCCAAACACAAGATCATCCGCAGCATCTGGAACGGCAGCAAGGGCCCGATGATGCACAAGGCCACCACGTATGACTGGGTCGGTGACCCAGTGCCCGGCCGCTTCCACATCCTGCACGGCCCCCACGGACGTAACAAGCTGGTCGATCTGATGTCGGTCTACGACAAGATGCTGGCGCACTGCGCCGAGTATCTCGACAGCGTCGGCGACCATCCGCTGAACATGGGCGCGACGAACCTCGGGCTGAGGGCCTACCTGCTCACGCACGACAACAAGTACCGCGATTGGGTGATGGAATACATGAACGCCTGGAAGGGCCGCGTCGCCGAGGCGGGCGGCATGGTCCCCACCAACGTCGGCCTCGATGGCAAGATCGGCGGCGAATACAACGGCCAATGGTGGAAGGGTACGTACGGCTGGAACTTCACGATCTACGACGGCGAGATCGACCAGATCGGCCACCGCAACACCGTCACTACGGGAACCTGGCCAGGGTTCGGCAACGCCTTGCTGCTCACCGGCGACCAAGCCTACGTCGACGTGCTGCGAAAGCAGATCGACCTGATCTACGCACAGAAGAAGATGGTGGACGGCAAGATCACCGTACCCTCGATGTACGGCAATCCGAAAGGATACAAGCACGATGGTGATGCGCAGTGGTATCGCTGGGGCGGAGATCTGAAGATCAACCAGCTCCTCGAGATCTATCTGTGGTCGATGAAGCGCTCCGACCTCGACCGCATCCCGATCGAGGGTTGGATCGGTTATCTCGAAGGCGAGGACCCCGGCTATCCCGAGAAGGCGCTGCGGAAGGATTTCGTGACTATCAGCCGCCAAGTGCGTAGGATCAACGTCGACGAGACCACACCCGACACGCGGCTTGCCGACTACCTGATGTCCTTCTCTCCGGCGCAAACGAACACGCTGACGAACCTTATGCTCGGAGGCTCCTTCTTCTCGAGCAAGTTCTGGACGCTACACACCCGCGTGCGCTACTTCGACCCCGAGGGGCGGCGCTCGGGCGTGCCCGAAGGCGTCGCGGCTCTCGTTGAGAAACTCACCGATGATTCCGTGACGCTGACGCTGGTCAACGTTAACCAGACCGAAGCACGTCCGGTGGTCGTGCAGGCCGGCGGCTACGGCGAGCATCAGTTCGAGTCGGTGACGGTCGGCGGCAAGACGACGGCGATCGACCATCCGTACCTGACGGTCCGCCTCGATCCCGGGTCGGGCAGCCGCCTCGAATTCAAGATGAAGCGCTACGCCAACCAGCCGACCCTGGCCCAGCCCTGGGACCGCGGCTGGATGGTGAAGAACTAGTGGAATGTCGCGGAGATTCCTTAGGAGTAGGAGTATCCAGCGAGACTGTCGGGGCGGGCCGCCGTCCCAGTTGTAGATGATTCGATGGCGGGCCCACCGCCGCTCTCAGTCGCGGCAGTCTGCGAGGCGGCGGGCAGCGCGGCCACACCCCGCAGCAGGTCCCTTCGGGTCGTATCCATGCGTAAATGATCCCCTCTTGCGGCCAGCTTTCGTGGGTCGGCCGGGGGGACATGAGGAATATGTTCCTGTTGACATATATATACAACTTGTATATATAAAGTAGGGCGAACCACCATGACCACAATGAACCGATGCCGACGGAGTTTGAATGGGACGAGGAGAAGGACCGGGCCAACCAGGACAAGCACGGCATCAGCTTTGAGGACGCCACAACCATCTTCGACGGGCCCGTGCTCGCGGCTCCGGATGAGCGCCAGGATTACGGCGAGGAGCGTTTCATCGGCACCGGCCAGCTCGGCACCTTGGTTGTAGTCGTGGTGGTGCACCAGCCGCAGCGGGCGCATCCGGCTGATTTCGGCCCGCAAGGCCAACCGCAAAGAAAGGCAGGCGTACTATGAGCATCTCGAAGAAGCGGCTCAAGGAAATTGAGGCGATCAAGGACGAGGACATCGACTATTCGGACATCCCGGAACTCGATCAGAGTTTCTGGCAACGTGCCCAGCTTCAGATGCCACGGCCAAAGAAGGGCGTCTACGTCCGTTTGGATACAGACGTTCTCGACTGGCTCAAGTCCAAGGGCAAGGGCTATCAGACCCGCATGAACGCCATGCTACGGGCCCTGATGGAAAGCGACCGGCACCCACACTAAGCGAGTTTTCGCAAGGAACCCAATCTCCGTGAGATCAGGCAGATCAGAGCAGTGCCTGATCCCCGCGGTCAACAAAAGTAGTAGCCTGTCGCCGACTTCCCCGACTTTTCGACTTTTCCAAGCCCGCCACCGTAAGGCCGCCAAACCGGCCTAGAGTTGCTGCGAGGCGATCAGGAAAACCAGCCGTACAACGGCTGGCCTAATCGACCCCAAACCGCGTACACGCGACTGGGCGCCCACGACAGGCCATGCCCCTGACGGCCATCTCGCCCAACGTTCCGGACGAAAACAGGCCCGTTCGCGGTCCGTGGTTTCAACTAGGCCAGGTGTTCTACGCCTGGTAGAATTCCCCCCGAGTGATGAACAGGCCCCTTCCAGGGCCTTACCCCAAACCGGCTTGAGCCACGAACCGGCACGACCGTCTCGAACGAATCGAGGCCGTCGCCCCGCCGCGAACGGCTCAAGCCCGCCACCGGAAGGCCGCTAAACCGGCCTGGGGGTTGTCGGGGAGATCAGGGAAACCAGCCGTACAACGGCTGGCCTAATCAACCCCAAGCCGCGTAAACGCGACTGGGCGCGCCAGGTCCTGCCACTCTTGACAAGACTCTTACTAGGTAGGTACTTCCGGTCACGGCTCGGTTTGCTGGTCTTTGAACTCGGCAAACCAGTTTTGGACGACGTGAATGGTAGGAGGCTTGCCGGCTTCGCCTTCCAATCGCTCCGGCAGAACAAACTTCTGCCCGTCCGCTGACACGTCATACCGCGGCTCACGATTCGACCCCGTATTCAGCAAACCTGGATGGGCAAACAGGGGCTCCGGCGGGCCCACTGTAAAGCTTCCGCTCGTTCTAACCGACACCGCCATGAGTGTAGTGCGCTCGACGTAGAATAGTTCCCTGCCGTCCCGGCTCCAGCGCGGCTGGTCCCCCCCGTTGAGCGAGACCTTATCCACTCGATCTCCTTCCGGAAAGGGTCGCACGTACACTTCGTACTGCCCTGACTGATCTGACAAATACGCTACAAGGCGCCCATCGGGTGAGAACGTCGCGGTTCGCTCATTGAATGGCGTCGCAACAAACTCGACCGGGGCGGAAGTGCCGCCTCCCTCCTGGAACTCACGGTACCGGATGTCCCGCTGCTTCTTCAGATTTCCTCGGGTGTGATAGATCAGATACTTGCCGTCGTCGGACCAATCCGGCGCAAACTCCTCCAGTGGCTCGTCGGTCAGTTGTGTGTCCTCGCCGCTGCCGTCGGCGGACGTCTGGAAGATATCTGTGTGACCTTCCCTGACGAGCGAATAGGCAATCTGCCTGCCCGAGCGAGCCCAGGTGGGATGAATATTGACACCCGGACTGAATGTGATGCGCGTTTTATTTCCCCGCGCGATATTGTGAACCCAAATATCGACCTTGTCGCTTTCCGCACCCAACACAGCGACATGGAGTCCGTCAGGTGAGAGGGACGCATGAGTAATCTCGTCCTGGGGCTGACCGATCGCCGCCAACCTCTCGCCGGAGCGGCTGCGCCAAACCAACTGCTGCCGGGCTCCACTTCGATTTGTATAGACCAGCGTTCCGTCTTGCGCCACGCTGGCGGAGAACCCGGCTCCGACGATCGGGAAGGCATCTCCGGTCGTGGTGAGCGTCTCCAACGAAAAAGGCAAGGCTCGAAAACCGGAGTCCGGAGAGGCGCTGTCGCCGTAGACAAGGTGGCCCGAAGCTGAGTAAACGGCTCTGGCTCCGGGAACCAGTTCCCGCCGCTCGCCGGTTCTCAGATCCAGGACTCCCAATTTGAAGCCGCCGACAGAACCCGACGTGTAGACTAACCCCCGCGAACCTTCCGTCTCAGGCAGGAACCGAGGGAAAACGAATAATATGCCGCTTTCGGCCTCGTCCCGCTCGAAGAGAAACTTGGGAGTGCCGCCCCGGGAAGGCACCTGGAATAACTGGAAATGGGGTATCCACTTGACTCAGGTAGCCCCTAGGCGTTGTGGTTTGGTCGATCCATGGACGCCAGCACACTGCACCCAGAATGCACCCTGGGGCGCCAGACGCCGGTCTGCAGGCAATTGGGCCACGAGGCTGCGTTTCGGGCCGATCAAGGATTACGCACGCGCCATGGCCATCGCAGGCTTGGAAACGTGGTGCTATCGGCAAGCCTTTCCGGGGGCCGCCAATGGCCAACCACAGTATGTTGTGGTCACCTGAGTCAAATGGATACCCCACAACTGGAAATAAGCCGAGTAGACGATCTGTTCACCGTCGGGACTCCACGACCCTCCCGCGAACGCTGCTCGGTTTTGAGGTAGCTCACACAGCGCAATCGGCTCTCCCCCACTGAGAGGAATGCGCTTTAACTCGGTTTCGGTTCCAAAGCCGATCGACTGGCTATCGGGCGACCAGAAAGGATCTTCGGCCTCCTCGGTTCCCTCCAGTTTGCGGGGTGTCTCGCGGCCGAGGTCCCTCACCCATAGCGCCTTTTCACCGTTTTCTTGGGTGACGAAGACGATATGTCTGCCGTCCGGCGAAACTACGGCAGATGCTGACCCGGAGGTCAAGATACTCTCGGGGGTGTAGGTTTCGAGATTCTCGGGGGTGAAGGAAAACCGAACCGGCTGCTGGGGGGCATCCGACGAGGTGCCGCGGAACCACAGGAGCGCCCACAGGGCCAGGGAGGCGGCCAGCAGGGCCCCCATGCCCAGAACGGCTCGTCGCTGCAGACGCTGCCGGCGCTCGAACTGCTGCTCCGATGACTGCGACAATACCCGGATGGCGACCGAGCGATGCAACTCGGTATCTTCCGCGACGTACTTGATCGAGCCATCCGATTCTTCGGCGTCCTCGATCACCCTGTATCGAGCGAGCGGCCCCGCGGAATGTAGGGGCACAGCATGCTGTGCCCGTGTACCTGTTGTCTCCCCAGGCGCGGCGGGCACGGCATGCCGTGCCCCTACATCGCCTGCCGTCTGAGCCCGCAAGATGGTCGACTTCCCCGACTTGAGCTTGTCACTCAACGTGTCCAGGTCGACTACCATGTCGACCGTGCTCTGATACCGCCGGTTGGCGTCCTTGGCGAGACACTTGTTCACCAACAGTTCCAGCTCCATCGGCACGCCGGTGCGCAACGCCGTCATCGGCTCCGGCTCTTCGTTGGTGATGGAGTACATCACCGCCTTGTCGTAGTGGCCTTTGAACGGCTGCTGGCCGGTGACCATCTCGTAGAGCACGACGCCCAACGACCAGATGTCGGTGCGGTGATCCAGGTCCATGCCATAGGTCTGCTCGGGCGACATGTAGGTCACCGTGCCCATGGTCTCGTCCATGCGGGTGAGCTTCGAGCGGTCGGTCAGCAACGCCAAGCCGAAGTCCATGATGGTGATCTGTTGCTTCGAGCCAGCGGGCGTGACCATCAAGTTGGCGGGCTTGATGTCGCGGTGGACAATCTTCTTTTCGTGAGCCGCTTGCAGACCCTGCGCGGTTTGGATGGCGATATCCAGAGCGTCGTTGAGCTTCAGCGGACCGGCTTCGATCTTTGGCTCGAGGCTATCGCCCTCGATGAACGCCATGGCGATGAAGGTCTTGCCCTCCACCTCATCGATTTCGTGGACGGTGCAGATGTTGGGGTGGTTCAGAGCCGCCGCGGCCTTGGCTTCGCGCTCGAACCGCTTGCGGATCTCTTGATCGGAAACGAGGTGCGCCGCCAGGAACTTAAGCGCGACGGCGCGTTCGAGCTTGGTGTCCTGGGCCTTGTAGACGACGCCCATCCCGCCCTCGCCGAGCTTGTCGGTGATGCGATAGTGCGAGATGATCCGGCCGATCATGGGGCGTCCCTAGCCTGATGGGATTGTACCGAAAGAAGGCGCTCCTCGAACGCAACTGAGCCCAGCTGCCGCCAAGAACCTCGCAGCAAGAGACGAGAGAATCACAAACGAGATCCGTTGATTACGCAGATTCACACAGATTGTTCTCGGGGCTGTGCGGGTGGCTCTTTCATCTGCGAGAATCTGCGTAATCTGCGGATGAATCGATCCTCCGTCTTGGTACAGCATCAACAAGCTACGAGAGGATCACAGATGAGGGCTAGAAAGAGAGGTTGACATGCGTTGTCTTCGGTTGGTCGTAACGGCGTTGGGTTGTGCAGTGGTCTGCTTTGGACAGGGTGCGACGCTGCTGTCGGTGAAGAAGATCTGGGACCAAGGCGAGCATAACGCCTTCACGGACCTGATTCGCCATCAAGACAAGTGGTTCTGCACGTTTCGCGAGGCAGGCGATCACGTCAGTCCCGGCGGCAAGATTCGGGTGATCGTCTCCGACGACGGGGAGCGCTGGGAGTCGGCGGCGTTGCTGGCCGACACGGGTTTTGATCTGCGGGACCCCAAGATTTCCCGAACGCCCGACGGGCGGCTGATGCTGCTGATCGGCGTGGCGGTGAAGCCGTCGGGTGGCAAGAGCAACTTCCATTCGCGCGTGGCGTTCTCGAAAGATGGCCGCCGGTGGGGACCGTGGAAGCGTGTCGTCGGTCCCGGAGAATGGCTCTGGCGCGTGAGTTGGCACGGTGGGAAGGGCTACGGCGTCACTTACAAGGGTGCAGGCAACAACGTGGACAAAGGCGTGCTCTATGAGACGGCTGACGGTGTGACGTACAAGCGCATCAAGGAACTCGACGTGCCGTGCATCAACGAGACCGCGATTCGGTTCCGTCCGGACGGAGAGGCGATTATGCTGGGCCGGTGCGACGACGGCGAACATGCCGGCTGGATCGGGACGAGCCGTCCGCCCTATCGCGACTGGAACTGGCATCGTATGACGGCGCGGCCGGGTGGTCCGGACTTCATCCTGCTGCCCAACGGCCGGATGTGGGCGGGCAGCCGCAAGTATCTTGGCGATGGGTCTCGGCGCACCGTGCTGTGGCGGATGACACCCACGTCCTACGAACCGGTGCTGGAGTTCCCGAGCGGCGGGGACACCAGTTATCCGGGCATGGTCTACCACGAGGGGATGCTGTGGTTCAGCTATTACTCGTCGCACGAAGGCAAGACGAGCATCTATCTAGCCAAGGTGCGGTTGGAAGGGTAGAGGGCCTGTCGCTGGCAGGGCTGAACGCGGGCTCAGGGGCTGTGAGATGGAAAAATCGGCCCCGCGGCCCGCTGGGACAGAAACCGAGCCGTGACCGTCAGGGAGCGGTCCGGCACGAACCCTGAAGAGCCTCGAGAGTTGCTAGAGCGATCCCGAAACCGCGTGAAGCCACGGCCCATGCCAACCCTTTGCTAGTGCTTCTGGCCTACGTGCGCAGGCAGCTTCTGTCAGGCCGCGGCTGACCGTCTCCGATTCTTTCACGGTCCCTCCGCTCCTGCGGGTCGAGCAGCACGTAGACGTCTGGACGTTGCCCAAGAGCTGCGCATGCGATTCGCGCTACGGGCACGTAATGCCGAAGAACGAGATTAGTCTAGGGGCTTTGAAGTAGCCCGAGGGGTCGTGCCGGACCGCTCCCTGACGGTCACGGCTCGGTTGGTTCAAGCGCCGTTCAGTCGACATACAGGAATTCGTTCGAGCTGATCAGCATGTGGACGAGGTTGGCTAGGGATTTGTCGGAAGCTTCGTTTGGCGTGGCGTTCGCTTTGGCGTAGAGCTGTTGTTGCGATTCGAGGTGATCGAGGGCGATTTCCCGCTCTTCGGACGAGGGCTTGCGGGAGAAGAGTAAGTCGTACGTCGTTTCGACAACGTCGTGTGGATTGGCGCCCTCACCGGCTAGCGCGGCAGCCCGGTTCGCGGCCTCCTGCGCGTTCTCGGTGACGAACTCGCTGTTCATCACAGTCAGCGATTGCAGCGGCGTCGCGGAGGGGACGCGGCGGCTGCAGGCCGTGTCGATGATCGGGAAGTCGAAGGCCGTGAGGAAGGTCAGTGGCCATGTCCGCCGCGCGAGAAGGTAAACGCTGCGTCGTGTCGGGCCATTTGCCGACTCGGAGTCGGAAACCACTTGCAAACCGTCGGGCCGCGCCGTGAGCCCAACGGCCGGTCCGCCAATGGTGTGGTCGAGCCTGCCGGCCACCGCGAGGATCGAGTCCCGCAAGGCTTCGGCTTCCAGACGCCGCAAGGGCATGCGCCACAGCAGGCGGTTGTCGGGATCTTCGGCTACGGCCCGCTTGCTGCCCGGGTTGTCGGACCTACGCGAGGACTGCTGATAGACCGCCGACAGCATGATCATCTTGTGCAGGCGCTTGGTTTTCCAACCATTCTTGACGAAGTCGACGGCAAGCCAGTCGAGCAGCGCCGGGTGAGACGGCGGAGAGCCCATGCTGCCGAAGTTGCCCGGCGTCGCGACGATGCCCGTGCCGAAGTGGTGCTGCCAGATCCGGTTGACGATGACGCGCGCCGTGAGCGGATGGTCCGGGTCCGTGAGCCATTCAGCCAACGCGAGACGGTAGCCCTCGGTCGCTCCGACGCGGTTCGGCGACGGCTTGGCGGTACAATCTTCCTCCCCCTCACACAAGACCGAGAGGAAGCCGGGTGTAACTTTGGGGCCGGGCGTTTCCACGCTGCCGCGCTGCAGCAGACGGATCGTCGGCATGCCGTCGCCGTCCCACAGCGCCTGAATTTGGTGAAGCTTGCGGCGATAGCTGTCCCAAGTGGCGACCTTTTGTTTCAGCTTTGAGAGCGCTTCCTGGTGATCACCGGTGATCGATGCGTCCAATTCCTCATCGGTGATCTCGATGAGCTTGCCGAATTTTTCGACCAGGTATTTCTGAACCTCGTCGCGGTCATCGGCCTCAGTCTCGACGGCGAGTTTCGTGTCGGTGCGAACGACCTCGGGCAGTTGTCCAAGCTTCTCGGCGAGTAGCCGCTCGCGGTAGGGTCCGCGGATCTGCTCCATGTCTTCAACGAGCTTGCCGACGGCCGTGTCGATCTCTTTGTTGTGGCTCTCGATCTCTTCCTGCTCGGACTTCGACACGGTGTAGTGAAGTCTCTTCTTAGGCTGGATCCAGGCCGAAGGATTGTACGCCGCCGTGAACAACGCGAGGAAACTGTAGTAATCGCGTTGGGGGATGGGGTCGAACTTGTGGCTGTGGCAGCGGGCGCACGTGAGCGTCAATCCCAGCGCGCTTGACGACACTTTGTCGAGAAGGACGAACAGTGCGTCGTAACGGTCCAACGGGCGGTCGGAGATGTCTTCGTTGGTTACATCGAGGATGGTTCGCAGATAGCCGGTGGCGACGATCGGCTCGATGATCTCGGGCGTGTAGGTCTCGGCGCTTCGCCAATCGACCAGCTCGTCGCCGGCGAGTTGCTCGGTCAGAAAACGGTCCCACGGCTTGTCGTTCTGGAACGACCGGATCACATAGTCGCGATAGCGCCACATTCCTTCTGCGAGCTGAACGTTGCCCGCCTGGAAGTCTTTGCCGGTCGTGTCGATGTAGCCGACGGCATCGAGCCAATGCCGACCCCAGCGTTCGCCGTACTTTGGGGAATCCATCAGGCGATCGACGAGCCGGGCGTAGGCGTCGGGCCTTGCGTCGGCGAGGAATGCCTGCGCCTCTGCGGGAGTGGGGGGTAGGCCCCAGAGGTCGAAGTAGGCACGTCGCAGCAGGGTTCGCTTCGAAGCCGGCGAAGACAGTTCGAGGCCACGGCCTTCGAGTGCGGAGACGATGAAGGAGTCGATCGGCGTTCGCACCCGGCCGTCGCTCTTGACCTTCGGCAGCGCGGCGGCGACCGGTTTACGGAATGCCCAGTATTGCCGATCCTCAGCCGTCACCTCGGGCGCTTCGGCCTCAGTGAAGTCGCGGTCGAGCGAGGTTTCCACCTCGACGTAGTCTGCGAAGTTGCCCTCGTCGATCCAGCCTCGGATGAGTTCGAGCTCCGCCTTTTTGATCGGCTCGCCCGCTCCGTCGGGGGGCATGACGCCGCTCTGCAGTTGCCGGATCAGGATGCTCTTGTCGGAGAACCCCTCGGAGATGACCGGGCCGTGCTTGCCGCCCTTCAGGGCGGCGGCCAGCGACGTCAGGGCGAGACCCGATTGCGGGGCGTCGCCGCTGTGGCACGCCGTGCAGCGAGCGTTGAAGATCGGTTGGATCTCTTTTTCGAAGCGGCTGATCTGCCGGCGAGCGGCCTCGGGGATCTCGCCGGCGGCCTGAGATGAGTGCGCGCCGGTGTCGATCCAGCGGCGGATCGTTTCGACGTCCCCATCCGGCACCACACTCTCGAAGGCAGGAGGCGGCATCAAGTGCTTCGACACCAGTTGCAAAAGCCGGCTGGTGTCGGGCGAACCTTTTTCGATGACCGGCCCGTTGTGGCTGCCACGCAGTACCGACGCGGCGGTGCGCAGGTCCATCCCCAGCTCGGGCGAACTCTTCCCGTGGCAGGTGAAGCAGTAGGTGGAGAAGATCGGCAGAACGTCTTGCTCGAACACAGGTGCGCCAGCCGTGCTTTGCGCGCGAACTCCCACGGGAAGAAGCCCCGCGAGAAGCAGCCCCATCGAAAGGAGCAGTGCAGAGATCAGCGTTTTGAGTCGAACGCGCATGTCGATTTTCATTTCAGCTACGTCGCCTGCAGTTCGTTCGAAACTAAATCGCCGATGACGCGAGCCCCGGTGACCGTCACGTCCGACGGCGTTTCCATACGGCCGCCGTGGGCGTACTGCGTCTTGCGGTGATCGAGCCCGAGTTGGTGCAAGACCGTGGCAATCATATCCGGCACGCTGACGCGATCGACCACGGACTTGTATCCGAAGTCGTCCGTCTCGCCGTAGATGAAACCGGGTTTGAACCCGCCCCCGGCGAACCACAGCGTGAAGGCATTGCGGTTGTGGTCGCGGCCGTCGGCACCCTGGGTAGTCGGCAGCCGACCGAACTCGCCGGCCCACATGACGATCGTGCTATCGAGCAGACCTCGCTCCTCCAAGTCCCGGACCAGCGCCGCCGCGCCCTGATCGGTCTCGGTCGAGATCTTCGTCAGGTCCTTCTTTAGCTTGCTGTGCTGGTCCCACGGCTGGCCGGGCCGGGTGGTGACCTGCACAAACCGTACGCCCGCTTCGACCAGGCGCCGCGCCATCAGGCAACGCATCCCGTAAGCGCCTCTCACGGGGTCGTCGACCGCATAGAGTTTCCGCACCGAGGCCGGCTCGTTACTGACGTCGAGCACATCCATGGCCTCGACCTGCATCCGCGCGGCCAGCTCGAAATTCTCGATGCGCGATTCCAGCTCGGTCTCGCCCGGCCGGCCATCGCTGTGCAAGCGATTGATCCGCGCCAGATAGTCGAGATTGTCGCGCTGTACCCCGGGAGGCGGTGGCTCGGGCGGCTGCAGATGGTGAACCGGCGACCCGCTCATGTTGAATTCCACCCCTTGATAGAGGGCAGGCAGGTAGCCGTTGGCCCAAAGCTGTTTCGCGCCGATCGTGTAACCCTTCGGGTCGCGCAGGACGACGTACGCGGGCAGGTTCTGGTTCTCGGTTCCCAAGGCGTAGCTGATCCACGCACCCATGACCGGCCGGCCGGGGAAGATCTTGCACGTGAGCAGCATGTTCAACCCTTCGAGGTGGTTGTTGTGCTCGGTGTGCATCGACCGGATGAAGCAGAGCTTGTCGACGATCTCGGCCTGATGGGGCAGGGCCTCGGATAGGTCCATCCCGCACTGGCCGTACTTGCGGAATTCGAACGGTGTCGGCATCAGAGTGTTCTTGTTGCCGGGCTGGTGGATCTCGACGCCGTCGGGGTGCGGCTGTCCGGCCATTTTCGCCAGCATCGGTTTCGGATCGAAGAGATCCATCTGGCTGGGACCGCCGTTTTGGATGAGCTGGATGACGGCCTTCGCCTGGCCGGGGAAGTGGCCCTTGCGGGTATGGAGGTCGTTGTAGACGGGGACGGGAGCGTTCGACGCGGCTACGCCGTAGTCCGCCAGCAGATGTGAGAGCACAACTCGCCCGAAACCCAGCGACGTCAGCTCTAAGATTTGGCGGCGAGACAGACTCCGCATGTTTCCTCCTAGACGACCCATCTTAGGTTACACCCATCTTCGTACCGATAGGATGCCAAACCTCGCAGCGGCCTCGGAACCGCCGTTGAGGGGTCCTGGAAAGCGGGGGACAACGCCCCATCCCAAACGTTGTTGTACGAGCGGGGCCTCGCATCTCTTGCTTGACACTGGTCATTCCCTTGTGGCATATTCCCTAGACAGCTACCCCAGACAGCTAGGATACTATGCCCAAGAACGATCGTCTTCAAGGAAGCCTCGACCTATTGGTCCTGACCACCCTCCGCCGCGGCGCCATGCACGGTTTCGGCATCACGACCCGGATTCAACAGTTTTCCGACGGCGTGCTGGAGATCGAAGAAGGCTCGCTCTACCCGGCGCTGCACCGCATGGAGCGCGACGGCTGGATCTCGTCGGAGTGGAAGACCACTGAAAACAAGCGCCGAGCAAAATACTACGCCCTCACGAAAGCCGGCCGCAAGCAGCTCGAACAGGCAAGAGACCACTGGACGCGAGTAAGCGCCGGAGTTGCGCTGGTTCTGGAGCGGGCTTAGGGAGTGACACTGATGCGCTGGTTACGCATCATCCGAAATTGGCTTCGCGGTGATCGCCTCAGCCGCGAGATCGACGACGAGCTGGCCTTCCATCTCGAAATGCGGGAGCGCGAGTTGATCGAGCAGGGGCTCACAATCGAGCAAGCCCGCCGTGCAGCCCGCCGCCGTTTCGGTAACGGCACCTTGGTCAAGGAAGACAGCCGTGCCGTTTGGGCCGTCGCTTGGCTCGAAACTCTCTGGCAGGACCTGCGATACGGCAACCGCACGTTGATGAAGAGTCCTGGCTTCACGGTTGTGGCGGTGCTGACCCTGGCGTTGGGCATCGGAGCTTCGACCGTCGTCTTTAGCATCGTGAATGGCGTTTTGCTTCATCCACTGGGCTCGGTGGATCACGACGGGCTTGTCTTTGTGTACTCGAAGAGCGACCGCAGGTATCAGTTTTATCCCGCTTGGGGCGATTACTCCGATTGGGAGAAGCAGACCCAGACCTTGCAATCGATGGGGGGCTGGCGACTACAACGCTTCGTGATGGCCAGCGAGGATGACTCCGAACAGGTAACCTTGTTCCGTGTTACACCTGACTTGTTCAGCACCTTGGGTTTACGGGCGGCACTGGGGCGAACCTTTCTTGCTGAGGACTTCGAGGCCGGCAGCCCAGCGGTCACGGTCTTGACCCACGCGTGGTGGCGGCACCACCTTGGGGGCGACCCCGAGGCCGTAGGGCGAACGCTGACGTTTCGCGAGGGCACCTACACGATCGTGGGGGTTCTTCCCGATACCGAGTTCCAGTTGTCGGCGCACAACAAGCCGGAGATTTTTGCACCGATGCGCTTGACGCCGGCCGAGCGGCGTACTCGCTGGTCTTTCTGGTTCGGTTGTGTGGCACGTCTGAAGCCCGAATTCACCATCGAACAGGCTCAGGCTGAGTTTGACGTCATTGCCGAACGGATCGCACAGGAGTATCCCGACAACAACCGCGGGATTGGGGTCAGAGTGGTTAGCGTGCATGACGACCTAATCGGCGATGTTCGGCCGATTGTGCTGACCATATTTGGCGCGGCCTGCTTCGTTCTTCTGCTCTCGTGTACGAATGTCGCCAACCTGTTGTTGGCCAGGGGAGCAGGCCGACAGAGGGAAATGGCCATTCGCATGGCTCACGGCGGGGGGCGGAAACGCATCATTCGCCAGTTGCTGACGGAGAGCGTGCTGCTGGCCGCTATGGGAAGCGTAGGGGGCATTTTCCTCGCCTACGTAAGCCTTGATCCGCTGCTCGCGGCTATTCCGCGTAACGTTCCCTTGCCGGGCATCGACAATGTCGGCATCGATTCCCGAGGGCTTACTTTCTGCATTGTGGCCGCACTGCTGACCGGCGTTGGCTTCGGTCTCACCCCGGCGATGGCGGCCTCTCGGCCCGTTGTGAACGAAGTACTCAAAGAAGGGGGCCGCGGAACGTCCCAGGGAGCAGGTGCTCGGCGCCTATACCATTCGTTGGTGGTCGCCCAGATCGCTCTGTCCCTGGTCCTTTTGGTGGGCGCCGGATTGATGGTGCAGAGTTTTCTGCACTTGCAAGCAGTCGATCCCGGCTTCTCGACCGAGGGCGTTCTGGCAATACAAGTCAGGCTGAGGACGAACGCCGAGGAACGCCGCACGTTTTACCGGGAGCTGCTGCCTCGGGTACGGTCGCTGCCCGGGGTGCTGTCTGCCGGCACGGTGACAAGTCTTCCCTTGATTCAGCAAAGGTATCTGGGCCCATTCGCAATCGAGGGTCAGCCAGCTCGCGAAGGTGAGCAGCCCAAGGCCGGGTTTCATTTGGTCCACCCGAACTATTTCGAAACGATGGGGATTCCCTTGTTGCAGGGCCGGGATTTCTCCGAGCGTGACGGGGTGGACACGCCCCCCACCGCCATTGTCAGTAACAGCCTTGCTCGCCGCCATTGGCCCGATGAGAATCCTCTCGGCAAGAGGATTCGCCTGGTCTTGGACGAGGAAGACCCATGGCGGACGGTTGTAGGGGTGGTGGGAGATCCAAAGCTGAAAGGTCTAGCGGCCGAACCAGAGCCGGAAATCTACACCCCGTACGAGGAGCGGCCCTCCGGGTACGCGTATCTTACGGTCCGAACTGCCTCAGATCCTCTCACTATGACCCAGGTCGTTCAGCGCGAGGTTCTGAGTCTGAAGGGAGAAGTGCGGCGAACATGGACTATGGATCAGGTCGTTGACGCAGCGGTGTGGCCATTGCGTTTTGCCATTGTGCTGCTCGGTTCGTTCGCGGCGCTGGCCCTTCTTATTGCGGCAGCGGGCGTGTATGCCGTGATGTCCTATTCAGTGCATCAGCGATGGCATGAAATTGGGATCCGCATGGCATTGGGCGCGAGTAGGAAAGGCGTCGTCGGCTTAGTAGTCGGTCAAGGACTCAAGGCGGCGGCGGTCGGCGTTGCTACAGGCGTAGCGGTAACACTGCTATGCAACCGAACTGTGGCGGATACTCTCGCGCAGCCACCCGCCGGACGGGGCTTCAATCAATGGATGACGCAGGGGCAAAGGGTCTTTCTGTACGAGATCAGCGCCACCGATCCGGCCACGCTGGTAGGGGTTTCGTTGTTGCTGATCGGCGTGGCAGCCCTGGCGTGCTATGTTCCCGCCCGCCGGGCGACGAAGGTTGATCCGATGATGGCGTTGCGGCACGAGTAGAAGCGAGACATGCGCTGGCTACGAATTATCCGGCGTTGGTTCCAACACGATCGCCTCAGCCGCGAGATCGACGACGAACTCGCCTTCCATCTCGAGATGCGGGAGCGGGAGTTGGTAGCGCTGGGCGTTCCACCCGAACAAGCCCGCCGCGCCGCCCGCCGACGGTTCGGTAGCGGGACTCTTGCCAAGGAAGACAGTCGCGCCGTGTGGAGCCTCCTTTGGCTCGACACGCTCTGGCGTGATCTCGGCTACGCCGTACGGACACTTCCCAAGAGCCCCGGCTTTACTACTGTGGCCATCCTCTCACTGGCGCTGGGCATCGGGGCCAACACGACGATCTTCACCGTCGTCAACGCGGTCCTGCTTCGTCCACCACCGTTCAAAGACCCGGAGCGTCTTGTCGTGGTCATCGAAGACCGTGGCAGCGAAAGCGATCGCCTACGGAGACCGAAGGATGCATACATCTCTGCGTGGAAACAGCAAAGTAAGCTGCTCAAGAGATTCGCGGCCGCCGATCCTTATGACTCCACAATAGCGTTAGCAAGAGGCAGATTCTGAAAGTCTGAAATAAGGGAGAGAGTAATGTATGATGCGAAGCTTTCCGTTAGAATTGCCTGTTCAGCCCTGACAGCAGCGGGGCTGTTGACCCTGGCCGTGCCCGCTTACCTCGAAGGCAGCGCTATCGAGATCTACAAAGATGCGAACCCCTGGGCCGGAGAGAATCGCGATGAACTCGCGTTGGACGTCTTGGGTTTCGTTGCGGGGGTCGACTACGGAGTGAGCCCAACCTCCGAACTATTGAATCCCATGCCGGAGGATGTGAAAGTCATTATTATCCCCTCTAACTCGTTTGTACTTACTTTCAGCGAAGAGAATGTGAATGCGGCGACTGCTCAAGCAAATCTACAAACATTCCTAGACAACGGCGGGTCCCTCATCGTGCATATGGCGGCGGACAGCCTTGCTGGACTAAGCTATACCGCTCCAGGTATTGGCCAGACGATCGACGTTCCTGACACCAATCAACTGGAACTGACAGCACCCACAACAAACGGCATCGTTCTGGGTCCAGACAGCATGCCCGGGACCGCGGACGATCTCACGAACTCTGGAATTCAATGGCCTGCCGGTGCGTTTGCCGTCCATAGTGCTACCCGCGTTGCCAAATGGTGCAACAACGGTCATTTCAAGCAACGGTCAAGCCGTCATGGCCGAATATGTTCACGGGGACGGACTCGTCGTGGTAACTACGATCTCCATGGAATTTGGAAACGCGGGTGATCCGGGCGTTTCCAACGGATTCGGAAATCCACTGCGCACGGTACTCAATGAGTTCAACTATGCCATCTCCGTGGCCATGGTGAGCCCAACTCCCTCGGCGGATGCAATCATCGAGTCGACCCGGAGCGACATCGACGGGTTTGGGTTGAATGCGGGGATCGCCTCCAGTTTCATTTCCAAGCTGAATGCTGCCTTAGCGGCGTTGGGCAATGGCAACGCGACTGCGGCGCTCAGGATTCTCGATGCGTTTATCAACGCGGTCGATGCGCAACGCGGTAAAGCGCTCAGCGATGCGCAAGCCGACGCCCTCATCAGCAAAGCAGATGCTGCCCAGACTATCATTCAGAACTCATAGCAAGTTGTGGCAATCCGAGTACTGCCGCCGCCCTGGCCTCGCGCAGGAAGCGTGCGTTGGCCTCTTCGTCGTTGAGCAGACTGGGCAGCCGGGAACTTAAGGCTCATGGGTTTCGGGGTGGTCGGTGGTGCCGCGGCGAACCCGGTGGCGAAACAAGTTCACGGGATATCAGCCCCTTGAGCGGCTGAATCGTGGTCACTCAGACCCCGTGTTAACCTGAAACATTACCGGCATCCGGCGCGAAAATGTCATTCATCCGAAACCGCTACAACCTGACCGAACCCGACCTCGAGCGTTATCTGGGTGAGGCGCTGTCGCAGGGCGGCGACTATGCCGACCTCTACTTCGAGTACACGGCGACCAGCTCGGTGGGCCTCGATGAGTCGATCGTCAAGAGCGCGACGCAAGGCGTCTCGGTCGGCTGCGGCGTGCGGGTCATCAGCGGCGAGAAGACCGGATACGCCTACACCGACGATCTGGCGCCGGAGAGAATCGTGCACGCGGCGCGTGTTGGCGCACATCGCTTCAAGCCCGTCGGACACCAAGGTCGCCGGCCTCAACCAGCGAGAGTCGGATCGAAACCTCTATCCCGTGGTCGAAGCCCCGGGCGATGCCGGCCTCGCGGCCAAGGTGGAACTTCTGAGGCGCGCGGACCGTGCGGCGCGCGCCGACGACCCGCGCGTCTTTCAAGTGCAGGTCGGCTATCGTGATTCAACCAAGCACGTCCTGGTGGCCACCTGCGACGGGCTGATCACGAACGATTCGCAGCCGATGACGCGGATGGATGTCTCCGTCATCGCTCGTGACGGCGATCGGCTCGAGCGCGGCCACGACGGCGGAGGCGGCCGCGTGGGCCTCGACTTTTTCGAGGCCGAAAACGCCCCTGAAGCCTACGCAAAGGAAGCCGTGCGGCAGGCGTTGCTGCAACTCGACGCCGCGGACGCTCCCGCCGGCGAGATGCCGGTGGTGCTCGGTCCCGGCTGGCCCGGCATCCTGTTGCACGAGGCGGTCGGGCACGGCCTCGAAGCCGACTTCAACCGCAAGCAACTCTCCGCCTTCTCCGGCCTGCTGGGCCGCAAAGTGGCGTCGCCGCTGTGCACGGTCGTCGACGACGGCACACTGGCCGGCCGCCGCGGCTCGCTCAACGTCGACGACGAGGGTACGCCCACGGGCCGCGCGGTGCTCATCGAAAACGGTGTCCTCAAGGGATACATGCAGGACCGCCTCTCAAGCCACATCCTCGGCATGCCCAGCACCGGCAACGGCCGACGCCAAAGTTACAAGCACATCCCCATGCCGCGCATGACCAACACCTTCATGTTGCCGGGCGAGGACGACCCCGAAGACATCGTGCGTTCGGTCAGCAAAGGGCTGTATTGCGCCAACTTCGGCGGCGGCCAGGTGGACATCACCAGCGGCAAGTTCGTCTTCTCAGCCTCGGAAAGCTACTTGATCGAGGACGGCAAGATCACCCGCCCCGTGCGCGGCGCGACGCTGGTGGGCAACGGCCCCGACGTGTTGACCAAGGTAAGCCGCGTCGGACACGACCTCAAGCTCGACCATGGCCTCGGCATTTGCGGAAAAGAGGGCCAGAGCGTGCCGGTCGGCGTCGGCATCCCCACCATCAAGGTCGACCAGCTCACGGTTGGCGGCACGACGCTCACCAGCGGCTCGAACTTCCAAGGCTGAAGAGCACGGGTACCCGCTGACGCACAGCGCAGCGAGGATGCTGTCGTCGTTATGTGAGGCGTGCCTACAGCAGTCATACCGGTTCAGTTCAAGTTGTAGGGGTGGACCGCTGTGTCCACCCTGGCGCGACAGAGTTGCTCTCGGTTTCTGTGCGGAAAGCAAGCTGCGCACCAGGGGCGGCAGGGCGGACACAGCGGTCCGCCCCTACAAAGCTGTATCCTCGACACTTCGAAATATCAAGGGCGCAGCCCCTGGCTAGCAAGATCCGGCTTAGATCGCCGGCAGTGGGCGCTGTTCCGGCCCATACCGGAAGGTTAGCGTTGGCACGACCTCGCCCGGCGGCAGGCGCAACAGCCTCGGCCGGATCGCCAGAATCAAGTGGCTTTGCCGAGCTTGGACGAAGTTCCTCTGGAACAGCCGGCCCAGCCACGGGATCTCCGAGAGAAACGTCAACCCCGAGCCGGTCTCGCGTTGTTCAATGATCGCCAGACCCGATATCAACGCCATCTCGCCGGTCCTTAGCCGAACGTACGACTGCACGCTGCGGTTCGACATCACCGGGATGTCGTTCACAGCGCGCCCGGTGAGCTGCTTCACTTCAGCCTGAAGTTCCAATGAAACCTCGTTGGCGCTGTGAACAAAGGGCGTCACGTTGAAGATCAATCCCAGGTCCTCGAACGTAAACGACGGGAAGGGCTCCTGAAACCCGCCACCCGGAGTGCTCGGCCCCGAGTACCGCGCGTTGATGATCGGAAACCGCTCTCCGACCAGGAAATCCGTTGGCACGCCGGACGTGGTGCGCACCGAGAAGCTATCCATCAGGTGCGCTTGCGACGTAAGTTTCTTGGCGATCACTTGCGTCGACCCGATCGCCACGCCGAACACCGTGCTGCCGCCGCCAAACCCTAAGAGCGGCATCATCGGGCTCGCCGGCATGGCATTCAGGACCGTGCTGAAGTTCGTGATTGGGAAGCTCGACGGCAGCGAGAGCCCGACGGTGGTTTCCTTGGAGTTGACCACCGTGAAAAGACTGACTTCGATCAGCACCTCAGCCGCCGGGGTGGATAGATTCCGGACCAGCTCGGCAGCCATTCGAACACGGCTCACCGTATCGCGCAGCACAATCTGTTGCCGCGCGCTGTCGAGGTGAATGCGCCGGATGTCGAGGGTCTGCTGCACCGCCTGCTGGATCTGCTGCGCCTGCTCGGCATTCATCGCGTTGCTGAGCGGCAGGATGATGGCGGCAGTCGGCTCGAGGTCCTTGCGTTTCGCGGGGCTGTCTTCGGCCACGAGAAAGATCTTCGAGGAAACAGGGACGATGAACGTTTTTGTGACGTCGCTGAGCGCAAAGATTACCTCGGAGAAAATCGCATGGTCCAGCTCGAAGCGGATTTCCTCTTCTCCCTCGTAGTCGCTATCGAAGATGACGTCGAGCCCGAAGACCTTGGCCACCTCCTCATAGACCGACTTGATCGAACCGCGAAGCTTGAAGCTGCCCGTGTGGTCTTTCGCTTTTAGCTCGATCGGAGGCTGCAGGCTGCGCTGAATAGGCATCTCCGACAGCGACGAGACGAGAAGCTGCTCGGCGGCGCGGCTCTGCTCGTACTTGCGCAGGTAGACGTTCGTCGGGTCGAGCGCGAGCGCCGCGTCCAATCGGCCGACGCCGGCGAGGGTTTGGGCGGCGCGTTGCCTTACTCCTTGGGCGGCGAACACCAGCCCGCGATTGGCCGGATCCTGAGCCCGGGCGGTCATGTAGAGGAGATACGCCTCGACGTCGTTCCCCTCGCTCTCGGCCTTGCGGGCCTTCTTGAACAGCTCGTCGGCGCGGTCGGCTCCCGCGGCCGGGGAGGCCAGCAAGGCCAGCAGACACACCACCCCTACGAGAGTCCGGCTCACAAACGGTTGACGAGCCTCAGCCCCATCCCGTGCAGCCGGATTGAGAACCGTTCCCCCAACGCCAGCGAGGAGTCAATCTGCCGACGATGGCTCTCAGTAGCGTGCTCCGCAAATGAGGCTACGCTTGCGGTCCGCCATGTAGGGGCACGGCATGCCGTGCCCGCGGCTGCCGGCGTGGCGAACCTGCCTGTCAGACACAGAACGGACCTGTAAACAAATGCTCTGCTCAGACCGCTGGCGGACTACGGACCCCGCCGGGGTGCCGCTGCCTTGCGAGAGCCGACTACTCCTCGCTCGGCGTTTCCCGCCGCCCTTGCTTCGCCCGCGACCGCTCCTTCTTCCGCTGTAGGCGCTTCTCGACCGACTGCCGGCTCGGCCGCGTCTTGCGGCGCCGCTTGGGGCGTTTGAGGCTCTCGCGGATCAACGCAGCCAGCTTCTCCCGCGCATCCTCGCGGTTGCGAACCTGATCGCGGGTGCGGCGCGAGGTAACAACCAACTCCCCCGCGGACGTGAGCCGCCCGCCGAGCCGTTCCAGCAGCCGGGTCAAGTCCTCGGCGTTGAGCACCGCGCTCTCCGCCGGCCGCCAGCGAATCTCGACCTTGCTCTCGACCTTGTTGACGTGCTGACCCCCAGGGCCCCCGGCTCGCGCAAATGCGATCTCGAGCTCCGCCGCCGGGATCGTGATTCGCTCGTTGACGATCAAGTTTTCCATGGTGAGGGAGAACCCCACGCCACATCGCCAGGCATCTCCAGAGACGTTGTCCTAAGACGCCCGGTCCTCATCTTCCCAGACCAGCCTTGCTCGTCCGCGAAAGAAAACAACGCATTGCTAAGATGGCCAAACGTTCACTCAACATGTCCCGCACAGGCTTTCCCCAGACGAGGCTCCTCCAAAGTACACTGCCGCTCTGCCTTCTCGCCGTCGTCCTCGCCAGCGCCGCGGCCGCTGCAACGAACCTCACACGCGACGAAAAAGCTCGGTTCCTGCGCAAGGCCAAGATCGTGCGCTTGCGCGGCATCTCCGAGGGCATCACCGGCTCCAAACGCGCCACGCTCACCGACGGAAGCCTCACGCACGACGCACACATCCAAAACGTCGAGATCAGCAAGAATCAGTACCCCACGCCGACAGGTACCGAACTGAACTTCCGCGACTCCTACCAGTACAATCTCGCGGCGCGCCTGCTCGACCGGTTGCTGGGGCTCAACCTGATCCCTGTGACCGTCGAGCGCCGGATCAGGGGCAAGCTGGCGTCGGTGACCTGGTGGGTAGATGACATGCTGATGACCGAGAAGCAGCGCAAGTTTAAGAAGACTCCCGCTCCGGACATCGACCGCTGGAACAACCAGATGTTCGCGGTACGGATCTTCGACCAGCTCATCTACAACACCGACCGCAACCTGGGCAACCTGCTCATCGACAAGAACTGGAACTTGTGGATGATCGACCACACGCGAGCCTTTCGGCTCCATAAGACGCTGAAGAGCCCCGACAACATCGCCCGCATCCGCTGCGACCGGGGGCTCTTCGCGGGACTGCAGCGCCTTGACGAGCCCACCCTCAAGAAGGAACTGGGCCGCTACGTCAAGACCACTAGGCTCCGTGCGCTACTGACCCGCCGCGACAAGATCGTCGAGATCATCAACAAGCAAATCGCCGAACGCGGCGAAGATCAGGTGCTCTGCGACATCGAGCGCCTCTGACGCCTGGCGTTCTTGTACTGGCGCAGAGAAATCTCAAGACGTCGCTTGACAGCATACTATTTAATTAGTACGATGGAAATCGTATGAGGTCGAGAAGCGCCGTTCTCACCGATCAGGAACTCGAAATCATGAAGGTCGTCTGGGACCACGAGTCCCCGACGGTCCGCGACATCTACGAAGCGCTGCTCACGCGACGAAAGGTCGCCTACACCACCGTGATGACGATGATGAACATCCTCGTCGAGAAGAAATACCTCAAGAAGCGTTCCGGGGACCGCGCCTACACCTACCAACCGACCCAGCCCAAGCAACAGGTCATCAAGGCCATGGTCAGCGACTTCCTCGGACGGGTGTTCGACGGATCGGCCCAGCCGCTGCTCGTGCATCTCGTCGACGACCGGCGGCTCACCGAAAAAGACCTCGAAGAGTTGCAACGCATGATTGAGGAGGAGCGATGAACCTGGCTTGGGGGCTGACCAACTTGTGGGACTTCAGCCTGCAGGCTGGGCTGCTGGTACTGGCGGGCGGTTTGCTGTTGGACGTGTTTCGCATTCGGGATCCACGCGTCCGGCTGGCGTACTGGCAGGCTTTGCTGGCGGCCTGTTTCGTGCTGCCCCTCGTTCAACCTTGGGAAATCGTGGCGTCGGTTCCCTACTCCACGGGTCAAGCCGGCGCCCTGGTTGCAGGCGGCGTCGCGGCGTCGTGGCGTTTCGAGGAGCTCTTGATCCTGGTGCTGCTGACTGGTTTCGTGTGCCGATTGTTGTGGTTGTCGATCGGCGCGGTCCGGCTGAGGCGGCATCGCCGGCAGAGCCGGTCGTGGGAGCGCGTTCCTTCGTGGGTTGGGGCCATGCAGTCTAGGATCGGCGTCACGGCGCAGATTCGGATCGCTCCCGACCTCGATGGCCCGGTCACCTTCGGCTTGCGGCAGCCGGTGATTCTTTTACCTACTCGATTCGAGCGTATGTCGAGGGAGGTCCAAGGGGCGATTCTTGCCCACGAGCTTTTGCATGTTCGCCGCAAGGACTGGGTGTGGACCTGCTTCGAGGAGTTGGTGCGTAGTGCTTTCTGGTTCCATCCGGCGATGGTCTGGCTGATAGGACGCATTCAACTGGCAAGAGAGCAAGTCGTCGACCGGTTGGCCGTTCAATCGACCGAGTCTCGCGATGCGTATCTCGAGGCCCTGCTGGAAATCACGAAGGGCCGCTTGCGGCCCGTCGCCGGCGCCGCACCGGCATTTCTGCGTCGCCGGCAACTCGCTCAGCGGGTTGCACTACTGCTACGGGAGGATTCGATGTCAAGATTCCGATTTGCATGTTCTCTGAGCGCTATTCTGGCGCTGCTGCTGACCACTGCCTATTTCGGCGTGACCACGTTCCCCCTCCGCGCCGCCGCGCAGAAGGACAAAGCGGGTTCCGAACAGAAGGTTCACAGGGTTGGGAACGGCGTCAGGGCGCCTAAGCTAGTAGAGAAGGTCGAACCCGAGTACACCGAAGAAGCGAGCGATGCTGGGCTCGAAGGCACCGTGATCCTTTCCGTGATCGTGGGACCGGATGATCGGGCCCACACAATCAAAGTCGAGCGGAGCTTGGGGATGGGGCTCGACGAAAAAGCCATCGAAGCCGTCAAGCAGTGGCGTTTCGAGCCAGGTATGAAGAATGACAAGGCCGTCGCCGTGAGAGCAACGATCGAGGTCAACTTCCGCAAGAACTGAGAGTCCACGGTTCGCTCCGGCGTGAAGACGGAAAGCAACAGCCTGCTGCATGCCTACTACGGCGCCGGGCTCGGCGACTGGAATGTCGTGTGGGAGCAGCGCGTCCAACCCGGCGACACCATCCTCGTTCACGCCGGCCTGTACAGGAACGAGCGTCTCAACTATGTCGACCCGATGATGACGCCGTTCGACGGAACCAATTGGCTCACCGTCAAGGGGACGGCGGAGAAGCCCATCACGATCAAAGCGGCCGGGGACGGCGAGGTCGTCTTCGACGGTGCGGGCAACCATCGGATCTTCGACGTGATGGCTACGGCCCATCACATCTTCGACGGGCTCACCTTCCGCAACACCGATGTCGCTATCTTCGCCGGATTCAAAGAGGTGCTGGGCGCGGTGGGGCTGACCGTCAAGAATTGTCGCTTCGAGGACATCGGGTTTGGCGTCTGGACCGAGTACGCCGGGTCAAGCGACTTCTACATCGCCGACAACATTTTTCTCGGCCGCATCGAAGAACGCAACCTTCTCGTCGGATGGACCGGCCGGTTCTGGAAGAGCGCCGGCCCCTACGGCTCGCACGAGATGCGCAGCTACTACGCCGTCAAGGTCTACGGACCCGGCCACGTGATCGCCCATAACGCCATCGCCTACTTCCACGATGGCATCGGCGTCTCGACCTACGGCACCCCCTCGCAGGATCCCGAGCGGCGCGCGTCATCGATCGACATCTACAACAACGACATCCACATGTCCGGCGACGACTTCGTCGAGACCGATGGTGGCGTACACAACATTCGCGTGTACAACAACCGCGGCGTGAATGCGGCGCACGGTGGCTACAGCTCGCAACCCGTCTTCGGCGGCCCGGCATATTTCATCCGCAACCTGCTCTACCACGTCCCGAGCGGTGTCGCCTTCAAGTTCTCCGCCAAGGCTGCCGGGCTGTTCGCCTACCACAACACGATCATTGGTGAGCAGGTCGCGGGCGACCCGACGTCGAACATGCACTACCGCAATAACTTATTCCTGGGGCGGGATACTCCCGACCGCGGTGTGATGACCTGGGCGAATGCGACCGAAGCCTATAGCTCCGACTACAACGGTTACCGCCCCAACAAGGGAGTGGCGGAGCAATATCGCTGGCTCGCCCCGAAAGGTGGCCCGGGAGGCAGCCGGGTGATGTACGAACCGCGGAGCGACGACTGGAGGACTTTCTCAACGCTGGAGGAGTTCCGAGCTGCGACCGGCCAGGAGAAGCACGGCCTGGAACTGGACTTCGACATCTTCGAGCAGATGACCCCACCCGATCCTTCGAAGCGGCACCAGGTGTATCACGCAACGGAGTTGAACTTCCGCTTAAAGCCGAGCAGCAAGGCCGTGGATGCCGGCGTTCGGATCCCGACGGTCAATGACGACTTCACCGGGGACGCCCCCGACCTGGGCGCGCTGGAAGTGGGCCGGCCCGAACCGCACTACGGCCCGCGCTGGCTCAAGACTCAGCCGTTCTATCGCTGATCGATGGACTGGACTCTACGCCGCGACCAAGCCCGGGCGGTGCGCCCGACCTCCGCCGTCACCCGCGAGTCACCCCGCGTACACCCTTGACCGTACAGGGCAATCCACGGCTCCGCACGACCGGGCGATGGCCTCCGCGATCTTGCGCCCCCCACTGCCGGAGGGCTCGATGGTGTTGGCGTAATCCGAAGACTCCGCACAAACGAACCGCAGGTCGATCAACGCTAGCCGCCGCTCAAAAGCCGTTCTCAGAATGACATCATTGAAAGTCATCAGGGCGACTCGAACGAGGACCGCCTCATCGCCTTCGAAATTGCAGTTGTAGATCGTGCAAATCGTCGTTTCCTTGGCCAGAGACAAAGCCATGTCCACTGCGGAACCGTATGAAGTCTCAAATGCTCTGAGCCGCTCCCCAAACAGAAGCAGCGCTTCTTCGGTCGAACCAACCGGCGTATCGAGCAGGTCGAAGTTGTGCAGCACGTCGTTGCCACCAATCGAGATCACTAAATGAGACGCATCTTGCGGCACCTGTTCGAGCTGGACGGCAAGATCACCAGTCGTGGCCCCGTCTACGGCGTAGAGGCTCGCACGCCAACCCGCCGGAAGCACATCCCGCAGGTGCGCCACGACGTCAGGCGTGCCACCCGTATACGCTTCGTTGTCGAAGATCGAATCTCCCACGAGCGCGATGTGTGATGACACTTGAACTGTTCGCTGGTCGGCGAGGCCGTGCTTATCCTGCTAGAGCACGGGGATGGTGACGTCGACGGTCTTGGGCGGCAGGCAGGCTTTGTCGTTGCACGCTTGGTAGCGCAGCTTGCCGGTTAGCTCAGAGGGAAGCTGTGCGGGGGCCTGGAAGGTCGTGCGGATGACGATCCGGCCCGAGTAGACCGAGAGCGGCTTGTCGGAAAAGCCGTAGGTCACTTGTTCGGGTTCGGGGTACCGGATGTCTTTCACCTCAACGGGGGCCGCGGTCCAGGTCAGCCGCGTGGGGATGAGGTAGTCCTCGTTGGGTTGATTGGAGTTGATGTGGTAGCCGCCACGGATCTGGACGGTCAGCGGGACCACGACCGTCTCGCCGGCCTTGAGCGCCACCGGTGGGCCCGGGACCACGGTTGCGGCCCGCAGGCCTCGGTACGATTGGGCCGCGAGCAGCCCGGCGGAAAGAGCACCTGTCAGCAGCAAGAAAACGAGTGGACGAACGGGAGTACGGACCCACTCATGCAGGGCTTTTGACAGGGCGTCGGCAGTGGTTGGTGCCGATGGCGCGCCCGGCGGTCGCGTTCGTTTCGTCACGGGTTTGAAAACAGGGGACCGGTTCCGGGCTAGCGGGCGCCTTGCGTCACCAACCGGGAGTCATCCTGGCGTAGCTGCTCGATGAGTAGCTGCTCGATCTCTTCCTCGTAATCGCTTTTGCTGATCAGGCCGGCGTGGGTCGCGGTGATGCGGCCCTGTTTGTCGATGATGAACGTCGTGGGCAAAGCGACGACGCCGCCGAACTCGTCGGCCATCTCGTCATTGCCGACCACCACGGGGAAGTTGAGTTCCAACTCATTCACGAATGGGCGGACGACCTCCCATCCTTCGTCGTCCAGCGAGACCGCTACGACCGAGAAGCCCCGGTCTTTGTACTTGCGCTGGAACTCGACGAACCAAGGCATCTCGATCTTGCAGGGCATGCACCAGGTGGCCCAGAAGTTCAGGAGCACGACCTTCCCCTGAAACTCCGACAGCTTGACGTCTTGGCCGCGCTCGTCCTGCAGGGTGAAGTCGGGGGCGGGCTTGCGGTCGGCTTCGTCGGTCGCGGCTTGGGCGGTTCCTTCAGGAACGTGGGCCATGTCCTGGGTGCAGGACGGCGTCGCGATGAGGCCCAGGACGAGCAGGGCCGCAAGGGGCAGGGTTCTCAGCATGCACAACTCCTCATTCCGTCTTCAATTATAGCTTTCGCATTGGAGGCGCGGTCGGTTACGGATGAAGGCCTGTGGGTTTGAAGTTGGTGACGGGGTTCGGTCGGCAGCAGTCAGCCCCTACAAAACGCGCGGCTCGCCACGCGGTGAGAAACCCGGACTAGATTGTCTTCGTGATCTTGGTCAGCGTCCTCGGCTGGTCGGGATCGATCCCCTTCTGCTCGGCCAGGGATGCGGTGAAAAGCTGCGCCGGGATGATGTAGGGGATGGGGGTCAGCAGATCGTCGGGACAGCCGCGAATCTTGGGAATCGAGCCGGGCAGGCGGATGCGGCGGGACACATCGCCGGCTTGCGCTTCGTTGCCCTGACTGTTGCCGTGGCCGATGACGATCGTCTCGGCCTCAAGGCCCTGCAGCTTGGCCAACATGCTTGTTACGCCCGGCTGGGTCGGCCCGGGCGGCGCGAAGACGAAAACCGGGAACCCCGTGCCAACGAGCGCGATCGGCCCGTGCAGGAAGTCCGCGTCGGAGAAACGCTCGGCGACGACATAGCACGTCTCCATCATCTTGAGTGAGAACTCGTACGCGGTGGCATAGTTGAGGCCTCGACCGACGACGACTGTATTGGTCATGAAACGGTAGCGTTCCGACAGCGCCTCCACCGACTTCTTGACAGAGAGAGCGCGGGCGGCCACGGCCGGGAGCCGCTCCAAGACCCGAGGTGGGATCGGAGCCCCCAAAGCGTAGGCCAGAAGATAAAGCACGAGGAGCTGGCCGGTGTAGGTCTTGGTCGCGGCGACGCTCCGCTCGCGTCCGGCGTGGACCTGAAACAGTTCGTCGACGCACTTCGTGATCGAACTGCCGGGCTCGTTGGTAATGCCGACGGTGAGCGCGCCTTGCTCGCGCGCCGCTTGCAAGCAGAGATTGGTGTCGGTCGATTCGCCTGATTGGGAGAGGCCCACGACCAGAGCATCGCTCCAGTTCGGCTTCGCCCCGTAGAGCGTCGTCACCGATGGAGCGGCGAGCGATGTCGGCAGGCCCACGGTGGTTTCGATCAGGTAGCGGCCAAACAGCGCGGCATTGTCGGAGGTACCGCGGGCGACCAGGACGACCATCGAAAACGACCGTCCCGCAATGCGGCGACGGAATCGTTCGATCGCTTTGACCTCGCGGCGGAGCGTCTTCTCGAGCGCCTGGGGCTGCTGCTCGATCTCCTCGAGCATGAAAGACATAAGGCGATTATCGCGCGAACGGATGCGGTGTTCCCACACCCTTTCCCGCTCTTGTGGGAATCTATTGAATGAGGCGCACGCTTGAAAGGCCCGCCCCACTGCCAACATGGATCATCTTGACCTAGCCAAGGACGTCGTATCCCGCGCGGTGAAAGGCGGGGCGGACGACGCCGACTGCGTCGTGCAGGAGCGAGGGGAGTTTTCCGTGAGCGTCCGCTTGGGCGAGGTCGAGCAACTCAAGGACTCGGGCTCGAAGGCGATTGGCCTGCGGGTATTGAAAGGCAAGTGCGCGGCGTCTTCCTACAGTTCCGATTTCACGGATGCAGGGATCGAGAAGCTGCTCACCTCGGCGCTCGAGGCCAGACGATCCCTGCGTGGGGCTGCCTAAACCCGAGGAACTCGGCATGGGAGCTGAGCCGGACTCGCTCGATCTCTATCACGACGACGTTCTGACTCTCTCTTCGGAACGCAAGATCGAGATGGCGCAGGTGGCCGAACAAGCGGCCCTGGACGCCGATCCGCGGGTCAACAACTCCGAAGGGGGCGGCTTCGGGTCGGGTTGGAGCCGTTGGGTGTTGGCGAACTCGCGCGGGTTCGCGGGGGCCTATCGCGGTACGAGTTGCTCGTTGTCGGTCGTCCCGCTGGCGGAGTCGAACGGCAACAAGGAGCGTGACTACTGGTACAGCGTCGCTCGCTGCGTTCGGTCACTGCAATCGCCGGAGGAGATCGGGCGCATCGCAGCCGAGCGCGTGGTGCGGCGTTTGAATGCGAGAAAGATCAGCACGACCCAAGCACCGATCGTGTTCGAGGCGCCGGTAGCGAAGTCGCTGCTGGGCCACATCCTTAGTGCCATCAGTGGGGACTCGGTCTACCGTAAGGCGTCGTTCCTGGCAGATCACCTGGGGAAGCCGGTGGCCAACACGCAAGTCACGATCATTGACGACGGGCTATGGCCGGGTGGATTCGGTACGTCTCCCTTCGATGACGAAGGCACGCCGAGCCGGCGCACCACAGTGATCCAAGACGGGGGTGCTGGAAAGCTATTTGTTAAACTGCTACACGGCTCGCAAGCTGGGACTCAAGACGACGGGGAACGCGTCGCGCGGGCTAGCGGGCAATCCGGGCGTCGGTGCGGGCAATTTCATGATCGAACCCGGCTCGGCCACCGGCGATGAAATCATCGGTTCCGTCAAGAGCGGGCTCTACGTCACCGAGTTGATGGGTTTCGGCGTGAATCTCGTGACGGGTGATTACTCTCGGGGCGCCGCCGGGTTTTGGATCGAGAACGGCAAGCTCGCTTATCCGGTCTCGGAGGTCACGATTGCAGGGAACCTCAAGCAGATGTTTCAGGACATTGAGGCGGTGGGGTCGGATCTCGATTTTCGCGGCGCGGTCGTGGCTCCAACCATCAAGATCCGGCAGATGATCGTAGCCGGCAAGTAGCATCCAGCAACTAGCATCCGTGCTCGAGCAAGGAAAAGAGCTGCGAAGGGCCGGGGGTCCCCGGATCCCGTTGCCCGCGCTGGGGGCAATTCTGCTGCTCGCGGCCGGGGTGGGAGGCTACTTCTGGTGGCTGTCGCAGCGGCCTCCACCCGAAGATCCGCGGCTTACCGAAGAAGCGCGGCAGTACCTCCCTCATCTCGACCTCGCCGACGTCGCGATGCAGGCCGAAGAAGATTTCCTCGAACAAACGCTGGTTACGATCGAGGGCAAGATCGCTAATCATGGCGCCCGTACGGTTACGCTGGTCGAGATCAACTGTATCTTCCGCGAGATCAATGGCATCGAAATCGCTCGGGAACCGAGGGCGATCGTCGGAGGCCGTACGGGGCCACTGGACCCCGAAGGCGTGACGTCGTTTCGGTTGGCGTTCGACGCGGTCTCGCCGGACTGGAACCAAGCCATGCCCAGCCTCTTTATTTCGCAGATTCAGTTCGAGTAGGCGGGATCACCCGTTCGTGCCGGGCCCGGTGACGAGCGAGGCGGCGGTAACGAGCGGGAAGGCGGTGCCGGGGCAAGGGCGTCGCCGACTCGTCAGGGCGACAGGTTCATTTTCTTCAGCAGTGCGCTGAAGCGGCCGTCTTCGCGCAGACGCTTCATCTCAAGCTGGGCGGCCGCCTGCGCCACCAAGGGGTCGTGCTGGGCAACACCCTCCTCGAGCCAGCGGAAGGCGATGCTGTTCTCCTTCATGGCAGCGGCGACCAGCGCCCGCCAGTAGGGGGAGACATAGCCCGCTCCCTGAAGGCGGCCCCGGCGCTGGGCCGTCCCTTTCTTTGCCCGAGGATTGCGCTGGCGGGCCGCATCGGTGATGAATCCCCGCAACCGAAGGCGCGCACGAGCGCTATCCCCCGACATGACCTCGACGTACCCCAAGCCGGCCAAGCCGGCGGGATTGCTGGGCTTCAAGTCCATGACACGGTTGAAGGTTTTGCGCGCCGAGTCGAATTCACCCTTCTTGGCGTAAGCCATTCCCATCGCCCAGTAAGCCGGCGCATAGGCCGGGTGTGCCCGCAGGGTGGTTCGATACTGCGCCAGGGCGGCATCGTCTTCGCCGACGTAGCTCAGCGCGCGACCCAGTTGCGTTCCGATGTCGGGTGCGGAGGGATTCATTGTCGCGGCGCGACGTAGCGAGACGAGCGCGTCTTCGAGCTTTCGGTGGGGAATGAGATACGCCAGGGCGTAGGCAAGATGAGCGTCGGCGTTGTCGGGTTCGAGCGCCAGGGCACGATCGAAAGAGGCCTTGGCGCCGTCCCAATTCCAATGGCTCAGCCCCTGGGAGACGCCGGCGGCGATGTGAGCCCGTGCCAAGGTGTCGTCGATCGCCAAGGCCTTTTGCGACGCGTCTTCCGCCTTGCGAAGCGCATCGAGCGGCGGCATGTTCGCTTGCAACGCTTGCGCGGCGTGAACAAACGCCAAGCCCGCGTGCGAGAGCGCCGAGTTCGGGTCGATGTCGAGCGCCTGTTCGAACAGGACGATGGCCGACCGCGCGCTCTCGCCGGTGCGGTCGTCAAGCAGGGCATTGCCACGCATGGCGATCTGGTGGGCCACCAAGTTGACGCCGCTATCGGAAGCTGCTGGGGCGACTGCGGCAGCAGGCTCAGTCGGTTCGGGTTCGGGCTGATCGGGTTGTGGGGCTGGGCTCGCGGCCGCTTCGGCAGTGACGGCGGCAGGTGCTTCTACCTTTGCCGGTGGCGGAGCGGGCTCACGCTTGGCAACAGGCCGCTCGCGAGGCGCGGCTTTCTCGGCTTCGGGCGCCGGGGCCTCGACAATACTCATCTTCTCGGCGACGGTCAGCGGCTCGGCCGGCTCGGCAGCCGGTTCCCGCATTCGCCACCAGCCTACTGCGGCCAGGACGACGATCGCTGCAATGACCCCGGCGGTGAACATCCCGAAGCTCCGTCCCTTACTCGGCGCGTCGGTCGTGACGCTCGCAGGTTCAACGGGCGCTGCCGGCGGGGTGGCGGGAGTCGTTGCGGGTTCCTCGGCGGTCTCAGGGGTTACGGGAAGACCGGCAGTTGCGAGTGGCCGCGTGATAACGACCGAGCGGGAGGCGGACCCTTTGTCGAGCCCGTGCTTCTCCTGCGCCGAGACGAGGGCGCCGATCATCTCGGTGGCATTCTGATATCGCTGCCCAGGTTTCTTGGTCAGCGCGCGCGACATGATCGCGTCGAGATCGTTTTGCAGGTGCTCCTCGATCCCGTGCAGCGGTCGCGGCTCCTCGTGAACGATGGCGTACATCAGAGCCGGGATGTAGTCGCCGCCGAAGGGAAAGGCGGCAGTCAGCACTTCGTAGAGCACAACGCCGACGGACCACAAGTCGGCACGGTGGTCCACGACGAGACCTTCGGCCTGTTCGGGCGACATGTAGGCGGCGGTGCCGAGGGTCGTTCCGAGTTGTGTGATGCGGGCCGCGCCGGGAAGCTGCGCCAAGCCGAAGTCCATGATCTTGGCGCGGCCGCGCTTGGTGACCATGATGTTCGACGACTTGATGTCGCGATGCACGATGCCGAGGTCGTGAGCCTCGTGCAGGCCCTCGAGAACCTCGATGATCAGCCGCACGGCGTCGCCGGCCGGCAGGGGCTGTTGTTCGACGCGCCGGCGGAGTGTTTGGCCCTCGAGGTAGGCCATCGACAGAAAGGTGCGGCCCTCGGCCTCGCCCACTTCATAGACGGTGCAGATGCCCGGGTGATCGAGCGCCGCGGCGGCCTGCGCCTCGCGTAGAAAGCGTGCCCGCTCCTCCTCGCTACCGAGCGCTTCGGCAGAGAGGAATTTCAGCGCTACGAAGCGCTTGAGAACTGTGTCCTCGGCTTTGTAGACGGCACCCATCCCGCCTTCCCCGAGTTTCTCGACGATGCGGTAATGCGAGATTTCCTGGCCGATCATGGGCTTGACGCGGCGGGAGAGTGCAGGCGCGCGAGTGTTGCCACCATTATAAGGAACCCTTTATCAGGAACCCCTTGCGAGGGTGATTAGTCGCTATCCAAACGGCGGCGTGCAGCCGTGGATCCGGGCGGCCTGCTATCACGTCGCGGAACGATGCGGTAGCCTACGGAATTCCGTTGCTCACCAAGGGAATCGTATGCCTCATTCCACGTACCTGCCCGAGCTAATGGGCCACGCCACCATCGATCCCACCGGGAGCTTCGAGGTGGGTTCCTACGCCTCGTTCACTCTGACCTACACGGCCGGACGGTTCGGGATGGATGATACGGCCAGCTTGAGGATCGTCTTCCGCTTCGCGGCCGACATGGGCCGCTTGCAGTTCGACGATCCCGGCGGCGCCAATTACGTGACCGTCGAAGCCGGCAACGACGCCGTTCTCGAGACGCGCTACGACGCCAAGGGCAACCTTCGTCCGTGGGACAAGACTCTCTACATCAAGATCGTCAAGGGCTTCATGAAAGAGGGCGACCGAATCGTGGTGCGGTTCGGCGACCCGCGAGAGGGCTCACCCGGTCTGCGGCTGCAAACGTTTTGCGAGGAGACGTTCGAGTTCCGTGTGCTTGTGGACGCGATCGCAACCTATCACTACGTCGAGTTGCCCAATCCGCCGACGATCGCCATCGTGCCCGGCCGGCCTGCTGTGTGGAAGGCCGTGTTGCCGACCGTGCGGCGGCGCGGTGAGCCGTTTCGCCTGGGACTCAAGGCGGAAGACCTGTGGGGAAACCCCAGTGACCAGGCGGACGCGACCGTATCGCTGCACCCGAGCAGGCCCATCAAGGGCCTGCCTGAGACGGTGACACTCACACCGGGCCAGTTTGCCGCTGTTGCGAACAACCTGACTGTGGAAGAACCGGGCGAATTGACGATCGACCTTCTCGACGAGGTCGGCAACGCGCTGGGGAGTAGCAATCCGCTTCGTATCATCGAGTCGGCCGAGTTGGTGCCCTACTGGGGCGATCTACACGGGCAAAGCGAAGAGACCGTCGGCACCAACTCGGTCCGCGAGTATTTCTCGTTCGCGCGTGACCGCGCCTTCATCGACATCTGTGGCCATCAGGGCAACGACTTTCAGATCACCAAGGAGTTCTGGAGCGATCTGAACCAGGCCACCGCTGAGTTCAACGAGCCGGGAAGCTTCGTTGCCGTGCCCGGCTACGAGTGGTCCGGCAACACGGCGCTCGGAGGCGACCGCAACGTTTTCTTCCGGCAGGAAGGGCGGATCATCCGGCGCTCGTCGCACGCCTTGATCGAAGACCGCTCGGACCTTGCCACCGACTGCCACACAGCCGCTGCGTTGTTTGAAGCCCTAGGCGCCGATGGCGAGGATGCGGTCGTGATCGCCCACGTCGGCGGGCGCTACGCCGACATCAAGATGGCGCACGATGGGCGATTCGAGCGCTCGGTCGAGGTGCACTCGGCGTGGGGGACGTTCGAGTGGCTGCTCGATGACGCCTTCGAAGCGGGGTACCGGGTTGGCGTGATTTGCCACAGCGACGGGCACAAAGGCCGGCCGGGCGCAAGCTATCCGGGCGCGTCCTGGTTCGGAGCGTACGGCGGCCTCACCTGCTACCTGCTACCCGAATTGACCCGCGATGCACTGTTTGACTGCCTGCGAAAGCGCCGTCACTATGGCACCACCGGCGCGCGTATGCTTCTCGACGTTCGGGCCTCGTTTGCCTCGCCGGCGGAACGGTTTGAGGAAGATCCCCGGCTCGGGCCCTCGCGGACCGAACCCGTCAAGGAGGCACTGATGGGGGATATCGTCCGCAACGGCGGCGATTCAGTGGTCCTCTCGGTCGATGTCGTCGGTTCCTCGCCCATCGAGCGGCTGGAGATCCGCAACGGCCGCGAGACATTGGAGGTTGTTCGTCCTCATCGCGAGGAGGCGCTTCGAGGCAAGAGAGTACGTGTCGTGTTCGAAGGGGCCGAGTACCGGGGACGGTTCCGCCAAACCGTCTGGGACGGGTCGGCTCGCATCGAAGGCAATCGCATCCTGCGCGCCGAGAAGATCAATTTCTTCAACCCCCTCAAAGCTTTTGAACAGACCGCTGCCGATGCGCTGCGATGGGAAGCCGTCACAACGGGGAACTTCGCTGGGTTCGACGTGTGGCTGGAAGACGCCTCGGCAGGGACTCTACGGTTCGAGACCGAGCCGGCTCGCTTCGAGTTGCCCGTCGCGGAGATCGGCGTCGAAGATCGCGTGTACGAAGCCGGCAAGCTTGGACGTCGCGCGCGGGTCTTTCGGCTGCCGGATGACAACCCGCACCGCAAAGTGGTTCTCGAGCGAACTGTCGAACTCAAGAGGGGAGTGGACAATCCTCTCTACATAGCGGTGACCCAAGAGGATGGTCACCGCGCCTGGTCGAGCCCTATTTGGATCGTTGAGTAGCGAACGGCTGGGCCAAGCGCGGTGTTTCCGGGACCGAAGATAAACCTCCCCCGGACGCTCCGCCAGGGAACGCTTTTTCGTCGAATCACCTAGGGCGTAAAGCTCCCTGAAAAGGAAGCCACTAGCAGCGGGGAGAGGCGGGTCTCGCGACCTTCCTTGTTACTCACCCACAGCGTCGGGTCTGTTGTCCCTCTCTATCCTGCGGAGGAGACCCGAAGCAGATTGACTACTTCTTGCCCTTGCGGCGCGAGGCCCAATAACTCTTCATTCTTTCCGACACGGCCTTTTTCTGCGCGGCGCTCATCTGACGCCGTCCGCGCTTCTTGGCGGGCTTGGCCGGCTTGGCCTTCTTCGTCTTGCTGCCGGGCGGGCGGCCGCGGCGCTTCGGCACGTCTTCTCCTTGCAACGCTGCAATAGCACGATTGAGGCGGTCTCTCTCCGCGGTGAGTAATCCCAGAATGTCAGCCATAGCAGCTAATGCTAACATAGAAACCCTATCTCGGACTACACCCTCCGAGATTTTTTCTAACAAGCTCGGGAGACACGCCTGGGATGGAAACCGTTCGATTGTCCGACACAAATCTGGAAGTCTCGCGGGCCTGCATGGGGACCATGACCTTTGGGTCCCAAGCCGACGTAGAAGAGTCTCGGCGCATGGTGGACTGCTGCTTAGACGCCGGAGTCAACTTCTTTGATACCGCCAACGTCTACAACCAGGGGCGCTCGGAAGAGATCTTGGGCGAGGTGTTGGGCGCCAGGCGCGCCGACATCGTTCTGGCCAGCAAGGTTCGGGGAAGAATGGAGGGTCCGCCGGCCTACGGAGGCCTTTCGCGTAAGGCGATCCGCCGCGGAATCGAAGAGTCGTTGCGCCGGTTGGGCACCGACTATCTCGACATCTATTACCTTCACCAACCTGACCAAGACGTTCCGGTTGAGGAAACACTGCAGGTGATCGAGGAGCTGCGCCAAGAAGGGAAGATTCGCTACCCGGCGGTGTCAAACTACAGCGCCTGGCAAATGTGCGAGATTCACTGGTTGTGTGAAAAGAACAGCTACGAGCCGCCCTGGATCGCCCAACCGATGTACAACTTGACGGCGCGAGGTATCGAGCAGGAATACCTCGCGTTTACCGAACGCCGCGGGATCAGTAACGTCTGCTATAACCCGCTGGCGGGAGGGTTGCTCACCGGCAAGCAGAAAAGGGGTCAGGCCCCCTTGCCCGGAACCCGGTTCGACGGTAACAAGATGTATCTGGGGCGCTACTGGCACGACCAGTATTTCGATGCCGTCGACGAGTTAGGACGGATTGCGCAGGAGGCGGGGCTTAGCCTGGTACAGCTCGCGATTCGATGGCTGACGCAGCAGAAGGGAGCGGATTGTATCATCTTGGGCGCCTCGAGGTTGGAGCAGTTGGAGGAGAACCTACGCGCCCTCGACGCCCCAGCGCTGGAGGCAGGCCAGTTAGAGGCTTGCGACCAGGCGTGGCAACACCTGCGGGGTCCGACCCCGATCTACAACCGCTAGCCAGACGGCCCCTGTTCCTTCCCGTCGTGCCCCGGTCGTTAGACCGGGTCATCCGCTTCCAGTGCCGGGCCGAGACGATACGCCGAGCCAGGGCTCCAACCGCCAAGCGATCAAAACCTCGGGCGACCCTCTCAGCCTTGCGCGGTCGCCTTGGCAGCTTCCGCCTCTCGGAACGGCGATCTCTTGGGGAGCGTTCCGATCGCCGCCGCCCCGATCAACGCCAGCGCTGAGATCATCAACAACGCCGCATCATAGTTGCCCAGTTGGTCGTGCATCACCCCGAGGATGAACGGAAACGCGGTCAGGCCGATCGAGTCGACCGGCAGGATGATGCCCATCACGCGAGCCAACGAGTTCGCTCCGAAAATCTCGGCGGCCATCAAGGGGATCATCATGAAGTCGGCGCCCAGGCCGAAACCGTAAATCATGGCGAAGATCCACGGGATGCCCGGCTGGTCGGCGATGTAGAGCAGCGGCAAGGGCAGGCCCACGAACAGATAGGCCACAATCATGACGTACTTCTTCGGGAAGCGGTCCGCCAGCCAGCCCATCCCGATACGTCCCAGATTGCTGAAGATCAGCAACAGGAACGTCGTGTTAGCCACCGTCACCTCGGACAGCCCCTTGTCGAGAAACATCAGCTTCAAGTGCTGCGTGATGGAGCCGATCGCGCCCATGCTGCAAAAGCTGCCAAGGGCCAGCAGCCAAAACGCCCGCTGCCGCACCAGGTGACCAAACTCGAATGGCATCGCGCGCGCCTCGGGCGGCTCGACGGCATCCCCGTCGGGGTGAAGGCCCTTGTCCGAAGGCCGGTCGCGAACCACAAACAGCAAAAGCGGCAACAGCACGAGCGTCAGGAATCCCGTGATCCGCAGTGCCGCATGCCATCCGAAGCGCTGGATCAGCGGCAGCGCAATGAACTTCTGCGAGACGGCGCCTCCCATGCCCAGACCCAGGTAGGCAATTCCCATCGCCGTGCCGCGCTTGCGGTGAAACCACTGCGAGAGAATCACCTGGTTCGGGATCGGCCCCGAGTAGACGTAGGCAGTCTGCACGACGCACCACAGCGCGTAGTAGACCACCAAGCTCCCACCCATAAAGCCGAACCCGTTCAGTGCCAAGACCCAAAGGACCACTCCAAAGAGGATGAGTTTGCGCGCGCTGAAGCGATGGACGAAGAATCCCGCGATGGGAAGAATGAGGATCGTGGCGAACGCCATGCCCCCCGTGGTCGCCGCCCGCGACCAGCCGAACTCGTTGATGAAGTAGTCGTAGTAGAACGGCATGCCGTATAGCGGAATGCCGACCGTGAAGGCGAGCGTGAAGAACGACGAGATCGAGATGTACCAGCCGTAGAAGGGGCGCTGTTGCATGAGTCGGTTGAGCTTACATCGAGTCGAGGGAACAGGGCGATCGACCGGCTTTCCGGTCGCCAGAGCCCGGCCCAGCGCAACGCGTCTAACGGTGCGGTGGGTAGCCGCTAGGCTCCTACACCGCGGTGGCGGCCGGCGTCTGCTTCCGGTCGCGGGCCTCGACAAGCATCTTCATAAACTCGCGCATGTAGAGGTGCTGGTCGAACCAGCCGCGCCCGCTGACCATGTTACCGGTCCGCACGCAACCTTCCTCGACGAACGTGGCCCCGCAAACCTCGATGTCCATTTGGCACTTGGGGATGGTCGCCATGCGCTTGCCGTCAATGACGCCGGCCGCGGCGACGATCTCGGCGCCGTGACAGACGACCGCCACGGGCTTTTCCTTCTCGAAGAAGTGGCGGACGATGCGGATCAGGTCCTGGTCGTAGCGCAGGTACTCGGGCGCGCGGCCTCCCGTCAGGAACAGGCCGTCGTAGTCGTTGGGATCGATATCCCGAAAAGCGATCGTGGCTTCGAGATGATAGCTTGGGCCCTCGCGCGTGATGTCCCAACCGGGGGGAATCTCGTGCATCACGAGCGGATAGACCCGCGCTTCCGGACCCGCCACGACGGCTTCGAAGTCGTCCTCCTGGACCCGGTAGACGGGATATAGGGTATCCATGGCCTCCGCTGCGTCGCCAATGGTGATCAGTACTTTCGACATGCTGCCCTTCCTTTCAAGGAGTCAACAGTATCTCATCGCTGCATCATGCATGGACACTAGTTGAGGCCGCCGCAGCGCCGACCCATTTGATCGCGACAGCCCTCATGTGAAGTTGGCCATCCGTCGCACCGCCCCCATCGTCTGGCCAAGCGGCACGGTGGGGTGGTATTCAAGCGAGACGTAGCCGGAGTAACGTCCCTCCTGCTGTAAATCGTAGACCGCGCGAAACACGTTGCGGTGATGAATCTCGCCCGTCCCCGGTTGATGCCGCCCGGGATGGTCGCCGATTTGGAAGTGCCCGATCAGGTCGATGTGATCGCGAATCAAAGGGATGAGATTTCCCTCTTGCACCTGCACGTGATAGATGTCAAACAGCAGCTTCACCCTTGGGCTCCCGACACGCTCGAGAATGCGAAAACCTTGTGAGCCCGAAGCGAGAAAGAAACCGGGACGCGTGACGAGCGTGTTGATCGGCTCCATCACAATCGTCATGTCGTGGCGCTCTAGAATCGGCACCGCCGCGCGCAGCCCCGCCACGCAGTGATCGGTTTGCTCCTTGTGCGAGACGCCCTCACGATCCATGCCAGTCAAGACCACCAGCCGCTTGGCGCCAAAGGGCTTCGCCGCCTGGCTGCACCTCTCGATCTCTTCGAGAAACGACTCGTGCTCGGCCGGATCGACGAGGCTGCAGCCGGGTGCGCGGACGCCCTTGTTGGCGACGAGGCACACACAGTCGAGCCCCCACTTCTTCTGCGCCGCGCGATAACCGTCACGCTCGGCCGAGTCGCGCCAGTTGAACATTTCAAAGCCCTGGTAACCGCTCGCGTGCGCAAGGGCTAGTGCCTCGTCGGGCGAGTATTTGCGAACCGGCTGCGGCCGGGGATCGGTACGGCCCGGGTTGTCGAACGGCAGACCCGTATCGGGCCCCAGGAACATCGCGCACGTGACGGAAAGCCGAAGACCGCGAGCGGGGTAGGGTTTGAATTGGGCGTTCGTTGCGGATGGGACCGCCGCCGCACCCGCCGCGAGAGTTGCCAAGATTTCCCTTCGTCGCAT
This sequence comes from Bryobacterales bacterium, assembly GCA_965237575.1. Classification (GTDB taxonomy): domain Bacteria; phylum Acidobacteriota; class Terriglobia; order Bryobacterales; family UBA6623; genus JAKZVK01. The sequence goes on from CBDEGI010000004.1 coordinate 4,079,985, forward strand.
CGTCCAAGAGTTTGCACCTCAACGGGCGCCAAGTCAACAAACACGACCCCGCGAACAAGAACCCCGCGAGAGTCAGCCGCCGCATCCCAAAGTTGACCGAGTTGGCATGCGACAATTGATGCCAACACTGGAAAACCACAAGACGGCGTTCGGACCTCTCTGGTTCTTTGAACAGAGAGTGTTCAAACTCGAGGGAAGGGACATACCCAAAGCGATGGTCGACAAGGCCCAGGACTGGCTGGCCGTGGCCAGGCAGGGGCTGCAAACGGAGGCGGAAGCGATTGGCGCGGTAGCAGCGCGCCTCGACCACTCGTTCGCGCGAGCTGTCGAGATCCTGCTCGGTTGCAGAGGCAAGGTGCTGGTGGCCGGTGTTGGCAAGTCGGGCCACGTCGCTCGCAAAGTGGCGGCGACGCTGTCGAGTACCGGAACGCCGTCTGTCTTTCTGCACGCCGCTGAGGCAGCCCATGGGGATCTCGGAATCTATGGCCTTGGGGACAGCACGCTGATCATTTCAAAAAGCGGGACGACCGGCGAACTGATCGCTGTTGCGTCCGCTCTGCGGAAGCTTCAATCCCCGTTAATCGGCATTCTTGGAAATCCCTCCTCGCCGCTGGCCCGCGAGATGGATGTCGCGCTCGATGCCTCCGTCCGTCGGGAGGCCGACGCCCACGGGATGATCCCTACATCGAGTTCGATTGTCGCGATGGCTCTAGGCGATGCGCTCGCCCTCGCGCTTATGCGGGCCCGCAACTTCAGTCCGGACGATTTCCGCCGCTGCCACCCGGGCGGAATGCTGGGGCGCAGCTTGGCGTTCACCGCGAAAGAGGTCATGCATCAGAGAGACGAGGTCGCTTGGGTCGGGCCGGCGGATTCCATCAAGCAAGTCGTGGTGGCGATGACGCGATGTCCTCTCGGCGCCGCCTGCGTCGTTTCATCCGGCCGCCGCCTGGACGGGTTGATTACCGACGGTGATCTGAGGCGGGGGCTCGAGGCGCACGACGACATCCGCACCCTCGAAGCCTCACAGATCATGACGCCGAGCCCGATCACCATCGCCCCCAGCGCTTTGCTTCACGAGGCTTTACGATTGATGGAAGATCGCCCTTCTCAAATCTCGGTGCTGCCGGTCGTCGACCCCGCCGACCAGCGCTGCCTGGGCTTGGTTCGCTTGCACGATATCTACCGGGCGGACACGGTCTGACCTTTTCGGGTCCCCGTGTTAACCCCCGCAATGTGAGAAATGACGCCGCTCCAAGCCGCGCACGCCATGGGCCCCCGCGTGCTCGGCATACCGGGCCGCTACACGTCTTAAAGGAGTTCCCTTAACAATGAAACGAAGCTCCCCGAAACGAAGCTCAACCCGCCGCGAGTTCCTCGGAGCGTCCGCGGCCCTTGCCGGCCTGTCCGGCTGCACGCCGGAGGCGGAGCCCGAGCTGGCCGAGTCCGACGAACCCCAAGCCGAGCCCCGCATGAAGCTGGCGATGTCGGTCCGCGTGGCCGAGAAGTTCGACAACAAGCGCGAGGCCTCGCTCACGATCGATCAGCTCATCAACCTGGCGCAAGAGAACGGCTACCGGGCGCTGTGCATGCGCGCCTCGCAAGCGGGCACCCACACCGACCCGGACGTCGTGAAGCGGATCTCAAAGAGCATCCACGATGCCGGCATGGTGGTGTCGATGGTGACCGGCGACTTCTTCGTGCCCCAGAATGACGAGCACGGCCCCGACGGGCTGCGCAACATCACGCCCTATCTCGACTTGGCCGAGGCCTTCGGCGCCCACTTGATCCGTATCTGCATGAAGAAGGAAGAGGACATCGAGTGGGCGCAAAAGGCGTCTGACGAAGCGAAGGAACGCAACATCCGTCTTGCCCACCAGGCCCACAACTCGAGCCTGTTCGAGACTGTCGCCGGCTCGCTCGACGTCCTGAAGAAAGTAGGGCGCGACAACTTCGGCATTATCTACGAGCCGGCCAACTGGTTTGTCGCGGGCGAAGACTACGGCCGCGCGGGCATCCTGGCCGTCAAGGACTACATCTTCAACGTCTATGTACAGAACCATCGCCTCAATCCCGAAGGCGAAGCGTCGCTCGGCACCTGGGGCAAGGGCCGGGTTGGCGTCGATCACATCGGGTTGTGGGACGAGGGCGGCTGCAACTTCGAAGAGGTCTTCGAGACGCTGCACTCGATCAACTATCGCGGCTTCGTGACGGTGCACCAGGCGTTTGAAGGCGTGATGTCGGTGGAAGAGGCGATTCGCAAGAGTCACGAGTACCTGCGACCGTTGACGGCATAGAGCATCGTTACGATCCGGTTGGCCGGATCGTCATTTGGGGAGGCGGCATGAGTTCCGTAGATCGACGAAAATTCTTGCAAGTCGCGGGCGCGACGGCCGCCGCGGCGTCATCAGCACGTGCCGCTCAAAAACCCATCCGGGTCGGCTTCCTCGGCACGCAACACGGCCACCTTCGCAGCAAGCTTCGCGCACTCCGGGCGAACACCGACTTCGATCTAGTCTCGGTCCACGAACACGACGAAGCACTGCAAAAACGCATCAAGGGCGAGGAGCGCTTCGCGGGCCTCAAGTGGGTTTCCGAAAACGACCTTCTCGCCGACGACTCGCTCGACATGATCATCGTCGAGTGCAAAATCTGGCAAGCGATTCCCTGGGGCAACAAGGTTCTCGACGCCGGACGCCACCTTCATCTCGAGAAGCCCCCATCGCCCGACCTCGAGCCGTTCAAGAAACTCGTCGACAAGGCCAAAGCCAACAAGCGCATCCTGCAATTGGGCTACAACTACCGCTTCCACGAAGGCATCAGCGCCGCGCTCGACGCCGCACGCAAAGGCTGGCTCGGCGACGTCTACCTCATGCGCGCCACGATGAATTCCAACCGTAGCCCTGAGGGACGAAAGATCGAGGCCCGCTACCCCGGCGGCGCGTTCTTCGAGCTGTGTGGCCACATGGTCGATCGCGCCGTGGCCCTGTGGGGCCGTCCGACGAAGGTCACCAGCTTCCTGCGCCACGACACCAGCGAGCCCGACGACCTCAAAGACAACACGCTGGCCGTGCTCGAGTACGACAAGTCGATGGCGCTGATCTCGACCGCCGCCAAGATGGCCAACTCGAGCGCGCATCGCTCGTTTGAGCTGATCGGCACCGACGGGTCGTTCTTCATCCAGCCCATCGCAGGCGATCGCACCATGCGCGTCAACATGGCCGAAGCGCGCGGCCCGTACAAGAAGGGCTGGCAGGACATCCGCCTCAAGCCGCACCCGTACGACAAGTACGAGTTCGAAGATTTCGCTAACGCGATTCGGACTGGCGAACCCCTGCAGTACTCTTACGATCACGAACTGCTGCTGCACGAGACCGTGCTGCGGGCCTCGGGGCACATGACATGAGGTTTACCAGGCGGGCGTTGGGGAGCATGACAAATGTAGGGGCACGGCATGTCGTGCCCGCGTGCCGAACCGATACGGGTGGTCTATGAATAACAGCAACCAAACCTCAAACCTTTCCCGCCGCCACGTCGTCAAGGCCGCGGCGATCGTTCCCTTCGCCGCGGTCAGCGGCACGGCGGCCAACTCGGCCGTCACGGTGGGCTTGATCGGCGCGGGAAACCGCGGCCCCCGGGTCTCCCGTCAGATGGTGAAGAATACTGGCGGGCGACTGGCGGCGATCTGCGATCTCTACGACGACAAGATCAAGCGCGCGAAAGAGTTCATCGGCGCGCCCGACGCCAAGGCCTACACCGACTACGAGAAGCTGCTGGCGAGCGACGTCGACGCGGTCATGATTTCGACCCCCGCGTTCCTGCACGCCGAGCATTTCGAGAAGGCCGTGCAAGCCGGCAAGCACATCTATATCGAGAAGCCCGCCGCGCCCGATGTCGCCGGATGCAAGCGCATCATGCGCGCGGCCGATGGCGCCGACCGCAAGCTCAACATCGCCTTCGGCTTCCAGCGCCGCTACGGCCAGGTTTACAAGAAAGCCAAAGCGCTACTTGACTCGGGCGCTATCGGCAAGATCCGCCTGGCGAGCATCCAGTTTCTCAAGAGCAGCGGCGTTCGCACGTTCCCCGGCCACGTCGAGCCGCCCACGAAGATGGAGGACAAGATCGCCCAGTGGTATTCGTGGCGGCACCTGTCGGGCGACTTGATCGTCGAGAACAACATCCACCTGATCGACGTAATGAACTGGTTCCTCGATGAGCATCCCAGCAAGGCGCTCGGCACCGGCGGCCAAACCGTGGCTCGCCTCGGCGACGTGCGCGACCACGGCCAAGTGACCTTCGATTACTCGAACAACGTGCAGGGCTGCCTCATCGGCACCACCCTCGGCCCGCCAACCTACCGCGTAGTCAACGAAAAGTTCTTCGGGGAAAAGGGTGGCATCGAGACAGCCTCGGAATACTGGAAGCACTTCCGCAACCGCGACGACATCGTGACCGAGGAATCGCCACGCAGCGTCAGCGTTGATTCCATCGATGAGTTCGTGACGCGAATCGCCGAAGGCCGGCCCGAGAACGTCGGAGTCCGAGGGGTCGAAACCACTCTCACGGCGATCATGGGGCGCATGGCGATGGACCTCAAGCGCGAGGTCACCTGGGAAGAGATGTGGAACTCGGAAGCGTGACCACCTGACGGGGGAACCACATGGGGAGCAGGCATGAAAGGGAGAAACAACTTGTCCAGCCGTCGTGAGTTTCTAGCCACCACTAGCGCCGCGGCCGCTTCCGGCTCAGCGCTCGCCGCGTCGAAGCACAACGACGGCACTCCGTTCCGCATCGACGTGCAAAGCCACATGTACCCGCCGCCCGTGCTCGACTTCATGATGACGCTCGACACCGAGCCCCGCGCTTACAAAAAAGACGGCAGCTACTACACCATCACCGGCGAGTGGCATCGGCGCGTCCGCCCGCAACACATGGACGTCGACGCCAAGATCGCCGACATGGACGAAGCCGGCATCCAGACCACGGCCTTGAGCATCAACGATCCGGGCCCTGAACGCTTCGGCGCCAACGGGCCCAAGGTGGCCAAGCTCGCGCACGACTTCATCGCCGACGTGGTCAAGTCGCATCCCAGCCGCTTCTTCGGCCTCGCGGCGCTGCCGCTCTATCATATGGATGAGGCCTTCAAGGAACTCGACCGCTGCGTCGACAAGCTCGGCTTTCGCGGCATCCTGCTCTATTCCAATCTCGCGGGCCGCTTCCCCGACGAAGACGAGTTTCGCCCGCTGTTCAAGCGCGCCGAGGAGATCGGAGTGCCCATCTTGCTGCACCCGGCCTACCCGACGACCTACGAGGCGGTGAAGGGCCGCTCGATGATCGCCGGGCTCGGTTTGATGTTCGACACGACGATTGCCCTGGCGCGGATTATCCTCGCCGGCATTCTCGACGACTGCCCCAAGCTCAAGCTGCTCTGTCCGCACGTGGGCGGGACGCTGCCCTATCTGATCGGCCGCATCGATCATCAGACGCAGGTGCTCAAGCGCGGCGCGGAGAACATCAACAAGCCGCCGAGCGAATACCTCCGGCAGATTTACCTCGACGCAGTGTCGCCGATCGCCATGGGCATCAAGTACGGCTACGACTTCGTCGGTCCCGACCGGATACTCTATGCCAGTGATCACCCCTGGGTCGACCCGAACCTGATCGTTGCGAACATCGACAGCCTCGAGCTCCCGGCCGACGACCAGAAGAAGATCTACACTGACAACGCGAAGAAACTGTTCCGGCTATGAGTCCGACGCGCAGAGAGTTCGTGACGCTGGCGGCTGCCGCGGCAGCCGGCTGTTCGCAAACCGAGGCCGACGTGGGTACGACTCAGCCCGAACAAGCCCCCTACCGTTTTCGCCTCGCCATCTGCAACGAGACGTTCAACGGCTGGACGTTCGCCGACGCCTGCAAGGGAACCGTCCGCACCGGTTACGAAGCAATCGAGATCGGCCCGCACGTACTCTCCGACGACCCGAACACGCTGTCGGCCGAACGGCGCAGGGAGCTGCGTGACATCCGTGAGTCGGCAGGCGTCCTTTACGTCGGGCTGCACAACATCTTGAAGGCCCCCGGCTGGCTCCACGTCACGACGCCCGACCAGGCCAAGCGAGAAAAAAGCTGGGAATATTTCCGCGGCCTCATTGATCTCTGCGCCGACCTTGGCGACAACGGCTTGATGATCTTCGGCTCGAGCAAGCAGCGCAACACAGTCGACGGAGCGACCCGCGAGGAGGCGATGGGGCGTCTGGCCGAGGGCTTGGCCGGGCTCGCTCCTCACGCCGAAGCACGCGGCGTGCAAATCTTGATGGAGCCGCTGGCCCCGCATCTATGCGACGTGGTCAACAACCTTGATGAAGCGGTCGCGATCGTCAAACAGGTCGGCAGCCCGGCCGTGCAGTCGATGTTCGACACGCACAACGCCGTCGACGAGAAGCTACCACACGGCGACGCGGTCAAGAAGCACTACCGCTACATCAAGCACGTCCACATCAACGAGATGGACGGCCGGCATCCGGGGACCGGCGATTACGATTTCAAGCCGGCCATGCAAGCGTTGAAGGACTTGGCGTACTCGGGATGGGTGTCGCTCGAGGTATTCAAGTTCGACCACGGCCCCGAGAACATCGCCCGCGATTCGGAGAAGTTCATACGGGATCTAGAGAAGGAGTTGGCGTAGACTTTCTGAAAGAGGCAACAAGGTAACAGAAGACTCAAGTTTTCGAAGAGATGTCCGCGCGGCCTGTGGCGCAAGCCTCCAGGCTTGCCGCGTCTCGATTCTTCGGGACTCAGGATGGCATTACTACGATCTTCGTAATGAAATCAGGCTGCGGCGAGTATCGAAAACAGAGCCTCTCACGGGCACGGCATGCCGTGCCCACGCGCCGCAACAGGCAGGGTCGTTGGTCTGGTGGCCAAGGAATCTCCTTGGACCTCGGTCCTCGAACCCACACAGGGCGCAAGCCGCGAAGCGGCGTAGGATGTTAGCCCAGGGTGAAGCCGCCAAGCGAAACCCTGGGTCCCGAATCTCATTTGCGATGGGAGCCCTGAAAGGGGCGATGGAAGAGTGGCGACGCGCCGAGTGGCTTCAACCGACACGGCATCCCGCATCGTACCGGGCGAACGGGCGTCGGCCTGCCCATGCCGTGTCGGCTGATCGCTTGCTGAAACATGCCCAACACGAAATTCATCCTCGGCCTCGACTTCGGCACCGAATCCGGCCGTGTGATGTTGGTCAACGCCGACAACGGCGAAGAAGTCGCCTGGCACGTCGTCCCTTATCCCAACGGCGTCCTCGACCGTCAGCTCCCCGACGGCACCCCCCTCGGACCCGATTGGGCGCTGCAAGATCCGAACGACTACCTCACCGTCCTCACCGACGGCGTGCCGACGGTTCTTGAAGAGGCCGGCGCCCGGGGCGAGGACGTCGTTGGAATCGGAGTCGATTTCACCGCCTCGACCGTCCTGCTGACGAAGAAAGACGGCACACCCCTCCGCGCGCTTCCCGAGTTCGAAAGCAACCCTCACGCCTGGGTCAAACTCTGGAAGCACCACGCCGCCCAGCCGCAGGCCACCCGCATCAACCAGGTCGCCGCCGAGCGCAACGAAGAGTTTATGACGCTCTACGGCGGCGGCTACTCCTCGGAGTGGTTCTTCTCGAAGATCCTCGAGACGCTCGACAACGCTCCCGAGGTCTACGCTGCCGCCGACCGCTTCATCGAAGCCGCTGACTGGACTGTCTGGCAGATGACCGGCGTCGAGGCGCGTTCCGAGTGCGCCGCCGGCTACAAGGGCATGTGGATCAAGGGACAGGGCTGGCCCTCCAACGGCTTCTTCAAAACGCTCGATCCGCGCATGGAAAACGTCGTCGCCGAAAAGGTCGAAGCCAAGCTCTTAACCCTCGGCGACAATGCGGGCGGCCTGACCGCCGAACTAGCCGCCAAGACCGGCCTGCCCGCGGGGACGCCCGTGGCCGCCGCGGTGATCGACGCCCACGCCGCTGTGCCCGCCTGCAATATCGTCGCGCCGGGCAGCCTGGTGATGATCATGGGCACGTCGCTTTGCCACATGTTGCTCGCCGACAAGAAGCAGATCGTCGAGGGAGTCGCCGGCCTCACCGATAGCGGCATCCTGCCGGGCTACTGGGGCTACGAGGCGGGACAGGCCGCCGTCGGCGACATCTACGGCTGGTTTTTCAAGACCGGCCTGACGGCCGAGATCGAGCGCGAGGCGCGCGAGGGCGGCGTGGCTCCCGAAGACCTGCTCACCGAGCGAGCCTCCGGCCTCGAGCCTGGCGAAAGCGGCCTGCTCGCGCTCGACTGGTGGAACGGCAGCCGCTCGGTGTTGATGGACGCCGAGCTCAGCGGCGTCATCCTCGGCATGACGCTCGGCACTCGGCCCGAGGAAATCTACCGGGCGCTAATCGAGGCGACGGCCTTCGGCACACGTACCGTCATAGAGGCCTTCGAGGGCCAAGGCGTGCCGGTGCGTGAACTCGTGGCCTGCGGCGGACTCGCCGAGAAGAGCCCTCTCGTCATGCAGATCTTCGCCGACGTGACGGGACGGCCGATCCGGCTGCCGCGCTCGTTCCAGGCGTCGGGGTTGGGCGCGGCGATCCACGGCGCAGTGGCGGCGGGCTACCATCCCGACTTTGCAAGCGCGGCAAGGGCCATGGCCGGATTGCAGGAAACCGGCTACGAGCCCGATGCCTCGGCTCACCAGATCTACGCCCAGCTCTACGCCGAGTACCACACCTTGCACGACTACTTTGGACGCGGCGGTAACGACGTGATGAAACGCCTGCACGACATCAAGCGCGACAGCACGGACGGATAACCTGAGAACAAACCAACAACATGAAACCCAACAAAATCGACCGCCGCGACGCCGTCAAAACCATCACGGTCGGCTCCACGACCCTCTTCCCGGCCTGGAAGCTCGCCTCTGCCCAATCGAGCAACGCCACCGACTCATCCTGGAAACCCAAATTCCTCACCGCCGAACAAAATGAACTCGTCATCACGCTGGCCGAGCTCATCATCCCCGAAACCGACACCCCCGGCGCCCGCGCCGCCAAGGCCAATGAACACATCGACCTGGTTCTGAGCGACGAGACCGCCGAAGTCCAGCAGGCTTTCCTCGAAGGCCTCCGCTGGATCGACCAGGAAAGCCGCCGCCGCTTCGACTCCACCTTCCTCAAAGCCACCCGAGACCAGCAAACCGAACTTCTCACCCTCGTCTCCAAGCCCGAGCCGGTGCCACCCGAACTCGAACCCGGCCGCCGTTTCTTCCGCGACATCCGCCGCCGTACCATCTTCGCCTACTACACCTCCCGGACGGGCATTCACGACGAGATCGAATACAAGGGCAAAACGCCCCTGCCGGAGTGGGTCGGCTGCACCCATCCCGAGCATCGTGACGACGACGCCCCTTCGGGAAACGCCGCATGAAAACCTACGACGTTCTCATCGTCGGCAGCGGCGCCACCGGAGGCATGGCCGCCAAGGTTCTCACCGAGCACGGCCTCGAGGTCCTGCTGATGGAGGCCGGCCCGAAGATCGAGCAGTCCGACTTCCTCACGCACTCGATGCCCTACGACTTCCCCTTCCGGGGCCGGGGCAGGCCGAGCAAGATCCGCGAAGCCGGCTCCTACGCAGCCCGCGAGATCACGCCGTTCACCGGCTACTACGCCGAGAAGAATCTCTACCCGTTTACCACGCCTCCCGACAACCCCTGGGCCTGGGACACCCGTTCGCGCATCCTTGGCGGACGCACTCTTCACTGGGGCCGCCAGTCATTCCGCCTCGCCGAGTACGACTTCAAGGGCCGTTCCATCGACGGACAGGGCGCCGACTGGCCCTTCAGCTACAGCGAACTCGCACCGCACTACGACAAGGTCGAAGCATACGTCGGCATCCAGGGCATCAACGAGGGCCTGCCGCAGATCCCTGACGGCAAGTTTCTGCCCCCCTTCAAGCTGCAGTGTTTCGAGCACCTCATGCGCAAGGCCGCCCACAAGAAAGGATGGCGGCAGACGGCTTTGCGCACCGCGCAACTGAGCGTGCCGCATCGCGGCCGTCCGGCGTGCCACTACTGCGGGAGCTGCGGCGCGGGCTGCGACATCGGCGCCTTCTTTTCGACCATCGCCGTCACCCTGCCCGACGCGATGGCGACCGGCAAATTGACCCTGATGACCGACGCCGTCGTCCGGCACGTGCTGGTGGACAAAGAAGCCCGTGTGAAGGGCGTCGGCTACTACGACCGCGCGACGAAAGACTATCGTGAAGCGCACGCCAAGGTCGTCGTGCTGGCCGGCTCGACGCTCGAATCGACCCAGGTGATGCTCAACTCAACCTCCCGCCACTTCCCCAATGGCCTCGCGAACTCGAGCGGCGTCCTCGGCCACTACCTGACCGATCACTTCACCGCCGGCGAGATTACCGGCTTCTTGCCCGAGCTGGCCGGCAGCCAGATCGTCAATGACGACGGCAAGTCCAACGGCTCCTATATTCCCCGCTATCAGAACCTACACGGCCGCGACACTGACTTCGTCCGCGGCTACGGTGTCATGGTCAAGGGCGGTAGCCGCATCTTCCCGGGACATGCGAACTTGATTCCCGGATTCGGCGAGGAGTACAAGCGGCGCATCAAGGAGTATCATCCAGCCGTCGTACGCGTGTACGCGCGCGGCGAGCCCATCCCCGTCTACGACAGCTACGTCGAAATCGACAAGAACGTCGTCGATGCGTGGGGCATCCCGGTACTGCGCATCAACTACAAACGCACTGACAACGACCGCAAGATGCTCAAGCACGCCTTTCAGACCCTGCAAGAGCTGATGCACACTGCCGGCGCGGAGATCCTTCACGAGAGGGAGTTTCTCAGCACGCCCGGCTCGATCGCCCACGAAATGGGCACTGCTCGGATGAGCAACGACCCCAAGACCAGCGTTCTCAACAAATACTGTCAGGCCCACGACATCCCGAACCTCTTTGTCGTCGACGGGGCCGCCTGGCCCAGCGCGGGCTGCCAGAATCCGACCCAAACCATGCTGGCCGTCTCCTGGCGTGCCAGTGATTACTTGGCCGAGCAAGCGCGCAAAGGCGAGTTATAGATCAATGGCCGTTCCGGGCGGGATGGGTGTTGTCTACAAGGCCGAGCATACTCGCCTCAGGCGCAGTGTCGCCCTCAGGTTCCTCTCTACGGATGCCTTGGCGATGAGGATCAGAAGGCTCGCTTCCTTCGCGAAGCTCAGTCGGCCCCCCTTCTCGACCACCCCAACATCGCAGCAGTTCACGACATTGGAGAAGCCGCAGGTCGTACTCTCATAGCCATTGCGTTCTTGGACGGCCCGGAACTCGCCGCCAAGGCTAGCCGCTCAGCGGACAATCTTGTCCGACAACGCCGACGGCCAGCACAATCCTGCGCCGGTTCGAGTAAACTTGGGTGCGAGTGCCTGCTACCTGTGTCAGTGACGGAGACGAATCATGAACAAGATCTTATTGCACTGCCTGGCCATGCTCATAGCGGTCGGCGGTACGGCTGCCCAAACGGCGGCCGCCGACGCGCGCGACAGCGCCGTGCGGCCCACGAAAGTCATCCGGCTTTTTGACGGCAAGTCGCTGGGCGATTCTTACACCTGGATGAAAGACACGCAGCGCGAAGACCCGCGCAAAGTGTTTCGCGTCACCGACGGCATGCTGCACGTGACTGGCGACGGTCTGGGCGGATTGGTGACCAACAAAGAGTACCGCGACTATCACTGCATTCTGGAGATCAAGTGGGGCCCGCGTACCTGGGCCCACCGCAAGGAGCGGACGAAAGACTCCGGCCTGCTGATCCACAGCGTCGGCGCCGACGGCGGCTACAACCAGCGCATCTGGATGCCGTCGATCGAAGCGCAAATCATCGAAGGCGGCTTCGGCGATTTCATCCTTGTCCGCGGTGACGACAAAGACGGCAAACCGGTGCCGCTCGCGTTGACCAGCGAACGGCGCGCGATCGCGACGGCGAAGTCATCTGGAAAGAGGGCGGCCGGCGCGAAACGTTCAATATGCAAAACCGCAAACGGATCAACTGGTACGGCCGCGATCCCGATTGGAAAGACGTGCTCGGCTTCCGCGGCAAGCACGACGTCGAAAGCCCCGACGGCAAGTGGACGCGGATGGACGTCATCTGCGACGGCGGCCACATCCAGATCTTCGTGAACGGCGTCAAGGTCAACGAAGGGTTCGACTCGTTCCCCACGTACGGCCGTCTGCAGTTGCAAACCGAACTGGCTGAATGCTTCGTCCGCCGCTGGGAACTGTGGCCGCTGGGAAAAGGACCCAAGCCCGCGCCGGCCGAGAATCAATAGCGCGGCCTTAATCCGAGACAACCAAAACGGAAATCCCGGCTGGGAGGAGATCATGGCGGAACAAGAAAACAGCGCAGTCGTCCGAGGGCTGTACGAGAGCTTCAAGGCAGGCGATATTGACGCAATGCTCGGCGTCATGGCCGAGGACATCGAGTGGCAGCTTCCGGAAATCGCCGGGCTGCCGTTTTCAGGCAAGCGGCAGGGGCATGCCGGCATCCGAGAATTCTTCGCAAGCGTAGCTGAGATGCAGGATGCCGAGGAGTTTGAACTGGACACGGTGATTGCGCAGGGCGACACGGTGGTCGTCCTCGGGCACTACACCTGGCGTGTGAAAGCGACCGGCCGCAGCTTCACCTCCGATTTCGCGCACGCTTGCCACATGGCGGACGGCAAGATCGGAAGGTTCCAGGAGTTCACCGATACGGCTGCGGCTGCGGCTGCCTACCAAGGCGCGTAGCGGGTCCCTATTAGGGCGCGACGTGCCGAGCTGGGGGGGGCGTTCATCGCCCTTCTAACGCAACCACGTATGGCTCTTCCGCCGGCAGATGGCGGGAAAAGCTGGATCGCACTCGTTTCCGCACGCGATAGAGCGCCACAGCGCCTTCGGCCGAGTCGCAAACCGCCGTAGGGCAGCGCCCCGGACGGAAAAATCTGGCTGTTCATGACATCGGTTGTTCTCGCCAGCTACCGGCTCGCGATCGCCGTTCCTGCGTTAACTCTCTCCAGGAACTGTGCCCTCAGCCGTTTGGCCTGCTTTGGGGTGAAGTGCATCTTGCCTCGGATCGCTTTCTCCAGATCCTTGTTCTGCCAGGTTGCTCGCATGACGCCCTGCCTCGAATGGCTTCCGGATCCCAGCAGCAAGTGCCCGATCTCGTGCGCAAGTAGATGGCCTAGCGCGACAGAGCGGTAGGAATCCATATCAGCAGCCAACTCGGTCACACGGTGATAGAAGACAACAGCCTCTCGGCCGAATTGCCCTTTTCTGTTCGGCAGCGAAGCGAAGCCGAAACTCGCTTCCGGCACGGTAAACCGCTGCGCCATTTCCCGAGGCAGGATCTTGAGAACTAGAACCGTTGGGCCGGGCGGGACCCGACAGGCCGGCTCGAGTTCCTCGTCGGGCACACTCATCGAGCAGTCAAGCCAGCGGGTCGGGACTCCAGCCTTCGAGAGCACGTCCGCGGCGTCCTCGGTGGTCCACTCAATCATCGTCGGGGACAGCTCGGCATAGTCGTAGAGCCGTACCTGTAATCTGGCCGGCTCGGGCCCGGGAGTGCTTCCCGGGTCCGCCGCGGCGGGCAGGACGACGCTCAGCAAAAGGCTCAGTTGGAAGATCTTTCGGCATGGGTTTCTCACGGCACTCACCTCCCGGTTGGGGTTCAGGTGAGGCCAGAATCAGCCAGGTGAGCGGGTACCTCAATACACAGCGGGTCGCCGCACGCTCAACAGGCCCGCAAGTTTTTCTAGAGAGTCAAATCGCAGAAACGAAGGAACTTATGTTGCGACCTCATCTACGAAGGAGGCCGCCGAAGCAAGCGGCCGGCGGGGTTCAAGGCAGTGCTATACTTTGCCCAGGTTGACGACCCCTGAAGCCTGACCGCGATGGAAACGGGCTCGAGCAACGGCCGGAGGGTGCGCTTTGGGGCGTTCGAAGCCGACTTGCAGGCCGGGGAACTCCGCAAGAGCGGCATCCGGGTGCGGCTGCAGGATCAGCCTTTTCGGGTGCTGGCTCTGTTGCTTGAGCGCTCGGGTGAAGTCGTCAGCCGTGAGGACCTGAGGCAGGAAATCTGGCCCGACGACACCTTCGTCGATTTCGACCACAGCCTCAACACCGCCATCAACAAGATCCGCGAGGCGCTGGGGGACTCGGCCAGCCACCCGCGCTTCGTCGAAACCATCCCGAGGCGGGGCTACCGGTTTGTCTTTCCCTTGCAGCGAGCGGCAGGAAGAGACGGGGCCAGGGCCGGCGTCGAGCCCCCACCGCGTGACACGCGATCTGAGCTGCGAACAGGCCGCCCCAGTGTTGAAGCGGTCAGGCCACTTCGGTTGCAGCGAGCGGTGCTGCTAGCGATCTTGGCAGTCGCTGGGGTAGGCCTGGTCATGCAGTGGCGCGGGTCATTCTCCCCCCGAGCCCCTAGCGCCGTTACACGCATGCGAGTGCCGCTAAAGGTCTTCCCCCAGGAGCCCGTGTTTCCTGGTAGGAAGGAACTAGCGTTTTCACCAGACGGAAGCCAATTCGTCTACACCGGCGTTGAAAGCACTGTTCCGGAACTTGTTACGAGACTCTACCTCCAACCACTGGATCAGCTCGATCCGATCGCCATGGAGGGTACTGAGGGGCGTCCCAGCCCTTCTTCTCGCCCGACGGAGAGTGGGTGGGATTCGGGGCAGCCCGCGAGTTATGGAAGGTGCCGATCAGGGGGGGGCCGCCTGTAAGCCTCTGCAAAACCCGTGTGCCCTTCGGCGCGCATTGGGGGCCGGACAACAGAATTGTGTTCTCCAAATATCTCGGTGGCGTTCGAGAAATATCGGCAGAGGGCGGCGACGTTAAAGAGTTGACGATGCTGGACAAAGAAAACGGGGAAGTCACTCACCGGCTTCCCACATTGCTACCGGGAGGTGAAGCCGTACTCTTCACAATCAGGAAACGGGCCATCGGCGATATGAAAGACTCACAAATCGCCGTCCAATCGTTAGTGACAGGCGAACGGAAAGTGCTGATCGAGAATGGAGCAGACGCTCACTATCTCCCTACAGGCCACCTGGTTTTTGTTCGCCTGGGAACTCTCATGGCGGTGCCGTTTGATCTCGCACGGCTGGAGGTCACAGGGGGTCCCTTCGGAATTCTCGAGGGAGTGGTCCAGTCAGCCAATAGGGGCTGGTCGGGCTTCGATTCAGGAGCGGCGATGTACAGCTTCTCGGAGACCGGTTCTCTGGTCTATTTGCCCGGTGGTATGTATCCGGATGAACAGCACTCCCTGGTCTGGGTAGATCGAGAGGGAACTATAGAGCCGCTGGGCGCGCCGAAGCTTTCGTATATCGCCCCTCGCCTATCGCCTGATGGCCGTCGAGTAGCGGTGTTTACCGGGCAATCTGCCCAGGACATCTGGGTCTACGACATATCGCGAGACACCATGACTCTGCTGGCTTCGGAGGGCGATCACGCGTTTCCGAGCTGGACACCAGACGGCAGCCGGGTGGCTTTTAACTCCAGTACGACCGGAGGACCTTGGAACCTGTCCTGGAGGCTGGCGGACCTAAGTGGCCCGGTTGAACGGCTTACGACGAGCCCAGATGTTCAGATGGCTCCAACTCCGTCTCCTGATGGTAAGACGCTAGCATTTGCTTCAAGAGGGGACATCTGGACACTATCGCCCGGTGAGGATGCTACGCCGCGGCGCCTCACGCAGACACAGTTTTATGAACACGCCCCGGCGTTCTCTCCGGACGGAACCTGGCTTGCCTACACGTCAAACGAGACAGGACAAAACGAAGTCTATGTGCAGGCGTACCCCGGCCCCCGGATCTCGACCGATGGGGGGAGATCACCTGCCTGGGCTTCGGACGGTCGGGAATTGTTTTACCGCGACGACGCCAGGACCAAGATGATCGCAGTAGATGTCGCAACGGAGCCGACCTTTAGTGCAAGCCGACCACGAGTGCTGTTTGAAGCGCCTTCTTCGCCAGCCGAGCCAGGTCGAGGATACGACGTGTCAAGCGACGGCGAACGGTTTCTAATGGTTCAATACGGAGAAAAGCCTGGGGTCGAAAACTGGGAGGCCGTTGTCGTATTGAATTGGTTCGAAGAAGTGAAGCGACTCGCTTCCATTGGCGACTAGGCTGGGGCAGAACGATGGACAGACCAAATGCTTCACCGAAGGCGCAGCGACCCGAGGCCTGACCACAATGGGAATGGGCTTGAGCAACGGGTGGCGGGTGCGCTTCGGCGCCTTCGAAGCCGATTTGCAGGCGGGGGAACTGCGCAAGAGCGGCATCCGGGTCCGGCTGCAGGACCAGCCGTTTCGGGTACTGGCTCTGTTGCTTGAGCGCTCGGGCGAAGTTGTCAGTCGCGAGGACCTGCGGCAGGAAATCTGGCCCGACGACACCTTCGTCGATTTCGACCACAGCCTCAACACCGCCATCAACAAGATCCGCGAGGCGCTGGGGGACTCCGCTACTCACCCGCGCTTCGTAGAAACCATCCCCCGCCGCGGATATCGGTTCGTATTCCCTGTCGAAGGGCTCGTCTCTACACAGAAAAGGAGTCAGGAGCTCCCGTCGTCTGGTTCCGGAGCACACTCGCGAGCCTCATGGAAGGCTCGATGGGCTTTGGTCTCGCTAGTTCTGGCTGTGGCCGCCGCGTTTGCGATCTGGGGGTTCTTCGGCTCCTCGGACTCTGGTAGGACCCCGGTACCCGACTACGATTTCACCCCGTTGACCCGAGACTCAGGGCTTACCCGCCAGCCGGCGCTCTCTCCTGACGGAAGGCTCGTGGCCTACGCTTCGGATCGAGACGGCCAAGGCGGTCTGGACATCTACGTACAGCAAGTTGGGAGCACGGAGGCAGTGCGGCTTACCGATCACCCAGCCGATGACTGGTTTCCGTCGTTTTCCCCCGATGGCACGCAAGTCGTGTTCCGCTCCGAGCGTGGCGGAGGCGGGATCTACCTTGTCCGCGCTTTGGGCGGAAATGAGACGCTGCTGGTTTCGGAAGGCCGATCCCCTCGGTTTTCACCCGACGGCCAATGGATCGCCTACTGGAAGGGCCTCGGGATTCCCACGGCAACGAGTATTCACGTGGTTGCCACCACGGGAGGGCCGCCCGCGGAACTAGAGACGGATGTCTCTCACGCTTCAACCCCTCTGTGGTCACCGGATGGTACCCATTTGATGTTCTGGGGGTGGGAGAAAAAAGAGGCATTCGACCGTCGGGATCTGGACTTGTATGTTGCTCCCCGGGAGGGAGGAAAAGCAATCAAGACCGGCTTCGCTGAGGTTGTGGCGGTGGCAGGTCTTCGCTACTTGGGAGGTTTCCCCGTTGGTTCCGGTGCGAATAACAAGGGAGAATGGCTTGCGGTGGATCATTCCTACGTCTTTGACGCTGTCAGCGCCGGTGGCGCACTGAACGTGTGGCAAGTGCCGATCTCGCCGAAAACGTATCGGGTCGTAGGACCGCCGCGGCAACTCACCCGTGGCACGAACGAATGGGAGCCGGCCGTAGCGCGCAATGGCCGCATAGCTTTTGTTGAACGGGAAGTGTCCGTGGTCATCTGGAGTGTGGCGATCGATGGGAATCAAGGCAAGATCCTTGGTGATCCACAGCGGGAGGTCCAGGGCGGGCCCCGTTACGGATGGCCTGACGTCTCAGCAGACGGGCGGCAATTGGTGTTCGACTCCGACCGTAGCGGGAATTGGGACGTATGGATAAAGGACCTCGTCAGTGGCAAGGAACGTCCTGTCTTGGCGACAGCGGCCGATGAACGGAGGCCGCGGATTTCGCCGGACGGCTCCAAAGTGGCCGTTGAGCGAGGACCTGGTTACCGGGATCTCCTCGTCATTCCTTCCGGTGGTGGGGAGGAGGAAAGGCTGCGTGAGGGTGTTGTCGGCCTGTCCAGTTGGTCACCCGACAGCCGAAGACTGTTGTATCAATCGGCCGGCACTGGATCCATTTTGACTGTCGATGTCAGCACCAGGGAGGAGATCGAAGTCTTGCCAGGACAACCTGACGGCTGGCTGGCCGGAGCAACATTGTCACCAGACGACGCCTGGATCTCCTTTCATTTTCCAGCTGACCAGTCTCCACGCACCATCTACATCGCCCCGTTGCGTGAGGGGGTAGCGGCCGATCGCGCCGAGTGGGTAGAGATCAAGCAAGTAGAGACACCGACGCGACACTGGTGGTCGCCGGACGCCAATCTACTCTACTTCCTCTGGGGGAGGGAAGGCCCCTATGAAGTCTGGGCCCAGCGCCTGGATGACACCACAAAACGTCCCCGCGGCGACCCGTTCCAAGTCAAGATCCCGCTCGGACCCCAGTTGCGCCTGACTGGCCACACCTATGGCCTCACAACGGAGCGGCTCTACATGTTGCTTCGGCAAACCACCGGCAACATCTGGTTAGCGGAGACGGCCGCTGCTCCTTAGCGAGCGAATGGTTCAAGAACTGCCGCAGCCGTGAGCAGGACCAAGTCCCCCGGAACGAACCACATAGCGCTCTGTCGTGCAAAGGTGTCGGGAAATCAGAGTGTTGTATCGCAGGCGCCGGGAGCAGAGAGGGTCGACCCCACGCTGAAGTAAGCGCTTGCGATAGAACGATTTGAAGGCAGCGGCCCTATTTGGCAGGGCAATTGCTCTTATGGGGTTTGTATCCCAACTCGTTCTGCGCGGTGCGGTGTCGTCGGCCCGCGAAGATGGACAGGGGGACGGTAGCTGCTCCAAGTTTGATCGACCGCATCAGCAGTTGCCCTGCCAAATCCTACCACGCGAAGCGTCCGCCGCGCAGCGGCTGCGTTCAAATCCGGATCGCACCAGGGATCCCAGACCCTGCGGCCGCTCACGTCCTCTCGGGAGGAGCTGGAAACTGAGTTTACTCAGTGGCCTGGACGAGACGAAACCTGTTCGTTGGTGGGTTGCTCCTCGCGCAAAGGGACAACGGAACTTTACTGCAGGTGGTACTTCTCCCTCATGAGCCGCTGGAACCGCGGGCGATAGATCAGATCGTAGGCCAACTCCTTGCCGGGGAACAACGTCAAGGCCGCCTTGCGGGCCGAGGCGACCAACTCGCTCGCCTCCTCGACGCTCATGCGGTCGTTCTGGCTGATCACGCTCATCACCATCGACATCATGAACTGTAGACGGCGCGTTTTCTTGCGTTCGGCTTCGATCTCCGTTGGGGTGGGCTCGGCGGCCATCGTGCAATGATTATATAGACTGATCCGGCGCCACGGCCGGCGGGGGTGTGCTTTGTATTTCCGGTCCCGCAGCCCCAGCGCGCCGCAGGAGGCCCTTTGTGCCCGACCCAGAGACCCCAGACCCAGAGACGCCCGATCAAGATAACCCCGACCATTACACCGACGACGAGTTCGTCACCGTGTTTGCATCCCGCGGCCATGCCGCCGAGATTGAGGCCGAGACGGTCCACGGCCTGTTCGAATCGGCCGGGCTTGAGGCGCTCATCGTTCGGGAGAACGCGCCCGCGGTCCCTGTGGGCAGGGTGTCGGTCAAGGTGCTTGCCTCCGACAAAGATGACGCTGAAAAGCTGATCGAAGGCGCGCGCGACGCCGGCCGCACGGCATCCGCCGGTGAAGCCTCGGAGTGAGACAAGGGTCGTGAAAAAGGCGCTCGCGCTTGCCGTATTGGCGGCGACCATCGCCTTGGCGCTGGTGGCTGTGCTGGCCGCCCCCCCGCCCGCGGTCTCGCCGCGGCTTGTCGTGCTGATCGTCGTCGATCAGTTCCTCTACGACCGCCTCACGGCTCTCGACGGACTGTTCCACGACGGCCTTCGCACTCTCCTCGATGAGGGCGCCTCCTTTGCCAACGCGAAGTTCCGCCACGGTATTACCCTCACCGCGCCCGGACACGCCTCCATCTCGACCGGCCTGCACCCCTCGCACACCGGCATTACCGCCAACAACGTCTACCACCCCGGACTGAAGAAGCGAGTCGTCTCCATCTTCGACCCCAAGGAGAAGGCCGTCGGCGGGCCCGGCAGCACGACCTCGCCGCGACGCCTGCTGGCCGATACCATCGGCGACCATCTCAAACGCAAGCACCCCAACGCCCGCGCCGTGTCTCTTGCCATGAAAGACCGCTCGGCCATCTTGCTGGCCGGCCGCGATGCCGACGCCGCCTACTGGTTCTCGACCGACTGCGGATGTTGGGTCACCAGCAGCTACTACGCCCGTGAGCTGCCGGCATGGCTGCACCGTTTCAATCGCACCCGCCCGGCCGACCGCTTCGCCAGTCAACCCTGGCAGCGCCTCCTGCCCGATGCCGACGTCTACCGGCAACACGCCCGCGAAGACGGCTTCCCGGCGGAAAATTTCGGCGAAGCCAACACCTTCCCCCACAACTGGACCGGCCACCCACCCGACAAGACGTTCTACACCCAGCTCATGGATTCCGGGTTTTGCGACGAGGTCGTTCTCGATGGCGTCCTCGCGGCGATCGACGGACACGAGTTGGGCGCCGACTCGACGCCCGACCTGCTGACCGTCAGCTTCGCCGGGCTCGACCGCGTCGGTCACCCCTACGGGCCGCTGAGTCAAGAGGCCCTGGACGCCGCTCTGCGACTCGACCGCGTCCTAGGTAGGCTGTTCCGCGCCATTGACGGCAAGGTCGGCTTGGCCCAAACCGTCATCGGTCTCACCGCTGACCACGGCGCCCTCCCGCTCGTCGAATACCTCCATGCCCAAGGGACGGCGGCCAACCGCTTCCCCAAGCCGACCCTCCCGGACGCCGTCGCGCACGCGGTCCGAAAGCGATTCCCGAAAGTCGGCAACGTCGTCGCCTACTTCGATCCGCCCCACATCTTCTTCGACCTGGAAGAGTTCGAAAAGCGCGGCGTCTCGCGGGCCGAGGCGGAAGCGCTGGGCCGTGAAGCGTTGCTCGCCACCGGCTTCGTCGAAAAGGTCTACACCCACGCCGACCTGCGCGACGGCCCCCAAGCCGACGACCCTTTTTGGCAACTCTATCGCAACTCGTTCCACGAACTACGCAGCCAGCACCTCATCGTGCGCCTCAAGAAGAACCATTACGTCAACCGCTCGCAAGGCAGCACCGGCCACGGCTCGCCGTACGACTACGATCGCCACGTCCCGCTACTCTTGATAGGGCCGGGCATCAAGGCCGGACGATACGATCGGCCGGCGGGACCCGAAGACCTCGCGCCAACGCTGGGAACGCTCATCGGCCTCGAGATGCCCACCGAACCCGACGGCCGCCTACTGCAAGAAGCCCTGCAATAGTGTCCCGCCCTACGCCTGAAACGCGGCCCGTATCGATTCAAATTCTTTGGTAAACCGCTCTTCGATCTCTTCCAGGCTTTGGTCCAGCCCGACTTGCCGTAGCGCGGGTTCAGGTGACTCAGGCGGTTTCGCTGCCGACGTCAGAACATCGAGCCCGTGATAGCGAACAAACAGGTCGGCGGCGTGGACCAAGTAAGGCAGCGTGTGGAAGTCTTCGCCGCAGTCGGGATCCAGGTCAGGCCGCGCGTGGTAGCGGGCCGCCATCTGCAATGACTCGGGCAGCTGCCAGCGCTCGAGAACGGCGCCTGATAACTCCGGATGCGTGACCCCGAGCAGTTCGCGCTCGGAGTCCTCGAGTGTGCCGTCGCCTTGTTCCCAATGAGTAATCAGTTTGGGCGCCATTTGCGGCAGCGCGTTAATGATGAGCAACTCGCCGATGTCGTGGAATAGGTCCGCCGCGAAGGCGGCGTCGGCATCCTCGGTATGCGAGTAAAGGGCCAGGAACTGGGTCATCACGGCGCAGCCCAAGGCGTGTTGCGAGTAGGCGGCGTACAGTCTAGAATTGGCCGCCTTGCTGCTTGACAACATGCGCCTCATCGAGAACCCGAGCGCCAGATTGCGCACGGTGCCAAAACCGAGCAGAGTCACGGCCTGCCGGATGGAGGATACGCGCTGCATCAGCCCGTAGTAGGCGGAGTTGACACATCGCAACACGCTGCCGCTCAACACGCTGTCCTTCTCGATCAGAGAGGCGATCTGCGTCGAGGAGCAATACTCGTCGTTGAGCATGCGCAGCACCCGGCTCAACACGGCGGGGAGCGGCGGCAAATGGTCTACCGCCGCGAGCAACCGCTCGCGGTAGCTTCGCTCTTCGGCCTTGGGCGGCGCGGCGACGGGTGCGGCGAAAGAGTATCGATAAGGAGGCACAGTTCTACTGTCTTGCCTCTCATATCGGCCATCGAGGGATTCAAGTCGAGGGACTTTGGCCGGCGTCGCTTCGCTCGATCAGCACGGCTGTGGCATTGTCGGGAGCGCCGTTGGCCAGCGCCGCGTCGATCAGCGCCTGGCAGCGAGCTTCGAGCGGCTCATCCCGCGAGAGGATCTCTGCTAATTGCCCATCGCTCGCGACTCCATGAAGACCGTCCGAGCAGAGTAGCAGCACGTCCCCGGCCGCCACCGAGATCTCCTGAGCCCGCATTTCGAGCTTCTCGTCCGCGCCCACGGCCCTGGTCAGCACGTTGCGATAGGGGTGCGACTTGAGTTGCTGCGTCGTGAGCCCGAGGCCCTTGCCGACTTGCGCGGCCCAAGAGTCGTCGTCGGTGAGTTGAGACA
Organism: Bryobacterales bacterium; assembly: GCA_965237575.1. Taxonomy (GTDB): domain Bacteria; phylum Acidobacteriota; class Terriglobia; order Bryobacterales; family UBA6623; genus JAKZVK01. Next base: position 4,102,635 of record CBDEGI010000004.1, read on the forward strand.
GTTCTTCTTGGCTCCACTGATAGGCGCGGCTGTCGCCCACGTTCACCAGATGGATCTCCGGCAACCGAACCAACACGGCGACCAAGGTCGTGCCCATCCCTTGATAGGCCGCGTTGTGGTCAGCCTCCCACCGAACGTTACGGTTCGCCAGCTCCACCGCGCGCACCAGAGTGGAAGCCGCGGCTTCCCGGCCGTCTCGGCCGACCTCGGCCACGAGGGTCTCGATGGCAATGCGCGAGGCGGTTTCGCCCGCCAGCGCGCCCCCCATGCCGTCGGCAACCGCGTAGAGCCCGAGCTCGTCATCGACAATGAGACTGTCCTCGTTGTGGGAGCGAACGAGACCGACGTCAGAAATCCCGCAAGTTTTGATCATCCTGAGGAGTCCGGCTCGCGACTAGATGCGTGGGGCACGCCGCTGCTAATCGGTTTCCAAAATAGGGCTGGAGAGCGCCAAAACTCGCGTTTCGGGTCGAGCCGGAAGCAAGGCTTAGTCTTGCATACCCGCCCGCGGCGAGGCCAATGGATGTAGCTTGAATCCACATTCCACAAACTCCGCGGCCGCAGCCCAGTCCATGTTCAACGCGGTCCGCTCACGGCGCGGCCCGCACTATGCCGGCCCGGATACTGCCGGCCAACCCCGCTACCTCGATCGTCGTGCCGGGCTCAGCCGCCTCGCGCCGCAAGATGGCGAACGCAACGACGCAGCCGAGTTTCCGCGAGCGCACCGGGCTGCTGAGCGCCCCCACCCTCTTTCCTGCAAGCAGCACGTCCGCGCCGGTGTCAGGTGGCTCTTCGCCCTCGATTTCGATGCCCACCAGCACACGGTTCACCTGTCCACGTGAACGCACTCGCTCGACAATCTCTTGGCCCAGATAGCAACCCTTGGTGAACGAGATGCGGTCGAGGCGCTGCGTCTCGTGGGGCAGCGACGTGGTAAAGAAATCATCACCATGCCGCGCCACTTGGTTCTCCACACGGACAGCAAGGCAATCCTCGGCGGTAGCGGCCACGACGCCTGCACCTGTCTGCTCGAGCCTCCCAGTCCAGTCGTCCTTCTGCTCCGCCCCAACGACAAACCAAAAGCCGGGCTGGCCGGTGAACGAGTGGCGAATGACCCGCACCCCGTCCGCCGCCACGTGATCATAGTCCTCGGTCGGGACCCGAGGCACGATCTGGCTTACCACCTCCCCGGCGAGCGGACCCTCCAGAGCCAACTCCGCGAGCGCGCCGCTGCGGTCCTCGACCGTCACGTCATCCATGATGATGAACTTCTCTAGGTGCTCGATCAGCGAAGCCCGCGTCTCGGGCTCGGTGTCGAGCAGGACGTGGTCCGTCTCGATGTACAGACAGGCATCAGCCAGGATGTGCCCTTGCGCGTCCAGGAAGAACACGCGCGTCCCCTGGCCCGCGGTCAGCTCGTCGACCGCGTTACTCGAAATGTTGTGCAGGAAGCTCCGGCGGTCCGCGCCGGTCGCGCCGATCCTGCCCCGCTTGGACAGATCGAACCACGCCGCCGTCTCGTGCAGCGCCCCATAACCTGACGCCCCGCAGTCTGACCCCGATTGACCTGACATTTGGGTCAGCTATGCAAAGTCCGCAGGTAAGCGCCTAGCAGCAGGATGATCAGACCCGAGATCATCGCGCCGAACATGAACCGTGGCCGCTTGGCGTCACGCACCGGGTCGCCGCTAGGCGGTGTGGTCAGCACAAACAGCATCCCGAAGACATGGAGGGCCAGCAGGAACTTGATGCCGAAGGCCATGTGATACGCCGTGTCGACCCCGCCGCGCACCACATTGTAAAAGTTGTAGCTTCCCGAGATCACCAGCAGCAGGATCGCGGTGAGAGCGAGGGCCTTCAGACGCGCGGCGAGCCGGCCGAACATAGCCAAGCGCTCTTCGCTGTTCAGCCCCTCCATAGCCGGCACCATCACAAAACGCGCGTAAATAAAGCCGCCAACCACGAACGCGGCGGAGACGATATGAATCCAGCGGAAGAGAATGTCCACAGTTGTCACGAGAATGAGTCCTTGGCCGGTTCGCCGACTTGACTAACGGCCCGCGGCGGCATCGGTCAACGCAGCCGGCGAGCCCGACGCTGTCGAGAAACGACCCTCGAATGCAGGCCGCCGAAAGGGAGTTGATATTATACCGACAATGATTCACGAGATCCTGCCGGTGGGCCCGCTGCAATGCAACTGCTCGATCCTCGGCGACGAGGAGACCCGCGAAGCGCTCGTAGTCGATCCGGGCGACGAGCTCGACAAGATTCAAGCGATCCTCGACCGCCACCAACTCCGCGTTACCGGCATCATCGTGACCCACGCCCACATCGACCACATCGGGGGCGCGGCGCAACTCCACGAGCAGACGGGCGCGCCGGTCTACATGAACGAGGACGACCTGTGGATGTGCGATGCGCTGGAACAGCAGGCGGCGATGCTCGGCATGCGGCCGCCGGAGAAGCCCGCCATTGACGTCACCGTGCGCGACGCCGACGTCGTCAGCCTGGCCGAGACAAAGCTCCACGTCCTCCACACCCCGGGACACACCGAAGGCAGCATCAGCCTCCACCTGCCGAGCGAGAACAAGCTCCTCGCGGGCGACACGCTTTTCCGCGACAGCATCGGACGCACCGACCTCCCCGGCGGCGACTCCCGCCAGATCCTGCTCTCGATCCGCGACAAGCTGCTCGCCCTCGACGACTCGGTCGACGTGATCCCCGGCCACGGCCCCGCGACCACGATCGGCCGCGAGCGCGAGTTCAACTACTTCCTCCAGAACCGGTAGATCCTGTTGTCAACGGTCCGGTTGGCAATGCTCTTGTTGGTGGGCTGTTCTGGCCACGAGCCCGAAAACCGGACCGCTCCCTCTAAGTGGGCGGTCCGGCACGAACCTTAACGCCACGCAAAGGCCTATAGGCTCGTCGAGCCGTAGGCTAATTCATCGCGCAGGGACCGGGCCCGCCGCACCTGCCGCACATGGGGTCACTCATGTCGGCCATGCTCGAACCGTTCGACGAAGAAGCCTGGGCCGAAAACGTCGAGAACACCCGCTCCACCGACGAGCCACCACACTGCTTGCACGCGACCGGCGCAGCCTTACCGTTGAGCACGAGATCTTCGAAGCGAGTGTCGCACTCGGCGCAGTGATACTCGAAAATGGGCATATCTAGATTATAGCCAGGCGCCCGGCCTGCCACTCGCAGCCGCGCGCGTGAGCCCGCGTTGCTCAATCGCTCAAGACGGCGGAGGCTTCCATACTCAAGCCCCAACCTGGCCTTTCGCGGCCTTGCGCCCCGCCAGGGCCCGCTACCGAAACCCAATCTGCGACACTACCCATACTAAATGCTACGCTCCCTGATCCTCTACACTCTCTTGCTCTCGAGCACCCTCTCGGCCCAGCCACCCGAAAAGAAACACCTCCTGTTCCTGGGCGGCAGCATCGACTACGCCCACGATTCCGTTTCCCACGCCATGTACACGATCGCCAAGATCGGCGAGGAGTCGGGTTTGTTCGACGTACGATTCCACACCGATACCGAGCCGCTCACCAAGCGCAAGCTCGGGGCCAACAAGAAGAACCTCGACTACTTCGACGCGGTGTTCTTCTACACCCAGGGCGACCTCCCACTCGAACCCGAACAGAAAGCGGCCCTCCTGTCTTTCGTCCGCGACGACGGCAAGGGTCTTCTCGCCGCGCACAGCGGCACGGACTCCTTCCGCGCGAGCTGGCCCGAGTACGTCGAACTCGTGGGCGGCGTATTCAACGCGCATCCCTGGCACCAGAAGGTGCGCGTCAACGTCGAAGACCGCTCCTTCCCGGCGACCCGGCATTTTGGACCCACCTTCGAGATCACCGACGAGATTTACCAGCTCAGCCACTACTCGCGCGAGAAGGTTCGTGTCCTGATGAGCCTCGATGTGGAATCGGTCGACCTGACCCTCGACAGCGTCGAGCGTACCGACAAGGATTTCGCCCTCACCTGGGCCAGAACCTGGGGCAAGGGCCGCGCGTTCGTCAGCGTGCTCGGTCATCGCACCGAAGTCTGGGATCGCCCCGACATCCAGACCATGTGGCGCGAAGGAATCCGCTGGACGCTGGGCTTGGCCAAAGGCGACGCTGCGCCGCGTACAGCGCCCAGCCGGGCCCGCCCCTAAGCACGCCACCGAAAGCACCAAAACCTCCACGAAGAGTTCGGCGGCGCCGATCAGAATCAAGCCCCGCAAAACGAACTGCATAAGGCGTCTGCTCGGATAGCTAGGGCTGGCGATGTCCGCCACCGATTGGGCGCACTGCGGGTGTAGTGTCTCAAGTTGTCGTTGGCCTCGGCGTTGTTTTTGCGCTGTTGGGCCGCGATTACCTCCCCAGTACCTCCGTTGCCAGGCGGCTCGGAGCGGGCGCCACGGGGGTGCGGTTCGTTCCGTAATTCGTCCTGAGGGCTTCGGCGGTGCTCAAGCCCTTTGTTTTCATCGGGCCTTGGGTTCGTCTGTGGCCGCGGTCCCTCCTGGGTGACCCGTGGTTCTGCTGTCGTGATTCGTGATTCGTGAATCGTGATTCGCCGCCGAGCGTCGCTTGGAGGCTGGGCACGAACTCGGCGCGGAAGCCGATCGGGTTGGAGGTCTGCGCTGCCGCGGCCGGTGGTTGGTAGCGCGGCGGTTGGGGCTCCATCGGGTCGGGGGTGTTGTAGGGGTCCGGATCGGTGAGGGTCCGACGGTGGATCGCCCCGTTCGCGGCGCGGTTCTCTTTGCACTCGAACTCGTCTTTGCGCAGTTGCCGGATCATCCGCAGAGCGCGCGTGATGTCGCGGCTCGTCATGGTGCGGTAGCGGGCCAGGTTGTGGAGGGCCTGGGTGTGGTCCTGCATGCTCTTGCCCAGCAGTTGGTTCTCGCCGTTGCGGCCGGGGACGACGGTGTCGGGGTAGCGTTCGCGGGTGGCGCGGTCGGTGCCGTGGTACTGGTAGGTGGTGAGGCCGGCCTCGATGCGGGTGATGCGGCGCAGGCGCCAACGAGAGTCGGCGATTTGGAGGACGAGCTCGAATTCGATGGCGTTCTTGGGGAAGAGGTTTTCTTCGAGGATTTGGAGTTGCCGGTCGTATTCGGCGGGGTCCTCGTCGGCCATGACGGCGTCGCGGGCGAGGAGGCCGTGCTTGAGTGCGTTTTTGGAGGAGCGGGCTTTGCCCTCGGGGGTACGTGGGCCGGTTGATTTCTTGGCGTTTTGACGGTTCGCCTTCCGTTGTGCTTCTGTAGGCATGGTTCTTTCTCCTTGAAAATGAAAAAGCCGCGCGGTTGGCCCGCGCGGCCCGGTGCGCCGGCCATTGGGCCGGCGTTCTTCACCTTCAGGATACGCTGGGGTGGTTGGGGTAAAAGGGCCCCGACGAGGTAAGTGGTTTGGAATCAGTGGAGTGAGGATTTGAAAGTTCTGTGACTGATTGGGTGGGTTGAGGGAAGACCGCGGATCTCAGAACCGAGATCCCCGCTACGGGCTCGTACGAAAAGGGCCCCCCCGGTTTCCCCCCGTGGAACGATCTGGCACCCCGGGGAGATTTGCTTCCCTGTCATGGCCCTTCGATGCCAGGGCCGGGACTTGCGCGGTAAGTCATTGACAGGGCGAGGAGTGACGATCCGTGGCGAGATTCGGATTGGCGCCGACGCCGTGGGACAGGAGTGCCAGAGACGCGCCACGGGTGGTGAACGCCGGGTGGGGCAGGCTGTGTCTCGGAAGCGCTGGACGGGTGTTGGTTGAGCGCGTTGGTTGACACGATGAAGTGGAACGAAATGGGCGGGAGTGTAGGCCGATTGGCGGCGGATTGATCGGGTCGAGACATCGTACCCACTCACTCGCGCTGGGGCTCGGTTTGGGCGAGTTGAGACGGAGTTCTGCTCTAGCATCTGTGTCAACAGGCTTCACTGCAACGCCGGACGGCCCCCTGACCCGGACAAGCCGGAAGCAAAAGGGGACTTCGTGGCGGACCGGACAGCGGTGGGCATTGAGGGAGCGCGGGTTCCCACCCGCGCCTCTGTCGCTGACTCTGGAATTTTCTGCCAAGCTTGGCAAGGATTTCGCTCTGTAGGTACTCCCGGTCACGGCTCGGTTCCTTCAAAAAAAGAGGGCCCTCTGGCTCCAGTCTGTGATGACCTCAGCGGCCCGCTCTAGATAGGAGCGAAAGAGCAGGCTTGAACGGACGGTCCTCACCTGACGGATTGCGTCAGGAGCTGCCGTTCGCGGGGGAAGGTCGCTTACATATTTTCGGAGAGCAACATCGAAACTGCCTGGCCAGGAAACGGTCGTTGTTGGTCCGGCGATCTGTCCGCACCGGTCGTTCCCAGTATCAGGCTAGCACTCGTCTGTGGGGGTTCCGGGGTTGGCGGAGTGGCAAGTTGTTGAAAGGAAGGAGAATAAAGTTCTGGAAAATCCGTGATGCCCTGTCATGGACCGCATCAGCAAAGGGCTCCGTCCCCTTTTGGGCCCTTTTGGGCCCCTTTTGGGCCAATGCCGAAAACGCCCCGTCTCTTCCGAGGGGCGGTGCGGCATCTGTCTTCTGTATCGCCGCTAGAGTGCTCCGTCGATCGCTGGGTAGAGGGAGTAACTTGAGCGAGCTGCGGCAACCGGACGAGATGGGCTCCGGAGAGCTGCTCGATTCGATCTTTTTGAGAGATGAGAAAAGCCCCGCTACGTGCGTAGCCGGGTGGGGCGGGGGAGTATTGAATGGTGCCTAGTAGGATACTGCGATTTTCGGTTCCTCATCAGGGCGTAGCCCGGCGTCCTGCACGAACTTGCGCAGTGCGGCCGTGATGATGAAGTTCTTGCTTTCACCTTTCGTGAGGCTCAAAACCTGCAGATTCCGGTCAAGGACGGTCGGCAGGACGACCGTGGTTCGCACAATATCCCCTGACTCTGATGCTGGACCTTTTCTGGGCAACGTCGGCCTCGGCTTGCTCACAGATGTGACCTCACATGTATGAGGCAGAGGAGGTACTGTACCACAACTGTGCCAAAGAGTCGTCAAGTGGATTTGTGGTGTTGAAGCCCAATGATAATGTCCCCTTGAGCGCCCAATAGAAATGTCCCCTACTCTGAGGCTCCGAAGGAGGAGCCGAGAGTGGGAAGGACATGGATGAGTGCCAAGGAGTTGAGGCGCGGCGAAGTGCTGAGCCGAGTGAAACGAGGGGAACTGAAGTTGACCGAAGCCGCCGAGCTGCTGGAGGTCAGCTACCGCCATGCGAAGCGTCTGAAGAAGCGTTACCGTGCGGGCGGGGCCAAGGCTTTGGTGCACGGTAACGTCGGCCGTGCTTCGAACCGAGCCGATCAGAAGCGACGCCAGCAGGTTCTCGAGTTGGTGCGCGAGAACTATGCGGGCGAGGGGCACGAGCGCTTCGGGCCGACGCTGGCGTCGGAACATCTGGCAGCCGACCACGGCCTGGAAGTGCCGCGCGAAACACTGCGGCGCTGGATGCTCGCCGCGGGTCTGTGGAGCCGCCGTCGCAAGCGCCAACCGCATCGCACCCGGCGCCAACGCAAAGCGCACTTCGGCGAGCTGATTCAACTCGACGGTTCGCACCACCACTGGCTGGAAGAACGCGGCCCGAAAGCCTGTCTGATGAACTTCGTCGATGACGCGACCGGTGTGGCGCTGTGCCGTTTCTCGGACCAGGAAACGACCTGGGCCGCGGCCGATCTGCTCGCAGCCTGGGTGCGTCAACACGGCGTTCCCAAGGCGTTGTACTGCGACTGGAAAAACGTCTACCAGCGCCAGCCGACGTCGCGGGAAGCGCTGGCAGGAATCAAGCCCGAGACGCAGTTCGGGCGCATGTGTGCCAAGCTCGGCATTACGATCATGGCGGCTTCCTCGCCGCAAGCCAAGGGCCGAGTGGAGCGCCATCACGGCACGCACCAAGACCGCCTGATCAAGAAGATGCGGCTGCGCGGGATCGTCGAGTACGAGGCGGCGAACCGTTATCTCGACGAGGAGTACCTGGCCGAGCACAACGAGCGCTTCGCCTGTGAGCCGGCGGCGGCAGCGGACTTTCACCAGGCGCTCCCCCGCGGCACCGAGCTGCGAGGCGTGTTCTGTTGCGAGTACGAACGCGTGGTGAGCAACGACCGGGTGGTGCGTTTCGAGAATCGTTGTTTGCAGTTGAAGCCGAAACGCAACCAGGGCGTGGGGGCGGGGGCACGGGTGACGGTCCAACAGTGGCGCGATGAGAGCTTGCAGGTGAGGTTTGACGGGCACGAGATCGAGCACGACGTGATCGCCACGCCGACGCCACAGCTGCGGACGAAGCCAGCACCACAGCAGCGTCCGGGGGGCGGGCGCAAGCCGGCGGCGGACCACCCCTGGCGGCGAGCTGTGTTACGGAAAAAACGGGCTGCGAATACATAAGAGGGCTGTGGAAATGCCGGGTCGGATGGAAAGCGTGGAAAACCTTTCTCTCGAGGCAGCAGTACCGGGTTCGAGGAGCGGTGGATGGTTTTCCACCCTTCCCACCGCCCCTTGGAAATCGCTACGCGATTCCCACAGTTCCACAGCCCCGACGACGACGATATCTCTCCTACGAACAAGAAACACAAGGGGACACTTCTATCGAGCTACCGAGGGGGACATTTCTATTGGGCGTTGACATCAAGTGGATTTGTGTTGACATATCTGCGCTTGGGAGGTATACTTCGGATGCCGGGCCTAGAGGCGTTTCTGTGTCCCGAGATCTGGAGATCTGGGACTCACAAAGCGGAGCGTTGCCGCAAAACTGCAAGTGGCTATACAATGTCAAAGTTCGTCCGGAGATACGACTGGCTGGTTAGCACTACAGGTCAGGGCTCGACATGAAAAGCTGACGAGCGCGGTACTGCGGCTCAAGGGCTACGAGTCATTTTTACCTCTTTATCGAGCGGAACGGCGGTGGTCAGATCGCACCAAGAGAATCGACCTTCCTCTTTTTCCGGGTTATGTCTTTTGCTGGTTTGATGTACATCTTAGCCTTCCAATTCTTACTACTCCGGGTGTAATTCAGATCGTTGGGGGAAGGACTCCGATCCCTATTGACAATGCCGAAATCGCTGCGATTCAGAAGATTGTGAAATCAGGGTTGACTGTAGAGCCGTGGTCCTTTGTGCAGAGCGGGAAAACCGTTAGTATTGTGGCTGGACCTTTCCAGGGCATAGAGGGAGTTCTGCTCAGTTCCAATAATACTCAGCGGCTCGTCGTCTCCATAACCCTCCTGCAGCGCGCGGTCGCGGTTGAAATCGACAGCCGTTGCGTGGTCGCGGTAGCACCAGCGCAACCCTTTCCTACAAGAGTGGCAACGACCAACTCCGCCTATAGTTTCCCCTAATCACAGTCCATGTAGCTAGCGGATTGCTGGAGGACAGGACACTCGCAGCGCGCAAGAGAATTGCGATTCGAGCGATCTAGTTATTTCCGTCTTTCCCTTCTTCACTGTTCGGTAGCCGCTGGAATCCCCCCCCTAAGCTACGCGCGACCGGTTGCATGCGAGTCTCGTAGGTTCTAGCAACAGCCTTGGTAAAGTCAATCTGAAACGCCCTTCCCTTTGGTAGGTGCACGTTTGTCCCGCAAGCTTTTCGCGAGGGATAAACGTGTTCCTATCAAAACAATAAGGAGGCACAAAATGGGTACAGATTTGACCTTAATGCAAGAACGGGAGCAAGTATCTCTACCGTCTCAGCTTGCTGAGAAGGAGTTTTTGATCGCCGGCTGAATCCTTCGGCCGGCGATCAGACACCCCCTACACAGGGGGTTTTTGATTAGGGAATCTTGTGGAAGAGTGTGGATAATGGCAGATGAGATTAGGAAAGAAGACCTCAACAGGATTGAGAACCGACTCGAGAACTTCCAGACAAACTTCAACCAGTGGTCCCGGGAGGTAGATGGGAAGCTGGAGGGGGTGAGAGAGCGTCTGCTGAGCTTGAGGACGGTTGTATACAGCGCGATCGGAGGAGGTGTCCTCTTTTTCTTGGCGATAAGCGGGGGCGGGTTCCAATTGTTCACGTCAGTGAACACACGAATCGATAACCTGCGTACCCGCGCCGGCGTGCAGACATTCGACTGGGGCGGTAAGCTGGCCGCTCGGCCAGTACTAGAGGAACCCTGGTTCGTCTACGAGCGCGGCTTAGGATTCGGGGTAATGGGGTATCCACTTGACTCAGGTAGCCCCTAGGCGTTGTGGTTTGGTCGATCCATGGACGCCAGCACACTGCACCCAGAATGCACCCTGGGGCGCCAGACGCCGGTCTGCAGGCAATTGGGCCACGAGGCTGCGTTTCGGGGCCGATCAAGGATTACGCACGCGCCATGGCCATCGCAGGCTTGGAAACGTGGTGCTATCGGCAAGCCTTTCCGGGGGCCGCCAATGGCCAACCACAGTATGTTGTGGTCACCTGAGTCAAATGGATACCCCACTTTCGGGGTTTCTCAATCCCGTGAGCTGCTCGCTACCGTGGATGGGAAGATCGAAAGTGTCACAAAAAGCACCGACAAGAAGATCACGATCACTCTTGTCAAGACTGATGCAAAAGAAGAGCCGGGGCAAAATAGTGGGGCGAGTAAAGGGCCTGAAAAGTTTGTGTACCGGGTGTCCAAACACGCCTCGATCAACGTAGCACTCCAGGTTGGCCCAGGTCAGGAGGTGGCCCGTGGCCAGACACTTGCCCAGATTGAAGGCAGGCGCTTCTGTCCGACCGTAGTCTTTGTCCAATACCTCCGAGGCGAGGGCAAGGAGGAAGAGTTTGTTCCGTGCCCGGGCGAGGTCAAACGGTTTGCGAGCCAGGGAGAGGCCACCCTGCAGGTCCGCTGTGTAGGCTGTCACAACCCGACTCTTCAGTACGACGAGAACGAAAACCGCAAGGGCCCTCCTGGATTCAAAGGCTTTGCCAAGACCACACACACAGCTGCAACGGTCAAGAAAGTGCTTCTCGACGGCAGCGCAGGCATGCCTTCGTTTGAAGGTGTCCTCGAAGACTCGGAAATCGAAGCCGTAACCGAATATGTGTTGACCTTGTAGCCAAGCTCCAACCGGCTTTTCATACAGCCCCAGTCCTGTCCGTTGAGACAGGCTGGGGCTTTTTTTTAACCTCTTGACACCCCCTGCCGTCCTGCTACAATTGACGTAACCGCGGCGGTGCGCGGGCCCCGGCTTGTTGTCAAGAAAGGCAAGACCCCGGTTCTCAAACCCGAAGAAGCCCGGGCGCTGCTCGATTCGATCGACACGGGCACGCTCTCGGGCGTCCGCGACCGTGCGCTGATCGGGGTGATGGTCTACAGCTTTGCCCGTGTCGGCGCCGTTGTCTCCATGGACGTCCGCGAGTACTACCAGCAGGGCAAGCGCTGGTGGCTGCGGCTGCACGAGAAAGGCGGCAAGCGCCACGAGGTGCCGGCACACCACAACGCCGAGGCGTATCTCGACGCCTACCTCTATGCCGCCAACCTCTGGGAGCAGAAGAGGACTCCCCTGTTCCGCTCGATCGATCGCCACCGGCGGCTCACCGAGAATGCCATGCACCGGCTCGACGTGCTGCGCATGGTCAAGCGGCGCGTCAAGCACGCCCGCCTCGGCGCGGACACCAACTGCCACACCTTCCGGGCTACCGGCATCACCGCGTACCTGTTGAACGGCGGCACCATCGAGAACGCCCAGGCGATCGCGGCGCACGAGTCGCCGCGCACGACCAAGCTGTACGATAGGACCAGCGACGAGATCACGCTCGATGAGGTCGAGCGGATCGGGATTTGAGAAGGCCTTGTCGCGCCCCCCCCCGCACCCACCGGGCGCTACGTTCGCACCGCTGAGACACATGCTCGACGAGGTTGAGAGCATTGCGCCCTGGCCAGGTCAGGTTAACATGAGTTAACCAGTCCGAAACGTGAACAACCCGAGGAACCATGGACGACAGCTACTACGACGTCGCACAGATCTGTCCGAACGGCCACGTTATTACCTCGATGGCCCACGATTTACCGAACCACACCCAAGACCATTGCGACAAGTGCGGCGCACCTACTATCGTGGCCTGCCCGGCTTGCAGCACAGCGATTCGAGGGTACTACCACATTCCGGGAGTCTTGGGCGGCGCCGAATTTTCTGCTCCAGCGTACTGCTACAAGTGTGGAGAGCCCTTCCCATGGACACAGATGGCTCTTGTGGCGGCGCAGGAGCTTGCTGACACCCTCGGGCAGCTTTCCCCCGAGGAACGCAGCGATCTTAAGGAGAGCATTGGTCACCTACTGCGCGAGACCCCGCGAACGCGCGTCGCCGAAACCAAGTTCAAGAGGTTCATGCAAAAGGCCGGAAGAGAGACGTACGACGGCATGAAGTCGATCCTCACGGACGTCGTGAGCGAGACTGTCCGGAAGACAATTTTTGGTGCGCAATAGCCTTGCGAATTCCCCTCTCCACCGCACTGAAAACGAGCTCAAAGCCGGCACCCAGAAAGCAACAGCTCCTCAGGGCCGCTCTGACGCGTTCTCACGGCCGAGCTGGACCCTGAGCACCTCCCAAAAATCGCATCCGAAAACCGCCTTGCTCACAGGTCTTGGAAGTGTAGCAGCCGTTCTGGCGCATCAAGGCTTGGCAAGGGGACCCCCTCACCCTCCTACTCTCGGGGCTTGGCGGACTGCCAAACCTCAAGTCCGTCTGCTGCGGATGACACGCCGAGCCTGCGGCCGCTTCTCAAGAGGGGCAGTGAGCAAGCCAGCGAGGCTCCTGCCAGAGCAGTAACCGCTGGGGAAAGGCATCATAGCCATGGCTGAGCAAAAGCTACGCTACATGCAGCAACTCGACGAGTGGACTCAAGAGGTCATCATCGATCCGCCCTTGACACTATAAAGGCTGGGCTGCGGTCGAGAACGCTCCTGACGAGGTTCGTGAGGCTTCTACCACCACGTCCCTTTTTTGACATCGCAAATTGCGATGTCAAAGCCTCTGACTCCTGCGCGGTGAGCTGGAACATGAAATCTGATGGGAAGCGTTTCCGGTTTCGCTTCACTCGCTCGTCGAGACGGAAAGCCTGAAGGTTGGTAGACGAACTGCTCGGCCTAGCGGCTGCCGGCTTTCGGGCTCGTTTCCTGCTTGCCCATCTCCGTCAACTCCGGCGGTGCCTTGACCATGGCCAGGCAAATCTGATCGACCAGACGCCGTACGTACGAGGTGGGTACGCCGATGTTGTTGACGTAGATCGAAAACGCCAGCTCCCGCCCATCAACGGTCGCCGCGTATCCGGAGAGCGCGGTCACGTTGCTGAGCGTTCCTGTTTTGGCCTGAATGCGCCCGCGTGCCTGTGTGCGCGAAAAGCGCCAGTCGAGTGTGCCGTCCTGTCCGGCGACTGCCAGGCTTTGGCGATAGAGATCGCGATGCGGCGACTTCCACATGTGAGTCAGCAGCTTGACGGTCCCGGTGGGCGTAACGAGGTTTTGTCGCGAGAGCCCCGATGCATCCTTGAACTTGAACTCCCAGGGCTTGAGGTCCGCTTCCAAAAGGAACGCTTTTAACTCTGCCAGGCCTGCTTCGAAGCTGCCCACGCCCGGACCGGCGTAACCCACTTCCCGTAGCAGCATCTCCGCGTGCAGGTTCTGGCTGGTCTTGTTGACCACAGGCAAAGAGTCGGCCAACGATGCCGACTGGATCACGGCTAGGGTCGTCGTGCCGGGCCAGGGCTCGCGCGGCTGTCCGCGTTTGAGGCTTGGCACTTCGTGCGGCCAAAGGTGCCGCGAGCGTGGCTCGCCCGTCACCTCGACGCCCTGTCGCTCGAGTTCCTCTTTGAGCGCCAAGGCGGCGTAGAGCGCCGGGTCGTCCACGGCGACCGTGATGCTGCGCCCGCGGGAGCGAATCGAGATCTCGCCCCACAGTAGGACGGTCCGCGTGCCGGGCTCGCGGTCGGCCTTGAGGGCGCGGGCGACTGTCCTCGTGGCGGCGGTGCGTGTCTTGTTCTCGAACTTGAAGTAGGGGATGCCCGGCTCGAGTGTCAGCCGAGCCGGACGGCCCGCCTGACGGCCGGGAAGGATGCGCACCGTGAGGATGTTGTCGTTGAACGAGAGGGCGCTGATGGGCGCGCCGTAGCCCCACGTGGGGTCGTCCACCGACCACCCCACCCCATGTTGCTGCCGCACATAGCGCGTGTCGTCGCCGATGACGGACCCCTCGATCCGCCGCACGCCCGCGCCTGCAACCTGACTCGCCAGTTCCCTGATGGGTAAGAACAAGTCCGGGTGGAAGTTCCTCTTGGGGTTGTAAGGAACCACGCGCGAGGAGAGGTTGGGATCACCGCCTCCGAGTAGAACGATGTCGCCGCGGAGGGCGCCCGCCTCGTCGACGGCGGACGAAGTGAGCACCGAGGTTGCGTGACGGTATTCGGGGCCGAGCCGGGAGAGCGCCAGTGCCGTCGAAAACAGCTTTTGGTTCGACGCCGGTATGAAGAGCTTGTCGGCGTTCCGCTCATAGAGGACGCGGCCGGTCTCAAGCTCGACGATCTCAATCCCCCAAAAGGCGCGCTGCGCCGAAGCTTGCGAGAGGACCTTCTCGATCTCACCCGCCAGCGTCGGCTCAGTCGCGGGATCCGCAGCCCAGCAGGCAAGCGAGACGGTAAGGCAGAGAAGAAACCGTGCAACGATGCGACTGTGATCAAGCAGCCGCGGAAAGGGTCGTTGGGGTCGGCAAGGAAGCGGCACGAAGGCGTGGGGATCGATCTAACGAAGGGGGCTTAGAGCTTTCTCGCCATGTCCTTGGCGAAGTAGGTGAGGATCAAGTCGGCGCCGGCTCGCTTGATCGAAGTCAGCGACTCGGACATGGCGCGGTCGAGGTCGAGCCAGCCGTTGCGCGCGGCCGCGACGATCATCGAATACTCGCCGCTCACCTGGTAGGCCGCGACAGGCAGGTCGAACTCCAGCTTGGCCAACTGCACCACGTCGAGATAAGGCATCGCCGGCTTGACCATGATCATGTCCGCGCCTTCGTCGATATCGAGTGCAATCTCGCGCAGCGCTTCACGCTGGTTGGCGGGGTCCATCTGATAGCTGCGGCGGTCGCCGAACTGGGGCGCCGACTCGGCGGCCTCGCGGAACGGTCCGTAAAACACCGAAGCGTACTTGGCGGCGTAGGAGAGAATCGGCACTTTCGTCAAGCCGTTCTCATCGAGGACCGTTCGAATCGCCCCGACGCGGCCATCCATCATGTCCGACGGCGCGATGATGTCTGCTCCGGCCCGCGCCTGGGCAAGGGCCGTTCTCGAAAGCAGGTCCAGCGTGGCATCGTTGTCGACGTCACCGTCGGTGATGTGTCCGCAGTGCCCGTGACTGGTGTACTCGCAAAGGCAGCAATCGGCAATGACCAGCAGGTCTTTCACCTCTTGCTTCACCGCGCGAATCGCCCGCTGCACGATGCCTGCGTCGTCGTAAGCGCCGGAGCCTTCGGGGTCCTTCGATTCGGGAAGGCCAAAAAGGATGATGCCCGGGATTCCCAGACCGGCCACCTCGCTTGCCTCGCGCACCAGTTCGTCGACCGACATCTGGAAGTTGCCCGGCATCGCGCCGATCTCGCGGCGCACACCCTCGCCAGGGCAGACGAACAGTGGATAGATGAAGTCCCGGGGCGAGAGGGTCGTCTCGCGCACCGCCCCGCGCAGCGTCTCGTTGGCTCGCAGACGGCGCGGGCGCTGGACTGGGAAGGCCATGGCTCTATTCTAGGCTGTCATGCGCTTCCGCGAGACGGTGCTCCCGAAGCCCCATGCCACGCTGGCCCACGAGCGTTTCTGGTATTCTTTGGTTGAGATTGCGCGCGCAGGCAACGGCGTTGAGCCGCGATACACGGTGGGCTGTCTCGACGGTACGCAGTGGCCTCGCGGTCGCTGTAGTTCGACAGGAGGTAGGGTTCCTGAGATGTCCGGCCACTCTAAATGGGCAACAATCAAACACAAGAAATCGGCTGCGGACGCAAAACGGGGCAAGGTTTTCACGCGGCTGATCCGTGAAATCCAGATCGCCTGCCGAGAGGGCGGAGGCGACCCCGATTCGAATCCCCGCCTGCGCACCGCCATCGCCGGCGCCAAGGGCCAGAGCATGCCGCAGGACAACATCAAGAAGGCGATCCTGCGCGGAACAGGCCAACTCGAGGGCGCATCGTACGAGGAGATCAGCTTCGAGGGCTACGGGCCGGCCGGTGTCGCCGTGCTCGTTGAAGTCGTCACCGACAACCGCAACCGCACCGTGAGCGAGCTGCGCCACGCCTTCTCGAAAAACGGGGGAAACCTCGGCGAGAACGGATGCGTCGCTTGGATGTTCGACAAGCGAAGCACAGCCGTCGTGCCTAAAAAGGCGGCTGGCGAAGACCAGCTCATGGAGATCGTGCTCAATGCGGGTGCCGAGGATTTGCGGGACGAGGACGACAACTGGTTGGTTGTCTCCCCGCCCGAAGCTCACGAAGCAGTCGTCGAGGCCCTGAAGGGTGCGGGCATCGAACCGGCCGCTGCCGAGATTTCCATGCTGCCGCAGAACACAGTCAAGGTGGAGGGCAAGCACGCCGCGGCGGTGCTGCGCATGATGGACCGCCTCGAAGACCACGACGATGTCCATAATGTCTACTCCAATTTTGACATTGACGACAAGGAACTCGAGGCCCTGTCGGCTTGACGAAGATCCCGGCGTGACGCGTCCGCGGGCGAGGATCAGCCGGTGAGAGTCGTCGGCATTGATTGCGGGTCCGAGCGTACCGGCTACGGAGTCATCGACAGCGACGGTCGCCGCCACCATTTAGTCAGTTTCGGCGTGATTCGAACCTCACCCAAGGCGGACTTCCCCTCGAGACTTCATCATATCTATAAGAATCTAAAAGAGTTACTTGAATCCAAGGCCCCGGATGGCGTAGCTGTCGAAGGGGTCTTCTACGCCACTAACATCCGGACCGTTCTCAAGTTGGCGCACGTGCGAGGCGTTGCTTTACTGGCTGCCGCCGAGCAAGGTTTGGCCGTTGGCGAGTATTCACCGCTTGAGGTCAAAGACAGCGTCGTAGGCTACGGTCGCGCCACCAAAGAACAAGTTCAAACCATGGTGCAGTCGTTGTTGCGGCTTGAAGAGCCGATTGAGTCCCATGACGCCGCTGATGCGCTGGCGGTGGCCATCTGCCATTCCGTCCACACGGCAACGGCAGCAAAGATCGCCGCTGGAGCTAACGCACGTGTATGATTTCCGAGCGGCTTGTTGGTCAGCGGGATCACTGGGTCTCGCCTGCGCGGCGCTGGCTCTCGCTGCGTCCGCATTCGCGCCACTCAACGCCGCCGTGCAGGAGGGCATTTTTTTCTCGCGTGACTTCCCCGGGAGCGGACCACCGTACTTCGAAGTGGAAGTCCGTCGAGACGGAGCCGCTCTTTACCGTGAGAAGCCTGACGAAGAGGACCCCGTCGAGTTCACGCTAACGCCAACCGAGGTAACCATGGTGTTCGGTCTGGTGGAGAAGCTCGACTATTTTCGACGAGAGGTGGCGAGTGATCGCAAGGTCGCGTTCACCGGCGACAAGCGGCTGCGTTACGTAAGCTCGTCCGGCGAGGTAACCGAAACCAAGTTCGTCTTCACAGAAGACAAAGATGCCTTGACGCTAACGACTTGGTTCCTGCGGGCGGGGGAATCCGAGAGACACCTGATCGAGTTGGAAAGGGTTTTCCGGTTCGACCACCTCGGCGTCAATAAGGCGCTGCTACGGTTCCAGACATCATTTGACAAAGACAGGATCGTAGCCGCTCAGCAATTTCTGCCCATCTTGAAGAAGATCGCCGCGCGCAAGAAGCTCGTTCACATGGCGCGGGCGCGAGCGGCTTCTCTGGCAGATCGGATCGAAGGCAACGCCGCGGCGCGGTAATAGCGGTCAACGCCTCAGTCCGGCTCACCCACGATTACTTCGTAGATGCGGTCGAGATCTTCGCCCGAGTAGTACTCGATCTCAATTCGGCCACGCTTCTCGCCTCGCGCCACTAACTTCACTCGTGTGCCCAGAACGCGCTCCATCTCTTCGATGGCGGCGGCGATGTTGGGATCGATTGTTGCCTTGCCGTCCTTCTCGCCGTGTGGCTCACTCAATCGCCGAACCGTCCGCTCGACTTGGCGCACCGAAAGCCCTTGGGCCACTGCTTTTTCGGCCACCGACCGCTGGTGTTGGGGTTCGTCAACACCCAGAATCGCCCTGGCGTGACCCATGGAGAGTCGCCGCTCGGCCACCAGTTGTTGAATGTCCTTGGGCAGGCGTAGCAGGCGTAGCAGGTTGGTGATGGTCGTACGGTTCTTGCCTGTTCTCTCGGCCAGCATCTCGTGGCTGAGACCGAGTTCATCGATCATGGTCCGCATTGCTAGCGCGACTTCGATCGGGTTGAGGTCTTCCCGCTGGATGTTCTCGACGAGGGTGACTTCGAGAATGCGATCCGCTTCGATGTCGGTAACGATGGCCGGGATCTCGGTAAAGCCGGCGATCTTCGCCGCCCGCAAACGTCTCTCTCCGACAACGAGCAAATAGCCGTCACCTCGCGGGCGCACCACGATCGGCTGGATCAGACCGTCAACGCGAATCGACTGCGCGAGTTCCTCGATGCTTTCCTTGTTGAAGATACGGCGAGGTTGGTAGGGGTTCGGCTCAATGGAATCGATCGGCAGGCGTTGCACGGATTCTCGTGCGTCTGCTTCTTGCGGCCGGCCGCTGCTCGCCATTGGTGGCGGCTTCTCGGGAAGGAGCGCACTGAGGCCCTTCCCAAGCGCTTGACGCCTGGAACCAGATGACGTTTTGGTGATTGTCTTCGCCGGCATGGGACTCCTAGGAAACGGCTTGGGTCGAGGACTTCAACTCGTTGCGGGCCAAGAGCTCTCGCGCGAGCCCGAGGTAGCTTTCCGCGCCCCTCGACCGCAGGTCGTACTGGATGATCGCCTTGCCATGACTCGGCGCTTCGGCCAAGCGCACGTTGCGCGGAATGACCGTCTTGAAGACCTCGTCCTGGAAGAAGTCGCGAATATCGTGAGCCACCTGTCGCGTGAGCGACGTGCGGTCATCGAACATTGTGAGCAGGACTCCCTCGATTCCCAGATCTGCATTGAAGCTGGCCTTGACCCTATCGATGGTGTCGAGCAGCGCCGAGATCCCTTCGAGTGCGAAGTACTCACACTGAATCGGAATCAGCACCGAGTCCGCGGCCACCAACGCATTGAGCGTCAACAGGTCGAGGGCGGGAGGGCAGTCCATCAACACGAAGTGATAGTCTTCCCTCGCCGGGGCCAGCTTTTTCTTGAGCTGGAACTCGCGCGCCGCTAGGTCGACCAGCTCGATATTGGCGCCGGCCAAGTGCCGCGACGAGGGTACGATATCAAGGTTCTCGACTTGCGTCTTGAGCTGCACATCTTCCAGCTTCGACTGCCCTAGAAGAAGATCGTATAGACTTGAGCGTTCGAGGTCAGCCGGGTATCCTAGACCGCTGGTCGAGTTCGCCTGAGGGTCACAATCGACGACCAACACGCGGCAGTCCGCCGCGGCTAGTGACGCCGAAAGATTAATCGCGGTCGTGGTCTTGCCGACGCCACCCTTCTGATTCGCAACCGCAATGAGCTTGCCCAAGATAGCTCCTTCAGTGCAGGATCAATGTAGCACACCTGCACAAACAGAGGAAAGTGAGGGGATCTCGTGCGGTGGAAACAGGGAGCTGCGTGAATGTTTCACGTGGAACGTCCCGAGCGGGCAGACATCTCCCGATCCCAAACAGTAGATCGGCTGACGCCAGCTAAGACTTTAGCCTGAGGCCGTACCCAAGAAGAGCACCCGGTCGCGCCCCCAGGGCAGTAGCTCTTCTGCGTACCACCGGACGCCGCCCAGCGCCCGCAGGTCGGCCAGCCTTTTGGCTGTTGACAGGATCGCCACCCGCCTCGCCCCCCTGGTAAGGTCTTCCCAGATCTCCTCGCAAGCCACAGCGCGAACGGTGGCCCACTCGAACGACTCCTGCAGCGTATCAAAGCGCCCATGGTGAACCCGGACATTGTCTCGGTCACGGGACGCCTCGCGCAAGAAGGCTGCCTTCTTTGCCACGGATTCGACCAGGGTCACCTCGAGCGTTGGCCGTAGCACGGCGATGGGCAGGCCAGGAAAGCCTCCGCCCGAGCCAATATCAACTAGCGACAGAGCAGTTCCAGGAATACGGAGGCCTGTGAAAAGTGACTCACCGAAATGCCGCTCAACGATCTCGGCGCTCTCCCGCACACTCGTCAAGTTGATGTGCCGGTTCCATTGTTCGAGCAACGCGAAGTGGGCCGCGAGTTGGGAGATCCGCGGTGAGGAAAGTTCGATCTCCAACGTGGAGAGAACGGGCTGAATGAGCCGCGCAAATTTCTCGCTGGCGTCAGCCATTCACTGCCGCGCGCCCACTGGAGGTCAGATAGATGTTGAGGATTGAAACCGCGGCCGGCGTAACACCGGGGATGCGGCCGGCTTGGCCCAGCGTCGAGGGCCGCACGCGCTCCATCTTCTCGATAACCTCGCGGGAGAGGCCGGGGATCTCGCCGTAGGAGACACTGTCAGGAATACGCCGCGATTCCGCCCGCCGCAACTGCTCGATCTGCTTTCTCTGTTGCTGCATGTAGCCAGCGTACTTCACTTCCGTCTCGATCGCCTTCCAATCTGGCGGGCGCAACTGGACGTCGCAGTGCGACTGAATCAGCGATTGGCAGTGGACTATCTGAATCTCCGGACGCCTCAGTAGCTGAGTCAGAGTCGCGTGTTCGCCATTTGATGAACCGAGCGCTTGGAAGAGCTCACCCGCCTGGGCGTCTTCGCGCGCCGGCCGGTGGGCCTCGAGGAACGCCCGCACCTTCTCCTTCTTGGCCTGCCGCTCACAGAATCGCCGCCAATATTCTTCGCCGATCAACCCGACCCGATGGCCAGTCGGTGTGAGGCGTTCGTCAGCGTTATCGATTCGCAGGTTCAGGCGAAACTCGGCTCGCGAAGTAAACATTCGGTAAGGCTCGTCGGTCCCCTTCGTGACGAGGTCATCAATCAGAATCCCTGCATAGGCGCTGGTTCGGTCGAGGATGACCGGTTCGAGATCCTTGATCCCGCAAGCGGCGTTGATGCCGGCCATGATGCCCTGGCTGGCCGCTTCTTCATAGCCTGTGGTGCCGTTGATCTGTCCCGCAAGATAGAGCCCCTTGACCCGCTTGGTTTCGAGGGTATGCCCCAGCTCGGTGGCATCGACGGCATCGTACTCGATCGCATAGCCCGGGCGGATCATCTCGGCCTTGTTGAGACCTGGGATTGAACCAACCACTGCCGCTTGCACGTCGATCGGCATACTGGTTGACATGCCGTTCACGTAAACCTCGTAGGTGTCAAGCCCTTCAGGCTCCAGAAACAACTGATGACGGGCCTTATCGGGAAACTTGACGACCTTGTCTTCGATCGAGGGACAGTAGCGCGGTCCTACACCCTCGATCTGTCCGCTGTAGAGGGGCGAACGCTTGATATTCTCACGCAGAATCTTGAGCGTCTCGTCGGTGGTGTACGCAATGTGGCACTGGATCTGTTCGCGGTCGATGCGTTCGGTACGAAACGAGAAGGGCGTGGGCTCGCGGTCCCCGGGTTGCGCCTCGAACACGTCCCAGTCAATCGTGCGGCCATCGAGCCGCGGCGGCGTGCCCGTCTTCAGTCGTCCGCAGCGAAATCCGAGGCCACGAAGCACCTCCCCCAGCATCACGGATGCAGGCTCCCCGCTACGGCCTGACGGAAAGGTGCGCTCCCCGATATGGATCATCCCGTTGAGGAAGGTCCCAGTCGTGATGATCACGGCTTCGGCGCTCACGAGGCGGCCGTCGCCGAGGAGGACTCCTCGGATGCGCTTCGCAGGCCCACCCGATTCGGATGCGGAACGTTCTTCGAGGACCAGATCGACGACCTCGGCCTGCTTGATGGTCAAGTTCGGTTCTTGTTCGAGAACCTGCCGCATCTTGATGCGGTACTGCTTCTTGTCGCACTGTGCGCGGGGCGACCATACTGCTGGACCGCGGCTCGTGTTGAGCAGGCGAAACTGGATGCCGACGGCGTCGGTGACCTCGCCCATGATTCCGCCGAGGGCGTCGATCTCCCGCACCAAGTGGCCCTTCGCGATACCGCCAACCGCGGGATTGCATGACATCTGTGCGATCAGGTCGAGATTGAGCGTCACCAGGGCGGTCCGCAGCCCCATGCGCGCCGTCGCGACGGCCGCTTCGTTGCCGGCGTGACCGGCACCGACAACCACAACCTCGTAACGCTCTGCGAATGCTTGTCGCATCGAATGCCGCCCAAGAAAAGGCGTGTTCTTGTTATTCTATGCACTTGCACGAAACGCCGCAATGAAAGCGCCGCTCATTCTCACAGGGTCGGTGCGCGCATGAAAGCCCTGGTCATTGGAAGTGGCGGCAGAGAGCACGCTCTCGTTTGGAAGCTGCGTCAATCCGAAGGTGTCGAGCAGGTCTATTGCGTGCCCGGAAATGCCGGCATCGCGATGGAGGCTTCCTGCATTCCAGGCGATATCGCTTCGTCCTCGGAGTTGGTTGCCTTGGCTGAAACACTAGGTGCCGACTTCACGGTCGTCGGCCCGGAAGCGCCACTGGCGGACGGGCTCGTGGATGCGTTCGCGGTGCGAAAGCTTCCGATTGTAGGTCCGTCGAAGTTCGCCTCCCAGTTGGAAGGCAGCAAGCTCTTTGCCAAAGAGTTCATGCGGGAGCACGGCATTCCCACTCCCGATTTCGCGCTTCTTGAAAACGCCGGCGACATCGACCAACACATCAGCCGCTTCGGTTTCCCCGTTGCGCTGAAAGCAGACGGCCTCGCCGCGGGCAAGGGCGTCGTGTTGGCCAAGAGCGAGCAGGAAGCCCGCGAAACCGCGCAGACCATGCTGGCGGGACAGCTCGTCGGTGACGCCGGCCGCCGCATCGTACTCGAGCAGTTCTTGCAGGGTGAAGAGGTCAGCTTCATCGTCCTCAGCGACGGTAACAACTACTTCGTCTATCCGCCCACGCAAGATCACAAGCCCGTTTTCGACAACGATGAAGGACCGAACACCGGCGGCATGGGTGCCTACTGCGACCCGGCGATCCTGAGCAACGACGCGCGCTCCACGATCATCGATACCATCGTCGAGCCGACGCTCGACGGACTTCGCAGAACAGGCCGTCCGTTTCGAGGCTTCCTCTACTGCGGCCTCATGATGACGTCCGAGGGGCCACAGGTTCTCGAGTACAACGTCAGGATGGGAGACCCGGAAACACAACCTCTCCTGTTCCGAATGAGGGGCAACTTCGCCGAGCTGATGTCATCGGCCGCCCGAGGCGAGCTGCAGACCGACTCTGTCAGTTGGAGCCCTGGGCCGACAGCGTGTGTGGTCCTCTGCTCGGAGGGCTACCCGGGCGAGTATCCTAGGGGCCGCCACATCGAGGGCGTCCCGGAAGCGGAGCGGACCGGCGCCAAGGTGTTCCACGCAGGTACGCGGCTGCAAGAGGGGAGGCTGGTCACCTCAGGCGGCAGGGTGCTGGGAGTGACTGCCGGCGGACACAATCTCCGCCAGGCCCTCGACACCGCCTACGAGGCGGTCGCCAAGATCCGCTTGAAAGGCATGCATTACCGCAAGGACATAGGGAGCAAGGGACTACTACGACAATCGTAGTAGTTAATCCGAGAAAGGGGCAGCGTAATGAGAGTTGGACTGATCGGCACGGGGGCCATCGCCCACAAGCACGCGGACAGCTACAAGGAACTGGGCTTCGACCTGGTTGCGGTCTCAGACTGTGTTGAGCAGAAGGGCCGCGAGTTCGGCGAAAAGTACGGCGCTGAGTTCACAGCGGACTTCCACGAGCTTTGCAGCCGTTCTGACATTGATTACGTGGACGTATGCGCCTTGCCTGACTCCCGATTGGAGATGACCAAGGCTGGGGCGGCCAACGGCAAGCATGTTTTGCTGCAGAAGCCCATCGCCCTGACTCTGGAAGAAGCACAGGAGATGATCGACATCACAAAGGCGGCAAACCTGCGCTTAGGCGTGATGAGTCAGCATCGCTTTGACGACGCTACGATCTTTCTCGTGAAGGCAATCAAGGACGGCCGCCTCGGACGCGTCCTACAGGCCGACAGCTACACGAAATGGCATCGCCCGCAACCCTATTACGATCGTCCCGGCAAAGGAACTTGGGCTGTAGAAGGCGGCGGTGCGCTGATCAACCAGGCCATCCACGGGCTCGACCTGCTGCTCTACTTGGCGGGACCGGTGGCCGAGCTTTTTGGTTACTGGCAGCTTGCGGCGGCCCACGAGATGGAGTCCGAAGACGTTGTCAATGCCATCCTGCGCTTCGAGAGTGGCGCTACCGGAGTCATCCAGGCCGCCACGGCAATCCTGCCGGGCTATCCTGAGCGAATCGAACTCCACGGCACAAAAGGATCGGCGATCATCACCGGCGACAAGCTGACGGCCTGGGACGTGGAAGGGGACAGCGGCGAAGGTATTCCTCTCGCCGGCGAAACGCTTGACTCCGGCGCCTCCGACCCGATGGCAATTTCCATCGAGCCGATAAAGCGCCAGTTCCGCGACTTCGCCGAGGCCATCGAAACCGGCCGCCAGCCGCTGTGCGCCGGCGAGGACGGCTATCGCGCTCTGCAAGTCGTGCTGGCGGTTTACGAATCCGCCCGCAGTGGCGAAAAAGTCAAAGTAGCCTAACCTGCTAAAGTGCGGGCGTAGCGCTGACGACCTGTTAGGAAGAATGTCGCCTCCCCTGCCGACGATCACCGTACTGAACCCTCGGTCAGCCCGCTCGGCCTGCACTCCCGTGGTGGCCACCGGGACTCGGCTATGAAGAGGGCCGTCGTTACCGGCGCAGCCGGGTTCATCGGATCCGCCCTCGTACGTGGTCTGCTTGCCGACGGCGTTGAACACATCGTCGCCATCGACAACCTGGTGACCGGGAAGAAAAAAAACCTCGCCGAGGTTCTCGACCAGATCGACTATCACGACGCCGACATCCGCGACTACCAAACGTTGGAGCGGCTATTTGCCGACGCGGATACCGTCTTTCATCAGGCGGCGATTCCGGCGGTTCCCCGTTCCATCGAAGAACCGGAGTTCACTCACGACGTCAACGTCAACGGCACGTTCAATGTGTTGTTGGCGGCACAGCGACAGGGGGTGGGGCGGGTGATCTTCGCGGCGTCGTCATCGGCCTATGGCGACACCGAGGTGACGCCCAAGAACGAGTCGCTCCTGCCGCAGCCCAAGTCCCCCTACGCGGTGCAAAAGCTGACGGGCGAATACTACGCCAAGACCTTCTTCGACAACTACGGTCTCCAGACCGTGTCGCTGCGGTACTTCAACGTGTTCGGTCCGCGCCAGGACCCTACTTCGGCCTACTCGGGGGTCATCGCTGCGTTCTGCAAAGCGATTCTACAACGCGAGCCCGCGACGATCTACGGTGATGGCGAACAGACGCGCGACTTCACCTACATCGACAACATCGTGGACTTGAATCTCCGCGCCGCCCGCGCGGACCAAGCGTGTGGAACCGTCTACAACGGCGGCACGGGCGGACGAGTAACCATCACGGAAACGTGGGAACTGTTACAGCGAATCGAGGGAGTTGAGCTCGCCGCCACGCACGGCCCTCCCAGACAAGGCGACGTCCGCAACTCCCAGGCCGACATCACAGCGGCCCAACGCGACTTGGGTTACGTCCCCACGGTGGGGCTTGAAGAAGGGCTACGCCGAACTCTGGCGTGGTACCGCGGCGAGCGTTCCGTCGTGCCGACCAGCCGAGCTGTCGGCTGACCTCGGCGCCTTTGCGCAGGTCATCCTATCCAGGGGCTACTCCTTGCGCTTGGCGTCCTTGATCTTCAGCAGTTCGCGCAGGCGTTCCGCGATGCGCTTTTCAACTCCGTGGTCGGTGGGGTGGTAGTAGCGCCGGCCGTGTAGCGACTCAGGCAAACACTCCATGCCGGTAACGGCATCGCGAAATTGGTGGGCATGCTCGTAGCCTTCTCCGTAGCCCCAATCCTTCATCGAGCGTGTTGGCGCGTTGCGCAGGTTCATCGGCACGGGCTCGGCCACAGTGTTGCGGACATCGTCTTTGACCCGGCCCAACGCCCGGTAGACCGAGTCGGACTTGGGCGCCATCGCCAGGTAGACCGCCACCTGCGCCAGTGCAAGATCCCCCTCGGGCTCCCCAATGAAACGGAACGCGTCGACTGCGGCCATCGCTTGCTCGAGGGCGCGAGGGTCGGCCAGCCCGATATCCTCAAACGCCATCCGAACTAATCGGCGGCCGATGTAGAGACGATCTTCGCCCGCCTCAAGCATGCGGGCCAGCCAATAAAGCGCCGCGTCCGGATCGCTCGAGCGAATTGACTTGTGCAGCGCCGAGACGAGGTTGAAGTGCTCTTCCCCCGCCTTGTCGTAGCGAAGGATCTTCCGCTCGAGCACGTCCGCCAGCAGCTCTTCGGTGATCGTTGAATCCCGGGCCGAAGCGACCGCGGTCTCGATCGTTTGGAGTGCGGAGCGGGCGTCGCCGTTCGAGAAGAGCGCCATGCGTTCGAGAATCTCATCGGTGACTGTGACCCTGCTACCGCCCAGGCCGCGCTCCTCGTCCTCAAGGGCGCGCCGCAGCAAGGTGACGATCTCTTCGACCGTCAGCGCACGCAGGATGTGCACGCGGCACCGCGACAGCAACGCCGAGATCACCTCGAAGGACGGGTTCTCGGTCGTGGCCCCGATCAAGATGATGTCGCCGCGCTCGACATAGTGCAGGAACGCGTCTTGCTGAGCTTTGTTGAAGCGATGGATCTCGTCGATGAAAACGATCGTCCGGATGCCATGGCGATGGGCCCGCTCCGCATCGGCCATGACCTTCTTGACCTCCTTGATGCTGCTCAGTACCGCGCTGAAGGGAACGAATTGGTACTTCGAAACCTTGGCGATCAGTTGCGCCAGAGTCGTCTTGCCCACGCCCGGCGGGCCCCACAGGATCATAGACGTAAGCTGATCGCGTTCGATCTGTAGCCGCAGCGGCTTATCGGAACCCAGCAGGTGTTCCTGGCCGACGAACTCATCGAGCGTCACCGGCCGCATGCGGTCGGCCAGCGGATGCAGCTCACCGGAGTTTTCAGGACTCGGTGTCGCGGGCTCGAACAGGCTCATCAGACCGGCTTCCGAACTGCGTCGCTCTGTCCCGGCTTGCCCTGACTCCCACGCTGCCGGGACGCCTCATACAAGATCACGGCCGCCGCGGCCGCCACGTTCAGCGACTCGACCCCTCGTGTCGGGATGTGCACACTCTCGGCGGCACCCTTTACGACATCGCTGACGCCATGCGCTTCCGAGCCGAACACGATGGCGCTGGGACTCGTGAAATCACACTGTTCGACTCCGCGTCCGGCACCCACAACGGTTGCCAACACGTGCACACCTCGGCCGGCCAACTCCTCGCACGCCTCGCCCGCAGTGACGCCCTCCACGCACGGGAGCCGAAACAGCGAACCTGCCGAGGCGCGCAGGGTCTTCGGGTTAGCCGACCGCGCCGTTCCACTGAGCAGCATCGTCCCGGTTGCCCCCAGGGCTTCCGCACTTCGCAGAATGGCGCCGGCATTCCCTGGGTCCTGGATGGCGTCGAGTACCACTACGAGGGAGCAACCTTCGAATAACTGGTCGATCTTCCACTTCGGCGGCCGCACCAGCGCGATGACCCCCTGCGTGGTTTCGGTGCCGGACATACGCGCAAACAAGGAATCGTCAACTACTCGTAAGGGGTCCCGGCCGCGTCCGTTGAGAACCGCCTCAACCTCGGCGACCGCCGCTCTCGACGCTAACACCGCCTCAACGCGGAGGCCGCTGCGTAGCGCCTCTTCCAGCAGGTGGAATGACTCAGCGACCCACAGACCGTCCGATGTCTTGACGCCGCGTGAAACGGCGCGGCTGACGTCTTTGATTAAGGGGTTCGAGGCACTGGAGATGATCTGTGTGCGTCTGGCCAACGAATCCGTCCGTTTTTTGCGCCTTCATCCTATCAGGGCGTCCCGGCATAATAGAATCGCCGCTGTGGCCATGCCCTCTATCGTCAAGATCCATCCGTTCCGTCCGCAATGGTCGTGTCTGCGCACGGCGGCGGCGGCCATTCGCCGAGGCGAAGTCGTTGCGATTCCCACCGACACCTTCTACGGGCTCGGTGCCGATCCGTTCCAACCGAAAGCGGTGGAGCGAATCTTCCAAATCAAGAAACGTCCCGAGACGAAACCGATCTTGCTGTTGATCGCCTCCACGAACCAGCTACGGGGCCTGGTGCGTAACGTACCGGCGGCCTTCCACACGCTCGCCGCTCGCTTCTGGCCTGGGCCGCTGACCATCATCCTCCCTGCTGCAGTGAGCTTGCCGGCGGCGGTCACGGCAGGAACCGGAACCGTTGCGGTTCGTCTGCCCGCGGCCGCCGTCCCTCGGGCTCTGGCCCGCGCCGTCGGCCGGCCCCTAACCGGCACGAGCGCCAATCTCTCGGGACGCCGCGCGGCCCGCACCGCGCGGGACGTGGCTTCGCAGCTTGGCGCGAGCGTCTATCATATTCTGGATGGCGGCCGGTCCCGTTCACGCGAAGCGTCCACGATCCTCGATCTCAGCGGCCCACCCCGCATCGTGAGGCCCGGTGCAATCCCGGAGTCAGCTCTCGAACCGTACCTGCGATGACCCTGCCAAATCAGTGGAGCCGCGGGCGACGTTGGAGCATAGCGTTTCTGATCTGCATCCTTCTCGCTGCCGGATACTTCGGCGTGATCTACTACCAGGTGTGGCGCCAAGCACACCTCGACGAAGCACGGAAGGCCGACGTAATCGTCGTACTCGGCGCCGCCCAGTACTGGGGTCGTCCGTCGCCTGTGCTGCGCGCTCGGCTCGATCACGCCCTCGACCTCTATCGGCGGGGCCTCGCGCCGCGCATCATCACCACCGGCGGTTATGGCACGGGCGCCGAGTTCACCGAGAGTGAAGTCAGCCGCGAATACCTTTCCGAGCAAGGTGTGCCGGCTGAGTTCGTCACGGTCGAGACGAGCGGCCAGTCGACCATGCAGAGTGCTTCGGCGGTCGCTGAGATCATGGACCGCATGGACCTAGGCTCGTGCATCGTGGTGAGCGACAACTACCACATCTTCCGCATCAAGCGGATGCTCGAAGCCCGTGGCCTCACCGTCTACGGCTCACCCCGCCGGCCCCAAGACGCCGATGTCTGGCGACGGGGCTGGTCGTACGCCCGCGAGTCGGTCGGCTACATTCTGTGGCGCATCGGGATCAGGGTATAGCGGCGCGCGGTGGCGTAAGGCTCCAGCCTTGCCGAGTCTCGATTCTTCGAGCTGACCTGACCGGATCATAGATAACCGAGCTGTAGGGGTGGACCGCAGTGTCCACCCTGGCCGGGCGGAGGCTCTCGGTTTCTGCTCGAAGGAGAAGCGGCGTACCAGCGGCGGCGGGGCGGACCCAGCGGACCGCCCCTACAAAGCAGCATCGTCGCCACTTCGGGATCTCAAGGGCGCAGCCCTTGGCTAACTAGCCGCCGGACGCAAAACGAAACCGAATCTCCTGCCGCGGCAGCCCATGCCACCACGAGTGAAAGTCCTCAGGCGCAGTGACGCCCGGCTCAAGCACCCGCCCCCGCAGGGTCACACTCAGCGGGTCCAAGTCAAACGGATAGGGCCGGCAGACAACGCAACGATCCCCAGCCGGCACCAACTCTAGGCTGACGCGGTCGTCCCAATTCTTGCGTGGGATGTCGGGCATCGATCGGACCTGGTCGCCACCGAAGCACAGGTGCAACGACAACGCATCGGCCACCTGCAGGAGCCTGATGTGCGGTCGCAGATGCCAGGACTCGACGGCGGCCGTCCAGGCGGGATCGTTCTTCATCCGGTCCGCGATAAGCTCTTGCAGGAGATGCTGCTCAGCCACGAACTCCCGCGTCTCTTCCAGCTCGTCGCCCTCCGGCTTCGGCCACGCGCCGGGGTTCCCGAACAGCGGATGAAAAAACGTGGCGTCGGTTTCCGCCTCAACGCGGGGGGCGTGGAGCCAATACGCGTGCAAGCTGATGAGCAACGCAACGTAAGGATGCGTGTCGCGAAAGCGCGGCACGCCCAACCGCCAGCGCGCCAGCCCGTCGGACTGCTTCATCGCAGCGAGGTGCAGCGGCAGGCCGTCCGCGGGGTCGCGTTGCGGATCAGCTTCCCACTCCCACCAGCCGTTGTCGTGCTCGGCGATGGCAAGGATGGTTTCCGCGCGCAGGCGCTCGGCCTCGGGGAAAGGGGCGAAGTAGCCGGGCCGCGCAAACTCGCCGTTGCCCCAGTGCGCGGCAAGGTAGCCAGAGACTGCGGCGTGGTCGGGTTGGGTGATGCACCAGAGTTCGCTGCCGACTTGGCGTTTGAGCATCGGGGAAGTTGGTTTCTCCTGAGAGACGCAAAGGACCGCAACGCCGCAAAGGAAGACCGAACGTCAGCCGGTGAACGTTCGGCCGCGGTGTTGGCCGATCAGGATCTGGAACAAGCGGTTGCCGATCAACTCGTGGAGGCTTAGCAGTTCGCGGTTGGCGGCGACGATTTCGTCCACCGAGCCCGTGCCGCCACCGCCCTCCTTGAGAGCCTCGGTGGCTTGCCGGATCACCGGGTCCTCGACGGCCTCACCGGCGATCTCCCACAGCGTGATGAAGCGGTCGACGGCGGTTGGGAAGCTGATCTTGAACACGCCGTAGTTGCTGGTGGTGCGCGGCGGCTTGAAGTCGAGGTTGAACGGACCTTCGTAGCCGTGTGAGCGCAACAGGATCAGCACGTTCAGCCAGTCGAGCGGATTGACCAGCGCGACGCCGAGATCGACGTCGTGCTTAAGCGGATAACCATCGTTGATATCGAAGTGCCAGAGCTTGCCGCATAGCAACGCGCGAGCCAGCGCAGCCCGGCACGCCGCGCCCGACATGAGCTCATGCAGGTACTCAGGGTTCAACCCCACCATCTCCGGATGCGTCAGCAAGCCGCTGCTGATGAAGGCCAGCATGGCGTCGCTGGTGGGCAGGATGATCTGGCTTTGCGGCTCGAAGGGCTTCGCTTCGAGGCAATGCTTGAGCGTAGGACGGCCGTTTTGCTTGGCGACCTCGATGTCACGCTCGCAGGCGGCGTTCAATCCATCGGCGAACCAGCGCAACGTTTGGGTCTCGTCGATCGCGCCCTGGATCATGTAACCCAGCGTCCCCGGCCAATAGACCGCGAACTGCGCACCCAACTCGTGCCCGACTTCGACCACGTTCTGCAGCCGCCGCGCCGCGTACTGCCGGACCTCGGGCGCCTCGGCCGCCGCGCTCGCCGCCCATACCGGATGGAAGAACGTCTCGCACGTGACCATCGAGCAGCGCACGCCGTTGTCTTCAAGCGCCGTCTTGATGCGCGCGACGATCTCGCCCTGGCGGTCGGTCATCAGGTCGTTGGTCGGGATGACGTCGGTATCATGCGTCGTCCAACAGGGGATGCCGAGCTCACCCAAATGCCGGATCACTTCTTCGAACGACACCGGCGCGCGGGTGGGCGCGTGGAACAGCGCCTGGCCTTCATAGGCCGCCGCCCACTGCGGTCCGCTGATGAAGTACTTGCGGCGCACCTTGGGCGAGTAGCTGCCGCCGGAGAGCTCCATCAGGCGGTCGATGAGCGGACGCTGTTCGTCGCGGGGGATAGCCATAACCCTCAAGTAGAACGCCGAGGCGGTCCGGGCGTCAAGGCGGCTGCGGCGCCGGTAGCGAATGTGAGCGGCCGCACCAAACCGCGCGCTAGAATAAGGAATGTACGGATCTGTACAGGAGGCGATACACCACGGGCGTCAGATCGCTGCTAAAGCCCGAGCGAGTCCCGGTTCGCAGAACGGAGTTGCGTCAAAATCAGCGCGCAATCCTTGGCAAGGCTCGCGGCCACCGAGTGGTGGTAGTCAGCAGTTCCGGCGGTGAAGTGGAGGAGAAATATGTTCTCGGCAAGGCCTACTTTGAAGACCTACTCAACCAGATGGAGTCGCTGACCGACACGTTGGAGATCATGGCTGATCGACGATTGCTCAATCAGATCACAAGCGCCTCGGACACCCTCGACGAGGACTTGCGTCGTGGCCGACTTGCGGGGATCGATGAGGCCTTCGCGGACGACTGGGGGCAACGAAAGTGTACACGCCGAAGTTCACCCCGGCAGCTATCGACAACATCAAGGCACTTCCGAAGAACGTCAAGAACAGCTTGAAGACTGCGATTCTTGAGACTCTCGTCGAAGACCCAGAGGGCTCATCCGTAGCCCTGCGGGACGCTCTCTCCGAATTCCGGAGCTTCCATTGGCGCGACTATCGAGTGGTCTTCAAGATAGACGAAGATCTAAGATAAGGGTAGGAGCCCTGGGTGGACCGACATCAGACACTTGCCGCCGGATTATTGAAACTCATGTTGGAGCGCCCTCTTCAGCGTTGTTGAACGTCCTCTCAAAGGAAAGGATCAGCATCGTGAAAGTACGGTTCGAAACGGCCCTCATAACTGGTAGTTCTCGCGGTATTGGACGAGGAATCGCGACAAAACTCGCCTCTGAGGGTGTGGGTAAGATCGCCGTCCACTACAACACTCGAATAAATGAGGCGGAGAAAACAGCGGCGCTCGTGAAGGAGGCCGGCGCGGAGGCGTTCATCGTCCAAGGGGACACGTCGGACGCGGACAGGGCCGTAGCGCTCGTCGATGAAGCGGCGCAGAAGATGGGTGGCTGCGACATCTTCGTGCATAGCGTCGTTCCGCCAATGGAGCAGATTTACGAACACGCAGCAGCGACCGAAATGCCATTGGAGAAGTGGCAGCTCGCGTTCGACACACAGGCCCGCGCGTTCTTCGTCGGCGCACGCGCCGCGGCGAAGCACATGGCCTCTGGCGGCCGAATCATCGGAATCACCTACACGCCCGGAGG
Organism: Bryobacterales bacterium; assembly: GCA_965237575.1. Taxonomy (GTDB): domain Bacteria; phylum Acidobacteriota; class Terriglobia; order Bryobacterales; family UBA6623; genus JAKZVK01. The sequence continues at coordinate 4,135,606 of CBDEGI010000004.1, forward strand.
CAAGACTGGTGGATGGCAGCCATGGGTAGGGATGGGCTCCGCGAAGGCCGCGCTTGAGAGCATTGTGCGGTACTTCGCCGTCGCGCTGGCAAGCAGAACGATTACCGTGAACGCGGTGAGTCCCGGCTTCTGCGATGCGACGACCCTTATTGGCCAGGCGCCGGAGGAAGTCCAGAAAGCGGTTTCACAATGGCAGGACTGGGGTATGCACTTGACTCCCGAAGCCCCAAGGTCTAGTATCCGGGCTCTGGAGGACTATTCGCGCACGCTGGGGAGTTTCAAGAGCGCTTCGCCTTCAGGTTTCAAAGTCAACCGCTGCCGTCCCCCCGCGGGGCGCAATGAGCGGCGGCTATAGGACCCACGACCGCTGCCCGATGGCCCCTCGAGGGTACGGTCGCCGCAGTCGCCGACCACAAGGTGTGGGGTCGTCGGGAGTCAAGTGCATACCCCGATGGCAGGAAAGTGGATGGACGCCTATGCGGCGCACCCCATCCCCGAGCGACGTTGCCAATGTATGCGCGTTGGTCTGCGCCGAAGAGGCTGGGTTTGTGACCGGACAAGTCATCGCCGTTGACGGCGGTAGCTCGCTCATGAACCCCGACGTGCCGCTCGCGCTGTCCTGCAGTGTTGCCGACTAGCAAACATACCTGCGGGTAATGAAAGCGTGACACAGAATTCCCGAAAATGGGGTATCCACTTGACTCAGGTAGCCCCTAGGCGTTGTGGTTTGGTCGATCCATGGACGCCAGCACACTGCACCCAGAATGCACCCTGGGGCGCCAGACGCCGGTCTGCAGGCAATTGGGCCACGAGGCTGCGTTTCGGGCCGATCAAGGATTACGCACGCGCCATGGCCATCGCAGGCTTGGAAACGTGGTGCTATCGGCAAGCCTTTCCGGGGGCCGCCAATGGCCAACCACAGTATGTTGTGGTCACCTGAGTCAAATGGATACCCCACTTCCCGAATTCTGTGTCAATTCATGGAGTTTTGAGGGGTTCCGGTCTTCTGCTCCCCGCTCTCCGGACCAGACGCCCCATTTGCACTATCGTCTGCAATGTCGCCCGTACTGACTGAACGCGACATCTCGCCACGCCAGCATTTTCAGCTCACAGGCGCTCGGGTCGGCGCCGATGATGACGGGGCCGGCTTCGGCCGCGTCCATCTGGCGCGCAGCCGTTCCCAAACGCGCGCGCATTTCTATCCCGATACGTGCCTCCATGTGGGGTGAACCCTTGTGTGGCCGCCTCAGTCGACCCGTAGTACTCAAGTCAGTTCAAATCGGTCATTGTGTGCTCTGAATCGAGACACATGGGCAAGGGAGTCTCCTGACCCATGAGAGCGCAGAACCGGAATACGGCTCTTTGAAAATAGGGGCTAAGAGTTCTAGCCATTGTCGCCGTCTGGAAGAAGACGAAGAACCCCGATCAGAATCTCTACAAGCAGCTAGAACTTGCCGCCGACCGTGGTGAACTCGCCAAGAAAGTTCTCGGAACACTGAAGGGATTTCGTTGACCATCACGAGGCTGTTTTCCTGGGCCTACCGCCAGGCCGCGCCCTCCGCATCCCCGGTTACTTGTGTCGAGGAGAGTCTTAGAGGTTGCGACACAGGTTTGCGTCACGACCGGAATGTGAGCGCCCACACCGAACCGCGTGCTATCTTTTTCGAGACCTGAAACATCAGATGAGCGCCATTCGTCGTATGCTTTAGACTGGAAGACAAGCGGGATTCCCGGCTCGGAAACGACCTAGGCGCGCCGAAGAGACATGTAGGCCCACCAACCCTCCCGGCCGATTGATTCCGGCCCTCTGAAGACCCCATCGCTTTGCCACATCCCCTTACAAGAGCGGAGTTTCTTGCAGTCTTGCTCGGCCTCGGCGCTCTGCCGCGGCCCGCGCGCGCCAACGCCGCCGACCTGGGCCAAATGATGTGGGACTTCACCGTCGGCTACATCCGACAGTTGGACGAGAAGCGCCGGGAAGACTACGCGGCAATTCAAACCCCCGAAGACCTCGATGCGTTACGCACCAAGGTGCGCAATCGGCTCGCCGAGATGTGGGGGCCGATGCCGGAGGAGCGCACGCCGCTCCATCCTCGCCAGGTCGGGTCGATCGAGCGTCCGGGGTACTTGGTCGAGAGGATCATCTACGAGAGCCGCCCCAAGTTCTACGTGACGGCCAATCTCTATCGCCCCCGCAATGTTGCAGGACGCTTGCCGGCCGTGATCTTCCCGCCCGGCCACGCCGGCGAGGGCAAGGGATACCAGGAGTATCAGAAATTCGCCATCGTCATGGCCCGTTCGGGCTTCGTCGTGCTCACCTGGGACCCCATCGGCCAGGGCGAGCGCGTCCAGCTTTGGGACGCTCAGAACAACCGGCCTTTGGTCGGCCTCGGCACCAAGGAACACCGCGTGCTGGGACACCAGTGCTACCTGCTGGGCCTCAACCTGATGCAGTATCGCGTTTGGGATTCGATACGCGCGATTGACTATCTCGAGGCGCGGCCCGAGGTCGACCGCGATCGGATTGCGATGGCCGGCAACTCCGGCGGCGGCATGGAGACGCTCCAGTTCGCGCCCTTCGAGTCTCGCATCAAGGCGGCCGCGCCGATGTGCGCCGTAGCCGGCTTCCGCCAGAAGACCGAAGCCCTGCTCATAGCCGACCCCGAACAGATCCTCTATGGCACGCTGCGCCACGGCATCGACCATACCGAGTTGCTGGCTAGCTTTGCGCCGCGGCCGTTGATGATCGGCGCCGCAATCCGCGACTTCGTCCCAATCGAGGGTGCGCGCGCAACCTACCAAGCGGTCTCAAAAGCCTATGGGCTCGTCAAGGCCAACGAGAAGGTGACTCTCACCGAGACCGATGACGTGCACGGGCTCAACAAAGACTTGCGCGAGGCGGCAGCTCGCTGGTTCTCTCAGTGGCTTAGCGACGGACAGGTCAGCGAGCAAGACCCCTCCGGGGACGTTTTGCCCGCGGCGGAGTTGCACTGCACGCCGAGCGGACAGATCGCAACCGCCTTAGCCGACGAGGCTCCGGCCACCGTCTTCAGCTTGAACCGACAGTACGCGGAGAAGATTGCGCCGAAGCGAACGGTCCCCGCCTCTCCGGGCGAATTTGCCATCTTCCAAACCGAGATCAACCGGCAAGTGCAGTTCTTGACCCGCGTCGGCAGGGTCAAGAAGGAGCCCGGCATCTACGTGCCCGACCGCGTGTTCGATCCGGCGACGTTCGCCAAAGGGGACGCGCTGGTGGTTTCCGACACCGGCAAAGACGAGCCGGCCCTGCGGCGAAGCGTAATCGATCCAATGGTAGCCGCAGGCTACCGCGTCACGGTCCTCGATCTACGCGGCTGGGGCGAGACCGCGCCGCACATGCCGCAGTTCGAAGTCTCGTATTCGTGGGATGACTTCTTCGCCTATCGCGCGCTCGAGATCGGACGTCCCCTGCTTGGGCAGCGCATGCGCGATCTGCTGGCCGTCGCGCCCAAGAGGGCAACACACCGTACGTGGACTGTCGTCGGCGTCGGCGCGGGCGCGCTCGTGGCGGCCCACGCGGCGGTCATCGACACGCGCATCAGCCGCCTGATCACCGTGGGCGGCTTGCTGTCGTATCGTGCGCTCGTCGACGACCCCCAGACGACGCAACCGCTTAGTAGCTACCTGCCGTCAGTCATCGACGCCTACGACATCAAAGAGATCTATGCCGCCCTGGCGCCCCGGCCCGTGATGGTCATCAACCCGATGGATTCACGCCGCAGCCCCGTTGAAAGGGTCAAGGCCTGGGAACAACTCGACTGGACGAAGCAGGTCTACGAGGTGATGGGCGCGCCCGATTCCTTCCAGCTCAAGACGCAGATCGACGCGCTGCAAATCCGTCGCGCCGTAGGGGACTGGGTCCAGGCGAAGACGTAACGCCCGGCCCCAATTGCACTAGCAGGCAAGCCTGCCCACCTCTTCAGCCGCCAGCATACTCGGGCCGTCCGCTCGCGGCCACTCGGTTGTCGCGCTTCCAATCTTCGAGGTCGGGGCCGGCCAGTTTGGCACCCTTCTCGCGCAACTCGGCCATTTCGGTTGCACTGTACGCAGTAAACTGCTGCGCGACCCGAACGTCGTCTTCGATCTGCCCCAGCGTCGTGCACCCGACCGCGAGGCAGTGCATCGGCAGGCTCAGGACATAGCTCAGGCACTGCTTCACGCTGAGTGATTGGAGCAGCTTGGCGTTGGCCGTGCTCTTCATCCCTTGAATGCCAAGGTTCTGCTTGCGAGCTTCAGGCAAGACCTTGTTCTCGAAACTCAGATACGCAGCGTCTGCCGGGCTGAGCGGCATCAAGATGGTGTCGAACTCTTTGTAGAGCCCGAGCATCTCCAGGTGGGCTTCCGGGTCGTGATGGCCGGTGAAGCCGATGAAGCGGGCCTTCCCGGCTTTCTTGGCGGCCTCGAAGGCTTCGATGGCGCCGCCGGGGGCGAAGATCTTCTTGAGGTCTTCGCTGGACTGCACCGAATGGATCTGCCACAAGTCGACATGGTCGGTCTTCAGTTTCTTCAGCGACGTGTGCAGTTCTGCTTCGGCGCCCTTGCGAGTTCGGTCGGCGCTCTTGGTCGTGATGAAGACGTCTTTGCGGACCGCCGGCAGCACCGCGCCGAAAACTTCTTCCGAGCGGCCGCTCCAGTAGCTGCGTGCGTTGTCGAAATAGTTCACGCCGAGGTCGTACGCACGCTGCGTGATGGCCTTAGCCTCGTCGAACGTGCAAAACGGAAACCGCCCGCCCGCCTGGCCAATGATGGTGAGCTTCTCACCGGTCTTGCCGAACGTTCTCTTCGGGATATCGCCGGCCTTGAGCCGCGAACCCTTGGCCGTACCCGCCGTCGCCGCCAGACCGGCGAACGCGCTACCGAAAAAGCTTCTGCGTTTCATCGACATCCTCCAGAGACTACCTCGTCTCGTGAACTAATGATATCACCGCCTCGGCCCGACCGCGACCCTTCCATCCGCCACTTCAGAGGCGCGGACGGGAGTCCGCGCTTGCCCAGGCGCAACCGGGTGCATCCACCAACACGCGACAGCCCCAGGGGATGTTGGCGTCGTGGGCGGTACCACACAAACGGCTGCCGCCCTGACGACGCCGCGGTCTCGTCGGTTTCCACCAAAGCAGGACCACAATCCGTTCTAATTAGGAATCGCGCGGGGGCCGACACCCCACGGGGGTCGAAACGCTAGCTGCAATCACATTCCTTCTCTTGAGCGTCTTGCCCGGAGCCTGGCTGGCGCTTGGACTCCGGTTACGACACTTCGGATTTGGGACCCGCCTATTGACCGGCGTTGCCCTCAGTCCCGTGGTCCTGTGTGCGCAGTTCTACACCCTGCGCCTGGCAGGCGTTTCGTTTGAAACAACCGCCGCGCTCCTGCCGTGGATGAATCTGCCTGCCGCGTACTGGGTCGTCAAGAGGTTCGAGCGCAACTCCCTGCCCGACAAGAAGACGCTTCTCGCAACCGCGCTCATCCTGGCGTGCGCTATCCTTTGCGCGACCACCGCGGTTGCTGTGACGGCCCCGAAGGACCACATTCATTCCCGAGAAGCCTTCAGGCGGCTTTCGCGCGAAGCGCGCCATAGGCCGGTCGTTTTACGGCCGGTTTCGCGGTTACCCCCCGCTCCACGCCAGGGCGCTTTCAGCGTCCTTCCCACCCCGGCTTTAGCCCTGCCGATCCGCGCCGGCCCCATCCCCACAACCTGTGGCACGGGCGGGTCCAGGGGTAGTCTATAAGGGCGGGTTGCCAAACAGATGGCCAACAAAGCCCACAAGATATTCATCTCATCAACCGTCGAGGACCTCGTGCCCTATCGCGACGCGGCCGAGAAAGCCATCGTCACGGCCGAGCACGCTCCCCTCAGGAACGAGTACTGGGCGGCGAGCAGTGACAACCCACCGTACGCAGCGTGCATGAAGAAGGTCGAAGAGGCTGATGCACTTGTCGTGATCGTGGCGCATCGTTACGGCTGGGTCCCGCCGGACCAACCCGGCAAGAAGGGCTACAGCATCACCCGACTCGAATGCCTCCGGGCGCTGAAAGCCAAGAAGCCGGTGTTCGCCTTCGTCATCGACGACGACCACGCTTGGCCGCCCAAACACATCGAACGGCAACCGGCGGCTTTCAAGAAGCTCGACAACTTCAAGACCTGGCTCAACACAGAGTTCGTGCGAAACACCTTTACCACCGCGGAGGACCTGCACAACAAGGTCCGCCATGCCATCACCATCCACGAGTGGGAAAAACAACCTCAACCGAAGCGCCCACGCAAGACAGCCGCCAAGATGAGCGGTCCCGACCTCAAACCCTACCTCACCTCCCTCAAGAACGAGCACGGCCACATCGACATTCGCGGCCTGCACGTCGGCTCGGGCAAGGCCCACCGCTTCCCCATCGACGAGCTCTACGTCCCACTGAAAATGTCGCGGCAGATCGACCGCAGGCGCTCCGACAAGAAGACGGACAAACTACTCGAGCCGCAAGCGCACCCCCGGCCTGGAAGAAGCCCTCGAGGAGAGCCGCGTGGTGATCGTCGGCGATCCGGGAGCGGGGAAGACGACGTTCCTGCGCCGCATCGCCTACGACCGGGCGCGGGCGCGTCTCGAAGGCGAGCCGGGCTCAGCAAACTCGCCCTTGCCCATCTACATCCGCATGGGGCAGTTGAGCGAGCACCGGGCCGAAAGCCGCAAGCAGAAGCAAGGACCAACGACGAACGAAAGCCCGGCGTGGCTCACGCACTTCTTAGCGGCGCGGAGTGTCGAAGCCGAATGGGGTCTCGACGAAGACTTCTTCCGAAAAGCCATCCATAACGGGGACGCCATCCTGCTTCTGGACGGCCTTGACGAAGCTCCGGATCGCAAGGAGCGAGAGACCCTGGCACGAATGTTTGAGACAGCGGTGGCTGACCACGAGAAGTGCCGCTTCGTGGTTACCACTCGTCCGCGCGCCTACGAGGGCCTGGCGGTGTTGTCCGGTTTCGCCGAAGCGCAGGTGGAGCCCTTTGAGCCGGAGGCGGTGGATACCTTCTTGCGGCACTGGTCGGCGGGGCTTTTCCCGAAGAACCCGCGTGGCGCCGAAGAGCACCGCAGCGAGCTGGCCGACGCTCTCAAAGCCAAGCCCGAGATCCGGCGCATGGCGCGCAACCCGGTGATGCTCACGGCCCTGGCCGCGCTCTATTGGAATGACAAGCGTCTTCCGGATCAACGCGCGCTGCTCTATGAATCGATCCTGTCGTGGCTGCTGCGCTCGCGCGAGACGCTTCCCGGCCGGGCGGGGGAAGAGACCACTCGCGAACGGCTGAGTCACCTCGCCCTAAAGATGCAGACAAACCCGAAGGGCCGCCTGACGCAAGCCGGCCGTCGATGGGCCTCGGAAGCCATCGCGGACGAGTTCGGCGGGAACGTCAAAGCGGCGGAAGCGTTCGTGGCCCAAGAAGAAGTCGATAGCGGCGTGATTACCGGCCTCGGCAACAACGTGCGTTTCTGGCACTTGACGTTCCAAGAATACTTGGCCGCGCGCGCCGTCGCGGGACAGTCCGAGCGCGAACAAATCGAGGTCTTCACGGCCAAGGAGCGCCTGTACGATCCGGAATGGCGCGAGACCGCCCTGCTGTTTGCCGGGGTGCTCTACGGGCAGGGTAAGCCGAAGGTCGACGCTTTCGTAGCAGCGATTCTCAGGAAGCTCGGCAAAAAGCCGTCGCTGGCGAAGAAAGCGCGCTGCGTCGGCCTGCTGGGTGCGATGGTGCGGGACCTGCGGCCCTACCGCTACGAGCCCGCCGACCCGCTCTACAAGAAGACCCTCGCCGCTGTGATGGCGATCTTCGACCCGGTAGAGAGTCAGAAGATCAACCTCAGAACCCGCATCGACGCCGCCGAGGCCCTCGCTCTGGCCGGCGACCCGCGCTTCGCCGACCGGGAGGCGAACTGGGTCCGCATCGAAGCCGGGAATTTCTGGATGGGGGCGCAGAAGACCGATCCCGCAAAGCCTAACTACGACGAAGAAGCCTACAGCGACGAAGCGCCGGTGCACGAAGTCAAGCTCCGCGCCTACGAGATCGAGCGATACCCGGTAACGGTAGGCGAGTATAGGCGCTTCATGGAGGACGGCGGCTACCAACGGGAGGAGTTGTGGGCGGGCGGATTCGGCGAGCGGGACACTCCCAACGATTGGGAAGAACAGCAGCGTCACCCAACGAGGCCAGTTGTCGGCGTCAATTGGTACGAAGCAGCGGCCTACTGCTCCTGGGCTGGCGGACGGCTGCCGACTGAGGCGGAGTGGGAGCGCGCGGAGCGCGGAGGCGACAGCCGCAAATACCCGTGGGGCGGCGAGCCGCTGGACTTGACGCGCGCGAACTTCGCCGCCGGCAAGGCTGCTCCCGCCGCGCCGACGCCCGTGGGGCTGTTTCCGCTCGGGGCGGCACCCAAGGGCCTTCAAGACATGACGGGCACCGTCTGGGAATGGTGCGCGGACTGGTTCGACAAAAGGTACTACGCCTCCTCGCCAAAAACAATCCGAAAGGCCCAGCTAACGGCGATACCAGAGCCATACGCGGCAGCGCTTGGAACTTCGACGATCCGCGGACCCTACGCTGTTGCTACCGCCTGGCCCTACAGCCCAACTCCGGGACCGACCTAGGGTTTCGTCGCGTCCGGAAAGTGTCCCGTTGACTCCTCTTGCTTTTCGCTCTCCTCACAGACGAAACACGTGGGCGGCGCGGGGCATAAGCTCCACCGATCCCTTTTCAGCACTGACCACAGCGCTCCCCTGTCACCTCACCGCGCTATGGCACAATGATGTTTCGAACTCGCAATGCCCCACACCGGGCGAGCCATGACGGACGCAGGCTTCCTCGAACAAGTTGAACAGGCCGCCGCGGACCCATCGCGCGTCCTCGAGCTAACCCTGTCGCACTTCCGCGCCGACACCGGCACGCTGCACGAGATGGGGCCCGACGGCTTGCTTCACCTCAAAGCCTGGGCCGGGGGAATCCCCGAGCAACTTCTGCCCATCATCGAAACGATCCCGGTGGGCAAAGGCATCGCCGGGTTGGCGGTCGAGCGCGGGGAACCGGTCAACCTGTGCAACCTGCAAGCCGACCAAAGCGGCGACGTGCGGCCGCGGGCGAAAGAAACGGGCGTGCAGGGTTCGATCTGTGTGCCGCTGATGACCGGCGGCAAGGCGGTCGGCGCGCTCGGTGTCGCCACCCAGCAAGAACGCGACTTCTCCGAAAGCGAGATCGCCCTGCTGCTCGAAGTCGGCCGGCGTCTCACGGGAGGGGTCGCATCGTATGCACCAAGCGGGCCATGAAAGGGCCTAGTGAATGTCACAGATGCTCTTCATTCGTAGGAATATGCAGAGAGACTTGTGCTGACCGCGACATGGGCAACTGTAGGGGCGGGCCCCCGTGCCCGCCCGCCCAGGATGGCGGCACATGCCCCGCTCACATAGTTGACTGTATTCCTGAAACGGTGGACTAAGTGTGCGGGCGGGCACGGGGGCCCGCCCCTACAAGGCAAACCCGAATCGTAACCGTATTTGCGAAACATACTACCTCGCTAGTCTAGCCGTCAACCCTTAAAACTACAAGAGTAGAATAGCAACAACCCGGCCCAAACGAGAACCACACCCATGGACGTCATCACCATAGAAAGCATGATCAAGCCGGATAACCCCTTCATTCGGCTCAACCCCAAAGACAACGTCGTCGTGACGCGCATCCCGCTCTCGGCCGGCGTCACCGTACCGTTCGAGGGCACGGAAATCACGATCCGAAACGCCATCGGCGCGGGCCACAAGGTGGCGGTCAGCACCATCCCGGCCGGCGGCGCGGTCATCAAGTACGGCGAGAACATCGGTACGGCCGGCGAGGCCATCGAGCCCGGCGATCTCATCCACGTGCACAATCTCCGCTTCGGCGTCGGCGGTCGGGAGTACGAATTCTCGACGGGCCTGCAGGACCTGGCCGGCATCCCTCTGGTCAGCGAAAGAACCTTCCAAGGCTACCCCCGCGCCGACGGACGCATCGGTACCCGCAATTTCGTCGCGATCCTGGGGGCCAGCAACTGCGCCGCCTTCGCCAGCCAGCAGATCGAGGCCGAGTTCGTCGGCGAGTCCTTCGAAGGGACGGGGATCGACGGCGTTGTTGCTTTTCCTCACGCTGACGGATGCGGCCAGTCCAATGGGGCGGATATGGACCTGCTACGCCGCACCCTCGACGGCGTCGCCGACCACCCGAACATCGCCGCGGCCGTGGTCGTGGGCCTCGGCTGCGAGGTGAACCAGGTTAGTTACTACATGCGTCCCGACAGGCCCTCGGCCAACGGCGGTCCGCGGCGGGGTTTGACCCTGCAGGAGAGCGGAGGAACTACACGAGTAGTTGTTGACGGCGCAAAAGCCGCCTGGGAGCTGATCGAGGAGGTCGGTAAGCTGTCTCGCGTCGACTGCCCGGCCTCGAAGCTGGTGGCGGCGCTTGAATGCGGGGGCTCCGACGCCTTCTCCGGCATCGCGGCCAACCCCAGCGTCGGCTATTTCTCTGACCTGCTCGTCAAGCAGGGCGGCACGGTATGTCTGGCCGAGACCACCGAGGTCTACGGCGCCGAGCACCTGCTCACGCGCCGGGCGGTGAGCCGCGAGATCGGCGAGAAGCTGCTCGACAAGATCGAGTGGTACAAGCGCTACGTGGCTGGTTTCGGTCTCGGCATCAATTTCGATTCGAACCCCTCGCCGGGCAACAAGGCGGGCGGGCTGACCAACATCGCCGAGAAGTCGCTCGGCGCGGTCGCGAAGGCGGGCACGTCGAACCTCACCGCTGTCTACGAGTTCGCCGAGCGCATCACCGAGACCGGCTTCGTCTTCATGAACACGCCGGGCTATGACGCAACCTCGGTGGCGGGCATGGCGGCGGGCGGCTGCAACGTTTGCCTGTTCACGACGGGCCGCGGCAGCGCCTTCGGGTTCCCGTCGGTCCCAGTGGTGAAGATTGCTTCGAACTCGGCGACCGGCCTGCACATGGACCAGGACATGGACGTCAACTGCGGCTCGATCGCCGAGGGCAAAGAGGACATCCCCACCGTGGGCAAGCGCATGTACGACTTCGTGCTCGAAGTCGCCTCCGGCCGCAAGACCTTCTCCGAAGAGCTAGGCCACCGCGAGTTCATCCCCTGGCGCATCGGCCCGGTGATGTAAGGGCTGACTGCTGCAAGCACGAGAGGTCCGCAACCATGTCACAAGGAATCAACCGCAGAGAGTTCGCGACGCTCGGCGTGGGGGCCATCGCCGTCACTAGCTGTGGCGAAACACAAGCCCCCGAGCCAAGCAGCGGCGGCTCGTTGATCGGTGCCAAAGCGGTCAAGCCAAGCCAGGTTGGCCAGGAAGTTCTCGACTCGGGCGGCAACGCAATCGATGCGGCTATCAGCGCCGCGCTGACTGCCGGCGTCACCGAGTTGGCGGCCTGCGGCATCGCGGGTTACGGCGGACACATGGTGATCGCGCTTGCCGACGGCACGGTCACCGCGATCGATTACAACTCGACCGCCCCAGCCACGATGCGCGCCGATACGTTCGCGCCCGACAACGGCGGCAACGTCCCCATCGCGCACAACCACGGCTGGCTGTCGTCGGGCGTGCCCGGCACGATCGCCGGCATGCAACTCGCAATCGAGAAGTACGGCACCCGCACGTTCAAGGAAGCGCTCGCGCCGGGCATCGCCTACGCGCGCGACGGTTTCGAAATCAGCGAAGAACTCGCCGGCAGGCTGGTGGCGAAAGCACCCAAGCTTCGCAAGGACGCAGGCTCGGTCCGGCTGCTGTTCAAAGACGGCGAACCGCTGCCCGCCGGAGCCAACTTTCAGAACCCCGAACTCGCCGAGGTCCTCGAAGAGCTGGCCCGAGCCAACTCGGTCGAGCCCTTCTATCGCGGCGAGATCGCCAAGCAGATCGCCGCGCAGTTTGAGAAGAACGGCGGCATGGTCACCACCGACGACTTGGCCGCATACCAGGCCCGCGAGGTCGAGCCGGTACGCGTCGACTGGCGCGGCTACTCGATGTACACCGCCCCACTCACCGCTGGCGGCGCCACCTCGCTCCAAGCCATCAACGTCATGAAGGCGCTCGGCTGGGAGGACTACACCCACAAGCATCAGCAGGATCACGCGCGGCTCGAGGCATTGCGAATCGCCTGGCACGACCGCTTGTCGCTCTTCGGTGACCCGGCCCACGTGGAGGTGCCCATCACCAGACTCCTCTCCGACGAGTACGCTGAAGAGGCGGCGGCACGCGTGCGCGCGGCGGTTGAGAAGAAGCAGCCGCTCGACATCAAAACCGAGTCGCGCGAACAGGGCGGCACCATCCATCTCAGCGCGGCCGACCGCGCCGGCAACGTCGTCTCGCTGACACTAACCCATGGCGAGAGCTTCGGCGCGCGCACAACGGTCGATGGGCTGGGCCTGATACTCGGGCACGGCATGTCGCGCTTCGACCCGCGGCCCGGCGCGGCCAACGCTCCCGGTCCCGGCAAGAAGCCGCTGCACAACATGTGCCCGACCGTGGTGCTGCGCGACGGCCGTCCCACCTTCGCGGTCGGCGGACGCGGCGGCCGGCGCATTCCCAACTCGCTCTTCGACGTGTTGATGAGCTTCGTGGGCCAGGACGGCTCGATGCAAGAGGCGATCGACGCGCCGCGCATGCACACCGAGGGCTCGCGCGACGTCGACTGCGACGCCCCATGGGCCGCGGAAGACAAAGCGTACTTGGCCGATGTGGGCTACAACGTCATCGACGGCCGAAGCGCGTTCATGAGCGCCGCGCACTTCGACCCCGCCACTGGCGAAACAGCGGCGGTCTGGCGCTGAGTGCTCCGGCGTGAGATCTTAAAAGGACTACTCCATGCTTCATCGAACGGCCCGTTTCTTCCTACTCCTAAGCATTGCTGTTGGCGTTGCCGACGCCCAACAACCCGACCTGATCTTTCATAACGCTAAGGTCGTCACCGTCAACGATGCTTTCGACATCGCTGAGGCAATCGCCGTCGAGGGCGATCGCATCGTTGCGGTGGGTTCGAACGACCAGGTGCTTTCGCTCGCCGGTCCCGCGACCAAGATGGTCGACCTCAAAGGCGCGACCGTGCTGCCGGGATTGATGGACTCGCACTCGCACGCCCCCGGCGCCGCGATGTACGAGTTCGATCATGAAGTCCCCGATATGCAGTCGATCGGCGACGTGTTGGCTTACATCAAGTCCCGCGCCGCTCAACTCGACGACGGGCAGTGGATCCGAGTACGCCAAGTCTTCATCACGCGGTTGCGCGAGCAACGCTACCCGACACGCCAGGAACTGGACGACGCGGCGCCAAACAACCCGGTCTACTTCAGCACCGGGCCCGACGCGTCGCTCAGTTCACTCGCGCTCAAGCTAAGCGGCATCGACAAGGATTTCAAGATCACCGACGGCAAGCCCGGACGCATCGAGCGCGACGCCAAGACAGGCGAGCCCACCGGCATCATCCGCAGCGCCGGCCGCTTCGTCAAATACGAGCCGAGCGGTAAGACTCCTACGCGCGACGATCGCTTGCGGCGTCTCAAAGAGCTGTTCGCCGACTACAACGCCGTTGGCATCACTAGCATCGTCGACCGCAACGCCAGTGACCAGAATGTCGCACTCTATCGCGAGCTTAAGCAACGTGGCGAACTGAGTTGCCGCGTGTTCCTGTCTCTCGCCGTCAACGCGCAGCAACCGATCGAGCAGATCCGGGAACGCATCCAGCAAGCCGCGCGCGGCCCGCTGCATGAGTACGACAACATGCTGTGGCTACGCGGCGTCAAGGTGTTCCTCGACGGCGGCATGCTCACCGGCAGCGCCTACCTGCGAAAGCCGTGGGGCGTGAGCAAGGTCTATTCAATCGACGACCCCGAGTACCGCGGCATGCGTTACATCGAGCCCGGCAAGCTCTACCGCATCGCGCGGCTGGCACTCGAGAACGATCTACAGATGACGGCGCACTCGGTCGGCGATGGCGCGGTGCACGCGCTGATCGAAGCCTACGAGGAGATCAACAATGAACTCCCGGTGCGCGAGCGGCGCCCGAACATCACCCACTGCAACTTCATGAGCCTCGACGCCATCAAGAAGATGAGCAAGCTCGGCATCGTCGCCGACCTACAACCGGCTTGGCTCGAACGCGACGGCGCGACGCTGCTGAAGCACTTCGGCGACGAGCGCCTCGAGTACTTCCAGCCCTACAAGACCATCTTCGACCACGGCGTGATCGTGGGTGGCGGTTCCGACCACATGCAGAAGATCGGCGGCATGCGCTCGATCAATCCGTACAACCCCTTCTTCGGCATGTGGATCACCCTGGCCCGCCGACCCCGCTGGACCGACCAAACCATCCACCCCGAGCAGCGCATCAGCCGCGAGCAAGCCATCCGGCTCTACACGATCAACAACGCCTATCTGATGTTTCAAGAGAAGGAAAAGGGGTCGATCGAGAAGGGCAAGCTCGCCGACTTCGCCATCCTCAAGACCGACATCCTCACCTGCCCCCTCGACCAAGTGAAAGACATCGAGGTCGATCGAACCTATCTCGGCGGCAAGCTGGTCTACAGCGCTGCCACGAGGTAGCCTCTCCTGCACGGCCCTACGTGCGGCTCACTCGGCGAACATCTCCCGGAGAACGGTCAGGATTTTGTGTCCGGTCCTGGCGTCGATTCGTCCGAGGCGTTTGGTCAGCCGCGATTTGTCGACGGCACGAATCTGATCCACCGCGACACGGCCCGATATGCCTTGGAAGCGCACAGGCACGCGAGTCGGATACGCTCTGCCCTTGGTCGTCATGGGAGCGATGATCGTCGTGTTAAGACCCTGCATCTCGTCGGGCGCGACAACGAGACACGGTCGCTGCTTGCGGATCTCGCTGCCTTGGGTCGGGTCGAGCCTGACGAGGTAGACCTCAAACCGCTTCACGGCCACTCCCACTCGAGGTCGTCGAACTCGTTCGGCCCGAGGTCCTCCAGCAGCTCGCAATCCTCTCGCGACTCGTGCATCGCCTCGAAGGCTTTTCGCCAGCCCTCGCGTACCGGCCGCACGGGCCGCACGAGCACACCGTCATCGACAACGCGCAGTTCCAGGTCGTGGCCTTCCAGGCCGGCTTGTTCGATCACCGGTTTCGGAATCCGCACGCCTTGGGAATTCCCGATACGGATCAGATTGGCCATGACGCCCCCTCAAGTTACCGTAATTACATTGTAACCACTTCGCGAAAGCATCGTCGCGGACCTACACCCGGCGCGGCCGGAGCGGGCTTCCGCCCTGGCTGCCGTTGTCACGAGGTCAGCGTTCACAGCAGCCGGCGGTCGAACAGATGGTCTGTTGATTCGACGATCTTGATTCGGCGATGATCCTCGTGGTCAGGATTCAACAGAACATTAGACGTGTCGGGCACAATCACGCACGGGACGCGCAGCAAGCTGCTACCGCTCTGTTCAAGCCACCTATCGCCGAGACGCCGGGTCGCAACCGAGTTGCCACGCCAGTTCCGGGGCAGAGTCGTCGGGTCGACAGTCGTCATCGAGACATCATCAGGCACTTCGATCTTGACCAAGCGGTAGGTCTTGGGCAGCTCGCCCACCGCCAACTCCTGTTGGACAAGCAACTCCAGCAGCGCGGTCGCGGGGTTGGGCGCGCAGTAAACGATGCGGCGGCCTCTTGTGTGCCAGCGTCCTGATGCTCGAAGACCACCGTACCCATCAATAGAGACGTGATTGCTGATGCGCCAGAGGATCACCGGCCGCTACGCAAAGATGCCGTCGTCGATCTGGTACAACGTCTCTTCGACGAGCCGCGCACCGGCCTCCGTCCTGAGAAGTTTGAGCGGGTTCTGATCTTCGAAGCGCCGCCTTGACTTGCGGAGCCAGTGCAACGCCCGCTCAGGTTCGCCAAACACTTGCCGCGCAAGAGCCAGTATGCGGGCGACGCGCACGGCCCGGTCCGACTCGTCTCGGCTGAGCCGCTGGCGCCTGGCTCGCCGATGTGACAGGGTCCGCCTGGGGATGACCAGTTCGTAAACCTCGCCGTCTTCCAGCCCGTGCTTGCGGAGCGAACTCAGCACTCGCGTCGAGAGTTGCTGCTCGACAAGTTGCATCAAGTCCTTGTCTGACCGCAAGCGGCGGACGCCGAGAACCTCCTCGACCCCGACGTGCGTTGGCTGACTTGCTGACACTCGGAGGTTTTCGGGAGATGCGCTGCTCATCAGAAGTCACCATGCAGTTGTGTTGGCAACTGCCCACATTATAGAGGCAACTTGCCCATCGAGCAAGGAGCCAACGAACCGCCTTGTCATGACATGGCACCTCGTGGCTCGATCTGCTTGAGTTGCTTTGCCGCGAGGGCGCCGTAGCAGTCGGGGAGGTCGAAGGTCTTGAGTGCGTGCGGGACGAATGAGGATAGTGGCCAGTCGTAGCGCTCGGACTCGGCGACAGCCGCGTACGAGGTGAGGGCGTTCTTGAGCGTGACTTGAACCACCTGCTCCGAGAGCAGAGCGGCGAAGGTGGCGGGAACTGCGCCCCATCCCTTGGCGGCGAGATGAACCTGCTCGTGGCCGACGCTCTTGAGCCAATCGAGCACGCGTAACAAGTCGTAGGTTTTCTGCCCGGCATAAGGATAGTCGAGCATAATCGCGTGGATGGCGTAGAAGTAGTCGCTGCCATAGGGTTCGAGGAAGCTGTCGACACCGCAGGTGTCGGGCCGGGAATCGCCGATGCCGCGCACGTCGCACGTGAAGAACGGGACATTCGCCTCTTGCTTTCGAAGCTCTTCGATCAACGGTTCTTCACGCAACTCAACGTCCGCGGAATGGTGGGAGACATAGAGCACCGCGCGCGGGCCGGCCTTGGGCGGACGGGAGTAGAGGCGGTCTTCCGACAGGCGATAGACGATCGCGTGAACGCCCGGCTCGGTCTCGACGGCGTACGAAATCGAATGCTCGGTGGGGTAGCTGCGCGAGCTGCGCGTTCGTAGGATGCGGTACTCGGGGACGCCCGCGCGCTCGGGCATCTTCAGTGCGCCTTTTACGGCCCGCACCAAAGCCTCGCCCCGCAACGCGGAACGCTTGTTGGCAAGCTCCTTCGACCGTGCTTGCGTGAAGGAGTAGATCGGCCGCGAGTCGAGTCCGGCGACTTGACCCTTGGGCGTGCAGTAGAGCGTGGCGTCGTCTTCGATGGTGAGCTTCGGCTCGGTCTGCGCGTCGGAGATGCCGGTGACGCGGTTGAACCAGCGGTACATAGCTTCCCGATTTTCCTGCGAGTAGCCGTGGTAGGTCGGGCCGACGAACCAGCCGATGTTGCTCTCTGCGTCGAGCGCACGGTAGAGCTTCTTCAGTCGCCCATAGGCCTCGGCGTTGCCCCTTGCGTCGAAGTAGTCCTTCTCTTTGGCGAGCACGATGACTGGCTTCGGCGCCATGGCGGCGAGGAAGTCGTCGTGGTCGAGGCCAAACGACAGCACCCTGGGAGGACATTGTTCCGTGTCGGCCGGCAGTTCGTTTTCGAGGTTGCGGCGGAAGGTCGTGACGAAGCAGCTCGGCGCGGCCATCGTCCAGCGCTGCTCGACGCCGCACAGCCACGTGGTCATCGTGCCGCCACCGGAGTTGCCGGTCACGCCGACGTGCTTGGGATCAACCTCTTCGCGAGTCAGCAGGTAGTCGAGCGCGCGAATGCCGTCCCAGGCGCGCCAGGAGCCGACGAACTCGCCGACCAGGAACTGCTGGTTGCCGGCGTAGAGATGCTCGCGGGTGCCGGTACCGATCTTGGGTTGCAGGTTGGCGTCGGTGTACTGCAGCCGTTCGCCCTGGCCGATAGGATCGTACATCAGCACGACGTATCCCATCCGCGCCAACCCTTGCGAGAACGACTGGTAGGCCTCGGCCGCCTTGCCGTTGGTCGAATGCCCGCACGTCCCGACGACGCCCGGCAGCGGGAAGTTGCGGCCCTTGGGGATGTAGAGGTTGGCGGTAACGAGGAAGTTCGGGCGGCTCTCGAAGATGACGTTCTCGATGGTGTAGGCATCGCGCTCGACGGTCCTGGTGATGCGGGGGTTCAGGGGCGTTCTCTCGGGAAACGGCCCGAAGCACTCGGCGATCGTCTCGCGCACCCAGCGGACGTAGGCCTCGGCGTCGGCTTTGGTTTTGAGGGCGGCTTTCTTTTCGAGGGAAGCCCGTTCGATCTCGCGCACACGGTCGACGAAGTACTCCTGGACCATGCGGGGGAAGCGGTTGAAGGGGTCGAGGGTCTCGCCGGCGGGTGGGTTCGCGTAGAGGGCTTGTGGGTCGAGGCCCTCGGCCAGGGTCAGACCCGACGCGGCCAGCGGGACTGATTGGAGGAAGTACCGACGTGTGGGTCTGAGATCAAGTAGGCGGTGCGATTCGCTCATTCGTGTGCTCCGTGGTTTGATGTCCAGACACACTGTAACGGTTTGCCTTTCCCTCCGTGGTGAATGGGTGCCGGAGTCGATCTGGCAGAGACCACGGGGCGAAGCCGGGGTACCGACTGTGGGCGGTGTTTGCCCGGGAGTGCGCGGTTTCTTCAAGGCGCGTATAGCCCACTGGGCAGGGAGCCGTGGCTTGGTTGGCCGGTACACAGCCAGCCGAGGATGCCGGGCCGGGCGTCGGCCAGTTTGTCGAGCTTTTGCGGGAGTGTGTAGTTGTGGTCGGGGGGTAGACCGAGCTTGGCGAGAAAGTCGTCCTCGTAGTAGGCCAGCTTCCAGTTTTCGGCGCGCTTTTCCTGGTCTGGCTCAAGCCCCTCTGTTGCGGACCCGGCGTGCCCGAAGTCGGTTCCTTTGAGGTCGGCCCTGTAGAGGTCGGCCTCTTCGAGGTTGGCCATGCTGAGGATGGCCCCTGGAGGTTGGTACCGACGAGGTCGGCCCCCTGGAGATTCGCGGCTCCGAGGTCAGCCCCCTGGAGGTTGCCGTCGAAGAGGTTAGCCCCCTGGAGGTTGGCACCGATGAGGTAGGCCCCCTGGAGATTCGCGGCTCCGAGGTCAGCTCCCTGGAGGTTGGCACCGATGAGGGTGGCCCCCTGGAGGTTGGCGTCGCTGAGGTCGGCCCGCTCGAGGTTGGCGTCGCTGAGGTCGGCTTTCGCAAGAAACGCCGCTGGTGCATTGGCATATCGAAGGTCAGCGCCATCGAGTCGCGCTTTCGTAACCAGGGCCAGCTCCTCTTTTTCTTTCTCTGGCTGGCCGGTCCAGTTTGGTGGTTTCGTCGAAACATCCTGCTCAGTGAGATCCAGGTAAGGGGCGTATCCGATGACGTGGAAGAACTGCGGGACCCACACGGCCGGCGAAACGGGGCTGAGGTCTCTAGTTGCTTCGCTAACTCTGTAGAAACCCGTGTCTGGGTCAGGGTGGTGGCCTTCGATGGCACCGTAGGAGAGAATTCCCCAGACGGCGACCAGAGCCAGGGAACAGAAGAGGACCTTGTAGGTTCGGCGGTCCCTGAAGGCGGTTTTCCAGGTGAACGGTACTCGTTTCTTGCCCTGCAAGGTTTGGGCCGCCAGGCGTTGGAGTACCAGGGCGCTCCCGATGGTGATGACCAGAAGGGCAGCGTGGATTCCTGTGCCCATCCAGTCGTGACGCCGCAGGTAGCGCCCCCACACGAAGATCAGCGTGATCGGAACGATCCAGTACCCGAGGACGATGGTGATCAAGGCCTGAAGCTTCGAGAACGGCGGGCGGTCCTTCTTGAGCAGGGTCAAGTGCGAACGAACGAGACCGGCCAACAGCCAAGCGTCGACCTTTTCGTCGAGCGGCGTGCCGTCAGGGAAGACCGCGGGAAGCTTGGCAAGGGACTCCCAAATTCGCTGCACGTGAAGGAGTGAGTATAAGTAGAGGCCGACCAGAATCACGGGCGCCGCGAAATATAAGCCCGAGATCGGGATCTGGGCTTGTGTGACCGGCAGCGGGGAGACCGCGTTGGTGAGCAACCCGAGGTCGGTGGTCCCTGCGACGATGAGTAGGGCGTAGATGCAACCTAGGAGGAGTGGGGTGAATAGACGCTTGGCGACCTGTGATCTCTCGCTGACGTTTTTGAGGGCGTCAAACTTGGCGACCGCTTCGGGCAGTGTTGCCCCTGATAAGTTCGTTCCCGCTAGCTGGTTTGACAGAAGGCCCGTGACCTCTGTCAGGTCGGCGTCTTGGAGGTCAGCCTCGGTTAGAACCGCTCGATAGAGATCTGCGCCATTGAGCTTGGCCCTGTTTAAGGTCGCTCCGCGTAGGTTGGCCTCTCTCAACTTGGCGCCTTGAAGTTCGCCGTCACTGAGCCAAGCCTCCGACAAGTCCGCGAGGTACAAGTCTGAATCTTGGAGGTGCGCTTTGGGCACTATGGCGTTTCGCAGCTTTGCGTTGACGAGCGACGCCCCGGTGAGATTCGTCTCCACCAGATTCGCCTGCGATAGGTCGGCTCCGTCGAAGACGGCTTCCTGCAGGCTTTCACCTTGAAGCAGACCGCACCCGACAAGGTCAGCGTCCAGGAACAAGGCTTTCTTCCCGACGTCGTTCTTTGGGCCTCGTTCGCGCCACTGCTTGTGCTCGGCGATAGCCTGCTTTATTTGTTCCGGGCTGGGTTTCCACCTCACTGGGTGGCCGTGTGGATCAGTCTGGGCCGGGGGCGGGGTGGAATCGGCGGGAGGGTTTTCGGTGTCTTGGGTTGTGCTTTCTGTCGGGGCCGCGTGGGTGCGATCGTCGTCGTTGGTGAGTAGCGGGTCCATGAGTTTCGCCGCGATTCGCTCTTGCAACTACTTCGTTGGTCGGGACTGTGTCTCGGACCGCTCCGTGACCCGGACGCGCAGGAACCGGTCTTGGTGGCGGACCGCACGGCGGCGCGGCCTCGAGGGAGCGCGCGGGTTCCCACCCGCGCCTCTGTCCCTGCTTCTGAGGTTTTCTGCCGCGCTTGGCAAGGATTTCACTCCGTAGGTACTTACGGTCACGGCTCGGTTGGGAGCCGGCTGCTCAAGATGATACCTCAGGGTTGAGTGCATCACGGGCGCGACCCGGCCACGTTCGAGCAACGGCAACCACCGGTGCGTTGGCTACAGCGTTTTCAAATACTCGAGAAGGTCTTGCTTTTGGCCGGCGTCGAGTTCCGTACCGTAGAGATGCCCCTGGCGCCCGTTTCCCCGCAGGGATGCATCAAACCGAAAGCCAGCCGCTTCAGCGCCCGCGCCCTGCGAGACAAAGCCGACCTTGTCGTAGTCATAGACCTCATACCCGCGCCAGAAAACCGCGGGACGCTCGTCCACCGGCTTGAGAAGATCTTGCAACGTGGGCACGGAGCCGTTGTGCAGGTACGGTGCGCGGAGCCAAAGCCCATCGAGCGGCATCGCCGCGTAGCCGTTGGTGGAGCGGAAATGGGAGAACCTCCAGGGGCGTCCGGTTCCCAGAGTGTTCATTCTTTCCGCAAGGGCCTCGGTGAAAGAGCTCATCCGCTCGGGATCGGTGCCGATCTCGTCGATTTCGATGACCTTGCCGACAAATTCGCTGCCGATGGCGTGGCACGTCGCGCAGTGCTGCCGGTAGAGCGGCTCGCCCGCCGCTGCGCGGGCCGTGTCAATTCGATCGCTCGGGAATGGAGGCGGCTTCAAGTCCCAGATCCAGTCCTCGACGCGCTTGATCGCAGCAAGGTCGAGAGAGTCCTCCGATGCACCCGCGCCGATGGCCGCACTCAGGTTACGCTCGGCAACCGAGTTGTTGTTCCCATCCCAGTGCAACGATAAGCCTTCCCGGCTCTTCTGATCCCATAACGAGGGGAGATCGGCCGTGCCGACAGAGAGATCAATGCTCATGTCAAAGCCGAAGATGATGGCTTTGTAGGGGTTAAAGGTATCGACGCGGCCCGGACCCTGCGGCGGACGCTGCTGGGTCCAGGTAAAGCCCTCCGCGGCCTCCTGTATCCCATCGCGCGTCCGAGGGATCACAAGAAACCGGTAGATGAGACGGTCGAAGAATCCGAAGTCGGGGTTGGCCTTCCGGATCGCGCTCAAAATGGTGTCCGTCGTGAAGCGGGGGTCTCGGCCACAAGCGAACAAGAACTCTTGGTAGGCCTGCAGGTCCATCTGGTGCGACGGCATGCCGAGGATGATCTGCCGAGGCGCTTCGGGAGAGTCACGAAGAACGCCGGTGTGGCAGACCGCGCAGTTCAGGCCCTGCAGTGGTACCTGCCGCTCGCGATAGCTGGTGCCGATCGGGCGCTCGGCGGTTTCCGACTCGTAGACCATTCCGAAACGTGCGTAGCCCTCGCCCGGACGGTCGGGCAGGTGCTCCGGGAATACCGTGGGCAAGACGCGCCAGATTTCCCAAGGCACACCTGCTCGCTCCTCCGCGCCGATCGAGCCGTACTTAAAGTGCTCAAGGATGTCCTCGTGAAGCTCGGGCTCGTTGGAGTCGAAAATCTGGAGAATCAATAGCGCCGCACACAGGATGCCTACTGTGAAACCGAGGGCGGAAAAACCGCGTAGCGTCGGGTTGGCTGACATGACTCCCCTCTCTGAAAGTTGAACCTCGAGCGACCGTGGCTAGTTTACACCGATATGTTGTCGTGCCGCTGGATTTGCGGGGTTTTCGGGGTTAGTCGCAAACTGCTTTCGAGGGCGCGGTGCGACCGCCGGCGGTGTTGGCCCGCCGGAAACGTGCTTTGATCTTCTTGGTGAGGTTCGTGGGATCTTACCCTGAACACTTAGTACACCGTTTCATAAATACGGTCACGTATCTGAGCGGGGCATCCGCCGCCATCGTGGGCGGGCGGGCACGGGGGCCCGCCCCTACATGGCAAACCCGAAACGTAACTATATTTGCGAAACACACTACTTAGCCGGCGAGGACAACGCTTCCAACTCACGATCCGCCCGGAGGACACCACTGATGCGTGGCCAGCGCGATGCTGTAGTATGGTTGCAAAAGGCTGGCGGGAGCCGCGGCGCGTTCGCGTCGGTCGTGTGCTCGCCCGTATTCCCTGATCGCCTTCCGTTGAACGTACCGCCCCGCCCGGGGGGGTGAGACGTTTAGCCGCCTTCACTATGGACTTCGATCAAATCCACGCGTTCTTGGAGATCGTCCGGCTGAAGAGCTTCTCGAAGGCGGCCAAGACCTGCTTCCGCACCCAACCGGCCATCAGCGCGCAGATCCGCCAGATGGAGCTGGAGCTCGACACCCAACTCTTCGAGCGCTTCGGCAACCGCATCTCGCTTACCGCGGCAGGCAAAATCTTCTCTGAATTCGCCGAGCAGATCCTCGAAACGCGGCGGCAGGCATTCGACGCCGTGCGCGAACTCGAGAACGTTCCACGCGGCGAGCTAACCATCGCGGCGAATGAAGCGACTTGCGTCAATGTGCTGCCGCAGGTGTTCTCGACCTACAAGAACGACTACCCGAACGTGCAGTTGCAAGTGTTGCGGTCGTACGGCTCGAGTATCGTCGACTCGGTGCTCGACAACTCGGTCGACTTCGGCGTCACGCATCTGCCCGTCCCCGAACGGCGGCTGGCGGTCGTGCAGATCCACATCGACGAGATCCAATTGCTCGTCCCGCCCGACCATTCGCTGGCGAAAGAGACATCGGTCAAGCCCGCGCAGATCGTCGTGCACCCCCTGCTGCTGCCCAAACAGGGACGAACACGGTCGCGCATCAACGAGTATCTCGAAGTCTATGACGATGAGATCAATATATCGATGGAGCTCGAATCGTCCGAGATGGTGAAGCAGTTCATCGTGGCGGGGCTGGGGATCGGATTCATGGCGGTGACGAACGCGCAAGCCGCGATTGCGAGTGGGGCGCTGGTGGGCGTGCCCCTGGCGCCGCTGCCGATGATTCGCACGCTGGGGCTGATCTACCGCAAGGACAAGGCGCTGTCGCGGCCGGCGCTGAATTTCATTGAGGTCGTCGTCGAGTTCGCGCGAGAGTCGCAGGCGAAGCCCACGAACCAAGCGCCGCACAGCGGTGCGGTGCAGGCGAAGGGTCCCCGGAAGGCATCGAAGGCATCATGACGGGCAACATCACCAAGACGGCGCCATGAAGTGGGTGCTCAAGACCTCGTCGGTCCGCGTCGCAACACGCGAGAAAGAAGGCGTCTACCGCTCGATCGAAGACGTACCGACCGATCTGCGCGACGAGATCCAGGAAGCGCTTGCCGGTCCTAATACCGAGACCATCTATATCGCCAACCAGCAAGCCTACGAGCGAATCAAGGAGCACCAATCGTCGAAACGCGGGGCCGGCGCATTCGGCAAGACGCCGTCACCAGCGGCCCCCGGACGTTTCCGCGGCTGGAGAATGGCTCTGGCAGCCAGCTTCTTCACCACGTCAGCCCTCGCGCTGCTGTGGTTGTGGCTCATCCTAGGCGGTAAACCGTAAGCCCCGACAACAACTTCGGATAGAAGTCGGTCGACTTCTGTGGCATCACGCCGCCCGCGAAAGCGACTTCGGCTACTTGCTTGACCGGCACTGGCCGCAGCAGGAAAGCGACCTGCGCGCCGCCGGAGCGCACGTCGTCGACCGCAGCTTCGAAGCCTCGAACGTAGCGAATGTTTTTCAGCTCGCGTACGTCGTCTTCGGAGATGCCCATGGTCGCGCCGAGCAGCGCCTTGTGCAGGACCACCACGTCGAGACGGCGCTCCAACTCGCTCGTTTCGCTGAGCAGCGCGCTGACGGCGTCGGGCTTTTCTGTCAGCAGATACGACTGTAGATCGCCCTCCATGACAAGGGCGATGGCGGAAGGGGTTGCGGGCATGTGCTGTAGCGCGTCGTGCAGCTCGTCGGGCGAGGCGAAGGGCTGGATCTCGAAAAGGCTGCTTGCTTTTTCCAGCAGTGTGCCGGGGTCGAAGGCCTCGAGGCCGCTGAGTACGCGGTGGGTCGCCAGCACGACCAAGCCCTCTTGCCGCATGTTGACGAAGGTCATCATGACTTTGTCGGCGCCGGGAACGTCGCGGTTCTCTTGCGCGTACGCGAGCGCGGTTTCATAGCGGTGGTGTCCGTCGGCCATTAGCAACTTCTTCGATGCCATGGCGGCCTGGATCGCCGCGACCGCGTCGGGTTCGTCGATCTTCCACAACGTGTGGCGCACGCCGGCCTCGTCCTCGACAAACAGCAGCGGCGAGTGCTCCTCGGCCTTTTCAAGACGGGCGTCGATCGTGTGATCGGGATCATCGTAGAGCACGAAGAGCTGGCCGAAATGCGCCTTGGTGTGGCGGGTGAGTTGGAGCCGGTCGAGTTTGGGGCCCGAGTGAGTCAGCTCGTGGCCGTGGACGACGCGGTCTTCGTAGGGCAGTGCCTCGGTCAGCCCGATGAAGCCTTTGCGGACGCATACATCCCGCGTCTCGGGGTGGACGAACTCCTGGAAATAGGCGTAGAAGGACGGCTGTTCGTCCTGGGCGAGGATGCCGTCGTCGATCCAGGCTTGGAGTGCGGCGGCGGCGCGCGTGTAGACGTTGTGGCCTTCGTCGTCGGAGGGTTCTTCACGGCCCTTGGTCAGACGCACGAAGTTGTAGGGGCTCGCGTCGTAGTAGCGCTGCTGCAGCTCGGGCGCAATCTTGTCGTACGGTTGCGTGACGAGATTGTTGGGATCGCCCGCCTTCGCGGCGTAGCGATAGGCTTGGAACGGGAAGACCTTGGCCATAGAAGACTCTAGGATAGCGAGGATTGGGAGGCGCAAAGGGATCGTGTCTCTGTTTGGGTTCTGTAGAGGCGCTGGGAGGGCGATAGGTCACGGTCGTGGGAATGTTTCACGGTCCGAAACGGGCGACCGGGAAGTGGCTAAAGCCGTCATGGGAAGGACGTTAAAACGCCCTAGCAGTGCAACCAGGACCGTGGTGTCACCGGCCGTAAAACGACCGGCCTATAAGCGCTTCGCGCTGAAGCCGCCTGAAGGCGACTGTCTCGGTACCGCATGGATCGCATAGGGCGGACCGAAGCTGGAAAGCGAAACGCTCCTGAAGCAACCGCAATGGGGGTACCGAGGCAGAAAACTGAGGGAAGACCTGGGCAGGAGAACAGTGTGGGAAGTGCGGAAGCTTCTAGCGGCCCTGCCTCTTCCGCCGGGGCGCGAAGCTCAAAATCGCGCTTACAAGTAGCAGTGCGGTCATCGCCGCGGTGAGCAACGGGATGACCGCCCGCAAGGTTGTCGGATACGCCTCGAACGGTCGAGGGCCGGCGAAGACCCGCGCGATCAGGTAGCCCGCCATGGCAAGGAGCAGCACCGCTCGTAAAACCTGGTAACGTCCCGCCTGCCAATGGAAGCGTCGCGTGCCAACGCGAAACTCGCGCCGCACCCGCACGAGATGGGCTGTCAGGACCAGCAACATAAGCATCGAACCGGCCCCAGCCGCGATCGCCAAGTTGTCGGGGACTTGTTCCCAGGGGACCGTCGCGGGTGGAGGCGCCGAAACACCGATGGTCCGGGCCAAGACACCTCTTGCCACCGCCCGAGCACGATGGGCGCCGGCGTTGATCAGGACAGCGACCCCCGCGCCACGGTTGGGCGCAAGAACCACCGCGCTGTTGGCACCCCAGATGTCGCCGCTGTGTTCCCATACACGCGCGCCGTCGAGCCAGTCTGCTTGTTGGTCGATAAACCAGCCGAAGCGGTAGCCGTTTGCAGGCTCGGCCAACGAGCGGCGAACGAGCGAGACAGCGGGGGATGCGGGTTCGGATTCACCGTGAAGCATCACCTCGATGTAGCGGGCCATGTCTTCGGCGGTTGATTTCACTCCTGATGAACCCAGCCAACCAGTGAACGCGGACGGGCTGCGCTCGACCCGTCCCCACTGCTGCTCGTGATAGGCGGCCAAGCCCCACGCTTTGGCCTGCGCTCGATCGAGTGTGGTGCGGGACATGGCGAGCGGCGCGAACACGCGGGTCTGCATGTACGCGGCAAACGGTTGCCGAGCTACGCCCTCGACGAGCGCCGCCAGGACGATGTAGTTGGAGTTGGCATAGCGGAACCGGGCGGGTGGACGTCCGCGTAGCTTCGCGCCGCTAAGCGTGCGTAGCGCTTGGGGGAAGTTTTGTCCGTTCGAACCCACGCAGCAAGGCACCAGGTAGTCCGCTGACCGCGTCAGGCCGCTGCTGTGCTCGAGGAGATGCGGCACGGTGATGGCGTTGGACCCGCTTGCGCCACCAACACGGAAGTTGGGAACGTAGCGGCTGACCGGGGCATCGGGGTCCACCTTGCCGGCTTCAATCAACTGGGCAACCGCCAGGCCGGTGAACGATTTGCTGACCGACGCGAGATCGACGGGCGTCGCCGAGGTCATCGGCTCACCGGTGGAAAGATCCTTGACGCCGTAAGCGCGGATCAAGGGAGGCTCGTTGCCGCTAACGATTGCCAGCGAGAGGCCTGGGATTTGATTCAGGCCCATCTCGGCGCGGATGTAACGGTCGATGTCGGAAGAAAGATCTTGCGCGGGTGCGGCGTTAGCGAAGATCAAGAGCAGGCACGGTATAGAACGAACAGATACGAGCCCAAACCATCTGCACGATCCGCCTGGAGTTGGCATTCTCGTTGAAACTCGACCGAGCGTTTATCTTATACAGCCGGCCACCCGTCGGGCCACCGAGTGCCGCGTGGATAGCTGTGGCGCGCGGGCCCAGGCCACGCCTCTGTTACGGCGGGCCGGGCGGGCGTCTTGTGGCTCCGAAGAACGGGCCGATAGAATGACCTTTACCGCCTCCCGCGACCGACTCCCTATGAAACCGCGCATCTTTTCTGGCATGCAGCCCACCGGCAATCTGCACATTGGCAACTACCTGGGGGCGCTGAAGACCTGGTCGCAACTTCAGTACGACTACGAGCCGATTTTCTGCATCGTCGATCATCACGCCATCACTGTCTATCAAGAGCCCAAAGAACTACAGGAAAAGATCGAGGACGTCGCGGCGCTCTACGTGGCCGCGGGCATTGATCCAAAGCACTCGGCGGTATTCGTACAGTCGAGCGTGCCAGCGCATGTCGAGTTGGCCTGGGTGTTCACCTGCGTGACGCCGATGGGCTGGCTCAGCCGCATGACACAGTTCAAGGCGAAGTCGGAACAGTACGACTCGGTCGGCACCGGTTTGTTCGTCTATCCGGTGCTGATGGCCGCCGACATTCTGCTCTATCAGGCGCAGATTGTGCCCGTCGGCGAGGACCAGGCACAGCACCTCGAGCTGACGCGCGACATCGCGCAGCGCTTCAACACCGTCTATGGCGCGACGTTCGTCGTGCCCGAGACGAAGTTGCCGGCGGTCGGCGCGCGCGTCATGGGGCTTGACGACCCGACGCAGAAGATGAGCAAGTCGACGCCCGGCTCGGGACATGCCGTCGGCCTGCTCGACCCGCCGTCGCGCATCAAAAAGACGGTCGCGCGCGCCGTGACCGACTCGAAGTCCGGGGTTGATTTCGACGACCTGGGTCCCGGCGTGGCCAACTTACTCAACATCTTCCAGGCCTTCCACGGCTGGACGAGCGAGCAGATCAAGTCGCATTTCGCCGACATGCGGTATGGCGATCTCAAGAAGCAGGTGGCCGAGGCCGTGGTCTCACACCTCGAACCGATCCAGCAGAAGTACAACGAGTTGACAAGTGACCGTGGCGCTATTCGCGAGATCCTGCGCGACGGTGCCGAGAGGGTCGCCCCCTTAGCCGAATCCACGATGACGCTCGTGCGGGGAAAGACCGGCCTTTATCGCGGGTAGGGGCACAGGGTCTTGGACCGGCCGGTTTGGCTGCTGGTGCCGGACTTCTCTGGGATGTCTTGGCCAGCGGTGAGGCTGGGGCGGGACTCGGGCGGGCGCTGCGGCCCGCCCCTACAAACTTCGGACCTTCGACGTGACCGCGGACTCAGGCATCTCTCTGGTCGCATACTACCGGCTGCTGCGCGGTAACGTGCAGTTCCGGCGGCTGTGGCTGGCGCAGCTCATCAGCGGGACGGGGGATTGGTTCTACGCAGTCGCCATCTACGACCTGCTGCTGCGGTTGACGGGGTCGGCTTCGACCGTGGCGCTGGCGGCCGTGCTCCAGATCGTGCCGATGTTTTTGGCCGGGCCGACGGCGGGCGCGGTGAATGACCGTGTGAGCCGCCGCCGCGTGATGCTCGTCACGGACCTGTTTCGCGCGGTCATCGTGTTGGGCATGTTGCTAGTCGAGACTCGCGAGCAGATCTGGCTGCTGTTCGTGCTGCTGGCGAGCGAGGTTGCGACGGCGGCGTTCTTCGAGTCGGCCCGCACGGCCGTCATCCCGACCATGGTGGCCGACGGGGAGATCTCGACCGCCAACGCGGTTGCCTCGACGACCTGGTCGGTGACGGTCACCGTGGGGGCGGCGATCGGCGGATTTGCGGTGGCTTTTCTCGGCCGCGATGCCGTGTTCGTGATGAACTCCGGCACGTTCCTGCTATCGGCGTTCTTCATCTACCGCATGCAGATCCGCGAGACACACCTGGCAGAGTACGCGCACGTGAGCTGGCGGGAGATCCTGGGCTTCGGGCCCATCGCCGAAGGCTTTCGCTACGTGACTCAGGACTGGAAGCTGGCTTCGCTGCTGACGCTGAAGTTCGGCCTCGGAATCTTGGGCGCGCGGTCGGTGCTGGTGGCGGTGATCGGAAGCCGCGAGCTGCCGGTGGCGGGTCAAGCGGCGCTGGGGATGAGCACGCTGTTCATGTTTCAAGGGCTGGGGTCGTTCGTGGGGCCGCTGGTCTTGGGGCCGTGGGTCGGTCAGCGGCAGTCGCGGATGCGGTGGGGCGTTCTGGTTGGGTACTTGGCGGTGGGCTTTTCGTACGCGGCGTTCAGTGCCGCGAGGACCCCCGCGACGGCGTGGCTGACGATGGTCGTCGCCCATGCAGGGGCCTCCATCGTTTGGGTGTTCTCAACGACGCTGCTTCACCTCAACACGATCGACCGCTTTCGGGGACGGGTGTTCGCGGCGGACTTGGCGTTGTTCATGGTGACGGCGGCGATTGCCGCCTACACCTGCGGATGGGCCATCGACCACGGCGTTGCGGCACGGACGGCGGCCTTGGGAGTCGGGGTGGCTATGTTGCTGCCGGCGCTGGCTTGGTTGGTTAGTATGCGGAGGTTGTGGGGTGGGGGTGCGGCGCGTGTGGCGGTGGAATCGTAGCCCGGGCAGCAGCGCGTGGGTGCGGGACAGGAGCCGAGCGTGGCTCGGCTCGCCACGGGCGTGCGCCACATGTCTGGGGTGCGCAGGCGCAAGGGCTGGAGTGCCTGTTGGTTGCGGGCGGGCGCAGGGGCCCGCCCCTACGAAATCTGGCGCCGGGGCCCGCCCCCACAACGGCGCGGCTCTCATGCTGTCTGGGTGCGTTCGGCGTCGTCGAGGCCGCGTAGCTCGAGTTCTTTCTTGCGGATGAGGAACTTCTGTATTTTGCCGGTGACCGTCATGGGGAACGCCTCGACAAAGCGGATGTGCTCGGGGATCTTGAAATGGGCGATGCGGTCTCGGCAGTAGTCGCGGATCTCTTCGTCCGTTGCCGACTCGTTCGGCTTCAGGCGGATCCAGGCCAGGACGCGCTCGCCGAGCCTTTCGTCGGGTAAGCCCACGACGTAGATGTCGGCGATCTTCGGGTGCTGGTAGAGGAACTCCTCGATCTCGCGGGGATAGATGTTCTCGCCGCCGCGGATGATCATCTCCTTGAGGCGGCCTGTGATGCGGAAGCAGCCGTCCTCTCGCATCGTGGCGAGATCGCCGCTGTGGAGCCAGCCTTCTTCGTCGATGGCGGCGGCGGTTGCCTCGGGATCGCGGTCGTAGCCCTTCATCACGAGGTAGCCGCGCGTGCACAGTTCGCCCTGTTCGCCGACGTCAACGGTGTCGCGGGTCGCTCGGTCGATAATCTTGACTTCGGTCTCGGGCAGCGCGCGGCCGACGGTCGAGACGCGCAATTCGAGCGAGTCATCGGTGGAAGACTGCGTGACGACCGGAGAAGCCTCGGTCTGCCCGTAGGCGATGGTCATCTCGTGGCAGTTCATCTCGCTGACAACGCGCTTCATCAGCTCGATGGGACACGGCGCGCCCGCCATGATGCCGGTACGGAGCGACGTCATGTCGTAGCTCGAAAACTCGGGGTGGTCGAGCTCGGCGAGGAACATGGTCGGCACGCCGAAGACTGTGGTGCAGCGCTCCGCGTCGATGGCCCGTAGCACGGCGAGGGGATCGAACTGCGCGGCGGGCAGCACCAGGGTCGAGCCGAAGACGATCGACGCCAGCGACCCCATGACGCATCCGAAACAGTGGTATAGCGGCACGGCGAGGCAGAGGCGGTCGGCGGCCGTCCATTTGAGGGCGCTGCCGACGAGGTAGGCGTTGTTGAGCAGGTTGTGGTGCGTGAGGAGGACGCCCTTGGGGTTGCCGGTGGTGCCCGAAGTGAATTGGATGTTGACGACGTCATCGGGGACGGCCTCATGCGGCAGGGGCTCGACGCCCGAGTCGATCATGCGGTCCCATGAGTCGGCCGCGAGGACGATGGCGTGCTCGAGCGGCACGTTGTCGCCCGAGCGGGCTTCGTCGAGAACCTCGCTGTAGTTCGCGCGCGCATCGTGGTCGTGATAGAAGATCGCCTTCATGCGCGACTTCGCGAGTACGTACTGAAGGTCGTGGGCACGGTAAGCGGGATTGACATTGACGAGTACGGCGCCGATGCGTGCCGTCGCTACCTGCAAGTAGGCCCACTCAGCGCAGTTCGAAGCCCACATGCCGACGCGGTCGCCCGGGAGGATGCCGAGTCCCCACAACCCCGCCGCGGTGCGCGCGACTTCGCCGGCGAGGTCTTCGTAGGTGAGGCGGAGGTTTTGGTGGATGGAGATGATCGCTTCGTGCGAAGGGTTCTTGGCGACGGTGTTTCGGAAGACTTGATCGATGGGTTTGTCGATCAGGTTGGCGTGTGGGCCGGTTACGTAGCTCTTCATGACGCGCTCTTCATGGCGCTATGGATTGTACAACAGGGCGTCGGGGGGTACGGGCGGGCTTGTATAGAAAAGGCTCGCTGGGTGCGGCGCATGAGCCGAGCATGGCTCGGCTCGGCACGCCACGGGCGTGCGCCACGTCGGGAGGGTGCCTCGGAGGTTCGAAGCCGGGTCGTGTATAGATGCCCGCGTGGTGCTGCGCGATGGCTCAACGCAGGCTGACGCCCGCGGCTCTGAGCGTGGGGTCCGGGATCCGCTGTTGGTGTCGGCCTACGCGGGGTTGCTTTCGCGTGTGTGGGTGGGGACGCTGAGGAGGTCGATCTTGCCCAGGTGCTCGATGAGTTCGGGCGCCTCTTCCGAGCGCAGGAAGAAGCCATATTTGAGCATGTCTTTGGCTTCCTTCTGGGTCTTGGCGTATTCGAGGCTGAGGCGCGCAACCATCCGGCCCGATGACATATGGACGCCGATGTACCAGCCTTCTTCGGCATGGAAAACTCCCAGCCGAAGCATCAGACCTTGGTACTCGAAACGGCCTTCCGTGCCTTGGCCCTGGATCAGTTCGACGCCCGATTCTCGATACGTTTTCATATGCTCGTTCAGCCGGCGATTCTCTCAGCGAGAACCAGTCATGTCAAGGTGTACTCAGTATTGCAAATCTGTTGCGGCTTTTGCGGCGGCAGGAGCTACACCGGGTCATCCATGCCGGATCACCAGCACGTCACCGTCCTCAATCACATACTCCTTGCCTTCCAAGCGCAACTCGCCGTGGTCGCGGGCCCCGGCGTACCCGGCACGCTCGACGAGCTTCTCCCACTGAATGACCTCGGCGCGGATGAACTTCTTCTCGAAGTCGGTGTGGATGGTCCCGGCGGCTTTGACCGCGGTGGCGCCTTTGCGGATCGTCCATGCCCGCACTTCGGTTTCGCCGGCCGTCAAGAACGACATGAGGCCGAGCAGCGAATAGCTCGCTTGAATGACTCGTTCCAGCCCCGACTGGCGCAGTCCGTAGCCCGCCATGAACTCTTTCGCTTCTTCCTCCGGCAGCTCGGCCAGCTCCGATTCGATGCTGCCGCACACCGCTGCCAATCCGACGTTGGCGTGGTCACTCAGCCAGAGCTTTCGGTATTCTTCTTCCACTTGTTCGAGGCTGCCCGCTTGGGACTCGCCGAGGTTGAGCACCAGCAGCATCGGCTTGGCCGAGAGGAACTGGAAGCCACGTAGAACCTTGTCCTCTTCGGCAGTGAGCTCCAACTCGCGTAGCGCCTGCTCGGCTTCCAGGGCGGCCTTGCACTTCAGCAGAAGGTCGCGTTCTTTGGGCAGGTCGGGGTTCTTGATGCGCTGCATGTCCTTCTCGACACGCTCGAGACGCTTCTCGACGACAACCAGATCGCTGAGGATCAACTCGAGCTCGACGTTCTTCCAGTCGCGCTCGGGATCGAGGCTGCCTTCCACGTGCATGACGGTGTCGTCGTCAAACAGCCGCACGACGTGCAGAAAAGCGTCGCCGACGCGGAGGCTGCTCATGATGCCCGGGTCGCGCAACGCTTCTTTCGACAGCGCCGGCATGTCGGCGTATTCGATGGTGGCGTGCGTGATCTTGGACGGTTGAAAGACGTCGGCCAGCCGGTCAACGCGTGAATCCGGCACGTGCGCGACCCCTACCTGCACGGCGGAGCCACCGAGACGGGTCTCGCGCGCCATGCCGGTGAGAATCGTAAAGAGCGATGTCTTGCCGACTTGCGGCAGTCCAATGATGGCGGTTCTCATGTAGTGGTTTCTGGGAGGGGTTTACGGTGGCTAGGGAGCGAACCGGACACGTCAGTTTGCGAAGGCCGCCGGCTACTTTGCGGCAGAAAAAAGGGCGGCAGCGGTGCTTCTGACACTTCTGTTACGCTGTTGCATCCTTCCGATGACTAGGGGTGATCGCACGTCCGCGGTGAAAGGTGTGTCGCCCCTTTCAGGGCTTCAAGGAGAACCCGCCGCACACCCCCGGCTAAAGCCGGGGGGCTATTCTCCTTCGGCCCCTCCGGGGCGAAACGGCAAACCCGCGGATCTCAAGACCGAGATCCGCGCGCACGGGCTTCCGCAGCACGCTCGTTGAAAACTTGACACTCTTGTTACGTTGTTGCGTCCTTCAAACGACTATATCGGAACCGTGACGGTGTGCAGGATCTCCTCAAGCACCTGCGTGTTGCGGATCGTTGGCGCCACGCCGCTGCCGAAGCGGGAGTCGGGCGCCATGCGATGGGCGAACACGGAGACCACCAGCCGCTTGACGTGGTGAGGCGTCACGTAGTCGAGTCCCTCGACGAGGGCGAGTGCTTGTACTGCCCGGTACAGGGCCATCGAGCCGCGCGGGCTCACGCCCAGCGCCAAGTGTTCGTGCGTGCGCGTCTTCTCGACGATCGTCATCACGTAGTCCAACACAGAGTCGTCGACCCTGACGGCCTCGACTTCGCGCTGCAGCTCGACCACGTCCGCACCGCTCGCCACCACATCGACCGCGGACGAAAGCTGCGCAGACGGAGACGACCGCAGGATCTCACGTTCACTGACTGCGTCGGGATAGCCCATCTCGATGCGCATGAGGAAGCGGTCCATCTGCGACTCCGGCAGCGGGTACGTGCCGTGGTACTCGACCGGGTTCTGCGTCGCGATCACCATGAAGGGGTCCGGCAGAGGATACGAACGTCCCTCGATCGTCACCTGGCGCTCGTTCATCGCTTCGAGCAAAGCGGACTGGGTCTTGGGCGTCGTGCGGTTGATCTCGTCGGCTAGCAAGAAATTGGTGAAGATGGGGCCGGGCTTGAACTCGAACGCCTCGCGAGTGCTGTTGTATACGGTGACGCCCACGACGTCACTGGGCAGCATGTCGCTGGTGAACTGGATGCGGTGGAAACCGCTGTCGAGACTGTGGGCCAGCGTGTGGGCGAGGGTGGTCTTGCCCACACCGGGCACGTCTTCGATCAGCAGATGTCCCCGCGCGAGCAGGCACACGACGGCCAAGCGCAGCACCTCGGCCTTGCCGCGGATCACCCGCGCCAGCGACTGCTCTAGCGCAGTGACGCGGGCTGCTAGCTCTATAGTTGGAGGACTTCCGGTCGACACGAACTACCATCATAGCCGACCGAATCGACTGCCCAGGCTCGCCGCGCGGTGATTTGACCCTCGGCGCTGTAAGCCAGCTTTGCAGCGGTCAAGCTCTTTCAACGCTACAATTCTTTACGAAAGTTAACCCTCCTTCACGGGAGAATAGTAAACGCGTTGCCGCCGGCGCGGGTCCAAACAAGTCAGGAGCCCAGTCTAATGACAAGATTAACGATTGTTGTAGTCGTGTTGGCCCTGGCGGCGCCCCTGCTGCCCGGCCAGGAGCCGCCCGAGGGTAACCGCGAGCGGCGAAGGCCTGATTGAGCGAAAGAAGGCACCGGAAGACGCGATCACGCTGCCGAGGGGCACGCGTGTCCCGCTGGCGCTAATCAACAGTGTCAGCTCGAAGAACGCCGCGCCGGGGGACAAGCTCTACTTGCAGTCGGTTTACCCCGTTGCCGTCAACGGACGCATTCTCGTGCCGCCCGGCACGTACGTGAGCGGGACGGTTACCGCTGTGAAGCGTCCGGGGCGCATCAAGGGCAAGGGCCAGATTCATTTGCGGTTTGAGCAGATGATCCTGCCGAATGGAACGATCCGCGAGTTTGTCGGCAGGCTCGGATCGCTCGACGGCAGTTCCGAAGAGACGCTCGACCGCGAGAGCGGCACGGTCGAAAGCGCAGGCACCAAAGGCGAGGACGCGCAATCGGTGGCGGACGCCGCGCGCGTAGGGTCAACGGTTGGCGTGATCGCCGGAGCCGTCGGAGGCCGGCCGGTGCGCGGCCTGGGCCTAGGCGGTGCGGCCGGCGTGGCCGCCGGTCTCGCGGGAGTGTTGCTGACCCGAGGCCCGGACGCTCTTCTCGAGCGCGGCACGCAACTCGACATGGTGTTCGACCGGGACCTGTTGTTCACCGAGCAGGAGGTCACCTTCCAGAACCCGTTGGGGCGGCCCCCGACGGTCCCGGCACGCGGCCAACCCAGTGGAGAACAAGGCAACCGGCAGGAAGGCGGAATCCTCGGGCTTCCGACCTTGTAGTTGGACTAGCGCAAACGCTCACCCCCTCGCCCAGGCCCCGGTCGCCGGACCGGGTCAGTAGCTCTGCCGTGGCAGGTAGACACGGCCCTTGCGAGCCGGGGCGTCCAGCCGTCGTCATGAATCCTCACGTACGGATTTGGGAAGCGTGTCTGAAATTCGTGTCTGAAATTCAGAGGCAAGAAGCGATAGGCTGTGCTGCTCCCGGTCACACTTTCTTTTGTGGGGATATCGATATGAACCAGCCATGGAGAAAGCCGGCCTTTCCGGCAGAATACGGGCGGTCGGCGGGAGCTTCTTTGAAACGATCCCGGGGCCCTTCGACCTGTGCGTGTTCAAACACATCATCCACGACTGGGATGACGAAACCGCGGCGACGATCCTTCGCAACTGCGCCAAGGCTTTGGCCGACGGAGGGCGGATTGTGCTGTGTGAAACGCTCATCACGCCGGAACCGGAGAGCCGGCCGGCGCTGCTGCTCGATGTTGAGATGCCGGCCGGCCCCGGTGGACGCGAGCGCAAAACGCGACGAGTTCACCGACCTGTTCGCCGCCGCCGGTTTCCGCCTCGAACGTGTCATCGAGACCCAAACGCCCATCCGCCTCATCGAAGCCGTCGTGGCCAGGTAGCGTTGCCGCCTCCCATCAAAGCCAATACGAATAGCCCAGCGCCAGCAAAGCCAGAATCACCGTCGATACCAGCCCCAGCAATAACGGCCGCACCCCGCCCGACCGCAACGCGCGGAATTCGGTCACCAATCCCACGCCGGCGATCGCGCCCGTGATCAGCCACTTCCCCGCCTCGCCCAAGCTGTAGGCCAGGTCGATGGTGCGGTCGCCCGCGCCGAACAGAAAGCGGTCGGTCATGTGGAACGTCATCTCGGGGAACATTCCCGCCGTTCTCAAGAACGCCATTCCCACGAAGAAGAGAACAAACGTCGGGACCAGCCGCGCGTAGTCCACCGGCGGGCCCACAAATGCCGCCTGCTTGCGCCGCTGGTAGGCGTACGCCGCTCCGATCACGAACACCGCCGGGCCGAGCAGGGAGATGCGCGTCAGCTTGACGATCGTGGCAATCTCGCCGGCGGTCTCCCCATCGAGGTGATGGGCGAACCCGGCCGCGATCACTTGCGGCGTCGCGTGGATCGCCAGGCCGCACCACTCCCCATAGACCTGCGGATCGATCAGCAGAAACGCACCCGCAAAAGGAAAGACCACCATCGCCAACGCACCCAAAAGATTGATCGAGGCGATCGAGATGGCGATGTCTTCTTCCTTCGACTCCACCAGCGGGGCTGTGGCGACAATGGCCGACGTGCCGCAGATCGCCGTGCCGACTCCGATGAGCAGCCCCTGTTCAGCCTTCACGTTAAAGAAACGGCAGAGGTACCGCGTCGCCACGATGATGACCACGATCAGAATGACCGCGCCGAACAAGACCCGGTAGCCCACCCGGAGCAAGTCGTAGAAGTCCAGCCTTGCGCCCAGCAGAACGATGCCCGCCGGCAGGACTCTCTTGATCACCATATCGACGCCCGGCCGCAGCCGTGCGGCCGCCGGCGCCAGGTTGCGAATCGCCAGACCCAGCAGCAGAGCCAACAGCACCGCGTTCAAGGGGTGATAGTCGTCCCGCAGCGTGAACGGAGGGAAGGGCAGGGTGTGCAGGTAGAACGCCGCCCAGGTCAGAGCGGCGCAGGCGGCGATGCCCGGCCACGGGCTACGGCGTTCGGAGGCAAGAAGTCTCTCGCGAAGCTTCCCTTCGCGGGCCCGTTCTCTACCGCTGAGTCTCAATCTTGGGTGGTCCGCAAGTTACAGCAGGATGCCGGTCGGATACTCTTTCTCCTGCCGGAAATACTCTTCCACACTGAAATATCGGGTGCCGGTGTCGCACAGAATAGTGACGACCTGTTGGCCCGGCGCGAGTTTCTCCGCGACCCGCCTCGCGGCCGTCACGTTCGCACCCGACGAGATGCCGACCAGCAGCGACTCCTTGGCGGCCAGCTCCTTGGTCATGTCGAATGCCTCGCGATCTTCCACTGCAATGATCTCGTCGATGATGCCGCGGTTGAGAATCGACGGCACGAACCCCGCGCCGATGCCCTCGATGTGGTGGGGTGAAGGCGGCTTGCCGCTTAGTACGGCGGACGTGGCGGGCTCGACGGCGACGACCTTGACGTTTGGCACGGCTTGCTTCAATACCTCGCCCGCGCCCGTGATCGTCCCGCCGGTGCCGACCCCGGCAACAAACGCCGCTATGTCGTCCCCCACTGCCTCGAGGATTTCCGGGCCGGTGGTTTCGCGGTGCACTTGCGGGTTCGCCGGGTTGTCGAACTGCCGTAGCTCGATGCAGCCCGGGTTTTGTTCGACGATCTCACGCGCCTTCTTTACAGAGCCTGCGAGATCATCGTCGCCCGGCGTGAGGACGACCTGCGCGCCGTAGCGGGTGACCAGGGCCCGGCGTTCGAAGCTCATCGACTCCGGCATGGTGAGGATGAGATGGTAGTCGAACTTGGCGCACAGCATGGCGAGGCCGATGCCGGTGTTGCCGCTGGTGGCCTCGACGATGGTCATGCCGGGGTTGAGCTTTCCGGACGTCTCGGCGTCGCGAATCATGCTGAGCGCGATGCGGTCTTTGACGCTGCCGCTGGGGTTGAGCGACTCGAGCTTGCCCAGAATCGTGGCCCCGCCGTCGGGCGATAGCGCGTCGAGCCGCACCATCGGCGTGCCGCCAATCAGCTCCGCCACCTGGCTGTAAACGCGTGACTTCATGGGCACCTTCCGTCAGGTTCGCACAGATCGGAGGGACGGGGCGAGACCAACACTCGTTCGTGCCCACCAAGCCAGGGACGCCCTGCTCACTTCTTGGGCCGTCGGCGGACACAGAAAAAGAGCGGACCCACCGGGAATCAGAGTGTTAGAATTCCGATGCAAGGCGGTCGAAACCCTCAGAGCAGCGGAAGGGAGGGCCCGGTTGAAACGACGAAGGTTCTTGAACACGGTGGCGGGTGCGCTGGCGGGCTTCGCCGCCGAGTCGGCGTCGGGCGCGCGCGGGAAGAACATCCAATGGGCCTTTAGCCTGGGGCTGTGGGGCCATCTGGAGCAGGTGCCATTCACCGAGGTACTCGCGGTGATGAAGGACACCGGATTCACAGGCCTGCGCATGACCAGCTTCCCGCGGTGCCTCGAGACCTACGGGCTGACGATCCCAACGCTCCAGAAGGAACTCGAGAAGCGCGACCTGCGGATCGCCACCATCTCCTACGGGGGTCCGGCGTGGGACAGAACGCAGCACGAGAAGATGGAGAAGTCCGCGCGGGAGGCGATGGGTTTCTTGCGGAACTTCGGGGCCACCGAGCTGGTTGTTTTCTCGCCGGGGCGACGCGGTCCCGGGGGGCAGCCGCTGGCGAAGATCGAGATCCCCGAGTACATCGAGCGCTCCTGCGAGTTTTGGAACCACCTGGGCGATGTGGCCAAGGAGTACGGCTTTCGGGCGGGTCTGCACAACCATCTGAACCAGATTGTCGAGAGCCACGACGAGGTCGAGCTGTTCTTGAAGCACAGCGACCCCAAGCGTTTCCACTTCTCGCCTGACACCGCCCACTTGCATCTGGCCGGCTGTGATGTCGTGGATCTGTATGAGAAGTACAGCGACCGCCTGAACTTCATGGACTACAAAGACGCCCGCATCACTCCGGCACGCCAGGACATTCGCCTGGCCAACGGACGAGTGCTCGAGGCCAATACCCCCAGCGCGACCTTCATGAACAGCATCTACGACCTGGGCGAGGGCGAGATCGACTTCCCGCGGCTGCACCGTACCCTCAAGAAGCGCAAGTACAAGGGCTGGATCTGCGTGGATCTCGACTATGTGCGGGTCAGCCCGCGGGAGAGCTTCGGCCGGTCGATGAAGTACGTCCGGGAGAGGCTGGAGCGGATTTACTCCTAGCGCCGGCGGACAGGCAACAGTGCCTTTCACGACCCTATGTGACGACGCTATGCGAGCACTTCGTCCTGCTGTGAGGAGAGCACCAGGAACAGCGCGCCGCTCTTGGTGCCGACTTGGCCGTGGATACTGTCGGGTTCCGCGCGGCAGTAATCACCGGGCCGCATGGTCTGACCTTCCACCAACAGGTCCCCTTCGAGCAAGTAGAGTTCCTCGACCTCGCTATGACGATGGCTGGGGTAGGTCGTGTTGGGCTCCATGCGGACGAGCTGGGTCGTATACTGGCGTTTCGGGTCGTTGAAGAGAACCCGGCTGGAGATTCCGGGAAGCGGCGCCGCTTCCCAGTCCATCTCGGTTGATCGCGCAATCAGCAGACCACCTTCATCGAACAGGATCGCGCGTTCCGGGCCGCGCGCCGGCTCGGCGTTGGCGCCGGGCTGCTCCGTCTCCGCTTGGATGCGTTGGAGCAGCCGCGCTCGGAGGTCCGCCGAAGGGGCTGCGGCCGCCGCCGCGAACCCGAGTTGCCCGGCTGCTTCCTCGAACGAGCGCACGTCCCCCTCGCAGACCAGGCAGCCGTCCGCCAAGTGCTCCTGGTAAGCCGCACTTTCCTCGGGGTTCAACGCACCGAGTGCCGCGAGCGCAGCCCACTCGCAAGTTTTATTAGACCGATGTTGGTGCCGGCCGTTCATAGCGCGCCCATCTGGGGCTGTAACGAATCCCGAAGGTGAAGCATGCCGAGGCGGATGCGCGTCTTAACCGTCCCGAGCGGCTCGCCCAGCCGCTCGGCGATTTGCGAGTGGCTGAATCCTAAAAAGTAGGCCAATTCGATGGCCTCCCGCTGCGGCTCCTGAAGCGCCCCTAGTGCCGACTGGACGGCACGCCGGCGCTCGGATGCGAGACTGCTTTCCTCAGGCGTCGGGGCGCGATCCGCGGCTTCGCCGACCGCATCCAGCGGGCCCTCCTGTGCGCGCTGGCGCCGCCCTTTTGACCGCAGCCGGTCGATCGCCCGGCTGCGCGCCATGTTCAGCAGCCAGGACGAAACCGCGCCACGCTCCGGGCTGTACCGGCTCGCCTGCTTCCAGACCTGGACGTAGACGTCCAGCGTGACTTCCTCGGCACTCTCGCGGTCTCCAAGAATCCTCAGTGTCAGCCCAAACACGTACCGGCTGCTGTCGTCGTAGAACTCGGCCAAAGCCCCTTGGTCACCCTGGGCCACCTGGGCGAGGAGACCCGTCCACAACTCTCCCGCTCGAGGAGCGTCAGCCTGAGCCCTAGGAGCCGTCAAGCAAGTCCCCATCTGAAAAACGGTACGAGATGACGGGTCGGGTCGGATTCATCACATTCGAAACAACAGGGCCACATCCGGCCTAGCGGCAATCCACGTAATCAATAGATGAAGAGGTTATAGCACGAAACGCCGACCGACCGCCGGGAATCGCGGTGGAATACACCTTGCAGAAGACCGCTGCGCTCGGCGGGCTCTGTGCTCTGGGCTATAGTGGTGGCCGGGGCCAAGATCCACGGTGTTATTGGCAGCGCTACTTGGGGGGACGGCGGCCGGGCTCGTGCCCGACGATGAGCTGATGCGACGCGTGGTGGACCATGACTCCGAAGGCCTGGAGCAGCTCTACGACCGCTATTCCCGCGCGGTGTATTCACTGTTGTTGCGGGTCACGGGGCAGGCCGCTTCCGCCGACGAGCTGTTGCAGGAGGTCTTTTTGCGGTTGTGGAACAGCGCACCCACGTACCGCGCGGCCCGCGGCGCCCTGGGGCCTTGGCTGCTGACACTGGCGCGCCATATTGCGATCGATCACATCCGCAGTAAGGCCGAGAAGCAACGGCGGCAGGAAGACCCGGCAGCGGACCCTCCCTCGGGCATGTCGGTACCCAGGCCGGAGGAATGGCTTGATCAGCTGCGGCTAGCCGAACGCGTGCAGCGTCTCATGAGCAAGCTGCCTGAGTCTGAGAAGAAAGCGCTGGAGTTGGCTTACTTCAAGGGACTGAGCCAAAGCGAGATCGCTGCGTCGATGGATCAGCCTCTGGGCACTGTCAAAACCTGGATCCGAAGCGCGCTCCGGAGGCTACGACTGGCATTGGAGGAGGAAGCGGCATGACGGACTGCAAACTCCTTCAAGAACAGTACGACCTCTTTGCGCTCGGAGTACTGGACGATGAGGAGCACGCCGAAGTCGTCGCTCACCTTGAACAGGGCTGCGCGCGATGTACGCCCGGTGTCGAGGAGGCGCGGGCAAGAGTTGCTCACCTAGCGCTCGCGGCGCCTCCGGTGGAGCCGCCCGCCGCGGTGCGGGCAAGGCTCTTGGCCGTGGTGGCTCCTCCGCCGGCCCGACGCTCCTGGACGCCCGCCTTTGCCTGGGCAACGGCAGCGGCCATGCTTGCCTTCGCGGTGCTCAGTCAGTGGCAGGCGAGTGAGATCGAAGTGCGCTCGCAACAGCTTCAACAGCAGGTCGCTGATCTAGAAAGGCGCCAACGGGATCTAAGCGCACAGAACGAGAACTATCAGCAGGTGCTCGAGATCGTCTCGGCGCCGGGGACCGTCCCCGTTGCTCTGAATGCGCCGACCTCCCCACAACTTCGTGCCTACTGGCATGAAGACCTTGGGCTCGTACTCGCGGCCCAAGACATGCCCGATTTGCCCTCCGACCGAACCTATCAACTCTGGGTCATCCCGAAGCAGGGCAGCCCTGTGAGCGCCGGCACGTTTGAGCCCGAGCAGGACGGGAAGGTTACGTATGTCGTCTCGCCGGAGCTGTCGCCGTCGGACGCCGCGGCCCTCGCCATCACCGACGAGCCTTCCGGCGGGCAGCCGCAGCCGACCACCCAGCCGATCTGGGTCGGGCCATTGGGCTAGCCTCTAGGGCTTGCG
Source organism: Bryobacterales bacterium (assembly GCA_965237575.1). GTDB lineage: Bacteria > Acidobacteriota > Terriglobia > Bryobacterales > UBA6623 > JAKZVK01. The sequence continues at coordinate 4,178,499 of CBDEGI010000004.1, forward strand.
TACGCTTCCCGCGCATGGCCGCGTTTCCTAGAAGGGCCCCCTCCCCTCCGGTCAACGCTCGGAATACCTACAACTTTTCGCTGTGTCTCGCGCCTATCGAGAACGAGCACATCCGATTTCGGCATCTCCTCGTAGTTATCAAAAGAGCCGGAGAGTTCCGGCAAGGTTCGCCACCGGGTGGCAACTGAGCCCGCGCGGAACCGACTTTCTTTTGGAGGGAGAAGCATGAACCTACGGAAATCTATCGTTGTGGCCGCTGCCCTGATGACAGCCGCCATTCCAGCGACTTTCTACGCAGCCAATCACCGCGAAGCACCCATTACCGCTCTCGATCACAAAGCGGACATCACCGACTTCTTCGCCTTTCGCAGCTACGACGGAGATACCGGTCTCGACAAGGTGACGTTCATCCTGGACGTGGATCCTCTGCTCGAGCCCGCCAACGGCCCCACGTTGTTTCCTTTTGACCCTGACATTCTCTACGAGATCAAGATCGACAACAACACCAATGTGACACCGGATGTCGTCTTCCAATTCCGCTTCACGACGGAGGAGTTTCGGCTGCCCGGTGTCTACACCGCCGTGGCCGGCGTGGGGGAGGCAGGTGCAGTCGATCCCGGCACGGGGGATCTGGTTGTCCCCCCCGAATTACGACCTTTGATAGCCCCGGGCTGAACCAGGTGCAAACCTACACCGTGACCATGATCACCGACGGCGTCGCCCGGGAACTGACCAATCCGGACGGAGGCCCCTTCTACGCGGTTCCGGGCAACGCCGGCCCTCGCACGATGGACTACGGGGCGTTGTTTGATGCGGCCACCTACGACCTGCACGATGGCGTGAAGGTGTTCGCCGGGACCGTGGACGATCCCTTCTGGATTGATCTCGGCGCGGCCTTTGATACGGCCAATTTTCGTACCCTGGCCAGCGGCGTCCCTGGGGTGCTTACCGATGCGGAAGACGCTGCCCAAGAGAACCTCGCAAGCGACACGATTTCCGGTTACGCGGTGAACGCGATCGCGATTGAGGTGCCGATCTCAATGGTCAAGCGCGAGGACGACCCGATCTTGGGAAACCGGTCTCCGAATAGCACGATCGGGGCCTGGGGTACGACGTCTCGCCCGCGGGAAGTAGTGAATCCTCGGGCTCGAATGTTTCCCCCCCCCAGTTCCGCCAAGTCCAGCGCATGGGCCACCCGCTCATTAACGAGCTGATCATTGGAATCGGGTCGAAAGACCGGTTCAGCATGGATACACCGAAAGCGGATGCGCAGTTCGCGGATTTCTTTCTGGATCCGCCGATTGCCCGAATTGTCGAGGCGCTCTACGGCGGAGTTCTTACCATTCCTGAGGCGCCACGGCTCGACCTTCTTCCGCTGGTCATCTACACGGCACCGATCATCGACCCGCGGGCCGCGGCGTTTACGACGGCCGGACCCATCGCCGATATCCTGCGTTTGAACGTGTCGGTTCCGCCCACACCCGTGTCTTCGGCAAGCCGCCTGGGGTTAATTGGCGGCGACCGTGCCGGTTACCCTAACGGCCGCCGGCTTTTCGACGACGTGGTGGACATCGTGCTCCGTGTGGGTGTTGGCGGCGTCCTCACCGTCGACGCTGCTGGGGAGAGCCTGAATCGCTTCCCCAACAATCGGCTCGGTGACGGGGTGAACGTCAACGACGCTCCGTATCGGACGAGCTTTCCTTACCTGGCGAACTGCCCGGACGGCCGCAACCGCCGCCACATCGATCCAGGCGAAGAGGGAGGGGGGCCGGTCGAATAGGGGAGGGTGGCGGCCGCGCTCAAGCCTCTGAGCGCGGCCGCTTTTCTTGTAAATCGCTGCTACGACCGAAAGGGAAGCCGGATGACCCATTTCATCGCTCTTGTTCTTGCCGCCTCGTATCTGCTGACGACCCCGCTGCTCGGTGAGAAAGGGCCTTCGCCGGGAGAGAGAAAGATCATCCTGTCGCGGAAGGCGATTGAACGCCAACCCGAAAAGGCTCGGCCGTACAACCAACTCGCCATGGCTCTGGCCCGACGAGCCCGCGAGACGGCCGACGCTGACTACTACCAGAAGGGGCTCGAGGCGGTCGAAACGTCGCTGCGACTCGAGCCGGGCAACTACGGGGCCCGCAAGGCACGGGTCTGGTGTCTGCTGGGCCAGCACGAGTTCGCCAAGGCTCTCGAAGAAGCAAAGGTCCTCAACAAACTCGCACCCGACGACGTGCAGGTGTACGGGTTCCTGGCCGATGCCTACACCGAGTTGGGCGAGTACGAGCAGGCCGAGGCAGCCGTGCAGTGGATGCTCGACCTACGTCCAGGCAATGTGCCCGGCCTCACTCGGGGGGCGTATCTCCGTGAGCTCTACGGCTACACGGATGCCGCGCTCGAGTTCCTGCAGAAGGCGTATCAGCGGACAGCGCCGTCTGAAGTCGAGGATCGGGCTTGGATTCTGACCCATATGGCGCAGGCGCACTTTGGCAGTGGGGACCTCCGCCGCGCCGAGCAGCTTCTCGAGCAGGCGCTCGACCTGTTCCCTGACTACCACTACGCCCTCGCGAACCTTGGCAAGGTGCGAATGGGGCAGGAGCGTTTTGCCGAGGCCGTCGACCTGTTCGAGCGTCGTTATGAGCGCGCGCCTCATCCGGAGAACCTCTTCGATGTCGCTGTTGCACTGGAGAGGGCGGGTCGCAAGGGCGCAGCCGGGGTGGCATTCCAGAGGTTCGAGACGTTAGGTCGGGCCGAGATGGAGGGTGCCGACAATTGTAATCGCGAACTGGTCCGCTACTACGCCGACTATGCCTCCCGGCCCGAGGAGGCACTGCGGATCGCCCAGCGCGAAATCGGGCGGCGGAACGACGTGTGGACCCGTGACGCTCACGCCTGGGCCCTTCACGGTAGTGGCGATTACGAGCAGGCTCGTTCTGAAATTGAGAAGGCCCTGGCCCCCGGCATCCGTGACGCGAGGCTCTTCTACCACGCCGGCATGATCGCCGCCAAGCTTAGTGATAAGACTGCGGCCCGGAGCTATCTGAAACGGTCGCTCGACACCAACCCATACTCACAGGTCGCGTCGTCGGCTCGCGAGGCGCTCTCGTTGGTCTACCCGTCGACCGCATTCGCGCCGCGCCGGGATACGGGGCGGCCGTGACGGTCGGGCCCGTGACGAAGTCTGGGCCAGCCACACCTTGACCGTCCGATGCTGCAACGCCGGCCCCTACGGCCGCAGTTCGGCTGGAGGTGCCATCGCCTCGGTGAGCGCGGCGCGCATGGCGGCTTCGGAACGGTCGGGGTCGACCCACATCCAGGTCTTGATCGAGCGTCGTCGTCGGTCGAAACCCTCTTGCGATGCCTCGGCGGTGGGGATGTAGCCGGTTGCGCAGTCGCCGTAGCCGACCGTTATGACGAACAAGTCGGGCCGCATCTGCTGCGCGTCCAGTTGGTATTGCACAAACGCTTCGCCCGGCAACAGCAAGAGGCGCGCCGGACCGAAGTCAATTACCGGCAGGTCGATGGCGAGCCCTGCGCCGGCGCGCTTGCGCCAACTGAGGCCCATGGCCGCGAGTGAGCGGGTCTTGGGCGGTAGGGACTCGTCTTCGAGATCGCGGCTGAGATCCTCGAGCGTAAAGCCCGCGGACTTCCTGGGAGGGAGTTGCAAGGGCACGGTTCGGAAGTCAACGGCTTCGAGCGGATGCCGCTCGGTTGCTTCCCAGGCCCCGACCATGCCCTGATACACGCGTTCGGCGAGCACGGCACGATTGGCCGGGTCGCCGTCGTTGTACTTGCCGGCGGTGACGTCGCCGGCGGCACCCGTCAGGTAGAGCTGCGCCACGGAGAGGTCGTCCTGCTCGCGGCGGGCACGCGCCAGCCCGACGTAGTCGCTCGACACTTCCCCCTTGCCGTAATAGGTGATGGGGTGGACGGCGAAGCAGCTCAGCGCCGCGACGGGGCGGTCCCCGTCCCAGAAGCTCAGCGCCTTGAGCCACGGGTCAATGGCGCCGTCCGGTAGGGCGCGGATCGCGGGGTCTTTTGTGATTGCGGAACGGTTGAACGTGATGCGGCCGTCCGGAGTCTCGACGCGCCGGTTGGAAGCGACTTGTTCGACCTTGGCCTGGCCGAGACCGATGTGCGTGACCGGGTGGGACGAGTCGAGCGACGCTCGTACAGCGGCGGCAACGCGCTGCAGGGCCTTTTCGTGGAAGGCGGGATCGCAATTGGCGCCGGGCAGGCCGACGCCGTCGAGCAAGCGTTGGGCCTCGAGGTCGAACACCGGGGCATCGTGCTGGTGAAGGCTACTGACGACGACGCGCTGCGGCGTTGTGCCCGCAGCTTCAGCCAGGACAGAGCGCCAGCGTTCGTAGGCGTCGTTGCGGATCTCGCACCAGTCCACGCCCGCGATGACGATGGGTTCTTGGCCCTGGGGAGACAGGATCAGTCCCTTGGCGAAAAGGGGATCGACGATCTTGCGCGCGGGTTCGATCATGCCCGCGAGCAGGGCGTGCCCAAGCGGCGGCGTGAGGTCGGCGGAGAAGGCCGCCACGCTGCACAAGGCCTCCCGTTGCGATGAGCAGCCTGGCAAGAGTGCGAGGGTTCCCGCGGCTCGGGCGGTTGAGCGGAGCCATTGGCGGCGGGACACGGGTTCGTTCACAGCTCTCCTCACTTGACTTGTAGCGGGGCGGCGTTCCACCGGACGCCGCGCTCTGCCAGGCTCGTGCGTAGTTGGCCGGAGTTCTCGAAGACGACGGCATGGAGTCCAAGTCGGGCGCCAGCCTCCACGTTGACCGGCTTGTCGTCGATATAGAAACACTCGTGCGGTTTGCATCCGGCCTGGCGAACGGCCTCGAGGTAGATCTCGGGTGCCGGCTTCATGACTCCGACTTGGTAGGAGAGCACGAACTCCTCGAAATGCCGCAAGACGGTGTAGTGCTCGCGGATGAACTCGAAGTGCAGCTCGTTGGTGTTGGAGAGCAGAACGAGCCGGTAGTTGGCAGCAAGTCCGCCGAGGAATCTGTCGTCGAGGAGCGGCTTGGGCTCGAACATGTCGCCCCATAGCTGCCGGAAGCGGCCGAACGACACGTCCATGTCGAGGGCGTCGCAGAAGCGGCGGTGGAAGACCTCGCTTGAGAGTTCCCCGCGCTCGTAGGGGCTGGCGAGGTCAGCCTGACGGATGATATCGGGGATCTCGTCGGAACGGTAGGGTGACAGTTTTGCGGTGGCGCGGTAGGCGCGAGCGAAATCGAGACCGACGATGACGTCGCCCAGGTCGAATAGGAGGGCTTTGATTGACGAAGGCGGCATGGCCAAGTTTCAATCATAGCGGGCCGTGATGCCTTGGGATGGGGGGGCACGGGCTGGCGCGCCGGCTAGCCTAGAGGCCCTCGGGTGGCGGCAGGGTTCGTGCCGGACCGCTCCCTGACCCGGACGAGCCGGAACCCAATAGGGTCTGGGCGACGGACCGCACGGCGGCGCGGCCTCGAAGGAGCGCGCGGGTTTACACCCGCGCCTCTGTCCCGGCCTCTGAGATTTTCTGCCGGGCTTGGCAAGGATTTCACTCGGTAGGTACTTACGGTCACGGCTCGGTTGCTTTGGCTGGTATTCTGGCGTTGGTGATTCGTATGATCTACAGATCTTGCGTCGCTCTGATGGTCTTTCTTGTCGGCTGCATGGCGCTTCTCGCGCAGAACCCGAAGCGAGAACGGGTGATTCCCGATAGCCGCGCCGAGGTCATGTACTACAACGGCAAGATCATCACCATGTGGCCCGAGAGGCCTATCGGCGAAGCGGTAACGATCGCTGAAGGACGCATTCTGGCCGTCGGCACCACGCAGCAGGTTGGCCGCACTACGGGGCCGAAGACCAAGCAGATCAACCTGCACGGCAACACGATGGTGCCGGGGTTAATCGAAACCCACGTACATCCCATCAACGCGGGCCTCGCCGAGCGGGACTTTGAGATTCCCATCATGCGCAGCTTCGCCGAGATTCAGGCGCATGTCGAAAGACTCGCAGCTTCGTCCCCGGCCGACAAGCTCATCTTCGTGCCCAAGGTCTATTCGACGCGACTCAAAGAACGCCGCTACCCGACTCGTTGGCAGCTTGACAGGTTCAGCGGCAAGCACATGGTGATGCTCGACAACAATTACGCCGCCGCGCTGAACTCGGCAGCTCTGCGTGCGATTGGGATCGATCGCGACACGCCGGAGCCGGACAACGGCAAGATCATTCGCGACCCGAAAAGCGGTGAGCCCACGGGCTTGATTCTCGGCGCACGGCAGTTGGTGTCGAAGCTTGTTGCGACCCTCGAGTACTCCGACGAAGACCGCGTCAACTCCTTGCGCAAGATGCACAAGGCCTACAACGCCGTCGGGATCACGAGCGTCATCGACCGCGCCTTGTGGTTCGACCAGGTTCGTATCTACCAGAGGCTTTGGGCCGAAGACGACTTGACGGTGCGCACGAATATCACCGTGCGACTGAATGGCGAGAGGCCCTTTGAGGAGGTGAAGAAGGACGTCGTCAATCTGGGCTTCGCCACAGGTTTCGGAGACGATTACGTGCGCATCGGGGCATTGAAGCTCCTGCTCGACGGCGGCATCCTGATCGGCACGGCCTACCTGCGGGCTCCGTACGGCTCGCACACCGAGGTGTATGGCTTCGACGATCCGGACTATCGCGGCGTGCTGCGGATTCCTCGCGAGAGGATCCTGGCAATCATGAAGCTGGGCCATCGGCTGGGTTGGCAAATGACCGCGCACACGACGGGAGGGGCCTCGACCGACGTGCTGCTCGACGTCTACGACGAGATCAACCGCGAGTCGCCCATTCGCGACCGGCGTTTCTCGCTCACCCACTCGAACTTCCACAATGCGGAATCCATCGCCAAGACCAAGCGCCTGGGCGTCTTGCTCGACCTGCAGCCGGCCTGGTACCACTTCGACGGCCCGGCAATCTCCGAAGTGCTCGGCCCCGAGCGCATGAAGACCTTCCAACCCTACAAGTCGCTGCACGACGCGGGGCTCATCGTCGGCGGCGGCTCGGACCACATGATCAAGTTCGACGCCCGCACGGCCATCAACCCCTACCACCCCTTCTTCGGCATGTGGATGGTCATCACCCGCAAGACGACCGACGGCACCGTATTCAGTCCCGAGGAGCGCATCAGCCGCGAGCAAGCCCTCAAGATGTGGACCTGGAATGGCGCATATCTCACTTTCGATGAGGAAGTTAAGGGCTCGATCGAGCCCGGCAAGTTCGCCGATTTGGCGGTGATCTCCAAGGACTACCTCACCTGTCCGGTCGACGAGATCAAGGACATCGAAGCGTTGGGCACGATCGTCGGCGGCAAAGTCGTCTACGAACGTGGAAACTTGTTTGGTGCATCAGGGGAGTGACCAAGGGCTGTCGCTACCAAGTTTATCGGTCCTGGGTCGGTCCTGGGTCTTGTGGGGCGGGTTATAATGGAGTTGGGTTTCGTGGTCCAACATGACAGAGCACACGCTGTGGGCTGAGATCGCGCGGTTGCAGCGACTGAAGCTCGATCCCAGCTTGTGGAAGAGTGTTGAGGAAGCCGCCGAGCTACTGACCGAAGGGCGTTTTCTGGAGGCTCAAGCGCTAGTGGAGAACGCTGAGGCCCGCGCCCGGCTGACTGCGACGCCAGCCTTGTTAAGCCCTTAAGGGATCCGGCGCTCGACGGTCTTTGCGGAGGCGCATAGGTGTGTTTCGCCTCATTTCCAAAGAAACTCAGAGCTGTTTTCCTGTTTGGCCAGCAGTGCGCCTCGCCTAGTCCGACTTTCGCGAAGTTCTGGCGCGCAGGAACATAGTTTTATTCTGAACGGCTTCGCGAAAAAGTAAAGGGGGTAGGTCGGCACTACAGCGGCAGTGGCGAGGACCGCGAATGGAGCCAAAGAACTTACGCCGCGGGCACCCTCACAAAAAGTTTGTTCGCGGCTCGAATCGCGAGAGTCGGGCTAGTCTGAGAAAAGCCTGGCGGAGGCAGCTCCGGCACCGTCAGGCGACTTGACCGCGACGCACACTTCTTCCGCGGGGGGCGTTTCACAACGGTAGTGGATGGTATAGCGGTTGGAGAACAAGCGCACGCCCCTCTGCGCCGCACGCGTTACTTCTCTGCCCTTTGCTGCGTGGAGGTACCACCCCCCCGTGCGCTTGGCCAGCTCACGAAGAGTCGTGGAGGTTGGGGTTTCGTTGAACTCGATGATGGACGCCGGGACGCGGGCGGCCCGCAGCTCGCGTATCAAGTCGGGGAGGCTTCGTTCACTGCCGCGGTCGTCGCCGTCGGCGATCGCAAGAATCGAGCGCGGGCCGTTCTTTCTCGTCAGTAGCTCTTCAGCAGCCCGTCCGATCGCATCGTGAATCCGCGACGCCGTCCTCAGGCCTGGGTGCGGACGGCGGACGAGCGCGGCACAACGCTTCGGGTCGGTGGTAAAGGGAACGCTCCGCTCTACGTCGAGCGAGAACTTGTAGGCGCCAACGAGGTCGTCGGGCGCCTTGTTCTTCAAGCTGAGAACGAACGCCCCTATCATTTCTTGGAGCTGGGTGGCCGACATGCTCCCGCTGCAGTCCAGCACGTACATCAGGTTCATGGGACCGCACTCCTGTGCAGACAGCACTTCGTAGTCGGTGATGAGCTGATCGCCCTCGTGAATCCTGACGTGCTCCTTTGCAAGATTCTCTACTCTCACTCCCTCCGCATCGGTGATTGCGAGGTGAAGGCAGCGGCCCCTGTCCGGCTCGGCGGCGGCGTAAAGGATCTCCACCTGCACTTCTTTCTCGAGCGCCTGCGGCTCTTCCGCGGGCTCGTCCTCGTCCTCTGGCCGGAGTGGTTCGGAGACCCGGGCTTCCGCCGCGTGCGCCGCCTCGATCTTTTGGATCGCCTTTTCGGCTTCGGGCCGTACGCGGGGATCGCGGTCTTCTTGGAGGTGCCGAAGCAACGGCAACCAGTCGCGGTCTTTGGTCTCTCCGAGAATCCAAGCCGCCCGAGTACGGAAGTCCGCGATCGGGTGCCTGACGAGATCGTTCACCCATTGGGACGCGCGTGAGTCGCCAAGGCGATAGGCTGCCAGGACAGCGTGGGCCTTTACGTCAGGGCTGGAGTCTGACACGGCGGTGAGCAGAATCGACGGCAGCTCTTTACTCGAGCGGAAGCCCATGCCGTCTATGGCGGCAGCTCGCACTTTAGGATCCGGGTCCTTCAGAACGTTCTCGATGAACAGTTCGTTTTGGCAGTGTTGGGCGAAGATGCGGCCGGCCTTCGCGCGTATGTCCGGGCCTTCTTCCCGCAGTGCGTGGATCAGCAACGGCAAAGTACGATTGCTCTCCGCAGTTTCCGCAAGGAGCCGAAGAACTCGTGACTTTAGGCTTCCGGAGGCCGTCTTCATTGCTTTGGCCAAATCGACGTCGAGACGTTCGACCTTGCCTCTCATCGCTTGCACTAGCACGACAGCTTCGCCGACGGACGAGATTTCGGGGTTCAGCAGCAGATCGAGCAACATGTGGTTGCTTTGCAGCAGCCAAACGATGTACTGAACACTCGATTCGTCGGCCCCATTGCACATATAGCGCACGACCGACTGTTGGAACGCCGCGGGGTCTTTTTCCAGGAGCAGCGCCAACTGCCGGCCGTTTTCACGCCGGTTCTCGTTGAAGCTCTCCAATAGCTGGGTGACCTTGGCGTCCATGCGCTCGGGGGCCTTTGGGGTTCGTGGCTCCACACCTCGCCGGGGGGCGACCCTGCGGTTGCGGAACCTCACCTTCCTTATCGGCTGGGCGTAGAACAATTTGCAGGCACCCTAGAATGCTTCTTGTGGCCAGTCCGTGGCTGCGCTCAACACCGATTCGACCGGACGGCTCTAGCAACCAAGATTCGGGGTCAGAGTCCGCCACGTCCCGCGACCCGCGGTGGCTGCTCGGGTCCGCCCAAACGAGCGACGTTTTGCAATGGTGAGCCTCCGCCGACTACAATTGGCCGTGATCTTTCTTCGCTGCTTGCTCTCCATCCTTGTTGTGGCCGCGGGCCTCGCCGGGGCCACGCGCGAGCCCGTCCGCGCCCGCCAGGCCATGGTCGTCTCCACGCGCGACGAGGCGACACGGGCCGGACTCGAGATCCTTCGCGACGGCGGCAACGCCGTGGACGCGGCCGTTGCCGTGGGCTTTGCCTTGGCGGTGGCCCACCCCGCCGCGGGCAACCTTGGCGGCGGCGGCTTCATGCTGATCCGCTTTGCGGACGGGCGCTCGACGTTCCTCGACTTCCGCGAACGCGCCCCAGCGGCTGCCCACCGCGATATGTATCTCGACAAAGACGGCAACCCTACCGACGACGACCAGGTCGGCTACCGCGCCTCCGGCGTGCCAGGAAGCGCGCGCGGCTTTGAGCTGGCCCTGCGCAAATACGGAACCAAGCCCTGGGCCCAGGTGCTGCGCCCGGCGATCGAGCTGGCGGAACGGGGCTTCGAGGTCACCTATCTGCTCTCGGAGGCCCTGCGGGGGAACAGGAAGCTGGCGCAGTTCGCCGAGTCGAGGCGGATCTTTCAGCGCGGCGGGCGCCACTACGATATGGGCGAGACATTCCGACAGCCGGACCTGCACCAAACCCTCGTCCGCATCGCCAAGGGCGGGGCGGATGAGTTCTACAAAGGCAAGACCGCCCGCTTGATCGCCGCCGACATGCAGAAGAACGGCGGAACGATCGCCCTCGAGGATTTGGCCGCGTACAAGCCCGTCGAACGCAACTCGCTGTCGGGCCGATACGGCGACTACGAGCTGGTGAGCCCGCCGCCGCCCAGCTCGGGAGGTGTTGGCGTAATTCAAATGCTCAACATGCTGGAGGGCAGCGGCTACGAGAGAAGCGGACCAGGATCGGCGGCGGCGATCCACTACGTTGCCGAGACGATGCGACGGTTTTTCGCCGACCGGGCGCAGTACTTCGGCGACCCCGACTTTGTCGAGATTCCCGTCGAACGCCTAATCAGCAAGGACTACGCGCGAGCACGGCGGACATCGATCCATCTCGGCCGCGCCGGCGCGAGCGATCCCGACGCGACCGACGCGACCGGCTACGGCCTCGGGGGCGAGAGCACCGAGACCACGCACTTCTCGGTGGTCGACAAAGAGGGCAATGCCGTGGCGGTCACCTATACGCTCAACGGCAGTTACGGCTCGGGGGTGACGGCGAAGGGAACAGGTGTCTTGCTGAACAACGAGATGAACGACTTCTCGGCCAAGCCCGGCGCGCCCAACAACGCCGGCCTGCTCACCAGCGAACAGAACGCGATCGCGCCCGGCAAGAGGCCGCTCTCATCGATGACGCCGACAATCGTCACGCGCGACGGCAAGCTATTTCTCGTCGTCGGTTCACCCGGCGGGCCGACGATTATCTCGACGGTCTTGCAGGTGATCACCAACGTGGTCGACTTTGGGATGGACCTGCGGCAAGCCGTCGACTTTCCACGCTTCCACCATCAGTGGATGCCCGACGAGTTGCGACTCGAACGCCACGGCACCTCGTCTGACACGGTCGAGAGGCTGCGGCAGCGCGGGCACCGCTTGAGGTTCGTTGAAAAACAAGGGCGCGTGATGGCAATTCAGGTCGGCGAGAAGTGGCTACTCGGCGCCGCGGATGCCCGCTCGGAGGGCTCGGCGCGGGGGTATTGAACCCATTACAGGCTTTCAATCAGGTGGCCGAGCTTCTCTTTTTTCGTACGTAGATAGCCTTCGGTGCGCGTGGTCGACGGCACCTCGCAGGGAATCCGCTCCTGGACTTCAATGCCCGCGTTCTCGAGGGCGCTCACCTTGGAGGGATTGTTCGACAGAAAGCGCACGCGCAAAACGCCCAGCGAGCGTAGGATGGCCACCGGCAGGTTGTAGTCGCGCAGGTCAGCCTCGAACCCGAGCTGCTCGTTCGCCTCGACCGTATCCGCACCCTCGTCTTGGAGTTGATAGGCCTTCAGTTTGTTCAGCAGTCCGATGCCGCGGCCTTCTTGCGGATCGTAGATCAGCACGCCGCGGCCCTCGTCGCCGATCTTCTTGAGGGCGAGCTGAAGCTGTTGGCCGCAATCGCAACGCAGGCTGTCGAACACCTCGCCGGTGAGGCACTGTGAATGAATCCTCACGAGCGGCGCGGGACCCTCGGCCGCCAAGTCGCCCATCTTGAGCACGACAACCTCGTGTTCCTTGCCATTGAGGCGTCCCTGGAAACCCAGGATGCGGAACTCGCCGTGGACAGACGGGAAGGCCGCGTCGGCGACCTGCACGACCTCGGGGACCGGGGCTGGCGATCCGGTGTTCATCACGGCACAGAAAGGGATCCCGGGACGGCTTAGGAGGGCGGTTCGCCCACGGGTACTATCATTATATGGGACGGGGCCTGAACCCCCGCCCCCAAGCCGCTATGTTCAGTGAACGCGAACTGCTGATCATCCTGCTAGTAAAGATCGCCGTCATCACCTCGATGGCGAGCCTGTTGCTGCGGTGGTCGTTCGCCAAGAAGCTGCTGCTCCGCGAACAGCGGACGATCAGGCAGCGATCGCACCTGGGCGTGTTGTTCGGCCTGTTCTTCGCCGGCGGTAGCCTTGTGCGCCACAGCCTGCTCTACAAGGCGGCGGAGTTGAGCCTCGAAGGCGCCTTCGTCACGGGGCTCGTCGGCGGGTACGTGCCGGGCGTTCTGGCCGGCGCGCTCGTCTCGCTACCGGCCGTTCTCATGTCGCCGCATGAGTGGTTGACGTTCCCGCTCATGATCGGCGTGGGCGCCCTCGGCGGGTTGTTGCGTGACGTGGCTCCGGGAACGGAAGAAATCTGGCGGTTCACGCCCTTTCATCCCTTCACCGTCGCGGCTTGGCGCCTGCGCGTGCTGCGAACACCGCAAGGCGGATTTCAGATGCTGATGTTCGTCGCCTGCCTGGGCATCGAGTTCATTCGCTCCAACCTGGGGCACGCGTTCGCGGAGAAGCAGTGGCTGTTCGTGATCTATCCCGAGGAGTCGTTGCTCAACCCGGCGACCGTGGTGCTGGTCTATTTCTCAACCGTGCTCTCGGTCGGGTTGACGCTTAAGATCTGGAACAACACGCGCAATGAATGGAAGCTCGAGGATCAACGGCGACTGCTGGTTGAGGCGAGGCTGGCGTCACTGACCAGCCAGATCAACCCGCACTTTTTGTTCAACACGCTGAACTCGGTGGCGTCGTTGATCCGGAGCGACCGCCAAGCGGCCCGGCAGTTGATCTTCAAGCTCTCGACGATTCTGAGGAGGCTGCTGCGCAAGCAGGAGTCGCTGTCGGCCCTTCGCGACGAAGTGGCGTTTATTGACGACTACCTCAGCATCGAGGTGGTGCGTTTCGGCGACAAGCTGCGCGTAGTGAAGGAGATCGACAACAACACGCTCGACGCGCTTGTGCCGAGCATGATGCTGCAGCCGATTGTCGAGAATTCGATTAAGCACGGCATCAGTCCCAAGGTGGGCGGCGGCACGATCTGGCTGCGTAGCGCCGTGCAAGGCTCGCGGCTTCAGATCGAAGTGGAAGATGACGGTGTCGGCATTCCACCCGACGCGTTGCCGGGCGTCTTCAGTCGCGGCATCGGCGTAAGCAACGTGAACGAGCGGCTGCGCGTGATCTTCGGCCAGGAGGGCGACATGGTGATCGAACACCGTCCCGGCGGCGGCACGAGGGTGCGCATGCAGATACCCGAGTTGCGAGACCCCGCCGCCGCTGCCGAGCGCGTCCAGGCTGCTGCTCCGGCGGCTGCCCCTGCCGGCGGCCCGGCCCCGACGCTTGTGTTGCGGCAGGATTGACACCGCACCCTACTCCTTCGCGCGCAAGACGATTTCTTTCTTTTCGCCTTCGGTGATGGAGAACGGCGCCATGTCATACGTCCCCTGCCAGCCAATGACGGAGTACTCACCGGGCGTGAGCGGGATCGGCTTGCCCGACCCGTGGTAGAAGCGGCTGCGCGATGTGCCGCGGCCGATGAAGCAGCGCTTGTCCGCGTCCGGGGAGCCGTCCGCTTTTTGGTAGCGAATCGTGACATGGCCCACGGGCACTTCGAACGCGAACTCCTTCGTCGGCTCGCCGCCAATCTCGACGTCAGCGACTTCGTAAGGCGTCAGCCGGTGGGGAAGCTTGACCGTGTACGTCCCCGGAAGCACTCGCGCCCCATTGCTCACGTGCACACCGTACCGCTTCTTGCCGTCCTGCCACAGTTCCGCGTTGTTTCGGAACCGTGTGCCGGTTCCCGAGGCGACAAACTTGACGCGCACATGGACGGTGGACGTCAGCTCGAACAGGATCTCCTTGCGGTCGCCGGCGGCAAACGATTCCGAGACGCTCAGCTTGTTTCGGGGTTCGGCTGGGCGCGAAACTCGTAGGAGCCTTCGTCGAGAAAGGCCTCGTCTTTGGCCCGAAACTTGAATACTTCCTTGCCGTCCTGAAAGGCATGGACCAGCGCCCCCCGATGCTTCTCGCCGCGCTCCACGAAGCGTGCGCGCACGCGCGGCGGGGCGGCGACCGTAACGGTAACGGCCGACTCACCCGCCGGAGCGACGGTCACCTCCTGCGACACCGGTTTGTATAGGTGGCCGTTGGAGGTCAGAACCCCGGCACGCAGCTCGTAGTCTCCCGGCTCGACGACGTTTCGACGATTGCTGCTCACTCGATAGCGTTCTTCACTCGCCACGAAAAGCGCGCCCTGCACTCGAACTCTGTTGCCTTGTTCATCGACGCCAACGATCTTCAACGCAACCGTCGCCGTCGGCTGAGCAGGCTGAGGCGTGGCCTCGCGGGCTTGTTCGCGGATCGTCCCCAAGGCCTCCGCCAACGCGGCGCCGTCCGGCGCGTCGTAGTAGGGCGTTCCCGCTGCGTCGGCGATGCACCGCATAGCGTCCTTGGCTATGGCATCGAGGCCGAATCCGACCACGTGCACGCGGATCTCGACGCCCTTCTCGCGCCAGGCGCGGACCAGCGCGCACGGATCGGCATTGCACGTCTCGATCCCGTCGGTGATGAGGATCAACTCGCCCGAACGTTCGCCGAAATCGTTCAACGCCTGCTCGAGGCTATAGGTAATTGGGGTTTTCCCGAGCGGCTTGACGATCTGCAAACTGGCCTGAACCTTCGGTGCGGCGGCCTTGGCCGGCGTGAAGGGAACAGTGAGCTCCGAGTCCCGGCAGTCTCCCTCGCGGCGATGGCCGTAGACGCGAAACGCCAAGTCGGCCCCGCCGAAGTCCTGCACCAGGAACTCATTGAGCACCTTGCGGGCCGCCTCGATCTTCATGGAGTCGTCCGCCAGCCGGCCCCACATCGATCCGGACCCGTCGAGGATTACGTAAACCGCGCCGGGTGGCGGTTCTTGGCCAGAGGAGCAGGGAATCAGAAGGAGTCCGAGCAGCAGAGACAGCAGGAGGTTGGTTCTCGACATGAGTTACCCCGCGGCAACAAACTTCGCTAGCCGGTCGGAACAAGTGTAGCGGATGGGAAGGGGATGATCGCGCGCCGCGAGATCGTCACCAGTCGAGCGGCCGAGCGGGGTTAGATCTCAGGAATCGGCTCACCGGGCGCGATATCCTCGCCCTGCCAATTGGCTTTGCCGTCTTCGTAGGTCAGAATGCGACTCGCGCTGCCTGGGGCCGGCTTGGCGTTACGCGTGGGGAGCCGGCGGCGATGCTGTTCCATCACAGACTGGTGGCGTGGCTCGCCCGCCAGGTTCGTCCACTCGTTGGGGTCCCTGCGCATGTCGTAAAGCTCCTCCGAGCCATCGGCATAGCGGATGTAGCGCCAGTCTTCGCTGCGAACACCGTGGTTGTCGTGGTTATGCGTAGTGATAGCGGGCCACTGGCGGGGCGCTCGCGCGTTCTTCAACTGTGGCACGAGGCTGTGCCCCTCGAGACCCTCCTTCTCAGGCAGGCCGCCCATCTCGACCAACGTGGGATAGAGGTCGAGCAACTCGGCGGGTCGCGCGCTCACGGCGGCGCTCGCGATACCGGGCCCGGCGAAGATCAGCGGGACTCTCGTCGAACGGTCCCACAGCGTGTTCTTTCCCGTAATCAGCTTCTCGCCCAGATGCCAGCCATGGTCGGACCACAGCACAACGACCGTGTTCTCCGAATGCCCGCTCGCATCGAGTGCATCGAGCACCCGTCCCACTTGGCTGTCGACGAAGCTGACCGAAGCCAGATACGACCGCACAAGATTGGTCCACTGGTCGCTTTCCTTGAGGAATTTCAGACGCGGTTCGGGCAGTTTCCAATGCAGGAACCAAGAGAAGTGGGGCGTATCGTCGCGATCGTCCGCTCGGACCAGTGGCAGTTTGACTTTGTCCTCGGGATAGACGTCGAACCATTTCTGCGTGGCGTAGCAAGGCACGTGCGGTAGGAAGAATCCAACGGACAGAAAGAACGGCTCGGGCAAATCGCCCCGCAGTTGCTCGACGGCCCAGCTCGCAACTTTCCAGTCGCCCTTGTCCTGATCCCGGTGCGGGAAGACGCCCCAGTCCACCAGCGGGTGGTCGGCCGGGGTGCTGACCAGCTTCTGCGCCGGACGCGCGCCTACACTCGCCGCGGGCCCCAGCACATCAAACTCCTTGTCGCCCTCGCCACGGCCATAGCGGCTGTGATAGATCTTGCCCGTGGAGTACGTGCGATAGCCGTGCTGCGCCAAGTACTGCGGCAACGTGACCGATTCGCGGTATTCGTCCAGATCGCGGAACCACGGCCGCAGTCCGTAGATGCCGGTGGTGGAAGGCCGCAGCCCCAGCATCAGGCTGGTTCGAGATGGGTTGCAGAGGGGCGCTTGGCAATGTGCGTTGGTGAAGACGGTACCACGCTCGGCCAGGCGATCCATGGCCGGAGTCTGCACTTGCGGATGCCCGCCCAGCGGGCCGACCCAGTCGTTGAGGTCGTCAATCGCGATGAACAGGATGTTGGGCTGCGCCTTCCCAGCCGCGCCCCCACCCGCAAGCCCAACCAGGATGAGAATCAAAAGGAGTGCGGAACGAAGCCGTTGATTGTGGTGCTTCACTGCCCGTCCTTGGTCACGTCCTCCACCCATTGTTCGTGAAGCTCGGTGAGTTCATCTGTGATGTTGGGGAGCGCCCTGGCAAGGTTCTCGCGTTCGGTGAGGTCGCGCTTGAGGCTGACCAAGAAGGCCTCGTCGTCGCCTTCCAGGCGCTGCCGCCCCGTATCCCGCCCGTTGACGATCAGCTTCCAATCGCCGCGGCGGACCGCCCACTGATCCCCGAGCTGCCAATGAAGCGTGTCGTGGGGCGGCGCCTCCAT
Source organism: Bryobacterales bacterium (assembly GCA_965237575.1). Classification (GTDB taxonomy): domain Bacteria; phylum Acidobacteriota; class Terriglobia; order Bryobacterales; family UBA6623; genus JAKZVK01. The sequence goes on from CBDEGI010000004.1 coordinate 4,195,774, forward strand.
CGCCGAGCGGATGACCGGCATCAGGCTCTTGCCGTCCCACCCCGGGTCTTGCGCATCGGTGCCGGTGACCTCGGCGATCGTCGGCATCCAATCGATTGCCGAAGCGTACTGTTCGCGAACAACCCCTTCCGGTATCACGCCGGGCAGACTGACGATCGCGGGCACCCGGATCCCGCCTTCGAACAACCCGGCTTTGGCGCCGCGGAAGCGGCCCGCGTACCCGCCACCGAACATCGTGCGTTCCTCGGTTGAATGGCCGTGGTCGGACATGAAGATGATCAGCGTAGTCTCACGCAGCCCGAGTTGGTCGACCTTGGCCAGAATCCGGCCCACTTTCTCGTCGAGGGTCGATACCAGTGCCGCGTAGTGGCGGCGCGGCGATGGATAGTTGGAGTAGATTTGCCGCCACTTGTCGTCCGGTTGCAACGGATAGTGAGGAATGTTGAACGGCAAGTAGAGAAAGAAAGGATGGTCTTGGTTTTCCTCGAGGAACCGCTCGGCTTCGCGCACCATCAGGTCCGGGAAGTAAGCGCCGTCCTCCCAGTGCTCGCGGTCGTTGATCCACAGATCGTGCTGGTTCGGGCCACGCCAGTAGAAGAAGTGCGAGAAGTTGTCGATGCAGCCGCGCTTGTGACCGAAGAAATAATCGAACCCCTGATCGAGCGGACCCTTCTCGATTACCTTGCCGAGGTGCCATTTGCCGATCAACGCGGTACGGTAGCCGGCTCCCTTGAGCATCTCTGCAATCGTTACCTCGCTCGGCGGCAGCCCGTCGCCGCCGGGCGCCACGTTGGTCGGCACACCGGCACGCTGCGGGTAACGTCCGGTGAGCAGCGCCGCGCGCGAGGGCGAGCAGATCGGGGCAGCCGCGTAGAACTGAGTGAACAGAACCCCGCGCCGCGCCAGGGTATCTAGGTTCCGCGTATAGAGGTCGCGCGCCCCCAGGATGTTGAGATCGAGCGTCCCCTGATCGTCGGAGAACATCAAGATCACGTTCGGCGGCCGGTCGGCCGCGCGCGCGGCCGATGGGAACACCAACGCCGCCCACACGAAGGCCGGCAATAGGCAAAGCGTAAAACGGGAACTCATCAACAGACCTTTCGCTCGGCGCCGCAGCCCCGTGTTTCGCGACTCAGCAAAGTAGGGGCACACCTCAATCCCTTTCAAACCGGGTCGCCTGCTTCTCAGCATGCCGTTCTTTCGCCAACTCGATCAAGCGATCGATCAGCTCAGAGTAACCCAGCCCGGACGCCTCCCATAGTTTGGGATACATGCTAATGGATGTGAAGCCCGGCATGGTGTTGATCTCGTTGAGTAGGATGCGGCCGGTGGGATCCTCGAGGAAAAAGTCAACGCGCGCCAAACCCGAAGCCTCCACCGCCTGAAAAGCAGCGATGGCCAACCGTTGCACTTCGCGCGCCTGCTCGGTGGTCAGTGGCGCTGGGATCAGCAACTCGGCGGTGTCGTCGAGGTACTTGGCGTCATAGCTGTAGAAGTCCGCTCCCGGCTTGATCTCGCCCGGCACCGATGCCTGCGGATCATCATTTCCCAAAACCGAGCACTCCAACTCTCGGCCGTCGATCGCCGGCTCAACCACGAGTTTGCGGTCGTAGTCGGCGGCCAAGTCGAGGGCCCCGCGCAAGCCTTCGCGGTCCGCTGCTTTCGAGATGCCTACCGACGATCCCAGATTGGCCGGCTTCACGAACATCGGGTAGCCGAAGCGCTGCTCTAACTCCTCGATCGACTGGTGACGGTTACTCCGCGGAAGCGCGACGTGCTCGACCGACGGCAGCCCGCGCTCTCGGAAAAGCCGCTTCATAACGTCCTTGTCCATCCCTGCTGACGAGGCCAGCACGCCTGCTCCAACGTAGGCGACATCGGCCAACTCCAAGAGCCCTTGTACCGTGCCGTCCTCGCCGAAGGTGCCGTGAAGCACCGGGAAAACCACCTCTACGCCCGACGTGGCTCCAGGTTCTTTCGACAGCGTCACCGCCGTTTCGGTAGACAGCGAACCTCGCGACTCCGCCGGCAACAGACGCACGGACTCGCCTGGCGGCAACCATCGGCCTTCGCGGGTGATGGCCAGCGGGACGACGTCGTACTTTCCCTTGTCGAGGGCCTCGATGACCGAGGCGGCCGAGCGGATCGACACCTCGTGCTCCCCGGAGCGCCCGCCGAACAGGACGGCTACTCGCGTCTTTGACATCGTCTTCAAGGGTAGAGAAACCGCAGCGTGCAGCTCGAGCTATGGGTGCATGCGGTAGAGCATTCGCGGGAAGGCAATCGTTTCGCGCACGTGCTCAAGGCCGCAAATCCAAGCCACGCAGCGCTCGATGCCCATGCCGAATCCGCTGTGAGGAACCGACCCATACTTGCGCAGCTCGAGATACCACTCGAACGCCTCCCGCGGGAGGTTGTGCTCGTTCAGCTTCTTGAGAAGCAGCTCGTAGTCATGGATGCGCTGGCCGCCGCCGATCACCTCGCCATATCCCTCGGGCGCGAGAACGTCGACGCCCAAAGCCACGTCGTCGCGTTCTGTATCGGGCTGCATGTAGAAAGCCTTGATGGCCATCGGGAAGCGATGCACCATGACGGGCCGGTCGAAGTCCTCGCTCAGTAACGTCTCGTCGGCCCCGCCGAAGTCGCCGCCCCAGCCGATGTCGCTGCCCTTCTTCATGAGCCTTTCGACAGCGTCGTCGTAGCTGATGCGCGGAAACGGCTTTTTCACGTTACGCAGGTGGGTGGTGTCCCGTTCAAGGGTCTCCAACTCGGGGGCACTCTTTTCGAGAACGGTTTGCACGACATGCTCGAGGAAATCCTCGGCCAGATCCATCGCGTCGTCCAGCTCGGCGAAGGCCATCTCCGGCTCGACCATCCAAAACTCGGTGAGGTGCCGGCGGGTCTTCGACTTCTCGGCACGGAAAGTCGGCCCAAAGCAATAAACCTTGCCCAATGCCGCCGCCGTCGCTTCGCTGTAGAGCTGCCCGGACTGCGCCAGATAGGCAGTACCGTGATCGAAATACGGTACTTCAAAAAGCGTGGTCGTCCCCTCGCAGGCCGCCGGAGTCAGAATCGGCGTATCGACGAGCGTGAAACCGTGGTCGTCGAGGTAGTTGCGCACCGCGCGGATCACTTCATGCCGCACCCGCAGGATGGCGTGCTGGCGGCGGCTCCGCAGCCACAGATGCCGCCGGTCCATCAGGAAATCGACACCGTGCTCCTTGGGTGTGATCGGGAAGGGGTCGTCGGCCGCCACCTGATGCACCACCCGCAGGTCGCTGACCTCGATCTCGTAGCCGCCCGGCGCACGCTCCTCGGGCCGAAGCGTACCCGTCACCTCGACCGATGATTCATGCGTCAAGTGCCGGGCGCGGTCGAACACCTCCGCAGCCACCGACGCCTTGACCACGACTCCCTGCAAGAAGCCGGTCCCGTCGCGAAACGTGGGAAAAGCGATTTTGCCGGAGCGGCGCAGATTATGCAGCCAACCGCGCAGGCGAACCTCGCGCCCGGCGAAGTCCGCTGCTCGGTCAATCGTAACGAGGGGAGCCTCCGCGGCCATCTAGAGACTCTCCAACTCCTCGAACGCCCGCTGCACTTCCACCAAGGGGTTTTCCATCTCGTCGACTTCACGGACTTCCAGCAACAAAGGCGTGTCCGCGTCGGTCGAACGGAGCAACTCCATGGTCGGCTTCCACTCGATGGTGCCGTCATCGTCCAGCATCGGGAACAGGTGCGTATCGTCCTCGCCGTTGTTGTCGTGCACGTGGGTCGAGCGAATGCGGTCTTTCATCAGGCCGAATTCGTACTCCACGCCGCGGCTCAGGTGCGCATGCCCGGTGTCGAAGCAGTAGTGAAGAGGTAGGTGGGTCGAGTCCACGAAAGTGCGCAGCCGCTCGGCCGTCGAGAGTTCGTTGGGGATGTTTTCGACCAGCACTTCCACGCCCAACTGGCGGCCGAAGACCGTCAACTCTTCCAGCGAGTTAAAGGCGGCGTCGAACTTCGCGGGATCGAATTCCTCATCCGCCACGCCGATGTGCTGGATCAGGTAGCGGAACGGAATCTGGTCGGCGATTTCAATCGCGCGCTTGATCTCGTCGACGGCCGCCATCCGCTTGGCTTTGACCGTTTCGGTGATCGAGAGTACCGACTGCGGGCCGCTGCGCCCCCACACGTCATCGCTGAACATCGGGGCGTGCAGCGAATGAATCTTCAACTCCGCGTCTCGAAACCAGTGCCGCAACTCGTCGATCTGTTGCGGGTTGCGGTAGTCGAGATGCTGGCGGGCGCAGAAGATTTCGATCTCGTCGACACCGCTCCTCAGGATGCGATCGAGCAGCGCCACCGTCGTGCGGTGGTTAACGAATAGGTGCGTGGAAAGAACTCGGCGCATGGAGGGCGACGCACCTGAGCAGTGGCCGCAAAGAAAAGCAACACCGTTAACTCGACAGAAATTTCAGGAATTGACTGCCCCGGCATTGATTGTAGCGAACTTGTGCCGGGGCCAAGGAAGAACTCTGCCCCCGGGCCCGCCCACCCCGGTCGCTCGCGGCTCGGCAAGCGCAGGCTGCTACCATTCGAACGTGCGACCCTCGAACCGTACTCTCTCCCGCCGACAGCTCATCGCCGCCGGCGGTTCGCTAGCCGGTTCCTTGTGGGCGGCCGGCAGCGGCGGCGCGCAGACTCCGCCAAGCCGTCTCGGCATCGGCGCCAGCTCGTACGGCCATCGGTACAGGTACGACCGCGAGACCTCCGCCGCCAGACCTATCGACAACCCCCTTTACTTCCTAGAACACAGCCAGATCCTCGGCGCTGGGGGGATCCAGGCCACCCTGTCGTCGCTGGAGCGAGGGGACCTCCGCCGCCTGCGGCACAACGCCGAGCGATACGGCATGTTCGTCGAAGGTTCGGTCTCCCTCCCGCGCGATCAAGTGGACCTGTCTCGCTTTCAAGACGACGTGCGCGCGGCCAAAATCGCCGGCGCGAAAGTGGTCCGCACCGCCATGCTCAGCGGCCGCCGCTACGAAACGTTTGATAGCGCTGAAGCCTTCAAGGACTTCGCGAAACAGGTCTGGACGTCGCTGACCTTGGCCGAGCCCATCCTTCGCAAGCGCCAAATGAAGCTCGCCGTCGAGAATCACAAGGACTTACGCATCGACGAGATGATAGAACTGATGCGACGCATCAGCAGCGAGTTCGTCGGCATTTGCGTCGATACAGGCAACAACATTGCGCTGCTCGAGGACCCGGTCACTCTGGCCGAGGCCTTCGCGCCTCACGCCTTCTCGGTTCACCTCAAGGACATGGCCGTTGAGGAGCGGGAAGACGGCTTCTTGCTCGCCGAAATGCCCCTGGGAGAAGGTGCGCTTGACCTCCTGAGCATCGTCAAGGTGCTGCGAGAGGCCCAACCCGCGCTCGATTTCTCGCTTGAGATGATTACGCGCGATCCGCTCGAGATTCCCTGCCTGACCGAGCCCTTCTGGGCCACGATGCCTGCGGTTCGCGGGGCCGATCTGGCCCGTACCCTAGCCTGGGTCCGCAAGAACAAACCCGCCCAGCCGCTGCCTCGCATAGCGCAGCTCTCCGCCGAAGAGCTCGTGCGCGTGGAAGAAGAGAACGTTGGGAAGTCGCTCGCTTACGCGCACCAGCACCTGGGTCTCTAGCGCCCGAGGCGGAGGGCACAGGTTCGCGCTCGATGGGTACGTCCCCGCATTCAGCCCTTGACAGACAGTGGGGAGTCCCCGCGACTGTCCCGTACGCCTATTCACCGGGCAGCGCTAGTCCTGCCGTAACCTAGTACTAAGGGTCAGGCCCTAAAAAGTACTACTGATCTATTGCCGGATCATCTAAGGTCCGGCAAGAATGGTCACTAGGAGGAGGGCTTAAACCAGCAGCCGCGCGTTTAAGTTCCACAAAGTTCATGAGCCACACACCACGACGAGAAACACTAGCCGCCCGGTTCGCCGTGGCCGACCCTTTCTGCAAGTGGATGGCGCCCGCGCTGCCGCGTCCGGAGCTCAGCCCGAGAGTTCTTTGGGCAGCCTCCGTGCACACCGGTAGCCTAAGCCTCAAAGACAATGCTCGCGACGCCATCGCCTGCGTCGAACGACGCGGCATGAGCGAGGCCGCCTGACCAGCCCACTGACGCCGCCCGGGCGGCCCTGGAGCGCCGGCTCCTAAACGGGCAGAAAAGGCGCCCTCGGGCCCCTACAAACACCCGTCAATCGCACCCCGAAGCTCCGAAATCCGGCCGCAGCAAGGTCACCTCCTGCCCTCTTCGCCATCCCCCAAGGGCCCGGTCCACTCGGCCCGAGGCCCGATTCACCATCTCAGTCTAAATTGCGATAAAATAATGGTTTAGACCCTCCAGGAGAACAGACCCCCTTGGCTGAGCAACCACCCGAGAACCCCACCCAAATCCCCCTCGGCAGCGGCGGCCCGCCGCAGAATCTGATTCCGATCGACATCGAAGTCGAGATGAAGAAGTCGTATCTCGACTACGCGATGAGCGTGATCATCGGCCGCGCCTTGCCCGACGTTCGCGACGGGCTCAAGCCGGTCCAACGGCGCATCCTTTACGGCATGCTGGAAGCCGGCCTGCGGTCGAACCGCGGCTTCCGCAAGTGCGCCAAAATCGTCGGCGAAGTGATGGGCAACTACCACCCGCATGGCGACGCGTCGATCTACGACACCTTGGTCAGGCTGGCGCAGCCGTTCACGATGCGCTACATGCTCGTCGACGGCCAGGGTAACTTCGGCTCGGTGGATAACGACCCTGCCGCGGCGATGCGCTACACCGAGGCGCGGCTCACGCAATTCGCCGAAGCCCTGCTCAACGAGCTGGAACTCGACACGGTCGACTTCCGGCCCAACTACGACGACACCTCTGAAGAGCCGGAATCGCTGCCGGCGGCTGTGCCTACTCTCTTCGTCAATGGGGCGAACGGCATCGCAGTGGGCATGGCCACCAACATCCCACCGCATAACCTGACCGAGCTTATCGACGCCGCCGTCCAACTGGTCAAGAAGCCCAAGATGACTTTCGAGGAAGCCATCGAGATCGTGCAGGGTCCCGACTTCCCCACCGGGGCCATGATCTGCGGACGCGAGGGAATCCTCAACGCCTACCGCACCGGACGCGGCAGCATGATTATTCGGGCAGTTGCGGGCTTCGAGCAGACCACGAGGGACCGGCAGGCGATCGTCGTCACCGAGATCCCCTACCAAGTCAACAAGGCGCGCCTTATCGAGCACGCCGCGGGGCTCGTCAACGACAAGAAGATCGAAGGCATCTCAGACATCCGCGACGAGAGCGACCGCGACGGCATGCGCATCGTCTTTGAGCTCAAGCGCGGCGAAGAGCCCGAGATCATCCTCAACAATCTCTACAAGCACACCCAGCTTCAGACCAGCTTCGGCATCATTGCGCTCGCCATCGTCGCTGGGCAGCCGCGTGAGCTGGGCTTGCTTGAATACCTCAAGCTGTTCATCGATCACCGCGTCGATGTCGTCCGCCGCCGCACGAACTATTTGCTGCGCAAGGCGCGTGAGCGAGAGCATCTGTTGCTGGGCTTTCAGAAGGCGCTCGATCACCTCGATGCCATCATCAAGCTGATTCGTGCATCCGATAGCCCTGCGTCCGCTCGCCAGGGCCTGATAGACCGTCTTGACTTCACGCGGAGGCAGGCGCAGGCCATCATCGAACTACAGTTGCAGCGCCTAACCGGAATGGAGCGGCAGAAGATCCTCGACGAGCTGGCCGAGATTCAGCGCAGGATCGCCGAGTATCTCGAGATCCTCGGCTCCGACCAGGTCCTGCAAAAGCTCATCATCACCGAGCTGCAAGACGTCAAGAAGAAGTTCGGCGACGAACGCCGGACCGAGATCACCGCACCGGTCAGCCAGATCGCGATCGAAGACCTCATCGCCGACGAAGACATGGCCGTTACCGTCACCCACAACAGCTTCTTGAAGCGCACGCCCGTTGATACCTACCGCAAGCAGATTCGCGGCGGGCGCGGGCGCATCGGCATGGGCACCCGGAGCGAGGACTTCGTCGAGCAGCTCTTCATCGGCTCGACGCACTCCTACGTGCTGGCCTTCACCAACCTTGGGCGTGTCTACTGGGTCAAGGTGTATAGCATCCCCGACGTCGGCACCACCGGCAAGGGCAAGCACATCGCTAACCTCGCGAACTTACAGCCTGACGAGCACGTGCAGGCCTACCTGCCCGTGCGCGAGTTCGAAGAGGGACGTTTCGTCGTCATGGCCACCCGCAACGGCATCATCAAGAAGTGCCCCTTGACCGTGTTCGATCATCCGCTCTCGAGAGGCATCATCGCCCTGGGCCTCGACGAAGGCGACGAGTTGATCTCGGCGCGCCTGACCAACGGGGAGCCCGAGATCTTCATCGCCACCTACGACGGCAAGGCGATTCGCTTCAAGACCGAGGACGCACGACCCATGGGGCGGCCCGCTCGGGGCGTACGCGCCATCCGGCTTGCTGAGGGCGACTACGTGGTCGGTATGCTGGCCGTCTCGCCCGAACATCTGGTCCTCTCGGTCACCGAGAACGGTTTTGGCAAGCGCACGCGCCTCGCCCAGTATCGCCTGACGGCACGCGGCGGCAAGGGCGTCATCAACATGAAGACCACCAAGAAGAACGGCCCGGTGGTCTCGATCATGCAGGTCTCGCCGGAAGACGAGGTGATGATCATTTCCCGGAACGGAAAGATCATCCGCATCGACTCCGACAAGATCCGCGCCACGGGCCGCGCCGCCCAGGGCGTGAGGCTCGTCACGATGGGCGCGACCGACCAAGTCGCCGCCGCCGCCGTTATCCCTGAACCGCAAGACAACGGCGAGGACGAGGGCGCCAACGGACAAGGCACGCTCATCAACTGATCGCCGCGGGGCCATCGCCGCGAGGTCTAGGAACCGCTTGATACAATAACCTCACGAAACGGCGACGGGACTCCGCGCCGACCTCGTTATGCCTGAACTCGACCTAACCCGAAAGCAGGAAGCATTGCTCTCCATTCTGCGCTCAATGGGCCAAGTCATGGTCGCCTACTCGGGCGGAACCGACTCAGCCTACCTGGCCTGGGCCGCCGGCAAAGCACTCGGCGAGAACGCTCTCGCCGTCACCGCCGACTCGGCTTCCATCCCGGAATCGCACAAACGTGACGCCGAAGACTTCGTCGAGCGCTACCACCTGCGTCACCAGTACATCGAGACGCTCGAGTTCGAGAACCCCGACTATGTCAAGAATGACTCGAACCGCTGCTTCCACTGCAAGGACGAGCTGTTCACGCAGTTGAAAGCGATCGGTGACAAACTGGGCTTCGACAACATTGTCTACGGCGTCAACGTCGATGATACCGGCGACTTCCGGCCGGGCCACCGCGCAGCGAAGGAGCACGGCGTGCGCGCCCCGTTGCTCGAGGCAGAGCTCACCAAGGCTGAGATTCGCGAACTCTCGAAACGTGAAGGGTTACCGACGTGGGACCGTCCCGCGGCGGCCTGTCTGAGTTCGCGGATCCCCTACGGCACAGAGGTCACCAAAGAGCGAATCCAGCTCGTCGAGAACGGCGAAGAAGCGCTCAAGAATCTCGGCTTTCGCGTGTTTCGCGTTCGCTACCACGACGAACTCGTGCGGGTTGAGGTCGGCGCCGACGAGCTACCCAGGGCGCTCGACCCTGACATGGCCCGGCGGCTCACCACGATCTTCAAGGGCCTTGGCTTCAAGTACGTGACCCTCGATCTCGAGGGCTATCGTCAAGGTTCGCTCAACGAAGTCCTGCCGGTTGCGCAAGTCAAACAAGTCCTTCCGATCGTGTCGTGAAAAAGGGGCCTCGCGCCGGCTCCTCCCGCAAGCCTGAAGAGCCCTTAAAACCCTGTGGATATTGGCTTTCCTTGTTTTCGTCGCGAATCACGCGTCCGCTTCATCCACGCTCTGCGGCTGTGCTAGACTACAGGTCCCTTGCGTTGTGTGTCGGCCCCGTAAGAGGCTTCCGTCAAGCGTAAGAGAATCCTTCTGATCATCAAGACTGAGAACCTGGACCGCCCCGTTCCGGCTGCCGGTTCACAGGGATAGTTATGGAAATGTGGCAGGAAATTCTTGGACGTCTTGAGCCCACCGTGAGTGCGGAGAGCTACGCGAACTGGCTTCAGCCGTTGCGCTTCAGCCATGTCGATCAGCAACGCGCCTTGCACCTTGTCGCTCCCAACGAGAGCGCCAAGAAATGGTTGGACACCGAATACAAGACCCGTATCCTTTCGACTGCGGGCAGCCTTGCGCTCGACATCGACTCGGTCGTGTTCCTCACCGAGACGGCCCCAGGCGAGCGACCCCAGACGCCCCGCGGAACGACCGTGCAGCAGGCGGCGTTTGACTTCGACAGGCCCCCGCGATTGTTCAACTCGAAGTACACCTTCGACTCCTTCGTCGTCGGGTCCTGCAACGAATTCGCCCATGCCGCTGCGCAGGCTGTTGCCGGCAATCCCGCGCGCGCGTACAACCCTCTCTATATCTACGGCGGCACCGGGATGGGCAAGACTCACCTGATGCACGCCATCGGTCAGCAGCTCCAGAGCAACTACTCTGCGCTACAGGTGGTCTACGTCTCGAGCGAGGAGTTCATCAACGAGATGATCAACTCGCTGCGCTACGACGGCATGAGTTCGTTTCACCAGCGCTTCCGCGCCACCGACGTGCTGCTCGTCGACGACATTCAGATCCTTGGCTCGAAAGAGCGGACGCAGGAGGAGTTCTTCCACACCTTCAACGCACTACACAACATGCAGAAGCAGATTGTCATCTCGAGCGACCGGCCTCCCAAGGAAGTGAACGGTCTCGTCGACCGCCTCCGCTCGCGCTTTGAGTGGGGACTTCTCGCCGATATCCAGGCGCCGGACCTTGAAACCAAGATGGCCATCCTCGACCGCAAGGCCGAGGACTACTCCATCAAGCTGCCGCACAAGGTGCGCATTTTCCTCGCCACGCACTTAAAGTCCAACGTGCGCGAGCTCGAGGGTGCGCTCACTCGCTTGATGGCGATCGCCTCGCTCTCCGGGTCGGAGATCACGCTGCAGATGGCACAGCAGACCGTCCGCGCGCTGGCCTCAGGCGCAGACCGTCCTCAGCAGCGAAGCGTGACCATCCCCATGGTACAAAAGGCCGTTTGTAACGAGTTCTCCATCGACCCGAAGGAGCTCCGCCAGAAGACCGGCCGTAGCGGCGCGTTTCCACGGCAGGTAGCCATGTACCTTTGCAAGGAACTAGTCGGGGCCTCGTTGCCCGAAATCGGTCGCGCCTTCGGTGGCAAGCACCACACGACCGTGCTGCATGCTGTTCAGAAGCTGAGCCAGCTCCGCAACCAGGATCAGGATATCAACAGCCTGATCCACAAGCTAACCGACAGAATCAATTAGATATAATGAGAGTTGTGCCACACAGAGCCCCAGACCTCATCGGTGCTGTGGATGAGCGCAGCCGGACTCAGAACCGTTCCACCGGCGAAGCACAGTACGTCAACAAGATAATTACTCCTAAGTTGTACAAAAAGAACGTCTTATGGTAACAATCCACATATCCACAGCGCCTATGACTACGAGTTTTGAAATAAAGTTCTAGAGTTGACTCATAGTCGGATACCGCTGTCTAGAGCGACCACACGCTCAGGTGAACAGAACCAATGGAACTCACGGTTAAGAAAGCCGATCTGGTCAGGGAGTTGAGCCTCGGCCAGGGGGTCGTCGAGAAGAAGACGACCATCCCTGTACTTTCAAACGTTCTGCTCGAAGCGCAGGATAACGAAATCGTTCTGACGTCCACGGACCTCGAGTTGAGCATACGGAGCTCCTGTCCGGCGGTTGTGGCGAAGCCTGGCTCGACGACGGTCCCGTCGCGGCGGCTACTGGATTATGTGCGCTTGTTGCCCGACGCTGAGGTTTCTGTGAAGGTGCCGGAGAACCATTCGACGAACATCGTCTGCGGCAGGGCTCGCACTCGCATTGCCGGCATGTCGCGTGAGAACTTCCCAGAGCTGCCGGCTATGCCTGCCGCACTGACGAAGATACCTGCGGGAGTTCTCTCCCGTGTGATCGCGAAGACAATCTTCTCTATTGCGACCGAGGAGTCTCGTTACACCCTTACGGGAGGCCTTCTGATTCTCAAGGAAAACTCTCTGATCATGGTGACCACTGACGGCCATCGGCTCTCTTTCGTTGAGGCGGCGCAAGAGTTCGAGGGTATCAGTGGGGAACTCAAGGCCCTGGTTCCTAAGAAGGCCATGGCCGAGATTATCAAGCTGGCTGCCGAAGCTGGCGAGGGTGCCACGATTGACTTCGCAACCGATGAGAATCACTTGTTCTTTGAGTGCGGCGGACGCCTGCTGATTACTCGCAGGTTGACCGGGCAGTTCCCTGACTATGAACGTGTCCTCCCGAAAGAGCGCGGTACGACCGTACCGCTGAATCGTGAGGAGATCACCGCCGTGCTGCGACGCGTGTCGCAGTTTGCGGACAATCGATCGCACGCCGTGCGTCTTGAAATCGGCGAGGGAGAGTTGAAGCTCGTGTCCACCGGTTCCGAGGCCGGTGAGAGCGAGGAGACGCTGCCGGTCGAGTACAGCGGCGAGGCCATGAAGATCGGTTTTAATTCGCAATACCTGCTGGACTTCCTGGGGATCGCTGACACCGAGATGGTGGAGTTGGACCTGCAGGGAGAAGATAGCGCCGGGCAGCTCCGTATCCCAGGCGCGGAAGGCTACGACTACCGATACGTCGTCATGCCGATGAGAATCTAAACTCAGGAGAAGCATGGCCCAGGAACAACTAGCGAACCAAGCACAATACAGCGCGGAAAACATCCGGGTGCTGGAGGGGCTGGAGGCCGTTCGGCTTCGCCCCGCCATGTATATCGGCTCGACCGGCGAGCTGGGTCTTCATCATCTGGTCTACGAGGTGGTGGATAACTCCGTCGACGAAGCGTTGGGCGGACATTGCACCGAGATCAAGGTCACAATCCACCTGGATAACTCGTTGACGGTCATCGATGACGGACGCGGTATCCCCGTGGATATGCACGTGGAAGAAGGAGTGTCCGCCGCCGAAGTGGTCATGACCAAGCTGCATGCCGGCGGCAAGTTCGATTCGGATACATACAAGGTGTCCGGCGGATTGCACGGCGTCGGCGTAAGCTGTGTCAACGCACTGTCGGAATGGCTTGCGCTTGAGATTTGGCGGGAGGGCTCGACCTGGGAGCAGGAATACCGGCGGGGTCTGCCGAGCGCCAAGCTCAAGAAGACCGGAAAGGCCGGCCGCAAGACGGGCACGAAGGTCACATTCAAGCCCGACCCCGAGATCTTCACGGTCACCAACTTCAACTACGACATCCTCGCGCAGCGGTTGCGGGAGATGGCGTTCCTCAACGGCGGCCTAAAGATCCTCTTTACCGATGAGCGTGACGACAGCCGCAAGCCGCAGGAGTTTCACTTCGAGGGCGGCGTGGCGCAGTTTGTCTCGTACCTCAACCGCGGTAAGCAGCCGCTTCATCCCCAACCGATCCGCTTCACCGGGGAGAAAACCTTCGGCGACGGCACTCTGTCGATGGAGGTGGCGCTCCAGTACAACAACGGCTACGCGGAGAACGTCTTCAGCTTCGCCAACACAATCAACACCGTCGACGGCGGCACGCACCTGAGTGGTTTCCGCTCTGCTCTGACTCGCAGCATCAACGCCCACGCGCAGCGTGCCAAGCTCTTCAAGAGCGTCAAAGAGAACCTGACGGGCGACGATGTGCGGGAGGGGTTGACGGCCGTCGTCAGCGTCAAGCTGCCGCAACCGCAGTTCGAGGGCCAGACGAAGGGCAAGCTCAACAGCGACATCCAGGGCCAGACGATAGCGTTGGTTCACGACAAGCTGAGCGAATACTTCGAGATGAACCCCTCGATCGCCAAGAAAATTGTGCAGAAGGCGCTCGACGCCTCCCGCGCACGCGAGGCGGCGCGCAAGGCCCGCGACCTGACCCGCCGCAAGGGAGCTCTCGACGGTGCGGGGCTACCGGGCAAGCTGGCCGATTGCCAGGAGCGGAACCCGGAACGAGCCGAATTGTTCATCGTCGAGGGTGAGTCGGCCGGCGGGACGGCGAAGCAGGGCCGCGACCGCCGCACGCAGGCCATCCTGCCCCTCAAGGGCAAGATCCTCAACGTCGAGAAGGCCCGCTACGACAAGATGCTTGGCCATGAGGAGATCCGCGCCATGATCACGGCGCTCGGCACCGGCATTGGCAGCGACGACTTCAATCCAGCGAAGCTCCGTTACCACAAGATCATTCTGATGACGGACGCCGACGTCGACGGCTCCCACATTCGGACGCTGCTGCTGACCTTCTTCTTCCGCCAGATGCGGCCTCTTATCGACAAGTCGCACGTCTATATCGCCCAGCCGCCGCTCTATCGCATCAAGCGTGGCAGGGCCGAGCGTTACATCAAAGATGAGGACGACCTGGCGCGCGAAGTGATTCGTTGGGCGACCGAAGACATCCGCGTTGACTATGGCCACAACGGGAAAGAAGGCAACGCAATCGAGAAGACCGAGCTACGGCGGTTCCTGTTGAGCGTTGATGAGTACGCCGCCATGCACCAGAAGCTGGAACGCCGCCTCCGCAACGCGCAGGTGATCGAGATCCTCGCGGATCCGGCCCTGCCGATCGATGGCAAAGAAGCCTTCAAGGCAAAGACCAATCTCAAGGATCTCGTCGCCCGCCTCAAGAAGCTAGACGTGACCGTCAAGCTCGTGGCCGACGAGATTCATGACGCTTGGCGCGTGACCTTCAAGGAAGCCACCGAGGCCGAACGCAGCATCGATAGCGACCTGGCCACCCAGCCTGAGTATCGCCGCCTGCGGGCGTTGGCGAAAGAGATGGCCGGCTTCAATCAGCCGCCGTTTACCGTCCACAACAAAGATACCGAGGAGAGCGTGCCCGATTGCCTCTCCCTCTTGCAGCACATCAAGACCGTCGGTATGAAGGGCGCCTCGATCCAACGCTACAAGGGCCTGGGCGAGATGAACTCGGGGCAGTTGTGGGATACGACGATGAATCCCGACAGCCGTTCGCTGCTCCAAGTGCGCATCGACGATGCCGTCGCGACCGAAGAGATCTTCTCCACGCTGATGGGTGAAAGCGTCGAGTCACGCCGGCGCTTCATCGGCGAAAACGCCCTCGACGTCAAGAACCTCGACATCTGACGTCGGCGGTACGCGGCTTCACCGTGCCGCGCGCTTAGCTAGATGGCCTCGAAGCCAACCCCCTCTTGTCAGGGTACCGACGGTAGGGCAGCAACGGAAGCGGGCTGTCTCGACCAGCCGCTTCCAGCGGTCGCATTCAGCCTTGTAGAGACGTCTCTTTCCTACGTGAGTGCGGAATCGCGTGCCACGCACCCGCGGGACCAAACACCTAGCTCATATATCAGAGGGCAGCCCGGCATCCTCAAGGAAACCGATCAGTTGACGCTGGATATCGTGTGTGATTTCGGATGACCACGTGTGAACCAATCCGGAGGACTGCGGGCGTACCGTTATCTGGAGTACCGGCGGCTCAGGACTGCAGTTGATCACGATCAACAAGCTTCCTGTTGCGGCTTCAGTTCGATAGAACGCCGTCGCCACAGTCACTCCAAAGTCGGCCGCTTCGCCCGGGGGAGCAATAAGAGTTGTTTCCACGAGCCGTGCCGCATAGACGTGCCCGTCAAGCGTCATACGGAATTCGCCCCAGGTGTCCCGAGCCAGTGAGATTCTTATGGAATCTCTTCTCTGCGAACGCAACGTCAGATCCAATACCCGCTGCCTCTGCAGATCTGTAGGCCGGCCTTCCGCGTCGTCTGCGACTCTGACTTCAGTTGGCACTAACAACATACCTCTCCTTTAGTACTCGTTGACTCTGCACTAATGCCACCGCTGGCTCTCTCCTGCGCCAGCCCCAATCTCGTTAAGTGCCTCAAGTGCGTCCTTTCTAATGCGCTTTTGCTTTGCTGGTGTCTTCTCCGCGAGATCTCGGGCTCGCAAATAGTATCTGTGCGCCTCGTCGAACTTCTTGTGTCGTACCAAGCTAACCGCGAAGTCTCCGTAGCCCTCGACGTACTTCGGGTCGATGGTGATCGCCTTGAGTCCATGGTCACGGCACTTTTCCAAGTGTTCCGGCTTGGAGCGGTAGTCGCGGGTAGCGTGTAGACGACAGAGGTTGGCGTGCGAAAGCTTGTTGTCGGGATCCAATTGCAAGGACTCTTCAAAGTACTGTTGCGCAATCTCAGCGGCGCTCCGCGACGGGCCTCCGGGGACCTCGATTCCGTCAAGGCTGGGAACGCTCGACTCCGCCACCTGAAGCATCGACCACCCCAGCGTGTTGTAGTATCGCCAATTCTTGGGCGAGCTGTTATTCTCATCAATCTCGATGGCCCTGCGTAGCTGGTCGGCAACTGTGGCAAAACGCTTGCGCGAGCTGTTTCTTGTCGGCAGGCGGCTCCGCTCTTGGGTGGTCGATGATGCCAGCGATGGCTTGCACGTAAAGAATCCATGAGTGGGGGTCCTGGTCGGCGGCGGCCCACTGCTTGCCTGCTTCTTCGGCATGCTGGCGAGCATTCCTCGCTGCATCGGAACCACTTTCCAAGCGGTGGGCTTGTTGGAAGTAGCAATGCGCCAGGCCCGCGTTTGCGAAACCCAATCGTTTGCAGTGCTGGTCTTTACGCCTCTTCTGCACATTGACTTGATCAACTCCTAGAATGGGAGCACTTGTGTTTTGTCCCATGAGAGTTGCCTCAAGAGCCCGCCTAAAAAGTGTGATCGCTGAGTTGATCGAGTCCTCGGTCCGCTCCTCCAGGGTCAAGGTGGCATAGAAGTAGAGGGCTTCGTAATAATGAGGGTCTTCATGAACGATGAAATTCCTGCTTCGCACGCGTTTGAAGCTCGGGATGATCAATGAGTGCGTGGGCTTTGAGCGCCTTGAGGCCTTCGGTAAAGTGGCGAACGCTGACCAGTTGCCTATTACGGTCCACGGTGCCATGCAGCTGAAGGATCATGAAGGCAGTGTCGCGGATGAGCCCCGGAACGGCGGAGACGTTCGTGATTTGTGCCGTCTTCTCCAGCGCCGTTGGCCGAGGAGCGGTCGCCGAGCCGTTAGCCGGGAGCGGCCGCGGCACATTTCGCCCCTCCCGATAGACGAGCACTTGCGTGTGCTCTCCGACCGAGACAAGCGATACATGGATAAGCAGCCCTAAGTACTCCAAACGAGAGCGTAAGTGCAGGATCGGGACCCGCAGGAGGTTAGTAATCACAGGAAGCGGGATCTCGACGCCGCCGAACTTGATGGTGCCGTGAAGATCGAGCTCGAATCCGGGGGCATCCATCAAGACATCCGTCGAGGCCACGTCGGTCTGAAGCTTACTGAAGTTCCTGTAGGCGTCGGCTATAGCAGCCAACTCACCGCGCAACATCAACTCAACCTGGCGGCTCTGGAGTTCCTCGGAGATTCCTCCCATCACAGTTATGGAGGCGACGTGGGGGCATTCACGAGCTCTGTTACACAGTAGTCGGTAGTGTCGCTGGCGCATCAGCACATAAGCAAATAGAAAAAGCAGAGCGGTGGCCGTGGCGGAGAGCCACGGGTGGTTACTGGGGGCGGATGCGATGTCCTGAAAGTCGAAGACCAGCGCGCAAGGTGCCATGGTCGTGCTCCGCACTTTCAATTGTACTGCGGTTCCACGCGTGACGGAGCTGTGTCTCAGCCATGAGAAGCCGCGCTCGAGGCTATGGGCGGTCGCTGGTCCGCTCGACCAAGTCATCCACCGTCTCGGCAATCGTCTCTTCCACTCCGGCCCGGAACGGTCCCGGCAGCGACGTGAACAACATCGCGTCCCCGCCTTCATACCCACCCTCTTTCAAGACCCGCAGGCTCGGCACATAACCAAACACGTCATTGTTGTAGGCCGACACCCAGGTATCGTGCCAACCATACGCGCCCTTGAAACGCAATGAGTAATCGACCACCACCTCGCCCCCCAGAGCGATGAACGTCAGCCCATCGCCGAACTGCCAAACCTGAACCGGGTAGGGATAGCTCTCGATCAGCTTGCCGTCTTCCTCGAGCATCGCCAGCATGCGCTTGGCGTGTTCGCGCTTACGCCGATTCTTGTCGCTAAGCCGCGCGTCGAGTGCCGCTTTCGACGGTACCCTAAACGCAAGAGGTACCTGCTCGTAGGCGGTCCGCAACGGCCCGCTGAGAGCCCTCATCTTGCCCTTGAGAACCAGGTCGATCGCAATCGCCAGCGTGTCGCCGTAGCGCTTTGCCAACTCGACCGAACGCCGCGGCAGCGGATTCTGGTCGGCGCTACAGCCGTTGACGAACATCGCCACGGCGCCCGGATTGCGGTCCTCCACCGCCGACTGCGCATAGCCCGGCCAGTCGCCATTGATCTCGTAGTCACCCAGTACCGTCGCATGGCAGGCGTATCCGAACGCTACCGCTAGCAACGCACCATCCGCCTTGCGAACGGCCAACACCGGCACGTCGTGGTCGGTGGGACTGGGGAATTCGCGCCTGCGCACACGCCGGCGGTTCACGGCGAACCCGGCCAGGCCCTGCTCGTACGACAGCGTCGCCGGCTGCCGGTTCGCCATCGCCTCACCGATGACGCCCACCACCTGGTCGATTAGCCGCTTCTGGTAGCGGTTGATCACGTTGATTTGCTCGGGCTTGAGCGTATACGAAGGTCGTTTCCGCACGCGCGTGATCGGACCGCTATGCGTGTGGGAGGCATTCAGCACCAGCTTGTCACGCGCCAACCCGTGCTCGGTGGCAGCTCGCGCCGCGATCTTCTCGGCTACCTCCCTGCGAAAGCCGCCCAGGTCCGCGGTCACCATCACTGACACCTTCCCCATCCGGTCCTCCAGCGCCAAAGCCTTGGCGTGGATCGGGTGCCGCACGCCTTCGGAGGGCTTCTTGCGCGCGGCATACCCAGCCATCCAAATCGACTCGGAGGGCGTGATATCGGCACCAGCGACGCCGGCTTTCCAAGTCCCTTCAGCCGACGCCACATCGGCCGACACGAAGCAGGCGGTCAGCAGGAGCGTCAGCGCACCGAGAAGCTCCTTCCGTACAGGGTTCGAAACGTAGCGGCGGATGGTATGCATCGAAACTCTCCTTGCGACCGGGCGTGTGTCGTGGCGTACCGAGGCTCAGAGTGTATCGCAACCCGTGCGGGCGCAGCCGGTCGCGAGCAACAATGTAGTGGCGGGCCGGAACCCCGCACTGCTACGCTACGCCGCCGCGCGCTCAACCTCGGGACTTCCCATGCGACTTCGTCTCTGCCTTACAGTGGTGCTGATGGCCGGCGCCACCTCAGCCCAGCAGCCCCGGATCGCAGTCGGCGGGATGCTCCACGAGTCCAACACCTACAGCAAGTTGAAAACCGGCCTGGCGGAGTTTGACAAGCGCGGCCTGTTCCGCGGCGACGAGATCATCAACGAGTTCGAGCACGCCAACAACGAGATCACCGGCTACATTCAAGGCGCAAAGGAATACGGCTTCGCGCTGTACCCCACGATCGTCGGCTGGGCCGTCCCCTCCGGTCCCGTCACCGATGAAGCCTTCGACACGATCACCGGCGAGCTGATCCAACGTTTGAAGGTAGCCCCGAAACTCGACGGCTTGTTGCTGGCTCTTCACGGCGCGATGGTCACCGAGTCACACCCGGCCGCTGACGCCGAAGTCGTCCGCCGGGTGCGGGACGCAATGGGTCCGGCCTTCCCGATCGTCGTGACACACGACTTCCACGCGAATGTCGGCGAGGAGATCATCGAGCTCTCGACCGCACTGCTCACCTACAAAGAGAACCCCCACATCGACCAGCGCGATCGAGGTCTTCGCGCAGCTCGCATCGTGGCGGACATCGCCCGAGACAGGGTGCGTCCAACCCAGGCGATCGTCAAGCCACTGCTCTATCTCACCAAGATCCATCAGTACACCAAGCGCGAACCGCTGCTGGCGATCGTCGAGGAGACCCGGCGGCTGGAGAAGGATCCGCGCTTCCTGGCGGTCAGCCTCTCGGGCAGCTACCACTACGCCGACGTTCCCAACATGGCGCCCAGCGTCGTCGTGGTCACCGACAACGATCGAGAACTAGCCGAGCAAGAAGCCCAAAGGCTCGCCGACATGTTATGGGACCGGCGCGATCAGTTCCGGCTGACGCTGCCGGACGCTGCCGCGGCGGTGGGTCAGGCGATCGCCAACGCAGAGTTCCCGGTCGTTCTCGTTGAAACCGGTGACAACATCGGCGGCGGTGGCCCCGGCGACAGCACCTTCATCTTGGGTGAGCTCATCCGTCAGAGAGCCCAGGGGTGGGTAGTCGCTCTGTTCGATCCGAAGGCCGTCGAGCAAGCGGTCACAGCCGGTGTAGGCAACGACTTCGAGGCCGAAGTTGGAGGCAAGACCGACGGCCAACATGGCGACCCGGTTCGCATCCGCGGCACGATCAAGCTGATCTACGACGGGCAATACATCGAAACCGAAGCCCGCCACGGCGGGGCACGTTACCTCGACCAGGGCCTGACTGCGGTCATCCACGCTGAGGGATCGACCCGCGACGTGCCCAACGTGTTGCTCCTCGTTAGCCGGCGCCACACGCCCTTCAGCATTCATCAGCTCACCAGCGCCGGCGTTTACCCGGAGCGGCACCGCATTCTCGTGGTGAAAGCGGCGGTCGCCTTCCGCGCGGCCTACGAACCCATCGCCGCCCGCATTATCGAAGTCGACACGCCCGGCTACACGACCGTCAATCCGAACAACCGCGTCTACAAGAACATCCGCCGCCCGATGTACGGAGTGAAGTAAACGCGCCGCGGCCAGTGACAAAGGCAAGCGTGCAACGATCAATGATGGCGCAAGTTGATTGATTGGTAGGCGCGGCAGGACTCGAACCTGCGACCCTCTGCTTAGAAGGCAGATGCTCTATCCGCCTGAGCTACGCGCCCACGCAGCCTCTGGCTTGATTCTAAACCACAGTGATCGGCACGCGACTTCGGCGAAGCTGGCTCTGCTTCGTTCTCCGCTCCGCCCTGTTTCGTTGCTGCACGGGCAGTCACCAGAGACCCGCCGCACTCGCTGGGCGAGCGAGGTCCGTTTCTGGCTATGGTTTTGCTAGGCTCAGTCCCATCGTTCCGTGCCACGCAAGTCTGCCAAGACGTCAGGGCTCCGCCTCAGCAAGACGCGGCTCCGCGAACTCGTCGAAGACGCAACTGTTGACGCATGGGGCGAATCTGAGCAGGCGGTCGGATGGATGACGATGATCGACGACAACGTCACTTTTCCGTTCGAGGCGGAACTGCTGGGCGTCACCATCGTGGTGACCGGTGTCGACGTGGACGACGCGGACGAGCTTGTGGCTGCTTGCCGTAGAGGCAAGCACCGGCAAGAGATTCGACTCATCGATCTTTCCCTGCCTTCACTGCGTCCCGCCGGGGCCGAGTGGCTTGAAGCCTACCGGCTGTGGCGCAAGGGGCTGGCATGAGCGAGTACCAATACTACGAGTTCCGCGCAGTCGACCGGCCACTAGACTCCGCGCAGCTCAAGCGCCTGTCCGCGATGTCGACGCGCGCCGCGATCACGCCCACCAGCCTCGTCAATACCTAGGAACGCCTCGTTCCCCTGCGACGACATCTCGGCAACAAAGCCCTCGGGCGAATCACGTCCGGGGACATCTCTGCCTACCAAGAGACCCGAATGAGTGAGGGTGTGTCGGGCCGCACCATCAAACTGGAGGTCAGTGTCCTGCGGCGGATGCTGAAGAAGGCCAAGCGTTGGGCGATGCTGGCCGAGGATGTGACGATGTATCCGGAGACATCGCACATCGGCCGAGCGCTGATCCCAGGGGAGAAGAAGTGCTTGTTCGAGACGGCAGCCAAGAAACCAGAATGGCTGGTTGCGCACTGTGCCGCTGTTCTGGCAGGCTCGACGACTTGCCGCGGTGTGGAATTGAAGAGCATTCGCTGGCTGGAGGTCGATCTCTTCAAGCGGGAGGTGCGGATCAACCGAAGTAAGAAGGACTCGGGGAAACGGACGATCCCGTTGAACGACGACGCGATGGCCGCCCTCGCCCGCCTGCGAGAGCGAGCGGAAGCGCTGGGCTGTACCGACCCGGACCACTACGTCTTCCCAGCCTGCGAGCGCGGGCAGATCAACCCCAACCGCCACCAGAAGTCCTGGAGAACGGCATGGCGCTCTTTGACGAAGGCCGCGGGGCTGAAAGGGTTTCGCTGCCACGACCTGCGCCACACGGCGATCACGGAGCTGGCGGAGGCCGGAGCGCCCGACGCGACACTGATGGCACTTGCCGGACACATGACGCGGCGGATGCTGGAGCACTACTCGCACGTCCGCATGGAGGCGAAGCGCGAGGCGGTGGAAAAACTCAGCTCGGGGCTGATGGAAAGTGCACTGGCAGTGGACAGAGATGTCGTCCGCAAGGCAAGCTGATCGCGGTGCTTTGGAGGGGGTTACGTCACAATCTACGTCACAATCAGGGCTTGGGCGATCGAGACACAGCCGTAAGCTATTGAAAAGACTGGTGGGCGCGCGGAGACTCGAACTCCGGACCTCCTGCGTGTGAAGCAGGCGCTCTAACCAACTGAGCTACGCGCCCTCGCGTGGGTTCATCCTGATTCTATGCTACTGCTTGGGCGCTCTGCAGCAATCCTCAGAACAGCGTAGCCGCGCCACGCCGGCAGACCGTCCGAGCGCGCACCAACATACGCTGGGACTTCTCCGAAACTCTCAAGTCCGGAACGCCCTAGCCTAGCTGGCGAGGACGGGCAGGGCGGCAGCTCGAGGCCCGTGCGACAATGGTGCGGTTTCCCAGCCCGTGACAGAGCTTGGCCGCCGGTCCCGTGCGCTCGCGAGTGGTGACGCCGGCGTTGATCCCGCCGGCGAGCGGCCGGACGCGAGGAGAATCCTAACATGTTGAACCATGCGAAGCGATTGTTTGCGAAACGATCCGGCGTGTCGTTGCTGACGGGTGCGGCGTTGTTGTCGTTGCCCGGTGTGGCCCTTCCGCAGGAATTACCGCAAGTCAAGGTCGAGTCGGTGCGGCGCGTCTTCCACAACGGCGAACACAATGCCTTCACCGACCTGGTCCGCTACCAGGGGCGATTCTACTTGACGTTCCGCAGTTGTCCGGACGGCCACATGGTGCACCCCACCTCGTCGATCGTCGTGCTCTCGAGCCCCGACGGACGGGACTGGCAACAGGTGCATCGCTTCAGTGTTCCCAAGCGAGACGTCCGCGACCCTCACTTCTTGGTCTTTGAAGGGAAGCTCTTCGTCTACACCGGCACTTGGTACTGCGGCGACGGTTCTCCCGAGGTCTACGATGTGAATCAGCACTTGGGTTATGCCGCGTGGACCGAGGATGGGCAGGGCTGGCAAGGGCCCGCGATGCTCGAGGGCACGTACGGGCACTACATCTGGCGCGCGGCCGAGTTCGGCGGCAAGGCGTACTTGTGCGGCCGGCGCAAGCGCGAGTTCGCCGGGTCGAGCACGCGCGAAGAGCGGGATGCCCTGCTCGAATCGGCGTTACTCGAGAGCGACGACGGCCTCATCTGGCGGCGTTCCGGGTTTTTCCGGGAGAGGTATGGCAACGAAACGGCGTTCTTGTTCGAGCCCGGCGGCGCGATTCTCGCCGTGGCCCGCGGCAGCGGCCGCGCCAACGCGTTGGTGCTACGTTCGAGTCCGCCCTACCGGCAGTGGGAGCGGAAGGAGCTGGGCCGCCAAATCGGCGGTCCGTTGGTGGTGAAGTGGGACGGGCGATACCTGGTTGGCGGCCGCAAGTCGCTGGGCGGTGGGCCGCGTACGACGCTGTACTGGCTGGCGAACGACGCGCTGGAAGAGTTCGCCGAGCTGCCGAGCGCGGGGGACAACTCCTATCCAGGGTTCCTGGAGTTGAGTCCGACGCGGGCGCTGGTTTCGTACTACTCGACCCACGAGAAGGATGAGGCAGGCAAACCCATCACCGCGATCTATCTGGCGGAGTTGGCGATTGTAGAGTGACGTCGCGTAGCTTGGCCAGCAGCGCCCTCGATGTGGGTGGAAGTACGTGGCGCAGAACCATGGTTCAACACGTAGCTGTGGACATTCGACCTAAGGTCGCCGCGCACCGTCTGAAAGGGGACGGACTGGCCCCCCTTGGGGATCGTACTCGGCGTGATCACGAAGAACAGTTGGTTGTCGTTTGATCGCCGCTTCTGGTCGATCTCGATCTTCAATCCCAGACTGCCCGCATCAGCGATCACCGGCGTCGCGCCGTCGAGAAAGCGCCCGGCAATTGAACCCTCCACCGGATCCTTCGTGGCGAGATTGCTCATCTGTTCTGGATCGATCTGGAGCGGCTGCACCTGACTACGGGGTACCACGTGCTCGGCCGAGATGATGATCTGTAGCTTGCGGAGGTCAGGAGCTGTAGGCGCGCCCTCGCCGAAGAACTTGTGTGGGCTTTTCCAGTACTCCTTGCGGTCGCGGTTTGAGAGGAACAGGTCCATGGGGATGAACGCAACGAACACTCCGGAGTTCTTCGTCTTGACCACGGTATTGGCCTTGTAGGCAGCGTCGTTCAGCCGATTGAGTTGATTGACGGTGAAGTCGGGAAAGGTTTGCCGATAGGCTGTCAGCCCGGCCCCATTGAACGCCGCGACAGCCGAAGGGAATGACGACGCGCCGCCGAAGGCGATCACGCCCGGCAGGGTTGATGCGATGGTTCCCAGAGCGCTGAGGATTCGCAGAATGCGGTTGCGCGGATCGTTGCTCTGGCCTTTCTCCGCAACGCCGCGGAGGATGCTCAGCTCCTGGCTGGAACTCTCGCAGAGGAAGCGGAGAAACCGCCCCTGCGAGGTCTCCACTTTGTTGTTGCCGTTCCGCGTGCAGAACTCTTGCAGCAACCAACTGTAGTCCACCTCGACGTCGTAGACGATGAGGTCGAGATCCTCATGATTGTTCTCGACGATCACCTGAATGGCGATGTAGTTGCGCGCGATACGGCGGCCGAACATGTCGGAAGCCATGCGCGGGGCAATCAGGGTCTGGAACCATTCGTAGCGGGCCTCGGGGATCGACCGTTCCTCCGCGGACCTTTCTGTAGGTGTCGGCTCCTGCCCCCAAGCCTCGCCGATGTGGGCCACGTACAAGGCCAAGACTGTCACCACAGTCGCGGTGCAACGAAAACAAGTAGATGCGTGCATCGAAATCTCCTTCTAGGTTCAAGGCTTCCAAGCGGTCATTGCCGTCTTCCGCCTGGAAACCCCCAAGACGCGCTGGCGGCGGGCCGCATGGTCACAGCGGGCTGCCGGGCGCATCTCGGGGACCTAACGAAAACAACGAATGGAAACGGCTGGAACGGGCTTGCGAAGCCCGCTTCGTGCGGTGAACCTATCCCCTAGTACCAAGATACACAACGAACCTGGAGCGAACCGCCTCAGACGGGGCTAAGTTGTTGATTCTGCGAGCTTGAAATTTCTGTGACTGTGATTTCCCGAGAGTTGCCTTTAGGCTCCTTTAGTCGGCTTCCCCGCGAAGCGCTTGTAGACCGTTCGTTTACGGCCGGTTGCACGGTTCCCGTTGCTCCGACCCGGGGGGCTTTTAGCGTCCTTTCCGAGTTGGCTTCAGCTAGGCTTCAGCCAGTCTTGGATTGCCGATTCGCCTCGGATCATCCATCACCAACCGGCACCAACCGGCAAGACGCAGACGCGATGCCGCTCGACCTCTCTACAATGGGAATCCATGGCGGGCTCTGACTACTACGCCGACACCGACCCGAAGGCGCTGGAGGTGTTCTTCGACATCCACCGCAAGATGAGCCGGTCGCGGAAGGTCGCGATGGTCTTCGAGCTGACCGAGATCATGATCGAAGCGTCCAAGGCCGGCGTGCGCATGCGGTATCCCGGCGCCGACGAGCGAGAGGTCTTCCTGCGCGCCACGGCCCTGCGCCTCGACCGCGACACCATGGTCAAGGTCTACGGATGGGACCCGCGGCTGCATGAGTGACCCGCCGTCACATGACGTCGGACTGATTCTTCGCTGGGATCCGAAGAAGGCTCGCTCGAATGTCCGCAAGCACGGAGTCACCTTTCAAGAGGCGGCGTCCGTGTTTCGAGACGTCCTTTCCTCGACTATCAACGACCCCCTTCACTCTGCCGACGAAAGCCGATTGGTAACCATTGGACGATCCGATCTAGATCGAATCCTCGTCGTGGTACATTCGGAAGAGAGCGAGACGATCCGAATCATCAGCGCGAGACTCGCGACCCGGCGTGAACGGGAAGAGTATGAAGAAGGAACGCCCTAGCCAAGAACCCGAACAGATGCTGCCGGAATACGACTTCACCGGTGGCGTTCGCGGGAAATATGCCGGGCGGTTTGCCAAGGACACGGTCATGGTCGTCCTTGACCCCGATGTTGCTGAACTGTTCCCCGATCCCAAGTCGGTCAACAAGGCCCTACGCGCCCTCGGTGACATCATCCGCGACCGCCCTCGGAAGACCAGCCGGCGAAGTTCCGGGGACTGAGGATCGGTAACGACCACCGCGTGGTCTCACAAGGTCGCTCTCGTCTTTGAGCGGACCGGCTGCATGATGGACCGCCATGAGTGACGCCGGCGCGGCCTTCAAACGCCTCATCGAGGTGCTGAATCAGATCGGCATTCCCTACGCCGCGGGCGGGTCGCTAGCCAGTTCGGAGCACGGAACGCCGCGCGCCACGGCGGACATCGATCTGGTCGTCGATATCCAGCCGGCCCACGCCGGGCCTTTGGCCGCAGCCCTGGAACACGAGTTCTTCGCGGACAAAGAGATGATCGCCGGCTCGATTGAGAAGGGGCGAGCGTTTAACCTTATCCACCACGCCAGCGGTTACAAGTTCGACCTGTTCCCTCTGCCGGATGAGCCCTACTATCACGTCGAGTTCGAGCGTCGCGAGCCGGCGGAGTTCACGGTCGGCGAAGAGCCGCTGCGGTTCGACGTTGTCACTGCCGAGGATTCCGTCCTCGCCAAGCTGGTCTGGTACCGATTGGCCGGAGAGGTTCCTGAAAGGCACTGGAACGATGCCAAGTCTATCGTTCAAGTGCAGGCAGGCAACCTCGACGACGCCTACCTGCGCAAGTGGTCGAGCCAACTTAGGGTGGCTGACCTCCTAGGGCGACTTTTGAGCCCGACTTCGTGAGTATTAGGCAAGATAACCCCCCTAGGCTGAAAAGGCGGGCAGGGGCTAAGATCCGGTGCCCCGGCACGGCTCAGGGTGACGGACGAACTACGCGGGGCTTGAGAGCATTCGGCAAATAGGCGCAATGACGTTCCACACAAGATGCGCCCAGTCCGCGAAGCGGACGCCGGATAATAGCCCACGGTGGAGCCGCAGGCGGAACCGTGGGTCAAAGAACCATAAGGGGGAGCAGCCCTGAAGGGGCGTAGGAGGGTTGCTGGAACAGCTCTCGGTTGGGTTCCCCTAACTGGATTCTCGGGCCGCGCGGTCAGAGTGTTGTCGGCTGTCCCAGGAAGGACTCGAAGAATGAAACAGGCAAACGTTCTGCACTTCGATTGCTCTTTTGGTCTCCACGAAGCGTTTTGGACGACTCGTGTCTTGGGGGCGCTTCAGAGCTGCAAAAGCCAGACGCTAAAGACCCGGCACTCGCAGTGGGACCGGCGGCGGTACAGGGGACTCACCTTAGGCGACCTCGCAGTCGCCGTCGGAACCAAGTTGACGATGGTTCACCTCGTTGTCCGCCGTGTTGACGACCGGCTAAGGCAAATCGACAGGAAACTGCGATCTGACAGAGCAGAGGTTGAAGCATGCATAAGGGAAGGTGCGGCGTACCGGCTCTCCGACCGGGACCTGGGGCACGAAGCGATGCTTGACTTTGACTCATTCCTATTTGAGTCAAGGTCCGCCTATGAGATCACGGTTACGTTTGTCCAGCGATTCTTTGACCTGATCCTTGGAAAACGGTTAGCCAAAGGCTCGGCGAAAGAGGCGGTGGAGGCCGCCCTCCGGAAACGTGCGGCGCAGACCGGATGGATCGATCAGTTGAGGAAGACGCGAAACCGGCTAATTCATGAGCGTGTCGCGTGGCTAGCCTTGGAAGACACCAAACGGAAGAAGCTCCGTTTTGATCCTGTGCTGCTGACAAGGACCGTTGATCGGCTAGAGGATGATCCGAATCGGGTGAGTATACACGAGTGCCGATCGATTTGGCACGGTTTCGTCGGTTCTTATGGGCATATGGAGGCGTGGCTAAAGCAAGAGATCGCTTCCGCAGATGCCGCCAATAACTGATTCGCTACGAGCTTTTTCCAGCACACCTAGTCCTTGCGGATAAGGCTCCGAATAGCACCGTCGTGGATGGATTCCCATCGAGGAGGACCCGGCGGCCCCCCACCCCCACTGTTGTAGAGTGAAAAACGACCGCGGGGAGGCGGAGGGTGCGGGAGTACTCGCTCGACGACAAGTACGTGCTGGATGGCGGGTGGGTCTATATGACCGGCATCCAGGCGCTGGTGCGGCTGCCCATCGAGCAGATGTGCCGCGACCGGCGCGCGGGGCTCAAGACCGGCACGTGGATCTCCGGCTACGAGGGCTCGCCGCTGGGCGGCTATGACCTCGCGCTCGAGCGCGTGCGCGGGCTGCTCGACGAGCACAACATTCACTTCCTGCCTGGGGTGAACGAAGATTTGGCGGCCACCTCCGTTATGGGCAGCCAGGTCTATCAGGCGCTGCCCGACCCGCAAGTCGACGGCGTGGTCGGCATCTGGTACGGCAAGGGGCCGGGGGTCGACCGCTCGGGCGACGTCCTTCGTCACGCCAACCTCGCCGGTACCGGCAAGAACTGCGGTGCATTGGCGCTGGCCGGCGACGACCACGGCTCGAAAAGCTCGACGATCCCCCACCAGAGCGAGCTGTCGTTCTACAACTTCGGCCTTCCGACGCTGCACCCCGGCAACACCCAGGAGGTGCTCGACTACGGCCTCTACGGCATTGCCCTGTCGCGCTACGCGGGCGTGTGGGCCGGCATGAAGCTGACCACCGACGTGTGCGACGGCGGCGGCACGGTCGAGCTGCATCCCGAACACTGCCGCACGGTCGAGCCCGAGCTGATGATCGACGGCGAGCCGTACCAGAAGGTGATGAACCCGCTGTTGATCGTCCCCAACTCGCTTCACCTCGAGAAGGAGTTGCGACGGCGGCGTCTGCTGGCCGCAAGCGAGTTCGCGCACGTCAATGGCCTGAACGAGATCAAGGTGCGGCATCAGGGCGACCGGTTGGGCATCGTCAGCGCGGGCAAGGCGTACTACGACCTGAGGTCGGCTCTCGCGAATCTAGGTCTCGATGACGCGGCCCTCGAACACTTCGGCGTACGCATCTTGAAGCTCGCGATGGTCTATCCGCTCGCGCCGTCGATCATCGACGAGTTCGTCGAAGGACTCGACGAAGTGCTGGTGATCGAAGAGAAGCGCAGCTTCATCGAGCTGCAGCTTCGCGAGTTGCTCTACAACCGCGATCGGCGCCCGGCCATCTACGGCAAGAACGACAAGGACGGCAGCATCCTCTTCCCCAGCGACGGCGAACTGGACGCGGAGATCATCAGCAAGCGTCTGGCGGAGCGGCTGCTCAGCCTGTCGAATCTAGGGGCACAGCATGCTGCGCCCGCGAGCACGCCAGGGCGTGCCCCCACATCACCTGTAGAACAGTTCGCTCCGGGTATCGAGCAGTGCCTCGCCGAGCTGGCCGAGATCGACCAGCGCATCAACGAAAGCAAGCGCGCACCCCATCGTGCACCGAGCTACTGCTCGGGCTGTCCGCACAA
Organism: Bryobacterales bacterium; assembly: GCA_965237575.1. Lineage (GTDB taxonomy): Bacteria > Acidobacteriota > Terriglobia > Bryobacterales > UBA6623 > JAKZVK01. The sequence continues at coordinate 4,225,668 of CBDEGI010000004.1, forward strand.
CCGCTCCACTCTACTGCTGGAGGGGCAGATCGCCGGCGGCGGGATCGGCTGCCACGGCATGGCCGCGCGGTTCGATGGGAATCGAGGCGTCGCCTACCTCGGCCACATGGGCGGCGAAGGTGCCGCGTGGATCGGCGCCGCGCCCTTCAGCGGCAAGGACCATATCTTCCAGAACGTCGGCGACGGCACCTATGTGCACTCGGGGCGGCTTGGGGTGGCCGCCGCGGTCGCCTCGGGCGTCAACATCACCTTCAAGATCCTCTACAACGACGTCGTGGCGATGACGGGCGGACAGGACGCCGCCGGCAAGCTCACCATCCCCGCGATCACACGCGAGTTGGAAGCGAACGGTGTTCGCCGCATTGTCCTGCTCACTGACGATCTCAGCCGCTACAAGCAGCGCTCCGCGCTGGCGAAGATGACCGAGCTACGTCCGCGCGATGACATCGAAGAAGTGCTGGCGGATCTGGAAGCGACCCCCGGCACGACGGCGATGATCTACGACCAGATGTGCGCCGCCGAGAAGCGCCGGCGGCGCAATCGCGGCCTGATGCCCCAGCCCCTGCGGCGCATCATGATCAACGAGCGCGTCTGCGAAGGTTGCGGCGACTGCGTGACGCAATCCAACTGCGTGTCGCTGCATCCGGTCGAGACCGAGTACGGGCCGAAGACGAGGATCCATCAATCCTCATGCAACACCGACTACACCTGCGCGATGGGCGACTGCCCGTCGTTCGTTTCGGTGATGATCGAGGAGGGGTCGGGCCTCAAGAAGAAGCCGTTGCCCGCGCTACCGGAAATCTCGATCGCCGAGCCGGCCGAGAAAGTAGCGCCCGAGGGGCCCTATTACATCCTGATGCCCGGCGTCGGCGGTACGGGAGTGGTGACGATCAACGCCTTGCTGTCGACGGCGGCGCTCATCGAGGGAAAGCATATCGCTACGCTCGACCAGACCGGCCTCGCGCAAAAGGGTGGCGCGGTCGTTTCTCACCTAACGATCTCGACCGAACCGATCGATGGCGCCAACCGCATCAGCCAGGGCTCGGCCGATCTCGTGCTCGGTTTCGACGTGATGGGAGCGGCGGGGGCGGCCAACCTGCGTCGCCTAGATCCTGGCCGCACCGCGGCGGTCGTGAACTCCCACGAGATTCCGACCGGGGACTCGATCCGCAAGGGTTTGACCGTCTTGTCGACAGACGGACACTTCGCGCGCACGGTTCGCCAGTTCACCGACTCCGAGAAAACCGTGTTTGTCAATGCCTCGAAGCTGGCCGAATCGCTCTTTGGCGGCCATGTGTACACGAACGTCTTCCTGGTGGGGGTCGCCTACCAAGCCGGGCTCGTGCCGCTTGACGCCGAATCCATCGAGCATGCGATTCGTCTCAACGGTGTCAAGGTTGAGCGGAACCTGGAGGCCTTTCGGTGGGGCCGGCAATACCACCAAGATCCACGAGTGCTTGATGAGGTCATCGGCGAGCCTTCGGCGGCCGCCAAGGCTCCAGGACTCGACCGCCTCATCGAGAGCCGCGCCGAGGAATTGATGCGGTTTCAGAACGCCGGCTATGCCGAGCAGTACCGGGTCTTCGTCGAAGAGGTGCGCGCGGCGGAACAGAAGGCACGGCCCGGCAGCGACGAACTCGCTGCAGCCGTGGCCCGCTACCTCTACAAGCTCATGGCCTACAAGGACGAGTATGAGGTGGCGCGGCTGCTGACCGACCCGACGTTTGACGTGCAGATGCGGGAGACGTTCGAGGCCCCGGTCAAGAAGCTCTATCACCTCCACCCGCCCACGCTGCGGGCGCTGGGCTGGAAGCGCAAGTTGTCGCTCGGTCCGTGGTTCGGTCCCTTCTTGCGCGTTCTGGCCAGGCTGAAAGGGCTGCGGGGGACGCCGCTCGATCCCTTCGGCTGGGTCCACATCCGCCGCGAGGAGCGTGCCCTGATCGACTGGTATCGGGAAGTGTTGCACGGGGTGCTTTCAGGCCTCAGCGCCGCCAACCTCGGCCAAGCTGTCGAGATTGCCCGCATTCCCGACCAGATTCGCGGCTACGAGCAGATCAAGCTCGACTCGATCGCAAAGGCCCGCGAGGCGGCTGCTCAGAAGCTGGCCGAGATGAGCCGGCAGGCGGCAGCCTAGAGGTTGCAGGCCCGCCCGCTCTGCCGGCTCTGACGCGTGGCTGAGAGGCTCACTCTGCTTACGTACATGAACATGCTGACTTGACTTTCGATGCTGTCGATGGTCACGGCCAGTGACGGCGGGCTCCTGCCTTGCCTTTCAGCCCCACACGGCATAGAATAAAAACAGCTTACTTTCCAATGACGCAAGTCAAAGTGGGCGCTGAGCCCACTTTTTTATTGCTCATTTGGTTCTGTGAGCCAGGAGAGCCGTAGCGGCCATGGCTTGGGTCACCGCGGAACGACAGGCTCGCATCCGCGAGATAGCGGAGCGGGTAGCATCGTCTGAAGGTCTGGAGGTAGTGGACATAGAGTGTCGTGGCGACACGCAGAACGGTTTGGTGCGGATCTTTATCGACAAGCCGGAGGGCATCACGCACGGCGATTGCGAGCTGGTTTCGCGCCAGGTGAGCGCGTTCTTGGATGTGGAGGATCTGGTTCCCGGGCGCTTCCGGCTGGAAGTGTCCTCGCCGGGGCTCGACAGGAAGCTGCGGACGCCGGCGGACTATGAGCGTTTCGCGGGCAAGAAAGTCTGCATCCAGTTGCGGCACCCGCATGAGGGCCGCAAACAGTTCACCGGGAGGTTGCGCGGGTACGAGCAGGACCTGGTCGCGATGGAGGTTGGAGACGAATCCGTGTTAAAGATTCGCCTTGACGATATTGAGCAGGCCCGGCTCGTTGTGGAGTTCTAGGGTGGCTCGAAGAGGTTAATGATGGAGAGTCTTTTTACTCAAATCGAAGATCTGAGTAAGTCGAAGGGCATCGATCCGCAAATCGTCATCGATGCTCTCAAGGACGCGATCGTTGTCGCTGCCCGCAAGTACTACAAGACCGGCGAGGAGCTGGTTGCCGACTACAACTCCGACAGCGGCCAGATCGAAGTGTACGCCGTTAAGATCGTCACCGACTTTGTCGCCAACCCTGCCCGCGAGATCAGCATGACCGAAGCCCGCCGAAGCGACTCTGAAGCCGAGCTGGGCAGTGAACTTCGGTTCAAGAAGGAGACGCAGGGACTGGGCCGTATCTCGGCCCAACTCGCCAAGCAGGTGATCTTTCAAAAGATCCGCGAGGCCGAGCGCGAGACGATTTTCAACGAGTTTTCGGGCCGTATCGGCGAGATTGTGCCTTGCACGGTGAAGAGGGTCGAGGGTCCGGATTTGATCGTCGACATCGGGCGCACCGAAGCGCGGCTGCCGCGGCGCGAGCAGTCGCGTCTCGAGAGTTTCTCGCCCGGTGATCGTGTCCGCCTCGTCATTAAGGCGATCGAGAAGGCAGGCCGCGGACCCGCGGTGATCGTCTCGCGGGCCTCCGAAGAGCTGGTCAAGACGCTCTTTGAGCAGGAAGTGCCCGAGATCTACGATGGAACGGTCAAGATCCGGGCGTGCAGCCGCGAGGCCGGAGAACGCACCAAGATCGCGGTGCTCTCGAGCGACCGGGACGTTGACGCGGTTGGTGCTTGCGTCGGTATGCGAGGCATGCGCGTACAGTCGATTATCCGCGAGCTGCGAGGCGAGAAGATCGATATCATCGGGTACTCCGAGGACCCGATCGAGATGGCCACTCACGCGTTGAGCCCGGCGAACATTAGCCGCGTTACGATCCTCGACCCGGTGCAGCGGCATCTCGAAGTCGTCGTCGACGATACCCAGCTCTCGCTAGCCATCGGCAAGAAAGGCCAGAACGTTCGTCTGGCCGCCAAGCTGATGGGTTGGCACATCGACATCAAGAGCGAAGAAGAGAAGCGGCAGGAGGTCGAGTCGACCATGGCCGCCATGGTCGGCGCCGGGTCGCCGGTGAGCGTCTTGATCGAGTATGGGTTGACCGAAAAGCTGGTCGACAAGCTCATCGATGCCGGTGCCTCGACGGTTGAGCGCTTGGCTGACATGACGCCGGAGCAACTCCAGGAGATCCCCGGCATCGGGCCCAAGATGGTGGAGAAGATCACCCTGTCGGTGAATAACTACTTCTCGCAGTTCGAACAGGCCGCGCCCGCTCCCGAGATGCCGGTAGCCGCCGAGCCGCCCCCGATCGAGGAAACCGAGGAGCCGGTCCCGCAAGAGGCAGCGGCGGCGTCCGCTGCAAGCGACGCGGCCGCGATCATGCCGGGTCTTCCCGTCGAAGGTGTCGCGGACGAGGATGTCGACGAAGAACTCGACGAAGACTTTGATAACATGGATCTTAACCTGGGAGCAGACCGTCTCGAGCTCGACGACGCCTCCGAAGGCGCCGCCGAGCCGGCTGAAGTTTCGGCCAATGGTCCGGAGCCGGGCGTGGACGATGAAAAACACTCAGTCGAGGGCCAACAAGATGACACGGTAGCGGCGACGGAGTAGGGGTAGTTTTGGCGAAGAAAACGACGATTCGGATCAATGAGCTAGCTCGAGAACTTGAGGTAAAGGCCTCGGCCATTCTGGAGTTGTTGCCCGAGGCGGGCGTCAAGGAAAAGAAGACGCACTCGAGTTCGGTGGAGCTCGAAGCAGCCGAGAAGGTCCGAAAACTGATTCTCGACGAGTCGAAGTCCGCCGAGAAGGCAAAGGCGCCCGCCAAGGCCGCCGCTCGGCCGACGAAAGCCCCGGCCGCGCCCGCGCGCGAAGCAAAGCTCGCCGCCGAAGCGAAGCCCAAGGCCGCTCCGGCTACAGCGCCGGCAGCCGCAAAGCTTTCGATTCCCAGCGGGCGGGGCGGCGCGCCGTTGCGTCCGCCGGTGCGGGTTCTGCGGCCTCCGCTCAAGCAAGCATCCTCCACAGCGGCAAAGCCAGCGGTAACTCCTACCCCTACAGATCCCGAGACTCCCGCTGCCAAGACACCCGCTGCGAGGGCGCCGGCTACGACGATGCCGGCGGCACCTACGGCGCCGGCGGAACCGATTCGCCGCCGTGTTTCCAGTTTGCCCGGAGGTTCTGCTGCTCCCCCGGCCACGACCGGCGCGGCCCGTCCAGTGAAGCCGATCCCGACTCAGCCGGCTGCCGCGGGCCCGACGCTGGGTCCTCGCGCGCCGCTGGCGGCCAAGAAAGCTCCGGTCCTGCCCGGAGCGCCGATCCGGCCTCCCGTATCGCACCACGCCCCTGGCGCCCGTCAGCGTCCCGTGGCCCGCGCGGCGCAACCTGCCGCCCCGGGGCCAGGAGTCCGCCCCGGCGGCCGCGCAGCAAGGCCGGTGGCACGGGAGGCTCAGAAACCGGTATTGATCCCGGGAAAACCGATCTACGAGCGGGCCAGAAGGCCTGCGGCGGCGGTTCCGGGCATGCCGATGTCCCGTCCGGCCATGCCTGGGTTCAGCCGGCCCATGCACCCGACCGGCCGCGGCCCTGCGCCCGGGGCACCCGGGTACCGGCCCCACGCCGGTCGGCGCCGGCCCCAGGCGCGGACCATTCGCGATCGGGAGGCCGAGCGCGAAGCCAAGGTCCTGGGACGGCAGGGGCGGGTGCCGATCGCTCCTACCAAGGCGGTCAATACCGAGGTTACCGTCAGCGAGGGCACGACCGTCAAGGAACTAGCCGAGAGGCTGGGCATCAAAGCCAACCAGGTGATCAGGGTGCTGGTCGATCGCGGCCTGTTCGCCACGATCAATCAGACGCTCGATCTAGAGACGCTCAAGGGCCTTTGCAAGCAATTCGGCGCAACCACGACCGAAACCAGCTTTGAAGAGGAAGCCATGCAGGAGGTCGAGGAGTCCGAAGTCACCGGCGACTTGCTGCCTCGCGCCCCCGTTGTAACCGTCATGGGGCACGTCGACCACGGCAAGACGTCGGTCCTCGACGCCGTGCGCGAAACCAACGTTGCCGAGCGGGAGGCAGGCGGCATTACGCAAGCCATCGGCGCCTACCATGTCGAGCACAGCGGGCGAAAGATCGTCTTCATCGATACGCCCGGCCACGAGGCCTTTACCCGAATGCGCGCCCGCGGCGCCGAGGTGACCGACATTGTCATCCTGGTTGTGGCGGCTGATGACGGCGTGATGCCTCAGACGCTCGAGGCCATGGACCACGCCAAGTCGGCGGGCGTGCCGATCATCGTCGCGATCAACAAAATCGACAAACCCGACGCCCAGCCCGACCGTGTCAAGCAGCAGTTGGCCGACCGCGGGCTCCTTCCCGAGGACTGGGGTGGTGACACCGTGATGGTGCCCGTCTCGGCCACCGAGAAGCAGAACCTCGACAGCTTGCTCGAGATGGTCTTGCTCGTCGCCGATCTGCGTGAGCCGAAGGCCAACCCGGCCCGGCCGGCGGTGGGTACGGTCCTCGAATCGAAGCTCGACCGGGGCCAGGGTCCGGTTGCCACCGTCCTCGTACAGAACGGTACGCTTCGCAGCGGTGACTACTTCGTGGTGGGATCCGTGTTCGGCAAGGTGCGCGCGATGATCGACGACACTGGCCAGAAGGTCACCGAAGCGCCCCCGTCGTCCGCAGTGGTCGTGTTGGGCCTTGAAGGACTGCCCGCGCCCGGCGACTCCCTGCAGGTCGTCACCGACACCGACAAGGCCAAGAAGATCGTCGAGCATCGCGAGGACAAAGTTCGCGAGCAAGCGCTCGCCAAGTCGTCCCGGCTGTCGCTCGAGCAGTTCCAAGAGCAGCTCAAAGCCGGCGAGATCAAGGAGTTGCCGATCCTGCTCAAGTGCGACGTGCAGGGTTCGATGGAGGTTCTCTCTGACGCATTGGAGAGACTCTCGAATGAAAAGGTCAAGGTACGGCTGCTCCACACCGGCGTGGGGGCCATCTCCGAATCCGACGTGCTGCTCGCCACCGCGGCGAACGCCATCATCATTGGCTTCGGGGTCCGCCCCGAGCGCAGTGCTTCGGTCATGGCCGACCGCGACAAAGTCGATATCCGTCTCTACACGATCATCTATGAGTTGATCGACGAGATCAAACGCGCCATGCAGGGTCTGCTCGACCCAGTGCTCAAGGAGAAGTTCCTGGGCCGCGCCGATGTGCTCGAAACCTTCCGAGCGTCAAAGGTCGGAACCATCGCCGGCTGCGTGATTCAGGAAGGCCGCGTCACCAAGAGCGCGGAGGTCCACCTGCTGCGCGACAGCGTCGTGGTCTACACCGGCAAGCTCGGCTCGCTGCGGCGCTTCAAGGACGACGTCAACGAAGTGCGCTCCGGGCAAGAGTGCGGCATGGGCATCGAGAACTTCAATGACGTCAAGAAGGGCGATGTCATCGAAGCCTTCGTGACCGAAAAGGTGGCCGACGTAGCCTTTGTCTGATGGCGGCCGTCGGGCTCCTTACGCTGCACCTCCACATCGAACACTCCCAATCCCTGAAAGACAAGCGGCAGGTGCTGCGCGGCTTGAAAGATCGCCTGCGCGGCCGCTTTAACGTTGCTGTCTCGGAGGTCGATTTCCAGGACACTTGGCAGCGGTCTTCGATTGCCGTGGTAACGGTGTCGGAGACCGCGCAGCGCGTTCAGGAAGTCCTCGATCGAGTGGAGGCCGAGGCATCGCGTTTTCTGGGCGGAGACTTGGCGTCGAGCGAGGTCGAGCTGCTGTGACGGACGGCCTTGCGGTTCCGCGCTCCCGGAGAAGCCGGTCTGCTCGCAGCTTGGTTCTGTTCACGCTGCTTGCCGCGACCGTGGCTGCGCAGACCTCTCACCCGCCGACCTCCGACGCTTCCACTCCGAACCAACCTCTCCAGCGATACGAAGCCAGTGCCTCGATCATGGGCTCGGTCTACACGATCGCGGCCTATGGCGAGCATCGTGGCCGGATGGCCTCGGCTGTTCGTGCGACGTTTGACGAGGCGCGGCGCATTGATGCGTTTCTCAGCAACTATAAGACGGACAGCGAGCTAAGCCGAATCAATCGCGAGGCTGCGGCCGGTCCGGTCGAAGTCTCGCCTGAGATGGCGCGGCTGCTTGCCCGCTGCCTCGACTACTCCCGCCAAAGCGAGGGAGCGTTCGACATCACCGTCGGACCGTTGATGAAGACGTGGGGTTTCTTCAAGGGATCGGGCGAGCTTCCGTCGAGCTTTGCGATCTCACGGGCGCGGAAGCGCGTCGGGTACCGGCTCCTCCGTCTCGATGTGGAAGCGCGAACGATCGAGTTTCGAAGGGCTGGTGTCGAGCTCGACCCAGGCGGCATCGGCAAGGGATACGCCGTCGACCGCATGGCCGACGTGTTGCGGCAGGCGGAAGTGACGCGGGCGTTTATCAGCGCCGCCGGCAGCAGCCTCTATGCGATCGGCTCGCCGCCGGACGAGCCTCGCGGGTGGTATGTGCGCATTCGCGATCCCCAAACCGCCGAGGTCACCGCGGCTGAGCTTTATCTCAAAGACGAGTCGTTGTCGACCTCGGGTTCTTACGAAAAGTTCTTCGAGATCGACGGCAAGACCTACAGCCACATCATGGACCCACGCACAGGCCGCTCGGCCGAGGGCGTCGCGAGCGTCTCGGTGCTCGCCAAGCACACTCTCGACAGCGAGGCCTGGACCAAGGCGTTCTTCGTGAATGGTCGCAAGTGGTCGGAGAACCACAAACCAGAAGACTTCCGCGTCTTCCTGTGTACAACAGACGGCCTGTGTGCCTGGATCGACGGGGACGCCCCCTGATGTGTGGCGCAAGCCTTCCGGCTGGCGTCATATCAGCTCAATAATGCGCGGTATGTTTCAACCCGTCGGAGGTAAGATGGACTAGCCGCTCAGCGGCTTCCTTGAATGAGCGACGCGTCCAGCACACAGACCACCTCAGCGTGGCCCCCTCGGCCCGGCGGTCGGATCTCGCATTACCGGATCATCGAGAAGATCGGCGAAGGCGGCATGGGCGTTGTCTACAAGGCCGAGGACACGAAGCTCCGCCGCAGCGTCGCGCTGAAGTTTTTGTCTCCTCATCTGCTCGGCGAGGAGGAGATCAAGGCACGGTTCATTCGCGAGGCACAGGCAGCGGCGTCGCTGAATCACTCCAATATCTGTACCGTCCACGAGATCGACGAGTTCGAGGGCCGGACTTTTATCGCCATGGCCTTCCTGGAAGGGGCCGGGCTCGACCAGAAGATCGAAGCCGGCCCGCTCAAGCTGAGCGACGTGCTTGATATCGCGACGCAAACCACTCAGGGACTGCAAGCCGCTCACGAAAAAGGCATCGTCCACCGTGACATCAAGCCGAGCAACTTGATGATCACCAGCTCCGGCCCGAAGCAGCAGGTCACGATCATGGACTTCGGCTTGGCACAACTAGCGGACCGGTCGAAGCTGACCCGCAAGGACGAAACGATGGGCACGGTCGGCTACATGTCGCCCGAGCAGACCTACGGCATGGAGCTGGACCACCGCACTGACATCTGGGCGCTGGGTGTCGTGATCTACGAAATGGTCACGGGACAGCAACCGTTCAAAGGCCACTACGACAAAGCGGTGATGTATTCGATCACTAACGAACCGCCGGAGCCGATCACGGGCCTGCGCACGGGCGTCCCGATGGAACTCGAGCTACTGGTCGACAAATGCCTGGCAAAAGATCGTGACCAGCGCTACCAGCACACCGATGAGCTGATCGTCGACCTGCAGAGCCTGAGCGAAAAACTCAAGTCCGGCGGATCAAAGGTCCTCGACCCGCAGACGCAGCGGCGGGAGATCGAACCAACAACGCCTCCCACCGCGGCCGGCGCTGTGTCGAAGGCCGGTTCGCGCGTTCAGGACGGCGAAGCAGATCAACCTCCGGATCGTCGTCTCCGTATCTCGACGGCTGTGGCCTTGGCCGTAGCTGCAGCCTTGGTAACCGCCGGTCTGACTTGGTGGTTGAGCCGCTTGTCACCCCTGGGTCCACCGAGCACTGCGCCGCAATACACATTGACCCAGCTCACGCGCGACTCGGGTATCACACACCAACCGGTGATCTCCCCCGACGGGGACCTCGTCGCTTACGCCTCCGACCGGGCCGGCGGGGACAACCTCGACATCTACGTGCAGCAGATCGGTGGAGGCGGCGTCGTACGGCTCACCGACCACAGCTCGCACGACAGACAACCCGAGTTCTCACCGGATGGGGAAACGATCGCCTTTGCTTCCGAGCGAGACGGCGGCGGTATCTATTCTGTTCCGGCGCTGGGTGGAGATCCCAGGCTCTTGGTGCGGGGCCGGTTTTTGGTGCTGCGATTCTCTCCCGACGGTCAATGGATCCTTTATGGAGGCCCTGGGCGAAGAAATTGGGTCGCGCCGGTAGTGGGGGGAGAGCCCCGAGAACTGTCTGGCCCCCAGGAATTTGAGGGAGGTGGGTTCCCCCAGCTATGGACACCGTCCGGCAATCTTCTATGGTGGTCATCCCGACCCAGTCCAGATGGGTATATCGCCCCAGTAGAGGGGGGGCCCGCGGTTCCGACAGGCCTTGCGGAGGGCCTCGAGCGCCGGGCTCTCAGATCGGACTTCCAACGGGTTGATTTCAGGTGGGCGGCCAACAGAAGCGCGATTCTCTTCTCCGCGAGACAAGGGGACAGCCTCAACCTGTGGTCCATTCCGATATCGGAGGAGACCGGCAAGGTCGCGGGCGAGCCCCAGAGGCTCACGGCCGGAGCAGGGGACGACGTTCAGCCGTCCATGGCGAACGACGGACGGATTGGTCTTCGCCAACCAGAGCGAGAAGACAGATCTCTGGAGCGTGCCTATTGGCGCGAACCAAGGGAAAGTAGCGGGAGAAATTGAGCGTCTGACGAATGACGCCGCGGTCGACAGTCGGCCTTCCCTTGCAGCCGAAGGGAACAAGGTCGTGTTCATTTCGAATCGTGCGGGGAACAATGACGTCTGGGTGAAAGACTTGGCAAGCGGAAAAGACACCCAGTTAACGGTGACGCCGAAAGATGAATCATGGGGAGTGATCAGCGCCGACGGCACCCAGGCGGCGTATAGTGTCGGTGAGCTCAGCCGGAGGACGGGTTATCTAGTACCTACGCGCGGCGGACCGCCTCGAAAGGTTTGCGAAGATTGTGGCTTGTTGACCAGTTGGTCCCAAGACGGAAAGAGAATGGTCTGGCATAGCCTCGGGGGCATCCACGTGCTCGATGTTGCATCTGGTGAGTCATTCCCGCTCGCCCCACACGACAAACCCCCCACCTTCGAAGGGCGTATCTCGCCCGATGGCCGCTGGGTCGCCTTTCATACGGCCGTCAAGCCCGGCATCCGGCGTATTTTCGTAGTGCCCCTTCGCGGAACCGAAACGGTTTCGGCGGAGGACTGGATTCCGGTAACCGACGGCGTGACCAACGACATGAAGCCGTATTGGTCGCCGGACGGGAATCTGATGTACTAGGTCTCGGTAAGTGAGGCGCACCACTGCGTCTGGGCCCGGCGGTTGAACCCCGACACCAAACAGCCCGTGGGAGAACCCTTCGAGGTGTACCACGTGGGCGGGGCCCAGCGCTCCTTCGGCGCCAACCTAGGCACCTACACCATATCCGTGGCCGGTGATCGGTTGGTCTTCAACCTCACCGAAACCACCGGCAACATCTGGCTGATGGAACCGCAGGAATAGGCGCGGCGGAGTTCCCACGGCGCTCCGTCGTCAAGGCTGCACCAGAGAAAGGCTGGAAACAGGCAGGGACTCCACGTCCAGACGCGAAAGATTGGCTATCGTGCTGGCGTGATCGATGTCGATTCCCACCAAGCGGTCTTCGGCATCGAAGTCCAACACCACTCCTGGCGCTACTTCCCGCACGTCCGCCCCGGGGGCTTTGGAGAGTTCAATATAGAGCGAGTCTGTCTCGGGATAGTATCGAAACTTCATGTTCCGGCCTCCTCAAAGTTCCGGTCGGGGAATGCATTGTGAACTGTCTCTCCATCACTCAGTGTGACGACTCGAAGGTGCTTCTGCAACTCGGGCACGAAGATCCAATAGCGCACCCGGCCATCGGCTTGCTCTTCGCGTTGAAGGGATTCGCGCAGGGCCTGTTCACACCAATCTCGTCGGATCTAGGGGCGCTTCCTTAGCACCGCTTCTTCGAAATAGCGTGTTGTCTTCAAGGGGATCCCAACCGTTTGAGAGAAGTCCCAATGTAGTCGATGAGACCCCCTGGTGGTCAACCTCACCGAGATCATTGGCAACATCTGGCTGATGGAGCCGCAGGAAGCGCAGTAAGGCCGGGCCAACCTTGTGGCGTAAGCCTCCTGGAGGCTTGCCGAGAACCGATTCCTCGGTTCTCAGGTCTTCTACCAACAGCCGCTGCTCGGTCACTTGCCATCCTGAGTCCCGAAGAATCGAGACTCGGCAAGCTGAGAGCTTGCGCCAGTGTGCCCAGCATGGGCTGTTTCTTGTGAGTTGCAAGGTACTCACCGGGACCGATGGAGGTAACCGTAGGGAACCGCAGAGTGGAAGTCGTGGGGCGCAAGCCGCGCGGCCAAGCCGAAGGAAGCGGGGAACAAACCTTTGACCGTAGGAACACGAATCGGCAGAGAGGCCGCGTACGGGCGGTAAGCTTGCTGGCCACAGTGAAGCCCCATGTCCATCCGAGACGTGCGAGGTAGAGCCGGACGGTATGAAGGGAAAGAAACAGCACCTTACCTGGGGAGGGCTCCTTGGTGAGAGCGGAGGAGAAGTCAGCAGAGGCCATAGTAGCGAGGAAGGCGGGTAATGCCGCTGGAGCGAAGGGCCGAAGGACCACGGAGCCAAGCTAGAGGAGCGACTGATACAGTGCCCAAGAGGTTTCCCGGAGTCCCGGGCCGGAAGGTCCTTCCCCTGTGAAGGGGAACGAAACGGGGAGCAGGCCGAAGCAGAAGCGGTGGAGCCGTGGCGGGCCGAGGCCGGTGGGAGCCAGGGCAAGTGTTGCGTCCATCCCGACAGAAAGCGATGCACGAGGCACGGGAGGCGGTCGATGGTTGGCGGCCTGCCGGTCTTGCGGCGTGTAGGTACAGCCGCTGGGTCCAACCGCCGGATACGGAAAACCGTACGTCCGGTGGTGTGGGAGGGTGCCGGGGCGCAATCCCCGGTACCCGACCCGATCATTTCGGTGCACCGAGGACCGGTTAGCAAGCGTGCGGAGAACAACGGCTGCTCGATTGTTTGATATCCTGGCTCGCGAGGAATCGCGAGCCGGCTACCCTGGAGGCTCACGCCACACCCCCGAGCACCGGCAAGATTGGGAGAACAGCATCGTGATCGAGCGAAGTTTCGTGACGACAAGAAGACCCATCGCGCTCGGACTCTTCCTTCTTGCCCTCTCCCTTTCAACGCCGGCACGGATCGGCGCGCAGGAAACCGAGCCCTACGATCTGTTGATCCGTAACGGACGCATCGTCGACGGCGCCGGCAACCCTTGGCACCGTGCCGACATCGCTGTCCGTGGTGACCGCATCGACGCGATCGGGCGTCTCGGCGGGGCCCAGGCCAACCGCGTCATCGATGCGAAGAACCACATCGTTTCCCCGGGCTTCATCGACATTCATAACCACGGGCGGCGAGGAATCTTCAAAGTCCCGACAGCCGAGAACTACGTCCGCCAAGGCGTTACCACCATCATCGAAGGCAACGATGGCGGCTCGCCCATCCCGCTACGCGAGCTGTTTGAAAAGCTGGAGGCGGCCGACATCGCCATCAACGTTGGCTCCTTCGTCGGTCACGGGTCCATCCGCCGGGAAGTGATCGGCAACGCCGGCCGCAAAGCTACCGAGGAAGAACTCGATCAGATGCGCCGAATCGCGCGCCAGGCCATGCAAGAAGGGGCTCTCGGGCTCAGCACCGGACTGTTTTACGTCCCCGGCGTGTTTGCCCCGACCGAGGAGCTGGTTGCGCTAGGCAAGATCGCCGCTGAGTACGGAGGCATGCACATCTCGCACATGCGCGACGAGGCGGGCGGCCTTCTCGACAGCGTGCGCGAGACGATTGAAATCGGCGAGAAGGGCGGCTTGCCGACGCAGCTCACCCACCACAAAGCGATCGGCCCGCCGAACTGGGGCGACAGCACCAAAACGCTCCAGCTTGTCGACGAGGCCCGCGCCCGTGGTGTTGATGTATCCATCGATCAATACCCATACACCGCCTCCAGTACGGGAAGCGCGGCAATCTATCCGGCCTGGATACAAGAGGGCGGACGCGAGAAGATGGTGGCGCGGTTGAAGGATCCCGCTTTGAAGGAGCGCATCACAAAGGAGACAATCCATTCCATTCGCACCAACCGCGGCGGGGGCGACCCCAGCAACGTTCAGTTCGCCTTCTGCAAGTGGGACACCAGCCTCAACGGCAAGACCCTCGCCGACGTGACGCGCGACCGCGGACGTGAAGTCACCGTGGAAAACGCCGCTACGACGGCCGTCGAGATTGAGATCGCCGGTGGCTGCAAGACCGTCTACCACGCCATGAACGAGGAGGACGTGGCCCGCATCATGCAGTACCCGGGGACGATGATCTCATCCGATGGCGAGATCCCCGTTTTCGGCGAGGGTATCCTTCATCCTCGAAGCTACGGGACTTATCCTCGTGTTCTTGGCCGCTATGTCCGGGAGAAGGGCTTGTTGCGCCTCGAAGACGCCGTCCGCAAGATGACCTCGCTTCCGGCACAACGAGTCGGACAATTCGACCGCGGACTTCTGCGCCCCGGCATGAAGGCCGACATCACCATCTTCGACGAGCAGCGCATCATCGACCGCGCCGAGTTCGGCCGCCCTCACCAGTACGCCGAGGGTGTGTTGTTCGTGATCGTGAACGGCGAACTCGTACTCGACGACGGCCAGATCACCGAAGCCAGGCCCGGCCAGGTTCTCTACGGTCCGGGCCGAGGGCAATGAGAGGGGGCGTTGTTCCAGCAAAAGCGAAAGGCCCTGGGGCTTGCTCACCCAGGGCCTTGCTGACTTCCAACCTTGCTGATGATCGCCTTACGCGGCGCGCTTGAAATCGGACCCGGCGTCGTGCTCGGCCTGCGCTAGATCCGCCTCTTCCTGGCAATGCACGCACAGCGTGGTCCAGGCGATCGCTTCGAGTCGTTTCGGGTTGATCGGCTGACCGCAGTCTTGGCAGGTACCATATTCGCCGCTTTCCAAAAGTTTCAACGCGGTCCCGACGGCCTTGCGAGTACGCCAGCTCGTGTCGATCGTCCGTACTGTGAGGTCAAGATCCTGCCGCGACTGGATCTGATCCATCGGGTCGTTGACCCGTTCGGCGATCAGTTCACTGCGCTGGGCGGAGAACCCGTTCAGATCGGCCAACTTGTCCTCGAGTTGCCTGCGAATTTTTTCGCGTTGTCGCTTCGTCATCGTCCTTCTCCTGTCTGGGTACTATTGGATGCCCTCCACCGGTCAGTGGTTGCATCTTTTTTGCCCTGGGACGGGATTTTTTTCGGCGAGGGAGGAATCGAATCTAACCGCTTGAAATCAAACGGCTTGCCTTGCGGAACACGTTGAGGAACATGCTCCGGGTGAGCCGCCCGGTCTGGGTGTTTTGACGACTCGGGTGGTAGGAGCACAGCAGCCGGGGCTGAGAAGACGGTAGGCGATGCAGGGCCTCATGGGCGAATGGGTAGGCTGAGCGTCGCTCGATCGAGCCCTCTTCGAGCAGGATGGTCAAGTAGGCATCCAGGGCGAGGCGGCCCAGGGCGACCACAACTCTCACATTATCAAGCAGTTTTAGCTCCCTCGCCAAGTACGGACGGCAGGCGGCGAACTCCTCCCGCGACGGCTTGTTGTCGGGCGGGGCGCAGCGGGCAGCCGCGGTGATGTAGCAATCGCGTAGCTCCAGGCCGTCGCCGCGGCGCGTGGCGCTGGGTTGCGACGCGAAGCCGGTCTTGTGGAGAGCTTCGTAGAGGAAGTCGCCCGAACTGTCCCCGGTGAACATACGCCCGGTGCGATTGGCGCCGTGAGCTGCTGGGGCCAGCCCGACGATCAGCAGACGCGCCTTTGGATCGCCGAAGGAAGGGACCGGACGGCCCCAGTAGTCCCAGTCGCGGTAGGCCCGGCGCTTCACCTCGGCAATAAGCCGGCAGTGCTCTCGAAGCCGCGGACAGCGCTCGCAACCTACCACTTGCTCCTGCAGAATGACTAGCTGTCGTTTGGATGGCATCGGGTAGTGACGCGCCGTAAAGCCGTGGGAGTAAATCCCTCATTAGGACACGGAAAGGAGAAGTGCTGCAAGCCGGCCGCGAGGCTCCTGGTCGTGGCACCCCCTATCGAATGATCGAGGATCGCGAGCAGGAAGCCGGTAACACTTTTGTTTTGAATCTCTTGACGGCTGAGCGCGTGCCCGCCAAAGGGAGTGCTGGGGAGGATCATGTCCAACCAGCAAATACGAAATAAACCTGCTGGAAAAATCGTTAGGGTTGCCGGATGTTTCAGAATTTGCTATAACCCACAGCGACGGTACCCGGCGCAGGCAGTAGGTCCCAATGAGCGTGTAGCACTTGGCCTGCGGTATCCGGCGGCCTCGGCAGAGTGCCGACCTTGCGGGCGGGCTTACTGTAAAACGAGAACCATGGCGAAGGCTGCGAAGAAAGCGAACCGAGTCGCTAAGAAGGCTGTAGAGAAAGCGCCCCCACGCAAGCCGGCGGCGAAGAAAGCTAACGTTTCTAAGAAGTCCGCCAAAGCCAAGAGGCCGCCTACGCGAGCGAAGCCATCGGGCAAGGGGAAGAAGGCTGCAAAGAAGCCGGCCGCCCGCAAGGCCAAGGCCGCACCGAAGAAAAAGGCCGTTGCCAAGACGACTCGACCGAAGAAGGCTGTTGCAAAGACGGCTCGACAGAACAAGGCGGCAACAAACAAGACGCCGACAAAGAAGGCAGCGACAAAGAAGGTAGCGACAGCCAATCGGTCGAAGGCCACTGCCAAGAAGGCCGCCAAGACGCCGGTGAGAATTGGCCCGCGGCCACCAAAGCCATCGCCTCCCACTGCCGAGGGGAAAGAGCGCCTGAAGGCGGCGCAAGCCCTGCGAGAGTCCGAGGACCGTCAGGCACAGCTTTACGGCAAGGCCGTCAAACTCTTCAACTCTAAGAAGTATTCGCAGGCGCTGAAGCGGTTCGAGGGGGTCGCCGAGGGGCCTCACCCGAGTCTGCGCCATCGCGCCGGCGTGTACGTCGAGATCTGTCGGCAGCGCCTACGTCCCAGTAAAGTCAGACTCAAGACCGCCGATGAACACTACAACTACGGCATTCAATTGGTGAATGAGCGGCGCCTCGACGAAGCAGAATCCCAGTTCCGCCATGCGCTCAGGATGCAACCCAAGGCGGCGCATGTTCACTTGGCGTCAGCGGTGTTGTGGGCCCTGAGCGGTGACATCGAGAAGACGTACCAGAGTTTGAAGAAGGCCATCGACCTTGACCCTCGCAGCCGAGTCCTGGCTTTGAATGACGCCGATCTGTCGCCGGTCCTCAACGAACCCTCCATCGCCGCACTTCTTCATGGCAACGGTGCGTCAGGGAAATCCACTTAGGAGAGACAAAACGCCGCTTCCGCTTTCCAGAAAACGCCGTGTGGGGGCGTCGCCGACCGACAACCCGGAGCCGCCGTTCGACGGCAGGGTCGAAACGCCCAACGACCCACTGCGCATCGTTACGCTCGGGGGTGGCACCGGCCTTTCGACCGTGCTGCATGGGCTCAAGCGCTTTGCCGCCGGCTGGGCCGAGCCCGGCGGCCAGGGGCCGCTCGTCGATCTGGCGGCTGTCGTTACAGTCAGCGATGACGGAGGCAGCTCGGGCAAACTGCGCCGCACCTTCGACATTCTCGCTCCCGGGGACATCCGCAACTGTTTGGTGGCACTCGCTGAAGATGAAGCGCTTCTGTCGAGGCTCTTTCAGTACCGCTTCGGCATGGGTAAGGGCCTCGAAGGCCACAGCTTCGGCAATCTCTTCCTCACAGCATTGACCGAAGTCACCGGCGACTTCCACCAAGCGATCCAACTGTCGAGCGAGGTGCTGGCCATTCGCGGCCGCATTTTCCCGTCGACGCTTGAGAACGTGAGCCTGGAAGCGCAACTGGAAAGTGGTCGTTCGGTGCGGGGAGAGACCCGAATATCGAGCGCGCAGGCACGAATCCGGCGGGTGCAACTTGAGCCGCGGCACTGCCCGCCGCTGGCGGAGACCCTGACCGCGATCGGCGAGGCCGACCTGATCACGCTCGGGCCGGGGTCGCTCTACACGAGCGTCGTGCCAAATCTGCTGGTCGACGGGATTCCCGAGGCGATCGCGGCGTCCAAGGCGCTCAAAGTCTACATCTCTAACCTGATGTGGCAGCCGGGCGAGACGGACGGCTATACGGCGTCAGACCACCTGCGCGCCCTTCTCGAACACGCCCGCCTACCGATCGTCGATTGCATCGTCTTGAACTCGGGTAAGATTCCGTCGTCTATAAAGAAGCGCTACCAGAAAGAGCACGCCTGGCCAGTCGAAGACGACCGTACCGCGCTCGAAGAGATGGGTGTCGACGTGCTTCTCGAAGATCTACTGGCGGCCGACACCGTGGTCCGGCACGACTCGGCGCTGCTGGCGAACCTGCTTGTCAGACTGGCTCGCAAGAGCCGGTTGCGGCGAGCTGAGAGCCCAGTTCGTGGACCGCAAGCGGTCAAGGGTTCACGCACAGTGCAGGCCGGCTCATAGAGGCGGGCTGCCGGGTCACCTGCGACCTCCCTCGGCAGCGCCCGAATCATCGACTCCCGATCTCCGGCAGCGAGATCAGGTGCTTCGGACGCCACATCTCCTTGTCCCACCCACAACCGTCCGCAAACTCGGCCCCTACCAAGTAGCCGTACTCCCCCAAGTTGCAATAGCAGACATGCGCCTTTCCGCTAAATCCATCACAATGGAACTCCATCTCCAAGCCGACAGTCATCGGCATCGCCAGGCTGAAGCACAAGCCCTCCTTGCTCAAGTCCTCTAGCAAGCCCTTCTCACAAACGACGTTGCCGGTCTGATCGTGAAACGAGACCTCGACCAGTTCCGAACACATCTCACGGCCGTAGGCCCGCTTCTTGTCTTCCACGTGCAAGCGTTTCTCCTTCAAGCTTTCTCAGAGAGCATATCGGCCATTCCCGGCAACTTTGAATCGTCATGCACTTCCAGCTGAGCCTGAATTGTCTATCATCAGGCTGCGAGTTCGGTGAGACGGTTGACGGCCAACCGAAAGGACTTCATACTTGGGCGGGCGAGCCAATCTGAAGGAGCTACACCGTGACGATCAGCTATTCCGATGCTCACAAACCGGACCGCGAGCCTCCTGAGCCGGCGACGTCGCCACCGGCCCAAGCCTTTCTCGGCGCCATAGCAGCAGCGGCATGCTTACTTTTCGGGGCTTCGTCCTGCGCCCAACCCCAGCCCGACCCCTCGGTCTCCGCCGACCAGGCGTCGGCTGCACTCCGCCAAGCGGCCGACTTCTACCGAGGCAAAGTCTCAACGGAAGGCGGCTATCACTTCCGCTATAGCGAAGACCTCAGTTACGGCCGTTCCGAATCCGCCGAAGGACTCTCGCAAGTGACCGTGCAGCGCGCCGGCACACCGCGCGTCGGCATGGCCTATCTCTCCGCCTACGAGGCGACCGGGGATCGATTCTATCTTGACGCGGCCCGCGACGCGGCACATGCCTTGGTCAAAGGCCAGCTCTGCTCGGGCGGCTGGGACTACATCATCGAATTCGACCCCGAAAAAAGGAAACTCTATCCCTATCGCGCCGAGGGTAACTGTGGCCAGGACCAGCCGGATGGCGCGGGCGTCCGGCGGGCCGCCACCACCCTCGACGACAACGTGACGCAGGCCGCCTTGCGCCTACTGATGCGCGTCGACCGCGAGTTGGATTTCAAAGACGAGAAGATCCACAAGACGGCACTATTCGCGCTCGACAGCCTCATCAAGGCACAGTACCCCAACGGCGCGTGGCCCCAGCGCTTTCGCGGCCCTCCCGACCCTGCGGAATTTCCGGTCAAGCCGGCGAGCTACCCCGAGTCGTGGTCGCGCACATGGCCCGGCCCTGATTACCGCGGCCACTACACCTTCAACGACAACTCAAATTCCGACATGATCGACGCCATGCTCGAGGCCTCGCGCATCTACGACGACCCGCGCTACAAGGCCGTGGCCGAGAAGGGCGCTCACTTCATCCTCTTGGCTCAGATGCCTGATCCGCAGCCTGGATGGGCGCAGCAGTATGACCGCGACATGCACCCGGCCTGGGCTCGCATCTTCGAGCCGCCATCCGTCACGGGAGGCGAATCGCAAGGCGTTCTGAAGACGCTGCTGTTGCTCTATCGCGAGACCGGCGACAAAAAATACCTCAAGCCGATACCGCGGGCCCTCGACTATTACCGCAAGTCCGAACTACCGGAGGTCGAAAACCCCTCGGCCTATCGCGCCCGGGCGTGTCCGGCGGGGTCGGTCTGCATGGCGCGGTTCTACGAGCTGAAAACCAACCGCCCGCTTTACATCACCAAAGGGACGCGTGCTCGGGTCCGCGGTGAATCGACAAATTTGCTCAGTGGCTACGGGGTCAGCTACAGCGACGAGTCGGTCATTCGACACTACGGCGTCCTGACGCGCGGAGATGAGTTCGCGGCGATTGCGCGGGAGTACGAGCGCGTTAGCCACGCTGATTCTTCGACGCTGCGACGCCCCGACCGGCTCAAGGGACTCTCGCCTTGGGACGTCGACCTTCCATCCGAGCCCGAGCCGAGCCTTGAAGACCTAGCCCGCCGAGCAAGCCAGGCGATCAACACCTTGGACGAACGAGGCGCGTGGGTGGAAGAGGGCAGCGTGGGGAAAGCCGAGCGGATCGTTCAACTGTTCGCCGCCGAAGACATGGTCGTTGCGGTCGGCGACCGCACCTTGTCGCTTCCCGAAAACGAAACCCTTGAAGTCTTCCCAGGCGCGAAGCCGCCCCTTGAGCAAATCATCAACTCGACCACCTTCGCGAACAACGTCGAGGCACTAGCGGACTATCTGGCGAGCACCGCGCAATGATATCGTACGACCTGAAATGGGGCACGGCATGCTGTGCCCCTACTTATCGATTCGCCCGTCGCCGCGGCCCATCGCGCCGCTCGCCGACTCGTCAGTTCTGGCTGATGCAGAACAGCTCGTCCTGACTCCTTAGGAACAGGTCGCCGCCCACGATCACCGGCGACGAAACGAACATCTCGTCACCCATCTTGTTGGTCGTGAGCACTTCGTAGGTCTTGCCGAGCTTCAAGACAATCACGTCGCCTTCCTCGCTGGCAAGGTAAAGCTTGCCGGCCGCCGCCACCGGTGAAGCCTTGAACGTGTAGGTTTCTGGTAATCGCTGCTGATGGTAGAACTTCTCGCCCGTTCGGGCGTCCACGGCGCTCACCATGCCGCGATCCGTCACGAAGTAGAGAATCCCGTCGTGCAGCACCGGCGAGGCGGTGTAGGAATTGCCCTTCTGGTTGGTCCACTTGATGTAGTCGGGATTGTCGGTGAGGTCGCCCTTGCCGCCGAGCTTGATGGCCAGCGCATTCGCGTTGCGCCAGCCGGTCATCGCGATCACCATTTCGTTATCGACGTTCACCACGGCAGGGATCGCGTTGCCTCCGAGTCCGCCGGCTTCCCAGATGACGTCGCCGGTCTCAAGGTCGTACGCGCGGACACGTGTGGCGCTCGTAACGAGCTGCTTCTTGCCGCCGTGTTCCACCACGATCGGTTGCGGCCAACTGCTGCGCTCGTCGCGCTCGGCCCGCCAAACTTCTTTGCCCGTTCGCTTGTCGAGTACCACGATGTAGGACTCGGCTTCTTGGTCGTTCTGGATCACCAGGTAGTTTCCGTGGAGCAGCGGAGCGATCCCTTCGCCGAAGGAGTTCCTCATCTGCAGCCGGCCCAGGTCTTTTTTCCACTGGAGCTTGCCCTGGAGGTCGTAGGCGTAGACGCCTCGCGAACCAAAGTTCACGTAGAGCCACTCGCCGTCGGTCACCGGCGAATTCGACGCAAAGCTGCCGTACTGACGGTGGTAGCCTTCATGCGGCGTCTGTTCGGCTGCCGTCTGCTCCCACAGGATGTCTCCCGAGTTCTTGTCGATCGCCATCACGACGAACTTGTGGTTGACCAGAGGGCCGGCACCCCCGCCGGGGCCGCGTCCCCGGCCGCGTCCACCGGGGCCACCGCGCCCGCCAGGACCGCCTCGGCCACCGAACGCCGAGCGCATGATCTCGCGGAACTTCTGGCGTTCCTCATCGCTGAGGTCCCGAGGGCTGCGGCCGTTAAGCAGCTCCTCGGCTTGCTTGCGCTGCTCCTCGGGGAGACGCTCAAGCATGCGGGCCGGATCGAAGCCGCCCCCGCCGCCGCCGGGTCCCGGGCCGCCTCGCCCCGGGCCACCCTGACCGCCCCCGCCCCCTCGAGCTTGCGGCTCAGGGATTGGCTCGGTGGGCACGGCGGTAGTCAGGTAGATCGTGTCGCCCCAGATGATCGGCGTCGAGTTGCCCTTGCCAGGGATTGCGATCTTCCACTTGACGTTCTCGGTCGGGGAAAAATTGAGCGGCGCGTCGCTCTCAGCAACACCGTTGTTGTTCGGACCGCGCCACTGGTGCCAGGAGTCCTTGATGTTCGGCTCGGCGAAAAGAACCGAGCCCGTCCCCAGAATCAGTGAGACGGCGATTGCGGTTGCTCGAATGTTCACGATCATCCTCCCAATAGACCGGCCCAATAGACCGGCGCTGTCACGTAAAGACGCCGGCTATGCCTCAAAGGTTAGCAAGGACATTCGCATCCTGGCTAACCAGCCCCCTGGCCGTTACATCCGTAACGAATCCAAGCGCACCCGGATCGAATGTCCGGCCATACGGATTCGGCCCGCTCAAGGGTGCTGTCGAGGGTTGGCGGCGGAGCGCTCACGGTCGGTGGTTGCGCGGGGAACGCAAAAACTCGGCTGGTATACTGTTCACTGTTGCCCGGACTGCTTCCAGTGGCTCCAATGGTCCAATAGATGCCCGAGAAGACCTATTACATCGAAACCTTCGGCTGTCAGATGAATGTTCACGACAGCGAGAAGGTCCGCGGGACTCTGGCCTCACGGGGCTACAGCCAAGTGCAATCACCCGACGAAGCCGGGCTGGTCCTCTATAACACGTGCAGCATTCGCGATAAGGCCGAGCAGAAGGTCTTTTCGCGGCTCGCGAATTTCAAACGAGCCAAGGCCGCCGGCAAGGTATTCGGCGTGCTCGGCTGCGTCGCGCAGCACAAGGGGGAGGAGATCTTCGAGCAAGCGCCTCACGTCAGCCTCGTCTGCGGCTCGGCCAGCTACAACAGCCTGCCGGAGTTGCTCGAACGGGTCGAAGCCGGCGAGGACCGCGTCACCGGATTAAGCCTCGACACCGACGAGACCTTCGAGACGCCCCTCACCCGACGCGACAATCCGTATAAGGCCTTCCTCACGATTATCGAAGGCTGCGACAAGCACTGCGCCTACTGTGTCGTGCCGTTCACGCGTGGCCCCGAGCGCAGCCGCACGAGCGCGAGCGTCCTCGAAGAGGCCCAACGCCTGGCGGGACAGGCGTACAGCGAGATTCAGCTCCTGGGGCAGAACGTCAACAGCTACCGCGATCCGTCGCCGGCGGGCATGGACTTCGCCCAACTGTTGACGGTCGTGGGGCGTGTGCCGGGCATCCGGCGGGTGCGCTTCACGACATCGCACCCACGTGACTTCACGCCGGAGATCGTTGGGGCGATTGAGCAGAACCCAGTGCTCTGCGACCACGTGCACCTGCCGGTGCAATCGGGGTCGAGCGCCGTACTCCGGCGCATGGCGCGCGAGTATACTCGCGAGGAGTACCTGGGACGTATTCAGACGATGAAGCGGGCGCGGCGCAACATCGCGATCAGCACCGACATCATCGTCGGCTTTCCGGGCGAGAGTGAAAACGAATTCGAGCAGACGCTGTCGTTGCTCGACGAGGTCGAGTACGACTCGATCTTCTCGTTCAAATATTCTCCGCGGACCAACACGGCCGCTGCGTCCTATGCCGACGCGATTCCCGATGAAGAGAAATCACGCCGGCTGTCGATCGTACAGGAGAAGCAGCGCCGCATCCAGCTTCGCCGCAACGCGGATCTAATCGGCCGCGAGGAAGAGGTGCTGGTCGAGGGCCGCCGCGAAAAGTGGCAGCAGTGGATCGGGCGCACGACGCAGAATCGCGTGCTGAACTTCGGCGACCCGGCCGGGCTTGCCGGGGACGTGGACTTGCGGGGCGAATATTGCCGCGTCCGGGTGACAGCGTCGGGCCCGAATTCGCTGGTCGGCGAGATGTTGTCGAGAGACTCCGCCACCTTCAACGGGTTTCGGATTCTACAATAGGGAACAGGCTCAGATCAACGAGGGTGTGCAATGCAAATCGAGATGAGAATTCGAGGTCTGATGATGGATCCGGTAACCAACATGCCGATTGTCATCCTCAAGGATCTGGACGGCAAATCGGTCTTGCCGATATGGGTCGGCGTGTTCGAGGCCAACGCCATCGCCCTCGAGATCGAGAAGGTTCCGACACCCCGGCCCATGACGCACGACTTGATCAAGAACCTGCTAATGGGCTTGGGCGGCGGCGTCCGCAAAGTCGTGGTGAGTGATCTGAAAGAAGACACCTTCTACGCTATGATCTGGGTCGAGCGCGAGGGCGAGATGATCGCCATCGATTCGCGCCCGAGTGACGCCCTGGCCGTGGCGCTGCGGCTCGATTGCCCGATCTACGTGGAAGACCAGGTGCTCAACTCGTCGAAGAATGTGACCGCCGTAAGCGACAAGGCCAACAGCGAAGAGTTGCGCCGCTGGCTCGAGAACCTCAGCGACGAAGACCTCGGCCAATACAAGATGTAGCCTTCCAGCGCGCCGCGCTACAGCAACAGCCCCACCCGCTCCGCCGTCCCACTCGCCGCGGGCCGGGCAGTTCGTCACACCAAGACAAGAAAAGGGCCGCTGGCCCAACTGCGCCGGCGGCCCTTGCTGCTCAATCGCAGCGGTTTAGGTTAGAACTCCACTCGCAGGCCCCTCGTGATGATGCGAGGACCCTGCTGCGGTCTCGTCGCACGCCCGGAGTCAGTGTTGCCGATCGCCCCGTTTACCGAGGCTTGCGCCATACGAGGTCCGACTGGTCTGCCTGGCTGATCGGTACCCTCCCTCTTGACAGGTACCCTGCCGATCGGTTGACAAGCACCGGCGTGATCGCTACGCTCAGCACTTCGCGATTATGCCTGTGGGTCCCTGGCCTTTACCCGGCCGACGGGGCCTCCGACGCGGGTTCAACTACCTTTGTCCCGCCGCCGGCCGGCGAAACACAAGACCCGAGTTACTGAATCCACAGGGGAGCTTTCCATGGAACCCAACTCCGGCTTCTACGCGCTTGTCGCGGTCCTTCCGGTCCTTGCCGTCATGTTCTTCCTGGTAGTGCTGCGCTGGCCGGCGACGCGGGCCATGCCGGTGGCTTATGCCATGACTCTACTGTTCGCGTTGTGGCTGTGGGAAGTGCCGTTTGTGCATGCGATGGCGGCGAGCCTGCGGGGGATGGTGATTGCATCGACGCTGCTGTGGATCATCTTCGGTGCGATCGTGCTGCTGTTTACGCTGCGGGAAAGCGGCGCGGCGGCGACGATTCGCCGGGGCTTCACCGACGTCTCGCGCGACCGGCGGGTGCAGGTGATTATCGTGGCTTGGCTGTTTGGCTCGTTCATCGAGGGGGCTTCGGGCTTCGGCACGCCGGCGGCGGTGGCTGCGCCGCTGCTGCTCTCGCTGGGCTTCCCCGCGCTGGCCGCCGTGATGACGACGCTGATCATCCAGAGCACGCCGGTGAGTTTCGGCGCGGTGGGGACGCCGATTCTCGTCGGCATGAAGGAGTCGTTGAACGTGCCGCGGGTCGAGGAGGCCCTGGCGGCGGCGGGCATGACGTATGACGCCTTTATCTACGAGATTGGGGTCTTCACGGCGATCCCGCACGCCATCGTGGGGACGTTGATCCCGCTGATCATCTGTGCCATGATGACGCGTTTCTTCGGCGAGAAGCGCTCGTTCCGCGAAGGACTGGCGGCGTGGAAGTTCGCCCTGTTCGCGGGGTTGAGCTTCACCGTGCCCTATTGCCTCGTCGCGATCTTCCTCGGGCCCGAGTTTCCCTCGTTGCTTGGTGGCCTGTTGGCGCTGGGGATTGTCGTGACGGCGGCGCGTCGGAAGCTGTTCGTCCCCGAGGGCGAGCCGTGGGACTTCCCTCCGCGCAACAAGTGGGAACCGGAGTGGGTGGGCGTGATTACCGGCGATGTGGGCGAGGAGCGGCATCACATGACCCTCGGCCGTGCCTGGATGCCATACGTGATCGTCGCGGCCCTGCTGGTGGTGACGCGACTGCCGTTTCTGCCGTTCAAGAGTTGGCTGGTCTCGGTGCAGTTTCGGTGGACTGAGATTCTCGGTACGGGGCTGTCTCAGGCGGTACAACCCCTCTATCTGCCGGGGACGATCTTTATGGTAGTCTCGCTCCTCACGGTACTTCTACACCGCATGACTTCCCAGGAGGTCAAGAAGGCATGGAGCGACTCGTTCCGCATGCTGGCGTGGCCGGCGGTTGCGTTGTTGTTCGCGGTGGCGCTGGTGCGGGTGTTTATTGACTCGGGCGCCAACGCGTCGGGACTCGAGAGCATGCCACTAGTGCTGGCGGAGTACGTAGCACACCTGGCGGGAGGCACTTGGCCCTTCTTCGCCCCGATGATTGGGGCCCTGGGGGCGTTCGTCGCCGGCAGCAATACCGTGAGTGATCTGATGTTCAGCTTGTTTCAGTACGGCGTGGCCGACCGCATCGGCGCTCCGCACTTGGTGGTGCTGGGGATGCAGGCTCTCGGCGGGGCCGCCGGGAACATGATCACGGTCCACAACGTGGTCGCGGCCAGCGCCACCGTGGGGTTGGTGGGCCGAGAGGGGCTGTTGATCCGCCGGACGATTGTTCCGATGATGTACTACGTCGTGTTCGCGGGCCTGTTGGGGTTACTATTCGCCTACGTGTTATTCCCCTCGCGGTTCTAGCTTCGCGCTGCCGTCTAGTCGCGGGGAGCGCTGTTGCCGGTCCGGCGTCTCGGGTTGAGCGGCCAGGGCGGCCCGAAGTAGGTTTGCGCCAGCACGACGGCGTCCTTGCCGATGCGGTCGCCGATCACCCTGCCCGGAAGATCGTCGGCGGGCGGGTGAATGCCGCCCCAGATGCGCGACAGAGAGGTCTGGTCAGAGGCGTCCTGATAGGTCGCCCATTGCAGCGTGACGTCCATGCTGGGGCCGTCTTCAAACACAAGAAACTCGTTCTGGGGGCAGAAAAACTCCCCGATCCCGCCGGGGAAAAATTGCGAGCCGGTCAGCAGCGTCAGGACTTCGGCGGCGGCTCGGCTATAGGTGCTGTGCCCGGAGATGTAGCCGGAAAACGGCGGCGTCACGAAGCTCGGCCGCTGGTAGGGCCACCAGTCCTCGGTGAGAATCCAGTCGACTCCCGCCACGTCCGTCTCGGGCTGGTTGATGAAGTCGGGCCCCCTCCAGGCGCGCGCCGCCATCTTGCCGGCGTCGTCGGGATCCAAGTTCGAGTGACGGCCCCCTGCGCCCGCGGATTCCTCAGTGACAACCTCGATGTAGTCCGTGTAGAGCCGGAGGCCGTTGGAATGGTAAGAGGGTTGGAACTCACAGAAGAAGCACGTTGCCTGCCCGAGGTCACCCATGTAGCGGGTCACGGAGACCGGCCGCACGTAGTCGTACCAGCCCTTGGCCCCCCAGGCGGCGATGGCGCAGTCATGCATGGCGCCCCCCAAGGTCAGGTAGACCTTCACGTCTCACTCGAGGTCGTCGAGGATGGCCCCTCTGCCGCCCATGCGCTTCACGGTCAGCGGATGATCGGAGACGTAATTGGCGATGGTGAACCAGTGCCCGGGCGGCGTTTCGGAATCCGGTCCGTCAGCCCAGAACTCGGCCAGAACGCGAGCGTAGTCACCGCGCCGGACGAGTTGGGGTTCGTAGGGCTTGCCCGTGACGGGGTTGGCCGGGTGTCCCCTGCCCGAGTCGCCGCCGTTGAAAAAGTCATAGTAGGCTGCGTAGTCGGCGGGGTCCGGCAGGGGTGAGTTGCCGATGGCGCCGGGAGAGATATCGATCATCACGCCGTCCTCAGGATCCAGATGGCTCGACCAGGCGAGAACCATCTCGAAGCCCCACTTGTAGTAGTCCTCCTCAGGGCCGTCGAGCATGGGTGGCGGCCCCGGATCGTGATAGACCCAGTAGTCGAAACCATCGCGGCGGTAGACAGTAAGATCCGAGGGGCTTAGCGCAAACGGGTCGACCTGTCCCCACTCCGGGCTGAGAAACTCGGGAACGCCATCGAAAAATGGGTTGCCCGCCTGGTCGATGAAAAAGTCCAGCACCAGCGGCTGCCAGCGGTTGGGGTCGACAATGTCCGGGTTCCCCGGAAGGGCGGGCAACAGGGGCGGATTGATGGGCTCGTAGTGGAGGTTGGCGTAGCCGCCGGCCTCGTTGGCGTTGTCGTTCGCTCCGTGCTCGAGTACGGTCTGCGCGATGCGGTTGCCTAGCGCTGCCGGCGAATCTCCGAGCGTGGAGGTGAAGCCGCGGTCGTAGCCCAACTCGTCCATCTTGGCGTCAAACGAGGGCAGCGACCGGTCGGCGCCCGGCGAGTTCGCGAACCTTGACGAGAGGATGCGGTAGGCGGCGTAGCTGATAGTTTCCGCCCGGGCTAGCCGCACGTCGCCGGGGTCGCTTGTCGATTGCCAGGCCCTCTCGTGATGGAGGTAGGTACCGGCGACCCTGTCGTAGGCGGCCCAGGCGTCCCACATGGCTGCCGAAACGTGGAACAAATTGCGAGCATGCACGGTTGGCCGGGCGAAGTCGATGCGGATTGCATCGAGCAATTCCTCGTTCCATTGGCGAGCAATCGATTGCTCGGCTGGGGCGACCCCCGAGAAGAGCAGAGCTATG
The DNA here is from genome assembly GCA_965237575.1 of Bryobacterales bacterium. GTDB lineage: Bacteria > Acidobacteriota > Terriglobia > Bryobacterales > UBA6623 > JAKZVK01. The sequence goes on from CBDEGI010000004.1 coordinate 4,254,650, forward strand.
GCAAGGGAAACCACGGACCGCTGGATCAAACACGCTACTTTCACGTTGCTCCTTTCCTGTCTGCAATCGCCAATCAGCCCCCCGGCCCGGGTCTGCCCGGCCAGCCTCAGCGGCGGCAGTTAACACTTGTGAACGGACGCTCGTCTACAGCCTAGCCGAATTGGGTGGCTGCCGTGAAGACGAGTTGGTGATCGCCGGCTGAGGGCGGCGAAGGCAGCGGTCGTCAAGGAGGCGGGCTAAAGAGCAGGCGGTCTCTGGTAGATCGTTTCCGGCACCGGAGGCCTGAAACAGCCCTATGATACGCTTCTGAGTAGAGGTTTCCCCACACTGTCTGACCACAAGCTGCAAGTCATCCCGCTCGGTGGGCTCGGCGAGTTCGGGATGAACATGCTCGCTCTGCGTTGCGGGGATGACATCATCGTCATCGACGCAGGCATGATGTTTCCGGGCGGGGAATTGTTGGGCGTCGACATCGTCGTCCCCGACGTCACCTATCTGCTCGACAACCAAGACAAGCTGCGAGGGTTGGTGCTCACGCACTGTCACGAGGACCACATTGGTGCGGTCCCGTACATCCTTTCGCAGCTCAACCCGCCGGTCTACGCACCGCGCTTTGCCAAGGCGCTGGTCGAACGCCGCCTCGGCGAACACGAACTGGCCGAAAAGCCCACCATCCATGGGGTCGAGGCCGGGGCGAAGATCTCGCTTGGGTGTTTCGAGGCGGAGTTCATCCACGTCACGCACTCGACGGTTGATACGACGGCGCTGGCGATTAAGACGCCGGTGGGTACGGTGATCCACAGCGCGGATTTCAAGATCGACCCCACGCCCATTGACGGCCGCCCGTTCGATTTGCACCGGTTCGCCGAGTACGGGCAAAAGGGCGTGCTGCTGCTGCTGTCGGATTCGACGAACTCGGAACGCGAAGGCTTCACGCCGTCGGAGCGCGCGGTGCGGCCGCGGCTCGAGGATCTGTTCCAGCGCTCCGACGGGGCGGTCTTTATCAGTTGCTTTTCGTCTTCGACGCATCGCGTGCAACAGATTCTCGAGCTTTCCGCCGAAAGCGGCCGTAAGGTGGCGATGGTCGGCCGCAGCATGCAAACCTCCTCCGAGCGCGCCCACGAGTTGGGGCTGCTAAAGATCCCCGACGGGCTGTTGGTGCGTCCGCAAGATCTCGACCGGCTGCCGCGCTCCCACCGCACGGTGATCATCGCCGGCAGCCAGGGCGAGCCGCTGTCATCGCTGTCTCGCGCCGCGGTAGGCAAGCACCGCCACGCTGAAATCGAGCCCGGTGACCAGGTCGTGCTCAGCGCGCGGCTGATCCCAGGGAATGAGAAAGCCGTTTTTCGGATGATCGACCATTTGTACCGGCGGGGGGCCGAGGTCGCCTACGGGGACATGAACCCGCCGTTACACGTGTCCGGACACGGCAGCCGCCAGGAACAGTTGCTGATGTTGAACCTGACGCGCCCGAAGTACTTCGTCCCGATTCACGGCGAGTATCGGCAGTTGGCCCGCCACATTCAATTGGCCGAGCACTTGCGGTCGTCGGGGCTCGAGGAGTCTTTTCTGCTGCAGAGCGGCGACGTTCTGGAGCTTGACTCCAACGGCGCGCGGCGGCAGGAGAGCGTGCCCGTGGGGCGAGTCTGCATCGATACAGGCACGGGTGATGAGATCCTCGAAGAGATGGTGATCCGCGACCGGCGGCACCTATCGGAGTTCGGAGTCGTCGTGCCGATCGTCGCGCTCAACCGCCACAGCGGGCAGCTCGAGAGCGGCCCGGAGATCGTGACACGCGGTTTCGTCGTTCCCGAAGACGGCTCGCAGCTTCTCGATGGCGCGCGCGATGTGGTGATGAAAACGGTCGAGGGTTCGAGCGCCGAAGAGAAGACCGACTGGGGCGTGATGGAAGAGAAGATCCGGACGGACCTGCGCCGCTACCTGCGGCGGCAGACGGCCGGACGCCCGCTGGTGCTGCCGGTGATTCTCGAAACCTGAGGCCCTATAAGGTTTCGGGGGGCGGAGGGAAGTATCCGGTGCGGTGGCGAATCTCAATGTCGACGTCGGCCTTGAAGTTCACCTCGACCCGGATCCTCCGGTACTTGCCGTCACTGAAGGGCGTCGGCGGGGCATAGCCCAGCACGTACTGTTTCTGGATCGTGCCGGAGATGTCCTTGATGGAGTCGTAGATCGCTTGCAGCTTGGCCTGCTCGTACTCGCCGGTGCCGACGGTGTAGACAAAGTTGCCGGCATCTTGGGGCTTGGAAAGGTAGCCGGAAACGCCCTTGTGCATGTTGTCCATGGGCTGCACCAAGTGGCCGCCCGTCGCCTTGACGAGCCGGTCGAGGTTTTTGGCTTCGGCCTCGTGGAAGCCCCAGGCGACGGTGCTCATGACGTAGATCGTGACCTGATTGCGCTGGGCCGCGTCGATGACTTCGTCGATGGAGCGCTTACTGGCGCTGTCATGCCCGTCGCCGATGATGACGATCACCTTGCGGGGCTCGCCCGGGCCCTTGTATTTCACGCTGGCTAGGTGTTCGGTGCAGGCCTCATAGATGGCGTCGAGCATGGCGCTGCCGCCGCCGTGCTTGAGACTCTCGAGTTTCTCGGAGATGTAGTACGGGTCTTCGGTCATCTTGACCAGCAAGTCGACCTCGCTGTGGTAGCCGAGCAGGAAGCCCCGGTCTTTGCCGCCTTCGGGAACCAGGGCGAAGGCCAGGTCGCCGATGGACTTCTTGTAGGTCTTGTAGTAGCGTCGCGCCGTGCTGCTCTTGTCGACCACGAAGCCGACATAGAGAGGCGGCATGTTGACCTTGTCCTCGCTACTGGTGAGGTAGCGGATTTGGACGGGCTCACCGTCCTCGAAGACGCGGAAGTCTTCCTTGCCGAGGTCGATGACGAAGTTGCCGTCATTGTCGACAACGGTGACCGGCACATTGACGACATTGACTTCGACCTGAATGGTCGAGTCGGGCGTCGTTTCGACCTCTTGGGCGGGCAGCAAAACTGCGCCCAATAGGGCTGCGAGGATGGCCTGGCGAGACATCATGTCGAAAAAAGTGCGCCCTTATTCTAGCGCAGATTCCGGGTGGCGGAGTGTTTGGGGGATTACATGGCGCAGAGTGTGCGAGGCGGTGGTGACCGAGGGGCCGCAGCGCTGGGTGGACGTGCCGTGCGTCGCACGCTACGCCCATGCCTCGTCGTTGGCAGGTGCACCGTTGCGGGTTGGGGGCGGCTTCGGTAGGCTTCAAGGAGCATGAGTAGCCTTTCGCGCATCGGGGTGGCGATTGACGTGGATCTGCTTGAGCAGTTCGACGCGCTGATCGAAGAACGCGGCTACCAGAACCGTTCGGAAGCATTTCGCGATCTGATTCGTAACGAGTTGGTCGAGGAGTCGTGGAAATCGCCCGATACCGAGGTCGTGGGGTCGGTGACGCTGGTGTACGATCACCATGTCCGGATGCTCAACAACAAGTTGCTCGACCTGCAGCACGACTTCCACGACGCGATCCTCTCGACTCTCCACGTCCATCTGGACCACGACAATTGCCTGGAGGTGCTGTTGATCAAGGGGCCGGCGGCCAAGGTGCAGCAGATCGCCGACGCGCTGATCAGCACGAAGGGCGTCAAGCATGGACGGTTGGCGTTGTCGTCGGCCGGGCGGGATTTGAAGTGAAAACAGTCGAAGCTCGGCCCGCTGGAGCTTGAAAGCATCCCCTGCTCCGAGGGGGACAGCTGCGGGCGTGTGGCTGGTGCTATCTGGGGTTCTTGAGCCCACCGGCTGGTTCCGTTACCATTGAAGGGAAGTTCCTGTTGCAGGAGGGGACCGTTGCTGAGGGTCTGCGGTCCGCCTTGGGCAGGTGATACTCGCGGCAAAAGCGAGCGGAAGCCGAATCGAACAAATACAATTCCGAGAAGACCAAACTATGTCAGTTTCCCATGGCATGGCGATGATCGAGGCTCGCAGCCTCAGCAAACTCTATGGGGAGTTTGCCGCCATTCGAGATGTTTCGTTCACCGTACCCCAGGCGCAGGTCGCAGCGTTCCTTGGACCCAATGGCGCGGGCAAGTCCACCACGTTGCGAATCCTGACCGGATACCTGGCTCCCAGTTCGGGGAAGGCGCTGCTCGCCGGACTCGACGTCGCGTCACATCGCATCGAGGCAGCGGCCCGCGTGGGCTACCTGCCGGAAAACGGCCCGCTGTATCCGGAAATGACACCGCTCGAGCTGCTGCAGTTCTTTGGGCAGGCGCGCGGGATAGCGCCGGAGCACATGAAGGAGCGGATCGAAGCGGTCGTGAGCCAGTGCCATCTCGAGGCAGTGATCGAGAAGAGCATCTTCAAGCTGTCGAAAGGCTATCGGCAGCGGGTCGGTATGGCGCAGGTGCTGCTGCACGAACCCGACATCCTGATCATGGACGAGCCGACCAGCGGCCTCGATCCGAATCAGATCCACGACGTGCGCGAATTGATCCGCGAGCTGGGGCGGACCAAGACGATCTTAATCTCGACCCACATCCTCCAAGAAGTACAGGCAATTGCGGACCACGTGGTCCTGGTGAACGACGGGCGCGTGGTCTTCGACGGCACGGTTGACGAAATGGCGGCCGGGCAGACTCTCGAGGACGCCTTCTACCGGCTGACGGGCAAGTCGGCCGGACCACCCAAGGCCCAACCGCCCTCGGCGCCGAAGGTCTCCATTGATGGCGCGGCGTCCGCACTGAGCGCTGAAAAGCCGGGTGCGCAAGGCGCTGCAACCACTGACGCCGACGCAGTGGCGGAGCCCGCACCTGAGGAGAGTTCGCCGGCGGGCACCGCGACGTCGGGAAGCGCGGGAGGTGTGGAATGAACGATCGCTGGCGCCTGCCGAAGGCGATTTTGCTTCGTGAGTTGACCAGTTACTTCTCAAGCCCTACGGGCTATGTTTTCATCACCCTGTTTGTATTCCTCAGCGCAGTCGCGGCCTTCTGGCAGCAGTCGTTCTTCGCCAGCAATCTGGCGAACTTGGACCCATTGAACCGGGTCATTCCGTACTTGCTCGTGTTTCTGATTCCGGCCATCAGCATGAGCATGTGGGCCGAGGAGAAGCGCAACGGGACGGATGAGTTGCTTTTAACCCTGCCGGCGAAGGACGTCGAGATCGTTGCCGGCAAATACCTGGCGGCGCTGGCGATCTACACGGTGGCGCTGCTGTTCTCGTTGAGTCACGTGATGGTATTGATGTGGCTGGGCAGTCCGGATTTGGGGCTGATGTTGTCGACCTACCTTGGCTACTGGCTGGTGGGGGCGGCCCTGCTGTCGTTGGGAATGCTGGCTTCGGTGTTGACATCGAACCTGACGGTGGCGTTCATCCTCGGGGCGGTGTTCTGCGCAATTCCGGTCTTCATCAGCCACGCCGGGGTGATCGTAAGTGGCCGGGTGCAGCGGCTTGTGGAAGAGCTTTCGTTCGTCGAGCAGTTCCGAGATTTGTCGTCAGGGGTCGTCTCGCTGTCAGCAGTGCTTTACTTTGTGCTGTTCACCCTGGCGATGCTGTATCTCAACGTGGCGATGCTGGGGCGCCGGCACTGGCCGACGGGCAAGGGAGCCGTTCCGCTGGGCCGGCATCATCTCGCGCGCGCCGTGGCGATGGTAATGATCCTTGCGAGCTTCACGATTCTCACCGGGCGCCTCGGCGGACGCATCGATGCCACCGCCGAGCGGTTGCATTCGTTGTCGGGCGAGACGGTTTCACTCATCGACGGGCTCGATGCCGGCCGGCCGGTCTTCATCCAGGCCTATTTGAGCCCGGACGTCCCGCGGCGTTACCTGCAAACCCGCAACAACATCATCAGTGTCTTGCGGGAGTTCAACGCGCGGGGCGGGGGCCGCATCCACGCGCGCGTTATCGATACGGAGAAGTACACGCCGGAAGGCCGCGAGGCGCAGGACCGCTACAACCTCCGTCCGCAACCGTTGCCCATTTTTGAGCAGAGTTCGGGCGGTCCTGACGAGATCTTCTTGGGGCTGGCGTTCAACAGCGGGGCGGAGGAGTTCGTGATCCCGTTCTTCGACCCGGGCCTGCCGGCCGAGTACGAGCTGATGCGCTCGGTGCGCGTGGTTTCGAACGCCGCGCGCAAGAAGGTCGGCGTGTTGATCAGCAAGGTGAACATGTTTGGAGGGTTCGATTTCCAGACGAAGCAGCGTTCCACCGACTGGTCGATCGTCGCCGAGCTGCGAAAGCAGTATGAGGTCGTACGCGTTCCGGCGGATAAGGACTATCCCGGCGATCTCGATGTGCTGATGGCTGTATTGCCGCACACCTTGACGGGCGAAGAGCTGGGCCGACTGACTGAGTATGTGAAGGCGGGCAATCCTAGCTTGGTCGCCGTGGATCCTCTGCCGGCGTTCAACATCGAGTTGTCGCCGCAGCCGGCGCAGCGGAGTCCGTTCAATCCCAACGCCCCCGTGCCGCCTCCGCCGACGGACGTCAAGCCATTGATGGATGCTCTTGGCGTCGCGTGGCCCAAGGACGAAATCGTGTGGGACAAGTACAACCCCCATCCACAGTTAGGCGCGCTGCCGGAGGAGATCGTCTTCCTGGGTGCGGGCAACGAGGCCGCCGAGACGCCGTTCAATGCGGACGAGGCGATTGCTTCGGGCTTGCAGGAGGTTGTGCTGCTGCACAGCGGGAGCCTGACGTCGTCGGGCAGCGCCACCGAGTTCGTGCCGTTGCTGCAGACCGGCGCCGATTCGGGGAAGCTGCACTGGGCGCGGCTGGTGCAGCGTTCACTCTTCGGCATTCAGTTGAACCCCAACCTACCGCACGAGCCGGACGAGGAGACATACGTCCTGGCGGCGCGGGTTGAGGGCAAGTCGGGCGACAAGCCGGTTCGGGCGATCGTGATTGCGGACATCGACATGATGGGCGAGCAGTTCTTCCAACTGCGGCGCCAAGGCGTCGAGAGCTTGAACTTCGATAACGTTACCTTCCTGCTGAACGCAGTGGATCAGCTCGCGGGTGACGACTCGTTCATCGCGCTGCGCAAGCGGCGTCCGAAGCATCGCACGCTGGAGGCCGTCGAGTCGCGCACGCGCCGATTTGAAGAGCGGCGTCTTGCGGACACCCAGGAAGCGGAAAAGAACGCGGAAGAAAGACTGAAGGAAGCACAAGAGCGGCTCGACCGCTCGGTGGAGGCCGTTCAAAACCGCACGGATCTCGACACGCAGGCCAAGCGCATCATGATCCAGAACCAGCAGCAGGTCGAGAATCGCCGCTTGACCGTGGCCCGCAAGAATATCGAAGACGAGAAGCAGCGTCAGAGCGAGCGCGCGAAGGCCGACATGGAGGGGTCGATCCGCGGCATTCAGAATACGATCAAGATCCTGGCCGTGGCGCTGCCGCCGATCCCGGCGTTTGCGCTGTTTGTTTTTGTGTCGCTGCGGAGGCTGCGGCGCGAGAAGATCGGGGTTTCACCGGACCGCCTGGTGGAAAGGTAGGGAGACGTGCCATGAATGAGATGAAAAAGACGATCGTGTTTCTGCTTACGGCTACGGTGCTGGCGGTAGCAGCGATTGTGGTCGATCCGGGGCGGGCGACCCCGGAGATCTTCAGCGATCAGGGTGAGCCGTTCTACCCCGATTTCAGCGATGCGCAGGCGCCCAGGGCGATCGAAGTTGTCGACTATGACGATGCCACCGCCACGGCGCGCCCGCTGAAGGTGGAGTTCGCCGACAACCAGTGGCGTATTCCCTCGCACCATAACTATCCGGCGGACGCCGAAGACCGCCTCTCCAAGACCGCCGCCGCGCTGATGGAATTGCGCAAGGACGCCATCGTCACCGAGCGCGTCGACGACCATTCCGAGTACGGCGTGATCGACCCGCTCGACCAGGAAGTTACGTCGCTGACCGGGCGCGGCAAACGCGTCACGCTGCGCGATGAGAACGACGAGGTTCTGGCGGACTTCATTGTCGGCAAGGAGATCGAGGGCAAACAGAATCGACGCTACATGCGCGTGCCGACGCAAAAGCGCGTCTACGATGTTGAGACGACGGCCGATGTCTCAGCGAAGTTCGAAGACTGGATCGAGACCGACTTGCTCAAGCTGGCTGCGGGCGACATCCGTAAGATCTCGATCAACAGCTACTCGATCAACGAGCGCCTCGGCATCCTGCAAAACCAGGAGCGCGTCGTACTGACCCACAAGGACGACAAGTGGCGTGTGAGCGGCAGTGGCACGCCGAAAGACAGCACCGTAAACGCCTTGACCGCTGCGCTCGACAGTTTGAAGATCGTCGACGTGCAGCCCAAGCCAGAGAACCTGACGCGCGACCTGAAGGCCAAGGGCAGCGTTCCGCTGACGCGAGAGGCCGCTGTCTCGCTCCGGCAGAAGGGTTTCTTCCTGACACGGGGCGGATTGTATTCGAACGAGGGAGAGATCGTCGTCGAGACCAAGAATGGTCTTCAGTACGCCCTGCGCTTCGGTGAGATTGCTTCGAGCGGGGCGGTCGGTAGCGGGGCGGCCGGCGCAAGCGAAGAGGAGCAAGACAGCAAGAACGAGCGCCGCTACGTCTTCATCACGGTCGACTACAGCGCCGCCCGCGCCAAGCAGTACAACGACGGCGACGACCCCGGGGACGAGGGTAAGGAACTCGGCGCTGAGCTTCGGCATCGTTTCGCCGATTGGTACTACGTGATCTCGGGCGCTGACTTCAACAAGCTTCGGCCTAGCCGCAGTGAGTTGCGCGGCTAGCCAACCGAGCCGTGACCGTCAGTACCTACCGAATGAAATCCTTGCCAAGCAGGGCAGAAGATTTCAGAGGCCGGGACAGAGGCGCGGGTGTGAAGCCGCGCGCTCCCTCGAGGTCTCGCCGGAGACCGTGCAGGAAATCATCCGCAAGACCACCCGCGAGAAGTAGCCCATCGCCACCCACTGGAGCCGTCGTACGATGGCCGCCGCGGCCGGCGTCAGCGCCTCCACCGTGGGACGCCTTTGGCGCGCCCATGGCCTCAAGCCCCATCGCGTCAAGACCTTCAAGCTCAGCAACGACCCGCGTTTCGCCGAGAAACTCGACGACATCGTCGGACTTTATCTCAATCCGCCTGAGCATGCTCTGGTTCTCTCGCTCGATGAGAAATCCCAAATCCAAGCCCTCGATCGCACCCAACCCGGCCTGCCGCTCAAGAAGGGACGCGGCCAAACGATGACCCACGATTACAAGCGCAACGGCACGACCACCTTGTTTGCGGCGCTCAACACTCTTGACGGCAGCGTGCTTGCCGAGTGCATGCCCCGACACAGCCATCAAGAATGGCTGCGCTTCCTACGCTTAATTGACCGCCGCACCCCCAAGGACAAACAGCTTCATCTCATCGTGGACAACTATTCCACCCACAAGCATGTCGCCGTGAAGCGTTGGCTTGAGCGCCACAAGCGCTTCCACATTCATTTCACCCCCACCTCGGCGTCGTGGCTGAACAGGGCCGAAAGATTTTTTCGCGATCTCACCGTCAAGCGCCTGCGCCGCGGTGTGTTTCGCAGCGTGGACGAACTCGTCACCGCCATCGACGACTACGTCGCCCAACACAACGAGCATCCCACGCCCTTTATTTGGACCGCGACGGCTTCTGACATCCTTGAGAAAGTCAAGCGTGGGCGTGCCTCCTTGCATAAGATGCAATCTGCTTGACGCACCACACTAGTATACCGTTTCAGTAAAACATACTCATTCAACAACGGTTCCTGCTAGGCTGAATGCATGGCAGGAAAATCGAAGCGTCTCAAGCTCCAACTCACCCCCGCAGAGGTGCAGCATCTGGAGCGGCTGCGTGGTTCGCGGACGGCTCCGGTTCGGGAGGTGCAGCGGGCTGAGATTCTGTGGCGTTATCATTCCGGCGAGACCATTGCCGAGATTATGCGAACCGTGAAGATGACCCGCAAAAGCGTCGGCAAATGGATCGAGCGAGCCCTCGCCATGGGCGTGGAAGCAGCGCTCAAGGATGCCTATCATCGTCCCCAACAGCCCCTCATCACCGCCGATGCCAAGGCCTGGGTGGTGCATTTGGCCTGTAGCAAACCCAAGCAACTCGGTTACGCCGCCGAACTCTGGAGCCGCAGTGCGCTCGCTCTACACGTGCGCCGGCATGCCGTGGAAGCAGGCTATCCGGCGTTGGCCCAAGCGGCTAAGGCGACCGTCCACCGGATCCTGGCCGAGCAACCTCTGCATCCAGAGAAGGTGAAGTACTACCTGGAGCGTCGCGATCCCGATTTTGAGTCCAAGATGCGGCAGGTGTTGCTGGTCTACCGCGAAGTGGCTTTGCAGAATGAAAGCCCTCGCGACGGCCTATCCCCGGGGGTGATCACGGTTTCGGTAGACGAGAAGCCCGGCGTGCAAGCGATCGCCAACGTCGCGCCGGACCTGCCGCCGAAGCCTGGGCGGCATCCCAGCGTGGCTCGCGATTACGAGTACAAACGTCTAGGAACTTGCTCGATTCTGGCGGCGCTGGACTTGCATAGCGGCCGGGTAACGGCGCGGGTGGAGCGGCGTCACCGCAGTCGGGAATTCATCTTGCTGCTCCAGGATCTGGACCAATTTTACCCGGATGAGTGCACCATCCGATTGATCTTGGACAATCATTCCTCGCACCTATCGAAGGAGACGAAAGCCTACTTGGCGACGCGTCCGAACCGCTTCAAATATGTGCATACGCCCACCCACGGGTCCTGGCTCAACATAGTCGAGACGCTGTTTGGCAAGATGGCGCGCACATTTTTAAAGCGAATACGAGTCGAGTCCTGGGCGGAGCTTCGGGAACGAATCCTGAAAGGAATCGCGGAGATCAACGCCGCTCCGGTCGTTCACCGCTGGAGGAAGTTCGAGTCGCTTGAGGTCACCTAGAGTGGATATGTTTTAGTGAAACTACATACTAGTGGCACCCCATACAGGCAAAGTTCGTTCCGTGGCAAGGCAAGCACGAAGCCTTGTCTAGTGGGATCTTGCCGGTTGAATGCTGGTCGACAAACGTGCGGGTGTGATCGGCGGGACGCAGCTCGACGCCTTCGAGGTGGCACGTCTCGCAACTGAAGGGATTGTCGATTTCGGAATGGCACACGAGGCAGTCCGACATTCGCGGCAGGTTTGCCTTGCCTGCCAAATCGACTTCCTCCAGACCGCGATGGCACGCCTCACAGGCATTGGTGCCGCCGAGGCGCCCTCGCAGGCCGGCGGTCTTGCCCAAGTAGGTTCCCCCGTCGATAGCGTCGGCCAACACGGGAGCGACATTTCCGAGTTTTAGATGGAACTCGTGGTTGAAGCGGTAGCTTCGCTCGGCGCTTGGTATTTCGGACAGAGCGGCGGTGTCCACGGGCGGCACCGAGCTGCCGTCGTGGCAGATGTTGCACTGTCGCTCCGTGGGTAGGTTGCTGTCCGTAGCGGAAGTGCTTGCCAAGGCTGCGGAGTGGCAGTTCGCGCACGCGGCCCCGGCTTCGCGGTGAAGCCGGTGGGAGAAGCGAATCTCGGCAGCCGGCGCCGCGACCGTGCCGGCCCACGGCGTCCCGAGGATCGTGGCGAAAACTGCTAGTAAGCGATACGTCAAGAGCGAAGGGATACAGCCACGCGTCCAGGGAGACCTCTCCGCTCGCTCTGTCGATCGGCGTGCGAGGGAGCTGCCACTATCCCTTGTAGGAAATCCGCCAGATCTTGCGGCCACCGTCATCGGTTACCAGCAGCGATCCATCGGGCATCTGTAGCAAGCCGACGGGCCGGCCCCAGACCTGCCGGTTGTCCTCGCCCAGCATCCAACCGGTCAAGAAGTCTTGCGGTCCCGACGTGGGCTTGCCGTTCTCAAACGGAATGAACGCGATGCGGTAGCCGACCCGATTGGAGCGGTTCCAGGAGCCGTGAAACGCCAGCAGCAGCCCCTTCCGGTATTTCTCGGGGAACTGCTCGCCGGTGTAGAAGAGAATGTCTAACACCGCCACGTGCGCCCCGAGGAGCACATCAGGATAAAGAGTCTTCGTGACCATGTCGGGTGCGACGCCCTTGTGGCGTGGCTCTTCGTGCGGGCCGCTGTAGGCATAGGGCCACCCGTAGAAGCCGCCTTCCTTGATCTTGACGAGATAGTCGGACACTAAGTCGTCGCCTAGCCCGTCGCGCTCCTGCACGGCCGCCCACAAGTCGTCGCTGCCCGGATGCCAACGCAAGCCGATCGTGTTCCGCAGACCGGAGGCCACTATCTCATGGCCCGATCCGTCGGGATTGAAGCGGTGGAGCGCGGCCCTCATGGGATCCTCGTTGAGGTCGATGTTCGAGCCCGATCCCACGGTGACATAGAGTTTCTTGTGGTCGCGATCAAACAGAAGGGAGCGCGTCCAGTGGCCCTTCCCGAAGTCGTTCAGCGGAATGATCTCCTCGCCGGGCGTGGCCACCGTCATGGCCTTCTCATCGTACCTATAGCGCTTGATCGAGGTGGGTTCGCCAACGTACAGCCAGTCCTGGTGCAACGCTAAGCCGAAAGGACGGTCAAGCCCCTCGAGGATCTTTCTCTTGCTCTTGCCCTTCAGCACGTAGACCGAGCCGGTGGGGCTGCCGCGCTCGCCGCTATCGGTCAGCAGAATCTCGTTGCTAGGGCCGAGCACCATGAACCGCGGCCGGGTGTCGAACCCAGCCATGTATTCTTCGACCTCGAATCCTGGGGGCACCGTCAGCCCCGCTCCTTCCGGCCGGTCAACGACCTGTGGACGGTTGCTCGCGGAAGGAGTGTGGAAAGGGTCGGGCAGGCCCTTCCAATTCACCGGATACTTGGCCGTTTGGGTGATAGCCGTCCCCGCGGCCAGGAGCAGAGTCAGGGATAACAAGAAAGCCTTCGGGTGCGATTTCATAATCTGCAAGTATCCTACACTCATGGGCCAAGATGCCATCCTGGCCGGGGCCCCGCCATGGCCTTTGTGGCGAGGAGCGGGGCTCGACAAAGCCCACGTGCCCGAGGGTTTAGAGCCGCGGCTGTGCGGTGCTCGGTGGCACGGTTGTGGCTGGCCGGGCATCAAGTGATGGTCAGAATCCTTGCGTACGACTAGGGCCTATTGCGCTGCGAAGATCAGGCCCGGAGCCGCTATGCTGAAGATCTGGGGGCGTTGGTTCGCGCTCTGCTCCGCCGGGGCGCAAGCTGCGGCTGAGGTTTGATGCGTTACCAACAGAAAATTCGAGCACTGCTCGCCTGGCTGGGCTTGACGGGAGCGTTCGCTGGTTCGATCGAAGCGCAGCTTCTCGATGATTTGATCTTTGAACCGGTTGCCAATGGCTCGGCGATGCCGGTCAACATCACCCACGCGGGCGACGGATCGGGCAGGCTGTTCATCAACGAGCAGGCCGGCCGCATCGTCATCTACGACGGCAGCGAGATTCTTGCCACGCCGTTTCTCGATATCCGGGGGCGCGTTCTCTGTTGCGGTGAGCGCGGGCTGCTGGGCTTGGCGTTCCACCCTAGCTACCAAGAGAACGGCCGCTTCTTCGTCAACTACATCAACGGTCTCGGGGATACGGTGATCTCGGAGTTTCTCGTCTCCGCGGACCCCAACATCGCTGTGCCGGACTCTGAAAGGATACTGCTCACGCTCGACCAGCCGTTCGGCAACCACAACGGCGGCCAGTTGCAGTTCGGCCCCGACGGGTTCCTCTATATCGCTACTGGGGACGGTGGCAGCGGGGGCGACCCCGGCGACCGAGCCCAAAGCTTGGATACGCTGCTCGGGAAGATCCTGCGAATCGATGTGGACAGCGGGGCGCCCTTCGCGATTCCGCCATCGAACCCGTTCGTGGGCCAAGCGGCGCGCGACGAGATCTGGGCCTATGGCCTGCGCAACCCCTGGCGCTTCAGTTTCGACCGTGAGACCGGAGACATGTTTATTGGCGACGTCGGCCAGAACGCGGTCGAGGAAATTGACTTCCAGCCGGCTGCCAGCCCCGGTGGCGAGAACTATGGCTGGCGCCGCATGGAAGGGAGCCAGTGCTTCATCCCCGCTGCGGACTGCAACGACGGCTCCTTGGCGTTGCCGATTATCGACTATCAGCAAAATGGCCAGGGTGGATCGGTCACCGGCGGTTACCGCTATCGAGGCGTCAGCTTTCCCCAACTGCAAGGGACCTATTTCTTTGCCGACTTCGTGAGGCGCGCCTTCTACGCGGCAAATCAGAACAACGGCGCCTGGACGGTCATGGGCCCGCGGCCGACTTTCTTCTCAATCAGCACGTTCGGTGAAGATGAAGCGGGCGAAGTCTATTTCGCCGACTACTCCGCCGGCCGGATCTACCAGATTCAAATCCCTCGTCCCCCGCCCACGCTGCTCACGCTCGTGCCGATGGCGACGATGTCCGGCTCACCCGACGTCACGGTCACATTGATTGGGACCAACTTGGTGCCTGATGCGGAAGTGCGCTGGAACGGGAATGCCAGGACCACGATCTTTGTTGACAACAGCCGCCTGCAGGCGATGATTCCCGCCTCGGATCTCGCTACGCCCGGCGCGGCGCAGGTCACCGTGTTTACCCCGGTGCCGGGAGGCGGGTTGTCCGCGGCACTCGAGTTCATGGTGGAGGCGCCGCCAGGGCCCGTTCCGGAGATCTCTGACGGTGGGGTCGGCAATGCCGCGGGCGTAACCGGCGTCAACGGAGCGGCCGGCGGAATGATCGCCGCCGTCTTCGGACTCGACCTCTCGCTGACCACCGAGAACTCGCCCGTTTCGCCTCTGCCCACTTCGCTGGGAGGCGGCATGATGCGCTTCACTCCCAATGACGCCGCGCTTCGATTCGGTGCGGCGGAGATCGACGCGCCGTTCTTCTTTGCCTCGCCGGACCAAGTCAATATTCAGATCCCGTGGGAGCTCCTGGGGCTGCAAGAGGCTCTGCTAACGGCCATCGTGGGAGACGAGCAGAGTGCGCCCGAGCTGGTCACGATCGTGCCGTTCAACCCGGGGATCTTCACCACCGGGGCGACGGGCGAAGGCCAAGGGTCGATCCTGATCGCGGGAACGACGACGCTGGCAGCCCCGGTGGGCGCCTTCCCGGACTCACGCCCGGTCCGCAAGGGAGAGTTCATCGCGATCTTCGCGACGGGACTCGGGCCGGTCACCAACATGCCGGCGACGGGAGCGCCGGCGTCGGACAACCCGCTGTCGGTGACCACGACGCTGCCGCCGGTAACCATCGGCGGGATCCCGGCTACGGTGACGTTCTCGGGGCTGGCGCCGGGGTTCGTGGGCCTCTATCAGATCAACGTCGAGATCCCGGCGGGAGCGCCAAGCGGAGACGCAATCGAAGTGGTGGTGACGATCGGCGGCGCACAGTCCAACGCCGTCACGATTGCCGTCGATTGAAGAGCCGCGCTTGGTGGGTGTTGTAGAATGCTCCCCATGAACAAGCTTCTTGTCCTCTTGGTTCTCCTTTTTCCGGCCTGGGCCATCAGCGCCGATATCAAGGTCGGCATTATCGGCACCGATACGTCCCACGTTCCCGCTTTCACACGCCTCCTCAATGATCCGTCTGGGCCGGATCATGTGCCAGGTGCGAAGGTCGTGGCCGCTTACCCGGGCGGCAGCCCCGACATCGAGTCGAGCCGGACGCGGGTTAAGAAATACGCAGCTCAGTTGCGTGATGAGTGGGGCGTCGAGATTGTCGATGACATCCCGACCCTATGCTCGAAGGTAGACGCGGTGCTGCTCGAGAGCGTGGACGGCCGAACGCACCTCGCGCAGGTCAAGGCGGTCTTCGAAGCCGGCAAGCCCGTGTTCATTGATAAGCCGCTGGCCGCCTCTCTCGAGGACGTCCGCGAGATTGCCAGGCTCGGCAAGAAACACGGCGTGCCGTGGTTCAGCACCTCGAGCTTGCGCTACGCCGACGCGGTTGCTGACGTCAAGGTAGAGGGCCTGCGCGGCGCGATCACCTGGGGGCCGGCTTCGGTTCATCCCACCCACCACCTCGACCTTTCGTGGTACGCGGTTCACCCCATCGAACTGCTCTACACGATCATGGGGCCGGGTTGCGTGTCGGTTCATCGCACCTATACGACAGACGCCGATATGATCGTCGGTTTGTGGCGGGACGGCCGGATCGGCACGGTGCGGGGCATTCGCGCGGGCAAACGCGGCTACGGCGCGATTACCTACGGCGAGAAGGAGATCAAAACGTCGAGCCGTGCCGGCGGGGCGTACGCCCGGCTTCTCGAGCGTGTGGTCGCTTTTTTCAAGACCGGCGAACCTCCCGTACCGAACGACGTGACCCTCGAGATCTTCGCGTTCATGGATGCTGCGCTGCGGAGCAAAGATCGGGGTGGGGACGCGGTCAAGCTGCGTTAGGCTGTCGGCGATTGAGCGGACGCCAGGAGTTCCTCGCCCCCTGCGTTTGTCCCTTGGCACGTTTCTGCCCGCGGAACGCCGATCCTGCTTACCGCAACCTTTTGGCGACCGCCGGTGTTTATCAGGCTGTAAGGCACGTCGCAGGACATTGACGCTACGCGTTCGAGGCCAGACTGCCGTGGCCCGCCTGCCGACGAGGTCGCAGTCATGATCATCAACCGACGCTTCTTCCTCAAATCGAGCGGCTTGGCTGTGGTGGCGACCGGCGTACTGCCCGGCTTCCTGCGGCGCGCCGTCGCGGTGACGACCTCGAAACGCAAGAAGGTGCTGGTCGTTGTCTTCCAGCGGGGCGCGATGGACGGGCTGAACGCCGTGGTCCCCTATAGCGACGACCGCTACCACAAGTTCCGCCCGACGTTGGCGATCCGAAGACCCGGCAAGGGCGACGATGCAGTGTTGGACCTCGACGGGCAGTTCGGCCTTCACCCGGCTCTCGCGCCCCTGAAGCGCTTCTGGGACGACAAGAGTCTGGCTGTCATTCACGCCGTCGGCTCGCCCGATTCGACCCGCTCTCATTTCGACGCGCAAGACTTCATGGAAAGCGCGACCCCCGGCGACAAGGGTACGCGCGAGGGTTGGCTGAGCCGCTACCTGGAGGCGCACGACAAAGCCGACGCGACCCCCTTGCGGTCCCTTGCGATCGGTTCCAAGCTGCCACGCTCGCTGCAGGGCTCGGCCGGGGCGGTTGCCATCAACCGGCTGAGCGAGTTCTCGATGCCTCGGCAGTCCCCGGTGCTTGAGGACGCGTTCCGCGGTATGTACGAGGACGTGGGAAGCGCCGCGAAGACCGAAGGCCTGATCTCGAAAGCCAGTGGCGACACGTTCGCCGCGCTCGAGCTGGTCAAGGGGATCGACGAAGCCTCGTACCGGCCGGCCAACAATGCGCGCTACCCCCGGGGCGAACTGGGCGATGCCCTGCGGCAGGTTGCGCAGATGATCAAGGCCGACGTGGGCGTCGAGGTCGCGTTCACCGAAATGGGCGGCTGGGATACCCACGCCGGACAAGCGCCGAGGCTCAACGGCCTGCTCGGGCAGTTCGGCGGCGCGTTGGCCGCCTTTGCGGCGGACCTGGGCAGCCGCCTGCAGGACGTTGTTGTGTTGACGATGTCGGAGTTCGGGCGCACGGCCCGCGAGAACGGCAACCGCGGTACCGACCACGGTCACGCCAACGCCATGTTCGCACTGGGCGGGAACGTCGAGGGCGGCAAGATCTACGGCAAGTGGCCCGGGCTGGGCTCCGATCAGTTGTTCGAGGGCCGGGACTTGGCGCTGACGACCGACTTCCGCGACGTGTTCGCCGAGGTCCTCTCCCGCCACATGCAGGCCGATAACCTCAAGCCGGTCTTCCCCAACTTCACGCCGCGGAAGAAGAACTTCCGCGGGTTCGTGAAGGCTTGAAGGGGCTCGGTCCTCGCCCGGTGCATCGCCTCGGAGTGGCGGCTGTTAGGCGTACATGTGGCGCTTGGCCTCCCACGTGGCGTTAGGGTATTCGCCCAGGTCGAGCGAGCCCTTCATCAAGTTGCCGGACACCTGCCCCTCGAAGCGATATCCCAGTGTGGTGCCTTCGAACGGCAGCGAGCTGCGGAAGCGAACCTTGTTGCCGTCGATCGCGCCCTTCAACTCGCCCTGGACCACCGTGCCGATGTGCGTCCCTTTGACCTGGTTGCCGTTGGCCTGGAGGAAGAGCTGGTGCTTGCCTTCACCGAGGCCGAAGTCAACATGCACGTCCCAGCGGCCTGAGATGTCTGCCGCGGCCGATTTGAGTTTCGGATTGGAGATGCCCTTCGGTGCGTTGCGGAAGATTGAGTGCAAGCGCTCGGCCACCATCTTGTGTTCGTGGGGCTTCATCGCCACAGGCCGCAGCCGGAACGAGTAGCCGTCACCGGAAGCATGGGTGCCAATGCTGGGATCGCCGTTGAGGAGTTGCTCTCCGAGGTCTCCGGCGGTCAGGCCGATCTTGTTCGGGTCCCATTCCACCATCAGGACGGGGAAGGGGCCGCCGCGCGAAGGCGGAGCGACGTGGGTCGATACGCCGTCGACCTTGGTGATCTCCTTGGTGATGTAGTCGTACCAGCTTTCCCACTCGCGGTACTCGGCCTTCAGGTCCCGGCTGTTGATGAAGAAGTCCACGGCGGTCGTAACGCCCACGATCTCTTCTTTGCTGACCTTCATTGGACGTCCGAAGGCATGATGGTGCGCGGCGTTGGCGAAGGCGGCGCGCACGAGCTGCTCTTTGCCCACAAGGAGCCCGCCGGTCTGCGGCCCGCGAAGGATCTTGCCGCCGCTGTAGGCGACCAGGTCGGCGCCCTGGGCGATGTAGGGGTTGGGAACGACGAGGTAATCGGCGGCGGCGTCGACCAGCACCGGAATGCCTGCCTTGTTGGCGACAGGCGCGACTTCGGCTAGCGGCAGTTCGACGTGCTTGCTGAATCGGTCGCCCAGCACGGAGATCATGGCCGTGCGATGGTTGATCGCGGCCTTCAGCTCGTCGACCGTCCTGACGTTGATGATCTTGACCCCGACCATGCGGATGGCGTGGTCGTAGCCATTACGGGACGACTTGGGCATGATGACTTCGTTCTTGAGGCCGGTCATGTCGGGGAGCTGCTGCATGCGCTCGGGATCGGTGCCCGCGACGCAGCCGGCGGTGGCGTGGGTCAGCGCCGCGGCGGCTCCGGACGACACCATGGCCCACTCAACCTTGAGCAACTCGGAGATGCGTTTGCCCGCAGCCTCCTGAAGCTGGTCCATATTCACGTGATAGTGCGCAGCGTGCTCGATGGCTTCAATGACTTCGTGCAACTGCCGCGAACCGCCATTGCTGGTGATCGTCGCCGTGCAATTGATGAACGGCTTGGCCCCGATGCGCGTGTAGACGTCGGGCGGAGGCTCCTCGAGGGCCGCTGATGCCGCCGGGCGCGCACCGGCCGCGCTCAAGAGCGCCGCAGCGCTCGCGGCTCCGCTGGATTGAAGCCACCGGCGGCGGCTGGTTTGGTTCGCCATGCTTTCGATCTCCCTGTAGCTGCGTATGTGTGTTCGGTCTGTTGGGCCCTGAGGCTGTCGAGAGCCTCAGTCTAGCCGGTCGTCCGCCGCCGGGCTATCCAACGTGCTGGCGGATATTCATTCAAGTCGATGTCGCCGCGGATCTCATCGCCCTGCAAGACACCGCTGAATCCGTATTTGAGACGGGAGCCCTCCATGGGAAGGACGCTGTTGAAGCGCACTTTGCGGCCGTCGATCGTGCCCTTCAACTCACCCATGTTGCGAGTGCCGACATGCGTGCCGGCGACTTCGTTGCCGCGCGTCTCGAGGAACAACTGGTGTCGGCCTCGCCCGCGCAGGAACTCGACCTCGACATCCCAGTGGCCCGCGATGTCGGCCGCCGGCGTTGCCAGCGACGGCGTCTGTACTCCCCGCGGCGCCTTGTCGAAGATGGAACGCACCCTTCGGGCGATGACTTTGTATTCCTCGGGCTTGAGGGCGACCGGGCGGATGACGAAGAAGTTCTCCTCGCCATAGTCCCAGATCATGATTGCGGGATCGCCGTCGAGGAGCTGATGATGCATCTGCGAAGCGGTCAGGCCGATCTTATCGGGGTCCCACCAGACCCGTAGCGTCGGGAACGGCCCACCCCGGGTGGGCGCCTGCACACGGGTCTGGACGCCCTCCACCTGCCGTGCCGCGTGACTGATGTGCTCGTACCAGCCCTCCCATTCGCGGTACTCGCCTTCAATGTCGCGATCCTTGATCCAGACCTCGACCGCCGTGACCATGCCGACGATCTCTTCTTTGCTGACCTTCATGGGACGGCCGAAGCCGCCGAAAGGCGCGGCGTTGATTGTTGCCAGGCGGACCAGGTCTTCGCGGCCGACCAAGATGCCGGCCGTCTGCGGGCCGCGGAGGATCTTGCCGCCGCTATAGGCCACCAGGTCCGCGCCTTGTTGGAGGTAAGGGTTGGGGACGACCGGGAAATCGGCCGCCGCGTCCACCAGCACCGGGACGTTTCGCTCTCCGGCGATGGGCGCGAGGTCGGCTAGGTTGGGCCGGTCACTGCCAAAGCGGTCGCCCAGCACCGCCACCATTGCCGTCCGTGGACTGAAGGCCGCGCGGTATTCCTCGATCGTCTCGACGGAAATAATGCGCGTGCCGAGCATGCGGATGGAGTGGTCATACTGATTCCGCGACCATTTGGGCATGATGACTTCGTTCGGAAGGCCGGCGAGGTTCGGTAGTTGTTGCCGGCGTTCGGGGTTGCCTCCCGCCACACAAGCCGCCGTGGCATGAGCCAGCGCCGACGCCGCGCCGGAGCTGACCATCGCCCACGGGACCTCCAGCAGTTCGGATATCCGCTCGCCGGCGGTGGCAATCAGTTTGTTGAGCTTGACGTGATAGTGCGAGGCGTGGTGAATAGCCTCAGTCACCTCTGGAAGCTGACGCGATCCGCCATTGCGAGTGATCGTCGCGGTGCAGTTGATGAAGGGCTTGACTCCGAGACGGGTGTAGACATCGGGCGGCGGTTCGCCGATCGAAGCGGCCCCGATAGGCCGCGCGCCCGCCGCACCCAGCAGCGCCGTCGCGCTCACCGATCCGCTGCCCTGAAGCCATCGTCGGCGTGTTGTCTTGTTCGCCATGTAGGTTCTCAGTGATGGTCAGCTTCACTCTAGGGCGATCGCCGGGAACTTGCAAGGCACTGAAGCCGTTCGGAGCCCTTCGGTAGACCGGGAAGTGGCTGAATCCTTTCAGCAAGGACGTTGAAACGCCGTTTCAGCGCGTAGTGGGATTCGCCGCACCGGCCGTAAACGACCGGCCTGCAACGCGCTTCGCGCGGAAGCCGCCTGCAAGCGACTGCCTCGGTGCGGCATCCGGTGTAGCTGACGGTGCGGCATGGAGCGCAGCTAAGACTGAGACGCTGTCCGCCCGGCTCTACCCAGTCGAAACGTTATATCCGTGCGACGGGCACTTTGCACGCAGTTCGGACCGATGGTGTTACGCTCACGGCGTTATGGCCGGAAAAGGCAGGTGAACATCGCGCATCACATGGCGCGGGCGGGCCATGCTTACGGTGAGCGTCCGGCCGTTGCCAAGGGCGATGCGGTCCTCCATACCTACGCGTCGCTGGCCCAGCGTGTTGAGCGGCTCGCCGGAGGCCTTGCTGGCGGGTTGGGCCTCGCGCCCGGCGACCGGGTGGCCCTCACGATGGGGAACTGCCCCCAGTATGTGGAGATCCTGTACGCCTGCTGGCACGCCGGCTTGGTCGTGGTCCCCGTGAATGCCAAGTTGCACCCGAGCGAGTTCGCGTACATCCTCGAGAACGCCGGCGTGCGCCTGTGCTTCGCCACGCCGGATCTGGCGGACACGGTCGGGTCGCTTGCAACGCTCGAGAGATGCATCGCGGCACCGGACCCCGAATACGAGGCCTTGCTCAAGAGCGAGCCATTGGGCCTGGCTCCTCGGGAACCGAACGACACCGCCTGGCTCTTCTACACCAGTGGGACGACCGGCCGGCCCAAAGGAGCCACCCTCACCCATCGCAATCTGCTGGCGATGTGCTTCTGTTACTTCGCCGACGTGGATCCGGGGGCGCCGTGGAACGCTATCCTGCACGCGGCGCCGATGAGCCACGGGTCCGGGCTCTACAGTCTCGCTCACGTAGCCCAGGCGTCGTGCCACGTCATTCCAGAAAGCGGTGGTTTCGACGCCGCGGAGGTCTACGCTCTCATCCGGCATTGGCCGGGTGTCTCGATGTTCGCCGCGCCGACGATGGTTAAGCGGTTGCTCGACCATCCCCAAGACGACGACGCCGCCAACCTGAAGACGCTGATATACGGCGGCGGGCCGATGTACGTCGAGGATTGCCGCGCGGGGCTGGAGCGCTTTGGTCCGAAGCTTTCTCAACTCTACGGCCAAGGCGAGAGTCCCATGACCATCACGGCATTGAACGCCGCGCTCCACGCCGCATCGCACCATCCGCGCTGGCTGGAACGGCTGGCGTCGGTTGGCGTGCCCCAAAGCGTGGTCGACGTGCAGGTGGCGGATAAGCACGACTGTCCCGTGCCTGCGGGCGAGCTCGGCGAGATTCTCGCGCGAGGCGACTCGGTGATGTCGGGCTATTGGGGCGACCCGGAAGCGACGGCCGAGACTCTGCGCGGTGGCTGGCTGCACACCGGGGACCTGGGCGTCTTCGACGAGGACGGCTTTCTTACCCTCAAAGACCGGTCGAAGGACGTGATCATCTCGGGCGGCGCGAACGTGTATCCGCGCGAGGTGGAAGAGGTGTTGCTGCGGCATCCCCTGGTGGCCGAGGCGTCGGTCATCGGACGGCCCGACCGCGAGTGGGGCGAGACCGTGGTCGCATATGTGGCGCCGGTGGCGGGGCGGACTGTCGATCCAGCCGGACTCGACAAGTTCTGTCTACAACACCTGGCGCGTTTCAAACGACCCAGGGACTATCGCGTGATCGACAAGATCCCCAAGAACAACTACGGAAAAGCTTTGAAGACGGCGCTGCGCGAATTGGATCAGCAGGTGGAGCGCACCGGGGATGCGGGCGCGCCGATCGGAGGATCGAACAGTGGCTGAGAGGCTGAAAGACAAAGTCGCTCTGGTGTCGGGCGCGGGCTCGGTGGGGCCGGGCTGGGGGAACGGCAAGGCGGCGGTCGTGCTGTTCGCGCGCGAAGGGGCATCTGTCTTCTGCGTGGACATTCGCGCCGAGGCGGCCGAGGAAACCCGGGACATCATCCGAGCTGAAGGCGGCGCCGCCGAGGCATGGCAGTGCGACGTGTCGCAAGCAGCCGAGGTCGAGGCAATGGTCAGGGGTTGCGTGGCGCAATACGGCCGCATCGATGTGCTGCACAACAACGTCGGCATCCTGGCCGTTGGCGGGCCGGTAGAGACCAGCGAGGCCGACTGGGACCGGGTTCACGACGTCAACCTGAAGAGCATGTTTCTCGCCTGCAAGCACGTCTTGCCGGTGATGGAGCAGCAGGGGAGCGGGTCGATCGTCAACATCTCTTCGGTCGCGGGCCTGCGGCATCTGGGCGTCCCCTATGTCGCCTACAACACGTCCAAAGCGGCGGTCAGCCACTTCACCCGCATGGTCGCCGTGCAGTACGCTCCCAGGGGGATTCGCTGCAACAGCGTGGCCCCCGGGTTCATGCGCACCCCCATGGTCGAGAAGTCCCTGGCCGACCACTATGCGGGGGGCGACATCGACGAGATGTTTCGCCTTCGGGCGGCCCAAGTGCCGATGGGGCGCGGCGGCGACGCCTGGGACGTGGCCTACGCCTCGCTGTACCTGGCGTCGGACGAGGCCAAGTATGTCACCGGCGCCGAGATCGTGGTCGACGGGGGCCTGACCGTCAAGTGCGTGTGATGTGAGCAGGCCGGCCTGGCGGCCCTTGCCTTAGAGCGCTGGGCCGACGGCTATCGTCACGTCGTCACGGCTGCGGAAGACGTTGTCGCCGCCACAGTCGACTTCGATCACGATCGAGACCGTATTGCCCGTGGCCACGCCGGCGGGGATCACGGCATTGACTTGGTTCACGCCGACCAGCGTCGGATGGAGCACGGGGAACGCCTGAGCGAGTTGGCCGTCGATAAAGACACGTACAGTCTTGGTCGGGACCCGCAGAATCGCGTTCCCGTCCTCGTCGAAGCCGGGAATATCCCCCGTCGCGGGTGGCATGGGAACCGGGCCCAGGCCGTTTGACCAGATAATGATCACGCCGCCGATGGGAGCCGGCCCGGCGGGCGTTGCGCCGAGGGAACCCGCCGGCTGGGCGAAACTACCGTCGAGGTTTTGGACAATCGCCCGGCCGGGTCCGAAGTCGAAGGTGAAAATCCCCGGTGACGCCAGGGCCGCATCAACCGAGAACGGTACGCTCCAAACTTCCTTCTCGGGATCTTTCCAGTGGACTCTCACGTCCACCGAACCGGAGCTGACGTCGAGGTTCCACGGCACCTGCACGTTGGCTTGGTCGAAGGGCCCGGCGAAAGCGCCGAACAGCGCGCCCTCTTTGTCGTTGAAGGTGACGGAGAAGCCGTTGAGGTTCAAGCTCAGCGGGACGCTGTCGGCGACGGCTGTCTGCTCGGCGAAGAAACCGAACACCGAGACGATCGAGCCCGGGGAAATCAGACCGAGAAACCCGGCCGCGTCGAGCACGCCCGAGATCTTGTGCGTGTTTTGAAGCTTGGTGACGAAGGCGTCGGATGCGCCACCGTGGGTCAGGTCCGGCCCAACCACCAACGGGAAAGAGGGCTCCGTTGATTCGGTATGCCCGGCGACGTAGATTGCGCCAAAGGGATCGGCTGCAATGCCAAAGCCGACATCGAAGCCGGCGCCACCGATGTAGGTCACGTCGCCGAAGCCCGTTCCGTCGTTGAGGACCTGAGCTACGTAGGCGTCGCCGGAGCCCCCGTCATAAGTGAGGTCGGGCCCGCCCGACACCGGAAACGAGGGGGGCTCGGATTGGGTTTGGCCCGTAACCCACAAGCAGCCCGCGCTGTCGACCACGACATCCCTGCCGCGGTCCTCTTCCTCGCCGCCGATGTAGCCCAGGAAATCAAAGCTCGTTCCATCGGCGCTGAGTCGGCCCACAAAAGCGTCCCGGGCCCCGTTGTGAGTCAAGTCCGGGCCCACCACAACCGGGAAGGTCGCCTGTGTCGACCGGGTATTACCGGTCAAGTGAGCCCTCATTTCGCCATCGACAAAAAGGTCCGCCCCAGAGTCGCTCTCGGAACCCCCGACGTAGCCGCTGTAGATGGTCCGCCTGCCGTCCGGGCTGATCTTGGTCACGAACGCGTCGCTCCCGCCGTTGTGTGTCAGATCCGGTCCCACCACGGGGAGGAAGGTATCCTCGGTGGATCGCGTGCTGCCGCTCACATAGCAATAGCCCATGGAATCGACGGTTCCGCCGCCGCTGAAATCCTCCATGTCCCCGCCGATATAGCCTGCTGAGTCGAGGGCGCTCCCGTCGGCCCGGACCCATGCGGCGAAGGCGTCGAATCCGCCGTTGTGCGTCAAGTCAGGCCCGACGGCAACGGGGAAGGTCGTCTCGTCGGACTCCGCGCCGCCCGCGACGCAAGCGCGCCCAAGAGAGTCAACACCGATGTCGTTGCCGCCGTCGCTGGACGCGCCCCCGATGTAGCCGGCATAGACGAGGTTGGCCCCCGATGGGTCGACTTTGGCGACCCAGGCGTCGCTGACGCCGTTGAATGTCACGTCGGGGCCCACCGTGACCGGGAAGCTGTCCTCGGGTGATTCAGTCCGGCCGGTGACGTACGCAAAACTCTCGGCATCGAGGTCGATCCCCTGGCCGTCATCGTATTCCGCGCCTCCGATGTAGCCGAGGTAGATCAGACCGCTGCCGTCGGCCCTGAGACGAGCCACAAAAGCATCCGGGGCTCCGTTCAACGTCAGGTCGGGGCCCACCGTGACCGGGAAGGTGTCCGTAGGCGATCGAGTGTTCCCGACGATAAAGGCGTGGCCCTGGTCGTTGACATCAATATCGTTCGCAGTTTCGCCGCTGGACCCGCCGATGTAGCCGGAGTAGATGATCGTGAGCGGGTCGACGATCAGGGGCCGCGCGGGGTCGTACTTGCCCAGATCGAAACCGTAGGCCTGCTCCCCGCCGGGGCCGGCGCGTTCGAGCTTGTAGGCCGACGAAACCTCGACTTGGCGGCCATCGATCTCCTGATAAACGTACGGCGTGTCGTCGTAGAAACCGCCCGCCGGCGTTGACACCACAAGCTGCCCGCCCTCGTTGATGGCCACGTCCGCGCCGCGATAGGCTAAACGAATTCGGTTTGGGTCGGCGCCCGGCTCGACGATGAACGCGTGCTTAAGCTGGTGAACAGTGCCCGAGTAAGCCAAGTCGATTCCGGGCCAGAGATCTTCGTAGACGATGCTCGAATACGTCGGCAGGCCGGCGTGCCACTCTTCCCGCGGACCCTTGAAATAGCTGATGACGGCGTCCGTCTGCTCGCCGGCTACGGGCCGAGCGCCGGGTTGGGCATCGACGAAATCGAGCTTCACCGTCCAGCGCGGGGAAACGCTGTTCCCTTGCGCATGGGATGCCTCGCCGGCATAGGAAGCGTCATGCATGCGGGCGGTTCCAGCGGGTTCGTTGTTTGCGGCAGCCGACTTGTCGCGCAGAGAGAACGTGACGCCGTCCGCGGTGAAGTAGATGATCTTGTCGCGGCCCTGGATGTAGTAGGGCGCACGCGGATCCACCTGTCCCTGGTTCTCGACGAAGTACAGTGGCAGGTTGTCGAGCGGCTGAAGCGCTTGTTGGCGCGGATCGGTGAGGCCGCTCGGTGACGGGTCTTCGGTCGGCCCCTGGAAGCTTATCCAAAAGGCGGCCAGGATAAAGACTGTGCCGGCAGCTGTTACGGCGATGATAGCGTCGGACCGGCACCCGCAGGCAACCGAATGCCTGAGTTGCCACATGCCGCGGCGGCGGACCGACGATGCGGTTCACTCGGTCATGGTGGACCATCTGATTCAGCGCAGGCCGCCGGACCGCGATCTGCTCGCGCCGCTGAAAGAGAGACCCCAGACCGACGAGAACGCATATCGGGGCGAGGTTGTCGGCTACTACCCCGAGGATCTCGCCACGCATCCCGAAGGCGAGCTGTACTTGGCGGTCGCGCAGGTCAAGGACAGCGCCGACTTGGCTAGGGGCATCCCGCGTCTCGAACAGGCCATGGAGCGGCATAAGCCCAAGAACGCCGATTTCTATTCAGAACTAGGTGAGGCGTACCTGAAGGTGGGGCGGCTCACCGACGCGATCCTCGCCTTCCAAGCGGCCCTTGAGCGGAATACGAACCTCCTGCCGGCGCGCAAGAGTCTCGGCCTCACGCTGCTCATGGACAATCAGTTCTGGCGAGCCGCCGACGTAACGCAGCAGGCCCTCGCGCAGGCGCCCAACGATGCCGAGATCTATAACGCCCTGGGCGAGATTCGCTACCGCGAGAAGAAGCTCGAAGCAGCAGCCCAGCACTTTCGCGATGCCATCCGGCTGGACCCGGACTACCCCGAGGCTCATAACAACCTCGGCGCCACCCAGTTGCTGCTCGGGGACATGTCGGCTGCGACGGCGTCGTTCCAGCGGGCCGTGGGCATCAGGCCTGACTATCAGGCCGCTCAGACGAATCTGGCACAGGTGCGAGCCGGGCCTGAGCGCCCGCAGCCCGGAGCGGCAACCGACGCGATCCCGGACCTCGCCGCGCGGGCGCAAGCGGCGGAACAGGCGGAAAACCTGGACGAGGCCGCGCGGCTCTACAAGCAGATCCTGGCGATTCGCCCCGACTGGGCAGCGGCGAAACTGAACCTAGGCATCGCCTACCATTCGCTCGCGCTCTATCCGAAGGCTTTGACGATCCTGGATGAGGTCGTCCGCGAGGACCCGTCACTCGCTTCCGCTTTCTTATTCCGGGGAGCTTGCTACTACTACCTTGACCGCTACGCCGAAGCGGTCGGGTCGCTCGAGAAGTATCTCTCTCTCGAACCCGGCAGCGACGAGGCGCGGCCTGTCTTGGCGGCTTCTTATTACGGGCTGAAGGACTATCCGAATGCGGCCTTGCAGTATCTTCAGCAGATCAAGCTGACCCCCGACAACGCCGAGATCTACTTCCAGCTCGGAGAAACGTTCGCGTCGATGGCCGGGAGCGCCCTGAAAGAGCTGGAGGATCAGGCGAAGGACGCGAGGGAAGGGGCTCCGGGGCGCGAACGCTACTACTGGACGCTGGCGAAGGTTCAGCAGGCGATCGAGCAAGGGGATTTCGCGGCCTCCGAAGCTGCCCTGAAGGAGGCGATCACTGTGGATCCCGGCGAACCCGAGGGGCTGGTCGCGCGTGGATACCTCTCGCTGGCACGAGACAAGCCTGACGAGGCGAAGCAGGGTTTCGAGACGATTCTGCAGGCATCGGCGGACCACTGTCGCGCTCTGAAGGGTTTGGCGGATGCCGAGTTGGCTCTAGGCAATCGAGTGCGATCGGCGCAAGCCGCCGGCAGGTTCGAGAGGGTCTGGCCTGCGTGTCTCACCTACAACCTGCCGGGACGCCGGCGCGGGGGGGGCTTCGATTCGTCACTGGAAACGGCATCCGGAACAACCTGCCGTCAAGCGATGGCTGTGCGTACCTTCCCGCCGGGAGTCTCCGCTCGTGTCGAAAAAGCCCTGATCATGGCCTCGTGTCTTGAAACGACGGGCGACCTGCCCGCAGCGACCGCGACGCTGTTGACCGTAGAGGACCAAGCCCCGCGAACCCGTTACCTGAGCTTTCAGATTCTGCTTCGTCTTGCACAGCAAGCCTATTCGTCGTTGGCGCGGTTGGACCCCGACTCCCCGTTTGTCGCGCGGCTTCGGGCACAGCAGCTCGAGCAGCAGGGCAAGCTGACCGAAGCCGATGCCGAGCATCAACGAGCGGTACAACGCTCGGGTTCGGCGGCTGACGCGCTGGTCGCGCACGCGCAGTTCAAGGCCCGCATCGGCAAGTCGCAAGAAGCCGTACCGATTCTGAGCCAGGCGCTTGAGCGGTCGCCGTATCACCCGCGGGCCAACGCGATGTTGGGCGAGGTGTATCTTTTCACCGGCACGCCCCGGGAGGCTTTGCCGCTGCTTCGCCGCGCGATCGAGATCAATGCCGCCGATGAGCACTCGCGGCACAATCTGGCTACGGCGCTCGAGCGCACCGGGCGCCTGGACGAAGCCGTCAAGGTTCTCGAAGAAGCCCCTTTCGACTCGGATGGCCAGATCCACTTCCTGTTGGGGAACTACTACCGGCGGCAAGGCAAGAAGGAGAAGGCGATCGAGGCACTGCGGATCTACCGGCAG
Organism: Bryobacterales bacterium; assembly: GCA_965237575.1. Lineage (GTDB taxonomy): Bacteria > Acidobacteriota > Terriglobia > Bryobacterales > UBA6623 > JAKZVK01. The sequence goes on from CBDEGI010000004.1 coordinate 4,283,872, forward strand.
CGCAAGAGTGGAAACCGCTAGACGCGGTGGTGAAAGCAAGGTCTCTCGCCAAGCTCGTTCGACACCCCACATGCTGCGGCAGGTCGAGCAGGCGGGCACGGCATGCCGTGCCCCTACATTTCGCCGCGAGCTGCTAGACGCTCGTCCTGCGGGCTGGACAGAACGCGGATCCACGCGATCACACTCGCCTGACGCTTTAGCTATGCTAGATATCAGGAAAAGTGTGCCTTTGGGTGGCCCCGTTATGCGAGAGAACGGTCCGATTACGGTATTGAAGTGCGTCCTGAGCGCGGCAGTAGCACTCGGTGCCGTGGCGACCTTGCTGGTAGGACAGCAAGCCGCGGTCGAGACGAGTTCGTCGGGCGTGGACCCGAGTAGCGCCGCCTACTTCGAGCAGCACATCCAGCCGATTTTCCAGACCCGCTGCCTGGCCTGCCACGACGGAGAGTCGAAGGTTTCCAAGCTCGACCTGACCACCCGTGCCGCCGCTCTGCGCGCAGGCGACAATGGGCCGGCGTTCGTTCCCGGGAACCCGAAAGCGAGCCTGCTACTCAAGGTCATCAACCACGAAACGCAGCCTTTCATGCCGCTGGGCGCGGATCGCCTGCCGAAGGACGAGATCGACCACATCGCAGCGTGGATCGCCGCGGGCGCTCCTTACGCGGAAGCCACAGTTGACATCTCTGACGACGCCCGCCGCAAACGGGCGGCCGGGAAGAAGCTCTTCGCCGAGCACGTCAAGCCACTGCTTGAAGCCACTTGCCTAAAGTGTCACTCCACTGAGACGAAGGCTTCGGGGCTCGATCTATCCAACCGCGCCTCGATGCTCGACGGCGGCGAGAACGGCAAGGCAGTCGAGCCGGGAGATGCTCAAGCGAGTCGACTCTTCAAGGCCATCGCCCACGAGATCGAGCCGCACATGCCCTTCCGTTCGCCGCGGCTGCCGCAAGAAACCATCGACCACCTAGGCAAATGGATCGACGCCGGCGCACCCTTCGAGGGCAAGCTGGAAGCTACCTCCGGCGCTATCGGAACGAGCCATTGGGCGTTTCAACAGCCGACGCGTCCGGCGGTGCCCGAGGTCGGCAACCGCGCATGGGTCCACAACGCGATTGACGCTTTCGTCGCGGCCCAACACGAGAAGCGAGCCTTCAAACCCGCGCCCGCGGCCGACAAGCGCGTATTGCTGCGCCGCGTGTATATCGACTTGACCGGCCTGCCGCCGACTCAGGAGGAAATGGATGCCTTTCTGGCCGATAGTTCCGCGGACGCCTACGAGAACATCGTCGACAAGCTGCTTGAGAGCCCGCGTTACGGCGAGCGCTGGGGTCGCCACTGGATGGATGTCTGGCGCTACAGCGATTGGTACGGCTGGAGGAAGCAGAACCAGGTCCGCTACAGCCACCGGCATGTGTGGCGCTGGCGTGACTGGATCATCGAGTCGGTCAACAAGAACAAGGGCTACGACCGCATGATCGTCGAGATGCTTGCCGGCGACGAGCTGGCGCCCGACGATCCTGACACTGCGCGGGCCACGGGCTACCTGGCGCGAAGCTGGTATATGTTCAACCGCAATGTCTGGCTGCAGGAGACAGTCGAGTACACGGCGTCGTCGTTCCTTGGCATGACAGTCAAGTGCGCCCGCTGCCACGATCACAAGTACGACCCCATCCTGCAGACCGACTACTACCGCCTGCGGGCCTTCTTCGAGCCGCACAAGATTCGCATGGACCGCGTCTCGGGCGAGCCCGACACGGAGAAGAACGGGCTGTCGCGCGCCTACGACGCCGACGCCGGTGCACAAACCTACCGCTTCATCCGCGGCAGCGAGATGAACCCTGATGAAGATCACCCCCTCAGTCCCGGCGTGCCGCGGCTTTTCGGCGATCCAGGGCTGGAGATCAAGTCCATCGAACTGCCGCTGAACGTCTCCTACCCCGCATCGCGTGACTTCGTCCACACCGACCTGATCAAGAAGGCGAAAGAAGACATCGAGAAGGCCGAGAACGAAGTGGTCGAGGCCAAGAAAGAGTTGGCGGAAGCGAAACGGCGACTCACGGCTTCCGCTTCGGGGGGACCCGTGCTGGTCGCCGAAGGCAATCGCGATGCCGCCGTGAAGGATGAGGCTGCGAAGGGCGGGGCGAAGAAGGAAGAAAAGTCTCTCAGCGAGGAAGAGGCCTTGACAGCGCTTCGCCAGGCGGAGAATCGAGTCGAGCTGGCGGATAAGCGTCTACTGGGTGCACGAGCCCATCTTCCCGCGCTCGAGGCGCGCATCGCCGCCGACAAGGCCAAGCACGGTCTGACAGCGGATGCCGACGCCGAAACGCTGGGGGAGGCGGCTCTCAAAGAAGAACGGAAGGCTCGCATCCTCCAGGCCGAAGCCGACGTTCTCGAAGCCAAGCAGGAGCTGACCGAGGCCCTGCTCAATCCCAACCCCAAGCCCGACGAGAGCGAAGAGGAAGCCGCCAAGCAAGAAGCAGACGAGAAGAAAAAGGACGAGAACAAGTTTGCCGACGAGAAGCGAATCGGCGAGGCCAAAAAGAAGCTGCAAGCCGCCGTCGAGGCGCTCGGCGGCCCCACCCAAACGTACACGGCGGTGGGAGAGAGCTATCCGCAGACCAGCACCGGGCGCCGTCTCGCTCTGGCGCGGTGGATCGCCAACAAAGACAACCCTCTCACCGCGCGCGTGGCCGTCAATCATATGTGGCTGCGGCATTTCGGCGAAGGCATTGTGCCCACCATGTTCAACTTCGGTTCGAGTGGCCAGCCGCCGTCGCATCCGGAGTTGCTCGATTGGCTGGCGGTCGAGTTCATGGAAAGCGGTTGGAGCATGAAACACATGCACCGGCTGATGGTAACCAGCAACACTTACCGCATGCAGTCGTGGGCCGAGCGGGACCATCCCGGCCTGTCGAAGGACCCCGACAACATTTCCCTGTGGCGCATGAATCCCCGCCGCATGGAGTCGGAAGCCGTGCGTGACAGCTTGCTGTATCTCGCCGGGCAGCTCGACCCGGCCATGGGCGGACCCGAGATCGCCGCCACCGAGGGCGAGGACTTGTGGCGGCGCAGCGTTTACTTCCAGCACACGCCCGACACGCAGATGACGTTCCTGAGGCTGTGGGACTCTCCCAGCCCGAACGAGTGCTTCCGGCGCAACGAGAGCATCACGCCGCATCAGGCGCTGTCGCTTTCGAACAGCAAGACGAGTCTGTCGATGTCGCGGAAGCTCGCCGGCGCACTCACAGATCGGGTCGGGGAGTCGGCAAGCGACGACGAACGGTTCGTTGACGAGGCGTTTGATGCGATCGTGGGCCGCCCCCCCTCGAGCGACGAACGGAAGGAATCACAGAAGTTCCTTGTTTCGCAGGCCGGCCTCTACAGCGATACGTCAAGTCTAAAGAGTTTCGAGACGGGTGCCAAGAATGAGAAGGTGCCGCCGTCCGCGCAACCGCACCTGCGCGCTCGGGAGAGTTTGGTGCACGTGCTGTTCAACCACAACGAGTTCGTGACGATCCGGTAGACAGTCATGAAGAAGTCACTCCCGTTTCAATCGACCGGATGCTGCGGCCCCAGCCGCCGCGTTTTCTTGGCCGACGCCGGCATGGGCTTCACCGGCCTGGCGTTGAGCGCCATGCTTGCCCGTGACGGTATCGCGGCGACACCGACTCACGACACTTGGTCGCCACCCAACGGCCAACCCCACTTCGCGCCCAAGGCCAAACGCGTCATCTGGATCTTCATGCTCGGCGGCGTCAGCCACTTGGAGAGCTTCGACCCCAAAGCCGCCGTCAGCAAGTACGGCGGCATGTCGATCGCCGAGACGCCTCACCGCGACGTGCTCACCGCGAGTTACACCAAGGACAACGTCGTCGCCTTCATTCCCGGCAATACACGACACATCCGGCCGAAGCTCTACCCACTGCAGACCGGCTTCCGCAAGCGTGGTCAAAGCGGCATCGAAGTAAGCGATTGGTGGCCGCACGTGGGCGAATGCGTCGACGATCTCTCGGTAATCCGCTCGATGTGGACCACTGACAACGACCACGGCGCGATTCTGCAGTTTCACACCGGACGCCACATTTTCGACGGCTACCTGCCGACGATCGGCTCGTGGGTGCACTACGGGCTCGGCTCTCTAAACGAGAATCTGCCGCAGTTCATCGCGCTTGGTGAGCCGCCCGGCGACTGCTGCGGCGGTATGGGGACCCATGGCGCCGGGTACCTCGGCCCCGCGAACGCCGGGGTGCAGATCGAGGTCGACCCGGAGAATCCACTGCCCTTCGCCTCGCCCGGGCCTGACATGTACGAGGCCGAGCAGAAGAGCGAGTTCGATTTCTTGAACAGACTCCATCGGCTGTCGGGAGTCAAGTACCCCGACGATCCCAAGCTGCGGGCCCGCATCAAATCGTACGAGTTGGCCTTCCGCATGCAGACGGCCGTCCCCGACGCGCTACGGTTCAGCGAGGAGGGCGAGGAGACACGCCGGCTCTATGGGTTGGATCACGACGTGACCCGCCCGTTTGGGGAAGTCTGTCTCGGGGCGCGAAGGCTCTCCGAGCGCGGCGTGCGATTCGTACAGGTCTATCACGGCACGTCGGGCAATCGGTGGGACGCGCACAAGTCCCTCAAGAAGAGCTACACGGATCTATGCGGGAAGGTCGACCAACCCATCGCCGGGCTGTTGAAAGACCTGAAGCAGCGTGGCCTGCTGGATGAAACGCTAGTCGTCTGGGCCACCGAGTTCGGACGCACGCCGGGCGCCGAAGGAGCCAACGGACGCGACCACCATCCTTACGCCTTCTCAATTTGGATGGCGGGCGGCGGCGTGAAGGCCGGATACGTCCACGGCGCGACGGACGAGTTGGGCTTCCATGCGGTGGAGAATCGCCACTACGTCACCGACGCGCACGCGACCGTGCTGCACCAGTTGGGGCTCGACCCACGTAAGCTGGAAGTGCCGGGCCGCAAACGGCTCGATGTCGATTTCGGCCATCCGATCACGGACATTATTGCGTAGCCGGCGGAACCCATGTCTCACGAAACCAAAGCCATTCGGCCCTCCTGTTGCGGCACCAACCGCCGAGCCTTTCTCGCCGATGCCGGCATGGGGCTCACCGGGCTCGTGCTGGCCTCGATGCTGCAAGGCGACCACGCCTCAGCCAACACGAGCGAGCAGCCCTGGGCGCCGCCGGACGGCAAGCCGCACTTTGCCCCGAAGGCCAAACGCGTCATCTGGATCTTCATGATCGGCGGCGTCAGTCACCTGGAGAGCTTTGACCCCAAGGCTGCCGTCACCAAGTACGCCGGCAAGAGCATCGCGGAAACGCCCTACAAGGACGCCCTGAACTCGCCCCTGGTCCGGGGCAATATTCAGGAAATCGTGACGGGCCGCAAGATGATGACGCAGCTTTACCCGATGCAGGTCGGCTATCGCAAGCATGGGCAGAGCGGCATCGAAGTTAGCGACTGGTGGCCTCACGTGGGTGGCTGCGCCGACGATCTCTCGGTTGTGCGCTCGATGTGGACCACCGATAACGACCACGGCGCGCAGCTACAGTTTCACACCGGACGCCATATCTTCGACGGCTACCTGCCAACGATGGGCTCGTGGGTGCACTATGGGCTCGGGTCGCTCAACGATAACCTGCCGAAGTTCATCGCCCTGGGCCAGCCGCCCGCCGACTGCTGCGGAGGTGAAGGGACCCACGGCGCGGGCTACCTCGGCCCGGCCAACGCCGGCGTGAAGATTGAGGTCGATCCCGACAACCCGCTACCGTTCGCTTCGCCGGGTCCTGACATGTATCGCCAGGAGCAGGAAAGCGAGTTTGCGTTGCTGCGGCGGCTCAACAAGATGTCGGGCGTGGAATACCCCGACGACCCCGCTCTGCGCGCCCGCATCAAATCCTACGAGTTGGCCTTCCGCATGCAGATGTCGGTTCCCGAGGCCATTCAGTTCAGCGACGAGAGTGAGGAAACCAAGCGGCTCTATGGACTCGACGACGAGGCGACCCAACCGTTCGGTGAGGTGTGTCTGTCGGCTCGGCGCTTGTCAGAACGTGGCGTGCGATTCGTGCAGCTTTATCACGGGGGCACCCAAGGCGCGGGCTATTGGGATGGCCACACGCAGCTCAAGAAGAGCTACAGCAAGCTGTGTCCGCAGGTTGACAAGCCCATCGCCGGGTTGCTGAAGGACCTCAAACAGCGGGGGCTGCTCGACGAAACGCTGGTCGTGTGGGCGACCGAGTTCGGCCGCACGCCGGGCGCCGAGCGCTCCAGCGGACGGGACCACCACCCCTATGGCTTCTCGGTTTGGCTGGCCGGCGGCGGCATTAAACGGGGCTACGTCCATGGCCGGACGGACGAGCTGGGCTTCCACGCCGTCGAAGATCGCCACTACGTCACCGACATTCACGCCACGGTACTGCACCAGCTTGGTCTCGATCCGCGGCGACTCGAAGTCCCCGGCCGGAAGCGGTTAGATATTGACTTCGGGAACCCGATTAAAGATATCGTTGCGTAGTGGCGGCAGGCGCTCCTGCCTGACGATCGCCGCGACGCGGTGATCGCACGTTTTCGCAGAACGGTGTGGCTGGCGCTACCATCGTTGTGACCCAAACAGCTCATGCCGCACGCTGCGTTTCACACTGACCATCGCCCTTGGCCCGTGCCTCCGCGTGCCTGGAGGTGGCGGCAGTCGTGGCTCGATGTGCTCTTTGCGCACTGGCCCGTCCCGGCGAAGAGCCTCAGGCCCCTGATTCCCGACGCTCTTGCCATTGATGAGTTCGATGGCACGGCTTGGCTGGCGGTCGTGCCCTTCAGAATGCAGGGGGTCGGGCTTCGTGGAGTGCCTGATCTGCCCTGGCTGTCCGCCTTTCCTGAGTTGAACGTGCGCACGTACGTCACGGCGGGCGGCAAGCCGGGCGTGTGGTTCTTTAGTTTGGACGCAGCCAATCCGATGGCGGTGTGGACGGCGCGCCGGCTCTTTCACCTGCCGTACCATCGCGCCGACATGTCGGTCGACGTGGCGGATCGAAAGGAGTTGGACTACCGGAGCCGGCGGCTCGCCAACAACGGCGGCGCGGCTCGGTTTGCCGCCCGCTATGGCCCGGTCTCGGACGTAGAGGCAGTGACGCCCGGCAGCCTCGACCATTGGCTCACGGAGCGCTACTGCCTGTATTCCCGCGCACCCGATGGCTGCGTCTACCGAGGCGACGTCCATCACCAGCGCTGGGCCTTGCAGCGCGCCGACGCCGAGATCGAGGTGAACACGATGACCGAGCCCTTCGATATCTCGCTGCCCGACCAGCCGCCGATTCTCCACTACTCGAAACGGCTGGATGTCGTTGCCTGGTCGCCTGTGCCAATCGCCATGTGATTGAGCTGTCAACACGGTCCCTTGCGGCCGGACCTGATCGACCTACCACAACCACGGAGACGCGCGATGCCTCGACGACTGCCGGCTTCATTGTTACTTCTGCTGATTCCCCTCGCGGTTTGGGCCGGTGATCGCCCCTGGACCCTCGACGCCATCATGGAGCTGAAGACTGTGAGCGATCCTCAGATCAGTCCCGACGGCGAGCAGGTCGCCTATGTCGTTCGTAGCGAGAGCCGCGAGCGAAACGCCTACGACTCGCAGATTCGAATCGTAGATGCCGCAGGAAAGTCGGATCTGCCGCTCGCTGGTTCTCACTACTCTGATCGCTCTCCTCGCTGGGCGCCCGATGGCCGACGGCTGGCGCTGCTTTCAAATCGCGGCGGTAATTCGCAGGTCTACGTCAGCGACCCCACGGAAGGCGGCATGCACAAGGTCACCAACGCCGCCACCGGGGTGGGACGCTTTCTGTGGTCGGCGGATGGGAAGCAAATCGCCTACCTGTCCGTCGACCCAATCCGCACCGAAGAGGCCGCGCGCATCAAAGCCGGAGACGATCCGATTGTTCGCGGAGAGAGTCTCAGGTACAGCCGGATCTACGTCATCCCGGCTAAGGGTGGGAAGTCCCGGCTCATCACCACGGACGACCATCACGTGCTCTCGTTCGACTGGTCACCCGATGGCTCCAAGATGGCCTACGCCGCGCAAAAAACACCCGAGAACCGATGGGCCTTCCACGTCGACCTCCATGAGATCGACCTGGAGACCGGCCAATCCACGCCACTCGTCACGCAAGAAGGGCGGGACGCGAATCCCTCTTACTCGCCCGACGGCAAGTGGGTAGCCTTCCACACGCAGGGCGGCACGCTGAACTACTTCGCCGAGCGGGATGTCGCGCTGGCGCCCTCGGGAGGCGGGCATGTCCAGCCCTTGCGGCGGTTCTATTCGGGGGACGTGTTTCGCGGTGGGGACAGGTTTTGGTGGTCAGACGACGGCTCGCGGCTGATTTTCGGCGTAGGCCAGGGGACGAGAAGTTTCGCCTACGAAGTCGACCGATACGGACGCCGGTTACTTGGGCTGGCATTTGAGTATTCCTACCGGTCTGGCTTCAGCATCAGCCGTGACAGGGATCGCATTGCTTTTGTTCCCGTCCGGAACCACGAGCCCCCGGAGGTCGCGCTGGGCCAGGTACTATCACCGAGCAGCATGGAGGTGAGGTCGCTTTCCAGTCTCAATTCGCAGGCTGTCCAGTACCCCTCGCTCAAGACCGAGACCATCTGGTGGACGTCGAAAGACGGGTCGAGGGTGGAGGGCGTATTGCGGTATCCGATGGGCTATGAGGAAGGCAAGCCGGTACCGCTTCTTGTTGAGCTACACGGTGGGCCAACGGGAGTCGCCATGGAAGGGTACCCGGTTCCGAGGACCTACGCCACGCAGCTCTTCGCCCAACATGGCTTCGCTGTGCTGGCGCCGAACTTTCGCGGCAGCTCGAACTATGGCGCCCGATGGCGGCTCAAGAACATCGAATCGCAGGGCTTCGGCGACTTCGACGACGTCATGACGGGCGTGGACCACCTGATCGAGAAGGGTATCGCCGATCCCGACCGGTTGGGCGTGATGGGCTGGAGCTATGGAGGCTATCTGACCTCGTGGGTCATCGGCCATACAGACCGCTTCAAGGCCGCCTCGATCGGCGCACCCGCGACCGATTGGATCACGTACTATGGCGAGTTCAACGGCGCCCTGGAAGTCCTGTGGACCTATTTCGGCGGCAACCCTTGGGACGCTGCCGCGAACTACATCCGCCATTCATCGCGCAATGGTCTTGCGAAAGATGCGAAGACACCCTCGCTCCTGCTCCGAGGCGAGAACGACTTCGACCACAACCCGGAGATCTATCAGATACTCCGCGACCGGGGCGTCCCGGTGCGGCTGGTCACCTACCCCCGCGAAGGCCACGGCATCCGTGAACCGATGCACCAGCGCGACATGATGAAACGCAACCTGCGCTGGTTCCGCAAGTGGGTGCTGGGCGAAGAGACTGCCGGCTCGCCCTAGACTAGTTGGCTTAGAACAGTTCGTGGACCGGTTCGCCCGTGGTGTCGTCGATCGAGTTGGCGATCTTGAGGGGGCGGCCGATGGGGGTCATGTATTCCTTGGTCCAGTCGATGCCGAGGGCCTTGTAGACGGTCGCGAAAAGATCGCCGACCATGACGCGCCGGTCGGCGATGTAGGCGCCGCGCTCGTCACTGGCGCCGACAACTCGGCCGCCTTGGATCCCACCGCCGCCGAGCATCATCGACCAGCAATTCGGCCAGTGGTCGCGCCCGAGGACGGGGTTGTGCTCTGGTGTGCGGCCGAACTCACCCATCGCTACCACCACCGTCGAGTCGTAGAGCCCCCGGTCGACCAGGTCGTCGAGTAGCGCCGAGAGCGACTTGTCGAGCGGCGGGCACAGCCGGTCGCGGTGGCCCGAGTCGTTCTTCGAGTGCGTGTCCCACGAGTTGCCGTGAAAGCCCGCCGCCGTCACGAAACGAACGCCGCTCTCGACGAGCCGCCGCGCGAGCAGCAGGCTCTGGCCGACCGAATCGCGGCCGTAGGCGTCCTTGGTCTTGTCGGATTCCTTCGAAAGGTCAAACGCGGTCCGCACCTCGGGTGCCAGGATCATCTCCCAGGCCTTCTTGGTGAAGGCGTCCATCTCGGCATGTTCCAAGCTCTCGACGCGCTTGCGATACATGCGGTCGATCACTTTCTGGAACTCCAGCCGCTCCGACATCGACGCCGGCGCCAGCGACTTCGGCACGCTCAAGTCGGCGACCTCAAAGTCGTCCTTCGAGGGGTCTGGAATCATCATCGGGTCGTAGTCCGGCCCAAGGAACGCCGATTGGAAATAACCCTGATACTGCTTCCTATAGTCCCGCTTGGAAACGAACGCGTAGGGTGGTAGAGCGTTGACCGGCCCCAGCTCTTTGCCGACGATCGACCCCCAACTCGGGAACTTCATCGCGGGGTTCAGCTCGTGGCCGGTGGCGGCGTAGTGCGTCGCCTGCGGGTGGTCGTCGCCGAACGAACGCATGGAGCGGATAATCGACATCTTGTCCATGCGCTTGGCCATCGCTGGGAACAGCTCGGAGATTTGGATGCCGGCGACGTTGGTCGAGATGGGACGGAAGGAGCTGCTGGGTTTGGGGTCGAAGGTGTCCTTCTGGCTGGGTCCGCCCTCGAGCCAGACCACGATGACCGACTTGGCGGTACCGTCGGGCGCTCGGCCGGTCCTGGCGGCGACCGCCTGCTCGAGCAGCAGCGACTGACCAAGATGCATCCCTAGGAAGCCGAGCGAGCCGACCTTGATGAAATCCCGGCGGGACCATTCCTGCTCACTGGCACACTTGCAGCCGACTTGTTTCATGGCTTGTCGCTCTCCTGATGCCGAACAGCATGTGTCCACGCACCTAGTGGACTCTTCCGAAAATGCGGTGACGGACGGGCGCAGGGGCCCCTCCCTACAGGGTCAACGCAAACGACGGCCTTGGGACGCCTCATTAGTGGTTCTCCGCGAACTCGCGCGAGCTGAGCATGCCCCACTGCAGGTGGCGCAACGCCGCTTCACGGCTGGCCGACCCGGCGATCAGTTTCATGAGGTCAGCCAACTCTGCCTCTGTCGGGCGCCTCGTCAGCGCTGCCAGATACAGCTCCTCAATAATTTCGTCGTCGCCGGCGCCGCTCTTGTAGAGATCATACACCCGGCCGCCTTCACTCCAAAGCCTCTCGTTGTAGGTGGGACCGACCAGCACGTGCAGCGCCTGCCCCAGGTTCGGCCTTACGTTCCGTTCCGGGACGGCCGCTCGATTCGGACGCCCGTACACGTCGAGGAACTGCGACTTGAACAGGTCCGTCTCGCGCAGTTGCACCGCCCGCGTTCCCAGCGGCATCTGGCTCTCCCCTCGCGGGGCCCCGGCGCCAAGAGCGACAAAAGGTTGCGGGACCTTTGTCACATCAGCGATCGCGTCCAACAACACCTCCGCGTCCAGTGGGCGCGCTACCGCGTGCGAGTAGTTCGTGCGGTCCGCCTTGTTCGTCTCATTGGTTTCGCTCGAGAGCTGATAGGTTCTCGACGTCACAATGAGTCGGATTAACGCCTTGATGTCGTGTCCGCTCTTGGCAAAATCCTCCGTCAACTCTCGCAAGAGTTCAGGATGCGTGGGGGGATTCGTACTGCGGAAATCGTCAATCGGATCCACGATACCCCGTCCGAACAGAAGGCTCCAAATGCGATTGACCGCGGCTTCGGCGAAGTAGGGCTGCGACGTCATCCACTGCGCCAGATCGGCACGGACACTGCGCTGCTCGCCGTGTTCCAGGACCGTGCCATCAAGAAGCGTTGGCGGCATCTCCTGGCCGGTCCGCGGATGCAGAATGCGCAACTCCCTGGCGCCAACCACGTCGGGCGCAATCTCTTTCCCCATCGGGTTGTCGTAAACGACCGAGTCGAAGCCGGACGTGCCGGTGCGCGCCACATGACCGAAGAACGCCGTGAGCCCCCAGAACTGGTCTTGCGTCCAATTCTCATAGGGGTGATCGTGGCAGCGGGCGCAGTCGAAGCGGCGTCCGAAAAAGACGCGCACCTCTTCCATCATCGTGTCCGGCGGGGGGCCGATCACCGCGATGGGAAGGAAGTGCCGCGAAGGCCCGGCGTAACCCTGCGCGGCGATCCGCTCACGCGCCATCTGATCGTACGGCTTGTTCGAGGCGATACTTTCACGGATCCATTCCCAGTAGTCTTGACTCCATTTCGAATTGTTCCCGAGCGCGTAAATCGCCACCCGGAGGAAATCCGAGAAGCGGTACGTCCAGTAGTCGATGTACTCGGGCGACTCGAGAAGGATGTCGATCAGCTTCTCGCGTTTCGCCGGGTCTCGGTCGGCGAGGAACTCGCGAACCCTTTCCGGGGGCGGCAGCGTGCCGGTCAGGTCGAGACAGACGCGCCGCAGGAACTCCGCGTCCGTCGACAGATCGGAAGGAACGATGTTGAACTTGCGAAGCTTGGTGAAGATGTGTTCGTCGATGAAGTTGCGCGGCTCTACTTCGGGGTAGCGGTCCGGCTCTGGGCCGATCACACCGACTTGGAAGCTCGCGATCCTGCCGGCCGCGCGGATCAGCACTGCTACCTCGCCCGGCCCTTTCGCCTCGACAACACCTGACGGCGAGACCTCGGCCACCTCGGCCCCTTTGAGTTCGTAAAGCACTTGGGCCGAGAAATCTTCCTCGGCTCCGCTCGCGAGGCGTCCCGTCACCAAGACCTGATGCTTTTCGCCGGGCCGCAGGAACAGCCGTGGTGGAAACGCTTCGAGCGCGACCAACCGCGATGCCTCGTCCGCCTGCTCGCCGAAAGGAGCGCCGCTGCGGACCCAGTCGAGGATCGTGTTGTAGTCGTCTGAGGCTTTCTCAAAGCGCAGCCCTCCACCGTGGACAGCCTCCATGGTGGGCTTGAGGAGGAGCAGGCTTTTCTCGGGGGTTTCGGTATCGACGCGGGGGATCTGCTCGCCGGCGGGTTCATCGGTCAGGACTTGGAAGGCGCCACCTTTGACGATCCACCGGTAGTCATCCCGGGGGTGCTCGGCGTTGTCAGAGAGTCTGAAGCCGTTCTTGCCCTTCACCCCGCCATGGCATGCCGCCCCGTTGCAACCCCGGCGCGTCAAGATTCCGCCGACGTCGCGGGCGAAGCTGAAGGGACGTTTGTGCGCCGATTGCTCGACTCGGAAGGTTGCGGTCGCTTGCAGTCCCCGTGCGCTTGCTGAGATACGCGTGGTTCCATCCGAGAGAGCCGAAACCCGCGCGGAGGGGTCAAGCAGGGCGACCGCCGGATCCGAGACTTGGATCTTGGCCTCGGACGTCAGATCCTTTTCGCTGCCGTCCGCGAAGCGGCCCAGGACCAGCAACTGCTGCGAGGCGTCGGCTCCCCGCAGCGTTGTTTCCTTCGGGAGCAACTCGACAGACACCAACTCGGTGCGGCTTGCCGCGGAGGCACCGAGCCCAGACGAGAGCAGAAGAACGGCGCAGGAAACCGCCGCTCGCAGGAGTCGATTGATATCGAGCCCGACCGTTGAACTCACGACCATTGAATTTATATGGGAACTCATCGCGCCGCCTGTGCCTGCGCCGAACTTGCCTGGCTCGCGGTCGTGGCCGGCTGCCGCACCATGACTAACAGCTCCTTGACCTCGACGGGTTTCCCCATCCTGCCGGCGCGTACGGGTGTCGCCTTAATCGTCACCTTGCTTGGCATCGTCGTCGCCGGTGCGTCGGTGTCCGCCATGACCAACAGCGTTGCGATCTGATTCTTCGCCACGTAGCGGTGTTTCTTGCCATCGTTCAACGGCGGCGGCTTGACGGGAGTGACTTCCGTCGCCATCATCGTCCGAACGCCTTGCGGCAATCCTTCCGCTGCCAGGCCGATATAGCCGTCGAAGCCCTCCTCCTGATCGGTGATGATGGAGATCTTCTTCACTTCGCCCGGGTTCAGATTCAGATGTTCCTCGGCGATATGAACCGCCCCCACGTGAGGCACCTGCGGCCTCAATAGCACGCGATAGCCGAAACGGTCATCCGCCACTTGGGTCGTGATGTCTCGGATCTCGAGGGTGAATGTCCCGTCGCGCAGAAACGCAAAGGTGGTCTTCGGCTGGACCGTCTTCATGATGAAGCCGCCGTTGTTGTTGAGGTTCGAGTGAATGTTCGTGAAGACTTCTACGCCATTCTCGTCCATGACTTTCAAGAACGGGTTGAAATCCGGGACCGTGGCCTCGGTCGTCTGGATCTCCAGGACGACGCGGTCCCCACGCTTCGCTTCGAAGCGGACCCTGTCGACGTCTCCGGCCCGCTCGATGGCGCCCTCGATCATGGCCGGCAGGGTGACCTCGACGGGCTCGGCCCCTGGATCGACCTGGGTTGCGGGAATCGGGCCACGGAACCGTTCGCTCGTCTTCTTCGGCTCGTCCTCGGCTTCTTTCTCGGAGGCGTCTGGGGGAGGCGGCTCGACGGAACGGGACCAAAGAATGTCCATGTGGTTTGGTAGCAGCTCTCGGGTGAAGTCCCTCTCTTGCCAACGGTTCGCCGACGTCTGAGCCGGCCGGTACCGCGTGCGGTGAGTTTTGCGTCCAGTCGAGTCGGCGGCACTGACACGAAGCTGATAAACGTGATCCGCGCTGCCGGCGCCGAGGAACGACTCGACGCGCAACAGATACCGCCCGGCCTTGTCGAACCGATACGTCAGACGCGGCTCAGTCGAATACCCCGGAAAGGGAATGGGCTCGTCGCTGTACGCCAGACGCGTGAGGCGCACCGGATTGAGCCAACTGCCCGTCGGAGCGAAGAGCGTCAGGGTGGGGTCCATCGCCGCCGTCCCGGCGTACGCCTCAAACAGCAATTCCTCACCGGCGTCGGCCTCGAACTGGTAGTAGTCCACCTCGCCCTTCGCGGCGATCCGGCCGTTGACCGCAATGGGGAACTGTTTTAGCCGCTGAGCCCTTTCGGCGCTCGAATGATCGTCCTCGGCTTCCTCTATGGCCGGTTGGCGATGAACGCGGAATACAAGCGAGTCAGACAGTCCCTGCGGCGTCATCAGGCGCAGCCGATGCACACCTGACTCCGCCGTGTCGGCAACGCGCACGGCCAAGACGGCCTTTTGTTTCTGTTTGGCCTTGCCTTTCTTCTTGGCGTAGCTCTTCTTCTCGTCTTCGCTCTGCTCGACGACATCCACGCGCTCGACGGTGGCAGTGAGGCCGTCGCTGTCGAACCAAACGCCGTAGGCACCCTCGAGCGCCGTCCCGCGCACTTCCGCCTTCAACTCAGTTCCGATGGTACCCCCAAAAGGATAGACCGAAAGCAGCTTGGGCTCGGCCTGCACCTTCGGCTCACACCACCCGATGTGCGGGGCCAAAGCAGTCCCGGTCACCAAGACACACAAACCCACTGCGCGGATGAACCACACAAGCAACACTTCTCCTGTTGACAGTTTACCTCTTGACAGTTTGCCCGCGCAGACCCCTACTTCGTCGCGGCCACTTCGACCACCACGTCGTAGAGAATCTCAACGTACTCCTCGAAGGGTTTGACGTAGAGGTACTCGTCCTTGCCGTGAATGCCGCCGGTCAGGTCCCAGAGCCCGCGGCCCGGACCGAAACCGTATGACTGGATGCCGGCGGCGCGAAGCTGTGCCGGTAGCGCCCGTCGACATGCGCGGCAGGATCAGCGCAGCGGGATGACGCTTGGCCAACACCGACTCGAACGCAAGGAAAACCTCCGAGTCCAACGGCGCCGGCGAGTGCGCCGGACGCGTCACCGGGTGTGGCATCAAGTCGACGTTGGGCTCGTTCATGATGCGCTTTAATCGCGGGAACAGCTCTTCGGGGTCTTCGTGTGGCAACGCGCGGATGTCGACCGTGGCCTCCGCCTCCGACGGGATGACGTTCTTGAGATAGCCGCCCTTCATGATCGTGGGCACGATCGACGTTCGGATGGTTGAGTAGAATACCGGGCTCAGCTCGCGCAGCTTCTCTTGCGTTTCGCGGCTGGGGTTCCCTTGGAGGACCTCGTTGTAGATGGCCGCCTCTTCGGGTGGCGCGTTCCGTGCCAGCCGACGAAAGTACTCCCGCGTGGTCTCGTTGAGGTGGACGGGTGTTTCGTAATCGAACAACCGCGCGACCGCCCGTGCGAGCGTGCCCACGGGATTGTCCTTGCGAGGGACGGACCCGTGCCCCGAAGTTCCTTTCGCCTTCAGGTCGATGCGCCTCGGCGTCTTCTCCGCGGTCTGTATCTCGAAGCGCACATGCTTGAACCGGCGATCCACGACCCCGGCGCCTCCCTCGTTGATGGCGAACTCGGCGTCGATCGCCTCGCGGTGCTTGTCGAGCAGAAACGTAATCCCGTTGAGCCCGCCCGCTTCCTCATCAGCCACGCCGAGGAAGATCACGTCGCGGTCGAGCGGAATTTTTAATCGATGCAGCAGCAAAAGCGCCTGCAAGGAACCTGACACGACGCCCTTGTCGTCACCCGTTCCGCGCCCGTAGATGATGCCGTCTTTCACGACACCGCCGAAGGGATCGAACGACCATTCGTCGCGTTCGATGGCCACCACGTCGAGGTGTCCCAGCAACAGCAACGGTCGCTTGGTTCCGTTCCCCTTGACCCGCGCGACGATACTGGCTCGGCCGGGCGCTGCCTCGAAGATCTCGGACGGGATGCCTTCTTGGTCCAGTTTCTGCTTCAGGTACTTGGCGGCTAGGATCTCGTTGCCTTCGGGCTGTGATGTTTCAAGCTGCACGAGGTCTACGAGAGTTTCGAGTGCCTCCGTATGGACCGCGGGCCAGTCCGGCGCTTGGGCAAAAGCGGAGGAGGCTAGAAGAAGAAGTGGAAGAAAACGTGACGAGTAGGGCATGGCTAGTGGTCGTCGGGAATGGTAGCATGACCGGACGGATAACCGCCCATGAGACCCGACAAGACCTACCTGCTACTCGTCCTTGTGCTCACAACCTGTGCGTGTGGTCCATCGGGAACTGACACGGCCTCTCTGATCAGTGGAGACCGCATTCGAGCGCACACGAAATGGCTCTCGAGCGACGCCTTGGAGGGCCGGGGAGTCGCCGGGCGAGCGGAGATTCTGACGACCGAATACATCGCCACGCAGTTCGCCCTGGCGGGTGCTGAGCCGGCGGGCGATGACGGTACATACTTCCAAAAAGTCCCGTTGGTTGGGGTTCAATCGCTGCCGGAAACCGAGTTGGCGTGGCGACGGGACGGCGGCACGAAAACACTCACCTACTTGGACGATTTCGTCACGGTCAACCATCGCCAGCAGCCGCTCGTCGAGTTCGACGCCGAGACGGTCTACGTCGGGCACGGCATCGTCGCCCCCGAGTTTGGTTGGGACGATTACAAGCAAGCCGATGTCGCGGGCAAGATCGTCATCCTGTTCACCAACGAGCCGCAATCCGACGACCCCGAGTTCTTCGGCGGCAAGGCACTCACCTACTACGGGCGCTGGACGTTCAAGTACGAACAGGCGCTTCGCAAAGGAGCGCTCGGTTGCATCATCGTCCATACTGACCCGACGGCCGGTTACCCCTGGACGGTGGTGCGCAATTCGTGGAGCGGCCAAGAGCCCTTCGTGAAACTGCAGCCAGGCGAACCGGCACTGGGCGTGGCCGGGTGGGTGACGTCGGCGGCTGCCGAGGAGTTGCTCTCCGAAGCCGGCAAGACCCTCGATGAGCTCCTGGCTATGTCGGAATCAAAGGACTTCCAGCCGATCCCGCTGAAAGTCAAATTGCGCGGGCGCATCCCGAGCCAGGTGACGCCGATGAACACACGCAACGTCGTGGCGATCGTCGAAGGCAGCGATCCGGCCAAGAAGGAAGAGGCCGTCATCTACACGGCCCACTGGGACCACCTCGGGGTCGGCGTGGAGGTCAACGGGGACGCCATCTACAACGGCGCCGTTGATAACGCTACCGGCGTGGGCCTGGTGCTCGAGTTGGCTCGTGCTTTCGGAGAGCTATCGCCGAAACCGGCGCGGTCGATCGTCTTCGCGGCCGTCGGAGCGGAGGAAGGGGGTCTGCGGGGTTCGGAGTTCTACGCACACCATCCGGCGGTGGCTGCGGGAAAAACCGCTCTGAACCTCAACTTCGACGGGTTGGCGCCGCTCGGCGAAACCACCGACCTGATCCTCGTCGGCCATGAGCGTACGACTCTGCGGCCCGCGGCCGCAACGCTGGCGGCGGAGTTTGGTTTCTCGATCCGGCCCGACGCACATCCGGAGCAGGGCTACTATTACCGCTCCGACCACTTCAGCCTGGCCAAGGTTGGCATCCCGGCATTCTCGGTCAAGTTTGGGGTCGACTACGTCGGCAAGCCGAAGGGTTGGGGAGTCGAGGCCCAAGAGGACTACACGGCCAACCGCTACCATCAGCCCTCGGATGAGTTCGATCCGACCTGGGACTTTTCGGGCCTGGCGAAGCTGGCGCGCTTCGGTCTTGAACTGGGCCGGCGCACCGCCGAGTTAGATCCGCTCCCCACTTGGAACGAAGGGGACGAGTTCCTGCCCGCCCGGCAGCGTTCGTGGGAAGAGTAGTTCACGCGTAGCGTGGTGAGATGCAGGCTGGGGAGGGCTATAGAAGCCCTCGAGGTGACGTCTGGGTTCGTGTCGGACCGCTCCCTTGCGGTCACGGCTGGGTTGCTTCGCCTCGCCACGTGGCGTGAAACGCAGGCTAGAACCGGGCTAGAAGTCCGGCAGGTTCCGCAGCATGGCCGCCGTTGTCCCCCCGCCTGACAACTTCACCGTGTCGAGCGTCTTGCGCGACGGGATGTGAATCGCCCCAATGTAGCGCGTTTCCTTACGGTCGGCGCCCATCATCACCAGTGCGTAAGAACGGTCGGGATAGGAGAGAAGGGCGAACTGGATCTCCGCGTCGGCCGGCGTGATCCACTCGTCACTTGCGGGAGCGCCGGTCTTCGAAACCACTTCGTGATGGCCGTCGGCGGCGGCCAACGCCAGGTAGCGCTGGTCCGTCGTCCTCATGTCCGCCGGGAACAACAGCCGGAGCGGGTTCTGGAGGCCGTCGAAGGCGTAGAGGATGACGAACAGGCACGCGACCAGCCCGGCCACCACCGCCCCGGCGATGAAGCGGCCCATGTGCCTCTCGGCCGGCGAGCGGGCGCCTGTTGGCACTGTGGGTCCGGGAGTAGGCTCCCCTGTTCGCCCTCGTTGCGTGCCCGTGGGCTCGGGCATCCGGATGATCCGCTCTTGATACGGCCAGACCTTGCCGGCTTTCCACTCCAACTCCTGGTTCAGGCCCATGATCAGGACGGGCGAATCCGAACTGCTGATTTCGCCCAGATATGTGCGCGGAACCCAGATTTCTTGACCGGTCTCGACGTTCGCGACCAACACCTCGGCCCAGGTTTCCTCCTTCAGCCTCCACTCATTGTGCTCGATGTTTCGAATGGCCGGATAGAAAGAGAACCGCCGGTTCGTGAGACCATCAACCGACGACCGCGGAGACGAGGTGGCCATAGCTTGCTTGGAGTATAACGGCTGGGATTTCGCGCCGGGATGACAAGCACGGAACGGCACAGAGACACCGCTCCACCTGCCGTAGCGGTCAGCCTTAGGCTTTCCTTTGCACGAGAACGCGGAACGTTTCGCCCATGCCAAACAGAAGCGATTTGAGTTGCATGCGAAGCCGGGCGGCCTCTGGCTCGTCGCTCGCCGCGAGAGCCGTTTGGAACTGGTCGGCCTCGCCGACATTCAACAGAAACTGTGCCTGCGAAA
This sequence comes from Bryobacterales bacterium, assembly GCA_965237575.1. Classification (GTDB taxonomy): domain Bacteria; phylum Acidobacteriota; class Terriglobia; order Bryobacterales; family UBA6623; genus JAKZVK01. The sequence continues at coordinate 4,303,572 of CBDEGI010000004.1, forward strand.
CGAGTCCCATCGACTCTAGTCCAAATTCGCGGCCCCGCTCCTCAAGGGCGGTGAAGTTGACGTGCGAGGTGATGTCGCGCTCGCCCGGCTCCCTCAGTACATCTTCCTGGGCCTGATGGCGCTGGTAGCTCATCAAAGACCCATCAGGGAACCGCCCGCGGGCAAGTTCCTCGGCTGTATAGCCGTAATCAATCGTCAACACAAACCCGCGCTCGAGCGCGTTAGCGATGCGCTCCAACTCTTCCAGAGCAGCCAGGTTGGTTTCGATCTTTCGACCGTCAGCCAGAGCAGGAGCGTAGCGGTCGACATACTCAGCCAGCACCGGATTTGACGACTCGTCCTCGACCCACCGGAAGCCGTCGTCGGCCGCATCGACAAGCATCTCGACAACTCCCGAATCCCGGCGAGTCACCCGGCGGGTCACAAAGTGCACTGGCAGAGCATCGAAGAGTTCGTTTGAGTAGATGACGCCCGAGAACCTTGCGGGCAACTCGCCGACGGCGCGGTCCACTGCGACAGTACGTATCCCCTGCAACGCTTTGCGGACTTGCTCCAGCGTTTCTCGCCGCCCGGCCCCCATCTCGACGACTGTGAAGTCGGCGGGGTTCCCCATCTCTTCTTGCCACCGCGCTATCTGCTGAGCGACCAGCCGCCCAAAGACCGGTTGAAGCTGCGAATTCGTGAAGAAGTCCCCCTTGACGCCGAAGGGATCGCGCGCACGGCGGTAGTACCCGTGCTCGGGGTGGTACAGCGCCAACTCCATGAAGCGCCGGAACGGGATCGGCCCATTGCGCCCGATCTCCCTCCGGATCGCCTCTTCGAGCGGGCTCATACGGGAGCGTCGGGGTTGTCGCGGCTCTGCGGGGTGTAAACGAACATCTCGATGAAGTAATCGTGCAGGCCGTCGAAAATCATCCGCTGCAGTGTCCAAGGGAATTGAGCGCTTTCGAGGTCGCGCGGGTGGATCTCGAGGTAATACGTGTGGATCTCAGGAGGTTTGTTCTTGAGATCGATGACCAACTCGAGCCGATCATTCTGCTCGCGAACCGAGATGTCCAGCAAGGGATGAACGTACTTCTTCAACTCCTGCCGGACTTTCTCTATCGCCTCCATCGCTGCCAGCATAGCAGGGCACCTCGGCGGCGGCCGCCCATGCGGGCCCGCCCTCGATGCTGGTGGGACTAGTAGTGGATCGGTTGATCTTGGAAGTGACGGTGAGCGCGGTATTTGACCGCCAGATCGACGTCATACACCTCGACAGGCAAGGTGATCTTCGGATCCCGCCGTACCAGCGTCACCTGCACCAAGTTGTCACCGCGTACCGGATAGCGATTTCTCGGCAACCGATACTCCATCACATACCCGTATGGTCCAACGATGATGTTCTCGAATGCTCGGAAATGCAAATCGGATGGCTCGAGCATCGCATCGGGGAGCAAGGTCCCATTGAGGCGGACCTCAACCTGATCCAACGGTAATTCCATGTTGGTGAGGCGGACGCTCAGCCGGACTTCTTCCACCCGCCCTTCTTCAGCTCGGCGCTCGAGTTGGTCTGTGACCGTCAAAGGGATGGCTAACCGTCTCCCCTCTTCGAGAGCTTGCGGCAGGATCGGGCCCGCGACCGGGAATAAGCCTTCCGTGCTGTCGGAACCGCGTGCCAGTGAACGAGCGATGTAGTGCTTGTCGGCCGTGGCCAGCAGATCGGGATGGCCCAGCAGCCGCAGCGTCTCATAGTCTTCGCTCGTCCACGGCCAGCCGTTCGGCGCCCACATGCCGTCGCACAAGCCGAAACCGTCCGCACCCTGCTCATAGGCCAATGCCGCCGCGGCCCAGATCATGGGCGGTGTCGCCGAGCTTGCCAGTTGCCGGCCCAAGGTGCCGCGCAGCCCCATCAGGACGCAGCAGCCCGCTCCCCGTGTCAACTCGACGGCGGGCCGCAGGTCTAGATGCTGGTCGAGCAAGATTCGACGGTTCTGGGGCGTCTCCTTCTTGGCGACCGTGATTGAGACAAATCCATCGACGAGACCCTCCGAGACCCACACGGGCACCTCGAAGCCGACCATCTTCCAAACATCTTCCCCCGCAGCCGGGATCCGCGCGTAGATTCGTTTTCGTCTGCCTTGTGACTGCTGTGCCTGATCGGCCACTGCCCGCAGGTGGCGCAACCACTCCGTCAGCACGAGGGCAAGCTGCGGAACCTCGTCAAAGCGGCAGTGCGGGCCGAACTGGTTGTCCAGCGAAAGATCGACCTCCACGCCGGCGGTTTCGTAACGAGTCAGGAGTTCTTCGAAGAGCTGGAACCGTTCCCGCCGGACCTCGGCATGCAGAAAGCTCAAGCGCTCGGGCCCGAACATTCGTCCCAGGTGCTTGGCCAACGGATGATTGTCGTCGCCGACGTAGTACTGCGGGTTGTCATAGGCGAAGTCGCTCTTGCGGCCGTACCCGTTGTCCTGCGCGCGCGGGCCTCCGATGATCGAAATCGGCAGCGTCGGCATAAACCACAGGCTCTTCTCATGGCAGCGGTCGCAGAGCAGCTTCATTGGGTCATGTCCGTCGGAGATGAGCTGATGCAGGTTTCGGGCGGCGCGATAGAAGATGGAGTGGATCCAAACATCGACGTTGTCGCCCCATCTTTGGCCGACCTTGCTGTCATACTGCACCACGCCGCCTTCGAGTCCGGCGGAGTAGATGAGGGTGTCGACGCCGCTGCTGACGAGCTGATCGACCGCGTGAGTCAGGTCATCGGGGGAGAGCGGCGGGGCAAACTGGTAGAGGCCTGAGGCATGCCGGCCGTCGTCGTAGAAAAAGACCTTCGGCTCCTGCCGCTCCGCACCACGGGGCGGAGCCGAGCCGGCGCCGGCCCCAAGTGCCGCCGGCGCTCCGGCGCCTAGCGCCCCCAAGAAGCTCCTTCGTTTCATCGGCACGCCCTCACATCAATTCATCAAATCGAAGAGGCCGGCGATCTTCTGCTGGACCCACACCAACGCCACAACCACGATCAGGACAATCACTCCCATGCCGAGCAGTTTTCGACCCGTTAGTCTTCCAAGCATTCGATTCCTTTCGTTAACCTGCTGAGCCTACTGGTTTCCTTGGGCGTCAGATAGGACGTCCGCCCGTATGAACGCCTCCCCGCCTGGCTCGTTTCTGCAGATCTCGCCAGTCCTTGCTGCCGTCGTCGGGGATCGTCTCCATGTGGATGCCAGGCAAAAACACCGGCAGCCTGCTTTGCTCGAAGTCCTTGTAATAATGCTGCGCCACGGCGTAGTAGCTGGTGGCCCCAGACGGCCATCGAATCGCGTGCAACAGACCCGCGGGCGGATAGGGGTTCTCGGTAATCCGTACACTTCGGAAGCGTTCCACGGCGTCTTCGTCCAATTCGTACCCGTGTCCGGGCCGCTCCGGGACCGCAGCCGACCCATTCTCGACCACGATCCCGGGCTTGATCAGCGGGTGGACGTACAGCTGATGGCAAATCACCGCCGGCCAACTCGCGTGCGTGAGGACCGCCGCGAAGTGCAGCGCATAGGCCGCGGTGATGCCCGTGCCCACGTACTGCAACCAAAAGGGGATGTTTGCCATCGCCGCCACAGCGCCCTGGTTCACGATGTTTTGGGCCCCATAGCCGATGATGAGCACGTCGCAGATCTCTTCCCGCAGAGCCGTCATGATCGGTGGATCGCCGTAATGCATGGCGATTGAGACACGCGTCTTGCGGCGGAGCAGCTTATTGCCCTCGACATCACTTTGCGGAATCGGCGTCTCGTACGCCGCGACCTGCGGATACTTCTCGAGTGCCACGCAAACGGGCGCCGCCCTGCCCGCGTCGAGAAGCATACGATTGAAGTCCGCGTCGATCCGGAAGTGCTCCGGCAGGTTCTCAGAAAGCAAACGGCACTGTTCGTTCAGGTCGAACCATGGTCGCGCCTTGGTCTTGAAGTCGGTGTAGCCTTGCGCAAGGGCGAGCCGGCACTCCGTCAACCAGTCCTCGCCCGGCATGTCAATATCCCACCAGCTTATGAAGGCTCGGTCACGAACCTTGGAGCCTAGGAGTCGGTGGATCGGAACGTCGTTGGCTCGGGCGACTGCGTCGAAGAGCGCCTGCTGCAGCCCCGTGCCGTGAGAGTCATCCCACATCAACTCCGCGGCGTTGCGGCCAACGACCTTGGCGTCGTCGCCCGAGTTCTCAACGAAGTACTGGATGTTTTCGCCGAAGCCGGTGACACCGCACTTGAGGTGGACCTTACAGACTTCGACATACTTCCAATTGCCCGCGCGGCCGCGGTGCATGTGTGTGGCCGGCAGGTCCCGGAAGGGGACGGTGAGTGTGATCCGCTCGACCCGCTCGACGGTGGTGTCGAGCAGACCGGTGATCGCCGGAGCCGCGGCAAGGGCGCGGCTCGCGCCGGGAGCCGCCGTGCTCGTGGCAGCCACGACGCCGCCAAACTGAAGCAGCCGTCTTCGGGTCAGATGAGAACGCATATTCCTCCCGCGTGTAGATTCTACAACTTCTCCCCTCAACCGTCGAGCCGGCCGCCAAGGGACATCTCCGGTGCTACTGGGACTTGCCGATGGGATTCAGAACGGCTTACGATGCTAGGACCGTTCCGCCGGACTTGGAGCGATCGCCCAAGAGCACCCTCTGAAACCGTAACGATCATGGCCGCCACGACCTGGAAAGGCTACATCACGTTCGGACTGATCTCCGTGCCCGTGCGCCTCTTCACAGCCGCGCGCAGCGAGCGGGTCAGCTTCAATCAACTCCACAAAGAGTGCCACACCCGCGTTCGCCAACAACTCCACTGCCCCACCTGCGACACCAACGTCGAGCGCTCCGACTTGGTCAAAGGCTACCAGGACGGTAAGGACCAATACATCCTCGTCGAGGAAGCCGAGATCAAGAAGGTCCAGCCCGTCTCCGCCGCCGGCATGGAGATCCTCGAATTCGTGCGCTTGGAAGAGGTCGACCCGCTCTACCTCGACAGCTCGTTCTACGCGCTGCCCGAGGATGCCGGCCGCAAGGCCTACTTCCTGCTCACCGACGCCATGGAGAAGAGCGGCTACGCCGCCATCGCCAAGTTAAGCATGCACCAGCGGGAATACACGGTACTCATGCGCGCGCGAGCCAAGGGGCTAACGCTGCACACCATGTACTACCCCAACGAGATCCGCCAGTTGGAGGAGTACGGCCAGGACACTGACCTCGAGGTCAAGCCCCAAGAGGTCGAGCTGGCGACGCAGTTGATCGAAAGTCTTGCCGCACCCTTCGAGCCCGCCAAGTACAGCGACGCTTATCAGCAGCGGCTCAAAGAACTGATCGACGCCAAACGGGAAGGCAAGGAAACAGCGCCGACCGAGGGGCCGAGGTTGGCCCCCGTCATCGATCTGATGGAAGCCCTCCAGAAAAGCCTCAAGGGCAGACCTGGAGAGCGAGGCCCAGCCCGTGCCACCGAGGCGAACGCGTCCACCGACAAATCCCGCTCAGCCGGTAAACGAACACGCCAAGTAGGCTAGAGCCCGGTCGGATCAGCTCACGAGGCGATTCGGTGTCTTCCAGCGGATGGTTGCCTGCAGGGTGTCGCCGATCCAACCGCGCGACGGGATCGTCTCGGCGACGGTGACCAGGCTGCGGTCCGGGGAAGCGGCGACCACATGGAAATTGCCCATGCGGGCGACTTGCTCAGGTTCGTTGAGCCCGTCGCCCTTCAGAGGGATCAATATTTGCTCGGTGTCGCGCAGCAAGACGACACGCTCGGTGCTCTGGGGGTCCACGCGCGCGACGTACAACGGCGCCCGCCACCGCATCACATTCGCGTTCGCCTCGGCCTTGCGCGTGTAGACCAGATACAGGCCGTCGCTGTGGTCGAGCCAATGCTGCTGCGTCGTCGACATCACGAGGGGTTCGCCGTTCTCCCACGTCCAGGGCTTCTTCGGTCCCCATTCCAGCCCGTCGTCCGAGACGGACACGTAGCCGCGCTCGTCCTCGGCACGGATCGTCATGTAGTAGCGCCCGCCGAAGTTCGTAATCGATGGCTCCAATAGGCCTCGCCTGACGCCTAACTCGAGTTGATTGCCGGCACGCTCGGCGCGCAGGGTTTCGCCGTCAAAGCTACAGAGGACGGTGCCCACGACACGGTCGGTTCTCTCGTAGGAGGCATAGGTCAGCGGGACCAGCACCTCTCCGCTTGGCAGCGTGATGCGCTGGGAACAGTTGCTGCCGTAGATGCGGCCGGCGGCCGGGTTGTCCCATTCGAGCTTGCGGGGCGCACTCCAGGAGCCGTCGGTGCGGCGCACCACGTAGACGGGCTAGCGTTGCTCGTTGGGGCGCGTGAGCCTGTTATCGAGATAGTCGACATTCCAGCCCATGAAGGTGACCGAATCGGTCTGGGGGTGGTGTTGCGGGACGGTGTCGCAAACACCCTCCTCGACGCCGTCGGGGTGCTTCTTGCGGCCGAGCCCGGGGATGGGCACGGGGTCGCTCCAGTTCTCGCCGAGGTCGGTTGATTCGGACCAATGCACCGGGCCGAAGAGGTCCGAGCCCGAGATGGTCTGCACCGCCATGTGGAGCTTAGACTGAGGCTCGCCCGGCGCGAGGCAAGGCCGCGGGTGGAACCAGGTATAGTCGGTGTCACGGCCGTGCCAGATGACCGAGACGTCGATCTGATCGATCAGCGAGTCGGCAGCGGGAGCGCGGGGCTCCGGCGCGAAGCAAGCAGGCGAGCCAAGAGCGGCAGCCGCTGAAATCCGGACAAAACCACGTCGCGTCAGCATGGAGCACCGATTATATCGCCGGCTACGAACAGCTTGGGCCATGTTGGAGCGGTTCTCTGTGCCGGCCCGTGTTCCGCCCGCCCCTCTTTGACCCTGATTGACCGCCCCCCAGCGCCTTGATAGACTGGAGTTTCGTAAACGAGGCGCCCGGCGCGCAGGATTTGGCGCGGTTGCGGGTGAGTTAACTGATGCCAAAAAGAACGTTTCAACCGAATCGAAGGCGGCGAGCCAAGACGCACGGCTTTCGCGCCCGCATGAAGACTCCCGGAGGAAGGAGGGTGCTGGCAAACCGGCGGGCGAAGGGTAGGCATGTCCTCACCGTCAGCTCGGAACGCTAGCGCCGCTGCACCCGGTCTTCCTGGTTCCCAACGATTCCCCCAGTTCAGGCGTCTTCGCAAGAGAGCCGAGTTCCAGCGAGTCTACGAAGAAGGTGCGCGAGTGACCAGCGCCCTTTTTTCGGTTTTCGTTCGCAATGCGCGGACGAACGAGCCGGGCAAGGTCGGTTTCACCGTACCTGGCGCCGTTGGTGGGGCCGTCGTACGGAATCGAGTGAAACGGCGGCTTCGCGAGGCGGTGCGGCGTCACTGGGCCGACCTTCCCGACGGATACCAAGTCGTTATCCACGCACGAAAACGTTTGGTTGACGTCGAGTGGACCAAGCTTGAAAGTGAGCTACAGCGAGTATTCCGAAGAGCTTCTCATGGGCCAGCCGAGTCTCGCACACAACGCCCCGACCGCTGAGTCCTCTCTGAACCTGGGTCAGCACCTGGCGGTGTTCGGATTGCTGTTCTACAAGGCGATCTTCTCCCCACTCATGCCGCTCTGCTGCAAGTTCCATCCAAGTTGCTCGACTTACGCCAAAGAAGCCGTCGAGCGCCACGGAGTGGTCCGTGGATTGTCATTGGCCGCTCGACGCCTGCTGCGCTGCCGCCCGTTTACCCAGGGCGGCTACGACCCCGTACCTGATGCCTGAAGAAAACGACGAGCAATTCATGCAGCGCCGGCTGCTGCTGGCCTCCGTATTGTCGGTCATGGCGCTGATGAGTTGGGTGTACATGAATCGTACGCCTCCCGAGGAGGTGGACCCATCGCAGCCTCCCGCCACCGAGCACGCCAAGCAAGCGGAAGCCCCCGCCGCCGAGACGCCGGCGCCTCCACCGACGATCGAGGCAGCGCAGCCAAGCGAGAGTACCTCTGATGCCTCCGCCGAAACGAAAGCTGCTACTTCCGAGCAAGAGGTCGTCGTCGAGACCGACACCTACACGGTCAAGTTTTCGAACCGTGGTGGCGTGGTCACGAGCTGGGTCTTGAAGGATTACGACTCGGCGGCCGGCGGCCCGCTCGATCTGGTCCACCAGGAGGGCGGCAAGGAATTCGGCTACCCCTTCTCGCTCGAGCTATCCGACGGCAGGAAGCTCGACGATCTCAACAAGGCCTTGTTCGTCGTTAACGGCGGCCCCAGCCGCCGCAACGCCCCAGCCACGGTGGAATTCGAATATGCTCAGGGCGGCAACCTTGCCCGCAAGACGTTTCGCTTCGAGCGCGAGGGCAACCTGGTCGAGGTTGAGAGTGAGCTGCGGAAGAACGGGCAGCCCGTGCCGCACCTGTTGGCTTGGAGCGGCGGATTCGGCGACACGGCACAACTCCAGGATTCGCTCAACAGCTCGACCTTCCACTACGACTCTGCCTCCGGCGAGTTGGTGCGCCGCGCGGCCGGAGGAGCCAGTTGGTTTTCAGGTTGCAGCGGAGGGGACTCGAACGGCAGCCGTCTCGCCACCAGTGGGCCCTTTGGCTACATCGGCATCGATGACCGCTTCTTCGTCGCGGCGTTCTGGCCGCCGGACGAAGACCAAAACCTCCGCATCGAGAGTGCCTCGGTCGAAATCGCGCCCACCAAAGATGCCGACAAGGAGGCCTTCCCAACGATCGCCGTCGGCTCAGGCGACGTCAACCGCTTCCAACTCTTCGTCGGTCCCAAGGTCATGAGCCTTCTCGCCGCCGCGAAACCCGAGCTGCGCAGCATCGTAAGTTTCGGGTTCTGGAGTTTCATCGCGCAGCCGATTTTCCTGGGCTTGCACTGGACCCATGACAACGTCGTTGGGAACTACGGTTGGAGCATTATCCTACTGACCATCTTCATCAACTTCGCGCTGTTCCCCCTGAAGTGGAAGAGCATGAAGTCCATGAAGAAGATGCAGTCCATTCAGCCGCAAGTCAAGCAGATCACCGACAAGTACAAGGGTCTGAGCATGCGGGACCCGAAGAAGCAGCAACAGCAGGAAGAAACGATGGCCCTCTACAAGGAGTACGGGGTCAACCCGATGGGAAGCTGCTTGCCGATGCTGCTGCAGTTCCCGTTCTTCCTCGGTTTCTACAACGTATTGACGGTTGCCATCGAGATGCGCGGCGCTGAATGGCTGTGGGTCAGTGACCTCTCGAGTCCTGAAGATCTGCAAATCCGCGTCCTTCCCATCGCCATGATCGCGACGCAGTTCTGGATGCAGAGCATGACGCCCACGCCGTCGGCCGACCCGGCGCAGATGCGGTTGATGAAATTTATGCCGCTGATGTTCGGAGTCATCTTCTATGGGTTCTCGAGCGGCCTTGTGTTATTCTGGTTGACTGGCAATCTGGTTGGGGTCATTCAGCAACAGCTTCTCAACCGCTTCTCCTCGGACGAAGTCGTGATCGAGAAGCCGAAAGTCCGGCGCAAAAAGAAGTCCAAAGGCTGAAGCTGAAATCATCCCCCCGCGCGCAGCCCCGTTTATCGCAACCGTATGTCGGATCACCCCTGGACGGTGGAGCAGTTTCGTCCTAAGCTCGACGAATTCCTGAAACCCCTGCTGAGGCTGTCGCGGCTTGACCTCGATTACGAGCTTCGTGAAGGCGGCGGCGACGACGAGTTTATTTCCCCCGACATCACCGTCAGTTTCGACGGCAAAGACCTGGATCTGCTGCTGGCGCAGCGCGGCGAACTACTGCTGGCGGTGGAGCAACTGACGCTGGAGGCGCTTGGCGTCTCTCACTCAAACCGCTACCGCATCATTTTCGACGCCCGCGACTACCGCTTGCTACGTATCGAGGAGTTGCGCTTGAGCGCCGAAACCGCCGCCGACAACGTCAAGCGCACCGGCATCGCGTTCCGGTTTAATGCCATGTCTTCTCGGGAGCGCCGTATCATTCACCTGGCTCTGCGAGACGATCCGGAGGTTACAACGCTCTCGGATGGCGTGCCGCCGAACCGCCACGCGGTCGTCCGCAAGGCCGAGACCTAGCGTGGCGGTCAGCCGTATTTGGGCCGGCGACGACGTTGCCAATTCCTGAACCCTCTGCCTACCCGGAAGATACGATCGTCGCGGTTTCGACCCCACCCGGCCGCGGCGGCATCGGGATTGTCCGCCTCTCGGGAGCCCGGGCCCTTTCTGTTTCCGACGCCTTTATTCGTCTTCCAGCCTCCCAAAGTTTCCATCCTCGCAAAGCGACTCTGGCAGAACTAATCGACGCAAAGGGCGAGGTTGTCGATCAGGTGCTGGTCACCTTGTTCCCAAAGCCTCACTCCTACACGGTGGAAGACGTGGTCGAGATCTCGTGCCACGGCTCGCCGGTCGTGCTCGGTTTCGCAGTCGAGCGCGCCATCGAGGCGGGTGCACGCTTGGCGAAGCCCGGCGAGTTCACCGAACGGGCTTACTTCAACGGGCGGCTTGACCTGGCGCAGGCGGAAGCCGTGCGTGACTTGATCGAGGCCACGACGCTTTATCAGGCCCGCGTGGCGACCCAGCAGGCGCAAGGGGCGTTGGCGCGACGGCTGGCTCCCATCAAGAAGCAGCTTTGCGAACTGATCGCGCTGCTCGAGGCGGGCATCGACTTCGCCGAGGACGATATCGACGTGGCCGGTCCGGAGCAGATCGTCGGGCGGCTCGATCCGTTGATGGCCGACATCCGGCGACTAGTCGAAAGCTACCGTTACGGGAAGGTGGTGCACGGTGGCATCACGCTGGCGATTCTCGGCCGCCCCAACGTGGGCAAGTCCAGCTTGTTCAATCGCCTTCTCGAACAGGAGCGAGCGATCGTGACCGCCACCGCCGGTACGACCCGCGACTCGGTGGCCGAGTTCTGCTCGATTCACGGCCTGCCAGTCAAGTTGATCGACACCGCCGGTATTCGCGCCACCTCCGATGTCATCGAAACCAAGGGCGTCGAAAAGAGCTACGAGGCCTTGGCCGACGCCGACCTGATCGTGGTGGTCATCGATCTATCACAGCCGCTCGAACCCACCGATAGAGAGTTGTTGGCCCGAGCCGCTGAGGGCGGACGCAGCTTGGTCGTCGGCAACAAGAGCGACCTCACCGCGAACGCGGAGCTACCCGAACCCCACGCACGGGTCAGTGCGGTCACGGGAGAGGGGCTTGACGAGTTACGGCGGAGAATCTACGAACACGCCGTCCCTCAGCAGGCCGAGGGGCAGGAGCCTGGCTTCATCACCAACATCCGTCACGAGGGGCTTTTGCGAGAGTCGCTCGCGGCGCTTGAACGCGGTCGCGCCGCGGTGTGCGACAACGTGCCCCACGAAATGCTGTTGCTCGATCTCTACAGCTCCCTTCGACCCATCGACCAGGTCACCGGCGCAACCACGGTGGAAGACATCCTGGACAGCATATTCTCGACCTTTTGTATCGGCAAGTAGCTCAGTGAGCGCGCGCCTTACAATGAGGTATGCGAGCTGTTGTACACGTGACTCTGAAGAAAACCGTGTTGGATCCGCAAGGACGCACCATCTGTTCGACGCTGAACGGGCTGGGGCATAAGAGTGTCGTTGATGTCCGTCAGGGGAAGTACTTCGAGATCGAAGTCGCGGGCGACGCTTCACCGGACGACGTACGCCGCGAGGTGGAGAAAATCGCCAAAGACGTGTTGGCCAATCCCGTGATCGAAGAGTTCCATGTCGACTTGGAAGGTGGATAACTCATGTGCGGGATTGTTGGATACATGGGGTTAAGCAACAAGGCGGTACCCATCATCGTCGATGGCTTGCGGCGTTTGGAGTATCGCGGTTACGACTCCGCCGGCATTGCGGTCGGTAACAACGGCGGCCAGCCGTTGGTGCGCCGGGCGGAGGGGAAGCTTCGCAACCTCGAAGAAGCGCTGAGGCTTGATCCGCTCGAGGGTCACTACGGCATCGGTCACACGCGCTGGGCGACCCACGGACGTCCCACCGAAGAGAACGCCCATCCTCATCGTGACTCGACAGGCGACATCGTCGTCGTCCACAATGGCATCGTCGAGAACTACCTTCGACTCAAGCGGGATCTCGAGGGCGAGGGGCACAAGTTCGTCACCGAGACCGACACCGAGGTCATCGCGCACCTCATCGAACTCCACAGCCGCGATAGCTCCAATCTCGAAACAGCCGTGGTGAAGGCGCTGGCCCAAATCGAGGGACTGTACGCCCTGGCCGCTATCTCGCGCCGCGACCCGGACAAGATCGTCGTGGCCCGCTCGGGCCCTCCGGCGGTGATCGGCCTCGGCGAGAGCGAATACTTTCTGGCCTCCGATGTCCCCGCGATTCTGCACCACACCCGCGAGATCTTCTTCCTGGCCGACGGCGATGTGGCCGTCCTCACGCCGCGAGGCGTTCGTGTGATGGACCACGAAGGCGGTGCCGTCACGCGGCCGGTGCAGCATATTCTCTGGGATCCGGTGATGGCCGAAAAGGGCGGCTACAGGCACTTCATGCTCAAAGAAATCTTTGAGCAGCCACGAGCGGTACGTGACACGACTCTGGGCCGCATCGGACGCGGCAGCGGACAGATCTTTCTCGACGAGATGGACATCACGCCCGAGGAGTTCGCCGCCGTCGATGCGGTCCGCCTCGTCGCCTGCGGAACGTCTTGGCATGCCGCGCTGGCGGGAAAGTTCATGATCGAGAAGCTGGCTCGCTTGCCGGTTGAAGTCGACTATGGCAGCGAGTTCCGCTACCGAGATCCCATCCTCGACGGCAAAACGCTTACGGTCGTCATCAGCCAGTCGGGCGAGACGGCCGACACCTTGGCCGCCCAACGCGAGGCCAAACGCAAGGGCTCGAAGACCCTGGCGATCTGCAACGTCATCGGCTCGATGGTGGCGCGTGAAGCCGCGGGCACGATCTACACGAACGCGGGGCCGGAGATCGGCGTCGCCTCGACTAAAGCCTTCACCTCGCAGTTGACGGCACTCTTCATTCTTGCAATGTATCTGCGGCAGCTCCGCGGCGGGGAGGTCACAGCCAAGACACGCGACCTCGTGCAGGAGTTGATCACCATTCCCGCCAAGCTCGAGTCCGTGCTGAGCATGGGCGGGGCCTGTGAGGCGTTGGCGCGCCGGCTCTATCGAGCGCGCGACTTCCTCTTCCTCGGCCGCGGCATCCACTATCCGATCGCTCTTGAGGGCGCGCTCAAACTCAAAGAAATCTCTTACATCCACGCGGAAGGCTATCCGGCAGGCGAGATGAAGCACGGCCCAAACGCGCTCATCGATGAGTCCTTGCCGGTTGTCGTGCTCGCGACACACGACCCCGCTGACGAGGCCAGCCGGCTGCGCTATGAGAAGACGTTGGCGAATATCAAAGAAGTCGAGGCCCGCCAAGGACGCGTCGTCGCCGTCGCCAACCAAGATGATGAGACCGTGCACTCGATCGTGAACGATGTCATCGAGGTTCCCAGCGCGCCGGAGCTGCTGCTGCCGATCATCGAGATCGTCCCTCTGCAACTGTTGGCGTATCACATCGCCGTACTACGCGGCTGCGATGTTGATCAGCCGAGAAACCTGGCCAAAAGTGTGACAGTCGAGTAGGCGATCAAGCGGATGTCGACCCGATCGGCAGACTCCCCGGCTGGTAACTGGGGCGGTAACTCAGCCCCGTACGGCCGCCGCCGGGATCACCCTGCTGGCGGCGTAGCGCCCGGTCGAGATCGACTTGCCCCAGCCATCCTTGGTCAATCAAGTACTCCCCCAGCCGCTGCCCCCGGCGGTCCGAACCCAAGGCTCTTTCGATGATCGCGATCTCGACCTTTCCCATGGCGGCCAACAACTCCCCGAGCCTGGGCCGCTGCCGGGCCAGCGACTGTCGCGATGGGTAGGAGTGGGTGGTCTTGGCCCAACGAAGCGGCTGTGCCCGCCACCACGCTGAGGCGAAGATCCCGAGTGCTCGCAGCGTCGCCCAGCAGTTGATGACGTTGGCCCACGGAGCACGCAAGGGGACAGTCGCAGCCTGCAGCCATCCGTAGACGCGCTGACTGAAGTACCCCCGCACGAGCTGTCGCCACACGATCAGGATGCTGTTCATTGCGAGCAGGGGAAGCAGCCACGGACTCGACATCAGCAAGTCGCCCAAGTGCCAAGCCGAACCACCGTCGACCGAGACAATCCAACGCGCAGTCCCGTAGCAGAAGAGCAGGTTGGCCAGCAGTGACGCCGGATGCCCAACCAAGCCCTTCCGGTCCCGCCAAAGCCAATAGAGTTGCCGCCCGCCGGCGCGTCGGCCGAAAGTCCCCCATGACTGCAATGCGATTCCCAGAACCCAGCGGGTTCGTTGCCGGATCGCCTCACGCAGTCGCCGCGGGAAATAGGCGCGCGTGGCGACCGGCAGGTCGCGTGGTTGATCTCGCCCCACCGTCGGCTGCCGACCGATGCTTGGCCATTGCGAGGCCGCCGCGTGCAGCAGTGTTTGGGAAGACCCAAGGTCGTGAAGATCAAAGCCAATCGCGTAGTCCTCGGTGAGGCTCTCAGGGTCGAAAACGCGTCCCCCCTTGGCCGCCCGGAGCTCCGTGAGCACGTCCCGGCGATAGGCCGTACCGACACCGGCCGACGGCACAAAACCTCCAAACTCCGCACGTTGGCGCAGCTCCTTCATGTGAAACTCGGCGAAAAAGTCGCAGTAGGTACCGTGGGTGGCATCCCGCAGAGGCGTCGGAAGCGGAAACACCGGGATCTGAATCATGTCGAAGCGCCCGATGTTCTGATCGATGCGTCGCAGGGAGTCGGGATGGACCAAGTCCTCGGCATCGTGCTGCAGCAGAATTCCGTAACGTTCCCCGCATTTTTGTTCGGCATGCACGATGCCCCCGTAGATCCAGTTGAGGCAGTCGGCTTTGGTGGTCGGCCCCTCGTGCGGACAGACTACGTAGTGCACGCGCCCGAACCTCTCCGCGCAGGCAGCTACTCGAGCCAGCGTCCCCTCGTCATTCGGGTACACGCCCAGCCAAATGTCATAGTTCTCGTAGTCGATCGCCGCCAAGTTGTGTTCGAGCATCTGCTCGATCACGGCCTCCTCGTCCCAGCACGGGATCATCATGGCGATCTGGTTGTCGCGGGCAGGGGCCGTCTCCGGTGAAGGCACGGAGGTACCCAAGCGCTCCCGGCGGGAACGCAGCCACAGAACCAAGAAGGAGACGTCTAGGAGGAAATCATCCAGACTGCTCGCAAACACCCAAACGGCGAGGGGCGCGAGGATATCGGCTGCCAGCCGATCCAGCCACCACATGCGGACGCTTTACGTGCGGGGGGACGTTGTTAATGTATCACGGATAGACAGAATATGGAGATCATTGTTTGTAAACAAACTTCATTTGTCAGTTTCAACCTTCCCAGCAGGGGCGTCCGATAAACCGATCTCGTAGACCGGCAACCGCAGCACCGACGCCGCGAACACGTACAGCGCAAACAACTCCAAGGCGAACGGCGGGAACCCCAGGAAGCCCGGCAGCGGCATCTCGAAGAGCCGCCAGTCCTGTAGGATGGGGAAAATATAGAACCACTTAGCCGTCGCCCAATAGTTCCAGAACTCCCACAGTATGCCGCAGAGCCCTCCGGCAGCCAGCAGGGCGTAGAGCCGTGCCCTGTGCCCGCACCGCATGTCGTTCCAAAGGCTCGGCCGCCCGGCGCGGTCGTTCAGCGGATCCACCAGGAAGATAAACCCCAGCCAAACCGAGCCAAACAGATAAACGCCCCACTCGATGGGGACGATCGCAGGCACGGTAACCATCACGGCTCCCAGCGCCACCCAGCCCCACGACGCCGTCTTTCGAGGGGCTGTCTTCCGGTGGCTGTCCGACTCGGCAACGTCCAGGCCAAGCTCCCCGTCGGCGCGTCGTTCGGTCCGGGCGGGAGGCGCGCCTTCTCGAAAAACAGCGGCCATCAGGAACTCCGCCGTCTCGAGAATCGCAGGCGTGATCGTGGCAAACGACCAGCCGTACCCCAGGTACCGCAAATAGTCGTTGTGCGGCAGGCCCACGTAGGTCCAGTTCTGCAACTGCAGGTTGTACAGCTCGAAAAGCAGCCACGTGAAGATCGATAGAATCGCCATCCACACAAGGGCTTGCGGCTCGGAGCGGATCATCGAGCGTCCGCGGATCGCTAAAACCCCCGCATCGATGGCCACGATGTAGCCGCTCCAGATTAGTGGTGTGAAGTACACGGGCACCGGCGGCACGTCGAGATAGAGCAACAACTCTGCAATCAAGATGACCCCAATCCCGACCAACCCGTACGCCGGATAGGGGTGCACTTTCCGAGCTCGCAGGAAGGAAACCAGCAGAAACCCCGCTGCCAAGACCGTCAAGGCCACTCCCAGGAGAATCACATCTGATAATCTACCGGAAAATGGACGGCTCGGAAAATGGACGGTTCATGGCCGCGCGATCCATGGATCTGACTCATGAAATAGCCGTCGACATCGATCGTCCGGCGGACTTCGAAACCGTCCCTGACGTCCAAGGCGTACTGCGGATTCAGTTCATCAACGGACTGCCCTATCTGTGCCGCACGGCCCGGCTGCGGCGGCGCGTAAAACGTCTGCTGGGAAGCATGTCGGGAATAGGGCCGGTTAGCGGCCCTCCGTCGCGGCTCGCCGAGTCAGTGGAACAGGTTTCCTACCAGCCGACGGGCTCGGCCTTCGAGTCCTCGGTTCTGCTCTACCGTCTGGCGCGCCGCTACCGTCCCGACAGCTACCGCGGCTACCTCAAGCTGCGGCCGGCTCCGTTCATCAAGGTCCACCTGGGCAATCCGTACCCGCGCACCTACGTCACCACCAAGCTCACCGGCCGCCGCGCCCTGTTTTTCGGGCCGTTCGTCAGTCGAGCCTCGGCTGACCGGTTCGAAGAAGCGTTCCTCGACCTGTACAAAATCCGCCGCTGCCAGGAAAACCTCGACCCGCACCCGACGCATCCCGGCTGCATCTACGGGGAGATGGACATGTGCCTGCGTCCCTGCCAAGCGCGATCGACGCCCGAGGAGTACCGTGCCGAGACAGGCAAGGTGCTCGAGTTTCTCGAAACCGGCGGACAGTCGCTCGTGCGGGAGATCGAGGATGCCCGAGAGCGGTCGAGTGCGGCTCTTGAGTTCGAGGAAGCCGCGCGCGAGCATCAGCGCCTCGAAAAGGTACGTAGCGCGCTGAAGCTGAAGGACGAGCTGGCACGCGACATCGACCGTCTCTTCGGCCTCGTGATCCAGCCGGCGGCGCCGGAGCAGGAAGCAGACCCCGCGCAATCGGACCCCGGGCAGACGGACACTGAGCCAGCGGTCAAACTGTGGCCTATCTATAAGGGCTTCCTGCAGCCCTCGCTGAGGTTTCCGCTATCGGCGCCTGACGGCCGGCCGATCTCCCTCGATCGCCGCCTCCGTGAGACGCTGGAGGACGCTCCCACGCACACCGGCCACACACAGGAGCGCTCGGACCACCTAGCGCTGCTAAGCCGTTGGTATCAAAGCTCTTGGCGCAAGGGCGAACTCGTCCTCTTCGATGGCCTCGACCAGGTACCCTACCGCCGGGTCGTCAACGCGATCGCCCGTGTCGCGTCCGGTGACCGGCCCTAATGGAATCGGACCGCATTGAGATCGATGGTCTCGGCGGCGTCCGCTAGGCAGCCTCATGTGCCACAAGAAGATGGTCTGCCTTGGCACGGATCTAATTGGATCTAAACACCAGTACCGCGACGCTGACGCGAGAAGATGGCGAGTCTGCCCAGCGCCCGCGCCCCAGGTGGAGTCCGGGTCATCTCGGGCTCGCTCCGATGCTACCTTCGAGATATGAGTCTCACCATCAAACTCGAGCGGGAGACCGATGGGCGCTGCATCGCCGACATCCCAGAACTCAACTTCCTTACTGTACGGCGACCCCAGAGAGGACACCGTCCGCAAGGCCGAAGCTGCGGCGCGAAAGCCTCCTCGCTGACCGAATCACCGGGCTTGGAACCTGAAGAGGGGTAGCCTGGACCCGGAATGCTGGAGGCCACCGGTCCAAGGGACGGACAGGCGTAGCGGACACCAAACTGAACTGACCCCTACCGGAGGCTGTCCTGGGTTCAGGACCATGGAGTATCCTGAGGGTTAAGGGCCAAAGGGCCCGACCCTGCGCCGTTCCCGCCATCGATGCTAGAGTAGCCAGCCGGCGGGCTGGGCCCGAGCAGGGCCCACCGAGAGTCACCGACCCCAATGCCCAAGCCGTCCGTCAAGACCCAGTCCCCACCGAAGGGTGGGGGCCGTATCGTCCCCGACGAAATCACGCTTGAACTCTACGACAAGATGCTCCGCATCTACTACGTCGAAGAGCGCATGAAAATCTTCGTCAAGCAGGGCAAGTGCACCTTCAACGCCCCGACCCGCGGTCACGAGAAGGTCCAGGCGGGCATGACGATGCTGCTCAAGCCGCGTCACGACTGGTTCTACACCTACTACCGCGAGAAAGGCATTGCCGTCTCGCTCGACATGGATTTGAAGGATGTCTTCCTCGGCATGCTCAATCGCGACGGCGATCCGAACTCGGGCGGCGTCAACATGTCCGAGCAGTGGTCCTCGCGCGAGCTGAAATTGGTTTCCCAAACCGCGTGCACCGGCACGCAGTACCTGCCGGCGGTGGGCATGGCCAAGGCCTGCCGCGAGAGGGGCCATGACGAGATCGTCTACGTCTCCTCGGGGGAGGGCGCGACCAGCGAAGGCGAGTTCTTCGAGGCGCTCAACTGGGCCCACCGCGAAGAGTTGCCGGTACTCTTTGTCGTGCAGAACAACGGATACGCCATCAGCGTTCCCCAGGCCACGCAGACCGCCTCGCAGATACACCGCATCGCCGAGGGTTTTGAGATGCCCGCTTGCGCCCTCGACGGTACTTGGTTCGAGCCGATGTACGAGCTGCTCCCGCCGCTGATCGAAAAGATGCGCAGCGGCGCCGGCCCCGCGCTGCTCGAATGCAAGGTCATCCGTATCGAATCGCACTCCTCCTCGGACGACCAGCGCAAGTATCGCCCCGAAGGGGAGTTGGCGGAGCTGGCCGAGCGCGACCCGATTCTACAGACCGAGAACTACCTGCTGCGGCACAAGTTGATCACTCAGTCTCGGATCGAAGACGCACGGGCGCAGATGAAGGAAGAGGTGGACCGCGCCGCCGAAGAGGCCGACCAGCATCCCTTCCCACAGAACTACGACGTGCTGGCAAACGTCTTCTCGAAGAACCTGCCGGTCACCGAAGAGCGTGAGCCCAACTACCTCTCCGACGAGAAGGTCAGCATGGTGAACTCCATTAACCACGGCTTGCGTGAAGAGATGGAGCGCAACCCCAAAATCTACATGTGGGGCGAGGACATCGGCGACCCCAAGGGCGGTGTCTTTGGCGTTACCCGCGGGTTGGGCGAAGCCTTCCCGGGCCGGGTCGTCAACTCGGCGCTTGCCGAAGCCAGCATCGTGGGCATCGCCGGCGGCATGGCCACCGGCGGCTACAAGCCGATTATCGAGATCCAGTTCGCCGACTACATCTGGCCCGGCTTCATGCAGATGCGCGACGAGATCGCCACCATCCGCTGGCGTAGCAACGGGGTGTGGGCGTCTCCGATCGTCGTCCGCGTCGCCGTGGGCGGCTATATCAAGGGTGGGCCCTGGCACTCGGCCAACATCGAGCCCTACTTTGCGCACATCCCCGGCTGGTACGTCGTCTATCCCAGCAACGCCGCCGACGCGAAGGGCCTGATCAAGACCGCCGCACGCGCCGAAGACCCGGTGCTGTTCCTCGAGCACAAGGGCCTCTACCGCCGTATGGACGCGCGCACGCGCGAACCCGACAGCGACTACCTAGTCCCGCTGGGCAAAGCCACGGTGCGTCGTGAGGGCAGCGATCTAACCATCGTCTCCTGGGGCAGCACCGTTCATCTGGCCGAACGCGTCGCCGACCAGTATGAGGAAGAAGGACGCTCGGTTGAGGTCATCGACCTGCGCTCGATCATTCCCTGGGATCAGGAGTGTGTTCTGGAAAGCGTCAAGAAGACCAACCGCCTGCTGGTCGCTCATGAGGACACCCTTACGATGGGCTTCGGCGCCGAGGTTGCCGCTCACGTTGCCGAGCAAGGTTTCGAGTGGCTCGATGCCCCGGTGGGCCGCCTCGGCGCGAAGGATTGCTTCGTCCCCTCAGCACCCAACCTGGAGTTGGAAGTCCTGCCCTCGGTCGAAACGGTCAGAGCGGCCGCTGACCGCGTTCTGGCTTACTAGCCAACAACCGGGTGAGCCCAAGGCCAGCCGCTTTTGACACTACGCCCGAGTTTCGGTCACACTAGGAAACGCCTGCACGCTGCCCTCGTGCCTGCTCAAACCCTGTCTTGCCGCTGCGCGCCCAAATCCTTGGCATTTCGACACTCGCGATAGGGTTTCTCGTTTTTGCGGGTTGCTCGGGCAACTCGTCCTCCGCCCCCGTTTCGCGCCTGCCGGTCTTGCCGGTGACACTTCCCAACGGCTCTGTCATCCACGCCGAGGTGGCCAGCACCCCCACCGAACAAGCGCGCGGCCTGCAGTTTCGGGACGAACTACCGCCCGACCGAGGCATGATTTTCCATTTCACCGACATGCGGGAGCGGCCCTTCTGGATGTACAACACCCGCATCCCGCTCGACATGATCTGGATTGATGGCCGGGGCCAAATCGTTGAGATGGCGGCCAACATGCCTCCGTGCGAGTCGGAGATTCCCCGGGAATGCCCCGTTTACGGCGGCAAGATCCCTTCTAAGTTCGTTCTCGAGCTGGCCGCCGGCCAGGCTGCGGCGAACGGGCTCAAGCTTGGCGATCGCATAGGCTTTTAGCTATCCTCCAGAGACATGACTGAGACGCAGTTGCGCGAGCTGTTCGCGAAGGTGGCCGACGGCTCCTCGACGCCCGACGACGCCGTGACCAAACTACGTCACATGCCTTTCGAGGATCTCGGGTTCGCCAAGGTCGACCATCACCGCAGCTTGCGTCACGGCATGCCCGAAGTCGTCCTCGGTCAGGGCAAGACTGTCGCCGAGGTCAAGATGATCTCCGAAAAGCTGCTCGCGAAGTCGCCGAACCTGCTGGTGACCCGGGCGACCGAAGAGATGGCCCACGCCGTCCGCGAATTGGAGGAGAGCGCCGAGTACTTGCCGCGATCCGGCGCCATCCGTGTCTGGCGCGACCGGGCCACCATCGGCAAGGCCAAGATCGCGGTCGTTTGTGCCGGTACCAGCGACATCCCCGTCGCCGAGGAGGCGCAAGTCACCGCCGAGGTCATGGGGAACGAAGTCGAGACGATCTACGACGTGGGCGTTGCAGGCATCCATCGGCTGCTGTCGAACCGTGAACGTTTCGAAGATGCCCGCGTGATCATCTGCTGCGCCGGCATGGAGGGAGCCCTGCCCAGCGTCTTAGGCGGCTTGGTCTCCGTCCCCGTGATCGCCGTCCCCACCAGCGTCGGCTACGGCGCAAGCTTCCATGGCTTGGCCGCCTTGCTCGGCATGCTCAACAGTTGCTCCAGCAACGTGACCGTCGTGAACATCGATAACGGCTTTGGGGCCGCCTACGTCGCCACCCTTATCAACCGCATCTGACGGACCCTGCGCCCGTGCATAGCGCGGGCCGTGTGTCTCACAGGTGGACCCAAGTGCATTGCCTCATGCCGTCACGATCCCCCCACGCGGAAGCATTTCCAAGAGCGTATCCTTCTATAGACATCTTGCACCCGAGGAGTACCCATGCCGACCCCGACTCGCCGACGGTTCATCCGGAAACTCACCGGCTACGCACTGCTGAGCTATGTCGCTACTCAGGAGATCGTGGCCGCCGCGAAGGCCAGGAAGCACTCGTTCGGCGACAACGTCTACACCCGCCTCGGAGCTAAGCCCTTCATCATGGCGAACATTCCGTTCACCTTCTTGAGTGCGACTCTCGTTTGGCCTGAGGTGCGCCAAGCCATGGACGAAGCCGCTCACTACTACGTCGACATCGTGCAACTCCAGCGCGCTGTCGGGAAGAGGCTGGCCGAGATCTCCGACGCCGAGTCGGGCATGATTACCTCCGGCGCGGCGGGTGCGATGGCGACGGCCACTGCCGCCTGTATCGCGGGTTCCGATCCGAACAAGATCTGGCGGCTCCCCGACTCCGCCGGTATGAAGAACGAAGTCTTGATGTGGGGTGGCCGGAGCATCTTCGACAATGCCATCCGCCTTGCCGGGGGCAAGCCCGTGGTCGTGAAGACCCTTGACGAGCTGCGCCAAGCGTTCACCGGCAGCACGGCCATGCTCTACACCGGCTATCCCGCCGACCCCGAACCGCAGAACGCGCCCCCGCTCGCCGAGATAGTGTCGATCTGCCACGAGTCGAAAGTGCCCGTGTTCGTCGACGCGGCCGGCGGCATCCCGCCGGTTGAGAATGTGACCCGCTACGCCAAGATGGGCGTCGATCTGTACGCCTTCAGCGGAGGCAAGGGACTCAAGGGGCCGCAGTGCTCCGGTTTGTTGTTCGGCCGCAAGGACCTGATCGAGGCAGGCCTGATGAATTCCAGCCCTATGGAGGGTGCTGTGTGCCGGCCGATGAAAGTCGGGAAAGAAGAGATCATCGGTTGCCTCGCGGCTCTCGAGAAGTGGCTGACGATTGACCTGGACGACCTCTATCGAAGACAGACCAAGAAACTGGACAGGATCGCGGCGATGGTCGAGACCGTCCCCGGCGTCGCCATCGAGATCAACACACGCCGCGGCAGTAACCGCTTCCGGCAGTTGGAAGTGCGCTGGGACGAGGAACGCTTCGGGCTCAGCGTGAGCGAGTGCGGACAGCGGTTGCGCGAGGGCGACCCATCGATCGAAGTACTCTCGAACTACAACCCCTATCTCATCCGCATCCCGGAGTTGGAGAAGCCGTCGCCCAAGAAGACGAAGAACAAGGGCGGTCCGTTGACTGTCTACTCTCTTGGCCTGCAAGACGGCCAGGAGTTGATCGTCGGCCGCCGTCTTCGAGAGGTGTTGGCCGGCGCACGCAAGGGTAATCGAGGCTGACCGGCGCGGGCCTGCGCCCGCGCGCCCGCGGATTCACATCCGCGGCTCAGTTGTGGCAGGTGGATACGATCTTGGCGCAAGATGTGCCGCCACGGGCAGTTGTGGCTATCCTAGAGGGGGCGGGGCTCGAACCATGAAGTGGGCGATCGTGACCGAGAAGAGCGAGAACGGGTACGGGGGATACTCCCCAGACTTTCCCGGGGTCGGTGTCGTCGGAGATACTCCGGACGAGGTCCGCTTGTTACTAGGAGAAGCGATGGAGCTCTACCTGGAGGAAGTCGGCAAGCAGCCTGAGCGCAAGCCTAGCCGCTAGAGTTCTTCCGAACAAGCCTGCACGTCGATCGAAAATCACTGCCTGTACCGCCACCGGAAGACCACCTATGACCACTGTCCGCGAACAGTACCGATTTGACGAACTGACTTGGCCCGAGATCAACGAGGCCATCGAGATGGGGAAGATTCCCATCATCCCTACCGGGTCGGTCGAGCAGCACGGCCATCACTTGCCGCTCAAGGTCGATCACCTTTGCGCCAACGCCGTGGCCAGCGAGGCGGCGCGCCTGCGTCCCGAAATTAGCCTGGTGCTGCCGCCGGTTAGCTACGGCTACGTGCACCATGTGATGGATTTCCCCGGCACACTCAACATTCACTTCGAGCACTTCATCCAGTACGTGCTCGACATCTGCAAGAGCCTCGCTTATCACGGCTTCAAGAAGATGGTCATCGTCAACGGCCACGGCTCGAACGGCCCGCTGGTCGACTTGGTCGGCCGCCGGCTGATCGTCGAGACCGACGCCCATTGCTGCTTCTGCAACTGGTGGCAGATGTTGAAGGTGACTCCCGACTTCGACTCACAGTGGCGCGAGAGCATCTTCCCCGGCGGCTGCTCTCACGCGGGCGAACTCGAGACCTCCATGCTGCTTCATCTCGCGCCGGAGAGCGTCCGTAAAGACAAGATCAAGAGCGAGATCGCCAAGACCAACAAGACCGGCTCGAAGTTCATTTGGACGGACCTGTTCGCCAAGGGTCCGATGAGCATGGTCGAATGGACCAGCCAGTACAGCGACAGCGGTGTGATGGGTGAGGCCGAGAAAGCGACCGCCGAGAAGGGCAAGATCGTCTTCGAGGAGGCCAGCCGCAATCTGGCGGACTTCATTGCCGAGTATCACGCTCGCAAGATCGAGCCGCGCACGCCCCACCAGGCCCAGCCGCCGACCTTCCCTCTATCGTTTCCGACGGATTAGGTTGATCGCCCAAGACGGCCGTGTTAGCGGATCGAACGGAGCCATTCGATGCGCTCGGCTTGCGGGCCGAAGTGCGTGGTCACGACCCACTTGGGTTCGTCGGATTCGTTGCCAGGCGCCCGCGGTGGGATCTGCTTGGCGTACAACTCCCCGAGAATGCCGCAGTCGCTGAGCTCCTCGATCTCCGTTCGCGGGAGCGCCGACCCGTCGAGGACGGCGTCTTTGAGGCTGCGGTACATGCCGGGTTCGATTCGATTATTCCATAGGGTGATCCCCGCCGAGGCGTTCGAAGCTGCTCAGCGAGACTCAGAGCCGCGGGCGTGAGCCTGCGTTGAGCAGCATCAAGCTGCGACGGAGGGCTGGAGCGGAATCCTCGGTGCTTCGAAGGGGATCAGCGCAAGCTGACGCATGCGGCTCTGAGTTGATGCATGGCGCCCCGCCATTACGGCCGAAGACCCCGGTCACGTGCCTCAGCGCAGCGCCAGCAGAATCGAATCCGAGGCGATGCTGATGAATGGCTCCGGGTAAAGCCCGATCAGCAGTGTGAGCACACCGCTGCCAACGATCGCCACCTTGGTCCCGAAGCCCGGCTCCACCATGGCGGGCTCGATGTCGTCGGTGAGAAACATGGCGCGGACGATGCGGAAGTAGTAGTACGCCGCGACGGCCACGTAGAGCGCCGCCACGATCGCCAGCAAATACTGGCCTGCTTCGAGCAGTGCAAGAAAGATGAAGTACTTGCCGTAGAAACCCGCGGCGGGAGGGATGCCCGCCAGCGACAGGATCAGGATCAGCATGAGCATCGCGTATCCGGGATGCCGCTTCATCAGGCCGTTCAAATCGTCGATGTCTTCGGCGGCGTGGCCCTCGCGCCGCAGCGCCGCGACCAGAGCGAACACGCCGAAGTTCATCAACATGTAGACCAGCAGGTAGACCATCACGCCCTTGAGACCGGTTTCATTGCCCGCCACGAGCCCGAGCAAAATGTAGCCGGCGTGCGAAATCGAACTGTAGGCCAGCAGCCGCTTAAGGTTGTTCTGCGTGATGGCGGCGACGTTTCCAATGGTCATCGTTGCCAGGGCGACGAAGCCACACAAAGGGATCCAAAGTTCGCTCACGGACCCGAGTGGGACCAGGAAAATGCGCATCAACAAGGCAAACGAGGCGGCCTTCGACGCTACCGAAACGTAAGCGGTGATGGGCGTCGGCGCGCCTTCATAGACGTCGGGCGCCCACATGTGGAACGGCACGACGGAGATCTTGAAGAACAGTCCCACCGACGTCGTGATTATCGCCAGCAGCAGTACTGGGTCGGTCGGCTCGCGCGCCGAGACGGCCTCGGCGATCTGACGCAGGCCGGTCGAGCCGCTGAGGCCGTAGAAGAGCGAAAAGCCATACGCCAGGAAGCCGCTCGAGAACGCGCCCAGCAGCAGATACTTCATTGCCGCTTCGTTCGCCCGCAACTCGCGGCGCAAGAAGCCGACCATGACGTAGAAGCTGAGCGCCATCAACTCGAGGCCGATGAAGAGCGTGACCAGGTCGTAGCCCGAGGCCATGATCGACATGCCGGCCTGCGCGAACAGAATCAGAGCGTAGTACTCGCCGCGGTTGGCACCCTCCTGCTCCATGTAGCGCGCCGAGATGATGATGGCCAACACCGCCGAGCCGACAAAGATAGCGTTGAAGAAGACCGAAAAGCCGTCAATGACCAGGGAGTCGTTCAGAGCAAAGCGCCGGCTATTGATCGAGACGTCACCGAAGTGCTGCCACACCGAGACCGCGACAAAGGCCTCGCCGATCAGCGCGGTCAACGCGTTCCAACGGCCCTGTCGCAGCAGAAAGCCGGTCAGAAGGATTCCGCAGCCGAACAAGCACAGCAGTACAGCCGGCTTCAAAGCGAAGAAATCTGTCGCCGTAAAGAAGCTGCTCGGATCAAAAGCGTTCATTCCTGCACCATTCCGGCCAACTCGCGTTTCTCATGCAGCGGGTTCGGGATGCCGTTGCGGCTGTAATAGTCCGGATCGACGCGCTCGACTAGCTTCGCCACGGGCTTTTCGATGATCTCGAAGTATGGCTTGGGGTAGAGGCCGATCCAGAAGCACCACACAACCAGCGGGACCATCACGACGATCTCGCGCAGGTTCACGTCGACAAGCGTCTTGTTCTTTTCATTGGTGATCGGCCCCAGCATGGTCCGCTGGAACAGCCACAGCAGGTAAGCCGCGCCCAGCACGATGCCCAGCACGGCAAAGGCCGCCCAGGTCGGGTTGCGCTCGAAGGCGCCGCGCAGGATCGTGAACTCACCGATGAAGCCGTTCAACCCCGGCATGCCCGCCGAGGCGAACATCGATATCAAGAAGATCACCGTGTAAACCGGCATGCGATTCGCCAAGCCGCCGTAGTCGGCAATCTCCAGAGAGTGGCGCTGGTCGTAGACGACCCCGACGATCAAGAAGAGAAGGGGGGTCGAAATGCCGTGGTTGATGCCTTGTAGCATGGCGCCGGCAATGCCATTGGGGTTCAAGGCAATCAGGCCCAAGGTGCAGAACCCCAGGTGGCTCACCGATGAGTAGGCCACGAGCTTCTTCCAGTTCTTCTGCATCAGCGAGACCAGCGCGCCGTAGATGATCGCAATCACCGACAGCGCGGCGATGATCTGCACCGTGGTCGGATCCATGGCCGCGTCCGGCAATAGCGGGAACGAGAAGCGGAACATCCCATAGAGCCCCATCTTCAGCAGGATGCCCGCCAGGATCACCGAACCCGCCGTCGGCGCCTCCGTATGCGCGTCGGGCAGCCAGGTATGGAAGGGGAACATCGGCACCTTGATGGCGAACGCGACGAAGAAGCCCCAGAACATCCAGATCTGCATGTCGAGCGGCACTTGGGTCTTCATCAAGTCTTCGAGCGCGAAGGTGTAGACCCCGAACTGCTCACCATGCTTGAAGTAGAGCGCCAGCATCGCCAGCAGCATCAGCACCGAGCCGGCCAGCGTGTAGAGGAAGAACTTGATGGCGGCGTAGAGTCGGCGGGTGTGTCCCCAGATGCCGATGATGAAGTACATCGGCACCAGCATGACTTCCCAGAAAACGTAGAACAGGAACAGGTCAAGCGCCATGAAGACGCCCAGCATGCCGGCCTGCAGAAACAGGAAGAAGGCGTAGTACTCTTTCACGCGGTCCTGGATCGACGACCACGACGAGAGGATCGACAGGAACCCGACCACCGTCGTCAACATGATCAGCAGCAGCGCGACGCCGTCGATCCCCAGGTGATAGTCGGCGCCGAGCGAGGGGATCCACGACAGCCGTTCGACGAACTGGAAGTCGGCGGTCGACTTGTCGAACCAGAACACCAGTGGCAGCGAGACCAGGAAGCCGATGAAGGCCACCACATTGGCCACGATCCGGATCAGGTTCTTGTTCTCCTTGGGGAGCAGAAACAGGATGAACATGCCCACCAGGGGAGTGAGCCAGACAATACTGAGAATGTGCTCTTTCATGACGTTTGTGACATCCCTAGCGGGGAGATTCCGAGAGCGTGCCTGTTTGCCTCATTGTTCGACGTCTAGAAC